>NZ_CP068082.1 GCF_016724845.1 Sphingobacterium spiritivorum
GCTATAATGAAACCCGTTGAATCCGGTTCCAGTTTTATACTGTTTACGCTATTAGGAGTACTGCATATGACTGTCTCATTATGATCTGAATGAATAGTAGTGTCGTCTATCCGCACCACACCGGACGCTTTCGTCAGATATAGGAGCATACAAAAACGTTGCTTATGTGGCCTCCGCAACCAAAGGTTACGAACCGAACATCTTTCCAGCGTCTCCATCCAGAACAAAGTACAGTCTGCATTAAACATACTAATATCATAAACAGGAATGTTGTCCATCTGCTTATCCATATAAGATGAGTTAATACTAAATAATTAAAAAATACGTATGATTAGGAATCAGGCAAGGAATACCGGAGGATGGAATATGGATGAAGGATTTCCCGTTGGCAAAAGGTCAGAAGTAAACGGAGGAAATTTGCGTTCACGATCAGGATTTACTACTTTCTTTTGCTGCAGTGAAGATTTGAGCTGAAAGAAAGCATAGACATCGGAGATCTTTTGCTTTGCAGCCTGCTGTTCACTCTCCTTCTCTTTTTTCAACCGTTCTTTCAATACGCAGGAGCCTTTACAGGTGGCTACCTTATCAAACCGGTTGACACAGAGATTGACGGCTATATATTCCTGATTAATATAGAATGAGCTAACGATCCAGACCCTGTTAAAGGATTGTATCAGCATAATAGCCATCAGTAATATGGGAAGAAATCTTTTCAAGCCGGACAAAACTACAAATAAATGTGGTATTATTATAAAGCATTACTGTAACAGGTGAATACGAATTAGAATTTACAAACTAAAATCAGGATCAAATTGTTATCAGCAACAATGAGGACAGCATCGGAAATAAAAAACATGATCATAGCATTCGGGAAAACTGATTCGCGTATCCGCGCTATCCTTTTGAACGGATCAAGGGCAAACCCAGCTGTTAAACCGGACAAGTTTCAGGATTATGATATCGTCTTTATCGTGAACGAACCGGACAGTTTCAGGAAGGATCACACATGGATCGATACCTTCGGAGAGCGGATTATTATGCAGCTCCCCGATGCGATGTCTTACATTACAGATGAATCCGGGCAAGATGCTCAATCCTTTGCTTATCTTATGCTGTTTGCAGATTTCAACCGTATTGATCTTACATTATTTCCCGTCTCAGGACTGGATACCTATCAACAGGATAGCCTTACAGTCGTATGGTTAGATAAAGACGGGCTATTTGAAGGCATAGCTGACAGCAGCGAAAGTGACTATTTTATTGACAAACCTGCAGAACAGGAATTTGCTGAAACCTGTAACGAATTCTGGTGGGTCAGTACCTATGTCGTAAAGGGACTTTACCGAAAGGAAATAACCTATGCCAAAGAAGTATTTGACATGCATATCAGGCCCATGTTTATGAATGTCGTCGCATGGAAAATCGGAACGGAACATAATTTTGAAGTTACATTCGGCAAATCAGGAAAAAATATGCAGCGTTACCTTTCGAAAGAGAATTATGAACGCATATTACAGACGTATGCGGATCATAGTATAGCAGCAAACTGGAAAGCACTATTTCTGATAACAGAACTTTTTGCAGCATTTTCAATGGAAGTCGCAGAAAGATTAGCTTTGTCCTTAGATATCAGCCAGCAACAAAATGTCATGCAATATATACATACACAGTATGAATTATTCCAAACAGAAGAATTGTAAAGCAAAATTCAGATTATAAAAAAATAAAGAACGGTCGAATCATGATCAAACTTGCAATAAAAGAAAGATTCTCACTTCCTGAAACAAGTTATATACTGGACAGACGAAGTATTATACTCGATAATGGCACATTTGTTACTCTTGCAGAAGATTTAGAAGGAGTTGCTCTCGTGACATTGGCTAACGGACATATGCACACAATAATAGCAGATTCAAGTGATGCCTTCGAAAATCATCATAGTATGATGCTGTTAGCCTTTAAATCACAAATTGGCCTTCTGGAAGATCTGTCAACTTTGAAAATATGGAATACCGATCTGGATATTTCTGCAGAAATAAGTATTACCGGCAAGGAACTTTTCAATACGTATAGCATGTTTGGCCTTACGCCCAGAATAAGTGGTGTATCCGCTATCGGGCAGATTAACAATACCTATGCTATTATCTTCTCTGAACCTATTGCATCTCAAAATAACAGGTATCTGGCATTTCTGCATATAGACTTCAGTAAGCAAACAGCTCAGTGGCAGCAGGTGATAAGTTTGAATACAGAAGATTATCCGATGGATAGATTTGGCGGATTTGAGGCCGAGGACATGCCGGAGGATCCTCCAATTATCGGACATGTCATTTCTATGGATGACAAACTGCTGGCCTTTGCAGAGGGATCGGATACCATGAGTCTCAACAGATATGGCATGGATTTCTTCACATACGGAGAAATAGATTCATCAGGAAAGCTGATTAATCGTCTTCTGGAACAAAAAGGATTTAAAAGAGATACGAAAAAGCATGGAGTCAGAGGTGTATTCACTTCTTCACAGCAATACCTTATCCTCACCCCGGTATTCAAAAGCGATGAATGGAAAGGTAAACAGAAATTACTTTCTATACAAGATAACAAACTGCTGGATATTGAACTTCCCCGCGGATTCAAAGACTTTAAAGTGATTGAACATTTTAATGAAGAATACTGGCTCACAGACAATAGAAATGAAATACTCTGCTGTACTGAAATTACTGTGTAACTTTATAACACGACAGGCATAATCCCAAATAAAAAATGTGTTCCGGAAGACCAAGAATCCGGAACACATTTACCTATCACTTTAAAGGTGAACTATTTATCCTTATTCAGAACCAGCGCCATTTGTATATTACACCGCTTGTAAGGGGTAGCATGTCCGATAATTTTTTCAAATCCTAATTTGTAATACAGATTGATTGCCGGTTCGAGAATTGTATTACTTTCCAGATAAATACTGGCAGCTCCCAGATTCCTCGCTTCTTTAACAATTTCCTGCCCCAGTAATAAACCAATATTTTTTCCTTGCGCTGCAGGTGAAACAGCCATTTTTGCCATTTCGTAATCGTATTCAGCATCATTCATTCTGATCAATGCACATACACCCAGAGGCTCTCCATTATAAAGCGCTACAAATATAGCTCCTCCCTTGTCCAGAATGTATTCCTGCGGATTATCCAGCGCTTTATAATCGGTTTCTTCCATTTCAAAATACCTGGAAATCCATTCCTCATTAAGAGATTTAAAGACAGACTGGTACTTCGGCTCATACCTTACAATCTGTACCGCTTTACTCTCGCGGATTTTGCGCTGCTCCTGTACCCGTCTCAACAACGATTTCTGCTCTAACAATACTTCCCACTCTTCAATCGCAGCCCAGAGATCATGTCTGGCTTCCTTCATCACACTTTCTACGGCAGCTTCGACATCCTTGTATTGCACACTGATCTTCTTCGAAAGTTCTTTTCCCTGCTCTGTCAGTCCTACCACGTTACGACGCTTATCATCCGAATCCAGATTATCCGCAATCAGACCTGCAACGCCCATCTCGCGTATAATTTTGGTAACAGAGGGTTGAGAATGTCCGATTTCATTAGCAATCTCTGAAATAGTCTTTTCTCCTTCTTCCGCCAACATAAAAAATACGGGAAACCATTTGGGTGAAAAAGCCATATTATAAAGTTCATACACCTTAGCGGCATCTTCCGTTACTTTAGCGGTCAGCAATCGTAGCCTGCTCCCTAAGGCCATCTTTCCTGTTTTATTAAAAAATTCCATATAATAATCTTTGAGCGTCAGTTGAAATCATTAAAATTTTCACAGCACACAGTTAATAAAGTAGCTAACTACATAACTGGTTATGTAAAATTAAAACTTTCTGATTTTTTTCCAAATGATTTTTAGAAATTATGCTAAACTTTTTCTGAAATATGTTTTTAATGAGTTAACCTGTAACATTTTAAATACTTCCCTACATTGAAATCCTCATTCACACTTCCGGAAATATAGCTAGGCAATCGGTTGATTTGAGTAAATTACGGATATTATCTCCGCCTTCCCTCCTCTTTCTCCAAGACAGGCTTAAATTGTGAATCATCGTGAATACAGTATATTTGGAATACAGGTTTGCTAACCTTCGTATGCTGTATCAGGTACGCATCTTATGGAATAACTGTTTATAATTATTGTTGATCTTCATTATGTATCTAAAATTCAATCTGCTGATTCTACTATTTCTGTGTTATTCACTCAAATGTCAGGCACAAAACTCTAATATGGCTTTGCATATGGACGGTAAAGACAACGATGTACGGACAGGAATAGGAATTATGTCCGGTGAATGGACAATAGAAGCGTGGATAAAAGGAAATGACAGCAACTGGAAACCCTATGAAGCTATTATAGGAGGCGGAGAATACAGTGAACTCAATATCTGTGACAATATGCCTTTGGTACTCAGGGATGGTTATCTCCATAATAAAGGTGCGCAACTCACAGCCTCGGTAAAGATGGATGACAACTGGCATCACGTTGCTGCCTCATGTAATGGCCGGACCACCGTATTATATATGGATGGCAAAGAAGTAGGCCGAAAAGATACCGCTATAGCTATATTACCTGCAGCAATAGGTCTTCATGAAAAGGAACACTGCTTCGGAGGATTAATCGATGAAGTGAGAATATGGTCAAAAGCTATTCCTCTATCCGCAATAAACGAATGGAAGAACAAATCTGTTGTCGCTGCACATCCTTATTTTTCATATTTAACAGCATATTACAATTTTGATGACTTCAGGGATGTTATGTCTGTCAACTGGGTTGGTAAAGACCCTCTGTCTTATCATCTCCGCAATGGCAGAAGTGACTATTATGGTCATCTTCCAATGGCTTATGCTGTTGACAACACCAATACTTCATTTCAGAATTTTGATGGTAAACAACAGCTTTTCAATGCAGTCGTTATCCAAAATGAATGGGATCTTGAACAAGGTACAAAAGACGGGCAGGCACTGAAAATCAGAGTCATTGCTCAGGGAAACAAGCAGGCACTGACACTGGATGAGATCAGGCTCCGGTTAAACGAACAGACAACCATAGCTGACATCCGCAATATCCGCATCTACTATACCGGGCAGTATCCCCGGTCTTCGGTCAGAGAACCTCTTTTTGAACAGCCGGTAAAACCGGCAGTGGAAATGGTATTCCGTGAAAAAAGAAATTCGAAAAAATTTCATTTGCGACCGGGAGTTAATTATTTCCTCGTCACCTTTGACATTGCTGAAGATGCCCGTGTAGGTCATAAAATACGGGCAACGGTACCTGACTTTAAACTGTCAGGAAAGACATACATTCCGGAGGAAGAGGCAAGTGAAATAGAACAACACATTACGCCTAAAATGAATAATAATCTGGTCCGGGTATTACAATGGAATATATGGCATGGAGGCGTGCACCTGGGCAAGGAAGCCGGGAGAAGCAGAATAACAGATCTTATTCGCAGTGCTAAAGCGGATATCATCACGATGCAGGAAGGATATTCTGCACAAGACAGTATCGCTCAGGCATTAGGATTTCACCTTCAAACAAAATCGTCTAAAGATAACCTGGCTTTGCTGAGCAGATATCCTGTAGAAAGTATAAAATCCAGTGAACCTTTCAAATCGAATCCTGCCAAAATAGATTTACCAAATGGCAAACGTATACTTGTTAATGATTGCTGGCTGAGATATGCCTACAGACCGGAGTATACCTGTGCTTATCAAAATACAGGAATGGATCCCCAAACCTGGATAGCCGAAGACGCTGTACTTGCTCTCACAGACATCCGCAATCTGATGGAAAAAGATGTCAATCCTTATATAGAATCTCCGGATATGCCTGTTATTATTGCAGGAGATTTTAATTCCTGTAGTCATCTGGACTGGACAGAACGAACCAGATCCCTGCACTATGGCTATGGTCCGGTAGCCTTTCCTACCTCAAAATTCATGTATGAACAAGGTTTTAAAGATTCTTTCCGGGAGATGAATCCAGATGAGCTGACACATCAGGGAGGAACCTTTGCTCCAATATACGGACAACTGCAGAATGCCAGAATAGATTTTATCTACTACAAAGGAGGAATAAAAGCCATTTCTTCCAAAATTGTCCGGACAAGTCCTGATATTGATGATGTATGGGCATCCGATCATGCAGCTGTACTTACTATTTTTACAGTTGAATGATAATAAGCTACAGATTGACTATTATAACAAGAAATTTAGTACATTTAGAAAGACTTAGTAACAAAGGATAATTAAGGCTTCATATTAAACAAATATGCGAATTAAAGGTTATCCAAGTAATAAGCAATTTTTATCCGGCATACCGGAAACAAGGATCTTCATTAACACTTTAAATATTGATTTATAACTATGCTGATAATTAACAATTTCGAAGAATACAAATCACACGAAGGTAAAGAGCTTGGTCTTTCGGATTGGCACATTATTGATCAGGAACAAATCAACAGATTTGCAGATGCAACACTGGATCATCAATGGATACATATAGATTCCAAAAAAGCCGAAACTGACAGCCCTTTTAAAACGACTATTGCGCATGGCTATCTGACATTATCACTAATTCCCTACCTGTGGAAACAGATTGCAGATGTCCGCAACATTAAGATGGAAGTAAACTATGGCATAGAACAGCTTAAATTCGGACAGGCAGTTACTGTCGACAGTGCTGTACAGCTTAAAGCAAAATTGATATCAGCAGTTAATCTACGCGGTGTAACCAAAGTAACGATTGAAGCGACCTTAAATATCAAAGATCAGGCTAAACCTGCATATGTCGGTAATGTGATATTTTTATATCATTTTATATAAATAAAACTATGTCGTATAGTTTTCACTATACTATACGACATTTACTGTAAACTAACCAAAAACACCTTAACCCCATGTACAACTCCTCTAAAGGAATGTTGCGCATTGTTGCTGTAATCACCCTGAGCATAACCATGTATATCAGTAAGGGCACAGCTTCAGCTCAACAGACTAATCCTTTTTTCGGGCATATTGGTAAAGTCAAATACAATTCCGGATTTTCAATGGATGATTACTGGGTATGGTGCGGTTCGGTTATCAAAGATGAAAAAGGGATGTATCACATGTTTGCATCCCGCTGGCAAAAAAAATTCCCATTCCACCCTACCTGGATGGTAGCGTCTGAAATTGTTAGAGCGGAATCTCCCAAGCCTGAAGGACCTTATACCTTCAAAGAGGTCGTACTACCGGCCAGAGGTGCGCAGTATTGGGACGGACGATCTACACACAATCCAAGTATCAGTAAATTCGGAGATAAATATATTCTCTTTTACATGGGTTCTACTCATCCGTTCGACGATCCAAAGGATGCTTCCCAACTTTCCCTGAATTCAGTATATGCGACAGTAGGACGATCTAATAAACGTATCGGTGTAGCAATCGCAGATGCCGTAACAGGTCCATGGAAGCGATTGGATAAACCTGTCTTAGATAGCAAGCCTAACACTTTTTACAGCTTTTTGACCTCTAATCCGGCTCCGCTGATCAGAAAAGACGGATCTGTACTCATGGTATTCAAAGGAAGAGCATATGGTCAGAAATATCCTTATCAGTCTTCGCAAAAGATTGGAATAGCTTATGCCAAATCCATACAGGATACCTTTACAGTACTCAATAATAATCTGCCTCTCTTTGCAGATGCAGCCTACAGCGAATTTGAAGACCCTTTTCTTTGGGAGGATAAGGATGGTCTGCATCTCCTGATGAAAGATATGACCAGCAAGATGACAGGGGAACATCATGCCGGAGTACTGTTTCATTCCAAAGACGGACTGAAATGGACCATAGATAAACAACCCAAAGCCTACTCCCGCTTATTACAGTTTGAGGATGGGAAAGAAATTACAATGGGACAACTCGAAAGACCATTTGTACTTTTTGAAAATGGCAAGCCTGTCTGCATGTTCTTTGCTACAATGGACGGAAAAGGTGGTTTTGAGAATGGCACAAAATCCTGGAACATTGCCATTCCGGTAAATTAATCTTTCTGAACGGGTTGTTCTGACCTAAAGGACAACCCCTGCCCTGCCAATAATTTTTCTAGTGTCGGGATGGATGCTTTGCCTATTCCGTGCAGATTCAGAATTTCTTTCCTTGTATACGCGCTTAGTGCCTCTAAGGTATTTATACCATGATGCAAAAGCGAATTTCTTGCAGGATTGCTCAGATAGGTAAGAAAACCTGTATCAGTCCCTTTCTTTTTATTACACACAGGGCATGTAGGACAGGTGCTGCTTTTGTAAAACGTATGCCCTTTTTCACATGTACGCAATGTTCTCTCTGTACCCATAGCCTTTTATGATAGTATTCCACACCCTGTTTTACTTCTTTTTAATCCGGGTATGCATGATCATGCAAATATATAGGGATTTATTCTCCGTGTAATGCCGGCTTTTATGATTTTGACGCTGACACCTGTAATTTTCACCGACAGAAGCCCCGGTTTTGCCGAGTTTTTACCCCTATTGATCTAATCTCTATTCCCTGACAGCACATTCTACTCTACTTTTGATTCAAACAATAACACATAACAACAAAAACTAAACAAACTAAATAACATGAAAAACGCAATCAAATCCATCGCAACTGCCCTGATTCTGGTTACTTCTCTAAGTGCTTTCGCCAGTGAAAATACAAACCTGGTAAAAACTAATTCGGTAAGTACTGTCAAATCATTTCTGGAAGCAACTACATTAGGTAACCTGAACTTTAACAATCAGCTATTCGCTAAAGATTTTGAATACTACACAGCAAGTAAACCAAATGAAAAATTCAACAAAAACCAATACACTGAATTCCTGAAAAACACCAAAGGACTGCAATACGACTGTATCACTTCATACCAGGTACTGGATGAAAACAGTGATATCTGTGTAGCAAAAGCAACTATGGCTTTTAAGAATTTCACACGTGTAGACTACATAACCCTTACCCGCAGTCAGGATGTCTGGAAAGTGAGTAAAGTGGTAACCACATACCCCTAAAAACTTGGGTATTTTTGTTTCAACCTAAAGCCTGCGTGGAGACGCGGGCTTTTATTGTTTACTAAGATTATTGAATTAAATAGCTGCTTTTTGAAAAGAGCAGGAATATATTTTGACTTATTGGAATAAGACTATTTTTTAAAAGTCTTTGTCATAGGTGCGGTTCCAATGTTTATTTCTATCCATTGGGGTAGATTTCACTTTATATTCCAGTCGAAGTCCGTTAATACGTCTTTGCTTGAGGCGTTTGTTTACTTCGTTTATATACGCTATTTCGACGATTTTGTACATTCCGTAACTTGTACCTTCAAATCCTTCGTTAGACATTTCATCGCCTACCAGTTCCAGCGTAAAGAAACAATTCAGATAATCTTTCCAAAAGAAAACTGGATTATCATGATTATGCAGATAACTGTCCTCCGAATAGCACAGTTCATCATCAACTTCAAAATAATCGGCCAACATCTGATTAGTTTGTGCGACAAAGTCTTTTGCTACGGCTTCATCCTCAAAAGGAATAAAGGATATAATATCGCCTTCTTCCAGTATATCAAACATGGAACGGCTATTGAAGCAATGAATCATCTCAGGTAATAATTCGACCACATCATTGTACATTTTCTTCATAATACAAACATACGAACAATATCAGGGATGCGAAACAGTGCCCTCTAACTTTAGTGGGAAATTTAATTGGCCAGTTTCTCGATCGTATCGATCAGTTCCTGCAGTTCAAAAGGTTTTTCAAGAAAAGCATCAGCCCCGCTTTCTATAGCAGAAGCTTTAATATCCTTACTTGCAGAAATCATCAAAACCGGTATTTTGGACGTTACAGGATCATTTTTTATAATTCTGCAGATGTCACGACCATCTATTCCCGCCATCCAGATATCCATAATAACCAGATCCGGACTGGAGGTAGAAGTGACCACCTGAGGGACTATCGATCCATCTAATGTGGAATCTACATTGTATCCCATCATTTCCAATAACATAGTTGTGGAATCTACAATTCCAGCATCGTCATCTGCTAATAAAATTCGTTTCACTTTTCTCATAATACTAAGGCAATTCAATAACTACGCCAAAAGTAAAATCAAGCTTAACATTTGATTAATATACTATTATTCAGGTCTGGCTACAGGAATAGTAAAGTGAAAAACAGAACCTGTTCCCTCCTTACTCTCGGCCCAGATCCGTCCATTGTGACGTTTGATTATTTCGGCACACAGATATAATCCAATACCAAATCCGGATATAGTTTTGGTTTGTTTATTCTCAATGCGGTAAAATCGGGTAAACAACCGCTCCAGTTCTTCCTGCTGAATACCTATCCCTCTGTCTTGAATACTTACAAGCATATTTCCGGAATTCAATGCGCATTTCACTGTAATTTCTTTGCTCTGCGGAGCATATTTGATTGCATTACTCAGTAGATTACTGACTACCTGCCCTACTTTATCCCGATCGGCATATAATATAATGGACTGTGTGGGAACAAACTCAATATGATGTGAACTGTGTGTGAGCAAGACATCTGATATAATCTCACTGATCATCTCGTTTATCTCGAAAGATTGTTTTTCAAGGTAAAGATTACCGTCTTCAAATCGCGAGACATTTAAAAATCCGCTGATCATACTGTTCATTTTAGAAACCTGACTTTTGGACCGGTCCAGAATACCGGTAAGACGCTCATCTTGATGATCTTTTAATATCATCTGTAAAATCTGCACATACCCCATGAGTGAGGTAAGCGGAGTTTTGAGTTCGTGACTCACAATCGATATAAAGTCATTTTTCAGCTGTTCCTCACTTTTCTGCTTACTGATATCCATTACGATTCCTGTAAAGAATAATCCTTCACTGCTCACATCTCCGATCAATCTTCCAACAGCCCTCAGCCAACGGATTTTCTGATCATGAAATCCTTTTACAGTATAAGACAGATCGTAACCATTTCCTTCCGCTATAGCTGTCTCAATAGATTCAGTTACCCACTCCCGGTATTCTTCTGTAACCTGATCGAGACAATCATTCAAGGACAATTGCTGTTCAGGATAGAAGCCAAATAATTCTTTCAGCCTTACTGAAGCTACTAGCTCTCTCGTTTCTACATTTACACTCCATGTGCCGAAATTGGCAGCTTCTACAGCCAGACGCAACATCATCTCTGAATGCTCAAGCTGACGTTGAGATAGTAACAGCTCGCTATTGATTTCTATAAGTTTCTCATTGACATCTCTGGAATACTCATTTGATTGGCTGAGTTCTATATTAACAGCACGATGTTCTCTGGATAAGCTCGTCAGCTCTTTATTTGCTTGTTTAAGTTCTTTATTTGCCTGCTTAAATTCATTATTGACATTTTTAAGCTCTTTATTAATCTGTTCCTGTATTTTTTCCTGACTTTCAACCAGTTTCCAGGCTGCTATACGATCACTCACTTCAGTAGCTGTATGCAGAATAGCATAGGTTCTGCCAGTCTCATCTAACAGAGCACGATAAATAAAATCAAAATAATAGGTTTGAAACTGTCCGTCTCTGAACAGTTTGGCTGGTACATCCTTAGCTTCGTAAGTATTTCCGCTGTTCCACACATTTTTCAGCAGATCTATAAAGCCTTGTTCTTTCAGGCCGGCAACGACCTCTCCCAATTCCATCCCGATTATACTTCTGTCCTTACCCCAAAACGTCAGCATACTATCATTTGCAAACTCGATAATCAGATCTTCACTGGTATATATAGCAGTAGCATCCTTTGATAAGATCAGAATATCTAACAATTGCCTGTTCGTAAGCGAAAACGTATTGTCAATCATAGTGGTAATGAGGTAAGCGTCAGTGTTAAAGCAAACGGATAAATTCGCCATTTACCTTCCTCTAATTTACATTAATTTTGCAAATGCGGAAAGAGGTATAGATTAATTTTGCATGAGGCACTTTCTAAGCAAATATTAATCTATTATTCTAGAAACCGTCTGACCCGCAAAAGGTTTTTGAGGAAGATCAAATTCTATCCGGATTGGAGAGGATGCTCCGGGTAACTGTATACTGAGATTGAGTTTCTTATGCAGTTGTGTCGGATCTGATACAAAAATCTGATAGTGGCCATTATCCAGTTTTTTAAGCATTAGTATAGCGGGAATATCTGACCATAATCTCAACTGACCGTCGGTAAAAGATTCATTAGCTTTATAAAATACAATCTGCCAGATATGTAGCCCCTTATGAAAGACAGCCTGCAGGATATCGCTGTTAGCCAGAATGAAAATATTATCCTGTAACAGATAATCTGCCATTTCTGTAGCTCCATTAATCCCCGGCACCATTATATAAGCATAAGTTGCATTATTCGGACGTACGCCATGCGCCAGCGTCAACTGAAATACATGCTTGTCTTCGACCTTCTTATTTGCCTTCTCTCCTGTATGCCTGATTTCACTCCAATCGCTCTTTCTGTTTTCAACTGACAGGTTAATATCACCTGCCCGTGGAAACGTGTACCCAACCCTATTATGCAGAATCCAGTTGATATGATTTACAGAATTGAAATGACTATCCATGCCAAACGGATGTATCTTATGATCCGCACATACAAAAAAATCCCTTTCATTATATAAAGTCTGATTAAGAGTTGTATGGACAGCATAAGGTAATGTGGAACTGATACCAGCTCCCAGACACACAATCTCCTCATCAAACATAAACCAAGCTTTTTTTGCAGATGTATGCAGATCCTCACTGACCACGTAAGCCGTGGCACCATACCGCTCATCCGAAACTCCCCCTGAAAAAGCATCTGTACCTCTTCTGTCGCCCTCACCCGGAGCCTTGTTTACAGGAATCGGCAAGGTATCCGGTAAGGTTGTTCCCGGTAATTTTGTCCACTGCCAGAGCGGAAATATATTGTAATATTCAGGTCCGTCCACCTGTAGATTTACTGTTGCTGAAGCTCCCCAAAATCCTTTTATATTTTCCTGATTCCCGATCTCCTGTGCATAGTTTCTGCCGGATACAGCATGTATAGACAGAAAATAAGAAGGTCGGCTATGTATCGTATAATCTGTACTCCAGTAATGTTTATGCCGGGGTATCAGGCCAAAAGAAACATCTTCTTCACCACTCATTCTTTTACGTATAATCTCATACTGTTCTTTTCCTTCGGGATCAATCTTTTCCAATCGCAGCAAATCAGACAAATAGTCCCTCTGCGTAGCTCCAATACGCGAGATACCTCTCCCCAGCACATTCCAGTCTATCCATTTGCCCCGGATCACTCCGAATATGGATTCCAGAATAAACTTGCGGAACAAAACTAACTTTTCTCCCTTCAATGCATATTCGGTCTCAGCAGTGTAACCCGCTGACTTGATAACGCTATGCATAAATTCTGTACCGTAAGCCCCATTATACAGATATCCGTAGTGCATATCATAGGAAAGATCATACTGCATCCCCTCACCTTCTGTATATTGTATTGGTGCATATGTCTCCCGCACACCTGTTTCCAATACAGATTTATCACGCAACAATGCTCCCAGATATATCCACCCCATAGCGATCTGTGCTTTATTCGCACCGAAATTAAACTTATGCATAGGATTATTACGACCATTGCTTGTGACGGATGTATCTTTACATATAGCTGCAATCGTACTTTTTTCAACAGATCTATCTAATGCTTTAGCTCCAAATTTCATATTGATAAGGCTCAATGACAGAGATTGGGGACGTGTAATACCTTGCTGATACCAGTTATCACAATACGGTAATGGGTTATGATTAGTGAAGTACGCTAAACTTTTATTGACAGCTTGCCACAAACGCTTATTTCTGTAATAGCTGCTCCCCGGATGTGAATATGCTAATGTCATACTTCGTATCCGCTCCAGTACCGGCATCCAGTTTGCATTGATCCGTTTATGATCTGTATAGTCAAACTCTTCCCACTTGCCGTTGTCATGATTGAGTGTCGCCAGATTATTCTTCACCTGCTTGTCCAGTACGTTGATATCGTTTACAGCGCTGATCTGTTCATCATGAACCCGTTGCAATATGGTCCGGAAAATATCTGCTGACTGTGCTCCGGCCTTGTAATAAAAGCAAACGGTAAAAAGTAATAAGAAAATCAGTTTAGGTTTCATAGCGTATTATCCGGTAACGGATTTATCAGTTGCTAATGTAATTTATATATATTGGAATACAAACCAGATGCAAGAAAGATCTGCTTTGGTAACAAACTTGGTGCAAAATCCAGCTTACAAAAACGACAAAAGGCAGATATTCTCTGCCTTTTGTAATTATTATCTGTACTTACGGATATTTGAATAATCTGAAAGTGCTGCTTAAGTCTTTATGATTTACTTGCTACCCGCTTCTGTCAGCACCTGTTCCACAATATTTTCCAGGTCAGCAAGATCGAATGGTTTTGCCAGATAAGCATCTGCACCAGCCGTCTCTGCGAGCACATGAATATCATTATTTGCAGAAACATAAATAACCGGGATATGATTAAAATCCGGATGCGCCTTTAGCAATTGGGTTGCCTTAATACCTCCGATATCCGGAATCCAGTTGTCCATCAAAATAACATCAGGATTTACTTCAGCAGCTTTCTCTATGATATCATGTGAAGTCTGAGAAATCTCTACTTTGTAACCTGCTTCTGCCAGAATAATGGAACATACTTCCAATATATTGATATCATCATCAAAAAGCAGTACGGTCTTGTCGTTCATAAGTATGTATTGTAGTGAGGTATATGTTAATTTGTACAGTAGATGTATTGGATACTAAACGCTTAATTGGTTTATAAATACGGCTAACTCTTCAGGCCGGAGCAAATAATCAACCTGAACACGCGATACTGCCTGTCTGGGCATATAATCCACCTCTGCTGTTTGAGGATCCTGTACAAGTATTATGCCATTATTATGCTTTATACAGCCCAATCCTTCTACTCCGTCAGCATTTGCACCCGAAAGCAGTAAAGCTACCGTATTTTCTTCAAATACTTCAGCTGCAGACTGGAAAGTAACATCTATAGAAGGTCGGGAATAATTCATTTTTTCAGAAGAATCCAGAGACACTAAAGTTTTGTTTTCAAAAAGAAGATGATAGTCAGGAGGTACGACATAAATACATCCGTTTTCAAGAGACATCTTATCTTCCACTTCATACACTTCTACGTCCGTATAACTGGATAGCAATGCATTAAGTATAGAATCAGGGTAAGGTTTGCGATGGAGGATAATAACAATCGGAAATGAAAGACCTTTGCGGAGCCCGGGCAATACTTCCAGTATCACTTTCAGACTTCCGGCAGATCCGCCGATCAGAAATATATCTGTTTGTTTCAACATTTCTTTCTACTTACTTTTTCTCCATATTTTTTCTGCATCCAGTTGCTTATATCGACTTTCCAGAGCAGAGAAACGTAATGTCTCCTTTGATCCAAGCGCCAGGAAACCAAGACTGTCCAGGCTGTCATCAAACAACCGGAATACCTTATTTTGCAATTCCTTATCAAAATAAATCAGAACATTCCTGCAGATGACCAACTGAAACTCGTTGAAAGAGCTATCCGAAACCAGGTTGTGGGTAGAAAATATCATTTTTTCTTTTAGATCTTCATTGAATTTGACCACATCATAATTGGCCGTGTAATATGTTGAAAAATCTGATTTCCCTCCGGATAAGATATAATTTTCGGAATATTGTTTCATCTGACTTATGGGAAAAATCCCTTTTCTGGCCTTTTCCAGTACTCCGGGATTAATATCTGTAGCATAGAGCAATGATCGGTGATACAGATTCGCTTCCTTCAGCATAATAGCCATCGAATATACTTCTTCTCCGGTAGAACATCCTGCCAGCCAGATACGGATAAACGGATATGTTCCTAACTGTGGAAATACATTTTCACGCAGGGCTTTATAAAAAGAAGGATCCCGAAACATCTCCGTAACATTCACTGTGATCTCTTCAATGAAACGTTGTAAATATTCAGGGTGATTCAGCACCCTGTACCGAAGCTCTGCAAAACTCGTAAACTTATCAATAAGACAGATGCGGTTTATTCTCCTTTTGAGAGATGCCCGGCTGTATTGCGTAAAATCGTAACCATATAGGGCAGATACATCTGCAAGCAGCATTTCGAGCTCATCATTCTTTATAATATTCGGCTCCAACATCTAATTCACTTTTCCAATAACCGCCAGTAACTTATCTACATCTATAGGTTTGGAGATATAGTCCCAGGCCCCTGCTTCTATACACTTTTCCCGATCTCCGTCCATAGCCTGCGCTGTGACTGCAATAATAGGGATATGCTGACATTGTTCTGATTCACGGATGATCCTCATCGCTTCGTACCCATCCATTTCAGGCATCATCATATCCAGCAATACCACTCCTATATTCTTATTTTCTTTCAGTAATGAGATTCCTTCAGCTGCCGTCAGACTGGATATAGTACGGTATCCTTTTGACTTCAATGTCAGACTTAAGGCAAAGATATTTCTGCTATCATCATCAATGATCAATATTAATTTGTCCTTTTCCATAATCTTATCTTGACAATATTAATTTTCATATAACCATACCCTTAGCAAAGAGAGCAACTGATCTGTATCCACTGGTTTTGATATATAATCCGATGCACCTGCAATAATACATTTTTCGCGGTCACCAGTCATTGCTTTGGCGGTCACTGCCATAATAGGCAGCTTTGCATACTGTGGTGACTGTCTTATCAGCCTGATTGTTTCATATCCGTCCATTTCAGGCATCATCATATCCATGAGGACAATAGAAATATCAGGGTTATTTTTTAACTGCTGAATAGCTTCTTTTCCATCTATTGCAGAGATTACTTTCATCTGGTACTTCTCTAAGGCTTTACTGAGCGAAAAGATATTACGGACATCATCATCAGCAATCAATACCTTTTTATTACTCAGTACTTCATTTAAAGACCCTAATTTATTGGTTTTCTTTTGTCTCTGATCTGCATTCTTTTCTTCGACCAGATGCAGGAATAATCCGACCTCATCCAGGATACGCTGATAAGAATGCGCAGTCTTAATCACAATAGAGTCTGCATATTGCTTGATCTTGGTTTCTTCAGCTTTGGACAAATTTTTACCCGTGAAAATAATGATAGGTAAATTTTCCAATCCCTCATTTTTCTTGATCGCTTCCAGGGTCTCATAGCCTGTCTTATCCGGAATACCCATATCCAGAATCACACAATTCACCGCATCAGAAGTCAATGCTTCCACGCTGTCTTTCACATTGCTTTTGATCTCTGAAGCTATATTGAAGTTGCTCAGGAAATAAGACAAAGCAGTTGCATGCTTAGGGTTTTCTTCTACGATCAGTACTTTTTTAGGATAGCGTGTCAACGCCTCTTCAATTTTTTTAAACATTCCTCCGATCTGCTCCATTGCAATCGGTTTGTTGATAAAATCTATTGCACCCTTAAGTAAACTCTCCTTTTTCATTTTCAGAGAGGACATCATATGTACTGGAATAGGCCGTGTTACCGGATTATTTTTCAATTCGTCCATGACCTGCCATCCATCTTTTACAGGAAGCTGAATATCCAGCAGGATAGCTAGAGGCTTATACTTTTCAGCAAATTCGGCTGCGATATCTCCTCTTACAACGACTATACCTTTATAATTTTGTTGTCGTGTATATTTCAACAGGGCTTTAGCAAAGTTGGTATCATCCTCCACAATCAGGATTACTTTGTCCTGCTGCGTAATATTATTCCGGTCATCCTCTACTTCTGCAGGTATATCCAGAACAACATACGAACTGGCTTCCTCCGCTACCAGCGCATTGACCTCCTCCACATCAGAAGATATAATAGCTATCAACTCGTCCGTTGCAGGACTGATAACAGTGGTCTGTTTTGATTTGGGAATAATCAGGCTGAATATACTGCCCTCATTTTCTTTACTCTGCAATCGGATCTCTCCTCCAAGAAGACGGGCTATTTCACGACTGATAGACAATCCGAGCCCGGTACCTCCAAATTTTCTTCGGGTAGAACCATCGGCCTGCTGAAAAGCTTCAAAGATAATTTTTTGCTTTTCTTCGGCAATACCTATTCCGGTATCCTTAACAGCAAATACAATATTATTCCTATTGCTTTGTTCCTCCGTTATGGTCAGTGTAATACTTCCTTTGGACGTAAACTTTATCGCATTTGAAAGCAGATTCCGCAGTACCTGATCCAGTCGCAGCCTATCGGTTTCAATTGTAGAATCCAGATCCGGTTGAACAACAATATTCAGATCAAGGGATTTTTCCTTTACTATAGGAGCAAACAGGCTGTTGAGTTCTTGTGTTACATCCGATAGTCTGACATGCTGATACTCCAGTTCCATCTTGCCGGCTTCGATCTTCGACAAATCCAATATCTCATCAATAAGGCTCAGTAAACTCGTACCCGAACTTTGTATAACCTTTGCTGATTCGATCTGGTCTTCATTCAGATTCTCTTCTGTGTTCTCAGACATCAGTCTTGACAGCAGCAAAATTGAATTTAAAGGAGTTCTTAACTCATGAGACATATTAGCCAGAAACTCAGACTTGTATTTTGTACTCAATGCGAGTTCTTCAGCTTTTTCCTGAATTTCCAAATTACGCTC
Source organism: Sphingobacterium spiritivorum (assembly GCF_016724845.1). Taxonomy (NCBI): domain Bacteria; kingdom Pseudomonadati; phylum Bacteroidota; class Sphingobacteriia; order Sphingobacteriales; family Sphingobacteriaceae; genus Sphingobacterium; species Sphingobacterium spiritivorum. The sequence goes on from NZ_CP068082.1 coordinate 18,748, forward strand.
TGCAATAAGATGATTTTTTTCTTCCAATAGTTTGGAACGCTCTTCCAGTTCCTGATTGGATTGTAAAAGTTCTTCCTGCTGCACTCTCAGTTCCTCTTCTGAAGCCTGCAGTTTTTGTGTTTGCGCCTCCAGTTCAGTATTCAGGTTTTCCAGTTCAGAATGTTGCGCCTGCAATTCTTCGGCCTGTGCCTGTGTTTCCTCCAGGAGAGTCTGTACTTGTTTTCTGCTTTTGGCTGCAGCAAGTGCAAGCGCTATAGTGGAAGAAGCCTCCTTGAAAAAGCCAATCTTTAACGCATCAAATTTATGTGCAGATCCCAATTCGATAACACCTATGCATATACCGTTAAGAATAACCGGTAGCAGCAAAATATGACTGACCTTCAGTTTACCGCTTGAGAAACTGACAACATAATCTTCGGCCTGAATACCTTCAATCAGCTTTTCCTTACCATCTTTCAACACCTGTCCTACCATCCCTTCACCGATTTCCAGTGTTTTTGTCATTCTGTCTTCCAGTGCATAGGCACTTTGCAGTCTGATAAGATCATTCTCCAGAAGATAAAATGCTCCGTTAACACAGTCTCCGTAATTAGTCAGATGCGAAAGAGAATCTTCGGCCAATACTTCCTGCGTTTTGTTACCTACAAGTATTTCATTCAATCGCGCTAATCCTGTCTGACGCCAGTCGTTGTTATTCAGTTTATCAAAAGAAGACTTTAAAGCGTCTGTCATATCGTTCAGGGATCCTGCCAGACTTCCGAGATCATCCTCTTCCGTATCATCAATTCGTATGGTATAATCTCCATGAGCAATATTATTCGCAATTTTTTGAATAACATTTAATCTACGGCTTATCTCTTCATCTTTTTTCTTTAAAGAGGACTGTAACTGTTCTCTCTTATAATAATCTTCTCTTATTTTCTTGTAGAATACTGAAGTGATAATCAGAGAAGCTACAGCTGCTATAATAATAAAAAATGAAGTGTATTGAGAAGATGCATCTAGAGCTAACGATCTTTTATTTAAGAGCATCTCTTCTTCATCGGTAAAACCGGCAATAATATTCCGGCAGCTATCCATGTAACGTTTACCATCCTCTAACTGCGCGATTGTAATATCTCCACCTTTTCTTTTGATATCTACCAGATTTTTGAGAATACTGATTCTGGAATTGACTAAGGATTCGAGGCTGTCCGAACGGCGGGTTTGAATCGGATTGTCCAATGTGAGTTCGCGGACAGTTTTTAAGGCCTCCGGTAAAGATTCGGTACTCTTGATATATGGTTCCAGAAAACTCTCTTTGCCTGTAAGCTGAAATCCGCGCTGTCCTGTTTCCGCATTTTGCAGATCGACAAGAATTTTATTTACTCCACTGATCACCTGGCGAGTGTGATCAACTTTTTTTCTGTTATTGAGTTGTTCCTTTATACTGAGATAGGAAGCGGTGGAACTCGCCAACAATATCACTAATGAAACTCCAAAGCCTATCTGAAGGCTGCGTATAAATTTGCCAGGCATGTGCTGTCTAGTTTAAAGGTATAGTAAAATAAAATGTTGATCCCTGTCCGGTCTGACTCTGTATACCAAACGTTCCGTTATGCTGCCGGATAATTTCCGAACAGATGTAAAGGCCTATTCCAAGTCCCTGAAACTTCAGCGAGGATTCTTCCACACGATAGAATTTATTGAAAATATTTTTTTGCTTGTGCTCAGGAATACCTATTCCGAAATCGGTAACATCGACTTTTATTTGTGTATTTTCCTGTTCTGTTTTGATAATGACTCTTTTGGAATCAGGTGAGTACTTAATAGCATTTGTCAGGTAATTAATCAGTACCTGTTCGATTCTTATTTCGTCTCCAAGTACAGGCTGATCGATCGCATCGCCTTCCCGTTCGATCCTGATATTGCTGTTTTCGTGTGTGTGATATATAGTATCCACGACATTGCTTAGCAAATTTTCAAAGTTGAATAGTTTCTTATTCATCTTGAGCTTACCGTTATCTATTTTAGATATATCCAGTAAATCTGCTATCAGACTATTCAATTTAGAGACCTGATTCTGTACCGTATTCAGGTATTTACTTGTAGAGCTGCTATGTTCGGCATTCAGCGTTCTTTCTAACAACTGTATATAAGCCTTGATACTTGTCAGAGGTGTCTTCAGTTCATGGCTGGCGATACTCAGAAATTCATCCTTCTTTTTCTCTATTTGTTTCTGATCATCTATATCCGTGAAAGTACCTACCCATTTAACAATTACCTCCTGTTCTCTGATTGGTATGATCCGTAACAAATGAAATCTGAATATATCCGCATCAATCTCCTTAATCCTTACTTCTAGTTCCAGAGCATTGCCACTGCCCATAGCCAACAGCCATTCATCCCGGATATTTTTGTCATCGGGATGGGTTTTCGGGAAAGTCTCTGCTGAAATGGAATACTTAAACCATTTTTCATTCACAAATTCGATCTGACCTTCTGCATTAGCTGTAAAAGCGATCTGAGGCAACGACTCTAATGTAGAGTGTAAATGATCCACCCGCTCTTTCAGTTTCGTTTCGGCCTTTTTTCTGGTTTCGATTTCAGAGATAAGAGCCTGTTGCGTTTCATTGAGGGCTAGTGTCTGCTCATATAAGCGATAGAATGTTTTGACTTTTAATAGCAGAATATCAGGATCTACAGGTTTAGTTACATAGTCTATACCTCCTGATTCATAGCCCTTTGTGATAAATTTTTTATCGGTATTGACCGCAGAAAGAAATATTATGGGAATTTCCTTTGTTTTGTTGAAGCCTGAAAGCGTTTCTGCTACTTCAAAACCATCAATTCCTGGCATTTGAACATCCAGAATAATAAGGGCGTAGTTATTTTTTAATACTTTTTTTAGAGCTTCTTCTCCGGATAGTGCTGTATCTACTAAAAAATCCTTAGATTCTAATAATCGTTTTAAAGAATATATATTTTCTGATTTGTCATCAACAATTAGAATCATGTGTGTGTTCATAGTTTTTAAAGACCGATTTTTTTGATGCGAAGTGACGATCTTGAATTTAAAGGCTTAAAATAACCATTTATTATTTAATAATACAAGTTGCACCATGAAAAAAGAAGTATAAATCTACCTGAAAAACAATATACGTTAACGATCATCGCCAATGCGGACTTATTTTGAAACATGCTGAAAAACCAAGATTTAATTAAAAATAAAAATGCCCCTCGGTGAAGGCGCATTTTTATAGTCAAAACAAACTATTGCCGTTAGGTGGCCCATGCCCGATCACCTTTCTTATAGGGATAGTCACCGTCAAATTTTCCCGGAATTTTCACATAACGAAGAACTTCTGTAGCCCCTAACTTCGAACTAAAAAATGTAAGCAAAGTCAGTTGTTTAAACAGGGTAAAAAAATGAGGAGGATCTTTCTCTTTTCTTTTGCCCTCATATTCTTTCGATTCCTTATCCAGCTTATTGACAAATAAGGTCTGGTCTTTTTTCTCCAGCTTCTGAAACTCATGCCCCAGCTCTTTCTTAGCTCTGGAATCAATCATGGCAAGACCTTCCAGAAAAATCTTTTGTTCATCATTAGTATAACAATCTCTTACTATTACCGGGATCACCTCTCCTACGCCGGCTTCTTTGGCTCCGGGAGTTTTTGTTCTTGGCAGAATAGCTTCTGCCAGATCTCCGATAAAATCAACTGATTCGGCTTCAAAAAGCTGTTTAATATCCGGTGATGCCGGTCTTTTGCAACCTTCCAGAAAAAGGTTTGCCCCGACAATAGTGCCTCCCATCAGTAAAGCCACTCGTTCTATTGCGTCTCTTCTATTCATCGCTATTGAAATAAATATATTAAAGATTCCCCTTTTTTAGTTCACTCACTGCAAAATCTACCGCCCGGGCTGTAAAAGCCATGTATGTTAGCGATGGATTGACACAGGAAGCCGAAGTCATAAAAGCCCCATCTGTCACAAATACGTTCTTAGCATCCCAGACCTGATTATGCTTATTGAGTACAGATGTACTTGGATCGTGTCCCATTCTTGCAGTCCCCATTTCATGTATACCTTGTCCCATACTAAATCCACTATCATAAGTTGAAACATCCTTTACACCAATAGACTCCAGCATATGCTTCATTTCTTCACCAGCATCCTGACGTATTTTTTTCTCATTTTCTTTGATTTCTGCATCCATAGCCAATACCGGAAGCCCCCATTTATCTTTTAGAGTTTTATCCAGTGAGATTTTATTCTCATGATAAGGAAGGATTTCTCCAAATGCAGTAAATCCTATGTACCACGATCCGGGTTCTGCTATCGCATCTTTCCAGGCTCCCCCGACACTCATATCATCCACATCTCCGGACCAGCGACTACGGGAAGCTCCTCCCTGATAACCAAATCCGCGAATGTAATCCCGCTTTTTGGTATCGCCCTCTATATTTGCAAACCTCGGCACATATAAGCCATTAGCCCTACGACCAAAGATATATTTATCTTCAAAGCCTTCTACACGTCCTCCGGCTCCGCTGTTTAACATATGATCCATTAGATTATGTCCCAGCTCTCCGCTACTGCTACCTAATCCTCCCTCCCAAATGTCCGTAGCCGAATTCATCAATACCCAGGTGGAATTGAGTGCTGAAGCACATACAAAAACAATCTTTGCAAAATATTCATAAGTCTTATTTGTCTCAGCATCCAGTATCTCTACGCCTTTGGCTTTTTTTGTATCCTTATCGTAAATGATATTTTTCACAATTGAGAAAGGTCTCAGTGTCAGATTTCCGGTCTTCACTGCTGCAGGTAAAGTAGAAGACTGCGTGCTGAAATAAGCCCCAAAATTGCATCCTTGCCAACACTTGTTCTGATATTGACAATTCACCCGGCCATGATGCGGAACCGTAATATTGGCGACTCGGCCTATTATAAAATGTCTTTTGCTGTTGTATTTTTGCTTTAACCGTTCAGCCAAATCCTTTTCGACAAAGTTCATCTCCATAGGCGGCATAAATTCTCCATCCGGTAATACAGCCAGGCCGTCCTTATTACCTGAAATACCAGCAAACTTTTCTACATAACTGTACCAGGGAGCTATATCTTTATAACGGACAGGCCAATCTATACCATGTCCGTCTTTAGCATTCGCTTCAAAATCCAGATCTGAAAGACGATAACTTTGTCGTCCCCAAATTAATGAACGTCCCCCTACCTGATATCCTCTGAACCAGTTAAAGGGCTTAATTTCTTTATAAGGACTTTCTGTTTCGTTAGTCCAGAAATCAACATTTGTCTCATTTATCCATTGATTTTTAACTCCAAAGGGCAGGTAATTTTTGGCGACATCCAGAGGCAATTTACCTCTATGTGCAAAATCCCAGGGATCTTTATTCGGTGACGGATAATCCTTGACATGCTCGATATTACGGCCCCGCTCTAACATTATGGTTTTCAACCCTTTCTCTGTCAGTTCTTTTGCTGCCCAGCCACCCGTGATCCCTGATCCGATGACAATAGCATCATACACATTATTTGCCATTTCTCTCTTATTTGGTTTATTTGGTTATTAGTTGTGTGAAATCACTTAATAACAAACTTTTTTCAGCTTTCAGACCCTTGTCAATTTTAGCAAGTGTGGGTTATTTAGCTCCTGAATACCTTAATCTTTTTAGCCAGCAATACACTTAACTTTATGTTATTGCTTCGTAAGCTCCAGTCCATTGAAAATATATTTCAAAAACTTTGTTATTGATACCATTCTGTATTTCTACAAGACAAGTGTAAGATTTTTTTCTCATTTTATTGCAACCGGTTGTTTTTTTTCGTAAAATTGTATAAGACAAGCACGTTACACAGAATAACCAAATTATAATATTATTCATAAGAATATGATCTGACTTATGTTCTGATCTGGAAAGATAATTTTCCCCAGTTTTAACATAATCGGTCTTACAAAACGTAATAAACTATGATAACGATTAAAGGCCCTGCAATTTTCCTTGCCCAATTTATCGGTGATGAGCCCCCATTTAATACATTAGAAGCTATCTGCCAATGGGCATCAGATTTGGGATACAAAGGTATACAGCTTCCTACCTTAGACGCTCGTTTTATTGACCTCGAAAGGGCTGCTACTGATAAAAATTATGCACAGGAGCTGAAAGCGACAGTGCAATCCTATGGATTAGAGATTACAGAGTTGTCAACACATCTTCAGGGTCAGTTGGTCGCAGTCAACCCCGCTTTCGATGATCTGTTTGATGCTTTTGCTCCAAAAGATCTGCACGGCAATCCAAAGGCACGGCAACAGTGGGCTATACAACAACTTAAATATGCTGTCAGAGCCTCCCATAATCTTGGGCTTAAGGCATTAGCGACATTCAGCGGAGCCCTGTTGTGGCCATTTGTCTATCCATGGCCGCAGCGTCCTGAAAATCTGATTGAGACTGGATTTGCTGAGCTTGCCAGACTATGGTTGCCCATCCTCGATGAAGGTGAGCGGTACGACGTGGATCTTTGTTACGAACTACATCCGGGAGAAGATCTCCATGATGGTGTCACTTTTGATATGTTCCTTCAAAAAGTAAACTATCACAATCGCGCAAATATTCTATATGATCCATCCCATTTTGTTCTTCAGTGTCTGGACTATCTGCAATTCATTGATATCTATCACGATCGAATCAAAATGTTTCATGTCAAAGATGCTGAGTTTACACCTTCCGGGCGCCAGGGTGTATACGGCGGATATCAAAACTGGCAATTCAGAGCAGGAAGATTCAGATCTGTAGGTGACGGACAAGTCGATTTTAAAGCTGTTTTTACCAAGCTTACACAATATAATTTTCAGGGTTGGGCAGTTTTGGAATGGGAATGTGCATTTAAACATCCTGAAGACGGAGCAAGAGAAGGAGCCCTTTTTATAAAAGACTATATTATCCGGGTCACCGACAAAGCATTTGATAATTTCGCTTCAGTAGAAACCAACAATGACCTTAACAGAAAGCTACTAGGATTATAAGTCATACATATCTATCCGAAAAAACTGAGCACTATGAATAGTACAAAAATAAGAATGGGTATGATTGGAGGCGGTAAAAATGCCTTTATCGGAGCTGTTCATCGTATGGCTGCCGGCATGGATGGTCATATCGAGTTCTGTTGCGGAGCATTAAGTTCGGATCCGGATATTGCAAGGGAATCCGGAGAACTATTACACCTGCCGCAAGACCGGATCTATACGAGCTATCAGGAAATGATAGTGCGGGAAAGCCAGCTGCCGGCAGACAAACGAATACATTTCGTAAGTATTGTCACCCCGAATTTTGCCCACTTTGATCCGGCTATGATGGCGCTCGATCACGGATTTCATGTTGTTCTTGAAAAACCGATGACACTCACATTGGAGGAAGCTAAGCAACTTCGGTTAAAAGTAGCAGAAAAAGGACTCCTGTTATGTCTTACACATACCTATTCTGCCTATCCAATGGTCAAGCAGGCTCGACAACTTGTTAAAGAGAATAAACTGGGACAGATCCGGAAAATAATGGTGGAATACCCTCAGGGCTGGCTAAGCACATTGATCGAAACGGATGTAGCGCTGGCAGCCTGGCGTACCGACCCCGAAAAAAGCGGAAAAAGCGGTTGTATGGGCGACATAGGAACACACGCCGCGCATCTGGCTGAATATATCTCCGGTTTGAAAATACAAAAGATATGTGCAGACCTGCAAACCTTTGTCGAGGGCAGAAGATTAGAAGATGATGGTAATATATTGCTGCGTTTTGATAACGGAGCCAGCGGTGTACTTTCAGCTTCGCAGGTCGCTGCAGGAGAAGAAAATGCGTTGAAAATCAGGATTTACGGCGAAAAAGCCGGTCTGGAATGGAACCAGCAGGAACCCAATACGCTTATGCTCAAATGGCTCGATGCACCGGCCCAGATTTTCCGGACCGGACAATCCTGCCTGTATCCGGTCGCTAAGCACAACACGCGATTACCGGCAGGTCATCCTGAAGGATATATAGAAGCATTTGCCAATATTTACAACAATTTTGCACATACAATTTTGGCTGCTGTAAATGGAACAACAGCTTCGGAAGATGATCTGGATTTTCCGACAGCAGAAGACGGGGTACGTGGAATGCAATTTATAGAAACAGTAATAGCCTCTGCACAGTCTGATCAAAAATGGACAGACTTTTAACAGCACTAACCAAAACCATAACATATGAATACCCGAAGACAATTTCTCAAAAAAACCTCCTTGCTTGCAGGAAGTGGGTTAATAGCCTCTTCCCTCCCGAATTCTGCATTTGCAATGTTCAATAATAGCGTCATGCCAAATGAACAGGTTAATATTGCAGTCATCGGTGCCAAAGGTATGGGCTGGTCCAATGTAAACGCTGCCCTGAAAATACCCGGTGTCAACCTCATTGGTATCTGCGATGTAGATAAAAATGTTATAGACAGCCGCCTGGCAGACCTGAGTAAGCAGAATATAGACACAAATAAAGTAAAAACATATGGCGATTATCGTGCATTACTGAACAACAAAGATATAGATGCCGTCATTATAGGTACTCCTGACCACTGGCATGCTTTACAAATGATCCATGCCTGTGAAGCAGGAAAAGATGTTTACGTAGAAAAACCGGTAGGAAATTCTATCGTCGAATGTAATCGTATGATGGCAGCTCAGGCCCGATATAATAAAGTCGTACAGGCCGGACAATGGCAACGCAGCCAGAAGCATTTCAGAGATGCTGTCGACTTTATAGGAACCGGACAATTAGGGAATATACGCACCGTAAAAGTGTGGTGCTATCAGGGATGGATGAAGCCGGGCCCCGTAGTACCGAATAGCGCGGTGCCGACAGGAGTTGATTATAAACAGTGGTTAGGACCAGCTCCGCTTGTTCCTTTTAATTCCAGTCGCTTTCATTTCAATTTTCGTTGGTTTTGGGATTATGCAGGCGGTCTGATGACAGATTGGGGCGTACATCTTCTGGATTATGCCTTATTGGGCATGAAAGCAGAATTACCTAAATCTATAGTCGGTTTGGGTGGACGTTTTGCTTATCCGAATCTGTACGAAGAAACTCCGGATACCCTGACGACACTGTACGAATTTGATAAATTCAATATGGTATGGGATTCGGCGATGGGTATAGACAATGGTTCGTACAACAGGGATCACGGTATAGCCTATATCGGCAACAATGGCACATTGATCCTTAACCGTGGCGGATGGGAAGTCATAGAAGAAAAAAAGAGCCAGAATAAAGTTGTAGTCCCATTCACAGCGGCATCCGATAACGGTCTTCAAAATCACATGCAAAACTTTATAGATGTTATTAAAAGCCGTAAAATGCAGGATTTAAATTGTTCTATTCAGGCGGGATCACATGTGGCCACCGTGGCCCAGATGGGAAATATATCCTACCGAAGCGGAGAAAAACTCATGTGGGACAAGAATACCAATAGCTTCACAGATAATAAGATCAATAAACTATATCTGGAAAAAGAATATCACAATGGATACAAACTTCCTCGTGTGTAAGAAAAAATCAGATAGCGCCTGATAATGTATTCTGGTATTTATATTTTAATTAAAAACTAACATCAGCATTCTGTACGGCCCTTTTATAGTAGCAGCAAGTAAAACTACGATCCTGAAAAGAATCAACAGCATTATTAAGCAATCCTAAAAGATGAATACCGGAAGACAATTTCTCAAAAAAACCTCCTTGCTTGCAGGAAGTGGGTTAATAGCCTCTTCCCTCCCGAATTCTGCATTTGCAATGTTCAATAATAGCGTCATGCCAAATGAACAGGTTAATATTGCAGTCATCGGTGCCAAAGGTATGGGCTGGTCCAATGTAAACGCTGCCCTGAAAATACCCGGAGTCAACCTCATTGGTATCTGCGATGTAGATAAAAATGTTATTGACGCCCGCATGGCAGACCTGAGTAAGCAGAATATAGATACAAATAAAGTAAAAACATATGGCGATTATCGTGCATTACTGGACAACAAAGATATAGATGCCGTCATTATAGGTACTCCTGACCACTGGCATGCTCTACAAATGATCCATGCCTGTGAAGCAGGAAAAGATGTCTATGTAGAAAAACCGGTAGGAAACTCTATTGTCGAATGTAATCGTATGGCCGCCGCTCAGACAAGATATAACAAAGTTGTACAGGTGGGACAATGGCAACGTAGCCAGAAGCATTTCAAAGATGCCGTAGACTTTATACATAGCGGACAATTGGGAAATATCCGAACCGTAAAGACCTGGTGCTACCAGGGAGGAAAAAAACCAGGCGCTGTAGTACCAAACAGTGCTGTACCAGCCGGTGTGGACTATAAACAATGGCTGGGACCCGCTCCTATCCTTCCCTTTAATGCCAGTAGATTCCATTACAACTTTCGGTGGTTCTGGGATTATGCCGGAGGACTAATGACGGATTGGGGAGTTCATCTTCTGGATTACGCCTTACTGGGTATGAACACAGACTTCCCCAAATCCGTAGCAGGACTAGGAGGTCGTTTTGCCTATCCGGATTTATATGAAGAAACTCCAGACACTTTGACTACACTATACGAATTTGACAATTTCAATTTAGTTTGGGATTCAGCTATGGGGGTAGAAAACGGCCCTTACAACAGGGATCACGGTATAGCCTATATTGGTAACAATGGTACATTGATCCTCAACCGAAGCGGATGGGAAGTCATAGAAGAGAAAAAGAGCTCGAATAAAGTTGTGAAGTCTTTCACAGCTGCATCCGACAAAGGCCTTCAAAATCATATGCAAAACTTTATAGATGTTATTAAAAGCCGTAAAATGCAGGATTTAAATTGTTCTATTCAGGCGGGATCACATGTGGCCACCGTGGCCCAGATGGGAAATATATCCTACCGAAGCGGAGAAAAACTCATGTGGGACAAGAATACCAATAGCTTCACAGATAATAAGATCAATAAACTATATCTGGAAAAAGAATATCACAATGGATACAAACTTCCTCGTGTGTAAGACGGATTAAGGATATCAGCCATCTTCTTACGGAAGAAGAGGGCTGATATAAATAAAAAAACCGCTGCCATCACTTAAAAAGCAACAGACAGCGGCCAAAACAAACAATTGACTATATATGCTTAGGGAAGTTGTCCTCCCATTCATTGTATTTCCATCTTTCAGCTTCTTCATCCGTTAACAAACATTCTTCCAGTTGTGCGACACAGACTTCCTTATTGAGATCCTGTCCGATAAATACAAGTTCCGTTTTTCTGTCCTCCCATTCAGGATGCCATCTTTTTCTCATTTCGGCTTCATACTCCCTGAAATCAGGGTAATGCCGACGTTCTGCTTCAGGAATAGAACACCACCAGACACCTGCTCCTTCCAGCCGCAGGCTTCCTCCGGCCTGACTAAAACTTATAGCCTCATCCGGACGCGAAGCCATCCAAAAAAGACCTTTAGCACGAATCAGATTATACGGATAAGTAATATTCAGATAATCATACCAGCGTTGCGGATGAAAAGGTCGCTGACTGGTAAATACAAACGAAGAAATACCATATTCCTCCGTTTCCGGCACATGCTCATGTGTCAACTCGTTCTTCCATGCTTCAGAAGATTCAGCAATCGACTGATTGTAAAGTCCCGTACCAATAATATCCGATACAACAATCTGTCCGAAAGAACTTCGGACTATCCGTGCCCCTGGATTTAATTTCCGGATGGCTGCCTCTAATACAGCAATGGTTTCTTCTGCGACAAGGTCTACCTTATTCAGCACAATTACATTAGCAAATTCAACCTGATCCGTCAACAGGTTAACGATAGTGCGGTTATCATAATCATCATCCGTCAACCTGCGGTCTGTCAATGTTTCTGCCGATCCGAAATCTTTAAAAAAATTAAAACAATCCACTACAGTGACCATCGTGTCTATATAACTCAGATCAGGAAGGTTGATCCCGTTTTGCTCATCAACAAAACTGAAAGTCTGTGCGACAGGCAGTGGCTCTGATATTCCTGTACTTTCGATAAGCAAATAATCAAATCGGTTCTCCCCCGCCAGGCGCTCCACTTCCACCATCAGATCCTCACGCAATGTACAGCAGATACAACCATTGCTCATCTCTACCAGTTTTTCTTCTGTCCGCGAAAGCGTATTTTCTTTTTTAACCAAAGAGGCATCGATATTGATCTCGCTCATATCATTGACGATCACAGCTACTTTCAGATTCTCCTTGTTGTGCAGCACATGATTGAGTAATGTAGTCTTTCCTGCCCCCAAAAACCCACTCAGTACGGTTACAGGTAATTTTTTATTCTTCATCTTATGATTGATTTACGTATTCTTTTCTTCCATAGACTGCCCGGACAGGGACAACTGCAGCCATTCTATTATTCTTTGACGGTGCTGCTCACCATACAATAACACAAACCGTTGTGTTTCTGCAAGAGCCGTATCGGTATAGACATTCAGACGCTTCCTTACAAAATCTGCTGTAAGTGCAATTCCGCATTTATTCTCAATACAATCTTTCCAGCTTTCGTAATCCTGAGGTATCATAGTCCTTTCCGTTAATGCTTCTGTGAAACAAAGATAATAATCAAAAACAACAAATGCAACATAGTTGCATTAAATAAAAATTGCATGTACTTTTACTTTCGAAACTAAAAAAATATGCACTCATGAATCTTTACTTCCTAATTCCGCTTTTAATTATTTTTATTTCCATTTCGACTACACAGCCATCCGAAGCGCAACAAAACGTACAGCAAACACATCTTACACATCATAAACCGTTGATGAACAAAACCTGGGAAGCCTTTGATCAGCTCATGTATAAGGTTGAGAAAAAAGCAAATAAGACGATTTATATTCCTCATTTCCCGCCGGTTTTACAGCAGCTCAATAATAAAAGTGTCAGCCTGCAGGGGTATATGGTTCCGATAAATACAGGACGAAAGCATAATTGGTTTCTGTTATCAGTCTTACCGGTAGCTCAATGTATGTTTTGCGGACAAAACGGAATACCCCCCATGGCCGAAATCATGATGAAAAACAAACGTAAGGTTACGTTTAGCGAGTTGCCCGTACATATTAGAGGGATTGTATATCTCAATGCGGATAAAGACGGACACACCGAGATCCAGATCCGTGATGCTGAGCTTATCATGAAAAATTAATAACAACCTAATGATCAATATAGAAAGCTCTATATTAACAGGATTATTTTATCTTTATATTTAATATCAACGCATGAATTCATAACCATAAAAATGAAAAGAGGTATCATTATTTTGATCGGTATACTATTTTCGCAATATGTACCTGTTCTATCATGCACTATTTTTATAGCCCATGACGAAAAACAGGTTTTGGTCGGAAATAATGAAGACTATTCCCCCCTGAAGAAAACGTATCTATGGGTCAGACCTTCCATACAACATAAGAAAGGTTACATTTTCTGGGGGTTCGAAGAAAAATTTCCCGAAGGAGGAATAAATGATCAGGGACTTTTCTATGATGCAGCAGCCCTGCCTCAGGAAGTAGCCATAATTAAAGATCCTTCAAAACCCGATTTTGAAGGCTATATTCTGGAAAAAATTCTACAGGAATGTGGCACAGTAGAAGAAGCATTAAAACTCTTTTCTCAGTACAATCTTACATGGCAGCAAAAGGCACAAATCATGATAGCAGACCGTACAGGAGATTATGCGATTGTGCATGCAAATTATATAATCCGCCCGGGCAGTAAAAATTATGTACTGACAAATTATAGTCTCCAGGATCCTCAATACTCAGATTTCAAGTGCTGGCGCAGGAAAACAGCCTACAATCTGCTTAAAGCCAAAGCACTGTCTTTTGAAAATTTCACACACATACTTGATGCAACAGCACAGCGTGAAACGGATAACAGTACTGTTTATTCACAGGTATGCGACCTCAAAAACAAAACCATTTATCTCTATCAGCGTCATGACTACACTGCTGTCCGCAAGATAGATATCCTTCAACTTCTCAAAAAGGGATATCAGGATATTGAAATAAAAGATTTATTTCCCAAATCGCTGGCAGAAAGAATAGAACAAACATATAACCAGCAAGGAATAGCGGCCGCTATTTCCATGTATAATAAACAAAGGAAATCAAACAAAATGCATTATCAGTTTTCTGAAAGAGATCTGGAAAAATTCGGATATCAGCTTATTGACAGCAACCGTATTACAGATGCTGAAAAGCTGTTTGAAACCAATCTCAAGTACTATCCGGATTCTGAAAATGCAAGAGCAGCACTTGCAAATGCCTGTCTTCTATCCGGCAAAAAAGAAAAAGCAAACAGATTGTATGATCAGGTCAGAAAAATCAACCCTTCAAACTATTATCTGAATCTGTTCGGACCACAGAAAAACAGCATTACATTCAGGATCAAGGGTATGCAGGGAGCCGAAACCATTGCTTTGACAGGCACCTTTAATAATTATGATCCGCACGCCAACCCATTTATCAAAAAGGATGGCGAATGGATCTGTACACTTTCTGTAGCTCCCGGAAAATATGCATACAAGATTTTTGTAGATAATACATATTGGATGCAGGATCCCGGCAACATGATGCACACCAAACCCAATGAATGGTGGGATTCCTATCTTCAGGTTCAATAATCGTAAATTATACTCCGGGTACCTGCGCCTGCGTATAAATGAGTCCTTCATGTTTCAGTTCTTTCCAGAAATCATGCGAAATCGCAGATCGAATGGCTCTGCAGTTATCCAGTACCTGACCGGGCCTGCTCGCTCCGGGAATAATAGATACAAATTCGTCCGCAGCTAATACAAACTGAATTGCCGCAGCAATCAGATCCGTACCATATTGCTGAGCGATAGCGGCTATACGCGCCCGTTTCTCAGCCATTCCTTTAGGAATAACATCTTTATAATTATAGCGTTCTCTCCCTCCGATATATCCGGAGTTAAATCCGGCTCCGGACACCAATTTCACGCCGTGTTCACGAACGACTGGCAATAAGCGGTCTATAGCATCCTCATGCTCAAGAATTGAATATTGTGTAGCCGAAAGACAGATATCCGGATCGGCAATTCTGATACAATCCAGAATAGGCTCAATCTTGTTTACCCCCATCCCCCATGCTTTGATAATCCCCTGATCCCGGTAATCGGAAAGCAATCTGAATGCTCCTTTCTCTGCCTGCTGCAGATAATAATCGTATCGGTCACCGACCTGATCTTCAGACAGATCGTGAACAAAAACTATATCTATGTGATCTAATCCGGTCCGTGAAAGACTTTCTTCAATAGCCCGTGCAGTCGCATCTGCTGTGTAATCATGCCTGAAATCATACGCTAAGGGAGCTTTCCACATTGTTGGCGGGACATCTGCCTCATCTACAGCTTCAAACAATCGTCCGATCTTTGTAGAAAATACAAATTCACCTCTTGATTTCTGACGCAGAAAATCTCCAAATCTACGTTCACTCTTCGTCAGTCCATACCAGGGCGACGTATCGTAATAACGAATACCCTGATTCCAGGCCGTTTCAAGTATATGATACGATTCTTCATCTGATAACGGCTCAAAGCCCGTTCCTATAGCAACTCCTCCTAATCCCAAGGGATATTTTAATTCAAAATGTGTCTTCATCAGCAATATAAAATTAGTGTAACTGTTTTCAGCGATAGCTATACCATACAAATATCCGAGCTATTCGTATGTCCTTTTTTAATAACAATACGAGTCCCAAATGGTTTGGACGGATAGCATTCAACGGGAGAATAATCTAATTGCAAATTATTCGTTACTTGTTACATTTTTATCAATCTGATTATCAATGAAATTCCTTTTTCAGTAAATTTGGGTATACAGCATTATTGCAAAACCGCGATAGCTATTTCTTAATGGAGAGATCTCACTCAAATGATCCTGCTCCACATTGTTAAACTATAAAAATCTCCCTCTGGAGGTTTTTACTAAAATTAAAATGCTATGGAAAAACTAATGTTCGAAACAAATGTACACTGCTCCAGCCTCTTCCACAACATACACGCAGTGATCAAACAGATCGACGGAATCAAAAAATGGAAACTCGATCTGGAATCTGTTTACAAGGTACTCATCATTGAAGGTCAAAGTCTTGATCATCATATCATCATTAAAGAGCTTGGTATCGCTGGTATAGAAGCGCAGCGGCTTTATGAGGAATAAGGTGCCCTATTATCCGAAACATATCCACCACTGGAAATAATATATGCGAATCAGTCTTCATTGGTTAAAGATGATTCTTTCATTCATATGGAGACTGATCGCCTCATCAATATCCCGATGCTGTAGAAAATATGCTGTTGTTTACATCAATTCTTTATAAACAATGTATATTTATAATTATGAAAAACAGCCTTATCTTCTTTGTTTACAGCCTCTTTTGTATCCTTTCCAGCCAATCACATACTGCTTCCGCACAACAAACCGGAGAAGTAAAGGCTTCGTTCCGGAATGATTCTGTGACCGTTAGAGAAGAATTCAACAGGTACTTCGAAAACAAACATGCTAAGGGAGATATTCTAATACTGGATTTACAAAATAATAAATGGTTTGCTTCCGATGCAAAGTCAGTCTACGTACCCGCATTACCAGCATCAACGTTTAAAATTATCAATCTCCTGATTGCATTGGAATCAAAAGTCATAGCCGATGAAAATCAGGTTGTCAAATGGATAGGTCAGACCGATACCGTTAAATATGGATACAGACCCGATATATACAGAGACATGACTGTTAAAGAAGCTTTTGAAAAATCAGCTGGATGGATTTTTGTAGAATTATCCAAAAAAATTGGGAAGAAAAATTATCAGCATTACCTCTCCCTTGCCGGATATGGCAATGCCGATCTGAGCGAAGCGGATCCTGACTTTTGGAATTTTGGTAATTTCGGTATATCGCCCTATAATCAGGTTGACTTTTTAAGAAAGTTATATCTGGAGCAGCTCCCCTTTGAAAAAAGACATATGCAAACTGTCAAAAGGGTTATGCTCTCCAAAGAATATCCTGATGCTGAGGTTCACGCCAAAACAGGCTGGACACGAATAGAAGGGTTAAACATAGGATGGTGGGTAGGCTATATAGAAAAGCAAAAAAACACGTATTTATTTGCCACCAGACTATTTCAGGATCGCGTTCGTCAAGATCCCGGATTCGGCCCCAGCAGAAAAGAGATTACCAGGGCGGTATTAGAAGAACTGGGATTTCTGAACTTCAGTTCTCCTTCTGCAAAGACGTCTACTCTAATCATACAGAGCCACCTCCGAAGGTAGCTCTGCAATAAAAAAATTAAGCACTGTCCTGCTAAGATCAAACAAGAACAGATATACGCTGTATTATTAAGGATTCGTAGACCATAAAGAGGCCGATTTCAGTAACGCTCTTCTTGGTAATTTTAAATTAGCGATAATCAGCTCTGCAAAATCAGATGGCTGCAATACGCTGTCCGGATTACCATCAGTAAGCCCCAGATCGACAGACATATCCGAAGCAATGGTACTCGGAGTGAGTGTACATACACGTATATTATGTTTACGAACTTCTTTCATCAGAGATTCTGACATTCCGATCACAGCAAACTTAGAAGCAGAATATGCCGAAGTATTAGCATTACCTGTCAATCCGGCTGTAGAGCTGACATTTACAATATCGCCCTGATTTTTTGCTACCAAATGCGGTAATACCTCCCGTGTGACATAATAGATCCCCATGACATTAGTCATCAGGATTTCCTGCCAGCGATGTGCGTCCATATCCAAAAAGGATCCAAACTCAGCGATACCCGCATTATTGATTAGTATATCCACTCCCCCTAATCTTTCGATCAGTCTGGAAACTTCAGATTTGACCTGATCTGCATTGGCTACATCAAACACCGCATAGACAGCTTGTACACCCAAAGCTTCCAGTTCCTTTACCGTTTGCTTTAGATTTTCTTCATTACGGCCGGTAATGCCGACAGATACTCCTTCAGCAGCCAAAGCAAGAGCTGTTGCTTTTCCTAATCCCCTGCCACCTCCTGTGATAATCGCTTTTTTGTTGTGTAGATTTTCCATATCGTTTTACTAATAGTTATCAAAAACAAATTGTAATGCTGCGAATATAGCTTATTTGATCAGATTTAATCCTGTACATGCACTATTCCCCATCTACCGATAGCTTTATCAATTCTATCAAAAACTCTCATTTTCAACACAAAAAGACGTAAGCCGTATATATATTAAGTTTAATAAAATGACACTTGGATGAGTTACAGAATAGCCTTCAATTCCATTTCAAAAATCAGTGTACAGTTGCCTCCGCTGCTCTCTGTCAAAGACTCAAATCCATAAGCCAGATGAGATGGAATATATATTTTCCAATGACTTCCTACAGGCATCATTACCAACACTTCCTGCCAGCCCCTTATGAGCTCACGTACCAAAAATGCTTCTGGCTTCTTACGCTTGTAAGAACTGTCAAAAACGGTTCCGTCAAGTAACGTTCCTTTATAATGACACAGTACCTTTGCTTTTGAAGTCGGTATCTCTCCGCTGCCTTCCTTTAAAATCTCATACTGTACTCCGGATGGAGTTACGATTACAGTATTTCTCTTTGCATTTTCTGCTAAGAAGGCTATGCCATCTTTCAGATTACGCTCAGCCAGATCCTTTATTTTTTTCAGATATTTTGTAGATGCCACTTATGCTGTTTTAATGATATTCAGCACAAAGATAAACGGATTGAAGCTACGGCAAGCCTGTTACGTAAATTTTACTTCTCTATATCGTCCTGTTTTTCACCTCGGATCGTGCTCGCATTTCCGTCACGTATAGCCTGATAATGCGGAGACATCATTTCTATGCCCGCCCCGTCAAAGGCTTCATGTATATTCTTATGCAGCTCAGAATAAATCGGCGCCATCCTTTCAGGACTATTGGTATACGCATTGATCTGATAAGAAACGTACCAGTCGTCAAGACTGGTCTGCAATACAAATGGCATTCTGTTGGATGATATTCCTTCCGTTTTTAGTGCTGCAGCAATCAACAACTCGTGAATCTTCTGCCAGCCGATATCATAACCTATGGATATAGTGGTATGTATGATTAATCCGTCATCCCGGCACAGACTGGTGTAATTGATCGTATTTCCGTTGAGGATTGCACTGTTCGGAATAGTAATAATTTCATTCTTTGTGGTCTGTAAACGTGTAACCAGCAATGACTTTTCCAGAACTGTTCCCTGGATTTCACCGATCTTGACCACATCGCCGATCTTAAAAGGTCTCATATAGGTAATCACCATTCCTGCCACCCCATTGCTGATCGCAGAAGAAGATCCGAACGAAATAATCAAACCCAGAAATACCGATACCCCTTTGAAAATATCCGAATTAGACCCCGGAATAAAGGGCCAGATCACAACGATCATAAATGCATTCAGTACAAGCCGTACAATGTTATAGGTAGGTTTTGCCCAATCCGCATAAAAACCATTGATCTTCAGCTTGTCTGCCTCTATTTCATTGGCAAGAAAACGAATGACTTTCTTGACATAATGAAATACGATATAAATCACTATAATCGTAATCAGGTTCGGAATAAAATCGACTATGGAACTAATAATATTTTTGAGCGGATTGACTATAAAATTAATCAGATTATCGCCCCAGGGTTTTGTCCATGGAAATAACCGGAAAATCAACGGAAGGGTGAGATAAATCAGTAAGAAAAACAAGAAATACTTAAAGATGCCTAATGCTTTTTTGATCAGCATCACTTCTGTATCTTTATTAATCAGATCGTAATCTTTGATCTTGATCCTTCCGGCTCTCTTCTTAAATTTGAGCAGAATCCAGGCCGTAAACCGGTTGAAATACCTGTTCATGTAGTAAATACACAAGATAAGGACAAGTAGAATTAATGTCCCCATTGCCCCGCGCTTCAGGAGTTCTGCAAAATCTGTTTCGCTTTTATACTTTTTGACATGTTGCAATATCAGCTGTTGATAGGTCGCAGCCAATACATCCGGAGTAACCTGCATAGAGTCTGCATCCGGTTTGGAAATACTTAAGAGTATATTTCCTTTGTACACAATATCAAATACCAGAGAATCAGGTACAGTAAGCAAAGAATCTGCAATAAAAAACAGATCATCATCCAGTGCTTTGATCTTATCTGTTGTGCGTTGTGCGCGTTCGGCTGCTGAAAGCGCACCCAATTTGTTTTTCACATGGAAAAGTGTATCAGCATGTACAATAACGGGATATCCTCTCTCTGTTTTCAGGAGATCCTGAGCAGCAGAAATCGAAATAAAACCACAAAAAAAGAATAGGAGAAATTGCAGCCTAATAAATATATTCATTTTAAGAAAAATTTTTCTACCTGCAAGATACATAAAGAAAATGAAAATGTAAGGTGTTAATGAGCTGCAGGGATCAGATAATTCACACCAACCTGCACAGCTGTACCTCCAAATCTATTCTTAACATTGAAATTTTGCGTAATTCTTCCCATCAATCCGACTTTCATGGGTTTAATCCAATATGACCCGAACCCTCCGATACCAGCAATACGGTCAGATACAAATCCTCCGTTAGTACCTTTATCATCACTGATCTGGCTGGTATAGTGTCCAAACAATCCGATTTCATCCCCTCTGCCATCCAATATATATGAGCCACCCATGTCTACTGTCAAGTGACTACCTTCTTTAAAATCTGTGTCCTTCTGCCATTGATTCATTTCAAGAGTTGTTGCCAGACTCAGACTTAACCGAGGAATTGGTTTCATTCTTCCTGCCACTCGTACATTATGCGACCAATAGCCATGGCCTCCATTATCCAGATCATGAGGTTTGTATCTACCAGTAGGTGCCCAGACCCCATAATTAAGGGCATAACTGTACTTTCCCTTTGTCCAGGAAAGCCAGACAGGCTGAAGATACATATCTCCGAAGCCAAGGCTTTTATTGGTAAATACATAATTACCCTAACCGGTTTGACTTGAATAATAGTCTAAGGCTATATTTGCTGTAGGACTGTTTAATGTAGGAATTACCATGATACCCCAGTTTGCTCCTAAAATTTTGCCTTTACCTCCATAAATTGCCATCAGGATAAAAGAATTGGTCTTTACATTCTGCTTGATTTTCAAATCTGTAGGATTTTCCGGAGCCGGATTAATCAATTGATCTGATCGATTACCTGCTGCATTATAATAGTTCATATTTGCATACCCATACCATACCGGAATAATCCAGCCTGAATGGGGAGCAAAATAGTCTCCTGGATTAAAGGAAGATCCTGTATAATGACCCTGTCCCTGAGCAATACCTCCGAAGAGTACAATAAGTAGTAGTAATAATGACTTTTTCATAACTAATATTTTAGTCAGTAGTATTCCTTTCCAGACATTATTTTTTATAGACTGTCTTGCCTTCTTTAATGGTTTCCATCACTAGTATGTCCCTGATGTTTAACGGATCAATAGTAAGCGGATTCTGATTCAGAATCACCAGATCAGCCAGTTTACCTGCTTTAAGAGATCCTTTATATTCTTCTTCGTGAAATTGATATGCAGCATTGATCGTTATCGCTTTTAGTGCTTCTATAGGCTTTACCCGTTCGTCTGGCCCCAGTATTCTCCCTGATCTTGTCTTTCTGTTCACTGCAGCATACACAGCTGTAATCAGATCCGGAGGAGTCACGGGAGCATCATGATGAATAGTAAACAAAATCCCTGCTTTCAGAGCGGAATGAGCCGGACTGATAAAGGCTGCCCGCTCCGGACCGAATACACTGGAATAATGCCAGTCTCCCCACAGATAGGCATGTGTCGAAAAATAGGAAGGAATCACCCCTATCTCTTTGATTCTGGCTATATGATCCGGACGACTGTTCTGTACGTGTATAAGTGTAGCCCTCAGCTCAGGCTTATAAATCCCTTCATCCTTCAGCTTTTTTATAACCCGAATAGCCTGATCTATAGCGGCATCCCCATTGACATGCAGCTGCGCCGTAATATTATTTTCAAAAAGAGTCTTCAGATCTTCATAAAGTACCGAATCAGTAAAAATAGGAAAGCCTTTATAATCTGCTCCCTGTCCCTCCGGAGGAATCAGATAAGGCTGTGTCAGCCATGCCGTTTTTCCCTGAGGCGATCCGTCATCCGAAAATTTGAAGCCACCTAATTTAAGACGATTTGTATAGACCATATATTCCGGCTTGAAGGCATCCAGTTGCGCTTTAAAAAATTCATAATCCGGAAAGTAAATAACATCAGCTTTAAATAAGCCTTTAGAAGCTGCTTCCTTGAGTAGCCCCACACTCTCTCCCATTGTTCTGCCTTCACAGATCGTCGTCTGTCCATAGCTCAACCATTCGTCCTGCGCCTTAACAAGATTATCTAATTCCTGTTGAGTTTTGTCAACTCCTGATTTAGCATTTTTAGACAACAGCGTCGTCAATTTAATCAGGGCTGTAAAGCTGGCATTTTCTTCCAGTTTTCCATTCAGTTTCTTTGTTTTGATGTCTCTTCCATAATGTCCTCCTTCCGGATCCTTTGCATTTTCCTCTATACCAACCAGCTTTAACATTGCCGAATTGGCGACACTTGCGTGTCCTGAAGTATGAATCACTATAATAGGATTCGTCATACTTATAGCATCCAGTTCTTCACGGGTTGGATGTCTGTGCTCAGACATGATAGCATCGTCATATCCATTACCCATTATAGGCTGACTCGCTGTAAGGTTGTTTTTTTCTATATATTCTTTCAGGGTTTTCTGCAGATCCGGAATAGAATTCACCGTTCCGTATGGAGTCGGAGACAAATCTATAGCCTGCATCATTCCTGCTCTGGAGGCCAGATGCCCATGAGCATCTATAAATCCGGGAAGTAACGTTTTGCCATTAAGGTCATGTAAGGTTGTGTTTTCTCCTGTGTATTGGTCAGCAGCAGCCTTTGTCCCGCTGAACAGAATCTTTCCGTCTTTTACAGCAATAGCCTCGACTTCCGGATTATCATCTTCCATAGTCAGAATAGGACCGCCGAAATAGATTATATCCGCAATGTCCTTTTTGGATGATGTCTGACAGCCGGATAATATAAGAAGCAGGAATATGGGAAAAAGAATAATGAATTTCATAGCATAAGGATTAATAATGAATAAAAAACACGTAATGAATAGAAATGTTTCATAAAATTATTAAATTTTAACCAAAATGTATACGAAACATACTTTTATTAAAAACACGACAAATTCCATTTTGTTCTTTTTTATACAACAGGTTTTATTCAATCTGCTGAAGTTTATTCTTTTGACACGGTCTGATTTATAGAAAAGCGCTAAAAAATGTACTTTAGTAAAATAAAGAAACATCACCTGTCTATGTCTGCTGCTATACATACAAACATTATCACCCCATTAATTGAAAAGCTGTATTCACCAATTTCACAACTGGAGCAACTCCAATTTGATAAAGAAAGCAGCAGCTATCATGCCGCTTCATTTGTGGCAGAGGATGAAACCATTCTCTTTCGCAAGGCGAATATTACACCTAAAAAAATCGGGCAGTTTGTAACACTGTGGAAGAGAAACAGTTCTTCAGGAGAAACGCAGCCGTTTGACACGACAGATCAGGTAGATAGGGTTATTATACTTGTAACGGATAAGGATCGTTACGGAGTCTTTATATTCTCAGCAGATATTCTGAGAAAAATGAAAATTTTTACGCATGACAACATAATTGGCAAAAGAGGTTTCAGGGTATATGCCCCCTGGGATAATCCTGAAAATAAGCAGGCTATGAAAACAAAAGAATGGCAGATCAGATATTTTGAATATCTTTCATCCGATCGTATTGATCGCAAATCCATACTTTTAGCCTGATACTTAACTTATGCTGAATGGAAACATTCCTATGAATCCGATGCCAATGCCTGACACCTTCAATACTGAAGAAGGATATTTCCGCAAAGAGGAATTTGTCAGGGATCAGCATTCCAGAATCGTAGGCTGTAAAGTATCCGCCACCGGAGCTAAGGAAGTGCTGTTTGAAAAAACAACGTCTGAATAGTTCAGCCGGGTAGCAAGGATACGGTGCCGGAGTTACAGCTCCGTTATCGCTTATTTGATAACTTCTACGGATGTAACCTGTAGCCCCTGTTTGGTAGATTGATATTTAAATTTGACCTTTTGGTCTATATACAGTACGAAACCAACAAGATTGGTGTTAAAATATACACTTTCACGCGTTTCATTGTTGCGGATAAAACCGTACTGACCTTGTTCATTGAAGAAAGAAACTTTTCCGAATGAAAATTCTTCTTCGATGACAGGACGTTCCAGATCTGAAGGCTTGAATTCGTACTTTTGGGTAGGAGGAGTATTAGAGAGATTTCCAAATTCGTCAACATAGACAAACATCTCTTCCAGTGATTTACCCTTGGAATTGTGAGTTTTTTTATACTCTTTTTTTTGTTCTTTTGATTTTCTTTTTTCTAATTTTTTCTTTTGATTTTCTTTTTTTTGCTGTGTTTGTGCCATTAAAAATGTGTTAATTAATAAAAGAGGTGTAAAGCGCGAAAAACTTGGCATTCCTGATCAAATGGCTTTTATCGAAAAAAGCGAAGGGAGAGGAGTAAGTGTAAGGCGTGTTTACAAATATAAACAAAATACAGCTGAAAAACAAATATCCTGTACCTCTGCAGACACATATCCCCTATCTTAAAAAAATCTCTTTTCGCACCTGATACATAAGCAAGAGCAAAAAAGGGAGCTTTAAAATGTTTAAAGATCCCTTTTGCAAGTAGTATGGCTGTAAGATTAAATAAAATCTATCCAGTTGGACTGTTCCTGATATTCAACAATTGGCTTTGCATCATTGTAATTCAGGAAATCAGACAATAATTTTTTGATATCCATCTCAATATGTTTGACACAGTTGTCATACAGATCTGTTCTGAAACCTTTATCTGTCATATCACCCACATACTGTAAACATACTAATCTGGCGATAATCTTACCAAGAACAACCATTTGTCTCTGTACCAGACTTTCGGTGATCTGGAAATCCAGCACAGGCTTAAACAGGACTGCGACACGATCGCAACGTTCAAATCCTTGTAAATACTGACCAAAATTGCTTTCCTTGGATTTCTTCATCTGCTTGATAACCATTTCTGCAATCTGAGTATAAAGCATTTCGTTAGATCCTTCAAATATCTGGAAAGGTCTGCTGTCTACGATACCGCGTCCGGCTACATGATCAATTTTATAACCGCTTGAACCGGACAGCTGCACACAGATTTGCGCTGCTTCCTGCATCAGATCGGTTACCAATGCTTTCATACTGTTTGCTTCCAGCCCTGCAGTAGCCAGATCCTGATCGATTCCACTCATAGAAGAACTGCGTGCACACATTCCTGAACACAGACTATATGAAGATTGAATACGGGATATCTGATATTGTACAGAATCTAGAGCCAGCAGTTGCTGCCCTCCTACCTTACGGCTGGTACAATGCGACAAGGCTTCATCCAGCATACGTTTAATAAAGCCCATTCCCATACCCGGGAATTGCAGACGACTCCGGTGAAGAATATCCAGCATCATCTTGATACCTGTACTCTTTTGCAATAATTTCTGATTGGCCGGTACTTCCAGATCGATGGTATTCATACCATACGGAATCATATATAGTCCCAGATTATTAAAATAATGTTCTACCTGTATCTGTTGCTCCGGACGGCTGTTATCCGTAACAAAAAATTCAACATCACGGGCAAGATCGCCCTGTCCCATATCCTTACGGGCTGCAATGATCCAAAAATCTGCCATACCGGTCAGTCCCTGCCAGTGTTTTTGTCCTTTAAGCTTATAACCTGCTTCCGACTCTTCGTATTGTGTACGCATATTCAACGCATCACTCCCGAAGTCCGGTTCTGTGATCATCAGTCCGCCCATCGCTTTGTGATGAAGGAAACGATCAAATATAGGCTGTTGTACATCTGAATGACCATATTTCGCTAACGGCTCCAGAAAAAGGGCAATATTGATTCCAAAGGTCAATGATAACGGCAAAGATTCATAAGAAGCAGCAGCAAGGATGGACAGACATTCACTGACCTTTGCTCCTCTCCCTCCAAAAGTTTCTGGGATGGCGACAGAAAGAGGCTTTAGTTCCATTATTTTGTCCCAGACATCCTGAGGAAGTCCACGGTTTATACTTAATTCATTTATATCTGATTCGTGGTGGAACAGCTCATGTATTCTGTTCTCAAATTTCTTTAAAAATATTTCAAAGCCTTCTTTCATCTTTTTCAAAATCTGTTGAACCGTAAAGGTAAGAGAATATTCAGAGTCCCTGTTAATACAGTTAAAATAATTTATAGATTAAATAAAGAAATTTGAATAAACTTCACTATCCTACCCTCTTTGCAAACTCAGGAATCACTATCTTTAATCTGAATTATTAACTGAAATATCTACCTCAAATTAAAACAATGATACATCGATTATATCAGGAACAACAGCTCAATTGCGATCTGCAGACCGCATGGACATTTTTTTCTGCAGCAAATAATCTTTCCAAAATTACTCCTCCCGAAATGAAATTCACCGTATTGACATCCTTTGACAATGATGAAATTTATGAAGGAATGCTTATTCGCTACCGTGTTTCACCGCTATTTGGCATCACAATAAACTGGGAAACCAAAATTACACAGGTAGACTTTCAGAAAAGTTTTACAGACTATCAGGCTAAAGGACCGTATAAGTTATGGAACCATCACCATGAATTTATTCCCAATGACAAAGGCGTATTGATGAAAGATACGGTAGATTATGAATTGCCATTCGGATGGCTTGGAGAGCTAACGCACAACTGGATTGTCAAACCACGATTAGCGGAAATATTCCGGTACAGGCGTCAGGTTCTCGATCAAAAATTCGGAGATACGCCCACTGTCTGACAAAGTCAGCCTGATTATTAATAAAAACAAAACAACATAAACACCTTATTATCAAATACATATATTCCAAAATATTGATTCCTGAAAATAAATTCAATATTTGATGTAATATTTCCCTCTCCTCAATTGTCTTCTTCATATAAAGCAGCAAAAATATGACACAGGAAACTTTTAAATCGGTCGTTTTTATCCATAAGGATAAATTATTCCGGTTTGCAAATCGCTTCCTGGTTGATCCGCAAGATGCTTTTGATATTGTACAGGAAGTACTGATCAAACTCTGGGAATCTCGTATGGAGCTCAGCAAGGTATCGAATGTCGAGGCTTATGCGATGCGCATGACAAAAAACCTGTCTTTAAATAAGATAAGCAGAGAAGCTGTAAAATATAAAGCGGAAAGTTATGAAATGCAGGAAGTCCAGAAAGAGAAATATCCCGCTCTGACCCGGGACCTGATTCTCCAGCTGATTGACAGGTTACCTGAAAAGCAAAGATTAGTGATGTATCTGCGGGATATAGAAGAATATGAATTTGATACCATCTGTGAATTAACCGGAATAGATGAGAATGCGGCCAGAGTGAATCTGTCACGTGCACGCAATACCGTAAAGAATGGATTAACAATGATTTTTGATTATGAAGAAAGAAGAATTAGAGCGATTAAAAGCTAAATACTGGGCGGGCGAATCTTCATTGGAAGAAGATCGGATGATCCGCGAAGCTGAACAGGCAGATCCTTACTTTTCTGTACTTAAGGCAACTGAAGAAGAGGAAATGAATCTGCAGTTTGATGATTTCATCAATACAGTTGCACCGGATCAGCAACAGAATGACAGACCTAAGATCCGGAGCATATACCGAAAAATATCGGTCGCTGCATCATTGCTTTTTGTCGCAGGTGGAATATGGTATTTCAGTGCTACACAAAAAGAGCATACAGAACTGGCTAAAACGGATGATACAAAACCACATCTGACTGTACCGGTGAACAAAGAAGTGCCTAAGCCACAGGAAGTAAATACGACACAACCCGAAATAGAAACTCCGGTCAGAATAGCAGCCATCAGACAGCCTCAAAAAAAGAAGGTCATTAAGAAAGAAGTAACAAAAACAATAACTGTCCCTATTCCTGAAAACGAACTTTATGTGGAGGTAAACGGAGTGAAGATATACAATGAAGAAGAAGCTTTAAAAATCACAGAAGAAGTGCTCAGTTTGGCATCCAATAATATCCGGAAAGGATTGGAAGCAACCAGGAATATTAAATATTTAACTATAGAACTTTAAAAACCAAAAAAAATGAAACATCTATTAATTATCGTGAGCCTGCTGTGCTTTAGCATATCTCAGGCGCAACTGTCAAAACTCGATCAGATTTTTGATCAGTACAAAGAAGGCAAGGGTGTCACCTCCATTAAGATCGGAAAACCAATGTTTTCGATGCTCAATAAGATGAAATTGTCAGATAATGATCTCGAAAGCATTCGTCCGCTTCTGACAAATATCAATTCTATCAAAATGCTCATTGTCGAAGGAGACACTCCCGAACTGCAATCTGATGTATCAAAAGCGATCAGTAAGTTAAACTATGAGGAACTGATGATGATCAATTCGGAAGAGAATAAAATTAAGTTTCTGGCAGAAAACACACAATCCGAAACCATCAACAACTTATTGCTCAGTATTATTACAGATGATTCGACCATTTTTATGATACTGGATGGAAAAGTAAAATACGATGATATCAGCAAACTCATTAACAGCGTAAATTAATCATGAAGACTTTATTTACATCTACCCTCATCCTGATAAGCTGCTTTCTGCTGCAAAGTTGCCTGGTAAAGAGCCGTCCAAATATGGATTTTGTGCAGCACAACAGTATCTCAAAAGGAGCGGAAATTGTTTCGGTAAAAGTACCAGGATTACTACTTAATCCATTCTTAAAAGGCTCAATAAAAGAACTGGAAGAAGAAGATCCGATGATTGCCATGCTGCTCAAAAAACTTAAAAGCCTTAAAGTGATGACGATATCAAATGATAAAAAAGGTTTGCTTATGAAGGATTTTAACAAATATCTGGCAAAGAATAAGTTTGAAGAAATGGCCAGTGTCTATAGTGACGGTTCGATAGTATCTATCAACGGCAAGATGAAAGGTGACCGTATCAAAAGATTAATGCTGGGAATTGCGGATGATGATGAACTGGTATTTCTGGATATCAAATCCGATCTTGATTTAAATGAACTTGCCCAAATGATTTCTTATTATGAGCAAAAGCAGGAAAAACAAAAACAAGAAAAAATGTAAAAAGCATAGCTTTTAACAACGTAAAAGGTACAGCCTCGTCAGACCGTATGGTCAGGCGGGGCTGTACGCACAACCCCTCTCCTCAATTATTTCATTTCTGCTTTTATCTTCTCCCGGTGATAAAGCCCCCACTCCACAAGATTTTCAGTCAGCGGCAACACACTCTTTCCATATTCCGTAACAGCATAATACACCATTATCAAGTGCTGATCCTGTACCGAACGTGTAATCAGCAGATTACGTTCCAGATCTTTTAACTCTTTACTGAGCATCTTCGCAGAGATTCCGGATATTTCTCTTTGCATTTTTTTAAAATGTATATCCTGTCCCTGACGGTTGCTGAGGTAGCGTAAGATCATTAATTTCCATTTCCCACCCAATATATCCAGACTATCACGGATAGCCATCAGCTCTTCACTGCATGTCGTCTCACGTACCTTATCATTAATCGCCATATTGCTCATATCCTGATTTCATTAGTGTTACCGGTAACCAATAGTTAACTGGTACTAAAGTTATACCATTTGACCTGTAACTTTGTAATAAAACGGTAAAGATGAAAGCAATCGTATTAAATGAGCAAAACGAACTGATAGACCAGGAGGTCGAAATGCGCCCTGTATCTGAAAATGAAGTACTCATCCGCATCATGGCTTCAGCCTTCAACCCTATTGACTATCAGATGCGCGAAAGTGAGCAGGAAAGAAAATACCTCTTTTCACCTATACTGGGGCGTGAATTTTCGGGCATAGTAGAAAAAACAGGTTCAGCAGTTACAGATTTCCGGATCGGAGATGGAGTATTCTGTGCCTGTGGCAGTATGGGATCTAACGGAAGCTACGCCACCCATATCCTTGTTCCACAGGAGATAGCCGCACTCAAACCTCAGTCTGTATCCTTTGAAGAAGCTGCAGCCTTACCTGTAGTAGGCATAACTTCACTACAGGCACTCAACCGCATAGCTCTGACACCCGAGACACGTATACTGGTCACGGGAGCTTCTGCAGGTGTCGGAAATTTCCTTGTTAAATTACTGTTAGCTAAAGGTATCAAGCACCTTACCGTCACAGCAGGAAATAAAGACAGGCACCAACAATTGACAATGATCGGCGTACAACAGGAGCAGATAGCAGACTATCATAATCCTGCGCTAAGTAGTGAATTAATAAAACGGAATGGAGGTGTCAAATTTGATATTGTAGTCGATTGCGTAGGCCATTACCTGTCTGAAATCGCAGCAGAAGTCATGAAGGCAAATGCAGTGTATGTGGACATTACCAACAGAATATCAGCAAAAGGCAGAGATATGCTTTTTGATATCGGTGCGACTGTCCATCACATTTCAAACTTTGTATATGCCGGAGAGAAACGATATGCTTATTTCAGGCAATCACTGCAGCAGATCCGTCATTATATAGATGAGACTGAAGTAACACCTCCCGCTATAACTGTCATCGGAGGACTGTCTGCTGAAAATGCAGAGTATGCACAGCATTTGCTCCAAAATAATCGCACCCCGGGATCAAAATTAATTATGCAAAATCAAATCTGATTATATGAACAGCATACCCAGAAGAGTTATTACAGCTGAGACTAACGGACAATCCTATGTTGAAAGTGATGAAATCGTAACAAATGTTTCGGAACATTATCCGGGTCTCATTATTTCAGACATCTGGCAGACGAGCGAGATGCCCGCAAGTCTTTCTGCCGAAATACCCATACCCAATACGGCTATCCCCAATCCGATCACAAATGGCACTTATTTCAGGTATGTGCAGATTCCTCCCGATCACGACCTTGGGATCAGTGCTCCCGCCGGACAACCTCATCCGCTGATGCACAAAACGCCCAGTCTGGATTACATTGTAATTCTTTCCGGAGAGATTTATCTGATTACCGACAGTGAAGAAACGCTGTTACACCCGGGAGATATAGTTATTCAATGTGGCACTAACCATGCCTGGAGCAACAGATCAGACGCCCCATGTATCCAGCTGGCTATTTTAATAGATGCCAAGCCAAAAGATCAGTAAATAAGCAACACAGACTTTTACCTTTTAAAGACTATGCAATTAAGAAACATGAACAGGGATTTGGATTTGAAAGATACTTCCACTTCCCTCTTTACTGCTGACATTTATATTCCAGCCCAGACGATGTGCAAAATCATAACATAAAACAAGACCGATGCCAGCCCCCTTTTCTTTGAAAGTTCCTTCCGAACTGGATTTAATGGTTGCAGTTTGCAAAGATGCCACCTGCTCTTCACTCATACCAACACCGTTATCCTGAACATACAATATATGATTAGCCGGTGAAGAGGAGAGACCGACTACAATTTCCTGTCCGCTGAGACTGAACTTCACGGCATTGCTTATCAGGTTACGAATTATAAGGTCAACTATTTTTTTGTTACCCATAAGAACAAAATCCTTTGGAATATTATTCATAAATATCAGTTGTTTAAAACTGATACGTTCATAGAACAAATGATATGCTTCTTCTACACGTTCATAAGCTGACAATGGAGCAAGGATTATTTTTTCATTTGTCATTTGTTCAGCAGCCCAGATCAGTACTTCATCCAGCATTTTGGACGAATCATCCAGTTCTGAACCGATTTTAATAAGAGTTTTCCGAATTTCTTCAGGAGGAATCTCTACCACTCTGGAAAAGGATAAAAGCGTCTGAAAGGTACTTACAGGTACACGCAGATCATGTGATACAACCGAGAAAATCTTAGCTTTAAATTGTTCCGCCTCCACGAGGGCTCTGTTCTGCTCTTCAATACGGCCAACATAACGGTTGATCTCCGCATTGGCATCGACAAGGGATTGCCGCTCTTTTGAGAGTTGTTTATTTTTTCGATAGAATAAGACAAACAAAACTGCAACAATCAATTTGCTTACCACAATACCGACCACTAACAATCGGATAAGATTAGTTTCTTCCATAAGTATGTTTTTCACTTCAGATGCCCCTCGGAGGGGATATGACCGTATGTCTTAATAATAATGAACAGCGATCACAAAAAATTATTCCAAAATAAAATATTCCGATGAATTATAAAAAAATTAAATGAGAAATTATGAAACAGAAATTATAGAACACAAATATTTCCCAAAATCTTAATTACCACATAAAATTCAGATGAATATATAGGATATCAAATTCCATCTTTTTCTAAAATCTTAACTATATTCGGAAGTATTAGCAGCCATGGGTATGGATACGTCAACAAAAACACCACAAAGACAACAGGAGTTAACTGCAATTTTTATGGATGAACTGGATAAGCATCTGGATGATCTGCTACAGGGCAGGATATCGGACATGTATGAAATCAGGGATATTGCGGATCATATGCACATTCATCCGCGCCATCTCAGCAATACCATCAAACGTACTACAGGACGGTCAGCCTGCTCCTTCTTTGAGGAAAAGATCATTGAACAAGCTAAAATTCTGCTTGCTCAACCGAATAAAAGTATTCAGGAAATAGCGGTGCTGCTGACCTATGATCCTTCCAACTTCACTAAATTTTTCAAGCGATTCACACAATTAACGCCGAAACAGTACCGCAATCAGATTTTGACAGATCGAACGGCGAAAAATATGAGCAGCGTCGCCTGATTCCACACCTGTGCAAAATACTGAACTACTCACCATTTTTTCAGATCTGTCCGCTATACCTTTGTGTCTGTCAAATAAGAAAAAAAATGAAACAACACAATATTGCACTAGTTACTGGCGGAAGCCGCGGACTGGGAAAAGAAATGGTACTTCGGCTGGCTCAGAAAGGTATAGATATTATACTGACCTATAACAGCAGACATGATGAAGCGCAGGAAGTAGTCGAACAGGTAAACCAGCTGGGACAGCGTGCTGTCGCCATACAGCTCAATGTCGCAGATACTGCAGGCTTTGAAAATTTCTTCGGTAAGGTACAGCATGTTTTGAAAGATACTTTTGGAACAGCACATTTTGATTATCTTATTAATAATGCGGGGATAGGTATTCACAAGTCTTTTGCGGAAACGACTGAAGAGGATTTCGACACTCTGCTTAATATTCAGTTCAAGGGAGTGTTTTTTCTGACACAGAAAGCTCTACCCCTCATGAATGACGGAGGTTCTGTAATCAATATCTCTACCGGTCTTGCACGTTTTTCATTTCCGGGATACGCAGCTTACGCTTCAATGAAAGGAGCTATAGAGACGCTTACCAAATATCTGGCAAAAGAACTGGGAGAAAGAAGAATCCGGGTCAATGTAGTTGCTCCCGGTGCTATTGAAACGGATTTTGGTGGAGGCGCTGTACGTGACAATGAAAATATGAACAAGACTATTGCTTCAGTAACTGCACTTGGTCGTGCAGGCGTACCCGAAGATATCGGTGGTGTAGTGGCTTTCCTTTGTACCGAAGAAGCCCGCTGGATCAACGCACAACGCATAGAAGTATCTGGTGGAATGATGCTGTAATCTGCATTTTCTTAGCAGACTGCACAAGTAATTGTATTGGCCAGAGAACAGATTTATACATCTGTTCTCTGTTCATTATACTGATGCCACCAGTCTTCTAAGGATTGAACCACCGGAATCAGTGTCAAGCCTAATGGAGTCAGTTTGTATTCTACTCTCGGAGGCGTTTCTGCATAAATTTTACGGCTTATGATACCATCACGTTCAAGCTCCCGCAGCTGTGTGGTCAAAGTAGTCTGTGCCAGATCCTCCAGTTCTCTTCTCAATTCACCAAATCGCTTGGGACACCCATGCAAAATAGATTTTATAAGCAGGATCTTCCACTTTCCTCCTATTATTTTAAACACAGCCGACAAGTCACAACTATTTTGTTTTAGTATCTTATTTTTTAATTCTGCAATAGCCTCATTCTCAGTATTAGTATTACTTTCCATACCTACGCCTCTTTTTACAACTACTTGATTATACTACAATTATACGCCAATTTTGAGACGTAAATATATAAAAAAGCTATGAATAGATACGTGCAGCTGCTCCTGGTATCCACCGGAATTTTCCTTTTTGTAATCGATCTTTTTATTATCAATGTCTCTCTTCCTTCCATTCAGACTGGCTTGCATGCTAAAGACAGCCAGGCACAATGGATAGTCATTCTGTATGTTATCGGATATGCGAGCTTACTGGTTACAGGAAGTAAAGCCGGCACATATTGGGGTAAGAAGAAAGTATATAACCTCAGCATGCTGTTCTTTATTCTTTCATCAGCACTATGCGGTATAGCAGCAAATGCAGAAATACTATTGGCAGGAAGACTTATTCAGGGAGTTAGCTCCGCTTTTATGGTACCACAGGGCATAGCTTTTATTCCGGATATCTTTGACACGGAAAAAGATCGCGCCAAAGCTTTAGGCATATATGGCAGTATCGCCGGCGCGGCTTCTGTACTGGGTCAGTTTCTGGGAGGTATTCTACCGGATATACAATGGATTACAGACGGATGGAGGCTTATTTTTCTGATCAATATTCCCATAGGATTAGTCTCGCTCCTGTTAGCAATGCGTTACCTTCCGGATCATCATCAGCCTGCTGAAGGCCGGTTTAATAGCAGCGGGGTTATTCTGCTTGCGCTCACTATCATGACACTCATCTACCCAATCATACAGGCTGCAGAACATCCCTGGTCTGTATGGTATACTGTCCTCTTGCTCTGCTCTTTTATTTTTGGCCTGTGCTTTATTTATCTGCAAAAGAAAGATCACCGCAAGGGATTGGAAACCCTTATAGATTTCAGTTTATTTCGCAACACGTATTTCAGACTGGGACTATGGTCAGCTCTGTTCTACTATATGGTTCAGGATTCTTATTTTATCCTGACCTCTCTTTATTTACAAAGAGGACTGGATGTCAGTTCTACACAGACCGGGCTCTATTTTGTAGCACAGGGAATAGGTTATGTATTGGCCTCGCTTGTTTCCATACGGTACAATGTACTTCACGGCAAGAGGGTTTTACTCAGCGGAATATCCATCATGGCCATAGGCTTGTGTATGCATCTCCTGATATTTAGTATGTCCTATGCTTCGCATACCGTTATCCTGCTTACCTTATTCTGGTACGGATTGGGATGTGGAACTGTTCTTCCTTCTATGATGACGATGGCACTCAAAACCATTCAGGAGAAAAAAGTCGGAATAGCCTCAGGCATGTATCTGACCTTACAGCAACTCGCTGTGGGGATTGGAGTTGGCCTGCTCACAACTGTTTTCTTTCATTTCAGTAAAACCTCGCTTTCATCAAGCAGCATGCTGACAGCTTACTATTACAGTATAGGCGCCTGTATTATCTTACTGTTAGTGGTCGCTTTTTTTTTCCTGAAGCTGCCTGAAGCGGAGGCGGAAACCAGTAATAAATAACTTATTGATTTATAAATTTCTTTTTATTTGGACAACGTCAAAATATTTATATCTTTGAGTACAAAGCCTGTTTGATTGAATAACGCAAATAACACCTCTGAAGAACAACTTATCGCCTCTTTGCAAAGCAAAGACGAGAAGGCGTTTAATTATCTTTACGATAATTATGCAGGAGCGTTATATGGGGTTATCATCCGGATTGTCAACACCAAAGAATATGCGGATGAAGTGATTCAGGATATATTTGTAAAAATATGGAATAATATCCATTCATTTGATGCCGGAAAAGGCAGATTGTATACCTGGATGATCAATATTGCAAGAAACACAGCTATTGATTACATCAAATCCAAAAGTGTTCAGAACGAACAAAAAAACCAATCTCTTCCAAATATCGTAGATGATAAAGAAATTAATAATTTTGCGGTGGCAGAGAATGTGGACCATATCGGTTTCAAAAATGTATTAAATGAACTGAAGGCCGATTGGCGGGAATTAATAGAAATGGCATATTTTGAAGGATATACGCAGAATGAAATAGCAGTAAAGCTCGATATCCCCTTAGGCACTGTCAAAACAAGAACCAGAGGAGCGCTCATCGAACTAAGGAGATTACTTAAAGATTATCAATAAATTGGACATTAAAGAGTACATATCGTCTGGCATTATCGAAGCTTACGTAATGGGGCTTGCTTCTGAAGAAGAAGTAAGTATTCTGGAGTGCGTACGCAAAAATAATGCGGAAGTGGAGCAAGCAATTCTGGAGGCGCAACTAACGCTGGAAGATTTTGCTACGGTCCATGCTATGCCTCCTCCTTCCGGTTTGAAAACGGCAATCTGGGACAAAATATCCGCTCAGGAGAGTACAGATTCAGATAATGAAAAGATAGTCCCTTTTATTTCACAGGCTGAAGAAAATCCTTTATCTGTTGAACAGAAAAGCGAAGAAGATCCCAGGATTAAAAATCTGGATAGCAGACAGTCCTCACGTACTATGAGCCGTATTGCAGTGGCAGCTTCACTGATTTCTATTTGTAGCTTACTGGGCAATCTTTATCTGCACAATAAATCCAAAGAAAACGAATTGCAGCTTACAAAAGTAGCAGCAGAAAATAATGTAAACCAACAGGCACTGGCTAATCTGCAGGACAAATGGAAAATGATGCATGATCCGCAGATGAAGACAATTACACTGGCCGGAGTAGAAAATCACCCTGGTCTGAAAGCGCTGGTATTCTGGGATTCAAACAGCAAAAATGTATATCTGAGCATGGAAAATATGCCTGCTGCACCGGAAGGCATGCAATACCAGCTCTGGGCTATCGTAGATGGTAAACCTGTAGATGCCGGAGTCTTCCCGCAGGACAAGGCTGTAGATGTCAATATGATGAGTACAATCCCGAGTGCTCAGGCTTTTGCAATCACATTAGAGAAACAAGGCGGAAGCCCTACTCCTACTATGTCCCAGATGTATGTCATGGGCAATATCTAAGCTCATACTTGTGTAGCTTGGGACTGCTTAAATGTTTACGTGGACTTCCCCAATATTAATTTCCCTTTGGAGATAGACGA
Source organism: Sphingobacterium spiritivorum (assembly GCF_016724845.1). Taxonomy (NCBI): domain Bacteria; kingdom Pseudomonadati; phylum Bacteroidota; class Sphingobacteriia; order Sphingobacteriales; family Sphingobacteriaceae; genus Sphingobacterium; species Sphingobacterium spiritivorum. The sequence goes on from NZ_CP068082.1 coordinate 56,067, forward strand.
TACCATCAAACTAATATTCCGCACATCACTTATAAAAAGCATCGGCCGCTGATCTTTGGTACTGAATTTCTTAAATATAAAAAACCCCGGAACCTATTTAAACAAAAAACAGCCGCAAACATATTTGTATGCGACTGCCCATAGTTGTGCACGTGTACATTTCTAACCTTCCATATAAGCTAAGCAGAAGGTATCAAAATATGGGTGGTACTCACTAATTATTTAACAATAAAAAGACTTGCGATATTCAACACAGCTTCAGCCGTTAGCGGTTCATCAAAAGATTGAGTTGCTGCATTTGCAGATACTTTACCATTTACAGCATTCAGCGTGGTGATATCCACACCTCCTTGTACTTTATTATCTTCTCCTGCATATATCGGATCCACTACTGCACCTATGCCACTATCGTTGGCTCCCGTGATCCATGGTTTCTGATCTGCTGCTGCTCCGCCCCTGGCTCTTCTCATCTGACGGATATGTGAAGCATGTCTGGCTTCTACCGAATGGATTTGCAAAGCGGCGGTCAATACGACTCTGTTTCCTTTCAGAATGCCGGCCTGACCTTTATAAGCACGTACTCCGGTATCTTCAAAAGCCTGTGCTAGTGCCAAGAATGTATCATAATTTGTAAATACATTGCCGAAAGTACCACCGGCTGTAAAATCAAATGTAGGCTTTGCAACTGCATTATTTCCGAGTACAGTTTTCAGGAAATTGACATGAGCCACTTCATGATCTCTGATGGTCGTGATCGCTCCCATGGGTTTGCCGGCAGGAACCAGATTTGCTGCTGCAGCTCCTTTTGTATAGAATTCGGCTTCCAGATATTCCAGTGTCAGCGCATAATTCAATACACCATTTACATCTGTCGGAACCTGTCCGTATGCTTTTTTCAATAATTCACTCAGGACAAAAGGCATTGCAGCAAGCGTAACTTTTTTGCCGAAAGATGTCATATTTTTTATAGCCTCACGACGAGGACTCACGCGTTCGTTGAACTCCGGATCAACTTGCGTAATCGTTTCAAAAAGATTGAATAAATTCATAATACTAAGGATTAATAGGTGGGTAAATCTTGAACACTAATCTTGGATTTAATAAACGGAGCTGCAGTCTGCAACACTACGGTCGGACTTTTGGCTACATCCAGACCATTGCTGTCTATTACTTCCGAATTGGCAAAGCTACCATTGTCGATCAGGTCACGGACAAGAGCTGCATGTCTTGCTTCCACTGATACAATTTTGCCCGCCAACAGCAGATAGTTGACATCTTTTATCAACCAGCCAGCACCATTGTAGGCCGACACCCCCAGATCCTCAAAAGCTTTGGCCGTTGCAAGTACACTGTCGCGGCTGGAAAAATTAACCGCTGAGAAGTTGAATTCCAGATTTGCAATTGCATTTTTACCTAAAGCAGCTTTAAAAAACTCTCTGTGCGCTACTTCATGGTCACGAATATCGGTAAACAAGGTTTTTTCCCAGTCCGAAATATTCGAATACGGAGATGCAGCTACCTGAATGTAAAATGCGGCCTCCAATTGTTCAAGTGCATAAGCATAGTTAAGAATAGCAATATCTCCGCTTCCGAAGTAATATTCTTTACCGCCCATATCTACCATATCATCATCGTCCTTACAACTGCTCATCCCCAATATGGCCAAACCTGCGGCACTGGCTCCTGCAAATTTTAAGAAGTCTCTTCTTCTCAACCTTTCGTCAGTCAATATTTCTTCCTGTATTGATGACGTAGGATTTTTTGTGGTTAGATTTTTCATAGTTATCCTATTTAACGTTTATAATTATAATCAGTAGTTTCCCTCATCTACGACAACGGATGAGATATGGATTTAAAATTTCTGATTATTTTTCTTCTGCACGTATAAATAAGATCACGAGCACAGCTGAATATTAAATTAAATAACTGAATAACAGGTGTTTAATTTAAAAAAAGAAACTTGAATATTTTTTTAAATTATATGTTTTAAGAATACTTATATAGCTAAAAAGCTCAGGTCTCTTGTCTTGTGAAGACAGAAACCTGAGCCTGTGAGTTTAGAAAAATTCTTCTGCTTATCTATCGGATCAACGATTGACCAGTTTCATAGATCCCTCATTGTAGCGTGCTCCGACATTCGGATACTGCGCCAGTATCTTTTCGATTTCCTGTAATTCTGCAGGCGAAAGAGACACATCAACAGCTGCTGCATTTTCGACCAGGCGCTCTGTGTGGCGTGTTCCCGGTATCGGAATAATCTGCTCTCCCTGTGCAAGCACCCACGCCAGTGCAAGCTGTGCTGGTGAAACGCCTTTATCTCTGGCAAAGGAAGCAAATGCCGCCGCCAGATTTGTATTGTTTTCCAGATTTTCGCCCTGATACCGTGGCAGAAATTTTCTAAAATCCTGATCTTCCAGCTGATTTACATCCAGCGTATTGGTGACCAATCCTCTCGCTAAGGGTGAATAAGGCACCAATGCGATATCCATTTCCTTTAATAACGGCAATATTTCTGATTCCACATCTCTTGTAAGCAAAGAATATTCGCTCTGCAGAGCCATGATCGGATGTACTGCATTCGCTTTTTTGAGTGATTCGGGAGAAGCCTCACTAAGACCCAGATACCGGACTTTGCCTTGTTTCACTAACTCAGACATTGCACCTACAGTCTCTTCGACAGGGATATTCGGATCTACACGATGAGCATAATACAGATCGATAACATCTACTTTTAGTCGCTTCAAGCTATCTTCTACGGCTACCCTGATCCATTCCGGAGAGCCGTCAAAGTAAGTTTCATTGGCATTGCTTGCCCGTGCAATCCCATCCCGGAATCTAAATCCGAACTTGGTAGCAATAAAGACTTTATCCCGGTTAGGCACAAGTACTTTTGAAAGCAATTCCTCATTGGCACCGTTGCCATACATGTCGGCTGTATCCCAAAAATTAATCCCCAGATCCAAAGCTTTATGCAAAGTCGCTATACTTTGCTGATCGTCAGATGCACCATAAGCAAAACTCATCCCCATACAGCCTAAGCCAACGGCAGAAACGTCTTCGTTTGATTTTCCTAATTTTCTATACTTCATACCTCTTATATTTTGATATTCAAAGTTAGGTATACCCGCAGTAAAGTAATTACAAAGATCAAACCATCACTTACAGAAATCAAACAGAATCTAAAGCACTCTTAAATTCGTAATGATAAACATCTATGTAGCTTGCTGACTCATTACATTCCAGAAATTATAATCCATCATCGGAGCTTTTGTACCTTTTACATGATGTCCGATGGTGACGATCTGCCCCCGATGGTAGGTCGTATGAATAATCAGATGTTGTAAGTATTCATATTTTGGAAAATTTGAAGAAAACCATTCTGATTTTATTAAATAGGTTTCACTCATCCCTTCCTCGTTTTCCTTTACATAAGCTGCCAGAAGTTTAGCTTCATTTACCAGATTTTCCATTTCTGTCTTAATGTCAACCTCAGTAGCTATGTAATCAAAAGTTGGAATTGCCGTTCCTCGTATCATTGCAGACCAATACAGCTGTGTATCACTGATATGTTTAAGTGTTTTTGCTATACTGCTGAAACTGGACGGACATTCTTTGTACAGTAATTCTTCATCAAAACTTTGCAACCAGGCTACTAATTGTTCTGTTACCCAAACGTTATAATCAACGCTGTTTGTTATTAATGTTTTTAAGCTCATAATATTGATAGTTTAATTGATTTATTTCTGATAAGCTTTCCATTAAAAGCTCTCACATTACTCTAATTCATCCGGAAATCTCTAAGCATTTAATAGTTTATACTCTGCAAAAAAACAGACTTGAATCGAAATATTTTTCAAATGTTTCTAACTCATGAAGTGATTATACAGTCAGCAATAGTTCCATAGTCTTTTTTTCTTTGTCTGCTATTATTTTCAAAATTGCTGATGCCTTAAGTATGTAGCTTAAGTCTGCTGTCTCGCTCACTTTATCAAACAATTGTGAAATCGAAGTCCATAGTTCTGCAATCTCTGAAAAGGATTCGTAGCCTGTATTTAGTTTTTCAATTTTTAGCAGGTTGTAACTTTCCTTTAAAAAATCTCTGTATAAGTTCCGGAACAAAGCCCCTCCTGTCCCGGCTTTCTCCATCATCATAGCAGATGTCTTAAATTCATTTTGAATGTCTTTACTGGTCTTGAACCATTTGACTATTTCTGTGCTTGTTTTTAAAATTCCTTTGTAACCGATATTTGTAATAGGCGGATTCAGATAATCTGCAGCGTTATTGCGGATGGCTGCTGTAATTGCAGTTTTCATATCCAGTTTATGATCTGTTTTCTGTAACGTGTAATACAAATTTCTGGAAGACATCGGTCCTTTCTCTGCTCTTGCCAATTCCAGACTTTTTAAACTCGTTTTTACGCGCCCGCCCTGCTGTCGAGTATCAACCAGATACGCATTTTCATCATCATAACCGTAAATAGCGGCATAGTGTCCTGCAAAATGAAAGGAACGTGAAAAATACTGCAAATGAAAACAGTCCATTTTTAAACCAACAACTTTTCCGCTATCTAAACACTCTTTGACCTTATGCCAGGCTTTTTGAACGGATGCTGTCTCCCTGACCGTTAGTTCAAGTTTCAGATTTTCTGCAATGTTTTGAGTTAAGAGGTCTGTTTTAATACGCCCTCCAATAAAGGGAAATGTCATGGATTTCATATTCCAGAATATAAACCCCAATCCTTCTCCCAGACCAAAAAGAAGAGGTTCAGACAGATCAATATCAAGCTGTCTCAACAACGTTCCCGTTGCAGTCGTTTCACAGTGTTGTCCGTCAAACGGTTTGATCGGCAGTATCATGGGGCGTTTTATTTTTCAGTTTTATACAATACACAAGTTCTGAGGCGTTCGTTATTTGTCAGTAAAGGATGTTCAAATTCATATTGCTTTTTCAGTCCTATTTTTTTCATAATATGTTCAGACTTCAGATTTATTTTTGGTGCAACTGCATATACTTCCTGAAGCTTTAGTACATTCCGGGCATAATCCAGACACCTTTTCGCTCCTTCTGTCGCATAACCTTTATTCCATTCGGTACTACTGATTCTCCAGCCGATGTCAACACAAGGTGTAAAATCTGCTGTATATGTCTGTTCAGAAAGTCCGATGAAGCCAATAAATGCTGTGTCTTCAAGCTTTTCAACGGCAAAATAACAAAATGCTTTGTCCTCAAACTGACGTTTCATTCTATGGACAAATTCTGTTGTCTGTTCTTTTGTAGAAACATCCGGAAAAAACTCCATTACTTTTCTATCTGTATTTATTTTATACAATTTGTCTATATCGGCCAGATCCCAGTTTCTAAATCCAAGCCGGTCAGATGTAAATATGTATTTTTTATTGTCTTTCATGTTACGTGTTTTCCAATGTATTGCTGGTGCATATAGAGAAGAGCGGTAAACACTTATTTTAAAGTATTTTTATTCTTCGAATGATCTCGCATCATAACTTTTGATTTTAAAATCAGAATTCCTGTATTTTGCCTTTCTTGTTATTTTTCGTCCGTCTTTCATTCGGTGAAAAGAGTAAAAAATAAGCTGTTTTTTCGGATCAAATTCAATTTCTATGGGTTTATAGCTTTTTAATCCGCCTTCGGCAATTTCACGCCCTGCTTCTGTATCAATTTTACCCGGATAGCTCTCATCAACATTTGTCCAGCTGCAAACGGATAATACTTTCTTTCCATCCGACCCATTAGCAGAGATATCAGAATAGTCATATTTTATATTGCCATTATAAATAATGGCCTCAGAACAGGAGAAAGACATATCATCGCTTCTTTTTATAAGCAGATATTCCCCATTTGGCAGATTGTGAATTTCATAAAAAAAATCAAAAGTCATTTCTGACTGATTTATGATCACCTTATTTTTAAGAATATAACTCCAATGATCAAATCCATTTGCTAAAGTAAATAATTCATAATCCCCTTTTTCAGAATTCTTTATTGTAAACGTTGAATTTAGACTGTCTAAAACTCTTTCAAAATTTTTGAATGTCTTTATATCATGATTTTCCAGTACAGACCGGAGTTGATGCGAAAATTTCCCCTTATCATCCGTATGTGTATCAACAAAAGATTCAATCAGAAGAGCTTCCTGAGTTTTTTGCGCAAAAACCTGACTACTGAATAGCGACAACAGTAAAATTAATTCAAGGATTTTCATCTGGCTATTGATAAATTTTGAGAAAAGATAATAAAATAAAGACTTAAAACTGCAAACCTACTTCTCAAAATTCTTATTGCAGAATGTCTTCTATGGGAATTCAGTTTCCTTTCTGGGTATAAAAAAACCTTTTATACAATTAAGATTTCTGATACAGATTTGAATATGGTTTTTAGTTTGGATTCCGGCACCTTCAAAAGCAGGCCCTCCCTCTGTAAAAACTCCTCTGCTGGTATCAAAATGTTTCAATTCGCTAAAATCTTTGGAAGAAACATCAGCATTTATTTGTTCATTTATTTTTTGATGCAGATATTCAATTACTGCACAATCCAATTCCCTCAAAATCAGATCCTGATATTTGTCATTTGTCAAATTCTTGTTTTTAGGAAGATCTTTACCTGCAACATATAAATCATCTTTCATCAATTCATAATAGGATGAAAGGATATCTATAAATTCAGAATCAGTAAAATCCAAGCAATAATCGAGTTGATATATAACTCCGACAACGGAAGGTGTTTCAAGTGTTCCTCTTAATTTTTTATCTAACGCCCACTTATATGCTCTCTTATAATTATTCTCCCAAACATAGAATCCATGACCAAGCCAATCATAAGTTTCCTGACTTTTTTTTACAATATCCGGTGTAGTTACTAATTGATTTCTGACGAGTTCATCACACCCGTGAAAACCAAGCATGAGGTTTGGTCGTCTTCTATACATTACTTAATACCTTTAAAAATTTTTTTCAAGTTGCTGTAATGCCCTGTAAAGTTCTCCTTTTTGGTCAGAATTTTTGCTGACTGTAAAGTAGCCACGACTCTATCTCTATCCTTTTGTTCAGATTTTATCCTTTTAGCCAATGAAACCAAAAGTTCTACTTGATTTGCTTCCATGATGATTTGACTTACGGTTTATATTTTCTCAAATATAACTTATTACTTTTAAAAGACAAAATTTTATAAACTTTAAAAACAACTAACACACTTCAAACAAAATTATACTTCTTATTCAGGATAATCTGATCGATTGTATGCTTATAGTTATCATAAATAGTATTCCCTCTTTTACTTGGTATGTTAAAATCACTGATTTTTGTCGCTTTTATTAATTCAAAAACCGGATATAAGTCATCTATACTTTCCTGAGTCAATGGTTTTGAACGATCTAGTTGAACATTCTCAATTTCATTACACAGTACTTCAACAACACCAATTCCATAACTGTCAGTTGCATTAATATGCGCACCTTGTGTGATAATCAATTGTAATAGTTCAATTGCTTTCCGGTAATTTACAGTGGGTTCAGGTTGTATCTTCCATTGATCCTTTTTAAATAAACCTAAAAATCCTGATTTATTCTGGCTGCTGTACTTAGGTATATAAATGGCAAATCTTGAATTGTGAACAACGGCCGAAATTGCAAAATGTAAGACCGGTTTTCGCCATTCCTGGTTTTCACTTTCTGTTTCCCCAAATTTTATATTTGCTCCCCGTTTAATAAGTAATTCGGCAATTTCATAATTATCAGTCTTGATAGCAGTTTGTAACGGAATTTCGCCATCGTCTTTTTCTGATATGCCTTTTGCAACAGCATTTATCAATGCCGGATTCTTATCTATAATTCCGGAGACTTCGCCAATGTTTCTATTTCTTATTGCCTTGAATAAATTTTTCATCTATTGATCTTTAATATATTCATCCTGATTATCTGGGAATAACGCTATTTGTATCTCATAAAACTACACAAAAATCTCTGATACAATTTCATCAGATTTAATTTCCTTTAACACCTTTCTTCACAATGAAAACCGCCTTTTATCAGCAAGCATGCGACTTACATTAATCAAACAAAATTCTTTCTGTATTCCACCGGGGATTGTTGCTGATATTTTTTAAAGAAATTGGTAAAATATGCCGGAGATTCAAAACCAAGGCTGTATGCGATTTCTGAAACGGACCAGTTGGAATGCTGCAACAGCGCTTTTCCCTCTCCCAGAATACGACCTGCAATAAGTTCGCCTGTTGTCTTTCCCGTTTCTTTCTTGACAGATCGATTCAGGTGATTGATATGAACTGATAGGCAGTTTGCGAATTCCTTAGGTGTATGAAGTTGCAGTCTGAACTCAGGTGTATCTATAGGAAACTGCCGCTCCAATAGTTCGAGAAATAGTTCGGTAATACGGGCAGACGCATCTTTATGTTTGACAAATGTATCAGGGGGCTGAATCTTCAATGCTTCATGAACCAGCACATGCAGATAACTTCTCAAAACATCATATTTATGGAGATATTCGGAATTAATTTCTACCAGCATGCGCTTGAAAATCGCTGAAATTTCCTGTTGCTGAACTTCGTTCGGAAAAAAAACAGGGTGAATATGCGTCTGAAATAAGGGTGTCTGCTGAAAGAACTTAAACTTTTCATCATGATTCAGAAAGCTGTCAGTAAAAAGGCAAAACCAGCCTTTCTGATCCATTGATTCGGCTTCCCAGGCATAAGGTACTTTAGGATTGGAAAGAAGCAAAGCAGGTTTATCTATATAAATCCACTGATCCGCAAAATAGAGACGTCCCTTTCCGATAATATAGGAGACCTTAAAGAAGTCCCTGCGGCTGTAAGGTGCAAGAAATGAACAGGCATCACGCGTGAACACATTAAAGTGGCCGACACCTACCGCCTGTGCCTCAGGCAGCAGCTCCCTGCTGACCTGCGGAACACGGGCATAAAATTCGGATATACTCTCACTCTTATTCATACCCTAATTTACACAATTCAAACAATACATTTCTAAAATTCACGCACAATAAAGATTTCATTTTACAGGTGATGTACATGTCGTCAGTTTTTCCGGTTGCTTCCCAGAGGAGTCTGAAAACTTTACTTCTGTTTTATTAACAGAATAAATCGGGTTTGTCTTGAAAATTCGTTACAAAATGCATAGATTTAAGGTCAGTTTGTTTTATTTCTTATGAAACCATCATGATTTTTAAAACCTATTTACAAATAAAATATATGAGCTTGCGTTATTCAACACAAAAGCCCGTTGAATTCAGGTGAAAAAGATGACAGTTTCATCTCTGTTTAAAGACAATTCATATACAGATGAAAAAAATTACGATCCAGGATATTGCTCTGGCGGTCAATAAATCTATATCCACTGTTTCTAAAGCATTATCGGACAGCCATGAGGTAAATAAAGATACCAAACGAATGATCTGCGAATATGCAGAAAAAAACAACTTTCAATCCAATTCTTCAGCGCGAAGCCTGAGAACGGGAAGAAGTAATATCATTGGCGTCATTGTATCTACCATTGGAAATTCTTTTTTTTCTCAATTACTGGAAGGAATTGACGAAGTAATCGTAGAGACAGATTTTACGCTGGTCATTATGCAGAGTAAGGAAAATGTACAGCGCGAGCGCAAGTGTATAGATATCCTCAATTCAAGAGGAGTAGATGGGATTATCATCTCTCCTATTGCAAACACTCCCAATATCGACTATTTGCAAAGGTTGCATGACACCAGTTTTCCGATTGTAGTGGTAGACCGCATCAACAACAGACTTAAATCAAACAAAATCGGTGTTAAGAATTTTGAAGGCTCCTATGATGCTACCCAGCACCTGGTGGACCTGGGACATAAAAGGATCGTGCATGTCACCGGCCGAAATGCCGGGGTAATACGGGAACGGCTGAATGGCTTTAAAGACTGTCTGCGGAAAAACAAAATCCCTGTAAAGTCAGGTTATATTCTGGACTTTGATCTGCAGGACAAAAGCAAACTGGAAGAAGAGATCAAAACCAGACTATCAGCACTGTTTGCGACAAAGACAAAGCCCAATGCTATATTTACAGCTACTGATCTTCTGACCAATAAAATGAGTGGTATCCTAAAAGATATGGGGCTCAGAATACCTGAAGACGTAGCGCTGATCGGATTTTCCAATTCCACCTATTCCAGTTCATTTTATCCCTCTTTGTCCTGTATATATCAACCTGCAACAGAAATGGGCCGGCTTGGAGCACGCAAAATCATCGAGATGCTGGATAAGAAAAGAAAGAACTATGCTATCAATATCGAGCGTATTGAATTAGACACACAATTGATTATACGAGAGTCCACATCCGGTTAAATATAACGGTGAAGATGGCATTATTAGCCAATTTCCAGCCTGTTTTACATTCGAAAATTGTAGATTTGAAGTATGAAACTTATTAATCTGAATATTTTCAAGCAATTTTTGAAATCCAGTACGGCAGGAGGAATTATACTTTTTGCCTGTGTGATTATCTCTTTGATTATAGCCAATTCGCCTTTGGCTGACAAGCTATCGGGTATCCTCAACTATCATATCGGATATGAAAGTGAGGCTGTGCAGCTAAAGTATTCTGTACTCCTGTGGATCAATGACGGTTTGATGGCGATTTTCTTTTTACTGGTTGGTCTGGAAATCAAAAGGGAACTGGTAGAAGGCGAGTTATCATCTCCGAAAAAAGCGATGCTTCCTATTCTTGCCGCCATCGGTGGCGCATTACTTCCGGCAGCTATATACACGGTGATCAATCTTGGTGAAGTTACCCAACACGGATGGGGTATCCCGATGGCGACAGATATTGCTTTTGCATTAGCTGTAGTAACGATGCTGGGCAAAAAGGTCCCTGCTAGTTTAAAGATTTTTCTGGCCGCCCTGGCTATTGTAGATGACCTGCTGGCGATCCTTGTTATAGCCGTTTTTTATTCCGGAGATCTGCATTTCACCTATCTCATGTATGCCTTAGGCATATTCATTGTATTATTAGCTTTCAACAGATTTGGCGTCAAAAACATCTGGGCTTATCTTATACCGGGTATCTTTATATGGTATTTCATTCACCATTCCGGTATACACGCTACTATTGCGGGAGTTCTGGTGGCAATGACTTTACCTACGACACCGGATGCGCAGGAATCTCCTCTTGAAAAACTGGAACATGCCCTGACAAATCCTGTCAACTTTATTATTATTCCGCTATTTGCGTTGGCCAATACTAATATTACCATCCATCAGGAAATGATTGCTGGTCTTACTTCTGCATTGGGAGTAGGTATTATTGCCGGATTGATTGTCGGTAAGACTGTCGGTATCCTGACGACATGCTACATTTCAACCAAACTGAAAATAAGTAGTCTGCCGGAAAATGCAAACTGGATGCACATCACCGGAACGGGCCTCCTGGCAGGTATAGGATTTACCATGTCTATCTTTATTTCTATCCTGTCTTTTGATGATCAGCTCTTAATTGATGAAGCTAAATTTGCAGTTTTAATTGGTTCATTAGTATCCGGACTACTGGGATATCTCGTACTATCATCAGCAAGTAAGAAGACAGCAGTGAATTAATGATTGTTGCTTAAATATAACAAACAAATGGCCTTCATTTCTGATAATGAAGGCCATTTGTTTTTATCGTCTTACGATCTCAATATGAGGATCGTTGATTCTACTCCCCAGCCAGGTCTGCAATTTGGATTTATTTTCATCAGTCAAAGGCGATTCTGCTTCGTACAGCAACACTGTATTGACTACTGTACTATCCTGACGGATCACATGGAGTTGCTTACCTACGGAATAGACTTTTATTTCCGGAAACAGAATATCAATTTCGTTGATCAATTTCGGGTCATCAAACTTATACATTGCCAGTTCATTGGTCAGGTTACGAATAGCAATATCTTTTTGTGACAGGTTTTCAGAGCGCTTGTTGATCTCCTCTAAAATATCTTTCTTGAGATCAGTACTATCCTGACGAATAATCAATTGCGTATTGAAGATACCATATCCGGACAAACTCAGATTAAGTTTCTTTATTTCTTCAGGAGTGAATTTCCGGGACAGAAAAGCCAGTTCTATTTTTTTTGGATTGCTGTTGAACGATGTCTTTTCATAGACTACAGTATATCCTTTTTGAACTAATTCAGTATTGATAAAATGATCTACTAACTGGGTGTATTTCTTTTGTTGTAAAAGTACATAGGCCAGATAGAAACTCGGTATTATCATCACCATTATCAATAAGGTGATCGTTCGTGTTATTCTTTTCTCTCTACCTTTATCCACAAATTTCACTTTCGGATACTTCAGATACTTAACAATAAAAAATGTCGAGATACAGATAAAAAAGCAATTTATGGAATACAGGTATAGTGCTCCGGCAAAATAAGACAGATTGCCTATTGCCAGACCATAGCCTGCTGTACACAACGGAGGCATCAAAGCTGTAGCAATTGCTACTCCGGGTATAGGATTTCCTTTTTCTACTCTTGTAATGGCAATCACACCGACCAATCCACCGAAGAAGGCAATGAGTACATCATAGATATTTGGGGAAGTACGGGCCAGTAATTCGGATTGTGCATCTTTAAACGGGCTGAGCAAAAAATAAATAAAAGAGACAGAAAGACTGACCAGTGTTGCTATCAGCAAGTTTTTGAGCGATTTTTTCAGCAACGCAAAGTCATAGGTCCCTAATGCAAATCCTGCACCTACGATAGGTCCCATCAGAGGAGAGATCAACATCGCACCTATGATCACTGCTGTAGAATTCACATTCAAGCCCACAGAAGCCACAACAATAGCACAGGCCAATATCCAGAGATTAGAACCCCTGAAAGAAATATTGGAGGTTACATTTTCCAATACTTTTTCCTTAGCATCTTCTCCGTTATGCAGATCGATAAAACGTAATAATTTAATCATTTCCTATTCTTTTTAATATCCGGTTAAAAAAAGCTTATCCCTGTTTTGAACATAGCTACACTTCCCTGTTACCCAATATAATGAGAATACGGTAAAAACAGTTTATATGAATTGAAATAGTATAAAAAAATCCCGGACACTGAAAAGAATACAGAGATCCGGGATAGTCTTATACTTTATTGTGATTTGGTTAATGATATCTGATGTAAAAATAGAGTACAATTACCGTGATCAGCAACCACCAATAGAATGGATTTCGAATTCCCTTGTTACGCAGTCTTTCGGATTCCGGCAGTTGAAGACTGTCTTTATTCCATATTAATCCTTTCAGCACTTCTTCCGGCACAGGTTTGGTTAGCAAACTCACCAGCACACAAGCGATCATGCATGTCCAGAAAACAATTCCAGTTCTGTTGAAAAACGGCATTTCGGGCAACAAAAACTCCAGTATCAGGGATAGAGGAATAGTGAGCAATCCTGCTGTCAGGGCTCCTGAAGAAGTTGTTCTTTTCCAGAAAATCCCCATTAAAAACATGGTAGCGATACCCGGAGTAAATAAACCATACAAATTCATCAGGTAAAGAAATACAGGCTTATCTGAATAGCTGATTAATAAGATTGAACTCAGAATACCTACCAGAATAATGGCTACTCCGGATCTCCTGCCAAAAGTAACAGCCTGTTTATCTGTTGCATTTTTATTGAAATATTCCAGATAAATATCTACTGTCATAATGGTTGTACACGAGTTGATAGCTCCTGAAATATGAGACATAATAGCTGAAATAAGCCCTGCCATTACTAACCCGATCAATCCTGTCGGCAGTAGCTTTTCTACCAAAGTGGCGAACAATAAGTCCGGTTTATCAAGATGAGGCAGAAAAACCGGTGCCACCAGAGCCGGAACAGTGATGATCAGGGGAACCAGAAATTTAAGGTAGTTGCCAAAAATCACGCCCATACGGCCATGCCATTCATTTTTGGCTGCCAGTACTCGCTGTACAATAAACTGGTTTGTAGCACAATAGAACACACTGATACATAAGAGTCCACCCAGATACATGGTCCATGGAAAATCCGGATCATCAGCCGGATAGAACATTTTCCAGTCCCGGCTTGAATCCCATACCGCCTGCATCCCTCCTGCTTCTTTAACTGTTGCAAAGGTTAATATAATACCTCCTGCCACTAATACAACCAACTGTACCATTTCAGTCCAGATCACAGCCCGCAAACCGCCCAGAATGGTATACACTCCGGTCAATACAGCCAGTCCGAATACGCTGTACAAAATAGGAACTCCGAATAATGCATACAGGGAAAGAGCACCCAGAAAAAGGACGGCTCCTATCTCTACAAAAATATAGGTAAACAGAATAAGTATCGCATAGACGGCTCGCGTAGCTTTTCCGAACCGCTTCTGAAGATATTCCGGAATAGTATAAAACCCGTTTCTAAGATAAAAAGGAAGGAATACCCACAATAATGCATTGAAACCGATCAGTATCGCTCCCCATTCCAGTGTAATGGCCACAAATCCTCTGCTGTAGGCTGCACCCATAGCCCCTACGAGATGGTGACTGCTGATATTGGCGGCTATAATACTTCCTCCGATCATCCACCAGGGTAGTTTATCACCTGCCAAAAAATAATCTCTTTTTGTCTGGGTATTGAATTTGGAAGCGTAAAGACCCAGAAATAGTATACCAAGAATGTAAACTACAAAAATCGTAATGTCTATTAACTCTAATTTCATCTACTTTAATTCTTGAATGGCTTGAATAGTTTTATTAATTAATATTTCCAGACTTCCTTTTGCATATGGTGTTTGCCAGACGGCATAGATATCAAGCCCGTAGAGTTCGGCCGGAGGCAAATAGCCGACATAACCGTTGGCAATATTGATAAAAGCAACCGATTTGTCCGGAAATGCCGCACGTATCTGCTCCTGTATAATGGAATATGCTTCGTTTGCCTGCCCGACAATGACACTATTTCCTAATTGCCATACCCACAATCTGATAACAGCCTGCTTCTGATCGCCTATACTTTTACGTGTATTCAGTTTGCGCCAAAGCCTGTCTTTCAATACCCGGTCTGTACAAGCCTCATACTCGGCTGTAATCTCCGTTACAGTAGGAAGTTTTTTATAATCGACAACGACTTCTACTATTTTCTTTGTCAGAAGTTGCTGAGGAGGCAGATCACAGATTTTCCAGAGAGCCAGCGGTGCGCCCGAAACCAGTGCTTCCTTAAAATATAATCCCTGATTATTAGCAGACAGGGATTCAAGAGCAGACAAGACCGCAAAACCAAGTCTTCTGCCATGCCGGTCTACAATTGCCGGATCTGAAACATACTGTTCCATAGGTGCCAGATCTCCTGATGCTCCCTGTAAAAACATACAGATTCCACCTGTCTTTGCAGTTACTTCTTCACGCATGGCACCTACAAAATCAGGAGATAACAGACTGTTTTCATGTGCAAATGTTGTGGGATGGCAGGCGTAGTTGACTAATGTTGCCAAAGTCTGATTTGCATTATCTCTGATACATCCCACCAATACCGTATCATCTGCCCGATCGGATGGATTGTACCCGATCAGATAGGAGTCATCAATCTTTAAGTCACGTTTTGTAGCCAGGTCACATTTTCCATAGGTCCAGGTGAGTGTTCCGGCTATCAGATTATGCTCAGCCTGCTGAATCAGTTCTACAGACTGTACAGCCAGAGATTCCAGATAAGGCCGGATATATTCTCCTCCCGGTTTATCGGCATCCGCAGTACATATAACAGGTCCCGAATGGGTATGTGAAAGGCAAAACAGCAGTTGTTCTTCCTGAAGAGCTGTTTGCTGCAGGATATAATGACGTAGGTTTCGTTCATCCGATTCATTTTTCCACCAGCCCAGATCCGCAGTGATCATTGCAAGAGAAATTCCTCCCTCACCCCGGAACAGTACACACTGCATCAGCAATGGCCGATGTAATCCGGAAGCCTGATCAGATGGCGCGGCACCCCAGTTGCGTGCATAGATCTCCAGTGGTGGGGTAATATCGCATTCAGCTACTCCAAAGTAGCCTGTAAAAGAATGGTGAGCAGCTATTAAGGTATCATTTAAGGTCATAATTCAGGTTTGATTGGCGGTTAACTTTTTCTGCTGAGGGACAGACCTCCATCCATCAGAATGGTGCTTCCCGTGAGATGTCTGTTTTTCGGATGGCATATCCAGACCACCTGACCGGCGACTTCTTCAGCCTCGATCAGCGCCCGTACAGGGACGGTTTCGCGTGCCTGATCTGCCAGTCCCGGATGCCGACTCCATACCTCCTTACTCAATCCGGCATTGACATAGCCAGGAGCGACTTCATTGATCCGAATTCCGTGAGGAGCATATTCCAATGCCATAGATTGACATAACATACGTATGGCAGCTTTAGAAACAGAGTAAGCCGGCAGATTCTGATGCACAACATGTGCCGCCCAGCTTCCCAGAAACACGATATTACCAGCACTCCCCTGCTGTACTATCTTTCGGGCTACTGCATTTGCAAGGTAAAATGAACCGTTTAAGTTTACTTTTATCTCCTGATCCCACTCTGCAGTACTGATCTGTTGATAGTCTTTTAAAGTAACTGTTGCTGCATTTGCAATCGCTACATCTACTTTCCCCCAATGCTGTGCTACCGATTCCACCCACAGCTCTACTGCCTCCGCATCCTGCACATCCACCTGATCGTATCTGCAGAGGTATCCGACTTCCTGCAATCGGGCAAGTTGAGGTGCTGCTGCTTCCGGGCTTAGCCTGTCTCCTATAGCCACACGTGCTCCCTGCATTGCAAAAGCTTTGACAGTTGCCAGGCCTATATCTCCCAGTCCGCCGGAAATAAGAACGACCTGATTATTAAAGTAACTTTCCTTGTTCATCTCTATATTCTTTACCAGTCACCTACACTACCATCTTTGTAGAAGGTCCGCTGTAATATCTCTTGTTGAAAAGGATGCTTTTTGACTTCCTCTTCGTTGATCTCAATTCCCAATCCCGGTTTTTGATTTGGAAGTACAATACGTCCCTGCTTCTGAACGGTAAACCCTTCGGATACAACATCCGAACGCCATTCTACATCACTGTGTACACTTTCACAAATAATATAGGATGGGCTGGAAAAGCCTAGTTCCAAAGATGCGGCTGTACTGACAGGTCCCTGCGGATTATGCGGAGCCATAGATACCCGGTAGGCCTCGGCCAGTGCACCGATACGACGTGCCTCGGTCAATCCTCCGCAATGGGTAATATCCGGCTGAATAACGCTTACTGCTCTTTTCTCCAATAATTCCCGGAATGCATGTACACCTACAAGACGTTCTCCTGATGCTATCGGAGTCGTTACCGCACGCTGAATCAACGCAATATCTTCCATAGTTTCCGGCCAGCAGGGTTCTTCAAAGAAATACAGGCCATATGGTTCCAGTGCTTTTGCAAACATCATCCCCATACGCGGACTCGGACGTGCATGGCAATCCACCATAATGTCGATCTGATCGCCGACAGCTTCCCGCATCGCACGTACACAGGCTTCTGCATATTTGATAGGCTGTAAGCCTTCCAGCGACATAGTCTCCGGCACAGCCATTGATTTGAATGCTGTAAAACCTTCTTCTACCGCCTGCAATGCTAATTCACCAAATCGTTTTGCATCTCCCGGAGCAGTCTCATAAAAGTCTTCCATCTTGCCGCCTCCCAAATGGCAGTACAGACGAACATGGTCTCTGACACGGCCTCCCCAGAGTTCATGACAAGGCACATTATGAATCTTACCCAGAATATCCCATAGTGCAATATCAATCCCGCTGATAGCCGTTCCTCTGACAATTCCGTTTCCATGCCAGAAGTGTTGGCGGTACATCATCTGCCAAAGGTGTTCTATGCGTCTGGGATCTTCTCCGATAAGCAGTTGAGAAATATCTTCAATAGCGCCAACAACGCTTTTTGTATGCCATTCCAAAGTAGCTTCTCCCCAACCCCATAATCCAGGCTGATCCGTCACTACTTTTACAAAAATCCAGTTTCTCATCCGTGCATGGCACACATAAGTTTCTATAGCTGTAATTTTCATGTATGTATTCCTGTTATAATTGATCTATTACTTTTCTGGTTTTCTCCAATGTCTCTTCAATATCTGCTACTGAGTGTGCAAAAGAAATACTTCCCTGTTTGATCGGAGCCGGGAAATTAAAAATTCCTTCTTCGATCAGTTTCTTACGGTATACCGTATCCAGCTGAAAATCATGATGATTGACGATATCATGAAAATCTACCGGAGCATGATCCATAAAATAAGTACAGAAGGCAGACCCTTGTCTTGCAATATAATGCGTAATCCCTTTAGCGGTAAAAATATCTTTCAGTCCGTTTTCCAGCATTTCACCCAGACGCTCCACATGACCATATACATTATGTTCTGCTGATGACAACTTTTGTAAGGTCGCAATAGCAGCAGCAGTCGTAAGCGGAAAAGCATTGAAGGTACCTGCAATAAGTACTCTTTCTTTCTTATCCGGATGCACAAAGTAATCCATGTATTCCTTTTTACCGGCAATCACTCCTAAAGGATAGCCATTGGCAACTGCTTTTCCAAAAGTAGACAGATCCGGCTTGATTCCACAGATAGACTGATATCCGCCCAGGGCATGTCTGAAGCCTGTTTTTACCTCATCAAAAATAAGGAGAAAACCATTTTCATCTGCCAATTTACGCAAACCTTCCAGATATCCTTCTTTAGGTTTTACAATTCCGACATTTTGTAGAATCGGCTCCAGAATAATACAGGCTATCTCATATCTTTTTAGCAGATAGGCTACAGAATCCAGATCATTGTAATTGACAATATGCACTAAAGAACTATGTGCTTTGGGTACTCCTGCAGATGAAGAATCAAATGGATATTCTCCAGGACTTACACGCGGACCGATATCTTCCAATGCACTGATTACATTACAGGAAACATCATTGTGCCAGCCGTTATATCCGCCCTGCATCACAATAATATGATCACGATGTGTCACCGCTCTGGCTATGCGTATAGCGTGATAAGTTGCCTCAGATCCTGTAGTAGTAATCTGTATACTGTCTACAGTAGGCACCGACTGACAGAATAAAGAAGCAAACTCTCCCTCCAGCGTAGTAGGCCCGGCTCCCATTAATACAGCCTGATCGCTTAATGTACTCTGTACCGCACGATTTATATCCGGATCATTATGCCCCAGAAAGGAAGCCGCAAATCCAGCCTGATAATCAATGTACTCATTTCCGTCCAGATCACGTACTTTACTGCCGTTACCGCTTTTGAAACAAATATTAGGTTCAGATTTTCTATTTAGGGACACTACTCCCCCGGGAATCCATTTTTCATTTTCCAGCAATACACCGGACGATTTAGATCTTGTCATATTAGATTGTCAATTATTTTTTTACTCCTTGTCACTACCGTGAAAAATAATCACATGCGGTTATATGCTGTATGCAGGAACGGATGTACTATGGCTTTTTAATATACACGTACAGGTATCGTAAGATCGTCCGGTTCTGTATATTCAGGCTTATAACTAACTGATTAATTTGTATACTAAATTACATTATATTTGTATACAATTAAAATATATTTTTACTTTTTTATATTTGACCTGTTATGAACGACAATACCACCACTATCCTGTTGGATAACCTCTCCTTTCCGGAAGGTCCTGCATTTACTCCAAACGGAGATCTTTGGTTTGTAGAGCAGCAGCGGAATTGCCTGAGCCGATACCGGAACGGTTCATTAGAGCGGTATGAAGTCGGTGGCAGACCTAATGGCATCGCTACAGATGACAACGGCCTGATCTGGTTTTGTGATTCGGAACGCAATCAGATACGAACATTCAACAGTCTGACCGGAGATCTGGAAATAATCGTAAGTCAGGTGGAAGGCAATGCTTTAAACCTGCCCAACGATTTGGCGTTCGACAAAGACGGCAATCTGCTGTTCACCTGTTCCGGAGACAGCCTTACCAAAGGTGACGGATATATATGCGCGCTATCGCCAAAACAAAAATTAAAGGTATTTCGATCTGTCTCTTTTTACCCCAACGGACTGGCTTTCAATGCCGATCACAGCAAACTTTATATAGCAGAGACCGGCACACACAACATCTGGACAGGCAACTGGGATAGCCAGAATATGGAATGGACTAATCCTGTCTGTTTCACAAATACCGGAGGACCTGTTGGTCCTGACGGGATGGCATTTGATGAGGAAGGCAACTTGTATATTGCTGTGTACGGATCAGGAACGGTACATCAGTATGATCCTCAGGGACAATTGTCTGCAAAAATACATACCGGAGGAAACAATCCGACAAATTGCGCTTTCGATCCCATCGGGAGCCTGGGACTGGTTATTACAGAAGCAGAAAAGGGGGTGCTGGTCAGTTATAAGACCGTATGCAAAGGTATTTTATAAGGACTGCAGATCGGGAGGATATTATGCTGGAACAGGTTCTGGAAAGTAAAAAAAGCCGGAAGATTTCTCTTCCGGCCGTCAGTCAGATTATACAGATTAGTGAATTTAACAACCTAAAATTCAATAGATTCCTTCTCTCCTCTGTCAAGATGCTCAAGCAAAGTATCTATGGATTCTTTTAATTTACCCTCCTTCAGGTATTCCACAATTTTACGGTGCTCTACTTCAGTCTGTTTATAGTCATCCATATGGCTCAGAGCATTGCCCAGCTTCAGATGAAACAAAGGAATATTACTGTTATGATAGATATGCAGCAAGCGCTCATTGCCTGTAGATTCGATTATTTTCTCATGAAAACGCACATCTGCTTCGCATGCTCCGCCATAATATCCTTTTTCTACCATGGAAGAAAAATCGTCACAAATGAGCTCCAGCTCTTTGATCACTGCTTTATCTCTTTTTGTAAACAAGATCTTGAGTGCACCGACTTCCAGAAGTTCGCGCAGTTCGCGGATGTCCTTGATATCATCAGCTGTCATTTTTTTAACAAAACAACCGCCTTTTCCTCCAAACTCTACAAGCTGCTCTCCGGCCAAACGCATAAAAGCCTCACGGATAGCAACACGACTCACACTTAGTTTATCTGCCCAGAAACTCTCGATCAGTCTGGCACCGCCAACAAGCTGATTGGACAATATTTTTTTCCTGATCTCTAAATACGCCTTATAAGACAACGAGTCTTCCTTCATATTGTATACAATTTAATATCAAAAATAAGAATACATCTTGTATTTATTGCAATAATAAAATGCATTCCTGTAACTTACTAAAAAAATCAATGACAGCACAAACAATAAATTAATTATTATTCAACCCTGCTTCATCCGCTCCATATTTTCTTCCGGGAGCAAACCGCAATACAGTTCCCTGAGATTCATAACGGATAACATTCTTACCCGGATCAACCGGAATATTTTTATCTGAAATCTGTTGTCCGGATTGAATAGTCCAGAATCCTTCTTTCAGGCCTGCCAGAATAATTTTGTATTTTTTATCTGCCGGAACTGTTAATTCAATCGGCTCACTGATCAGTTGTCCGCCTTTACTGATGCATACAATACGATCATCCAACCGGATCACATAATAACCTGCTTTCTCTTCGTATTGAACAGGCAACGGAACGGATTGCCCTTCCACCATCTGAAAAACAGTCAGAAAACGATCTTCTGGATTTTCCTGTTGAGGCGTAACCATGATACGATGCGCACGTGCCTCCGGCCAGTTTGACTTGACTTCATAATCATCTCCAAAGACCTGATTAGCTTTTTCTCCACTCAAAACAGTGACTGCTCTTTGCTCAGGCTTAGGCAACAACATATTGACATAGGTTTTCCCGGTCTTTCCTTCCAGTTCACTATGTAATACCAGCTGTCCCTGCTCTTCTTTTGGTGCATTCAGTGTATTGATCTGCCAGTATTTCTTAAAGGCCGGATCATTTACTTTCATGTCATCCGTCAGAATAACGGCTGCAGGCACATCTTTACGGTTCAGATCGAGAAACAGAAAACCGCGTGTATAGCTACTCATTTTAGACGTATATGCGGCTGTCAGATCTATATTGTAATAACTAAAATCCGGCGACATGGAGTCGGCAGCTACAGCAGAAGAGCGTACGAAACCAACATTGTACCAGGGATCGGTCTTTGCCTCTGTCGCCGTTCTCGGAAAACGCTGACTGAAACGTGTACCCCCGTCATTAGTCCTTGTTCTGAACAATAATTTCTCCTGAGGATCTACTGCAAGCATCATACTGTGAGACACTGAACGTTTGTTAAAATTGAAATCATATGGCGATCCATAAGACAGATACAACCCGAGATCACCCACCTGTATCCCGTGATAGTAGATCTGCAATGCTCCGGCATCTGCATGCTGATGATTTCCGAAATGATAACCTCCGCCTTTTATTTCAGCGACCACATCACTACTGCTGCGATCCATATTCCATCCTGTACGCGCAACCATAGCTCCCAATACCGGGCCAAAATCTTTTGTTCTAGGCAATTGATTCAGATTGTAGTCCGGCTTAAGCAACGGATCGTTTAACAGCAGAAACAAAACCGGATTATCCGGCAATGCACCTTGTTTGTAGAATTCGGCTTTGATCAGAGGATTGTGCGAATATGCATAGCAAAGCAACATGGTCTGGGGATTTTTCCAGTAAAAGTTAGTACTGGAAGCATACTTGACATTGAACATATCGCCGTCCCGTAACATTTTACCATCCGGCGTACGCATATAAAGCCAGTAGTAAGGCATGTTTTTAATATTTTCATCAAAAACTTCCTGACCTGTCATCCTGTAATAGAACCAAACAGCATGCATTTCCCAACCAAAACGATAGCCACCGTAATCTATCCCCTGATTGTGCCGCGGAGACTGATATTCAAATTTACGCATAGGAACCAATTGTTCTAATACGGTATACGACACGTATTGATAAGGCAACGGATCTTCATCATACACCGCTATACTCATAGCTAACAGGTCTCTGCATATCTGTGCTTCATTGCCATGCCCGTTGATAATGCTTTCCTGACCATAGAACGGAGGCCAGCCGATTTCCATATCATCCGCCAGCCGGTACATATGCCGACGGATATGCGCGCGCTGTTCCGCTGTCATCAGATCATAGCACCAGTCGTACACGACTGCTGATGTGTAGATCGCACGTCCGATCTCACGGGTAATATCCCCGTAGGTAATATTTCCGAATTCCAGAACAGACAGGTAATCTGAAACCAGACGCACAGCCTCTTTTCCAACCGATTTGTCTCCTGACATCAGATAATAAAAAGCTTTTATCTCTATATTTTTTTCCAGCGCTTCATTATAAAACTGTTCCTCTGCCGGATTGATATTGAAAGTAAATGCGGCAGTAGCTGCCGATTTTACTTTCTCCCATTCTGGTCTGTTCTCTTCGCTGCTCAATCTGTTTTTGACCGTCACCAGACTTTCTTCATTCACCCATATACGTGGTCTGCTTTTGGGAGGTACAATAGCTGGCTTATAATGAAGGGCCTCCTGCGGCACCTGAGGAGCTCCAAAACTCCGGATTTTAATCGTTTGAAACCTGACATTTCCGGGCAACCACATCTTTATCTGATGTTGCCCCTTTTTCAGTTGAAACTTGCCGAGCACCTGCCGTCCTCCCATGTGTGCATCAAACAGGATACGGCTTGTAGGCCGCTCTTCATCGATCTGCAGTTTGACATTCTGAGTCATGCGCCCCGTCTTATCCTCTCTTTTCAAAGCCTCCGGATCCACTGGCTCAACTACAGTTTCGAAGGTATACTTACCATCAGCCGGAACATCTACTTTAAAAATTATATCATATTTATAATCAATTTTTTGCAATTTATTACTAATGTTATTCTTTAACACTATATAACCTTCTGACGACTTATTTCCTTTGGATTTTGTCACGGTATGCGCATTGATTCCGACATCAGAAGCATGGTATACTTTTTCGTATACGGACAAAGGAGATGTCTGTGCATGTACGGATATAACAGACACCGCTATCACCATGAATAATGTCATTATAAAGAGGATACGGCAATATTTATTCTTTAAGAATCTTTGGCTGTACATATTCTACTTGTTGAAACAAATTAATAAACCGGACTTCCTTTCTGCGGAAAGGAAATCCGGAATACACAATCTAAAACAATTATACTGAAATTAGTTCATCGCTAATCTTTTCATACTGATTTTCAATTCTTTTGTTGCATCAGTTGAACTATTGATATACACATATGCTCTATACTTCTTATCCGCTGTCTCCACCCACAGTCCGCCTTCATTACGCACATTGACAGCGAAATCAGGGGCATCCGCAAAGTCTTTCTGTATCAGATCCAGATCATCCACGAATACACCGTACTGCAGACGCGCCAGCTGCTGATCACGTACTGTCCATGCTTTGATCAGCTTTGTGTTATTTTTGACTGCTGCAGGCAGCGTTACTCCCGGTAAATAGATAGCATTAGCTGACGGAGCTACCACAGCATGCTTAAAATCTATATTCGGAATAACACGATACAGGTATACCAAATCGATTTTATCAGGATTCTGAGCCGCATATGCAGCATCATATACTGCCATGTCTGCAATAGAGATATAGCAGGCCTGTGCATCCTTAGCAACGAGATCAAGTTTCATATCCATTTTACGGATATCATACGGACCTAGATTATAGGTCACCGTCTGTCCGTTGCTTGCTTTTGCTGAAAACTTAAAGGAAACAGTCTTTCCGCGGGCTTCTTCCGGTATTTTATAATAGTACCGTAAGGTAGCAGCACTTGTATCTCTTGAAAAATTGACTGTAGTGGTCGTACTGCTTGTGACAGAAGGATCTCCGATCTGCACACCTACATCTACTCCCGAATTATTCGTGTAATATGACTTATTGTCCAGATATGTACCGCTGGCTCCGGCAATGGAAGCTTCCACTGTAGCCGAGACGATCTTACCTTCTGTGGGCAATAATGCCATCGCATAGGCGAATTCAATATTTGTACCGACAACATTAGGCCCCATGGATCGTTTGATCACATCGTTATGCAATCCGGATTCCGCTTCAGGAATCTGATAGGAATTTTCTTTACATGCCGTTACAAACAGCGTAAGCATGCTAACGATTCCGATATAACTTATTAATTTCTTCATCTTTATCAGTTTTTTACTGTTTAACAGTCAGTGTAACGGTATATTCTTTTCTCACCTTACGATTGCCTGATACCACTGTCCATTTGCGTGGAGTGCTCAGGTTAGAAAAATCCTCTTTACCGACGATTTTAGGATCTAATAAGGCATCTGCCACTAAGCTAAACTGCGGATAAAGGTTGCGGAGATCGGTACCGAACATCACTTCTACTTTTATGGTCTGCGCTACGGTATCGATAACTGCAGCTTTGGTACGTACAGTTTGAAAATCAGCACCCAGCAATTCAAAATTGCTGACGTAACATTCTGCCCGATTCGTGATCAGCAACCCGTCACCATCCATAGGATAGTCTTTTTGACAGCCTGCCATCGAGATGCACAATGTCAATAAAAGGCCTTTTATAATATTTTTCATCTGTCTATAATTTATTTTTTAATGTGGATGAAACTATCAGATCTTTCTTTTGAAACATCCTGATGATTTCATATTGATATCGATTAATATATAATTATCTCCAGGGAATATTCTGCGTCAGACGGCTGTTGCGGTCACGTTCGGTCTCCGGGATCTGGTAAATATAACACCGTTGGTAGGTCAGCTCCGGCTCATTAAAGAAAAAGCGCTCCCAATTGTTGCCATAGGTATCTTGAAACCATTTTCCATTGCCATATGCTGCTCCGAAGACTTTCTCTATGGTTCTCCATCGTCTCAGATCGAATGCCCGCTGACCTTCACCAAACAACTCCACAATACGCTCCTGCTCTATTGCATCAAAGAATGCTTGCTTAGAACTGGTTTTTGTACCGGACAAAGCCGGCAGATTACCGCGACGACGCACTCTGTTAACAAGGTCTATTGCATCAGCCTGCGGACCACCCACCTCATTTGTAGCCTCTGCATACATCAAAAATACGTCCGCCAGACGCATCATCGGCCAGTTGTAGTCTCCTGAGCTTCTGTTTTGACCGCCATAATTACGCACAAACTTACGTGTCTCTATTCCGGACAGGTTGGTACCGTTATCATTGAAGGAAGTATAGCGTACACCATCAATAGTAACTGCTGCACCCCAGGTCTTGTAAATAAAAGGAACATAGCCTGTCAGTTCAGTAGTACCCATACCCATGATCTTCTCATAATCCCAAAGCAAAGTCGCTTTCATACGATAATCCCGGTTACGGTAAGATTCCGGATTAATGGCTGAATTAGGCATCGTACGCGCACCTGCTACAGTTGGTGCTACCTGTATCATTGGAGGAAGAAAATCTCCAGTAATGGTCGACTGGTAGCGATTAGCGATCTCATAACGGGCTACCACCTGATTCTGAGACAAACCTACAGACACACCGGTCCATACACGCATATACTCTTCACTCTGACCTGTACCGTTTCCGCCGTGTGTCAGTACCATAATCATCTCTCCGTCGGTATTCGGGTTTCCTGTAGACGGGATAAACATGTAGTAATAGTTTGGCAGTACATCAGCTTTACCCATTTCTCCCCATTCACCCGGTTCTCCATTCCGGAACAACCGTAATCCATAGTCGTTGATAACCTTTTTAAAATCCTCTGCAGCACCGCGGTATGCCTCCTGAGCTACAGCTGCAGATGGCGTAAAACGCTCCAGTTCCGGCCAGCCATTTTTATTCCAGGATCCCCAGAATAACTGCAGTTTACCACGGAAAGCTAATGCAGCAGGTTTGGCGGCACGACCTAATGTTGCACCCTTCACCGGCAGTTTATCATATGCATAAGTAAAATCAGCCATAATGGAATCTTTGATCCGTGCGATAGGCATCCGTGACACCGTATCCGCTTCTATAGGATCACGCAGAATATGTGAAAAATAAGGCACATCTCCCCAAAGTGAAATCAATCTGAAATAAGCGATACCTCGTAACAGTTTCGCTTCTCCGGCTATTGCTTCCAGATTTTTAAGCGAAGTCTCCGTTTTTGCATTCGGCAGCATAAGCTTATTGATATTCTCGATCACATAATTTGAATGTGTAATCGAACCATATAATGCACGGTATAATGCTGAAGCACCACCGCCATAGTTGCTGGGGCTATTCACCATCATTGTAATCGGTGCAGCTCCTACATTCCACACCTTCAGAAAATCGCCATGTCCGTCAAAATGATAATCCCGGTCAAAGCAGGGGCGAAAAACAGCGTAATTCCCCATGAGGGCACTCAATGCATCATCTTCACTTGCCCAAAATGTCTGTGTGCTGGGCGCTGTTGTAGGCACCTGATTCAGCAGATCCTTGCGGCATGATGACAAGCCTGTCAGAGTTGCTATTATAACACTAAAAACAACTGTTATATTTAATTTCGTTCTCATCCTTATAAATCTCTTATAGTTCCACATTCAGTCCTAATACAAAAGTTTTGGTAATGGGATATGCATCGTTTGCATACGAACTTTTCTCCGGATCCAATCCTTTGAAACTCGTAATTACAGCCAGATTATCAGCGGATCCGTATACTCTTAGTTTATTGACTCCCAGACGCTTTACTATCCCGTTACTAAAGGTATACCCCAGCTGTATATTCTTGACACGCAGATAAGACAGATCCTGTAACCAATGCGTACTCAGGTAATTGCTGGTACTTGTAGAACCCAATGTGCTGGGCAACAATCTCGGATAGTCAGCATCTCTGTTATCCAGGTTCCAGGTATTGTTCCACTGATCCTCGGTGATAGCCTGATTAGTGGTACCGATAAACGGACTATTAATTCTGTTCATCCAAAACTCTTTACGTCCGGTCGCTCCCTGAAGCAGGAATGCAAAATCAAATCCTTTCCAGCTTGCACTTCCTCTCAACGCATAGTTGGTACTTGGTCTTCCTAATTGCGATTTAGGGTAAGCTACACGGTCATTGATATCGATCTTACCATCTCCGTTTACATCTTTGATCAGCACATCTCCCGGAGAAGCACCCTGAGGAGCAGCTTTATAGACATCTTCCCAGGTCTGCGCAATACCCAGAGACTCAAAGGCATAAACAAAATTATAAGGCATATCCAGGAAAGTAGAGCCTTTAGGCAATTGTTCATTCCAGGAAAGCAGGCGGTTTGAGTTTTTAGAAAAATTAAAATTGACCATGTACTGGAAGTCTTGCTTACGATCTGTCCATGTCAGATTGGATTCTACACCCCTGTTGCGCATATCTCCTATATTTCTTCTCGGAGCGATGTATGCACCACTCAGGTGGATAGAAACATCCGAAGGGCGGTTCATTCCTTTAGTCAGACGATCGTAGTAATCTACTTCCCAGGATAGTCTGTTGTTGAAGAAAACAAGGTCCATCCCCAGATTCAACACGTTTGTACGTTCCCAGGTCAGGTTATAGTTGATAAATTTCTTATTCGTAAGACCGATAACAGGCACTCCACCAGAAATATAATTACTTGCTGTCAGCAATTCCTGTTGTTCATATCTGCCCACACCACTGTTGTTACCCAATGCACCATACGAAGCACGTAGCTTACCTGTGCTCAGCGCAATTTTAGATTTCAGATCCGAGAAGAAACTTTCTTCCGTAAAACGCCATCCTGCAGATGCGGAAGGGAAAAATCCATACTGATCTCCTTTGAGGAATTTAGAGGATCCGTCTACACGG
The DNA here is from genome assembly GCF_016724845.1 of Sphingobacterium spiritivorum. Taxonomy (NCBI): domain Bacteria; kingdom Pseudomonadati; phylum Bacteroidota; class Sphingobacteriia; order Sphingobacteriales; family Sphingobacteriaceae; genus Sphingobacterium; species Sphingobacterium spiritivorum. The sequence goes on from NZ_CP068082.1 coordinate 84,889, forward strand.
AAATTAGTTTCCAACAGATATTTGTTGAAGGCAATATAGCCTATACGACCTATATAGGAGCGCAGACCTTCATTGTCAGAAGAACCTCCTGTAGTCTGCACATTATTCAATGCGCCATCAATTTCATGCAACAGCGGATTCAGACGATCCCCTCTGCTGGCAGAGAGATAGCGGTCACTCCAGAATTCCTCACTGTAAGCCCCCATAATAGAAAGATCATGATCACCGAATTTGCGCTCATAGTTTAATCTTCCTGTTAATTGGGTTTTATAACCTTCTCTGTCTACATTATAAATAGGTTCATTATTTCCCACATAGATTCGTGGTCCCCAGTCGTCTAACTGAAAATTATATGCCCGTGTAGGCAGATCCGCACGCCAGTCAAATCTGTTGTTATATTTTAAAGAATAATCTACATGGGCCGTAAATCCCTGAAAAGGTTTCCAGTCCAGGTATCCATTCAGATAAGCTTCTTTCTGATTCATGGTATTCCTGTTGCGAACCAGATAATCCGCATAAGGATTGGTAGACTGGGAACTTTCATTGTAGGCCATAGCACCGCCATAATAGCCGGTCACAGGATCAAAAGGAAGAATACCGGCAGGTGCGGTAAAGATATCCAGACCATTCGGACTATTTGCGGTCATCCCCTCTTCGTAGTTGTAATGATATTTGGACCAGTTACCTGAAAATTTAACACCGGTATTAATAGTATTGGTCACTTTCAGATCAAAGTTGAATGCGGCGTTATAGCGTTTGAAATCATTCTCGATCTGAATACCTTTTTCATCAAGAGCCCCGAAAGAGACATAGTAGTTTGAATTTTCACCTCCGCCGTTTACTGATACATTATAGGTATTGGATTTTCCGTCGCGAAGGATCACATCCCACCAGTCGGTATTCGGATAGCGCTTAGGATCGATCATACTCAATGCAAGCCATTGATCTATAGTTCCGTTTTTGAACTGAAAGTTGCCCGGCAAAGTCGTGGCAGCCTGCGCACGCTGCGTGGCTGTCAATGCCTTTGCGTAATTACTCAAAAACTCAAAACTCTGTGTTGGTTTCACCAGGGTCCAGCTTCCTGAAGCGCTTATTTTAGGTTTAGCATTTCGATTTCCGGTCTTTGTTGTAATCAGAATAACCCCGTTTGCTGCCCGGGAACCATACACAGAGGCTGAAGCAGCATCTTTCAATACGGATACACTTTCCACGTCATTGATATTAATCCGGTTGAGACTGACATCCGGCATTCCGTCTACGACGATCAATGGTCCGGCATTATTGACTGTTCCCAACCCGCGAATCATCAGATCTGCGGCATTATTCCCTGCCATTCCTGAGTTTTGGCTTACGGCCAATCCGGGAAGTAGTCCTTGTAAAGCAGAAGAAACATTAGACATCGATCTGCTGGTTACGGCTTCATCGATCTTCACCGAAGCCACAGAACCGGTCAGGTTGACTTTCTTCTGTGTTCCGTATCCGACAACGACAACTTCATCAAGTTCTTCCAGTGAAGTCTGCAGTGTCACGGATGCCGCATCTTTGGCGTCCTTTACTTGTGACAGAAAACCGATAAGTCTGAACTGTAACTTGTCAGATGGTGCTGCAACGATGTTGAAACTACCATCTGCCTGTGTCAGTGCAACTACATTACTGGTCAGATTTCTTACTTCTACACTCCCCAGTCCGTTTCCATTGCCATCTACTACCCTCCCTTTGACTGTCGTCTGTTGAAAAGAAGTAGCATACACCTGTATACGACCGGTCATACCTCTAGCATGCGGATCTTTAACAGGATGTGTCCCCGTAGCAAAAGTAATAGAAGGGCTGAGTGCCAGAAGTTGAATAACTGGAATGATAAAAAGATGGTTTTTTGTTTTACCAAAAAGCCTGTTCCGGTTAATGTTTGTTTTCATTATTTATCATGGTTTATAATTGTAAACATTTTGAAAATTTACTGGACCCGTCATCCAGACTGATAAAAGCTGATCATTTTATCTTGACAATAAGGTAATTATCTAGTGATCATAGGCCTCCTTTCCATAGGTAATTCTCGGTTTATCCATTTTCAGGTAACGTTTTTACTTTTTCTCTTAAATGATCATGTCCTTATCTTGTAACCGGAGTTAAACAGACAGTAAGGAATGATATGAGATAAAAAAGTACTGTTAAATACTATCGGTTCTCCATAATTTAGGATATATGTCTATCCTTTCATAAACATTATTACAACAATAATGTATACAATTATATCAATAATTTGTAAACAACAAAAATTATTTATGCATTTTTTTCATTCCGGAATAATCAAACCCGGAGCCTATCTGCAGGAAGAAATCAAATCGCACATTTTTGTTTTGACCCACTAAAGCAATTGTAACATTACATTTAACATTGTAAACAAATAAAGTTTAAAATTGTATACAATATTATTTGATTTTCTCAGATTAATATTTACATTTGACTCAACAATTGAGGCTTTATCTTTTACCTGAAGATAGATGCCTGTAAACCTGAAATTTGACACATGCTTAGATTTAACACCTTTATTATACTTGCTGTTATTGTGTTTATGGCATCCTGTGGACCTAAAAAACTACCTGAAAATGCTGAATTTGTGCAATTGCAGCAGACAGTACTGTCCCTGACACCGGAAGCAGACAGCCTGGATGTTCCCTGGGATTTACAATATGATCAGGCAGCTCATGCGATTATATTTTCGGAAATAGCCGGAGAAATCAAAAAACTGGATCTTAAAACATCAAAAGTTGAAAACCTGATTACTATCCCGGAAGTATATCATCAACGTACACTGGGATTACTGGGTATGGCTTTATTTCAGGAAAAAGGATCACCTTCTTATCTGTATCTTTCTTACACGTCCAAATCCAACGACAGCATCTTTTCAAATCTGGTGCGCTATGATTACAGTACCACGAGCAAATTAAGTAATCCAAAGACACTGCTCAAAATCCCCGGAAATACTGGACATAATGGCTCCCGCATAATTGTTACGCATGATCAGAAAATAATCTGGGCTACCGGTGATGCAGCCAGCGATACGTATGCACAAGACAGCACCTCTCTCAACGGTAAAATCCTGCGACTCAATCCGGACGGGTCTATCCCGAAAAACAATCCGATCCCGGGCAGCTATGTGTATGCATGGGGATTCAGAAATATGCAGGGACTGACACAGTCTCCCACCGGAAATATCTATACATCAGAACACGGAGATGCCATTGAAGATGAAATAAACCTCATACGACCACTGCATAACTATGGCTGGCCACAAATAGAAGGTATGCACGATACGGAAACGGAAAAAGCTATTGCTACAAAATCTCCGCGTACGGAGCCTATCCGTTCATGGACACCGGTCATCGCTCCGGCAGGGCTGGCTTACTATGGTAACGATGCGATCCCGGAATGGAAAAATGCATTACTGTTAACAACCTTAAAAAGTCAATCGTTACGTATCCTGAAGCTCTCGGATGACGGCAGCCGGATTGTAGATGAAGATATATTGTTTTCAGATAAGCTGGGCAGACTAAGGTCGGTACTGGTGCTGCCGGATGGTGATATATACTTTTGCAGCAGCAACAGGGACTGGAATCCGCAAAAAGGATTTCCGAAACCTGCCGATGATGTGATCTATAAATTAAGTAAAACGGATGTTCGTCCCGAAAAAACGATCAAACCGACAAAGCCTGTTGCCCAGACGACCAAAAGTGGTCAGGAGTTGTATAAAGCCTATTGTGCTTCCTGCCACAAGGATGACGGCAGCGGAGTACCGTCCTCCTTCCCTCCTCTGAAACAATCGGCCCTTGTCAACGGAGCTCCTGAACCCCTGATCCATATCCTGTTAAAAGGATTGACGAACCAGAAGACAGGCAAAGTACAATATGAAGGCGCAATGCCTGCCTTCTCATTTCTCAGGGATGAGGAGATTGCATCGATTGCAACTTATATCCGCAGCAATTTTAACAACCAGGCAAGTGCCATCTCTGCTACCCAAGTAAAATCTAACCGATAATGTCAACACAACCTACAAACACTCCTAAAGCTAAAATAAACTTGCTTTCTGTACTCGGTCCCGGTATTATTACCGCAGCCCTGGTATTTGGCCCCAGTAAAATGACCATTACTTCCAAAATGGGGGCCGACTATGGCTACGACCTGCTATGGGTCATTATTCTCGCCATTTTCTTTATGATGGTATTCACCACAATGGCTGCAAGGATAGGTGCACAGCATAGTGACTCTCTGCTTACCCTGATAAAAAACAAATTCGGGAAGCCTGTAGCTATATTCATAGGCCTGGGAATATTCCTGGTCGCTATATCTTTTCAATCAGGCAATTCTACCGGAGTAGCGATATCAGTAGGTGAAGCTACAGGGTCCAATCCGAAGATCTGGATAGTGGTATTCAATGTTCTCGGGATACTGTTATTATTCTTTCGATCTTTTTATAAAGTGTTGGAAAAGCTCATGTTGGTATTGATTATTATCATGCTGTTTTCATTTCTTACCACTGCCATACTGGTACAGCCTAACCTGATTGACATGAGCAAAGGGATTATCCCAGGTATACCGGATGGCTCGATGGTACTCATTATTGCATTTATAGCGTCCTGTTTTTCACTTGTAGGAGCTTTTTACCAATCCTATTTGGTACAGGAACGTAAAAAAATGGGTGCTTCCAATCAGCAAAACGGGACGGAAATGTTGGGAAGCCGGGTCGGAATTATTATTCTCGGTATTATGAGTACAGGCGTACTGGTATGTGCGGCTAATATTCTGCATCCGCAAGGAATCAAAGTTAACTCAGCTACAGAAATGGGGAAAGCTCTGGAACCCTTATTCGGAGACTATGCTTCACAGCTTTTCTATATAGGCCTGTTCGGAGCTTCCTTTTCATCCCTGATCGGGAATGCCGTGCTGGGGGGTTCTCTGTTAGGCGATACTTTCGGATACGGCAACAATCTGAACAATAAAATGGTGAAATTATTTATCTCCATTGTTATGATTTTCGGATCTATAATCGCTCTGGCATTTGGCAAGCTTCCTCTGGAGCTCATTGTCTTTGCGCAGAGTATTACCACCTTACTCGTTCCGTTTATCGGTTTCACTTTATATCTGATAGGAAATGATAAAACGCTCATGAAGGAACGCGTCAACTCAACATCAACCAAAATATGGGGTGCTTTGGGCCTGATCCTGATCATAGGTCTGGCTGTAAGTAACCTGATCACTTTAATAAAATAAAGCATATGAACAGAGACTTAGTACAATTAGAAGAAGAGATCCTGGCTCCTTCTGCCGCACTTATTGCAGATATCAAACGTATAGAAGGTGATATTATGCTCCTCGGCATAGGAGGCAAAATGGGACCAAGCATGGGCAGACTTGCCGTGCGTGCCATTCGGGAAGCCGGATTATCAAAAAGAGTGATCGGGGTTTCCAGATTCTCGGATAACAAGGTCAAATCAGAATTAGAGGCTTATGGTATCGAAACGATATCCTGTGACCTGCTCAATCAGGAGGAGTTACAGCAACTCCCACAGGTACCTAATATTATTTACCTTGCCGGACACAAATTCGGCACAACAGGAAACGAAGATTTTACATGGGCGATGAATACCTATCTGCCGGGTATGGTAGCACAGCATTTCAGGAGCTCTAAAATTGTCGCCTTTTCTTCCGGAAATGTACTTCCCTTTGTCCCTGTCACATCCGGAGGCGTATCGGAAGAATCATCGCCGGAACCTATCGGAGAATATGCGCAATCCTGTCTGGGCCGGGAACGGATTTTTCAGTATTTCTCAAAAAAAAATCAGACAGATGTATTGATCTACAGACTCAACTATGCGGTAGACTTTCGCTACGGTGTACTGGTAGAGATTGCCAAAGCAGTACTTCAGGACAGACCTATTGATCTGCGGACAGAAAATGTAAACGTAATCTGGCAGGGAGATGCTAACGAGATCGCCTTGAGATCCTTACTGCATTGCGAGGCTCCGGCAAAAATGCTCAATGTAACCGGCCCGGAAACACTGTCCACACGTTGGGTTGCGGAGCGATTTGCAGCTATATTTGGTAAGACAGTACATTTTGAACACGAACCAGCCGGTACAGCTCTGCTCAATAATGCTTCCGAGTGTCATCGTCTGTTTGGTTATCCGAGAGTTACTATCCGCGAAGCAATCGATATCACAGCCAGATGGCTTACAGAAGGAGGCGAGCTCTTCAATAAGGATACCCATTTTCAGGAGAGAGGAGGAAAATTCTAATGAAAAAATTAGATCCCATTTTAAAACAGCTTTTACACGAAGGCACTGTCATTCCGGCTCATCCGCTGGCTCTGCATGAGGATCGCAGTATCGATGAAGAAGGTCAGCGTCTGTTATCCAGATACTATATGGCAAGTGGTGCCGGAGGTATCGCAGTAGCTGTACATTCGACTCAGTTTGAAATCCGCGATCCGAAGATAAATCTCTTCGAAACCGTACTTCAGTGGGCCGCGGAAGAAGTGCAGAAAGCAAACTTAGACCGTCCCTTTATTAAAGTAGCCGGTATCTGCGGACCTACAGAACAAGCCGTACGGGAAGCAGAAACTGCCGTACGATACAACTATGACATCGGACTACTGAGTATGGGCGGATTGCAGGACTGGACGGAAGAACAGATTCTGGAACGGGTACGCAAAGTCGCTGAGATCATGCCTGTATTCGGATTTTATCTCCAGCCATCCGTAGGCGGAAGAATATTTTCCTATGCATTCTGGCAGGCATTCGTAGAGATTGACAATGTAGAAGCCATTAAATGTGCTTCATTCAACCGCTATCAGACTTTAGATGTAATGCGGGCACTGGCCAATTCATCCCGAAGAAATGACATCGCAATGTATACCGGCAACGACGACAATATTATTGCCGATCTGCTATCTACTTACCGGTTTCCGGTAAATGGGGAATCTGTAGAAATAAACTTTAAAGGCGGTCTGCTCGGACACTGGGCTGTATGGACGCAGAAGGCTGTAGACCTGATGCAAAAAATAAAGGAATACCGTAAACACAAAACCAATGAGAAAGCAGACGATCTGCTATCCCGAAACATAGAAGTAACGGATGCTAATGCTGCATTTTTTGACCCTGCACACCACTTTCATGGATGTATCCCCGGCATTCATGAAGTATTGAGACGACAAGGCCTGATGAAAGGTATATGGTGTCTCAATCCAAATGAAAAACTGTCCCCCGGACAAAAAGAAGAAATTGACAGGATATATATAGAGTATCCGCATTTGAATGATGATGTATTTGTTCAGGAATTTTTAAAGAAAAATTAAATAAGAGAAGGTGACCTTTTGGTCACCTTCTCTTATTTAGTTCATGGCCTGATCCGGTTTACAATATCAAAAAAATCGGCTAAAATAAGTTTTAATCCTGAATAGCTTCTATTTGAACCTGCTGGCTATTCCCCATATTATACCAAATACCATAGAAAGGAATATATATGACACCGGAATCATTATACTTCTTATAATTCGTCCTCTCCTGGAATACCCTGATTCTGAAAAGAATTGATAATATATCCACACGGAATAAATCAACATGGATATACTGATAACGGTATAATACAAAAAGAACAGGACTGTTTTGTCGGTATAGAAAACGGTAAGGGTTGTAAACAGCAAACCAATAACTAACTCGGCTGCAGACTTATATGAATTCAACACCAAATGCTCGGAATAATTGAATTTAGCTTTACGAAACCATAAAAAGCTAAATAAAGAATATAATGGGATCGTGATTAGCGGAACCAGCTTAGGATATTTGGATAAAATCTTTTCAATGGGCCCCATTGCCTCGCGGCTCTGCTCAGGCATCAGATCACTCAATTTGATATCTGAATAATGTCCGATGATGCCCGACATCGCTATGATGATCAGTATAAGAGTCACAAAATTAAAATAACCCACCCGCTTACCTAATATATATTCTCTTATACTGTGCCCCGGACGGGTAAATAATTCCTTAATGGTAAACAAAATCCCCTTGTCTACGTGCCATACACCATGAACCAGGTCATGTTCAAAAAAATGTTTAAGAGAATACCGGTGCGTACTGCTTTTCTGCCCACAGGTCTTACAATAATTTCCGGTTATCTCGTCGTGGCAATTCAGGCAATTTTTTTCTGTCATTTGGTTTATAATTCTACTTGATTGATCTGGTTTTAATCTCGGCATTCAACACTTTCAATGCGTTAATCATTGGTATAAATGTTACAGGTAATACAACAGCAGGAATAAATAACTTAAGGGAAGAAATATTAATGTAGACGTAAAATGCCATCCCTATTATAAAAAACCATACGATTACAGCACTGATAAGAATTCCCTTAATAAGATTTCTCCTTTCCATCAATCTTTTTATGCTGAGGTCCCTGAGGTTTTTTAGTAGCATTTTATTGTTAGCAATAGTAGTTAAAATATGGTATGTTCGGTACGGTACTGGTAAATAGAGGTATTATTCCCGGTAAACTTATATAAGTAAACCAGACTGATCTATATTTCTATAAATTCCAATTAATTGAAATACTTTCCCCTATCCGCCCACAAAAATATAGTACTGATCTGAATTATACAATAAGGATTGATAGAATAACTATATTATTATTTCTCCTCATTATTAGTATACTTGTATATGAGTAAGATCAAAAATAGTCAGGAAAAGAGAAGCGTAGAGATAACTTCAAAATACTTTGATTTTTTAGATCATCATGTAGATGATGTCGTAAACGGACGTACTGACGAATTCATGGAACTCAATCAGATCGCAAGCGCACTGGCAGTATCACATACGCACCTCACAGATACAATTCAGAAGGAAAAAGGAAATCATCCCTGCCATTTCTATGATGAAAAGATCATCGAAAAAGCAAAAGCATTATTAACGGAGACGAGCCTTCCGGTCGCACATATAGCGATGAGACTTACATACGATCCTTCTAATTTTTCCAAGTTCTTCAAAAAATGGACAGGTATGACCCCGGGAAATTTTCGTAATTCCGGCACAAAGTAAGTATCCTGCCAAAACTTCCGAAAAGTTCACCATATCACTCTGATTTTCATTACAGAACTTTGCCATACAAACAAATTAAAAATCTTATGGCAAGAAATGATTTAAAAGGAAAAGTAGTATTAATAGCTGGCGGAGGTAAAAACCTCGGCGGACTGTTGAGCCGGAATTTTGCAAGTCAGGGAGCAAAAATAGCCATCCACTTTAATAGCGAGAGCACAAAAGCCGAAGCCGAAAAAACGTTGGCGGAGATTCAACATGCCGGAGGAGAAGCGTTTCTGTTTCAGGCAGATCTGACTCATGTAGAAAATATCAAAAAACTTTTCAACGAAACCATATCAAAATTCGGGGGTATTGATATCGCTGTCAACACCATTGGAATGGTCCTCAAAAAACCATTTCTGGAAACAACTGAGGAAGAATACGACACCATGTTTGATATCAACTCCAAAATCGCTTATTTCTTTATACAGGAAGCCGGTAAAACATTAAACAACAATGGCAAGATATGTACAATAGTTACTTCCCTTCTGGCAGCCTATACAGGATTATATTCCACATATGCCGGAGCTAAAGCACCTGTTGAGCATTTTACAAGAATGGCTTCCAAGGAATTTGGGGAACGGGGTATTTCTGTTACGGCGGTGGGCCCCGGTCCGATGGACACGCCTTTCTTCTACGGTCAGGAATCAGCAGATGCTGTCGCCTATCACAAATCTGCCTCTGCACTTGGCGGACTGACAGATATCAACGATATCGCGCCATTGATCCGGTTTCTGGTTACAGAAGGCTGGTGGATCACCGGGCAGACCATTTTTGCAAATGGGGGTTATACTACACGTTAAATACAAAAGAGTCCATAGACAGCCTAACAAGGCTGCCTATGGTTTGTTATTACACAGCACTAGCTATATTCTAACCTTACGGACTACGGAATTTCAAAAAAGGGTTATATTTTACTAAACTTTATCCATCGTTGGCTGTTTCTAATCTTACATATCAATTACCCTGACCATGAGAAACAGAAAGATATCAACGATTCAACATATTGCCCGTATTGCATTGGGATTATTTCTTCTATTTGCGGGTATCGGTCATCTGAGTTTTGCCCGTTTGGAATTTCGTGCACAAGTACCGCCATGGGTTCCGATGGATGTAGATCTGGTTGTCATCCTGTCCGGTATTGCAGAGATCGGGCTTGCCTTACTGATCCTTATCTGGGGACATCGTAAAAACTGGATCCCCTGGTTTGTAGCACTGTTCTTTATTGCTGTTTTTCCGGGCAACATAGCACAATACACAGAACAGAGGGACGCTTTCGGATTAAATACCGACGGACTCCGGCTGTTTCGGCTATTTATGCAGCCTGTACTTATTATCTGGGCACTATGGAGTATGGATGCTTTTCACAAAAGAAAACACAGTTTGCGAAGACAATACAAATAAGAAAACCGGTAGTTAGAAAGCCCTCATATACAAAAAATAATTACTAACTTATGGTATTTACAGATAAATATGAAAAAGGCAACAGAACCTGAAGTGTGGATGCGGGGGCCGATTGCCGGCGTACCAGGGTTATTGCAGCCTGTCGCGCACGCCCTTTTACAGGCGCAGGAAGATATTACTGATGCTGTAAAAGGCATAGATGAACAGAGCCTCTGGCAACGTCCTTCCGGAGTTGCGTCTATAGGATTTCACTTACAGCATATGATCGGAGTTATAGACCGTATGTTTACCTATGCACAGGATCGTCCGCTTTCTGAGCAGCAATTGAGCTATCTGGCAAAGGAGGGCCTGGTAGATCCCACAGTGACTGTAGAAAGTCTCCTGCTCCAACTGGAAATACAACTGCAATCCGCTATCTCCCAATTGTGCAGTACGGATACTGATCAGCTGACTGCTATCCGCTATCTGGGTCGTAAGCGTATACCGACGACTTTAACGGGCTTGCTTTTCCATGCAGCAGAGCATACACAGCGTCATACGGGACAATTACTCGTAACGGCAAGAGTACTGATATGTCCCCCTTTTTAGCTCACTTCAAAAAGAGCTGTATGTGCAGAAGAAATACGTTTTCTCTGCACATACAGTAATTTTAAATGCAGTAATCAGGATTGTTTATTGAACCTGACTTCTCCCTGATATTGTTTATCAACAAGTACCAACAGTACAGGATGTACTGTAAATGACTGTTTACCTTCTTCTTTGACTATATAATCCAGCACAAGATGATCACCGACCTGCTTCAGTGAGGAAGCCGATATGGTAGTCGCTGTATCTGTGACCGTACCGATCACTGCTAAGACATATACTTTAGCAAAGTCGATAGAGGTAGGCGTTCCATCCTCTCCCATCACAGCTGCCATACCAAAAATACGATCAAATTCTTCCTGCGAAGTAATTTTTAACTCTTCGGTTTTGCTGTTATTATAGGTGTTTTTGACAAAGTATCGTTCAGCTTCTGTAAACGGAATGTCAGGTATCTTTTCAGAAAGCACATTTTCGCTGGTATCAGATGTATTTGTACTGTTGTTGTTCTGATTTGTATTAGACTGACATGATACCGCAAGAAGACCTGCCGAAAGTGTAAATAAAAAGATTCTTTTAATCATAACTGTTTCTCATTAGAAGGTAAACATCCTGTAGCATCTGCTACATTTTGTATCTAAAATAAGAATAAAAAACCGGAAAGACCAACGTTCATCTTTGAAGAACATTTGTTGCAAAGATAATTTCGGATATCTTAAACCAACTGAATTCCCGACCCGCGAAAATCATCCAGCCGCTTATCATCACTTGCTGCTTCCGTTATCAAGGTATCTACATCCGACACATCGCATACTTTAAACGGATACGTACTGTTCAGTTTATCCGTATGGCTCACCACGATCTGTTGCAAGGAAGACTTTAACATAGCTTGTTTTAGATCTCGTTCTTCTTTAGTGCCGGCAGTAATACCGTACTGATATTGAATAGCACAGGCCCCCATCAGATACAGATCGGCCACATATGTACGTACTTCTTCACAGGTTTGTAAACCGATGTTTACCTGCGCCTCCCGGTTGTAAATTCCTCCCAAAACAATAATTTCTATCCCTTTGTATACGGATAGCAGAGGAATCAAAGCCTGATTATTGGTAATAACTCTGAAATTTGAATGAGCAGGCAAATGAGCTGCAATCTCGCAAATAGTCGTACCTCCGTCCATAAATATCGTCTGTCCGGCTTTGATAAATGGTTGCGTTTTCAAGGCAATGATCTCCTTTTCTGTAGTGAAATAAGAGCTGCGGTCCTGAAAATTAAGCGGATTTTTGGCCGGCAGTATAGCCCCGCCCCTTACTTTTACAAGCAGTCCCCGGTCTGACAGGGTATCTATATCTCTTCTGATCGTATCTTCTGAAACAGAAAGATCAGCTGAAAGCGGAGTATATCCCACTTTTCCAGAATCCCTCAGAACAGTCAGAATATGATCAAAACGTTCTTCCTTTAACATGACTTAAAAATTTAATGATTATACATCCAACCTTAAGCAGCAATAAGCTCCAGATGATTACCCTCGGGATCAAACACTACACTCTCATAATACCCGTCTCCGGTAATCCGGGGTTCACTGTAGATCGTATATCCGTCCCTGCGCAATCTTTCTGTCATGCTATCCACATCCTCCTTACTTCCTACAGTAATCGCAAAATGCGTAAGCCCTTCCATAATCCCCCGGCATGTAGCAGGAAAGATATCCGGCCTGTTCATCAGTTCCAGACGGGTACCCCCTTCAGAAAATTGCAGGAAATAAGCCATATACTGTTTTTTCTCATTTATATATTTCTCCTCCGCCACAGCAGCAAAATATTTTATATAGAAGTTTTTCATTCTTTCCAGATCTGCTACCCATATGGCCAAATGTTCTATTTTCATTGCAAATACCAATTTTATTTTTCGACAACGCTTTAATTATTTTGCAATTTTATGAAAATTTGCATTTATTTGCAATAATAAGATTATCATAATGATGGAAATGAAACTCAAAACAACAAGGGCCACTACTGCAACCAAAGCTATATTTCTGGTTTGCGGATTAGCCATTTCCAGTTGGGCGCCTATGGTTCCTTATGCCAAGGACAGATTAGGAATTAATGATGCTGATCTTGGAATCCTGCTTTTGCTTTTGGGTGCCGGAGCTATCGCTATGATGCCCGTCAGTGGAATTCTTTCACACAAATACGGTACACGCCGGGTTATACTGGTGGCAGCACTGGCCACGGCTTTTATCCTGCCTTTACTGCTGATTATCAGCTCGCCAATATGGATGGGTGTTTCCTTATTCCTTTTCGGAGGAGCGCTCGGTACTGTAGATGTTGCCATGAACGCACACGGGGTACAGGTACAGAATAGTGCTGAAAAACCAATTATGTCTTCCCTTCACGGACTTTTCAGTGTTGGCGGATTATTGGGATCATTGGGCTTAGGTTTTCTGATTAAGATGGGACTTCCCCCTATCACCGCCATTGTCGCTATCTGTATTTTACTCATCTGTATTGTCTCCTGGAATTTCAGGTTTTTGTTTGATATGCACACAGAGAAGGAATTGATTGCAAAATTTGCGGCTGCACCGGACGAAAAGAAAAAGACGGGTGTATCCTGGCTACAGGCAAGTATACTGTTTTTGGGGCTGATGTGCTTTATCACTTTTCTTTCTGAAGGGGCAATGTTAGACTGGAGTGCAATATTCCTTCGGGAAAATAAAGGTGTAGCACCGGAGCTTGCCGGTGTTGGCTATGCCGCATTCTCTGTAGCCATGGCAACCATGCGCCTGTTAGGTGACCGTATTATTTCCCGATTAGACGGGAAGACAGTTGTAGTAGGCGGATCAGTCATCGCTGCTGCAGGTATCTTTATTGCTGTAGCTGCTTCCTGGCTACCGCTTACGCTGTTCGGATTTATACTTTTGGGAATCGGTGCTGCGAATATTGTTCCTGTATTCTTTAGCGAAGGCGGACGCATCCGGAATGTTCCGGCCACTATCGCAATACCGGTTATCAGTACCATGGGATATGCAGGTCAGCTGGCTGGTCCGGCAATGCTAGGTTATATATCCTTCCGTTTTTCGATAGATACGGCATTTTTGCTGATTGCCTTCCTGATGCTTATCGTAGCTCTGACATACGGATTGCGAAAGCCGTCTAAAATCTGACGAATCCATATATCGAAGTAAGCCTTCTGCTTATCTAATATCAGAAAGAGGTATGTGGATATAAAATATACTTCCGAACCCTTCCTGACTACTGACAGAAATGGACCAGCCCATTCGGGCAGCAAAGTCATCACATAACAAGAGACCAAGGCCGGTACCTTTTTCTTCCCAGGTGCCGGGATGGCTTTTTTTCGTCGAGATACTCTTCAGACTTAGCAGTTGCTCTTCGCTCATCCCTACGCCTTCATCTTTCACATAGATCTGTAGCTCAGTATCCGACTGCTCTGCGCCTATTGTAATAGGACGGCCTGTAAAACTAAATTTAATGGCATTGCTGATCAGATTACGGATAATGAACTCAAAGCGTTTTCTATCTCCCTGCACAACCAATGTATCCGATACATCATTGATTAGCGCTAAACTCTTCATTGTAATTCTTTCCTGAAACAGCAATTGACTGGACTGCACGATTTCGCGGACTTCAATAGGTACTAACCGCAACTCCTCGCTGGACATTTGTCCCGCAGACCAGACTAACAATTCATCCAGCATCGTAGAGGCAATATTGACTTCAAGGCCAATCTTGAGCAACGAACTTCGGATATCTTCCGGCGGAATCTCGGCTATCTTGGAAAAAGATAATAAAGATTGAAAAGTACTGATCGGTGCACGCAGATCATGCGAAACCACCGAAAATATACGCGACCGGAACCGCTCTGCTTCCATCAGGGATCGATGCTGCTCCTTTATCATCTCCGTTTGTTGCCGTATTTCTTCATTAGCCTCCAGCAGTCTTTCCCGCTCTTCATTTAACAAATGATTTTTCTTGCGTATCAGTACAAACAGCATTGCCAGTATCAGCACAATAGCTCCTGTAGCCACCCATAATATCTTGATCCGGTTAGCTTCCTGCTCTATACTGCGGTTTTCCAGTAACAGATTTTTATTCTCCAGATCCTTTTTCTCACTTTCATATTTTTCACGCAGTTCTTCTCTTACTTTGAGTCGTTGCAGCCCGGCCTCTTCCTCACTCACCCGCAGCAGACTATCCTTGTCCGTTAATAAGACGGAAGTATCTTTTTCTTTTACAGCTTTTGCTATTTTCTCAAAATCGGTACTGAATTCATCATTCAGATAATCCAATCCACTTTCACGGATCAGTTTTTTGATCCGGGCAACCTCCTGTGTAGCCTCCTCAAACAAACCCTGTTTTACCAGAATATTAGCACGGTTAATACGTGCATACGAACCGGCCAGCTTATCCTTTGTCTTATCAGTAAGGGCTACAGCAAGATCCGTATATTTCTTACTGAGTTCCAGTTTGTCGTCTTTCAGATAGACATAGCTCAATAAGATATACGTATTTGAAAGATCCTGATCCGGCACATTCTTTTTTGCAAACTGTATTGTTTTCAGCAGATACTGCACCGCCTGTTTGATGGCATCAGGCTTTCCGTTATCCAGTGCATCCTGACTGTATATATTTGAAATATTGTTATACAGATTGCCGATAGACTGATTGTCCCGGATCTGTTCGGCGAGCGTCAGACTCTCCTGATAGTAGCGTAAAGCTTGCTTGGTGTCTCCGCTTTTATTAAACACATTTCCGATGTTCATAAAAGCACGCACCATACCCTTTTTGTCACCTTTCGCTTCCCGGAGTTTTAATACCTTAAAATGAGTTTCAATACTCTTATCATACTCATTCAGTTTCAGATAAATAACACCGCTAAGGTTCAGAAAGTCCAGATCCAGGTCTTTTAACTTTCGCTCTTTTGTCAGCTGCATGCCCTTATTTGCCCATTCCTGAGCACGATTAGCATCCTGCAGATACGTTGTAGAAGCCAGCTTGTAATAATAAACGGCTTTTAAAGAATCGGAAGGTTCTTTATCAATCTTAGCCAATAGGCTGTCAGCTGCGGTTTGTTGTGCGAGCAATGGGTAAGGAACTACCAACAGAATAAACCATAACAAAAAGTAAAACACAAGTTTCATGAAGAATGAATTGGACGAATAACAGACGTCGTTTTTTATAGGTACTAGGTAACAATGTGATACAAATTTAAAAATACGATTGAAAAAAAAGAAATTTCAATAAAAGGTATACAACAACATCGGTAAAGAAGAGGATTATTCTGCTGCTCAATAGCCAAAATATTTTATTTTAAGACAGATAGAGATTCATCTCCAGTAAAACTATCCATTACCTGCATGACTGCCAGACCTTCAGCGGCACTGCAGGGATTCGTGTCTCTACCACCAAAATAATTTACCACCTCTTCGATCATAGGTTGCTGTACATGAGGTAAAGGCTCAAATTTAAACTCTTGCTCCCCATCGTTATTGGATAACCGTATAATACGCTGATCAAAAAACGAAAAGGATAGGCGCCCTTCTGAACCTATGATTTCGCATTCGTCCCGCTCTTCATATGTACTAAATGCCCATGTCCCCTGAAACACGACATCACTTTCAAATAAGATCTGTCCTGATACAATATCATGGGCCGGATATACTTTGGCCTGATTGTGAGAGATACCGCTGCTTGCTGTTACTTTACCGAAAAAATAATACATCAGATCGATCTGATGCGGTGCAATATCATGAAACAACCCCCCTCCGGATTGTTGCGGATCTATACGCCACTGCATCTTGGGCTGTTGCAACTGTTCTGCAGTCAGTGTCTTCTGAAAATAACGAACAGAAGCCAGTCTTGCGGTGCCGATAGCCCCATTATTTAGCAGCTCTTTTATTTTTCTGAAATAAGGCTGAGCCCTGCGGTAATGAGCAATCACCAGTTTGCGTCCGTATAACTGCTGAGCCTGTACCAGTTTTTCTGCTTCCGCACTGTTTAATGCCATAGGTTTTTCAACATACACATCCTTGCCGGCTTCCATAGCTGCTATCGCATACGCCACATGTGAATCCGGAGGAGTAGCGATATATACAGCATTCACATCCTTGTCCCCGATCAATGCCCGTCCATCCGTGTACCATCTTTGCACGCCATGTCTTTCGGCATAATCCTTAACTTTTTCTTCATTTCTGCGCATAACAGCGATCAGATCCGAATTTGCAACTTTCTTAAAGGCAGGTCCGCTCTTCACCTCCGTGACATCCCCCGCTCCGATCATACCCCAGTTGATCTGTATTGCCATGTACTTTATTTTTTAAATGAATTTCAGCAGATGATATCTAAATTCTTTTGCGACCCGACAGCTTACCAGTTGGGCGCCGTAAAAGTATCCTTCACCGGCACAAATATATAGTATGCCTTATAATAATCCGTATAATACTTATCCCTGATCTTCCCACCTCCATCTATAGTAGAGGAGACCTGTATCAATGTATCCTTTTTTACCGTAAAATAGGTATAATTAAACCGGGCCAAAGGGGTATTCATACGCTGTACTACTAACCTGTCCCCTTCTGTTCTGTAATAACTCTGAAAAAGCGTACGGCTTTTTTTTGCGATCTGATCCGCAATA
This sequence comes from Sphingobacterium spiritivorum, assembly GCF_016724845.1. Classification (NCBI taxonomy): domain Bacteria; kingdom Pseudomonadati; phylum Bacteroidota; class Sphingobacteriia; order Sphingobacteriales; family Sphingobacteriaceae; genus Sphingobacterium; species Sphingobacterium spiritivorum. The sequence continues at coordinate 102,651 of NZ_CP068082.1, forward strand.
CTGTTATTAAATGCAGCTGCATAGGCACCTTTACGGGATATAGTATCTTCCGGATCCAGCACCATATTCACCTGACCTGCGGGATAAAATTTATAAATTTCTCTTTCCTTCGCTGTCACTGTTCTTTTAGTGTCACGCTGACTGGTCCATATTTCCTGCAGGACATACACTCCGTCTGTACGCAACATAGAGGTGTCGCTCAACCCAAAGTCCGGCTGGTAAAAAGAATAGTCTTTATTTTGATAAAATTTATACGAATTACAGGCCACAAACGCTGCACAGATAGATGCTACAACTATTGCAGTCATACTTTTCCGGGAATATAAAAGGTTCATATACGCATGTATTTAATGCATTAACAATTTTACAGAGCGTAAGTTTGCAGATATAGCATAAGCGCAATATACTGTCCGACATGAAAATACTGCTTATTATACAATCTTCCCTTATGATCGTTCATATTTTTACGATCAGCTCCTTAAAAAGCAAAAGATGATAAACATTTAAAGTTTTCTTACATTCGTATATTGATATAATTTCTCCGAAATGAAGAACAAAGCCAACGTCACAAATGCCAGTATTGATTCAGCAGGACTTCCAAAAGATTACCGCCAGGCAATTGCCGAGTATATCTGGAATGGATTTGATGCCAAAGCGACACATGTCAATCTGTATGCTGAAGCCAATGAACTGGGACATATTCAGCGTATAGTCATAGAGGACAATGGTGAGGGGATTCCTTTGGAAACTCTGAATATTTCTTTCGGAAATTTTCTGGATTCCCTTAAAAAGAAAAATATACAACGCTCCTCTTACACCCGGGGTAAAAAAGGAAAAGGTCGTTTTTCTTTTTCGTTGTTTGCGACCCGGGCGACCTGGCAGACCGTTTACCTTCACGAAGGAAGTCTTCTGGAATACAGTATTGTTATAGAACGCAATCAGAAAGACGAATATGAAGATATTAATAAAGTGATCTCCAAAGCTGCACATGCCGGTACAAAGGTGATTTTGGAGGGTGTATTCGGCATCACTGCAGCACAACTGAACAGTGCGGAATTTAACACGTTTCTGGCACAGGAATTTGGCTGGTTTTTATTGTTAAATAAGGACCTGGGATTCAACCTGTCTGTCTCTGACGAACCGCTGGCCTATGAGCAGCTCATCTTGGAAAAAGATGCTGTTGTATGGACTATAGCTGATCATCAGGAGCAGGTCTACCCTTTCCGCATCAACTATATCCGCTGGGGAGACAGCATCGGTGACCGCTACTATTACTATTTTCTGAATAAGGATAAAGTAGAGATCGCAAAGGAACTGACCAGCTACAATAACAATGCGATAGATTTTCATCATAGTGTCTATATCGAATCCCCGTTTTTTGATTCCTTTGAACGGGAATCCTTAGCTGACGGAGAACAGGATAATCTTTTCAGTCAGCTCAATCACCATATTGTTTATCGGAAACTCAACAGTGATCTGAAAGAATTTCTCTATCGGAAACAGAAGAAGTACATCAAAGAAAAGGGTGCGGCCACTTACCTCGCAGATATAGAACAAAAGGCTGTACTTCCGGTATTCTCCTATGATGAGCAGAATCAAAAACAAGACTTGCTCCAGGTGATCAAAGAACTCTACTGTATACAACCCAAGATATTCATGGGTATAAAAGCAGAAACCGAAAAAACATTAATTGGGTTATTGCACTTACTCTTGTCCAGCCCACAACGTGAAAATATATTGCCTCTTATGGAACAATTAACTCCATTGACAGAAGAGGAACACAAGCTGTTGAGTAAGGTTTTAAAGCGGAGTTAATGGATTACTGATAATATAGTATTGTAATACCTCTCTGATTGCTACATTTCATTGAATTCTGGAATTGACAGTTATTATATCTCATCAATGATAATCAGTTCTTAGTATTTCTTTTAAGAGCTGATAAGAACTCTTTCATCGTATTACCCTCATTTTCAGATAAATTTTCATAATTATAACCTCAGGCTATAAGATATTTGTCGATATTTTTTTTATTTCAATTTAATAAATATACATTTGATGACAACTATTAAAAACCTGTTTAATTATGAAATATAAAATATTGCTGTTTTTAGTTTCAACCCTATTCCTATATAACTGTAAAAGAGAAGATTTTCCTTTAGAAAAGGAATCTGGCAACAAAGTAAGTGTTGAATTGCTTAAAGCCAGATTTCATTCAGATAGTATTGCTTTTTCTAAATTCAATGTTCCGCCTGACTTTAATTTCAGACAATCTTTACAAAGGAAAATCATGTGGGATAAAGCCATTCATAGTAAAGATGGCTTTGTATATATACCAGTTAAACTATCACTTCCGGCTAACCAATTAGCAACCTTCAAAAATGGCTCTAAAGATTATGGTTTCAAAGTACTTTTACGGATTGATCCTAAAGCCAATATACCACAGTATGAAATGCTGACATTCTTTCCTGATAAGAAGAGTAATGCAAAAATATTTTCAGGAGTTGTTCTTACAGATGATTATTTTGTGGGGCAAACGACATACAGTATTTATCCAACAAATAATTCACTTCAAAATAGAGAAGGATTTAAAATGATTGCAAGATTAGGAGAAGAAGCTTGTGCAAGGATTAAAGTTGGGGAAGTTTGCGTAGGAAATTATTGCAGTCCTAGATACGAAAAAGTGTGCGATGACCGGGGAAAATCACCTTTTCCGGAAGATATTACAGAAGAGGTTGATGACAGCGAAATGGCTCCTGGCGGTGGTGGTGGTAATGGAAATCAAGATGAAGAGGAAAACATAGAAAATAAAATTGAGAATCCTTGTCTTAAAAACATGGTCGATAAAATCATAAAAAAAGATATAGAATTTGCAATTGAAGAAACATTATTATCCATTTTTGGAGAAAGTAATAAATTTAATATTTTCTACAGCGAAACAACTGATCTTGAGGATTATAATTTTGGAAGAGCAATTCCTTCAAATCTACAAATCAATAATCAAGGTCAATATATTACAATGGATATAAACGTAAAGCTAAATGTTAAAACATTACCAAATTCTTCACAAGAATTTATTACTACTGTTATCATTCACGAATCAATTCATGCCTATCTTAATTACAAAGGATTTATTTTCAATCCAAACCAACATGATATAATGTTATCAAATTACATTACATTAATGGCAAACTATTTGACAACCAATTTTCAGATATCGGACAAGGACGCATATGCCTTATCTTTTAGTGGATTACATGACGCTTATAAGAATAGTCTTAATAATCAGTCTTGGCAAAATATAAAAGATAAACTTGGTTCAAAATTAACTACTGAAAGCGAACGTTTAAACTTGTTGGATCAGTATCAATCTGGTTATAAAGGACAAAAATGTCAATAAAACATTATTTTATGAAATTAAAAGCATATTTTCTGATATTAATTCTATTTGCTGTTGTTAACAGTTCTTTTACACAGCAAAGCGATTCTCATCCAAGTTTTATGAAGTTTAAATTTAGTTTTCTCGATAATTTTAAATATCCATCAGAACTTAAAGATCGGGGGATTTCAACAATTACACTAATGCTTGTAAAGTTTAATAATGACGGAACTGTAAAGGAAATCAAATTTTCGGATAGTGCTTTACAACAATTTGTCGATGAAATTCACCGAGTAAAAGATAAAATAGAGTTTAAATATATCTATAATGATGTAACCAAAATAGACAAAGAAGCTAGAGTTGTTCTGATACCAATACAGATTGATGTTGAAAAAACAGGAATATCAGGACATTTACCTCAAATTATGGAAGCAGATCAACAAAATTTATATAATTTCTCTGGGAAACCGGTTTCCGGAAATTATCATATATATCCAATGCTATACATATTAAGTGTTAAATTAAGTCGCTAGAATTATGAGAAAATTTATAACAAGTATAATCATTTTATTTTCCACCAATGTATTTGCTCAAAATAATGATAAGCAAATGGGATATGAAAATTTTTATCAGAGCTTCTCTTCTTCCTTTAAATATCCTACCCAACTTTCTGACAGATGTATTCCTACTTTTACTCTAATGCTTGTACAGTTTTCAACGGAAGGAATTGTCGAATCTATTAAATTTTCAGATGGAGCATTTCCACAATTTGTTGATGAAATAAAACGCGTACAAAATAACATAGATTTCTATAGTGTATATAAAGATATAATAAAGGCCAAGAAAGATAACAAAACAGTGTTGATACCTATACACATAGACTCTGAGCAAATAGGAGGCTGTAAATCAATAATCATTGCAAATGATATAAAGAATCTTTTCCAATTTGGAGGAAGACCAATTGTTGGCAACTACTACATATACCCTGAAGTATATATCAAAAACCTTGTAGGGAGAGCAAATTATTAAAATAATGAAGTTTACTAAAGATATACACTGATTAGTTTGCTATAATTAATCAATAATTTTCACAAGAATACTCTGACTTTTATTTATGTAAAATCTTCTTATTGATTACGTCAAAGCACTTTAAGCAATAGAAATGAGAAAAATGCAACACAAAACAGAAGTGGTCAAAAATGTCCTGATTAGTATCTTTATAAGTTTATTTGCCATTACGGCACTGGCTCAACAGACCAATTTTTTAATAGACCTTGATTCAGTCCATAATGAATATTCTGTAAGCCGTTTTTCTTTATCAACTCGTGATGTTTATGGAACTAATGATTCTGTCTATCTTTTTAATATAATGCCAAAATATATAGAAAATCCAAGAGAAAATCCTGAATTTGCTAAAAATAGAATAAAATATCTATTCTTGTTTGTAGTATTCCCAACATTAAATTCGGTTAAACAATGGACAACATATGAAGAATTTCCTCATAATATTAACATTCTAAGTTTTAAACAGCTTTTAGCAGATGGACCATCAAATATTGAATTAAAAAATAAGCCAAAAATTCCTGAGCGGTATGGGATACTTATAAAGAAAGGTCAGAAATATTACAAATCAAACATATCTTATATGCAGACATTTTATGTGAATAATTATCCAGGTGTCTTTAATGTTCCAGCAAACGTAATTAATACTAATCAACAACTTCTATCGATAAAAGATATGGAGAAAGTATATGAAGCAAATTATAGTGACAAAGATTTACCCATATTTCCGAACGTTTATTTTCAGGGATTTGATAATATGGGATTAGAGCGTTTCTATCTGTCAAGGAAATTTAGGATTAAGAATATGGATGCATATCAGTTTTGGACCTTCAAGCCCAGATATGGAGTAAGTCATGGAGAAAGTTGGGAACAGGGAATCGATCGGTTTATCTATATACCTGACAAAGGAATCGTTGGAGGTTCTCTTGACTTTTACTTCTATTATCATCGAAAAAAACTGGGTATGACAACTCTGGATTTTAAGAATAACATTAGAGAAGAAAAAGTAATGCTTGCGGAGCAATATAAGTAATAGCGTTCATCAGATATTATTATGCACACCGTTTCAAATTTATGGCCATTATTTAATCTGGCGCTGATTGTATTTATTATTTTCTTAGTCTATTACTTAGCATTGGTTTTCACAAAAAGTTTTTTTAAAACTATATCAAGAGCGCAACGAATGTCTAAAAGAAATAGCAAAATTATAAAGTATAATAGATGAAAAAAGCAATCATATTCTTACTTGCAATGACCCTTCTAATAAATTATGGAGTTTCTCAACAAAAGGATCGTAATCCTGGTTTTGCTGAATTCAATCGCAGTTTTTCTAAAAATTTTAAATATCCTTTTCAATTAGAAGATAGATGTATTTCAACTGTAACTTTGATGATGGTTACATTTCGTAGTGATGGAAGTGTTGACTTAATCGAGTTTTCAGATAGTGTACTTGATCAATTTAAGGATGAATTTTTTAAAGTAAAAGATAAAATAGACTTTAAAAGTGTTTTTAATGACATCATTAATATAAATCAAGAGAATAAAATAGCTGTCATCCCCATATTTATAGAATCTGAAAAAACCGGGCCTTTAGGATGTGAATCTAATATCATTGCTTCGGACCTCAAAAACCTCTATAATTTCTCAGGAAAGCCAATAGCAGGAAATTATTACTTATACTCTAGTCTTTATATTATCAATGCAGTTGTATTAAACTGAGGAATACAAAACAAAAGTATTTATTTCAACAATTCTGTTCTTTATGAAAAATATAATCCTACTATTCTTTACACTTACTTTTTTAAATGCTTCTGTTTCAGCTCAAAAAAATAATGATTACAAAGGTTACGAAGCATTTTACAAGAGCTTTAACACCTATTTTAAATATCCTCAACAGCTGTCCAAGAGATGTATTCCAGTATATACCGTAATGATGATCAAGTTTGGAAAAACAGGAAATATAGATTCAATACAATTTTCAGATAGTGCATTTCCACAATTTGTAACTGAAGTTATTAGAATAAAAAATAATTTGAACTTTAAAAGCATTTATAATGATCTGGTCGATATAAACAGAAATAATGATATTGTATTAATCCCTATACATATTGACACTGAACAGATAGGAGGATGCAAATCTACTATCATACCGCAGGACATAGTAGATTTATTTAAGTTTTCAGGAGAAAGATTAACGGGTAATTATTTTATGTATCCGGGAATTTATTTCAAAAATTTTGTTGGGATACCCAACTATTAATATAGTAACCGTTGAGTTTATGAAAGGAATTATTCTATTATTAGTTGCTATCCTATTATTTTTAAAGGGAAGCTATGCCCAACAACCGAATAAAGATTCAAATTTTGCAGAATTCAAACGAAGCTTTGTTCTAAATTTCAAATATCCGTCAGAACTGGATAACAAATGTATTCCCACATTGACACTTATGTTTATTCATTTTTCAATTGATGGGAATGTGACAGCAATAAAATTTTCGGATAGTGCTCTCCCCCCATTTGTGAACGAAATGCTCAGAATAAAAGATAAGCTAGATTTTAAGAGTATATATAAAGCCGTAAGTAATAACAATAAGGAAAATAGAAATGTCTTGATACCTATACAGATTGATGCAGATCAGAAAGGTGATAATGGATGTTTATCAATTGTGGATGAAGAATCACTTAAAAAACTTTATTCTTTTCAAGGACAGCCAATTTCAGGCAATTATTATCTGTACAAGACCTTATATCTGATTGATCCTGCAAATTCTTTCTAAACAGTTTAAATTACTTGCATGAAACACATTTTATTTTTTACCATAAAGAGTATTATTACAACACTAATGATACTCATATATATAAATAATACCTCTGCTCAAAATATTACGAGACATGAGGGATTCGACAGTTTTTATAACAGTCTTAACACAAATTTCAAATATCCCAACCAGTTAGCTAAACGTTGCATCCCTATTTTTACAATGATGTTTGTCCAGTTTAAAAGTAACGGAGATATAGATTATATTAAATTTTCAGATAGTGCATTTTCACAATTTGTAAATGAAATATTTAGAATAAAAGACAAATTAGATTTTAAAAGTGTATATAAGGACATCGTTAAAATTGATGCCAGTAACAACTCTGTACTTATCCCTATACATATTGGTATACAATATATTAACGGCTGCAAATCTGTTATTCTTCCAAACGACCGGTTAAATCTTCTACATTTTTCCGGAGAAGAATTAGAAGGAAATATTAATATATATCCGGAAGTTTATATCAAAAATTATGTGGGACGAGTTCACTACGATTAATCAGAGTATTCTTACATAAAAGTATTTTTAAGGAGTAATTTCAGATACGAACACAATCGAGGGTAGTGTAAATTATAATCATAAAAATGGAAAAACTGGCACAAAATGCAATCCGTAGATTTACACTATTAGGTTTGTTTCTAATAATTTGTAACTCATATTTATCTGGACAGGCAAAATATTTCATAATTGAACCCAAGAAGGAAAATCAAAATTATGATTTACATACTTATAAAGTATCTACAAAAACTTTATATGGAATAGATAATAGTGTAGAACTCTATAATATTGTATATATAAATAACATCTACGATAAATATGAAGATCCAGAAAAGAACCTAATATTGTTTTCAGTACTGCCAAATTTAGAAGGCAGCAGCGATAATTGGAAAGAAATTAGCTTAGACAGTATACAATCCAAATTGCTATCTATTGGAAAGCTTAAAAACCTTTTTCAACGAAATACAATGTCTATATTCTCTGAAAAATATGGTGAAAAAACAAAGTATTTTAACGAATATAAAATAGTGATTAGAAAAGATGGAAAGTATTTTACACCTTATAATTGCCTTTTACAGTTTTATGCTATCAGAAATCGACCAGAAATCTTCAGCAATGTTTATGGAACTATCAATACTAAATTAAATCCTGTAACTGTATCAGATTTCGAATTAATATTTGAGTCTACTTATACTAAAACAGACTTTCCTATTTATACTTTACCAAATGAAACGTATGTAGCTACCCTTGACCGTCTTAGAGATAGAAGAGAATATCTTTCTAAAAAATGGGAACTTAAAGACGGAAATAGTGCATTCCAATTCTGGACATATACTGACTGGCATGAACCTGATTTTTATTATGAGTATGAAAGGGGTATTGACCGGTTTATCTATGTGCCTGACAGAGGTATAGTTGGAGGCTCTTTTGATTTTTACTTCTATTATCATCGACAAAAACTGGGCATGACAACTCTGGATTTTAAGAATAACATTAGAGAGGAAAAAGTAATGCTTGCTGAGCAATATCAGTAATAGCGTTTCATAAGAATTCTTAACATCATTAATATGAAGATCATCTCGAATTTATGATCGTTATTTAATCTGGGATCGTATTTATAATTTCCTTAGTCTATTACGTAGGATTGGTTTTTACAAAACGTTTTGTAAAACTATATCAAGAGAGCAATGAAAGTCTTAAAGAAATAGCAAATCATCTTAAAGTTATCAGCAATAAGAAATAAACTTCCTTTAAAGACTTTTCTCAGACCTGAATTACGGATAAAGATCTTTATATTTAAATCCTTTTTAATACAAGTTTATTAACATTTTAATTGGAGTATACTATGTCTTCCAATCCGGTTGTTTATTTTGAAATTCCCGTTCTTGATCTGCACCGTGCACGGACTTTCTACGAAGCGGTATTCGGTTTTGAGTTTGAGATGGATAATATTGATAACAATGAAATGGCTATCTTTCCTTTTAAAGAGGAAGAAAAGGGAATATCCGGAGCTTTAGCTAAAGGTGAGATCTATCAGCCTTCTCTGGCCGGCATTCTGGTCTATTTTTATACACAGGATATTACAAAAACACTGAATACTGCCGTCCAAAATGGTGCAGAGATACTTTATCCGGTGACCTCTAATGGTCAGTGGGGGTTTGTTGCTGAATTTAAAGATAGTGAAGGCAACAGAATAGGACTGCATCAGGCTCTTACCCATGAGGGATAATATAATATCCATAGCTTATGCTCCTGTCCATTAACGATTTCTCAGAAAAATATACCTGCACCCAGGATACAATATTGCTAAAGCCTGCAGAATTTGCTTTTGTCAGACTTCATGCTTTATCGGAGGAAGTTGTTGCTGCCCGGAATAATTTTTATTTGATTATCCTCGGTATAGAAGGACAAGGTCATGCAACCGTGTCCCGGCATCAGTTTGAGATCCGGCCTTCATCCATCTCCATCATACCAGCAGAGATCAGCTACAGTTTGCAGCATTACAGTGCAGATTTCCATGCTGTTGTCTTTGTTTTTGATAGCGCCTTCATAAAAAAAGGATTTGTCAGAAGCGAAGTCATGGACGAACTTTTATATATCAATCCGGAGTACCCCCCTATTTTTGATCTGCCGGAAGCAGATTATGAAGATACCCTGTATAAGCTAAACCGCATACAGCACGAGATCAGGTTACAATCCCCTTTCTTTCCGGACATTATCCGGCTCTATGCATTGCAGCTGCTGTATGATTACAACCGTATCTGTGAGATCTGTTTATTAAATTCAGGCACGGGGCTCAACAGACCTTTTCAGATTCTGTACGCATTCAGAAAACTGGTAGAACAGCATTTTAAAGAATGGAAAACCGTAAAGGATTATGCGGAAATATTACATATTTCTCCCAAATACCTAAGCGAATGTGTCAAAGGCCAACTGGGCGTACCTGCTATCCATATTATTCAACAGCGCATAATCCTGGAGTCTGAACTCCTGCTCAACTACGGTTCTCTGAGTATCAAAGAAATTGCGGAGGAACTGCATTTCGACACCGCTTCTCATTTTTCCAGATATTTTAAAACGGCAAAAGGCATTTCTCCAACAGAATTTCGCCAAAATCCGTAAAATTGGTACGTCATACCGTAGTATCGATATTGTACTGCAGTCCTAAACAGGTGACTTTTGTATTATTATCAAATACAATACATTTATGAAAAAATCAACATTCATTTGCCTTACTCTTATCCCTCTTCTTAGTGCTATGGTAAATAATCCTGTGTATGCACAATCCTCAACCTTGACAAAAGCAAAAATAAAAGCAGTACAATTCCGGATCGCAAGACCGACCAACAACTTAAAAGAGGTCGTCAGATTCTACAAAGAAGGCTTAGGTTTGCCAGAGATAGGCGCCTTCAAGGGACATCAGGGATACGATGGTGTCATGTTAGGGCTTCCGGACAGCGGACATCATCTCGAATTCACTCAATATGCAGACCCTGTTTCACTGCCAGCTCCTACAAAGGAAAATTTACTGGTGCTATATTATGATATTCCGGAACAGTATGAAGCAGCCAATAAAAGATTACAGGACATGAATATTCAAACTGTGGCACCTGAAAACCCATATTGGGAAGGAAAAAGTAAAACCTATGAAGATCCCGATGGCTGGCGGGTTGTTTTATTCAACGGAATATATACACCTTAGACATTTGTCTGTTAAAGGCACAAGCAAAATGCTTGCGCCAGAGAAATGACAATGCTTAAGCCTGAACAATTCTCTCCTTTTCAAGGAGAGATGCCCACAGGGCAGAGAGGTTACAAACATTAAACTATAAAGGCACAAGCAACATCCTTGCGCCAGAGCAGGAGTAACGATTAAATAAGTATTACGGACGCCGAAACAGCGATATCTTTTATTCTCATACTATTTTTTCACCAAAGGCATTTCAGAGAGAAACTGAAGTTTTTCCGGATCTTTGAAAACCATTTTACCATCCCGTTCTTCAATATCTCCATACCCTTCGATTACCGTGTCTCCTTTAAACTTAAAAGCGACCTGACGCACAGAAGTTGTACCCTCAGATTGAAACACATAATCCGCCAGCAACAGGCTGTCCGTCAATACACCCTCAATACTTCCCGTATTGCGGTCTTTTTCCTTAATCTGATAAGCCAGTTCACCTGTCACCTTACCTTCCAGATTGGTCAGTTGAAGCACTATAGTATCTCCGTTATTCTGATAGCTGTACGTTACAGGTACAGGATTGCCATCGACATTGGCAACACTGTCCTTAGTCGAATCCGAACGGCCTGCAGATTGACAGGATACAAGTAATATTCCGGATGTCAGGATTAAAATTCCTTTTAAAATAGATCTTTTCATACTATTGTTTTTCATTCCTATAACAGCATATGTACTTTTTAACAATAAGTCCAAAGCTAAAAAAGTAACAATAAACTGCACATCTTGTTTCAAAAATCTTTCTTTAGCGGTCCGTGCTCCTTTATCTACGCTATATTTTTTATGCGGTCTGTGTATCGTATCTCCTTTAATACTCGTTCTGTTAGCAAATCAAATACGATATGAAACCTATACTTTACTTATCCTTTATCTTCCTGTTAAGCAGTTGCAATGCCGTTAAGCAAAATACATCGAAACCTAAAGAACTCATCAGAGATTGTCCCGAAGAAAAGATCACCAACAAAATGCCCGGCCCGGCTGTAAAAGGAGAAAAAGAAAGAAGCTATTATATCTACAAAGGCAAACGCAAAGAAATAAGTGACTTTGATGAAGCATGGATTTCCCAAAACTGTGAAGTCAAAGAAACAGTAGTCTATTAATCGTACTTCAGGAATTACCCTGGGCGGAAAGCCAGGACTCCTTCGTAATCTGATAAACGACGTTTGTACGGGATGGTTCGCCATAATAGGCAACCTCCCGCTTACCCAGACTTACTCCACCTATTCGCTCAACGGCAGTCTGTGAACGGATATTATCTGCTCCGACATGCAGATACACCGTATCTACATATTGGAAAATATAATCCAGCATCATCTTCTTGACCGCGGGATTAATTCCTTTACCCCAATATTTCGTCGCGTAAAAAGTATAGCCGATCAGAATGCTTCTGGCTTCTTCGTCATAGTCATAGAAGCGTGTACTTCCGGCGATCTCCTCCGTCTGCTTATCTACAATTTTGAAAGCACCTTTGCTGTTCACAGCACCTTCAAAGAACAACTGAAAAACCTCTCTCTTCCACCGATCCTTATTAGGATGCTGTTCCCATATTTTTTCATCTGAAGCAGCAGCATATAGCGGTTCAAAATCAGTTTCGGATAAGGGGACTAAGGCTACATAGTCATTTTCTAAAAGGGGCTGAAGGGAAAAGTTCATAGTTACAAGTGAAAAAGTATCATCAATAGTATCAAAAATAAGAGATTTAAAACCGATCCGATTACTTTCTTTCAAAAAATAAGACCGAATATTTCGGCCTCTGTTATCTTATCCGGATATAACTTTCAATGATTTCATGATCCACATTTAATTCCGGAATATGTTCGATTCCTTTCTGAATCAGTGTATCTCCTTTCATCGTCAGCGTAAAATCAAAACTTTTACCTTCCCAATCCCGCAGACTGCAATACTGCAGGTTCTCCCGATACTGATCTCCTTTCAGAATATATTTGCCTGATCCGCTCACAAAGAGAGCTGTACTGTCTTTGCCTTTACTCTTGTCATGGTTGAAAAAAGCAAAATCAGTATCATTAAACATTTTGATCATCTCCGTTTTACTGGTATCCGTAAAAGCTACGGTGGTATCCTTTTCTTTTATCGTTTTACTCTCGATCAATTTCCAGCTGCCGGACAGCGTGTTTATTTTTTCCTCAGGAGTATTGTTGCAGGAAGCCAATACGCACATTGCAATCAGCGGACTAATAAAGATTGTTTTCATAAGGTTGATGTTACTGGTTAGTGTGTTAAAGATACTATTTTTTATTATCTCCCAGATACTTATTTCATACTCTTCAATGTTCTGTTCAGACTTCGTATGGTAATACCGAGATAAGCGGCCATATCCTCTTTGGAGATATCCAGTTGCTGATCTGACTGCAGCTGCAACAATTTGGAAAGATTGTATTCGACCGTATATAATTGCTGGAAAGAAGCCCGGCTACTGGTATTTACAATACGGTTGGAAAACGATTCCATAAGTAGCCGGTTAAATACGATATCTTTTTCCAGCAACATTCTGAAATACGGTACAGCAATAGAAAAAGCTTCTGTTTCAGCGAGTACCTCTATACTACACAAACAATTGATGCGACTGATGACCTCTACTTCGCCCAGTATTTCCCCTTTCCCCAAAAATTCAACCACGAATTCCTTACCATTCTCCTCCCGGAAATAACACTTCGTAATACCATCATTCACAATAAAGAGTCTGGACAAGGTATCTCCCTGCTGCAACAGCAGTTGTCCCTTTTCAAATTTGCGTAAGATAATATCGTCTTTACGATCCTGACCGTTGTAAAGACCGCTGATATAGGATAAAAGATCCAGATTAGTTCGTAGCATATGGCTTGGGACAAATGTCCTTTTTTGAAATTATTTATATGTGCAACTTCGCAAGTGAAAAGTAAAGATTAAACATGAAAAATCAAATACAGGTTATCGCTTTTGATGCAGATGACACACTTTGGGTCAATGAACCTTATTTTCAGGAAACGGAAAAAGAATTTTGCAATCTTCTGCAAGACTATCTGCCTCATCATACCATCTCACAGGAGCTCTTTCGTACAGAAATGAAAAACCTGCACCTCTATGGTTATGGGGTAAAGGGATTTATGCTGTGTATGATTGAAACCTTCGCACATGTATCGCAGGGAACAGCATCTTTTACGCTTATAGAAAAGGCAATCGCATTAGGTCAGGATCTTTTACAAAGACCCATAGAACTGTTACCGGGAGTAGAAGAAACTCTTCAGCAACTGCAGGGCAGGTACAAACTGGTGATGGCAACCAAAGGAGATTTGCTGGATCAGGAGCGCAAATTGAAAAAATCAGGATTAGAAAACTATTTCCATCATATCGAAATTATGAGCGACAAACAGATTCCTGATTATCAGAAACTCCTGAAGCATCTGGATTGTCAGCCTCAACACTTTCTGATGCTCGGCAATTCGATTAAATCGGATATCCTTCCGGTACTGGAGATCGGAGGACATGCGGCACATATCCCCTATCATGTCACCTGGACGCATGAACAGCATGAACATCGCCTCGAGCATCCGCAGTTCGTTGAATTAAGCTGTCTGGAAGATATACTTCCGTATTTTGCTTAGGATATTCAGGATAAGAAAGGGATTGGAAGTAGCCCGGTCTTGGTTATGATCAGCCAATGTCCGGATGAAGTATTTTTCATATATTAGTATAAGCAAAAATTACAGTTGCAGGCTTTTATAATTCTTCTATGAAAAATATTCTGATCCCTTTTATATTAATACTTGGTATTCAGGTACAATTGTATGGTCAAAAAAGCAAGCGTATAGATGAACTTCTCACCCATTATGAAAAGGCATCCCAATTTAACGGAACCGTCCTTGTAGCAGAAAAAGGTAAAATAATTTTCGAAAAAAGTTATGGCTATAAAAACGGTCCGAAAAGGGAAAAGAACACTAATAACAGTATCTATACAATATATTCTACAACTAAAATTTTCACATCAACTGTCATTCTCAAATTAGCAGAACAAGGTAAACTTTCTTTATCGGACAAGCTCTCCAAATATTTCCCGGGATTGCCGGAAGGAGATCAGATAAATATTGAAAATCTGCTGAATCATACTTCCGGAATACCGGGCGCAGATGATGCGGATTATACGATCAATGAAGAGACGTTTTTACCTTTTATTTCGGGTAAAAAGCTCGATTTCACACCTAATACCGGTTGGAATTATTCCAACTCCAACTATTACCTGCTGGGCTATGTTATCAGAAAAGTCAGCGGAATGGATTATGACAAAGCAATAAGCACCTATATTTTCAAACCCCTGCAGATGACAAATAGCGGCTTTGACTTAAAAACGCTGCAGAACGAAAATAAAACAATGGGATATGAATTCTTATCGGATAAACATTCCAATGAAGCCTTACGCTTTAAAACGGCACATCCTTTCGGTGCCGGAGCCATGTACTCTACTGTAGAAGATCTGTGGAAGTTCAACAGGGGCATGAAAAACAATAAAATTCTGAAGCAAGCTACTCTGGACAAGGCACAGATACCTTATCAGGACAAACATTATGGCCTCGGTTATGAAATTGACTCCCTGTATGGTAAAAAAAGAATAGGTCACAGCGGTGGTGGTCCCGGCTACAGATGCAGATATTTTAATCTTCCAGAAGATGATATTACCGTTATCCTTCTCTGTAATGCGGAAATGAATCCCGTGGATTTCATAACGAGTAAAATTACCTCTATTCTATATGACAAACCTTACCAGATTCCACAGAATACGCCTGTATCGAATGATTCTTTGAAAAAACTTGAAGGCCTTTATTCATCAAAAGATCATGATTTTTGTGTTAAGATTATCGACGGACTGGTTATATTTAATGAGCGGAATTATCCGCGCAATCAACTTTTCCCGATATCTGCGAATAAATTCCAGTTGAATGACAATTTTACATTTACATTCAAACCTACTCCTACAGGAGACATTGATTCCCTGATTATCAACTTTCCGAACGGGAATACAATAGGCGGCAAAAAAGTAAGCAACACTTTTGTCTGGGGAATAGCAGGCTCCGCTACTCCCAACGGATCGGAAGGTCTGGATATTCCGTTGAACAGAGATAAGGACAAACCCAATATTTACTACCTGAATAATTACGCACTGAATACGGGCGATCTGAGATTCCGCCTTAACAATGATCCTAGCAACAGCTATGCGCTGAATAATACCGGAGAACTGACGTATAACGGATATGATATCAAAGTTCAGGAAGGAATATATGATATTGTACTGGATATGACAGATCAGGTTTCACCCCGTTATACTATAACTAAATCAACAAAATAAGGTTATAATAAGAAGCTGTTCAGGCCTGCAAGCCTGAACAGCTTTAAGGCCTTGCCACACACTGAATAGATAAAATTGTTTTATATCCTGTGGCAAGTTTTATCTTCTTCATTTTCTCATAAAATACTCCTGATAACAAATTAACAATTCTAAGTATAAGCTATACCCATGTATATGCTAGAAAGAGGGATAAAAGCAAGCAAAAACTACCATCTGATTAAGACAACTTACAATTAAATATTAACAAAAATTTAATTTGTAAATTAACAAAAACAACCTTAACTTAGAAATACAATTATTAACGATGCTCTTTCTTCAACGGAGCGAAATTATTTAACTTAAATTCATTAGTTATGAACAGGTCCATTTGCTTAATGGTGCTCTTTTTCATTTTTTGTGCGTATACATTCGCCCAATCTTCCGGCACTGGTAAAGAGAGTAATTCAAACACATCAACCACATTTCCATCTGAAAAAGAATTACCATTATATAATTTATTCTATCTGAGTAAATTAATAGCCAATAGTAATTCTGATATAATAACAAAAGACCGTATTTATCAAGCCCTTACACAACAGATAGGAAAAGTCAAAACTGAAAGTTTATTTATTGACACACTTTATAAAAATAGTTCTAATTTTATACGGAACTATGAAAATGATAAAATTGAAATTTTAGAAGATCTCATCAAAACGAATAAGGAAAAGTCAACTAAAATAAAAAGTGATACTTTGATAAATAATTTAAGAGAGACAAAAAAAGAGATTGACAGTTTAAAAATAGCCCTATTTAATCTTAACAATAGTATTTCAAAATGGAACAGTTTAAAATCTGAATTAGATAGTATAAAAATAGATTCTACAAAAGTTGATAGTGTATATAAAGTAAAAAAGAAGCTAGTTCTTAAGCAGCTGGCAAGCAAAATAAATAGTCAGCAATTTTTAGAAACTACTACAGCTCATAACATTGACTTATACTCAAATGATTCGCTTAAACAATTTTTCAATTGTTTAAAAAATATTATTGAAAATGAACAATTAAGCATCGAAAAACCGGATCCTCTTCAAAAAGAAATAACAAAAAAAGATAGTCTCTATAAATCAGAACTCCGGGCAGCCACAAGAAAACTTATTAATGAATATACCCCTTCCTTAGAGTTAAAACAATATGTTGAATATTCAGCAGAAACAAAAAATAACCAGAATACTCAAATCTCCATTATAACAGCCTCGCAAAATGCACAACAAAGCCTGTCTTACAGTGGACTTAATATCCCCAGTCAATCACAGATGATCGAGGCTATGGCTATTTTTCTGGCAAAAAGAGCAAAACAGGAAGCCGCAATTTGGTTTATGGATCAATTGCGTGAACGAGTCAAAAATCCCCTTATTTATGACACGTTTCCCGAAACAATTGCTCTTCTGGATAATCTGGAAGAATACCATACCGCCAATTTTGGTAAATCATGGCGCTATGCAATCGCTAATGATTTTGTAAAAATGCCCAAAAATCTGGTTAACGGCAATTGGATAAAACAAACCTTACCGGCTGATAAACAAAAAGACCTGAAAATCGCTGTGGATTTTGGATATGATCTCAATAGTCTGATTATGGAACGCTATAACTACAGAGACATTATCCGGAATTTTTATCTCAATCCGGCATACGCAAAAAATAACGATACAGAGTTATCTAAATCTTTACGCAAATCTTTTGTCGTACTCTATATAGCAACAAACGAACTCTTCACCCTGCATACAGTAGACAACAAGCCTACCTATCGTCTGTTATCTTATGAAGAGTTAAAAACGCTGGATCGAAATCAATGGAATACATTTATAGAATTATTAGGATTAAAGTATGGTTCGGAGTTTTCTGATCTGTACAAAAACAACGACAATCAGGCAAAAGATTATCAGAATATTATCAAATGGATGAGTAACCTGTTGATATCGCTCAATCAGTTTGATAAGATCAACCAGGAGCAGCAGCAATTACTGAAATCGGATAAGTCTGATAATACAGGACAATCCCTTACCAGTATCTGGAAAGTATTGGATCAGGTCATCAAAGGCATAGATATTACACCTTACACCGGTGGAGTAAGCAATTCTCCAATGAGTAAACATCTAGAAAGTGTTCAGCATATACTTGGTATAATAGAAGATATCCAGCAGAAGAACTTTACAGCTGCTACGCAGAAGACTCTTAAACTTGCAGATCAATTTTATGGAAATAAATATGAATCAGCAGATTTAAATAAGATGTCTTTGAATATAAAAGACAATTTTCTGATCCTTAAATCCGGAGGCGAAAAGGAAATTTTCAAAACAAAATTTACCCTCCCCGGGATATCTCAACTAGCTATACAACAAACAAAAGATGCACTGGAGGTTAAATATTGGAAGACGAATAATTCCGATCCCATAACTCTTACCAAAAAAGAACTGGAACAAATAAAAAGAATAGCATTAATAACCGGGCATCTGAATGAAAAGGAAAAAAGAAAAGTATTAAAACAATCTCTTGAAACTTCTCTAAATGCACTACTTGTGGATGATAAGATTAAGTTTCTTATAAAAAGTGCTGTAGATGAAAAGAATCTCGCATTCTTTGAAATGATGAATCTTTATGATAAAATAGTTTTGCAATCAGACATAAAAGCTCTTCAGGAAAGTATAATTACATACAGTAAAAAACTATCTGTAGATGATATAAAAAATATTCAACGATTCATCTACAGCAATGATTCTTCTCAATTCGGAAGTACCTATCTCCATAAATATGGAGAACAGTTACTCAAACTCACCAGCTTCTTCGGCGATGTAATGGCGACTCAGGATGCCAATGCTTTAGCGCAGGTAATCGAATCGTATGCACTCCCTCCTACCTCCTATAAGCTAAAACAAAAAATGAAAACATCTGTAGATCTGAATGCATATGTGGGTGCTTTCGGAGGAAAACTGTTTACCCACAAATATGCTTCCCTAAGTAAGCAGTTTACAGGAGGTATCACAGCTCCAATAGGAATAACATATAAAAACAATGGCTTGTTTAAACATGTCAACCTCCATGCACAACTTCTTGATCTCGGTAATATTGTCAACCATTATTTAGTTACACCGGATTCAGCCTACAATAAGGAAGTTCATTTCACAGAGGTATTCAGTCCGGGATTAAATCTTTTATACAGCATCAAAAATACACCATTAGTCATTTTTGCAGGAGGAAAAGGAATTCCGCTAAAATCTTATTATGATGAGACACAGAACACAAAAATGAATACCCGTGTTATAGATGCATGGGTATTTAGCCTGGGCTTAAAACTGGATATTCCTTTGCTGAATCTTTACTCCAGATAAAAAAGATAGTAATGCCAAAACCTAATATTGTTGCTCAGCGATCAGCCTTTTCTTTCCTTTGAAAGAAAAGGTTTTTTGTAAGGTATAACTCACTACAGTTACGATCACGGTTGTCAGCATTGCTGAAGGAGTAGGATAAATATGGAACTCTTCAACAAACAATTTGATCAACCAGTAATTCAGCAAGATACAGAGTAATACTACCAGAAAATAACGAAAAAGGTGTATCCGTTTCCGTCTGTTGGCTTCCTGAAAAACAACGTACATATTCAGATAAAAGCCAATCGGAAAGCTAACGGCAAATGCGATAATAAAAGCAAAGATATGCGGGCTGACTGCAATATGATTATTGATGTGTACAATCTGTTTTTGCAGGATGAAGTTGTAGGAGATAAAGTAAATAAAAATATTCAATGCCGATACACTCCCTCCGCAAAAGCCATATTTAAAAGTTTTGGCCGGAATAAAACGAAAAAAAGACTGATGCAGCTTATCAAGTAACAGTATACTATTTTTCTTAAAAGTGGTATGGATACGTTTTATTAAATACATGGACAGACAAAGATACTTTTTGTAGCTAGAAAAAGTAAATTATTATGGTGAGGAATCAATCATCTGCCCTCCAATTACGATCCTGAGCAACACAAATTCAATGACAAAGATTGTTGCTTCTTGCTTTCCCTGCAGATATTTACTACCTTAGTACTGGCTTTAGGGGTATTCTGAAAAAGAATTGAGACAGTCCCTTTGAACCTGATCCGGCTTACACCGGCGTAGGGAAAAGCGCATAAGACAGATTATAGTCTTATCCTATCTGCTTCCGTTCGGAAATTTCCTCAAGCCATTTTTGTATTTATTCATCACATTGAAACAGAAGAAAAATGCTCTGGAAACACATTCTCGAAGTACGCAAACAAGCGCCACTCGTGCATAATATCACCAATTATGTTGTCATGAACAATTCAGCCAATGCTTTGCTGGCTATCGGTGCATCTCCTATTATGGCACATGCACACAGCGAAGTCAGGGATATGGTCAGTATCTGCCAATCTCTGGTCATCAATATCGGCACATTGGATGAATACAAAACGACTTCCATGAAACTGGCTATTGAAACCGCTATCGAACTGGAAAAACCCTGGATACTGGATCCTGTAGGTGCCGGAGCGACACCTTACCGCGATCAGATACTCGCTGAATTACTCCCTTACAGACCTTCCGTAATCCGTGCAAATGCCTCTGAGATCATGGCATTGGCCAAGACCAACACCTCCCCTACAAAAGGTGTAGATAGCAGTAATCAAAGTGACGAAGCGCTGGAAGCCGCCAGACAATTACAACAATCCTTTGGCAGCGTAGTCTGCATATCCGGAGAAACGGATATTATTGTCGGAGAAGAACGGACAATCCGTATCTCCAACGGCCATCCGCTGATGACTCGGGTTACCGGACTAGGTTGCAGTGCGACAGCAGTGATCGGAGCATTTATAGGTGTAATAGAAGATAAAGTTGAAGCAACAGCTGCAGCTACAGCCTTATTCAGTATTGCAGGAGAACTGGCGCAGCAGATCAGCACAGGACCCGGATCCCTGCAGGTCAATATACTGGATATACTTTATAATATCACGGAGCAACAGTTTAACGAAACATTAAAAGTTCAAAACTGATGTCGATACATCCCGGATTTCCGTATCCGCTTTACCTTGTTATCTCAGAAGCCGACTGTCAGGGTAAAGATATTCTTCATGTAGCTGAACAGGCCATACTCGGAGGTGTGGACATTATTCAGCTCCGGGAGAAGTATGCTTCAACTCCCGAATTTATAGAGAAAGCCTTACGGTTGAAAGAAATCACAGAAAAGCATCGGATTCCGCTTATCATCAATGACAATCTAAGAGTTGCTATCGAAGTAAATGCATTTGGTATACATGTCGGCAACAGCGATACTCCGCCTACAGTGATCCGGGATAAATGGCCCGACTGTAGCTGTCTGGGTTATTCTATTGAATACCTCGAGCAATTGGATAATCCTGAAACGGCTACGGCAGATTATCTGGGCATCAGTCCGATATTCGTCACCGACACCAAAACCGACACTGTGACTGAATGGGGACTGGAAGGCATACAACAGATCCGGCAACGCAGTGACAAACCACTGATTGCAATAGGCCATATGAATTTACAGAATATCGCTTCAGTCTTACAGGCTGGAGCAGATGCTATAGCTGTAGTATCTGCAATTTGCGCAGCGTCAGATCCGAAGCAGGCTGCATACGAACTTAAAAACAAGATTTTAATAGCATGAATACCACATACAACTATATCCCCGTACTCAGTATTGCCGGATTTGACGGAAGTGGCGGTGCCGGCATACAAGCCGATATGAAGACTTTTTCCGCACTCGGATGTTACGCTACCTCTGTCCTGACCGCACTTCCGGTACAAAATACACAGGGAGTACGCAGCATTTATCCAATCCCTGATGTGGCTGTACGTGAGCAGATACAAACTATCCTGGACGACATCTTTCCTAAAGCCATAAAAATAGGAATGGTTCACACCTCTGAACTGGTTCAGATTATAACAGATACCTTAGGTCTCTATCCTGCTACACCAGTAGTTTTTGATCCGGTCATGGTCGCTACAAGCGGACACAAGCTGATCGAGGAAAGCACTATCCTTACCCTTGTCGAACAGCTTTTCCCTATCACGACAGTCCTTACACCAAATATGGATGAGGCGGCTATATTAGCCGAAATGGAAGTAAAAACACTGGATGATATGTATATCGCCGGTGAAAAAATATTAAAACTTGGCTGTCAGTCGGTATTATTAAAAGGAGGACATTTACAAACCTCTATGCTGACCTCTCTCTTCTTCGATCAATCGGGATCAGTGCAAACATTCGAATTTGAAAAATTCGAAACTAACAATACGCACGGTTCGGGGTGCACCCTGTCTTCTGCTATCGCAAGTTATCTGGCCAGAGGAGAAAGTCTGGCTGATGCTGTCAGACTGGGACAGGACTATGTACATCAGGCCATCCTCAACGGGAAAGACGTACAGACCGGAAAAGGTAACGGCCCTCTCAATCATTTTTTCAACCCTCAAAAACTTATCAAACATGAACTGGTCTGAACAAGCCTGGAAAACAATCCAGCCGGTCTATACGAATATATTGCAGATGCCTTTTATCACTGAATTAAGGAATGGCACCCTAGCTGTTGAAAAGTTTCAGTTCTATATGGCACAGGATTCCGCTTATCTGGAACATTTCGGAAGAGCATTATCTCTTATCGGAGCACGAGCAGATCACATACAGGATGCACTGGCCTTTATGCGCTTCGGAGCCAATGCAATTATTGTTGAAAATGCCCTGCATGAGTCTTATTTTAAAGATTTTGGTGTTACGGAGCGCGGACAGATCCAGCCGGCATGTCATCACTACATTCACTTCTTGAAAAGTACCGCAGCATTGGATGCAGTCGAAGTAGGAATTGCCGCCTTACTTCCCTGTTTCTGGATTTACAAACAGGTAGGCGATTATATCTATACACATCAACGACAGGAAAATAATCCTTATCAGAAATGGATAGACACCTATGCAGGTGAAGAATTCGGAGAAGAGGTCCGAAAGGCAATCGTAATATGTGACAGGGTAGCAGCAACAGCAACCATGGACACACGTCTAAAAATGACGGAAGCCTTTGTGACGGCTTCCCGACTGGAATACGACTTTTGGGATGCTGCTTATCAACT
Organism: Sphingobacterium spiritivorum; assembly: GCF_016724845.1. Lineage (NCBI taxonomy): Bacteria > Pseudomonadati > Bacteroidota > Sphingobacteriia > Sphingobacteriales > Sphingobacteriaceae > Sphingobacterium > Sphingobacterium spiritivorum. The sequence continues at coordinate 126,103 of NZ_CP068082.1, forward strand.
GAGAAAATGGTAAGAGCGTATTTTTCTGATACGCTCTAAATATTTTTTTAAGAAAGTGATAAACAAATCCGGATTAGCTAATCTCTTGGCAACTTATCCGGTCTGCGCATCTTATAGTCCGTGGCTGTGATGGCATTGAGGAATGCAGCGACATCCTGTATCTCTTCTTTAGTCAGTTTTAAAGGCTTCATCAGCGGATCAGTCACCGGGTACATCGGATCTTTGGCCTTCTGCTCGGCAGTGGCACTATTCATCTGCATACCACTATTATACATATTCAGCAATCCTGTGATATCCCAAAATAATCCATTGTGCATCCAAGGGTTTGTACTCATTACATCCCGCAACGATGGTGTACGAAATTTACCCACATCCTCCGGATTATGTGTTACATGATAACGTCCCAGATCTTCATACTTCCGTTTGTAATAAGTCAAACCGATATTATGAAAATCCTCATCTGTAAAATACTGCCCGTTATGGCAATTCATACAACGCGCTTTGGTTCGGAAAAGATGAAGACCACTGATTTCCTGATCCGAAAGATACTTATATTCGCCATCTAAAAACCGGTCAAACCGGCTTCTCCGGCTGGATATGGTATTCTGAAACGCTGCCAGAGACTGAGTAATCATATTGAAAGTAATAACATCTGTTCCGAAAGCCTTTTGAAACAGTTCCCGATAAGCTTTATACTGCTGAAGTTTGGCCGGAAGCTGAGAAGCATCCATTGCCATTTCATTATATGCCTGAATCGGCCCCAGTACCTGCTCTTCTAACGTAGCGGCTCGTCCGTCCCAGAAAAAGGTTTTACGGGAATGTGCATTCAGAAGAGAAGGTGTATTGCGGTTGCCGCTCAAATGATCATGTCCTACAGGCACCTGTACTTTATCTGCCCATGAGGTTTGCGGATTGTGACAGGAACTACACGATATCTGATTAGAGCCGGACAATATGGGATCGAAAAAAAGATTTTTACCCAGTATCACTTCCGGGCGTTCCATCATAGCAAAATATCCGGTATCAAAGTTAGGCAGAGATTTGAATTCTTCCCATTTCACCCCCGAATCTATAACAGGTCTCGGCCATTCTCCAACCGGACGCTGATATAAGGACCGTAAAGAATCCACTCCTATTTGTTCGTGTTGTGAATCAAATCCTTTAAAAGAAAGCAACACTACAAAACCAATTATTAAGCTCAAGATAATACCAATCCTCATTTTTCGACGTTTCTGGGCACAAAATTAACTTTTTTATTTAGATTTAGTATAAATAATTTGCAACTAATCTGTTTCTTTGCGTACTTTTGCCGTCTATTTAGATTAATTTAAAATAGAGGTTAACCCAAACTTTTCTGTATGTTTCGTTTTCTGCCTATATATTTGTTCTTTGTACTTGAGGTCATCTCCGTTATAGGAACGCCAAATAAATTGTACGCACAACAAAAGACAATAAAAGGTACACTAACTGACGAACAATCCAAACCACTCGCTTTTGCCAATATACAGATTTTAGAAATTGGACTGGATACACGTTCTGATGAGAAAGGATCATACAGTATTCAGTTAAACGGAGCAATCCCTTCCAGTTATACCATCCGGTTTTCATTCTTAGGAAAGAAGACCATTGAACGGGAGTACAACTTCAATAACATAAGTACAATTCCCCCAGTTACTCTATATAACAATAGTCTGGCTTTAGAGGAAGTATCTGTGCAGGCTACTAAAGGATCTCAGAGTAATTCCTCTCTCCTCATTGACAGAGATATGATTGAGCGGTATCCATCGTTGAGTCTGAACGATCTGCTCAACTTATTACCCAACAGGAAAGTCTCTGCCCCATCTGTACAGGAGATGCAGAACATAACTTTGAGAGGAGCATTTGAAGAAACCTCGGGTCGATTTAGAAATGTGCACGGGATGAGCAATGCTTTCGGTGTCGCCATTATTATGGATGATATTGCGATGAGTAACAATGCAAATATGCAAAGCAGAAATCCAGGTATTTTTGGATTGAGCGGTTCTAACCTGGCGGTATCACAATCCGAATACAACCTGACCGGAAATCGCGCTGCTACGGCAACCAGCTACAGCGGAGAGAGCAGTTTTGGAGGAATAGATTTAAGACAAATACCGACAGAGAATATCGAACGTATAGAAGTTATCTCCGGTGTTGCTCCGGTACGCTATGGAGATATATCTGATGGGGCAATTATTATTGAGAGACAAGCCGGTAAAACTCCAGCGTTTGTTCGTCTTCAAAGCAGAAATAATGCGACCTCATATGGTTTTTCCAAAGGATTCAGTCTGAGTCCTGCTTTAGGTGATCTAAATGTGGATATGGGATATGTCAATTCCTTTGCAGACAACCGCGATAAGATCAAACAGTATCGCAGAATTAACGGTACTGTAATCTGGACGACCAGATTCGGGAATAAAAAACAATGGAAACATACTCTGCAGGGCACGTACAACAAAGTGCTGGATGGAGTAGCCAAAGATGAAGATGATACGCAATCTACTATAGTAAAATATGGCAACTGGAACTTTAATGCATCAAGCAGAACCAGTTATCAGATTAATAACAGTTTTTTCAAACGTTTTGGATTAAATTTAGGCGTTAGCACAGCTCATCAGCAATCTTATAAAGAGTATTATTACAATGACGCTTTTGTACTTTATACAGACGCGTTACAAACTGGAATCGTAGAAGGAAATTATGACAAAGGTCAATATACTGCTGTTGACCATGTGGATGGAAGGCCCTTAAATCTAACCGGTAGATTAGAAACCAATGCGGTTTGGAAGATTGGGAACTTAACACACAACATCAATTTTGGTGTCAATGCGGATTATTCTATAAATAATGGAAAAGGAAGACTGGCTGACCCCAGCAGACCCAATAAAGGCTTAAGCCTTAATACAGAAAGGTATTACGACTTCTCTCTCCTTACGCCTGTAAAGAATTTAGGACTATATCTTGAAGATCAGTTCAAAGCATCCGTTTTTGGCAATCCGCTTGCTGTATCAGCCGGAGTAAGATGGGATACACAAAATGGTCATCAATCCTTTTCACCCCGCACAAATATCAGTTACAGACCCAGCAAAGATCTACAGCTTGGCCTTGCTTATGGATTATCTTTTAAAGCTCCAAGTCTCGCCCATCTCTACCCTGGACCGGTATTTACCGAATACCTGTTATTGAATGCATACAACGGAAAACAAGCTGAAAGTACATCGAGAATCTATGTCCACCGGTATGATCCGCCAAGTGAACAATTAAAAGCTCAGTATTCGCAAACATTAGAAGGGTCAGCAATGTGGAATAAATACAACCACTCCGTTCGTGTAAATGCCTTTTTGAAACAAAACAGAAATGGAATAAATACCATATCTAACCGTGAAAGATTAATGTTACCGGTCTATGAAGCAACTCCTGTCACAGGAAGCAAGCCATTAGTGGAAGTAGTTGGAGAGAAAGTCTATATGCTTAATAAAAGAACACTTCAAAACTCACTAAGCACAGATAATTACGGGTTTGAAGTATTATACAGTTCTCCAAAGATTGAAGCACTCTACACATCTGTAAATATTGCAGGAGGTCTGACTAAAGCGACCTCAAAAAGTAATTCAAAATATGAAGAGAGTTTCAATAGTTCAGGTTCTGATCCAAAGGATGTAACGCTCGGAATTTTTGATCCGCTTAAAAATAACAGCTACCTCAGCAACGCTCGTATCGGTACAACAACACATTTTCCAAAATTACGCCTTATTGTACAAATAATGGCTGATTTTCAACTCCTTAATTATTCTTCACTTACAGATATCCAATACTATCCGATCGCATACTACACCAGAGATCTGACCTACTATGAGGTGACAAAATATGATCCTCAAAACCCTGCACATCTGTATTTGTATGAACAAAGACTGAAAAAAATGAAAGATTACAATAGTGAAAACGATGGTATCTTCTGCAATTTCAATCTTAGTATGGCTAAAGAAATCAATAAAAACTTACGTCTGTCTTTTAATGTATACAACTTCTTAGATTATCAGCCCAGATATTATATAGTTCAAAACACTACCGTGAAAACACCTAATTCTTCACCTAATTATGGCGCACAGATTACCTATAAATTTTAACACTATATTTTATTAACATGAAAAAAATACTTTACCTTTTCATCCTACTACTCCCGTTTGCGGCATGTAAAAAGGAAACTCCGGATGTTGCAACAATAGATGTTGATTTAAAGATCAATTATTCCAATACTGATTTTCAAAAAACCTTTCCTTTGAAAAATATTCAGATAACATTAAGAAATCTGTCTACAAATGTTGTCACAAAATATGTTGCAAACGGAAGTACTTTTCAGATTGCCGGATTAGCACCGGGATCATATGACATAGATGCATCTGTAACTATTCCCAGACAAGAGTACACTACCCTTGCCGGAGAAGATCCCGGAACAGACATTACATTTAATGCATCCAATAAAAGAGTATCTCTGATAAACACTACATCACTTGAATTTAATTTGATTGCTGGTCAGACAGGCTCATTTGTACTCAAACAAATCTATTATGCAGGATCAGATAACAAGGAAGGTGCGCTGTACAGAGATCAGTTTATAGAAATATACAACAATACAGATCAGGTTCTTTATGCTGACAGTCTTTATTTTGGTCGTTTGTATGGAAGACAGAGTACCAGAGCAGCTACGACTCATATACAGGCCAATGGTCAGCATGACTGGAGCAAATCTCTTAACATGACTGTAGGAAATGCTGCTAATACAGATTATGTATATGGTCGTGATTTATTTATGGTTCCGGGAACAGGGAAAAGTTATCCGGTACAACCCGGTCAAAGCATTATTATTGCGCAAAACGCTCTGAACCATAAAATTCCTTTTATAGGAGCAGATGGTAAAGAAGTTCCGATTAAAAAACCTGAATTAACAGTTGACCTGAGCGGTGCAAATTTTGAAGTATATTATGGTAAACTTCCGGGTGTAAATCCTTTACCATCCGATATTGACAACCCTTCTGTGCCTAATGTTGATATTATTGATTATGAAGCGCGTGACTGGATCCTGGACAGTCCGGGAAGAGATTCTTATTTTATATTTAAAGGACAGACACGCCAGGCGGTAGAAGCGCTGAAAAGCTACTATGAACCCACTTTAGTCGCTCCGTCAGCAAGTGCAAAAACATACAGACAGATCCCGTCAGCATGGTTAATGGATGCAGTAGAAGTTCAACCCAATCTACCGGATAGCCGTATACCTAAAAAATTACTTCCTGCATTTGATTCAGGATATACATTCGCAACAGATGGTTCTTATTCTTCACAATCTGTTATGCGCAAAACAGCGACTACTGTTTCTGGCAGAAGAGTATTGAAAGATACAAATAACTCAACTGAAGATTTTACAGTAATAAAAGCAAACCCAAGAGGATTTGCAGACTAATAACTGAGCGTGTCTTTTTACAAAGACACGCTTTCTATTCTTTTCTATTCAAATGAAAGCATACATAAAGTATTTCTATTTAGGCCTGATAGTTTTTCTTCCCTCTCACAGAATTGTGGCTCAGGAAAATACTGCTTTTGACAGTATATCCAACATTAGCTACTCAACACATTCGGTATATATGAGAAGTTATCAGATGGCCACCAAAAACAGTGTATGGATGTCAAAAGAAGTAAAGAATAACTTTAATCAGATCCTGATTGCCGGCAATTATAATACCGGGGATTTTATTGCTTCACAGGATGCAACCAAGCTCAGAAAACTGCAAGTACAAACTGAAGGAAAAACAGAATGGAGAGGAACTCAGCTTTGGGGTAAATTTGCCTATTCCAAACAAATGGAAGACAGCACAAGATTAAGACATCAGACAAGGTGGAATGAGGACGCTCCTGTTTATTACGGCTCTTTAAAAAACAATTATTATGAGCGGGATACCTACAAGTTAGATGCAGGAATTCAGCACAATTTTTTCAACAACCGTGTTCCTGTGACATTAGATCTCGATTACCGGGTAGGAAATAATTTTTCAAACAATGATCCCAGAGGAGATGTCAAAGATCACAATTTCAACACCGCACTATCGGTAGGTTATCAAACTGAAAAATGGATCTACCACTTAAGAGGCTTGTACGGATATGGAAGAGAACGTGTAAATGTTGCATTTAAAAATAGTAAATACACTGAAAATACAGCAGATCCGCTATACGTAAATTGGTTTATGAATGGATATGGAAATGCTATTGAACGTATTAAAGAGATCAATTACAATAATGACCTAAAAAGACATGGTATCAGTGTCCATATACGTCATCAGTTAAACAAAGAGCAGCGTCTTTATGTTAATCTTGCAACCATTCAGGAAGAACAGTTTTTTAAACAATACAATATTTCAGTATTAACCTATATCCCAATGAATAAATATAAAAGGGATAGTTATACTGCTTCTGCATTGTGGATATTAGAAAAAGACCTGAATCATCAGACAGCTGTCGGATTAGAAGGAGGAATTATAGACGGGCGGGATTTTAACTATGATCTGATGAAGAATAATTATCTGTATCGTCAGGAATACGTAAAAGCAGATGTTACACAAGTATGGAGAAACTATCAGTTCAATGGAATAATAGGTTATCAGTCTGAAGATAAAAAAGAAGGATTAACAGGAAACCACATCTCAATCTCCACAATGACTGCAGGATTGGGAGCTAAAAGAACATTTAGCTTAACGAAACCAACAGATTTAATTGGATCTCTGCGTATAAGACATAAGCTACCGATAACGCAGGAATTACTTCTACCTGTCACCAATTCAGGTGTATTTGCAAAAACTTTAATATACCATGACTATCTGTATAATGCCTCCTCTTCAACTGAAGTTGGCACTTCATGGGGTGTTAATATTAACAAAATTAAACGTACAGCGTGGCGCTTCTCTTTTGACATTGACTACGAGATGAGAAATAAGCTACCTTCCTATTCCTTTGATCCTCTTTCTGTACCCGGAAATAACAGAACAAGGTTAGGTGCACAAATTGCTTATTTATTCTGATAATGTTTAACAAAAAAAAGACCTGCAGTTTGCTTGCAGATCCTTTTTCACTTTAGAAAAATCTCCGTTAAAGTGCTTTTACATTATCATTAGGCGTATAATCCATAAAAATACCGCCATCCAACTCTACTTTTTTCAAGGATTGTTTGGCAGGAATACGCAAAGTTGTTTGTTTTGAATTTTTCTCCCATACCTGAGGAGTGTAATGTATTGTAGCAGATTTTCCATCCGCAAAAGTGACATGCATATCAAACGGAATTGCAAAACCTCCGATATTGTCTACTACCACCTCTATAATACCAGGTACAGACTTGACAGTGTTTATTTTCAGATCAATATAATTATTGCTGAAGAACCAGTTCTGCCAAAACCAGTTCAGGTTTTTCCCTGACCCGGTATTCATTGAATAGAAGTAATCCCAGGGAATCGGATGCTTACCGTTCCAGTTATTCATATAATGGTGTAATGCTTTTTTAAATAAGGCATCCCCCAGATAATCTTTAAGAGCAAGATAAGAAAGCGCCGATTTGATATAAGAGTTATTGCCGTATCCCGCACCGCTAAGCTGTGAGCTCATGGAGATCAAAGGCTGATCCTGCTCAGCAGAAGGATCCGAGATCCAGCCTTTTACTCTGAAATCCTGAAACATCTTCTTAGTAGTAGCTTCACCGTTCTCATCAAGTCCGATCAGGTATTCAAAAGCTGTAGCCCAACCCTCATCCATAAATGCGTAACGGGCTTCATTTGTACCCATATAAAATGGAAAGTATGTATGTGCAATCTCATGGTCCACTGTCTGGCGTGCATCCAGCAGATTATCCGGTACACTCGAATCATTGATCATCATCGGGTATTCCATATCCGCAAACCCTTGTACAGCAGTCATCGTTGTGTATGGGTACTCTACTCCCGGCCAGTGCCTGGAAAACCAGTCAATACAATATTGTTCCCACCCTACATATTGCTCAAAATCCTTTGTGCCTGATTTATACGCAGCCTGTACACTGACCCGCTTAGAAGGCAGCTGAACACTTGCAGCATCCCATACATAGTGGTTGCTCATTGCAAAACAAAAATCCGTAACCTTATCAGCCTTAAATTTCCATACGTTCCATTCTTTTGGCTGAGTTACATTTCCCGATTTCATTTCCTGTTCATTCGCAATATGCATACGTGTATCACTGCTTAATGACTGTTTGAATCGCTTCAAAAATTCAGGCATCAGTACCTCTTCCGGGTTCAGAAATGTACCGGTAGCCCATACCACATAATTTTTAGGGGCAGCAATGGTAAACGTATAATCATTAAAGTCATTATAGAACTCCTGTCTTCCGTTGTGTGCCAGCATATCCCATCCGTTATAATCGTCATACACTGCAATTCTTGGATATGAATAAGCCACATAAAATGTCTCCGGATCAACCTGTCCTTCCCTGTCACTCTGTACAGATAAAGGATATTCCCATGAAATCGTAAACGTCGCTTTTCCCTTAGGCAAGATGGCATCTTCGAAGGCTCCTAAGGTTGCAGTTCCCCAATCCTGAGCATTTACCTCATATTGATTGCCATTCATGGCAAAAGAATGAATTTTTAATCCCGAAGTCAGAAAATCAGTTTCAGCATAAGCAGCTCGTGGCGAATTAGGTTTGTGTACATTATTATCAAAGCGAATCGCCACTTGTCTCAATGTATCCGGGCTGTTATTGGTATATACGATAGTCTCCGTACCACTGACAATCTTTGTATTTGCATCCACTTTCACCTGCACATCATATACTCCTTTATTTTGCCAGTAGGCAGGTCCGGGAGCTCCGGACAGACTCCGCGTTCCACGTTCATAAGCCAGTTTAATATTTCGGGGAATATATAATTCCTGCGCAAATGCCGACAAAGCCAGCATAAAGCATAAAACACTCAGTAATTTCTTCATATAATCACGATTGAATAATCAAAAATAACTAAAGTTAACAGATTTGGAATGTCTATTTAACATTTAAGTAAAAGGTTTTAAAGACAGAACTGATCTGATTTTGCTGGTGAGGACACCAGCAAACGCAGACTTATATATCGAAAACCGTAGCATAGACTCCTTCTCAAGTCAGTTGGCGTCCCCGCTAATTCTTAGCCACTGCACATAGATAACAACTTCATTGCTGGTGAGGAAGCCAGCAAACGCGGCAGCTCAACTATCATAAGCCGTAGCATAAACTCTCCCTCGCGTCAGTTGGCGTCCCCGCTAACTCTTAGCCACTGCACATAGATAACAACTTCATTGCTGGTGAGGACACCAGCAAACGCAGCAGCTCAACTATCATAAGCCGTAGCATAAACTTCCTCTTAAGTCAGTTGGCGTCCCCGCCAACTCATAGCCACTGCACATAGATAACAACTTCATTGCTGGTGAGGACACCAGCAATCGCTACGGCTTACCTATCATAAGTCATAGCATAAACTTCCTCTTAAGTCAGTTGGCGTCCCCGCCAACTCATAGCCACTGCACATAGATAACAACTTCATTGCTGGTGAGGACACCAGCAAACGCAGCAGCTCAACTATCATAAGCCGTAGCATAAACTCTCCCTCGCGTCGGTTGGCGTCCCCGCCAACTGTCTATTTATAACATTATGAAAACAAAATAATAAATCTTAAATTCAGAAATGGTAAAAAGCTATCATATCGAATTTTTCACTGCAACTATTTTTAAATGGCAAAATTTATTAATTGATAAACATAAATCAATTATTATAGAGAGCTTAAGATGGTTGGTGAAAAATAAAAGATGTAAGATATATGGCTTTGTTATTATGCCAAATCACATTCATTTATTATGGAAAATAGAAGATGATGTGGAAAGGAATTCCGTACAAGGTGCTTTGTTAAATTATACTGCTCATGAATTTAAAAAGCAATTGAATAATCAGGAACTGTCAGCGTATAAAGTCAATGCTAAGGATCGTTTATTTCAGTTTTGGCAAAAAAATCATATGGTCAAGGAGTGTTGGAGTGAACCATTCATCGAAGAAAAGTTGATATACATGCACAATAATCCTATTCAAAAACATTGGAAATTATGCGATTCACCTGAAAACTATTATTGGTCATCTTCGTCATTCTATGAATCTCAAGAAAGCCCATTTGATTTTTTAACGCATTACAAAGAATAAGTAACATTCTATTTTGCTGGTGAAGACACCAGCAAACGAAGACTTATATATCGAAAACCGGAGCATAGACTCCCTCTCAAGTCAGTTGGCGTCCCCGCTAACTCTTAGCCACTGCACATAGATAACAACTTCATTGCTGGTGAGGACACCAGCAAACGCGGCAGCTCAACTATCATAAGCCGGAGCATAGACTCCCTCTCAAGTCAGTTGGCGTCCCCGCCAACTGCTATAACTCAGTTTAAAAACTACACTTTCATAAGTACCGGGCTTATACTAAAAAAGCCGGATCAATGATCCGGCTTTTTATATGCTATGTAGAAAATTACACAGACTCCAGATACTGCGCATAGCAATATCCTTCTTCATTATCTTTTGTGCGCACCAGCCACCACTGATCGTTTGCCTTGCTGATCAGCGTGATGATTTCTCCCTTTGCAGCTTTACCTACAATAGGCTGATCCGTACCGGGCCCTTTACGAATATTCAGATTACTGTTTTCAGTAATTACACGTACTTCGCTTCCAGGTACTTCTGTAGCTACATCTACATTCATCACGACATCTCCTGTCAGAAAATTAGGATCAATCTGTCCGTAAATATCCCAAAGTTTATTTTTCACTTCCGCTGTCGGAGCTGTTCCTGCTATACGAAGTACACCGTCCTGTTCAGCAAATTGCAAATCATTTATTCCTGATGCCTGAGCAGTATCTAATAATGCTCTGTATTTATCTTGTAATGCCATGTTAATGCTTCTTTAAAATAATTATTTAACCGATAATCCCGAAAGATCTACTTTTTTAGGATTCAGATTATCCAACGCTTGTTTCAATGTTTTGATACGCGCCTGTTCGATTGTTCCTGTCACCTGAATGACCCCATCTTTCACATTTGCCGATAAAGCAGGAAAGTCCTTCATGACATCTGCAACATTCTTGACTAATGTATCGTCTACAGGAGTAGGCAATACCGGAGCAGCCTCTACAACAATGTTATTGACGACAGATTTAACACCTTTTTCTGCAGATTTTGCAGCAGTCTCCAGACTGATTTTCTCTTGTTCAGTAGCCACTGTACCGGACAGTGTGACAACACCATCTTTCACATCCACCAGTACATCCGGATTACCGCTTACAGCAGTTTCAACCTTCGTTTTCAGATCCGCATCCGAGATCTTGGATTTACACGAAATCATACTCATAGTCAGAAGTCCTGCCATGAATAAAACGGGAATAAATCTTTTTACATTCATAATTTTTTAATTTAACAGTTTTCTTATATTCAACCTTTACATCTTATACAGGTTCATACCCCAAAAGACTATGATACTAACAACTATAATTTCAATTTGTTTGTAAGGAATATAAGATCTTAATATATTCCTTTAATTGTCTGACGAATACCATTAAATTCAAAATCCTAACCTTTTCCCTTACCAATCAATTGTTTACCTATTGGTGATTGGGCCGAGACAACAGCATATTTATCCCCATCGATGACAAGTTGCCCAAGACTGGTTGCCACAAAATATGTAAATCTGTCTGTCACGACCAGCGCACCCAATTTACCAACTTCAGCCCCTTCCGGTTCGATCTTATTGATAATATCCAGTTCGCGTATTACTTCCGCACGTTGCTGCTGCAATCTGTTAATATCCTGCTGAATCATCTCACGCGAAGTTTCATACTTATCCCCTGCACTACTCTTCGTATCATCATTAGCTGATTCCTGAGCCTGCACCAGCGCTGTATCAATTTCCAGCAGTCGTCTGTCAGTAGCCTGTTTGATATGCTTAACAAGATTTTCCTTTAATTGTAGCGGATCTTTCATACCCGAAACTAAGATATTTTTCCGAAATACAAAGAATACTTTTATAGCACATACTTTGTGACTCAGGAATTACTTTTTTTTCAATAAAATTGAATATTTTCACTTTGACAATCCAAATATAATGAAAAGAATACTTTCCATAGATGGCGGTGGAATCCGTGGTATTATACCCGGTCTTCTGCTGGTCAATCTTGAAGATAAACTTAAAATAGCCACCAATGATCCGAATATCCATATCTCGGATTTTTTTGATTTTTTTGCCGGGACCAGTACAGGAGGTATTCTCACAGCATTGTTATTATGTCCCAGTGAAGACAATCCCAATCGTCCCCGTTTCACCACCCGTGAGGCGCTCAACATTTATCTGGATCATGGACCACAGATTTTCTCCACCACACGCTGGAGAAGATTTTTAAGTAAATTCGGTGTCCTGAGTGAACTCTATGATGCAAAGATATTCGAAAGTGTACTCATGGATTATTTCGGAGATACCAAACTGAGCCAGCTCATCAAACCCTGTATTATCACAGCTTATAATATTGAGTTGCGGAAAAATCATTTCTTCAGACAACAAAAAGCAATCAGCCACGGTGAGTCACGTGATTTTTATCTTCGGGATGTATGCCGGGCTACTGCCGCAGCACCCACCTACTTTTCGGTTGCTGAAATATTTTCGTTAGCTAATATTCGTTATCCGCTTCTGGATGGTGGAGTATTTGCTCAAAACCCTTCAATTTCAGCCTTACTTGAAGTATTAAAAAACTTCAATACGTTCAAGATAACAGACATATCTATTCTGTCATTGGGTACAGGAGCAGCCCGGAATGCTTACAATTATGAAGATTTCAAGAAAAAATGGGCTATTTCCATCGGACCTGCTCTTGTCGATATCATGACAAGCAGCTCATCAGAGAGCACAGATTATTTCCTTCGACAGCTTTTCAGGTCTGTAAAGCGTACCCAAAACTACATTAGGATAGAACCAAATAACTTATTGTCGGTAGAATCTTCACTGGACGCAGCAACCAAAAGTAATATTCAGAAATTAGAGTCACTTGCTGACCGTATGATAAGTGAGAATGAAGCTCTCATAGACAACATCGTAGTTGATCTTATTGCCGACCGAAAATCCAGAAATCGCAAATCTGCCTGGAACTTTTTGAAGAATAAGGACTAAAACACTACTTTTACGCTATCAAATAAACAATATGGCCTTAAACTACGTATGGATAGCCTTCTTTATCATTGCATTTATTGTTGCGCTATGCAGATTACTCTTCCTCGGTGATACCGAAATATTCTCTCAGGTTATCAATGGCATGTTTGACAGTGCCAAGACAGGAGCCGAAATTTCACTCGGACTTGTAGGTATGATGACGTTCTGGCTGGGGATTATGAAAGTAGGCGAAAAGGCCGGTATGATAAGCTTATTTGCAAAAGGCGTAAATCCCTTCTTTAGCAAACTATTTCCGGGAGTACCCAAAAATCATCCCGCAAACGGTTCTATCATTATGAATTTCTCCGCCAATATGCTGGGACTGGACAATGCGGCCACTCCTGTAGGACTGAAAGCGATGAAAGAACTGCAGGAACTTAATCCACAGAAAGACACAGCGACCAATGCACAGATTATGTTTCTGGTGCTTAATACAGCCGGAATCGCGTTGATACCGACTTCTGTTATAGCATTGCGCCTTGCCAACGGAGCAGCCAATCCGGCTGATATCTTTATTCCTTCGTTAATAGGTACCTTTATTTCTTTTATTGCAGGGATGATCTCCGTTGCTTTCTTTCAGAAGATCAATCTCTTTAAACTACCTATACTGATTTTTCTGGGTATTTTTGCCGGTCTCATGACCGCTCTGTATTTTGGTCTAAATGGCCTTCCGCCAGAGCAAATTGAGAAGATCACAGGCCTTATCGGAGGCTTACTCATCTTTTCTATTATTGTCCTGTTCATCGCTTATGGAGCAGCAAAAAAGATAAATGTATATGATGCCTTTATAGACGGTGCAAAAGAAGGCTTTCAGACTTCCGTAATGATTATTCCATTTCTGATTGCTATACTCGTAGCTATATCCGCATTCCGTACGACAGGCTGTATGGATTATATTGTCAATGGTATTGGTTCTGCTTTTGCAGCCATGGGCTTTGACACCCGGTTTGTTCCCGCTTTACCAGTAGGTTTGATGAAAACGCTGAGTGGTGGCGGAGCCAGAGGACTCATGGTCGATGTCATGACAACATATGGTGCAGACTCATTTCAGGGAAGATTAGCAAGCGTAATACAAGGTTCTTCAGAGACCACATTTTATGTACTGGCGGTCTATTTTGGATCTGTAGGTATTAAAAATACGCGTCACGCCCTTACCTGCGGCCTGATTGCCGATGCCGTAGGATTGATAGCTGCCATTATAATAGCATATATTTTCTTTGGTTAACTTTAAAAATATAGATGAAAAAAACAATAGCTCTGATTGCTCACGACGGGAAAAAAGCCGAAATGGTAGCCTTTGTCAAAGACCATATTGAGTCCCTGAGACACGCACATCTTGTCGCAACAGGCACTACAGGCTCCTATGTACAACAGACCGGATTACCGGTAGAACTCAAATTAAGCGGCCCTAAAGGAGGTGATGCACAGATTGCAGCAATGGCGGCAGAAGGCCTGGTCAACGGTATTATATTTTTCAGAGATCCGCTGGGTAAACATCCCCATGAACCGGATATACAAATGCTGATGCGTATATGCGACCTCTACAATGTACCTTTAGCTACCAATCCGGCCACTGGTGCACTTATTATTGAAGGATTATTGGAAGATATAGACTAATACGAGTACAGATACAGACGTTACATTGACCCTATGAGCAGAGAAATTATCGTTACAATAGAACAGGAAAAATACAAGACAACAATTACAGATAATGTAAATACGATCATTGTAGATGAGCCGGCAGAAGTTGGCGGGCAGGATAAAGGGTTAGCACCTACACAACTTTTACTGTCATCCTTAGGTTCCTGTAAAGCTATTACAGTCCGGATGTATGCAGATCAGAAAAAATGGGAGCTGGATAAAGTAATCATCCGACTTTCTTCAGAAGTGAAGAGAAGTGTGCAGCAGCAAACCACCTATATCAAGTGCCATATTTCATTTGAAGGCAATCTCGATGACGATCAGAAAAAAAGATTAGCAATTATTGCAGACAGGTGTCCTGTACACAAAATATTATCCAATCCGATTGTGATCGACTCCAATATGCTTTAATTATTTTACATTAATATTTTAAAGAACATTTTATATTTGCACCTCACAAGTATCGATATATACTGATGTCAAATCCAAATTCAGTCAATAGTCCTTTTCAAAAGCTCTCCCGTGAAGAATGGAAACAGCTTAACGGCCACTTTTCACACAGTATCTCAGATAGCGATATTCAACATTTACGCGCGCTGAATGAGCCATTGACAATGGAAGAAATTGAGGAAGTATATTTCCCCTTAGCACATCTGCTGGATATACACATTCAACATTCCAAAATATTACATCACGATACCAACAGTTTTTTTCAGGCTAACAATAAAAAATTACCCTTTATTATCGGTATAGCAGGATCAGTCGCAGTAGGTAAGAGCACCACAGCCCGTGTATTGCAAAAAGTGCTTTCGCTGCTGCCGGGTAAACCTAAAGTAGATCTGGTAACAACAGACGGATTTCTTTATCCAAACAGGATACTACAGGAAAGAGGGATTATGAACAGAAAAGGATTTCCGGAAAGTTATGATACCAAAGGTTTGCTGACATTTCTTTCGGATATGAAATCCGGAGAATCCAATATAAAAGTTCCGGTATACTCCCATCTTGCCTATGATGTTCTTGCCGAAAAGATTGTCATCGACGGACCCGACATCCTGATTGTAGAAGGAATCAACGTTTTACAGGTCAATTCACAGCGTACAGGAGTCTTTGTCTCCGACTTTTTTGATTACTCCATATACGTAGATGCCAAGGAAAAAGATATTATGGAATGGTATATAGATCGGTTTGAATCGCTAAGAGCCACTGCCTTTCAGGATCCCAAATCATTTTTTCACAGATATGCCAGCATGGATCAGGAGGAAAGCACCAAAATGGCCACTGATATCTGGAATGAAATCAACAGACCCAATCTGATAGAAAATATCCTCCCTACGCGCAACCGCGCAGATCTGATCCTTGAAAAAGGAAATCACCACTTCGTCAGAAAAGTAAAAATCAGAAAAATTTAATGCTCCCTTTGCTGTTTTAAGATAAGCGTCAATACTTCATTTTCCAGTTGCCGGTGCAGTTTATTAGTGCTGTTCAAGGCATTGAATTCAATTTTATATTGCACATAGTCTTTGCCGATATTGACGACTTTGAGCGCCACATCATCTGTCCAGTGTACATCCGGATGATGTATAAGCAATTTTTTCAACTTCTCTTCCAGTTCCTCCATATTTGCAGCAGCATATAAGGGAAGTTCAAATTTGACAGACAACTTATTCGACTGGTTGACAGACTTGTTAACGATTTTCTCTGTAAAAGCAGCATTATTCGGAATCAGCACAATATCATCTTCATCATTCTTCACCACAATATTAGCAAGCGTAATATCCACGATCTTGCCATGATACTCCCCCACCTTAATGCGATCTCCGATCGAAAACTGATCAGAAAACATGAGAATAAGACCACTGATCATATTGGTAATATACTCTCTGAATGTGACAGCGATAGCCATCGCAACGATAGTCATACTTGTCACAAATCCTACAGGATTGATACCAAAAGCAAGCATCAGTGCAATAATTGCAAATATTGAATTCAACACAGCAGTCACTCTGTTGATACCCAGTACAAAATTACCACGTACACTCTGACGTTCGGTTCTGCGCGTATATAAGGCGATCATCACAAAGCGGCCTACTGAAAATAAAACACTTGCGGTCAGAAAAGTATTCAATGCATATGCAATCTGAGAAAGATAGGCACTCCTGTTGTATACATCCTGAAGAAGAGGAAAAGATAAGATCAATGCCAGCCATACGACAACTTTTACAATAAAAACAATAGGCCATTTACCTTTTTTAGAATAATCCTGCATAGTTTATGTTTGCTTCAGCCGCTAAACTAATCAATTTTGCTCCTTTCTTCAACATCATCCTCCAATAAGATTATCAATTTTTGTCAGCGTGATAATTAACTTAATGCAGGACTGCAATTCTAACAAAACAATTAGATGACAATTCCATTATTAAAATTTAACCGATCTGCGTATCATATATTCACACTTTTATGTTATATTGACATGTATGAAACAATACCGCAATTTGCTTTTCGACCTGGATGGTACACTGACAGATCCTTTTGAAGGCATTACCAAATCAATTGCATATGCCCTTGAACACTTTGATATTGAGACAACAGATCTGAACACTTTAAAGCCTCTCATTGGTCCTCCCCTCAAGCAATCTTTAATAGAAATATATCATTTTGATGAGCAGAAGGCCGATGAAGGTGTCGCTAAATACAGAGAAAGATTTGCAGACAAAGGTCTTTTTGAAAATATACTGTTTGAAGGTATACCGGAACTCCTGGCATCAGCCCGTTCGAAAGGATACAAACTTTATCTTGCCACTTCCAAACCCACAGTATTTGCTACACAGATACTGAATCATTTCCATTTAGATCAATACTTCGAATTTGTCGGCGGCAGCGAACTGGACGACTCCAGACCCACCAAAACCCATGTTATCGAATATGTGTTGCAGGAAAACAACATTCAGAACCTGACAGAAACACTGATGATCGGAGATCGGAAGCATGATATAATAGGTGCAAAAAATACAGGTCTGGACTCTGTAGGAGTTTTATATGGTTTTGGAGATCAGGAAGAACTCAGTCATGCCGGAGCAACTTACATCGCAGAAGATATTCCTGCCCTTAAAAATATGCTTCAATTATAATATAACATCGCAATAAAGTACTGATATATGCATAAGATATACCCTGGAAACCTGAAAAGAATATATCTGGCTGTTATTTTTGGTCTATGCAGCTTACACTCCACTTATGGACAGCAGATCGAAGAAAGCAAAGTGGATGAACTGGTGGAACATGTGAGAAAAACATTCAATGTACCCGGGATAGCTGTAGGTATTGTAAAAGACGGAAAAGTCATCCTTCAAAAGGGATACGGTGTATCCAGTATCAATACCGGAAAAGCTGTCGACCCGTTGACCAACTTCGGCATAGCATCCAATTCCAAGGCTTTCACAGCTACAGCATTGGCTATGCTTGTAGATCAGGGGAAGATCAAGTGGGATGATCAGGTCCGTACCTATATCCCCGAGTTTAAACTTTACAACGATTATGTCTCTGAAAATTTCACAATCCGTGACTTACTGACACACAGAAGCGGACTCGGTCTGGGAGCCGGAGATCTGATGATATGGCCCGATGGAAACGATTTTACTCCGGAAGATATTATCCGGAATATGCAGTACCTCAGGCCCGTTTCTGATTTCAGAACTAAATACGATTATGACAATTTATTGTATGTAATCGCAGGTGTAGTGATTGAAAAGGTTTCAGGACTTTCGTGGGCATCTTTTATACAGCAACGCATACTGACACCTCTGCATATGGATCACTCCGCACCCAACTGGCAGTTGCTAAACAGCAAAGACAATTCTATTGATCCACATGTGCCCATAGAAGGTAAGCTTAAGGTCATTAAAAGATACAGCGGTACGACAGTAGATGCGGCCGGAGGAATCTATTCAAATGTAGAAGATCTCAGCAAATGGGTACTTTTTCAATTAAATAAAGGCGATGCTGAAGGTAAACAGCTGATTCGTAAAGAACAGCTTGCCGAACTCAGCACTCCACAGACACTTATGCCTGTAACCACCGTCCCTCCTTACAATTCCTTGTTCAGAGCTTATGGGTTAGGATTCAGACTCACCGATGTAGCCGGCAAACTCGAAGTATCGCATACCGGCGGACTGGAAGGAATAGTCACTCAGATTGTCATGCTTCCACAGTTGAAGCTCGGAATAATAGTACTCACCAATCAACAGGAAGGAGCAGCTTTCATGTCCATATCCAATACAATCAAAGATTTCTATCTGGGATTACCACGTAAAGACTGGGTCGCTACTTATCAGTCCAGTATAGCAGCAAGTACCTCTTCAGCAGATAAAATAACGGAAGAGGTCTGGCAAACAATAGAAAAAAACAAAAATTCCAATCCATACAAAAACATGTTGATGGGTAAATTTGTTGATAACTGGCTGGGAGAAGTCAACATTTACAAAGAAAACGGCAAACTTATGTTCGCCGTAAAACGTTCGCCGCAGTTAACAGGGGAGCTTTTCTTCTATAAAGACCATAAATATGTCGTCAAGTGGAACAACAGATACTTCCATGCAGATGCTTTTTTACATTTGGACATAAACCAGCAAAAGTTGCAGGGATTTAAAATGAATGCTATTTCTCCGCTTACAGACTTTAGTTACGACTTCCATGACCTGGCATTCAAAAAAGTAAATTAACAAAAATTAAAAGTTATGCGCTGGAATCCTGAACAATACATTATATTCAAAAAAGAACGTTTCGCACCCTTTTATGATCTGATAACTCCTATTGAAAAGAAAAAAGGTATACAGGCAATAGATCTGGGGTGCGGAACCGGCGAACTCACCCGAAAACTATCTGATTATCTTGAAGATGCTTTAGTCACCGGAATAGATGCTTCGCCCGAAATGCTGTCACAGACATCCCCTTTTGCAAACGACAAAACCATATTTTTGCAGAGAGATATTCAGGAACAACTGGATAGAGATGAAAAATGGGACCTTATCTTTTCGAATGCTGTACTGCAATGGATTCCGGATCATGAGTCATTGCTTCCAGCCATTATAAGACGTATTAATCCGGGCGGACAATTGGCTATACAGATTCCCGCACAGAATGACAACATTCTGAATATATTGATCCTGGAACTTGCGCAGGAAGAACCTTACGCTAAAGCACTGAATTATTGGAAAAAAGAATCTCCCGTACTCCGTATAGATGATTATGCGCAATTATTATTTGAGAGCGGAAGTAAAAAACAAGAAGTCATGCAGAAAGTATACCCTATAATTGCACAATCTCCGGACGATCTGTACCAGTTTATTGCAGGATCTACATTAATTCCCTATCTCGAAAGAATAGATCCGGAAGTAAAAGAAGATTTTATAAGGGCTTATAAAGAAAAGATCGCATCACACACAAAAAGATATCCTGCGCTTTATTCATTCAAACGCAATATATTATATGCGGCTTATTAGATTGAACCTATTATATTGAAAACTAAAACTGGAATTATTCTAATTGTATAACACCGCAAACATGCTCCTTGTCATATGTCATAAGCACTTCGTCAATGAGCAACATCAATTTGATTTTGCAAAGTTTCTCACCAGCACGGTCAAGTTTTTGACTTGCACGATCAAAATGTTTGAGAACGTAACTCTGAACATTTTCAACCTTTAGCGGAAAATAAATAGGTGTCTGATCGGAAGTAGAATGATCCGATACTAATAAATTAAAACCTTTGGCTTTTAATTCACTCAAAATCTGGTAATTTACACGTTTGAAAATCATAGCTAATTTTTTTAAAAGAGTGAAAGCTTTATATTGATAAAACGAATTAACGTATCTATTGTTTTGTAATTATAAAGCAGAGTTTAAATTTTCATTAATTTATAACAAACCTACTTTAGCAAAAGAGAACTCAATAAATACCGGAACAGATATTACAAAGATAAACACTTATTCGCCTAAAACACAATGATTTCCACACAATAAACTATAAATCTGTAAAATAGAAGCAGCACTTTTTATAAAAACAGGTATATTTTTTGCATATAACACATAAAGCAACTGAATTTTAGCAAATTTGCTAAGGCATTTTTTTACTTTTTGAAGACAATTATACATTTTTATGACTAAGACTCTGTACCATTTAGCGGCAATAACCATATGTATCCTATGTGTTAGCCTTACTTCCTGCCAGAACAATAGTAAAAGTTATAGTCTTTCGATACAGGATTCTTCAGAAACAAACTCTGCCCTGAGTTTGCCACTCAGTTATCGGAACATGGAAACAGAAGGATTCATTATCGGAGATCAGGTAGCTTTACTAAATGATAGCTTACAGGCTACAGACACGATCAGTGCCGAAGGTAAACTTGTGAAAATTTCGGGAATCAGCGAACAGTTTTACCCTCTTTCCCTTACTGATACGAGTATATGCAACAAATATTCTTATGTGAGGATACAAGTTCAGGACGAACAGTCCATCATCAGTGGAAAATATATCTATTCTGCTACCTCTGATGAAGCACCTAAAGAGATTCAGATAGAAAAAGATAAATACAGCTTTGTACGTCTTGAAAATTATAATGCACTTTCAGATACATCCGTTAGCTGTGACCTGCACACTCCGTTGTTATTTTCGAACTCCGGAGATAATTACAAAGGATTATTAAAACTGATAAACAATGATATCTACCAATCTGAATATCCTTATTTAGAATTAATGGCTAACGCTATTGCACACGATGTAATTACAGAAATCAACACCAAAGGAGATCAACTCATCCTGCACATTCGCCGCACAGGAAAACAATCTTTGGCCAACATAGTAATTGTCATTAAAAAAGATGCATTGAACGGCTATAATGCTGAAGTAAAAAGCATAGAAAATCTAAGATAAATCAGCATGCATAATCTTACCTCTCAGAGAGTAAAGAATGAGGAGCAAAATTATAATTCCGAAATTTCCATTTCCTGTCTGTCCCTGTATTCTTAGAAGAAACCTTAGGATAATTTAAAATTACTCTCCCGAGCCCTTGTCGAAACAATTCAAGGTATAAAACGTCAGTTCGTAATCCCCTGAAATGTAAAATCATAAAATACTTATAATGAGAAATATAAATATCTTACATCAACAATAAAAATATAATAAAACATTTTTTTAGTATACGCTGTACATCTCCAAATGACAGGAAGCAAACGTACTCATATTATTAATTGGCAGGGAGCTTGGAATATAAAAATCCTTGCCTTTCAGAAGAGGACTTTTGCTACAAAAATTAAAGCCTGCCAACCTAAAATTTAACGCCCTGAAAGCTTCTCAAAATAGGTATTTTTTTCGTATCTTCGCCTGCGTATGTTATTAGTTTAACTACGATAATGCATTAGTTTTATCGAACCCAACTTAATATGGCTGAAGAAACAGAAAACGAAAACAATTTATCGGCTAACGGCCGAATAATCCCTATTAATATTGAGGACCAGATGAAAGCTGCTTACATCGATTATTCGATGTCAGTAATTGTTTCCCGTGCACTTCCTGATGCACGGGATGGTCTTAAACCTGTTCATAGGCGTGTGCTATACGGCATGCTGGACCTGGGAGTTACCAGTGGCAAGCCTTACAAGAAATCTGCCCGTATCGTCGGTGACGTCCTCGGTAAGTATCACCCACATGGTGACTCTTCTGTATACGATGCGATGGTACGTCTGGCTCAGGACTGGAGCATGCGCTACCCATTAGTAGACGGACAAGGTAACTACGGATCGATTGACGGAGATCCTCCGGCAGCGATGCGTTACACGGAAGCAAGATTGAAAAAGATTGCTGAAGAAATGCTGTCTGACATCAACAAGGATACTGTTGATTTCAAATTAAACTTTGACGACTCTTTGGAAGAACCAACGGTACTTCCTACCCGTATTCCTAATCTTCTGGTCAACGGTGCCTCCGGTATTGCTGTAGGTATGGCGACCAATATGGCTCCTCATAATCTTTCAGAGGTGGTAGACGGAACAATAGCCTTCATCGATAACCGGGAAATTGAGATATCCGAATTGATGCAGTACATAAAAGGTCCCGACTTTCCTACCGGAGGTATTATCTATGGTTACAACGGTGTCAAAGAAGCTTGCGAAACAGGACGCGGACGCGTAGTAATGCGGGCCAAAGCGGAGATCGAAACAACGAAATCCGGACGAGAGTGTATCATCGTTACCGAGATCCCGTATCAGGTAAATAAAGCTGATATGATCAAGCGGACTGCCGAACTGGTCAATGAGAAAAAGATTGAAGGTATTTCTGAGATCAGAGACGAATCAGACAGAGAAGGTTTCCGTGTCGTGTATGATATCAAACGTGATGCAAATGCTAACGTCGTATTAAACAATCTATACAAATACACAGCTCTACAAACCTCATTTTCAGTAAACAATATCGCTCTTGTAAAAGGAAGACCGATGATGATGAACCTGAAAGACATGATCCACGAATTCGTGGAACACCGTCACGAGGTCGTAATTCGCAGAACCAAATTTGAACTTGCCGAAGCAGAGAAACGTGCCCATATCCTGGAAGGATACCTGATCGCACTGGATCATCTGGATGAGGTTATCAAATTGATACGTGCTTCCGAAACCCCGGAAGATGCCCGTACAGGTTTGATGGAACGCTTTGCCCTTTCAGATCTTCAGGCACGTGCTATCCTGGACATGACATTACGTCGTCTTACAGGACTGGAACGCGATAAGATTAAAGAAGAATACAATGAATTGATGAAGACCATAGAATACTTAAAAGAAGTCCTTTCTGATGAAGGTCTTCGTATGAAAATCATCAAAGACGAACTTTTAGAGATCAAAGATAAATACGGGGATGAGCGTCGCTCTATCATTGTGCATTCTGCAGAAGATATGCGCATGGAAGACTTTATCGATGATGAAGAAATCGTCATTACCATCTCGCATAACAGTTATGTAAAACGTACTCCGTTATCCGAATACAAAAGACAAGGTCGCGGTGGTCGCGGTTCTATCGGAACAAACACCCGAGAAGAAGATTTTACAGAACATATCATTACCGCTTCAGCGCATAATTATATGTTATTCTTTACTGAAGCTGGACGCTGTTTCTGGCTGAGAGCCTTTGAGATACCTGAAGGAAGCAGAACTTCCAGAGGACGTGCTTTACAAAACATCATCAATATTCCGAAAGATGAAAAAATCAAAGCTTACATCAAAGTAATCAATCTGAAAGATCAGGAATATTTAGAGAATAACTTCATTATTATGTGTACCAAAAAGGGTACAATCAAGAAAACATCTCTTGAAGCATATTCCCGCCCTCGTGCTAACGGTATCAACGCAATCAATATCAATGAAGGTGACCAACTCATCGAAGCATGTCTGACCGACGGAAGCAGCGAAATAGTAATGGCACTGCGTTCAGGAAGAGCGATCAGATTCAACGAATCGACAGTAAGACCTATGGGAAGAACAGCTACAGGTGTAAGAGGAATCACCCTTGCACATGAAAAAGACGAGGTTGTTGGCATGATTAGTGTTAATAATCCGGAAGTAACTGTGCTTGTCGTTTCTGAAAAAGGATATGGTAAACGTACAGATATCGAAGATTACAGGGTAACCAACCGTGGTGGTAAAGGTGTCAAAACCATCAATGTCACGGACAAAACAGGTGAACTTGTTGCAATTAAAGATGTCACCGACAGCGAAGATCTGATGATTATCAATAAATCAGGAATCGTGATTCGTATAGGTGTAGCAGACTTAAGAGTAATGGGTAGAGCTACCCAGGGTGTTCGACTGATCAATCTGAAAGATAACGATGAAATCGCTTCTATCACAAAAGTAGAAAGAGAAGAAGATGAAGAAATCACAGATATCGAAACAGAAGGAGAAGACAGTGAAAATACAAACATCGATACCACTGAAGAATAAAATATCATGATGAAGAAAGTTTTAATAGCTTTATTAATATTTACCTCATTAAGCTTAACTGTTGTTGCCCAATCCAATATAAAGGAAGGCAACAACAGTTTTGCCTTATATACCAAAACCGGAGATATCAAAAATCTGGATAATGCACGCAAATTTGCGGATGCTGCTTTTGCTAATAAAAGAGATTCTTCGCAGGTCAAAAATAATATATTACGGGCCCTGGTATATAGTTCATATGCCGTAACCGATTCTCTTCGCAAACAGAAGTATCCTTCAGACCCGATTGATATAGCACAGGCATCACTCAAACTGATCGATAAAAAGGGAGGAAATGATGAATTCAGAACAGAAATCAGCTATGTAAAACAGAATCTGGTATCTGCACTTATTTTCAAAGCAAACAAAGCTCTTAACGACAAAAAATACAAAGAGGCATATTCCTATTACGAACGTGTAGACGAATTAAGTGCTGATAATGCCGCTGTAGCCAGCAATCTGGCTGTATTGGCAGTACAAAACAAAGACTATGCTAAAGCCGCTGAATTGTATGAAGGAATTATACAGTCTGACAAAGTAACGCCAAACGATTACCTGCAACTTGCAAATGTTTATACCACTCAGGATAAGAAACAGGCCACTTTAGACGTTTTGAGTCAGGGAAGACAACAATTCCCGAAAAGTAAAGAAATACTGTTTGAATTGATTCAGGTATATTCAAATAATAAATCCTATGATGCTATTGTCCCGGTAATTGATGAAGCATTATCATACGAACCGGAGAATATTGAAATGAATTATCTGGCAGGATATGCAAATGAATCTATCAACAATATCGCCAAAGCGAAGGATTATTATGAAAAAGTGATCCGTCTGGATAAAAATAACTATGAAGCCAATCTGGGTTTAGGATTGATTTATCTGAAGGATTTCTTAGCAAATAAAGATAATAATGAAGCTCAGTATAATGCGCAGAACTATCTTTTAAAAGCAAATGAGATAAAACCTTATGCAATTAATGCATTAAAATCATTGGCTTTATATTACGAAGCTGCTGATGATATGACACAATTGGACCGTGTCAATTTATTATTGAACCAACTTACAAATAATTAAACATGAACATTAAAAGAACAATAGTTTTATCCGTACTGTTATCTGCAGGAACATTTGTTTTTGCACAAACGGGAAACTTAAAAAAAGCAAAAGCGGCAATTGCTAAATTTGAAGAACTGAAAGGTGCTGGACAAGCTAAATTAGGAGAATCTAATTTAAAAACAGCTTCTGAGGCGATAAACGAAGCTATTGCTCATGAAAAAACAAAAGATCTGGCAGAAACCTGGACATACTACGCTTTAGTAAATGCAAACTATGCTTCCATGAATAATTCTTCTGAAGATGCTCAAAAAGCAGAAGAAGGAATCAAAAAAGCTACTGAATTAGATACCGATAAGAAAAATGCCGATAACATTAAGGTAGCCACTCAGATCTTAGGCCAGTACAACTTCAATCAAGGAGTTGCAGCCTGGGAAAAACAAGACTTCCAGACCGCTTACAAAGCATTTGACAAAGGGTTGGTATACCTTCCGGGTGATACAACATTAACGTATTATTCAGGTCTTGCTGCCATTCAGAATAAAGATTACAAAAGTGCAATTGATAAATATAAATTGCTGATCCCGGAAAAAACTTTTTCAAACCACAAGAGTGTATTAGTGGATCTTCCTAAACTTTATCTTTCTGCATTGGATACAGCAAGTGCATTAGAGTATGCAAGTATCGCAGCTAAAGAATATCCTACAGACAATGCAGCTGCTGTTCAGAATATCGAACTTAACCTGATTGCAGGAAATGAGCAGAAAATTGTTACAGATATCGAAAGCCAACTGGCAAAAGATCCGACAAACAAAACATTATACTACTATCTGGGTATAGCACGCAGTGCTACGAAAGAGACAGACAAAGCATTGGAAGCTTACAAAAAAGCGATCGAATTAGATCCTAACTATTTTGAAGCAAATACAAATGCTGCTGTTACGATCATGAACCTGGTTAGAGAAGACATCAACAAAGCTAACAATGACCGTTCATTGAAACCGGCAGAGTACAACGCTGCTGTAGCTGCTGCTAAGGACAAACTAAAACCAGCTTTACCTTACTTGTTGAAACTGGTAGAATTAGAGCCTAAAAATGTAGATTCGTTGAAATACCTGAAAAGTTACTATGACTTCATTCAGGATGAAGCAAAAAGTAAAGAAGTGCAGGCAAAAATCGATGCTTTAGACTAAGCAACGGTTGCTATAAACAAAGAAAGTCCCGAATAATTCGGGACTTTCTTTGTTTATAGTCAGCATTTTTTAGGTCTACCCTTTCTCTCCTTTTCAAGGAGAGATCCCGATTTATCGGGAGAGAGGTTATATAGCCAATACAAAAACGACTTCCTCTATACAGTTGGCGAGGACGCCAACTGACGCAGAAGAATTCTCTCCAACTATATAAGAAAATATTCTTACTTCCCGGCTTTGAGTATTCCCTTACAGATATCAGAGATCAATCCCGGCCCTTCATATATAAATCCGGTATACACCTGTATCAGACTGGCTCCGGCATCCAGTTTCTCAATCGCGTCCTGAGCCGAATGTATGCCCCCTACCCCTATTATCGGAAAGGAACGGCCGGATTTATCAGCAAGGTATCTGATGACCTCCGTAGAACGGTTTGTCAGCGGCTTTCCGCTCACTCCTCCGGTTTCTTTGACCAGATTCGGGTCACTTTGTAATCCATCTCTCGATATAGTAGTATTTGTCGCAATAACACCTGCAATTTTAGTTTCCTGTACAATCTCCACAATATCGTCCAGCTGACTATCCGTAAGATCCGGAGCAATCTTCAGAAGAATAGGTTTGGAAACTCCATCTTTATTATTGATATCCATCAACTGACGCAGAATATTCATCAACGGCTCCTTCTCCTGCAGATCACGCAGTCCGGGTGTATTCGGCGAACTGACATTCACCACAAAGTAATCTACATAGTCAAACAGGGCTTTGAAACAGTAAATATAATCCAGCACAGCATCTTCATTCGGAGTTACTTTATTCTTACCGATATTCCCGCCGATAATAATATTACCGCGTTGTTTGAGGTGCCTCAATCTGCCGGCAGCAACATCTGCCCCCTGATTGTTGAAGCCCATACGGTTTATAAGTGCTTTATCAGATACCAATCGAAACATACGCGGCTTATCATTGCCGGGCTGAGGTCTGGGTGTAACGGTACCGATTTCTATAAAACCGAAACCAAAGTTGACCATTTCATCAATATATTCTCCATTTTTGTCAAAACCTGCCGCCAGACCGACCGGATTTTTAAATTTCAATCCGAATACTTCACGTTCCAGGCGTTTGTCCTCTACTGTATAAATAGATTTCAATAAGGATTTGGCTCCCCATATTTTCGTGAACGTCTGCAATCCTCCCGTTACGGTGTGATGGGCAGATTCAGGATTCATGGAGAAGAAAAATGGTTTGATCAGTTTGTACATTTTGCAAAGGTAGAGAAAGAAGCATAAATTTCACTATTTTTGCACCTGAAATGATATCTATAAATAACTTAACATTTGAAATTGGCTCCCGGGCATTATACGACGAGGCCAGTTGGCACATCAAACCAGGCGACAAAGTAGGTCTGATCGGAGCCAACGGTACCGGTAAATCAACTTTATTACGCCTCATCGTCGGACAGTACACACCGACTTCCGGTACAATTTCTATGGCCAAAGACTTAAAGATTGGTTATTTAAACCAGGATTTATTGTCATACCATTCTGATAAAAGTATTTTACATGTGGCAATGGAGGCTTTCGAGCGCCAAAACCAGCTTCATACAGAAATAGAAAATCTTCTACAAAAATTAGAAACCGATTATTCAGACGAGATCCTGAATAAACTCAGTGATAAGCAGATGGAGTTCGAAGCACTGGACGGTTACAATATCGAATTCCGTGCACATGAAATACTGGCGGGTCTGGGATTTTCAGAAGATGAGCAGAAGAGACCCTTAGCAACCTTCTCCGGAGGATGGCGCATGCGTGTCATGCTGGCGAGGATCCTGTTGCAGACACCTGATATACTGTTATTAGATGAGCCTACCAACCACATGGATTTACCTTCCATCAAGTGGTTAGAAAACTATCTGCAGGCATTTGAAGGCGCTATCGTCATCGTTTCGCACGACAGGTACTTCCTGGATCGTATTATCAAAAAAACCGTAGAATCCCGTAAAGGAAAATTGACTCTTTATGCCGGAAATTACAGCTTCTATCTGGAAGAAAAAGCACTGCGCAGTGAGATTCAGTCTAATCAATTCAAAAACCAGCAGGCAAAAATCAAACAGGAAGAACGCCTCATTGAGCGCTTCAGAGCCAAAGCATCGAAAGCGAAGATGGCACAGTCCCGTATTAAAGCACTCGATAGAATGGAAAAAATTGATGATGTGGATGATGACAATCCTACAGTCAACTTTCAGTTTAAATTTTCCAAACCATCCGGGCGCCATGTGGTCACTCTTGAAAATATAAGTAAATCGTACCCGAATCTGGAAATCCTGAAAAATACGGACGGACTTATAGAAAAGGGTGATAAAATTGCGCTTATCGGAGCCAATGGTAAAGGGAAATCGACTCTGCTTCGTATAGTAGCCGACGCAGATCATGAATATACCGGAACCAGTACAAAAGGTCACAATGTTTCACAAACATTCTTTGCACAGCATCAATTAGAGGCTCTACATCTGGAAAACTCCATTATTGCAGAGATGCAGGCGTTTGCACCGAAACATACCGAAACTGAGCTGCGCTCCATACTGGGATGTTTCCTGTTTTCAGGTGATGATGCGTTCAAAAAAATCAAGGTGCTTTCAGGAGGAGAAAAGTCACGTGTAGCACTCGCCAAAGCCCTGACTGCTGATGCCAATTTCTTAGTACTGGATGAGCCGACCAATCACCTGGATATGCAATCGGTCAATATTCTGATACAGGCATTACAACAATATGAAGGTACACTCATTGTGGTATCCCACGACCGTTATTTCCTGGATCATGTAGCCAATAAAATCTGGTTTATTGAAGACAAAGAAATCAAAGAATATCCGGGTACTTATCAGGAATATGAAGAATGGAATGCCAAGCGCATCCTGAATCCGGCTGAGAAAAAGCCTGAAAAGAAAGTAGTAGCAGAACAACCAAAAAAGGCGAAACCTGCTCCTACAGAAGATAAATTTAAAATTATCAGCAAAAAGAATAAAGAATTAGCAACACTTGAACAAGAGATTTCAGCAAAAGAGAATGAGGTCAGATTTCTAGAGAATGAAATAGCAAAAGAAGAAATCTATTCTGATGCTGTCAAACTTCAGGATCATACCCGCAGATACAATTCTGAAAAAGCCTTGTTAAACCAGTTACAGAAAAACTGGGAAGAGCTGGCCGAAGAAATTATGGAACTCGAAGGGTAACCCATTCAGAGAAACCTTTATCATGATCTCTCTTTCCATAAGAAGAGAGATCATGATAAAAATCTTCTATCCTATTTTTCTGTCATAGTATACGTTCGGATTACATGCAAATGGTCCAGATCATCAAAGTCATAAACCGTACAGATCTGCCTTACCTTCTCTCCCGTTTCTTCATTACCAAAAGCTACTTTCGCCTGAATAACGACATTATTATCATCTTCAATAATATTAATAATATCCAAAGTAACCTGACCTGTGGTATCTGAAGCCTTCAACTCTTTACTGTAAGCCACTAAAGCAGCCTTTCCTTTTAATACTTCCTTTTCACTGATATGCCATTCTACGTAATCTGACAAATGAGGAAGGACAAGATCAAAATCAAGAGACGAAAATGATTCAGCTATTTCTCTATGTGATGGTATCATATATTACTTTATTTATTCTGAACAGTTCATTCTGCTCTCTGTATTATATAACAATCTATTCCCGTATAGAGTTTGTTATTTTGTCGATATTCAGACTATTTGCCATTGCCATAAAGATTTTATAATACGTTCCTTTTAGTTCATACAGCTCCTCATGCGTCCCATCTTCCATGACCTGTCCTTTCTCCATCACGATAATGTGAGAGGCATCTATAATCTGCGAAATACTATGAGACACAATAATCACTGTGCGCCCCACTTTTATAGCATCCAGACTGTTTTTTATCTGTTCAGTAGCAATAGCATCCAGATTAGCTGTCGGTTCATCCAGAAAAATAATTGGCGGATTTTTGAGAAAGAGACGGGCAATAGCTATCCTTTGCTGCTGTCCTCCAGACATCAGGTGCGCCTCTGATTCATATCCATCCGGCAACTCCAGTACCTGATCATGAATATACGCCTGTTTTGCAGCATACACCACTTCTTCCATAGTAGCATCAGGTTTACCATAGCGGATATTCTCTGCAACCGATCCTTTAAAAATATGATTGCGTTGCAAGACCAGGCCAATATTCTCACGAAGAAAAGCGGTATCATATTCAGCCAGATCCACACCATCCAGTAAAATCTGACCTGAGGATGGCTCATAAAATTTATCCATCAGATTGATAACCGTACTTTTGCCAGCGCCACTCAACCCCACAAGAGCTGTAATGTCATTAGGCCGGATAGTCATATCTATCCCTTTCAGCGCTTTTGTACCGTTAGGGTATTCAAAGGATACATTTTTAAGTTCTATCAAACCCTTGATACGTGCAGGACGATATTTACCGGACTGCTCAATTTCTTCATCAGATTCAAGAATTTCAAAGAAACTTTCCGAATAGATCAATGCATCATTTACCTCATCATAAATACGGTGTAATTGTCTGATCGGCGCA
Organism: Sphingobacterium spiritivorum; assembly: GCF_016724845.1. NCBI lineage: Bacteria > Pseudomonadati > Bacteroidota > Sphingobacteriia > Sphingobacteriales > Sphingobacteriaceae > Sphingobacterium > Sphingobacterium spiritivorum. The sequence continues at coordinate 157,897 of NZ_CP068082.1, forward strand.
GACACATTGTTGAATAGCATCACATGAAACATAATGGCTCCAAGGGTCATCTGTCCGTCTAATACAAAATAAGACGTCAGAATAATAACAATCACGATTCCGATCTGTTCTATAAAGCTCTTGATACTATCAAATAAAAAGCTCGTTTTTCGGGTTGCCATCTGATTTTCTGTCATTTCATACTGAATCTTTTCATGACGGTCTGCCTCTAGCCGCTCTCTGACAAACGACTTGATAACATTAATTGAATCAATCAGGTTGATAATCTGATTACTCTTATTCTCCCGGTATCTGCGCATATTACGCCGAAAACCACTCAAACGGTTAGCCTGCACCTGACTAACGTAAAAATAAATCGGTACGATCAATAGCCCGACCAGTCCGACATAGAAATTAGCAGCAAACATACAGGCAAGAGCCACGATAGCATTTGCAAATAAAGGCAATATATCAATAAAGAAATTCTGAACCAGACGTGTCAGGCTGCTGATTCCGGAATCTATCCGTGTCTGCAACTTACCTGATTCATTTTTGGAGGAAGTATAAAAAGCCATACGATAGCTGAGTATCTTCTCCACAATCAGTTGGGCAAAATCCCTTGCAATATAGATTCTCAGCTTTTCACCATAAAATTTCTGTCCGAACTGCACGCAGGAATAAATGATCTCCTTTAATAATAAAATAATTGAAATAACGGTGAGCAGATAAAGCCCTTTGGACAAAGGCTGTTTAGCAACCAGCAGATTGCTGATAGAGTCTACTGTATATTTAAGAATAAAAGCATTAACCTGGGCCGCAAAAGAACCGATAACAGTCAGTATGAGCGTATAAACAATAAGATTTTTATACGGTTTGGCAAATGGTGTAATCTTTTTTAACAAATTAGAAATGGTCATACAGAATATTCATTGTGTAATAACGGGAACAAACTTCGGGAAATATGGCGCTGTAAACATTGACAATTATCAAAAAACACCTTCATAATAACTTTCTATACCGCATATTTGTTTGTTTAATACCTTTAAAATTCTACAATCTTTATTACTCTCCCCAACAATATCCGTAACTTTAGACTATATTTTTAGTCTATGGCACATATTCCTCCTGCTCCGCAACACAGTCCTGCTACGGCCTTCCAACGTTTACTGGATGTTCTCTATACATTAAGGGTTGAATGCCCCTGGGATAAGAAACAGACAATGGAGTCTCTGAGACACCTTACCATTGAAGAAATGTACGAACTTACTGATGCTATTCTGGATAAAGATTACCCCGAAATCAAAAAGGAATTGGGAGATGTCATGATGCATCTCGTATTCTATGCCCGTATAGCAGAAGAACAAAACAGATTTACACTGGTGGATGTGCTCAATGTTGTCTGTGACAAATTGATTAACCGCCATCCGCATATCTATGGAGATATAAATGTAGAAGATGACGAGCAGGTGAAATCTAACTGGGAAGCGATCAAATTAAAAGAAGGTAATACATCGGTACTCTCTGGTGTACCCAAGGGACTGCCTGCATTGGTAAAAGCGTATCGTATACAGGATAAAGTGAGAGGTGTAGGCTTTGACTGGGAGGATAAAAAACAAGTCTGGGAAAAAGTTGAAGAAGAACTGGCCGAATTTAAAGCCGAATTCAATATCGATAACGGAGAAGCTATTGATGCTGAAAAAGCTGAAGGCGAATTCGGAGATTTACTATTTTCACTGATCAATTATGCCCGCCACGTGGGTATCAATCCGGAAAATGCATTGGAACGGACAAACAAAAAGTTCATCAAACGCTTTACTTACCTGGAAGAAAAAGCAGCTGAAAACAAACAGAAATTACAGGAAATGTCCTTAGCAGAAATGGATGTCTACTGGAACGAAGCTAAAACGCTCAGCTAATTATTAAAACTTAAAATATGCATATGGATTTTTTTATCTCATAAAAATCCATATGTTTGTAATACTTTAGGGGTGTCTGCAAAAGCAGGCTGAGACTTACCCTTTGAACCTGATCTAGTTCATACTAGCGTAGGAAAAAGTAGATGACTGACCTGTGTACCTGTACACACCGTAGCCATTCCTAAAGTATAAATCTATCATTTTAAACTTTAGGAATATGAACTTTACCCTCAACGGTCAGACCAAACCCCTTCTATCTTCACTTACATTAAAGCAATTGCTGGATCAGGAAATTCCGGATAAACAGACAGGTATTGCTGTAGCCATCAATGATCAGGTCATCCCAAAAGATCAATGGACCGGTCATGCTATTCTATCCAATGACAACATTCTCATCTTCACTGCCGCTCAGGGAGGTTAATTAATCACCGTATCATTCCATAAAATATGAAAGATCAACACAGCATCTCAGCCACTCCCTTTCCAAATTCTGAAAAGGTATTTGTAGAAGGCCATCTCCATCCTGTAAAGGTAGCTATGCGCCGTATAAACTTAAGTGATACCAAACTTTCTAACGGAGGTGTACAGCACAATCCTCCGATTACCATTTACGACACTTCGGGTCCATATACCGATGTAAATGCAGTGATAGACGTACGCAAAGGCTTACCCCGTATACGTGAACAATGGATACTGGACAGACAGGATGTAGAAATACTGTCCGGAATAAGCTCAGAGTACGGTATCCGCAGAAAACAAGATCCTAAACTCGATTCACTGCGCTTTGAATACGCTCATCAGCCAAAAAAAGCTATAAGCAACAAAAATGTAACGCAGCTGCATTATGCCCGTAAAGGAATAATCACAGCCGAAATGGAATATGTAGCCATTCGTGAAAATCAAAAAATCGAACAGTTACAACAGGCTACAGCAGGTATGGAGCATCAACACAAGGGATATTCATTCGGAGCGAATACACCTGTAGGAAAGATTACACCCGAATTTGTCCGTGACGAGATTGCAGCGGGCAGAGCCATTATACCCAATAATATCAATCATCCCGAAAGTGAACCTATGATCATCGGGCGCAATTTTTTGGTTAAGATTAATGCCAATATAGGCAACAGCGTAGTCACCTCCAGTATCGAAGAAGAAGTGGAAAAAGCAGTATGGGCATGCCGGTGGGGAGCAGATACAATAATGGATCTGTCAACGGGACAGAATATTCATGAAACACGGGAATGGATCATACGCAATTCACCTGTACCTATTGGTACTGTGCCGATCTATCAGGCCCTGGAAAAAGTAAATGGTGTAGCCGAAAACCTTACATGGGAAATTTTCAGAGATACGCTTATCGAACAGGCTGAACAAGGTGTATCTTACTTTACCATACATGCCGGTGTACTGCTCCGCTACATACACCTCACTGCCAGACGGATCACCGGAATCGTATCACGTGGCGGGTCAATTATGGCTAAGTGGTGTCTTTTCCATCATAAGGAAAATTTTTTATACACCCATTTTGAGGAGATCTGCGAAATTATGAAAGCCTATGATGTAGCTTTCTCGCTTGGCGATGGATTACGTCCGGGTGCAATAGCTGACGCCAATGATGCAGCACAGTTTGCCGAACTCGAAACCCTTGGTGAACTAACACATATCGCCTGGAAACATGATGTACAGGTTATGATCGAAGGTCCGGGACATGTCCCTATGCACCTTATCAAAGAAAACATGGACAAGCAACTACAGGAATGCCACGAAGCACCTTTCTACACGCTTGGACCGCTTACAACAGATATCGCACCGGGATATGATCATATCACATCCGCTATCGGGGCAGCGATGATAGGATGGTTTGGCTGTGCTATGCTATGTTATGTGACGCCCAAGGAACATCTGGGACTGCCGAATAAAAAAGACGTCAAAGACGGAGTCATTACCTACAAACTCGCTGCGCATGCTGCCGATCTGGCAAAAGGCCATCCGGGAGCACAGTACAGAGATAACGCACTGAGTAAGGCGCGTTTTGAATTTCGCTGGGAAGATCAGTTCAATCTTTCTCTTGATCCGGATACCGCAAGAGAATTTCATGATGAAACACTTCCCGCAGACGGAGCTAAAGTCGCTCATTTCTGCTCAATGTGCGGACCTAAATTCTGCTCCATGAAAATTACACAGGAAATCCGGGAAGCGACAGAACAGGGACTGCTGGAGAAATCACAGGAATTTATCGATAACGGCAAACAACTTTATCTCTGAAAAAATATGATTATAATATCACCGGATACCATCACTCCGCAGCATATCGAACTCATACACGCCATTCCATGGTCTGATGCACTGCTATATCATCTTCGTTTGCCGTCGGCCGCAAAAGATGATATAGCCCATATACTGGAAGATATAGATAAACATCTCTATCCGTTCATTGTATTACATTATCATAAAGAAACTGCGTTAAAGGCAGGTATAAGACGAATACATATCTCCACAGATAAGAAAAAAGAAATAAGCATACCAGACACAGATCTGATTCTGTCCGTATCTACACATCATGTAGATGAGTTCAACAGCCTGGATGCAGATATCGCTTATGCTTTTATCAGTCCGGTATATCCCAGTATTTCAAAAGAAGGATATCAGGCAACAGCAGAATTCAAAATCCACAATATACAGCACAGAAGCAACTTAAACAGCAAAATGATTGCTTTAGGAGGAATCACAGAATACAATATATCTGAATTAAAAGCTTTGGGATACGATGACGTTGCTCTGTGTGGTTATATCTGGCAACATTCTGATCCTCTGTTTGCTGCAGATAAATGCTTTTCTATTTCTCAAACGACATCATATGTACAGTAGATTACAATATATTTCCACCGGAAATACGGTAAATGAACAGCTCAATAACATCAGAAAAGTCTTGGAGAATAAAGGCAACTGGATACAGCTTCGCTGGAAGAATGCGCCCAAAACCGCATTGATAGATCTTGCTTTTCAGGTTACCGAATTAAAAAAACAATTCGATTTTACTTATATTATCAATGACCATGTCTCCATAGCCTACAAGGTCAATAGTGATGGTGTTCATTTGGGGCTGAAAGACCTTTCTGTACAACAAGCCCGAAATTTCTTGGGTTCTGATAAAATTATCGGCGGCACAGCCAATACAGCAGAAGACGTACGTCAGCGCATTGCTGAAAACTGTGACTACATAGGTCTTGGTCCTTTAAGATTTACCTCTTCCAAACAGAACCTAAGTCCGGTTCTTGGCTATGAAGGATATCAAAACATTATACAGGAGATACAAAAGGAAGATCAGCATCACCCTCCTATCTATGCTATCGGAGGTATAAAACAGGAGGATATTCTTCAACTGCAGCATATCGGCATCTACGGTGTTGCAGTCTCTTCCCTGCTGACTCACTCCGTCAGCACGCAATCAATCATTCAACATATCAATCATGAATTTTATGGATAATCTTACTATTGCCAACCGCAGCTTTCAGTCTCGTTTATTTGTTGGAACCGGAAAATTCGGTTCGGGAGAATTACTGGAAAAGGCTGTGTTAGCCTCCGAAAGCGAATTAGTAACTGTTGCACTGAAACGTATCAATACCAATGACGAACAGGATCACCTTATCCGTCATTTACAGCATCCTCATATCCACTTATTACCCAATACCTCAGGAGCACGAACGGCAAAAGAAGCCGTATTAGCAGCACAACTAGCCCGTGAAGCCTTAGAAACCAACTGGATAAAACTGGAAATTCATCCGGATCCCAAATATCTGTTACCTGATCCTATAGAAACACTCAAAGCTGCCGAAGAACTGGTGCAACTGGGATTCATTGTCATGCCTTATATACATGCCGATCCCGTACTTTGCAAACGGCTGGAAGATGTAGGCACACAGACTGTCATGCCTTTGGGATCACCAATCGGCAGCAATAAGGGACTCCGGACTATTGATTTCCTGGAAATCATCATCGAGCAAAGCTCCGTACCGGTAATTATAGATGCAGGTATAGGCTCTCCCTCTGATGCAGCCAAAGCAATGGAACTGGGCGCCGATGCAGTGCTCGTGAATACAGCAATTGCCGCAGCTGATGACCCTATGGCCATGGCCTATGCCTTCAAACTTGCAGTAGAGGCCGGAAGAATAGCTTATCTGGCCAAACTTCCACCCGTGACCCAGCAAAGCTATGCATCAAGCCCCTTCACCTCCTTTCTACAACAGACCTAATATAAAACCATGAAAACCCAATTTAAAGATATATTCGATCAATACGACTGGGATACGATTAAGAAAAAGATTTATGTAGTCTCTGAACAACAGGTAAAGCAAGTATTAGCCAAATCCAAAAGAAACCTGCAGGACTTCTTAACTCTCCTTTCTCCTGCAGCGGCTCCCTTTCTGGAGGAAATGGCTGCACAGTGCCACTATCTTACAAAAAAGAGATTTGGAAAAACCATCCAATTGTACGCACCACTCTACCTTAGCAACGAATGCAACAATATCTGTACCTACTGCGGATTCAGCATGGACAACAAGATTAGAAGAAAAACGCTTAATGATGAAGAACTGATACGTGAAGTCTTGTTTCTCAAAAATAAAGGGTTTGACCATGTTTTGCTGGTTACCGGCGAAGCCAATTATACTGTCAATTTACTTTACTTTCTGAATGCGATGGATAAGATCAGATCTTATTTTTCTAACATTTCCATTGAAGTCCAACCTCTTACATTACAGGAGTATCAACTCCTGCAGCAGGCAGGAGTATATGCTGTACTTGTATATCAGGAAACATATCATAAAGAAGTTTACAAAACCTACCACCCGAAAGGCAAAAAATCCAATTTTGATTTCAGGCTGGATACTCCGGACAGAATCGGTCAGGCAGGTATACATAAAATAGGGCTTGGCGTCTTGTTAGGTCTGGAAGACTGGCGTGTAGACAGTTTTTTTAACGCCCTCCATATTGATTACCTGCAAAAAACATATTGGCAAACCAGGTATTCGGTATCGTTTCCGCGTTTGCGCCCTGCATCCGGTATCGATGAGCCCAATTTTCATATGGATGACCGGGATCTTTTACAGTTGATATGTGCATACCGCCTGTGGAATGAAGATCTCGAAATTTCTATTTCCACAAGAGAAAGTGAAAACTTCCGAAATCACATTATTCCTCTGGGAGTCACGACTATGAGCGCTGAGTCTAAAACAAATCCCGGAGGATATACAGTCGATCCGCAATCTCTGGAACAGTTTGAAATATCGGATGAAAGACCTGTGTCAGATATAGAACAGCTTATCAGATCCAAAGGTTATGAAGCTGTATGGAAGGATTGGGATGCTGTATTTTCATAATACCATTTGCTCAGATAACTTAAACAGATTATACTACTTTTAAACATTCTCAAATGCTCCCCAGAGAAGAAATACTACGTTACAAGAAACATATTATGCTTCCGGAAATCGGAATAGAGGGCCAGGAAAAAATACGAAATGCCCGGGTACTGGTAATCGGATCAGGAGGCTTAGGATCACCTATACTCTCCTACCTGACAGGTGCCGGAGTAGGTACCATCGGGATTATTGATTTCGACCGGATTGAAAAAGACAATCTGCACCGCCAGATTCTTTTTACGGAAAGTGATCTCAAAAAAGATAAAGTAACAACAGCTATCCTCAGACTACAGTTACATAACTCAGAAATTCAGTTTATCGAGCATAACCTAAAATTAGATTCTTCAAATGCTTCTGAAATTTTTGAAGCATATGATTTGATTATTGATGGCAGCGATAATTTTGCCACACGTTATCTTAGTAATGATACCTGTGTATCACTTGGAAAGCCCCTTATTTTTGGAAGCGTATTGAATTTTCAGGGACAACTCGCTGTATTTAATCACAATGGCTCTAAAAACCTGAGAGATCTGTTTCCCGTACCTCCTCCTGAAGAAGATGTCCCTAATTGTGATGAAAATGGAGTCATAGGTACACTTCCGGGTATTATCGGTTGTATGATGGCACAGGAAGCATTAAAATTAATAACAGGATTACCTACTCTTCACAACGAATTTGTATTATTCGATACGCTGCAGTTGCAGATGCGCAAACTACGCTTTTAACCTCCGTTCTGAATAATCCTTATTCAGAAAAAGCATATTCCAATTACATATTTCTTAACCCATAAAGTGCAATTTATTTCGATATTCATAAATAATACCGAAATAAGTTGCACATTTTCTTTTTTTCGAATAAAACACCAGAAATAAACACAAAAACCTGTAAAACAAATAATTATATTAAAAAATGAGCTGATTTTAAATTTTATGGAAGAGTATAGAAAACAAAATAAGAATAAACAACTTCCGCTAAATAAAAAATTAATTACTTAAAAACCAGACTTTTACAGATACAAAACAAATAATTACACCCAAAAACAAATTTTTATTTCTAAAATCAAGTATAATTAACCAAATTTACATTAAACAACAAAAATGCGCTACTTTGCGTGTTTTAAAACGAACTAACAATTTTAACACATTCGATTATGAAGAAATCAGCATTACTTCTACTAAGTACGTTTCTGCTTCTGGCTCAGGCTATAGCGCAGCAAATAACTGTCTCAGGAAAAGTTACGTCAGGCGGTACTCCGGTAGCCGGAGTATCTGTCAGTGTAAAAAACACAAAAGAAGCGACCCTCACGAATCAACAAGGGGATTATTCCGTCAAAGCAAAGCAAGGGGATGTATTAATATTTTCACATATCGGCTATGTCAGACAGGAACAAACAGTCGGCACTTCAACAAATATACCTGTTCAGTTACAGTCGGATGCCGTTGGACTGGATGAAGTCATCGTAACGGGTACTTCACAAGGAACGACCCGAAAACAATTGGGTAGCTATGTAAGCTCAGTAAAGGGCGATGATCTGAATAAAGCTCCAAGTGGAAATGTACTGGCTTCCTTACAAGGTAAGACAGCCGGTGCGCAGATTAGTCAGAACTCCGGAGACCCGGCAGGAGGAATCAGTGTAAGATTACGCGGAATCAGTTCTGTCAATTCTTCTTCTGAACCCCTTTACATCATCGATGGTGTCATTGTTAGTAATAATACGACAAGAGTGACAAATACTTCTGCCAACTATGACGGAGGTAACTTTGTAGGTAGTATCGGACAAAACAGAATGGTAGATATCAATCCGGCAGATATAGAGCGTATCGAAGTATTAAATGGTGCTGCAGCCGCTGCTATATACGGATCCAGAGCCAATGCCGGTGTCATCCAGATTTTCACCAAAAAAGGCGTTAGCGGAGCTCCGCAAATTAATTTCGGAACCAGTCTGACCTTAGGTCACTTACGTAAACAGGTAGAAGTAAATGAATCGCCTGTGAAATTCGGAGGTTCACCAAATGTATTTACACAGGATGTAATTGCTACCCCTTTACAAACGACGACCACTCCTGTTCAACGCTACAATTATCAGGATTACATCTTTCGTTCTTCCACAGGAACTGATAATACCCTTTCTATTTCAGGTGGAAATGACAACACAAAATATTATACTTCTGCCGGATACTTCTCCAATCAGGGAATTATCAAAAACACGAATTTCAGAAGATATAATTTCAGAACAAATTTAGACCAGAAACTGAATGATTGGGCTAAATTTAGTGCCGGATTGAATTATGTAAAGAGTTCTGCAAATGAAAAACCGGATGGAAACTCCTTCTTCTCACCTATGAACTCCGTGACAATCCTCGGCAATTTCCATGATATATTTGCACGTAATGAGAATGGCAATTTAATGGCTGTCGGTGAACGCGGGCGAGTCAATCCTGTTTCAGTTATTGAAGATATCAAGCAAAGACAAGAAACAGATCGTATAATTGCGAATGCCAACCTGAAACTGACTCCAGTAAAAAATCTGACTTTGGATTTCACAATGGGGGTTGACAATTCGGCTCAGAATGGGACTACTTATATTCCACCGTTTGCATATAATGTAAACCCGGACTTCTTTGGTGGCGGCGCTTCACTTGACGGAACACTAAATGGATATGCAAGTACGGCTAATAATAATGCTTTTCAGTTTAACAACGAATTGAATGCCACATATGAAGCCAAAATATCAGATATTCTATCATCCACAACGCAGGTGGGCTACTCCTATCAATATGAAAAGAGTAAATATGCACTGATCAGTGGCCGGGGACTTGCTCCGCTCATCGAAACTGTCAATGCAGCTTCGACTCCCCTGCCTGGAGTGGATGGACGTACAGAATTGTCTGTCAGTGGTGGATATATTCAGCAAAATTTTAAATACAGAGATCACCTCTTTGTAACCGGCGCCTTACGGATTGATCAGTCGTCCGTATTTGGAAAAGATTTCCGTACGCAGAAGTACCTGAAAGGTAGTGTAAGTTATGTATTATCTTCTACTGAATACTGGAAAAAATTAGGCGTTTCATCTTGGTGGGATACCTTCAAAATACGCGGAGCATACGGCGAATCCGGCAACCTGACAGGGATCGGTGCTTATGCAAGATTCAATGCTTACGAGACGCAGTCCTTCCTGGGCAGAGCTTCTTTATTCTCCAGTGCAACACTGGCAAATGAAAACGTTAAACCTGAACGTCAGCGTGAACTGGAATTGGGTACAGATCTCTCCTTTTTCAAAAATCGCTTAGGTCTGCAATTCAACTGGTACAACAAGAAAGTAGACGATCTTTTACTAGCCAGCGTCATTGCTCCATCTGTAGGATTTTCCAATTTACTTGACAACATCGGTTCACTCCGTAATAAAGGGATAGAAGTCGTTTTGAACGGAACACCTGTAAAAGGTGAAAAATGGAACTGGAATAGTTCCTTTATCTATAGCCGGAATAGAAATGAAGCGTTGGATGTAGGCGGTCTCAGATTATTCAGCACCAATTCCGGAGCTCCGGTATCCATTATCAACGGACAACCTATTGGGGTATTCTACGGAACATTCTTCGCCCGCAATCCGGACGGTAGTTTATTGACTAATGCAGCAGGTATCCCGATGATCGAACGTGGTATTCAAAATTCTGCAACTACATTTACACCACAGCGTGATGCAAACGGAATGCCTACAGGCACTACACTACGTAAAGTGCTGGGTAATCCAAATCCGGATTACACCTTTTCTTTCGTCAATGATATCAGTTATAAAAAATTAAGCCTTCATGTACAACTTGATGCTGTAAGAGGAGGAGACGTATGGAATGCAGACTGGAGGACCCGTCAAGGTGTAGGAAATGGTAAAGTAGCTGAGCAGGAACAAAAAGGCGAGTTACCACGTGGTTATGTTTCCGGAGTATACGCTATCGAAGAATGGCGTATTGACAACGGATCATTCGTCAAATTAAGAGAAGTATCACTAAGCTATAATGTGGGAAGAGTAAAATACTTTAAAGATCTGACCATCAATGTCAGCGGACGAAATCTGATCTCATGGGATAATTATAAAGGATATGATCCTGAACTGAATGCCGGAGGACAATCCACTATTCTGCGAAACATTGACTTCGGAGCAGTACCTATTCCACGTACATTTAGCATAGGCTTATTGACCAAATTCTAATTTATTTTAACGAAAAAGATCATGAAAAAACTTAAAAATATAACTTCACGTCAGTTCTTTGGTATAGGCCTCAGCTTTGTATTGCTGGCTACCTCCTGTTCCAAAGAATATATGGATCCATCCAGAGCCAGTAATGAGACAGCCCTTGGCACTTCACAGGGACTTACGTCCGTCGCAATAGGCCTGCAAAGAGTGTATACATTGGGACGCACTGGTGTGCTCTTCAACTCAGTAGCGGCGAATGGATTTGTAACCAATGAATTTCAGTTACTAAATGCAGGCAATATCCCGGAATTACAACTTAGCACCGGAGGCAACGCAGTGGATGGTACAAATACAATTCTGGCTAACCTATGGACCAGTTCCAACAAAATCGTCTATGATGCAGACCTGGTCTTGCAGAATGCGGACAGATTGGGAGACAAAAAATACGCTGCAGGTCTTATTGCTTATACCAGTATTTTTAAAGCTCTTGCTATTGGAAATATGGCACAGTACTGGGAAAGTGTACCGGATGGAACAGGTAAAAATGTCTCATTTATAGACAGAAAAGCAGCTTTTACGAAAGCGATCAATTTACTGGATAATGCGCTTAATATTATTGCTGCAAATGCTATATCTACCGAATTTTTGAATAATGTTCCGGTGGATGTGAATATTATCAATACCATCCACGCATTAAAAGCCAGATATGCATTGTTTTCAGAAAACTACACGCTTGCTTATACTGAAGCGAATCTGGTAGATCTGACAAAGCCCTCCTTTTTTAAATTTGATGCTATATCTCCAAATATTCTGTTTACCATTATATCTTCCAATAATGTATTTCAGCCTCAAAACATCAATCTGGGTCTGACAGGTGCAAATATCCCGGATGCAGCAGATAAGCGCGTTACATTTTACACAAAATTTGATGGTTCACCTGCAACAATCAGAATGAGAGGATTTGCCACAGCTACAACCAGTCCATTCCCGATCTACCTTCCAGGTGAAATGATCCTGATAAAGGCGGAAGTACTGGCACGTCAGAATAATACAGATGATGCGGTGACAGAATTAAATAAAGTCATCACTAAAACACCTGAATCAGAGACACAATATGGATTGGGAGCCGCATTACCGGCACTAAGCGGAACCTTGACGCAACAACAGGTATTAAATCTTATATATAAACACCGTTGTATAGAACTCTACGCTTCCGGATTGAAAATAGAAGATATGAGACGTTTTAATCAACCTACAGCCGATCGTAAACGCAATTTCTTCCCTTATCCGTTTCAGGAAAGAGATAATAATACAAATACCCCGCCTGACCCAACTTTTTAACAACACCCCTGAAGGAGAGCATTTAGCTCTCCTTTTTTGTTTCTCCGGTCAAACAGATCCAAATAAGCTTATAGCATAAGAGCAGTATACAATTCTCTACCCCTGACACGAAATACAACGTAAATCAAAATAAAAATCGCTAAATTCGCATCAATATGGAAACTGTTGTTAGCGGTATCAGAAGTACCGGAAAATTACACTTAGGAAACTACTACGGTGCATTAAGCAATTTTGTAAAAATGCAAAACGAGTATAATTGTTTCTTTTTTATTGCCGATCTACACTCTTTAACGACTCACCCTACTCCACATAGTCTTCAACAAACAGTGAGACAGGTTGTTGTAGAATATTTAGCAGCGGGAATCGATCCTGAAAAATCAACTATCTACATCCAGTCCGATGTACCAGAGGTGGCAGAATTATATCTGTATATGAACATGAATGCCTATATGGGTGAACTCGAACGTGCTGCTTCTTTCAAAGATAAAGTCAGAGCTGATCCGAACAATGTAAATGCAGGTTTGCTGACCTATCCCGTATTGATGGCTTCAGATATTCTGATTCACCATGGAACGAAGGTACCTGTAGGAAAGGATCAGGAACAGCACCTGGAAATGACACGCACCTTTGGTAATCGTTTTAACAGACTCTATGAGGTAGATTATTTCAAGGAAGCATTTGCTTTTTCGTACTCCGATAAACTGATAAAAGTACCGGGACTGGACGGACAGGGGAAAATGGGCAAATCCAACGGAGATGCCAATTGCATATACCTGTCAGATACACCTGATGCTATTCGTAAAAAATTAATGCGTGCCGTATCTGATGGCGGACCAACAGAAATGAACCAGGTAAAACCTGAACCTATACAGAATCTCTTCGATCTGATGAAAGTCGTATCTCCGGCCTCTACAGTTCAGCATTTTGATGACCTGTACAATAAATGTGAAATTCGCTATGGCGACTTCAAAAAGCAACTCGCGGAAGATATGATCATCGCAACAGAAGATGTACGCTCACGAATAGAAGAGATCTCTGCTGATAATGATTACATCTCCAAAGTGGTTAAATTAGGGGCTGACAAAGCCGGCGAATCTGCACGTAAAACGATAAAAGAAGTACGTGAGATTATTGGATTTAAAAAGTTTTATTAAGAAGAATTAGGAAAAATAACATGCATATTGCTATTGTCGGAAATATAGGAGCAGGTAAAACAACCCTGACTCAGCTTTTAGCAAATCATTTCAAATACGAACCTCAGTTTGAAGCGGTAGATAACAACCCTTATCTGGAAGATTTCTATGCAGATATGAAACGTTGGGCATTTAATCTGCAGATCTTTTTCCTGAACAGCAGATTCAGACATATTGTACAGCTGCAGGAGAAAGGTATAGATATGATACAGGATCGTACCATATACGAAGACGCCTATATCTTTGCTGAAAATTTATTTGATATGGGGCTGATGAGTGAGCGGGACTTTGAAAATTACAGCAATATTTTTCAGAGCATCATTCATTACATCAAACCTCCGGATTTGCTGATCTATCTGAAAGCATCTGTACCTACTCTGGTCAATAATATTCAAAGAAGAGGCCGTGACTATGAATCCGCAATCCGTCTGGACTATTTGTCTAAGCTAAACGACAAATATGACAAATGGATCAATAATTATAAAGATGGTAAAGTGATGGTACTCGACAAGGACAATCTGGACTTTACCAGCAATCCGGAAGATCTGGGTTTCATTATCCAAAAAATAGAAGCAGAACTATTTGGACTTTTTTAAAAGCTAAACAATTGAGATCTGGAAGTGACAAAAATAAAATGGAATCACTTCCAGATCTTTTAAATACACTATACATTTATGAAAACTATTGGAATAATCCCTGCACGTTATGCATCCTCCCGGTTTCCGGGAAAACCGCTGGTCGATATTGCAGGAAAATCAATGATTCAACGTGTATATGAACAAGTGAAACAAACTCCCGGCTTACACGAAGTCGTAGTCGCTACAGATGACACACGCATTGAGGAGCATGTACGTAGTTTTGCTGGCAATGTAGTTCTGACTTCAGAGACACATGAATCAGGTACAGATCGTTGTGCAGAAGTCATATCCAAGGTTTCCGGATTTGATATTGCTGTCAATATTCAGGGAGATGAACCTTTTATCAATCCCCTGCAGATCGAGTTACTGATTTCTTGTTTTAAAAATGAGCATACACAGATCGCAACACTCGTTAAAGAAATTCATACGGAAGCCGAACTGTTGAATGTCAATATACCAAAGGTAGTGCGGAGTGTAAGTGGTGAAGCTATATATTTCAGTCGCCAGACCATTCCGTTTATCCGCAATACCGAACAGAAAAACTGGCTGACTTCGCATCAATTTTATAAACATATAGGCATATACGGTTACAGGGCAAATATCCTGCAGGAACTGACTAAACTTCCTGTTTCTATTCTTGAGAAGGCGGAATCACTGGAACAACTTCGCTGGGTAGAAAACGGATACCGGATTCAGACTGCTGTCACTACACATGAGACCATTGCTGTAGATACACCGGAAGATCTGGAGCATATTATGCAGACGTACTTCAGGTAAATCTATCTTATCCTTTTTTTATAGCGTTAATACACGTTGCCCAGACTTCTAGCAAATCAACTATAATTTTGACACCTTGATAAAACTACCGTTGTAAAAGTCAATTTTAGTAACATATTGTTCTGTATTATTAGCAGCGAGAGCCGCGCCCAATGCACCAAATAAAACAGAAGCAGCAATTACATTGCTGGCAGAAGCTGTCGTCCTGCTTAGTCCGTTAAAAAAATAGTCCTTATCATTCTTATAAAGCGGATAGAATGTGCCTTCACTTGAAATATAAGCCAATCCGTCAACAACAACAGCATAACACTTATTGGCTTTCAGGCGCTTCAGTTTTCCATTAGAATCCGGAGAATAAAACCCCTTCGTTAAATCATTATTGAGGAGAGACACATTTGCTTGGGGTAGCTGATCTCTAAAATGTAAATAATCATAATACACCCCATCATTTACAATTCCATTACTGTAAAGAGTCACCTTAGACTTTTCTATATTTTCAAAATCCAAAACCTGTGATTGAGTATATCGGATGGTATCTGTAGGCGATTTTCCTAAATTATCTTTCAGAAAATGGCTTACAATATAACTGGCATGACGGAGCAACCCCTTAGTTACATCCATCCCCTTATTAATATGAGCAGTATCAATTGTAGCCAGTCTTTGATAAGATTCATCCTTATTCTTCACGAATAAACTGGCTCTCAAATCAAAAAAACCTGATTCAGAGAAAGCACCCGTCAATTCGGCTACAGCAAATTTCTGTATTACGAGTGTAAGTGCCCCGTCACTCTTTTCGCCCGATACAAGAAAACCCAATTGTTGCTGAATTTGTTTCTCCAAAGGAATTTCGGGTATGACCTGCGCTTTAGAATTAAGTAGACCAACTTGAATAATACCCAGATTTTCTTTAAAATCCCGGTTATCAATAACTTCAATAGTATTATACAGACTCGTTTCAACTTTCTCTGAAGGAGAGATAAGCAAAAAATCCCGGGTTCTTTTCTGTGCATAGGTTTGTCCTGCCAGACAAATGGTTAGCGCAAAAACAAATACTCTTTTCATAAAAGTAGGTTAGTAATTATCTTAAAAATGAAGATAATAAATAGAGAATCCTAATAAATTAAAACATTAAAAACAGAAATAAAGATAAGTGCCAGATTTTCAGAAGATAACTAACGATGCTCCGAATATAAAAACGGACGTATTTCCTGACGCAGACGAGTCCAGTCTTGAACAGACAGACTATCCAAATCCTCAGATGCCTCCAGAATCTCATTCAACTGCGCTTTAGTACGAATCCCCATAATAGCAGAAGCTACAGCAGGGTGTTGCAATACATAACCCATAGCGATACTTAAGGGTGACACCTGTTTTTCTTCTGCAATTTTTGCAATATGTCTGGCTGCATGTTGCACCTCTCCCGCAGTAAATTGCAGATAGGCTTCTGCCGTCTTATTTATCAGCACCCCCTTAGCTATCGTACCCCGGGTTACTACACTGATATTTTTTTTCAAAAGCTCATCCAGTACGGTCTCTTCAGGTCGATGATCCAGAAGATTATACTGCATCATCACACTAGTGATATTAGATCTTTCAGCATATTCATGTATCACATTGGGGCGGATACTGGACAATCCGTAGTACCGGATTTTACCTTCAGCCACTAATTGTTCGAAAGCCTCAATAATTTCATCTATGGGATCCTCTATAGTTCCACCGTGAAGCTGATACAGATCAATATAGTCCGTGTTAAGTCGGGAGAGAGAAGTTTCTACCGTCTTGATTATATACGGTTTGGATGCTTTCCAGTCCCAGCCACTTCCGTCTGCACGCCAATGATTACCGACTTTGGTTGCCAGCAAAATATCCTGACGAAAGGAAGAGACCGCCTTTCCGACGAACTCTTCATTCCATCCGTGATCATACAAATCTGCCGTATCAAAGTAGTTGACACCTCCTTCATAGGCCTGCATAATCAGATCCACTCCCGAAAATGTCAGACTCTTGCGGATAGACATGCAACCGAATCCGATCGCAGAAACCTGTAGATCTGATTTTCCTAATTTATTTTTTATCATCTTCCATGTCAGCCACCGGTAACGACTTCAATTCTCCTTTTTTGATTTCTAATAATTCAATATCAAAAATTAAAGTACTGTTTCCCGGAATTGGCCCCGAACCGTTTGGTCCATAGCCCAATTTAGAAGGAATGTAGAAACGGTACTTAGAACCTACAGACATCAGGGGAATACCCAATTTCCAGCCTTCAATTACACTAAGTAGATTTAATGTCAGCGGAGTACCACGATCATAAGAGCTGTCAAAGGTTTTGCCGTCCAGCAATGTACCTTTATAATGTGCGACAATCTCGTCCTCACTTGTCGGTTTCGGACCTTCCGTCTTTGTGATAATTTCATACTGTAAGCCTTCAGGAGTAGTGATAACACCTGGTTTGGTCTTATTTTTAGCAAAAAATTCATTTTCAGCTTTTAACGCTACAGCATTCTTCGCATCAGATGCTTTTTGAATACCATTACTGATGATTTCTACATTTTGCTCTTTCGTAAATTTACCGTTGCTACCTTTCAGTGCTTCTTCCAGACCTTTTTTCATCAACTCAATGTTAAGAGGTAACTCCATAGGTTTGACAGACGACCCGATATCAAAGCCTAAAGCATAGGAAAGAGAGTCTCCGGAATTTTTCAAAACAATCCCCTGCTGTGCGGGACGTGAGGTAGATGTTCCCTTTTTAGCGGGGGTTGTGCCTTTTTTCTTCACCTGAGCTCCGGCACACAATGTTAGTGCAGTAAGAAAACCAACTGCTAAAACTTTTCTCATTTTTTTATTTGTATTTGTTTAAGATGTTATCGACAATTTCCTGCGTATAATCCGGATAATGAACTTCAACCTTATTACGGCTGTTCAACCAGGCTTCTATAGCGTATTCATTTTTTTGCTTAAGACTGCTGATCACCGGTACCCCCATCTCTTCCAATGCCGCAGCATTCAGATGCTGTTCATATTGATTTTTCATAGGAATGACCAATAATTTTTTATTTAGAAAAAGGGCTTCTGCAGGAGTTTCAAATCCGGCTCCGCAAAGGACACCGGACGCAGTAGACATACTTTTCACGAATTCTTCACTATTGATGGGCTGTATATATACATTACGCATCCGGAAAGGCTTACTATTATGTTTGCTGAAAACCTCCCAGCGTATATCCGGAAATTTACTCAAATGCTTCAATAAATGAGCATCATCATACGAAGGCAGGTATACCGTATAATGACCATGATCTTCCGGCTCAATATTACGTATAGACTGCCGGATGACAGGGGTAAAAATGTGGTCATTATAAGACTTGAAGTGAAATCCGTAAGATTTGGAACTTGGAGCATAATTTTTCATAATGAATTTACCCAGCATATCCTTTTCTTCCGGTTTAGGACTTGATGCATCCAGTGCACCGATCTGATGGCTCAGCCCTATACACGGCTTATCTTTAGAGTAGCATGCCCAGGCCGAAATAGGTTCAAAATCATTGATAATCAAATCATAATTTTCGATTGGCAAAGATTTAATCTCCTGCGTAAACTTTCTTACTGTAGAACTCATGAACGTTTTCCATAAATCCACGCCTCCTGATTTGCCGAAGATAAAACTTAAGCCGTGAAGCTTATACTTCACCTCAAACGGAAGATTGATATCCGCCTGAATACCACTTACAAGTACATCAACATCTGCTGTTTTGCGTAAGCACGGAACAATGTCCATAGCCCGGCATAAATGTCCATTTCCAGTTCCCTGGACGGCATAAAGTACTTTCATATAGTGTCCTTATATAGTTTGCAAAATACAAATTAATACCGAAAATTTAACGTTAATTAATTATTAAGTTACAGTCTGCTCAACTAACATTTAACGCAAAAACCCCTGTTTCATTAATATAATACGTACATTAGAAGTCCTAAATTATGTCATATGAAGAAAATATACCTGATGCTCCCTGGTCTATTGATCTGTCTGCTTTGCAGCTCATGGGGATTTTATGCACATAAGCTTATCAACAGGAATGCCGTATTTACATTGCCCACTGAACTAGCCGTATTTTATAAACAAAATATAGATCAGATTACGGAAAAAGCCGTAGATGCCGACAAACGCTGTTATATTGATTCCGCAGAATCTCCGCGACACTTTATTGATCTCGATGCATACGACACGAATACATTAGATACACTACCTGTACATTGGTCCAGAGCTAAAGAAAAAATCGAACAAAAACGGTTATTGTCCAATGGTATAGTTCCCTGGCAGATCTATATCACCTATCAAAAACTTGTCAAAGCCTTTATAGCCCGCGACAAAACAAAAATTATCCGGCACTCCGCAGATTTAGGACATTATGTAGCGGATGCACATGTACCGCTACATACCACCAAAAACTATAATGGTCAGTATACTGACCAGATAGGGATTCATGCTTTTTGGGAAAGCCGGTTGCCTGAAATGTTTGCCCCACAATACAAGCTGACAACAGGAAAAGCACAATTCATCACCGATCCCGCAGCTCTCGGTTGGGCTATTGTATATGAAAGTGCTCCACTTGCCGATACAGTACTCCGTATTGAAAAAGAGCTTTCGCTTCGCTTCCCGGCCTCACACAAAAAAACTTATCTCACCCGCAATAATGTGTTGATTCTCACCTATTCAGATGCTTATGCAAAAGCCTATCATGAAGCACTTAACGGAATGGTTGAAATACGTATGCGAAAAGCCATCTACAGGATTGGCAGCCTATGGTATTCTGCCTGGATAGAAGCCGGACAACCCGATCTTCGGAAATTAAAAAATAAAGATTCAGAACCGGAGAGCATTATTCCTTCTCAATCCCCTCAGATACCCATGGGCCGGGAAGAATGGCCTTGATCAAAATAACATTTCTGTCATTTGGATATTTAAATACCGGAATGTATCAGATCATTGTTAAATTTTATAGCTTTGGCAAAATTTTTAACATGATTATGCGAAAATCAATACTGATACTCCTGTCTTTAGGCAGTACTATAGCTGTATACGGACAAAAAGCCTCATTAAATACTCAGGAGATTGAAACTCGTCAGGATACAACCAAACTAAACGAGATTATTATCAGTGAAAACAGACTTCAGATCCCTTTTGCCAAGCAAAGCCGAAATATCCAGATTGTAACCAGTGAGGAAATAAAAAGATTACCGGGAAATTCTTTAAATGAAATCCTGCAGTCAGTCAACGGTGTAGATATACGTCAGCGGGGACCTTTCGGCTCACAAGCAGATATCAGTATTGACGGCGGTAGTTTTGAGCAAACACTGGTACTGGTCAATGGTGTCAAAATGGCTGATCCGCAGACTGCTCATCATGCCCTCAATCTGCCAATTCCTTTAGATGCCATAGATCGTATTGAAATCATTCGCGGTCCGGCATCCAGAATATATGGTATCAACAGTCTGACAGGTGCAATCAATATCGTCACGAAGAAACCCAAGGAAAGTTTTATTTCGGCACATGTATATACTGGTAGCTCTTTTAAAGAGAATGAAGAGAAGACATCAGAAAAATACTATGGAGCAGGCACACAAATCGGAGGAGCCTGGCACCAGGAAAAACACAATCATCTTTTCTTCTACAATTATCAGAAATCAAACGGACAACGCTACAATACAGCATCCGAAAATAACAAACTGTATTATCAGGGTGAATATAATCCCGGAGATGCTGATCATATCAACTGGTCTGCAGGTTATATTGACAACAAATTTGGGGCAAACGGATTCTATGCCGCACCTGGAGATAAAGAATCTCAGGAACGTGTAAAAACAGCATTTGCAACGCTATCTTCAAGGCATCAACTTACAGATAAACTCTCTGTTTCCCCCCGTATAAGTAACCGTTACAATGAAGATGACTACCGGTATTATCGTCAGGATTTTTCAAAAGCCCGAAGTAAACATTTTAACAATGCCCTTACAGCCGAACTGAACGGAGTTTATCAGACTTCATTCGGAGATTTCGGATTAGGAATAGAATCCCGCTGGGAACGGATCAACAGCTCTAATATAGGAACACATAAGAGAGAGAATCAAGGTGCTTATGCAGAATTCAAGACAGAAGCAATACAAAATCTGATGATCAACGTAGGTACCTATGTCAATTACAATTCGGACTATGGATGGCAGGTCTTTCCGGGAATCGACCTGGGCTATGATCTGGACAGCAGATGGAAGCTGGTATTAAATGCAGGAAGTAGCCAGCGTATACCTTCATTTACAGATTTATATCTGAAACAACCCGGAAATATAGGAAACCCTGACCTGACGTCGGAGAATGCCTATCAGGTAGAGACCGGAGTAAAGTACATCAACAATAACCTTATTATTCAGGGAGGATATTTTTATCGCTCTATAGCCGATTTTATTGACTGGACAAGAGAAGTCAGCACCGTACCTTATCAACCCTTCAATATCGGCACCAATAAGGTCAATGGTTTGAACACCTCATTACGCTATCAGATTGGAAATGATCAGGATATAATGAAGTATTTCATTAACATCGGATACAACTACCTCCGCCCTTCAATCAAAAAGGAAGAACCGGGTACAGATTCAAAATACGCAATCGAAAGTCTGCGTCATCAGGCTATTGCTAATCTGACAGTACAACACAGAGAATGGTCATTGACAACATCCAATCGCTTTTACGAACGTATTTCTTATAAATCCTATTTTCTGTCGGATCTTAAGTTAGCCTACAGCCTGAACAAAATCAGTCTTTATGCAGATGTACAGAATATTTTTAATGTCACATATATACAAGCCGGAGCCGTTCCTATGCCAGGTATATGGTACAGTCTGGGAGCAAAATTCAACTGTTCTTTCGTAAGATAGGATAATAGTCCCAAGCGGACTCTTGCCAGAAAAGGAACCGGGAACCTATTTTCCACCTATAGCGCAAGCATTAGCGGAGCGGTGCTTGTGCTTAAATTATAAAAGCCAATAAAATACTTATCTAATTGTATAAAGTATTATGTTTATATGGGAACAAGCGGACCGCTTGCTCCAGAATACAGCTAATAAATTACTTTATCTTGAGCACATACCGCAATCCGCCCAGCACATGTTGCTGAAAGTCGGGCTCATCATAGGCTTCTTCTGTATGTCCCAGTCCGGTATAAAATATACGGCCACCTTCAAATTCTTTGTACCAGGCTATCGGGTGATTGCCGTTCATTTTACCACCTTTATAGGAAGTTTCATCCACTTTCATCAGCACCTTATTATCCGGCTGAATATCTCTGAAATCATACCATTCATCCTTATGTTTCCATTCTTTGGGCAAATGCTTTGTTGACGG
Organism: Sphingobacterium spiritivorum; assembly: GCF_016724845.1. Classification (NCBI taxonomy): domain Bacteria; kingdom Pseudomonadati; phylum Bacteroidota; class Sphingobacteriia; order Sphingobacteriales; family Sphingobacteriaceae; genus Sphingobacterium; species Sphingobacterium spiritivorum. The sequence goes on from NZ_CP068082.1 coordinate 180,743, forward strand.
ATGCTTGCGATTGAGCACATGGATCAATGCCTCCTGTACAGCCGGATGGCTCACAAAATATCCACCTACCATCTGACCGTACCAAGGCCAGTGGTATTCTGTATCGCTGGCCGCATGAATACCGACAAATCCCTTTCCGGAGCGTATAAATTTTTGAAAAGCTTCCTTTTGACTGTCGTTGAAAATATCTCCTGTGGTACTTAAAAACAATACCGCATCATATTTCGACAACTGATCATCAGAAAACACACCTGCATCTTCACTGTGATCAGAAATCATATGATTCTTTGCCAGAAGGTCTTTCAACACCTCTGCACCGTGTTCAATGCTCTTGTGACGAAAGGCTGCAGTCTTGCTAAAAATCAAAACTCGTTTTTCTCCTGCTTGTGCAAATGCAATATGTACAAATACAACAGAAATAATGAATAGTGTAAACAGTCTTTTCATGTTACTCTGAAATTAATTCTCTATAAAAATCTAAACTTTCTATAATCAGTTCTTCTTCCACATAATGATCATATGTACAAGATCCTATGCCCGTCAATAAAGCAAATCCTATTTTGGATCCGGCATTTTTCTTATCGTTTTTCATCAGTGCAATAAACTCGTCGTAGTTTTCAATCGAAATCCGATAGTCGGGATAATGATTTCTGAACGTCGCTATCAGATCATCCAGTTCTTCCTTACTGAGACCAGTCAGTTTATGCGAAAGATATCCTTCACAGATCATTCCTATAGCAATAGCCTCACCATGCAAAAGGGGTTGATCATCATTAAATAATGAAAAGCCTTCTATTGCGTGACCGATGGTATGTCCGAAATTAAGAATCTTACGAAGTCCCTTTTCAGTCGGATCCTGAGTAATAACCTCATTTTTGATTTCTACAGAACGGAAAATAATGTCAGTACTGATGCTTCGTACATCCGTCAGCCCTTTGATAGTATTGTACAAATCTCTGTCGAATATCAGACCGTGTTTGATCACTTCCGCAAAACCGGAGTTTAGCTGTCTGTTATCCAGTGTATGGAGAAAATTAGTATTAATAAACACCGCCTGAGGTTGGGTAAATGTTCCGATAATATTTTTCACATTATCCAGATCGATTCCCGTCTTACCTCCTACCGATGCATCTACCTGACTCAGCAGCGTAGTTGGGATCTGTATAAATTCTAATCCCCTTTTGAACGTCGAAGCTGCAAAGCCACCCATATCCGTGACCACACCTCCTCCCAGATTAATCATCAGACTTTTACGGTCTGCACCAAAATCAAGCATGGTCTTCCATACTCCAATACAGAAATCAATGTTTTTATTTTCTTCACCAGGATCTACTTCAATGATATCGTAATCCTTCACATCATTAAGGACCATTTGAAGAATAGGAAGACAGTGATCGTTTGTATTGCGGTCTACTAATACCAGAATTTTTGAATATTCGCGCTCTGCTAGAAAAGTTCTCAAGGAGGCTAAAGTATCATCGAATACGACCTGATACCCTAAGCTGTTTATTACGTGCATGTCTATAATTATTGTAGGCTAAGATACGTTTTTTATACCACTTTTACCTGCTGTCCGTCAAATTCAACAATATCTCCGACTCTCACTTTGAGACGTTTACGAAAATCTACTTCACCGTTATATTTCACATACCCCTCTGTTACAACCCATTGTGCCATTGCACCATGTTCTACCCAATTCATTGCTTTCAGCAATTGAATCATAGCGATATACTCTCCCTCTAATTTGAACGTTTGCATAAGACAAAAATAATTTAAAAAAACAGCATTCCAACAGGAATGTTTAGGTCTTTTAAGTAACAAATGTTTAATTTTGTCTCCATATTAAAACTACAATATGTCAAACACAGCTGCACCCGGTAAATTATCCTTTGATAATACGGAAATAGCATTTAAAAGTAAGAGTGATAAAGATCTGGACCGCGCCTACTGGTTGTTTAAAATGGTGGCTAGCAATACCCTGATCAAAATCGGAACTCCGATTACTAATTTTTCGCTGAATATTGGCCTTCCGATACAAGGCATTATCAAAAACACCATTTACAAGCAATTTTGTGGTGGAGAGACTATACAGGGTTGTGCCCCTGCAATACGTCAATTAGGGGAAAACGGTGTAGGCACTATATTGGACTACTCTGTAGAAGGTGAAGATACCGAAGAGGTTTTTGATTACACCTGTGAGGAGATTCTCCGGACCGTAGCCGCAGCTAAAAATAATCCCTATATTCCTTTTTCAGTATTCAAACCTACAGGATTGGGAAGATTTGAATTGTTTGAAAAGGTAAATGCGCAAAAGGAACTGTCCGACATGGAAAAGGTCGAGTATCAGAAAATGTGGGAGCGCACCAATCGTATCTGTAAAGCCTGTTATGAAGCAGACATTAAAGTACTGGTAGATGCGGAGCACTCCTGGATACAGGATGTGATTGACGATATCGCCAGAGAAATGATGGAATTGTACAATAAGGAAAAACCTATTGTATATAACACTTACCAACTGTACAGACATGACAAATTAGCTTCGTTAAAAGCAGACTTTGCCTATGCACGTACTCAAGGTTTCTACCTGGGAGCAAAAACAGTCCGCGGAGCATATATGGAAATTGAAAGAGAACGCGCAGCACAAAAAGGCTACCCTTCTCCGATACAACCCACAAAAGAAGCTTCGGATATCGATTATAATGAAGCAATCTTATTCTGTCTCGATAATATTGAGCAGATTGGCTTAATGGCCGGTACACATAATGAGGCGAGCAGTCTGTTACTGGCCGAAGAAATGAACAAACGTAATATCAGTCATCAACATCCGCATATCTTTTTTGCTCAACTATTGGGGATGTCAGACAACCTGACATTCAATCTTGCAGCTGCAGGATACAATGTAGCCAAATATATGCCGTATGGCCCTGTAAAAGCTGTTATGCCTTACCTGTTCCGTCGTGCACAGGAAAACACTTCTGTAGGCGGACAGACCGGACGTGAACTTTCCCTCATCATTAAAGAAAAAGAGAGAAGAAAATCTTCCCGAAGAGCATAGGGAATCACTATTTCTTCAAATCATAAAAACAGCTGCGGAAACACAAAATATCTTCCGCAGCTGTTTAATTTCTAATATTTTTACAGTACAGTCCTCAAACTATGACCTCCGAATCTCAACGCAAACTTCAGAAACTTCAGAAAATCACTGCTCCATATGAAGCCTTACTCTATGATGTAGACGGCACGCTGGCAGATAACATGCTGGCACACAAACTTTCCTACAAAGCTGCCGCTGCAGAATATGGTGTAGATCTGGATACCGATCTTATCGATGAAACTGCCGGATGGCCCACCGTAGCCGTAGCTAAAGAAATTGCAAAGCGCTATCAGACGACATTTGACTTTGAAGTATTCTCGAAACGAAAGTCTGCTATTTTTATTGAGCGTTTTATTCAGAATACCCAGCCTGTAGATTATGTGCTTGCACACCTGCTGGCTAATGAAGGCATTAAGAGAATAGGAATCGTATCCGGAGGATCAAGATCGACCTTACAGATCACCCTTAAAGTAATAGATGTGGAAGGCCGGTTTGAGACATTAGTTTGTGCAGGGGATACGCCCAAAGGAAAGCCTGATCCTGCACCGTTTCTACTTGCTGCCGAACATCTGGGTGTAGATCCTCAAAAATGTATTGTACTGGAAGATGGAGATCCGGGAGTACAGGGCGCCATCAATGCAGGTATGGGCTGGGTCAGAATAGACCAGCTGTAAAAGTTGTTTGCAGCCTAAAAATTCGTAATGACCTTAATACCTCCATTGGAGTAATTAACATCAGAATTTTTAAACTGCCCCAGTGGCAATCTGTAAAAGGGTTCAACAGATATTGAAAACGTCTTTTTGATCGGCAACTTACGCCCTATAGACAGATTGATAAAACCGTTAAATCCGTTTGTCTCGACATTCTGTTCGTTAGATTTCACCGTTTTATTTACTGCCTGTATATTATTTGATTCGGCAGCTCCTACTCCGTTTGCATTTTTACCGGCAAAAGTATTTCCGTTGATATTTTCTACATAATGATTCAGACGCTCCTGTTGCAATACGGACACCATAGACACTCCGGCCGTGGTATACAGATTCCGTGTGATGGCATATTTCATTTCCACAGGTATATCCAGAGTCAGTACTGAACCAGATACTGCAGTAAAATTGGGATTCAATCTGGACTGTGCACTTGACATATCTATGAGATAAGCATTGTTCGATACAGGCGAATCCATATATGCCGGAGATGCTGAAGACGGTTTGCCCGGATTAAGTGCCATAGCCATCTGGTAATTCTGCAAAGAAACTCCGGATCGTACGCTCAGTTTTTTACTCAGATTATAGGCAACAGAAAGCCCTCCACCCATACTCACCTCACTACTGGCACTGGCCGGAGATACAAAAGCACCTAGTTCCCATTTACGTCCCATACCTTTAGGTCTGTTTATCTGCTGATGGGCTAATGTCTGTTGCTGGTTCTCTGTACCCAGGACACTCAGACTGAATTTGGATTCCTCTTTCACTTGCTGTGTCGCACCAGCTGTTACACAAATGATGGTCATTTCTACTTCGTTTTTAGATTGAAGTTCAGATAAATGTCCACCTATCTGGCTTGTTGTCAACATTGCTGTACGCAACTCGTTAAAAGGCACACTTACACGTGCAGACTGATCTGCAGCAATATATGTTGTTGCATGCTGTTGAGGGTCAGAAAGTGAAGCAAGACGATTTTCCAACCCATTTGAAGAAGAATTTATGATATTTGGATGAACTTGATTCACATTCGAATCTGAAGATTCAACAGGAGCTGAAGAGCCGTCTTGTCCTGCCCCCGACACTGCAGGCTGTGTTGTTTTTTCTTTTTTGGCAATCGTATTTACACCTGTATTATCCCCCTGCAGATCGCCTGTATTATATGTAATATAGCAAATACCTAAAGCCAAAAGCACTGCGGCAGCGCTCCAGTAAGGCCATAGCACGCGCGATTTCCTTCCTTTATCCAAAGAAGCAAATTTCTCCCAGGCGCCTTCCCGGTACGGCAATTCGTAATCTCGTAGCTTATCCGCTATGTCATCAATTAACTCTTTTTTATTATCCTTTGCCATTTCTTAACTTCTGTGATCTGCAGTATTGAACTGCTCTACATATAATTTTCTTAACTTCTGCTTTGCTCTTGTCAGATATGTACGTGAGGTGCTGTCCGGAATATTCAGCAGCGACGCAATCTCATCATGTGAAAAACCTTCTACTTCGTACATATTGAATATGGTACGTTGAATATCCGGTAATTCATCCAACAATTTTAATATATCCTGAACCTCCAGTGAGGAATGATTATGTACAGCATGAGGGACAAGCTCATATTCGGACACATCATCCAGCATCAACATTTGCTTCTTACTTCTCAAAAAGTCTATAGATTGATTGACAGCGATCCGTGCTATCCAGGAACGAAACGATTTTTCCAACCGCTCCTCCTCCACATCGAGATTAAAAGAATCTAATTTTGAAAAGGCCTTTACAAAACATTCATTTACGACCTCTTCAGATTCCATTTCATGCTTAATGTACCGAATAACAATGGCCATCAAATAACCATAATACTTTTTGTACACATATGCTTTACCCCGTTCTCCACGCCCCATACCACAGTCATCCAGAGCTTTACGCAGGCTCATGGGCTCTTTTTGGTCAGTGTATTTACGAAGTAGTTTCACAAATGGCGGAGATTGTTTTTGCTAATTTAACATCAATTTACTAATTATTGTATACATTAGAAATCCACCGTCATTTAGTCTGCACTAAAGATTTAAACATATTTTAGCATATAACGGTCTTCAAACCGCTTTCGCTACAGCCTGATTACATTTTTCTATTTTAAATGTCTGCATCCATTTTACCTATAAAATTCCTACTTTTGCAACTTAATAATTGAAAATAAATGAGTACTGTATTATCCGAACAGGAACAACAACGTAGACAAGCTCTTCAAGCGCTTATTGATTTGGGAATCGACCCATATCCTGCCGAGGAATTCGATGTCAATGTGACGGCAGCTGATATATTGGAAAACTATGACCGCGACAAGCTGAACTATAAGACCGTCAGTATTGCCGGTCGTATGATGACCAGACGCGTGATGGGGAATGCATCCTTTATCGAATTACAGGATTCTACCGGTCGTATTCAGGCCTATTTCAAACGTGACGATATCTGTCCCGGAGAAGACAAGACACTCTATAACACGGTTTTCAAAAAGCTATTGGATATCGGTGATATCATAGGTATCAAAGGCTATGTATTTACTACACAGACCGATGCCATCTGTATTCATGTGGAGCAATTTGTCGTATTGGCCAAATCATTGAAACCGCTTCCGGTAGTAAAATCTGCCGATGGTAAGACGTTCGATGCTGTGACTGATCCCGAATTCCGCTACCGCCAGCGTTATGTGGATCTGGTAGTCAATCCGCAGGTAAGAGATACTTTTGTAAAAGTATCAAAAGTAAAAACGGCCATTCGTGATTTCCTGAATGAGCAGGGAGCATTGGAAGTAGATACTCCGGTATTGCAATCTATTCCGGGTGGTGCTGCAGCAAGACCATTTATTACGCATCACAATGCTTTAGATATTCCATTATACTTGCGTATTGCGAACGAATTATATCTGAAACGCCTTATTGTTGGTGGTTTTGATTGGGTATATGAGTTCAGCCGTAATTTCAGAAATGAAGGCATGGACCGTACACACAATCCGGAATTTACCGTATTAGAGTTTTATGTAGCCTACAAAGACTACGTATGGATGATGGAAACTACTGAAAAACTTCTTGAAAAAGTAGCATTAGCCACTAACGGAACTACTTCTGTACAGGTAGGAGAAAATCAAATCAATTTTGCTCCGCCTTATAAACGAATTTCTATTTACGATTCCATCAAAGAATATACTGGATTTGATGTGAGTGAAATGGATGAAGTGGGCCTTAGAGAGGTATGTAAGCAACTGCATATCCCGACTACCGAAGCCATGGGTAAAGGTAAGCTGATCGATGAGATATTCGGAGAGAAATGTGAGGGCAATTATATACAGCCGACTTTTATCACAGACTATCCGAAAGAGATGTCTCCGCTGACTAAAAAACACCGAGAGAAAGCCGGATTGGTAGAGCGCTTTGAATTAATGGTAAACGGCAAGGAAGTAGCAAATGCTTACTCTGAGCTGAATGATCCGATTGATCAGCTGGAGCGTTTTGAAGATCAGCTTAAATTAATGGAACGTGGTGATGATGAAGCGATGTTTATCGATTATGATTTTGTACGTTCACTAGAATATGGAATGCCTCCTACAGCAGGTATCGGTATAGGTATTGACCGTCTGGCGATGCTGATGACCAATCAGGCATCTATACAAGATGTGTTATTCTTCCCTCAAATGCGCCCTGAAAAAGTAACGAAAGTAGCTTCTACAGAAGATTACACAGCATTAGGCATACCGGCTGAATGGGTACCTGTATTGCAGAAAATGGGTTTTACAACTATTCCGGCATTGAAAGAAGCAAATCCGAATAAGGTATTCAACGACCTTGGAGGAATGCGTAAAAAGATGAAACTGGAAATCAGTATGCCTGCGAAGGATGAAGTATTGGCCTGGTTTAATTAAGACTAGAGTATTACATAGAAAAAGGGTTCAAAATTTCAATTTTGAACCCTTTTTCTATTTCAGACATCCGTAACCTAATAATCTGTTTGTCTTTCTAACTGCGCTTCTTTATATTGCGCTTTCTTGTGCTTCTGCCAGGTCATATACGAATTGACCATCACACCGTTCGAAAGAATGGGTTCAGTGGATTTCAGATACAATACATCTCCTTCAAAATCAAAGATGCGTTCCTGTGTCTGTCCTGCCCAATTCGGAAATAAAGAAGTTTTGATCTGATAAGAAACCACTCTGTTTTCCAGAATCTGATAGGCTCCGCTAAAAGCAATAAACGTATTGATAACAGCAAGTGACTCTTCCTGTGTCGCTGCAAAACGGTCGCCGGAAACAAGGGGCGGACGATTCTGAGCCATAATCTGTACGGACATAAAGCCATCCGGACTATACATCAATATTCCTTCCGGATTTTTCCCGACAGGAAATAATGAATCGGATCCATCGATGGGCAATTCTATATATGAAAGGAGCTTCCAACTCCCTACCAGTTCATTTTTTATTGAAGTCATAACGGGGTTAATTCTATTTAGCAATTTTATCTATAACGTAAAAGTACACATTATAGTTTATACAAAAAGACGTTGTGATAATCACATGACATTACGGTATAAAAATAAAAACGGAAGAATATTTCAACTTATTTAGCATGCCCTGAAACAGTCATTTATATCTTAGCCAGATACAAATCTGCAACCGTCTGAAAGAATGTATTTATATTAGCTTATTAAAAAAACTTATATGGTTCAAAAATGTCCCTGTGGTAGTGGCGAAGATTACCTGGATTGTTGTCAGAATATACATAAAAACCTTCAGGAAGCTACTTCTGCAGAAAAATTGATGCGGGCAAGATATGCAGCATTCTACTTAGGATTGATTGATTTTATCTACAATAGTTTCCATCCTACTACGCGACGTTTTCAACAAAAAAACGATATCAGACAATGGGCTCATGAAAACAAGTGGATGCACCTCGAGATTATTCATGTGACTCCGCAAACGGTAGAGTTTAAAGCCCATTACATGGATCCGCAATCCGCCATTCAGATACACCATGAAAAATCAACTTTTAAGAAATTTAATAACACATGGTATTATGTGGATGGAAAAATTATGCAGGTAAAATAAGAAAGGGTTTCTGAAAAGTGCGTACACATTCAGAAACCCTCCTGCTCAATTCTAATATTGATATGAATCTGTGATTACCAGATCACGATTCTATTTTGCTGAGGCACATACATTTTGTCTCCTTCTTTCGTCTGGAAAGCTTCATGGAAACCATCCATATTGACAATAGGCGCAAATGCACGATACTGAGCAGGCGAATGCGGATCCGTTTTCACCTGATTCACGACATACTGATCTGTAGTTTTTGTTCTCCAGATCGTTGCCCACGACAGGAAGAAACGTTGCTCCTGTGTAAAGCCATCTATCAATCCCGGATTACCTTTATCTTTCAGGTACATTTTCAGTGCATCAAATGCTACAGATGCCCCCCCAAGATCTCCGATATTCTCCCCTAATGTAAAACGACCATTAACAAATACACCAGGAACAGGTTCGAATGCTTCAAATTGCTTGACCAATGCATCAGCAGAGGCATCAAACTTTTCTTTGTCTTCCGCAGTCCACCAGTTATTGAGATTACCGTTACCATCATATTGTGCGCCTGAATCATCAAATCCGTGAGACAATTCATGACCTATAACAGCACCTATTCCGCCAAAGTTAATGGCTGCGTCAGCTCTGTAATCATAGAATGGTGGCTGAAGGATCGCAGCAGGGAATACAATCTCGTTAAACAAAGGACTGTAGTATGCATTGACCGTCTGAGGAGTCATGCTCCACTCCGATTTATCCACAGGCTTACCTTGTTTTGCACGATTCTCTTCAAAAGCCCATTTGTTGACATGCGATGCATTTTCAAACAGCGAGGTCCCAATAGATAATTTTGAATAGTCCTTCCATTTGTTTGGATATCCGATCTTCACATTAAATTTAGAAAGTTTCTCTAACGCTTTTTCTTTTGTAGCAGGAGACATCCATGTCAGATTTTTGATGTGTACTTCAAAAGATTTCAGCAGGTACTGTACCATTTCTTCAGCAGCAGTTTTGGCCTGAGGAGGAAAATTATCTTTAACATATACTTTTCCTAACAGATCCCCTACCCTGGCATTCACAAATGCTAATCCTCTTTTGTCTAAAGCACGCTGTTCCTGCTGCCCGTTTAATTTCTTACCCCAGAAATTGAAAGATAACTGATCCAGATCTGCTGTCAATAAACCGGCCGCATTATTCATAACATGAAAACGAAGGACTTCTTTGATCTGAGCAAGATTTTCAGGTTTCAGGATCTGATCCAGTTCCTGATAGTATTTCAATTCGGATATGATAACCGTATCAGCTTTGAATCCTAACTCTGAGATGTATTTGGCGATATCAATATTCTTCACCATTTTATTCAGATCTTTTACCGCAACAGGGTTATAGCGTTTTTGCGCATCACGGGATTCTTCGATAGTTTTTAAACGGGAAGCAATCTCTTTCTCAAAAGCAACTACTTTAGGTCCTTTAAGATCTTTTGTACGTTGTCCGACAGCAGTGTTTAAAGCGGAAATATATTCGGAATAATCGGCTAGTGTTTGTTTATTCTTTTCATCTACTTTCTGATAATAAGAACGTCCAAGCCCCAGATTTGCTGCTCCCAGATAGATCGCATTCATACTGCTGTTTTTCATATGTGCATAGACGCTTGCTCCAAAAAACGGATTGCCTCCTTCAGGCGCAACCTCTAACAGATATTTGTACAGATCATTGAAGTTTTTAATGGCATCGATCTTAGCCAGATAAGGTTTGATCGGCTCAATCCCTTTTGCATTACGTGTATCGAAGTCTACATACGAACGGTAGAGATCAGCAATTTTTTGTCCGTCTGAGCCTTTTTCAAATTTTTGAGTCAGCGATTCTTTAAGAATTTTTAAGGTTGCTTCATCTGTGTTTTCACGCAATTCTTCGAATGAACCCCATCTTGCTTTATCAGCAGGAATTTTTACGGTTTTCATCCAGTTACCATTTACATAACTGTAAAAATCATCCTGAGGACGGACGCTTTTATCCATAAAATCAGGATTGATCGCTTTTGCGGATTGTGCAAATGTACTCCCCGTTCCCATGAGCAAAACTGCCATAGCTACATACTTTTTCATACAACTGTAATTTGTTTTAATTGTTATATCAACTATCCGTCAAACATCGTTTGCAAATCGCTGAGAGACAAACTTAATAAAAGTTTAATACAATAAAAGGTAACGATTTTATATTTTTTGTATGCCGGATCACTTAATATTCACCGATATACTTTATTTTAGTTGCATATGAAAATCGAAATCGATGGAATCTGGTATGAGTGGGTGCCTTCTGTCCGTGATACCTTTAAGGTACTGGAGCAGGATGGTACATTTGTACGCCTGCAGGTACCAGCCTACGCCGATGAAGCATTCGTAAAAAGCTATATCAGGACACATCGAGCGGTACTTTTGAAAGATCTGAAATCCAATGCTACAGACACTATTGAGCCTATAGAAATATTTGGTATCCCTCATTTTGTACATCATCAGGAAAATTGTACACAACCTTATATCAAAGGATTTCGCATTTATCTCAACACCAATGACAGGCAATGGAATGACCGGTCAATCAACAGCTTAAAGAAGACCCTTTTACTTCAATTGATTATACAATTAGTCGGGCATTGGGAAGAACAACTTGATTTATTAGCCGGCGAAATTGTGATACGTAAGTTACGCAGCAACTGGTATAATACGGATAAACAGAACTGTAACCTGACTTTTGATACAGCACTGACAGATCAGCCGGCAGATTATATTACGTATATTGTGATCAGAGCATTATTGTCACTGCAGATAAACTCTAAAAAAGAGCAGGAACATCAATTGGATCATCTGCTGCAGGGATGGCAGGAAAAAGAAGAAGCATTAGCATATGAGCGGACAAAATTTAGAGATAAAGATTACGATCAGCAATAACGAACTGCGAAGCATACAGGAGGATCCGCAGCAATTGATCACTCATATATCTTCAGAGAATTGGGAAGCACTAAAGTCAGGAATAGTGGATCAGTTAGCCGATCGTGATGGCGCACCACAACTGGATCAGATCCGTATACAGAACTTCCGATGGGATGAGAATAGCCGTAAGGGATCATTCCGGATGCAGTTTCTGATCAATCGCCATTTTTGTTGCAGCGATACGGAAGCATGTGCTATGGATTATGTAGACTGGAATTTTGTATACAATGCCGGTCTGTTATCTGCTGACGCAAATTATGTTAACTGGACATTAGATAATTGATCATGCAGAAAACCCCGCAGCGATATCGTGTAAATACATCTTCCTTTCAACATTATTGGACAAAGGGGGCCGGAATTGCGCTGTTACATAAATTGGGATACACTCCGGCGCTGGAAAAGGCTGATCAATATATCCCCCTACTCTTCCAAACGGATGAAAGCTGTGATTACCTTGTCAAACAGCTCCATAAGCATGAAGGCTTTAAAAATGGGAATGAAGAGGTGCTTCGTTTTTTGAAAGAAGGACAGCATTATTCCGGCACATATGCTCCCGTTTTGAAATCATTTTTTGATTCCTTTAAACGACGCCCGGATTGGGTCAATGAAGATTTACTCAACGTTGGGACCGAACTCAGCAGGCGTCCCGGGATCAGTGCGCTTATTGTCCTCCGGGATTATTGCCTTATGGGTGGTTATGAATCTTCAGCTATTAACAAACCGCTTATTTATACAGGTGCACTCAAAAAAGGGGCTGTAAAGCGATTGACAGATACGGTGACTTTCTGGGTCAATATTACCAGAGCAGGTGCTTTTGATGCTGACGGGGAAGGTTTTCAAAATGTTATCCTGACCCGTATTATTCACTCTTTCTCCAGAGTCAATATTCTGCGTTCTACCGATTGGAATGCAGACAAGTGGGGACAGCCTGTCAACACATGGGATTTATTAGCTACCAATTTGGGATTTTCGCTGGTCTTTATCGTTGGCTTACGCCGAATGGGATATGCTCCGACAGCACATGAAGTGAAGGGATTATTTCACTTCTGGAAGTATGTTGGTTACCTTATAGGTATTCCGACAAATCTTTTGCCGGATACTGAAGAACAAGCTATAGAAGCACTTTATTATTGGACTATGACACAGGCAGACGGAGATGAAGATTCAAAAGCACTTGCCATGGCACTGAAGGAAGAACCCGTAAAAGCTTTCTTTCCTCCCTCCCGTACAGGACGTATGATGATGAAAGAAATACATCTTTACTACAATAACTTCTTACTCGGAAATTACTCCTGCAGACTTCTGGGTCTGCGCAACACGGTATTCGGTAAGATCGCATATCTTAATATCCTGAAAAACGAAAGAGAAGAAAAGAAGATATACTTACCCGGCTACAGAGAGCAAATGATCCGCAAAGGAGGTGAAGAACAGGATAAGGTAAAACAAATCTATCTTAAATATAACAACGGGTAGTGATCTATTGGATTCACTACCCGTTTGCCAATTATTCTATTTCCCTTTCATAATCAAGGCTTCGTGTGCGCTGCCACGCATCCACAATAACCAATTGACACAGGATACAGCACATATATTCAGAATCCCGAAATATACTATCCAGATCTGAAATCCGAAAAAGTAAAACATGGGTATCCAGTATCCGAATACACTCCAATAGGATGCCATACAGATCTGACATTGAATAACGGGTTTACGAAAGTATTTATTCACTACATATTCTTCATCGGTTTTGTAGCAGCGAGTGACTCCCTTATCATCGGTCTCCATGCTGATCTTTTCATCGATCTCTTTCAGCACCTGTCTGATCCGCTCCCCTGGTTCCGGGGAACTGTTGTCATAGATCAGACCATTTCCTGAATTTACCAGTGTATCGTTTTTGAGCTTTTGCTGCAGTTTCTCAAATAATATATCCCATTGTTCTCCGCTGTAATATACCTTTACATGTCGTACACGGCTCAGGTATTTAAACAAAGGATATAAGATCATTTCACTGTCTTTATCCCTTCCGTCAGGAAGAACTTCCGTCCCTCCTTTTGCAGCTATGCGTACACCCAGTATAAATAATGATTGCAGAATAACATAGCCTAATGCTGCAAATACCAAAAAGAAAAGTTCATGTACTTGTATCTCCATAACAGATCTCCTTATTTTAAAAAATGTTCTTTATTCAACAATACAAAATTCAGGATATCAGTCAATTGTTAAAAGAGACACAGCACTGAAGAAATGGTACAAAGCACAGATTTTAGATTGCCTGTGTATACTGCTGCCGAAACTGTGCAGGTGTCATTCCGGTATGCTTTCTGAAAAAACGACCGAAATAAGACTGATCTGAAAACCGGAGACGGGTAGCGATCTGTGCGATAGTATCATCGGATTGTACCAGATGTGATTTGGCTTCGGCCAGCAAATGCTGATAGATAAAATTACTTGCGGATTGCCCGGTGATCGCTCTCACCATATCATTGAGATAATGCGGGTGTACAAAAAGCAGATCTGCATAATCGGACACCTGTCTGCAAGTCAGGAAATGAGCATGCACAAGCCGTTTGAATTTACTTACCAGCTGCTCCTGCCTAGAATGCGTGATTGTTTCAGCAGATAGTTGAATATACATACGTCCGACCTCCAGCAAGAGCGCATTGAGATAAAGCCTCGTAAGCAGATCATCGTTATAATTTTGCCGGTTTGTGTACTCCTGTTTCAGCTTATCAAACAGAGGTATAAGTTGCGCCATTTCTTTCTCTTCAAGACAGACAAAAGGATCATTATCGGGAATAAAAAAGGGATATTCCATCAGTTTAATCTGGTTTTTCAGGCACAATAAAAAGTATTCCGAATCAAAACTACAATGATATCCTTCAATATCCGCAGACCAGTGCTGTATTTTATGTAAGGTATTTTCGGGGATAAAATATAAGGTCCCTGCTTCAAAAGTATAGGTCTGATATCCGATAGTTTCTTTAGCTCTCCCTTTTGTAATTAAGATCATGCTGTAAAAACCTTTTCTTGTACTGTGAAATGGAGTATTCCGCTGACAGGATTTGATCATTTCCAACGGTACAATGGAAAGAAAATTTTGAAAGACTGTATGTTTTACTGATCCGCAAACTTCGCATACATCTACACTGTTATTTTTAAATTGATGTGCTGTAGCAAAGTTCTCCCCATCAGCATTTTTATTTTTTTGTATTACCTCCATGTCTGCATCCGTTAAATAACATACAAAAATAACATTCCCGTTTATTAAAAGCAACTTTGTTGCTTTTAATAAACGGGAATGTATCAGTCTTGACATCTTACAGACTATCGAGGCCTGTCCATTCTATGCGATATTCAGGAAAACAGAGTCTGTCAAGCCCCAATGCACTTTTATACATAAAAATTATCTCACACAGATTGAGCACATTAGTATTAAAAGCAATATATTTTTGATAAATAAATTTTGCAATTCCGTTTTTCTCTCTATATTTGCATCACCAAAACGGAAAGAGCTACTGCTCGGAACGTAACAAGCGAAAGTAGCTCAGTTGGTAGAGCACAACCTTGCCAAGGTTGGGGTCGCGAGTTCGAATCTCGTCTTTCGCTCCACAATATCACCTGCCTAGGTGGTGGAACTGGTAGACACGCAGGACTTAAAATCCTGTTCCCGTTAAGGGAGTGCGGGTTCGATTCCCGCCCTAGGTACAGCTAAAACCGCTTCAAATAAATTTGAAAGCGGTTTTTCTGTTTTACAACCAAAAGCAGCACATTCCTATAGAAGTTGAATCATACTGATCAAGCGCAAAAGTTGTGGAGTAGATAAAAATTAAACAGATATTTTATTTAGATGCGCGATTCATTCAAAGGCCTGTTGCCACTAATTATTCCAGAAGGAGTTGCAGATTATTTTGAAATGACCCATTATTCCAAAGATTCCGGTAGCTCAGGTATATTGCTTTTGAAAAAAAGTATAGTCCAATAAGCAAAAACGCTATAAAACCTCCTTTTCGAACCGGTATAAATCTATCAAAGGATAAAGTTGAACTTGACACACTGTATTAATGGAAACATACAAGAGTTCTCAATTTACTAATTGCAGAATTACTGATCCTGAAGTAATGTCGTGATCGGCCATAGAGATTACGAATCATTCCAGACGTATAAAAGAGAGCTGATTGTTGACTCTAGCTCTATGAAAGGAAAAACAATTAGTTTTTAATTCTTTCTAATGTACGGTTTCCCGTAATTAAGATTAGAAGGTGAAATGTAATTTTAAAAATACAACCTCAGGTTGTAGGATGTATAAACAATCTTTATCTATTTCACTTACACAAAAACTATCTTAAATTATGAGAATTATTGCAGTAATTTTCGCAACATTCATCTTATATGGATGTTCCAAAACGATGGAGTCGGGACTAAATGAGGTGCCCATAAGTCAAAGGGGATTCAATTTACAAACTCTTAAAAGCTTTTCAAAACAGCGTGGTCTTTTTGAAAAAGGCAGAGGCTTACAAAAACTCGCTTCCCTTTCCCCGGATAATACAGTCCGGAATTTTAACGATCTGCTATTATGGGATTATGCTATTAAGGAAGTTAATACCACAACAGATGACTATTCCTACCTGGTTCCCGTACAAGGCATCCAGGTAAACTCTGATATCGGAGAAGGTATTGCCAAAAAGGGTTACCGAATTATTAACTTCTACACAGACAAGACTAAAGACAAAGTATACCTACGGATCAGAGATTACAGACCCAGCAGTGCTTTTATAGACAGTCTATCAATTGCTAAACAAATTCCTTTAGTAAACAATGATTATAAGGAATACAAGGATCTGCTTGCAGGAGAGGAATTCACCGGGCACATTATGGTATATAACCTTAATGGAAGTCCTTTTAAGCTTGTTCAGGCAAAAGAAGGTAAGGTGATAAATTCAATACAATATTAAGCGGGAGGAAATCATGAAAAAAAGAAAAAACCTTCAGCGAATATTCTGGGTTATCATATTGTTGACAGTAAGCAGCCTTTATAGTCGTATAACAGGTCAAAGTGCACAACAACCCGAAATGGAACAGGAAGTTGAATACAGTATGAATAGCCGGGAGCAATGTCAGAGCTCCAATGTCGGAGAACCTCTTGATGCAATAGATGATGAGAACGAGGTTGGTAGTGGATTGACAAATGATTTTACCTTTACAGGAATGAATTATATAGGAGAAGTATTTGTAGCTCCACCCAACACTAAACCCAAAAGTGGAAACTGTGGTGGAGGAAATAATGGAGCCGGTATAGGAACTGGGACGGCCCCTGTGGGTGGAGGAAGTGGCCCGGGGCCGGAACTCGATCCAAAAAAGAAGCTAATTGCCGTCAAACGAACAGATTGCGATGGGATCAACACAGCAAATAAAGTGACCTCAAATGAACTAGTGCAAAAGAAAATACAGGAGATTAAAAATAAGTCTTTGGAATACGGGACAGCGATTATGTTTAGTGATCCGGGGAGTATAAATACGGTAACATTAGGAACTACCAATTCCGGATCAGAGAACAATGTAAAGATCTCTCCGGCATGGGATCAAAATAGAGGGTATCACACAGGCTATATACATAACCACCCCTCAGGATCTGCTCCAAGTCCAGCAGATGTGCTTGGTCCTATACACAACCTGAACGATATGATGACTCAGGCAAACATTAGTGAATCACAAATGCGTCATTATATCGAAAATTTTAGCTCTATTGTAGTTAGTGGTGATAATGTATATACCATCACTATAAAAGATGTCTACCACTATGCACAAATGAAACAGGTTTTTACGCCACAAAGGGCTAGTATTGAGAAAAGAAGTTATGAGATTATGGCAAAAGAATATCTGAAAAATAATAAAATAGAATCACCCACTCCTGAACAGCTTCAGGAAGCCGGAGAGTTTGCCCTACTCAGACTCTTTGATCAAATGATTCATCTGAACAAACAGAAAATCGGAGAACAGGTTAAAAATCAATCAATTAAGCGGGACGGAAAAAAAGTTAAAAAAAGTGGATGTTAATTAAAAACCAAATACGATGAAAATACAAATTATATTAATAGTGCTAACCCTTATGGGTTTTCAGTCAATCGGAGCTCAACAGCTATCAGAGCATGTCAGTAATCCCTACATAAGTCAATCCAATCGAATCACAAATGTAGATGAATTAAACATCATCCAGAATAGAGTATTTAGAGAACATTTTGGCACAAATAATCCTTATCCCAAGGAAGAGTTAGGTGAAAATGAAACATATTATCGAATCCAATACAAAAACAAAGAAGGTTATATATCTTTAATGTACTCAAAAGGAGATGGGGAGCAAACACGCAGTATAGAAGATATTACAGAATCTTATTTAAAAGGGCTGCTAAGTGGCTATGTTTATGAAGATTTTATCAAAGGTTATGTCAAGCAACAGAATCTTCATGGAGGATTTTACTTCAATCCTGAAAATTTCGGCACAGAGATTTTCATATATTCCAAGCCCAGAGAAGACTTTGTATGGGCATCAATAGATATAAACCTAAATGCGGCGGATCGGGAGGCTCTTGCAAGAGACTTTATCAGCAAAACTGAGTTCAGATAATTAGTATTAAGTGAAAATACAAATTATATTATTAATGCTAACCTTTTTGGGTTTTCAGTCAATAGGGGCTCAGCAGCTATCGGAGCATGTGACTAATCCTTATCTTAGTGAAGCTAATCGAATCACAACTGTAGATGAATTTAACATCATCCGGAACAGAGTATTTAGAGAGTTCTTTGGAATAAATAATCCTGATCCTATAGAAGAATTAAGCGAAAATGCTGATTGTTATCGAATTCAATATAAAGGCAAAGAAGGGCTAATATCATTTAGATACTCAAAAGGTAATGGCACACCTAAGCACAGTATCGAAGATATTACCGAAAATTATTTAATGACCTTGCTAGGCGGATATGTCTATGAAGATTTTGTAAAGGGTTATGTTAAGCAGGAAAATGTGCATGGAGGTTTTTTCTTTAATATGGAAAGTTTTGATACAGAAATTTTCATGTATTCAAAACCCAGAGAAGACTTTGTATGGACCACTATAGAGATAAACCTGAATGCGGCAGATCGGGAAGCTCTTGCAAGAGACTTTATCAGCAAAACAAAGTTTAGATAATTAGTATTAAGTGAAAATACAGATCATATTATTAATGCTAACCCTTATGGGTTTTCAGTCAATAGGAGCTCAGCAGCTATCGGAGCCATGTTACTAATGCTTATCTTAGTGAAGCTAACCGAATCACAACTGTAGAAGAATTAAACATCATTCATAATAGAATATTCAAAGAACATTTTGGCACAAATAATCCTTACCCAAAAGATGAACTGGGGCAAAATGAAACATATTATCGAATCCAATACAAAGGTAAAGACGGTTATATATCATTAATGTATTCCAAAGGTGATGGAGTGCAAACACGCAGTATTGAAGATATTACAGAAACTTATTTAAAAGGTTTGCTAGGTGGCTACGTCTATGAAGATTTTATTAAAGGCTATATTAAACAAGCAAACCTTCATGGAGGATTTTATTTCAATCCTGAAAATTTTAGAACTCAGATTTTTATGTATTCAAAGCCTAATGAAGACTTTGTTTGGGCTACTATAGAGATAAACCTGAATGAAGCTGATCGGGAAGCTCTTGCAAGAGACTTTATCAGCAAAACTCTGTTCAGATAGTGATCTAGTTGTACAAAGTCTGCAAATAGCGAGGTTTTCACCTCGCTATTTTTTTTAAACAAATTTCTTTATCCCCCACCCTAAAAATATTACAGCAACAGCAATTGCAATCCACATCAGCACTCCACCAAACGGATCGGGCTTGTTTTCTGAGGTTTTGAAAACAGCCTCGTTCTCAATCTCTTTTAGAGCATTATATTGCTCACTTTGTGCTATAATCAGATCTTTTGCCTGACTTGTCATTTCTTGACAAATCTGCCTTGGCATTACGTTTGGTTTCAATGGATACATCAGACTAACAGTTATCTTGTCTGCAGTTATTCTTCCTAAACACACCGTTAGGTGCTGGATAAATAAAGTAAGAAGATTACCCGGTCCACTAAAAACCGGTATTCCTTACGATCCTGAAACAATATCTAATAGTAACCCGCTCAAACAGCTGATGACAAGGGAGTCCTTCAATGCTAAACTAAGCTCAAAGTATTCAAAAGTGTCTTTCGGGGTGTGAGAGATACGCAATTCTTTCTATATCGTGTAATGAAATTATATGCTTAATGACCAACCCCAACTTTTCGGCATGATCCGAAACAGCCCGGAAAAGTAAAAACCGCATACAACAAAAAAGGCAGAGATAAATTCTCTGCCTTTCGGGTGGAATATGGGGCTCGAACCCACGACCTCCTGAACCACAATCAGGCGCTCTAACCAACTGAGCTAAAACCACCGTCTGATTTGATGTCACAAAAGTAGAATAAATAGCGATACTCTCCAAATGTTTTGACAAAAAAAATCCTCATTATTTTCTATCATAATGAGGATTAAGCAATTATTTTTAAATAAACATTATATCAATTCTACGCTTCTTTTGACAAAGGCAGTCAGATCCGCTCCTGTCAGCAATCCTCTTGACAATAATGCCAGATCGAAGGCCTGTTTAGCCAATTGTTCAGCTTCTGCTTCAGGAGATGTAAGGATACGTTTGATCAGAGGATGATTACCATTTACCGTTACCTTATAGTTATCCGGCAGTGTACCATAGAAGCCCATACCTCCACCAGTCTTTGCCATATCTTTCATACGGCGCATAAATTCATCCAGTGTGACAGATACAGGAGCTTCCTCAGCAGACATGGCTTCTACTTCCACTTTCATATCCTGACGGCTGATCGCTTTTTCAAATACACCTGTAGCCTGTTTAGCTTCTTCTTCAGACAGTGTCAACTCCTGCTTTTCATCTTTCTGGATCAGTTTGTCAATTACATCTGCATCTACACGTTTCAATTGTATTTTTTCACCACCTTTTTGCTCCAGATAAGAAACGAAGTGCGTATCCAGCGGACCATCCATCACAAGCACATCATAGCCTTTTTGTTTTGCAGCAGCGATAAAACTGTCCTGCTGAGCCTTATCATGCGTATACAGATAGACGATGTTACCATCTTTATCCACTTGTATATCTTTTACTTTTTCGTAATATTCCTTAATGGTAAAGTGATCGTTGTCTGTATTTTTCAACAGGCAGAAATCGGCAGCTTTTTCCGCAAATTTCTCATCACTCAACATACCATATTTGATAAACAGACCGATATCATTCCACTTTTCTTCAAAACCTTTACGGTCTGATTTGAATATTTCCTGCAGCTTATCCGCAACCTTTTTCGTAATGTAATTATTGATTTTCTTAACATTACCATCAGCCTGCAGGAAAGAGCGCGATACGTTCAACGGAATATCCGGAGAGTCTATTACTCCGTGCAACAACATCAAAAATTCAGGCACAATATCTTTTACCTCATCTGTGATAAATACCTGACGTGAATACAATTTGATTTTGTTACGCTGAATCTCCAGTTCATTTTTGATTTTCGGGAAATACAAGATACCCGTCAGATTGAACGGATAATCTACGTTCAGATGAATCCAGAATAAGGGTTCATCCATAGAATACGGATACAATTCACGGTAAAAAGCCAGATAATCTTCATCTTTTAATTCCGAAGGTGCTTTTGTCCATGCCGGGTGTGTATTATTGATGATATTGTCAACCTCTACAGATTTGTATTTAGGTTTACCTTCTTCGTCCTCTCCGTCAGCTTCAGAAGAAGTCTTGGTACCGAAACGGATAGGAACCGGTAAGAAACGGCAATATTTATCCAATATCTCCTGCAGACGAGCCTTGTTCAAAAACTCTGCAGATTCATCATTAACATGCAGGATAATATCTGTTCCTCTTTCTGTACGTGTACCCTCAGAGATCTCATACGAAGTACTTCCGTCGCATACCCATTTAGCCGGCTCAGCACCATCCTGATACGACAGCGTCTGTATTTCTACAGTATCTGCCACCATAAATGCAGAATAAAATCCTAATCCAAAGCGTCCAATGATTTCGTTAGCATCATTAGCTTCTTTGAATTTTTCCATAAATTCAGTTGCTCCTGAAAAAGCAATCTGGTTAATGTATTTCTTTACTTCCTCGGCAGTCATCCCGATACCTTTATCGGAGATCGTGATAGTCTTTGCAGTCTCATCAAATTTGACATCGACCGTCAGATCACCGATCTCACCCTGATACTGTCCAAGGGAAGCCAATCTTTTAATCTTTTGGGATGCGTCTACGGCATTGGATACCAATTCACGCAAAAAGATCTCATTATCTGAATATAAAAACTTCTTAATGACAGGGAAAATATTTTCCGTGTGTATTGAAATGCTTCCTTTTTCTGTATTCATATATACTTATTTTTATTTTATCAATTTACAGGAAAGGAACATCAAGGAATATTCCAAAAGCAGTTTTTCTCCTGCTATAAGACATGTTGACAGTCTCAAATGACAAAATATCCAGAAATACTATTTAAGGAACAAAGGTTCGTCCAGTTTGATCGCTATACGATATGCAGCATTCATTAATCCCACATGGCTGTAAGCCTGCGGAAAGTTGCCCCACTGGCTCCCGTCCTCTTCATCAATATCCTCACTGAAGAGCATCAAATGATTACCATACTTCATCAGATTCTCAAAAATTTCCTGAGCTTCCTCAATACGTCCCACACAGGCCAGTGCTTCCACATACCAGAAGGCACAGATCAGAAATGTAGATTTGGGCTTACCGAAGTCATCCTTATGCAGATAGCGGTAGAATAATCCCTCTTCCGTTTTCAGTTCCTTTTCCAGTCCTTCCAAATGTTTTTTGGCGCGTTCGCTATTCGGATGCAGATAGTGCATCATAATAAGCTGCAATGTACTGGCGTCCAGATTTGAACTACCTCTCGCACTGGTATATACCATGCGCTCCTCATCATAACAGCTTTCAATATATTCTGCAGCTTTTGCCATCATCTTTTGTGCACGAGCCATAATATCCTGATCACCGATCTGTCTGGCAATCTTCAATGCCGCAGCACTGCCGGCCCATTGAAAAAGGTTACTGTAGCAGTGATGATTCTCAAAATTGCGAAACTCCCAGATACCGGCATCTTTTTCATCAATGGTCTTTTCGATACGTTGCAGAAAATAATCCAGCCAATACCCTACTCCTGCCCGTTCCTTGTATGTAAACCGATGATCGGTAAATAATGGAAGGAGGGCAATAATTGCCTGGCCGTATACATCATTCTGGATATGTTCATAGGCCTGGTTTCCGATACGTACAGGTTGATTACCCTGATATCCGGATAAATAGTCAAGCGTATGTTCCGTCAGGGTATGCTGACCTAAAATACCATACAGCGGCTGCAGTCGCCCCTGATCAGACTGTGTGATGCCTGTGATATAGGAAGCATATTTTTCCATTTCTTCAAAATGTCCTATATATTCCAGCGCATTCAGCACATAATAACTATCCCGCAGCCAGCAATATCTGTAGTCCCAATTGCGTCCGCTCCCGGGATGTTCAGGCAGACTGGTTGTGCTTGACGCAATAATAGCACCTGTGTCTTCATACTGGTGTATTTTCAGTGCCAAAGCAGAGCGTATTACTTCTTTCTGGTAGAAATGAGGAATAGAAGCCTTCTTAATCCAATTGCGCCAGTAGCGTTTCGTATTGTGAAAGAAATCTTCAGAAGTCTTTATCAACGGTGCTTCCAGAGAACTGCCATATGTGAGCACCAGATATTTTGTTTCATTGAGTGGCAATGGCAGATCCGAAAAAAAATGACTGATCGGTACATTCGTAGTCAGCCTTATTTTTTCCTGATCGTTGGTAAATTCAACATGATTGCTGCCTCTGTGACGCTCAAACATTCCTTTACCATAATCATATACAGGCTGACAGTTTATGCGAACCCGTGGACGACCGGATATCACCTCCACCTTCCGAATCAGCATCAAAGGTTTATAATATCTGTTATATTGTTCATAGCGGGGAGCAAAATCCGTGACCTGATAAGTACCTTCATCTGTCGTGATGATAGTCTGTAAAATATTAGTATTCTCTATATAAGTCTGTACACTTTCAAAAGATCCTGTGGCGGGTGTAATCGAAAACTCCCCTCCTTTTTCCCTGTCCAGTAATCTTCCGAAAACAAATGAATTTTCAAAAGACGGCCAACATAACCAGTCTATATTTGTATCCTTATTAATATGTGCAATAAAAGCACAGTTACCTATAATTCCTGTATTGTAAACATGTCTGTTCTGATTCATTTTTTATATATTTTTGCAGTTCATGATATCATTCAGTAAGGGTAATACTTCCGGCTGTCCCTCTATATAATAACGCGCGGCTGAAGCTTTATTGCCTACCTTAATCGTAAAGGTCTCGTCAGGAAGCGCATAAAACATATCTTCATCGGTCATGTCATCGCCAATAGCCAATACAAATCCGGGCTCAAAATCCTTATAGATCTCCAGTGCGGCCCGCCCCTTATTGACTTCCGAATTTTTCACCTCGATCACATCATCCCCATCCAACAACTGTACGCCATAGTTAGGGACAATATACCGCAATCTGTCCATGAGTTCCTGCGCACGAAGGCGCCCGAGTCCCTTCTGCACCTTCCGGTAATGCCATGCCAGAGAGTAATTCTTCTCTTCCACAAATGCACCCGGAGTACGATCGGCATATTTAACCATTGTTCTCTTTATAATATCTTTCCATACAGTGGACAGACCTTTCTTAGCCTTCCATTCTCCGTCCGGATAATTAGACCATGCACCATGTTCGCCCACCAGAATCATATCCCTGTCCAAAAACCATTTTTGCAAAGTCTGATGCTTACGACCACTGATTATAACAACCAGATTTCTCGGATCTTCACTGATTTGCTCCAGAATCTCATACAGTTCGCTTGTAGGAGTTGCCTTTTCGGCCTCTTTATTAAACCCCACCAGCGTGCCGTCATAATCTAATAAAATAAGGCGCTTATCTGCATTTCGATAATTCTCACACATCTGTTCCTTGATTCTGACCCCTACTTTCCGGGACAATTCCTTATCCTGCAGATCTTTGATCTCCCTAAGCCTTTCCAGAAACTGCTGTACCCAATGATGAATATTAAACTTCCGTATATTCTCCAGCATAGCTTCCATTCGCTCAGACTGCTCTTCTTCTGTCATTTCTAATGCCTGCATCAGACTTTGGGCTACACCATAGGCATCATTCGGATTGACAATCAGTGCATCCGGAAGCTCACGGGCAGCACCTGCCATCTCACTTAATACCAATACCCCATGTTGCTCCGGATGACTGGCAATATATTCCTTACAGACCAGATTCATACCGTCCCGTATAGGCGTTACCAGACATACATCCGCCGAAACATACAATGCAGATAACTCTTCCATAGGGTAAGAATTATAGAAGTATGCAATAGGTGTCCAGTCCTCTGTACCATATGTAGCATTCACTCTTCCTACAGAACGGTCCACTTCATCCTTTAGCATCTTATACTGCGGAACCTGATCTCTGGAAGGGACTACCAGCATATAGTAGACCACTTCTTTCATATAAGACGGATATTCCTTCAGCAGATTTTCAAAAGCGTGGATCCGTTCCAATATCCCTTTGCTGTAATCCAGTCGGTCTACAGACAGAATAATTTTGCGATGCCGGAAATTATCTCTGATCGTCTCCGCCCGCTCCCGAATGCTACTTTCTTTGGCCAGCTTTTCAAACTTACTGTTATCTATACCCATAGGATAAGCCTCTACAAATACGGTTCTTCCACCGTGTTGTAAACTATTGTCCTTATTTTTAGTCCCCAGAATATGCGAACAGGCATCAATAAAATATTGCGAATCATTAAACGTATGAAATCCGATCAGATCTGCTCCCAGTAAACCATTGAGCAATTCATTTCGCCAGGGGATCAGACGGAACAGCTCGTGTGAAGGAAAAGGAATATGTTGAAAATAGGCAATGGAAATTTCGTTTTTAAAAGCCCTTATCTGGCTTGGAAGCAACATCAGCTGATAATCATGTATCCAGACCTCATCATTATCCTGAATGTAACCTTTGATAATATTTGAAAATTTGATATTGACATTCAGGTAAGTTTGCCAGTTGGCTTCATCATATATTGCGTAACTGGGTCTGTAATGACAAATCGGCCATAAAACTTCATTTGAAAAACCTTCATAAAAGCCTTCCAGTTCCTCCTGATCAAGAAATACAGGAACAAGGTTCAATGTCTGTAATTTTGCTCTGATCTCCTTTTCTTCAGTTTCATTTTCAGGAACGATACCGGGCCAGCCTATCCAGATATTTCCTCCGGTATTGTAAATAGATCCTAAACCTGTAGCCAATCCTCCTTCACTAGGCATGAAATTAAGTCCTTGATCGGTACGTTCTATTTTTATAGGAAGTCTGTTAGAAACTATGATAGTTTTACTCATTTTATTTTATTTTTTTGAAGCCCAAATACGATTTTGAGCAAATACATAGGTGAGAAGTTTAGGCATATGCCCGATATTCAATAAACAACAAATCGTCGTTTTTGTTTAAAATAATTGATTTTTTTATATCAAAAAGGCATTTTTTCACACAGACTATACTCCTTTCAAGCCAATTCTGTCCGGCCTGCTCTTTTGTCAAAAAGCAGATTAACAAACAGGTCCGAAAATATTAATGAATAAAAATTTGGATTATTAAAATAAAGTCTATAATTTTGGTAGAGTATTCAGAATTGTTCGAAACAATACCAACCGAGTGGAGTCACCACGGTGGTAAAATAATACGGGTGTCCGCCAAAATAAACGTCAATCACGACTTATTTTAAGCCCAGGTTCTGAATACAATTTATGGTTAAACGTTTTTAATTTTAAATGGTATGTCAACACCGATTCAACTTTATCAGGATTTTTTGGAAATCTTTCAAAAGTACAGCGTTCAGGAATTAATAGAAGTCAATAATCAGGATTTACAGGAACATGGCCGGCCGGGTTCCAGAGGCGCTTTCCGTACGGCATTATTACATGCATTTTCGCTAAGGGGATTAGACCTCTCCAGAATAGTGTCCAAAGAGGATGGATTTACTTCTATCACTATTTCAGCCCTTCGTCTGGAAGATAATGTACTGATACCTATTAATTAAAGAGTATACCGGATAAATCTGTTAGTCGTACCAACGTATAGCAAAGCAAAAGATCTGTAATGCATCTTAGCGTATGCTACAGTTAGTTTTGATAGTATACTATTTTTCTAAATACTTTTACACAGTCCAATAACAATCTGCCTGAGTCACGATTTACAGCGGTCTCAGGCAGATTTATACTGTTCTCTGAAAAGTAGTGAATATAAATCTGATGTTTTACCAGCCGGGGTTTTGGGTCAGATTGAGATTGACGGTAACATCTCTCTCCGGAATACCCCAAACAAATTTATTATCACCTGCTGTCACACGCTTACTTTCAAAATCAGCTCCTTTCATGATCATGTCCATAGATTGTGGATTTTTCCTTTCAAACCCTTCTCTCCATCTTTTTAAATCGTCTAACCTAAATCCTTCAAATGCTAATTCACGAAAACGTTCATCTTTTATTTCATTTAACAGCATTTGACCTGTCACATTTATTGCTGTCAGCCCTCTTGCTTTACGAAGCTCATTTATGCGCTTTACAGCATCTTCTTCCTGCTCAATCATATAGGATGCTTCTGCAGAGATCAGGTAGTATTCTGCTATTCGGAAAACTTTCTGTGAATTATAGTTAGTATTAAGATCAGTCATCAACGAACGGTTCCCTGGCCACTTGTTTACAATTCTAAACCCTTCATATCTACTTCCCTGAATGAATATAGGCACTACTTTAAAATATGCTGCCTTACGGTAGTCCGTATTGCTAAATTTATCAATGACCCATTGTGAAGGCAGAAAATCAGGTCTGTAATTCCTTCCTCCGGTATTATAACCATAGAATATACTCATTGTATTTGGCCGTTCGTCAGGAGACCTTACAGCAGGCTCAAAGATAATTTCATCTTTAGTATCTTCTGACCACATTTTCAAAACACCTTCAGCTGAATTGTAAAGTGTATACCTTCCGCCTTTTATGAGTTCTTCTGCAGCTGCCTTAGCTCCTTCCCAATCTTGCATATACAGCCTCACTCTGGCCTCTAATGCCCATACGGCATCAATTGTAAATCTGGTCGATCCCTTAGTCCCCTGTACATCCTGAAGATTTGTTTTTGCTATACTGATATCAGATAATATCTGTGTATAGACCTCACTTACAGTTGATCTTTTAGGCTTTAAGTTTACATCGGGCTCTAATATCAGTGCAACTGCCAAGTCTGCTTTTGACGTTGATGGGTCGTAAGCCTTCGAAAATCGCAAGACAAGATTAAGATAATAATAAGCCCGGGCAAGGTGCGCATCTCCGGTATACTGATTAAGACTTTTCTGCTCCGCCTCATTAGCAGGACTGATTTTTTTGAATCCCCTGATTGCAACATTAATATTATTAATAGCTGAATAATAATTACTATATATAGTACTTATATTACCGTCTCCGGAAAGAAAGTCGGTCCATCTGTGTGGTGATCCGTTACGGTTACCGTAGCCAGCTGTTGCATTCAACATATCAGCCTGTACTTCAGTAGTAAAACTATATACACCATAGACGTTACCTCTCAATTCCCGGTAAAAGAGATTATCCCAGTTTCCGGCATCAGTTACTGATTCAAATGCGCGGGATAGATCTATTTGATCTTCAGGTAATCTCTCCACATTACATGAAATCAAACCAAACGTAATAGTCAGATATGTAATAATAGATTTGAACTTTATCATTTGTTTCATTTTCGTATTTATTAAAATTGTAATTCAATTCCCAAAACTGACTGCTTCGTATTGGGGTTTGCTCCAGTTGTGACATTGGTATCAATTTCAGGATCAGGCCCTTGATATTTGGTAAAGAGCAGTAAATTTCTTCCTGTATAATAGACCCTTGTTCCTTTGAAAAATTTCATATTCTGAAATAGTGACTTGGGCAGATTGTACCCAATAGTCAGCCCCTTGAGTCTTATAAAAGAGGCGTTTTCTATGAGTCCGGAATCAAATTGATTCACCTGTCCATATTTTGGAAACCTCGTCTGATCGCCTGGAGCTTTCCAGTAATCGCGGACGTTACGGGATTGATTGAAGCCTGCAAAATTTGAAGAATTCTCAAAGAAATACCGATCGTTGTTGATCAGGTATTTTCCGGATGAAAAAATGAAATCTGCATTCACATAAATACCTTTATAGCCGGATTGAAAACCAAAACCTCCATTAAACGGCGGGTATCTCTTGATACCTGTACTCTGTTGCAAAGCAGAGGAGCTAAACACAGAAGTAACCCGGCCGGGATCTTTTGTCGTCTGAGAAATATCATCTCCCGGCATAAACCATTCCATCAAACCAGTTTCTGGATTTACGCCAGACTGAATCGGATAGAAAAACTCGATAGGTTTTCCGACAACCCAACTCACACCGGTATTAGGGATAATCCAATAATTTTTCCCCTGAAATAATTCCGTTACTTTCTGTTGCACTACCCCCAGATTGACATAAGGACTAAAATAATAATCAGAAGATCTGACAATATCTACACTAAAACTGATATCCATCCCTCTGTTTCTGAGCGAACCTACGTTTTCAGTAATAGCAGAAAATCCAGAAGTATATGGATAAGGTACATCAACCAGCATATTTTTAGTCACTCTGTTGAAAAATTCTATGTCCAGATTTAACCTGTCAAATAACCGTACTCCGAATCCAACATTGGTTTTGATCTGTTCTTCCCAGGCCAGATTAGGATTACCGGGTTGAACTATTCCCCAGGAAGTCTGTCCGTCATATATGTTTGCAGAAACAGTGTTTAGAGAATTATAGTTACCGATCGCAGAGTTCCCTGAAGTTCCTGTACTTGCTCGGATTTGTAATGTATTAATCCAGTCTACATCTGATAAGAATTTTTCTTTTTTCATATTCCACATACCTCCCACTGACCAGAAAGTAGCTTTTCTATTCTCCCTGCCAAAACGGGAAGATTCATCCTGCCGGAGTGTACCATCGATATAGTAGGTATCATTATATCCGTAACTCAACCTTCCGAAATATGAATTATAAGCATATTGTGTTTTGGTCTGTCCAACATTCTTATTTTTCGATCCCGCGGATAACAGTATTAAGGCATCATCTGTCAATCCCTCAACAGATGCAGAAAAATTCTGCTCATCATAGTCCGAGAATTCATGCCCTCCCAAAATACCCAGTTTGTGTTTATCTTTTAAAACCAGCTTATATTCTATTGTATTGGTCAGTGTACGTGCTACTCCTTGTGTCCAGCTTTCATTACCTGTACCTTGTCGGGGTGAAGCAGCATAAGATGGCATTCGTCTGGATGAACCTCTGTAATTAAAGTAGTCTATACCAGCCTGAGAGCGTAGTATCAGGTTTTTAACCGGAATAGCCTGAACAAACACATTCGGATTAAATTGTTGGTTACGTCCTCTATTCGGATTTTTATCTGCCAGATATTTTGGTGAATATCTTCCCCAGCCGGGGATTTGCTCTTCATAATATTCCTTACCATTCTTATCATAAGGAGTATACCAGGGTAAAACTAAAAGAGCCAGACCTCCGTTTGTATTATTTGATGTCCATCCATTAGTTTCTCTACGGTCATATCCGCCAGCTAGATTGACTCCCAGTTGTATCCAGTCATTGATATGAGATGTTATATTACTTCTGAGCGTGACTCTGTCAAAGCCAGATCGGTACATGACTCCCTTCGCATCCATATATCCTGCCGAAATATAGTATTGTGTCCTGGCAGATCCTCCGGAAATATTCAGATCCATTTGTTTGAGTGGTACATTTTTCTGAAAATAATAAGTATCCCATTTAAAATCATTCGGCCAGTTTTTCCTGATTTCATCGATCTCTTGCTGCGTTTTGAATTTAGTTTCTAACCAAAAGTCCTGCAACTCTGAAGACGTCATCAGTGTATTCTGCATTTTACGGGATGCAAGATCCGTCCAGCCATATTGAGCTCTTGCCGTTACTGTAGCACGATCCGAAGCTTTTCCTTTCTTACTGGTGAAATAAATCACACCATTAGCAGCTCGTGATCCGTAGATAGAAGTGGCTGAAGCATCTTTCAGCACTGTAATGCTTTCAAAATCTTCGGGATTCATTGAGACTATAGAACCTGTATTTATCGGAGTTCCATCCAATACGTAGAGCGGTGTTGAGCTTGCTCCCAAAGATCCCACCCCCTGTAATCGTACAGATTGTGTCACGGAAGGTTCTCCAGAAGATGTAAAGACTTGCAGACCCGGAACTTTTCCCTGTAAGGTTTCCAATGCATTAGCAGACGGTTTTCCCTTTATATCATTAGTTGTCACCTGAACATAAGATCCGACAACAGATGAACGGCTCCTGCCGGATCCGTACCCAACTACTAAAACCTCATCTAAAACGGATTCAGATGACACTAAAGTAACGTTGTAGATATCCGAAGAACCAACAACAATTTTTTTATCTGAAAAGCCTATATACTTAAAAATTAAGGTTTCGCCAGGGGAAACCTGAATACTATATATTCCATTACCATTTGTTCGTGTTCCTCTTGATGTACCCGATACGGCTACTGTCACATCAGGAAGATTTTCATCTTTAGATGATGTGACCCGGCCTGTGACGTTTTTTTCCTGTCCAAATGCAAGTGAATTAAAAAAAACGATACAGACAAAAAGATTGAATAACTTTTGTTTCATATGTAATTTATTATGGAGTAACCACATGAAATATCCGAACCAAGCACAACGAGTTCATACTATAATTTATATCCTCTGCTATACTCACAATGATTTATGTACTGCTCGCATATTTCATATTTTTACATGATTAATAATTCGAAAATCTGACCGGTTTATGATCTCGGAAAGACATACCCTAAAATTGAATAACTAAACTTTTTGACTAATGAATTTTAAAATCAATGTAAACCGTGGAGACGGGCAAAGGGACTCCGTGCAATCTTTTTGTATAAAGTCGCATATTCCAAATTTCCATTGGATTAAAACAATTGGCCTGACCTTTCCCGGTCATTTCCCTCGTTCAAGAGTAATAAGAATACATCAGACAATAAAAAATCTTCGCCTGCATGTCTCCGGATTTTAGTCAATAAAACATAAAGACAACACTTGGTATTACTCCGGGTGCTTAATAATTTTCCTGTAAAGCTGTTTTAATTGATTTCTCATAACTATGAAAATAATATTAGGTGGCGAAAAAGATTAACAAAAACAGAAAGTAGACTTTATAAAGAAATAAGGCAGTTGATAAAATTGCCTTAGATAAGCAAATATTAGCGTGATTAAATAAAAAATAAATCTACAAAACAATGATAGACAATATTTTAATAAAATACAAATTTATTTACATCCAAAATATTAACAAACAACGAGTGATTTTCGGTAAATGAAAAAACCGGTATATATCTCTTCTGTTGCACTTTTTACAATCAATACGGTCAGATCGTGGAGATTGACTCTTGGGCTGACACAAAGAGAAGTAAGTTCGGAGATCAGCCCCGGATCAGACAGCAACACATTAGGAATTATTGAAAACAATTTCCGAAATGAAAAATATACAGACAAACACCTCAATAAAATAGCGCAATTGTTTACTAAGACAGCCCACGAAATCGGACTAATCAAGGAGTTTTCATTGTTTACATTTTATCCGGAACAACCTATAGAAGAATTGATGGTAGAAAAAAAGATAGTTCAAAGACCTAAAGAGCTTACGCAAACCTCAACCTTATTTATATTGTTGGAAGAAAAACAAGATCCATTTTTTAACGATTGGCACACAGTAGCTCAAATAGCAGCTCATTGTAGTGCTTACTCCGAGAAAAACTGGACTAATAACGATTTTACTGCTGTGATTAAAACAGCAACTGAGAAGAATAAATTAGAGCGAAAAAGTGAAACCGAATCTATTTACCGTAGACATCGATAATTTATAATATTAGATTTATCGGATTAAAGATATGCCCAAAACTAAGCAAACTCATGATCAGGTATTTCCTGCTATACTTTTTCGAAAAATTTTCATGTTTCATACCTATCGGATACACATCGGCTATTCTGCATATGAATGTTCATTTTTACTGGGAAAGCATGATTTTTTCATAAGAGACGCAGAGAATCCTCTGAAAACTACACACATAGATCCTGTTGATAGCAATTATCTGGCATGTATATTTGGAGAAAGTATAGAAAAATTCACCCCTGAGGTGACTAAGCAGGATAATTACCAA
Source organism: Sphingobacterium spiritivorum (assembly GCF_016724845.1). Lineage (NCBI taxonomy): Bacteria > Pseudomonadati > Bacteroidota > Sphingobacteriia > Sphingobacteriales > Sphingobacteriaceae > Sphingobacterium > Sphingobacterium spiritivorum. The sequence goes on from NZ_CP068082.1 coordinate 214,083, forward strand.
TTAAAGATAAGTATCAGTCAGACTGAAAACAGGAAAACCTCTTTTCAGATTTTAATCCGAAATGAACAGTTAAGCAAATCAAATCCATTTACACTTATAGAAGAAGAGAAACTCTGTGTTCTTCCTACTGCTAAATTTCTATCCACATTCGATAAAGTAAAGGATTTTATACTCCATTTACTAGATAACGGCTATTTTGATAATACACGCACAGCATTAGACATCTTTAATGAATGTCGCAGAAACGACGATTTCGGAGTCAATTTTCATGTCCGAAATCTGATTAAGTCTTTAAATTACTTTACCAATAAAAAAAGCGGACATGCTTTATTGAATAATGAAAGAACAAACCTATTTTCCAGAAGATTATATTTCAAACCTTTCAATTTTGAAATCAAAGACAACAGCAAAGTTTCAGATTTGTTTTTAAGTAAGGGAATAGCTGATTTTGCATCTGCAGTCAAATGGGTAATTCAGCTTCCCTACAAAAGAAATACAGATAAATCAGATTCTTTAATTCTATTTCGGGAATTTGCAGGAACTTGTAGTACAAAGCATGCTGTTCTTAAACGATTAGCTGATGAAAATGGTCATAATCAAATCAGACTAATGTTAGGCATCTTTATGATGGATAAGAAAAATACACCTGCTGTTGCAGCTGTATTAAACAAATATAGGCTTGAATATATCCCGGAAGCACATAATTATCTTCGAATTCATAACTATATCGTTGACGCAACAGGGATTGGAGTTAATGAAACAAAATTTGAGCTGGACCTGCTAACAGAAGTTGATATTTCAGCTGATCAGATCACCGATTATAAGACAGACTTTCATCGCAGGTATCTTACTGAATGGCTAGCACAAAATAACATTCCTTATTCTATAGAAGATATCTGGTATATCAGAGAAGAATGTATAAAAGCACTAGCTGATCAGTAAACTTTCACCACAGTAATGTATTAATGAATAAATACAACCGAAAGAAGCCTGATGTTCAGCAAATTTCACTAATCCTGATGTGCTAGTGCATAGAGGGCAAATGTACCTAACCAGTGACTGCCCATATAATCATCATTTGAGATATTAGGAAGCGAGAAAGCAAGATGCTCATGTCCTACCTTTTTGAGATGGTGCAACTCAGGCAAGGCCTTTGCAATACTATTAAGACAAGTGGCACGGCTGAAATTCAGACCATCCAGATGAACCAGCTTACCATCGGTGCGATCTTTCACAACCGCCGGCTTTAATGAAAAATCCGCTTCAAACAATTGTGGCATAAAAGTCTTTAACCAGGTTTTATACGCGTCCTGCTGCAATATTTTACTCATTACAAGCGCCTCTTCCAGACAAGGAGACAGAAAATCAGATCCGCTTGGCTCATAGGCAAGATCACAATTCTTGTCCTGAGTATATAAGCGTTTTGCATGCTCCGCCAGTATATTTTCAAACTCTTTATTGCCTACAGCTCTTGCATAATCCAGTGAAAGTGAAAAACCAAATGCAGAATTATCGTGCTGTCCGGAACGTATAGGATAGACTAACTTAGGCAGGTAGGATTGGTATCGGTCTACCAATATATCTACTAAGGGCTGCAGGTTCCCTGCCCAACGCCGGGCATCCGTATCGTTCCAGCTCAACAGTTCTTCCTGTAGTTTGAATAACCAGGCCCAGCCATATGTACGCTCAAAGCCGAGGTTATTTTTATCTTGAAAAAAGGCCAGTTCTACCTGTACATTTTCAGGAGTGATATGTTGATTCAGCAACTGACGAATCTGACCATCTTTATCCAGATCAGGATGTGTTTTCAAAATTTTGATAACAGACCAATACCCATGCACAGAAGAATGCCAGTCAAAACAGCCATAAAAGACAGGTCGCAATTGCTTAGGAATTTTGAGGTCCTGTGCACTACCGATCACCTGTCCGAGTTTATTGGGATATTCTGTAGTCAGACAATGGAGAGGAAGATCCAGAATACGCTTTGCCTGCTGCCCATCCAGCTGAATGCTTTTTACAGAATCCTGAGCAACATTATTCTTATTTTCAGTTGATTGACAGGAAAATAACCCAAACAAAACAGGAAGGATCAAAATAATTCGGTTCATCATTTCAAAATCATAGTTTGGCTAAATATAGTCAAATTAAGCTCATAATAACAAGACTGACTTTTAATTTGAGAAAAGGACTGTTACTTTTAGGGAAAGTAAAAAAACGAACGCTATGAAATATCGGAAAATTGGAAAAAGCGATCTTCAACTATCGACTATTACTTTTGGCGCCTGGGCTGCCGGAGGATGGATGTGGGGAAGTACAGATCGTAATGAGGCTATAAAAGCGATACAAGCTGGCTTGGAAGAAGGGATGACATCTATAGATACAGCACCTATCTATGGGCAGGGGACTAGTGAAGAAATCGTTGGCGAGGCTATTAAAGGATTGTCGCGCGACAAGATTCAGATTCTGACTAAGTTCGGGATGCGCTGGGATACAGATCAGGGTGATCTTGTAGGGCCAAGTAAAAACAATCAGGGACAGGATATTACAATCTATAAATACGCAGGTAAAGACAGCGTGATATACGAATGTGAGCAGTCGCTAAAAAGACTGGGAACAGATTATATTGATCTTTACCAGATTCACTGGAATGACAAAACCACAGCAATTGAAGAAACTTTTGAAGCCGTGGCCAGACTTATAGAACAAGGTAAAATAAGATATGCAGGAGTCTGTAATTATGATAATGATCAGGTAGCAAGAGCTGCTTCTGTATGTCCAATTATTTCCGATCAGATTCCTTACTCTATGGTCAACAGGGGCATAGAAAAAGAAACCGTTCCGTACTGTATTGCTAACAATATCGGAATACTTGCTTACAGTCCTATGGAAAGAGGTCTCCTTACCGGAAAAATGAAACCCGGACAACAATTCGGAGCGGGAGACCACCGTGCAAATCTTCCGTTTTTTACAGATGACAGTATTGCCAGAACAAATGCATTTCTGAAAACTATAGAACCTATTGCAGATAAATACGATGTGACCCTCGGACAACTGGTATTAGGCTGGACAGTAGCTCAGCCCGGAATCACAATTGCACTTGCAGGTGCACGTAATGCATCACAGACTATAAGCAATGCAAGAGCGGGTGATTTGGAAATCGAACAGCAAGATATTGATACAATTACGAAAGAACTTCATACTATGCTTCCATAACCTACGTAAAGGGAGCAAAAAAAATCCAGACGAATATATTTCGTCTGGATTTTTTATTTGATATCCGCCAGTTTTAAGAAGTTGGCGGTAATTTAACACGATAAATACGGTACGGAAAAGAAGTTTTATCTGTACCTCCGTTCCATTGTGGTAATCTGTTGACCTGAGCACAGGAGAAATACAGGTATCCATCTGTACCTATACCCAAAGAATCCGGCCAGATCAACCTTGGATCCTGCACCAGTGTGATCAGTTTTCCGGCAGGAGTGAAATATTTGATACTGTAATCCAGAGAGGAAGTGATATAAATATTTCCGGCTGCATCTGCTTCCATACCGTGACACACAGCAGTCTCTCCCATATCCTCCACATAGGATGCCAGTTGCTGTTCAGAAAGCTTATTATCTGCCAGATATTTAGTTTCTATACGATATAAATGAAGACCGTTAATAGGTCTGTAATAAAAGTATCGTAAATCTTTGGTAAGTGCTATTCCATTTACATTGGACCTGAACATATTTCCGGACTTATCCTCCATTTTTTTACCCTCGTAACGAAGTACAATACCTGAATCTGCCAGAGTTGAAAAATGATGCTGCAGAACAACACGGCTCTTCCCGCTTATAAGATCCAGAATCACAATTGCCGCTTGTCCGGGATCCGAAAGGTAGGCCAGTTTTTTATCCGTATCCACGCGTACATCATTCAGACCGGATTTGCTCTTATTCAAATCATCAAAATTAAAAACATGGAGCACCGAATCGGTATGCAGATCGATTTGCAACAGTTTAAATTGTCCGTTTTTCTTTTCTCCCGATCCGTCATTCCCGAATACCGAATTCTGAGGTGCAGGCTTCGAATCCAATACCCACAGATGATCATTGTCGTCGACATATATATCCTGCACATTGACAAATACTTCGTCCTCATTTCCTTCTTTACGGTTCCATTCTACATTTGGGTAAGCAGTTCGCTTTCCTTCCTTTACTTCTGCCAATCCCATTTCATAAGGATCGCGCTTTGGAAAAGAAACAAAAATTCGATTATCAGAAGATACCGATACACCGATCGGCTGAGATTGTCCGAATGCAGCCACCACCTCCAGGCGGGCATCTTCGGAAAGTGTAGTCTGGCCCTGAGCAGGCGTGAATGAACGCATCGTAATAGCTAAAAATATAAACGTTAAACTTCTCATTATTAATCAAACAAAGCAGTTGCAAAAATTGTTTAATTTAAAAACCAACATTTAACAAACATCAGAATCTTTGGAATAGATTTTGCCAAAATCATATAAAAACACTAATACTATAAAATTATGGGAATGATTGATTTAATTACAGGCGGCATTGGCACAAAAGTCATTACTGCACTGGCTGGAAAACTGGGTATCAGCGAGACCAAAGCTAAGTGGATGGTTGCGATTGCAGTACCCTTGATGATTGCAGCACTAAAATACAATTCCAGCAAAAAATCAGAACAAGCAGAAAGCCTGAACAATGCATTGGATAACAAACATACAGGAGATGCATTGGATCGTGTAGATCAGATTGTAGAAGATGGGCCCAGCGAGGATGATGACAAAATTATCAATCATATGTTTGGCAAAAACTCCGATCAGGTAAAAAATGAAATTGCTTCCAAGACCGGAATAAGTTCAGAAACCGTAGGTACAGTCCTTTCGACTCTTGCTCCTATTGTGATGGCTTATGTAGGTAAAGAAAAAGCAGCGCAAAGTAATTCGGGCGGAATCGGAGATCTGCTGGGTGGATTATTAAACGGAGGAAATGACAATGCTTCGGCTAATGGTCAGCAACAGCAATCATCAGGTGGTGGTATTGCAGATCTGGTTAGCGGATTCTTTGACAAGAATAAAGACGGAAATTTTCTGGATGATATTGCCGGAATGTTTACAAAGAAATAAACTAAAAATGCCCCGCAAAACGGGGCATTTTAATTATATCAAAAGGCATAATCTATAAGCCTTTCTCTGGAATATTTTATAAGGATTCCCAGTTCGTAATGATACGTTCCAGATCTCCTATATCATAGAACGTATAATCTGCAGCTTTCGTTTCACCTTCATCATCTCCTTTCCATCCTTCGCCTTTCAGCCAAAGCGTCTGACAGCCACAGGACTTTGCGGGCACCATATCTTTACTGTAAGAGTCTCCTATCACCAGACAATCTGCCGCCGGCAGTCCGATCACATCCACGCCTAAAGCATAAATAGCAGGATCCGGTTTACGTACACCTACCACTGAGGATTCTATAATTTTGTCAAAACAATTGTAAATTCCAAAATCCCGTAATACAGATGTGAGATTACCATAAAAATTTGAAACCATCACCACAGGATACTTTTCATGCAGACGATTCAGGCTCTCCGTAACACGCAGCACATTATTTTTGGCCAGTTCATATCCATCATTTGCAATAAGATCTGCCAGTTGATTATCAAGTCTGATATCCTGAGAAGCCAGATACTCAAATTGTACACTTAACTTAGCCTTCAACACCTGAAGAAAATTAAAATCTTCGGTAATAATGGGATGAGTGGCCATTTTACGCTCTGCAAATACATAAGCCTGATCAAATTGCTCTCTTGAAATTCCGGCTTCATATTTCTGATAGGATGACCAAAGCACGGCAGCCCAGTGCTGTCCGTTAGAATCTAATGTACCACCGTAGTCAAATATTAATCCTTCTATTTTTTTCATGTATTTAGTATTGTTTTATGTACCAGATTTCTAATTAATGTGGGTCTCAATATCAATTCCACTGGTTCATTTAATTTTCTGAATCATTTAACTGAGCCTCTCTTTTGGTTTTGCTTCTCTTGGCAAAGCTCATCATAAGAAGACCTATAGCTATCCATACCAGCTCGCGTATACGGGTAGCAATACCGATAAACACACCTACCGAAGCCTGATATCCTACACTGGCGACAGCCATAGCCATTCCCCCTTCCCGCGTGCCTAATTGCATAGGGAAAAAGAAAATCAGATTGGCAAACAGAGATGATCCGGAACTTACAATCAGACATTCGATATAAGTCATCGGTAGACCTAAGGCATGGGCTATAAAATAAATTTCAGCACATCCAACTACACGCGCAAAAAACTCCCAGCATAAAGAGGTGTAGAAATTCCGTTTACGATCTACGTATAGCGATCTTACCTGATTATCTACATCTGTCAGAAGTTCGTGGTGCTCCTGCTCATACAACGCTATTTTTTTTCCTACAAAAGGCAGCTTACTAAGAGACTTCATCAGACTCACTGTAATTCCCTTTTTATATCCTTTTGAAAACCACCACACCCCCAGCACAGCCATCAGAATAATAGTCACACACGCGATTACGACAATTTTACTTGCAGGTACAAACCAGAGAATAAGGCCTACCGATGCTACCCAGAATACAAGATGAGAAAGGATATGCATCATTGTGTACAGCAAGATAGAGGATCCGGCTTTAGAACTCCCTACATAGGGCTTCAGTTCCATAATACGGTATGGCTCACCTCCTAATGCCACAAAAGGTGTAATATAATTGATAGAAAAACCGGTAACAATCAATTGAAAGATTTTACCAAATGGCAGTCGTGTGTTAGGATTATCCTTTTCCAGAAGAATATCCCGCAGAGCCATAGCATTCATCAGGTAGATGACCAGCCAGCTCAGCAGAACCGGGACAAACCACCAGCCTGTCTTTTCAATATTTTCCCATATCACCTCCGGCCCAAGGGAATACACCATATAGCCCAAAGTACCAAGCCCCAGAATAAAGAAAATAATTTTATAGATTTTACTCGCCATTCGAGTCTAACTTTTGAGTTTATTTACAAAGTATCCGCTGACTTTTTCCTGTCTGTTGATCATATAGATCAGAATAGGATTTAATACAAACATATCAAAGAAAAAGTATAACCACACCTCTCCTATGAAAAGCCATAAAAATAAAAAGATAACACGGGTATTGAATTGAACAATATTGGTATACTTCATTAGTGGTTTGTTCATGGTTCTGAACTCTGTTACCAATGCCTGCGGCAAACTGTCAACATACTTCGCTTTGATTAAGCCTAAAAGTTGCTGAAGGTTAGGAGACAGACGCTCCTGCATACGGGTATAGCCCAGATAACCATTCAATACAAATTTGCTGAATGCTTGTTTACTCCAGCTCATCTGATCAAATTCAGCTTGCAGATCGCGGCTGTTATCCAGTTCGCTACCTGCTTTTCCTTTGATAAAATATAAGTGTACATTACGGTAATAGTCAGCCATTGCAGATTGGAAAACATGTGATACTCCGGCCAATACTCCCGGAACCCATACCCATGCAGACCATCCTTCATTCATCAGTCGCAGACACAGTGCAATATGAATGGAAGCAAACCAAAAATCACCAGCAAATCCATCTAAAATACGTCCAAAACGACTCTTATTGTCTGTCATCCTGGCCAACTGGCCATCTGCCGAATCCAGTGAGTTGGCAAAAACCAGTAATAGCATTCCGATAACATTGATCCACAGAGAGGGATAATAAAATAAAATACCGGCACCTACACCAAAGAAAATACTAATAATAGTAACCGCATTAGGTGTGATTCCGATCTTTGCACAGACCTGTGCTATTCTGAATCCGATCGGTCTGTAAAACCAGATGTCAATTCGTTCTTCTGTATCATTGGATTTGAGAGATTGTTCAAATGCCGTTTCTTGTTCTTCGGGAGTATTAGGATTGTTGTATACTGATGTCTCTCTTTGCATGTTGTTGAGTTGTAAAGACGTTAACGAGTAGACTACAGATGGCATCTGCAGCCTCAGCCCTGCATGGGGCAAAACTTGGCCAGTCATTGAGATCTATAATATGAAAATTACCATCCGGTCCGATGATAATATCCCCGCCATAGACATGAACACCCAGAATCGTAGCGGCACGATCAGCGATTACCTTTAATTTTTCTTCATCAAAAGGATAATGTACCGTCTCCCCGTTGATCTGTTCATAGACAGCATATTTGTGGTGGTTATGTTCATACGGATAGAAATAGTGAAAGAATCCGGTATCTTTTACAGCATAGAATTTCAGCAGATCGCCTACCAGATGCTCAGAGATCACCGCTTCTTTAATCCCTCTCAGTGCGTATTCATTGAGAATATATTTTGCTTCTTCAGCAGAGGATGCAAATGTTACGTCTTCCTTATGAATAGCATGAAAATCCCCTCTTTTTATCCAGACACCTTTCCCCTTTAAAGAGTTAAAGACTTCTGTTATATCAGAGGTTGTAGAGACCACGTGGCTGGCCGGATAAGGTATCCCTCCTTCCAGCAATACATTGGTCATATTTTTACGAAAACAGTTTTCTATTCCCCATCCGGAGTTGATCACTGTCTTTCCTTCTTTTTCTAATTTTTGCAACCTTTTTACCAAGGTTTTGGTACGAGCCATCGTGACAATAAAATCCTGCGATACAGATTCCTTTTCCATGAATTCATCTTCATTACAAATCTCTATATCCGCACCTGTTAAAGTCAGCTTTTCACATACTTCATTAAATATGGCAGCATCATTACCAATATGATTTGGCGAGAAACGGCTTTTTCTCGTCACACCCAAAATCTTAATCTTTTCAGCCATTTTTTGCACTAACTAAGTGTGTTTTTTCTAAAAGGAATGCTTCAGCCATTTCCTTGTCTTTGAGATGATCGACATCGACGACCTTTCCAAAAATATGCCCTTTCACATTTAAATGATTGAGCAACAAATCTCTTTGATAATTACGCATCCGTGTATTACCCTCTTCGACAGAGCGTTTCACTAACTCAATAGCATTCTTTCTCAACCCATAGATACCTCCGGATACATATTGAATACCTTCTATATGCTGATCCTGAAAGCTCAGTATATTCTGTTGCGGATCTGTTTTTACGTATAACGGACTTTCATCATCTATAAAAGGCGTGATTCCCATATAAGCATCTGCATTTGCTGCTGCTCGGAATCCATGCAAATAAGAAGCAAAGTCTTCTTCTTTAAAAATAGTATCAGTAGTCGTCAGACAGCAGGCTTCCCAAGCCGGATTTGCCTCGATAAGCGCGTGAAAACTATGCAGAGAACTGGGCGTATCTTTTATAATCAGGCTGATAGGTACATCAAAGCTTTCTTCCGTAAGGTAAGCTTTCAGCTCAGGAGAATGATTATTGATAATAATGTGAACGACCGGAGCACCCTGATCAGCAAAAATACGGATTAATCTTGCGATCATAGGAACACCGTTAAGTGTCAATAATGGTTTTGGAAGATCAACCCCCTCTTCTTTCAGGCGGGATCCCTCTCCGGCAGCTATAATAGCAAAGTGTATCATCTTCATTATTAAAAATTACCATTACCTGAAAAAAAAGTAATGGTAAGAAAGGGAGGCGAATCGCCTCCCTTGAAAAATTATATTGTCAAAATCATTATTGGATGCTGTCTACCAACTCCTGATAGTAATCCAATCCCAAATGGGTAATCAGATCTTCTCCCATCATATGACGCAATGTATTCTGCAATTTCATAAGCTGTTTGAAGATATCATGTTCCGGAGGTAATCCAGGTGCAGTCTGAGGTGATTTCAGGTAGAATGACAACCATTCCTGAATACCTGACATACCAGCACGTTGTGCAAGGTCAATGAATAAAGCAAGATCTAATGCAACCGGTGCTGCAAGAATTGAGTCTCTGCACAGGAAGTTAATTTTGATTTGCATCTTGTACCCCATCCATCCGAAGATATCGATATTATCCCATGACTCTTTGTTGTCACCATGTGGAGGATAGTAATTGATTCTTACTTTATGGTAAAGATCACCATATAGTTCAGGGTTTTTCTTCGCATCAAGAATCTCTTCCAATACTGATAATTTAGAAACTTCTTTTGTTTTAAAGTTTTCAGGATCATCCAGTACCAGACCGTCACGGTTACCCAGAATATTTGTTGAGAACCAACCTTCTACACCTAAAGCTCTAGCCTGCAAACCAGGGGCAACGATTGTTTTCATCAACGTTTGTCCTGTTTTAAAATCTTTACCGGCAATAGCTACACCATTTGTCTGCGCCAGCTCTTCAATAGCAGGTACATCACAAGTCAGGTTTGGGGCACCATTTACATAAGGTACTCCTTCCATCAATGCCGCATAACAATAAATCATACTTGGCGGGATGCGCTTGTCGTCATTATCCAATGCTTCTTCAAGTTTTGCAACAGTAGAAAATGCATCATTAGTTTCGATATATCTTTCTGTAGAACCACACCATACGATCACAATACGGTCAAGGCCATTCTGCTCTTTGAAATCACGGATATCCTTACGTGCAGCATCAGCCAGTTCACGACGCGTAGTTTCAGTTTTAATATGTGTCCCATCCAGGTTTTTGACAAAATTTTTGTCAAAAACAGCTTTCATAGGTTTGATATTCTCCAACACCTCTTTTACCTGATCCAACTGACCTTGCTCCAATACTTTTGCTTTAGAAGCAGCAACATACACATTGTCTTCGTAAACATCCCACCCACCAAAAACGATATCTTCCAATTTTGCCAATGGAACGAAATCTTTGATTAATGGATTTCTGTCTTCTGTGCGTTTGCCCAGACGAATACGGCTCAATTGAGAAACTGAACCAATAGGCAACGATAATCCTTTGTTAATAGCGGCTACACCGGCAATCAAAGTAGTAGCAACAGCCCCCAGGCCCGGAATTAAAATCCCCAACTTACCGTTGGCCTCTTTAACCTGATTTTCCATATTATTTAATAATCTATTGTTTTGTTTGTAATATTGATAACATTGTAACTAAACTTTAGGCAAGTTAAGCATTTTAGGTAATATTTTATTTATACAAATATAATATTTGACAGTTTTACCAAAAAACTAAAAAAGTCAATTTTTTAATTATTTCATTCCAGAAAAAATCACTTTTAATAATTCATTGATAACAAAAGAAATATACCCTTATACAGACTGTTATCATCCGTTATTCTCTACAAAATCAATAGTCTTTTATATTGCCAAAATTTGACAATTCAAAATATGTAAAAAAGAGCACTTTTGAGACATTTCTCACAAAATACAGACGTTCACCTTATCTATAGCTAATCTCAGAGATCACACACCGAATTTGCTTTGAAAAAAAAGAAAGATTTGATACCTTTGGCGCATATAACACCTTTTAAGTATAAGCCTTTCAGTATGTAATGAAAGGTTTTTTTGTACGGAATGTTATTAATATAGTTAAATGGTAGAGTTAGTCAATATTTCAAAAACATTTAAAAGTAAAGGCATTTCTACAAATGCACTGGCAGATGTTTCGATAAAGATCAGCGAAGGAGAGATTTATGGAGTTATCGGGAGCTCAGGAGCCGGAAAGAGTACCCTTATCCGATGTGTCAATCTGCTGGAGCGCCCGGATAAAGGTGCAATTGTGATCAACGGGCAAAATATTATGGCTCTTCCACAGCAGCAGCTTACCGTCAAAAGAAGGGAAATAGGGATGATCTTCCAGCATTTCAATTTATTTTCCTCCCGTACCGTATCGGAGAATATAGCTTTTCCTCTGGAATTGACAGTTAAACCCAAAATAGTGATCAAAGAACGGGTAAATGAATTATTACAACTCGTTGGTCTGGAATCTAAAGCAAACGATTATCCGGCAAACCTATCCGGAGGACAAAAGCAACGTGTGGCTATCGCACGTGCACTGGCCAATAATCCTTCTATTCTGTTGTGCGATGAGGCCACAAGTGCACTTGATCCGCATACAACCAAATCTATTCTGCAGTTACTAAGATCTATCAATAAAAAATTGAATCTGACGATACTGCTGATTACACACGAAATGGAAGTGATAAAGACCATCTGTGATCGTGTTGCGGTGCTGGATCATGGCAGGCTCATCGAACAGGGGACTGTTGAGCAGATATTCACGGCGCCGAAAGAAGCAGTTACACAACAATTCATTGCTTCCTCCTTTAATGCCGAACTTCCGGCAGCAATTCAGAATAAATTAAAACAGACGGGAAACCCTGTAGTCAAATTCTTTATTACAGGTCACGAGCAACAGTCATTGCTGATCTCTGATCTGCAACGGTTGTATCATACGGATGCCAAATTGATAAGTGCACAAATTGAATACATAGGTCAATCCAATTTTGGACTGATGTTTCTGGAACTTAGCGGGGAACCTCAGGCTATACAGGAGAGTCTCTCCCATCTGAACACTAATTATTCATCTTTTGAAATTATAGGATATGTCTGATACCATAGTTAAGCTGTTATTAGAAGGGACCTGGCAAACACTGGTCATGACATTTGCCTCTGGTTTTTTCGGATTTTTATTAGGACTTCCTACGGGAATTCTTCTCTTTGTGACACGCAAGGGACAGATAATGGAAAATAAAACCATCCATCAGATCACTTCTGTAATTGTGAATATTTTCAGATCCATTCCTTTTATTATTCTGATCGTCTGGATGATTCCCTTTACCAGAGAATTGGTCGGCACCTCCATTGGTGTATCTGCAGCATTAGTTCCGCTAAGCATAGGTGCGGCTCCTTTTGTTGCCCGTCTTGTAGAAAACAGTCTGCTGGAAATTCCGGCCGGACTTATTGAAGCAGCCAGAGCAATGGGAGCTACTCATAAACAGATTATACTAAAGGTATTGTTGCCGGAAAGCTTACCCTCAATGGTCAATAACGCAACCATAACGCTTATTACTTTAGTAGGATATTCGGCCATGGGTGGAGCTGTAGGCGCCGGAGGATTAGGGCAAATAGGTTATCAGTACGGCTATATAGGATATGATGCTTTTATAATGAATGCAGTATTGATCCTGCTGATACTGATCGTATTTATACTGCAGTTTACCGGAGATTTTATTGCAAAGAAAACAAATCACAGATAATACAATTAATAAGACATGAACATACGCACAAAACACATATGTATTCTTGTTGCCGCAGTACTGACACTCAGTGCATGTAACGGGAAGAAAAAAGACAGCCAGACATTGAAAATCGGTATTGTGGCTGGCCCTGAGAAGGAAATCGCTGAGACTGCAGCAAAGGTTGCCAAAGAAAAATACAATCTGGAAGTGGAGCTTGTCACCTTCAATGATTATGTTGTTCCCAATGAAGCTCTGAATCAGGGAGATTTAGATGCAAATGCATTTCAGCATCAGCCTTATCTGGATGAACAGTCTAAGCAACGTGGCTATAAACTTGTCCCGGTTGCCAAGACATTTGTATATCCTATCGTAGCCTATTCCAAAAAGATCAAAAATATCAGTGAACTGCTTCCGGGACAGACTATCGTTATCCCTAACGATCCGACCAATGGAGGAAGATCTTTACTGCTTCTGCAAAAGCAAGGTCTAATCAAATTAAAACAGAATACAGGGATTCTGCCTAAGGTCACAGATATTGTAGAAAATCCGAAACAGATCAAATTCCTGGAACTTGAAGCGCCTCAGTTACCGAGAGTACTGGATGATAAAGAAGTGTATATCGCTATTATCAATAATACATTTGCATCTCAGGCCGGACTTGATCCCGAAAAAGACGGATTATTTGCAGAGGATAAGGAATCTCCTTATGTCAATCTTATTGTGACCCGTACGGATAACAAAGATGATGAGCGTATCAGGAAATTTGTACAGGCCTATCAGTCGCCGGAAGTAGAGGAAGTTGCCCGTAAAATATTTAAAGGAAATGCGGTTAAAGGCTGGTAAAATTAAACCTGCTATATATTAAAAAATAATAAATTAACGGTGCTGCAATTGTGAAAATATTAACAATTGCAGCATTTTTTTTATATATTAGCAACTATATTTAATAAACTTCCTAATACCTTATGTCTAAAGTATATAATACATTTATTGATTACATCGAAAAACGCAATCCTAATGAACCCGAATTCTTACAAGCTGTCACTGAGGTTGCGGAAGATCTGATCCCTTATATTGAACAACACCAGCCCGAATTGCTAAAGATGAAAGTTCTGGAACGTATTGCCGAACCTGAACGCGTGATCTCTTTCCGGGTAACCTGGTTAAACGATAAAAACGAAATTGAGGTAAACCGGGGTTACCGTGTGCAAATGAACAGTGCAATAGGACCTTACAAAGGAGGATTACGGTTTGCACCAAATGTCAATCTGAGTATACTTAAGTTTCTGGCTTTCGAACAGGTCTTTAAAAACAGTCTGACCAGTCTCCCCATCGGAGGAGGTAAAGGAGGTTCTGATTTCAACCCGAAAGGCAAATCGGATACGGAGATTATGAAATTCTGTCAGAGCTTCATATCTGAACTTTATCGTCATATCGGTGCCGAAACAGATGTTCCTGCAGGAGATATAGGTGTGGGAGAACGTGAAATCGGTTATATGTTCGGACAATATAAGCGTCTTCAAAACAACTTTACGGGGGTACTTACAGGTAAAGGAGCCAACTGGGGAGGCTCTTATATCAGACCTGAAGCTACAGGATATGGATTACTATATTTTGTATCCTGTATCTATGATTACCGCAGTGAAGAACTGAAAGATAAAATCGTAGCCATTTCAGGCGCAGGCAACGTAGCCTTCTATGCCGCAGAAAAAGCAATACAGTTCGGTGCTAAAGTAATTACATTATCCAATAGCCAGGGTGTATTATACGACGAACAAGGAATTACCTCAGAGAAACTGGCTTTTATTGCAACTATAGGTCGCGATCTGGATAAATATATTTCAAAATATCCGGACGCAAAATACTATGAAGGCAAAAAACCGTGGGAGTTCAAATGTGATATTGCATTACCTTGTGCTACTCAGAATGAACTGGATGGGGAAGATGCTCAGAAACTAATAGCCAACGGTTGCACCTGTGTAGCTGAAGGTGCAAATATGCCTTCGACAGCTGAAGCCATCAAACTCTTTCACAAAGCACGCCTTATCTTTGCTCCGGGCAAAGCAGCCAATGCAGGAGGTGTAGCTGTTTCAGGATTAGAAATGTCTCAAAACTCCATCAGAGAGCAATGGACAAAAGAGAAAGTGGACAAGAAGTTACATGGTATTATGGAGAATATCCACAGAACCTGTGTCAAATACGGTCATGAAGACAACTATATTAATTACCTGAAAGGTGCTAATATAGGAGGATTTCTGAAAGTAGCTAAAGCGATGATTGCACAGGGAGTTGTATAACAGCTCTCTCTTCGAAAAATATATAAACGTAAGCAGTTGGCGGGGACGCCAACTGACGCGTTTAAAAGTAAAATATATACATAACTATCCTCCTCGCGTTTGCTGTGTGTCCTCACCAGCAATATCTACAGCATTTTTTTGCTTTTTATTCTTTTACATTTCGTTTTCAGTCTTATATATCCCCGGCGCTTGCTGCGTGTCCTCACCAAAAATATCTACAGCACTTTATCAGTCTCGCTATTTATGTATTAATTATACTTTTTTACGGAGATCTATCCAGTAATTGAGGGAATCCGGATTCTTGACCACGTCAATACTGACAGCCCGTTCAACAGGTACGCCCATCATTAGTTTCTTAACAGGGATTTCCAGTTTCTTTCCACTCATAGTATATGGTATATCCGTCACTGCCAGAATTTCATCGGGTACATGTCGCGGACTATAGGTATTTCGTAGTTGTTTTTTGATTTCGGTCCGAAGCTCATCCGTAAGTTCAATTCCGGGTCTCATCTTGATATACAATGGCATCACAGAATCGCCATTCTCCAGATCAATACAGATCACGAGACTATCTTCCACCTGCTCAAATGTATTCAGCACATTATAGACCTCAGCTGTACCGATACGCACTCCTCCCCTGTTTAGGGTTGCATCAGATCTGCCGTACATTATGATCCCGTTATTATTTCGGGTTATTTTGATCCAGTCTCCATGACACCAGATACCCGGATATTTGTCAAAGTAACTTTCCAGATATTTAGCATTATCCTTATCCTTCCAAAAGTAAAGCGGCATAGAAGGCATAGGTAATTCGATCACCAATTCTCCCACCTCATCATATACTGCAACACCCTCTTCATTATAAGCTTCTATTTTTGAACCTAATGTACGGCATTGTATTTCACCTGCAAAGACAGGCAACAATGTACTACCGGAAAGAAAAGCACTGCAGACATCTGTACCGCCACTTAAAGAAACAATTTGTACGTCCTCCAGCTGTCCCTGTAACCATTTAAAGGTATCCGGAGGTAAAGGAGAGCCGGTAGAGCCGATAGTTTTGAGTTTAATATTCAATTCTGACAATGACATATCCTGACAGGATGTAAAGTAAGCTGCTCCTGCACCAAGATGATCCACACGCTGATCTGCAATAAAGTTCCAGATAGATTTCCGTTCCGGAAATATAGGTGAACCATCATAAATACACAAGGTGGCTCCTACCAGAAGAGACGAAACAGCATAATTCCACATCATCCAGCCCGTAGTTGTATACCACATAAAGCGGTCCCCTTCCTGTACATTTTGATGTAAAGCCAGTGCTTTATAATGTTCAATCAGATTACCGCCGGAACTATGTGTAATAGCCTTAGGTTTTCCGGTTGTACCTGAAGAATACAGTATCCAGATAGGGTGATCAAACGGAACCGCCTGAAATGTGAGTGGCTGTGTATGATCAGCCTCCCGCATAATTACATCCCAGTCAGCTCCACTTACCATGACAAGATCGGTAATAGAAGGTATCTGTTCTTTAATGGTTACTGCTGTTTCCTGTTTATCATATTTCTTTCCATTATAGTCATAACCCGAATCTGCAAAAAGGATCCTGGGCTCAATCAAAGTAAAGCGTTCGACAATACTTGCACTACCAAAATCAGTTGAACAACAGGACCAGATAGCTCCAATAGCATTCACAGCCAAAAATATAGCTATTGTTTCTGTTGTATTATTAAGTATTCCCGCTACCCGGTCTCCTTCCCTGATGCCCTTTCTGATCAAAAACTGTTGTATAGCACGCACCTGATCTTTCAGCTGAGACCAGGACACTTCTTTAGCAGGGGTCTGTTCAGCCTGATAAAGAATGGCCGGACGTTTATCTGTCTCCTTGCGAAAGACATGCTCTGCATAATTGAGTGTAGCACCCCGAAACCATTCTGTACCGATAAATCCTTGTTTGGAGTTGGTAATAACAGCATCAAACGGAGAATGAGATTTAAGATCGAAATACTGAAATACCGAAGACCAAAAATCTTCAGGCACCGAGACGGACCACTTCCAAAGCGTCTCATAATCTTTAAAAGAAAGCTGATAACGCTCTTCAACAAAGGTTTTAAAATCGAATAATGCAGAATTTTTCTGATAATCAGCAGAAGGTGTCCAGATCAGTTCACTCATAAATATATTACACTTGGTTATGTCCCAAATGTAATGAAAAGTAACGCCAGTACAAAGTTTTTACCTATACGACATCGATTACAGTCCCATCTTCGGTGGGATGTCCTGTACATAATAAAATACGTCCGTTAGCGACTTCCCTGTCTGTCAGTACTTCATTATAATCCATACGCACATTTCCGGATGAACATTGTGAAATACAGGTACTGCACATACCTGATTTGCAGGAATAAGGTAGCTTGATTTTGTGCTCTAAGCCTACATCAAGAATTGTCTTGTTGTAGGGTACGGTCAATTGGTGACGCTGTCCGAGAAAGTTCAGTGTAATGGAATAACTTGTTGTATCTACTTCCTTTTCTGTTTCATCATCGTCATCCTCTTCATTTTCCGGCAGCAGAAATGTTTCCCGTTTGATCTGATGGTCTGCATACCCCATCCCTAATAAAGTAAAACGACAAAGATCCATATAAATAACTGGTCCGCAGGTGTAGAAGAGAGTATCCGCCTGTAGTCCTTCTACATATTGTTTGAGAATATCATAGATAAAATCTCGGTTGAGACGGGCTTTCATCAGATTTTTGCTGTTTGAAAAAACCCATATGATATGAAAACGATCCGGATAGTTTTTCTGCCATCCGTCAAGCTCCTCCAGAAACGGGGTCTGTTCAGGTGAGCTGTTGCTGTATATCAATACTATTTTGGAGTCTTTTTCTCTAATTAAAGCCGTCTTCAGAATAGAAAACAACGGAGTAATACCAATACCTGCAGCAAATAAAAATACGGTTCTGCTTGTATCAGCTACGGGTTCATATATAAATAAACCCTGTGGATCCAGCACGTCAATCTCTTGTCCTACTGTAATCTTATGATGCAGGAAACGGGAGATCTCTCCGTTATCCACTCTTTTCACAGCAATACTTAAAGGTTCGTCCACATCGGGAGAACTTTTAAAGGAATAAGAGCGACGGACTTCGCGGTCTCCGAAAGTGAAAATCAGTGTCAGAAACTGCCCGGCTTTATACACAGGATAAGGCCCCGATACCGGTTCAAAATCTATAGAAATATTATTGTTCGCCTCAGGAGTTAGTAATGAGATCCGAAGTTTATGCATGTTTCAAAGATAAGGTGCTTTTGAAATCCAAGCAAGTAATAAATAGGATTATAGGATCAAAAGCAGACTGCAATTTTGCCGGAAGAGGTACTTCCAAGTTTGATTATAAAAAAAGTCGCCTTTCATTTTGCAATGAAAGGCGACTTTTTTTATATCTGTTATTCTTTTCAGTCTTTTACAACTTACGTTTAACTTCGACTTGTTCGAATGCTTCCACAATGTCTCCGACATGAATATCATTGTATCCCTGAATATTCAGACCACATTCGTAACCTTGAGATACTTCTTTCACATCGTCTTTGAAACGTTTCAGTGAGGCAAGTTTTCCGGTGAATACAACTACTCCGTCACGTACAATACGGATATCACTGTTTCGGTTGATTTTACCGTCTAATACCATACATCCGGCAATAGTACCCACTTTCGAAATTTTGAAAGTCTCTCTGATCTCGACATTCGCCACGATCTTCTCTTCCAGTTTCGGAGCTAACATACCTTCCATCGCAGATTTAAGTTCTTCGATAGCATCGTAGATGATAGAGTAAAGGCGGATATCAATCTGCTCCTGCTCAGCAATCTTACGTGCATTTTGAGAAGGTCTTACCTGGAAACCGATAATGATCGCGTCTGATGCAGAAGCCAGCAATACGTCTGATTCGGAGATCTGACCTACTGATTTATGGATTACATTTACCTGAATCTCATCTGTAGATAAGTTCAATAATGAATCTGATAATGCTTCGATAGAACCATCCACGTCACCTTTCACAATTACATTCAGCTCTTTGAAGTTTCCGATTGCCAAACGACGACCAATTTCCGCTAATGTAATATGTTTCTGTGCACGCATACCTTGTTCACGTTGTAACTGCAGACGTTTGTTAGCCACCTGACGTGCTTCGGATTCGCTTTCCAATACATAGAATTTATCACCCGCTGTAGGCGCTCCTGCCATACCTAATATCTGTACCGGTGTAGAAGGACCAACCTCTTTCACGCGCTCTCCGCGTTCATTGGTCAGAGCTTTTACTTTACCACTATGTGATCCGGCCAGGATTGGATCTCCGACACGAAGTGTACCTCCCTGTATCAATACTGTAGTCACAATACCACGTCCTTTATCCAGAGCAGCTTCAATAACAGATCCTACAGCACGTTTTTTAGGATCGGCTTTAAGATCCAGCATTTCTGCTTCCAGCAATACTTTTTCCAGTAATAAATCTACATTGAGACCTGTCTTACCTGAAATTTCCTGACACTGGTATTTTCCTCCCCAATCTTCAACAAGGATATTCATTGCTGATAATTGTTCACGGATACGATCAGAGTTTGCGCCCGGCTTATCTACCTTGGTGAAGGCAAATACAATCGGTACTCCGGCAGCCTGTGCGTGGTTGATAGCCTCTTTGGTCTGAGGCATCACACTATCGTCTGCTGCAATTACAATGATCGCAATATCTGTGATTTTAGCACCACGGGCACGCATCGCTGTAAAGGCTTCGTGACCCGGTGTATCTAAGAATGTTATTTTTCTTCCGTCTTCCAGTTTTACGGCATATGCACCGATGTGCTGCGTAATACCTCCGGCTTCACCACCTGTTACATTCGCTTTACGGATGTAATCCAACAGGGATGTTTTACCATGATCGACGTGACCCATTACCGTTACGATCGGAGCACGCATAATCAGATTATCCGGGTTATCGGCTTCCTCTAATTCTGCTACTTCTTCATCTTCCGGTTTGATAAATTCAATCTGGTATCCAAATTCATCTGCTACAATCGCTAATGTCTCTGCATCCAGACGTTGGTTGATAGACACGAACAATCCCAGACTCATACATGTAGCGATAATTTGCGTTACCGATACGTTCATCAGGTTTGCCAATTCATTTGCAGTAACAAACTCTGTTACTTTCAATACATTGGCCATCATTTCCTGCTCTAACGCAGCCTCTTCAGCATGGTGAGCTACTTCGTCACGTTTCTGACGACGCAGTTTCGCACGTTGTGCAAATTTACCGGACTTACCTGCACCGCTCAAACGGGCAAGTGTAGCTTTGATTTGATCCTGGATTTCTTTTTCTGATGGTTCTTCCTTGTTTTCTACAGGTTTGTTTCTACCCTTGAAATCAGGTCTGTTACCACCCGGACCTCTGTTACCCTGATAATTTCCGGGACCTCGGTTGCCCTGGTTGTTACCCGGACCTCTGTTCCCTTGATTATTACCGGGACGGTTTTGGTTATTACCCGGACCTCTGTTGCCCTGGTTATTTCCACCCTGACCACCTTGTTGGTTTCCACCTTGCTGGTTTCCGCCTCTATTCTGATCCTGGTTGTTTCCACCGGTATTCGGACCGTTATTCGTACGCTTACGCTTACGTTTCTGATCGTTCGCATTACCTGTTGCATTGGAAGAAGACGCTACCGGTCTGTCACGGTGTGACGGTCTTGCCGTAGGCAATTCGATCTTACCGATAACTTTCGGTCCGCTTAAGCTTTCTGCACGTGCACGGATGACATCATCCTGAGGTGCTGCCGGTTTAGCGGGCTCTGCTGGTTTAACCTCTTCTTTTTTGACAGCCTGAACTTCCGGTTTCACTTCTTCCACCTTTGGTTTAGCAGGTTCCGCTGGCTTCTGCGCCTGGGGAACAACAGTTTCTTTTGGAGCTTCTGTTTTTTCAGCAATAACGGGCTGAACAGGCTCTACGGGTTTTTCCACGATCTTTGGAGTTTCCACTTTTACCTCTACCTTCACAGGTTCTTCTATTTTAGGAGCAACTTCGCTCTTTTCTTCTTTTTTAGGCTTTCCTTTACCTATGCTGTCCAGATCAATCTTCCCGACGATCTTCATACCTGTAAGATGAGGATGATCCTCAGCAGGCTTCTTCTCTTCTGGCACGTCAGCCTTTACCGGAGTTGGTTCTGCTGGAGCATTCTTTATCAGGATCTCCTTTACCTCTGCTGTATCTTCATTCTCCGAGACAGATTCTTTAGGCGCAGCATTGCTACTTCCAGCAGGCGACTCATCACGACGAATTTTACCAATTACGATTTGCTTTGCCTCGTCCTTAACAATTTTGTCTCCCTGAAATTCGCTCAAAAGAACATTGTACATCTCGCCTGATAATTTAGTATTAGGTTTAGACTCAACATCAAATCCCTTTTTTACTAAATAATCCACAGCGGTAGCTATACCAATATTTAGTTCTTTTGCTGCTTTTAGTAAGTTTATGCTTTTACCTTCTGTCATTTATTGTGTCCTGTAATTATAAAGTATATACAAAAATATGTTTTTTTTACATGTTACTAACAATTTATTCGAAATTGCTGAGATAATAAATTGTTAGACCGGGTTCTATTCAAACTCGGACTGTAAAACGCGAACAATTTCCTGAATGGTATCTTCTTCAAGATCTGTACGTCTTACCAACTCTTCTTCCGTAAGTGAAAGAACAGATTTAGCGGTATCCAGACCTACACGTTTCAATTCGTCAATAACCCATCCTTCGATTTCGTCGCTGAATTCTTCGATGTCCACATCCTCATCAAATTCGTCATTCTCACGATACACATCGATTTCGTAACCTGTCAGTTTACCTGCCAGTTTAATATTGTGTCCTCCACGGCCAATCGCAAGAGATACCTGATCTGATTTCAGATACACAGCTGCCGTTTTGTTGTCTTCATCAATTTTGATAGAGCTGATACGCGCCGGGCTAAGTGCACGGGTGATATATAGGGAATGATTTGTTGTAAAGTTGATAACGTCAATGTTCTCATTTCTCAACTCACGAACAATACCGTGGATACGGGAACCTTTCATACCTACACAGGCTCCTACCGGATCAATACGGTCATCGTAAGATTCTACAGCCACTTTAGCACGCTCTCCCGGTTCACGGACAATCTTCTTGATGGTAATCAATCCGTCAAAGATCTCCGGTACTTCCAGTTCAAACAAACGCTGTAAAAATGCTGGTGCTGTACGTGAAATAATGATCTTAGGATTGTTGTTCATCATGTCTACCTTATGCACAACCGCACGGATACTGTCTCCTTTTTTGAAATAATCCGCAGGGATCTGTTCTGTTTTAGGCAGAATCAATTCATTACCGTCATCATCAAGTACCAAAATCTCTTTTTTCCAGATCTGATAAACCTCACCGATCACTAACTCACCTTCACGATCTTTATATTTTTTGAAAACTTCGTCTTTCTCCAGTTCCAGAATTTTAGAAACCAATGTCTGACGTGCAGCCAGAATTGCTCTGCGTCCGAAGCTTTCCAATGTGATCTGCTCAATATAATCATCTCCTACTTCAAGATCTGCATCGTGTTTAACTGCCTCTGCCAACTCGATTTCCAGATCATCATCTTCTGAAAATTCATCTTCCACGACTACACGTGTTCTCCAGATCTCTAAGTCACCATTATCAGGGTTGACAATTACGTCCACATTTTCATCTGTACCAAACCGTTTGCGGATCATGCTACGGAATACTTCTTCCAACACAGAGATTACCGTAGGACGGTCAATGTTTTTAAACTCTTTAAACTCCTGAAAAGAGTCAATCAAATTGATATTGCTGCTCATTTTTACTTAAATGAAATTAACACCTTAGTTTCCTTTATTTGTTCAAAAGGAATCACCGACTCAACCGGAACGGCTTTCTTCCCTTTTTCTTTTTTACTTTCCTCGATTGTAATAGCGCTTTCCGTTACATCCAGAAGCTTGCCTTCTCTCTTCTCTCCCTCGTGATTCTTGACCCGGACATTGCGCCCTATATTCTTTTCATACTGACGGATCAGTACCAGAGGACTATCAATACCCGGAGAAGATACTTCCAGACGGTAAGCAGTCTCTATTACATTCTCTTCTTCCAGATGAAAACCAACATGACGGCTTATCTTTACACAATCATCAATCGCAATCCCGGAGTCCCCGTCAACAAGAATTTCAAGTACGCCATTGCCTTGCATTTTTATACTGACAATAAACAAATCCTCACGATCGCCTATTTTTTCCAGAACCAACTCTTCAACCCGCTGTTCTACCTTTGTCTTCATCTATTACTGTTATTTTAAATCAATAAAGAATTAAAAAAGGGGGCATATGATGCCCCCTTCCTTTCAGATAGTACAAAAGTACAAAATATTTTTAAAAATCCAAAACATCTTTTTTATCCCTTATTATTATCGACCACTGCACTGATGGTTTTTTGCATCTGCGCCATCATAGAGGTCAGTGTTTCCATAGTAGGCTCCGGGCTTGGCTCCGGAAGTTCGGTGCTTATAAATGCCTTTGCTTTCCAGACCTCCAGAATATCGTCCGCCCCTACCCAGTATGGCTCGTACGTCTTGTTGTCTGAGACCAGCTTCAATCCTTTTTCTTCTTTATATTTAAAGGCAATACGTTTGTAAACGACACCTTCTTCTTTAGATACAATGATATATGTCTGTCCGGGTTTGATATCATGCCAATTTTCTACATACTCTCCTATTATAACAGAGCCCGATGGTAAAGGCAACATAGAATCTCCTTTTATTTCAAAGGCACGGTATGTACCCTGATTAAACATCGGGAGTGAAAACTTCGGCAACTCAGCGACATATTCCGGATCACCATATCCGTTCAGATATCCTGCACTCGCCTTGACAGGTACCAGTTCTATATTTTCACGATCCTGCTGATCAACCGTTACACTCAGTACACGCAGATTAGAAGCATTACTCCGTGGTGTAGGTTTCCACTTATCATCTATACTATCATTCGCCAGTTCATCCATAGTCAGATCAAAATATTCAGCTATTTTTTTTAGCAACTCATATTTAGGCTCTGCTCTATCCTCTTCATACGCCCCTACCGAAGCACGTTTAATCTCCATTAAATCAGCAAATTGCTGCTGTGTCAATCCTTTTTTCTTTCTGATGTATTTCAGATTCGAGGCGATATTAGACATAATAATTTTTTAAATAAAATTTGTAAATACTAAAATTGTTAGTATAATTGTACTATCAAAATTAGCAAATAGATTCAGAAAAACCAAATTTATTAGCCAAAACAAGGAGAAAACATGAAAAAATACTGCATTTACATCGCCTCAGACAGCAATCGTCATCATCTTGAAGTCAATCTGACACAAGATGTAGAGACGACATATCAGGAAATGAGAACTGTTCACGCTTCTTTATTCAATCAGGTTATCAAATTAAGCAGTATTGTTTATATCGAGTATGTCCATACTTTCGAGCAGGCGGAGAAACGCAGAAAAGAACTTGCATCCCTCCCGCGCATCGTCAAAGAAAGAATGGTCAGAAAACAAAATCCAAACTGGAAAAATCTTTGTTCCCTACATACGCCCTTAACTATCCTACATAACAAAAAAGCCGTTGCTTATCTCTCATAAATAATGCAACGGCTCCCTTTTGATTAAACTATTTACCAGCCCGGAGTGAAATTCACTCCGAACGTCCCGGATTTAGAATTCGTCTTGACGAAAGGAAAAGCATAGTAAGGTTCCAGAATCATGGCTCCAAACAAATTGATCCGCAGTGAAACCCCGGCACTCATAACCGGAATCTTATAATTAGGATCGTAGCCCATCTCCGGAAGATTAGTATCCGGATTAACAATCACATTACCTTTACCATCCTTTAACGGTACAATAGGCCGATCATCGGAAGACCACACAACCTTATTGCCTTTGGACCAGGCAAGTCCCGCATCAAAGAACAGATTTAAGTCGGAAAATAAGAATCCGGATTTCACGGCAGCCAGTTTTTCCGGCCCTGTAAACGGCAATCTTACTTCAAAATTAAACACCGCTGTGCGGGATCCCATCAAATCTGAGATTCTCACTTTGCCATTGCGGTCAAAATCACCGCTTTCATATCCACGAATCAGATACGGATATCCGATGTAAAAAGGATATAATGCATTTTCATTGCTACCAAAACGCGAATAGGAATACAGTCGGGCGGCTATCGTTACAGGCTTATAACGGTTGTATTTTCTCAGATCTACATTGACTGCAGAAAAAGTATAATCGCCAAAATACTGCTCTACTCCCAGACGATAACGATATCCCTGTAGCGGAGCAGCAATACCGAACACGGAATTGTCTCCTACCAAAGCAGTATTGACCTGCTGCACTACAAAAGGTTTCAGATTACCAAATCCTAATTGTGAGGCCTCTTCGTTACTGAGCTTACGACGATCGCCATATCCGGAATAGTAACTCTGACGCCATTTGTCTACACGGTAATTATACCTTACAACAGCTGCTCCAAGCTCCACTCTGTGATGTCTGTTAAACGGATAGGCAACAAAAACATCAGCCTGTTGTTGAAAAGTCCGCACTAAATAGGTATTGTATGACAACTCTTCACCATATCCGAAGTCCTCAAATTCATTTGTATTGTATCCCGAAATATATGGAATATGCGACAACGAAGCTCCCCAGTTGAACCGGCCCTTCTGGTTAATATAAGCAATCTGCCCGCCGAAATCCTGAATTTCTCCATTTACATTTAGGGCTGCAAAGATCTGATTGTACCCGAGAATATCTGAAAACATCCCCTGAATACCACTGGATATCCCTGCTCCGTAACGGCTTCCAACAGAAACTCCAACACCGCTATTAGCCAGATAATCGAGCTTAAACTTAGGCTTATAGGCTATTGTATTAATCTGATCATCTCCGATACGCTCAAAGGCATTGAAATTACGCAGATTGGTATTGACTACATTCACACCGCGGCTTACAGGAGGAGGCAGCATAGCTGCATCAAAATTGACCGAACCTGCATCTACTATAGTCCCCGTAAAATCCGAACTCTTTGCATAATACACACTGTAGGCATTGTTTTTAAAATACGAGTAGACGATTTCATCTGTAGCAGAGATACTCATCGCAGGAGAATACTCGGTGATCCCACTGATACCTGTAAAATAGTCCGTCAATTTTTCCAACTGAGCGGACGCTACTGTGTAGCGGTACATATTACGGTAACCATCCCCGTTAGATAGAAAATAGATTTGTTCTCCGTTAGAGGAGAAGTGTGGATTGAGATTATTCGCTCCGGGAAAAATATCCAGATTCTGAATGTTTTTTGTCCGGATATCTACTATAGCCAGATTCATGGGAATATCTACCGATCTGTTATCAGATGCCAGTGCTACCCGATCAGTACTGAATACAATAGATTTTCCATCTCTGGAGAAACTGGGCTGAAAGTCAGAATACACATCATTCGTTAACTGATCCAGTTTTTTGGTCTTCAGGTTATAAATATAAATATCACTATGCCCGTTTTTCAAACCTGAAAAAGCAACATGATCTCCATCTGCAGCCCAGGTAATATTTGTGAACTCCGTAATATCTCCCATCGCCTCTACTGACAGCGTTTTGCCTGTCGCTACATCCACAGTCATTAATTTATTCTTACCAGCGCTAAACACTGAAAAAGCAAACTTACGGCTGTCCGGAGAAAAGGTACCTGCAGACTCCAGAAAACTAAACTCGTCTATATCTTTATTTGTAAGCCTGCTCCCCAGTTTTCGTATGACTTTGCCGGTGTGCGCATCTGCCAGGAAGAGATCGATACTGAACATATCCTTTTCAGATAGAAATGCCACATACTTTCCATCCGGAGAAATTGCAGGTGAGACATTCATCCTGCCTGAATTGCCGGTATTAAGTATCGGGGTCCCGACAGGTCTTGAAACCGTATCTTTACCGGAATTCTTATACATATTCTCCATGCTGTTCTTCCACAGATTAGACATGGTTTGTGCGTCATAGCCAAACACACGTTTCATAGCGATCTCATAGCCATATTTAGCCGTTTCGATAAACAATGGCATAATCACTGTATCTCCGTAAGTAGATCCGATGTATGACCAGAATGCCTGACCATACCGGTAAGGAAAGTATTTGTAAGACTGTTCTGTCATCTGCTTCAGCGACGGAATATCTTTATTGAGGTAAGCATCCCGCATCCACATGGAAGTAAAGGCGTCCTTTTTCCCTATAGAGAAATATTCGGCCATCCCTTCTACCATCCATAGCGGCAGATTCATAATATTTTCAAGACGGGTAGAATCACCTCCGTCTATAAGGACCCGATATTGAAATGCGTGTACAAGCTCATGTCCCAATACGTGACGGGTTTGCTGATTAATCTGCATAACAGGCATGACTACTCTCTGCTTGAATGCTTCTGTCACCCCGCCGGTTCCGACACTGATCTCCCCCTGAATAGCTGTGGTTTGTTGAAATTCGGGATGATTGCTGTAGACAATAACCGGATTCTTGCGTAGGAAAGTATCCTGGAACACCTGTTGATGCAGTTCGTACCACACTTCACTTTCTTTAGCCAGCCACCTGACCATACTGTCATTTTTCAGATAGTAATAGAGATCAAAATGCGGAGTTTCATAAACCTTAAAATTCAGCTTTTTGTAGCGCATTTTGTTCTGACCAAAATACTGAGCCTGGCTCATATTGGGAAACATAAAACAAAATGCAATTAAAGCGAACAGTAGCCTGGCACTGTTCGACAATTGACTACATAACGTACTTTTCATGGAGTTAAGTTAATAAAAAAACAGATACCCTGACTACGTCTTAGCCGAGGGTAGAGTCAGCATCCAAAGCAGGAGGCTGAGGTGTGGTTACTGGCTGTTCACCGTTTTGCTCTTCTCCCCCCTCACCTTCTAAGACTTCTCCTTCGGGAAGATCTACCGCTGTACTATCAGCGCTTTCTGTCCGCTCAGGTAATCTTGGGCTTTCACATTTATATTTTTTGGTTATCTCGACTGTAGGATCAGGGAATTTACCAAATGTATATCCCAGCTCCGGATGTTTGTATAATTCTTCCAGAAACATACCGAAGATCGGTAATGCGGTCTTAGAACCTTCTCCTGTGTGTGAGTTTTTGAAATGAATGCTTTGCTCATCGCAGCCTACCCATACACCGGTCACCAGATCTTTGGTCACACCCATATACCAACCGTCTACATAATCAGAAGATGTGCCTGTCTTGCCACCGATCTGATTTTCTTTTTTAAAGAGATCCCAATCCCAAAGTGCCTGAGAAGTTCCTCCCGGCTCTTCCATTCCTCCACGAAGCATATAGGTCATCAACCAGGCATTTTCTTTCGTAAGGGCTTCCTTTTCTTTCTTTTTGAATTCAGCGATTACATTGCCGTCAAAATCAACAATCTTCGACACCAAAATCGGATCCATTCGTTTGCCTTCATTCATAAATGTTGCATACGCTCTTACCATTTCATACACGGATACATCATTAGATCCCAGACTTACTGAAGGCACAGATTTCAGAGGACTGTCTATACCACATCTGTGTGCGGCCTCTACGACTTTATCCCATCCCACTTCTTCCGTAATCTGAGCAGTAATGGAATTGACTGAACGTGCCATAGCCCAACGAAGAGACATCTCTCTGTAGCTAAAATTCCAGTCTGCATTTTTTGGCTCCCAATACTCTTCTACTCCATCTTTAAGACCGGCGTAAATCCGTACCGGTTTGTCCGTGTATTTATCACAAGGTGATTTTCCGGATTCAAGCGCTGCCAGATAAGCAAAAGGTTTGAATGTAGAACCTGCCTGACGTTTGGATTGATTGACGTGATCAAATTTGTAATATTTGTGGTTGATTCCTCCCACCCATACTTTGATTTCTCCTGTTTTTGGCTCCATAGACATCATCCCTGCATTCAGCATTACGACATAATGTCTGATTGAATCCATCGTAGACAGTTCTTTCTTCTGATTACCATTCCACGTAAAGATCTCCATCTCTTTTGGTTTATTGAGATAGTAATTTACGCTATCCATGTTATTAGGATATTTTTTGATTAGCGCAGCGTAATAAGGCGTTTTCTTTGCAAGATTCTCTATAAAATTCGGAATCACATTTCCTTCTTTATCTCTCCATGGATCTTCACTTCCCCAGGCATTCTTCAGCCGTTGCTGTAAAAATTTCATCTGCTTACCGACCATTTCCTCAGCCATCTTTTGCATACGGGAGTCAATAGTCGTATAGATTTTTAGTCCGTCTTTATAGATATCAATATCATTTTCCTTACTCCAGTCTTCCAGCCAGCGTTGCACGGCAGCTCTCAGATAAGAGTCATTTGCATCCTGACGATCAACGTTGTTGGTATTCAGATTGAGGTCTTGCAGAGAATAGGTATCCACCTGTTGTTTGGTCAGGTATCCGGCTTTTTGCATCTGTGCAAGCACTACATTTCGTCGCTGAAGCGCATTTTTAGGATTTCGCAACGGATTGTATAAAGTCGTTCCTTTGAGCATCCCGATCAGCATAGCCGATTCATTGACGCTCAGCTGACTTGGCATTTTATTAAAATATCGCAGTGAGGCTGATTTGATACCATAGGCATTATTACTAAAAGATACGGTATTGAGGTACATGGTAATAATCTCATCTTTTCCGTATTTGCTCTCTAACTTATAAGCCGTCATCCACTCTTTAAATTTATTGACGATAAGTCCTACTCCGGGAACTTTACCTAAAATACCGGCGGAAGTATTGTAACGGGTGCGGTAGAGATTTTTGGCTAACTGTTGTGTGATGGTACTGGCTCCGCGTTTATCACCGGTAAGCGTAGACACTATACCGGAAGCAAGCCCGAGAAAATCTATACCATTATGTTTATAAAAACGGATGTCTTCTGTCGCGACCAGCGCATTCAGAACATTGGGTGAAATACTATCATGAGGTACCGGATCACGGTCTTCTTCAAAATATCGTCCGATAAGAACAGAATCGGCAGTATATAGCTCTGTAGAAATATTAAGGGATGGCATGACAATGTCCTTTTTCGTCGGAGAATAGCCAAAAAGCCAAAGAAAGTTAATCTGTACGGCACAAACAATCAGTACAATAAAATAGACAGCGATAATAAAGTAACGCAAAAATTTATTTTTGATACCTCTAAACATGATGTAAATATGAAGAATAGTTTTGGTAAAAGTATAATCAGACGCAATTAATTGGCAATAGTGTCTAAGAAATTAACGAATTTTAACATTTGTATCGGGTAGCTTTTGAATCATGAAGATAGGAGTTTTTTTCTCCTCAAAAAGTATACCTAAAGATGAGATTTAGCAGAATAATGATAACATTTAAATATTTATTCTCTACTTTTACAGTCAATTTAGTGACCAGAAAACATGTTGAAGCAAACTTTACAACAGAAACTTTTACAAAAACTTTCGCCACAGCAGATTCAGTTTATCAAGCTGTTGCAGGTACCTACTGTTTCATTAGATGCCCGTATCAAAGAAGAACTTGAAGAAAACCCGGCATTAGAAGACGGGAGTTTGATCAACATGAACGAACCTGTACAGGAGTATCCGGATAAAGATCCGGATGAACAGTACGAAGGGGAAGACAATTCGTTCGATGAAGAATTCAGTGTAGATGAATATATTCAGGATGATGACTTTAATGATTATGGCAATTCTTACGGCGGAGATGACGAGGAAGATCGCAAAGAGATGCCTATAGCTATTCAAAGTTCATTCTTTGAGAGTCTTCAGAATCAACTGGACTTACTGGCTTTAGATGATAAGCACTTTCTAATCGGTCAGCAGATTATCGGCAGTCTTGACGATGACGGATATCTTCGCCGACCTATCCTGTCGCTTATCGATGACCTTGCCTTTTCACAGAATGTCATTGCTGAAGAAGAGGAAGTACTCGAAATGCTGAAGATCGTACAGGACTTTGAACCTGCCGGCATTGGAGCAAGAGATCTTCAGGAGTGCCTTCTTATACAATTAAAAAAGAAAAACAACGATAATGAAGCCGTGAAAAAGGCTATTCTTGTTGTTCAGAATTACCTGGAAGAGTTCACAAAGAAACATTATGATAAGCTTGAAAAAGCATTAGGCCTTAACTCAGAAGAGCTTAAAAATATCATTCAGGAGATCCTGAAATTAAATCCTAAACCGGGAGATTCAGGAGCAGCAGCAGGAAAGCAACTTCACATTATCCCCGACTTCCATATCAGTAACAATGACGGTGTTCTGCACCTGACCTTGAATGGCCGGAATGCGCCGGAACTACGGGTTTCCAGATCTTATCAGGAGATGTTTGAACATTACGAAAAAGTAGAGAAGACGGATAAGAAGATGAAGGAGGCGGTACAGTTTGTCAAACAAAAACTGGATTCGGCCAAATGGTTTATCGATGCCATTAAACAGCGTCAGCAGACTTTGTTGAAAACAATGAATGCGATTATGGAATATCAGTATGAATACTTCCTGACGGGAGATGACCGCATGCTTAAACCCATGATTCTGAAAGACATAGCTGACCGCATAGAAATGGATATTTCAACTGTTTCGCGTGTGGCTAATTCCAAATATGTACAGACTGAATTCGGTACGTTTTTACTTAAATCATTTTTCTCTGAAGCCATACAAACTGATTCGGGTGAAGAGGTTTCTAATAAAGAAGTCAAGAAAATTCTGGAAGAATGTATCTCGAATGAAGATAAGCGTAAACCTTTAGCGGATGAGAAACTGACTGATATCCTAAAAGAAAAAGGTTATTCTATCGCCCGCCGTACAGTAGCCAAGTACAGGGAAGCATTAAATATACCTGTCGCAAGATTAAGAAAGGAGTTGTAATCAGCTCCTTTTTTCTTTTTATCAATTCGTTCTTCCTCAAATCTGATATTTTCAGTAAATTGGTATAATTTTCAAATCTTCTATGCTAACAGAAATTATAGTAATCCTTATCCTGATCCTCCTAAATGGTATTTTATCCGCCTCCGAAATAGCTATTGTGTCCAGCAGAAAAGCTCGCCTGCAAGCAGAGAGTGACAAGAAAAACCCAGCTGCAAAAATCGCTTTAGACCTCAAAGAACATCCTAATCAATTTCTTTCTACTGTGCAGATCGGCATCACCCTTATCGGTATTCTGACAGGTTTTTTCAGTGGAGGAACTATTTCTACATTTATAGATGCTCAACTTCAGCAGGTTGCGTTTTTCGCGCCTTATAGCCAGCAGCTGTCTGTAATATTAGTTGTCATCATCATCACTTACCTTTCTTTGGTGATTGGCGAATTGGTTCCTAAACGGATCGGAATGGCTATACCTGAGCGTTATGCGACGTTAATCGCCTTCCCTATGCACTTTCTGAGTAAGATCATGAAGCCTTTTGTATGGTTTTTAAGTATCTCTACAGATTTCCTGGTCAGACTGCTCAACATCAAAGTCAGCAAAAATGCCGTTACTGAAGAGGAAATAAAAGCGTTGGTAGATGAGGGAGTAGATAGCGGTATTATCGATAACATAGAACATGATATTGTAGACCGTCTTCTTGCAATCGGCGATAAGAAAGCTATCAATCTGATGGTTCACCGCAGTAAGATCGACTATCTGGATCTGCAGGATTCTTTTGAAGAGAACAAAAAAGTGATCACGGCAACTCAACATACGGTATACCCGATCTGTGATGGTAATTTTGATAAGATAAAAGGAGTAGTACATGTCAAAACATTGCTGCAACAATATCTTAACAACGAAGAGACGGACTTGTCTGCTCTTATCACCCCTATTCCGTATATCAATGAAAATAGTGGTGCACTCTCTGTATTGGAATCGTTTAGAAATTCAAAAGCAGCTCAGGCTATTGTGATCGATGAATACGGTATACCCCAGGGAATTATTACGTTAAAGGATATATTGACGGGTCTGGTGGGAGATTTTGATGATCTGAACAATATTGAAAACAGCAAAATCCGTAAACGTGAAGACGGTTCATTCCTTATTGACGGCCGATATCAGCTGGACGATTTTATGGAAAGTCTGGAAGTAGGATTATCCGAAAAAGACGAAGAAGAAATCCGCAATATCACTACTGTCGCAGGGCTGGTATTCTTTTTACTGGATCGCGTACCTGAAGAAGGTGATAAGGTGATTTATAAAAATCTTGAATTTGAAGTACTGGATATGGATGGTAACCGGATCGATAAACTTCTTGTCACAAGACTTCCTTTGTCTTCGGATCAGGATTATGAAGATTAACGCTGTCCAAAAAGCCAAAACTGATCTTTAATTTAAAATCTTATGTACTTTAGACAAAAAGAGGATCAGATTTGAATGATAACATTACATTCAAATCTGATCCTTTTTAATGTTTATCTTCCAGATCATTCGGAAGAAATGCAGTCAGTCGCTATGCCTGACGGTGTTGATCGATAACTTGTACAAGATTGTTTTTCATCAATAGTCCGGATTGTCTCCACACCTGCTCGCCGTCTTTAAAAAGTATAAGTGTCGGAACACCCTGTACTTTAAAATTCGAAGCAAGTGACTGATTTTTATCCACATCAATTTTGATTATGGAAAGATCTTCACCATAATGTTTTTTGACTTCTTCCAGAATAGGAGCCAATTGCTGACACGGACCGCACCAGGATGCTGAAAAATCGATCAGCGCCAGTTTGTGCTTTTGTAATATTTCATTAAATGTTGCCATATAATCAATCTTATTTCTGTTCAGTATCCTGCACCGCAGAAACAGCTTTATAACCACCTTCCACGTTGAGGATATTATGTATACCCTTAGCGTACAATAATGATGCCGCCAGACTACTTCTGTAGCCGGACTGACATTGTAGCAGATAGGTCTTATCGGAATCTATATTTATCTGAAAACCGGATGTATTCAAAGGAATATGAAGTGACTTTTCTACATGCCCTTTTGTGTATTCCTGAGGCGTCCGTACATCTACATATACATACTTCGCCTTCTGCGTATGATCCAGTGCCTGAGCAGCTGTAACACTGCCAATACGTTCAATCGGTTTATGCGCTTCTGTCCATGGTTCTAACCCTCCTTTAAGATAGCCGATGACATTCTTATATCCAAGAGCATGCAATTTATCTATAATCAGTTTCTCCTGTCCCACTTCTGCAACAAGAAGAACTCCTGTATCTTTATTGTTTACAATTTTAGTCATCCAGCTATCGAATGGCCCTTCCCAACCGATATTGATACTTTTGGAAACAAAGCCTTTCAGAAAATCATCTGCCTTCCGGGTATCGATGATCAGATATTGATCTGCTGCTTCCGCAAATTGCTCTGCAGATAATGCCATACTGTCCTGCTGAACGCTGTCAGCTTTACTATATCCGGATAATGACATCAGGAACATACATAGGATTACTATTTTTTTCATTCGTAAGTGAAGTTTTAAAAACACAATGATTGAATTGTTTGAAACTCTTAAAACCAGATAGCGGGTTTTAAATTATTGGGTATTAATTGCGATACGGTATAGCCAGCGATTCCAGTTTTTCGATATCGCCATTATAGATATTAAGATCTACATTACCATTTATTCCCCGAACTGATCCTTTTTCAGAAAATTGCCAAAAATCCCAGTGGTCTTTCAGATCGTCTATCCAGAAGTTATAATTTGCAATCCAGATGACATGATCTGAAAATTCTTTCTCCAGAAAGTCCGTAAAAAACTTATCTCCGGAATACAGAATAGGCTTGATCCCGTAATGCGCTTCTACAAAGCCTAACCAGCGCTTCAATCCTGTACGCAGACTGTCCATAGACTGATTGACAGGCATCTCCTCTATATCCAGCACCGGCGGCAGATCCCCTGCTTTCAGGTGAACTGTCTTCACAAAATTCCGAGCTTGTTTTAATGAATTTTCATTTGGTCTGAAATAATGATAAGCCCCTCTGATCTTGGCTCTGGAATTCGCTCTTTTCCAGTTTGTTTTAAATTTAGAATCCACCCCGGATTCGCCCATAGTCGCCCGGATAAAAATAAAGTCTACCGGAAATTTATCATTGATTGTATTGACTTGTACCCAGTCTATATCACCCTGATACTGACTGATATCTATCCCGAATATCTTATCATCATGCTTACTCATGAGTTCGACATTACGAATGTCGTATTTAGCATCTTTCCATCCGTTCTGCTCCTTCCCGGAAACTACTTCTCTGATATAGTAACGGATTCCTGAACGATAATGCCAACTTACGGCAAGCAACACAATGATAACAGGAATGACTATACTCCATATAAGATATACTTTTCTGTCATCCTTTACCTCCCTTTTAGGTGGTGCAGCCCTCTTCACAGCCTTTTTCGCCATGCCCTGAAATTAATGCATTACACGGATACTTTCAAATTAAATTTGAACAAATTATATTTGTCCAATGCAAGTGTATAATCCTAAAGAATGGTTCAAAGCCACCTTTTATCTCCACAAGTCGGACACCGTCCGCAAACTCCTTCCCTATCTGCTTTTAGCCGCTGCTTTTTCAGGAGGAATTGCTTATTTGGAACTTGAATATCTTCGGTTGTCGGAAAAGAGCTGGATTAAAAATATTACGATTGTACATAGTTTATTAGGTTTTGCATTGTCCCTGCTTCTTGTATTCCGCACCAATACAGCCTATGACAGATGGTGGGAAGCGCGTAAACAATGGGGTACATTAACAAATATAAGCCGTACGCTGGCTTATAAAATGAATGCATTTCTGCCGGAAGATGATCATACCAACCGCTCTTTCTTCAGAAAGGCGATTCCTCTCTACGCTGAATTGACACAATCTTTCCTGCGATCGGATTACACAACATATATGCTGGATGATAAGGAACACCCAGAACTGGGAAATCTGGACCTGAAAAAACATGCGCCAAATCAACTCGCTGCCCTGATTTTCAAAAAAGTAACGAATCTCTATAAGTCGGGCATCTTGTCCGGTGAACAATTTATTATCCTGAATGACGAACTGCAATCGCTGACCAATATCTGCGGGGCCTGTGAACGGATCAAAAACACTCCCATTCCGCAGTCATATAGCTCGTTTATCAAGAAGTTTATTGTATTCTATGTATTTACGCTCCCTGTAGGCTATGTGTTTTCTATAGGTTACTTTGTTATTGCAGCAGTGCCTTTTGTATTCTATGTACTGGCTTCGCTGGAATTGATTGCTGAATCTATTGAAGATCCATTCGGAATTGACTCAGATGACTTGCCTCTGGAGAAACTAGCAGCTAATATTAAGAAGCATTCGCATGAAATTTTACATCCTTAAGCCCCTTTAAAGGCACTTAAATAAAATATTAAGCTCATTTTCAGGGCTATAAAAAATAAGTTTTGCAGAACAAATGAATATTTCTACTTTTGTCGCGGAGAGTTGGCAGAGTGGTCGAATGCGGCAGTCTTGAAAACTGTTGACTGTCACAGGTCCGGGGGTTCGAATCCCTCACTCTCCGCTGAGAGGGTCTTCATCAAGAAGACCCTCTTTTTTTTCGTATATCAGCAGCCCTTTTTCTTTCATTTTCAAATGGTTATGCGATAATAAACCGAGCATGGTAGGTGTTCGATAAATGCCGTTTTCATAGTACAGATTGCTGTCGAACACCCTGTTCACAAATTCCCTTTTTTGCAAGGTATCGGACACCGTATATACGTGGCGCATATCGGTCAATAGGTTTAGGTTATCTTCCAATATGCTGAACGCTTCGCTTTGGTCATTACTCAACCGCTCTATTGCTCCTTTGAGATTCAATATCTCATTGTTATATACCGAATACCAACGGTCGTAGGTGTCCTTGTTGATTTCGTTCTTTATCCATTTCTCCTCGACCGAAAACAGTTTTTCCTCAACTTCCTGCAATTGGGTTCTCTTTTCGATGACCTTTTTACGGTTACTCTCCATTTCCAAATCGAGCGAGCTTTTTGTCACTGTTCTAATCTTCCTTACCCTTGCACTCGGCAGGCTCATCAGCTCACAGGTTTCCAAAAATTGGTTGTGGGCTTTGACGGCACTTATATTGTTGTGCTTGGAGTGCCTGCATTTGTAGTAATAGAAATACTTTCCCGATTTGCCCCTTGACGGTGCGCCTGATAATGGATTTCCGCAATGGCATTTCAGTACACCACGCAAAGGGATTTCATCATCTATAACTGTCCTCGTTTTTTCGGGTCGTTTCATTTTCTCCTGCACCATCATCCACGTGGTCTTGTCAATGATAGGCTCGTGGATGCCATCAAACAGACCGCCTGCATAATTCTTGTACGCTTCCACTTTCAGCAAGCCGGCATAGGTCGGGTTTTTAAGCACCCTTTCGATAGCCATATTGCCTTTTGTTGGAAAGCCCAACCGTTGGGCTTGCTCCTTTATCAGATAAAGTGGTGTATCTCTCAAATAGGCATCGTAAATGAAGCGGACTATCTTAGCTTCTGTTTCCTCGATTACCAACTGCCGTTCCTTGCGTTCTCCCTGTTTCCTGTACCCGAAAGGAGCATTTTTGTAAACATATCTTCCCTCTTTGGCTTTTGCGGTATAGATACCGCCCTTGACCTTGATGCTACGGTTGATATTGTCCTCTTCGGCAAGCAACAACTGCAATCCTGCACGGAAGAAACTGCCGGGCGTATCGTAATCAAAGGTAATCCCCTCGGTCACGCTCACCACCTGTATACTGTACTTCTGTTGCAGGAGTTTGACCATACTCATTGCTTCCCCTGCATCACGGCTGAAACGGTCAAGTTGGTCAATCAATAGGTAATCGACTGTCCTATGATGCTTGGTTATAAACTCCCTTAGTTTGATGAAATCGGGGCGGTCAAATGTCCGTGCGCTCTTGCCCCTGTCGATAAAGGTATCCACCAATTCCACATTATTAAATTTCAGCCACTGGTCGGTATAGAGTTCCTGTCTTTCGATTGAACCGTTACTTTGTCCGAGTTGGCTGAACCGTAGGTATCTTATCGCTCTTTTCATAGTATTCCCTTAACGTTGCAGACACAATAATCTTAATGATTAAATCTACAAATTTTTCCTCTTTCTCACGCTCCCTTTGCTCGTTAATTTCCAAAATGGTCTTGTCGATTTCGGGAGTTTCCTTGTTTTTCTCACTGTTTTCCATTGCTGTTACTCCTTTCTGTTGATAAAAAATCAAGCTGGCTATCAGCTTCATTTTTAAAGCTACCGTGAAAAGGTGTTCGAGCTTTCAATGTTGCAGTCAGAGGTAGCATTTGGCGTGAGATTACCAAATACTACGAAAGAAATAAATTTAAAATGTACCCAAAAAAGAACAAAAAGGGAGCAAAGGTAAGGCAGACACCCACCGCACCGCCCAACCAAAAGACTACGGCATAATGGCAGGGCAAATAAGGTGGCTTCGCCGAGTTTTTTGTGTTGCCCTGCCACCCTTCGGGACTTATTCCGTTTCCTTTTGGTTTTTCCGCTTGTCCGCCTTGATTGAATGGCTTTCTTTTTTTTCTGTTTTTTTCTTTTGGAAAAAATTTTAAGAGGGAGAAGCGTCTTACAAGGAGTGTTTGTATGTACCTACATACTTACGCCCATACATAGGTAAACCTTCAAATAAAAGCGTAAAAGCATACAACTATAAAAACATATTTACATACAAGCGTACACGCAGTTTTACACACGTATTCATATATGCAGATTTGTACCAATGTCCTCATACTTTCGTTTTTTCTATCCGATTTTTCCCCGATTTGGATATTATCTGCCTTTCATTTCAGTATGGTAGCATTTGTCGTTCAGAGGTAGTGTTTGTCCGAGTGCCAAACGCCCATAGTTCCTTTACTTTGTAAAGGAACAGCAGAGGAGTTTAACGCACCAAAATCAGCGTATTTACGGACAACATGAAAAACAGTTTCGTACTGTTTCTTTGGCCAACTCCAATCCGTTCCGTAGGACGGATTTTTCTGAACCCATGTTCAGAGCAAGTTATCTTTTGAGCTACTCGAAATGAATTTCCGTACCTCAAAAGCACTTGCCCTTGCAGGGGGCTGGAAACGGCTCCGAAGTCGCCCGTTTGTTTAAAATTTAAAATGGATTTATTATGGAAGAAAAGAACAGTAAACAGGTTAGAAAAACAGGGAGAAAACCGAAGAACGACCCTGCGGTCAATCGGTATTCCATTAACCTGAATGCAGAGGACAAAGCCAAGTTCCTTGCCCTCTTTGACCAATCGGGAATGAAAGTAGTGGCACATTTCATTACAGCCTGCATCTTTCAGAAGACGGTAAAGACCGTAAAGATTGATATGGATGCCATAGAATATCACGAAAAGC
This sequence comes from Sphingobacterium spiritivorum, assembly GCF_016724845.1. NCBI lineage: Bacteria > Pseudomonadati > Bacteroidota > Sphingobacteriia > Sphingobacteriales > Sphingobacteriaceae > Sphingobacterium > Sphingobacterium spiritivorum. Next base: position 253,958 of record NZ_CP068082.1, read on the forward strand.
TGACCCGATTTTTTAGCCAATTCAGGGCAATCGGAACAAATTACAATCAGGTTGTAAAGCTATTGTACCGCAATTTTTCGGAAAAAAAAGCATCCGCATACCTCTTTAAACTGGAAAAAGAAACCATTGAATTGGCAAAACTGACTACAGAAATCATCCGTCTTACACAGGAATTTGAAGCAAAGTATCTGAAAAAAGAGTAAAGAAATGATTGCAAAAATCGGAAAGGGAAGCAATATGTACGGAGCGATTTTGTACAATCAGCAGAAAGTGGACAGGGAAAACGGAGCAGTTCTGTTGCTGAACAAGATACCCGACACAACGGACGGCAAATATTCCGTAGCGTATTTCAATAAATGCTTTGAACCGTATCTATCGGCAAATATCAAAACGGAAAAGACGGTACGGCATATTTCCTTGAACCCCGATCCGAAAGACAAAGTAAGCGATGAACAGTTTACCGAAATGGCTCGCGTGTATATGGAACGTATGGGTTACGGCAATCAGCCCTATATTGTCTTCAAGCATACCGACATTGACCGCACACATATCCATATTGTTTCGACCTGTGTAGGCATTGACGGAAAGAAAATCCCCGATGATTACGACCACCCACGTTCAATGGCAATATGCCGGGATTTGGAACAGAAATACAACCTGCACAAAGCCACCGAGCAGGAGCAGAAACAAGGCAATAAAGTTTTCAAACCTGTGGATTATCAGCGTGGCGATATAAAGAGCCAAATCGCTTCGGTAGTCCGCCATTTGCCAAAATATTATAGCTTTTCAACTATGGGTAGCTACAATGCGTTACTTTCCCTTTTCAACATCACGGCAGAGGAAGTCAAAGGCGAGCGGAACGGTCAGACGGTAAACGGATTGGTCTATATGGCATTGGACGACAAGGGAGAAAAGGCAAGCAATCCGTTCAAAGCATCGCTATTCGGAAAAGATGCAGGGGTTGCACAACTGCAAAAACATTTTGAGCAGGCCAAAGAAAAAATGAAAACCACGCCTACAAGGTCTGTTATGAAAAACACAGTGGAACTTGCTATACATACAACACGCAACGAAACAGATTTTAAAAAGCAGTTGACCGAGCAGGGTATTAATACAGTTGTTTACAGAAATGACAACGGACGTATTTACGGTATAACGTTCATCGACCACGAAAGCCGTAGCGTTTGGAACGGTTCGGCTCTGGACAGAAGCCTGTCGGCAAATGTTTTTAATGATTGGTGGAACAATGGCAATAAGCCTGAACTGAAGATACAGGATAGCCCTGTTTCCAAAACGAATACATTGGACGATTTGCCAACTAAAGACCTTTTTGAGTTTATCCCACAGGAACATTCGCACAGTTCCGATTTATGGCTATTCAGCCTATTACCCGATGCAAAGGGAGAGGATTATGAGGAAGAACAGTTTGCCAAACGAATGAAGAAGAAAAAGAAGAAAGGGAGGAGGTTGTAAAAAACCCTGTTGATTGGAACAAGCATCTATATATCGTTAGAATTGCAAAGGGCTCACACCATTTCACATTCCCACTTTTCCATAAACAGTTTTTTTAATTGCGCTAACTCATTTTGGTACATGGTGTTTTTCCTTGTGCCGAAGTAAAGCGTGTTTTCCCACGGTTGGTTGCCTTGCCATACCAATTTGATTTTTCTGGCATCCAATGCCTCATGGCAAAGAAAATCGGGTACAACAGAAAAGCCCTCGTTATCGCTCAAACAACGGATAATGGAACTGATATTGGGTACAATATAGTTGGGGCTGAAATCGGGATGCTCGTTAAAATTCCTTGACCAGAAATTTTTCAGGTGTTCCATATCGCCTGCCGTACTGTACCATAGTTGTTGTTTCAGAAAATCCCCTGCACCTGCAATGTTACCATTTTCCAACAATGGCATCAGTTCGGATGTATCCGTATTGCTTCCGGAAATCAGCACTATCCTTTCTTTGGAAAACGGTTCGTAAACAAGGTTTTGCTGGTTGCCCTTTTGCGGCGTGACAATCATATCGAGCAAACCGCTATCCAAATCCGCCTGCATCTGCGGATAAAGCCCGAATTTGATAATCAGATTAAAGGGCAGGCTTGCTACGTGTTCCTCCAATGTATATTGGAACGTTTCAAAACACATCCCTACGCTGATGGTTGCCCGCTCCGGTTGCGAACGGCGATGGAAATGCTGTTCGGCACTTTCCAGTTTTTTAAGTGGTTCGAGGATGAAGTTGTAAAGTATCTTGCCTTTTTCGGTAGGAACCATTTTCCGTGGCGAACGGTCAAACAACTTATATCCCGCATAGGCTTCCAGCGAATTGAGGTGCAGGCTTACACCGGGTTGCGAAATAAACAACTCCTGTGCTGCGGCAGACAATGTGCCTGTTTCGTATATGGCTCTAAAAGTCCTAAGCCATTCTAAGTTCCATTGCATATCTATCAGATTTGTGATACAAAGGTACAATTTAAGTTATTTGTATAATAAATAATTGTGATAGAAATTTGCATTATCATTCATTAATCTGATAGTAACTTAATAAACGTACACATGGACAGACGAGATTTTATTACAAAGACATCATTGGGAGCATCCGCATTGGCTATTCCGGGATGGGTCGGAGCGGCGGCAAAAACAACAGGAGAACAGGCATCCGGTTCAGCCAAAGGCTTTTGGCCGAACGGCGCAAGGTTAGCCATTTCCATTGCCCTGCAATTTGAAGCAGGCGGACAGCCCATTTCGGGGGCAGGTGGATTGATACCCGAACCCATCAAAAAAGGCTACCCTGACTTAGCGACCAATTCCTATTTCGATTACGGCGTACAGGAGGGGCTTCCGAGGTTACTGGATTTATTCGACAAATACGGTGTCAAGGCAACATCGTTCATGGTTGGCAAGGCTGTGGACAACAACCCCGAATTAGCCCGTGAAATTGTACGCCGTGGACATGAGCCTGCCGCTCATGGCAAAGAATGGGCATGGCAATACCATTTATCGAAAGACGAAGAACGGGAATGGATAAGAAGCGTGAAGCAGTCCATCGAAAAGGTAACGGGCATTACCCCATTGGGCTATGACTGCTACTGGATGCGTGGAAGTGTACATACATTGAGCCTGCTCCAGGAATTGGGTTTTATCTACCATAATAACGATTTGAGCCGGGACGAACCGTACATACAACAGTTGAACGGCAAACCTTTTGTAACCATGCCGTACACGATACACATGAACGATATTGGTTCGTATGACTTCCCCGGCTTTTCGCCTGCCGACTATGAACAACAACTGAAAGACGAGTTTGACCAACTCTACGAAGAAGCTGCAACACGCAGGCGCATGATGCTCATTAGCTTCCATGACCGTATTTCCGGTCATGCCTCACGTGTACGGGTGATAGAGCGTTTCCTCAAATACGTGGCACAGCACGATGGCGTATGGTATGCCACCAAAGGCGAGCTTGCCAAACACGCTTTGGCTACGTCCGACATTACACCACTTGTAAAACGTGATGTAGCCGAAAAGAGCGGTCTTGCAGGCAATACAAATTTATAACCCCTAAAAATCAGGAAACATGAAGCATATCATCATCACATTGTTTGTCCTGCTCTTTGGCAGCATGGCTATTCCGGCAAACGGACAAAACATAAAGAAGACGGGCAAAGAAAAAGCCGTCCATATTGTGTTGTTCAAATTCAAAGAGGGAACAACCACGGAACAGATACAGAGCCTTAAAGATGAAATACTGAAACAGAAAGGCACTATACCCGGACTACTGGAGATTTCTTTCGGCGAGGACTTCACGGGCAGGGCAAAAGGCTTTACCCATGCGGAAGTAGCAGTGTTCAAGGACTGGAAGTCGCTGGAAGACTTCAATACATCCGAATACCACAAACAGTTGATAACTACGCATATTAAGCCAGTATTGGAGGATATTTTGGTACTGGACTACCAACAAAATAAATAACACATTATGGGTTCAAGACGAGATTTTATAAAGCAGAGCAGTTTGGTCGGGTTGGCAGGAGCAATAAGCCCTTTGGAAACATTGGCAGGTGTTTACAAGACCAGCCCCTTACAAAAGGATAAAACAAAATGGTCGGATGGCTCACGGCTGGTTGTTTCGGTTTCCATGCAGTTTGAAGCTGGCGGTCAGCCGGACAATGTGGAAAGTCCTTTCCCTCAAAATATGGAAAAGGGCTACAAAGACTTGCCTGCCGATACGTGGTATCAATACGGATATAAAGAGGGCATCCCACGTATGCTCGACAATTGGGATAAGTTGGGTATCAGGGTTACTTCCCACATGGTGGGGTCTGCCGTACTCGCCAATCCTCAATTGGCTAAAGAAATTGTGGAACGTGGACACGAAGCGGCTGCACACGGTATGAGTTGGAGTTCACAATACAATCTGCCCTACGACGAGGAAAAGAAATTTATCAAGGACGGAGTAGATGCTGTAAAGAACGCCACGGGTTTTACGCCTGTCGGGTATAATGCCAATTGGCTTCGCAGAGGCGAACATACATTGAAGATTTTGCAGGAACTTGGCTTTAAGTACCACATTGACGATTTGAGCCGTGACGAGCCATTTATTATACAGGTAAACAAAAAGGATTTTGCCGTTGTGCCATATATTTTACGTTGCAACGACATTCTGTTGATAGAGGGCAAGAACTTTTCCGTTGATCAGTTCTTTAACCAGGTCAAAGCGGAATTTGATCAACTGTATGCCGAAAGTGAATTTAAACGTAGGCAGCTTTCCATCAGCTTTCACGACCGTATCGGTGGCACACCGCAAATGGTTAAAGCAACTTCTGATTTGATAAAGTATATTCAAAACCACAAAGGCGTTTCTTTCAAGCGCAAGGACGAGATAGCGGAACTGGCAATGCAGGACAAGACCATTATCAGGGAATTTTAAAACACGGAAAAAATGAAAATATTTCTCACAGGAGCAACGGGCTATATCGGTAGTTCGGTTGCCACCCATTTAATAAAGCAAGGGCATGAGGTTTTCGGCTTGGTAAGGGATAAGGGCAAAACAGATAATGTCAAGGCTTTGGGTATCGTTCCGGCAATCGGAACATTGGAAGACCGGGAGTTGCTTACCGGGTACGCACAGGAAACGGATGCGGTAATCAATACAGCCAATTCAGACCATCGTCTTGCAGTGGACACGTTTATTGCTGCATTAGCCGGAACGGGAAAAACGTTCATACACACTTCGGGTTCAAGCGTGGTAGGTGATGATGTAATGGGCAATGCTGAAAATCCCCAATTGTATAATGAAGAAACATTGTTTACACCAATGGATGTACGACAAGAGCGGGTAAACATCAATAACGATATACGCATTGCAGGGATTACCAAAGGAATTAGGAGTATCGTTATCGTTCCGTCCATGATATACGGCGACTGTTTAGGTCTGAATGTGGAAAGCGACCAACTACCTGTTGTTTTCAGAAAATCAAAAGAAATGAACGCAGGTGTTTACGTGGGCAAAGGTGTAAACAGGTGGTCTAATGTGCATATAGCAGATTTGGTAGCACTCTATGCGCTTACTTTGGAAAAAGCCCCGACCGCTTCCTATTTCTATGCCGAAAATGGCGAGGCTTCTTACAGGGAAATTGCGGTTGATGTCAGTAAGGCATTGGGATTTGGTGGAAAAGTCATTTCGTGGAATGCTGATGAAGCATTGGCAGAATTAGGCGATTGGGCAAAATATGCGTTGGGTTCAAACAGCCGTGTAAGAGCCGTCCATGCCCGAAACCTGTTAGAGTGGAAACCTGATGCCGTTTCGTTACAGGATTGGATAGCATTACAGAAAAAATAAACACGATGGCAAATCAGCAGTTGACGTATCTATTCGCCCAGTTGCTCATTGGCATAAGCATGTTCGGGCATGGCTTTGTACGGGTTTTTGACCTTGTGGCATTCGCAGAAAAAATGACCAAAGGATTTGAGGACACCTTGTTGCCGGAGGCATTGGTGCATCCGTTTATGATAGCCCTGCCGATTTTGGAATTAGCGGTAGGATTGCTTTTGTTGGTTGGGGCTAAAACCAAATGGGCAACGATAGCGGGATTGGTCATTATGCTGGCTTTAATATTCGGCTCATCCATGCAGCAAAATTGGAGTACCGTTCCCGTCCAGCTATTCCACGGGCTTTTTTTGCTCGTCATTTTGCTGTTTCTGCCCTACAACAAATACTCACTTGATGGTAAACATTCACAAGACAGCCACCAATAATTAAACAAGAAAAAATGAAAATCAATTTAACAGCTATTGTAAAAAGCAAGACGGAACAAACAGAAGAAATTAAGCGTGTTCTAAAAAATCTGGTCACACAATCAAAGAAAGAAACTGCGTGTTTGCAATATGATTTGCACCAAAGCACGGAAAGCCCGAACATTTTTATTTTCCATGAAATATGGGAAAATGAAAAAGGTTTTGCCCTGCACAACGAACAGCCCTACATTAAAGCGTTCGGGGAAATAGTAAATGAAAAATTGCAGGAGCAACCCACTATTTATATAACAGAAACGATTTAAAAACAAAAAAATGGAATACAGAAAATTAGGTAATTCAGGATTGCAAGTTCCTGTTTTAAGTTTAGGCACAGGCACATTCGGAGGTACTAATGAGTTCTTCCAGCGTTGGGGGCAAACCGATGTAAAAGAAGCCTCACGGTTGATTGACATCTGTTTGGAAAGAGGTATCAATTTCTTTGATACCGCAAATGTGTATTCACAGGGTGCTTCTGAAGAAGTTTTGGGAGCGGCACTAAAAGGAAGACGTGAGAAAACAATCATCGCTACTAAAGGCACATACACAATGGGCGATGGGGCGAACGAAAGAGGTTCATCACGTTTCCATATCACAAATGCCGTACATGACAGTTTGAAACGTTTGGGTACGGATTATATAGATGTGTACTTTATGCACGGTTTCGATAGCCATACACCCATTGAAGAAACCTTGCGAACATTGGATAGCCTGGTAACAGGCGGAAAGGTAAGGTATATTGGCTGTTCCAATTTTGCAGCGTGGCAACTGATGAAATCGTTGTCCGTTTCCGAAAAACACAATTTGGAAAAATATGTCATTTTTCAGGGCTATTATTCTTTAATCGGGCGTGATTATGAACAGGAGTTGATGCCATTGATAAAAGACCAAAATATGGGCTTAATGGTATGGAGTCCGCTTGGTTGGGGCAGGCTGACCGGAAAGATAAAGAGAAACCAACCACTTGCCGAGGGGCGCATACAGTCAGGCGGAGCGGTAGGTTCGCCACCAGTAGATGACGAATATCTATATACGGTCGTGGATGCTTTGGAGCGGATAGCCAACGAAACAGGCAAGACCATATCGCAGGTTGCCATCAATTGGCTGTTGCAACAAGATACCGTTTCCAACATAGTCGTTGGCGCAAGGAACGAGCAACAACTGATAGAAAATTTGGATGCTGTGGGCTGGTCTTTATCGGCAGAACATCTTGAAGAACTGAATACACTTACAGCCCCAACGCTGATTTATCCGCATTGGGTTGGGGAACGATAAGGCATAGTAGCACTTACCGGAGAAAGCCTAAATATTATTCTGTTCTAATTGAATAGTGTTTAGGCTTTCTTGTTTATACATCTTAGTAACAGAATAGAACAATTCTACAACGAAACAATACAAAATTTAGAAATGGCAATCAACGGATTAAAGATTAAAATTGACAATCTATGACTATACTTCTTTTGATGTCTTAGCATGTGTAATAGTTATCCAATGTAATATATAGAAAAGAGGCATAGTAAATAAACCAACAAGAAATGACATTTTCATTAAATCATATCATCTCGGAGATACAGCGAAAAGAAAACGCCATTTCGCTGTCTGCACCTAATATAATTGATGAAGCGTACCAAATGACAATATACCTGCAAGAATTCTTGCAGTCTATAAAAGAGGATGTTACTAAGCTAGGCTTTAAAAACCATTGGGAGGAAATCAATTTCTTTCGCAACATAAAGCCCTACATCCTCTCCAAACTCATTTACCACAATAAGATATTCCGAATGCAGACGGCTTGTCCAGTTGACGGAGGGAAAATGTATGCGAGCTATTTTTTAGAACAGTTGCAGGAATTAAAACAGGAATATAGGGAACATATTTACAATTCAGATTTTTACAGATATTACCGGTCAGGAAGAACCGACCGTGATGAAACCTACTTTAGATTGGGCAACATTAATTTCCACGATGGACTGAATAGTTTTGTTTTTGAAATTGACCCATTGTTTTCAACCTATTATGATAACAAAGTGGCTCGGATAATAGCCAACGAGTTACTCTATACCTACATACTTCACAAAATCAATGATGATGAAGTGGCAGGTTCTCTTTCTGCAAGGGATATTTCATCTGATGGTATTCTTTGGACGGATACCAAAAATGCCTTGATAGAACTGATTTATGCGTTGCATGCGAATGGTTCTCTTTCCTTCGGTAAAGTAGGGATACGAAAAATCAGTTTGACTTTAGAAAAACTGTTTCAGATTACCTTAGGGGATTTGCATAATTCTTTCCATCGAATGAAATATCGTGCCGGTTCCCGAACCGCATTTTTAGACCAACTGAAATCTTCTTTGGAAGAATATATGAACAAGGATTTATAAACCAGATGAATCCTGTCCTAAATGACCACATAGTCATTTAGGACAAGTCGATATCCAAGTATGGAATCGATTACCTGTCCGAACATCTCTTATCAGGATTCAATAAACTGAATATCTGCGTAATACAAATTTTGTCATGTACTTAGTTTTAATATACAGGGGACATCAGGCTCAATGGTCAGGTTTTTATGTCTAATAGCAATACTCAAATTATATCCTTTTCTTTCATTCTTCCACATATAGAAATGGATGCCAATTTCCGTATACGGGTTTTCATAATCTAGGCTTTTAAAAGCCACTATACTTTTTTTGATTTTGTGAGGGATTTCTTCATGAACCGACATATAATATAATTCATCGAAGATGCTTAGGAACAAATGTATATCGGAAATACGTGACGAATCATAACAGGTTAAGTCCAAATGTAAACTATGTACAACATATTTACTGCCTTTAATGGAATAATTGCACACTCCTGTCATAAAATCTTCAGATAATTTTAGGTCTTTGGATTTCCCTTCCCATGTTTCCCCGAGATTGGAGTCGTACTCTTGTATGTTTATATTCTTTCTATACAAGAATTTTTTTGCATCAATAGGATTCCAGCCCTCTAGTTCAGGGTGTTTTGGAGGTGTGTTTTCCTTAATTTGTTTTGCCCGAATTTTTCTCATCGAACTCCATAGACTTTCCTCAGGATTTAAATAGACAAAATTGTTACGCCATCTAATAACCCCTTTTATATTAAAATTGAAGAAGAATAGTGCACTAAAAAGCCATTGGTAATACTGTAACTTGTTTTTTGATTTACGTCTTAACGGTGTGGCAATGTCTTCATATTGCACATAGAGGTTTAGTGCAGCAAGAAAAGGGATAAATAGTGTCGTTAAAATAATCGGAAGTGTAAACTCCTTTAATGTTTGTATGTTGAGATATTCGCTGTAATGGCCTATCACAAAGTAGACAAGGTATATTAGCAATAAGACTGATGCAATCTGCCCCAAAATATCTAAAAGCTTTCGGACGGGTGCATGCTCTTTTTTGTATTGTGCAACTGTGTGCATTCCAACAAGTGCCGCTAATATAGGTATCGCTATAAATTCAATCCAAAAATTGAATGTAGTCAAGGTCATTACAAATGACAGAAAAACAGACAACTTAACATTGTCCTTTATAGCGTTTTTGAGGAAGTTTAGAGGGGCTTTATTTGTAGCAATCCGATACATTAACATACTAGCACTCAATAGAACCCAATATATCGTGTCTTTTAGCAAGGATTTATCCCAAAAACCAAATATTGACAGTACGTACACCAAGCCATAGAAATGACCTAGCGTCAGCAGGTATATGATGTTGAACTTCCAATTAAACAAAGCCTTTAGTACATTCCATACTGATTTCCGTAGCTTAGGAGATGCTATAATCAGGCAAATAATTATAGCTAGCCACGAGAGATATGCCAACTCTCTTGTGCTAAATATGGATATGAGGTTTTGTATTTCTTTATAGATTATTGAAAAGTCCATAGGGGAGTTGGTTTTATATTTGTTCATCAACTTCTTCCCCAATATTTTTCAAATAGGCATTTAGATTTATAGCGGGGATTGTTCCTATTGCTTGTTGCAAGTATCTCGTTAATTGCATAAAGAATGTCACAAAAGAATGGCTTGCATCGCTAAACTTTATTTTATTGAATTTCCGGTTAGCGTAGAATTCCAAATAAGCATCTTGACCAACGATTGTAATTTCTTCATTCGGATTATAGTCAATGTAAAAACTTCCATAGTCAGCGATACAACCCAAATCAATGCTTTTCAGATTGTCTAATGCTTGTATATGTTTGGTTATTGTATCATTGTTTTTATGAGTAAACGAGTTGGTACTACAAAGGATACCACCAACAATTTTAGTTAGTGGTCGTGGAGGTGTTACTTTTCCGCCATTGATGAAACTCGCAGCTTCTCTTTTTAATACTCTTACACTCTCTATTTTTTCTCCTGCATATTCAATATAAGTCTTATCTTCAACTTTTCCTTGTATATCAGGTTTTACTTCAAAAATCGCATATACACCTTCAGCAGGGATGTAGTAAAAACCATTCTGATTAAAAATAAATGGAGTAAACCAATTATCGTAAATCACAATATCCATTTGTTGACTTGTATTACCTTTGTGGTCTATCACAATAGCTTTATCCACGCAATATCGGTTGGGCAAATATTTTCTCAACCATTCAATCCATGCATTCTCTAAGGCATCACCTTTTGAGCCTGGATGTTCAATAAATTCTCTATTGGTGTTAAGCTGTGCAGACATTTGTTTCTGCAGGCCGTTAAACAACTGTTTTAAGTCAACATTATTCATATCTATATAGTTTATTTTCAAACCAAACATAAAATCCAAAAGCAACCTGTGTTTTTGAATACCCAATTATCAATAAAACAGGGTTGGCAATGCATGCATTTGGGTTATTTATAATGGTATTTATTGCCGTAATATCTGTTATACTTGGAACTGGGCTATTATCGGGATGCGTGTGCCATTCACCGACATAAAACTTTTTAGGAGTTTCTTTATAGTAGTTGCCGAGTTTTTTTTCAATACCATTTGTGCTTCTTTCATAGGAGTATTTTGATGCCTTGAAACTTTGAGGCAATATCATATCGGTAATGTGTAAATGTCTGTTATCATCAGCATAATATCCAATCAGGAAGCCGCCAAACTCATTAGGGTAATGGCTCTTGCCTTTTTCAACGAGCTTGTTAAGTAATTCATCACCAATTTCAAGCCTTAGTCCTATATTCTCTATTCTTAAAATCAAAATTCCTTGATGTTAATGGTAAAACAATTAGTATCATCTGTTTCAATAACAAAATTTCTTAGTGTCTTTTCTTGCTCGAACTTTAAATTTATCTGCTTTATCGCTGTCTGCACAAGAACGTTTATATCATTATAAGAAGCTTTAAATGTCGGACTCCAACAACCTGTAGGATTATGTAAATCGTCAACATCAAATTTGAGAATATTTCCACCGAATTGGGATGTAATAAAGTCATACCTATTTTGTTCCGTGGCACACACCAAATGTTTGGCGTGGTTTGATATTGAAAGATTTAAAAGAGTTGAATTTATATTTAACTGATTTAATACGTAAAGCAAATCATTGTCGGCAGAGCAATCAATAATAATATCGTAATCTTCAAGATGTTTTTTCATTTCGACTTTGAGGCGTGTATCTGACAAGTGCGATTTAATTAAAAAATCAAATGCTTCTGAATAGTCGTATCCACCATCAATAGGCTCAAAGAAAGGAGAAATCAAACATAGTTCGTTTATCAAATCATTGGTCTTATTGGTAATTCCTGTAAAGAAAGAATATTCCGACCTGCAAACATTTTCCGGTTCTTTTACATCATATTCTATAAAACCTAATTTCCGACAGCCACATCTTACCAATGTTTTAGCAACTATACTTCCTATAGCTCCTATTCCGATAATCAATATTTTGCTTTCTGTTATTTGGTCGTTCAATTTTCCTCTACCAAAGAAGTATTTATAGGAGCAATTTCTTGTCATAGCCCAATCGATTACTTTATTTTCTTCAATTTTCGTGACCCATTGCTTGTTTATTTTTTCACCGTAAATAGGAAAATTACCAATTTCCAATATAATAGCTTGCCAATGAATTTCTGTTTCAGAAATACTATACCCCACAAATAAAGGAAGCGTTTTTCCTTTATTTTTTGCCAGTCTTTCTTCAACATTGTGAAGAAATTTCAAAAAATCTTGTGGCAATGTTGTTTCAAAGTCTTTCCAATCATCAAAAACCCAGCGTTGATTTTTACTTGGTGCATCTTTTAAGAAAATGAATAATCCAGTACTATGAGTTAAGTTTTTAAGTTGAAAATTCCAATCTACATCTACTATTTTTTTTCTATCCTTATTTAAGAAGACCTGAAAAATGTTGCTCTGAATATTCTCTTTGTGAAAAACTCCATTATTCATTATTGAATAGTCGACAAAACCAAATTGGTTTTGATGAAAAGTGTAATCTACTTCGTTGAAGAAATAAGCATAATGGTTCTCTTTAAATGTTTTTTGCGGTACAATTAAATGTTCATAATGAGCGTCCGAATCTTTGTTGATATAATATTTCTTTATCCAAGCTTTTACAGATTCAATATCATATATCAGTTTTTGGGACAAAATAGGAGTATATGCTGTATGAATGCAGATGGCTCCATTTTGCATAATGTGTTTATGCTCTATCAAATTATCATTAGAAAACTTGATAGTCTCTGTTTCGTGGCTTTTAAACGGATATTGAGGATGGATAGTAACATTGAATTCTAATGGTTGCTCCAAACCTTCAACAAAAACAGTAACACATCCCTCAATGTCAATTTTGCTCTGCTCAAAAGGCTTCACAACTTTCACATTGGGGATGCTTTCTATTACCGTATTTATTTCGCTAACTCTATCACTCATTGCTCTTATCCAAAGTTTAGTTTTGGTGGTGGAACAGGCATACCGCCATTAGTGCCATATTTATTTTTATTGGATTCTTCTTCTTTGAACTTTGGGTTTTCGGTGAAATACGTTTTTATGTTTTGGTTATTTTCCTCTATTCTGTCAAGCATATTTTTCATATCATCCGATAGCTGTTGCTTTTCATAAGAAGTCAACGTATCTGCTAAATCATTAGAACTATTGCCCGGGTCTTTGAGCGTGAAACCATCTTTGGTTACATTATCCCGGATATATTCTAAAACTGTTTTTAACTTGTCCCAAAGATTGCCTGATATTTCAGTATTGTCAAAAGCTTTGATAGTGATAAGTTCAAGGAAAAAGGATTTAGTCGGATAAGTTCCTTTGTTGTTTTTCCAAACTTTCAAAAGGCGGATTATTTTTCTTATAGAATCCTTTTCAGCGTTAGCCCTACCTTTGATATTGTTAATTTGCGATTTAACATTGGTTTTAATTCTTTCACTACCCGCATCTATATTGCCATACTTGTAATAAACATACAGATTTAGATTTTCATCATCCTTGTATTGGTCTTGGTTTAGTTCTCTACCCGGTACAACATCTATCTTAATTACATCGCCATCACTGTCCACATAGAACTCCAATCCAATTGACACCTTTTGCTTTTTGACCTCGGCAACGTCTTTATATTTTTCGTAAAGAAAATCATAAACGTCCTCATACATTTCCTTTAGCGTACCATTGGACCCAAAAGCATTCCGCTTAAATGGTGAAACCAAATCAAAATCAAATTTGGTGTTTATAGCCGTATTCTTGGCATAAGACCCCGAATTGAACGGAGAATAGACATTACTTTCATACTTTTCTTCCAGTGCTTCCTTAACCTCATTTTTCTTTTGGATATGTTTATCCAGAAGCGCTTTTTCTTTGGTAATTTGATGTGTCTTAATTACCGATTCTAAATGTTTGCTTTTATCCATTTCTAATTGATTTAAATTACAGATGCACCTATTTACATCCAAATAAGAAGTTACAAAATGTATTCCATATTGTAAGTTTGTCAACTACATATGTCAATTGGCAGTTTTTACAATAAAAGTGACAATATGTCTTTATACAGGTTGTTTAAGTGACTGAATTTTTGTCATAGTTACATATTGAGTTACATAATTAACATTTGTATATTGTATTTGTCAACCAAAACAGTTACCTTTGCAGTATCAAAATCAAACAACAATGGAAATGAAAGCGGTATTTGCAGAACGTTTTAAGTCAGCCCGTTTAATGAATGGATTTTCATTGCAAGATTTGGCTGACGCATTAGGTAATAAATTATCTCGTCAGGCATTGCATCGTTACGAGAAAGGAGAGGTTATTCCTGATGCCGAAAAAATCAATATGCTAAGCAAAGCTTTAAAAGTAAGCTCTGATTACTTTTTCAGAACTACCAAAGTAGAGCTAAGCGATGTCGAATACAGAAAGCTTAGCAAAATGCCACAAAAGGATGCGGCCATTATAAATGAAAAAACCAAGGAATATCTTTCCCGTTATTTGGAGTTGGAAGAAATTTTGGGATTGCAAAATGCATTTGAACATCCATTAAAGGACTTCCCTGTAGTTACTGAATATAAACAAGTAAATAATGCAGCAAACATCTTAAGGGATAAATGGGAATTAGGCAAAGGCCCTATCTTTAATATTGTAGAGCTTTTAGAAGATAAGAACATTAAGGTTGTGAAATTGGATGTAGCCGAGGATTTCGACGGACTACAAACTTTCGTTAATGGGAACATTCCGGTTGTTGCGTACAATGTAAGGAAAGCAAACAAGCCTGACAGAATACGATTTACTTTACTTCACGAACTCGCTCACTTATTATTAAAGTTTGGGAATATAACTGAAAGGGAAAAGGAAACTTTGTGCCATCAGTTTTCAGGAGCAATGTTGCTGCCGGAAGAAACTATCAAAGCAGAGTTAGGAGCACATCGTAATAAGCTTTCCACTTTGGAATTGGGAAATATCAAAAAGCAATACGGTATTTCAATGCAGGCTATCGTTATGAGAGCAAAAGCTTGTGGTATTATTAACGACCATTATACTAAACAATTCTTTTTCTTTATGAAACAAATGAATTGGAGAGTTGACGAACCGGTAGAATACCAGGGAGCAGAAGAAAGTAATCGTTTCGAACAACTTTTATTCCGAGCTTTGATTGAAGACCAGATTTCAATGTCAAAAGCAGCATCATTATCTAATCAGTCTTTGGCTGAATTTAAAAAGGAACATCAACCGATGTTTTAATATTAAAATCTATATGCCAAATACCTGTTTAAGAAATGAAAATCAAAATTGCTGTCACGGATGCTTGCATTTTTATAGACCTTTATGATTTAGGTCTTGTTACCTCATTTTTCAACCTTGAATTAGAAATACACACGACATCTGCTGTTTATTTTGAATTATATGATGAACAGCAACAAGTTTTAAAGGCCTATCAATCCGTTGATAGGCTTATTGTTCATAATTTACAAGAACAAGACTTTCTTCAAATCTATTCAGAATCTTACCCAAAATCTTTATCTGAAACAGATAAATCTGTTGTACACGTTGCCAATAAACTAAATGCTTGTGTATTAAGTAGTGATAAAACCGTTCGTAATTGTGCGAAGAATAAAGACATCGAATATCACGGAATGATTTGGATTTTTGATAGGCTTGTCGAGGGAAACATCCTTACAAAAAAGGATGCCGCTAACAAACTGCAACAGCTTGTTGCTACCAATTTCATTTTTCAAAACAATAAGCCTTTAGTTGACGAGATACAAAAGAGGCTGAGGTTATGGCAGCAGTAATAAATAATATAACTTATTTTTAAATAACTGATAGATAATAGATAAACTACATTTTTAGACCATCAAAGAACGCCAATAACGGTATTAAGTGTTCGACTGTAATCCCGCTCTCTCCGCAGAAACCTTCATCTTTCGATGAAGGTTTTTTTATGCAATATCCCTCCGTTTTTTGATACAAGATATAGAAAGCAATTACAGATTCGAACAGGAAGCATTCCTTTACTATAAAAAACTATCCAGATAACCCAATATTGTTTGTGTTTGCATCATCAGACTTCTATGCCCCTGTGAGGGAACAATCGCCAATTGTGATGGAGATAATTCTCCAAAATCAGCGCATACTGCTCCACCCAGCAGTTGATATGTTTTTATAAGCTCAATCTTATCCAGCCCATCATTGTCACCTGCGATCAGCAGTACAGGAGAAGTGATTTTCGCAATATTATCATCGCCAAGGTCATATGGTTCTTTGGCTGAAGCCATCATCTGTTCCAGAAATTTTGTCCATTTTGTTTTGTCCGGTGCCACCGCATCATATGCCGTTTGCAAAGGTGAATTTGTAAACAATTCAGGTTTCAAACCTTTAAATGCATTAGTCACTTCCGGCATCCAGCCACTGCTTTTATAGGTAGAAGAGATAATTACTAATTTTTTAAGTCTTTCCGGACTTTGTATGGCAAACTGATAGGCGACAGAACCTCCAAAACTATATCCCACAATATCCGCACTTTCAATTTTAAGGTAATCCAATACTCCTTCCACATCGCTTGCTAATGTAGCACGGGATAAAATTCTATCTGAAAACGGGGTATGGCCATGCCCCTGTAACTCAATAGCAATGACTTTTCGTGTCCTGGAAAGTTCCGGAATTAACTGACCCCAGTTTAAATCAATGGTCATGTATGCACCATGCAGCAAAATTACAGGTCTGCCTTCGCCATATATTTCGTAATATACTTTGGTTCCATTAGCAACGGCATAGCCACTGTCTGTAGGTTTAATCTGTTGTCCATGTGATGAAGATGCCATAGTCATAATGATTGTGATTAGAAGTAATATAATAAGATTTCTGACGTAAAGTAAATTTTTCATAAATCTGTCCAAGTTTAGTTTAGGATTAATAACAATACAAAATTGGGAAACATTCAGGCATCCTGCACTGGGTAAAAACGACAACATCAGGGGTAGATTCCGACAAAAAAGGTTTTCTTATTGACCTTACCTTTTGCAGTGAATAATAAAAAGATGTAAATTCAACTTTCTGAAAATTTGGATTCCATCAATACACCAGAACTTTTTAGGTATCCTCTTATTTAGTGATAAGCTAATATATACTACGAAAAGCTCAATTATAACAGCTATTTTCAGACAATACCGATATGAAAAAACTACATAAATTACTGATTATCTTCTTATTTATTGTTGGCTACATATCAGTTTACGGACAAACAGCATTTACAATTACAGGTTACGGTCAAAAATTAAGAGAAGGAGATTCCCTGTTTCTCTCTTACAAGGAAAATGGCAAATTTATCCAGAAGAGTACTACTGCATTGCATCACAAATTTACATTTACAGGCTCGGTTAAATATCCGACAAAAGCATACATTTCCAGAAATCAAAATCCTGCTTATGCTTACTTTATTACAGAAAGTATACATGTGTTTTTAGAACCGGGGGAGATTGAAATAAATAGTCCGGATACGCTAACAGGAGCTGTAGTCAGCGGAACAGCATTAAACGAAACATTACAAAAATTCGCAAATCAACAAGCTCAGCTGAAACAAAAAAAGAGACTCATAAAAGATCCGGATCAATTTACCGAATCAGAGAAAAAAGATACTGCATTGGTCAATTACAACAAAAGAGAACTTGAAAAATTATATTACGAAGAGGCAGATAATAAACTGGAGTTTGCTAAAATGCACCCTGACTCATACGTAAGTCTTGATATGCTTTATGACTTATCACGAATTAACACCTACATTTTTAAAGTTGAAGAAGTCTATAATACTCTTGCTGACAATTTAAAGCAGTCAGAATATGCGGCAATTATTCACGAACGAATTAAGACAAAAAAGAAGTTAATACCGGGAATGAAAGCCTTTGATTTTTCCATGAAAGACGCAAATGGCATTACGGTAAGCCTGTCTGAATTCAACGGAAAATATGTTCTTTTAGACTTTTGGGCTTCCTGGTGCGGACCTTGCAGAGAAGAACACCCTAACCTTCTCCGGACTTATGAGCATTATCAAAAATACAATTTCACTATTCTAAGTGTATCCATTGATACAGACAAACAGAAATGGACTGAAGCCATTATTAAAGATAAGCTCTCGTGGCCACAGGTATCAGATCTGAAAGGACATAATAGCGAGGTATATCAGAAATACGGTATAACTTCCATACCTTCAAATTTCCTGATTGCTCCTGACGGAACCGTTATTGCAAAAGACCTGAAGGGAACTTTTCTAACACAAGAACTGTCAAAGATATTCTTTAAAGAGCCTCTTTCACATCGATAATTCACAAAAATTTATTTTTTCTTCTGCATTAATTATACTTATCTGTAACTCTTATCAACCAATCAGAAATTCATATAACAATTTATTGGTTTACAAATATTTAATATCATTATCATTCTTCTAACAATATCTTATGTAGGCTGATCGAAAAATAAAGTATTTCCTTACATTCTTCCTTTGTATCTTACCCTCTCCTTTACACAAATAATTCATGAAATATTTTATATTTGAGTATACATCACACTTAAATTCATGATTGTAAGAAAAACGCTTAGTCTGACGGCAATTTTCAGATTCGCTGGTCATCACCTCTGGTGGCTGATTACCTATATGGTATTGGTATCCATCCTTTATAAAGTAGCCGGGTGGCACTGGATTTCTATTCCCTGGTTGCCGGTATCTTTAGTCGGTACGGCATTAGCTTTTTATATAGGCTTCAAAAACAACCAGTCTTACGACCGGGTGTGGGAAGCGAGAAAAATATGGGGTGCAATCGTCAACAGCAGCAGAAGCTGGGGAACTATGGTAAATGCTTTTGTTTGCAACAGTACAGATACCCGGTATACAGCAGCGGAAATCAATCAACTAAAAAAACAGCTGATCTATCGCCATATAGCCTGGCTGTATACCCTTCGGGAACAACTACTGGTTCCTACCCAATGGGAACATGTTAGTCTGAGAGGGCATTTTGGTAAAATAGCCCGAAAACGTCAGGAACTGGAGGGCGTGGGTTTGTATAAAGATTACCTGAACGAAACCCAAAAACAAAATTACTTCTTTGATGATCAGGAACTCCGCACTGCTGCTAACAAGGCAACCCAGCTCATCAACCTGCAATCTCAGCAACTGGCAGCACTGGAAGAACAAGCAGTCCTGCATATGCGGAAACAGTTGGATCTGCAAAAAGTGCTTTCCGATTTGTACGATCATCAGGGAAGAGCCGAACGGATCAAAAAATTTCCGATACCCCGGCAATATGCCAATCTGAGTTTTATTTTCAACTGTATTTTTATACTGCTCTTACCTTTAGGGATTGTTGCCGAGTTTTCAAAACTGGGAGATGCCGGAGTCTGGCTGATGATACCCTTCGGGACAATCGTAGGCTGGATCTATGTGCTGATGGAATTGATTGGGGATTATTCCGAAAATCCTTTTGAAGGATTAGGTACAGACATTCCGATGCTTTCTATCTGCAGAACCATAGAAATCGATCTTTTGCAGATGCTGGGAGAAACGGACATCCCAAAACCTATACAACCTGTCAAAGACGTACTGATGTAAAAATCTTCCATTAAAAACCGAACACAACTCACCCGATGCACACCTTCTTCCCTCTTATTCTGGCTATGATAGCCGTCATCGTACTCCTGAACATGTGGGCTGCGAGACTCCGAATCGCTTACCCCATACTTTTGGTTATCGGCGGGCTACTGATCAGTTTTATACCTGGATTACCGGTAGTAAGAATTAATCCTGATCTTATTTTCTTTATATTTCTCCCTCCCCTGCTTTTTGAAGCTAGCTGGTCCATCTCCTTTAAAGAGATGAAAAAATGGTGGCGCATCATCGGTAGCTTTGCTTTCCTTGTCGTCTTTTTCACAGCGTTATCCGTAGCCTTGGCAGCGAATTACTTTATTCCCGGCTTTACGATTGCACTTGGATTTCTGTTAGGCGGCATTGTATCCCCACCGGATGCTGTGAGTACCGGAGCCATCACCAAATTTGTAAAAATCCCCAAGTCAACATCTGCCATTCTGGAAGGAGAAAGTCTGCTCAATGATGCATCCTCATTGATTATCTTCCGCTTTGCGTTAGTGACAGTGGGCACCGGACAGTTTATCTGGCACGAAGCAACACTTAGTTTTCTTTGGATGGTGGTGGGCGGTGCAGGTATAGGACTGGTACTGGCCTGGCTATTTGTGCAGGCACACAAACGTCTTCCGACAGATGCCGCATCTGACATCACCCTCACGCTCATCGAACCGTACATCATGTATTGGATAGCAGAGCAGGTACACAGTTCAGGAGTGATGGCTGTTGTATGTGGTGGACTGTTTATGTCTGCCCGAAGGTTGATATTCCTCAACAGCACCAGCCGTATCAGAGGTTACAGCGTATGGGAGAGTTTTGTATTTATTCTCAATGGCACCGTTTTTTTCATCATAGGTCTGGAACTTCCGGAGATCGTAGAAGGTCTACGTTCCAAAGGCATCCCCCTCCGTACAGCTATAGGATATGGAGTCCTGGTAACTGTTGTACTCGTTGCAGCCCGTATCGTCAGCTCGTATGCAGCGATGATGGCCACCCTTATTTTTCGTCCCAATGTGGCGCCGCGTGCTACTTCCAGAAGAAGACAGTTGCTCATGCCTCTGCTACTAGGCTGGACAGGTATGCGGGGTGTAGTCTCTTTAGCAGCGGCATTATCCATACCTGTTGCTTTCGACAATGGCATGGCATTTCCATATCGCAATCTGATCTTATTTATCACCTTTGTAGTTATATTGCTCACCCTTGTTGTTCAAGGACTTACGCTCCCCTATTTTATAGAAAAAAGTGGTTCATTCGGCGCATTTATAAACGAGGAAAAAGAAAAATCAGCCAGACAAAAAATGAAACAGGATCTGAAACAACATACCTATCAGTTTCTAAAACACAAATATGACAATGAACTGAAAGGGCATGCAGGCATGGATCTGATCATGAAACATTGGGAAGAAAAGACAAAAGCAGCTGATGACAGCTGGATGAATGAAAAGACAAAAGCTGTTTTCTATGAACTGCTCGAAAGTCAGCGTCAGTTTCTTACCGAATTAAATAAAGATCCGGCAGTAAATGAGGAAATCATCCGGCAGCAGCTCTATCAGATCGATCTGGAAGAAGAACGATTAAAAGTTATTTAAAACAAAACATATGACATGTCGTTACAGTAATGTATAACAATAAATATGAAATCAGGACATAAACTGTTACTCTTTATTTTAAGTGTATTTTGCATGAGCTGTACTTTTGGAAATAATGAAAGTAAACAGAACAACATGACTGCAAAAGTAAAATACAAAAGCAGTCCTTCCGAATCTGATACACTATGGGTCTCTCAGCATGACACGACGGTTTTCAGAAGAGAAGAGGTTATGATAAGCCGTCCCTGCAGCAATCCGGAATTAGAAGAGCGATTTGAATTGATAAAACCCATCAATGAAGCTTATTATTACATATATGATAATAATAAACAATTAATAATGGAAGGAAAGTATACTTACGAGGGTATCCAAAGCAAAGAAGGAAACTTTTATAATTCGAAAAGTTATTATTACAAAACGAACGGAGACCTGAAGTCTATACATTACAGAGAAGATGGCAGAGATATAAAAACAGAATCTTTTGATGGTAATAAAAGATTGAAAGAAATAATGTACAGAGATAAAAAGTCAGGGAATATCCAAAAAGTAGAAATTTACAGTAACGGAAAACTAAAAGAAACAAGGGTATATAAAACTTTTGATACTTATAATACCATTATAGCCAGCCATTAAACGATAATTTGGCACTCCATTATGAAATAAATTCAGCTTATTCTGTAAGTGGTTCTCCGGCGCTCCTGATTTCTTACAAACTCAACAGCCACTGATTACCAAACCAACACCCGTATACAAAGCAAAAGTTGACTGATTTTGAAATCAGCCAACTTTAAAAGCACCGGTTTACCCTGAAAAACTAAAAACTCAATTATGAATATTTTTAAAGTACACTCTTTGTCAGAGCGACACTCGTGCTGTTAGGATCGTTCCTGCATTATACCTCCATCTGTTCTGGCATCAGATTTCTTGCTTCCAGTTTCTCTCTTTTGCGATGTCTTCTTTCATAATGATATCTGATCATTTTCAATTTATAGTAATCATAAAAAGCAATAACCAACAATACAAAACAAACGACATAAAAAGCCTTATTTCCGATATAGTTGTAAACCAGTCCGCTGGTCAGTCCGCCAATGATATACGCGAATAATATCGTGAGCAATAAGTGAAATTTCTGCACCAATGCCTTATTCCGACGGTTTTCCCTTTTGGCAAACATGGACACCAGAATAGCAAGATCCGTAGACAGACCTGTAAGGTGTGTCGTCTTGATCACAGAATTGGAAATACTTGCCGTAAGACCATTTTGAAGTCCCATCGCAAATAACAATGCCCCTACTAAAAATTCTGTCTCCTGTAAGGTCTCTTGATAAAAGAATTCCAGGTAGATTCCCACACCGAGTATACTGATAATCTCCAGCATGATAGGTACGGCATGCGAGACATACTGGCTCCACCTGCCTTTACCATGAATAATCAAACTATTGGAAACCAGACTTCCGATAAAGAAAAGTAAGATCCACAAAAGTACGACCGCACCCTGATACCAATTACCTTTGGATACCTCCTGTGAAAAAACAGCATAATACCCCGTAATATTCGAGGTAAAGGAGAAAAAGACAATCACGGACACGACATTAGTCATGCCCGCCGAGTAAGCTGTCAAGCCACCCAGCCACATGTTGTCCTGTTGTGTTCTATGATTACTATACTTTCTTAGCATAATTATTTTCTAATTCTTTTCTTTTTAAAACTATTTTTACAACTCCTTTGACCTGCAGATCCAGATTAAAATGCAACTCCATCTTATCTCTTGTCAGGTTTTGAATCTGAAAACTCTCAATTTTTCTTCCGTCCTTGCGGAGTTCCAGAATATGACCGCGACCTTTGATATACCATTGCAGGCTATCTGTATCCTGCTCAGAAAGAATGCTTCCATCCTCTGCAAAATGCCATACATTCATATGATAAGGTACGACCTGATCAAAGATTTCCAATTTCATCTGCTCATTGATATAACCGCTTTGACTACCGGTCTTATTATTATAGTCGGACTTCTCAAAATACCACCCCACTTCTTCCCATTCCCCCTGAATAAGTTTTTCTGGGCTTCTGGAGAATAAAACGCCTGTCAATGCAACCATCAACAAGGAAATGATCAATACATAATTGATCTTCGTTAAAGTAGATTTACTAATACGTAACATCATATTGACTTCTAAAAAATAAATCAGCAATTTCATTTTGTTCAGCATGCTGCTTCTCTGAAAGTGAAGAGTCAGACAGTACGGATAAAAATGGTGCAGCTTTCATTAATGGACGGTGAAGGTCCAGATAATGTTTGTGCGTACAGGTACTGTAATGCTCTTCGTGCAATATGACTTCATGAATATGATTTCCTTTGAGGTAATTACGGATATAGTTAGGGTTATCGGAAGTAAGCACATCTGCATACAGACCGCTGATCTTCTCTCCGAAGCGGTTCTCTATCATCTGGCATCCTTTTATAAACTCTTCAGATTGTATCTTCTGCAGATACTCTTCCTTCGAGAAAATAAACAGTTCAGTCATAAATGAACCGGAGCGCATACCATATGCGAGTACAACCTCTACCTGAGCCGCGGGCTCCTCTTCTAATACGGTAATCAGAAACTGTAAAGAATGGATGCTGAAATCCGTCGGTATCAATATTCTTTTTGCCTTTGCCATAGTACTTACAAAAGTATTACAGCACTATTGCAGCAGCATTAACCGCACATTAGAAGTTCATTAGACTTTTAAGAGAGAAATTAAAATGAGATTAAAATGCTTAAAACAGATTAAAACCGGATTAAAATCAGACAAAAAGAGAAGGCAATTCGATAGTGACAGTAGTTCCCTACCCTTCTATTGAGCTCACCCGCAACTGACCGTTGTGCATATGTATAATATTACGGGCCAGCGGCAAACCTATTCCGTAGCCAGAATAATTAAGTGTATTTGAGGCTCTGAAATATGGATCATAGATATGTTTGAGTTCTTTCTCAGGGATACCGATACCATTGTCTTTGATAACAATGACAACCTTATCCTTTGAGGCTCCCAAAGCGATATAAGCAGTCTGATCGGAAGAATACTTACAGGCATTGGAGATGATATTAGAGAAAGCCAGATGCAGCAGAGGAAGTACACCATTTACTTTGAGACGCATGGAATCTTCCGGCAGCAAACTGAAATCTGTTTTAATCCTGAATTTATTGTTTATTTGCTTGACCATTAATTCGGCATCCATTACAGCCTGATCGACACGTGTTGGTTTAAAATTGATTTTATTTCCTTCATATCCTGTACGGGCCAGTAGCAGAAGGGCATGTGTTTTTTTCTCCAGATGTCCGGCTGCATCCATTATTCGGGAGAGTGCCGTTCTGTATTCCTCATCCGTTCTTTGCTTGGAAAGCGCAAGATCAGCTGTTACAATGATAGAAGTAAGTGGTGTATTTAATTCATGCGAAGCATTACTTATAAAGTTCTTCTGTGTTTCAAAAGAAGTTTCTATCCTGTTGAGCATGCTGTTGAAAGTAGCGGCCAGTTTATTAAGTACGCTTTTATCTTTTGATTCATTCAGTCGGAGATAAAGATTCTCTGAGCCTATAATCTCTACTTCCTTGATGATCTTATGAATAGGTTTCAGAAAAGAACGCTTCACAATCATTGAAATAACGATGATCAGCAAACAGGCAAACAGAAGACTGATAAACAACAAATTACGAAGGTAAGCCAAATGGTGCGTATAGAAATAATTTTCAGCAGATACGCCGATCAGATAATGACGACCACCCTTTTGGTAAATATTAGTAGAATAGAAAATTTTGCCGTCTTTAAAATTACTGGGTCCGTTTTTGCTGATTTCACCGGACAGATCGGTCGGAAACTCTACAATAGAACGAAAATTACCCTGCTTATCAATCTCCGCCATAAACTCCTTCTGATTGAACAGATTCTCAATATATTCTGTCTGAAGATGCTGCTGATCCCCGCTATGATCGGTATTCAGCAAGCGCTCTGCAGCAAGCTTACGGCGCAGTTCTAATCGTTTATAGAAATCACTGAATGCAAAATTAGAAATAGAATAGAATATGAATGTGACAAACAGAACGGTATAAACAATCAGGATGCCAATAGAAAAGTAAAGTGTCTTATTGTAACTGCGCATATATTTATTTATTCATCTCCTTTGAGAACATATCCCATACCAATTACCGTATGAATCAGTTTCATAGGACTGTGTTTTTCTATTTTACGGCGCAGGTAGTTGACATATACATCGACAACATTAGAGCCTATATCAAAATTGATCCCCCACACCTCATCCAGCAATTCGCTTCGCATAAAGACTTTTTTAGGCGATCGCATAAAAAGCAGTAAAAGGCGATACTCGGTAGAGGTCAGGTTGAGTTCCTGATCATTACAATAAGCTACTTTTTGATAATCATCCAGTTTTAATACACTGTAACGATATACTTCATTTTTGAGCTGACTTTGTACAGATTTTGAAATTTCGGACTTCCGGCGCAGCAAGGTTCTTATCCTTGCCTTCAGCTCTATAAGTTTAAAAGGTTTGGACATATAATCATCCGCACCATTATCCAGTCCCAGTACTACATTTTCGGGACTTCCAAGAGCAGTCAGCATCAGTACCGGAAGATCCGTATATCCCGAATCCCGGATAGCTTTACACACATCCAGCCCGTTCATTTGAGGTAACAAAATATCCAGAATAACCAGATCCACAGCCTTTGTCCGCACTATTTCTAATGCCTTAAGTCCATCCATCGCATGAATGACTTTGTATCCGTCCTCTTCTAATCCCTGAATAACCAGTTCAGCGACATTTTGTTCATCCTCTACTAACAGTATTTCGTTCATTTCTAAGCTTCTTCTCTATTATTATATCTTCAACAGATACCCCAAGCTATAAAAATAATTATTTAGAGCAGATTTACCAATTATCATGGACTTTTCTTTATTCCGTAAAATAAAACATAAAAAAAGGGGCTTTGTTAAAAGCCCCTCAATCTATTGTTTCTATATTACTTCTTATCCCACCATACTTTGGACAGGAATGAATCACCGTTAGACATCCGCTCTACTGCAGCTTTATAATTTGCTTCATTAAGCTGAGCTTCTTCTGAAGAATATATTGCTCTTCGCGGAATCTTACCGTTTGTAGAGCCTTGCATAGGTCCCGGAGTCAACACAGGATAACCTGTTCTCCTCCATTCTGCAAAAGCTTCAAAATTACGACCAAACAAGTGTATCCATTTTTGTGTCTGGATCTTTTCTAAACGTTGATCTGCAGATAAACCGTTAAAAGATAAGACCTGATCGATGTAGGTTTGCGGAACAGTAGCCATATTGTAGGGTGACACGGCAAAAGCTGCCTTCACAGCATCTTGAAATGTTTTTTCAGCATCTACCTGATCCCAGCCCAATAAAGCTGCTTCTGCTCTGAAAAAAGCAACTTCAGAATATGTAAGAGCATAACTCGGAATCGGTGCAAAAGAGATACTAAACCACGTTTTTGTGGATGCCGTAGAGTAATTAGCGCGAATCACCTGTGCTAACTGATTATCTGTAAGCGCCACCCCTATTCCTTCGTATTTATCTGTTCCTGTACCCGCCGAACTCGCTGTGGGAGCGGCTATCAGCGGCAGACGGGGATCATTGTAATTCTTAAGTGTATTCACTAGTGTATTAGCGAGATAACGAATATCCGAACTACCTGTAATAAACTGACGTAACATTGGGTTGTAGTTCTCAGCCTGTGCGTTATTAAAAGTCGGAACCGCAGCATTGTCTGCATTTGAACTCAATAATCCATACGGAGAAGCAATAGCTTCCGTAACCGTCTTTTGTGCCAGCTGCGCATTGGCGAACCGTATACGCATACCCAGCTTCAGCTTAAGAGAGTTTCCAAACTTAGCCCATTTAGACACATTACCTCCATAGAAAAAGTCAGCCGTTCCGTACGAATTATCAGCCACATTCAGTCTGGCAAGAGCCACATCCAGTTGCTGGATCAGCACCGGATAGATATCCTCCTGTTTGTCAAATGCCGGTGTACGCTCTATCGCTCCCGCATCCTGAGTCACTGCAGAAAAAGGTATATCTCCGAATAGATCTGTCATACGTTGCCAGATATAGATTTCATAGATCCGTGCTATAGCCAGTTTACTGCGACCTTCCGGCAGATCTTCTTTACCTTTTAATTCCTGACGGATCTGCATCAGATTTTTCAGCAAATCATAGTGCTGTGACCAGATCGCATTCTCTGGTGCTTCGATATATCTCGATGTCGGAACAATCGGACCTCCCGCCCAATGCTGTACCCAGGATCCAAATTTATTATTCGGCAATTCGCCGGACTCATAGAAACTACCGTCCCGGAGAGAACGTGACAGCAGAAGTCCCGGATCTATTGTCGTGACAGAGGTCGGCGGTTTATTGATCTGTTCAAAATCTTTTGTACAGCTGTTTAATAAGACAGAACCGATAAATAGTCCCAAACTTACTTTATATATGTTACTACGTTTCATTTTTCCGGATATTAAAAGTTTACAGATAAATTGATTCCAATATTACGCATCATCGGTAAGGAAGTAGACTCTATACCGATAGAAGAGTTATTGGTATTGAAGGAAGCCGATTCAGGTGAAAATCCATCTGTTTTACGTTGAAAATAGAATAGATTACGTCCATATACACCGACTTTAGCACCTTGTATATATTTCGGAGGCAGTATACCTTTTGGCAGACTATAGGACAGGCTGATTTCGCGCATAGCAATATAACTTCCGTCATTAAGCATTTCCTCGGATACCATCACTTCCTTTTCTCCTGCCACCACATTCCAGTAATCCTGTGCCCTTACCTGCATAGTATTCTGCACACCTGAATTTTTCCAGGTATTATCCGGCTGTAAAGTGCCAAGATATCCTGATGCTACATATGTACCGTCACGGCCTTCGACTGTCTTATTAGATACACCGTAGATGATTTGCTCCCGGTTAGACTGAGAGAAGATCAAGCCTCCCTGACGGATATCAACCAGTGCATATAAGGCTATACCTTTGTATCGGAATGTATTGGAGAATCCACCCAGCCATTTCGGTTGTGCATTCCCCAGATCAGTAGTGACACGTCCTGCAGTACGAAGCGGCAGACCTGTATTAGGATCAATCAGTCTGTTTCCATTTTCATCTTTGATCCAGGCAAACTGCGTACCTATAAGCTGCCCGAAAGGCTTACCTACCTCAGCTACGACATTAATGCCCCGATCCGATCCCAACAGGAAGACATCGACTCCGGGAGCCAGAGATTTAACCATATTGCGGTTGCGGTTAAAGTTGAAAGATGTTTCCCACTGAAACCCTCCTGCTGTTTTTACCGGAGTACCTCCCAGTACAAACTCTATCCCTTTATTCGAGATCTCTCCGGCATTAATACGGTTCACCTTAAACATACTTGAAGGCGCAATCGGAATATCTAAGATTTGATTTTTAGTATTGGCATTGTAATAAGTAAAAGAGAAGTTCATCCGGTTATTCAGAAAACGCAGGTCAGCACCAAACTCGACTGAAGTAGTCAGTTCATTTTTCAGATCTGGATCAGGAATTACTTCTGTAAAAGTTGCCAGTGGCACACCTCCGTGTGTATACTGATTCAGGCTATAAGCTCCTGTAAGCTGATAAGGGTTACCTGAACTACCTGCTTGTGCCCATGAAGCTCTGACTTTCAGAAATGAAAGCGCTTTTGGATTGAATTTCCATATATCCGACAGAACCAAACTACCGCTGACGGAGGGATAGAAAAAGGAATTGTTATTCTTAGATAAAGTAGAAGACCAATCGTTACGTGCTGAAAAATCCAGAAAAGCATAATCTTTATAGCTGATCTGCCCCGATCCGTAAACCGAATTAATCTCCGATTCAATGAGATTAAAGATATATGAATTTGTAGTTGTATTATTGATCACGTACAGATCCGGAACAATAAACTGATTTCCTGTGTTTCCGGTATTTCGCATAAACCGGCTGAGATGACTGGCTCCGGCATTCAGTGAAATCCTGATATCTTCCGTAGCACTGAAACTGGAACTTAGCAGTGCATCGAGGTTATTTTCTCTGGACCGGATAATCTCCTCCCGGATATCGCCTTTTCGATTGAGACTCTGGTATGTGCCGATCGGACGATAACGAAACCGCTGATCCGTATACAGATCCGTACCTCCCGTAGCTGTGAGTCGTAACCAGGGTGCAAACTCGTACGACAGTCTTAACAAACCAATCAAACGATCACGTCTGTCCGTATTTCTGTTTTCATGTATCGTCCAGTACGGATTGGCTGTAGAACTGTTGGTTGCATATGTTTTCTCCAATCCCTCAAATAAGTTTGAAAAACCCAACTGATTATCAATATCATGCTTCGTCCACTTATAATCTGCCAGCACATCCATGCCCATACTTCTTGGCTGAGAAATCAGCAGATAAGCCGGATTGTCCGATGCATCAGATAGTGTAGGCCGGTTAACACCCTCCTGCATAATATAATTAGCTTTGACATCTATGCTGAATTTATCCGTGATTTTGGCTTGCGTACGCAGGTTCAGACTGTTACGGTTTATAGTGTTAGTCGGCACATATCCTTTGATATTTGTATTGGCATATGAAAACCGATAGTTGATCTTTTCATTACCTCCGTCTACGCTCAGGTCATTTACAAATTGTTTCTCCGTATCAAAAAAATCGCCATATGTATTCGGTTTCGGAGTGAAACTTAAGACATTTCCAAACTGATCCTCATACTGCTGTCCCTCCATTTTCGCTCCCCATGATGACCGCATCAATCTGTCCCTGCCCGCACTCATTTTGGGCATACCGGAATAATTGTTGGCAATAGCGTCTGCCATTGTCACAATCGTACCATCGGTCTTTCTGAAATGTGTAAAATTACCGTTTAAACCCTGCCCGTATACATTCTGAAAATCCGGAAGTACAAGAGCCGTACCTATAGAAAAATCACTGTTAAAATTGATATTTAAGCCTCTGCCTGCTTTTCCTGTTTTAGTTGTGATAAGAATAACACCATTTGAACCCCGCTGTCCATATAATGCCGCAGCATTAGGACCTTTCAGAACCGAAATAGTTTCGATATCCTCCGGATTAATGTTACTGATACCATCTCCGTAATCTGTTCCACCGGAACTCCCTGCGGCACCGTAATTCTGATTGTCAATCGGCACACCATCCACGACATAAAGCGGCTGACTATTGCCGATCAATGAATTATTACCACGGATAATCACTTTCGATGAACCACCGGCTCCTGATGCTGCACGGCTTACCTGTACACCGGCTACCTTACCCGACAGGGCATTGGCCACATTCGCTTCTTTCCCCTGTGTCAGCTCATTTCCTTTTAATTCAGCCACAGTATATCCCAAAGCTTTTTTCTCCCGTTTGATACCCAAAGCTGTTACCACGACCTCCTCCAGCACATCATTTCTGGATTCCAGCGTAACACTGATAGCAAGTTTGTCATTGCTTTTGATCGCATAGCCTGTAAGCTCCTTTTTACTGTAACCCAATGAACTGATTACAAAAGTATATCCTCCGCCCGCAGGAATTCCTTCAAATACAAATACCCCCTCAGCATCAGTTGTACTGCTTTTACGAAAAGCCGTCAATTTATTTTCTATCGTAATAGTAGCACCGGATATTTTCACTCCCTGCTCATCACGCACCAGACCGGATACGGATGCATTCGTCTGCGCCTCTGAAACCGATACTCCGATCAGCATAGACATGGCCAAAGCATAAGACAGCTTTGGATTTAAGGATGGCCGCTTTATCCATAAATGAAAGGTAAGCCCCATCCCTGGTACAAAAAGTCTGTTTTTTTTCATAATCTGATTCAATAAAGTTGTTACTGTAAATGTTATCGCTTATACATGAATATTCTGTTATTCGGATTTATTTATTTCTTGTTTCAACTGTGCCCCCTTCCCGTTATCATCGATCTGCAGGATCAGGTGATGCAGCACGGCTATATCATTCAGGATGACCCGGTAATTATCAGCATTTCGTTCATACCTTCCTGAAAAGTGAAGCTTTTCTATACCCGCTATTGACCAGCGCGTATCCGTACCGTAAGCCTTGTCTATTTCGCTGAGTACTTCGGCTAACTTCTTATTCTTAAATGCCAGTTCTTCAGGTTTTGACACAGCAGGGACATTTTTTTGATCCGGTGATACAGGAGCTTTCTTAGGAACATCAGCCAATAGCGAAAGCGTTGACAACTGAATATTGACTTCTTCTCCGGGCCGGAGGATCTGACTTATATATTGACCATTTATTTTTTCCTGATAATCTTCCACACGAATAGAACCCTCTAACAATCGTATTACCACATGTTTAGCCTGCCGGGGAGCATCTACTATAAACTGTGTACCGAGTGCCGTCGTAACAAGCCGGTCCGAATACACCATAAATGGCTTTGTCTTATCCTTATGAACAGAAAACTTTGCCTTTCCGACCAGCCAGACCTCACGTTTGTTTTTCCACTTAAAATTTTCGGCATAACGCAGTTCCGCATTCGGATAAAGTAATACCGAACTGCTATCACTCATGACAATATTCATGGGTTGATTACTCGCATTGATACGATACAGTGTAGGAATTTCTCTCTGAATTCCTGTTATAAGCGGAGCCTGATCATGCCGGGTAGCACGCTCTCCCAGAGCACATACAAGAAGCAATATTGCGGCAGCTGCCACTCTGTACAAAAATGAAAGATACAGACGTGGTTGCAACTCTTCTTCCTGCAACTGCTGAACAATCAGTTGAAAGATTTCATCCTGTCGTGACTCATCATACGAGTTATCTTCAGACCATTCTGTCCACTCCTCTTCCGGGAAGAAAGCTGCCGCATCTTCGCCATGCTCTTCCAGATATGACTGTACAAAAGCATGTTCTTCAGGCGTGCACCGGCCTTTTAAAAATTTATTGATTAGTTCTCTACTGATGTTCATCTGATAGGTATACGATGTCAGTACGCATCCCCCCTAGTCAGCAGTGAAAAAAATTAAAAAAAGAATAGCAGAAAGAATAAGTTTTTTTTGAGCACCTTCAGAGCAGAAGCGATATGGTTCTCTACGGTGCGGACAGAGATCTGCAGACGTTCTGCGATTTGGGCATAAGTCTGATGTTCAAAGCGACTCATCCGGAATACATTCTGACGCATGGGAGGCATACGGTCGACCTCTCGCCTTAAGCGTTCCATATTTTCGCGGTCTTCTACTTCTGTCTGATAATGATAATCCAAAGATCCTTCCCACAAACTATCGTTACGGCTATATCGTGCAGATTGCCTCATATAATCGATCATGACCGAACGGGTAACACAGAATAACTGAGCTTCCCACTTGATATGTTTGAGATCATACTGGCTGTTCTTCCATATTTTGATAAATACCAATTGTACAACCTCTTCAGCCACAAAGGTTGAACCCGTTTTTTT
Organism: Sphingobacterium spiritivorum; assembly: GCF_016724845.1. NCBI lineage: Bacteria > Pseudomonadati > Bacteroidota > Sphingobacteriia > Sphingobacteriales > Sphingobacteriaceae > Sphingobacterium > Sphingobacterium spiritivorum. Next base: position 286,899 of record NZ_CP068082.1, read on the forward strand.
GAGCACATAGGCATACACACGGGTATTCCATGCTTTGTAAAGCGATTCAAAGGTGGTAAAATCAGAGGTCTGATCAGTAAAATCAGCCGACATAACTAAATATTAAGGTGTGAACTGTGGCTAAAAATAGGTTTATCATTTTACCGCAATGTAAAGCGTATGTTAACATTACACTTTGCAATATTAACATACAGCTATGCGGCAGATATAAAGATAGAAATGATTTTTTAATTTTTCATCATTACCTCTGGTAACCAAGCAGTAAAGCCAGATCAAAATATAATCTGGCCTCAACCACTAAACCTCAATAAAAAAATACAGTGAATCGGTCTGCAGCTAACCTGTTTTGTAAGATTTATCAGACCTGCACGCTGCTTTTCACTTTCCAGCCACCGGATTGTTGCTGGATATTCCATAGTTTCTCATATTTCCCCTGCTTGCTGATCAGCTCTTCATGCGTCCCTCTTTCCAGTACAGCTCCATTTTGCAGCACCAGTATCTGCTGAGCTTTCTGAATAGTAGCCAACTTGTGCGCAATGACTATTACTGTTCTGGATTTGACGAGTTCCAGAATAGCCTGCTGAATGTAGATCTCATTTTCAGGATCCAGACTTGCAGTAGCTTCATCGAGCAGTACAATAGGAGCATCTTTCAGCAAGGCTCTTGCAATGCTGATACGCTGTTTTTGTCCTCCGGACAACATACATCCTTTCTCACCCACACGCGTATACATACCATTAGGAAATTCCCATGCAAAATCCAGAACCATTGCTTTCTCAGCAGCCTCAATAATCTCTTCTGAGCTGGCATCCGGCTTACCGATCTTAATATTATTGTAGATCGTATCATCAAACAGATAGACCTCCTGAAAGACCTCGCTGATTAGCGAATAGAACCTGTCCTGATTAATATGACGGATATCTACCCCTCCTATTTTTATAGATCCGCTATTAACATCCCAGAAACGGGCGATCAGCGAAGCAATCGTCGTCTTACCGGATCCGGAGTGACCGACCAATGCAAGCATGGACTGCTCGGGAACATGAAATGTAAGATCACGTACTGTCATACGGTCCTTATAACCGAAACTGACCTGATCAAATTCGATATCAAAACGCGTCGGAAACTCATTTCTGTCCGTTTCCATAGTAGGTTCTTCCAGTACATTGATAATCCGGCCGAGACTCTCATTCATATACCGCAGGGTGAGATAATCCACCATTAATACCTTTAATGGGTTATACAGATTATAGCCCATAATCAGAAAAGTGATCAACACAGGAATAGTAATGCTGCCCTGCGAAAGATAATACAATCCCAAACCTAACATAACGACAAATCCAACCTCAAAAAATACAGAAGCGGTGACTAGAAACGGTCCGGGAACAGCTTCAAGACGTATGCTTCTTTTTCGCAGTTCATCAAAAGCATTTTCAAGATTTTTGTTCTTATCCCCGACCAAACCATAAGATTTGAGATGGAGAATTCCCTGTACATATTCCAGAAATTTAGATCCAACACTATTGCGTGCTGCAATCTGTTTTTTGCCTAAGGAAGAAACCAGACTATTGGAAATCAGCAATACCGGATATATCAACGGAAGCACAGCAAGCAGGCAAAGTGCCAGACGCCAGTCGTAAGCAAACAGGAAGATGGATAAAACTGTTGTTCCGAAAATAGCTGATGCCAGGTTTCCGACACTGTGTCCGAAAATCCCTTCAAAACTGGCAACATCCTGCAACACAATACCGGCTATCTCTCCCGGATCTTTCTGCTTAAAAAAACCTAAAGAAAATTTCTGAAGACGATTGCCAAGCCTGATCCGCAATTGATTCGCAAGCCCGTATACCAGCAAATTAGAACCTACCATTGTCTTCGAAGCAATAAAAAACTGTGTGATCAGCATTATACTCATCAGGATCACAGCTCCTGATACTCTTGTCATGTCCGGCTTATCAGAAAACAGTTCCCAGATTACGACCAGCAAAATACCTGAAGGCGCAGCCACAAAGATGCTGTGCAAAATCTCCCAAAAAATCATCTTGCGTGTTCCTCCGGGATTCAGAGCAGTCACATATCTCAAATGTTGTATCATATTATTTTATACTTATATACTATGTATTATTCAATTAAAAGATCAGGACAGTCATGTCCTTAAAAGGCATATTATCCATTATATTACAAATTCTTTAGCCCGGGTATGTGCATTCCACATACGTTGGTATAACTCACTTTCTTCCAGCAATACTTCATGCGTACCCTGATCCGTCAGGTTTCCTTTATCAAATACCAGTATCGAATCTACGTCCGTAATCGTACTGAGCCTATGCGCAATAATCAAAACCGTCTTATCCTTAATCAGTTCGCTGAATGCCTGCTGTATCTTATACTCACTTTCGGGATCTGCAAAAGCTGTTGCTTCATCCAAAATCAGAACAGGAGCATTTTTGAGAATGGCTCTGGCCAATTGGATCCGTTGCTGTTCACCTCCGCTCAGGTGTACCCCATCCTGTCCGAATAAAGTTTCATAACCTTCAGGGAGAGACAAGATCTCTTCATGAATCTGTGCTGCTTTGGCAGCCTGCATAACTTCTTCATAAGTCTTATCCATTCCCATAAGGATATTTTCATACATCGACTGCTGAAACATAAAGCTATCCTGAAAAACAAAAGAAACCAGTTCCATCAACTGTGCAGTAGGATATTCTTTAATATTTATTCCTCCAATACGGATACTGCCGCTATGGATATCCCAAAATCGGGCGATAAGCTGCCCGACCGTACTCTTACCTGCCCCCGAAGGACCCACAAGAGCTACAACAGCTTTTTCAGGAATTTTGAAACTAATATCTTTTAGAACAGAAACCTTATTATCATATGAAAAGGAAACGTTCTCAAACTGCAGGTCAAATACTTCCGGAGTTTGTCGAACTTCTTTTTCAACAAGCCCTTCTTCATCCAGCAGTTCATCCAATTGTTCTACTCCACGATTGATAACAGACAACTGCATTCCCATATTATTCAGGACAAACAATGGCTTGATATATCCGGTACCCAGAATCAAAAAAAGCAAAAGAGTAGCTAAGGTGACTCCGTGGTTAAAGTAGAGATACAGACCCGCAATCAGGACAGGCAACATCGCATTACTCACAAAACTTATAAAAACAGCAAAGGCAGGTGTACTGCTTTTAATCCATTCTCCGACAAATACATTAAACCGGCGAACAGTATTCCCGTATTTTTCAAAAGTCTCCGCAGATGTACCGAAGATCTTCATCACCGGAATAGCACCTACATACTCCACTATACCCGCATTCATATCTTCCAGTGATTGATGATAATTGCGGATAAGCTCTTTGTTCTGACCTCCATATGCCCTCGGAATCCATATCGCCAGTACAATTAACGGGATAAAACTCACAAGGGCTAATCTCCAATCCTGCGTAAACAAAAAGAAAATAGTAATGACCGGTAGCGTTACTCCCTTTACAAAATCTGGAATCTGATGTGCTATAAACGTCTCTATACGTTCCACATCATCTGCCAGCATCTTACGAAGAGCACCTGAACTTCGGTTAAAAAGATATCCGATCGGTAATTTTCCTATTTTACAGATCATAAATTTTCTTAATTCAAAAAGAATGTTGAAAGCCGCCAAATGGGAGACTATAACGGAAATATACAGAACAGCCATACTCAGCACAGCTGCAAGAATAGCGTAACGTATATACTGATCAGAAGAGCCAAAATCTACTGAATCTTTAGTAAGTTCCCGCACAATATAAAAGACAAGTACATACGGGACCAGACTCAGCAAAGCATGTAAAATGGCCAACAGACCCGAAATAATCAATAGTTTTTTTTCTTTACCGGCAATCTCCAGCAACCGGACAATCCCCTTCTTTTTTGCTTTTGTAACTGTATCCATGTTTTATTTAATTATTATATAGTTAATCTCGCGCGCTTTATTTAGAAAGATTCTAAATAATTCACTATATTTGCAAAGGTATTACATCAGGTCGATCTGATCCTTACGCGTCAGGGAGAAAAAATGCCGAATAACGGATTAATTCGCCAGTTAGCACATATTATCTATACAACATGGTCTTAAACCTCTATGCAGACGACATTCCGGATCTTGTACTGTACAAGGACTATCCTAATGCACACCATGCTTCAGACCCCGATATGAGAGAAGAGTGTCTGCATATTGATAATCCGTTTGGGAAGGGGTTTTATAAAGAAGTGTATTTTGATGGCATCCATATTGGTTACGGGGATATTGCACTGGCAAAAAAAACCAGAATTCACTTTGAGAGTGATTTTGAAACGGTCGAAATGCACTTTACACTCAGTGGTGAAAGCATTACCTCTTCAGATGACATGCAGCATCACCTTAATTTCAGCAGCAATCAGCATAATATTATTTATGCCAATAATATATCCGGCCAGATTCAATGGGAGCAACAGGATTTAAAGGTATTTGAGGTCAATCTCCATCCCGCTTTTTTCAAACGTTATTTACCTGAAGAGGGCTCTTTATTCCATTATTTTCATAATGCAATAGCAGCCGGACGCTCTACATTTCTCCATAAACATAATAATCTGATCAATCTGGAAATGTTGCAGATTATTCAGAAAATCATCAACTGTGACCGTAAAGGACTTTTCAAGCGAATGTATCTTGAAGCAAAGGTGATCGAGCTCTTACTTTTACAACTGGAACAGATGAGTTCGGATAATCCTTCCCCTTCTTCTCTCAAAAAATCAGATATAGAGAAAATATATGCCGTCAGGGAGTTTATGCTGCAACATATAGATCAGTCCTATAGTCTTACAGACCTGGCCAGAAGAGTAGGTACAAATGATTTTTTATTAAAAAAGGGATTTAAGGAACTATTCGGTACGACAGTTTTTGGTTTTTGGAATGACACCAAAATGGAGCAGGCACATAAGATGATCCGGGATCAGCACATGAATATCAGTGAAGTAGCTGACGCTGTCGGCTACAAAAATCCACAACACTTTACAGTAGCATTCAAACGAAGATTCGGAATTGCCCCCAGCCTGCTAAAAAGATAATATCCTTCAGCTGTTTCGATTTCTCAGTAATTCTGACTTTTATTCTCTAATTTTAGCGTTCACTTATCTTAAATAAATTCCCTATGGTAAAATTAGGTTATACAATACTATATGTATCTGATGTTACGAAATCAATTCAGTTTTATGAAAAAGCTTTTGGATTAGAGCGAAAATTCATCACACCTCAGAATGATTATGCTGAACTGCTTACCGGTGAAACAACCTTATCCTTTGCCTCCAAAGAATTAGCCGCATCCAATCTTCCTGACGGATTTACGGAAGCAAACCTGCAGATCAAGCCCTTTGCCGTAGAAATAGGATTTGTTACTGAACAGATTGAAGAAGTGCTTGAAACGGCAATCTCTGTGGGTGCTACTGTCGTATCTCCCCTTACAACCAAACCCTGGGGACAACAGGTGGTATACCTGAGAGATACCGATGGATTCCTTATTGAGCTTTGCACGGCAGTACAACATTAGCCAGCCAAAGCCTTATAAAAAAGTATGGAGAATGTTTTTTAAAACACCTCCATACGATTCAACAAACCACCGGAAAATTTTTATCAGAAAGACTCGATTTTAAAACCCGACTTTTCTACAGCTTCTTTAATTTCGCTTTCAGTTATACCATTTGCTTCTACTGTAAGGATTTTATCTGCAGTAGTAGTATCCACCTGCCACTGCTTTATACCTTCCTCCGCATCTAAAAATGGAGTAACCTTAGCCACACAGTTACTACATTTAATATTGGTTTTGAATTTTAATGTATCGTTCATGAGTATTTAATTTATTCTTGTACTACAAATTTCACTACTTTTTATTTATTCTGATTTACATCATTATGGTAATAATGTATAATATTATTTTTTCATTTTCAGCAAAAGACTATTACTTACCACACTCACACTGCTGAGTGCCATTGCAGCTCCAGCAATCATCGGGTTCAGTAAAAAGCCATTTACAGAATACAATACGCCGGCTGCCAATGGAATACCGATAACATTATAGATAAATGCCCAAAACAAATTCTGACGGATTGTAGCTACCGTTTGTCTGGAAAGACGGATGGCTTCAGGGATCTTGGTAAGATCCGAAGAGATAATGGTCATCTTAGCTACATCCATAGCGATATCGCTTCCTTTACCCATCGCTATACTGACATCTGCCTGTGCAAGCGCTGTACTGTCATTGATACCGTCACCCACCATAGCTACAATCTTACCCTGTTGCTGAAGTTGCTTTACAAATTCAGCTTTTTCATGAGGAAGTACCTCTGCTTTATATGCAGTAATAGCAGTCGCAGCAGCAATAGCTTTGGCTGTTGCATCGTTATCTCCGGTGAGCATATACACCGCTATACCTGCCTGTTTTAATTCCTGAATAGCTTGTATCGAAGTTCCCTTGATCTGATCCGCTATTGCAAATAATCCCAGAACATGCTTGTCATCTGAAAACCAGATAACCGTTTTAGATTCATTACTCCATTTATCTGCAGTTTCAGCAATATCATCCGGAATATGGATATCCTGTTCCTGCATCAATTTACGATTACCAACATAGTAAATCGTATCCTGAAAACTTGCCTTTGCTCCTTTTCCGGTTAAACTGTCAAAATCTGAGATAGCCAATGTGCTGCTATCTGCCAGATGTTTGACAACAGCATCTGCGAGCGGATGCTCTGATTGCTTTTCAATACTGAGTAAAACCCGTCTGATATCCTGATTTTCGGTATACCAAAGACTATCTGTGACTACAGGCTTACCCTCTGTAATGGTACCCGTTTTATCCAGTACCACAGCGGTTACTTTTTTAGCCAGTTCAAGGCTTACAGCATCTTTAATCAATATACCTTTCTCAGCACCCTTGCCTATTCCTACCATAATAGCCGTAGGAGTAGCGAGACCTAATGCACAAGGACATGCAATGACCAGCACAGTAGCTAATGCAATGAGTCCCTGTGAAAAACCATTATCTCCGCCCACAAGGATCCAGGTAATAAAGGCAATTATAGCGATCGTAATGACAACAGGTACAAATATTCCGGCGATCTTATCGACCAGTTTTTGTACAGGAGCTTTGCTTCCCTGCGCTTCCTGTACCATCCGGATGATCTGAGCCAGCATTGTTTCAGATCCGACCTTCTCAGCCTTAAATTGAAAGCTACCTTTCTGGTTGATTGTTCCGGCAAAGACAGATTCATTTTCCTGTTTACTTACAGGAACAGGTTCTCCGCTCAGCATGCTTTCATCTACATAAGACTGTCCGCTGATCACCAGTCCATCCACAGCGACCTGTTCTCCCGGTTTGACCAGCAGTATATCTCCGACCTGTACATTGGCGATGGGAGTAATTTGTTGCTCTCCGTTATCCCGGATTATAGTGACGGTCTTAGGTTGTAAACCCATCAGTTTCTTAATAGCTGATGAGGTATTACCTTTAGCTTTTTCTTCGAGCAATCTTCCGAGCAGAATAAAAGTCACAATGACAGCTGCTGCTTCAAAATAAACATGACCATGGATGCCGCGATCTGTCCAAAAGGATGGGTAGACAGTATTAAATACACTGAAAACGTAAGCAATTCCTGATCCCAGGGCAACCAGTGTATCCATATTGGCGGAACGATGCTTCGCTTGTTTCCAGGCATTAATGAAAAAATCTTTGCCATACCACAGGACGACCGGAGTAGAAAGCAGCCACATAATCGGATTTGCATAAGGCATATCCATATAAAACATACCTATAATCACTACCGGCAGCGTTATAATAGCTGCGCCGATGGTTTTCCTTTTTAGCTTATTAAATTTATCCTGATGGATCTCTTCCAGAGTTGCAGCCTGATTATCTTCGTCTTCTATCAAAAGATCATATCCCCCTGACTGTACAGTTTTCTGTATTTGATCCGGATTGGTCATATTTGGAAAGTATTCCACTGCCACAGAGGCTGTGGCAAAATTGACATCTGCACGAACTATACCCGGCAGGTATTTCAGCAAACTTTCTACACTGGAAGCACATGATGCACAGCTCATTTCCAGTACCGGATATGTTTTACGCGTAGTGATCACCTCATATCCGAGATTCCGGATAGCGGAAACAGACTTATTTATGATTTCAGGATCTTTAGCCGTAATTACAGCACGTTGATTATTTAGCTCGACCTTGTGCGTCTGTATGCCGGAGATTTTATCTAATTCTTTGTCAATGATAAGTGCACCATGGTCACTTTCCACATCTGCAAGTGGAATATAAATCGGAGTTTTAGTATCTGCTGTCATGTATATTATTCTTTACGACTTGAACACTGCAAATTTCAGAAATATGCGCATTAATCTGTTATATAGTTGCAGCATATATGTATATCATTATCTGAAATTATTGAAAAAAATTCCTTAAATAAGGATACCACAGGGATTTATTTACACAAAAAGCGTCTGATCTTTCGATCAGACGCTCCAATTAAAATTAACAATCAATATGTTTTATACTGATTTTTAGTTTTTTAAGGCTTCACCTACTTTTTTAGCTTTGTTTTCTACATCGCTCGCTGCTTTTTTAGTTGCATCCCCAACTTTTTCAGCGGCTTCTTTTGTTTCGGTTATTGCTTTATTTGCACCATCTTTAGTAGCTTCAACAGCATCACTTGTTGCCTTACCTGTAGCATCTGCAGCTTTATCCAATCCTTCTTTAATGTCCTGACCGGCATCTTTTAATGCTGTTTTAGTTTTTTCCCAGGCAGTATTCGCTTCTTCAGAGGCCTTACGGGCAGCTTCTTCAGCTTTTTTGTCTCCGCGGGCAATAGCATCATCCAAATCCTTTTTAGCTTGCTCAGCTTTTGCTTTTGCATCTGCTTCAGCTTTCTGAAGATCAGAAATTGCGGCATCGACATGGTCTCCAGCAGTTATCGAATCGTGATCTGCGTGATCATGTCCTGCGTGCTGATTTGATGAGTTATTACATGATGCCATAGTCAGAGCTGTGGCAACTACCGCTAAAAGTGCAATTTTTTTCATATTCAATTTAATTTAGTTTAAAGACCAAATTGAACAATTTCTGTACCAAAAATTTTACTTTTGGTAGATATTACCTTTGGCAGCTTCCAATGTATTTTTCAGCAATCCCACAATAGTCATCAATCCTACTCCACCCGGTACCGGCGTGATCCAGGAAGATTTAGGTGCTACATGCTCAAAATCCACATCACCATACAGTTTAAAGCCGGATTTTGTCTCTGTAGAATCCTCACGGTTAATACCTACGTCTATCACTACCGCTCCTTCTTTAACCATATCGGCTGTAACAAAGTTTTTCTTGCCGATAGCAGCAACGATAATATCTGCACGAAGCACTTCTGCTTTCAGGTCTTTTGTACGGCTATGTGTTAATGTCACTGTACAATTTCCAGGATTAGCATTACGGGCCAATAGTATACTCATAGGAGAACCTACAATATTACTGCGGCCTACAACTACGGCATGCTTACCGGCTGTTTCTATTTTATAATAATCGAGCATCAGCATAATACCGTAAGGAGTAGCGGGAATAAAACAAGGTAAGTTACGCTGCATACGTCCCAGATTTACAGGATGAAAACCATCCACATCTTTACGATAATCAATAGCTTCTGTGATTTTGTCCGGATCAATATGCTTTGGCAAAGGTAATTGAACAATCAGTCCGTCAATCGTATCATCCGCATTGATTTCCTGAATTTTGGCAATCAGTTCTGCTTCTGTAATATCGACATCGTATCGGATATTTGTAGAATCAAAACCAACAAGTTCACAATTGCGCATTTTACTCGCAACATAGGTTTCACTACCGCCGTCATTACCGACCAGTATAGCTACCAAATGAGGTTTACGCCCAGCTTGTGCTGTAAAAGCTGCAGCATCGGCTTTAATGTCTTCTTTAATTTTTGCAGAAACGAGTTTTCCGTCTAAAATATTCATGTTATAATAGGAATAGGATTTTTTATGATGCTATTAATCTAATTTCAACACCGCCATAAATGCAGATTGCGGAATTTCGACATTCCCTACCTGACGCATGCGTTTCTTACCTTTTTTCTGTTTTTCCAGAAGTTTACGTTTACGGGAAATATCTCCTCCGTAACATTTGGCAGTAACGTCTTTACGTAAAGCACTGATAGTCTCACGCGCAATAATCTTCGCTCCGATAGAAGCCTGGATTCGAATTTCAAATTGCTGACGTGGCAACAATTCTTTCAGTTTCTCACAAATCTTCTTACCGAAATCGTATGCATTTGATCTGTGAATCAATGACGAAAGGGCATCTACCGGCTCATCATTCAGACGAATATCCAATTTGACCAGATCCGAAGTACGGTACCCAATCTGAGTATAATCAAATGAAGCATACCCCTTAGAAATAGTCTTCAGTTTATCATAAAAATCAAATACGATCTCTCCCATCGGCATCTCAAATATTAATTCAACACGATCCGAAGTCAGATAAGACTGATTTACAATAACACCTCTTTTTTGAATACAAAGTGACATAATAGGGCCGACAAATTCTGCCTTTGTAATGATGTTAGCTTTGATATAAGGCTCTTCGATAGCATCCAGCTTACTTGGATCAGGCAGATCTGAAGGGTTATGAACGATGACTTCTTCGTTATCTTTTGTCAGATAGGCTTTATACGACACGTTGGGTACGGTCGTAATAACAGTCATGTCGAATTCACGTTCCAGACGTTCCTGTATAATCTCCATATGCAGCATTCCGAGGAAACCACATCGGAAACCAAAACCCAGTGCAGCAGAAGATTCCGGTTCAAATACCAGAGAAGCATCGTTTAACTGCAAACGGTGCATAGATTCACGTAATTCTTCGTAGTCTTCAGTATCTACAGGATAAATACCGGCAAAAACCATTGGTTTAACCTCTTCAAATCCCTGAATGGCATTCGGACTTGGGCGATCTCTGTGAGTGATCGTATCTCCTACCTTCACCTCACGGGCTTCTTTGATACCTGAAATAATATAGCCTACATCACCTGTTTTGATGACATCTTTAGGAACCTGATTCAATTTCAATGTTCCGATCTCATCCGCAAAATATTCTTTGCCTGTGGCGATAAACTTGACACGGTCTCCCTTGCGGATTTCACCGTTTTCTACTTTAAAGTAGGCCATGATACCTCGAAACGAATTAAACACAGAGTCAAAGATCAAAGCCTGTAAAGGTCCGTCCGGATCCCCAACAGGAGCAGGCACACGCTTTACAATCGCTTCCAGAATATCTGGAACCCCCAGTCCGGTTTTTCCGGATGCAGGAATAATGTCCTCTCTGTTTCCTCCGATCAGATCAATGATCTGGTCTTTAACTTCCTCAGGCATAGCACCCGGTAAGTCCATTTTATTTAAGATAGGAATGATTTCCAGATCATGTTCCAATGCAAGATAAAGATTGGAAATAGTCTGCGCCTGAATACCCTGAGAAGCATCTACGATCAGTAATGCACCTTCGCAGGCTGCTATAGAACGGGAAACTTCATAGGAAAAATCGACGTGTCCGGGTGTATCAATTAAGTTTAGAATATACTCCTCACCGTCTTTTTTATAATTCATCTGAATCGCATGACTCTTGATGGTAATCCCACGCTCACGCTCAAGATCCATATTATCAAGCAATTGTGCTTGCGCCTCACGTTGACTAATGGTGTTTGTAAACTCCAGTAATCGATCTGCCAATGTACTCTTACCATGGTCAATATGGGCAATAATACAGAAATTACGAATATGCTTCATATAAGATTTTAAAATCGCTTTTTAAACAGCAAAGATACTTTTTTCACAGCATATTTAGTCCCGAAAAGATAGGGTATGATAAGTTTTTTTTACAATAGCCTGCTTTTACCTGCCTTACAAGTGATTTTTACGAAGGGTCTATACTTTCAAAATGCTTTTTATTGCGGGTTACATTTTGAATATCCCATTGTATATCATTAGTAAATGCGGCTGACCGTACAGCGCAATCTGCTATCCCGCAATAGCTGCAACATTCAGGCAGACAAGGGTCTGCATGTACAAAAAATTCTGTCCGGGTAGATAATTCAGCATTTACGATAGTGTCCAGAGCCGAAATCTCGTCGTGTACCCTATCCAGTTTATAATATCGGGGAAGTGTCAGGTGGCAATCGACATGTAGCTCATTTCCATAACGCTGGACCCGCAGATTGTGGATATCTATCCATTCTGTACGCCGTACCGCATTCAATGTATCTACGACTTCATTGACGAGTTCAAGATCAGACTCATCCATTAACCCGCCGATTGACTTTCGTAACAAGCGATATCCGTTAAACAAAATAAACGCACCTAACAATAAGGAGATGACGCTATCTATCCAGGCCAGATCAGTCCAGGTAATAAGCAACAGACCGGTGATGAGACCAAAAGTACTGTAGGCATCGACCTGCAGGTGCTTTCCGTCCGCTTCAATCGTTAAAGATTTGAGTGAGCGCCCTCTTTTGACAAGATACAGACCTACAATAAAATTGACAAGACCGGTTACAGCAATCAACCCTATACCTTCTGAAAGATTGGACAGTTCATTAGGAAAGAAAAGATTATAAACAGCCTTAACAAGGATAATCAACCCTGCAATAAAGATAAGTCCTCCCTCCACAAAGACAGAGAAGAACTCTACTTTCCCGTGTCCGTAAGGATGGTTTTCGTCTCTGGGCCGGGCAGACAGATAGATACTGTAAAATGCAAAGCCCGATGCGACCACATTCACGATACTTTCTGCAGCATCTGTAAATATCGCATTAGAATCAGTAATAAGATAAGCTGTAAACTTTATCAGCATCAGAACAAGGCCCGTCATCAAGGATAGAAGTACTAATCTTTTTTCTCTGGACATCATTTAAGATTTTTACAAAAAAACACGTTAGGATATCTTCCGTATCTTTTAATTGCCGGATCATCGATCAAAGAAACGGGACTGAATGTACGGAAAATCAGCAGCCCATGCTCTCATTTTTGAGTAAACAAAACTACGAGTTATTTTAAACTTCTTAAGTTTTGGCTCATAATTATAGATTTTGATATAATTTCCTGAATTTGTTTTTCTTTTTTCAAGAAATTAACCCATTATTTGCATTCTATATAATATCTTTGTGATACCATGAGTACAACATCAATTTTATCAGATAGGATTAATAATTTATCCGAATCAGCTACGCTAAAAATGACAAAACTTGGTCGTGAATTAGCCGCAAAAGGAGTCAATGTCATCAGTTTAAGTGTTGGAGAACCTGATTTCAATACGCCGGACAACGTTAAGGAAGCTGCTAAGAAAGCTCTTGACGAAAACTACACCCGCTATTCTCCTGTTCCGGGATATCCTGAACTTAGACAAGCGATTGTCAATAAATTGAAAAATGAGAACGGACTGAATTATGATATTTCGCAGATTGTAGTTTCTACAGGTGCTAAACAGTCCCTTTCAAATGTATTGTTAACATTGGTCAACCCGGGTGACGAGGTCATTATTCCTACTCCATATTGGGTTTCTTACTCTGAAATGGTAGTATTGGCTGAAGGAAAATCTGTATTTATAGATACTGAAATTGATCAGGATTTCAAGATTACGCCTGCCCAGTTAGAAGCAGCAATCACACCTAAATCAAAAGTATTTATGTTTTCTTCTCCATGTAATCCGACAGGTTCGGTATACAGTAAAGAAGAGCTGGCAGGTTTGGTAGCGGTGTTTGAAAAACATCCTGAGATCTACATTATATCGGATGAAATCTACGAGCATATCAATTTTGTTGATCAGCACGAATCTATAGCACAATTTGAAAGCATTAAAGACAGAGTAATCGTTGTAAATGGTTTTTCAAAAGCCTTTGCTATGACTGGATGGCGTCTGGGTTATATAGCAGCAAACAAGGAAATCGCTGCTGCCAATGATAAAATGCAGGGACAGACGACTTCAGGAACATGTTCTATTTCACAGCGTGCAGGTATTGCAGCTTACGAAGGCGGACTGGAAAGTGTCAATAAGATGAAAGAAGCATTTGCACGCAGACGTCAACTGGTATATGACCTGTTGAATGATATCCCTGGTGTAAAAACAAACCTTCCTCAGGGTGCCTTTTATTTCTTCCCGGAAATCAGTTCTTTCTTTGGAAAAAAAGACAGCAATGGAAATATTATCCAAAATTCTGCTGATCTGGCTTTGTATCTTTTAAATGAAGGACATGTGGCTACTGTAGGTGGTGATTCATTCGGAAACAACAATTATATCCGTCTTTCATACGCTGCTTCAGATGAGAACCTGAAAGAAGCTCTTAGAAGAATCAAAGAAGCTTTATCAAAACTTAGCTAAAAACAAACAGGTACTTTTCAGTACCTGATATAACTTTTCGCCATCTCGGCTTGTGGAACAGTCTGCTAAAATAAGACGCATATTTTAGAATTCTTTCCCGGTTGAAATGGCGTTTTTTTTGCTGTAAACTATCTATAGCATGTAAGGACCCTATTGCTGTCCCTGATCTGCGGATGGCAATGGTGGCGGCATGGACTCCTGAGACTGACTGGCTGCGAGCTTTCCACATATACGCCGGATTATTTCAGAGAAATACGGGTAATAAATCGCTCCCCAGATCTGTGTACCACGGAAATGTACAGGCTGTTTATATTTTTTAAGATAGGCGACCGGAACTTCGAAAGCAGAGAAATGAGCACTGGGATCTGCCATGCAATAGGCAGCTCCGTCCTGCGTGATCTCATCTCCAACCAGAATCGCTATAGCGCCGACTCCGGACTGCAATCCCCGTGGCCAGCCTTTATTGTTATGAATAGCATAGTCATAGCAAGCCCTTGCAAAGGATCTCATCATGAGTTGCGTCATGGTGCCATTCACCTCTGCAATAAATACAAAAGTATTTAATTGTGTAGCCATCCAACGCCAGCGAAATCTCTTGACATATCCGATATGACAAGGAATGTTGCAGATGATTTCTTTAGCGAAATACATCTGCTCTTCCTTTAATATTTTTTCAGCATCTATCATAGGTAGTATTTAATTATAAATGTTTATGTATAAAAAAATTATGCTTACATCAGGATAATCTCCCCATTTACCTTATCCTATTTGAAAACCGTGTGGAATTATTGCATTTTTCTTTACCACTACGATCCCGTCACGAATCGTATAAGTATCAAAATCCCCATCCGGTAAATGCGTACCTCCTTTTATATAAACATCATTTCCTATCCTACAGTTTTTATCAAGAATAGCTTTTTCAATATGGCAGTTTTCGCCAACTCCTACAGGTGGTGGCGCCTGGGTGTTTGTCAGCTCAATAACCTCCGTCAGATGTTCATAATAATCACAACCCATCATATAGGTGGAATGTAATCTGGTTCCTTTTCCTATTCTGGAACGTATGCCGATAACAGATTTCTCCAGACTTTCAGCTACTATTATACATCCGTCCGCTACAATACTATTGATCACAGTAGTCCCTGAAATCTTGGAAGGAGGCAACATCCGTGCTCTGGAAAAAATTGTGTTCTTGTCAAAGAGATTAAATAAAGGGATATCATCTGTCAATCCGATATTAGCTTCGAAGAAAGAATCAATTGTACCGATATCTGTCCAGTATCCGTCATATTGATAACTTAAAACATTTTTTTGTCCAATTGCGTCGGGAATAATTTCCTTACCAAAGTCCATTCCCGGATTTTCATTCAGCAACTGATTTAGAATTCCTTTTGAAAACACATAAATACCCATAGAAGCCAGATAGTTACGTCCCTGTGCCTTCATATTATCACTTACTTCAGAAGTCCAGTTCGGAAGCAATTCAGTACTTGGTTTTTCAATAAAAGAAGTAATTTCATTCTGCTCATTTGCTTTCAGTATGCCAAAACCCGGAGCATCTTTTTTAGATACCGGAATGGTAGCAAGAGTAACCTCCCCTTTGTTTTGAATGTGAAAATCAATGAGCTCCGAAAAATCCATCTGGTAAAGCTGGTCTCCGGATAGAATAAGTACATAATCGTAATCTACATTTTGCAAATACTTTCGCGATCGCCTTACGGCATCGGCAGTACCTTCGTACCAGCGATCACCTTCATTCGTTTGCTCTGCAGCCAGGATGTCTACAAAACCTTTGCTAAAGCCGCTAAAAATGTAAGTGTTCTTGATATGCTTATTCAGCGAAGCTGAATTAAACTGGGTCAATACGAATATCCGTATAAATCCAGAATTCAGACAGTTCGAAATAGGAATATCTACCAGGCGATATTTGCCGGCAATCGGAACAGCTGGTTTGGACCGCTCATCGGTCAGGGGATAAAGACGCGTACCACGTCCTCCGCCCAATACTATGGAAACGACTTTTGGCAACATAATCTATTTATTTATCTGGTTATATAAATGAATGTATTTTTTAGCCGATGAGTCCCATGAAAAATCAAGGGACATTATTTTCTTCCTGTTCTTATCGAACCGGGCTTTGTCTTCCGCAAAAAGGATAGCACGTTGTATGCCCTCTATTGCACTTTCTACTGTTGCCTCATCGAATGAAATACCATAACCGTTCTCAGCGGTAATATCAATGACAGTATCCTTGAGTCCGCCGATGGCCCTCACTACAGGTACAGTACCATACCGAAGTGAATATAACTGATTAAGTCCGCAAGGCTCAACACGCGATGGCATAAGCAACAAATCGGCCGATGCATAGACCCAATGTGCAAGGGATTCATCATACCCGAAAAACGCGGCAAAACGTCCTTCATAATGACCTGTTAATCCCTCTAACGATGCTCTGATTTCCTGATCGCCGGAACCTAAAATAAATATACTTAATTTTTCGTTTTTAACCTCAAATAAATTAACAATAATTTCATTCAATAAATCTGCCCCTTTTTCAGTTGCAAATCTGCCTATAAAAACCAGCAAATGCACTTTCGGATCTAAGCCATAGGCTTTACAGAAAGCTTCTTTATTTGCCTTTTTCCCGGAGGTTACATTTTTAGCCTGAAAAGGAACTTTTACAGCAGGATCTGTTTGCGGATCCCAGATTTCGGTATCAATACCATTTACAATACCATAGCCTTTGCCCGATTCGTCTGCAAAGAGTGACTGCAATCCGTTGGCATCTGTATAGAGCTCCCGAAGATATCCCTCAGAAACAGTCGTAAATGCGGTACAGCATTTGACAGCTGCAGCCAACGGATTAATAAGTCCGTCCCAATCCAAAAGTCCCCATTTCCATGTATCAAAGGCTGGTAAAAGAATTCCTTTGCTCCAATTCATCCAACCCTGATATTGTCCGTTATGTACCGTAAGTACTGTTTTGACTTCCCGTAAACGCGCAAAATCATTACCCCACTGCATCAAAAACGGAATAAGGCCTACATGATGATCATGGCAGTGCACGACATCCGGAGTCTGATCTGATTGAATCAGCCAGTCCAGAAAAGCATGCTGAAATGCAATAAACTGTTCTCCTTCGTCTGCATATCCATATACTTCAGCACGGTCGAGATACCCCGGTATCCGAATCATATAGAGTTCATACCCCAACACCTGATCCTCTTCTTTCCAGACCTCGTAAGCTATCGTTGCAGATCCCATGGTAAACCTGCCTGTAGCAATCACAGCAAAAGTGTGTTGCAGAATAAAAGGTTTATCATACCAGGGCATTACTACTGAAGCATGGATACCTAACCGGTTCTGGTATTTGGGCAATGCTCCCACCACATCGGCCAGCCCTCCTACTTTAGCCACAGGATAGCACTCAACACTCAGGTGAATAACATTAATCATAATCTTTAGAAATTAAAAAAATCAAACAACCGGACTTCTTGAAGATAACATCTTCGCTGCGGGAACTTCTTTAGCCACAGATTTTCTTTTCAATGCCACTCCACATAGAGGAGGAAGATCCAGCGTAATAGAATACAACTGTCCCATCCAGGAAAGATGCTCTGAGACTGTGGTATACACGGAAGCTCCGCTTCCAAAATATTTAAGGTCGTCCGAATTGAGAACAACTTCCCATTCTCCGGCCAACGGAACGCCTATCCGGAATGCAGGTCTTACGACTGGTGTCAGGTTCAGGACTACAAGGATCTGATCTTCTTCTTCATATCCCTTACGGGTATATACAAAGACAGACTGATCTGCATCCCCTAGTTCTATCCAATGAAATCCGGAATGCTCAAAACTGCGCTGATATAAGGCTGAATGATTTTTGTAAAAGGCATTCAGATCTGCTACAAATGATTTCATCCCCTTGTGAGGAGCATAATCCAACAGATGCCAGTCCAGCGATTGCTCTACATTCCATTCCTGCGTCTGAGCAAACTCATCTCCCATAAACAGGAGCTTGGTACCACTGAATGTGAACATGTACAGATATAATGCACGCAGATTAGCAAATTTCTGCCATTCATCGCCCGGCATTTTATAGATCAGAGACTGCTTGCCGTGCACGACTTCATCATGTGAAAGTGGCAGCATAAAATTTTCATGATATGCATACACTGTAGCAAATGTCATTTTATGATGATGATATTTCCGGTTTACAGGATCCTCTTTAAAATAGCTCAGGGTATCATGCATCCAGCCCATCATCCATTTCATACCAAATCCCAGACCTCCCGTGTACGTAGGTCTGCTGACACCGGGCCAGGAGGTAGATTCTTCAGCAATGGTCTGTACATCAGGAAAATGACTGTACACAGCCTCATTAAATTCTTTCAGAAAATCTACTGCTTCCAGATTTTCCCGTCCTCCAAATTCATTCGGTATCCACTCTCCCTCTTCCCTCGAATAGTCAAGGTAAAGCATTGATGCTACAGCATCAACACGTATACCGTCAATATGAAACCGCTCGAGCCAGTAAATCACATTGCTGATCAGAAACGCCCGCACCTCATTTCGGCCGTAATTAAAAATGTGAGACTTCCAGTCCGGATGGAATCCTTTACGCGGATCTTCATGTTCATACAGATATGTTCCGTCAAAACGATGCAATCCGTGACTATCTCCCGGGTAATGGGAAGGTACCCAGTCCATGATAACCCCGATTCCGTTTTTATGCAACTGTTCAATCAGGTACATCAGATCCTGCGAACTGCCGTATCTGGATGAAGCTGCATAATAACCGGTGATCTGATACCCCCAAGAAGGGTAATAAGGATGCTCCATCACAGGAAGAAATTCCACATGGGTAAATCCTAATTCCGTAATATATGGAACCAGCTTATCAGCGATTTCTCTGTAATTCAGCAAACGTGCCGGATCTGCAGGGTCTCGCATCCAGGATCCCAAATGCATTTCATATACTGAAAAAGGCTGATTAAGTCCGTTGTTTACATATCGTTTCTGCATCCAGTCCTCGTCGTCCCATTCGTACCAGTTAGTCGATACAACAGAAGCTGTACTTGGCGGTATTTCCCATTGTAAAGCATAGGGATCACCTTTTTCGAGGATTTCTCCGGAATTTGCTTCTATATGATATTTATAAACCTCACCGTTTCCTATTTTGGGAATAAAACCTTCCCATATTCCGCTGCCGTCCCAACGAACAAATAAGCTGTGGCTATGCGGATTCCAGCCGTTAAAGTTTCCGATAACGGATACTTTACGAGCATTTGGCGCCCAGACAGAAAAATATACGCCCTCCACATGACTTACAGTAAGTACATGAGATCCGAATTTTTCATAAAGCTTATACAGCTTTCCTGCACGAAACAGGCTGACATCATAGTTCGTAAACAGCGAATAAACTTCTACCAGTTGGCTCATAATCAGTTTGGATTACATTATTGAATAATCAATTTTCTAAATTCTTTCTCAACGACTACAAAAAGACGGTTTTCATTGTCTCTTTGTATTTTGATCTCCAGTCCGTCCTGTACAACAGATACAGGCTCCTGAGGTAATCCTATTAAATATATGTGAAAATCATCGAATCGTTCAGAGTGCAATCCTTCTACATGCTGTGTAATGGTCAACAAAGATTGGGTACCGTCTACAATGAAATGTTTTTCAGAATAAATATTCTGTTCGTAAGCGAAAGTGTCACCGTGATCGGCATAGATATAAGAATCTTCTTCTCCTGCTGTATAGTATACATTCAGTTGGAGATGTTCCAGTTTTTTCTCTCCTGTATACTGCATCACCGGATATTCGGGGATCACACTTCCTGCTTTTACAAATACCGGCATTTCATCAAGCGGGGTATCAATAGTATACTCCTGCCCCCCTTCAAAGCCAGTATTATCGAAATAATAATACCAGTTTCCTTCCGGCAGATAGATTATTTTGTTTTTCTGCCCAGGATTCAGAACCGGGGAAACCAGAATCTTATCCCCAAAAGCAAATTCTTCCTGGCGTTGCAGATTTTTAGGGATGTGCTGTTCCAACATAGCTACTGGTCTCAGTATAGGTAGGCCGTACTTATGCTGTTCCCAAAACACAGAGTATATATAAGGCAATAGCTTATATCTCAATTCTATAAACTTCTTATTGATCTTTTCCCAGTCTTCACCGAAGCTCCAGGGTTCACGATCACGTGTATCTCCGGCCGAGTGTACCCGCATAAAAGGAGAAAACACACCAAACTGCATCCAACGGGTATAGAGTTCGCCATCCGGCTCTCCTGTAAACCCACCGATATCTGTTCCGCAGAAAGATAGTCCCGATACGGACAGACGCTGCAATTGCAGTGTGCCTATCTTAAGGTGCTCCCAGGTCGCAATATTATCTCCGGTCCACACAGATGAATATCGCTGTGTACCTGAGTATGCCGCACGTGTGATCGTAAACGGACGTTTGTTTTGGTAAAGTTTTTTCAGACCGTCATATGTTGCACGCACCATCTGCATGCCATAGATATTATGTGCTTTGCGATGTGATCCGCGATGTCCTTCGTAATAATGACGTACATCGTCCGGGAACGTACCTCTTCCGAATACTGCAGGCTCATTCATATCGTTCCAGAATCCGGCCACACCATCTTCTACCAGACCTTTATAAAGTCCGCCCCACCATTCGCGTACAGCAGGGTTTGTAAAGTCAGGAAACTGACAACGTCCCGGCCACACAAAACCTTCCATAAAATAATCATCCCCTCTGCGGCAAAAATACTTTTTCTCCTGTCCCTCCTTAAATACCCAATAGCTGTCGTCTACCTTGATACCCGGGTCAATCATCACGACGGTCTTAAAGCCATTAGAAGCCAGATCCGAGATCATTTTCTTTGGATTCGGAAAGTAATGTTTATTCCAGGTGAAACAACGATAACCATCCATATAGTCTATATCCAGATAGATTGCATCACAGGGAATGTTTCGCTGTCTGAATTGTTTTGCAACTTCTCTGACCATATTTTCAGGATAATAACTCCATCGGCACTGGTGGTAGCCAATAGCCCAAAGTGGCGGCATATAATGTGTACCTGTAATACTATGGTACCGCTTTACTACGTCCATCATATGAGGACCGTGTATATAATAATATTGCAGCTCTCCTCCCTCAGACCAGAAACTGGTTCTTTCCTGATGCTCGGCTGCAAAATCAAAATAAGTCTTGAATGTGTTGTCGAAGAAAATACCATATGCATCACCATCATTTACACCAATATAAAACGGAATCGTTTTATATAAGGGATCCTGATTAAAAGCATAGGAATACGTGTCCGAATTCCAGTTCTGTATGCGTCGACCCCGCAGATTAAGGTTTGTAGCCTTGTCTCCGGCTCCGAAAAATACTTCCTGGTCAAAGGCATGTTTGGTACAATAGACATAGTAGCCTCCAAAATCTGCATTTTCCTCCCAGTGCATGGAAGTATAATCCGCATTGACGATTTTGCTGTTGTGATCTTCAAAAGAAATCAGAAAATCTTTCTTCTGAATCTTACACCGGACCATGTTTGTTTTGACGCAGTAAAAGTTATCGTCCTCTTCGATATCGAAAAGTGCCGAATGCTGATTGACATCTGTGATCGCGTACGAAAAATCTTCCAGAAAAGACCCCTTAGGCGCCAGTCTGACTCTAATGATCTCATCGCTGACAACTTTTATCTCCACTTTCGCACTACCGTCTGTAAAGATGTACCCGTCTTTTTGCTTCACATAAGATGTAGCTGTTCCGAGGTATTT
The DNA here is from genome assembly GCF_016724845.1 of Sphingobacterium spiritivorum. Lineage (NCBI taxonomy): Bacteria > Pseudomonadati > Bacteroidota > Sphingobacteriia > Sphingobacteriales > Sphingobacteriaceae > Sphingobacterium > Sphingobacterium spiritivorum. Next base: position 309,139 of record NZ_CP068082.1, read on the forward strand.
TTTTTCAATATGCGGTAAATCTAAAACCGGATTATTAACATGATGAACATTTTCGTCCAGCGATGTTTCCGTTGCAGGACTTACCTCCAGTTCTTGTGGTATTTGATCTTCTTCCATGTATGTGACAAACTATTATTAAAAATTGCTATAAAAAAATGCTGTTATTAAGATACGAGTAATTTTCTTAATAACAGCCACATTAACAATAAAATAATTTAACTCTGCACAATCGCTTCAGTCCTTAACGACCAAAGCTGTCGTAATTATCTTCTGCATATTTTTCAAACTTTTTCAACAACTGGATATTATCCTTCTCCAGGGATGATAGTTGCGCTGAAACATCATTCGAAATGGGAACATACCATTCTACCGGATCAAAAAACTGACGTACTCCCACTTTTGTAAATGCATATCCATGTCGGGCGAATATGGTATTCCGGATAATTTCCAGATCGAGTTTTTTGAGATTTTTCAATTTAGCTTCTGTTAGTTTTTCCTTCGAAGCATTAATCTTGTACACTACAGGTGAAGCGGCTCTGTATAGAGTAGCGACATACGAATAGGTGGTGTCTCCGTCTAATTCCGTAATCTTTTCTTCTTTTGAATTACGCCAATCGACCAGTTCCATCTCGTCCGGCAGCATCAGATTAGGATTGTAGGCAAATTGTTTTTTGAGCAACTTAAAATTTCTCTTCTTCACTTTTACCGAACTATCAAATGCTCTCCAGCTTCCGATAAGTGTATCTCCTTTTACTTTAAATTCAAATCTTCCGTCAGACTTTTTATCCCCCGGTTCATCCAGTATAAAAGAAATATTCCCTCCGTTATCTTCTATTTTCCCTATAACCGGACGCATATTACCTCTCACTATATTCTGCCCAAGTACAGTATCTGCTGTTATACGTTTAATAGTCAGGTTTATTTTGGGCAGATTATCCAATGACCGCAGTAACTCTTCATCCCCTGATATCTGAGCAAATACATCATCATCGATCACAAAATCTCCGACCCAATTACCATACAATTCTTTATATATTTCTTCTGCCATCTTCACACTGTCTTTACTTAATGAGGAAACGGCAGCATTATTCTGGTCCTTTTTCTTATCCTTACAGGATGCCATGACAAGCAATCCCATACAAGCGATCAACATTACTCTTTTCATAATTATATTAGATTGAATTCATTTGTATTCAGGTAACCTATGCTACCTGATCTTTCATAATTTGTTAAATTTTCTATATATAAACCATTCAATAATCAATAAGTTTGGCACCCATCCCAGCCATGCGATAATCTGATAGACATCCATGGGATTAGGTTGAAAAAAATATACGATCACTACTTTCCAATACCGTAGTGTCAATGCCGAACAGGTGAGCGCAAAGCTCCTATACATAAATTTCTGATGGCTGCGAACGTTTCCCTTTCGGATTGTCAGCACGGCCATTAAAGTAAAGTAAAACCATAACAGTCCTAACAAAACAAATGCCACCTGTGCGGCAAGACCTCCGTTTGCATGCAAACCGATTAATAATCCGGAAGGAGCAGCGAGAAACAAAATTACACCAACATACAGATAGCCTACCCTCCTGTGAATCCGGGGATAACGTAATAAAAGACGGGAATTAAACTGTGTAAAACCTGCAGGAAGGGCTAAGATGGCAGTGCATACATGCGTATAAAAGATGTATTTATACCAGGAAACATGTTGAATTTCGGTTTGTTTGATTTGCAAAAAAGCAGCGTCAAGCTCAAAAAAACGGTATCTCCAGGTGATTTCCGCCATCAGATAGCAGCTATAACCGAATATCAGCAGCCAAAACAACTGGATCGTGAGATTTTTAAAGGATGTTTCCACGTCCTAAAAATAAGATTTTATCCAGTCAAAAATGAATCAGGTCATTATTTTATTATTTACTGCGGATGGCCTCAACAGGATCCATATTGGCTGCCATAAATGCCGGGATCATTCCGGATATCAGTCCGATAAATGTGGAAAGAAAACAGGTGATAATAACCATTTTGAGACTGACCAGCACCGCAAAACCTGTTGCCACTTTAACCACAAATGCAATTCCGTAAACCATGATGAGCCCCACAGCTCCACCTATAAGACAAAGCAAAATAGATTCAAAAAGAAACTGGGTAAGGATAAAATATTTTTTTGCTCCGAGCGCCTTTTGAATCCCAATCAGGTTGGTGCGTTCTTTGACACTGACAAACATGATATTGGCAATACCAAAACCTCCTACAAGGATTGAAAATATTCCGATACAGAATCCGGCCAGATTGATTACTGTAAACATCTGATCGAGTTGAGCTGTAATCAGCGTGGTTTTATTAAGAGAAAAATCGTCTTCCCGTTGAGGTGCAATACGACGAATAGAGCGCATCAATCCTTTCAACTCACTTTCGCCTTCCTCCAGCGTATAGGTCGGTTTGACGGTAATGACAATACTGGGATTATACTGCTCATAATTAGCCAGATTGCGTCCAAGACTGAAAGGTATAAATGCAATATCATCAGAGGAAGTATTGATCAGCATCCCGCTTCCTTCTTTCTTCAAAACTCCTACAACTGTTAACTTGCGTCCCAATAGCGAGATTTTCTGCCCCAGAGCATTTCCGGAAGGGAATAATCCTTCTGCAATAGTCGCTCCCAGCACCACTACCATCGAACCTACATTAGATTCTGTCTCTGTAAAATAACGTCCTTCAATAATTTCAGCACTTTGTGTCTGATAGTATTCGTGGGTAGCGGCGTTCACTGTAATATTAGTAGCGCTGTTACTTTTGAATTTAGCGACACTATTACCGATATTAAAAACATAGGCAATATGCTCTGCTGTAGTCATTCGGCTTTTGAGTGCCAGATAATCATTATATTTGGGTTCAGGACGATTGATATATTTCCACCAGGGAAAATCAGGACCTCCGTCCCATGGCCATTTATCTACATATAATGTGCTGCTTCCAATTTTCCGAACAGATTCTTCGAGATTGTTGCGAAGGGTATCTACAGCCGAAAAAACACCTATAATAGTCATAATACCTATAGTCACCCCCAAAAGGGATAAAAATGTCCGCGTCTTATTATCTCTAAGTGCGGAAATTGCAAAACCAAAACTTTCTTTAAGAAGTCTGAAAACGGTTATCATGTATGGCGTAAAAATCTATTCCGTAAATATAAACGAATAATTCCTGTAAAGGGGAATAATAATGTTGAAATATAATATTTTTAGTTCAGAAATGCTTAACTTTGTATGCTTTTTTAAATCCTTCTTTAAAGGGAGCAGATTTGAAAGCAAATCGTTATTTATTAAAATTTCAACAATAAAAAATGAAATTATCTCAATTTAAGTTCAATCTTCCAGAATCTTTGTTAGCATCTGAGCCTTCGGAACAACGTGACGAAGCACGCCTGATGGTCCTTCACCGTGATAGCGGAAAAATAGAGCACAAAATTTTTAAAGATGTTTTAGATTATTTTGATGACAAAGATGTCATGATCTTAAACAATACAAAAGTATTCCCTGCTCGTATGTATGGTAACAAAGAGAAAACAGGGGCTACAATAGAGGTATTCTTACTTCGCGAACTTAATAAGGAGTTGCGCTTATGGGATGTACTGGTAGATCCGGCTCGTAAGATCCGTGTGGGTAACAAGTTGTACTTTGGTGATGATGATTTGTTGGTGGCTGAGGTCGTAGACAACACCACATCCAGAGGTCGTACTATCCGATTCCTGTTTGACGGTACTGATGAAGAATTCAGACGCAATATTGAGATCTTAGGAGAGACTCCTCTTCCGAAATATATCAAACGTAAAGCTACTCCAGAAGACAAATACAGATACCAGACGATCTATGCAAAGAACGAAGGTGCTGTAGCTGCTCCGACTGCCGGTCTGCACTTTTCAAGAGAACTGATGAAACGTCTTGAACTGAAAGGTGTTGATTTTGCGGAAGTAACTCTTCACGTAGGTCTTGGGACTTTCCGTACTGTGGAAGTGGAAGATCTGACGAAACACAAAATGGATTCCGAGCAGTTTATCATTACAGAAGAAGCTGCGCGTATTGTAAATAAAGGTATTGATAACAAAAGACGCGTATGTGCCGTAGGTACTACTTCTATGCGTGCTATCGAGTCGTCCGTATCAGCTGACAGACACCTGAAAGCGGCTTCGGACTGGACAAGTAAATTTATCTATCCACCATACGATTTCAGCATTGCGAATTCTATGATCACAAACTTTCATACTCCAGAATCAACATTACTGGTGATGATCGCTGCATTTGCAGGTTATGAAAATGTAATGAATGCTTATGAAGTAGCTGTAAAAGAAAAATACAGATTCTACAGTTACGGAGATGCGATGCTGATTATCTAATCGCATAAAATAATCTTATTCTGAAGCGCGAACAATATCAAACTGTTGTTCGCGTTTTTTATTTTTGTAGGAATAAAGTGTAGAAACATGGCTCAGCAATATGTTATAATAGTGGCAGGAGGTACAGGTAGCAGAATGAATCAGCTTCTGCCAAAGCAATACCTGATTCTGGAGGATAAACCGGTACTCATGCATACCATTCAGGCTTTTTACATGTGTAAGACCAAGCCGCATATTGTACTTGTACTTCATCCGGATATGGAGAGCCTATGGAAAGATCTGTGCAGGGATTACCACTTTGATATCCCTCATCATATTGTCTACGGAGGAACCACACGTTTTCAGAGTGTTCGTAATGGTCTTACTTATATCTGTACCCGTACTGACCAACCTTCAGAACATCTTATTGCCGTACATGATGCGGCTCGACCGCTGATCCGTCCGGAAATTATCGATCACGCTTATGAACTGGCAGCACTCAAACAGGCTGTAGTTGTCGCTGTAAAAAGCACCAATTCTATACGTTTGGAAAAAGAAAAAGATGGAAAACTGATCAATTCAGCCTATGACCGTGATCAGGTCTGGATGGTTCAAACGCCTCAGACCTTTAATGCGGAGTTGCTTTTTAAAGCATATCAGCAAAAAGAAAGCGCTTTATTTACAGATGATGCTTCTGTAGTAGAACAATCAGGCCATCCGGTTACCTTACTGGAAGGGCATCATTCAAATTTGAAGATTACCTATCCTGAGGACATCCAGATCGCCCAATTGTATCTTAATAATCTAAAGGGTTAAGCATTTCCTCTAATTATCCTCAATAAAATAACAATGATAGCTATCACCAGCAATGCGTGAATAATACCACCTGTATAATATCCTCCTATAAAGCTAATCGCCCAGATAATAACTAAAATGACCGCGATTAAATACAAAATGTTACCCATAATATTCTCCTTTAATTTAAAATTTACATAAATAGACGTTTGTAATATTAAAACGCTACGATGTCAAAAAGGTTTGAATATGATGTTAAAAAATCCTGTTAAAGCTTAATTGAAAGTCCGTCGTAAGCTAACTCAATATGATCTGGAAGTTCTCTGGAAACCTCTTCATGAAGTCCCAGTCGATGACTGATATGGGTGAGATAGGTTTGTTTTGCATTCACTTTATCCGCAAAACTGATAGCCTCTTCTAAAGTAAAATGAGAGATATGGGGCTCTTTCTGCAGGGCGTTGATGACTAAATACTCAACGCCTTTTAATTTTTCAACAGATTCATCTGATACGGTTTTTGCATCCGTAATGTAAGCAAAATTAGCTATGCGATAGCCCAGCACAGGCATCTTGAAATGCATGACTTCTATGGGAATAATCTCTTTACCGTAGAGATGAAAGGATTGGCTTCCATCTATCTCACGAAGTTCTAATTGAGGGACTCCGGGATATTTGATATCGGAGAAAGCATAATAGAATTCACGCTTGAGGGCTTCATGTAGCGCCTGTGTTCCGTAAATAGGAATAGACTGTTTCTGCTGATAATTAAACGCTCTCACATCGTCCAGTCCTGCAATATGATCTTTATGAGAGTGGGTCATCAGAATAGCATCGAGATGATTTACTTCCTCCCTCAGCATCTGATATCTGAAATCAGGCCCGGTATCGATCACTATATTATTTCCCTCAAATTCGATCATAACGGAGGAGCGCAGCCGCTTATTACGAGGATCAGCAGACTGGCACACCTCACAATGGCACGCAATAACAGGGACACCCTGCGAAGTTCCGGTTCCTAAAAAAGTAATTTTCAAATCGATAATTTTGTTTGCCTGATTGTCTGATAAAGCGTCCGTTGTTTCTCATCTAATACAGCCTCATCTGCCGGAATTTCATGAAGAATCTGAATAAGAGACTGAATTTTGACCTCCAGATTTGAAAATTTGTTGACTACAATAACTTTCGAATGCTGAAGCACACAGGCTCCTGTACGAAAATTACCTTTTTCATAACGCAGTTTAAATCCAAACTCTTTAAACAATGCTTCTATCTTATCTAAACTATTTTGTGTAAAAGGCAGCAAAATATACTGTTTTAAATGTACAAACCAAGTTAATAACCTTAAAGAAGAATTCAAAACGGAATCCCAACTTTCTATTTACTGACGAGTATGACTTCGCGAAGATAGCTTTCAATAAATCCGCTGCCATAAGCAATCAATTGGGTAAAAGCGGCGATCACACTTAAAAACGCAACCTGCAGACTTCTGGTGGTATACAGCGCATGAAAAAAGAGCAGCAATGTATACAATCCCAATCCCCAATTGCCGATGGATGTGAGAAATAGAATAAGTCCTGATTTTCCTGCAACTACTACATTCAGCAGATTGAGCAACACTAAAATCACCAGTCCGACCACAAATAATGCCGGCAAAGCATGTACAGGCTTTAATTCTTTTGGGAATAATTTATAGATATCTATCCTCCCTTTTCCAAACAAATTTGTCTGCTTGAAAAATTGAGAAAAGCTGGTTCTTCTTTTATGATAGACATATGCTTCAGGAATCAGCCCTACCCTGAATCCTTGTTCAATCATACGGATACTGAATTCTATATCCTCTGATCTTCTGGCCAGTTTAAACCCACCTGTACGCACCCATACTTCACGTGAGATGCCCATATTAAAACTTCTCGGATTGAACTGACCGATGTGTTTTTTATTTCCGCGTATACCTCCGGTTGTAAAAGGACTGGTCATGGAATAACTAATGGCTTTCTGAACCGGTGTAAAGGATTCATGTGCAGCGTCCGGTCCGCCAAAAGCATCAAAATGATCCCTTTGTAAACCAATGATCACTTCATGGAGATAATCTGAAGGGACAATAACATCGGAATCAAAAATGATAAAATAATCTCCCTTTGCTCTTTCAAAGCCATAATTACGGGCAAACCCTTGCCCCTCATTAGGTTTGAAGTAATAATGTACATCCAGCTTATCCTCATAACGCTCTACAATAGCTTTGGCATCCTTCTGCGAACCGTCTTCAACAATAATGACTTCAAAATGCTTGTAACGTTGCCTTAGCAGTGAATCGAGCAATTCGTCAATCTCCTGCGGACGATTGTATAAGGGAATGATAATAGAAAAAAACATGAGATTAGATTACCCGGTCTATCTGATATTTATTTCGCTCGCTGCCGTTACGGGAGACCAGCTCGGCTATAAATCCAGTCAGGAATAACTGTGTGCCGATCAGGATAGCCACCAGCGATAAAAAGAACAAAGGCTGATCGGTAACATTCCGGTAAGGGGAATTATTGGCGATACTCATCAGTTTGTCCGCAATAAGGTAAAAAGTAATAAATATACCGATCAGAAAGCTGATCACTCCTATTGAACCAAAGAAGTGCATAGGTCTTTTACCGAATTTACCTACAAAATAGATGGATAACAGATCAAGGAAGCCTTTCACAAACCTTCCGGGGCCGAATTTTGTAGTACCGTATTTACGGGGATAATGTTGTACAACCTGCTCCTGTATCGCTGAAAATCCGGCCCATTTTGCTAACACCGGAATATATCGATGCATTTCACCGTACACTTCGATACTCTTAACAACATCTTTTTTATACGCCTTCAATCCGCAATTGAAATCATGTAAATTGTCAATACCTGACATTTTACGGGTTACGGCATTGAATAGTTTGGTAGGAACGGTCTTCGTAAGCGGATCATATCGTTTTTGTTTCCACCCGGATACAAGATCTGCATCCTGACGCATAATACGGTCATAAAGTTCCGGAATTTCGTCCGGACTATCCTGCAGATCAGCATCCATGGTGATGACTACATCACCCTGAGCAGCGGCAAAACCTACATTTAATGCTGCAGATTTACCGTAGTTTCTCCGAAACTTCACCCCTATGATATTATCGCTTCCTTCTTTAAGTCGCTCTATCACTTTCCAGGAGCTGTCATTGCTACCGTCATCAACCAGAATAATTTCATATGAAAAATTATTGGCCTGCATAACCCGATCGATCCAGGCGGTAAGCTCTGGTAACGATTCTTCTTCATTAAATAGTGGAACGACTACCGAAATATCCATTTTCTATGCTAAATATCTTAACTTTTTTATCGTATTAGTTGGGATTGTTCTGATCCGGCCATGCACCATAATTTGCATTCGGATCCGTATTAGGATCTACGTTAGGATGTTGCTGAAAAAAAGGTTTTTCTTTCTTTAAAATCGCAGCCAGAATCAAGGCTAAGACAAAATAGAATATCATAGTAATACCTATTCCTCTGAAAAATTGCCAAAACGACATTTTTGAAATTTCAGCTTTCTGTTCATCCAGTTTTGCGATAGCTTCGTCTATCTGCGCGTCTCCGGCACCAGACTTCTCGAGCATTTCAATCGTCAGATTACTGGTATTATTAATTACTTCTTCCTGAATAGTAGGTTCGACAAATTTTGTAAATGCAAAGGAGCCCAAAGAGGAAAGAAGCGCAGCAACAGCAAACATAATAAAGATCTTTTTCAAGGCTTCAGAAAACGACCAGTATCCGCCGACACTTTTTCTGATACTAATTGAAAATAATACTGCTACAGCAAGAAAAACCACTAAGTTGAGTACTCCAGAAACACCAAATAGCACCACCAAAGAAGTTGTACTTTTAGAAATATACATTGTTACAATACCCAGTACAAGTGCAATAACACCAAGATACAATCCATAGGTTATGCTCTGTTTTTTGCCGTCTGTTTCTTGAAGTGAAAGTTGGTCGGTCATAATTTATTTGTTATAGTTAATAATAATCTGATAAAGAGCCAAATCAAGTGATTTGTTTAAAGCAGCACTTTTGTATTCTTCCAGTTGTTTTTCAGAAGGATTTGACTCTGAAAAGAAACTCATCATAGGATAGAATACTTCATACAATTCGTCCTGATTATCCACTGTTTCGGCAATTTTTGCAATCTCTGCATAACTGCTGTCCACCAGAATCTGATTAGCAATCACCTTTTCATAAATACGGTGCTCATCCTGAAATTCATCTTCATCTACAAGAAGGAATTCTTTTAAATAGTCCTCCAGTTCAGGCTCAATTTCATCATCAGCACACTCACGAAGATAAAGAAAAATATTAAGTAATTCAGTTCCTCTGTCGATGGTCTGATCTTCTATACTTTCCCATTCCGGCGAATCCAGATAATCTTCTTCCAGCTTCTGTACATCTTCGGAAAAGAAGTTCATCAGCAACAGATCAAAGCAGACCTCTCTTAATTCATCAAAACGCATATGATCGTCAAAAGCAGCATCTAACAGATCTACTTTTTCCAGAAAAGGTTTTTGGGCATCAAAAGCCTGATGAAGCTGGTTCAGCAATTCCTGATGATCATGACCTTCGTTGGCAGCATAGGTCTCCAGACCTTGCGTCACTGCACGAGCTATTTTAACATTCATAATTGATTAATTTTTAAATATTTTACCATTATTCAATACCAGTAATACCTTACCTGTCATTTCCTGTCCGAGGAAAGGAGAATTTTCAGATTTGGATTTATTCTGCACTGTATCAAATGTCCATTTTTGTTTTGTATCGAACAAAACGATATTCGCTGCTTCTCCCTCCTGCAGTAAAGGAACTTCCAATCCCAAAACCTTACGCGGACCTATTGCCAGTTTTTCAACGATAATCTCTTCATCTAATCCCGCCTGTACCAGTAACGGAAGTACGGTTTGCAAACCTATAATACCATTCTTAGCGATATGGAATTCTACTTTTTTATATTCGACCTCCTGAGGTGTATGTTGAGATACAACGGCATTGATTACACCGTCTTTAAGTCCTTTTAGTAAAGCCTTTATATCGTGTTTGGTACGTAGCGGAGGATTTACTTTATAATTACTATCAAATCCTTCTACTTCCTTATCTGACAACATAAGATGGTGAGCTGCGACATCACAGGTCACCGGCTGTCCTTTTGCTTTTGCCTTCTTAATAAGATCAACCGCTTCTGCTGTGCTGATTGTGGAGAAATGTATAGGAGACTCATTGTACTCTGCAAGATAAAGATCACGGGATAACATCAATGATTCTGCAAGATTAGGAATCCCTTTCATACCGAGATAGGTACTGACAACACCTTCATTCATCTGGTTGCCACCCGCCATGGATTCGTCTTCCGGATGTGATATGATCAAGCCGTTGAACCCTTTAGAATACAATAGAGCACGACTCATCAGGCCGGCCTGTTGTACACTTCTGTTGCCGTCACTAAAAGCAATAGCACCGGTTTGTTGCATATCGTACAGCTCTGCAAGTTCCTTCCCTTCGCGCTTCTTACTGATCGCTCCCACAGGATATACATCTACCAGATTTCCTTTTGCAGCATTGATTACCAGCGCAACTTCCGAACGACTCTGTATGGCAGGTTCAGTATTGGGCTGAACAGCCACTCCTGTAAATCCTCCTGCAGCAGCAGCGGCTGTACCGGTCTGTATATCTTCTTTGGTTTCCAGTCCGGGTTCTCCGAAGTTGACATTAAGATCAAAAAATCCGGGTGCCAGGAATGCACCTTTTGCATCGATGACAGTTGTTGCCGAATCCGGCGCTTTTATTTTTTTACCGATCTGTGCGATCTTACCATTCTCAATCAATACATCCACCTCTTTGCGGTGATGCTCGTTTCCTGGCAAAATAACAGTTGCAGAAGTGATTAATAATGTACTCATGAAATTAAAATCTATTTGCTTGATGAAGTCCTGTTAAATATACAACACCTGAGCTGAACATCATTTGTTTTGAACAACCATACATAAAATAAAAAATGGATTTTTCTTTTGAAGAATAAAAGAAAGGAAGATAACAAACTGTTGTAGCGAGGTGCTGCGTCATTTAGAAAACAAATGTACAAAATACTATTAAAAGAGCTACTATTGCAGGAATATTATCTGCTTATTTTTTTGTTCCCCACTGATAGGATTCCACAGCAATTCCGGCCAATGACAAGGCTCTATCCACAACGGTTCGGGCCAATTCTTCGAAATCTTTTGGAAGACTGTAATAAGACGGACTTGCCGGGCATATAATACCTCCTGCATCGGTCACGGCCAGCATATTCTGCAAATGAATTTTACTTAGCGGGGTCTCCCTTGCAATAAGGATAAGTTTCCGGCGCTCTTTCAATATGACATCTGCTGCACGTGTGGTCAGATCCGAAGAAGTACCATGCGCAATACGTGCTAATGTCCCCATAGAGCAGGGACAAATGATCATCGTCTCAAATCTGGCAGAACCGGAAGCAAAAGGGGCATAGAAATCATTCTTACTATAAAATGTAAAAGGATAATCCTCATATGCTGTATTCTGCAATTCGTATTTCCATACATCTTTTGCATTATCAGACATCACTACTCCTATTTCTTCAAACTGATCTTTGATTCTGACCAGCGTATCAAGTAATACCTTAGCATATATAGAACCACTGGCACCAGTAATCGCCACCACTATTTTATTTGACATGGTCTTTTCTATTAAATTGAAACACAAAGCTAAAAAAAAGGGTCGAATAAGAAATATTCGACCCTACATCTACCTATGAAAAACATGCCCTTGGGGAGGGCCTATACAAATGTACTTTAATTGTGGATTATTCAAAATTTTTTTAATCTTAAATTATTAAAATGTAGCCGTATAACTACAGCCCTATTAAATATTGTTGTATAGGTAAAAAGATACATATGTATAACAAAATCAAACAGGGATTCAATCAGCCTCATTTGGCAAAAAATATCCACACTTGGAATGTTATTAACATTTCATTTTATAATTAACAATTTTTTATTTATTTCGTATCATTAAAACAAGATTCAATGAGTTTATCGGTATTAGAAGAGTATATTGAAACGGGCAACTATCAGGATTTGGAATTATTGTTACGAAACGATCCGGATCTGGTAAAACAGAATACCAGTCATGATATTTCCCCCTTAATGCTGGCATGTTACTACAATAAAACTCAGATTGTACAAACTATCTTAAAATACATTACATCGATCACTATTCACGAAGCTTGTGCAGCAGGTCTCACGCAACATGTAGAGGCTATTATTTTACAGAAACCGGAGATCGTGGATGAACTTTCTTCTCAGGGGTTTACGCCTTTAGGGATAGCGACACACTTCTCCAGAGAGGATATTATCCGGATTCTGCTGAAAAATCATGCTGATCCAAATATCCCTTCTCAAAACGGATACAATGTATATCCACTGCATGCGGCACTCAATGCCAATAACAGTACGATCAGTAAAATGCTGATAGAGGCCGGCGCTTATGTAAACATTGCGCAATCATCACGGATCACCCCCTTACATCTGGCAGCGCAACACGGCAATATAGATCTGATTATTGTGCTTTTAGAAAACGGCGCGGATATTTCGGTAAGAAACGACATGGGACTTACAGCCGCTGATATGGCCGCTGATAAGGGATTTAAAGAGATATCCGAAATCCTTAAGGCATAGCCATCAACTATCCCACAAATGCTTACGCATCTTTTTTACGTAGGCCCTAAAGTCGAGAAGTACACCGGCAAATAAATAAAAAAGAATCGGAAATCCTGCGCCAATGATAGTGGCATAGATAAAAAACAGTCTTAACTTGGCGATAGAAATTGAGAATTTCTCTCCCAAATAAGCACATACTCCGAACGATTGCTGTTCAAAATAGTATAAAATCTTTTCTATCATGATCGTATGGGTTTTAATATCTGTAAACCTATCTGACAATCCAGGCATTTCTTAAGTTCACAATAATGGGACTTCAGGTGTATTAATGCCTGCGAATCTGCTGCGCACAATGCCGGAACTCCTATAGCTGCAAATTTACTGACTATAGAATTGGACTCTGCTTCCAGTTCCTCTAACCATGCCATAGCTTTACAAATGTACATCTCCTGATCAAAATATTTACCATACAAAAATAATAATTGTACAATACTATTTATAATCAGGGTTCTTGCCGCTAATTTACCCATTTTTGTACTATGCTGTACAGCAGCCTTTTGTAACGTATAATGTCTTTCCCAAAATTCAGAAAGTTTTATCTTCTCAACTAATGACTTCAGTTCTGCAAGTGTTTCCAACTCCATAATATAGGAAAATAATCCTTCCTGCTGCCGGTACAGCGAGACGAGCTGTGCCATTCGAAACGTGGGAAAGTTATAGGGTCGCATGCGCATAAATTTCCATCGGCTTTTATCCATCTCCGGCAGTCGATGGAGCTTCCTGAGGTACTGATACTCTTTATGAAGATTGCCGGCATATCTATCTTCAAAAACCTCGCTTTCTCCTAAAAAACCTGCTATTCCCAAAACCAATGCTTCTGATTTCATTACATCATCCCTGTATTTATGGATCAGTGTAAAAGGGATGATCTCTGCCAGTTCCTGAAAGGTATCTGCATTGACTTTTTGTCCGAAAGCCCGTGCAAGCATAACGAAAGCCATTTTTTCAAAATCACATCCATAGCCGGTGAATTGTTTGATCAGAATATCATACTTTTCATGAAAACGCTCTACCGTCATCCGGGATAACCATTGTTTTACAAATAAGGGTTCTACATCTCCAATCTGCTTTTCACAGGGAATCCAGGCGTTTGAATTGCCCATGATAAACTCATATTTTGTAATAAGATCCGATGTGATTAGCGGCTTGAGACAGAGTGTGGGAACAGAAGAACCATCAGACCGGCAGACTTCTTCATCTCCGTCCCATATCACGTGCAGAATGACATTGTCATAAGATTTGTCTTTATCATGCTGATGCTGATACCAGGCTTTATCATTGACATGCAGCTCGATATGGCCATTCCATTCCTCATTGCCAATTCTTATCTTAGCATGCAAAAAATCAGGCCCTGCATTCAGATTATAATGACCTACATCCTGTATCTTAATAACGTCCTTTTGAAGCGTTTGAAGATTATATTGGTCAAATAAACGAAACCGCCAGATAAAATGAAGTAATTTTTCCGGTATTCGCATACCTTAAAAATACACATTTCTTTAAAATAAAACTAATTTTTCTTTACGATTAAATAAAAATCATCAGAAGCCACAGCTTGCTGTTCTTTCAGTTCACCTTCAACGACTGGCGCCTTTATTCCGCCTTCCCATAATACTTTACTTCTGATTACTCTGGCTTCATCCCATAGACCTGCGTCAATAAAGAGCTGAAGGGTCTTAGCTCCTCCTTCTATAATAATAGACTGAATATCCATCAGGTATAGCTGGTACAGGATATTCTGAGGCAGATATAAGTCGTAGTTTTCCAATTCGATATACTTGATACGTCCCTGCCAGTCGGTCTTGACTGCATTGAACACAATTGTATCTGCATCTTCGGAAAAGATAGCTGCAGACTCCGGTACTGACAACTGCTTATCTATTAGGACACGTTTGGGGTTATTTCCCTCCCACTCTCTCACTGTCAGTGACGGATTATCGATCAATGCGGTACGCGTTCCTACCAATATAGCATCTTCTTCAGATCTCCATCTATGCACAAGTTGCTTACTGGCTTCATTACTGATCCAGGCTTGTTCATCGGTATTCTTTGCCATATATCCATCGGCTGTCTCTGCCCATTTGAGGATAACATAAGGCCTGTTCTGCCTGACACGTGTAAAAAAACGCCTGTTTAGCCAGAGGGCTTCTTTCTCTAACAAACCGACTTCTACTTCTATCCCTGCCTGCTGCAAGATTCCGAGACCTTTCCCGTTGACCTGAGCAAAGGGATCCATACAGGCGATATAGACTTTTCTGAGATTATGCTTTACTATAAGATTAGCACAGGGAGGTGTTTTCCCGAAGTGTGCACAAGGTTCCAGACTGACATACATATCGGATTCCGCCAGCAAACGGTCTGCTGAATCCGGATACTGATCCTTCACCTGTTGAATAGCATTGACTTCTGCATGTGGCCCGCCATAAGGCGAGGTATATCCCTCACCGATGATTTTATTCTCATGGACTATCACGGCTCCGACCATAGGATTGGGACTCACAGTACCCGCACCAAGTAGGGCGAGTTCCAGACATCTTTGCATGTATCGCTCTTGCATATTCATATACAAAAGTATCAATTAGATAGCAGATAACAGCTATATGGTTCTCTAAGAATAATTGTATTTTTGAGCTATGAATTCACTTCAACAATACGAACCATACTTTACAGCGCAATTGACAAAAATATATGATCTTGAAGAGGCTAAATCTCTTTTTTTTCTGGCTGTGGAAGAAGTTGCGGGTATAAATAGAATGCAGTACACGGTTCAGAATGATCATGTAGTTACCGAAGAACAAAAGGTTCAACTGGATCGCATTCTACAGGAGCTGTTAAGACGTAAACCTATTCAACATATATTGAAAAAGGCTGATTTTTATGGTGAAATATTTGAAGTAAATGAGTTTGTACTCATACCCAGACCTGAAACGGAGGAATTGGTACACCTGATCATAGGACATCATCGTTCTTCTGCTGTTCCACTAAAGATTATAGATATCGGTACCGGTAGTGGATGCATCCCTGTTATACTGAAGAAGCATGTGCCTGCTGCTCATGTCAGCGCGTTGGATATTTCCAAAGAAGCGATTGCTGTGGCTAAACGTAATGCAAAAAAAATGGAGACGGATATTCATTTTGTCAATGCAGACATTCTGGAATGGGAATATCTGTTTACAGAACAGTTGTATGACATTATTGTCAGCAATCCTCCTTATATCACACCTAAGGAAAAAGAGGAGATGCACAGCAACGTACTGGAATTTGAACCACACCTCGCCCTTTTCGTAGAAGAGAGCGCACCTTTGCTTTTTTATGAGACTATTGCGTCTTTTGCTTTGGTTCATCTTAAACCTGCAGGCGATCTTTATTTTGAAATCAATCAATACTACGGACCGGAAACTGCAGATATGTTACGAAAAAAGGGATTTTCAAAGGTGGAATTGATTAAAGACATGCACGGAGCGGACCGGATGATCCATGCACGCAGATAATTTTTCAAATTAATGTTTTTAGCTTTTAGGCAGTTACATTAAAAATCACATTTTATTGCCGGCATTATTTGGAGGATATTAACAGAAATTCTATCTTTGCATCACTTTCAGAAACGGAAACGGTTCACAAAAAGAAAGGATTCCGTAGCTCAGCTGGTAGAGCAATACACTTTTAATGTATGGGTCCTGGGTTCGAATCCCAGCGGGATCACAGAGAAAAGCTCAATCTTTCGATTGGGCTTTTTTTGTATCCATTATATAAGAAGCGCGGTACTATGGGGATCGTATTCAGAATTTTTCTAAATTTATACTGTAATCAAAATCCATTTTAATTAGTTGATGATAAATTTTTCACTATCTTTATTAAGCACTAATTATCTGTAAAATGAAATTATTAACCTTGCCATATATTTTGATGGCGGGCATTTTATCTGTAAGCAATTTAAATACAACAAATGCTCAAATCAAGTATCTTAATGAATCAAAGCAGAATTTTGATAAACGTATGCAATGGTTTGTTGACTCCAGGTACGGCATGTTTATCCATTTCGGATTATACAGTCAGCTTGGGGGCGAATACAAGGGAAAAGATATAGAAGGTTATGCCGAATGGATACAGGCCAATGCTGATATACCAGGTGAAGAGTATGCATTATTAACCCAAACCTGGAATCCAAAAAATTTCGATGCTAAAAAAATAGTACGGCTGGCTAAGGATGCAGGCATGAAATACTTAGTGGTGACAACCAAACATCACGAAGGGTTTTGTCTATGGGATTCGCCATATACGGATTTTGATATCGCATCGACACCAATGAAAGGCCGGGATATTTTAAAGGAACTGGCGGATGCATGTAAGGACGAGGGAATAAAATTTGGCACCTATTACAGTATCATCGATTGGCATCACAGCTCTCAATATCGAAACCCTGAAGGGAAGAAAAATGCTGATCATTGGTTCCAGGTCGCTATCCGACCAGAGAAGAAACAAGAATACATTCAGTATATGAAAAATCAGATTAAGGAATTAATCGACAAATATGACACCGATATTCTTTGGTTTGACGGGGACTGGGTCAATTGGTGGGATATGGAGTCTGGACGAGAATTGTATGAATATATCCGCACCTTAAAACCTTCCATAATCATCAACAATAGGGTAGCAAAAAGAGAAGAATTCCATAAAGATTTTGGTACTCCTGAGCAGGAACATCCTGCAACAGGGTTGGATTATTATTGGGAAGCTTGTTACACCATGAATAACTCATGGGGATATAAAAAATCTGATAATGACTGGAAAACTCCGAATGAGATAGCGGATAAACTGCAGGAAATTAATGAAAAGGGAGGAAATCTCTTGCTCAATATCGGTCCGGATGGTAATGGTGTTGTTCCGGCTCAAAGTATAATTATTTTAAAAGAAGCCGGGAAGCTCTTAAAAGCGAAAAGATAATTTCTAAAATATATTTCCAGATAAGTAGGTGTTTCGGAAATTGTTATGCTTTGATGGCATGGGTCCTGTTAGTATTGTCTTCTGAAATTAAAACGGGATCAAATTTTGTCTCAATAAGAGGAATATTAATCACCGGAACTTTATATAATGGATATATATTTTATTGCCAATCCTGCAAGTTGTTCTTCTGTATTCACCTTTTTGCAACCCTCCAGATTCAGTTGTTGCAGTTTGTCCAAATGACAAATAGTAGGCTGAAGCTTGGCTAGTGCGTTGCATTTTTGGAGAAACAGCGTAGTGAGTTTGTGGCAATGTTCGAGACCTTCGATAGATTCAAATGAACCGCCGATAATACGCAGGTATTCCAGATTGATAGCATGCTTCAGAAAAGAAAGGTCCGCATGCTTAACACCGCCAATCAAAAGTTCTTTCAAAGATGTCAGTTTATCCCACCCCTGAATTTTCGGTCCATAGCCAATATTCAGTTTTTCCAGAACCGGAAAGACCGAAAGATCAAGATTAAATTCTCCTGCAGCACTCCAGCGCAGATTCTTCAATCTATGCAAATACTTTAATCCGTTAATATCCGACTTTTTTGACATCGGCACCAGCCAATGGAAGGTTTCAATAAAATTCCTGTCTTTCAGAAAGTCAAAATTAATCGTCTGCTTGCTCCAATCTCCATCCGTCCAGACACAAACCTCCGGGATTCCATTTTCCCTGGCATAATCCAGTCCTTCTTCAAGATATTCATATATTATCCGAATACCTTTAAAAGCAGAAGTTTCGCTGTAGTCTATCTTATATTTTTCCATCAGTATCTCACCATTTATGATTTTATATTACAACTCTATTCAGGGATTAGTTTTTATTTTCTCCAATGCCTCCTGATAGATCTTCTGAATACTTTTCTTCTGCTCCTGTTCACAGATCTGCTCCACGGCAGGCAACAACGTCACATTGTATTCGGTTTTTAATTTGATTATCTGTCCCAATGCAAATGCGGAACTCCATCGCACTACAGTACCTTCATGCGTTGTATTATCCAACAATTTGAAAATAGATTCCTTCAATTGTGTAGAGAACAGGTGTGCGATATTCCCAATAACCTTTGCACTTTCCCATTTTATGCGTGGGGCTTTTGAACGCAAGGATTGTGTTACAAATAGCAGCACATGTTCGTCAGCAAGTTCGGGATGACGCCGGGTAGCATATTCCAAAGCCTCTATACAGGTTGCTTTTACAGGGTCTTTTTGGTTTGCGGCAAAAACAAGAAGTTCTTCAACAGCAAGTGATTTTTCTAAGATCCAATTACTGATCGTCTCTGTTTTCTCTTTAGATTTGATTTCTTTTTCTTTAAAAAGCTCTTCGATGGTCATATTTATTATAACTGATTCTTATCGTACATATCGATATTCGAAGAATTAAATTAAGAAAAATCCTGTTCAATCCGGACAGGTAAAAATCATTTTTACTATTCAACAGCTGTCAGTATAATGGGCTTATCATCTGTCACGACAAGGGTATGCTCATGTTGAACTGCAAATCCGCCCTTATTACCCAATAACGTGAATCCATCTGCTTGTTCAATAGCCAATGTAGAGTGCGTATTGATAAATGTTTCTATAGCGACAACCGTTCCTTTTCTAAACCGTCTTTTGTCATCCGGGTCTTTATAATTCAAAAGATCAAAAGGTTCTTCATGCAATGCTTTCCCTAAGCCATGACCTCCCAGGTTTTTGATGACGAGATAACCTCTTTTTCTAGCTTCAGTTTCGATGTAATGACCAATTTCGTTTATCCTCACCCCTCCTTTAATACGGGATATAGCAGAAAGGAGAATGTTTTTTGAAGCGTCAACCAAAGAACTGTGCCCATGCAGGTCCTCACCTACAACAATAGATCCGCCATTGTCAGACCAGTATCCGTCAAGCTCAGCAGATACATCAATATTGATCAAATCTCCATCCTGAAGAATTCTTCCTGGTGAAGGTATTCCGTGTGCGACTTCATTATTGAGACTGATACAGGTATACCCAGGAAAACCATATGTCAACCGGGGAGCAGACCGTGCACCAAACTCCATCAATATATCTCCACCGTATTCATCCAGCTCCTGAGTCGATATTCCTGGCTTGGCATACTGTTGCATTTTCAGTAAAGTCACAGCTACTGCCTGACTTACAGCTTTCATTTTCTTCAGTTCATTGTCATCGGATATAATCATATATAATTGCTTTATGGATAAGAAACAAAAATAAGGAGGAGATGTTGGAGATAAATCGTAAAATCCGGACATTTCATTACGGTTTGTTAACTTTGTCGTGATGCCGATAAATTTTCTTACTGCCATACATGCACAAAATCAAGAAAACTATATTCAAATTCCTCTCGAAAAGGGGCTTGAAAGCTTTATTGAGGGTATTTATGAATTTGATGGCACTATGCTATGTGAACAAGTTGCTTTATTTAGTGACGGCTACCCGGCTCTGATCCTTATGCCCTTCTGCTCAGACACAGTGACGGTAAGAAACACGACTTCACATATTACACTGGGCTCGATATGGATTTGCGGCGGTATTATACAACGAAGCTTTTTACAGTCTGCAAAACCGGAGGGTACCATCCGGATCGTTCGTTTTCGCGCACCTGCATTTTTTCGGTTGTTTGATCTTCAACCTGATTGTTTTGAATCTCAACCTGTTTATGATCTGACCAACTCATCTGAGCCATTTTTCAGGTCATTTATAAATACTTATTATCAGACTACTGATGCTAAATCGCGGATAAAGGCTGTGGTCAATTTTATATCCGGCCAGCATATACCCAGTACAAAAATACCTGCACTGCTGCAGGAAAGACTGAAGGAAATAGGGAAGAGCTCCTCTCCCACTATCCAGCATATAAATTACAAGTGGTGGCAACGCGCCTTTAAAAAACATTTTGGACTTGCACCGCAACAGTATATACAGATTCAACGTTTTTTGAAAGCTTACGCTTTGTTGGAAGCCTCTTCTTCCTTGTCTCTGAATGATGTCGCTTACAAAATCGGCTATTACGACAGTAATCATCTATTGAAGGATTTCAATAAATATATAGGGCAATCTCCTAAAGCATATTTTAAAACCGGATTACTGTAAAGGGATATTATTCGGAACTATAAAGTGACATCTTTTTTAATAGAAACTCCAGCCCATTATGCTGTTGTGGAGGGAAAGTAACACTGATCTCTCCAACAATCTGATTATTAACGATCCCTTTGGATGTGATGGTGACATTCCCATATCCGGCCAGCTCATCTACATTTGTTCGCCAATCCTGTGATACAGGTATATCCATATCTTTAAGTATGGTCGGAATGCGGTTTGTCTGTACGACTGCAGAAAATTTATTATTCCTGATTATCCTTTCAAAATGCTTATTCGCCACTGATTGAGTTTTCCCTTCCTTTATTTCCTCCAGCTCTGCCCGATCATTGGATACAAACACAAGATCTTCCTGACACATCATATATATCGGAAATCCATGACCCCTATTTCGTTCAATCTCAAAAATATCTTTATTCAAGGTAGCCTTTTTCATTGCGACAGCAAGTTGCAAACCACTCAGCAACAGACGCTGATCTTTAGATGTAAACATCCAGACAAAGCGTGGAACTGTCTCTTCTTTTGTACGCTTTACTTCCTTCAGATCATAGTCATTATTATATTCATAATCTGTATACTCAGTCCTTAGTTTTGTCACTCCGTTGAGAAGTACCAGATGATCGCCCGGCATTATTTTGGCTAATGCCTGTTCATCAAAAACAACATCCATTGCTAAAGCCAAAAACGGAGCAATTTCAGGTTCTTTACCAAACAGGCTACCAAAGCGCTTTGAGATATATGTTGGCAGCTCCTTCATATAGGCTTCGGAATTGATATTTAAGGATAGAAAACCTACTGTTTGCGCTTTGAAATAGCGGAAGAACTTAGGATTAGGTTTTTGATTATAAATACGCTTGGCAACCTGCAGCAAATCTTTATCCAAATCTACCCTTGTCTTCAGTTTCAGAGTCTGTTCTTCAAGCTGAAGATCCAGAAAGGCTTGCCCATATCCGTATCTGAAATAATAGGGCTTAAATCCGTAATACCAGGAACTCATATAGGCTAATGGCAGCAAGCCCAGATATAACTCGTCTACATTTTTGACCCAGGCCCGCATCAACGGCATTTTTTCATGAATTGATTTTAACGTTTTTTCATCTAATCCTTTATGATTTGCCGATAATAAATGCTGCATTTCCTTATCCATCCATTGAACTTCAAGTGCATTCCGGATGGAATCGTTTTTTTGCTGTACACGTTCATGTATGCGTGCTATAGAATCTGAATAATTTTTATCCTCTTCAGTCCAGATATCATTTATATTGATAGTATCAGCTTTTTCTCTTCCAAAATCATAGGCCTCAAATGTCACTTCTTTTTCATCACGGATATCTCCATAGATGACAGATGAAGCAGAGTCAGGCTGCTCTACAATCTCTAAACTATCTATGCCGTCTTCTGTATAACTGTAAATTGAATCCGTCGTAGCGTCTGCTGCTTCATCATAAGAACCGTTTTCTATGTAGACTGGCATTGCTGCCATATCTACATTATCAATTCCATAACGTGTTGCAACAGAATCATTATAGAAAAAATTGTAATTGAGTCCACCTGACAGGATATAAAGTACTTCTTTATTCCAGGCTAATAAAGTTCCGCTAATATTCGTAGCTCTGAGAAATCCGTTTTCCGTTGCCACTTTTCCAATCGTATAAGGCAGCATCGCTTCAAATTTCTCCGGATTATTGAGTGGTAAAATATAACCTAAATAGGATATACTATCTGTATTCTTATGATACATATAACTATACTGTTCCAGATCTATCCCCATGTCTTCCAGATGAACAGACTTTTGCCCTTTTTGCTGTTGGAAAGTATCAAAAAAATTAATCTTGACAAGTAATTCATTGAGCAAATCAGCATTGCTATGCTTTAGAATATCTTTTGTATTAATTACGGCTATAAGGCTTGCTTCTTTGGGTATACGCGTAGCTATGTATTGGGCTTTTGTTTGTAGAATGATCAGAAATGTAAAACTAAAAGCTAAAATTATATTCAATCTACCATTCATATCTTACTTGACTTTTAAAATAAACTCCTACTACTGACACTGTGACACCTGATCAAATGATTAGGTGCACAATGCAGTTTTACTATTCAATACACACACCCTATCAGGATATTAATGCTTTCGCATAGATACGAATCATTATGTTTCAAAGTTAGCCAATCAGCATGGGTAGCACAATCCCCGAAATCAGGGATAGTGATGTACTTTGAAGGATATGTACGTGTCTGTTTTAGCTTTTCTCTCCTTCTAAAGGAGATATCCGGATTTATCGGGGGAAAGATTAATCCATAGAAATTCAGAACCTCTCCCTAACCCTTCCGACGAGTCGGAACAGGTTCTCCTTAAAAATGAGAGGGAATAGTTTTAATGGGATAACTATTTTTGGTCGCGTCTGCCGGTGTCCTCACCGGCAGTATGGTAATTTCAGTTCTATCATTTGGCGGGGACGCTAAATGAAGCTGTTAAAAATTTAAGTTGATGTGTGTTTCATAACCCTTCTCTCCTTTGAAAGGAGAGAAGGGTTATGAAATAAGTTCCAAAAACAGAGAGGTTCTAAAACTAGTTTTAGAACCTCTCTGCATATAAATAAATAGTGGTGATACTTACAACCTTGATCTGCTTTGGTTACCGAAGCGTACTGACAGTCCTAGTTCATGGGTACTGTTTGCAATGTATCTGTTCAGATCACTGTTCTTCAGATTCTGCTGGTAACTGTATGCGATACGAAGTCTCCCCAGATTGAATTCGGCCATTCCCATCAGATCTCCACGTTGTCTGTAACCTGCCCCGATACCGAATTTTTCATGGAAAAACAACATCGCTGAACCGTCAAACTGAACGCCTGTCACAGGACGGTAGCTCGCCAGTAAGCTCGGACGGATATACATCTGGTTATCCAGATCGAAGATGACAGAAGAGGATACATAAAAGGTATTATCCCGCCCAAACTGACGCACATAGTCGGATTCTTTGGACCCGAAAATAGAACGTGGCATCGATACGCCTACATAGTATTTGTCCGGTCTGACCAGCGAAGCGGATAGCCCGTACAACAAGGTCCCGTATTGTACGGTCTGAAACGCCGGATCTCCAGGATCCAGAGAGCTGTAATCTCCACGCTGCTGCGTGTATCCCAGGTTAACGCCAAGACCTACATATTCCTCATCTGAGATCTGAAGGGTTTTGGTAAAGTTTGCCGAGGCTTCGGTACTCCGTTCTACGCCGATCTTGAATTGCTTGAAATTAACGCCTAATGCAATACCTCGGTTACCTATAGCAATGTTGCCATTGAACCAAATACTCTTGGGGGCTCCATCTACACCCGCCCACTGGTAACGGTACAAAAGGGCGGCGTCTCCTTCACCTCCTTTCAATAGCGCATTGTAACTCGGATTCAGCATCTTACCGAACGAGCCCGATAGCGCCGGATCTATATACTGCTGACCACAGCACAGGCTGACAAATAGCATCAATAATGTGCCTGATATTATCTTCTTCAAGTTCATATTCCTTGTTATTTCTGTTTTGTTATACTTTGTTGTTCTCAAAAGGTTGCTGTATTGCAGCAAGCACAGGGCTCTGCAATACAGCTTTTTCCTTTTTAATATCTGACCACGAAGAAGCCTTTGTCATAAACCCATTTACCGTTGATCTTTACTTCAAGCATGTAGAAGTACGTACCGGCTGGTACTGCACGACTTTCCTTGTAGCCATCAAAGCGGTTGCTGTGGTTATCGTAGCCTTTTAACTCCTGAACCAGGTTACCGTTGGCATCGAAGATGCCGATCTTGTTCTCCGGATACTCATCGATTCCTTCAATTCGAAGGTAATCGTTGATGCCATCTCCGTTTGGTGATACCGCTGGGTGCACACGAACCGGAAGTTTGGCGCCGTCTTCGTTGCGTACACGAAGTTCGCGGGTAACCGCATCAGCGGCTATGTAGTTCGCATCTCCGGACTGTTCTGCACGGATAAGCGCAAGACCTACGCCTCTCACTGTCACTTCCTGATTACCTGTAACTTCAGCAACAAGCGTATTGTCACTGTAGATTTTGATCGGTAGCGGACTGTTGCTGCTGATATCAAGGGTCAGGGTACCTGCATCACGATATACAGCCGGGATCTCTTTAAACGTGATCACCTGTTTGGCTTTATTGATCTTCAGGGTAGCCTGCAGATTGAGGTTGGTATAGTTGATACCTCCGTCTATGGTTGCTGTAATTGCATACGTACCGGCCGCTGTCTGATTGTTTCCGGTGTAGCTAACGGTCGTACCTGCAGGAAGCGTACCTGCAATAAGGATGGACTTCGCGGATGCATCGTAGGTGAAGCTGGCATCACTCAGGGTAATACCGCTGATCGTAGCTTTGGTGATCGTCAGATTTGCTCCTGCATAGGTGATTGTATAGTTCGAGGCTGTCAGATCATTGTTGCTGATTGCATACGTACCTACATTTTCACCTGTGGCACGTTTCAATGTACCCGTCACTACAGTAGCGGCATCATTGTTCACCAGACCGGTTACTTTATACGTCAATGCAGGATCTGCTGTACCGTAGACTTTGGTCTTCGCATCCGCGGTAACAGTCAGATTTGCTTTAGTAATCGTAAGATCGGCTCCTGAATACGTAATTGTGTAGTTAGAAGCAGTGAGATCGTTATTACTGATCGCATACGTACCCACATTTTCACCTGTGGCACGTTTCAATGTACCCGTCACTACAGTAGCGGCATCATTGTTCACCAGACCGGTTACTTTATACGTCAATGCAGGATCGGCTGTTCCATAGACCTTAGTCTTCGCATCGGCGGTAACAGTTAAGTTGGCCTTAGTAATCGTAAAACTTGCTCCTGCATAGGTGATCGTATAGTTCGAGGCTGTCAGATCATTGTTGCTGATCGCATATGTTCCAACATTCTCACCCGCCGATCTTTTCAATGTACCGGTGACTACAGTAGCAGCGTCGTTGTTCACCAGACCTGTGACTTTATACGTCAATGCAGGATCTGCTGTTCCATAGACTTTGGTCTTCGCATCCGCAGTAACCGTCAGATTTGCCTTAGTAATCGTAAAGTTTGCTCCTGTATAGCTAATTGTGTAGTTAGAAGCTGTCAGATTATTATTGCTGATAGCATACGTGCCGATATTCTCACCCGCCGATCTATTCAGCGTACCTGTAACCACAGTAGCGGCATCATTGTTCACCAGACCGGTTACTTTATAGGTCAGAGCAGGATCTGCTGTACCGTAGACTTTGGTCTTCGCATCAGCCGTAACGGTTAAGTTGGCCTTTGTAATCGTAAGATCTGCTCCTACATAATTAATCGTGTAGTTGGAAGCTGCCAGGTCGTTATTGCTGATTGCATACGTACCTACATTTTCCCCTGTTGCACGTTTCAATGTTCCTGTTACTACAGTAGCTGCATCATTGTTGACCAGACCGGTTACTTTATACGTCAATGCAGGATCTGCTGTTCCGTAGACTTTAGTCTTCGCATCAGCCATAACCGTTAAGTTGGCCTTAGTAATCGTAAGATCTGCTCCCACATAAGTAATCGTGTAGTTGGAAGCTGTCAGATCGTTATTGCTGATTGCATACGTTCCTACATTCTCTCCGGTTGCACGTTTCAATGTACCCGCTACCACAGTAGCCAGATCATTGTTGACCATACCGGTAACTTTATAAGTCAGGGTCGGATCAGATGAACCGTAAACCTTAGTTTTCGCATCAGCTGTAACCGTTAAGTTGGCCTTAGTGATGGTAAGATCTGCCCCAACATAAGTGATTGTGTAATTATCTGCACTCAGATCGTTATTACTGATCGCATACGTACCTGTGTTTTCTCCGATTGCACGTTTCAGTGTACCTGAGACCACAGTAGCGGCATCATTGTTCACCAGACCAGTTACTTTATAGGTTAATACCGGATCTGATGCCCCGTAGATTTTGCTTTGAGCATCTGCTGTAACCGTCAGATTTGCTTTAGTAATTGTCAGGTTTGCTCCTGTATAGGTAATCGTATAGTTGGCTGCTGTCAGATCATTATCCAGGATAGCATACGCACCTATGTTTTCTCCGATTGCACGTTTCAATGTTCCCGATACCACAGTAGCCACATCATTGTTGACCAAACCTGTGACTTTATAGGTCAGAGCCGGATCATTCGCTCCGTAGACTTTTGTCTTCGCATCGGCTGTAACTGTTAAGTTCGCTTTCGTAATTGTAAGATCTGCTCCAACATAAGTGATCGTGTAGTTGGAAGCTGTCAGGTCGTTATTACTGATTGCATACGTACCGATATTTTCACCAGCTGCACGTTTCAATGTTCCTGTTACTACAGTAGCTGCATCATTGTTGACCATACCTGTGACTTTATAAGTCAGGATCGGATCATTCGTTCCATAGACTTTTGTCTTCGCATCGGCTGTAACAGTAATATCAGCTTTTGACACTGTCAATGTGCGACTCACAGGAGTTGCAGGATTATTGTTCTGATCTCCCGCCTGTGTTGCTGTGATCGTTGTTGTACCGGATTTCAATATAGTAGCCTGATTCCCGGTAATACTTACAACTGTAGGATCAATAGCAGTATACGTGATCAATAATCCTCTGTTTGTATGTGTATCTCCCAGATCAAACGATGCATCACCGTATGTTTTAGAAGCGATAGCATTGAAACTGATCTGCTGATCATATTTAAATGTGGTAAATTCTTTAACAGTTCCATAGCTAACTATTCCGTTGACAATCGCATATGCTCTGTAACGATACAATGTATTTACTGTCAAACCGCTAATATCTACTGAGAACGTACCACTTCCGCTACCTCCGATTATTTTATTATTGGATGTGGTTGGTAATGCATTTGTTCCATATACAATCCCTTTCTCTATCACACATGAACCACTTGGAACATCACCTCCAAGCGTAACTGTCTGTGCAGCCACATCTACTGCATCAGATGTCGATACCGTAACTATAGCAGAAGGCTCTCCGATAGTTGTGGTACGTGTTATGAAACATCCGTTATTATCTGTTATAGTAACTGTATATGTACCTGCAACCAAGCCGGTGGCTGTTGCCGCTGTACCGCCACTTGGGGCCCAACTGTAGGTATAAGCTCCTGTACCTCCGGCAGCAATCACTGTTGCACTTCCATTAGTACCTCCATTGCAACTTACATCTGTTTTACTAATGGTCGCTGTCAAAGCTGCAGGTTCTCCAACTGTAACTGAAGCTGTTGTCTGACAAGCATTCGCATCTGTAACAGTCACTGTATAGATTCCTGCCGCAAGACCTGTAGCTGTCGCAGCAGTACCACCACTAGGGGCCCAACTATAAGTATAGCCTGCTGTACCACCTGTTACAGAAACAGTAGCAGTACCATTACTTCCGCCATTACAGCTTACATCCGTTTTAGTAGCTGTTGCTGATAACGCAGCTGTCGGCTGATTTACTGTAATTGTACGGGTAATCTGACATAAATTATTATCTGTTACCGTAACGGTGTAAGTACCTGAAGCCAGACCTGAAGCGGTAGCGTTAGTTCCTCCGCTAGGTGCCCAACTATAAGAATACGGACCGGTGCCTCCTGTTACGGAAACTGTGGCAGTACCGTTATTTCCGTTAAAGCAACTCACATCTGTCTTAGTAATTGTTCCTGCTAAAGCTGCAACAGGTTGTCCAATGGTCACGGAACGGGTAATCTGACAAGCATTTGCATCTGTAATCGTCACCGTATAGGTACCAATAATAAGACCTGTGGCCGAAGCTGCATTTCCGCCACTTGGTGACCAACTGTATGTATAAGGCGCTTTACCACCTGTCACAGCGACAGTAGCTGTACCGTTAGAGCCACCGAAACAGCTTACATCTGTTTTAGTAACCGTACCTGTTAAAGCGTCTGGTTGACCAACGGTTACAGTAGCTGTTGTCTGACAAGCATTTGCATCTGTAACGGTCACTGTATAGGTACCGGCTGCAAGACCCGTGGCCGTAGCTGCAGTACCACCAGTGGGCGCCCAACTATAGGTATAGCCTGGCGTACCACCTGTGACAGAAACAGTAGCTGTACCATTACTTCCACCATTACAACTTACATCTGTTTTGGTAGCCGTTGCGGATAAGGCTGCTGCCGGTTGCCCGACTGTCACGTTACGGGTAATCTGACAGGCATTAGCGTCTGTTACCGTAACGGTATATGTACCTGCAGCAAGACCCGAAGCCGAAGCTGCAGTTCCGCCACTTGGTGACCAACTGTATGTGTAGGGAGTAGTACCGCCTGTGACAGCAATAGAAGCTGTGCCGTTAGAACCACCGAAACAGCTTACATCTGTTTTAGAAGTGGTTGCTGCCAAAGCTGCAGCAGGCTGACCAATAGTCACGGAACGGGTAATCTGACAAGAATTTGCATCTGTAACAGTCACCGTATAACTACCTATACCAAGCCCTGTTGCCGAAGCTGCAGTACCTCCACTTGGTGACCAACTGTATGTATAAGGAGCTGTACCACCTGTGACAGCAATAGAAGCTGTACCGTTTGTTCCACCAAAGCAGCTTATATCTGTTTTAGTAGCATTACCGGATAAAGCCGCAGCAGGCTGACCTACAGTCACTGTACGCGTAATCTGGCAGGTATTAGCATCTGTAATTGTTACCGTATAGTTACCTGCAGCAAGACCTGTAGCTGTTGCACCCGTACCACCACTTGGTGCCCAGCTATAGGTATAGCCCGGTGTACCACCTGTGACAGCAACTGTAGCTGTACCGTTATTACCGCCAAAGCAACTTACATTTGTTTGAGTAGCAGTACCAGATAAAGCGGCAGCAGGCTGACCGACAGTCACCGTACGGGTAATCTGACACGCATTAGCATCTGTTACGGTCACCGTATAGTCACCTGTAGCAAGCCCTGTAGCTGTTGCATTTGTACCGCCACTAGGTGCCCAACTATAGGAGTATGGACCTGTACCTCCTGTTACAGCAACCGTAGCTGTACCATTTGAACCGCCAAAACAACTTACATTTGTTTGAGTAGCTGTACCTGTTAAGGCAGCAGCAGGTTGACCGACAGTTACCGTACGGGTAATCTGGCAAGCATTAGCATCTGTTACGGTCACCGTGTAGTTACCTATAGCAAGCCCTGTAGCTGTTGCTCCAGTACCACCACTTGGTGCCCAACTATAGGCGTATGGACCTGTACCTCCTGTTGCAGCAACTGTAGCTGTACCGTTATTACCGCCAAAGCAACTTACATCAGTTTTGGTAGCTGTTCCACCCAAAGCTGCCGCAGGTTCACTAATCGTAATTGTCTTAGTAGCCGTACATCCCATCTTATCGGTGACTGTCACAGTATATGTACCTGCAGTAAGATTAGATGCGGTAGCTGCTGTTCCTGCTCCCAGCGTCCAGCTATAGGTATAAGGTGCTGTTCCTCCGCTTGGTACTACAGTAACTCTTCCTGTAGCAGTACCTTTACATGCTACATTTGTCTGCGCCTGTGTATCAATAGTGATAGTCGGACATGTATATTCCAGTTTCCATGTCAATGCATCCAGACACACATAAGTAAAAGGTTCTGTTGTGCTGATCTCCAGTTCGTCGATGACCTTTGTGCTGTTGTTGGCTCCGCCAAAAGTCGTGAGGTCTATCGGAGTGAATCCGTTATTGGTTGCTGTAGACTGCACAAAACCACTCGTTGCAGTAGCTGTAAATACAGTTGCCCCCCCTAATTTACCTTTAATAGTAACAGTCCCCGTATTGTACTGTTCAACTGTATGATCTGCTAAAAAAAGATAAAACTTCTTCACCGAATAAGTTAATCCGGCTTCTATTTTTATAGAAAAGCTTTGGTCGATAAAAGCCCTCGCCGTACCGTCATTGTCGATATACTTATTATCCGGCCCGGTCCCGTTCCATCCTGTGCCGGGATAAAGATCCTGTATATCAAATTGTCCCGATTCAGCTTTACTAATAATTGTAAATGTCTTTCCTCCACTTGTAAAAGTCGACGCCCCTGCCGTCGCTGACTCAAATGTTTCTGTTATTTCGGTTTGACCCCAGGCCTTTCCGATAAAGAGTATACAACAAAACAGGAATAACAGGACTCCCGTCCTCATACCCTTGATACTCTTCAAAATGTTTTTGTAATAATTGGAGCTTTTCATTCTCTTGGTTATTTATTTTTCTCAGGTGTATGAGTTTTAGGCTTGCTGTTGTTTCACTGAAAACAACTCTTTATAAATCTCCTTATTAGAGGCATAGTGATTAGCAGGCATGAGATATTCATGATTGTAGGATTGTCGGTTGTTATCGTCATCATAGCCCAGTATATTTTTTGATAATAGTTGCCCGCTGTCTAAAGCCTGACTCAGGATTACTTCATTTTTAGCTTTGTTTCGAAGGATTAATGTTCCATTCACCTTGTTTCCTACAGAGTTACTGAGTATCAGATCTATATAACTGGTTTCCTGAGCAAGATCATAGCTGTTCCATTGTTTACGATCCATTCCTAATTGAGATAGACAAATGACGAGCTTACAATTTTCCTGATCTTTAAGTAATTTGCTGATTTTTTCAGCTGATTTGTAAGGATGTTGAACGCTGACATCAGGCATTTCAGTATTTTGAGCAACAGCAATAATTCCTATTTTCTGACCCTTGGAATGAATAATCATATAAGGCAGTATTCCCTTTTGGAGTCTTGCATCTGAAAATTGATAATTCGAACTGATCAAAGGGAAATTGATAGCGGGCAACAGATCAGCAAGTCCCTCTTCCCCCTTATTAAGGTAGATATCACTACATGCCGCAGCATGAAACCCAATCTTATTTAACTTTGCTATTCGTTCTTTATTTTGAAATACATCTGCAGAAGCATCAAATAGATTACCGGCATCCAGAATCAGACCAGAGGTTGGTTCTGCTTCTAGTGTCCTTAAGATCTCATTATATCTGCTCCAGTAATTTATAGAACTCAGATCATTTGTCTGGTATATAATCAGTCTTTTATTATCGGCAAGAGAGCTGATTTTTTTACTGGATTGAGCTGCGCCTGCAAGAGGTCTGGCAAGCAGGATACTACTCAAAAGTACCGAGCTTCTTTTCAAAAACGACCGTCGCTGATTAGTCATGGTAGTTTGTATTTAGGTTATTTCGTTGGAGATTCATATTATATTCAGCTGTTAATTTCTGGCCGGAAAGTTTCCATAAAGACAAATCATAACATTCATGCCGAGATAAGGTTGCACATTACTATGTGGTATGTTGCCTCCCTTTACGTCTGTATTAAAGGTTATATTATTAGTTGCTGCTTCCAGTACAGTATCCGCTGCAGCAGACACAAATCCCAAAGTTGTTACAAAATTTGCCCCCTCCATATATCCCGGCCTGGCAATAGACATACCATTTGCCGGTGTAGCAGTTGTTGCATTTGCAGAGCTGATTTTAAGTTTTGGGCCACCATTTCTGGTTACGACATGGTTATGCGCAGTCATTTCCGGCAATGTCAGCATAACATTTGCAGCACCACCTTGTTCTCCTATAATTCTTGGGGTAAGTCCCGGTCCCGATCCAGCACCTATTATTGTTCTTCCCTGAAAGTCAGGAAGACCAAATGTTGTTGTTCCGTTTCCACCATAAGTAGTACCTAAAATAGAAAATAATGCTGTATTACTTCTGACTGCTATAAGTTGCCCTTGACAAAACGCCCAGTTCAGGGGTGCATAGCCAGCGGCAAAAAATCTGATTTCTCCTATGTATCCGTCCATAATATTATTAATTTCGTGAAGGATATATACCTTCAGCACATATGATATAATTTGTTGTTAAAAAAGGTTGCATATTTTCGTGAGGCAAAGAGCTTCCCATCATCGCAGTATTTACAGTTAATCCACTCGTATTCAACGAGCTGTCACCCATCGTCTTATCCGGATTAGCTGCATTATATCCCAATGTAGGTATGCTGTCAGTCATCGGCTGCCCCAATTGTGAGCCTGTCGCTGCTGCATGAAGAGTCGCTGCTGCCGCACTTACTTTTACCGCAAACGGAACATTTGTAGCATTCACTGCTGCAGTATGCGTGTGTACAGGCAAATTTGCAGGCAATAGTGTGACCGTTTCCGTTCCAATTTTCTGTCCCAGTACAACATTTGTTAATCCAGGTCCTTGCCCTGTACCAATCGGTACCCTTCCTCTGAGATCCGGTACGCCAAATGTGTTAACACCATCTCCACCATAAGTTGTTCCGATCACCGTGTACAACACCTGATAATTATTTATACTTAATAATCTTCCGTCACATAATATCCAGCCAGCTGGAGCAAAATTTCCGGCAAAATTTCTTACTTCTGCTATGTATCCTTCCATAGGTTAGTTTCTTGATGGATAAATTCCTTGTAAACAAATAATATAATTCAGTCCTAAAGCAGGTTGCCTGTTATCATGAACAGCATTACCTCCGATAGGTGCCAGTGTCAATGTCATACCTGAAAGATCTATACTTGCCGGATTTAAGCTGATTGAACCGGTCTGACTATTGTATCCTAATGTTGGTGTTTTTGCTCTTCCTGCAGATCGGGCAGGAGCAGCCAGAGACAGTCCGTCAATAACGGTACTTTTATCCGCAATACTTTTACTTACAGTCAGCGGTAATTTCCCACTTATGCTGACCTGATGAAAATGGGCAGGAAGATTATTTTCAACCAGTGTAACACTTTCTGTCCCCACTTTTTGACCAGATGTAATGGTTCCCATACCTACAGTTTGTCCCGATCCGGTACCCACCGGGATTCTGCCCCGAAAGTCAGGAAGCTGAAATGTAGTAACTCCATTTCCGCCATAAGTGGTACCTAATAATGAAAAAAGAGCCTGATTTGTATTAATGGCTAAAGTTTGCCCATTACATAATGCCCAATACTTAGGTGCAAAGTTTCCGGCAAACAGCCGTATCTCTGCCATAGTTCCATCCATAATATTTTTAATTTAGTTGTTGTCCTTTTATTAGTCCCATTGTAAATAATTTAGATCCGGAAAAATATCCCTCCTGCATACTGACAGTCAATATGCGCAGATACTCACCGTTTATACACGCTGCAATTACCCCATACAATCCGTCTGCGTACACGATCTCGCCCGGACTATATGTAGCACTTTCTTCCAGACTAATCAGTTCAGCTTCCAGTATGCGTATTTCCTGTGTTCCGTAATAGCTGGTTGCTCCCCCATATTTAGGATTACATGCCAGTGCAAGTGCCCTGATCGCTGAAGCCGGTTGATCTTTCCATTTTATTCGAAAATCTTCAGCAGAAGGTTTCCTGTCAAAATATACTTCAGTAGTATTATCCTGTTCCCTGAATATTAATTTATCTTCCTGTAAAGCTGTATACCATTGCTTCACAGAGCCTACCACTTCCATTCGCACCCGGGAACATAGTAAACCATAGTTTTCAGACGGATGCAGATTGGTAAAACTTTCTATTACCAAAGGCCCTCTATCGATGGCCGCTGTCATCTTATGTATACTTATTGCAATTTGTTCCTCCTGATTTTTAATCTGCCAGAATAATGGATCTGCACCGCTGTACTTTGGCAGTGTCCCCGGATGTATGTTATATATGCCCAACGGGGGCAGATCTAAAATATGTTGCGGTATCCGGTAGGGAAATGCAAACACTAATGAGGTGTCAGCCTGTATAGCTAATAGCCAGTCTGCCAGTTGTTCTTTCCAGAAGACAGTATCAATCACCTGAATACTTTCTTCTCGGATACCTGTGCCAGCAAAAATTTGTTTGAAATAAGATGCATTGTGATCCAGAACTGCAATGCCTGCCAATTTATTTTCCGCAGCCAGTTGTCCTGCCACAACAGCAGCAATATCTGTATTACAGATCAGTCCCACACGTATATTTTTGTTTGGTATCATCGGGTCAAATAGCTATTTGTCCAACCCGAATTGATTTCTGTCAACATATTTTGCAACTTTTCATTACCAGCGCCTAAAGGCGAGATGTGGTATACTATACTTTTCTCCTGAAGAGATTCAGACTCATTCTGTTTTAAATCAAGCTGTCTGATTACAATATCTGCAGAAAGATCATTTAACTGCCATGTACTCAGGAATGATGTGGCCTGTGATTGTATTGACTGATTCAATTCTTCTTGCTGACCAGACAATTTTCTTAACCATTCCGCTAACCTTATCCCCCAGTTTTCATATATATGATCCACAGTTTCTGCTGATAAAATCAACGATGTATATGCTTTTATATTTTCAGGAGCCGGGGTACCGTTGTCAAACAGAAATGGTAGCCCTACCAATGGAATATCGCAATAAGGAGAGTTAGCATAGGCTTCTAAAAAGCGTCCTGCCTGTGTTCCATTGAAACTGGCGTATATAAAGTCAGGTCTGTCCCGTTTCAGTACATTATAGAAAGCGGTCAGATCTAAGTAATTGTCCTGAGTATTTGGGGTGAGATGAAAAGACAATCTGTTATCTTCAGATTCCTGATTCATTCCCAGATCTAAAAATGTCCCAAAGGCGTATCCTCCATCGTAGAGATCCGTTACAAACAACCCCTTCTGTCCCAACTTTGAAACGGCCCAATGGCCTAATGCCCCTACATGTTGCCAAATAGAAAGGCTGTATACATACAGATAGGTATATTTTTCTGTGTATAAGGGTAAATGTTCACCCAGGTGACAGGCAATAATCGGCTTCTTATACTTTTCAGCAAGCTTGGCTATTGCTGAAATTTCATGTGTAGAGAAGAGACCGATAATAAGATCGACTTCGTCAAATTCAAACAATTTGACAATAGCCTCTGTATATCTGGATGCAGAAGATTGCGCTACCAATTCTGTGGAGATCTCAGAAACAGGATTATTAATATCTTTCAATACCGATTTTAAACCTTTCTGAAAAGATTTAGCAATGCTCTGCTCCGTATGAACAGGCAGAATCATACCAATATGATAATTACAATTTTCTGCCTGTTGCGCAGACTCATGCAATTCCATTCCTGTTTGACTATTTATATCAATAGCAAGATCGACAGACTTGTTCATATATGTATTAAGGTTAATAACCAACATTCGAACATCAATCTAAACAGCAATAGCACTTAAATTAACTTCTGAAAACAACGAATAGAAAATCTATCTGTTAATGATTGGTGTACTTTTTATTTTTAAATAGGTATGCGTTAATAATTTTGGTATACAAATATAAAATTATTCTCAACACATAATTGCAAATTTTTATATTTTTTATTAAAAATAATTTTTACTAAAATAATGCAACCCTGCCCTAATACAATTTTAAGTAATTACCGTATTTAATAAAGGATAAAAGAGGGGGACAAAAAGAGGACAAATGATAAACAGATAGCAAACAGACTGTTACAAAGGGTTGTTTACCTGCTGATCGATTAAAGCTATCTAAGAAAAACGAAGATGTATACATTCTGATTGCCATTTTACAGCAAAATTGGCACCGCACTACATACGTAACCATTTTACCATATGTGGATAGGGAGCCACATGATAAAGCGCTGCATTTTTGACATCGTAACAGAGGCCATAGTACTGCAGCATAGGGATAAAGAGGTAATTCCCATTTTCATAGTTTTCGATAAGCATGTCAGCGTCTCCCTTATATCCTTTATCATGAAAAACAAATGATGCGGGAAGATTGAGAAAGGTGCAGGCTGCATAACTCCACGCTATAGCAGATAATTCGTAGCCTTCTAATGCATTTTTATCGATATGCTCAAATAAGTCTCCGGATGACAGCATTCTTTCCTCAGGGGACATCACCGCGACATGACCTGCTTCATGGAGAATATCTCCGGGATGTAAGAGCCTTGTCTGGTCAATCAAAAGTCGCCCTTTATCAATAAATATACCCGGTAGAAAACTTTCCTGCCAGCTTTCCTGCTCCAATACCGGAATCCCGATCTCGTTCAGAAAATTGATAACTAATTTCATTTCTTCCTGAAATTCGGGTTCTGCATGTAGACTATTCAGGTTATCTGTTGTATTGTTCATAAGTATTATACTCTTCAGATGCTATTATCTGCCGAAGTTGATGTATTGTACAAAGCGTGGATTATCAGATTTATTAGCAGTAGCTGCATGCGGCAGGGATTCTATCCACAGGATAAGATCTCCTTTTTTCCCGCTGATATGCTTTTCAAGATTTGCAGCAGCAAGATATTGCATAGCGGCTTCAGGAGAGCCGTATTGTTCCAGCAAATGATCAATTTGCTTATGATATCCCGGAACAAGGCTGAATGCTCCTCCATTTTCCGGCACATCATGTAAATAAAGCAGACCTTGTATATGATACCGGGGACCTATTGAAAAATCAATATCCCAGTGAATACGACTTCCTCTGAAAGCGTATCCCATACTTTCGGGTGGGTTATACCCTAATGGCAGAATATTGGGAAAGATTGCATCACTTTTATACAGATCAGTAAATACTGCTCTGACAGCTGTATTGTTCCGGACTTTTTCAACTGCAGAACCAACTGCATCCGGTAGCATAATACCCTGCAGAGCGGATTGCTCCTGATACCAGGTCTCCGGGTTTTCTAAATCTATAGATAATACCGAACAAATATGATCTACAACAGCATCACAGTCCTCTTCGGATACCAATCCGGAGATTTTCAGATACCCCTGTTCTTCCCAATACTTTAACTGATCTTCCGTCAGTATTTTACAAACATAATTTTCTGCTTTAACATCCCGCTGTATCTCCCATTCTTCAAATTTTTGGCGTGCACTCTTATAAAATTCCACACCTTTTTTACGTATAATCCATTGTCTGAAACTTTCCACATCTGTGTACTCATTAAACAGAAAATTAATCGTATTAAAAAGCCCAAGCTCAAAAATAGCTAAGAACGCATTTGAAGTGCGTGCAAAAGTTTCATCAGGAGCCTTGTTATGTGCTTTTCTTTCCAGATGAAATGTAGTGTAAGCCGATAGAAAAGCGAATGGCTTTTCTGCTAATGACTGTTCAGTTTCGGGATTATATGGTTCGGAATGATTCATCATTAACTTTACTATGTGTCAATACAAATACTTTTAACTGTGCAATACATGCTTCGGGAGAAGTCTTTGCTGTATCTATTATTACTGCCGGATCTTGAGGGATCTCAAATACATCGCTGATCCCGGTAAACTGATCAATTCTGCCGGCTTGTCCTTCTGGCAAAAGCGCACGCTTATACAATCCTTTGGGATCCCGCTTTATCAGGGTCTGCAGATCACATTTAATATAGACAAGTTGACTATTACTGTTATCCTGCTGTAGCAGGCGTCTTCCCTCTTCATAAGGATTAATAGCCGCTATAATGACAATATCGTGTTCCTTGCTGAGTTCTGCTGCTACGACTCCCAGTCTTCTTATATTCTCGATACGGTCTGCTTTATCAAAGCCCAGATCTTTACATAAGGTTGCCCGATAGGTATCTCCATCTACTAATGCCACCCGGTAACTTTCCTCCTCCAGCGTTGTTTTGAGCATTTTGGAAAGCGTTGTCTTACCGGATCCGGAAAGACCTGTCATTTGAATTATAAGTGCCATATCATTGTCTGGTTATCTGCTTCAAAACTTGTTGATAGGCTGTATGAGTATGTTCAAATGCGATCGAATCAGGCAAAGGAGCCTCTGCCTGAAAAATCTGATCCGGATATTTACTGTGATGTGAGAGCCTGGCCCGCATTCTCTCCAGATCGCCTAATGTATTTCCTATTGCTTTATTAAAATCGGTTATCATTTCCGATACTCCCCAACTGTAGTCGTAGTAGAAATTCAGATGATGATTTTTACTCTTGATCTCCCTGATACCATCATAAAACTGCTGAAGCACATCGGCGGTGAAGCTGTCAAAGTTTTCAAAGTGACCCGTGCGGACCGGCACTTTCAATAGTTTTTCATTGATATAACCGGGAATACAATGTATACCTCTTCTCTTTTTCTGCGAAGCTATAATAGCCTCCGGCTCTCTCGTCAGAAAATAGAACGGCACGCCCGGATACCAGCTGCGCAAAACATCATAAAAATGAATATGCCAGCTGTCCAGTTTAATAAAGTATTTTGTCTGAAAGGCTAATCTTTTTTGTCCCATCAGTTTTACAGCTGCCTTAAATAATTGTTCTCTTAACGGCAAAAGAGTTTCATCGCACTCCTCTATCCGTAATATTTCATCCAGCAAAGGGGCTTCAGGTATCATAATATTACTTGTATCTGTAGCCAGACATTGTGAAAGTAATGTGGAACCACAACGTGAGACATGAAAAATAAATGCGGTAGGTGCTATACTATCCAGCTGATCTGCGAGCTTCAGAATATACTCCATAGAGCTTTGCGGCTGGTATTTAGATCGGTTCCGCATATAAATACGTCGGTCTACGATCGTTTCGTCAAAGAAAGATTCCTGAATAATATGATCAGCCAGATCCAGCCAAAGGACTTTCCATTCATTTTCTTCCCACTTCAGAGAATATGGTATCCAGTTATATAGCATAGTTCACTCTTCTTCTTTTAGTTGTTGGATGATTTGTCTGGCAGCATCGGTATCCATCAGTTCTAACTGAGCGATCATCGCCTGCTTTGTCCTTTCATCATATACTGGCTTTTCATATGATGGAATACCGTGTGATTCGAATACTTCATCCATATCCGGATTGCTCTTTCCATCTATAACCAGATGTACCCTTATCGTATCACTTGAATTGCGGATCCAGTGTACCTTAGAGAAATCAATGTACCAGCAGTTTCCTTCTTCCAGCTTCAGTTCCTCTCCATCCACATTAAACTGTACTAATGGATGTGTCACAACAGGTATATGCAACCTCAGAGCACCATCCTGATACCGGCATCCCGGATCGCGATGCGGCTTTATCTCACTCCCCGGATAAAGTGCCATTAAGCGAATACTCTCCTTCTCGAAATTCCAGCTATCAATGATGGATCTGATATAAGGCATATGTTGTAATAAAGCGGTATCCTGAAAAGTATTATTACCCGGGATGGAACGTATATCCTGCTGATTTCCGGTTTCCGAGCGTAAAGAAATACACTCCCAGCGTCCCTGATAATCTCTGGTGTTAAAATGATCTGTCCAAACTTCTTTTAGGCAATAAGCGAGTTCCTGCTGCAACTGTGCAACATCATACTGCACATCAAATTTGATAAAGTTTTTCACGTGATATAAAAATCAGGTTAATATTAATCGTCGGGCTTCTGCACTGACAATTGAAAATGGTACAGCGAATTTAAGTTATTTCATTCAATAAATAACTATCAGGTATTAAGAATTAGTAACAGTTATATCTTCATATCATGCTAAGGACATGATTACAGTCATTGATAAACTGCTTCGTTTACTATACTTTGAGATTTAATTACTGAGGGAGCAGCACAATTTTGGAATATACAGCCGGAGCAGCAGCAGTATCTACTAAAGAAAGATAATCGTATTTAATATACTTTTGATACTTCATAAAATCTTCAAAATCCTTAAGTTCTGATAATTTTAAAGAATTGTAGTAATGGATATGATCTCTGACCAGATAGGCAAGACTATCATCAGTGAACACAGTGTTTTGAGTTAAAGAATAGAAGGCATTGGTATTGTCGACGATAAAACGATCTCCATTTTCTATCTGTATATACATGTTATATTTCCCTTTGTCTTCTACGCTTCCGTTCTGACTCTGTGGATTATTCCCTTTGGAGAAATGTTGGTTAATCTGATTGAATGTTACAGAATCGATCTTCAATTCACCAAGATCTCTGATCTGTTCAGGACTGTTATTCCGGATCTTTTCAAATTCAGGAAACTCTTTTTTACTATTGTCTGCATTCCCGTTTTCATAATAAATTTCTATAGAACGTTGTTTTGCCTGCTGGTCACAAGAAGAAAAAAGGGAAACACATATTAAAGAAATCAACAACACAGTTCTGGTTTTCATGATAAACGTAACTTAATTATAGCAGTAAATACATATAAAACTAAAGATAGGTAAAATGGATTTGATGAAAAATAAAATCAAAAAAACTTATACAGATTCTGCTTTGCAGACTCCTTGCTAAATACAGGAAAGCCAAACCTAATACTGGTCTGGCTTTCCTCGGTGTTGTTAGCTGCAGTTTTGACTGACAGCCTGCGAACTGTAACTGTAATTACTTCGTGTCTGCTGTTGTCAGCAGTTTATCGAGTAAGGACCGGATTCGTTTGTCTGAAGGGCGAAGCGCATTTGCATCCACTATATTTCCCTTCGGATCGAGTAATAAGAATCTCGGTATCTGCAAAATATTGAGGGCCTGTGTTACAAGCTTATGATTGTCGGGATCAGCCCACAATTGTATGCCTTCCAACTTCTTATCATTCACAAAATCTTTCCATTTCTGCTGATCTTTTTTACTGTCAAATGAAATACTGACAAAAGTAATCGGCTTATCTTTATAATCATGTCTCAGGGAGTCCAGAGCCGGAATCTCCTGTATACATGGGCCACACCATGTCGCCCAGAAATCGACATAGATATACTGCCCTTTCCATTTGCTCCAGGTAATTTTATCTCCTGTAAGGTTTTCAAAAACAGCTTGTGGAGCGGGATTACCTTCCAGCATCCCTTCTAATTTGCCATACTTCTCTTTTACACGTCTGGCCAGATCCGGAAACGGACTTTTCGAACCAAACTTATCGTATAGTTTCTTCTTAAAATTACCCGAAAGTGCAAATGCATAATATTCGTACAGCGGTCTTCCGGATAGTTTGGCAGCAACAAAATCAATATAATCATCATCTGTATCTGCCAGACGATATTCTTCCTTAAAAAGATAGTCCAGAAAGTAAAAATAAGCAATGCCATTATCATTCCCGGATTGGTCAGGGCGAACCTCTTTCAGAAAGTCATAATAACCGGCAGGAGCTGTATAGCCGTCCTTTTTATAGCTTTCTCTCATCTTAGGATAGAGCAGTCTCGCAAGTATAGCATCACCGTACAACACAGATTCACTTGCCTGTTTCAACTGTTTAGTCAACTTATGCGTGCTGGCAAAATCGATTAAAAATTCCTGACGTTTTGCTCTTCTGTCTTCGACATATTCATTGTATTGCTGAGGTGAATAATGTACATAGGCAAAATAATTTTTAAGGTGCTTATCCTTATACTGATTAAAATTCCAGTCTTCCTGATTCAGGTATAAGCTGTTATCTGCATATTTACCTGTCAGTTTCAACGTTTCAGGGATCTTGGCTGCATCGACCTGTAATATTTGTTTGTCTCCCGGCATCAGATAAAAATAGATTATCTGCGGACGATTTGTATTACTGGATACAGTTGTATCCTGACCATCTCCTTTTTTCAGTACAAATGTTTCTTCGACGGGGGTACTTCCTAATATTAAAAAAGCTCGTGCAGGACCGTTGATTTCCAATTCGAACCGGAATGTTCCGTCTTCATTGAGCTCGGCATCGATCTTATTCTGAGGAGACATTACCCGGTATTCCTGTACATTCAGCTCCAGAGTTCCGGCTTTCACTCCTGTTATCTTACCGGTCAGCACCGTTTTCTTAGGTGCAGCATGTATGTGAACGGCAATCACAACGATGCATATCAGGGATAAAATTATTCTTTTCAACATGGTGTTCGGATTGTTTCGTTTATTGCGACTGTGATAGAAACGATTGCACCGGAAATTAACTCCGATGCAATATGTTACTTAATTCTGTACCAGATTCGGATTGGTCCGCAATGCTACATCCGGCAAAGGAAAGTATATAGCTTTGGATTGCCATTTGGGTTTGAGTGCCGGCAATATATCATCTGCTCTCGTTTTGCCCTCCTGCCCTGTTTCACTTGGCCAGCGTCTCAGGTCGAGCCAACGGTGTCCCCACTCTCCGAATAGTTCCACACGACGCTCCTGTTCTAAAGCTTTTCGTAAAGCAACAGCATCATTTCCTAATGACAGGCTTTGCAGGCCGGCGCGATTTCTGATGACATTGATATCTTCCTGTGCAAGTCCCCATTTGCTTTGCATCATACGTGCTTCTGCACGTATCAGGTATTGCTCTCCCAGTCTCAATACCATTGTGTATTCTTTGGCCGGAGTCACTCCGGTACGGATTTTATATTTATACGGATAACGGTGGGTAACGCCAGCTGCTGTTGTCATACTGCCAACCCAACGTGTAAGCCGTTGATCTCCGTTTTCAAAGGCATCATAAAGATATCCCGGAATAAGGCGAAACAAAGGCGCACTGGTTGGTGCCGCCGGAACGATCAGAAATCCCTCCCAGGTATTGCGTCCACCGGCAGTATTCACAACCTGAAGCTGCCATATCGCTTCCTGATTATTGGCCTGAAATACCTTATCCAGATCTGCTGCAGGCTGTAATTTATATTGTGTTGCGCCAAGCACTTCACTTGACTCCTGCTCCGCCAGATCCCACTGTTTGGTATAGAGATAAGCTCTTGCCAGCAGCGCTGAAGCAGCGCTTTTATTGGCACGTATACGCTCTCCGTTAGCATCAGCCTTATCTACCTGAGGATATCCCTGAAAGAGTTTTGCCTTAGCATCTTTCAGATCCTCTATGATTGCGGCATAGACTTCAGCCTGAGGAGTTCTTGGTTTTGTATTATTTTCCATCACATTTGTACCGCGAATCAATGGCACATCTCCAAAATAATTGACCAGGTAAAAATAGCAGAACGCACGGATAAATTTAGCTTCACCCAATAGCTGGCTTTTGACTTTGGGACTTAGATTTGTAGAAGCTTCCAGGCCTTCTACACACAGGTTAGCCTGTGCAATGTAAGTATAAGGCTGTGACCAAAGTGTGGTTACATTTGAATTGGAGGATAGTACTGCATTATTTTTAAATTCATCATAAGGTGCTGAAGCTACAGCGTAGACAAATTCATCAGCTGACATTGCCGGCAGTATCATGGAGAGTACATTGGCAAACTGATAGTTCAGCTGATTCAT
Organism: Sphingobacterium spiritivorum; assembly: GCF_016724845.1. Lineage (NCBI taxonomy): Bacteria > Pseudomonadati > Bacteroidota > Sphingobacteriia > Sphingobacteriales > Sphingobacteriaceae > Sphingobacterium > Sphingobacterium spiritivorum. The sequence goes on from NZ_CP068082.1 coordinate 353,205, forward strand.
GCGGGACAGCACACCGGTAACCGATGCTGTAGCTGTCTTATCATCTGAAAAGGCCAGCTCAGAAGGCATCTGATCTTTCGGAGGGCCTGCATCCAGATAGCTCTCGCAGGCGGTAAGACTACAGATAATAAAGCCAATAAATATATATAGATATGATCTCATGGTCGTAATTAATAAGTGAAACGAATGCCTAAAGTATAATATTTCAACGGAGGTACTACGTAGCCTCTTGTCTCCGGGTCAAAACCATCATATCCGGTAATGGTAAACAGATTTTGCCCCTGTGCATACAGACTGATACGCTGTGTCTTGAGAGCTGACAGTAATGAAGTAAAATCATAACTGACCATTACATTCTTTAAGCGGATAAAGGAAGCATCTCCCCATTGTGCATCGGAATGTCTGTAAAAGGTATTATATGACTTATACCCGTCGTCAGTTGCTAAAGCTGCAGCCCGTGGAATATCTGTCACATCGCCCTGATTTCTCCAGCGACGCAGTGCTGATTTATCAAAATTGGCCAGTGAACCCAGACTTGCCGGAGACATATATCCGAAATTCAGCATCTCTCCTTCTTGTTTTACAAACTGGAGAAGAAAACTTACATCCAGATTTTTATACCGGAAGCTGTTACTCAACCCACCGAAAAACTTAGGAAGATGTGTTCCCATTACATACTGATCTCCAAGATTATTATCCACTTTTCCGTCTCCGTTCAAATCTGCGAACTGTGCAAGACCGGTCTGCGGATCTACTCCTGTAAACTGAAAACCGAATACAATATCCAATGGTTGACCAATAGCAAACCGGCCCTCTTCTCCTGAACCTATAAGACCTGGATAAGCAACCAGTTTATTGCGTGAAATGGTTAGGTTGGCATTTGTTTTCCATTCAAAATCATCCGTTCTGTAATTGGTAGACCCGACTTCAAACTCCCACCCTTTGTTTTCTACTATACCTGGCATATTGGCGGTATAACCGGAAAATCCTGTCTGCGGAGATAAAGTAGAATTGATAAGCTGGTTGTCAGATTTATTGTAGTAATGATTGATATTTAAGGTCAATCTGCTGTTCCAGAAAGCCAGTTCAAGCCCTCCTTCCAGTTTACGGTTTCTCTCCCAGCTATATGTAGGATTGGCAACACGTGTCGGATATAAACCCGCCACTCCGCCATAAGGATAACTCAGATAACTCCAGCTGTCCATAAATCCGTAATCTCCGATCTGGTCATTACCTGTAGATCCGTAGCTTCCGCGTAACTTTCCAAAATTAAGGAAGGGAACGGCTTCTTTAAGCCAGTTTTCTTCTGTAAACACCCATGCCGCACCGACAGAACCGAAGTTTCCGACACGTTTGTCCGGACCGAAGCGGGATGAACCATCCCGACGAAAGGTCACATTCAGAATATACCTGTTGTCATAATTGTAGGTAGCACGTGCAAAAGCAGCCTGATATCTGTATTTCGAATAATTGAATTTGCGGGGACGGATCGTCACAGCAGCATTGATATTATCCAGTTGTGAATCTGAAGTAAAATCTTCTGCCTGTAAGAACTGGCCATCACGTACACTTTGCTGCCAGGTTGTTCCGGCAAGAACATCAAACGTACCTTTTCCCAGATGATATACATAACTGGCCTGCGGTTCGATGCTGTATGAAGAGATACTGCTGTTGCCAAAGTAAGACATGCTTACCGTAGAGTTCTGCGGATTAAAACTTCTCTTGGGATACATCTGCAACTGATCAAGGGCAGTATGGTTATAACCAATCGTAGCAGAAAGGTTCAGACCTTTCAACGGACTGTAGCGTATAGTTCCGCTTGACAATAGCGCTTTGTTGCGGGATTCTGATTTACGGTCCAGAAAGGCATAAGGGTTCTGAATATTGCCATACCAGTAATAATCGCCTACTTCATCATAAATCGGCAGATTCGGTGATAGATTGAAATATTGACTGATATCTGTAGCCAGCGCATCATTCATATCGCCTGTGTAGTTTGCTGTAGCAGATATGGAAAACTTATTGTTGCTCGAGCGGTGGTTGATGGAAAGCATTCCTGCACCTTTTTTATATCCGTTGTCGCCCGGTTGTACGGTAGTTTCGTTCCGAAATGTACCGCTTATCAGAAATGTGGTCAGCTCAGAGCCTCCCGAAGCCGAGAAATTGGCTTCTGTCAGTTTGCCCGTGTTTCCCATCAGCAGCTTTTGCCAGTTTTGATCTTCTGTCTGGCTCCATTTGAACAGGTCCGGAGTTTCCGGATCAGGAGTGCCACCGGAATTGGCAAAAGCTTCACGACGTAATTCCAGATATTCTGCAGTACTCAGCATTTCCAGGTTATTGGATACTTTGCCTGCTCCTGTATAGGCATTAAAACTAACCTGTGTTTTGCCTGAACTTCCTTTTTTAGTGGTGATCAATATGACTCCGTTAGCTCCTCTTGATCCATATATTGCGGTAGCATCTGCATCTTTCAGTACATCTATACGCTCGATATCTGCAGGATTGATAGCTGCCAGCGGACTTTGCGAACCATTATCTCCGGTAAATACATTTAAGGATTCCGAAAAATACGGTACTCCATCGATAATGTAAAGAGGGGCATTTGCATTTTCATTCAAGGAATTAATCCCTCTTAATCTCACATTAAAGGAAGCTCCGGGCAATCCATTAGAACTGTTGACTTCAAGTCCTGCAATACGTCCCTGCAATGCTTCTAAAGGATTATTGACAGGCGCGCGCTGTATAACATCACTGGAAATACCGGCTGTAGAACCCGTACTCACACGCTTACTGGTAGTACCGTAACCGATCACCGTCACTTCATCCAGATTTCCCAGATCCGGCTGAAGGCGAAGTTCTGTTCCTTCTGCAGAAGTAGGTGTATAGGCTTGTTCAAGCAGCTGATATCCGATGTAGGAAATGATCAGCACCGGCTGGCTTGTATTTGCTCCGGAGAGCTCAAAATAACCGTTTCCGTTGGTTGATGTCACCAGATTAGTTCCTTTCAACCGTACGGTAACTCCCGCCAGTTTGTTCCCCTTTTCATCGAAAACATACCCTTTTATAGGTTGTTGCCGGGAGTTGCCTGTGTATTTTTCGATATTGTTTACAGTAGAATTTTCTTTTTTAATAATAACAGTCTGATTGATGACCTGATACTGCAAATCTGTGTTTTGCAGCAGATCATGAAGGATATCAGCCAAATTGGAACTCTTACCATTTGTGCGAACAGTTTTCTGGTTAATATCACTGCTCATATAGGTAAATCTGATTTTCGTCTGCTTCTCCAGCTGACGAAGTGCATCCTTTAGTTTGAGTGTCTCTGATGGCAGAGAAGCCTTTACGTCCCGTAGATTCTGGGCGTTAGAGCTATACGCTGCAAAGGTCGTGACACATGTCAATATAAGGGCCAGTAAGGATATTTTCATTAATAATCTCCCATTGCACTCTTTTGGAATTAAATGCATAATTTTGATAACGATTTAGTATGACGTAACTTGTTTATTGAATCCATGAGCCATCTTCGGGGACCAGCCGGGATGGCTTAATTTCTTTATATGTCTTTTTATTTCATATGCGGTTTTTATTTAGGTGTTAATAAATGATATAGTTTTTATTGTCTGTTTTCAGTCTGCTTTCTGTAAGCGCACACAAGATATCCAGCACCTGTAAAGCCCCACTATCTTTACGTACGGATAAGGTGATATCCTTATTAGCGATTTCTTTTTTCTCTAATATTATTTCTATCTGATAGATGCGTTGCAGATCGAGAAGTACAGATTCTATGGTTTCGTCTTCGTATTCCAGATAACCTTCTTTCCAGTTACCTGCGATCTTATCGGTAAGGATATGTTCTTTGCCTTGCTGTGCTGAAGCCACGACCGGAACTCTTAGTTCCTGATCTTTCTGCAATACTGCAAGTAGTTTATCATTTTTACTGACTTTTACTTTTCCACTTTTGACAGCGACCATCACATCCTTCATACCAGGATATGCTTTCACATTGAATTGTGTCCCGACTACGGTTGTCCGGACAGATCCGGTATGCACTATAAACGGCCAGTCTACAGCCTTATGAACTTCAAAATAGGCTTCACCGATCAGTGTAACTTCTCTGGGTTTATCTTTTTCAAACTCCTGTGGATACTCCAGACGGGACGAGCCATTCAGCCATACCGTAGTACCATCGGCCAGATGAAGCACTTTATTTTCATCATTAGCAGCTTCTTTGATGACCTGCACATATTCTTCTGAACTTCCGTTTTCAGTGTACTCCCCAATCCGGTAAGCTCCCCATGAAAACAATAAAACAACAATAGCCGCTGACAGACTGACAGCCCATTTGCTTACGGAAGATCTGCTGGATACTTTAACATGTGTTGAATCAACAGTTTCCTTATCCGGAAGCTCCATTAGATTACCCTCGGTATCAACAAAAGTGAGGGAAGGATCTTCACGCTTCAGCTCCTCATATAATTCTTTAAGTAATACAGATAATTCGTCATCATATCGCGCACTACGAACCATATCGAAAAACTCAACAAGCTCCTCATGAGTAGCATGATTATAAAAATATTGGCGCAGCAAATAACGAATACGTGTCTTCATATGGTGTGTCTCTAAATAAAGACGTAGCTAAACGGAAAGTGTCCTATCCGAAGCGTAACTTTTTCAACAATAAAACCATAACAAACTGTAATACAGCAAGATATTTTTATCAGAAAGTAAGAAATTTAGAAAGAACTTTACGAATGGATTTCATTGCGGCTGAGATTTGATTTTTCACAGTATGCCTGGAGATGTCAAATTCATCGGCTATTTCCTGATAATTATATCCTTCATCCCGCATCAGATAGATAGCTTTACGTTGTTCAGGAAGATTGTCTACCGCTTTTCTCAGTATCTCTTTATACTCTTTGTATTCTACCGGAGCCGGATGCTGATCAACAATCGTCTGCATAGATTCCAAAATAGCTTGTCTCAGTCTCGCATCCGATGCTACTTTACGGAGGTGATCCATAATTTTATTACGGGTCATCGTAAACAGAAAAGATTCTATCGATTTGATTTCATGGAGCTGTTGACGGATTTCCCAGAGTTTCAGAAATACATCATGCACAATATCATGTGCGACATGTTCATCTTTGCAGGTATTGAGCGCTAATCTGAAAAGGGCCTTTTCATAGGTATAGAAAACATCATTGAATAACAATCGCAAGGGTTCTTCTTCCTTTGCACGATACATATCACGTGATTTATTTTCATCCGACCTTTTCCCTGTTGACATAATCAAAACAAAAATAGACAATTGTTTAAAATCAATCAACAACAGCGCTAAAAAGATTAAATTATATCAAAATAAGGAAAGTTTAGTCTGCAATTTTACAATTATATACTTTAATCGACCCTGGAATAAAAATAATATTCTGTTTGCCTTGTCTTCTTTTCCCTTTCCAAACACTGAATAATGGGTATATTCGTAGTTGATCTGAATACTATATCATGAAAGAAGGGAAACAAAAACATTGGTCTATAGTCGAATATCTGCATGAAACTGTAACCAATACCAATATTCATATTAAGGGTACCAAAAGTTATTACAGTTCTGCATGGACAGGATCTTTTGAAGAATCTGTAGTGCGCTATCTCTATGGGGATGCCTATAGTCTGAAAACATGGAAACCCCAGTGGAAAATCGACCAGCTCTATATCGGTAATTATGTATGTATCGGTGCAGAAGTCATTATCCTGATGGGCGGTAATAACACTCATCGTTCGGATTGGTTCAGCTTATATCCTTTTGTAGAAACATTGGAAGAGTCTTATAAAACAAAAGGAGATACACATATTGATGACGGGGCGTGGCTTGGAATACGCTCTGTACTTATGCCGGGTATTCGCATTGGTGAAGGAGCTATTGTCGCTGCAGGAGCTATTGTGACCAAAGATGTTGCACCTTACAGCATTGTCGGAGGTAATCCTGCAAAACTGATCGGCTACAGGTTCCCGGAAGAAACCATAGCACAACTTTTAGAAATGCAACTGTACTCCTGGACGGAAGAAAAGTTTGAGACACTGAAATCTTACATTTGTGCTCATGATATCGATCAATTGGTGAAAGCAGAGAAAGAATATAAGGACTAATACACATGCAATATGAAAATACCTGTCATACATGGTTTTATTGAGCGAAGGTTGCTGATCAATTATACTGTAGACCCTGAAGTTGTATCAGGTATCTTACCGAGCCCTTTCAGACCCAAGCTTTATAAAAAAAAAGCGATTGTCGGTATATGTCTGATTCGACTGAAACACATAAAACCGAAAGGAATACCTGATTTTCTGGGCATCGGATCCGAAAATGCTGCCCATAGGGTTGCTGTGGAATGGGATGAAGAAGGTATTGTAAATGAAGGAGTGTATATCCCAAGACGGGACACTTCTTCAAGAATAAATGCAATAGTCGGAGGAAGAATATTTCCGGGAAAGCATCATCTTGCAACGTTTGATGTAAAAGAAAAACAGCATGCTTATCATATTGACATCTTAAGTTCAGATCAGACTTCTGTATCCATCTCTGCAGCGCTTTCTGACACCTTTACTAAGGATTCGATATTCGGCACACTGAATGAAGTAGCTGATTTTTTTGAAAAGGGTTGTGATGGATATTCTCCGAATGGGAAAAGTTTTGACGGATTAAGACTTCATACGTATCAATGGAAAGTAAAACCTCTTAAAGTAGAACATGTATCCTCCAGCTTTTTTGAAGATGAGCATATATTTCCTAAAAACAGTATTTCTTTTGATAATGCAATTTTAATGGAAAATATAGAGCATGAATGGCACTCTTTACCAGTAAAAACAAAGTAAATCACATTTCATATTTAAGGTAAGTTAATCTGGTTTAACTTTTGTCATTTCTCTGGCGCATGCATTAGCACAGCGATGCTTGTACCTGTATAATGTTGCCGGTGTGGACACCGACAAACGCAGCTGAAGCGTCTGTTGGTGTCCACACCAACAGTATGCCATACAGATAGGTTCTTAACTATAGAAGCACATAAGTTGTAACTTTATCAACTTATTAGTAACATCTCTGCCCTGCGGGCACCTCTCCTTCAAAAAGAGAGAGAAACCGCTGAAAGAACCTTTCCTCATTAAAAAAACAAAGGGCTGCATCATACAACTATGATACAACCTCTATTGTTTGTTTTAGACAGGTAGAGCAATAATTTATTATGTCCTATGGGACTTCTTATAGTATATAATAATGTCGCCTGATGATTATCAAGGCTTATGTTTAATAATAAGTGTAGAAGGTGCATCTGTAAGCCACACACTTTTGGATTCAACCAGCTTTTTCCAACTCTTCAGGCTGACGAGCATCAACTGCTGCTCCGCCACAAAATTCTTATCAATCACCCGTTCATGCATCAGACTGATATGGTTGGATGCAATATGTTCTATAGCTCTGACCGCTTCTTTTACATACGAATTATCACGTAAGATTCCTTGTACATCCAGGATAACGACCTGTGAATTGTTATTGGTAATGAATTTCTTGGCATAGTCTACGAGAAAAGAATCTTCATCAGAGAATACCGGAACCAATATTTTATTAAACACAGTCTGCCCCTTATCGATCAACACGCCAACGGAGACCTCACTTCCACTTAGTATGGAGGATGTTCTGTCGTCAAATGCAGCATAAGAGAAGATTTGCTCTTTCCCGGACATCTGGTTAAAAATACGTTCGGGATTAATAAAACGGGTGGTAAAACCTAATATCTTACCGAGCAGGCTTCCTTCAAAAATAGACTGCCCTACCCCTATCAGTAACAAGTCATAGTTACCTTCATTCACAATATCCACGATATCTGCATTGATATCGTTAGATACTTTAAAATGTGTGGTCAGGGGTTGCTTCAGATCATCTGAAAGCGTGATTAAAGGAGCAAAACTTTCTTTTTCCTCTGTTTCCCAGTCATACTGAGGCAACATATTGTCTGCTGACAGATGCAGTGCAGTCACCGTGTTGAGTTGCGTGTTTTTACGGGTCATACTGTTGGCCAGTCTTAACAATGAAATTCCTGTATCGGGATTACCAAAAGATAAGAGGATGTTGTATTTTGTTTTGTCTGAAATATAATCCGGAGCGATCTGCGTCTGTTTACGAAAGGCCCAGTTGATAAAATCGAGTGCAGGTCCGGTCATAAATGTTGTCAGTAAAGCCATTACTACCAACATGGCAAATATTTCCGGAGAGAGGACTCCGAGATCATATCCGATATTCAACACGACCAGTTCCATCAATCCTCTTGTATTCATGAGTGCTCCGATTGTAAGACTGTCTTTCCAGTTCTGTCCTACAAATCTTGCAGCCAAAGCACTTCCTATAAATTTACCGGCCACAGCGACCAGAATAATCCAGCCTGTGGTTTTCCAAAGCTCGATATCATTTAAAAGACCGATCTGTGTACGAAGCCCTGTATAGACAAAGAAGAGTGGCAATAATAATACGAGAGCGACATCTTCTACTTTCTCAATGAAGATATGTCTGAATTTTTTGTTTTCCGGCATAATCGCTCCTGCCATAAAAGCCCCGAACAAGGCATGTATGCCGATTATTTCACTGAGATATGCAGATATGATCAGTACGATAAAGAAGATAGCAACTATAGGTGCACCCAGGCTTTCGCGCTGTGCGTGCAGATCACCGATCCTTTTCAGAAAGGGTCTTACCAGTTTGATCATAATCCATACGTACACTACGGCTAATCCGATGACATACAGCGAACTGACAAACGAACCGGCCTTTACTATTGCGATCACAATAGCCAGGATACACCATGCTGTGATATCGTCTGCAGCAGCACAGGTCAATACTACGGTTCCTAACCGTGTCTTTTGTATCCCTCTTTCCTGTACGATACGGGCCAAAACCGGAAATGCAGTAATACTCATTGCTATTCCCATAAATAAGCTGAAGGATAGGTATTCTACATGTTCCGGAGCAAAATCCAGGTATATAAAATAGGCCAGAACCATCCCCAGAGAAAATGGAATCACAATGCTGGCATGACTGATCACGACTGCATCGTGTGCCTTATTGCGTAAAATATTCAAATCCAGCTCCATCCCGATCACAAACATAAACATGACCAATCCGACCTGGCTTAGCATCTGCAGATTGCCTAATGACTCTACCGGAAACAACAAGGCGGAGAATTCCGGAAAATATGATCCGAAAAATGAAGGGCCTAACGCGATACCTGCTATGATCTCACCGATAACATACGGCTGACCAATTTTTTTGAAAATCCATCCAAAAAAACGAGCTGCAACAATAATGGTTATAATCTGGGCCAACAGAATAGCCAGAGGATGTTGAAGATTGTGTGTCAGTGTATCCAGAAACTCCGGCCAATGTCCTTTACCTGTACCTATCGTCTCAAAATGCCTTCCCTCCTGTTTATCTAATCCCAATTGATAAGTCACGTACATCAGCAATCCACAGATTCCGATCACTCCGGCATAAAAAAATGTATTCTTAAATCTTTTCATCTATCTGATTTTCCGTTAATGCTATAAAGTAGCCCTGTTTTTTTTTGCAAGATGCCAATTTTTACAGACATGATTTTATGCCTTGAAACAAGATGTAATGAAATTAAAAAAAAATGAAATGAATCAATCTCTTATTTTGGATAGAAAAGCCTGACGGTAGGTATTGGACAACTGAAAGGTAAGCGATACACCCGAATTCAACGGTATTGAGCTTATGGTATTATGTGTATAGGACCGTACAATATCCAATGCTATTAATTCTTTTTTATTGATTCTGCAGAAATTCTTTTCGGGCAGCAACTCTTCTAATTTCGCAAAATTGACGTTCTTAATACAGATAGATTCGCCATTGCGCAGGAATACATCCTTATCACGTCCATCGATTCTGGAATTGAGAATATGTGTTATTTCCTGAAGATGAAGCAAGTATTTTCCCTGATCTGTATTAAAATTGATGGGAGCCAGCTCATTTTCCCGGGGTTTGCGGGCTACAGCTTTATCGATAGCTACCTGCAGCCTTTCTTTACTTAAAGGCTTGCGGACATAATCCACCACATTCAGATCAAAAGCATCCGCAGCGTACTCAGAATATGCTGTCACAAAAATAATCATTTTGTCCGACAGTTGTTTTGCGATCTGCAAACCATTGATAACAGGCATTTCGATATCCATGATACACAGATCAAATTGCAATTCACCTGCGTCCTGCAGTAATTTTGCGGGATCATTATAGGTCCTTACAATCTCCAGCTCTTCCATCTGTTCGGTAATTAGTTTCAGAAACTTTAACCCCGGCAATTCATCATCAAGTAGTATACATTTTAGCACGCTCAATTTGTTTAAGGTCTAATTTAAGGTAAGCTGTATAAATATTTCCCTCCAGAAACCGTTCGAGTTTAAAACAGTCTTTATACAATATCCGTAGTCGCTGTTCAAATGCTTCCATCCCCAGCCCGCCAGCCTGCTTACTCAGAGGTTTCAACTCGCTGGATGTATTGGATACGGTAATCCCAAATATTCCCTCCTCCGACAATTCAAAATAGAAGGAAATAAAGGCATCCGGACTTTGCAGATCAGAATGTTTAAAGGCATTCTCGATAAGATCCAGGCAAATCATCGGAACAATCAGTTTTTGTTCATAGTAGGGATTTTGTCCGGCTATTTTGGTTTTAACTTTAATTTCAAAAAGCGGACTTACTTTGATCTTATTGATATCGATCAGACTTTTTGCAAAATCTATTTCACGTCGCACAGAGACAAATTCATCCCGGGCTTCATACAGCACATAATCCAGTACCGTAGCCAGCTTATCCAATGTATAATAAGTCTGATAGGCATGAGACTGTACAGAGTTAAGTATATTTTTGAATAAATGCGGCTGAAGTTTTGCTTCCAGATTTTTCAATTGAAATCCATCCACTTTCTTCTCCAGGTCTTTGTAACGTTGTTCGATTGTCCTGAAATGGTCCTGCTGACGTTTATTACGAATAATAAGTATCACAATGGCAGCAATCAGTACCAGAATAACAAAAAGATACAATAACGGAGAATAAAAGATATCCATTTTCTAAAAATATCAAATAATTCCGGCCTTATTGCCCTTGTTTTATAAAAATAATTATTCTGTAGCCAGGAATTTCATCTTTTCTTCCTCCAGATCCAGGCGATGCAAATGTTTTCGGATTACTTCTTCATCAATAGTGTAATCCTTATTCCAGTCTCTCAGCCACTCTCTTTGCTTATTCAACATACTGACATATACGACTCTACATTCCGTTGCCATAATTTCGTTTTCGAGAAGCTGATGGCTGTCTTCCCATTTGCGGGCAAGTTGTTGCAGCACCTGTTGCTGCCGGAGTTCTTCCGCATAATTTTCTTTCAGGTGTACAAGACTCTGTTCTGCCAGCCGTTTATACAATTGGAGATAAGCTTCTCCTTCCGGAAGATGATTATCCTGATCTACAAGATTCATTTTACGGATAAGATAAGGCAATGTAAGTCCTTGAAGCACCAATGTCAGCAGAATAACCACAAAAGTGATAAACAAGATCAGATTGCGTTGCGGTAATAATACATCATTATAATAAACGGGTATAGAAAGTGCAGCCGCAAGAGATACTACGCCACGCATTCCTGCCCAGCCTAATATAAACGGCCCCTTTACCCCCGGACTTCTTCTATCAGCAACGGTAATAAAGTTTCTGGCAATCAGCGTAAATACAACTGCTCCGTAAGCGGAGAGTATACGTACGACTATCAGTACAGCTGTGATCAATACTCCGTAACCAATAGCTGTACCGATACTGACATCATTCAGATTCGCCGTTATTTCCGGCAGATCCAGACCGATCAGCATAAAAACTAGGCCGTTCAGTATAAAGCATAAGGATTCCCATACATTCTCCGCACGCAGGCGACTGCTATTGCTCAGGAAAAGATGCTTTCTGTTTGCCAGAAACAATCCTCCGCTGACTACAGACAGGACTCCTGAACTTTCGATCGATTCCGCTGCAATATACATGATATAGGGAGCCACAAGAGACAATACAATATCAGTATTCACGTCTGTAGGAAACAGCCGATGTGCCTTGAAAAAGACAAAACCGATCAGGACTCCTACCGCTATTCCTCCGAGCACCATCCACACAAAACTCAAAGCGGCCTCATGCATCACAAATTGTCCCGTACCTACTGCTATCAATGCGAATCTCAGAATAATCAAACTGGAGGCATCATTCAGCAAACTCTCACCTTCCAGAATAGATGCCAGGCGCTTGGGTACTTTTACAAAACGAAGTATTGCTCCTGCACTGACTGCATCCGGAGGAGACACAATGGCTCCCAATAAGAATCCCAGGGCTATAGTAAATCCCGGAATCATATAATTAGCCACCAGTGCAACAACCGTTGCTGTTAAAAAAACTATTAAAAAGGCAAAACTCCCTATAATCCGCCTCCATCGCCATAATTCTTTCCAGGAAGTGTTCCATGCTGCCTCATACAATAAGGGTGGAAGAAAAATAATAAAGATAAGCTCCGGATCAATGCTGATCACGGGAACTCCCGGCACAAAGCTGATCGCTAATCCGGCCAATACCAGAAAAATCGGGTAAGCTACTTTTACTTTGTTTGCCAGCATGATCAGAAAGATAATGATCACAATCAGGCTGAGATAAAATGGAAAATGATGAAGCATATCTTTAGAAACTATTCTGTGTCAGTGAAATCCTGTACCAAAATAACATTTTGAAAAGTTGAATACAGATTTTTTTTATTATTTTAGAACTATATCAAGCATGAAAAAACCTTAATTATGATAAGCGCTGAAGAATACATAGCCTCCTTTCCCAAAGAGATTAGTGAAAGACTGACAATTATCCGAAAACTCATAAAAGACTGCAGTGAGGAATTGGCTGAAGGAATGGCTTACAAGATGCCTTCCTATAAGTATAAAGGGAAGCCTTTAGTCTACTTTGCAGGTTATCCTCAGCATATAGGTTTCTATGCTACTCCAAATGGTAACATAGCTTTTGAAAAGGAACTGGCGTCCTATAAGCAAGGCAAAGGATCTGTTCAGTTTCCGCATGACCGACCTCTGCCTCTGGATCTGATAAAACGTATCGTCCTTTTCCGGATGGAAGAGAATGCCGGAAAGGCAAAATAAAAAAAAGGAAGACAGACCGTTTACATTCACGGAGCAATCTTCCTTTTCGGATCTCTAATACAGAAAATGTATTATTTCATTTTCATTACCATATTATCTATGCCTTCTGTAGTTACATCAGCATCTCCTGATTTATTGGATGATTTTTTATAGTGAACATGATTTTTCATACCCTCTATAGATATGGTTTCCACCTGATCTGCATTGACCATATTTTCAGCACCTTCTACAGAGATCTTGCCTACTTTTTCAGCTTTTACGGTATTTGATTTACCTTCCACTTCTAATTTGGCACATTTGCCTACTATGGTAACTTTGTTATCCATTCCTTCGACACTTACCGTTTCCGTTCCTGTACATTTAATCGTACGGGTATTTCCTTTACCGGACACTTTGATTTCTTTTCCTTGTTTCTGAACCATGCTATGTCTCAATCCGTCTGTATTGTCGTTCGCTTTGACATATACACCTGCGCCCAATAACATGGTCATTGAACAAAGTACTGCTGTGATTTTTTTCATTTGTAAATTGGTTTTGATAACTATTTGTTGTCCGCAAAAAGCAGACCACGATTTAATTTATAGTTCTTTAATATTCTCATTGTTGTCTGCATCCGGATTATCTTGTTGAACGACCTCTTCTACTGCTGTGGGAGCAGCCTCTTCGTTTCTGTATTTAACAACAAACGTTTCTTTCACTCTATCTGATTTTACCAGATAACTGCACCATATCGCTCCGAAGATCATCGTTCTGATCAACTCCGTATATGACTCAGGAGATTCCTCCGGAATCCTGAGTCCGCTCAGTTCTATCAGAACCAGATCCAGAACCGGTCCGAAAAACATAACTCCTATGGTTAACAAGGCTACTTTTGGGAAAATATCTCTTTTCCTGAAAAACAGGTAAATAGTAAATACCAATAAAGACATGGTCAGCAGATTGATGATCAGTTCAAATGCTACCAACAGCCTGAATACGATACCTTGTGATACCCCATAAATATCATAGGCACTCCATAACTGACTATAGAAGAATCCTATTGTAAAAAAGTCAACGGTTATTCTTAACAACGAAGCAACTAAACCAAGTCCCAGAAGAACCAGCCAGCCTCCTATTGAAGGTACGTAGTCTGCATCATAAATTAACCGGATCTTATCCTCTTTCTTATTCCATTTGTAAAAAATAAATCCGCAAGATGCTAATGTAATGCAGGTTATCAATATGGCAAACCAGGATACCGTTGATATTCCTCCGTTTGTATATCCGATAGAGCCATTATCATTGATGTAATACGAATAGGAAAACAAATCTTCGGTATTGTTAAAGTCTTCCATAAATTCCGGAACTTTATCAATAGCTACAGAAGGCTCATGAATAGCCAGCTGAAAGTTCATCTTTAATGTATCTCCATCCACTTTTACGGATTTGCCAAAGGTATAGCTATTTCTGTCTATAAAAACAGGTGCATCTTGTATATCTTTCGCTTTGTTGCTGATATACTGCACTTCATATTCGGCTGTAAAGGGAAAATTAAGCGAAACAGGTGCTTTCCGATTACTGTTTACAGCCGGGATCTGACTGAACATATCGCTTGCAAAAAAAGTAAGATACTTTTTCTTCGTTGCATCCTCTGTTTTTGCAAATTTGCTGATTTCATAGGTTTCTATTATTTCTATCTCATTTTTCTCCCGGTCATCTTTTACTTTTACAGTGTCTGTACGTTTGATCTCCGGATAAAGTTTGGTATAGTAATCCAGATAATTCTTTTCCAATGCTGTTCTGGAAGTAGAATTCAGCATACCCCTGTTGTTGTCTGCCTGATATCCTGTGTAAATTGTTTTGACGATCAACTGCGCCCGGTTGCTATCCAGAGACTTATATTGTTCCAGCACCTTTGTTTTACCATTAACATCCCGGGGAGTATCCTCGATTTGCGTCTTAGCTTTGATTACTAATGCATTGCCGTAAAAAGGAAAATACAGATCACGGATATTGCCACCCTGATTAGAGAATGTAGGATCAATAAACTGTGCTCTGTCATTAATGGTCGCCTTTACAACCATGTGATTAAATACCCATGGTGAAGGCAGGAAATCATTAAGCTTGTATCTGTTGTAACTATTGACTAATACGAGTTCGCAATCTATTCCTTTTGTTTTTAAGAATGTAGCCAAAAGCATAGATTTATCCTTACAATCTCCATAGCGTTGTTCGACAACTTTATTGGGGTTATTAGATCGGTGTGAATATTCCCCGACTTCTACTCCCATGTATCTGATGTCATTCTGTACAAACCGGGTGGCCAGTGCAAGGTACTTGTATGCGTCGCCTTTACTTCGTGCCCAGAATTCTTCTATTTTATTTTTCAGCGCTTCTCCCGGATTTGTGGTCACGACAGGGTTTAGTTTACCAGCCCAGTCGGCCACTTCCTGCCAGCTCTGATAATCACTGATCTGAATGTACTTATGATTAAAATACCAGTAAGGTTCATAGTTTTCGCTATGGATGACGGGCAGATTTGTCTCTTCCCAGGAATAACTCATTAAGCCCTGACCGAGAGGCTCAATACGGGGATCTGACTGTCCGTTGAAAGTCTTAAACTTAACAGGTCTTTCTTTGGCCGCTATGTAATTGACATGGTTGAGTGCAATAGGCTCTGTTCCCTGAAAATAGTAATCATCTGCAAACTTATTGCTGATTGCAGGATTAAACCCTTTCAGAGAATAAGAAATTACCAGCTTATCCCCTACCCGCAAATCGTCCAGAATGAGGTATGCTGCATAGGTCCCGTTATATAAAAACCTGCTGAGATCAGTTTCGTTGGCTACTACTTTAAATTTACTAAGATCCAGTTTATTATGTACCTTACCCTGTCTTATAAGCTGGATTTCATGAAAGAAAAGTTTTTGATAATCCGGAGAAAAGGAGACATATATCTGTCCGGCCTGATCGACACCATCTGTACTGACAATTTCTTTCACTTGTCTTGAGTATACTATCTTTTGCTCTATATGAACCTGATAATCGAGACTCTCGTATAAAAATCCGGCTTCTATATCCCGTTGATTTATCTTCTGAGGAGATTTTGAAGATTTCTGGATCCATACCGGTTTATTTTCCTGATAGATACGGGGAACCTGAGCAGAAATGCATATCTGTAAAACACAAAAGAATACAAAAGACAATAAAATATGCCTTAGTGGGATTGGGAACATGGCTAAAAATTGATTTACTCAAAAGTAATAAATTTTTGCGGAGATCAGATAAAGTGGGTATTAATTTATCATTTTATCCTTACGTATCTTCAATTCGGTATATTTAAAGTGTCCCTGCGTATTGGCCACCATAGCCCCAAGATATATCGTATTTTTATCTGATGAAACAGGAAAAACACAGGATCTGTAAGCGTTATGTTCCTCTATCGCTTTTTTACACACCCTGAAATTCACACCATCTCTGGAATAGGCAAGGTAAAGAGCATCTCCCATTGATTTTTTTACTGTACCTACATTGATAATCAGAAAATAATAGTCATCATACATACAAGCCTGTACATGCCATGGCGAATACTGGTCATTTAATTTGAGCCAGGGTTCATTCGCAAACTGTACCCATTGTCCTTGTTTATAGTTCGTAAAATCTACTCCATCTGCAGAAGTTCTTCTCAGAATATAGGAGGCCTTATTGCCGGGAAATTTATCCGGCAGATTATTATTCAGGACTTCATAGCTTACAAATTCACGACCACTGTGTAATACTGTTGGAGACAACAGGAAGTTGTTCTGTGGGGTAGCCGGTTCGTCACTGGTATAGCACACTTCGAGTGGCGACCAATTAGCTCCGTCATCAGATGTCTGTCTGAGTACGGCACGCTGAGGATTGCCTTTGCTGAGCTTTGCTGCATTATTAGCGCTTTTACTACCGCGGGACTGGAGTGCTCTGGCTGAAACCCAGCTTGATCTGTAATAGAGATAAAATTTATTATTATAAAATTCCCAGTCTACATCGGACCAATAGCCCCGTGCATCCTCATCATCCGGTTTTCCGCTAAAGCTTTCCTGCGGAGAAGGACATTTAATCAAAGGATTTTTGACGCCTGCAGGTGCATCCCAGTTGATGCCGTCATTGGATGTTACTATTGTGGGGTTTTCGAATGCAGAATATTTGGAGAATCCGGATACCGCACCGAAATAAGGTGTAAATACCATCCAGTATCTGTAGCCTCTGAATCCTTGCGGAAAATACTGAACATCGGGATGGCAATATGCTTTTCTATCCTGTGACAACGAAAATACACGTTCAGGATCCAGCTGGCCTTCATAATTACCATCCACATCAGCATTTATGATAACTTCACGAAATGGCTCCATACTTAATATCTGCTCATTGGGATTTTCACTTTCCTCAAGAGGAAGTTTAAGCGGCTCTTCATCACGCTTACAACTGGCTACAGTACCTAAAATAACGAGAACAAAGGAAAAGATAATTCCCTTTAGATAAGTATTAAGCCTCATATCCGGAAAAACTCATTATTGTTAATTCTTTAGTGCTGTTCGCCCGGCCGGTGTTTCTCTGCCGGCAAAATTTCGGATTTACTTCAGCATTCATAATAATTGGTAACGGACGCAAGATAAATAAAATTTACATACAAGAAAAGGGACCTGAAGGTCCCTTTTAATATCTAACAAATTGATAACGGTTTAAAACTCTATTTAACTGCGTCTACAACTGCTTTGAAAGCGTCTGGATTATTTAAAGCTAAGTCAGCTAAAACCTTACGGTTTAAACCAATGTTTTTAGCATTCAATTTTCCGATCAATTGAGAATACGAAATTCCGTGTTGACGAGATCCAGCGTTAATACGTTGAATCCATAAAGCTCTAAACTCGCGTTTTTTGGTTTTACGGTCGCGGTAAGCGTACTGTAAACCTTTTTCTACTGTATTTTTAGCAATAGTATATACTTTGCTACGTGATCCATAATAGCCTTTGGCTAATTTAAGGATTTTTTTACGTCTTCTTCTCGAAGCTACTGCGTTAACCGAACGTGGCATATTTTTAAAATTAGTTTGGTAAAAGGCGACATGTTTTTCAATGTACTTACAACCCTGTACCCGGTTAAAAAATTATTGTTAATTAAAATCGAATAAAACTTATTTTCCGATAGCAAGCATACGTTTTACGTTGCCCATATCGCCATCAGATACATAACTTGTTTGTGTCAGGTTACGTTTACGTTTTGTGCTCTTTTTTGTCAAGATGTGGCTTTTGAAAGCGTTTTTTCTTGCAATTTTACCTGTTCCAGTCAACTTGAAACGTTTCTTAGCGCTGGAATTGGTTTTTACTTTTGGCATAATACTTATAAATTTTATATCAATCTGTTAGATTCTTGTTATACTATTTTTTTGGTGCTGCTGCCGCTTTTGGCGCTATGGTCAGGAACATTCTCTTACCTTCCAGTTTGGGTAGTAACTCTACTTTACCATAGTCTTCCAGGGCCTGCGCAAAACGTAACAACAGGATCTCTCCCATTTCTTTGTGTACGATTGCACGTCCTTTGAAGTGTACATAAGCTCTTACTTTCTCGCCACTCTCTAAAAAGCGCATGGCGTGCTTTAATTTAAAATCAAAATCATGCTCACTCGTGTTAGGTCCGAATCGGATCTCCTTGATTACAGTCTGCTTTGCATTAGCTTTGATTTCTTTCTGCTTTTTCTTCTGCTCGTAAATGAATTTACTGTAGTCTATTATCTTACAAACCGGAGGAACAGCATTTGGCGAAATCTCCACTAAATCAAGTTCCAATTCATCAGCTAATTCTAGAGCCTTGCGTGTAGGAAAAACTCCCTGCTCCACATTATCACCTACCAAGCGTACCTCAGGCACACGGATAAGTTCGTTAATGCGGTGATCTGGTTCTTTCTTTCTCATTGGTGGACGAGGTCCACTGGGTCTTTTTAATGCCAAATGTTTGAAAATTAAACGGTTATTTCTTTAATTAATACTTCTCTAAATTCTTCGGGTGTCATTGAACCAACGTCTCCTGACCCGTGCTTACGAACAGAAACTGTGCCACTTTCTGCTTCTTTTTCCCCTACAATCAACATATAAGGTAATTTTTTCACTTCAGCGTCACGAATCTTACGACCGACTTTCTCATCACGAAGGTCAATCAGACCGCGAATATCGGAATTATTTAACGATTCTAAAAGTTTTTGTGCATATTCTTCATATTTTTCTGACACTGGCAAGACGATAAACTGCTCTGGGGCAAGCCATAACGGGAAACGACCCGCACAGTGCTCAATCAATACAGCGATGAATCGCTCCAGTGACCCGAATGGTGCACGGTGAATCATGACAGGTCTGTGTTTTGCATTGTCACTACCTGTGTATTCCAGCTCAAAACGCTCAGGTAAATTGTAATCGACCTGAATTGTACCCAACTGCCATTTACGTCCTAATGCATCTTTGACCATAAAGTCAAGCTTTGGCCCGTAGAATGCGGCTTCACCGTACTCCACGACAGTAGGTAATCCTTTTTCGTCTGCAGCCTCAATAATTGCACGCTCAGCCAATACCCAGTTTTCGTCAGAACCGATATACTTGGTTCTGTTTTCCGGATCGCGTAAAGATACCTGTGCGATATAGTCCTCAAAGCCCAATGCCCCGAATACATAAAGTACAAGATCAATTACTTTTTTAAATTCTTCTTTTACCTGATCGGGACGACAAAATAAATGCGCATCATCCTGAGTAAATCCGCGTACACGTGTCAATCCGTGTAATTCTCCGGACTGCTCGTATCTGTACACTGTTCCAAACTCCGCAAAACGAACCGGCAGGTCTTTGTAAGAACGTGGTTTTGTTTTGTATATCTCACAGTGGTGCGGACAGTTCATTGGTTTAAGGAAAAATTCCTCTCCTTCTACCGGAGTCTTGATCGGCTGGAATGAATCTTCACCATATTTCTCGTAGTGACCTGAAGTCACGTACAACTGTTTGTGTCCGATATGTGGTGTCACGACAGGTTCGTATCCTGCTTTCAACTGAGCACGTTGCATAAAGTCGATCAGCTTCTGACGAAGTGCGGCTCCTTTAGGCAACCATAAAGGTAATCCCATTCCCACTTTCTCGGAGAAAGCAAAAAGTTCTAGTTCTTTACCCAATTTACGATGGTCACGTTTCTTCGCTTCTTCGATGAACTTCAGGTAATCTGTCAGTTCAGAAGCTTTTGGAAAGGTAACACCATATATACGAGTCAATTGTTTGCGTGACTCGTCCCCTCGCCAGTATGCACCGGCTACGTTTGTCAGTTTGATAGCTTTGATAAATCCGGTATTCGGAATATGCGGACCACGGCACAGATCGGTGAAATCACCCTGTGAGTAGAACGTTATCTTTCCGTCTTCCAGATCTTTGATCAGGTCAAGTTTGTATTCATCACCCTTTTCAGTGAAATAATCCAGTGCTTCGGCTTTGGAAACGGCTTTGCGTTCGAATACTTCCTTGCGTTTTGCCAGTTCGAGCATTTTATCTTCGATCTGCTTAAACTCATCTGATGAAAATTCACGATCTCCGAAATCCACATCGTAGTAAAATCCTGTTTCAATAGCCGGACCAATACCAAATTTTACACCCGGATACAATGCTTCCAATGCTTCTGCCATTAAGTGAGCAGAAGAATGCCAAAAGGTTGATTTACCTTTGTCATCATTCCAGGTAAGTAATTTAAGGGAGGAATCCTGTTCGATCGGACGTGAAGCGTCCCAGATTTCGCCATTTACTTCGGCTGCTAATACATTTCTGGCTAATCCTTCAGAAATGGACAATGCTACTTGAGCTGCTGATGTTCCTTTTTCATATTCTCTAACGGAGCCATCAGGTAATGTAATTTTAATCATTTACAAGTATGATTATATGTTTAATAAAATATAGAAGCCGGCAGGACAACATATACGACTATGTAGTTTTACCCTACCACTCCTTTGTTAATTAGATTACAAAGGTACTGAAAATTAACCAACAAAAAAAGCTGTATTAACAGCCTTTGGAATGTATATTTTTCATACAAAAAAGTTCATTACACTATTGTAACAGGCTCTCACAGGCCGGTTTTTGTTCAGATATTTCGGTAACATTGTCCATAATCTTTGAATCGCTATGGACAATGTTATCAACAATTAATTATATCCTGGATTTTGCTGTAATACAGCATCTTTATTTGAGCTGATTTCATTAGAAGGAATCGGCCAAAGATTGTGATATTGTTCTATGGAAAGACCAGACTTTGGATTAAAGCGATGAGTTCTGTCATACAACTTGCCAAGACGAGCTAGTGTAACTGCCCTAAACTCTTCCATATAAAGTTCTCTTAACCGTTCATCTAAAATATAGTCGATATTTACATCTCCAGGTGAAACTTCCGGAGCATTTGCTCTTTTTCTGATGACATTAATATCGTCCGCCGCCAGATTGGTAATCCCTTTCCCCAGATAAGCCTCCGCTCTTAAAAGATAAGTTTCAGAAAGGCGTGCCATATATTTTTGCATGGATACCCGCTGTGACCCATTGAGATAAAAGCCATCAAAAGCATCCATTACATTCGTAACCATCGCAGGTCCGGCCGCCGCTACAAAATCTTCTGATGCAGGAGAGGTTTTCCTGATCACAGGGTAAAATCCACGAATCGTATCTCTGAAGTCCTGTGGTGTAACTTTGGCTTTATAACCATCCTTTACGTACCATTTTCCATAATCCGGAGAATTAGTCGGCACACCTGTAATCCTGATATCCCTTACTATGTTATACGCAGAGTTACGAATATCATTCGGAGTCCATATTTCATATAAGAAGTGTGATGTGGGTCTTATCCAGCCAATACCATTTGAAGAGATATTGCTGGCAAATCTCCCATTGGATTTGATGGGCATACGGGTACCCGAAGCGGCCTCAGTAATTCGAACACCCGGATAAGACGGTACGACCGCCCAGGCTGTTACATCACCTACAGAAGCTGCATTATTTAAGGTTGTCTGAATGACCATTAACCCTTCCCGATTGCCTTTACTGTAGTTTTGATTGTCGTATTCAAACAAATCCCGGTACACATCTCCGGGTTTGTCCGCTCTTCTGCCAAATCTGTTTTGCATCAGGGAGACCCCGGAATACTTGATTACTTCTGACGCACTGGCTATCGCTCCGTCATAATCTTTTAATGATATAAGGACTTCGGTCAGTACATGCTGGGCAATCTGTTTATTGACCGTTCCGTCCGTTACCTGATTAATATTACCCAGCAATCCTACCGCTGTCACCAGATCTGTTTTACATTGTGTATACACCTGTTCTCTGGTAGCCCTTACATAATCATAACGGGGTTTACTCAACTCATTTAACTCCAAAGGTACTCCACCATATAAATTAGCGAGCATATTATACGAATAAGCCCTGAAAAACAATGCCTGAGCCAAAAAATTGTTACGGGTGCTTTCGGGTACCTGAGTGGCATTCTGTATTCTGCTGATGATCAGATTGGAATTGGTAATAATCTTATAAAGGCTTGTCCAGATATTCTGAGGTATAAAATAGCTGGGTACCATAGTAGCTTTGTAAGCATTTAATTTTGCGGCGGGTTCATAATCTGTCGCATTGTACGCAAAATCTGTCGCATAATAAAGTCCGAAATAGGTATCCAGATTTATATTTCCCATATAGATGTTTCTAACATCGCTATAAAGGTTATTTACTGCAAGCTGGAATTGCACCTGATTCTGGAGTGAGTTATCAGGCGTATATATGGACAATAACTCTTCGTCCAGAAAATCACTTTTACAGGAGAATACTCCGATTCCCAGAAAAAGAAATATGACTAATCTAATTTTTTTCATTACTAAACAATTTAATTGTAGAACTTTAAAATGTGATGTTCACTCCTAATGAATAATTCTTCATAACCGGATATCCGTTAGCATCCAACCCCATCCCCCCCGGCATACGCAGACCAAGGGAAGACCGTTGCGAAGCCGGAGAATTTGCTTCCGGATCCCATCCATCCCAGTTGGTGATCGTAAACAAATTTTGAGCATTGGCATATACGTTCAGAGCTTTCACGACTTTTATACGTTCGATAAGTTTATCGGACAAGCTGTAGGTCAATGTCAGATCCTGTAGCCGGATAAAACTTCTGGATATATACGGGCCAAAATTTTCTCCCAGAGTAGGCACATAGGCCGCTATACTTCTATAACGGGCATCCGGATTATTAGGTGTCCAGTAATCAAATGCAAATGCATTATTATTCCGGATATTGTCCGGATTTTGCAGCATGATGCCCGGAGCGCCTAAGTATCCGTTTTTACCACCTTGTATGCTATTGATAAAGAATTTCAACTGAATATTTTTATATTGGAAACTGTTGGATATACCCAGACTGTAGGAAGGATCCAGCTTACCCAATATCTGCTTGTCCGCAGTGGTAATAATGCCATCTCCGTTGGCATCTTCAATCTTGTACTGACCAGCTTTGAATCCCTGTGCTGCCAGCGGTGCAGGAATTTCCTCACCTAACTGATACATGCCTGTTATTTTATAGTTATATACTACACCATAGGGCTGTCCTATAAAGAAACTCAGAATAGGATCAGATCCGTTTATCAGGTCTTTTTTTGTTCCATCGATATCCAGTACCTTGTTTCTGTTCCTAAAGAAGTTAACACCTACCTCCCATCTGAAGTCTTTTTTAGCGATCGGTACACCATTTATATTTAATTCCTGGCCTCTGTTCTGGATTTTACCGATGTTAATAAGATAACTGGAGAACCCGGTAATAGTGGGGGTGCTTATGGAATTTAGTAGATTTTTAGAATTGGAGAAATACAAATCCAAAGATCCTGAAAGACGATTGTCAAATAATGCGAAATCTACCCCGGTATTAAGTGAAGTAGTTGTTTCCCATCTAAGATCCCGATTTGGCAACTGCCCGAGATATGAACCAGCTTGAGCTGTTGCACCACTTCCATATAAATAACCGCTGCTCAATCCTACATTCAATTGTGAGAGGGTCTGGTATCTGCCGACTGTCCGGTTTCCGGTAGCTCCGTACGAAATACGCAGTTTCAGATCGTTAATCTGCGAAACTGACTTGATAAAATTTTCATCAATCATACGCCATGCAAATGCAACTGAAGGAAATACAGCCGTTTTATTTGTATCTGAAAAACCTGAGAATCCGTCTCTCCTGACTGTACCGGTAAGTATATATTTTTTGTTATAGGAATAGGATAATCTGGCCATCTGATAAAGCGCCTGTTCTTTCCATGGCAGATAAAGAAGATCGTTAGATACAGACAATCTTGACGGATCTCCTACATCCAGCCTGTCATAGTCTAATACACCGTTTAATATTCCACCGGCTGTTGTTTGCGTTCCATCATGCTTATTGATTTCAGCTCCATAGAGCAGAGTGGCGTCTACACCATGCTTGCCGAAGTCTCTTTTATAGGTCAGGATATTATCCAGTGTGAGGAAATAATCTGTCATATACCTTTTGTATGCAGTAGCTTCTACATTGGGCGCATTGTAATTAAACCGGTTGGCATAAATATAATTATTCCCCAGATTGACCCTGTAATTTAAGCCTTTGACATAAGGGATATCTGCGCTGACATAAAAATTACCGATCAGATTTAAGTTTTTGTCAGAATCGCGCGATCTTCTTAATATCTCCAACTGTGTCGGATTTGTACTTTGTGGATAAAACTCGAGTTGCTGTCCCGTAACGGGGTCAAAGGGTATACTATAAGGCCGTAAGTAGATCAGATCTGTAAATGCGGGCGACACTCCGCTGTAATTATTTATTGTTAATCCGGTTTGCGCGCCTACCGTGAGCCAGTCCAGTGCTTTAGCTTCCAGGTTGAGCCGGATACTGTTTCTGTTGTAATTATCATTTTTAACCAGATTTTTCTGATCAAAATAACCATAACCTAAGTAAAAGCGTATTTTTTGAGATCTTCCACTTATTCCGATGTTGTGATTCTGGATTCTGGGAGAAGAATTTGTCAGCAATTTCCACCAGTCCGCTTCATATCCATTCTTGTAATTGTCCGCTTCAATCACCGACAGCTTAGTCGATGGATCCCATTTTGGGTTCATCTGAGTCATATCATTCGGATCACGGCTTTCCGAAAGGTACCAGTCGCCGAGTTTCTGGATAAAGCCTGCTCCGGAAACGGGGCGCATATCTTTCTTTGTCATCTCCTGAAATGATACAGATCCGCTATAGTCTATAGTAACTTTGTCCTGTGCACCTGAACCACTTTTAGTGGTAATCAATATAACCCCATTGGAGGCCTGCGAACCGTATACTGCAGCGGCACTCGCATCTTTAAGAAGATCTATACTGGCAATATCTGAGGAATTTATAGAGGTGATAGAACCCCGATAGATTAATCCGTCAAGTACAATTAATGGTGATGTGGTACCGGCAATAGAATTACGACCACGGATCATAATCGAAGGATCACTTCCGGCAGTAGTAACCTGCCCTACGGTTAGCCCCGGAACAGTTCCTCTCAAAGAAGACATCACGTTTCCGTTTGGAGACTGCTTTTGTAAGGAGAGGTCGGCTTTTGCTATAGCTCCGGTAACATCCTGTCTCTTTCTGACACCATATCCGACAACTACTACATCATCAAGTTGTGTTTGTGTTGAAGTCAGTGTTACATTAAGTGTTGTTCGCCCATTCGGAAGAATCTCCTGAGGGGAAAAACTGATTATAGAAAAAACAAGAACCGCATCTCTATCGGGTACTGTTATCGAATAATTTCCATTTTCATCAGAAGAAGTTCCGTTATTTGTGTTTTTGATTTTTACACTGACACCGGAAAGCGCATTTCCACTTTCATCTTTGACAATTCCTCTTATAGAGGTCTGTGCCATAGAAGTCAGACTCACACCTATCATTAAACAGAGAAGTATCAGCTCTTTTCTCGTTTTGAGGATTTTTTTTACCGCCGACAACTTCACTTTCACTAAGAGGAAATCGTAGCATTCCGGCGCATTTAGTTTAGTTTTCATAATTATAATTGGGGTGGATTAAAACATATATTGGCATCAAATCACTCATACTTCCTGCTGCCAATCAATTGCATAATAGATATAGTTCACCTACCTGGTAAGAGCAACTATTTTTTTAGCATTTTGACACTTTCCTATAATTTGATTTAAATATGTTTATTGAAGTTTAATTAGCTTTCATAAAACAATAATTCAGAATTTGCAACCGGTTGCAAAACAAATACTGAATACTATTTTTCTTTATCCCCTCCATTTCGTTACAATATTTCAAAGTATTCAGAAATATTATTCAAAACTATACTTGCAAAAATTGAATTTGTGATATCTCTAGTTAGTGATTGATATACAATTGGCTATTGCTATAGCTAAAGCTAAAATTTCACAAGATCAAAACAAAAGAAACAAACAACTATATTAACGAAAACGTTGTAGTAATGATAAAGAACGTGTCTTGAAATCAACACAACCTTTACAACATATTTTTATAGTCTATTCTATACTGACTATATTATCTGATTCGGCAGGCTAAGTTCCAAAATAAAAAATCTGAAACTCCAAAACTGGAGTTCCAGATTGATTTAAATATTACACGAAAGAAATGTTTACGCCATTGTTAAGATGTTAATACATTTTATGTGCTGATTCATTAAGATTATGATCTAATTAACAACTATATTTTTCACCAGCTTCATCTGTGATACATACAAATCTTTTGGATATAATGATTGAGGATTGATCGTTTCGTACCAGTTATTATCTACATTAGGAAGAGCTGAACCAGAAGTTGTCTTGATTCCTATTGCAACGTTATTCTTAGATTTGGCTCCGCTGGTATTATATCCCATATAATTATAAGAAAGATTATTGGTAGCTGTAATGTTCCAGTATGTCTCGTTAATATTGATGCCAGCAGGGGTATCATTTCCACCTGAAGTGTAGAGACGGGTACCTGTTCCTGCATTGAGATTCGTAAACAGATTATTCCGTACCTGATGATTATGATGATCTATACATAGATCTGTACCCTTTCCATTTCTGAATACATTGAATAGGCTGTATGAAGATTCAACAGACAAATCATGATGGTATTTGCCTTTTAATTCAAAATTCTGCAACAAATTATATCCTCCATAAATATTTACGCCATGATGTCCGACACCTTTTGTACCTGCAGCTCTAACAGGACCGGATTCAAGCGTCCAGCCTTCTGCAGTGATATGGTGTGATGTTCGTCCTATCCAGATCCCAATATCACAGCCTTTCATTTTTACATTTTTGACCCATCCGTCATGTGCGCTGTTTGTGTAGCCAATAGCGTTGTAAGCCCGTTCATGAAAATTGTGTCCGGCCCATGCATTATCCGGAAACTCGATTTTTAAGGATTGGATACCGGATCCGCTGATATTTCCGGAAAATGTGATCATACCACCTTCCCATGACCAGGCTGACTGATTAGGAGAACCTGCTACATTATACCTGGGATAAAGCTCTTCCAGTCCTTTGGTAAAATAAAGTATAGTCGCATCTCCCGCACCCTTAATATTGATACCGCTCCGTTTAATCATCAGTGTATCTTTCAATACATATTTTCCGGCAGGTATATAAATGGTACCATTCTCAGCACACTGATTAATAGCTATCTTGAATACAGCGGTGTTATCCGTCACACCATCTCCTACGGCTCCTAAACTGGTGACATTTATGCTTTGCGGATAATCTGGAATAGACTGATTACCACTCCTATATCCGGCATTTGTAAAATCCGGAATTCGGGATTTATCCCACAACTCACCATTCTCTCCCCATATTGCAGAATAGGCTCCTGAGGCAGACACCTCACTGACAGATACATTATCTATATAATAGGTGTTTGCATCAGCTCCCAGATCTAACAAGATCATTGTAGAATCTGCCGCTGCCTTAAATGTCCACTCATATAATCCCCAGGAAGTCTTAATTGTTTTATGCGACAAAAGTTGTGTGGTGCCTCCCCTCGTCTGACACCGAAATCCGTTGGTGCTTGCTCCCGTTGCTTTTGCCCATACACGGATACGGTAATCCGAGCCCGATACGGTTGCAAGATTTACGGAGGCGAGTTGTATTTTCCATGCATTGGATTGTCCGTTACTGACGGTACTCACCACTTTCAGCGCGCGGTTACCTTCGTACACTTCTGCGGGCACTGTTGTGGCTGAAAGCGTGGAAGCTCCGTTAAGTATAGACCAGTTTGTAAAGGTATTGCCTGTCCCGTCTTCAAAAGAGCCATTAGGTAATGGTAAATAACCGGGGGTAATTGCCATTTCTTTAGGTGACAATTTCATACCAGAAGCAGGGTCATCGTCTACCAGTAAATCATTTTTACATGATATTGTTAAAAGCACAGCCAATAACAAATAAACTAATTTCAAATGTTTCATAATTTTTTGGGTACAGGCAACAATCTCTTCAATGGTTTTGAGAAGGTTTACTGTATTAATAGTTGTGTGTGTTAATAAAATTTAGTTAGTGTTGTAATATACTTACTGAGTTTCCATACGTAATGATGCAAAAACGGATCAGATTAGAAGAGAGAAGTAAAACTTATATTATACTAAATCAATCTCATGCAACAGAACATATTAATACTCAGAAAATCAATACCGCATTTATAAATGGTAAAACTAAAGTAGGGGAAAATAATTTTCAATTCTATTTTTTTTTACGAAAACGTTTTAGATACAGTTTTAGAACAAAAACATCACCATAGAATAATAAGAGAAGTCAGGCTTACAATATTGAAGAGTAAGTACATTTATGATATAAAAAACTCTTTATTTCACCGGTTTACGGGTAATCAACACATAACCTGTTTTTCGGGTTTGTTTGACTCCGTTTTTGTAGGTCTGTACGACATAGAAATAGGTCATATCTTCAGCTCCGTCACCCGTCCAGTCGTTTCGATAATCATTGCTTGAATACACTTCTTTACCTGATCTGGACCAGACAGACAGTGAGATACGATCGTAATAGCCGGTGCCTAATACAGAAAAGACGTCATTTACTCCGTCACCGTTCGGTGTAAATACATTAGGAACCGAAAATCCGGATATTTCCATATTTACTATTGCTTCATTAGTCCAGTTACCATTCAGATCTTTGACCTGATAGGTAAAGGAATCTTTGCCTGTATACCCTTCTTTTGCACGGTATATGATCTGTCCGAGACTGATCGTCAACACGCCCTGCTGTGCATCTTTCACGATCCGGATGCTGTGGATATCCAGTTCGCTGTCATCTTTTTTGTCGTTTGACAGAACTGCTATCGTCAGATCTTTATTGTACTCTCCGATTATATAGTCATCGACAGCCACAGGCTTTGTCGGATTTACAAATATCTTCACTGCTGTCGGAGACATTTTTAATTCATTATCATCCGTCGCTGTATAAAGAAATTCATCCGTCCCTACATAATTTTCAAAAGGGCGGTATACAAATTGTCCGTCTCTGGTCAGTGTAACTTCACCATGTACAGCCTCTTTCACCAGTTCTAAAGTATGTTGCAATAGTGGCTGGCTGCCTTCTGTATCATTCTCCAGAACATCAATACGTACAGATTGGTTTTGCTTTATCACCACGATATCTTCTACCCCAACTGGTCTTTTACTTACCTTTGTTACTGTAGGCTGATCATTGTCATAGGAAGTGCCTGAGATATCCTTGATTTCCTGACCCGTATGAATAAGTTTCGCGCTTACAGTTGCTGAATTTATTATACTGCCCTTATCCGTATCTTCTTCTGTGACGGTATAGAATGTACTCCATGTATACTGCTCTCCTCTTTTCAGCTGTTCTATAGGCAGGATTTGTCGCTCTTTCCACAACATATCGTCCTGAAGTGATATCCGTGTCAAAGCTGTATCTGTCTGATTCCAAACTGTAAAAGTATACTCCATCAGATCGCCTGCACCAAAGAGCCCATCTTTTCGGGTTCCTTTGTTAGTTACTTCTTTTTTAAGGTATATGGCTTGCTTATGTACAATGGCCGTAATAGTCGGTTCGTCATTATCGTGCGATGTACCTGAAATATCTTTTACCTGAATACCTGCGTCCGCAATAGCTTCTACCCATGCAGAATTAACAACTGAGCCTGTATTATAATCACTTACACTTATTTTGTAATCAACAGAAATCTTTCCTGACTGTCCGGGCTGCAGATCCGCGGTCAGTCTTAAACCTGAGGAACTGAGCATAGGATCGTAGATGCGAATATCCTTTAATACTTCATCACCATTATTAATAACTTCAAAATGGTAGCGCAGCATCTCACCGGATTGCATATAGCCATCTGCATTTACATCGATAAATTGTGCTTTTTTTACTAATGCAATTTTTGCTTTTGATACCGGCGTAGTTTTCCAGAGCACTTCTCTGTGGAGACGGATATTATTACATCCCTGCCCTAAACATTCTGTTTCTGCATCTAACGGTTCTTTTACACCCAGATCTTTAGAAGTAGCGTCCGGATCTATCATATCTGCACTTCGTACAATGGATGCTACGGCGTGAATCGCCATAGTATTCTCCGGTTCCTGTAAAGCTGTCGCCTTCACCGTTACGATACGTTCTTCCTGGCTGGCCAGATTCAACAGGCTGCTGTGTTGATTTGCTTCCTCGTAACCAATGTTTGCTACGACCTCTCCCAGTTCTACATGATTTATCTCAAATCCCAGAGGAAGACCAAAATTGAAGCGTACATGTGGTGCATCTGAAGGACCATTATTTTTCAGATTGAGCACATAGGTTACTTCCTGACCTTTATTTATTTGCCTATCGGGGCTTTCCAGTGATGTGATTTCGAGATCTGCGGTTTTGACAGTGAGTGCTATAGTGATTTGCTGATTGGGAGTCAATGCATAGGCCCATGTATCTATGGCTTTTTCATTTCCAAAACTGTAATTGCCATAGTTTGTGTTGGTATTTCGCTGCGAGGTCTGATTAGTATAAGTCCCCCAGCGATGTCCGTTGATATGACTGCTTAAGCCACTAAGGTTTACTCTGGGATTGCTGTTTTCCGAATGGAGTCCTTCCTGGATATCACTGTCATCCCAATAGACAATATCGGATTCTACTTCATTCATCTCTTTATCTAATCGTTCCAGCAAAATACCATTCGGATTGATTTCCATATCCATATATGGAAAATGAACTTCTGCCTGTATTAGTTCTATACGAATAGTTAAAGGGTATTTTTCACCATTCGGAGCAAATTGTCCGTCTTTCCCGATGCCATTCCAATAGATTTCATTCAGGCCTGCGGATGCATTGTATACAAACTCGGTCAATAACTGCGTCTGATCGCCTGTCCTTTCCAACACTACTTTATATTTGGCAGTCTCACTACTCTTAAACAGTATATGTGCTCCTTTGGCTCCGAGTTGCCCTTCTGTTCCTTCATATCCTATAAGTGAAATATCAGAAACGACTGGCTGAGGTCTGTCCTTGATCAGCCAGGTTTTCAGCTCGGGCACTGCAGCCACAGCTTCAGCAGGCATATGCAGATCAGGCCTGGTATATAATATCTTATGGGTAATATGTCCGTTGGCATCGGCTTGTCTCGGATCCTGCACATCTCCCGAACCCACCTGTGGAATGTAGTCAAGACTTTTGTACAAAGATTTACCCTCATCATCCAGAAATCCCATATTATTGACAAATGAAGTAAATGCTATACCGTTGCTACCGTTACCGTCAACTTTGTACACATATGCATCATGTGTAAGAACGAAGTATTTACCATAGAAGGCTCCTTGTTTATTGGCCATCTGTCCGCTGTTGAGATGAAGATTCAGCACATTGGTATAGACTCTTCCTGAAATCCAGTTTTCATCTTTTTCATCTCTCACTGAAATATCCCAGGCCGCAATACTGGTATCCCAGGTCTGTGACCAATCGCCATTGGCTGCAACTACCGGGATATTCGGATCGCCAAAATTTTCAGTAAACTCTCCCACTGGCGATATAAATTCAACTTTCCAAACCCCTTCTTCGGTTGCTTTAACTTCATAAGGGGCATATCCTACACGCGGACCGGATATTTCAGCCTGTCGTGATCCCTTTCCGTTATTTACAATCTTACCGATATTATTTTTTGTTGAAAGATATTTTTTTCCGCCGGGGCTTGTCAGCCGGATCCTGCCTTCGCCTATATTCTGTGCACTGGAAGCTGCCGCAATGGTTTCACCTGATTGTACATATACATAATGTGCTCCAAGTGTAAAAAAAGGAAAACTTGTAGTCCCTACCTCTTTCTCACTCCGGGAAATCAGGTACGCACGGTTCCCTTTCACCCCCATCGGGTAAAGATCCTTTGATCCGTCAGCCCACAGCAATAGCGGGCACAGGATCATAAACAGGAATAAAAACAATGGAAAATATCCTTTGCTTTTCATTGTAGGTAGAGTTTTAGTAATGGGTACTAACTATGTTAAATATAACAATCATCAAATTAATATGTTCAAGAAAGAAGAAATATTTTTTTATGAAAAAGTTAATTACCTGTCTATCATATGTCATAATTTTATGAAGCCTACTGCTCCAAAAAACACAGGCTGGTATCTTAAGAAAAAAAGCCTACCTTTGCAGTCTTAATTTCAAAAGATGTCACTACAAGTTCCAGAAAACGGCCAGCAACTCCCTTTGATGGAAGAATTCTATACTATACAGGGAGAAGGTTATCATACCGGCAAAGCAGCTTACTTCATACGCTTAGGCGGATGTGATGTGGGATGCCACTGGTGTGATGTTAAAGAAAGCTGGGATGCCGAGTTGCATCCGCTTACTGCAGCTGATACTATTGTAGAACATGCAAACGTGCATCCTTCTAAAACGGTCGTAGTGACAGGCGGAGAGCCCTTGATTTATAATCTGGATTATCTGACCAGTCAATTGCAGAATGCGGGCATACAGACTTTTTTAGAGACTTCAGGAGCCTATCCGTTGAGCGGACACTGGGACTGGATATGTCTTTCTCCGAAAAAATTCAAAGCTCCCAGACCTGATGTACTGGCTAATGCAGGTGAATTAAAAGTGATTGTATTTAATAAAAGTGACTTTCAATGGGCTGAAGAACACGCCAGACTGGTCAATGATACCTGTAAATTGTATCTTCAACCGGAATGGTCTAAGGCTGCTGAGATGACGCCATTGATCATTGATTATGTGATGGCAAATCCTAAATGGGAAATTTCCCTTCAAACGCACAAATATCTTAATATCCCATAACCGGGAAAGAACATACAGACAAACAAATGTTCCGATCTTTATCCAGAGGGTCGGAACATTTGTTTATTTAGCCCTGTCGTATACAAAAATCGCCCGTCTCCTGTTACAGGACAGACGGGCGATGAAAACAGTTTGTTTTTATTGTATTTAACGGGTTTCTTAAATTCCAGTCAATTTATGTATCTCAGGACATGGAACCTCTCTCCGATTCCCTGTTCTTATTTAAGGAGAGGGAATCGGGGGAAAATACTCATGAAATGGGAATCAGAGGAGTAATAACCTTAATATTCCAATACTTTGATTTCTGTTCTTCTGTTTGCCTGATGTTCTTCGTCAGAACATTTAACACCGTCAGCACATTTGTTGACTAACCTGGTTTCGCCATATCCTTTTGCGACAATACGATCTCGGGCAATACCTCTGCTGATAATATAGTCTACGGCAGCCTGTGCACGGTTTTGAGACAATTTCATATTGTATTTATGCGTGGCACGGCTATCTGTATGACTGGATAGTTCGATCTTGAGAGTTGGATTATCCCGAAGAGTATTCACCAGTTGATTCAGGATCGGTTTGGCATCAGCCCGGATATTATATTTGTCCAGATCATAGTAAATGTTTTCCAGGATAAATGTTGTTCCTTTTTCTATGATAGGTTGAAGCCTTAGTGTTACCTGAATGGTGGTATCTTTTTGAGGGGACAGCGCTGCAATATTAACGGAGTCTCCATGGAATTTCAATTTTTCACCCATCAACTGGTAGGCTGTACCGGGTTCTAACTGAAATTCAAATACACCTGTCGCAGCACTCAGTTTGCGGGACACCACTTTCCCTCCATCACTTAATAAAGAAAGCTGTACATCTTCCAGGGGTTCTGCTGTTGTACGATGCTGGGCAATACCTTTTAGTATAATGGTAATTTTGGGTTTGATTGCTGAAAAAGAATAAATATCATCCAGACCTACACCTCCTAATCTATCGGATGACAAATATCCGTATCGTGCTTCAGGGCTGTCACCTAAGAGGACATAACTAAAATCATCTGAAGCAGAGTTGACAGGAAAACGAAGGTTCTGACGGTTTGCAAATGAAGACCGGCTACCTACTGCACTGAATATATCGAGACCACCCATCCCCGGAAATCCATTGCTTGAATAGTATAACCGGTCTTCAAATACGGAAGGAAACATTTCATCTCCTGCGGAATTGATTTCAGCTCCGGCATTTACCGGCTGTCCCCATGTTCCATCGGGTTGTCGTATGGAATACCAGATATCTACACCTCCATATCCGCCTGGCATATTGGATGCAAAATATAATGTCTGCTCGTCCTTACTCAATGCTGCATGCCCTACTGCATACTTTTTGGTATCGTTATAAGGGAAATCAGTTTCATTCCAGCTATCTCCATTCTTTGTGTATATCTTAATTTCAAGATTGTGTTTTTTGAAACTGTAGGGACCTGACTTTTGTTGTTCCGTATCTTTTCCAGGATAGGTACGTGTTACATACAGCACGTTCTCATCCTTATTTACGGCTACAGGACCGACATGATATGGTGCACTGTTAAAGACATCGGGCAACACATTCGGATAGATCAATGCTATTCCATCCTTATCTCTTGTTGCGGAGTATACTCGGAGGAATGCTCTGCCTGTCCGTCCGGAAATCTGGTCGGATCCCATAGGCTCTCCTACATAGAGTACCTGCTGCCCGATTGGTGTAGTGCTGAAGTCAGAGAAACGCGTATTGATCTGCTGTTCATTTCTGATTTTGTGTACGGTAGGTTTCTGCATCCAGACAATTGCCGAATCGCAACCCTGAATGGCTAATTCTACTTCACTTTCTTTGCCTGTTTTTGTACCATAGGCTTTATATTGATTCTTTGCCGCCGCATAGTCTCCTAGTTTTTTGAGCACATCAGCATAGTTGAGTTGAGACTGATCTGATATTTTGCCTTCTTCAGCAACCCGGGCATACCAGTTACGGGCAAGACTATATTCATTCATATTGAAGTAACAGGTTGCCAGACGCTCCATATCCTCAGCCTTCGGACGTTTGGTATCTACCAGTTTTTCATATATACGTGATGCTGAATAGTATTCATATTGATAATACAGTTTTTCCGCTGTTGTTCTCTTACTCACTTGTTCCTGTGCCTTTGCTTCAGAAATTCCGGCAGCACAGATAAGCAGAGCGATTAACAGTTTGTTCAGGTAAGTTGATTTTATCATGATATTCCGTTTCATTCTTTGTGATTCATTAATACTGATTAATTAGAAGAATCTTGGGCTTAAGTACTGACTTGCTGCTTTGCGCCCAAATGTCAGTCCAAGCGTAATCTCATGTGATCCGTTCTGCAGACCGCTCATTCGATTGATCATCATGTCATAGGAATAGCCTATACGCAGTTTTTCTGTTGCATAGAACTGTGCGATTCCTGTTATTGCATTTGTAGCACTCAGTTTATCTATTGACTTATCCTGATATGTCCGGTTAAAGATCTTCGCTCTGGTACGATACCCTGCTCCTATCCAGAATTTGCTATTGAATACAAACATGGCATTTACATCTAATGAAGTCGGTCCTTTAAAATCTTCCTTCACCAGAATACTAGGTCTCAGGTGAACACCTCTGTCTAATTCAAACAAAGCTCCCGCAATGAAGTATCCACTTACAGTACGGTACAGGTTCTCAGATGTGGTACTGTTAAAACGATAGTCTGATCCGGAATTAGTGCCGTTGAAAAGATCCTGTACAGAGACACCTGCATACCATCTCGGATTATAGTAATATACACCTAAACGAATGTCCGGAGCCCAGTCGGATATTTTTCCGCGCGGGATCACCTGATCATTATAATCATTCGGATCCAGCTTATTTCCATCCAGACTGTACTGTGTCACACCTCCTGCTATACCCAGACTCAGCCGTTGTGTATCTTCATCATCCAATTGCAATCTGAAAGCATAATTTGCATAGATAGCCGTGGCGGATTGTGCCCCCAATTTATCTGAAGTTACATTCAACCCCACACCATGCCGTTTGGATTGTGCATCCAACACTCCATCTATAGAAACAGTTCCTGTCTTCGGAGCTCCTTCCCAGCCTGTCCACTGACTGCGCAGTCCTACCTGAGCAAACCACTCTTCCTTGTACCCTGCATAGGCAGGATTGACACTCATCGAGTTAAATATATATTGCGTGAACTGTATGCTCTGCTGGGCACTGACTTTTGTCAGTCCCAACAGGCTTATTATAGTAATCACTGCATATTTTCCGTATTTCATTTTGTATTGCTGTATAATGAATGATTCGATTAATTACGTTTGATCAGTACCCAACCTTTATGGAGTTGTTTTGTACTTCCTTTGTGTGTCTCAATGATGTAATAGTAAGTTCCTTCATTAAGGCCTTCTCCTACCCAATTGTTGTCGTATCGGCTATTTCTGTAGACTTCATTACCCCATCTGTTGATAATAGTCATCTCGACACGATCAAATCGTTCTATTCCTTCAATCTCAAATTTATCATTCTGACCATCTCCGTTTGGCGTAAATACATTCGGAATATGCAATGGTAACGGTGATACAGTTACACTGTACTGTCCGCTTGCATCCACGACATTTCCTTTTCCGTCTTTCGCTTTCACAAAGGCTGTATTTTCAATCTCAGCCAAATCAAAATCTGGTTGTATAACGACATATTCCGTAGTAAATACTTCTTTCTGACCCGGTGTCAGCTGAGTAATTGTTTTAGACAGTTTGGTCAACGGATCGGTTACTTCAATATCATACAGAATTTTATTTCCGGTATTTTCTACAGTGATGGTATACACAATCTTATCACCTCTTTCTTTGACCTCTT
The DNA here is from genome assembly GCF_016724845.1 of Sphingobacterium spiritivorum. Classification (NCBI taxonomy): domain Bacteria; kingdom Pseudomonadati; phylum Bacteroidota; class Sphingobacteriia; order Sphingobacteriales; family Sphingobacteriaceae; genus Sphingobacterium; species Sphingobacterium spiritivorum. The sequence goes on from NZ_CP068082.1 coordinate 390,636, forward strand.
TACGATCCCCTGTTTTGACAACAGTAAGACCTGCCAGATTATCTACCGGTGTTTCTATTTTCACCTCAGGCTGATAAGGTTTTCCATCCGGATCCTGTGCATTTACTTTAGCCGAATTGACAAGAACACCGTTTTCTATTTCATTCTGGGTTATCTTATGGGTCAGACTGAAACTTCTGCTCGCTCCTACTGCAAGTACAGGTATTTTCTCTGTCCAGGCAGGGAACATCACATCTGTCAATACTAGATTATTAAATTCTACTCCTCCGGTATTTTTGACTGTAATGGTGTACGTAATTTCTTCACCAGCTGCTTTAACTCTTGATCTGTCTGCAACTTTCAGAATCTCAAGCTTAGGCTCTACTACTGTAATTCTGACTACTGTATTACTACAGTTTGTCGGATTCAATACTTCACAGATTGTGTACGGATATTCATAGTTACCTGCCGGTGTTTCCGGTGATACTGTAATCGTTCCGTCAGGATTCATTGTGATTCCTTTGTTTGGTGATGTACCCGGTGTCAGTTTTACTTCAGCTGGTACTACCGGCTTACCGTTTAACTGATCGTTATCCAATACACTAGGAATTGTTTTTCCATTTTTACCATTTACAGGGACAGGTGTATCGGTGTTAGCTTTGATAGGTGCTGCTTCTATTACTACCGTTACTTTTGCATCACTGCAATTAGTTGGATTCAATACTTCACAGATTGTGTACGGATATTCGTAGCTTCCTGCAGGTGTTTCCGGGCTTATCGTGATCGTTCCGTCAGGATTCATTGTGATTCCTTTGATTGGCGATGTTCCCGGTGTTAGTTTTACTTCTGCCGGTACAACAGGTTTGCCGTTCAACTGATCGTTATCTAACACACTTGTTGTACTGCCACCATCTTTTCCGTTGATAGCCGGTGGCGTATCGTTATTGGCTTTGATTGGCGCTGCTTCTACAACTACCGTTACTTTTGCATCACTGCAATTAGTTGGATTCAATACTTCACAGATTGTGTATGGATATTCGTAGCTTCCTGCAGGTGTTTCCGGTGATACTGTGATCGTTCCGTCAGGATTCATTGTGATTCCTTTGTTCGGTGATGTTCCCGGTGTTAGTTTAACTTCTGCCGGTACAACAGGTTTGCCGTTCAGCTGATCGTTATCTAACACGCTTGTTGTACTGCCACCATCTTTTCCGTTGATAGCCGGTGGCGTATCGTTATTGGCTTTGATTGGCGCTGCTTCTACAACTACCGTTGCTTTAGCATCACTGCAATTAGTTGGATTCAATACTTCACAGATTGTGTACGGATATTCGTAGCTTCCTGCAGGTATTTCCGGTGATACTGTGATCGTTCCGTCAGGATTCATTGTGATTCCTTTGTTCGGTGATGTTCCCGGTGTTAGTTTTACTTCTGCCGGTACAACAGGTTTGCCGTTCAGCTGATCGTTATCTAACACACTTGTTGTACTGCCACCATCTTTTCCGTTGATAGCCGGTGGCGTATCGTTATTGGCTTTGATTGGCGCTGCTTCTACAACTACCGTTGCTTTAGCATCGCTGCAGTTTGCTGGGTTCAGCACTTCACAGATAGTGTACGGATATTCGTAGCTTCCTGCAGGTGTTTCCGGTGATACTGTGATCGTTCCATCAGGATTCATTGTGATTCCTTTGTTCGGTGATGTTCCCGGAGTCAGTTTTACTTCTGCCGGTACAACAGGTTTGCCGTTCAGCTGATCATTATCTAACACACTTGTTGTACTGCCACCATCTTTTCCGTTGATAGCCGGTGGCGTATCGTTATTGGCTTTGATTGGCGCTGCTTCTACAACTACCGTTACTTTTGCATCACTGCAGTTTGCAGGGTTCAGTACTTCACAGATGCTGTATGGATATTCGTAGCTTCCTGCAGGTGTTTCCGGTGATACTGTGATCGTTCCGTCAGGATTCATTGTGATTCCTTTGTTCGGTGATGTTCCCGGTGTTAGTTTTACTTCTGCCGGTACAACAGGTTTGCCGTTCAGCTGATCGTTATCTAACACACTTGTTGTACTGCCACCATCTTTTCCGTTGATAGCCGGTGGCGTATCGTTATTGGCTTTGATTGGCGCTGCTTCTACAACTACCGTTGCTTTAGCATCGCTGCAGTTTGCTGGGTTCAGCACTTCACAGATAGTGTACGGATATTCGTAGCTTCCTGCAGGTGTTTCCGGGGATACTGTGATCGTTCCGTCAGGATTCATTATGATTCCTTTGTTCGGTGATGTTCCCGGTGTTAGTTTTACTTCTGCCGGTACAACAGGTTTGCCGTTCAGCTGATCGTTATCTAACACACTTGTTGTACTGCCACCATCTTTTCCGTTGATAGCCGGTGGCGTATCGTTATTGGCTTTGATCTCTTTCCATGGAAGAGGTGTAACTGTACATGTTTTACAATTCGGGTCAACAGGATCTTTCGGTTGTGTCGGATTACCGCTCTTCGATTCTCCTGTTACAGGATTATTCTTAGGATCATTTCCAACAGCTACCGCTATATTTGATACATAACCCTGCAACATATCTGCTGCTGTTATAGTATGATAAGCTTTAAATGTTTCAGATTGTCCTACCTTTAATTCGGCAATTGTACCAATGTTTTTAATGTCTGCATTAGCATCGGTAACGTTTACATTCTTTAATGTGACATTACCTGTATTTGTGACCACTATATCATATTCTATTTTCTCACCTGCATATCTGAATTGTTGAGAAAGATTAGCGGTTTTCATTACAGTAATTTCACCTTTTCTGTCAAGAGGTGTAATGGTACAGGTTAAACAGCCCGGATCAACTCCCGGATCCGTATTTATCGGATTCGGATCTTTTGAAGTAACAGATACATGATCTCCGTCCGGATCTTTTCCTGCGGCTGTTGCCAGATTATAAACACCACCTCTATCGATATCTTCTTGTTTTATGATATATTCTGCATAGAATGTTGTTTCATCCGAACTTCCCGGAGCCAGATCAACAGGTCCTCCTGTTACGGTTACTTTAGGATCGCTGATTGTGATTCCTTTAACGGTAACGTTACCGTTGTTAATAACTTCAAACCGGTACTTAATCACATCTCCCACATTGGTAGACCCATTATTATCCGTATCTACGTAAGTACCTGTTTTGTGTAATACCAATGAAGGTTGTTTTGGTAAAACTGTTACAGTTGGTATGTTATTATCAACTGCCGTACCCGAAATATCTGTTACATCTCTGCCTGTAGGATCTGCTCCTTTAGCTAAAGCTGTATTGGTTATACTTCCGGCGTCTACATCGGCCTGTGTAAGTGTGTATGTACCTGTTACTGTTCCCGTTTCTCCAGGATTTAACAGTGACGGTACAACAGGTAAATTGACAATATTTAATTTAGAGTCATTGATTACAATATTATTTACAACTGTTCCTCCATTATTGAAAACCTTAAAGGTGTATGTAACTGTCTCTCCCTTCTGAACAATCTGATCTCCGTTTTCATCATTTAAAACTGACTCTTTCACCAATGCAAGAGAAGGAACTTTTACTTCTACTTCTGGAGTGACCGGAACAGTAGGATCAATTGGATCTGTTACGATCGCTGTATTCTTAATAGCTGTTGTTCCTGCTGTAAGGTTGGCTTTGACGGTAGCTCTGAAGCTTAGGGTCAATGTACCATTGGCAGGGACGGTCAGGTTTGTCCAGTTGATCGTGTTACCTGTCAACTGACCATTGTTGGATATAGCTGTAGGTGTATTTAGCTCGGCTGCTAGCGCATCACTTACGGTAACGCCACTCTTCGCAGTACCATAACTGTTGGTCAGTACGATGCGGTATTCCAGTTCATCGCCGGATTTTACACTGGCCGGATTGCCTACGATACTTTTCACGGAAGTGATCTTTCCTTCTGTCGGCACTTCTACTTCTGGAGTGACCGGAACTGTAGGATCAATTGGATCTGTTACTATCGCTGTATTCTTAATAGAAACTGTACCTGCTGCAAGGTTGGCTTTGACCGTAGCCTTGAAGCTTAGGGTCAATGTACCATTGGCAGGGACTGTCAGGTTTGTCCAGTTAATCGTGTTATTTGTCAACTGACCATTGTTGGATATAGCTGTAGGTGTATTTAGCTCGGCTGCTAGCGCATCACTGACGGTCACGCCACTCTTCGCAGTACCATAACTGTTGGTCAGTACGATGCGGTATTCCAGTTCATCGCCGGATTTTACACTGGCCGGATTGCCTACGATGCTTTTCACGGAAGTGATCTTTCCTTCTGTAGGTACTTCTACTTCTGGAGTGACCGGAACTGTAGGATCAATTGGATCTGTTACGATTGCTGTATTCTTAATAGCTGTTGTTCCTGCTGTAAGGTTGGCTTTGACCGTAGCCTTGAAGCTTAGGGTCAATGTGCCATTGGCAGGAACGGTCAGGTTTGTCCAGTTGATTGTGTTACCTGTCAACTGACCATTGTTGGATATAGCTGTAGGTGTATTCAGCTCGGCTGCTAGCGCATCACTTACGGTCACGCCAGTCTTCGCAGTACCATAGCTGTTGGTCAGTACGATGCGGTATTCCAGTTCATCACCTGATTTTACACTGGTCGGATTGCCTACGATGCTTTTCACGGAAGTGATCTTCCCTTCTGTCGGCACTTCTACTTCTGGAGTGACCGGAACTGTAGGATCAATTGGATCTGTTACGATCGCTGTATTCTTGATAGCTATTGTTCCTGTTGCAAGGTTGGCTTTGACCGTAGCCTTGAAGCTTAGGGTCAATGTGCCATTGGCAGGAACGGTCAGGTTTGTCCAGTTGATTGTGTTACCTGTCAACTGACCATTGTTGGATATAGCTGTAGGTGTATTCAGCTCCGCTGCAAGCGCATCACTTACGGTCACGCCAGTTTTGGCTTTACCGTAACTGTTAGTCAGTACGATGCGGTATTCCAGTTCATCACCTGATTTTACACTGGCCGGATTGCCGACGATGCTTTTCACGGAAGTGATCTTCCCTTCTGTAGGTACTTCTACTTCTGGAGTGACCGGAACTGTAGGATCGATAGGATCTGTTACGATCGCTGTATTCTTAATAGAAACTGTACCTGCTGCAAGGTTGGCTTTGACCGTAGCCTTGAAGCTTAGGGTCAATGTACCATTGGCTGGAACAGTCAGGTTTGTCCAGTTGATGGTATTGCCACTCAGCACTCCGCTGTTGGATATAGCTGTAGGTGTATTCAGCTCGGCTGCTAGCGCATCACTTACGGTCACACCAGTCTTCGCAGTACCATAGCTGTTGGTCAGTACGATGCGGTATTCCAGTTCATCGCCGGATTTTACACTGGCCGGATTGCCGACGATGCTTTTCACGGAAGTGATCTTCCCTTCTGTAGGTACTTCTACTTCTGGAGTGACCGGAACGGTAGGATCGATAGGATCTGTTACGATCGCTGTATTCTTAATAGAAACTGTACCTGCTGCAAGGTTGGCTTTGACCGTAGCCTTGAAGCTTAGGGTCAATGTGCCATTGGCAGGAACGGTCAGGTTTGTCCAGTTGATTGTGTTACCTGTCAACTGACCATTGTTGGATATAGCTGTAGGTGTATTCAGCTCCGCTGCTAGCGCATCACTGACGGTCACGCCAGTTTTGGCTGTACCGTAACTGTTAGTCAGTACGATGCGGTATTCCAGTTCATCACCTGATTTTACACTGGCCGGATTACCGACGATACTTTTCACGGAAGTGATCTTCCCTTCTGTAGGTACTTCTACTTCTGGAGTGACCGGAACGGTAGGATCAATTGGATCTGTTACGATCGCTGTATTCTTAATAGCTGTTGTTCCTGTTGCAAGGTTGGCTTTGACCGTAGCCTTGAAGCTTAAAGTTAATGTGCCATTGGCTGGAACGGTCAGGTTTGTCCAGTTGATGGTATTGCCACTCAGCACTCCGCTGTTGGATATAGCTGTAGGTGTATTCAGCTCGGCTGCTAGCGCATCACTGACGGTCACACCAGTTTTGGCTGTACCGTAACTGTTAGTCAGTACGATGCGGTATTCCAGTTCATCACCTGATTTTACACTGGTCGGATTACCGACGATGCTTTTTACGGAAGTGATCTTCCCTTCTGTAGGTACTTCTACTTCTGGAGTGACCGGAACTGTAGGATCAATTGGATCTGTTACGATTGCTGTATTCTTAATAGCTGTTGTTCCTGTTGCAAGGTTGGCTTTGACGGTAGCTTTGAAGCTTAAAGTTAATGTGCCATTGGCAGGGACGGTCAGGTTTGTCCAGTTGATTGTGTTACCTGTCAACTGACCATTGTTGGATATAGCTGTAGGTGTATTTAGCTCGGCTGCTAGCGCATCACTTACGGTAACGCCACTCTTCGCAGTACCATAACTGTTGGTCAGTACGATGCGGTATTCCAGTTCATCGCCGGATTTTACACTGGCCGGATTGCCTACGATGCTTTTCACGGAAGTGATCTTCCCTTCTGTAGGTACTTCTACTTCTGGAGTGACCGGAACAGTAGGGTCAATTGGATCTGTTACTATCGCTGTATTCTTAATAGCTGTTGTTCCTGCTGTAAGGTTGGCATCAACAATAACATTAAAGCTTAATGTCAATTCTGAATTACCTGCTACGGTAAGATTAGACCAGGTAATTGTTCTGTTCGTTGGATTATATGTCCCGCCATTGGTAATCGCTGAAATCTGCGATAATCCGGCAGGTATAACGTCAGATACCTGCACCGGAGTTTTTGCAACCGTATTACTGTTTTTGATTTTGATCTGGTAGGTAATAGCTTGTCCGGGTTTTAAGGTTGCAGGATTACCCACGATAGATTTTGTCGCAGTCAACAAATCAATCAACGTTACTGTTGTATTATTTTTTATATTATTACATCCTGCTCCGGCTACTCCATTACCACATTCAAAATACGGATCTGTGGGAGGAGTATTGATATCCGGGTTTGTGGCGTCCGGATCTGTCACGTCATTAGGGCGCATGATCGTTGCGTCTACTGTTATAGGACCAAAAGGTGCAGTACTGGTCGGTTTTACCTTAATTTCGTAGGTGATAGAACAGCCATTCGGCATATTAAGTGCCGAATTAAATTTATTTGATGTTATGGATGGACTTATTTCCCCACCTCCTGCGCATACAGTTTTTGGTGTTGCACTTGTAATCTCGTAGCCTGTAGGTGCATTAAATGAAAAAGGAGCACCCTCTACATCACTTGGTCCGTCATTTTTTACAATTACAGTGTATACGATTTCATCACCAACTTTGACTACTCCGTTGGAAGTGCTTACACTTTCAATCTTGAGATCGGCTACCTTAACCGATATTTGTGTTTGTAATGTTTCTACCGGGCCTAAAATAAATGTCCATGTGTCCATCGCCTTAACATCTCCAAATGTTCCGCTAGTAGCGGTTGTATTAGCGCCCCACTTATGTCCATTTGCGTTAGTGCCAGAACTCGGAGTACCATTCGGTAGTACAAAATGACTTGCATTTTTTGGTGATGAGTTTGTTCCTGAACTGGTATTTGGTATATCTGTATCATCCCAATACACAATATTTGACTCTACGGATGACAGATTATCATTAAGCAATTCCAGAATAATACCATTCGGATTGATCTCCATATCTAAGTATGGGAAATGTACTTCTGCCCCCTGAAGCTGAACACTGATTTTAGCAGGTACATTACCTTGTGGTAATGGATTTCCTGCACCATCTTTTCCATCCCAAAGAATATTATTGATACCAGCCAATGCTATGCCTGTTAACGTTCGGGCAGGAAAATTCACTCCACCGTTAGATTCAATTACAATTTTATATTGTCCGGTATTTCCAGTTTCAAAGGAAATTTTACCCCCCTTATTACTAACCTGTCCATTTGTTCCGTCTACACCGATCACTTTCAATTGTTCGACTTTAGGGACAATTCTGTTATTTTTTAACCAGGTAGTATTTCCGGGTACAGCTCCATTGGCCGAACTTGGCAAATCGTTTGCAGGAAGGGTGTAGAATATCTTGTGTGTAACTTCGGATCCGGCATCTGCCGTACGAGGATCATGTACTCTGCCCGAGAGGTTAGATAAATCCATACTCTTGTAAAGCGGGGTATTATCTGTGGTAGATTTGAAGAATCCTTTATTATTTACAAAGAACGTAAAAGAGATACCGTTATTTCCATTATTATCCACATTGTAGACATATCCGTCTTTTGTTAATATCTTGAATTTACCATAGAACCCACCAATATTCGAAAAACCGGAAGTTATTGTATAAATGTCCATATTAAGGACATTCATATATACCCGTCCTTTAATCCAGCCTGTTTTGGCGACATTGGCTACAGAGACATCCCAGGCGGGAATATATACAGAATTTGTTGCCTGCGTCCAGTTGCCATTTCCTGAAATATTGTCCCGGCCACCACTACCTGTACCATTGCCATGAGGAAGGAATTCGACCTTATAAATACCCTCCTGTACTACGGTATGATAAATTGCAGTATAAGCATTAGCAGGAGACGTCTGTCCCGGCAATCTCGGACCTTCAAGTTCGGCAGTTCGATTGGCGATATTTCCTGCGTTATTACCTATAGTCAGTGACAATTCGGTTCCGCTGGGATTATACAATTTGATTTGCGTGTTAGTTCCACTTTGAGCACTTGATGCTAATGCTATCGTTTCACCTACTTTTGCGTAGACATAATGTGTACCATTTGTGGGAAATGGATAAGCACTCGCATTTACAGTCATACTGGAACGCAAAGAAGCTCTTCCCCCACTTACTCCGCTCGGATATAAATCTCTGGAACCATCCGCATATGTATTCAATCCCAGGCAAAGGGATATAAATAGCAGTACGATGTAAACAATACAATTTTTGTTAAAATTTTGCATATTCGGTTAACAATTATTTGACTTTTCATTATCTTTCCAAAGCGGCATACTCATCAGGGCAATGATATGGAAGTGGAATCTTCCTCATACAAACTGAGAAGTTATAAGCTCCTTCGTAATACGCTTTACTTTGGCGGCACAAATATTAATATCCTGACCAAGACCAATGGTCTCATTATATGAAACTGTTGTACAAGACAATAAATTGAGACAAACGGACTTTAAAAAAAATATTATAAACATCTATAAATAAGATTGTTAACGATTTTTCATAAAAACTCAAAATCAGGGGACACTTGTCTGTCTGTTTTTAAGAAATGAACAGTAGTGTATGTAGAATTTTCAAAAAAAGAATGTTTTTAAACAGATTTCTGAAAGGGAAATGTGATTTACAACATCGAAACGGACAACAGTAAATTCTTTAACATTTACACAGAAGTATTACTACTCCATCGTAACTGTTACTGCAAGACGTAAAAAGGATTTTAGTAATTAGGTATTGAAAGCAGGAGAACAGGAAATTCCTTGCTTTTTTAACGAATATATTTCATGAAAGAAACCACCTGTAAAACATTTATATGTTAGAGATAGGCAGGGATCAGATGTTATTTTGATTCTTCCCGTAAGCGAGAGATCAGAACAGAGGGAGAGATTCCTGTTACCACTTTAAATACTGCGGAAAATTTACTGTGTGAAGAAAAACCTGCCAGATCAGCGATATGCGAAAGTTTGCAATGTCTTAATTTTGGTTCTTCCTGCAGTCTTTGAATGATATGACGTACTCTGTATTCGTTGATATAATGAGAAAAGTCTTTTCCTCTGTAGGTATTGATGATGTATGAAAGATAATTGGTATTGGTATTGAGTCGGGTTGCTACCGCTGAAAGGGATATTTCTTTATTAACAAAATATGACTGCTCCTCCAGTTGTATGAGCTCAGTTAGTATACGCTCTTCTGTTTCTTTGGTAATTCTGAGGTCTCTGCTTTCTGCTTTTGCAGGCTGTACGGCCCCGGACCGGTTACCTCTTAGTCCAAACTGCTGTACATCACGGAGAATATGATTATATCTCATATTTTGCATCTTTCTGTTCCATATGTAAAATATTACACTTACGGAGGTCACAATAAACAGAAAAACAGACAGCAGGATCAGGTATTTTTTATTCCGGGATTCAGTGTGTTGTGTGCTGTAAAATTCTTTGATCAGCTGATTAGAGATCTTTAATGTCAGATCGTTTTTTTTCCTGATTTCTTCCATATAGCGTTCGCTATACTCCACTGCTTTGGCCTGATCATTTGTAACTTTATAGTAGGTCGCAAAACTTTCATATACAAGACTTTTCATCTCAGCTCTCTCCGATGAAGCTATGTAAGCTTCCGCCTGTTTAAAATAAGAATAGGCTTTAGCATATTGCTTCAGTCTCATTTCCACCTCTCCCATTGCTCTGAAGATATAAGGGCGAAGATTGCTTTCCTGCTCCCCCAACTTCTGCAAGGAAGAATTGAGATATTCTCTGGCTTTTTGCAGATCATTGATTTCCAGGTAACAGATTCCCAATAACTGATCATTTGTAGCATGCACTATTATTGCTCTCGGACTGGAGGGGATTTGTTTCAGATGCTGCATCCCGTTTTCCAGTTCCTTTATTGCTTCTTTGTATTTTTTATTCTCCAGATAATAGAAAGCTCTCTCCTGATAAATATTGGCTGAGGTAAGATCATACCCTTCTTTTCCTTTGAGTCTTTTATTTGCCTTTTCTGCTTCTGCGAGGTGTTTACGTCCTTCTTCTACTAAGCCTACATTACGAAAAGTGGTAGCTATAAATCCCGAAGTGCGTACCGTCCATTCCAGATAATCGAAATCTTTTGCTATTTGTTGCGCACGAATGGCATTAACCAAGGCTGCTGTAAAATCTCCCGTACTATGTTTGATATTGGCCAGAAGCATCAGTGACTTGATCTGTTCTTCACCTTTATGAGCTATGGACAGCAGCGAATCAGCAAGAAAATTTGCTTTCCTTACATCCGAAGCGATCATTGCACCGTAAACTTTATTGTACACACTATCGAAAGCAGCATTTTGCTGAGCCCGAAGAGGTATTGCTATGTACAATACGATAAGGAACAGTAAGGCAAATCTTATTCTTTTCACGGTAAATAGTTATATAGTATTGGCGTTGACATCATAGCATTATCAGAAAGCGTTCTTTAAACAAGTTGATTTTTGAGTTGTCTTTCTCTAAACATTAAAGGTGTACAGGATTGTCGGTCTCTGAAACATCTGTAAAAGGATGCTTTTGATCTGAATCCGCAATGCGCAGCAAGTTGCTCCATAGGAAGGTTAAAATCCTGATCTGCAAGCATACCACAGGCATAATTTACTCTCAGCTGATTGATATATGTAATAAAACTCTGTCCGTAATGTTGTTCAAATATCAGCAGTAACTGTTCTTTGGGAATTTTGAGATTTTTGGACAGTTTCAACATATTAAATCTCATATCCAGATACCTTTCCGGCACCAGATATTCATCTATACGCTGAATCCACAATTTTCTATCTTCTTCATCAGGATACTTGTCCTGCGTCTTACCATGGCGGATATGATCTGCTGTATCGGATTGTCTTTTTTGTTGCATCAACAGGTAAAAGTAGTGGAGATAAGCTGCTGATACACCAATAAACATAGCAAAGAACAGCAACAGACCGGATAATGAGGATACTGCATCCTGCTTATAGACAATATAGTTGTATGCCACCGACATCATAAAGAAAGCCAGTATAAACAGCAATATTACACTGATATAATCCAGATATCCGTTACTGTCTATAGGTGTTTCGGTTTTTCTTCCCAGGCTAAAAATAATAGGAAGTGCGTATACAAACCAAATACAAGCAGTACTGGTATACAAAACACTATAATAGATATATCCGTAATCATTACGAAAGGATGCAGAAGATACAAAAATAAAATAAAACGGAAGCATCAGCATCAGGGGTAAAAGATGCCAGATATCCTGTTTAGACCATCTTGTTCTTTCTGTCGCTTTAAACCTGAGATAACCACATGGGCCAAATATCCATAATAAGGGAGAAGCTTTATCTATATACGAAAGTGAAGGATACATATAACTGCATACCACCGTAAACAAAGTGTAAAAGATAAATATCACCAAAATACTTTGCGTGACCTGATCAATAAATGCTGTACTCTTTGTAAACAGTATAAAGCCCAGTGTCACACTGGCCATCAACAGAATAGCTGTAAAAAGTATTGTAGCGATCATTGCTTATTTAGGGATAAGTGTTCTCTGAATTCTGACGGGGTAATCCCCATATAATGTTTAAAGTATTTGTTAAAAGTGGTTTTAGAATTAAACCCGCACTGAAAAGCCAATGATTCTATTTTGAGTATGTACCCTCCTTCTCTGAACAGCTTGACAGCATGTGCGATACGGTATTCGGCTATCCATTCATAAAAATTTTTTCCCAGGTAATTGTTCAGCAATACAGATAGCTGTTGCCTGCTTATTCCGATTTCATCCGCAAGCCGGTCTGCAGAAAGTCCGGTATCCAGATATAACTGCTGCTCTTCTACGGATCGGACGAGGTCTTGTCGGTACAATTCCCAATGTGCTTCATCCATCTGGATCTCTTCCAAAAATGGAAGTTGTACTATTGATAGTTTCCGGCCTGCGGCATTTGTCTGTTCAAAAGAAGAACTCAGGCGGCGGATCAGAAAATCAAAACTCAATAGAGCGGAAAGAACCGACAGCAGGCAGATAATAATCATAGGATCAATATCATAATCAAACTGCAGTCTGTGATGCAGAACAAGTGTCAGGAACCCGAATTCAATGGCACAGAAAATAAAAAAAAGCTTAATAAATAAGGAAACCTTTATATTTTCTGTATGTGATGTCCACTTTTTCATATTCAGCAGTATCATTAAGGTATAACCGATACTGGAACTGCATACTATAAGAGCATTAATCAAGGAATAGGAATAAAACAGAATAGGTGAAGTATCAATCGAATAAATCCATACAGTACATAGTATAAAAGGGATAAGATGGATCAGCATCTGTCTGATCTGCATATATTTCTTATAAAATGTCTGTTGTATCAGATACAGAATAGGGCCATATAACAGCGAAAATGGAATACCTATATTTAAAAATAATGCTGCAAGATGTAATAGCGTTAATAAGCCGATCAGTAAAGTCAGAGCATTAAATATACGATCGGGTAAAATTCTATCAATTTGCATTACTTTATTTAAACATTGAAATAAGATGTAAACTGCTTGATAATATCTTAAGAAAGCTATTAAAAAGGAATCAAAAAGAATACTGGAAAAGGTTTAGGTATTCAAATTGAAAAACAAATATATCGACACCGATCTTCTTTAGACAAAATAAATTTCAAATAACTACCTACAATTAAAACATTAAACCCTAATGTTATTTTATTTATAAGGTACATATATTAACGTATAAAAAAAATAACATTGATCACTTTTTTAATTCACGATAAGACAAAAAATAGTAAGAAAACTACCTATACCTCAACAAATTATATCCTTAGAGAGTTCAACCTATGTATTCACAGAGTTGATTTTTGAAATTTAGGGCTCAAAAGACTTATTTTTTAGTTTTCGTCTTCTCCTTTTTTACGTTCTGTATCGCTCCAGGCATTTTTTACGGAAGAATTATCATCTGCAGACATATCATCTAATAATTCATTTTCCAGTTCGCGGATTGTCTCCTGAACCATTTGTATGTATTCGGATCCCTTGTCTCTGATACGGGCAAGTTTATATAGAGATTTTTCCTCCAGTTTTGAGAATTTCTGAGAAGCCCGGTATACGGTATAGCGTCTGTATCCGAGTTCGGTCATGACATCCACTCCCATACGCAATGCAATATCTGTCCCCACCCGATATACACGATCCACATCATTTTCTATCAGATCATACGCCAGATTTCGGGTATTGGCTATGGCTACTATTTTGAGATGACTAAAATGTTTTTTGACCATATGGACTAATTTCATGTGGTCTTCGTCATTGTCAAATGCGCTGACAATAATACTGGCTTTGGATGCTCCGGCAGACTTCAGAAGGTCATATCGGGTTGGGTCTCCAAAATATACCTTAAACCCATATTTACGCAGCATTTCCACACGATCGCCATTATAATCCAGAATCGTTGTTTCTACCTTATTGAGATGTAAAAAACGGGCCACAATCGTACCAACCTGCCCAAATCCGGCGATGATCACTTTTTTATTTTCGTTTACTTCATCAAATTCTTTTTCTTCAGATTCCGGAGGATTTGCCAGACTATTCAGCCGGGGAAGGATCAGCTTGTCTGCTACGAGTAGCAGAATAGGTGACAATGCCATACTGACAGCTACTACAGCGACCATAATATTGATGGTATCCGCACTCAGTAACCGTAGCTGACCTATGATGCTGAATAATACAAAAGCAAACTCTCCCATTTGTGCCAGAGAGACGGCCAGAATAATCCGTTGATCAATTTTCAACTTAAATACAACTGCCAGCACATACAACACTATAATCTTGACAAGCATAAAAAGCCCTACCCACATGGAAATGGTACTGGCTTCCTGCCATACGAAAAAGATATTGATAGATGCACCTACAGCTATAAAAAATACGCCTAGCAGAAGGCCTTTGAAAGGCTCAAGGTCGCTTTCAAGTTCGTGCTTAAATTCGCTGTTTGCAAGGACCACACCAGCTAAAAAGGCGCCTAAAGCAGGACTCAATCCTACTTTTTGCATTATAAAAGCTATAAGAACAATGAGTAATAAAGCCCCGACAAGAAACAGTTCGCGCATACCTGTACGTGTGATGACGCGAAGGATCGGCCCTACTATATATTTACCGATGAGCACCACGATAGCAACAGCTGCCAGAAGAGATACGGCTTTTGCCGGACCACTGATATCTGTCAGCCAGGTGTCTCCTTCTGTAGTTACAGCAGAAGCATTATCTGCGAGCAAAGGCAAAAGGGCTAATATAGGGATGACAGCAATATCCTGAAACAATAATACCGCAAAAGAACTTTTACCGGCCACTGTATCTAGCCAGCCCTTTTCACCGAGTGACTGCATCACTATTGCGGTAGAAGATAAAGCCAGTGTAAGTCCGAGAACAAGTCCTTCTTTCCATGAGAATCCCATTAACGAACAAATGGTGGCAATCAACAGCGCTGAAAGAATAACCTGCAGTCCCCCCATGCCTAATATGGGACCTCTCAATTTCCACAAGGTGCCCGGATCTAACTCCAAACCAATAAGGAAAAGCATCATCACGACCCCAAACTCGGCAACATGCATAACGTCCTGTGTTCCGCTACCTACCCATTGCAAGACAGAAGGACCAATAATAACTCCGGCAATAAGATAACCAAGCACAGACCCAAGACCGAGTTTTTTGGCAATAGGCACAAAAATCACAGCCGAACCCAGATAGGCAATGATCTGAAATAAAAATGATGAATCCATTATGCTTGATCTTTTAGTTGATTTAAATACGAAAATTGCTGTAAAGCAGTGACCTCAAATGTTCCCGACTGCAGTAACTGTAAGTCGGATATAAATTGTTCAATATCCTGCTCAATCTCTTTGGGTTGTTTACTAAATGTCCCGTCTATCACATATGGGGGCAAATAATGCATATGACAAAGAGCAGCAGTCTGTTTATACGGCAACAAAAAGTCTTTAAGCGGATAACCATGATGTCCTCCCTCCTGATAAGCTTCCATAGTGGCTCCGGTAGTAACGGCATTGAAGATCCATTTGTCTTTGAGTGCAGTTCCCTTGGTTCCGTAAGCCCAGTCATGCAGTAAGACCAGATCGATCCATTGTTTGATTAGAGGCGGAGCCGAATACCAATAAATAGGATGCATCCATATAATGATATCATGCCGCTCCAAAGCAGCCTGTTCTACCCGTACCGGAATATCAAAATCAGGATATAACTCATACAGATCTCTTACCGAAATATTCGGTAATGACCGCATGCGTCTGATTAATTTTTTATTTACAACAGATTGTTCTAGTGTAGGATGTGCAAACAGCACGAGTATCTTCAGCATGTTGATTCAGTTAAAAGTCGGTGTAAAATTGATCAAATTTAAATTAGCAACTCTTGATCTATGTTAAATTTATTATATTTTTTTGTTTTTTCATTATGACTGTCATTAAGAAAGCAGATCAGCTATACCCACAAAAAAAGGGCAGCTCTCCGAAGAGAACTGCCCTTTTTTTGTTTGTTTTTCCTAGTATTTAAGTACTTTCACTTCTGTACGTCGGTTGGCCTGATGCTGTTCTTCTGTACATTTCACGCCATTAGCACATTCATTTACCAGTTTGGACTCCCCATAACCTTTGGAGACAAGGCGTTCCTTAGCAATTCCTTTACTAATGATATATTCTACTGCAGATTTTGCTCTTCGGTCTGATAGTTTCATATTGTAACTATCTGATCCTCGGCTATCCGTATGGCTGGACAGTTCGATCTGAAGGGTCGGATTTTCAGTCATGGTATTTACCAGTTGATCCAACACTTTTGCTGCATCCGGTCTGATATCTGATTTGTTGAAATCATAATATATGTTATCCAGCACAAAAACAATTCCCTCTTTATTTACAGGTTGTAATTTAAAGCTTGCAAACAGGGTGGTATCTTTTGTTGCTCTGATAGCAGGTACAAATAATGAATCTGACATAAATCCATCTTTGGAGACGACTATCTTTTGTGCCAGCTTACTCTGAAGTTCGGTATCGAAAGTCGGACTACTCGCAAAGAAAGTAGACAGTAATTTCCCTTTATCATCAAATATACGGACCTGAGTCTGCCCCAGCGGATCAGTACTTTCCTTATCAAAGACTTTTCCCTGAAGACGGATTGTTATTTTTGGCTTAGTGTATACAAATGAATAGATATCATCTCCACCTGCTCCCCCTATCCGGTTGGAGGAAAAATAACCATACTGGCGTTCTTCATCATCTGCTGATACCACATATGCAAAATCATCTGTTGAAGAGTTAACAGGAGATTTCAGGTTTTCTCTCCCTCTAAAACTGCTTTTGCTACCTACAGCTTTGAATACATCCAACCCTCCCATGCCGGCATAACCATTACTGGAAAAGTATAATGTATCTCCAAATGTGGATGGAAACATCTCATCTCCGGGAGAATTGATTTCGTTCCCGGCATTGGCGGGTGTGCCCCAGGTACCATCTGCATTTGCCTGACTGTACCAGATATCTACCCCTCCTTTTCCTCCTGGCATATCGGAAGCAAAGTACAATACTTTTCCATCAGAACTCAGACTGGCATGTCCCACAGAATATTTTTCTACATTATTATATGGAAAAGCTTCCGGTATCCAGGATTCTCCGTTTTTCTTATACAGAATAAGCTCAAGATTATGTTTTTTGAAACGCATACCATCTCTCTTTACCTTCTCGGCACTACTTCCGGCATATGTTCGGGTCACAAACAATACATCCTGATCCTGATTGGTGGTCACAGGTCCAACATAATACTTAGCGTCGTTATAAACGCCGTCTGACAAAACCGGATATTTTAATGTAATCCCGTCTTCATCTCTTCCTGCTGAAAAGATCCTCAGGTAAGCATTGCCTGTCATGTCACTTTTATCAACTGTGGCCACAGAAGGTTCTCCACTATAAAGTACTCCATTACTCAATGGTAAAACTCCAAACTCGGAGAAACTTGTATTTACTTCTTTTTCATTCTTAAGCACATGAGTGGTCGGCTTAGCAGTCCAAAGCAGAGCAGAATCACAACCATCGATTTCTATCTGAATATTTTTTCCATCCGGAAACCGTTGCTTATAATCTACAAATTGCTTTTTTGATTCCGCATATTGACCATTTATCTTCAGTATCTGCGCATATTTCCAGAAAGCATCTTTGTTTTTGCTGTCCAGATCTGTGGCACGTTTGAGCCACTGCTTTGCCAATGTATATTCGTTGATCTGATAGTAGGAGTCTGCAACAGCATAAACTTCCTTAACGGACAATTCCTTCTTCTCTTCAATCCTGTTATAGATCTGAGCGGACTTTGCATAATCTCCCGCAAGATAGAACTGATAAGCTCTGTCTCTCAGTGACGGCTGTTCCTGCGCCAGCACCTGCTCACTATTTATCAGTAGAGCGCCTAATGCTGCTGTAACTATTAATTTTCCAAATGCTTTCATCATAATATCATTTAGCTTAGAAGAACCTAGGATTCAAGTATTGTGTAGCCCCGCGGCGTCCGAATGTAATCCCAAGCGTGATCTCATGTGAGCCATTCTGTACTCCGCTCAATTTGTTGATCATGGCATCATAAGAATAGCCGATACGAAGTCTGTCTGTGGCATAAAACTGTGCTATACCTGTAATGGCATTCATCGAACTCAACTTATCAACCGATCTGTCCTGATACTGTCTGTTAAATAAACGGGCTCGTGTGCGGTATCCTGCTCCTATCCAAAATTTACCATTGAATACAAACATGGCATTGACATCCAGAGAGGTCGGTCCTTTAAAGTCTTCCTTGACCAAAATACTGGGTCTTAAATGCACTCCCCTGCTCAATTCCAGTAATGCTCCAGCAATAAAATATCCGCTGATAGTACGGTAAAGGCTTTCAGATGTATTCTGGTTAAATCTATAATCTGTACCCGAATTCGTGCCATTAAAAAGATCCTGTACAGACAAGCCTGCATACCATTTCGGATTATAATAATAAACACCTAAACGGATATCCGGTACCCAGTCTGAAATTTTGCCGTCCGGGATAATGGGATCATTAGGATCGTTTGCATCCAGTTTATTTCCATCTAGGCTATATTGTGTTACACCCCCGGCCACTCCAAGACTCAGTCTTTGTGTATCCTCATCATCCAACTGGAGACGAAACGCATAATTGGCATACGCAGATGTAGCGGCCTGCGCGCCTAGTTTATCAGCAGTAACATTGAATCCGACACCGTGACGTTTTGAATAAGGATCCAGAACTCCGTCTATAGAAACGGTTCCCGTCTTAGGCGCTCCGCTCCAACCAGTCCACTGACTACGAAGACCTACCTGAGCAAACCACTCCTCCTTATAACCTGCATAGGCAGGATTGACACTCATCGAATTGAACATGTACTGCGTAAACTGGATACTCTGCTGGGCACTGACCTTGGTCAGTCCCAGCAATCCTGCTACTATTATCACTGCATATTTTCCGTATTTCATGTTGTTATTATTTTTAGTAAATAATACAATTTAGTCTATTACTGATTCTAGTTTCTCTTAATTAATACGTCTCCTTTAACTACTTCTTTAACACCGTTCTTGGTCGTCTCAATGATGTAGAAGTATGTTCCTGCATTCAGATTAAGACCTTCCCAATTGTTGTCATAGTTTGCATTGCGATAGACCTCATTACCCCATCTGTTGATGATTGTCAGGCTTACACGATCGTAGGTTTCAATACCTTTCAGAACAAACTTATCATTGATATTATCTCCATTCGGCGTAATGACATTTGGTACGATCAATGGATTTGACAATACATTGATTTTGACCACTGCCTCATTACTCCATCTTCCTTTCACATCTTTCACACGATAACTAAACTGATCCACGCCTACGAATACTTTGTTTGGTAAATAAGTGACTGTTCCGTCTATATTCACTGATGTAGTACCTTCTGCTGCTGTTGTTACGATTTCTACTGTTGCCGGATCAATTGCCCACTTGGTCACCTGATCGTTAGCCAGTACTTCTATTTTCACTTCATTTGCAGCTTTTGTTTCAGCTTCATCGTCTACCGCCTGGATGGTCTGGAAGTCTACAGGGATCGGATCCGTATCGTCCTTATCATCTTCCGGATCGGTATCCGGATTTTTACCCGGAGCCCATACGGTAATACCATTTGTGATTGTTGCGGCTGCATCATCAGAAACTGTTGCTGCAACTTTAACCAGGATCTTACCTCCTACCGGTATTGCTGCTGTCGTTGTTACGGCTGCACTGTTGGCTGTTCCGCTGACAGTTGCTGTTCCGCTGATAATGCTGTAACCTGTCACTGTCACACCTGCTCCCGGACGCTCTCTCAGACTGATCACTTTTCCTGTCTCCATTACTGAAGGACCATCATTAGTGATCGTTAGTGTAAAGCTCGTCGCTTCTCCTGCTTTCACTCTTGCTTCATCGGTTACCTTCGTGATTGAAAGCTTAGTTTCACGATCTACAGGAATCGGATCTGTATCATCCTTATCATCTTCCGGATCCGTTCCAGGATCTTTATCAGGACCCCAGACGGTGATTCCGTTGGTGATAGTTGCCGGAGCATCTGCAGCTACATTTGCGGTTACTTTAACTACTATTGTAGCACCTACCGCAATATTTGCAGTCGTAGTCAGTTTCGCGGTATTAGCTGTACCTGCTATTGTTGCAGAACCACTCGCCACACTGTAACCGGTGATGGTTAGTCCTGCACCTGGACGCTCAGTCAGACTGAGCACTTTTCCTGTGCTGATAATTGCCGGACCATTGTTTGTAATGGTAAGTGTAAAGCTTGTACTTGTACCTGCTTTCACTCTTGCCTGATCCGCAACTTTAGTAATACTCAATTTGTATTCATGGTCTACAGGAATCGGATCTGTATCATCTTTATCATCCTCAGGGTCTGTACCCGGATCCTTGTCAGGTCCCCATACGGTGATACCATTTGTAACAGTAGCCGGTGCATCTGCTGCAATATTCGCAGTTACTTTTACGACAATTGTTCCTCCTACTGCTATCGTTCCGTTTGCGGTTACTTTAGCCGTATTACCTGTTCCGGTCACTGTTGCATTACCGCTGGCCACTGCATAACCTGTAATAGTTACTCCTGCGCCTGGACGTTCTGTCAGACTGATCACTTTGCCAGCGGCTAAGGTCTCAGGACCATCGTTTGTCAGGGTGATTGTAAAGCTGGTGCTTGTACCGGCTTTCACTCTTGCCTGATCTGCAACTTTAGTAACACTGATATGATTAGCAATGACAAATGTTGCTCTGGCTGGGCTGTTTGCTATAGAGCGGTTAGCCACCTGCGCATCTACAGTTACGGTTCCTGCTTTAGTAGATGTTACTCTAGCTACGGATTTACCGTTTGCATCTGTAGTAATCGTCTGTGTCGCTGTAGTTCCATCGGGATTGGTGATGCCGAATGCTACTGCAATATTAGTTATAGGATTGCTGAATGCATCCACGATTGTCGCGGTGAATTCGTTGTAATCCGTACCATTAGCGATAGCATTGTCTTTCGTTACAGCCAGATTAGATTTACTGTAATCTACCGGACCGGCTACGAATTGAGCACTTGCAGGGCTATTCGCAATAGAACGGTTAGCCACCTGTGCATCCACCGTTACAGTTCCTGTTTTAGTAGACGTCACTCTGGCTACGGATTTGCCGTTTGCATCTGTAGTAATCGTCTGTGTTGCTGTAGTTCCATCAGGGTTAATGACGCTGAATACTACTGTTGTATTTGCTATAGGATTGACGAATGCATCCACTATTGTTGCAGTGAATTCGTTGTAATCCGTACCATTTGCAATAGCTCCATCTTTGGTTACCGCCAGATTAGATTTGTCATAGTCTACCGGACCAGCTACGAAGGTTGCTCTGGCAGGGCTGTTCGCTATAGAACGGTTAGCTACCTGAGCATCCACCGTTACGGTTCCTGCTTTGGTAGATGTTACCTGAACAACGGACTTGCCATTTGCATCCGTAGTAATCGTTTGTATTGCTGTAGTACCATCAGGGTTAGTGATGCTGAATACTACACTTGTATTTGCGATAGGATTGACGAATGCATCTACGATTGTTGCGGTGAATTCGTTGTAATCCGTACCATTTGCTATCGCACCGTCTTTGGTTACAGTCAGAGTAGATTTGTCATAGTCTACCGGTCCGGCTACGAAGGTAACCGTCTGTGGACTTCCGCTGATTGCTGTGCCGGCTACACCTGCACCGACAGTTACAGCACCAATCTTCGTACTGGTCAGTTCCAGAATTGATTTACCTGAAGCATCTGTTACGATATTCGCAGTCTTCGCTAAACCGTCTGTCAGATCTGTATATCCGAAGTCTACTGTAGCTCCTGCAATCGGGTTATCAAATGCATCTACGATAGTAGCTTCCAGGATATTCTTATCTACGCCATTGGCTGTAGCTCCGTCTTTAATAATAACCAGTTTCGATTTACCATAGTCAACAGGCCCTGCTACAAATTGAGCATTAGCCGGACTGTTTGCAATTGAACGGTTCGCTACCTGAGCATCCACCGCTACGGTTCCTGCTTTGGTAGATGTCAACTGAACAACGGACTTGCCATTTGCATCTGTAGTAATCGTTTGTGTTGCTGTAGTACCATCAGGGTTAGTGATGCTGAATACTACACTTGTATTTGCGATAGGATTGACGAATGCATCTACGATAGTTGCTGTGAATTCGTTGTAATCTATACCATTTGCAATCGCACCATCTTTGGTCACCGCCAGATTAGATTTGTCATAGTCTACCGGTCCGGCTACGAAGGTAACCGTCTGCGGACTTCCGCTGATTGCTGTGCCGGCTACACCTGCACTGACAGTCACAGCACCAATCTTCGTACTGGTCAGTTCCAGAATTGATTTACCTGAAGCATCTGTTACGATATTCGCAGTCTTCGCTAAACCGTCTGTCAGATCTGTATATCCGAAGTCTACTGTAGCTCCTGAAATCGGGTTATCAAATGCATCTACGATAGTAGCTTCCAGGATATTCTTATCTACGCCATTGGCGGTAGCGCCGTCTTTGATAATAACCAGTTTCGATTTACCATAGTCAACAGGTCCGGCTACGAATGTAACCGTCTGCGGACTGCCACTGATCGCTGTGCCGGCTACACCTGCACTGACAGTCACTGCGCCAATCTTCGTACTGGTCAGTTCCAGAACGGATTTGCCGTTAGCAGCTGTTGCTATATTGACTGTCTTCGCTAAACCATCTGTCAGATCTGTATATCCGAAGTCTACTGTAGCTCCTGCAATCGGATTCTCAAATGCATCCACGATCGTAGCTTCCAGAATATTCTTATCTACGCCATTGGCTGTAGCGCCATCCTTAATAATAACTAATTTCGATTTACCATAATCTACAGGTCCGGCTACGAAAGTAACGGTCTGCGGACTGCCACTGATTGCTGTGCCGGCTACACCTGCACTGACAGTCACAGCACCAATCTTCGTACTGGTCAGTTCCAGAATTGATTTACCTGAAGCATCTGTTACGATATTCGCAGTCTTCGCTAAACCGTCTGTCAGATCTGTATATCCGAAGTCTACTGTAGCTCCTGAAATCGGGTTATCAAATGCATCTACGATAGTAGCTTCCAGGATATTCTTATCTACGCCATTGGCGGTAGCGCCGTCTTTGATAATAACCAGTTTCGATTTACCATAGTCAACAGGTCCGGCTACGAATGTAACCGTCTGCGGACTGCCACTGATCGCTGTGCCGGCTACACCTGCACTGACAGTCACTGCGCCAATCTTCGTACTGGTCAGTTCCAGAACGGATTTGCCGTTAGCAGCTGTTGCTATATTGACTGTCTTCGCTAAACCATCTGTCAGATCTGTATATCCGAAGTCTACTGTAGCTCCTGCAATCGGATTCTCAAATGCATCCACGATCGTAGCTTCCAGAATATTCTTATCTACGCCATTGGCTGTAGCGCCATCCTTAATAATAACTAATTTCGATTTACCATAATCTACAGGTCCGGCTACGAAGGTAACGGTCTGCGGACTGCCACTGATTGCTGTACCGGCCACTAAAGCACTCACATCGATAGCACCGATTTTCGTGCTGGTCAGTTCCAGTACAGATTTGCCTAAAGCATCAGTCACGATATTCACCGCTTTCACCTGACCGTCTACCAGATCTGTATATCCAAAGTCTACTGTAGCTGCTGCAATCGGATTATCAAATGCATCCACGATAGTAGCTTCCAGAATATTCTTATCTACACCATTGGCAATAGCGCCGTCTTTGATAATAATCAGTTTAGATTTACCATAATCTACAGGTCCGGCTACGAATGTAACTGTCTGCGGACTAGCACTGATGGCTGTAGCGGCAACAGTCGCTGCAACAGCTACATCACCAATTTTCGTACTGGTAATATCCAGTAATGCGATACCTGATGCATCTGTATTCAGTTGAGTAGTTACTATACTGCCTGTGACCAGACTTGTATAACTAAAGTCTACTGCTGTAGCTGCAATCGGGTTATCAAATTCATCTACTATAGTTGCACGAAGTGTATTTACATCTGTGCCGTTTGCTATAGCGTTGTTTTTAACTATTTCTAATTTTGATTTTGTATAATCTACTTGCTGAGGAGCTACGACAAGAGCTGCCACAGGAGATATAATATCACAACCTTTTGTGCTGCTAATTAATGCACGGAACTCATAGCGTGTACCTGCTGCTACCAAAGGAACTGTTCTCACTAATGTAGAAGTCGCCTGACCTGCTATAGCAGTCCATGTTCCTCCGATTAACTCCTGCCACTGGAATGTTGCTGTCGCATCATCTACAGTCAATTCAAATGTTGCAGTTTTACCTGGAGACAGACTGATTTCATTACCCGAACGAGCCTGTCCGTTGATGTTAAGTGTCTGCACGACCGGCAGCGGGTTGATCAGGACTTCAATCTCTTGTCTTGGACCTATTTCACAACCTTGTCTTACAGCCTGTATAAAATATTTATGCACGCCTGCAGTTGTCGTAGCAGGAATTGTAAAGTTCAGCTGATCTGAAGTAGTCAGCAGATTGCCATTTACATCGTACACAGCATAGACTGTACAATCATCCTGTTTCTTGATCGTCAGATTATCTCCCTGACATATTTCCAATGTAGTGCCAGGCGTATTTCCGTAATCTATCGTAGGTATGATACTGACATCATATACCTTGATCTGATTACCCAGGTTCACATTTACGACATCTCCATAAGAGATCTGCACACGATCAAATGGTTGATCGAATGGTGCCATCATTAACTTTTTCTTATTAGCGGAGAAGCTCAATAATTTCAGTTTCAGAATATCAGCATTGTTATCCAAGGTAGGACCGACTTTCGCAGTGCCCAAGTAACGCTGGATCTCAAAACCTGAAAGTAAGCTCAGATTAAGAAGTGCGTTGCCCGAATCTTCAATAATAATACGCAATGAATCTGTAGGCATCGTCTGTGACTTGAATACAGGAGTCAGACTTGCCACATTCAATACCGCAGCACCTCTGTTGATTTGCGCAGCAGTATTCAGATCATTATCCACAGCTAGCCATGGGTCTATCACACTTGCTGTTGCACTTGCTACACCCAGACCTATATCCTGCACGCCATAAAGCACATCTAAAATATTGCTGTTTGTCTGGTTATCGATCGGAGCACAATCTACAGCACCGGTTTTTGTATAATATGCATGATATATTTTTGCATTCTGCGCCAGACTCAGCAATGCTCCCTGCACAATACGTACGCCTTTGTAAGCTTTCGGCCCTGATCCACTTGCAGGTACAAATGTATACTCTACAACATTGTCTGCAACAAGCAAATCCAGAAGTCCTCCCTGTACGGATTTAAGTGTTCCGATATCATTACCGTTTGCATCCAGTCCGACAACAGACAGACCGCTTGCAACAGATAGTAAGCTGTACTCTTTACCTAATTTAATAGTAACAGGAGTACCTGCAGGTACGACCTGATCAAAGTTTACATTTTGCCATGTTGTACCAATTCCTAACAATCCTAATCCGGTAGTGATCGTTGAGTATGTTTTAGGATTTCCGTCTACAGCATTGGCACCATCGCTCACTCCTCCTGTAATAATACTTCCGGAAGACTGTGCATTTGCATACACACGTACCAGTTGAGGAGGACAGCTGTCTGCATCATACACCTGTATAAGAACAGATTGTGATGAGGTACATCCTGTTGCATCATTCTGTGCGACTACTGTGTAGGTATATACACCCGGCGCAGCAAATGACGGATTCAGATTAGTGGTTTCCACACCTGCCTGATCATACCATTTTACAGTCACTCCTGTAGCAGGTGAAGTTGTAACCGTCGGAAGGGTTACCGCTACATTGACTGCTGTCGTGATTCTGGTTTCTCCGGTTAATGTAATTACCGGAAGTGGGTTTATTACAATAGTAACAGGAGCAGATTCCAGACTTTCACATCCGGTCAGCTGATCTGTCACTTTAACGGTATATAATCCACCGGTAGATACAAAGATTTTCTGTCCTGTTACCGGAACAGTAGTTCCGTTATTATTTTCTGTCAGCAATACACCGTCTTTGTACCACTGATTACCCGTAGTTGCACTTGAAGTCAATTCAATAATAGATCCTTCACATGCCGGCGCAGTAGGCGCAGTGATAGTAGGCTGTGCCGGTCTCGGAGTGACAGTCACCTCTACAGCAGCGGAGACTTCACTGCTACAACCTGTAGCATTGACATCATTGAATGCTTTTACTGTGTAAAGTCCACCTGCATTAACCGTTAATGTATTGGTATTGGTAGTCTGCAATAATGTTCCGTCTTTATACCATTGGTATGAAGATGCTCCGGCAGATGTTGCTGTCAACACAGTCGAACCTGTACCTTCACATATTGCGGCAGAACCAGTGATGCTGATCGTAGGAATAGGAGGAAGATTCAATACCGAAATCTCAATTTCTTTTGCCGGAGTATTGAAACAGAATCCATCTCCTGACACTACTACATAATAAGTAGTTGTCACAGCAGGGCTTAATCTCTGAACAGGCCCTACAAGTGGTGTACCTGTCAATGCAGGATTGGTGTACCACAGATATACTGCATTTGGAATATTTAACGCTGTTGATGCCGTTATTTCCACTTCATCACCCAGACATATTGTTCCTGAAGTCGGAGCCAGTGTGATATCAGCTGCAACTACAGGTGTACAGTTTGTCTGTAGTTCAGACAATGCTTGTTTAGTTTTATTTGGTTGTCCGGAAATTTCATTTGCAAAGCTCACGACCGAAGTATTTGTGATCTTATCTACTCCCGGAGGAATTGCGCCTACCAACACTTTATAGCTAAAGGTCAGTGTTTGATCTACGGCTAATGAAGGAATCACAAAAGTTGCTTCATTTCCAGCTACTGTACCTCCACCGGTTATTGTTCCGGTTTCATATGTAGTATGTGTAGGAATAGGAGCTGTAATCGTCACATTTGTGAGGGCTGCATTTCCTGTATTTTTTACCGTTAATGTATAAGTAATTACGTCGCCTTCGACAGCTTTACTTGTACTGGTCGTGTTATTACTCAAGCCCAGCAATGCAAAATCAACATCATTTGCAGGAGTCACCGCAATCACGGTTCCTGTCTGCGTGATGTCCGGACCTCCGGTCAACGGATCACTATTATTGATTGGTGGATGTGATTGTACACCCGGGTCAGCAGGGTTGAGTTTTGCTAACGCAATATTGTTAATCTGTGCGATGTTAGTCAGATCTTTAATGACAGTAGCTATAAAGGATACAGACCGTACCTGCCCTACCGGAATATCTAATGGCGCGAAGTTGACGGTACCACCTGTAAACGTACCCCCGTTTTTATGTGTCAATCCTGCAGGCAATACATCACTGACAAGAACACCTGTTGCATTCTGGTTTCCGTCATTGCGTACATAGATGGTGTACTGTACATCTTCACCACCTTTTACACTGGTGAACGTTGCATCATTATTTACTTTATATGCTTTCCAAGACACAAGATTGTTCACAGGAGTTACATCCAGAGAAGTTCCTGGTCCTGCACCGGTATTCGGCTCAGTCGGGTTAGCATTATTTACCGGAGGGAAGCTCTCTGCCGGTACATTATTTTCATTACTTTTTACTGTAGCGATATTGGTTATTTTACTGATACCGCTCAGGTTTTGATTGACTGATACGGTAAATGTCAACGGCCCGTTGGTCGCTCCTACTGCTAATGTAGGAATCACAAATGAAACTGTACCGCTTGCCTGTGAACCTCCCGACACATAAGTGACTCCGGCAGGCAATACATCACTGATCTGAACATTATTCAGTACCTGATTACCATTATTTCGGACATAGATAGCATACTCTACCTGCTCTCCGCCTTTGACTGCCGTGATACTTGCATCTGTATTGACTTTGTATGCTTTCCAGGATACAGCAGATGCTATTGGTGTAACAGGTATTTTTGTTCCTGTACCGGCTGTTTCATCCGGTTCATTCGGATTACCTGCTGCCGGAGGGAAGGTCTCCTTACCCGGATCAGCAGCATCTTTCTTCACTAATGCGACATTGTTAATAGCTGCCACACCTGTCAGATCTGCATTTACCGTTACTTTGAAAGTGAGGGTAGCAGTAGCGCCTGCAGCAATATCCACATTGCTGAATGTCACTACACCGGAAGCAAGTGAACCACCGGAAGCGTCGGCAGATCCGGCGACATAAACCGTATTTGCAGGGATAGCATCCGTAACGATGTAATCATTAAGTGCTACATTTCCTGTATTGCGGACATGTATGGTATATTCAACTTCTTCTCCGCCTTTTACTGTTGTAATAGCTGGATCATTACTGACTTTAAATGATTTCCATGTTTTGAACATTGGTGTATTACAGTCTTTCTCTACTGCATACACTCTGAGAGCTGGCAGTGCACTTACGTTCAATACTCCTCTCAGACCGACACTGATTCTGTCGTAAGCGACTCCCGGCGCAAAAGGAATAACACCTTTAGCTCCGTTATTTAAAATACCCAGTACATTCAGTCCGTTGATCAGCTGACTTTGTACATCTAATGTCGCAACCGGAGTTACTCCATTGTAAGCGATAATTTCTATACCTCCTATAAGATTTGCATCTAATGCACCGCTTCCATATTGCAAAGTCAGATTAATAACTTCACTTGGTAAGGCCAGCTTACGGAAATCAAAGTATTGTTTCACAGAAGTACCGACAGCAACATTGCCCAGACTTACTTCTGAATAATCGGTTGTATTGATATTGATTGCATGGTCAGGATTTGTCACGCCGGATCCGGCCAGACCAAGAGCTGTCAATGCCAGTCCTCTTGCATCATAAGAGGTGGTAAACACAGGCTGACAATCTGTTAATGGATTATCGACACATGCACCATATACATTCATTGAATTCGGTTGTGCCAATAAACCTAATGCAGAGTTGGTATGATCTGTGATACGGATAGCATCGTATTGTGCAGATGGTGTGACAGCGATATAATAGCGGCCTAATTTATCCTGTACAATCCGGATCCGGTCGTTGTTATTATTGAAATTATTATTACTTCCTCCCTGAAGAATTACTGAAGCACCATCCTTGACCTGTACAGAGAAGTAGTGGTTTCCTAATACCAGATTATTCACCACACTGGCCAGTGTTCCGCCAATACTTCCTCCCAGTAGATTATTCAGTAAAGCCTGATCAAAGTCAATACGTATATATGCCGTTTTATTGGCTGCAATTTTCTGACCGAAACCTAATTCAACAAAACCTTCATATTTATTACCCAGACCTAATAACAGACCTGCCCCGGATTTCAGGGTAGCATAGCTGTCAAAGTCATTATCAAATAAATTGTTGATGTCATCTGCATTGCCGGCATCGATTACAGAAGATATACATACCGGATTTTCAAATGGTGAAGGAGTAGTCGTGGTCGGGCATCCCTGACCGATACGTTTTACTTCATAAAGTCGTACAGAAGGAGTCAATGCTACATTGAGTGTAGATCCCACGATGATATCTACCCTGTCATATGGTAATGTTGTTCTGTATATAAGTGTCTGTATACCTCCTGAACGGAACAGATTTAATAAGTTCAGGTTATTGATCAGTCCCTGTTGCAGTGTAAATGTCTCTGCAACGGCACTTCCGTTATACGTACGGATCTGATATCTGCCCAACAAATCTACTGATGCCAGACTTGAAGGATCAAGTTGTAACCGAACTTTCAGGCTATCACCTGCAGTAGATAACTTATTGAAATATATACGCTGTGCTACCTGTGCAGCTACAGCAGCAGTTCCTGTTGAGATTTCAGAATAATCAGATGAACTTGGACTGATAGCATGGTCTGCATTATTGACTCCAGCACCATTCAGCAATCCTAATGAAAGTCCGGACTGGTCAAATGATGTAAATTGAGCGGGAAGACAGTTATTCACACCGATTTCATGACATGCTTCAAAGATTTTCATCGAAGCGACATTTTGTGTCAGTCCGGCTAATGCAGGGAAATGCTCCGTAATACGGATATTTTTATAAGCTGCATTTGGGGTAATGGCAATGTAATAACGACCGGCATTATCCTGTACAATGCGGAGATCTCCACCATTTACATCCGTGAATCCCGCCTGGCTGGAACCTGTCAGTACTGTTGTACCTCCAGTTTGAGCAGTTTTGGCATCTATAGAAAAATAGTGTTGTCCAAGCAGCAATCCGCCCACATTATTGACAAGTGTTCCTAATGTTCCGCTCAGCAAACGACCCAGCAGATCACCATCCATATCGATACGGACATATGTAGTCTTATTTGCAGGAAGAGCGGTAGGGAATTCATATTCAAGGAAACCGTTATAAGCACCTATTCCCAGTAACTGTCCGTTACTTGCAGTCAATGTTGCGAATGATTCGTTATTTCCATCCGCAGCCAGATTCGGATAGTCTGCATGTTCCCATGCGACCACAGCAGCATCACAAGCCGGAATCTCAAAAGGCGTAGCCGTTGCAGCAGGCAATGTGAAGTCAGGGTCCGGACAGGCAGAACCTGCAGGGCCAAATCGTTTCACATCATAGACTTCTAATGAAGACTGGAATGCGCTCACATTTACCACACTGTTTACCCGGATCTCAATGCGATCAAAGGCCTTGCCCGGAGCAAAGGTCAATGTACCCGGCTGGCCGCCGCCAAGAATACCCAATACATTTGTACCGTTCAGCAATCCGCCACCTAATGATCTGCGGTATACTTCCATGCTCCCATTGTAAGCAATGACTTCATAAGCACCCAGCAGATCCACATTTAGTGTCTGACTGGCTTTGATTGCCAGTTTAATTTTGAATACGGAGTTGGGGTCACTTAATGAATTAAAATTGATATACTGAGACATAGAACCTGCTACCGCAAGTGCCCCAAGATTAATTTTTGAAGAAGTATTGACATCATCATCGATAGCATATTCAGGAGCTAACACTCCGGTATTTCCGATTTGTAATAATCCTAAAGTGATACCTGTTCCTTCGTAAGAAGTAGAAAATGCAGGGTCGCAAATCGCAGAACTGTTATCATAGCATACGCTGTATACATTCAGGTATTTGTTTGGAGCAAGAACTCCTAATGCTGAAGCCGTATGATCAATTAATTTAATATTGGTGTAAGGAACATCTGATTTTATAGCGATGTAATATCTTCCGGCTTTGTCCTGAACAATCCGGATTTTCCCGGCTGCTGCACTGAAACTATTGGCACTGGAAGCAGACAATAACGGAGCTCCTCCGCCATTGTTGAGTTGTACTTCAAAATAATGATTACCTAAAACCAGTCCGTTTACTAATCCGCCAACCAGCTCTCCGATACTACCTGCCAGCAACGACTTCAATACATCCTGATCATAGTCTATACGGACATAAGCCGTCTTTCCTACAGGTACGGCAGAAGGAAAACTTACTTCCAGTTGTCCCTGTCTGCTTCCTAAACCTACAAGGATACCGGCATCAGAGCGAATGGTTGCATAACTATCAAAATTGGCGTCTACCGCATTTTGTGCATCATCCACATTGGACATCGAAACTATTGATGTATTCGCACATACAGGTTGAAAAAGAGGGCTTGCAGTCGGAGGAGGCTCCGGACATGCAGCACTTGTGCGCGACACACCATATAGCCGTACTCCTGATCCGGTGGTTAGATTGACCGTCGAGAACAGCACCAGCTCTACCCTGTCATATTGCGCTGCAATATCAAAAGGGACCGTCACAATTCCGCCACTGTTCAGCAGACCCAATACATCTAGGCCTCCGATCAAACCGCTGCCGATTACTTGCTCAAATACCTGCGTATTACCGTTGTATGCACGTACTCCATAGGCACCAATCAGATTGACATTTAATGCTGTAGGATTTATCTGCATCCGTACTTTAAGTCGGGAATTGGACTCTGATAAAGTAGGAAAATAAACAGACTGAGATGCTGATCCACCTACTGCCAATGTTCCCAGACTGATTTCTGAGTAGTTTGAAGTATTTGCATCGATTGCATATGTAGGATTTTTTACTGTATTCGCTAACTGAACATTTATTCCTGTTACTTTTCCTTCATCCGTATAGGTTGCAGGATCACAGGCTGTAGCCGAAGGCACTGCAAATGCATCATAGACATTCAGCGAGAGTGAAGCGCCGAGGGAAAGTCCCAACAGTGCACTCTGACTTCTTAACTTGACACGGACCGAATTGTATGATTGTGCAGATTTTACAGCTATGTAGATATTTCCGGCAGCATCCTGTACTATTGATGAAACCACAGAAGCACTATTGATGATAGTGCCGTCGCTGGAACTTGTAGCTCCGCTATATACCTCAGGAATAATTACGTTTTGCTGAAGAAGACCGAGAAGTCCTCCAAGTCCTGTTACCAGATCCAGATTGAGACCTCCTCCGGGTGTAGGTTTATCTATTTTGACATAGGTAGTTGTACCTGCTGCCAGGGGTGAAGGAAATTTCATCTGCAACCAGGCTTCGCCTGAAAAGCTAGCGAGAAGAATAGTCAAATTCGAAGCTGTCAAGACTGAATGAGTACCTGTATTTCCATCAGCCGCCAGCCCAGGATCTGTTACACTAGCCACTATTGAATTGCTTGGTGAGTACCCCCCACTTATTGCACCTAATAAGATTGTTGCCTCATTCTTTCCTGAAGAGGGAGTGACAGTAGCATATTGCCGGGTCTGAGCGGATCCCGTACCGGGAACGTTTATCAGAATCAAAGCCAATAGAATACAAAGGTGCCAAATCCTCTTTGGCAAGGCTAAAGAATTAGTTTGCGGTTTCATAAGCAATTTCCTTTTCATTTAAAACAGCAGTCGAAAGCTGTAAACTCTTAGGTAATAAATGTTTTAAATAGATATCAGCAATTAAACAAAAATTGATAAGATTCAGCTAAAAAAGTGATATATATCATTTTTTGTTCCTCACAAAGTTATCTAATAAAATAATTAAACGTAAATATTTTTTAAAAAATAATATTTTACCTTTTAGTTACTTAAAACAAACAGCTGAAAAACATACGGTTAATTTAACTTTTTGGATAATACTTTTTGATTAGTAAAATATACACTAAGCCAGAAGTCGATAAGACGCCCTTGTTTCAAGAGCAGGTAGAATTAAATTTTCACAAATCTTATGCTCAAAATCACAGAAGCATATTTTAGACTCATTGCGCCATTAGTCTGTTTCTCTCCCCTGCTCATGTGTAGTAGAAATTGAACGGCATTCCTGAAAAAACTGATTTTTCCGGTTTTAGATACATATCCGGACAATTCTGTGCTGTATATGCGAATTTAAACGGGCGCTAAAAGGCTTTTTTGCTTTTTTATTAACTATTTCACAATATATAAACTATTCTATCGTTTTATTTTCCTGTATCCTTTAGTAGTTAAAATGTTAATTTTTGTTAAATGCAAATCAAAAGCTCCATTCTAGCGTTCATAAAGCAATGCCGTAATAGAAAAGTTACGTAAATAAGAGCGAAAGTATTAATGAAGAAATCAAGAAAGTTTAATTTAAAATTTACCACATTTAGTTTAGGTTTACTCGCATTAGCCTCCATTTTAACACACTGTACATCAGGCAAATCAGAAGAAAAAGAGAACAAAAACAAGCCTACGGCTCTTCCTGTCTACAAAGTGATAAGAAGCAATGCAAGTACAGTAAAAGATTATCTTGGTACCATTGAAGGAAAAGTGAATGTCGAAATCCGCCCCCAGGTAGAAGGCCTCCTTCAGGAAATTTACGCAGATGAAGGGTCTTTTGTTCAGAAAGGTCAGAAACTTTTCAAAATCGATGCCTCCACTTACCAGGAACAACTCAATAATATGATCGCTACAGCTAATGTAGCTAAGGCAAAACTGGAAAATGCCCAGCTGGAAATTGACCGTCTCCGCCCTCTTGTACAGAATGATGTTATTTCAGATGTAAGGTTACATGCTGCAAAATCTGACTATGATGTAGCCAAAGCATCGTTGGATCAGGCTTCTGCAGCAGTACGAAGCGCGCAGATCAGTAAAAATTTCACTATTATAGAAGCACCTGTAAGCGGCTATATCGGCCGTATTCCAAAACGTATAGGAAATCTTGTTTCTAAGGGAGACAGCGATCCGCTCACTGTTCTTTCGGATGTGCAGGAAGTATATGTTTACTTTGCCATGAGCGAATCTGATTTTCTGTATTTCTCCAAAGCCAAAGCCCGGGAGGATAGTATTGCGGGTGTTAAATACAACAACAATAATCGGTTGACATTTCCGGATGTAACCCTTGTACTTGCAGATGGTGAAGCCTATCCTAAAAAAGGAAAAGTAGATGCTGTCAATGGTCAGGTAGACCGTACTACCGGAGCGATTTCCCTGCGTGCGACCTTCTCCAATCAGGATAATATTCTCCGTACAGGAAGTACGGGTACACTCAAAATATCGGAAATAAAGAAAAATGTACTGCAGATCCCGCAGGTCGCTACACAGGAATTACAGGACAAAACTTTTGTATACGTCATAGACAAACAAAATAAAGCGCAAAGAAAAACCATCAAAATTGCAGGCAAAAGTAAAGACAACTACATCGTATCTGATGGTCTTGAAGAAGGTGACCGTGTGATTTTAAGTGGATTTGACAAGATCACAGATGGTTCTGCCATTATGCCAATACCGCAACATAACTAAATATTTTTTTATCATATGCCCGCGTCTCCCGATACTTTGTATCAGGGGATCGGACATTATTTGCCATACCCTATATAATTTATGCTGAAAACATTTGTCAACAGGCCCGTACTCGCTACAGTGGTTTCCATTTTGCTGGTCATTCTGGGATTAGTTGGATTGAAACTATTACCTGTATCCCGTTTTCCGGAGATTGCTCCACCCAGTGTGGTGGTATCGCTGAGTTATCCCGGTGCCAACTCAGAGACTGTCGCCAAGAGTGTATTGCTTCCCATTGAAGAAGCTATCAATGGTGTGGAAGATATGACTTACATCAAGTCCTCAGCTTCTAATTCCGGTTCGGGATCCGTACAGGTATTTTTCAAGACCGGCACTAATCCCGATGTAGCATCCGTGAATGTCCAAACACGGATTTCCAAGGCCATCAGTTCTATCCCTGCTGAAGTCAACGAGGCAGGGATTACCGTTATGCCCCGACAGAGTGGAGTCATTATGACCATCAACCTCTATTCGGATCATCAGGATAGTGTATATGATGAAACATTTCTGCAGGCGTATGCACAGATCAATATGATGCGTCCTCTGTTGCGTGTGGATGGTGTAGCACAGGTATCCAGAGTCGGTGCACGGGATTATTCCATGCGCCTCTGGCTTAATCCCGAGAAACTGGCACTCTACACGCTTGTCCCGCAGGATGTCATGGATGCTATTAAAGACCAGAATTTTGAAATTGCTCCCGGCAAATTCGGAGAGACTTCGGACGAGGCATTCGAAACAGTAATCCGTCACAAAGGACGGCTTACGCAGCCCGAAGAATTTGAGAATATCGTTATCAAAACAAACAAAGATGGATCTGTTCTCTACCTGAAGGATGTAGCCCGCATAGAATTCGGAGCGACTAATCTCGGAAGTGACAACAAGGTAAACGGTCATCCGGGACTGACACTGAATCTGACCCAGACCAGCGGGTCCAATGCACATGACATTGATATAGCTGTACGCAAGACACTGGAAGGAATGGCCAGATCCTTTCCTGAAGGTATCAAATATGAAATTACCTATGCCGTAAGAGACCAGATTGATGAATCGATCAGTCAGGTGAAGCACACCTTGTTTGAAGCATTTATTCTGGTTTTCATTATCGTTTTTATCTTTTTACAGGATTTCAGATCCACTTTGATTCCGGCTATTGCGATACCGGTATCCTTGGTAGGTACCTTCTTTTTTCTTCAGCTTTTCGGCTTTTCGCTCAATGTACTGACGATGTTTGCACTGGTACTGGCAATCGGTATTGTGGTCGATGATGCCATTGTAGTCGTGGAAGCTATCCACCAGAAGATGCATGCTACAGGACTCAAAGCCCGGGAAGCGACTCTATCAACTATGTCGGAGATCACCGGCGCGATTTTATCAATTACCATGGTGATGGCAGCCGTATTTCTACCTGTAGGTTTTATGGAAGGTCCTGCCGGAATATTTTACCGGCAGTTTGCTTACACCCTGGCTACAGCGATTCTGATTTCAGCGCTCAATGCCCTGACACTCAGCCCTGCCCTATGTGCTTTACTGCTCAAACACTCTGCTGTAGAAACCGGTATCAAGGACGGAGACAGCAAATTCACAAAATATAAAAAACGTTTTTTCCACGCCTTCAACACGTCTTTTGAACGGTTGACAGACCGATATATCTCGGGAGTAAAAAAACTGATAAAACACAAACCACTGGCATGGGGAGGATTAATACTCATCACTGCTGCAGGAATATTTTTAATGGTTCGTGCTCCGAAAAGTTTCATCCCGACAGAAGACGATAGTTTTATTACTTATTCTTTGGCTATGCCTCCCGGAGCTTCACTCACCCGTACGACTGAAGTATTGCGTCAGGCTGACAGTATTCTCAAAAAAAGAGAGGACATCAAAGGGATGACCACCGTATCAGGTTTTAATGTGCTGGACGGAAGTTCAAGTCCTGCATTTGCAGCGGGATATATCAATATGCTACCTCACGCCGAACGTAAAAAGATACATAATATCGAAGCATTTATGGACACGATACGGAAGGATTTATCTCAGATCAACGAAGCTAAATTCACTGTCTTTCCACGTCCGACTGTACAGGGCTTCGGTGATTTTGCAGGTATAGAATTAGTTCTTCAGGATCGTCTGGGAGGGGATATCCGCGACTTCAATACAATTGCCGATACCTTTATCAACGAGATCAATGAACTTCCCGAAATTGAAAATGCCTATACGGCTTTCAAAGCCAATTTTCCACAGTATGAAGTGAATATTGATGCGGTGAAAGCCAAAACTCTGGGTGTGGACATCAAGCAACTCATGACGACAATCCGCGCCTATTTTGCACGGGTACAAGCCGGAGATTTCAGTCGGTTCGGAAGACAATACCGGGTATATGTACAGGCAGATATGGATTATCGTAAAGATCCGGAATCGTTCAATTCCATCTTTGTCCGCAATAAAAACGGAGAGATGGTACCTGTAAGCACCATTCTTACCCTGGAAAAAGTAGTCGGTCCGGAAACCATTACCCGATATAATCTTTACAATGCGATCGCAGTAAATGCTACTCCAGCCAAGGGATACAGTACAGGTGATGCGATGAAAGCAATACAGAAACTGGCTGATGACAAACTGCCGGTCAACTATGGATTTGAGTGGACGGGTATGAGTTTTGAAGAGAGTCAATCCGGCTCGCAGACCATACTGATCTTTGCACTGAGCATACTTTTTGTCTATTTTCTACTGGCTGCTCAATACGAAAGCTATATCCTTCCGTGGGCTGTACTGCTGTCTGTCCCTGTCGGACTTGTGGGTGTATACGGAACGATTATGATGGTGGGACTTGAAAATAATATCTATGTACAGGTAGGTCTCATTATGCTGATCGGATTGCTGGCCAAGAATGCCATCCTGATTATCGAATTTGCGGTACAGCAACGGGACAGAGGATTGAGTATAGTAGAAGCGGCACTGACCGGGGCGCAGATGAGACTTCGCCCTATCCTGATGACTTCACTAGCCTTCATTGCCGGTCTCGTTCCGCTGATGTGGACGGTAGGTCCTTCTGCGATAGGTAACCACTCCATCAGCTTCAGTGCAGCCGGCGGTATGCTTTTCGGTGTGTTACTCGGCATTTTTATAATCCCCGTACTCTTTATTGTGTTCAAAACACTGGATGAAAAAGTCCGCAATAAATTAAAATCTCAAGACTGATATGATAAATAAAAACAGATATAGCTTTACGTTGATCCTGTTGCTATTCACAACTTTATTTGTTGTACAAAGCTGTAAAATAGGAGAAAAATATACGCGGCCGGACTTGAATCTGCCGGAACAATACCGCAGTGACACCTTAGATTATTTTGGCGATACGACGACCATAAGCCGTATTCCGTGGAGGGAATTTTTCCATGATTCGACTTTACTAGCCCTGATTGACAGCGCACTGATCAATAATTTTGACATGAAAACCGCACTGATCAATACCCGTATTGCTAACCGTCAAATGATTCAGAACAAGGCGAATTATTTGCCTTCGGTAGAAGCCACTCTTGCAAATGCAAACAGGCAATGGCGCTCTTCTGATTT
Organism: Sphingobacterium spiritivorum; assembly: GCF_016724845.1. Classification (NCBI taxonomy): domain Bacteria; kingdom Pseudomonadati; phylum Bacteroidota; class Sphingobacteriia; order Sphingobacteriales; family Sphingobacteriaceae; genus Sphingobacterium; species Sphingobacterium spiritivorum. Next base: position 429,251 of record NZ_CP068082.1, read on the forward strand.
TGGAAGTGGTCCCTCCTCCCGATGGTACGACAAGAAGCAAAAAGATGCACCGGATGACATGTTTGTTTATTTATCTCAGTTTGGTACAGAAGTACGATTCAGCTGGGAACTTGATATCTGGGGAAAAATATCCAGTCAGCAAGATCAGCTGCTGGCTCAATATCTGGACACTTATGAAGCTAAAAATGCCATACAGACCAATCTGATTTCCAGCATAGCCAAAGGTTATTTCAACCTGTTGATGCTGGATGATAAGATCAGAGTTGCCAAACGTAATGTACAGCTCAATGACAGTACGCTACGTATGATCAGATTGCAATACGAAGCCGGAGAGATCACCGCTTTAGCGATACAACAGACAGAATCCCAACGGTTGGTGGCCGCATCACTGGTGCCTGAACTGGAAAAAGAAATCGCTGTTCAGGAAAACGCCTTGCGTACCCTCACAGGGCAGATGCCTGACCGGATTCAGAGAGGTCAGAGTTTTGAACATCTGATTGCTGAAAATCAGGAAATATCTCTGGGATCACCATTGGAAATTGTTCGGAACCGACCGGATATACGGAGTGCAGAATTTCAACTGATCTCTGCCAATGCACATACCAATGTACAACAGGCCATGCGATACCCGGCATTATCCATTGGCGGATCATTGGGTGTAAATTCAATGCTACCAAAAAACTGGTTCAATATACCCGGTGCCTTGCTTGGCGGTATAAGCGGAGATCTCACAGCTCCTATCTTTAAGAACAGGACGCTAAAGACAAATTATGAAGTGGCAAAACTGGAACGTGAAAAGGCAGAATTAGTACTGCAGCAAACAGTAGTGGAGGCTGTAAGTGAAGTTTCCAACTCCATCATCACCGTAGAAAAACAACGGGAGCAACTGGAGTTTGCAAAAAAGAGAGTATCTAATTCAGAACTGGCTGTTCGAAATGCGGGACTACTGTTCCGGAGTGGTTATGCCACCTATCTGGAGGTGATCACCGCTCAAAGCAACGCCCTTACAAGTGAACTGGATCTTGTAGAATTAAGGCAAAAACATCTTGAGTCTTATGTGGATCTGTATCGCTCTTTAGGTGGAGGATGGAAAGAATAGTCATCTTATGCTACCTGTAAAATATAAGATACAATAGTTTGTCCGTCTGAAGATGACAGACAAACTATTCAAGCCCGAAGGCTCTATAAAGGAACGGAATAGTGCATATCTCATCCTTAACCTGGATCGCTTACAAAGTTTGAAATTCGTCTTCAGACAGCATGCTAAATTGATTTATCATAAAAGTTAGTTATCTTGCTGTGCAAAACAATTTTAAAATTTATGAAAAAGGCTATTCCGTCCTTATTAGGTTTACTATTTTTCTTATATAGCGGCAACACCGCTATCGGGCAATCCTCATCCCGTCAACTAGACCTTATCCCCTATCCTACACAAATAGATGTCCGGCAAAGTTCCACAGCATTTAATGTGCAGAAGCTGTCCTATTACACTACAGACAGCAAGCTGTTCGGAGACGCTGAGCAATATTTAAAGCAACATATTTTTACAGGAAGTCAATGGAGCAAATCCAGTCAGAAGAATGCCAACATACAGTTGATACGGGATAAAAATATTGCTTCGGAAGGATATCATCTGAATATAGATGATAAGGGAATTCTGATAAAAGCATCTACACAGGCCGGAGCATTTTATGCTTTACAAACCTTAAAACAAATGTCTTCACTATCCGGAAACGACAATAACAAGATGTTTCCTTATGTAAAGATCAAAGATACACCTGCATATCAGTGGAGGGGCGTAGAACTGGATGTGGCACGTCACTTTTTTTCTAAAGCCTATCTTTTTAAATTTATAGATCTTCTGGCACTGTACAAATTCAATAAGCTACACCTTCATTTGACCGATGATCAGGGCTGGCGGATAGAAATCAAGCGCTATCCCAAGCTGATCGAAGAAGGTGCGTGGCGCACGTATAACAATCAGGATTCTGTATGTTTTGTAAAAGCCAAAGACAACCCGGATTTTAATCTGCCTGAAGAACATATACGTATACGAAACGGAAAAGAGGAATACGGAGGGTATTATACACAAGAGGATCTGCGCGAAATCATAAAATATGCAGCGACACGTAGTGTAGAGATTATTCCTGAAATCGATATGCCGGGCCACATGATGATCGCTACCAAAGCTTATCCGGAACTCTTACTGGATGGAGCATCTTCCGGTTGGGGGACACAGTTCTCCGTACCGATATGCCCTTGTAAAGAGAGTGCATATACGTTTACACAAAATGTACTTAAGGAAGTAATAGATTTATTTCCCAGCAAATACATCCATATCGGAGCTGATGAAGTAGAAAAAACCAGTTGGAAAGCGTCTCCGCTGTGTCAGCAACTTATGAAAGAAGAAGGTATAGCGCACCTCGAAGATTTACAAAGTTATTTTGTAGGCCGGATCAATACATTTATCCGAAAGAATAATAAAGTAGCTATTGGCTGGGATGAGATACTGGAAGGTAAATCCGATCCGAGCATGACCGTGATGTACTGGCGTGGCTGGGTCAAGGATGCACCCAACAAGGCAATTGAACGAAATCATCCTGTTATCATGACACCGACCAATCCGCTCTACTTTGATTATCTGCCTAATAAAAGCTCTTTAGAAAGTGTTTACAAGCTGAATGTAGTCCCGGCAGATATTCCCGCAGATAAAAGATCCTTTATCCAGGGGGCTCAGGCTAATATATGGACAGAAATTATTCCGTCAACAGATCGTTTGGAATTTATGATCCTGCCACGACTGAGCGCTCTGGCCGAACGAGTATGGTCGGACACGACCCTATTTGAGAGCTATGAAAAAAGACTGATCAATCACTATGGTATATGGAACGGTATGCAGTTGAATTACAGATTACCTGATCTGACAGGATTTTCAGAAGAACAGGTAATCGTTGACGGTACCTCTGTCTTACGTGTAGACAATCCATTGCCGGGAGCTCAGGTACATTATACTTTGGACGGAGCTGTCCCTGCAAAAGACAGTCCTGTACTGAATAAAGAATTGAAGGTAAATATGGCAGGGAAAGTCAGGTTTGCAACAATAGCTGCTAACGGAGCAAAAAGTGAAATCTATACTGTCAATTTTAAAGAGGATGATTGGAAACAAGCTGCTGAAGTGAAACCAGAGACGCTGAAACAAGGATTAACGGCTGATTTCTTTGCAGGTACATTCCCTAATTCTCAGAAAATGACAGGCAACATCGTACGTAGCGAAGTATTGGCAAATGTACATATTAGTGATACCGTAAAAATGGCTTCCTTCGGAACAAAAATCCGCGGATATATCCGCGTACCAAAGCAGGCTATTTATAACTTCTATCTGACTTGCGATGATGGTGGAATATTAAAAATCAACAATCAACTTGTCATCGATAACGATGGACAGCACTCTGCGGTTGTCAAAAGCGGTCAGATGGCTTTAAAAGAAGGCTTTCATGCTTTTGCAATAGATTTTATTGAAGCCGGAGGCGGATTTACACTAAAGCTGGATTACAGTGAAGATGGCGGAGAAGTAAAACCCGTACCGGATGAATGGTTCTACCATTAACGCCTAGTACTTTTACATTATAGCGTACCAAACAGCCTCTCCTGTAATTCAGGAGAGGCTGTTTGGTATTTAAGCCGTATCTGTTTTACAAAAATATCCAAGTACTCCCTTACTGGTATACCTCTGCTATACATTGTAAATATTCGCTTCACTACAGAATTGCTCAATTCACAGGACTAATAAAATTTATTAGACACTTATAATTAACCAAATACAACATCTTAAAAGCAATCAACTCACAAAAACTTAATATGAAATTTGTTTAGTATTAATATACAAAGTTTAATATTGCTGTCGATATATTTAATCATACTAAACGAAGTATTATGAAATTAAGACCTAATTCCGCTTTAAAGAAATCACTCTGGCTCCTTTGCGTCATGTGTGTAATTTCTATAAAAAGTTTCGGGCAGACAAAAGTAACAAAAGGAAAAATTGTAGACTCCAGCACACAGGAAGCAATAGTGGGAGCAAGCATCCGCAACCTCAGCAGCGGCAGGATCACATCATCCGGTTCAAATGGGAGTTTCAGTATTCCGACTACCGGAAATGACACCCTTCAGATAGCTTTTATAGGATATCTCAGCACAAAAGTAGAAGCTTTATCTCAGGAAGAACTTCTGGTAAATCTATCTGCTAATCAGGAATCCCTTGGCGAAGTAGTCGTGACTGCCTTGGGTATAAAAAAGGAAAAGCAGGCTATCGGTTATTCTGTACAGGAAGTCAAAGGCCAGGATATGGTCAAAGCGCGTGAACCAAATGCCATTGCAAATCTTGCCGGCCGGGTGTCCGGACTGACCATCACAGCCAGCACCAATCTGTTCGGAGATCCGGGAATCACACTTCGGGGCCGGAGCAATGTGCTTATTGTAGTAGATGGTATGCCTGTAAATACAGACTCCTGGAACCTGAGTCCCGACGATATTGAATCCTACTCTGTACTAAAAGGCGCAAATGCAGCCGCACTTTACGGTAGCAGAGGTCAGAACGGGGCCATTGTCATTACCACCAAAAGAGCGAAGTCAAATGATAAAGGTTTTCAGGTAGAATTTAATTCCAGTACACAGGTACAGACAGGGTATAATGCTATTCCCAAAATACAGACAGAATACGGACCGGGAAGTAATTACGAATACGCTTTTAAAGATGGTCGCGGAGGCGGTGTGAATGATAATGATTACAATATCTGGGGTCCGCGTTTTGAAGGGCAGCCGATCACGCAGTATAACAGTCCGGTAGATCCGGTGACGGGTGAACTGATCCCACTTCCATGGACAGCCAGAGGAAAAAACAATCTCAAAAATTTTCTTCAGAATGGTATCTTAAGTACAAATAATCTTGCTCTTTCGACCAAAGGCGAGAATGGAGATATCCGGATTTCTATTTCACAGATGTATCAGAAGGGAACCACGCCAAACACCAAACTTGGGGGAACTAATGTCAGCATTACGGGAGGGATAAATGCCGGTGAAAAATTACGTTTTGATGCCAGTATCAACTACAACAAACAGTATTCTCCAAATTATCCCAATCTAAGCTACGGCCCGCATAATCCCATTTATATCCTTACCCTATGGGGAGGTGCCGATTACGACATCAATGATCTCAAAAACTACTGGCAACCCGGCAAAGAGCAGGTGCAACAGTACAACAGAGAGTATACGATCTATGATAATCCATGGATGACAGCTTATGAAAATCTGCGTACCTACGACAAAGACGACATCTATGGGCATCTGACCATGAACTACAAACTAAGCAACAAGCTGTCTGCCGGTGCCCGCACTAGCGTGAGTACCTGGAACAGGAACCGAACCATCAAAATTCCTATTTCAGCAAACTTATACGGTTATGATATCGGAGGTAGCCGTGTTGGCGGATATCATGAGACATATGACACCTTCTGGGAGAATAATACTGAAGTGTCCCTCAAATATCAGGATCGCCTTCATGAGGATATAGGATTCAATGCTTCTGTATTGGGAAATCTGCGTACTGTCGGTGTAAAATCCTTATTTTCAAGGACAGACAGAGGTCTGACAGTACCGGGTGTATACGATCTAAGCAATTCGGTTATGCCTACCATCGCAAAGAATGACAGAGCCTCCAGACAGGTAGCCAGTGTATATGGATTTGCGGATATTGATTACAGAAATATGCTTTACCTGAGTCTTACGGGGCGAGTAGATAAGTCTTCGACTATGCCGCTTAAAAACAATACTTATTTTTATCCGTCCGCATCCCTGAGTGCTATAGTATCAGAAATGGTTGATTTGCCAGCAGTGTTTTCTTCATTAAAAGCAAGAGGTGCATATGCTGACGTGGCAAGTGATTTTGTCAATGAAACTGATCAATATAACATCTATAAGCTTCTCCCTTTTTACAGTAACTACGGACGTTGGGCCAATTCGTATACGGGTGTAACCTATACGGATGTTCTCCCCAATCCGGATTTGGTTGCTGAGCGTGTACGCACATTTGAGTTAGGTCTGGAAGCCCGCTTTTTCAATGGTCGCCTGGGCCTGGATGCTGCTGTATTCCGCAATCTGGAAGGCCCGCGCATCATTGAACTTTCTACTTCCATCAGCAGTGGTGTCCGTGCCCGTCAGACCAATGGTCTTACCCTGCTTCGCAAAGGTCTGGAAGTAAGCATCACCGGAACTCCTGTCAAAAAGGAACATTTCTCCTGGGATCTTGTCCTGAATGCATCGACCAATCATGCCTGGTTAAACAATATAGATGGCGTACAAACCCGCTATGGCAACATACGTGTAGGCGAACGCTGGGACAGCTATTATGTTCGCGATTTTCAGAAAGATAATCAGGGAAATCTGATTGTCGGCACCAATGGCCTCCCGGCTTACAACCCATACCTCAGTAAAATCGGCTACAGCGACAATAACTTTGCACTCAGTCTCAACAACAGCTTCCGATACAAAACCATTGGACTTAGTTTTCTGGTAGACGGGCGCTTTGGAGGATTGATAAACAATGTCCAGGATGCCAAACAATGGGGATCCGGAACCCATCCGGAGTCTGCAAACGAATACCGCTATAAAGACTGGCAAAACAGAGATGTAGACAACTACAAAGGCAGCGTCATGACCAACGGACAAAAGATAGTCAGTGGACAGTTAAGTACCGATCAGGATGGTAATGTGATTTCGGACAGCCGTACATTTGCACCCAATGATATCCCGGTATTGTGGCAAAGCTGGGCAACGAACTACTACCAGTCCGGACCTGTTGCAGCCAAGGACAGAACCTTTGTCAAATTACGTGAAGTCGTGCTGAGTTACAATCTGCCGGCATCGTTCCTCCAAAGAAGTAAATTTTTCCGATCGGCTTCTGTATCTCTTGTGGGGCGTAACCTGCTTTATTTTACAGGAAAAGGCACGAAGAATATGGATCTGGATCAATTCACCAGTGCAAGTTCGGATTATCAGACACCTTCTGTCAAAAGTTTTGGTCTAAACATCAATGCTACATTTTAACTGAATAAATGATTAAGATATTTTTTGTTATGAAAACATACGCCATATATACATTTTTTCTTGTTCTGGGATGCCTGTCACTTAATTCCTGCCAGAAATTTGAGGATTTGCAGAAAGATCCTGCAGCAGTATACACTCCTGCATCAAAACTCATTATGACCTCCATCCTGATGCGTGCACATGATGCACCCTGGAGTGAAGATCATCGTCACAACCAGTATATGACCCAAAACGAAGCCTACTACAGCGGACAAACCTACGGATGGACAACGGGCTCTTATGACAATCACTATAATATTCTTCGTGACGTCTATCGTATGGAAAAGGAAGCTATACAGACCGGAGACCGGGGAGGAATATATCTGACTATGGCCAAATTCTTCAAGGCATACTTTTATTACCGTGCGACATCTATGTTTGGAGAAATCCCCATGAGTGAGGCGATGCAGGGAGAGAGCAACAATAATTTCTCTCCGAAATATAATACTCAGGAAGAAATCTTTGCTCAGATACTGACATGGCTGGATGAAGCCAATACGGAGCTGGCAGGCAACCCATCAGGCGGAAACAGTTTAGAAGGCGATTTCTTCTTTAACGGCAATCTGAATAAATGGCAAAAAACGGTAAACTCCTTCAAATTGCGTGTCCTGGTAAGTCTGAGCAAACGCGTCAATGATGCTCCGGCATTGCGGGTAAAGGAGCGCTTTGCAGAACTGTTGAACAACCCTGCAAAATACCCGCTTATTCTGACCAACGATGATAATTTTCAGTTGCTGTATAACAGTATCAATCCGTATCCGCTATGGCCCGCAGATGGTATTATTATAAAACGTGATATCCGGAATACGTTAGGTGCAACCTACGTCAATATTCTCCGGAATTCGAAAGATCCGAGATTAATGATTCAGGCATTACCAGCATCCGGTATCACGGCAGATCCGGCAAATCCATTCAGTGTATATCAGGGCGGATCGACCGGTGATCTGCAGAGTACGCTTCTCAGACAGGCAGGTGACGGTAAACTTTCCATGATAAATTTTGATTACTGGTTGAGTTCGCCATCCGGCATCCCGTCTGTACAGCTGGGTGCAGCAGAGGTTCACTTTGCTTTAGCAGAAGGTATCAACAGAGGTTGGGCAACGGGCGATGCCGCAGCACATTTTCAGTCCGGCATCCGCACATCTATGTCCTTTTATGGGGTTACTTCAGATAAGACAGAATCATTCTTAAAAGCAAATCCCTATGCCGGAAATACAGCTGCAGGGCTTGATCAGATCCTGACACAGAAATACGTTGCATTTTTTGAGAATTCCGGCAAACAAGCCTATTTCGAACAGCGTCGTACAGGAATTCCGGTATTCAGTGTAGGACCTGCGAATGCCAACAATAATGAAATCCCAAAACGCTGGGCCTATCCGACCACAGAATACAGCACAAACGAAGCGAATCTCAAAGAATCGTTACAACGTCAGTTCAAAGGATCGGATACACAGAATGACATCATGTGGATCATCAAATAATAACTAGCTTTTCAAAGAAAAAAAATGGATATTCCAAGAAGAAATTTTTTAAAAGGAGCAGGCATTCTGTCTGCATCCTCCGTTCTCGCATTTTCACAGCTGACCGCTTACGCTCATGAGAAGCAGAAGCTGAATATCAAACGGTCGTTACGTATAGCCCACCTCACAGATATTCATATACTGGATAAACCGGAAGTCAGTAAAGCTGTTGCCGGCATCTACACACAGCTGCAATCCATGAAGGATAAACCTGATTTTATTATCAACACAGGAGATAGCCTTATGGACATGAATAACCAGACCAAAGAACGGATAGACACATTATGGAAAGCCTGGGATCATGCAGCAGCTACACATTCTTTTGCTGTAAAAAGCTGCCTGGGTAATCACGATGTCTGGTATTTACCAAAGGAGCATGCGGCATATGAGCAATCTTCAAAAGACCCTCTGTATGGTAAAAAATGGGCGATGACTAAATTAGGATTGCCGCAAGCGTATTATTCTTTTGAACAGAAGGGCTGGAAATTTATTGCACTGGACAGCATAAATTACAATTCGGAAAAGGGCGGATATACATTTGGTCAGGAACAATTGGATTGGCTTACAGAAGAGTTAGCGCAGACCTCCGGCAAGACTCCGGTAGTACTATTCTCTCATGTTCCGATTATTTCGGTCACACCTTTGCTGTATGCAGCACAGCGTACCCCTATTCTCAAAATGGGTTTTCCTGGAGGAGATCAGCATGTAGATGTAATGGCCGTAAAGTCTATCCTGAAACAACATCCTAATGTACGTGTCGCCTTGAGTGGTCACGTACACTATGTAGATCATGTCGCCTATCTTGGCGTAAATTACTATTGCGGAGGTGCTGTTTCGGGTAACTGGTGGAACGGTGTACTGGACGATTTTGCTCCGGCATATTCCATACTTGATCTGTATGAAGACGGAAGCAGCCACTACGAAACCATTTATTATTAATCAAAAACAGAACAGCTGGATTTCCTGAGGATTTATTCAGCTGTTCTATTTATTTTCAAATGATCCTTTATCTTCCTGAACTTACAAACGGGGAATCCGGATACCAAAAATATCCTGCAGCGCAAGTCGGGCAGCATGGTAGCCGCACATTCCGTGAACTCCTCCGCCCGGAGGTGTGGAAGAAGAACAGATATACACCTGTTTTAGAGAAGTTCTGTAAGGAGAAAGGCTTAAGACAGGACGGGTATACAGCTGACGGATATCAATGATACCTCCGTTGATGTCCCCTCCTATATAATTTGGATTGTACGTTTCCATAGCCTGAGTATCCATCGTATTTCTGGCTAATATCCGGTCTTTAAATCCGGGAGCAAAGCGCTCGATCTGATTCTCGATTTGTCTGCTCATATCCTGTGTCGACCCATTAGGTACATGACAGTATGCCCATACCGCCTGCTTTCCTTCCGGCACACGCCCTGTATCGAACAGGCTCTGTTGAGCAAGCAGTACAAAAGGAGTTTCGACATGTTGTCCTTTGGATGTTTTCCATTCTCCTTCAGCGATTTCCTCAAATGTATTTCCCAGATGTACAGTACCGGCAGATCGGGCATCTGCAGACCGAAAAGGAACAGGACCATCCAGAGCCCAGTCAATTTTGAATACTCCCATACCGTACCGGTATTTTTTCAATTGATTGCTATACGATTTTTTAAACCTGTTCCCGGCTATCTTGTCCAGTTGACGTGGAGTAACATCAAATAAAGCCACTTTATGAGGAGGTAAATCATCCAGATCTTCTATCCATACGCCTGTCCGGATTTCACCCCCAAGAGAAACAAAATACGTAGCCAGTGCATCAGCTATAGCCTGCGATCCTCCCTTTGGTATAGGCCAGCCTTTACGGTGTCCGACAGCTAACAACATTAATCCTACAGCAGAAGATGCCAAATTATGTAAAGGCTGGATCGCATGAGCTGCCATTCCGGCCCACAGAGCACGGGTCCTGGGATTCTGAAATCTGCTAACGAGAACATCTGCCGGTTGTAATGCATAGCGTCCGAACTTAGCCATCAGCAAGGGATTCTTCGGAAAACGCAAGGGTCCCATACTATCACTGGCCAGTGCTTCCCAATGATCGGCAAAAGGTCCGATCAGAGAACGGTAACGTTCAGCGTCATTACCTAGCGCTTCTGCTGTATCAGTAAGTGACCGGGATAAAAAGGCTGCACTGCCATCATCAAAAGGATGCGCAGCAGCAAAAGGTGCATGAATAAATTCAAGACCGAAATCTGCCAAAGGTAAAGTTGCAAAAAACGGAGAACCCAAAGCCATCGGATGAATAGCCGAACATACATCATGCGCATATCCCGGCAACGTTAACTCCAATGTGCGCATTCCACCCCCTACCGTTTGTTTACCTTCTATCAATAATACAGAGAGGCCTTGTTGCTGAAGCGTAATGGCTGCAGCGAGACCATTAGGTCCTGCTCCTACTATTACAGCATCATACTGGGTTTTCTTCATTTCAACAGTTATTGAGGTTTTGTATTTTTAATAGCCGGCCCGAAATCATAAATAACAGCATCTTGCTGTGCCTTCCGCAGCAAACTTGTACCTATAGCCGACCGGTATCCGGAAGCACAATGAACCACGATAGGTTTATCTGTTTTTATTTCAGCGATACGTCTCCGCAAATCAGGCAAAGGGATATTGATCGCATTCTTAAAAATACGGTTTTTACGGACTTCATTTTCATTTCGCACATCAATAATGTAATAATTCTCAGGATGTGTGGTCACATCGTTTACCACGATTTGCGGAGGTCCTTCCTTATGACGATTATATAGCAATGCCCCCGACACCTGTCCCTCATACCCGATCTTGGCGATCTGCCGGAGTCTTTGCTGCAGGTGAACATCACTTTCAGCCAGCAGATAGAACTTTTCACCAGGCAGGATAACCGTACCCAACCAGGTTTCAAACTTACCTTCTCCTGGCATCAGCACAGCATTTTTAACATAAGATGAGGCCGTATATTTCTGAGGCCTTGTATCCAGAATCAGCGTATCCTCCGGAAGAGCAGCATTAGCAGGCAGTACTTTTATAGCAGACAAACGTTCCTCCAGATTCGCAGCTCCCTGCAGATTGAGCTGTACATCAAATGTAAAGTATGCCGGAACAAAACCAAGATCTGCCAATATCCAGGAGACAAATTCTTCTTCGTTACGAATTTTAAAAGCAGGATTGTGAAGACGTTCATGACCGATTGTACCGGACGTCGCATCACTGATGCCCGATGCGCACAACGATCCGGCACCGTGTGCCGGATACAGATCAAGCTGATCATCTAAAGGGATCAGTTTGTTTTGAACGGTATGATACATGTCCCGCGCAAGTTGCTCCCGGGCACTATGCGGATCTCCGTCTGTATCGCGTAAATCCGGCCGCCCCACATTTCCGAAAAGCAACGTATCACCGGAGAACAGCGCAGTATCTCTTGTTTGGTCAACCAGAATCAAAGAGATACTCTCAGGAGAATGTCCGGGAGTATCCAGCACACGAAGATATACCTGGCTGTTTAAAACGATACGATCACCTTCATGCAAAGGCTTATGCGCAAACTTTGCCTGATACCTGTTTCCTACATAGACCGGAATCCGCAGGCGGCGCTGCAATTCTGCATGTCCACTCACGAAATCTGCATGCGGATGTGTTTCTATAACAGCAATGATATGCAGCTTATTTGCTTCTGCAAAATCCAGATATGGTTGTATATCTCTTGCCGGATCGATCAGCAAAATAGATGTATCATCATAGACTGCATAGGAAAATTGCGCCAGTCCTTCATCCGTAAACTGATGAACATGGTAGTTCTTATTTTCATTACGTATTCCCCAAGCTATGCTTTTTGCCGATAAGCAGAACAGTCCTATTCCAAGAATACCTTCTTTCACAAAACGTCTTCTATGCATCAGTGATCTCCTTTCTCCTTCGTACTGTCCTGTGTATCCTTCTTCAGGAGATATCCCTTCTCTTCCCATGCCTTTATTCCTCCGCTGAGATTGATGACTTCCTTAAATCCCAGACTGATCAAACGATCAGCAGCCTGACGGCTTCTGTTGCCACTTCTGCAGTACAGGTATACAGGCCGGTTTTTCGCCAGCTTTTGTATACCCTGCTCAAAAGCGGTGCTATCCTTCCAGTTCAGCAAAATTGATCCCACAATAGCACCTTCTGCATATTCTCCAGGAGTACGTACATCAATGAGTTGTATCGTACTATCCGTAAGCAGAGCAGTCCTAAAATGCTCCGCATCCCGGTTTCCATTTTGTTGGGCATGTACTGCATACGGGAGGAGCAGCCAGAGAAAGACCAGCCCGTTAGTATATATTTGTCTAATTATTATTTTGTCCATAGCTGTAAATATTATTACGGGTATACCATCCTTTTCCGATAGGATGCTGTTCTTCTTGTTTGTTCAGAACCACCTGTATAGAATCTTTATCATTAATCTTACCTGCTAATCTGATACTTCCGTTTGGTAGTCTGTCGTACTGCCAGCGCAGAATATGCAGACTGTCCCGCCAGGCTGTCTGATATTTTTGTTTCAGATCCATACATATATCACTGCGCTCACGCACCAGTTCTTTTGCAAACTTTTGGTTTTTGTCTACCAGATACAAGTAATTAGCAGTGCTGTCTATTTCATAATAGAGATACCGCTTACCACCTGCCCTGCCGGTAAATTCATAATCTTTAAAGAGATCTGTAGCTTTAGGTGTGCCGTTATCCAGATTAATAGGATATGCCTTATTGACAGTATAGACCAAAGTAGAATACCGTTCGAAAACAGCATCATGCCAGCGGACAGAATCCAACGGATTATAAGGAAGTGTTTTACCATTAAGATCGAAAGCGGAAATATGATAATATCCTGCAGCACCTGCCAGTCCCGGCACTATAGGTTCCTTTAGTTTGCCTTCATTATAATGCATTTCATAACGCTTATATCCGTAGTAAAAAAGAAACAGCAGAATAAACAGATACTTACTACCCTTATAAAATAACCTGCGTCCGGCAGTGTCCCATTGAGGTGTATAGTAACTGGGTTGAAAATCCTGCTTTTTGATAAACACCTGCCATATACCCGGGATATATTGCAACAATACAAACAGGGAAAGAACAACAAAATATCCGCTGTACAGATGCACAGCTCCATCATACGCCAGATTTGCATGTGCTATATTATACAGCACACCGGCATTGATAACAGCCCCCAATGCCGTCGTTCTTCTGAAAAACATTAATACTCCGGCTCCGATCTCCAGAAAGCCCAGAAAAATCTGATACCACAGCGAAAGTCCTACTGCCTGCCAGTATAGTTTGAATGGAGCATAATCTCCAAATGCAGTATGCAGATTTGCTTCCGAAGGAAAGGGCATCTGCATCGGATATAATTTCAGATATCCAAAAGCTATAATTCCGATCGCAATCCGGTAACGGGCCAGCACACGCAACCAGTAGTATCCTTTCGAAACAGGAAAAGGGGCAGACTTGCGGGTTAACCAGGCCCAAAGATAGGCACCCGCAATTGCGATCAAAGCCGTAAGTCCCCACGAGGTAAAAGAGAGTAGCCCCCATTTGCCGCTCTCTCCTGATATCTCGATCAGACCCGGACGAAATCCGGCTACAGATGACAATACTTCATAGAAAGATTTGCTTTTGAACAAGTGGGCATACCATTCATATTTTACAGGAATAATAAAGAGCAGAATAAATATAAAGAAGAATCGGAAGATAATATTTCTACCCGAATCCCATCGGTCTATGGACGTTTTCACATATCCCGGTTCGATAATAGTGCTTTGTGTCATAGCTGTTAATAGATTTTTATAGGATGACGACGACCCTTATAGAGTAAATATTCTTTTGGAGTACGCTGCAGTGTGATTTTCAGGGAATCCTGAGAGGCAGACACACCGGTGAGGATAAGCTGATCCTTACCGTGTCGCTCCACCTGAAAGACATAGCGATCATCTTCCACAATCTTATTCTGTAATTCAATACGGCGTCCTCCATCTCTGATTTCGTATCGGTAGAAATGACGACCTCCGTTACCCAATTGCTCGAAATTGCGCAAACTATCAGGCTGATACACAATCTTGGGACGCAGACTATCTATAACTCCCGGATTATTATTCCGCACGCTCAATGTATTCCAGTTTTCAAATACCACATTTCTCCATCGCTTATCATCCTCTAAAGAATAGGCTGTTGTATCTCCGTTCAGAACAAAATGGCTAACATTATAATAGCCTGCAGCATCTTCCAGCCCGGCCTGCTCGGGGTAAGGATAGCGCTCATAAGACCATATCCGGTAAATACCTCCTGTTAATACCAGCGTAAACACAAGTACAGCTATTTTCAGCCCCTTTCTGTATTGCTGACCGCGGGTACTGTATAGAGGTTCAAAAGTATCTGCAACAGTATATTTTTCCAGAAAAAGCAGGCTGTAAAGTCTGGGAAGATCATACCATAAAATAGCAAAGGACAGCAACAGTAAAAAAGAGCTATAGACCTGCTCCCCTATTCCATATGCATAATTGGCCAATACGATATTGAGCAACAGACATAGTGCTATGGCCGCACCTATAGCAGTTGTTTTACGAAACAACAGCAAAACTGCCGCAGCAATTTCCACCAGACCGAGCGCAGGTACATATCCTGCAGAACTGACAGACGTACTCAGAAAATAGACTTTCCAGGGTAAAAAGTCACCATAATCTGTATGCAGGTCGCTAAGCGTTGGCAATGGCAACAAGACCGGAAACAACTTGACAATACCCGTAGCCAATAAAGCTATCGCTAACCGGTATCGTAAAAGGACCCTTAATATATAATACAAGCGGTCGGCAGCCACTTCCCGCTTATACAGAATCTGCAATAATACCGCACCTGCCAGCGCAACAACAAGTGCAATTATCCAGTTAAGATAGCCTTCCAGTTGAAGTCCGACATGCTGATCTTCCGAGAAGAACGAAGTATGATATGTTGCGAGTTGATAAAAACTTTCAATGCTCAGTAACTTACGGCTTATATCTTCAAACAATACCGGATTGACAGGAATACTCAACAGACCAAAAAATATGAAGGCCGCCAACAGAGCAAAGACCTGGCCTTTGCTCCACGAATCGTGTAGTGATTTATTCATCCTGATAACGACTATTCATATCCGGGATTCTGTACAAGATCTGCATCGACTTCCACATCGTTGTATGGAATAGGAAATATCCACTTCCGCTGGTCCGTGACACCCAGTACCGTTGATGCACGACCTGTACGCACCAGATCAAACCAGCGGTGAGGTTCGAGTACAAACTCTGCTCTCCGCTCCTGCTCGATATCACTCAGCAGTGTTTCCTTGTTAGAAAGAACCCTGACACTGACATTTGCACGCCGGCGTACCGCATTCAAGTCCGAAAGGGCTCCTTGCAGATCAGGGGCAGTGCTTTTTGCACGTGCTTCTGCGCGGATCAGATATTGTTCCGCCAGTCGAAGAATATACGTCGGATTGTCTCCGGAAGAGCGCCAATACAACTTCTGAATGAAGTAATTGCGTATGGTGGCTGTAGAATTGTCCGTAATCAGTGCTTTGCGGTCCCCTCCTACATTTGCCTGTTGCAAAAACTGATACACCTCAGGTCCCGGACCGTACTGGTTGCGGTAACTGAGACTCGACCAGGAGCCAAAATGTGCACTTTGATCAGCAGCTGAAAAGGCCAGTTCAAAGACGGATTCCTTTGTATTAAGTCCGCCCAGAATAGTTGACCAGGGCACCAGTTCGTAATTTGTATTTCCAATTACCTTTGTTGCATACTCAATTGCCTTATCCCAGTTTTCCTGATAGAGATATACCTTTGCTTTCAGCGCATATACAGTATTCTTAGTGACGCGATTCCGGTCTACAGTGGCAGGCAAAAGAGTTTCTGCCTGATCCAGATCTTTCAATACCTGTGCATAGACCGTTTTTTGATCGCTTTGCTTCACACCGCTGAAATCAGACGGAGATTTGGTCGCCTGCAATACGACCGGGATATTACCCCATGCTTTTGCCAGATCAAAGAAGGCTAACGCGCGCAGGAAATGTGCCTCTCCTGTGAATTTATTTCTTGCATCTGCGGTAATAGATTCACTACTCAGCGCAGCTACTTTCTCAATCACATTATTGGCGCCATTCACGACCTTATAGATATCGTACCATACATTATTGATCAAGGTATTATCCGGACGGTATTCGTGTACGGGAAAGGCATTGTAATAATTGAGTGTACCGACCCAGATGTGGTCACCACCGGACAGATAAGCCATCGCAGCGTAACCGTCACCTCCATAATACAGACGTGACTGCAGCGCACTGTAAACTCCTAAAACAGCCGTTTCTGCCGTATTTTGATCTACCACAATGGCATTGCCTGAAATAGATTGTGTGGGATCAACATTCAGAAAATAATCCGAGCAACTACTAAGTCCGGATAATAAAGTCGTTCCCAGAAGCAGGTATATTATATATTGATATTGTGTTTTCATTTTAAATATATTGATGATCAAATCGTAAGAAAAACCGTTGATTATAAAGTAAGGTTGACACCAAACTGATAGACACGGGCATGTGGAGGCATAGAGAAATCCAGCCCCTGTACAGTCGCTCCGGCCTGACTTTGCGCTACATTGACTTCCGGATCGGGCCCGCTGTAACCTGTAAAAGTCAGCAGATTCGTCGCATTGAAATATACTCCCAGTTTTTTGATAACAGTTTGCTTTCCAAGCAATGCTGTCGGAAAGGTATAGCCTATATTGATATATTTCAGACGGATAAAGGAAGCATCTTCCAGAAATCGGCTGCTTTCATAATTGTGATTGTAACTTCCGTCCGGATTTTGCAAAGTTGTGATACGCGGAATATCCGTCACATCCCCCGGTTCCTGCCAGCTGCGAAGCATGCTGGATAACATGGACCAGGAAGTCCCTCTGCTCCCTGCGTGTTCCTGAAAATAACGGTTCATGTTAAACACCTTATTTCCCTGAGAAAAGTAGAAGTTAAATGCAAATGAAAAATTCTTGTAGCTCAACTGATTGGTCAGGCTTCCGTAAATGGCTGGCCATGCATCGCCTACGATCTGACGGTCATCTACCGTGATCTTTCCGTCTCCGGTACGGGAATCATCGTATACCGCATTTCCGGTCTGTGTATCTACATACAATTGTTTATACAGCCAGAAAGAATACAAGGGATATCCCTCTTCTATCCGTACCCAGTCTCTGTTATATTGGGTAAAGGATTTGGATAATTTTTCAACCTTATTCTTGTTATGAGAGATATTGAATGTCGTATTCCACTGAAAATGATCATTGGTAATATTCAATGTCTTCAGTTCGATTTCAAATCCCTTATTACTGATTTCTCCAAAATTCTGATAAGAAGAACTGAATCCGGTCTTCGCCGGAGTCGGCACTTCCAACAGCAGATCTTTGGTATACTTATTATAAAGATCCACATTCAGACTTACACGTCTGTCGAACAACGAGGTTTCCAGTCCTACATTCCACTGCCGGGTGGTTTCCCATTTCAGATTTTCATTACCAAGCTGTGTAGGCGCTACCCCCGGTTTATCCAGATAGTTGTTACCGCCGGTCCAGAGCAGTTGAGAGGAGAAGTCCGGAATCCCCTGATTCCCGGTCCATCCGATACTACCTTTCAGCTGTAAAGTATTGATAAATGAAAGATTCTGACGCAAAAAATCCTCTTTCGCTATATTCCATGCTGCACCTACAGAAGGAAATGTCGCCCAGCGATTGTTCGCTCCGAACCGTGAAGATGCATCTGTACGTACATTCGCATCTAAGCTATACCGATCTTTAAACGTATAGTTGACACCACCGAAATAGGAGATCAGTCCATTATATAACCTGCCGGTAGCTGAGGCTGTAGTGACCGCTGCTGAAGAGATCGTTGTAAACTGCGTACTTGGATAATTGGTACCTGTCAGCGAGGCACGGCTTATAAAACCGCGTTGCAATGTATTGCCAAGGAAAACAGAAAGAAAGTGTTCCTTATCGGATAACGGAATATAATTCAGCAACTGTTCAGCGACCCATGTTGTTTCAGTAGAAAGTACATCACGTCCGCTTCCGTTTGTAGCCAGACCCTGATTAAGATTGGCATTGTAATAGATCACTTCATTGTAAGAATTATCATCCAGACTGAAAGACGATTTAAAACTCAGGTTTTTCAATATATTCCATTTTGCAAATACATTACCGATCAGGTGTTTGCCATACGCATGGCTATTGCTATTTTCCAGCAATACATACGGATTATTGAAGCGCTCGCCTCTGTTGTAGGTTCCGTCCGCATTAAACAAAGGAGTCAATGTCGGCGTGTGTAATCCGGTATTGGTAATACCTCCGGTATCCCCTGTCGGTACGGTCTCCCGTTCGGTACTGCTGTAAGCTATGCTTGTCCCGATGGAAAGAGCCGAACTAATCTGATGGTCCAGATTGGTACGGAAGGAGAGTCGGTTAAAATCCTGTAATTTGAGGATAGATGGTTGTTTGGTATATTCTCCACTCAGGAAGAAAGAAGTCTTCTCTCCTCCTCCGGCAACAGAAAGGTTGTGTGTGGTCTGTACCGGATCCCGGAAAATAAGACTCAATCTGTCGTAGGTTCCCTGATCTTCCGGATTGCCGGCTCCACCTTCACTTAGCGGACGGTAAGGTCGTGTTTCATAACTCTTACCATCATTGATCCACTGCTGATTCAGAATGGAAGCATGCTCCGGCCCTGTTACAAGACTCCATACCTTGGGCGTAGTAGCCTTACCGATTACAGAGTTAAGATTGATGCGGGTAGCTGCATTGCGTTTTCCTCTTTTAGTAGTGACTATAATAACTCCGTTTGCACCACGGGAGCCATACATAGCCGTAGCATTTGCATCTTTGAAAACTTCGATAGATTCAATATCCGCAGGATTGATATCGGCCAGCGGATTGATATTCTGTCCTCCGGCATTTACATTCTGCAGGGATCTGCTATTGATAAATACACCGTCAATAATGTACAGCGGATCATTATTTGCATTGATGGAAGTTGCTCCGCGCAGCCTTACTAATGCGGAACCGCCCTCGACACCGGAAGCCGAAGCAATCTGCAAACCCGGAGCCAGGCCCTGAATCTTCTCACTTAGACTGACGCCTCCCTGAAATTCCAGCGCCTTGCCTTTAACCTCGGTAATAGCGCCTGTTTCGGAAGAACGACGCTTTTGCGCATATCCCACAACAACGACCTCATCCAGTTGATCCTGATTTTGAGATAAGACAATAACTGCAGGAGAAGAGCGTATCACCACTTTACGTTTGGTATACCCGACCACGCTTACAATCACTGTTGCAGGAAGTTTCTGGCCCGTGACCAGTTTAAAATTTCCAAGTTCGTCCGTCTGTACCTGATGCGTTACAGCCTCAAGTTGTACAGTCGCTCCTGCTATAGGATTACGCGTCAGCGAGTCAATCACCTTTCCGGCGATAGAGGCATTGATCAGCGGAGTGGATTGACCGTATGCCGTTACATGTATTCCACAAAGGAAAACCATGCAAAGAAGTGTACTAAAAACACGGTTTCTAGTATTATTTTTCATATTTTTGATTGGTTTTAATATAAAATTTCAATAACAAGCCACAACGCCAATTGAACACTTGTTGTTGATATGAGCCCATCAGGGAGGTAGTTTATACTTCCCTGTTTTTTTGAATATAGCTATCCAATGATGCCCCTGAAGACACCTTAGATCATTGCCACTAAACGATTGAAAGAGTTATTGTATCAACACATGCACATCGGGCTGCACATTCGCAATACAGTGTTAAGGGATAACATAGAGAGTGAGGTAAAGGTTTGTGTTTTCATGTTCTTGGATAAAGGTAAATTTTAATTCATTTTACTGTGTTTTGAAATGTTACTGAACGCTGAAGAGTTGATCTTCAGGAGCTCAGAAACACTGATCAATATTAAATAGTCATAATACAAGTACAAACATACAATAAAATCTACTAAATCAATAGACTTTATTAATTATTTTTAATTTTCCTTTCTGAACAGGTTTTTAAAAGCCTTCAGGCAGCCTTAAATCTCACAAGAATACGCTGCATCTGACAGCTATCTCTCAAGAATAAAAATCGCCGATTAAACATTTTTTAGATTAAATCCTCACCTCCACCCTGATTATTTCAAAATTAATGTTGCAACATACTCCTTTATATCATACTTTTACAGCTTTATTTAAATTAAGTCCAAATAAGAACACATATTAAATGTCTCTTCCCTTACCCAAACTACAAGTCAGATTTTTCAGATACAGTCTGCTTTGCATGCTGATTCTTTTAGTAAATCATACTATTGCACAAGCACAATCCATACAACTTCTTGTCCGGGATGAAAGTAATCGTCCACTTCCGCACGCGACAGTTTACCTCAACAAAAAAGCTACAGGGTCTACCAGCCGGGGCGGCTCATTCAACATCCCTCAGCAATCTTCCAATACATTTCAGCTGACCGTCTCTTCTCTCGGATATCAAACTTATACAGGCATATTACGCACAGACACACTTTCAAATCCCTTTATTATCACGCTAAAAGACAGCAGATCTCTGGATGAGGTAGTTGTCACTGCGGGTAGAAAAGCAGAAAGCATAGATGAAATACCATCTTCTGTATCTATTCTGACACGTAAGGAAATAGAGGCACAGATCAATATCACCTCCAATTTAGCCTCTATACTTGGCAATACGATACCGGGATTGGGAACATCCAACAACAAATCCACTAATTCGGGACAGACTCTGCGGGGACGCGCGGTATTGGTGCTGATTGATGGAATCCCTCAGTCTACTCCATTGATGAATGGCAGTCGCGATCTTCGCACTATAGATCCAGGTGTAATCGAGCGCATTGAAGTAATCAAGGGAGCAACCTCTATATATGGCAACGGATCCGGTGGAGGTATTATCAATTACATCACCAAAAAGAACACAGACAATGTACCTCTCTCCGGACAGACATTTGCAGGAACGTCCTTCAATCCGGTACATCCGGGTCAGACGATGGGCTATCGCTTTGCACAAATGTTTTCAGGCAGGAGCAACAAATTCAGTTATACGGTAAGCGGATCTGCAGATTATACAGGCCTGCAAAGGGATGGAAAAGGCCTTCCTATCGGACAGCAGGATGGTATGTCCAATTCTTATCAGTACAATGCTTTTATCAAACTGGGATACGACCTGGACAGTAACACTTCCATAAGTGCATTCTACAATCTTTACAACAGTACACAACATACACGCTATATCAATCAAGCTGGTGTATACGGAGAATCTCCTGCCATCGGTGTACGTGGAGAAGAACCCGGTGAAAATGCCGGCACTCCATACAACCATAATATTATGATGAACCTGACAAAGCGTAATCTTTTCGGACAGACGCAACTGGATCTCAGCGGATATTACAATTCATTCAGTTCCATGAACAGATATGTACCTTCGGGAACAGCATGGTACGGACCGGGACAAACAAAGATCAACTCCGAGAAAAAAGGAGTCCGAATTAACCTCAACACGCCTTTCCGTATCGGAAATATCCCGACAGAAGTAACATATGGATTGGATTTACTGAATGATGTCACAAATCAAAACCTGACAGATGGCAGAATTTATATTCCGGATATGAATATGGTTAACTTTGCACCATACGCGCAATTGAAAATGGATGTACTGGAAAACCTTATTTTTAAAGGAGGAGTACGCTATGAAAATGCGACCGTCAAGGTAAAAGATTTTAACACCATTGCAACCGGACCTGATGGTCAGGGAAGCATAGCTGTATCAGGAGGAAAGATTCCCTACAAAGCGACTATGTTTAATGCCGGCCTCCGCTATACGAAATATGACATCTTTAATCCTTTTGTTAGTTTCTCTCAGGGTTTTGCTATCAATGAACTCGGGCGTATACTCCGTCGTGCAAAAGCAAATACATTAGATCAGCTGGAGACAGACCCTATTATCACGAATAACTATGAGGTAGGATTTTCGAGTCAGTATAA
This sequence comes from Sphingobacterium spiritivorum, assembly GCF_016724845.1. Classification (NCBI taxonomy): domain Bacteria; kingdom Pseudomonadati; phylum Bacteroidota; class Sphingobacteriia; order Sphingobacteriales; family Sphingobacteriaceae; genus Sphingobacterium; species Sphingobacterium spiritivorum. Next base: position 452,001 of record NZ_CP068082.1, read on the forward strand.
CTGGCTTCATCTATCAGCGGCCTACTACATCAGCACATCCAAGCTTGGAGTCAATCTGGTAGATGTGGGTGGTTTCCTGATGGCACAACGTGAACCTGAAAATGTAAAAGGATATGAACTGGCTGCTGAAGCAAGACTTTCGCCACAATGGACGCTGGGCGCAAACTATGCTTTTGTAGAAGGAAAAGCCAAATTTGACGACGGACGCAAAGTATATCTCAACGGATCACGTATAACTCCGCCCAAAGCCACAGCCTATGTGTATTACAGACCGGCTTCCCATTGGAATCTTCAACTCTTCTGGGTACATACCGGCTCAAGGGATCGTTTTCCACTCAATGACAAAGGAAAATACAACAACAGTGAGGGTCCGATCAAACCTGTGGACTTATTTAATCTGTCCGCAGCATACACGATCAATACCAAATGGAGCCTGGGTCTGGGTGTAGAAAATCTTTTCAACAAGACGTACTATCCTACAGTCAGCCAGTATCGCGCCATAGATGCCGAATATGCCAGAGGTAATGGCATGCAGGCAAATATTAATATCCATTATAAGTTTTAAATATGTTGCGTTCAGCAGTTTTATGGATACATAAGTGGATGGGAATCCTCAGTGGTATAGTTGTACTCTCGCTGGGTATTACGGGATGCCTTTATGTTTTTCAGGAAGAATTGAAACTGCTCTTCTATCCGCAAAAATATTTCTTAGAAAAGAAACACAATGATGCACCTATGCCGCTGAGTACGCTTATTGCCCATGCTCAGGCGGCTATACCGCCATCACACCGTATCACGCGTGCAGACCTCTATCCCGATCCGTCCCGCACATGGATATTCAGAGCATCCAAAACAAATGAAAATGCATTCGGGCACTGGAATTATTACAGTTACTATGACCGTGTCTTTGTAAATCCCTATACCGGAGCAGTCACAGCAGTAGAAGATTCAAAGAATGAATTCTTTCAGTTGGTTCTCCAAATGCACATGAATCTCTTACTCGGAAAAAAGTATGGACACCCGATAGTTGGCTATGCTACTGCAGTATTTGTGCTGTTGCTGATCAGCGGACTCATCCTGTGGTGGCCGAAAAGATGGAAAGGAAAAACATTAAAACGCAGCATATGGATAGACCGGAAGGCCAAATGGAAAAGACTCAACTATGATCTGCACAATGTACTTGGATTTTACAGTCTTTTTATCGGACTCTTAATAGGTATAACAGGATTGGTATTTGCATTTCCAGCGTTTGAAAAATCCTATGTAAACTTTTTCAACCACCTGGGGGCAAGTGAAATTAAACAGGACAAACCCAATTATCCATTTGTATCCGGAACGGAAGCCTCAGCAATGGATAAAGCCCTTTACTTTGCAATCAAAAACTATCCAACGGCGGACATGATGTCTTTGCGCCTTCGTAATGAGGCTGACAAACCTGTGGACATACAGATTCGCTTACAAAAAGATAAAACAAGCCGGTTCAAATGGTATTATTTTGATGCTGTGACAGCACAGATCGTCAATATAAAGAGTGATGACAATCTCTCGGGAGGAGAGAAACTGCGCTCTATGAATTATGATCTTCATGTAGGAAGTATAGGTGGTTTGCCAACTAAAATTCTGGCTTTCTTTATTTCTCTGTTCTGCGCCTCTTTACCTGTTACAGGATATATTCTGTGGTGGCAAAAATCTTCCAAATCCAATAAAAAATCCAACCGCAGAAAAACAAGGCACAGACAACCTGCCTGACGTTAGACCAGATACTCCTGGCTCAGTAGCTCTCGTGATATGCCCAGATATTGACCAATTAAGGTCTTGGAAGCCCCTTGGAATAATTTAGGATATTCAGACAGTAAGAGATCATACTTTCAGCAACAGAATTTTTGAGTAAGGAGGATTATAACCAAAATTATTGGTCATAAATCTAAAAAATTCAAAAATTAAAGGAATAGAATCAAAATAAAAGATCAAAAATTAAAAAACACCCATAAAAATAGACTAAAATCACAAAAATCAAACATAAAAAACCAAAACAACTCCAATTAATCCTAAAAAAATCTGAAAAATTCATTAATAAAAATAAAAAAATACAAATATTATTATTTTTTTGATGCAAAATTTGCATTTAAAAATATAATTACTACCTTTACAGCTCCTCATATTACAATTTATAATTGGTTATTAAAAGGTTTTCATTCTCCCCCGTTTGAAAACCTTTTTATTTTTACACAAAAGCAACTGATTCAGATTTAAAAACATAAAAAAAATTAAAAAATAAACAGAAAATACGCAACATAAACCCACTTACCACAAAAAATAAATCAAAATCTCATCTTTTAATCTAATTCAATACTTTTACACTATAAATACTTACTATTTCCATCACTTTGGCACATGAAAGTCGATAACATAGCAAATAAATTTAAGATTGCTAATCTGTTTGATAAGACTGTTATTCTCCGGCGTCACGAATTTCTCTGCACGAAGAACACAATTGATCAGCACATATACTGGATCGACAGTGGCAGCCTGCGGATTTTTATGATGGATGGCGAAGAGCAACGAAATATCAGATTTGGATATTCCGATAATTTAATTGTTTCTTTAGATTCATTTTTATCGGGCAAACCGACTGATTTCTATATTCAGGCAATCCGAAAAACCACAGTCAGAATAGCGAACAAATCTTCTTTACAACAGTTTATACAATCCGCTCCGGATAACCTCACTCTGTGGAATCAGATACTGGAAGATCTGATATTACAACAGGTGGAACGGGAAAAGGATATTCTGATCAGTTCGCCGCGAGAGCGATACGAACGCATACTGAAAAGGAGTCCGCGTGTATTTCAGGAGATTCCGAATAAGTACATCGCCAACTACCTGCGCATGAGTCCGGAAACATTATCCAGACTTCAAAAATCTTGATTTCAGTCAAGATTTATTTAATCCGAAAAGAGGAGCTTTGAACAAGATATGAAAATAGAATCCTCTACATTGATTAATGAACTGATTGAGCTGACCACTCACCATATAGCATTGGCGCAACAGCTACAACATTACTCTCCGGACGAACTCAACAAACGACCCTATGAGGGATCCTGGAGTACACTGGAATGCATAGAACACCTCAACAGGTATGCAGACTTTTACCTTCCGGAAATTGAACAACGCATAAAATCAAACTCTGCCCCTTCCCGAAAAATTTTTCAAAGTGGTCTGCTTGGAAATTACTTTGCCAATATGATGCTGCCCAAAAGTAAACTCAATAAGATGAAGACTTTTAAACAAATGGATCCTATCGGTAGTCAGCTCACTGCAGATGTGATCCGTACCTTTATCCTGCAACAGCAGCATCTCATCCACATTCTGAACACCGCCAGAGAAGCGGATCTTCAAAAAATAAAAACAAGCATCAGCATTTCCCGATGGATTAAGATCAGACTGGGAGACACTTTCTGCGTACTGATCTACCATAATGAAAGACATATGCAACAGATAAAAAGAATAGGGATATTGTGAAGAGAACTCTATGATCAGGCAAAATAAAACAGAGTCTGTTCTTCAACAGACTCTGCCGTTTTTAGTATAATAAGGAATAATCTTTACCCTTTTACTAGTAATTGTATATCGCCACTACAGGAAGGTGATCTGAAGCATAACTCCCTGTAAGTGCGACTGCTGATAACAAACTATACTGCTGAACAGCCAGTTTGTTAGACGCAACAAAATCTATTGCCTTTGTCGGATTACGTACAGGAAAAGAATTGGGACAACCATTGACACAGGACAAGGTATATTGTTTACGCAATTCGGTCAATTCTACCGAATTACTTTCAGCGTTATAATCTCCGCCAATCATAATCGGTTTATTGAGCTGCACACTCAGTTCATTGAGAAAAGTAGCCTGTGCCGTACGATTAGGAACATTCAGATCCAGATGAGTAGACGCAAACTCCAGCATCTTTCCATTTCCCAGATCTATTGTTGCCAATGCCACAGTTCTTTTCTCTCCGGCAACAGGCATAGGAAGTTCCAGTCTCCTGGTGTTCGAGATCGGAAATTTACTCAATATGGCGACCCCATATTCTCCTCCGTTATAATCTAATGATTTAGAAAAATAATAGTTCATATTCAATAGCTCGGCTAATTTCTTTGCCTGGTCTACTTTACCTGAACGAGGCACATTGACATCCACCTCCTGCAATGCAACGAGATCCGGATTTTTCTGTTTGATTGTGTTTGCAATATTTTCCAGATTGACCACCTCCGAGTTTTCCGGTGCTCCATGATGGATATTATACGTGATAACCGTCAGTTTACTTTTTTCTGTTTTCGGCTCCGGGATTTCCTTCTTATCGCTGGAACAGGCCAGTGATGCAATACTGACAAAGCAGGTAAGCATCAAAATTTTAAGTTTATTCATAATTATTGTTCGATTTTAAGTTTAAAAGAAGCTGTCATCGGCAGAAAAGTATTTGCAGATTTCGGAAAGGCCAGATAATTGGACAGAGCCAGTTTCCCGCCCGCACCTTTGAAAGTGATATAATCATATATACCTGTAGGACTGGCTTTCGGTGAATTCATCGGACATCCTGCACCCAGACAGGCAAAAGTGAATGAGCCTTTTAAGTAGCTGAGCACTTGCCCGTTCGCACTCTCCTGCTCATTAAAATTACCCACCAGGATCACAGGTTCAGTAATCTTTTCTGTCATATTCAGGAGATCTACCACCTGCAGATTTCTGTTGTTCACGACAGAAGGATCCAGCTCTGTTCCTGCAAAATACACATCATGATCTTTCTCTACTTCCACACGAATCATCACGGCACTCCGCAGTTCTGCCGTATTTCCATCTTCACGTCTCAGGATTTGTGCAACTTTTTCTTTGATCGGAAATTTGGAAAGAACTGCATTTCCGAACCCTCCGGTCTGGTAATCAAAGTTCTTTTTGAAAAATACTTCCATACCCAATGAATCTGCCATCACCTGAGGTCTGTTGACTTTCTCTACCCGTGTCGTTGCACTATCTATCTGTCTCAGAAACAACAGATCGGGACTATACTCTTTGATATAGGTGATCATGGTTGCAAAGTCAGGAATCGTACTGAGACGCATATTGACAGACATCACTTTTAACGTTTTTGTCGGAGCATTACTTCCCGAATCTATAGGATTAGGGGTTTCTTTTTCCGGCAGAATATCCCAGTCTCCTGCACTGTAAGACTTACGGCAGGAAGAAAGAGAAACTAATATAAAAAGGCTAAGTAAGCCATATAATATCGTGTTGCTTTTCATATTAATAATTTGGATTTTGAACTATATTAGGATTAGCAATAATTTCATTTTCCGGGATCGGCCACAGTCCTTCGCGGGATCGGCTATACTTGCGAGTCTGGACTTTTACCAGTTCTCCGGTTGTAGGATTGGTCGCTCCGTACACCTCACCGTTCAACACTTCAGTATCAATGCCCCATCTGCGGATATCAAAATAACGACCTCCTTCAAATGCAAGCTCTGCCTGTCTTTCTCTTCGGATAAGTTCTCTCATCTTAGCCTGCGAATTATAAAGCCCGGTATTGATCGCAGGCATAGCTGCTCTGGACCGCACCTCATTGATGTATCTGGTAACATCAGCATGATTCCATTCACCGGATTCAATAAGCGCTTCGGAGTAATTCAATAAAATTTCAGCATAGCGAATGATCATAAAATCCAGACTGCCACTCTTAGACTGTCTATCGCGTGCATCTACATATTTCTTAATCCAGTACCCTGTAGCGGTAGACTTGGTCTCCCCTATCTTATCACTGGGATTATAAAACGGATCTAACGTATACTGTCCCTGAAAACTTTCATACGGTACAAATACCGAAGCACGCAACCTCGGATCTCTGTTATTATTGAAATTCGGATTCTTCTGATAGACTAGCATAGAATCACGACCTAATTCCTGAATAGTCTTTCCTTGTCTGGTTTCGTAGTTATCTATCACTTTATTGGTAGGTGACAGATAGGTCTCACCGCCTATACCAAAAGGCGCAAATGTAGTCCATGCATTGCTGCATCCGTTCTCCTTAAAGAATATACGCTCATCATTCAGTTCGCCCACATAGCTAAACAATTCGCTATAGCTCGCAGATCGGTTTGTATTATTGACCCACAGTTTGTAGACACCAGACTCTATTACTTTTTTGGATGCTGTCTTAGCGAGTTCAAAATCTTTTTTGATCAGTCCCAATCGGGATAACAGCGACCAGCAGACACCACTCGTCATACGCCAGCGATCCGCATTGACATAAGAGGAAGGTAAGTTTTCGGCACAGTATTTCAGTTCACTGACAACAAATTCATAGACCTTTTGTTCCGCTGTACGGGGTTGTGTATTTTCTTCGGGAGTGAGCGAACGCTCCAGTAACGGAATATCCCCGAATAGCAGCATCAGTTCCATATGATAATAAGCTCTCAGCGCTCTTGCTTCCAGTTTCATTCTATCCTTGAGTGTGGCATCCATATATACACGGTCTACATTTTCAAGAAATCGGTTTGCTCTTCTCACACAGATGTAATCATCCTGCCAAATGGAATTGGCAACTCCCCATCTGCTGGTTGCCAGTCCACGGGTAAAACTATCGTAGTCTCCTTTAAAATCTCCACGGTGCACCGCTTCATCTGTCAGGCCGGCATAGTACATAATATTACGCCCGGACGAACCTCCCGGGATACCGACATATACAGAAGCTATCGCATTGTAAGCATCCGTTTCCGTATTCCACCACTGCTCATCCGTCACACCTGTGGGGCTATCAATGGTCAGAAAACTTTCGCATGAAGTCTGCAGCAAAGACAGAGACAACATACTGTAAACTAAATATTTAATATTATTTTTCATTTCAGGTTTTCAGATTAAAAATTAACAGTTAGACCCAGAGAAAATGTTTTCATAATAGCATAGGTATAAGAACCGCCCTGAGATTCGGGATCCGCCATTTTCACACCCGTAAAAATAAACGGGTTCTGCACGTTCATATAGATACGGCTGGATTTGATACCATACTTATTCATAAAAGCAGGATTGAGCCTGTAGCCTAATTGAATAAATTTGACACGCATATACCGTGCATTGAACAACCAGAAATCACTCCGCAACACATTTGTAGCCGGATTCGCCAGTAAGCGTGGAAAGATTGCATCCTGATTATTTTCACGCCAGGTATTGGCTGCTCTGTAGGTTGTAGGCACTCCTCCGGAAGCACTCATGTTAAGTGGGTGCCATAAGTATCCTGCAGATTTACCTCCGAGATTGCCCGAATAATCATGATCACCGGTACCCTGAAGCAGAAATTCCAGATCCACATTTTTATACCGGAAATTAAAATTTGCAAAATAATTGATACGCGGTGTCGGATCACCTATGATCTGCTGATCATTCTCATCGATGATACCGTCTCCGTTAAGATCGATATACTTGATATCTCCGGGCCCCTGCCCGGCTACAACAGGTACTTTGGCTGTCGTCTTGTCTGCTTCAAAATCCGAATACTGCAGAATTCCGTTGGAAGCATACCCGTAATAACTTTTGATACTGGAACCTTTTTCGTTGATCTCTATACCGCTGATATAAGGTCCGCCAAGCAGATCAGTGATCTTATTTTTATTATACGTAATACCGGGGCGGACTGAAAAGTCAAAATCCTGGCTCAGTTTACCATTATAATTCAATGAAAGTTCCACCCCTTTGTTGGTCACCTCACCGGCATTTAACGGAGCAGAACCTATGGCGCCTGAAGGAGCTACGGAAGGATACAGAATAACATCTGAAGTCTTCTTATCGTAGTAATCAAAAGTCAGGCTTAGTTTATTCTGAAACAAAGCCATATCCAAACCGATATCCAGAATATTCACTTTTTCCCACGAAATATCCGGATTACCCCATACACTCTCTGTGCCATTACTGGTATTGATCAGATTCTGATAGCGGTACAATCCTATATTCTCATTTCCAAGCTGACCATACGAAGCTCTGATCTTAAAATTGCTTATTGCCTCTACATTAAAGAAAGATTCATTGTGCACATTCCAGCCAAATGCAACAGAGGGAAAATATCCGTATTTATTATTAGGGCCGAATTTGGATGAGCCGTCTGCACGGAAAGAGGCTTCCAGCAGATAGCGATCTGCATAAGCATAGTTGACCTTTGCATAAGAAGATACCAGAGCTGAAGAATTCCAGTATCCGTTGTTGAATTTTTCCATTGAAAAACCACCCATCGCAAAAAGATTGTGTTTACCAAAATTCTTACTGTAATCTACAGCACCACTGAGGTAGTAATAGGTATCCCGTACTTCAGAATACGCATCACGCTGAACAGCCCAGGTCTGTACAAGTTGCTTGGTATAGTAATCAAAGAAATAATAATTATCCCTGTTTTGCTTATATACATCACTGTTGAGCCGGTAACTGAATTGTCCCCTGATATTCAAATCATTAGTAATAGACCATTTGGGCTGAAGATTGATCGTAGCCTGATCATACTGGTATCCTATACTTCCCCCTACTTCAGAATACGCTATCGGATTGACAATATCTGCATAGCGTCCGTAAATAGTCGGCCAGCCTTCTTCCTGAGGATATTTAGGCAATACCGTAGGCGGAAGCCTGTACAGATCATCCAGCAAACGGCTGCCCCCGTTCGAAATGGGTCGGTTAGGATACATCGTATTCCGGCGGATCCCCAATACATCCAGATTAATTAAAAATCTTTTGGACAAGGATACCGAGGTATTGGCACGTATATTAAAGCGGTCCATCTTGTTCTGCGGGATCATTCCCTGCTGATTCATATAATTACCCGTTACTGCAAATCGCGCCACATCATTCCCTCCGCTAACCGATAGCGAATGTGATGTCAAAGGAGAGTACTCATCGATCAGTTCCTTTGTCCAGTTGGTATTCGGATAATTGACCGGATCATCTCCGGCTTCTGTCTTCGCAATCTGATCGTCCGAATAAAATACCTGTCCGCCTGAAGCCACCTGTGCATAGTTATACATACGCATATAAGTCGGGGCATCTACGAATTCAGGCAGTATCGTTGGTGTCTGCATGCCCAGATATCCGTCATATAAAATATTGATCTGACCGGCTTTACCCCGTTTGGTGGTCACCAGAATCACACCATTCGCTGCTCTCGCTCCATATATAGCCGCAGCTGCTGCATCTTTCAGAATAGTTACACTTTCAATAGTCACCGGATCGATATGGTTCATATCCATAGGTACCCCATCGACCAACACCAGCGGATCGGAGTTATTTAAAGTAGAGATCCCTCTGATCTTTATACTGGCCGCATCTCCTCCCGGAAGACCGGATCCCTGTTGTACCTGTAAACCTGTCACTCCACCCTGCAATGATTGAGAAAGATTGGTAATAGGCTTACCTTCAATACTGGACTTGATATCCAGACTGGCGACAGAACTTGCAATATGCTTACGCTGCATTTCGGTCATCCCCACGACAACGACCTCTTCCAGATCCGAAACATTCTCCAACAGAGAAATGGTCAGGTTATTTTCAGTCTTGCTGACAGGAACCTGTTTGCTATGGTATCCCACCATACTGAAGACTAAGGTCGCACCTTTAGGCACTTCCAGTTCGTAGTATCCACCTTCATCGGTATGCACACCTTGACTTCCGCCCAGTACAGCGACAGAGACGGATGAAAGTGCCTGCGGAGGTTCTCCGCTGTTAAATACACGGCCTTTGATCCGGATCATTTCCTGCGGCCGGTTTTCTGTTGCTACAGTGCGGATTACAGCAGAGGGAACCAGCGTAATCTGATTACCACTGATAGTATAATCCAGACCGTACTTCGGCAGCTCCCGTTTCAGAAGCTCACGCAATTCCACCTGATTCGCCTGTACGGATATCCGCTTATTTTCGATAAGGTGATCGTTGTAGAGTAATGCTACATTAGTCTGATCCTGAATAGATTGCAGAAAGACTTTAAAGGTAACATTACTTAGTTTTAAAGACACCCGCTGTGAATAGGCTTTGGCGGCAAATGTCATAAAAAGTAAAGTAGTCAAGAGGGAGGTAACTTTCATATAATAGTAGAATTTGACATCAAAATGCCTCCACCCGGCCAATTCTTGCCAGGATTGCTTTTTTTTCATAATTTTAGTACGATTTTAACTGTTTAAGATCAATAAATGTGATAAGGGGGAGTAGCAGCTCCTCCTTATTCTTCTTATTTAGTAGATTTAGGTTTTCTTATAGTCACCTCCTTTTCTTTTAATATTATCTGATAATCTCTGAGTTCGTATATATTCTTCAGTACAGCGACAACATCTTCCCGCAAATCCAGACGCCCCGAGTAGGAAAGATCTATATTATCCAGTGCAGGATCAGCATCTATAGATACATTATACAGACGTTCTATTTTCCGGAACAGATCCTGAAGTCTGATCTTATTCAATGATATTTGCTTTTTGGTCCACAGAATATCCTGCGCCACGCCCGACTTATCAATCACCACCCTGCCTGGATTCTCATAAGCAGCAATACGCTGTCCGGGACTCATTGCTATTTTCTCAAAACCTTTGCTATTACTATGAAACAACACTTTTCCCGTGATCAGCTCCACAGTAGTCTGCTGATCACGTTCATAGCTATTGATATTAAATGAAGTACCTACGACCTCTACCGTATGCGCTTTCATCTGTACAAAAAATGGCTTCCCGGTATGTGTCACATCAAAATAGGCTTCTCCGTTAAGGTAAACCCTACGCTCTTTGCCCCTCATATTTTTGTCCATCGTGAGGTAAGATCCAGCATTTAGCCAGACTCTGGTACCATCTGTCAACGTGACTTCCTGCCGGTGTCCGTTCGGAACATATATCGTAGTGTAAGAAGCTGCTGACTCATCAGACAAATCCAGCATACTATCTGCAGCATAGGAAACATCTCCGGACAGCAGACCGGAATCATTGGTAATAGGTGAAATGAAGATTTTAGATTTGACAATCTGAATCTGATCGGTAGATTCAAATCGCTTCTGATTAAATTCCGCAACCCTAGAAAGGTCGAATGAGGTGTCGTCCGCCCGGGGGTAGAAAATAAAAAGTGATCCGATTAATAAGACACAGGCTGCAGTGAGCATCATGTATACCGAACGATGTCTCTTTTGCCGTCCGCGACGGATTACAGAGGCCATCAGTTCTGCTCTTTCCGGATCTGTCAGCTGTTCATTTTCCGGCAGATCAAATATTTTTTTTAATTGGTTTCTATGCTTTTCCAAATGCTATATTTCCCCCTTTATATACAAAGAGCAAAAAAGTACAGCGGCATAGACATTTTATTTTAAAATTTTTAAACAAATCTGATAACGATTTGGTAAGAGTAATTAATAATACACTTGTTAATGAATTTCAGTTATTACCATCAATTTTATTTTTCCTTAGCATAAAAAACACACAAGCTATAAATGTAATAAGATAAAGAATACCTAATGCCGTTTTTTTAAATGTAAAAGTCTGGAAATCAAATTCACGAAGTAATGCTAATCCAATCGGAAAAGCAATTAATGCGAAAACCAGGTTAAACCCTATCTTATTTTTCATTATTTTTATAATCAATCAATTTCATCTTTTCAGGTAATTTCTTTACAAAATGGTCACTACCTTGTTTATAACCCTCATAAAATTTTGCCAATAATACCAAATATGCTTGATGTTGTGCAACTGATTTCAGGTTTAACTTTTATAAATAGCTAAAGTACAAAAAATAGCATATGCCTATAGTATGAGTTTCTCTTACAGTATTGAACTTATAATTGTGCAGCAAGGGCTTTCTCCATACTTTTAAATTTATGCGATACCTTATTTAATTTACAATATTACCAACTTTACCATTGATTATTTTGATATAAATTTGTGTTGTAGTAATATTCAGTTTCCGAAAATCTATTTTAAAAAAATATAAATCAGGGCTGACATATATTCCAAAGGCCCCATATGAGATTTGAGCACCCGGAATGCCCGGTAAGATAATGTACGACAGGATTCCACACTGACATTCATAATGCTGGCAATCTCCTCATAGGAAAATTCCATATAGTACTTAAGATACAACACCTCTTTCTGCCGTTTGGGCAGCTTATCTATCTCCTGCTTGACTTTCTGTACGTTGATATCCTGGTTTTCCTTCAGAATAAGATCCAGTTCATGTGAACCTATTGCCCATACATTTTCCGGAAGACTCTCCAGCGGTTCGTACACATCTGCTTTCTTACGTTTGAGAATTCTTCTTCTCAAAGCTGAGAACAGGTAATACTTAACTTCTACATCCTTCGCAATACGCGGATTGTTATATAGATCCAGAAATAAGTCGTGTATACAGTCCAGCACAGTTTCCCGATCTGCATGAAACTTGAGACCAAACGCAAACAGATCATCTATATATTGCTGATAGATAGATTCAAATGCCTTTGCATCACCATGTATAAAATTAGACCAGGACATTACTTCGCTGTTGGGATTTCATGGGTTGAATTAAGTCGCTAATTTGAACAAATGATGTTAAGCCTGTATATCTTTTATTTTAAATATGTGTAAAATAAGGATAAAGCCCAAAGTATTTGATCAAAATCAGCCAGGTTTATAAAATGCTGTACTAAAGATAGTACTATCTCTTATAATATCCCAAATGAATCCGTAAATAAAGTAAGTGACTAATCAAATGTCAGCGGATACGCATATCCGCTGTACTACTAGCAAGGTTAAGGTCTGACATATTCTACTTTGCCGGAATTATCTATCAGAATCGCACCACCGAGTACCGATTGACCGGAGGGCAATACATTGCTGATATCTCCCGGAAGCTGTATCTTTATCTTATTTTCTACAACTTTAGCATTGATAATATTCAACTTTAAGTTTTCAAGGATCGGTTGATCAGCGCCAAACATTACATTGACAATATATACATTTGATTTGTTGTAGGCTGCTAATATAATAGGTTTACCCCCTTCGAGATCAAAGCGGCGAAAATCCTGTGCCGGACGGTAACCAGACAACACTCTGCCACTTACATCTAACAACATCACCCAGTCTCGGTTATCTCCACCGGTTACATTAGGATCGACCTCCGAAACAACACGAACAAATCCCGGTTTTTGATCCAGATATTCAATGCGTGTCATCCGCTTAATAGATGGCAATCCGTTCATCAGCATTTTAGGCTGGCTCAGGTCAAAGATATAATGCTCACCCTTCGTATTTTTTCCATCTACAAATGGAAATTCGGGATTACTACTCATATTTTCTAACTGATGTTTTTCATCTACCAGAAGTTTTCCGTTATGTATAATATTAATCAGATTCTTACCATCACGGTCCACAGACACCACAAAATACAAAGAAGAGCTTTTCGGATCCTTTATGACAGACTGCACATAATTCACCCCTGCTTCAAAAGGCAAAACCAAAGCCCTCGCATCGGAATCATATACACCCGCCAGTTCATTTTTCTTTACCAGATACAGATTACCCTTCAAATGATCCACTACAGTATATTCATAAGGCACGATCTGCTGCTTAGTGACATAATCATAAAGCCCGAACCCATGCCCGTCTGCAGAGGCTAATATTTTATCCCCTCTAATCCAGTCCGTATTGATATGCTGCGTACTGTACACAAATTTTTTATCCAAAATATTCTTGCCATAATTGTCCACCAGATAGTACTCATTATCCGCTACCATCAGGTAAGAAGCTCCGGAAGAAGATACTGGAATAATATTTTTAAGAACAGGTTCTACAACGACGGCCTCAGATTTGTTCATCGCTCCATATCGTCCCCCCTTTTTGAACAAAATCAGTTCTTTATCGTCGTAAGGAAATACAGGGATTGTAAAGTCCGCCTTCTTACTTGTATTCGTACTCAAATCCAGTATATCAATATCCTGATATTCATCGGATACAAATCCTCCTCCGTCATTTGCACCTTTCACATTGTTAGCAACATAAGCCACTCCTTTATCTGACATAAAAATTAAAGGTTTCTTCTCATTAAAAGAAGCAATTTTTTCTCCGGCAGCATTTAAAATGATCTTATCACTATTATCCTTTTTAGAAGAAAGCAAAAGAAACTGCTGTACCTTCTTACCGTCATATTTTTTATGATATTCTTTTGGAATCTCCTGCCCGAAAACGAAAGCTGAACAGAGCATAAAGCCCAAACCAAATAAAACTGAAATTCTTTTACTATTCATTGCAGATTAATATATTTCAAACGAAAATATAAATCAGAAAACACAACAACAAACTGTTTATTTAGCAAAAATTTAAACTGTAGCCTAACTCCTACAATTACTTTAAAGACATCAGAAAACATTCCGGATCTGACACACAATTTTATTACAAAAAATAAACACAAACATATCTTCCTGCATAAAACAAAAGCTGTACATTCATGTTAGCTTTAAAAAAACAAACAATATACTTATGATTACAACAAAAGGATACGCAGCACAAACTCCGACTTCGGATTTGGCCGAATGGGAATTTGAGCGTCGTGAAGTAGGTCCGCATGATGTACAATTTGACATTCAGTACTGTGGCGTCTGTCATTCAGATCTTCATCAGATACGCAACGATTGGTTTCCGGGAATATTCCCCATGGTTCCGGGACACGAAATTGTAGGTAAAGTCATCAAAGTAGGTGAGCATGTGACCCGTTTCAAAGTAGGTGATCTGGCCGGAACAGGATGTATGGTTGATTCCTGCAGAACCTGCCCCAACTGTCAGGAAGGACTGGAGCAGTATTGTGACAACGGAAATATCCAGACTTATAACGGTATCAACAAGTATACGGACGGAGCCCCTACTTATGGTGGGTATTCCAATACAATAGTTGTCAATGAGGACTTCGTATTACATGTCCCTGCATCACTTTCTCTTGCTGCTACAGCACCTTTATTGTGCGCTGGCATTACCACCTATTCTCCGTTAAGACATTGGAAAGTAGGCAAAGGACACAAGCTGGCTGTATTAGGACTGGGTGGACTGGGACATATGGCAGTTAAATTTGGAGTCGCATTCGGCGCTGAAGTAACGGTACTCAGTACTTCTCCGAATAAAGAAGCCGATGCCCGCAAATTGGGAGCACATCATTTCGTAGTCACTACGGATCCGGAACAAGTGGCAAAGGCAAAAAATTCATTTGATTTTATCCTGGATACTGTTAGTGCCGAACATGATATGGCCATGTATATGTCTCTTTTGAGAACAAATGGTGTGCATATCATCGTTGGTGTACCACCTGAGGCGCACAAAATACCGGCTTTCGCATTTATAGACGGCCGCAAAAGCGTTGCCGGATCAGGAATCGGAGGCATTGCTGAAACTCAGGAAATGTTAGATTTTTGCGCAGAACATCAGATTGTATCGGATATCGAACTTATTGATATCAAAGATATTCAGACAGCTTATGACCGCATGATCAAAGGAGATGTAAGGTATCGTTTTGTTATTGACATGGCGACTTTATAATCCCTTGCAAAAATGTAAACAGCTATCCTGCCGGGTAGCTGTTTTACTTGTTACCTGAAAGATAAATTTCAACTTTTGAGTAACACAGGTTCTCCCCACTCTTCTCTTTAATTACAGCATTCCGGCTCTCTTCCTTATTTTTTTATGCTTCATTGAACCAGATACTATACAGATATGCTCAAAAAGGTTTATATTTACGGTATAAGCAAAAATTTACAGGCCTGTTATGACCTTTACTAATGTTTGTATATCCGATGTCTTATAACTGACTGTATGATTTCAGTTTTATAAAAGCTTACATCCGATAATTAACCTGACACTAAAAAATACTATACCCGTTTTTGTCAAATGACTGCAACAGATTTAAATAAAGAAATCATTCTCCAGTTTTCAGGAGGAAGTGCGCAAGCATTTGAACATATCTACAAACGATATTCGAAAATCATCTACAAGCGACTTCTTTTCCTACTCAAAGATCCGGAAACGGCAGATGAAATTCTTCAGAGTCTCTTTATCAAAATCTGGGATATGCGCGAAACCATAGATGCAGACAAACCTTTCTCGGCCTATATTCTCCGTATGGCAGATCATATGGCCATAGATGTATTCAGAAAATTAACACGGGACAAAAAGTTACAGAAGGAACTGTGGGACAATTTTATGGAGTACAGCACTTCTCCGGATGAAGACTATATCTACAAGGAAAATCTGAATATTCTGGAGCAGGCGATTGAACAAATGCCTCCGCAGCGAAAGCTGATTTTTCGATTATGCAAGATAGAGGGCAGATCATATAAGGAAGTCAGTGAAGAATTGAATATTTCGTATTCAACGATCAGCAATCAGCTCGTAATCGCTATGAAATTTCTTAAAAAATATGCTATAGAACACGAGAACACGTTAAAATCAGCCCTGATTTTAATGATTTTCAAAGATTTTTAATTTTTTTCACTTTTTTTCACTTTTCGAATAGTGAGTTTTTTGTTTTTGAACGTATTCATATCAGAACCGCGTCCAAAAGCCGACAATTCATGAAAAATACAACTGAGCTAAGCCTATTACTAAAAAAATATCTTACAAAAAGGATAGATAAAGAGGAATATGAAATCTTATTTCTCCAACTCTCTGAGCTTAGCAATGATGAACTAAAAAAAATTGTACAGCAGGAGCTTGGTTCTGTCGATGCGGATCCAGACCTGGCAGATGAACTGATTGACCAGAGACTACTCCGGATTTACAGCAAGATCAATTCTACTATAGCGGATAAATCTGTCGCCAGCATTTCCTCCGGCTCCGACAAACCATCAACAGGTGTATTTCGTACATGGAGCTGGATCGCTGCAGCTGCCAGCATACTCCTTGTTTGCGGACTCTTCTTTTTAAACCGGTCTGAAAAGGCCGACATCCATCCCGGACTTGTACAGAGATCCAATGATGTGCATCCCGCTGTATCTGCTGCTACATTGACTTTTGAAAATGGCAAAAAAATAAATCTCGATACCGCTGTAACAGGTGTTATCTATGAAGAGAAAGGATTCCGCATTGTAAAAAGCAAAGATGGTCAGATATCGTATGAATACGACAACCAACACGAGATAGAAACCAAAACCAATATTATCGAAACACCTAAAGCGGCTTATACAATGGTTGTTCTGCCTGACGGATCCAAAGTGCACCTCAACGCCATGTCTTCCATCCGGTATCCGGTCACATTCCGCGGCGACAAAAGGGAAGTAACGTTAGTCGGGGAAGGATTTTTTGAAGTCGTCAAAAATTCGGCTCAACCTTTTATTGTGCACACAGAAGGACAGGACGTGGAAGTACTCGGAACAACATTCAATATCAACACCTACGATGCAAAAAAAGGAGTCAAAACCACATTGGTAGAGGGAAAAGTCAGCGTCACACTACCCAACAAGACGAGTATGATCCTGCATCCGGGTGAGCAGGCACTTGCCAAAGATATGATTACCGTCCGTCATGTCAATGTAGAAGAGATCAGCGCCTGGAAAGACGGCAAATTTGTCTTTAACAATACCTCTCTCCTCTCTGTAATCGCAGAAATAGAACGAT
This sequence comes from Sphingobacterium spiritivorum, assembly GCF_016724845.1. Classification (NCBI taxonomy): domain Bacteria; kingdom Pseudomonadati; phylum Bacteroidota; class Sphingobacteriia; order Sphingobacteriales; family Sphingobacteriaceae; genus Sphingobacterium; species Sphingobacterium spiritivorum. The sequence continues at coordinate 469,626 of NZ_CP068082.1, forward strand.
GGTACAATGTAGAGTTTGTGTTTGCTGACAAGAATTTCAAAGACGAGCCCTTGTCCGGTTCTATTTCCAGAGATGTGATGTTATCAGATCTGCTGGATGTCATACAAATGAATACGAGTTACAAATTTAAAATCGAGGAAAGGAGGATAATGGTTAAACACTAGACCTAAAGAGATAAAAAAAACTGGAGATGTTCGCACCATCCCCAGTCATATGCGGTCATATATACCTAATTGGCCTAAGAAAGTAACAAACTATTTTTTAAACCAACCTGTACAAATATACGTAAATCAGTGAGTTGACCAAACTGCTGTAGTACGCCGTATCTGTACGCAACCAAATCTTATGAAAGAAAAAGTATATGCATTTATATCCAGGTTTTGCATAGTTGTGAAAAACCGGATACATGAATGCAGAATTTCCAAAAGCGTTATTCTAGCCATGAAACTAATTCCATTGCTATTGTTCGCCTTCATGTTTCATGTAAATGCCCATACCTTCGGGCAGAACATCAATCTAAAAGTAAGGAATGAGCAACTTATTAATGTACTGAAAGAGATCCAGCGGCAAAGTGGGTATAACTTCCTGTTTAACTCCCATTTCGTAAAGATCTCCAAACCAGTATCCGTAGCTGTCGCCAATGAGAATATAAACGATGCACTGACTCTGATTTTTCAGAATCAACCTTTTGATTTTGTGATTACGGACAAAATCATAACGGTAAAAGCTAAAGAATCGGTAGCGATCACCAGTCCCAACACGATGGTGCAGCAAAAGGTGATCACAGGAAGAGTCGTAGATCAGAGAGGGCAACCTCTTTCCGGCGTGACGGTAACCGAATTGGAAACCAACAATTCTACAGCGACCAACAATGATGGAGCATACAGGTTAACCTTGAGAAATAACAATGCTACGCTACAATTCAATCTGTTGGGATTCGGAACCATACGCCGTAAGGCCACAGACAATGTACTCAATGTTTCTCTTACTCCCTCGGACATAGGTATGGATGAAGTCGTTGTTACAGGATTCCAGAAACTGGATAAACGCAAGTTTACGGGTTCGGTGAGTCAGGTTGACAAAAATGTGATTGACCGCTCCGGTGCCATTGACGTTTCCAGAATGTTGCAGGGAGCAGCAGCAGGTGTAAGTGTACAGAATACTTCAGGAACATTCGGGTCTACACCTAAAATCAGGATTCGTGGTAATTCATCTATCAGTGCCAATCAGGAACCGCTTTATGTCATAAACGGGGTACCGATCACCTCCCCTTCCAATGTAGCTGTCAGCCAGTTGTACTCAGGAGATCCGGCTTCAGTATTAGGATCCGCAATTGCAGGACTGAATGCGCAGGATATAGAAGATATCGTGATCCTGAAAGATGGGGCAGCAACGGCTTTGTACGGTACAAGAGCTGCAAACGGGGTTATCTCCATTACCACCAAATCAGGGGCATACAATCAGCGAAACATCAACTTTTCTACAGCACTATCGCTGGGTATCAAACCCAATATCAAAAATTTCAACCTGATGAATTCACAGGAAGAAATGGGATTGTACAAGCAGATGTATGATATGGGATATCTGTCCAATGCCAACTGGCCTACCTATACAGGAGCTTATACAGAGACATACAAACAACTGGCGCTTAGAAATATCAACCTGGATCAGGCCTATGCGGAATTGAATAAATCAACTATGGCCAATACAGATTGGTTTGATGTGTTATTCCGGAATAATGTGGTACAGGAACACTCGCTTTCTTTCAACGGAGGATCTGATAAGAATACCTATTACCTGTCTGGTAGTTATGCACATGATGACGGACAGGCCATCGGCTATAATATGGATCGTTTTACTGTAGATGCACGTAATGTATTTAACATCACAAGCAAACTGAAACTCGATGTCAACCTCAACTGGTCTTACCGTGATCAGTTCACGCCCGGAACATACAACAGTACAACTACATATTCGGATATCTCCAGACAATTTGAGATCAACCCGTTCCTGTACGCGATGAATACCAGCCGTACCATGTATCCGTACAACGAGGACGGATCATACAAGTATTACACTGAAAATCTGGCTCCTTTCAATATTATTGAAGAGTTAAAAGAAAACTTCACACAAGTCAAGTCTCAGGATATCAAACTGAATATCAGACCATCTTATCAGATCACCAAAGCATTACGCTATGACCTTACACTATCATTGCGAAAAACAAACAACAGCTATGACCATACGGTAACAGAAAGATCTAATGTGGCAAATGCTTACCGTGTCGATTATAATGATGTATTACGTGGACAGAACACCCTGCTGTATCAGGATCCTGCAGATCCTAACGGATACAAAGAGACTATCCTGCCACGCGGAGGCTTTCTGTATGCACGCTCCAACTGGGGTAAAAATCTTTACATCAGAAATCAGTTGAACTTCAATAAGAAATGGTCCAAACATGCTGTGGATGCATTGGCAGGTATGGAGATCAGCAGTGACCGTATAGACCGTCAGTATACCAAAGGAATAGGCTATCTGTACTATGGAGGCAAGATTATCTCACCAAGCAAACTGGCCATGATCCATTCTGTAAATACAGACGACCGTGTCTACATCGAGTCTTTCGAAAACGAAAACAGAACAGGCTATTACGCCAACGTACAATATTCATTTCTGGAAAGATATAATATAGAAGCCGGAGGACGTATGGATGCCAGCAATATGTTTGGCCGTATGACACGATCCAAATTTTTACCAAACTACAGTGTGGGTGTTTCATGGAATATTGATCGTGAAGATTTCTTCAAAAAAGGAGCAATCAGCGAGACTGTAGATTATTTAAAGTTACGTGGTAGTTATGCATTACGCGGTAATGCTTACCAATCCTCTCCATTGAGAAGTGCAGCATTCATCAACAAAACCAGACTGGATGCTCAAAACAGTGATATCGGTGTGAATGTATCTTCACCAGAATTATACAACCTTAACTGGGAGAAAGATTATATCAAAAACGTGGGTTTAGAATTTGGTTTATTTGATAAACTGACTTTTGTCGGGGAATATTATGACCGTAAAAACAAAGATCTGATTGCAACGATCAACGTGGCGCAGGAAGAAGGATTCGAAACAAAAACAGTCAATTTCGCCAGCATGACCAATCGCGGAGTGGATTTGACTATCGGAATCAAAAATATCCTGAATAAAGAAGATCTGAAATGGGATGCCAACTTTATATATGGCTATGTAAAGAATAATGTCATCGGAGGAGAACTGGAGTCTTCATTATTGACACAGATCACCCGCTCTAACGGCTACCCGCTTAACGGCAAGCCGTATGAAGGTCTGTATGCTTTCCGCTTTGCAGGACTGAATGAAGATGGACGTCCTACTTTCTGGAAAGGCGATCAGCGTGTAACCGGTATTATTGCCAGTGAAAAAGATCGTTCGCTGATTGAATATATGGGTACAAGACAACCACTGGGCACGGGATCACTTTCTAACTCAGTACAGTATAAGGGATTTGAATTCCGCATATTTATTACCTATGCTTACGGCCACAAGGTCTTTATGTCTCCTATTGCCGCACGCTCTTATGATGACAGCGGTTCCAAATCTGCCGATCTTAATTATCGCTGGCAGACTATCGGAGATGAAAACTACACCAATGTACCCGGACTGTTGAGTACCATACAGCGGACCTACCTCGGTACAGTGTCCAATATTGATGAAGTAGCATACAACAGAAGTAATTTCAGGGTTGCAGATGCAAGTGTAATCCGTCTTAATGAAGTAATGGTTTCGTACGAATTGGGCCGTCTGATCAACAAGAAATATCCTTTTGTGAAAAATGCACGTATCATTCTTTCAGGAAATAATCTGTATTACAAAGCCAGTGACAAACTGAGAGGTGTGGATCCTGAACTTTTATTAACAGGAGGTACATCTCTGCCTAATCCAAGATCATACTCACTAAGATTAACCGTAGGTTTTTAATTGAACAAACTATGAGAGCTTATATCATACTTTTACTAACAGTAATCTCCGCAGGATTTTCTACTTCATGTTCAAAATTCCTGGATGAGCCTTACGACAACAGGCTCGACCTGACACAAGGGCTCGATATCCTCGAAGATGTACTGGTGAATGCATATCCCGAACGTCAGGATATGTTCACAGAAATATTAACTGACAATTACCACCACTATGCCAATACAATGCAGGCAAATATGGGAGCACGCTATATCCCGCTGTATCTCTGGAAAGATGAATATGAGGAGACAAATATTGCATCGCCGGGAGCTGCTTATGCACATTATTACAAAAAGATATACGATGCGAACTCGGTCATAGAAGAATTAGCTAAAGCATCCGGAGACGAGACACAAAAGAAAGCTATCAAGGGAGAAGCTTTGATGATCCGGTCCTATGCCTATTTTTCATTAGTAAATCTCTTTGGCATGCATTACAATACGGCGACCTCAGCCACAGATCTGGGTGTACCGCTGGTATTGGAAGTACCTAAAGCTAATCGGCCTCTGTTTGACCGCGCGACAGTCAAACAAGTGTACGATCAGATTGAAAAAGACATGAATGAAGGCCTTGCTTTACTGAAAGAAGGACGCGAATTTATGCCGAACACACCCTATCGTTTCTCGATGGCCAGCATATACGCATTCTTTTCCAGAGTCAGTCTATACAAAGGTAATTGGGATGATGTCATCAAATACAGCGACCTCGCTGTAGCTGAAAAAGGTGTAATTGTACGCAAGATGAGTGATGACGTAAACCGCAAAAGAACCACAAGTGAGCAGTACTGGGCACAGGAGATTATGAATCCCAGCATTCACCCTAACCTGTTGCTGACTGCACAGAGCAGCCAGTTTCTGTGTCGTCCTATCGGGTATCGTCTGTGTGGATTTTACCTCGCACATGAAATCTTCTACAGCACGCCAAATTCGGATCTTCGGTTCCAGTCCTTCAGTTCAGGAGGTACCGTTATAGACAGTGTGGCATTGGTCGTCAAGTATGCCAATCAACCCAATAACCCGAATGCAGCAGCTTCAAGATACGATTGCTTTACGATGGAAGAAGTTTTGCTAAACAGAGCTGAGGCTTATCTCAAAATAGCGAGCCCTAATATCACAAAAGCGATGCAGGATATCGAAGCCATCCGTAAGGAGAGAATCACACCTTATACGGCTTTGCCAACTCCATCGACTACCGATAATGCTCTGGCAACTGTATTGAAAGAAAGACGCATGGAGCTAATCGGACAGGGTTTCAGATGGTATGATATCAAACGTTTGGGTCTGCGTATAGAACATCGTCTGGTCAGGACATCAGCCACACCGGATGTCGTACTTGAACCTAATGACAAAAGAACGGCTATACAGATCCCTATAAATGCGCGTGTGGGTAATCCTTCATTAGAAAATCAATTAAATCCGAGATAATTATGAAAAATACGATAACACTGCTGGTACTGTTTGCCTTGCTAACCTTTGCAGGTTGCGCTAAAGACAGTACCAAAATAGATCAGATCGACGAAACGACTGATTATTTTACAAAAAAAGAGAAAAAACCGAAATCTGCATGGAATGAGCTGGATTATCTGGCAGATTCAATCCAGAAAGCATATGGTGTAGAGATTATTTACGAATTTTCGCCACGTACCATCACGGGAAGTACATTCTTCGTGCCGGCACGATATGACCTCGCGCTGGAATACACAAAAGTGATGCTCAACAAAATATGGCTGAAAACACTTAAAGAGCGTTTTCCAAAATTCTTTAACGGAGAGACACCTATAGAATTTATCATTGTAGGAGGGTTTGTACACTTCAATGATATTACTTCGACGGGTACAGCTGCAGGAGCAGGTCTTAACGGACAGTTTTACAGATTAGGTATGGGTGGGGTTAACAATTTCAGCAAGACCAACAAAAGCTGGTTAAGATCACATATCTCCACTTTATTTCATGAACATGCACACCAGATCGATCACAAGGTAGGCCGCGGCTACATCTATGATCGTATCTCTCAAGGCGAATACTATGGACTTACCTACGGAAGCCGTAGTACAGCACAAGCCAATCTGGATGGTTTCTTCACCCCATATGGTGGATATGCACCGGAAGAAGATTTTGCAACTACGGTGGAGAATCTTACACTAAAACCTAAAAGTGAGATTCAGACTATCGTAAGTAAAAACCCTAAGCTGGAAACCAAATATAAAATGGTTTACCAGAAGTACCTGGATATGGGAATAGATCTGCATGAACTGCAACCTATATTAGACTCACTCGTATATCAAGTTAACTATTAATATGAACGTTATGATTAAGAAATTATATATAATGGGTCTGGCAGTTATCGGATTGCTCTCCTCTTGTGAGAAGGATACGATTACAAACTCCTACTTTGATGATAATCCGGAAAGAACAGCCAGACTGACACAGGAATTTAAACAGACGATCCAGAATTCCAAAAACGGATGGGTCATGATGGTCAAGTCGAGCCTGAGTAACAATGTCTATTCACCGGTCGTCCTCAAGTTTGATACGGTAACCAATAAAGTGAATATCACTACGGTATACGGATATACGGATCCTGCTGATTCATACTTTAATATTTCGGCAGGTATCGGCAGTCCGCAGATTACGTTTACGACCGGATCGGTAATGACTTCATTCTTCCGTATCGGAGCAATGGCCTCCGACATTACAGATCATGTGTACAATGTCGTGAAAGTATCGGCCGATACACTTGAGATCCGGGGATACCGCAGCGGACGTGTCTATACCAAAGAAGGAGGCGTGATTTACAAAATGTTTAAAAGACCTGACAACTGGACCTGGGCGGATGCTGATCGTTATTTTGATCTCACCACAGCAACCGGCCGTACCGGATTGGTCAACAGAGACGGTGATCTGGTAGTCAAATATGCAGACGGCTCGCCAGGCAAAACGTTTTTATTCCGTATAGGCGTGTGGCCTGATGCACAGGTTGTTGCTTATCAGGCAAGAGATCCTTTTGTAACCAATATTTCAGCGAAAGGATTTTTACCGATGTATACTCCTTTGGTGGATTATTATGAGAAGATACCCGGGTCAGCAAATACAACTTTACTGAGATTCACCTGTATGTTTGGACAGAATGCATTTTCGTTTTATCCGTTTACATACAATGCAAATACAAATCAGAATGTCATAGCCTTCAAAGATAAAATCAAAACGCATTATCTGATTGCAAAAGAAGTCAGAAAAAACGGAACAAATGTAGACATAGATTTTGTTGCGTATGATCAGAAAGGGAATGAAGCGGTCACAGCTACTTATACCCTTCGGTAATAAAAATATTGTAACCTCAGATTATTAACCTCAGGGAGGGTGTCTTGAAGAAGTATGCCGCGGTCTTTGCAAATCTGAAAAAACAGAATTGAACCATTCTTAAAGTACTATAACTAAGATTGTAAATTCATTTTTTCTGGCAAATCAGATCTAGTATCATGCCTTTTCAAACACCCTCTTTACTTATAAAGATCCTGTAGAAAAAAGCTGATTTCACCAATATGAAAAAATTAACATCCGCCGGCATACTCCTGTTGTTCTGTACATTTCTGAGCTGCAAACAGGATAGCCAGAAAGTGACTTTAGTATTTGATAGCCCGCTAATAGATTCCTGCACAGTAGACATCTATCACTACATCAGCGGAGAAAAGCTGCGCAGTACTTCTTTTACCAATCTGACAGGTGAATGGGTGCTCGACTCCTTACCGACAGATATGTATGTATTAAGCATTTCCTGGAAAAGAATATATATCCCTCATCATATGTACCGGTCCAGCCGGAATAAACAAGATCTGAATGAACAATTTATACTAACCAAAAATCTATATCTGAATCCGGATCAGGAGAGTACTTATAAAGTGAATCTTCAACCTACACTCGACAGAGAAAAGATAGAATTGACTGAACAGCCTACCCTGTCCCTCCTGCCCAACGATTGTAAAGATTGTGCGCTGTCTGAGAAGTATTGGCAGATCTATGAAAACGATAAGCAGGCTAAAAAAAACCACGTAGATTCCTTGCAGAATAAAATGGCTGAAGCGGTAAATAATGCAGACTATATACAGGCCGGAGAGCTGAATAAACAGATACAGGCACAGAGCCAGGCCGGTGATAACAGTGCGGAAATGGAACGTAATCTGAAACAAATGATACAGCAAAACAACGAAAATCCTGTAACTACCTTTTTTGTCTTCCATGAGCTATACCTTTACAGAGATTTTGCAGCGTATAAATCGAGCTTTGATCAGCTGGCAGAAAATGCACGGAACAGCAAATATTATCACATGATACGTAAACAATACGAAAAGCTGTAAAAGCAAAAAAACTCAACCCTTTCGGGTTGAGCCTAACTAACTAAACAATAAAACAATATATCCAAGAAAGCATTAAAATCGGATCGGATTAAAGAATTTAACCCTTACCAATCCTTTTTATATATCTTACCATCAAAGACAAGTTCATCGTCAAACAATGTTTTTGCAATATCACTCATTTGCCTTTGCTGTCTTAAAAAATTACTTCGATTCGGATCCATCGCGAAGATCATATGTGCGCCATAACCTCCGTCGCGCAACCTTTTCAGATTAGCTGCAGTTGTGTAATAACCTCTCGCAAATTCTTGCGAATACAGCGCCATTCCTTTCTTAGACATTCCGGGATAATTTCCGGAAAGATCGTATGATCCTCCGTAATCATGAAGGCCATAATCTACAAACTGGCCCGGCTGTACCCCGTCCACAGCATTAAAAGAGCGCGTTGAACTGTATACATAAGCTAGCGTAAATTTATTCGGCATTACCTTTTTTGTCTCATAAAAAAGTCTGGCTGCTGCATCAGAAGATGGATACACAAAACCGGGAGGCGGAGGGTATATTTCTTTAGAATATTCATCATCAAAAAATACTCCATCCAGATCATAAGCATCACATACAGCTTTAAGCTCTTTGGCAAATTCACGAGCTGTATTATCGGATAAATTAGCGACTCCCGCACGGTCATGATTCCCCAGTATACTGAGTACGACTTTAATACCCCGATCTTTCAATGGTTTAAGATATTTCATACGATTATCCAACAGATGCTGTACATTGGGATTATGATATACATACACTTTACCCGTTTCCTCATTATAATTAATATTAGATGAAAAAAGAATAACCATATCTATCAATGGCTTACCACTACCTTTTAATGTAAAACTCAGATTATTTAAAGGATTGGTGTCATTGACTTCCATACAACTGATAATTTCTATTCCGGTAGATTTGGCAGCAGTAGGAATCTTTGAAAGATCCTTTACAAAAATAAGATAGTCTGACTCTCGTGCTGAAAGTAGCGCATTACCTGAACTGATAGTTGTACGTACCGGAATGACATAAGAAACATCAGTGCTCAGAGACGTTGCAGTCTTAACCTGTACTTCTATTTGTGTAGATTTATTTTCACCCTTTGCGACTTGTAACAGTCCGTTATTACTGAGTGTCAACAACTCTTTCGGAAATAAGGTATAAGTTGTTCCATTCTGTTTGTTATAATTATCCAATACGGCTTCATTATACGCAAGAGAGGCATTGACAACGTCAGGAGCGGCTTTGGAAAGATTCAGTTGAAGTGTTGTCGTTCCGCTGTTCCGGAATTCGAGATTACCAGTATTTATTTTTCCTTCCCCGTTAGTAATAAATGCTAAAGCATCTTTACTACTCTGGAATCCTGCTTCATCAATTGTCGCCACTTTGACAAGGTCCTCTTTACAGGAAGTCATCCCTCCTATAGTGATCAGAGCTAAGATCACAAAAAGACAGATTTTATTATAGCTGTGATTGTTCATTACATTACAATTTTTAGATTAACTATTCTATTTTTTTGCCGGCAGGGATACGGGAGTCCATTTGATATCTTTACCTGCTTTTGCGGTCAGATTATTACCATTTCCTGTATAATCCTGCACTGTATTTCCTGCACCTTCATTACATTTCCAATAGGCTACCAGGCCCGTGCTTTTGGGATCCACCTCATATGGATTACCGGCAATTTCCTCTTCTGTACGGACGACATTCCATATTCTGCATTCCGCAAATTCACCCGCAAAAAACCGGTCATCAGCATATGACCGTCCTATATAGAATCCATCCTGTCCGTTCACTCCCAAAGAGATAGGCGCCAGTGATAATGTCCCTTCTGATTGAACTTTTCCATTGACATATATTTTGATAGCCCTGCTTGTCCTGCTGTACGTGACAGCGATATGTACCCATTCGTTAGAAGGCAATCCTTTATTGGAATCTCCTCCGGGAAAATTTCCCGAATTGGTAGCTACCTGAACCTGATTGGACGGAAAACCTGCATCTCCCAGACGAATCAGAAAACGACCTTCGATACCCATCACCGAACTGATCATTCTGTCATAATTACGGGCGCGGATCAATGTTTCCATTGTAATCTCTGACAGATTATTAACCACTCCGGCATTAGCCCATTGGTTTATGTGAAGATAGTTTTCTTCAAGATCCGCTACGACATTGATAAGGGCAGCTCCTTTCAACACATAATAGGTGGTGCGGGCACTCTGTAAAATATCGATATCTGCACTGGCTATAGTCACAGGTAATACATAGATCTGATCACGATCCAACTCATTTATTTTATCAAAGTAAATGGTCACATCATTCGATTTTACACTTCCGGCCGGAATCTGTGCAGATGCCTGAGGCAAGCGGTAATTTTCTTTTGGCAACATAATGGCTTTATCGTAGTAAGCTGCATTATATTTTTCAACCAATGATGCATCTACATGATAAGTAATGTTCACATCTCGGGTCTCCGGTCTGGCTATTGATGCCTGCAATTTACGCTCATCCGATATCAATGTTGATTTGATCAGAAGATTTTCAACCTTGGGAACAGCATTAAATACATTATTTGAGAAGATCTCTTCATTTTTACAACCGATACTGAAAGCCAGTACTGAAAGAAGTGTTATCTGGATGTATATATATAAACTTTTCATATCTTAATCATTTAATTATAGACGGATTTAGGGTATTAATAGCCTCGCGTGTATACTGATATACTTTGTAGGTATTAAAATAATCATTGTTCATATTGTATATACCCAGTCCCGAAACTGTATATCCGCTATGTGTCGTTGCTGCCCAACCGGCAGTTACAGCAAGGGCACGCGAACCATCCGAAAATATTCCGGTCTTGGTGTCCGTTTTATCCAGAGAAACAGTAGAAGCTGTAACAATATAACGATCTGTAGGTACGCCTTCCACATTTGTCATAAGGATATTATATGACAGCTTATCTTTACCTTTTACATCCAGATCAGGCAGTATTATATGTAAGCAGGAAGCAAGAATAGTTTTATCTGTCAGATTTTGAGGATATCCCTCAAACACAAGAACTTTTCCTTTATTAGCGCTGTACCACTTACTAACAAGATCGAGATAGATTTTTTCCCGTTTACTGTAAGTTTCCTTTTCACTGTCAGTCATATGCGTGGAACTCTTCCCTCTGTAACCTGCTATGATTCCATCATATTTATATTTATCTATCAATTGCAGGGTATACTGTAAAGTATCAGAAAGATAAGTCTCAAAATCCTTTTCAGATCCCGTTAATTTCCCTTCCTTTTTGAGCTCATCCATTCTGAGATCATAGGCTAATTTAGTCCCGTCATAATCAAATCCGAAGATCACCTTTGTACCCTTTTCATTTCTAAGAGCATCCATCTGCTGCAATTCGCGGTCTGTCAGGTTATCGGCTGATTTCAACACTACGAAATCCACACTATCAGGTACATTTTCTATATGTTGACCTCTGTTGACAGGTGTTTTGACGCGATTATCAAACCAACCATAAACAATTTTATGCTTAGAACTTTTGTACGCTTTCAAATTAGCAAGATAGGCCGCATAGAGTTCAGGATTTTGCGTCCTGATATCCGGATCTTCTATTTTGACAGCCTCTGTTTCCGTCCACTTTTCACATGAAATCAATATAAGGGTCAATGCCCACATACAACATGTGGAGAAGACCAACATTTTTAAATTAATTTTTCTTTTCATAATCCTCTTATATTACTTTTTTGCCCACCATAAATCAGTTCCCATTTCATCCGGTCCTTTCAGATAAGTACTTACTGCATTCTGCACATTAACAGCATTTTCCGTGTATTCATCCTGCGGATAAGGGAGTCTGCGTGCCATACGCTGAGAGTTCACACGTCCGCCACTGTTATTCTGTAATACACTCATCAGTTTAGGATATCCGGTACGACGGTATTCTGTCCAGGCTTCAATACCTAATGGAAAATTGGCAATCCACTTTTGGGTAATGATCCGTTCCAGATTTTGTTCCATATCAGCTGCCGAATTCCACTTAATGGTAATCATACTTGTAGAACCGGTATTCGAAAATGCCCCTAAAGGATCTATATACGATGTAGCAACACTTCTGCTATCCTCTGTATATGCAGTTGCTCCTGCCGCTCCCCATTGATTAAATGATAAATTAATCCCTGTTTTATAGAATCCTTCTGCCGGAGTCGACCCTGCCATAGCTGCTGTACCCATGTTCCAGCCTCTTAATGCTCCTTCAGCTCTTAGAAATGCGACCTCTGCAGCGTTCATCCAGAGGACTTTATCCGTATTCCCGACATTCATATTGGTGTACCTCTTTACGTTTTCGCCACTGGGAATGGAAATTCCTGAACGTAAACCCAAATATCCGTTTGTAATATTTCCGGTAAAAGTGGATACTGTAAAATACTTCTCACGTCTCGGATCTTTGTAACCGTTCATATAGGAAGTAATGTCTGCTGAAATACGGGAATCTCCGTTATTATACTCATACATGACTACCCGAAACGGATTTTTAGAAACAGGCTGTGCAAATGCGTTATCCTCATTGGAGAGCATAGGACCTATTTCATGTTGTACCGCTTCTTCAGCCTTAGTTTTTGCCAGAGAGGGATTAGCAGATAAGATGCGCATAGCCAGTCTTAGCTTTAAGGAGTTTGCTAATTTGATCCACTTGATTACATTTCCGCCAAATACAATATCCGCTTTAGGGGTAAAATTTTCTGTTCGGCGTAATGTTAATACAGCAATCGCTGCATCCAGTTCGGCAAACATCTTGGTATAAACCTCTTCTTCTGAATCGTAAGGTGCATTCAAAGCTCCCTCAGCACCTATTTTTGAGTAAGGAATAGGACCATATATACTGGAGACTCTTGAAATAGACAACACCTTAATAATATCTGCTACGGCTGCCGGAATAGGATCCTGCGTAACACTTTTCACCTTCACATTGCGAATAAAAATATTTGGAATTACATCGTTAAAAGGTACTCTAAGCCAATTTTCTTCCGGATTATAGGTCGCAAAATTCTTTCCGTTAAACCCGTTATTAGAGTCTGAAAGATACCCCCCATAGGATCCGCCAAGCAGACATTCAGTAAACTGACAGGTATTGACATCTAATGGAATTACCCAGGCCTGCATACCTGTCAACGCAGAAGCAAGGATATAGCCATCACGTTCCACTTCTTCCTGAGTAGAGCCTTTCGGATCTGTATTGTATTTTTCAAAACTCTTGGTGCAGGATTGCAGGATCAGCATAGCACCAATGAGATATATTCCGAGTGAATTATTCATTTTCATATCAATCTCTTTTAAAATTTAAGTCTGACATTGACACCTACATTTCTTGTACTTGGCGTCATAAAATTGTCAATACCCTGATAATAGTTTCCTGTACTTGCTGTAGATTCAGGATCGTACGGTGCCTTGTTATAAATCATCCAAAGATTACGCCCTACCAGCGTAAGCGACATTTCTCCCAGATTCCAAAAACGAGCTTTTGGGATGGTATAACCGATACTGGCTTCCTGCAGTCTTACATTTGTTGCGCTATAAGTATAATATTGCGGCAATCCGCTTTTTCCTCCTATAGTTGTGTACCAGGTTTCGGCATCCACAAGATCTCCGCCATTAAGTAAGACTCCGCCGTTTTCTCTTGCCAGAGCAGATACTTCAGATACTCCGTACTGATCTAAGGCAGCTTGTGTTGCAGAATAAACAATTCCTCCCAGACGTGCGGAGAACATAAATCCGGCTCTGAAATTTTTCCATGAGAAATCATTTCTCCAGGCCATATTTGCTTTCGGAAAAATACTACCCAATTTGATATCACCGACCTTGTTGTTCACTGCTATTCTTCCATCCTGATCGATATAGATATCGCCATTGCTATCGCGTTGAAGATCCGACAAGGAATACATATCGCCCAGCGTACCTCCTTCTTTCAAAATAAAGCGTGCCTGAGAAAGTCCTCCTACATCCAGCCGGTCCTTATTAATAATCGCTCCGGTCTCCGGGTGCTGATAGTTGCGTACCAGTTCCAGAATCTTATTTCTATTGGCGCTGAATGTATAATTGGAAGCCCAGTTCACATCGGCCCACTGTTTTTGATATCCCAGTCCTAGCTCTATTCCTCTGTTTCTGACACTTCCGGTCTGCACATACAAAGTAGTGTACATAGAAGATACGGAGATTTTGGGATCGAAAGTCTGGTTGTAGGTCTTCGTATCATATACACTCAGGTCGAGATTAAAACCTTTTAGAAAACGGGTTGAAATACCCAGCTCCCATGAATCTGTACGTTCAGGCTTCAGATCCGTCATGGGATAGTTTGTCTTATCCTTGTATTGCTGGATTGTTTCATCCCAATCATATACAGGGTTGGCAATAAAGCGTGGAAAAGGCAACCCAATAGAAGCAAATGAACCTCTTAATTTCAGGTATTCGATTTCCTCCGGCATATTAAATATCTCGGAAAGAATAATTGAAGTTCCAACGGAAGGATAGAAAAATGAAGTTGCCCTGGATTTAGGTCCGGCAAGTTGTGAAGCCCAGTCATTTCTTCCGGTCAATGTCAGATAATATGCTCCTTTGTACCCCACTTCAGCACTCGCAAAGACAGACTGTGTCTGATCCCGCCATCCCTCATCCCGATGTTTGGTATTTTCATAATCCAACTGCGCAATATTAAATTTATTCGGAATACCGTTTGGTCGTATAGGTCCACGGTTCTGAATAAAATTCTGACGGGCATCCGTCAAAATAGCCCCCACATTGGCCTGCAAAGAAAAGTCATTGAATGTCTTATTAATGTTGGCCATAAAATCTGTGTACAACTGTTTGTCTTTTATTTCCTTTATACCATACAGACCATTTTCAGATCCTTCAGCAAGTGTTGTATTTGTAGAAGCGTATAATTTTTCTGAATATTCCGTATTTGCATTATCGATACGCACACGTCCTGCAAGACTCAGCCAGTCTAACACTTTATACTCCAGATTCGCATTAAGCATATACCTGTCTTTATTATTATTACGCAGATTACGGTAATTGATCCAGTATGGATTTTGTCCTGTAAATTCATTCAGTCCCTGTGGCCAGTATTGGGTATATATCTTACGCTGCGTATCATAGCGTTCGTACATTTTGATGTCATTCCAATCATCACCACGAGGAAAAAGATAAGCGGTCACAAGAGGGTTTGAATAGGTCCCCTGATTAGTCATATTCTGATCCTGCTGTTTGATGTAACTGCCTCCTACATCCAATATCATTCTATCATTTAAAAACTTGGAGGTGTTACGGAATGTAAAATTGTAACGGTCATATTTATTATTCGGAATTATTCCCTCCGAATTGACTGCAGCAGCAGAAACATAGGTTTGATTTTTTTCATTCCCTGTAGAAAATGAAATATTCTCGGTCGCGATAACACCTGTTTTGAAATAATCCTTATCCGGAGAATATCCCATAAAATTGGAAGAATTCAATGCCTTTCCCCAGCTTTTATCATTTGTATTCTGAAACAAGCTGCTTCCGGTACCGAATCTGTTCTGGAATTTAGGCAGGACAAAAGCATCCAATATTTCCGTATTCTGCGACAGAGAAAGTGTAGTCTTTCCTATCTTTCCTTTTTTAGTGTTGATTACTATTGCACCGTTGGCAGCACGGCTTCCGTATAATGCAGCGGCAGCAGCTCCTGTCAGTACAGACATCGATTCGATATCTTCGGGATTGATATCCGCGATAGATTCTGATGTACCTGACGAACTGAATTCCTTGCCTTCTTCCCCGCTGTAATTATGAATAGGAATACCATCAATTACATATAATGTATTATTGGTCTGATCGATAGCCTTTGAACCACGCATAACCACTTTGCTGGCGCCTCCGATACCGGAGGAACTGCTGTTTATGGTTACACCTGCTACTTTTCCGGAAAGCGCATTGATAAAATTTACATCTTTGACACGCGTCAGATCGTCTTCCTTGACCTGTTGAACATTATAACTCAAGGCCTTCTCCGACCGCTTTATACCTAAGGCGGTCACGACCACCGCATCCAGCATATTATCTTCTGCCGTCAGTGATAGTTCTACAGGTTGAGTTGTAGAAGTAATCGTATAACTCTTCGCCTGATAACCCACAAAACGTATCTCAAGCACATCATTTACTTTGGCCGGAGCCAATGTAAAACGACCTTCCGCATCTGTAGATATCCCGATGTTAGTTCCTTTTATAGACACTGAAGCTCCCTGAAGGGGTTCCCCTTTATCATCCGAAATTTTTCCGGAAACCCCTTGCTGAAACGAATTAGCATTTTTAAAAGAAGAAGATTCCTCTGCCTGGCTGATTTGGTTGATTAAGATCGTATTATCCTTGATCTTATAGTGAAGACCGGATTGATCAAGCAGAATATTCATGACTTTATGGATGTCTGCCCCATCAAATTCTACATTAAGTATTTTTTTATCATTAAAGATCTGATTAGAGTATAAGATATTATATCCTGTCTGCTTATTAATAATTTTAATAAGTTCTGATGCTCGTATTTTTTGCTTTTTAAGGGTCACTACACCTTGTCCGGCAGCCGAAATAGAGCAATAGGTGACCATTAAAGCCACGCACATAGCCCGGGCTAGTTTAAAAACATTTAACCTCATGATTTTTAAGAAGTAATTTAAATTGGTTATTTAAAGAGTATAATTGTGTAAAATCTGGTAATTGGTATATCAGTCCATAAGCGTTAATTTTGGTTTACAATAATTGTTCGGTTTATAATTTTGAATTTTAATGTACTTGTACTCTGCAGTAGTTCAAGTACTTTTTCCACTTCTGCGTATCTGGATATTTTACCGCTGAATGTGATGTATCTGCTACCCTCCTTAGCATATTGCACATCGACATTGTACCATCTGGATACTCTGTTCAGAATGGACTGTAAAGATTCATCCCTGAATACGAATTCATTATTTTTCCAGTCAACAAAGTCTTCCACATCAACCTGACTGATTATA
Source organism: Sphingobacterium spiritivorum (assembly GCF_016724845.1). Classification (NCBI taxonomy): domain Bacteria; kingdom Pseudomonadati; phylum Bacteroidota; class Sphingobacteriia; order Sphingobacteriales; family Sphingobacteriaceae; genus Sphingobacterium; species Sphingobacterium spiritivorum. The sequence continues at coordinate 487,080 of NZ_CP068082.1, forward strand.
ATATCCTGTCCTTTGACCTGTGCCTGCTGACCTGGTGTCAGTATTTTTTGATTATTGATCTGGATTTTCCCTTCCAGTAATGTGGTGATACTATTTGACTGATCATACGTATTGACATTAAATACTGTACCCAGAACTTTGATTTCCTGACGGTTACTCTGAACAATAAAAGGACGCTTTTTATCTTTTGCAACAGCAAAATACCCCTCTCCTTTGAGCTCCACTTTCCGGAGTTCCCCTTCCGTCATATCAATCGGAAACCGAAGTGATGAAGCAGCATTAAGCGTCACTTCTGAACCATCCGACAGTTCGATCAGGAATTGTCCTCCTCTCGGAGTCTCGATCGTGTTATATTCCCCTTTGCCTGTGGCACCTTTCTGTACGACATATTTGAGTTGACCATCGGCAGTTTTGCGGATAGTTATACCAGAAGCCAGTGTGGAATGATCAGTGGTCAGTTCGATTTTGCGCCCGTCAGCGAGTGTCAATGTCGCCTGATCAGATCCGGGCACTACTTTATCGGCTATTTTCACCTGTGTTACCTCTTGCCCTGTTCGTATCTGCCATACAAAAAGCGCAGCCATACTCATGATAAGCACTGCAGCAGCATACGGTAAGTAGCGCTTCAGACGTCTGTATATAGGGGCAGTATTATTAGAAGATGAAATTTTAGCATCCAGTTGTTCCCATAGAAATTGCTTCTGTTCTGCAGACAGTATAACTTTATCTGTTTCGGGAAGTGTCTCTATCCATAACTCTAACAGCATTCTCTCCTGTTCAGAGCACGTGTTATTGGCATACTTCTCTAATAGTATATCTATAGTATTATCATTCATAATTGGCGAACTAACACAATGATGTTGCACAAGTATGCCTCAGGGAGTAGAAAAAATAAAATTATTTTTCGGATAGCAGATAACTGATGATAACGATCACTTCAGCCTGGCGCGGACTGATTTTCGAACGAAAGATTTTCAGGACATTATTGATCTGCTTCTTAACTGTTTTTTCGGATAATTGAAGTTCTTCCGCAATTTCTCTGTGTGACAGAAAATCCTGTCTGCTCATCCGAAAGATCTGTTGCATCTTAGACGGCAACTTGGCGGTTTCTCTTTCGATAAAATCCCGAACTTGTTTTTCCTGAATAACATCCAAAACCGGATCATAGAAAGGATTCAGGTAAGAAGCTAAATTTTCAATGTATTTGTCTCTGTTTTTTTGTTTCCGAAGGCTGTGTAACATCTGCTTGCGTACAGACATATACAACCAGGCAAGGGGTGTATCCAGATTCAGCTCATGTCTGCGCATCCACAAAGACGCAAACACCTCCTGCACAAAATCATTAGACTCTTCTTCATCGGTATGAAGGCGTCTGGCATACTGTATCAGTTCCTGAATATGTCTCAGATACAATGCCGTAAAACCGGCATAATCATCCTGACCAATTAATATCATTAATTGTTGATCTGAAAGAGTATTATAATCAGTTTCCTTTGGCATGGCAATAAAGACAACACAGTCTGTACATGGAGTCCAAAGATATAAATATTTTATAATTTGAAAAAAGAAGCATCGGGGAGGAAAAAATCATTTACAATTTGAATAAAGAAGGGAAAAGGAGGGGGACACCTCCTCTTCATTTACCTTCTCTATGTTCCGTTCCACCTATTCACCTTAACATACGTGGCCAGAACACTCAACTATAAACCACCATAAAACTCGTTATAAAATAATAATGCCACCACAACCTGTAGTTATAATTTAAAAAAACTATCCGTCAGGTCTTTTCCAGCTTTACCTTGCCGGCTACCAAAGGTTTTCGGTGTATAAATTCCTGATGAAACAAGATGATCCCTTTGAGGTGATGAAAGAGTACCAGTGTTTTTTTATCCCGGGTATACAGCTTGATATATCCCAGTGCAGGATTATAAGTTGCATCAATAATATCGTCCCAATGTGCTGTCTGTACTTTACTGCGATAACTGTGACAGATAATATGTTCATGGCTATACTGTACCTTATGAAAGTAATAAAGGGACAGACTATATATACCACAGGCTCCGAAAATAAGAAGTAAGAGTGCCGCCAGAGTCATCTCGGTCATATCCATGCGACCGTAATCATATATGGCCCCTCCTACTATTCCGGCACACATCATCAGACAAAAATAGCCCAGATACACATATACGGGATGTACACGCATCATAAGACTTCCATCTTCCATACTTTCCATAACAGAAGACGATTTATTAATAAATCGATACAGGAAATAACAAATAATTCCTGTTATAGTCATAGTTATAATGCTCTGCATATCGATTACATAACGGTATGAGATAATCGGTATTAACTAATTGCCTTTAAGATTACAAAAAGAGGGAAAAGAGGAGTCTACTCTCCCCTTTTTTATCCCTCAATTTTTAAAGTCCTGAACTGCGTATCCACCCAAAGAATGCACATGATTGAAATCAACAGCATAAAAAAATGACTATTGACGTACTATAACATATCAGAACATTTTATAAACAATACAAAAATCAGCATTAAAACCGACCTCCACCACAACCTGTAGTTATAATTTAAAAAAATATGTAAGATAAAATTTCGGATAAATCTTCTATTTAAGCCAATTGCGAATTCACAAAAGTCTATGCATAGATACTTATATTTTTAGAAGCAGAAGGAGGAGTTATCTCTACTCCTTCTGCTTTGTCCTAAATTGATTCTGTGCGGTATGCACCGTGGAAGCACAGATTAAGGATAAAACCAACGCACCGAGATTATGACTATTCATGTTTGGCGATGGTCAGAACATTTTATAAACATAGCAAACATCGCTATTAAAATTCATCTCCGCCACAACCACAGGTTGTATTTTAAAAAAGATGAATAGTAAATTCCGAGATGAAATCCCTTACACTTAAACATAAAAAATTACAGACAGATGGTATTACAGATACTAATACCGTATTACAGTGACATATCCTTTATTGATATGGATTTTTCCGTTTGGCAACTCCACCTCCAGGATATAGAAGTACGTACCTTGGTTAAGACCGATAGCACTCCAGTCATTTTGGTATTGATGCGATCGGTACACCTCATTACCCATTCTGTTGAAAACAGTCAGTTTATTTCTGGCACTGGTATCCAGTCCTTTAATAACAAAGGAATCATTCTTGCCATCTCCGTTAGGAGTGATAATATTAGGAATATTCAGGAATACAATATTTACCGTTGAGCTCGCTTCATTATCCCCCGTAAGTGCATCTTTCTCCCTTGAAGTAACTTTACTCATAGTAATGGCATTTCCTTCCGAAATAGCCTCTACATTTATCCATAGCGAAGCAGAACCCCCGGCTTCCATTTCACTGATCTTCCAGATCAGTTGTCTGCTGCTTGCCTGATAAAATAATTCTCCCGGATAAGTTCCCGTTGGACCTACATACTCGATTTCACGAGGGATATTGAATGTGATAACCAACTCATGTGCCGGATCGTTACCATTGTTGAGCACCATAAGCTGATAATTGTACTTACGACCAACCTGTACTGTATTTGCGTCCGGAAGATTTCGTATCTCCAGATTGACCTCTACGTCTTCTCCAAACGGATCAACTATAATTTCCACCGGGTCAGAAAGATCCGAATTACAGCCTTCACCCAACGCAATAACGGTATAAATGCCAGCTTCTGTCACCGTAATCCGCTGATCATGAAATCCGTTTAGCGGTTCATTATTCTTAAACCAGATATACGACAAAGCGTGCTCGGCATCAGCCCGTAAAGTGACTTTTTTTCCTTTGACAATATGCAAAGTCTGTCCCTGTTGCGCCGTTGCTTCTGATAAGAGAAGCAACAGTGCAACCAGAAAAGATAAAATATATCGGGACAGACGTAGCATCTTGTATTATTCTATATCGGTTAGTCTGTGACTGCCTCGATAGTAATATGTGGTTTACCTGGCGTAGGCGTAACCGTAATAATCAGATCACTGGCTCCGTTTACTGCAAAATCTCTGTAGATCACATACGGTCTGTTACGGTTAGCCGGGTCATCAGCCGACAGCCCGTTACTTCTGTCTTTAATGGCATACTCAGCCTCCACGAGGATTTTGTACTTACCAAAAGCAGCTATCTGCGGAAAAATAGAATTAGCCGTCCCTGTCAGTGCAGTTACACCAGTCAAAGTACTTGGATCAAATTTAGCATCATCAATGCTTGCACCTGCCAAAGGTGCATTTGCGGCATCTACCTTGACAGCGTACCAGCGGTAGTTAATTGTAAAATCACCGACTGCCGGAGTAAGTCCGCTGGTTACAAAGGAAGGTGTAGCTGTAACCTGTACTTTAGCCTGTGTATTGGAACCTGAACTTTCAGACTCACAAAAAGCAAAATCTGTAGCACCACCCGCTAATACCCCAGCAGAAGCAATATTTAAGCGAGGCAATACATACACCACGAATACTTCTTCCTGAGGAGTACAAAGTGCACCTACCGGAGCGTTATCCGGATTGACAACACCCTGTACTTTAAAGTAATGGTATCCTTCAGTCAGGTTGGTCAATGGCAATTTGTTATTCGCAGTAGTAGCATCCTGCACTACAGAATATCCACCGGCAACTAAATTTGTATTAAACGCTGCTCCAGAAGCAGCCGCTGTACCTGAAGTACCCATATAGTACCAGGTATAATTAGTGAATCTTAACGCTGTACGTGGTGTTGGCAGCACACTCACATCTTCATTAAGTGCTGCTACCAGTGTCAGAGAAGGACCATTAGTTGCGGGATTATAAAACAGTATAGAGTTGACTGTTTCGTATGCCGAAGTACCATTCGTCAGTACGGGAGTAATAGCAGTGACACGCCCGGCATCTGTAACAGAAGTTGAAGGTCCTACATTCAAAGGCGGATTACTGATACTTTGCCCCCATACCGCTGTTCCTGAACATAAAAGCAAAGCGATCACGCCGGCTCTTATTTTTTGAATTTTTCTTTTCATATTGATTACTTAATTGATGTTAATATTTTGTTGATTTTCCATAGTTATTTAATTGATAATATTTTGAATTGTTAAATGCGGTTTTCCCTGAGCGGGGTATATATTGATGCTGAATGACTGCAATGATCCTTCGCAACCATTCACAGAATTGTAAATGGAGACCTTACCTGTATAGACACCATATGAAGCATTTCCCGGAACACTGACAGTAATAGAATTGCCGGTAAGATCTGTCCAGTTTATTACGTTTTGAAAAGATACAGGTGTGCCCGGATCCCAGGTAATTTTATATTGATTACCCCCATTGGCGACTACAAAAGGCAAAGATGCGTTGACATCCCCTTCACATATTCTCGGAGAAGGAGACAAGGTGATAGAAGGCAAAGGATTGATCGTCAATGTCACGGCTGTACGGGTCGAACTCGTACAACCTGTTGTTGCGTTAAAGGCTTCGACGTAATAAGTAGTGGTAACAGTAGGATTGGAAATAATATAATTTGTTCCTGTATTCAATACCGTACCCCCATTAGCTGAAGAATACCAGCGATAGGTAATTCCGGCCACAGGAGAACTCACCGATAACAGAACGGATGTCCCCGAACAGGTGGCCGTATTTGGAACTGTAGGCGCTACAGGCAACGGATTGACGGTCAGCATCACTGCAGTACGTGAAGTACTCACACAACCCGCATTTGATGCCTCTACATAATATGTGACCGTAGACGTAGGATTAGTAATGGTGTAATCCGTTCCCGTGAAAAATGAAGACCCTCCTGTAGAGCTTGTATACCAGCGATACGTTGCTCCGGCTACCGGAGACGACACAGACAAAGTAGTTGTAGTTCCCAGACAAGTAGCTTTGCCCGGCACTGTAGGAGCTGCAGGAAGCGGATTTACCGTCAGAGCAACAGCTGTACGGGTAGCACTGATACAGCCTGAAGCACTTACAGCTTCTACATAATAAGTCGTGGTCGTGGTTGGATTGGAAATTGCATAGGTCGCACCCGTATTCACAGAAGTACCTCCTGTTGATACTGTATACCAGTTATATGTCATTCCACCCACTGGAGAACTGATTGTCAAAGTAGCTGATGTGCCTGCACAAGTCGTTAGATTAGGAATAGTAGGAGCTGCAGGTAATGGATTAACCGTCAGAGTAACAGCTGTACGGGTAGCACTGATACAGCCTGAAGCACTTACAGCTTCTACATAATAAGTCGTGGTCGTGGTTGGATTGGCAATCGCATAGGTCGCACCCGTATTCACAGAAGTACCTCCTGTTGACACTGTATACCAGTTATATGTCATTCCACCCACTGGTGAACTGATTGTCAAAGTAGCTGATGTGCCTGCACAAGTCGTTAGATTAGGAATGGTTGGAGCTGCAGGAAGAGGATTTACCGTCAGAGTAACATCTGTACGGGTAGCACTGATACAGCCTGAAGCACTTACAGCTTCTACATAATAAGTCGTGGTCGTGGTTGGATTGGCAATCGCATAGGTCGCACCCGTATTCACAGAAGTACCTCCTGTTGATACTGTATACCAGTTATATGTCATTCCACCCACTGGTGAACTGATTGTCAAAGTAGCTGATGTGCCTGCACAAGTCGTTAGATTAGGAATAGTAGGAGCTGCAGGTAATGGATTAACCGTCAGAGTCACGGCTGTACGGCTCGCACTGATACAACCCGTAGTCGCATTATACCCCTCTACATAATACGTAATTGTTGTTGTCGGATTGGAAATTGTATAGCTATTCGCTGTGGTCAAAGCCGTTCCTCCGGAAGCAACTGTATACCAACGATAGCTAATACCCGATTCAGGCGAACTAATGGAAAGTGTGGCTGAAGTACCCGCACATGTTGTCATATTAGGAATGGTCGGAACTGCAGGTAGTGGATTTACCGTCAGAGTCACGGCTGTACGGCTCGCACTGATACAGCCCGTAGTCGCATTAAATCCCTCCACATAATAGGTGGTGGTAGTCGAGGGATTCGCAATTGTATAGCTATTTGATGTGGTCAAAGCCGTTCCTCCGGAAGCAGCCGTATACCACCGATAGCTAATACCTGCAACTGGAGAACTAACGGAAAGTGTGGCTGAAGTACCCGCACATGTTATCGTATTAGGAATGGTCGGAGCTGCAGGAAGCGGATTCACCGTCAGAGTCACGGCTGTACGGCTCGCACTGATACAGCCCGTAGTCGCATTAAATCCCTCCACATAATAGGTGGTGGTAGTCGAGGGATTCGCAATTGTATAGCTATTTGATGTGGTCAAAGCCGTTCCTCCGGAAGCAGCCGTATACCACCGATAGCTAATACCTGCAACTGGAGAACTAACGGAAAGTGTGGCTGAAGTACCCGCACATGTTGTCATATTAGGAATGGTCGGAACTGCAGGTAGTGGATTTACCGTCAGAGTCACGGCTGTACGGCTCGCACTGATACAGCCCGTAGTCGCATTAAATCCCTCGACATAATAGGTAGTTGTTGTCGTTGGATTGGAAATGGTATAGTTATTCGCTGTGGTCAAAGCCGTTCCTCCGGAAGCAACGGTATACCAACGATAGCTAATACCTGCAACTGGAGAACTAACGGAAAGTGTGGCTGAAGTACCCGCACATGTTATCGTATTAGGAATGGTCGGAGCTGCAGGAAGCGGATTCACCGTCAGAGTCACGGCTGTACGGCTCGCACTGATACAACCCGTAGCCGCATTATATCCCTCGACATAATAGGTAGTTGTTGTCGTTGGATTGGAAATGGTATAGTTATTCGCTGTGGTCAAAGCCGTTCCTCCGGAAGCAACGGTATACCAACGATAGCTAATACCCGATTCAGGCGAACTAACGGAAAGTGTGGTTGAAATACCCGCACATGTTGTCACATTTTCAGCTGTCGGAGCTGCAGGCAGTGGATTTACCGTCAGAGTCACGGCTGTACGGCTCGCACTGATACAACCCGTAGTCGCATTAAATCCCTCCACATAATAGGTGGTGGTAGTCGAGGGATTCGCAATAGTATAGCTATTTGCTGTCGTCAAAGCCGTTCCTCCGGAAGCAGCTGTATACCAACGATAGCTAATACCCGCAACTGGAGAACTAACCGTAAGTGTGGCAGACGTACCGGCACAGGTCGTCACATTTGCAACTGTCGGAGCATCCGGTAATGTATTTCGAACAATTGTAATAGGAGTTCTTGCTGATGGATAAGTATTTGTCTCTCTCGCTTCCAGATAATATGTTCCTGTAGCCAAAGTCCCCGGAATAGCTAAGGTATTCGTAGTTGTCGACACTCCGGAAACTTCAGTACCATCTACAGCTGCAGTATAAAGTTTATAGGTATATCCGGATTGAAAATTACTAATCGTAAATGAACCAGCGACATTCCCACACAAATTTAATGTAGCAGAAGTAACCGCTGGAGGAATGATATAATATGCATAATAGAGACTGGCTGATAAGCCTAGAGATACGGCAGACCCAACCTTCACCCGTATTCCATCATTAGCCTGAGCAGATCCGACTACAGGTAAGATAACTGTTAATTCTTGCTGTCCTACTCCCCCTATTCCTAAAAGATCCAGTAAATATCCCGCAGAATATTCTGTACCAACCGCAGTACTTACGTTACCATTCGTTCTTTGCAGACTGATGGAATTAATCAGACTCAATAAAGAAGCATTCATTTTAAGTTTGACCATGACCGGGGTAACATAGCTTGGCAAAGCATTAGCACCTGTAAATCTTACATTCTGCATAGTAGCCGATAATACCAGCGGAGCTACAATTGTCGAGGGATTATTTGCTGCTATCTGAGTTGGACTAACTGCATTTCCACCATTATTCACACTTCCACATACAACAAGCACACATCCGAGATCTACATCGGAGCTGGAGTTGAAACTATTTGCATATACCCGCTGTGCATACGCTGTCTCTGCCATCCCATAGAATAGCAATGCAAGCATACAGATCAGATAACACCATTTCAACTTCATAGGTAATGACGATGTGTTTTACTAAAGCGCAAACGTATTTAGGTTAGGATGTATAATGTTTTTCATAGAAGTAGGCCGGAATACTAGAAAAAGACACCTAACCCTAAAGCCTTTTGCATATATTCCACTACAAATGTAAAATATAAACTTTGATTTAAATAAACAAAGAATATATATTTTAACAACTAATTAAGCTATATGATTTTAATTATGTTAAAAATATTATTATATCCAATTAGGTTATTAATAAGTGTATTTTTGACACAACAGTAGTGTGATTAGAGAATATAAATAAGAAACTTCATTTCCTAATCGGACAATAAGATTAATTGAATATGTAACAAAAGGAAAGGAAGAATTCGCTCCGATAGAAACAAAAACTAAAAATGCAGGCAAACTTTGCTGGCGTATATGCAGCACGACCAACAGCAGTCTATAAAAGTAAATAAAAAAAACAGGTCTCTGCAGGAAGAGCTGAATTTTAAAAAACGGCTTCAGGGCATATCTCCGGAAAAGATTAAAGTCAGCACAGAAAACAGTTGGCAGATGCAGGCAGACCGGATAACCAGATTATCCTCGCCGCTTCTATCCCATTCAACAACAGCAAACTAAAGACGGTCTGATTATGTTCAGCATATTATTTTTGAGGAACAGCTGTTTTGTCTCAGCTTAAAGGTCTGGCATTCGTATTTCGATAATACATAATTTTAGAAAGGAACATCGTTGCCATTTTTTCTCCTCTCAAGATAGCTTCTTCCGCTTTCTCTCCTTCAAAAAATTCGCGCACCGTATTTGTCCAAAGGTTTAGCCAGGCATCAAAATGATCCGCTTCAACAGGCAAAGTTGCATGAGGAGGAAACGGACTGCCGAAATAGCTATGCTGATCCAGTAAAAGCGTCTGCCAGAAACCATACATTTTTTCCAGATGAGCTTCCCAGCGACCATCCAGAATCGCATTAAAAATAGGTCCTATAAGTGTATCCTTTTGTACGCGACCGTAAAATGTATTGACCAACAATTTAACATCTTCCAGTGTTCTGATATCCTGTTTTGCCATACTCTCATTCTTAATTTAACAACATAAAATACGAAATCTCTTTTGACAGAACAAAGATAAAAATAATAAAAGACTTTTTTATCCTTTATTATTTTATGTATCTTTAAAAACGAAAAAAAGAACAGGTTATGGCTATTCAAACCGATCAATCAACCGTATATCATAATGCTATACGATCTATTTATGAACATCTGCAATATGGTGCTGAAAAACCGGATATCAAGGTTATTCTGGAAACTTCAGCCACTAAGGAAATACGCATTTGCATGAAGAACAACCAACTGATGAAAACGCATAAAAGTCCGTTCCCTATAGTTATTCATGTCGTACAAGGTGCAGTAAGATTGGGTATAGCCACTGAAATCTATGACATGAAAAGCGGCGATATGATCGGAATGGAGGGTAATATTCCACATGATCTCACAGCAACTGAAGATACAATCATCAGACTTTCCATTAGTCATTCGGATACAGCAAAACGTGTTCAGGAAGTAGTAAACACAGGTGAATAACAGAATAGTAAGTGTTTTATAAAATGGGGATTTTTTCAAAAACCTGTGAGTATGCGCTTCGCGCAGTGATGTATATAGCTCAGTGCAGTCAGCAAGGAGAAAAGGTCGGCATACGGGAAATTGCAGAAGCGATCAAATCACCCGAAGCTTTTCTGGGAAAGATTCTGCAGCAACTCAGTAAAGAAGGACTGATCCGGTCAGCCAAAGGTCCGAACGGCGGCTTCTATATGACCCCGGAAGACACAAAACGACCACTGGCAGATATTGTAAGCAGTATTGACGGTGTGCAGCTGTTTGAAGGATGTGCAATGGGACTCGATTACTGCTCCAAGGAAAACCCCTGCCCTTTACATCATGATTTCAAAAAGATAAGAAAAAAGTTATTCGTAATGTTGCAAGAAACAAGTATAGGACAGTTTAACATGGATCTGATCAAGGGTAATTTCACCTTATCAAAATAAGATCAATCCGTAGTGATTAACCCAATTCTCAAAATTGCATGGGGTAAAAAATCTTTAGCAAATAGTGAGTAGAAAACTATAAGATACCTTTTGTTAACCAAAACATAATATAGAAGAAGACACAACTTCATTAACTTTAATACATGAAAAGTCTGTGTCATCTTCGTTCTGCTATCATACTTTCTACACTTGCAATCAGCCTGTTTACAGGCTGTAAAAAAGAAGATGACCCCGCTCCTGCCGGAACACATAAAGCCGTCAATCAGTGGATAATGTCTCAGATGAAGCACTACTATTACTGGAACAATCAGCTTCCCTCCGGTAAGACGGATGAGAGCTCACCCGACATCTATTTCAAATCACTGCTGGTTCCGCAGGATCACTTTTCCTCCATTCTGCAAACCAAAAACACCAGTACATACGGGAATACCCTGGCGAATACTTTTGGCTTTGATTTTATCCAGATTTCTCAAAACGGATCCATTCACAATATCATCAGTCAGGTAGTCCCCTATTCTCAGGCTCAGCAATCCGGGCTCTCCAGAGGAGATACAATTACGGCATGGAATAATCAATTTCTTGCTCCCTCCAATGTTTCAGATCTTACACAGAAAGCACTTAGCAGAAATACACTCCGGCTAACTCTGCAGTCCGGAGTAACATTACAACTGGCATCTGCCTATATCGCTCAGCCCGTAGTATACACACACCGCATCATCCAACAGCAGGACAAAACCTATGGGTATATATACCTTAGTCAATTTGATTTCAGCGGAGCTTATGATCTTATACGGGTTGCAGAAGACTTCAGGCAGAAAAAAATAACAGAGTTAATACTGGATATGCGATACAATGCCGGCGGACAGGTATCTTTCGCAGCATTTTGCTCCCTGCTCCTGGCAAAAGTGCAGGCAGATGATACTTTCCTTATGTATCAGGGCAATGCTTCTTTAGGTTTGCAGCGCCTGAGTTTTGCGCAGTCACTCAGCAGGCAACCTGACGGATACAGCTTTACTGCAGAAGAGCTGCGTTCAAAAAGCCTTCAACTCGGCAGAATCCACATCTTAAGTACTTCCTATACGGCCTCAGCAGCAGAATTGCTAATTAACAACTTAAGCCCATACGTAGAAATTATACACATCGGAGAGACAACAATGGGTAAAGATATGGCCTCTGTCACATTGACTTCGCCGGATAATATCAACGGCTCTGCCGAAAGCTGGCATATCCTTCCTCTGGTCTACAAATTGTACAACAAAAACAATAAAGGCGATTACAGTGAAGGCCTGATCCCCCAATATGCCGTCTCTGACCACAATTCTTTACCCTTGTATCCGTTTGGATCCGAACAGGACCCATATGTAGCCTTTGCCCTTAGCAGATCTTCCTCTTCCCGGAATACATCTTTGCAAAAAGCAGCTGTCAGCAAGGAGGGACAATTACTTTATCACTCCGATACTAAAGGGTACAAGCCAATTATCCTTTCCGAATAAAGCGGAAGGAATTATGGTCTCATCAAAAATAAAACAGGGCCACCTCCTCAAGAAAATGGCCCATCATCAACCTTTACCCAAAAATTCTTTATATTATTTAGCCAGGGAATTAATCGTATTGACCAGCTGACGGATATCCACCACAGCGTGTGGTGTTCTTTGCAACCGACGAACAGGTCTCGCCAGATAAGCGGTCCGGATATGGTATGATTCCTGTTCATACTTTTTGATTATTACTTCCAGTAAATTCAATGTATCCCGGTACTGCTGATGTAAGGCAACAAGCGATTCACGACTCTTTCTGATATCATAAGCTGTAGACATTTCATGCTCTGACCGTAGTAAATGTTCAAGATCTACCAATACCTGTTTCATCTGCTGGTGTTTGAGTGAATTAATTCCCTTCATATTTTTTCCGTTTTATTTAATCAAAAAATTACTAAATGGATATGCCCATCCCGGAGAAGGAGTCCAGGTATCAAAATAATCTTCCTTCTTGGAAATTACTCCGTCAGGAATCGTTGATATAAAAATACCTGCAGATGTATTTGAACTCTCCAAATAAAGATATACAGGTTGTCCCTCTTTTAATAATGGCTTTTTATCTGCCTTCAAGACGAGAAATCTCCCCACATAATCAGTGCTCCTGACCTGAGGATTTTTAACAGGAAGTGCAGTATAATCTGCTGGCACTTTTCGGCTTACATTGAACACCGTATCTGTACTGATATCATAATATACGGACATAAACATGCCGAAGTCAAATTCTTTTAACTCCTGAAATACCAGATGTATAGCTGCTTCATTGGAAGCCAGTTCTTTATTGTAATTGACAAATTTGACCTTGATTTTACCCGGCTCCGGCTCCACTCCTTCAATCCCGCCATTCCCTTTCATCAGTACGACCGTTTGTTCATCGGCGGGATCCATTTTTAACAAGGTAAACGTGTTTATATTATCTTCTAACTTTATATACTGTTTTAACACCTCTGCCTTTGATGCCAGACTTACAACGCTGACTTCCACAGAATCAGTCTTAATTATTTTTTTCAAAATATTAAAGGGGATAGTTTCCTTTCCTATTTTTATCTCATATCCGTCAGCTTGTTTGCGAGCAAACTGAATTGTACTTAATGCAGTGAACGAATTGACTTCTTCAGCTTTTTGACAACCTATGATTACTAATACGCAGATCAGTAATAAAAAGCAAACTATTTTTCTATTCATATAGAGTTAAATAAAGCCTGCCGAAGCAATTTTCGACAGGCTATATAGATTATGATTAATATGTTTTCGGTGAAAACTGAGTCCATCCGAATGTCCACACCTGTGAAGGATTAGTCACAGCAGGATCGATAGCTCCTTTATATGAACTTCCGGTTCCGTAAGCTGGTGAAGTAGCTGTAGGACGTAAAACAAAAGGATTAAATCCGCCTGATACAGGGTAGAAAATATTAGTTCCACCTGCTAATGCAAGATAAGAAGTTGCATCAGAAGAAGTTGTTGTCGAGTTGCCTGATCCCGGAGCAGAACCATTGAATGCAGCAGCATATCCATGTACGACGTTGTTACTGAAATTACCTCCTGAAATGCTTTCGAAACTAGCTCCTGTCCCATAACCGGCGATGATCGAACTTTCGATATCCAGGGAGGAAGCTCTTCTCCAACGGTTACCGTACTTAAGTTTAGTTGTAGCAACAGCTGCGTCTTTAATACCCAGGAATGTAAAGTTTCTCAATTTAGGATTAGTCAATGGCAATCTTGTAGCATCACCTGCTCCATTGTTATCAGACTCTAAACCATTAGAATCAGAATTTCCGCTTGAAGTACTGTTAGTAGAATTAGGATCTTTCAGAGACAATGCGTACTGAATAGTTCCGGTATATCCGAAATCAAAATCAAAATCATCATCGTCATTTGAAGAAGCTACTAAATACTTCGCATTAACAGTACCTCCGAAAAACTCAAAACCATCATCTTTACCCCAGGATACCTGAATGTTTTCCAGAGTAGTTCCGTTACCGACACCACCTAAAGTCAGACCGTTGATCTCATTGTTTTCAGTAAGGTTATAACCTGCAAACTCGATACGCACATATTTCAATGTACCTGAGTTGTCAGCAGGATTACTTCCACCGTAAGTTACATCTACGCCGATAGGTGCAGGTACACCTTCGATACGTGTGGTAGCAGGTTGGTTAGTCGTAGCATTACCCAACAGAATAACACCACCAAAATCACCCGGGTTGCGGCTACCCGAAGCATTCGGAGATGTAAATACAATCGGAGCAGCTGCAGTACCGATGGCATTCAACTTAGCGGTTTTAGGAACGACCAATACCCCACGGATATTTTGAGCACCGTAGACCTCGTCATTATAAGATTTCACATTACCTGAAGTAAGAAAAGTACCTGCTTCAATCGTAAGCGTTTGTCCGGGTGCTACAAAAGAAACACCATCGATCAACCATACCGTATCTTTTGACAGAAATGATTTAGTGATCAAACCATTTACATCTACAGGAACGTGTGCCTGAGGTTTAGCCGGTAGACCTGCTTTGAAATCTGCCTGAGGTGCCAGGTTGTCTTTGTTACATGAGGCTAATGCGATTGCGCATACAGATGCCGCGAATAAAAACTTTTTCATGCTTTGTTAATAATTTAATAACTTTGCTGCCTATAGACAATTTGTGAACTATGCTACTGAGCCGGACAGCAAATAACGTTCAGTAGTATAGCTTGCATAATCCCTTCACCCTTTTTTAGTTTTACTTATCTTCCCGATTGTATTTTGACAATTCGCGGAACTTATTCTTCATAGGAGGATCACAGGATTATTAGTTTTTGCCTGCCTCGCGCAAGCCTGTTTTCTATATTTTACACTCTTTAAAGAAGGTTTTTATATTCATTTCTAAAAATTGTAGGTAAAAGACAGATTAAAACGACGCCCATCCTGTTTACGATAGGTAATCGTATCTCCGTCACCTTTGTTATACTTATTGTCTCCTTTTACCAGGCGAAAACCATCAGCTTCTTTTCCCGGTGTTATCATTTCATAGGCTTCTGTATTAGTATAGAATCGCGTCCATTCGTTAAGCAGGTTAGCCATATTAAATTTGATTTCTGCTTTCTTTTTGAATAAGCGGGCATATATCTGAAAATCCAGCTGACGTGGAGCCAGTTCGTATTCTACTAGATTCGGACTGGTATTTGCCAGATTAGTACGTGGCCCCCTTTGATTGTAACTGGCCGTAGCTCCATAATAGTCTCCCCAATAACTCAGCCCCAGATTCAACAACCACGGAGACTGTCCCATTAGCGGACGATCCTGATCAGCACCTTTGGCCTGTACCAATGCATTATCCTGATTGGCATCTACGTACCATGGGCTAAGTGTCTTGACAGAAGATTTGAGCAGTGTACCGTTGGCATATACATAAAACTTAGACAGCCATTCCTGAGAAGACACAAAGCTTAGATTTTTACGCACCTCCATTTCAACACCCAGATTTCGGGCAGATTCCATATTGACAAAGACAAAGTATTTCTGCGTATTAAGTCTGGGATCCATCACAAGCTCTACAGGTTTGTCCAGATATTTGTAATAACCTGTCAGCGAGATTATTTCTCCGGCACCGGGATACCACTCGAACCGGATATCGGCATTATCTACTAACGATGACGTCATAAGTCCGCCTGAGATATTTGCATCCAGTTCATAATCATAAAAACCAAAGAAGGAAGTTTCTCTGAAATCAGGACGTATAGCTGTACGTGAATAGCTTGCACGCACATTGAAATCATTAGTCACACTATAAGTTGCATTAACAGAAGGCAATGCTTTCCAATTCTTATCTTCTACCAGATCCCTGTACTCCAGATACTTATTCGCTACACCTGAAGTTCTGTCCCAATACTCTGCCTGTTGATTATTCAAACGGTAATATTCCATACGCACGCCATATACCAGACGTAATTTTTGCCATAACTTCTGATCCGCCATGAGGTAGCCTGCATGATTTTTCATATCGCCATTGAAAATCCGGCCATTAATATTCTCCGCCCAGTAATATGCCTGATTGATTTCTTTACCTATATTTTGAGGATCCAGTATAACTTCATAAGGTTGTTCAATACTACTGCCCCTTGCCGCAGCAGGCAGCATCCGAAATACATCGAGAGATCTATTTTTCGACCAGCCCTGATACCCTAATTTAACCAGCGTACTGATGTTCGCTCCCGTAGCGAATCTTTTCGAAAAATCAAACTTCCAGTTGTAATCTGTCTCATCAACATTTGTCCACATACGTGAATCTCTGGACAGATTATCGCCCCCTACTTCAGAGGATAAACGCACATTTGGAGTTTGAAAATAAGGATGACCATCAATAATAGTTGTCAATCTGTATCTTAACTTACGTTCATCCAGAATCTGCTGTTCGATCTTGTTTATAGCTCCCATTGCTTCCATTTTGACAGACCAGGGCAAGAGATATTCTACATTCAGCTGATGTTGCTGCAGAGAAATCGCCTCAGGCAGCTGATACTGTTCTCTGAAAGGAGCTTGCTGAAGATCTTCATAATTCAATCGTGTAGCCTCATTATAGTTTGAATTGTAGGTACGGGCATACATATTTTTGGAAGACACCTTAAAATCCTTTCCTTGTAATCCGATATTAGCCACAAGACCGCTGCTGCTGTTGAAACGATAGGAAGTTCCCGCACCATTCTGTCCTAATCCTACACTATCTATAAAATGAAATCCACCCCGGTTTGAGCTTCTTACGTTATTGAATTTCACAATATTCTGCTCATTGCGAATATTGGCGCTTGCTGCAAAACCAAGTTTCATTCCGTTTTCCAGATCATACACCCGTCCTAATGAGAATCGGTAATTCTGATTGGGCATTCCTTTGTATTTATTCAACTTAAGAGGCTCGGCACGTAAGCGTCTGGACTGTGCTATAGCATCCAGAGAGCTATACGGACGAGGATCATTTGGCAGCAATGTCAGATCATCCGTCTGCCCCGGAATACCAGGCGGAGGTACTTCTACACCCGATGTCCAGTACCATGGAGTCATTCCGTCAGGAAGCCTGACAGAAGAATTGTAAAAACCGAAGTATTCGCTGTTGTATCGTTTTCCGAGATGATAAAAATCTTTGCCCAGCGTCTGCGAATTCGTTCCTGTCCCCACCTGAATAGAAGTAAAATTCTGCGTAGGAATATCCAGTGTATTCACTGATACCTGACCGCCTGAAAATTCAGATGACATATCCGGTGTAGCAGTCTTATTGACGACTACATTACTGACCATTTCTGTGGGAATGATATCAAAAGAAAAATTACGTTTATTCATGGAGGTACTGGGGATCACAACACCATCCAGCATTGCCTGATTATATCGCTCAGACATACCTCTTACGACTACGTTTTTATTATCTACAGTAGTCAGACCTGTGACACGCTTCAGCACCTGTCCCATATCATTGTCAGGAGTACGGGCAATCTGTTCTGCTGAAATCCCGTCTGTAACTGAGGCTGCATTTTTTTGAGCAGCATAGAGTCCGGCGACCGACGCTTTCTTAAACGAAGTATTCACCACTGCCTCTGCCAACTGAGCGGTCTGTGCGACCATAGCGATATTGAGCACTGTAATATCCCCGGATTGTACCTGCACATTACTGATACGCTGTGTCTGATAAGAGATGTAGCTTACTTCCAATGTATATTTCCCTGCCGGGATCTTTAACGAATAGCTGCCGTCCACCCCACTCTGTGCATTGCGGTTCAGTTCGACTATCCTGATCGTCGCATTCGGCAGCCCCAGTCCTCTTTCATCAATAATACGTCCCGATACACGTCCGGGTTGTTGTATAACCAATGGTTGAAGCATAATATAACTCCCTACCTCTTTATACGCCACTCCGGTGCCGGATAAGATATGTTTCAGTACATCTTCGACTGTACTGTTGACAAATTTGCGGCTTCGTGTAACTTTCTGATCCAGATTCAGTTTACCAGGATCATAAGCGATGAATACCTGCTGACCTTCCAGATGTCTCAATGCTTCAGCCGTATTCCTTCCCGTCACGGAAATCGTAATTTTCTTTTTTAATAATTGGGCATTTACGCTATTGGCCAGTAACATTTCCATGAGGAATACCATCATCAGGCCTGATAGTAATAGGGTTCTCATTATAAATTTGAGGTAGTATAAATTAAATTGCATAAATTTGATTATGTATTAATGACTTCACGGTTTTTTAGTACAGTTATAAAAATCAGGAGCGATCCTTTGCGAAAAAGGGTTAACGATGGCAGTCGTTGACTCTTTTTTGATTTAATAGATCATCACGACGTCGCCCTCCTTCCTGAATTTATTATGGTGTACGGTCGTGATGACCTGTAAGAGATCGTCCAGTGAGATTTGTTTCTGAATGGACAATGTATACTCTTGATCTGCTATACGTGTATTTGTCGTCTGTAAGGTTACGCCGTAATTGTTGCGGATAGTGAGCGCAAGTTCTTCGAATGAAGCCTTATTCAGATATGTTTTACCGGTAATCCAGGCATTTCTGTTTTCCAGATCGAATGTTTCTGTTGTACTGTTTTCATTTGATTTATCATACCGGATTTGCTGGCCTTTTATTAATATGCCCAGCATCTGATCATTGCGTTTTACCTGCACTCTGCCTGAGAATACAGCTACAGTCTGTTCCGGAAGATCTTTATAAGACCTGATCGTAAAAGAAGTGCCCAATACCTGAGTCTGCAGCGCTCCTGAGGTAACCATAAAAGGTCTGACAGTATCACGTCTCACTTCGAAAAATGCTTCTCCGTACGAAAGCTCCACTTGTCGGTTTGTCTTATTGAAACTGGCTACATCCAGTTTAAGCCGCGTCATACTGTTCAAAGTGATGACTGAACTGTCCGGAAGTATTACTTGCTTACGCTCGCCCGCTATAGTTTCAAAAACTCTGATTTCCGGATCGGCCACCATATGTTGCGACGGGATTTGATCCTGAGCCGTCATCCACCACATCGCACCCAGACAGATAAAGAGGCTGGCAGCGATACTGATGACAAATTTCCAGGAGATCATAGATCCGACCTGACGTACGGTAGCCCCGTCAATATGACTACAGATTTCTCCGTAAATACGGTGCTGAAGATTTTCAGATATACTTTTTTCCGGAAGTTGCTCCCGGTCAAGCTGCTCATACCAACGATCAACAAGCTGACGTTCATCAGTTGTGGCACTTCCGTCCCGATACCGTTGTATCAATAAGTTGAATATTCTAGTTTTCACTTTTTTTGTCCCTTTTACCTATATGTCAGCAAAAAGGATAAAAAGTACTTCAAGAAATCTTTAAGGTTGTATGAAAAAATTATGAACAGTTACCTAAGGTTTGAGCCATTCCTGCAAGGACTGAACGAAAAGTAAGAATAGAGGACCGTATACATCTTTTGACCGGGCAGTCAATCCTCGCTGAAGACGCTTAGTCGCTTCCGTCAGATTGTTTTTTACGGTTTGTTCGGAAAGATTAAGCCTTCTGGCAATTTCTTTAATACTATAATGTTCCCATCGCAATAATACAGCCTGCTGCATATTATTGGGCATTGCTTCCAGTTCCTCCTCCAATAGTTTTTCCATCGCCAGATAGGTTTCCAGTTCTTCCGGGTGCTGCTGTACATAGTCAAACATATGCTCCGCTAATCCATCCAGAAGTTTTTGCTGTGCCTTATTTGAATTAAAAAAATCTATTAGTTTAAATTTCAGCATGCCGTAGAGATAAGCACGCAGATTCATCCCGGTATCCAGGGTGGCCCGACGTTCCCAGAACTGAACAAACAATTCCTGAAGAATATCCTCTGCCTGCTGCTCATCACGAACACGTTTTACTGCATGGATATACAATTCTTTCCAATAACAATGGTAGATTTCGGCAAATGCAGATCTGTCGTCTTGTTCTCTGACCGAGACCAACCATTGCTGATGTAAACGTCTTGTTTCAGGCATATGGCCCAAATGTAAAATATTCATATTAAGCCAATATTAAAAAATCACACCGCCTACATTATATAGCTGACAAAACAAAGACGATATTAAGACAAGGACAGAAGAAAATAACAACAGGAAAAACAGTACCTACTATGTAACATACTTGTTTCAATCATCAAAATATCTTGTCAGTATACTTTATTTTAGTAATTTCATAACTAATTAAGCTCGCTTACTTTCTCCTCTGCAGCGCAGCAACTCCACCTGTGATATATTACTCTTAGAAATAGATCTGTATCTATTATCCTGCCTCTGTTTATCTGTTGAATTCTCACCAAAACTTAGCTACAAATAAAAAAAAATATTAATTGTATATTTTTTTCATTTTAAAGAATTTATCCGTAACTTACGTATGTTAATCATTTATATGACCTATGGATACATATAACCAACATTCAACTCTAAAACAATATTTCAACAGCGTTATATCTTTAGACCAGCCCGTACATTGGCATGAGTATTATCGTATATCCAAACTGGTTGCTAATATGCTGTTGGAAAAGCTGAGAATGGACAATTATGATTCAGGTATTCATATGGATATTAACAATACTGCTTTTGTAAAGACATCTATCAATGCCTATTATCATCTGGGAATAGCTCTGGAAATAGGATTAAATGGTATGATTGGCAATTCTCATAATACAATTTCTTATCCAAAAAGCCATAGAATGCAGGGTACTTCGCTCAAGCAGAAAACGCAGAATCTGCTTCAACTGGCTGACGAAATAGGGTTATTCAAGAAGAACAGGATGGACTTCAAAAGTTTCACGGATTATGAAAATCTAAAGCAGGTCTTGTTACATCTGAGTGACATTATCAAGTGGAACGAACGCTACCCGTATCCGGAAAGCTCCACCACACTTTCAAAACTAAGCAATAAGATTCCGTTTTTAATTTTTAACGGTTCTCATATTACACAGATGGTTCAGCCCCTGTTTGATTTGTTGGAAAGTGAAATTGAAAAAAACTAAGAACAGCTAATTATCTGTTGAACTGCTCCACTCCCGGAATTCTGCAGATCCTACATAGTATATGCGGATATCCTCACCATTCTTATACGGATCAAAACAGCTGGCGGCGACGCCAACTGACGCAA
Organism: Sphingobacterium spiritivorum; assembly: GCF_016724845.1. Taxonomy (NCBI): domain Bacteria; kingdom Pseudomonadati; phylum Bacteroidota; class Sphingobacteriia; order Sphingobacteriales; family Sphingobacteriaceae; genus Sphingobacterium; species Sphingobacterium spiritivorum. The sequence continues at coordinate 508,773 of NZ_CP068082.1, forward strand.
TGAGGGACTAACCTATTACACGGCAAAACCCCTTGTAAGTCCTCCCCCTTTTCGATAACCGTCATATGCAGCGTCTGCGGGTGTCCTCACCAGCAGCAGAGTACCTCATATATTTTCTTCTTATACGGATTAAAACAGCTGGCAGGGACGCCAACTAACACTTCCGTGGTATGCCACTTATTACACTGTAATAGCTTTTGAACAACCTTATATCATTTCGCTACCGATACCGTTAATCTCCCCCCTTTTCTCTTTAAAGAATACCGCGAAAATCAACAGACAACCTGCTGCTATTGCTGCTGGAGTGATCCACAAATACCACCAGAAATCAGATACATATGCTGCTTTAAGATAATCTGAAATATAACCGGCAACCCAAAAGCCAATCAACATCCCAATTCCATACATCGCGACAGTTATTAATCCCTGAGCGGAAGATTTGTAACGCTCACCGGCAATTGTATCTGTATAAATCTGTCCTACCACAAACATAAAATCATAACAGACACCGTGCAGAACAATACCGGTAATCAACATATAGGACAATTCATCTCCGTTTCCAAAAGCAAACAACAGATAGCGCAATATCCATGCAGAAATACCAATCAGAATCATCTTCTTGTAACCAAAACGGGCAAAAAAGAAAGGAATAAGCAAAAGACACAATGCTTCTGACAATTGCCCCAGCGCCATCTTAGCGGTAGGGTTTGGCAATCCTACGCTCACCATATAAGGATTCGTATTCTGATAATAGAATGATATCGGTATACAGATCACAACTGCTGTTAAGAAGAATACCAGAAATCCTTTATTCTTCAGTAATGCCAAAGCTTCAAGCCCCATAGCATCTGCAATGCGGAATGACTTTTCTTTATTTCTGGCTACAGGAGGGGTTTTAGGTAATATCCAGCTAAATACGGCTAACAGCAGTGAACAACAAGACGCCAGCAGAAACGTATAACTCAGCGCTCCGCTTGTTATCGCTTCAGGACTATCCCAATGGAAAATGTAACTTATTATTATACCAGAGAGAACCCAGCCCACCGTACCCCATACCCGAATACCCGGAAATTGCTTTTTTGCATCTTTCAGATGTCTGAAGGAGATCGAATTAGTCAATGCCAGGGAAGACATGTAAGCGATAAAGTAAACAAATACATAGGGATAAAACTCCGCAGCACTGGCTGACCTATACATCATAAATAACAATACAGCACCAATTAGATGTAATACAGACAGGACACGCTCTGCATTAAAGTATCGGTCTGCCACAAATCCGATAAAGAAAGGTGCAATGACTGCTCCCAGCGATTGTGTCGAAAAAATATTTGCAACTTCGAGACCTGTTGCCTGCAGGTTTTTGGCCAGATAAGTTCCTAAAGTAACGAACCATGCGCCTTTTATCACATATTCTAAGAACATCATGACAGACAGACGAATACGCAATGAAATATCCATAAAAAGAGAACTGCAGATGATTAAGGTTTATACCTCTAAGGTAAGCTTTACAGGATGATTTCACAAATTGTAACAGGATTGATTCAACCACCTAAACCAGACATGCAAAAGTTATAATACCTAAGATTATCAAAACACAACTCCTTATCAATCAGCAAAATTTAAGTATCTTTAACGGATTGAATATAGTTAGTTATGCGTTACAGTCTCGCCCTGATTTTTATATGTATCTTTTGTTATGCTTTTGCTCAAAAACCTTCCGGAAATGCAAAAGCACAGCAGCTTTATACATCTGCGAACAGACACCTGCAAAAAGGAGAATATCCTCCGGCAATAGAATTGCTGAAGGAAGCTTTAAAAATCGATGGTAATTTTGCATCTGCTTATCAGACTTTAGGCGATCTGTATCGCAAAGCAGATCAGTATGAAGAAGCCCGTCAGATGTATGAAAAAGTATTGACAACAGATCCTGAACTGACTCCGCTCACCTACTTCGGCATTGGAGAATCCAGCCTGTTCACAGGTCATTACAAGGAGGCTCTGAACTACCTCGAAACCTATAAGAATAAAGTAAAACTGGCTGACAAAAGTGCTTTGCTGGTGAATAAATATATTGCAGACTGCAATTTTAGCCTTTCCTATTCTTCACCGGACACATTCGTCATGAGCAAATTATCAGATGCAATCAACTCCGCAGATGACGAATATTTCCCAAAGCTGACAGCTGATAACAGAACTATTATTTTTACACGTAAAACAGCCAATCAGGAAAACTTTTACGAAAGTCATTATGATGGAAAGATATGGTCACAGGCTCAAAAATTAACAGGGCATATAAATTCTGATCAATTTAATGAAGGCGCACACTGTATTTCTCCTGACGGAAAATACTTGTTTTTTACGGGTTGTAACTGGCCAAACGGAATGGGCAGCTGTGATATCTACATCTCCAAAAAAGAAAACGGAATCTGGGGTGAGCCTTATAACCTTGGAGCTCCCATCAATTCCAAAGGATGGGAATCTCAGCCGGCTATTAGTGCAGACGGACGTACGCTTTATTTTGTCAGCAACAGACCAGGCGGAGTTGGCGGATATGACATATGGAAGAGTACACTTAATGCAGCAGAGGAATGGTCAGCTCCTGTTAATCTGGGTCCGCAGATCAATACTGTCTTTGATGAAAGTGCTCCCTACATCCACGCGGATAACAGCAGCTTGTTCTTTGCTTCCAACGGATGGCCCGGATTCGGTCGTAAAGATATTTTTGTAAGTAAGTCCGATTCCCTGAACAAATGGTCTGCCCCTGTCAATCTGGGACATCCCATAAACAATTATTATGAACAAAATGCATTGTATGTAAGTATGAACGGGAAGATGGGATTTCTTTCCACGCAAATAGACGGACAGCAACAGCTGGATATTTACAGTTTTGATATCCCGGTACAAAACCGGCCTCATCCTGTAGCATTTATCAAAGGACTGGTACTGGATGCAAAAACCTTATCTCCGGTGAAGGCCAGTATCACGGTAACGAATACCACTACTAACCAGGTTGTATTTGAAGACCAAAGTGACATCACTGATGGAGAGTTTTTGGCAACCTTGCCGATCGGAAATCATTACGCCGTGCATATACGCGAAAAAGGTTACTTATTTGAATCTATACCATATGCTTTGGACGATCCCCGTCACACAAATGAAGAATTTGAAGCACGGATTTTATTGAAACCTATTGAAGTGGATAAAAATGTCGTACTGAACAACATCTTCTTTGCATTGAATAAATACGATCTTTTACCTTCCTCCAAAAGTGATCTGAATACACTGGTTCTGTTTTTACAGGAAAATCCGCTGATCCGCATAGAAATCGGAGGACACACAGACAATACAGGAAATGATCAGCTGAACAAGACACTCTCTGACAACAGAGCAAAAGCTGTCGTCACTTATTTAATCGCCAGAGGCATTTCAGCTAACCGTCTTCTGGCAAAGGGATATGGCTCTAACCAACCCCTGGCTACAAACGATACAGAGACAGGGAAAGCCCTGAACCGGAGGACTGAATTTAAGATTATTAAGTAGTTATAATACGGAGGTGAATTGCACTGATTCCCTCTAAAAAAGATATCAACAGACTACAGAAAAGAAAAAAGAAGATCGATATTACCAAAATCTTTTCATTCAAAAGCACTGACATTCTTTAAAGCCCTTCAGCTTCCATCAGCATAGCTATTTTATAAAGCTACCGATAAAATCGGATGCAGAAATGGTAGTCGCCTTTTTTTCACCCTCTTTTTCAACAAGATTCAGCTCACCTGCCGCATTCCACTTTACAGACTGATAAGAAGGTTTAACGATAAACTTGCCATCCAGATCTATAACGCCATACTGGCCGTCTTTCTTCGCAAATACATATTCTGAATTGAGAGGTTGCATATCTTCCAGACTGTCAATAAGCACCTTACCTTCAATATCAGCCAGTCCGAAATTGGTATTGATCTGATACGAGTACACCTGATCATTCACAGGTTGAAAATGATTATATCCAGATGTATTAAGCACTTTACCGTCTTTACGTACCAACCAATATTTTTGATCCAGATCTGTCACGGCTGCAACGTCTTCTGTTAGATTTTCTATGGTCTGATAATTGGCAGGCAACAGGATCTCTCCGCTTTTCTTCTTTAATCCTATGACAACATTTCCATCCCGGTTATCCGGAAACCATTGTACAGCTTCCTCAAGCTGAAGACCGCTGTTGAAGACCGCTAACAATTCTCCTCCTGAAGACAATCCGTCGCCTGTATCCTGTACATCAACGATTTCCATTTCAGAAGGCAATTCAAAATAAGAAGGGTTAGCACTCATCTTTTCCACTTTAGTGGCTGCAAATCCTACGGTAGAGTCCTGCCCGTCCAGATCAAACTGCAGGATCGCTCCCGGCAAATGATGGGCAAAAGGAAGATTATCAGTCGCATAGGCCGGAATATCTTTGGTACACCACACCTGATAATTTACCTCTCCGAATCCGTGTTGTCCAAAGTTTAGTTTATATTTCTGACAGGCATACCCCAGTATATCCCGTACTTCATCTGTTGGAGAAATAATCAGGTAACTCACATCATCTCCTATACTCTTCACATCCGCAGCTTTGATGATGCGATACGGATCCGGCAAGACGTCCTTTGTAATGATATCATCTCCTTTTTGGAAAGCGTATACTTCCTTTTTAGGATAAATGTACATAAACTGAGCTTCGTCCTTTCCCTTTAGAACTCTGGATTTATCTTTGGAGATCCAGATTTTTTCTTTAAAATCTGCAGGTTTTGATTCCGGATAGAATGCCTCTGCAATATTTTGTTCAAATTCTGCAACATACTTTCCTGTGCGTTCTGTCCACCATTCAGTAGGTTTTGTACCTTTTGCTTCCAGATGAATCTGCCATACGTCAGTCTGTGCTTGCGTATTTATTTGGGATAAGAACAGGAGGAATAATACAGATATGGAAATTTTCATCATCAAAACAAGTTAATACAATCTTTCTTTATCAAATTGCAGACCAATTGATCAAAAAAAATTACATTGTGGAAAAATAGCATTGATAAAGATAAGAAAGTAGCCCTTCGTCCTGCTAAATCTTGTCAGTATGGTCTACAAGCACCTACCCGTTAACGAACATCAAACAATCACAGCTGTACATTTTTATAAACCATTTGTTTCGGGCAGCGAAGCCAGGAAAAATGATACTTACAGCAAACTTATAATCTGACCTGTCTTGACTGATTCATCGCAGGCAATAGCAATGCGTAAACTATTCAGGGCATCTTGCATGGATTTACTCAGATCCGGTTTTTCACGTATAGCTTTTAAAAAGAAAAGTTGTTCTCTGTTGCAGAGTTCCTGATGATCCGGTTCATCTTCCAGATGTATCCATTCATCTTTACGAACAAATTTATTTTGATCATCAATAGCTGCATAATGAACGCGCAGGGATTCGGTTCGTGTATGAGAGGCCACACTATCCGAATGTCCGCTACCGGACGCTTCATTAGCCACAATCGATACACAGCCCAGAGGCCCGATCACATCCTTCACAAAAAAGGCAGTTTCACTCATCATAGGCCCCCAGCCTGCTTCGTACCACCCTACACTACCATCATCAAAACGGATCTGCAACTGCCCGTAGTTATAGTTATCTTCCGGAATATCATTTGTAAGCCGTGCGCCAATGGCCGAAACCTGTACAGGCCTGGCGTCAGTAAGCTGACACATTACGTCAATATAATGCACACCACAGTCCACTATAGGACTGAGACTTTTCATGAGGTTACGATGGACATCCCACATATAGCCCTGACTTTGCTGATTAAGATTCATGCGCATAACCAGCGGATATCCCATCTGTCTGCCGGTTTCAATAAATTTGGTCCATGAGGGATGATGGCGAAGAATATAGCCGACAACCAGCTTTTTACCGGAACGTTCAGCTGCTGCTATAACTCTTTCTGCACCGGTAACTGTATCTGCCAGTGGTTTTTCGATAAACACATGTGCTCCGGAATCAAAAGCCATGATGGCATATGTCTCGTGTGTATCCGGGTAAGTAGCAATACAGACTGCATCAGGCTTAGAATCGGCCAAAGCTTCTGCGTAATCTTCATATAACGGATAGCTGGCATTCAGTCTTGTATTCAGTTCCCTTTTACTATCACCTCGGGATAACAGTCCCACTATCTCAAACTCAGGAAGTTCATGATAAGCCTGTGCATGGGATGCGCCCATATTGCCGCATCCTGCTACTAATATTTTGATTTTTCGCATGAAAATCTGTTCAGATATTATCCAAAAGTTGTTAATCCCGGACGGGGAATAGGTAACTGATCTACTTTCATATTCCAGTCAAATTCATCCGAATGCGGCCCCAATACGACTTGAGAATTCATTATTTCATCATAAGTGATGGCTTTGCCGGTGTAAGCCGCAGTTCTTCCCCAGATTCCCAACAGCGTTGATTTGGTCATTGAATCCCCGTCATTAATGACTTGTCCGTTGCGGATAGCAGCAAACAGTTCATCATGCTGAGTCTGATACATATTGTTGAGTCTGCCCGTAAATTTCCACGGATGTTCACCCAGCACTTCATAACTGGACATCAGTTTGACATCAACCTGCCCCTGTGTCCCCATCACATCGACACTGTTACGTGATGTAGTCCCATTCTGCTGCCTGCTGAAATGGTAAGATTTCAATCCTCCGGCATAAGCATATTCTACAGCATAATGATCATATACATTGCCAAATTTATCCCAAGGCTTAGCCTGTCTTCCTCCCGTACCTGTCACCAGTTTAGGCAGTTCGTCATTCATCACCCACGACATAAAATCGACACTGTGAATGGCTTGCTCCACCAGCATATCTCCTGAATAACGAGTATAGAACAACCAGTTGCGAAGCTGAAACTCCAGATCACTCCAGGAAGGTTGTCTGTCCTTGAAGGTAAGTTCTCCTCCGTAACGAAAAGTAGACAGCCCCTTTACATCCCCGATACTACCAGCTCTGACTTGTTTGATAATCTCCCGGTTTGGGGTGGAGTAACGAAAGCAAAAACCACAGACAATATTGAGTTTTTTCTGCTTTGCCAGCTCTACCGCTTTACTCACCCGGTGAATACCCGGAATATCCACGGCTACAGGTTTCTCACAAAAGATATGCTTACCGGCCTTCACCGCTTCTTCCAGATGATCGGGACGAAAATTTGGAGGCGAACACAGCAATACAACGTCTACCCCCGAATTTATAAGCTTTTTATATGCGTCAAACCCTACAAACTTATTTTTATCATCCACATGGACACGCGCTGCATCTATTTCACGAAGAGTAGTAAGCGCATGTTCTAACTGATCTGGAAAAATATCAGCCAGGGCCGTTATTTCTACCTGAGGATCTGCCGCCAACGCCTGAGAAGCTGCTCCTGTTCCTCTTCCGCCACATCCGATCAAACCGACTCTGATCTTTTTTGCGGAAGTAGCATAACCCAGATGGGGGATTGCTGCCAGTGATGCAGCCACGACCGCACTTTGTTTGATAAAGGTTCTTCTGTCTTGGTTCATTTCATTCATTTATAGAACTCTAAAATTAACAATTTTCACCTTACATAAAAAATAAGCCGGGTATATTTCAAATATCCATCACTATAATTTTACAAATCAGCAATGCGTTTTTGTGCATTTTTTAAATCAAATCAATGGATAAGTTACAAATAATACATAACTTCACCCCACTAATCATCAATTCTAAACAACTATGGAAGAAAAATTACCAATTGTACAACCTCTTATTACCAATGATGCCGTTGTTTTCGGCTTATTAATGGGAATTCTGGGTTTTATCTTTTATACTTCCAGTAAAAAAGAAGGCTTTTGGGCTAAGTTCTACAAATACTGTCCTTCTCTTGTGCTTTGTTACTTTGTACCCGCGCTTCTGAATTCTTTTAATATCATCAATGGAGAAGTGTCGCAGCTGGATGAAATGGCTTCTACCTATTTGCTTCCTACCAGTTTGATATTCTTTACTATCGGCATCGACATTCAGGGCCTTAAACAATTAGGAAGCAAATCGCTGATTATGTTTTTTACAGGAGCGATCGGCATTATTATAGGCGGTCCTATTGCTATTGCGTTGATTGGAAGTGTATTTCCGTCCATTCTGCATTTCAACGGAGAAGAGACCTGGAGAGGTTTCGCAGCTATTGCTGGGAGCTGGATCGGAGGAAGTGCCAATCAGGCCGCCATGTTTAAAGTCTTCGGTGCTTCAGAATCTTTATTCGGGCAAATGGTGGCAGTAGATGTATTAATATCCAGTATCTGGATGGGATTATTGATCTATGGTGCTCAAAAATCCGAAAAGATAGATGCTTTTTTCAAAGCTGACACCTCATCACTCAAAAATCTTGAACGACGACTGGAATCTATTCATCTGGCAGAAAGAGTCAAAGATGTATCGGTAGCCCAATGGTTTACCGTATTAGGTGTAGGATTTGCCGGAACGGGACTTGCTCACCTGTTGGGTAATTTTATCGGTCCCTGGTTTAAAGAAACCTGGCCCGCTTCTGAACAGTATTCCCTGACGAGCATTACATTCTGGGTTATTATTGTCGCAACCACCATAGGAATGGTTCTTTCCTTTACAAGAGCACGAAAGCTTGAGAATTACGGCGCGTCCAATATGGGATCTATACTGCTGTATGTTCTGGTCGCTACCATCGGTATGAAAATGGACATCAAAGCATTACTGGACAATCCTGTATTCTTTTTAGTAGGAGTCGTGTGGATACTGATCCATATTATTCTTATGCTCGGTGTTGCTAAAATAATAAAGGCGCCCTTCTTTTATGTGGCTGTGGCCAGTCAGGCGAATATCGGCGGAGCAGCATCTGCCCCTGTTGTGGCGGCAGCATTTAACAAATACTTAGCTCCTGTAGGTGTTTTACTTGCAGTGCTGGGCTACGCAGTTGGTACCTATGGAGGTTATATCTGTGGTCTGCTCATGCAATATGTCTCCGGATTATTTCAGTAACACTGATTTTCAACAAGAGTGTTTAACTAAAAATAGCGCAGGGCTCGTGCCTTGCGCTATTCTTTTTAAGGTGCTGACTGTTTTGCAGCATCGGATATCAATTGATATTTAGCCAGTATAAAAGATGTTTCCCACTCAGGAACCCTACCCTTTTTATAATAATCAACAAAAGTCCTGACAGAACTTGCCATATACTTATCCGGATTCCTGTCATTTCCTTCCGGTAATAAGATCTTATACTTACCCGCAGCTGTCTGTTCAAAATTAACAGCCTGTATACCGGTCTTAGCAAGAATTTCCTGAAGTTTTTGCTCAAAAACCTGCTTGCCTACTGATTCTTTAGGGGTTATGTAAATGATATTATGTCTGTCTTCTGATTTGACTTCAACAGTAAAATTAACGGCTTGCAGTATACCTTCAAAAGTGTCGCCCCTGTTTTCTTCTGAATCGTAATCCCAATCCACAGCAACAGAGACGGCTTTGCCGCGAAGCAGATAACGAATTTCCGCATTCGAAGAAACAGCCAGCTCATTGTACGGATTTATATACGTTTTCAGTTCATCAGGATAGGATTGCTGTCCGGTCAGATTCGCAAATTCATACCTATTTAGCAATGCAGGCCATTTTCTGGACTTTAACAGTTTGACATCTGCTGCATAATCCAGTTTTTGTTCCGGCAAAGTAATCCAGTTAACAAGATCAAGATAAGGAGCAAGTCCCGAAAATCCGTCTCCCTGCATATTTACATCAAAAAACCAGACCGGTCTTTGGATCATATTCCCATCTTTCCACTCTACAAAATTCAAGTGTCTTGTCATAACAATAGCCGGAGCGTCTTCAGAACCTGCGATCAATCCACCTGAAAACTCCTGTTGCGTCAATAAGGCTTTGACAATAACAGCTTCTTCGTAAAACCGTGCAGGGACCAGATCGTAAATCAGCGCTTTTGTCTCTGCTGCCGAACGATACATGTTTTGCAGATACTGCATACTCAGCCTGCCTGCCACAAGAGGCTGCCGTGAAAGTACGGTAATACCATTTGCCGTTAACCGTTCACCTAATACCCCTCTTTCTGTATTGAAACCGCCTACATATGCAACATTAGCTTTACCTCCGGACAGCAATGCCCCCATTATATCTGTGGTATGGGTTTCTGCAACACGGAAGGTCGTGTTATCTTTCAGGTAGGGCGAATACAAAGGGTTAAAGACTGTTACCAGTGTATCCAGCTGATCAGCCATCGAACGGACCACGGTATGTGTGGTACTATCCTGAGGATTGATCACAACAAGTGCGATATGCGATTGTTCCTGGCAGGAGAGTATTCCCCCTAAAAGGACAAGAATAGCTATATTTTTAAAAAAATGTTTCATAATTACCGTCTGGCGAAATACAGCAATGTTGCTGATTATTAGTCTCAAAAAAATTGAACCAAAATTACATTTTTATTTAAAACAAAAAACAGTTATTCTTTTAACTACCTTTGCAGCTGATTGATACTGACAAAAAAGTCAGCATTATAAAATTCAACAATTTGCAATTCAAAGATTTAAAACTTATAGCACCCATCCTGAAGGCATTGGAAGCTTCAGGATATCAGAATCCCACACCTATTCAGGAACAAGCAATCCCTATCATCTTTCAGCGTAAAGATCTACTGGCCTGCGCGCAGACGGGAACAGGAAAAACAGCGGCTTTTGCCATCCCAATCCTGCAGATGCTGACTTATTCCAAAGAAAAAACGGCTCAAAAAAGAATACGAACGCTTGTACTGACACCTACGCGTGAATTAGCGATACAGATCAAAGAAAATTTTGATGCATACTCTAAAGAATTACCTATCCGCAATCTGGTCATATACGGTGGTGTGGGGCAGCAACCGCAGCGTGATGCCTTAAGAAAAGGAATCGACATTCTGATTGCGACTCCGGGACGCTTACTGGACCTGTACAATCAAGGGTTTATAGATCTCAAACAACTGGAGTATTTCGTACTGGATGAAGCGGACAGAATGTTGGACATGGGATTTATCCATGACGTGAAAAAGGTGATCTCTATCATTCCGAAAAAAAGACAGACCTTGTTGTTTTCGGCAACAATGCCGGCAGAGATTCAAAAACTGGCCTCTCATATTCTCGAAGAGCCTAGTAAAGTAGAAGTAACGCCGGAATCTACCACCGCAGAAAAAATACAACAGTCGGTTTATTTTGTCAGCAAATCAGACAAACGTCACCTGCTTACGCATCTGCTCAAATCCGAAAATATTGAACATACACTGGTATTCTCCAGAACGAAACATGGTGCTGATCGTATAGCCAAAGATCTGGCAAAACAGGGTATACAAGCTGCGGCTATCCATGGCAACAAATCGCAATCGGCCAGACAAAATGCACTGAGTAATTTCAAAGATCGCAAACTTCGTGTATTGGTAGCTACAGACATCGCAGCCAGAGGGATTGATATCGATGATCTTTCTTATGTGATTAACTTTGATCTTCCAAATATCCCGGAATCTTATGTACACCGTATAGGTCGTACCGGACGTGCCGGAAAAGACGGAAAAGCAATTTCATTCTGTGATGATGAAGAATACGCTTATCTGCTGGATATTGAAAAATCCATTCGTATGGAAATACCAAGAGTAGAAGATCAACCTTACAGCTTACATATCTCTCCGAAGAAACCCGGACAAGCGGCTAAGAAACCTGGCACGGACAAAAACAGAAGCAAAGCCAGATCGGGCGCAAGTAAAAAACCGTTCCGAAGAGGAAAATTCAAAACAAAAGATTAATTCTTCTACTACTTAAGGAACAGTTCTCTGCATTTTTTGAATTCAAAAAATGCAGAGAATTTTATTTTAAAGCTACTTTGATGCACCTTTATTAACTCTATAATACTCCAGCTTTACTATAACCTTATTATTTTATAAGCTTTTCGGTTATTTTCGATCGATGCAAGTCTCCCCAGGCAATCAGTTCACTGATCACTGGTTTAAGTGTATACCCGTGACGTGTAAGCTCATATTCCATTTCCGTACGATATCTGGATTTTATTTTTTTTGAGATTAGCATATTTATTTCCAGATTTTTCAATTCCAGAGATAGCATTCTGTCTGTAATCGTCTCAAGTTCTGTTGAAAGTTCTCTAAAACGCTTCGGACCATCCAGTAAGACAGCTATTATACGTATCCTCCATTTTCCCTGAATAGTATCCAATGCATCTTTTATAAGCATTAATGTCCTCGATGACTGTAGAGGACAATCCGTATGTTCAATTTGACTGTGTTCCATATTACTATACTCTGTTATAGTACCCGATTGATCAGCAAGTTAAAACTATATTTTTGTTTGGTGCAATAAAAATCATGATCAATATGGAAATCACAAAAAACAATAAGACAATCTTAGTTATCGGCGGGTCGGGTAAAAACGGAAGCCGTGTAGTCCGCAAACTAAGGGGACTGAACTATCCTACATTTTCTACAGTTCGCAAAGAGAACACAGCTCAGGCAGATGTCCGCATATTTGAGTGGAAAGATACCTCAACATGGGAGGCAGCTTTAAAAGATATTGACAGTATATACATTGTTCATCCGGATACTTCCATGCCAGAAGCGTATACAGAGATCAAAGAGTTAGCGGAGAAATCAGTGGAAATGGGCATCACCAGACTGGTTCTTCTTTCAGGAAGAGGGCAGCAATCTGTTATAAAATGTGAAGATGTTATAAGAAATTCGGGATTACAGTGGACAATAGTCCGATCTGCGTGGTTCAATCAGAATTTTACAGAAGGTCATTTTGCAGCTGGTATACAGCATGGCGAACTTACTTTTCTGGCAGACAAGGTGAAAGAACCTTTTGTAGATCTGGAAGATCTCTCAGACGTAATTGTTCAGTGTCTGATTGATGACAAACATGACCATCACATTTACGAAGTGACAGGTTCTACACTATATAGTTTTGAGGAGGCGGTACAGATAATAGGCGCAGCTAAAGGAAAACCGGTTCGCTATATACATGCAAATGCGGACAATTATTATGAGCTTCTGGTAAAACATGGTCTACCTCAAGACCTTGCCACTCATATGATCGGAGCATTTGAGGAAATACTCGATGGCAGAAATGCAAATATTGGCGATGGAATTGAAAAAGTACTGCGGCGTCCACCTGTTTCATTCACGACATTTGTGAATAATAATTTTCAGACTGCTGCAGGGGAATAATATTACCTGAAGCTTATCTAACAAGCAATAATGAAAACGTACCGTTGCCGGTTGACAACGATACGTTACTATTATTAAACTGTTTCTCTGCTTGTAATATCAAAGTGGCAACTTCTGAGGGATGTGAAGCCAATGAAGCATGTCCTGCATCCAGATGAATAGTTTTTTTTGACTGCATCCTTTCAGCCATTTCCCGCTGTGTTTCCGGAGGAATCATATGATCAGCATCCGATATCTGATACCAGCTGGGTTTTACAGCCCAGGCAGGATCTCCGGCCATATCACCGAAACACTGGCCATGGATAGGACGTTGTGAAAGCGACATAATTAACGATTCTTTCTCATCGTAATCCTGACAGAACGCTTGATGAAATTCATCATATTTGATCCATAAAAATCCTTTATCGTCCGGATAGATGCTTGTACCTCCCGAAGACGGACGTCTTCCAAGTAAACCTACAAGGCTGTCTCCTTTGTCCGGAGCAAAAGCGGCTATAAATACAAGTCCAGCCACTTTGTCGTGATTTCCCGCGCCTGAAATTACAGTCCCGCCATACGAATGGCCGACTAATAATACCTTACCTTCCTGCGCATTGATAATATCTGTAGTCTTAGCAATATCATCTTCTAAAGAAGTCAACGGATTCTGAACGCTACGGACTTTATATCCTGCATCTGTTAAAGTAGGGATCACTCCTCGCCAATGTGAGCCGTCTCCCCATGCACCATGTACCAAAATAATGGTTAAATCTTTTGTTGCCATATTATTTATTTCATTTGTGACAAAATAAAATTAAACAGCCAAAAGTAATTCCCGATTAACTTAAGGTAACTTCTTCATTAATCGTCTTCGGATCCGGCTTAGCGACTGCGGTGTCACGCCCAGATAGCTTGAAATGAACTTCTGGGGGATGTGCTGAAATAAAAGTGGTGATTCTTTCAGCAACCGCAAGTATCTCTCTTCGGGAGCATAATACAGAATATCTTCTATACGCTTTTCGGCCAGAAAAAGTTCTCCGTATTTTTCAAAATCAGTTAGTGCCATTTATCCGGACAAGTATGTGTGCGTAAGCTTCTAAAAAAATCAATATTTTCATCAGACAAGTATAAAGCCTTATTAGGCTTTATAATACAACTATTATACCCCATTCCTAAACTCAATTAACATCCAAAGGTTAAACAATGCATATAAGCAGACTGAATCATGCGGAACTTCTTTTAAGGTTACGCTATTCTATGTTTTGCACTTAAAGAACATTAAAATGATTGATTCGAATATTTTATAATATTTAATGACATTATTTTTGTAAACAAAAAAAACTATTTGAGGTATATATAAATTATCTTCTTCGACAACATATAAATATCTCCAAATATATCTTTTATTGTTAGGTATACATCTGATAATAAAAGATTGTTGATTCATGTAATCATACGAAGCTTAAAAGCAGATTGCTACCTTTCATTAGAATAAGGGTAATTATTCTATCTCCTTTTTGGGCTCATATAATTATTTGCAGCTTTCCAAAGGGAGAATCGGACACTCTTCCTGGTATACACAGTTTTTTTTGCTGAAAACAATTGTATTCAGCTCAATATGATTACCGCTTTAAGTGAAGCATCTGATAATACAGCAAAGGCACATGATGGCAACGATTTTAGGGAGTATCATTACTTGGAGCGATACGAATAACACGTACTCACTTAATAAAAACCGTAGTCATATCATTACTCTGCATCTACCATCTTTCAATCGCCACCGTTTTTGTGTCGGTATAATTATTATTCAATACGCTTCATCCCTTTTAATTGAACTGCTACAATAGGATGCCGCCAAAGAGATTTATATACGTTATGCTTATTTTCAACACACTCAAAACAACCCTCCTCCTAATCCTTCTGATCAGTTTCAATAGTTTAGGGGCAACCCACACATTGATCAGCAGAGACAAACAGGCTACACACAAACGTACTGAAAGCACCCCCCTTACAGCCAATAAAGAGCCGGCAGAGCATTCAGGCTCCTCAAAAGTCACAACACATCCATTAACAAAGCTTTCAGCCGGAAAAAACAACATACATTCCCAGGCGGCTGTTGTCACAAGCATCCCTACAGCCAGCAGTATTACCGCAAAAGCACCGCTTAGGGCAGCCAACAACTACGCAGCAGATACCAATGGCATACTATACGTCAAAAAAGGAGCAACCGGTACAGGCGACAGCTGGAACAATCCCATTGGCGAACTGGCAGATGCACTCCTGTTTGCGAAAAGTAACAATGCAGTGGCCACCAACCCGCAGGTAAAACAAATATGGGTGGCAGGCGGCACCTATAACCCCATGTACAGCCCTGCCGACAGCAATTTTGGAACTCCGGATGCACAAAACAACTCCTTTCTACTGGTAAAAAATGTAAAACTTTACGGTGGTTTTGCCGGAACTGAAACCAGTCCGGACCAGCGAGACCTGAGCATCTCGGCCAACAAAAGCATATTAAGCGGCGATCTGGACCATGACGGCACAGCCAGTAGCAATGATGCCTGCCATGTACTCATCAGCGTAAGAAACACCAATACAGATGAACTCAACGGCTTCACCATTACCGGAGGAAATGCCAGCAACACCACCAGCTCCATCACCGTGGACGGACTATCTATTGAACAGGATAGCGGTGCAGGAATTTACAACAGATCATCATTCATACAGATCAGCAATTGCAATTTCACAGGCAACCTGGCGGCTGATTATGGCGGTGCCATATACAACCTCCAATCGAATTCTAATATTACCACAAGCACCCTTTCTTCCAACAAAGCAAATACATCAGGCGGTGCCATATATAATTCCCAATCATCTGCACCCATTATTACCGATTGTATATTTGCAGCTAATACAGCTTTAAATTCAGGAGGCGCAATATACAACAACCAATCCCATCCCAAAATTGCCAACAGCATCTTTAGAGCCAACACGGCCAATCGTGCAGGAGCCCTATTCAACAGCGACTCGGGACCAAAAATCTACAACACCCTCTTTGTAAAAAACAATGCACTTACAGCCGGAGCAGGTGCTATCTACCATAACAACAACGGTCCTGGAAACGGTTTTACACTCGCCAACTGCATACTGTACGGCAATACAGGAGGTACCACAAGCTGGGCAGGAGGCATACATAGTACATCCGGTTGCAACATCTACAATTCAGTGATTTGGGGTAATCAAGGTGGGCAACTCACCGGTGGCTTCATTATAAAAAACAGCCTGGTACAAGGGGTTAGCAGTACAGCAGACGGCAATCTGGATGCTACCAACATCAATGTAGCGCAGCTTTTCAACAATCCGAATGGCGCAGACGGCATCCTCGGTACAGCCGATGACAATTTCAATTTAATAGCAGGCAGTCCCCTTATCGAAAAAGGCGACAACATCCTGTATACCAACACAGGAGGCAACCTTAGTACAGACAAAGACCTTGCAGGCAATGCACGTTTCCAGGGAACAAAAATAGACATCGGCGCATTTGAAATGACCCTCATATCCCAAACCATTACGGCCACCGATATGGTCAAAACATATGGAGATATACCATTTGTACCAACTGCTACCGCAAGTTCAGGACTGGAAGTAAACTATGTATCTGCGGACAACAGCATAGCCGAAGCCTTTCAGGACACAGCCGACGGAAACAAATGGAAACTAAAAATAAAAAAAGCCGGAACAGTAACTATTACCGCAAAACAGGCAGGTAACGCAACCTATAACCCGGCAACGGATGTCATCTTTAAGCTCACCATAGAAAAAGCACCCTTAACCGTCACAGCCCATGCCAAATCAAAAGAATCCGGCGCGGCAGACCCTGTACTGACCTACACGACCAATGGATTGGTAAATGGCGATACCCAGACAGTAATTTTTGGTACTTTGAAAAGAGCTATTGGTGAAGCCGTAGGCACTTATCCTATTACACAGGGAAACCTGGCAGCGGCTAACTATACCATCAGCTATACCGGAGCAGATTTTACCATCACCAATGCGCCCGGAGATTTTATTACCGTATGGGACATGACCAAAGTAACTACCCATACAATAATATCATCCGTCAAAATTACTACATTGCCATCCCCAAACAATCAGGTCAAATACTTCTGGACAGCTCCCGATGGCAGCACCGGTAGTGGCACCGTTACCACTTCAGGTAGCCTCCGAATTACCATACCTGCCAACAAGCCAACGATTACACTCCACATAAAACCTGAGAATCTGGCATCAGTTATCATTCTTAATGAGCCCCGTATTATCGATGTCGCCCAATGGGGAACCGCCGAATGGCGCACTATGCAAAATGCCTTCTTACAGTGTTCTAACCTCAATGTTACGGCTACAGACATGCCGAACCTGAGCAGGGTAACCAGTATGAACGGCATGTTTGCGGACTGTTCCTCTCTCACTGGTCCGGCCAACATAGGAAGCTGGAACACGTCAAATGTCACCAATATGATCACGCTCTTTAGCAGGGCAACCCGTTTCAATCAGGACATCAGCAATTGGGACACGCAAAATGTAACCACTATGGCGTATATGTTCAGAGAAGCACGTGCCTTCAATCAGAATATTGGCAACTGGAATACCTCAAAGGTCACCGATATGGAAGCCATGTTTGAGAATGCTTCTGTATTTAACCAGGACATCAGCAACTGGAACACGGCAAATGTGACCAATATGTCAAAAATATTTTCATCTGCTCTGGTTTTCAATCAGAATATTGGCAGTTGGAATACGTCAAACGTAACCAATATGTCATATATGTTTCAATATACCGGGGCTTTTAATGGCGATATCAGCAGTTGGAATACCGCAAATGTAACCAATATGTGGGGAATGTTTTATTCCACAGTAGCTTTCAATCAAAACATAGGTAACTGGGATACCTCAAACGTAACCTATATGGGGGGAATGTTTTGGAATGCCCGGGCATTTAATCAGGACATCAGCAGCTGGAATACATCGAAAGTAACCCGTATGTCCTTTATGTTTGCAGATAATCGTGCATTTAATAAAGATATTGGCAACTGGGATACAGCAAACGTAACCGATATGGCATATATGTTTCGAGCTAATCAGGCATTTAATAAAGACATTGGCAACTGGAATACAGCAAACGTAACCGATATGTCATATATGTTTTATGATGCACAAACATTTAACCAAAACATAGGTAGCTGGCAGCTTAATCCTGCTGTAAACATGACCAACATGTTGTCTTACTCAAGCCTGGATTGTACAAACTATTCGCTTACCCTTAACGGCTGGGCAAATAACCCAAACACCCCTTCAGGACGTAATTTAAGAGCTTTAGACAGACAATACGGCACCAATGCTCATACCGCAAGAACAGCATTGACCACCACCAAAGGCTGGACCATTACAGGCGACAGCCCAAGCGGACAACGCTGCGCACTGAGCCAAACCATTACCACTACCGACATGGTCAAAACCTATGGCGATGTAGCTTTTGTACCAACAGCTACCGCAAGCTCCAATCTGGAAGTAAGCTATACATCTGCCGACAACAGCATAGCCGAAGCCTTTCAGGACAGTGCCGACGGCAACAAGTGGAAACTCAAAATCAAAAAAGCAGGACAAGTAAATATTACCGCAAAACAGGCGGGCAACGAAACCTACAATCCTGCAACGAATGTTATTTTCAAATTAACCATCAACAAAGCTGCATTGGCAGTAACGGCCAATGCCCTGTCCAAAGAATACGGCACTGCAGATCCTGCCCTGACCTATACCGCTACAGGTTTTGCAAATAATGATGACCAGACAGCGCTGACAGGCACACTGAGTAGAACTGCCGGCGAAGCCGTAGGTACCTATGCTGTCGCACAGGGAACTTTAAATGCAGAAAACTATACCATCAACTACACAGCAGCCAGCTTTAGCATTACGGCAGCAACAGGAGATTTTGTCACGGTATGGGATATGAGTAAGCCAGATGAATGGGGAGTCATCATCAATAATAATATCAGATTTTATCCAACCATTTCTCCGGGTCAGTCAGTAGAGTATTTCTGGATGGCCTCAGGAGGCAGTACAGGTAACGGAACAATTGCAGCAGGTACTTACGAAGTTAATATCTCCGGCCTGCCTGCAAACGAAATCATTACCCTGAACCTAAAACCTACGCATCTCAAAGCAATTAAAATCAGAGACCTGCAGCTGAACTCTGAGCGATTAAAATTGACAGATGTTACACAATGGGGTACGGCACAATGGAGTACAATGAAAAATGCGTTCATCGACTGTCATAACCTAAAAATAACCGCAACTGATGTACCCGATTTGAGCAATGTTGGCGATATGTCCCGTATGTTTCAGGGATGTTACTCCCTCAATGGCCCCGCCAATATAGGTACCTGGAATACAGCCAATGTAACCAATATGTTCTATCTGTTTTATGGTACACGCATTTTTAACCAAAATATAGGCGACTGGAATACATCAAATGTAACCAATATGGGAGGTATGTTTCAAGGAGCCAGACTATTCGATCAAAATATTGGCAGCTGGAATACACAAAATGTAACCGATATGTCCTCCATGTTTAGTGATGCCAGAACATTTAATCAGCCTATTGGCAATTGGAATACTGCGAGTGTAACCGATATGTCCTCCATGTTTAGTGAAGCTAGAGCATTTAATCAGCCTATTGGCAACTGGAATACATCGAATGTAACCAATATGAACTCCATGTTTAGGGATGCCCGAGCATTTAATCAGCCTATTGGCAGCTGGAATACTGCCGCAGTAACGTCCATGAGTATAATGTTTTCAAGTGCTTATGCCTTTAATCAAAACATCAGCAACTGGGATACGCAAAAGGTCACTCATATGTTCGGCATGTTTAGTGGAGCCCAAGCATTTAATCAGCCTATTGGCAGCTGGAATACTGCGAATGTAACCAATATGAACTCCATGTTTAGTGGAGCCCAAGCATTTAATCAGCCTATTGGCAACTGGAATACCGCAAATGTAGTCAACATGAGCTATATGTTTTCAGGCAATCGTACCTTCAATAAGGATATAAGTAACTGGGACACGCAAAAGGTCACTGATATGTCCGGCATGTTTTATGATGCACAAACATTTAACCAAAATATAGGCAAATGGCAGTTCAACCCTGCTGTAAATATGGTCAATATGCTCGACAATTCGGGAATGGATTGCCAGAACTATTCGTTCACCCTTAACGGATGGGCAGCTAACCCAGGCACCCCTTCAGGACGCAGCCCCGGAGCCGCAGGTCTGCAATACGGCACCAATGCCGTGCAGGCAAGAACAACATTGACTACCACTAAAGGCTGGACCATTACAGAAGATAGCCCGAGTGGACAAAGCTGCGGGCTCGATCAAACCATTAAGGCTACCGACATGGTTAAAACCTATGGCGATGTAGCTTTTGTACCTGTGGCTACCGCAAGTTCAGGACTGGAAGTAAGCTATGTATCTGCCGACAACAGCATAGCCGAAACCTTTCAGGACATTGCCGACGGCAACAAGTGGAAACTCAAAATCAAAAAAGCAGGACAAGTTAATATTACCGCAAAACAGGCGGGCAACGAAACCTACAATCCTGCACCGGATGTTATTTTCAAATTAACCATCAACAAAGCTGCATTGGCCATTACTGCCAATGCCCTGTCCAAAGAATACGGCACTGCAGATCCTGCCCTGACCTATACCGCTACAGGTTTTGTAAATAATGATGACCAGACGGCACTGACAGGAACACTGAGCAGAACTGCCGGCGAAGCCGTAGGCACCTATGCTATCGCACAGGGAACTTTAAATGCAGAAAACTATACTATTACCTACACCGGTGCCAACTTTAGCATTACGGCGGCAACAGGAGATTTTGTCACGGTATGGGACATGAGCAAGCCAAACTCCGGCAATACGATCATATTTTATCCAACCATTTCTCCTGGTCAGTCAGTAAATTATTTCTGGATGGCCTCGGGAGGCAGTACAGGTAACGGAACAATTGCAGCAGGTACTTACGAAGTTAATATTTCCGGCCTGCCTGCAAACGAAATTATTACCCTGAACCTAAAACCTACGCATCTCAAAGCAATTAAAATCAGAGACCTGCAGCAGAACCCTGAGCGATTAAAATTGACCGACGTTCTCCAATGGGGTACTGCACAATGGACTTCAATGGGGACTATGTTTCTCGGATGTAGCAACCTGAATATTACCGCTACTGATGTGCCTGACCTGAGTAAGGTGACAGACATGTCATCTATGTTTGATAGATGTACAATCCTTACCGGACCAGCCAATATTAACAGCTGGAATACCGCAAAGGTAACGAGCATGAGAGGTCTGTTTAATGAAGCTTCGGCCTTTAATCAGCCTGTTGGCAACTGGAATACCGCAAAGGTAACAGACATGGGTTATATGTTTTTTGGAGCTTCGGCTTTTAATCAGGACATAGGCAGCTTGAACACGCAGAATGTAACGGACATGAGTTATATGTTTTATGGTGCTACTGTTTTTGATCAGCCTATCGGCAATTGGAATACTGTTAAAGTAGCCAATATGAGTTTTATGTTTTATAATGCATTAGTTTTTAATCAGAACATTGGTAATTGGAATACCTCTCAGGTAACCAATATGAGTAATTTGTTTTCAAATGCCAAAGCTTTTAACCAAAACATAGACAATTGGGATACACAAAAGGTAGTCACTATGAATAGTATGTTCAGAGATGCCAGTGTCTTCAATCAGAACATTGGCAGCTGGAATACGCAAAAGGTAACCGATATGTCTTTGATGTTTTATAATGCTGTAGTTTTTAATCAGAACATTGGCAGCTGGAATACGCAAAATGTAATCAACATGGGTGGTATGTTTAGAGATGCCGTTGCATTTAATCAGAACATTGGTAATTGGAATACCTCTCAGGTAACCAATATGAATGGTATGTTTTCAAATACCACTGCTTTTAACCAAAATATAAACAGTTGGAATACCGCCAATGTAACTAATATGGCATTTATGCTTTCCGGGGCTAAAGCCTTTAACCAAAATATAGGCAAATGGAAGCTCAACCCTGCTGTAAATATGGTCAATATGCTCGACAATTCGGGAATGGATTGCCAGAACTATTCGTTTACCCTTAACGGATGGGCAGCTAACCCAGGCCCCCCTTCAGGACGCAGCCTCGGAGCCGCAGGTCGACAATACGGCACCAATGCCGTGCAGGCAAGAACAACATTGACCAACGCCAAAGGCTGGACCATTACAGGAGATAGCCCGAGTGGACAAAGCTGCGGGCTGGACCAAACCATTATGGCGAGTGATATGGTCAAAACCTACGGTGATATACCATTTGTACCAACTGCTACCGCAAGTTCAGGACTGGAAGTAAGCTATGTATCTGCGGACAACAGCATAGCCGAAGTCTTTCAGGACAGTGCCGACGGCAACAAGTGGAAACTCAAAATCAAAAAAGCAGGACAAGTTAATATTACCGCAAAACAGGCGGGCAACGAAACCTACAATCCTGCACCGGATGTTATTCTCAAATTAACCATAAACAAAGCCACATTGGCAGTAACGGCCAATGACCTGTCCAAAGAATACGGAACAGCAGACCCTGCCCTTACCTATACCGCTACAGGTTTTCTAAACAACGATGACCAGACGGCACTGACAGGCACACTGAGCAGAACTGCCGGCGAAGCCGTAGGCACCTATGCCATTGAGCAAGGTACTTTGGACGCTGAAAACTACGACATCGTGTACACGGGTGCTGATCTTACCATCACCAAAGCAACCCTGAACATTGTTGCAGAGGCAAAAACCAAACAATATGGTACAGCCGATCCTGCGTTGACCTACACCGTAACGGGACTGGCAAACAACGATGATCAAACGGTGATCACAGGAGCATTGAGCAGAGTAGCAGGCGAAGCCGTAGGTACCTATGCCATTGAGCAGGGAACATTGGCAACTACGGCAAACTACGATATTACCTACACCGCAGCGGATTTTAATATCACTAAAGCGACCTTAATTATTAGAGCAGATGCCAAATCCAAAGTATACGGTTCAGCAGATCCGGCATTGACCTATACCGTAACCGGATTTGAAAACGGAAATGATCAAAGCATCCTTACCGGAACATTGACAAGAGTAGCAGGCGAAAACATCGGCACCTATGCCATCGAGCAAGGCACTTTGGCAACAACCGCCAACTACGACATCACTTACACCGGAGCAGATCTTACCATCACCAAAGCAACCCTGAACATCATAGCCGATGCCAAATCCAAAGTATATGGAACGGTTGACCCTGCGTTGACCTACACCGTTACCGGATTAGCAAACGGTGACGATCAATCCATTATCACAGGAGGTTTAAAAAGAACTGCAGGCGAAACTGCCGGTATCTATCCTATAACCCAAGGCACCCTGGACGCAGGAAACAATTATGACATTGTTTACACCGGTGCTGACTTTACAATTACAGGAGGTATATTACTCATTAATGCTAATCCCAAGTCCAAAGTATATGGAGCAATCGATCCTGTACTGACTTACACAGTTACAGGTTTTGTAAATGGCGATGATCAAAGCATCATTACAGGGACTTTGTCAAGAGTAGCCGGAGAGCAGGCAGGAAATTATACTATTAAACAGGGAACATTGAGTGCAAAAGGGTATACTAT
Organism: Sphingobacterium spiritivorum; assembly: GCF_016724845.1. Lineage (NCBI taxonomy): Bacteria > Pseudomonadati > Bacteroidota > Sphingobacteriia > Sphingobacteriales > Sphingobacteriaceae > Sphingobacterium > Sphingobacterium spiritivorum. The sequence goes on from NZ_CP068082.1 coordinate 532,767, forward strand.
TAAATATACAGAAGCGTCCTTTATCATTTCCAAAGCTAAGCTGAAAATCGTTGCGGATGACAAAACAAAATTCTATGGCACAGCCGATCCGGTGTTGACGTACAATGTAACCGGATTGGTAAACGGTGACAAGCCATCTGTTATTAAAGGAGCCTTATCCAGAGCGCCAGGAGAAGCCGTAGGCACCTATTACATCGGGCAAGGTACGCTGGATGCAGGAGCAAACTATATAGTTGACTTTACTAAAGCAGAGTTTTTGATTTCAAAAATAACCCTGTATACCATTTCTCTGCATGATGCAAGCTTTATTTATGACGGAACAGCAAAATCAATACTGATATCAGGAGATCTTCCGGCAGGTGTCACCGTTAGCTATACCGGCAACGGGCAAACCAATGCAGGCAGCTATATTGTAACCGCTAATATAGACGGTGGCAGCAACTACAACAGTTTCTCGCTACAGGCTACACTAAAGATCAATAAAGCAAAACAGGTTATCACATTCAAAGAGATAGCACCGCTGTATCCGGATGCTGGTACAGTGAAACTGAATATCAGCAGCAACAGTCCGCTTCCGATAAAAATATTCAGTGACAACAATTTGGTTGCAGAAGTAACAGGTAGTCAGGAAGTCAGCATTCGGGGTGTAGGTCTGTCCCTCATCAGAGCAGAGCAACCGGGAGATGATAACTATATCGCTGCAGATCCTGTAACCCGTGAACTGAGAGTACACAACGAACCGGGAGCAAAACTTCCTGTACGTGTACACAAAGCAGTTTCTCCAAACGGAGATGGGATCAACGAATATCTGCGTATCGAAGGAATCAACGAATATCCCGAAAACCAGATCGTAATTTTCGATGCTAATGGCAATCTGATCCAGAAGATTCGCGGGTATGTCAATGAAACCAATTGTTTCAACGGAATAAAGGCAAGCCGAAAAGTGCCTTCAGGAACATATTTCTATGTTCTGGAGGTCAAAATAGATGACAAATGGCATCATGAAAAAGGATTCTTTGTTGTCCGGTATTAGCATTTAAAATCCCGGAAGAGCATACACTGTTCTTCCGGCTTCTTATCCCATCGGTCCTGAGATTTTCAGCATTAAAACCTCAGGACATAAATTCAAAAAAAGAAAAATGAAATTAAAGTATATCTTATCAGCTTCAGCACTGATGCTGTTTAGTAATCTGTCCTTTGGACAACAATATATTGATCCTGCGCTATCAGGAAGTTTCGGAAAAGTACTCAGTCCATCCGCCAATTTACTATTAGATAAAGGTGAAGGCGATGCTATGATGGTATACCGCTACCAGTGGGCCGGTCTCGAAGGATCACCCAAAAGCCTTTGGTTCAGTGGCAATATCGGTGTAGGAAATGCAGGCATAATCATGGGGATCAATGCAAAACAATTTCGGATTGGTGTAGAACGCAATACCGAAATATCAGCCAGTTTCACCAAGCGTTTACAGATCTCCGAATCAGAGTATCTCGGATTAGGCGTCAACCTCGGCTATACGCATCAGCAGGGAGACTTCAATCCTTTAGATCCCGGAGACCCGGCTTTTCAGAATGTACAGTACGGAACATTATTATATGGTCTTTCGGCTACATTAATATCGCCCAACCGGTACTATGTAGGATTTTCGATGCCAAAAGCAATATTTGGAGCCAAAGATTCGCAATATGTACGTCAGTTCGGAAAAGATAACACATTTTATCTTTCCGGAGGATTGATAATTCCGCTGAATGACGGATTCCGGCTCCGTCCCAATTTACTGATAAGCTACAGAGAAGTTACCGGATTACTTTTTGATGCCTCAGCAATGTTCTATCTCCATCCAAAGATCGGAATTGGTGCAGGTTACCGCCAGCGCGGAGATCTGATGGGTATGGCGGAATTTAATCTGGGTAAGTTGCGTATAGGATACAGTTATCAGCAAAATCTCAAAAACAAAGACCTCAACAGATATATCACCAACAGCACACATGAACTGGGGATTGCTATACGCTTTGGAAAAGACAACTTTTCAATATTGTAAAAGAAGAAGAAAATGATCCGGTCTTTATTCCTGTCATACTATCTTCCTTTTATTTATTAAAGAGACTCCTGATAATTTACGTTTTAAAGTAATTAGTATATTTATTTCTTAGATTCCACAGAATACTTTACAGTCAAGTCTTATTCAAATGACAGATTCAGGAAAGTTTTTTCAGTATAAAAAAAAACGTAGATGGTGGTTTATTAACAACCTTTTCAGATAAATCAAAATGTCAGTAAAGACAGTAATTATTTATTCATCAGTAGATGGACAAACCAAAAAGATCTGCCATGCGATAAAAGATATATTGGTATCAGAGGGTCATCTGGTAGATCAGTTTCATGTCCAGGATATGGCCAAAAGTATTACACTCTATGATAAAATCGTGATCGCTTCCAGTATAAGATATGGCAAACATAATGAACATATACTAACTTTTATACAGGATAATAATCAGGTGTTGAATAATAAAAAAACCGCTTTTATTTCTGTAAATCTCGTGGCGCGAAAAGCCGAGAAAAGCACAGTATATACCAATCCTTATGTGATCAAATTTTTTGATTCTATAACATGGAAACCACAATTGACCGGTGTTTTGCAGGAAGATTAAATTATAAGTTGTACTCCTTCGGAGATCGCCTTATGATAAAGTTAATTATGCTCATAACAAAAGGTCCGGTCGGTTCAAAAACGGACATAGAATATACAGACTGGAATGAAGTTTTTAAATTTGGACATAAGCTATGTGAGATGTAAAAACAATAACTTTAATTCTAATTTATTTTCATCTGACTCAAACAAAATATGATTTTGGAGGTATTAGATACAAATGAAAGCTCAAGTAGTTATACAAATCGTTTACCCTCAACCTGTTGAACAGGTATGGAAAGCGATTACAGATAAAGAAGCTATGAAAATCTGGTATTTTGACATTCCCGATTTTCAGGCGGAAACAGGACGTTCTTTTGATTTTTATGAACCGGGAGGTAAAAATGAGTATCACCATTTTGCCTTAGTACAGCAAGTCATACCCTATAAAAAGCTAAAGCATAGTTGGACACAGCCCAGTCACAGCAAAGGAATCTCCGTATTGACATGGGAGCTGGAACAATTGGAAGCAGGCACACAATTGACGCTAACACATGAGGGGCTTGAAAATCTTGCGGATGGCGGAGATGCATTTCTTCCTGAAAATTATGAAAAAGGTTGGAATGAAATTCTGCACAAATCGCTGAAATCATATTTGAATAACATCTGAATACAATAACCTATGCAAAACTATAATGGCGGAGATCTCGGAAGATAACCGCCATTTACTTTTTATAACCTTAGCTGTACGATCAAATTTCAGACCGGAGAACTCAGTCCTCCAGCTGATCCAGTATTTTTCTGATCTCCTTCAGATGCTTACCATAATACGAATAGCTCATTATTTCGATAATAAAGATCACTAAAGCAATACTAACAATGGCAGAAAGGACAAACCATACAATAAAATTACTATCCTGAGCAAACGTACTGCCGATATGATATAATTTGTTAAACCAGGATTCAAATTTCCCGTTGGAAAGCATAATCATATACATGATAAGTGCCTGCGGTATCATGACATAGGAAGTCGTCTTATACGAATCGATCGCAAACTTGAGATCATAATACATCTTTAGGAGATTTTCACGCGAGCTAAGTACTTCCGACTGACTGGCACTTTTATAGAAATAAAAAAAACGGCGATAGTACACCATACTGGATAAGAGCATCTGAAAAAAGATCAGATAATACGCAAAGCGTGCATAACCTTCAATCTTATAAAGATCGATCAAAGGCACCACAAGTAAAAACAGCATGGCTACAATCCAGGTAATAAATTCGTACTTCACATTCTTGCGAAGCTTAGCCAGCACATTATCTACCTCTTTATACTGATCCAGATCAGGATTGATCTGCACCTGCTCCGATGACTGATCATCCCATTGTTTTTTTAATTCATCAAAATTCATATTCGTATTTTTTAATGATCTGCTGTATTTTTTCTTTTGTACGATTCAATTTCACCCGGGCATTGACTTCCGATATCCCCAGGTTGTCTGCAATATCCCGGTGGCTCTGCCCTTCCAGAAAGAGAAAGATCAATGCCTTTTCAACCTGATTAAGTTCCTGCACAGCCTTATAAAACACAGCAAGCTGTTCCTCCCTTTGATCAGCATCCTGCTCATCGGCTATATCATGGTAAGTCTCCAAAGGCACCCGGTCTTGTTTACGCTTATCCTTTTTGAAATAGACCAAAGCGGTATTGATCGCAACTCTGTACATCCAAGTAGAAAACTGACTGGCATTTTTGAAGGAATCAAAAGACTTCCAAAGCTGAAAAATAATCTCCTGTGAAAGATCATTTCTATCATCCGGATCATCCATATACATTCTGGACACCTTATAGATGATACCTTTGTTCTTTTCAATCAAAGTAAGAAATTCGGATTCTCTCTCTTTCACTTTAGGATACTTTTAATTCTTTACTGAACGCTTAGCCAATTTTAATCAATTAGTAACGCAAATTGAAAAACGTTACACAGAATTAAAAAAAAAGATTATTTTTCTTTAATTTCAGAAATTAACAAACAATACAACCATTTTTCAAGTTAGTGTAAACATGGAAAACACATTTTATGAAGGTCAGGTAATATGGGCACAGATCGATGCGAACAGACATATGCGCCATTCGGCATACGCTGATATTTGCGCTCAGGCACGTAGTAATATGCTCAAAAAAATAGGTCTCTCTCTGGATCAGTTTGCTTCACAGGGAATTGGACCTATCCTGTTCAGAGAAGAACTGATCTATCACAGAGAGGTCAGACTGGATGAATATGTCTCTGTAAAAATAGTTTTGACCAAATTTAATTTAGCAAATGCCAGATTCTCTTTCAGACACGACGTCTACAAAGAAGATGACGTCAAAGCAGCTACAGTCAATGTAGATGGTGCATGGTTAGATATAAAAGCCCGCAAATTGGTCAACATTCCTGAAGAATGGTACGTTTTTATGCAACATGTTCCTAAAGCTGATGATTATGAGGAGTTTGATGCATTATAATATTATATTTATCAAAAAAATTTATTTTTAAGGCTTAAAAAGAAAATTAATTCATTAAATTCACTGTAAAATTGATTCACACTACATACACTTACAACTAAACTGAACATGAAAACCAAACTGGAATTTACTTTTTGCCATCGCAAACCTGAGCGATCTTTTTTTTGGAAAGGCAAGCAATTTCCTGTTTGCGCGCGTTGTACAGGAATTCATCTGGGTTATTTGTCCACGTTCTTATTTTTATTTGGAGTGATCACAATGAATTTTTGGGTTGCGGTATTGTGCATGTTACCGACAATTATTGACGGTTTGACTCAGGCTTATTGCAACAGAGAAAGTAATAATACCCTCCGGTTTATAACCGGCATTATGGCCGGAGTAGGAACAATGGCTATCTGTGCTATTATCGGAACAGCAATCGGAAATTTAATATTAGAAGGAATAAAATTAATCATTAAATATAATTAACCATGGAAGATCAAAACACCCCAAATTTTGACCCTAATCAAGGTCAAAACCCAAACCAGTTTAACAATCCTTTTAACCAACAAAATCAGGAAGACTTATCTACAGGATTAAAAGTTCTGTCTTTTTGTATTCCTTTGTTTGGTGCTATTTATTATTTTATAAAGAAGGATGAGGCCCCTGTTCAGGCAAAATCAGCTTGTAAATTTGCGATCTATGGTGTGGTAGTAAGTATTGTATTGAATATTATCTATGCGATATTAGGAGGTTTAGGTTCAGCAATGGGTGGATAGTATAACTTCAATCCGGAAAATCAAAAAGACGGTTCAGTAAACGAACCGTCTTTTTTCATTAAAAAAGCCGCCACGCAATATTTGCATGACGGCACTCACATAACCTAAAAAAACTAAACTTATTATTTGACTTCAATCAATCTTTTAGCAACAATTGCTTCTTCTTTCTTACCCACTTTTACAACCAAAATACCATTTTCATAAGAAGCCTCAATATTGCTGTAATCTACAGTATCAGGTAATGTAAATGAGCGTGTAAAGGACGAATAGTTAAATTCTCTTTTACTGAATAATTTTTGTTCTGCTTCTGTCTCTGAAGTTTTTTCAGCAGAGATAGTCATCATATTTTTATCTACATTGATCTTGAAATCTGACTTCTGCAATCCCGGAGCAGCCAGTTCGATCTGAAAAGAATCCTCTGCTTCTGCAATATTCACTGCCGGTACGCGAGTCACTAACCGATCCGTAATAAATGAATCATTAAATAAATTATCGAAAACTGAATTTACAAACGGATTAACTGCATCTGTATTTACTGCTTTTGTAGGGAATTTTAATAATGCCATAATATTGTCCTCCTTTTAATTTTTTTATTTGTTTTTCTACAACTTATTCAAATGCTGTACCATTTCAAAAAACGATCAGAATGAAGACAAAATGTCATTAAAAACTTTTAATTAAAGACATTTTGTCGCTAAATCGCTTTTTATTATTGCTAACCATATTAAGAAGGCACGAGCGATACGCTCGCGCCAGGTAAGATTGATAGAGTTAAACGGTTATAAGGGATAACAGTATTTATCACAATTCTCTCCTTTATAAGGAGAGATGCCCGAAGGGCAGAGAGGTTGAGAAGAAAGTTGATAAGTTATAGTTAGATTGCTTAGAAGGCAACGAGCGACAGCTCGCGCCAGAAGGTAATTATGCTAAGCCCCTCTCACTTGCGTCAGTTGGCGTCCCCGCCAACTGCTACTTAAACTTTTGCCTGCAGACATCCTGCTTACAGATCGTGGTGGATTGCTTTATTTAGTGTAAGAGAGCGCTATCCGGGAATTTGCACGATCTCCGCCAAAGAGAGGGTTGATCTTGGTAATAGAGATGTTCACCTGCTCCGCAAAGTCAAATTGATTAACAATTGTCTCGAGTATTTCCTCCACAGCGGATTCGATCAGTTTTCTTTTTTGCTTCATCACATCCGCAGCTATAGCATACAATTGTTCATAGTTCAATGTATTCGTAAGCTCGTCCTGTGAATGGACTTTATAGGGGTAGCTCACTTCAATATCGACTAAAAACTCATTTCCGGTCACAATTTCCTCCGCATAATAACCAACAGGAGCATAGAACCGGGCATCATTTATCGCAATCGTCTGTATACGTGTAGCCATAGGGCAAACCTAAAAATATTTATCCGTTTGAAAAAATATCTTTATCATTGCTCTACCAAAAATTATAAAAACAAATTATATACTGATGAAAAAATATCCCGTTCTTCTCAGCATCTGTTGCTTAACCCTCTCCTTACCTTCTGCATTTTCACAGACGCAGTTCAAACCCGAAGACACCGAATACTATAGTCCTAAACCTAGAATAGTCACTTCTTCAAACGGTATCCCTGCTGACGCTGTAATTTTGTTCAATGGTAAAGACCTTAGTCAATGGCAGTCTGAGGGAAAACCGGGAAGCACCGCAACCTGGTCTGTAGAGGATAATATACTAACTGTAAAACCGTCCTCCGGAAACATTCAGACCAAAGAAAAGTTCAATGACTTTCAGTTACATATAGAATGGCGCAGCCCGCTTACAGTTAAAGGAAAAGGCCAGGGAAGAGGAAATAGCGGAATTTTCTTACAGGGACTGTACGAAATCCAGGTATTGGACAACAATGATAATCCTACATATGTCAACGGACAAGCCGGCAGTATTTATAAGCAACGGCCTCCACTTGTAGAATCCCGTGTGAGCGCAGGTCAGTGGCATACTTATGATATTATTTATACTGCACCACGGTTTAATAATGACGGAATGCTGATCAGCAAAGCACGGGTAACCGTACTTCACAACGGAATATTAGTACAAAACAACACCGAAATAGAGGGTACAACAGAATATATAGGTCTTCCGAAACTCAAAGCTCATGGAGCCGGTCCCATCGTCCTGCAGGATCACGGCGATCTCGTAAGTTATCGCAATATATGGATACGAAACTTATAATAGTTGTTGCAACAATTCTATACAACTTTAGGTTTTTAGTCCCTTAATCTATAATTTTACTTCCATAACACATATCAATGAGAAGAATTGCATTATTATTTCTTTTGGCCGGCAGTACAGCGGTATATGGCCAAAGGAATTTAAACTTAGAAGAAACGGTTTTTGGCCCACGTACCTATGCACCGGTATCTATAGTAAGTCCCCGTTGGATTCCCAATACAAACAGCATTACCTACCTCGATCCTGCCTACCAGAATCTGATGAGCAAAAGCGCTTCTGATAATTGGAAAGAACAGGTATTATTATCCAAATCGGATCTGGAGCAAGCGATTAAAATTAAGCTCCCTAATGAAACAATTGCGTTGCGAATGTTTCCGTATAACTATAGCTGGCTGGACGAAAACACACTATCTCTGGAAGTAGACGGAAAAGAAAAATCATACAGCCTGACGTACAATATCAAATCCAGAAGTATCGATAAGCTGATCGGAAGTGACTCGAAAGGGAATAATAAAGAAGTCACAGCGGATCGTACGAAAGTCGCTTATCTGATAGACAACAATATTGTGATCTCTGATGCTGCCGGCAAAATTACCGAGGTAACCAGCGATAAGGATGAGGGGATTGTAAACGGTAGTGACTACACCCACCGCCAGGAATTTGGCATCAACAAAGGAATGTGGTGGAGTCCTGATAACACCAGCCTGCTTTATTACCGTAAAGATGAGACGATGGTCAGCCAATATCCGCTTGTACAATGGAGTCCGCGTATAGCAGAAGCTAAAGAAATACGCTATCCGATGGCAGGCATGAAATCTGAAGAAGTAACACTCGTAATTTACAACACCACTACCGGCACCAGTACCAGCCTTCAAACAGGAGAACCTAAAGAACAGTATCTGACGGCTGTCACATGGGATCCCAACAATGAATATATATATGTGGGGGTATTGAACCGCGGACAAAATCATTTAAAATTCAACAAGTATAATGCAAAATCGGGGGCATTCGTCAAAACACTGTTTGAAGAGACGACCACTACATGGGTAGAACCACAGACACCTCTGACTTTTGTTCCTGATAATCCCAAACTATTTCTTTACCAGTCAGACAAGGAAGGGTACAACCAACTTTATCTGTACGATACCGAAGGTAAGCTGGTTCGCAAACTGGGATATAAGGATATTATTGTAAAAGATTTACTTAGTTTCTCTGCCAAAGCGGATAAGGTTACATATACCGGTGTTACCAACAACGGACTGGACAGACAGCTGTTCGAAGTGGAACTTAAATCCGGAAAAACAACACAACTCACCAGTGAATCAGGTACGCATACCGCTTCGGCAAACAGCAACAGCACCTACGTACTTGATCAATACAGCAACCTGACTACGCCTAATATCATTCAGATCAAAGATGTGAAATCAGGAAAAAGCAACAATCTGATCAAGGCAGAAAATCCGTTTACAGGCAAAATCAACAATCCGAAAATCGAGTTTGTACAATTAACGACTGCAGACGGCAGTACACCACTGACAGGTCGCATTATTTATCCTGAAAATTTTGATCCTGCAAAAAAATATCCTGTCATGTACTACCTGTATGGAGGCTCTCACTCTCAGCTGGTCAGCAACAAATGGCTGGGTGGAGCAGGCTACTTCGATATGTATATGGCACAACAGGGCTATATTGTATTTACGATGGACAACCGCGGAACTGATGCGCGCGGAAGGGCATTCTCCACAGCCACACACCGTCAACTGGGACAGGCAGAGATGGCCGATCAGATGAAGGGTATAGAATTTTTAAAATCAAAACCTTTTGTGGATCAGGAGCGTATGGGAATTTTCGGATGGAGCTTCGGAGGTTTTATGACGACTTCATTTATGGTACATCATAATGACATCTTCAAAGCTGCAGTTGCCGGAGGACCGGTAATAGACTGGAAATATTATGAAGTCATGTACGGAGAACGCTATATGGATACTCCTCAGGAAAATCCGGAAGGCTATAAATTAACTTCTCTGCTTGATAAGGCAAACCAATTAAAGGGTGATCTGCTGATTATTCATGGCGCACAGGATCCTGTAGTGGTACAGCAAAACAGCATGCAGTTTATAGAGGCATGTATCAAAGCTGGGAAACAGGTGGATTATTTCCTTTACCCGACTCACGAACACAATGTTTCAGGCAAAGACCGTATCCATATGTACGAAAAAATTGCCAGGTACTTTGATCTGCATCTTAAAAAATAAAACGTAGTCTTTCTGATAAAAACTATGGGGCTGTCCAAAAAGGTTGGATAGCCCCATTTTTATGTGATTTACTACTAATCATGCTCCAGACCTTCACTAAGATTATACAAAGTCCAGTGTCCGGAACGGATAGCTGTATTCTCCTGCTGCAATAGCTTAATGAAATCTTTGACACCGAGCTCTTCATTACCATTACCATGGATCAGCACAATACTGCCGTCTCCGGGATGCTGTCCCTTTGCCAGCCAGGCATCCGAACCTACCGCAATAAGACCGTAACTCAATAATTTATCGATAACGGCCTTATCCGAAACCAATCCCGGACATCTGAAAAATACAGACGGAAGGATCCCGTTCCTGAGCATCAGCTTTTCATTTTCCAGAACTTCCACATCCATATTCGTACCCTTGCTCAACAGAAAATTGGAAGTCAGCGGTTGATTGTTATACACATGTGAATAACTATGATTAACCCAGGTGATCTGTAATGCTCCGTCTTTATCCAGATTTTTCAGCCAGTTCAGATCCTCCTGATGTTTCAGAATCCATTTTCCTGAAACCGAAATAGCGACAGGAAGACGCCCCGATTTTCCTTTGAAAGCAGAGAATAATGATTGAAAAATTACTCTATCAAATGGTTTATGCGAAGGACACAGGTCAATAGTAAGATTGATCCCCTGCTCTTGCGGCATACGAAGATCCAGTCCTGCATTCTGAAGATTCTGCTCTGTCCGGCGAACCAGGTCGAAGCCTCTGATATAAACTGTCTTATTAAACCGGCTGCAGATATCTGCATATGTTGAACGGGTTCGTTTATATCTATCGGACAGGATCACACACGTCTGCAGTGTAACCGGGTCGACAGCCAGGAAATAGGTTTTGCTATCGGCAGTAAAACTACGTAGACCTATAAGCTGGCTATCCTTTTTTTCCAGCAACGACCAGTCCACCTTATAATTACGGATATTGTCAAAGGTCTGCCCCTCCCCTTTCTGTGATAAGAAAAGAAGGATCAGACATACCAGCCAGGATTTTATACTCTTCATATAGCATTACTTAGATAGAAATCTATATCCATAATATCTAATTTCCACTCGTCCGTTTTGGATTTAACAAGGTCGGCCACTGCATCTGCTTTCCATCTGTATCTGTAGGCATAATCATCTTTTCACGGGATACCAATTCCGGTTCTTCACATGCCAGATAAGTCAGTATAGCAACTATAATAGCATTCTGCCTAACTTCATCAAATACGATTTTATCATACGTATCCCGATTGGTATGCCAGGTAAGCTTACCATAATCCCATGAAGCAGACCCTAACATAAAAGCAGGAATCCCTTTCTTTACAAAGGAAGCATGATCAGATCCGCCACTTCCTGGCAGACCCGGAAAGGTTGTCTGGATTTCATTGCGGAAAGCTTCCGGCAGATACTGCAGCCACCTGCCGATATACGCATAGGACTGCGCAAATCCATTTCCTGAAATCCGGGCAATCCTACCTGTACCGTTATCCTGATTCCAGACCACCTGTATCTTATCATGCAATTCGGGATGATCCTCCACAAAAGCAGAAGAGCCATTCAATCCCTGTTCCTCACTTCCCCAGTTACCCACCAGAATTGTTCTTTTGTTGTCCGGATATACCTTTTTCAATATACGTACAGCCTCCATCATCGTGATGATACCGGTGCCATTATCTGTTGCTCCTGAAGCACCGTCCCATGAATCCAGATGCGCAGACAACACGACGTATTCATCCGGTTTTTCTTTACCTTTTATTTCGGCTATACTGTTATATGTTTTTGCAATCCCGAGCTCCTTGGCCTCCGCCTGTATCAATATCCTGGGCTTCACACCTCTGGTCACCATGCGATATAGTAATCCGTAATCCTCCTGTGCAATATCCACAACCGGTATTTTCCGGGTTTTGGCATCAAAAATACGGGTCACACCCGGTAGTTCGGTCCAGTATGCATCCACTACAGCCAGAGCTCCCGCTTCTTCCAGAGCAATAGCCAGTGTCCTGCGCGTACTACCTGTTGCCTCCAGACTTGCTGCCCATTGGTTTGCCTGCTCTTTTTTAAGTGCCTGCATCTTATCATAGGCTGCTGCTGTAGCCGATTCTTTCCAGTTCGCATCCGAACGACCTGTAGGCTGATTCATGGCTATCATAACGATCTTTCCTTTGACAGAAGGCAACCAGTTTGTGAATTCTGTTCGTGATTTAAAAACAGGAAGCGCAATCACCTCTGCTTCAACCCCTTTACTTTTTGTAGACGGACTAAAGGATAGTTGCGTCCCTTCCAGTGCTTTGATCCTCGGATATGTCATTGTAATACTGGAAAGTCCCCGCTCCCAGGAACGCCATTCTCCGTAAGCTTCGTTACGCGCTACAGCACCCATATCCGTATATTTTTGAACTACCCAATCGTGTGCCTTTTGCATCTGCGGACTACCGACCAGACGAGGGCCGATCATATCAATAAGTTCAAAGGCGTAATCCTCCAGTTTAGAATTTGTATTTGCTTCCTGAACAATAGCATTGACCATCTGCTTTTTATCCTGACCGAATACACCGGTACCGGCAAAAAGGGCTAAAGAGACCGCCACAGGAGAAAGCCAGGTAGAATAAGAGGTTAATTTCATAAGTAATGTTAAGTATTTTAAAATATACGGAAGTTACTAAAAATTTAGAAAAGGTCAGGAAAACAGAACGGATTTTGTATATATTACGCTTTGAGAAAGAGAAAAACGATAAACAAAAAAAGCCAGAAACGAATGTTTCCGGCTTTAACAGATATAAAGGTTGATTAGCTACAAGGCAACTTCCGTCTTGGCCTTTTCATAACTTTCGTTATGCACGGCGGCAACTGCTCTGCCGGAAGGATCATTCAGATTTTGGAAAGAGGCATCCCATGCCAGAGCTTCAGGTGTACTGCAGGCAACTGACTTGACCGAAGGAACTGTTTTTGAAGCAGCTTCCGATGGAAAATGTGATTCAAAAATAGTACGATACAGGAATTCTTCTTTATTTTTTGGTGTATTGACCGGAAAACGATCCGCAGCAGTAGCAAATTCAGCATCAGACACTTTTTCTTCAGCCTGCGCCTTCAGTGTATCAATCCAGCTATACCCTACCCCATCTGAGAACTGCTCTTTTTGTCTCCAGGCTATACTTTCCGGAAGATAATCTTCGAATGCCTTACGTATCACCCATTTTTCCATACGGCCATCTTTGATCATTTTATCCTTTGGATTGATCGTCATAGCGACATCTATAAACTCTTTATCTAAAAACGGCACACGTCCTTCCACACCCCATGCAGCCAGTGATTTATTAGCACGCAGGCAATCGTACAGATATAGTTTTTTTAGTTTACGTACCGTTTCTTCATGAAACTCCTGTGCATTTGGTGCTTTATGAAAGTACAGGTACCCTCCGAACAATTCATCCGAACCTTCTCCGGACAGCACCATTTTGATACCCATGGATTTGATAACTCTGGCCAGCAGATACATAGGCGTTGACGCCCGGATAGTCGTCACATCATAAGTTTCCAGATGATAGATAACATCCCTGATCGCATCCAGGCCTTCCTGAATCGTAAAATTGATCTCGTGATGAATCGTGCCGATATGATCTGCCGCTCTTTGTGCTGCAATAAGATCCGGTGCACCTTTAAGCCCTACCGCAAAAGAGTGCAACTGCGGGTACCACGCTTCTTCCTGATCCCCGGATTCAATACGTTTGGATGCAAATTTTTTGGTAATAGCAGCTATTACAGAAGAATCCAGTCCTCCGGAAAGCAATACACCGTAAGGGACATCAGACATCAGCTGACGGTGTACTGCATCTTCCAGAGCCGTACGCAATTTATCAATATCCGTATCTGCATCTTTCACCGTATCGTAAGTATCCCAATCCCGCTGATACCAGCGCTGTGGAGACAGACCATTCGCACTATACAGATAATGTCCCGGAGGAAACTGATCCATCTGTGTACAGAATCCTTCCAGTGACTTTAATTCAGAGGACACAAAAAACTGTCCCTGCTCATCCGTACCGTAGTACAAGGGGATAATCCCCATATGATCACGGGCTACCAGAAAGACATCTTTACTGGCATCGTAAAGTGCAAACGCAAAAATACCGTTCAAATCCTCTATAAAAGAAGGTCCTTTGGCCTGATAAAGAGCCAATACCACTTCTGAATCGCTGTTTGTCGAAAACTCATAATCCGGCAAGGTTGCTCTCAATTCTTTATGGTTATAGATCTCACCGTTCACGGCCAGCACGATCTGGCCGTCAGGACTGTATAGGGGCTGACTGCCTGATTTGGGATCCACAATAGCCAGACGCTCATGCGCGAGAATGGCTTTGCCGGAAGTAAAAATACCGGACCAGTCCGGTCCACGGTGACGAATACGTTTTGACATTTCTAAAATCTGAGGTCTTAGCTTCTCAGATGAATCTTTTAAGTCGAATGCTCCAATAATTCCGCACATATGCTTATTTGATTTAGTTGCTATCTAATTTTATACTGTGTCACAAAGTAAAGGATTAAAAAACAAATTTCATAACATTTTTCAATTTTTATTAAAAATATATCAATATTATAAATATTTAAATGAAAAACAATCAATAAAAAAGCCATAAAACACAAATTAAATCAATTTAAAAAAGGCAACTATTGGAATTTACAGGCTGAAGAGAGATGCAAGGTTACAAAGCAGGACTAACAACAGTCTGTTCGGAGCACATCCTGAAGACTTATTATACAGAAATAAAGACAACGCAATAGCTACTGAAAGCTATAAAGAGACACAAAAAGTAGGAACACCCGGTTTTTTGTGAAGCAGTTTAATTCGCTAAAATCTTTATAATAATTACCGATTATTTATCCGGATTTTTCTAACTTCATCGTAAAGTAAACCATTATGAATTCAGATCCGTTTAAAGTATACAGGAATTCTGCCATCGAGGCTAAAGACCTGAAAAACATCTCTTCCAGACACGAATTGATTCACTTCTCCAAAGGGGATATGATCTTAAAAGAAGGAAAACTTACTCATGAATACTACCTGTTGGAGAGCGGTCTGGTACGTTCATATGTACACGACTACGAGGGCAACGAGATTACCACAGATTTTTTTGGAGACAACGAGATCGTTATTGATGTGACCTCCCTTTTTCTAAAAATTCCCTCTCAGGAAAATATACAATGCCTGACAGACTGCAAAGCCTGGAAATTAGACTATGACACGTTCCAGATGCTGTATCATACCATACCTGCGTTCAATGAATGGGGACGTGCCTGGATGACGTATGCGCTGCATATTATGAAAAAGCGGTCTATTGATATGGTATCCCTGTCTGCCTTGCAGCGCTATAATCAATTAATAGTTAGCAAACCACAGATCTTCCAATTCGCACCACTCAAACATATTGCATCTTACCTGGGGGTCACAGACACTTCCCTTAGCCGCATCCGAAAAGAAGCCGTACAATAAAATATAAGAACTTGCCATAGGGCAAGTTGTTTTGCAGCCGACATCTTTAAATTTGAATAAGCCTTATCCGTTATGTGCCGGCCAGTGAAAACTGATAAAAAGCTGTGTAAAACTAATTTATCACCAATGAGTAAAGCAAAGCAAGTAATAGAGCAGTATATGCAGGGATTTCGAGAAAGCGATCATGACAAGGTTTTGGAATGCCTGACAGAAGATGTGATATGGCATATGCCCGGATATTTTCATCTGCAGGGAAAAGTAGCTTTTGATAAGGAAATCGAAAACGACCTCTTTACAGGCTCTCCTTCCATTCAGGTATTTCGCATGATTGAGGAAGGCACTGTTGTCATTGCAGAAGGAGCTGTTCAGGCCAGATTCAAAACCGGAGATATACTCGATGCAGTATTCTGCGATGTCTTTGAATTCGAGGGATTGAAAATAAAAAAACTGATTTCCTATCAGATGAACAAATAATAATTGACTGCTGACAAACAGCTGTCAATACGACGTTTAATTTTGAATTATAAATCATAAAAACTAAAAGACATGGCACTATTACACGCGTATTTAAATTTTAACGGGAACTGTGAAGAAGCTTTTGAATTCTACAAAGGCGTTTTCGGTACAGAATCTTTAGGAGTATACCGTTTTGGCGATATGCCTGCTGATCCGCAGTATCCTATTCAGGAGGAAGACAAAAACAAAATCATGCATACAGCAATTAAAATCAACGAGTCTGTCATGCTGATGGGATCAGATTGTATCCAAAACTTTGGACACAACGCTACAACAGGTACAAATGCTTATCTGATGCTGGATACACAGACAGCTGAAGAAGCCAAACAATTGTATTCCAGACTGAGTGCGGATGCGCAGTCAATTGAAATGCCTTTGGGTGAGCAGTTTTGGGCAGAGTTATACTCTTCATTTCAGGACAAATACGGAATTTCCTGGATGATCCATTTTGAAGGAAACAAAAAAATGTCCTGATGAACAGCGTTGTATACTTTGAAATACAAGCTCAGAATCCGGAAAAATCTGCTCATTTCTATGAGCAGATTTTTGGATGGAAGTTTATAAAAGAAGACAGCCTCCCCATTACCTATTACAGAATAGAGACAGCAGGCATACATGGCGGATTGTTTCAGCGACCTGCCGACACCCCTCCGCTCAATTGCGGAACAAATGCATTTACCTGCTCTATGGAAGTGAATGATTTTGATAATATAGCTGCGCTGATAATACAAAACGGAGGACAGGTGGCAATGCCAAAATTTGCCATTCCGGGTCGATGCTGGCAAGGCTATTTTCTGGATATTGACAACAATGTATTTGGCATTTTTGAAGTAAATGAAAGTGCGGGAATGTCTTAAGCAAGACTAACGCTTACAGCACTGTTTAATTCAGATCCACGAACTGGCTGATAACCCTTAAAAACAAATTACATCCCTATGAAAATAACAGGAGGAAAAAATATTGCGATCAAAGTACCTGTTTCAAAATATCGGGAAACAGTAGATTTTTACACCCGTACACTGGGACTGCAGGCATCAGAAATACATACTCCGGACCATCCTACTGTAAAGAAAAGTACAAAAGTAGTCTTCGGAGATAACACATTGTGGCTGGATGCTACTGAACAAGTCTCACGTACAGAAGCCTGGTTTGAATTGCAGACAGACAATCTTGCAGAAACCGAAGAACATCTACAACGCGCAAATATTGCATTTGAAGACGATCTGGAACAGATTCCTGCGCATATGCACTGGATCAAGGACCCGATCGGAAACGTATTTATCTTAAAAGAATCACATTAGATTATGTCTTTTTTTATCACCAATCTGATATTATCTTCCAAGGTCAATGAACTTATAAATCCTTATGGTATGAAACAAATGATGTACCCTTGCCTCTGGTTTGCAGGCAATGCAACAGAAGCTGTAGATTTTTACATCTCCATTTTCAGAGATAGCAGAATTCTGTCTGCTAATTCCCTTGTTACTTTTTTAGAAATAAAAGGACAAAAATTTATGGCGCTTAACGGCCGGCCGGATTTTGATCCAAATCAGGCCTCTTCACTGGTCATTGAATGTACTTCTCAGGATGAGATAGATCAATATTGGGAAGCTATCACCAAAGAAGGTGAAGAAAGCATGTGCGGATGGTGTAAAGATAAATATGGGTTTTCCTGGCAGATTATCCCTGAAAACATAGAAAAACTACTGTTCCAATCTGCTAATGCAGAACGTGCAGTGCAGGCGATGATGGGCATGAAAAAAATTGATATAGCGGCATTGGAGAATGCCTGATTTTTTCTTCAAAGCTTTAAAGCGGATAATGAGAAATAAGCAGTAATAGTTCTTTCAGGCTCCTTATCTTTGTTGCATGAAAGAACTATTGGCTACAGTCTGCTTATTCCTGACGCTGACATTATCCTTTGCACAAAATAGCGATAAAAAGATAAGAATAGGAGATATCAAAAACGGAGATTTGATATTTGTAGGCGCTCAACAGCAGGATCTTTCCGGAGCGATTAACCGGGTCACACAAACAAGCCAGTCCGTCTCGTTTGATCATATCGGCATAATAGAAATGGCAAAAGACTCCGTTTTTGTACTGCATGCCAGCAGTACAAAAGGATCTGTACGTCAGGAAATTCGTCAATTCTATGAAGAGCAACAGGATGGAGGTAATGCTCTTATCCTGTACAGACTAAAAGATCCTTTTATTTCTAGTATCCCTGCTGCACTGAAAAGTGCCGGGGCTATGCTTGGAAAACCCTATAACCGCAGCTATATCATGAACGACAGTTGTTATTACTGTTCTGATTTTATATACCGCGCTTTTGAAAAGAATCAGATATTCAGTTTAGCACCTATGACCTTTATCAATCCCGAAACAGGAAAAACAGATGACTTCTGGAAAGCTTTTTACAAAAAGCAAAACCTGGAAGTTCCCGAAGGAAAACCAGGTTGTAATCCTAACGGTATGGCAGCATCAGAAAAACTTAACCGGCTCGGAAGACTTTATCTGTAAGCGGAAAACTTAATTTTTGCCTATTTTATGCTCTTTTAATATAGTCTTAAACTTAGGATTGCGGATATATCTTTTGAATTCATGGCTATCCATACCGGAGAAATCCGTCATTTCAAAAAACGGATAGTGCTTACACAGCACATTATATACATCTTCTTTATATCCCAGATCTGTAGGCTCCAGTTTATCCGATAAAAATCCGAATACTTTTTTAAGCATTTTATCTGTATTATTTGTTGTAATATGTATCCTTTTTACCTGTTCGCTAAATGTACAGTAAGTACTGTCTCCTTCCCGAAAATCTTTGGGTCTGAAATCCGCCAGTCCCACTGCAGGAGCCAACATAATACAGGTAATATTATTCTTATTTTCCTTTAAAGTGCTCGCATCATCCACATCCACATGATGGATATCTTTTACCTCTTCAATAAATTTCTCTTTAAACACCGGTGTACTCAATGCACTTAATACGACAGACGCACCCCGGCTGTGGGAGATAATGTAAATATTCTTATTGTGCATGGTATTCAGTAACCGTCTGAGTCCGAATTCACCCGCCATCTGACTAAAAGAAGTAGCTGCAAACCATATTTTTGCCCCACTGAACGGGTTGTCAGTAACCAGTCCATCCCAGTAAAACCGTATAACTTCGTCCTGACTCGTATTGATATTCAACTGCTTGCGGATATAATCATAGCTCTGATTGCTCGTCCGCACATCTGAATTAAATCCATGTACAAAAATAAACACACGTTTCTTGTTAGCCAGTCTTTTGGCAACCTGCTTCAACTGCTGCGCCTCGTAATTGCGCAACTTGTCACCCTCTCCGCGTTCTGTAGCAATCTTCATAAGAGAATAATCATTTTTCTTCCCGTTCTCGGGAGGTGCTCCGTAAGATTTTTTCCAATTGTCCGGATAGAAATTACCGTTTTGATCAACAAAGGAATTACTGATATTGGGCTGTTCAAAGGAATTAGGAGTTTGATTTAAAGGTACATTATGGGTAATCCCACAGGATGTAATGACAAAGAGGCAAACAAGACAGGCAATATATCTATTCATACATGCTCAATAATTTACTACAAATCTATTATTTAATCTACTTATTTTACTGATCCTCAAAAAATATTCACAGAAGTGCTGTAAATTGAATATTTTAACCCCTTCTTCTAATTCAGTATCTTTGAGCAACGATTACGTAATATGTCGACATTCTTTAAATCAAATATATTAGTATTTTTTGTTACGTTGTTTTGCATCCAGAATCTTTTGGGGCAGGAAATCCCAAAGATCGGACATCCCTGGGTGCAGCAATATACCAAATTCAATTATAATGCCGGAAATCAGAACTGGTCCGTTGCAACGGACTCAAGCGGAGTGATCTATGTAGGCAACGGCGACGGACTGCTGCAGTTTGATGGTCAGGTCTGGTCATTGCATACGCTACCTAACAAATCTACAGTAAGAGCCGTGACTGTAGGTCCGCAACAGCGCATCTATACCGGTGGTATGGGCGAATTTGGATATTGGGAGAAATCAAAAATCGGAAAGCTGACCTATCACAGCATAAGCAAACTGGTCAGCAAAGAAACAATACTGAAAGATGAGATCTGGAAAATCATCATTGATGGAAAACGAGTTATCTTTCAGTCATTTGCCAATCTGTATTGTTATGAAAACGGTAAAATAGATTTGGTAAGCGGCAACAACCAGCCATTCTTATTTGCATTCAAAGCGAATAACCGCATTTTTATAGAGAAATTACCGGGTGGACTTTTTGAACTTAAAAACAAGTCACTCATACCTCTCAAAGGCAATGAGGTCTTACGCAATCAGCTGATCCTTTCTATTCTGCCCTTATCAGGTCAGTCTGTATTAATCGGCACCGCCAAAAACGGACTATACAGCTATGATGATGAGCATGGTATTCGTCCGTGGAATAATGAAATCAATGAACAGCTCAAAAATGCACAACTCAATAACGGCATACAGGTATTTAAAGATTACTATGCATACGGGACTATTCTGAACGGTATATTTATTATCAATAAAGAAGGTCAACTCATTCAGCACATAAACAAACAAAATGGCTTGCAGAATAACACCGTATTGTCCCTTACGACTGATCTTCAGAAACAGATATGGGCCGGACTGGATAATGGTATAGCCCGTATCGATATACAATCTCCGCTATATTTCTATGCAGACAACAGCGGAAGTATAGGTACCGTATACAGTGCACGAATATTTAACGGTTATCTCTATCTGGGTACCAATCAGGGATTATTCTATAGTCCCTGGTCGTCAAATACAGCCCAAAAACCAATGAAATTCAATTTAGTCCCGCAATCACAGGGACAGGTATGGGATCTTTCGGTGATTGACGGAGAACTCATATGCGGTCATAATGACGGAACATTTAAAGTATCCGGACAACAGTTTGTCAAAATCTCAGATATGACTGGCGGATGGGTCATAAAACAGATAAAGGGACATAGCAATCTTCTGATTCAGGGAAATTATACAGGAATGGCGCTCTTCCGCAAAGGAAATAACGGTTGGACGCTCGACACCAAAATCAATAATCGCAATCTTCCTGTCAGTGCTATCGAGCAAAAGTCCGAAAATCAGTTTTGGGTGAGCAATGCTCAGGGACTTAACCTGATCAGCACAGATTCTGCATACAGAAATATTATACAGACAAAAGAATTCGGCACAAAAGAAGGATTACCCTCCCGTACAGGCAATCATCCTACAAATCTCAACGGAAGCATTATCTTTTCTACAGACTCAGGGTTTTACAGGTATGACGACATTTCTGACAAATTTGCACCATATCGTTATTTAAATGAAAAATTGGGATCTTTTGCCTATTCCAATAAAATAATTCCGGCACAGGCCAATCAATTCTGGTTTATTAATAAGGGACATATCGCCTATGCCAGCTTTATGCCTAAGGGTGAACTTCAGATCGATTCCTCCCGATTTGCAACCTTGAAAAATCAAATGATGAAATATTATGAGAATATCAACCAGATAAGTCCAGATCTGTTTCTCATCAGTATAGACAATGGTTTTGCACTGTACAATCCTGAAACGAAGATTGAAGCGACTTCTTACAAACCCAAACCGATTATTCAGGGTGTATATAATATTACCAAAGAAATCAAAGCTTTTACAGACAGTGATGAAGAATTGAGTATTCCTTATAGCTCCAACAACATCCGTATCCGGTTTGCAATTCCATGGTACAGCTCCAGACCTGTTCGCTTTCAATATTTTCTGGAGGGGTACTCACAGGACTGGTCAGACTGGTCTGAAGAATATCAAAAGGACTTCACCAACCTACGAAACAGAAATTATACATTTAAAGTCAGGGCGCAGCTGCCGGATGGAACTATCACAGATGTCACCAGCCTGGAATTCACAGTAAATCCACCCTGGTATCTGACCTGGTGGGCATTATTGATCTACTTCTTATTATTTGCTGTCTGTATACATTACGGCAGAAAATGGTATGAGCATAAACTTGAAAAGCACCGGAAAATACTCAGAGAAAAACTAAGCAGGCAGCAGGAAGAAACGCTGAAAAAAGAAATGGAAGCAAGAGAGCGCCAGATGGTTCAATTGAAAAATGAACAACTGGAGCAGGAACTGGCGGGCAAGAACAGAGAGCTGGCAAATTCGGCAATGAATATTGTCTATAAAAATGAACTGCTCAATACCATACATGAAGAGCTGATCAGTCTGAAAGACAATGATGGCAAAAAGCTTTCCAATGAACACGTTAAAAAGATCAGCAAGATTATCAATGAAGCCTATAACGACGAACGGGACTGGAATTTGTTTGAGAAAAGTTTTAATGAAGCCCATGAAAACTTCTTCAAGAAACTAAAGAAAGACTACCCTGCACTTGTGCCGAATGATCTCAAACTTTGTGCATATCTGAGAATGAATATGAACAGTAAAGAGATTGCTTCCCTGCTGAATATTACGACCAGAGGAGTTGAAATCAGAAGGTACAGATTGCGTAAAAAGCTGAATATTCCAACGGAAAAAAATCTGTCAGAATTTCTGTTGGAGGTGTAAAAACGATAGCTCTAACACCTCTCATATTATGTGAAATTGTGTTAAATGACTACATCATTACCACACACCCCCTTGTGTGTAAATTATACACTTACACCCTTCTATGACAACGCGCAAAAACAAAAGCAACACCTTAATTGTTAATTAGTTAAACAAAATGAAAAACAAATTAAATGATTTCATTTTCTGACGATGTAATAATGTAGAGGTAGGCATCTTTGCTTTTACAACCTATACATCACATATTTGTGAGGTGTTTATTACATCCCCGAATAATATAACAACCAGTTATAAAGAGGAAAATTCGAAATCATAACTTAATCAGGTTAGCGGACTAACTAAACATTTTAAAACAATTTCATTATTTAACTAAACAAAAAAATGAGGAACTTTTTTACTTATTTCTTACTGGTATTTAGTTTAGCTCTGTCCACACCCCTGTTTGGACAGCAAATATCAATAAGCGGAACCGTCAAAGACAGCGGGACAGGAATCGGAATTGCGGGGGTGACAATTGCGATCAAAGGGGGAACGACCGCTGTTCAGAGTAATGACGAAGGTCTCTTCACCATTCAGGCAAAACCTACGGATGTCCTTCAGTTACGGTACATCGGTTATGTCACGCAGGATGTCCCGGTAAACAATCAGACAACTCTTAATATCGCTCTCGTTTCCGATAGCGAAGCTTTGGAAGAGGTCGTAGTTATTGGTTACGGTACAGCAGCTAAACGTGATCTGACAGGTTCGATAGCGTCCGTTAGCGGAAAAGATGTTGCAGACAAGCCTTCACCTAATCCGATTTCTTCTATTCAGGGAAAAGTAGCCGGTGTTCAAATCACCAACAGCGGTGAACCCGGAGGAGCGCCAAACGTAAAAATAAGAGGTACAAACTCGATCAACGGTGCCTCCCCTCTTTATGTAGTAGATGGAATCCTGAATGATAATATTAATTTCTTAAACCCATCGGATATCGAATCCATGGAAATCTTAAAAGATCCTTCTTCTTTAGCGATCTTCGGGGTACGTGGTGCCAACGGGGTAATTATTATCTCCACCAAATCCGCAAAACAAGGTGATCTTAATTTCAACTTCAACTCTACATTAGGTTTTAAAGATGTCAATCACCGTATGAAAATGACGGATGCAGAAGGATTTAAAACCCTGTATAATGAGCAGCTTAAAAATGAAGGCGCAACACCTTTCGACTATACCAACTGGAATGCAAATACAGATTGGCAGGATCAGATCTTCCAGAGAGGTATCCTGAACTACAACAACCTGAGTGTAAGTGGCGCTACAGACAAAAATAAGTTTTATATGGGTCTGGGTTATACCACCGAAGAGGGTGTAGTCAAACATGAGGAATACAAAAAACTAACGTTGAACATCAACGATGAGCTGAAAATTACCGACAATTTTAAAGTAGGAATGAACTTCAGCGGTTATAAAGCAAGCTTACCACAGATTCAGAGTGGCCTTATCAATACAGCGATTATCGCATCTCCGGTAACTCCTATTTTTAATGATGAATACGGTCTTTATCATAATACACCTCCTTTCCAGACACCACAGATCTACTCACCGATGGTAGGCCTGGAACTGAGAAAGAATACACGTATCAGTGATGAATACAGAGCGGTTGGAAGTGTATTTGCAGAACTTACTTTCCTTGAACATTTCACAGCCAAAGCCTCTTTCCTGTATGATTATGGTTTTAACGGAATCAGAAGCTATACACCTATTGTGAATGTATATGATCCTAATATACAAGGTACGGATAAGACAAGTACACTTGTACGTACCACCAGCGTATCACAAGAACAGAATACTTACAAAAAAGCACAGAGTGACTGGCTCCTGACTTACAAAAACAATTGGGGAGACCACAGTCTGACCGCTACTGCCGGATTTACAACGTACTACAGAGGATATGAAGGCATCATCACCAATGTAGGTCAGGGCAGCGGAGATCCTATCCCTAATGATCCGCGCTTCTTCTACACTACAATGGGTGATCAGACAACCAGATCTATTGGCGGATCACAATGGGAACGTGCTACATTATCTTATTTGGTAAGGGGTCTATACAACTATAAAGGCAAATACTTATTGAACGGATCCTTCAGAAGAGATGGTTCTTCGGCATTCCTTGGATCTAACAGATGGCAAAATTCAGGTGCTATCGGTGCAGGATGGGTTGTATCTGAAGAATCATTTATGCAAGAACAGCAACTCTTTGATAACTTAAAAATCAAAGGTTCATGGGGTGTATTAGGAAATGAAAACACAGGAGACGGCTACCGATATCCGGTATATCCGACACTGGTTTCAGGTAGTTCAACTTCATTTGGAGACAATATCTATCCGGCATTATCTCCGGCGTATTCCCCGGATCCTAACTTACGCTGGGAATCCGTACATTCGTGGGAAGCAGGTTTTGAAGCCAAGATGCTGAAAAACAGATTGAGCCTGGAAGCCGTTTATTACGACAAGAAAACTAAAGATATATTGGTAGAAGTACCGGGAGTAAATGGTTTCTTACCTATTCTAAGAAATGCCGGAGAAATTCAGAACAAAGGATTTGAGTTTTCTGCAGGATGGAACCAACAGCTTACTGAAGATCTGAAACTGGGTGTAAACGCAAACTTGACTACACTCAAAAACAAGGTTCTTAATCTTGTAAATGATGATTTCGCTATACTTGCAGGTAATGGTGTATCACGCACTATGTCCGGACAACCAGTAGGATATTTTTACGGTTTGAGAACTGATGGAGTATACCAGAATCAGGCTGAAGTAGATGCAGGACCAAAATCAGGTTTAGGTGCTGCTTTCAAACCCGGAGATATCAAATATGTAGATATCAACAACGATGGAACGATCAACACACAGGACAGAACCATTATCGGAAATCCTACTCCTGACTTTATCTATGGTTTCTCTGTAAATCTGAGCTATAAGAATTTTGATTTCGGAACCGAATTTATGGGGGTATCCGGAAACGAACTGATTCGTACCTGGAACAGAAACCAATACTCCACATTCAATTTTCTGGAAGACAGACTGGGAAGATGGACAGGCGAAGGAACATCTAACTTCGAGCCAATCATGGATTCCAAAAGAACAAACAACAGAGAATTCTCTTCTTACTTTATCGAAGATGGCAGTTTCTTCCGTGTTCGTAATATCCAGTTAGGATACAACTTCAAAAGAGAAGCGCTGGAAAAAATAAAACTTAAGTCATTAAGATTATTCCTGAATGCACAGAATCCATTCACCTTCTCCAAAAACACAGGATATACACCTGAAATCGGAGGAAGTGCAATTGCTGTGGGTGTAGACAACGGAACATATCCAATCCCGGCAATCTATACAGTAGGTGTGAATGTTAATTTTTAAAAATCAGAAAGTGATGAAAACAAATATTTCAACATATATATCGGCAACTCTTCTGGCACTTTTGGTGCTGAGCAGTTGTTCCAAAGATTTCTTGGATCGTAAGCCGTTAGGACAATTGACAGAAGAAGATTTACCTGCAGGTTCATTAGAAGGTCAGGTATTGGCTATCTATGCCGGATTAAGAAGCGAAGGTACAAGCGGCCTTCCTTATGTAGGCGTACACAATATGCGATCGGATGATGCCGAAATCGGATCAAGTGTAGGTGATGAAGCAGGATCGGCTCCCAATACTGATGATTTTCAATATACCACCAACTTTTGGTTGTGGGGTAACTACTGGACAGACCATTATAAGCTGATCGCATTGACGAATACAGCAATAGAGACAGCGGACTCATTGGGCAATCAGAGTCCGGAAGTAGCCAGAGGATTAGCAGAAGCAAAATTTTTTAGAGCATGGGCTTACTTCAATTTAGTACGTGCATTTGGTGAAGTACCAAAAATTGATTTTCGCGTTCGTGATCAGAAAGAAAGTATCCTTCCTAAGTCCCCTATTGCGGATATCTATGCTTTAATAGATGCCGATCTGGAATATGCAACACAGCACCTCCCTCTGAACTGGGAATCGAGATTTATAGGCCGTATCACACAAGGAGCAGCATTTGCCGTACAGGCCAAAACATTCCTGGCCAGACAACAGTATAGCAAAGCTCTTGCAGCGAGCCGTATGGTCATCAACTCAGGACAGTATAATCTGGGGGTAGCTTACAATCAGATCTTTAGAGAAAGTTCTGAAAACAGCAAGGAATCCGTATTTGAAATACAAGCATACTATGCACAGGGACAGACAAATCTGGGAATTACATATGCCGGCAGACAGGGTGTACGCGGATCCGGAGCTATGAACCTGGGATGGGGATGGAATGTACCTAATGAAAGACTTGCAAAAGCATTTGAACAAGGAGATCCAAGAAAAGATGAAACTCTTCTGTATGCAGGCCAGGTAAATACTCCTTACGGAGAACTTATTCCTGCTGCGACCGCAACAGTACCAAGAGCATATTGGAACAAAAAAGTATATACCGATCCTAAAATCCGGACGACAACAGGAAGCCAGGCCGGAGAATGGTTCAACTTCCGTGTAATCAGATATGCGGATGTCGTCCTGATGGCTGCTGAAGCTGCAAATGAAGTTGGCGAACAGGAAGCAGCACTGACTTACTTAGAGCAGATAAGAGTTCGCGCAAGAGGTGGCAACAATGCTATCCTTCCGAAAGTAACAACAACAAACCAACAGGAATTGAGACTGGCTATCAGACATGAGAGACAAGTCGAATTAGGTATGGAAAACGAACGTTTTTTTGACCTGATACGTTGGAATATCGATGCTGAAACTTTCAAAGATGCCGGCAAAACAAATTACCAGCTTAGAAACAGATACCTTCCTATCCCTCAAAATGAGATAGACCGCTCAGGTGGTGTTCTGATCCAGAACCCTAACTACTAGTGCGAATAATAAGAGCATAGGCAGCTGTCTATGCTCTTATTTAACAACATTGTATTATTAATAATAAACACCTTCCCGCCTTGAAAGCACTTATTTATACTTTTTTTATTCCGCTCCTCATATTACAATCTTGTTTTTCAAATCAGGAGCAGAAGCGTACAGACTCCCAAAGTAACTTAAAAGACAGTTTGTCTACAGACTCGCTTCTCACGCTCATCCAGAAACAAACGTTCCGGTATTTCTGGGACGGTGCGGAACCGACTTCCGGTATGGCCCGTGAACGTATACATATCGATGGTGCCTATCCGGAGAACGATCGGAATGTTGTTACCATTGGTGGTAGCGGATTTGGCATCATGGCCATCATTACAGGTATTGAGCGGCAGTTTATTTCCAAAGAAGAAGGTGCTAAGCGATTGGATCATATCATGGATTATCTGGGTCGGATAGACCGGTTCAAAGGTGCATGGTCACATTGGTACTACGGAGAAACCGGAAAAGCTAAATCGTTTAGCCAACAGGATGATGGAGCAGACATCGTCGAAACTGCTTTTATGGCAGAAGCTCTGATCGTCGTTCGCGAATATTATAAAAACGGTTCCGAAACCGAAAAAGCAATTGCAAACAAAGCAGATGCATTATGGAAAGGAATAGAATGGAATTTCTTCAGAAACGGAAAGGATGTCCTTTTCTGGCACTGGAGTCCCACATACGGATGGGGTATGAATCATGCCATACAAGGATATGATGAGTGTCTGATCACATATATACTGGCAGCCTCCTCCCCTACACATCCTATACCGGCATCTACCTATCACAAAGGATGGGCAAGAGACGGAGCAATCGTAACCGATGCTAAAAAATACGATATCCCGATGATTCTCAAGCATAATGCTCCCAACGGCGGTGTAGGTCCGCTTTTCTGGGAACATTACTCCTATCTAGGATTAGACCCCAAAGGTCTGAAAGATCAATATGCCAATTACTGGGATGTCGTCGTCAATCACAGCAAAATCAACATTGCACACGCAGAACAAAATCCAAATAAATATAAAGGCTACGGTGCAGATAAAGGATGGGGACTCACAGCCAGCTATTCTGTAAAAGGATATGATGCACACCATCCGGACAATGATCATGGCGTCATCAGTCCTACAGCAGCCCTCTCTTCAATGCCGTACACACCAAAGGAAAGTATTGCATTTGCCCGATACCTGAATCAGCATCTGGGGCAAAAAGTCTGGGGGCAGTATGGTTTCTATGATGCATACAGCGAAACGGATAACTGGTTTCCGCAGCGATACCTTGCCATAGATCAGGGGCCTATTATTGTCATGATCGAAAATTACCGGACAGGATTATTATGGAAACTCTTTATGGGCGCACCTGATGTACAAAAAGGATTGAAAGGTCTTGGTTTTACCAGTCCTCACTTTTAGTACTTCAGTAATAATTTTTTAAATACAATAGATATGAATATAAGCAGATACAGTCGATTAGTGCTGTCCATATGTACTTTGTACGTGACCAGCACTGTTACAGCACAGCAGAACAACCAGAAGATGGACAGTTTTATTAATACACTGATGTCAAAAATGACATTAGAGGAAAAAATCGGACAGCTTAATCTGGTGACAGGAGGAGAAGCAACGACAGGCAGTACGGTCAGTACGGGAGTGGAAGGAAAAATCAAATCCGGGGCTATCGGAGGTATATTTAGCATGAGTACACCACAACGTATTCGCGCTGCACAGGACCTGGCAGTGAAACAATCCCGTTTAGGTATTCCTCTTATCTTTGGAATGGATGTTATTCACGGATATAAAACGATTTTTCCGAT
Source organism: Sphingobacterium spiritivorum (assembly GCF_016724845.1). Lineage (NCBI taxonomy): Bacteria > Pseudomonadati > Bacteroidota > Sphingobacteriia > Sphingobacteriales > Sphingobacteriaceae > Sphingobacterium > Sphingobacterium spiritivorum. Next base: position 562,515 of record NZ_CP068082.1, read on the forward strand.
TCCGATCGGATTAGCTTCCTCCTGGGATATGAATCTGGTAAGACAGACCGCTCAGATCGCTGCAACAGAAGCTACGGCAGATGGAATCAACTGGACATTCTCGCCAATGGTAGACATCTCCCGTGATCCACGCTGGGGCAGGTTCTCAGAAGGAAACGGAGAAGATCCTTATCTCAGTTCCAAAATCGCTGTTGAAATGGTAAAAGGCTATCAGGGTAATGACCTTGCCGCCAATAATACACTGATGGCATGTGTCAAGCATTTTGCACTGTATGGAGCAGCAGAAGCAGGAAGAGACTACAATACTACAGACATGAGTCTGCACAGAATGTACAACGAGTATCTTCCACCCTATAAAGCTGCAATCGATGCGGGAGCAGGAAGTATCATGACTTCATTCAATGATATTAACGGTGTACCTGCGACAGCCAATAAATGGCTTATGACGGATCTGTTACGCCAGCAATGGGGATTTCAGGGTATGGTCGTAACCGATTATACCGCTATAAACGAACTAATTGACCACGGACTGGGAGATCTGCAACAGGTATCCGCTCTCTCTCTGAAAGCCGGAGTAGATATGGATATGGTTGGTGAAGGTTACCTTGGAACCTTGAAAAAATCACTGGAAGAAGGTAAAGTCTCACAAGCTGATATCGACAGAGCCTGCAGATTAGTTTTGGAAGCCAAATATAAACTCGGACTATTTGAAGATCCATACAAATACTGTGATGTAAACCGTGCTAAAAACAATATACTGACTAAAGCACATCTTGCAAAGTCACGTGAAGTAGCTGCAAAATCATTTGTATTACTAAAAAATGATAAGCAAACACTCCCTTTTACAAAAAAAGGAAAAATTGCGCTGGTAGGTCCCCTTGCTAATACCGGTGCAAATATGCCGGGCACATGGAGTGTAAGTGCTGATCTGGAACATACGCCATCACTCTTGCAAGGCATGAAGGATGCATTGGGTAACAAGGTAACTATTCAGTATGCCTTAGGTACAAATCTGTTAGATGATCCTGCATATCAGGAGCGTGCTACTATGTTTGGACGTACAATTCCACGTGATAACCGCAGTGAGCAGGAACTGATAGCTGAAGCAATCAAAGCATCGGAAGGTGCAGATGCCATCGTAGCAGCATTAGGAGAAAGTTCTGAAATGAGCGGAGAAAGCTCCAGCCGTACAGAAATAGGAATACCTTCAAATCAGCAACGTCTGCTAGAGGCACTGTTAAAAACCGGAAAACCGGTAGTACTTGTGCTGTTTACAGGACGGCCACTGACACTGACCTGGGAAAATGAACATGTACCGGCGATACTGAATGTATGGTTTGGTGGTACTGAGACAGGTAAAGCTGTGGCAGATGTGTTGTTCGGAGATGTAAATCCTTCCGGAAAACTACCGGCTACTTTCCCTAAGAATGTAGGTCAGATTCCTTTATATTATAATGCAAAAACTACAGGCAGACCTTTGGAGCAGGGTAAATGGTTCCAAAAATTCAGATCCAATTATTTGGATGTAGACAACGATCCGCTTTATCCGTTTGGGTACGGATTGAGCTATTCTGCTTTTCAGTATAATAACCTTCGCTTAAGCACTTCAAAGCTCCAGAAACAAGGTAAAATCAAGGTTACTGTCGATGTAAAGAATACAGGAAAATATGACGGAGAAGAAGTCGTACAACTCTATATCCGCGACATGGTGGGTTCTGTAACACGCCCTGTGAAAGAATTGAAAGGATTTCAGAAAATAGCCTTCAAAGCTGGAGAAACAAAAGCCGTTGAATTCGAATTGACAGAAGAGGATTTAAAATTCTATAATGAAAAATTAGAATTTGTGACTGAGCCAGGCGAATTTGAAGTATACGTCGGAACAAATTCCAGAGATGTATTAACTTCTAAATTTGAATTACAAAATTAAGGAGTATTGTATTTTCTATAACAAAGGCCTTTCCGGTGTGGAAAGGCCTTTGTTATATATAATGCTGCCGTCAGCATGCATTAGCTATGCAATCTGCCTGCGGTACCGTATATGGGCAATATATACTAAAAAAGTTTTATTAACCTCCCTCCTTTTTTCGCAGGGCCCAACTCTAGGCGATGTAAATATCCGTCTGATAGTTAAACACCAAACGCTTGTCGATAGCATACTCATCAAAAAGCTCACGAAGCCCCTCATACAGCCTCTTACTTTCGCTTTCTTCATTCGGAAAGTAAGATGAAGATTTCACACGGCCAAAAAATGCCTTCAGATCAAAGGTTTGCTGATTGGGAAGAGAAAACTTACGAATGTCTTTTGGTACAAAGAACTCATGAATATGTTCATCTGTGATATTCTTTTGAGTAACGGTTTGATATTCCGGAATATGTTTGACCAGAAATTCTTCATAAGCACGCTGAAATTCATCTTCCGGACTCCGTTGATTCCATACCAGTACGATATGTCCTTCAGGCTTCAGAATGCGCTGGAATTCAGCCTTAGTCTTCACTTTATCGAACCAGTGAAAAGACTGTCCCGCAAAGATCAGATCAATACAATGATCATCGATTTTGGTATCCTCAGCTGTAGCATTTACAGCTATAAAATTTCTGTTCTTTTTGAAATGATGTATACATGCTTCACGCATGGCCTGATTAGGTTCTACTCCAAAAGTATTGTTACCGTTATCCACAAACAGTTTGGTCGATATACCCGTTCCACTGCCAATATCCGCGACCAGCCAATCCTTGTTAAAACCGATTTCCCGGGTCAGCAGGGAAAGAATCTGATTGGGGTAACTGGGTCTGTATTTTTCATAATCAACCACCCGGTCTGTAAATCTGTCAACGTTCTTTTTCATCTGTAAATGATTTATTTTAATGGCATCAAGCAATCCGATTTAATCCATCAACCCCTCATCCTGAAAACTAAAATATTTGCTGTTTGTAAATATCACATGATCCATTACTCTAATATCCATTATTTTTGAAGCATCTACAATTTTTTTTGTCAATTGCAGATCCTGATTACTCGGTTTCAAAGAACCTGACGGATGGTTGTGTACCAGTATCATAGAACTGGCCTGACAGTTCAATGCATGTTTGAGAATAATGCGTACATCTACCGGTGTAAAATCATTTCCCCCTCTCCCGATCAGTTGCTGACTCAGAATAACGGATGCCCTGTTGAGGTACAATACCCAGAACTCTTCATGCAGAAGATCCTGTAACTGGAATTTGAAGTACTCAAAGACTTTCTTACTACAATTGAGGACAACAGCTTCCTTTTCCGTACTCTCCTTTCGCCTTCTGCCCAGTTCCAAAGCCGCTATAATAGTAATAGCCTTAGCACTACCTATGCCTTTATACTTCTTAAGGTCATCCACATCCAGCTGAGATAAGAAATCCAGATTGTGCTGATGATCGGAAAGTATACGGCGTGCCAGTCCGACTGCATCTTCCCCAAAGGATCCCGAGCCAATAAGAATAGCCAGTAATTCTGCATTACTCAACACCCTTCTCCCGCGACTTTCCAGCTTTTCTCTTGGCCGGTCCGTTTCTGCCCATTTATTTATCGCCAACTTACTCATAATGAAAAAACATATAATTCACTCTAAAGATAACAATATCGCTCAAAGAAAAGTTATTTCACCAAAAATTTATTTCGTTAATTATATAAAATCACTCACTTTACGTTTTCCCAAGTCAGTTGTAAATCTTATCTTTGTAATCCAAAAAAATATTGATATGAGCAAAGCGATTATTAAAACAGAAAAAGGCGACATGACTGTGGAATTTTACACAGCCGATGCTCCAAATACCGTAGATAACTTTATCAAACTGGCTAAATCAGGATATTATGACGGATTAGCATTTCACCGTGTTATCCATGATTTCGTTATTCAAGGAGGTTGTCCTAATTCTAAAGAAGGCGCAGCAGGTGTACCGGGAACAGGTGGTCCGGGTTACAAAATAGATTGTGAACTGACAGGAGAAAACCAATACCATGACCGTGGTGTACTTTCTATGGCACATGCAGGCCGTAATACCGGAGGTTCTCAGTTTTTTATCTGCCATAGCCGCAACAATACTGCTCACCTGGACCGCAACCATACCTGTTTTGGTAAAGTTGTTGAAAATGTAGATGTAGTGGATGATATCCGTCAGGGTGATCGTATTTTGACAATTGAAGTAATTGAAGATTAATCCCCCTACCGAAAACTATTAAAATGAATTTAAGAGCATTAGTATCCGTAACCGGCAAACCGGGATTATTTAAATTGATCGGACAAAATAAAGGCGGTTTTATCCTGGAAACATTAGATAAAGCTAAAATCAAATCAGTAGTAAACCTGTCTACAACGAAGATGGCAACTCTGGAAGATATTACCATCTACGGAGAAGAAGAAGAAATCAAATTACTGGATGTATTCGAAACCATCAAAACAAAAGGACTGGAAACACCTGATGTGAAAGCGAGCGGAGATGCATTACGTGATTTTTTCCGTGAAGTAGCACCAGGACATGATGAGTCCCGTGTATATACTTCAGATATCAAGAAAATAATTTCCTGGTATAACATTATTAAAGAATTACCAATATTTGATGAAGAAGCTCCGGCTCCTTTGGTATAATCAAATCTTTAATATGTAAAAAAAGGCTTTACAGATTTGTCTGTAAAGCCTTTTTTTCATGTTGCTAAGAATCAATGAAATATGTCTTTCTGAGTACTCCTTTCTATACTTTTAAACAACGTCTGAAAAACCATGCTGCAATAATTTCTTATCAACTTCTGTAACGTTTCCTTCCATATCCTTACTAACTCTTTAAAATCTAATATTCAGAAATTATGGAAACGAAAAATTTAAACACAACTATTGCAGAGCCGGTAAGAAAACAAATGAGAATTGAATTTTTTGGTCAGGTCACAGGTTTGATCGCGCTGTTATTTGTACCATACTACTTTAATTTCAATCAGGCGATGACTTCAGTGTACATGGTATTCTATGCGTTGACACTATCATTCTCCGGCTATTACCTCTACAAATTTTACAACTTTTACAAGTCAACCTTATCCATTGATCTGGAAAACACCAAAGATCTGACCTGGTTCTACCATGAATTGAAATTAAATGTAAACATCTACACCAATTTCAATTTTATAATGATTATAACAGCTCTTGCATATGGGATAACCTGTCTGTACATCACAAAATTCAACTTCGATCCCTTTGTGCATAAGATCGAATCCTTAATACCCGGAACTACTGCTTATATAGCACTCACGATCAGTACGCTTGTATTCCTGTTTACAATTGCAGAATATTCGGCTAAGTCTACATACCAGAAGTACGCAGACCGTATGAAAGATATTCTTAATCAATTCGATTAATCTGTTATCACAGCCTTACCGGAGGAGAATGTAAAAACCTAAATTACAGCTTTCTCCGGTTTTACACCTGAATTTTCACCGACAGCAGATCTGCTGCAACTTTTTCACCGATCAGTTTACTCCGTTTACCGATTTTTTGACTGGACTCGCCAATTAGCTATGGACAGGGTTTGTTATTGCTTATACCTTTGGATCAAACAATTAACAAGAACCATTAAAAAATTAAAAACAACAAAAAAAACATCATGAAAAATCTAATCAAAACTGTAGCTGTTGTATTATTCATTGCAATAACATCAAGCTCTTTTGCTTCAGGAATCTATAATCCCGGCAAAAATTATTCAGCAGATGCTGTGATCAGCAATTATATTGAAACGACTACCATGGGAAATCCCGAAAATGTAGAGAATCTGTTTACCGATAATTTCTTTCAGACCGTATCTACTCCTGCAAAAGTAATAACCCATTCAAAAAAGCCATTTATAGACTATGTAAAAAGCCAGAAAGGATATGTACAGAACTGTCAGACAAGTCATACCATTATCGAACGCAATGACAACTGCGCAATTGCTAAAATCACATTGACCTACCAGAACTTCACAAAAGTAGAATATGTAACTGTCTGCAGCGATGGTGAAGTATGGAAAGTAAGTCAGGTTGTTACCTCCTATCCTAAAAAATAATAAAAGAAAACCCTATGCATATAAAACAAATTAAGACAAACAACAACGCCACCCGCTCCATAAGTAAGAAAGCTCAGAAACAATTATTTCTGAGCTTTTCAATTCTATTGAACAGCAATGATCAGAAAAGCCCCAGCTGCCGCCCGCGATTAGGGACCTGAAAAAGATCTGTTCGTATTGTCGGATGATCATTTTTGCCCATGTGTTGTTTCACTGATAAGCGAAACAGATCACGTATACTTTCAGCAAGATTTCCTTCCCCTCTTATCCTTCTTCCGAATTCACTGTCATTCAGTTTTCCATTGTGGCAATCCGCTATCCCATGCAATACCTTGTCTGCACGATCAGGATAATTTTTATACAACCAGTCTTTAAAAATGTCTGCTATAGCACCATTCAACCGGACAATAGTATAGCTGGCAGACCGTGCTCCGGCTGCTGCAGCACTTTTGATCAGTAACGGCATCTCATCGCTGTTGATTCCGGGTACTATAGGCGCAACCATAAGCATTACAGGTACTCCCTTACCAGCCAGCTTTTCAATCAGTTTCAGTCTTGCTGAAGCAGTCACTGTACGTGGCTCCATCTTCTGCCTTACCTCTTCACTCAGGGAATTGATCGTAACCGCTACAGAGATCAATTGCAACTTGGCCAGCTCTTCTATTATATCCAGATCCCGCAACATCAGCGAATTTTTACTGATGATAGAGACCGGATGTCTGTATCTCAACATGATTTCCAGAATAGATCTTGTGATTTTTAGTTTGCGTTCTATAGGTTGATAGCAGTCTGTATTGCCGGAAAGCATAATAGCAGAGGGTTGATAGTTTACATTATTAAATTGTTTTTCCAATAGCCGGGCAGCATCATACTTGACCAGTATCTTGCGTTCAAAATCCAATCCGGCACTGAATCCCCAGTACTCATGCGCATTGCGGGCATAGCAATAAATACAGCCATGCTCACATCCCTGATAAGGGTTAATAGATTGCGTAAAATGAAGATCAGGACTATCTGAAACGGAAATGATTTTTTTGGGATGAGTAGGAATTAACTGAGTGGGGACATGCTCCAGAAAGGGCTCGTCTAACCCTTCAATATGCTCCTGTACATATTGAGATACAAAAAATTTATTATTAGGATTGACCTGTGCACCTCTTCCTTTAAAGTAATTCGACTCTTCCATACTCAAAAATACTAAAAATATTAGCATTTTTTTGAGTGTGGAAGATTTAATTTTTTACATGCTTGAACATCCAGTCATAGATATCATCCTGATGAAAAAGACGCTCCACGCTACCGTGATTTCCTCCCGGAATAATGGTTAACGTTACATCAGCATCAGCATCTACTTTTTTAATAGCATTCACAATTTTCTTGGATTCAGACATCGGTACGATATAATCCTTATTTCCATGTTGTACCCAAAGAGGTACTTTAGCCAGATTTTGTGCATAGCTCAATGTTCCTCCTCCGCAAATGGCGACTGCTGCAGCTATCCTGTCAGGGTATTTCCCCGCTACATCCATCGTACCATATCCACCCATACTCATTCCTGCTACATATATTCTGGAACTGTCGGCATTATATTTTTTGATTGTATAATCTACTACTTCCATTACTTTATCCGGATCCCATCCGCCTCTTGATTGCGGAGCGACGACAATAGCCGGTACTTCCTGGCCCTTAGCCATCGCATAGAGTACTCCGTAGCGGGTTACACGGTTCAGATTTGTTCCGGAAAGACTTCTGCCATGAAGAAATACCAATATAGGAGGCTTATTTTCAAGAATTTCAGCTTTAGGTAGCTGAATCATAAAAGGGTATGCAGTCTCTCCTTTTACCGGACTTGGCTGCGCAACAGTAGTCTGAATAAAGAGAGTTAAAAATATTAAAAAACTTACTACAGACTTGATATACATATACATAGGGTCAAAAATTTAATATTCGGGTTACTAAAATACAAACTCTTAACGGATTATTGATACAAATTCTAAATAGAATATTGTATACCGATATTTGACATGTATATCCTAATTTTACATTAACATTACAATCCATATAAACACATCACATTATGAGACTCCAAAAAATAGCCATAATATCTGTTATTTTCTCTGCCATTATTGCCTTGAGTGCATTCATTCCGGCTCCTCAGCCTGCGCAGGAAAAAAAAGCAAAAAACCTGAAAGTACTTCCCAAAAATATAAGTAACGAGGAGCTGGACAAAGTTATGGATGACTTTAAGGTAGCCCTGGGCGTAAAGTGCAATTTCTGTCATGCTAAAAGTAGTACTGACCCTCAGAAAATGGACTTTGCAAGCGATGAAAATCCACATAAGGAAATTGCCAGAAGTATGATGAAGATGACGCAGAAGATCAATAAAAAGTACTTCACACATAAAGACGAAAAATCAGGAACAATAGCCCAGATAAGTTGTATGACATGCCATAATGGTAAAAAACACCCTGAAGTGGTGTCCTTATAAATAAAACGAAAAATGGAGCTAATGCTCCATTTTTCGTTTTGTACAAACTATCAGTGTTCTTGTTGTCTGTCCGACAACCGTGGAATCTATCCTTATTTCTGTAAAATCTTTTTTGTTCTTTCCTCCACTTCCTTTATTAACAGCGGATAAGCAGGATACTGCATATTATGCCCGAATCCCTGAAGTTCTAACAGGCGGACATCTTTATGTCCTGATATTTTCAACATACGCTGCAGGTAGGCATTCTCTTCATATCTGCCCAACATCTCAAGTTCTCTGTCACCTGTTATTAATAATATCGGAGGCGCATCCTGACGAACATGAAATAAGGGTGCAAAACGATCTATAGTAGGTTGTTTCTCTCCTATACCCTGCTCCTGACGACTCGTGAAATGTGTAATCGCCTGTCCGCTGAAAGGTATTAATCCGGCTATCTGATCCGCATCTATATTATACTTCTTCAGATACTGTTTATCTAAAGTCGTCATCATACCCAGATATCCGCCTGCTGAATGTCCCGATACAAAAACAAGTCGTCTGGAACCACCATACTCCTCAATATGGTTGAATACCCATGCAATTGCTGCAGCAGCATCTTCAATAATACCTTCGACATGAGCCTGAGGGGAAAGACGGTACCCTATCCCCACTACTGCCATTCCGCGGTTTTTCAAATATTCCGGAATTTCTTTCTGACCTCCTGTCAGTCCTCCTCCGTGAAACCAGAGGATAGTAGCAAAATCTTTCTTATCTACAGGGTAATAAAAATCAAGTTTACATCTTTCATATTCTGCCGTTTTACTCTTTGTCTCCGGATAATAAGTAACATCTTTTTTCAGGTCGTATTGCGCTAAAAGTATACCCTGAAAAAGCAAAATAAAAACAGCAAGAAGTGTAGAGTGTTTCATAGTAAATGGGATTATGTAAAGAAATGAGATATCTAAAATAGCAAAATATACCCGGATTGCGTATACAAATCCATAAATTAGTCAAGGATAATGATACTATTTTTGAGATGAAGCCAAACATTACAATAGAATACTGCCCCAAATGCGGATGGATGTTACGTGCAGCATACATGGCGCAGGAGCTCCTGACTACCTTTACCGAAGAACTGAACGGTGTAACTCTGAAACCCAGCGAACTAAGCGGGCGCTACCTTATCACTGTAGATAAAACGGAGATTTTTGACCGTAAACGCATGGGACGTTTTCCTGAAATAAAAGAATTAAAACAATTGGTTCGTGATATCGTTGCCACAGATAAAGATCTCGGGCATTCTGACAGAAAATCAGACGGATAGATACAGCAAACACATCCGTCTGTATGATTACATCAGCCTTGCAAACCTACAAGACCCCAAAAGGTATTTCGGGCTTTTACAGATTAAAGGTATATTAGCATAACAATTAAAAAGCATGAAGATACTGCATACGGGCGATTGGCATCTAGGTAAAAAACTGGACTTCTTCACAAGAATAGAAGAACAACGTGTCGTGCTCGAAGAAATATGTAACATTGCGGATGAAGAGCAGGTAGATGCAGTGATTGTCGCAGGTGATCTTTTTGATACTTTCAATCCTCCGGTCGAAGCCGTAGACCTGTTATACAAGACCCTTAAGAGACTTGCGAACAACGGAACGAGACCTGTATTGGCTATAGCTGGCAATCACGATAGTCCGGACCGTATAAATGCGCCGGATGCTCTGGCTCGTGAATGCGGAATTATATTCATGGGATATCCTGACACCACGATCAAGCCTATACAAATAGAAAACGGATTTACGATTACACGATCTGACCTTGGCTTTATAGAACTGCAGTTGCCAAAGCATTCTTCTCCCTTGCGCATACTCTCCACTCCCTTTGCAAATGAAATTCGTCTCAAACAATACCTCGGGATTACTGATAAAGCAGAGAATCTGAATGAGGTACTCAAAAATACATGGCGACAACTGGCTGATAGCTATGCGGATAAATATGGTGTCAATATCCTGGTTACCCATCTCTACATGCTCAAGCGAGGAGGCGAAATACTCGAAGAACCGGATGGAGAGAAGCCTATCAAAATAGGAAATGCAGATATCGTATATTCTGATGGCATACCTTTACAAATACAATACACCGCTCTTGGGCATCTCCATCGCTATCAGAATATAGGCGGACACCTCGCCCCAGTAGTCTACAGCGGCAGTCCGCTCGCCTATTCATTTTCAGAAGCAGGACAGGAAAAGAAAGTGGTGATTATAGAAGCAGAAGCAAACAGGCAGGTACAGATAAAGACACGCAATCTCCAATCCGGACGCAGACTTTACCGCAAACGCTTTGAAGATACAGACGAAGCAGTATCGTGGTTGCAGACGCATCCCAATGCATTGGTCGAACTGACACTGGTAAGCGAAACATTTGCAACATCACAGGATCTGAAACGCATACATGCAGCACATGACGGAATTATCCATATCATACCGGTGGTCAGACAACAGGAACAACAACTGTCTGCTGCAGCGCATATCAATCTCGAACAGGATATACAGGATCTTTTCAAAGATTATTTTAAATCCAGATACGGACAAGAGGTCAATGATGAACTGATCTCTTTATTTAACGAAGTTTTGAACAGTACCAACGATACAGAAGACTAACAGATGCTACCCATATATTTAAGTATAGAAGGCTTATATTCTTATCAGGAAAAACAAGAAATAGATTTCACCAAACTTACTGAAGCGGGATTATTCGGTATATTCGGAAATGTAGGCTCCGGAAAATCCTCTATTCTCGAAGCGATTAGTTTTGCTCTGTATGGTAACACCGAACGTCTCAATTCCAAAGAGAACAGAAGCTATAATATGCTCAATCTCAAATCTGCAGCAGCGACTATCATCTTTGATTTTATCAATTTTGAAAACCGAAGGTTCAGGTTTGCAGTGCACTGGAAAAGAAAAAAGAAATTTGATCAAACCTCCACAATAGAAAGAGTCGCTTATGAATGGCTGCAGCATAATTGGGTTCCGATGGAATCTGCAGATGCAACCCATATCACCAACCTGACCTACCAGAATTTTAAAAGAACTATCATCATTCCTCAGGGACAGTTTAAGGAATTTCTTGACCTCAAAGGTAAAGACCGTTCGGATATGATGAAGGAAATCTTTAACCTCGATAAATACGATCTGGGGCCAAAAGTATCCTTGCTTCAAATCGAAAACAACAGAAAGATCGAACATCTGCAGGGCGCATTGTCCGGATTTGAAGACATAAATTCAGGAACTATTGAACTGAAGAAAAATGGTTTAGGTGAAGCTAAAGTATTGCTGGACCAATTAAGATCAGCATATCAACAAACCGAAAACAGTTACAAAGTACTGTCTGAAGCGAAAGCAAATCGTGAAAACCTGAAGGAAAAGGAAGAACAATTTGCACAGTTAAAGCTAAAACAGCCCGAAATCCTACATCTGGAAAAAGAACTGGATGAATACGAGAAACTGGTATCACTGTTTCGTGAACCTCTGGACAGAATCCAATCTTTACAACGGGATCAGGATCAGCTGGAAATAAAAATCCAGAATCTGCTACAGGAGAAACAACAAACTTCACTGACACTGAAAGAAAAAGAGCTATCCTTTCAGAAGGTTGAAAAAGATTTCCGGAAAATAGAAGAGCTCAAAATAAAAATCAGTGATCTCAAAAATCTGATTCAGATACGAACCCAACAGTCTGAAAAGAGTAATCTGCAAAGCCGTTTAGCCAAAGGAACACCTATACTGGAACAGACTCGCAAAGAAGAACAGGTCTTTATAGCGGATATAAATCTTCAGGAAACAACCCTTGAACAGTTAAAATCTGTCAAGATCGAAACTTCCGAACTGATGGAAATAGACAACTGGTACCAGCGTCATGATCTGCTCCTGAAAAACAAATCTGCTCTGATCGAAAAGATTGATCTGCTGAAATTGCAGCAGGAAGAATTAACAGGTTCATTTACTGCTAACGGGTATACAGTAGACAACTGGGAATCTGAAATCACCCATCAGCTCCAGCAGATTACTGCCGATATCAGAGCGTTAACTAAACAGGAGACTGATTTACAGGTACAAAAAGAACTCGGTCGGTTTGCAGACGACCTTCATCATGAAGAAGCCTGCCCTCTCTGCGGATCTTTGGATCATCCGAATCCTATGCAGATACACGATGTCAGCATACAGTTAGGAGAATTAAAAGCAAAACAAACGGAGATAACAGAAAGACAGCAGCAACTGCAATCACTTCTCAGTCAGATGACCAGATGGAGTACATCCTATCAGGACAAAAAAATACAACTGGAAGCAGCGGCAAAAGAATTGCAACAGGCAGATGAACAACTCACAGAACTACGTACCCGATTCAGCTGGGAAAATTTCCGTTGGGACGATCGCACGTTATTTGAAGAACAAAAAACAGCTTTAAGACAAAGTGAAATACAGATAAAAGAAGCAGAGCTCCTGCTAAAATCATTGCGTGTACAGCTGGCAGAGACTCAGAGTAAAGCAGCAAAATTCGAGCGCTCATTAAATGAGTTCACTCAACAGATTGCCGTCATAGATGGCCTGATCACTCAGCATAAGATGCAGATACAAGCTATTCAGATTGAAGATTACAACCACAATAACGATCAGGATCTCTTAGCAGAAATACAAAATGCAGAAGAGCTGATAATTCGCACGGAAGAACAACATAAAACCCTGCAGGCTGCAATCAATCAACTCCACACGATAGTCGCATCTGTACAAGGAAAACATACAGAAGCACTGGAGAACTACCAGAATACAGTACAAAAGATCGACAAGCTTAATCAGGAAATACTTACCCACATCGAGCAGCAACATTTACCAGGTATCAGAGCCATTCAGCTTGTATTGCAAAAAAATCTGCCCGTCATAGAAAACAGAAAACGTATACACGATTATAAAGTTGCCTATGAAACACTTCAAAAACAAATTACTGAACTTATGCAAAGCAGTGCCGTTCAGGATTTTGATGAAGCACTGTTCGAACGTACCAAAATCGAATTAGAAGAAAAGAAATCAGCACATGAGTTGCAGATCGCACATACAGGAGCATTAGAACGCGAATTGCAACGTTTGGAAGATGAGTTTGAGAAAAAGGGAAAACTGCTGACAGCATTTGAGAAGCTGAGCCATCGCAAAGATAATCTGCGCACACTTGACAACATGTTTAAAGGCTCGGGATTTGTCAATTACGTGTCGAGTATACATTTACAACGCTTATGTGATATTGCAAATCAGCGTTTCCACCGGCTGACCAAAAATCAGCTCAGCCTGATTATCAATGAAGCCAACGAATTTGAGGTCATCGACTACCTCAACAATGGCTATCACCGTTCTGTAAAAACACTTTCAGGAGGGCAGGGATTTCAGGCCTCCCTTTGCCTGGCATTAGCATTAGCCGAAAATATACAGTCGCTCAATAAGGCAGATAAAAATTTCTTTTTTATAGATGAAGGTTTCGGCACACAGGATGCAGAAAGTATGAATACCGTATTCGAAACATTACAATATCTCAATAAGGAAAACAGAATAGTAGGTATCATTTCGCATGTGGAAGAATTGAAAGAACGTATTCCCATGTCCGTAACAGTTATCAAAGATTTGGAAAGAGGAAGTATAGTTAAAATGAGTTCCTGACTAACACGAAAAGGGAACACAAGGGGTTAATTTAATGTTAATCTTAAAATCGCAGATTGTATTTCAGATCAAAAGACCTTATTATTGTAAACGATAGAATAAAAACATGAACTCCTCCATATGAAATACCCGATTCTGTTAGTTGTCATTGGTCTCTTTACTTCATTTACATATGCACAATCCCTGAAACCCGGTTTTGAGAAAGAGGAATACAGAACCATGCTCACCTTAATGAGTCAGGTCAAAGAACATCCCGTATATCAGGATTTTACTCTGAGATACACATCACCAGTAATGGGACTGGAAAACAGATGGTGGCTGTGGACCAGTGATGAACATAAGCAGGCCGTAATAGGGATAAGAGGAACAGTTTCAAGTTCAGAAAGCTGGCTGGCTAACTTCTATGCCGCTATGATTCCTGCCAAAGGTCAGTTACAGTTAGATGATTCCCGAATATTTGAATATAATTTTTCACAAGATCCCAAAGCAGCAGTTCATGTAGGATGGACATTCAGCACGGGTTTTCTCTCTGCAGATATTTTACCCCATCTGGATTCCTGTTATAAAGCAGGCATAAAAGACATCTATATTACCGGCCATAGTCAGGGTGGAGCCATCAGCTACCTCTTGACTTCCCATCTTCGTCATCTGCAACAGCAGGGACAATTACCGGCAGATATACAGTTCAAAACATACAGCTCTGCAGCTCCAAAAGTGGGCAATCTGTACTATGCCTATCAATATGAAGCTGATACACAGATCGGATGGGCTTTCAATGTAATCAATACAATGGATTGGGTTCCGGAAACACCGTTCTCCGTACAAAAATTAGATGATTTTAATGAGATTAATCCTTTTCCACAATTGGAGAAAGCAATACAAAAGCAATCCTTTGGCAAAAAGATTGTTATAAAACATTATCTTAATAGGATAAAAAAACCTACAGAAAAAAGTCAGAAAAATATAGAAAAATTGCTGGGACATAAAGTTTTCACTTTTCTCAAAAAAAAATACCCCCATTTAGTAGAACCAAAATACTTTCCGTCATCCAATTATATGCGGGCAGGACAACATATTGTCTTAAAGCCAGATAGCAGCTACACAAGCTCTTTTCCTGATGACATAAAACAACCCTTTATGCATCATAGCTTCAAATCCTATTTCTATTTACTCGATAAACTCTGAAAAACAGACGACAGTTCAGGATGATAAATTTATATTAGGTACGATATTTGCGAGTACCTGATTTAACTATTCAATACTGAACTAAAATGAAAAGAACTCCGTTTACAACTTTTGCAATTTTATTGGTCGTAGCCCTCATATTGGTCTTTGCGACAACATGCTCGAGCGTTATATAATATCTCCGTAATGGCTCCTTTAAAACACATTATTCCGTATATGCGCCATGTTGCGTAGCAAAGCATCATCTGGTACCGTCTTACCCGACAGCGCATCTCTTCCCCTTTTACATCAACTTCCAGAAAACAAATAGTGCCGGATAAGTCCTGAAATCAGGTTAGTCCTCAAAACATTTATTACTGATTTACAGTATAAAACAATTTTTTTTAATCTATATAGTCTACCATTCATATAGATTTTATATATTTGCAAAATAATAATTTGCAATGAATACCAATACACACAAACTTTACTGTTTTCGAATGCTCTCAGGAAGATAATGCTGATCATTGTTTTCCTACCTCTATCCTGTTTTTATATTAATAATATTTTATGAACTAAACTTTTACATTCATGAATTTAAAGATTCATCACTTCCTTATTCTTATCGTCGGGATACTGATTCCGTCTTACCTGCATGCGCAGAATATCACAGTATCCGGAAAAGTAACAGACGAACAAAATCAACCTCTATCCGGAGTGACCATCACTGAAATAGCCGGTACACATACGACACAGACGGATCAGAACGGAGCTTTTTCGCTTCAGATCTCCTCTGCAGAAGCAAAATTACGCATCACTTTTGTAGGATATGAGTCTCAGACACAGACAGTCAAAAGCGGACAGCAACTGGCGATCAGTCTGAAAAGTGAAAACACACAACTTACAGAAGTAGTAGTAACTGCACTCGGTATATCCCGTGAGAAAAAAGCATTGGGGTATGCGGTACAGGAAGTCAAATCTACGGAACTGCAAACCCGTCCAACAAATGCACTAAGCGCTATTTCAGGAAAAGTTGCCGGCCTACAGGTTGTTTCATCAGGAGGTAACATAGGCGGTTCTACCCGCGTATTGCTGCGAGGTATCAACTCTATTGCCGGGAACAATCAACCTCTCTATGTCGTAGATGGTACGCCAATGGACAACAGCGACCTTAACAGCAGCGCGACTATAAATGGAAGCGCAGGAAAAGATGTCGGAAATATGATCCAGGATCTTAATCCGGATGATATCGAGAATATCTCGGTACTAAAAGGACCTTCCGCAGCAGCACTTTACGGATCCAGAGCAGCTAACGGGGTGATCCTGATCACCACAAAAAGAGCCGCTAAAGGTGAACGTGTAGATATCAGCCTCAATACAGGAGTAGATTTTGAAAATATCGTACGACTTCCTAAAAGACAGAAATTATATGGTCAGGGATATGCTACTACATTCCCGACAGCGACTATCAACGGTACAGAATACAAAATTGTAGATTATGCATCTGATGAAAGCTGGGGTCCTCGCCTGGATGGAACACCGGTATTACAATGGTATAGCCTGAATCCGGAAGATGAAGCAAATTACCTCAAACCGACTCCATGGTCCTACCCTAAGAATGATGTAAATTATTTCTTCAAAACGGGTATTTCCAATACGAATAACCTGTCTATAGCAGGAACAAGTGGAAGTACAAACTACAGATTTTCGTATACCAACAAGAATGTATCCGGTACAATCCCTAATTCCAGCCTGGATCGCAATACATTGAATTTTTCAGGAGGAACACAATTAGGCAATCTGAAGATCACTTCGACACTCAACTATATCAAAAATTCCTCTCTCGGTAAACCCTGGAGCGGAGCTTCTAACCGTAATATTATGCTGGAAGCCTTCCAGTGGGGAGCAGTGCAGGTGGACTACAAAATATTAGAAAACTATAAACGTGCAGATGGTACTCCGCTGGCATGGAACCGTACAGGCTGGCAAAATACCCCGGCTGCAGAAGCAACCAGATTTATTGACAATCCGTACTGGTCTGCATATGAAAGCTATATGGAAGAGAGCCGGGATCGCTTTTACGGTAATTTCGGATTACAATATGATATCAATAACTGGTTGACCGTAGGCGCAAAAGTACATGGTGATATCTACAGCTTTAATTATCAGGATCGCATAGCAGTATACTCCCGCTCCGCTTCCCAATACGAAGAATCCAGTAATAAGCTGAATGAATACAACTACGAATTCCTCGCTACAGCCAAAAAGAACTGGGATAAATTCTCTTTAGTAGCTAACATCGGCGCAAACTTACGCGATCAGCAACGGAAAGTAGATTATGCCATCACACAGGGCGGGCTGATAGTACCTGAGTATTATAACTTGAAAAATGCATCCAGTGTCAAAGTGGATAATAACCGCTTTCACAAAAGAGTATCTTCCCTATACGGTAGCTTCTCTTTAGGATACAATGATTTACTATATATTGATGGTACGGTGCGCAACGACTGGTCCTCTACTCTACCAGTCGATGATAATTCATTTATCTACCCATCATTCACAGGAAGTTTTATCTTCAGTCAGTTAGAAGGTATTAAAAATCTGGATTGGCTTTCCTTCGGTAAATTACGTCTGGGATGGGCACAGGTCGGAAATGATACAGATCCTTACCAATTATACAAAGTGTATGGCGTAGATCTGTCATTTGACGGACTCCCTTCCACAAGTTTACAGAATCAGCTGAACAATCCGTTGCTGAAACCGGAGATTACGACTTCATGGGAAACCGGTCTGAATCTGCAATTTCTTAAAAACAGAGTCGGAATTGATGTAACGTACTATAACAACAGCTCCCGAAACCAGATCATTCCTTTACCAGTCTCTCCGGCTTTCGGATATGAATACAAAATTATCAATGCCGGAAAGATTAATAATAAAGGTATAGAAATAACGCTGAACGGCACACCTGTTAAATCTCAAAATCTGGAGTGGAACAGTACATTAAACTGGTCCCGCAATAGAAATAAAGTAATCAAGCTATCCGATGATGCCAATACGTATACACTGAGCAATTCACTGGTCAGTCTGGTTGCCAGAGAAGGTGAGCAATACGGACAATTGTTAGGGTATGATTTTGTAAAAACAGATGATGGCAGAAGAGTTGTTCAGGCAGATGGTACGTATATGAGAACATCACAACTCGTACCATTGGGATCTGTACTCCCTGACTATATATTTGGCTTTCAAAACCAGTTCCGCTACAAAAACTTAAGTTTAGGATTTTTGATCGATGGACGTGTAGGCGGAAGCTTCTTCTCTCAAACGTACAAAGTAGGTATGTATGCAGGTATATTAGATCGTACCGCAGAAAATAATATCCGTGAAACAGGCGTCGTATTAGATGGTGTCAAAGGTAATGTCGTTTTCAATCCGGATGGTTCTTATACCGTATCCAATATCTCAGAAAATGACACCCGCATTACAGCTCAGCAATGGGCTCGTAACGAGTACAACGGTCCGACTACGTTCTCCATCTTTGACGGAACCTTTATCAAGCTGCGTGAAGTAACAGTCGGCTATACATTCAAGCTAAAGAACAATACATTCGTTAAAAATCTTGGTGTTTCAGTCTATGGCCGTAACCTTTGGAATATCTATACTAAAAGCAAGTATATCGATCCTGAATTTACCAATAGCGGAGGCAATGTACAAGGTATAGAAGGAGGAAACATTCCTACCCCGGTAACTTATGGTTTTAATGTTAATCTTAAATTCTAATTTTACATGAAATTACTCAAATTCACATATACAGGTTTACTAGGTCTATCCTTATTGACACTGGCTTCATGCTCAGATGAGAAATTTACAGAGATAAATACAAATCCTAATCTTCCGTCTAAAGTATCGACGACAAGTCTGCTGATATCTGCTCAGAAACAAACTATGGACGCTATCCGCAGTGAAGAGATCAACTACAGAGGGGCACAATTATTTGCGCAGTATTTCAGTCAGAATATTTATACCGATCCGTCCCGTTATCAGATACCGACAAGTTATTCGGATAATTTCTGGATCAAATCGTATAAAGCCCTCAACAATCTGAATGAGATCATCAAACTCAATACAGATGAAGCTACACGCATCGGAGTGACGGCAAATAATGCAGGAACGAATACAAACCAGATTGCTATAGCACGAGTATTGAAGTCATACCTTTTTCATTCCCTGACAGATGTATTCGGAGATATCCCTTACGAATCATACGGCAATAAGGATCCTGATTTTCAGGCTTTACAACAAAGCCCGGACAATCTGACTCCAAAATATGCCACACAGGAAAAGATCTACAAAGATATTCTCAATGAACTGAAACAGGCCGCAGACACCTTATTCAAATACAGCTCTGCCAACACCTTTGGCACATCAGATAATATCTACAAAGGAAGCAATCAAAAATGGTATAAATTTGCAAACTCTTTGCGCCTGCGTCTGGCAACACGTATAGCACTCAAAGATGCCGCATTATCCCGTACACATATCGAAAGTGCGCTGGCACAGGGTGTATTCACATCAAATGATGACAATGCAGCCTTCAAATATTCATCAGCATCTCCAAATGAAGCGCCCTTATACCGTGCTACAGTAATTGCAAACAGAAAGGATTTTGCCGTTTCAAATGTCATTATCGATGCCCTGAAAGGAATTCGCGGACCATTTACAACTCCGGATCCGAGACTGGCTAAGTATGCCAATCCAAATGCAAGCGGTGTATATAACGGGCAGATCTACGGGTTGCCGCTCGAAGCAGGACAACTATTTCCCGAAAGCACCATCTCATTGCCGGGAACAATCATTAATGCAGCAAACTATGCCGAAGTATTACAGGAATACGCTGAAGTTCAGTTCCTGATTTCCGAATATAAAAACTGGGATCAGACAGCGTATGCCAATGGAGTAAAAGCTTCATTAACAAAATGGGGTGTAAATGAGACAGATGCAGCTGCATACCTGTCCGCATTACCGGCAGCCAGCAAACAAAATGTACTGACTCAAAAATACCTTGCCCTTTACAATCAGGGGATAGAATCCTGGTCAGAGATACGCCGGACAGGATATCCCTTATTCCTGATCAAAAGCGGAGATCTGCTATGGACGGGTCTTGTAGGAGGAGTCACAAAAACCTACTACTTTACACCTGAAGTAGGTCAGACTATTCCAAACCGATTGGTATATCCGATCATTGAGCAGAACACCAATAAAGCCAACTATCAGGATGCTTTAAAATCACAGGGCGACGACGTCATCACCAATAAAATATGGTGGAATAAATAACGCTACACCTAATATGTTTAAGAGGATATTCCACACCGGTTTATCCTCTTTTTTATTGCCTTTTTTTCTGGAAATAAACCGTATCTTTGCGCCATGATTAATGTGTCCAATCTTTCTCTTCGTTTCGGCAAACGTGTGCTGTTCGAAGATGTCAACCTTAAATTTACTGCTGGAAACTGCTACGGTATCATCGGTGCAAATGGTGCCGGAAAATCCACTTTCTTAAAGATTGTCTCCGGAGAGATCGATCCTTCAACAGGATCTGTAGCTTTCACACCCGGAGAAAGAATGTCTGTATTAAAACAGAATCACTATGAGTTTGATAAGTTTTCCGTAATTGAGACTATTCTGATCGGTAATCAGGAGCTCTACAAGATCATGAAGGAAAAAGATGCCATTTACTTAAAAGAAGATTTCACAGATGCAGATGGTGAACGTGCCGGTGAACTGGAAAGTCTTTTTGCGGAAATGGACGGATGGAATGCCGAAAGCAACGCAGCGACTTTATTGAGTAACCTGGGAATTTCGGAAGATCTGCATTATAAATTGTTAGAAGAACTGGATGGTAATCAGAAAGTACGTGTGCTTTTGGCGCAGGCTTTATTCGGAAAACCGGACATCCTGATTCTGGATGAGCCTACAAATGACCTGGATATCAATACTATTGCATGGTTAGAAGATTTCCTGGCGACTTATGAAGCAATCGTACTGGTCGTTTCTCACGACCGTCACTTTCTGGATGCCGTATGTACGCATATCGTAGATATTGACTTTAGTAAAATGACTATCTATACCGGTAACTATTCATTCTGGTATGAGTCTTCTCAACTGGTCCTGAAACAACGTACGGATCAGAATAAAAAGATGGAAGATAAAGTCAAGGAATTACAGGAATTTATCCGTCGTTTCTCGGCCAATGCTTCCAAATCCAAACAGGCAACTTCCCGTAAGAAAGCCCTTGATAAGATCAATATAGAAGAGATTAAACCTTCAAATCGTAAATATCCGGCGATCATGTTCAATCAGATGAACCGCGAACCGGGTGATCAAACTTTATCAGTAGAAGGCCTTGGCAAAACAGTCAGTGGAGAAGTATTCTTCAAAGACATTAACTTCATGATCAACAAAGGAGATAAGATTGCAGTTCTGGGACGCAATTCACTTATTACCTCTGCATTTTACGATATTATTACCGGTCGTGATAAAGATTTCCAGGGTGAATTCAAATGGGGAATTACCATTACCCCTGCCGATATGCCTATAGAGAATGCCGAATTCTTTGAGGGTAAAAATGACAACCTGATCGATTGGTTGAGAGAATACACGACTAATCCGGAAGCTGACGAACAGTTCCTACGCGGATTCTTAGGCAAAATGCTCTTCTCTGGAGAAGAAGTTCTTAAAAAAGCATCTGTTTTGTCCGGAGGTGAAAAAATGCGTTGTATGTTCTCCAGAATGATGCTTCAGGGAGCCAACTTCCTTATTTTTGACGAACCAACCAATCACCTGGATCTGGAATCAATCACCGCTTTAAACAACGGCTTGAAAGATTTCAAAGGATCTATGCTGTTTACCTCCCGTGACCACGAGTTGACAGAAACAGTAGCAAATCGTATTATAGAGCTGACTCCTAAAGGAATCATTGATAAACTGATGACTTACGATGAATACATCAATAGCGAAGCCGTTCAGGCACAAAGAGCAGAGATGTACAGCTAAAACATAGTATACCATTTATTAAAAACACCTTACTTAAGTGAATTAAGTAAGGTGTTTTTCTTTTTGGCCAGATGCGTTTAATGGAATTCTCGTCAGTGGAATAAAAAAACCTCACCCTAACCCTCTCCTTAGAAAGGAGAGGGAATTTTTTAACGATACCCCTTCTCTCCTTTTCAAGGAGAGATCCCGATTTATCAGGAGAGAGGTTAAATAACCAAATGCGTTTACTGCTCCACTCACCAGCAGAATAAAGAACCTCACCCTAACCCTCTCCTTAGAAAGGAGAGGGAATTCTTTAACAAAATTCTTTCTTTAATAAAAAAAATAAAATACTGAAAAACAATACATTACACACATAAAAGCAAAATAATTTGTAAAATAACATTCATCAAAATATATTTGTCTACTTATTCTATAGACTTTATAAAATTAAATGACAAAACTTCGACCTATCCTTTTTATTTTATTCCTCTTTACAGTGCAATACGCACATAGTCAAGGCAATAATCTTATTGAATTATCCGGCCACATTATTGACCAGGAGTCAAAACAACCTATCTCGGGAGTAACCGTACTCGTCGAAGGAACAGTCAACGGTACATCGACCAATGATAAGGGAGATTTCAAATTGACCACAAGAGCAAAATACCCGTTCAAACTAAAAGTATCAGCAGTAGGATTCGCAGCACGAACCTATGAGATCACCGGCCCTGAATCCAATTTAAATCTGGAACTGCTCACGCAGACTATATTGGGAAAAGAAGTAGTAGTCACTGCTTCCAGAGTAGAGGAAAATATTCTTAAATCTCCGGTAGCGATTGAAAAACTTGATATACGAGCCATTCGTCAGTCTCCTGCTCCCAGTTTTTACGATGCCCTGGAAAATGTAAAAGGTGTTCAGATGACGACTTCCAGTATTACCTTTAAAATCCCAAATACAAGAGGATTTAATATCCCTAATAATTTTCGTTTCGTACAACTGGCTGATGGTGTAGACATGCAGGCTGCCACTCTTGGCGTTCCGCTTGGAAATGCAATTGGACCTACCGAACTGGATATTGCCAGTATAGAGATCACTCCCGGAGCTTCATCCGCATTATATGGCATGAATGCCATTAACGGTATGGCCAATCTGCTTACAAAAAATCCTTTTTTGTATCAGGGACTCAGTGTATATAGCAAAAACGGACTTAATCATACAGGAGGTACAGGACGCGAACTTAGCAATCTGACTGAAAATGCGATCCGCTATGCTAAAGCATTTAACAACAAATTTGCATTCAAAGTCAATCTAAGCTATCTGAGAGGAACAGACTGGCTATCTAATTCATATCAGGACCAGAATCCGAACAACCTTGTAACAGCCAATCCTTCCTACCCTGAATTAGACGGCATCAACAATATTGCATATGACGGGTGGAACATCTACGGAGATGAAAATAATAATGCTGTGACGGTATCAGGATTAACATATAACGGCAAGTCTAATCAATCATTAATCGTCAGAAGAACGGGTTACAAAGAACAGGATTTATCGAAACCTACTGTTGAGAATCTCAAATTTGATGCTGCACTGCATTACCGGCTAAGCGAAAATGCGGAACTATCCTATAGCTACCGTTTTGGACGTATGGATGGTGTATTTCAAAGAGGTAACAAAATTCAACTTGACAATGTAAGAGTACAGAATCATAAGTTAGAGTTAAAAGGAAGCGATTACAACATCCGCACCTATATTTCTTCTGAGAATACCGGCGATTCATACAACATCAAGCCACTGGCAGACAATCTGGATCTTACCCATTTATCCAATAATGCCTGGAGAGATAAATTCAAATCCTCTCTGCAAACACAGCTCAACAACGGAGTTGCTCTGGCTGATGCAGCCCGACAAGCACGTGCCGATGCGGATCTGGGGCGTGTAGAAGCCGGAACAAAGGCTTTTGATGAACTCAAAAACACAATTATCGGGATCAACAACTGGGATCATACCAATGCAGGCGTATCTACCGGAACAAGTACCGGAGGTGCAAAACTCAAACAAATGAGCCGTACCTATCATGCAAACGGACAATGGGATCTTTCCCGTCATGTAGAAGTGGTAGACATACTGTTAGGTGCAGATGCGACTATTTATGAAGTTATACCGGACGGAAACAATTTTGTAGATTTCAAAAGACCTGTTGCCGAGCGTAATATCCCTTTGGAAAATGGCTCTTTCGGAGAAAATGTATACTATAAAAAATTCGGAGGATTCACTCAGGTAACCAAATCTCTGCTGGAAGAAAAGTTAAAGCTTTTTGCTTCCCTTCGTGTAGATTATAATCCCGAATTCAAAGCCAAATTTAATCCTAGGTTTGCTGCCGTATATACACTAGCTGAAAAACATAATTTCAGAGCTTCTTTCCAGAACGGCTTCCGTTTCCCGGCACTCTTTGAGGCCCTTTCTTTTGTCAACAATGGGAATGTACGTCGTGTAGGAGGACTTTCCTATATAAATGAAGGCTTAGGCTATCTGGACAATTCATACACACTGGCCTCTGTCAACAATTTTAATGCAGCAGTGAATAAAGATGTAGCAGGAGGATTAACAGCAAATGATGCTGCATTAAAAAACAAAGGACTTCTGACCGTCACCGATCTGAAAGCCACCGACCCCGAACGTATTACTTCTTTCGAAATCGGCTACAAGAGTGTGATTCTGGATAACAAACTGGCTATTGACTGGGATATCTACAGCAATGTATATCACGGTTTCTTAGGACAGGTAGAGGTAGCAGTCCCCTCTACAGACCGCATCACTACAGATGCTTCTGTAATCGATATGCTGGCTGCAAATCGTACTAAACAAACCCGATACAGAGTATATACCAATGCTAAAAACAGTTATAATAACTATGGTAGTTCATTGGGACTGACCTACAATTTTTACGAAAAATATACCCTTTCCGGAAATATTAATTACAGTGCCATCACTGAAAATAAAGAGAAAGATATCTTCGTCACCGGATTTAACACACCTAAATGGGCGACTAATCTTTCTTTTGGCAACAGAGAAATACTGCCAAACTTCGGATTCAATATTGTGTGGAAATGGCAGGATGCCTTTGACTGGGAGAGTCCGCTCGTCAATGCAAGGGTAAATGCATACAGCAATATCGATGCGCAGGTAAGCTACAGAGTCGGAAAAGCAACCATAAAAGCAGGTGGAAGTAACATCTTTAACAAGCACTATATTCAGTATGCCGGAGGTCCGACACTCGGAGCCTTATATTATACGGCTATTACTTTTGACAATATTTTATAGCACTTAATGATCTCCTCATAATTGGTTTATTCAAAGAAAGGCTTTCCCCTCCCCGGGGAAAGACCTTTATGTTATTAATGGACACTGGACATATCCACTTTATTTTTACCTTGTTTGATCGTCAGTACAAAAGGCACACAAATCAGAAAAACAATTCCCAGATACAGAAATACATCCATATAAGAAAGCACTGCGGCTTGTTTGGTGACAGAAAGATCCAGCAGCTGATGCGCTTTAGCCAGTGCTTCATTTGAACTGAATCCCTTAGACATAAAATTAGCCTGCATTTGCTGTATACGCTGCTGCACTTCAAAACTGCTGGAGTCCAGATGTGACACCAGATCTACCCGATGCTTTTGTGAATCTCTGGATATAAAAGTTGTGATCAAAGCTATACCGAAGGATCCGCCAAGCTGACGCATCATCCCTGTAAATGCGGCACCCTCTCCGATTGCTTTTCCCTGTAAAGTAGAGAGAGATAAAGTCATCACCGGTACAAATAACAGTCCCAGACCTACCCCCCGGATAATCAGCGGCCAGAACATATGCTCCGATCCTGTATCATTCGTCAGGATACCATACATAAAAAATGAGAAGCCGAAAAATATACACAAGCCTACTGCGACCATATATTTTTGTGGTAAGCCAGCCTGAATCATTTTCCCTATAAACGGCATCATCAATCCGGTCATAATCGAACTCGGGATAAGCAACAATCCTGCATCCGTAGCAGACCAGCCCAGAATGGACTGCGTGTAGATCGGAATAATAAAGGTGGAACCAAACAAACCGAATCCCAGAATAAAACTCATAATAGTTCCTACCTGCAGGTTTTTATCTTTCAGCACCCGAAGATTGACAATCGGATTCTTGTATGTCAATTCGCGCCAGATAAAGAAAAACAACCCAAAGAAAGATAAGATCGACAGCGTGACAATCGTACGGTTCTCAAACCAGTCGTCCTGCTGTCCGTGTTCAAGCACATACTGCAGCGATCCGATAAACATAATCAGAAAGACCACACCCCACCAATCCACTTCACTGGCAGACTGTTTCTTACCATATTTCGGACTTCTGACGAAAGATAAGGTTAAAAGTGTCGCGATAATACCCAAAGGCACATTTATATAAAATATATACGGCCACGAATATTCATCTACGATATATCCACCCAACGGAGGACCTAAGGTAGGTCCCACAATGACACCCATACCGTAGATAGCCTGTGCCATACTTCTTTTTTCAGGAGGATAACTCTCTGTGATAATCGTCTGTGCTGTTACCAGAAGCGCACCTCCGCCCATACCCTGAATAAACCTGAAGAAAACAAGTTCCCAGATATTGGTTGCATTACCACATAAAAAGGATGCAACCGTAAAAATTATAATGGAAGCTGCGAAATAGTTCCGTCGTCCAAACTGTTGTGAAAGCCAGCTGGTCATCGGGATAACGATTACATTGGCAATAGCATAGGCTGTGATCACCCATGCCACATCTGTCAATGTAGCGCCCAGAGAGCCCTTCATGTCATTCAAGGCTACATTGACAATAGTCGTATCCACAATTTCCAGTAAGGCACATAATACAGCCGTAATCGTGATGACTACACGACGGAAACCATATTCAACCAGACTATCCTGTTGTAATGTTTCCATATCTATTTTACATGAACGTCAACGTCCGCATTCATTCCCGGACGCAATAATGCGATTTTGTCAGTTGTATTTTTATCTGTCAATCTGATTTTTACAGGAAGACGTTGTACCGTCTTCACAAAGTTACCGGTCGCATTATCCGGAGGTAATAAAGAGAAACGGGATCCTGTAGCAGGAGAGAAAGAATTAATCTCACCTTCAAATTCTGTATCCGGGAAAGCATCTACTTTAATAGTTACTTTCTGACCCGGACGCATTTTATTCAGCTGCGTTTCCTTAAAATTGGCTACAACCCAGGTTTCACTGTTGTCAACAATATAAAACAACGATTGTCCGGGATTAATCATCTGACCCGGCTGGATTTTGATATTCGAGACCTGACCATCTACAGAAGCTAACACAGTAGTATAAGAAAGACTGAGATTGGCCGCATCAAGAACCGCTTTTGCACGTTCAATATTTGCCTGTGCAACTGAAGTTTGCTTAGAAGCAACCGTAGTCTTACTCACAACCGCATTACGCTGAGATGCACTTGCATTACGTTGTTGCTGCAGAATCTCTACCTGTTTCTCCGCTTCCAGCTTGGCTGTTAAAGCCTGCTCGTATTGTTGTTTGGTGATAGAATGATTGTTATACAGATTTGAATACCGTACATAATCGTTATTAGCCTGTTCAGCACGTATTTTGGCAGCATCCACACTACCTACATTAGATTTGATGCTTGCGTCAGAGATCGCTACATTGGCCGAAGATGCAAAAACATCTGCTTTTGATACCTCCAGAGAACTCTTCGCAGCCAGTAAAGCAGCCTGAGCCTCCTGTACTTTTACCAGATAATCCTGAGGTTCAATTGTGAACAGCGTATCCCCTTTTTTTACGATATCATTATCCTTTACAAATACTTTAGATACATATCCGCCTACACGAGGGATAATAGGACTCATATTCTTGTCTACCTGTGCATCATCTGTCGTCTCATGAGCCTGACCATGTAAATATTTATATGTACCGTATCCACCTCCCAGCAGTACCAGAACCACCAGGATGATGACAAATTTTTTATTTGATTTTTTACCTTCTTTATTATTAGTTTCCATAACGATTATTTCTGATTGATTTCTCCATTAGTCAATAGTAGATCATAATACTTCTCTACTGTATTTGCTTTCCCGATAGCCAGATTGATCCTGCTTTGCAGTTGTTGTACGTCAGCTTCCAGCAGATCGTCAGTATCTGCCACACCGTTATCATACTTATCTTTTACGATTCGGAAGTTTTCATTGGCCTGATCTACCGCCTGTACATATACCCTGTCCTGTGCTTTTGCCAGTTCATAGTTTTCATTAGCTTGCTGTACCTGAACTTTGATCTGATCATTCAGCAGACTCATATTATCCTCTACCTCACGAACTTTATTGCGGGCAACATTTACATTCTTTTTATTCTTATACACTGAACTGATATCATATGACACTCCTACACCCACATTCATAGCATTCTTTACGGTGATGACATTCTTTACATCCATTGCCGTATAGCCACCTGTAGCAAACAAAGTGGGATAGTTAGCGGCTTTAGCAATTTTCACCTGGTTCAGGGCTACATCATGCTGTGCCTCCGCAGCTTTCAGATCCGAACGATGAGCCACAGCTGTCTCCATAGAAGCGTGCAGATTCGGAACATTCACTGTTTCCAGATCTATCTGTGCAAATTCAGTCTGTTCATCCAGTTTCAGAAAATTCGCCAGTTGATAATTCATCACTTTCACATTCTTCTGCGCTTCCTGTTGCGCCACCAGATAATTAGACAATTGCAATTCTGCCTTCAACAGATCGTTACGGGCAATCACTCCATTTGTTTCCATAGCTTTAAAATCCTCAACACGTTGTCTGGCACGTTTGATATTTTCTTCAATCAGCAGATTTGTCTGCTGTGCCTTATACAGATTCAGATATAAGGACAATGCCCGCTTAGCGAGCTGGTCTTTTGTCGCCAGTGCTGACCATTGTTCAGCTTTCAATGCATTTTCAGAAGCGTGGATACTTTCCGTGATCTTACCACCGGTATAGATCGGCATATTGATCGTAGCTCTTCCCAGCATAAGCTGATTAGCTTTGATATCAGGTGCACCTCCCTCTCCCCCGAGTGGTATATGGAAATTGATATCCGGAGTGGTCATCAACATATACTGGCCGCTTAATTGTGCTTCCGGTAGCTGACTGTTTTTTGCAGATTGTACTTCTAACCTGCGGCTTTCGATTTTGGTATCGGACAAGTGGGCTTCTGTGCTTTGTGTACTGGCTAATTGTATAATTTCAGCCAGAGTCATCTTACGTTTTTCCTGAGAAAACCCATCCAGATGAGCAAACACTAAAAGTGCACCCAATCCCAATAATTTAATTTTCATATGTGAGTAGTGCTTTAATATTCTTTTGTAAATAATGAACCAGTTCTGTTTCAATGTAATTGGAATACGCTTCTTCCGAATCCATATTCAATGCTGATTTGAGAAATAAATAGTTCATTTGAAAATTCATAAATGTACCCATCAGCGTAGCATGAATATGTATATAGCTATTTCCAGGCTGAAAAACTCCTTTATCCACTCCATCCTGAACAACTTCTTCAATTACACGTAGATTGTGGTATTTAAGCTCCTGAAATGACTCCGAAAGCAGCAGCTTACGCTTAATAGTCGATTCGACAGCTATGACCTGATATAATCCACGGTTACAATTCATCGATTTGACGTATAACTCAATCATCTTATCCACTTTTTCCATCGGAGATGAAATATCCTTCAAACTTTCACCATTCATTTTAAAATTCTCCACGCGTACATTGATCAATGTATCCAGCAGCCCCTCTTTCGATCCGAAGTAATAATTGATCATAGCCACATTTACGTTGGCTTCGCTGGCAATATCCCGAACAGAAGTTCCGTCAAACCCCTTTATCGAAAAAAGATTCTCGGCGACATTCAGTATTTCCAGTTGCTTTTCGTTTATCTCCATGATAAGACATTTATTTTTGATGGGCCAAAATTAAACAAACGTTTAATTTAAACAAATGTTTAATTTATATTTTTTGCATAGATGACATTGAAATGAAAAAGAAGACATTAAAAAATATCGTAAACACCTTTACAACAACATATTAACATAATAAAAATGATTTTAGGGGAAGTCAGACAGCCAGTTAGCCATCAGGGTGCAGAAAAGGAAATCCGCAATATATATAAGTAAAAAGAAGATAAAATTAAAAACGTTCACGCTAAAGAACTAACTTAATTTTGTCACTTGGGACAGCAACAAATCTAAAATAGCGGTAGAAAAAGTAATTAAAGCAGTCAATGAGTATATCTGACGGCATCAACTGACACCTCAGCCTGCTTTTAATTTAATATATTAAAGATCATCTCTCTTAAAATATCATCCGTACCGGTATTGCTGCCTACATTCATTCCCTTTGATTTGAGATCTGCTTCTTTCAAATGATTTATAATATCAAAAGTCTTACGACGGTTATAATTCCGTGCTGCGATCTCATATTCTTTTATAAAAAAAGGATGAACCCCCAGTTCCTTGGCAGCAGCAGATTTATCGGGAAGGTAATGATACTTTAATACTTTTGTAAAGTAACCTCCCATTGCTCCCAACACGACTACTAACGGATTATTCTTAGGGTTTGCAGCAAAATAATCGACAATCTGGTACGCTTTCAGGGCATTCCGCTTGGCCAGAGCCGTATTCAGTTCAAATACATTAAAGTCTTTGGATATCCCGATATTTCGCTCTATATCCCCTGCTCCTATTTCCGTAGATTTTGGCACATTCAACATCAGTTTATCGAGCTCATTGGATACCTTGGAAAGGTCCGTCCCCAAATACTCTGCCATCATAGCTGCAGCCTGCGGATGAATGGACCAGCCACGATCCTTCACATAAGAAGTAATCCAGCCAGCCACCTTATCCTCATATAGCTTGTTAGACTCTACGACTTCACCTGCTTTTTCTATAGCCTTGTAAAGTTTTTTACGCTTATCAAATTTACCGTACTTATAGTTGAAGACCAGCACTGTACTGGGTGTAAGATGCTCCACATAGTTTAACAGGAGTTCCTCCCCCTGTTTCCACTTCAGATCCTGTGCTTCTTTAATCAGGATAACCTGATGGTCACTCAACATAGGATAGCGCTTTGCTGCATTCACGATCGTAATAAAGTCGGTGTCCTTACCATATAAGATGGTCTGATCAAATCCCTTCTGTGCATCATCCAGCACCGAACTTTCAATAGTATCACTGATCAGATCAATAAAGTAGGGTTCCTCCCCGTGTAAAAGATAAACAGGTTTGAGTTTTTTATTTTTGATATCCGAAAGAATAGGACTGACATTCATACCCAACAAAAATACAAATTAATTCCCCTTCCCTCTGTTGAAACTTTTAAGAATTTGAAGGATTTACGATTTACAACAGATTTCGTATCTTTGCACATGTTTACGCCCATTCCCTTAAATTTACCACCTTTTTCAGCTAAACTATCGAGGGAAAACGATATCATATTCATCTATGATGAGTTACGTAAAAAAAAGCTGGTGCTGACACCGGAAGAATGGGTAAGACAACATTGGATCAATTATTTACATCAGGAAAAGAAATATCCAAAATCCCTGATGAAAACAGAAGGAGGGCTAAAGTTAAATACCCTTCAGAAGAGAAGTGATTTGCTTATCTATAACAATAAGGGAGAAAAGATATTACTCGCAGAATTCAAAGCTCCTCATGTAAAGATTACACAATCTGTATTTGAGCAGATTGCAAATTACAATACGGTACATCAAATCCCGTTATTGTTAGTAAGTAATGGATTGGATCATTTCTATTGTAAGATCAGTTTTGAGACAAAATCTTACGAATTTTTAAAGGATTTGCCTGACTATTTCGTCATCTGACTTAATTGTTGGCTGGATGTAAAACATATAGTTCAACATATACAACTTTTAAAATATAGTTTTATATTCGTCTTAATAAAAGGAAAATTAATATTATGAACATAGATAAAAACGAATTCAGAAAATATGCTATCAAGCATCACCGTATCGGAAGCCAACATGTGGACAGCTTCATTTCACGTGTTCAACAAAATATGCCAACTAACCTGACACCTTACATTGTTGAAGAGCGTCAGCTAAATGTGGCACAAATGGACGTATTCTCCAGATTAATGATGGACCGCATCATCTTTTTAGGAGATGCCGTGACGGATCAGGTTGCAAATATTATTCAGGCACAATTATTATTTCTTCAGTCTACGGATGCACAACGTGATATACAGATCTATATCAATTCACCGGGAGGTAGTGTATACGCCGGATTAGGAATATACGACACTATGCAATACATCTCTCCTGATGTAGCTACGATCTGTACAGGTATGGCTGCTTCTATGGGAGCCGTATTATTAGTAGCCGGAGCCAAAGGTAAACGCACAGCATTGAAACATTCACGTGTCATGATCCACCAGCCATCAGGTGGTGCTCAGGGAGTTGCTGCAGATATGGAAATCAATCTTCGTGAGATGCTTAAGCTGAAAGAAGAACTGTACACTATCATAGCGGAGCATTCAGGTCAATCGTACGAATGGGTAGAAAAATCTTCTGACCGTGACTACTGGATGAGAGCTGCAGAAGCAAAAGAATTTGGAATGGTAGACGAAGTATTGTCTTCCAAAAAAGAAATCAAATAAATGAGCAAAAATAACACAAAAGATATTCGCTGTTCGTTTTGCGGCATCAGTAAAAATGATGCGCAAATGCTGATTGCCGGAGACGGCGCTCACATCTGTGACCGCTGTGTCATGCAGGCCAATGAAATATTGGCCGAAGAGCTGAAGCAACGTAAGAGCAAATCTTTACAGACTGCTTTAAAACTAATCCGTCCGCTGGAAATCAAACAGCATCTTGATCAATACGTTATCGGTCAGGATGATGCTAAAAAAGTAATTTCGGTAGCGGTATACAATCACTATAAACGTCTGAATCAAAAGGTAGATAAAGACGATATTGAGATTGAAAAGTCAAACCTGATCATCGTAGGTGAAACAGGAACCGGAAAAACACTACTGGCCAAGACAGTAGCTAAAATTTTGAATGTACCGTTCAGCATTGTAGATGCTACAGTACTGACAGAAGCGGGTTATGTGGGCGAAGATGTGGAAAGTATACTGACACGTCTTTTACAAGCAGCAGACTATGATGTAGCTGCCGCAGAACGTGGTATTATCTACATCGATGAAATCGATAAGATAGCACGTAAAAGCGATAATCCTTCTATCACCCGGGACGTATCCGGAGAAGGAGTACAACAGGCGCTGTTAAAAATATTAGAAGGAACAGTAGTCAATGTACCTCCTCAGGGCGGACGTAAACATCCGGATCAGAAAATGATTGCAGTCAATACCAGTAATATCCTGTTTATCTGTGGCGGAGCTTTTGACGGTATCCAGAAAAAGATCGCTAACCGTTTGAGAACGCAGACAGTAGGCTATAAGATGAGAGAAGATGAGCAGGAGATCGACTTAAACAATCTCTATAAGTATATCACTCCTCAGGATTTAAAAACCTTTGGTTTGATACCTGAGCTGATCGGCCGTCTTCCTGTATTGACCTATTTAAATCCATTAGATAAGGAAACGCTGTTAAGCATCCTGACAGAGCCCAAAAATGCATTGATCAAACAGTATAAAAAACTGTTTAACTATGAAGGTATCGAGTTAGAGTTCGATAAAAATGTCTATCAGTTTATCGTGGACAAAGCAGATGAATTCAAATTAGGGGCCAGAGGACTAAGAGCCATCTGCGAAGCAATCATGCTGGATGCAATGTTCGAAATCCCGACTTCAAGAGAAGACATTACCGACAACACATTACACATTACGCTGGACTACGCCAAACAAAAATTTGAAAAGTCAGACATCAAAAAACTGCATGTCGCGTAACTAAAAAATATAAGGCTCTCCTCAACGGAGAGCCTTGTTTATATTCGGTTCCAATCCGCTATTACTCAATACTGACAACAGTAGATCAGCGCAATGCTGGCGCTACATTGGTCATAGCCCAACGGTTTCTTATCTGCTATACCTATTGCTCATGAATACGATCTTACACAGATCTATTCCGGGCAGATGCAGTCGCATACAAAAGTTCTTTTACAGCACTTTAACAGAAAGTTAAACGGATATGCTTATACTTGCTGATCGTTCTTCTCCAATCGGCAGGATAGCGTGTATCCGATTTTCAGATATATAAAGTAACACCTATTAAAAAAATTGTTATGAGTAAAAACAAAGAAGAAAACAGCCCGGTCAAAGCCGGACTTAAATCAAAAGAAGATATCGTACACAACTGGCTTCCACGTTATACAGGAAGACCGCTGGATGAGTTTGGAGAGTATATTTTGTTGACCAATTTTTCAAAGTATCTCCATATTTTCTCCGAAATGCATGATAATGCCCCGATATACGGAACAGATAAGCCTATGCAATCAGTGACTGCAGCAGGCATCACAATCATCAATTTCGGAATGGGTAGCCCTATGGCAGCGACGATCATGGATCTGTTGTCAGCAATCGCCCCTAAGGCTGTCCTGTTTCTGGGAAAAGCCGGAGGATTGAAAAAGAAAAATAAGATCGGTGACCTTGTACTCCCTATTGCCGCAATACGGGGTGAAGGAACGTCAAATGATTACTTCCCGCCTGAAGTACCTGCCCTGCCGGCATTTGCTTTACAGAAAGCGATATCCACTACGATCAGGGATCATTCACGTGACTACTGGACAGGAACAGTATATACAACCAACAGACGCGTGTGGGAACATGAGAAATCATTTAAGAAATATCTCAAATCCATACGTGCTATGTGTGTAGATATGGAGACGGCTACAATCTTTAGTGTAGGCTTTGCCAACAAAATACCGACAGGTGCACTCTTATTGGTATCTGACCAACCGATGATCCCTGAAGGAGTAAAAACCGAAGAAAGCGATGTATCTGTAACCGCTAACTACGTACAGACACATCTTTTGATCGGTATTGATTCCCTCAAACAACTCATCAATAATGGTTTAACAGTGAAACACCTGCAGTTTTAATCCCCTCAACGGAAAAGGTTATCTTTGTATAAACAAATAAAACAGTATGTGGTATAACAATATTTTGGAAACGATAGGAAATACACCTCTTGTTAAACTGAATAAAGTCACTAAGCACCTCAAGGGGACAATCCTGGCTAAAATAGAGACAACAAATCCGGGGAATTCTATCAAAGATCGTATGGCAATCAAAATGATAGAAGATGCCGAAAAGGCAGGATTATTAAAACCGGGCGGCACCATCATCGAAGGCACATCCGGAAATACCGGAATGGGCCTTGCAATGGCGGCTGTCGTAAAAGGATACCGTTGTATCTTTACCACTACGGATAAACAATCCAAAGAGAAAATCGATGCGCTGCGTGCATTCGGTGCCGAAGTAATTGTATGCCCTACAAACGTTGAACCTGAAGATCCCCGCTCCTACTATTCCGTCTCCAGCAGACTAGAAAAAGAAGTCCCAAATGCCTGGAAGGCCAATCAGTATGATAATCCCTCCAATGCACAGGCGCACTATGAGACGACAGGCCCTGAAATATGGGAACAGACAGAAGGAAAGATCACACACCTGATAGTGGGTGTGGGAACAGGTGGTACTATATCAGGAACAGCCAGATATCTGCGGGAGAAAAATCCGGACATCAAAGTCTGGGGAATCGACACCTATGGATCTGTTTTTAAGAAATACAAGGAAACAGGCATATTTGATAAAAACGAAATATACCCTTATATCACAGAAGGCATTGGTGAGGATTTTCTTCCCGAAAATGTGGACTTCAGCGTCATTGATCTGTTTGAAAAAGTAACTGACAAAGATGCTGCACTTCTGACCAGAGATCTGGCCCGAAAAGAAGGCATATTTGCCGGAAATTCGGCA
This sequence comes from Sphingobacterium spiritivorum, assembly GCF_016724845.1. Taxonomy (NCBI): domain Bacteria; kingdom Pseudomonadati; phylum Bacteroidota; class Sphingobacteriia; order Sphingobacteriales; family Sphingobacteriaceae; genus Sphingobacterium; species Sphingobacterium spiritivorum. The sequence goes on from NZ_CP068082.1 coordinate 598,953, forward strand.
GGGGCTGCTGTTGCGGGACTACTGCAACTGGGAGCATCTCTAAAGGAAGAAGATGTAGTCGTCGTGATCTTCCATGATCACGGATCCCGTTATATGGGTAAGATGTACAATGAAGACTGGTTACGTGAACGCGGATTCCTGAAAGATGAAAAATTAACGGCACTCACTATTCTGAAAAAACGGGAAACCCAGGATATTGTAACAGCAGATGTGGATCAGACGGTGATTGAAACATTCAACACAATGAAAACACTGAATATTTCCCAGATACCGGTTACACAACAAGGAATGGTTGTCGGAAAGATAACAGAGTCTGATATTCTGTCGGCACTCCTGGAAAACCCATCCACTAAATCCGCAAACGTGCAAAGTATCAGTACAAAGCCTTTTCCTTTTGTTGATCTTAATGCCTCTATAGACAAGATTTCGGCCTTAATCAATAAGGATTCTCAGGCAGTATTGGTGGAGGATGAATACGGAAGAATCAATATCATTACGCAATATGATATTATCAATGCTATATCTGAGGGATAGTAAATATCTTTTATCAACAAGAAGGGGTATCTGATTTCAGATACCCTTTCTCTTTATATTATTTTTTCTCTGCTTCCTTTTCCAGGATAACATAGACATCTTCATTATCTTTTTTCATTTGATAGCGTTCCCGCGCTATACGTTGAATCTCACTGGGATTATTCTGTACATCCTTGATCGTCTGCTGAATACCTGCGATCTCCTTTTCATAGTATGTCTTTTCTTTTTCCAGATTAGACTTCTCTTTCTGATAACTGTATTGTGTACTGAAATCATTTCGGTCAAAGAATAACATCCATACCACAAAAGCTACACCTGCGAGCAGGTATTTGTTTCGGATAACGTACAAAAATCTTTCCATATGCCAAAAGTACAAACTATTACCTATTAATTTCTAACAAGCTAAAATTAAAGTAATTTTCTGAAAATAAAAAAGAGACTATCGTAATAGTCTCTTTCTGTATTAACATTGCTGTTAATGCTTATTTTTTCTTAATTGCGTATTTGAAATCTTTACCGATGAAACGGGCATTTGCACCCAATTCTTCTTCTATACGCAACAATTGATTGTATTTAGCGATCCTGTCAGAACGTGAAGCTGAACCTGTTTTAATCTGGCCACAATTTAACGCAACTGCTAAATCTGCAATAGTTGTATCTTCAGTTTCTCCTGAACGATGAGACATTACAGAAGTATATCCGCTGGTCTGAGCAAGAGATACAGCATTAATAGTCTCTGTTAATGATCCGATCTGGTTTACTTTTACAAGAATAGAATTACCAGTATGCTGATCGATACCTTGTTGAAGGCGTTTCGTATTGGTTACGAACAAATCATCACCAACCAACTGAACACGGTCACCGATTTTATCTGTTAATAATTTCCATCCTTTCCAGTCATCTTCCGCCATACCATCTTCAATAGAGATAATAGGGTATTTTTCTGTTAATTCAGCAAGGTAATCTACCTGTTGTTCGATAGTACGGACAGCACCTTTAGCACCTTCAAATTTTGTATAATCGTATTTGTTACTTTTGAAGAACTCAGAAGAAGCACAGTCTAAAGCCAGACAAATATCTTTACCTGGTTTGTAGCCAGCAGCAGAGATAGCTTTCAATACCGTCTCGATAGCATCTTCAGTCCCTTCAAAAGTAGGTGCAAAACCACCTTCATCACCTACAGCAGTAGATAATCCTCTGTCATGAAGAATTTTCTTCAGATTGTGGAATACCTCAGTTCCCCAACGCAAAGCTTCAGAGAATGAAGGTGCACCAACCGGCATAATCATAAATTCCTGAAAAGCGATAGGAGCATCAGAGTGAGAACCACCATTGATGATATTCATCATCGGGATAGGTAACGTATTCGCATTAACACCACCTACGTAACGGTAAAGTGGTTGTCCGCTTTCCTGTGCAGCAGCTTTAGCTACAGCCAAAGAAACGCCAAGGATAGCATTAGCTCCCAGTTTACCTTTATTCTCGGTTCCGTCAAGATCTATCATTAATTTGTCGATTGCATTCTGCTCGAATACATCCACACCTTCCAATGCTTTCGCAATCTTAGTGTTTACGTTTTCAACAGCTTTAAGAACACCTTTACCTAAGTATTTTTTCTTATCGCCATCACGCAATTCTACAGCTTCATGCGCACCGGTAGAAGCACCCGAAGGTACAGCAGCACGACCAGTAAAACCATTTTGTGTAGTTACATCTACTTCAATTGTAGGATTTCCGCGCGAATCCAAAATCTGACGCGCTCTAACATCAATAATTAAACTCATTGTTATTTTTTTCTGGTTGTATGATTATCTTCAAATAAACAGCACTAAGTGTATAAAGTACACTTTTTACGCTTTCACATTTATATACAACCAAATATAACTAAAATATGCTTCTTAGAAAATTATTTAGGAGAGTTTTAAATAAAAAAAGCAAGACAGGAGGGCTGTCTTGCTAAACATTGATTACCATTCAAATCATAAACCTAATATGATTGTATACTACAAACGGAACTGAACAGCCCTACGCTACATTCCTGTACACAAAAAAGGGTTGAATATTTTCAATTCAACCCTTTCTGACTGTTACCCAGTATTTTATTTTTTAATCAAAGCGACGAAATCGTCAAATAAATATCTTGAATCGTGAGGACCCGGAGATGACTCAGGGTGATACTGCACCGAAAATGCTTTCTTACCTTTGACACGGATACCTTCTATAGAACCGTCATTCAGGTTGACATGCGTTATCTCCACCTGTTCTGATTTTTCAATATCTTCAGCCACCACACCAAAACCATGGTTCTGGGATGTAATCTCACATCTGTTTGCAATAATATTTTTGACAGGGTGATTAATACCTCTGTGGCCATTGTGCATTTTGCTGGTCCGGATACCATTTGCTAAAGCCAATATCTGATGTCCTAAACAAATTCCGAACATAGGTTTTTCAGCAGCAATGATTTCTTTAACCGTATCAATCGCATAAGGCATTGCAGACGGATCGCCCGGGCCGTTGGAGATAAAGTAACCATCAGCTCCCCATGCTTCCATTTCAGCAAATGTTGTTTTTGCAGGAAAAACCTTCGCATACACCTGACGTGCGTCAAAGTTTCTCAAAATATTACGTTTAATACCCAGATCCAGCACAGCGATACGTGTCGAAGCATCTTCATCCCCATAGAAATAAGGTTCTTTGGTCGAAACTTTTGAAGACAACTCCAGACCGTCCATTGAAGGAACCTGTGCCAGTTGTGCTTTCAAAGACTCTATATCCAGATTTTCTGAAGATATAATCGCATTCATTGCACCTTTGCTGCGAATATGACGGACTAATGAACGCGTATCGATATCTGAAATACCCACCAGATTCTCCTCCTCAAAGTAGTTCTGGATGGATGTATCGGCCATCTTGCGACTATAGTTGATATTATAGTTCTTACACACCAATCCTGCGATTTGGATTTGATTAGATTCAGATTCTTCATTGGCAATACCGTAATTCCCGATATGAGCATTGGTCGTTACCATAATCTGTCCAAAATAAGAAGGATCGGTAAAAATCTCCTGATAACCAGTAGTGCCGGTATTGAAACAGATCTCTCCTGTAGTTGTTCCAATTTTCCCAGCAGCTTTACCATGATACACGGTACCGTCTTCTAAAACTAAAATTGCAGGCAATTTGCTGTAGTTGGTCATTATTAACGTTTATTATTTTTTTATGTTTAAGCTTCTCTTTCTTCTCATCAATCAAGGGCACAAAAAAAGCCCTCAACGGGCTAAATAGCAATTAATCGACATATTGATCAATGAATACACTGATAAATTTTGCGCTCACCTTGAAAAGATTTACTTCAATTTTCACGAGGGACAAAGGTACATATTATTCATTAAAATAGTATAATTATTTTAAGAAGTTTTCAACACTTTTATTCCGGCGCACGCTAATCTTCATCTATAATCTCAGCCACACGACCTACCTGACCATCTGTAAGACGCACTTTGATGCCTCTGGAATGGTATGATGAAGATGTCAGGATATCCTTTACTATCCCCTCTGTTAATGCGCCCGTACGTTGATCTTTTTTCAAAATAATATTTACCAGTATTCCTGGTTTTATATCTGCTCTGTTCGTTCCGTCCATACTTTATCTATTTTAAACAAAAACAAGAAGGTCCTTCAAATGAAAGACCTTCTGCTTATCTATTAAAAATCCTTATTTAAAGAGTTTGAAAATATCATTTCCAAACACAAATATCATTAATGCTAACAGGATAAAGAACCCTACCATTTGCGCTTTTTCAAGGAATTTTTCGCTCAAAGGTTTACCCTGAATCATTTCAACAAGTAAAAAGATCACATGTCCCCCGTCCAGTGCAGGAATAGGAAGTAAATTCATAAAGGCTAATGCCATGGACAGCATCCCTACAAGACTCCAGAAACGAACCCAATCGACTTCTGTTCCAAATAGCGTAGCGATACCCACAGGACCTGAAAGCGCCTTATCTGCTCTGATTTCTCCTCTGAAAATCTTACCGAATCCTTTTATATTATCTGTGATAACTGAAAAAGCCTGCTTCGCTCCTACCGGAAATGCTTCCGCCAGACTATATTCTGTGATGACCAATGGAAGAGAGTAATCGTAGTTACGGTTGAATCCTAAAGTCCCGTCTTTATCAACCTGTCCTTTCACTGTGATCGTCTGTCCCTTTCTTACTAAAGTCAACATGACAGGCTTACCTGCATCTTTTTCCAAAATGGACTTAAACTCATCGAAGAAACGAACAGATACTTCATTTACAGCAATAATACTATCTCCTTTTACCAATCCCATCCTGGCCGCTTCCGAACCTTTTACCACATTATCTACAGCAGTCATCCTGGTACGGATCTGCACAAATTCATTGGCTTTATGATCCGCCACAGCATTCAGAATATCCGCAGGAACATGAATTTCTTTAGTCTCTCCATTACGTTCAATTGTCAGATTGGTATTACCCATCAGCACCTTTGAGCTAAGAAGTTCTTTGAAGAAACCTACCTTCTGACCATCTATTGCAACAATACGGTCTCCGGTCTGTATACCGATCTGCTTACCGATAATACCGGGTACCACCCCATTCACAAGCTTTTGGTTATCGAAATTAGATTCTCCCTGACTGAATGCCAGCATCCAGTATACCACTACCCCTACAACAATATTTACGATAATACCGCCAAGCATTACAATAAGACGCTGCCAGGCTGGTTTTGAACGAAATTCCCAGGGTTGAGGCTCACCTTTCAGCTGCTCCGTATCCATGGACTCATCGATCATACCGGCAATCTTCACGTATCCTCCAAGAGGTAACCATCCAATACCGTACTCACAACCTTTATAATTGAATTTGAACAATTTGACACCCCAGGCATCAAAAAACAAATAAAATTTTTCTACTTTAATACCGAATGCACGTGCTGCTAAAAAATGTCCCAATTCGTGCAATACAATCAAAATCGACAGGCCTAAAACGACCTGTCCAACCATTATTAAAACTCCCATTTAACTTTTTAATCTTTTACATTAATTCTTAAATCAACTCCTGAGCAATCCTTCTGCTCTCCTGATCGGCATATAAATAGTCTTCCAATGTAGGAGTTGCTACATGCTGCACACGTTCCAGTGTTTTTTCTATTACTTCACTCATACCCAAAAATGACACTTTTTCTTTCAGAAAAGCATCTACCACAATCTCATTGGCAGCATTCATGATACAAGCACTATTCCCACCCTGACGCAGTGCTTCATAAGCAATCGCCAAATTACGAAATGTTTTTGTATCGGCAGGTTCAAATGTAAGACTTGCAAAATTAGCAAAATCAAATCGTTCAAACGTATTCTCCCATCGGTACGGATAAGTCAGCGCATATTGAATAGGCAACTTCATATCCGGCAATCCCATCTGCGCTTTCATAGAACCGTCTCTGAACTGCACCAGTGAATGGATAACAGATTGCGGGTGTACAATCACATCTACCTGATTTACATCAAGATCAAACAGCCATTTTGCCTCTATTACCTCCAGTCCCTTATTCATAAGAGAAGCCGAATCAATGGTAATCTTGGCGCCCATTGACCAGTTTGGATGCTTCAATGCCTGCTGCTTTGTGACGGAAGACAGGAAATCCAGATCTTTACCTCTGAAAGGTCCTCCGGAAGCGGTCAGATATATTTTTTCAATCGGATTGGCTTCTTCACCTGTAAGGCACTGAAAAATCGCAGAATGCTCCGAATCCACAGGCAGCATACGCACCTGATGCTTACGGGCAAGTCCCATGACCAACTCTCCTGCCACCACCAGCGTCTCCTTATTGGCCAGAGCAATATCTTTTCCACTCTGGATGGCACGCACAGTAGACCGAAGTCCTGCAGAACCGACAATTGCATTCAATACGATATCGATATCCTCATATTGCACAACCTCTTCCAACGCAGCCTCTCCTGACCTGACGGCTATAGGATGCCCGGCAAGAGCCTCCTTCACACGAAGATACTGACTGTCATCTACAATAACGACAGCACGGGGTTGAAACTGAAGGGCTTGCTTGATAAGTAAATCCGCATTTGATCCTGCGGTAAGGACGGATACCTTTAATCGTTCGGGAAAAGATTCGACCACATCTAATGCCTGTGTGCCCACACTACCTGTCGAACCCAGTACCGCTATTGTTTTATACTCCAAGTGTTGTTAAATTTCTTAAATAATATTCTTTAAAATCTCCGGATTCTCTCCGCCTGCATAGGCAGTCATCATATTCCTGTAGGCAACCGTAATCACAATACTCGATAAAGGTACAACCAGGAACGAATTGATGATGCTTAAAAATATGGAAAAAAAAGTATATCCTGCAAAATTGAAATAAACCTGCAGAATATGGAGCATAGCAAAACAAAATAGAATCAGCAATAATTTAGTGACATTGCCCTTTGTCAACGCAAAGCTCAAGCGGATAGCCCGGAATGAACTCGCATGCTTGTCCATAATAAAGAACGGATAAAAAGCTACCCGGATAATAAACAGGAAGGTAAGTATAGCTGAAACAATCAGAGATACACTGGCCATAGTGCTGACTTCTTTTTTGATATAGATTAAGGGCCAGCAAACCACAGAAATAATGAGCAGAATAACCATAGACACACCCAATATGATCAGCATAGCCGTAAAAAAGTAAAGAAGCTCTTTTGTGCTCGGAATAGACACGGACAATTTAGCGCCATCCTCTTTATCAATAATCTCCATGATGTATTTAAACAGGGTAAGGTTCACCCCGAAATAAAAAATCATAAAAACCAAAGCCATGAAACCACTTAAAAAAATATTGAACTCACTCATATAACTGGCCAGCATACTGGACAAGTTGGAAGTGACAAACAGTAAAAAACATAGTCCTGCCACAGAAAAATAATGATTTTTCAGGATGTTTACAGATTTTGCAAACACCTCATTTACAGCAAACGTGCTTTCCTTTAAGTATTGTATCATGGAACTCATAGAATTACCGCAAAGATGTGATTTATTTTCGTGTGCATCAACTCCTTCCGTCCGTTTTTACCCAAAAAAAACAGTTTTTAACAATAATAAACGAAAAGAGGTTTTAACTGACAAGCAGCAAAACCTCTTTTCTATATTGAAGCGTAAAAAAAACCTATTTAAAATCCTGAGGAACAGGCTTCTCCAGCAGATACTGATAATAAAAACGAACACGCTCATTAAAATCATATTTACGTTTGGATGCTTCAAAACCATGCCGGCTTCCAGGATAGATCATCAGTTCAAATGCTTTATCTCTGTCTGTAAGTTTGTCCACCAGCTGAATCGTGTTCTGCAGATGCACATTATCATCCAAATCACCATGCATGATACGCAGACCACCTTTATATTTATCAGTGTAAGTCAGGACAGATCCGCTCTTATACCCTTCCGGATTATCCTGAGGAGTATCCATCCAGCGCTCGGTATAATGTGTATCGTATAATTCCCAACTGGTCACAGGAGCGCCAGCTATTCCGTAATCAAAATAATCTGATCCTTTAGTCAGTGCCATACATGTCATATATCCCCCATAACTATGTCCTGTGATCAGCAACTTATCTTTTTTGACCCAGGGTTTTGCCTTCAGCCATTTCGCTACTGTGCTATAATCTATCATTTCCCAATGTCCCAGGTTTCTGTGCATAAGTGCCACTCCCTGTTTACCAAAATGACCGGAAGCCCGGTGATCCGCAGCGATTTGGATAATACCTTCATTAGCCCAATACTGGTTTGAAGTCCCTTTCCAGGTATTTTTGACAGTTCCGGCATCCGGCCCTCCGTAGATACTCATCACGACAGGATAAGATTTTGACTCGTCGAAATCAGTAGGATAAGTAATAATAACCGGAAGTTGATATTTGCCGTCATCCGAAGGTATAGTCAGGTACTCTGTCTTACCGATTTTATAGTCTGCAAAACTTTCACTTTTACTGTCTGCCAGTTCCCGGATCAATTTCCCGTCCGTACGCAATAAAGCTACTTTATTGGGTGTATTGATATTGGAATAATTAGTTATAAAATATTTAGCGTCAGGAGATACAGACACATTGTGTGTATAGTTCCCAAAAGTAAGTCTTTTAAAGTTTTTGCCTGAAAAATCTACCCGGTATAGATCTACTGTTGCTGAATTTTCTTTTCGTGCATTCACATACAGAACCTTTGCTTTCTCATCAATGTGTGCAATAGAAGTCACCTGCCAGTCTCCTGAAGTAATAGCATTAATCAACTTACCATCTAATGTATACAGGTAATAATGCGCCCAGCCCGTCTTGTCTGATTTTAGAATATAATGCTTATTGTCCGATAAATAGGTAATGCGCTCATCGTGATCCAGATTGATCCAGGAAGACTGTTTCTCATCATAGATTTCTTTCTTCGCTCCTGTCTGCGGATTAACCTGATAGAATTTTAAATTATTCTGCTCGCGGTTCATCCACTGCACCATAATATTCTCACTGTTAAATGCCCAGTAAGGCTGGCCAAAATACTGATCGTCCTGCTCATTAAAATCTGCCCATACCACAGCACCTCCGTCGGTATTTACAACACCGACCTTTACCAAAGGATTTTTATCTCCGGCTTTCGGGTAGCGTGTCTTTTCCAGATACCCATGCTGCCCTTTTGAAACATAGATAGGAAACATAGGCACCTCAGTATCATCAAACCGCATAAACGCCAGTTTTTTACTGTCCGGCGACCACCAGAAGGCTTTATAATTTGTAGATCTGCCCAATATTTCCTCATAATACACCCACGAAGAATAACCGTTATAGATCACATCCGTACCGTCTGTAGTATACTGAATCTCCTTACCGGATGACACCTGTACAGCAAACAGATTGCTTGCTCTGGTGAAAGCGACATAATTCCCGTCCGGAGACAAAGTTGGGTTTTGTTCCTCTACATCCGGTGAATTCGTAAGTTTTCTGACGGTACCGTCCGCAAAACGAATCTGCACATCTTTTTCTTTTACTTCTACTGTAGTACCTGATTTTGTCGGAACAGTATAGCTTTTTCGTTCTCCCGTACTGACATCTACCTGAAACATTTGTTTATCTCTGGGATTACCTTCCAGATAATGTGTACCGTCCGCCCATCCGGAAAAGGATGTGATCGGTTTGGTAACAGAAGGTTGTCTTCCCCATGACTGTTCAAAATTCAGACGCTTTGTCTGTGCATCACTGTGCTGATAGAACAGTACAAACAAGCCGAAAAAACCGGCAGCATATTTATTCATATTAAGTTTGAAGTTATTTTTTAAGTTCTTCGAAAATAAGCATATTACATCTGCTTTTCAGCAAACAGATGTAACATCTTTATAAAAAAAGCCACTATGGGAATAGTGGCTCTTATTCTAGGCTAGACACACCTTAGAATGAAAAGTCGTCTCTCTGAGCAATTTTGCTACCCTCAGCATAACCTGCATCTTCAAAATTAGGCTCGTAACGTTTCTCAACAACATCCTGATTCGACTTGATGTATTCCACAACATCTTTTAATCCTTCAGCAAATTTTTCAAAATCCTCTTTATACAAGAAAATCTTGTGTTTGATAAACTGTCCGTCTTCAAAACGTTTTTTACTTTCTGTGATGGTAATGTAATAATCGTCTGAACGAGTTGCCTTTACATCAAAAAAATAAGTACGTTTTCCAGCTCTCACTTTTTTTGAAAATACCTCTTCGCGCTCTTTGTTTTCAAAATCTCCCATTATTAACTATTTAAGTTTAAGTTCCATTTTCCGTCATAAATATATAATAATTATATTCTTTTCTCCAAATTTTAATAATAAAAAACATATTATTTTTCTCAAAATAGGAAAATATTCCTTTTTTTATGGCAAATAATGGCTGGAAAACATTTTACCGATAAAAAAGCGATATTCACCGACTTTTTGATTCAGATAACCTAAATAGTGTTTTGCTCTCCTTATATTAGCTCTACATTTGAACTATCAAAAACATAGTAAAACAAATAAAACAATGAAAACGACAAATAATAACTCGACGCCTCCTAATATCCCGCGCATGCCGAACGACAACCGTAATACAATAGGAGCAATCATTATTATAACAGGATTAGCATTACTATTAAAAAACCTTAACATCGGAGATCTGTTTCCAGACTGGTTGTTTAGCTGGCCAATGATATTGGTGGTAGTTGGTCTTATTATAGGTGTCAATTCTAAATTCGAACGCAAAGCTTCTATTATCCTGTTGATCATAGGTGGACTTTTTCTCTTCAGAGAAATTACAGACCTTTCTTTCGGCAGAGTAATACTTCCTCTGGGTATCATTATACTTGGATACTACCTGATCTCTAAAAAGAACACAAACTACATACCTCCAGTGCCGCCGGTACCACCAGGTCAGGATGATTTTGACTGGGACAAACGAGTGGTTAATTCCTCTGAAGAAACAGCTGCAGATGGTTCTTCAGAAAACAAAGCAGAAAATACAGATCCTAATTTTCAATCCTCGTACCAAAGTACGGGGAAATCTTCTTATGACAGGTTCAATCCGCAATCTGAAGATATCCTGAATGTAAATTCGGCATTCAGTTCAATGAAAAAACTGGTATTATCCAAAAAGTTTCTCGGAGGACGTGTTTCCAACTTATTCGGTTCTGTAGAAATCAATTTGTTACAGGCGGATCTGCAACAACCGGTAGCTATTGAGGTATTCCAGTTATTCGGAAGTACACAAATTATCCTTCCTAGTCACTGGCAGGCATCTTCCAACATTTCCTCTTTATTGGGTGATGTGGATGACCGCAGATTTCCATCAGGCATAGGTCTTGACCCTAACAAGAAAATATACATTACCGGAAGTACAATATTTGGTGGTATCACACTTAAAAACGCATAATACAGACGACAATGCTATTTTTTAAGTTACCTGCAAATAAAAATTACCTGATCCATGTCTCGGCATGGACAATCTGTATTTTATACTTTTTGGTAGTATTTGGTCTGTTGATATGGAGCGGCACAACCAAAGAAATCGCACTGTATGACGCTGGGATTAATGCATTAAGCATCACGCTGTGTTGTTACATTCTATCCAGTACCATTAATTTTTTCCTGCCGCGCAAAGGTCAGATGCTTCGCTTATCCGCGATCGGTCTTATTGTCGTAGCCCTGGGATTGTATGTGAGCCGTATTATTCTGCTGCAGATCTTCTCCTTGATAGACATCAGTTATTTTGATTTCAGTATCCCTTATCGGGTTATTCTCAACTTTCTGGTTTTGTTCTGCATTGCTATTTTGCAAATCGTATGGAATATTCAGGAAGAATATGAAGAAAATAAAAAAAGGAAGGAAGAATCCGAAAAGATGGTCAGAGATGCTGAATTATACAACCTCAGACAACAGTTACAGCCGCATTTTCTGTTCAACAGTCTAAATTCCATTATAGCACTGATCGGTATTAAACCCGAAAAAGCTCGTGAAATGACTTTTCAGCTTTCCGACTTTCTGAGAGGAACAATGAGAAAGGATAATCTCAGTCTGATCTCACTGAAAGATGAGCTGTCTCATCTGCAGCTGTATCTGGATATTGAAAAAGTACGCTTTGGACATCGTCTGAATACAGAAGTTCATTTCCCGGAAGAACTGGCTGAAACCAAGCTGCCCACTATGATTATTCAGCCTTTGCTCGAAAATGCCATCAAATTCGGGCTCTACAACATTACCGGAGATGTACTTATCAAAGTCGAGGTTTCCTATGCGGACAACCTTCTTTGGATCAGGATCACCAACCCTATTGAAAATGATCAGTATGAAAACACCAAAGGTACAGGCTTCGGATTAAGCAGTGTACAACGCAGACTGTTCCTGATCTTCGGGCGCACGGACCTTTTATTTACTGAAACAAAAGATAAGAGCTTTATATCAACCCTAAAAATACCTCAATATGATTAAGACCATTATTATAGATGACGAACCACTTGCCAGAAGTATTATTTCAGCCTATTTACAACAGCATCCGGACTATACGGTTGTTGCAGAATGTAATGATGGTTTTGAAGGGATAAAAGCGATTCAGCAGCACAGACCAGACCTTATATTTCTGGATATACAGATGCCCAAATTGAATGGTTTTGAATTATTAGAAATTATTGATGAACAGCCACAGGTGATTTTTACAACGGCTTTTGATGAATTTGCAATTAAGGCTTTTGAAAAAAATGCAATAGATTACCTGCTTAAACCGATAAGCCAGTCACGTTTTGACCAGGCAGTCAGCAAATTCAATGCAGCCTTCAAACAGTCAACCCTGGCAGCAACACCTGTTAAGATCAATGAATCTCTGGAAGGAGAAGAACAAAATCTGGAACGTATAGTAGTGAAAAATGGTTCACAGATCAAAATTATTCCGGTACAACAGGTTACTTTCCTGGAAGCCTATGATGACTATGTGAAGATACATACTAAAGAAGGAATGTTCCTGAAAAACAAAACAATGTCTTCTTTTGAAAAACAACTGGATCCGAAAAACTTTGTCCGTGTACATCGCTCTTTCATGATCAGAGTCGATCAGTTGTCAAAAATAGAACCTTTGGAAAAAGAAAATTACATTGCCACACTCATCTCAGGAGATAAAATAAATGTCAGCAAATCAGGCTATGCCAGATTAAAACAATTAATTGGTATGTAGCATTTCATTGCTTAATTTTGTCTCTGAAATGACAAAATATATAATATCCCTGTCTTGTCTGTTGATCGCTTTTTCACTAAAAGCGCAACAGACAAGTTCTCAACAACAGCAAAATAAAGCCGTATTTAATAAAATTGAATTTTTCCTGAATAATCAGCAGGTAGATTCCATTTATAATATGGCAGATGAGAGTTTTCAAAAAGCCATTCCTAAAAGCAGACTGGCGTCCATATTGACACAGCATGTATTCCCGAAAGGACGTATCCGCTCTGCCACATTAGAAAGCTTTGACAGCGGAATAGGTGCTTATCGATTAGACTATGCAGATGGCCCTATGCAGCTTTTACTGGTCATCGACAAGAGCCTTCATTACAACACTTTTCTGATAAAGCCATATCCAAAGGCTGAAAGACAGGAAGAAACAAAAACGGACACGATACTAACCGATAAATCGGTAAAAGAGTCCCCTCTTGATTTTTATGTGGATTCTATTGCGAAAGCCTATCTCAAAAAACCGAACACGGCATCACTTTCTATTGGTGTAATCAAAAATAATCAGGTCAAGACTTATTTTTTCGGTGAAACAACCAAAGGCAATTCAACTTTACCAACTGATATATCCCAGTATGAAATAGGTTCAATATCAAAGGTATTTACAGCGACATTATTAGCGGATTTAGTATTAAAAAATACAATCTCTCTGGATGATGCGGTTACAAAATACCTGCCGGACTCCCTCAAAACCAATACTGATCTTCAGAAAATTACCTTCCGCTCATTAGCCAACCATACTTCAGGTTTGCCTAGATTACCAAGTAATCTGCAAACAGTGAAAGGTTATACCGAATCAGATCCTTATAAAGCCTATGACCGTAAATCACTCTATGCTTATCTCAAAAACTATAAGGCGACACAAGCTCCGGGCGAAAAATTTGAATACAGCAATCTAGGATTTGGATTATTAGGTGACCTGATCAGTGTAATCAGTAAAAAAACATATAATCAACTTATACAAGATATCATTGCCAAACCACTAAGTATGACTGCTACTGCAGATAAGGTGGATCCAAAAAACAATCAGTTGGTCAGTGTTTATAACAGTAAAGGGGAGCAGGTACCTGTCTGGAATTTCAATGCGCTTGCAGGTGCGGGTGCCTTAAAATCTACAGTTACGGATCTGCTTCAATTCGCACGCGCTCAGTTTAAGATGCCGGAGACTGATATTGAAAAAGCTATGGCAGAAACCAAGCAATTCACCTATTTCCTGCCTCCTGACACAGATCTGGGAATGGCATGGCATATCAATATGCTGGAGGGTATCACCTTCTACTGGCATAATGGCGGAACCAACGGAAGCCGTTCTTTTATCGGAATCGCTCCGGACGAAAAATCCGCAGTAGTTGTATTATCCAATTCAGCTGTGGAGACAGATGAATACGCTATGAAAATTTTAGATTATTTGCTGACGCAGAAAAATTAACAACAGTCAGCTGTCAAAAATGATTGGTTTCATGATGTGATGAAACCAATCATTATAAATCTTATTTCAGATAAGTGACCAGTTTCCGGGCATCCTCTTCCCCGTCAAAGTGCCTGATAAGCTTCTTGGTCTTTGCATCATACAAGTAAACAGACGGATACTGTGTAGGATTAAATTTAGGGATAAATTCAATATCCTTGTCATGCAAAAACACTACATTTTTCCTGTTTTTTAATGCCGGAATATACATGTCAATAAAGCCATCCACATAAGGCTTATCATTAATGGTCACAAAATAAATCTGACTTTTCGAAAATTTATCAATGTTTTTAGCGATTCCGGCAGCCATTTTCTGGCAATGTCCGCAGCCCGGATCATAGTAATTGAAGATAATATATCCTGATGAAGGAAGTTTATCCTGCTTGAATGGCTGATTATTCTGTAATAAATAAAAGGTGAAATCCGGTATAGTCACCGGTGCTTTTTGTGCAGCAGCATGGCTTGTAAAATAAACGCTTAGTAAAATAACAATCAGTTTTTTCATTATAAAAAATTTAGTCCTTGTGCATTAAAGATACTATTTCATATGATATTACCCCAGTCTTATTATCCGCTCTGTATAGCCCAAGCTGGATTTCATTGCCGTCTGCTTTGATAGGATACATGGCAGATTTATAGGCTCCGCTCGGAGAAAGTGGGGTATTAATGACTTTAAAATTAATACCATCCTGACTGTATGCAATATACAGCTCATTGCCATAATAATTATTGACCCGACCTACATCTATCAACATAAAATAAAGGCGTCCAACCATAAACGCATCCAGATGCCAGGGATCCATACCCGTGCCCCAGGGACGGTTGATAAATTTACACAGCTGTGTGGTACTGAATTTGCCAAAGGAGTCGATCTGTGCAGAAGTTCGTCTATGAACAAAGGCGTGTGTCTGATTCCCCTGAGGACCAATAGGATGTTTGGCCGAACTGTAGATCACATCGTAGCAGTTATATCTACCGGTATGATCCTGAAAAATTGCCGGAGACAACAGCAGATTTGCGGCATCTACGCCTTCAGAATCGGAAGAGTAGAGCATCCATACTTTAGACCAGCCGGCACCATCCCTGGAAGACCGGTGTACAATTGCACGTTCATGATCACCAAACCGTACACCCAGCTTGCCGTTTGGCATAGCATCCCCTCTATAGAATATATGCATAAGCCCTTTATCATCCAGATACAATTTCGGATCACTCCAGTATGCATGTGAAGGTTTTGCAGGCGGAATATCAATAGGATTACGGATACCTTTAGGTTCTTCCCAGTGTATACCGTCGTTGGAGCAGACTACAGTAGGATTTTCAAAACCGGGGTCAGATTTTGTCTGTCCGAAATAGGGAGACATAGCCATCCAATAGCGGAATCCGTTCCATTTGTTATCCACATACACAACACTGGGATGGCAAAAGCTGTCGTATAGCAGCGGCAATCTTTGTCCGTCGTTCTTTCCCTCTGCTGAAGCTCTTCCGACCGCTGTTACTGCAATTTCAATTGCAGGAGCGACCACTTTGGTACTGCTGACCTGCAGATTGAGGCGGGGCATGTCCATATTCATGATGTATGACCGGAGATTGATTCCGGAAGCTGCAAGCTGCGCCTGAGTTGTCTGTTGGAATGCGCTGCTCATGAAATAGATTGCACAAGAGAGCTTTAGCAGTATTCGTTTCCTCATATGGAATAAATGTTCAATTTAATTGTAAGATTTGGCACCAATTTCTGCATTTAACGCATATCTTACAATAATTTAATGAAAAATTTAAGTATTTTTGGTTAGTTTTAGTTAATGGTTATCAATAAGGAAGAAAGTCTGTGAAAAAACGTATCGCTATTTTTGCTTCAGGATCAGGTTCTAATGCTCAGAAAATAATGGAGCATTTTAAATATTCAGATACAGCTGAGGTCGCTTTGATCTTAAGTAATAATCCCGAGTCATATGTACTGCAACGTGCTGATAACTTTGAGATCCCTTCTCACGTATTTGACAGACATGATTTTTTTCAGACAGATGATATTGTTAAACTACTGAAAAACCTGAATATTGATCTGATTGTACTGGCTGGTTTTCTCTGGCTTGTTCCGGAAAATTTACTGAAAGCTTTTCCGAATAAAATCATCAATATCCACCCGGCTTTGCTCCCTAAATTTGGTGGCAAAGGAATGTACGGCGATCGCGTTCATAAAGCGATACTGGAGGCCAAAGAATCGGAGCACGGGATAACCATTCATTTTGTAAATGAACATTTTGATGAAGGCGAAGTCATTTATCAGGCCAAATTTAAAGTAGAATCCGGCGATACTTTGGAAATTATCAAATTCAAAGGCCAGCAACTGGAACATCTTCACTACCCTAAAGTGATTGAAAATCTGTTAAAAAAGTACAATTGATAATTTACTAAAATACGCCATAGGCTATTCTGTATTATTTTGTATCTTTGCGGCTTCCAAACAAAATAATAATGAGCCATCCTGTAAAGATTAAAAATGCTTTAGTGTCTGTATATTACAAAGACAATTTAGCGCCTCTCATTCAACTGCTGCACAAACATGGTGTGACCTTCTACTCTACCGGAGGTACCGAAGCATTTATCAAAGATTTAGGTATCGGTGTGGTACCTGTAGAAGATCTGACCAGCTACCCTTCTATCTTAGGCGGACGTGTCAAAACGTTACATCCTAAAGTATTCGGAGGTATTCTGGCAAGAAGACCGTTGGAAGATGACCAGAAACAACTGGAACAATATGAAATTCCGGAAATTGATTTGGTTATTGTAGATCTTTATCCGTTTGAAGAAACAGTTGCTTCCGGAGCTCAGGAACAGGATATTATTGAAAAAATTGATATTGGTGGAATTTCATTGATTCGTGCTGCTGCCAAAAACTTCAATGATGTTGTTATTCTGTCTTCTAAAAATGATTATCAGGAACTTGAAAATATATTAGCAGCTCAGGAAGGTAGTACGACACTTGAGCAACGTAAAGAATTTGCAAAACGCGCTTTCAATACATCGTCTCACTACGACACTGCTATTTTTAACTATTTCAATCAGGAGAATCCTCTTGATGTTTTCAAACAGTCTGAACAAACTGCTCAGGTATTGCGTTACGGAGAAAACCCGCATCAGAAAGGTGTTTTCTATGGCAACCTGGATGCTATGTTTGACAAACTAAACGGAAAAGAACTTTCATACAATAATTTGGTAGACGTAGATGCTGCCGTATCGATTATTGATGAATTTGAAGAACCTACCTTTGCGATCCTGAAACATACAAATGCTTGTGGTGTGGCTTCACGTCCTACGGTAAAACAAGCATGGACAGATGCCCTGGCATGTGATCCTGTCTCCGCATTCGGAGGTGTTTTGATCACAAATCGGGAAGTAGATGCTGAAACTGCTACAGAAATTAACAATCTTTTCTTCGAGGTATTAATCGCCCCTTCTTACTCTGAAGAAGCAAAAGCAATCCTGACCGCAAAGAAAAACCGTATTATTCTGGTTCGTAAAGATGTAAAATTGCCTCAGCAACAATTCAAAACATTATTGAACGGAGTAATTCAGCAGGATAAAGACAATACGGTAGAAAATCCGGATCAGATGACTTCTGTTACGAATGTTAAACCTACTGCCGAGCAGTTAGAAGACCTGTATTTTGCCAATAAAATTGTGAAACATACCAAATCCAATACTATTGTTTTTGCAAAAGACGGTCAGCTGTTAGCATCAGGTGTGGGACAGACTTCACGCGTAGATGCCCTGAAGCAAGCTATCGAGAAAGCTAAATCTTTCGGGTTTAACCTTAACGGGTCATCAATGGCTTCAGATGCATTTTTCCCTTTCCCTGACTGCGTGGAACTGGCTGCAGAGGCGGGTATTGCAGCGGTATTACAACCGGGAGGATCGATCAAAGACCAATTGTCTATTGATATGGCAAATGAAAAAGGCCTTGCAATGGTAACAACAGGTGTACGCCACTTCAAACACTAAGAAGACAGGCATTAGCCATATAGCATATTACAATATTAAGGCTGGGTTCTCTACAGAACTCAGCCTTATTTTTTTATAACAAAACCGTTGGACAATCGATTGCTTAAACTTCATAAATAGCGACTTACGTATCAAAAGAATATATTTGATTAATTGTAAATCGAATAACCAATGAAAAAATTATTTCTATGTGCAGTGATCTGTTTAGGTGTAATTACACTGCAGGCACAGGTCAAAAAAGCAAAGCATATTGTAGTAATAGGCTGTGATGGATTGGGTGCATATGCCCTTCCTAAAGCCGATATGCCAAATGTCAAATCAGTAATGGCATCCGGTGCATGGAGTCTGCATGCCCGTTCGGTCCTTCCCTCTTCCAGTGCTGTTAACTGGGCATCGATGCTGATGGGTGCAGGTCCTACGCAGCATGGTTTTACAGAATGGGGAAGTCAGAAGCCGGAGATTCCATCTGCTTACACGACTTCAGCCTATAAACAGTTCCCCAGTATCTTCAGTGTAATCCGGGATCAGAAACCAAAGGCTGTTACTGCAGCAGTATACAGCTGGCCCGGAATCGGCTACCTGATCGAAAAAGATGCAATTACGCATGTATTGCCGGCAAATGATGATGAGGAAAAGTGTGTGAACGATGCTGTAGAAACCATAAAAACCAAAAAACCTCTGTTTACATTTATTCATTTTGATGAACCGGATCACACAGGACATGCTAAAGGTCACCGTACAGCGGAATATTATGAAATTCTGAAAACAGTAGATGCACGTATAGGTAAGATACTCAGTGCAATAAAAGATGCAGGTATTGCGAACGAAACTATTGTACTCATCACATCAGATCACGGAGGCATAGACAAAGGTCATGGCGGAAAATCACTGGACGAAGTGGAGATCCCATGGATTATCAGCGGACCGGGTGTAAAAGTAAATCATGAAATCAAAAACTCCATTATAACGTATGATACAGGTGCTACCTTAGCATGGATACTGGGGCTTGAACAACCTCAGGCATGGAGAGGTAAAGCTGTAACGGAAGCCTTTAAACAGAATTAAACCGTCCTGAAAAACCCATACAGGATTTTACCTGATGAGTAAAAGGTTTCGGACATGTATCAGGAATTGCTACACAAACTTTATGTGCAGCAATTCCTGTTTTAGATATGATCTTACAAGCAGGATATTTCCTATTTCAAAAAGTATTCCCCTACTTCTTTCCAGTTCATCAACCTTTCATAGTCTTGTTCATGTACATTATGAAAGGAATTAAAAAGTAAAGGCTTTCCCTGGAAAGTACGCAGATTACTGATGTGGTCATCAAGAAGATAATCGGTCTTAATGATGCTCTTATCGCCACAGAAAACAATATTTTTCCAGGAGATAAAAGGAAAATATTCCGCCAGCCAGTCAAATTTTTCCCGAAGTGAATGTGGGAATTCCATTGCTGCAGATACCACATAAATTGTATACTTGCTCTGCAATTCCCGAACAACTTCTATGGCATCCTCAGCAACCGGTAAGGTTCTGAAATACCCTTCTGTATGCAGATAGCGGTATATCGCTGTTTCATCAGGCAAACCCAAATCCTCAGGCTTTCCTAACATAGTGGAAGGATCCAGCCGGATCCCTGTTTCATTATAATAATAAGTGAGATAATGCTGCTGGTTATCGGCCAGTACACCATCCATATCAAGTGCAATTATTTTCTGTTGTACCATGCTGCAATATGCAATATTTTGCAATAAATTGCAAATATTTGCTGTTTATTATTTTAAATGCTACTTTAGCTTATGCTAAAACAGGAACGCTTATCTACCATATTAAATGAACTTCATAAAAGAGGAGTTGTCTCTTATGCAGAACTGTCAGCTGTTATAACAGCATCTGAAGACACTGTAAGAAGAGATATCAAAGAACTCGACAGTCAGGGACTACTCAAAGCTGTGCGTGGAGGTGCAACAACCCTGTCGAAGATTCCGCATCATTACAGACAACGTGAAATAAGAGATATTGAGGAAAAGAAAATCATTGCCCGCAAAGCGTTATCCCTGATCAAACACAATCAGCTCCTTTTCTTTGATGGAGGGACATCCGCTTTGGAATTGGCCAAAATATTACCACAGGATCTCAGAGCGACGATTATAACAAATAGTTTTCCGGTTGCTAATGTACTTGAAGATCACCCGACATGCGAATTATTGTTTCTTGGGGGCCGTCTTTCTAAAACGGCATTTGCGACATATGGAAACGAAACGCTTCTGAATATTCAGAAGTTCAGAGCAGATTATTACTTCTTCGGTGTATCCAGTATAACTCCGGAAGAATTATATTGTAAAGATCTGGAAGACGCTGAAATGAAACGGGAAATAATCGCAAACAGCACCAATACGATCGGTCTTTGTACATCAGATAAACTCAACAGTACAGATAATTATTATGTGGCCAAGACCAAATCTCTGCATATGCTGATAACGGAATGTGATCCGGATAGCACCATGTTAGAACACTACAATACAATCGGAGTAGAAGTCCGTTAAATGAAATACACTCCTAAAGCTACAATTCAATAATTTAGAATAAACGCAGGTATATGGAAGATCAATTAACCCCTTATCAGGCTGACATTCTGGGAAGTCCTTATCAACAACGGACGCTGATCCTCAAAGATGATTATGAAGGAAAAGCGGTAGCAACCGTAGTGCGTAGAAAAAGTGAAATTGTCACCCGAAAAGCAGTACTGTATATACATGGCTATATCGATTATTTCTTTCAGACAGAAATGGCAGAACAATTCAATCTTCACGGATATGACTTCTATGCCTTAGATTTGCGAAAATACGGTCGTTCATATCTGTCCCACCAAAAACTATTTAATGTCAGAGACCTGCGTGAGTATGATGAAGAAATCGATCTGACTCTCAGATTAATTGCTGATGAAGGACATCATTCTGTTATTCTATGCGGGCACTCTACAGGGGGACTCACAGCGACCTATTATGCGATTCGTCATCCACTTGATTCCTTAATCAAGGGTCTCTGGACGAATAGCCCCTTCTATCACTTTAATGTAGATGCTTTATCCAAACTTATCGGAATTCCTTTTGCCAGCAGCCTGGCTAAATTATTCCCGCATCTTCGCCTTCCTAACGGATTAAATCGTTATTACGCAAGAAGTCTGCATAAGGACCTTGCGGGAGAATGGGATTTTAATCTGAATTGGAAACCTGTACACTACCCATACTCTTATGCAGGATTTATAAGAGCCGTACATCTGGCGCACAGAGCCATACATAACGGAGCAACTCTTACAATGCCTGCACTCATTATGCATTCCCATCAAAGCAAGAAACCGAAAGAATGGAACAAGGATGTCAACAGCAGTGATCTTGTCCTTGAGGTTAAAGATATTCACAAATATGCCCAAAAGCTGACGGGTGATATTACCATTATATCAGTTGAAAATGGAGTACATGATCTTGTTCTTTCCGCAAAAGAGGTCAGGACAAAAGTTTATGAGATACTGTTTTCATGGCTTAAAGAAAAAAATCTTTAACAGGATTTTATCCGAGTGAGTCCTCGTAAACAATTTTTGATATACTATATTATAAATATGGATTTATCATAAATATCAGTTATTATGCAAATGAGGTATGAGAATAATCTCATACCTCATATTAGCTATCTTATGCCTCTATAGTTGTGAACAACAAATCAGCAATGGTGGGTGGATCGGTATAGTCGAATTCAATATTTGAAACTTGATGCTCCAATAGCTCCTTATCATCAATTAGTTCGTAGTCTTTAAATTGCGATATTATAATAGAAGATACTTTGTCAAAAATTAATATTTCTGATTCATTTAAAGGTCTATATCGCTTAGTCTCTGTTTCTGTATTACTTATACGTATACAATAGTACGGTAATAAAACACTTATCAATATGGAGTAAACTAAAGAAGACCCCTGTTCTGCTCTAAAGGAGGCATAATATGTAGCATATCCTCCTGCAAAGGAATAATCAGAAATACGTTGTAATCCTAAATGTAAGAAAATTGAATGTTTTGTATTTTCCCAATGATCACGATCTTTCAATGCGTCATTTATTGCTTTTACTTTTCTTTGATTTTCTACACTCTCATTGTAGCTCTTTTCGTCAGAAATAGATATTCCTACCGGATAAAAAGCTGTCAATTGATTAATTAAAAGTTTTGTTTCCATATTTATTTACAATTTGGGGTCTTACATCATCACAAACATTTACATAATGTTTACAAGATTCGAAAACACCCAATGATATCATACTTCCATTAAATTTTTAAACAAAGCTGTAAACAACGTGAATTCTTCATGGGGGATACCAACTGTATAAAAATATGGCAAGGGCATAATAATTTGATCGCCTTTGACTTCTGTATACTCCATATTATCCAGCAATTTCCTGATTTCTATTAATGAATCAGAGGAAACAAAAGAAAATTCATCCAAATTCAAGTTGTAACTTTGATGTCCTCTTTCACCATTTTTATCATAATAAATTATAGTTTCTCTTTGATAAATACAGTAATAAGGCGCCAAGAAACTTACACAAATGATGGTGTCACATATCCTTTCCTTAGTTGACAATGAAAGATTCTCAATTCTGTAAACATAGCTTCTGTCAAGTCCACCAAAACGAGTCACGTCCTCTATTATGAATTCTGACGAACTAATAATACTAGATATTAGCTCGGAAAGCTTTTTCTGTAACGTTACATTTTCTCTTCCTTCAGCTACTTTTTCTAATAGTCTTTGATACTCAATAGTATCTTCATACAATACTTTATCATTAAAGTATTGTCTTGCAATTTCTAAAAATATTTTATCTTCTTTCATCCTAAAATAAATCGTAATCAGCTTCTTAAATAATTACTCTTGCATCCGTTTGTGGACTTGTCCTAACTAATGTACCACCTTGAAGACTTAATGTACCTCTTGCAAATTGCTCAAATGCTCTTATTACTTTCGGAAGCAAGGAGAACTTTACTTACTGAGGCATAACAATTTATTTATTATTATGCCTCAGATGTGCTATCTATGTTTCTATAGTTGTGAACAACAAATCAGCAATGGTGGGTGGATCTGCATAGTCGAACTCAATGTTTAAAACCTGATGCTCCAAAAGATCTTTATCATCAATTAATTCATAGTCTTTGAAATACGATGTTATAATTGATGATACTTTTTTAAATACAGAAACTTCCAATTCACCTATAGGTTTAAAACGTTTAATGTATAGTTCTGTATCCATTAGACGAATACAGAAATAGGGTAATAGCACACTTATGAATAAGGAGTACATGAATGGCGACTCCTCTGAAATTCTAAAAGAACCGTAATAAACCGGATATCCAGCAGCGAACGAATAATCAGCAACGTCATCCAATCCTAGATTTAACATTATAGATTGTTTTGTTTTGTTCCATTGAGTACGATCTTTCAATCCATCATTTATTGCTTTTACTTTTCTTTGATTTTCTACACTCTCATTGTAGCTCTTTTCGTCAGAAATAGATATTCCTACCGGATAAAAAGCTTTCAATTGACTAATTAAGATTTTTTCTTTCATAATTTATTTACAATTTGGGTCCCATGGTGTTCGTGGAGCTCCAGGATTCGTACCTACTCTGGTTGAAACTTTTGCTAAACCATAAACGCCTAAAATACTATTAATATACGTCTCCATTTGTGTTTTAACAAATACTGGAAGTTGTGCAGAGTTTAATTTATTCAAAGAATATTGAATATTAGCTTGCTCAATTGCCTTTTGAAAAGCTTGGGAACTTAATTGTTGTGCTTCAGTTCGAGAGATTTCTCTTTTTAATGCTTTTGAATAGGTTGGCATTCCAACTTCAATATTGAAACTGACTAGCAGTTCTGGTTGACCATATCTTGAATTTACCGTATACACTTTGTAACCCATAACAGCTGCTGCTTGCCAATTCACACCTTCAGCAAGCTGGAAATTAAAATTACATGGTTTTATCCCGGGATTTTCTTGTACGGTGTTAGTGTTTGTGTTAGTACCTGAGTTAGAACCTCCTCCGCCACCAGACTGAACTCCCTCATTTGGATCTCCTTCATTTCCCGGATATCCAGGTATGTCGATTGGGTTTCCTCCATATAGATCGTCTGGTTCTTTTGGCCTATATCCATTTATCTCGACTTCCTCCATAGTAAAGCCGTCATTCATATTCCCACCACAGCCGGTACAAGCCAATTTCTTCTTAACCCAATTCAGCAATCCCTTCTTTTCTCTTTTTATCTCTATATATTTCATGGTTTTCTTTTCATGATCATACCATGCTGTTTCAAGAAGCCTTCCGGTACCTGTATAAATATTCAAAATGGTACTTTCCTTAAAGGGATTTCCCAGATATTCTTTAATGATACCATATGGAATGTTATCCTTACCCATCATTAGTCCTATTTCACGATAGAACGTATCTTTTTTAGATTTAATTGGAACTGTTATAACAGAATCCCCGTTAACATTTGAGGTAATTTTATACTTTGTCCAATCAATTGTAAAGTTAGATTGTCCTAATTCTGATTTAATTTTCTTACCCCACCGACTATTTTTTTCATACCAGCTTTTGGCCAGACCGACATATCCATCAGGTGGAGCTTCATCCTGAATAACCATTATATCCTTTTGACAGGAAGCGAACAAAAAGCTGAATAATAGCATCCAGCAAAATAATTTTAGATAGTTTTTACTTTTCATGATTAATGTGATTTAGTTAATAAATATTCTTTTGTTTCTTGTTTCATCTGTTGAACTTCTTTGCTATCAACCTTTATTGGAAACTTGCTGATTAATGTAGCCCATTCTTTAGCCTGTATATGCTGATGATTTTTTTGATAGAATTTAAAAAGCAAGTACTTTGGATAATATAACTTGGGAACCATTGCAATAGAGCTCTTTAAGTAAGCCTCAGCTTTCCGTTGGTTTCCCAGCTTTTCATGAATTACCGCCAACAGCATAGTAATTTGAAGGTTTGAATAAAGCTCTTTTGCGGCATTAGCAACCTCAAGTGCATCAGCATATAATCCTATTTGGTACAATGTATTTGCATATTCATGGGCGATTTTGGGATAGTCCTTAATCTTTGGATATAATGAAATTGCGGTTTCCAGATACAGACTTTCATTATAAGTTTGATAATTGCTATTTCTCAGTTTAACCCACTTCCTTAAGTATTTCATTTCATTAGCAGAATAATAGACTACAAAGCCCACTAATACAAGGAGGGAAATATTCAGAATTCCTTTAAATTTAAAAGGTTCTAATCGAAAGGATGAATGTATACTTGGATTTACGAAAGCTAAAGTTATCACCAAAATCAACTGTACAGAAGACGAAGACAACGGGTATGAAAAAGCAGAAATTATTACAAATGTGCTAAAGCCAATGAAGGTTGTACTGTATCTAAATAGGTTACTGAACATTTGACGATACATTGCAACAATCAGATACAAAACTAATCCAAAAACGAATATTCCGTGCTCTATAAGAATTCTTAAACCCTCATTAAAGGGACTGTGAACCTGACCAGCCAATAATTGTTCGTTTAGTGGCCTTTGTATAGAAAAATAGGAGCTTTGTAAATCGAGGTAATGATTTTGTAAAAAACCGCTACCATTTCCAAGGACTAGTGAACCGTAATTAATCTCTGATATGCATATTTTCCAGATTAAAAGTCTTCCATATACGGAATCTACATTATATGCAAATAATAGAATTATGCATAAGACAAGCAGGATTAATAATATGTAGTTGAACTTAGCCTTATAATTCCATAATATATGATAACCAATAAATGAAATAAACAAGGCAGCAAAAGCGGTTCTTGAATAAGAAAGTACAATGGCATTAATTGTTATTAATACAAGAAATTTCCAAAACGGTCTATTAAAGACAGTCGCAACAAAGGGAAGTGATACAGCCAGGAAAATTGCAAGAATAGTGTGATTCTCAAATAGACCAAATGTTTCATAAGATAAATGATAAAATATGCGCTCGGTAACAATAAGATGAACTAGGATATAGCAATCTATAATCAACAATATCCAGGCTACTACCTTCATCGTTAGCCACTCTCTATTTTGTTTTATCAGGAAGTAAAGTACATATAGTTGTACTCCGGAAATGGCATCCTGGTAAGAGAAATCCGGGTTTTGAATTTGGTTTAATATCGTTATACATAGTAGAACAAGTAAAAAGAAATCAAGTTGATTAAATGATAGCTCTTTACTGCTGAACAAACAAAGCGCAAGTAATAGTGTTCCAAATAAGAGATTTGGCTGGCCTAGTTGCAGGTAAGACCATGGCAAAAAATACCACTGATTTAAGGTGGAGAAAAATAGAAGTAAAAGTAAAATTTTTCCAATTCGTTTTGTCCACGATGATTTCAGGTCAAAACTATTGCTCAGGTTTACATCCATAACACATTACTGTAAATAACATCAAAATATCAAAAAGCATAATTTAAGGAAATTAAATTAAATTAAACGAATAAAAACAAATATAAAATTTTATTTTCCCAATAAATCAAACCTTTAAATATTTAATATTAACAAGAAACAACAATATGGCTACTAAAAACAACATTAAACGAAAAAAAATAAGATTTTAATGATCTAAACACAGAATAGATTTAAAAAAAATTAATCCCCTCATTATTTTTTACACCCGATGCACACTACGCTCTCAAACGAACCTCTGAAACAAAAAGCGACTTAATTTTTATGGTACAAACAACACATAAATGCAATCGCTTTGAAACTGTGAAAGAATGGGTTTTGATATTTCCTTTAATGAGTCAATTTTAATTGGACTCGTTTCAGCACGGTGTATGCCAATAAAAAAAGGTTTACATTTTTCAATGTAAACCTTTTTTGTGCCCAAGACTGGAGTCGAACCAGCAAACCTTGCGGCGCCGCCACCTGAAGACGGTGCGTATACCATTTCGCCACTTGGGCAGCAGGACAAATATAAGGAGAAATCGCCTTTTTTTATCTAAAAAATCAAAAATCTTAAACAAGAAATTATAACATCCTGATCAATATAGAATTAAAAAAAATTAAGTTTTAAAATCACTCATAACTCCTTATTCTCGAAAATCAAGTAAAAAATAAAGCTGTTACAGTTTCAATTTCTATAACAACCTTATAATCAACATCTATCTACAATTCCTTAAGATGTTTATAGTTAGATTTTATCGTATCAAATACCTCCTGCATCTTCCCTCCTAACATCAGTTTTGTCATAGATTTTGCCATTCCAAACATCTGATCCAGATTCACCTTAGGAGGCATCGCCAGCGCACTTGGATTGGTAAATACATTTAGCAATACAGGTCCGGGGTGCAATAATGCGGCATCTATAGCTCCGCTCACTTCATCAGGATTACGTACTGTTATCCCTCTGAAGCCCATCGCTTCTGCAATCATTGCAAAGTCGGGATTGATCATATCGGTTTCGTTATCCATCAGACCTGTTACCTGCATTTCCAGTTTGACCATACCAAGAGATCTGTTATTGAAGACGACAATCTTGACCGGAATATTATACTGCCGTATAGTAGCGAGATCTCCCAATAACATAGATAAACCTCCGTCCCCGCACATAGCAATTACCTGACGATCCGGATAAGCCAGAGCAGCTCCTATAGCCATAGGCATCGCATTGGCCATCGATCCGTGATTAAAGGATCCCAGCATTTTGCGTTTACCTGTAGCCGTTATAAAGCGAGCTCCCCATACACAGGTCATCCCCGTATCTACCGTAAAAATAGCATCTTCATCAGCTTTTGTATCAATGATATGCGCCAGATATTCCGGTTGAATGGTATCTTCGTCTCCTTTTGCATTGATGTATGTATGCATATTCTCCTTTACTTTTTCATAAAAATCAAGCTGACTTTTCAAAAAACTATCATCCAGCTTTTCATTCAGTAAAGGCAGAAGTGCCACAATGGTATCTTTGATATCACCGATCAATCCCAAATCCAGTTTTGCACGTCGTCCGAGACGTTCTGCATTGGTATCGATCTGAATGATTTTATTATCAACAGGCATAAAATTTTCATACGGAAAGTCCGTTCCTAGCAGAATCACTAAATCGGAATCATGCATACTCTGATAGGCGGAAGGCATCCCCAACAGACCCGTCATACCGATCTCATTCGGATTATGATGTTGTATACCCATCTTCCCGCGGAAAGAATACCCTACAGGAGCTTTCAGGTGATGAGACAGCTGCACAACCTGTTCATGTGCGCCTTCTGCTCCAATACCACAGTAAATAGTAGTACATCTGCTTGAATTTATCAGATTAGCCAGTTTTAAGAGTTCATCTTCTGAAGGGCGGATAGTTGGATTGCAACGGAAAATCTGTGTGGATGTCTCTGTATCCACGGCCTTCAGTTCACTGACATCTCCCGGCAAACCGATTACAGCGACTCCTTTTTTACTGATCGCATGCTGAATAGCCGTCTGGATAATTCGTGGAGCCTGTTCTGCAGTTGTGATAAGCTGATTATAGCAACTGCAATCGTCAAATAATTTAATGGTATTTGTTTCCTGAAAATAATCCATTCCCATCTCATGCGTATTGATAGTAGAGGCAATAACCAGCATAGGAACATGCGATTTATGTGCATCATACATTCCGTTGATAAGGTGCACATGTCCGGGACCGCAGCTACCCGCACAGCAGGCAATGCCATCCAGTTCTGCTTCAGCAGCAGCGGCATACGCCCCTACTTCTTCATGTCGTACATGAATCCATTTGATACGTCCATCTTTACGAATAGCCTCATTAAAAAAATTGAGACTATCTCCCGTAACTGCATATACTCTTTTTACACCCGCTTGCACGAGCATCTCCACTAATTGATCGGCTACAATCTTTGCCATATAGATATGTTTTTAATATTAACAATAAAGAGAGGAAGCCTACATATGCCTCCTTTCTCTTTAACAGTTAAAAAGCCTATCTGTTTGACAATAACAGGATGTTTACAATAATTTGCCGCTGAGAAAGAATGCAGCAATAGAAAAATAGATGATAAGACCGGATACATCGACTAATGTAGCGACAAAAGGAGCCGAAGCAGTAGCCGGGTCCATTCCGAGTCTTCGTAAGATAAATGGAATAAAAGATCCGGACAATGTACCCCATAATACAATAAACAATAAAGATATGGATACACTCAAACCGATATAAAACCAGTATTCACCGTAGTCATATATACCAAGTTGCTGCCAGAGTAAAATCCGGATAAATCCTATAGAACCCAGTATAGCGCCTAGAATAATACCGGACGAAATTTCTCTCTTCATGACGTACCACCAGTCTTTCAGCTTCAGTTCCCCAAGTGCCATTGCACGTATAATGAGTGATGCTGCCTGAGACCCTGAATTTCCACCGGAAGATATGATAAGCGGCACAAATAATGCCAGCACTACAGCTTTCGCAATCTCTCCGTCATAGTAACTCATGGCTGAAGCCGTTAACATTTCACTCAGAAAAAGGATAATCAACCAGCCTGCGCGCTTACGCACCAGTTCCAGCAAAGGAGTCTTAGTATAGGCCAGATCCAGTTCATCCATACCTCCGAAGCGATGAATATCTTCCGTATCACGGTCTTCTATACGATCCAACATATCATCAAAGGTCACAATACCGACCAATACACCACTATCTGTAATAATTGGCAGTGCACTCCGGTCATACTTTTGAAAAATCTCGAATGCTTCTTCCATGGGTGTCGAGGCCCGGATTGCAGCAAAGTTGTAGTCTACCAATTCGGAGATTTTTGTATTTTCATCAGCCAGCAGCAACTGACCGATCTTGAGATCATCGATCAGCACATTCTGCCCGTCTACTACATATACAAAATTCAGTGTTTCTGCTTTTCTGCCGAAAAGTTTAATGTGCCGGAATACGTCAGCTACAGTATAATGCAGCCTGACCTGTACATACATCGGCGTCATAAGCCGCGCAATGCTATCTTCCTTATAACCAATTAGCTCCAGTGCCATCTGCTTTTCCCGCTCATTGAGGAGGTTGATCAGATACTTGATCATTTCATCGGGCAGCTGGTAAAACAGCTCATTACGAAGATCCGGCTTTAGATTATTCAGAAATTCGGATAGTTCTTTTTCTGATAATTGTTTTATCAGCTCATATTGGGAAGCACTATCGAAAAAAGAGAAAATTTCCAGCCGGATATCCAGAGGATAGACTGAAAACTCCTCATACAGTTCTCTTCCGGTTAACTCTGCCAGTTGTTCTGCAATATCTGCAGGATGAAGTAGGTTATTTTGATCCATCGGAACTACATTATTATGGTGAACAAAACGCGGCAAAGCTAACCTTTTATTTTGGCTTTCAAGCTGAAAGCTCTTTTTTAGAATCTAAAAATCAATCTGTCCGGGAGAGAGTTCCACAGGCGTTGCTCCCTGTCTGAAAAGTCTGGCTGTCAGATTTCCGGCAAGTATGACTTGTCCGTTCTCCACCTCCAGCCAGCTTCCTTCCCGTATACCTAGGACAGGTTGTGCATTATAGACATGAAACTCCTGAATACGGGTCTCACGGGTTTCTCCTTTGTGGGTAGAGTTCGGATCCGGATCCAGATAATGCGGATTGATATTAAACGGCAGAATCTGCAAAGCATCGAATCCCAGCGGATAGACAATCGGCATATCATTGGTCGTACTGATGGTTAATCCAGTCAGATTAGATCCGGCAGAAGTACCGACATAAGGTTTCCCCTTTTCAATCTCTTCCTTCAATACCGACAGTAATCCCTTTTCCTGCAAAGTCTTCAGTAATAAAAACGTATTCCCGCCACCTGTAAAAATGGAAGAAGTCTCACGTATAGCTTGTGCAGGATTTTCAAACTCATGAATACCTCTTACAGCAATACCTAAAGATGCCATAGCCTGACTCACCTTGGAAGTATAATCATCATATGAAATTCCGGACGGACGGGCATATGGAATAAACAAAATTTGCTTTTCTCCTATAAAATCCGCTATTCTATCGCGTATATAAACCAAAAAATCACTTCCATATACTGTACTTGTGCTGATCACCATCAGGCGTATATTCTTTCCAATTTCCATATCACATTACTTCTTTAATATTTTCAAATGTATAGCTTTCAAATAATATTTGCCTGCATCCTGATCAAAATGACATTCTTTCCATTTTAGGCACCATGTCCGAATCAAACATTATTCAAAATCTTTATCGATTTTAATAAATGTATAATTTAAATACAAATAATCACAAAAAATCAAACCAATTTTTCAAACAAACGACATTCTTATTATAAAAATGAATTTATCAATTCAATAAATATATAGGGGTATAAAAAAAATGCAAGAGCTTAATCTTTAAAAGACAGACTCTTGCATAATCAGCAGACAGATACCGAAATAATACGCTATTTTTCGGACTTATTCTCTGGATTTTTACTTTTAAGACGCTTGTTATCTTTCAGCGCCTTATTCAGGAGATACTCGATCTGCCCGTTTACACTTCTGAATTCGTCGGCTGCCCACTTTTCCAATGCCTTAAACATTTCGGCATCGACCCTTAACATAAAATTCTTTTTATCCGACATACTGTTTCAATTTTATTGATACAAAGTACCTGCGTTGACTATTGGAGAGGCTGCCTTTTCACCGCAAAGTACCACCATTAGATTACTGACCATCGCTGCTTTTTTCTCATTGTCTAACTCTACAATATCCTTCTCCGAAAGCTTATGAAGTGCCATTTCTACCATACCTACAGCACCTTCTACAATCTTAGCTCTGGCCGCCACGATAGCTGTTGCCTGCTGACGTTGCAACATTGCTCCCGCAATCTCTGAAGCATAGGCCAGGTGACTGATCCGGGCCTCTTTAATCACAATCCCGGCAGGAGCCAGACGATCGGTCAATTCCTGTTCTAAAATATGATTGACCGTATCCCCACCTTCACGAAGTGTAATGGAAGCCTCTTCATCTTCAAGATTATCATACGGAAAACTTCCGGCCAGATGACGCACAGCCGCTTCGCTCTGCGTACGAACATATGAAGTGTAGTTCGTTACATCAAAAGAAGCCTTATAGGTATCTCCTACCTGCCACACAATTACAGCTCCGATCTCAATAGGATTGCCCATTTTATCATTAACCTTCAGGGTCTGCCCCTGCAAGTTGTCGGATCGAAGACTCACTTTGATACTGGAATACAAAGGATTAATAAAAAACAAGCCATTTTCTTTTACCGTTCCTACATATCTGCCAAAAAAACTCAGTACACGGGAGTGATTAGGGCTGATAATCATCAGACCTTTAAGCGTAAAAGCAAAAACGATAAACAACAATGCACTTAGAAATCCAAAACTCGGATTGTCCTTGGCCAGAACAATACAATATATGGCAAGGGCGAAACATGCTACTGCAATTAATAATGCTAAAAAGCCCGAAATAGGTTTGATTAACTTTTCCATAATTCAAATTTTTATGTTATTGATATGATATCAAAACTATATCATTTTAATTTCAAAAACAAGCACTATTAAAAATAAAATTCCGAAGAAAGAATCGAGGAGTAAATGAGGCTAAACGCAAAAAACAACTTAATAAATTTAAGTTGTTTTTTGCAAACCTAGGATTATACGTTGAAGCGAATAGAACCAAAAGCTGATCACGTATACCAATCTAAAGAATATTAACAAGCTATTGCCGGCAAATAATTTTATCAGGATCAATTGTTCTTACAGTGTTAATAAAGATCGGATTGATTCTTTCAGCAACAATGATGTGTTTATTAGAGATAATGAAATATTATGTATACGGGTCGTACAAAAGCTCAGGGGTTTTCATTCGAGGATTCTCTATTCAACAGATTATTTTAGAAAAACAGAAGGAATCGGATAGACAATCTGCAAATCTTGCAAATTAAACACAAAATTCTATAACGGATACCCACGATATAATTGTCAATTTTACGATGTTAATATAAAAGGGCTGAGACAACAGCTATTAACAGGCAACAGCTTACGTTTAAATTTGAAAAAACTATAAACTATGGGAAGTAATCACGAACATACTCAATCACATACGGCGAATAAAAAGACCCTAACTATTAGCTTAGTGATTATCACAGGTTATATGGCAATAGAGGTTATTGGTGGATTGATTACAAATAGCCTTGCCTTATTAGCAGATGCAGGACATATGTTGAGTGATGCCATTTCACTATTCATTGCTCTGATGGCTTTTACATTCAGCAACAAAGTAGCTGATTATGGAAAAACATATGGCTACAAACGATTTGAAATATTGGCTGCAGTCATCAATGGCGCAACTTTAATTCTGATTTCAGCTTATATTATATATGAAGCTGTTGAACGCTTCCAAAACCCGCCAGAGATTGCTTCAGGAGGAATGCTCATAATTGCATTTATAGGCTTATTGATAAATGTACTTGTGGCGTGGATAATGATGCGTGGTGCGGATGTCAAGGAAAATCTCAATATGCGGGGAGCATACCTGCACGTACTAAGTGACATGCTGGGATCGGTTGGTGCTATCATTGCTGCATTACTTATTATGTTTTTTGGATGGGGATGGGCTGATCCGCTGGCAAGTATTATCGTTTCTCTACTGGTATTACGAAGCGGTTACATAGTTACCAAATCAGCAATACATGTTCTTATGGAAGGCACTCCGAATAATGTTGAAGTTGAAAAGGTAACAAAAAAAATGCTGAGTACTCAAGGTATTGACAATATACATGACCTGCACATATGGACAATCACAAGCGGTCTAAACGCATTAACCTGCCACGCTGTAGTAAATGAAAAAATGACAATTGAAGAAAGCGAAAAAATGCTTCGTAAAATAGAACACGATTTGGAACACTTAAACATTCATCATGTAACTATTCAGTTGGAAACATCCGCTAACCAACATGATAACTCAGTACTGTGTAATATCAAAGCAGAACCTACAGCTCACGAACATCATCATTGAAATCTGCTATCTGAAACTGAGATGACTAATAAATTTGGTGTTTTTTGTAATTTTAGGATATGCTAAAAGAATCTTTTCCTCCTGTCTGTGGTCTTTCCCCAAAATTTTTAATTCTGGGTTCTTTACCCGGAGATAAATCCCTGGGGCAGCAGCAATACTACGCACATCCGCAAAACCGGTTCTGGAAATTATTATTTCATCTTATGGAAAAAGAATACGAATCTGATTATTCCAAACGCATTCAGTTTCTGGAAGATCATCATATTGCACTCTGGGACACCTGTGCTTCAGCAATACGTCCGGGAAGTATGGATACCGCTATACTTTCAGAACTCCCTAACGATATTATCAGTCTTTTACAACATGTACCTTCTATACAACATGTTATTTTTAACGGTAATAAAGCAAAGCAATTGTATGATAGATATCATAAGAGACTTGCGCAGATATCTTATCACAGCCTGCCCAGTACCAGCCCTGCAAATGCCAGGTTCTCCTTTGACAAACTGGTAGACTCCTGGTCAATACTCAAATCCGTTTAATATTCGCCAATTATCCTGTAAATATCAGGATGATTGACTATTTTTGCCCCAAGATGTCAGATTTAAAATACAACCAAAGAGGTGTGTCCGCAGGTAAAGAGGATGTACACAATGCAATCAAAAACATTGATAAAGGATTATTTCCTAAAGCTTTTTGTAAAATCATCCCTGATATTCTGGCTGGTGATGAGGAATGGTGTAATATAATGCATGCAGACGGTGCAGGTACAAAATCTTCATTGGCGTATGTATACTGGAAGCAAACAGGAGATGCTTCTGTTTGGAGAGGTATTGCACAGGATGCTATCATTATGAATCTTGACGACCTGCTCTGCGTAGGTGCAACAGATAATATCCTGTTGTCTTCTACTATCGGAAGAAATAAAAACCTGATCCCGGGAGAAGTGATTGCGGAAATCATCAACGGAACGGAAGAAATACTTTCTGAACTGCGTAATATGGGTATCGGTATTTACTCGACAGGCGGAGAGACTGCAGATGTAGGCGATATTGTGCGTACGATTATTGTTGACAGTACTGTTACTTGCCGTATGCCTCGTAATAACGTAATTTCTAATCATAACATCAAATCTGGAAATGTAATCGTCGGACTTGCTTCATACGGACAGGCAACTTACGAAAAAGAATATAACGGCGGGATGGGTTCCAATGGACTGACATCCGCCCGTCATGATGTATTTCATAAAGCAATTGCCGAACAATATCCGGAAAGCTTTGACCCTGCTGTTCCTTATGATCTGGTATTTGCCGGTGGTAAAGGATTAACAGATCCTGTTGAAATAGGCAACGGAGAAAGCATCACAGCCGGTAAACTGGTTTTATCACCGACCCGTACATATGCTCCGGTTATCAAGACTATTTTAGATAAGTATCGTTCGCAAATCGATGGAATGGTACATTGCTCAGGCGGTGCACAAACCAAAGTATTACACTTTGTGGATAATGTGCATGTTATCAAAGATAATCTGTTCCCTATTCCACCACTGTTTGATCTGATACAGAAAGAATCAAAAACAGACTGGCAGGAGATGTATAAGGTTTTCAATATGGGACACCGCATGGAATTGTACGTTTCTGAAGACATTGCTCAGGATATTATTACGATATCTGAATCATTTGGTATCCCTGCGCAGATTGTAGGCCATGTAGAGGAGGCTTCAGGCAAAAAAGTAACGATCCACTCTCCTTACGGAACATTTGAATACGAATAAACGGTAGATATATGGCTGAAATGCGAACCATAGGTTGGTATGAAACGGTAGATCTGCCGGAACTTGGCTTGTACAATTTTAAGGCAAAAATCGATACAGGTGCCCGTACTTCTGTTCTTCATTGTGAAGAATATCATATTGAAGAAGAAAACGGACACAAATTTATACAATGCACGATCATCGACGATTTTGAGACAGAGAGCACGCGTGTCATCCGATTTCCGATAGTACGCCAGGGAGTTGTAAAAAGCTCTTTTGGACATTCAGAGATCAGGTATATGATCTTTACTAAGATTAAACTCTTCGATCAACTATATAATATTAAACTTTCATTCCGTAATCGTTCGGGGATGAAATTTCCAATGCTTCTTGGGCGAAATTTTATAAGCAAAAAATTCCTTGTAGACGTTTCAAAATACAACCTCTCAGAAAGCTCTTCCTTATAAATTTGCAAAAGGAAAACCAAGCAGCATATCATTTGTTATAACAACACAATACTATCAGTTCAGTGAAAATCGCTATTCTTTCAACTAATAAATCTTTGTATTCCACACGAAGACTCGTGGAGGCTGCTGAGAAAAGAGGGCATGAGTGTGTGGTCATGGATCACAGCAAATGTTACGTAGGCATCCGCCAGGACAGCCCAAGCATTCATTATCGTGGTCAGGAGATCGGCCCTATCGATGCGATTATTCCGCGGATAGGTTCTTCTGTTACCTTTTATGGATCTGCTATTGTACGTCAATTTGAGGTAATGGGTGTTATTTCAGCCAACCCAAGTCAGGCTATTACCCGTTCCCGGGACAAGCTGCGTTGTATGCAGATTCTTTCCGGTGCCGGTATCGGACTTCCGGTGACAGGATTTGCACGAACGATCTCCGATGTAGATGACCTGATAAGCATGGTCGGTGGCGCGCCGCTTGTCATCAAATTGCTTGAAGGAACACAAGGAATAGGTGTCGTACTTGCTGAAACCAAAAAAGCGGCTTCATCTGTAATTGAAGCATTCTATGGGTTAGGAAATAATATTCTCGTTCAGGAATTCATCAAAGAATCCAAGGGGACTGACATACGTGCCTTCGTCGTTGGAGGAAAAGTTGTCGGAGCCATGAAAAGAACAGCCAAAGAGGGTGAGTTCCGGTCGAATATCCACAGAGGCGGAAGTGCTGAAGTTATCAAACTGACAAAAAAAGAAAAAGACACAGCCATAGCTGCTGCCGCTGAATTAGGTCTGACCGTCTGCGGAGTGGATATGATACCATCAGAAAGAGGCCCGCTGGTACTGGAAGTCAATTCAAGCCCCGGACTGGAAGGTATAGAAAAAGCGACCAAAAAAGATATCGCAGGTGAGATCATTATGTATCTGGAAAGACAGTATGAACTCAAAAAGGTTTCAAAACCCGAAGTGCGCAAAAAGAAAAAAGAAAGTAAACTCTAGGCTGTTTCTTAGCTATATTATACTATCCTCACCTGCTCATCCGGGTGAGGATATTTTTTTAATGTAGTATGCTCTTAATCAGTTTTTCATAGGCACGGGCAATCTTCATCATACCCAGATCATTCGGATGAGCATAATCCACCGTTGACTCCAGATCCAGACCTATATCTGTATTCGACAGCAGGTACAGATCTTTTATTCCGGATTGCTGCATATCCCGGAATGCCTTTCTTGCAATCATTGTCGAACGGGTATAGGCTGCATTTGACTCCAGATTCATCACCTGCGGATCCAGTCCGGAACTATGCTCTGTAATAATTATTGGTGTTTTTGGGTGTTTCACACGCAATATCCTTACTGCATTCTTAACCAACGAATCCAATTGTTTTTCGGAAAGATTTTTTGTAATACCCAGATTAGGAATACAATCCAGCACATATACACGGGCATCTACAGTATTCATCAGGTTTAAGATCGGTTCTTCTAATCGTCCGTTACCGGAAAAACCCAGATTAATCACAGGCGTCTGCAGATGTCTCCCCAGAATATTAGTCCACGCCAATCCTGGCCTTGAAGTACAGGCTCCCTGAGCGATAGAAGTACCGTATACCACTACAGGCTTAATTTCCTTCTTCAAGAACTCCAGTTTTTTCCCTTCCGGCACGCCGATATTCATCC
The DNA here is from genome assembly GCF_016724845.1 of Sphingobacterium spiritivorum. Taxonomy (NCBI): domain Bacteria; kingdom Pseudomonadati; phylum Bacteroidota; class Sphingobacteriia; order Sphingobacteriales; family Sphingobacteriaceae; genus Sphingobacterium; species Sphingobacterium spiritivorum. The sequence goes on from NZ_CP068082.1 coordinate 637,717, forward strand.
AGCCAACCGAGTTATACAAAGGCAGATATAAACGATACCGCAGAGCAGAATTAGATTCTATATTCGAAAAAACAAATGAAGATGTATCGCTAAAATCATATTTCCCTGCAGCCCAGTTCCAGGTATTTTTGACCGGATCAAAAGCATACAGATCAAGACCACTTACACCGGTTGAGGGCATATGTGGCATAGCAAACGAGCCCTTCAGTGTATATCTGACCAAAATAGAATCTGCATCTGTCTGAAAATCTATAAACAAACCTGCTGAATTTGTACCTAAAGACCATACCGGTTCCCGCACCTGTTCCTTTAAAGAAGCCGGAAGGCGGCCATAGTCATGACTCTGCGCTAATCCCGGGATCCTGCCTGATACAGCATTTCCAGCTAAAGGATCTAACCAGTGAATAGCTGTCTGACCATACCCCTTAAAAAAGCAAACCATTAGAAACAGAAGTAAAAAACAAGGTTTAGATTTCATTGTTATAGTTTTAATTAGGCTGAAGATATAAAATTTAGTTAAGTTTACGATATGAAAATATTAGCTTTTGCAGGAAGCAACAGTTCCGTATCTATAAATAAAAAACTGGTATCATCTGTATCCAGATATTACAAAGAAGCCGAAGATATTATTGAGATTGTCGATCTGAATGATTTTCCTATCCCTCTGTTCAGCAAGCAGGTTGAAGAAGAAATCGGAATACCTCAGGAAGTGCATAATTTCGTCAGCAAGATCGACTGGGCAGATCTTATTCTTATCTCATTAGCGGAGAACAACGGCAATTATAATGTAGGTTACAAAAATCTGATCGATTGGATTTCCCGTATTCCCAAAAGAAAGATATATGCCGACAAACCCATTTTTCTGATGGCTACAAGCCCTGGCGCAAGAGGCGGTCAGTCCGTATTAGGTATCGCTACAGCACGAATGCCGTTTGACGGAGGAGATGTCCTGGACACCTTTTCACTCCCGAGCTTCAATGACAACTTTGAAGAAGGAAAAGGCGTCGTTAATATGTTGCTGAGAAGTCAGCTGGAGGCCAAAGTCCGGAAAACGAAAAGAACAATGGCCGAAAAACTTCAAGGCAATTCGTGACGTATATTTTACTAAACAGATCTGCCGGTCAAAGCAATTACTTGTATATTTAACACTATAAAAAATTTAGACGATCATGGCAAAGAAAATCTTATTATTAGTAGGCGACTATGTCGAAGATTATGAAGCAATGGTACCTTTTCAGGCAATGGGTGCAATAGGAATTGATGTAGACGCCATTGCTCCTGAACGAAAAAAAGGAGATGTAGTACCCACAGCAGTACACGATTTCACCGGAGATCAGACATACAAAGAATTACGCGGGCATAATTTCGGCATCAACAAGGATTTCGATAGTGTCAATCCCGAAGAATATGACGGACTTTACATTGCAGGCGGGCGTTCTGCAGAATATATCCGGTTGAATAAGCGTGTATTGGAAATTACGCAGCATTTCTTTAATGCAAACAAACCTGTAGCTGCTATCTGTCATGGCATACAGGTGTTGACTGCTGCAAAAGTACTGGCAGGACGCACCCTGACCGCCTATGTCGCTGTAGGACCGGACATTGAACTTGCCGGCGGAACATGGAAAAATATACCTGCAGATCAGGCCGTAGTGGACGGCAATCTGGTAACCTCTCCTGCATGGCCGGGACATCAGGCCATTTTAAAAGAATTTTTCAAACTTCTGAATATTAAAATTTCGCTTTAATGAAGAGCAAAAACAAAAAAGCCTGGTTGCTGATCATCCCAATTATACTGATCGTAGGATTTATTTTTAAAGACTCACTGACACAAAAAAGTATCGCAGATCTGAAAGGAGATTTTAAAGAAGTCGCTTTCGTGCGTAATGAACAAAATAAAGGTGGTATTATCCGTATATATGCCATTTCAGTAGGTGATATTTCAAATGCAGATTATGAAGGTGCTGCAGATTTATTCCCGACCAATGACTACGGAAGCTCTACGACCATCTATTTCTTTGATAAGAATTTTCCTTTTCCTACAGAATTGAAACTGGAATCTCCACATTTTGATCTGGACAAGTACAAATCGATCATGATCATCAAAAGAACAGGATCCAAATAACTAATATTCCTATCCTCTCCAATCAGCACTGCTGGCAAGGAGGATAGGATATCTCTCTTTATTTCATCGGATATGCAGCCTAAAGAATTATTTATCCATCGATTGAGACCCATACACAGAGGACTGATAGCACTGGTATTCGCTGTAGTTGTCTTTTTCGTATTTCCGAGAAATGAAAACATCATGGTTCAGCTCTTATATAGCTGGCTGGCCTTTTCGCTTACTTACCTGTTGATAGCCTGGGCGACCTTCTATACTATGCCGATTCAAAAGATTATTAAACTGGCCACCATTGAGGACGGAAGCCGGATTGTTGTCACCTTATTTATCCTGTTAGCTTCTTTCACCTGTCTTTTTGCAGTATTATTTGTAATCGAGTCCCCTACAGACAATACTTCTCTTAATATCAGCAATATAGGGATTGCTGTAGCCAGCATGATTGCCTCCTGGGCGCTCGTACATACGATTTATACATTTCATTATGCACGGCTTTATTATAATGATGAAGACAAAAAAGCAGGAGGTCTGGATTTTCCGGGATCAGAGAAACCCGATTATCTTGACTTTGCCTATTTTTCTTTTGTTTTAGGCTGTACTTTTCAGGTTTCGGATGTAGAGATATCCAGTAAAAAGATAAGACATGTGGCACTGTTTCACGGACTCCTTTCGTTTGCATTGAATACTTTTGTAGTCGCTCTGACCATTAACATAGTCGCCGGACTCATCAAATAACTCTTATCGCATCATACTGTTAATCAGCAACATTACCACCTGATACACGTTTTTGGCACCGGGTTTGTCTTTATTCTGCATATAAACAGAATCTTTAACAAACATAAAAACGTTACCACTATGAAAAAAATGATTAAGATCTTGGGGCTGTTAGTGTTCACTGTTGTTATATTTTCAGCATGTAGTAAAGATGATGATCCTGCTGACAATGACATCTTCGTAGGGAAGTACAATGGTAAAATTTCCTATACCGATCTTGGAAACAGCCAGAACAACAAACCGCTGGCAGACGGAACAGTAACCGTACAAAAATTAGGCAATTCCTATACTTTTTACTTTAACAACGATATTCCGGATCTTAAAGGAGTAGAATTTGAGAAAAAAGGAGATAACACCCTGGTTAATGTAAACTCTTCAGAAGGCGCTTTGATCCGTATTGACGCAGGAAAACTGACTATAGCATTCACAAAGGAAAATAAAATCTGGACAGCAGATTGTCAGCGATAAGCTGATATAAATCAGTCCTAAAGTTAGAAAGGGGTTCACAAGTGAACCCCTTTCTTTATATAAACAATGACTAGTATCGCTCCCAGAATGGCGGAGGCTGAATTCCTAAAGCCCGGAGATACACATACCCCTGACCACGATGATGAATTTCATTATCAATAAAGTAAAGAAGATTTTCATATACAGGTGATTTGTACTCACCAAAAAGATTAAAGGTTTCGTGAAAATCTTCTTCCTTAATCTTATCAAAATACATATCTACATCTTTGGTTACTTTATCCCATTCGTCAAGAATTTCCTGTTTTGTTTTAAGGTCTATTTTTTCGCTGTAAGGTTCCTCTACTCTATTCACTATACCTTTTAATCCGGGACCTGCGATAGAGATCAGCTCCTGTGCCATTAATGAAAACGGGCGCATAGGGCCTACTTTAAATTCAAACAAATCTTTTTCCGGAAATGCTTCTATGACCCGGCGTGTCAGGCTACGGTGTCCCTGCCAGTGTTTCAATAATTCTGCCTTGCTGATAATTTCATTTGTTTTCATATTTATCCTGTTTTGATTATGATTCAAAGTTAATCCGGACGAATGACAACAGTATGTCAACAGGAAAATGAGAAGCAATTATTTTTTGAAAATCAGGTGATGGAAGGATAAAAAGAAAGACCGGCATACTTATTCAAGTTTGCCGGTCTCTCCTGCTCCGGTGTTAAATTCCGGAATCTGTATCAGGCAGTTTCCTTACCTTTCTTCTTTACTGCAGCTTTTCCGGTATCTGTAGCTTCCGGGACAACAGCTTTCGCTTGAAATCCACGAGGGCGTTTTTTACCATAAGAACCCATAATAATTTTCCCTTTTCTTGATTTTTTATCTCCTTTACCCATATTATTATATTGTTAAGTGATGTAATAAAAATAGTTAACGATTTACAATTTAACCATTTATATCCTAAATCACAAAGAATAAGGTTAATAAAAACGGGCATCCAAAAAATTGAATGCCCGTTTCTAATATTTTCCAATCCGAAATTAGCCTCTGCTATTGTAGTTTGGAGCTTCTTTTGTAATTGAAATATTATGCGGATGCGACTCGCGAAGTCCTGCTCCTGTAATTCTTACAAACTGTGCCTCCTGAAGACTTGAAATTGTTGCGGCTCCACAGTATCCCATTGAAGCACGAAGACCACCGATGTATTGGTATACTACTTCAGCGAGCGTACCTTTATAAGGAACACGACCTACAATTCCTTCCGGAACCAGCTTTTTAATATCATCTTCCACATCCTGGAAGTAACGATCTTTGGACCCCTTTTCCATGGCCTCAATAGATCCCATACCACGATATGATTTAAACTTACGTCCTTCATATATAATCGTTTCTCCCGGAGCCTCTTCTACACCAGCAAATAGTGATCCAGCCATAATAGTACTTGCACCCGCTGCAATAGCTTTTGCAATATCACCTGTCTGCTTGATACCACCGTCAGCGATCAAAGGAACTCCTGTACCTTTAAGTGCTTTGGCAACTTCGTATACAGCATACAACTGCGGTACCCCCACACCAGCTATAATACGTGTAGTACAGATAGAACCGGGACCGATTCCTACTTTTACAGCGTCTGCGCCTGCTGCTGCCAGATCAGCTGCTGCTGCACCCGTAGCAATATTTCCGACGATAACCTGAAGATCAGGGTACGTTGATTTTACTAATTTAAGCTTATCTATTACTCCTTTTGAATGACCATGTGCAGTATCAATAGTGACGACATCTACACCTGCCTTTACCAAAGCGTCTACACGATCTAATGTATCAGGAGTGACTCCTACTGCAGCTCCGACCAGCAGACGTCCATGTGAATCTTTTGCAGCATTGGGGTAATGCTTATATTTCTGTATATCCTTAAAGGTGATCAACCCTTTCAGAAGTCCTTCGTCATTTACGACAGGAAGTTTTTCAATTTTATAGTTCTGAAGTATCAGTTCAGCCTGCACCAGATCCGTTCCTTCAGGAGCTACAACCAGATTATCACGGGTCATTAATTCGCTGATCGGACGTTTCATGTCTTTTTGAAAACGCAGATCCCTGTTTGTAACAATCCCGACCAATTTACCTGATCCGTCTATAATAGGAATACCTCCGATCTTATGTTCACTCATGATTTTGAATGCATCACCTACAGTAGCCGTTTCCAGCAGTGTTACCGGATCCTGGATCATACCACTTTCCGAACGCTTCACTTTACGGACTTCAGCAGCCTGCTCTGTAATCGTCATATTCTTATGCAGCATACCGATACCTCCGGCCTGAGCGATAGCAATAGCTAAGTCAGAACCTGTTACGGTATCCATTGCGGCAGAGACCAAAGGAATATTCAACTTGATTTTTTTAGTCAAATATGTGCTCGTGTCTACATCGCGCGGCAAAATTTCTGAATAAGCTGGGATTAATAATACATCGTCGTAGGTAAGACCTTCTGCTACGAATTTTTGTGGATCTAATTGCATGGCAAATACGTGTTGGAGTTTCTATTTGCCAGGCAAAATTACAAATAATAATCGGATTATAAAACGTTTTTTTATAATTGACAACCAGATGATGATTGTTTAATTATAATTTCTGCATAAAAAATATATCAATCTTGATTTTTGGCAAGCTATTTGCAAAGTGTTGATCGTAATTTAACAGAAAAACAACATAACATTATTATGAAAAAATTATTACTTTCATTTGCAGCAGCAGCTGTTTTGGCATTAGGTGCCCAAGAAGCAAAAGCACAGTCTCCGCAAAGAGCGGCTATAGGAGTTGTATTTGATTCACCATTTGATGCATTTGGAGTGCAATACAAAACTTCTTTTGGAGGAACTAATCAAGGTCAGGTTCAAGTATTATTCGGCGATAATGTTGTAGGTATTGGTGCAGATTATCAGTATGCAAGACCTTTCCGTGGCACTAACGGTCTGGGATGGTATGTAGGTGTTGGTCCTCAAATCTCATTTATCGACGCTGGTAGCAATGATTTCACAGCTATCGCTTTACGTCCTCAGGCAGGTCTTGAGTTCAAAATCCCTAGTGCTCCTATCGGTCTTCACGTAGATTGGAAACCTTACTGGCAGTTAAATCACAATAGTGACTTTGATGCATCTGAATTTTCATTAGGTATCAAATACACATTGAGATAGAAAATATCAAATCTTTGAGCAGAGCCTGACAGATATCCGTCAGGCTCTTTTTTTTGTTCACCCCTCCTCCTGTATAATCAAAAGCCACAATCCTGTTTCATATTTCCCGGCTTGCAAGTCCACATATCTGTTTATCAACAAATAGAGAAGCTTTTACAAACAAAATTGTCGATAATTCTTGCTTTTGATAATTATTTTAATCATGTCGGGTTCATTATACAAAAATTTTATACCTTTGCCATTCTTGGTAAAATGTAATACAACCGGAGCAAATTATAAATATACTATATATCAAACTAATACACTAAAATAGACAATGCAAGGTAAAGGGCTGATTAAATTTTTGGTGATAGTGGTATCGTTAGCATGCCTCTATTCCCTATCATTCACTTTTGTGAGCCGTAAAGTAGAAAAAGACGCTGAGGCATTCGCCAAAGGTGACATGACGAAAGAAAAGGCTTATTTAGATTCGATGGCTGGACAGGTTGTGTACAATCTGGGAATAGCGAAGTACACGTACAGAGAAGTAAAAGCTAATGAACTGGCTTTAGGCCTTGACCTAAAAGGCGGTATGAACGTGACAATGGAAATTTCATTAGACGAATTGATCACCAATTTGGCGAACAATCCGAAAGATGAAAAATTCAACACTTCATTAGGAAATGCTGTAAAGAAAAGCAGATCTTCCAATAAATCATTAGTTGATTTATTTATCGAAGACTACAAATCCAGTGGAGCAAGCACTCCATTAGCTTCATTTTTTGCTACACAATCTAACTCTTCTTTAATCAAGGCGACAAGTTCGGATAAAGAAGTAGCTAATTTCCTGCAAAAAGAAGCCGATAATGCTATCCAGAATTCATATAAAGTACTTCGTACCCGTATTGACAAATTTGGAGTAGCATCTCCGAATATCCAGATTCAACAAGGAACAAACCGTATTCTTATTGAGCTTCCGGGTGTCAATGATGAGCAACGTGTACGCAAACTTCTTCAGGGATCTGCCAAACTGGAATTCTATGAAACACATAGCAATTTCCAGGTATATCCGCTTTTGGAAAATGTAAACAAAACATTAGCGGCAACGCTTAAAGCACAAAAAACTTCCTCCGCTGATACTACAAAAGCAGATACAACTAAAAAAGAGAATCTGTTAGCCAATCTGGGTGCCGGTAAAGGAAAATCAGATTCTGCAGCTGTAAATGCAAAACTGGGTGAAGACAACCCGCTATTTGCCGTATTGACACCTTCAGTTGCTATGGGAGCAAACAACCAGATGCAATTGGTACCAGGCCCTATGGTCGGTATTGCGCAACTAAAAGATACTGCAAAAGTAAACGCCTTATTAGCAAAACCAGAGATAAAATCTATTATCCCTGCTAACCTGAAACTGCTTTGGGCTGTAAAACCTGAACAAAATTCGCCTAATGCATTATCGCTTTATGCTATCAGACCTTCAGGTATTGATAATGGCGCGGTATTGACAGGTGATGTTATTACAGATGCAAAAAATGACATCGCTCCACAGACAAATCAACCTGTGGTATCGATGCAGATGAATAATGAAGGTGCACGTGAATGGCGTAAAATCACTGCAAAAGCAGCTCAAAATAAAGAGGCTATTGCTATTGTATTAGATAATGTTGTGTACTCTGCTCCAAATGTAAATGAAGAAATTCCAAACGGAAGCTCACAGATCTCCGGATCATTTACAACAGATGACACAAAAGATTTAGCAAACGTATTAAAAGCAGGTCGTCTTCCTACAACGGCTAAGATCGTTGAAGAGGCTATCGTAGGTCCTTCATTAGGCCAGGCAGCAATCGATGCAGGGGTCAACTCTGCTATAATCGCTTTCGTAGTGGTATTGATCTTCATGGTTGTTTATTATAACCGTGCAGGATGGGCAGCAAACATTGCTGTTATTGTCAACGTATTTTTCTTATTAGGTGTACTGGCCTCCTTAAATGCAGTGCTTACCTTACCAGGTATTGCAGGTATCGTATTGACTATGGGTACGGCGGTAGATGCCAATGTACTGATATATGAGCGTATACGGGAAGAGCTGGGTCTGGGTAAATCTATGCGTCAGGCGATTGCGGATGGCTATAAACATGCGATGCCGTCTATTCTCGATTCACAGATCACGACTTTCCTTGTAGGTATTGTACTCTTCTTCTTTGGTAGCGGGCCAATCTTAGGTTTTGCAACAACGATGATGGTAGGTATTGTTACATCATTGTTTACAGCAATTTTCATTTCCCGTCTGATCTTCGAATTCATGTTAGACAAAGACATGAAGATCTCTGTATCTTACCCTTGGTCTGCCAATACCTTGAGAAATGCAAACTTCAACTTTATCAAAAACCGTAAAAAATTCTATATCGTATCGATTATTGCGGCCATTATCTGTCTGGGATCTATCTTTACGAAAGGATTCACGCTTGGGGTAGATTTCCAGGGTGGGCGTACGTATACAGTACGTTTTGAAAAAGCTGTTAATCTGGAAAATGTACGCCAGAATCTGGATGAAGTATTCCAGAAAACAACTGAGGTAAAAACTTTCGGAAGTGAAAATCAGGTACGCGTTACGACAACTTACAAGATTGACGAGACCAGTGATGCCGTAGATAAAGAAGTATTGGATAAACTGAACCTTGGTTTGTCTAAGATTGGAGGAAATAAACATGAAATCCTTTCACAACAAAAAGTAGGACCATCAATTGCAAATGATATCAAATCAAGAGCTACCTATTCGGCTATCTTCTCGATTATTATCATTGCAACATACATTCTGATCCGTTTCCGCAAATGGCAGTATTCTGCCGGAGCTGCGATTGCAACTATCCACGATGCGGTTATCTTATTAGGGTTGTTCTCGCTGTTAGATGGCATCGTTCCATTCTCTCTTGATATCGACCAACACTTTGTGGCAGCGATATTGACTGTAATCGCTTACTCTGTAAATGATACGGTAGTTGTATTTGACAGACTTAGAGAGTACGTAAACAAACCAAACAGTCATAACGAGAAAATGAGTGATATTGTGAATCATGCGATTAATACAACTTTAAGCCGTACGATCATTACATCACTGACCATTATATTCGTATTGGCGGTATTGTTTATCTTCGGAGGTGAAGTAATCCGTGGATTCTCCTTTGCGATCCTTATCGGTATCGTAGTAGGAACATACTCCTCAATTTTCCTTGCAGCACCTTCTGTATATGACTTCCGTAAAGGACGTCACATGGCAGAAAAAGCAGACCTTAAAAAGGTTGAGCCTGCAAGACCATAATCAAGCACATAACTTAATACCATACAGAGGGCTTTCATCAGTGATGAAAGCCCTCTTTTTTATAATCAATATTGACAATGGACTAACAAAACCGGTTTCAACTTAATATAATCTTTCATATATTTGTTGTACTAAATATTGTTATGCAAAACGAAAAATTCAACGAGTATTCATTTATCCTGGACCGGACTGCGAAAAAGGTAAAGCAATACGCACAATCTTCCTTTACGGAAATGGGCTTCGATATTACAGTGGATCAATGGACAATCATAAAAACACTCTTTGAACATCCGGATTTGTTACAAAAGGAGCTGGCTGAAAAGTGTGGTAAAGATCAGCCTACACTGACCCGGATTGTGGATTTGCTGATCAAGAAAGGGTTGGCCGAACGTCACAATCATCCCACAGACAGACGCTCACTTTATCTTAAATTAACAGATCTGGGCCTGAATAAAGTCCAATCATTAACGCCTCATATTACACAGATACGGACCAAAGCCTGGGACAATCTCACAGATGAGGATTTCAAACATTTCACCCGAATACTTAATACCATACACGATAACTTAAACATAGAAAGCTATGATAACAACTGACATTTGTATAATCGGAGCTGGTCCGGTGGGACTATTTGCTGTCTTTGAGGCTGGCTTATTAAAAATGAGATGCCATTTAATAGATGTCCTTCCTCAGGTAGGAGGTCAGCTTTCTGAAATCTATCCGCACAAACCGATCTACGATATCCCAGGTTATCCTGCTATAAATGCACAGGAACTGATCAACAATCAGATGGAGCAGATAGCCCCCTTCCACCCTACCTTTACTTTAGGTGAGCGGGTTGAAGGACTGCAGAAGCAGGAAGACGGTTCTTATTATGTTACCGGCTCTGAGGGAACAGTTATTCATTGTCAGGTTGTCGTGATCGCAGGCGGATTAGGTTGTTTTGAACCCCGTAAACCTGAAATCCGGAATCTGGATACTTTTGAACACAACTCCGTACATTATATGGTACGTGATCCGGAACGATTCAGAGATAAAAATATCCTGATAGCCGGTGGAGGTGATTCTGCGCTGGACTGGACAATTTTTCTGGCCGATGTGGCGAAAAGCATTACACTGGTACACCGTAGCGACAGTTTCCGCGGAGCTCCGGACTCAGCAGAGAAAGTATACAAACTGGCCAATGAAGGAAAAATCGATCTGTTGCTTTCTCACAATCTGGTAGCCTTACAGGGAAACGGTACCCTTCAGGAAGTACATTTACAAAACAAGCAAAAAGAAGCAGTAGTTGTTAATACCGAACATTTTATTCCGCTGTATGGATTAAGTCCCAAACTGGGACCTATAGCAGACTGGGGACTCAGTATAGATAAGAATGCAATAGTTGTAGACACCTTTGATTATTCAACTAACGTAGAGCGGATATTCGCCATCGGAGACATCAATACCTATCCGGGAAAATTGAAACTTATTCTTTGCGGATATCATGAAGCAGCATTAATGGCACAGAGTGCTTTCAAATATGTGTATCCGGATCAGAAACTTTCATTTAAATATACAACTGTCAACGGAGTAAATGCTTTTTAATAAAATCACATGGATAATTTAATCACCATACATGTAGAAGACCGGGAAGGAACAGTAAAAGATGTAGAAATCCCGACAGATATAAATCTGAGCCTCATGGAGATCCTGAAGGCTTCAGAATACGAGATTCTGGCCACCTGCGGAGGGATGGCGTTATGTGCGACCTGTCATGTACAGATACTGGAAGGAGCAGAAAATCTATCCGAACCACAGGATCAGGAACTGGATATGCTGGATACTTTACCGGATGCGGATGATGAGAGCAGACTGGCCTGTCAGATCAGACTCGGCAATGAAAATGACGGGCTACGAATAAAAATAAAAGGGGCCTTACAATAAGCCTTTTTAATTATTATTCTTAAATTTGTGTACTTTGTACACTAAGAATACCCTTGATTGAAAAAGACTTATCTACAAACAGGCAAAAAGTGCTTCTGTCTTTTCGGTCAACGCACGTTGTTAATCTGCCTTCTTGAAAGATCTCTTTATCGCATGTGTACAAGGTTAGTTGCAAATAATTTAGTTTACTGCAATAAAATTTAAGATATTTGCAAAAACTTGCAAAAGTTAATAGAATAAAGATAAAACAACTAATATGCTAAGCAGTCGTTCAGAGAGAAGTTTTCCAAGAGTTATCGTCATAGGCGGTGGCTTTGGTGGAGTGGAAGTTGCTAAACACCTCAAAAACAAAGATGTAGAAGTATTACTTCTGGATCGCAATAACTATCACACGTTCCAGCCCCTGCTTTATCAGGTCGCTACAGGAACACTTGCAGCCGATGCCATCTCCTTCCCGTTACGGAAGATGTTCAAATCGCAGGAAAATTTTAAATTCCGAATAGCAGAAGTATCGCATATTGATACCGACACTAAAATTGTAAGAACAGATGTCGGAGATTTCGATTACGACTATCTGGTTGTTGCGACAGGTGCTACCACAAATTTCTTCGGAAACCAGGAAGTTGCCAAATACTCGCTTCCGATGAAAAGTATACGTGAAGCGCTCAACATCAGAAGTTATGTTCTTCAAAATCTGGAAGCAGCAGTCCTGAGAGAGACCGCGACACAGCGTGCTCCCTACCTCAACTTCGTCGTCGTCGGTGGTGGTCCAACCGGTGTAGAGCTGTCAGGAGCAATCGCTGAGATCCGTAACAACATCCTTAGAAAAGACTACCCTGAATTATCCACTCAGGAAATGAATGTCTACCTGATAGAAGGACAGGACAAGATCCTTGCCGCACTATCTCCGCAGGCATCCGAAAAAGCAGAAACATATCTGAAAGAATTAGGGGTAAAAGTATTATTAAATAAACAGGTGACAGGTTACAATGGTAATACGATCACTTTCAGCGACGGAGAGAGCATAGATACCAAAACGGTTATCTGGGGCGCAGGTGTCATGGGACAATTCCCTGAGGGTCTGGAAAAAGATATTATCCAGCGTGGCAACCGCATCAAAACAGATGCAACCTGCAGAGTCGAAGGTCTGGAAAATGTATTCGCTATCGGAGACGTCTCCGCCATGATCACAGAAGATCTTCCGAGAGGATTACCAGGTGTCGCTCCTGTTGCACAACAGCAAGGTAAATTCGTAGCACATCAGATCATGCACTTGCTTAATGATCAGCCTCTTGAAAATTTCAGCTATTTCGACAAAGGATCTATGGCTACAATAGGCCGTAACAGAGCTGTCGTAGATATGGGCAAAATCAGGTTCCAGGGATTCTTTGCCTGGTTTGTATGGATGTTTGTTCACTTGATGTCGATCTTCGGATTTAGAAATAAATTGGTTACTTTCGTCAACTGGTCGATCAAATTCTTTACAATGAATGGTGGAATCCGCCTGATCATCAATAAATATGAGCGGCCGAAACCAGAAGAAAAAAAACCGGCACTTACAGAATAAAACAACATTTAAGATATGGATAACAAGGTCATTGCTAAGCTATTTAAGCTGGGAAGTCAGCTTATGGAACTTCATAATGAAAATCCGTTCAGGGCTAAAGCAATGGCCTCCGCATCTTTTAAAATTGACAAATTGCCCTTTTCTGCAGCTACAGCGACTGTTGAAGATCTCAGTGCTCAACAGGGAATCGGCAAAGGCACGGCAGAAAAAATACAGGAAATTATTCAGACTGGATCCTTTACAGAACTGGATCAGCTGATCGCCAATACGCCTCCCGGACTATTGGACATGCTTCAGATAAAAGGTCTGGGACCCAAAAAGATACTGATTATATGGAAAGAACTCGGTATTGAATCTGTGGGAGAACTGTATTATGCATGCAATGAAAACCGTCTGGTAGAAGCTAAAGGCTTTGGTCTCAAAACGCAGGAAGATATAAAGAAAAACATAGAATTTTCTATTGCCAATCAAGGCTGGTTTCTATATGCGAAGGTCTTACCTTCTGCAGAAGCAATTCTCAATAAACTGCGTATGGCCTTACCTGAACATACAGCAGTTTCTTATACCGGAGCATTCAGAAGAAAAGTTGAAATACTAGATCGTGTAGATTTTTTACTATCCGCTCCAACAGAAGAGCTGCAAAAGGTATTAACTACGATTCCCGATATACAGATTCAGGAGCAAGCCCCGGATCAGATCGAAGCAAAAGACAGCAATGGCTTTCTCTTCCGTTTTTTAACTACAGATCCGGAAAATTTTGCGCACACACTTTTAGAAACTACAGGTTCAGAACTTCATATCCAACAATTAGAAGCCATACAACAACCGCTTCCGTCAGCCTCTACAGAAGCCGGAATCTATCAGTTGCTCGGATTAGCCTATATCGAACCCGAACTTAGAGAAGGATTGGATGAAATCCAAAAAGCAAAGACCGATACACTTCCGCAGCTGATCACTTTTGAAGAACTAAAAGGCACAGTTCACAACCACTCTACATATAGTGACGGCGTCCATAGTCTGACTGAAATGGCGCGATACAGTAAAGAGGATCTGGAATTAGAATATTTTGGTATTTGCGATCACTCCCGTACGGCGGTTTATGCAAACGGTCTGTCTATAGATCGTCTGGAACAACAATGGAAAGAAGTAGATGCGCTGAACGAAAAAATGGCGCCATTCCGTATTTTCAAAGGTATTGAATCTGATATTCTTTCGGACGGATCTCTGGATTATCCGAATGAGATACTCGCTAAATTTGATTTTGTAGTTGCCTCTGTACATTCCAATCTCAAAATGGATGAAGAGAAAGCGACAGACAGATTGATAAAAGCTATAGAAAATCCATACACTACTATTCTGGGGCATCCAACAGGAAGATTATTATTAAGCCGCTCGGGATATCCATTGGATTTCAAAAAAATAATAGATGCCTGTGCCGCAAATCAGGTCGTTATCGAGATTAATGCCAATCCTCTGCGGCTCGATCTGGACTGGAGATGGCACAGATACGCTATCGAAAAAGGTGTATTGTTATCGATCAATCCGGATGCACACCGTACAGAAGGACTTTTGGATATGCACTACGGTGTCTATGTAGCACGCAAAGGAGGAGTATCTGCAGCAAACTGTCTTAACGCACATTCTGTTACAGAAATCAGCGAATTCTTTACAAACAGAAAAACAGCAAAGGGAATTTAAGACCTTTACTTTTCGGGTTCTTTTGCTATTTTTATAGATCAATTTGTGATCGGTTATGCGCTACCCTATTCTTTTGCTGTTATTGTTGTTCTCCTTACAATCTTATTCGCAACTCTTACACCCTAAAAACAGTTTTACCCGGGCTGATTCCTTACGCGGGAAGCTTACTCCCCTGCGGACCTGCTATGATGTGCAATTTTATCATCTTAACATAAAAGTCAACCCTGAGCAAAAGTATATTTCAGGCCGTAACCTCTTCCGGTTCGAGGCAGTCACGGACTTCAAAGAATTACAGTTTGACCTCTTTGAAAACCTGACTATTGATAAAGTTGTATATAAGGGCAAAACCCTGCCTTTCAGAAGAGAATATAACGCTGTCTTTATATCATTTCCACAAACTATAAAAAAGGGAAATCAGGAATCCTTTGAGGTTTATTATTCCGGCAATCCTGTTGAGGCTCAACGTGCACCCTGGGACGGAGGATTCGATTGGAAAAAGGATAAAAACGGAAATCCCTGGATAGCCACAGCATGTGAGGGTCTGGGTGCCAGTGCATGGTGGCCTAATAAAGATCATCTGTCTGACGAGGTAGACAGTATGCTGATCTCAGTTGCAGTTCCCTCCTCTTTAATGAATATTTCTAATGGCCGGCTTAAAAGCGTTGAAAAGGGTAATGACGGATATACAACTTACCACTGGAGTGTCTCTAATCCGATCAACAACTACAATGTGGCGCTGAATATAGGCGATTATGTACATATGCAGGATGCCTATCAGGGAGAAAAAGGTAAACTGGACATTGATTATTATGTCCTTCGCGGAAATGAAACCATCGCTAAAAAGCACTTTGGTGAAAATGTCAAACCCATGCTTGAAGCCCTGGAACACTGGTTTGGCCCCTATCCTTTTTATGAAGATGGATATAAACTGGTCGAAACATCCCATCTGGGTATGGAACATCAGAGTGCCATTGCTTATGGTAATAAGTACAAAAACGGTTATCTGGGCACAGAAAGTTCCGGTACAGGATGGGGAATGAAATGGGATTTTATTATTATCCACGAGTCCGGCCACGAATGGTTCGGGAATAATATAACGGCCAAAGATGTCGCTGATCTCTGGATCCATGAGAGCTACACAAACTATTCCGAAGCATTATACATTGACTATCATTATGGCAAACACGCCAGTCAGGAATATGTAAACGGCAATCGTCGGGGTATCCTGAATGACACTCCTATGCAGGGCCCATATGATGTAAACAAAGAGGGATCCGGTGATATGTATCTCAAAGGCGGAGTATTACATAATATGATCCGCTCCATGATAAATAATGATGAAAAATGGCGTGCAATCTTGCGGGGATTAAACAAAAAATTCTATCATAAAACTGTGGATTATCAGGATATCACCTCTTATGTATCTCGTGAATCGGGTATAGATCTGTCAAAAGTTTTTGAGCAGTATGTACAGCATACCAACATTCCTACACTGGAAGTGGTTTGGAACAATAAAGGTATGCCTGCAGCCCGATGGATCAGTGAAGTCAAAGATTTCAAAATGCCGATAGCTATTGGTAAAAAAGGAGAAGCAAAAGAACAATACACGTTTGATCAGCAGTTTAAGCCTGTACCTATAGAGCAATTGAACAGACAAAACATTGACATTGATACCTTTAACTATTATATCAAAGTGAAAATGTAAAAAACAGATAATCATCCTGTCTTCAACAGCGAAATACCTTAATTTTAACAGATTAAACAGCAACTATATGTTTACAGCACATTCCTATCAGGAACGAAGAAATGTCTTAAAGAAAAATATGGATCGTGGTATTCTCCTATTTTTGGGAAATATTGAAAATCCGGTCAATTTTGAACATAATCCATACAGATTTCGTCAGGACAGTACTTTTTTATATTATTTCGGGATACAGGAACCCCGCCTGGCCGCAGTTATCGATATCGATGAAGATAAAACCATTGTATTTGGCGATGAATTAAGTATCGATGATATTGTCTGGATGGGTAAACAGGAGACATTAAAAGAGAAATGCTTACGTTCAGGTGTCACCGAGACACGATCTTTCTCGGCTCTGGCAACTTATCTGCAGAACAACAAGAATCGCATGGTACATTATCTCCCTCCTTATCAGCCTTCCAATAAGATCTTACTGACGCAACTATTCAGTATTTCTGTATCTGCTATTCAGTCCTCGGTATCTTTTATAACAGCTGTCGTAAAGCAAAGAGAGATCAAAGAAGATCAGGAGATCAGGGAAATAGAGGAAGCTATTCGTGTTTCTACCGAAATGCATCTGCTCGCTATGCGACTAGTCAGACCGGGGATCCGGGAATTTGAGATAGCAAATGCTATCCAGCATCTGGCTGCTGATCAGAGTTGTGAAATGGCTTATCCCCCTATTGTAACTATCAACGGTGGTATACTGCATAATCACTACCGTCTGAATACCCTTAAAAGCGGAGATCTTTTTTTAAATGACTCCGGTGCAGAGACGGCAATGGGATATGCCGGAGATCTTACCCGTACATTCCCGGCAGATCCGCAATTCAGCACCAAACAAAAAGAAATCTACAACATCGTACTGCAATCTTTTACGAATGCAAGAAATGCGCTCTCGCCCGATATAAATTTTAAAGATATTCATCTTAAAGCCTGCCTTGCCCTTGTCGAAGGGCTGAAATCCATTGGATTGATGAAAGGCGATGCTGAAGAAGCAGTAAAAGCACATGCCCATACGCTGTTTTTTCAATGCGGACTCGGGCATATGATGGGACTGGACGTGCATGATATGGAAGATCTCGGAGAACAGTATGTGGGATACACTCCGGACGAACCAAAAGATACCCGCACATTCGGACTGAAATCCCTTCGTCTGGGCAAACCACTGAAAGCTGGCCATGTGGTCACTGTAGAGCCCGGGATATACTTTATTCCTGAACTGATTGACATCTGGCAGGGAGAGAACAAAAACAGCGCCTTTATCAATTATGATAAAGTAAATGAATACCGCAATTTCGGCGGAGTCCGTATAGAAGATGATTTCCTGATCACAGCAGATGGCTATCGGTTATTAGGCCCGGAACTCATGAAGACCGCAGAAGAAATTGAGAACTACAGATCAAACTATTAGCAGCATAATTTTTATTTTATGATAAAATTCAACACATATTTTCTATCCATATTTTGCATCTTATTAGTAAGTAATGCTTTCGCTCAAAAAATGCAATGGACGGCAGATGGCAATGCCTATTATTCATTCTCTGCCAAAGGAATCGACATTGTGGATCTGTTGCATTCTGATCAGAACAAACCTTTTCTGACGACACAGGAACTTATCCCTAAAGATTCTGCGCAAGCTCTGGAAGTCCAGAGTTTTCAGGTATCTCCTGATGGAAATAGTCTTTTACTCTTTGCCAATACGCAACGGGTATGGCGTGATAATACAAGAGGAGATTACTGGATCTTTGATAAAAAAACCAAAAAGCTTGTTCAACTGGGCAAAGGATTGCCAGTATCCTCTCTGATGTTTGCAAAGTTTTCGCCTGATGGCAAAAAAGTCGCTTATGTTTCCAAACATAATATTTACATAGAAGACCTCTCTTCGAATACATTCAAGGCTATAACCAAAGACGGCACAGATCGCATTATCAACGGTACATTTGACTGGGCTTACGAAGAAGAGTTCGGATGTCAGGACGGATTCCGATGGTCACCTGACGGAACAAAAATTGCCTATTGGAAATTAGATGCAAAAGAAACCCGTAATTTCCTGATGATCAACAATACAGATAGCCTGTATTCTTTTACTATTCCGGTAGAATATCCGAAAGTAGGTATGAATCCCTCCTCTTGTACAATATGGTTTTATAATGTATCTGACGGAAGCACCCAAAAAGCCGGGATAGAAGGAGACGATATTCAGCATTATGTCCCGCGCATGGAATGGGTGCTGGATTCCAGATCTATCATACTCCAACAGCTGAACCGAAAACAAAATGTGAGCAAAATTATCGTATGTGATGCGATAAATGCGACGTCCAAAACCATCCATCAGGAAACCGATGAAGCATGGATAGACATTAAAGCCCGCTGGAATAACGGAGACCCAAGCGGTTGGGACTGGATCAATGAGGGAAAAGAATTTATCTGGCTATCCGAAAAAAACGGATGGAGACAGATTTATAAAATTGACATGCAGGGTAAGGAAAGCCTGATTACAAAAGACAACTACGATGTTATACAAGTAGATAATATTGACCAGAAAGCCAATCTTATTTATTTCTCGGCTTCCCCTGCTAATGCAACGCAAAAGTTTTTGTATAAAATCAGCCTGAATGGTGGGCAGGCCAGTCGCGTAACTCCGACTCAGTATAAAGGCACAAATACCTATACAATCTCTTCCAATGGTAAACTTGCCATTTTCAACAGCAAGAGTACGACATTCAGCTCTACTGGATCTGTGGTAACCCTCCCGGAACATAAAGAAATGGCAAAACCAACTTCCGTTAAAGAAGGATTAGCGAAACATGTGGAATTCATCAAAATCAAAACGCAGGATAGCATAGAATTGGACGGATGGATGGTAAAACCAAAAAATTTCGATCCTGCTAAAAAATATCCGGTTGTATTCTATGTTTACGGAGAGCCTGCAGCACAAACCGTAACGGATGACACCTACACGGGATATAATCCATTATATACAGGCAGTATGGCAGATGACGGATACATCTATATTTCTTTGGAGAACCGTGGTACACCAGCACCGAAAGGCCGGGTATGGCGCAAATCTATCTACAGAAATATTGGTCGTCTCAACATTCGTGATCAGGCAATGGGAGCAAAAGAAATCCTGAAATGGAATTTTGTAGACCCCGAACGAATAGCCGTATGGGGATGGAGCGGTGGCGGATCTTCCACACTTAACCTCCTGGGACAATATCCGGATATCTATAAAACCGGAATATCCATTGCTCCTGTGACAAACCAGTTGTTTTATGACAACATCTATCAGGAACGCTACATGGGCTTACCGCAGGAAAATAAAGAAGACTTTATAAAAGGATCTCCTGTATCTTACGTCAAAAACCTAAAAGGGAACTTATTACTCATACACGGGACAGGCGATGACAATGTACACTACCAAAACACAGAAGTATATATCAACGAAATGGTAAAATATAATAAACAATTTCAACTGATGTCCTACCCAAACCGTAGCCATTCTATCAACGAAGGAGCCGGAACAACAAAACATTTGTCAACTTTGTTTACCAAATTCCTTAAAACTTATTGCCCACCGGGTGCAAAATAAAACCCAATAGAGCTGCAAATTGCAGCTCTATTTATTTAAAAACAGAATCAAAACTCAACATAAGGAACAGCATAAATCTTCCTAATAATGGTTATGAGTAAACGATTAGTTTACTTAACAACTAATATTAAAATAATGGGGCATTTTTAAATTTTAACAATAAAAAAAGCAGTAAAATTATACGATAATCCCTCCTTTTCCGTTAACGATTTAATACCTATCAAAAGATTCTTTTCGGTTCATTTTGAACCAAATAATTTTTTTTCATTGTACACAGAGATTGATAATTTTTCAGTAGTTTTGCATATTAATAAAAAATCGTTTAAAATTCACTAAATGGGGTTATTTAACTGGTTTACGCAAGAAGTTGCGATCGATTTGGGTACAGCTAATACCCTGATTATCCACAATGACAAAGTAGTAGTAGACGAACCCTCTATCGTTGCATTTGACCGCACTACCAATAAAGTAATTGCGATCGGCCGTCAGGCTATGCAGATGGAAGGTAAGACTCACGATAATATAAAAACCGTACGTCCTCTTCGTGACGGTGTTATCGCTGATTTTACGGCCGCTGAGCATCTGATCAGAGGAATGGTAAAATTAGTAAACAACGGAAAAAGCTGGTTTTTCCCATCGCTCAGAATGGTCGTTTGTATCCCTTCCGGAATCACAGAAGTCGAGAAACGCGCAGTAAGAGATTCTGCAGAAATTGCAGGAGCAAAAGAAGTATACCTGATTCACGAACCTATGGCAGCAGCTGTCGGTATCGGTATCGATGTAGAAGAACCGGTTGGTAATATGATCATCGATATCGGTGGTGGTACAACAGAAATTGCTGTCATCGCATTATCTGGAATCGTTTGCGATCAGTCTATACGTGTTGCCGGAGATAATTTTGACTCCGATATTGTACAATATATCAGAAGACAACATAATATCATGATCGGAGACCGTACAGCAGAAAAAATCAAAATTGAAGTTGGCGCTGCTCTTCCTGAGTTGCAGGAGCCACCTGAGGATTTTGCAGTACAGGGACGTGACCTGATGACAGGTATTCCTAAACAGATCACCGTTTCATATACAGAGATTGCACATTGTCTGGATAAATCCATTTCTAAAATTGAAGAGGCTATCCTGAAAGCATTAGAAATAACTCCACCAGAACTATCAGCAGATATCTATCAGACCGGTATCTACCTGACCGGAGGAGGAGCATTACTGAGAGGTTTGGACAAACGTATTCAGGCTAAAACAAAACTTCCTGTTCACGTAGCAGAAGACCCTCTTCGTGCTGTTGTACGCGGTACAGGCACAGCATTAAAAAATATTGGTAAATTCAAGTTTTTAATGCAGTAATTCTTTGAACATCAATTCCAGCTACGCGATATAGACAGGAATACCCTGCTATATCGCGTAGTTGTTAAAAAACACCAGCAATAACATGAGAAACCTTTGGTTATTCTTAATTAGATATAACGCCTTTTTTTGGTTTGTCCTGTTTTTTGTCTTTTCTGTAATACTTGTTGTCAAAAACAACAACTTCCAACGCGCATCAGCTTTTAATTCTTCCAATGTCGTGATCGGTAGTATGTATGCTAAGGTTAACTCCTGGAAAAGCTACCTTGCACTGGCTGATGCCAATGACCAGCTCGTTAAGGAAAATGCGATCCTTCATAACCAGCTGCAACGCTATACCGTCAAAGACAGTTCCGACAGCGTACGTCTGGTAGACAGCATAGAAGAAGGACGTTATCAGTTTATTGTTGCCAATGTAGCCAACAATAGTATTCATCAGAAAAGCAATTATCTAACGCTGGATAAAGGTTCTAAAGACGGAGTGGAAAAAGACATGGGAGTCATCACATCCAATGGTGTTGTGGGTATTGTGCTGAATGTCTCAAAAGACTTCTGTACAGTACAGTCTCTATTGCATCCGGACACCCGTATCTCCGTCACCCTGGGCAAATCAGAAGTATTCGGATCTTTAATGTGGGGAAACAACCGGGATTCACGTTATGCTATGGTACGTGATATTCCTAATCATGTTAAAGTAGCCAAAGGAGAACAGGTATACACTTCCGGTTTTTCAATTTTCCCGAAGGGAATACAAGTTGGCCGAATCGTAGAGACAGGTATTACCTCCGGTGAAAGTTTTCTGGATCTGAGACTATTACTTTCCACCAATTTTTCAAATCTTCAGCATGTATATATTCTTAAAGATAAAATGGCTGAAGAAAAAAGACTTTTAGAAGAAACGAATAACGACAATGGGTAGAACGGTTTTAATTAATTTTTTACGTTTTGTGGTCCTTATTCTTTTACAGGTTTTCCTGTTCAAGAATATTGGTTATTACAATCTCGCAAGCCCTTTCCCTTATATTCTTATTATTCTTCTCTTACCTATAGGTATTCCCAATCTTTTACTGTACGTACTGGCATTTCTGACCGGGCTGACAGTAGATGTATTCTATGATTCACTGGGCGTCCATGCCGCAGCATGTGTAGCATTAGCCTGGTACAGGATCTTTTTCCACAACATCACACTGGAAGTAGATATGAAAGAATCCTACCTGACCCCATCATTAGGAGAAATGGGATTTAAATGGTTCCTTTCCTATACATTTTTCGGCATCTTAGTCCACCATACGGTATTGTATATATTAGAAGTATTTTCATTTTACCAATTTCAATATACACTCTTAAGTATCGGATTAAGTTGTATCTTTACACTGATTATCATCCTATTATCCGGGTTATTATTCTTTAGAAAGAAGACCCGATATAATGCATAATCAATTCTGTACATTTTTCTAATAACGAAGGAAACCTCCGGTTTATGAACAGTTTTTTTGCTCGTAAATACGTCATTCAAGGGATATTTATTGCCGTTGCCATTATACTGATTGCTCGACTTTTTTATCTTCAAATCATTGACGATACTTATCTTCTGTCTGCTAATAACAATGTCCTGAGAAAAGTCATTGTATATCCTGCCCGTGGGGTCATCTTAGACCGCAACGGTAAGGTAATGGTGCAGAATGAGCCCGTCTACGATCTGTTGGTCACTCCAAAAGAAGTGAAAGATATAGACACCGCTTTACTCTGCTCACTAATAGATATTGATAAAGCCGGATTTGACAACAGGATGGCCAAAGCACGTGCGCATTCTCCATTCAGAGCCTCTCAATTTGAAAAACAACTTTCGGCAACGACCTATGCACGCCTTCAGGAACACCTCTACAAATTCAGAGGATTCTATGTACAGAATCGTACGGTACGTAGTTATCCGGACAGTCTTGCAGCACAGTTCCTCGGTTATATTGAGGAAGTAAGAGATCGCGACATTGAAAAATCCAATGGCTTTTACAGACCGGGGGATTATATTGGTGCCAGTGGAGTAGAACGGGCATATGAAGATCTTCTACGCGGCAAAAGAGGGGTTAAAAATCTTATGGTCGATGCGCTCAACAGACCAAAAGGAGTCTTCATGGAAGGGAAGTACGATACACTTGCCGTAGCCGGAGACGGATTGATCTCCTCGCTGGATAAAGAACTGCAGATCCTCGGCGAAAAATTAATGAAGAATAAGCTCGGATCTATTGTTGCAATCGAGCCTTCTACCGGAGAAATACTGGCTTATGTAAGTAGCCCGAGTTATGACCCCAACCTGATGGTGGGCAGACAGAGAGGCAACAATTATATGAAATTACTGAATGATCCGACCAAACCCATGTTTAACCGGCCTATTCAGGCTTCTTATCCACCGGGATCGGTATTTAAGGTCGTCTCAGCCCTGACAGCACAACAGGCTGGTATGATAGATACGCACACCGTATTTAATTGTCCCGGAGGATACAGCTACGGAGGCGGACGCGGATTTATGCGTTGTACACACGTCGATGGTCCGACCAGTCTCGTCAAATCTATACAACGCTCCTGCAATACTTACTATGGATACACTTATGCCCGGATGATAGACTCAAGAGGACTTTCCGGACCAAAGGCATATGATCTGTGGAGAGAGGCTACTATGAAATTTGGTATAGGTCATAAATTAGGAATCGATTTACCGGGAGAAAAACCAGGTCTGTTACCTACTTCAGACTTTTATACGAAACGATATGGTAATGACAAATGGAGATCCTCATTCAATATTTCCTTATCCATCGGACAAGGAGAAATGGGTATTACTCCTTTGCAGATGGCAAATATCATGGCCATAGTTGCCAACAGAGGGTTTTATTACCGTCCTCACCTGATCAAAGGAATAGGTGACAAAAAAATCCTGAAAGAAGAATTTACAGAAAAAATTTCTGCCGGAGTAGATGCGAAATACTACCAGATGGTGATAGAAGGCTTAAGTCAGGCCGTGAACTCACCGGGAGGTACAGCATATTCCAACAGAATTAATGGAATAGAAATGTGTGGAAAAACAGGAACTGCCCAAAATCCACACGGTGAAAACCATGCGGTATTCTTTGCTTTTGCACCACGTGAAAATCCAAAAATCGCAATTGCTGTATTTGTTGAAAATGCCGGTTACGGAGGTGTATGGGCAGGACCTATTGCCAGTATGATGGTCGAAAAATATGTCAAGGATACCATCACTATGCCTAAGTACATTCAGGATCGCATCTATAATGCGAGCTTCATGCCGAAAAAGGAAATTCCGAAACCGAAGAAAGAGGACGTGAAAAAAGATAGTACAAAAACAAAGGCAAAAACAGTTCAGCAGACTGCAGCAATAAGAGACGACAGAAAATCAGTATTAGTTCACCATAGCCAAATAAAGAAAAGATATGAATAATGTTAAGCAAAAATCCTTCTTCGGGAGAATCGATTGGTTAACAATCTTGCTGTGGCTAACCCTCTGTCTTATTGGCTGGTTCAATATTCATGCTGCCGTCTTTGATCCGGAACATCCGGAATTGTTCAACCTGCAGACAAACTACGGTAAACAGTCCATTTATATCTTTTCTGCTATCATTATCGGGATCAGTATTTTGATTATTGATGCTAAGTTCTTCAGCTCTTCCGCTCCGGTTATCTACATAGTCGTTACCCTCCTCCTTATAGCCGTACTGGTCGTTGGGCGAAATGTGGGCGGTAATCAGGCCTGGATACCACTTGGAAGTTTCAGGCTGCAGCCCTCCGAGTTCGGAAAACTGGCGACCTGTCTGTTGCTGGCCTATTACCTCAGCAGTCAGAGCAATAAAGCTCCTACCATGAAAACACTGGCTATAGGTGCAGGAATTGTATTGTTTCCGGTTATGTTAGTTATGCTCCAGCCGGATACAGGATCAGCGTTAGCTTTCTTTTCTTTAATATTTGTCTTCTACCGTGAAGGATATGTCAACACCGGCTTCCTGCTGTTTATTGGTATGTGTATCTTACTGTTTGTACTTGCACTATTGGTAAATCAGTGGATACTGATAGGCTCTTTACTGGCTATCTGTGGATTCTTCGCTTTCAGCCTTCGAAAAAGACGAAAATACCTTATCAATATTTCTATACTCTTTGTCGTCTCCACAGCATACATACTATGTGTGGATTTTGCATACGAGCATATTTTACAACAGCATCAACGTAACCGTATTGATATCATTTTAGGTAAAATGGATGACCCGAAAGGTCAAGGTTACAACCTCAATCAATCCATGATCGCCATAGGATCGGGTCAGTTACTAGGTAAAGGATATTTACAGGGAACGCAGACTAAATATAACTTTGTTCCTGAACAGAGTACCGATTTTATTTTCTGTACCATAGGTGAAGAGTGGGGATTTGTCGGAAGTACGATTCTTATAGCTGTCTATATGACCTTATTGGTTCGTATCGTCAATATAGCCGAACGACAGCGATCTGCCTTTGCACGGATTTATGCCTATGGAGTAGCGTCTATCCTATTCTTTCACGTCTTTATCAACATCGGCATGACGATAGGTATAGTTCCTGTTATCGGGATTCCCTTACCTTTTATCAGTTACGGAGGATCCTCCCTTTGGAGCTTCACCATACTCCTGTTTATCATGCTCAAATTTGATGCAAACAGAAAAGGTGTAGCTTAATTTAAAGATTTAAGTAGAATATACTGTTGGCGGAAACGCCAACAGATGACCTGTTATCAATTCCGGACAAACCTAATACCTTCAGAAAGGATTTGTAAAACAGACTCCTTTCAACAGTAAAATCAGAATGCCACATCTCTCCTCCCTTTTTCTCCCTGGAAAGAAAAAGCACTGGTTTCAAAAGAAGTAAATCAGCTATATGATATCCTTTCCAGAACATATTGGATAGCTTTTTCCACTATCTTTTGAGGTTCCGGGCTAAATGTAGCGCTCACACGACTGGCTAATATGGCATTGATGGACAATGCATGATGCCCCAAAGCCGCAGCCATTGCATATATTCCCGCTGTTTCCATCTCCAGATTAGTAATCCTTCTGTCACCGACTCTGAACCGGTTAATCTTGTTTATAAAATCAGGGTAAACATTCTGCGTTCTCAATGCCCTTCCCTGAGGGCCGTAAAATCCCGGAGCAGTGGCAGTCATTCCTTTCGGAAGTTCAGATGCAAACTGTTTCAGTAATTTATCACTCGCCTGCGCCACATAAGGTTGAAAATGCAGGTCCGGAAACTGTTGCCCGATTTCCTGTTGAATCTCTGTTTCCAAAGCAGAGAGCGCTCGCTTATAATATTGCATCAAAGCATCAAAACCAATCCCGATCTCGGAAGCGAGTATTGTTCCCATAGGCAAATCTGCCTGTACAGCTCCGGAAGTACCTACACGAATGATATCCAGACTGATCAGATCTGACTTAGGTGCTCTTGATTGAAAATCAATATTGACCAATGCATCCAGTTCATTCAGTACAATATCAATATTATCAGTACCAATACCTGTAGAGATGACAGAAATTCTTTTCCCACGAACCGTACCTGTATGCGTGATAAATTCCCGTTTACCTTTCTTAAGTTCTATATGGTCAAAATATTTAGACACTTCTGCAACTCTGTCCGGGTCACCTACTGTTATGACAGTGTTTGCCAGATCTTCCGGCATAATATTCAGATGGTAAATACTTCCATCTGTATTTATAATAAGTTCAGATGCTGGGATCATATTGTTTTTAAGTAATTAAGACCTACTCCTTCTATTGAATTCATTTTTTTCACAACCGTATTGACCTGCATTTTTCTGATTTCCAGCTCCATATAACAGCTATTATCAAACTCCTGCTTCAACATGATCAACTCTTCCTCTTTCACTACCCGCATTACATCGTTCATCTGCAGATAGTCAAAGGACACACTATACACATCATTCACAGTACGTTCTACAATCACAGAACCTGTCAGTGCTTCCTGTGCAGCTGTCTTGTAGGCATTAATCAATCCGGGAACACCTAACAGTGTACCTCCAAAATAACGTACCACTACAATCAGGATATTTGTCACATCCTGAGAAAGCAACACATTGAGAATAGGTCTGCCTGCCGTACCGGAAGGTTCTCCGTCATCATTTACCCGGAATACTGCACGATCCGGTGTCAAACGATAAGCCCAGCAGTGATGCCTCGCTTTAGGATGTAAGTCCTTTAATTCCTGAATTACAGTTTTCAATGCAGCTTCATCTCTGAACGGATAGGCATAAGCAATAAATTTACTCCCTTTGTCCCGAAAAATTCCTTCGGAGGGTGTTTCAATAGTACGATAAGTATCTTCAAATAAACTCACAGATAAGCAATTAATAAAACAGAAATTACAGCCAGACCAAGTCCCGCCTTATTCAATATAGACAATTTTTCTTTAAATAAAAAGATACCGGCTAATGCTCCGAAAGCAATCACCCCGATATTCATAGAAGTAAATACTATAGATGGATTCTCCGGAATAGCGCGATGTGCTTTCATATAAAACATAATATTTCCGAAATTGAAAACACCCAAAACCAACCCGCCAAACATGGACTGTATATCAAACTTTTGCTTTTTCCAAAACAACAGATAAAACAAACATCCACA
Organism: Sphingobacterium spiritivorum; assembly: GCF_016724845.1. Classification (NCBI taxonomy): domain Bacteria; kingdom Pseudomonadati; phylum Bacteroidota; class Sphingobacteriia; order Sphingobacteriales; family Sphingobacteriaceae; genus Sphingobacterium; species Sphingobacterium spiritivorum. Next base: position 666,110 of record NZ_CP068082.1, read on the forward strand.
TGCCACCAACAATGCCAGTGCAAAAATGATCAGCATGGAAGCCGTATAGAGAATCTCTTTATGCTGTGCCACCTGCTTGAAAAGCACATCTATACATCCCATCCCAATAAATACGATAGCCGGATATATAATAGCAGAAGTCTGTTTTCCTGATTTCTCTCCACCCTTACTCCATCCGATCGAACAGATGATAGCTATCACTCCTACTGCAAGTCCTGTTATTTTACCGGACTCAATACGCTCTCCAAATAACAGAAAAGCAGCAGTAAGCGGAATAAACAAGGAAAGTCTTTGGGCAACTTCTGTCTTTACAATACCGCTGTATTCTATAGAAAGCGCAATGATTAGAAATAATGTAGGCAAGAGAATACCTAAGGGCAAATACAGATTCCAGGGAAGAATAGGATTATTCCAGCGTACAGGCCCGGGATTTAGAAATACCCATGTCATCAACAAAGCTACAGGATAATTCCACAACACTAACTGTAAATGATTAATACCTTTGCCTTTGGCCCATTTAATACAAATGGCGACTAATACACTACAGATAACACTTAAAAAAACAAATATCATATTCTTCTATTTCCAGAGTCCGGCCTTATGCAATCGGGCTTTTCGCTCCAGTTCTCTGAAATACGCTGCATATTTCACATTTGGAGGAACAGTCATTGTTACCGCATATCCCTTTTCTACAAGTTCTGCATTTAACAATACACTATCGATATACACATAAGCCAGCAGGCGGCCATACCGATCCCGCGTTGCAACATCAAAAGTAAGACTAACATGCTTATTCTTTAAACGTTCTGTTAAATATTTTTTGGATTCCGCTCCGAAATAGCCAATCAGTTTTCGCCCTGTATTTCGGGATTCAGGAGCATCTATACCTATAAACCTCACTTTCGTTCCTTTGGAAGAGCCGTCCTCAATCACAAAGGTATCTCCATCAATCACCCGGCGCACTATATAACTGTGATCAGACACAGTTTCTAATCTTTTAGACTGATCTGTAAAAGAAGTAAAAGCAATAAAAAACAGAGGTAAACACCTCAAAAGTATCTTCATATAAATTATAAAAGGGAAGCTGCAAAATTAGTAAAACCAAAATAATTAAAGGAAAAGTATAATTCCAAACAAAATAACCTTCTAAAAAACACATATTTTAAATAAAAATAATACAAAAAAAATACAAGAAATTTTAATAAAAAAGGCCATAAAAAACACAAGAAAAACAACCAAATATACAAGCATTAATTTAAGCAAATAAAACACACAAATAGTTTAATATAAATATTTTATTAAAATATAAACAAAATAAAAGAAGTAATTTTAACATAAAATTCACACAAAATTAACACAAATATTAGCTATTTTTTACACCTAAAAATCAACATAAAAAACACATCTTTAATGACTAAAAAAACAATAAATTTTAAATTTTATTTGGATTTTTAATTTTTTGCCGTACATTTGAAATGTCAAACACGAGACACAGAAAATGAAACATAATAACACATATCTATTTTTTGGTTTCTTTTATTTTAGCAATAAGAGCAGGGACTAGTATATAGATATAAGTTATACAGATATATAGAGGGTCCCGGAAATATTCGGGACCTTTTTTTTTGGAAAGTTAACAAGAAAAATGAGCTTAAAAATTGCAATACAGGGGGCAAAGGCCTCTTTTCACGAAGAAGCAGCCTTCAAATATTTTGGCAATGATATAGAAATTGTCGAATGTGATTCTTTCAAAAAAACCTGTGATATTCTGAAACAGAGAAAAGCAGATTATGTGGTCATGGCCATAGAGAATTCAATTGCCGGAAGTATTCTTCAAAATTACAATCTGTTGCGTGACTACCGCTTTCATATTGTAGGTGAAGTCTATCTGCACATCCAACAGCACTTGCTAGCGCTGCCGGGGGTAAAATTAGCAGATATCAAGATTGTAGAATCTCATCCCATTGCTATCCGTCAGTGTGATGCCTTTCTGGAAGATCATCCTCATTTTCTGGTGAAAGAGTTCACAGATACAGCAGCTGCAGCAAAGAAGATAGCAGATGAAAAGCTGACCACCACAGCAGCGATTGCGGGGGAACTTGCCGCTAAACTTTACGGTCTTGAAATTATTGAACGCAGAATTGAAACGAACAAAAAGAACGCAACACGTTTTCTGATTCTTGCAGATGAAGTTGTGGAACAGAAAAATGCGAATAAGGCATCTTTATCTTTCCAAACCGGTAATGCAGTAGGCGCGCTGGCCAATGTACTTCAGTGTTTTGCAGAGCAAAATGTCAATCTGACAAAGATCCAGTCTATGCCCGTCGTAGGACGTCGTAATGACTATGATTTTTATGTAGATGTCGAATGGAAAAAACAATCCGAATACGATGCGGCTATCCGCAAAGTATTGAAGCATACTGTCAACTTCAGTATCATGGGTGAATACATTAAAAATGAGAAATTGTAATTAATAAACTGAAAATATAAAATACGCAATAAAATGAAACACACATTAGACATCCTTCCGCTAAAATCCTGGTTAGATACCGGAGACAGACCATTGATCATCGGAGGCCCTTGTAGTGCAGAGACTGAAGAACAACTGGTTTCAACAGCTCACCTTTTGGCAAATACCGGCAAAGTAAATGTATTACGTGCCGGAATCTGGAAACCTCGTACCCGTCCGGGAGAATTCGAAGGTATAGGAAGTATTGGCCTGGAGTGGTTAAAAAGAGCAAAAGAAGAAACAGGATTATTGACCGCAACAGAAGTTGCAACCGCTAAACACGTGGAAGAAGCTTTAGCTGCAGGAGTAGATATCCTTTGGATTGGTGCCCGCTCTACAGCAAACCCGTTCACTGTACAGGAAATAGCAGATGCTTTACAAGGTGTTGATGTACCTGTATTAGTTAAAAACCCTGTGAATCCGGATCTGTCTTTATGGGTAGGTGCATTAGAGCGTATCAACCGTGCAGGTATTAAAAAATTAGCCGCTATTCACAGAGGATTCTCTTCCTACGAGAAGACAGCATTCAGAAATGAACCGATGTGGGATCTTGCTATTCAGCTGAAAACCTTAATTCCTGATCTTCCGGTTATCAACGATCCAAGTCATATCTGCGGAAATCGCGAACTGATCCCGTACATAGCACAAAAAGCAATGGACATGGATATGCAGGGATTAATCATCGAATCACACATCGATCCTTCAGTAGCATGGACAGACGCAAAACAACAGCTTACTCCTGCAGCTTTGGCTGAACTGGTAGGTCACCTATCTTTACGTCGTCCGGAATCCGATAACCCTGCTTTCGAAGATAAACTTTCTGAACTACGTGCCGAAATCGACAAACTGGATGACAGGATAATCCAGCAGATCGGAGACCGTATGAAAATTGCTGAGAAAATCGGAGAATACAAACGGGATAATAATGTAACTATCTTACAGGTTTCGCGTTGGGATGAAATTGTCCAAAAACGTGCAAAATTAGCCAATGCATTAAACTTAGATCAGGATTTTACAGTAAAATTCTTAGAACTGTTACACAATGAGTCTATCCGCAGACAAAATGAAGTAATGAACAACACACCAGCTACGGAGGCGTAATGGAGCATTCTAGCATCGCATTAAGCCATCCAGGTAAAACTATAAAAGGTACGGTACAGCTCACAGGTTCTAAATCTGAGAGCAACCGTGCCCTCATCATCCAGGCACTGAGTAAAGGTAATGTCCGTATCGAAAATCTTTCGAATGCTGATGACACCGTAATTATGCAACGTGCTTTAAAGATCGCTGCTGAGCCACAATCCGAAACCCAAACAATCAACATCGGACCCGCAGGTACAGCAATGCGTTTCTTGACATCTTACCTCAACTTAGTAAAAGGCAATTTTATCCTTACAGGTACAGAGCGGATGCAACAGCGTCCTATAGGTATTCTCGTTGATGCATTAAAAACATTAGGTGCAGATATACATTATGAGAAGAAAGCAGGATATCCCCCTTTGAAAATAGAAGGAGGAATGTTTCAGAATAAAAATGAAGTTTCCATAAAAGGTAATATAAGCAGTCAGTATATTTCTTCACTGTTACTGATCGCAGCGGCATTGAAAAAAGGTCTTACACTTCATATTGAAGGAGAACTGACATCAAGACCTTATGTATCGATGACATTAGATATGCTCAAAGAGGCGGGTATATCTCACACTTGGAGTGAAAATGCTATTGAGATAGCTCCTCAGGAAACAAAAGAAGCTACTTTATATATAGAACCGGACTGGAGTGCTGCATCCTATTGGTATGCAATAGTGGCGCTATCCAAAGACGGACATATTGTGCTTCCCGGATTGAAGCAGAACAGCCTGCAGGGAGACAGCGCAATAGTAGATATAATGACACACTTCGGCGTACGTTCTTCTTTTGAACAGGACGGACTCCACCTTCGCAAGTCAGCAGTTGACTCTGATCAGACTCTTTTTGACTTCAAAGAATGTCCCGACCTGGCACAGACAGTCATTGTATGTGCAGCCGCATTGAAACGCGACATTTCATTTACCGGTCTGGAAACACTCAAAATCAAAGAAACAGATCGTATTGCTGCTCTTCAGAATGAGATTGGCAAATTCGGAGCATTGCTCTTAGAAGATAATGGAGTTTATCATCTGAAGACTTCCAACGTCTTCAAACCTGAAAACATAGCGATCAGTACATATGAAGATCATCGTATGGCTATGGCATTCGCTCCGCTGGCCCTTGTATTTGATCAGATTCATATAGAAGACCACATGGTAGTCGAAAAATCATATCCCGAATTCTGGGATCACCTAAAAAATCAAAATTTTACCATTACTGCATAGATAAAATAGAATAAGACCATAATATTATGGTCTTATTCTATATCTTTACGCTTTGCTAATACATTATTAAACTTTATGGCAGGAAATTCATTTGGAGAAGTATTCAGGATTACGACTTTCGGGGAATCACATGGTGAAGCGATCGGTGTGATTATTGACGGTTGCCCGTCAAATATCGAAATCGATGAGACTTTCATCCAATCGGAATTGGATAAAAGAAAACCCGGACAATCCAAGATTACAACTCAACGCAAAGAAAGTGATACTGCAAAAATTCTTTCAGGTGTATTTGAAGGAAAATCAACCGGTACCCCAATTGCTCTGGTCATTCCCAATGAAGACCAGCGATCTAAAGACTATTCTCACATACAGAATAAATTCAGACCTTCTCACGCCGACTATACGTATCATATGAAATACGGTAATCGTGATTATCGCGGAGGTGGCCGTTCATCCGCACGGGAAACTGCAGCAAGAGTAGCAGCCGGTGCTGTAGCCAAATTATTCTTAAAACAACTTGGCATTGAGATATTTGCACACGTCTCTTCAGTAGGAAAGATTGATGCGCCTAATCTCGATCACAGCGATCTGTCTACACTGCTGGAACAACGTGAAAATAATATTGTAAGATGTGTAGACCCCGCTACAGCCAATGAAATGATTTCATTTATTGACGGCATCCGTAAAGCCGGGGATACAGTAGGAGGAAAAATCTCAACAGTCATCCGCAATGTACCTGCCGGATTAGGCGAGCCTGTATTTGACAAATTGCATGCTGATCTGGCCAAAGCGATGATGAGCATCAATGCTGTACACGGATTTGAATATGGGTCCGGATTTGAAGGATCACAAATGATAGGATCTGAACATAACGACATTTTTCTGACCGAAGATCAGGATCTGGAGCATGTACATACGATTACAAATTTTTCAGGTGGTATTCAGGGAGGTATCTCCAATGGAATGGACATTACATTCCGTACAGCATTTAAACCCGTTGCCACTATTATGAGAGATCAGGAAACGGTTAATACCGAAGGAGAGTCTGTAAGTATTTCAGGCAAAGGAAGACATGATCCTTGTGTAGTACCGCGTGCAGTAGTTATAGTAGAAGCTATGGCAGCAATCGTGATTACAGACCATTTATTAAGACAAAAAAGTTATTCGAATGCCCGTTTCTAACCGATACATTTTAGCCTCCGATATCGGAGGCTCTCATATTACCTCAGCTATCGTCGATACGACTGACTGGTCCATTCTATTTGAAAGTGTAACACGCAATCGTGTTGATTCTTCCTCGGATGCTAAATCGATTTTTCAAAGCTGGGCATCCAATCTTAAAGAGACGATAACAAAATCTCCGGAAAAAATCACACAACTTGGTATCGCTATGCCTGGTCCCTTTGATTATGAAAAAGGAATTTCCCTGATGCACAATCAGGACAAATATGACAGCTTATATCAGCTGGATACTTCTGCAGGTATTCGTGAGGCTATGGGCAACTCCTCCATCGAGATCAGATATATCAATGATGCAGCCGCATTTCTGCAAGGCGAAATATTTGCTTCCAAACTTGATAATGAGGAAAAAATACTGGGTATTACACTGGGTACAGGATTAGGAAGTGCCGTATGGAGTAAAGGCAATAAAGCGTTTGATGCGGATCTCTGGAACACAGCATACAGAGATTCTATTTTCGAAGAATACCTGGTAACACGTTGGTTCACGAGAAGATTTGAAGAGTTGACCGGAAATAAGGCCGAAGGTCTGAAAGAGATTCTGGAGCAACATCAGGACGAAGCAGAGTTTTCTACGCTTATTCAGGAATACAGTGCGCAGTTACTGGACTTTTTGAAATTTTTCAGCGAAAAATATAACTGTACACATTATATAATAGGCGGAAATATTGCGAAGGCATTGGATATTATAACATCTTACCGTACCGAAGAATTCAGACACTACACCATTGGCAGAAGCAATCTGGATGAAAAAGCTGCTATTATAGGAGCTGCCAGTATCTTTTAGAGGATAAAAAAATTAAGGTATCCTGCTGACTACTTTAATAGAGTGCAGGATACTTTTCCGGATTAGCATCATTCATCATCTCATAGACAATTTCAATCACGTCATCAGCAGAAGGCTTAGTAAAGTAATCCCCGTCCGATCCGTACGGAGGACGATGAGCCTTTGCAGTCAGAGTACGAGGCTGGCCATCCAGTACATAATAACCTTTTTGATTTTCCAGTATATGTTGTAAAATATATGCCGAAGCACCTCCCGGAACATCCTCATCAACGACAAGTAATCTATTGGTCTTATCTAAGGATAATTTACATATCTCCGTCCGATCCAGCGGATACAGGCATTGAATATCTACAATTTCTATATTAATTCCCAGTTTTTCAAGTTCTATAGCAGCTTCCTGAACAACTCTCAGTGTCGATCCGTAGGAAACTACAGTGAGATCTGCTCCCTCTTTGACCACTTCAGCTATACCTAAAGGAACTGTAAATTCGCCAATATTCTTTGGCATCTTTTCTTTCAGACGGTATCCGTTGAGACATTCCACAACCACAGCCGGCTCGTCCCCTCTCAGCAGTGTATTGTACATCCCTGCCGCCTGAGTCATATTCCTTGGCACACAAATATGCAGTCCTCTCAAACCGCCCAGTAATACTGTCATCGGTGAACCGGAATGCCAGATCCCTTCGAGCCTGTGTCCGCGTGTACGCACAATGACCGGAGCTTTCTGCCCGGCTTTGGTACGGTAACTCAGACTGGCCAGATCGTCACTCAGAATCGGTAACGCATAAATAAGGTAATCCAGATACTGAATTTCAGCAATAGGTCGCAACCCTCTCAGCGATAGCCCAAGTCCTTTGCCAATGATAGCAGATTCACGGATACCCGTATCAAAAATTCGCAGTTCACCGAATTTTTGCTGAAGCCCCGCAAATCCCTGATTTACATCTCCGATCTTTCCGACATCTTCGCCAAATGCAACCAATCGCTCATCCCTGGAGAAATTAGCATCAAAACAAGCATTCAGTACTTCCCTGCCGTCCACAATCCGTGTTTCTTCATCATATTCTGCAGGAATAACTTTTACATTTAACGGAGAATCAGGAGTATCCGTAAACAGAAAATCGTTAAACCGGTTTTCATTCACGCGTTGCTGTGCATGATACCAGTTCATCAAGTCCTGCTTACCTTTAACCTGTACGCCTCTGAGTTCACGGATTGCTCTTCGTACATTGACATAAACTTCTTTAAAAGAAGGTTCAGGCAATGATTTTAATGTTTTTAAAGGCATTTCTACCAAAGGAGACTCTATCTGTTCCAACAGACTTATTGCCTGTTCAAGGTCTCCGTTAATAGTTTTATGATAATCTGTCCACGCTCTTCGCTGTTCCGTACGGACATATTCTTTAGCTTCCGCTTCAATCTGGTTCAGCTCTTCTTCTGTAGCCATATCAGACTCCAGAATCCATTGTCTCATTTTTACATTACAGTCAAATTCATGCTCCCACTCTAACCGTTCAGCAGATTTATAGCGTTCATGAGATCCACTGGTAGAGTGTCCCTGAGGCTGTGTCAATTCTGTAACATGGACCAGACAAGGAACATGTTCTTCCCGCGCGAAACGGACAGCCTGCTCGTAAGTCTCGACCAGACCTGCATAATCCCATCCGTTCACTTTAAAGATTTCAAAACCAGTTGTGTCCCCCTCCTGACGTTGGAATCCTTTGAGTACTTCCGAAATATCCCCTTTTGTAGTCTGTACTTCATTGGGAACCGATATACCATAGCCATCGTCCCATACAGAGATCACAACAGGGATCTGGTTGACTCCAGCAGCATTTATTGTTTCCAGGAAAACCCCTTCCGAAGTAGAAGCATTTCCTACAGAACAGAATACCACTTCATTCCCTTTATCCGAAAAATAAGAGAGATGGTTCAGATCCGGATTATGACGATACAATTTTGATGCTAGGCCCAATCCCATAATACGGGACATCTGCCCTCCGGTAGTAGAGATATCCGATGCCGAATTTTTTTGCTGCATCTGGTTAAACCAGTTTCCGTCTTCATCAATCTGACGGGTAGAAAAATGACAATTCATTTGTCTTCCGCCGGATGAAGGATCTGCCTCCAGATCAGGATGCGCATACAACTGAGAAAAGAAATGATAAACAGTAGAAATACCGGAAGCAAATACAAAGGTCTGATCACGATAATATCCTGACCTCCAGTCACCTTCCCGAAAAACTTTTGCTAAAGCAATCTGCGCAAGTTCTTTACCGTCTCCGAAAATTCCAAACTTAGCTTTTCCGGTCAATACTTCTTTTCTTCCCAACAAACTTACAAACCTGCTTTCTACCGCCAGACGGTAGTCGGCAATAATGATTTTCCTAAAATCATCAAAACTTAGCTTAGAAGGTTCGTATGTTTGCATATGCTGTAATATGGTTCCTGACATCTTTTGTTCTTCAGTTTTAACAAAAATACTAAAAATAAATTCTTTAATCCATCAACACACCCCTAAATTATATGGTAAAAACCTGTGTACGCCAAATAAATGACAAATCCTTATGTTTTAATTCGTCAGGTTTAAAGTAAGTGGTTATTTTTCTTTTGGTATCTTTGTTCGTTTTATCTCAAAATACAAAAAAAGTTGAATTTTCAAGAATTAAATCTTTCAAAGCTGCTGGTCGAAAAGCTCAACACCCTTCAGATCACAGAACCTACAGGAATACAGAAAGCTGTGATTCCGAACATCTTGAAAGGGAAAGATGTCCTCGCTATATCCCCCACAGGGACGGGAAAAACGGAAGCCTTTGCACTACCTGTTTTGTATCTTTTGACAGAAAGTAAACAATCTGAACATAAAACACTGGTTCTAAGTCCCACCAGAGAACTGGCACAGCAGACTTATCTGCGAATCCTAAATTGTACACCATCTGAGGTAAATATAAGCACCATATCCATCTTCGGAGGACAGTCGTATGAAAAGCAGGCAGCAGAACTTTCGACTGATCCGGCTATAGTAGTCGCTACTCCAGGCAGATTGCTGGATCTGATGGATCAGAAACTCATTGATCTTTCTGCCTTTAAAAAGGTCGTAATAGATGAAGCGGATGAACTGTTGCAACTGGGATTTATGGCCGCATTGTTCCGTATACTGGGTTATCTTCCTTCGGACAAGCAGACTCTTCTCTTTTCCGCCACTTTTCCAAAGGAATTGGAAGAACTTGTTCCGAAAGTACTGCATCAACCGTTTCGGTTCGAAGTACAGAACCGGGAACCACAGCAGAGCCAGATCCATCAGTATTTGTTGTTTGTAGATAAAAACGATAAAAAAAATCTGATAAAGTACCTGATCGATCATTATAAAATAGATACCGCACTAATTTTTACGCGTACCACACATGGTGTAGATCGTATTGTAAGTGATCTCCAAAAACACGGGCTCACTGCACAAGGATTGTACGGAGACAAATCGCAGGCCGTTCGAACAGCAACAGTAGAAGATTTTAAAAACAGAAATTTCAACTTTCTCGTTGCTACGGATATTGCCTCACGGGGTCTTCATCTGGATGATCTTGATCATGTCATTAATTATGAGATTCCCGACACATCAGAGCAGTATATGCACCGCATTGGTCGTACAGCGAGAGGGATCAGAGACGGATATACCTATACCTTTTGTGATGCCGAAGACAATCCTAATCTGATCAAACTTCAGATTGCGCTCAAAAAAAACATCCCTATCTTATCCGAACATCCTTATGTCCTGAGCTGGCAAAAAATGCTAGCACACAAGGAATTAAAATCGAATTCAAAAAGAAAGGGCAGCAAGCGAAAAAAATAAAGTGAGATTGCAGTCCCCTATTTTCATAGAATAGCACAATATTCCTTACTTTTAGACCTTTATATAATTGTAATAATATTCATAGAATGAGTACCATTCATTTATTTAATGATCATAAGAATCAGCCGAACGGCAATAATCTGGGCGATTTAGAAAAAACCGTCATTATTAATTCACTGATGCAGACTCCTATCGCACAGCGTGACGGCGCATGGGTAGAAGCTTTTGTTACGAATGTTGCTGAAGCCAATCTCACACTGAGCGAACCTGAGGTCATGATGGGGTCTGACGGATTTCCTTATTTCAATCTGCGGACTATTGAATCCAATCAGGATTTTAAAGCTTTCGTCATCGCAAATCAACTTGATTACATCTTAGGTCAGGGGTTTGGTGTCGCTATTAATGCCGGAGCCGAACAATCGGACTGGATATTTTCTTATGGCGATCTGACCAATCTGAAACTCAACGGAGAATTCTATACCGATGAAAGTATCTTTTCTCCGCAAAACGGAAGTGCTGTCATTGGCAAAGACGAAGAGATACTTGTAGGTCAGCCTTCAGAAAGCATACTCCCGGCTCAGCTTCGTGCCAATATCCGCGAATATCTGGTGTACAACGGAATAAAGAATCCTAAAATCGCTTTAATAGCCCGTGATTACAAAAATGACGAAACGGTAAAACAGGATTTGGTATTTAACATTATTCCTAAACAATTCGCTACCGAGAAAGAGTTTGAAGCGATAATGACAACAATAGTATGGTTTCTTCCCCGTCATTATTCCTTTATGGGTCTGGACGAGATGAGTATAGAGAATGGCTTCCAGCCTTTGTAGAAAAACCCCTAACAAACAGAATACATGTATCCTTTTAATGTGCGCGTGTACGGAATACTTATCAATGAGCATGATGAAGTATTGATCAGTGATGAAAAAACTGAAAGTGTGTCTTTCACCAAATTTCCGGGCGGAGGATTAGAGTATGGAGAAGGACTGATAGACGCACTCAAAAGAGAATATGAGGAAGAGTGTGCACTCTCTGTGGATGTTGTAAAGCATATTTATACAACAGATTTTTGGGAGAAATCCAGTTTTAATGACAGTCAGATTATTAGTATCTATTATTTGGTTAAGGCCAATCAGCCGCTTAATGTCACGATAAAGGAAAAACTTTTTGATTTTGATAAAGATGAGACTGGAGAAAAACTTCAGGCATTCAGACTTGTACCTGTAGATCAGGTAAAATTAACTGAACTTACATTCAAAACAGATCAGGTAGCATGGGAAGAATACCTCAAAAGCCGGGTTTTTTAATAAAAAAAAGATTCAGATAATTTAATACTGTATATATTTTATTATATGTTAACATACAAAAATATACAAATATTTAAAAATCAAATCCTTAAATGTACAAGCACAAAATAAAATACACACATTAAATAATACTATGGACTCTTTTTTCAATTATAATTTGATTTTGAATAAAAATCAGTATTTTTGGTATAGAAAATTCCTAGTCCTATAGGTTTTTTAATAGTTAGTGTGATTTTAAGGCGATACTCCCCGTATCGCCTTATCTATTTTTAATTCACTTTTTCTCTATTTGAATATAAAGTATAAAGCAATTACTAACGCCATTCCTATAGCAATCATAATCTTTGCTTTTTTACCTTCATTATACGCCGAATCACTTTTGAAGTGATAATCTCTTTTTTGCATTCTCATATTTCCTCCTTTATTATTTAGATGCAAATTCACTACAATTTACATAATTTTTACGACTATTCATGATGATAGGGTTCGCCTTTCAAAATGGAAAAAGCACGATATACCTGCTCTACAAAAAACAACCGGATCATCTGATGAGAGAAAGTCATCTTGGACAACGAAATCTTCTGTACTGACCGGTCGTATATGGTCTGATCAAATCCGTATGGCCCTCCTATCACAAAAACCAGGTGCTGGGTACTGTTGAGCATATTCTTCTCGAGATAACGGGAGAAGTCCACTGAGCGGTATTCCTTTCCATACTCATCCAGAAGTACGACAGTATCCTGCGGACTGATATGCTTCAGAATCAGAGCAGCTTCTTTTTCCTTCTGCTGTGCCTGACTCATATTCTTACTGTTTTTGAGATCCGGGATAATCACCATTCCAAAAGTAATATAATGCTTTAACCGGCCTGTATACTTCTCAATACCCTCATTCAGATATTTTTCATCTGTCTTACCGACACAGATCAATGTAATTTTCATCCGTATTTAATTTGTTTTAAAAGGAGATGTCAAAGATTCATCTCAGCAGGAGATTTCAATAAATAATTCACTGTACTTCCTGTTGCCAAAGATACACAGTGCAGCGTTTTTTTCATTACATAAAAGTGAATCAAATCACTATCTTTATTCTTAATTAAGTTATTAAGAAATTAATCTTGCAATATGAAGAAATTAAAACTTACACTTATGCTGCTTTTGTCAGCTTTCTCCATCGCAGCTTATGCACAACAGGAAGCGGCAGATTCAACCCGGTTATGGACCATCAAAGGAGAAAACACTTTTCTGATTAATCAGAGTTCTTTCTCGAATTGGGCTGCAGGTGGCGTCAATTCTTTTGCCGGAAATCTGATCTTTAATTACGACTTCAACTACAAAAAAGACAGATGGAGCTGGGACAACAAAGTATTAGCTGCTTACGGACAGACTTTCCAGAAAGAAACAGACTGGAGAAAGAATGATGACCGATTTGCGATCAGCAGTTTACTTGGTTATCAGGCAAAGGAAAGGTGGCTCTATACTTTCTTTATGAATTTCAACACACAGTTTGCCAATGGATATAAATATGACAGCAACAATGCCAGGACATTATTATCAACAGCCTTTGCTCCCGCTTATCTGAGTTTTGGTCCCGGTATGGCTTACAAGGCATCAGACAACTTCAAAGTCAACCTGTCTCCTGCCGCAGCACGTTTCGTATTTGTGACCAATGATTCTCTTTCCAATGTTGGTGCTTTCGGAGTAGATCCGGGTAAAAAATCACGTTTTGAATTTGGTGCTTCTCTGGATGCATATTACAAGAAGGAGATCATGGAAAATATAACCTTTGAAAATATTCTTAAGCTCTACTCCAATTATCTGGAAGATCCGCAGAATGTAGATGTCGATTATACCGCCAATCTGGTGATGAAGGTCAACCAATGGATCACAGTCAATGCCGGGGTACAACTGATCTATGATGATAATACCCTTATTCCAAAAGATAACGGAGCTCCGGGGTCAGAAAGGCCTGCATTACAGGTCAAACAAATTCTGGGTGCAGGTATAACCTATAAATTCTAGCCTAACCTCTTAAAAAAGTAAAGCCCGAATGTTTCATTCGGGCTTTACTCATACTATTGATTTTATTTATTTCTTGTTCGCAACGATATCGATTTTGAAATTGATCTGTTTAGAAATCAAATCATCTTCCTTACCTGCGTAGTTCACTCCCCAATCCGCACGTTCGATATTGAAATCTGCATGCGTTTTGATTACACTGTCTGTTGATTCCAATACTTTTGTATCAAATGAAATACTCTTTGTGATACCTTTGATAGTCAGATTACCTGTTACTTTTACATCAGATGCAGTAGCTCCTGCCTCAACTTTTGAAATCACAAAAGTAGCTTCAGGGAATTGTGCTGTATCAAAAAAGTCAGCTGCTTTCAAATGTCCGTCTAATTTATCTTTATATTCTCCTTCCAGATCTGTAGAACTGATTGAGTTCATATCCAGTGTAAATGTACCACCTACAAGAGCGTTGTTATCGATCTGAATAGAACCTGATTTAACAACAACAGTACCTGTGTGCTGACCTGTTACTTTTGTACCTGTCCATACTACTTTAGACTGCGTAGTATCTACTGCAAAAGAATTACCTGAAACCGTATTTTCAACAATAGCTGTAGAATCAGAAGTTTCAGCTTTTTTACCTTCAGGGTTACCTGCGCATGAAGATAATACCAGAGCCGCAAAGGCAGAGAATAAAATAATTTTTTTCATGATGACATTAAATTGTGTGTTTAAACATTAATTCTAAACAAAGATATTTATTTTATCCTTTATTGTAACAATTTACAGGAGAAAAGACATTAATAAGACAAATCTAATGACCTGCCGGTGTCTCATCTATACGACGAATATCCGCTCCCAACGCTTTTAAACGTTCTTCAATATGCTGATAGCCTCTTTCAATCTGCTCGATGTTATAGATTTTGGATTTGCCTTGTGCAGACAATGCTGCTATCAGTAAAGATACACCTGCCCGAATATCCGGAGACGTCATTTCTATTCCTCTTAGCTTGAAAGCTTTATCCAGTCCGATAACAGTAGCCCGGTGCGGATCACATAAAATAATCTGCGCGCCCATATCGATCAGCTTATCTACAAAGAACAGACGGCTTTCAAACATTTTCTGATGGATCAGCACATTTCCTTTTGCCTGTATAGCTGTTACCAGCACGATACTCAACAAATCCGGTGTAAATCCCGGCCATGGAGCATCAGATACCGTAAGAATAGAACCATCGATAAACGTTTCTATCTCATAATGTTCCTGAGCAGGAATAAAAATATCATCCCCTCTGAGTTCCATCTTAATTCCCAGACGGCTGAAGATGGTAGGAATAATTCCTAACTCCGGATAGCACACATCTTTAATCGTAATTTCAGAACCAGTCATTGCGGCAAGCCCGATAAAAGATCCGATCTCGATCATATCCGGCAACATTTTATGACTTGTTCCGCCAAGACGTTCTACACCTTCTATAGTCAACAGATTAGAACCTATACCCGAGATATTAGCCCCCATTCTGTTCAGCATCTTACACAGTTGTTGCAGATAAGGCTCACATGCAGCATTATAAATTGTGGTCGTACCTTTAGCCAGTACAGCAGCCATTACAATATTAGCCGTACCTGTTACTGAAGCCTCATCCAGTAAGATATACGTTCCTCTTAATTCGCTTGCATCGACATTAAAAAAATTGTTGTCTGCATCGTAAACAAATTTGGCTCCTAATTTTTCGAATCCAAGAAAGTGAGTATCCAGACGACGTCTGCCGATTTTATCACCTCCCGGTTTAGGGATAGCAGCTTTACCGAATCTGGCAAGTAAAGGGCCCACGATCATAATAGATCCGCGAAGACCTCCCCCTTTTACTTTAAATTCTTCCGACTGGAAATAATCAATATTAATATCTTTCGCTTCAAAGACATAGGTATCCTGATCTACACGGTTCACCTTTACACCCAATGCCTGTAACAGCTCAATCAGCTTATTGACATCTTTAATATCAGGCACATTAGCTATTGTCATTGGTTCTTCTGTTAATAGAACCGCAGAAATAATCTGCAATGCCTCATTTTTTGCGCCCTGAGGAATAATCTCACCTTTTAATGGCTTCCCACCATGTATTTCAAATGCGTTCATGTATACCCTAACTATTATATTTCAAAAAAAAAAGCAATTGGAATATGATTGACATTTCAATTGCTCTGTACCATTTATCCAATTTAAAAGATTATCCTCTCTTATAATTATTTGAATGGTTGTTATTATTGTTGTTATTATTATGGTAGCTCTTTTTAGGGCCGCCGTTATTATTGTTGTTATTGTTTCTTTTTACAAAACCACCCGGTTTCTTGTTGTTGTTATTGTTATTCGATTTCTGCTGATAGCTTCCTTTATTATTATTGTTATTGTTGCTACCACCTGAAGAAGGGGTCTGGCTTTTTACACGGCTTCCCGGAGGAGGTGTTTTGAAATCAAGTTTGGTAAGCACTGTACCTTCAGGTAAGAAAAGTTCCCCTTTTGACAGTTCTTTCAGATCCTGTAAAATCTGCTCATCCGATACAGAGTCTTTGTTCCATGTCAGATAGGCCATTTTCATAAAATTAGCAATCGACAGGATCATCTGATTTCTTTTGGCTTCATCCGTGATCAATCTGGCCTTACTTACCATTGTTTCTACAGTATGACCATAATGTTTGAAACGGATATTATGTTGAGGATAACCTAGCATCTCCGGCTGATGTTTTACATTTTCTCTGCTCTGAATAGGATACGGAGAATCTACATCAATTTTAAAATCAGAGATAATCTGCAGGTGATCCCAAAGCTTGTGCTTGAAATCGGCCACATCACGTAAATGCGGATTAAGAACACCCATCATATCGATAACGACCTGAGCATGACGGTTACGTTCTTCTTTTGTTGGTAGTGAACTGATATAATCTACCATATTTTGCACATTACGACCATATTCGGCTAAAATAAGTTTTGGTCTTGTGCTGTTATAATCAAAATTCATAAATTGTGGATGATGACGCTTTAATAACGTAAGATATGCGCCGTTATTTTGTAAATATAATAAATGCTATTGTACAATCCTAAGTTTGGCAAATTTAAGCAACAATTGCTTTTGTCCCAACTCTTTAAAGAAAATAGTTGCTTTGAGGTCCGGTTTATTGCCTTCCAGATTGATAACCTTACCAAATCCAAATCTTTCATGCTCTACTTCCATCCCTACCTGAAGTCCGCTGGTATCCGACGGAGCAAAGCCTTCCGTAGGCGTATGCGCTTTTGGCAATATGGAAGTCGTCTTCACTACTTTGGGCTTCGGTTTTGAGAATGTATCCTGATCTTTCTGCTGCCAGGTCATGCGCTCTCTCTGAAAACCATCGCCTGCTGATGAAGGCATACCTCTGGGTTTGAAATCAAGATCAAGACATGCCGGATTCAGTTCGTCCAGAAACCTGCTCGGTTCACAATTATTCAGTGAACCCCATCTGTATCGGGAGGTAGCATACGACAAGTGTAATTTTTTCTCCGCACGTGTTACCGCTACGTAGAATAATCGCCTTTCCTCTTCCAGTTCGGACCTGGAGTTGAGAGACAACTGTGAAGGAAACAGATTTTCTTCCAGTCCGACTATAAAGACAATCGGAAATTCCAATCCTTTTGAAGAGTGAATCGTCATCAGGGATACCGTATCCGCATTCGGATTCTTATCGTTATCATCGTTGGTGAGAAGGGCAATATCCTGCATAAATACATCCAGTCCGCGATCTTCTATATCTTCTCTCTCCGAAAACTCCTTGATACCATTTAAGAGCTCCTGAATATTTTCGTATCTGCTCAGCCCTTCTACTGATTTATCTTCATAGAGATCCTTCAGCACTCCTGAATGTTGTGCGATATGCATCGCTGTATCAAATGCCGAATGGTTATTGGCCATCGCCTGAAAACTCTGCACCATCGTAGCAAAACCACTCACCGAGCCGGCACTTCTTCCATCCAGAAACATCTGCGCATTGGCAACAACGTCCCACAACCTGATCTGCTGCTGATCTGCAGCGATCATAATGCGTTCGATAGTTGTATCCCCTATTCCACGACGCGGGTAATTAATAACACGCTTCAGCGCTTCCTCATCATTAGGGTTGAAGGTCAGTCTGAAGTACGCAATCAGATCCTTTATCTCCTTACGTTGATAAAAGGAGGTTCCTCCGTATATCTTATAAGGAATATTGATCTTGCGAAGCGCCTCCTCCATCGATCGGGACTGTGCATTCGTACGATACAAAATCGCAAAATCTTTAAAGTTTAATCCTTTAAGGGCTTTTTCCTGAGCAATAATATCGGCTACAATCTTTCCTTCTTCATTATCAGAGAAGGCCCTGTTAACCTTTATCTTTTCACCGTCTTCATTATCCGAAAAAACGTTCTTCTCCAGTTGATTCTTGTTGTTCGCAATAATACTGTTGGCGGCATTCACGATCATCTTGGTCGAACGGTAGTTTTGCTCCAGTTTGAACACCTTTACATCCGGATAATCTTTCTGGAAATTCAGGATATTTTGGATATTCGCACCGCGAAAGGCATAGATACTCTGTGCATCATCCCCTACAACACAAATATTCTCATTCACCGCAGCCAGACGCTTGACAATCAGATACTGGGAAAAGTTAGTATCCTGATACTCATCCACCATGAGGTATTTAAACTGATGCTGATACTTATGTAAGACATCCGGATGCTTATTCAGAAGCACATTGGTCTTGAATAACAAATCGTCAAAATCCATCGCTCCGGCACGATAACAGCGTTGTGCATAGGTCATATAGATCTGCCCCATCTGTCCCCTGCCATTTGAATGATCTTCCGCTTTGATGGCTTCATTCTTATTATATTCCTGTGGAGAGATGAGGTTGTTTTTCGCCTGTGAGATACGACCGTATACGTGGTTTACATTATACAACTTATCATCCAGGTTCATCTCCTTGAGGATAGAACGGAGCAAACTCTTGGTATCGTCTGTATCGTAGATTGTAAAATTGCGCGGATATCCGATCAATTCAGCCTCTACGCGTAATATCCTGGCAAAAACCGAGTGAAAAGTACCCATCCAGATATTCTTAGCTTCTCCTCCTACGACCTTCATGATACGCTCACGCATCTCCTTTGCAGCCTTATTTGTAAAAGTCAACACTAATATATTAAAGGGATCCACACCTTTACGTATAAGGTGGGCCACACGGTACGTGATTACACGTGTTTTACCCGATCCGGCTCCGGCGACAATCATTACCGGTCCTTCTGTCTGTTCAACAGCCGCACGTTGGGTCGGATTTAATCCTGCTAGATAATCCAAAATAATCTGTAATTTTTGTAGTTAGAAAAATAGTCTGTAAAAATACGAAAACTATCTGAGAACAGCGGCACTCTTTTTGAATATGAAGAAAACTATCATAGTATTAAATATCAAAAAGTTTTGGAATAAGGAGTGGAGTAATGACCTTAATTATGTTTTTTATTCGGATATCTGCTTCACTTAATAAATACTTGTCAATTGTGCTGTATAAGAATCTGTCTTTAAAGCGAATAAACACGTTTTTATTGACAAAAAATAAATCCTTAACAGGCAAAAATACAATTAATTACTGCTGTTATATTATCTTTGCCCTCAAGGCATATAATATGAAAATCATTTTTTTCGTAAACATATCCGGTCTTTTTACGTTGTTTAATAGAACTTTTGACGCTTATATATAGATTTTTCAAATTTTGAATAAATTAGGACGCATTGCATTAAAGACATTCTTATGGATTGTCGGCTCTATTATAGCCTTACTTTTACTTATTGTTTTTCTGATCCGGCTCCCTGCAGTTCAAAACTTTGTGGTGGGCAAAGTGACGAATTATGTCGAAGGCAAAATCGGCACACCTGTACGTATAGGGTATATTAAAATAGGATTTCCTAAGGATCTGGTGCTGGAGAATGTCTATTTAGCTGATCAGACCAAAGATACACTGGTATCTGCAGAAGAGCTCAAAGTAGATATCGACATGTTCAAATTACTCAAAAACACCGTCGAAATTCAGGAAATATCTTTAAAAGGAGCTACCGCAAAAATAAGCCGCAGTCTGCCAGACAGTGCGTTTAATTTTGACTACATTGTAAAAGCATTTTCATCGGAGAAAGAAAGTACCGCTACAGCAGACACCACATCTGCTATGGTATTTAATATTGAAAAAGTAAATTTTGATAAAATCCGGTTTATTTACAAAGATGATGTCATCGGTACAAGAGCTGAAATTAATCTCGGTCACTTCGACACCCGTATCAAGACCTTTGACCTGACCAAAAATATGACTTTTGATATGCCGGTCGTCAATATTGACGGACTGACAGCAATTGTAAATCAATGGTCGCCTATGACCGACACCAATCGCCCCAAGGCCGAAGATTTCGGAATAACAGATCCTTCTGTGAAAGAAGCCTCTCTCCTACCCAATGTAGGCATCAAAACCGCCAATCTAAAGAATATTGATGTACGCTACAGTGATTCATCATCCGCAATGGATACCCGCTTTAATATCAATGACCTTGTAGCAAGTATACATGAAATTGATCTTAATAAGGAAATTGTCACGTTAGATAATATAAAACTGGATGGCTCGGATTCAAAAGTTTTGTTTGGAAAGATCAACAAAAAGCCTGAAGTAAAAACGACAAAAGATTCTACTGCTGCGACTTCTTCGAATAACTGGATTGTATCTGCAAATGAAATTGTCATCAATAAGACCAATTTCCTGTTTAAAGATGATAATCAGGCCCGTATGAAAGGTTTCGATTATGGCAATATAAAAATTCAGGGCCTGTCCGGAGATCTTAAAGATCTGTTCTACTCTGCAGATTCTCTGTCCGGATCCTTATCCATGCTAAAAGCTAAAGATCACTCCGGATTTGAGATTAAACAACTATCCGGTGATTTTGTATACACCAATACCGGTGCGATAATCAAAAATCTGTACGCAGAAACACCCAATACCTTATTAAGAGATTATATTAAAATCTCCTACCCTTCTCTGGATATCATCAGTACACAGCCTGAGAAACTGACATTGGAAGCGAATATCCGCAAGAGTCGCGTAGGTATGAAAGATATCCGCTATTTTGCTCCCTTTCTGGATACCATGCAAGTCATGAAACCACTGATGACCAAAACCTTCTTTATTGACGGGCGTGTCAAAGGCCGGATGAATGACCTGCAGATCCCAACGCTGGAATTCAAAACACTCAACCGCACGCATATTATTGCCAGTGCGCATATTACAGGTTTACCTGACCCGGAAAAAATGAACATTGATCTGCGCCTGAAAAAATTAACTACAGGACGCCGTGATCTGGAGCAACTGATTGCAAAATCTATGCTTCCGGACAGTATACAATTGCCCAATTCGATCGGACTGACAGGTACATTCAAAGGAGGAATGAAAGGGTTTGATGCAGATCTGAAACTGAAGACAGAGCAGGGAAATGCCTCGTTTGACGGCAAACTCAATATGGCAGGACGTGACACCTCCTATGATGCACGGGTACGTATCGAGGATTTCAACCTAGGGCATCTGTTAAAGATGGATTCCACACTGGGTATACTTGCCTTTGATGCTGATGTGAAAGGACATGGCCTCAATCCTAAAACTATGCAGGCCGATGTAAAAGGAAAACTCCTGCGCCTGGACGCTATGGGATACCGCTATCAGAATATTGACCTTGATTTACTGGCCAACAAAGGAGATATCGGCGCCACAATCAGCAGTAGCGATCCAAATCTGGATCTTCATATGAATGCTAATGCAGATATGCGCGGAAAATATCCAAAGGTAAATATGGAAATGATGATCGACAGCATCAATTTCAAAAACCTCAAACTCATGACAGAGGATCTGCGTTATCATGGTAAGATCGTTGCTGATTTTGAAACTGCAGACCTTAATTTCTTAAACGGCCGTATTGACATTGTCAATTCGTCTATCGCCTATAACAATGATCGTTTTGTGCTGGATAGTGTTTCTATGATTGCTAAAGCAGACACCAGCCGTAATATGCTGACCTTGCAATCTGAATTCCTGAAAGCTCACCTCGTGGGTAAATATCAGCTTACCGAACTCGGAAGTGCAATGCAGGATATTCTGCGGGTATATTATCAGCCGAATGCCAACCCTACAAAAATACCTCCGTATTCACCTCAAAACTTTGAGTTTAGTGCGCAACTGAACAATTCGCGATTTATTCGTGACTTCTTTCCTGATCTGGAAGAACTGAGACCCGTAACACTGGATGGTACATTTGATAGTCAGACCAAATCTATCCTGGCAAAACTCGTTGCGCCAAAAGTCATCTACGGAGGCACAAAAATTGAAAATGTTTCACTCGATATCAATACCGTAGACAGTACGATGTACTATTCTACGCTTATCAATAAAATTGCGATCAGTAATGTTGAATTGATCAATACCGTATTGAGTGGAAAGGTAATAAAAAACAATCTGGACTTTGGTCTCTGGATAAAAGATAAACAGGAGAAAGAGCAATACTACCTCGGGGCGCAAATGAAAGTCAATGATGATAATTATATCCTCAGTCTACTCGAGAATGGTCTGATGCTGAACTACGAAACGTGGAACATCAACCAGAATAACAGTCTTTCCTTTGGTAAAGCCGGTATCCGGGCACAGGATTTTATTCTGACCAATAAAGGACAGGAACTGAAGATTGTTTCTCAGGATTCATCTCTTAACTCTCCGATCAACTTAAGTTTCAACAATTTCAGAATCGAAACATTCTCCCAAATGCTGGAATCTGAAGCACTGAATCTGGGCGGGGGAATAAACGGAAGTGCTACAATATCCCGTCTTGAAAGTAAGCCTGTTTTTGTTTCTGATCTGACAATAGATAAATTCTATTTCGGGAAAGATACAGTTGGAAATATTGCCATTAAGGTTAATAACGAAAAAGAGAACACTTATGCAGCGGATGTGAGCATCACAGAAAATGGCAATAATGTACGTCTTCTTGGAGAATATATAAGTCCTCCGGATGGCAAGTCCACTTTTCAGGCAACTCTGGACCTCAAACCACTAAAAATGAAAACGGTCGAGGCATTCAGTCTGGGCTACCTTCAAAATACAGAAGGGAATCTCGAAGGAACACTTAATATCAGTGGCACTACAGCCGATCCGAGTATAAAAGGTGATCTGGTATTCCAGGATGCACGGCTGAACATCACCATGCTTAATGCCGACTTTTATATGGACGACCAGACCATTTCATTCAATGATCAGGGTCTTGCATTCAAAGAATTTAATATTAAAGATAAGAGAGGAAATACAGCCAGAATCAACGGTTCTATCCTGACAAAAGATTACACAGACTTTGATTTCAATCTCAATCTGAATACAAATGATTTTACTGTAGTCAACTCTACCCGCGAGGATAACGATCTGTTCTACGGTAAACTATTTGTGACTTCCAATCTTCGCATCAGAGGGGATATGCACAAACCTGTGGTGGACGGTAATATCAAAGCAAATGACAAAACTGATTTCGTATTTATCGTTCCTAATGATAATCCGGGAATGGTACAGCGGGATGGGGTAGTCGAATTTGTAAATAAAAGTGATACTTCAGCAGCCAATATATTTGCAAAGCTCGATTCCATGACCACTACATCACACCTTTCAGGAATAGATCTTACCCTGAATCTGCAAACGGATAAAGAGGCTAAATTCAAGATCATCATGGATGAAGGTTCCAAAGATGCGCTGAATATACAGGGAACAGCCGAATTGAACATGGGAATTGATGCCAGCGAGAAAATCACGATGTCAGGTACCTTCACCGTAGAAAAAGGAGATTATTCCTTCAGCTTCGGTCCGCTCAGCAAAGAATTTGGTTTTGAAAAAGGCAGTACCATTACCTGGAACGGCGATCCGCTGGATGCACAACTGGCCATTACAGCTCTTTATACAAATAAATTTCCGACACTGGAACTTGTACAGAATCAGATCGGTACCGAAAGCGCCAACTTATACAAACAACGGATTCCATTTGCTGTAAAACTGTTACTGACCGGTGAGTTGTTCAAACCGAACATTAACTTTGACATTGATCTCGATGAGAAAAATGCTATCGTTTCGCAGGATGTGGTGAGTAAAGTCAACATTGCACTGACGGCTCTTCGTGAAGATCAGTCTGAATTGAACAAGCAGGTCTTCTCCCTAATTATACTAGGTCGCTTTATGGCTTCCAATCCATTTGAAAGTTTGTCCGGAGGTGGTGGTGTAGAGGGTACTGCCCGTAATACCATGAGCTCCTTCCTGAGCGGGCAGTTAAATGCACTGGCTTCCGACCTTATAAAAGGTGTAGAACTTGATTTTGGTCTGGAATCGTCACAAGATTATCTGACCGGATCCGGCAATACGCGTACTGACCTCAATATCGGTGTATCTAAAATGCTGTTTGACGATCGTCTGAAAATTACAATCGGTTCTAACTTTGAGGTCGAAGGAAGTTCCAGACCGGGAGAACAGGCCAACAATATTGCAGGTGATATTTCTTTGGATTATCAGCTTTCACAGGACGGAAGATATTTTGCACGTGTATACCGCAAAAATCAGTATCAGGCAACGCTGCAGGGACAATTTGTAGAGACAGGGATTGGTTTCATTATCAATATGGACTATAATAAGTTCAGAGAGATATTTATGAATACCAAGCAACTGCAGAATTATTACGACACCGAAAGTAAAGGATTCAGAAGAAGATTTGATGTAGAGCGTATGGATAAGGATTCGGTATACAGGGATAGCGTAAGAGCAGTAATACGGGATAGTCTGATGCAAAACAGCCCCGAGTACCGTAAACGTCAGGAGAAAAAACTTCAGGAGCAGCAGCAGCTTAAGAAAGATTCACTGGACAAATCCGGTAAAAATGATACAAACCACAAAAAGACAGATACTTTAAAATCAGCTATTCGTAATGAAGAAGAGGAAAGGAGACAAAATGCAAAAGGGTAAACTGCAGGCGCTGGGATTTATTACTGTTCTGCTGCTGCTCTCTTCGGCATGTAGCACGAAAAAGCATTTGCCGGAGGGGGAATCATTATACGATAATGGCGAGGTAGTCATTAATTCGGATACGATCCCCGCTGATAAAAAGAAGCTGTTATCTGAACATCTGGAAGGACTTCTGATGCCTAAGCCTAACAAAAAACTCTTAGGCTTACGGATTAAAAGCGGACTTTATTATATGGGAGGCGGAGATTCTGTTACCAATAATATTGTACGCAAATGGATTAAAGGTCTGGGTGCAAAACCTGTTTTTCTGAGTGATGTAAACCGGGAATATAATGAAAATCTGGTCCGCAATAAACTGGAGAATATAGGTTTCTTCAATGCAGAAGTGACGTCGGATACCACCATTAATAATAAAGAAGCTACAGTAACTTATACAGCAACTCCTAATCTGATCTACAGGATCAAGTCCGTAAAATTTGATATAGACAGCACCTCCCAGATTGGTAAGGATATTCTGGAATCGAAAGACAGATCACTGCTGGTCGTAGGCCAGAATTACAGTCTGGATGTTATTCTCAACGAGCGTGACCGTATAGACAACGAACTTAAAAATAAAGGATATTACTATTTCAATCCCGAAAACCTTCTTGTTCAGGTAGACAGCAGCATCGGAAATCATAAGGTAGATATGTATGTGGTGTTGAAAAAAGAAACACCTGAACAGGCTAAACATCCTCAAAAGATAGGCAACATCTACATATATCCTAATTACCAGCTTTCTAACAGCGGATATCAGTTGTCTAACCCCAGAAATGCTGAACTCTTCAGAGACAATTATTATATCATCGACCGAAAGAATACCTTTCGTAAACCCGTTATTGCGAATCACATCTTCTTTAAACGCGGAGACACGTATAACCGTCACAATCACAACCTGACAATCAACCATCTGGTCAATCTCAACAGTTTCAAATTTGTGAAGAACAACTTTGTAGACTCCAAAGATTCGACGAATACGCTAGATGTGTATTATTACCTGACACCGCTTCCGAAAAAGTCGCTTCGTCTGGAACTACTCGGAAAAATGGCATCCGTATATAACGGTTCCGAACTAAACGTAACCTGGAGCATGCGTAATGCCTTCAGAGGAGCTGAACAATTATCACTGAATGTATTCGGTGGGTATGAAACACAGACCGGCGGAAGCGTCAATCTGAATTCCAGTTACTACCGCTACGGAGCCGAACTGACTTATTCATTGCCCCGCCTGCTGACCCCGTTTAAATGGTCAGGAACACGCAAGTACATTCCTAAAACATATTTCAAAACAGGATTTGAATTTCTTAACAGAAAAGCAGCTTACCAGCTCAATTCCATCAAATTTGACTATGGATATGCCTGGAAGGAAACTGATGAGAAACAACATGATCTGAGCGTACTGGAGGTCATATATGTACAACCACGAAATGTATCTGACGATTATCGCGCGCAGATGGATACCGTGCCTTCACTGAGACATATTATAGATCCGCAGTTTTCATTCGGCCCCAACTATAACTATACCTACACCAATACCATGAATACGGCCTTGAAAAACACATTCTATTTCAAAGGAGGGGTGGATTTGTCGGGTAATATTCTGGGATTGATTCAGGGAGCCAATTATGCAGAAGGCAAGCGTCACAAGATCTTCAATGCATACTATGCTCAATATATCAAGCTACAGGCGGATGCCAGACATTACTTTAAATTGTCTGAAACTTCTCAGATCGCTTCCCGTGTTGCGATCGGCTATAGTTATTCCTATGGTAACTCCAATTCCCTGCCCTACCTCAAACAGTATTTTGTAGGAGGTCCCAACAGCTTAAGAGCGTTCAGAGCAAGAGCTATCGGCCCGGGTAGTAACGCACCGCAGAATGTGGGACAAAACAATTTTTTTGCAGATCAGACGGGTGATTTAAAATTAGAATTAAACACAGAGTATAGAGCTAAATTAGCCAGTATTGTTCATTGGGCAGCTTTTATCGACGCCGGAAATGTGTGGTTACAAAATGAAGATCCGGACAAACCGGGAGGTAAGTTTTCAAAAGACTTTATCAGTGAACTGGCGGTAGGTGCAGGTGCAGGTCTGCGCTTTGACTTTACCTTCCTGATCTTGCGTACGGATTTTGCAATTCCCTTGCGAGTACCATATCTACCAAAAGGAGACAGATGGGTATTCAAGGATATAGATTTCGGAAGTAAAACCTGGAGAAGTAACAATCTGGTATTCAATCTGGCTATCGGATATCCATTTTAATACAGGATCCGGAGAACTCTTTTTTCCGGATTTTATTTTTATAATCTACAGGAGTTCGTTATTTATTCATTATATTTACCATATACCGAATAAGTGTAAAACAAGTTAAATTCAAGGTTTATGAAAGTAACAGTAGTTGGTGCAGGAGCTGTTGGTGCAACCACAGCAGACAATCTGGTCAGAAAAAGTGTAGCAGAAGAAATCATCCTTCTGGACATAAAAGAAGGTTTTGCAGAAGGTAAAGCTCAGGACATCTCGCAGACTGCAGCTCTTCTGGGTTTTGACGCAAAAATAAAAGGTGTCACCAACGATTACGCGCAGACAGCAGGTTCTGCAGTAGCTGTTATCACTTCGGGTATACCCCGTAAACCGGGAATGACCCGCGAAGAACTCATCGGAACCAATGCAAACATTGTAAAATCTGTTGTAGAAAATCTGGTAAAACATTCTCCGGACATTATCATTGTTATTGTTTCCAATCCCATGGATACTATGACTTATCTGGCTCTTAAATCCAGCGGACTTCCTAAAAACCGTATTATCGGAATGGGCGGAACATTAGATTCAGCCCGCTTCAAATATCAGTTAAGCGAGAAGCTAAATGCCTCTCCAGCAGACCTGAATGCTATTGTAATAGGCGGACATGGTGACACAACCATGATCCCGCTGATTCAACATGCCACGTGGAACAGTATCCCCGTATCTACCTTTTTAACAAAAGAAGAACAGGACGATATTGTACAAAAAACAATGGTCGGCGGTGCTACTCTGACAGCTTTGATCGGTACATCTGCCTGGTATGCTCCGGGAGCGGCATCTGCTGCTGTAGTAGAAAGTATCGTTCGGGATCAAAATAAACTTTTCACAGCTTCTGTCTACCTGGAAGGAGAATTCGGACAGGAAGATATCAATCTGGGTGTTCCGGTAATTATCAACAAAAATGGCTGGGATCGTATCGTTCCTTTGGAACTTTCTGATGAAGAATCTCAAAAATTCAATGCAAGTGCAGAAGCTGTACGCAATATGAACAATGTGCTGAAAGAGATTAATGCGCTATAAACTATTTTTTCACCCCATATAGCGCTCTTTTCAGGCTCAAATGACTATTATTCCTTTCACGCTACTGAATCTTCAAGGTGATGGCTACCATATTGTCCTTGAAGTCGAAATATTTGACAGATCATTCAATATGGTTTTGGATACAGGTGCTTCCAAAACCGTATTGGACAAGACTACAGTGATCTCATCCGGTCTGGCTGAACAGGATCTGCAAAGCACTGATATTCTCTCTACCGGACTTGGAACCAATTCCATGGAAAGTTTTATCCTCCACCTGCCTAAAATACAAATCAGGGAATGGGAAATTAAAAAGGTAGATGTAGCGGTATTAGATCTGAGTTCGATCAACTATGCATACGAACAAATGGGCATTGAACCGGTAATAGGCGTATTAGGTGGTGATATTCTAACCCGCTACGGTGCGGTAATAGATTACAACAAACATACGGTCAGACTCAGGAGTCGCCCCGTTCGTAAAAGCTGAATTTGAACAGCCTTCTGTGAATATGCAAGCGCAGATAAGTATAATAAGCTACAGAAATCAGCACTCCTACTCCCCCCATTATATACAAGGTATTGCGCAGTCCGCAGTATTCGGCGATAACACCTACCAGTAAACTACCCAACGGAAATACACCCTGAAAAGCCATTACATAATAGCTGATAGCCCGTGCACGGTAAGCCGGTATAGCATGCGTCTGTATATAGGTATTGATACTCGAATTCTGAACCATCATAGCAAAAGAAATAACAGCTATATAGATTAAAGCAAAAGCCAGCATCTTAGATCCGGCGAGAAAGACCAGCCCGACTCCCATCGCAAGTGCTGAAAATAAAACACCATAACGAAGATTGCTTCCTGACTTAAGCCTGGCCATATTAAAGGCTCCAAGCATCGCTCCGAGCCCGGCAGCACTCTCAAACCATGAAAACGTATCGGCATTACCCGAAAACATATCTTTTGCTACAGCGGGCAATAACGAGGTGAAAGGAATAACAAACATACTCGACAGCGCCAGCAACACGATCAGCGAAGAAATATGAGGAGAATGCCGAAGATAATTAAAGCCTTCTACGAGTCCTCTCCAGGTACTCTCTTTATGATTAAGCGATACAGATTCCTTAACATTCATCAGCATCAGCATGGCAATAACAGGGATAAAACTGATAAAATTAAGACCAAAACATACCAATTCTCCATATTTACTGAGTAAAAAGCCTCCTATTGCGGGTCCTACCATTCGTGCGGCATTGAAAACGGATGAATTAAGCGCGATAGCGTTAGGCAGATCCTTTTTATTATCGACCAACAACACCATTAACGATTGGCGGCCAAGAACATCATAAGCATTGATCACGCCCTGTACAAATCCCAGGACGCTAAGCCAGAATACAGTCTCCCATTTCATGTACACCAGCAAAGTCAGTAAACCTGCCTGGATCATTAAGCCGATCTGCGTCAGAAAAACAAGTCTGTATTTTTTGTGCTTATCTACAAAACTGCCGATAAAAGGAGAGAAAAACAGGGAAGGTGATAAGGAAATAAATGTGACCAGACCCAGATAAAATACAGAATCAGTAAGACGGTAGACCAGCCAGCTGATCGCGACACGCTGCATCCATGTACCCAGTAGAGAGATAGCCTGGCCTGTTACGTGGAGTCTGAAATTGGGATATGATAAGGATCTAAAAAGCTGCATGCATGTAATTTCGGGATAAAAGTACCACTTATCTTAGCAGAATAGCGGCATTAAGGGTACATTGTTACATTCTATACAGAAAAGAAGCATAAAAGTTTGAAAAATCTGCAATATTTAATTTACACGGGGAGTATCAAGGGAAATAATTATCTTTACGCAAAATTTATTTTTTCAAACAATTAACAATCAATCCAATACATCATGAAATTTTTTATTGATACCGCTAACTTAGATCAGATAAAAGAAGCACAGGACCTAGGCGTATTAGACGGCGTAACGACTAACCCTAGTCTGATGGCTAAAGAAGGCATCAGTGGTGACGAAAACGTAATCAACCATTACAAAGCTATCTGTGCTATTGTTGAAGGCGATGTAAGTGCTGAAGTAATCTCTACCGATTATGAAAACATGATCAAAGAAGGAGAAGCATTAGCGGCGCTGGATGACAAGATTGTGGTAAAGGTACCTATGATCAAAGATGGTATCAAAGCAATCAAATATTTCAGTAAAAAAGGTATCAAAACCAACTGTACTTTGGTGTTCTCAGCAGGTCAGGCCTTGTTGGCTGCCAAAGCCGGAGCGACTTATGTATCTCCTTTTATCGGAAGATTAGATGACATTTCGACAGACGGATTAGCCCTGATCGAAGACATTCGTCTGATCTACGACAACTATGGTTTCAAAACACAAATCCTCGCTGCTTCCGTACGTCACAGTGCTCATATTTTGGGTTGTGCGAAGATCGGTGCAGATGTTATGACAGGTCCTTTATCAGCGATCGTATCCCTGCTAAAACACCCGTTAACAGACAGTGGTCTTGCACAGTTTCTGGCGGATCACGCTAAAGCTGCAGGGAAATAAAAAGTAAGACGAAAGTCATAAGAAAACCGAAAACAAGACCGGCTTGTACCGTGACTGTTTTCGGTTTTTTTATACCTGAAAGTTTATGTAAATTTGTATTATGAAGTCGATTGAAAATCCGGAAAATAAAGCTGCACAGGAAGCACATTTCACAAGCTTATTACGTTCAAACAAGTTGAAAGTAACACAGCCGAGACTGCGTGTTCTGGAGATTGTGTCGGCCAAGAATTCTGCGATATCCCAACCCGACTTAGAGAAAATTCTGGGTACGGAAATAGACCGTGTGACCCTGTACAGGATACTGGCAAATTTTGAAGAAAAAGGAATTCTCCACAAGATCTTTGACCTTAACGGAACTGCCACATACGCCATCTGCTCTACCCAATGTTCGGCACATGATCATCACGATCAGCATGTACATTTTATCTGTGCGGTCTGCAACAGCATCTTTTGTCTGGAAGAAATTTCACTTCCTAAAATCAATCTTCCCAAGAATTTCAAACTACATTCGATAGCAGTAAATGCCGTAGGTCTTTGCGACAATTGCCAGTCATTAGAAGAATAATATTCATCAGCTACACCTCTGTATCCTCCTTTTAATAATGTAGTTTTTTAATCTGCATTTGCTACATTACGCAAAAAAATTCAAGCTAAAAACAAACTTTTATATGTTGCTAAATAAAATAAACACAATTCATAAGACATTGTATTTAAAATAATTATAAAAGTTAAAATAACCAATTAATTCATATTTTTATTTTAGCAAAAACATGTAAAAAAGATGATTTTACAATAATAATACTCTCATTTCAATTAAACGCAGATACGTGTTTTTATAATTTTAGCAAAAACAGACATATAAAACTGTAAATCAAAATAAAATATAAGCTAAAATAAATATAAAATACACATTAGAATATTTCCATAAAAACTTACCTAATCATAACCCATCTCCGCAAAATTTTACGTACATTCGGAGTACATAGAAATTTCTACTGTGAGTCAATCCTCACATGAAGAACAGCTCTCCATCTTACTTCCCTCCTCCTCTGCTCAGGAGGAAAGAACCGGAGACATAACTGTAAAATTTATTACATGAGAACAAAAAAAGACAATCCTTATAAAGAAGTGTTGACACAGATGATCGTTGACATTTTCGAAAAATCCGGAAACAAACCCCTTAACTACAAACAGGTCGCGGCGAAACTAAATGTATCCGACTCGGACAGTAAAGCAGCAATAGCTGAAGTGCTGACCATAGACCCCAAGAACAGCCCCTTTATCGAAAGCGAAAGAGGCAAGTTTCAGCTCCGTCAGATAAAGGTATATGTTACCGGAAAAGTTGATATGACGGCCGATGGTTCGGCCTATGTAATACCCGAAGATGAACTGGAAAATGACATCTTTATCGCACCCCGGAAGTTGCGTCAGGCTCTGCATGGAGACATCGTCAAAGTACACACGTACGAGAAGCGCAAAGGCCGCAAAAAGGAAGGTGAAGTGGTGGAGATTTTGCAAAGAGCGAAGACCGATTTCACAGGTATTATCAACCTTTCCAAAAGCTTTGCATTCTTCATTGCGGATGACCGTAAAATGCTTCACGACATTTTCATTCCGCTGGACAATCTCAACGGTGCAAAAGATGGCGAAAAGGTAGTAGTGTCGATCACCGAATGGCCAAAAGGAAGTAAGAATCCGGTGGGGCGGGTGAAAGATGTATTAGGAAAAAAAGGAGAGAACAATACCGAAATGAATGCCATATTGGCAGACTACGGATTTCCGCTTTCCTTCCCTCCGGAAGTAGAAAAAGAAGCCAACAGTTTCTCCGCTGTCATTGACAATACAGAGATCCTGAAGCGTCGTGATTTCCGCACGATCCCAACCTTTACAATCGACCCTGCCGACGCCAAAGATTTTGATGATGCGATCTCCTTTCAGCAATTGCCGAATGGTCATTATGAGATAGGTGTACACATCGCAGATGTATCCCATTTTGTAAAACCGGATACTGCACTGGACAAAGAAGCATTCGAGCGCGCAACATCCGTCTATCTGGTGGACCGCGTGATCCCGATGCTTCCTGAGCGGCTTTCCAATGACCTGTGTTCACTCCGTCCAAACGAAGACAGACTTTGTTTCTCTGCAGTATTCGAACTCGATGACAAGGCGAATATACACGACCAGTGGTTTGGAAGAACCGTTATCCATTCAGACCGCCGCTTCTCCTATGAAGAAGCACAGGAAGTCATTGAAAACAAAGCCGGCGATTTTACAACTGAAATACTCAAACTAAACGAACTGGCCTATATCCTTCGCGAGAAAAAATTTAAAAACGGCGCGATCAGTTTCGAAAGCGAAGAAGTCAAATTCACACTGGATGAAAACGGGAAGCCTACAGGAGTATATACCAAAGTCAGAAAAGATGCACATAAGCTGATCGAAGACTTTATGCTGCTGGCCAACCGCAAAGTTGCCGAATACATCGGTAAGCAGGGAAAAGGTAAAAACAAGCTAACATTTGTATACCGCTTCCACGACCTTCCGAACCCGGAGACCTTAACAACCTTTTCGCAGTTCGCATCCCGTTTCGGACATAAGCTGACCATACGTTCAGATAAAGAAACAGCTAAATCGCTGAATGCCTTAATGACCAAAATAGAGGGCAGCAAAGAACAAAACCTGCTGACTTCTCTGGCAGTGCGCTCTATGGCCAAAGCCGTATACACTACAAAAAACACAAGTCACTACGGTCTTGCTTTTGATTATTACACCCATTTCACTTCACCTATCCGCCGTTACCCCGATGTAATGGTGCACAGATTGCTTCAGTTCTATCTGGATGGAGGTCAAAAAGTAAATGCGGAGCATTATGAGAAGATGAGTGAACACTCTTCACAAATGGAAAAGAAAGCAGCCGAAGCGGAACGCGCATCGATCAAATACAAACAGGCAGAATTCCTGCAGGATCAGATCGGAACAGAATATACCGGTATCGTATCAGGTGTAACCGAATGGGGCATGTATGTAGAGATCGAATCCAACAAATGCGAAGGTATGGTCCGTCTCCGCGATATCACGGATGATTTCTATGTACTTGACGAAAAGAATTACGCCATAATCGGTCAGCGTAAGAAAAAGAAATACCAACTGGGGGATGAGGTACAGATCAAAGTAAAAAAGGTAGATCTGGACAAAAGACAGATTGACTTCACCCTGCTTGGATAAAATTAAGAAGTCGCATATTCCGAAAAAAAGTTATCCTGAAAATATATAAGTACTCTGATCTGCCGGCTGGCAGATCAGAGTACTTATACCCTAACGAATCATCAGCCAGGTATAGCTTTCTGCAGGAATGGCGACAGTATACGCGACCATCCCCTGTGCGTCTACATTTAATTGCCTAGCTTTTCCCTCCTGCTCACTTAGCGTGACAGTCTTACTCAATCCGGTATAATAAACCGGCAAGCGTACTGTACGGGTAATCGCACTTTTAGTCGGGTTGTACAATACAGCCAATCCCTTCTCTTTCCCTTGCGGATCTACATGCAGAATACCATCCCAGTCCCTTCCGTCAGGTCTTCTCAAATGCACCACATCCGCATTAAGGATAGTACGGTACTTTTTATACCAATCCACCACATCCATTACCATCCGCTTCGTTCGGTCTGTATCATAAAGTCTGGGACCACGATAACAGGCCTGCACACCGGCCGCATAGTACTGTACCATCAGTTGCTTGTAATCTTCAAGATGCTCATCCAAAGGTTCAATAACAGCATCTGCTCCACCGCCATGGTAAGCCGTCAGCGGAACAAAACCCCAACTCATAGACGGCGTTCGCTCCCAGGTACCATCATATATATTCTGACGGTTCAATATTTTTTGTTGTGCGCGTGATAATGCAAAATTCACTTCTCTGTATCCCAGTCCGATTTTATTCGTACCATCCAGAAAATACCAATCCGGCGCATTTATATAGACATCCATAGCATTTAGCTCATGGAAGATCTTTTTTTGAATATTCATTTGCGCCCATTGTGAATCCTCCAGGCCTTTATGGCCGGGATGATTATGTGAAGCACATACATCTCCGGGGTAGGGACCATCCATTTCCAGAATATCAAATCCCGTCTGTTTAAAAAAATCAACAATTGCTTCAGCATATTTCAACCCCCATTCACTGGCCATACATGGCGCATTTCCAAAAAATGCTCCCCCGGGCTTTCCTGTCTTCGGATCTATAACATCTGTTTCTGCAGAGATTTTACGGGAACTGAACAGCGTATATCCTCCAATCCTTACGCCTTTACTTTTGGCATATATTGCCAGTTTCTTCCATTTAGCATGGTTAGCTGCAGAACTATCTTCCATATTAAGATGACTTCCGAAACTCAATATCACCGCTTCGTAACCTACTGCTGCAGCCTGATCAATAGCCGCCCGCACATCATCATCATTTTTACTTACCAAGTGCATAAAGATCGGATTTGCAGTCACCCATGGAGACAACAGACGGTACATGCGCCCAACAGCAAGTCCTCTGCGCTCCCGGTCATAGCTATCGTGTAACAACTCATATGTCTTGACCGACTCAAACACTTTATCATCTGCAAGAGCAATATCAGAAACCTTAGCAGGATAGATCTTAACCCTAACCGGAGTCTTCAGATCATAATTGACCTGAGAAGTATAGGCAGAGTCCGTTTCCCAATGTGTTGTCTGGTCCGAAAGGCGGTATTGCATAGCATTATTGTATGCATAATTGGTTTCAAAATATATCCCGCTTTGCTTTAGCATCTGATCGGTTTCCCCGACTACAGCAGATTCTTCCTCCACCAGACTCAGCACTTCATGAACGACTCTGTTCACCGTTAAAGATTTTCCGGATTGATTTTTTATTGTCACCCACTTGCGAATCACAGGTAGCTTATCATAAATCTCGTAATGCACCTGCACTGTGACACCCGGCAATTTCGGATGCTGATAGCGAAATACAATAGCCTTTCCTTTTGGGATGCTGCTGTTGCTACTCCAGAAGACATGATTTGCCTTTATAGGAGCACTCAGGGGAACCATCTCATGCGACACATAATAAAAACCATCCTTTTTCTTTTTAAATGACGGGAGCCATTCGGTGAGTAAATACGCTTTCTCCTTCTGGCCGTCCAGGCCTCCCACAGAATAATCTGTACCATTAATATTCACCCATGCTTCCGGCTCTACCGCACGAATCAGTTGCTGACCGGTACGCAGATTACTGTAATCATAGCACACCAGATCCGGAGCTAACCGAAATGAGCGACGTACAAGACCATTATCCAGTATCACATCAGTCCGATCCTTAGTTTCGTATATTTCAGCTTTATACTCTTCCGCATTGATCAGCCAGTCTTTACCGTCAACCCTGGAATAATAAGCATCTGTATACAAAAGGTTACTTTGTGCCATTACCTCCATACGAGACAACAACAGCAAACCGAAACAAATAAAGGCAGTCTTTTTCATGGATAAGTTTTCTTAATTGATAACCCTAACATACGGAATTTCACAGAGAGCCCTATGCAACTTTTTGATTACCTTAGAAGTAGGTGAAATAAAAAAAGGAGGATATTTTCATATCCTCCTTTAATTTATTCAATTTCTATATTGAATTATTGCTTAGTACCGTTAAATGAATATTCCAATTGTCCTTCAGAAGTTCTTTCTGCTACAAACATCAATCCTTTATTCTCGAAAGTATAAATAAGAGATCCCTGAGGTTCTGTAGCAACAGCCTGAATAGAGATATTCATATTATTTATTACTTCAAGTTCTCTTACAGGCAGATTCAGGGAAGTATTCTGCGCTGTTACTTTAACCTTTTTATCATTCACTTTTGTAATGACTAATGTTTGATCAAATACTTCTGCGCCACCGATAATTTTGATCGTACCTTTGTAGTTTCCTAATACCGCATCTATACTGCCTCCGCTTGGTGCAGGATCATCTTTATCAGAACATCCTACAAATGCTACCATTACTAAGGCTACTACCATTGAATACATCGCTTTCATTTTCATAATATCAATTGTTTTTTGTAAATAAATTTTAGTTTTTCATGCTCAGCCTTGCAAATCTATGGCCAAAAGAAGATCAAAACCGCATTGTAAACTCATAAAAATGAAAATTACCCGTAAACAGGTACACGATTTTCAGGTATTGAAAAACCACATCTTCACTCCTGTACTAAAAACAACACATCAAAAAAAACAATTAAAATTTATTGGCTAACTATTTAATATTCAAAACAGAATCGCTATCTTTGCGGACTTTAAAAAATTATTTTTAATAAATTTTATAATCAAAAACAGGTAAATGCCTACTATTCAACAATTAGTTAGAAAAGGTAGAGTAGCTCTGGTAGACAAGAGTAAGTCTCCAGCGTTGGACAGCTGTCCACAGCGAAGAGGTGTGTGTACACGTGTATACACTACTACCCCTAAAAAACCAAACTCAGCAATGCGTAAAGTAGCTCGTGTACGTTTAACAAACGGTAAAGAGGTCAACGCTTACATCCCCGGAGAAGGTCACAACTTACAAGAGCACTCGATCGTATTGATCCGTGGTGGTCGTGTAAAAGATTTACCAGGTGTACGTTACCACATTATCCGTGGTGCATTAGATACTTCAGGTGTAGCAGGTCGTAACCAACGTCGTTCTAAATACGGAACTAAACGCCCTAAACCAGGACAAGCAGCTGCAGCTCCTGCAAAAGGTAAAAAGAAATAATTAAACGGAGGAAAGAGAAATGAGAAAATCAAAACCAAAAAAGAGAATCATTCTACCTGATCCAAAGTTTAATGACGTTCAGGTAACACGTTTTGTAAACAACATGATGTATGACGGTAAAAAATCTATCGCCTATGACATCTTTTACAAAGCAGTAGAATTAGTAGAACAAAAAACTAGCGAAAGTGGTTTAGAGACTTGGAAAAAAGCTCTAAACAACGTTATGCCAGCCGTAGAGGTTAAATCTCGTCGTGTAGGTGGTGCTAACTTCCAGGTTCCTATGGAAGTACGTCCTGAGCGTAAGATTGCTTTAGGTATGAAATGGTTAATTTCGTACTCACGCAAACGTGGTGAAAAGACGATGTTCGAAAAATTAGCAGGAGAGATCATTTCAGCTTCTAAAGGTGAAGGTGCTGCTGTTAAGAAAAAAGAGGATACGCACAAAATGGCGGAAGCTAACAAAGCGTTCTCACACTTCAGATTTTAATTTTGAAGAATTCAAAAAAATATGGATACACCGATTCCACAGTATAGCTTACGCTGTATTTAGAGTCGGTGTACTTATTTAAAAGCAAAACACAAAGTTCATAGCGAACTAAGCGCATACAAAACTTATATGGCAAGAGACTTAAAATTCACTAGAAATATCGGTATCGCTGCTCACATCGATGCTGGTAAAACTACAACTACAGAGCGTATTCTTTACTACTCTGGAGTTAACCACAAAATTGGAGAGGTACACGAAGGTGCATCTACGATGGACTGGATGGAGCAAGAGGCTGAGCGTGGTATCACGATCACTTCTGCTGCTACAACAGTATTCTGGAACTACCGTAACCAAAAATATCAGGTAAACGTTATCGATACTCCCGGACACGTGGATTTCACGGTTGAAGTAAACCGTTCATTACGTGTATTGGATGGATTGGTATTCTTATTTTCTGCAGTTGATGGTGTTGAGCCTCAGTCTGAGACAAACTGGAGATTAGCAGATAACTACAAAGTGCCTCGTATCGGATTCGTTAATAAAATGGACCGTTCCGGAGCTGACTTCCTGAAAGTTGTAAAACAAGTTAAGCAAATGTTAGGTTCTGACGCTGTAGCGTTACAATTACCTATCGGAGCAGAAGATACGTTCACAGGTGTAGTTGACCTGATCAACAACCGTGGTATCGTATGGAATGAGCATGATAAAGGTATGACCTTTACCGAAGTGCCTATTCCAGATGATATGGTTGATGAAGTAGCGGAATACCGAGAGAAATTACTGGAAGCAGTAGCAGGATACGATGAGTCATTAATGGAGAAATTCTTTGATGATCCTAACTCATTGACTGAGCGTGAAATTCTGGATGCTTTACGTAAAGCTGTACTGGATAACGCCATCGTTCCTATGGTATGTGGTTCATCTTTCAAAAACAAAGGTGTTCAGACAATGCTGGATCTGGTAATGGAATTATTGCCTTCTCCTCTTGATGTAGAGGCTGTAAAAGGTACTAACCCGGATACTGGTGAAGAAATTGAGCGCAAACCATCTGTAAATGAGCCATTCGCAGCTTTAGGTTTCAAAATTGCGACTGACCCGTTTGTAGGTCGTCTATGTTTTATCCGTGCATACTCAGGTAAGTTAGATGCAGGTTCTTATGTACTGAACACCCGTTCAGGAAACAAAGAGCGTATCTCCCGTATCTTCCAGATGCACGCGAACAAACAAAACCCTATTCCATTTATCGAGGCGGGTGATATCGGTGCGGTAGTTGGTTTCAAAGACATCAAAACAGGTGATACACTTTGTGATGAGAAAGCACCTATCGTTCTGGAATCAATGACTTTCCCTGAGCCGGTTATCGGTTTGGCGATTGAGCCTAAAACTCAGGCTGACGTTGACAAATTAGGTATTGGTCTTGGTAAACTGGCAGAAGAGGATCCTACATTCGTAGTAAAATCTGATGAAGAAACTGGTCAGACAGTTATCTCCGGTATGGGTGAGCTTCACCTTGAAATCCTTATCGATCGTCTGAAACGTGAATTCAAAGTAGAGGTAAACCAGGGTGCACCTCAGGTAGCATACAAAGAGTCTATCAACGGTACTACTGAGCACCGTGAAGTATACAAAAAACAATCAGGTGGTCGTGGTAAGTTCGCGGATATCAAAGTTATTATCTCTCCTATTGATGAGGATTATGACACTTCAAAATCTGCGCTTCAATTCGTAAACGAGATTGTGGGTGGTGCTATCCCTAAAGAATACATTCCTTCTGTTCAAAAAGGTTTCGAAAGCTCATTGAACAATGGTGTATTGGCGGGCTATCCATTATCCGGAATGAAAGTTCGTTTGATCGACGGTTCATTCCACGCAGTCGATTCGGATTCACTATCATTTGAATTGGCAGCACGTATGGCTTACCGTGAAGCATTACCTAAATGTTCTCCTGTATTGATGGAGCCTATCATGAAAGTGGAGGTCCTTACACCAGAAGAAAACATGGGTGATGTAATGGGTGACTTAAACCGTCGTCGTGGTCAAATGCAAGGTTTGGACTCACGTAACGGAGCACAGGTTATCAAAGCATTAGTTCCACTTTCTGAGATGTTTGGTTATGTAACACAGTTACGTACTATCACTTCAGGCCGTGCGACTTCTACAATGGAATTCGATCACTACTCAGAAGCACCACGCAACGTTTCTGATGAGGTTATCGCTAAATCAAAAGGTAGAGTTAAAGGATCAGTAGAATAATCCTTACTAAAAATAAACCGACCTCCTATTGCTAATCGCTCTAATAGGAGGTCATTTTAAACAAATATAAAATGAGCCAAAGAATCAGAATCAAATTGAAATCTTACGATTACAATTTAGTTGACAAATCAGCTGAGAAAATCGTAAAAACTGTAAAACCTACAGGTGCAGTTGTTAGTGGACCTATTCCATTGCCTACTGAGAAAAAAATCTATACGGTATTACGTTCACCACACGTTAACAAAAAAGCACGTGAGCAATTCCAATTGTGTGCTTACAAAAGATTGTTAGATATCTATTCATCTAACTCTAAAACTGTTGACGCGTTGATGAAACTTGAATTACCTTCAGGTGTTGAAGTAGAAATCAAAGTGTGATAGATTTCAGTCACTGAAAAAACAAGAAAGGCTTCTAATCAAAAATTAGAAGCCTTTTTTATTGATGTCTGTATAACAAAAAGTACTAAAACTGATAGCCTATTCCTACAGAGATTACACGATTTTTCAGCGATGCATCATCTGAATCCTTTGCAAGCCGTCAAAAAAAGCACGAAGATATCTTCGTGCATTCTGATAAGATAAGTATAACCTTATTTAGAACTTATAGGGAAATGTAGACTGTTCAAAAAAGTTTCCAAATACATTTATATTACTGGAAAGCTCTTGATAGAGGGTAGCGCTTTCCTCTCCAGATTTAACACTTCTAAAGCCAACAATTTCACCAAGATTAAAATTAACAGCAAATCGCTTCGTCAGAAAATAATTCATTCCTAAACTGGCGCTTGCCCCATATCCTTCAATTTTTGGAATATTGACAACATTATTATCTATGATAGATTTCGGCTTTGCATTAAAATAATTCAGGTTTAGCCCTGCATATGTTTTAAATCTCGAACCCAGCTCCAGAAAATAATAACGGCCGAAAGTAGAAAAAATAAACTGTTTATTACTGGATACGAGCTCTTTGAGATCATTTTCCGGTCCCACCGTTAGTGTTAATTTGGAATTAGTTATACCTCCACTCAATCCAACAACTATTTTGTCAGAGACAAAATAACCTATAACAGGTATAAAACTTACAAAATAATCTTTGGCAACATTGTCTTTATTATCTTTTACACTATAAATTAAACCTCCTTCGATAATAATATCATTCTTTTTAAAACTGAATTCCTGAGCAGTAGCTGTAAAAGTAATCCCTACTATTACAGCAACTAAAAGTAGTATTTTCTTAAGCAAAATTTTAGGATTATTATGTTAAGTATTTCCGTTTTCAACAGAATAATTAGAATTTATACGTCAACCCAAATTGGGCTGTATTGAAAAAATTATCAAATACATTTACATTGGTATTAAACTCTGTATACGCTTTTGCTCCGTCTGTATCTTGTTTGGTGGAAGAAAAAGAAGCCACATTTGAAAACACAAAACCAACGGCAATATGCTGTGTCAGAAAGTAGTTAGCACCAATTCCGGCATCAACAGCAAAACGATTCGCCTTAGGCTCTTTAGTCGGATTAGAGTTAATTGTTTTTTCCGTACTGATACTGGCATAACTACCCGCTAATTCAGCGTATGTTTTGAAACGTGTCCCAATTTCCAGAAAGTAATACCGTCCGAATACAGCAGCACTGAAAACATTAATTTTTGCTTCAGCTTTGCCTAGTGACAATTGCGTAACCTCTTTCTTGTTACTGAAACCTAACCCTGCTCCTACTGCGATTTTATCGGTTACAAAGTATCCGAATTTTGGATTGAACAGAAGATTAGACTTTTTACTGTCTGCGGTTTTATCATTCTTATTAGAAGATTGATAAAATCCTTCCGCAATAAAATCGGTCTTTTTGTATCCGAATTCCTGTGCCTGAGTCATAAAAGAAAAACCTGCGATTGCAGTAATCGTAAGTAATAGTTTTTTCATATAAAATACAATTAATTAAGTTTGTAATATAGTATTTTCTTTTATAACAAAAAAGCGTAGATGAAAATTTCATCTACGCTTATAATAAACATTCGTACGAGACGAATAGTTAAATTAGAATTTGTAAGTCAAACCAAATTTAGCTGTGTTGAAGAAGTTATCAAACACGTTGATATTTGTATTGAAGTTAGTAGTAGATTTAGCACCATCCACATCTACTTTAGATGAGTTGAATGATACTACGTCAGCAAAAGCAAAACTAACAGCGATACTGTTTGTCAGGAAGTAGTTAGCACCTACACCTGCATTGATTCCGAAACCTTTAGTTTTGT
Source organism: Sphingobacterium spiritivorum (assembly GCF_016724845.1). Lineage (NCBI taxonomy): Bacteria > Pseudomonadati > Bacteroidota > Sphingobacteriia > Sphingobacteriales > Sphingobacteriaceae > Sphingobacterium > Sphingobacterium spiritivorum. The sequence continues at coordinate 708,918 of NZ_CP068082.1, forward strand.
CGAATTTAGTTGTAGTTGTACCGTTGTTTGATTCACCACCGATCTGGCTGTAACCAGCACCTAATTCAGCGTAAGTTTTGAAACGTGAACCTACTTCCAGAAAGTAGTAACGACCAAAAGCACCAATACCAAAAGCATTGTTCTTAGTGTAGCTTTCTACATCGTTTGTAGTTTTTGTAGTTTTAGAGTTACCAACGCCTAACTCAAGACCTACAGCGATTTTATCTGTTACGAAGTAACCGAATTTTGGGTTGAAATTGAAGTTAGAAACTTTCTCATCTTTTGATTTGTCATTTTTGTTAGATGACTGGAAGTAACCTTCAACGATGAAATCAGTTTTTTTGAAACCAAATTCCTGTGCCTGAGAAGCGAATGTTAAGCCTGCAACTGCAGCGATTGTAAGTAAAATTTTCTTCATATCTGTATGAATTTTTGTTTTATGATGGCGCAAAGGTAGTGCTTCAAAACACAAAAACAAAACATTTTACTGTCATTAATTAATCCTGAAAATAAGTATTATATACTACAGAAAAACTAACGATAATCTAGTTAACCACATAAGCCTCTCATATTCAGCTTATTTCTCAACTTTTTCTTCGCCTAATAAAAATCCCCATGGCTTTAGTTCATCTACTCTATCCATAACAATTTTTACAATTGCAAGCAGAGGAATAGCTAAAAACATACCCGAAATACCCCAGATCAGCTCCCCGCATACAATAGCCATCATCGCGAAAAGTGAATTTATCTTTACTTTGGATCCCACGACTTTCGGTACAATGACATTGCTATCTATCATATGGATAATGCTCATCGCAACAAACACAAATAAGACATGAGAGAAGGTAGATGTGGCGAAGGTAATCAGCGCTACAATAAACATAGAAGAGAAAATGCCTATGTACGGCAGCACATTAAATACACCGGTAATAATAGCCAGCAACAGACTGTATTTGACACCAATAATGGCCAAAGCAATATACACCAGGGTCGTCACAATCAGCATTTGCAGCAATAGCCCTATCAGGTATCTTTTGACTACGTATTGCACTTCAGCAACGATTTCTAACACGACAGGATGATCTTCCTTGGCATTGAGATACAGCAGGAACCGTACAATATGCCCTCTGTAGATAAGAATAAAAAAGGTATATAAAAATGTAAAAACCAGAAAAATGGCAATAGATGACAACGACATCAGTGCTGTACCCAGGATTAACGTACCTGAATCTACCGATTTAGATGCTGTCTTATTCAGAAGATTCATTTGTTCATTATACTGAATTCCGAACTGATGATTTACCCAGTCCTGCACGACCTCTACCCCATCCAGTATCTGATGCTTGAATGCGGGCCAGTCTTCCTGCAACATAGAAAGCTGAGACGCCAGCAGATATAGTCCGGTTGCTAATCCTCCAAAAAACAAAACAATACATACAATACCGGCCAGCGTACGCGGAAAACGTAATTTCTTTTCTAACAGTGTACTCAACGGAGTCAACAGCATAGCAAACAATATCCCCAGTATAAGCGGTACAATAATAGTATCTCCTATCCTGGCCAGATACCCCAGGATAACAATACTAATAAGGATACAAGCCAATTTTATATAAAAAGGCAGGGATATAAATTTTTGCATATGATCAGATTTCTTGGATAACAAACCTAAGTTAATAATGTTTTCGGGATAATAATACAAAAAAATAGAGGTTGCCTGACAGACAACCTCTATATACTATTCAATTACTAACAGATTAGAATTGGAAACCAACTCCAAATGATAGTACACGGTTTTTAGCAGATCCATTACCGGATCCTGACATATCAGTCAGACCAAAGCTATATCCTCCATTTATTAAAAATCCGTTTGATAATTTGTAACCAAGCATTGTATTGATACCTGCATCAAAGCGTTTATATCCATTATCTCCCCATTTAACATCTTCTTTAATATCTCCTGCTTTAGTTTTACCTGAAATACCATAAGCGGCATACGGTCCAGCTCCAATAAATACATTACCTGCTCCTGCGGGAATATAGTAAACCGCATTAACCGGCACTTCCAGATACATTAAGTTAGTCGTTACATCCGTATTATTCACTTCACCCCATTTACCACCTTTACCTTGTAATGATAATCCCGGCTGAATAGAGAAACTAGGTGCTACAGGAAGATCTGCGTATCCAGTCAGATAGAAATTAGTGGAAGTACTTGTTGATCCATTATTATCTGAAAACGCTATTTTCGGCAAGTTCAGACCTGCTTTAATACCATAACTTACCTGAGCCTGAGCTCCTGCAGCTAAAAGAAATGCTGCTCCTAATGAAAGTAAAATCTTTTTCATAACAATTTTCTTTAATTTTTTAATGTCCCTTTATAGACACTAGTCATATAGCAAGTTTGAGACCAAAAAGAAAACCAAACAAATTCAACGGCATAATTACCTGAAAACAAGTACATTCAAATAATGTTAAATTTTTCACTCTTAATATCCGGACTCGTAATAACATTTTTTTAATCTTCCATATTCTGCTATACCACACATTTTAAAAATTTGTTTGTCCAATCCCTTTTTTATATCAAATAATAATTTTAATTTTGCATTCCCTTCAGGGGATAAGTAATTAATATGGTCGGATGGCCGAGTGGCTAGGCAGAGGTCTGCAAAACCTCCCACAGCGGTTCGAATCCGCTTCCGACCTCGTTTTATTGACAGAAAAAAGATTTAACAAAATGGGAGTTACACGTTTAAAAAGAAAAGATAGAAGAAACAAAACTGTATCACGTGTTGAAGTACAGTTCTTGAAATTAGGTCGTAATATCGAATTAGGTTCTAAATCACAGATGCCTAAAGATAGTCAGATCACTAAAAACAACGCTATCTTAGATCAGTTAGCTTCAAAAGCGAAATAACTAAAGATTTTTTTATTTTTTCCTTTAAAGTTGCTTAACGCAACTTTAAAGGTTTTTTTAAGATGTCTGCCATTAGGCGGACTTTTTTCGTAGAAGACAATACCGTCCCTTCGTCCATCCCCGTCACTTTATTATCTTTATACAACATCCCACTCCCTACATCTTCTTTTGCAGAACTATGCACTGATAAAGCATGTGTATAAGACAGCAATTCAGCAATATTATTTTCATTCACTCCCCCACCCGGCATAATCTCTATCCGTCCCTCTGCCTTACCAATCAATTCACGTAACAATTCTCTGCCCTCCCATGCTGTATTCGCTTGTCCTGAGGTCAGAATGCGATCACAGCCAAGTGAAATAATATCCTCCAGACTACTATAGGGATCCCTGCATTTGTCAAATGCACGGTGAAAGACCACTTTCAATGGCCTTGCGGTTTCTATTACCTCTTGCATGCGTGGTATGTCTACATTTCCTTCATTATCCAGAATACCCACTACTATCCCATCGCATTTAATCTCTTTACAATAGGACACATCGGCTAATATCTCATTAAACTCATCATCCGAATACAGAAAATCTCCGCCTCGCGGCCGGATCAGCACATGAATACCGATAGAAAGCCTTTCCCTTGTGATTCGGATCTGCCCGTAGGACGGCGTAGTTCCACCATTTTCGAGATTCTGGCACAACTCAACCCGGCTTGCGCCTCCTTCTTCTGCCGCAACAGCAGAGGTAATTGAATTGGCACATATCTCCAATCTATACCCGTTCAGATCTTTTTCTTTTCCAATCATACTTTTTTTTGCGTGAAAATACCAAAATTGATTAGCTTTAAGAAGATTGAAAAATTTATTACTATGAAATTCAAACTATTTTTATCACTCTTCCTGTGCTTAGTCTTCAGTACAGCTTTTGCGCAGCATAAAAAATTTAAGTTCATAGATGAACTCTGTGAATATGAAGGAACGTATGACAGTAAAAAGTATACTGAGCAACAACTCAAAGACACCTACAACCTTTATTATGGAGAAAGCTGGTTACTTTCTGCTGCTGATTACAGACACAGGAGCAAACCAACAGAGCAGGTATTAACCGAACTGAAAACTGAATACCAGACTAAAAGAGCTAAATTAAAAGGCTTTCAACTTGTCAAAAATCCCGTATTTATATCCTTCCGCGACTCTCTGGTTCTGTCGATGGATCAGGAATATCTAGCCAAATCAGCTTTGGTAAAAGCATTGAAAGACCCGAAGGCTCTGTTGGAATATAAGGCGCCTGACAGTTGTGCCATCAACTACACCAAACCTCTGGTCGAAGGAGGTGAGGCTTTACTGAAAGCTTATGAAGTATTGACAAAATACCAAATGAAAAACAATGGAGACCCGCAGCGCCTGTATGACAAATATCTCAGTAACATACAAAGCAGCCAAAAGTATGAAGCGGCGTTTAATGAAGTTATTATCTATGGCTGGTGGAATTGTGTCAATCATTTTATTCCACGCCCTACATATGATGCCAGATTTAGCGAAAACTATCACAAATTGTTTATAAAAGTCGATACACTTGATTGTGACGAACCTTAATCTTTCTGAATAATGCATCTGTCATTAGTAAAAATACATCATGTCGCTGTAATATGCAGCGATTATCAGGTATCCAAAAAATTCTATACCGAAATACTGGGTATGCATATTATTCAGGAGACATACCGCAAAGAACGTGATTCCTACAAATTGGATCTGGCTATTGGTTCAGAGTATATTATTGAACTATTCTCCTTTCCTAATCCTCCGCCACGACCAACACATCCGGAGGCCTGCGGACTGAGGCACCTGTCCTTTTTGGTGGAGAATATCAAGGAAGAAGTTGCCAAACTGGATAAGGCCGGTATCCCTCATGAACAGATCAGAACTGACGAACTGACAAATAAAGAATTTGTATTTTTTGCAGATCCGGATGGTTTACCGATTGAATTGTATCAGTTGTAATACCACAACGACCCTCAAAATAGTACAGGGAGCTTACAAAAAGAAATATGGAGAAGGTAAAAATAAATCAGGTATTTTAACAAAAAAGGTCTTCAATCGGGGAGATTGAAGACCTTAACTAACCAATTATTAACCTAAATTATGAGCTGTAAAGGTAAGGATGATCCGGTCCTCCACCAAATATCTACCAACCTTTAACGTAGTTTTAACATTCGCAGGGCTCTCCCAAATATCCAATCTGTCTATCTTTTCCACAGCAGACGGGTAATGTTAAAAAATTCAAAAAAACCAAACAAAATATAACACAATCTGTTAGCTACTAATAACATAACTATAAACTAACATATTGAATAACACTTAAATACTTCAAGAGTCATGTCTATTATATCAAAAGAAACAGAGATTCAGGAACGTTTGAGTAGTGTCTATGACGCTTTAAAATCAACGAAAGAACAATTGCGTAATGAATTAAGTGTCTTACGAGAGCGGTATGAAGATGCCTGTCTTCACCACATAGAATCAGGTTTTCAAAAGGAACAAGTATGGATACAGGAATCCGACAATCACCATCGCAAATATCTGGAATATGATATCCACAATTTTTTACTGGACATTATCTCCGACTACCGTGATCTGGACGGATATTTTCCGGAATATTCCTTAATGGTCAATAATATTGAAGAACTTATGTTTGCCTACGTGAATGAAGAAAAATACGAGGTGGCGGCAATCCTTAAGCAATGGCTCAACCGCTTCAAAATCATCGATTCTATCTGACTCATCTACTTACACGATCGCCTCTTCTTACAGACTCAGACATTCAATATACATTGACTCTAAAGAATATAGTGCTGTACAGCCATTACTCCTGCGATGTAATGATGTTATCGGTGTTTCTTTTTTTGTTGACCCGGAGCAAATTCTTTTGCAGACTTTTTTCCATAGACTTTTTTTGCCTGCCCCGGAGGCATTCCTCCATTTCCGCGACCATGACTGTGATGTGTAGCACAAGAACCAAGTGTTCCTAATACAAAAACCAAAGCGGCAAGGTATAAAATAGTTTTTTTCATCTCTCTCTAACTTAAAATTACTATACCGCAGAGGTTCAACAATCAGGCCACATTTACAACCTTCAGGATTTCGGTTTTAGCACTTCATCGGTAAAATGTTCTCTATGCGGTTCCTGAGCAAACTTTTCCTGATTATATGTCTGGGATTTTCCTTTAGGTATGGACAGGCTCTTCCAGTTGGATCCAGCCTGTATCTTGCCTAATACCACAATCTGCCCTACATGATACGGATAGTGTGCCAACTGACGATTAATAGCTTCCAGTACGGTATGTCCCTGATTTCGAATATAGATGATACGCTCAAGATCGGATTCCTTCAGTCCGTGAAGCGCTCCAAACAGACAATCCCAGCCTGATTCCCAATACGCCAGCAATTCGGTCCTGTTAGTATAATGCAGTTCAAATTCCTCATCTCTGTTTCGCCAGGATTTCTCCCCGTCTTCTGTCAGAAAGTTTGTCCATCTCGACAGCATATTTCCGGCCAGATGCTGTATAATAAGCGCAATACTGTTACTGTCTTCATGAGACAACCAGAAAAGTTGCTGATCATTCAATTGCACAAAGGTAGAATCCGCAAGATTTTTATAATATTCAAATTGCTTTAGAACACTTGCCAAATAAGCCATCTTCTTTATTTTTAAGTATCCTTAAAGATACCTACTTTTAAAAACAAATTAGATACAGATGAAAAAATTAGATACGGCAGGATTGGTTATTGTAAAAGAAAATAGCATACTACTGGCTTTCAGCAAAAACAAGAAAGCCTGGTATCTGCCGGGTGGCAAAATTGATCAGGGAGAAACCGCACAACAGGCCTTGATAAGAGAAATAGAAGAAGAATTGAATGTCAGATTAGATCCCGCTTATATTCAATATTACAAACACATTCAGGCTCCGGCTTACGGAGAGGATCAACTGATGATGGAGCAGGAATGTTTTACATATCATACTGATATACATCCTACAGCAAGTCAGGAGATTGAACAGGTAGCTTACTTTGATTATGCTACCTACCGAGATGAAGCTATTCAGGTACCCGGCGTCATTAAGTTATTTGAAATACTGAAGGCAGACCAGATCATCCATTATTAAATAATAAATTACAGGATTATGGCAGCTCTATAATCCTGAAATTACGAAAATGTATTTCGGCTCCTTCTGACTCAAGACACAGATATCCTTTACGGGAAGAGGATTGACGAACTCCGTTTACAAACTTGCCGTTAACCGAAAGTTTGACTGTACCGTCCACACAGACGACCTCATAGGTATTCCATTCTCCTTTTCCTTTTGCCCGGTTCTCTATTGACTTGCTGCGCTCTCCCCTGGGATTATCCGGGATGGTCGTCACTCCTCCTGCACCAAACAGCTCTCCGTGTACGTATGCGATTGGTGGTTTGACTCCATCTCTGATATGCTGATTTACCCAATCCAGTTCCAGCATTTGCACCTCTACGCCCGCCGGCAGACGTGTACCTTCCTGCGGAACGGCATCGCACCAGATAAACACACCTGAATTACCCCCCGCTTCCATATGCTTCCACTCTACATGCAGGATAAAATTTTCATACATCTTTTCCGATCGCATCACTCCTATCGGAAGTCCTTTGCAAATCAACAGATCTTTTTGCTTATACCATGTTTCCGGACTGGTATTCACATCTATCCATTGAATAGGTTTTGCTTTTATATTCGTATTACCATTCAAGGTACTCAATGGAATCTCTGTCCCGAAAGAAAGCGTTTTCTTATCCTGAGCCCTTAACACTGTGCTGTATAAAATCAAAAAGAAAAAGGGAATTAAATAACGTTTCATGAAGGTCTATAATATGCTTGTCAGGTTATATGATAAATAGTTCTGAAAATAGGATATTTTTAACAAACCTGAAAATATGCAACTAAAATTATACAACACTTTAATTTTGTGATAAAACCTATTTAAGTAAAGAAATAACACCAAACCTTCTTTAATCTTTTAATATTTTGCTTTTGAATAGATTAATAATTACATTAGACTATCAAAATAACGTTTAATTAATTATCACCTTTTCTTCAACTACTAACCTTAAAACTACATTTATGAAAGTAAAAATGCATATGCATGCACTTTTGATTCTGGGGTTATCCTTTCAACTCCAGCATCCGTTAGATTCTTTTGCAAAAGAAAGTGCAGCTATAAAGTCCTCTCCTCCTGTTTTGTCTGTTTATCAGACTACCTTAAGAGGAAAGGTTGTCAACGAAAAAGGAGAAGGGATTGCCGGAGTTACGATCAAAAACCTGAGTGCCAATCATACGGTACAATCTTCAGCTGACGGTACATTCAGCATTCAGGGAAAAGTATCCGATAAACTGGCCTTTACCTACGTAGGATATGATGCTCTCCAGTATACGGTATCAGATACTGCTCCTATGACCATCACATTGTCCAATTCCAGCGTAGTACTGGAAGACATTACCATTACAGGTTATACAAGCTATGCAAAAAAGCTTTCCAGTAATGTGGCCACGACCATTCAGGCTAAAGCCATTGAACAGGTGCCTATGGCATCTCTGGATCAGGTATTACAGGGCCGTGTACCGGGCATGAGTGTACTGGCCAGTTCGGGACAGCCCGGAGCCAATGCCAGTGTGATTATCCGTGGTGTAGGGAGTATCAACGGAGTAACAACCCCTTTGTATGTAGTGGATGGTATTCCAATTTCCGCATCGGAGCTCAAAAACTATAATTCCAATGATTTTGAGAACGTAACGGTTTTACGTGATGCTTCTGCCAAGTCCCTTTACGGATCAAGGGGATCTAACGGAGTTATCGTTATTACGACCAAGAAAGGAAAAGCAGGCGGATTATCCGTCAATTATACTTCCCAGTACGGATTCTCCAAACTAACACGCCCAAAATTCCAGATGATGAACAGCGAACAGCGTCTGCGATTTGAGGAAGAGGTGGGGCTTGAGATGGATGATGATATCGGCCCGGGCTGGACATATTCATCCAAAAATCCGGCTAATGCCAACTGGACACCTGCCGAAGCAGCCAATGCCGGCCGTATTCTGGATAGTCTCCGCGGACTGAATGTAGACTGGAGAGATTATTTCTTTCAGACTGGAAAATTCATGGAACAACAGGCGAGTCTGAGTGGCGGAAATGAAAATGTACGTTTCTTTAATAGTGTGGGATATTATAAACAGGATGGTGTAGCCGTACGCTCTGGCCTGGAAAGGTATACCCTTCGCAGTAATGTAGATTTTAATATGAACAAATTTTCCGGAGGTGTAAATGTAACTATTGGCTATTCCAACTCCAGCTTTACGGAAGGTGTGGGCGAAAGCAGAGTCGGATCCTCTATGGCTTCCGTATTTTATGCATTGCCTTATGAATACCCTTACGCTCCCGACGGGACATTGATTCACTTTGGAAATGAAGATGACTATAATATTCTTGATCAGCGAGAAGGAAGTGCCGGTCTGGAACGTTTGCTCAATTCAAGCAGCAAAAGTGAACTGTTCAGCACCAATATAGGGATGAATCTGGCGTATCAGATTACACCGCAACTAAGAGCCCATACCCGTCTGGGAATCGACTATAAAAATACAGTAACACAAGATTATATTAATCCGGATTCATACTACGGGTCACGTAACCGTGCACCTACCATTGGTGGGAAAGGCTTGTTCGGAGAAGGATATGCCCGAACTACCAGTCTTATTTCCACATCCGGACTGACTTATCAAAATACGTTTGCAGACGAGCATAATGTAGAATTTTCCGGATATTTCGAATATTTGTATGATCGCTATCGCGCATTTGGTTATCAGGGATATGGGATAGATGGGCGGCAACCCGAAACTCCTGCAGGAGTCAACGTCAGCGCTGTCTTTCTTCCGGGAATAAACGGAGGACGTACCAGAAGTGCATTAACGTCCTTTTTAGGTGCTGGAAGATACTCGTACGCTAATAAATATTCACTGACCGCCAGTTACCGTTATGACGGATCTACAAAAGTAGCAAGAGAAAACCGCTGGCATGGATTCTATTCGGTTGGAGCCAACTGGAATGTAAAAGGAGAAGATTTTTTACAGGGTAGTACGCTTATACAAGGACTGAATATACGGGCTAGTTATGGTACTACAGCCAGTCAGTTTGCAAGTGATTTCTTATATCTGGCGACCTATCTGACGGATATTTCTTATGGAGGAGAAACCGCTATCCGTCCTGCCACAGCCGGAAATCCTCAATTTGACTGGGAGTACGTAGATGAATTCAATGCCGGATTTGATCTGGAGCTGTTTCCAAAGAAAAGGCTGAGAATTTCTGCTGACTATTATAATAAGCTCACCAGAAACATGTTTATTGACCAGCCACCTTCTTTAACATCTGGGTTTGATATCCTCTCACTTAGTTCCGGAAAGATGAGAAATCGTGGGGTGGAGTTCAGTGTTCAGGGAGATGTCATCAATAAAGATGACTTCGGTTTTACCCTGGGTGTAAACGGAGCTTATAATAAAAATAAAATTTTGTTTATATCTGATGTAACGGATGAAATGCTTGACGGAGATACCCGTATCTTAAAAGTAGGCATGCCATATGGTACATATTATGCTCCTGAATGGGCGGGTGTCAATCCGGATACAGGAGAACCACAATATTACAATCGGGACGGTTCTATTACAACTACTTATGATGAATCGTCGCAAAGTGTCACTAAGTCCGGCACGTTATACCCTTCATTTATCGGAGGATTTACCACCGGATTACGTTGGAAAGACCTGACATTGGATGCCTTATTCTCTTTTGTGACGAATGTACAACGTTGGAATAATGAAGATTTCTACAATGAAAACGCAGATTATATGACCAGTAATCAATCTATACGCATGCTGGAAAACCGCTGGAAAAAAGCCGGAGATCAGGCCATCTTACAACGTATAGATATCCCGAGACAATATACATCCAAGGATATACAGGATGCATCCTTTCTGCGTCTTCGTAATGTCAATCTGAGTTACAACCTGCCACAGTCAGCCTTGTCTAAAATCGGTTTTGTAAAAGGGGTACGCATATTTTTTCAGGGACAAAATCTACTTACCTGGACTTCATGGAGAGGTCTGGATCCTGAGAACAGTGAAGCCAGAGGCCGCTTCCAATATCCTGCACCAAGAACATATACTGCTGGTTTAAATGTTAAATTCTAATATCATGAAAAGAAATATAATGTTATTCAAAAAAATAGTTTGGACAATCATCCTTCCGGTAAGTTTACTTTCTTTTCAGGCCTGTAACGAACTGGATATCAAACCAACAGACGGCATAGATCCGGACAAGGCATTTCGCAATCTGGAAGATATAGACATGGGTATAAAAGGTGCCTATGCTGCCATAGATTATACTTTAATAGAAAATAATGTTACCGTCTCTGATGAAGCCATTATGCCAGCGGAAAACGTGGTTAGTAATACCAATGCCTATCGATGGCTATATACTGCCAGCAGTAGTTCTGTAACAAGTGCTTTTAGGGAATACTATATTGTCATTGACAGAACGAACCGTGTTTTGACCGGATTAGAAAAACTTACGAATGTAGATGAAACTAAAAAAAGGCACTATAGAGGTGAGTTACTGGCTATCCGGGCTTATGCACATCTGGAACTGTTAAGAGCTTTTTCTGGCGGATATGAACCCGCTAATCTGGCGATTCCTTATATGCTGGAATCCAAAATCAGCTATCCTACACGTAATACGGTACAGGAAGTAGTCAATTTTGTAAAAACCGATTTAAATGAAGCACTCAGTCTGATCGGAGATGAAGCATCTGTAAGCCGGATATCCAAACCTGCGGTCTATGCAATTCTGGCCCGTACTGCCTTATACAGCAAAGACTGGCCTTTAGCGATATCCGCATCTACATCGGCAATCAATGCCAAGCCTTTGGCTTCTCAACAAAACTTTGCCAGGATATGGACCGATCAGTCAGAAGATGAAGTTATCTGGTCTTTAAAGAAGTCTGAAGCCAGTGACTCCAGAATCGGAAGTTTTCTGTTCAGAGAAGACGGTGGGATTGCTTTATTTGCACCTTCCAGTAAACTGTTAAATTTATTTGACAAGGACAATGATATCCGTTATTCGAGTTATATCACATACGATCCTGACAGAGGTGCAGGAAAATCTCCGTATTTAATCAAAAAATATGTTGGTCGTAGTTCTGATGCTCCGGGACTGACTAATATCAAACTTTTCCGAACAGGCGAAATGTACCTGATACGCGCAGAGGCATATGCCGAAACACCAAACCAATTGTCAGGTACTGCAGATTTGAATCAGCTTCGCAAATCCAGAATTACCGGTTATACCGACCAGACATTTGCAGATAAAGAAACACTGATACGTGAGATCTATACGGAACGCTACAAAGAACTGGCTTACGAAGGACACCGCTTCTTTGACCTGAAGCGCAGAAATCTGCCTGTACAGCGTTCAGCACAGGATGCAGTTAATACATCCGGAGCATTAACACTAGAGTCCGGTAAAGCTCAGTACAACTTCCCGATCCCGGCAACAGAAATGTCGGTCAACAAAAATATGATTCAAAATCCGAATTATTCAAATTAGCAGCTCAACTTATATAACATGAAAAGAACAATAATGATCCTAATGGCGATTGGTACTACTTTGGTTGCATTTAAAAATGCGCCGGATCCACCTCTCCGAACATCAAACGCTGATAAAACTTATGTTTTGGCTATCCACGGCGGTGCAGGAACTATTCTGCGATCCAATATGACTCCGGAGATGGAAAAAGCATACAAAGATGCACTGACCCTGGCCTTACAGAAAGGATACGAGCAGATCAAAAATGGAAAATCAAGTCTTGATGCAGTAGAACAGGCTATTCATGTTATGGAAGACTCTCCCTTATTTAATGCAGGGAAAGGGGCTGTATTTACCAATGACGGCAAAAACGAACTCGATGCCTCCATTATGAATGGAAAAACACTGGAAGCCGGGGCCGTAGCCGGAGTGACAACTATCAAAAATCCCATCAGTGCTGCCCGTGCAGTCATGGAAAAATCCGAACATGTCATGATGGTAGGAAAAGGTGCAGAACTATTTGCCAAACAAGCTGGCATTGAAATCGTAGACCCTTCTTATTTCTGGACAAAAATGAGATGGGATGCCCTGCAAAAAATCAAAAAAGAGGACAGCACTAAGGTACAGCTGGATCATGATCAGAAACAGAGCCAACGTCTGGGTATAGTTAACAAAGATTCCAAATTTGGGACTGTCGGCTGTGTGGCGCTCGATAAAAACGGAAATCTGGCAGCCGGGACTTCTACGGGTGGAATGACCAATAAGAAGTTTGGCCGTGTGGGAGATTCTCCGATCATTGGAGCCGGAACTTATGCCAACAATGCGACTGTAGCCGTTTCCTGCACCGGATGGGGCGAATATTATATTCGTAATGTAGCTGCCTATACAGTATCAGCTTTGATGGAGTATAAACAGGAACCGGTCAAAATTGCAAGTCAGACAGTCATCGATAATATTGGGAAAATGGGAGGCGACGGCGGCCTGATCGCATTAGACAAATCGGGCAATCTTGCTATGCCTTTTAATACAGAAGGTATGTACCGTGGTATGGTCACTGCAGATGGTCAGATAGAAATATATATTTATAAGTAACTATGAAATTAAAATTTACCAAGGCACTCCTGATCATTGGTCTGGGGTGCTTATCCTTATCCTCTTTTGCAAAAGAAATGAAAGAGCCCAAAGGCTCTCTGTTTATTATCGGAGGTGGTGCTAAAGACCAGCAACTGATCCGCAGCATGGTAGATGCAGCAGCATTATCTGCCAGTGATTATATTATGATACTTCCTATGGCTAGTACTGTAGCAGATGCTTCTGTAGCCGATATAAAAGAACAGTTGCAGGAAATAACTGATCATAAAATAACAGCTATAAATTTTTCTAAAGCGGATGCATCAGATCTCAGACTGGTAGATTCAGTCAGAAAAGCAAAACTAATCTATATAACCGGAGGTGATCAGAACAGATTCATGGCCGTAGTCGAGCACTCTCCTTTATTTGATGCTATTCACAGCGCCTATCAGCAAGGAGCCTGTATTGCAGGCACAAGTGCGGGAGCAGCAATCATGAGTGATCAGATGATTACCGGTGAGCAAGCACAGGATTCTACTTATCGGGCTACCTTTAACCGGTTGAACAAAGATAATTTAGTCACTGCAAAAGGTATGGGCCTCATCCGCACAGCGATTATCGATCAGCATTTTATTAAGAGAAGTCGTTACAACAGGTTATTTTCAGCTTTAGCCGAACATCCGGATAAGGTATGTATCGGTATAGATGAGAGTACAGCGATTCTCATTCACAATAAAAAAGCAAAAGTCGTAGGTCAGTTTCAGGTTGTAGTGGCCAGCAATCCGGTCAAACTTGAAGTCAATAAGGAAGGCAGGATTATCTGGGAGGATATCCGGCTCAGCATCTACGATAATGGAAAAACGTTTCCTATACAATAAGGCAACTGGCAGAAAGAGGATTATTTATGCTTTTCGGCAGGTATCTCTCTGACTTCATCGTCAAATAAGATACGAACCGAAGGGGTGTATGTATCCTCATTCTGCCCTGTCTTGTGTGCCCAAAAAAAAGCTCCCAGAAAGATCAATGCCACAAAAATGCTGCATCCGATCAGAAAAAATATTATACTCATATCTGTGTTTTTAAAAACCTCTCTGCCCTTCAGGCATCTCTCCTTAAAAAGGAGAGAATCAGTAATAACAGCACGCAGTGTACCTTTATCAACTATATTAACCCTCTTAACCTTTTCAACTTCTTAGAAACCTATCTGCCCTACAGCGACTTAATTCCCTTGCGTTTGCTGGTGTCCCCACCAGCAATTGACAAAATGCTAAAGTAGCTTCTTGCGTTTGGCGTAATAACGTGTCATCAGACTCGTAAATGAAATAATAGTCACTGTACTTATAGGCATCAAAATAGCAGCGAAGAGAGGTGACATCGTGCCTTGTACTGCAAAACTCAGCCCTATTATATTATATGTCAAAGAAATCACAAAACTCATATGAATGACTTTAACTGCGTCTTTTGCAAAGGAGAAGAATTTTGGTAATTTTTCAAATGCTTCTCCATCTAATATCGCATCACAACCCGGAGAAAAATTATTGATATCATCACTTACTGCAATCCCAAGATTAGCTTTTCTTAATGCGCCGGCATCGTTAAGCCCGTCTCCTAACATACATACTGATTTTCCCTGATGCTGCCATTTTTCTATAGCAGAGAGTTTATCCACGGGGCTCTGATTGAACAACAATGTCGATCGTACAGGAAAGATAAGCTTCAGACTGTCTGAACGCCTGTCATTGTCTCCGGATAACAGATGTAGTTCATAGTTTTGCTCTAATGTATTTACCAATGTAGTCAATCCGGGCCTCCAGGATTGTTCCAATGTAAAGCAGCCTTTGACTACTCCGTTGACCATTACATACACAGCTGATCCTTTTTCTTCTCGATGTCTGATTTCCAGAAAAGATGCACTTCCCACCATAAAGGCAAATTCACCTACAACTGCCTGTATACCTTTTCCGGGGATTTCTGCGTAATAATCTAACGGAACAAAACTACTGACACCCAACCAGCGAACGATTTCACGGCTAAGGGGATGACTGGAATTACGACAGACAGATGACAGCATCACCTGTTCATCTTTACTTAATGATCCTTCGTAAAAAAGAGAAGACTTTGTAGGGGAAGAGATGGTACCTGTTTTGTCAAATACAACTGTATCTACAGCTGCCATCTGCTCAATAGCTCCGGTATTCTTAATATAAAACTTGTTTTTGTCAAATATACTCAGGGCGGCCGAAAGTGTAAAAGGTGAGCTTAAAGCCAATGCACACGGACATGCAATAATAAGCACAGCGGTAAATGCACCCCATGCACGAGTGGCCTCTCCACCTGTCAGCCATATGACTGAAGACACCAGTGCTATTAATAATAGACCTAAAGTGAAATATTTGCTGATAAACCCAATAAATGTATCAAACTGCTTGTCGTATGCTTTAAAACTTTCATTATTCCACAGTTTCGTCAGATAACTCTGAGATACGGGTTTCACCACCTCCAGTTCAATTGCTTCCGCCATTTGTCGCCCTCCTGCATAGACAACTTCTCCCAACACTTTGCTCACTTCCTTGGATTCACCTGTTACAAAACTAAAATCCACAGAAGCCTGTCCTTTCAGCAGGATCGCATCTGCAGGGATAATTTCATTATTACGAACCAAAATACGATCTCCCAATTTCAGATCACCGATAGGTGTGGGTTTATCTCCATCATTGGAAATTACTGTCACTGCTACCGGAAAATAGGAACGGTAATCCCGTTCGAATGATATATGATAGTAGGTCCTTTGCTGTACCCACTTTCCGATCAGAATAAAAAACACTAAACTACATAAGGTATCTCCAAACCCCGGTCCCGAAATCGTCAACACTTCAATAGCTGTACGCAAAAACAACACAAAAATACCCAGAGCCAGCGGGACATCCAGATTCAGCCGCTTTTGTTTCAGACTTAACCAGGCTGAGCGAAAGTAATCGGATGCACTATACAACAATACCGGAAGTGTAAACATAAGGTTCATATATCCGAAAAAAGCAGAATAACTCTTCTCAAAAGAAGCCATTCCAAAATACTCCGGGAAACTAAGCATCATGGAATTGCCAAAGCAAAAGCCGGCAACTGCTATTTTCCGAACCAGATTATCCTGATTAAGTTTCTGTCCTTCTTTTACCACATCCTGAAGCGTGATCTTCGGTTCGTATCCGATATCTGTCAGCAATGTCACCATTGCCCGAAGTGATATCTCCTGATGTTTGAATTTGATCGTCGCCTGCTTCTTCATAAAATCTACCTGTGAAGAAACAATTGCAGGATTAAGTTTATACAGATGTTCGAGTAACCAGATACAGGAACTACAGTGAATTACCGGAATATATACAGTGATGATTGCAAGTTCATCATCTTTATAATCCAGCAGTTTTGCAGCGATCCCTTCTTCATCCAGATAGCTGAGATCCACCCGCTTTGTTTTATTTACCTTGCCGGGATGTGCATTATAACGGTAGTAACTTTCCAGATTATTTGAACTTAATATCTGATAAACGGTCTGACAACCCAGACAGCAAAAATCATGATCATCCAAATGAAATCCAGCCACTTCGACCTGATCGCCACAATGAAAACACGTTTCCTTTACGCCGATATTATACTTCGTTTCCATTACTATATTGCCTGACTGAATAATCGGGTTTGTTCTTTTGTCTGTTGCAGACGCTCATCAAAAGCCATACAGATATTACGTAAAAAAGATTTTCCGGTTTCTGTGATACATACATTATCTGCACCCATAGTCAGTAAACCATCCAGAAACATAGGCTCCAGGCGCTCTTTGATCTTTGCATTAAGTCTAAAGCCCCTTTCAAACTCCATTTCTCCTCTACACATCATATGTAAGATATATCTTCTCAATATCTCATCCTCTTCGGTCAACAAATGTCCTTTTACAACAGGCAATTTTCCTTCTGTGATTAATCGGTGATATTCTTCTACGGTCTTGACATTCTGAGCAAATCCTGTCCAGGCATCACTAATCGAAGACACCCCTAATCCAATCATCAACGGGGTATAGCGATCGGCATATCCCATAAAATTACGGTGTAATCTACCCGCACGGGAGGCCAGAAACAATTCATCATCAGGTCTTGCAAAATGATCCATCCCCACATCTTCATACCCCTCTTGTCCAATCATCTGTTTACCCAGCTTATACAAGCTGAGTTTATTTTCACCCTCAGGCAAATCCATTTCCGTAAACCTGCGCTGACCGGGTTTGATCCAAGGCACATGAGCATAACTATAAAAGGATATACGATCAGGCCGCATTTCCAATGCTTTATCTATGGTCTCTGTAATCGTACTTTCGGTCTGAAACGGAAGACCATAGATCAGATCAAAGTTGATGGAAGTATACCCAATCGCTCGTGCCTGCGCAACCACACGTTCAACATCCTCAACTGTTTGCAACCTGTTGATCACGAACTGCACTTTAGCATCAAAATCCTGTATTCCAAGACTTAACCGTCTAAATCCAAGATTGTAAAGTGTCTCCAGATGGCTGTCTGTTGTATTCGCAGGATGTGCTTCAAAAGAAAAAGAAGCATCTTCAGCACAAGTATTACCATCCAGAATACCTGTTATCAACCGTTCCAGATTGGCCGGCTGAAAAAAAGTTGGAGTTCCTCCTCCCAGATGTATTTCACTGATCTTTACAGCAGTATCTCCTAGGATCTGTTTGTACATAGCCCACTCCTTCAGTACAGCGGTAATGTAAGGATCTTCGACTTTATGATTTTTAGTAATACGGGTATTACAGCCGCAATAGGTGCATAAATCTTCACAAAAGGGCAGATGAATATAGATACTGACTCCATTAGCCGTTGAACTTGCATAGGTTTGTTTTACCCGTTCTTCCCATTCGGGCGTATTAAATCTGTCATTCTCCCAAAACGGAACTGTAGGGTAACTTGTGTAGCGGGGTGCTGCCACATTATATTTACGGATCAGTTGTTCTATATTGTTATTCTCCATCTTTCAGATGTTTAGATTTATCTTCCAGGGCAGCACAGTCATTGGCACAGCAACAAGCCCGTCCGACACATTTGCCATTTTCCCATAGATTAAGGTTGCGGATTGTCTGCCTCGCAACACCTTCAATGGTTTGATTCTCGTAAGGTGTATTGGCTATTTTTATATTGAGAAGACTGGCTTCTTCAGTATCAATATGCAAAGTCCCGATAGATCTGGTAATTAAATATTGCACGCCAAGCGCTTTGAGTTCACGCAAAATATTTTTATCAAGAATATCGTCGTCCGACACAATGATCGCTTTTTTTCCGATAGCATAATGTACAGTGCTGTAATTCAACTCATTGCATATCAAAGTCAGATCGTGCAACTTTCCATTGGCAAGAACCAATATCTCTTTCTCTTCAGGCTTAATATTATAGGCAACGACTTTCATGTAATATCTTCTCCATTTATTCGATAACGCAAAACAAATTTAAGTTTTATACATACCCTCGTTCGTGAAGGCTATCAAGTAAAGAAGTGATATTCATCACTATATCATAAAAATTCAGAAAAGAAAATCCGGATAAAGGAAGAATCTGTCTGCTACATGAAGACTTTGTGTGAGTACATTGTCTTCATCCTTATTCTGCATTCCACAAAAAAAGGAGAGATTTTCTATCCGAAAACCTCTCCCTTTTCATATGCAGATGTCTTATTACTGTTTAATCTTTCTTAATTTTTCTACAGAAAAGATCCGGATTGCATTGCCCTCTTTTTTGATTAGTTTTTCATCTTTAAAATCAGCAAGCATCCTGCTGATGGTTTCGTTGGCAGTACCTGCCAATGCGGCAAGATCGTCTCTTGAGATACGGATAAGATACTCATCTTCATGTTCAGCTTCAGATTTTTCGGCTACATCTACCAAAGCATTCGCCACACGTTTACGAACAGAATCGTAAGCCAGTTCCAGAAGTTTCTCTTCTTTTTCTCTGATATTTCCCGACAACAGTTTGATAAACTTACCAGTAACAGCAGGTTTTCGATACAGCAGTTCAAAGAAATCATCCTTTGCAATCAATGCTACTTCAGAATCTTCCAGTGCAGATGCATTATCACTGTACTTTTCGTTCAACAATACAGACTCATATCCAAAGAAACTGCGATCTACATGTATATCGGTAGAAAGTTCACGCCCATCCATATAGTACAAAAAACTTCTTATTCTACCTTTAATAAGATAGTAGACAAAAATAGGATTGTCTCCTGATTCATAGATAGCCTGCTTCTTTTTAAAGAGTTTTACTCTGGAGGATTCGATAAGATCCTTTAAGAGTATCTGTTGTTCTTCATCACTCAACTGCAACCCATCAGGTCCGGGTGCACTCTTAGCAACCAGTTGCCCTCTTTTACGCAGCCGGCTTTCGATAGCATTTAACAGTTCCAGATCATCAAATGGCTTGGTGAGATAATCATCAGCCCCCATTTCCATAGCCTTGCGCATATCTACACGCTCGCTTTTGGCGGTTAGAAAAACGAAAGGAATGGTAGCTGTTTCTTCATGTTTACTCAACATGTAAAGGACACCATAGCCATCCAGTTCGGGCATCATGATATCACAAAGTATCAAATCCGGCAAATGTTTGATAGCAAGGTCAACACCGATCTTACCATTTTCGGCAGTGATGATATTATAGTTCCCTGTCAATTCGAGTATTTCAGCTGTACCTTCCCGAATTTCAAAGTTATCTTCAATAATTAAGATATTTTTCTTATCCATTTTATTAATTATTGTTCAAAAGTGAGTAAAAAAGATGTTCCTTCATTTATAACAGATCTGTACACCAGATGTCCGCCCAGCAATTCGACATATCGTCTCACGATATTCAGTCCCAATCCCGTGCCCGGTATATTGCCGGTATTATGTGCCCGGAAAAATGGCTCAAAAAGATTGACCTGATCTTCCTCCGGGATACCGATACCGTTATCTTTGATACTTACCGTACAGATATTTCCTTCAATCCTTGTACTGAATTCAATAAACGTATCTTCACCAGAATATTTCACGGCATTGGAGATAAGATTGATCGCTATACTTTTCCATAGATGTGCATCCATCATAAACTCTGCTTCCGTACCGGTATGCTCGTATACGATATGCTGATTTTTCTTACAGATCATCTGCATCTCTTCTGTGATTTCTTCTGCAAGCGTGACCAGATTGATGCGTTCTTTCTGTACAGCCACCACACCTGCTTCCAGTTTTTCCAGCGAAAGGAAATCATTCAGAATATTGGTCAGCAGCTGAACGGATCCTTTGATACGTGACGTATGCTTACGTACATTCAGAAAATCCGGTTTCTCTATATACTTTTCAATAAGAGAAGCTGACAGTTGGATCGAACTCAAAGGTGTTCGGAACTCATGGGAAGCCATAGACACAAAGCGTGACTTCATCTGTCCCAGTTCTTTTTCCTTTTCCAGCGAGTTACTCACCTCAGCTTTTGCTTTTTCAAGCTCAGAAACCGTCTTTATCAGATCTTTGGTCCGTTCACGTATTCGCTGTTCCAGTTCAAGAGCATGCTTCAGGAGTTTATCTTCTGCAGCCTTTTCTTTAGAAAGGTCATGTATAAATCCTGTAAAGACATTCTTATGTTCGTAGAACACTTCGCTTACAGCTAACCGGAAGGGAAAGGTACTGCCGTCCTTACGTCGGCCCAGTACTTCTCTTCCGATTCCGATGATTTTCTTTTGACCAGTCTCCTTATAATTATGAATATAACTATCATGGTTACTGCGGTCGGGCTCAGGCATCAATATGGAAATATTATGACCGATCACCTCTTCCGGTGAATAACCAAATAGACTGGAAGCTGCAGGATTAATACTCTCTACTATTCCTTTATTATCAATCGTAATAATACCATCAATGGCATGATCAATGATTGCTTTTAATAATTTTGCTGCTTCCACTTTTTATTATTTTACCAACTTTTTATACTTCACGCGTTTCGGTGCAATATCTCCCAGTCTCTTCTTGCGATTCTCTTCGTATTCGCTGTAGTTACCCTCAAAGAAATAGGCTTGAGAGTCTCCTTCAAAAGCGAGAATATGTGTACAAATACGATCCAAGAACCATCTGTCGTGGGAAATTACAACGGCACATCCACCAAAATTCTCCAATCCTTCTTCCAGTGCACGCAGTGTATTGACATCGATATCATTGGTAGGCTCATCGAGCAACAGTACGTTAGAACTTTTCTTTAATGTTATAGCCAGATGCACGCGGTTACGCTCACCTCCGGAAAGTACACCAACATTTTTTTGCTGATCAGCACCGTTAAAATTGAATTTGGAAACGTAGGCACGTGAGTTTACCGGACGATTGCCCAATAAAATATTGTCATTGCCATCCGTGATATTTTCCCACACTGATTTATTAGGATCCAGATCATTGTGCATCTGATCCACATAACCTAATACAACTGTCTCTCCTACTTTGAATGTACCTGTATCGGGGCTCTCCTGCCCTGTGATCAATCTGAATAAGGTAGTTTTACCGACCCCGTTTGGCCCGATAATACCCACAATACCTGCAGGAGGCAAGGAGAAACTCAGATTTTCAAATAAGATACGGTCTCCGTAAGATTTAGAGATATTGTTTGCTTCTATAACGACATTTCCAAGACGCGGTCCCGGAGGGATAAAAAGCTCCAGTTTTTCTTCACGTTCTTTTGTTTCTTCGGAAGCCAGTTTCTCATAATTATGAAGGCGGGCCTTAGATTTGGCATGACGGGCTTTAGGAGCCATACGCACCCATTCCAGTTCACGCTCCAATGTTTTCTGACGTTTAGATTCTGTTTTTTCTTCCTGTGCCAGACGTTTAGCTTTCTGATCCAGCCATGAAGAATAGTTTCCTTTCCAGGGAATACCTTCGCCACGATCCAGCTCAAGAATCCATCCTGCAACGTTATCCAGGAAGTAACGGTCGTGCGTCACGGCAATGACAGTACCTTTATATTGCTGTAAGTGCTGTTCTAACCAGTCAATAGACTCTGCATCGAGGTGGTTGGTAGGCTCATCCAGTAATAATACATCAGGTTCCTGCAGTAATAAGCGACATAGTGCCACTCTTCTGCGCTCTCCTCCTGACAAATTGGCAATTTTAGCTTCCGGCTCCGGACAACGAAGTGCATCCATGGCACGCTCCAGTTTGGAATCTAACTCCCAGGCATTTGTAGCATCGATTTTATCCTGCAATTCTCCTTGTCTCGCCAGCAGCTTATCCATTTCATCTGCATTTTCATATACCTCAGGCAGACCAAATTTGTCATTGATTTCTTCGTATTCCTTTAATATGGCTGTGATCTCGGCTACGCCTTCTTCAACGATTTCACGGACAGTCTTTTCTGTATCCAATTCGGGTTCCTGAGCAAGATAGCCTACAGAATAACCCGGAGAGAAAACCACCTCACCCTGAAAGGATTTGTCAAGACCGGCAATGATTTTTAAGAGAGAAGATTTTCCGGATCCATTGAGACCTATAACGCCGATTTTGGCACCGTAAAAGAAGGATAAGTATATATTTTTTAAAACTTGTTTTTGAGGTGGGTAAATCTTGTTTACACCAGCCATCGAAAAGATAATTTTTTCGTCAGACATATTGATTTTTGTAACTGTTTTGTAAACAAAGATAAATAATCCGGCCGATAAACTGACATTTTGCTACATTTAGGCATATGGCGTAATTGTTGATAAGAATATTAAAATTAGCGTAAGATTTTTGGATATATATTTCTACATTTATAATATCCTTAATTCTAACCCCAAAACAGAAAGGTAAAACTACATGGAAGCAAAATTTTCACCACGCGTAAAGGATGTGATTTCCTACAGTCGAGAAGAAGCATTACGCCTTCGTCATGATTATATTGGCACGGAGCATCTTTTGCTTGGTCTGATTCGTGAGGGAGATGGAGTGGCGATTAAGATTTTGAAAAATATCGGTATCGATACTGCAGCCTTGCGTCAGTCTATTGAGGATGCAGTAAAGGGTTCTTCGGTGTCGCGTGCACCCATTGGCAATATGCCATTAACAAAACAAGCAGAAAAAGTACTAAAAATCACATACTTAGAAGCAAAAATATTTAAAAGTGATATCATCGGAACTGAGCATCTGATGCTGGCGATCCTGCGTGATGATGAGAATATCGCTTCACAGATCCTTCAGCAATATCAGATATCGTACGATGTCTTCAAAAGTGAAGTGGAACAGAACAAAACCACCATCACGGATGAGGCTCCGGGATCATCTGCCGGCGGGGAGGATGAATATCCTGAAGAGGAACAATTCAATCAGCCTAAGAAGGTATCCGACATCAAATCCAAAACTCCGGTACTGGACAATTTCGGCCGTGACCTTACAAAAGCTGCAGAAGAAGGTCGTCTGGATCCGATTGTAGGTCGTGAAAAAGAAATCGAACGCGTGTCGCAGATTTTATCACGCCGTAAAAAGAACAATCCGCTGTTGATCGGTGAGCCGGGTGTCGGTAAATCCGCGATTGCAGAAGGTCTGGCACTTCGTATTATTCAACGTAAAGTATCCCGTGTACTATTCAACAAACGTGTCGTTACTTTAGATCTGGCATCATTGGTAGCCGGCACTAAATATCGCGGACAGTTTGAAGAGCGTATGAAAGCGGTCATGAATGAGCTGGAAAAATCACCTGATGTGATCTTATTTATAGATGAGATCCACACTATAGTCGGTGCCGGAGGAGCGTCCGGTTCACTGGATGCATCCAACATGTTTAAACCAGCCCTGGCAAGAGGTGAGATTCAATGTATCGGTGCTACTACTCTTGATGAGTATCGTCAATACATCGAGAAGGATGGTGCTTTAGACCGTCGTTTTCAACGTGTCACCATCGAACCTGCAACTCATGATGAGACTGTGGAGATTCTGAACCGTATCAAAGAAAAATACGAAGAACATCACAATGTAAACTATACTCCTGAAGCGATCGAGGCCTGTGTGTCTCTGACAACCAGATATATCACAGATCGTTTCCTACCGGATAAAGCGATCGATGCACTGGATGAAGCAGGATCACGTGTCCACTTAAACAATATCCATGTTCCGCAATCCATTATTGATATCGAACAGAAGATTGAAGAAGTGAAGATCGAGAAAAACAAAGTCGTACGCAGTCAGAAATACGAAGAGGCTGCAAAACTTCGTGATTCAGAGAAAAAATTACTCGAAGAGTTAGAACGTGAGAAAACCGCCTGGGAGGCAGAAACCAAAACGAAACGCTACGTCGTTACGGAAGATAATGTAGCTGAAGTCGTATCCATGATGACTGGTATTCCTGTACAACGGGTAAGCCAGACAGATAGCCAGAAGCTATTAAATATGGGTGAATCGATGAAAGGCCGTATCATCGGACAGGATGATGCTGTACAGAAACTGGTTAAAGCGATCCAACGCACACGTGCCGGGCTGAAAGATCCTAAGAAACCTATCGGTTCCTTTATATTCCTGGGTCCAACAGGTGTCGGTAAGACAGAGCTGGCAAAAGAACTTGCACGATTTATGTTTGATTCTGAAGATTCACTGATCCAGATCGACATGAGTGAGTATATGGAGAAATTTGCGGTATCCCGTTTAGTGGGAGCGCCTCCGGGATATGTAGGGTATGAAGAAGGTGGTCAGCTTACTGAAAAAGTACGTCGTAAACCTTATGCTGTAGTCTTACTCGATGAGATTGAAAAAGCTCACCCGGATGTATTCAACTTATTGTTACAGGTATTGGATGAAGGTCAGTTGACAGATAGTCTGGGACGTCGTGTAGATTTCCGTAATACGATTATTATTATGACTTCCAATATCGGAGCCCGTCAGTTGAAAGAATTTGGTCAGGGAGTAGGTTTTACTACTGCTGCGAAAAGCAATCAGGCAGATTCACATTCAAGAGGTGTGATCGAGACAGCCTTAAAACGTGCATTCGCGCCTGAATTCTTAAACCGTATCGATGATGTCATTGTTTTCAATTCGTTAACAAAAGAAAACATCTTCAAAATTATTGATATTGAATTGAGATCGCTGTTTACACGTATAGAAGGATTGGGTTATAAAATTCAATTGACGGATACAGCTAAAGAGTTCATTGCGGAGAAAGGCTACGACACCAATTTTGGAGCTCGTCCGCTGAAACGCGCTATTCAGAAATATCTGGAAGATCCGATTGCTGAAGAAATCCTGAAAGGAGAACTTCAGAGCGGAGCCACCTTAACGGTTGATCTGGACAAGGAGAAAAGTGAAATTACAGTTAAAGGCGAATCTCCGAAAGGAGGCAAAGACAAGCCAAAAGAATCTGATGTATCAAAAGATAATTAAGATTATCACTAAATAATTAGAAAAGCACCGAAATACGCGGTGCTTTTCTATTGTGGCCAAATTTTTGCTTAAACACTTTAAACTTTTTTAACATTTCATTGTCTTAGTAACATAGATAACAAATATTAATTTTAAAACTCACATAACATGAAAAGAATTCTATTAGCCCTATTAGTGATCGGCACGACAATTGGTTTGTCCAGCTGTACAAAAGAATATATTACCAACTCTCTGCCAGGAGTGAGTTATGTTTTAGCTGTTAAACAAGGAGATTGGCAGTTACAAAGCGGAACAGACAGATATAAAACTACTATCTCTATGCCTCAGTTAGATTCAAGATATTTTGAAGATGGCGATGTGAGTGTAGCTATATCTTACGATAACGACAAAACCGCATATAAACTTATTCCTGCTGTAATTCGCAATTATAGCTATGAAGCAAGTTACCGTGTAGGTAGTGTTGAAATTGAAGCGACAGAAGTTGGAACTAATCCAACTATTGTTCCTCCAGGCGACATGCTTGTAAAAATTGTTTTGACGGATGCTGAAATCGGTAACTAAGAATTACTGAAGAATCCATAAAAAAATGCCTGCAATATAATATTGCAGGCATTTTTTTATGACGATTATTTTCAATGAATATTTCCTCACCCCTCAATCAATTCCGTTGCATGTTTGATTGCAGCTTCTCCCGGATTTGCTCCGCTCAGCATTTGAGCCACTTCAAGAACGCGTTCCTGCTGATTTAGCAGTACAATATTTGACTGTGTCTTATCGCCGCTATCTTCCTTATATACTTTAAAATGACTCTTTCCTTTTGAAGCTATCTGCGGCAAGTGAGTAATGGCCAGTACCTGCATATGTGAGGCCAGACGTTGCATAATCTCTCCTACTTTTAGCGCAACTTCTCCTGATATACCGGTATCGATCTCATCAAAGATAATGGTTGGCAGAGCTGTAGACCGGGCAATTAATGATTTGATGGCAAGCATTACCCGTGAGAGTTCTCCTCCGGATGCGACCTTATGTATAGGTTGTAATTCCTGTCCTTTATTAGCTGAAAAAAGAAACTGTACGCTATCCTGTCCGGATTCCTTAAATTGCGTCTCATCGAGGGATTGCAGCTCAATATGCAATCTCGCATGCGGCATGCCTACTTCCGCAAGGACAGAAGCTACATGATCCTGAATCTGGGGTAATACATCTTTCCTAGATGATGAGAGTTGACCGGCAAGATCTTTTAATGCCTGCAGAACAGATGTAAGTTGCTTTTCCAGCGTAATCAACAATTCTTCCTGTGAGGAAGCCGATATAATTTTACTTTCCAAATCATTACGCAAGGCTATAAGTTCTCCGACCTGCTCCACACGATGTTTCTTTTGGAGTGTGTAAATGATATTCAACCGATCATTAACCGAATCCAAACGGGACTCATCCAATACAACTGTCTGTTCCAGTCCTTCGATTTCATTAACGATATCCTTGAGTTCAATATGCGTACTTTGTAGTCTGGTGAAAAGATCTTCTGAAGCCGGCATATATTTTTCAATATGTTGCAGCTGTCCCAATGCATCTTTAATCAATGACACAGCATTAGCCTCCTGTTCGGTCAGATAGTTAACTGCGCTCAGCAATCCTCTTTTTATTTCTTCTGCATTCTCCAGCTGCTGTTGTTCTTCTTCAAGTCTGGTCTGCTCTCCATCCTGCAGATTGGCCTGTTCCAGTTCATCAAACAAGAATTGGTGATAGTCCAGTTCCGCATTTGCATTTTTGATAGCTCCTTTAAGTTCCTCCAGCTTTTTCTTTGTAGACCGGTATTCCTTAAATGTCTTTTCAAAAGCTAGCTTTAATTCGGCATTGCCGGCAATACTGTCAATTACTAACAGCTGGAAAGCTTCAGTATTGATCTGTAATGTGGCATGCTGAGAATGCACATCGATCAATTGTTCTCCCAGGCTTTTCAATATAGCCAGGTTGACAGGTGAATCATTGATAAAAGCCCGTGATTTACCATCTACGCTGATTTCTCTACGAATGATAGTTTCGGTTTCATAGTCCATATCATGTTCATCAAAAAAAGATTGCAGATGATATGCACCTATATTGAAATATCCTTCGATAATACATTTTTGATCCTGATTGAAAAAGTATTTACCTTCGATACGGCTTCCCAATATAAGGGAAAGTGCTCCCATAATAATGGACTTACCGGCACCCGTTTCTCCGGTGATGATATTTAACCCTTTATCAAAGGAAATATCCAGCGTATCGATCAGCGCATAATTTCGAATATAAAGACGGCTCAGCATATATATAAGTCTAGATTCAAAAGTAAAAAATTAATATTTTGACGATAGTACAGCAAATTAGTTGTCTGATATCCGGAGATCATCTGACTATTTGCGGATTTCTTCGTACTTAGTCGAATTTGCCGGATCCAGCTCCACCAGCAGGTTGTAAGCTTTTACGCCTTCATTACCGGGCATACGACTGAATATCCCTACAAACTCATTAGATTTGGCACTATAAAATGCAGATGTCAGAATATTACCGCTATTATTCCGGTCTACTTCTTTAAGCTTAGGAAGAAGTGCTCCCATTTCTGTCCGTGCCTGTGGTTCATTTTCAGCCATTTTGTCCAATCCGTTTATATGGTAATTATAGGCAAAATCACGATATGCCACATAGCGGCGATCGGTCAGATTGGTGATCAGCCAGTACCGGTTATCAAAAGCATCCATAGAGCGCCAACCTACATAATCTCCGTTTTGGGAGTAATTGACAATATCTCTCGCGACAGAGAAATAAGTATTACCGCCGTATAACTTGAAAGAATCGGCGTCCATTCCGATAATAACATTGGCATAAAATCCCAGCAAAGAAGCCAGATTACTCATATATTGATTCTCATTATAATCCAGAATATCCCCTTCTATATATGAGAAATTAAAATACTTGTCATTAAATGCCAGTATGGGACTGTTGTAATTCGTACCATATACAGGTCTTGAGGAAAAAACCTGCGCCGTTCCTTTGAATTCTTTGGAACCATCCCAGGAAGTAATCGTGATGACCAGTGCACCGTCTATACGTTCTTCGTTCTGCACTTTATTTGCAGTCCAGGCTCTGTTGTTTAAGAAGTCTGAAATTGCTTTCTGCAGGACTTCCAGAGCACGTTTATTTGTATTCTGTACCTGTGGAGACTGTACTTCTACACGAATATTGAGCTCCTGTGCGAAACTTCGTGTTATCAGCATGCTCAACAAAAGAATACAGACTATTTTATACATATGATTAATAAGTAAAGCGTTTAGTCAAATATAGGATTATTTTACAGGTTTTCTATATACCTGTGCTCAACTTAATCCGCCACACAGGGGCTTCTCTTTTCAGACTGAATTGCTTATTTTTGTCCTAATGCCTGACTATACCAAACAATTGCAAAAATACATGCCGGAACTGGCTGCTCCCATTATCTCTCAATGGATCATTGACTCTAAATGTTCCTTTAAGATAAGCCGGGCACGTGCAACGAAATTGGGCGATTATCAGGCTCCATACCGCGGAGAATCCCATAAGATCTCCGTTAACAACAATCTAAATCCTTATTCTTTTCTGATTACCACAATTCACGAATTTGCGCACCTCCGAACCTGGCAACAACATAAGAATAAGGTCAAACCACACGGAACAGAATGGAAGGACAATTTCAAATTTCTGATGGAACCCTTTCTGAAGCTGCATATTTTCCCTGAAAAAATACTGCATGCCGTTATCAAGTACCTCAATAATCCTGCAGCTTCCAGCTGTACCGACCTGCATCTGTTCAGGACATTAAAAGAATATGACAGTACACAGTCTCCCGTCATAACGGTAGAGATGCTCAATCAGGATGATCTGTTTTCAATGAAAAACGGGCGTGTATTTCAACGAAAAGAACGAATCCGCAAGCGGTACAGGTGCGTGGAAGTCTCTACCAACCGTATCTATCTCTTTCATCCTGTCGCAGAGATATATCCAATCCCTGATCCGTCTCTTTAATCAGATATTTCTTGTATTTTTATTCTTCAAACTACTATTTATGAAAAGAACCGGTTTCCTTTTATTATTTTCTGCTGTGCTATTGTTTTCCTGTAAAAATAAAGAGTCAGAAAACAAATCTGTACATGATACCTCAGGACTTGATTCTGTTGCACTGAATGCTATTTCAGAGAGTAGCTACAAAAAATATGTGGAGGAACTTTCCTCCGATCGTTTTATGGGCCGAAAACCATTTACCAAAGGTGACACACTGGCTGTAAACTATATCCGCGAACAATTTGAACAGCTTGGTCTGGCTCCGGGAAACGGAGACAGCTATTTTCAGGAAGTCCCGATGGTAGAAATCAACAGCACTGCTCCTGCGCAAATGACTTTTACAGGAGCAAAAGGCAGCGTGACTGTAAAAGATCTGGAGGACTATGTTATAGGCAGCCGACAGTTGCAGGAACAAATACAACTTGATCAATCCAGACTGGTCTTTGCAGGATTCGGAATTATTGCACCCGAATACGATTGGAACGACTATGCAGGTCTGGATGTAAAAGGTAAAACAGTTATCGTCATGGTCAATGATCCCGGGCACTATAACAAGACTTTATTTAAAGGTGACACCATGACTTACTACGGTCGCTGGACATACAAATATGAGGAAGCCGCCCGTCAGGGTGCTGCCGGTGTGTTGCTGATACATGATAAAGCCGCAGCAAGCTATGACTGGGACGTTGTCAAATCAAGCTGGAGCGGATCCCAACTGGATCTGGTATCTAAAGATAACGGAGCATCTCACTGTTTATTTGAAGGATGGATCTCTGCCGCGACAACTCAAAAGCTGCTTGCTCTTTCAGGATCAGGACAAGCTGTATTAGAAAAAGCTAAGAAACCGGGATTCAAGCCTGTTGATCTGGGTCTGACCACAAGTCTGACACTTAAAAACAAATTCAGAAAATCTGCATCCAATAATGTGATTGCCCGATTAGAAGGAACTTCACGAAAGGACGAAGTCATTATTTATTCCGCTC
This sequence comes from Sphingobacterium spiritivorum, assembly GCF_016724845.1. NCBI lineage: Bacteria > Pseudomonadati > Bacteroidota > Sphingobacteriia > Sphingobacteriales > Sphingobacteriaceae > Sphingobacterium > Sphingobacterium spiritivorum. The sequence goes on from NZ_CP068082.1 coordinate 740,018, forward strand.
ACTGGGATCATCTTGGCATTGGGGAAGCCATAGCCGGAGACTCTATTTATAACGGCGCGATTGATAATGCTGCAGGTGTATCCGCTCTTTTTGAAATTGCAAAGGCATTCAAAGCCGCAAAGATTAAACCTGAGCGTACGATTGTATTTATGGCACTGACCGGAGAAGAGCAAGGTCTGCTGGGCTCGGCCTACTATGCTTCCCATCCGGTCTACCCCTTCAAAAAAACTGTAGCAAATCTCAATATGGATGCTTTTAGTCCAATGGGTGCAACAAAAGATGTATCTATTGTGGGCATGGGTCAATCAGAAGTAGAAGACTATGCGGTTCGTTCTGCTGCAAAGTTCGGCCGTGAAGTACATGATTCCGGCAACCCTTCTTCTGGAGGATTTTTCCGTTCGGATCATTTTAGTTTTGTCAAAAAAGGTGTACCGGCCATATTTATGGGAAGTGGAAAGCAATATCTGGAAACAGATTCTGCACTGATCCTCAAACGTACAAAAGCTTTGGCAGGCCGTTATCATAATGTAACTGACCAGGTGGATGAAAACTGGGATTTCGGAGGTATACTGGCAGATATCCGATTATTTTTTGACATCGGCTATACCATGAGTCTGGAAAACTACTTCCCGAAATGGAAAGAAACATCCGAATTTAAAAATATCGGGGCTAAGAGATAGCACAATAATCAACAATTTACCTTTATATGCAGTCAATTAAATTGCACATAAAGGCAAATTTATCTAAGTTTGTGACCGAACATTAAAAAAGAGAACTCATATGCTACACTTACATTCAACATTAGCGATTGTCCTACTACTTGCATTGGTGGTATCGATAATCATTACGTTGGCCAACTTTGCCGGCAACAAGCCTTACAATCGTAAAATTGCGCTGATAGGACTAATTTCTGCTCACTTACAATTAGTTGTAGGTCTAGTACTATTCTTCGTCTTAAAATACCCTTCTATGATCTCCGGAAGCGTGATGAAAGACCCTACTTTGAGATTCAAGATTATCGAACACCCTTTGACTATGATCATCGCTATTGTATTGATCACTATCGGATATTCAAAAGCTAAAAAAATTACAGATGCTAAAAAAGCAAATCAAACGGTATTGATCTTCTTTATCTTAGGTCTTATCTTTATTCTGGCACGTATTCCATGGTCTACATGGTCATTTTTCGTTTAGTCCTGTATATTCCATATATATGAGTGAGGCCTGCATATTTTCATATGCAGGCCTTATTATTTTGATCAGAGATACAGTTGGCGGGGACGCCAACTGACGCTGTGTTTGTTGTTCACAGATGCTACACCTGAAGACCTGCTTTATATGTTGTTTGCATAGAAAACCAAAAATGACGCTATGTTTGTTTCTTACTAATGCTACAACCTGCGGACTTTCTTATGTATGCTGTATAGTGGGGATACCAACTGACGCTGTGCTTGTCTCTTACTGATGCTACAACTTACCGACCTGCTTATGTATGCTGTATAACTAGGATGCATGAACACAGACCTACTTGATATATTGTTTGGACGTAATGCACCAACTGCCCCGGTGTTTCCTACTGACTTGCGTATATTCTGTTTGAGGTAAATGCTACCGAATATATAAGGATATCATATGAAGCCGGGAATGAAACACTGTGCAGAAAGAATGTGACCGGCCTGTGAACATTAATCTGACAAATGGGAATATGTACACATTCTGTTTTCGTGTTGCTAAAAAAATACAGGCACAAAAAAATCCTGTCGGCTGAGCGACAGGATTTTTATATTTAAAGTTTCTTTTTTACTTATTTCTTACTTCCGAATCCTAAGATTGAAAAAACAGTTTTGAAAGCGATAACAGACGCAATGATCAACAAAATGTTTGCGATAGCTGAAAAAAGAAATGAATCCTGAATAAATCTTACAAATACTCCTGCAAGACCAATAACAATAGCAACTGTTAACGTTACATAATATTCTGTACGGTTAGCGTTATTATCTGTCTTTTTTGGCTGTCTTTGCGCTGCTGTATTTTCCATGTTTGTATTTGAATGAATGTTACGGGACAAATGTACAAAGTATAGCAGTAAACAAAAAATTTATTTCCAAAATAGTCAGCATTTTATGCGCTTCCTGAATATGATTTACAAAAATGAATGATTTTATCTATTATTGCAGAGAAATCAAAGTATTATGCAGAGGTACCTGATCATTTGTCTATTATTCGTGTTACCGTTTCTTGCTGTAGCACAACAAAATACTATCGAAAACTTTACGATAAAAGAAAATCTGACACAGAATGGAAAACTGGCTATAGTGGCTCTGGATACAGCCGAACATGCTAACGAGCGTATCAACGGTACATATGCTTTTAGCTTAAACGGACTTAAACAGGACCTTATTTTTCATAATGGTGTAGCTGTAGCGACCAATACAATTGAATCTTCAACTTTTGTATTCTTCAAACATAAAAATCAGGAACATTCGCTGGGCAAGCTATATTATATTTTCAAATCAGACAAAGGGCTGAATCCGATTAAGATAAGAGGGCTGATTCTGCTTGTTGTACCGTGTGTCATCTTACTGATCGCTTATACTTTTCGCCGTTTTCTGGTGACAGCTGTTATTCTGGCTCTGGTATATGTGTTCTTCAACTATTCTCAGGGTCTTAGCATTTCCAATCTTTTGGAGAGTATATTTATGGGGATTAAGAGCTTCTTCTAAAAAGGGAAACCTATCCCGAAATTATATTGCACAAAATTATAACGGTCGGGTGCATGTGTGGAATTGAACGCATCTTTGAATTCTTTTTGATTAAACAGATGCTGGATAACCCATTGCTCGCTGCCCTGAAACTGCGGATCCTTGACTTTGACACCTGCATCGATCCGGATGACAAAGTAGTCGGAGTCAAAACGTAATCCGAAGCCTGAACCGATGGCCATCTGACCTAAGAATTTATTAAATCTGAATTCGCCACCCGGATTTTGTTCGTTCTCTTTCAATCTCCATATATTCCCGAAATCCACAAATGTTGCCCCATTCAGCTTTGCTCCCAAAAGTTTGTTCAATATTCTGAATCTATATTCAGCATTTCCTTCAAGTTTTATCTCCCCCAGCTGATCCAGATTACGCAATCTCAACCGCAGGTCTTCTGTCAGTCCTTCCCTATTGTAATTACCCGGTCCGAGTGTACGTGCCTGCCATGCCCGTATACCATTCATTCCTCCGCTATAAAAGCTCTTTTCGAAAATCAGCAAGCTGGAATTGTTGCCATAAGGAACAGCTATTCCCGGATTAATACGGAATATAAATTGCCGGTTACCACCCAGATGTCTGTAAAGACGGTAATCAAGCTCTATTTTGGCATATTGCAGATACGGTACTTTGAAAAGTGTACGCTGTCCGTCATTCTCCGGAAAGCTAAACAATTTGCTGGCTAACCCCAGGATATTGCCACTCAGGTCTAAGGCTCCGCGGAAATAACTGAAATTCTCGAGCTTAAGTAGTTTTGGGGCATTCAGGGTATAGGAATACTGAGACCCTAAACCAAAGTACTGACGATCATTACTTTGTACATACAACAAAAAACCTTCATCTATCAGTTGCTGTTTGAAAGCTTCATTGAGGCGTCCTACACGATATTCCAATACAACAGGCGTAAAACTATGTTGTTTATTAGCGGTTTCAAACCAGGTGTAGTTCAACGTATTGGTCAGATAGCGGTTGGAATAGGTATTATCCTGATTAAAGATCTGCAGATTGGAAGAGAATGTCGTTCGGGGTAATCCATATTTTCCTATACTGTTGAAAATGCCGAATGGCACCATCAGACGCGGAAAGGACAGATTAGCACCAATCTGAAAGTCATTATTGAATATTTTATTGGCTAATCCTCCTTTGATACGGGGGTCAAACAATACACCATAACGTAATTTTACTTCAAGCTGTTCGGCTCCGCCGAAAATATTCCGGTGCGAGAAAGTATTGGCAATATTAAATCCGCTCATACCGGATCCAAACGTATATTCGCCCTCGATCTGATTTCCCATGATCGGACGGGGAATGAGTTCGTAACTTACATTCAGTTTATTAGAGTCTACCTTTTCATACTGTATCTTGACACTTCTGAATCCATTCATCTCATACAATCTGTCGTAGGACAGATTCTCTTTACTCAAATCATATTTTTCTCCTGAGCGGACAAACATATAGCGCACAATAGGCTTGAGTCTGAAATTGCCTGTCTGATCCTCATAATGGATATTCAAACTTGTATCCACATAGTTTTTGGCTCTTCTTCCTGATATATTGTTCAGATTCCGGATCTTCAATGAGGTCTTATTAATTTCATAAACCGGATGTTCCTGTAGTTGCGGAGGATTTTCGATCGTAATCTTGAGATCTGTCTGGTAATTGCGCAGACCGGAATCAACGCCCACCCGCATATATTGACGGAGGTAGTCATAATAACCCTGATTTTTCATCAGGAGAAACAACTGCTCCCGTTCTGTCAATAGTTTTCCTGCATCGTAGATATCTCCTTCTTTGACAGGAGAACTGCTGCTCAGTCTGGATTCGTAGAGTTCTTTTATCTGTGGATCTTCAAAGGTATAGGTCTTGGTTCTGATTTTATATGGCGTACCGGGCTCTACTTTGAAATCTATATGTGCTCTCTTTCTTGCAATCTTCACTTCTGGTTGTACCTTTGCATTAAAGTATCCTTTAGTCTGCAGGAAGCGTTGTATCTGCTGTCCCGAAAGTTCTACCAGAGCCGAATCCAGAATACTGGGAGCCTCTCCTACATTTTTTATGTCGGCTTTCTTGTATCTGCCGTCTTTGGTATTGAATACATTATAGATAAACAGGTTGACTCTGGAATTTGGTCTTAGTTCACTTGAAATATAAAGTGAGGACTGTTCCTTCAGACTGGCATTTACACCGGAAACACTCACATTTGTCACCAAAGCATGATCGTCTTCCAGGTATTTTGTTGAACGACAGGATGTAAAAATTAACAACAAAAGCGTTATACTTGCAAATGCGAAAAGGGTCGTTTGTTTAATCATTAAAAATGTTATCAAAAGCGCAAATCAGTCTTATTACATCTCTACAGCACAAAAAGTTTCGTAAGCAACATAGCCTTTTTGTCGTAGAAGGAATAAAATCCGTAACCGAGTTTTTATCTTCAGCATATGACGTGCATGCACTGTTTTACACAGCAAATGTGACTACAAAAGTGGTTAAAATACCGCACAATATAAAATCTTATGAACTGACTGATAACGAATTCTCAAAAATCAGCCAACTCAAATCACCTCAGGGGATATTAGCACTGGTCAGGTTGCCGGAGGAAAAAACTCCTGAGCAGCTGGATTTTGCCAATCAGTTTACACTTGTATTGGATGATGTACAGGATCCGGGTAATCTAGGCACCATTATCCGTACTGCTGAATGGTTTGGATTTAAGCATATTGTCTGTTCGGCAGGAACAGTAGATGCCTATAATCCTAAGGTAGTACAAGCGACTATGGGCTCGCTATCCCGTACACAGATTCATTACACCGATCTGGAGTCTTTCATCCGTACAGTCCGTTTACCTGTTTTTGGAGCATTACTGGATGGTACGTCGATCTATGAGACGCGCTGGGGCAAAGAGGGGCTGATTCTTATGGGAAATGAAGGTAACGGCATTAGTGAAAAACTATTAGATCTTATAGACCATGCTGTCACTATACCCCGTACAGGACAGGCTGAATCGCTCAATGTAGCTGTTGCAACCACTATATTTTGCAATGAAATTGCGAGAATGAATTTTATATAATGACGGAGTCTCCTCAAAAATCGATCTACACCCTGCAATTTGCTCTTCTATGCCTTAGTTCTCTGCTCTTTTCGTCGAGTTTTAATATGATTATCCCCGAATTGCCGAATTACCTGAGCAATATGGGCGGAGCAGAATATAAGGGGCTTATTATTGCATTATTTACACTTACGGCGGGTATCTCCAGACCGTTTAGCGGAAAACTCACCGATCGCTGGGGACGGGTGCCCATTATGGCTGTCGGATCTGTGGTTTGTTTTTTCTGTGGTTTTCTGTATCCCGTACTTACCTCTGTTTCCGGATTTTTGATGTTACGGCTCATCCATGGATTTTCCACAGGATTCAAACCTACAGCGACTTCGGCCTATGTAGCTGATATTATTCCGCGTGAACGTTGGGGTGAAGCTTTAGGATTACACGGACTTTGTTTCAGTATTGGGGGTGCCGTTGGTCCTGCAATAGGGAGTGCTATATTTCAATCTTATGGCATCAATACCATGTTTTATAGCTCTTCTGTATTTGCGTTGTTATCCATTGTCATTGTGATCAATATGAAGGAGACGCTGAAGACAAAAGAAAAACTGCATATTTCTATGTTCAAAATATCCCGTTCGGATATTATTGATATCGGTGCTTTACCGGCAGGTATCGTTACTTTTCTGTCTTATTCTGCCTATGGTGTGATTCTGACCCTTATTCCTGACTGGAGTGAACATCTGGGTCTGAGCAATAAAGGTGTTTTCTTTACTGCCTATACGATTACCTCTATTCTGATCCGCTTTGTTTCGGGAAAAGTCTCCGACAGATACGGACGGACTAAAGTTATTATGGTCGGTCTGGTCATTGTAGCACTATCGCTCTATCTGATCAGCGAGGGAGACTCCTTCTTCCGGCTTATGCTTGGGGCGAGTGTATATGGTATCGGTACCGGTATCTTATCTCCGGCAGTAAACGCCTGGACCATTGATCTGAGTCATCCGCAACAACGGGGACGTGCTGTTGCGACCATGTATATTGCACTGGAGGCAGGGATCGGATTAGGTGCATTATGTGCCGGATTTTTCTATCAGGATATCATCTCCAGAATTCCGCAGATCATGCTGGTCAATTCAGGCATCTTATTTGTAGCGCTGGCGTATATGTTTTGGTGGGAAAAATCAAAAAAGATAAAACCTACAGTCCATATATAATGTTATTAGATAACAAAATCACAAATCATACTCATCTATATGGAAGAAAAAAAAACCTCACAACCTTACGCACTGGGTCTGTCGTCAAGTCTCTTTGCACTGGTGCTCATTATTGCACTCATGTATGTCACTCAAAGCGTATTGGTTCCGCTTTTATTTTCTATTATTATTTCCATTACCCTTTTTCCGATTGCTAACTTTTTAGAGAGAAAGCTTCATTTTGTACGTTCTCTTGCGGCTATTGTTTCCGTTATTATAGCGATACTGATCATCGGAGGTCTGATTTGGTTTATTGTTCATGAAAGTATTATTATCGGAAAGGATGCTACCGATATTACGAAAAAAGTCATGTCCGTAGTCGAGAGTTTCCAGTCCTGGGTTGAGGGCCGCTTTGGTGTACAACGCAGTGAGATGGCCGCTCAGTTTCAGGAACAGAGTAACAAAATGCTCAACAATGTCGGAGGTTACTTATCTACAGCATTTGGTTCTATCGGCAGTACACTTGCAGGAATGGTTCTGGTACCCATTTTTATCTTTTTCCTGTTGTATTACCGCGATTTCTTTAAGGAATTTTTCTTTAAAGCCTTTCCAAACACAGAAAATCAGAAAGTACATGGGGTACTCAACAGGATTTACGAAGTGATTCAAAGCTACTTTTTAGGATTGGTCACTGTAATGGGTATAGTGGCGGTGCTGAATACTGCAGGATTAATGATTATGGGAATAGAATACGCCTGGTTTTTCGGATCCTTAGCTTCGTTTCTGATGTTGCTGCCTTATATTGGCATCGCTATCGGATCTATTCTGCCTGCTCTGTTCGCATTGGCAACAAAAGACAGCGCCTGGTATGCAATAGGCGTTATTGCGTGGTTTCAGGTGGTACAGTTTCTGGAAGGAAATATTATCACACCAAATATTGTAGGAGGAAAAGTGAGTATCAATCCGTTGATGGCCATTATTGCTATTCTTATCGGAGGTATGATCTTCGGATTGGCAGGTCTGATCCTGGCATTACCGATGACCGCTGCACTGAAAGTAATATTCGATGCAATCCCTTCTATGCAGGCGATCGGTTTCCTTATCGGAGAACCGGACAAAGGACATCTCAAACGCAACTCAACACAGGAATTGCTTACTAAGTGGGGTATCGTACGTCCGGCAAGACTGAAAAAGAAAAAGGTTGCGGAAACTCCGAAACCTAAAGACGATAAGAATACTGAGAATTTATAGTTTAAATTGCATGGGGCTCAGGCCCCATGCAATTTAAAAACGATAGCCTATTTTTTTCATCCGGCTTACTTCCAGCGAATACACCCCAAACTCTTCAACAACCTTACCGGTCAATTGATAGAATCCGTTACCCAGAAAAGGATAATACTGCAGTGTGACCGGAAAATGTACAGTATCCAGCCAATCGGCATTACAATCCAGAAAAGTTCCGAAAACCATCCGCTCCTTGCGGATCGTCCATGTTTCCTTGATTGTTACAAGGCGGCCTATCATGCTGACTTCTTTACCTAACAAATGAACCAGATCACCTACATTGACTGTATTGGCCAGGTATTTCGGATCCAGCAGATCGAAAAAATCGCCGACGATAAATCCCATTAATTCCAGTTGATCTTTATAATCTTCCATAGGCTCTTCTTCGAATTCGGGCAACTGAAAATCAAGCACAGGAGTTTCAAAAAGGGATACTTCCAGAATTTGCTGCCGGGTAGTCATAAAATTAGCTTCCCACAAAAGGGCTTTTTTATTTTTCCCGGTAAAGCGTAACGCATCAATACGGATCAGCAGATTCAACTGTTCCATACCCGGCGACAACCGGGCAATAAAATCATTCAGATCCCGGTATATACCGTTTTTTCTGCGTTCGGTAATAATGTTATGCGCGAATTTTTCTTCCAATCCCTGTAAATGGATCAATCCTACGTATACGGTATCGTTAACAATGTTGGTATAGTATTGACTGTGATTGATACAAGGGAGCTGTACATGAGCACCCGTCTTGAAAAGTTCCTGAAAATAAAATTCAGTACGGTAAAATCCGCCGAAGTTATTGATCACGGCTACATAAAACTCACGCGGATAATAGGTCTTCAGAAAGAGACTTTGATAACTTTCCACAGCAAAAGATGCACTATGTCCTTTGGCAAAAGAATATCCGCCGAAGCTTTCCATCTGCCGCCACACCTCTCTTGTCACCTGCTCTTCATATCCTCTTTCGCGGCAATTATCAAAAAAGGTCTGCCGCAGTTTCTCGAATTTATTTTCAGAACGGTATTTCCCGCTCATTGCTCTGCGCAGAATATCGGCCTGATCCAGAGAAATACCCGCAAAATGGTGTGCGACTTTGATCACATCTTCCTGGTAAACCATTACGCCGAAAGTCTCTGCCAGCAGTTCTTTCATCTTCGGATGGAGATACAGCACCTTATCCCGGTCATGATAACGTTCTATATACTGTTTCATCATTCCGGACTGCGCTACTCCCGGCCTGATAATGGAACTGGCTGCAACGAGTGTAAGGTAATCGGAGCATTGCAGCTTGCCCAATAGCTGCCTCATTGCCGGACTTTCGATATAAAAACAGCCTATTGTATCTCCTGAACGGATCTTCTCTGCCAGCAAAGGATCCTCAAAAAAGCGTTCCACCTGATGAATATCAATATGTTTTCCGGTATTTTCTTCTATCAGTTGCAAGGCATCTTTGATATGTCCCAATCCTCTCTGGCTTAATATATCGAACTTGAACAATCCGACACGTTCAGCTTCGAACATATCCATATGGATAGTCTGAAAATCTTTGGGCGGAAGTTCTACAGCCGCATAGTGGCAGATGGGTTTTTCGCTGATGAGTACTCCACCGGCATGTACACTCAGGTGGTTGGGAAAGTGTTCGAGCAACTGTCCGTACTTATGTATCCAGCCCTGTATCTTATCTTCTGTACGCCATTCGCGCTGTGCAACGAGCTGATCGATCTCTGCCTTTGGCAATCCGAATACTTTGCCCAGTTCCCGGATAATAGCACGTCGTTTAAAGGTACTGTACATCCCCAGTAGCGATACGTGCTGCCGTCCGTATCTTTTGAACATATAATCAAAGATCGCATCCCGGTCTTTCCAGCTGAAGTCAATATCAAAATCCGGAGGTGAGCTCCGGTCGGGATTGAGAAAGCGCTCAAAATACAGATCCAGTTTGATCGGATCTACATCTGTGATCCGAAGGCAATAAGCGACAATAGAATTGGCTCCACTTCCTCTTCCTACATGATAAAATCCACGCTCGTGTGCATACCGCAGTATATCCCATATGATCAGAAAATAGGCATTAAACCCCTGTTTACCGATCATCTTTAGTTCTTTTTCTACACGTTCGAAAGCCTCCTTATGCTCTGTCCCATAGCGCATGACACAGCCTTCCATCGCCAGCTTGCGCAGCAGATGACGATCGTCTTCTTCGGTAGTTGTAAAATATTTACGGTTCTTATCGGTTTTCAGCTCCATGCTGATATGACAGCTATCTGCGACCTGTATGGTTCGCGAAATCACTGTTGGAAAGCGGGCAAACTGACGAACCAATTCTACTTCAGACAGTAGCATTTCATCGCTTCCTGCGATATCTTCAGGAAGAAGCTTGGAGAGCAGCGTGTTGCGGGCTATTGCACGCAACAGGCGATGTAAGTTAAAGTAAGTTCTGTCCTGGAATGTTACCGGGCTCAGCATCACGAAACGGTCTGCAGCAAGCTCCTGCTGCAGTTCCAGCCGGTTCAGATCCTGCGGACGCAGGCCAATCAACTCCCCTTCCCGGAGTGCACTGACAGATTTCTGTCCGTACCGGTAAATAATCCAGAGATGTTCGGTTGACAGTTCGGGTTCTGCCGGGAAGTTTTCCTTACGCTGATTGTATGCAGACAAAAACTCGTTGATCTGGAAAAAACCTGTTTCATTGCGCGCTAATAGGATATAACAGAACACATGGTCGTTGCGGATTTCTGTCCCCAGAATCGGCTTGATTCCCTGCTCTCTGCATTTTAACACAAAATCCCAGCTATCTGCTGTGTTATTGATATTCGTCAGTGCAAGTGTGTGTATATCCAGTGCCTTGGCATCTTCTACCAGTTGTTTGGAAGAAAAAGTACCGTAATGGTAGCTAAACCAGGTTTTACAATTTAAATACATTAATTTCTTTCTTTTTCCGGTGGTTTGGGAACTGATATTGCCCTTTTGACAACTGCATCTCCGTAACGTTGCCGGATATAATCCATCGCCTGATAAAGCCGCACACTCTCTACCGTATCTTCAAACAAATCAATCTGATACTGTCCCTGTACCAGATGGCTGAAACGTACGCCAAGCAGCCGCACCAATAGCCGCTTGTCGTACAGTTTCGCAAAAAGTTCTTTGGCCTTGGATAGCAATACGGCATCCGAAGCAGTATATGGAATAACCATTTGTTTACTCACTGTGTCAAAATTGGAGTAACGCAGTTTAATGGTAATGCAACCCGTAAGACGGCGATGCTGTCGCAACTGAAAGGTCATTCTTTCGGTCATACGGATGAGTTCGCTCTTCAGATAATAAATATCAATGGTATCCTGTTCAAAAGTCTCTTCGGTCCCTATACTTTTTTGTTCAGAATAAGGGACTATGGGCGTAAAATCTATTCCATTAGCTTTACGGGAGAGATCGACACCATTCTTACCCAGAAGATTCTGCATCATGGGAACAGGAATTTCACTCAATACCTTGATGGTACGAACGCCCATCTGATGCAATAATCCGGAAGTTTTGTTACCTATACCGGGCATTCGTTCTATCCGAAGCGGGGCGAGGTAATCTTTTTCAAGTCCATGTTCTACTTCCCGCTTTCCGTCAGGTTTGGCATCTTCCGTTGCGACCTTGGAAATGAGCTTATTGGAAGCTAAAGCATAACTGATTGGCAGACCGACTTCTTTTCGCACCTTCTGTTTGAGCTCTGCCATAAACTGACTGCAACCAAAAAAACGATCTACTCCGGTGAGATCTGCATAAAATTCGTCTATGCTGGCCTTTTCCATAACCGGTACATACTCACGTACGACATCGGTCACCATCCTGGAATAATAGCTGTAACTGTCCATATCTCCACGGATCACAATGGCCTGGGGACAGAGGCGCAGGGCAAGTTTCATAGGCATAGCACTGTGAACACCGTATAACCGCGTCTCATAACTGCATGCTGATACGACAGCACGATCACTCATTCCCCCGACAATCAAGGGTTTGCCCACAAATTGCGTATTCTTCAACCGTTCTACACTCACAAAAAATGTATCCAGATCAAGATGCGCCACAAAACGCTTATCTCCCTGCCAAATCATAAGTAGTTTCAAAAACAATCAAAATTACTAATATTTTTAGTATAAAAACTAATATTTTTAGATTTTTAATCGAATTAAGCATTTAATTGTTCAAACCGGTCAAAAGATTATACTCCGTTTCATCGGCTGTTTATTCCTTTTCAGAAATGATTTTTGAGGGTTTAGTTAAAAAACATGTGCTATTCAAAGAATAAACCTCAATTTTGTATTTTACAATATATACACAGTATTGACCATACAATAATCTTTTCAAGTTTGATGGAATACAATAAAGAGGTGATCATTACAGAAAAAAAACTTTCTACAAATAAGGTCAAAAGAATCTTATTAGTGGTCTTTGCCTTCCTCTTGTTTTATCTGGTTTCTTTCCTTATAGATCCCTACGGCGAATTCTGGCAGGAATATTTTCAACGGGGTATATTTGAAATCATTGAAGAGTTAGTTATTTCCTTTATCTTTTGCTTTCTGATCTCGGAATCCAGCATATTTATTCATTCCCGTCTGAACAAATATGTCCCCTGGACAAAAAATAAAATAAAAAGACTGGTACTGGAACTCAGTCTCAATTTTTTTGTCGTACTGATCCTCATTGTTCTGAATTCTGTATGTTATTATCTGATCTATGATGACCCGGCCTACTCTCAGTCCGAACCGTCTATAGAGGAAATCCGCAACCTGCTGCAGTTTATTATTGTCAGTATGATTATTTCATTTATGATTATCTCGATCAATACGGGAAGTTACCTGATCAATAACTGGGTAAATACAGAGACACAGGTCGCAAATCATAAATTGCGTACAGCAGAATGGAAACAGGCCTCTGTAGAGGCTGAACTTAATGCCCTGAAACTACAACTAAATCCGCATTTTATCTTCAATAATCTGAGCGTACTCTCTGAACTTATCCTCGAAGATCAGCAACTCGGCTATGCTTATTCAGAGAGTTTTTCCAAGGTATATCGCTTCCTGCTGGTCAATTCCAAAAAGAATATGATCCTTCTGGAAGAAGAGCTGAAATTCCTGAACTCTTATATTTTTCTGATTAAACACCGGATCGGACAAGGCGTGCATTTTGAAATCGATGTACAGGAAGAGAGTAAAAATATGTATATCCCTCCGCTGACCCTCCAGTTGCTTATAGAAAATGCACTCAAGCATAATAAAACGGATCGGAAAAATCCGCTCAGAATAACAATCCGTACCAGTACACAGCATATTTTAACAGTAGAAAACACTTTATCACTGATAGAGAAACCTGAAGGTTATTCTACAGGTATCGGACTGACTAATATTATCAGCCGTTTTAATCTTCTGTCCAAACAGCCTCCCGAAATTGTGACGAGTACGGACTCATTTAAAGTAATTATTCATTTGATGGAATATGACCGATAAGATAGTAATAGTCGAAGACGAAAAGCTCAATGCAGATCGCCTTAAGCGTTTGATCCACACCATACGGCCCAATGCCTGCGTATTGGCTGTATTGGACAGTGTCAGTGATGCAGTAGTCTGGTTTTCTAAAAACGGAATGCCGGATCTGGTGATGATGGATATCCGGCTGTCTGACGGCGTGAGCTTTGATATTTTCGAACAAGTGAAGATCGATTGCTTCATTATTTTTACTACAGCTTATGACGAATATGCTGTTCAGGCTTTCAAATATAACAGCGTAGATTACCTGCTCAAACCAATCGAACAGGAGGAACTCGAAGTAGCCTTCAGAAAAGCAGAAATGTATAATTCCATCAATACCAACCATCGTTCGATAGAGCGCTTATTGCATTATATCCAGCCAAAAGAATACCGAACAAGGTTTTTACTTCCCTTCAGAGACGGTTACAAAACAGTCCTGGTGAGTGAAGTCAAATGTATCTATGTAGAACTGAAAGCGATCAAGGCCCGTCTCAAGAACGGAACAGATATCTTACTCTCACAGAGTATGGAAGAACTGGAACAACAGCTTGATCCCCGCATATTTTTCAGAGCTAACCGTCAGTTTATTATCCATATTGATGCCGTACAGCAAGTGGTCAATTACTTCAACGGTAAACTTAAAGTGATATTAAACGGTATCGATCTACAGATCATCGTGAGCAGGGAAAAGGCTATTGTACTCAAAGAATGGCTTGATTCTTAATCGCGGAAATGTCCCGAAAAATGAGGATTGTTTCTTTGTATTGCGCTCAGGAGATTGCCTGCACAACACCTATGCATTCCTTAAGGCATTGAGCGCTATATAAATAAGACCGGCTCCGAAAAAGAGCCGATCACTAATATAAACACCCACTAAATTTATTTTGTACCGCCACCGAGCGCTCTGTAAAGCTCTGTCACGGCGTCATATTTCTCTTTCTGTATATTGATTGCTTCCAGATCATTCTCCAAGGAATTATTCTGTGCTGTAATGACTTCCAGGTAGGTTGCCATACCACTTTTATATAGCAGCATTGCATCGTTTACAGCCTTTTCCAGCGAGGCTTTCCGTTGTTTCACCAGACCGATACGTTCGCTTGTGTACTGCGTTTTGGCCATAGCATCTGATACTTCAGCCACAGCATTCATGACGGACTGGCGAAATTGTTCGGCTGTTTTCTGCTGTTCTATTTTTGCCTGTTCGTAGTTTGTCTGGAGTTCTTTTTTCTGAAATATAGGCTGCGTAATATTTCCGGCAATGTTTTTCACTAATGATCCGGGAAGATCAAACCAGTTATTAAACTTGAATGAGTTGGCTCCGACAGAAGGTGTGAGGCTGATGGAGGGATACATCGCCACTTTGCTCAGTCCGACATTGGCATTTGCGACTACGACGGCATATTCAGCTACTTTCAGATCAGGTCTTCTGCTTAACAGCAGTGCAGGCACTCCTACCGGGAAATTCTCTTCGAAGCTGTATGTTTCCAAACCTGCTGAACGACCAATCCGGTCCGGATATGCTCCGCACAGAATACTCAGCGCATTTTCCTGTATGGCGATATTCTGTTTGGCTAATGGCACCAGTAACTCGGCAGTCTTTTTCTGTGCCTCGGCCTGTTCTACTCCTAAAGAATTGACCTGTGCGGACTGAAACTGAAGTCTGATCATCTGCAACGTCTCATCACTGAGCTTAATATTATTTGCCGCAATTTTCAACTGCTCATCTAAAGTGATCAGATTGTAGTAAGCTTGTGCGACTTGCACGATAATACGGGTTTTCAGTGCAGTCAGGTTTTCCTGCTGCATAAGATAATTTGCTCTGGCAGCTTCTTTCTGCATACGTACTTTGCCCCAGATATCTGCTTCCCATGATGCCGTAAGTGTTGCAGAAAAATCATCCATGTATTTTTCTCCTGTAAACTGTTCGCTCAAAGATCCGTTCAGGGAATTCCTGGACTGATAGACGCGGGATGCTCCTACGGCAAGATTAAGTGTTGGCAATAATCCCCGTTTAGCCTGCTTATAGGATAAATCCAGCTGCTGCAGATTAAGCATTGCAACTGAAATATCTTTATTCTTTTCCAATGCCTGCTCTATCAATATGACCAGATCAGGATCTTTAAAAAAAGTCTTCCACGGCAACAGCACAGTATCTCCGGTCACCTGTACCTGCTCTCTGTAATTTTCCGGTGTAGCCAGATCCGGACGACTGTATGGTTTGCCAACCGCACAGGAAGACAGCAATACTGCTGTTCCTATGCACATGGCAATATGATTGATGATTGATCTCATTACTCTATATTTTGTACTTGTTGATGTGTTTTATTTTTTCCTGAAACTTTTTCCTGCAGATATTGAAACAGCATATACAATAAGGGTATCACGAATACTCCGAAAATAACTCCTGTCAGCATTCCTATAGCTGCACCTGTACTGATGGATCGGTTACCCATTGCCGAACCTCCGGTGGCTACCATCAGCGGAATCATTCCCACGATAAAGGCCAGCGATGTCATGATAATAGGTCTCAACCTGGATCGCGCTCCGTCTATAGCAGAGTCTTTGATAGAAGATCCCGCAGCTCTCCTTTGTACAGCAAATTCGACGATAAGAATAGCATTCTTGGCAAGAAGTCCGACTAACATAATCAGCCCCACCTGTACATAGATATTGTTATCCAGTCCGATAGCCTTTATGGAAGCAAATGCACCTATAATACCTGTAGGTATGGATAGCAGCACAGACAATGGCAAAAGATAACTTTCATATTGTGCAGCCAACAGGAAATATACAAACAGCAGACAGAGGGTCAGGATAATGACAGTTTGATTGCCTGCAGATTTC
Source organism: Sphingobacterium spiritivorum (assembly GCF_016724845.1). Taxonomy (NCBI): domain Bacteria; kingdom Pseudomonadati; phylum Bacteroidota; class Sphingobacteriia; order Sphingobacteriales; family Sphingobacteriaceae; genus Sphingobacterium; species Sphingobacterium spiritivorum. The sequence goes on from NZ_CP068082.1 coordinate 756,651, forward strand.
TCTTCCAGACTCAGACCTGTCCACTCATATCCATAGTCAGAAGGCAGCTTACCGAGTACATTCTTTTCCAGATTGTCCATTACTTGTCCGCTACTCACTCCCGGTACAGGAACGACACTAATGGTCAGTGCATTAAATAGATTATATCTGGATAAAGATTCCGGGCCATATACTTTTTTGAGTGCGACCATCGCTTTCACCGGAACCATCTGATTCTGGTCATTACGTACAAATATTTCATTGAAGGCATCTTCGTCCATTCTGAATATGCCATCTGCTTTTACATTGACTCTATAGAATTTACCGAATCTTGTAAAATTCAGGGATTGATCGCCAGCAAAATAAGATTGTATCGTACTCATCATACTATTGATCTGTACGCCCATCTGTTGTGCCTTATCTTCATCAACTTCTATTTCCAATTGTGGAAAATCAGCTCTGAATGTAGTGTAAGCATACTGAATACCGGGTTGTTGCATAATCTCTCCCATCACCTGATCGGCCATCTTCTTGAGGGCTTCCGGAGATTTACCGGCTTTGTCCTGCAAAACAATTTCTGCACCTCCGGTAACACCGTAACCGTCAACCGGCGGACTTCTGAAAGCCATTACTGTACCTTCTTTGATGGCGGCAAATTGTCCTGACAGGATTCCCATGATTTCATCTATATCCTGTACTTTACCCCGTTCTTTCTTGGGCTTCAGTTTGATAAATCCCATGGCATATGCGGGACTGGCACTGTTGGACAGAATATTAAATCCGGTAATCGTCGAACTTGTCTCGACAGATTCTGTTTTTTCCAGAATGGCATCTATTCTTTCAGCTGTCGCTGTGGTTCTGTCCAAAGCGGTTCCGGGAGGCATACTTAAATTGTAGATGATAAATCCATCGTCTTCCATCGGCACAAAACTTTTGGGTGTACTCATCATTAACCATCCTGCTACCCCGGTGATAAGCAAAATAAACCCTGCACCTATCCATTTTTTTGCGGTCAGGAATTTCAGACCTTTTATATATTTCCCGGTAAGGTTGTCAAATCCGGCATTAAATGCTGTAAAGAATCTTTTTTTGAATCCTGCTTTTGCAGCTGGCCCCGTATGCCCTGCGGCATGATTATTTTTCAATAATAAGGCACATAAGGCTGGTGTCAGTGTCAATGCATTGACTGCTGAAATAATAATTGCGATTGCTAATGTATATGCAAACTGCTTATAAAATATCCCGGATGAACCGGTCATAAATCCAATCGGAATAAAAACCGCAGACATGACAAGTGTAATCGAGATAACAGCACCTGTAATCTCACCCATTGCACTGTGTGTAGCCTCTTTACCGGTCAGATTAGTTCCTTCCATCTTACTGTGTACTGCTTCGACCACCACAATCGCATCATCGACAACGATACCAATAGCGAGCACCAGAGCAAAGAGGGTCAGTACATTGATCGTAAAACCAAATACAAGAAGGAAAAAGAATGTACCTACAATGGCGACCGGTACGGCAATAGCCGGAATAATAGTAGATCTGAAGTCCTGAAGAAAGAGAAATACGACAATAAATACCAATATAAAAGCTTCGATCAGTGTTGACTTGACCTGTCCTGTAGCTTCATCCAGCCGTTCTTTGGTACTCATCAGATTGACATATTTCACTCCCGGAGGAAATGTTTTCGAAGCGTCGGTAAGCACATCTCTTACCCCTATTTCTATATCATTGGCATTGGATCCGGTCGTCTGCAGAATAGCTACCGTCACAGCATTCTTGCCATTAGACGTGGAATTTCCGCTGTAATTGATCGACCCGAATTCTATACGTGCCACATCTCTGAGCCTCACAAGCTCTGTCCCGTTTCTTTTGACAATAATATTCTCGTATTCTTCCGTCTGGTTCTTTTTACCTTTGTAGCGCATTACATATTCCAAGGCAGCATCTGACTCTTCCCCCAATTTTCCGGGAGCAGCTTCTATACTCTGGCTGGAAATCGCCTGATTGATATCCGCAGGGATCAATGCGTAAGTCGCCATTTTTTGCGGATTCAGCCATACTCGCATAGAATAGTCCTTGATTCCAAATACCTGTGCCTGTCCTACCCCCGGTACCCGCTTGATCTGCGGAAGGACGTTGATATTGACATAATTTTGCAAAAAGAGTTCATCGTATTTACTGTTATCTTCAGTATATACGTTGAAGATCATGATCATACTGTTTTGCTGTTTGGAAGTGGTCAGTCCCATACGGATCACTTCTTCAGGAAGTATAGGGGTAGCCTGCTGTACCCTGTTCTGTACATTCACCGCTGCCTGGTCAGCATTAACACCTTGTTTGAAAATAATAGAAATGGAAAATGATCCGTCATTACTGGCACTGGACTTAATGTATTCCATATTCTCAACTCCATTGATCTGTTCTTCCAATGGAGTCACTACCGAACGGATCACAGCCTCACTGTTTCCGCCTGGATAGCTTCCCGACACCATAACGGTAGGTGGAGAAATATCCGGAAAACGGGTAACGGGCAGTCTTAATAAACCTATAATACCGAGTATCAATAGTACCACGGAAATGACGGTGGCCATTACCGGCCTGTCTATGATCTTTTTTAACATGATTACTTTTTGAAATAAATATTAATGAGCCAACGAGTCTGCTGCAACAGTAACAGGAGCTACTTTAACTCCTTCGGCAAGCATATCTATACGATTGACCGCTATTTTATCACCAGGTTTTACTCCGGATCTGACAATATAATTTTGTCCTGAACGACCGGAAATCTCAATAGGTCTCATAGCTACTTTACTGCTATCTGTAAGTGCAAACACAAAAAATCTATCCTGTATATCTTTTACACTTGCCATAGGTATACTTATCGCTTCGTCTATCTTTCGGGTAAGAATGATTCTTCCTGCTCCACCCGAACGCAACACTCTGTCCGGATTGGGGAATACGGCTTTCAGCGCAATGGAGCCTGTAGCACGATCTATATTACCACTGGCCACCTCTACTCTGCCTTTGTGTCCGTATACTGTACCGTCGGCCATGACGATTTCCACGGTATTCATGCCTTCGTCCTTCTTTCTGGCTTTGGTAAAATCAATAAATTCGGCTTCACTCAATGAGAAGTATACAAATACATTATTGATTTCAGACAAGGTCGTCAACGGAGAAGCATCTGCAGGTGTCACCAGATTACCGACTCTGTTTGGAATTCTTCCGATATAGCCACTCACGGGTGCTTTGATAACTGCAAAGTCAGCATTTATACGGGATGATCCCAATGCCGATCTGGCCTGTGCGACCTGCGCAGTCGCGGCATCATACTGCGCCTGTACGGTCTGAAGCTGTAATTCGGAAACAACTTTTCCCTGTACCAGAGGTCTGATTTTATCGAGTTCGATCCGGGCATTCGCCTGTGCAGCGATGGCTGCCTTCAGGGATGCCTCACTGTTATTGACCTGCTCAATGAATACATCGCCTTTTATTTTGAATAAAGCCTGTCCTTTATTGACATAGTCTCCTTCCTGCACAAAAATAGTTTCCAGATAACCGGAAACCTGTGCTCTCACATCCACATTAACAGTTCCTTCAATAGTGCCGGGATAGGTCTTTATAAGGTTTGTCGTTCCTGTTTCTAATGTGATAAAATCTGCATCTACAGCTTGCTCGCTATAATTTCCCTCCTGCTGATTACCTGTACAAGAGCCTAATAAAAAAACAAGAGCAACGATCGGGATCAAACGATTAAAAGTGCTTCTGAAAATAAATTCCTGCTTTACCATTGTGATATCATTAAAATTTTTCAATCACAAAGAACCGGAGTTAAGACCTATAATAAATGGAGTAAATTACTGAACCGTAGAAAATCGTATCTGAAACGAATACATTGATTTCTGAATCAGGAAGGGCTTTCCAGACCCGTCATTTTTATTTTGTACGGCTAGTGGCACGAAGCGTTGGGAGAATCCAAAATCGTTTTGTATTTTTACCGGGATTGAGAAATCAGACCCATACAAATAAGTCTAACGATATTAGTGTACCGTAAATGAGCGACGAAACGAATTACAACAACGATAATCCGGAAGAACTTACACCCCAAGAAAACGAACAGACGAGTAATACGATTCCTATTACCGGTTTATATGAAAACTGGTTTTTGGATTATGCTTCTTATGTGATCCTGGATCGTGCGGTTCCCCATATTAATGACGGCTTCAAGCCTGTACAGCGACGAATCCTTCACTCGCTGAAAGAGATGGATGACGGACGGTATAATAAGGCGGCGAATGTCATAGGTAATACGATGAAGTACCACCCTCACGGTGATGCTTCTATCGGTGATGCTATGGTGCAACTGGGTCAGAAAAATTTGCTGATCGACTGTCAGGGTAACTGGGGTGATCCGACTACAGGCGATTCGGCAGCCGCTCCGCGTTATATCGAAGGAAGGTTATCGAAATTTGCGCTTGAAGTCGCCTTCAATCCTGAAACTACGGAATGGCAGCTCAGCTATGACGGTCGTAACAAAGAACCGGTCACATTACCGGTCAAATTTCCATTGCTGCTGGCACAGGGAGCCGAAGGTATTGCTGTAGGTCTGGCAACCAAGATCATGCCGCACAACTTCAACGAGCTGATCGATGGTTCTATTCAGGTACTCAACGGGGAACGCCCTAATATATTACCGGATTTCCTTACTGGAGGTATGGCAGATTGTTCGGCTTATAATGAGGGAATGCGTGGAGGTAAAATACGTGTACGTGCCAAAATTGAGGAACGTGACAAAAAAACTCTTGCTATCACGGAGATCCCGTTTGGGACGACTACCGGAGGACTTATTGAAAGTGTGGTAGCCGCCAATGACAAAGGAAAGATCAAGATTAAAAAAATCGAAGATAATACAGCCGAAAATGTAGAGATCATTGTTCACCTTGCTCCCGGAATCTCTCCGGACGTGACCATAGACGCACTATATGCCTTTACAGCCTGCGAAGTTTCGATCTCTCCCAACACATGTGTCATCAAAAACGACAGACCTCATTTTATGAGTGTCAACGATGTACTCATTGAAAACACAAAAAACACAAAAAACCTGTTGAAACAGGAGCTGGAGATTAAGCTGCATGATCTGCATGAAAAGATTTTCTTCAGCACCTTATTGAAAATATTTATTCAGGAGGGCATGTACAAGCATCCTGATTACGAAAACTCCGGTGACTTTGACACCGTTGTTCAGGTATTGAATGAACTGTTTACTCCATTTTTTGAACTCTTCTACCGTCCTATAGAACCGGAAGATTATAAGCGTCTGATCGATAAACCTATGAGTAGCATCACCCGATTTGATGTGAAAAAAGCGGACGAACAGATGGCAGCGCTGGAAGAAGAAATCAAGAATGTAAAACGGAATCTTCGACAACTGACAGAATATGCCATAGCCTGGTTCGAAAGACTGCGTGATAAATATGGTAAGGGGCGTGAGCGCCGTACCGAACTCCGTGCTTTTGATAAAGTAGAAGCGACACAGGTAGCATTGGCAAATGCTAAATTGTACGTCAACCGTGAAGAAGGATTTATCGGTACAGGCATGAAAAAAGATGAATTCGTAAGTGACTGTTCCGATATAGATGATATCATCGTATTCCGGGGAGATGGCAAATATGTTGTCACCAAAATTCAGGACAAGGTTTTTGTCGGTAAAGATATTATTCACGTGGCGGTCTTCAAAAAAGGAGATGAACGCACGATCTATAATGCGGTATACAAAGAAGGTGGCACAGGTACCAGCTATGTCAAACGATTTGCAGTAGTGGGCGTGACACGTGACAAGGAATATGATGTATCTAAGGGATCGAAAGGATCAAAAATATTATATTTCACTGCCAATCCAAACGGGGAAGCTGAAGTGATCAATGTACAGTTAAAACCACACTCCAAGCTTCGTAAGCTGACATTTGATCTGGATCTTGCCGAAATTGCCATCAAAGGAAGAGCATCTCAGGGAAATATTGTATCAAAATATCCGGTCAAAAAGATTACCTTCAAAAGCGCGGGTGTATCTACACTGGCAGGACGTAAAATCTGGTATGATGAAATCCTTAAACGTCTGAATGTAGATGAAAGAGGTAAATATCTGGGTGAGTTTGACGGAGATGACAAAATACTGATTATACTTTCAGACGGTTCATATGAACTGTCAAACTTTGATCTGAGTAATCACTTTGATGAGAAGATGATCCGTATTGAGAAATTTTATCCGGATCATGTGTATTCTGCGATTCATCAGGACGGCAAAAGTGGAACTACTTATGTAAAACGTTTTACATTCGATGACCTTCCGGTAGGCAAACGCATGACGCTGATCAATGACGAGCCGGGATCTAAACTGATCGTATTGACCAATGCTGCTGTACCGGTTGTCAAACTGGAGCTCCTCAAAGGAAAATCGCAGACAGAAGAAGTACTGGAACAATCTCTTACCGAGATTATCGATGTAAAAGGTATCAAAGCTCAGGGCAACAGATTGTCCTTCCACAACATCAGAAAAATTGAGCTGATTACACCGGAAGAGGATCTGACTTTAATAAAAGAAAAAGCAGCAAACGAGTCTGTTTCGGAAACAACGGAAGAAGGTATAAAATCAGATGAATCCGGAAATGTTGAGGCATCAGACGATAAAGGAAGGTCTGCAGATTCCGGAATCAAACTGGAGATTACGAATCCGGATGATATACAGATAGATGATAAGGGACAGATGGGATTATTTTAATCTGTACAGCTTTTCTAAAACGAGATAAAAAAAGTAAAACGGGCTATTCTTAAAAAGATAGCCCGTTTTATCATTTCACATGATTTACACCTTATTGCTTATCCCACCATACACGTCCGGATAGATTATCTCCTCCCGGAACAGCAGCAGAAGCAGCTTTATAGTAAGCACTGTTAGATCCCGCTTCTTCCGCTACCGGATAAGGAAAACGACGTGGTATTGTACCGCCTGTTGCATTTCCCGGATACACAACCGGTGTCAGATTCGGATACCCTGTTCTTCTCCAGTTGGACCATGATTCATAAAAATTCAGTGCTGTATTCTGATGAATCCAGTATTGCTGGCCAATCTGAGCCAATCCTCCTGTGAGTGGGTGTGAAGTAGCATAAGTCTCGGCATCGGCATCACTTATTGTTAATGCCGCATCATACTGACCTAAGAATGTTATACCAGCTTTTATGGCATTTTTATAATGAGTAGCAGCCGAACCTCCTATCCCCCATCGCTGTGCAGCCTCAGCTAACAGCAACTCACTCTCTGCATAGGTGAGAATAAATGTAATCCCATCTCTTTTAATCATTCCCGGATGTGGCGACGAGTATTCCGGAAAACTGGTATAGGAAGGGTGCGAACTGATTGCATACAAAGGATTGCTATTCAGATCTTTCCCGTTAGGCATCCCTTTCTGAACCGCAGGATCGGTTACGTAATTTGGATTTTGCTTTTTATTTCCATTATCATCCAGTTCATTTGGAGTAAGGAAAAATTTAGTGACGGCTACCTTTATACGCGGGTCATTTGTATTTTTCAATGCATTGATAAAGGTGTCAGACCATTTCACATAGTAATGTTCCTGTCCGCCATCCCCTAATAATACCTGAGCATTACGATTCTGAGTCACACGCGCACCACTGACATCATGCTTCAGAAAAGCATTGTCTGCATTGCTTTGAAGAGTTTTTCCAACCACTTTCTCGGCATAAGCTTTGGCAGTTGTCTCATCTACTTTGGTCAGACGCATAGCTAATCGTAAAATCAAGGAGTTTCCAAAGCGTTTCCACTTTTCAAGGTCACTTTTATAGATCACATCACCTGTTACCTGATCCGCATTAGCATCTAATGCAGCCATAGCTTCCTCCACCTCTTTCAGCATACTCATATATATCTCCTGCTGCTTATCGTATTTGGCAGACAGATTATTCTGATAGTAACCCTTACCGGCTTCAGAATAAGGAACATCTCCATACAGATCTGTGATCCGGGCAAAAATAAGGGATTTCCAGATACGTGCTACGTTATGCAGATTCTTATACTGTGGTTTATCACGAGTCAGTTCGATTACATCCACTATAGGTTTTACCTGTTCAGCATAAGCCCTTTCCCAGTACGCCGAAGTATACCAGGGGGTGAGCATGTATTTATCTCCGGCCCAATAGCTGACCACTGATGAAAGACCCTGTATCATGGTACCTGAGTAAATTAGATTGCCACGCCAGGTCTCATAAGCAAAGTCTGTACTTCCTGTATAGGTCAGTTGCGAAGTGGTGAAATTGAAATTAGGATTAAAAGTTGTCGGACCACTATTAACAGGATCCGTATTAATATCCACAAAATCTTTGGTACAGGCTGTCATTCCCAAAAGTCCGGCTACAACCAAAAGACCATATATTTTTATTGTGTTCTTTTTCATACTGTTCTTCTTGATTAAAATTTAACATTTAAGTTTACCCCAAAAGTTCTGGCCGGCGGCATACCTCCCAGTTCGAGACCCGGAAATGTAGCATTGTAGCTTGATTCAGGATCTATATTATCTGTTTTCTTCATCAGGATAAACAGATTACGGGCTACCAGGCTGACATTTAAACTATTGATCTTATTATTAAACATCTTCGCAGGGAAACTGTAACCGAAGGTCAGCTGTCTGAATTTGATAAAACTGGCATCATTCACAAAACGGAATGAGGTATTATTGGCTGTATTTTCATAAAATTTGGGTGCGGTATTCCCTAATGTCTCACGATTTTCCAGCGTCTCTTTGTGCAAGCCTTTGATGTAACCCAGATAGTCTGTTCCGGAGAACAGTTTACCTCCGAATTTACCATCGATCAGGAATCCGAAGTTGAATCTCTTGTATGTAAAGTCGTTGTTCCAGCCGGCAAACCATTTGTTATAGGCAGAGCCATAGTCTTTCAATTCGCCGCGATCCGGAGAACCGTCTGCCAGTCTTACAATCTCTCCGTTTGCATCATACTTATAATCATATGCGACAATCTGCCCTAAAGCTTTTCCCGGAATATTCTTCAGAAAACCTACTCCTGACCGTGAAGTAGCAATCAGTTGCTCTGGAACACCATCTGCAAGAGATATAACTGTATTCTTATTGTAAGTCATATTAATGGAAGAAGTCCAGTTGAAGTCTTCTTTTTTAATAATCACTCCGGTAATCAATGCTTCTACCCCTTTATTCTCAATCGATCCTGAATTCAGGATTGCACCGTCATATCCTACTGTGCTTGAAGTAGTCACTGCAGTAATCTCATCGTCCGAACGTTTTTTATACCAGGTCAGATCGACATTCAAACGGTTATTGAAGAAGCGTAAATCAGTACCGATCTCCAACTCGGAGGCTTTAGATGCTTTTAATCCGGAATTCGGAATCTCCAGATTATTAATCTGTCCTAATGAGGCTCCATTTAAGGATTCACTCATTACTCTATAGGTCAAAGCTGTCTGATAAGGTCGTGTAGCCTGACCGACAACAGCATAGCCAGCTCTTAACTTACCAAAGTTGATAGCGGAAGAGTTAAGAAATTCGGTAAAGACAAAGGAACCACTGATAGAAGGATAGACCACATTCAGTTTATTATCCTTACCCGGTGCCGCTAATGTAGAGAACCAGTCTGAGCGCGCACTACCTGTCAGGTATAAAATATCTCTGTAGGCAAACTCCATTGTTCCGTATACGGACTGTGTCTCCTGCTCTGTCTCTGCATAAGCTACAGATTTGTTCTTTAATCCCGCAATATTGTATACTCCCGGAACCAGAACTCCCGATCCCTGATTGATAGTCAGATCTGTCTTTGTATTACGATAACTCGCACCTACATTAGGAGTCAGGGAAATATCATCATTCACTTTAAAGGATTTGCCTACTAGCACGTCTGCATTTATATCTGAAAAACGCATTTTCTGTGACACTAAATTATTAGGCGGTACATATGCAAGCCCCGGAGGGAGTACACTCAGGTAACTATTGGTGTAAAAATCCTGTCCTGCACGTCCTTGTATAAACAGTCCGTTATCAAATGTATAACGTGCAGAAATGGAACTGATCAACCGGTTTCTGTCTGTATTATTCTGGATTTCATAAGCCGCAAACCAGGGATTGGTATCCCATGTATTTCCGGTATTGTAAGGTATTTCTGCTCCCTTATCTGTTTTCCAGGGTTTCAGATCTCTGATATCCAGACTTGTTGGCAGAAATACAGCATTGTAATTGGCACTCCCTGCTCCATCCGAAAGCATAGGACGATTCTTTGCTTTTTCGATGATATAATTGGCACGCGCATCAATAGCCAGTCTCTTGACAGGTTCAAATGTACCTGTCAGATTAAAGGATTGTCTGTCTAAGCCCGAATTAGGCATGATGGATTTATTCGAAACATCACTGACAGAAAAGCGAAGTGCACCTCCGTCGAATGATTTATTCAGGGCTAATGAATTGGTCCAGGTATGTCCGTCTTTGTAGAAATTTTTAATATTATTCTGCTGCGCAACATAAGGTCTTGAAACACCGTCAAACTGAGGCACACTGCTACCGTCTAATTTTGCTCCCCAGCTGGATCCGCCTACCTGAGCAGCTGCAGCAGCGCTTACCGGTTTTTCACCATTCGTTCCCTGACCATATACATACTGCCAGTCGGTACGGTCCATTACCTGTTCTACGACATAGTTACTGCTGAAATCAATACCTGATCCTTTACCCGATTTGGTGGTGATCAGGATGACCCCTGCTTTGGCACGTGAACCATAGAGCGCCGACGCGGCAGCACCTTTCAGCACAGATATACTTTCGATATCATCCGGATTCAGGTTACCGATAGCATCTCCCATATCCGGTGCATTGTCCCACTGACTACCTTTGTTTCCGTTAGGATTGGTATTTCCGAATCCCACCGGCGCATTTTCCATCGGCACGCCATTGATGACGTAGAGCGGCTGGTTGGTCTGGCTCAGACTGGATGCTCCTCTGATCACTACACTGGTAGCTGATCCGACACCTCCGGAAGTGGCACTCACATCAAGACCGGCCACTTTACCGACAAGAGAGTTGGCGATATTGTTTTCACGGGCCTGCGTCAGTGTCTCTCCATTGATCTGAGTTACGGAATAACCTAATGTACGCTTCTCACGGGTCACACCCAGAGCTGTAACAACGACTTCATTCAAAAGCTGATTGTCTTCCTGCAACGCTATTTTGATCTCATTATTATTTTGCACGGTGACTTCCTGCGACAGGTATCCGGCAAAAGAGATCAACAGCACACTTCCTGAATTTACATCTAATTCAAAGCGGCCATTCAGGTCTGTAGCTTTACCTATAGCAGTTCCTTTGAGGCGTACAGTAGCTCCGGACAGGGCTACTCCCTGTGCATCCGTTACTATCCCTCTCACTTTTAATTGTTGTCTGGGTGTAATCACTACGAGTCCGTCTCCCGAAACAGAATACTGAAGATCAGATCTTTTGAAAAGTCTATCCAATACATCGACGACCTTTGTCTCTTTTACAGATAAGGATATTTCTTTATTCAATAATTGGTTTGTCGAGTTATAGACAAAGTAGTAATCACTATTCTGTTCTATAATCTTCAATACTTTACTCAGTTTGGTTTTGTTAACATCTAAGGTAACTTTTTGCTGAGAATAGACACCTGCTGACACGTGGAGGCAGGCGATTAACATCATAATCAAAGTTAGTTTCATCCAGATAATGAATCTAAAGCGCATAAAACATACCTTATGCACTTGCAATAAGCAATTTTTAATCATACTTTGGTACTTGGTTAAAGTTAAAACTTGGCAGCGCACTTTTTGGCTTAGTTATGCTGCCGGTTTACTAATCATTTTTAGGAGGATGGTGTTGGCTCACCATCCTTTTTCGTTATTCATAAATCGTTATTTTTTTTCCATATATTTTATATTTAAAAGGGTTTACTTTTTGTAATGAACTGAGCACCTGCTCAATATCTTCTTTACTAAAGGTGGCTGTAAATCTAAAATTATTCAACTGCTGACCTTCCAGTTCGATATCCACATCGTACCAGCGTTCCAGTATATGTTCCAGAGAGGAGAAGTCCTGATCTACGATTTCCAGACGGCCTTCTTTCCATGCGATATCTGCCAAAGGTAACTCTGCGGTGACGGGCTGCAGATCCTGAATCGTGATTTCCTGCAGAGGTAGTTTTTTGGTTTTCTTTGCTGTTTCCGGAAGAGTTTCTTCCTTTTTATCTGTTTTGGAAATAATTACTTTCTGATTTGGCTTTAATATCAGCGAGTTCTCATTTCCTCTTTTACTTCTCATTTCGATAAGTCCGTGGATCAGTACAGCTTCCGAAGTCTTTTCATCCGGATAGGCTTTTACATTGAAAGCAGTACCCAGCACGCGGATGTCGAAATCCTGTGTATGAAGGACAAAGGGTTTGTCTTTATTTTTACTGACGTCAAAAAAAGCCTCTCCTATGAGTGTAACATTTCGTTCATTCTTATTGAAGCTGTTGTCCACAAAAAGCTGACTTCCGGCATTTAACGTGACCTTGGTTCCGTCTGAAAGCTCAATTGTTTTTTTCTCTCCATTGGCCGTTACATAGCTGATGCGGGAAGCAGAAGAAGGCTCTTCCTGTACATTCCAACGCTGTATGCCCCAGAATAGTCCACCTGCAAACACTATTACTGCAGCGGCTATTTTGAGCCACAATGAAAATCGTACTATTTTATTTTCAGCCGGAGGGGAATTTACTTCAATATCAGCCTTCAGTTTGTTGACCTGCACATTCAGCGGCTTCTTATTTCCTACCAGGATAATATAAAGCTTTTTCGCTTGCAGTATCTTTTCACGTTGTTCGGGATGATGGCGTAAATAGGTTTCCCAATATTGAATACATTGCTGGTTTTCTCCCGAACAATACTGTTGAAACGTATCGTCAATCAGAAAATCTTCAACATTTTCGTATCTGGTGTTTATCATTTGGTCCTCTTTCCCTTATAGTGTCCTATATGGGAAGAATTGCCTAAGAAAAAAAACAACAAAATCGCAAATAACTGATTATCAGTAATAAAAAATTAAAAATCTTTTAACTCCTGCCGTAATATTTTCAGGGCATCATATACGGTATTATAAGCAGTCTTGATCGTTTGTTGGGTTTGAGCGGCTATCTGTTCATAGGTAAGTCCTTCAAAAAACTTCAAATGGATGAGCTGTTTTTGTCTGAAGGTAAGTTTTTCGAGGGCTTCTTTTAACCGGTACTGGATCCATTCATTGGTCTGTACTTTTATAATAAACTCATCATATGGCATTTCAAACCAGTCGTCCTCAGCCTTCACATTTTGTAATGCTTTATTTATTTTATTCTGCTTTTCCAGCAGTCTGAGCAATTTACGTTTGAGAAAGGTAATGAGGTAAGCCTGGACATTCTCTACTCTTTCAAGTTTATCTCTTTTCTCCCATAATGTCACAAATACCTGATCCGTAGCCTCACTGGACAGCTCTGCATCTCCACTTGTACGTATACCAAAATTGACCAATTCATAAAACAGTGCTTTATAGAGATCAAAGAAAGCATCTTCATCTCCATTCCGCATCCGTTCCCAAAGAAGTCTGTAGGTCAGTTTATTGTTCATATATGATTCGTACAGTTGCAGCTATTCTCCGTGGACAATTATACTTTAACAGTAACCTGTTTTTTTATAATGATCAGGAAAATGTTAAAAGTAATCATATTCGTATTATGAACCTTGAAAAGTTTAATATTATTTAAAAACTCACTTATATACTGGAATGTACACTCCTAAAACTTTTCGAGTTTGTTCATTATAATATCAGGTCTTATTCATATCTAAACAACTTGGTATAGAACATGAAAACATTAATGAAGCTAATTGACTCGCTGTATAATTAAACCTATTTACTTTCCGGTCTTAAAAAAGGCACATCCTTCGGTTGTATAAGTTCATCTTTATTCATCGTAAATAAAGAATATTTTACCACTTTAAAATATTCAAGACGGGTCGGCATTTTAATTCTTCTATGCGTAAGAATACCAACGTAATAAGTATAATTATAACCAATATCATTTTTAGACTTTAAAGAATCTATTCCCGTAGCTTCATTTAGGAATTGAATATATAATTCCCTGTTTGGGCCGTTTTTTATTTTATTAATCTGGTCAAAATACTTTTTAGTATATTCATTTTTTTTAATTGCAGCGTCAGGATCTTTTAAGTCTTTATAAGCATCATAGTTTATACTATATTCTCTTAATCTTAAAATATCAATCATAATATCTCTTGATGAAGGTTGTGCAAAAGAAGCATTACTACAGCAGATTAAGAATATTAAACCGATGAGTCCTATTACTATTCCTTTAATAATAAATAAAAACATATGATAAGCTGTATTAGTAAAAAAATTATAAAATAAGATCAACTATTCAAATTCATCCTTTTACTTATGAGAGTCCGTTTTAGATTAAATAGACTACTATCTGGAATAAAATTAGCAACAATGACGTTAAAAAAGAGATATTAAAATAAATAGAATAATTTTTTAATTTTCTTCTTTTTATAAAAATACAACTCGTTGAATACAAAAAAGTTATAAGAATAATAATATATAAATATGTGAAAAAATAGTTTAAAATAATTGCAGGTGTTCTACTTAAACCAAGATTTTCTATTCTGGGGGCACCATAGTTAGTCATATCTGTATAAAAATCATAGAAATAGCCTAATCTCAAGATGTAAGTCAAAGCGCCTAAATCAATTATCCACCTTAGCAGATGAAAACATCCTAATATAAATCCTAAATAAATGATTGTTTTTTTCATAATAACTTTATTAACAATTGCTATTTAAATAAGATATTGTTTTTTTACCATCTATTACGCCTTTTAGCGTTTTCCTGTCAGGATGTTGCGAGATAGAGGCTTCTAGTTTTGCTCTCCCTCCATTCTTATTTACATAGCTTTCATTTCAAATACTTCCATTAAATGATTAATAATTTATGTCGAAAAAAGTCTACCATTCGCTGAGTTTATATCTTATACAAGAATTTATTTTAAAATAACAGAAGTGTTAACCCAGCCGTTGAGTTTCTGTCTTTTAATATAGTCATTGATAACAGCTCAATTACAAGGTGTTCTCTAATATCAGCATCAAAAGCTCTGAATTGAGTTTCTGTTATTGAAGGTGATTTAGGAAAAGTATATTTTAACCCTATAAGTTTACTTTCATTTACATTGATACTCATGCCGATTGTAACTTCTTTATCCGAATTATACAACATTCTTTTTATGTTTAGAAGTTTTGCTTTGTTAATTTTAATCAAACCCTCCGGAAAAAACATAGCATCCTTATCACTATTAATCAAAAGAGCTTCTTTATCATAAACAGACAAATCACTTATAAATATATAGTTGTGATTAGGCATAATTCTTACATCATATCTAATTTGATTTGATATTATATTGCCATTTTTCAAAATAGCAGATTGAGACTTACCTTCATGAACGTTTATAAAGAGTATCAATGCAAGGCATAATATATTAATATATATTTTCATAATGCATTAAATTGTACGCATCCAATTTAAAAGAAATCAATACATGATATTGAAAACTTATTTGCTTTCCGGTCTTAAAAAAGGCACATCCTTTGGTTGTATAAGTTCATCTTTATTCATTGTAAATAAAGAGTATTTTACCACTTTAAAATATTCAAGACGGGTTGGCATTTTTTTAAATTCAGGGGTGGCAAGCAAGCCATTATGATAAGTATAATTATAGCCAACAACACCTTTAGACTTTAAAGAATCTATCCCAGTAGCATCATTTAGGAATTGAATATATAATGCCCTGTTTGGGCCGTTTTTTATTTTATTAATCTGGTCAAAATACTTTTTGGTATATTGATTCTTCTTATCTGCAGCATCAGGATCTTTTAAGTCTTTGTAAGCATCATAGTTTATACTGTATTCTCTTAGTCTTAGAATATCAATCATAATATCTCTTGAGGATGTTTGCGCAAATAATGTATTACTACAGCAGATTAAGAGTATTAAACCGATGGCTATTTTTAGTTTTGTATTCATGATAATTAAATATACGAGTTATCTATAAATACTTATTTCCCATTTTGCCACTTTTGCTTCTTACCGCTATGCATACCCATAGAAGTCTTTGATTTTCTGGGTGACTTGTGACTATCATAGGCAGAGCATAAGTCCTTGGATCCGGAGCATCCCTGAATACTGCAAGCAGTACAAATTATAAAAGTTAGTAGCATCAATCTAAACCTGTTTTTTACCATCTCCCTGAAATTTAAGTCCATCTTTAGGCTTTTTTATGTTCAATCTATATTCTACCGTTCCATTCGATGGAATGGCATTCAGATACAGAAACATTTTAGTTAGTGAAAATTTAAAGAAAAAAAATTAAACACAAAGATAGCAACAAAATACAAATATTGCAATTCAATATTTTAAAGAAAACATTTTTGAAACAAACTGAAACAACGTATAGCATTGTTTTGAAAACAATGTTTTTTTTCTCTTTAATATTCGTATTGGAAGTGAAGAAACAGAAGCAGCAAAAGGGAGATTTTGCTGATAGGATAAATACAGAAGGTAAGGTCTGATATTTCAAAAAAAGTGGAGATGTTTTACCATCTCCACTTTTTTTATGCTTTAAATTCTTTTAGAAATTTCTGCAGTTTTGGTGCTATTACGACAGAACAGAATGGATTCTCAGGATGCGAATTAAAATAATTATGGTGATAATCTTCAGCTTCCCAGAATGTACTTGCCGGCTCTACAGCAGTTACAACAGGATCAGCATATACATGCTCTGCGTCCAGCTGCTGAATAAAGCGTTCAGCTTTCTCCTTTTGTTCTTCATTGTGATAGAATACTACCGAACGGTATTGCGTACCGACATCGTTGCCTTGTCTATTGAGTGTAGTAGGATTATGAGTCTTAAAAAAGATTTTAAGCAGATCCTCAAAACTTACTTTTGATTCATCAATATCCAATTGAACGACTTCTACATGGTCTGTAGTACCTGTACATACCTGTTCATAAGTGGGATGGTCATTCTTTCCTCCCATATATCCCGGTAAAACTGATTTTACTCCGTCAGTATTCTGAAAGATTACTTCGGTACACCAAAAGCATCCCCCTCCAAATGTTACTAGCATGATTATAAAATTAAAAACTCAAATTTAAACAATAATAAACCACTTGTCACCTGAGGTCTATAACGACAGCGTCAAAAAAACAACGCTCTTATTATACACATCCCCACAGCATGCCAGTGGTTAAATACAGGAATGAAAACTGTTATTTAAAAATATGTTTGCCCTTGATCAGCAGATCCTGCTTTTCTTCCGTACATACAGCATAAGAAAATCCATTCTGCAATGCATACGAGCCATATTCTCCCTTTTTATTAAGTGCAAGAAATCCAACCTGTATTTCTTTAGCTGTCTGTGGTTTCTTTTTAATAATGCGTTCTACAGCTTCTTTACATGCTGCTTCAGGGGAATAACCTTGTCGCATAAGTTCTACTACCAGAAAACTTCCTACTGTACGGATCACTTCTTCTCCTACACCGGTCGAAGTAGCTCCTCCTATTTCATTATCCACATATAGGCCTGCTCCGATAATCGGGCTGTCACCTACCCTACCGTGCATTTTGAATGCCATGCCGCTTGTCGTACACGCTCCGGCAAGATTGCCGTCGCTGTCTAAAGCCAGCATTCCGATGGTATCATGATTATATTGATTGCCGGGCAGACGCTCTGCCGCAAACCCCTTGTTCTCAATATTCATGACAGGTTTATACTTCTTCTCCTTCAACCATTCTTTCCATGCTTTTTCCCCTTCAGGGGTAAGCAGGTTTTCCTTCTCAAACCCCTGCTCTAAAGCAAATTGCAAGGCTCCTTCACCTACCAGCATCACATGAGGTGTCTTTTCCATTACTAACCTTGCCACAGATATCGGATGTGCAATATGCTCCAATGCGGCGACTGAGCCACAGTTACCTTCTGAATCCATGATACAGGCATCCAGGGTTACATTGCCGTCTCTGTCCGGATATCCGCCCTTACCTACAGTCATATTTTTCAGATCTGCCTCCGGCACACGTACTCCCTGCTCTACAGCATCTATAGCTTTCCCTTTTTTACTTAACACCTCCCAGGCAGCCTGGTTTGCAGCTATCCCAAAATCCCAGGTTGAGATTACAATAGGTTTGCCCGGTTTCAGTATTTTGTCTTCAGCAAAACCGCTAAGTGTACTTATACTTCCTAAAGCAGCCGCACCAACGATTCCTTGTTTTATAAATTTACGTCTTGAATGCATACGAATAATATTTGTAGCACAATATTACGAAAAAGCTTTATGATTCGTGTACAGGCAGATCCCCCAAAACAAGCGGTATGCTAGTTACTTTTCTGTAAAATCATAACACATCCGATGCTGAAAGGCTCAGTGGGCATGCCTGTCAACTGTTTTACTGCATATTACAGCAGAAGCACTTCTGTTTTTATGCAATTGGTACCCTTACCTGTTATTTTAAGAC
The DNA here is from genome assembly GCF_016724845.1 of Sphingobacterium spiritivorum. Classification (NCBI taxonomy): domain Bacteria; kingdom Pseudomonadati; phylum Bacteroidota; class Sphingobacteriia; order Sphingobacteriales; family Sphingobacteriaceae; genus Sphingobacterium; species Sphingobacterium spiritivorum. Next base: position 775,266 of record NZ_CP068082.1, read on the forward strand.
CAACGCTATTCGTTTTTGTGCAACTTTTTTGTTCAAATAATCAAAAACATACAATATAATTATAGATTTATCATATTTTTAATGGTAACTTAGACTTAAACTATCCAACATGAAGACTTTTATTACTTACTCATTTCTTGCATTTACCTTATTTACAAGTATAAATCATGTAAATGCGCAAGTTATTGACTCTACTACCTACCTCAAGATCAAAGAACTGCAAGAAACCGTAAAAACGGAAATTGCTCCGGACAAAAGATTAAAGATTATAGAGTTTTTATCTGTTGATATTCCCAAAAACGTCTATGTTATCCAGACGACCGAAAAAACAGCAAAAGACAGACTTGAACAACAATTAAAAGGAATCAATGCTCAGGTATCGGTCACCTTACTTCCCGATGCTTCTGTAGCGGACAAGCCCGCAGGAGTGGTCAATCTATCCGTTGCCAATCTGCGCACCAAACCCGAACATTCTGCAGAGATGGCAAGTCAGGTATTATTGGGCGCTCAGGTAGATATACTGCAAAAGATAAAAGGCGACTATCGTGTGCGTACAGCTGAGGGATATATTGCGTGGGTTCCGACATCCTCTGTTGTCGCTGTAACAAATGAAGAGTTGAACGATTGGAAAAAAGCGAAGAAAATTATCTTTACTGATGAATACGGCAAGTCCTATGCTACTGCAAATACGCAGGGACAACAGGTCTCTGACCTGGTATACGGGGATATGCTGATCCTGAATGGCGAAAGCGGCAATTTTTATGCGGTAACGTACCCGGATAAAAGAAAAGCCTATGTGCGCAAAGAACAGGCGATGACCTACGACAAATGGTTAACATCACGCAAGCCAACCTCTGAGAATATTATCAGCAGCGCGAGGACCATGCTGGGTCTGCCTTATCTGTGGGGAGGTACTTCTACCAAAGGAGTGGATTGCAGCGGTTTTACCAAAACGGCTTATTTTATGAACGGTTATATTATTCCTCGGGATGCTTCACAACAGGTTCTCACAGGCCAGAAAATTGACATTCTGGACAAGGACGGTCATTTTGATCCTGAAAAAGCTTTAAAAAATCTAAAACCTGCCGACCTGTTGTTTTTTGCAGCAGGCAAAAGCAGCAATCCCGATGCCCGTGTAACACATGTGGCCCTTTATATAGGCAACGGTACATTTATTCATTCCGCAGGATCAGTACGTATCAACAGTATGCTTAAAGATTCGCCTGATTATGATGACTTCCAGACCAGAACTGTAGTCGCTGCAAGACGTTATCTTGGAGAACATGAAAGTAACCTGCAAAAAGTAGAGAACAGCACCTATTACAATGCCGGAAAGTAACGGCGGAAAGTGTCTGAAAAATAAAATATATCAAGTAATTTTAATACCACAAAAAGACCTATTATGAGTACAACAGCTGATTGGATAGCTAAAGACTTCGGAGCATTCAAATTGCGTTACCGTCCCTATACGTTAGAACTACGTCATGTATTTACTGTTGCATCTTTCAGTCGCAGCACGACCCCCGTAGTCCTCACAGAACTGGAATATGACGGTATTATCGGATATGGAGAAGCCAGTATGCCTCCTTATCTCGGTGAATCGCAGGAAAGCGTGATCAATTTTCTGAATCAGATTGATCTGAGCAGCTTCAACTCCCCTTTCCAGACCGAAGAAATCCTGCACTATGTGGATCAGACCATGCTCAAAAACACGGCTGCCAAAGCGGCGATAGATATTGCACTGCATGATTTGCTGGGAAAAATCCTGCAACAGCCCTTTTATAAAATATGGGGATTAGATGCGGCACTTATCCCTCCTACATCCTATACCATCGGTATCGATACGGAAGAAATGATCCGGCAGAAAGTAGCTGAATCGGATCAGTTTAAGATCCTGAAAGTAAAACTCGGACTGGATACGGATAAAATGATTATCGATACTATTCGTAAAGTGACTGACCGCCCGCTATGTGCAGATGTCAACCAGGGGTGGAAATCCAGAGAACAGGCATTAGAAATGGCTCATTGGCTGGCGGAGCGCAATGTGGTTTTTCTGGAACAGCCTATGCCTAAGGAACAGATAGATGACAATGCCTGGCTTACGGAACACAGTCCGATCCCGACGATCGCAGATGAGGCCTGCCAGCGGCTGGCTGATGTGCCGGCTTTGAAAGATGTATACACCGGTATCAATATCAAACTCATGAAATGTACCGGAATGCGGGAAGCAAAAAAAATGGCTGAATTAGCAAGAGCTCTGGAAATGAAAGTCATGATCGGTTGTATGACAGAAACGTCCTGTGCTATCTCAGCCGCAGCACAGTTAGCTCCTTTAGTGGACTGGGCGGATCTGGATGGAGCACTATTGATCGCAAATGATATTTATGATGGTATGCAGGTTGTAGAGGGGAAATGCATCCTGCCGGAAAGACCGGGAATTGGAATACTAAAAATTTAGCTTTATTTTTAATCAAAGACAGAATACTAACCATATTTTTTTAAACAAATTAACTAACCCTTAACTATGAAACAACTTTTACTTGCATGCTTGTGCTGTATGTTTTGCTTTGCGGTATCTCATGCTCATGCACAACAAAGTACTGTTACCGGTAAAGTGACAGACGCCGCAACAGGCAAACCTATTCCTGGTGTCACGATCACCATTAAGGGCAGCAGCAGAAGTACTTCTACAGATGAAAAAGGCTCTTTTTCGCTTATTGAAGTCACATCTTCCAATACCTTGATCTTTTCCTCTTTAGGTTATCAGACTGCGGAAATGGAAGTCGGTAACCGGTCTTCTCTGACGATCAGTCTGACGGCAAGTGATCAGGCTTTGGAAGAGGTCATGGTCGTAGCTTACGGTACAGCAAAAAAAAGCACCTATACCGGGTCTGCAGCAACCGTGAGTCCCAAGGAAATTGCAGATGTACCTACTACTTCATTTGAAAATGCACTAAGCGGCCGGGTGGCAGGTGTACAGATCAATTCGGCTTCCGGTCAGGCTGGGTCCACATCGAGCATACGTATTCGGGGTATCGGATCGATGAATGCGTCTAATGATCCGTTATTTGTCATCGATGGTGTACCTGTAGTATCCGGCAATGTGGGGCAGATCAGCGGACAGCTTTATTCAACATCCAATGTGATGAGCACGCTAAATCCTGCTGATATTGAATCCATTACTATCCTGAAAGATGCTGCAGCATCTTCACTCTATGGTTCGAGAGCCGCCAACGGTGTAGTGGTCATTACGACCAAACGCGGTAAAACGGGCAAACCTACTCTTAACTTCCGAACTTCAATCGGTCTCACGCCTTCATGGGCAACAGATAATTATGAAATTGCTGACCCTCAGGCTCAGATCAATATGGAGTATCAGATCTTCCATGATTACCGCACATCCAATAAAAACAGTGCTACAGGTGTCAACTATACTGATCAGGAAGCAAGTACGTATGCACTGGGACAGATCAATCGTCGTTTTAATATCCATGGTTACAAATTTGAAGTGGATAACCCATCGAGAATGACGAATGTCAAAATTCTGGGGATGACTGACGGTGTCGAAAACAGGGAAGGAAAATTTTTCGACTGGGAAGATTACCTGTTCAGAACGGGTGTATTTCAGACAAATGATCTGTCTTTAAGCGGTGGTACGGGAACGACGAAATACTATTCATCCCTATCGTATACAAAAGATAAAGGCAGAGCTATTATCAATGAGTATGACCGTATTTCAGGAAGGATAAACCTTTCTCAGAAAGTATTTAATAATGTAGAGTATAATGTCAATCTGAATGTTGCCAGCACAGCTAAAACCGGGTTTAATGACACCAGAAGTACAGGTTCGAATTATTTCTTCCAGGCCCGCAACTTGCTGTTTCCATTCTACTGGCCTACGGATTACAAAACGGGAAATCCCTGGACTGCACAGTATGGTAGTTTAGCTTACAATTCGGACTATTACAATAAGGAGTGGGACAACAATACAAATACATTGAAACTTGGAGCTGTACAATCCCTTTCCTGGGAAATCATCCCCAACCTGACCGCAAAGACTATTTTCTCATTTGATAATACAGAAGTAAAAGATGATCTGTTCTACTCAGCTTTGCATTTTAACGGTCTGACAGATAAAGGAAGTTCCAGCAAATGGGCAACGAATATCCGAAAATATGTTTCGTCTAACACGCTGACGTATGCTAAAAGTTTCGGACTGCACAATCTGAATATCCTGGGCGGTTTTGAAGCGGAAAAGAATAAAACGGATTATCAGTACAGTAATTCTATCAACCTTGGTTCCAGCGCATTGACATCTATAGGAACAGGTGCCAATTTTAAAGCAGACAGCTATACCTGGGGGAATAACCTGATGTCATATCTATCCCGGATCGACTACAATTATAACGAAAAATACTTCGCCGGTGCTTCCATCCGTAGAGATGGCTCATCCAGATTAAGTCCTGAAAATCGTTGGGGTACATTCTGGTCGGTTTCAGGAGCCTGGAGTCTGCACAAAGAAGATTTCCTGAAGAATAATGAAACCCTTTCGACCCTGAGACTAAGAGGCTCGTACGGTGTAAACGGAACATTGCCAACCAATGATTTTGCATGGCGAACGCTAATGTATTACAAATACAACTACAAAGGTAATCCCGGTGGTATCGTTAGTGACGGTTCTACGGGACTGATCGACAGAGGGCTTGGAAATCTCAATCTGGGTTGGGAAGAAAACAAGACCTATGATCTGGCTTTAGAATTTGGATTATTTAATAACAGACTGACAGGATCTGTGGAGTATTTCAACAGAGATTCCAAAGATCTGTTACAGGATGTACCAACCTCCGGAACAACAGGTTTTACGACAATCCTGAGGAATGTAGGCGTGATCAACAACAGCGGATTAGAAATCGATCTGGGCGGCGATATCATCAAAAATGATAATTTCCGCTGGACAGCACGTGTGAATGCTTCCTTCCTGGATTCAAAAGTCAAAAGATTAAACGGTGGAAAAGATATTATCTGGAATGATCCTACAGGAGGAGATGCCCGGGCTCAATTCATCTACCGTGAAGGAGAGTCTGTATTGTCTTTTTATGGTTATGAGTGGGCTGGTGTAGACAAGAACAATGGTAAGAATGTATGGTATACGAACAACGATAAATCAGATTTTGAGTATAACGGACGCTCGGCGACCTACAATTTTGGAAATGCAAACCGTAAAATTATCGGCTCCGGGGTAGCGGATGTCTTTGGAGGGATTAATACGGACCTTGAATACAAAAACATCTCTCTGGGATTTAATTTCAGTTATAAAATAGGGGGTAAATTATACGATGGTGCAGAGAAAGATGTGATGGATGACGGCTATTACTGGGAACGAATCCGATCAGCCTATTATTACGAAAACATGTGGTCTCCTGACAATATGGAGGGTAGCCAGCCAAAGATTGACGGTAATGATCTGACAGATGCTATTCAGTACAGCAGTCGTCATCTGTATGATGCTTCATTCCTCCGTTTGAAAAATATCAATCTGGCTTACAGATTGCCGGCAGCATGGTTGAGCAAAGCTAAAATTTCCAATGCCCGTGTGTTTTTTAACGGAACAAATCTGCTGACCTTCTCCAAATATAAAATTGCGGATCCGGAAGTCAACCAGTATTCAACACGTGGCTGGGAAACGCCATATGGTAAAACGTATACTTTCGGTGTAGAATTCAGTTTCTAATTTTTATTGATATTGACATGAAAAAATATATAAAAATATTACTCGCAGCATCTGTACTTAGTACGGCATATTCGTGTAAAGACTTTCTGGAAGTCGAACCCAGCAATGCCGTAGACTATGACAAAGCCATCCGTACAGCCAATGATGCACAGATTGTGGTCAACGGAATTCTTCGTCAGATGACTTCTTCCAATTACTATGGACGTAATTTTATTATTTACGGAGACGCCAAAGGAGGAGATTTCACGCTCTTTTCTCAGGGAAGGGGATTAGACCCTTTCTATACGTTTAATCACAGTGCGCAGGCCAATAGCTATTCCAGCTTCTGGACTTCGATATACAATATTATTTATCAGTCTAATAACCTGCTGGAAAATATTGAAAAGCTACAAAGCCAGGGTACACTGGAAAATTTTGCACTGGCCAAATCCGATGCACTTACGATCAGAGCATTAGCGTATTTTGATCTTGTGAGATTATATGGAAAATCATATACCGATGATAAGAATGCCTGGGGTGTACCTAATATTACCAAAACATTATTGTACGACAGTCAGCCGGCAAGATCTACTGTAGCAGAAAACTACACGCAGATTATTAAGGATCTCAAGGATGCGGAAGCAGGTCTTCCGAAGACTAAAAGAGACGGTTATGTAAACTATTATGCCAATAAGGCGATTCAGGCGAGAGTCTACCTGACGATGGGGGATTATGACAATGCGCTGAAAGCCTCAGAGGAAGTTATCAATTCGGGTGTATACAGCCTGTATACCAATGCGCAATGGGTACCGTCCTGGTCCAATCAGTTTGGCTCAGAATCTATTCTTGAATTTGTGATCGAGCCTAACCAGGGAGACCTTGCGCGAACTTCTCTTGCCTTCTATTTAATGAGAAGAAATCATCAGACAGGTGCATTAGGTAATTTTCTTGCCAGCACACCATTCCTGACGTCTCTAAATGCAGATCCGAATGATGTAAGGAAGGGTGTCATGGCACGTGATGAGTCATCGACCACACGATTAGGTTCCTGCTATAAATATTCCGGTTCGGTAACCTTCAGCGGTGATAAAGGATCCTCTAATTTTACGGCGGTAAACATCAAAGTAATACGCCTATCCGAAATGTATCTTACAGCTGCAGAAGCATCTTTAAAATCCACTGTTCCTAATCCTACAAAAGCTGCTGAATATCTGCAGGCTATACGCAAACGTGCTCCGGCATTAACCCCTGCTACGGCAGCCAATGTAACGGAAGATCTGATATTAGCCGAGAAAAGCAAAGAGTTCTTCGGGGAAGGCATTCGCTATTTTGATATGTTGAGACTGAATAAGACCATCAATTTTGATGATGCATTTGCAGGAATAAGTGTACCTACCCGTACGTCTTCTATAAACCGTTCATTCTACAGAACTATATTGCCGATATCACAGGATGAGATCAATGCGAATCCGGATATTCAGGGCCAGCAAAACCCGGGATATTAAGATTTCCTGAATAACAAAAAGAAGCAATCTGCTAAAATAGATTGCTTCTTTTTTATTTAACACCGTTTTGGTCTACTTCACAAGGAGTAACCACCCTTTCCCCTTTTCTACCGGAATCTGTTCTCCCGGTTTGAATACCCGTGCTTCCTGCACATTCTTAATCGCCGGAGCCGTGACATGTACCTTTGCCGCATCCAGCCCTAATGCTTTCCAATCGATCAGCAGGTTTACATTTGTATCTGTTGCTGCCCAACTTGCCAGGGCGATCAGCGTACTACCCTCCTTTTGATATACGGTTGTCAGGATTTTATTATTATCTGTTTTCACCGGATTATTATCTACCCAATAGCCGATCATACGCGATTGCCGGATACCAAATTCGTCCCATATCCGCCAGATATCACGGGTATCTTTAGCTTTCTCCCAGGGATATCGGTTAGTCATCCCATAGATCATCCCTCTCCAGGGGTTACCTCCATCCTGCAGCATTTCGCCCATTAATCCGAATGGAATCCCGCTTACTTCAGTCAAGAAGAAATCCGGATCATTTTTTTCGTAGTCAAAATACTCGCCAAACCAAAGACGATTGATATATGGAAAGTTCTCCATGTATAGATTGGCACTGTTATTAAATCCATCACTCTTGTTAAACTGATTGGCCGAATGCAGATCGATAATCCCCGGATGATTATTTTTGGTCATTACCCGTTTGATTCGCTTCATCGTAACACGATCGAAAGCCACATCGTCCAGATAAATACCATCTATTCCCATATGATCCACCAGCCAGTTCATCCCTTCCACATAGTAATTGTGCCAGCGGTTCATTCCACTGTTGATAATAGCTGCATCCTGGAACCGGGGTACGTACCATGCACCGATATAATCGTTATTCAGATGTTCCTGTAACCAGGAATAGCCTCCACCCTTGCCGGAAGAAAACACTTCATGTCCCAGACTTCGCAAAGGGTAGATTTCATACATACGATTAGATACTTCTCTTACGGTGTTGTATATCTTGACTTTTAATCCTTCATGATGTGCCGAATCTATATAGCTTTTCATTTCCTTTGTCGCCACAAAAGGATAATTGATATAAGGGTTCAGATTATTTCCATGGTGTATATTGATTACATTCGCACCACTTGTCTTCACTTCTTCTATGGGTTTGTAAGCATGAAAGAAGCGATTGTCCCATTGCCAGTCGGTATTAATGGTATGGAATGGTGTAATCATCAGGTGAAAATTATAATACAGGGTATCTCCGGCTTTCATATTCCGCTCTCCGCTGTAACTGTCTACTAATATAGACTTACCTTTTTGTCCGATCTGTATACCGCCTTTATTTTCGTTGCCCCATGACGCAGGCAATACAAGTGGTTTCTGAAGATAAAAGTTAGTATTCAGCGGTCTGGAATAATGCTGGTCTCTGAAGGCAAACTGCAGTCCTGCATTTACATTTCCAATCCATCCGCCATCCTGATTTTTATTTGCCACATCCCACTTCCAGTCGATGGCATCTTTACGATATCCTCCCTTTTCACCGAGCCCCATAAAATATTTAGCATACTGCGCCTGTAACGGAATGTGAAACTGCACATCCGAAAGATGTATATCCTTCGTGGCAATAAGCTGTACGGTATAGTCTACAAAACCATCAAACTCCAGAGATCCTTTAATATTTAAAATCAGATCCGGGGAGCTTCCTGTTGTGGACCAACTGACTAAGCCTTGTTCCTTACGGTTAAATTTGACAGGACTATATTCAAAAACGATATCCTGATTCGCATTCTTCCGGAAATGAAAATGTATAGCTTCTGTTAACAGATCATTGCCCTGCTTTCCTATACTCAACATATCCTGTGTAAAAAATGTACGGATCTGCGCCGGAAATCCATTTTTATCCAGTGAAATAGATCTTCCCAGCAGACTGATCTCATTACCTTCTATCTGTAATGGGATATAAGGAGCAATCACAGTACTTTCCTGCGCTAAGGTCGAATTCAGCCAGTTGAGACGTGTCAGCTTCCACGGCTCGTCATATCCCTGATTGACAGCAGAGTGATCCGACACCTCCAGACGGACAGGAATATCCCTTGCCGCGGCATTAACCGGTTTGATGGTGATTATACCTTCGTATACAGCACTTACCGTCTCTTTAGGAACGTCAATCCCGCACCACAGCGCCTGTACTTTTTGCTTTGGAACAGTTATATTAAACTTAACATGTTGTCCGGTATAACTTACCCCATCTGTGTTGATACAATTGATACGCCCGGAAGCTATTGTATTTCCGTTTTTACTCTTTAAGTCTGAAAATGAAATTTTGATATCCTGCAAATCCTGCTTATCAGAATAGAGTCCCAACTGGAAAGCCAGCAATTCCCCTTTATCTGAGCTGATGCGGAGCGTTTGTCCTTCCACATTGCCGGTTGTCCATCGCTGAGGAAGATTATCAGACATTTTGATCTCATGATTCCGGTCTTCCGGAAAAACAAAGTAACTGGATTTGCGGTGTTTTTTGAGAAATGCGGTTTGTTCCTGCGGTGTAGAGATCACATCCATGGCATCATTCTGATTGAACGTATCTACGGCCTCGAGACGAACCAGTTTTGCATATGCCTTTACTGTTTTATCCAATGTGTTTGTTCCTTTCTCCTGCTTCAAATAGGCTACATCCGGATAGTTTTCACTTCTCCCGACCAATTTATAAGGTAAAAAGTAGACATAGTAAATTCCTTTACCTGAACGGGGTTCAAATTGAAATTCTCCGGAAACAGCGGATATATTACCGTAATGGGAAGGCGAAAAGACTTGTTGTGTCGCACTGTCTACAAGGATTATTTTCTGGTCTGAGCGTACATTACGATTACGCCAAGGAATACTCACTGTGACCTGCTTTGATACGGATTCTACACGCAATACTGCTCGTTGTGTACCGAGTTCGTCCGCATTCCACAATGGTTTTTGTGGAGGATATTCATGCTGGGCATATACATGTAATGCCGTCAGCATACACAAGCTGCTGAGGAATGTAATTGGTTTAATCATCTGTAGTGTTATTATTGCTCTACAAATTAAAGTATTGTTTCTTTTCAACACGTATGCTGAAGCAATAATATAGATTACGCAAACCTTTGAGTAACAGCATTTATACACGAAACCTCTGCTACCCTACCTTCTGCTGTCTTCAACAGAATAAAATAAATCTGATCTATTTTATTCCGTTAAAAGCATCCGGAAGATTCCGGCTGAGGTCAATCAGATATCCGTTGACAATAGCATATTTCAATTCATTATCTTTCTTCAGAAAAAATGTAGCTTCCTGACCGAGTGACAGTCCTGTTGCATGACGTTGCTCTGTAGGCTGATGTACTATTCTGACCGGCAGCCGAATTGCTTTTTGCTGCTCCTGCTCCCTTACAATTACAGTGGAATACCCTTGCTTTAGCAGACCAAAAATCACATCAGCTGTAAGTTCGCTGTAGTGGCGGAATGTTGTAGGATAGATCTGTCCATAAGAAAGCGTCAGCCCCGTGGCATCCAGATCGTCATATCCGTAGAATTCTTTCAGGTCACCCAGATCTTCAATATATCCTTTGCTGTAATAATCATCTCCTGAGGTAATCTCGTCACGACGGATTGCAATATCTACCTGCAGGGGCAATCCAGCTGACACTGTACTTACATTTCGGAGCACGACATCGTGCAGTTGTGACGCATTAAATGGAATACGTTCATAATCTTTTATGTCGTATTGTTCATAAGATCCCTGTGCGATCTGCACCAAGGCATTCAGTATAATTGCAAAATTCAGCTTACGGATTTCCTGTTTTTCGGGATCACCTTTAAAGGCTCCGGACTCAATCAGGACTGTACTGGCTCCCCATTTTTGAAAATTATCGCCAAAAGCTCTGGGCGAATGTTCATCATCATATTTAGCTACTGCTCCGGGAATATAGTTCTGGAGCAGTTTCTCCATCCCAACAATAATTTTCATTGCATTGCCTCTCACCTCATTGATATCGCGTTCCATATTATAGGCCGGAGCCAGTAAAGAAATGGTCACAGGTGTCTGCGTACCCGGAACATTATAATAAATATTCTGATCATGCAGATTGAAACCATATTGTGGTTTCAGGCTTTCTGCACGTGCACGCAACAACTTTCCTTCCGGTGTCGCAGTATTGCGGGCATCGCGGTTGAGGTCTATCTTCTGCGCATTGCGTCGGGTATAACGTTCTGCTCCGTCCGGATTGAGCATAGGAATAAAGTGAATAGAAAGATGCTCCCGTAGTAGTGTCCGCACTCCTTCAAAATCATCTTCTTTCCCTTCCAGAAAATTAAAAAGATCAAACAGCGCCATGGTCGCCGTAGGCTCATCTCCATGCATCTGTGACCACAGCATCACGACCTTTTTACCGGTTCCGTAGCGAAGTTCATAGATACTACGCTGCTCTACTGATGATCCGATCTGCTGCACATCCAGTGCATGTTGCTGCTGATGACGCAGGATGAGTTGTTGTACATCGGCATGCTTGAAGCGGCGATGTTTAAGAGCAGATTCTTTATAGGCCATGTGAGCCTTATCTAATTGCGTTTTGCTCAATACCAGTGACTGAGAAAACGAATCTTTTCCAATAAGCATAAGTAAACAGATAATTAAGAGCTTATTCATTTAATCTTTCAAAGCAGGTTGTATTAATTCTATAGTGCCTTTATCCGCATCTATCCGGACTGCTGCCCCGACAGGCAGTATATACTGATCCGCAATGTGACCGATCATGGCACCGCTGTATGCCGGTATCCCCAGGGGCTTGATATAATCGTTCATAACCTGTTGCAGTGTGAGTGAACCATAGCCTCCGGAAGGGCCGCAGCCGGTACACTTACCAAACACAAAACCTTTGATTACAGCTAATATTCCGGACAGTTTCAGCTGACAGAACATCCGGTCTACACGTTCTACTTTTTCATCTACCTCTTCCAGAAACAAAATAGCGTCTTTAAAGTCCGGCAGATAGGGTGTTCCACAAAGTCCTGTAAGTACTGTCATATTTCCGCCCAGCAGTATGCCTTCTGCTTTCCCCGGATGAAGTGTCGTGATCCGCTCTTTATACTGAACGATGTGATCGCCCTTATCAGTAGGATTGGTAAACAAGGGAAGCTTATTCTCCAGGAACTGACTTTCAAATGCCCGTGCGACTTTGTTGGTCCAGGTGCTGATCCCCACCGCTCCGTGGAAACCGATCATTCCGGTCTTGCTGTAAAGCGCAAGCAGTAAAGCTGTAATATCGCTGTAACCTAGTAATATCTTAGGATTATGGCCAATCAGCTTATAATCCAGACGGTCCAGAAGCCGTGATGTACCTGTGCCACCCCGCACGCAGACAATTGCTTTTACCTGCCGGTCTCCAAACATGGTATGAATATCGGCTATGCGTTCTTCATCTGTACCGGCCAATTGTCCGTATCGGCTACGAATGTGTGCACCTTCCTTTACGTTGAAACCCAGTGTCTGAAAGATTTCTCTGGCTATACTGATCGATTCTTCATCGTCCAGAACACCTGCAGGAGCTATCAGGCCGATTGTATCTCCTTTTTTTAACTTCTGAGCTAACAGTTGCCCTTGTTTGACCCAGACTGCTGCCTTCTCGCTGTCGCGCGCGAATCCAGTAAGAGGAACTGCCGCAGCAGCCCATGTAATCGATTTGATAAAATCTCTTTTGTTCATCGTATAGGTAGATTTAGGTAAGACTTAGCGACTGAACAGCAAGCGTTGTCCTGCTCCGTATTCAATAAGTGAACCACCTGTATAAGCCAATTGTCCGGAGACAATCGTATGTTCGATAGTAGAGGTAAAAGTATGTCCTTCAAACGGTGACCAGCCACATTTAGACAGGATATTGGATTTTGAAACGGTATACGGTTTATGGAGATCTACCAGTACCAGATCGGCCCAGTATCCTTCACGGATAAATCCACGGTCTTCGATCTGAAAACAGATCGCCGTATTATGTGCAGATTTCTGTACCAGTTGTTCCAGCGTCATTCTTCCCTGGCTGACCATATCCAGCAGAGCCTGCAGTGCATGCTGCACTAAAGGTCCTCCTGACGGAGCGGTATGATAAGGCTGTGATTTTTCTTCGATCGTATGCGGGGCATGATCTGTAGCGATCACATCGATATGCCCGTCTAACAAAGCCTTAACGATCTGATCTCTATCGGAAGCGGTCTTGACTGCCGGATTCCATTTGATAAAATTACCTTTGGCAGCATAGTCCTGATCAGAAAACCACATATGGTGGATACAGGCTTCTGCAGTGATACGCTTTTGTTCCAAAGGGATATCATTACGAAACAGTGCTGTTTCTTTTCCTGTGGAAATGTGCAGAATATGCAAACGGGTATTATTTTTCTTAGCCAGTTCAACTGCTTTTGAAGAAGACAGATAGCAGGCTTCTTCCGAACGGATAAGCGGATGCATCTGTATAGTCAATCCTTCCTCGCCATATTGTTCTTTGAAAATCGCAAGATTCGCTTTTATTGTTGCTTCATCTTCACAATGCGTAGCTACTAATGTAGGAGCGTTGGCAAAGATTCCTTCCAGGGCTTTTTCATTATCGACCAGCATATTTCCTGTTGAAGATCCCATAAAAACCTTGATTCCGCAGACTTTTCGAGGATCTGTCCTGAGGACTTCCTCCAGATTATCATTGGCAGCTCCCATGAAAAAGGAATAATTCGCCAGGGCATTTTTAGCTGCAATATCATATTTATCCTGCAACAGTTCCTGTGTCAATGTATTGGGAACTGTATTGGGCATTTCCATAAAAGAGGTAGTTCCTCCCGCTACGGCTGCACGGCTTTCATGCCAGATATCGGCTTTGTGTGTCAGACCGGGTTCACGGAAATGAACCTGATCATCGATCAGTCCCGGAAGAAGATGCAGCCCGGTCGCATCTATTTCTTTATCTGCTTTGACCTGAAGTTCGCTTCCTATTTTTTCGATTCGTCCGTTACGGATATAAACATCTGCTACTGTGGTTATCCCTTCATTGACAATATGAGCAGATTTGATAAGTATTGAAGACATGGAGTGATTGTATTTGCTTTAGAACAAATATACGCAATACCAAATTAAATAATCCGGCAATTCATATATTGCAGGGGATGTGTATATTTATGATTGTAAAATATGCTATACTGATGAAAAATTTCCTATTGATATTATCGATTTTACTGTGCTTCACAGCTTACAGCCATGCTAATGACGGGGCATTCTTTGCAAGAGGAAATCAACTTGTACCGATCAACGAAACGGACATCAGTGTCAGAAAGGAAATCCTGACGATCAGGAAGGCAGGAGACCGACAGGTACATATCACCGTATATTATGAATTTGAAAATCCTGTTCAGGATAAAAGAATTACGGTCGGATTTGAAGCGATGTCTCCATCCGGAGATGTAGACGGTACGCCAAAATATGGTTTCCATCCCTATATGAGAGATTTTACAGTCAAACTGAACAATCAGAATCTTCCGTATAAAGTTGCCTACGTATATGACTCGCTCTACGTCAATAACGGCAAAATTGTATCCGAACCGTTGGATAAAATCAAGAAGGAGATTGATAATGTTAATGAGGTTGGCTTTAACTATGTGTACTACTTTGATGCTCCCTTCAGAAAAGGTAAAAACAGTATCCAGCATACCTACACCTATGACATTTCCGGTTCTATAGATTATCAGTACTATCTGGAATATGTGCTGACAGCAGCCAAGCGATGGGCAAATAAGCAGATCGACGACTTCACGCTGATTGTAGATATGGGAGATGTAACGGAATTCAATATCCATAAGACATTTTTTGACAAAAAGGAAGACTGGCAGGTCAAAGGCTGGGGAAAAACTAAAGAGGTAGAAGCACTTCCATCTTCTGTACATGAGTCGGATCAGATCCGGTTTACTATCCGTCAGGGTACACTGGTTTTTCATAAGACTAATTTTGCTCCTGCTGGTGAGCTTTATCTCTCTGCTGAAAACTACTTTCCTCCGGGAGAATCTTTTGATTCCAAAACAGATGTCCTTCCCTTTGCGGTATATGCACAGGACCGTATTCTAAAGGCAAAGGATGAAACAAGCAAAAAAATATTACGTAATCTTCCGTTTGCAAGACGGGGATATGTTTTTAAGTCCAAAGACTTACGGGATTATTACAGTAATATAGACTGGTATGAAGCGGATCCGAAATATATACCTGAACCTAAGAATTTGACTCCGGAGGAGCAGAAATGGCTGAAGGAATTGAAATAAGGAGTGAACTGTTCAAAAGAAAACACAGATGCCTCCTGAACCAAGTTCAGGAGGCATCTGTGTTTTATAAAATAAAGTTTCAGTAAAAATACATTAAAGATTAATAACAGGCAAAACGGTTGTAAATAAGGGCTTTACAGCCGTTTTGTGATTTTTTGGTAATGAGGTAAAAAGCAGGAAAAAGCGAGGTTTGGCAAAAGTAAGGTTACTAAAACGTTACTTTTAAATATTAGAAACAATCGTTTTAAAATACTGTATTTCAGCTTTCTGCATAGTTTTTCATATTGTTCAGTAGCTCACATAGGTTTAATTTTATCATTAAGAATTGTGAGTATGGAAACGACAAAAAAATCAACGTTTAAGGTATTGTTCTATCTTAAAAAGAACGCTCCAAAGAAAAACGGAAAAGTTACGGTTATGTGCAGAATTACCGTAAACGGCAAACAGTCTGCATTCAGTACAAAGCTGGATATTTCCGCAACAAATTGGGATTTGAAGTACGGTAGGGTTTTAGGTAAAAGCCGAGAAGCACAAGACACAAACAGGAAACTTGACAAAATTCGTTCGGGTATTGAGGAATGCTATTCCAAAATTCTGAAGAATGAGGGGGCTGTAAACAGTGCTAAACTTAAAAACACCTTTCTCGGTATGGAAAGTGGAGAAATAACCTTTTTCAAATTCTATGAACAGTTCCTGTCCGACTATGAGAAAAAGGTTAATAGTGGACTTCGGGTAAATGGCACACGCAGTAAATACAAAATACTTTTGAAACATCTTCGAAATTTTGCACTTACAAAATATGGTTATTCCGATGTGTCTTTTAACGACCTTACTCCTGATTTTGTACAGGAATTTGATTACTACCTGCGTGACGCCCAAAGCTTGGCGCACAACACCATTTGGCTGTATATGATTGGCTTTACCACGCTTTGTCGATTAGCAATGAGCAGAAAGCATCTTGCTTTCAATCCGTTCAGCGAGTACAAGAACACTAAAAAGGACAAAGACAGAGGTTATCTGCTACGGAACGAGTTGGAACAGCTTGTAACATTCAACTGCGAGAAAAAGAAAGACGAATTGGTTAAAGATTTGTTTGTGTTCAGTTGCTTTACAGGATTGTCTTATTCGGATATGAAAGGGCTTAGAAACAGTAATATTCAGGATTTCTTTGATGACAATCAATGGATTATCGTACGCAGAAAGAAAACGGCTACATCGTCAAACGTGATGCTTTTGGATATACCGAAAATGATTATCGAAAAGTATGCAGGATTTGCAAAGGACGGAAAGGTATTTCCTGTACCTTCAAATACAATCTGTAATGACAGCCTAAAGAGAATATCACAACTTATTGACTGCCTGAAAGAAAAGAAAGTAACCTTTCATTTGGCACGTCATACATTTGCCACATTGTTTTTGAGTGAGGGCGTTCCGCTCGAAAGTTTGAGCAAAATGTTAGGGCATAAAAACATTGCCACAACACAGATTTATGCCAAGATACTTAACGAGAAAGTTGGTAAGGATATGCAAAAAGTATCACATAAATTCAAAGGTATGGAGCAGTTTTTTGTGGCTCAATTCTAAAACCTGTAAAGCGATTAAAGAAAGCCAATGCAGTTTTTTGCATTGGCTTTTTGTATTTTTGAAGTCAATAAAACAACAAATTATGATTGAACAATTTTCACAAAAGACACAAGAAGAATTAAAATCTTATGTTTATATTTTAATAGACCCAAGAGATAATAAAATATTCTATGTTGGAAAAGGGTATGGAAATCGTGTTTTTTCACATATTAATGAAGCGATATTCAACCCAGTCGGAACTGAAAAATTAGAGATTATAAGAGCCATAAAACAAGAAGATCTAAAAGTAAAACATTTTATAGTGCGACACGGATTAGAAGAAAATGAAGCACTAATAGTTGAAGCTGTTTTAATTGATTTTTTAACTTTTAAGGATTTTATAGAGGTTGCGAAAATTTCAAATATAGTTGCAGGACATTATTCATTTAATCAAGGGATTAAAACTGTTAATGAGTGTGAAATACTTTACAATTGTGAAGTATTGAAAAAAGAAGATATTAAACATAACGTTTTAGTAATCAATATAAACAAAACATACGATAATAAACGAAAAAAGAAAAGTGAGAACCCTATTTATGACAGACCAAATATTTATGAAGCAACCAGAGGTTGGTGGGTATTAGACAAAGACAGAGCAGAAAATTCAGATTTCGTTTTAGCTGAATATAAAGGTGTAATAAGAGCGATATTTAAGCCTGAAAAATGGGTTCAAGATATTGAAAATAGAGGTGTCAAAAGATGGGGATTTGAAGGTTCAGAAGTTACTTCAAAAGAAATTCTTGATATATATATGAATAAAGAAGTTCCTAAAATTAGAGGAATGGCAAATCCAATTCGTTATTTTGAAAAAATACCCACAACTACAGGGTATTAGGCAAGAAACAGCCCGCCGCTTAAAGCAGTGGCTGTTTCTTTAATTGACCTCCCGGTTACAGTTTCAGATAGTTGGTTAACGCTGATAGTTGTCTTCCAATACCTTGATAATATCGCTTTCACGAAACAATATTTTTCGTTCGAGCTTGATAAAAGGTATCAGTCCGTCATCCCTGTACTGTTGCAATGTCCGTTTGCTGATATGTAACATCTCGCAAACCTGTTCGCCTGACAGGTAGATTTCTCCTTTTAAGAGTGGATGAAAATATTCCCTGATATACAGCAGTTCATTTTTGATGCCTACTACAGCTTCGAGCAAGGCAATCATATCTTCGTTTGAATTTCCAATCTGTTTCATTTCTTTTGCTTTTTTAATGGTCGCTCTCCCTGCAGCAGTAATTCCACTTCGGATAATCTGAAATATGTTTTCCGATTGATTTGCGTTGCCCCAAGAATACCTTTTGCCCTGTACGTCTGCAAAGTTCGTTTACTGATGTTGAGCAGTTGGCAGGCTTCCTGTTGGTCGAGCCATTTTGTTGCCTGTTGCAGTGCTTTGTAGGGTGCAGTCATTTCCGCTATCAAATTGGAAACTTCCTTTACTTCCCTATGCAATGCCTTTAAAATCTGAATGTCCAAAACCGTTATTTCCATATCATGTCATTTATACCTCGAAAATAAAAGCAATTCATATAAGATTTCTCAATGTTGCAGTCAGAGGTAGCGTTTGGCGTACAGTTGCCAAATACGGTATTACATTCCCAATTTTGGTTTATTATTTTTCGGACGAGTTTGTTGTGATTTGATTGTATTGTCCATTCTCAAAGCTGGTTTTTTGTTGGTTTGTACAGTCTGACTTTTTCCATCGTTTTTGAAATCCGAACGCATAACCGTTTTTGTTGCACCTATTACGCTTTCAGGTTCGGTAGTCTGTTTTTGTTGTTCAACACGCTTGCCACCGAACAACCTGCCCAGACCTAAACCCTTTGTATCTTTGAATTGACGTTTAAAGTTGGTAATAAAATTGGAAATCGGGTCGCTATGCTTATCGACCTGCATAAAAGGAGCATTCTTTTTTTTCTCGGATAGCTCGTTTTCTTTACGCTCTTTGTTGGTATTTACTTTTTGTGCCATAGGTTCAAAATTTTTCCCAATATAGAACACAAGAGAATGTATTATTTTCATTTGGCTTTTTGTGGCAGTATTTGGCTTATATTGGCACAATAGGAATGGAAAGTAATCCTTAAAACACTTTAACTTTTCCTCGCAAAGCCCTCACGGATTTAAAGAGTTTTCTACGGATAAAGGAAAGCATACCAAAAACATCCTATCCTTACCCCTTACGTGTTTTTTGTACCCTTTCTTTGATTGGAATGGATTAAAAAAGAATAAAAAGGTCGCAAAGATAAAGCGGACAGCCACCGCACCACCCAACCAAAAGCTTACGGCATAATGGCAGGGCAAAAGGTGGCTTCGCAGAGTTGTTGTGTGATTGCCCTGCCACCCTTCGGGACTTATTCCGTTTCCTTTTGGTTTTTCCCCTGTCCGCCTTGTTAAAATGGCTTTCTTTTTTTTCTGTTTTTTTGTTTTGAAAATAATTTTTGAGAGGGAATTACGCATCCTTATCAATGGGCAGTTATCAAAACAATGGCTTGTGCTTATCGTTATAGATTTCCTTAATCAGTTCTCCGAACTCCTGAAAGTGGTACTCGATAATGTTGTCCAGATACGCATAAATCGTCAGTTTGTCAATTCCTATAATGTTGGTAAGCCTGTTAAATGTTTCGTGGTGTTCCTGCCGTACATAGACTGATTTACCCCTACTTGCAGTACTGTTCGGAATTTTAAAGAACTGTCCGCAGTAATCCTCTTTGGTCAGTTTTTTGGTTTTAGAAGTGCCTTTTTTAGAATTGTTGACCAATGGCTTTGAATGTTCCGTTTCTGTTGCTATTTCCTCGGGTTCTTCTCCTGCCATTACACGCATAATAGCTTCCTCGTCAACTTCGGGTTTTGCAAAGTCTTCCCGATGTGTTATTCCTTGTTGTTTCATCAAAGGTTGTTTCTTTTCATCAGTTAGGAAATTTTCAATAGAGAAATCTTCTTTTTCGGGTTGCTGATTTTTGTTTTCTTCGTGTACCATATCTCTTGTTTTTAATATTATATCCAATTAGCTGTTTGGTTAACTAAGCAATCAGCTGTACATACTGTTGCATCTATCTACCTATCTACCTAAGCACCTGCATACCCCTAATTGGTTAGTTCATTAACTCAAAAATCTGTAATTCGTCTGCATTCAATCACGCAGATTTGCTGTCAGGATTTATGCTGATTGGTTACATAGTTAAGGATATAAACAATCAGCCAGCTAACCATATACAAAGAAAGCAAAAGCAGTCCCAGTCTATGTTGATATGGCACTCAAAGGTAGCATTTGGCGTTCATTGTCGTTATGGTAAATAGCTGTTTTTCAAATAGTCTTATCGAACTTTGTAATCGGGGCAGTTGATTTTTTCGGCTAACTCCAATCCGTTTGCAAAACGGATTTTTCTGAACTCCTGTTCAGAGCAAGTTATCTTTTGAGGTACTCGAAATGAATTTCGGCACTCAAAAGCACTTGCCCTTGCAGGGAGCTGAAAACCGCTCCGAAGTCGCAGTTTTGTTTAACATTAGAAATGGATTTATTATGGAAGAAAAGAACAGTAAACAAATTAGGAAAACAGGGAGAAAACCGAAGAATGACCCTGCCGTACATCGGTATTCTATTAACCTGAATGCAGAGGAAAACGCCAAGTTCCTTGCCCTCTTTGACCAATCGGGGATAAGTGTAAAGGCACATTTCATTACGGCTTGCATCTTTCAAAAGACCGTAAAGACCGTAAAAATTGATATGAATGCGGTAGAATACCACGCAGGACTGACCAAATTTTTCAGTCAGTTTCGAGGAATAGCAACCAATTACAATCAGATTGTAAGGCTATTGAACGCCAATTTTTCGGAGAAAAAAGCATCTGCATATCTCTATAAATTGGAAAAACAGACCGCAAAAATGAAAGAACTGTTGCTAAAGGTTTTAATTCTTACCGACAGATTTGAAAAGCAATATCTACATAAAGAGTAAAATTATGATTGCAAAAATCGGAAAGGGAAGCAATATGTACGGAGCGATTTTGTACAATCAGCAGAAAGTGGACAGGGAAAACGGAGCGGTTTTGTTGCTGAACAAAATACCCGACACAATGGACGGCAGGTATTCCGTAGCGTATTTCAATAAATGTTTTGAGCCGTATTTGTCTGCAAACATCAAAACAGAAAAAACGGTACGGCATATTTCATTGAACCCAGACCCGAAAGACGAGGTAAGCGATGAGCAGTTTACGGAAATGGCACAGGAATATATGGAACGTATGGGCTACGGAAATCAGCCTTATATTGTTTTCAAACATACGGACATTGACCGAATGCATATCCATATCGTTTCGACCTGTGTAGGCATTGACGGTAAGAAAATCCCCGATGATTACGACCACCCACGTTCAATGGCAATCTGTCGGGATTTTGAAACGAAATACAACCTGCACAAAGCAACCGAGCAGGAGCAGAAACAAGCCAACAAAGTTTTCAAACCTGTGGATTACCACAAAGGCGACATCAAAAGTCAGATTGCTTCGGTAGTACGGCATTTGCCGAAGTATTACAGCTTTCCGACTATGGGAAGCTATAATGCTTTATTGTCGCTGTTCAACATCACAGCGGAAGAAGTCAAAGGCGAGCGGAACGGTCAGCCGGTAAACGGATTGGTCTATGTGGCAGTGGACGAAAACGGAAACAAGGCAAGCAATCCGTTTAAGGCATCGCTTTTCGGAAAAGACGCAGGAGTTGCACAACTACAAAAGCATTTTGAACAGTCAAAAGAGAAAATGAAAACCAATCCTGTAAGGTCAGTTTTAAAGAATACTGTTGAATTGGCTATGCACACGACAAGCAACGAAATAGAATTTAGAAAACAATTGACCGAACACGGTATTAATACGATTGTTCGCAGAAACGACAACGGACGGATTTACGGAGTAACTTTCATTGACCACGAGAGCCGTAGTGTATGGAATGGTTCACAGTTAGACAGAAACCTGTCTGCAAATGTTTTTAACGATTGGTGGAACAACGGCAACAAACCCGAACTGAAAACACAGGATAACCCTCTTTCCAAAACGAATACAATAGACAACCAACCAACGAAAGACCTTTTTGAGTTTATCCCACAGGAACATTCTCAGAATTTCGATATAGGATTATTCAGCCTTTTACCTGATGCACAAGGCGTGGATTATAAAGAAGAAACATTTGCTAAACGGATGAAGAAGAAAAAGAGACGATTGCAATAAACAATGCAATGCCATTGCATTACTTTTTTACTAACTTTGCAAAAGAATATGAAAGTCTTTTACTCCATATTGGCAATTTATATGATGACGGTATTTTTAATGCCGTGTACCGATATGTATGAAAAGGACAACTTTCAAAACCATAACCATTCGGAAGAATTAACCCATCAAGGAAGCCACGACCATCAGGAAACAACTGATATGTGCAGTCCATTTTGTTTATGCGGTTGTTGTGGAATAGTTTCAGGTATAGTGCTTCAATGGAATGTATACAGCTTAGTTAAGGCGAAGACTTTTGACCTTTCTAAGCCTAAAGTTTATTATAAATGTACCTTTATATCCCACTATCTGGGGGGAATTTGGCAACCGCCAAAGATTAATGCATAATTTTTAATGTTTTAATGATTATAGCTTTTTGCGTACAGCAACAAGCTGAATGTTTTGGGTCATACTTCGTATTTCTCGTATTCATAATCATTGCAATTTATCATTAATTATTCATCATTAATCACAATAGAAGTGTTAGATAATATTATAAAATTCTCCATAAAGAATAAGTTCATCATAGGATTGATGACCTTGTTACTTATCATTTGGGGGGTATGGAGTGCCACCAAAATCCCTATTGATGCCCAACCTGACATTACAAACAATCAGGTTCAGATTATTACCCTGTCGCCTACATTGGCAGGACAAGAAGTAGAACAATTAGTAACATTTCCCGTAGAGCAAAGTATCGTTAATCTTCCAAAAGTAGAAGAGATAAGAAGTGTTTCAAGATTTGGATTATCTGTTGTAACCGTTGTCTTTCAAGATAATGTCGATATTTATTTTGCACGACAGTTAGTAAGCCAACAGCTGAAAGAAGCACAAGACCAGATACCTGACGGGATTGGAACACCTGAACTTGCTCCTGTCAGTACAGGTCTTGGCGAAGTGTACCAATATATTCTTCATCCCAAAGAAGGCAGTGAAGACAAATATTCCGCAATGGATTTGCGGACAATGCAGGACTGGATTGTTGCCAGACAACTTTACGGTACTCCGGGAATTGCAGAAGTCAATAGTTTCGGTGGTTTGCTTAAACAGTACGAAGTTTCTATCGACCCAAACCGCATCAAGGCAATGGACGTTAGTATTTCCGATATTTTTACCGCCCTCGAAAACAACAACCAAAATACCGGAGGTGCATATATCGATAAGAAGCCCAATGCTTACTTTATTCGCGGGATTGGTCTGGTTACTTCATTGGAAGATGTAGGAAATATCGTCGTTAAAAATACAGGTAGCGTTCCGGTATTTATCAAAGATGTGGCAGAAGTACAATTTGGTCACGCAACCCGGTACGGAGCATTGACCTATAATGGCGAAGTAGATGCTGTGGGTGGGATTGTAATGATGTTGAAGGGAGAAAACACCTCTGAAGTTGTAAAAAGTATCAAAGAAAAAATACCGGTTATCCAACAATCTCTACCCGAAGACGTGGTCATAGAACCATTTTTAGATTCTGTGTTAATATACAAGTCAATTTTATCTTTTTTTTGTAATTTCGGGTTTTAGGCGGTCTATTGCCAGCCTGTTTAGGGTAGCCGTTTTTGGCCGCCCTAATTTGTATCTACTTTTTCGTTCTGATACTTTTGGAGATGGTATTGTGGATCATACCGCTGTTCGTTTTTATAAATTATAAACATCAGCTCTAGAAGTTTCCTTTGCACAGCTACTGCTGCTTTCATTTTGATGCCATTTCTTGAAACAAGCCTTGTAAATGTATTAGAATAATGTTCATCATGCCTTATGGCGGCCAATGCAGGTAAATGAAGGGATTTTCTCAGGTATCTGTTGCCCCGTTTGGATATGGTAGGTTTGCTCTGGATCGATGTTCCGGACTGTTTTTCCTTTATGTCCAGGCCGGCATAGCTTACCAGTTGCTTTTTATTTCGGATCATCTCAAATCCATTCGTTTCTGCCAATACTGTTACTGCTGTCAGCAGTCCAATTCCAGGGATTGTGGTCAGGTTATCTGTTTGTTTTTTGAGTAAGGAACTCTCCTTAACAATGAGCTTTAACTCGGTCATTATTTCCTTTTCCTGTCTTTGCAGTACTGCTATGCGTTCCTTTATCCGTCCTATAGAGTTTTCATTGGGTTCTGCCTCTGCCTGTTCTGCATGTAGCTGGTTCTTGACAGCAGTACGTTCCTGTACCAATTGGTCTCTCTCCCGGGTCAGCTGCTTCAAACGCTTATAGGTGGGGTCTGGCTTGCGCCACAACTCCAGGTTGCGCTCCAGGCCAAATAAGGTGATAGCTTCCGAGCAGGTACTATCCGTTATCGTCTTGATCTCTAAGGTACGGAAATAGTTGCTGATCTTGTTTGGCAGGACAATACTGATATTGCACCCCTTGCTTTCCAGAAAATAGGCTAGCTTTTCGTGATAAACGCCTGTAGCCTCCATGACAAAATGAAGAGGACTATCCTCACAGGTATGGGTCTGTACCCATTCGTAAAGCTTTATCAAACCTTTATCCGAGTTTCGGAAATTACCATATTGGCACAGCTTTTTATCCAGATTGGAAAAGATCTTGCCAAAGCATACGACCAGTTCCTTACTACCGACGTCAATGCCAACGACCTGCTTGAGTGTTTTCATGTTAATTTTTTGATGTGAAACTGAAAAATCAATAGTGAAACTTCCCTTGGACTTGTCTCCTGATGGATATTCAAGCTGGACTGTAATTCCGCCTTACATTCTGTTCTGTCTTAGGAAGCGAAAAAGAGGAAGGCCATCTCTAAAAATCAGTATGCTAAAAAAGCTACTAAGACAGCCCTAGGCTCTCCCTCTTTTCACTAAATACAGCAAATCTATAAAACAAAAAATGTCTCCTACATTTGCTTGACACAAACATAGGAGACAGAATGGATTTGGTTGATAGAGCGATAAGTACGGTTCAAAAGAACCTCATTGAGGGCGCACTGATTGTTATTTTTGTATTAATTCTATTCCTGGGGAATTTCAGAGCAGGACTGATTGTAGCCTCAGCCATACCGCTATCTATGCTTTTTGCGTTGGGAATGATGCGGCTGTTTGGTGTAAGTGCCAACCTGATGAGTATGGGGGCTATTGATTTCGGATTGGTAATAGATGGTTCCCTGATTGTCGTCGAAGCGACAATGCACCATTTGGGATTGCGGAAAACCACGCATAGGCTTACCCAAAACGAAATGGATGACGAGGTTTTTGACTCGGCAAGAAAAATCCGTACAAGTGCGGCATTTGGAGAAATCATTATCCTTATCGTTTATATCCCTATCCTTACTTTGGTAGGTATCGAGGGTAAAATGTTCACACCGATGGCACAGACCGTAGGTTTTGCCATTTTGGGAGCATTGATTTTATCCTTTACCTATATCCCGATGATGAGTGCTTTGTTTTTGTCGAAAAAGCCGATTACCAAAAAGAATTTTTCAGACAAAATGATGGATTATCTGCAAGGCATTTATAAGCCTTTGTTAGAAAAAGCCATTCGGATAAAATATGTTGTGATAGCGGTTGCCGTTGGTCTTTTTACAATCAGCATATTCCTTTTTTCACGAATGGGCGGAGAGTTCCTACCAAAATTGGGCGAGGGCGATTTTGCTTTCCATTGTATCCTGCCGCAAGGAACATCGTTAAGCCAAAGTCTGGAAACCTCTATGCAGGCATCCAAGATAATCAAAGAGTTCGACGAAGTAAAAATGGTCGTAGGTAAGACAGGTGCAGGAGAAATACCGACAGACCCGATGCCTCCGGAAGCTACCGACCTGATGATTATCCTGAAACCACAGGACGAATGGAAAACAAAAAAATCCTATGACGAGCTTTCCAATGAAATGATGGAGAAACTTGAAGTTATTCCCGGTGTATTCTTTGAAGCCAATCAGCCGATACAGATGCGGTTTAATGAACTGATGACAGGTATCAGGCAGGATGTAGCCGTTAAGATATTCGGAGAAGACCTCGACAGTTTGTTGGTTTATGCCAATAAAGCGAATGCTATTATTCAAACAGTAGAAGGTGCGACTGCTCCGCAGGTAGAACGGGTAGCAGGTCTTCCCCAAATCAATATCGAATATGACCGTACCCGAATAGCCAATTACGGCTTGAATGTACAGGAAATAAACGATATTGTAAGTACGGCATTCGCAGGTAAATCAGCAGGTGTGATTTATGAAAACGAACGAAGATTTGATTTGGTGGTACGGCTTGATGAAGCCCACCGCAGTTCCATTGAGGATGTGAGCAATCTGTTTATCCCACTACCAAACGGCGACCAAATACCGCTTTCACAGGTTGCAAACATTGATTACAAATTAGGGCCCGCACAAATCAGCCGTGAAGGCGGTAAACGCAGGATATATGTCGGCTTCAACGTACAGGGGCGGGATGTAGCCAGCGTTGTCAATGAAATTCAGGATAAATTGGCTGAACAGATTAAGCTACCGACAGGTTATTATTTTACTTATGGTGGTCAGTTTGAGAACCTCCAAAAAGCTACCGACAGATTGCTGATTGCTGTACCTATCGCATTGCTTTTGATTTTTATCCTGTTGTATTTCACATTCCATTCGTTTAAGGAAGCCGTTTTGGTATATACAGCTATCCCGATGAGTGCCATTGGAGGCGTATTTGCCCTGTTATTGCGGGATATGCCATTCAGCATATCAGCAGGTGTCGGATTTATCGCCCTGTTTGGTGTTGCTGTTCTGAATGGGATTGTACTGATTGCCACGTTCAATAGACTGGAAAAAGAGGGTTGGAATGAGATTATTCCGAGAATTATCGAGGGAGCTAAAACAAGGCTTAGACCTGTATTGATGACGGCATCTGTGGCAAGTTTAGGTTTTTTACCAATGGCGTTGAGTACAAGTGCAGGTGCAGAAGTACAAAAACCGTTGGCAACCGTGGTTATCGGTGGACTGATTTCGGCAACTGCCCTGACATTGTTCGTCCTGCCATTGCTGTACCTCGTATTTATGAGAAACCAAAAACCTCCGAAAAATAGTAAAACGAAAGCCATAGCACCCGTGCTGTTGCTGTTTGTGTTCTTGGGTTTTTCTCAAAACGGTAAGGCACAAACTCCGATGAGTGTAGATAGAGCTATTGAAGTAGCTGTGGAGAACAACCCTCAGCTACGTTCCAAAAATATGGATATTCAATCTGCCCAAAGCCTTAGCAAGACGGCGTATGAACTACCGAAGACCGATGTAAACTTCCAATACGGGAATAATGAGGGATTTGAATATAATGACGGTTTCCAAATTTCACAGACCATTCCCTTTCCGACACTCTTTGGGGCAAAGAAAAATCTTGTCAAAGAGCAGGTAAAAGGTCAGCAGTGGGCGAAGGCTCTGACAGAAAACGAACTGAAAAAACAGGTAAGAACCTATTATTATCAGTTGGAATATTTGGAGCATAATGCTTCGGTTTTAAAGTATCTTGATAGTATTTATGTAGACTTTATCCGTGTTGCGGAACTCCGGTATAAAACGGGAGATATAGGTAAATTAGACGTTAATACTGCAACTACCAAGAAAGGGGAAATAAGTCTTTTGTATCAACAGAACGAGGTTTTAAGGCAGAACGCCTATCAAAGCCTTAAAAATCTGATGCAGACACAGGAAGATTTCTTAATAGAACCTCAACCGGATTATACACCATTGCTGTTAAGTTCTTTCATTGACAGTTCGGCTGTTGCAAATCATCCGAGCATCCAGCTATTGTACCAAGAGGCGAAAATTGCCGAACAGAACAAGAAATTGGAACGGGCAAACAGCCTGCCTGATTTTACGTTCGGCTATAATAACATATCGCTGATAGGAATGCACAGTAAAAATGGTGTAGAGCAATTTTATGGCAGAGGACAGCGGTTTAGTTTTGTTGATGTAGGTATTACAATCCCCATTTTTACAACCACCAAAGCAAAAATTCGCTCGCTTGATTACAAGAAACAATCATTGGAATTAAATGCGCAATGGCAGGAACAACAGCTTAAAACGGAATTGGCAAACGCCTTGAAACAATACGAACAATATGTAGCGCAGTTTACCTATTTCAAGGAGCAGGCACTTCCCAATGCTGATGAGATTATCAATGCTGCAAAGCTGGGGTACAGTACCGGAGATATTTCTTATGTGGAGTACCTATTTGCCTTGCAGACAACAGCAGACATTCAGCTTAATTATTTAAATAGCATTCAGCAAATCAATGAGGCTGTAACGCTTATCCATTCATTAATCAGTAAATAATACAATATGAAACGTATCATAAATAATATAGTTTTCAGCGTTCTTGTCCTCGTAGCATTCTTTGCTTTCAACGCCTGTACAAATAATCATAAAGAGGGCGACGGGCATAATCACGGAACGGAAGCAGAAACAACAACGGACGAACACGAAGAAGAAGAAAATGTTGCAGTGCTGACCGATGAGCAGATGAAAGCCGTAGGTATTGAAATCGGTTCAATTGAACAGAAGCAATTATCCGCAACATTGAAAGCTAATGGAGCATTAAGAGTTCCCAACAGCAACAAGGCGAATGCAACCTCGTTGTTTGGCGGTGTTATCAAATCCCTTAATGTGGAGATAGGCGATTTCGTAAGGAAAGGTCAGGTCATCGCTACTATTTCCAATCCGCAATTCATACAGTTGCAGGAAGAATACCTAAGCATCAATAGCCGGATAGAATTTGCAGAACAGGAACTTGTAAGACAAAGAGAGCTGAACGACGGAAATGTCGGAGCAAAGAAAAACTTGCAAAGTGCCACTACTGAACTGAACACATTGAGAACACGGAAGTCTTCTTTGAACCAGCAAATCCAAATGATGGGGATTAATCCGGCTTCCTTGTCAAATTCGAGCCTTAAATCCTCATTGGTCGTTACAAGTCCGATAAGCGGTACTATCAGCAATGTTTTTGCCAAAATCGGAAGCTATGTAGATGTGTCATCGCCTATTGCTGAAATCATAGAAAACACAGCCCTGCACTTGGACTTACAGGTGTATGAAAAGGATATTCCTTTAATCAAAATAGGTCAGAAAATAGATTTTGTCGTAACCAACAATCCCAATAAGACTTATTCTGCCGAAGTTTATAGTATCGGCTCATCCTTTAGCGGAGAGAGTAAAACTATTGCTGTTCACAGCAAGATTACAGGAGATAAAGCAGGATTGATTGACGGAATGAGTATAACCGGAATGGTAAGTTTAGATGATGTATTAAGTACGGCTGTACCCAACGATGCTATTGTCAATGCAGACGGAAAGTATTACATCTTTTTGGTCAAGGAGCGGGAAGAAGAAGCTCACGACCATAAAGAGGGCGAAGCTCACGACCATAACCACGGTTCTGAAAAAGGAACTCAATTTGTAAGAATGGAAGTCGTTAAAGGTGCTACGCAATTGGGTTATACGGCAATTACACCTGTAAGTGAAATTCCGCACGGTGCGCATATCGTGGTAAAAGGCGCGTTTTTTGTGAATGCAAAAATGGATGATTCGGGAGAACACGCCCACGCTCACTAAAAAACATTGGATAATGAAAAAAAACATTGAACAGATGCTGTTGTCAAAGAACACCAATCCGACCAGTATGCGGATATTGGTGTATGATTTCTTGGAGCAACAGCAGACAGCGATGTCCTTATCTGAAATCGAAAGCCATTTTTATAAAGCAGACAGGGTTACGATTTACAGGACTTTGAAAACTTTTGAGGAAAAAGGCATTGTACACAGTATTCAGGAGAACACTACGGTCAAGTATATTCTGTGCCACGATGGGTGTGATGAAAATACACACAAGGATTGGCACTTACATTTCTATTGTAAGATTTGTAAGCAGACAACCTGTAAGGAGGATTTTATAATACCGCAGAATGGAAGTCAGAATTACCGTATCGACGAACTAAAATTATTTGGTAAGGGAATTTGTGAAAACTGTTTAAAGGAGAGTTTGCAATAGCATTGCAGGCTCTCCCTGTGTAACTTTGTTATAAATATAAATGTGTTATGGACACCTATCTTAAAGAAACAAAAATCCTTGACTACTCCAATGCTTCCATACAAAAGCTATTGGAGCAGAGAGGGTGGGAAAACTTGGACACCGTTGCCAAAGTTCAAGCCATTTACAATTTTGTACGGGACGAAATAAAGTTTGGCTATAATGTTTCTGATTATATTTCCGCATCGCAGGTGCTGAATGACGGGTACGGACAATGCAACACAAAAGCCACTTTATTAATGGCTTTGTTAAGAGCAACAGATGTACCTAACCGTATTCACGGCTTTACCATTGACAAGGCATTGCAGAAAGGAGCTATTACAGGTATTTGGTACAGACTATCGCCTAAGAATATCTTGCATAGCTGGGTTGAAGTTTGGGTAAACGAGCAATGGTATTTTTTGGAGGGCGTGATTTTGGATAAACCGTACCTCACTAAATTACAGGAACAGAACAGTGATTGCAAGACCACTTTTTGCGGTTTCGGGGTTTATACCGATAATTTTGAGAACCCGCCGATTGAATGGAACCTCAATAATACATTTATTCAGGATAAAGGCATCAATCGGGACTTTGGCGTTTTTGATACACCCGATGCGTTTTATGCAAAACATCAACAAGAACTGAACGCTTTCAAGAAGTTTATTTTTCAGCATATCGTGAGGCATATAATGAATAATAATGTAGAAAGAATAAGAAATAAAAAAGTGTAACGAACCTAAAAAATTAAAGGCTATGATAAATACAGACAAAAATCACAAGCATACTTACGATGCACAAGGCAAAATGACTTGTTGCACACAGGAAGAAAAAATCTACACCAAAGCAGGTGCTAAGGAATTGGTAAAAGGGCATCACAAAAATGACGGGCATAATCACGACCACAGTGATGATGACGGACACGACCATTCGCATTCAGGAGATACTGACAATGTTTTCAAGATGTTTCTTCCCGCCATTATTTCCCTTGCGCTGTTGCTTGCAGGTATTGCAATGGATAATTGGTTTCCGCAGACGTGGTTTACCGATTGGGTACGGATTATTTGGTACGTGGTGGCTTATGCTCCTGTTGGACTGCCCGTACTCAAAGAAGCCGTTGAGAGTATTCGCAAAGGCGAGATTTTCTCGGAGTTCTTTTTGATGGGCATTGCAACTATCGGGGCATTTGCCATTGGCGAATATCCCGAGGGCGTTGCGGTAATGTTGTTCTATGCCGTTGGCGAAGTTTTTCAGACAATGGCTGTTTCGAGGGCAAAATCAAACATCAAATCTTTGCTTGACCAAAGACCCGATGAAGTAACCGTTTTAAAAAACAATGAACCGCAAACCGTAAAGGCAGAAACTGTTGCCGTTGGCGAAATTATACAGCTTAAACCGGGAGAAAAATTAGGCTTAGACGGAGAACTGTTGTCCGAAACGGCATCTTTCAATACATCGGCTTTAACAGGCGAAAGCAAACCAGATACAAAAAACAAAGGCGAAACCGTTTTGGCAGGGATGATAAATCTCAACACCGTATCGCAGGTAAAAGTTACGACCGCATACACCGACAGTAAGTTGAGCAAGATTTTAGAATTGGTGCAAAACGCCACTGCACAAAAAGCACCAACGGAATTATTTATCCGGAAATTTGCAAAAATCTATACGCCTATTGTAGTGCTGTTAGCCATAGCCATTTGCCTACTGCCTTATTTCTTTGTGGAAAATTATGAGTTTAGAGATTGGCTGTACAGGGCTTTGGTATTCCTGGTTATTTCCTGCCCTTGTGCGTTGGTTATTTCCATTCCCTTAGGTTATTTCGGTGGTATTGGTGCTGCGAGCAAAAATGGAATACTGTTCAAAGGAAGTAACTTTTTAGATGCTCTTTCCGATATTCAAAACGTAGTGATGGATAAGACAGGTACAATGACAGAGGGCGTTTTTAAGGTTCAGGATATCAACTTCAATCCCGAATTTGATAAAGCTGAAATTCTGGAATTAGTCAACATTTTGGAAAGCCATAGCACACACCCCGTAGCAACCGCTATTCACGAATACGTGGGGAGACCGAATAATGAAATTCGATTGGAAAATACGGAGGAAATCGCCGGACACGGTTTGAAATCAACGGTAAACGGTAAGGATTTATTGGTCGGGAATTTCAAACTGATGGGTAAGTTCGGCATATCATACGACTTAGACCCGAACAGCATCGTTTATACAACTATTGCCGTTGCATACGACAGCAAATTTGTTGGTTACATCACGATTGCCGACAGTATCAAAGAAGATGCACAAGAAACCATAACCCTATTGCATAAGCTCAATGTTAAAGCAACGATGCTTAGCGGAGATAAAAGTACCGTTGTGAAATATGTAGCGGAGCAGTTGGGGATAGACAATGCCTTTGGAGATTTATTGCCCGAAGACAAAGTAAACAGAGTTAAAGACATCAAAGCCAAAGGCGAAAGCGTTGCTTTTGTGGGCGATGGTGTAAACGATGCTCCTGTTGTGGCATTGAGCGACGTAGGTATCGCAATGGGCGGTTTGGGTAGCGATGCTACTATTGAAACAGCCGATGTAGTTATTCAGGATGATAAACCGAGCAAAATACCGATGGCAATCAAAATCGGTAAGCAAACTAAGAAAATTGTTTGGCAGAATATTACGTTGGCATTTGCGGTAAAAGGAATTGTACTAGTTCTGGGAGCAGGTGGTTTGGCTACAATGTGGGAAGCCGTTTTCGCTGATGTGGGTGTTGCATTATTGGCAATTTTAAACGCTGTACGCATACAACGCATGAAATTTGTTTAGGTGGCAATAAAATTGAAGCATTAGTAATAAAAACAAACATAATAAGTTAAAAATTATAGACAAACTTCAGGAAGATGAGATATTTATCACAAATTAGATTATAACGTTTTATAACTCGATAGGAAAAGATTATCCAAAATAAAGTGTATTTTTGCAAGGCAATGAAATTTTTGGTATACATATTAGCAACATATATTTTATTCCTTGCAATTAAGCCGGGAATAGAAGCTATCTCATTGAAGACAGGGACAGAACAAGGTTGTTGTGGTGGAGAATGTTCCCCAGTTAAATCAAGCGACCATAATCAAAAGAAAGAAAACAGCGAGAAAAGCTGTAATCCTTTTCAAGTCTGTAGCTCTTGTCTTTTACAAGTCGCTTCAGTTCCTTTTTTTAAAATATTGTCTAAGCCCGAAATATCAACAAAACAATATTTCTTTTATAAATCTGTATTCTCTTCACAGTTTTCTTCTGATTTTTGGCAACCGCCAAAGTTTATTTAGCGTTCCTTTACAATAATAATGTTCCAAGCTATTTGGAACTTATTCGTATTTGTTAAATAAACTTAAAATCAAAAAAAATGAATTTCATAAAATTATTCGTTGTGGCATTGCTATTAACAGCCACAACGCAAATTGCGTTTGCACAAACATCTTGTTGCAAAGACTCTGATAATAAAAGTCAGTGTACAACAACCTGTTCAACCGATAGTATAAAAACTGCCTCTGTTAAAGTTAAGGGTGTTACCTGTTCAATGGACGTGAAAATGATTTCTTCCAACGTAGAAAAGTTAAATGGAGTTAGCAGTTGTAAATCGGGAAAACAAGGAACAACAACAACTTTTGATGTGAAATTCAATCCTGCATTGGTAACTGAAAAAGAAATTTTTGCAGTCATTGAAAGCACAGGAAGTTGTGAAAACCCCAAAGAAAAACCATATAAAGTAAAACAGTAAACATTACAGGGCAAAGCAAATTTACTAACATTGATAAATTTTCAATAAATATTTGGCAGCCCCCCCCCCCGATTGTACCTTTGCTACACAAAAAATCTATCATCATGGAAGCGAATTTGAAATTATGCATGGATGCCTGTTTAAAATGTGCATTTCAATGTAATCAGTGTTACAAAACTTGTCTAGAAAATAATAAAACTCAATATGCCCAAGATTGTATAAGCTCGTGTAGAGATTGTGCTGATATATGCGCTTTTACCGTGTCATTAATACAGCGAGGATCAGTATATGCTAAAGACCTAATAGCGGTTTGCGAAAAGGTTTGTAAGAAATGCTCGGAAATTTGTAATAGATCATGTTCTGTGGAAGCTGGTTGCAGCACTGAATGCCATGCCTGCATAACTGCTTGTAAGGAATGTGCTGAAGCGTGTGGAACAATGGTTAGGTTAATTAAAAACGGATAGAATGGGTATCGTCTCTAAAACATATAAAGTTAAAGGTTTGGATTGTGCCGATGAAGAGCGGTTGTTAAAGAACCGCTTTATTACCTTGAAAGGCATTAAGGATTTTAAGGTAAATATTGCCTCACAATCTATTTCAGTTGCGTACGATCCAAGCTTTTTGAATGAGAAACAGATCATATCAAATGTTGCTTCAACTGGAATGTCTGTTATCGCTGCATCCTCAGATAAGGAAAAACCCTGGTACAAGCAGAAGCGGAGTATATTCCTGTTTATAAATATTACCCTTGCTGCTTTAGGCTTCGCTTTTGAGAAAGGCTTTCATAATGAAGTTATAGCGAAGACGCTTTACGCTTTAGCCATATTAATCGGGGGTTATTATCCGGCAAGGAATGCCCTAATTGCTTTTTGGTCGTTCACGCTTAACATCAATACACTTCTTGTTGTAGCTGCTCTCGGTGCTATCTTTTTAAATCTATGGGAAGAAGCAGCAGTCCTTGTAGCGATATTTTCTTTAGGAGAAGTTTTAGAAGCAATAGCAGTTGATAAAGCTCGTGGCTCGATTAGAGCGCTTATGGACTTAACCCCTCCCGTAGCAATGTTAGTTAGTGGTTTAGAAACACGCGAAGTACCAGTAGAACAGTTGAAGATTGGAGATATTATTTTGATAAAGCCCGGCGATAAAATCCCAATGGATGGCGAGGTTGTATCGGGCACATCAGCAGTTGATCAATCTTCAATAACTGGCGAAGCAATTCCGGTAGCTAAATCTGTTGGAGACAGCATATTTGCCGGAACTTTTAATCAAAGAGGGGCATTGGAAATAAGAGTAACAAAACTTTCTTCGGATACGACCATCGCTAAAATTATTCATTCTGTAGAAGAAGCACAGAATAAGAAATCTTCTTACCAGAATTTTGGCGAAAGATTTGGTCGTGTATTTACCCCATTGATGTTTGCTTTAGCCATATTAGTAGTTGTAATTCCACCTATATTCTTTGATGAACCTTTCAGGGAGTGGTTGTATAAAGGCTTAATCTTATTAGTAGTTTCCTGCTCATGTGGATTAGTCTTGTCTGTCCCGGTTACTGTTATTGCTGCAATTGGAAACGCTTCAAAGAATGGAATTTTGGTTAAAGGCGGCATTTATCTGGAAGCAATAAGTCGCATACAAGCGATTGCCTTTGATAAAACCGGAACGTTAACACAGGGTAAACCTGTAATTACTCATATTCAAACATTAGCTGTGATGCCAGAAATGGAATTGCTTCAGATTATAGCATCTATTGAAGCCAAGTCAGAACATCCATTGGCTACAGCTATTCTTACTTATACAAGTGAAAGGGGAATTATGCCACAACCAGTTTCTGACTTTGAAGCGTTAACGGGCTTAGGCGCTAAAGCTGCTTTTGATAATAAAACCTATTACATTGGTAGCCCCGGATTATTCAGGAACATCAATCTTGATATTACTTCTGTATCAGATACAGTAAGTAACCTTCAAAATTCAGGTAATACAGTTATGCTGATTAGCAGCGAGCATGAAGTAATTGGGCTGATAGCCGTAGCTGATAAGGTAAGACCAGAGGCTCGTGAGACCCTTAACAGACTTGAAAAGCTGGGTGTAAGACACTTGATCATGCTTACGGGTGATAATCACCGGACTGCTAAAGCAATTTCTAAAGAAATAGGACTGAAAGAATTTCAGGCTGAATTATTGCCCGATGATAAGGTTACATCAATTCAGGAACTGCAACGGAAGTATGGGAAAGTGGCAATGGTAGGCGATGGTGTAAACGATGCTCCGTCATTAGCGTTAGCTGATGCAGGGATTGCTATGGGAGGTATCGGCACTGATGTAGCTTTGGAAACTGGAGATATTGTTTTAATGGGCGACGGTCTTAAAAAACTACCCTCTGCCATTTTATTGGGGAGAAAGACTATCAGTAATGTAAAGCAAAATATTATAGCCTCATTGGTTGTTGTAGTGTTTTTAATTATCGGGGCTATAGCTGGCTACATAAATCTTTATTCAGGTATTGTATTAAATGAATTGAGTGCCTTAATTGTTATAGCTAACGGATTGCGGTTGTACAGAATTAAAATTTAATAGTATGTTATCACGTAAAGAGAAAAGTGTCTTGAAAAAACAGCTAAATGCCATACAAGGGCAATTGAAAGCCATTGAGAAAATGGTTGAAAAAGACCGGGATGTAGAAGAAATATTTATTCAATGTAAAGCTGTGGAAGGCATTATTCAGAAAGCAATATACGGTGTAATGGATGAGTTGTTGCGAAAAAAGTTTGCAGAGGTTCTTGTAAAAGCAGTTAATGATTGTCCCGGCGAATGTCCAAATTGCGATAACATTGAAGTACTCAAAAAGCAGTTTGCTAACATGAGCTTGAAAGAAGTTCATAAGTATCTGTTTAAGCTTAATCCGGTATTGAGAAGTAAAAATATTGATAATTAAGATGTTGCACATTAACTTAATCCCATTTCACTTTTCTTGTTAAGAATCGTATATTTACCATTTTATGAAATTCACTGCTTACATATTTTCTTTATACATCTTTTTCCTGATTACGGCTCCGGGGGTAAAAGCTATGTACGCAGGATTAAGTAAACAAGAGCAAAAGGTGGATTGTTGCAATAACTGTAGCTCCCATAAAGAAGAGGGTTCTTCTCAGAAAGAAAAAAGTTCTTCTGAAAATAATACATCATCTGATAATTGCAACCCATTTGAAGCTTGTAATGGTTGCATTGGGTACACAGTTAACCTTTCCCCAGTTAGCATATCTATTCCTCCTCCGTTTTACGCTGATAAGCCTTTGGGTATAGTGCAAGACAAATTCTCTTCCAATTTTTCTTTTGATTTCTGGCAACCGCCAAGATTAAGTTAATATATACTGTTTAATGTGCATTCGCACTTTTTATTATTCCCGGAGTCTAATGCTTCGGTGATCGGTTATTCATTAATTTAAATTTATTCAAAATGAAATCAAAATATTTCAAAGCCATGCTATGTGCATGCGTTACATTCTTTGCTGTAAGCATAACAGGATATTCTCAAACCCCAGGTTCACAAGAACAAACATCATCGCTTAAAGATACAACGGTAACTGTTAAGGTAACAGGTATTACTTGTAATGGAGATCTTGCCATGATTGCCGACCATGTTAAAAAGCTAAATGGTGTCACAAGCTGTAAACAAGTTGGTAAAGCTTCCACGGCAAGTAGTTTTGAGATCATATACGATCCATCAAAAACTACTTATTCAAGCCTGGTGAAAGCAGTTGAAGCTACTCCAAGCTGCGATTACCCTGATAAGCGGCCCTACAAGGTGAAATCTAAAAATTAATTATTAACAATGTGGCAGAGGTGCAGGTTTTCATACCTGCACCTGAAAGCCTGTTTAAAACCATTTCAGATGAAAAAGTTAATTATTTTCATGTGCCTGTTGCTGTTTTCCGTTCAAGTTCAGGCTCAAAATAGCAGCTTGTCCAATGTTTTATTAAGAAAGCTTGATGGAAGTAAGATTTATGCTTCGGAATTGGGCAATCATGACAAACCCTTTATCATAAGCTTTTGGGCTACATGGTGTAAATTCTGCCTTTCGGAATTAAATACAATCTCCCCTATATACAGCCAATGGCAGAAAGAAACAGGAGTAAAACTGATCGCGGTTTCTACTGACCGTGAACCTAAAGATGGATTTGTTAGAAGGTTTGTTCAAAAGCGTAAATGGCCATACGAAATTTATATAGACAGCCAAAAAAGTCTGTCTCAGCATTTTAAGATACAGGACATCCCACATACAATTATAGTTGATAGTACGGGGCATATTCTGTGGCAAAAAATAGGATTTAATCCTGGCGATGAAGCAGAAATCATCCAAGCGTACCGACAAATAACCACCCCAAAATCAAATAATATTAAATATGAATAAGCTAATTATATTCCTTGTTTTTTTATTTCCGTGTGCTTTATCGGCTCAAACCATAAAAGGCAAGGTAACTGATAACAATAATAATCCGCTGTCTGGTGCTAATGTTTATTGGCTAGGCACAACCAAAGGCACATTAACGAGCGACAAAGGGGAATTTGAAATATCACTCGAAGACATTTCTGATAAGAAACTGATTGCAAGTTATGTGGGATATTCGGCCGACACGATTGAGATTAACAATCAAACATTTGTTGAGTTCATATTAGAGGAAGCCCACACTCTTGATGAAATCATAATTTCACGACAACGTGACGGAGTAATTATTTCGAATATTAAGCCGATTAAAACTGAACAGATTACTCAAACGGAACTTGCAAAAGCCGCTTGTTGCGATTTAGCAGGTTGCTTTGAAACACAAACAACCGTACAACCGCAAACAACTAATGTAATAACAAACTCAAAAGAGCTTCGCATTTTGGGTTTGTCGGGCGTTTACAACCAAGTTTTGATTGACGGTTTTCCGATGATACAAGGTTTGGCATATACTTATGGTATAAGCAGTATTCCGGGTACATTGGTTGATAATATTTATGTTTCCAAAGGAGCAAACAGCGTTATTCAGGGTTATGAAAGCATAAGCGGACAAATTAATGTAGAAACAAAAGACCCTGATAATACAGACAAATTGTTGCTCAACCTGTATATGAATAATTTTATGGAAAAGCATTTAAACGCCAACTATGCTTTCAAACAAGGCAAGTGGAGCAATCTTACAGCTTTTCATACAGTACAACCCGCTAATAAAATTGACAGGGATAAAGATGGTTTTTTAGATTTACCATTGCTCACTCGCTATATGATTTTTAACAAATGGAAGTATGGTAATGAAAAAGATTGGGGTTGGAACAGTAGAATTGGTTTACGCTTCTTTAATGAACAACGAATTGGCGGACAAACCTCTTTCAATGCAAAAAGTGACAAAGGAAGCACTAATGTTTATGGTCAATCAGTAAATATCAACCAGCCTGAAATTTGGACTAAAACAGGATATCGCTTTAACGATAAACACAATATTGTATTTTTTGCTTCGGCATTTCATCAGGGACAAAATTCGTATTTCGGAACGGTAAAATACAACGCTCAACAAACCAATTTTTATGGTAATATTCAGTATGAGTTAAATTACGACCGAAATGATTTAAAAGCAGGTATTAGTTATCGTCATTTGAATTTGAATGAAGACATAGGCTTTACCGATACTTTTTTACATCGAACTTATGCCGGAAAATATCAGAGATTAGAAAATATTCCCGGACTGTTTGTTGAAAATACAATGAGGTTTTTTGATGACAAGCTAACTTGGATTGCAGGAGTTCGTAGCGACCATCACAACCAGTTTGGCTTTCAGTTTACGCCACGAACACTTGTAAAGTATGACATAACACCAAAAACCATTATTCGAGCAAATGTTGGTACTGGTTGGCGAACAGTAAACTTGTTTAGCGAAAACATCGGATTACTTGTAAGTTCAAGGGATATCATTTTTGCAGAACAACTACAACCGGAAAAAGCTGTAAATCTTGGACTTAATCTTACTCAAAAGTTTGATTTGAAAGACGGAGATTTATCCGGTTATTTTAGTGCCGATTATTACAGAACCAATTTTCAAAATCAAATCTTCCCTGATTATGATACTGATCCTACAAAAGCAATCATTAAAAACTTTACCGGAACAAGTGTTAGTAACGGGTTCCAGGCGGAGTTATATTTAAAAATATGGAAGAGGTTTGAATTTAAAACAGGATATAATTACTTAGATGTTTACCGCGAAGTTGGAAAAGCAAAACAGCTTTTGCCTTTCAATCCAAAGCATAAGGTAATTACAACATTTAGCTATAAGCCTATGTCAAATAAGTTTCATTTTGATATGAATGTACATTGGTTTGGCAAACAACGTTTACCTGATACCAAAACAAATCCAGTAGAATTTCAGCGACCTGATTTTTCAGAACCATACACAATCGTAAATGCGCAGTTTACCTACAACTTCAAGAAATTTGAAGTGTACGCAGGTTGTGAGAATATTTTTGACTTCCGACAAAACCAACCGATAATAAGTTGGCAAAATCCGTTCAGTCCATACTTTGACACATCTTCCGTTTGGGGTCCAACAAGAGGTCGGGAAATGTATATTGGAGTAAGATTTAGAATAGAGAATTAGGAACTATATGAAATAAATTACTATATACATTTATGATTAATAATCATCAAATACTAAAAAGCGTTCAGTTTTCTGAACAAACGACTATTCTTTTATGAATAGTCGTTTGTTCAATATTTGATATTTAGCTACGAATGCTCTTCTTCGTAAGCAAAGATAAAACAGACTTACTGTATGGATAAATTTTATAAGAAAACACTGTATGAGCTGGAAACAACAATCCACGAATTAGAAATTGAAACCGAATATCCAATCCAAAGAATAGAGGCTGTAATAGTTCTTATTGTAAATTCTTTGTCTAAGTTAAAGGAGTTCGTCTTAAAAAAGGGATTTAAGAATATTGATGAAGAAATCCTATTTTTTAAATGTCAGAAACCTATTATCGTTGCAAAGCTCATTTATTATAATGCCATTTATAAAATTGAAACGAAAAAGCCCTATGGAGCAAAACCTATTAGAAAATTCCTTGATGAAGAATTGAACAAGCTCAAAAGGTTCTTTGACAACAACCTTGAATTTTATAAATACTATCGGACAAATAACTCTTTTATTGATGACAAGCTATTTGTAAGGGACAAGTACGATATAAAACTAAGTTTAGACACCTACTATTTTGAGGCTGACCATCGCTTTTCCACTTCCCACGATTACAAAGTAGCAAAAATTATTGCCAATGATTTGATACAGGACTACCTCGAAGACCAACTATCAAAAACAGCCACAAGCGACAAACCGACAACCCTGCATTGGACAGGTAGCAAGACCGCTTTAACCGAATTGATTTATGCACTACATTCACAAGGCATATTCAATAACGCCAATGCAGATATTAAACCTATCGTCAAAGTCTTTGAAAGCACTTTTAATGTTGATTTGGGAGATTTCTATCACACGTTTTTAGAACTCAAATCCCGAAAAATGAACAGAACTAAATTCCTTGACAGCCTTAAAGAAAGCCTTATCAAAAAAATGGACGAGCAGGACGGTAGGTAGGGTTTGCTATATCTGTACAGCGTAAAAAGGGTTTAATAAAAGCCCTTTTTTCTTGTCCTGTTTTACCAAGTGTAATAATCGGATATTAAAATCCTTTGTATGGTTTTGAGAATAATAAATTTTGTATATTTGCTGTGAGCTAACGGAAACGTGTTGAAAAGCAAAGCAATAAGCACCGTTACCAAATCGTTACTTGACTATCTTTGATAACCCACATAAGAGCCTTGTATTCAACCGAAAAGGCTTTTTCCTGAAAACTTTAAAATAAAAAAACCTTCCGTTATTTCCCTTCTTCTTCCAGGTAATTGAGATCTTTTGAAAAAGTCTCCTGCATGCCTCTGATTGCCCAAAAAGCTAACAGCAGACACAACAAGCCCACACAGATACCGGCATAGATCAGATTGTCAAATGAAGTATAGAGAAACTGAAACAATATCGTCAGAGGTACAACCGCCCCTCTCACAAAGTTAGGCACTGTAGTCGTAACTGTGGCGCGGATATTGGTACCGAATTGCTCTGCTGCAATGGTCATAAAGATTACCCAATAGCCTACCGAAAGCCCAAGGAAAAAGCAAATAAAGTAGAATGCTGTCACAGACAATCCTGTCAGCGAGAAATAAGCTGAAACACTTATAACTGCCAACGAAAGGAATACATACACGACTTTTTTACGGCTTTTGAGTATCTGGCTGAGAAATCCGCTCAGGATATCACCTACTACCAACCCTCCGTAACAACAGGCTACAGCAGCACCTGCACTTACCTCTCCCTGTACGCCAAGCACTTTACCAAACTCTGGTGATAAGGTAATCAGAATCCCTACCACAAACCATAACGGGACGCCTATAATTATACATTTCAGATACTTCAAAAAGCGTCCGGCATCTTTAAACAGAGACAAAAAATCACCTCTCGAAGCGTGTTTCTGATGGAGTGTCTTGGCAAACATTGCAGATTCTCTGACACCTATGCGCAGTGCCAGTAAAGAAAGTCCCAATCCTCCACCGATAAAATAACATACTTCCCAGGAGAAGAACTGTGCTACAAAATACGCAACTACCGCTCCGCTGACTCCGACCGAAGCAACAATTGTGGTCGCCAGCCCTCTTTTTTCTTTAGGCATAATTTCCGTGACAAGGGTAATACCCGCTCCTAATTCGCCGGCCAGACCTATTCCTGCAACTAAACGCCACAAACTGTACCCTTCAATTGTCGTTACAAAACCATTGGCAATATTTGCGATGGAGTACAGACAGATTGACCCAAATAATACAGACAGGCGGCCCTTCTTATCACCCAGAATACCCCAGAAAATACCACCTACCAACATACCCACCATCTGTATATTTAAAAGAAATATTCCATGACTGGTCAGTTGTTCTCCGCTATACCCTAATGCCTGCAGGCTGGGAACACGGACAATGCTGAAAAGCAGCAGGTCATATATATCTACAAAATAACCCAACGCTGCCACAATCACAGCAGCGTTAAGTATTTTTGGATTATCCACAGTAGCGGATGGACTACTCATTACATTCATAATAAAGGCTTTATAATTGGTTATATACTTAAACTAAAGTTTGATGAATCTGCCAGAGTGCACGCGGAGCATGGAAGCACCCTTTCCATTTCCCCCCTTTTAGAGGAAGCAGGACTTCTCCTCTTCTGTTGAGATAGCCGTACCATTCCCCGTATTCGGCATCTCTGAATTTCTCCCAGCTGTAATCATGTAATTTCACAAACCAGGCTTTCGCACGCTCGTCTCCGGTCAGCTTCCAGGCTTTGGCCATACATACCAGAGCTTCCAGATGTACCCACCAGAGTTTTTGATCCCATTCCAATTGCTGTGGAGGATGTCCCTCACTATCCAGAAAATAAAATATGCCTTCATACTCTTTATCCCAGCCATATTCCAATGCTTTCAGCGCAATTTCCAATGCTTTATTGATAAGGGAACGATCTCCTTTCCGAACGGCCAGATCCATAATAAACCACATGGCTTCTAATGTATGTCCGGGATTGAGCAACCGGCCTTCAAAAC
Organism: Sphingobacterium spiritivorum; assembly: GCF_016724845.1. Taxonomy (NCBI): domain Bacteria; kingdom Pseudomonadati; phylum Bacteroidota; class Sphingobacteriia; order Sphingobacteriales; family Sphingobacteriaceae; genus Sphingobacterium; species Sphingobacterium spiritivorum. The sequence goes on from NZ_CP068082.1 coordinate 819,071, forward strand.
TATTGCTGAAGCTACCGTCCGGATTGACATTTTCAAAAATAATGCCCCGCTCTTCATTATAAAACACTTCCATTACCTCATGAATGATCTCATCCAGCAATTGTTCCACGACTTGCTTATCTAACAACTCTTCCATTTCCAAAGCCAGATTACTCAGGATCATGGGAAGGGAAAAGTTACGCAAGTCCCGTGTTCCAGGATATATTTTATTGTATACGCCTTTGGTATCGGATCTCCTCTTCAGTATCTGCTCAAATGTCTGTTTGGCGATAGCACTGTATGTCGTATTTCCGGTAGCCTTATGCAGTGCGCTGAATCCCATCGTTGCAAAACAATCCGAAAAGATATTATAAGGTTGCACGAGTGGTTTCCCTTCTCTATTGAGTGAAAAATACCAGTTCCCTTCTACGTCTCTTCCATATTGTTCCATAAATGCAGCACCGTGAAGAGCAATATCCAGCCATTCCTGTTTTTGTTCACAATGCTGGTAAAGGAATGAAAACATCCACACCTGACGTCCCTGCAACCACATAAATTTGTCCTGATCAAAGACGTTACCCTGCCGATCCAGACATGTGAAATACCCTCCGCACTCCCGGTCTATGGAATATTTTTCCCAAAACGGAATCACCTGTTCTAATAATTCATTCTTATATATATCACTGTATATCTTCATAATATATTGTATCTGCTTAAAATCCTAATGTATTGATGTATTCCTTATATCTGTTGTATAAATGTCCTGCCTGCAGATAAGCCGACTGTGGACTCATAAAATGTGAAAATTCAAATGTTATTGCTTTATCGTAGCCAGCAGCATGAGCAGCTTCGAGCTTTAATCTCAGCTTATCAAACTTGATCGGCAGAAATTTGATCGGCATATCCCGGTCAAAGGATTCAGCATTGGTCCAGCACTCCAGTCCGTAGCGATCAGCAAGTTTCTTATTGATCTCAAAGAATGCCGGGAGCTCATGATAATCAATATGTCCATCCTGAAAAGCGACTGCATCTATCGCTCCGGAGATTCCATCAAAGATTTCACCCCACTCCTGCTCATGTTCCTTGACAGACACAGCATCTTCTTTACTAAGGGATGCGCTGGAAGCCATGACTGCTTTTTTGCCATCTATCCAGGGAGAAATAAATGTCGGCAGACCATTGCTTACATCTTTACACTGTTTTCCCAGAGTATAGAAAGCCTCTGTGGCACCTTTTGTTCTTCGGCTTATCTCTGTACTGATATACCATCCGCCAAAACTTTTATAATGCCCGTACTTCTGCCATACTTCATCAATCACAAACCTGTTGGCATCGATTTCAAACTGCAGATTTCCGGTATCCCAATACACACCGCTGTCATAGAGCCCGAAGTAAAATTTCATTTCATACTTGTCAGCGAGAGTAAGATACAGCTCTACCAGGTCCATAGAAGGACGATAACAACCGTGCTTGCTCATCAGGTATTCTGACGGATAAGTAATAAAATTACGGTATCCGCTGCGGATCATAATCACCGTATCAATACCTACGGCTTTCATATATGCAAAATCCCTGTCCCATTCTTCCGCACCCCAGTTCTGATGCGGAATATCATGCGATATTTCGTCGATAAATGTCCCTGTAATCTTCACTTGATTCTGTTTTTTTATAGTAAGGTTAGCTAATATTATAAATACTTGTTACGCTTCAGAAAATCAACCCATTTCACATAGGCCGCAGGTTTCAGATGTATGCCATCGTTGGTGAACTCAGGCAACAAATTGCCCTGACCATCATTGAATAAAGAATACAATTCAATAAACGGCACATTGTACTGTGCAGCCAATGCTTTGATCCGCTTGTTCAATTCGATAATGAGATGACCTTTGTTTTTGATGTAATCTGCTTTCAGTATTGCATCATTTACAGGCAATACACTCTGTACATACAGTATAGTTTTAGGACTTCCCTTTTTGAAGCGCTGAATAATCTTTTCATAATTGGCTGCCGTCACGTCTACAGGCAGATTGCGTGAGATGTCGTTGACACCGATCAACAAGAATACTTTCTTAGGTTTGGCATCTATGACAGGCTGTATTCTGGCTAATACTCCAAACGTATTATCTCCCCCGATACCTCTGTTGACAACGGGTTTTCCACTCAGTAGTTCATGCCACATTCCTCTCTCGGTAATACTGTTACCCAGAAAGACAATTGCTGAATGCGGAATCTGAAGAGAATTGAATAATTCCATTCGTCCCTGATAATACGTGTTGTTATAACTGGAGTCAATTTTTTGTGCCTGTACATGTATGCTGCACAGCACAGCTATCAATGCGATTAAATTCTTATGCATGGTTATAAATATTTCTTGGTTTTCAGGTAGTCGATCCATTGTATATAAGCTTCTGCCCGGAGATGTATCCCATCTGTTGTCAGCTCTTGTTTCAGGCGTCCCTCCTTGTCGCTGAATATAGCCTGATGGACATCTATAAACGGAACCTTATATTGCTGACACAGCATTTTGATCTTTTCGTTGAGCAGTACTACCTTTTGATTGGTCACACGCTGGTAACCATCTGTAAACATAGATTCGCGAACCGGCAGTACACTCTGAATCAGCAATTTTGTTTTCGGGGATTCTTTACGCACTCTTTTAATAATCCTTTCTATATTCTTTACTGTATATTCCGGAGGAATACCTCTTTTAACATCGTTAATTCCTACTGTCATAAAGATTTTTTTCGGGTGAAGAGCAGTAACAGAAGACAACCTGTTCAATATACCGTACGTCACATCTCCGCTGATACCTCTGTTGATAATATGAGGTACCTGTGCGATTTCATACCATTGACCTGCTTCTGTGATACTGTTCCCCAGAAAGACAATAGCATTCTTCACTTTAGGCAACTGATCGTAATAGTCCTGGCGCTTCTGATAATAACTGTTTGCATAGCTACTGTCTATTACTGCTTCCTGTGCAAATAATCCTGTTATCATCTGCAGACACAGGATCAGGATCATATAAATACGCTTCTTCTCCATATGCTATTTATCTGCTTCAGGGAGTTTATTCCACCAGAATTTTTTCAACAGAATACTGGTAAGAATCAGCACCGCACACCAGATCACCATCTTGGTATTTTCTCTTACCATAAAGTATATCGGGATAACGACCTGTGCCATCTGCCATACAATACCGATCACAACATTGAACATATCTCTCTTGAATCCGCTGTTGGAGACAAAAGAAGGATCTTCCATTTCGACCTCTTTCTTTATAGGACCCCAAAAACCCCAGGGCTTTGTTTTCTTATAGAATTCTTTGACTGTTTCACGATTTTCCAGAGGCTTGAGGTAAGTCCCGATAATACATCCCAGAAGGGAGAAAAGGAAAATAATCGGGAAGATATAAATATCGACAATCTCCGGAAACAGAAATAATTTGAGCGTAGAAGCTATAAGGCCGAAAAGCATACCCCAGAAATAACCGTCTCCGGAGAAACGCCACCAAACCCATTTCAGCACGTTCGCAGCCACATAACCTCCATATAATGCAGAAGTAATCCAGAGTGTAATCTTATTGAGTGAAGCTGCATTGAAACCAAATATAATACCGATAATAACCAGCAACACTGAGGATATAATACTCAGGCGTATATACTTTGCATTGGAGGCATTGGGATTTACATACTTTTTATAGATATCGTTGACAATGTATGCCGGGGCAGCATTGACAAATGCGGAGAACGTCCCCATGAAAGCGGAAAGGAATCCGGCAAGGATCAATCCTTTAAGCCCTATCGGTACAAAGCGGTTGACGGCTTCGGGAAGCACTTTTTCGAAATCAATATTGGCTCCCATCTGCCCCATTTCCGGCCCAAGATATACCAGTCCCAACACGGCGAATGATGCCACCATCAGATAACGGGGTATATACATCACAAAGATGGAACTCACACTCATCTTTGCTGCATCGGATGGGGTACGTGAAGACAATACACGCTGCATATCGTAGCTCGGTACAGGTCCTGCAATCGAGGCAAATATTCCCTTGAATACCATCATCATAAACAAAGCTCCAAACATCCCGAATCCGTCGGATAGTATTTTATCATTTGCATTGGGGACCTGTGTCTTGCTCCAGTCCAGATCAAGTGTCCAGCCAAATGACATATCAAGCCATCCGTCCGGTATGGCTGCACGGATCTGCTCAGCAGTCACAGCATTATATGCAATATACCCTATGGCAAAACAAGCCAGCGTCATAATAAAAAACTGCAGTACCTCCGTCGCTACGACACTGTACATACCACCCTTGACTGTATATAAGGTTGTCAGCGCACAGATAATCAATGCATATGACCGGGCCGATGACAGATGATAGCCGAGTATATCCACACTCAGATCCCATGGAAGAATAGAAGTACAAAATTTACCGATGCCCTCAAAGAAATAGGCGATAAAACCGATCACACTGATCACCGCAAATGCCACAATGATAATATGTGACAACTTGGAACCTTTGCCGTCACCAAAACGAAAAGTAATCCATTGTGCCCCTGTCATTACCCCCGACCGGCGCATCCATATGGCCAGATAAACAAAGACAAAAACCTGATTCCAGACCGGCCACAGCCAGGGAATCCAGGCACTCTTGAGTCCGTAAATGAAAAGTATACTGACGGTCCACATCGTACCGGATGTATCAAACATTCCGGACGCGTTACTCAGCCCCAGGTAATACCATTTCATCGTATTGCCCCCTAAAAAATAAGATTGCAGATCTTTAGATGCTTTTGTAGAGATATAAAATCCCAATCCTATTATACCAATGATATAAACAAATATGATGCTTATATCGACTAAACTTAGACTCATTGATTAAACGATATGATTATAAAATTTGATAAACTATGATTTCCAGAACCACTTTTTTTCTGTGGTCCAGATGGTAAATAATGCGACAATACCTGTAAAAATAACGCCTCTCAATGTACCGTCTCCCAATCCGTGATTCAACCGGTTGAGGTATTCCTCCAGTCCGGAAAGACGCAATACCGGAATCAGCAGTAAGTTGCCCGCAGTGTAGGCTACCATTGGATTTTTACCGACTGAAGCCAGTATCCGGGTGATCCTGCTGAATAATCCGTAGACTTCCAGTACATACAGGGAGGACATTGTGAAAAAGGCTAGTCCAGAACACACGAAGTAATAACTGTATGTGGAAAAATCTTTCTTGATCCCTCCTTCATACGACTCCAGCAACAGACCCAGCAACAGCAGATAACTTCCAGTATACACAAGTCTGGATATAATATTGACCGTTCCGATCTTGCGGATCAGATATACGGCTGTGAACATCAATACCACAGACAAGAAAAAGTTGAGAACCAGCTCCCTGCTGTACAGAAGAATTACATTGCCCAACAATAACAGAAACCCTATCATTCCTACCATCAGATAAGAAGATTTGCAGGTTTTCCAATCCGACGGTGACTTCTGTTCTGCAATGATCCATTCCCCAACCAGTGTAGCCGGCAGAATAATAAACAGATATTTGAGGTAGTAAAACTTATACAACCAGTCGGCCGGAGTCCAGTTGTAGAGGTAATAATTGATAGATCCTTCGTTTTTAGATGCCAGGAATACAGCCATTATCAACGGGAGAACTCCCATCCTGATCCAGATATTTTTCGCAGTCAGCCACCATATTAATGTCCCGAAAAGGGCCATGTTGGCCAGTACCAGAATAATAATATCCGGATTGTGGATATTGAATGATTTGTCCTGATCCTTACCCCAAAATACGATTGCTGCACAGGCCAGATAAGATATAATTTTTACTATCCAGTCATTGCGTTTTCCAATCTTCTGTTCCAGATCAACATAGATCAGAAACAAGAGAGCAAATGACAATATTGACAGTACATATTCCTTTATGCCGGGGCTGTCGCTAAGCACCCATGCCCTTGCATGCATCGTGAATAAAGCAAAGAACACTAACAGTATAAACCGCTTAGCTATGGAGAGCAAAATCTGCCATGAGGATAACCTGGTCAACTTATTCTGCATAGACAGCGGAATCGCTGCTCCCATTGAAAACAGGAAGAAAGGAAATACCAGATCCACCCAGGTAATACCAGCAATTGCCGGATTAAACTGATGATCGGGTGGCGGCACCTGTGCATGATACATCCAGCCCGGCATGACTCCAAAGGCAATGCTCGCGGACAGGACCATCAGAAGAATAGCAATTCCACGTAAGGTATCCAGACTATTATTTCTTTTGACCTGCATGTTATGGATTCACTTTAATATCAAATTGTTTTACAGCCGTCTCTTCTCCTTTGTAATTCACATTCTGCGCAACGAATGTTACTTTATATGTACCCGGAGCTGTGAATTTGTAGGTCAGGCGTTGCGGCATCGGATCTATCATAGCTTTCTGAACCAATGGTTTATCCGGTTTGACACTCGTTGGTGCAAACGGAGCCGTGATCACCCAATGAATATGCGGTTCCAGTGTACTGTTGGGTGTAAAGAACAGATACGGATCTGAAGAGCTGATGGTCCAGTAGCTGGCCTTGTTGACACCTGTCAGCACAGGGACAATCTTCCATCCTGCTGTGCGCACAGTGGCCAGTACAGCACGTGTGCCCTCCGGTGTCCTAGTGGCCAGATCAAATACAGGCAGTCTCCATGATCTTCCGCCCGTAGCGGCAGAGGTAGCCGCCTGACTTTCATACCGGTAAGCAAAATAGATAGGCTTACCCGGTACCAGTAAAGAAGAAAGGTCTGCAGGACCGGATGCTGTAGTCGTGGCAGCGATACCGTTAGGAACAGCTGCTGTAGACCAGGTAAATTTATCACTGATATCTGTCCACTCTTCCTCCTTGATCCCTGCTGCCGAATAATTTCCGGAGAATGCTGTCGAATACATCAGTTTCACATTCTTCTCCTGCGAACCGTATAATACACGTGAGGCTATGGAGAGTTCCATGCTCAATCCCTCCATTTCGGTACGATCCCGGTACTGGTATTCACGTCCCTTTTCTCCCGAATAGAAAGATATCACATCTGCATATCCGGTATAGGTAAAGGTCACCGAATCCTGCAGACCTATTTCCATACGGTCAGGATTAGCCTCGAAAGATACTTTTTGAGGAATATCTTTCTGACAGGAATTCATATAAAAAATGCTAAGTATAGCTATTGTATTGATCCAAATCTTTTTCATTGTCGTTATCATTACTTACCAACCATTATTTTGTTTAGCCTTTTTGTTCATCTGGATCTCCCGTGACGGAACAGCCAGCAATGTATCCCGCGGCGAGATATTATCTCCGTGACGGGAGGCATATGCATAAGTAGCAGATGTACCTGTTGCAGTACTCTTGATATGAACAGCAACATTTTTCATGGTGCTGATGTAATCCCCCCAGCGTACCAGATCAAATCTTCTCAAGCCTTCATAGCCCAGCTCTAATGCACGTTCTCTCCGTACAGCCAGACGAAACGCTACTTTATCAAGAGTTTCATTGGTTTTCAGATCCGCATTGACTGTCGCGCGCGGATCTAAGGTAGCTGTGGCAGTCGCTCCTGTTCCGTTTCCGGCAATGATTACATTCGGTACAGAAGTGAATCCCTGCCCGGGATTGAGAAGCATTATACTTGTCACTTTCCCTGCAGATATTACAGCTCTCGCCTCTGCATCGTAACCTCCGCCACCCACAATATTGACCTGTGGCTCCTGTGTATATCCTGTTCCGCCGTTATCGACAGTCACATAGTACACGCCATTGCCCAAAGTTTTACCATATGCTCTTCGTCTTACCTGATTCACATATTCAACAGCCTGACTTTGTGGCCCATTGATCTCATTATCAGCTTCGGCATACATCAGCAGGACATCAGAATATCTTAATAAAGGAAAGTTGATGGTAGTGGTACCGTTAAATTTAGGATCAGTAGGTTCATATTCTCTTCTCCACTTTGCATCCATCCGGTTGTATATCTGTGTGCCGTTGTAGCCGGCTTTCAGATTACCGGAGTAGTAATACGATCCGATTGTCCAGTCTCTCCGCATATCGGGAGAAAGGATCTGACTTACCCCATTGATCGTCATCGGATAATTTTCAAACATATTAAAGTAATACGGAATCGCATGCTTTGCACCATAGCTGAATCCCCATGGTGTGGTAGCAGAAGCAGCTATACCATTGATGGAACCAAGTGAACCCTCTTCATTCTGTGTACCATTGTACCGGTTAAATTCAACTTCCCACATGGATTCCTTCACATCATAAGTTCCTTTACTCATGTTCTTGAAAACCTCTCTAAAATCCGGGTTCAATGCATTTCCTCCTCCGAGGATTACTTTTTCCGCCCATTTTTTTGCTTCCGCATAGCGGGACTGATCATGCAAAGGGGCTCCGCCCATTTTGAGATTGACACGTGCAAGAATACCCCATACCGTTTGTTTGGTAACCCGTCCTGCATGTCCGTAAGCAGAGGCAGGATTGACCATATCTGCCGCCTTTTCCATATCTGCAACAATCATCTTATACACCTCGCTGTAGGGTGTAAACTCCAGGTCATTATCCGTCACTGAAGAGGTTGCGGTAGTACGTACAGGGATATTACCCCAATAGTTGGTCAATATAAAGTAGTAGTATGCTCTTAAGAATAAAGCCTGCCCTTCAATTGCTTTTCTTTTGGTAGCATCCATATCTACGCGGTCAATATTATCAAGTAAGGTATTAGCCCTGTTGATTCCCGTATAGAGATAATTCCACAGGTCTGTAACTTTTGTATCGGAAGGGTTGTAATTAAATAAGGCAAGATCCTGTGTCCAGGAAGAAAGTGCGACAAAACTATCGTCAGCGATATCAAGTTCAAAATAGATTGTACGACCGTATGTTCCGGATTTGGCGAGAATATCATATACTCCCGTCAGTGCCATTTCTGCCTCGGCCTCATTCCGGAAGAAATTCTGAGGAGCAACAGTACTGGTCGGCAATATTTCCAGAAATTTGTTGCAGGATGTCAATGCAGCTGCTCCAATGACTAAAGATATCAGTATTTTTTTCATAATTATATGCTGTTATAATCCTTTTAAAATGTTGTATTCAATCCCACAGTTATCGTTCTGGCTCTAGGGTAAGCAGAGAAGTCAAACCCCGGAGTCAGGGCTGATCTTCTCACGGAGACTTCCGGATCATATCCTGAATATTTAGTCCATGTCACGAGATTCTGTGCAGAAGCATATATCCGCAGTGTCTTCAGTTTGATTCCCTGCAAAAACTCCTTTTTGAAATTATAACCCAGCGCTAGTGTCTTCAGCCTCAGAAATGAACCGTCTTCCACCACCCGTGTTGAATATGCTTTGGAAGCATTTCCTTTGATCGCTGCCACACCTGGGATATCTGAATCCGGATTTTCCGGAGTCCATCGGTCCGCATAGGTAGCCCATTGGTTATAACCATACTTATAGGCTGACTCAAAGACAATACGATTGGCATTCAGAATATCATTGCCGTATGACCATTGCAAGAAGACATTCAGGTCAAAACCTTTATATGAAAAGTTATTGGAGAAACCTCCGATGTGGATTGGATTAGGATTACCGATCACTGTCTTATCTGCTTCGTTGATAATATAATCCCCGTTCAGATCACGGTATTTGATGTCTCCCGGCTGAACAGAAGTACCTGAAGCATTATTAGAGGTGACATTGTCTTTCAGGACATAGTTATCACCTACTTTATTAAAATCATCATACTTATATACTCCCTCATAGATATACCCGTAGAACATACCGATAGGCTCTCCTATCTTGGCCACATATCCCGGAATATTTTTCCAGTCATCACCCCATCCCTGACTGGTCAGCAAATAGTTCTGATTTTCAGCCAGCGACAATACTTTATTTCTGTTAAAAGCAATATTAAAGGACGTATTCCAGCTAAAGTCCTTTTTGACAACAGGTGAATAGCTAAGGGTTATTTCCAGTCCTCTGTTACCCACTTTACCGATATTCTTGATAGATCTGTAATATCCGGTATTCGGAGACATATCGGCATTCAGCAACAGATTGGATGTTTTCTTATCATATACATCTACTTCTACGGAAAGCTTATCTTTGAACAATCCCAGATTATATCCGATATCAATCTGACTGGTTGACTCCCATTTCAGATTCGGATTTCCGATACTTATATTTGCCAGTCCATTGGAGTAACCTCCGCCAAATGTATATCCCGGAAAATTATTGTAGAAATTACCGGCATCTGTATTGACAGCAGCCATAGCCGGGTAAGCAGCAAAATTGCTGACAGCATTGTTACCGGTCACTCCCCATGACACGCGAAGTTTGGAGGTTGAAATTGCCGGAACAGATTTAAGCCACTCCTCTTTATCCATCTGCCATGCCGCTGCCGCTGAAGGAAAATAACCCCAGATATTGTCTCCAAGGAAACGGGAAGAACCGTCCACACGTAAGGTAGTCGTAAAAATAAAACGATCCAGCAGCTTATAGTTTAATCTTCCCATAAAGGAAGCTAATGCCCATTCAGAAGAGCCTGCTCCTACCGCATTAGGGATTCCTTCTCCCAGACCATTCAGGCCCAGACTTTCATTTGGCAGAAGAATAGCACTTCCATTGAACAGTCTGCTTTTGCCGGATTCGGCAGAGAAACCGACCATCAGATCGAAGTAATGATTCTTATTTAATCTCCGTGCATAGGTCAGGGTATTGGCATTTTGCCAGCCTGAACTCATAAAGATAGATTTGGAACCGCTGACCGCAAAGTTGGAAATAAAACCGGATCTTGAAAACCGTCCGTTGAAGACATCATATTCACGCTGACCCTGATTGTAACCACCAGCCAGACGAAGTTTCAGATATTTATTGATTTCGTATTCCAGGTAAGCATTTGTATTCAGACTACCCCCATAGTTTTCCCGCAGCTCATTCCGGGCTGTCAGTATAGGATTGAAGGTATTATTATTTCCCTGCTCAACTTCAGGATCTACCGGCTCATTGATCAGGTCTAATGTGGGATCAATAGACAACGGTCTGAATGACCATACACTGAAAAGCATATTCGTCTCATTGACATAACCGGATGCTGAAGTCGGTGTACCGAAGGTTTTGATGTAAGAATAACTGGCATTCATGCCCACTTTCAGCTTGTCGTTGACCTGCTGATCCAGCACCATCTTACCCAGTATGCGTTTGAAACCCGAATTGATGAGTACACCATCCTGTCCGGTGTACGACAATGTAGTAGAATACTTGGTTTTGTCGGTTCCTCCTGCTATGTTAAAATAGTGATTCTGCATCGGTGCGACGCGAGTAATCTCATCTTCCCAGTTGATTCCCTTTACTGTACGGTAATAATCAAGGTTGCGGCCATCCTGAAAATACAAAGTTCTGGTACGAACAGAGTCAATCTCATTTTGCAGACGCACAAACTCGTAAGGGTCCAGGGATTGTAGTCTTTTATTATTTTCCTGCAGCCCGTAGTATGTATTAAATGTCAATACAGGTTTTCCTACCTTCCCTCTTTTGGTCGTAACAATAATAACTCCATTGGCTCCTCGTGCTCCGTAGATAGCAGTAGCCGAAGCATCTTTCAGCACATCGATAGATTCGATATCTCCCGGATCAATGGTATTTATGGGGTTGATAGACTGGTCTCCTGCACTTTCAAATGGAAAACCATCTATTACGAACAGGGGAAAGTTACTTTGTGTGATCGAGTTATTTCCACGAATAGTAATGTCAATACTCGATCCCGGCTGTCCTTCTGCTGAACTTACCTGCACTCCCGCCACACGTCCGGCAAGTGCTTCATCAAATGTTTTGACCGGCGCTTTCTGCAGATCTTCGATCTTTACCGACCCTACAGATCCGGTCAGGTCCTTCCGTTGAGCAGTACCATATCCGATGATGACTACTTCATCCATCTGTGAGGTCGCTACTGCAAGGGATACCTGCAGCTGTGTACGATCACCCAGAGCGACGATCTTGCCTTCATAGCCCACATAACTAAATGTCAGGGATTTGTCCGAGGGTTTCACAGCAATACTAAAATTACCTTTTCCATCGGAAAACGTTTGTTTCTGAGATTCTACCACGCTCACAGACACACCTGCCAAAGGTTTCCCGTCCTGATCACGGACGGTTCCCTGTACCTGCCGGGTTTGACTACTGGCCGTGTGTGATGAAAAAATCAACAGAATCATTAATGTAAGGATACGCCACACAGGACTTCCCTTCCATCTACTAATCTCATTCATGTTGTTCATAGCATTATTTAGGTTGTTTATAAAATGTTGGTTACTCGGTTTATTCGATAGCTCCTCCATAGTGGAGCTCAATTGTTTTCATTGGGTAAAATCTCTTTTACACTTTAGGTTGACCGCAATTTTTATTTCAGCCGGCCCTGAAAGTCAATATTTTGTACAAATGGATTCAGATACTGATCGATAAGTACCGCCACCTCGGCACGCGTCAGATACCTGTTGCCTTTGTATGCTTTTATAATTTCTTCTTTCTCCTTTTTCGGATCAACACGCTGAATCAGTGTAGCCAAAAAATCAATTTCCAGATCTTTACCGGAAGCCTGTACATCCCGCAGCTGTGGATAATAGGTTCTTAATCCTTCGGTCAGATCATATTCACTGATACGGTGTTCCGGATAAAACCAGGTCTGGTTGGCCCACTTATAGGCGATTCCTTTTCCCTTAAGTATGCCGGTTGCGCCTATACGCTGCACCGCTTCAAAATAGCTATCCTGTGGCTTGACATCTATAAAAGGCAGCAGATAAGCGTCATGATCAAGCAAAGTCTGCTGAACGGTTCTTACCTCCAGATTCTGAGGACTGCGGTCTTCTTTTACTGCAAGAGCTGCCAGAGCACCGGCCGCCTGCCCTATACCCAATACCACCGGTTGAAGACGTGTAGCTCCCGCGACGATATTACTTACACTGATACTCTTCTCTGCAACAATAAAATTATCTACACCTGCAGGAATAAGAGCGCCCAGAGGCACATTGTAAGAAGGTACTTTGATTTTTACAAAATCTATTTTCGGAGCCTCCGGATTTTTCAGATGGTGGTGATCTATGGTATAGTCACCTACAATACCGCCTGTTCTGTATAATGGTATTTCCTGTTCATAGGGCTTCTGTACATAAGGCAGTGTCAACGCTGCAATTCCTGCTACCCTTCTGGATTCCCGATGATATGGAATGAAAGGCAGCTTATCCGCTGTATCAAACTCATCATCTGCCAGTCCCAGATGTTTAAATCCAAGTACAGTCTGCAGGTGGTATATAAAACGCAAGGTATGGTCCTTTGCTTCCTGCAAAGCCTTCTTACGTTCTTCCGGAGATTTCTCGATTATATTCAGATAAATATCATTACCGTCCTTTGGCCAGTTGATCATGTATTTCCCGTTCGGAAGTTTTCCGTACGTGATCATTTGTGAACAGTCAATCTTAGGGGTATTATCATGTGAAGCGGGATCTGCGACATCACAGGCATGTTCAAATACCTTTGGATCATACCCCTTTGGTTTCCTGATCGTCTTGTCTGCCCCCGGTCCGTAATCTTTCAGCACCGCTACATAAGTCAGGTCTTGGATAATATCGTTTGCTTTTTCGGGAGCATATTCCTCTTTTGTATCCTGACGGCTATCCATACCGATCTTATAAGATGCTCCCACTGCAGGCAGCAGGTCTCCAAGTTCGGTTGCATCGATTACAACTCTGGCCGACACCTGTATTTTCTTCCCTTTCTTATCGACCTCGACTTCCCAGCCCTGTGCCGTTTTAGTTATTTTCTTCCATTGTGCAGAATACCACACTTCCACGTTCTTTTCTGCAGCAATCATGCTTTTCAGAATTTTATTCCCTACGGAAGGTTCAAACAGCGTATTGCTTACCCATCCTGTCTCTACAGCGGCAGGGCCTCCGTAATACTTATATAAATGACTTCTGAATTCGCCCCACAGTCCTGCCGGCATCTGATGATTGCCATCTATAGCAGAAACCCCGGCAGCCGTAAGCATTCCACCCAGCCATTGTGTTTCTTCAATAACCAGTGTCTTCACCCCAAGACGGGAGGCTTGTATAGCTGCCGTGGTACCACTGGCCCCTCCACCGACGATCAGCACATCGACACGGACAGGAGAAGCGCCCTCAGCATGAATTAAACAGGTAAAGAATAAGCTTATAAATACAAGGTAGATTTTCATTTTATCATAATATGGTTTACAGACCACTAATATATAATATATTTAAAATAAACACAACAATTATTAATTTTTTTTATTAATTGAGTACCATTTAAAAGCATTTAGTATTTATCAATATATTTCATACATTTGATTTTAAAAAAAATCATATAACAATGACATTCCTTGAAGAGCTTAATGGCGATAATTTTTCGGGTGTTGCCTACAAGAACATACAGTTAAAGAAAAACATCATCTCTTTCTTTTGTACGCACAGCAGCGCTACAATTGCTGATCTATGCAAGGAATTAAACCTCAGCGTTCCCAAAGTGACCAACCTGATTAACGAACTTATTCAGGAGGAACTGGTACAGGATCTGGGAAAAATCAATACAAACGGTGGAAGAAGGCCTAACTTATATGGACTGATCGCTGATTCTGTATTTTTTTTGGGTGTAGACGTCAAACAGAACCATATTAATATCGGAATTACTAACCTTCAAAATGAACTGGTCTATATAAAAGAACATCTTCCGTTTACGCTGAGCAATAGCACCGCCTCTCTGGAAGAATTGATACAACTGATTCACAGTTCGCTAAAAACATTCAATATTCCCAAGGAAAAGATTCTGGGTATGGGTATTAATCTTTCCGGCCGGATCAACTACTCTACAGGTTACAGCTATAGTTTTTTTCATTTTCATGAAGAGCCGTTAGCTAAAATTCTGGAGAATGAACTGGGAATAAAGACATTTCTGGAGAATGACTCCCGGGCTATGGCTTATGGTGAGTTCAACTCTGAAGCGATCAAAACGGAGAAAAATGTGATTTTTCTTAATCTGGACTATGGTCTCGGGATGGGCGTCATGATCAACAGTTCATTATACTATGGTAAATCCGGATTTGCTGGAGAATTTGGTCATATTCCTATTTTCAACAATGAGATCATCTGTAACTGTGGTAAAAAAGGATGTCTGGAAACGGAAGCTTCAGGATGGGCACTGACTCGCTTATTTCAGGAAAAACTACAGGAAGGTTCTTCATCTATTATCCTCTCTCATCCGGTCAAAACTTCGCCCAAAACAATAGCAGATATCAAATTAAAAGATATTATTGCTGCTGCAAAAGCAGATGATGTACTTGCCATAGAACTGATCGCTGAAGTCGGCGAAAAAATAGGAAGGGCAATTGCATTGCTTATCAATGTCTTTAATCCCGAACTGGTCATCCTGGGCGGAATATTATCGGAGACAGGAGAATATATCACACTCCCGATTAAGAGTGCGATCAACAAATTTTCACTGAGTCTGGTCAATAATGACACAAAGATTATTTCGGCTGTACTGGGTGAGAAAGCGGGAGTATTAGGAGCCTGTTTTCTGGTTAGAAACAGACTCCTGAACAAGGATTATCAATAAGCCGCACCGCTTATAGAAATCTCTTCTCCACCCTTTGCGGTCCAGTCTTTAGCAGATACAATATCAAAGTATTCTGCTTTGGGACAAGCCATTTCAGTATAACGTTCTTCATGAAAAGGAACCGCTACTAATGCTCCCTTTTCATGACGGATCAGATTGGTATAAAACCATCGGGAGCCTTTTACTTTTGTCGTTGTAGCCTGTGCAGGTTTTCCCTCATTAGACATCTGATCGATTGCATTCACCCGCTTAAATTCGCCTTTGCGGCCAAACGCATATCCTGCACATTCAAAGTCATATTCAAACTTTTTGCCGGCTCCTTCCACGACAAAGCGAAGCAACCCGTCACGTATCAATACAACGGACATATGCACTTCTTCACCGGGATACCAGTAGTAATCTTTGATAGCAGGAGCATTGACGAATACAGCGGCCTGCTCCGTACCATGACCGGTACGACGCATAAAAGGACGGAAAGCTTTACGTTCTTCGCTAACCACTCCCCGTTCGTCTTTAATCACTTCCCAGCTCAGGCCGATATCCGTCTCCTGACCATCCATACAACCGCCAAGATAGACAGAAGGATTATCCAGATATTGCTTTGATTTTTTAGGATTGATACGGGTTTTATCAAATTCTATCTGAGGTAAGAGTACCTTTCCTTCTATGCCTACCCAATTATCTTCACTGGAGACTAATTTTCTGTAATAAGCACCTTCAAAACAGACTTTTGATTGCTCCGGCCTGATCTCACCTTTAAAAAATCGCACATCAGAAGAAGTAATACCCCTATTTTCCAAAGGTTTAGCATCCTTTTTAAGTGACGCACAACCTGCCAGTACTAAGATTCCGATTCCGGTTAAAATATATTTATACATAGCTATCCTCCTGATCGTTAATTAAGATCTATGGGTACTAATACCAGTGGTGTTGGCAAACAAGACGCTCCGGGAGGCGAATATGTCAACTTGAGGATCTGCTCCTTACCGATCTGCTCCGGTTTAAAGATCTGAATCAGCACAGCTTCGGGATTTCCTTTCGTATTGAGACGCTCAGCAGGTAACTGCACCACTCCACCTTTATATACGCCATCACTCACCACTACACTGGCGGCCATAGCGCTGCACCATTGATTGTCCGACCTGGAATTCCAGGTCAGCAGAGCCAGTCCCTTACCATCATTACTTTTCCATTTGAGCTCAATATTATACATCACTCCGTAATTGCCAGCCAGTGTGGATACGGTATTGCTTTCTCCTTCTATACCTTTAACCCATGCATCATCTTTACCATCTGCAACTACGAGCTGCGTGACTCCTTTATCTGTCTCCAGCACAGCTTCATTAAAAACTTTATAGTTGCTCACTCCGAACATTCCTCTCCCTGCATTTTTCTTATTGGTCGGGATTACAGAACCGATGGTTTCATATGCCTTAGGCCCGCTTGTACCCGGAGCAGTCTGCAATACGGCTACTTCTCCCGGTTCATCGATCAGAAATTCATATATGCCATGTACCAGTTCATCATACCTGACCACATTGCGCTCCAGTACCTCATCGATCGCAACTGTCTGACCGGGTTTTATAGCACGTTCCTTGGCCAGTCCCTGCGAATTGAAGTAGTCGTATAACCCTTCCTTTCCAACTTTAAAATAGTTGGTGCTTGGCTTTTGTGAAGAATATTTAAGCATTTTCATGCGCATATTACCTTTACCGGTATTCTTGATTACAGCTGTGATCTTTCGGTCTGTTTTTGGTTCTTTGACACCGTTGACATTATACACATACAAGCGGACTGTACCTGGTTCTACTTTTTCCTTCAGCGCGATCCCTTCCGGAATACGAATATATTCAGGATCATCTGAAATCATATATTGCGGTCCCGGCCAGATCACTCTATCGTAATTTATTTTGGTAAAGCTCTCCGTCAGAAAGTTATCCAGACGTACAATCTCTCCCTGCTTTGTATTTTTTAATTGCGCTGCAATATGCTGCGGAACCTGCTGTGCATACAAAGCAGATACAAAAAGCAGCCCCAATGTTACGGACAGCCCCTTTTTCTTCAGTGTAGTATTCATGTTATAATTTGGTTTTTAGTAAGGTGTTGAAATATTCAAAGTGTACCGGCAGACTCTCAGACCAATAAGTACCGGTATGTGCCCCGGGTCGTGCGATATAGGTAGCTTTGATCTTCCATTGATCACAGCTGTCCCTCAAACTTTTGTTTGCTTTGTACAGGTAATCTTCCGTACCACAATCGAAAATGAAGGTTTTGGAAAGCCCTTTTAACCGCTTTATGCTCGTGACCACCGAATAGTGGTCAAAGTTTTCATTTGTTTCACTGTATTCTCCGAGATGTTCTGCCAGGGTCGTTTTCTTAAACCCGGAGTGCCGCAGGTTAACTACACCGGAGCTGCTGCCAGCACTTAAAAAAGAAGCCGGATAATTTACAAACAGCCACAATGCGCCATGACCACCCATACTGGCTCCGGTGACAAAAGAAGCATCCGAACGCCCCCCGAAGTACTTATTGATATACGGCATAAGTTCCCGGATAAAGAAATCTTCGTATTGAACACCTGACTTCAATGGTGAATTTATAAACCAGCTGCTTTTCAGTCCATCCGGACATACAATCAGAAATCCATAGGTGTCCGACAGCCGTTGCAGATCCAATATCTTAGAAAATGTACGATAGTTAGCTCCATGACTATGCAGCAGATAAACAACAGGATATTGTTCCTTCCTTGAATATCCCTTAGGCTTATATACATATACGGAATCTGTAGTCTGCAGACTTTGAGAATTAATCAATACTGTCTCCTGTGCGAAACATAGTCCGGATAGTAAAAACAAAAGAAGAAAGAAGTAAATTTTCACAGGTTTATCATTTTAAGAACTCAAATATAAAATAAATTTTAATAAATAATAATCATTTATTAAAAAAAATTAATAACTATATTTACACAAGAGCCACCTAAATCTATTTAGACCACATATAAAGGAATATCTTATCTTTATGCTTTTTAAAATAAACAGGGGAATGCAGCTGACAAGAATGCTACATTAATCTGAAAAGATGGTAAACAATGCATATACGCCGGACAACACCAGAAGATTATAAGACGATCATGCAGATATGGGAATCTGCTGTACGTGCGACTCATGATTTTCTCACGGAAGAGGATTTTTTGTTTTTCAAAGAAGCTATCCCCAGAGATTATCTGCCGCAGCTTACAGCCTATATCCTGTATGATCAGGAACAGGCAATGGGTTATATAGCAGTGGCAGAGCAACACCTTGAAATGCTGTTTGTAGATGCTGACTCCCGGGGAAAAGGATATGGTAAGATGCTGTTGAACTATGCTGTTGAGCAATTAGGCATTCGCTATGTGGACGTAAACGAACAGAATGAACAGGCTGCAGGATTCTACTTCAGGATGGGATTTGAACAGACCAGACGATCGGCTACAGACGGCTCCGGCAAACCTTATCCCATATTACATTTACAGCTCCAATCAAAATAAGCAGCCCGATAGGACTGCTTATTAAGTTATTTGTTAAATAGCTGACGGATTACTGTGGGATATTCTCGATGAGAAGTTCATTTCCGGCTTTATCATAATAAGCACAGGTCATCCGGTCCATATCAATAATCCATTTTTCTACTCCCGATCGCGCACAATCCCGGCAAAAGGTAAGGTAATCGGTCAGACCTTGCTGATGATCTTTAAGATCTTTCCTAAACTGTACTATATCACTTTGGCTGGCAATTTCCAGTCTGTCATATTTGGCCGGAGCTGATGTGGTATATCCTTCCGCACCAAAATAATCTATGCGTCCGTCTGTTACATAAGCATTGTACCCCAATACGCCAAATGCTTTGATCTCCCGCATATAGGATGGAAAATCTGCTCCGGATTTAACTTTGGCATGTGCCTGTTTGATTTGTTCTATTGTAAACATGGATATCCGATTTTTTAATACCTAAATATAACAGAATACTTCCATATTACAGCCTTTGTACGCTATTCCAAAAAGAGAATACGGATTAGCCAATCTTATTAATATACCAGAGTTGATTGTCTCCTCCATGCTTCGGAAACAAAATAATTTCTGAACCATTTTTACATATTCCTCCCTTTACATCCAGACAGGATCCCTGTGTACTTTTTGGAGAGATCGTA
Source organism: Sphingobacterium spiritivorum (assembly GCF_016724845.1). Taxonomy (NCBI): domain Bacteria; kingdom Pseudomonadati; phylum Bacteroidota; class Sphingobacteriia; order Sphingobacteriales; family Sphingobacteriaceae; genus Sphingobacterium; species Sphingobacterium spiritivorum. The sequence continues at coordinate 838,900 of NZ_CP068082.1, forward strand.
TACAGAACAGGATAATTACCTGTGGTCGTAATTCTCCACTTCTGACTGTCGCTTCCACTTTTTCCTTGTATAGCAACTTTTGTTTCATTTCCAGTCCTGTACGCTGCGTCCAGCACTTTACCTGTCGTATGCTGTGGCTCCAGATAGTAAAATCCATCTCCGGCATCTGTCAGCTTCCATTTTTGGTTGTTTGACCGTTTGGCTTCATACACAATAACAGGAGCACCATCCTGACTGTCCCCGCCTTTTACATCCATACAGAAATCATATCCATCCTGAAAAAGTCCCAATGTGGTACATATCTCTACAACTGAACCAATCGCAGGTGCATGTACATTCGCTTTATTGCAGTTGATCAGTAGCTTCGTAAGATTGGAGCCGATTTCAGGAAAATCCATCGGGATAATACCATAGCGTGCAGGGGCAGATTCGGACAAGTATTGGTGGAAAAGCGGAAGCACAGTATCCGCCATGTTTCTGGGATTAGTAGTAAGTGGTAACAATCCACCAAGGAAACCTGTAGCACTTGCAAAATTGATATAAAATTTCTCTTTACTATCTGTTGAAGCTCTGATCAGACAATTTTTAACATATACATTAAACTTGTCTTTACGGTCATCATCATCTGACCATGAGTTATACACATCCTGAACATAGAAATTAATATTATGATGACTTAAAGGCCCCTCACTATCGTTTGGCCAGCCTCCCTGAGTATCCAAACCAAAATCTGCCATATCAAATCTTCGGAACAATACAATCTTACCGCGTACTTCTTTCAGCAAAGGGTTCTTATCATTAGCCAGCCACCATCTTTTTTTCCAGTCACTCCGTTTTTCTATTGTATTCTTTACCCATTCGTGAATCTCGTTACCAAATTCTTTTTTGACCGACATAATAATCGTTTCCTGAGGATTCTTATCCAAAAAACGAAGACAATCATTGATGACTTGTTCAAAGGTCAGATCCAGGGATACAGCAATCGCACGCTCTTTTCCGTGATAAAGCCACAGGACGCCATCATTATCTGTCCCTCTTGCCAATCGTATATCCAGATACCGGATGCCGTTATTAAGTTGCTCCGTAATACTCTGCGTCTGACATTTTGCAGCACTGTCTATAGGTCCGTCTCCAAGTGTGTAAGTTCCCGAGTCATGCGTGCCTGGTATAGTTATTTCTGACAACCTCTTATTATCATCAAGCTGACTCATCCATGTTTGTGTTAATCTTTCCATTTTTTCTAGTTTTGATCTTAAATAAAGATCCTATAAACAGGAGTAATTATTACGTTATGGAGGCGGACAATAAACGGACAAGGAAGAAACGTATAGAATATAATACGTAACAATGCAGATTGAAAATTTACTTTCCCATATGTCATAGCCGAACAGCCTGACGCAGATTCTAATTTATGAATCTGCTAACAGAAAGAAAATACAAACGCTATGAAGACAGCCTTCTACTTCAGTGTTTCTTTTACTTCCCCACACTCCATCATCTTTTCACCATAGTACGGATTTCGTATACTCTTTTCATTACTTAGCCAGACAGCGCCCTGGTCGTCCAGTGCCATAGGACAATAGTCCAGATAAACTTCTCCTTCTTTTAATCCTACAGTCTTTATTCTGCTCATCATCTCATTACTAAGGTCTGAAAAGACTGCTCTTTGCTTTTCGATATCAGAGACTGCTGTAATAGTGGAAGCAAGCTTAACTAATTGACCCCTGTTATCCAGCGCTTTTGCAGCCAATTCCAGCGCCAGACCAGCTTCTTTTGCAGCAGCCATATCCGAATTGATCAGTGCATCACTAAGGAGCAAATATTGCTGATAAACGGTATTAAGCGCGTCATCTTTTATGCCAACTACATTCTGTTTCACCTCCGTCGTCTTTTCCTGCTGGGTAATACTTGTATCCGAAGGCTTGGTTGCACTGTTGCAACCCATCAAAAGTAAGGCCGATATCCATATGATACAGCCATTAAAAATTCCTGTTTTCATATATTTTATTTTCTTTATTTACATATTCTATGTTGTACTAACCCAAAGGATGTATACCTCTCTTGAGTACGTACTCACTGTATAGCAGATAGGCTCCCGTGATAACCACTTCTTCTCCTTCTTCCAGCCCTGAGATAATGCTCACCTGATCCTGATTGGTAATTCCAGTGATCACAGATTTTGGTTCAAAACTATCCGCACCTGTTTTTATCCACACATGTTGCCCTTTGCCGTCATTTATTACAGCATCAACCGGTAAAACTATACCATCAGCACTTTTTGAGATATTGCTTAACAACACCTGTACCTGCAGCCCTGGTTGCCATTGCTGTTTAGCATTGACTATACTCCCCCTGATTTGCGTGAGCTGCGTACCACTTTGCAATGAAGGGTTTATAAAATCAACCTTCATCCATTGCTCCTGATCTTCCCATCCGACTACGATTACCTTTAATCTTTGACCTTGCGTGATTTGCTTTGCCTCATTAGGATACAGATCAGCTTCTACCCACAATTGTCCGTAGTTTTCCAGACGCATTATCGGTCCTCCCTCTGCTACATATTGTCCCTGAGTAATACTTAGTTCAGCCACTGTTCCGCTTTGGGTTGCGAGTACTGTCACAAGCGGGCTCTTTTGCCCGGTTTTGGCAAGTTGTTGTATTTGTTGTTCTGTCTGACCATATAACACTAGTTTTTGCTTTGCCGATGCCAGCAATTGCTGTTCCAGTTTATCTCTGTCAAACTGCTGCTTCTGAGCCACAGCCATCAGGTATTCCTGTTGCAACGTGGCCAGTTCTTCAGAATAAAGTACATATAAAGGTTGTCCTTTTTTTATTATAGCCCCGGTTTCTCGGATATACAACTGTTCAACCCTGCCGGCAATTTTTGCAGATATGTAATTACTATGTTCCGGATTCAGTACCAATCTGCCGTTCAATATTTTTTGCGGCAATACAATGCCTTCATTGCCGACGCGTCTGGTCGCTATATTGGCAAGTAGCTGGCGTTGCTCATCTAACCTGACACTCTTATCAGCACTGTTTTTCTCAAAAGGCACCAGATCCATACCGCATATAGGACATGTACTCATTTCGTGCTTAATTACCTGCGGATGCATAGGACACGTATACGTTTGTTTGGTTTCTCCGGTTGTTGACTCATCTTTCTTTTCCGGAGTACCAGTGCAACTCCAAAGTATGGTCACTATACTAAGGAGTATCCCTATTTTTATTACTGAACTTTTCATTTTACAGTCCTTATTTTGTTAACTACATGAGATTATATCCAGCAACTCCCCCCGATACTTCTCAATTTTCATTCTCTGCTTTTATAAAGCTCTCGCTATCCACCAGATAAGCAGCATCTTTGGCAAATTCCCATGGAGAAATATCCTGATTGATCTGCACCATGCCATTTATTCTTAAGCCTGTTTTTACATTGACGGGTTTAAAAACATTATTTTCTTTTTTGAATACAATTCGTTGTGCGCCTGCGCTCAGTATAGCAGATGCTGGCAGCCAGTAACTACCTTTGATATATACGGGTATTTTAGCCGTCAGAATTTCACCAGCCTTGAATCGTCCTTTCGTCAGATAGACTCTAGCCAGAGTAAAATTCTCTCCGGATTTTATCATGGGCTGTATAAGTCCTATAGTGGAAGTTTGAAAAGTCCCTTCCCTGTCAGTGGTTTTATAAAAACCTAGCTTGGTTCCCTTATTTACATAAGCAGCCAATGCAGGCTTTAAAGCAAATTCTGCCAACAACTGGTCAGACTTATAGATTGTGAACAAACTCTGTCCCGCGCTTACATATTGCCCCTCTCTTAACATGACGGATGCGTTTTGCATGGTAGTTGCCGGAGCTGCAGTGGAAGCAGTTTCATTACTTCCATTCATACCCGCCATCCCATCTCCACCTCCGCCAGAAGCCACCGGAGGAGCAGGAGTTGAAATAGCGTTTGCTACGGATTTTTCTAATATAAAACCATCGGAAGGACTATAAACGGGAATACGGTAATTAACTTTTTTGATTTGCAACACCTTTTGGATGTCCTCAGCAGTCATACCAAGCAACATCAAACGTTGTCGGGCCTGGGAAAGCAGAGGCTCTTCACCACTTTGAGCCAGATAGAGTAGTTCCTGCTGTGCTGCTGCCAGATCCGGTGCATAAATCTCGAAAAGCAACTGCCCTTTACGAACGGGTTGGTAGTTGTATTTTACATTAATCTTTTCCAGACGACCTCCTACCCTGCTTGCCACTCCGGTCTCAGCTCTGTTATCATAATTTACAATACCCTGTACTTCAGCCAGCATAATTTCGGATTGATAACTCGCTTTGACAACAGCCATATTACCGACCACTTGCTTGTTGGAAGGCTGTAACAGAGTACTCAGGCTACTGTCAATCGTGATTTTTCCAACATCATGATGTTCTTTCTTAGATCCCTGTTTGCAGGAAACAAAGACAGTAGTCAACAATAATATTATCAGCGCCGGAAAAGTAAAAGCAACCTGGAACTTCCTTAATTTCGTTTCCGTTTTGTCTCCTCCACACGTTGCAGAGGTCTTCCCGGTAGTTCTGTCTTGTAGCAGCTTAACGATATAATTCCTTTTCATAATCTGCAATCATTAAGTATAGTTTCAGTTTTTCATCCAGCACATTGCTCTGCATCATATTATATGCTTCCCAGGCTGTAATCACTTCGGGCAACTGCATTTTATTTTCACGATAACTCAGCACACTTACTTCCAATGTTTTTTCCAGTGTCGGTATAATCTTTTTCTCCATCGCCAGAATCTGCTGTTCCATAGTTTTGATCTGATATTGCATACCGTAAAGCATGCCCTGTGTTTCCTGCAACATTGCCGCTTTTTCCATCTGCATAGCTTCCACTTCGTATTGCATACCTTTTATTTCTGATTTGTACATTTTAGACGACCAGGGTGCGATAGGAATACTCACCATCCCCATTACACTATAAGCCTTGGGCATACCACTTCCAAAAGGTGACATATGATCAAATCTAAACCGAAATTCGGGGCTACTCTGTTTTTTCATCGCATAGATATTTAAATGCATAGACTGGATATTGTAATCCATTTTTGCAATATCTTTTCTTGCTGCAGCCAGACTTGCCGTATCCAGTGATCCTGCAACTGTAAACTGAGGTACGAACGTAGTATCAATTGTAAAGGCAGTATTGCCTGATCGGTTCATCATACCATTGAGAGCGGCCATAGCCCGGCCGATTTCGCCTTCCTGCATCCGTTTCATATTTTCCGTTTCTTCAAGTTTGGCCGAAGTCTGGTAAACAGCTCCAAGTCTGGATTGATTAAAAGGGTATCTTACCTCTTCCAATTTACGCATGGTCTGCATGATCTGCGTACTTTTGTCCAATACAGAAAGTTTCATTTTAGCCACCAGCCAGGTGTAATAGAGCTTCTTCGCAGTTGTTCGCAGATCGTTCAGTGTAATATCGCGGGTTGCCCGTTCGACGTTAGCTTGTGAACGGATATATTTTCTATCTGCATTCAACTTTGCAAAATTTGGTATATCCTGTTCCAGTTGCAGCATCAGAGAACCTCTGTCACGCCCATCCATTATCATCTGTCCCGGATAGGGTGTCATAAACGTACCAACTCCAACCATTGGAGCCATCCAGGCAGTAGCTGCTTCTGCATTTTGCAGATAACTTTCTGCTTTTAACCCATATGTTTTCAGTAACAGATTGTGCTGATCTATCTGTTGTAAAATAGTCTCAAGAGACAACACTTGTCTCTCCTGAGCATCAGCTACGGAGAAGCACATAAACAACAGAATAAACAGGTTTGTCGCAATCCTCAAAACAGCATTCAGGGGAACAAAAAAAAGTATTTTTAAATAAACAGATAAGTAATCTGTAGTAAAGGCTGTAAGACCTTTCAAAACTGAAAACTCAGTTATTACATCCGATTTTATCATCCTGACGCAATCTGAATCACAACCATTATTCTTTTTTATTGACCGGAAAGTAGCATCCGGAGAATAAAATCCGGGAGTTTTAATGCTGTACATTGTGCACCTCCAATTTTCCGTATTTTCTTAATTCGTATTCTTTTGACATTAGAAAGATAAGCGGTGTGACCAGTAAGATATGTGTTGACGATGTCAGTACCCCTCCTATCATTGGCAAAACAATAGGCTGCATAACATCCACTCCCACGCCGGTTGCCCATAATACAGGAATCAAACCAAATAAAGACACACAGACAGTCATTAACTTTGGCCTAAGACGCTTGGCAGCCCCATGAATAACATATTCTCTTAATTCTTCTTTACTGATCGTTTCGCTTGAATTACCTCTAAGTTTGACAAGCTGCTGCATAGCATCATTAAGGTAGATGACCATTACGATACCAGTCTCTACGGCTATACCAAACAAAGCAATAAAACCAACAGCAACACCTACAGAGAGATTGACACCCCAAAAATAAATCATATAAGCTCCTCCGATCAGGGCAAAGGGAACGGTGATAAGGCTTAGAAAAGCTTCTCTTACAGAATGAAAGGCAAAATATAAAGAGAAGAAAATAATGACCAGAACTACCGGTGCAATCCACATCAAAGTTTGCTGACCTCTGATCAGATTTTCGTACTGTCCGCTCCACTCCAAAAAGTATCCTTCCGGCAATATTCCATCCTGCTTATTCAGTTGTTCCATGGCATCCTTCACCGTACTTCCAAGATCTCTGTCCCTCACATTAAACATTACTGCTCCACGCAAAATGGCGTTATCCGAACTGATCATCGGCGGACCATCCTCAAACTTTACATTGGCTACCGCCGATAAGGGAATTTCACCAAAACTCTGTGACTGCAACGGGATACGTTCTATCTGTGCCAGACTGTTACGATAGTCCTGTGCCAGACGTACACTGATGGAAAATCGTTGCCGGCCTTCTATGGTATTGCCTATGCTGGCTCCACCTAAAGCCGTTTCCACCACCTGATTTACATCATCTACATTGAGCCCGTAACGTGACAAATCCTCTCTTCGGATATCGATAGACAAATATTTACCTCCGGTAATGGGTTCGACAAACAAATCACTCACACCTGGAGTTCCTTCCAAAGCCGCTTTTACTTTTTCTGAAACTGCTGCAATCGTGTCCAGATCTTGTCCAAACACCTTTATCCCTACGTCAGTACGAATTCCTGTAGCCAACATATTGATGCGATTAATAATAGGTTGCGTCCATCCGTTTACCACTCCGGGTATCTGCAATTTGGCATCCAGTTCGGTCACAATATCTTTCTTAGTAATGCCTTCTCTCCACTGATTTTTAGGCTTCAGTGTAATAATAGTTTCTATCATGCTGATAGGCGAATTGTCTGTAGCTGTATTGGCACGGCCGGCTTTCCCCAATACTTTATCCACTTCAGGAACCGTTTTGATAATCTTATCCTGTACCTGTAAGATCCTTTTTATTTCAGCATTTGATACATCCGGCAAAGTGACTGGCATAAATAAAATACTCTGTTCATCCAGTGGCGGTATAAATTCAGTACCAAGTTTTTTCAGTAACGGAATCGTGATCAGTAAGGCGATCACATTAATCGCAATAGTCGTTTTCCGCCACTTTAACACCAGCCTGATTATAGGTTCATAGACCTTCTCCAAAAATCTGTTTACCGGATTGGCACTGTCCGGCTTAAACTTTCCTTTCATGAAGAAAGATATAAGTACAGGTGCAAGTGTAATCACCAAAAGAGCGTCAACGATCATGATAAACGTTTTCGTATAAGCCAGAGGGTGAAACAATTTACCTTCTTGTCCGGTCAGCATAAATACCGGCAAAAATGAGGTAATAATAATTACTGTAGCGAAAAATACACCTCTGGATACCTGCTTGCTTGACTTGGTAATAATGGCCAGTCGCTCTTCTTCGCTAATCCAACCAGGTGTTTTGCGAAACTTATTTTTAAACCAATTTTTCATGGCATCATCTTAATTTTGATTTTTATTCAAATACTTCCCGGGACTGGGATTCAACTCCCTCATCTCGTATAAACTAACGTTGTGTATTAACTTCATACTTACCAGGTCTGTCAACTGTCAGAACTATTTACTTTAGAGCCGTTAGCCCCGATAACCTCAGCATATCGCTCCGCCAGGTGTTTGTATGCATTTTCGCTCATTATAATACCGTTATCCACTATTACCCCGATCGCGAGCGCGATACCCGTTAATGACATGATATTGGATGATATCCCAAAAGCATTTAAAAGAATAAAACTAGCTGCAATGGTTATAGGTATCTGCAGAACAATACTGACTGCACTACGCCAGTGAAAAAGAAAAATGATCACAATTAACGATACGACAATCATTTCTTCAATGAGTGTGTGTGTGATCGAATCTACTGATTCTTTTATAAGCTCTCCCCGGTCGTAGACAATGTCGAATTTCATTCCCTTTGGCAAGCCTCTGGCTACCTCTGTCATCTTGGCTTTTACGTTATCTATTACCTCAGCAGCATTTTCGCCATAACGCATCACGACTATCCCTCCTACACGTTCGCCAGCACCATCCTGATCAAATATCCCCAGTCTTGTTTCTCCTGTCATCTGGACAACAGCAATATCAGATATCCGGATTGGTGTGCCATTTTGGCTTTTGAGTTGAATATTCGCGATTTCATCTATAGATTTCAGATAACCCGAAGTCTTGATGATGTAACCGATATCACTCATCTCGAATTTACGCCCGCCAGCTTCGTTGTTGTTACTGCGGACAGCGGCAATAACCTGCGGAACGGTGAGTTTATAATACAATAGCTTGTTGGGATCGATAGCGATCTGATACTGCTTTTGAAAACCTCCAAAAGAAGCAATTTCACTCACTCCCGGTACATTTTGCAAAGCAAACTTCACGTACCAATCCTGTATGGCACGCTGCTCACCCAGATCCGTATCGGGAGCATCCAGCGTATACCATAACACATGGCCGACCCCCGTACCATCCGGCCCCAGTTGAGGAGTTGCTCCCTGAGGTAATGTACTGGAGATCGTACTGATACGCTCCATAACCCGTTCCCTGGCCCAGTAAACATCCACATCATCTTCAAAAATGACATAGATAAAGCTCATGCCAAACATAGACGAACCTCGCACATATTTGATCTTAGGAATTCCTTGTAAATTCGTAACCAGGGGATAAGTCACCTGATCTTCTATCAGTTGCGGAGACCGGCCCATCCACTCTGTAAATACGATTACCTGATTTTCGGACAAGTCGGGGATCGCGTCTATCGGATTTTTCTTAACCGCAAATACACCCCAGACAAATATCCCAATAGCCAGCACCAACACGATAAATCTGTTGCGCATGGACCATTCTATAATTTGATGTACCATTTAAATTATCCTTTTCCTTAATTTGGTTCCATATCCTGTTATATATTCATCCCGGATTATCACGAAGAAGAGCTAAGGAGGAACAGGCTTGGCCAGTTACCTCCCAGCTTCTCTCATTTTGAACGGCATGAAAATATTAGTGCGCCTTTGAAGGTTTACCTGTACGATCGTACTGGCAGCAACCCGGCAACTTGTCATAAATCTCGTTTTTGGCTTTTACCTGCGGGGTATCATGACCTGCGCTAGCTATCTTTTGTTGGATAGTCTGACTGTTGATTTTATTACTGTTGTAAGTGACGGTCAGCATTTTACTGTTTTTATCCCAGTCAGCATTGGTAATAGCCTCATCTTTTAAGGAAGCTTCTATGCGTTTTTTACACATACCGCAATTCCCCAACACTTTGATTTTTTCAGTTTTGCTTTGTGCCAGAGCCGCAGTACCAAACATGGTCAAGGCCACTATGGCAATCATTTTTAATGATTTCATAAAGATTTGATTTTGTTGTTGTCCTCAAAACTTATGCAAGCGCTAAGAGACAACGGATTAATAAAAAAAAGACATGTAAATTTGAAACGGAATGAACCGTAAGGAAAAGGATTGTTTTTATTGAGCAGCCAGATTCAACTATCTGAAGGAAAAAACAGACTATTATAAAGCCTTTTATTCTTTTTCAAGAGATAATTGTAAAAGATACCTTAAAAAACTTAAAAGGAAACTATATCCTGAAGGTACAATTTTTTAGGAATATTGGAGGGTACTCTCCCAAAGGAGGTGCTTTGCTCATTACATGTGATAAAAGCAGCACACGCACAGGAGTAAACAGCGAAGTTTCCAGTGGCTTGAATTGTGGTATAATAAAGACTACCTGTTCAAATTTATAATTTTGGTTATTTATTTTATAAGCCTTATCCAGATTTGCCTTGTAATCTACATCCTTACAACAGTCGTTTTCCAGAGGTTGTTTTTTCTCCATTCCACAGAAACCGCAATCGTCGGTTTTGTCTTTAACGAAAGTCCAGTCTACCAACTGCCCCATACAATAATGAAGATGTACTCCTGCCCCACTGGCACTTGCCAGATAGAAAACAGTCATAAGAATCAATATTAACCTCTTCATCATAAAGCAAATATTATTATAAAAATCAAAATATGCTTTATATAATTTTCGTAAAATTTTATATAATTAACAGAGTTGCGCTATATTTTATTGAATCATCCTAGTTAAAGACATGGTAATTACAATATATACAAAGGTTTGATTTTGCAGGGGGAGAACATTCCAGAAACTTTTGTAATATATTTGCTAATACCGACTTCGAGCCTACAAAGCCTTGGATCATTATGAAGCATTAATATGTTCTTTCTTCGACTGTCGTTTGCTGAAAGGCGTAAATTCCTTGTTCCCTTCGTCGATCTTCATGACTATTTTCATTAGATATCCAAATGTTTAGTTTATCTGATCGATGACATTACCACGGTAACCGATGTTCATAAATAGCCTTGCAGTTGTTAATGTTACCAACTGTCGCTATTATTACTATCAAAAAAAATTAATGAAACATCCGCTTGCTAATGAAAGTTTTTTCAACTTTTCAACATTTATTATTTTTCTCATTCAGTTTTAAACATGATCTCAAAACTGCAAACAAAATATATTACAGTTTCATTATAAGCGACTTAAATAACATCACTAATCCACATTTTATTTTTATCGGACAGGAGTAAAAGATGGATCATTAAAATGATGTCATAAGACTATCTATTCAAAAGAAATTATCAGGTTAAACCGTTTTCCTTTTTCAACTTCTCATACAAACAGTCCGGATGAAATGTAGCATCTTTATCTAATCCTTTCTGACGCCACATTTCGTGCCAAAGGTGTATAGAATAACTTTCTTCACTAATTGAGATAAGAGGGGGCTGAATGAGCTTATCTGTATCCTGCCAATTTACAGGGCAAAAATAGTCCTTGCTTTTTATAAAAGCAGAAGAATCATATTGTTTCAGGACATTTGTGAATAAAAATGGTCCAAAATTTAGCCACATCACGTTGTCTAAACCTTTAGTATCAATGTAATGTATACAGTCCTTCAAAAATTCAGCTTTTTTAGGCGCTTTTATAAACCCATTATTTACTATATCATCAGACTCTAATGAGAAACAATATTCTTCTTCAAAATCAAAATATTTCAGACAGACACTGTCCATATCTACCCACCAACCGCCTTTTTTATATAACAACATATATCTGAACCAATCTGAAAAAGAACTCCACCCACCACTGCTGTCTCTAAACAGCTTATTTTTTGGAATAATGTCATTGGCATTCATTAATATTACTCCTTTAGGAAGATTGCTAAACGTATTATAGGAATACAGGTGAAATACATGACCTTTAGATAAGTATGAAGTCATACAAAGACACTCCATTTTTGAAAGATATTCGCCGATCCAAAGCCCTTGAATAATTTTATTTGAGTCCATATATGTGTAAATAATAAAAATTGAATATTAATATTTATAAAAGTTTTTTGTCAGATTTCTCCAGATTCTTTTTAGTATCGACTCTTCTTCTGTAATAATCTCCACATCTGCAAGCAGTCTGGGGCGGAGTCTGATCAGTGAATCCTGAGGTTTACGCTCAATACTGACCATAGAAAGAAAGAGGCTGTCTTTTATCGGAATATCGCTTATCGATCGGATTCTACCTTTCAGATATCCATATTCCTGATACTGAAAACCTCTAACCTTGATCATCACTTCCTGCCCTATCTTTATTTTTCCAAATTCCAATTGTGGTAGTTGCATCTCTCCATAATACCTCTCATTTTTGGAATTTATGTAAAATACATCGCTGGATATAGGCAAAAACTGATTTTCCTGAATAGCGCTACCATATATTACATACCCGGAACTTGGGGCGACAAGGACATACTGCTTTTTCCAGTTTTCGATTTCACTGATCAGACTATTCAGTGACTGATAGATTTTTTTCTTCTCATCGGATATTTTACTATCTAAATCGGATAGTTCTTTTATTCTGGCTAAGGAAGCGGACTGATTATTCAACAGGTTATTCTCTGCCAGAGGAATACCCTGTTTTTTAGAAATAAGTAAAGCCTCCTGCTTCTGAAGTTCCATCGGACTGATCACTTTTTTTTCTGCAAGTATTTTATATTTTTCATATTCCTTTTCTGCCAGATTGATTTCTCTCTTCTGAAGCGCATACGAATCCTGTATACGCTTATTTTGTTCGCCAATGTTATCCATTTCTTTGCGCAGTATACTCCGCTTCCGGAAATAGATTCCATCATCTCTGGCTGCCAGATAATTCAGGTAAGCCTGATAAAAATTTTGATATGCACTCTGAACTTCTCCCAGCTCCAGATCAACAGGAGAAGTTATATTCTTTAACTCCAGATTCTGATTATCCTCAGACTTCTGAACTCTTTTCAATTTTTCAAGAAGATTTAGTATCTGGTCATGATTTCCTGTACTTTCCATGTATGCCAGCGTCTCAAATTGGTTAACCCATTCCCCATCTTTTACCAAAAGCTGAACTATACTTCCTGCTATCTTATTTACGACGGACTTGGGAGCATTATCTGTCGTAATTTTCATCGTCGCAGTGATCATTTGCGGATACCGTATAAAAGCGGTCATGCCAAAAAGCATCAGCAATGTCAGAAATATAAAGGAAATCCCTCTTTTCAATAACCAGGAGGGGGGACGTGCAATAATATCCTGCATATCCTCACTATGAATATCCGTGTCGCCAAAACTTTGCTTAATCATAATCAGCTATTTTAATTACCCAGTTCCAGTTGATTTTTAACCAGTTCATAATATTGCCCTTTAAGGGCAGTCAGTTCATTATGGTTTCCCTGTTCTACAATTGATCCTCGATCCAGTACAATAATATTATCCGCATTTTTAACTGTACTCAACCTGTGTGCGACAATGATTACTGTCCGATTTTCAAAGAAACTCTTCAGATTCTCGATGATGACTCTTTCGTTATTGGCGTCCAGTGAATTAGTAGCCTCGTCCAGAAAAATATAATCCGGTTGTTTGTATACAGCTCTGGCGATTAGTAAACGTTGTTTCTGGCCCTGACTGATTCCTTTGCCGGCTGCACCTATTTTTGTTGCTAAACCAAAAGGTTGCTCCGCAATAAAGTCCTCGAGATTAGCCACTGTAATCGCTTTACGTAATAAATGCTCATTCACAAGCTCGTCACCCAATGCTATATTATTCGCTATCGTATCTGAGAAAATCACATTATCCTGAAGCACACTTCCACAAGAGTTTCTCCAGATGTAATGAGATATGTGTTGCAGGTTTTTACCGCCTACTGTTACCTCCCCTTTCTCATACTGATAGAAACGCATCAGAAGCTTCAGTATAGTAGTCTTGCCACTTCCGCTCATTCCGACAATCGCCGTTGTCTTACCGGATGGAAAAGTGAGATTAAGACTGTTGAATACAGGTTCATTTCCGGCTCCGTAATATCGGAAAGTCAGATTTTTGATCACTATGGTCTTGTCCTCAGGAAGCGTTGTGATATAATCATTGGCCGGATTTTCCTCAGCTTCACTTTCATATATTTCGTTTAGTCTTTCCAGACTCATCTTCGCATCCTGATAAGATTCCATAAATCCAAGCAACTGCTCCACAGGATTACTCACCATACCTACGATGTACTGAATAGCCATCATCCCCCCAAGCGTAATATCGCCATCAATAGCTGATTTGGCGCTGATATAGGTTATCAGAATTCCCTTAATCTGATTGATAGCCATGGACCCTATAGACTGATATTGGGAAATAGCCAGACTCCTGACTTTAAACTTAAAAAGTCTGGCCTGAAGAGCCTCCCAGCCCCATCGTTTTTGTTTTTCCGAATTATTCAGTTTGATATCCTTGATACTTTGAATCATCTCCACCATATAGGTTTGATTTTCTGAAGAGATCTTAAACCTTTTGTTATCCAGTTCTCGTCTATAGCGCATAAAAAAGAGTATCCAAAGCGTATACAATAGCGTAGAGACAAAGAAAACTACAAAAATGAGCTGATCATAGATAATCAGTATGGTACCAAAGACTAACATATTGACCAGTGAAAACAGCGTATTTAATGTACTGCCCGTTAGAAAAGTTTCTATACGCTGTTGATCACTCATTCGTTGCATTATATCCCCATGTGTCTTGATATCAAAAAAACTCATCGGCAATTTCATAATCCTGATCAGCAGATCCGTCAGAATAGAAATATTGACTCTGGTACTGACATGAAGCATTATCCAGGAACGAATAAAGGATACAGAAGTACTCCCTACAAACAGCATCAGTTGGGCAATCAGTATCATATTGATAAAGCTGATATTCCTGGTATTGATACCAATATCTACTACGGATTGGGTCAGAAAGGGAGTAATAAGCTGCAGGAGCGTCCCTAATAACATTCCTAATAGGAGCTGGAAGAACAGTTTTTTATATTTAAAAAAATAGGTTATTATTCTCTCCCACTGCATATTGTTAGTGGAATCTTCTTCTTCAAGGCTATAAAATTCAGGCCCCGGACTCAACACCAGCGATAGCCCAGCATGCAGTTCTTTTGAGGAAAACCAATTGGCTGCGAATTCCTTTTCATCATAACTGATTAACCCGGCTCCGGGATCTGACAGATAATATTTTTTATTCGTAATCCGATAAAGTACGACAAAGTGATTTTGGTTCCAGTGCAGGATACAGGGTAATTCTATTTCTTTAAGTTGATCCAGATTCAGACGTACCCCATATGTACGAAAACCCGACTTCTCAGCTGCCTCAGATATTCCCAAAAGATTGACTCCGTCTTTTGTCGTATAACACAATTTCCTGATTTTATGAATAGATACAGCCCGTCCATAAAATTTGAAAATAATCCGCAGACAGGTGGCACCACAGTCCATCTGATCCATTTGTGTGTAATGTGGAAATCGCTTTTTCAATTTTTAGGATTCTTCGGGTTTTATTATACAGATGTATTACTATAAGTTGGTTCGTTACTCATCGCCTTGAATAGTACAAGCCTTTAATTTCTCCTTTATCTGATAGATCTTATCCAGTTTTTTCATACTGTTTTCAAAGAGCAAACTATACCGCGCCGTATCCAATCCAGGTACAGGTATATCTGAATATCCAAAATCTTTATGAACAGAGATAAAAGGATAAAATATCATTTTATGACTAGTCATATGCGAGAATTTTAGATCGGCTGCATCCTCAGCTCCGAAAGGTTCCGAAAGTATTTCATCAAAAAAACTTTTGAAAATAATAGTAAATTGTGTGTATTGAAAAAAATCTACCCAACATCGGTTTGTGCTCAGTGGAATAGCCTGATTAAAATTGCTTACTCCTCCTAATAAAATCTTAGCTCCTTCTTCATTGGATTCAATAATATTACGAAAGAGTATTTCCTTCGTGTAATCTGAGGTAAACTTATGATCGTCTTCACACAGTATCATTACATCATCATCATTATCTTTTGCCATTTTCACAGCCTTAACAATACTCATCCAAAGCCCATAATTTCCCCTTTCATGCTTACAAGCTTCAATAATTGTAATATAAAATTCGGACTTATCTTTGAACTGAGTCATACTATGTTTTAATCTATCCTTTCTTTCAGGAAGATTGATAAGATATACAGGGATTACTAATTCTTCATACATAACTCAAAATTTAAGATTATAAAATTTACGGACAGTATCCATGTGATCCAATTTAAGCTCGCTATGGATAAACAATTCGTTTACATAACCTTCTTCTGAATTTCTGGAGGTGACATCAGAATAACCAAATTCCCGCTGTACAGAAACAAAGGGGAACATAACATACTTACTCTCTGTAAGCTCTGCAATCTTAAAATCGGCATTTTCGTGCGCATCAAAGGTTGCATTCAATATGCAATCGAAAAAAGAACTGTACATAATTACAAACTGTGTCGCATTAAAACTATTAATCCAGAAAAGATTTGGGTGAACCTGCGTCATATAGTCAAACCAACTTATCCCCCCCAGTAGAATATTGGCTCCAAATCTTTCACCCCTTTCTATATTCTTTAGCAACTGATTGTAATTATAGTTCTCTGTAAACTGATGATCATCTTCACAAATTATTATCAGATCTTCACCCTTTTCCTTAGCCAGTTTTACAACCGCTGTTATACTTTTCCAAAGCCCTACTGCACCTATAGCATCCCGGATAGCTTCAAATAAAAATATCTCAAATTCAGGCTTATCTTTAAATTCATTAAGGATATGCGTTTGTCTGTCGATCCTTTCTTTTAGATTGATAATGTATACAGGTATTTTAAAGTCATGCATAGATTTAATATAATTTATTCCTTTAGCGCATTTTCAATCCACTCAATTGCTTTTTCATTTCCCATATAACCACCAAGACTTTTTTGAGACAATTCGCCCCTTTTGTTAAAAATCAAATAGCTCGGAATATATTTTACACCGTATGTGTCTGATATTAAGGACAATTGGTTATTGTAAAGATAATAATGTTCTCCTTCGAAAAGATTGACATAATTATTCCATCCGGTATAATCAGAGGTTTCATCGGTCAGGTAAACAAAAATTACATCATCACGATCAGCGAATCTCTTCTTTACTCCCTTGATTTTATCAAATGCTTCAATACATGGTCCACACCAAGTAGCCCAAAAATCCACAATAATAACCTTATCTTTATATTTTGCTATAATGTCATTCATAACCAGTATTTTGCTTTTTTCAAAAGCAAAATAGTATTTACCCGATTTCTTAGAATTTACAGTATTATAGTTCTGAACATTAATATCATTCTGATACAGGATATAGTTAACAAGATCTCTGTTTTCTAAAAAAGATATAATATTAAATTTATCTTCATCAGATAATGATAAACCATTATTTATTTGTCCTATATAGGCATTTGCGACCATCATATCTAAGAATAAATTTTCATCCTGAGAAAAATAACGCCCAAAAATATTCTTCAATAAATTCTTGTACACCTTAATTCCTACTGTACTAATCAATGGTAGTTTAAGCAAAGAATCTTGTCGGATACTACTCAAAAGATTAAAATAAGAATCTGATGAAATAAGCGAAATTGTGTCTTGATATCGACTATCTATTATAGCATCATAATAGCTTTGATCGCGAGGAGGAATATACTTAAGGATGTCTAATGAATCTAAACCAATAGTCATATTATGAAGCTTAACTAAATCACTATAATCCTTTATCAAAGAATATATATAAAAGTCCTTTATACCCCTTTTATATTGCATTTTAAGTTGATCAGATTTGACATTTACACTTAATTTTTCTATCATCTCATCAACATTCTTAAGTCGGAAATCTCTAAAATCATTTGCCGTTTTAAAAGCGGCTTCTACGCCTTTTACTTTTAACATAGATTTATATCGATATTCAAAAGAATTCTTGATTAATGCGGGCAACAGATATGAATTATCAAAAAACTCTTTGAAACAACCTTCATATTTCATTTCAAAATCAATATAATTCTTAAAAAATATGCTTAAAATATCTGATTGATTTGGCAATAAAACAGAACTTATATACCGACCATTAATATTGAAATAAATAATAGTTGGTCCAAAAGTATAACATGACAATAAAAAAGTTGAATCATTAATGGTCTGAAATTTTTCTGGCTTTGCCTGTGATAGTGGGTTAGATATGTACGGAGTTGAAATATCAACTGAGTCCGGATAAGTCCCGGATAACTTTATCGTTAAAAAAGTGTATCCACTTTTTGTAAAATAGCTTTCCTGCGCATCTAACTGAAAAATTGACCCGTAAACAAGAATTAGTAGAACGATATATTTATTCATAAAAATTTCACTTAGCACGTTAGTAAGAAGCTTATTGCACATAAAAATATGTGCAATAAGCTGAAAGTATCCAAAATTTATTACATGCAACCGTATATTCCATGGTAATATCCACAGGTTCCGGGTCTGCAATCCGTAGTTACACAATATACTTGTCCCCCTCCCCTACATGGGACAGGACATCCTCCACTACCACCATTATCACGAAATCCACCCATAATCTGTTTTAGCTCATCACGTGAAAGAAGTTCTTCCGTTTTAATTGATTTTAAACTAATCTTTTTCATATTTTTATTTTTTTAAGTTTATGATGTCCCTTCACTCCGGGATATCGATCGGAGGGCCTTTTTCAGGGAACCTTCTGTGACCCGGATCTGCTTGCAATCTGCCCGGGTCTCTTTTCTACGTAGTATGTTATTCTTTATACTTATTTTCTGTGTAAAAAATATCCTTAAGCTTTTTCTGCAATTGTTCTCCTGTCAATTCTCTGGCTATAATCTTTCCTTCCGGATCTATCAGAAAACTATCAGGAATAGATTCAACAAAATATTGTTTAGCCACTGCATTCCGCAATCCTTTCAGATCAGATACATGAATCCAATCCAGTTTATCTTCCCGGATAGCTTTTAACCAGGCTTCCCGGGAATGATCCAACGATACTCCGATAATTTCAAAACCCAGGTCTTTATATTTTTGATAGGACGCTTTAAGTGAAGGATATTCTTTTCTACACGGACCGCACCAGCTTGCCCAAAATTCGACCAGTACATATTTACCCCTGTAATCTGTCAGAGATATAATATTACCAGAAGTATCCTGCTGCTCAAAAGAAGGAAATACCTGCCCCAGGCTGAGATTTTTCACTGATTCTAAACGCTTTCTTATTTCCCTGCCAGTATATGTATTCAACAGAGAATCATCAAAATTAGCCAGTTGCTCATTTATAAATCGATGATCCGGATTTGTTTTACGGGATTTAGTATACAAGAGATGCAGAGAATAATACAAATTTTTGTTCTTTTTGATAAAATCACTACTTACACTATCATATATTTGGGATACTACAAAATCAGTAAGCGATTCATTAGTACGACTCTTCCATTCTTTCAGAGCCTTATCACTATAATCATTGTATCTTCTATCCAGAATCTCAGTCTCCGAATTTATTACATCGGATTGTTTATCAACAGAGCTAAGGGTAAGTCCGCTTTTTCCCTTAACTAACCATCCTGTTTTACCTTTAAACAAAATTGTTTTACGAGGTTCTACCCATAAAGTGTAACATGTAAAAGGGCCGACTATTGTAGAATCATACTTATTTTCAATACTCATGAAAAGAAGACTAGGTTCTGTAATATTTCCTGTAAATTTAAATTTTCTATTTACATCTAATGTAATTGTATCTTTTATTTCAACTCCATTTTTATAATAGGAAATAAAATAGGATGCGAACGGAACAGTATCTACAATTCCTTTTATAGTAAATTTATTATACTCTTGAGAATAATCCAAAACAGGGAATAATCCAAAACAGATTAATGTAAATAAAAATAATCGAAGTATTACAATCATATTTCCTTAACAGCCAAAACAAATTAAAAATCAACAAATTGGAAAGAAAACTCTCTCCAATTTCTAAAACTATTGTGTACAGTATCCATAATAGCCTCCTGAAGGACCGTTACAATTGCGGCAAACTTTACCATCTTTACTGCTGTTACAATCAGCAGATGTATTACAATTACACTTACTACCACTACCACCATTATCACTAAATCCTCCCATAATCTGCTTTAGCTCATCACGTGAAAGAAGTTCTTCCGTTTTAATTGATTTTAAACTAATCTTTTTCATATTTTTATTTTTTTAAGTTTATGATGTCCCTTCACTCCGGGATATCGATCGGAGGGCCTTTTTCAGGGAACCTTCTGTGACCCGGGTCTGCTTGCAATCTGCCCGGGTCTCTTTTCTACGTAGTATCTTAAAGTATATCTTTAAGTTCACTGATGCGATAAGAGTCCGGAAGCTCATAGCCATTTATGAAGAATGTAGGGGTCGCCCTGATCTTCATATGGTCACACCAATTCTTCATATTGTCTATTTTATGTTTTTGCAATAAGAGTTCTCCATTCATCGGGTATTTAGAAGCAAAGACAGTATAATCTTTCGTCTCTGTACCATACCAGTCATCCAGTGCTTTACGAACCACATCAGGCCCATATTGTTCTTCTATAGCCAATAAATGCTGCACAAGAGCAGTTCGGATATCCCCCTGATCTCCGGTAGCTGTAAAGATGACCCTGACTTTTACATTGGGATTCGAGTGTAGTAATACTTCCAACTCCGGGTGGGCGTTAGAACAGGGGCCACAATAAGGATTACAGACTTTGATAATCTCATGTTTCGCATTAAGATCTCCTATCACAATACCCAACCCTTGCGTCGGATGGTCGATTTGTGTTTCCTTGCGGAGCAGCATATTAAATACATCCGGATTATATCTTAACCGTTTCCATTTTCTTTCATACGCCTTGCTCTCTCCCGCTGTTTTTAAAAGAGGGACAGCCCTATGAACCAATATCAACACAGACAGCCCGATAAACAATAAAGCGAATACGTGATAAGGTTCAGGTGTAATAATACCGGTCTGAATGACGTAGAACAATGAAAGTATGCCGGACAATAACAATACCGCCTGTACGGCCAAACATAGCGGACACCACTGGTGAACTACTCTCCATTGATAATAAACCGAATACAAGATATAGAATACTGTAAGCAGGGAAACGGAGGTCCAAATTGGAAAATAATAACTATTTCCAGGCCCGAACAAGAGTTGGGATAAGAATAACGTGACAAAATAACTAAGCCCGACTACAGACCAGCTGAATCCAAAGACAGAGGCTCCATCTGAACTTAATACAGCATTACAACTCACCTTGCCCTGCCCGGAGCCACACACATCCTTTAAAAAGGGGTTATGGGCATCAATATCAAACCAGACTAATAAAATACTGGCTAAAGTTCCAACAACATTAAGCAATAGTAATATTATCCCTGATAAACTAATCTGCAGAGATAAATAAGAATAAGTGCCCGAAAAAATTAAAGCGATGGTAATCATAAACAGGGGAAAAGAATTCATAATTACATGCTGTCTCTCTTGCTTCTTATTAACCTCAAAATTTACCTCATCTTTCTTATTATCACCATCAAGTAATAAGACTATACCCTTTTCCAGTTTATTAAATTCTTCGACTTTAACTGTGCGATAAACATTTTTAACCGGATCCAGATAACTTATGTTATTTTCACTTACATCAAGGACTAATGCAAAATAAGGTTGGGGCCAATCCGGTAATTGAATAGGGCAAACAAATGGAGTCTCAAAGTCTGTGAATGCATAATCCCCCTTTCGGATAGCGGCACTTTCTATTCCGTAAACATTAAGACAGTCGATCAGTGTTAATATCCCAGGATAATCTATATGCTTGTTTATCAAATTATTTAAGTGAATACGGGTTCTTTTCACATTATAATGATCGAGTACAGATACACAGATATCTAAAAGATTATTGTCAGACTGACTTAAGGAAATAAGTTTATTTACAATTGGCATCAGACTATGATTTAAGATTAATAAAAACCGATTATGACTTTACTTTAAAGATACAAATTAACACAAGTAACACATAGCATAAAACTGAAAAGAAAACAAAACTCAGAATTTATTTAAGCAAAGTTAAAATATTATTAAAATTAAAATATTTATAAAAAAATACATTAACCAAATCTTATATTCAGATGGAATGAGAATAATCAATAAAATTGTTATAAAAAAATAATGACATTAATATGACAAATAAAATTGCTGTTTATTATAAACAAGGATTGGATTAATTCTATAAAAACTTAATAATGAATAAATAATATATTTTGTTTATAGCTTTAAAAAAACCTTATCTTGAAGAGATTAGGCTTTAAAGATATTGACAATTGTTCATACCGATTTTTCTTTAAGTTCCCGAAATAATGAATTTGAAAATATAGGGCTTTGAAAAACCCGAAGAATAGCCTTTCTTCTTTAAAGAAGAACCTTAAAAACAGGCAGCGTTTCGAAAAACGCTACCTGCTATACCCTAATCTTATCACATATTATATTTGTTGTCGGAAGTCCGCAATTCTCAGTCATTAAACGATTTCAAACGCTTATCCGAAAAACATATAAGCATATATTACCACAGCGGATTCTGCACCAGTAACTTACTCCGAAGAATGTCAAACTGAGGAATAGGATACAGATACAAAGCTCTAATCATGGGAGCTTTTATACTGATTTAAATTATCAAATGCTAAGTATCCTAGGAATTATCGGCCACATCAATAGCCGCTTTATATTCCTTATCAGAGACTTGTTCATGCCAGTTGATCAGACTGTCACTCTTCTGAGTAATGATGGAAATAAATTCCAGATCGGCATCCGGAGCCGCCCCCTGCCAGTAGTAGAGTCCCGGAGTTGTCTCTATCACATCTCCTTTCTGAATCTTTATCACCTCCTTACCTTTGGACTGATAGTATCCTTTGCCTTCTGTTACAATCATTAGCTGTCCTCCGGGTAAAGAATGCCAGTGCAGATAACTATTTGCTGTCAGCCGTATGTTACTGACACGCATATCTGTATGACTATATTTATCACCTAATTTCTGTACTATTCCTTCTCCTGCTATTTTATCTTCTGCTATTTTCTGTTGTCCTGTATGCGTTATTGAAATAGATTCCGGACAGGCTGTACAGGTTAAGCGTGCGGTGGTAAAAGCCAGTAGTCCGATTGAGAGAACTAATATAAACATGTATTTTTTCATGGAATTTCGTTTTATTTTTTCTGTTTGTTTCATGTCTGCAAATATCGGGTGAAAGGAGCTTTGTGCAGTTACCCGTATTACGGTTTAAAACACCCAAAACACTGATTAACAATTTTTAACAGATAAAACACATTATTATCCCACGCAGCTTATTCGTCATTCCCCTATAATATTGATGGATTATACGCATTAAAAAAATCAGAATAGTTTTGTTTATCCAGTTTTAATATCGTAATATTGCGATATTAAAACCGGCAATATGGGTATCACTAAGACAGAAATATTTACTGACGAGCAGAATAAGATGGCTTCATTATTCAAAGTACTGGGTCATCCTGCACGTATTGCTATCCTGCAATATATTATTGATCAAAAGACCTGTATCTGTAATGACCTTATTGATGAATTAGGACTGGCACAAGCTACAATCTCTCAACATCTCAAGGAATTGAAAAATATGGGTATTATCAAAGGTTCAATTGAAGGAAAATCCGTGTGTTACTGCATAGAAGAAAAAGTATGGAAACATTTCCAACAGCATTTCAATATATTCTTCAATCAGGACGTAACTGTCAATCAATGCTGTTAAAAGCATTTTTTTTAATCAAACACATCGTAATATCGCGATATAACAATAATAAAAAATTAATTTTAAAATACGATTCTTATGAAACTATCAAACATTAAGGAAATTCTGCCTTCGCTGAACAACGTTGAATTTCAATTGGAAGACGGAACTTTTGTCCCTGAACATTTTCATGTAACTGAAATAGGGCAAATTATTAAAACCTTTATCGATTGCGGTGGTGTGCAACGTAATGAAAAGACGGTAAGTTTTCAGCTATGGAATGCCGATGACTACGAACACAGATTGAAACCTGGTAAGCTATTACATATTATTCAGCTTTCCGAAGAGAAACTGGGAATAGAAGATGCGGAAATAGAAGTCGAATATCAGGCGGGAACTATAGGCAAATATGACCTGGACTTTAACGGGAAAACCTTTGTTTTAAGAAATAAAACGACAGCCTGCCTGGCTCAGGATGCCTGCGGTATTCCTGTCAGCAAACCAAAGATTGCTCTATCGCAGTTGAACAATTCGGGATGTAGTCCGGATTCAGGTTGTTGCTAATCTTTATACAGAATATGTATCCGGAGTTATATTCTACTATTCAGCATGTAGAAAAAAACCTGTTGATCACAGATGCAGCAAAAAGTCGTTTACAGACATTAATAGATTATGTTCAACAGCAGGTCAATCATCAACAGCAGATCGACCTCCATTTTATCTGCACCCATAATTCGCGCAGAAGTCAGTTGGCACAGATCTGGGCACAGACAGCAGCAGCTTATTACAGGATTCAGAATGTATGCTGCTATTCAGGAGGAACAGAAACAACAGCGCTATATGCAAAGGTAATAGCAATACTGCGTAAGCAGGGATTTCAGGTTTATAAAATTACTGACGGAAACAATCCGGTATATGCTGTAAAATATAATGCAAACGCGCTGCCCGTAATCGGTTTTTCAAAAACATATGACAATCCTTTTAATCCTTCATCTGCATTTGCAGCGGTAATGACCTGTTCACAGGCAGATAGTGGCTGTCCTTTTATTGCAGGAGCTGAGAAACGGATACCTCTACCCTATGACGATCCGAAGCTGGCCGATAGCTCTGATCAACAGGATGAAGTATATGAAGAGTGTAGTCTGAAGATAGCGTCAGATATATTGTATGTCTTTTCGAAGATTACTCCTCATCCCTGATTTACGTTATAAACGACAAAGAGACTTTACCATTGCGGTACCGTCTCTTTGTCGTTATTTTTTTATTCATTTTACTATTATAAGCTGCTAAACAATTATTCATCATCATCCAACAGTTCATGGTAATACTTCCATTTGAAAACATGATCTCTTATATTTCCGTGGGTTAATCCATCAATTCTGTTTTCTTTTAAATGCAATATCTCATCAAATTCTTTTGATACAATAAATACCCTGACACGAGATGTGGGTATCAAATCGAGATAATGCCGAAGCACCTTATCGATATCTGCAGCACTATATGTTTCGGGAAGCGCAATATCATTGTCAATTTCCTTATCAAACAATTCATCCGGCACATTATCTATAGCTAGCCTCACTATTTTATCCTTCCCTGTCCAGCTGACCGAAAAAAAACTATGTATGCCAAGGGAAGTATTATCATCGTACAGCATGGGAAGACCGAATTGTGCTACTGAATCTCCTGTTAGTTTTTCGGAAATAGTATCAAATAGATTCCTGATTACGGATTTATCCATATTATTTTGGGAAACTATAATTGCTTCCACTTTACTATTGACAACATTACTGACAAGTTCTATATTATCAAAATTTACAGCATGAATACGGGCCGCGTGTAAACCTATTCGGTTTATGTTTTCAATACCATAACTGTTGTATTTGTTTTTGTCCTTTGTCAACTCTATTTTATTTGATGTTATTTTAAATCCATTGCTTACTTCTGCCAGCTCCTCCGCCAATTGAACCGGATTTAAATCCGACAGTTCTTTTACTTTGAAATAATCTGGCAAGATCCACTCAAGACTAAGAGCTGATAAATCAATTGTTTTAATTTTTGAAAGGATCTCCTCCTTATGTTTTTTCAGACGTTCTACCTCGCTGATGTATTCATCCTTTTTGACAGGGATCATATTTAATGAAAAACGATTATCCTTCTCAGCTGTACCGATATAATTAAATTTGATCTTTAAAGTATCCTTTTCAATAGCAACCTCATATACACTATCCAGCAATTCTCCTGTATTTTTTAATCTGCAATCGGTTAATGACTGAAGATCAGATATCTTGATTTTCTTTTCATCAGGGTAGGAAAAGTAGAGTGAATCTTTGCTTTCAGAAAGATGTATCCGCATTTCTGCAATCATATCCATATAAGCCAGCGTAATTCCCCACATGGATTTATTATTGACTTTTGTTACATTTACGAGTTTCCAGTAGGTTCTTTTTTCTTGCGCATATGTCTTTATGGAAAACATGGTAAACAGTATAATGGATAGTATAGTGTAATATATTTTCATTTTCTATGTTTTGATCTTATATCGTTAATCAATTGAATTAACACGGTATCCTAAATATACAAACATCCTCTTAAATC
Source organism: Sphingobacterium spiritivorum (assembly GCF_016724845.1). Classification (NCBI taxonomy): domain Bacteria; kingdom Pseudomonadati; phylum Bacteroidota; class Sphingobacteriia; order Sphingobacteriales; family Sphingobacteriaceae; genus Sphingobacterium; species Sphingobacterium spiritivorum. Next base: position 865,216 of record NZ_CP068082.1, read on the forward strand.
AAAAATCCAGAATCTCTCCCAAAGAATTTTAGCGAACTGCTATTCTCTCCTTTTTAAGCAGTTGGCGGGGACGCCAACTGACGCATTGTATTATCTTATCCAGGCACGAGCGTGACGCTCACGTCAGTCGGGAGGGATAGCCTGATGTCGATAAAACCTCTTCCTATGATATGACGCCAACTGACGCATTGTATTAATTCATCCAGGCACGAGCGTGACGCTCACGTCAGTCGGGAGGGATAGCCTGATGTCGATAAAACTTTATAAATTAAACCCTACCGATAGCATAAAGTTTCGCGGAGTGCCTATAAATCCTCTGGTATAATCGAATCCTCCCAGATAATAATATTTATCAAAGACATTGTTGATATTGGCTGTAAAACGCATTCCCCTCAGATGATAGTACACCGCGGTATTCACTGTGGTATATGATGGCCACATATCCCATACGCCATTTCCGTTTTCGCCTTTACGTGCTGCATTATCCATTCGACGCTGATCTACATAATAAACACCCGCTCCAAACCCCAGACCTTTAACTGCATATCGGGAAAATATATACTTCAGCCACATACCTGCCATATTTTTAGGTGCATTACTCAAGGGCAGTCCTTCTTCACCTGCTAATGAAGATGATTTCACTTCCGTATGGTTAAAACTATAGTTGGCCATCACCTGAAATTCCTTGCTGATCTGCCCCCGAAAATCGAGTTCTACTCCACGGGAGATTACTTGTCCGGATTGACGGTAGATCGGAAGTCCGTTGTCGGATATACCTCCGGTGGCAATAAGCATATTCTCTCTCCCAATGTGAAATACGGACAGTTCGGTTTGGAGGTTGTTCTTAAAGAATCCGGTCTTTAATCCTGTCTCTATCTGAAAGCTACGTTCAGGATTGAAAGGACGATCTGCTCCATAGTTTTCATAATTATAAATAAAATCTGCCCCTACCGGAACATAGCCTTGCGAATAGCTGGCAAAATAGTTAACCTGCTCATTAATCTTATAGGTCATTCCCAACCGGGGTAACCAGGCATTCTGTTTAGTTTTGAAAGATTCTTTGAGATCCGCACTGCTGGAACGGTAATATTCATGACGTAGCCCCAGTACCACATGAAGGCGTTCGCCCACAGTTACCTGATCCTGTAGATAGAATCCCAGACTTTGATAAGGATTAAGGAAAGGGAATTCCGCCTGCGGACGCCAGATATAGGAAGAGATATCTATGACTTCCCGATTGGGATTCTCCAGATCTATGGTAAGGGGTACCTCTTTGCCGTTCAGCATCCGGCTACGGGATTCACGCAGGATATTGTCTTTATCTCCCCGATACTGTGCATAATCTACTCCGAGAACCAACTGATGCTGATGTCCCGGCCGATCCAGTGTATAACGCAGATAATTGACCAGATTATCTGTATAATCGGTGATCTGCTTGGATTGGAAGCGCATGTTCATCACTGTATTCTGTGGCGGATTAGCGTAGGTATTCAGTGTACGAAATTCATTTAATTTTTCTTTATAGATCGACTTCATATAGTTCATATGAAGAGACAAATCTTCGGTAAGCTGCTGATTGAGTCGAGCAGACAGCGTAAGAAAATTTGTTTTAAAGAAATCGGTTGGCTGGCTCACATTGAACGAACGGGACTGTGCATAGAAATCATTATTGCGTATACCTAATCCGCGATCCAGATAACCATCAAAATTATCATAGGTCAGATCAACATCAAGCGTGGTTCCTTCTGCCGGACGAAAACTGAAAGAGGGCGCAACAAGTATACTCTTTCGCTGATTAACATCTCTGAAGGTTCTGGAATTTTCATAACCTACATTCAATCTGTAAAGTACTTTTTTAGCCGAATCCAGTGGTCCGCCGATATCCAGCGTAGACCGGTAGGTCTGGAAACTTCCTATGGCAAAATTAACGCTCGTATGTTTCTTTTCCAATGGTTTCTTAGTAACCATATTAATGGTTCCGCCGGGAGTAATATCTCCGAACAGGGATGCACCGGGGCCTTTCAGTACCTCTATGCTCTCCAGATTGACCGTAAGCGGAGTACGCCAAAAACTGGTACCGTAACCATATCCTGAACGCATACCATTGACCAGCCGCATGCCGCTGGTATAGCCGCTGTTAAATCCGCGAATGGTCAGATCGTCATAGGCTGAAGCCTGATTGACACCTGCCAGATCCTGTACGACATCCGTAATCACAAAAGCCTGCTTATCTTCTATAAATTCTTTACTGACCAGTGATATGGATTGTGGCAGGTCTTTGAGGGATCCTGAAAATTTACCTCCCAGTTCGGTTGTATTAATAAGATAAGAATTGTTACGTCTGCCAGTGACGAGTACTTCATCCACCTCTACACTGACCGGAAACAATTGCACAACGAGTCCGCTTTTGTTATTCCAGTTCAGCTGATCTACGGATACGGAAATGGTCTTATAACCTACCGCCCTGAAATAGAGTGTTGCCGGCAACTTCACTGCGGCCGGAAGCCGGAAAGTACCATCGCTATTTGTCTGAAGCAGTTCTTTCGATTTGAGGGCAATAGTAATTCCCCGAAGGCCCTTTCCTTCTGTATCCGTTACTTTTCCGAATATAATGGGCTCTGTCTGTGCAAATACCTGTCCGTTTAGTGTGCAGCATAAAAGGATGACGGTGTAAAAAGTATATTTTAATATATGCATAATTGTCTGTATTAGAACTTCAATTGTCTGATAGTGTAGTATTAGAGCTCACATTTCATATGGATAGTAGCGAAACCGCTATGATCTTTCCGGACAAGTGTCTGAAAGCCGCATTGTAACCAAAATTCGTAAGCGCCTGTGAGAAACGGATGGGTATGCAGGTACAAAGTTGACACTGCCTGTGTCTTTGCAACTCCTACTAATTCCTGAAACAGAGCAGTGGCAATACCTTGTCTTCGTCCTTTCGGATTCACATATAAGCGCACCACTTCTACCGTATTTTTATGCTCAAACTGAAGAAAAGGAAAGCGTTGATCATAAGCCATCATTCCGATCACAGCGATCAGATCTCCTGAACGGTCGCGTGCTTCCAGAAATGCACCAATCGGATTATGAATATAGGTCTGTGCAAAATGTTGCAGATCGTGCGGCATTTTACTATGGTCTAACATGGGAAAAAGTAGCTTACGAGCCTGTGATATGTAGGTGATCAATTCATCTATATCCTGTTCTGAAACACGCTTTATAATCAAATCTTTATTCATAATGATGCTGAGGACTGGGTAGAATTATTATTTTGCCACGGTGCGGAATCTGCTCTAAACGCACCTGATAAGCCTGCTCTAATAAATGATGAATACTAGCTGTATTTTTCCCTTCCAGACTGGTGAGGACTTGCTGTTGCATTAGAAAAAAACGATCCCCGTAGAGAAACGCAAGATTGGGATCATGCATAATACAAATCACGGTTTTACCTTCTTCGACCAGTTTTTTAAGATTATCCAGTACCGCCACCTGATAGTGGAGATCCAGATGATTGGTCGGTTCGTCCAGTAGAATAATATCCGGATCCTGCACTAATACCCGGCACAAAAGCACCAATTGCCTTTCTCCTCCGGAAAGTCGTGTATACGGTTTGTCTTTGTATTTCCAAAGGTCAAATCTTTTTAACACGTTTTGAACCTGCTCTCTGTCTTCCTCTTTTGGTGAAAAACGGGAAAAAGAGGCACGGCCTGTCATCACCACATCATATACGGAAAAGGGGAAATTGGTCTGGTGAAATTGCGTCATAAAACCCAGTCTGATACCGTTGGCATTACCGACTTTAATTGCACGTCGTTCCACCCCATTAATATGTATCTGTCCCTGATATTCGCGTTGTACTCCGGCCAGAATATTAAACAAGGTAGATTTGCCGCTTCCGTTGCGCCCCAGGATAACGGACAGCTCACCTTTGCAGAAGGAGGCCCGGAGTCCGTCAAGCACAGCTTGTTTTCCGTAGTGAAAAGCTAAATTTCTGATTTCTATTGCTTCCATTATCCGTTCCAGTTTATAGCGTTTTTACGCATCAGGTAAATAAATAGCGGAGTGCCCAGCATCATAGTAAATACACCTACCGGAATTTCAAAGGGTAACAGTGTACGTGAAAAATCATCAATGAGCAATAGAAAAGTACCTCCGATACTGATATTGGCCCATACTCCTATACTGTTGCTCGGCCCGAAGAGCATCCGGCTGATATGGGGTACAATCAGTCCGAAGAGACTGATCATGCCAACCGCAGCGACTGCCGAAGCAGTGATCATCGTGGCAGCTCCTATCATAATAAGTTTGATGATCTTGGGATTGACTCCTACCGCCAGTGCTTCCTGATCACCAAGTGCGAGGAGGTTCAGCTTCCAGCGGAAGAGAATGATTATTCCGAGCCCCAGTAGTATGGGCAGAATGGCGACCTTTAATTTCGCCCAGGAAGCTGTATGCAGATTTCCCATAGTCCATTGAACGATAGCCTGCAACTTGTAGGGATCACTCAGATACTGCAAAATAGTAAGGAACGCTGTAAATACTCCTGAGATAATCATTCCGGCAAGTACCATAGTCACTAATGATCCTTTTGCACCGCTGTAGGATACAAAATACGTAATAGCGACAGCCATCACTCCAAATAAAAAAGCGGAGAGGTTGAGCGGAATCAGAGATACCAGCATCGACAATGCAGCTCCAAAGGCAGCACCCGAAGATATCCCCAAAGAAAACGGATCCACAATAGGATTACGAAATACCGCCTGCAGTACTCCCCCGGCCACAGCAAGTGAGGCGCCTACACTAAAGGTCAGCAACACGCGCGGAAGTCTGACCTGCCAAACAATGGTTTCCATACTGGAATCTACCATCGCAACCTCCCATCCGAACGAAGAAGCGAGACCGGCGTATACCAGATCCGTTAGTTCGGATAAACGGAGAAATCCTGTATTCCCCAACGCCAGAGAGAAAAACAGGACTAATAAAGGCAGACAAATGAGTAAGCTTAATTTCCAAAATTTCATATTTCGTCTTCCCAGATTTTTTTACTGTACAGAAACGCTAAAGTCTGCTGCAGTTCTGTTTTAAATTGTTGTTCAGAATAAGTTGGATAGCACCACTGCCGGAGCTGTTTGGCAAACAAAAGAAATTTGACAGTATGCGGATCGTAATAAAAAGTGGGTTCCATGCTGTACACCTGCTTATTGATTACTGCCGGCAGAGCTTCAAGCTCCTTTAAACTGTAGACATCCTGTAATTTGGAATTCCACAATACAATAAGATCGGGATTCCACTTATAAAGGGATTCAGCGCTGATATTCGGTGCTTCCAGAGTCAGCGGACAGGCATTTTCGGCACCAGACACCTGCATGGACAAGTCCACAAGAGATCCCTTACAGGAGGTAGAAAATACACGCCCTTTAGACCATGCATAATATACCTTCTTACGTTTTATGTCCTCGTGAAGTTTCATTTTCTCTACTTCCTTTTCCACATAACCCACAATTTCTTCAGCACGCTGTGCCTGACCCAATAATGTTCCTACACCGACAAGTTCACTATAGATATGATCTTTATCTCTGCTGGATACGACATATACCGGAATATGTAGATCTTCGAGTTGAGCGATCGTCTCTTTATCATGTTCGTATACGATGGCAAGGTCTGCTTCTAACGCTACCAATGTCTCTACATGGGTAGACCGGCCTCCGAAAGTAGGGGTCACAATCTGCTTACGTGCAATGCGCTTATCAAGTAAAGACAGAAAATGGTAGGTAGAAGGATTCTGATAAATCTGTTGCGGAATACCAACCAGCCTGTCTCCTGCATTAAGCATATATATCTGATCGACAAAGGGCTCAAAGAGCACAACAACACGTTGTGCATACGCTTCCAGTGTGATCTCTTTACCACGTGCATCTACTGCCGAAATTTTTTCTGCTGTTTGTTTCTTTTCGCCGGAATTGCTGCAGGCAATGATCAATGTCAGGAGAATCAAGCTACTGATCCATTGCCAGGCTGTTTTTCTTCTATTTGTCATACTGTAATTTTATTTTTCCGGAACATATACAGAGCCTGATCAGGCAACAACCGGGCTGCAGTCAGCTGAATATACCCGGCATATTTGGCGGATAGTGCACTATACAACCGACCGTCATAGGCCACAGCAAATGATTCATCATTCAAACAGAAAACGGGTAAGTGCCGGTTGCCGACATCAAAACAGAATTGTCCTACCATCTGCGCATCCTTTGCATGCAGTATAATGCAATCACAAGGTTTGATATACAGTCTGATAGCATAATTGTCGTCCAGATGCACGACCTGCCCCTCATTGAGATATTCACCGGATTCGCGCTGTATACGGATCATTCTTCCCGAGGAAGTTTCCCGCTCCAGCAGTGTCTTCCGTACCTCATACCATTCCATGTATACAAGTTCTACAGCTATACCCGACGGTATAGCTGTATAGTTGTTGTCTGAAATATAAAGCATTCTGATTATTGCTTTATTTTGGATGCTTTCTTTTCTTCGACTTTACTGTTTAGCCATGCACACCATTCATCCATACCATCTCCATTGAGACTACTGATCATAAGGACTTCCAGCTTTGGATTGACTTCCTGTGCATCTTTAGTTACAGCATCAATTGAAAAGGGCACATAGGGCAAAAGATCTGCTTTTGAAACGACCATCAGTTCGCTCGTCAAAAACATCCGTGCATATTTCTTGGGTTTGTCGTCTCCTTCGGTGGCCGCGAGCAATGTTACACGATAGTCTTCTCCCAGATCAAAAGCTGCAGGACATACCAGATTGCCTACATTCTCTATAAACAGTAAATCCACATTGTCCAGATTGATATGGTCTAATGCCTGCAGAATCATCTGCGCTTCTATATGGCACATCCCTCCTGTTACGATTTGTAATGCATTAATTCCGACTTCGCGCATACGTACCGCATCTCTTTCGGTTTCCGGATCGCCGACAAGGACAGCTATATTCAGCTGTTTTCCGAGGCGCTTACCGGTTTCCTGCATTAACGTGGTCTTACCACTACCAGGAGAGGAACAGATATTGATGATACAAATATCTGCCAATCGCTCGCGGATAGCTTTGGCCACAAAATCATTGGCCTTTAATAGATTTAATGATGTATTCTCGCATTGTACCGATCCTACCGGCATTTGATTGCTTTTAGGTATTGCTGTATTACTCATGTTCGTTATTTTTAAATGTTACCTGTGTTATTCTTAATTCTTCTCCCTGAATTACCTTGTCGGATGTGATACCGCAGCTACAGACAAACCGGTGAAAAACGACCTCAAAAGATTTCTTACAGTTCTCACAAAAGGCCAGTATGGGTAAAACTTTCACTTCCAGTTCTGTATTTCTGAACCAGGCATCTCCCGTAATATAGGCTTCAAAAGCATTTTGTATCAGAATAGGCTGAATATTACTTAAGAGTCCTGCCTCGAGTCTGATTTTCACGATTTCCTGATAACGGTCGGGATATTCTTCCCGCAGCGTATCAAATATTTCTTGTACTATTCCGGTTTCGTGCATACCTTATATGTTTGCCAGCAGTATATCAGGCTGCTGTTTTCTTTCTACTTTTCTTTTTGGCCGGAGCTTTAGGTTCCGGGATTTCCTTATCTCCGATCTCTTGTGTCTCTTGAGACAGCACTACACTTTCGTTGATCAGCAACTGCTGCTGATATTGTGTAAATTCCCAGCACATTTGTGACAGCATAGTCAGAAAGCTGTACAACAATTCGCCATCGTGTCCGAGTGCCCTCAGCAGAATACTGTTGTCTGCACAGTATGTAAAGCCGAAAGTGATGTTTTCATATGATCCGGCTAATATTTCATCAAATTCTTCTTTCATCTGTCTGGCAAACGGACCTGAATAGATAAAAGCAGCCTGATGGGTATAGTCTTCGAAGAATAACAACTTGCGTACGGGATGCTCATGCGGCATCAGGCATTGATTGTCTGTATAGATCAGTTTCCCGTCTCTGTACAGTGTTGTACGGCTGTGGACTTTCTGAAACTGGAAGGCTTCATTCATATAGATTCTGCCGGCGCTGATAATATCTCCCCAGATGAGCGTAGCTGTTTCATGCATATCAATTCGATTGCTTGCATGAAAGATGGCATCTTTGAAAGGTGTAACAGGATGCGGGACGTATTGCAGTATACTGTTTGCTTCCAGTTTGATTATCGTATCCTGTGTCGCTCCCTTTTTCATTGGATGCAGCTTATTGAAGGACTGGGTAAACAACTTGAAACAGGCATCTTTCTTGACGCGGATATCAATAGTCAGGTGATCTTCGTCCATAATACCGGGCGAGGCACTCATAATGATCATCTCAAGATGCTCCTGTGCCCGGGGGGCGCCATAATGTGTCAGTTTGTAAGGAGCATTATGATAACTTTCCTTCAACACACTATAGGTACCTTCTCTTTCGACATTGATCTTAATACTACTTTCCATTCCGGGTTTAGTTTTCTAACAGTGCATATTTTTTTATCCAGCTTTTTACATCTTCCAGTCCTTCGAGTGTCATCAGATTGGTAAAGATGAATGGTCTTTCTCCACGCATACGCTTTGCATCACGTTCCATGACAGACAGATCAGCATGCACATATGGAGCAAGATCTATCTTGTTGATCAGCAGCAGATCCGAACGGGTAATCCCAGGGCCACCTTTACGGGGAATCTTTTCTCCCTCTGCCACATCGATAACGAAGATGGTGATATCCGCCAGATCAGGACTAAATGTTGCGGTAAGATTATCTCCCCCGCTTTCCACAAATACGATTTCCGTATCGGGAAAACGCTGAACCAGCTCTTCTACTGCTTCAATGTTCATAGAAGCATCCTCACGTATTGCAGTGTGCGGACAACCTCCTGTCTCTACACCTGAAATACGTTCTGCCGGAAGAGTGGAGTTTTTCTGCAGAAACTGCGCGTCTTCACGCGTGTATATATCATTGGTCACTACACAGATGCTGTAGTCTGCTGCCATCTGTCTGGTCAGTCTTTCTATCAGAGCGGTCTTGCCTGAGCCTACTGGTCCGGCCACTCCTATCTTCACATATTTTCTATCCATATCTGTTATTGTTATGAAATGTAAATCCTGGTATAAAGTTTCTCATGCTGCATACAGCGTACATCCTGTGCCACGCAACAGTTGCCGAGCATATCGGGATCCATATCTTTTTGTTTTCCGACGAGTTCCTGTATCAATCCCTGAAGATTAAACATCATTTTCTGTCCGTCCATCTGACTGATAGGAACGAGCTTGGCGCAATTGGTGACCATACCATTGAGGGTATTGTAATAAAATGCACTTAGCGCATCGGAATATGTTATTTGCTGAGACTGTGCATACATCGCCAGTGCAATTGCATAATGTCCTCCCGCTTCTCCTGATTGTATCGCCTCCAGGTAAGTCCGGCATCTTTTTACAGATTTGAAACTCTCTACTACTTTTAGAAAACGAATAGCCAGCTTACGGCTTGCCTCCCTGATTTCAGCAGGGGATTTGAGAGAGGTAACCAGATTATCCAGCTTCAGCAATGCAACTTTGCTAAACTTACCTTCACAGAGGGTCCAGGCCTGATGAAAAAATGCAGCATCATTATAAAACACACTGTGTCTCAGCATAGATTCTGCATATTCCTGCGCCGTGGCGCTGTTGTGTACGATACGCTCGTGTATATAAGTCTCCAAGCCATAGGAATGTGTAAAACTCCCGATTGGAAATACAGAATCATTGATCTGCAGCAGGGTCAACAAAGGATTCATTTATCTTACTTGCTAATGTTATTTTAAATTTTGTTTTCTGCGTCCATTCATGGATACGCAATGTCTGTGTCTGCTGTAATACCCGGTCCTCAATTACAGTTTGATAGCCTTGCTTGACAAGTAACCGGTATAAAGGGTCCTCATAAGCAATCACTACCTCGGATGAGGAGCGGATAGAAACAGGCAAATGCCGGTTTCCTATTTCGAAACAAACATTTGCCATTTCCAGCATATTTGCCGGATGTATCACTAAACATAAACAAGGCAAAATCCGGATCGCCACACACAAGGACGTGTCCCTGAAGATCACATCACCATTCTCCAGGGATTGAGCCGTCTGATTGCGAAAGCCAATCTCACGTCCTCCGGTTGTAAACCGACGTAAAATACCTTTTTCAGCTTCATACCATTCCAGTTCGAGATAATCGGTTTCCAGCCCTCTAAACGATTCGGATGAACGGTAAATATTGTCTGCTATGTTATGTGAACGAATCATCAGAACAGGAAGTAGCGTTGTGCCATTGGTAGTTCGCCCATAGGCTCACATGTAGCTAATACGCCATCTACAGTTACATTGTATGTTTCGGGATCTACCACAATATTAGGAGTAGCATCATTATGTACCATGTCCTTTTTCATCACTTTACGACATCCTTCGACCGGCAGACTTTTTCTGGCCAGTTTGAGCGAATCGATCGTTCCGTTTTCAATAGATACTTTGGACACAAAGTTGAAACAGATATTGGACACAGCCTTTCCGAAATTACCGAACATCTGACGGTATATGATCGGCTGAGGTGTAGGAATAGATGCATTGGCATCTCCCATTTTTGCACCCAGAACCATTCCTGCTTTGATAATCATTTCGGGTTTGACTCCAAACAATTCAGGTTTCCAGAGAATTAGATCTGCATATTTTCCGGGTTCGATAGAACCTACATATTTATCGATACCATGTGCTTTGGCCGGATTGATGGTAAATTTAGAAATGTATCTTTTCACACGGAAGTTGTCATTGCCGGTGCCACTGTCACGGTCCAGCGGACCACGTTGTACTTTCATTTTATGAGCGGTCTGGAATGTACGGGAGATTACTTCACCTACACGTCCCATAGCCTGACTGTCAGAACTCATAATAGAAAATACGCCCATATCCTGTAAAATATCCTCCGCAGCAATGGTCTGCGGCCGGATACGTGAATCTGCAAAGGCAAGATCTTCTTTGACATTCTTGTCCAGATGGTGACATACCATCAGCATGTCCAGATGTTCTTCTGCAGTATTGACTGTAAACGGTTTTGTCGGATTGGTGGAAGCCGGAAGAATATTAGGATACATCGCAATCTTGATAATATCCGGAGCATGTCCTCCACCGGCACCTTCTGTATGGAAGGTGTGTATCACACGACCATCGATAGCTGCTACAGTATCTTCAAGGAAACCTGCCTCATTGAGGGTATCGGTATGGATAGCTACCTGCACATCATACTTGTCAGCTACTTTCAGAGCAGCATCAATAGTAGATGGTGTAGCGCCCCAATCTTCGTGTATCTTGACACCTAATGCGCCGGCTTCAATCTGTTCTTCAATAGGTCTGGTCGTAGACACATTCCCTTTACCAAAAAAACCTACATTGATCGGAAGATTTTCGAATGCTTCCAGCATTTTATGGATAAACCATTTTCCGGAAGTTACTGTAGTGGCATTGGTACCGTCAGCAGGTCCTGTTCCTCCGCCGATAAAGGTAGTCACACCGCTGTAAAGAGCAGTTTCGATTTGTGTCGGACTGATAAAGTGAATATGGGTATCGATACCTCCTGCTGTCATGATCATACCGGCTCCTCCGTGTACTTCAGTAGACGGACCAATGATCATACCTTTGGTAACTCCATCCTGTACATCCGGATTACCGGCCTTACCAACACCTACAATCTTACCGTCTTTGATACCTACATCGGCTTTTACAATACCCCAATGGTCAATAATAATGACATTGTTGATACAGAAATCCAGGACATCCTCATCCCGCAAAGCACGTGCAGACTGTCCCATTCCGTCACGGATGGTCTTACCTCCGCCAAACTTGTTCTCTTCTCCGTATACAGCGTAGTCTTTTTCGATTTCGATCATCAGCTCGGTATCTGCCAGACGTACTCTATCGCCTGTAGTCGGCCCGAAAAGTGATGCATATTTATGTCGGGGTATGTATAATGCACCATCTTCATCATAACGGATAGATGATTTATCAAGTCCTAATTTTTCGAGACCTAAGGCATTAAGTTTAGTCGTTGCGATACTTGCGGAAGCCAGACCTACGATCTTAATCCAGTCTCTTCTATTCCATTCACTCATAATACGTTTCTTTTAAAAAGTTATTGAGATGATTTAAACTGTTGTTTTTTCATTTTAGAAATTGCAGCAGATTTGACCTTTTCACTGGTATATTTACCATTGGTCAGACCATTGAAGCCATGTATTTCTTTATCGCCACCGATCTCTACTAAAATGACTTCTTTCTTTTCTCCGGGTTCGAACCGAACCGCTGTACTTGCCGGAATATTCAGGCGCATACCGAACGTTTTTTCGCGGTCGAATTGTAAAGCTTTGTTCACTTCAAAAAAATGATAATGCGACCCGATTTGTATAGGACGGTCGCCTGTATTGGCTACCACCACATGCGTTGTTTTGTAGCCCGCATTCGCTTTAATATCTTCTGCTTTTAAAAAGTATTCTCCAGGTACCATAATTTGCTGTTTTTAATGTTATCGGATAGGGTTATGAACGGTCACCAGTTTGGTTCCGTCCGGGAATGTAACTTCGATCTGTACGTCATGTATCATCTCCGGAACACCTTCCATCACCTGTTTTCTTTTCAGTAATTTAGTGCCCCATTCCATCAGTTCTGCAACACTTTTTCCATCCCGCGCTTTCTCCATTAGTTCGGCACTGATATAGGCAATACTCTCCGGGTAGTTGAGTTTCACTCCTCGTTTTAATCGCTTTGCTGCTAGTTCTCCTGCTAGATGCAACATTAACTTTTCTGTTTCTCTTGGTGTTAAATGCATGCTGTTTTGATTATTAAAATAAGACCTTCTTTTAGTTGTCGATTGCCTAATAAACAGGAATGGTAAAGTATCCTCCGACAGTCAATCTGTTGAACTGTGTTTTGTCCATAGCCATCCGGTCGGCATACCTCACACTATTGCCGACGTATCCTACATAGAATCGTAAATCCTGTTTTTTGAAAGGCTTATGTTGTAAGGCGGCGAAATAGGTATAGTTTGTTCTGAAATCATTACCGACAGTCTCGTCATCTTTACTTCCGGCAGTTTCTATGGCACCCTTCAATGCAACTTCCCATTTATCATTCAGAAACTGATCATAACGCAATACCGCTGATTTGTATACCACGTTTTTAGCCAGCTGACGCTGATCTCCTGTCCGGGCATAGAAATCGTTGATGGCTCTGGATGCAATAAATGCATGATCCGCACCCATATGTGAGTATTGCAGATCCAGATAGATCATCTGATTATCTGTCTTGTATTTGTTGGCCAGTGAAATGGCCTGTGTGGCTCTCCCTTCGGCAAACTGAGCCAGATTATAGGACCATTTGGTATGAAAACGCTTATCTGCAAAAGACCCCACCCAGGTGAGATATCCGCCTACGGGAGCTTTGGCCCGCTTCAGATCACCCATAACAAAACCATTATTGGCCAGATGGGTATCAAAGGTATTGTTGACTGTATTGTACATCTGCAGGTGGAAACTGTGGTCCGTATTCAGGTTATAGGAAAGTTTACCTCCGACCACAAAGAGATTCAATATGCGGTCTACATAATCGGTAAACATAAATTCGTAGATCGGATTGTTTTCAAATTCATAGGATCCTACCATAGCACTCTGTTTTCCAAGCGTCACTGACCAGTCACGTTTATTTCCGAATTTGTACTCTATCGAAGCAAAATCCAATGCCTGAGAAGAGTTGTCGAGTCCTAAAGGTGAAAAAGATCTGTTGAGCCGGAACCTTACTTTATAAGACAGGCGATCATTATAGTCTCCATGCAGCAGAAGGCGGGCTTCCTCCAGATTGAAACGGCTCAAGGCCTCTTCTTTTCCCGGATTGTCAGCATCAAAAGCTGTCCGTAACAGAACATCAAATTTGAAAAGTTGCGCACGATCGGGTTCTGCAGTCTGCAGGGAATCGTCTTTACTTTCTGCCTGACCCGCAGGGTTTAACAAAGAGGCACGATTTTGCTGTGCGCAAACCAGATGAATTAATCCTGTAAAAAGAACTGTAAATGTTATACGTTTCATAAATGAAGTGAGATACCTTGATTGTAACAAGGATACCTCTACCGATTTAGAAACTTATAAGAATGAGATTAGAATAGTCTTAGAATGTTTTATTTCCGGGTAATACCACACGCACATGTGTTCCTTCACCTTCTTTGGAATGGAGTATCAGGTCTCCGTCGTGAAGATCAATAATATTTTTAGCAAGTAACAATCCTAAACCTGTGCCGTGTATATTCTGTACATTGGATGCTCTGTAAAAAGAATCGTACACAAACTTTTGTTCCTGATCGGGTATCCCGATTCCCTGATCCTGTATATTGATGATCACATTATTCCTGACGGAGCTTAAGGATATACGGACATCAAGGTCCTTGCCATACTTGCAGGCATTGGATACAATATTGCTAAGTGCAATGAACAGCAGGTTAAAATTGCCGTACACTTCCATGAGCGAGCTGTCTTCGGGCATGGCTTCAAAATCCAGATGAATAGACTGGTAGTCTTCGGCTTGTCTTTCGGAGCTAATCACCTTGAACAACACTTCATCGATACGTACGACATGATAATCCTTTTTGCTGTCCTCCAAACCGGATCGTGCTATCATCAGCAGATTATTGATCATACTGATAATGCTATCTGTCTCTGCAATTATATTTTTTAAAGACTTTATAGATTCATCACCCAGACTTTTGTCGCGTAAAGTAAGTTCAGCCTCTCCCTTTATAATGGTAAGCGGCGTCCGAAAAGAATGAGAGGCATTAGCTATAAAACTTTTCTGGGATTTGACAGATAGCTCCAGACGACTGATCATATCGTTAAAACTGTCGACCAGCATGGATACCTCATCATTGACCTGATTGGGTTTCTCGAGCCTCAGATTCAGGTTGGAAATACTGATTTTATCAATTTCTTTATTGATGGTGGCAATAGGTTTAATAATATGCCGGGCAAAAAGATAGGAAATAAGCGCTACGATCACTATACTGAACAGACCTGCATTTATCAATGTTCTGTCCAGACTGACCTGTTCTCCCAGTCCGTAATCATCCCGTCCTGAAGAAATAATAATAAGGTCTTTTTCGGCAGGAGGCCCCTGAAAATAGAGGGCAAAATATGCCGTATCTCTATCCATATACTGTGCCTGTCCTGATGAAATAACTTCCTGATAAAAATCAGCAGGCACAGGTAAATCAGGTTTCGTATTGACTTGCTTATCGCCCTTAGCTATGCGAATAATGTAGTCCTTTCCTTCTGTCAGCTGACGGAGATATGGACGCATCACTTCGTAGTACAGTTCATTAATATGCTCGGCTTTCTCAACGGTATGCTTTCCGACAATTTTTGCATTCTCTTCCAGCCGGTGAAAAAATTTGGTCCGTAGACTATCGCGTGTGAAATAAGAAATATAGAGGGCAAACCCAATAATGAGTGTCCAGCAGATCAGGTTAAAAAGAAGGATTATTTTAGTTCTTAATCTCATCAATATCTCTTAAAACATAACCCATCCCTACTACCGTATGTAATAATTTCTTATTGTATCCTTTGTCGATCTTATTGCGCAGGTAATTGATGTATACATCTACTACATTGGTACTGAGATTGAAATCCATTCCCCATACACTTTCCAGAATATCTATTCTGGATACGACCCGCTTTTGGTTTTTCATGAGAAATTCGAGCAGGCGAAATTCTGTAGCCGTCAGCGCAATATCTACATCCTGACGTTTTGCAATCTTGCTGCTGTAATCTAAGGTAAGATCGGCAAACTCTAAATTGCTATTTTCTTCGACCTTGCTGGTCTGGCCTATTTTTCTGGAGAATCTGCTGACACGGGCTTTCAGCTCTTCCATATTGAAGGGCTTGGTGAGGTAGTCATCGGCATCGCTTTTGAATCCGTCCACAATATCTTCAGGCTGATCAAGTGCAGAAAGTATAAGAATAGGAACATTTTTCTTCTGCTGGCGGATATTGCGACAGACTCTTAGTCCGTCCATTCCCGGAAGCATAACATCAAGAATAATCAGATCATAACTGCCCGAAACAGCCATTTCCAGCCCCGTAAGACCGTTAAGTGCCACAGAAATATTGAAATTCAATTCGGACAGTCCCCGACGAATAAGCGAAACTACAGCGCTGTCATCCTCTACCAATAATATTTCCAAATCTTCTTAAGTTAAAATGAAAGCCCGGAGTATAACAGTTATGTGTGCTATGTATTAAATAAACAACTTGTTTACAAAATGTTGTCGCAGGATTCTCCGGGTGAAAAAATTTCCTAACCACAAATATTGTAATTTAATTTTATTAATCAGTTTACACGAAATAATTTTTCATTCATTATGACGCGATAATGATCAAAAAAGGAAAATTAATACAGCAATTTAACGGGAATACGCGGCTGTGTGTCTATTGTTTTTTCAGAACATACTTATGCGTAAATGCTGTTTTACTATCTGACAGATCCCAATTGGAAATCTCTTTTTCAACAAGTTCAGGATATTTTTTACTGATATCCCGTAGAGAATTCCCAACCGATTTACGAAGATATTCGCTATCACTGGATTTATGCCGGCTGATAAATAGGATTGCTTCCTGCGGATGATCTTTAAAGTAAGGACGGCTTGTCCAGATTCTCAATCCTTCTGTAACTGCTCTGCAAATATTCGGGTGCTTTTCACTTAACCATTCTTTGATCTCAGGTAATGAATGTTCATAACCATTGTCCCTGCAGAACTGATCAAAGGCTTTTGCAATGATCTCCTGAACCTGCCAGCTTTCATCGTTGCGGGCACTTTCCTTTAAAACAGCGAGTACAGTCTTATCTTCAGCAGCGATAAACCCAAGGATAAAGATTCCTACGGAACGTACCTGATAAAAATCATGATGTAAAAGTTCAAGAGCTATATTCTTTGAGTCCGCCAAGGAGTGAGATCCGAATAGGTTTCTGGCTTCATCTTCAAAGGGTTTAAATCCATGTTCTGTTTTTATTATTCTCTGTATAAATTCAAACTCTTGCATAATTTGCTCTCCTTTTACTATTTGAAAATTACGAATTATAAAATCACAGTTGATCCGGGTACTTTACCGGAAGACCAGTCCGTTTGTCTACCGGCAATTGCGCATCCCGATTTCGCAATTCATCCGATAGTAACTTACTCAATTCAACGGTTTTGGATTTCATTTTTGAGTTGAGATCGTATTTTTCACCTATATCTTCTGCTATATTATAGAGTTCCAGTTTCCCTCTTTTCATATTGTACAGCAGTTTGTAATCACCTTTTCGTATAGCAGAGAAAAAATTTATTCCGGGTCCGTCAGTATTGATCCATTTATTAGGTACATGCCAGATCAGATTTCTGTCTTTCCACGAATCATCGGCCTTACCTTCCAGCAAAGTACACACACTCCGGCCGTCGATCTGCTTTTGTTCCATATTGCGGTTTCGTACACCTGCGATCTCCAGTATTGTCGGAAACAGATCTTCCATGATGACAGGTGTATCTTCCACTTTCGGTTTACGACTCTTTACATTTTTGATCAGCAAGGGTACTCTGATACCTCCCTCATAGACCGATCCTTTCCCGGCCCTCAAAGGCAGATTCTGGGTATGGATTTCACCTGAACGCGCAGGTGTAAGGCTTAATCCTCCATTATCACTGACAAATAAGATAACGGTATTATCATAGGCATCATGTTCCTTTAAATACCGGACAATATCACCTATACTTTTATCGTACCCTTCTACCAAAGAAGCATATGCCGCTTCCGTACTATCCAATCCTGCATCCAGATAGCGTTGTACAAAACGGGGATCTGCCTGTATAGGAACATGAACAGCATAATTGGAAAAGTTTAAAAAGACAGGCTGCTTTCTTTTAAGAGGCTCTTCCAACGACTTTAGTGCATCTCTGGTAAGTGCTTCTGTGAGAAATGTAGGTGTCCCATAATATTCCATGAGGTCAGGAACAGCCTGATAACTCGTTTTGCCCGGGAGGTTACCATAATTTTGTTCACCATAATAGCTTTGCGGGTGGCCTGCTGCATGGCCTGCAATATTTACCATAAATCCCAGATTCAACGGGCTGGCACCGGGAGTACCGGCTGATCCCCAATGTGCTTTACCTACATGAATGGTAAAATAGCCCTGATCACGTAACAATTTCGGTAATGGGGTCGCAAACACGGTATGTTCAATATCTGGCACAGGACTTAAGCCATTGATATTCCAGTCCGGCGGAGACAAGACTTCATCCTTATTATCTGTCGGACGATTGGCAACAGGATGTGTCCAATTGGTCACCCGATGACGGGCAGCATTCAATCCTGTCAGAAAACTGACACGTGACGGCGTACACACAGGAGTAGCATAGGCATTCGTAAATTTTATGGACTCTCCGGCCAGTATTTCCAGATTTGGTGTATGAAATTTTTTATTTATCGGAGTGATCTCTTTATAGAAAGGTTCAGACATATCCTGCCAACCCAGATCATCGACAAAAAAGACAACAATATTGGGTGATACGGATTGCGCTTCTGCCCTCCAGACCCATAACAAAAAAACAATAGTCCAGGCTAACTTTGTGCAGTAAGATCTTATCATAAGTAGTGAAATCTTGATCAAATAGTGTTAATGAACTGATACTCCGAATTTCTTATATGCAAGATACATTAATTTTCCAAATGAGGGTTGACCTTTCACAGACTCCTGATGCTGCAGGCTGACGGAGTTAAAAATTACTTTTCATTCTCCGGGAATGACTTAAATCCTGAACATACAAGATAGCCGGCAAAAGCTCCCAGAATAGAAGCAATTATATCTTTATAATCAAAATAGTTGTTTTTGAAAATAGTTCCCTGAATTAGCTCATATCCTATAAGTCCTATTGCTGTAAATATGGCGTGCTTTTGTAAGGTTATTTTCTGGTGTTGTGTAAAATAGAAGATAACCAGAATAAGTCCTGCAAAAAAATTTGGTGAAGCGTCAGCAATTCCGAAATCATTGATCTGGTTTGCGTAGATATATTGTCTGTAACTGGATTTAAATATAATGGCAACGATGGAGAGCAGGATTATTATGATCCATACATACTTAGTCTGTGAGAGCGATTTGAATTTCATTTTTTATTTCAGGTATTTTTGTCTTGGTATGAGCATATACGTGCTGAGTACTTCTGCTAAATTAAATAAAAAAGAGATTTACTACGGCATTTAGCAGCGAAAATAAGGGAAAAGCTCTTTATTTTTATGCTGTCCCTTTTCTTTCGTCAATAGAGATCGGGATTATTGTGAATCAGCATTTGAAAACACTGATTTTTAACGTGATATCTTCTGTCATCTAAAATCTGTGACGCTATTTTAGTATCTGATCTGCTAATAATCCTAACACAAGTCCGCCAACGGTTCCAAATATACCGAGTAATATCATGGGAATAGCGACAATAGTGGTTATCAGAGATTGTGATTCTCTTATTTGAATAGAATACTTTGACAAGTCAGCAGATGGAAGAGGGATCGCATTTGTTACCGCACTTTCAAAGTTGGATACAGTGTTGCCCTCGTTCAATTCTACCCTGTAGCTCCCAACCGGAGCGTAAAATCGGTACAGTTCCATTCTTCCGGTCGAAAAATCATTTGTTTGCGGTCTCAGTAATGAAGGATTTAATTTTATTTCCTGATTTTCTGATTTTTCACAGATGTGCAGTCTGAATTTGTCAACGGGTGTTCTTTTAAACATTTCTCCTTTTTGCCAAACAGAAAAGTTTCCTGCTTTTGTAACTGCAAAGGTTCCGACTTTTTGTACGTACGGAATTTCCAGTACAATCTTACCATTAAAGGTTTTACGGATTAGTTGTATGCCCCGGATTAAAATAAAAACTCCTATCGGGATTAGACAAAAGAATAATATCTGGAGCGAAAGCAATGTCATTCAGTATGTAAATTAGTTTTTAATCCTGTTTTACTTTTATTCAAAAGCGGAAGGTAGCGTAAAACAGTGACAAAAGGAGGATCTTCTTATTAATCTAAATCTTTCTGACTGACTTTAAAACTTTCATTGGTATAACGCAAAACTCCTTTCCATTTTCCGTTTAAAGTAAATAGCTCGCCTGATTTTTTATTTCTCACGATTAATTCAAAGGAGCAGGTAATATTATACCTATCAATGGTTTTTTCAAGAATTAGCTTTGATTTTGCTGGGATATTAAGTTCCATGGAGAATGACATCTGGTGGTTGTATGGTTTTGTTAGTAAACTATCCGTCAGTGAAAACCGATCTGTATAGTAACTAAATCTACCGTCACCATAGTAGATTTCGGGTACACTAACCTCAAAGTATGCTTTATCAAAATCCTTGGGAAGTTCTTTTCCATTTTTATCAAATTGAAAAACAGAAGTCTTGACAAGATCCTCAAATACTTCTTTGTGCTGGACATTTATAAGTATAGCAGACGGATTACTAAACTCTTCAGCAGCAAAGCCAACTTTTACAGTATCTATTTTATCGTTTTCTGAGAGGAAATAGGTGAGTTTCTGAATTTCATATTTATGAATATCTGTATCCTTATTATCAGTTTCTGGCTTTACTGTATCTTTAGAACAGCCTGAAAGAAATAAAAAAACAACAGCAACATAGTATAATAACAATCTTCTACAATTAAACAGATATTCCAAAGCCATAATCAAAAATAAAAATCAACAAACCCGAATATAGCGATATTTTATTACATTTTAAATATTAAAATAACCTCTTTTAGCATACTTGTGCTTTTATTTGGAAGCACAAGCGGATGCTTGCGCCAAAGAACGAAATTATTTCAGAAAATTGTTAGAGGAATAACAGGATTTCCGGTAAATTACGGCATGAATACTATTGTTCTGATACTTGGAGCGCCGAACGATGCAATGGGCAATTTATCACAGATTGCGAAAGACAGACTGGATCATGCCTGTAATTTTTATCAGGCTAACCCTGATGTAAGGATGGTATGTACCGGAGGTTTCGGAGCACATTTCAATAACACTGAAAAACCACATTATTTCTATTCAAGGAAGTATCTGATTGATAAAGGAATACCTGACACTGCAATCTTAGACGGGCCTCTTTCTACAAACACTGTAGAGGATTTTAAATTGTCCAAAGAACTAATTTCGCAATTGAATCCAGATATTCTGATTGTGATAACCTCAGACTTTCATATGCAAAGAGCCGGAATACTATACAGACGGTTTATTGATGGGGCCAAAGTCCTGTTTATGCCCGCTCCGTCCTCTTTGTCAGAAGCAGAACTGATACCGCTTGTCGAACATGAAACAGGTGCTGTAAAAAAACTGCAGGACAAAATGGATGAGCAATAAATCCTGCTACAACAAATCCTTATTCCTTTTCAAATACTTCAATATGATCCTGTATCGTTTTTTCGGTTTGAATAATATCCATAATGATCATTTTAAATGTCTGTTTTGTGTTTTTATCTGTCTGATTTATATTTGAATACAGAAAACCCATTAAAAAATCACTCTTATCATTCAATGTTTGTTTTAATTCTTCGATATTAGAGAGTGTAGCTATTTTTTTATAATCGATTAGATCAATTTTGGTGTTAGAAACAGATTTCCATGCATTGATTTTAACTTTTGGAATATATATTCCTTTGGATCGCATCACAATATCTAAAACAGCAACATCCTTGTTATCCGCATAAAAGTCCAGTGAATCGATTAATGATCTTTGCTTAGGAATAATCGCTTTAATATCTTCTTTAGATTCTACAAGTTCACTCCGGATAGTTGAAAATATCTGGTTAATATAGGCTTTATCTTTTCGTTCGGAATTCCAGTTATCAATAAAAAGAGCGATCAGAATACCTGCAATTACCGGGATGATCTCTTTAATAAACGGAATACTATAATCTTTAATTTTTCTCTTCATTAATATGTTTGTTGGATAGCATTAAGGCAAACCCTCTATAGGTCTGCTAAATTACAAAAAATGCCCAAAATTTCTGTTTCTGTGGATGATAACACGTAATATTTGACTTGTATTATCCCTTATCGTGGAAACAATAGTTTAGCGACGCATATGCTTTTATGCCACAGGCGGACGCTTGATAGAGAAGTTCAAAAGAGTCTTTACAAAATATTATGAATGTTGTACTCTTACTTTGTTTGCAGTACTTCGGTTGTGCTTGTGCTACGACCAATGATTACAGAATAGAAGCATAGTTTACTATTTAATACTATAGTCCACCATTTCGCTTAACTTATCTGAAAGACAGTTTTTAAAACGTATTTTTCTTTTCAATTTCAGGTAATGCTTCATCAATTCTTTTAGCCAGTTCGGGAAGTTTAATCGTTGGAACCGCAGGAAAGAGATGATGTTCCAAATGATAAAACATACTGAATGTGAGCTTATTTTTCCACCAACTTCTTTGAGTTCTTGCATATTCCGGGCTTTCATGGGTATCATGATGCACAGTCCAAACAGCAAAAAAAGCCATTAAAAATTCCCCTGTAAGCATCACAATAATATGATAAATTAAAAAATCTATCTTGAAATAAAAAACAAGGGAAACGAAAACAGCAATGGAAATAAGTTCTAAAGCCATATTTCTTCGGTAACTTTTGTTTCCTAACTGCCAGGTTACTTTATGAATCAAAAACATATGAACCGGTCCGTATAAAATGGCTCCGTACCAGGTCATATTTGCAGACTTGCCTTCATAATCATCTTCAGATAAGCAATATTTATGATGTCTTATATGATTAAATTTTACTGCATGAATAGACACTAACATTAAAACACTGTTTATATAGAGAGATAACCAGGTCAGAAATTTGTTTGTACCGAGTGAGTTATGAAATCCATTATGAACTTGTCTTAATCCTGTTAAAAAGAAAAAGGCTGAAAAAGGGAGAGCTAAAATGTAACTACCAGAATAAGCGAGTGCAATTGAGATCACAAACCAAGGAATTGTTAAATTATTTTCGATTAACATTTCTCTCCATGTTAACTTTTTCAAGTCTTTCCATTCGACTTTTTTTAATAGTTCCTGATGTGTCATAATAAAATGATTTTTACGTTACCAGAATTGACAACACTAATTATTTACACGAAACTAATATATAGATTTTCCGCAATGCTATTTCTATACATGAATTTAATTTTCACTTATTTTTTACTAAAAGTAATGAAAGAACTACACCCCACCTATCCTACCCCTTAACGCCCCTTATAACTCAAACATTAGCGTAGCGGTGCTTGTGCTTTATATCATTGTGTCACAAACGGATGCTTGCGACAGACAAGATTTACCCTCTCATCCAACCAAAGATAAAAAGCTCTGACCTTCGTCAGAGCTTTTCAATCATATCTCACGCTTTGAAAACGTATCAGACATGTGTTTGCCTTGTTTATTTCGTAACTGTAACCACGATATCATCAATAAAAATACGGTTTACGGTAGATGGCCAGTTACCGGAACGCTGGTCAAAAGCGCCGCCCAAGAGCCAGAACTGGGTTTCGGAAGTAGCTCCTGTAATCACAAAAGAATATGTTGCTTCCGGGGCTTTCCAGGAAGCCCGGCTGGATTCCAGATTGGAGTTGGTAGCAGGTATATTGTTGATTTTAAACTCACTTACACTCACTTTTCCCGGTCCTTTGACACCTACAGTAAGGACATTATGATCACCGCTGGCATAGCGCACAGCTTTAAAGGTCACCAGCAGGTTCTTCGTGCGTTGTACATTGGCAAGTTTCGGAGAGATGAGATCCCCTCCGTAGTTCGTCCGGCCCAATTTTATAAACCCCGGACGTGCATAGATAGAAGCATAACTTCCTCCTCCTTCAGTCGTGTTGACAGTACTTGTCCAGCCTTTTGCAACTTCGGCCGAAGTCCAGGAGCCGATCCTTGTTTCACCGGTGGTTACACTAAAAATTTCACTTCCATACGTTAACCAGTTGAAGTTCTCATTTAACACAACATCTCCCTCGACCTGCAACTTCACTCCCTTTTGATAAACCGTCAGCGGAGTAGCTTGCTGTACATCATCCAGAAACAAGAGTAGATTTGCGGTACGTTCAATATCCGTATTTTTATTGACCCGGATGGTTACAGGTGTATCACCCGAACCTTCTGCCGGAGAGATTTCCAGCCACTCCGCTCCCTCTTCAGGCGCTATTCTCCATTTGCCTGTGGAACGAAGAATATAGTTACCCGTAAGTCCAGCTTCAGGAACATCTAACTTCTCCGAAATACCATCAATTTTCAGGTAAGGATCTTTTTGCTGTTCTCCGGTTGTAGCTGCAGCCTGCTCAATTTTGAGCACATTGCTTTGCAACTGTCCGTTGACCGTAAAAAATAAAGTCATCGTACGAACCTCCTGATCCTTGTTTTTGGTTACCGTCACAGTAAAAGTACCATCTCCGCTACCTTCTGCCGGATCTATCTTAAACCAATGTTCTTTACGCAAGGGCTGAACTTTCCAGTTGCCTCCCGACTGCACGGTAAAGGTCGCAGATGAGCCGTTTGCAGCGACTTCCATCTTTGAAGGATTATCTTTCAGTGTTAAAAAGTTGTTTATTTCATTTTCATCTTTACAGGACGAAAAAAGTATAGTTAAGCTAAGACAAAAGGCCATTATAGCTTTTGGCAGAGCCTTCAGACTGTAATAATTGGTCGTTTTCATGAGTTTCATATTTCTATTTTACCTGCATCTCTACACGTTCTTTCATCACGGTCGTGACATTCCCTATTGTATATTGGTAAGACAACAGGAACACATTGGTTCGCATACCGAAAGTCTCCTCTACTTTGAATTTATTGGGATAAGCCGGGTCATTATTCAACTGCACAATCTTGATGTCCTTATACGGCTTAATGGTCACATTGTTAAATTCGTCCATTTCCAGAATAAGACAATTTTTCTCAATATTAGGAACCTTGGAGACAAAAGTTTCACTTCCCGCCACCATGCGTACACTATTGGTAGTCAATGGAAACAACTGTTTATTTGCAGCTGTGGCAAGACCATTGGCAAAACCGACCATAGCATACATTGAATTTTTCGCCTGCGATGCAAACTCATTCTCAATAATCACCTGATACAACATGGTACTTTTAGTAGGCTTAATTTCCACACCGGAAGCATTAGTTGCTTTTAGTCCGATAAAGTAGGTCGAGTCCGGAGATAATCCGTCCGGACGTAATTTAATCATCGTGCGTCCGGTCAGTTCACCTGCCTTGATCACGATCTTATCATCCATGATATCATATTTTCCTTTAGGCAGTAATTTGGCATACAGATCTTCTGCATTATCATACACTGCAAAGTTATATTTTGCCAGAGGAGCCGAATCTTCTTCCAATCCGATAATCAGATCTTGTGTCGGTGCGTGAGTACCTCCTGAAGATGCCGCTACATATCCTGTAACCTCTTCACCCGTCAGCTGGACAACTTCTTTAAAGGTATTGTGATAATCAGAACTGATTAACGCTACCTCATTTTTGTACATTTCCTTTTCGAACACTTCATTGTCCTTACAGGAAGCAAATAAGGTCGAAATTGCAAGTATTGCTATCAAACTTTGTTTCATAAATATTTCGTTATGGTCTTCCGTCAGCCGTACGGACAGCGGAAGACCTGTATATTATCTTCTTCTGTTGCTTATTCCTAATTATATCCCGGGTTCTGATCCAGTGAAGGTAATCTTCGCATCTCAGCACGTGGTATAGGTACCCAGATCAACTTCTTGTCTACCTGACGTGTCAGGAAGGAGGAAGTACCCGGTGAAACTCTTCTGTAGAATGACTCACGCGTTGCACCATCCGGATTCATGCCGCGGATAGGTTCACGTTCCGTCTCTTCATACATACCCCAGCGACGTACATCATAGAAACGTCTGTTCTCCCATAAGAATTCAACCATACGCTCGCGCTCAATCTGCTTTTGCACCTCTGCTTTACTGGAAAGCTGAGCAGATGATAAGCCGGGTAAGCCTGCGCGGTAACGCACCATATTAAAAGAGGTTTTGATCTCATTCTCATCACGGCCAAGCGTATAGCTCTGATCCCCGACCTGTACGGTATGACTTCCGGTCAGGTTATTCATGGCTTCCGCATAAGACAATAACATTTCAGCGTATCGGATAATCGGATATGCCTTAGGCATCATCCGGGCACCTGTACCCGTAAGTGCGTCAAAGGCATGGTTCCATTTTTTGATCACATAGCCGGTAAGCGGATAGTTAGGTGAAGATGCCGATACCCCGCCACGGCCATCGGATTCCTGATAGAAATATTTGGCAGTATGGTTATTCAGTGTAGTACTGGATAAAGCTTGCCATACAGCACCATTGAAACCCACCGAAGCATAGAAACGCATCTCCCGGTTGGCATACATCTTGAATATACCCGCATTCATTGGATACCCGGAAAAATTGCGTGACTGTGTAGTAAAGAGATCGGCAAATGTTCCGCCCGCAGGCAGGTCAGCAACTGATTCAAAATAAGTATCACCCCGGGCCTCTTCTCTGGTACGACCGTCATCCATCAGGTAGGCATCTACCACTTTTTGTGTCACGGAAAAACGTCCCCAGCCACCCAAAGTCGGAGGAAGTGCACCCTGGTTTAAATTGGTATTAAGGTATGCGGTATTTCTTCCCCAGATATATTCCGGGTTAATAGAAGCTACGGCTTCTCCGGTAAATACATCAGAATACGATCTGAATGCATCAATTCCCTTAGCGCCGTTAGGATAGGCTCCATAGAAGCTGGGATCAGAGGTAACTCCGGCAGGGAGTGCTGGTGTTCTTTCGTCGGCCGGCACTGTATACAATTTGTACCTTCCCATATCCATCACCCGCTTTGCTGCGGCAGCAGCCACTGCCCAGCGTCTTTCATTATACTGCTGAGATACATAGTGTACACCATCTGTCTTACGTACCCAGCTACCATAATAGGAGTTGGCTGCTGCACCGCCATTAAACAACGGACTAGCGTGGATCAACCGCAAACGGGCGATTAAAGCAAATGCGGCTCCTTTGGTCGGCTTACCAAAATCCAGTAAACTGACATCAAGAGGCAACTGTACAGCAGCCTTTTCAAATTCGCTGCAGATATATTCCATCGCTTCATCATATGTTGCTCTCGGACGATCATAATATTCGATCGTCTCATTGGTACTGACGATATCATCCCCCAACAATATCGGAGGGCCGAAATCTATAATCAGATTGTAGTATGCATAGGCACGTATAAAACGGGTATAGCCTTCAATCCGGTTACGATCCGCATAAGTCATATCCCTGGGCAAATCAAGATTCTTCAATATCGTATTCGCTTTACGGATAATCTTATAGTATTTCCCCCACTGATTAAGTCCCCCGTAAAAATCAGGTGTGATATTTCCGGTAACAAAGTCCATCCCATAGTAAATATTGGTAGTTCCCGTTCCGGTCAATCCGTTTATAGCCTCGTCGGTTGCCATTGGTCCCGGTGTATAATTACTACGGATGGTATTGGATTCATCCGGAAACATTGCTGCTGCTCCCCACATGTAAGCTTCCATATACCGGGTATTTGTAAATGCCGAATCAATATTAAATTCGTCATCAAAATAATTGTCGATATTAAGATAATCTTTACAGGATGTTGCCATAAACAACAGCGGCAAAGCCAGTGCGACTTGTATTATTCTTTTTATGATTACTGACGTTTTCATGTCTTTAATTTATATCTGTACTACTAAAAATTAATATAGGCCTGTACCGAATAGGTCGATGGTATAGGATATTTACGTCCGCCCCAGGCAGCCTGTTCCGGATCAAATATTTTGACATTATCCCAGATATACAGGTTGTTACCTACAAACTGAAGATCCATGGATTTAACACCTACACGCTTAAGGAATTTCGGACTCACATTATAACTCAGTGTAACCTCCTGTAAACGGATATAACGTGCGTCTCCCTGCCAGAAGGTAGACAACTGGCTGTTGTTGCTGTTATTGCCGTATTGCATACGTGGAAAACGGGCATTTGGATTTTCTGCCAGAGATAAATCAATGCCCTGCTCTAAAGCATAATCTCTCGGAATCCATCGGTTAGCAGGATCATTGACCAGAGAGATCAGGTTGCCGTCCGTTCCTCCGAAGAAAGGCATATAACCCATACCTGTATTTTCAACTACCCCTTTATAATTCATCGGTTGACCCACATAGAAGAAAGAAGTTTTACCCGTTCCTTTGAAAAGCACACCAAGAGAAAGGTTTTTGTAACGGAATTCTCCACCAAAGCCGTACATCGTCAACGGGTAGTTACTGTGTGTCAACGGCACTTTGTCCAAAGTATTGATCACACCGTCACCATTCACATCCTTATACTTGATATCTCCCGGTAATACTGCTCCAAAACTCTGCGTAGGACTATACTTGATATCATCCTCATCTTTGAACAAGCCCAGAGACTGGTATCCGCGGATAGAATTGTACGGATAGCCGTTATACTCCAGATACGAATACTCCAGATAAGCCTGCTCCCAGTTTTGCACCACATTTTTAGAATACGTAAAATTACCACGCAATGTCAATGTCATATCGTTATTGATCTTGGTCGTATATGTAATATTTCCGTCAGCACCGGAACTTTTCATGCGGCCGACATTGGCATAAGGATTGGAAATTACCCCTACATAATCCGGAACCTGCACGCGTGGCTGGAAAATACCATTACGCTGATCCTGGAAAAAATCAATCACAAAGTCGATCTTATTATTGAACAGTTTTCCTTCTATACCCACGTTGGATTTGATCGCGCGTTCCCAGGCCAGATTATCTGCCCCTATACGGGTTTCTGTAATGGTTTCAATACCTCCTACTCCCCACACATTACTTTCGTAGATATCTGCCTTTGTCAGATAAGGAAAGCGAACGGCGTTAGAAATTCGGTCGTTACCTACCGTACCATAAGAAGCTCTGATTTTAAAGTAGTCTAACCAGGGAGCTGCTTCATGTACAAATTTGTATCCGGTAGGTACCCAACCCAATGCTATGGACGGAAAGAAACCATATTGACGTCCTGGCTGGAAGTTTTCTGAACCTGTATAACCAAAGTTGACATCCAATAAATAAGTATCTCTGAAACCATAGGTAAACCTGCTTGACACCCCCTGATAACGTACCGGAATAGCGGTAAGATTATTTGTTGCATCATCGGTATCTTTGGCATCACTGAGGTAATAATAAAGCAATGCCGAGGTACGGTGGTCATCACCAAATTTCTTATCATAATTTAGTGTAGACTCAAAATGATACTTACGATATTGTCTTAAGTTTTTAACATATGCTGCCGGTCTTTCCTGTACTTTCTGAGCCATAATCAATGATCCGTCCAGATTACGACCGGTTGCTTCATACAGTGCCGGCTGTATCCACCTGCGCTCTGCAAAATAGCTGTGAAGGTCATAAGCTCCCTGTGCACGGATTTTCAATCCGTCAAGCAAGCTTTTCAGATCCTGATCAAGTGCCAGCGTAACTTTTCCCTTGTAAATCTGCTGATTGTAGCTACCGGTACGGTTGATCATGACATAAGGAGAGGAACGTTCTCCGCTACCTACACCCGGTAACAGTCCGTTGGAATATTGAATCGGAATAGACACAGGAGTTAGTGTAGACTGCGTTTTCCAGATAAAGTCCGTATCGGCTATACCAGGCTCTTTCTTGTCCGACAGAAATCCATCTGATCCTAAAAATACTTTGGTTGTCTTGGTCAGGTTGATATCCAGATTCACCCGGTAATTGTAGGTATTATAGCCTACATTGGAACTGTAAATAGAATTTTTGTCCACTTTGTATGCCGCAGTTTCGGTGTTCCCCCCCAGACTCAGGAAATAACGGGCAACCTCTGATCCTCCGCGACCAGAAGTATAATAACTCTGACGCCAGAAGTTTTTATTGAGGATTTCATCCTGCCAGCTGATATCCGGATACATATCCGGATCCAGGTTATACTTTATAATCCCTAATTCCGTATCGTTGAATAAAGGTTCACTGCCACGCACAGCGGAAGCCTCATTAGCCAGCAAGGCATAGTCGTAAGCGCGAAGATATTCAGGCAGGCGACTGAGACGGGACATAGTCGAATTGACACGTCCGGTTATCTGAATACGGTCTACAGTACCACGCTTGGTCGTTACTAAAACGACCCCGTTGGCACCCCTTACACCGTATACCGCAGTAGCCGATGCATCCTTCAGAATAGAAAAGCTCTCCACATCTGCCGGGTCAATGGTATTCAGATCGCCTTCAAGACCGTCGATAAGGACTAGTGCTTTGGCATTGGCACCAAAGGTACCGATACCACGTATCCAGAAGTCAGCGATATTCGCTCCGGGTTCACCCGAAGTCTGCATCGAAATAACACCCGCTGCACGTCCGCCTAATAAGTTGGCGATAGAAGGAGCAGGACTTTGCAGTTGCTTTACATCTACAGTCGTAATAGCACCTACGGAACTGATTTTCCGCTGCTGGGCTCCCAGACCAACGACTACAACCTCCTCTATATTCGTACTTTTTTCCAGTAATGTTATAGTCAGATTTGCGGTAGATTCTACCACCAAATGTTCTGTCGTTTCGTATCCTACACTCGTAAATACTAATCTGTCCCCGTATATAGCTTTAATATTAAATTTACCCTTTGCGTCTGTCGAAGTAGTCCCGGTAGGTTTATCCTTGACATAAATCGACACACTGGATACCGGCTGCCCCTTATCATCAACGACACTCCCCGCAACCGTTAGCTGTTCTTGTTCTTGTGTTTGTTGTGCATACGTAACCGAAAAACACAGGTATAGCGGTAGCATACACAAAAAATGAATGATCTTCATGATATTGTAATAGGTTAATTATTCGATAACTAGTTTACGGATGCGTGCATTATTCCAATCGGCGATATAGATATCTCCCTGATCATTGACGGCCACTCCCCAGGGTTGGTTGAACTGGGATTCGACTGGTCCTCCGTCTTTATAACCGGCTTTCGTAGGTTGCCCGGCAACTGTAGAGACGATACCATCAGCAGACAACATACGGATACAATGATTGCCGTAATCTGCGATAAACATATTTCCGGCTCTGTCAAACTTGATATCTTTCGGGAAATTGAATACCGCATCTGCTACCGGTCCGTCCCGGAATCCTGAACCTCCCGGTGCATTGATACGTTTAAATCCTCCGGTACCGTTGGGATCACGAAGGTCTAAAACTGAAATCCCCTGGGCAAAAGTATTCGGACTGGCGTTGGAATGCAGGGTGATATAGAGCTCCCATGGTTTAGCCGGATTGATCGCCTGTCCGTACTGGGAGCCGTAAGGTCCCTGATGTACGATAGTAGCTGCATAGGTAACCGGATTTATTTTTGCTACTTTTCCGTCACGAAAACGGGTATACAGATGTCCGTCATAAGGACAGAAAGTAACGAAGTTAGCATAGCGGTCGGCCTGCACGATAGAACCGTAATCAGCAGCAGAGAATTGAGCATTACGCTGACGCAATATCCAGGCTTCTCTGGGATCGAACGAGAAGAATACTTCAGCCACAGATTCGTGTGATACGGTCATAATACCTGTTGCACGATCTACAGTAACCCCATTGGCATACGGATTCGGTGATGAGGCTGCCGAGTATAAAGGAGTCACGATATTTTCCTTCTCATTAATACGTGCAATACCAAATGAACCTCCGTCACGCCAGGTCATAAATAAATTGCCCTGCGCATCCATATCCAGATACTTGCCGTATACATGTGCCTGATCAAGCGGACCGGCTAAAAAGTTCTTGTCACCTGTCCCGGTGACTGTGCTGACCTGCGCCTGAATATGATAGGTAAATGAATTGTTGTAAACGACTGAATCTTTCCCGATAACAACAGAAATCTTTGGGTCATCGCCCGGAAGACGGGGTACGATAGCGTATATACGCTCTCCACTGGAGGAAATGACAGAGGCCTGCGCATTATTGAAATACACTTTGATCTTCCCCGGGTCGGATCCGAAGTTTTGACCATCCAATAGAATTTTGTCCTTTGCCCCACCCTCCATCGGATAAAAACTTGTCAGGACAACAGGTTTATTCGGGTCATAAGCTTTTTGCTCAAGCTCACTTTTACTTTCACAGCTGCTGAAAAACAGGGCAACGACGAAAGAACAAGCGGTTAATAAGTAGCAGTTCATTACATAAATAGTTTAGGTTGAGTAAATGTTCTTTTTCAGGGGCAATATTAGGGATGTACTGTTTGCTTAAGGTTAACAGCATATTATTATAATATAAGGATTTAACGTTTTTTAACAGGATAATTCACTAACTCTTAACATAAGACTTAATGACACAGCCGGAGCAATAGCAAAGAGGAATGCTGATTTTAAGCAAAGATTTCATGCAGGTCTCCGCACCAAAGTGTGCATATCTAAATAAAGGCAGCGGGAAAATGCACAAGATTTTTCTATTCCGAACTTGAGATAAAACCGGAATAGTTTAGGAAGAAAGAGAAAGGAGTAAACAAAAGTTTATACTGAAGATACCGGAAGTTTCAGGGGATCTGAAACTTAACAAGGTCAGGTAATAAAGAATAGCCCTTCAGGGATAATAGCGAAAGAATAGAAAAAGAATTACAACTTGTCTCAACGCATCGGAATCAGCCTGCCTGACACCAAAAGACAAAACCCTGACCAAAGGCAGACTTTATTCCATTAAACGTATCCAGTTTTTTTTAAAGCATTCTGAAAATCTAACCGAAATTTTGAAGCATCGAATCCATCTAATTTTTTCTGCTTATCCAGCAAAATCTGGGTTGACTGATACAGCAATTCAAATACATAGGAACATATCTCTTCCTCTGAGACAAGTGTCCTTAACTTTTCGAAATCCGGCCGGACACTGTAATGGCCCACATTGTAAGAATAAAACTCGGTATATGAGGAAGGATTTCCAATTCTTTTCTGAAAGCGCAATGGATAAGACTTGTGACTTTCTACAAGCTCTAAATCTATCCAAAGCTGCTCCATATTACCTCCGTAATCTTTGTGCAAGGCTTTTTCAAATGATTCAAAATGTTTCGTTACAGCTTCTGAAACATGATAAGTACTTTGATCTACACTATTTGCATGAAATGCCACTTTTAAAAGGCTGCCAGCAGGCTTTGGACGACTTTCCGGAAAATCTCTTATTATTCCAATTTTAAATGTGCTGTAGGAATTGAAAAAGATCATTTTTGTAAATGACTGATCCATGATCCCGATTTCTTTCTTGTGCAGCATCTTCCAGATTTGGTCGACAACAGCTGACTTATGCATTAATGAACTGTTACCGGAAGAAATACAGAGATAGATTTCATCATCCGTAAAGGTGTCATCTATCGTTTGACTAACAAATTGAGTCCTGAAATCTTCGTTAACCCCGCAATAATGCCATTTTACCTCTACCTCACTTTGGGCTAAATCACCATCTTCATTAAGCCAGTTGCTGAGGTAAAATTTACTATGAAAAAATCTGAATAATTGTTTTGAGTCCATTAGATTAAGTGTTATCTGATTACTTCTGGTATGATTATTTTCACCTGTCTCAAAACAGTCCGCAGCCTGATGTCCGGAACTTCGGAATAAGTCGACCCGAAGCAGGTGGTGAAGCCCGCACTTTTTTATCGTCTAATTTAGAAATGTAATGATTGCTTCTTCATTTTTTGTAGCGTCTGCAAAAACATTTTGTAATGTCAAAAATCCATCAGCCAGATAATCAAAAGCATCATCTCCTTCGTCCCAAATGATCGGATAAATTTCTAATTCATTCATTCTTTCAGGGTTGAACCTTTGTTTTAAATCAGCAATTGTAATTGCCGAAATTTCTCCATTTAATTCAGCAACCTGCTCTGCTGTCAAATAATGAGCGGGACCATAACCTAAATCCTGCTCTTCGTCAATAATTTGTCCGCTGAATAAAATTCTTACCAGATTGTGTTTCGCAGTGGCCAGACCTTGTCCGGTTAGTAAAAATATAATTCCATCCCAGGACTTGTCAATGTCAATCAGATTTTCGGCGTCTGCTTCATCATTATAAATGCTTTCTTCTAATAATGAACTATCTTTCAAATACGCTTCAAGTTCAGACGTGGTCACTCGAAGCAAATTTGCTATCATACTCATAAGTCAATTATCTTAGTTTAAAAATTTAAAATTTTCTTTTATCGATTTGATTGTTGGCAAACTTGCCGATGAAGGGTACCAATCTTTAGAATAAAAGTTCAATTGAAGAACGAAAGCTTTTCAACGTAGCTTTTGGCAATATCTTATCAACAGCTTCCCTTATATCGCAACACAACTTCCGGCTATCACTTTTAATTGACCGTCAAACATTTTCCAGACCCGCAGATAGCGAAGGTTACCTTCAAAATTTTGCTCCAGCATTTTTCCTTTAATATTTGAAGACAAAGTAACCACTACGTCTTCACCAATTTGCTTTATAGAATCGATGGATGAGGTGATTTCTTCTAAAACAAGGTTTCCGGATCTGTGCGTTTCCAGATCCATTTCCTTTGTAATGACTTCACCGTCTGAAAGAACAAAAAGCAAATCATCATGAAGCAATTGATCCAGAATCCCGACATCGCTTTTCTGCATCGCTTCGCGAAGTTGATTTTCAATATCTAGGATTTTCTGTTCATTGAGGATTATGGAGCTCATAAGTTGATTTTTATACGGTTTATAACAAGCTTTCTGTTAACAGTTGTTTTACAAAACTAATATACAAAAAGTTTAGCTTGGCTATAGGTTATTCCATTCCGGTTCTAATTTTGAATCCCATTCAGTTTACATTTCAGTCAATGAAATTTTTAAACTTCAAAAGACTTCAACTGAATTCCTGCTGCTGTTTTCCATTCCAAAAGGCCCACTTGCAGATCTGGCAAGTGTTGCTGCTGCTGCACGAGATGGCGAGGTAAATACATAATCTTTAGTAAGCTGGTAAAAAGCACCTTCAATTTTCAAAGTTCCATCATTCAGCATTTTTTGCCTTTCAAGGCGAATACCGTCAGCTAAAGAAGGCTGCTCCGGAATTATAAATAAAGAGTCTTTATATACAATAAAGCCCTCTGTTGACGGGCTGCCCTTGCTGTTGGCTCCGGCTCCATTTTTACAATAGAATAACTGGTTTTGCAGTTCATTGTCTTCAATGGTTTCTTCCAATGCTTCAAACAACTTATGCCCTAAAGTAGCTGTAAGGACTTTTGCATGGGAAAGAAATTCTTCCAACTCAGCTTGCTCGGCTTCGGATAATTCAGAAAGGGTAGTCGTATTTTGATTGATAGAGTAACGGCCAGCTTTCAGTGCTAATTCGTGCAAGCGGTTTTCCAGATATTTTATACTGGCTTTATTCAGGTATTTGTCTTTACTGCTAAAAAAGATAGCTTCATTCCAAAAATCTTTATCTGCGATTTGTTGAAACAAGCGATTCACAATTAATTCGGCTTCGCCAATGTAAGCTGACATGTCCCCATCCTTCAAATCCCACCTCACACAATAAAACAGTTCAAAAAATGGGTATCCATTCTTGAGGAATGGAACCTCCTTCACTTCGTCATTTTTATCCTGTTTTCTTTTGCTTAGTCAGCCTTAGACTCGTAAGCCATTCAGCGTTAATTCAATTTTCAATTCATTAAAATTTACAAACATGAAAAAGAACTTTATCGCTAATGAACTTAAAGTAGGCTACCACAGCAACCCTAAATTATCCTGTGATGATTTCAAATACATCAACAATTCAAAATTAATGGATAAAACATTCCGTGTGATCTGGGATATGGAAGAATTTGAAATTAGAGAAAGCTTTATGCTTTATATTTCAACACAAAGCTTGATGTTATTGGATACCGAAAAATTACAGATGGAGGACTGGATGCTGTAATGGTCGACATGAGATTGATTATGTCATTAGCCCTTTTGTGTAATGCAACAAGGATTGTAGTGGCGCACAATCATCCTTCTGGAACGATGACTCCAAGCTTAGCAGATCACGCATTAACTAACAAAATCATTGAAGCTGGAAAAGTCTTAGATATTCAGCTGCTAGACCACATAGTATTGACCTCGAATAGTTATTATTCATTCAAAGATCAAGGAGAGTTTTAATTCTCCTTGATCTTTGAATTCTATTTTTTTCTATTTATATTACCGTTCCAATATAATTTTATATTTCTATCATCAATCATCCATATTTGCGAATTTCCAGCAAATGAAATCTCAACAAGATCCAAATATCCTTTGTTAATAATGACTCTAAAAAACAGTAGTAGGATATCCCGGACAGAGAAGAAATTATATTTTGCCTTTGACAACGCACCATCGACGATTGAGCATATTAGTCAAATGAAAATATAATATCTAAGTCTGCGTCCGGGTCAAACTGA
Source organism: Sphingobacterium spiritivorum (assembly GCF_016724845.1). Taxonomy (NCBI): domain Bacteria; kingdom Pseudomonadati; phylum Bacteroidota; class Sphingobacteriia; order Sphingobacteriales; family Sphingobacteriaceae; genus Sphingobacterium; species Sphingobacterium spiritivorum. The sequence continues at coordinate 901,770 of NZ_CP068082.1, forward strand.
CCATCTACCATTTGATCGACTAGCATTAAGCCTTCAGCAAAGTCTTCCAGTACGCCAACAGAGACCGCATATGAAAGTGGATATAATGAGCTGGGTTTTCTAAATTCTTTACCGATCCGGAAAGCATCTTGCTCATCAAAGGCCGATATATCACCAATCTGGTGGGTAATCCCCTTTTCAAAGGACTCGATGAGAAGCTTATGATACGTCGGGAATTTAGCTTGATATCTTTGCGCAAACAAGCAGGATTGCAACTGCGCGACTTCAAGAATATAGCTAACATTTTCAATTAATTCCTCCTCATTAAAGATAGACTCTAAGGCTACCGTACCGAATCCCCCAAGCGCAAAATTGTAACTGAACAGCTCGCGGTAATCCTTGTAACGTGCAAATATCTGCTTGTATTTTTCACCTATAGTTTTGTCAATCCTTTCAATTTCATCGCACACTAGATTCGCAATCTTAGCGTGATTATGTTTTATCAACTTCCCCGCTTTCCATTCATTTTTCGGGTTGACCAAAAGTAGTACGCGAGCGGAAGTAAACAAACTATAGTATCCTAAATAAGGTAGTACAATTCCCAAATTTTGCTTTTTCGCATACCGGAACGAATTGACCAACGTTGTGGTTGCCAGAATGTACTTCCCGGCGACGTAGTATCGATACTTCCATTCCGAAAAAGTTTGGTCATCAATATTATCAATAACCCTTACACTATATCTTTCAAATTTTTTAATATATGCTATAACCTTATCACACTTGATGTCCAAGTACCTAAAATCATATTCTTCAATAAAATCATTCATGTTTATTAATTAGGGTTTTCTAAAACTACGGAAATTCATGTTAATTTAACTGCTGCTATTAATATTAAATAGAATATACTTCATATTTGAAATCATCCATAAAGTCGGAAGTAACTTCTTGAAAACATTGCATAACATTATTAGCGAACGCTCTCTCTGGCAGGAATTTTTCAACATTTATTTTCACTTCTGTGAAATATCGGTAAACATTTTTAACTTCTCCAAGTTACTCATTTATATGTTCCGGATGTACACCCTTTACTAAGTAAAAATTCTCTATGTAGGTCAACATATTCCTGAAAACCTACTTCAAGTTTGAAGGCTTAATTGTTTAAATGGTCTTTTACCAAACGAACCAATTCAGATTTTGTATCGAAGTAGTTGCTCCCTGAGTAGTTAAACTGAAATTTTTACCAAAAATCTTGCCTCTATTTCTTTATCAATATCTGGGTTGAATAGACAATGAAGATTTACTCGAGTAGCTGAGCCAATCACTAGTAGTACTCTTAATTCAGTGTTCGGAATAATAAGGTCGAAATTCTTCGTTATTTCTCCGTATGCAACCAGATGTTTAAACTTAAAGTAATTCTCGATACTGAAATAGTCAGTTATTCCAATTACAGAAATTCTTCTTTTAAACTATTGATATTTTCAACATAATTTTGCCATTTTTCATCAAGAGTTGTTCCTGTAAACTGGTCGTTCTTTTTTTCCCTGCAGTATGAATGTGCAAATGTCAAATTCTCCATTCTGAACCTCTTGAATATTTATTATACGTTGCCATTGTTATTGTCTATAATAATAATTTAGGGTCTTATTACAATCGCAGGAGCTATTGTCTAAAAAAACTAATATACAAAATGTTCATCAATTTATTCATTATTAGTAGTTGTATTTCATCTTTAACTACATTTGTATAACGAGATCTATTGATTTTAATATCAACAAAATATTTATAGATGTAATAAATTATTTTTTATCAAAAAGTCTCACAAATCCTTCATTTTAGCATATCTCTATTTTATTCAATATTTGAAGACAACGAAGTATATCAGATTACTTTAATATAATACTGACAATGATATAATAATATATAGCTATGGAGTACGCCTTCGTGAATTAATCTTAAAACAAAACAGCAATGATGTCACAGATATTTACGAAAAACGAATACTTAGTCCATTGAGGGTGGGATAAAAAACATACATAGAAAAGCTGTAGCTAAACTTCCCTATCTTAATTCTATCTTTGAAAAGAACAATTTTGTTTAAAATATGTCCGAAAAAACAAAAAGCCAGAATAGATTATATTCTGGCCTTTTCAGTCTGGGCGGCAGGATTGGCTCAGCCCCTCTCGCCCCAAACGCAATCCCTGAGTCTCCTGCGGATCGAACCAACGGTTCTCATCCCGCCGAAAACAAAAAAAGCCCTGACTTTCGTCAGAGCTTTTCAGTCGGGGTGGCAGGACGAATCTGCGCACACTCAAATATCTATATGTCAATATGTTGACTTTCTTTAAAAAGAACTACTCACCGTTTAACTCACATATAATTTGTGATTCGATGTTGCAAATTTAATCATTTAATTTGATTGAGCAATACAATTTGGTGATTTTTGATTTAAACCTCAAAATCACTAAAGCGATTTTTCTGGCTCATTTTTTCAAATAAAAAGATTAACAAGGTTCAAAGTTATATAATAAAGCAATCAGACTTAAAGTCTCTTTATATCCGTTAAATTTGCGTTTACTAAAGGGGCTTTTCAAAGTCATTTCATACTGAATATTTATAAAATAATCTCCACAGTTGGGTGAGATTTATGGCAAAAATCTTCCCACAGGTGGGGTGAACTTGGGTAAAGGTATCACTTAATATAATGATGTTTGTGTATTAATTAGGGATAAACTGAATTTGAAATTCGGTATTGATCACAAAAATTATGGGCTATGCAGCATTCTTTACACACCATTATTTTAGAGATACATAATAAGGAAGATAAGATTTTATCACAGAGCAAAAGGTTGATTGATGAGGCTTATGAAATGACCTTGTATCTACAAGACCTGTTATTTGAGGTCAAGAAATATATTGCTAAAAAGGGCTTTCAAAATGATGGGGAAGAAATAAAATTCTTCCGAACCATCAAACCCCAAATACTTGGAAAACTCATCTACTACAATAAAATTTACCGGATTGAAACGACCTGTCCGGTCAGCAACGGCAAAATGTATTACAGTTACTTTTCGACTCAATTAGCCAATCTTAAAAGAGAGTACATTGAGCATATCTGCAATTCAGATTTTTATAGGTACTATCGTTCGGGGCGTACGGACCGTGACGACACCTATTTCAAAAGAGGCAACATAAATTACCACGACGGTCTGAACAGTATCGTCTTTGAAATTGATCCCGAATTTTCTACTTTCTACGATTACAAGACCGCAAGGATTATCGCCAACGAATTGCTTTATACCTATCTGCTGACGAAAATCAATCCAGATGAAAATCCCGATGCTATTTTACAAAAGCCGGAAAACGCCAAAGATATTTTTTGGACAGAAAGCAAAAACGCACTTGTCGAATTGATATATGCCCTGTATGCTTCGGCAGCAGTTTCGCACGGTAAAACCGGTGTCCGAAAAATCAGTTTGATGTTCCAGATACTTTTTGGCATTACGCTCGGTGACCTGCACCACGCATTCCACAGAATGAAAACCCGAAGCGGTTCCCGAACGGCATTCTTGGACCAGCTTAAAACTTCATTGGAAGAATATATGGATAAAGACCTTTAACCCAATGCAGGTCTTTTGTTCAGGGCAGTGCATTGTTGTGTACTGCTTTTTTGTTTATACCATAAGCCAATGTATGTCAATTGGCAAATGATGGTATAAACCATCTCCTAAATACTCGAAATTCTTTTTAAGCCCTACCAAACAAGGGTTTCTCCCAATTGCAAAAATTTTCAAAAAACAGCCAAACCAATTGGCAGGGCTTGGCTGATAAACACTGCCACGCTTCCCAATTTTGCATGGTGAACATTAAAACTTATCGACTATGAATATTGACAGAATGGAATTTATAGCGTGGATGGAACGCATCATGGACAGGTTTGATATGTTGGGCGACAATATTGACGATTTAAAAAAGAAACGCAATAGCATAGACGGAGAAGAACTGCTCGATAACCAGGACCTGCTGCAAATGTTGAAAATCAGTAACCGTTCCCTGCAACGCTACCGCTCCATAGGTAAACTACCTTACTATACCATTAGCGGAAAACTGTATTACAAGCTATCCGATGTGCACCAGTTTATCAGGGAGAGTTTTAACAAGTAAAACGCCAATGCGTGCCAAATACTGCCTTTGACTGCCACTTCGGGCGATGCAGTAACTGCTTCATTTACTTTCGGCAATAAAACTTTAAACTTTTCAGATTATGAGTGAAGAAAAAGAAACAGAAAACCAACAGGTTGCTTCCGAACAGTTATCGGATATACTTTTAGTGCTGGATAAAGAAAAAATGAAAATCCAAGATGTAAAAAGTATTGACAAAAGCGGAAAAATGGAAACGGTTGACCCTACGAAGAAGAACCAAAGCGAGTTCATGCGGGTGGATAAACACGGTGATTTCGTGACCAATTTCCTTTCCAATTTTTGGAGGCAGTTAAAAGACCCTACCAAATTTGCTCTTTTCAAAGTTTCGGCTGACGAAGCCGTAGAGAAAGCAAAAGAATTTCAGAATCAGATAAACAATCCAACTGCCGAAGGCAAAAAGAAAATGGAAAAGCATGAAGTGAAAAATGAACCCGAACAAGAGCAAAAACAAGAAAATAAAAATGATATGACAAAAACAGAGACAACCCCGGAAACAAGCGAGTACCGCTTCCAGCCGGAACAGATTGATTGGGAAACAATGAACAATCTCGGATTAAGCAAGGAATACCTTGAGAAAAAGAACCTCCTTGACCCACTATTGAGGGGTTACAAGACCAATGAGCTTGTACCTATAAGCGTTAATCTTGGCGGTGCGGTCGTCCGTACAGATGCCCGCTTGTCTTTACAGTCCACCCCGGAGGGGGACGTTGTGGCAGCGGTACACGGTATCAGGCGTGAACCCAACTTAAACTTTGAGTTTTTCGGACACAAGTTCTCAGACGAGGACGAACAGAACTTACGTCAAACAGGCAATATGGGGCGTGTGGTCGATCTGATAAACTCCAAAACAGGCGAATTGATGCCGTCCATCATTAGTGTGGACCGGCTTACCAATGAGCTGATTGCTTTGAAAACAGATTTCATCAAAATCCCCGATGAGGTTAAAGGTATAAAACTAAATGACGAACAAAAACAAACCTTAGTGGAGGGCAAACCCCTGTTCATTGAGGGAATGATTTCTACAAAAGGTACTCCCTTTGATGCAAACGTACAGTTCAATGCGGATAAACGGTATGTGGAATTTCTGTTTGACCGAAGCAACAATAACAGGCAAACCCAAAACAGCCAACAGGACAATCAGCAAAGCAGGTCGCAGGAAGCCCCGAAAACCTTTAGGGGAAAGGAACTGGAGGATGAACAATACAACAAGTTCAAAGACGGTCAAACAGTTTACATTCCGAATTTGGTCGATAAGAAAGGGCAAACTTATAACGGCTATATCACATTCAACAAGGAAACAGGAAAAACCAACTTTGAGTTTCCCAACCAATACAAGGAACGGATAAAACCTACAGAAGCCCATAAAACGCAGATTGCCGTCAATTCCGAGGGCAAGACCAACGAAGCGACCAAGAATATCAAAGAGCCTCTACAGAAAGGGCAGCAAAGACCGAAAAACGAAAAGCAACAGGAGCAACAGAACAAACCCAATGCACCTGCAAAATCAAAGGGTAGGAAAGTTAGTTAGGTATGAAAACAATTATCGCAGAAAAACCAAGCGTAGCAAGGGAAATAGCCGGCTTGTTGGGTGTTTCCGAAAAAAAGGACGGTTATCTAACGGGCAATGGCTATTTCGTTACGTGGGCATTCGGACACCTTATCGGTTTGGGAATGCCCGAAGATTATGGGATTTCGGGATTTGACAAGGCTTCCTTGCCGATACTCCCGAATCCGTTTATTTTGACTGTTCGTAAGGTCAAAAAAGACAAAGGTTATACAGTCGATACTGGAGCATTAAAGCAACTGAAAGTCATCAAGGAGCTATTCCATAAAAGCAACAGTATTATCGTAGCTACCGATGCAGGTCGTGAGGGTGAACTTATCTTTCGGTACATTTATGAATATCTGAAATGCCGTAAGCCCTTTCAGCGGCTTTGGATAAGCTCGCTTACTGAAAAAGCAATCAAGCAAGGGTTTGACAGCCTGAAAGACGGTAAAGAATTTGACGGCTTATTTCAGGCTGCACAAGGCAGAAGCCGTGCCGATTGGCTGATCGGCATCAATGCGACACAGGCATTGAGTATAGCCGCTGGCAACGGCATTTATTCGCTGGGCAGGGTGCAAACACCTACATTGGCTTTGATTTGTAAACGCTATCTGGAAAATAAAAATTTCGCTATTAAAAAGTATTGGCAAATTCAGCTATTGCACCGCAAAGAGGATATTGATTTTAAGAGTATCTCAAAAACCAAATGGAACGAACAAAAGCTTGCGGAAGATACATTACGACTGGTCCAAAGACACGGAACCGCAACGGTCATATCTGTGGAAAACAAAAACACCACGGAGCACCCCCCCTTGCTTTTTGATCTCACAGGCTTGCAAAAAGAAGCCAATAAAAAGCTGAACCTGTCGGCAGAGCAAACACTCAATATTGCCCAGAACCTTTATGAAAAGAAATTTATTACCTATCCACGTACCGGAAGCAAATATATACCCGAAGATATGTGGAGTGAGATACCTAATCTTGTAAGAGCGTTACAGGACAATGATAACTTTAAGCAAGCTATTTCTAAATTAAAATGGGGTCGCTTCAATAAACGTGTCGTGAATGACCTGCGTGTAACAGACCACCACGGAATACTCATCACGGACAAAGTGCCGTCTGCACTCAATGCCGACGAAACAAAGGTTTATGATATGATTGCCTTTCGACTGCTCGAAGCTATCTCTCAGCCTTGCATTAAAGAAATAACGGATATAGCATTGGAAGTATCACACTACGATTTTATGCTAAAAGGCTGTAAAGTTTTGGAAGCGGGCTGGCGTTCGATCAAAGGAACATTTTCGGACGAAGATACCGAACCGATACAGGATTTGCCCGAACTGAAAAAAGGCGGTGAATTGAAAATCAAAGAAGCCTCCTGTTTGGAAAAGAAAACAAAACCACCTGTGCTGTTTACCGAAGCCGGACTATTGTCGGCAATGGAAAATGCCGGAAAGGAAATAGCGAATGAAGATGAGCGTAAAGCCTTGCAAGGCATTGGCATTGGAACACCCGCTACAAGAGCGGCAATAATCGAAACGCTTTTTAAGCGGGATTATATCAAGCGTGAAAAGAAATCCCTTGTTCCTACCGAAAAAGGATTGCAGGTTTATGATGCTGTAAAGGACAAAAGAATTGCCGATGTAGCTATGACCGCCGAATGGGAAATGGCTTTGCAGAAGATTGAAAACAACGAGGCAGATGCTATGGATTTTCACCAATCCATGGAAGCCTACGCCTCGGCCGTTACGCAGGAACTGTTGAGCATCAGCATTGCGGGCGAAAAGCAGCACGAACTGACCTGCCAAAAGTGCAAAGCCCATAAACTGCTCATCAGGGATAAGGTGGTCAAATGTCCCGATGAAGCGTGCAACTGGCTTTTGTTCCGCAATATCTGCGGGGTACGGTTGAGCCTTAACGAAGTGGAGAACCTCGTAAACAAAGGAACGACCAGCCTTATCAAAGGGATGAAAAGCAAAGCAGGCAAAAAGTTTGATGCCCGTATCGTACTGAAAGATACCTATGAAACATCGTTTGAATTTGACAACAGCACATATAAAAAGAGATGAACAGCAACGCAATCATAAGCCGAAAGGAAATAGAAAACCTTATCTACACAATACGGGGCAAACAGGTTATGTTGGACAGCGACCTTGCCAAGTTGTACCAGGTCGAAACAAAAAACCTTAACAAAGCCGTAAAAAGAAACATAGAGCGGTTTCCCCAATCATTCTGCTTTCAATTAACAGAAGAAGAAGCTGAAAACTTGAGGTTCCAAATTGGAACCTCAAGTTTAAATTACGGCGGCAGGCGTTACCTGCCCTATGTTTTTGGCGAGCAAGGGGTCGCCATGCTGTCCGCCGTTTTGCGCAGCGAGATAGCTGTAAAGGTCAGCATCGAGATTATGAATGCCTTTGTGGAAATGCGCAGATTGTTAATCGGAAATGCCGCATTGTTCTCCCGGATGGATAAAATCGAACTCAAACAGATTGAAGCGGACGGCAAATTTGAGGAAATCTTTAAGGCTTTGGAAAGCGGGAAGCTGCACAGTGATAAAGGTATTTTCTATGACGGGCAGATATTTGATGCCTATACCTTTGTCGCCGATATTATACGGAGCGCACAAAGGTCAATTATCCTTATAGACAACTATGTGGATGATACGGTGCTAACGCTACTCGGAAAGCGTGGGCAATCCGTATCTGCCACTATTTACACCAAAAATATCAGTAATCAATTACAACTCGATTTACAACGCTACAACAGTCAATATCCGGCTATCAATGTACACGCATTTGCCCATGCCCATGACCGTTTCCTCATTATTGACGGTACGGAACTATACCACATCGGCGCATCACTAAAGGATTTGGGTAGGAAATGGTTTGCCTTTTCCAAAATGAGCGCAGAGGCAAGTAAGATGATTAGTTTACTAAATGGCATATTGTGTGAGGGATAGCAGCGACATCCTTTTGTGGTCCTTTAAGATCCGCAAAAGATATAGCGGATAGCCCGACCCGGTTGCATTTTTGGGTCGTCCTCTGTGCGGTGGTTAAATGCAGACGGTGGCACGCCCCGGTACACTTTCTTTCCCACTTGCTTCAATTGTTTGAAAAAAAATTTTACCCAAGTTCTACCCAACTTGGGTTTTTTATTCATTTGAATGGTTCAGATTTGTATAGCCTATATCAAATTCCATCCGTTTGATTACAGGAACCCCTTACCGTAAAAGTGGAATTGAAGTAAGAGGGCGGAATTTATTAAGGCATCCGATAGGAGAATAAATTACCGCCTATGGAAATACCTTATATCCTAAAAATAGAAAGCGAATTTAAAAGGTGGATAGCCAATCCCAACGACCTCCCGGAGTGGAGCAAATACCCATTACCTTTCGCTGTCCAAAGGCAGGGCTTTACGCTGCCGTATTATGAACTATTGAGCCAGCAAATTAAAAACAGTCCTTTTTTTATAGATTTAGTGCAGCTTAATGTAAGCAACCCTGTTTATATTCCTTTCGACATTCAAGAGCGGCAACTGTACCTTTATTTTATGCTCAAAGGCACATTGTTGTATATGACTGAAAGCCGTAAGCCGATTATAAAAACGCAGCCTAACAGCTTCCTCATGTCCTATTACGATTCGGGCAGGTATTTCGCCTATGCCCAAAAAGGCATGCATATCTGTCTCGTGGTAAGTATTTTGCCTGAATGGATAGAAAGCATGCACCATAACTACCCTAATATCCAAAACGTCCTGCATCGTTTTAAACACGATAACCGCACCTACGACACCATGTACCAATGCAGGATGGACAGGAAGATACACCGATGGCTGTATAAAATATACAGTTATTCACAGACCAATATCGGGGCATTGGATGGCAATCTCCGCAAGTATATCAGCTACCTTCTGGAGCATTACGACACAATGTTAGAAGACCAAAAAGCCGACCTTGCTTATAAAATCAAAGCCTATATCCAGGAACATTATTGTGATAATGCGCTTACCATAAAATTCCTTTCAGAATACTTTTTCGTTACGGAACGTACTTTGCTCAATATCTTCAAACGCCAGTACCACATAAGCGTACAGGATTTTATTACCGAATTGCGCATTTCTCACGCCTTGTTCCTCATCGAAAAACAAGGGAAAGCTATAAAAGACGTATATATGGAAGTTGGCTACACCAATGAACGTCCATTTCGTACTGCTTTAGAGCAATACCTGAAACGCAGGTAACGGAATTTCCCCGAAATTGATAAAATCGGAAAATTTCTTACACAAAGTTGCTCAATATTTACCGATTTTGTCTTTCACACGCTTACGGCTTTGATGAACTTTGTATCAAAGGATGGTGATAACCATCATTAAGATACAAAGACAATGGAAACAGCAGCTACATATCAAAACCAAATCAAAAGAAAACGGATAACACTCAATGTCGTTATTATTCTTTTGCTGCTTCTTTGGATACCCGTAGGCATCGATAAAATAACAGACTTTACAGCGTTTAAAGGAGGCATTCTCCGCCAACCTTTTTCAGATAGCATAGGATATATCCTAATATACTCGCTCCCGGCATTGGAGTTAATAACAGTGCTGGCATTGGTAATGGAAAAGTATCGCAAAGCAGGTCTAATACTATCTACCGTATTAATGACCGCTTTTACAGCATATATCGCTGTGGCTCTTATGGGTGCATGGGAAAAATTACCATGCGGGTGTGGTTCGGTGATAAGTGGTATGAACTGGACACAGCATTTTTTCTTTAATCTCTTTTTCCTTTCCCTAAGCATTTTGGGGCTTTACTTATGGCATAAATTACGAGGTAGCAACGCCGGAGGCGAAGCTACCGAGGGCGCGTCTGCCAAAAGACATATAAAAAAGTATTTTTTAACATCAAAATTTTAAAGCGATGAAAAAATTAAAAATGAACCTATTTGCTGTAGTAGCAATAGCCATTGCAGCTGTAACCATGTCGTTTACCGTGATGAAAAACGCCAGTTTTGCAGGAGAAAAATGGTTTGAGTACACTGATGAAACCGGAGATGGAAATCCCAACAATCCTGAAAATTATATACTCACGCCAAGTGATGGCGCTAATCCGCCTACGTGTCCTGAAGGAAGTGACGAAATCTGTGCGGTTAAGGCTCAACCTGTGATGATTGGTGGTGAAGAACATCCCAATTTAGGTACTGTTATTGACGACAGAGAAAGAAAGCTGCAATAGCTTTTTCAGTAAATAATTTGAAAGAGTGTGAACAAGGATTATCCCATGTTCACACTCTATTTAGAGAATACTTTCGTTAATTAGATTTAATCATCCAAAGGAAAAGACCATTTCTTCAACCTCAAAATTTTAAAATGATGAAAAAAATAAAAAATAACCTATTTGCACTGGCAGCGGTAACCATTGCATCTGTAACAATGTCCTTTTCGGTAATGAAAAACGCCAGTCTTGCTGGAGAAAAATGGTTTGCCTATACAGATGAAACGGGAGATGGTAACATCTCCAACCCAGAAAATTTCGCACTTGTTAATGAAAATGGTAGTACAGCACCTCCGTGTATAACGGGAAATGATATATTGTGTGCTATTAAGGCAAAACCACTCATTGGAGATACTGAACACCCTGATATGAATACAGTTATTTCGTCTATATATACAAGGATAGAATAATAATTATTTGCGGTATTATGCTGAACCTTGTTACCGCTCGTTTTGTTGCATACCGTTGTTAAGTATCACACTATTGGGTATGGGCAAGACATACTTTGGACTGTTTGGCTCTAATGTATAAATCTTTCCATCAATATTTCTTGTTATCGTTTTTGAAAAACGGCTGTCCTTGTTCAATCGTCTTAAATCCGACCACCGTAATCCCCGCCATATTAATTCCTTTCTTCGCTCATCCAAGATAAACCTTAATACAGTTTCATCATTGTCCGAACTGAATGGAATAAATGTACTGTTATAGCGATTTTTTAATAGTTCGTTTACGGTCTGTAAAGCTGTGGTAATATTTCCTGCTCTTGCTTCACATTCAGCTTTTATCAGATAGATTTCGTTGGTAGAAATTCCGGCAAACCACATTCCTGAATTGCCATCGTAATTTCCCCTAAAGGAATAATAGCCCGCTCTGTTTCTAAAGAAAGCTGTTTTTCTAATATCGTTCGATTCATAAGACTTATATAGGTTGCTATCAATTCTTCCATAGGTAATGCTCATCACCATACGCCCAAAATCGTTAGCATGAAAAATTATTTCTTCATTATAGCGAGGTATCGGGAATGAGGTTGCCGACCCCATTGTTAATGTATTGTAATCAAGTAAAGCATCTGAATAGCTTAAACAAGTGTCTGCGTAAGATAGTGCTTTATCATAGTCTTCCATTGATAAGTATATGCGGGCTAACAGTCCATAGACAGCCTGCTTCGTTGGTGTTGTTTTATATGGGCTATTGACGGATAAAAGTATAACAGCCCTGTTCAAGTCATTGGTAATTTTAGTATAAGTTTCTTCAACCGATGACCTTATAGATTTCTCACCAATATCAGATTTTAACCTTAGTGGAATACCTAAGTCTGTTTGTGCCGTATTTTTCTCATAAGGTTTTGCCCAAAGCTGGGCAACATTGTAAAATGCAAAGGAGCGGAAAAACAAAGCCTCTCCCTCAATTTGGTTTTTTTCTACCGGAACAGGTTCAATTTTCTCCAACTGCTCCAAAATCAAATTGCATGAGTAGATTGCTGCATACATCATCGACCATTCGTTGGTTTCATCATCGTTAAATACATCATCATTCCATGTATAGATGTTTTTTGCTGTTAATGAAGTGAATCTATTCAAATTTTCTGTTTGTACAAATTGATTATCCGTAGCACCATCCTGAATTGAGGGATACCAGCTATTCATTCTCGATGTGTTATACAATAATGCTCTAAGGTCTGCAACCGTGGTCGGTACGACAAGCGATTTATCCGGTTTAACGTCCAAATATTTTTCACATCCTGAAAATGTGATTATTGTAATCAGTAATATTATTATATATCGTTTCATAGTTTCTAAATTTTAAAAGCCTGCTCTTAAACCAAATGAAAAAGTTCTTAGTGGTGATAAATCTCCAAATTCCGGGTCGACGTTATGTTTATCCGCTTTCCATATCGTCCCTAAATTGGTAGCGTACATCAATACCTCCAATCTTTTCAGTTTCCATTTGTTTTCCAATGATTTAATTTGGTAACTAAGGTTGATGTCCTGTAAGCGTATATTGTCTCCCTTTGAAATCAGCACTTCGGCACGTGGATAAAAATAGCCATCCCGATTGTTATTATTCGGATAGACCATTGACGGAATCTGTGTGGTGACTTCATCACCCGGCTTTTGCCATCTTAGACTAAAATCCGAATGCGAACCTGTGCCATTGAATATTGCGTTATAGTACACGCTGTTTCTCCTGAAATAGAACCCTAATTTATAGCTGATATTGAATGAAAGACTTAACCCTTTCCATGAGAACGTATTTCTTAAAGCACCGAAATGTGTAGGAGTGGCGGAGCCATAATAAATCAGTTCTTCTGGTGTGGTTTCGTTGCGGATGGCTGCATAATCTTTGCTTACTTCGCCATGAAGGTAGCCCATAGGGTCGCCTGTTTCGGGGTCAAGACCAGCCCATCGAAATGCAAAAATAGAATAGGCGGGTTTTCCAATGATGGGCGAAATAACCAATCCGCTATTAAGATAATTATTGAGGTCTCTTGTCTCGGCAAGATATTCCGTTATTTTAGTTTTTACGGTACTGTACAGCAAGTCTGTCCGCCATTCAAATGCTTTACGGATATTGACAATATGCAATTGTATATCTATTCCGTTTCCGGTCATGGAAGCCGAATTTCCAAGATAAGTGAACCCTCGGCTACTTAAGGAACCTATTGCACCTGTGGTTTGGTCGATAGGCATATAACCAATAAGGTCGGTATTTTTCTTGTGATAGTATTCAAATGTACCGCTTAAACGTTGTTTTAAAACAGCAAAGTCAAACCCTACATTGAACTGCCCGTTCTTTTCCCAACGAAGATTTTCGTTCGGTGGATTAACTAATATACCATAAGGCGTATTTATTAAATTTCCACCATTGTAATAACGCATTGTGGGCAGAGCCGAAACATTGCGATTGAGGTTACCGCTATAACCGAAAGTCGTCCTTAGCTTCAACAGGTCAAGCCATGTAATATTGATAAACCGTTCATTCGTCAGATGCCAGCTACCACCAACCGACCAAAGTGGGGTAAACCGTTGATTGCTCCTTACTCCAAACAGATTTGAGCCATCTTGTCTTGCACTAATGTTAAGATTATAGCGGTTATCAAACGTATAAGCCCAATTGGTAAAAAAGGATATAAACCTATCGTTAGTTTCGGATGTAAAATATGGATTTGGAATTTTTGCAATTCCACCTGTGGGACTGTACAAAGTATAATCAGTATCGTAATTAACTGCGATAGTCGTCAAAATATGGGGATTATAACCATATTGTGTAGACTGTGTTAGAGTGGTGTTTGCCTGACGAGCCTCTGCTCCAGCAAGACCTGTTAGCTGGTGTTTATCCCAAGTTTTGGAGTAATTCAGTTGTAAACGGAGAGATTGCGACGTGAAGCTGTTTGTTGATTCATTTAAGATATCGCCCAAAGGTATTGGGCGGAATAACGCTCCATCCGTACCAACCTGTGTATAGGTATTTATCCTATCACGGGTATAATAGGATGCCATGCTCCGTATATCTTTTCCTGCTCCCTGTGCGTTTTCATATTGGTATTTGATTTCTACAATCAGCCCTTTGCCAATGTCATAATTCAGCCCTGTATTCAATATCAGGCTGTTTGTTTTCTGTTTATTGTTGATGAGGTTTATTTCGTCCAATGGACGATACGTCCAATCTAATAATCCATTTTGTTTTGTTTCCTGAATATAGTTTGACCGATAATATCGGTCTATTGGTAAAGCGTTTCCATTTTCGTCCGCAATACGGGCATAAGGTAACGAAGAAAAATTGGTAGGTCTTCCTGCGTTTGTGAAGGTATGGGTAAAAAACAAGGCGGCATCCAAACTCAATTTTTTGGAAAGTCGAAACGTATTGTCAGAACGTAGATTATACCGTTTATAACCTTCATCGGTGGTGCTGGTATTGTCATCATAGCCACCAGAAAGATAATAGCTTACATTTTCGCTCTGCCCACTCACGTTTAGGGAATATTGCTGGTTTAGCCCTTTCCTGTAAACGTATTTATTCAATTCCCGACGTATATCGTATTGCGCTAATTCGTTCAGCCCTTGTTGCAATGCGGCATCGGTTAGTAACCCGTGTTTATTTTTATACATTAATTCCACTGCGGGGGATAATGGCACGTAGCCTAACTGCTCATTGGCATCGTAAAAGTTATTGTCAAAAAGCATTTTTTCGACACCTATATAATCCGCAGAAGACATATAAGGCAGTTGCATCATATCCGGCTTTTGAATAAGAGTCATATTGCTGTTAAACGATATGGCAGGCGGCTGGTTCCGTTTGGCTTTCTTGGTCGTTATAACGATTACACCGTTTCCGGCTCTTACGCCCCATATAGAGGCTGCGGTTGCATCCTTTAGAATGGTAATATCTTCCACATCGTTCGGGTTAATATCATTTATATTGCCCTCGTAGGGAAAATTATTCAGTATGATTAATGGTTTCGTATTGGAAAAAATAGTGCTTAGACCTCGTATGCTCAAATTGTTACTGCCTACACCGGGTCTGTTATCAAACATTGCTGAACTGGCAATACCGTCCAACCTGCTCAATACATCGGTAGAGATTTGACGATTAAACAATTCGTTGTCGATATGGTCAAATGACCCTGTGGCTCTTTCTTTGGGTATTTTTTGAATACCCGTGGATACCACTACTTCGCTTAAAGTATTGCTTGCCGGATTTAGGTGCACCGTCAATGGGTTTTGTGGAGCAGCAGAAAGGACAAATGTCGTATCTGCTAATCCAATGTAACTAACACTAACTGCTAAAGGGAATGCTTTATTTGTAAATTCAAAATTTCCGTCTTCATCAGTTTGTACGGTGTTATTCTGACTGCGGTTCAACAATTTGACCGTAGCACCTGCTACGGGCTGACCATTTTCATTATTGACTACCTTACCCCGAATGTTGGATATGTTTTGGGCAATGGTATTGGTAACTGAAAAAAGTATGAGTAAAAAAGTAATTGTTCGTTTCATTGAGTAGTTTGGTTTATAGTTCAGAAATGACAAAAAAATCCAGCACTCTTTCATCTTCCACGATGGCAATACCGAATGGTTTAAGTTGCCTGTTAACAGCTTCCACATCCTCAATAGCATGTGCTATTTTTGGGATGGCTATTTTTTGGTCAGTAAAATCATTTACAACAGGAATATGCTGTATATCTTTATTGGTCTTGTTTACCCAAGCCGAAAGGTATTGTAAGCGGTCTTCGGGTTTATTGGGGATTATTGTCGTTTTCCCTATAATCTTAATGGTATAGCATTTTGTATTACGTTTTTCCATACGCCCATTTATGCCAAAGTGATAATTGAGGTCAGCCTGTACTTTTTGGGGAAAGTGCTTCAATACTGACAATGGGGCAATCCATTCGTAGCAATACTTATCCTGTAAAAACCTTTTCTCCGAAACGGAAAATGGTTCCTTCAACTCCAGCTTTGTCCGGTTAGGTGGCATTGTTAGCAATTCTCTAAATGCAAGTTCGTACATACGGCGGATGTCAGCATTGGTAGATAGTACCCGAAAGGTGCTATCTTTTTCGTTCACTTTTGGTAGAGCATTTGAACGAGGAATGCCTTCTATGGCTAACGTAATAATACTTCTGCTAACAAAAAAATCCCCGTCAGCACCATTATTATTAAGCAGTAATGGACGTGTGTCATCATAGGTAAGGTTGTCCTTTTTCTGTGCAATGCTATTTGCATTGCCTTTCAATGCCGAAGTAATATTTTCCTTTGTTACATCAGATGAGTGTGTAATAGCTTGTACTTCGCCGGATTTGCTAATCCATACCTCATGCGGCAACATGGTGTAAGGGAAATGGAATTTATATGTATTGTCATCGGTAACTGAAAACAAGTTTAATCGGGAAAGTACTCGATTCTTCTTTAAGAATGCTTTTATTTCGTTGGCTTTCTGGTCTGTCATCGGTAAAATGATAACATCGTCTTTAAACTCCTTTTCCAGTTCGTGAAGTCTTGGCAATGCAGCTACACAAGTACCGCACCACGTACTCCAAAAATCCAATATTATCAGCTTGCCTTTGTAATCGGCAAGGGTGATGTTTTTTTTGTCCTGCGGGTGGTTCACCACCTGCAAAGGTGTGTTCCAAAGAGCATCAGGGATTTGGTCGCCGATGTTTAAAGCGGTGATGTTTTGGTTGTTTGCAGTCCCGACTTCTCGGGACTGCGGACGGGCTATGCCGACACCAAACAACATGAAACAAATTAGAATTAGGAAGTGCCTGCCGCCCGTTACCAGTTCCGGGTTATGGCAGGCTATAAAAATCGTTATCCTATTACGAATAAGTTTATTCGCCATTGGGTTTATAAATTATGGTTATTGGGAAATGATTAATTGCTCCGAGTATGGTTGCAGGACGTGCTAATCCGGGCTTTTGATGATGCAGCGGAGGCTGAATTTCTTTGAGAAGAACAAAACATCGCTTTTTATCCCTCCCGTTGGGGAAAGGAAGTAATATTGTTTATAATTGTTTGTCAATCTTCTCACTATTAGTTATTTGTTCCAAATAACGTTGAAATGGAGATTTTTTTGAAGTAATTTTGGTTGTCTATTATGCTTTTTTGGTTGTCTTTTATTATATTTACGCTATCAAATGACAATGAAATATGCAAGAGGAAGACAAAGTACACGTTTTGGAAACGCTGGAAGAAAACCATCAGGGCAGAAATGCGCAGCGTATCCGTATTTACTTGGGCATTAAGCAAGAAGTGCTTGCTAATGAATTGGGTATGAGCCAGCCACAAATTTCTGCCATAGAACGGGAAGCTGTTTTAGAGCCGGAAATGTTGGAACGATTTGCTTTTGCATTAGGCGTAACCCCTGACCTCATTAAGAAATTTGATGTGGAACGAGCTATTTATAATATCAACAGTTATAAAGATAGTACTGTTCAACATGGTGAGAATAGTACGCAGAATATTAATCCGTTAGATAAAGTAGTCGAGTTATACGAACGGTTGTTGCAAAGTGAGCGGGAGAAACTGGAATTATTTATAAACCAAAAAAATCATTCGTAAAATAACAATGGAAAAAGAAAAAGAAACCGTGTATTTGGAGGGGAAAAACCACATGGGTATAAAAATTGGCAGTGCAAGGCGATTGGTAGGTATTACGCAAAAGGATTTGGCAGAGCGTATGGGTGTGACCAAGCAAGCTGTATCTAAATTGGAACAAACCGAGAACGTGGATGACGAACGATTGGAAAAAGTAGCTATTGCGCTTGGCGTAAGCGTAGAGGGTTTGAAGAAATTTGATGTGGGGCAGGTTCTTTACCATACTAATAATTTTTACGAAAAGGTTGAACCGACAAATGGTGCTATGGTTGGTACAGTAAGAATTGAAAATAATCATCAGTTTTCAATTGAGCAGGCAACCAAGCTGTTTGAAGAATTATTGAGAATGGAACGGGAACATTTTCAGAAAGCAAAAGATAAGAAATAACTAAAGTATCTTTTAAAGCATAACGATAGATTCAGGCTTCCCTCGTAACCAAGAAGCGAAGAATTTTAAAAGAAACGGCGGATCTGCAAGTCCGCCGTTTCTCTTTCTATCGCTGTCATTATTTTTCCTCCTGCTCATCCATTTTCTTAATAAGGTTATCCCGCAGTGCATCAAGGAATTTGGTACGGTTTCGTTTCCGGTTGCGTATTTCGAGATAGGTATGGTAAAAGTTTCCCAAATCAATATTAAAGGCATTTTCAAAATATTCCGCTATCAACCTAATATCCGTATTGCCATTATCGAGAACGCTTTGGTAGTATAGGGAGTAAATGAGTTCTGTCAAAGCAGCTTTACTACCTGTCCAGTTCAGCCCCGAAATAGCAGTGCGTTTTATAAACAAACGCTTGTAGGTGCAGTAAAGCTGGTCTTCGAGATACACCTGTATCAAATCATTCGCCATTATCTTGGCTACCTTATAATCGTGGGAAGTAGAAAAAGATTGGTCGGACTGAAAATAATAGGTATCCAGCCACAGTTTTATATCGTGCTTGCCCCGAACAAACATTTTCTCGTCAAGAAACGAGTTGTTGCTTCGGTAATATTTATAAAAATCAATGTTATTGTCGAAAAACCTTTTTAGCTTCTTCAATTCTTTTTTAAGATATTTTCTAATGCGCTTAGCCCCGTAGGGCTTCCTCGTCTCGATTTTGTAAATGGCATTATAATAAATCAATTTTGAAACAATGACTGGCTTTTGATATTTAAAAAATCGGATTTCTTCATCAACATTTGTAAATCCTCGTTTCAAAACATAATCTTTAATTTCGGACAGACATTCCACAATCCGGTATATAATGGCTTCTGTCCGTTGTACCGGGTTATCGTTTTCAATCTCCAGTTCTTGGATTTCTGTTTCCAATTTAAGATATGTTTCATTGTAAAATTTATCCATTCGTTTCATTTTGATAAATATGATACTGATTAATATAGAAATGCTAATACTGCTCGTATTAGCCCATGCAACTACATGAAAGAATAACCAGTATGATGCTGGTGGTGGAACTGTTGTATTGTCTGATGGGTTGTAGTATGATGCAGGTTAATCCAAACGAATTATACCCCGCATCACCCACTGTATTTTGCCGTAATTTTACGGTTTGCAGTTTACAACCATCCGGTATTTTATTTTAATATGTCAATGCAAGCCCTACACCAAATCCCATATCACTATCATAGTGGGTACGTATACCTATATTTTTATTGATGATATACCTAAGCTCCCCCATATATTCTAAGTCGGTATTTACCATGAAGCCACCTCTTAATCTTTTTGAAATTGGAATATCTTCGCGCATTAACTGCAATCTTACAATTCCATCGTGATATACTTCTGCCTGGAAATTGACCAGCATAGGTAACGTATACATAAACCCTAAACTGAACGCCCTGCGGGTGTCTTTCTTGTTGGTTTGTCCAAATATGTTCTTTTCGTGCTCATCTTCTCCCATTTTCCGGTAACGAAAATCAAAACCTACAAAGGGCATGAACCATTGCATCTTTCCAATGTATCTACCTAAGTGAGTTTCTACTTCATACCCGTGCATACTATTATAGCCTAAGCGCCATTCTGTTCCTAATTGATAGCGTGCATTCATTAGCATAGCTTCTCCATCATTACCATTGGTTGCAAAATCGTTTTGTGCCATAAAATGGGGCATATTACTTTCTCTTTGCAATTCTTTATAGGCTTTTGCCTTGTCAGGTAAATAGGGGTTATTGTAGTCTCCAACTTCAAACACCCTGTTCATTCCCGCCATCATGTGATATAATATATGGCAATGAAAGAACCAATCACCTTCCTCATTTGCTAAAAACTCAATGGTATCCGTTTCCATAGGCATGATATCCAACACATTTTTAAGCGGCGATTTTTCGCCTTTTCCGTTTATCACCCTAAAATCAAATCCGTGAAGATGCATAGGATGCCGCATCATCGAATTATTATAAATGGTAATCCGTAGGATTTCTCCTTTTTTTACAGGTATTTTGTCCGTTTCCGAAAGTATTTTATTATCCATGCTCCATACATAGCGGTTCATGTTGCCAGTAAGTGTGAACTTCAACTCTTTTACAGGCGCATCTTTTGGAAGGGAGGTGTTGTAAGGCGATTGCAACATAGCATAATTTAATGTTTTGATGTCTCCCAAGGCATTAGCGTTGTAACGGTTAGGGTCGTCATCCATGTTCATACCTTCATGCTTGCTGTGGTCTGATTTCTTTGCTGCATCTCCGGTAATTTCGGGATACATCACTACATTCATGTCCATTTGGTTCAGGCTCATCTTCATGCCCATATCGTCCAAATCGCCATTCATTTTCATCATATCGTTCATCATCTTCATCCCCTCGAAATACTTCAATCGTGGGAGCGGGGAAATAAGCTGTTTGACCCCATCACCTATAAAGTAGCTTGCTGATTGTGTTCTGTCCTCGGTTGTTGCTAAAAACTCATATGCTAACCCATCTTGAGGGATAGTCACTACAATATCGTAAGTTTCAGAAACTGCAATGATTAATCTATCCACTTCTACAGGCTCAACATCATTTCCATCATTCGCTACTACTGTAATTTTCCCTCCAGCATATCTTAGCCAGAAATACGAAGACGCCCCGCCATTGGAAACGCGTAATCTGACTTTGTCACCTGCTTTTAGCTTTTTACCACCAATTGTTTTCAAATCGGTGCTATGGCTACCATTTATTAGGATTTTATCATAGTAAACATCACTGACATCCATCGCCAGCATCCGTTTCCACTCATTTTTTACCTTTACGCCTAATTTTCCCTCCTTAATAGCTTCAACGTACGATTGCGTAGCACCTTTCTTAATGGCCGCCCAATCATTTGCATTGTGTAGCATACGGTTGATGTTATCCGGGTTAAGATTTGTCCACTCACTTAATATAATCGGGACGGTCGGCAAATCGTCAATTCCTTTTCTAAAGGTTTTATCGTCGCCTCTTTTTTTCATGATAAAACTACCGTACATGCCTATCTGCTCCTGCAAGCCTGAGTGCGAATGATACCAGTGCGTGCCATGCTGGATAATCGGAAAACGGTAGGTGTAGGTTGTACCCGGTGCGATGGGCTTTTGCGTAAGCCAGGGCACACCGTCTTCTTTATTGGGCAGGAACACACCATGCCAGTGCAGTGATGTGCTTTCTTTCAATTGGTTGTGCACCACTATTTCGGCAGTGTCGCCCTCGGTAAAGGTAAGGGTGGGCATGGGGATTTGCCCGTTTACGGCAATCGCCCTTTTTTGCTTACCTGCATAGTTGACAAGTGTATCTTTTACATACAGCTCGTAATGCACTACTCTCTGTGCAAACAGCGTTTGCGTGCAAAGCAGCATCAGCACTGTTTGCAATATTCTTATGGGTATTTTTTTATATCTGTTCATTCGTTGAAAAATTTTATTTAATGCTGTCTTCCATTGTGCCAAACCACGCTATCAAAACCTGCTTATCCTCCGGTGACAATACTGCATTACGATGAATTAGCGTATATGACGACAATGGCATTTCCCCGTCCTTAACCTGCCCGGCCATAGCCCTGAACTTGTTTCGCTGCCTGCGGACAGAATAGTCGC
Organism: Sphingobacterium spiritivorum; assembly: GCF_016724845.1. Classification (NCBI taxonomy): domain Bacteria; kingdom Pseudomonadati; phylum Bacteroidota; class Sphingobacteriia; order Sphingobacteriales; family Sphingobacteriaceae; genus Sphingobacterium; species Sphingobacterium spiritivorum. Next base: position 923,896 of record NZ_CP068082.1, read on the forward strand.
CAAATTCGCTAAAGTTGAGTTCCTCTTTCCCCTTTTTTATATGCTCTGCCATGTACCATGCGCCGGGCTGGATACGGCTGTACCACGGATAATGGGTATTGTTGCTATGGCAGTCATAACAGGACTGAACAAGGATAGCCTTTACATTTTGGGGTACGGTGTACACCCTTTCGATATGGGTGGCTGGCACTTCAACCGCCTGGTTCCGTAAGGGCTGAAAGAACTGTATGGCAATCAGGACGACAGCCAGCCCCAATATGATTTTCTTCTTTATGGTCATAATTATTTTATTGTGGCTTCATCTTTTTGTGTCTACTGTTTTTTCACATACTTGGCATAATTCTCCTTGTTTTCAAAATAAGAAACTTCACCGTTATTTCCTGTCACAGCAATCACCGCATTAGCTTTGTCTACCTGCTTATGGGAATAGGGGTCTATCGCCATCCGCACGGTCGCATCTTTTGGAATACGTTCCTTACACATTTCGCAACATCCGTAATAGGTTTTACCATCAAATTTTACGTCAAACTGCCTTTTGCCCATATAGGCATCGTTGACCATGCAGACTTCATCCGATGGAACCAATTCACCTATTTGGGTAGTATGTCCGTTGCTTTCCGGAGTTGCCTGCGAATGCTGCTGTTCCGCTTCATCCTTATTTGACCCCGCCTGACCGCAAGCGGTGAATAGCAGGGTTAATAAGGAAATAAAGCCAATTATTATTTTGTTCATGTCCAAACTTGTTTTTTTAAATTTTATTATTTACTTTCTTCAAACTCTTTTAGCTTGCGCTTCATTAGTTCAATTTCTTCCGCTTGGGTTTTAAGTATATTTTTTTGCAGCTCTATCAGTTCCGGGTCGGTCAGGTGTGCCTTTTCGGACATCAATATGGCTGCTGCGTGATGGGGTATCATACCCTTTGCAAACTGCTTGTCCCCGACATTGATTTGTTCCCTGATACCAAACCATGAAAAGATGCCAACAGCAACCGAGATGATGGCTATCGCCCAATTCATCTTCCTGTTGGGGTACATTACTTTCATTATCGCTAATTCGATAAGCAGCATTGCCGAGGTCATCAGCAGGGTCATGTACAAATTGTTGATATTGGGTATCAGGTTCTGCCACCCGTCAATCATGGCGTACATGATAAAATACATCACTGCGAACATGGCTACAGCCATCACCGCAAAGCGTTTGTACATGGCCGAAGCATGTTTTGTATTGTGCGTGCCATGCTCCGAGGAATGACCCGCATGGTGACTGTTTTGCATATTTTCCATAACCCTGAATTTTATTTGCTGTTAATTGTTTTTTCCACCTTACCGCAGGTCAGCATTTTAGAACCGTAGTAAGGGTTTTTGATTTCCTTGTTTTCGCTGAACCAAACAGCACCCTTACCATCATTGAACATCGGGCAATGGTCCTGATACAATGTTTGCGATGTACCGAACAAATCAATCAGGTCTTTCAAATCTTCGCCAAGCGAGGCCAAATGTTCCCGCTGGTGGTGGATGTTGCCGACATTTTCCCCGATATGTTCTGCGTGTTCTTTAGCATCGTCCGCTATGTCCATGTACTTTTTGTGCTTATCGGCAGGAACGGCTTTCATGTCCACTTTATTCAGGGTAGCTAACAGCTTTTTCCCTGAACTGGCGGCAGCTTTGTCATCGTCCGAAACAAGGGCGTTCTTTAAGGACAGATAATCGGTAACTATGGGCGCAATAGAAAAGTTTTTTGCTTCTTCTTTTCCTGTTGCTTTTGCTTCCTGACCGCTCGGAGTTTCACTCACAACGGGCGCAGCTACCGTATCATCCTCTTTTGGTTGGGAAGCTGACTGTTCTTGTGATACAACAGCAGTATCACTTGAAGACTGCTCGTTTTTGTTGGATGCCTGATTGCATGATACTGTTACAAATGCCATGATAACAGCAATGATTGATAATGTTAGATTTTTCATTTTTATTTATTTTTTGATTTTTAAAAAACTTGCGTTAATAGCCACTACAATGGTGCTTACACTCATCAGCACAGCACCCATAGCGGGACTTAAAACAAAATTCGGATAGAGTACGCCTGCCGCAAGGGGTATTGCCACCACGTTGTAGCCAACCGCCCATATCAGGTTCTGTACCATCTTTTTGTAGGTAAGTTTGCCGAAGTCAATCAGTTTGACCACATCCCTCGGGTCGCTGTCTACCAATATGATATCCGCTGTTTCGGCAGCCACGTCCGTACCGGAACCCACGGCAATGCCCACATCTGCCTGTGCCAGTGCAGGTGCATCATTTACACCATCACCAGTCATTGCTACGATTTCGCCTTTTGCCTGAAACTCCTTTACTTTCTCCTGCTTGTTGTGCGGAAGCACATTAGCCAAATACCCGTCCATACCCAATTTTCCGGCTACGGCAGCAGCAATCCTGTCGTTGTCCCCGGTGAGCAGAAAGGACTTGATGCCCATTTTTTTGAGTTCCTCAATCGCCTGTGCCGACCCCTCACGGATGCTGTCTGCCAAAGTAATGATGCCGATTACCCGGTCATCAATGAGGACAAAGTTGACCGTTTCGGCTTCCTGATTGATTTCGCTTGGTATTTCCGGCAGGGAAAGGTGGTTTTCGGTGAAATAATTCGGGCCGCCAGCTACGACATTTTTCCCGTTCACAACACCTTTAACACCTATGCCCTGCATATAGCTGAAGTTTTCAGACTTCCATAAGGCAAGGCTCTTTTCTTTCAATGTAGCCATAATGCCTTTGGCGATATGGTGTTCCGAATTTTGCTGTACTGCGGCAGCATACTGGATAACCTCATCGGCATTATATTCGTCTGTTAACGGTATAACCTTTTCTACGGCATGGGAACCTTTGGTGAGCGTTCCGGTCTTATCAAAAATGACGGTGGAAAGTTTTCGGGTGGTTTCAAATGCCGTACGGTTGCGGATGAGCAGGCCATTGGTCGCCGAAAGCGTTGTGGAAATGGCGACCACCAACGGGATAGCCACGCCCAATGCGTGCGGGCAGGCCGTTACCATTACCGTCACCATTCTTTCAAGCGCAAAGGCAATATCTCCACTGCTTGCATACCAATAGGCAAATGTGCCTATGCCCACGGCAATGGCAATAAAGGTGAGCCATTTGGCAACTTTGTCCGCAAGGTTCTGTGTATTAGACTTAGTAGCCTGCGCTTCCTGCACAAGATTGATAACCCTGTTCAGGTAGCTGTCTTTTCCCACGGCTGTTACCTTAACTTTCAGCGCACCATCGCCATTGATAGAGCCTGCGATGACCTTTCCGTCCTTTTCCTTTTTTACGGGAACACTTTCCCCGGTAAGCATACTCTCGTTGATATACGAAAGCCCCTCCAGTACCAATCCATCGGCTGGAATTTTTTCTCCCGGTTTTATGATAGCCGTTTCACCGCTTTGCAGGTCTTCGAGCTTTATCTTTACAGCTTCTCCGCCACGTTCCACGGTAACATCGTTGGGCAGCAAAGCCACCAATGACTGTAATGCCCGTGAAGCAGCCATTTGGGAACGCATTTCCAGCCAATGCCCTAACAGCATGATGTCAATTAGGGTTGCCAGTTCCCAAAAGAAGTCCATACCCTGCAAGCCAAATACAACGGCTACGGAATAAACATAGGCTACGGATATGGCAATGGCAACAAGTGTCATCATCCCTATGGCTTTGGCTTTCACCTCGCCAATCATTCCCTTTAGGAACGGTAAGCCTCCATAGCAATAAATCACCGTACCCAATGCCAACAGCACATATTTATCGCCATTGAAAGCAAGGGAGAAACCCAACCATTGCTGTATCATGTGCGACAGGAGCAGGATAGGGATTGTAATGACAAGGCTTATCCAAAAACGTGTGAGGAAATCGCCTGTATTATGCCCCTCATGTTTATCAAAGTTTTCGTCATCATGGCCATGTTGAGAATGCCCGGAATGCTCATGTTCTGGCGTGTGTTCATGAGAAGCTGACGTACCGCCAACGGGAACCAATGCCATGCCACAAAGAGGGCATTTGCCCGGTTCGTCTTTTAGCACCTGCGGGTGCATGGGACACGTGTATTTTTTCATAACAAGGGATTTTAAAAGTTATGTTGCATTTAATTTTTTTACCATCTCATGGGTCATTTCTTCAGCATAAGTACCATAGGCATCAACAAGTACCCCTTTGCTCTTACCGTCATTGGACGATATGGCATAAATCACGGCATTGTTATCAGGACTGCTGTCGAGGCTTTCAAACCTATGAGTTTCCGTAACCGTAAAATCCTCCGGTTTTAGTTTCAGGCTCTTTGACGCACAGTAAAGGCAGTCCGGCAACAGACTAAAATCAATACTGTACCCACGTTGTCTTAGGTCTTTAAGAGCCTGCACCATATCACTATACTGTTCCATAGCTTTCCGACCTGTTATTTAATGGTTTCGACCGTACTGCCGCAGGTAAGCATCTGTGAGCCGTAATATGGGTTTTTAATGGCATTCTCTTTACTTAGCCAATTGGCCCCCTTACCTCCATTGTACATAGGACAGTGCTGGTAATAAACTGGTGTATCCTGTTTAGACACTTTAGCCAGTATGTAGATGCTTCCCGAAAGTGCCGCAAAAGCACTTCTTTGTTTTGCAACGTCTTTTGATTTTGAAATGCTTTCCGCATTAGCTGTCAAGTCCTGCATTACTTTCATCCAAGCCGTATGTTCCTCTGCCGAAAGCTTGTTCATATCGACTGCTTTAAGGGATGCAGCCAATTCAGCGGCTTTGGCAGATGCAGTTGCCGCATCGGTTTTTATCAAAGCATCTTTCACTGAAAAGTAGTTGTCAAACACAGCTTTTAGCTGTGATTGATTTTGAGCTGCATCCTTGTTAGCGGGTGCTGCCATTTCACCGTGGTTGTGATTGCCATGTCCGACTTTCATGTCCATTGCCGCCCCTTTGTTTTGGGCAATTGTCTTCAAAGGTCTATCGTACTGGCAGCATTCAGCCAGTTTCGCATATACGTCATCCGGCGCACGGAACTTCTCACTATCATAACCCGCCAAAGCGATACGTTTCAGGATTTCATCCTGATTTGTTTTCTCGCTGTCATACGTGAGCGTAGCCATCTTGGTATCTTTGTTCCAGTCCACGTTGGCTACCTTTTTTATGTTACCTGCTTTTTCGATGGTGGTTTTACACATACCACAATTGCCGTAAATCTTTACGGTTTCTGTTTTCGCATTTTTGATTTGTGCGAAACCATTCATTGAGGATAGTAATACGGCGATTACCATCACTATTTTTGATAATGATTTCATAATAATTACTTTTTAGAAATGAAGTATTGAAAGCCCATTTCTGTTTTAAACTTTAAATAAATGATACAAATAAGGGATTTGCAAAAAGCCGAAGCGGCTTCTGACAGGACATACCTATGGCTGGCAGGCCATAAATTTAGCTTATTTTAGGCGGTAGCCAAATGGAAAAAAAGCCCGAAGAATAATAGGCTTCTTTGAAAGCGAATTTTTGCTTTTTAGCTGCTGCTAAGTGATCTTTTGCCTTTAATTCGATTACGGTTGGGACATTTAGGGAAGTGGTTGAAGCACCGCACCTGCAAGAGCTGTGGGAACAACCGCCCCCGCATTTGTCACTTTTGCATTTTTTACAGGATTTGCTCTTGCAACCTTTTGTATGTTCTGATTTTTTGGATTTCTCCTTTGAGCAGGAAGACTGCTCGGTCTTTGTTGAATTTTTGGAACAGGCATAGCTCTGACTTGGCATCATAAAGAAAACCAAACAGAACAATGTCAAAATGCCTATATGTATTCTATAATTTTTCAACGCAACAAAGTTACAAATTAGATTGGTTTTTTATATCGTTTTACGTTTTTTTTGCTATATGGAAAAATAATGCCATATACGCAATAACCTATCGCCTTTTTTCAGAATTGATAAAATGCCCTTTTTCATCAACCCAACCTCATGGAAATTCGGTCGGAAAAAGGGCATTTCAAAAAGTTGCTGGCTTAGGCATCCAAAGGTTCTATTTTGAAGCCTGCCTTTTGCACGGTCGATATTACTTCATGCTCGGTAATGCCCTCGGACTTCACGGTAAGTACTTTGTCCTTGTTGGCCGTGTCCACTTCCCAATGGCAGATGCCCTCTGCCTTGTCCAAGTGCGGCTTTACAGATGCGATACAGCCGCCGCAATTGATGTTCGTCTTGAATTGAAATTGTTTATTTTCCATTGTTTACAAATTTTAGAGTTATCTGATAATGCAAATTTCCGTACTATTCAGTTAGTTATTGTTGTGTAATTTCTTGTTTGATTTGTGAGATTTACTGTTTTATTTCTTCCACTTCAACCGCAGGCTGTTACTGACCACGCTCACGCTGCTCAATGCCATTGCCGCACCCGCAATCATCGGGTTGAGCAGGAAGCCGTTAACAGGGTAAAGGATGCCTGCCGCTACCGGAATGCCGATTACGTTGTAGATAAACGCCCAGAACAGGTTTTGCTTGATGGTGGCTACGGTCTGTTTGGACAAGCGTATTGCCTGCGGTATCTTGGTCAGGTCGGACGAAATGATGGTCATCTTGGCTACGTCCATTGCGATGTCGCTGCCTTTGCCCATTGCGATACTTACATCGGCTGTTGCCAATGCGGTGCTGTCGTTGATACCATCGCCCACCATTGCCACTACCTTTCCTTTACTTTGCAGTTCTTTCACAAAGTCGGCTTTGTGCTGTGGCAAAACTTCGGCTTTGTAATGCTTGATGCCTGTCTGCTCCGCAATGGCTTTTGCAGTAGCTTCATTATCTCCGGTCAGCATATACAGGTCAATGCCCATTTCCTGCATTTCCCGGATAGCCCGCACCGATGTTTCCTTAATCTTATCGGCGATAGCGATTACAGCAAGAGCCTTTTTGCTGTTTGCAAACCAGATAACGGTTTTAGACTGTTTGCCCCATTCTTCGGCCTGGTCTTGTAATTCGCCGGCAATGGCAATGTTGTTTTCTGCCAATAGCTTTTTGTTGCCTACATAATAGGTTTCGTTGTCATGGTCTGCTTTTGCGCCTTTGCCCGTAATGCTGTCGAACATGGATAAAGAGGTGGTCGCTACATCGCCAAGATGCTTCACTACGGCTTCTGCCAATGGATGCTCGGATTGCTTTTCGATGCTCAAAAGGATTTCTTTTGCAGTGTCCTCATTGTTCAGCCATTTAATGCCCGTTACCTGTGGTCTTCCCTCGGTGATGGTTCCGGTTTTGTCCAAAACGATGGCATTTACTTTTTTGGCCAGTTCCAAACTTTCGGCATCCTTTATCAAAATGCCATTTTCAGCACCTTTACCAACGCCTACCATAATAGCGGTGGGTGTCGCTAAGCCTAAAGCACAGGGGCAGGCAATGACCAATACCGTAACGGCTGCCAACAGACCTTGAACAACCCCGTTTTCGCCTCCCAAAATCAACCATAGCGTAAATGTCAGGATGGCAATACCTATCACTGTGGGAACAAAGATGCCCGCAATCCTATCGACCAGTTTCTGTACGGGTGCTTTGCTTCCCTGTGCATCCTGCACCATTTTGATGATGTGGGCAAGCATGGTTTCTTTGCCCACTTTTACCGCCCTGAACCGGAAGCTGCCTTTTTGGTTAATCGTTCCTGCAAATACTTTTTCTTTTTCTTTTTTCAATACAGGTACAGGCTCACCGCTTAACATGCTTTCGTCCACATACGAATTGCCCGATATGACCATGCCGTCTACCGCAATCTTTTCACCGGGCTTTACGAGTATCACATCGCCTGCGCTTACGTCTTCGATAGCGGTCTGCTTTTCCGTTCCGTCCGCCTGTACCACGATGACCGTTTTTGGCTGCAAGCCCATCAGCTTCTTAATGGCTGAAGAGGTGTTGCCTTTGGCTCTTTCTTCCAGCAGTTTTCCCAAGAGGATGAATGCGATAATAACGGCAGCCGCTTCAAAATATACGTGAGCATGCAGTCCCCGTTGATGCCAAAAGTCGGCAAACAGCATATTGAAAACACTGAACAGGTAGGCAATACCTGTACTCAATGCCACCAGCGTATCCATATTGGCGGAACGGTGCTTTGCCTGCTTCCAAGCGTTTACAAAAAAATCCCTGCCCAACCATATTACAACGGGCGTGGAAAAGAGCCACATTATCGGGTCTGCATAGGGCATATCCATAAAGAACATTCCTATGATTACCACGGGCAGGGAAAGGATAATTGCCCAAATGGTCTTGTTTTTCAAGGTTCGGAATTTCTTTTCGTGGATGGCTTCGAGCGTTTCCTGCTGCTTGGTTTTGTCTTCAATCAATAGGTCGTAACCTACTCCCTGAACCGCTTTTTGCAGGGTGGAGGCATCGGTCATATTGGGCAGATATTCCACGGTAAGATTGCCCGTTGCAAAGTTCACGGAAGCATTAACTACTCCCGGTTGGTATTTAACAATGCTTTCGGCACTGCCCGCACAGGATGCACAGGTCATGCCCAATACCGGAAAAGCACTTTTAACCGTAGGAACTCCGTAACCTAAATCTTTAATTGCCTTAACAGCTTCGCCTACGGTTTCATTGCTATCTACTGTAATCGCTGCCCTGCGGTTGTTCAGCTCTACTTTATGGGTTTCTACGCCTTTTACCTGTGCCAATCCCTTTTCAACGATTAATGCACAGTGTTCGCTTTCTACATCCTCCAACGGTATGTATATATTTTCTCTGTTTGTCGCCATATTTGCCTGCTTTAATTTACAATGCAAAATTGGCTATTATAATTATGGGTACTGTTGTGAAATTTTGGATTTGATTTGTAAGATTTATTGAAATCCTGTATAGGTGAGCCACTTCATCAGATGGTTATCGCCATAAAGCCAGTTTTAGATGGTCTTTAAAACCACAAAGCATTGCGAAAGATAATCGCAATGCTTTATTGTTTGCTTAAAAAGCTGTGGTCTTAAAATACTGACGGATGCCCGGTCTTCTTCTTGGTGCGGGGTTTATTCAACTTTAGAATTAAATTGAATATCTACGTCAGTTGATGACTTAGGGTCATTAATCAAGTCCGTTTCAATCTTTCCTCCCTGTGGATAATGGCGCAGCACAACCCTGACCGTACCAGTGGAAGCGGTCGTGGTTGTCCAAACGCTTTCCAGCCCTAACGTAACGTTGTTGTCATCCTTATCCAAATTTGTGATTTGTATATTTGATGTGGAAGATGGCACGTAATAAATACGGTGGTCTATATTTTCCTCACTTACTTCTTCGGTAATGTCTTCACCATTTACCTCGTCAAGAAAGGATACGCTGACATCATAGGACTTACCCGGTTGCAGTGCAATCTGGTCTATGACCGGGGCGTTTCCTCCGGCTCCGTCAGCATCTTTCCAAGCATAAAGAAGTTCGTTCGTGGTTCCCTGTTCCTTAAAACGTAGCTGTACCGTAGTGATTACCTCGTTGTCGTTTTCTTCGGGGATAGGGTCATCGTCTTTGCTGCATGAGGTTGCGAATAGTACGATTGCCGCTACGGCAATCGAAGAAAAATGTTTGAATTTCTGTGTCATTGTTATATAAATTTAATTGTTGAAAAACGTGTTTGTCAGAAAACGTACTTTAATCTAACGGAGATGTTTCTGCCCATTTCGTCCGTAAAATACCTGAAGCTGTTCAGGTAGTTTCTGTACCGGGTATTGAACAGGTTGCTCACTGCAAGATTGATGTTCAGTGACCTGCCCAAGACACTGACCACTGTACCAGCGGATATATTTGTCAGGAGATAACCATCAGGGGGCAGCTTATAATCCTGCTGGCCGTGTATGTTTTCATCAGGTACTCTTGTCTGTTTTAAGACCAGCGGAATTTCCATCCCGATATAGGATTTTTGGAAAGACCTTATATCGGGCAGTTCGTAATTGAACCCCAATGAAAACCTGTCCGATGGCATGGAAATCAGCCAGTCGTTTATCGTTTTATTGTACGCCCTTAGCAAAGATGCCTTTCCTATGATGTCCAGTTTCTGTACAGGCTTGTAATTGATTAATAAATCCGTTCCCGTGAGATAGGCATCAGCCTGTTGATAGACGAATTTGGGAAATGCACCTGCAATGGTCAATACAGGCTCTCCCGGGCGGGGCTGTAAATAGATAAAGTTGTTGATGGAATTGTAGAATACAGACCAGTCTATATTTACCGATTTTTCTTCATTGCTATATGAAAGCCCCAAGACCGTGTTTACAGCCTGCTCTATTTTCAGGTTTACGTCCCCAAGTTCATAGGTGGCAGTACCTTGATGTATGCCGTCAATGAGCAGTTCGTTAACGTGGGGAGCCCTATTGGCAAGGCTGACCATTCCGTTTATCCTGATATGGTCTGAAAGATGGTAGATGGTATTGAATGATGCCCCGATTGTTGAAAAATCAAAGTCATGCTCCACAGGCTGGTTATTGTAAGGGTATTGTACCGTACTGATTTGCTTAAAATCATACCTGATACCGCCCTGAAGCTCCCATTTGTTCTTCTTCCATTTTTCAATCCAGTATGCACCGTATGTTTGGGAATTGTAGGCAGGGATGAGATACCGACCTTTGTAGGTATTGTCCTGCTGCATAGCGGATATGCCGATACTTCCGTTAAAGTTTTTGAATGTGGGATGCTCCCAAGAAATTTCTTCGGAAATCGTGCTGACATTCAAAGTCATTTGAGGCGTTGTAATTTCGCTGTTCCTGACTATATCAAATTCTTCCCTGTTGTTGAATTGTGCGGCAATCTGTATGTTCAGTTTCCCGGCTTTCTCTCCGGCAAATATCTCCGATTTTACCTTTAGCAAATCGTGTGTCACCCTTTGGTAAGGTCTGCCAATCTGAAAGCCTTTATAGCCCAAAAAGATGTCGTTGGGTCTGTCCGCATCAATCGCAGTCTGTAAGTCTGCCAAGTTCCCCATGTGTGAACCCTGAAATATGCCTACCTTGGTCTGAAAGTGGCTGTAAAAGGCTTCAATGGAATACTTGTCGGTCTTGTACCCGATCGTGAATGAAAAATTGTATTCGTTCAGGGAGGTGTTGTTCAGTATGTAGTCCGGCGTTTGGATATTGCCGCCCTGCTTAAAAGTTCCCTGTACACGGAAACTTAGTTGGGGTATGCTTTTGAGTTGCTGCTCTGCCATTGCAGATACCACAAACTGATTGTTATTGGTAAAGTAGCCCGTATTCAGTTCTCCCGAAAATCCGCTGTACCGCAGTGGTTTGGGGTTGACAAGGACAACACCGCCGATGGCATCCGAACCGTATTTCAGTTCATCCACACCTTTGATGACAGCAATATTGTCTGCAATGAAGGGGTCTATTTCGGGAGCGTGTTCGTTGCCCCATTGCTGCCCCTCCTGCCTCACACCGTTGTTTATGGTCAATAACCTGTTGCTGTGCAGGCCGTGAAAGATAGGTTTGGATATGGTCGTTCCGGTCTGCATGACGTTGATCCCGGGAAGCTGGCCAAGCATATCCGCCAGCGGGAGACCGCTGCTCTTGCTTAGTTCCCCCTGTCTTAATTCTCTTAGAAGCCCGGTATTCTGCGCCTTATTGACCGTGGTGGTAATGACCACCGGGTCAAGCATCGTGGAGTTTTCCTCTACAAAGATTTCAATGTGACGAGACGCTTCCAAAGAAATGTTTTGCGGCTCCGCCTCATGTCCCATATAGCTGGCCTTTATGAGATAGTTCCCTTTGCATAGTTTTTCAAACTTAAAATTTCCCGAACTATCGGAAACCGCCACATATTGGCCGTTGTTCAGGTTGATATATACCCCGCTCAACGGGCTGCCCTTGTCAGAGCTTCCCACCTGACCGGATATGGTATAGTTGCATTTTTGGGCATAGCTGGTATGGATGTTTGCGACTAATAGGATAAAAAGTAAAACAACTTTATTCATAGAAAACGACAATCGCATTAATGCAATGTTGTTGCAAAAATAAATTATTATCTTTGAAAACGCAACAACATTGCAATTATTATATAATAAAAATGAAACAAGTACGAAACACAGTCGCCAAAACAGCGATTTTGAACCTGCTCCACAAGTCGGATTTGGCATTGTCGCACGCTGAAATCCAGTTGGCGTTGGATGGTCTGTGCGACAGGGTGACGATTTACAGGGTACTGGATAGGTTAATGGAAGAAGATTTAGTCCACAAAGTGGTAAACGTTGACGGGGGTGTAGGATATGCAAGTTGCCATAACTGTGAAGTAGTCCACAATCATAACCACTTGCATTTCAGTTGTCAAAAATGTAAATCGGTAACTTGTATAGAGGATGTGCAACCGTTATTTAAGTTGCCTAAAGGATATAAAATAAGTGAAGTCAATTTTACGGTGTCAGGGCTTTGCCCGCAGTGTTCCTGAATAGCGTAGCCGTTCCTATACTTTATCCAACGGCTTTCTCTTATCTTCCCGGACTTGTTTGAAATAGCTCGGGGTAAGCCCCGTTACTTTCTTGAACTGGTTGCTCAAATAGGCTACGCTTGAATAGTTGAGGCGCATGGCAATCTCACTTAACGACAGTTCATCATACACCAGCAGTTCTTTTACCTTTTCCACCTTTTGGGCGATAAAGTATTTTTCAATAGTTGTACCCTCTACTTCTGAAAACAGATTGGACAAGTAATTGTAATCGTGGTGCAGTTTATCGCTCAATACATCGGAAAGGTTGGTTTTTACATCACTATCCTGATGATGTACCAGGTCAATGATAATGTTCTTTATCTTTTCTATTATCCTGCCTTTTTTATCATCAATTACTTCAAACCCCAATGGCTCTAAAGTCTTGACCAAAGCCTCTTTCTCCGTAGGTGTAATTTCTTTGGTAAGGGTAACTTCGCCCAGCTTTACATTTTTAGCATCTAAACCAAGTTTATCCAATTCGTTTTGCACCACCATAATACAGCGGTCGCATACCATATTTTTAATAAAGAGTGTATTCATATCTTACTAACTGCTATATTAAGCACAATAAACAAATTTACGATTTAAGTCGAACTACGCTCGTTGCTTCCTGTCTAAATCAAGTTATCTGATTGCATTGTCTGCATAGGCGCTTATAATTTGGGTTTTTGTTAACCTGAAGCCTCGGCCCAGGCTTCTAATTTAGTTAATTGAAACCTTGCGAAAGTTGTATTCCGCAAGGTTTTAAAACAGTGATACATCTGCCTTTGCTAATGGCCTGCATTCACCCTACAATATTAAATTATAGCAAATACTGGTACAGTTCGGCTATTGCATCGTTGTACTCTTTCTCCGCCTGCAAATAATTATTGGTAGCGGTATAAAAGTAACTTGCCTCCAAAAAATATTGGATAGTGGTTATCTCTCCGAATGATAACGCTTTATCCAATAGTTTAATACTGTTGATACTGCTTAATACTTTCTCATATTCTGCTACCGTCTTTTGCAGGTTGATATACTTTTCATACAGTTGCTTCAAATGATAATAATGTTCGTTCTTGTGCCGTGCTACCTGTACTTCTGCCACCGATAATTCAGCCTGCTTTTGCTTCACCCGATTTTTGTTTTCCCACAAAGGAATGCTCACGCCTACTTTTGCACCGTAAAACTGCTGCCCTAAAATACCCTGATAATGAAAACCCACTTCAAATTTTGGCAGGGTCAATGCCTTAGTAACTTCAATATCCTTTTGGGCTACTACGGTCTGTTGTGTCAAATATTTTCTTACCGGGTCTTTGTATTCAATTGTTTCTTCCAATTCTTCAAATGCAGGAACGGGCTTATATTCAGGGTATATGGTATCGTTAAAGACTATCTCTATACCGCCGTTAAGTTCCGTCAGTTTTTGATGAAGTTGGTTGATAGCGGAAATGTTCAACTGATAATCTTTATTAATCTCAATCAATTGAAGTTTAGCCTTATTCACGTCCAGCACATTACCTTCGCCCTTATCCAGTTTGGTCTGAAAGTCGGTCAGGAACTTTTCGGTTTTTGTTTTCCGTTCTATAATTCTTTCCTGAAGTTTATTGCGGTATATCAGTTCAATGCAAATCTTTTTCGCTCCCAATAATATTTCCTGCCTGTTGGCTGTTAGCGAAAAATCTACCTGCTTACTCTGCTCGCCAGCCAATGCTTTCTTTTTACTGTAAACCGTGGGAAAGTCGAAACGCTGCAAGACGTTAATGTCCGTTTGGTTGCCCGCAATGGCATAGGGTGAGCCACGCATAAAATCGTAGCTGGCCACAGGGTCGTACAGCGTATTGCCCGTATGGTACAATAACTTCTGCTCATCCCAATATTTGCTTTGGGTTTGCAGCGTTTTATTGTTCTTGGCAACATCAGACAAGACGGTTTCCAATCCTGACTGTGCCTGCAATTGTATGGTAAAAACGCACATACAGATTGCCGTTAAAAATTTTATGTTCATGCTTTAGCTGCTTTTTTGTTAGATAAATAGTACACCGCCGGAACAATAAAAATGTTGAGCAATGTAGAAGTAAGCAAGCCGCCCAATATCACTTTTGCCATAGGACTTTGTATCTCGTTGCCGGGCAAATCGCCCGCAATAGCAAGCGGTATCAATGCCAGCCCTGCGGTAAGTGCCGTCATCAGGATGGGGCTTAACCTGTTCTTTGAGCCTTGTATAACCGTATCGTACAAATCCAACCCCTCATCACACAATGTATTGTAATGCGATACGAGCAGGATGCCGTTACGGGTAGCCACACCAAACAAGGTGATAAAACCGATAATGGCAGGAATGCTCAAAATGCCACTGGTAAAATAGATGCTGAACACACCGCCAATCAATGCCAAAGACAGGTTGATTAAAATGATGGCGGCTAACTTTACCGTTTTGAACTCCCGGAACAGTATCAGGAAAATAATCAGAATGGAAAGCAGGGAGGTCGCAATCAAGGTCTGCGATGCTTCTGCCTCCGCTTCAAATTGCCCACCGTATTCAATGTGGTAATCTTCGGGCAGCTTTATTTTTTCGCCCACTATCTGTTGGATTTCCTCAACGGCACTAACGATATTGGTTAAGCGAAAACAAAATGTAACCGCAACAATCTACACCAAAGCAATCAGCAATCAGCTACAATTGGACATAAAACGGTACAACAGCCAATACCTCCCGATTGAAATTAAGGTTTTCTCCGATACCCACGACCGATTTTTGATAATAGACCAAGCGGAGCTTTACCATATAGGGGCTTCGCTCAAAGACCTGGGCAAAAAATGGTTTGCATTTTCCCGAATGGATATTGAGGTGGGCAGGATGCTTCACATCTTGAACAAACAATAAACGCTCCGGATTCAGAGGGTTTAATTTTAGTTTCTTGACAATTCTAAAATCCCGCTAAGTTATTTACATCAACTTAGTATAGTTTCTTCTTCAACCATAAACTTGCCCTTACCAATAGTATCAGTACAGGCACTTCGACCAATGGTCCGATAACGCCAACAAATGCCTGTGGAGAATGAATACCAAAAACCGCAATGGCTACGGCTATGGCCAATTCAAAATTGTTCCCGGTGGCTGTAAATGCTATGGACGCGTTCCTGTCATAAGGAACATTCAGGGATTTGCTTATAAAAAAGCTCACGAAAAACATCAATACAAAATAGATGATTAGCGGTATGGCTATCTTAATCACGTCCACTGGCAACTCCAATATCTTGTCGCCTTTCAAACTGAACATCAGTACAATGGTAAACAATAATGCGTAAAGTGTAATAGGTGATACTGCCGGTATGTATTTTCTATTGTACCATTCAATGCCTTTTGATTTTATAAGAACATATCGGCTCACGAAACCTGTAAAAAAAGGAATACCCAAGTATATCAACACGCTTTCGGTAACGTCTTTCATTGATACATTTACATTGAAATTGGCTAATCCTAATTTACTCGGCAATACGTTGATAAAAAGCCAAACCAAAAAACTGTAACTCAATATCTGAAAGACACTGTTCAACGCTACCAATAGTGCCGTATATTCCCTGTTGGCTTTTGCCAGGTCGCTCCATACAATTACCATTGCGATACATCTTGCCAATCCTATCAAAATCAATCCCGTCATATAATCGGGTTCATTCCTTAAAAACAGAACGGCTAACCCGAACATCATTACCGTACCGATTACCCAATTGAGGAATAAAGATATTCCAATTACTTTTTTATCCTTAAACGCTTTGGGCAATACTGTATAATCCACCTTTGCCAATGGCGGGTACATCATCAGTATCAAACCTATTGCCAGCGGGATATTAATGGTTCCTACGGACAAGCTGTCTGTTACGTTAGAAATGTTGGGAAAGAAATATCCTAATCCTACGCCAAATGCCATAGCAAGGAATATCCATAGGGTAAGGTAACGGTCAAGAAATTTTAGTTTTGGTTGCATTGGTTATTTTTTAATCATTGAAAAAACATAGAACATTTCAGTTGCTATCTCCAAACTCCTTTCCGCATATATCTTTGTCTGCTCTGTTGTGCCGTCTGAAATCTTCGAGTCTTCAAATGTGATAGGTATTCTCTTTTCTGCACCTGCAATAAAAGGACAGCCATCGTCTGCCTGTGAACAGGTCATAATGGCAGTGAATGCCGATACAGGATTGAAAGGGCTATCGTACTTTTTTGAAAAACCGATAATCGGCAAAGCATTTTCACTGTACTTAATAGCATAAACAGGATTGTCCGCTTCCGAAATTTTGAAAGCAGAAAAACCCTGTTCATTCAATGTTTCCACTACTTTCGGAAATAATGCCGTTTCTTCCGTACCGCCCGAATAGCAATATACATTCGGGATATGGTAATATACACTTGCCACCTGTGCCCAAACCTGCGATAAATGGCTTCTTCGTGAATTGTGTGTACAGATGAAATTGAGATTTATTACCTGTCCGTTGCTTACTTTTTGTTGTACGAAGTCTATCAAGGGTTGCAATATGGTTTTACGTTCTTCGCTTACGGTCTGAACATCAGATATTCCCTTTATGGTTTCAGCTAAATTCTTGTACATTACGATTGGTTTATAGGGTTTAACAACAGTCCGAATTAGGCGAACAGCAAGCACTGTTCAGCTCTGATAATTCTACTTTTTGTTTTTCGGCAGGAATACCGCAGGCATCACTTGCCAAACAAGCGGTTTGTTTGTTTTTCAGTACAAAATGGTTTCCGTTAAAATCCAGATTGTATTTGCCAATGGTTTCGCTTTGGTATTCCACTTCTATTTCGGCATCTTGAATATCCAATTTTTCTTCGGACAGTTTGATGATGTTCAATAGTTTGGTCGGCTTTAGCCTGTGTTCAAAATCGTTGGCGTTCCACAACTGGAAGTTGACGACCTTTTCATTTCTGATCGTTCCGCCACAATCAATAAAATGTTTTGTAACAATACCTACCTCCGTAACGTGGAAATGTTTGGGGACAAATGTTCCGTCCGCTAATTGAAATTCAACATTGTCCAATGTTGGTAAGATTTCTTTGATGTTTGATAGTTTCATTGTTTTTGAATTTTGAAATGATTTATTAAAATATTGTATCGTAATATAGCGATGTTAAATATTAAAAAAACACGGCTAACAGCACTTGTTTACCTTTACTTCCTGATCAAAGAATGAATTAAAATCTGCTTGGATTTTTTTCCAAACATTTTTATCGATGCAATAACAAACAGATTTACCCTCGATTGTGCCTTGAATGATGCCGATACTCTTTAACTCCTTTAAATGCTGAGAAATCGTAGCCTGTGCCAATCCCAATTCCTCGACCAGATCATTACAGATACAGGCTTTCTGGTTAATGATATATTGAAGTATGGCAACCCTTGCAGGGTGTGCCAGAACCTTAAATAGAGAAGCTAATCTGTTTTGCTCGTCCGTGAATATTTCTGATTTAGTAAGTCCCATGCTTTGTTTTTTATATATCGCAATATTACGATAATAAATTTAGATATAATATGGTTTGTAAAAAAACAATCAATTCTTTTAATAATCTTATGTGTGGTAAAACCCTACCTCTCAAAGCCAAACTCTGCCACTTTCAGTCGACCTTTTCTTCTCGCTGATACCTTAGCCGTTGCAAGAAAAAAAAACGAACAGGAACAATGATTGGGTTTTTATTGGAATGGGATATATTACACGGGCAAATGCAGAAATCGTCCTACTGTTCACAAAGGGAAAACCTCTTGAAAGACATGCAAGAGATGTTCCACAGGTGCTTATATCTCCCCGTGGAAGACAATCCGAAAAACCTGACAAAATCAGAAAGCGTATTGTTCGGCTTTTTGGGCAAGTTGACAGACTGGAGCTTTTTACAAGACAAAGTTCCCAAAACGATGATGATGATTTTGATGGGTCGGACGTATATGTCAATGAGGTGGACAACTCTATAACGATATCTGAATAAACACTGTTCTGCCAAATCCTGCCTCCCGAAGCCAAACCCTGCCACTTCTTCAAAGGCTCTTGCTCCCTGCTCTAATTTTAGATTTTACGCAAAATTCTAAACAAAATTTTATTATGAGTACACAGCAAAAAGACCTGTCGTATTTCCGTTTACGACTACAGGAACTCCTGAACAGTAGTTTCCCTGAAAAAGCCAGCAACCAAAAATTTATTGACCAGCGTTCCTCGTGGGCTGCCAATGCCTATGAGGATGCGTTCCGTTCCGGCAATGCCATTGAGCAATGTAATGAGATAGCGAATTACATACTCTTTGAGGGTTTGCACTTCTCCAAGTTTGATATGGTTTTTCAGGTAGTATGCAATGAGTTCGATACCCTAATGGCAGACGAGGAACTGCGGCGGTTCGCTCTGAAAATGTTCCCTGTTTGCGAGAATGTTTTCGCCCAATATGAACTAGCCGATGATTTTGCCTACGGTTATGAGTTTGACCTGCTCTATACCGAGATAACCGGAACCATCGCAATATGGATTGAGGAAAATGGGCTTCAGTAAACGGCAGCATCTCTTGCACAATATCGAAGCCCTGCGGATTGCCTTTACATTGGAAAAAGAGCAACGAAACGCTACCGTGGGTGAAAGACTGTCAATGAAACAATACAGCGGATTTGGCGGTCTTAAATTCGTATTGAACCCCATAGCAAATGAAATAGATATCAACCATTGGAGGAAAACCGAACACGATTTATTCCCCATTACGCTGGAACTCCACAAACTGCTCAAAGAAAAGTCCGAAGACGATAAGCAATACCGCCGATACGTGGACAGTATGAAAAGCTCCGTGCTGACGGCTTTTTATACACCTCCACAGGTAATTGATGCAATTTCCGAAACCCTGCGGGAAAGCGATGTAAATATTCAGAAATTCCTTGAACCCTCCGCAGGTATCGGCTCGTTTATACAATCCTTTTCCGAAAACCAACAAACCAAAGTAACTGCCTATGAAAAAGATTTGCTGACAGGCAAAATCCTAAAACACCTCTATCCCGAAAGCAATATCCGTGTGAGCGGTTTTGAGGAAATCCCCGAAAAGGAACAAAATAGCTATGATGTTGTTGCAAGCAACATTCCGTTTGGCGATACTTCCGTGTTCGATCTTACGTTTTCCCGAAGCAAAGACCCCGCAAAAATACAGGCTGCCCGTAGCATACACAATTATTTCTTTTTGAAAGGAAACGATATGCTCCGTGAGGGTGGTTTGCAGGTATTTATTACTTCGCAAGGAATTTTAAACAGCCCCAACAATGAGCCGATACGTAGGGCGTTAATGAAAAGCAACCATCTGGTGTCGGTTGTCCGATTGCCAAACAACCTGTTCACGGAATATGCAGGTACAGAAGTCGGAAGCGACCTGATTATCCTGCAAAAGAATACGGCAAAACAACCTCTGAGCGAATTGGAAGAGCTGTTTTGCCAAAGCAGGCAGACCAAATACGATACTTCAAGCAATGCTTTTTTCCGTGACGGTACGAGGGTCATACATACCGACCGTAAGATAGATACCGACCCATACGGAAAACCTGCAATTATCTATACGCATAAAGACGGTGTTGCGGGGATTGCCAAAGATTTGAAGCAAATGCTTTCCGAAGATTTTGGAAAGCACCTGAATTTTGATTTGTACAAAGGCGAAAGCAACGATGAACCTATCGTACAAATTCCGATTACGCCAACGCCGGCACCTCCGGCTACTGAACCCGAAATCATACAACCCGAACGACCGCGTTTTACTGCACCAGCCATTGTACAGGAAAGCCAGCAGGAATTAAAACAGCTAAGCATTTTCGACCTGTTTGAAAATGTAAATGAAACCGTAGCGGTTATTACCCCGCCAAAGAAAACCACCCAAGCCAAAAGACAAACGACAAAAAGAAAACGTACCCCAAGAGGTCGGCAAACCGACCTCTTTAGCGGAGCGATGCAACAGTCCTATACATCTCCAGCATCAAACGGCACGGTCAATAAAACCTTACAAACCAATGGCACAAAACAGAAAACAATCGGCGATTTATTTTCACAGGCAAACAGTAATGGCCAAGCCGATAAGTCAGCCGGTACCGTACCTGCTACTGTTCCCGAACCTGCTCCGTACAGTGACGAACTCCAACAGTTTCACCGTAACGATTGCCTTGTCGTAGATAACGGTTGGGTCGGCTATTTGCAGGAAGTGGATAAAAGTGATGCAAGGGCAATATTCCACCCGTTGCAGTTACCGTCTTTGCAAAAAGCAAGAGCCGAAGCATATATCCAAGTTCGTGATACCTATATCGACCTCTACCAAAAAGAAGCCGAGAAACATTCAGAACACAAGGAAGAAAGGGAAAACCTTAACCGCTTATACGATGCTTTTGTCAAAAGGTACGGAAATCTCAACAGTGCGGACAATATCAAGCTCATCAAAACAGACAGTGTAGGCAAAGAAATGCCCTATCTGGAGCGTGTCGTTGGTGGTGTAATCCATAAGGCAGATATATTCAGCCGTCCTGTAAGTTTTTCTACCGCAACCATTGCAACGGACAATCCCGAAGAAGCGTTATCGGCTTCGCTGAACAAATACGGAAGCGTGGATTTGGACTTTATGTCCGAAATCAGCGGTATGCCTGCTGATGCTTTGAAAGAAGCCTTACACGGTCTCATCTACTACAATCCATTGCAAAAGGAATATGAAATATTCGAACGCTGGGTTGCGGGCAATGTAGTGGAGAAAGCCAACGAAATAAGAGATTACCTCGAAAGCAATCCCGATGATACCCAAGCTAAAGAAAGCCTTACCGTTTTGGAAGAAGCCCGACCAAGACGTATCGAATTTGAGGAACTCGATTTTAATCTGGGCGAACGCTGGATACCCACTGGCATCTACGCCCGATTTGCATCGCATCTGTTCGACGCAGATGTGAAAATCCACTATTCGGACAGTGCCGATGATTTTTCCGTCACCTGCAAACAGAAAAATGTCCATATATGGGATAAATATGCGGTCAAAGCCCAAAGCCGGACGTATGACGGGATTGCCCTGCTCAAGCACGCCCTTGTCAATACCACACCCGATATTTCCAAAACGGTACAGGTTGACGGAAAGAATGTCAAGGTACGGGATATGGAAGCCATACAAATGGCGAATACCAAGATTGACGAAATCCGAACCTCCTTTAACGATTGGCTCCACGCCCAAAACGATGAGTTCAAGATAAGGATGACTGACCAATACAACGACACCTTTAACTGTTTTGTCCGACCGCACTACGACGGTTCCCATCAGGTGTTTCCGGAATTGGACCGAAAAGCATTGGGTATTGAAGACCTGTATTCAAGCCAAAAGGATGCTGTCTGGATAATAAAGCTCAATAACGGTGCTATCTGCGACCATGAAGTAGGTGCCGGAAAGACGTTGATAATGTGCACGGGTGCACAGGAAATGAAGCGTTTGGGACTGGCTCACAAACCGATGATTATCGGGTTGAAAGCGAATATACCTGAAATTGCCGAAGCCTACCGCACCGCCTATCCGCACGCTAAAATACTCTATCCGGGCATTGATGATTTTACGCCCCAAAAACGACTGCGGATTTTCGGAGATATTAAGAACAACGAGTGGGATTGTGTGATATTGACCCACGACCAGTTCGGAATGATACCCCAATCGCCCGAAATACAAAAGGAAATCCTGCAATCCGAACTGGACAGTGTGGAGGAAAATCTTGACGTTTTGCGAAGTCAGGGCGATGAAGTAACCCGGGGTATGCTCGCCGGAGCAGAGAAACAGAAAGAAAACCTCGAAGTCAAGCTGAAAACCCTGCAACACGACATTGAAAACCGCAAAGATGATATTGTGGACTTCAAGATGATGGGTATCGACCATTTATTTGTAGACGAAAGCCACCAATTCAAAAACCTGATTTTCAACACAAGGCATTCAAGGGTTGCAGGATTGGGCAATCAACAGGGAAGCCTAAAGGCACTGAATCTTTTGTTTGCTATACGGACTATACAGGAACGTACCGATGCGGATATGGGGGCAACTTTCCTTTCGGGTACGACTATCAGCAATTCACTGACCGAATTGTACCTGTTGTTCAAATACCTGCGACCAAGGGCTTTGGCAAAACAGGGCATTAACTCGTTTGATGCGTGGGCGGCAATCTACGCAAAGAAAACAACCGATTATGAGTTTTCGGTCGCCAATAATATCGTGGCAAAAGAGCGTTTCCGCTACTTTATCAAAGTGCCGGAACTCGCTCAATTCTACTCCGAAATCACGGATTACCGTACCGCCGAAATGATTGGAATAGACCGTCCCGAAAAGAACGAGATATTTTACAACATACCTCCAACTCCAGACCAGGAGAAGTTTATTGAAAAGCTGATGGAGTTTGCCAAATCAGGCAAAGGGGAATTACTTGGCAGAAAACCGCTATCTAAAAAAGAAGAAAAAGCAAAAATGCTTATCGCTACGGACTACGCTCGAAAGATGTCTTTGGATATGCGAATGGTAAGCCCCCATTACCAAGACCACGCCGATAACAAAGCTTCCCATTGTGCAGATAATATTGCTAAATATTACAATAAATTCAATGCACAGAAAGGCACGCAGTTCATCTTCTCGGATTTGGGAACATACAAGCCAAATCAGTGGAATATCTACTCCGAAATCAAACGTAAGCTCGTGGAAGACCACGACATACCTGCACACGAAATCCGCTTTATACAGGAAGCGAAGAATGACAAGCAACGAAAAGAGCTAATCAAAGGAATGAACGAGGGCAAAATCCGTGTCCTTTTCGGTTCTACGAGTATGCTCGGTACAGGTGTGAACGCACAGAAAAGAGCCGTTGCCGTACACCATTTAGATACGCCGTGGCGACCGTCCGACCTTGCGCAAAGGGACGGTAGGGCTATCCGCAAAGGCAATGAGATTGCCAAGCATTTTAACGACAATAAAGTGGATGTAATCATCTATGCCGTTGAAAAATCGCTGGATAGTTATAAGTTCAACCTGCTGCACAACAAACAGCTATTTATTGACCAATTAAAATCCAACAATCTTGGTAAACGGACGATTGACGAAGGTGGTATGGATGAAAAGTCGGGTATGAATTTCTCGGAATATGTAGCTATCCTTATGGGCAATACCGACCTTTTGGACAAAGCTAAAATAGAGAAACAGATTGCCGGATTGGAAAGCGAAAGGCAATCGTTCAATCGTTCAAAATCAAGTGCCAAGTACAAACTGGAAGATTATGAGGCAGAACTTGGAAAAGCCCAATCCCGCTATGACCGTATGAGCCTTGATTGGAATAATTTGCAGGGACGTATCCAAAAAAACACTGACGGTTCCGTTGCCAACCTTATTAAATTAGACGTTTTGTCGACCAATGCGGATATAAAACAAATCGGTGCAAAGCTCAATCAGCTTGCCGACAAATCCCGAACGGGTGGGGATTATGAAGAAATCGGTAATCTGTATGGCTTTCAACTTTTGGTAAAAACGGAAATGTCACAAAAAGAGGGGGTGGATATTCGTGTAAACCGTTTTTTTATTCAAGGTGAGGGTACTATCAAATATACATTCAACAATGGTGTAATGGCAAAAGATCCCGAAACAGCTTCACTAAATTTTATTAAAGCATTGGAAAAGCTGCCCACCTATATCAGAAAAGAACAGGAGAATATGGCAGATTTCCAAAAAAACATTCCAATACTTAAGCAAGTAATCAATGGTACGTGGACAAAAGAAAACCGACTTAGCGAACTCAAAACGGAGTTGGCGGCAATTGAGCGGAAAATACAGTTATCTAACACTCCGGAACCAATAGAAAAGTCTACAGAACAAGTCGAAAAGCAGCAAGAAAATCCAAAGGCTATGGAAAGCGTAGTACCGACAAAAAGTATTTATATGTCACGGGGAGTATTGTAAAAACATTTACCCATTCATACATTTTCCTAATCACAACATCTCAGGTTCGTTCAATTTATTTCTGGACTGTGATTCATTTCAAAATTGATGAATAAATAGTAGCATAAACCACTACATTACAGAAATAATCTTACACCCACATATCTTATCTGTAGCTCGTTTTGAATCCAAAAAATCAAACAAATTGAATTGTATGTTGTTCTGTCTATGTGTTCTATCAAAAAAAGTCTTTAACATTTCATTATTAAAAGAGAAAAGGAAATTGATAATAATAATATACATCTATGAAATTAGCGATAAAAATAATGGCAATAGCAGGAATACTGTTATTTATCCAAGCGTGCGATAAGGACGATATCAACAAAATCAAAATCCAGAATCACGATGACAATGAAATGATGACTATCATGCACAACATGATGGATGAGATGATGGCCATGCAAATGCCCCCCGACCCTGATAATGCTTTTGCTCTGATGATGCGAATGCATCATCAGGGAGCGATCGACATGGCAAATAAGGAACTGCAATCCGGCGATGATGCGCAAATGAGGGAGATGGCCCAGAAAATAATTAAAGACCAGAAGGCTGAGATTCAAGAATTAACCACATTTCTCAATGGTCACGTACCGCATCTAAATGTTCCCGAATTTGTTACAGAGCAGATGAAAAATATGGAACGCTCAGGCAGAGTGACAGATCTCCAAATCATTAATGGAGACACGGATCACGATTTTGCCATGTTGATGATTCAGCATCATCAAAATGCAATTGGAAACGCAAAATTGGAACTTATTTACGGACACGAAAGTGCTATGCAGACAATGGCAAAAAATATTATTGAAAAACAGGATCAGGAAATCTCGGAGATTCAAACCTGGTTATTAGCTAATAAGAATAGATAAATAATTTCTCACTTTAAACAATAAAATTATGTCACATCAACAATTTCAAAAATGTATTGACGAATGCTACGCCTGTGCTGTAGCTTGTAACCATTGTGCAGCTTCTTGCTTGCAAGAGGACAATGTAAAAATGATGGCTCGATGTATCCAGCTTGATCTGGAATGTGCAGCCATATGTAGAGCCGCAGCCGAACTCATGAGTTTGGGAAGCCAATATAGCCGTCACCTTTGCAAGCTATGTGCGGAGATTTGTAGAGCGTGTGGAGATGAATGTGCTAAGCATGATATGCAACATTGCAAAGAGTGTGCGGATGCTTGCTACAAATGCGCAGAAGCTTGTGAGCAAATGGCAACGGCGGTATAATCTCAT
Source organism: Sphingobacterium spiritivorum (assembly GCF_016724845.1). Lineage (NCBI taxonomy): Bacteria > Pseudomonadati > Bacteroidota > Sphingobacteriia > Sphingobacteriales > Sphingobacteriaceae > Sphingobacterium > Sphingobacterium spiritivorum. The sequence goes on from NZ_CP068082.1 coordinate 949,560, forward strand.
TATTGGTAGAAGTCTAAAAACCTCCAATGAATTCAAACTGGGTAAAGAATTTCAGGACCGTTTCCATTTGTAAACGATAGTTAGGGAAAGAGGAAAATGGACTGGCTCCTTCGCCGAATAATGATCGACGGGAGTGTAAAATAAACTGTGTCAATGGTTGAATTACCGCCCCGCGGGGCGGTAATTCAACCATTTTTCTTATTGCAAATCTAACACCATTCTTCCCGGAAACCAAATTGCTAATTTCTGTGCTGTTGTTCCCCAATTGGCTAGTGGCATCGTCCATTTCTTCTTAATGTTGTTATGTGCTAAATAAATCAATTTCAATAACGCTATATCGGAGGTGAATGCACCTTTAGTTTTGGTGACCTTACGCACTTGGCGATGAAATCCTTCGATCGTGTTAGTCGTGTATATCAACTTTCGGATGGATTTATCGTATCGGAAATAGGTGGTCAGACGATCCCAGTTGCGTCGCCAGGATTCAATGACCACAGGATACTTTTCACCCCATTTATCCTGAAGTTCATCCATCCGAAGCTCGGCTAGATCCAACGTATCGGCCCTATATACGGGTTTTAGATCGTTCATGAACTCCTTTTGATCCTTACTGGCTACATACTTTAGGCTGTTTCGGATTTGATGTACTACACAGGTCTGTACTTCGGTGTCGGGAAAAACACTCTGTATCGCTTCGGAAAACCCTTTTAAATTATCGATACAAGCAATTAAGATATCCTCTACGCCTCGATTTTGTAAATCAGTCAATACGCTCAACCAAAAGTTAGCTCCCTCATTCTCCGAAACATACATCCCTAACAGATGCTTATGTCCATTTCGATCAATGCCAAGAATATTGTATACTGCCCGCGAAACAAACCGATGGTCTTCTTTTACTTTGTAGTGCATGGCGTCCATCCAAACAATCGTATAAAGCGAGTCTAGACTTCTTGATTGCCACTCCTTGACCTGGGGAATGATCTTATCGGTAATCGAAGAAAGCTAAAATCGTCTCACGTTTCTTAATAAGCTGGGGTTCGAAGTTAGACCGACGGTCACGCGGAGTATCGATCTCGATAGTGCCATCTGAGGTGCGAATCTGCTTGCTGGACTTGCCGTTACGACGATTACCACAAGAGCGTTCAGCTTCATCCAGATGGCTCTCAATCTCAGCTTCTAGCGCTGCTTCTAAAAACTTTTTCATTAAAGGAGCAAAAGCTCCGTTCTTGCCATAAAGTGATTCACCACTACGTAACTGTTCTAGGGCCAGGTCCTTCATGGACTCAAAATCAAAATCGCTTTCCTTAATACTCATAATTACTATGTCAAAAATAATACTTCTGTTTATTATCCTTGACACAGTTTATTTTACAGTCTCTGATCGACAAAATCGTCTTTTGATTTTATATTTCGTCCTGTTCTTCCATTTTTTTAATCAAAGCATCACGTAAGCTGTCAAGGAATTTCGTTCGGTTCAGCTTTCTTGCTTTGAGTTCCAAAAATGTATGGTAAAAATCGCCCAAATCAACATTAAAACTGTTTTCAAAAAATCTGACTATGGTTATAATATCTGTATTCCCATTATTGAAGACGGCTTGAGAATGCAGTCCGTAAATCAATTCCGTTAAAGCCGCTTTGCTTCCCGTCCAACTTAATGTTGGTAGGTCTATTGATTTATCTTTATAGATTATGTTGTGAAGTTGGTCTTCAAGATAAACTTGAATCAGGTCATTGGCAATTATTTTTGCCGCCTTATAATCGTGGGATGTAGAAAACCGGTGGTCGGTTTCAAAATAAACCGTGTCCAAACTTAACTTTATATCGTGTTTGCCCCGAACAAATAACTTTTCATCTACAAATGAACTGCCTGTTCGGTAATATTTATAGAATTCAAGGTTACTCTCAAAATACCGTTTGAGTTTCCTTAGCTCACCATTAATGTATTTCCTAATAGCTTTTATATCATTAGGTTTTTTTGTCTCTATTTTATAGATAGCGTTATAGTAAATGAGTTTTGCAACAATGACTGGTTTTTGATATTTGAAAAAGTGGATCTCTTCATTTATACTATCAAAGCCATTTTTTAGTGTATATTCCTTTATTTCGGAAAGTCTCGATAATATCAACTCGATAATAACTTCATACAAAGCTATGGAACCATCCAGTTCAAGAGACACCTCTTTTATTTCATCTTCTAGTTTCTTTATTATTTCCTCGTAATAATTGCTCATTAAGTAACATTTTTAATTCATCAAAAGAGGTCGGATTCTAAATCCGACCTCATAGAAAGTCAAACTTAATAGGACAAATTCAATCCGAACCCCCAGCCCATATCGCTGTCATAATGGGTAGTAGCGGCAATGTTTCTGGTCAAAATGTATTTTAGACCACCCATATACTCTTTGTCTGTATTTACCATAAATGCCCCTCTCAATCTTGCAGTCAAAGGGATATCCTCCCTTGCTAATTGGAGGCGGACAATACCGTCTGAATATACCTCAGCTTGAAAATCGACCAGCATAGGTAAAGTGTAAACGAAACCTGCACTTAGTTTGGCTCTTTTATTTTTCGTGTTTTTCTGCCCGAACATATTCTTTTCGATCTCATGGCTGCCAAATTCCCGATATCTCCAATCGAAGCCTACGAAAGGCAGAAACCACTGCATTTTTCCGATATATCGACCGAAGTGCGTTTCAGTTTCATATCCATGGCGATTATTATAACCTAATCTCCATTCGGTACTAAGTTTCCAGCGTGTATTTTGAAGCATTGCCTGCCCGTCGTTACCATTTGTAGCAAAGTCGTTCTCAGCCATAAAATGCCATCCATTGCTCTCTTTTTGCAGTTTTTTATATGCTTTTTCTTTGTTAGGCAGATTTGGGTTTTGATAATCACCTACTGCAAAAACCCGGTTCATACCTGCCATCATATGATACATAATATGACAATGGAAGAACCAGTCACCCTCGGTATTGGCGGCAAATTCAATGATATTCGTCTCCATAGGCATGATGTCAATGACATTCTTTAGCGGGGACTGTATTCCATTACTATTTAGGACACGGAAATCAAATCCGTGGAGATGCATTGGATGCCGCATCATGGAGTTGTTGAACAGTTTAATCCTGAGAATTTCTCCTTTCTTGACAGGAATCTTATCCACTTCGGAAAGAACCTTGTTATCCATGCTCCAGACATACCTATTCATGTTCCCTGTGAGCGTAAAGGTCACTTCTTTTACCGGTTGATCTTTTGACAGTTCGGTATTGTACGGTGATTTAAGCATGTCGTAATTTAAGGTAACGATGTCATAACTTGACATATCATGGGCTGAGTGATCCATTGAGGAGTACATATCCATTTTACCCATCGCTTTATTACCATTTTTATCACCTGTGATCTCGGGATACATTACCGAATTCATGTCCATCTTTTGGAGACTCATTTTCATCCCCATGTCCTTCATGTCCCCGTTCATTTTCATCATATCGTTCATCATCTTCATGCCCTCAAAGTATTTAAGTTTCGGAAGTGGGGGATGTGGTACTTTCCTTCCTTCGCCGATATAAATCGATGCAGATTCGGTGCGATCCTCAGGGGTAACCAATAACTCATAGGAATTATTTGGCTCAGGAATGGTAACGATGATATCGTAAGTTTCCGAAACCCCCTACGATCAGCCTATCCACTTCAACCGGTTCGACATCATTCCCGTCACTGGCAACGACGGTAATCTTTCCACCTGCGTAATTGATCCAAAAATAGGATGAAGCACCACCATTAGCGATCCTCAACCGAACTTTGTCTCCCGCCTTAAATTGTGAGAGTTGCTGCCCATCTGCGCCGTTGATCAAAAATTTATCATAATAAACATCACTGACATCCATCGCAAGCATACGTTTCCACTCGTTTGTAACTTTCGTTTTAAAATGTCCTTCTTTTATAGCTTCCAGATAACTTTGGGTCGTCCCTTTCTTAATTGCAAACCAGTCATTGGCATTATGAAGCATCCGGTGGACATTGTCTGGATTTAAATTTGTCCATTCACTTAAAATCAAAGGAACTGTAGGCAGATCATCAATACCTTTCCTGAATGTGGGATCACCCTCACGTTTATTCATTATGAAAGAACCATACATACCTATCTGTTCCTGCATGCCGGAATGCGAATGGTACCAATGCGTACCATGTTGGATTATCGGAAAGCGATACGTATAGGTAGAATTTGGCTCAATGGGCTTTTGGGTCAGCCAAGGAACACCATCTTCTTTGTTGGGCAGCATTACACCATGCCAATGCAGGGATGTGGCTTCGTCCATAAGGTTGTGTACCATGATCTCTGCCGTGTCCCCTTCCGTAAATGTCAATGTGGGCATCGGTATCTGTCCATTAACTGCGATAGCTCTTTTGGATTTTCCGCCATAGGTAACAATGGTGTCTTTTACATACAGATGGTATTTTACAACCTTTCCGCCACCAATTATCTTCTCTGGAAGCATTGGGACATTTTCTTGGGCTTGCTTGTTCATATTCATCTCTCCGTGGCTTTCGTTACCCTCCATCTTTTTAGGAACAAGCTTCATCCCGCATTTGGGACAGTTTCCCGGTTTATCGGAGAGTATTTCTGGATGCATTGGACAGGTGTATGCCTTTTGTTGTTCCGTCTCGCCCTCATTTACATTTATTTGTGGGTTACCCATTTTTTGCTCATGAGACGAGTGTGTTGATTGAGCGCTACTGTTTATCGTAACAAGCATAAGTAGCAGTATTAAATTATATCTCATAACATATTGTTGTTGTTACTGTTCGACAAGGATTGATTGCCACCATCATTTTAGCGGTTTTAATTTTAAGAGGCTCGCATTGATCGCTACTACAATGGTACTAACGCTCATCAACACCGCACCCATTGCAGGGCTGAGTACGAAATTTGGATACAATATCCCTGCTGCTAAAGGAATGGCTACCACGTTGTAACCTACAGCCCAAATAAGATTTTGAACCATTTTCTTGTATGTCCGTTTTCCAAAATCCACTAATTTCATTACATCCCGTGGATCACTGTTTACTAAGATAATATCCGCAGTTTCGGCCGCTACATCTGTTCCGGAACCCACTGCTATGCCGACATCTGCCTGTGCTAAAGCGGGCGCATCATTCACGCCGTCTCCGGTCATTGCTACAATTTCTCCGGCTGCCTGATACTCTTTTACCTTTTCCTGTTTTTGGTGGGGCAGAACATTGGCCATAAAGCCATCCATCCCTAATTTATCGGAAACCGCTTTGGCTATGTGTTCATTATCGCCCGTGAGCAGGAAAGATTTGATGTTCATCTTTCTTAATTCATCAATTGCCTCTTGAGATCCTTGACGAATACTGTCCGCCAAGGTGATTATTCCAATTACCTTATCGTTAATCAAAACAAAATTCACGGTTTCAGCATCTTGATTGATCTCTGTTGGAATTTCAGGCATTGATAAATTATTTGCTTTAAAATAGTTGGGACCGGCAGCCACAACTTTTTTCTTATTTACGACGCCTTGGACACCGATACCCTGCATGTATTGAAAATCTTCTGAGTTCCATAATTCAAGGCTCCTTTCTTTCAAGGTTGTCATCACGCCTTTGGCAATATGATGCTCGGAATTTTGTTGAACCGCCGCCGCATACATGATGATGTCGTCAGCTGTATATTCATCGGTTACCGGGATTACCCTTTCCACAGCGTGAGAGCCTTGGGTAAGCGTTCCTGTTTTATCAAAAATAATGGTAGACAAATTCCGTGTAGTTTCAAACGCGGTTCGATTGCGGATCAGCAGACCGTTTGTTGCTGAAAGGGTGGTCGAAATGGCGACCACTAATGGTATAGCAACACCCAATGCGTGCGGACAGGCTGTAACCATAACCGTGACCATTCTTTCCAGAGCAAAAGCAAGGTCGCCGCTGCTGCTGAACCAATAAATAAAGGTGCCTACACCTACTGCGATGGCGATGAATGTGAGCCACTTTGCTACCTTATCAGCAAGGTTTTGCGTATTGGACTTTGCCTCTTGTGCCTCTTGTACAAGATTGATGACTTTATTGAGATAACTATCCTTCCCTACACCGGTTGCGGTTATTTTTAGCATGCCATCGCCATTAATAGATCCGGCAATCACTTTTCCACCTGCCTGCTTTTTTACAGGAACGCTTTCTCCTGTCAGCATACTTTCATTTACAGATGAATTTCCTCCTGAAATTACCCCATCAGCCGGGATTTTTTCACCGGGCCTGATGATAACGGTCTCACCGTTTTTTAGTTCTTCCAGTTTTATTTTCAGAGCTTCACCATTTCGTTCAACAGTTACTTCATTTGGCAACAAAGCCACAAGGGATTGTAATGCCTTGGAGGCTGCCATTTGCGAACGCATTTCCAACCAGTGACCAAGCAACATAATGACGATCAGCGTTGCCAATTCCCAAAAGAAATCCATTCCTTGAAGGCCAAATACGACTGCCGTGGAATAAAAATAGGCTACAGAAATAGCGATGGCAACTAACGTCATCATCCCAATGGCTTTTGCTCTGATTTCCCCCACCATTCCTTTTAAAAAAGGCATCCCTCCGTACAGGTAAATTAAAGTCCCAAGGGCGAGCAGCACGTATTTGTCTCCGGTAAATTCCAAACTGTACCCAAGCCAGTTTTGGATCATATGTGAAAGAGCCAGAATAGGAACAGTAATAATTAAACTGATCCAAAATCTTTTCAGGAAATCATGTGTCTGATGGCCTTCGTGTTTATCATGTAGGTGTGCTGAATGCTGGTCTTCCCCATGATCATGGTGTTTGTGGTCGTGATTATCGGTTTTCCCAAAAGGAACTAAAGCCATCCCGCACAATGGGCACTTTCCCGGCTCATCTTTGAGTATCTGGGGGTGCATTGGACAAACGTATTTTTTCATAAAAAAAGATTTAAGATTTTTTAAATTTATTAGCTATAGTGAAGAATAATGTATTTTTAACAAGGTAACCTTTTAGTGTGGTTTAAAAGTCTATTCTATTTCTTCAATACTGTAGAGTTCTGGGATTTCAGCATCCCATCCATGTGTTTCCTTTATCCCTTTTTGAAGGGCTTCCGCACTTTCTTTTTCGCCGTGTACAATAAAGATTCGCTCGGGTTTATTGTTTAATTTGCTCATCCAATCCATAAGTTCTGCATGGTCTGCATGTGCCGAGAGTCCTTTAATTTCAGCTACCTCCATATTAAAAGGCACCCATTTTCCGTATACTTTTAATTCCTTATCCCCTTCCAATAATTTTCTTCCACGGGTACCTTCAGCCTGATAACCTATAAACAGCAAGGTATTCTTGGGGTTCTGCGCTTGTGTTTCGAGATAGTTGAGCATTCTTCCACCTGTAATCATTCCACTACCTGCAATTACTATTTTAGGTTTATTGTCAGTTCGTAATTCCATAGTTTCACGATAGCTGCTTACCACTGTAAAATACGAACACATTTCATCACATTCATTGTCTTTTAATCGATGCCAATCCCTTGTGCGGTGGAACAGCTCCAATATATTGGCTCCCATTGGGCTGTCCATTATCATTTGTACTTTTGGTATTTTGTTCTCCTTGAGCAATGTCCAAAAAACAAGCATCATCAGTTGGGCCCGTTCAACAGAAAAACTTGGGATAAATAAGCAGCCGCCTCTATTGATGGTGTCGTTGACTAATTTTTCAATCTGTGGAATGGCTTCCACTTCATCAGGATGAAACCTTCCTCCATAGGTCGATTCTATGAAAAGAACATCGGCCTTTTTCGGTTTCAAGGGTGGGTACAATAGTAAATCATTTGTTCTTCCAATATCGCCCGAAAAAACAAAGCGTTTTCCGTGTACATCCAGCTCTATGAAAGTAGCACCCAAAATATGTCCATTATACTTAAATCGGGCTCTGATACCATCAAACAATGGAATCCATTGTGATTGTGGAACACCCTTAAAATGTGAAATGGTTTTTTCTACATCCTTTAAATCGTAAAGTGGTACGGCGGGACTGTGTTTGGAATAACCTTCCTTATTGGCACGCGCGGCTTCCTGTTCCTGTATTTTTGCACTGTCGTTCAGTATGATTTTGGCAATATCCAATGTTGGATTGGTGCCATAGATAGGCCCATTATACCCTTGTTTTACCAATCGAGGGAGATAACCTGTATGGTCTAAATGGCCGTGGGTAAGCAGTACCACATCTATTTTTGAAACTTCTACAGGCAGATACTCCCAGTTTTTAAGGCGCAATTCTTTCAACCCTTGAAAAAGACCGCAGTCTATTAGAATTTTACGATCTCCCGTGTCCACTAAATATTTTGAGCCGGTTACGGTACTTGCCGCACCCAAAAAATGGATATTTATTTTATTGTTTTTCATTTGTCCGGTATTTTATAGTGTCCACCACCAGAAAGGTGTGTAAGCGATTCTCCAATTTTCATCTTTTTTGTATTTAAATTAATAATTGTTTATTTGTGACTTCATATATGAGTGGCGCATAATTCTTCTGAATCTTCGAGAATATTTTTATGTCTTGCTTTCGGTATCCCTATTTTCTCTAATAAACCTGGGTTTCCGTAAACTTCTTTGCAAAGCACAATACCTTCATCCAATAACTTTGTTTTTTCAGCTTTTGTGAGTGTTGTTAAAGCGGTTAACGGATGTAGCCCGGATTTATCTATTCTATCCTTTAAACCATTTCCTCTTGGGTAATCCCAACCTGTCAATAATAATCCAACACAATTTCCATATTGTATGGCATCACTTGTAAATCGGGTATTGGTGTACAAACCTCCTTTATGAAATTTAGCCTCGTGGCCTTTTAATTGTAGCCATTGTTTTTCTACATCCAAAAATCTTGAATGGATATATAAGGGAATCTTCACATTGCAAAAACGTCCCTGGTCACTGTGGTATTTACATTCTATCATATAATGATCATTATCCTTTTGTGCTACCACATCCACTTCGTGTTGTACACAATTACCTTTTACAATCACACCAACTTTTGCATCAAACCCTTCGTGGGCCAACAATTTACCTACCAATTTTTCAAACGGAAAGCCGGATGGCCCCAATTCCATCAAGGCTTTTTTGAGCTTGTACTTTGAAGCACTAACCCTTGATTTATCCTTCAGCATCTTGAACGCCATTTGATAAATTTTTTTGGTGGAAATACCATCATATAATTGGTTTTCCACTTGCGCTACTATATGTTGAATCAATTCTTCACTTGCTTGGGAACGCCTTAAGGAATTAATAAGCTTGTCTACATTAAAAGCTACCACGTCGCCAGAATACTTCACTATGTTGATTGGGTGTTTCATTTTTTTATATGTATTGTCATTACTGGTAATGCTGAATGAATTGGTTATGACCTCGGCAATGATTTTTTAAAATAAGCTTAGAAATCCTAAAGGACTGATGTTTTAACCAAATACTTCACGCTATTGTAATTTTACCGTTCAAATAAACACTTTGGACCGCATTGATTAATTCTATCCCTTCAGCGAATGGTTTTTGAAATGCCTTTCTTCCCATAATCAATCCAGTTCCTCCTGCTCGTTTATTGACTACGGCCGTTATAACTGCTTCAACGAAATCAGACTCACCTTTGGATCCGCCTCCTGAATTGATCAATCCTATTTTGCCCATATAGCAATTGGCCGCCTGCAATCTGCATAAGTCAATAGGATGGTCTGTGGTAAGCGCTTTATACATAGCATCGTCATACTTTCCAAATCCTATTTCTCTAAATCCAAAATTGTTGGTCGGAAGTTTTTGTTTGATTATATCAGCCTGAATGGTCACACCCAAATGATTGGCTTGTCCCGTTAAATCTGCAGACGTGTGATAATCTTCAGTTTCGGTTTTAAAAGCATCATTACGGGTATAGCACCATAAAATGGTTGCCATTCCCAAACTATGTGCTTCTTCGAAGGCTTCGGCTATTTCTTTAAGCTGTCTGTTACTTTCTTTTGAACCAAAATAAATGGTAGCACCCACAGCAACAGCTCCCATATCCCAAGCCGATTTAACCTTTCCAAATAGTGTTTGGTCATAGGAATTTGGATAGGTAAGCAGTTCATTGTGATTAATTTTTACAATAAATGGGATTTTGTGGGCATATTTTCGGGCGTTCAATCCCAGTACGCCAAACGTAGATGCCACAGCATTGCAACCAGCTTCAATGGCTAGTTTTATTATATTCTCGGGGTCAAAATAGTCACGGTTTTTATAGAACGAAAAAGCGGCACTATGCTCAATACCTTGATCGATAGGCAGGATGCTTAAGTAGCCTGTGCTTCCCAGATTCCCGTGTTTGTACAACTGGGAAAGACTTCGCAGTACTTGTGGATTTCTATTGCTATTTCCAAATACCTGGTCAAGACCATCCTTACCGGGGGTTTGTAATTCATCCTTCGTTATTTTTTCACAAACGTGATCCAAATAGAAGGATGCCTTTTTCCCTAATAGCTCTGCAATATTTTCGCTTATTTTCATTTTTTTAACTTTACTTAATTCATAAACTTCTATTTGTTTTGGAAAAGGACGTTGCCGTATCGGTTTCAATTCCGGAAAGTGCATAACTAGACCAACCCGTTGCTCTCAAAATCCTTTTGCTCAAGAACTTAACTGCTTCTTGTTTTTATGTGCCATTCCAAGTTGATTTTATTTATAGCTAACAGTAAAATAACCACCGTTCGCTTGTTTAAATTCCTGCTTCTGCAATAAACCCGAAAGCGTTAAATATTCCGTTACGTCATAATTAATTGTTCTTACCTGTATGCCCATTAGATAAGCTTTAATGGAAATTTTTTCTGTAATCTTCAGGTTGTTATTTTCTTTAATGATCACACGATTGGTGACATCTACATTGTTTTTTGACCCAAGGAAATTGAGAATGCCTGTTTCCACATACATCGTCAAACTCATACTGCGTATCATTTCATCAGCCGCTAAAGCATAAAGTTTTTTAAAATCCCCGGATTTCACGGACACCCTGACCTTCCTCTTTTTGGGATTGATTGCAAAGACCGATAAAAGCACGTCAGCGTCTTCGGGACGGCACTCATAATTGGTCGTGTAGGTTGACTCTAACTTCTGTGCTTCGTCATAAAGTTCAGTTTTGATGTTTATAAAGAAAGTCCCGCCCCTTCGGGCCATTTTTCCGGCAGTAAATATTTGCTTCCCTGTAAGTTTTCCCTTTTTGTCAAAACTTTCTCTTGTTATCTTTTTGCCTTCTATTTGCTCAATCAACATTGCATTGTCCTGAGCTTTCAATGTCGCAAAAGGAAATAGGAACAGAGTGAAAAATAATATGCTATAAATTGATTTATTCATATCTCGTTTTTTTTCTTTAAGCCAGATTGATAGGCTTAGTTAACTTTTCTTTCCTGATAAGGCTTGTTGCACCAAAATCAATTCACTTATATTTTCTTTATCTACCATGCCAACCAGTACGCCTTTATCCTGTACTGGATAAACCTTATAACCCTTTGTTGTCATGTTTGAGAAAACGTCCTGCAGGCTCATCTCCGGTGAAAGTATTGTGAAGTCCGTCCGCATGCTGTTCCTTACAGGAGACGATTTTCCGAAAGCAGACAACCCCTGTATCAGTTCTTTCCGCGAAAGCACGCCCTGAACTTTGCCATCTGTAGCGACAAGAAAATCCTGCTCCTTCCCGTCGAGCAGTATCTGAACTGCTTTTTCAAGGCTGTCGTTTGGAAGCAGGGTAGTAAACCGTGTCATCAACACTTTTCGAACATCATAGCCTTCCAGTATGCTGTGTGTAGCTTCATAAGTAGCTTCGCTACTGGCTCCTAGGTATATAAACAATCCGATAAAAACAAGCCAGAAATTAAAGAAAAAGCCCAGGAAAACTAACAAAATTGCTAGAAATTGACCTACTTCGGCAGCAATTCGTGTGGCCTTGGATCTATCCATTTTGAAAGCAAGAAGCGCTCGCAATACCCTGCCACCGTCCATTGGAAAAGCCGGTATAAGGTTAAATACTGCCAAAATGATATTTGCTACAAAGAGATTGAAAACAAAAGACTCGGTTTGCATGTGATCCACGTTTTTTAGCACAGTCCAATCAGGCATCGTAGCAGAAAGCTGCATATATATCCACAGACCAGCAGCAATAACGAAATTAACGGCGGGACCTGCAAATGCCACCATCAATTCCTGTTTTGGTTTTCTCGGCATGCTTTCAAGAGTAGCGACACCACCAATAGGGTAAACCGTAACATCTTTAGTCTGAATATTGTACCGCTTAGCTGTAAGAGCGTGTCCAAATTCATGAAATATCACACAAACAAACAAAGCAAGGATAAAAACTACTCCCCATATTGCTTCCGAAAAGCCATGACCCATTTGTGTGTGCATCAGGAATACCCAAGCCAGAAGTATCACAAACGTCCAATGAATAAACACCTTTATGCCTAAAATATTTCCGAGATACAAAGCCCATTTCTTTTTCATACTATTCCGTTTTAATTATATGATTGCTTATTTCTTTTGTTTTCCGACTAATAAAAACTTTGCTTTATGCCAAGGCTCGCGTTCGTCTTTATAATTGACTTTTCAGCATTAGGTTCTATTCCAGTCAATGCACGGATAGCATCTATGGTTTCGGGGATTACGATGGCCTGATTGTCCACTATGTAAGCATAAAACAATTCATCGCCCTGTACTTTCAGCATATCTTTCCATACAGCTACTTCATACATATCGCCATACGGACGACCCATTTCAAGCATCAGTTCTTTCACCGTATTGTTGGCTGGCAGCCCATCGCTGTAATTAATCATAGCTATTCTGGTGGAATTGGCGAATGCCTGCAATACTTCATCTTTTGCCGCCTGCCGGGAAAGCTGCACATTCCAGTAATGAAGGTGGCTTAGGGTTTGCGGCACTTTAATAGCGGTAGTAATTACATCCAAAGAAGGATCAATCGTTTGTGCATCCGGCCCCTGGTGGCTGGGTATATCTTTTTCAGGAACGAGGGTATTCATTATACCATTTAAATGACTTTCCCATGGGTCGGTTGCTCTTCGAAGCAATGTGCCTCTTGCTTTCTTTAGCAGTCCGGCATTTTTTAATGCCGTAAGCGTACGCACAATAGAAGTTGTATTGCAAGATACAACGCGAGTGCTTTCACGTCCGATGGCAGTTTCATAATTGTTTTCCGCGCTAAAAGAGTGCCCCGTGGTTTCATGTTTTTCTCCTCCGTGTACAATAAATTTTATACCCATTAGCCTATATTTTGGAAGGTTTTGGGACGCTATCTTTTTTGGTGTACAATCAATTACAATATCGGCTGCCTGCAACATATCATCCAAACTGCCTACTACCGGAATCCCGACTTCCTTCATTTGATTACTGACTGCTTGGTCAAAACCGTAAACAAGGTAACTTTTACTTACTGCCATTTTGATGCGCCAATCTGTAACAACATCACACACACCGATTAATTCCATGTCATCCTGAAGGCTGACAGCATCTGCTACCCGTTTCCCTATTACGCCATACCCATTGATGGCTACTTTGATCTTTTTCATAACTACAATTTGGTTTTTGAACTGATATTATAAATAGCTGCAATACACGAACCCACCAGCCAACCGATAATAAAAATTTCAACAATACCCATACATACTTCCCAAAAAGAAACATCCGTCCGGATAATTGACGTTGTGTCTATACCATGAAGAATACCGTTGAAAAATGAAACTGTGCCACTATGACCCACGGTGGCCATTACCAAAATACAACCAACATAAAGCAGTGTTGCAGTAAGCCCTGTTGCAAGGCCGAACCTTTTAACATTAATGGTGTCCATGTTTTTTTTCTGATTTAGTAGTTTCTGAATTTTGTTGCTTGTGATCGTGACTGCCATGAAGCATCGGCATTAATAAATGGCAGGCAAACATGAATACAATGAAAATAAACATTGAAACTTGTGAGCTCAGCCCTAATGCGGGAGCTAAAAAAATCAATAATAGTGGAAGGATACATCCAATAATCATCCATAGGTGTTTCATGATTTTTAGTTTAGAGTTAGAATTTCTCTTTTCTGTTTATTAATATAAAGATATTGAATCATTTACAGTGAGCTATTACATTTTTTCTTGCTTTTGTTATAACTTTTACTGATTTACTTTCTTTAAAATGTTTTTTTCTGAAGTTCTACTTAATCATATCTGGTCCATTATTTGTTTTACCTCTTTTGCCAATACATTACTCAAATCAATAGCATTTGAAGGGTGTGGAATGGTGTTACAGGTTACTATGTTGTTCACTCCGGTATCCATTAATTCCTGATAGGCATTACCCGAAAAAACAGCGTGTATGCCTATACATATCGGTGGTTTCATTCCAGCAATTTTCAAATGTTCCACAGTTTCAATCATTGTGCGTGCAGTTGAGATTATGTCATCCACTAAAACAGGGGTATGATCTTTGTATCTACCCACCTCGGGGACAGAAACCTCCACTTCACGGTCTCCATGACGCACCTTTTGCAGTACCGTAAATGGTGCTCCCGCATTCTTCGCAACTTCTGAAACCCATTGCTCGCTTTCAGAATCTGGACCTATAAGGACAGGGTTTTCGATGTTTTCAATTATCCATTCTGAAATAGCATCTGCTGCACGGACGACTTTATTTGGAATGTCATAAACTTCTTCCAAAGAACTTATTCGATGCAAGTGGGGATCAACTGTGATAATGCTATCGGCAAAACCAGAAACTAATTTTCCAAAAAAACCAGAGGTTACTCCTTCACCCTCATTAAAAACTTTGTCCTGTCGCATATATGCGAGGTATGGAACTACCAAACAGGTACATTTCGCACCTAGCGACTTTGCCGTATGGCTTAAAAAGTAAAGTGGCAACAATTTTTCATCAGGTTCATGTAAAGTACAGATTAGTACCACACGTTTGTCTTTAACATCAGATAAGATACGGGTATAGGTTTCTCCGTCTGGAAATTTGCGAAACGTCACATTGCCAATTTCCGCATTCATTTTTTTTGCCAAAAGCGCTGTGAGTTCTTCATTTCCCGGAAGACTAAATAATATCGTGTTCATAGTATGTTCTTTAAATTAAGGTTATAATATTGTCGTGATGGTTTTTATATTCCAAAGCATAATTAAGCTCGCCTTTGGATTCTGCATAAATAGTATATAGTAGCTGGCCCTTTTCAATATTTTCTCCCAGACGGACATTTAAATGAATCCCTGCGGATTTAGATTGAGGTGCACCCGAAAGTTTGGCGAGTTTTGCAATTTTTCTGTTATCAATTACTTGCAGAACTCCCGGCTTTTCGGCTCTAACTTCATTTTTATAGTGTGCTAAAACAGGTTGTGAGAAGCGACCTTGGGCTTTGCAGATGGAAATAAATTTTTTATAAGCTTTACCCGATTCTAACACTTGCTTCGCTGTTTGGTATCCGGTTCCCGAATCGACTTTTCCCGAAAGCTCCAATAGTTCTCCAGCTAAAAGCAATGATCTTTCTGTCAAGTCTTTAGGGGCATCGGCTTCATTTTTCAGCACTTTCAATATATCAATGGCTTCAAGCGCTGGGCCAATTCCCCTCCCCACAGGTTGGGAACCGTCTGTAATTATTACTTTTACATTCAATCCCACTTCTTTGCCTATTGCTTCCATATGATCCTGTAATTCCTGCGCCATTTTTGTACTTCTCATTTTTGCAGTTTCACCTACAGGAATATCTATAACAACGTGCGTGGAACCCGCCGCTGCTTTTTTTGAGAGTACCGAAGCAATTAGCTGTCCCTCGCTATCTATATCGAGGGCTTTTTCGATTTTTATCAGCAGATCATCTGCCGGGCTTAACTGGGCTGTTCCACCCCAAACGATACACCCCCCTTCCTTATGAACCACTTCTTTTATTTTTTCAGGGGAAAGCGTTACATTGGTAAATACTTCCATGGTATCTGCAGTACCGGCAGGCGAGGTAATGGCACGGGAAGACGTTTTGGGCATTGTAAGGCCAAAGGCAGTAACAATGGCAACTACCAACGGTGTTGTTCTATTGCCTGGTAACCCTCCGATGCAATGCTTATCAACAACAATCTCCTTGTTCCAGTGCAATTGCATACCAGAAGCAATCATGGCTTTTGTAAGATAGGTGATTTCATCAAGATCCATTCTATTTCCGGCACAGGCGGTGATAAATGCTGTGAGGTCGATATTGGAATAATTGCCCTGAACTATATCCGTAATGATTTCATTGTACGCCAAGTAATCCAGTTTCTGATTGTAGATTTTTGCCCGTACGTGGCTTAAAGATTTAATAGGTTCCAAATGTGAAACATACAAAGTTTCATTTGGGGAAACATTCAGTTTTTTTGCTGCGGCGTCCGATAACCCAATTTCATCAGTCAATAGAAGATTGGATGAAATTACATTAAGACTTGCTACGATTGAGTCCGTTGCAGTGGATATTCTAATTCGGGTAAGTGCCTCAAAGCCTTCTGAAGCACAAACGTGGCAGTTTTCATGCATATATACTACATTCTCGTTTTGAGTGTAGATTCCGAGATGTTTGTATTTTAAGATATTAGATTGGTTTTCCACTTTTCCTGTTATTAAAATTTACGTTTTGAGTCTATTTCCGAAGGAACCGTCTGTACTATTAACACTCTAAACTTATTCATTATCCATCAACGAGTTAAAGTATTCAACTAACAGCTTCTTATCTTCCATGCTTAGACGAGCACCCCCATGCATCCACGTATATGAACTCAACGGCATTTTACCTTTCTCGATTTGCTCAATAATCTGGCTAAACTTTGAGTTTATCCTTCTCGGGCTGTAATTTGGCAAATCATCAAAGTTCAATTTCTCTTTTCCTTCGGTTATATGATCTGCCATGAACCAACCCAAAGGCTGAACATTAGTGTACCAAGGGTATTGGGTATTATTGCTATGGCAGTCATAGCATGATACCGACAGGATTGCATTAACTTTTGCATCGACCTTAAATGAATCAACAAAAACCTGGCCCGCAGGAACCGGGGATAGGTTCCTTTGGGGGGTTATAAATTGCATTAACACAAACACACTTAACAGAACTGTTAAAATTACTTTGTATGCTTTCGTTCGTTTTCCGTTTTTTTTCATGATCTAATATTAATCAAGTACCATTATCCCCGGTCATAGAGACAGCAACTCGGTAAGTCGTCATAAACCGCCTTGGGAGCCTTGTCCAGCTCTGTATCGTGACCAACATTAGCAATAGCTTTGCTTATGGCACTTTTTGAGGTTACTTTTGAATCGAAATCCAAATGGATAACTTTGGCATTAACATCCCAGTTTGCGGAAATCACCCCCTTGACACTTTTGGCCGCTTTCTCAATCCGGCTTTTGCACATTTCACAATTTCCTGATACTTTCAACATATCATGGGTCTTATTGACATTGGTTTGAGCATCGCCATGCTGATGTCCGGCAGCCGATGCTGCGCCATCGTTATTCATCATACTGATTTTACCTTCCAGCTGGGCACTTGCATCAACGGTGAAAGCTCCCTTGGTCACGATTTCCTCGCCATTTTCCAGCCCCGACATAACAACATATTGGTCGCCCAATGAGGGGCCCAAGACGATCTCCCGAAGTTTAAAAGCAGGCGTGGATGTATTTGGCTGTTTTACGTAAACTATGGAGCGCTTCCCTGTCCATAAAACCGCCGACTTGGGAATGACCAACTCATCGTTGTAGCCCTTTAAAGGAGCAGTGATCCTTGCTGTTGCATACATTTCAGGTTTGAGATTGCGAT
This sequence comes from Sphingobacterium spiritivorum, assembly GCF_016724845.1. Lineage (NCBI taxonomy): Bacteria > Pseudomonadati > Bacteroidota > Sphingobacteriia > Sphingobacteriales > Sphingobacteriaceae > Sphingobacterium > Sphingobacterium spiritivorum. The sequence goes on from NZ_CP068082.1 coordinate 967,398, forward strand.
CCCGGTTATCGGCTTCGACCCTGATTTTTGCCGTTCTTGAATTGGCATCAAGGATAGGGTTAATAAAGGCAATCCGCCCATTATAGACTTTTCCGGGCAAACTCCGTAATGTATATTCCAGCTGATCTCCCACCTTTAGAAATGGCAGATCTGTTTCATACGCATCAAAAACCGCCCATAACTTGGAAAGGTTTGAAATGGTGTACAAGACGCTCCCTTGGCCGATATAATCGCCCGGGTTTACATTTTTTGCTATGACAACACCACTTGTATTCGCATATATATTGACGTAGGGTGAAACTTCGTTGGATGTCAATATTTTGCTTATCTGATCCTCTGACACCTTCCATAAACTCAGCTTCTCTTTCGCGGCATCCAATAGGAGGGGCTGCATATCCTGCAATTTTGCAGCTTCGAGCAATTCTTGCTGCGCCGTCAATAAATCAGGCGAATAGATTTTGGCTATCAGTTGTCCTTCTCTTACCGACTCGCCAGTAAAGGTTACGTAAAGATTTTCAATACGGCCATTGACATGCGATGTTTGGGATTGTTGTAAACGTTCGTCCACCTGAATAGTCCCATACAGTTGGACATCTTTAACAGCGTCTTGGTGGCCGACAATCGAAGTCTGGATATTCGCCAATGCTATGGCTTCTTCTGACATCTGGATGGCGTCATCGTCAATTACATCATCACCTCCCCCGGATGATTTCAAGGGAATTAGATCCATTGCACATATCGGGCATTTCCCCGGTTTATCCATTCTGATCTGGGGGTGCATGGAGCAAGTCCATACTGTTTCCCCGTCCTCGGTCACTTCCATTTCAAGGTCATGGCTGTGATCATGGGACGAATTCCCGCCAAATATCGCCCAGCCAAGCAGTAGTCCGGACAATAATATAACCCCGTAAGTTACCGCCTTATTTCTAAAAATATTTTTCAGTTTATTCATTGCTAAGAATTTCAAAATAATTGCATTATTTATGGTCTGCTAATAATTTTTTTATTGACACAACCATCGTATTATAGTTGGCAAGGGCCTCAGCTTTCCTAAGCTGATAATCCAATAATTGCCGCTGCACCTGAATAACGTTGGTCAAGTCACTTTTGCCTGTAACGAACTCTTTTACGATCAGGTTATATGTCGTTTGGGCGAGCGTAGTTTGTTTTTCGTACAGCTCGATGGCACGCTGAGCATCATCCAGTTGGCTTTTGAGACTGTAAAACTCGCTTTTCAAAGTGTTGAAGGTGTTTTTAAAGTTCTCTTCGCTTGATTTTCGCCATAGCCTGCTTTCGTTTTGCTGGGCATTGTATTTTTTACGGAAGAGTGGCAGGCTCACTGAAACCATAGGCATGACCATATCCTTACCGTTCATCCCGTCCATGGCCAGCATTGAATTATTCGTCCTTCCCACAACCATGTATTCCACACCGATACCAATCATGGGATAACTCATTTTCCGATCCATTTCCGCTTTTGCCTTAAATGCCAAGCCTTCTTCGGCAATCATTTCAAGCATGGGGTTGTTTGCCTCAATAACCCTTAGTGCCTCTTCCTCGCTATATAAAAAATTCAGCTTGTGGATCTCTTGTCCCAGCATGACCTTTTCAGTTGCTTCCCGATTCAACAATGCATTGAATTTTGCTTTTTCGGCTTTAATCTGAGCATGTAAACTTTCAATGTTATTTTCAATTTCGACAATTTCCAATTGGATACGAAGCACCTCTGACATACCCGATCCGGAGCCACCTTCCATTGCTCCCATGCCACCACCGGACGGCATACTCATATTCTGATTAGTAGCAGGAGCTGAATTGCCTCCTCCCATACTCATCCCTCCCATACCCGATGAAGCACTAGATCTGGTTGGTGAGGAAGGCGTATTACTGCTTACGACGGGTGCTACACTTGATTGTGAGGTGCTTGAGGGCGCAGAGAATTTCCGTATTGCCAATTGTTCCAATTGTTTTAGAAACACTTGGTTTTCCTGATTATTCTTGAGTTGCTCGTTCAATTTTTGCATCGTGTACCACTGTGTGCTGACCTGAAGGATCAGATTATTTATGGCTTCCCGATACTGTTGATCTTGCATATTGGCCATATGTGTAGCCTCTGTGCGAGCTGCTTTTCTCGTGCCGAACCATGGAAACATTTGCATCAAGCTCACATTTCCAATAGAACGCCCTCCTATAATTTCCATAGGCATCGTATATGCTTCCATGGACAATTCGGGGTCTTGGTATGCTCCGGCTTGCGGAATTTTTTCAAGGTATGCCTCATGCGCATACTTTTGTGATTTTACACCCGGATTATTTTCGATTGCGACTTGTATATAATAGGACAGCGAATCGGTGGGGTAGTCTTGGGCTAAAGCTTGCGAAAAAATGCTTAAGCTTGTTAATACAGCCACGGTTATATACCGATTTATCTTATTCGTTTTCATTCGCTATATTTTTATTATTTTTTCTATTTTCTTTTTTAGTGGCAGATTCCCTCCACCAGCACTGGAATACTGGAACCACAAACATGGTCATGGATTGGATCAGCATGCCGCCGAAAGTCGGGATGGCCATTGGTACCATGATTTCCGCACCTTTACCGGTAGAGGTCAGGACAGGCAGTAAGGCGATCAGTGCTGTAGCAGTGGTCATCGCTGCCGGTCTGACACGCTTTAAGCCTGCGTATATGACTGCTTCCCGTATTTCATCTTTTGTTCTGGGGTTCCGTGCTTCAAATGTATCGTGGATGTATGTTCCCATTAATACACCATCACTCGTCGCCAGTCCGAACAGGGCGATAAATCCTACCCAAACGGCAATGCTGAGATTGATGCTGTGCATCTGGAACAGATCCCTCATATTTGTCCCTCCGACAGAGAAATCCATAAACCAAGGCTGTCCGTAAAGCCACAACAAAATAAAACCTCCTGCAAGAGCTACAAAAACACCGGAAAAATGAATTAACGATGCTGTAACCGTTCGGAACTGAAAGTAGAGAATTACTAAAATGGCTAACAAACTCAGTGGTATAATAAGCATTAGCCTTTTTGCGGCACGTTCTTGCTGTTCATAATTTCCGGCAAACTTATACGTCACCCCGTTGGGTAAATCCAGTTCTCCAGACGCTATTTTTTCCTTTAGGAGTTGATCCGCTTCGTATACTACGTCGACTTCCGCTATGCCACTTTTTTTATCAAAGATTACATAACCCAACAAAAAGGTATTTTCACTTTGGATCATCTGAGCGCCCTTGGCATATTCAACATCCACCACATCCCCCAATGGAATCTGAGCTCCTGTAGCTGTCGGAATGATTATTTTTCGCAACGCATCCGGGTCATCCCGTAATTCTCGTGGGTAGCGCAGGCGAACGGGAAACCGTTCCCGGCCTTCGACTGTAGTGGTCAACGTCATACCGCCGACTGCCGCACTGATTACTTCCTGAAGCTCGGCAACGGTAATACCGTATCTGGCCATTCTATCCCGGTTCAGATGGATTTCGATATAGGGTGCGCCAACAGCCCTGTCGTAGAAAACGGTCGATGGCATAACAGATGGAACATCCTTTAAGGCTGCTTCCAAGGCCTTGCCACCGATTTCAATCGACTCCAGATCCGGACCCGAAACCTTTAGCCCCATCGGAGCCCTCATTCCCGTAGAAAGCATTACCATTCTCGCTTCTATCGGTTGCAACTTAGGAGCGGAAGTCAATCCGGGCAGATGGGAAACATTGACGATCTCTTGCCATATATCGTCGGCCTTTTTAATTTCAGGACGCCATCTGCGGAAAAATTTTCCGCTTTTATCTTCAATCAGACTGTCCCGTGGTATGGAACGGAAACCATCGGAAACAGCATAGGTCTTGTCACCTTTCAACACGAATTCTCCGGAACTGTTTACCTTGAACCTTTCACGATGCCCGTCTTCATCCAGATAAAATTCCGGGATATAATTGATCGTATTTTCAAACATCTGTGTAGGAGCCGGATCAAGTGCAGAATTCACACGGCCCCATTTTCCTACGATAAGTTCGACTTCCGGTATGTTTTGAATACGTTTATCAAGTGTTCTGATCAATTGCAGGTTTTGTTCAATCCCAGTATGCGGCATACTGGTGGGCATCAAAAGGAAAGAACCTTCATTGAGGCTTGGCATAAATTCCTCCCCGATACCGGGAAATGTTTCGGTGGATTTTTGCCAGAAGGCAGTCTCCCGAAATGATTTCCAACCTGTCTTTTCGAAGCCATTTGCAACAAAACCAAAACTCTTCTCTACGCCCATCCATGCTAACATTCCGAATAATAAAGTAATGATAGGGATGGCCATGAATTTCCACCGGTTGGAAAGTGACCATCGAAGAATCTGTTCATAATAGATCACCAATGCCCATAACATTCCCAGGATGGAACCAATGGCAAAGAATACGAACACAAAGTTAAGTGTGGTGCTTGCCTGCGTGCCGAGTGGCAGCCACTCAACCGTCAGGTAATACATCGCTACAAAAAGTGTGATAGCTACATTAACGTAGTTGGCAATTTTTTCTCCTTTCCTTCTTGGTGTAAACAGGTTGTTGACTCCGATCAAAGTCAATGCGAACGCGACAAAAACACCTGTATAGATCCAAAGAGCGATACCGGCAACTACCAAAACGTAGTTGGCTATCCGGCGAACTTTACTCCCATTGATACGGATTGAAAATATATAATAAGCCAGTGTTGGCAAGATAATAATGCCTAACACAAAGGCTGAAACCAAAGCAAAGGTTTTGGTGTATGCCAAGGGACCGAACAACTTACCTTCTTGTGCTTCCATCATAAAAACAGGTAAAAAGCTGATGATCGTGGTGAGCATCGCCGTTGACAAAGCACCCGACACTTCCGCAACAGCGGTGGAAATCAAGTTTACAAAGGCTTTCCCCCGACTCTCAACACCCTTGGCTTTTTCTTCATCCATATGGCGTAGTATGCTTTCGATAAAGACAATCCCCACATCCACCATGACCCCAATGGCAATGGCGATTCCCGAAAGGGCAACGATATTCGCCTCGACCCCCATTTGTTTCATGATTATGAAGGTCGCCAGTACGCCAATGGGCAAGATACTGGATATAAGAATCGATGCTCGCAGGTTGATCACCAGCACGATCACAACGATAATACAGATCAGGATTTCGTGTGCTAAAGCATTTTCCAGCGTCCCGATGGTTTCCTGGATTAAACCCGAGCGGTCATAAAACGGAACGACGGTGACTTTTGAAATAGTCCCATCCTCTAATGTTTTTTGAGGGAAACCTGCCTCCATTTCTTTGATCTTCGCCTTGACATTATTGATGACTTCCATGGGGTTGGTTCCATGCCGGGCAACTACTACACCGCCAACTGCTTCCACGCCTTCCTTATCCAATCCACCGCGTCGTGTGGAGGGTCCCAAATTGACAAACCCAACGTCTTTTATCTTTACGGGAACATTATTGCGCACAGCCACTACGGCATCTTCAAGATCCTGGACACTTTTAAGGTAGCCCAATCCACGCACCAGATATTCCGCTTTGTTTATTTCGATCGTCTCTGCACCGATATCCAGGTTGCTGTTTTGGATAGCCGACATGATATCCATTACGGATACATTGTATGCGCGCATCGCATCTGGATTGATATCGACTTGGTATTCTTTTACGAAACCTCCGATGGAAGCCACTTCGGAAACCCCTTCCGATGCTGCCAAATTATATTTGGCATAGAAATCCTGAATCGTGCGCAGCTCATCGGGGTCCCAGCCTCCTGTAGGTTTTCCGGTTTCGGGATTGCGTCCCTCCAGTGTATACCAAAAGACCTGCCCCAAAGCAGTGGCATCCGGCCCGAGCGTGGGCGTTACATCGGATGGTAATGTGCCGGCAGGCAATGAATTCAGTTTTTCCAGAATACGGGAACGGCTCCAATAAAACTCAACATCCTCTTCAAAAATGACATAGAGGAAGGACATGCCGAACATCGAACTGCTCCGGATTGTTTTTACGCCGGGGATGCCCAGTAAGGAGGTCGTGAGTGGATAGGTAATCTGCTCCTGTATATCTTTGGGAGACCTCCCCATCCATTCGGTCGCAACAATTTGCTGGTTCTCCCCAATGTTCGGAATCGCATCGACCGGCACAGGATCGCTCGGCAACGCATTTTGATGCCAATTAAAGGGCGCTGTAATCAGCCCCCATATAAGGACAACCACAAGTAATAACAGTGTTATTACTCGGTTCTCCAAAAAATATTTGATAATTTTTTTAAGCATAACATATACATTGTTTACATTTTAATATCAGATACCAGCCTACAGAAATCGACCGGTACCTGATATTTGAATTTCAAATCTTAATCAGCGTTTTTACTTCAGTTCTTCCTGAACTTCACCACATGTTAGCATATCTTCACCATAGTAAGGGTTTTTGACCTCTTTGCTATCGCTTAACCAATATGCTCCTTTGTTGTCATCGTACATCGAGCAAAAAATCTTGTACATGGGCTTTTCGGTGCCGAATTCTTTTGTTATATCATAAAAATCCTTGCTCAAGATCACTAAATGTTCTCTTTGATGAGCGATATTGCCTATGTTATCACCTATGTGCTCCGAATGTTCCTGAATATCAGCAGCGATGTCATCGAAGGTGCTTTTCTGTTCTGCACTAAAGCCCTCGGTATTAATCTTGGGGAGTGCTTCCAGCATGCCTTTAGCTGCATTTGCGGCTTCTTTATCATTATCGGAAGACAAAGCAAAAGTCAGGTGCTGGTAATGGGAAAAAAGTTCCGAAAAAGTTCCCTGGTCGCTTGCAGCGTTGCTTTCGTTGGATACCGTTGTTTCAGTATGGACGTCGCTTTCTGATTTTTTTTCAGAAGCGCCATTGCATGCTGCCAAGGTCAATAAGGATGAGGCTAGTAAGCCTACAAATAAATGTTTCATTGTCATGATTTCTGTTTTTAATAATTAAAATTGATTTATGTAATTTGTATATGTAGTATTATTTTCAAAATATGATACTTCCCCGTTGTTGCCCGTAATTGCTATTATAGCAGTCGCTTTATCTATCTGCTTTTTGGAAAATGGATCTATGGCAACGCGTGTAGAAGGATCTTTTGGAATACGTTCTTTACACATCTGGCAACATCCGTAATATATTTTTCCTTCAAAATTTACCTCAAATTGCTTTTTGCCCATGTATTCATTGTTGACCATGCATACCTCTTCCGACGGAACTACATCGCCCATTTCAAAGGCATTGTGGTCACGGGTATTTGTATTTGAGCTTTTTGAAGTATATGTATTGTCTTGCACCTTTAGTGTAGGGTTATTGTTGCATGAACTAAATATGACTACAATAGAAGTAACGATCCCAATCAATAGACATCTCATAATGGCTGACTAATTTAATTTTTCAATAGTACTACCGCAGGTCAGCATTTTTGAACCGTAATACGGGTTTTTGATATCCGTACTTTTACTTAACCAAGTTGCACCTTTGCCATCGTTGTACATCGGGCAGTTTTGGTAGTACATAGTTGTTTTTTGCTTTGATGCGTTTGCCAATTCATTGACATTCTTAGAAAGTAGGGCAAATGCCCTCCGTTGCTTTACGACGTCTTTCGATTTCGAGATGTTTTCTGTGTTTAAAGACAGTTCCTTCATGACCTTCATCCATACGGTATGCTCTTTGGGAGAAAGTTCACCCATATCCACTGTTTTAATAACTGTGGCTAATTCAGTAGCATTTGAAGATGCTATATTTACATCTGCGTTTACCAAAGCATCTTTTATGGAAAAATACTTGTCAAATACGGCATGTAATTGTGATAAATTTTGTGATGGAATATTCTTTGCTTGAGCTGTTCCACCATGGTTGTGATGTTGCTCGTTCTGGTTTTGCGCAAAGCTGTTTGCTGCGGATAGTAATACGGTGATTACCATCAATATTTTTGATATTGATTTCATTTGGAACCTTATTAAGTATTAAAAATGGTAAATAATCAAAAGCCAGATCTGGCTTTTAATAAAACATGTATTGCGGATAGGTGCAAAATCAACCGATTTCGCACACCTATGGCTATACAGTACTAATTTAACTTATTTTAGGCGGTTGCCAAATGGAAGATTCCCCTGTAGAATAAAAGGGTTCTTTGTATAAAGGGTATGATTTTTTACTTTTAGAAAAAACAGGATTTTGAGCGTTCCTAAAAAATGGGGGTGTTGCAGAAAAACTATTAGAAGAGCTGTGGCAGGACGTAGGTCCACAATTTCCAGAGCATTCATTGCTCGTGTCATCCTTAGACTTACAGCAGTCTTTCTCACATTGATCTTCTGAATGATGCTGCTTGTTGGCACTGCAACATGACTTCTCCTTGATAACAATTTCTTTGGAATGCGATTTACACGCATAGGATTGCATTGGGATTATAAAAAAGCCCAATAAGCATATAATCATTAATATGTTTATCCTTTTTAACATGTAAAAAACAAAAAAACTATTGCAAAGATAATGGTATTTTTCAAACCGGTTCGTTTTTTTTGAAATAAATGGCAGATAAGTTTCTCTTATCCGCCATTTACTTTTATTCCATGAGCATTATAGTGTCAGTTACATTTCCTGCTAGCGTTCTTTTAAATCTTTCACTCAATAATATCGAATCAGAAATTCATTATTAATTTAACACTGATATTTCGTCCCATATTGAATACACCCATACGCCCGGTTACGGGGTTTTCAGAAGCATACTTCAACCTACTTAAATGGTTCTGATAAGCTATATCAGCAAGGTTTTCGCCACTGATGTACAAAGACATAAAGTCGCTTCGGTTGAATGCCTTTATATTTGTCCCAATTCCTGCACTTAAAAGCGTGTAAGCTGGTGTTGCGGTTTCCGTTCCGTAAGCACTGAAAAATTTATCCTGCTTAAAGAAACGGTCAAGACCGAATTTGATATAGGCGTTAGAAAACGTATGATTAACCTCCTTTAATTCAGCTTTGATTTCTCCCCTGTATCGTGGGGCAGGAATAAACGGCAAATACTTTGAGCTTTCGGGCTGGTTGCTTTGGGTAGCCTGAACATAAGAAAATGAGTTTTCCAAATGCAGCCAATCCATCGGATGGGGATGTATATCCAGATAAATTTCGCCGCCAAGCAAGGTGGCATTTCCTGAAGTATAATGAAACCCAGGAGCCGGGTCTGTGGGGTCAGGAAATATCTCTGAACCATCATTCGCCGCCATTTTTTCCAAATAGATATAGTTTTGAATGAAGTTTACAAATGGGGTAAACTCTAACGTGATATGTTTGGAATTAAGGAAATATGCAACATCCACCTGATGGCTGATTTCTGATTTTAAATCAGGTCTTCCGATGATATACCGAAATGTTCCCTCGTGTCTTCCGTTGGCAGAAAGCTCTGTGCTGTTCGGTGCTCTGAAACCTCTTGATACGTTGAATTTGAATGTGGAATTTTTATCCGCTTTGTACGATAATCCCAAACTCCCCGAAATGCCATTGTAGTTCTTATCAAAGGCAGTAAATTTCAAGCTCGCATCGGAATTTGTACCGGAAACAGGATTGTCGTCTTCATCGAGGTAAAGTTCTTGGGAGTTCATATACCTGTTGTCGAACCTGATGCCTCCGGCTAAAGTGAGCCTGTCAAAAAAAGTTTTCTGTGTGAAAACAAATCCACCTGCATCAAACAGATAATAGGCAGGTATCATAAATTCCTCCCCTTTGTTGGTATTGGACTGCCACATACCACCGATACCGACCGAAGTTTCCCAATCGTTTGACTTTTCAAAATTATATCGCACATTATAATTCAGCGTGTTCAAGTCAAAGAACAAAGCCGGTTGGTCGGGAGCGGAAGGGTCTTCGTGCTCTCTTCGCTTGTTATTTTGAAAACCGAAGTCGGCATTAAGTGTTCCTTTATCCAATATGAAATAACTGTTTGAAGCTACTCCAATATGATTTATCTTCTGATGCGGAAAACCTGTTTTATACCCTTTCAAATCTTCGTCCGTTGCAACCATTTCATCACCATTGGCATTTTCGTAGATAAATCTTCCTAATTCATCTCTTTCTCCCTCTACAAGGTTAAGGGTGTTGTTATAAGAGCTTACGGTCAGGTGCGAGTGTCCCCAGCTTTTGTTTATTCCCAAAAACAAGCTGCCGTTGAGTTCCTTAAAGCCCGAATTAAACACTTTACCGTCATAGGCGTTCTGATAATTGCCCGCAAATTTGTTGCTGAACCTGCCGAGCCATTGGAAGCCGTCTTTATTCCCCGCATTGGAAACGGAGTAGCCTATGAGGTTGTTATTACTTTGGTAATTGGTAGAAACCTGTGTTTTTACCTGTCCCAACGGCAAAGCTTTCGGAGCAAGGAAATTAAGTACTCCCGCAATACCGTCCGAACCGTACATCAGGCTTCCGGGACCTTTGACAACTTCCACCCTGTCCACCGCATTCTCGTCTATCTCGATACCGTGTTCATCGCCCCATTGCTGTCCTTCTTGCCGAATACCATTGTTCAATGTGATTACTCTGTTAAATCCCAAACCCCGAATGGTCGGCTTTGAAATTCCTGCACCGGTAGTTATCTGGTTTACGCCGGGTATGTTCCGCAAGCCGTCTATCAAATTGGTGGCAGTATTCTGTTTCAAGGTATGACCGTCCACCGCTTTAACAATAACAGGGCTTAGCTTTAGCTCTGTTGAGCGGGCTACACCTGTAATAATCAATTCGTTCAGCTCTGTAACAGCTGGGCTTAACAGAAAGTCCATAACCGTATCTTTTTCAATGGTTATTTTTTCGATTATCGACTGATATCCTATAATGCTTACTTCTAAAAGATAAATTCCCCGTTTGAGATTTCTGATTTCATAATTACCGTCTGTGTTGGTTGATGTTCCTGTTTTAAGGTCGGCAATATAAATCGATACTCCTGCTAAGCTATGATTTATGTCTTTGGCTTTGATCGTACCCGAAATTTTGTTTTGTGCAAATATGTTTTCAGTTGATAGTAATATGGCGATTGCCATCAAAATTTTTGATATTGATTTCATTTGGAAACTTAAAAAGTATTAATAAGGATTCTATAAAAGCCAGACCTGGCTTTATAAAACGTGTATTGTGAATAGGCGGTAAATCAACCGACTTTGCACATCTATGGCTATACAGTATTAATTTAAGCTATTTTAGGCGGTTGCCAAATGGAAGATTCCCTTGAAGAATAAGCGCGTTGCTGGTATAGAGGATAAGATTTCTTACTTTCAAAAATTAAAGTATTTTGAACATATTTAGAAATCTGGGGTGTTGCAGAAAAACTATTAGGAGAGCTGTGGCACGACGTAGGCCCACAATTTCCGGAACATTCATTGCTTGTGGCGTCTTTAGATTTACAGCAGTCTTTCTCGCAATGATCTTCTGAATGATCTTGCTTTTTGTCACTACAATATGATTTATTCCTGGTGACAATTTCTTTGGAATGAGAATTACAGGCATATGACTGCGCTGGGATTAAGAATAACCCAAATACGCATATAATCATTAAAATGTTAATCCTTTTTAACATACAAAAATCAAAATACGTTACAAAGATAATGGTATAATTCGAATTATTTTTGCTTTAGTTCAGGCATTTATTACTGTACCATATTGAAATTAGTATCATCTGCTGTTCGCGATGAATTAATAGAATATACTTCAATTTAAATTTTAGCGTGTAGGATATAAAAGAAACTATTCTTTTTTTTCATGCAAATGCTGTAATTCAGGATCATTGTTAATCCGCTCCGTTTCCCTGTTTATAATATGAACAATGTCTGATTTTATCTGACGGTAATTACGCTCAATATCCCGTTTCATATTATCCATTCCATTTTCATCAATAAAAGATAAGATGTTCGGTATCTTCTGATACGCTTTGGTTTCGGCAGCTACCTTTTCATTATCTACAACAATTTCAGCGTGAAATATCTTTTGTTCGATGCGCTCATCGAAGTTGTCAGATACAGAGCCGACAAACAGACCCTGTGTAAGCGTTGAAATTTTGGAAGCAGGGATAAGGCTGTCTAATTGTGTGGATATAGAGGTCGATTTATCGTTACGGTTGATGGTCATGCTCTGGCGTTTCTGCAATACTTTTCCGAAGCGTTCCGAAAGGCTTTTTGCTGTTTCGCCAACCACCTGACCGCTGAAAATATTACCTACCGTATTTTGAATTACTTTGCTTTCCTTATCGCCATAATCTCGGGTTAATTGCGAAAAATCCTGAAAGCCCAAACACACAGCAACCTTATTACTACGGGCAGTGGCTATCAGGTTGTCCAAGCCCCTGAAATATATCGTCGGCAATTCGTCTATGATAACCGAACTCTTTAACTGCCCTTTCTTATTAATGAGTTTGACAATTCTCGAATTGTAGAGTCCTAAAGCTGCGGAGTAAATATTTTGTCTGTCGGGGTTATTACCTACACAAAGTATCTTAGGTTCTTTGGGGTTGTTGATGTCCAATGAAAAATCATCGCCTGTCATTACCCAATACAACTGCGGTGATATCATTCGTGACAAAGGGATTTTAGCCGATGCAATTTGTCCCTGCAACTGGTCTTGTGCTCCGCCTTGCCAAGCATCCATAAATGGTGAAAGATAGTTTTCCAAATCAGGATACGAAGTTAAAATGGTAAATACATCCGAATACTTTTTATTCAGCAATTCAATGGCGTGTGGAAAGGTGCAATACTTACCATTCTCGTAAATTTTTAAAAACCAGATGATAGCCGCTAAAAGAATAATTGGAGATTCGACAAAGAAATCTCCTTGTTTTTGTATCCAGCTTCTGTTGAGGTTCAACATAATCGTGTAAGCGGCTTCGTAAGCATCGGATATGTCAGTCATAAAATCTGGATTGAGCGGATTGCAACGATGGCTCTTGCGTGGATCGTCAAAGTTGATGACGTAGAACTTTGGTTTTATTTCGTACTTATCCTGATGTTTCAATAAATGATTATAAGCAATAGTAGAAAGGTCGTCAAACTTGAAATCGTAGATATACATCGAAAAACCTTTTTCAATTTGTTGCTTGATATAATTGTTAACGACGGCATACGATTTACCAGAACCCGGAGTCCCCAAAACAATCGTTGCTCTGAAAGGATTTACGATATTGATCCAGCCCTTGTGTTCCTTTTTATTGTACCAAAATTTAGTAGGCAGGTTTACGGAATATTCATTTTCCATCAATTTGGTTTCCTGCATAAAACTTTCGTTCTCCATATTGAAAACATCATCCATCAGGTTGTTTTTCAATAACCTGCTTATCCAAACCCCAGCCATCAGCAAAGCAATATAACCTAGTCCGATAGTCAGTATATAAAAGAATGTGCCAATGATGGGCGACAACTTTAACAGTGGTGTATTCAGAAAGAACAGCAAAAAACCAATTCCCAAAGCCACGTAAATCTTTGACCAGGTTATCTTCTCGTTCTTCACGCCTTTGGTTCCCAAACAGCTTAAAGCCAATAACACGATTGCAAATACTTTGGTATATAAAGTATGCGAAAACAAACCGGCTGTTCGGTCAAAATTCCCTAATATTTTATTGATTACTTCTAGTGTCCAGCCACGTTCCATAAAGAAACCATAACAAAACCAATAAAGATGCATCAGTACTAATAGAATACTAACTGCTCTCATAAAAGCCATTATTTTGGCTAAACCTCTTAAATCGTCTTCTCCTTGCATTATTTTTAATTTTAATGTTCGGGCGTGAATTTAAAGACTATAAAGATTGGCTTTGGAAAAGTGGTAGTGGATGGCGGTGAGTGGCAGGGTTCGGCTGGGTCATAAGAGGTATAGCTTCTATACCCCTTTTATATAGTAATATTTATAGGTAGTAAAATAAAAATACTTTAGTTATATCGACCTTCTTTTGTTTTATACCCGTTAGCAACATTTTTTGTTTTGCTGAATAGGTGGACAAGGAACATTTCCATAACTACAATAAACACAACAGTCGCCTTGCTTTGGTTTAAGAACATGTTTGCACTTTTCACATTCGTAAAAATATTGGCAAGCATCTGTCGGCATTGTTTCTTCTTTCTTGTGTCCGCAGTTGGGGCAAGTGATTATTGATTGCAATTTGATTTCCATTTTAATTTTAATTTTTCGCGGTTACAGAATACCCTGTTGAGTTTATTGCTTTTTCAATTTCAGAAATATTTGTTTTCGAGTTGTCAAACTCTACGATTGTATTTCCATTTTCATAAGAAGCTTTTAGATTGACAATCCCTATCAATTTATTCACTTCGTGATTTATGTGTTCTTCACAACTTGCACAAGTCATTCCGCTAATCGTAAATTCTACTTTTTCAATATTGGATTTGTCCACTATTATGATTTGCTTTTCTGTCTTTGGGTAGAAAACACTTGAATAATATGGAAAAGCAAGCATTACTATTGCAAATGATGTTACAATTCCTAAAAACGTTTTCGACTGAATGAATTTTGGTTTTTCTGCTGTTTCACAATTGCAATCAATTTGCTTTTTAGGCTTTAACTTTTGATACCAAGCAAAACCAAGAACCAAAATTGTCAAACCGATAAAATACGGTCTGAAAGATTCAAGCCAAGAAAAAGTGGAGGCAAGTCCGCTTGTTCCTGCAATGAGAGCCAAAACTGGTGTAACGCAACAAAGTGAAGCTGCAATTGCAGTCAAAAGTCCTGCGCCGATAAGTTTGTTGTTTGTTTTCATATTGCTTCTATGACTTTGTTTTCATCAAGTATTTTAAAAAACGGTTTTAGCAATTTTTCATATTCCTTGGTCAATGAATAAAAAATAGTTTGGGCCTCCCTGTCTGTTTCTACTAGATTACGGTCTTTAAGTTTTCGTAAATGTTGTGAAACTGCCGAGATTGTCATTCCAAGAACGTCGCTTATATCGCAAACACAAAGTCGTTTTTCTTCGTAAAGTAGGAAGAGAATTTTAAGTCTTACGGTATTTCCTGCCAATTCAAGCCCATTCGATAAATAATCAAACGAATCGTTAAGCTCTAAAACCCGGTCTTTACAGCGGTTTATTTGTTCAATGTCTGCTTGTTGACGTATACAAGAATTATTACCCATAGTGCAAATATAGTTAATTCGTTTATTTAAGCAAATGCTAAAATACAATTTAACAAATCGTTTTAAAAGCAGATTTTAATTCCAAAAGATGACTTACTATAGTCTTCTTTTCTTTTTCTTCATCCTATTAGCAAAATCCTGTTCCTCGTAATCTTCCCTCTGTGCTTCAGGTATGAGCAAACCTCCAAAGGCTTCTATCAAACCGTCTTCGTGTTTTTCAGTATTTAAGAAGTCGAACAAATGATGTGGTTCTTCCGCAGGTAAATCCTCCGTATCAGTTGGTTTGGACAATTTTGGTAGGGGTGCAACTGGCTCTTTAATCTCCGCTTTGATATTATTGTTCCAATAATCATTAAAGGTATTGGCAGAAAGTTCTTTTGCCAATCGTGAACCGTTCCAAACGCTTTTAGAGTTGTGGTCAATGAACGACATACCGTAAATTCGTCCGGTATCGTTTCTGCGTATCACTACATTGATACCTTGCTCGCCTAACTGTTTTTTAAAGCTCAATTCGTCAACCGTTGATTGCAGGGCAATGGTAACGGCTGATTTTAAAGTCTGTTTGGTTGCGGTATCTTTCAGGGTTGTTTTGCATTTCGCAAAATGCAATTCCAAAGCCGGAAGCCCTGCGTTCTTTCCGAAAAACGAAGCCTTGAACGGATGTCCTGCTTTTTCGCCTTTCTCATTCAATGGAATGTACAATAAACCCTGCTGTGCCTTTCCGTGTAATTCTCCCTCCACTTTCTCGGTGGTAATATTGAACAGGGAAAGCAAAGCATTGTATTCTCCCAAAGTTTGGTATTGATAATAGTTCGGCAAGTGGCGAATGACCGAAGCAATCTGACTTTTTATATCACTTGCCCGATAATCCACCGGACGAAAAACCTTATCATTGTGATTACGTTCTTTGTCCGTTGCGGGTATCAGACCGTGTTTTCTTTCCAGTTCACGGCATACACTCATAGACCGCATTTTCTCAAAACTATCCGAAATTTTCACGCCCTGTTCGTCCACGCAGACCGA
This sequence comes from Sphingobacterium spiritivorum, assembly GCF_016724845.1. Classification (NCBI taxonomy): domain Bacteria; kingdom Pseudomonadati; phylum Bacteroidota; class Sphingobacteriia; order Sphingobacteriales; family Sphingobacteriaceae; genus Sphingobacterium; species Sphingobacterium spiritivorum. Next base: position 983,557 of record NZ_CP068082.1, read on the forward strand.
TACGATATGGATATGACTACGGTCAATATCGGTATGTTTGAAGACCACAAAAGGCTGTTCGCCGTAACCCATTTCACGCATATATTCTTCCGCCATTTCCCTAAACTTATCATCATCTACATTATCCTTGGGATCAGGATTGAGCGAAATATGCAACGTATGTTTCTCGGTATTGCGGTTGGCGATGAGATAAGGAGCAAAAGATTGGGCTAATTGTGCTACGGAATAATGTCCGTTAGCAGTTTCAATTATCTTATTGGCGAACAAAATTTGTCCATTTTCGTTCTCCACTTTGAGCTGATTATATGCCAAGGCTCCGTATAAATTTGCGCTTCTACCAATTTTCGCAATCATTTCTGCTGTTATTTTTTCAGATATTTTACATCAAATTCTTCCGTTATCTGGACAATTTCTTTAAACAAGGCGGTCATTTCAGCCGTATGTTTTTCCAATTTATAGAGATATGCTGCTGCCTTTTTCTCCGAAAAGTTCTTATACAATAGCTTTACGACCTGATTATAATTCACGCCAATAGATCGAAATTGACTGTGAAACGAAGTCAATCGCATATAAAAATCAATTGTTCCTTTGTCTATTTTAACAGATTTTATCGTCTTATCGAAGATGCAAGAGGTTATAAAATGTGCCTTAACCTGCATACCGGACTTTTCAAATAAGTCAAGAAAACGGGCATGCTCTTCCTCATTAAAGGAAATCGTGTACCGGATTTTAGCGGGATCGTTTTTTAGAGGACGCCCGCCCTTTTTTAACTGCTTTCTGCTGTTTTCATTCATCACTAATCCATTTTTAATTCATACAAAACGCCGACTTCGGAGGACGTTTTCTGCCCCTGGCAGGGCAAGTTGTTTTGAGCATCGGAAATCTTTTCGAGATGCTCAAAACACAACTTGCCGTGTTCTTTCGAACACAAAAATCCGCCCTGCGGGACGGATTAAATATAACAGGAAAAAACAGCTTGATGCTGTTCACTGTTACTTCCGATTTGTCTAAAAAGGCTTTGCATAAATCTGTTGTTAAAATTCATTTCACAAAGTAAAGCCTTGCTTTTAAGAGTGTTGCAATACAACACCCAGCCAAACAATGCCTTTGGATGCCAAACACTGCCACACAACAAATAGCGGATAAATCATTCGCTTTATTTGCCCTACAGTTTTAATACAGGTAGTAAAAAAAAGAAACAGGGAATGAAAGAAATTGGGTTTGCATAAAGACAATTTGCAATAAAAGCATAAGGTTTTAAAAGTATAAAAATGTAAAAGCATAAAAGCGGTAAAGCATTTTACCTTTTATAAAGTTTACAAACTACCCAAACACATTATTTACCCTACTGAAAAGAAAGCATAAAGCTGTACAGAAAAGTTCCCGACAAACAAGGCAGAAATACAGAAATGAGGGAGTATTCAAAAATGTAAAAAAAGTAAATAAAGTGTATAACAATAAAACTTTAAGACATGGAAACAGGAAAAGAATCTTTAAAAATTAGCTTTTCAACACCTAAAGGTGGTGTTGGAAAATCAACGATGACAGCACTTCTCGCCAGTGCTTTACATTACCGCTTGGGATTTAATGTGCTGGTAATGGACTGCGACTTTCCGCAACACAGCTTAGCCAATATGAGAGAACGGGATTTGAAGACGATTATGCAAAACGATTACCATAAAAGGGCGGCAATGAAACTGTACCAAAGCATTAATAAAAAAGCATATCCAATTATCAGTTGCAAGGCGGAAACCGCATTGTCAAAAGCACTGGAATATGTAGAACAATCCTCAATAGATCCTGATATCATCTTTTTCGACCTTCCGGGAACTGCCAATACAAAAGGAGTGCTTACTACATTAAGGACAATGGATTTTATTTTTTCTCCAATCACTGCCGACCGTTTGGTTATGGAAAGTACGTTGAGCTTTACCAAAGCATTCATCGGACTGCCAGAAACCGATGAGCGGAATAAAGAACAAAAAATGTGGCTGTTCTGGAACCAAGTGGACGGTCGGGAAAAGACAGGAATATACGAAGCATACCAAAGTGTTATTAATGAACTTGATTTATCTGTAATGAGTTCACGAATAATGGACAGTAAGCGCTTTAGAAAAGAAACAGACGACACACCAAACAGTGTATTCCGTTCCAGTCTGCTGCCTGCGGACCCCCTGCTAATGAAAACAACCCGATTGGATCTATTTGTAAAAGAGTTTTTAAAAATTATCAATCTATAAAATCGTTTAGTATGTCCTCAGATAAAAGAAGAAAAGACTTTGAAAAACCTGATGTTGATGAAGAAATGATAATGAATATTATGAGTGGAAATCAAACTTCTACCATACCCGAAACGCATCAAAAACAGGAAATACAAAAAGAAATAAAACCAAGAGAAAAAACACGAAGCAGTCCGACAAAAAAAGTGGATTATGAAGAGACATTTTTGGTCAATCGTTTTCCATCTGGTCGAAGCGGAAAGGTAGTTTATATCCGTCCAGAATATCACGAAAGACTGCTACGTATTGTGCAACTGACAAGGGAAGAAAAGACCACTTTGTACTCGTACATCGACAATATTCTTGAACATCATTTTAAGGAATTTGGCGATGATATTACAGAATATTTTAACGAACGCTTTAAACCTATTATATAATGAAAAAAGCAAAACAAAAATCGAAAAAAGTTTTACAGACAACCGAATACAAAACTACATTTCTTACACCAACAGATTTTTTGGCTCGGAATGGAAAAACAGTGTATATAAACAAAGAGTTTCATCACAAACTTACCCAACTTGTATTTATGGTCGGTGGCGGTAAACTGACACTTTCAGATTACCTACACAATCTGCTACAACATCATTTTGATGATTTCGGGGTGGAAATGAGAGAAGTTTATAACAATTTTGACAAAGAAATTTTTTAGCTATGGAAATAATAATTGTGATTTGTCTGCTGATAGGCATTGCCCTGCTTTTGCAGGACAAGATTGTCAATAAAAAGAAACAGGAGCAAAAGCCGAAACAAAAAAAAGTCAATCCCAATCTACCCGATATAATGGGGCAGCCAAAGTCTGTAAGAAGCCAATCCCTGCCAAACAGTGCCAATGAAAGCCAAATAACGGAAGAAGAAGCGGTACCTGATAATTTAGACATTGAATACGACGACAATGAAACCGTCGACGTTCAAATTCCGCAGGAAGAACTGGATGATGCTTTCAGTAATATATCTGATTTTGAAGAAGAGGAAGAAGAATGGAACAGGTACGGAACATTTGGTGGCGATAATGGTTTTGCTCAAGGGGTTACCTTTGAAGAACTTAGCTCCATAGGGGTATTGCTCCAAAAAGAAAAATTGGAACAGGCTCAAAAGGAAACAGCGAAAGCCATAGTTCAGAAAATGCAGGGAACCGAATTATTTAGCCTACTGGAAAATTCCATTGAAGGTGCTTCCCAAAAAATTGCCAAACTTTTGGATAGGACACTCACCTCTGAAACGGAAGCCAGTTCTTCCACTTTGCGGAAAAGTGATTTAGAGAATTTTGATATTGGGGAGTTTGTATAAGCAAGCTCCTCTTTTTTTTATTACCAAGTTCAATTTCTCGCTATTGGATTGAAAAAATCAATATCTTTGCACGATATGCAATTTTTATGAGTAAAAAAGCAATTAATAGATTAAAAGTGGTACTTGCTGAAAAGAATGTGAGTAGTAAATGGTTAGCGGAGCAGCTTGGCAAAAATGAGGCTACTATCTCACGGTGGTGTACAAATGAAGTTCAACCGCCTATAAAGACATTTGTTAAAATTGCTGAAAAACTTAATGTAAAACTAACATCTCTATTAAATGACTAACAACGCAATAAAAGTACCATTTAAAGTTTCTGCTAGAACCGCAAAGCTAATTGGATTAGAGAACTTTTCAACCGAAGAGGGTGCGGTTATTGAGTTGGTTAAAAATACATATGATGCTGATGCAAAAAACTGCATCATAATTTTTGACTTAAAAAAGAAAAAAGTCAAAGAAAAAAATAAAAAAGGAGAAGAAGTCGAAGTAGAAAAATTTGACAAGGAGAATAGTAGCATTTATATTTTTGATAATGGTGTCGGAATGAACGATAAAATTATTCAAAACCAATGGATGACTATAGGTACAGATAATAAACTTTATGAGCATACTACAGAAGGAGGAAGAGTAAAAACTGGGGCAAAAGGTATTGGTCGTTTTGCTCTCAACAGATTAGGTATGTTAACATCTATGACTTCTCTTCCGAACTTATTGGAAGTAATAGATGAAGAGAGTAGCGAAATTGAAAAAGATTCAGAAGAAGAGCCAAAAACCAAATTAATCGAAAACATTACAAATACAAGCTTTGATTGGACAGTTGATTGGAAAGACTTCGATAAAAAAGGTGCTACAGTTTCTGATGTTGAAGCGGTTTTGTCTGCTAAGGATAATTTAAATCTTAAACAGGAGTTTTTAAAGAGATTTTCCTCTTATCCTAAAATCAAAAAACTATTAGAACAGATCGATTTTAAATCGGGTACAGTAATTGAAATTACCGAACTCAATGATGAATGGAATGAAGATAAGTTAAGCAAGTTATTCGGAAATCTAGAAATGTTGCTTCCACCAGAAGAGCAAAATGATTTTAACATTGATTTATTCTTATTGAATAACCTGCAGGAATTTGGGAATGTAAAACGAGCATATTATGATGATTATGATTATAAGATCAATGCCTCATATTGCCAAGATGATGGTAAAACACTAAAGGTAGAAATTTATCGTAGTGAACTAGATTTAGATGCTTTAGAGAAAAAATATCCAGAAGTATTTGAATTTGATTTGATGAAAAAATCTCCGTATCGACTTGAAGATTTCAAAAATGAGAAAATCGAACTTAATATCCCTATAGAAAAATTAACGTCAGAAGAAGTAGATAAAAACTTATTGGAAAGAATAGGAAAATTTGATTTTACATTTTACTTCTTGAAAAATACCATTTCAGATGATAAGGAAGATGGGGATTTAAAGAAATACCCATACAATAGTATAAATAGCGCCAATAGGAAATCTTGGTTAAAAAAATTTGGTGGTATTAAAATATTCAGAGATGATTTTCGAATAAGGCCTTATGGAGAAAATGGTGATGATTGGCTAAGGTTGGGTGAACGTCAGGCTCAAAGCCCAGGAGGTGCAGGACAAAGATTAGGTGGATATAGAATTAGACCTAATCAGATAGCCGGGACTATTAAAATTTCGAGGCTTCATAATTCAAGTTTTCAAGACAAATCTGGACGAGAGGGTTTGATTGAGAATGATGAATTTGAATTATTCAAAAATATCATACGCGAAATAATATCCTTATTTGAAAGGGATAGAAATGTAATAATGTACAGTCTCTCAGAATTACATAAAATAAAAAATGAGGAAGCAGAAAAACTAAGAGAAGGAAAAGAAGAGGCGGAAAAATTTAAAAATCAAGATGAAAATGGTGATGGTAACACAAAAACTAACTTTTCTGATGGAACAGATTATTCTGGATCAGCAAAAAAGCTAGCAGACGCTTTTGTGATACTCGAAAAAGAAAACGAAAAGAAAGATGATGAAATTAGATTATTAAGAAGTTTAGCCAGCGTAGGTTTAATTGTTTCTTCTTTTGCCCACGAATTGCATAATTTGAAGAATAGACTTGTTCCAAGAACCAAATTTTTGGAAGAAGAAATGAGTAAGCATATTGATAAAAATTTATTTGAAGGAAAACCAAAGTATGAAAATCCCTATTATATGCTGGATTTGATTAAGCAAGAAGATTTAAAACTTCAACATTGGTTAGTATATTCTCTAAATACTTTAAAAAGAGATAAGAGAGAACGAAAAAATGTTAATTTAAATAAGTATTTTGAAGACTTTAGATCTATTTGGCAAAATTCTTTAACGGATAGAAAAATCACATTTGAATTTAGAGGAGATGCTACAGACCAATGCGTAATTAGAGCGTTTGAAATTGATTTAGATTGTATTTTCAATAACTTATTATCTAATGCTCTTAATGCTCTTAAGGGGTTTAGTGATATCGAAAAGAAAATTTCAATTTCTTGTCAAAATGTAAATGACAACATCGAAATACTCTTTTCAGATAATGGTAAAGGACTCGATAATAAATATAAAGATAATCCTGAACAGATCTTTGATTTATTTGAATCTTCGAAGGTTGACCAATATGGTAATGTTATCGGAACAGGACTTGGTTTATCAATAGTTCAAACAATAATATCCGAATACAGCAATTCGACAATTAAAATAATTGAATCCTCTAAAGGATTAAGTTTTAAAATAACTTTTAAAGTAAGAAAATGAGCTACCGATTAGCCTATATAGATGAGCAAGAAGCTTCATTAAGTAACTTCTATAGTCATTTTAAGAATGACTATGAATTAACTATGATTAAAGTCGAGGAAACCTCAACAATTGAAGCAATTTTGAAAGAATGTTTTGATAATGAAGTAGATGCAATAGTAACAGATTATAAATTAGAGGAAGAAGGAAATGTCAATTTTAATGGAGATAAATTGTTTAATACAATTAAGACAAAATATCCTCATTTTCCGGTAATAATGTTGACTTCTTGGGAACCAGAGGCAATTGACCATATGGAAAATGTTCATTTGATTTACAACAAGGATATTCTTAATGGTGAAAATGGAGATGAGTTTAAAGTATTTAACTCAAAGATCATTTCTAACATAAAAAACTATTACAAAAAGATAGAATATACCGATTCAAGAATAGCGGAATTAGTTGATAAAAGAGACAATGCTGAGTTGGATTTGGTTGAAGAAGAGGAATTAACAAAATTGTATATGCTCTATGATGAATTACATCCGGATGGCAAAGAAATTCCAACTAATCTAATACAAAAAGGAGCTATTACGCAACTGAACGATTTCGTTAATGAAGCTAAAGAAATACTTGAGGAATTAAAAAAGATTAATAAAAAGTAAGAGATGAGCTTCAGAGAAATTGGCAAAATTCCTTCACGGAGAAATATTACTACTGCTGTAAAACATTATAGTGCCCATAGAGCAGATTTAACTGTAGATTTTAAAGAAAGATGTGGTTATTGTAATGATGTACATTTTTATAGGACAGCTTCTTTTGAAATAGATCATTTTATTCCAAGGATAAAAAATAAAAAGCCTTTTCTAACCATTAAAACAGAAACTGATTATTCTAATTTGATTTATGCCTGTAAATCGTGTAATAATGCAAAGAGCAATAAATGGCCAACAAATGATGAGAACATTTGTAACCATAACAATCAAGGATTTATTGATCCTTGTGAGGTAGATTATGACGATCAGTTTGAAAGGTTACCAAATGGTCAAATTAAAGCCTTAACTGATCTCGGCAAATGGATGCGAAAAGAATTAAAATTAGATAAACCGCAACACGAAATTATTTATAACCTTGAACAGTTGGATATAATAATTGATCAGTTAGAAGAGGATCTGAAAAATTTAGAGGATATTGGTTTATATAAACGCATTACAGCTCTTTTATTAAGATACAGAGTATATGTAAAACAATTGGGAACTATATAATGAAAGAAGCTACAAAATATTTAAGTCAAAAATGTAACACAGATCCCTGGTTTGTGGATAGGCTTATTATTTCTGCATTTCTGTACATAAACCAGATACAATTAATTAATAATAGGCTGTTATTAGAATATTGTATTCGTGAAAATGATGAAGATTTTGAAAACTTGATTGGGTTTATTGAAACAATAAACGACATAAAGAATGAATTTGTTATAGAAGATTTAATCGAACTTTTTGAATTCGTTATTTCACCTTCAGATAGAATTATTAACGGAGCGATATATACACCTTCTGAAATAAGAGATTACATTGTACGGCAAACATTCAGAAATAATGCAAATATTCTTAACGAAGTTACTATAGCGGATATTTCGTGTGGCTGTTCCGGATTTCTATATACCGCATCTAAAGAGCTAAAAAGAAAAACAAGAAATACCTATCAGCATATTTTTCAAAATCAGATTTTTGGCTTAGACATTCAGGAATATTCTGTTACTCGGAGTAAACTGCTATTGAGTTTATTGGCATTGTCAGATGGAGAGGATGTGGAAGAATTTCATTTTAATTTACATCGTGGAGACGCTTTGCTTTTTAGTTGGGAAGAGCATTATCCAAACTTTGAGGGATTTCAAATCCTTGTGGGAAATCCGCCTTATGTTTCCGCTCGTAATCTTGATGAGGAGGCAAAAGAAAATGTAAAACTTTGGGAAGTTTGTACAACCGGAAACCCAGATTTATATATTCCTTTCTTTCAAATCGGTTATGAGAATCTTGCAGAAAATGGTATTCTTGGATATATCACAATGAACACTTTTTTCAAAAGTCTAAACGGGAGAGCTTTAAGAAGTTATTTTGAAAGGAATAATATTTCTATTAAAATTATTGATTTTGGAACCCAGCAAATTTTTAAATCCAAAAGTACATATACCTGTATTTGTTTTTTAGAAAATACTGGTAGAAACTATATTGAATATCATAAGTCAATAGATAAAGAATTACCAACGAATAGAAATCAATACAGTAGGATTAATTACACAAGTCTTGATGCAAGAAAAGGTTGGAATCTAAATGACAACGAAATTATTTCTAGGATTGAAGCTATAGGAACACCTTTTGGTGAAAGATACAGAACCAGACACGGTATTGCAACACTAAGAAACGACCTGTATATTTTTAAGCCAGTAAAAGAAGATGATGAATTTTATTATCTTCAAAATGGAAGTTTATATCCTATAGAAAAAGGAATATGCAAAGATATATTAAACTCAAATAAATTGAGTAGGAGTATTGATTTTGAAGCAGTAAAAGAAAAGGTTTTATTTCCTTACAATGATGACGTAAAACCTAAAGCTCTGGAAGAATATGTTTTAAAAAATAGATATCCCAATGCCTATAAATACCTAAAAAAGAAAAAAGATGAATTAGCTAAAAGAGATAAGGGCAAAGGGCAGTATGAAAAATGGTTTGCCTTTGGAAGGACTCAATCTTTAGAAAAAGTTGGGAACAAATTGTTTTTTCCGAAATTTTCAGATAAAATTCCAAATTATTTAATTAGTAATGATGATGATTTATTATTTTACAATGGTCAGGCAATTATTGGGCATTCAGAACATGAAATGCTATTAATTAAAAAAATTTTAGAATCTCGGTTGTTTTGGTATTATATCAAAACAACAAGTAAACCTTATTCATCAGCATATTATTCATTAAACGGAACGTATATCAAAAATTTTGGTATACCTGATTTTACTGAAAAAGATATTGACTTTTTAATTAATGAACCTGACCAAAGTAATATTGATTCTTTCTTAGAAGATTATTATAATATCAAATTATAGATATACAGACTTTAAAATACACTAAAAGTCAAACGCCAAGCATTTATTATGCTTGGCGTTTTTTGTATCTAATTAAATATCTAAATGCCATTCACCGCCAAACAATTCCTTTGACTGCCACATTCTTATACTGCCTTGATTTCTGAAACACTTTTGTTCCGAAAGTCCGCAAGGTGCGGAAAAACGATAACAAATTAATGTGTTTCAATTATGAAAAAACAAAGAAAAAAAGTTTTGCTGACAGCCGTAGTTATGCTGTCAGGAATTGGTGCGTTTGCGCAGGGAAACGGTACGGCAGGTATCAACGAAGCTACCCAAATGGTAACGTCGTATTTCGATCCCGCAACCCAATTAATTTACGCCATCGGTGCCGTCGTAGGACTAATCGGAGGTGTTAAGGTGTATAATAAATTCAGCTCTGGTGATCCTGACACTTCCAAAACGGCAGCTTCGTGGTTTGGTGCCTGTATCTTCTTGATTGTTGCTGCTACTATTCTACGTTCCTTCTTCCTTTAATTCCATGCCTTATGAATTACAATATCAACAAAGGCATTGGCAGAACGGTAGAGTTTAAAGGGCTGAAAGCACAATACTTGTTCATTTTTGCGGGTGGTCTGCTCGGTACACTTATCCTCGTGATGATACTGTATATGGCTGGTGTAAGCAATTACGTTTGCCTGTTCGTTGGTGCTGGTGGTGCTTCGCTCATCATTTGGCAAACCTTTTCGCTGAACCGAAAATATGGAGAACACGGATTGATGAAAGTTGGTGCAAGAAAAAGACATCCACGATACATTATCTGTCGCAAGCCTGTTCACCGCTATTTAAAATTCACTCCTAAACAAAATGCCGTATGAGAAATGTAGCGAAAACCACCACATTAGAAAGTAAATTTCCATTGTTGGCAGTAGAGAACAATTGCATCCTTTCCAAAGATGCAGACATTACCGTCTGTTTTGAAGTTCGATTGCCAGAACTGTTCACAGTAGCATCAGCAGAATACGAAGTCATACATTCAGCTTGGCACAAGGCGATTAAAACCCTTCCAGATTTTACGGTCATCCACAAACAAGACTGGTACATCAAAGAAAGTTATACGCCTGATTTAGCAACCGAAAATCACAGCTTCTTATCGAAATCCTATCAGCGTCATTTTAATGAGCGACCATTTCTGAACCATTATTGCTACCTGTTTCTGACCAAGACAACGAAAAACAGAATGCGAATGCAGAGTAACTTCAGTTCGCTATGCAAAGGTGCCTTGATCCCAAAGGAAATTAACAAGGAAACGATCCATCGTTTTATGGAAGCGGTTGCTCAGTTTGAACGTATTGTAAATGATAGTGGATTTGTAAGCTTACGAAGATTAAGCGAAGACGACATCATCGGAACAAATGAAAAACAGGGATTATTGGAACAATATATGACACTTTCACGAGAAGTCGGAACACCGATGCAGGACATTGGCTTGGGAGCTGAGGAAGTACGTGTCGGTAACAAAAGATTATCCTTACACACGCTTTCCGATACAGACGACCTACCTGCAACAGTATCAGCAGATACACGCTTTGAAAAACTATCTACAGACCGAAGCGATTGCCGTTTGTCCTTTGCTGCGCCTGTGGGTTTGCTGTTAAGCTGCAACCACATCTACAACCAGTATTTGTTTTTGGATAACAGCGAAGACAACCTACAAAAGTTCGAAAAGTCTGCAAGGAATATGCACTCGTTGGCAAGATACAGCCGTGCCAACCAGATCAACAAAGAGTGGATTGAAAAGTATTTGAATGAAGCCCACAGTTTTGGACTGTCTTCGATCAGAGCACATTTCAATATTATGGCATGGTCGGAAGATCCTGCGGAACTGAAACGGCTAAAGAACGATTGCGGTAGTGCATTGGCATTGATGGAATGCAAACCCCGTCATAACACCACAGACGTAGCCACTTTGTATTGGGCAGGAATGCCCGGCAATGCAGGGGATTTTCCAAGTGAAGAAAGCTTTTACACCTTTATTGAACCTGCATTATGCTTCTTTGCGGAAGAAACCAACTACCACAATTCACCATCGCCCTTCGGAATAAAAATGGCTGATCGTTTGACTGGAAAACCCATTCATTTGGATATTTCTGATTTGCCGATGAAACGGGGTATTATCACAAATCGGAACAAATTCATTTTGGGGCCATCGGGTTCGGGTAAATCATTCTTCACAAACCATATGGTTAGGCAGTATTACGAACAGGGTGCTCACGTATTGCTGGTAGATACGGGGAACTCATATCAAGGTTTATGTGAATTGATTAAGGGAAAAACCAAAGGTGAAGACGGTGTTTACTTCACATATACTGAAGATAATCCGATTGCTTTTAATCCTTTCTATACCGATGATGGTGTATTTGATATTGAGAAGCGTGAAAGTATCAAAACTTTGATACTGACACTTTGGAAACGTGATGATGAACCGCCAACTCGCTCTGAAGAAGTAGCATTGTCTAATGCCGTTTCGGGTTACATCGAACACATCAAAACGGATGATTTTTATCCTTCGTTCAATGGTTTCTACGAATATGTAAAAGGTGATTACCGCAAGGTTTTAGAAGAAAAACAAGTAAGAGAAAAGGATTTTGATATTGCCAATTTCCTAAACGTGTTAGAACCTTATTACAAAGGAGGCGAATACGATTATCTCTTAAACTCTGACAAACAATTAGACCTGCTTTCCAAACGCTTTATTGTGTTTGAGATTGATGCAATCAAAGACCACAAAGTCCTCTTTCCGATTGTGACCATCATTATTATGGAAGTCTTCATCAACAAGATGCGCCGATTGAAGGGTGTCCGCAAGCTGATTTTAATTGAAGAAGCCTGGAAAGCAATTGCCAAAGAAGGTATGGCGGAATACATAAAATATCTTTTCAAAACGGTTAGAAAGTTCTTTGGAGAAGCCATTGTCGTAACTCAAGAGGTTGACGACATCATTCAATCGCCCATTGTAAAGGAAAGTATCATCAACAATTCCGATTGCAAGATACTCTTAGACCAGCGCAAGTATATGAATAAGTTTGATGATATACAGGCAATGCTAGGACTTACGGATAAAGAGAAAGGACAAGTGCTTTCTATCAATATGAACAACGATGCCAACCGCTTGTACAAAGAGGTTTGGATTGGTTTAGGTGGTACACACTCGGCAGTTTACGCCACCGAAGTGAGTTTGGAGGAATATTTAGCCTATACCACGGAAGAAACCGAAAAAATGGAAGTGATGCAACTCGCATCGGAACTCGATGGGAACGTCGAACTCGCTATCAAGCATATTGCTATGCAAAGACGCGATAATGCAAATCAATAATTATTAATCATTTAAAATTTTAAAAAAATGAAAAAGATTCTTTTTATGGTGTGTACGGCATTGATGCTTGCCGTAGCACCGTCTGCAAAAGCACAATTTGTCGTAACCGATCCAGCAAATCTGGCTTCGGGTATTCTTAATTCTGCTAATGAAATCGTCCAAACTTCTTCCACGGTAAGTAATGTGGTGAAGAATTTTAAAGAAGTTGAAAAAGTCTATAAGCAAGGGAAAGAGTATTACGACAAGCTGAAAGCCATCAACAATTTGGTAAAAGATGCTCGTAAAGTACAGCAGACTGTTTTGTTGGCAGGTGATGTTTCTGAAATGTACGTACAGAATTTTAGTAAAATGATGAACGATCCCAATTTCACTCCACAGGAATTAGTCGCTATCGGCAATGGCTATTCTGCCTTATTAAATGAAAGTACCGAACTGTTGAAAGAATTAAAGCAAATCGTAACCTCATCGAGTCTTTCACTGAACGACAAAGAACGCATGGACATCATTGACCGCGTGTATAAAGAAGTAAAAGACTACCATAGTTTGGTTCGCTATTATACCAACAAGAACATTTCAGTAAGCTACCTGAGAGCGAAAAAGAAAAGCGATGCCAAAAGAGTGCTTGATCTCTATGGAACTTCTAATCAAAAATACTGGTAACAATGGAATGGAATAATCTTCATGAAGTTTTGCGCTCGCTATACGATGATATGATGCCGCTTGCAGGCGACATGGCAGCAGTAGCAAAAGGTCTGGCAGGATTGGGAGCCTTGTTCTATGTAGCATTAAAGGTTTGGCAGGCGTTAAGCCGTGCCGAGCCTATTGATGTGTTTCCACTCTTACGTCCGTTCGCTTTAGGACTTTGTATTATGTTTTTTCCAACTATTGTACTGGGAACCATTAATGGGGTGCTAAGTCCTGTAGTTACGGGAACACATAATATCCTCGAAGACCAGGTGCTTGATTTGAATAAACTTCAACAACAGAAAGACCAATTGGAATATGAGGCAATGGTTCGAAATCCTGAAACCGCCTTTATGGTATCCGATGAGGAATTTGATAAAAAATTGGAAGAATTAGGTTGGTCGCCCTCCGACATTGGAACAATGGCAGGAATGTATATGGACAAAGGTGCCTATCAAATCGAAAAAGCTATAAAAGACTGGTTCCGCAATCTATTGGAAATACTCTTTCAGGCAGCGGCATTGGTCATTGATACCATACGTACTTTTTTTCTGATCGTACTTTCCATACTCGGGCCAATTGCTTTTGCTATATCCGTCTGGGATGGTTTTCAATCCACCCTTACCCAATGGCTTACAAGGTACGTTAGTGTTTACCTCTGGCTTCCTGTTTCGGATTTATTCAGCTCTATGTTAGCAAGGATACAATCGCTGATATTGGAAAAAGACATTGAGATGTTATCCGACCCAAATTACATCCCTGATACCTCAAATACGGTGTACATCATTTTTATGATTATCGGTATTGTGGGATACTTTACCATACCAACGGTAACGGGATGGATTATTCAGGCAGGTGGCGCAGGAAACTTTACTCGAAATGTAAACTCAACGGCTATAAAAGCTGGAAACATTGCCGGAGCTGGTGCAGGTTCAACTGTTGGGAATATCGGTGGAAAATTAATGGGAAAATAAACAATCAAATCATTTAAAAAATGGAATTTAAAACGCTAAGAAATATCGAAAATAGCTTTAAGCAGATAAGATTATATGCCATTGCATTTGCGGTTCTCTGCATCAGCGTGGTGGGATATGCCGTGTGGCAGTCCTACCGCTTTGCCGAAGAACAACGCCAAAAAGTATATGTATTGGATAACGGCAAATCATTGATGTTGGCTTTATCGCAAGATGCCGGTATCAACCGACCGGTTGAAGCAAGAGAACACGTTCGTCGTTTTCACGAACTGTTCTTTACGCTTGCCCCGGACAAAAATGCTATTGAAAGCAATATGAAACGGGCGTTTCACCTCGCCGACAAAAGTGCATTTGATTACTACAAAGACCTTTCGGAAAAGGGCTATTACAACCGCATCATATCGGGTAATGTGCAACAGCGCATCGAGGTGGACAGTGTAATCTGCAATTTTGATAGCCATCCGTATTCAGTACGAACCTATGCCAAACAGTTTATCATACGGTCAAGCAATGTAACCCGCCGTAACCTGATTACATCCTGTTATCTCGTTAATTCTGTTCGGTCAGACAATAATCCACAAGGATTCAATATTGAAAAATTTGCCGTCGTGGAAAACAAAGACATCGAAGTTATAGAACGCTAAATACAGAAATAATGAAACACTTACTTGATTTAGACACATTCGCCAAAACGTTAACGGATAAAGGGTATGACGGTTATTTCCAAACAGAAGCGTCTTATGCCGGCAAGCTCAAAGATAGCATCAGCAGATTTTTGGAGGCTTGTAATAACGGAACTGACAAACCGATGTTGCCTAACATCATGATGCTGAAAACCTATCTGGAATGGAATGCCTATGATAGGCCAAAGGTTGAATGCAATATGTGGGTAAAGTATGAAAACGGTCTATTCGATGTACAGAAAATGAATATTGAAAGAATAGATCAGTACGGGCAACTATTGAAACAATCAAAATTAACAGATCTATCTGCCAATTCGGTTCCAACGAAAAAAGAAGCCATAGTACAAGTGTCCGAAAAGCCCAAAGAGCAGTTATCTAACCAAAACAGGCGGTTCAGAATGCGATAACCGATAATCATTAAGGTATGAAAAAATTAAGAGCAACTATAGACCGATACTTTGATCAATTGGACAAGTGTTGGCAGGCATTGCCTTTACGCAAACAACACCAATATATGCTGTACTTCTTTGTGGGCTACCTACTGCTTACAGTAGTTGTCATCGGTAAAGTCATATACGATACAGGAGCATCTGAAAACGATATGCACATCAAGCATATCGAAAACCCTGTCCTTAAAAATAAAACGCCTGCAAAGTTGCAGGATAGTATATCAACAATTCTAAAAAATCAGATTTATGAACGAAAATGAAAACAAAAAATCGGTTGTTCGGATAACTGAGGGAAGTCCGAAAGAAACCGCTGATGTGTTGCAAAATGACACACAGACTAATAAAGAAAAGCTAAAAAAGCCTTTAATATTCGGTTTAATGGCGATGGTTTTTGCAGGTTGCATGTACCTCATCTTTAAACCGTTCGAAGACAAAAAAGAGCTGGAAAACATTGGGTTGAATGATGCTGTTCCTCAAGCTACCGGAGCAGGAATGCCCGACGACAAAGGGAAAGCTTACGAACTGGAAATGCTAGAACAAAAAGATCAAGAAAAACGCAATGCGCTGACAACGCTATCCGATTATTGGAGTGAGGATAATTCTTCCGCAAACAGCGAGGTTGCTTTTGAAGAGGAAAATGAAGAAAATAGTTTTGGCGGTAACGATAATTCGAGACGCTTTGGCAACTCCAATTTAAACAGTTATCGAAATTCACAAAATGCTTTGGGTTCATTTTATAGCAACGATAATTCGGAAACAATGGAATTACGCAGACAGCTGGATGAACTGAAAGAACAATTAGCCGACCGAGATATTCCAAAACCAACTACAGTGGACGACCAACTCGCCTTAATGGAAAAATCTTATCAAATGGCAGCTAAATATCTTCCGCAAAATACAGGTTCTGGAACTAATTTTCCAGTCAATGGTAATGCTCCCGTAGCTACAACAGTCAGCCAAACCAACCAAAAGGAACATTTTGTATCGTTCACTTCCGCAAGAAAAAACACTGTATCGGCGCTATATCGTGAGCCTACCGACAGTGCGTTTACAGCCGATTGGAGCCAAACCAAAAACCGTGGGTTTTACACGGCTGGTGCTACAGAACAAGTGGTACAACCCAAAAACAGCATCAAAGCTAGCGTACACGAAACGCAAACAATTGTTGGCGAAGCTGGTGTGCGTTTACGATTGATGGAAGCAGCCCAAACACCACAGCGTACCATACCGAAAGGAACAATAGTAATAGCCAACGGTAAGTTTGAAGGTGGACGATTGCAGTTGAAAATCACTTCGGTAGAATTGGAGGGTAATATCATTCCAGTAGATATAACCATCTACGATCTGGACGGGCAAAAAGGGCTAAACGTACCGTATTCACCTGAAATGAATGCGCTTACCGAAATGGCAGGCAATATGAGCCAGTCTTCGGGAAGCAGTATTATGATGACGCAATCTGCCGGACAACAAGTTGCAGCAGACCTCAGCCGTGGTGTAGTACAGGGTATTTCGGGTTATTTCGCTAAAAAAGTTCGTACACCAAAAGTAACCCTAAAAGCAGGACATCAGGTATTCTTGGTATCTAAAAAATAATGTTGAACTCAAATATTAAAACAATGAATAATCTTTTAAAATCAATTTGTGCATTTGCCTTAACGATGGGCTTTGCTATAAGCTCTTTTGCACAGGACAGCATCAGAATACCACTTGCATTGGGCAAGATTGAACCTTACAAAATGGAAGTAACCTACGATAAAACTTCTCATTTGATTTTCCCAACCGCCATTCGTTACGTGGATTTAGGCAGTGAATACCTGATTGCTGGTAAAGCCGAAGATGCTGAAAATGTATTGCGTATAAAAGCTTCGGTAAAGGACTTTGAACAGGAAACCAACTTTTCTGTAATTACCAACGACGGGCGTTTTTACAACTTCAATGTGTATTACAGTTCGTATCCCGAAGCAATGAGCTATGACTTGCAGACCATGCAAAAAGCAGTAGATAGAGCCAATGGTAACGATGTTCTTTTTGAAGAATTGGGTCACAACTCTCCTTCGCTGGCAGGTTTATTATTGGAAACCATTTACAAAAAAGACAAACGTATCGTAAAACATATCGGTGCCAAAAGTTTCGGTATTCAGTTTATTCTGAAAGGCATTTACATCCACAGCGGAAAATACTATTTCCATACCGAATTACGCAACAGTACCAATGTACCTTTCGGGATTGATTTTATCAATTTCAAAGTGGTGGATAAAAAAGTCGCCAAGCGAACCGTGGTACAGGAACATCCATTAACGCCCTTACGAACATACAAACCATTGAATGAAATTATTGGGAAAACTACCGAACAAAACGTGTTCCTGTTAGACCAGTTTACCATTGCCGACGACAAGGTGTTGTTGATTGAAATCTACGAGAAAAACGGAGGCAGACATCAAACCTTGCAGGTCGAAAATTCCGACTTAATCCAAGCTCGTTTGATTAACGATATGCACCTAAAATTTTAATAACTTTTTAAAGTAATCAGAATGGAAAAGTATATCTATACCGTGATGCTCCTTGTAATGGGCATCTCGGTTACACAGGCACAAAGGATGCTGCCCAAGCAAAAAGGCTTGGAAATAAGCACAGGTGTATTGTCTAATGATAAAATCGGAAACGATTATTACGTCAGTACAGCCATGACCATAAACAGTAAAAATGGTAATTATCAGCTTTGGGCGCTGGAATATACCCATCGATACCACGACTACAAAGACCTGCGCATCCCACAGGAAACTTATACAGCCGAAGGCGGTTACAGTTTCTTCCTGCTGGGTGATGCACGCAAGAACGTTACCCTAAATTTAGGCATAACAGGCGTATTTGGCTACGAAACCATTAACCGTAGCGAAGTGATGTTATACGATGGTGCGGAGATACTAAGTCAAGATAATTTTATCTATGGTGGTGGCAGTCGATTAACTTTTGAAACGTATCTGTCTGACCGTTTTGTACTGGTTCTACAAGGACGTACAAAGATAGTATGGGGTACTGATCTGCAACAGTTCCGACCGTCGGCAGGTGTGGGATTAAGGTTTAATTTTTAAAACGTAGAAATAATGATAGCAATATTTAATAAATTAAGAACAGGGCTACTGCCATTATATGTATTTCTGGTAATCCTGACAGCTTCGATTTCTTTGGTATCTTGTAGCAAAGATGATGAGTTGGAAATAAAGAATAATTTTCCTTTTGAGGTTAATGTAATGCCAGTACCCAAAGACGTTGCCAAGGGACAGAAAGTAGAAATTCGAATTACTATACAGCGTACAGGTAATTACACCAATACACAGTATTTTCTTCGATACTTCCAGTTTGACGGTACAGGAACGTTACAGTATTACGATGAACCTCCATATCAACCGAACGATTTGTACCAGTTACCAACGGAGCAACTCCGCTTGTATTATACCTCAACATCTGCAGTATCACAATCTTTTGACGTTTGGATTTCGGACAGTTTTGGAAATGAAAAGCAAGTGAGTTTTCAGTTTAATAGTAGGGATTAAGAAGGAAATATCAGTAAATAAAAACTGACTTTAAAAGTCGGTTTTTACCTTTTAACTTTCCTAATGACTGGATTTTGGTTATTTTTATCAAAGTGACTAATTAAAAGTGTAGCTCATGGATATTCCTACATTGATTATGGGCATTATTGCCCTGGTACTAGGCATTGGACTTATCTATTGGATAAGCCGTAGAAAATTTTACAGACGCAACGCAATGGGTGAAGAAGGATTTTCGAGTTTTGAATCCTCGGTATTTATTCGCTTTATAGAAAGTGTAGGAAAATGGATTGCTTATGCTTTAGTTATTATTGGGTCATTAGGAATCTGGGCTTCTACTAAAGGAGATAAACATAAACAGGATTATCATAGAATGCAGAAGATAGAACAATCTCGAAAATAGAGTTTTGTTCTTGAATAAGCCTTGAATGAAAATCGGATAGTCAAACTGGCTATCCGATTTTTTTATAAAGAATATACCGTCCTATCAAAACGACTTTAGTATATTTGCTATAGTAAAATATAGAAAATCTTAAAGTGTTTTTGCTTTAAGTCTTGGTACTGAAAACTGGTAATTTTTAAGACAACAAGACGATAAGGAAGAACGCTCACGCTATAGGCGTGGGCGCTCGCTTATTCGTTGTCGGGTATACCAGTGCCTCAGTATCGGTAAGTTGTAGTTGCCTGCGCTTCTTTTTTTGTGCAGGAACTCCATAAACTTAAATTTGATATTGATATGGAAACCGATACAAAACTCAACAAAATCCCCCTTGCATTTATCAATGATAAAAGTCCGGTTTTAGATGTAATCTGCAACGATCTTATTGCTTCAGGCTTTGAAATCATATTCCGATGTGAAACAATCGAAGATGGATTATCTCAGTTATCTAACTTGGAAGAATTTCCGAAATCTTGTATCATCGACCTTGATTTCTACGACAAAAATGTGCTGGTACAACTTCAAGAATTAAGAGCACAATACCCAACCATTAAGCTAATCGCCCATAGTGATATTGATGACGAGAAAATAGGTAAAGCTCTTTTAGATATTGGTTTTTCTTGTTGTTTACTGGTTGGTAGCGATGTGAATGATTTTAGAAGAGCCATTGACAAGACTGTCAATGGCTAGAATATACTCGTTATTTGGAAATTTGGATTTACATAGTATGAAATAATACAACTTGATTATATTTAATTTAATTCATCTTGTGTAATTATTATAATTTTATCTCCAAATTTCTCTTTTAGCTCATCATCAGTTATTGAATCAGGAAAGGCCATTGCTAATAGATATTTTGGTCTGGATAGGGCCACATATATTAATCTCTTCGTTTCATCAGGAAAAATATTTCCATTGTTTGATATATTTTCAAATAAGATATTATCCTTATGCTTTCTTTCATTGAAGAAAACAAGAATTGAATCCAAGGTTTGACCTTTGACTTGGTGTATTGTTGTAATGGGAATATTAAAAGCAGAAAAAGACTTCTTGAAATGCTGGCTTACGGTTTCCAACAAAGTAGTTTTTTCGAAATATTTTGATTTTCTATTTCGTAAACTAAAGTCAACGTCATAATTAAGTTTCAATCTGTTTTTTAGGAAAAGCTGAGTTTCTGTTGTCCAGTCTTGTACAGTTTTGTTAAAATCAGGTAATTCATCTAAAAGGGTGATCATTGAAGAATTAAAATGAGGATCAACACTCTTTTCTTTTTCAACTTCCTTAAGTGTATGATAATCAAATGTGCCCGCATAAATAAGCTGAATGCTTATTGCTCGTATTTCTTTTATTGCATTTTTAATATCACCACTGATATACAGGTTTTTAGCATAAATAATATCTTTGGGTAGCTCTATTCCCCACGGTCTCTGCTCTAGTTTTTT
Source organism: Sphingobacterium spiritivorum (assembly GCF_016724845.1). Classification (NCBI taxonomy): domain Bacteria; kingdom Pseudomonadati; phylum Bacteroidota; class Sphingobacteriia; order Sphingobacteriales; family Sphingobacteriaceae; genus Sphingobacterium; species Sphingobacterium spiritivorum. Next base: position 1,004,578 of record NZ_CP068082.1, read on the forward strand.
TCCCAACAACGAATCTTTTAATGAATTCCCCCTAACTACAATACAACTATTAAGGTGTTTCTTTGTTGCGCAATAATCGTCATAATGTTTAATTATTAATTGGTGATTAGTGCTTGAATATTTGTACACCAAAACAGAGTTATTTTGCTCTTCACAATCGACACTATTAATTGCTGAGTCCTCTGAACGTCTAACTTTAGAAAAAACATCAATGATACTTTGAGGTGAACGTCTATTGTCTGTCAAGTCATACGATTGCCACGTTTGATCGCTTTCATATTTTCTTAAGAATTCATCAGGTTTTGCATCTCTCCATTCATACAGACTTTGATAAGGGTCTCCAATTAATTCAATATTTTTTAGCCCCTGCTTTACCAATTCCTCAAATATGGCGTGCTGTATTAAAGAATTGTCCTGCGCCTCATCAATTATAATAAAAGGGAATCTTAAACTAAGCCACTGGCAAATTTTCGGGTTATTTCTTAATAAATGAAGTGCAATATATGCGGAGTCTCCAGTTGATATAAGCCCTTTTGTAAATTGTCTATTTTTAATTAGCTGGCAATACTTATTAAAATTCTCTCTATCTACTTTATCAGTAGATGGTTGATTACCATTTATTGAAAAAGTACCATCAGGCTCAATTCTTATTTCGCTTGGAGGATATAAATGAAAAATACTGCGATTATTTTTTGCTTTATATTCTGCGTTATTCAATGGTCGTAATAAACCATCTAGTGTCTTTCCGTTTTTTACGTAGGTCGTTTTCCACATATCATCTAAGATATTTGTATGATCAAGTATCTTTGGTCTATTGAAATCACGATTAAGCAAATTATAAAAAGGAAGCGTAATAAATTTATTTATAAAACTATCAATGGTTGATACATGGTTAGGAAACTGAAGTGATTTACCGCTTAGCTTTCTATATGCTTCATTAATTTCGTCTTTAGCAGAATTAGTGAACGATAAACAAGCTACACCAGAATGACCTCCGATTTCTTTTGAAGTTTCTAAATTTAAAATCTTCTTCGCAATAGTTGTTGTTTTTCCACTACCTGGACAGGCATTCAGAATAACTTTTCCCCTAGCTTGTAGATAAGCTAATCTTTCCTCATTTTCAAAATACATTATAATCCGTTTTTTAAATGAGTTAATGCATTTAATATATACTTTGGAACCATAAATGATGCTTTTGCATTCTCCAAATTATCCAGCAAATGAATTGAAAAGTCCTGTGCAAATTCAGCTTTAGTGGGGAAAGTTTTCCATAGGAGAATGGCAACTTTCCTTCTTTGCTCATCTGTCATTAAGTCTGTTGCAAATGTCGCCATATAAGTAACAATTTCACTGATTTTAGCACCCTCTACAACGTCTAAATATTGTACTAAAAAGTTATTTTTAAAATTCCTCCTATCATCATTTATGTTATGCAATGCAATTTCGTATTCTAATGTTTTGAATGACTCAAAGATTTTAATGTTATCTGCATTATTTTTTACAGAATTCAAGTTTTTTATTCTCGATACTGCGTTGCCTTTTTGAATAGAATCATCTAACAGATCAAGAACAGTGTAATCATTTATTAAACTATCAAAACTGTATTCAGATTTTTTCGAATCTGTAAATCTATCATCATCGGTGATGATAGAAATAGGTTTGTTAATTCTCTCTAATAGATTTGAATTATTAAAAAGATACAGGAATGGATAGAAAGATGTTCCTTTTACGTTAACAATTTCGGTTCTATAATCTTCCAATTTATAGTCTTCCAAAAGAGTAAACGCTGAGATCAATAGTTCTTCTGAAATTCCTTCAATGAACAAAATTGATTTTGCAAATAAAAGTTGAGATTTCGTCACATCTATATATCTCTGAAGCTTCTTCATCCTATTTTCCAAATCAGGATCTAACAATTCCTTATTTTTGGTGGTATCCTCGATTAATTTTTCAGACTCTCTATTTTGAAATTGTTTATCAAGTTTTGTTGCTTTGCCACAATCCAAGAGAATAAGATTCTTTAGTGGGACTTTTGAAGTTAAAGTCGGCGAATGAGTAGTTATAAATAGCTGACTATTTTCGGTAGCATTTGCATTGTTGAGAAAGTTATAAAGGCTTAATTGCAATTGGGGATGCAGATGAGATTCAGGCTCTTCAATTAATAAGGCGAAATGGGGAAGACCATTATCTTCAATTTGCTCTTTTATATCACCAAGAACTACTGCTATGTATATCAGATTGTTTAAACCTAAACTATTTTGCCATAAATGAAATCCTTCATCCTTTAGTGTTGATCTATCATGTGGAAGATAGGGTTTAATAGCATTAACAATATATTCAGTTTTTGCTTCTTCAATTCTAACCCCAATTTTATTATCAATGACTTTCTTAAAAATACTTTCGAGATTTGTATTCACCCCATCTCTCGTATTTTTCACCTCATCACGACTCAACAGTTGAGAATTAGCATCTTTAATAATTTGTTCAATTTCAGACTCAGACTTTTCTCTCTTTACAAATCGCCTTATAACTTTTCCAAGAATATTATTCCGAGTGCTCAGTAGATCTTTAGTACTATCTCTCAATGCTCCTAGATAGTAATGTTGGAAAAGCTCAAATGTTTTATAATCGGCTTTTTGTCCGTCAATATTTCCTGTATTGTATGAGAAGTTCGGATATTTTCCATCTTTCTCCTCGTAAGAAATCGAGACTTTAGCATAATCTTCTTCGATTTTATTAGGATCGATCACCATATATTCATAAAAAGCTCCTTTTTGTGCTGTAGATAGTCCTTTGAAAATATACGTTATAGTAATTAGTGAAGACTTCTGAATAGTCTTAATTCCATCGTTCTCTACTGTCTTTTGATGAAAATCATCCGACGAAACAGAAATCTCTCTGATTGGCTCTCCAATATTATATAACAGTCGTATAGCGTCTATTATTGCTGATTTTCCACATCCATTTTCACCAATAATTATATTTAATTTGGGATCAAATTCTGTTTCTATTGCTTCGATTCCTTTATAATTCTCAACTTTTATATATGCTAAATACATTTCGATATTTTGGTTTAAAATTAATTTGAGCTTAGTATTCATCAAATCAAATAAAAAACAACTAAATACTTTTAAGCCTTTTGCTAAATTAAGGAAAAAATAGTGTGCTGAGATAGAGTATTCGTAATAACATTATTAACCAAGCGATGTTCTTTTGCTTCTTTTCTTTGGTCGCAGTCAGAAAAGAAGTTCTCCAAAACAACAAAAGAGATAAAGAATATCCCTCGCAAAAATATCGCAACCTGTTTGATAAAATGACGAAGTAAACATTTTCATCAAAGTGGTTGCACTATATTTAGTAAAAAACGTTTTTGACCATCGGAAGAAATTGTTTTTTGCTTTAAAGTTCCAATTCAATTTACGGATTCTCAAATCCGTCAAAATATTTTGCAGGCTGTTTGCCGGATGCGTAGCATTTTGGCAAAGTGGTTGCTCCGATTTAAAAGCGAAAAGACGGTTCCGACCAATGGAAGGATTCGTCTTTTCGCCGCCAGCCCTAAAGCATTAGGGCTGGCGAATTTTTCTTTCCAATAAGGTTTCTAATATCTCCCAATCACTTTCATAACTTTCGCCTTCAAAAGAATAGGTATCAGTTTCTTCATCAAACTCGTACTGTTCAAAATCCTCATCTTCCAAATAAGCATCTGTGAGAAGCTTGTCAGAAAATGTTGCCCTGCCATATACAAGATTGCTTATTTCCTCATAGTCCTGTACAAAATCTACTTGGTAGTATTCTGCTATCTTTTGGACTATTTCAATATTAGGCGACCATTTTGTTTCATATTGAAATACGCCTTCATCACCCTCATTCCAATAGATATTGAAGAAATACCCACCATTATCTTCGGAAATAAAGTCAGGTAATTGTCCCTGTCCGCTTTCATCTTCCTTATTTTTCATCGTTCGAAAAACCTCCTGTATTGTTGTGATTGCTTCGGATTCTCCATCAAAAACAACCGTATTACTGCACCAATTTGCCATAATGATTTGTTTTATTAGGCTACCACCGATTAAGGCGGTAGCCTGTGGTTATTTAATTAAGGTTTAAGATTTCCGCACCGTCTAAAGCAAAGGCGGTACACAATTCAAATGCTTTTTGTGATTTCAGTTGAGCCGTTCCGCCCATTACGATACTCTGTAATTTAGCTTCGCCATCTTTGTAATTTCTTACGTTTTGATAGTAGCCTGTAACAGCATTATATGCTCCGAACAATGTACCTTTGGTCGTGTCCATTTGTTGGGTATCGCTCATCATCGCATAGCCAAAAGCATCATCTACCACGTTTTTAAAGACGGTAGAAACTTCATCTTCCGCACCTTTCTTCAATAGGTCAAGGGTTTCTTTGTTCGGGCAAAGTGCTAATTGGATTAGTTTTTTTACTTCTCGGTCTGATACTTTAACCTTAGTCCACTCGTTGAAAATGTTTTCTAATTGATTACTCAACGTATTGGCAAGTCCCATAATCTTGTGAGCATTCTCGATACGTTGTTTTGCTCCCGAAGTGTGTTTGATACGGACTACGTTGGTCATATTACGTAAAGAAGCGTTTAGGGTGTTTTGGCATACGATACGAATAGGCGTAAAAGCGGCTGTAATACTTCCGCTACCATCGTGCGAAGTAGTTAGGAAAATGTACTTTTCTGTTACATCATCGCCATTGCCTACACGGATATAGTCGGGCAATTTGGCTGTGATAAAAATGCGCTCTCCGTTGCCCAATGCTCCTGCGGTTTCGTACAGAATACCATCGCCACCGCCTACAATAGCATCAAAGAAATTGAAGGCTTCACGGTTTTGTACAATGTGGTAATCTTTACCGACCACGCCCAATACTGCATTGTTATCGGTGCGAATGTTGGCGAAATAGTTAGGTACTTCCAATTCGGAACTGCCTATCTCGATACCGTTTACGCTTTCGATAATGCCCGAACCTTTGGTAAACAGTGGGGATTTTACGACTTCATAGTCTAATCCTGCGTGTCGGATAGCTTCCTCACTTGTTGGGTAGTGCTCCACGATTTGCCCTAAACCGTGCCACGCTTTTTGCTTAACGCTAAAAAATGAATAACGTCCTGTTCTCTCGTTGAAATTGATATTATGTGCCATAATGCTAAAATTTTGATGTTAAAAAGTGATTGAATGTTACTTGTTAGAATGGTAAATCTTCTGTTTCCTGCGATGTAAATACGTTACTTTTAGATTGTGCAGTAGCTTGTACGGTGTCCGTTCTCTTACTACCTCCGAACAGTTTGATGTTTGAAGTATGGAAATTCAGCCCTGCTCTTGGTTCTCCGTCTTTACTTACCCACGCTCTTGGGCTTACTCGCCCTGTAAGTTCTACCAATGTGCCTTTGGTCAGTAGTGTTGCTATCTTTGCAGAAATCCAGTAGGCACAATCGAAATAGGTGGTTTGCTCAATTCGTTCGCCCTGCTTGTTTCGGTAGCTGTCGTTGATGGCTACTGAAAAGTTTACCACTTGTTTGCCCTGTGACGTTGTGCGTACTTCCGCATCTCTCGTCAATCTTCCGATAATGTTCATAATCGTCCTTTTTAAAAATTATTATTCTGTTACGCTCTCTTTGTCGGTTCTTCGCTGTGTGGCTCGCCTTGCTTCGCCTTTCATAAATTTTTCCAAAAGAAAAACCGGAAAAAAGAAAGCAGACTATCAGGGCGGTCAATAGGAAAAGCCAAAAGGAAACGGAATAATTGGAGGGTACCTTTAGGGAGGAAACCGTTTATGCCGTAGTCTTTTGGCTGGACTGGAGCGATGGATGACCGCCATATATTGGCTGTCTTTTTACCGGTTGATTATGGAAATATTCTGTTCTAATTTTTTTAAAAATGGATTATAGATTGGGCTATGAAAGCCCACAATAGGGAATCGAAAAATATAATGAAGTGTGTGGTGTAGGGCTATGTTTTTCGATTTTCTATTTCAAAAAGTAGCCAAAAGCTCTTTTACTGCACAGCGTGGGCGATGAAAGTAAATGTGCTTGGGCTATAAAAAAATGGACAAAAAAAAAGCAGAACCGTTAGAGTTCTGCTTCTAAAATTTCATAAAGCTATAGTTAGCTATCATCATTTTTTCCGTTCATCAATTTTTGGATATCATGGTATCGGTAGTACATCAATCCTCCGATTTTTGTATAAGCTAACGTTCCATTTATTCTTAAATTTTGTAAAGTGCCTGGTGAAATCCCTAATAATTTCCTGACTTCATAGCTCTTTAGCCATTCTTTAGGTTCTGGTTCTGCACCTCTTAAACGCCCTCTGTATTTTCTTATTTCCTCAAAAAGCTCCTTTTTAAAGTTTTCAAAATCCTCTTTAGTAATCAGTTCTACTTTCATATGCCATCTCTTTTAATTTATCTCACTTCAATTCGGCAGTAATAAAAAATAATCTGATCACTACCATATCGAAGCAAATGAACTAAAAGAACAGCACAGTGCCTTCCGAATGGAACTTAATGGCTTCCTTTGGCTTTCAAAGGCACCATATAAGGTTAATCTAAATTAAAGCATTATCCTGATTGCTTAGTTGAGACCATTCTCAAACGAAGATTATTCATGTCTTCGCTCAATTTATGCTCAAGTACCTTAGCATAGATTTGTGTTGTTCTTATTGAGGTATGTCCGAGCATTTTGCTTACAGATTCAATAGGAACACCGTTACTCAATGTAACCGTTGTAGCAAATGTATGTCTAGCCAAATGAAATGTCAGGTTTTTGCTAATGCCACAGATATCGGCAATCTCTTTGAGATAACCATTCATACGTTGATTGGATATTACAGGAAAAATGGTGCCGCTTGCTTTTGCTACAGGATGCTCTTTATAGTTCTTAATAATAGTAGAAGCCTGATAGAGCAAAGGAACTTTTACAAGGGTATCCGTTTTTTGGCGTTTGGTCATAAGCCAGTCCTTGCCATCAATTCCCTTCATAATATTTTCTCGACTAAGATTAGAAATATCAATATAAGCAAGTCCGGTATAACAACTGAACAAAAACATATCCAATACAGATTGCAGACGTTCTATAGAAAAGGTCTTGTTTTCAAGTATTTCCAGCTCTTCTTTTGATAGATGTCCTCGTTCTACCTTTTCAAACCGAAGTTTATATTTGGCAAATGGATCCCTCTCCAACCAATCCATTGTAATGGCTAAATTAATCATCTTTCGCAAGCGCTCCATGTGCTTCATGATACCGTTATTATTTAACGGTTTATGGTGATCTATGGGTTTATAATTCGTAAGAAACGATTCAAAATCTAGAATAAACCGAAAATTCAACTCGTCCAGTAGCAAGTCATTCTTTTTATAACTTTCCTTTAAGAATTTCTTGATATATGATTCCGTTGTATGGTAGTTTTTTATTGTTCCAGCAGCTAGTTTATGTTCCGATACCTGTTTATGATAGGTAATCAGCTTCAAAATTGTTATTCTCTCTTCTATATCTTCTCCAAGATACAAGGCTTTTACGGCTTCAATACTTACAGGTTTACTCTGTTGTATGAGCTGATTGTAACAATCAAAAATCAATGACCGCACTTGCTCCATATGGCTGTTCAGCTTTACAATTTCTTCTCGCTTTCCTTTTGCTCTACCTTTTCCCTCATTCCAGTTTTTGATGGAAATCTTGCTCTTTAATGATATTTCGGTTCGGCGACCGTTTACGGTGATCCTTGCATAAACTGTTCCCATTTCATCAATTTTGTTTTTGGGCAACCGTAATACGAATTGAATCCCAAAGGTGTTTCTACTCTTCATATCCATTTATTTTATGTTCAACTCATTCATTCTGGAGTAGTTTACTCACCTCAATCATCACATTGAGAACAATAAAAAAGTCAAACAGCCATAAATAGCATCAAAATAAATGAATCAAACAAATGATTTACAGTTATTTACAAGCTATTTGGTGAGTAAATTTAAAACTTAAAAAGACTCACCGTTTTACTCACATTTACATTGATATTCTTTGGGGTTTCTTGATATGAAATAAAACAAAAAACCCGCAAATCCATAGAATTTGCGGGTTTTTGATAACACTTAGTGTTTGTGTTGTCGGGGTGGCAGGATTCGAACCGTTATCATATCTTACTTTTACTTTTCTTATTTTACTCTGATTATTAGGTATTTACAAATTTTATTACCTATCTTTACCTAACCTTACAAAGGTAAAATATGGTAATATTAAGCATTTCTGTCCGAAATATGTCCGAGAAATATGAAAGTGAATTTTTATTTAGATAAGCCCTATAATCCCGATATTTCGCCTGAAAAGGTCAAACAGGAATTGGCAAAGGTTGGAGGGAAAAAGAAGAACCTTGCACAAAAGTTCTGGAATCCATCGCCCACTGCACTGTATCTCTTCTTTTCACCGGATAAATCCTGTAGGATAAAATACAGGACAAACTATAAGATATTGCCCAAAAGTTGGGATTTTGAAAAGGAAAGGCTTAAACCAAGTGCCAGCGGAGCGTTGGAATTCAATGTTGAACTGAACAACCTTGCAAACTGCTGTACAAGGGAAGCAATGCGAAAAAAAGAAACAAACCAGTTTCTTTCCAAAGAGGATTATAAACAGATTGTACAGGACTGTATTGACAGGGACAATGCCGTCAATAGTGAAATATCCATTTCCCACCTGAAAACCCAGTTCCTTTCCTACAAATCCAATTTTGTCAAAGAGGGTACGTTAAAAGAATACCGGACAGTCTTTAAGGGATTGGAGGATTTTGAGAAGCATAAGGGAACAAAACTTATCCTTAGGGAAATGGACGGTAAATTTCTCGATCAGTTTGAGGTATTTCTAAGCAGGAAAAAGAACACGAACGATGGAGATAAAGAGGGCTTGCTGAATGACACCATCCACAAGTACATCTCCACGTTAAAGGTATTCCTAAAGTGGTGCAACGACAATGATTATTTGGTGCATCCCGATGTCTTCAAGACCCAGAAGACAAACTTTAAGAAGAAAGCCTACAATGAGATCATTGCCCTGTCAGAATCCGAAATACAGAAACTGATGAACCATGATCTTTCGGACAGACCCAGTCTGGAAAGGGTACGGGATCTGTTCTGTCTATTGTGCTACACAGGGCAAAGATTTGAGGATCTGATCAACTTTGACCCAAAGGACATAAAAAACAATGCTTGGGACTTCATTTCGGTAAAAGTCAAAAAAAGGGTGATCGTACCTTTTGAGGGGTATATTGCCCCAGCAAAGGATATCTTGGAGCGTATCGGTTACTCCGTGCCCAAGATATCCAACCAGAAGTTCAATGAATATATCAAAACTGTCGGCAAACTGGCAGGAATGGACGAAATCATAAAGATCACAAGGTATTCAGGTAAGCAAAAGCTGGTGATAGAAAAAAGGAAGTACGACTTCCTATCGAGCCATGTCGGCAGAAGATCAATGGTAACGAACCTATTGAGCAGGAACGTACCCATTACACTTGTGCAGAAACTGACCGCACATTCCGACATAAGGACTTTAATGAAATACGAATCGGCAAACACGGATTCGTTAATCGATGCACTGAACAAATTTTAAAATTATGAACAGTAAATATTTCAGAAGAAGAAAACCGTTTGACTTTGATCCGCATCCATTGGACGTGGGCGTCCCTTTTTCCAAGAACGATACGCATGCGGATGTACACTTTCTTATAAAAGTTCAGCGACTTCCAGAGAGTCAACTTGAAGATCTCTTTTTGCGCCACTTCAACTATTACAAAGCTGAATTCAACGATACTGACGGCAGAGAGTTTTTTAAAGAATTATGGCAGACTGTTAATTCCGAGCTAAAAAAGGAAAGAAGCAAATCACAGGAAAAGCTGTCGGCGACACAGAAAAGAAGAAACGACCTTAGAATACAGAAATTCCAGTATTTCATCGAGAATATCCTTCCCAAATATGACCGATGGAATTTCACGGTAAGTCTGTCAAAAAAATATGAGATAGTCAGCGAGCAACTATTGCAAGAAGTAAAGAGCAAAACTCAAATAGAATTCCAGCGGACACAGGAATTGATCGATTCGGCATTTACGAAACTTGCCAATTCATCCAATGCAAGTACAGAATCCAATATAAATACCATAAAAACTATTCTGGAGAACTATCTAGATTCGAACAAAGAGGAACAGGAAGAATTAAAAAAGCAATTCATCCAGAAACAAAATCTCGATCGTTTGCTAGCACAGTATAATACGACATTAAAAGAATTGGATGAATTTAAAGAACAGGTTAAAAAGCTCAAAAAAGAGAAATCCCGATTGAATTCCTTGGATCATCATAAAATCAATATACTGAACGGCGACAAACTTAATCTGATCGCGTTGTTTGATGAATTTATGAAAGCAAAGATAATAATCAACGGAAAAGCAGAAACATTCCTAGGGACTAACGCCCATATAACATGGGCAAAAATCATTTCCAATCATTTTTTGGAACATGATAAGCCAATTCCATTCGGAACAGTAGAGAACTATTTTTGTGACGGTAAACCCACCGACATTGACAATTCAGATCGCAAATTCAAAATTATTCCAATTGAATAGCCAGAAGATAAATCATACCACCCCCTTGCAGAGATGCCGTTCAAAATTCTGAACGGCATTTTTTGTGGTCTTGCTTGCCCAATTTTGTGTCAAGTTAATTAAACGAAGAAAGTGGCCATGACTTCGACATTCTTAAATTGATAAACATGAGCAAAGTATGATTACACTGGATCGAAATGCCCTTAGAGATTGTGTCAAGGATGCAGTTAGGGAAGAACTACAGGTTTTTATTTCAAAGGTTGGTAATATGGACGATCCTCCGCAAAAAAAGCAACCGACAAAACTAATGACCAAAAAGGAAATGGCAAACGAGCTTGATATTTCCCTTGTCAGCCTGACCGAATGGATGAAACAGGGGCGTATTCCCTATAAACGTATGGGAAAGCGCATTTACTTCAACAAAGAAGATGTTATGGCATCCATGACGAACTTCAACCATAACAAAGGAGGTAAATAATGATCTCGTTTAACCAGGACATAGCCACTGCATTGGATAGGGCTATAGTAAAAATAACAGATAAATTTTTAGAACCTCCGATCATGATAACAATCAGCAATTCCGATTCCGTTATCGGTACATTAGGAAATTTCAGCGCATCCACCGGAAAGGCCAAGAGTAGGAAAACATTCAATGTGATTTCATTGGTCGCTGCTGCATTGAGCGGAAAACAGATATTACAGTATAAGGTCAAAGTTCCCATAAACCGTCCATTGGTACTGTACTGCGATACGGAGCAGAGCAGATTCCATTGCCACAGGTTGATTTCAAGGGTTTACAAACTCATAAATTACCCGACAACGGAAGTCCATGAAAACCTAAAATTTATATCCCTGAGGGAATACCCCACTAAAGAGCGCATAAGTATCATCGAATATGCCCTGTCCAAATATGCGGGCAAAATATGTCTGGTCATCATAGACGGGATCAGGGATCTTGTTTACGACATCAATAATGCTACGGAAGCGACCGAAATTACCGGCAAGCTGATGAAATGGTCACAGGAGCTGAATATACACATCCATACCGTACTGCACCTAAACAAGGGTGATGACAACACCAGAGGGCATTTGGGGACAGAATTGAACAATAAGGCTGAATCCATATTACAGGTCACCAAAAGCGATCTGGATACAAACTACAGCACCGTGGCGCCAAAGTTCATCAGGGATATCGAGTTTGAGCCATTTACCTTTTTTATCGATGATGGTTTGCCCGTACTGGATGAGAACTTTGACCTGTCAGGTACAGTATCGAGAAAGGGATTCGACTATCAGGAGCTTTCCAAAGAGAACCATCGGGAAGTGTTACAGGAAATGTTCAACGGCAGTGAAATAACCTGCACATATGATGAATATGTTGGCAGATTACGGAATGCGTATCTGGCAAAGGGCTTCAATTTCGGCATCAATAAAGCCAAACAGCTGAAGACATTTCTGGAAAACAAACGGATGGTCATCAAAAACGATAAGACCTACCGGTTCAACCCTGAATTCTATTATTAAAAAACAGGTTTAGTTTAGTCCGCCCCTATATAGTAATAGACTAAACTAAACCTACTTTAAAATTAAGATTATGACATGTGATGAATTAAAGCGCATACCGCTCATATCCATATTAAATTATCTACAGATACCATGCGCAAGGATGAACAGCCGTGAAGCATGGTTTAAAAACCCATTCAATGGAGGAGACGAAAGAACGGCTTCGACAAAGTTGGATATCCATAGGAATATCTGGTACTCGCATTCGGAAGGATTCGGAGGAAATAACATTGACTTCCTGATGAAGTTTTTGGATACGGAAAACCTATCAACTGTTTTAGATTGGGCTGATGAAAGAAAAAATATCTTTTCTTTTCACCAGCAGACCGTATTGGATAAAGTACAGGTCATGCAACAAGAAAATGAACGCGCTTACACCATCCTTTCCGTTGAGCCTCTCGGAAACAAAGCTCTGACAGACTATCTGACCGACGTACGCAAAATAGATATTGAAATTGCCAGAGTATACTGTCAGGAAATCTATTACCGGACGGCAAAAGGACAGACGTACTTTGCCGCAAGTTTTAAGAATGATGCAGGTGGATACGAACTGCGCAACAGCTATGATAAACGCTCCCTATTGACAAAGGGGATCACCACGATCGATAACGGCAACAAAGATGTTGTTTTGTTTGAGGGCTTCACGGATCTGCTATCCTTTATGACGTTAAAAAAGAATGCAGGTAAGCCGTATCTAAATACGAACTTCTGTATCCTGAATACGACCGCCAATCTGCAAAAAGCATATCCATTCTTAGGGCGACATAACGGAATAACAAGCTATCTGGACACAGATAGCAGTGGTTTAAAATCGTACAACAGTTTGCGAAGCCATTTTGAAAAAACGCACACCGTAAAAAATGGAATGGAAGAATTGCAGAGGCAAGACAACAGGATCAAGGATGTCAATGACTATCTGATTTTCACATCATCCAAAGAACAGACCCAAAATATTCAATCGGGAAGAAAACTATCGAATAGGTAGGAAGCAAGGTTGTGTTTTGGTGACCCCAAAACCGATTGGCTCCCGATGGTCACAGCTAAAAAGAAACAAGATGAAAAATAACAAGAAAAAAGGCGGAAGACCCGCACTCGAAAATAAAAAACAGTTCAGGATCAATGTCCGTTTCGATGAAAGCGAACATAACAGAGTTTTGCATAATGCAAAAATTGCAGGTATGAGCAAATCGGAATGGGTACGCAAATCTGCGATCCTACGAAAAATTACACCTAGGTTTACCGAAGAACAATTGAAAGCTTTTAGGGCGATTACTGGGGCTTCGAACAATCTAAATCAGCTAACTAAAAAAGCACACCAGTCTGGACTGATTGAGGTGACACAGGAATGCAAAAATACGATCCATCACATTAACCATTGTATCAATAAACTACTGCACCATGATAGCGAAGATAATTGAGGGCCGATCTTTCGGCGGATGCGTTGGATACGCCCTGAAAAAAGATAGTGAGATTATCCATGTAAATGGATTACGGACGGATTCGGCAAAGACCATCACACAGGACTTTAATTTTCAGCGGATGCTGAATCCAAGATTGGGCAAGGCAGTCGGACACATTATTCTTTCGTGGAATACAGAAGATAAAAACAAGCTGAATAATGACATCATGCTATCCGCAGCTAAGCGTTATTTATCAAAATTAGATATTAGGGATACCCAATGCTTAATGGTGCGCCACCACGACCGCCAACATGATCATATCCATATTATTTTTAATCGGGTAAACGATCATGGCAAAACTATCTCCAATAGCAATCAGCGGTATAAGAGCTTTAAAGCTTGTAAAGAATTAAATGCATTATATGGCTTTAAGCAGTCCGAAGGAAAACGAAATGTCAACAGAGGTAGACTGAAAGGTAATGATCTAACGAAATACCAAATTTACGACACCGTCAAGGCAGGCATACGACACAGTAAAAACTGGAAGGAACTACAAAATTATATCCGTTACAGAGGTGTGGAAATGCAGTTTAAATATAGATTGGGGTCGGATGAGGTTCAAGGTATTTCGTTCATCAAAGATGAACAGACATTTCGGGGTTCTGCCATAGACCGCTCATTGAGCTTCGGACAGATCGACAAGGCTTTAAATAGCATAGATAATTCTATTGAACTAAATCAAATTACTGGAAGCTATGTTTCGAAGGATCATTCTATAGACAGAAATATCGGAGAAACACTTGGTCACATAACATCAGCTTTATTTTCGAACCCCGAAATTACACCAGAGCAAGATGATCCGTTGATCAAGAAAAGAAAAAAGAAAGAGAATTACGGACTAAAACGTTAATACCATGAACACAGAATTAGAAAATATACAGCAACAGGTAAGCGCATTGCAGGAAAACACAGACTTGATCACGCAGGATATTGTACGAATAATGCCTACAATTGTCTCCCTACTTTCTGAAAATGAAAAGAAAATGCAGGAATTTCATGAAATGCGAGCAAAGGATCAGGAACTACTACAACAGATCAAGCAATTTATTAAAAGAGAAAACGATGTACTATCTAAGATCATTAACGATTATGGGACACTTCAGGATGTAGCTAATGAAATCTCCACAATAACTAGACAGGAATTAGCTGTATTAACAATCAAAGAAAAAGACATTGTTTCAAAGATAGCTGAAATTCCTGATCAGGTCATTGTAAAACATCATTACGGCATTGATCTCAAATCAACACCTCTGATCATTGTTATGATAGCATTATCTACCATTATTTCGCTAGGTCTCGGTGTTCTATACGAGAAGAACAAACAATTAGACGATAGAAAATCGTATGAAATGCGTTACCGAATGATAGAATTGGAGCTACCGCATGTAACATCGCATATCGATTCTACTCATTCTCTTAACCCTAAGAAATTCCATAATTTGGTGATTAAAAGAGAGGAAGAAAATAAACTATTAAACAGTATAGACCAAAAACGTCAGGAGATCAAAAACTTAAACAGTCCTGAATAACGGCTCGGCGACTTGGCGAAGTAGCGAAGCTGTATCGAAGATACAAAAGCGGAGCTATTTAGCCAAGTCGCTTGTTGTAAGCAGTCCGCGAAGCGGCGGCTTACGGCAAGCGACGTAAGTCGCCGAGCCATTGTTAGCAAGGAGCGCAGCGGATTGCTAACAACGTTTTGCAGCTTGCCGCTGGGGCGGGAAAAGAAGCCAAAACTTCGATTTCAGAACCGACCCGAGCAAAAACCATTTTTAAGCTTTAAATTTAATCAAAAAGTTTAATAAATGGTTTTTGCGTACAAAGAAAACCGACCGTTGAATTTTAAACCATAACCGCCCTTGCGGCAAACTGTTTGTTAGCGGTTCGGGCTTTTATTTTGTTTAAACTTCAAATTCATAGACATTTAAAAATCGTCCTTTTATTTTACTCTCTTTTCTTTGGATTATTTTTCCACCCATTTTTCTATAAAAACCGTTAGAATTAGGTTCCGCATAAACTCTTATAATATTCGAGCTGCTTTCTTTAGCTGTTTCTTTGATGAAATCAAAAGTTTTTTTCCCATATTCCTTCCCAATATTTTCAGGTAAAAGCCAAAAGTGGTCTATTTCAATATGTTTTTCCTTATAGACAAGAGAGCAAAAACCTAAAAAATTTTTGCTATCGAATATTTTAAAAACTTTATTTCTTTTAATATAGGAATCTGTTATTGTCAATTCGTTTGTCCATAAATTCATCTGTTCATCTGAATAGTTCCAAATTTTCTTAGACTTAAATGCGGTTTCTGATAAAAGTTCTGAATCGTTTGGTTTGGCTCGTTTAAATTGTAATGTTTTCATTTTTCGGGGATGTTCTCTTGTTCTATATTATAAAGCTATTTTGGCCTGACCGCTAACGTGCCGCGTATTGGCGATGGGCGGGATTTTTAGCACTGAACTTTAATCGAAGAACAGAAGTTGAATTTTGCACTTCCGTTGATACGAAGCCGTTCAGCCCGCCTATTGCCAATACGATGTTGTACAACGTAGTTATGTTTTGGGTTTTAGTCCAGCTAAATATTTTCGTATGTCATTTTCTAATTTATCCGGGTATTTGTACTCTAATTTTTTTGACAATTCAGTTCCTATTTCTGAAACTAAATCAGTCATTGAAAATAGAGCAGTCCAATTTTCCTTTATATCGCTCCCTGAAAATGTTTGTTCTGTTTTAGCCCACATTTCCTGGTTAAGATACTTTTTGAAAAGCCGTCCATATTTATTGGTCGTTATGTTCCAATTGTGTTCACTTGCAATGTGCCATTCAATTAAAGGAATTAAATATTCTGTGCGAATAACGGTTTCCGACATAAATTTCGCATAGAATATTTCATCTCTCACAAGACACTTTGCCACGTAAGTTGTGTCCCACCAAAAATCGTTTATTAGATTTTGAAACTCTTTTTCAGACGGTTTTTTGATAATGGAAATTTGATAAGTTGGTTTCAGCATTTGCTTTGTAATACCATCTTTATCAATTAAAATTTTATAACCAATATCCCAATCTTCTGGTAATTCTTTCTCTTGCGTTTCCTTTATAAATTTTGATTTGCTGTAAAGTTTAAAATCTACTTTCACACCGTCTTCATAAAGTAGCATTTTCATTGCGTGTTTATGGTTAAAACAACTTTCGTCTTCTTCAATCATAGCAATTGGATTTCCGAATTTAAGCGTCCAGCTTTTGTCTGAAATGTAATTTGTATTATCCTCAAAAACAAATTCAATGTCTAAATCACTAAATTCGTCAACAAGTGCTAAAGGATTTACAAGTGAACTTGTCAGAAGAAGAACTCTTACATCTTCGTTTTTCTCCGACCATTCTATAATTGTTCTTAACTTTTCTTCTCTGACTTTCATTTTGTTTGGTTCGGTTTTACTATGTCGTACAATGGCTCGGCGACTTGGCGAAGTAGCGAAGCTGTATCGAAGATACAAAAGCGGAGCTATTTAGCCAAGTCGCTTGTTGTAAGCAGTCCGCGAAGCGGCGGCTTACGGCAAGCGACGTAAGTCGCCGAGCCATTGTTAGCAAGGAGCGCAGCGGATTGCTAACAACATCTGTTTTAACGAAACGAATATACGGAAAATTTCGCTTAACCAACCCTATACGTGTTTCGTTATTTGACTTTTCTTTCTACATAAGATATTGATATATTTGTATTTAAAAAATAAAACCGCACAAATAGCGAAACAAAATATTATAAAATACTATTTCCCTGATATGAATAGCGAAATCATACTTGAAACCTTCGAAAAGAGATTGCTGATGCAGAGATATGCTGGCAATACCATTAGATCGTACAAGGATTACGCTAGTATATTTCTTAAACATGTTAGCAAATATCCCTCCCTTGAAGAAATTCCACTGTCAGATATTGAGGCGTTTATAAACGAAAAAGTTCAAAATGGGAAAATTAGTGTTTCCTATCAAAAAGGATTAGTGGGCGCAATCAAGAAGATGTACGAACTGATATTGGACAAAAAAATCCAACTGGATTACTTATACCCGAAACGATCATTTTCTAAATTACCTAAATTCTTTTCAAAAGAAGAAGTAAGAAATATTCTCGATAACACTCAAAATCTAAAACACAAGGCTATTCTGATGACAATCTATAGTTGTGGACTACGTCTTAGCGAACTGTTGAATCTCAAAATCAAAGACATAAAATCTTCCGATGGAATTATCAGAATCCATCAAAGCAAAGGTAATAAAGATCGGATTGTATCATTACCAGACAAATTGCTGGCGACTTTGAGACATTATTATCAAGCATTCAAGCCAAAGGAGTACCTCTTCGAAGGTGAGAGGGGTGGCAAGTATAGCGAACGAAGTGTACAGTTGATTCTGAAAAAAGCATTGATCAAAGCAAATGTTCAGTCGGAAGGCTCTGTACATACATTGCGACATTCTTATGCCACACATTTAATCCAATCAGGTATCGATATCCGAATTGTAAAAGAGTTATTGGGTCATGAAAATATAAAAACGACTATGATCTACACTCATATCACTGACATAGACAAGCAAAAGACTCCTAGCCCTCTTGATTTTTTATAAGAATAAGATGAACTTTTCACGCTCTATAGAAACAAGCATTATGTTCCAATCATTCTTTAAGAAGGGTTATTCTTCTAGCTTAACTTAACTTTGCTTAGGTTATTGAATAATCAATATTCAGATATAATTTGTCCGAAATGTGTCCGAAAAAAGAAAAAGCCACTGATTATCAGTGGCTTTTGTCGGGGTGGCAGGATTCGAACCTACGACCTCCACATCCCAAATGTGGCGCGATACCGGGCTACGCTACACCCCGAAAAGGTATCACCTTTGTTTTGTGTGGCACAAATATACGGTGATTTTATTGTTTGTCAAACATTATTTTACACCTGAAAGCTAAGTAACTGAATAATTGGGAAATATATTTCAAAAACTTATTTTAAGACTAGATTATCAATCTTAAATTCTATTTTTGATATAAAGTATCGCATATGAATAAAGCCATCTTAACCATCATTTTATGCATTTCAATACTAACCTGCTGTTTTGCCCAGGCAAAAGATGACGGGTTTAGATTTGAGCATACTGAAGTGGTACATGCAATCAAAAATATTCAGATGGCTATTCATGCAAAAGACCGCAATGCCTTAAAAAAACTTACTACCGCAGCGATAAAATGTCAATCATGTACACTGGAAAAAAGGAATATTTACGATCCTACCCGTGTCAAACGAAAGATATTTCTAAATAATCTCATGCAACATCAGATCATCCCTCTGGATGAAACGGAGGAAAACCGGATTTCCATTAAGAAGGATCGCAATTATGAGGCTGATCTTTATGTAACCTTTTATTCCAAAAGCTCACTTACCAACAACAGCAAACCCATCTATCAGCTATTGCTGAAACGGGAGCGGAATATATTCAGGCTTTCGGGAATTAAATTTTTGCAGACTGACTAACTTAAATTTATGAATATATGATTATCAAAGCAGACAATGTGGAAGAGTATATTGAAAATGTGCCCCCAGAGCGCAAAACTCCTATAATCACACTTCGGGAGAATATTCTTAAAAATATACCTGAAGGATTCGAAGAGACCATAAGTTACAATATGATAGGATATGTAGTTCCTCACACCTTGTATCCCGCCGGTTATCATTGCACCCCGAAACTTCCTCTTCCCTTTATGAATATTGCTTCACAAAAGAACTTTATTGCCATATACCATATGGGACTCTATGCTGATTCCGAAATCTATGATTGGTTCAGAGAAGCATACACGTCTCTATACAACACAAAACCGGATATGGGAAAAGGTTGTGTACGATTCAAAAAAATGGACAAAATACCATTTGAAATCATAGGTCAACTTGCCGGTAAAATCAGTGTACAGGAGTGGATCGACATCTATGAAAAATCCTTTGTGCGAAAATAAGAGTATTTATATCTGATCAATGGCCTGACGGGGCAGACGGTCTGCCCTTTTCATTTTAAAATCTGTAGGTGTTTGTCCTGTAATTTTTTTAAACTGCGTGGAAAGATGCTGTACGCTGCTGTAATCAAGCTTATAAGCAATCTCTTTGAGTGAAAGCTCATCATAGAACAGCAATTCTTTGACTCGCTCTATTTTCTGTCTGATAATATATTGTTCGAGAGTGATGCCCTCTACAGAAGAAAACAACGAACTGATGAAAGAATAATCATGGTTCAGTTGGGTAGACAATAAAGTTGACCAGTTAACTTTCAGATCCAGTTCGTCTGTATGATGAATACGGCTTATGACCAAATTTTTGATGCGTTCGATCATCTTGGCTTTATCTGAATCCAATAACTCAAATCCAAAACTACTCAAAAGATTTCCAATCTTCTCCCTGCTTTCCTTATTCAGGTTCTGATCTATTTTCACATACCCCAAACCAACATCAGCAGTTTCGTAACCTATTTTTTTTAGTTCTCCTTTGACTACATGTATGCATCGGTCACACACCATGTTTTTAATGTTGAGTTCAGTCATTTATTCTCCCTTTGGTTTAAAACAAATATAATAAATTATCCATATCTAATATATGTTGAGAAGAAAGACATTTTTAAAGTACATTATTCTTTAATGAATATTAGTTTTGAATACATTAAAGCATTATCTTAGTGAACAGAAACCGTATTAACTTTTATAATCATTCATGCGCCGCTTACTTTTGCTATTTTTGCTGGCATTTTATGCATTTTCAGATGCTACTGCTCAACAATATATATTCGACAAACCTAAAGCTCAGGACTTTAATTTTGACATCAGAAAACTGGATTCTACAGCAAATGCTGTCGTACTGGAAGAAATCGGCAAAACCAATCTCGTTCTGGATGAAATTGAGGGAAGGTTATATGTCCACCATGAGTATAAAGTAAGAATTCTTATTCTGAATCAGGAAGGATTTCAGAAAGCCAACTTCACTATTCGCGGATATAAAGACGGATCTAATTCAGAACGTATTACGGATATAAAAGGTATTACCTATAATATTGAGAACGGCCTCATCACGTCTACCGAAATGGACAATAAGAAAGTTTTCAAAGAAGACTATTCGAAGTATACCACCCTAACCAAATTCACCCTCCCAAATATTAAGGAAGGTTCTATTATTGACGTCACTTATATTCTCAAGTCTCCTCACACTTTCAATTTCAGAAACTGGGATTTTCAGGATGACATTCCTAAGGTTAGCAGCATATATATCGGCTATATTCCGGCCAATTATACCTATAATATCCTCTTACGCGGTCCTTTCCAGCTAACCGATCGTAAAGCCGAAATCATGAAAGAGTGTATTGTACTCAGCGGGCAGCGGCTGGACTGTTCCAAGCTGACCTTTATCATGAAGAATATACCGGCATTTATAGAGGAAGACTATATGACTGCCGCTTCCAACTTCAGATCGGCCATTTATTTTGAACTATCGGACATCATCTATATGAATGGTTCTAAACAAAGTTTTACAAAAAAATGGAGTGATGTAGACAGGGAGTTGTTATCAGACAAAAAATTCGGAGGCCAGCTCAAAAAAGATGAACTATTCACAGATATATTACCGGAGATCGCTCCTGCCAGGCTCAGTACGTATGAGAAAGCCCGTAATATTTATGAATATATAAAGAAGCAGATTAAATGGAACAAATACTATGGTAAATACAGTGAGGAAGGTATAAAAAAAGCTTTGGAAATACATTCAGGGAATATCGGAGATATCAATCTGGGACTTATTGCTGCATTAAATGCCGCTCAGATCGAGACATATCCGGTGATTCTTTCCACCCGTAATAACGGTGTACCCAATAAGCTCTTTCCTGTTGTTTCCTATTTTGACTATGTGATCGCCAGGACAACGATTGATGGTGTGGATTATCTGCTGGATGCTTCCGAACCGATGATGCCATTCGGACACCTGCCCCTGAGATGTATGAATGATGAAGGCCGGATTATTCTGTCCAAAAAATCCTCCGATTGGATTCCGATCAAATCCGTACAGCGTATCAGCAAAAACTACAATTTCGAAGGCGAACTTCAGCCCAATGGAGTACTCAAAGGAAAACTGATCATTTCCAGTTTCGAAACAGAAGCATACAATAAAAGAATGGAAATAAAGGCAGTCAATACAGTAGAAGAATATGTGGAAAAATTTGAAGAAAAAACTCCGAATATTACCATTCTCAATTCTAAGATAGAAGGATTGGAGGCAATAGAAGATCCATTGTGGGAAGAATACGATATTGAATATAAAATGAACAGTGCATCTGATGACAAAAGGATCACCTTCAACCCGAACTTTTTAAACAGACTGACCAAAAATCCTTTTAATCTATCTGACCGAAATTATCCGGTAGACCTGGGTTTTGCGCGTTATGATACCTTTACCTACCGTATCAAATTTCCGGAAGGATACAAGCTTCAGGACGGACCTAAAAATATAGCCCTGACCTTACCTGATGCCGCTGCCAAATTCGTATATAAAGGGACCTATCAGGCAAACGAATTTAATTTTGAGCAAATCATAAATCTTACTAAACCTGTATATAATGTAGAAGAATATTTTCACCTCAAGGAATTTATGTCCCGCATTATTCAGCAACAAAAAATCGATTACAATTTCGCTAAAAACTAATGAAAAAATATATACTAATATCCATATGCAGTGTACTTTCATCACTGTCATTTGCACAAAATTATGCTATAGATCTCATTCCGGACGCACTCAAAAGCAGAGCTTCTGCAACCATACGCCATTATGACCTGAATGTCGAGATGAAAGCGGACAACAATGTTATTGTGAATGTCAATAAAGCTATCACCATATATAATAAAGCCGGTGATGAATATGCACGTACTGTACTCTTTTATGATAAAAGTTCGGAAATCAAATCTATAAAAGGTAAAGTCTATAATGCATTTGGATTGCCTGTTTCTGAATTTAATCAGAAAAATTTCGCAGATGAAAGTGCCAGTGACAATGTAAGTATGTACAATGATAGCCGTGTCAAGCATTTTCTGCCTGCAATACAAGACTATCCGTACACCGTCGTTATATCCTATGAACTGAAGAACAAACAGAATCTTTCTATTCCAACCTGGAATTACAACTATTCGGATGATGTCTCTGTAGAAAAAAGCACGTTTACATTCTCCTGTCCGGCAACAGAAAAGATAAGAATCAAAACCCAGCACTTCAATGGCAAATCCAATGAAGAAGAGATCAAGGGCATCAAAAAATGGACCTGGGAAGTCGCTGATATTGCTGCACGTAAAAAAGAAATCTACTCTCCGCCAAAGTATCTGACTACTTCGAATGTAAAAGTAGTTCCCGAAAGATTCAATTACTATGACAAGAAAGGAACATTCACGAATTGGAAAGAATTCGGGGAATGGGTATCATCCGACCTTCTGGCAGGGAAGCAGCAATTGAGCGAAGCAACCGTCCAAAAGGTAAAAAGTATGACTGCGGATGCAAAAACGGATCAGGAAAAAGCTAAAATCCTCTATCAGTACATGCAAAACAAAACCCGTTACATCAGTATTCAGGTAGGTATAGGCGGGCTGCAACCCTTCTCTGCACAGGAAGTAGATAAGACAGGATATGGTGATTGCAAAGCATTGGTCAACTACATGCAGAGCCTGCTGAATATTGTCAATATCCCCTCTTATTATTGTATAGTGGAAGCGGGTAATACCAAGAGTGATGTGGATATAGATTTTGCAAATGTTTCTGACGGAAACCATATAATTCTGGCTCTTCCTTTTGCGAATGACACAACATGGCTGGAATGTACCAGTCAGAAATTGCCCTTCGGTTACCTGGGCGATTTTACAGATGACAGACTGGTATTAGCTGTCACACCTGAAGGAGGTAAAGTGCTGCGTACTCCAAAATATCCTTACAACGATAACCTGCAGAAAAGAACAGCACAACTTACAATAGATAAAGACGGATCCATTACCGGTAGTGTGTCAACCCAATTTTCAGGAACACAGTATTCCAATCACTTTGGAGCAATGTTCCTTACTGGAAATGAACAACTCAAAGAATTAAGTGAGTATTATGATATCGATAACATCTATTTTCAACAGATCAAATACAACAAACTGGAGCTGGATACACCAGCTCTGGAAGAGAATCTATCCATCTTTGTAAAGAATTATGCAGTTCACTCCGGAGACAAGATGATCCTCCACCCGAATATGTTTAATGTAAAAAATAACATACCTGATTTAAAAAACAGAGCCAACCCCCTGTATATAAACAGAGGATATACAGATATCGATGAGATTACATTTGAACTACCGGAAGAGTATAGCAGAAATCTAAAACCTGAAACCAAAAAGTTAACCTGTGATATGGGTACTTTTGAATTTGAAACCTCTGTCAAGGACGACAAACTTCACTTCTACAGAAAGCTACAACTTAAGGAAGGGCTTTATCCTGCTGAGAAATATGCAGAATTCAGCAATTTTATAAAAGAGGTCAATCAAGCTGATAAAGGGCGATATACGATCTCCAAAAAATCTTTAGTGACTAAATAAAGGTCAAAAACAAAGAAACCATCTGATTCAGATGGTTTCTTTGTTTTATTATGCAAGTTCGAATTTATAGCCTACACCTTTGACGGTGGCTACATAATTCTCACCGATTTTTTCTCTTAACTTACGGATATGAACATCAATTGTTCGGTTTGTAACAACAACTGAATCTTCCCATATACTTTTAAGGATCTGCTCTCTTGTGAACACCTTGTTAGGTTTGGATGCCAGGAGATACAACAATTCAAATTCTTTCTTAGCAAGTGTAATTTTATCTGTACCTCTGTAAGCAAGAAATGAGTCACGGTCAATCACCAGATCCGATACTTCAAGACGATTGCCTTCATGAATTTCATCTTCTGCAGTATTTCTTCTCAGAATAGCATTGATTCTGCTCATCAAAGCACGAGGTTTGATCGGTTTTGCGATATAATCATCAGCTCCGACATGAAATCCGGCAATTTCTGAATACTCCTCACTTCTCGCAGTCAGGAAAACCATAAAAGTATGCTTAAATTCAGGCATAGCGCGCATCAGACGACAAGCTTCTATACCATCCATCTGTGGCATCATAACATCCAGAATAATAAGATCCGGATTCACTTCCTTAGCCTGTGCGATAGCCTCTTTACCGTTTGAAGCTGTAAACACCTGATAGCCTTCCCGTTTAAGATTGTATGCGATTAATTCGACAATGTCTTGTTCATCGTCCACCACCAGTATTTTTTGCTTTGCACTGCTCATACGTGTTTTTTTGCTAAATTATGTACTAAATGGCAATATAACGTTAATACAGTGTTATTAAATTGTTAAGTAACACAATATTAATTAATATAACACCAAATCTAATTTAATGTTTTCTTCAAAAATTCTTCAAGATCTTTGCCTCTCAGATTCTTAGCTGCAATATTTCCTGTGGGATCGACAATATAGGAAGTAGGTATAGCCTTGATGCGATAGAGTCCTACCACCTCCGATCCCCATGCCTGAAGATCAGAAATATTTGTCCATTCCAATTTGTCATCAGCAATAGCACGCATCCACGGACCTGGATTATTATCCAGAGAAACACCTAATACATCAAATCCTTTCCCCTTAAACGCATGATATTGTTTTACAATATTCGGATTTTCCTGTCTGCACGGAGCACACCATGAAGCCCAGAAATCCACCAAAGTATACTTCCCTTTGTAATCGCTTAATTTGACTAACTTATTTTGCGGCGTATACGCTTCAAACAAAGGAGCAGGCTGACCAATTGCCAGCACTTTTAGTTTTGCGGTCTCCTGTTTAAACTGCTCCACATATCCGTTGTCCTTAAAATCATCTTTAATCTCGTCAGCATAAGCAATAATTTCGGCTTCGGCCACCTCCGGATCCAGTGTGCTCATTGCATAAAAACCCGCCAGATCCCGATGCTTATTCTTAAAGGCGATTGCCTGATCATTATAATAATGCAATGCCGCCTTAAACTTAGTCATATATTCCCCACGTAAACTTTCGATCTGTTCCGCATTGAGATTATCTGTACGTTTAGCAAATTCATTCTGCAGAGAATCCTGAATAACATCTCTCCTTATTCTGACCGGTGCAAACTCCTTAATGGCTGCTGAGAGATCAGAGCCGCTTACTTCATATTCGTAAGGTTCCTTTTGAAGGTCAGCTTTGAGTATTACTTCTTCACCGGGCTGAGCGATAATATAATAACGTTTTTTACCAGCCTCCAGCGAAAGCAGCCTTGCCTGTGCAGACGGTCTTACAAAAGAAAACTTATGATTCTCATTCAGATATACAGAATCCAGTTTCCGATCACCTTCATAAAGTGAAACAACCTTTATATTTCCCGGATTTTCAATTTGTCCGGAAACAGTGTATTCTTCTTTATTAGAACATGCCATCATAATCAGGCTTAATACGGCTGCAAACAGTGATCTTTTCATGATATCTTATCTCCTTATTATTGTATGTAATTTTTAGCTTTTGCAATTGCTGCAGGTAATCCTTCCGGGTTCTTACCCCCTGCTGTAGCAAAAAACGGCTGACCGCCCCCACCTCCATTAATCTCTTTAGCCAGTTCTCTGACAATAGTTCCGGCATTCAATCCTCTTTCTTTGGACAGCTGATCTGACACGACTACAGTCAGATTAGGTTTTCCTTCAAAATCAGCACCTAATACCAGGAATAAATTATCAACTGCACCTTTGAGTGCATAAGCCAGCGTTTTCAAGGCTTCAGCATTTGGTAATTCGACCTGTGTCGCCAGAAAATTAACGCCGTTAATCTGTTGGATCTTTTGTTCAAGATCCGATTTTAAGGCTAAAGACTTTTCAATTATGCTTTTTTCAATCTCTTTCTTCAGTGCAGAATTCTCATCAATCACCTTAGAAAGTGTGGACACAAAATCTTTTGGATTATGTAACAGTTCTCCCAATCTGTGTACAAGATCAAAATGCTCACGGATTACAGCCGCACATTTAGTTCCTGTAATAGCCTCTATACGACGCACACCGGCAGCAACAGCTGATTCGGAAATAATTTTAAAAAATCCGATTTGTCCTGTTGCTTTCACATGCGTACCTCCGCATAATTCTTTTGAAAACTGATCATCAAAAGTGATGACACGCACATAGTCACCATACTTCTCTCCGAATAAAGCAGTAACACCTGAATCCAGCGCCTGCTGGAATGGCACATGACGCTGCTCTTTCAATGGAATATTCTCCCGAATCTTAGCATTCACAATATCTTCCACCTGCTTCAGTTCCTCTTCAGTCACTTTCGCAAAATGGGAAATATCAAACCGGAGAATATCTGCATTTACCAGAGACCCCTTTTGATTCACATGTGTACCCAATACTTCTTTCAATGCAGCATGCAATAAGTGAGTGGCAGAATGGTTATTTTCGGTATCCAGTCTTTTCTGAACATCGACTTTCGCCTCAAAAGTACCTTCCATCTGCACAGGAAGGGTATTTGTAAAATGAACAATCAGTCCATTTTCCTTTTTTGTATCCGTAATATAAATCTTTTCTCCGGTAGACTCAGATAGCAATACTCCTGAATCTCCGACCTGACCGCCGCCTTCTGCATAAAATGGAGTCACACTGAGTACAAGTTGATATTGCTCTTTCCCTTTAGCGGTTACTTTTCTGTATTTAACAATTTCAGTAGTAGCTTTCAGATTATCATATCCTACAAATTCAATCTGATCATCTTCACTTACAGCCACCCAGTCTCCAGTATCAATTGCCGTAGCAGCCCGGGATCTGTCCTTCTGGACTTGAAGAGCTTCCTGAAAACCTGCCATATCAACCTCCATCCCCTTCTCTCTCGCCAGCAATTCAGTCAGATCTATCGGAAATCCGTAAGTATCAAATAGCTCAAACGCAAATTCACCGCCTACAGCTGTATTGGATTCTGCATACGTTTCAAAGCGTTGCACTCCTGTCACTAAAGTCCTTAAGAAAGAAACCTCTTCTTCCAGAACAACTTTTTGTACAAAATCCTGCTGCTGAATCAGTTCATCAAACACCCCTTCAAATTCTTTAGCTAACAAAGGAACCAGTTCGTTGATAAAAGGGGTTTTAAAATTGAGAAAGGTATACGCATAGCGCACAGCACGACGTAAAATCCGACGGATAACGTATCCTGCTTTATTATTAGATGGCAGCTGCCCGTCTGCTATAGCAAAACTAACAGCACGTATGTGATCCGACAGTACACGCATAGCGATATCTGTCTTTTCATCTGCACCATATTGAATTCCGGCTTTTTGAGCAATAAAAGTGATCATAGGCTGAAAAACATCTGTATCATAGTTTGATGATTTTCCCTGAATAGCTCTTACCAGACGCTCGAATCCCATTCCTGTATCCACATGCTTGGCTGGAAGAGATTCCAGACTACCGTTTTTCAGACGGTTAAACTGCATGAATACCAGATTCCAGATTTCGATAACCTGAGGATGATCTGCATTCACCAGACTTTGTCCGGGAGTTGTTCTGCGTTCCTCTTCAGTACGCATATCATAATGAATCTCCGAACATGGTCCGCAAGGACCTGTCTCTCCCATTTCCCAGAAATTATCTTTTTTATTTCCTAACAGAATACGATCTTCTGAAATCCATGATTTCCAAAAATCATAGGCTTCCGTATCTTTCACCAATCCTTCAGAATCGTCTCCTTCAAAAATGGTAACATACAAACGGTCTTTATCCAGTTTGTAGACTTCTGTCAGCAGCTCCCAGGCCCATTCAATAGCTTCTTTTTTGAAATAATCACCAAAACTCCAGTTACCTAACATCTCGAATAAAGTATGGTGATATGTATCTATCCCGACTTCTTCCAGATCATTATGCTTACCTGACACTCGCAGACAACGTTGTGTATCTGCTATACGCGAATGTTTAGGCTGTGCTTCCCCCAGAAAAAAATCTTTAAACTGATTCATTCCCGCATTTGTAAACATTAATGTAGGGTCATTTTTAACAACAACAGGAGCTGAAGGGACAATCTGGTGGTTTTTACTTTTGAAAAAATTCAAAAATGCTTCGCGAATTTCTCTATTAGTCATGGAAATTTCAATAATTATATCTGTAAATTTGGGTACAAACTTACTCAAAATTGCTGCTTTATGCAATTGGAAGGCAAGATATTATCCGGTCATATTTTCGTCAAGTATAGCAAACCTTATTGTTCGATCAAATGTAAATCACCACCTTTAAAAACAAAGATTTTACCCTTTAAACGTTAACTCCAGGAAATAATGATGCTAATCATTTTGAGATACAGAAAACTTCGTTATACTTACTTAAGTTTTCTGAAACGATTTGATCTGATAGCTGTTATTAGTCCATATAGCAGAAACTATATTCCTGACTAAAGTACCTCAGATAAGGATTAGCTTATCGTAAGAAATATTAAAAACTGTGAAATGAAAAAAACGCTTTTAGTTCCGACAGATTTCTCGAACAATTCTATGGCTGCCGCAAAATATGCGTCAAAACTTGCTATTGAACGGGATTATTCCATACACCTTATTCATTACTATACGACAGCATCTTCCTCTTTTCCCTCCGAGGAATTGAGTAAAGAATTTGAGAACAGTGCCATATTGAAAGCCGATCTGACTATTCTGGAGTTTGAGAAAAAACTACAGGAAGAGTTCCCTTCCGTACATTACACACACCGCACTTCAAGAGGACTACTAAAAGAAAATCTTCCACTGGAAGCCAGAAAAGAAGGCTATGAAGCCATCGTAATGGGCACAAAAGGACTGGCAGACCGCAAAAGTGAGCTTTGGGGAAGCAATACCTCTTCAATAGCATCCAGATCCCCTATTCCAGTGCTAGCCATTCCGGGATATTACAATGTATTCAAAACAGGCAGAATTGCTTTACTTACCAATTTTAAAGAAGAAGAACTTCATACATTAAATGAATTTATTGACACCTTTGGCGAAATCAATGCACTGGATCTTATCCACGTATATCAGGAAAACGAGCAGGAAGCAGCCGTTATACAAAAGATTGAAGCCTGGAAATCCAGGATCTTTCAACAACTTCCTATAGAAAGCATTAATTATTACATTGATAAAGAACAAAAAGATAAAGAGGATCTCGATACTGTACCGGAAGTCATCCATAAACTGGTAGAACAACACGCACCGGACATTGTATTGATCACCAAATCAAGAAAATCATTTTTCAAACGCCTGTTTTATCCATCCGTGTCTAAAGCAGTCGTTCTGGATATTAACAAACCCTCGTATTTCTCAAAAGTATCATTATGAATAAACCACTTTTAGTCCCTGTAGATTTTTCAGAAAATGCGCAGACAGCAGTTTCTTATGCAGCTCAGATAGCGGATATATCCAAACGTGATGTACATGTGATACACATCATGACAGAACACACAAACAGATTTGCGAATGCCACATGGAACAAGGATCTTATGGAACCGCTTATCAAGGAAGCATTAGCACAGCTTGATACATTTCTGCTGCCTGTAAAAGCCAGATATCCGGATATTGTATTCACGACAGCTATTCGTGACGGTGTGCTGACAGATCAGTTACTGGATGAAGCCAAAGGAGAAAAATACGCCGCAATAGTAATGGGTACAAAAGGTTCCTCCGGATTAGACTCTGTATTCATCGGAAGTAATACTTATGATGTAATCAAAACCACTGAAACACCGGTGTTGATCGTACCAAAACATAGTGAAGCATTACAACTCAATAATATTGCTCTTCTCTGTAATTTCAAAGACGGAGAGCTGGAAGTGTTAAAACAAGCAGTGAGTCTGTTTGGAAATAAGTTTCATCTGCAGCTTATACATATTAATCGTACCGACGAAGATGTAGAGACTGTAGATCAGAAATTGAGATTGTGGATCGACAGAATTATTCAGGAAACACAGATTGATGATATCTCTTATATCGTAAAATCACCGGCATACTTTTACAGAAATAAAGAAACTATTGCTCACGCAATCCAGCAGATTCTGATTGACGAATCAGTAGATCTGCTGTTAGTAACCAAAGGAAGAAAGAACTTTTTCCGGTATATTTTTTCTGAAAACATTGCCAAAGAGCTCGCATTCCAAAGTAAAATCCCCAATCTTTTTGCCCGAATCTGAGTTTTATATTTTTGAACAACCTGTTCAGAATTACAAAAAAATATACAGCCCTATACATAAAATGTCCCGAAATCGGGACATTTTATGTATAGGGAAAGCTTGTAGTTATCCTTCTACATTTCAATATATAAACTACTGAATATAAACAGATTAAAAATACAAAAAAGAATTATCCTAATATAGTTTGGCCGATGAATTGCACATTGTCTCGTAACAAATAACATTATTACAAATTCATTTAAAACGCACTATATGAAAATTAATTACAAAAAAGCAGCAATGTTCGCTGCAGCAGGATTGTTAACTACAGCATCATTCGCTCAGGAACACAACACAAAGACTATTGAAGGTACTACCCCGTTTGGTTCTACGTCTCAATACCGCACATGGTCTATTGGTGTGAATGCTGGTGTCCTTAACCAAGGTAACATCTTTGGTTTCAACCGTAAAGGATATGATGATTTAGATCATAACGTAGGATACAGCGCTTACATCAAGAAACAAATCTCCCCTTCTTTCGGTTTGAAAGCACAATACATGGGAGGAAAAGTAGGTGGTGCGTACAAAGATGGTTCGCAGTCATTTGAGACAAAAACTCCTTGGTCAGCAGCTTTATCCGGAGAGTTTACGTTAGCTAACACAAACTTCAGATTTTTCAACAGCATCATTAAACCTTATTTTGCAATCGGTTTAGGGGCATTGAATTTTGAACCAACTACAACTGTAGGCGGAACAGCAACTACTCAGGATTCACAAACTAAACTTTTTGTTCCTGCAGATTTCGGATTGAAATTCGCAATTGCTAAAGGTGTGAACCTGGATTTAGGTTACCAATTAAACTGGGCTAATCAGGATTTCGATGGCGGAACAGCAGGTACTTATAAAAATGATCTGTTCTCTTATGCTCACGCAGGTTTAGAGTTCTCATTGGGCAGCCCTTCAAAACCAGCATTAAGCAACAGTAACCCTGTAGCAACACTGGTAAATGACTATACTGCTAAATACGACCAGCTGAAAGCAGAACGTGAAGCATTAGTAGCAGCTAACAATGCACTTAAATCTCAGGTAGATCAGTTAAATTCAGATCTTAAAGATGATGATGGTGATGGTGTAGCTAACAAATATGACAAATGTCCTAATACACCTTCAGGAACTAAAGTAGACGGATCAGGATGTCCGCTTCCGGTTGCTGAAACTAAAGTAGTAGAGAAAATTGTAGTTACAGAAGAAGATAGAAAAGTGGTAGACGAAGCGATCAAAAATCTTGAATTCGATCTTGGTAAATCGACTATCCGTTCTACTTCATACCCAAGTCTTGACCGTGTAGCTTCTTTATTAATCGAGAAAAACTTCAGCCTGAAATTAGCTGGTCACACAGATAACACAGGTTCTATGAAAACCAATCTTAGATTATCTAAAGAACGTGCAGAAGCTGTGAAAGCATACTTATCAGGTAAAGGTGCTAACCCTTCACGTATCGAAGCAACAGGTTACGGTCCAAACCAACCAATCGCTTCTAATGCGACAGCAGAAGGCCGTCAGCAAAACCGTCGTGTAGAGTTCACATTATATTAGTAGATAAACTACTCTTTTAAAAAAGTTAAGGCTAGCGGAAATCCGCTAGCCTTTCTTTTTTACATTTGAAATGTAAACAAAATACTACAACGTTGTAAGAAAAAAAATAAAGTTATTTTATTACATTTGCAGAAAATTTTAATACTCGTTTTATGAAATTAAATTTAAAATCAGCAGCAGTATTCACTATTGCCGGATTATTAACAAGTACTTCATTTGCACAGAGCACAGCTACTGTTGAAGGAACCACACCATTCGGATCATCATCTGAATACCGTACATGGTCTTTTGGTGTTAATGCAGGTGTATTAAATCTGAGCAATGTGTTCGGCGTAAATCGCAGAGGATACAATTCACTGGAAAACAACATTGGATACAGTGCTTATATCAAAAAACAAATTTCACCTTCTTTTGGATTAAAAGCACAGTACTTAGGTGGAAAAGTTGCCGGAAAAACGGAAGACGGATCCCGTTCTTATGAAACCAAGACTCCCTGGTCAGCAGCATTATCAGGAGAATTCACCCTTGCCAATACTAACTTCAGATTTTTAAACAGTATTATTAAACCTTATTTTGCGTTAGGTATAGGTGCGTTGAATTTTGAACCTACTACAAAAGCAGGAAACACTGAAACTACGCATGATTCCAAAACAAAACTATTTGTTCCTGCAGATTTCGGGTTTAAATTCGCTATTTCTAAAGGTGTTAACCTGGATCTGGGTTACCAACTAAACTGGGCTAACCAGGATTTCGATGGTGCACGTGTAGGAACAATCAAACATGACCTGTTCTCTTACGCACATGCAGGTGTTGAATTTGCATTAGGAAATTCTTCAAAACCAGCATTGAGCAACAGTAACCCTGTAGCTACCTTAGTAAATGACTACACAGCCAAATACGATCAGTTGAAAGCTGAACGTGAAGCCTTAGTAGCTGCTAATAATGCACTTAAATCCCAGGTTGACCAGTTAAATGCTGATCTGAAAGATGATGACGGTGATGGCGTAGCTAATAAATACGACAAATGTCCTAATACACCTTCAGGAACTAAAGTAGACGGAGCAGGATGTCCTCTTCCGGTTGCTGAAACTAAAGTGGTAGAAAAAATCGTGGTTACTGAAGCAGATAAGAAAGTAGTCGATGAAGCCATTAAAGATCTGGAATTTGATTTAGGTAAATCTACTATTCGTCCTACTTCTTACCCAAGCCTTGACCGTGTAGCTTCCTTATTAATCGAGAAAAACTTCAGTCTGAAATTAGCTGGTCACACAGATAATACAGGATCTATGCAAACAAACCTTAGATTATCTAAAGAGCGTGCAGAAGCTGTAAAAGCATACTTAACAAGCAAAGGTGCTAACCCTTCACGTATCGAAGCAACAGGTTATGGTCCAAACCAACCTATCGCTACCAACGCTACAGCAGAGGGTCGTCAGCAAAACCGTCGTGTAGAATTTACATTATATTAATAGACGATTTAAGTCCATATAAGACACATTATAGGCCCTGTGCAGCAGCACAGGGCCTATTTGGTTTTTAAGTACTTCATTTTAAAATAATTAACATTTAATAGTAATTGTTTTTATCAATTATTATTTCTATCTTTGCACCGCCTTAGGCAATTGAGCCTATTGTATAAATTATTTCATGAACCCATTTTTAGAACTGGGAATCCGTCATGAAGTTGTTAATGCCATCTCTGAGTTAGGTTTCGAAAAACCTTCTCCTATTCAGGAAAAAGCCATTCCTGTTTTACTGACTGGTAACGACGATTTTGTCGGATTAGCCCAAACTGGCACAGGAAAGACCGCGGCATTTGGTCTTCCATTATTAGAACAATTAGACTTTTCTCAAAAACATCCTCAAGCGTTGGTATTATGTCCAACTCGTGAACTTTGTTTGCAAATTGCGAAAGATTTAGAAAAATTTGCGAAATACATCGATGATGTACATGTAGTAGCGGTATACGGAGGTGCAAATATCTCTGACCAACTACGTCAGATCCGTCGTGGTGTACAAATCGTAGTAGCGACTCCTGGTCGTATGCTTGATATCATTGGCCGTAATGCCATTGATTTCTCCAATGTAAAATATGTTGTATTAGATGAAGCGGATGAAATGCTTAACATGGGCTTTCAGGAAGACATCAACAATATATTGTCAGAAACTCCGGAAGAGAAAAAAACCTGGTTGTTTTCTGCAACAATGCCTAGAGAGGTACGTCGTATAGCTCAGAATTATATGACAGATCCTGTGGAATTGACTGTTGGCACCAAAAATACTGGTAATGCCAATATTGAGCACCACTATTACCTGATAAGAGCAAAAGATAAGTATGCTGCATTCAAACGTATCGTTGATTCCAACCCTGAAATCTTCGGTATTGTATTCTGCCGTACTAAGATCGAAACGCAAGAAATTGCTGAAGCCTTGATCAAAGATGGTTATAATGCAGATTCGTTGCATGGTGACCTTTCACAACAACAACGTGATAAAGTCATGAAACGTTACCGTGACCGTAGTTTACAATTGTTGATCGCAACAGACGTAGCTGCACGTGGTATTGACGTAAATGACGTAACACACGTAATCAACTTCTCCTTACCGGATGAAGTGGAGAATTATACACACCGTTCAGGCCGTACAGCCCGTGCAGGTAAAACTGGTATCTCCCTTTCATTGGTAAATGTGAAAGAATTAAGCAAAATTCGTCACATTGAGAAAATCATTGGTAAACCTTTCGAAAGAAAGCAGGTACCTCAAGGTGCAGAAGTTTGTGAAAAACAATTGTTCTCCATCGTAAGCAAAATTGAAAATGTAGAAGTCAATGATGATCAGATCACTCCTTTCCTTCCGACTATTATGGAAAACCTGGAGGCACTATCAAAAGAAGACATCATCAAAAGATTTGCATCATTAGAATTCAACAGATTCCTGGATTATTATAAAAATGCTCCGGATCTAAACATAGAAGCACGTGACAACGAACGCGGTGAACGCGGAGACAGACGTGAAGATCGCTCACGCGGTGGTTCTAAAGGATATACACGCCTTTTCATGAACTTAGGTTCAGTAGACGAATTCACGCGTGGAGACATGTTAGGATTTATCTGTAACAACGCTAAGATCTCCGGTAAATCTATCGGTAAAATAGATCTTAAAGGTGTGTTCACTTTCTTTGAAGTACAGGACGAAGAAGTAGAGAAAGTATTCTCCGGATTCCAGAATGTAGATTTCAACGGACGTAATGTACGCATCGAAGTTTCAGGCGAAGGCAGAAGCGAAAGCCGTGGCGGCGGAAGAAGTCGTGGTGGAGACCGCGGTGGAAGACGTGAAGGCGGATATCGTGGTGGCGAGCGCAGAAGCGGTGGTGAAAGACGTGATCGTCGTGATGGAGGAAATGGCGGTGGCTTCCGTGATTTTTCCGGAAAACGCAAAGAATCCAAAAGCAAATATTAACTAGAATAGTTATTCCATTTTCTAAGGCTGAGTATGTTACTCAGCCTTTTTTATTTGCCCTCAGCTCTCCCGGAAAAATATTTTACCAATCAGCAGAAAAAATATACTAAGCAGGTACTTTTTCAAGTTTATTTTATAAATTGAATTCGAATTAGAACCACAACCATGTATAGACTTGATGTAATCAACAAGATCATTCAAAAACATAATGCAAAGACATATTTAGAAATTGGCGTACAGACCGGAGCCGTTATATCAAAGGTAAACTGTAACCGTAAAATTGGTGTTGATCCTGAGTTTCTATTTCGAAGATCAATGAAAGCCAAACGTTTATTGGGTATTTATAAATTTGAAACATATGAAATGCCGAGTGATCAGTTCTTTGAAACTAAAGCTCAGAACGTATTAAAACATGGTGTAGATGTCGTTCTGGTAGACGGTCTGCATACCTATCAGCAGGCAAAAAAGGACGTGGAGAATAGCCTTAACTATCTGAATGAAGGTGGCGTCATCATCATGCACGATTGTAATCCGCTCAATGCTGCTGCAGGATATGCTATCCGTGAGCACTTTAGTGAAGTGACAGATAAGGTCAAAAACTGGGATTTGCCGGGCTGGCAGGGACAATGGAACGGAGATGTATGGAAGACAGTAGCCGATCTGACCGTGACGCGACCTGATCTGAATGTATTCACATTAGATATGGATTACGGATTGGGGATTGTAACAAGAGGTAAACAGGAAGTTTCACATTCCTTTACTATCACAGATATTGAGAAGGGAGATTTTGATTTCTTTGATCAAAACAGAGAACAGCTGATCAACTTGAAAAATCCAAAATACTTTTTTGATTTTTTTAATCTGTAAATAAAAACGGGGTCTCTATAGCAAAGACCCCGTTTTTATTTATTTCGTTATCTGACGCTGACGAATAGCTTCATACAGAACTACACCTGCAGATACAGACACATTTAATGATCCTATCTCACCAAACATCGGAATCTTCGCCAAATGATCTGAAATACGTATCAGATCGTCAGAGACACCTACGTCTTCGGCTCCCATAATAATACATGTCGGAGCAGTATAATCCACACTATAGATACTTTCTTCTGTTTTTTCAGTACTGACAACCAATTGTATACCGGAGTCAATCAAAAACTTACCAACTTTCCCAAGGTTATCATGACGACAGACCGGAATTTTGTATAAAGCACCTGCTGAAGTCTTGATAGCATCCGGATTGATCTCTGCAGATCCTTTTTTGGGCACGATGATCGCATGTACTCCTGAACACTCTGCAGTCCGCGCAATAGCACCCAGATTGCGTACATCCGTTACTCCATCCAACATCAATATAAGCGGAGTCTCTCCCTTTTCATATATTTCGGGGATAAGGTCTTCTATTTTTTGGTAAGTGATCGGTGAAATAACAGCGATTACACCCTGATGATTTTTACGGGTGATACGATTCAGTTTTTCAATCGGCACCTGTTGGAAACCAATCTCATGTTCCTTGATCAGAGCTTTCAATTCTAAAAATAAACTTCCACCTAAACCCCGCTGCACAAACAAAGACTCGATCTCTTTGCCGCTATCAATGGCTTCTATAACTGCACGAATACCGAAAACCATTTGATTGGATTCCCGTTTTTCATTTCTGTCGTGTCTTTGAAAATTTTGCATATGATGAAGTAATATTTCTGTTTTAAATAATGTATGTAGATTCTGCAGCCTAACTCAATCCGAGATTAAACGTTTGACGCAGTGTTTCCAGATTCGGGTTTTTGGCAACCATAGCCTGGTATTTTTCCTGTGAAGTGTAAGGTTTACGGGACACCTGATGCTCAATCATAACTCCTTTTACATCGAGTGAAAAATTCTGCAGCTCCACCCGTAAAAAATTAAGCATATCGATTTTAGCTGAAGTCAGCACATCCATCTGGATTGCATTCTCCACTTCTACTTCGATCAGATTACCGGATTGAAGCTTTGGAGGTGCCGATGTCATTAGCGTATACAGGTTGATTTTATTTTCTGCCTTTAAACGTTCTGCAAATTCATTCCATTTTTGTAGAAACTCATTTAAGGTAACTTCCCTGTATGCTTCACCTTTAACCAAAGAAGGGCCTTCATTTTCTTCTACTTGTTTTTCTTCAAAAATAGTATTCAGATTAGGGATCGACACTCCGACTTTAACAGCTCCCCATCCTTTTTTTCCGGAATCCGCAAGTTTTGGAGGGTGGCTTTCTACCGGTTTGGAAGGTGCCGCAGCAGCTTTCACTTCTGCAGGAGCAGGTGCAGATACTGGAGTGACAGCAGTAACAGTTGTGCTTACCGGTTCTGAAACCGGAGCAGTTACCGTTGAATCAAGTCGTTTTTTTTTTACTTCAGCAGATCCTGAAAGCACACCGTTTTGGCTCATTTGAATAGCAGTCGCTATATGGCACATTTTGAGCAGAGCCAGTTCGACCTGCAGACGTTGATTCTTACTGGTTTTATAATTTATCTCACACTGATTGGAGATATTCAATGCAGATAACAATAGTCCAGATGAAACTTTCTGCGACTGCTCAAGATACCGTTTCTTAATAGTATCACTTACATCCAGTAGTTTTAATGTAGCCGGTTCCTTTGTGACCAGCAGATTACGCAGATGCGAGGATAGTCCGCCGATAAAGTGATTACCGTCAAATCCTCTGTTGAGTACCTGATCAAAAATAAGCAAAGACTCCGCAGCTTCTTCCTGCAGGATAGCATCAGTCAGCTTGAAATAATAATCGTAGTCTAATATATTCAGATTATCGATTACAGATTGGTAAGAAATCTGCTTATTCGAAAAACTTACGATCTGATCAAACATAGAAAGTGCATCTCTAAGTCCCCCATCAGCCTTTTGGGCAATAATATGAAGACCATCCAGATCATACGTCACAGCTTCTTTCTCGGCAATCCCTGCCAGATGCTGCGCCATATCTTCTACACGAATCCTGTTGAAATCAAAAATCTGACACCGGGACAAGATAGTCGGAAGAATCTTATGCTTCTCAGTAGTTGCAAGGATAAAAATTGCATAAGAAGGTGGTTCTTCCAATGTTTTCAGAAAAGCATTGAATGCCTGTTGAGATAACATGTGCACCTCATCAATAATGTAGATTTTATATTTTCCGGACTGAGGCGGGATACGAACCTGATCAATCAGATTACGGATATCATCTACTGAATTGTTGGATGCGGCATCCAACTCATGGATACTGAAAGAATTTCCGTTCTGGAAAGATTTACAGCTATCACATACACCACAGGCTTCTACTTCACTGGTAATATGCTCACAGTTTATTGTCTTTGCCAAAATACGTGCACAAGTCGTCTTTCCTACACCCCGGGGACCACAAAACAAAAATGCCTGAGCCAACTGATTGTTGTGAATAGCATTCTTTAAGGTACCTGTGATGTGTTGCTGACCGACTACCGAATCAAAGGTGACCGGGCGATATTTCCGAGCAGAAACAATAAAATTATCCATTGCACGAAGATACGCATTTTGCAAGTTTACCGCAATACTAAAAAAGTAATCCGAATTTTGTGTTCAACAATTCAGGTTTGGCCAATTCTCAAAACATCTACGTCTTATTCTATACGTTTATAGCGTTCTCCGCAGCCTTCAAAGCACAAATAAGAAATAGTGAGTACATCTCCTTTTATTTCAAATGAAGATTCACCAGGTGCATTTTCCATAACAGCACATGAAAAGATCACAAGTCGTTTTTTGTTTCCTGAGGTCTCCGGGCTATTCAATATCTTATAAGTGGAGGTTGCATTATTATCTGAATCTATAGAGACCGTGCAAAGATCACCATTCCGCACTTCTACAGTACCATCAGCTTTAAAAGTAAGCTTTTTTTTACTGTCTACCGCTCTGTATTTTCCGGATCCGTCCCCCGGATCGGCATACACTTCAACTAATTTCCAGCGGCCTGTAATCCCATTATTTTCAGAACTATTGTTTGAATCTTTTTTACAAGCCATTAATGTCAAACCGATTAGGGCTAAAAAAGCAAATTTTACTGTTTTCATAATTTAGTGAATATCTTAACAGATAACGTGATAACCAAAAGAAAGCTACAAAAGATTCCAAAAAAAATAGCCCTGTCTTATGCGACAGGGCTACTCCTAAATCAAATAATATCTTATTTAGGTTCGCTATATAATGCTCTCCATACCACAGCTGCAACTATTGCACCTGTAGCAGGTGCCAGAATAAATAACCAGAGTTGCTGTAAGGCTGCTCCACCGGCTAAAATAGCAGGCCCGAAACTTCTCGCAGGATTCACTGATGTACCGGTGATCGGAATAGCCACCAAATGAATTAAGACCAGAGTAAGACCTATTGCCAGTCCGGCCATCGTACTGTTTCCAACTTTAGAGGTTGTGGCCAGAATAACGAATAAGAATAAAAAGGTCAATACAGCTTCTGTTAGAAAAGCCGCTGTTGTTCCATACTCATTCTGATAGCCTTTCCCCCATCCGTTAGAACCATAAGCCCATTCTCCGGCAGAGAATCCGGCTAACTGTCCGCTTAAGATCTGCTGCAGGACAAATGCGCCTAATAATGCTCCTATCAGCTGAGCAATGATATAGACTACGGCATCTTTCGCAGAAATCTTACCCGCCACTAATACACCTATTGTGACAGCCGGATTAATATGACAGCCGCTGATTCCCCCGATTGCATATGCAAATACGACTACTGAAAGACCAAATGCAAATGCAATACCCAAAAGTCCCAGTCCTGACAATCCCGCTATGGTGCTGGCGCCTGCTACTGCTGCAGCCCCACATCCAAATAGCACTAAGCCGAATGTACCGATTAATTCGGCTACAAATTTTGTTGAGGTTTTAATTTCCATAAATTTTAATGTTGGTTAACACACTGGTTCACAGCAAAAATTAATCCTAAAACACACGATTATTTATGATTTTCAGGCCTTGTAACCTTTTGTCCACAAGTCCGCTTCTGAAGGGGAATAATTTCTCTGAATCCTCTACCTTTTTTCGCCGACAAAACCACCAACTTCACCGAGTTATTTACCACATTGATCTAATGTCTGTTTTACAAAGCAGTAATGACACCTACCTTTGAATCAAACAATTAACAATGACAACTAAAAATATTAATCATATGAAAACAATTATCAAAACCATCGCAACAGCATTATTCCTGATTACATCATTCAGCTCTTTTGCAAACGAAAATCCGGACCCGTTAAAAAACATGAATTCAATGGCGATTGTCAGGACATTTCTGGAAGCCTCTGCTCTGGGACAGGCAACACTGAACGAAGAACTATTAGCCAAAGACTTTCAGTATTACAGTGCATCCTCTCCGGATATTACATACAATAAAAAACAATACAGTGAATTCCTGAAATCTACGAAAGGACTAAAATACAACTGCAAGACATCTTATCAGATTCTGGATGAAAGCGGCAACCATTGTGTAGCGAAGGTTATTATGAAATTTGATACTTTCACAAGAGTAGATTATATCACCCTAAACCGCAGCACAGATAGCTGGAAAGTCAGCAAAGTGGTATCCACCTTTCCATAAATACAAGACGACTACTTTTTAGATTTTTTACTATAGGGCCTGCGTGAAATGCGCAGGCTTTTTCTTTTTCAGGAAAAATTTCCTGCTTTATTTATTGTCTTATGGCAAGTCATATCTTAAGACTATTCCCGAACTTTAGCCTGCACTAAATCAAGTATTATGAACTTAAATGATCAGGTTACCAAAAATATCGTTCATATTTTTGAACAATTCAACCACTCGCTGCTGACAACAGATGCGAATCAGATAAACACCACTCCTTTTGAAGACAGCTGGACTATAGGACAGACGGCAGACCATATCATTATATGTAGCAGCGGTATCCCGGATGAACATACTCAGGTATCGGAACGACCATTTGATCAGTATGTATCTGTATTAAAAGAGATGTTTCTGAATATGGAACTCAAATTTAAAGCAGACCCTTCTCTTCTTCCCCGTAAAAACAGCTATACTAAAGACGAACTTTTAGAGCAAATGGAGATCAATAAATCAAACTTATTGAAAAACATAGAGTCTACGGACCTCACTTTAATATGTACGGATATGGCATTCCCGCAGGTGGATTATTTAACACGCTATGAGTGGCTCAGTTTTATAGGCTTTCACACGCAAAGACATCTTATACAGATCGAAAACATAAAAGACAAACTCACTAATTAGCTCCTTTCTAATACACTGTTTGTCAATCCGATAAAAGCGCATTATTATCAAAAAGCGTATTTATCCCTGATTTTGTAATTATGACATAAAAATCATCTTTATTCTAAAATTTAGTATTAAATTTATATTAACACATTGTTACCAAAGTGTTAATAAGATGAGGAGCATTTTCGGACATATCAGATTTTTGTTCAGCATGGCACTATGTATTTCTTTTAGTGTTCAATCCGCCTTTGCACAGAACAGAAGTTTTGATTTCTATGAAAGCACCTTTAGTTACAATGCTGATCCAACGATTAACATTCATTTTTCAGACAGTTTATCCAATACAACGATTAAGACCTTCTACGACAGTTTGTCCGCAGGAAATTATCAACCGTTGATAGATGCTTTATTAAAATACAAAGAACAATATGATCTCAATGACTGGCTTTATTATCAGCTAGTACGTAAGACCGCGCAGAGTCTGAGTGCCAAATCGGATAACTATGCCAGATATACGCTATATAAATGGTTTTTAATGACTAAATCCGGTTATGATGCCCGACTGGCGATTTATAAGGATCAGATTATTTTTTATATCCGTAATGATGAGGATATTTCAGACATTCCGTTTTTCACGATAGACAAAAAGAAATATATGTGTCTCAACTATCATGACTACGGCAAGATGTTCAACGGTAACGGAGCTTATAAGCCTGTAGAGATTACTGTACCGGAAGGTAAAAAAGATTTCAGCTATAAAGTGACACGTGTGCCGGATTTCAGACCGGAACGTTATGTAGAAAAACAGTTGGCATTTAAATATAAAAGCAAAGCATACCACTTCAAAGTTAAGCTCAATACAGATGTCAGTGATATCTTCGCCAACTATCCTGGGGTGGATTTCGAAACGTATTTTAACATTCCGTTGAGCAAGGAAACTTATGAATCACTGATTCCTGTACTCAAAGAGAATCTCAAAGGAATGAATCAAAAAAAAGGAGTAGACTATCTTATGCAGTTTACCCGATATGCATTT
The DNA here is from genome assembly GCF_016724845.1 of Sphingobacterium spiritivorum. Lineage (NCBI taxonomy): Bacteria > Pseudomonadati > Bacteroidota > Sphingobacteriia > Sphingobacteriales > Sphingobacteriaceae > Sphingobacterium > Sphingobacterium spiritivorum. The sequence goes on from NZ_CP068082.1 coordinate 1,047,786, forward strand.
TTATATGAAAATGATGAAGAGAACTTTGGTAAGGAAAAGAGGTTATCTCCTGAACAAACACTGCTAAATAAATACAGTGACTGTGATGACAGAGCCGCATTATTCTTCTATCTGGTCAAAGAAATATATGACCTGCCCATGATTACGCTATTGTATCCTACTCACATTACAATGGCTGTACAATTTGACAAACCCATTGGCGAAGCTATCCTGTACAATGGCAAGTATTACTCTATATGTGAGCCTACGCCTCAAAAACAAAATCTGGCGATCGGCCAACTGGCTGATAATTTAAAGAATCAACGGTTTGAGATCGTTTACCACTATGATCCCAAGCGTTAAACATACATAAAACAAGAAAGGGGATGCTAAAAACATCCCCTTTGCTATTATATACTGTGATCTTAATTATTTTACTGCTCCCGGAGTAGTGTAAGGTAATGTCTGAGGATCATAATGAGCCCATCCCTTAGTCCAGTCTTCTGTTCCGAAAGCACCTTTATAAGCAACTTTTTCGAAATAGCTTCCTGAAACTTTAGCATGTGTAAATACTGCACCTGAAGCAAGGACAGAACCTGTTGCCAATGTAAAGTCCGGATTTGCAGGAGTTTTACCAAAATCAGTTCCGTAGTTATATGGAGCCTTGTACATTGCTGTTGTTGCAAAAATCGTATTATCAAATGTATTATTACTTTTCAGCAATGTACTTAAAGCAGTAGAGTTCGTAGTAGAACTAATTTTCAAAGCATCAGTCTTAGATCCGATAAACAGATTGTTATTATATACTGCTGCACCTGTAAGGAAATTATTAGATGTTGAATTAGCTGTGGTCACTTTTGTATCATCCACATATAATCCGATCGGGAAACCAGATACTACGGAGTTAAATAAGCTGATAGATGAATTTCTACGAACCTGATTACCGTGCTGGTAACTTGCATTTGCAGATCCGCTGGCAGTCTGAAGAGGTCCCAGGATCGTCACGTTAGAAAATACAGCTGATGTTTTTGGAGTAGCGTCTGTACCGTCACCGTTGTTATCAGATTCAAATCCGTTAGATCCTGACTGATCCGCTACAGTAGCAACACGTTGAGCTAAAGCGAACTGAATATTTCCGGAATAACCGAAATCTGTATCGAAATCGTCATCCCATGTACCGATTGCCAGTAAGTGTTTCGCATTAACTGTACCGCCAAACCACTCAAAAGCGTCATCTCCTGATCTGTAAACCTGAATATAGTCAAGTGTAGTACCACTACCAACTCCACCCATTGTCAGACCGTTGATCTCATTATCTACAGAATATGCAATTCCGCCGAACTCAATACGTACATATTTCAGGACACCTGAATTATCGGCTGCATCTGTACCACCATAGAAGATGTAATTTTTTTCATCTTTCCCTTTTGGAGCTTCCAGACCACCTTCGATCTTCACATCAGTTCCCATATTTACAGGAGCTTTACCCAACAGGATGATACCACCCCAGTCACCATGACTTCTGGCTCCGGCACCTAATGCTGAAGTAAAGACAATAGGCTTATCAGCAGTACCTGTCGCATTGATTTTACTTCCTCTGGTTACAATTAATGTAGCTTTAGTAGCTTTATCACCTTTAATAATAGTTCCAGGCTCGATAGTTAATGTTGCTCCGTTAGAAACATACACAAAGCCTTTTAACAAATAAATCTTATCGGCAGTCCAGGTTGTATTAGAAGTGATTTCTCCTGAAATCTCTACTACATTACCATTATTGGTACCTGGTTTTTCAGTATCGGGACCATTGTCTGAAATTGTTGTTTTTTTACATGCTCCAGCCAATAGTAAAGCTGATAAGGAGAATAATAAGAATCTCTTTTTCATTATTTTGTTTGTTAATTTATGATTACTAAGTAATGCTTTTAAAATAAAACTGTCATTAACAGCGTGTTAATAAATCATTATGATTTAGAAAGAATAATTGAATGACAGCGAATAGTTTGAACCTGGTTTATATTTATAGTTCGTCTCATTAGGCGTACCCAATGCTTTATTATCGTAATATGCGTGAACAGAACTATTAATAATATCACTTGCATTGAACTTAATCTCAGCCTTATTGTTAATGATCTTATATCCGATCTGCAAATCCAGCACATCGCGCGGAGCCTCCCAGGTACTTGCAAAACGAATTCCGCTCGCCTGTGCGATTCTCTTTCCGATACGGTTATACAGAATATTAAAGTTTAGTTTATTGTCCATTGCGGAATGTTGCAAACCTGCATTGATCACATATGGAGACTGTCCTACCATAGGGCGGGTTTTGTCGATGTAGTTTTGATCTGTAGGATTTTCAACTTTTGAGTGTACATAAGAGAAGTTGATATAACCTGTTGTATTCTCAAAAAATCTTTCTTCACTGATAAAATTTAATTTCTTGCGTGCTTCCAGTTCAAATCCATACAATTCAGCTTTAGGCGTATTGAAGAATGTGATATCAGGAGTTGAATTCACATCATAACGATAAGGCTCAATGGCATCCGTAAATTGTTTATAAAAAACAGAGAAAGAGAAGATCTCACCTGCAGTAGGATACATTTCAAATCGCAAATCAGCATTATTGATAGAGCTACGCTTTAAGTTTGTATTACCGGAGATCATACCTAACTGCTCATAATCATAGAAAGAGAACGGCGCTAATTCACGAAATTCAGGACGTGCTATTGTACGGTAGTAGGAAGCACGAAGATTCGTTCTGTCGTCAATATTGTATGTAAAGTTAAGGGAAGGTAAAAAGTCGATCTGTGTATCGTCAACAACTTTAGACACCGTGTTTAACTGTACATTGTAATTCTCTACACGAAGTCCGTATACAAAACGGAACTTATCCGCAAATTTCTGATCAAGCATTGCATATCCAAAAGCAGTCAGTGAATTTGCATCATACTTGTCACCGCTTCCTGAAATCTCACTGTATTTGAAGTAATTTTTGTTAATAAATTCTTCATTAAATATTTTGTCAGGAGACAACTGACGGATTTGATTCTGTAGTTCCACATCCATCTGATTAGCATTCAACTCGAAACCTATAAAACGGGCGTCAAAATTACGTTTTCTGTATTGCGTTCCGGCACCGACTTTCAATGTCGAAGGCGCATCCAGAAATTTCATCGGTCTGGAGTACCCTACTTCTCCAGAATAAATGTTTTCATTCAAATCAGAGAAAAGTCTTGTATTTTCTTTACCGATAGTAGTGATATTCGCCAGATAAGGCACTGTAGGATCATCCAGGTCATTAAGATTTTTACCATAGTTGATCTTCATCTGATTAGGTTGCTGATTCAGAATATTACTCCAGGAAATTGTCCATTTCAACTTGTCATTACGCTCTGTTAAAGCGTGTTCTCCCTCAAGTGTACTCTTGAACAAAGATTTCTGAAGAAGGTCATAAGCGAAGAAACGGTTATCTGAAGAAGAACTGTTATTAACACCTGTTCTTTCAGTGTAAATATTATCGTAAGCTCTGTTGTAAAGATTCTTAAATGTAATCTTACTTCTTCCGAATGAATACCCCAGGTTTAATAAACCGCCCAGATTGGAACTGAATCTGTACTGGTTATCATTGTAATCATACTCATACCAGTCTCTCTTGATATCAGCAAATATATTCTGTGAGTTGCGGTAACTTAAAGAAAATAAAGCGCCGAATCTATTGTTGTTTTCGAATTGCTTTACTTTTCCTATACCAAACTGGTAGCTTTGAGAAGGAAGCGCAGATGTATTATTGATCGCAAAATCATTTGGCAATGATTTCAACACTAATCTGTTCCATTTCTCCGACAGCCCTGCATTAACCGTCTCTCTTGATGGAAAATTAGTAGCCAGTTTACTGGAACCGTCATCAAAACCCATATAATTCGCAAAATTTCTTTTTGTTCCTAAGAAATCCTTGAATGTAGAAGCTGTATTATATCCGTATCCAAGACCGAATGATATAAAATCCTTTGTAGGAATATCAATAGTAGATACCTGAACAGCTCCACCCGCAAAATCTGCAGGTAAGTCAGGAGTAGCTGTTTTTGAAATTGTAATCTTATCAATTAAGTTTGAGGGAATGATATCAAATGAAAAAGCTCTTCTGTTTGCTTCGGTACTTGGAAGGACAGAACCATCTAACATAGCGACATTGTAACGATCACTCAAACCACGAATAACAACAAATTTGTTATCCTGGATAGTAGTACCGCTCACACGACGCAATGCTTCAGATGTATTTTTATCCGGAGACCGTTTAATCTGTTCACTGGAAATACCATCCGATATAAGAGCGCTATTCTTTTGTTGTGCATACAAGGCACTGACAGATTCCTTTTTAAAAGATCCTGTGATCACGACCTGATCCAGTACTGTTCCTTCCGAATTGTCCATCAGCACATCCAGATTCGTAACATCCTTATCTTTGATTTCCACTTCTGTAATTTGCTTAGTAGCATATCCGACATAAGAAAATTCTAATGTATACTTACCTACAGGCAATGCCGGAATATTGTAAATACCCGAAACATCAGAACTTCCACCTCTGGACGTTCCTAATACTTTTACAGTCACACCGACAATGGATTCGCTTGTTTTACTGTTGATGACTTTTCCTGTTACTTTTCCACTTTGAGCAAAAGCGTTGGCTGTAAACATCAACAGAAGTAATGTCATGGTTAAGCCCTGGAGTTTTAATTGCGATTTCAATTCTTTGAGTTTTTTGTTTCCGCAAAACTATTATGGTAGTATTAGCATTGTGTTAACAACGGATTACTATTACATCAATTGGATGTTAAAAAATTATTAATACCCACATTGAAATCCCGATAATTCACTAAATCACATCCCATTACAACACCATTTTAAGCATTATGTTAAGCATCATTCCCTTAACATATTCCCAACATAGAATGTAATAATATAATGAAGGATTCGCTTTATTAATGGATTTACGGTATTTTTATGCAATTAAATTGCATTATTAAATTTCTTAGCCCTATGGTTCACCACATTCTGACAGCTAAAGACTTATCTTTCCGATATAAAAATGGTACAGCCTTGACATTTCCGGAGGTAGAGATCAATAAAGGTCAACACACCTTGTTATTGGGAGATTCCGGAAGCGGAAAAACCACACTGCTTCAATTATTAGGTGGTCTCTCACTTCCATCTACGGGATCTGTCGTGTTGAACGGGCAGTCTCTATACGATCTTAAGGGATCCGCACTGGATGCTTTCCGGGCTCAACATATAGGTTTTATTTTTCAGGAAGCACATTTACTCAAAAACCTCACTTTGTTGGAAAATATCAAAATAGCACAGAGTCTGGCCAAATTACCTGTCAATGAAAAGGCTATACTCACTATGCTCGAACAATTGCAGCTAAGCGACAGAACAAAGTCTTACCCCAATCAGCTCAGCCGCGGACAACTTCAGCGGGCTGCGATAGCACGTGCATTGATAAATACACCTTCACTGCTTATTGCTGATGAGCCGACTGCAGCATTGGATGATACAAATACAGCTCGAGTAATGGAATTACTATTAGGTATTGCCGACCAATACGGGTCGACATTACTGATCGCGACACACGACAAACGTATAAAAGACAGATTCCTTCATACGTATAATCTTTAATGAGTTATACGATTGGTATTTGATTTATTAACTTTGACTACGACACCCATGAATATATTAAAAATCGTTTGGAAAAATATCAGTAAACAACTTGGTTCCACCATTTTGAGTATAATATTGACTGCTTTCGGAGCAGCCATACTATGCGTACTTTATGTGACAGGAGATAGTTTTGAGAAACAACTGGACAGCAACAGCAAAAATATTGATCTGGTTGTAGGTGCAAAGGGCAGTCCGCTTCAACTCATACTCAGTGCAGTATATCATGTGGATAACCCGACAGGTAATATTTCACTGGCAGAAGCTAATCAGCTGAAGGAAAACCCATTTGTCAAACTTGCTGTTCCCCTGTCTCTCGGAGACAATTACAAAGGACATCACATTGTCGGTACAAATACTGATTTTCTGAAGTTATATGAGACAACCGTTGCAGAAGGTAAATATTTTTATAAACCATTTGAAGTAGTCATAGGTCATGCTGTCGCTCAAAAGCACCAGTTAAAAATAGGGAGTAAGATAAACAGTTCACATGGACTGTCCGCATCCGGAGACGATCATCACGACCATCCATTTGTAGTGGTAGGTATATTGAAGAAAAATGATAATATCACAGACAACCTTATTCTGTGCAGTCTGGAAAGTGTTTGGGACGTACACGGTCTGGCACACGGACATGCTTCGGATCATCATCATGCTGAAGAAGATCTGGAAGAACAGGTAGAAGCACACCTTCATCACCATGGTGAGACAGAAGAAGATGAATCTCACGACCATCCCCAAGAGGAATATGTTAAAAATATCGGTCAGGATCTGATCAAAGATCAGGGTGAGGAAATCACAGCCATGCTTATTCAGTATCAGTCGCCCGCAGCTATCGCAATGCTGCCCAAACTGATCAATCAAAGTACAGCTATGCAGGCCGCATCACCGGCAATAGAAAGTGCGCGTTTATTTTCACTATTGGGTGTAGGAATAGACTCTCTCACCATTCTGGCATACATTATTATGCTGATGGCAGGTCTCAGTGTATTCCTCAGTCTATATAACGCTTTAAAACAGCGTAAGTATGATCTGGCTGTTATGCGGACATTGGGAGCCTCTAAAACTCGCTTATTCGCCATGGTCTTATTAGAAGGACTTATCATCACCTTGCTTGGAGGATTGGTGGGAATGCTATTAGGACATATAGCTTTATTCTATATCAGTACACAGACAAGTCAGAGTGCCGGTCTGATCGAAGTCTTCAGCATCAATGCGGATGAATGGTGGATTCTGCTGATAGCCTGCATTATTGGTGTGCTGTCCGCCCTTATACCATCTATCAAAGCTTATAATACGACAATTTCAAATACGTTATCAAATAATTAAAATGAGAAAGCAGCTCTTATCCCTTATATTCTTACTGACTTTATCGACCTATACCCTTGCGCAGATCGGAAACAGAGATCCGAATGTTCCGGATCATACTCCTATGATGAACAGCACCTGGGAGGCAATAGACAAAATGATGTATAAAGTTACTTATGAAGGAAGTAAAAAGATCTATACACCGACCTATCCGCCGGCACTGAAAGCGCTGGAGAATAAAATCGTAACCTTACCTGGATATCTGGTTCCATTAAACAGCGGACGTAATCATAAAACGTTTATGTTATCAGTTCTCCCTGTTATGCAGTGCCAGTTTTGCGGATCCAACGGAATTCCTCCGATGGTAGAAATATTCATGAAGGGAGAGTCTGTCAAATTCACAGATGAACCTATCAAGATAAAAGGAAAAATGAAATTTAATCCTGAACCGCTAAAGGGAAATGCGGAAATTCAGATCATCGATGCTGTTTTGATCAAATAACAGCTTTAACGGTTTAACAATGCAACTTCCACACAGGAGGTCAATGCAGCTGTTTCAGTACGTAAACGTGCTTCTCCCAGTGAGATGGGCACAAAACCCGAAGAAATAGTCTTACTGATCTCCTCTGTGGAAAAATCCCCTTCCGGACCGATCAGTATTACATAATCCTGTTGAGGAGTAAAAACCTGACCGAGGTATTTTTTTTCGCTATCTACACAATGTGCAATTGCCTTTTGTGCTGATACCTGCTCCTGTTGTTTCAAAAAATTAGTTAACGTTATTGCAGGATTAAGCTTAGGCATATAGGCCTTATACGATTGCTTCATCGCAGCTACGATCACTTTATTCAGACGATCCGGTTTAACCTCTTTTCTCTCTGAATGCTCACTGATAACAGGTGTGATTTCCTGTACGCCCACCTCCGTAGCCTTTTCCAGAAACCATTCAAAGCGTTCTATATTTTTTGTTGGCGCTACAGCCATATGAAGATGATAAGAAGGCTTTTGGAAGGCCTCCTGAATTTCTATGATCTGTAGAGCCGTTCGTTTAGGATGGGCATCTATAATCTCCGCACGATAGAATCCTCCTCTGCCATCTATGAGGTGCACCTGATCTCTGTTTGCCAGTCTGAGGACCCGTACAGCATGCTTACTTTCCTCTTCGGTCAGTATAAAATTAGCGAAATGGGGTTCTATTTCCGGTGTATAAAACAGATGCATATTAACTAAAAAAGGGATATTTATTCTCCATCCTCATCATGAGGCGTCTCGATCAGTTCCAGTTTGACAAATTCAATATTCTGCTGCGTCTTTTTCATAATGGTAAAAGTGTACCCGTACAATTCTTTGTACTCCCCTACTTCAGGGATTTTATCGAACAGATCACTTACCAGACCAGCCATAGTATCATAATCGGAACTTTCAGGCAGTTCCAGAGGTAAATACTCATTCACATCATGCACACTCGCACCGGCATCGATCATATATTCCGTTTCCGAAATACGCTCTACAACCGGAGTTTCCTCATCATACTCATCCTGAATCTCACCGACCAGTTCTTCTACAATATCTTCAAGTGTAACCATACCTGCAGTACCACCGAACTCGTCCAGTACGATCGCAATCTGAATACGCTTTAGCTGAAATTCAGCCATCAGGTCATTGATTTTTTTCGTTTCAGGAATGAAGTAAGGTTTACGCATGATATTTTTCAATACCACCTCCTTTCCTTTCACAATGATCGGAAGAATATCTTTTGTATGCACTATACCTACGATCTGATCAATATTATCATCATAAATCGGAATACGGGAGTATCCTTCTTCTGTGACTGTGTTAATAAATTCGTCTGCTGTTGCATCCTTATCTATCGCTACGATCTTGGTACGGGGAACCATAATATTCTTCACAATCCGTTCATTAAAATCGAACACGTTTTTGATAAGCTCATGTTCAGAAAAATCCAATGCACCACTTTCCTTCCCTTTATCCAGCAGATACTGAAGTTCTTCAGAAGAGTGATGAGATTCGCTTGAATGGGGCTGTATACCAATCAGCTTTAACAGGAAATTGGCAAAACCGTTCAATACCCATATAAAAGGAATGAACAGATAATAGAAAATACGAAGAGGAATTGCTAATCTCATCGTCGTAGCCACCGGTTTTTGAATGGCAATAGACTTAGGCGCCAATTCCCCAAGGACAACATGGAGAATAGTAATAATGGCAAATGCCAGTACGTGCCCACCCGTTTTAGCCCAACCGGCAGAAATATCTACACCTACAAACTGGAAGAAGTTACCCACGATGTCAGTCATCACACGTTCTCCGATCCAACCTAAGGCAAGAGAGGCAAGTGTAATACCCAGCTGGGTTGCAGCCAGGTATCCATCTAAATGCTCTGTAATATTTTTAGCAACTTTTGCTACTTTACTTCCTGATTTGGCTTGTAGTTCTATTTGAGAAGCCCGAACTTTTACAATGGCAAATTCGGCAGCCACAAAAAAACCATTAGCAAGTACTAACAAGAGTGTCCAAAAAACATCGAGAGCCATTATTTAAGTTATTTGTTAACAAATGTTTGCTTGTACAATTCAAGACTTTCCAACAAGATTTCCTGTGCTTTCTCACGACCCTGTACACCCTCTACCACTACTTGTTTGTTTTCCAAAGCCTTGTATGTTTCAAAGAACTGTACAATTTCCTTCATCGTGTGAGGAGGCAGTTCTTCAATATTATTAATGTAATTCATCACAGGATCATTTTTGGCTACAGCGATGATTTTGTCATCCTGTTCACCTCCATCGACCATGTTCATCACACCAATAATCTTAGCTTCAACAAGACTCATTGGCATAATATCTACTGAACAGATGACCAAGATATCCAAAGGATCCTTATCATCACAATAGGTCTGAGGAATAAAGCCGTAGTTAGCAGGATAGGTAACCGCTGAACTCATTACACGATCCAAAATTAGCAGACCACTTTCTTTATCAAGCTCATATTTTCCTTTTGATCCGTTAGAGATCTCAATAATTGCATTGACTGATTCCGGCATATTACTTCCAGGGGAGACCTGATGCCAAGGGTTTTGTGTACTCATTTAATTATTACTGTTTATTTGTTGTTTTATTTTTTCTGTTTTTTATCGTCCGTTTCAGGACTGCAATCACAATAGGAAGGAAAGCAATAGCAATCATCCCTACGATAATATATTCGACGTAGTTAATGATTCCGGGAAATTTGACACCCAGAAAATATCCGGATAATGTCAATAAGGTAACCCATAAAAAGGCCCCCAATACATTATAAATAACAAATTTCTTAAAATCGAGTTTAACTACACCCGCAAATATGGGTGCAAATGTACGAATAATCGGAACAAACCTTCCAATAATTAAAGCGGTTCCGCCATATTTTTGGTAAAACTCTTCTGCCATTATAATGTACTTCCGCTTGAAAATCCACGAGTCCTTACGTTTAAAGAGCATAGGTCCCGTTCGATAACCAAACCAATATCCTGCAAAATTACCGGCTATACCTGCCAGCAAAATTCCAAAATACATGGTTTCAATGCTGACATCTACTTTATTCAAAGCACAGAAAAGACCTGCTAAAAACAACAAATAATCCCCCGGGAGGAAGAAACCAAAGAACAATCCTGTCTCGGCAAAAACAATCAATACAACTAAGTAGAAACCTCCTGAACTCAGTAAATGTTCAGCGTCCATTAATTGTTGAAATGACAACAAAAACTCTTGCATATATCTAATTTAGTATACCGCTAACCCTTACCCGAAAAACAATCACAGGTAAACGATGACATATTCAATGTGTTCGAAAAACGAAATGGATGCCATGGTTATATAGTATACATGTTTGATGAATAAAAACTACCGTTAGTTACTGTTTGTAACACTAGCAATTGCTTCTCTTATATCTTCTGCTATTTTTGCCAGTTCCTCATCAGGCAGACTCAGTTTTGGTTTTTCAAAATTCATATCGTGAACAGCATTAAGCGGAATCAGGTGAATGTGTGCGTGGTTTACTTCCAGACCTACAACGGCAATTCCAACTTTACGGCAAGGAAAAACTTTTTTTATACCCTGTGCAACGATCTTCGCAAAGATCCACAGACCCATATACTCATCATCAGAAATATCAAAGATGTAATCGGTTTCGCGTTTTGGAATCACCAATACATGACCTCGGGTCAAAGGTTGAATATCCAAAAAAGCCAGGTAATCAATACTCTCCGCAACCTTGTGTGCGGGGATTTCACCTGCAACAATCTTCGAAAATAGAGTTGACATGTTCTAATTTATTAAAGTGCAACAGCAAATATATAAAAAACGGGCGCAAATGTATGGAGACACTTCAAAAATATGTGATTGAAAAGACTGAAAAGAGCATAACTCAGGCTGCTTTTTTTCCATATATCTGTATTCGCCTATTTCACTACGTCTATCATTTCAGGTCCGGAACACTTTTGCTATGCTTATTCTGCAGTACATGCTATAATAGCATCAATTAACTCCCGTTAAGATTTTCCCTTTTCAGAAAGAGAATAATAGACAAGCATGGGCGCCTTTGCAACCAACACTTCCCGCTTTAGCAGGCCGTCTTCTTCAAGCTCTCTCAACTGCTCGGTCAATACCTTCTTACTGATGCCCGGCATTGCTTCCAGGAGAAGACTAAATCTATTTTTATCCTGCCCCACCATTTCCGGCAGGAATACAGCACAGTCATCAGGTGATAACAGACATTCCGGCTTTTATCAGCAATCTGAAGAAATATGATAAATCGCTGGAAGTTAACATATAAAAAAGCGGTCACAAATATTTGTGACCGCTTTTTTATATGTTTATTTGAAATTATTTGCGGTTATGGCAAAACCGCCTATAACCTACAATACTATTATCTCGAAATCTCCATGATCTCAAATTCGATTTTACCAGCCGGCACTTCAATAGTTGCTGTATCTCCTTTTGATTTACCAAGCAGACCCTGGGCAATTGGAGATTTAACCGATATTTTACCTGATTTAAGATCAGCTTCTGTTTCAGAAACAAGCTGATATGTCATTTCCGAACCGTTTTTTTTGTTTTTGATACGTACAATGGATAAAGCAAGTACTTTTGATGTATCCAATTTGGACTCATCAATAAGCCGTGCACTGGAAAGAACATCCTCCAGTTTAGCAATTTTTGCTTCATGCAAACCTTGAGCTTCCTTTGCCGCATCGTACTCAGCATTCTCTGACAAATCACCTTTGTCTCTAGCCTCAGCAATAGCCTTTGCGATATTAGCTCTTCCCTCTGTCTTTAGATGATGCAACTCTTCTTTGAGTTTATCTAATCCCTCTTGGTTGTAATAAGTTACTTCTGCCATAATTATTTAACTTTTTTAACTTTTCAAAACATAAAAAGACAAGACCATCCTGTCCTGTTCGGACAACATGGTCTTGCTATATTTACGAAGATAGCAATTGTTTTGAAATAAACAAAAACTATCTGATTATATATTTGACTCGTCTTCGTCTATAAATTTGTAGCCCAATCCTCTCACTGTCTGTAGGTAATGTGGCTTATCAGGGTTCTTTTCGATCTTCTTACGAAGTCTCACCACATGCATGTCCAGAGTTCTGGTATTGACATTGGAACTATATCCCCATACCACCTCCATAAGCTCTTCACGGGTAATTTCTTTACCCACATTTTGAAGAAAATGCAACAGAATCCTGTTTTCCAGAATTGTCAACTCGATCTTCTTGCCATCTCTTACTAAAGAGTGTACATTCGGATGGTGCTCTGTACTTCCAAAGTGGTAAACCTCCGCTCCGCTCTTCGGAACAAAGAAGCGTACCTTATTTTCGATCATCGCCACCAATACATCCATATTGAATGGTTTGGTAATATAATCTGTCACTCCAAAACTGTAGGCATCGATTTTATCGATATCCTGCGATTTGGCAGTCATCATGATAATGATGTTCTCAAACCCTGCCTTACGTACATCCTCACAAACGATGTTGCCCTCTTTACCGGGAAGCATCCAATCTAATAAAACAATATCAGGTCTTTGATCTAAAATCATTTTTTCGGCATCCAGTCCATTTCCGGACTGTATTACTTTGTAATTCTCAGACTGTAACCGATGACTTACCAAGAAACGTAGATTCTCATCATCTTCTACTACAGCAATTGTAATATCCTTTTGCATATCTTTTATCATTATTTTAGACCGGGAACGTCAGAGTAAAGGTAGTCCCCTTACCAAGTTGGCTGTCTACACGGATATCACCTCCCATAAATTCAGTAATCTCCTTGCAAAATGCCAACCCAAGACCTATACTTCCCTGTTGATTATATTGATTTTTTACTCTATAAAATTTTTTAAATATATTCTGGTACTCTTGTTTATTAATCCCTATACCTTCGTCTCTGAATATGATAACAAAATTCTTTTTATTTTGTTGTATATCAACATCTAAAACTTTATTTGAAGGATTAGAATATTTATATGCATTATCTATCAGATTTTGAAAAACACTTGATAACAACACCGGATCAGTTATCATATCATTTTTGACTGCAACCCGGTAAGATAGTTTAAGATCCGGATAGCTTATTTTAGTAGCCGAAAATAAGGTTTCGCATAATTCTTCTAAATCTACCCGTTCTCTTTTAAATTTTATTGATTTATTTTCAATTTGTGTAAATGACAATAATTTATTCATCAGACTATTGAGCTTGTCTGCTTCCTGATCCAGAATCTTGCCATACATAGTCCGCTCTTCATCACTGATCTTCTCCGCACTTTTTATATTGTTACCTGCGATTTTGATAACACTGACAGGTGTCTTAAACTCGTGGGTCAGGTTATTGATAAAATCATACTGCAGGCGGTAAAGTCTGCTATTGATCATTACATTCCGGTAGATAAGATATGCGATCAGCAACAGGATGATATAGAGCAAAGAAATCCCCAGTACCACGGGGGCAAAACGCCGGTTCGTCTCTTTCTTGATAAAAGATTCGGAAGTACTGAAGGTTATCTTATAGTCTGAAAGTGCCCCCGGCAGCGACACTTCTGTATACAGATAGGGCTTCTCCCCGGTCAGATTGACACTCACCAGAGGAACAACTTCTATATGCTCATACAGATTCGGATAGACGTTAGTGATCTTGATCTTTCGCGGATCTATATAGAATACAAAAAGATCCTGATCATAGGATACAGGTTGCTTAATAGCTCCTCTTAATAATTCGCGGTACGAAACCAGGTCGCCGATACGAGGAATATTCATATAAGCTATCTTGCCGGGAGTCATATCATAAAAGATCTTAAAGATCAAATTGTCAGTAAGCTTCGTAGAATCATTTACCCGGTCCAGAAAACTAACCAGCTTGACAGTCATATTATTAAAGTCGTCTGAATAATTTTTGAGGTTGTTATCCTCCAGACGCTTTGAGATCAGGTGATGATTTTCATTCAGGGAGTACGAAAATACAGACCTTGACTGTATAAGGAGATTATTGTATTTGATCTCATATCCTTCTTCTTCATCATTGGTGATGGCGATATCATAAAACATCGTTTCTCTGACAAAAGGATATTTCCGCAAAATATTGTCGATCATACCCCGTGCTTCATTTGTATCCAGAAAACCCTGGTAATACGAAATTTCAGGAATTCTGTTTTGAAAGAAGTCATTAAAAGGCACTAAAGATTTATCATATACTTCTACCTTACGGTTAGCAAACTCGCTATCCACAAAATTGGAGATCATCGTTCGCGCAAAGAATACAGACACCACATAAAGTATGGTTACAAATACCACAAAGGCAATAAGTAAACCAATATTTTTACGGTATGTATACTTTGTTGAAGTACTCATGCGATATAAACTTTGTGCATACTAAGATTTAGGATTATTTTAAATATTTGTTCAGAAAGACTTCCAGTTCCTGGTAATAAGAAACAATGTTTTCTTCATTTTTAAACCGTCTTCCCTCGTCATCTTTAACAATATACTGCACTGGTACATTATTATTTTTAAGACGTTGCACGAATTGATTTGCGTCATTTACAGAACTGAACTTATCTCGTCCGCCCTGAACCATAAAAATAGGTATTTTTACTTTATCCGAATGAAATACCGGTGAAATAGCCTTAAATAGATCTGATTCGGTCTCCGGGTTGCCTACAACCTGATAATAGAACTGTACATAAGGTTTGAAATAAGGAGGTACCTGTTTAAAATAGGTAAACAAGTTAGTATATCCCGAATTAGAAACTGCACAGGCATACAGGGAAGAGTTAAAACAGGCTGCGTATAATGCCGAATAGCCTCCAAATCCATTCCCCATAATAGCGATCTTATTACGATCTGCAATACCCTCATGAATAAGCAGCATCACACCATCTGTAATATCATTCTGGATCTTGCCACCCCACTCTTTGAAACCTGAAACCCAGAATTTCTTGCCATATCCTACAGAACCCCGATAATTCATCTGGAATACCACATAACCCCTACTCGCCAGAAATTGTACTTCAGGCTGAAAACCCCAGTCAACACGCCCGTTAGGACCATCATGTGGAATGACGACGACCGGAAGGTTTTTTCTGTCTTTATGCAATGGATAAGTAATATATCCCTGAATGGTCAATCCGTCCCGTGTCTGATAGGTCATAGGTTCCATCGCTGACATCTGGCGGTTGGCAATCTTAGGATTCAGATCTGCCAGTTTCATTAATTTATCCTCTGCAGCATTATAATAATAGATCGCTCCCGGATTCTGATCGGTATAGCTTTTAAAGATAAAATGATTCAATGAAGAATCCCGGTCTATAAACTCAATCTCGGCCTGATCTACTTTTGCCTTTATCCGGTCATTTACCTGCTTCACCTTATCGTTAAAAAACACACGAGTCTCTTTATTAAGTGCAAAACCGGCATATACCATCTCATTCAGTTCATTGGAATACCCGGTAGAATTGAGATCGACATCGGGATGACCGAATATTTCTTTTATTTCTGTTCCGCTGGATGCATCATATTCTACCAGTGTCAGCTTATCACGACCTACATTGGAAAGCGCATAAATCCTTGAGGAAGATCCCTTGACAAATCCTAAAGGAAGAATATTGGTCTCAAAATCGTTAGTTACAATCTCTTTAAAAGGAGTTTTCTGATTAGGGCGGTACAGAATAGATTCTTCTACACTATCGCTTGTCAAAGCCAGACGAACTTCCCCGTCCGGTGAACCGTACCAGGAAATAACGTTACCGGGATTTTTATCTAACAACTGTTTTGGACGGCCATCCAGAAATACCCTGTAAATATCAAAAACTGATGAATCACGTTCATTAATCGCTGCCAGCAGACTGTTATCTTTTAACACAATTGGATTAACCCATCTGAGTCTTCTTTTTAAAGGCTTAAAAAGCGGAACAGCTGCTTCTGTATGCACATCTATAGCGAATAGTCTTAAACTGTCTTCGGGAGACTGTGTGTTGGAATAAACGATTTTATCTTTATTTGCCCAGAAGAAATACTGAACATTCATATCAGCCTGATATGTAAGCTGCTTTGATTTGGATTTATCCTCCAGATTAAGGATAAAGATATTTTTACAATGATTCTCCAGACCCAGATATGCAATCTGTTTTCCGTCGGGAGAGATTTTAAAATTAGTTTTTTCAGGTATGGCAAAAAAGTCCTGTACAGGGATTAAGTTGCTGTCACTTTTGTTTGTGCAACCTACCCCGATCAACAATAACAGACACGCAATTGCATTTAAAACTATTTTACCCATATATTAGAAGTCCCTGTTTCAAATATTCAAATTATAAACGACAACTCAAGGATATGCAACCTTATTTTTACATAAAAACGGATACACAATCAGCGCTCTCAACAATTGTTGGTACATTTGCATTATGTATTTATATAACATCTCCATCATCACAGAAGATTCAGTTCATGCCGAAATAATGGATTGGGTAAAAACAGGAATTCTGAGTCAAAGTGAATATCCGGCTAAATTCTTAAAGTTATTAAATTCGCCACATGAAGGTCAAACACATTGCATTCAACTGGTAGTGGAAAAAGAGCAGGATATTGAGACCTTTAATGCGAAATACCTGGCGCCGTTTCAGGAATTCATCTCGACGTCCCACCACGGCAAAGCTTTTATATTCGACAGTATTATGAAATATCTATAATCCTGAATTATTGTTTTTCGACATCCGCAGCTTCTTCCTCATACCGTGGATTATAAGAAATCTTGGGTGTCATATAATGCAACAGTACTAATCTGGAATATCTGAAATTGAAAGGGGCAAATATCAGTGTAGTAAAGAATAAGACCCCCAGATACAACCAGGCCGATTCACTCCGGGTGATAATATAGGTAGCAACAGCAAGACTCACTATCTGAGCAACGGAAAAAGCATAGCTGACATACATTGCCGCATAGAAATACCCCGGTTCTACCTCAAATTTGACTCCGCAAACCGGACAAAACTCATTCATCTTTTGTTTACGGAATCCGTAAGCCTTACCTTCAAAAACTTTGCCCACGCGACAACGCGGACATTTAGAATGTGTAAGAGCAGAAAATTTTGATGTAGCCATTCGTTAAAAATAAACTTTCTCGTGATTCTGTTTACGGAACTTCTTGTACCACAGAAATCCCACCCCTGCAACTATAATAAGCGGCACACCCAACAGGAATAATACACCATCATTCAATCCGTTACCTTGCGTATTACCGTTTTTTGTACCATTCTCCGCATTGAGAGAACACATTGCGCATTGTGCCTGTGCTGTAGAATCAGGAGTTGCGATCCATAATAGCACACAGGAAATAAGAACAAAAAAGTGCTTAACTATTTTCATATCACAAAGTTAATTATTTTTAAACCGATTACAGTAATACATTAAATTTTTCCCAGAAACCATCTACCGGCAGGCCAGCTACAAGCTTCATGGGTTCATCTTTGACGGGATGAACAAAAGACAAACTTCGGGAATGTAAACAGATACTTCTGCGCAGACTTCCGCGTGGATAGCCATATTTATTATCTCCGACAATAGGGCATCCCATCGTTGATAATTGTACTCTGATCTGATGTGTACGACCTGTCTTAGGTTTCACATGAAGCAGGTAATACCCTTCGAGTTCGCCGATAACCTCATAATCTAATTCAGCATAACTGCTTCCTTTTATCTCTCTGTTGTAAGCTTTTGTAATCATTTTCTTGCGGTCCCGAACTAACCAGTTCTGTAGCTTAGCAGACATTTGCTCAGGTTTATTTCGTACCACTGCCAGATAAGATTTTTCTACATCGCGGTCATGAAACAACTTGTTCATACGATCCAATCCCTTACTGGTCTTCGCAAAAACAATCAATCCACTAACCGGTCTGTCCAGACGATGTATCACTCCTATAAATGCATTTGGTTTTTCATATTTACGCTCCAGGTATTCTTTGACCATCATATCCAAAGATTTGTCACCCGAATCATCCACCTGCACAATATCACCGGCACGCTTATTAATTGCTATGAGGTGGTTGTCCTCATAGATAACATCTTTATCCGTAATCTGCATAATCATATAAATCGAGTACAAAAATAGCTCAAATAAACCAAAAAGAGCATACTGAATATATTTCTGTACATAAATAGCTTTTCTACATCAAATAAAAATCCCGAAGCTTGTCTGTGTATAAAAGACAGGCTTCGGGATGGACTTATAATCTTTCTGTTTTCTAAACTACAGAAAAGCTTACTTTGAACTTCCTGACAAGGCCTTTAAGCTATCAGCTTTAGCCTTTTCTTGTTCTTTCTGTTGTTTTTTAAAGAACCCTCTCAACAGAAAGTTACTCTGCATAGCTTCCATATTCTGATCCAGCTTAGCGGTACTCAAATTCAGATTACGCAGAATCTGTTTGATTTCTGCTGCACCTTCAGGATCATTTGTCAAGGCTCCTACTACATTATTTTTATCGTTGAGACGAGCAGATGTAGCATTAAGATTGCTCATCAGCGCACTTGCTGTCTGGGTTACGCCCTGCAACTGTGCGGCTGATTCTCTCAGACTCGCAAATACAGCTGTGTCTGTAGATAGCTGATGAATTAATCCCTGATTATTGTTCAGTTTATTCGTTACAGCCACCAGGTTGTTTGAAGCCTGATTAGCATTGGTCATCAGTTTATTAAGATTGTCTAAAGATTTGCTTAACGAGACCACCATAGAAGAGTCTGTCAACATCGCTCCTACCATTCCTTTGCCATCCACCAGATTCTGGGATAACACGGCAAAATTACGTGTAATCTCAACCAGATTATCATTATTCACAGATAGTGTCGCCATCATGGCTTCCATATCAGTTCCTTTTGCAGAGTGCAGAATATCTCCGTCCTCAATAGGCTGAGCAGTCTGCGAACCTCCGACAAGGGTAATGATCGAATTACCGATCAGACCATCAGATCCCAATTTGGCAACTGCATCTTTACGGATAAATTCGCTGGATTTAGCTTCGATACTCATCACCACTTTTACATATTTAATGCTTTCAAAGGAGATGTCTTTTACTATCCCGACTTTTACACCCGAAAACCAGACGTTATTACCTACTTTCAACCCTTTCACATCCTCAAATTCTGTTGTAACAGTCAAAGTCTTAGTAAACTTCTTCTGTTGTCCTCCCAATGTCAATATACCGGCTACGAGGATAATCAAGCCGATAAGAACAAATAGACCTACTACTAATGTGCGTTTATTGTCTGCTGCGCTCATATTTTTTAAACTATAAAATTGTAATCATAAAACGCTTTCACACGTTTATCATCTGTGTCAAATATTTCATTAAAACTTCCTTGTCTTTCAAATCTGCCATCCAGTAGCATCACAATACGATCTCCTACGGTCTTGGCACAGGCCAAATCATGTGTAATAATAATAGAGGAAGTTTTATATTTTTCCTGCACCTCATTAATAAGGCTGTTGATCTCCAGACAGGTGATGGGATCAAGACCTGCAGTAGGCTCATCATACATCATTATATCCGGTCTCAAAATCAGGGTACGTGCAATACCGATACGCTTCCGCTGTCCTCCGGACAATTCAGAAGGCATCTGATTGATGGCCTGAGATAAGCCCACACCTTCCAGTACATCTTCTACTTCAGCATTAATCTCTGCACGTGTCAGGTTTCTTTTATTTCGTACTAATGGAAATTCCAGATTCTCCCGTACGGTCATACTATCATAAAGAGCACTGTTCTGAAAAGAAAAGCCTATCTTCAAACGAAGTTGCTGCAATTCTTTTACCCCCAGTTCGGTGACAGATTCACCCATCACATGAATACTTCCCTGATCTGGTTCCAATAATCCTGAAATCAGCTTAATCAGAACAGATTTACCAGTACCCGAACGTCCCAAAACAACCAGATTCTCTCCATTGAAAAGCTGCAGGTTTACATCACGCAGGACATCAAGCGTTCCGAATGACTTACTGACATTCTTAACATCAATGACCACATCATTGTAATCAATATTATAATCGTGCTTCTTTTCCATATTACGTAAAAGCAGCTAAAATTTGAACAATCAATATCTCCTCAATAAACACGATGAACATCGAAGCTACTACAGCACTGTTTGCTGCTTTTCCGACACCTTCGGTTCCTTTTGATGAAAAATACCCACAATAACTACTGACAGCACCAATCGTAAAACCAAATACAACTGCTCTGAATACCATCGCAAAAATATCTTTATAAGCGATTGCTTCAAATACCTGCGTAAAAAAGCTTAGAAAACTGACATCATCTTTACTTGCAATACTTAAATATCCTCCCAGAAGACCTATACCTGCAGTATAGAAACATAGAATAGGTATGCCAATAGTGGTCGCCCAGACACGGCTCACGATCAAAAATTTAAACGGATTGGTACCGGATACTTCCATGGCATCTATCTGTTCTGTCACATTCATTGAACTTAGCTCGGCACCGATCTGTGACCCTACTTTACCGGAAGCAATAAGTGCTGTCACCAATGGAGCCAGTGCCCGGATAATGGCAATGGAAATCAATGAGGGCAACCAGGATGTTGCTCCGAACTCTTCCAATGAAGGTCTGGATTGTTTTGTAAAAACAAAACCAACAATAAAACCGGTAACACTGATCAAAGGTAAAGAGCGCCAGCCTATTTCATAGCATTGACGGATAATCTCTTTTATCTCAAACGGAGGACTTACTACTTCCTTCAAAAACCGCATCAAAAAACGGTGGATATTAGCAAACTCTATAAGTAAATTTCTTACTTTATTTTTCATTTACGCAACAAATTGCTTGTACTATTCAATGTATACTCTCTTTAAACAGGCTGTAAAGGTACTAATTTCTACTTTTCATTCTAATCAAAAAAGACCAAAAACACCTCTACATTTCAATTAACATATTTCAATGACAAAATGTCGGCCAATTTGTTTGATCATACTGAAATAAAAATTAAAGAGTCACCATTTTAAACCTATTCAAATGTGCGCAGTCCTACTGATAAAATTAACAAAAGGATTCATCTTTTAAATTGAAGAATATGAAAGGGCTAAAAAAATCAACATTATTTATTATGACCATATTTGGTCTCATAAGCCTTTTTTCGATATCTGCAGCCAGTGCTCAGGTAAGAGGTGGGGTGTCACTGGATTTGTTTTACGATGAGTTATCTCCTTATGGTAACTGGGATGATGATCCAACATACGGTGAAGTATGGTATCCTGATGCAGGTCGTGATTTCAGACCCTATTCCAGCAATGGATACTGGGCAATGACAGAATACGGAAATACTTGGGTTTCGGATTATCCCTGGGGCTGGGCTCCCTTTCACTATGGTCGTTGGGTATATTCCAATTACCGCGGATGGGGATGGATTCCCGGATACGAATGGGGACCGGCATGGGTAGACTGGCGCTCCGGCAACGGATACTACGGATGGGCACCAATGATGCCCTCTGTAAACGTAAACATCAATATTGGTATTGGTAACTTATGGGTATTCCTGCCTTCCCGTTATATCTTTGACCGTCATTTCCATAATCATTATGTACATGATTACGGACGCGTATACAACAGAACAACTATCGTTCATAATACCTATGTGGTCAATAACAATCACTATTATGGCGGACCATCCCGCAGAGACATGGAACGTTCAAGCGGACGCAGTATTACAGTACGAAATATGAGAACGAGTGATCGTCCGGGAAGATCCAGTGCAGACAGCCGTTCGGTCTCTATTTATCGTCCGGACAGAGGCAATAGCCGTAGCAGCGATCGTCAGGTAAGCAGAGACAGCCGTGAGTCTAACAGAAGTAATACAGGTGTAGACAGAAGCAGAAATGCAGGGGACAGAAGCCGCAATACGGATATCTCTTCTAATCGTACAGATCGTGGCAGCCGTACGCTGTATATTGACAAAGAAGGAAATGCTACATTGCAGAACGGAAACAATTCCAGATCACGCAGCAATGATAACAACGGAAATACAAACCGTACCGAAAGAAGCAGAGAGGTACAACGGAACAATGATGTCCAGACTTCCCGACCTTTCGAACGTCAGGCCGGAAACAGACAGGATCGCTCTCGTCAACGTGAGGCTTCTACTGTAGAACCAAATCGTGTTGAAAGACAGAATCAGTCCATAGACAGACAGCCGAGATCTTCACGCGGTCAGTCGAATGAAAATATGCAAAGAAGAGAATCTGCTCCGCAGAACCGTCCTTCTATCGAAAGAGGAAATTCACAACCTCAAATGGAGAACAGAGGACGCAGCAGATCAGCAGAAAGAGCTCCGCAATATCAGCAGGCAAGCACAAGAGCCAGCGAACAAAGAGTCAGCACTCCTGCTCCGAATCGTGCTGAACGCGGGACTGCATCCTCAGGAAGCAGCAGAAGCAGCAGAGGTAGATAATAGATATTTAATTGAAATAAATTTGTGAGAAAGAGGTATTGCATTTATGCAATGCCTTTTTTGCTGGCATTTAATTACGTTCAAAAAACAATAGTTTGTTGTAACTTTTTGTACTTTTAATCTCTTTTAACACAATATATAGTATTGCAAGCATACAGAATGGCGAAATTAACATCTATACTTGACAACGATTTCTATAAGTTTACCATGCAATTTGCAGTGGTCAAATTGTTCCCAAAGGCAAGAGCTCGTTATCAGTTTATCAACAGAGGTCAGCATAAGTTTCCTCCGGGTTTTGACAAGTTACTTACTGAAGCTATACATGAGATGGCCAAACTAAAACTTACAAAATCAGAGAAGTCATTTTTTGCTGAAAACTGCCCCTATATTGATCCTACCTATTTTGATTTTCTGGAAGGCTACCGCTATGATCCGGACGAAGTAACGGTACTGCAGCAGGGGACGGATATTTCGGTAACGATCGAAGGCTATTGGTACCGTACCATTCTTTGGGAAGTCCCCATCATGTCACTTATCTGTGAATTGTTCTATGAAGCCACAGGAGCCCAAAGGCTGGAAGATGAAGAAGTCATCTCTATTGCTAAAGAAAAGATTCTGAAATACGATAAACTGGGAATTACAATTGCAGACTTCGGTACACGCAGACGTTACTCCTACTATGTACACAATCTGGTTGTCGAAACACTAAAAAAATATGGTCAGGGAACTTTTATCGGTTCCAGCAATGTACATCTTGCTCAGGTACATAAAATAAAACCTATCGGTACACATGCACACGAATGGTTTATGTTTCATGCCGCCAAATATGGCTATAAGATGGCGAATCATTTAGGATTAGAACACTGGTCGGACGTCTATAGGGGAGATCTCGGTATAGCTCTGGCAGACACCTATACTACGGATGTTTTTTTCAAGCAGTTTGATAAAAAACTAACCAAATTGTTTGATGGTGTAAGACATGACAGCGGTGATCCTTTAGTGTTTGCGGACAAGACAATAGCTCATTATGTCAGAAACGGAATCAATCCGCTTTCAAAGACGATCACATTTTCCGATGGCCTGGATTATGACAAAGTGGAAAAAATATCAGCATACTGCAAAGGTAAGATCGGCTATTCCTTTGGTATAGGTACCAACTTCACCAATGATGCAGGTCTGCCTGCAATGAATATTGTACTTAAGATGACAGAAGCCTATCCGGAAGAAGGAGAATGGACACCGGTCATCAAATTATCCGATGAACCTAAGAAACATACCGGTGATCCTGAATCTATATATCTGGCAAAAAAAATACTAATGATAGAAGATTGATGAATAGAGATGTATACGGAGAGGCTCTTCAGGATTATTTTGCAACAAGTGAGACCCCATCTCCCCTTTTGTTGCATAGCAGTTATGGAGATATAGAAGAAATGCCGGTAGATATATTCTTCCGCGAAGAAGAAGATTTCACAGAACTGGAATTTATTGCACTTTCATTATGTGATGGTAAAGTACTGGATGTGGGAGCCGGCACAGGTGTACACGCATTATACCTTCAGCAAAAGGGATTTGAAGTGGAAGCTTTGGAAATATCGGAGACTGCATCTCATATTATGAAACAAAGAGGTATAGATACGATTATAAATGATGATATTTTCAACGTCAAAGATCAGAAGTACAATACGTTATTATTTCTGATGAACGGCATAGGATTAGCAGGTGATCTGGAAGGATTCAGAAGATTACTTCGACACGCCAAATCTTTATTGGATGATCGGGGCCAGCTCCTGTTTGATTCTTCAGATATTTCATATTTATATGAGGAATACCATATCAAAAAACCTGATTATTATTTCGGTGAGATCAATTATCAGTATGAATACCGGGGAGTAAAAGGTGCTCCTTTTAAATGGCTTTATTTGGATCAGCAAACATTGATTAAAGTGGCACGTGAAGAAAACTGGGTTGTTCAGATCCTGTTTGAAGACGATCAGGATCAGTATCTGGTACGAATGGAGCCTCGTCAGAACTAAGAAACGGAGTTAAAGAAAAAGGGTGGGATAAAATTTTATCCCACCCTTTTTTTATTTAATCGATATACTCAAAACCTGTATACGGTACCAGAGCTGCCGGAACTTTAATTCCTTTACCTGTCTGATTATTT
This sequence comes from Sphingobacterium spiritivorum, assembly GCF_016724845.1. Classification (NCBI taxonomy): domain Bacteria; kingdom Pseudomonadati; phylum Bacteroidota; class Sphingobacteriia; order Sphingobacteriales; family Sphingobacteriaceae; genus Sphingobacterium; species Sphingobacterium spiritivorum. The sequence continues at coordinate 1,072,949 of NZ_CP068082.1, forward strand.
TCCAGTAAGGAAGCCACAATGCGTGGAAGCGCAAGAGCTGATCCGTTCAATGTATGAGCTAATTGCATTTTACCCTCTTCATTTTTGAAACGTACTTTCAGACGATTTGCCTGATACGTTTCAAAATTAGAGACTGAAGAAACTTCCAGCCATCTTTTTTGTGCTGTGCTGTACACTTCAAGATCATATGTCAAAGCAGCTGTAAAACTCATATCGCCACCGCAAAGACGCAGTACCCGGTATGGCAATTCCAGTTTTTCCAAAAGTCCCTGTACATATTTACACATCTCTTCTATTACGGCATAAGATTGATCAGGATGTACAATCTGTACAGCCTCCACTTTATCAAACTGATGCAGTCTGTTCAGTCCGCGTACATGTGCTCCGTAGGAACCTGCTTCTCTGCGGAAACATGGTGTATAAGCACAATGACGGATAGGAAAATCTTCTGCTTTTACGATAACATCTCTGTACATATTCGTCACTGGTACTTCCGCCGTCGGGATCAGATACAGATCGTCCTGACCTACATGGTACATCTGCCCCTCTTTGTCAGGCAGTTGCCCTGTTCCGAAACCGGAAGCTTCGTTAACTACAATAGGGACCTGCACTTCTTTATATCCTACTTCTGCAGCCTGATCAAGAAAGAAATTGATCAACGCACGTTGTAACCTTGCACCTTTTCCTTTATACACCGGAAATCCAGCTCCTGCGACCTTCGTTCCCAATTCGAAATCGATAATATCATATTTTGCAGCCAGTTCCCAGTGAGGCAAAGCATCTTCATCCAGACTAGGTACATCCCCTGCCGTATAAATTACCTCGTTATCTTCGGCAGCTACTCCTGCCGGAACTGAACTATGTGGCAGATTAGGCAATTGTACAATTTTATTATGCAGTTCCTGTTCTACTTCACTTAGCTTTTCAGTCAGTTGCTTTACTTGCTCCTTATATCCGGACGATTGCGATTTAACAGTTTCAGCTTCTTCTTTTTTACCTTGACGCATCAAATCTCCTATTTGTTTTGCGGCAGCATTGGCTTCTGCTGAAAGGGAATCTGACTCCGACTGGGTCTTGCGACGTAACTCATCCAAAGAGATGATTTCGTCAACCAAACCTAATTCCTTGAAGTTTTTCACCCCTAATCTTTCGATTACCTTATCCCTGTTTTCACGGATATAATTTAATTGCAACATACTATTTATGTATTTAATAATGACCAAAGATAAGAAGAGCTAAGAATATACAGAAAATGAATTCATAAAAGGTTTGAATTCAGTCTTCATTACCTCACTTTTCTCCTACAAATGGCCAAATATAAAGTCCCTCATCAGCGACATACGTCTTTTCACAAAAAACCTTTACCTTTGACTATGTTATATTTAGTTCCCACGCCTATTGGCAATCTTGAGGATATGACTTTCCGTGCTATTCGTGTATTGAAAGAAGCTGATCTGATTCTTGCTGAAGATACGCGGACCTCTGCTCCCTTGCTCAAACACTTTGGTATCGACAAAAAGGTTTTTGCGCATCATCAGCACAATGAACATAAAGCTGTAACAGAGATTATCAGATTTCTTAAAGAAGGACAGCAGATAGCCCTGATTTCTGATGCTGGCACTCCTGCTATTTCAGATCCCGGTTTTCTATTAGTCAGAGCTGCCCTGAAAGAAGGTCTTGAAGTACAATGTCTGCCGGGAGCTACGGCATTTGTACCTGCGCTGGTAAATTCAGGCTTGCCAAATGACAGGTTTTGCTTTGAAGGTTTCCTACCCGTAAAAAAAGGAAGGCAGACAAGATTAAAAAATCTTGCGGATGAAAAACGCACAATGATTTTTTATGAGTCACCCCATCGTTTGCTCAAATCTATAGACGAATTTATTGCCGTCTTTGGAGAAGAAAGACAAGGTTCTGTTTCCCGTGAACTGAGCAAAATGTATGAAGAAAATGTTAGGGGAACATTAGCATCGTTAAAATTACATTTCGAAAACAATCCAATTAAGGGAGAATTCGTAATTTGTATTGCAGGATTAGAATAGTTATCATATTTTGTTATTCATTCAAATAATTTAGAAAATGATTATTGATAAATATATACAAGACGGACAAGACGTCAAGGTAGTAGAGAAATTAGTAGATAAGTTAAAGGATATGCTCACTGCCGGTGAACAGATCGACTACATTGCATTGCAGAAAAAACCTGCAGTGACCATATTACCGGACAGTATTGCGGTGAGCAGTAAACGTATCTTCCTGTGCGAATTCACTAAACTTGGTTTAGCGACCAATTTTGAGATTTTCAGCTGGAAAGACATCAAGGATATTGCTTTTAAAGAAGAGATCTTCGGATCTAAAGTAACTGTTATTCCATTCACAGGTGAAAATCTGAGTATCGATTATATCCCGAAAATTCAGGCCCGCAAGCTTTATCAGCTTATAAAAGGAGCTTTGGAAAACAGCAAAAAGGAAGAAACACAGTCTGAAAAAGAAAAAATTGTGATCTCAACACCTGTTGCACCGGTTATAGAAGTAAAAAAAGAAGAAACACCTGCTCCTGCCGAGCCAAAATCTTTTTATGAAGAAGCTCCTGCTGAGCCGGCTGCACCTGTAGTGAACAACTATGTAGCACCCGCTTACACTCCTCCTGCTCCGGAGCCAAAGGCACCGGTAGAGGAAGATGATGAAATCACGCAAAAACTGAAGAAACTCAAATCGTTGTTTGATAAGCAGCTTATAACACAGGCGGAGTACGAAAACAAAAAGAATGAACTATTGTCTCAATTGTAATAAGTGAAAAATAACTATTTACTGGCACTTTTAAGTGCCTTTTTACTTTGGCTGGCATGGCCTCCCATACCTTATACAGGCCCCCTGCTACTGATTGCTTTTGTACCATTACTACTGGCTATAGAAAATGTAATCCGAAGCAGCGAAGTAAAAAAGGGGCGAAAAATAGCAGGACTTGCTTTCATCACAGGTTTTCTGTGGAATACAGCAAGTATCTACTGGGTATATAACGCCATGAGTGCGGGGCTTCCGGCATACGCCGCATTACCCATTTCCCTTATTCCGTTCGGACTTGCGCCCTTGCTGATGACCATAGTTTTCGGGCTGTACTACAGACTCCGCAAAAAACAGTCTCCTTCACGTTCATTGATCGGACTTACCGCTTTTTGGATATGCTATGAATATCTTCACCAATGGTGGGATCTCGCTTTTCCGTGGATGACGCTGGGAAATGGCTTTGCAGCTACTCATCCCCTTATACAATGGTACGAATGGACAGGTGTATACGGCGGATCTGTCTGGATATGGGCAGTCAATATTCTGGTGTTTCTGCTTGTATTACATAAACGTAACATACAGTCGCTTACTAAACCAAAATGGACTAATATTGCGCTGATAGCTGTAATCTTCATACCAATCGGAGGATCTTTAATCCGATACTTTACGTATGAAGAACATCTTAACCCTTCACAGGTAGTAGTGACGCAACCTAATATAGATCCTTATCAAAAATTCGGGAGTATATCTCCTGAAGAACAGCTGAAAACCCTGATCAGACTTTCTGAATCAGTAGCGAAACCTAATACAGAATTCTTTGTCTGGCCCGAAACAGCCATTTCAGCGAGAGGCTGGATAGATGAAGATAACTTCCGGCAATATCCGGCTTATGAAGAAATATCGTCTTTCCTGGACAAATATAAAAACGGTGCTGTATTATCAGGAATAGAGAGTAGTCGTATGTATACGGATCAGCGTACAGCTACTGCACGTCCGTACGGTACTCAATTTATAGACAATTTTAATGCAGCAGTATTTATAGATAACTCGTCCAAATTACAATTTTATCATAAATCCAAACTGGTTCCCGGTGTAGAACAGATGCCTTTCGGGTCAGCATTGAGCTTTTTAAAGCCTTTATTTGCTCAATTTGGCGGAACAACCGGAGGATATGGAAAGCAGGATGAACCCAGTGTTTTTTATGCTGGCAGCGGAATTGGTGCAGCACCTGTAATATGTTATGAATCGATATGGGGTGACTATGTAGGACAGTACGTAAAACAGGGTGCTCAGTTTATCACAATTGTTACTAACGACGGCTGGTGGAAAAATACTTCCGGTAAAGATCAGCATCTGGATTATGCCAAGTTAAGAGCTATTGAAAACCGCAGGTGGATAGCCCGTGCGGCTAACACCGGAATCTCTGCTTTTATAAATCAGAGAGGAGATATTATCCAGCAAACCTCATGGTGGGTTCCGGCAGCACTTACTCAGGAAATAAATCTCAATGAGAATATCACATTTTATACCGGTAATGGTGACATTTTAGTAATCCTCGCCTTACTGTTAAGCCTGGCTGGAATTGTCCTGTTGGTCGTCCCTGGAAAAAAAGCGTCTTTAAAAATTTAATTCTTATTTCTAACTTTGTTCTTATGCAAATTTATTTTGATAACGCTGCTACCACACCTTTAGACCCTGAGGTCATTAAAGTGATGGTAGAGACTATGCAGGAAAACTTTGGAAACCCATCTTCTATTCATGCACATGGTCGCCAAGTAAAGACGATAGTTGAAAAAGCCAGAAAAACTGTGGCTAATCTACTCCATACTTCTCCTTCTGAAATATTTTTCACTTCCGGAGGTACTGAAGCAGATAACATGGCTATCGTGAGATCGGTAATAGATCTCGGGATAACGCATGCTATTACTTCACCATTAGAACATCACGCCGTACTTCATACACTGGAAGAATTACAGAAAGAAGGTAAGATACAACTGAATATTCTTAAGGTAGATGCCAAAGGAAATGTGGATCTCGAACAGTTGGAACAACTTCTGGCTTCAAATCCGCGTACTTTTGTCTCACTGATGCATGCCAATAATGAATTGGGGAATTTAACGGATATACAAAAAGTAGCCGAAATATGTCACCAGTACAATGCTGTATACCATGCGGATACGGTACAGACAATGGGACATTACAGACATGATCTGAGTCAGTTGAAAATTGATTTTATAACCGGAGCGGCACACAAGTTTCATGGCCCCAAAGGTGTAGGCTTTCTGTACATCAACGGAAAGAATAAGATTAAACCGATGATTTATGGCGGTGCTCAGGAGCGTAATATGCGGGGCGGCACCGAAAATGTCTATGGAATAGTAGGACTGGCAAAAGCATTGGAATTGTGCTATAATGAAATGGAAATACATCAGGCACATATACAAGGTCTTAAATCTTATATGAAAGAAGAGCTGATCAAGGCTATTCCTAATGTAGGCTTTAACGGTGAGACGGATTCCGAAAAATCTCTTTATACTGTACTGAATGTATCTTTCCCATGTACAAATATGGCTGATATGTTACTATTCAGTTTGGATATCGAAGGTATTTCATGTTCGGGAGGCAGCGCATGCAGTTCCGGATCTGATATAGGCTCACATGTACTATCTGCTATCAATGCAAGCAGCACAAGACCATCAGTAAGGTTTTCATTTTCCAAAAATAACACAAAAGAAGAAGTCGACATTGTGGTAAGTAAACTCAAAGAACTTTGCAATCAGGATGTTTTAGTTTAAAAACCATACACTATTTACAACAAATGCCGTTTATCAGAGATTGACAAACGGCATTTTCTTTTTAACAACAGTGCTTTATATATTTTTATTCTTCAAATTTTGCAAGACGGTATTGATCTGCCAGATCGCCCTTAATATCATTTCCGGAGAGATCCAACTGAGATAACTGATCTTCCAGGATTCTGAATTTGTAATCTATTCCTTCCAGTGTCAAGGTATTGGCATGCATTTTCCAACGTCCGCTTTTCACAAAATTTTCGTCGCTTTTACCAAGGTATTTTGTACTGAGCTGATAGGATTTATCTGCATTAATATGCAAAATGGTTTCGATTCCGTCACAATCTGCACAAGGTAATATGCCCTTATATTCTCCTGTAAACTGATCAGACTTCTGTTCGATAGTTCCATCCGGTGAAATGCTATATGCTGCATCATTTGACCGCTCTGTTTTATTCTGACGGTTGTTGATACAACTACCAAGAATAATAAAGAGTAGTAATGTTGCAAGGATATAGACTCTAGTTTTCATTTTTGTGCATAAGGAACTGTTACTATGCAAACAAAATTGATACCACAAAGTCAGGGATGCTGACTTTTAGCATATTTTAACATTAATAGTCATCTTCATCATCTTCTCCGATAGCCATAAGGTAGGCTCCCTTTAGCTCATTCAGTGCATGCATATTACGTTTTGCTTTGGCCACTTCCATTCCTTTCTGGTAATACAGCAATGCATCATCCTTTCGATCAAGCTTCTCTAGTAATTTACCCAAATGATAATAAGTACCTACATAATCCGGAAACTGCTCTGTAAGCTTTATAAACCTGCTCAAAGCCTCCAAATCCTCTCCTGTTTTGAGATATTCATTTGCAAGAGCATAATGCAGAAACGGATCCAAGGGACTTTCTTTTAAATATGCCTGAAGTTGTTCAAATTTAGAAGACATGATGATTGATATTATGTAATAAATTGATATTATGTAATAATGTAACCAAAGTTAATCATTGCTCACAATATATTTAAATCTATTAAACTTATTAAAATACATATTTTTATTAATTTTGAGATAACGAAAATAACATTGTATAATTGTGTATAATTTTAACAAAACATTTTTAACACAATTATGAAAACAAAACAGCAGAATTTTGCCATTAATTTAAAAAAAACCGCAATACTCTCATTAGCAAGCACCATGCTATTTGCCAGTTGTGCAAGCAAAACATTAATTCAATCCAATCCTTCCGGTGCAAAAGTCTTTTTAAACGGCGAATCTGTGGGAGTCACTCCATATGCATATGAGGATACAAAGATCATTGGCAGCACAACCCATGTTAAATTAGAAAAAGAAGGGTACGAAACATTAAACACGAGTTTCTCAAGAAACGAAAAAGCAGATGTCGGTGCTATTATAGGAGGTGTCTTTGTATTAGTACCTTTTCTATGGACTATGAAATACAAACCCGAACGCACCTACGACCTTATCCCTGCCGGCGCAAATACACCACAAGCTGTTACCTCCGATAAAGCTAACAGCAAATCTACAGCTGACAGACTTAAAGAACTAAAAGAACTGTTTGATCAGAAACTGATCAGTCAGGAAGAATACGACGCGCAAAGAAAGAAAATTCTGGACGAAAACAAATAGGTAGCAAAAATAAAATTTTGGTTGTTCATCATTCCTAAAATGAAAGAAAATTTTGAAGGATCAAAAACTCAAAATACTATGCTAGCATATAAAATGACATTTCACTGACGATCATATCAAGCTGTATAATATTAAATTAAAAACAAAACCAAGTAACTGATTACAAATAGTTTAATTAAAATAAATTATTCAAACAGGTCAATTATTTTGTTAAAAAAGACAAAAGAAACAGTTTTGTAAATGGGAAATTTCCGCCTCAAAGACTTTACTTTTATTACAAAAAATATTAGGTTTGTGTAAAACGCATACAATTATGAGAATATTAGTTTGTATAAGTAATGTCCCGGATACGACATCAAAAATAACATTTGCGAATGATGGAACTGCCTTCAATACAGCAGGTGTTCAATTTATTGTAAATCCTTATGATGAGATTGCACTTTCCAAAGCGATCGATCTGGCTGAAGGAGGGAAAGGCACGGTAACGGTAATTAATGTTGGCGAAGCGTCTACAGAAGCTACCATCCGCAAAGCATTGGCTACAGGAGCAGATGATGCTGTACGTGTAGACAGCGTTCCACGTGATGCGTGGTTTGTTGCAAATCAGATTGCTGATTATGTCAAAAGCAATCCTTTTGATCTGATCCTTACCGGACGCGAGTCTATCGACTATAATGGAGCACAGGTAGGAGCTATTGTAGCTGAATTATTGAATATACCCTCTATTTCTATCGCCAAAAAAATAGATATTGATGGTTCTAATGCTACTGTAGAACGTGAAATCGAAGGAGGGAAGGAAATATTGACGACTTCATTGCCTATGGTTGTGGGTACTGCTGAAGGTGTTGCTGAACCCAAAATCCCGAATATGCGGGGAATCATGAGTGCACGGACTAAACCTTTGCAGGTGATCCCTGCGGTAGAAGTACCCCAATTGTCTCATATCACCAAATATGAATCTCCCGCTCCGCGTGGTACAGTAAAAATGGTAGATGCCGGAGAAGTAGAGAAATTGGTGGGTCTTTTGCATGATGAGGCAAAGGTTATTTAATTCATTTTATTAAAACTGAAAATTATGTTTGTATTAGTTTATATAGAAAATATTGAAGGTCAATTTAAGAAATCCGCATTTGAAGCTGTTTCTTATGCAAAAGCCATTGCAGACCAGACAGGAAGTACTGTTACGGCTATATCGATCGGTGATGTCAGCAATTCTGAACTGGAGAAACTCGGTCAGTTCGGAGCTTCAAAAGTTTTGAATGTACAAAATGGAGATCTTAAAAACTTTGTCAATCAAGCATATGCCTCTGTCATTGCGGAAGCAGCTCAGAAAGAGGGATCCAAAATCGTAGTTCTGTCCAATTCATTCAGCGGTAAAGGTCTTGCACCGCGTATTGCGACCAAACTGCAGGCTGGTCTTGCAGACGGAGTAATCGAATTGCCTCAGATCAGCGGTGATAGCTTATCTGTTAAGAAAACAGCTTTTTCTAATAAGGCATTTGCAACTGTTGAACTAAGCTCTGCCGTGAAAGTAATTTCCGTAAATCCAAACGCTTACGAAGCAAAGGCTGTTGGCGGATCAGCTGCAATAGAAGCTTTTGCACCTCAGTTTCAAGCGACTGACCTGAGTACAATCGTAAAAGAAATAGTACGGGCTACCGATAAAGTTTCACTTCCGGAAGCCGAGATTGTCGTTTCTGCAGGACGTGGGCTAAAAGGTCCTGAGAACTGGGCTATAATTGAAGAACTTGCAGATGTATTGGGTGCGGCAACAGCATGTTCCAAACCGGTATCGGATGCAGGATGGAGACCTCATTCTGAACACGTAGGACAGACAGGGATCGTCGTAAGTCCGAATCTGTATATCGCTATCGGAATATCCGGTGCTATTCAGCATCTGGCAGGTGTGAGCTCTTCAAAAACAATTGTTGTTATCAACAAAGATCCGGAGGCTCCGTTTTTCAAAGTTGCAGACTATGGAATTGTGGGTGATGCCTTTGATATTGTACCCAAATTGACTGCAGCATTGAAAGCATATAAAAATAATTGATCGTAAATTCGTTACCCCGTAAAGGCGGCTATTTCAAATTATTGTAGTAGCCGCTTTTATTTTGCTTTTAATATTCACATCTTTGTAATATCGTAAGAGGGAAGAATGAAGAAAATCAATTTAGATATCGTAGGACTTTCATATAGTCAGACGCAATCAGGTGCCTATGCGCTTGTGCTGGGAGAAGTTGGTGGCAATAGAAGACTACCTATTATCATTGGAGGTTTTGAAGCACAGGCTATAGCTGTAGAAATTGAAAAAATGACGCCCAGTCGTCCTCTTACACATGATCTTTTCAAAGCATTTGCCGATGCCTACGAAATCACTTTACAGGAAGTAATCATCTACAATCTTATTGACGGTATTTTTTTCGCCAAACTGATCTGTAGTGATGGTGAAAAAATCTCTGAAATTGATGCCCGTACTTCTGATGCAATTGCCTTGGCTGTACGTTTTGATGCCCCTATCTTTACTTATGAATTTATTATGGCATCTGCCGGAATTGTGATTGAAAGTAATGATTTTGCATTTTTGGAAAATATTGAAAGTGTAGAAGCTGCCAAAGCTCCACAGGAACCACGTAAAGAGATCCCGACACCTCAGAAAAAATCACCATACAGTTCACTTTCTGATGAACAGTTAGAAGCTGCTCTGGAAAAAGCAATTGCAGACGAGCAATACGAGACAGCAGCTGCAATCCGTGACGAAATCACCTACAGAAAATCTTCATCTTAGATTTAAAATTAACGAAACAAACATACATGTCTATTAAATTTAGATTGACCATTATGAACTTCATACAATTTTTTGTGTGGGGAGCATGGTTAATAACAATAGCAAACTTTTGGTTTGGCACTAAACAGTGGGATGGTACACAGTTCGGAGCCATATTTGCAACGATGGGAATCGCTTCTTTATTTATGCCTACGCTGATCGGAATTATAGCAGACCGATGGGTGAATGCAGAGCGACTATACTGTATACTTCACATTTTATATGGAGCTATTTTATTCTACCTCCCACAGGTAGATAATCCGGGCTCCTTTTTTTATGTCATGCTAGCAGCCATGTGTTGTTACATGCCTACACTGGCACTTTCCAATTCGATCGCTTACACCGCACTGATCAAGAACAATTATGATCTTGTGAAAAGCTTCCCTCCTATCCGTGTCTGGGGAACAGTCGGATTTATAGCAGCGATGTGGATCGTCAACCTATCTGGTAATAAAGCTACTGCTATCCAGTTTTATATCGCTGGTACTGCAGCTATATCCTTGGGATTATATGCACTGACACTGCCTAAAAACACGCCTCAGAAACTTATCAAAGAAAATGCTACCTGGATGCAGACATTTGGACTGGAAGCATTCAAGTTGTTCGGAAATTATAAGATGGCTTTATTCTTTATCTTCTCGATGTTTCTGGGTGGTGCTTTGCAACTGACCAATGCATATGGGGATGTGTATATCGATGAATTCAAGTTTTTTCCGAAATATGCCGAATTATTAGTCGTAAAATACTCTACGATTATTATGTCGATCTCTCAAATCTCGGAGACTTTATTTATTCTGGCCATTCCGTTTTTCTTAAAACGATTCGGAATCAAGAAGGTCATGCTGATTTCTATGGTAGCCTGGGTATTGCGCTTTTGTCTTTTTGCCTACGGCAATCCTCAGGATGGATTATGGATGATTATTCTTTCCTGTATTGTGTATGGTATGGCCTTTGATTTTTTCAACATTTCGGGTTCCCTGTTTGTCGAAACTTCTACCGATTCCAAAATCCGTTCTTCGGCTCAGGGATTGTTTATGATGATGACAAATGGTTTTGGAGCTGTATTAGGCAGTCTGATCTCGGGTTGGGTGATCGATCATTACTTTACTATGTCTTTTCAGGATATCGGTCAGTTGGCTACTTTTCTTCAATCCGAAGTGACCAATATACATTTTGTGGCCTTTTTAAAAGATAAAGGCGTCGCTATATCCGCTACAGGGGCATTCGAGAAACCGTTACATCTTAAGGACTGGCATCATATATGGCTGGCCTTTTCAGCATATACACTCGTTATAGCTGTATTATTTGCTTTGCTGTTCAAACACAAGCATGACCCGAAGCAATTAGAAAAAACATATCATTAAGACATAAAAAAAGGTAATCTGGCGATTACCTTTTTCCATCTTAAAACAAACTATGTTATGAATGTGTTTCGCAACAGATCTCTAACAATTTTAACCCTAACATTGGATATAAACAAAAATTACTCTGACACAAATGTAGAGAGCGGATATTAAGTCAGGATTAAGACCCAATTAAATGATTATTATTTCGCATTTATTACTCCATAAAAAAGGTCACTCTACGGTAGAGTGACCTTTTTTATGGAGTATATTTTTAGTTTTATCTAGCCTGTGCTTCTGCGATCATTTTCAGAATCTCATCAACAACAGTCTTAGCAGCATCTTTCATCTTCGGATTGCCAGGATAATCGGCATCCAGCGTGACTTTTTTGGACTTGTCTTTATAATTGTATTCCACATAGTAACGCGGAATCTCTTTACCTTCACTTGCATTTGCTCTCCTGGTTGTCATATCGTCATCCAGATTCCAGAATCCAAGTTCCATTGCTTTGCGGTGCAGATACAATAAATCATCTTTACGAAGTTTTAATGTGTCATTGATCAATGAATCACGCTTATCCAGATATTGATAATGGTGGGTTTTGGAATTGAATTCATTGACCATATGATCGGGTTCTCCATATTTAATGACAATCGATTCGAAATCCGAAAATCTGTATGGAGCATTCTTGACCATATTAGAATAGTAATACACACAGTACAATAAAAACGGAACTACTATACATAGTCCAATAAAGATCTTTCTACTATTTAAACTCATTTCTAAATTCTAAAATTTTGACAAAAGTACAGAATATAATAAGGAATCATCAAACTTTGGCCGTCAAAACAGGAAAGAGTCAACTTTTATTGCTATAAGTTGACTCTTTTCATTATAAACCGGAGCTTACTGTTTCTGTTATAATTTAATAGTGCCTGCTCCGGTAAAGTATTTTGCATACCATGAATCTGTCAGATCTGAAATGATTACTCCCTTTCGGGTAGATACATGAACAAATTTATGATTGTGGAGATAAACACCTACATGATCTATTGCTCCTCCTCCGAAGGAGAAAAAGACAAGATCCCCTTCTTTTAGCTGGCTTTCTCTCTTACTGTTTACAAGTGCTCCCATATCTCTTGAGGTACGGGGAATTATTTTACCATATACGTCTTTATATAAGATTCCTACAAAACCTGAGCAATCGATTCCGCTTTTGGTTTGTCCTCCCAGACGATGCGGACTTCCCATCCAGTCATTAATAAATCCGTAGAGATAGCGGTTATTGAGATCCCTGACGCTTACATTTAGCAATTTGGCATAATTCTCCAGATTAGAACCTGTCAGATCAACGCCTCTTGCCGAACTGGCATCTGATAATACTCCGCTTGTACGATTTTCTCCTTTGTAGCCACCACCTACCAATACTTTCTTTTTACTGGAACAAGAAGATAAGACTAAGAAAACAAGACATACTGAAAAAGCTAAGTAAGAGGATATTCGCTTCATAAAAAGATAAGTTGTTGCTATACAAATGTACAAAAAACGTCATATGACGACAATATATTAACGTCGATGTTGCTTAATTCGTACATTTGGCAGGAATTTTAGAATATGGAAAAATTAAAGGGTGCAATCGCAGTTTTTTTAGGGGCAAGTAGTTTTGGTATATTATCCACCTTTGTAAAAAAGGCTTATGCTCAAAACTTCACACTGGCAGAGGTAATCGGTATGCAAGTACTTTTCGGAATGGTGATTTTGTGGGCTATTTACTTTGGGGTACGAATATTTAATAAGGAACGATTGGATAAGTATCCGAAGAAGACCAAATTATGGACAATATTGATCAGCGGATTTTCTACCGGTCTGGTCAGTATCCTGTATTATAAATGTGTATCTCTGGTACCTGCTTCACTGGCAATCGTACTTCTGATGCAATATATCTGGATAGGTGCATTAATAGAATTTATTATCTTCCGGTCTAAACCATCCCGAAAACAGGCTATCGGAATAGTTGTCATTCTCCTCAGTACGTTATTAGCTACAGGTCTGCTTGATAAAGGAATTGAATCTTTTGATCTGGCAGGAATTGGATACGGATTGCTGGCCGCAACAGGATATGCGTCCTTCCTCATTGTCAACGGACGTGTTGGAAATGATTATCCCCCTATTCAGAAAAGCGGCCTGATGGTGACGGGATCATGTATATTGATCTTTATTCTTTTCCGTCCCATTTCCTTGTTTACAGGAGAATTGGGTGATGGGATTTGGTACTTCGGATTGATTCTCTCCATATTCGGGACCGTATTACCACCCCTCCTGTTTGCTTACGGGATACCGAAGATCGGCGTCTCGCTGAGCAGTATATTAAGTGCTGCAGAGCTCCCGGTGGCTGTGTGTATGTCTTACTTCGTATTGACTGAGCACGTCACTTTGCTTCAATGGATCGGAGTAGTGATCATTCTATTGATTGTAGTATGGATGAATCTGAATAAAGAGAAGGCTACAGAAACAGTCTGACAATATTAAAAAAGACCGACTGGAAATCCTGTCGGTCTTTTTCGTTTTATATGTTTATGTTTCCTTGTTAGGCGTGAATAAATACTTCCGGTAATTCTTCTATTTCTACTTCTCCGGTCTCGGCAACCGAAGTAAATCTGACCTGAATCACTTCGTTAACCAGAAGGGGATCGTAAGCTGTACGTACTTTCACATAGTTTTTGGAGAACCCATGCATGAATCCTTCTTTTTCATCACTTTCAAAAAGTACGTCTCCAATTTTACTTAATTGATTTTCATAAAATGCCCGCCGTTTTTTTTCGGAAAGGATATGCAACATTTTGCTGCGATCACTTCGTTGTGCGCCCGGTACAGCACCCTCCATCTGCGCTGCAATCGTGTTTTCACGTTCAGAATACGTAAATACATGCAGGTACGAAATATCCATCTCATTGAGAAAGTTGTACGTATCCAGAAAATCCTCACGTGTCTCTCCGGGAAAACCAACAATCACATCGACTCCAATACAACAATCCGGCATCAGCGATTTTATTTTCTCGACACGTTCGGCGTACAATTCACGTTTATACCGGCGACGCATCATTCCTAAGATTTTATTATTCCCAGATTGCAACGGCATATGAAAATGCGGAACAAAACGTTTGGATTGTGCTACAAATTCTATAATATCATTTGCCAACAGATTGGGTTCTATAGATGAAATACGAATACGGTCTATTCCTTCTACTTCATCCAGTGCTTTTACCAGATCCAGGAACCGATCCTGACGTTCTCCGTCACGGACACCAAAATCCCCGATATTGACACCGGTCAGTACGATTTCTTTTACACCTGACGCTGCGATTTCTTCTGCCTGACGCACAATATCCTCAATCTTTCCGGATCTGCTGGCTCCGCGAGCCAATGGAATTGTACAAAATGTACAGGAGTAATCACAACCATCCTGGACTTTCAAAAATGTCCGGGTGCGGTCACCAATAGAATAGGCCGACACAAACTGATTGGTCTCATCTATCGGTGCATTATGAACAATTGTCTTTTCCTGCTTGGTGAGATCATTGATATGCTCTATGATATTGAATTTTTCAGCAGCACCCAATACCATATCCACACCTGGTATATTAGCGATCTCCTGAGGTTTCAATTGGGCATAGCATCCTACAATAGTGATATAAGCATTCGGAGAATACTTCAGAGCCTCTTTGACGACTTTTCTACACTTCTTATCTGCATGATCTGTAACAGAGCAGGTATTGATGACATATACATCTGCCTGGCTATTGAAAGCTGTAGTTTCATAGCCGGCATCTTTGAATATACGCCCAATAGATGAGGTCTCCGAAAAATTCAGTTTACATCCAAGGGTATAAAAAGCTACTTTTTTATTCATAATAATTTTGCAAAAATACATAAAAACTTGCAAAATGTGAGTTGTTGAAAAATTGTGACACTCTAATGGTTCTAAATCCCTTATCTTCGTATGTCTTTTAAATAAAAATCATGAAACAGTATTTAGATCTCCTTAAGCACGTATATACCAATGGTGTAACCAAGACTGACCGTACGGGTACAGGTACCAAGAGTGTGTTTGGCTATCAGATGCGATTCAATTTAAAAGAAGGATTCCCTTTGGTTACGACAAAAAAACTACATCTGCGTTCGATTATTCACGAACTGATCTGGTTTTTGAAGGGAGAAACCAACATTCAGTATTTAAAGGAAAATGGTGTGAGCATATGGGATGAATGGGCAGATGAGCAGGGCAATCTTGGCCCGGTATATGGTTCACAATGGCGTTCATGGCCGACTCCGGCCGGAGAGCACATTGATCAGATCGCTCAGGTGATCAAGCAACTAAAGAATACTCCGGACTCACGCAGAATAATTGTATCCGCATGGAACGTGGCTGAAATAGAACATATGGCTTTGCCTCCTTGTCATGCATTTTTTCAGTTTTATGTTGCTCCGGCCCAACCTGAAGCCGGCATTATGAAACCACAGTTGTCCTGCCAGCTCTACCAGCGGAGTGCAGATATATTCCTGGGTGTACCTTTTAACATCGCATCTTATGCCTTGTTGACAATGATGGTCGCGCAGGTTTGTGATATGGAAGCTGCAGAATTTATTCATACACTCGGCGATGCACATATTTACAGCAATCACTTTGAGCAAACTGAATTACAACTGAGCAGGGATCCGAAGCCACTTCCGAAAATGATCATCAATCCGGATGTTCGTGATATTTTTGATTTCAAATTCGGAGATTTTGAGCTGGTAGATTACGAATCTCACCCGCATATCAAGGCACCAGTAGCTGTTTAGTAACAATCTCTAATACTGGAAGTAAGAATTTAAGAACAGTCAGATACAAAACGAAAAAACAGTTCCAACCGACTACATCAATACGTACATGTCACATTTGAAAATAACACTCATCGTTGCCGCAGCCGAAAACAATGTCATTGGTAAAGACAATCAAATGCCATGGCATTTGCCGAATGACTTTAAATACTTCAAGAAAAATACGCTCGAACACAGTGTCATTATGGGACGTAAAACATTTGAAGCCATTGGTAAAGCACTTCCGGACCGTCGCAATATTGTGATCTCTCGCAATCAGGATTTTCATCATCCGGATGTAGATACGGCTAATAGTCTGCAGGAGGCGATCCTGTACTGCCGGGATGAGCGAGAAGTATTTGTGATCGGCGGAGCGAATATCTATGAACAAACTCTGCCATTTGCACATAAAGTATTGTTGACACGTGTGCATACAACTATTGAAGGTGATGCCGTATTTCCTGTGTTAAATCCTGAAGAGTGGATGCTGGAAAGTGAAGAAAAGCACTTTGCAGATGATAAACACGCCTTTGATTATACCTTCCAGGTCTTTAACCGTAAGTAATAGCCATGTCTGCGGTACCAACATCCATATTTTGGTTTCGACGTGACCTGAGACTGGAAGATAATCACGCTTTATTCCGTGCATTAAGTTCAGAAGCAGCGGTACAGCCGGTTTTTATATTTGATTCCACGATACTGACCAGGCTGGATGATCCGGCCGATGCCAGAGTAACATTTATTTACCAGCAACTTCAACTGCTACAGGAACAACTGAAACCTTACGGCAGTAGTATCAAAACGTACTATGGTGACCCGGCAACAGTATGGGAAGAGATATATGAAGAATACAAACCCGCAGCAGTATATGTAAATTCGGATTACGAACCGGCGGCGATTACCAGAGATCTTCTTATCCAAGGAATTTTACAGCAATATGAGGTCGATTTTCTCACGTTCAAAGATCAGGTTATCTTTGAAAAAGATGAAATCGTCAAAAACGACGGATTGCCATATACAGTATATACGCCTTATAAAAACAAATGGCTTACAACGCTGGAGGAAAAACTTCCTCTACCTTCTTACAATTCCGAAAATCTCCTTAACAATCTTCGCCAGGCTGATTATACGCTTCCTTCTTTACAGGATCTTGGCTTTTCTCTGTCTACCATCCCATTTCCTGAAAAAACTTTCTTTACAGGTATAGCTGATTATGCTGACACAAGAGATATACCAAGCCTTGAAAACGGAACTTCTCATCTGGGTGTACATCTGCGCTTCGGAACGATCAGTATACGAAAATTAGTAGAACGGGCTTACCCGTCACAGAATAAAACCTACCTACATGAACTTGTCTGGCGGGAGTTTTTCATGATGTGTCTATGGCATTTTCCACATACGGTCAACCAGGCGTATTACAGCAAGTATGATCACATCCGATGGGAAAATAATTTAGCTCACTTTGAAGCCTGGTGTAACGGACAGACCGGATATCCGCTGGTGGATGCCGGAATGCGTGAATTAAACACGACTGGTTTTATGCACAATCGGGTACGTATGCTGACAGCCAGTTTCCTCTGCAAGCATCTGCTGATTGATTGGAGATGGGGAGAGGCTTATTTTGCACAGAAATTATTAGACTATGATCAAAGTGCAAATATCGGCAACTGGCAATGGGCTGCTGGTTGCGGCATGGATGCTGCACCCTACTTCCGTATTTTTAACCCGACCATACAAACCAAAAAGTTTGATCCTAAATTTGTTTATATCAAAAAATGGGTACCTGAATTTCAGGACTTCAGTTACCCTTCTCCCATTGTAGAGCATGCATGGGCGAGAGATCGGGCATTAGCCCGATACAAAGCCGGTTTTGAGCATTCATAACAAAAGAAATATGCGTTTTTGTGCAATTTTTAATTAACTTCACTTAAGAATTGTCTGCAAATTATGAAAAAAACCATTTTTATTGTTCTGAACCTAATTGCCATGCATAGTTTTGCACAAAAAACAGATACAACTTATCTTGAAAAATTACTCAGAAGCCATCCTGATTTATTCGGAGAGATTCTGAACCATCCTACACATCACGAAGTACAGATTATCTATACACAGATAGACAGGGATAAAAATAATATTCCGCACTTCAAATCGTTCAGCTACAGACTCAATCCGCATTGGTATTTCTATCCGGCGAGCACTGTTAAATTGCCGACTGCAATCCTGGCTTTAGAAAAGATTAATGAACTCAACATTAAAGGACTGACAAAAGACACTCCTCTGAGAATAGATTCTGCATTTGAAAAGCAGACCCGGGTAGATCATGATTCTTCTTCGGAAACCGGACTGCCAAGTGTTGGTCAGTATGTCCGCAAAATCCTGCTGACCAGTGACAACGATGCTCAAAACAGACTGTTTGAGTTTATTGGCCGCGAAGAATTAAATAAGAAACTAAAGAAATACGGAACCCAAAATAGCCGGATAGTCAACCGTCTTGCCATTGGCGATAAAGGTATCTGGGCAAAAAATACGAACCCTGTAACATTCTATGACGGGGACAAGATATTATATCATCAGGAAGCAAGATATGATGTCAATGATTATCCAATGAATCTGAAAAACACGATACAGGGAAAAGGATATATGAATGATAAAGATGAAATTGTGTATCAGCCATGGAGCTTTGAGGGCCTGAATGTATATGCACTGGAAGATCAGCAGCTCATTATGAAAAAATTACTTTTTCCCGAAGCTTACGGACCTTCAGAAAGATTTAAGCTCTCAAAGACAGACTATGATTTTGTATATGATTATATGTCCCGCTATCCTTTCGAATCTGAATATCCAAAGTATGATGAAAATGAATTTTGGCCAACATATAGTAAACTTTTATTCTATGGACGTGACAAACAAGCCGTCTTAAATACGGACATACGAATCTTTAACAAATACGGAGATTCCTACGGATACAATATTGACAATGCTTATATCGTAGATTTCAAAAACGGGGTCGAATTTCTGCTTGCAGCTGTAGTCCAGTCTAATGAAGACGGAATTTATAATGATGGGATTTATGAATATGAAACCTTGACTTATCCGTTCTTAAAAAATCTGGGACAACTGCTTTATCAGGAAGAATTAAAAAGACCTAAAAAAGTAGAGCCTGATCTGACAAAATTTGATTTCAGAAAAAAACATTAAAAAAATCCGCCATTTGGAAAATATGCATAGCGTGTATGTCTTCCAAATGGCGGTATAGCCCTGAATATTACAGCTCTATTTCTTTAACGCAACTTCTATCAGCTCCCCGTAAAAATCGGTTTCTTTCATTCCGGCAGCACGTACCTGTTGTGGAATAAAACTCTGAGCTGTCTGCCCAGGGATGGTATTAATTTCAATAAAATAGAACTTATCTGTTCCGTTTTCCAGGAAAAAGTCTATTCGAACCATTCCTTTACAATTTAACCGGATGTACACTTCTCTGAGTAAGGCTGCTATTCTGGACTGTTGCTCTTCGGTAAGATCTGCCGGTGTAATCTCCTCTGTCAATCCGGGCGTATACTTTGCTTCATAGTCGAAAAACTCACGTGTAGTTTTCACTTCGGTTGCAGGGAGAACAGTCAATAAGCCTTCTACATTTCTATAAATACCTTGTGAAAATTCCCGTCCGGTCACAAATTCTTCCACAATAACCTGCTTGCCTGTATTCTCTGCATCAAATGCTTTATCGATTGCTTCAGCCAATTCCTCATTGGTTTTCACCTTCGTCATACCTATACTGCTTCCTCCGGCATTCGGTTTTACAAAATACGGCAGGGACAGATTAGCTTGTACAGTTGCTACAGCCTCAGCACGCTGTGCTTCAAACAACAGCACAGATTTTGCCATATGCAAATCCGGAATACCGGCAAGTACTGCTTTAGTATATCCTTTATTCATTGTCAGCGAAGAAGTCAGTGCATCACAGGAAGTATAAGGAATATCCAGCATATCAAAATACCCCTGCAAACGCCCGTCTTCACCAGGAGTTCCATGTATCAGAATAAAAGCAAGATCAAACCGAATAGTTTCATGGTCAAGCGGAAGTGTAAAGTTTTCACGATTGACCGTAAATTTCACGCCTTGTTCATTGACATGAAACCAGTGGTCTTTTGTAATTGTAATCAGGTAGACATCATATTTATTGTGATCCAGCTGACTATACACAAATGCAGAACTTTTAAAAGAAACTTCTGCTTCTCCTGTATAACCTCCGGTTAATAATGCTATTTTTGCTTTCATAAAATTTAGTGATTCTTATTAGCAAATATAATTTGCTATGCACGGAAAAACGAATAATTTTGTTTTAATTATGGTATAATACTTAACTTAAAACCAAAGCGTGGCTTCAAGTTTGTATGTACTTTTTTGTTTATACTCAATATAGGGTCTTAGATTATTACAATGTCAAAAATATTCACCTACTTAAGGACTGATACCTTCAGAAAGAATTTATTGTTAGCAATTGCCTTTTTTGTTGTCCTTTTTCTGGGCATTTACTTTGGATTAGGAATTTATACAAAACATAATGAAGCGATTCCGGTGCCGAAAGTCAAAGGAATGATAATCGAACAGGCTATTGATGCCCTTGACAATGCCGGACTGGATTATCAGATTGATTCTGTATATCAGATGGATGCCAAGCCGGGTCTGGTGATTGAGCAGGATCCTGAACCCAATTTTCATGTTAAAAGCGGGCGTACAATTTATCTGACCATTATCTCTAAAACCGCACCAGAGGTTGATTTCCCGAATATTATTGACAAGACGCTTATTGAAGCTTCTGCTATTCTGAAAAATCATGGGTTCCGTTTGGGGGATACAACTTATATCGCGGATATTGCGAAGGATGTAGTATTAGATGTAAAATTTGCAGGGCAAAAGTTAAAACCCGGACGTATGGTACCTAAGGGTTCACGTATCGAACTTGTACTGGGTGACGGTCGCGGAGAAGATGAGATAAATATTCCTAATCTGTTAGGGCTGACCTTAACGGAGGCTAAATTTGCATTACAAGGTGTAGGACTGAATGTCGGCGTAGTACAATATCAGGGAACAGTAAGTGATTCTACAGCAGCACGTGTTATCAGTCAGACTCCTGACACGACTGTAGGTCTGGTGAGTTTAGGAACTCCTATTAACCTTTCACTTTCTCAGCAATAGAAAATATAATCATGGAAAAGAAAAACAGAAAAATGCCTAAATGGCTGGGAATTATAATTGTCTTAATCTTAGTAGTAGGAGGTTATTTCGGATGGAAATATTACCGTGCATTTTTTGGATCAAGTGTTACTGCCAATCAGGAATATTTATATATCCGCGACAATTCAACGTATGAGCAGGTTTTACAGGAAATTAAGGAGAAGAAAATCGTTGATAATCCGGAGCTTTTTGATTTTGCGGCGGCACAAATGGATTATAAAAACAGTGTGAAACCCGGCCGGTACAAACTGACACCAGGCATGAATAACCGTCGTCTGATCGGAAATCTGCGTGGTGGCTATCAGGATGCTGTCAAATTCAGATTCGAAACTGTACGCCTGAAAGAAAACTTTGCGGCTTTATTAGCTAAAAATTTTGAAGCTGATTCGGCTACTTTCATGCAGTTGCTGAATAATGATACATTAGCCGAACAGTATGGATTTACGAAAGATAATTTTTTTACGATGTTTATTCCTAATACATACGAGATCTATTGGAATACTGCTCCTGAAAAAATTATAGCCCGCTTCAATGATGAATATAAAAAATTCTGGAATGCAGAACGCCTGGAAAAGGCTAAAGCCCTTGAACTGACTCCTCAGGAAGTCAGCGTACTTGCTTCTATTGTGAAAGGTGAGGCACTGCACAGAAATGAAATGCCTAAAATCGCAGGACTATACATCAACAGATTGCGTAAAGGGATGTTGTTGCAGGCTGATCCTACAGTTATATTTGCGAATCAGGACTTCACTATCCGCAGGGTACTGAACAAACATCTTCGGGTAGTATCACCATATAATACTTATCTGAATCGTGGATTGCCTCCGGGACCAATCAGCCTGCCTACCATTGCTTCTATTGATGCAGTATTGAATTATGAGCATCATGATTTTATTTATATGGTAGCAAAAGAGGATTTTTCAGGATACCACAATTTTTCCAAAACTGAAACAGAACACTTAGCATATGCCCGTAAATATCAACAGGCATTGAATGACCGAAATATTAAGAAATAATCAGAAATAATGTTTGTATTTGAAAACCAGTTACGTGTACGATATGCAGAAACAGATCAAATGGGATACATGTATTACGGTAATTATGCTGCATTCTATGAAGTAGCACGGACAGAAATGCTGAGAAGCACAGGCATCTCTTACAAAGAGCTGGAAGACATGGGCGTCATGCTGCCTGTGCTGGAACTAAACTGCCGCTTTATGAAACCGGCACGCTATGATGAATTGATCACTATCAAGACAACAATAAGAACCAAACCCGGTATTCGTCTAAAATTTGAACATGAATTGTATAACGAATCAGGCGAATTGATCAATACCGGATCGACACAACTGGTATTTGTGGATATCAAAAAAAACAAACCATGTATGCCACCGGCTATTTTTCAACATAAAATGGCTGCTTATTTTGGAGAGTAATGAACAAATTTCACCGAATATTACTAACGTTCAAGCCATACGATAATTTTATTGAATGGACCAAGTCGGTAATACTTCCGGGGTTCGGATCTCTACCCTTGTATACTGTTGGGATTTTCTTCTTTCAGGAAATCGCCAGAGAATCCATTCTCAATAAAGCATCTTCTCTGGCCTATAATTTCCTGCTCGCTATGTTTCCGGCTATCATCTTTCTGTTTACGATGATTCCTTATATTCCTATTGATAATTTTCAGGAACAATTACTGGAATTCCTCAAAGTGATCATTCCGCACAATGCCTTTGGTGTTATCCAGACGACTCTGGAAGACATCATTAAAAATCAAAACGGGGGGTTGTTATCTTTTGGTTTTGTGCTGGCGGCTTTCTTTTCCACAAATGGTATGCATACCCTTATGCTGGCCTTTAACAAGGCCTCCCTTACCACAGAAAACCGCAGCTGGGTAAGACAGCGTCTCGTGGCATTGGCTTTATCCTTTACCATTATTGTTGCCCTCACAGTCGGGATGAGTATCTTTACATTTGCCGGTATTGTAATCAATTATCTCAAATCAAATATTTCGGTAGATGTGTCCTGGTTCTGGACATTTATTATTAAAGCCGCCAGATGGATTATCTTATTCGGGATTTACTTCTTTACCGTAAGTTGTCTTTATAAATTC
This sequence comes from Sphingobacterium spiritivorum, assembly GCF_016724845.1. Classification (NCBI taxonomy): domain Bacteria; kingdom Pseudomonadati; phylum Bacteroidota; class Sphingobacteriia; order Sphingobacteriales; family Sphingobacteriaceae; genus Sphingobacterium; species Sphingobacterium spiritivorum. The sequence continues at coordinate 1,096,559 of NZ_CP068082.1, forward strand.
GGACCAGCCTCTAATCAGAAATGGAAACTGTTTAGTCCGGGAGCGACGCTCGCCACTATTCTTGCAATTCTGACTTTTTCCGGATTTGCTTATTATATCAATCACTTCGGAGCATACAATAAATTATACGGATCTATCGGAACGATAATAGTGATCATGATCTGGATGTATCTTAACTCCTTAATATTACTGGTTGGATATGAACTTAATGCCAGTATAGCTCTTTCCAAACAGAGCATAAAAATAGTAAGACCACGTACTTACAATTCTTTTAAGCCTGTAGATTAGGCTCTACAATTTTCAATATTAAATAATAATTAACACAATAAAAGCCTTTATTTTGTGCTTGATTTATTTTGAATGCGAAAATCGATTGTCATACACCAAAACAGTAATCGGGTAAGAAAAATCCTCCTTTTTTCTACAATTGTTTTGTTTGTCATCATATCTTTAGTATTTCTTATTTCCATTCAACAATACAAAAACATCCAAAAAAGGCTTGAAAACATCTATCTCTCCATTAATGAAGAGAACAGTGATTTTTCTGATATTCTGACGAAGTATAATGAAGCGGAAAACTATTTCCGGCTCTTTTCCATCGATTTTGACATCGAAAGTTACAGCAAATACGAGCAGAAACTTCTGGAGATCAACGGCGCTATAGATTCCATGCTGGTCTCTTCCAACAGAGATACGAATTCCTCCAAATCGTATAATGACAACATCGGAAAAAGGAAGGTAATAGCAGACGATTTTGTATTATTACGCTTAAGGATTTCCGAAATTCTGAATTACTCGGACACTCTAAAGCAATACCCCCAGATGTTGTCAGAAAGTGAAATCTTTAACGTCCTCACCGTCCCCCATTCAGAATCCATCAAAAACAACAAGGCTAAAGAATTTATTGTAGTTAAAAAAAAGCCCTTTTTCAAGAGAATATTTGACAGCAAAAATGACACGATATCCCTTCAAAACTTAGTCACCAACGAGGACAGACAGAAAGAAATCAAACTACAGAAACAACTAAACATCAACGCTGCCAACAGCAGAAATAAACTCGCAACTCTCAAAAAATCTTTCTTCGATCTGCGCCAAAAAGAACGCGAACTGTTATCCACCAATTTTTCACTTTTATATGATCTGAACAAAATTATCAGAGATATTCACGAAAATCAGGTTGTTCAAAAGCATTTAAACTCCAGCAACGAAACAAAAACACTTTTCGAAAGAACCAATCAATTTAAATGGACAATGATCAGTTGTCTGTTTTTTATGTTTATTATGATTTGTATGATAATCTATTATCAATTGTACAGCAATTACTATGAACGTAAACTTATCGAAGAAAAACTTTACGCCAATAAACTTGCAGAAGAAAAGACGGATACAATAGCCGAAATAACACATGAAATCAGAACACCAATCAATTCTTTGATAGGTATTATTGATTTATTAAAAAAGAAAGAAAACCTATATACAGATAAAGATAAACTTCTTTTGGAATCTGCTTATTCAAGCATTCAAAACACCTCAAAAACAATTAATGATATCCTGAATCTGAGTAAAGTGGATGACTCCAGTAATAATCTCTTATTGAGCAACTTTGACATTAATGACTTACTTATGGATGTAGTTGAGCAAAATCGCAATCAGGCCGAATTAAAAAATCTGCAGATAAAGTATGTTAAGGAAAAAGGATTGCGAACTATTGTATATTCTGATGAATTCAAAATCAGACATATCTTAAACAATCTGCTTTCCAATTCGATCAAGTACTCTCAGAAAGGAACAATTATCAGCTCAGTGATGATTGATAATAAAAGCAGTCAGCTGATCCTGACAGTAGAAGATCAGGGCATAGGTATATCTGCTGATCTTGAAAAAACCATTTTCAGAAAATACTTTACGGTCAATAAGAATAATAAAGTAGAAGGTGGTGTCGGCTTAGGATTGTTTATTCTTCAAAAACTGGTAAATAGTCTCAATGGTAAGATCAGCTTTACCAGCCAGTCGAATGTAGGAACCACTTTCACCATAACGATTCCAATTCCCCCTGCCAAACAGCCTAAACCCGGAGATACAGAAAAAGTCACCTCCGTAACGGAATTACGTAAAGATATCTCCTGGCTCATTGTAGACGACAATGCTCTTAACCTTTTGTATATGAAGCACTTTTTCGCATTGCATCCGCATGTAGAAACTGCTACCAACGGAGCTGAGGCGTTAGAGGTGTTACAGAAAAAGAAAATAGATATTATTATCACAGACATCAATATGCCTATCATGACAGGTGATGAAGTACTGATGCATATTCGTAAAAATCCTAAATACAACGATATACTTGTTATAGCGACTTCATCAGATAATGAGCAGGTAAAATCACTGGAAATCAAGCATAACATATGCTTTAACGGAATTTTGGTAAAACCTTTCAATGAAAAGAAATTAATAGAGGTGATCTCCAACACCCTAAATTCCTGCCAGAAGACTCCCCAATAAGCACAATTTCAAGGTGTTTCAACAAATATTTTCAAAGAAAGTCTATATTTTTTTTCACATAAATACTTGTTAATAAAAGTTTTTCGTATTTTTGCAGTCCCAACTGAGTTGGGAAAAGGAGATAAATTAATTAATGGCAAAAAAACAAGAAGCAGAAAAAGAGTTAGCGGCGAAAAACGCAGAGCTACAAGGTGCTGACACCAAAGTGGTGAAAGACACTGAAAAAATTGAATCAGAAGCTGATTCAAAATTAATCGACGAAATCAAATCTAACGCTTGGAGCACCCCTGAAGGTGAATTCGACTGGGATCTTGATGAGAAAAAATTCGGAAGTTACAGTGAAGCTGAGCGTTCTAAATTAGAAGAGCAATATGCTGGAACTTTCAACCAAATCAACCAAGGCGAGATTATTGAGGGTGTTGTAGTATCTGTAAACAACAAAGACGTTGTTTTGAACGTAGGTTTCAAATCTGACGGTCTTGTTTCACTTTCTGAGTTCCGTGATCTTCCAGATTTGAAGGTTGGTGACAAAGTTGACGTTTTCGTAGAGTCGCAAGAAGATGCTAACGGTCAGTTAGTATTATCTCGCAAACGTGCTAAAACTCAAAAATCTTGGGAAGCTATCAACGAAGCATTGGAAAATGATGCAATCATTGATGGTTTTGTTAAGAGCCGTACTAAAGGTGGTCTTATCGTGGATATCAAAGGTGTTGAAGCATTCTTACCTGGATCTCAAATCGATATCAAACCAATCCGTGACTACGATATATATGTTGGTAAAACAATGGAATTCAAAGTTGTTAAAATCAACCACGAATTTAAAAACGTTGTCGTTTCACACAAAGTGTTGATCGAAGATGATTTGGAAAACCAAAAATCTGAAATCGTAGCTAAATTAGAAAAAGGTCAGGTATTAGAAGGTACTGTTAAAAATATCACTGATTTCGGTGTGTTCATCGACTTAGGTGGTGTTGACGGATTACTTCACATTACAGATATTTCATGGGGTCGTATCGAGCACCCGAAAGAAGTTTTGGCATTGGATCAGACTATCAACGTAGTTGTATTAGACTTTGATGATGAGAAAAAACGTATCGCGTTAGGCTTGAAACAATTATCTGAGCACCCTTGGGAATCTTTAGATAAAGATCTTGTTATCGGTTCTAAAGTAAAAGGAAAAATCGTAACAGTTGCTGATTACGGTGCTTTCTTAGAAATCATCCCGGGAGTAGAAGGATTGATCCACGTATCAGAAATGTCTTGGTCTCAAAATTTACGTTCTCCACAAGAGTTCTTGAAAGTAGGTGACGAAATCGAAGCTGAAATCCTTACTCTGGACAGAGAAGAGCGCAAAATGAGCCTGGGTATCAAACAATTGACTCCAGATCCTTGGAAAAACATCACTGAACGTTACCCTGTTGGTTCACAACAACAAGCTGTTGTTAAAAACATGACTAACTTCGGTGTATTTGTTGAACTTGAAGAAGGTATCGACGGATTGATCCACATCTCTGATCTTTCTTGGTCTAAGAAAATCAACCACCCTAACGAATTCACTAAAGTTGGTGAAACATTAGACGTAGTTGTTTTAGAACTTGACGAAGAAAACAGAAAACTGAGCTTAGGTCACAAGCAATTAGAAGAAAACCCTTGGGATACTTTCGAAACTATCTTCACAATTGATTCAATTCACGAAGGTACTGTATTGAAAGTTGGAGATAAAGGTGATATCGTAGCTTTACAATATGGTGTTGAAGGTTTCTGCCCTTCTAAACACTCTGTAAAAGAAGACGGTTCTTCATTGAAAGTTGACGAAGTTGCTCAATTCAAAATTATTGAATTCAACAAAGAGAACAAACGTTTAGTAATTTCGCACTCTCGTATCTGGGAAGATGAAAGAGCTGAAGCTCGTGTTGAAGAATTCAATGCACGTAAGAAAGAAGCAAAAGCTGCTACTTCTGCTGTGAAAAAAGTGAAAGATTCAGTTGAGAAATCTACTTTAGGTGACTTAGACGTTCTTGCACAATTGAAAGAGCAAATGGAAGGTGACGAGAAGAAATCTAAATAATCTTTAGATTGATCTACATATTCCGAAACCCTGACGATATCGTCAGGGTTTTTTGTTTATATTCGGATGTCAATAATTTCATCTTTAATCAAACAGTAGTGAAATGGATAAAACCAATAAATGGATAGAGGAACTTGATCTGCTGACGCAAATTATTCAGCAGTTTCCTTTGGAGCAGACAACCAAATGGGGCGGTCCCGTATTTACCTATCAAAATAAAAACATCCTTTCTTTCGCAGGATTCAAAAATCATTTTGCGCTTTGGTTTTTCAACGGATCACATCTAACGGATCCTTACCAGGTGTTGCATGCTACACAGGGTGAAAAAACCAAAAACCTCAGACAGTGGCGTTTTACTGACCGCTCTGAAATAAACAGCAAACAGATCGCAGAATATATTACAGAAGCGATAGAAGCGGAGAAAAAAGGACTGAAAGCATTACCCGGAAAGAAAGAATACATTCCTATGCCTCCATCGCTCAAAGATCAACTGGACAACGATAATGTACTAAAACATGCTTTTGAAAAACTAAGTCCGGCAAAGCAAAATGAATACAATGAATATATAGCAGAAGCGAAACAAAGCAAGACACAAGCCGCCCGTATTGACAAAATAATTCCAAACATTCTGCAGGGTTACAGTTTACATGAGCAATACAAAAAGCCAAAGAAAGTATAAAAAATTAGCTTAATCAATAGAATTACCGGATGCAGTATATGCTAAAAAGCATTCAACCAGGTATACTGTTCATCTTTGACTACAACTTGTCCTTCGTCCAGAAGTTCGCGAATCACTTTTAATCGGATCGTATCATCTCCGATAGTTATCCGATCCACCAGACTATGAAGATCCAGCGTATCATCAATCAGCAGTATTTTGACCTCTGCTTTGATCTTTTGTTCCTGATTGGAACGATGCTGGCGAATAAGACACAAATCACATTCTCCACATGGAGCAGCAGCCTTCTCTCCAAAATATTCACGAATGGAAATACTTCTGCAATTCTTCGTATCAAGATAAGCATATATAGCTTTGAGTTGCTCCTCCTTAACCTCTCTCCGTTCCCTGATAAACTGGGTATCGATATAAAGGTTTTTATAGTCTACTCTGTTTTGCAGAAATTGCAATTGCGGAGCATCTGTATGAGGTAAATAACTGGCGACCTGTTGTTTTTGCAGATTCTTCAGCATTTCCACCACTGTACCATAAGAGATCTTCAGCTTTTTAGCAAACTCATATTCATTGATATGTATATAAAAATCAAAAGCTCCCCCGTATGAACGCAGGATCGCTTTTATCAAACCGTCATACTTCGCATTACTGATCTGGAATTTGTACAATTCCTGATAATCTATTTCAAACTTGAATCGGGCGGGTATGAAAACGGCTTCAGACAGCGAAAGCCACCCATCTCGTTCCAGAAATTTCAATGCACTCATCGTCGACAAAAGATCGACCTTATACTTCTTGGCGAACTCCACCACATCAAAATCGAATACAGCTCCTTCTCCTGCTCCGTATGCGATTTGAAAATGATTGCAAAGGTGGTGATATAACTGTTGAATAAATGTAATCTCCGGAAATCCGGACTCCATATTACTCCATAGTCTTTCCCGATCTTCCTGTTGATACAACAGCACGGGGAATGCTTTTTTTCCGTCTCGTCCCGCTCTGCCCGCTTCCTGATAATATGCTTCCAGTGCGTCCGGAATATCCAGGTGAATAACAAACCGTACATCAGCTTTATCAATTCCCATTCCGAAAGCATTTGTTGCTACGATAACGCGAATCTGATTAGTCATCCAGGCATCCTGTTTCTGAGAACGGGAGAGTGTATCCATACCTGCATGATAAAAATCAGCAGGTATTCCGTGATTCAGCAGATGTCTTGCGATTTCCTGTGTCTCTCGTCTGTTTCGGACATATACCACCCCTGATCCTCCCTGCTTCTTGATAATACGGATCATACGTCCTATCTTATCTTCTTCATGCAATGCCATATACCCCAGATTTTTCCGCTCAAAACTCATGCTGAATACCTGAGGAACTTTGAAATTCAACTTCTCCTGAATATCCTCAACGACTTTTGGTGTAGCAGAAGCTGTGACAGCTAAAAAAGGAATATCCTGATGCAATTCCTTTAAGCCCGTTAGTTGCAGATAAGAAGGTCTGAAATCATACCCCCATTGCGAGATACAGTGGGCTTCATCAATCGCAAACAGGTTGACTTTCATATAGCGGATACGCTCTCTTACTACATCGCTGTACAACCGCTCTGGAGCGAGGTATAAAAACTTTATCTTACCAAAGATACAGTTGTCTAATGCAATATCTATTTCTCGGGGACTCATCCCGGAGAAAATCGCAATAGCTTCAATTCCTCTTTTTCTCAATTGCTCTACCTGATCCTTCATTAACGCAATAAGAGGACTGATAACAATGCAGATTCCTTCTTTCATCAATGCAGGAACCTGATAGCATAAAGATTTACCTCCGCCTGTAGGCATTAACGCAAGGGTATCCCGGCCCTGCAAGACAGAATCGATGATTTCTTCCTGCAAAGGGCGAAATGACTCATATCCCCAATACTGTTTTAAAATGGCCTTACTTGTCATAGCTAATCTCCAACCCAAACATAAGCAAAATTATCCTTCAAGCAATAATAGGGAACTTTCAAAATATCCAGTTCCGCTTTATAATCTTTAATTCTGCGATCCGTATTAGACCCGTCAATAATGACGAGGCTGGGTCTCATTACCGGGAGAATTTCTTTCAGATCACTTCGGTTATTTTTTCTCATGATCAGGATCTGGCTAGGCAAAACCTTATCCGGTGTTATATATTTCTCCAGGACAGTGATGGAGATATCAGAAGTGGAGAGCCGCAGATTCTGCCGGATATTGTCATCAGAAACTTGCTCAAAATTAATTTCATTCTGATGTGTATATCTTAACAGATCAGGCAGTATACTATAGGCAATCACAGGATGCTGCAAGGAGTCCATATTGGTGAACAACACGACTTTTCCTTTACGAATGTGTGCAATAGCAAGATGTTTTTTCACATTATAAATTCGGATTCCTGCATAGTTTCTCATCTTTATATAATCAATAAATAACAAACCCTGAACTATAAAAACACAGAGGATTCCGATTTTAAAAGCAACTTTTATTCGGTAATGAAAAGCTATGGATAAGAAAAAACAAGCTAAAAAAAGCAGGATGACCTGATCGATGGAAAACACCACTCCCTGAATTAATGATCCCGGAAGGCCATCCAGTATACGAAGCCCCTCCCACATAAACTGAATAAGCCATTCCAGTATTTTCCCCATGAACTGACTGAGTAAATCCAAAGGAAAAAAAGCCAATACTAACCCTACATACATCATACAGGTAGAGGGTAAAGCAATAAACAGATTTGCAATCAGAAAATAGTTTGGGAATTGTCCGAAATAATAAAAAACAAGTGGTAGGGTGAATAACTGTGCAGCTATAGAGATGTACATATATTCCATAAAAATTTTAAGATATTTCCCTTTCGGCAGATACAGTTTATTCAATAAAGGCAATACCGTCACGATACCTAAAACAGCAAGATAGGAAAGCTGAAACCCCAGATCGGCCAATATTTTAGTATTTGTAAGCAACATAAAAAATGCTGAAGAAGCAATAGTATTATACGACTTGAGATCCTTTCCTAACATGTTGGACACCACAAAAAATGAAATCATCAGTCCTGCACGCAAGGCTGAGGGAGAAAGTCCGGTCAGGACGACATACATCCATATAAAAGTCAATAAAATAACGTGTTGAATGCTTCGACCAGCTTTCCATCGTCCGAGTCCTTTTAACAGGAAAGATAAAATCCAGAATACCAACCCTACATGCATTCCGGAGACACTCAATACATGAATAGTACCTGTGTTACTAAAGGCTGTTATGGTCTCCTTAGCCATTTCTGACCGGTAACCTAAAATAATAGCTGTAGCAACCTGAAATGCTATATCATCCCCGATATACTGTCTGAATCGCTTTACGATCTTTCTACGCATCTCAAGAGCAAATCTCAGAACCGGATTTCCTTCACGATGTCCCAACACATGATATTGTGCAGGATTCAGGAATGTATGTTGCCATATATTCTGATGAGAAAGGTAAGATTGATAATCGAATTCTCGGGGATTGAAAGGAGGAGATACATCTTTTATAGCAGCCTGCAAAATCAACTTATCGCCATATTGCAATCTTTCAGTCGATTCCTCTCTCTTAATCGTTACAAGCAGATTACCGGATCTCTTTTCTGATCCTGAATTATTTACTCCAGCTATAATGCGAACAGGAAAGCGGACAATCTGATTCTTAACCACGATTTCATCAGCAATAATGCCGACCAGTTGCTGATCTCCGTAAGCCGAAAAATGATCGGGCTTATGAAGAGGGTTTTCTTTAACCGTTTTCCATAATCCAAACAGACAGATCAGAATATATAGTCCCCACATATACATATGTCTGAAGGGATAGGAATTCCGGAAAATAAAACATAAAATGATTATCAAAAGTAAGAACACCAGTATAACTTCCAGATAGAAAACAGAGAACACCATATTTTCTACAGCAAATCCCAAACTGATACCTACCAGAAATATCAGTAACAGTCTCACAAAGGGGATATGTTTAGGATCAGGCTTTAACATTACTTTAAAACTGAATTCTACCTTGTATTTTAATATCAGATTTGCGATTGCCGGCGATCTGCTCCAGACCAGATCCGATTACATCCTTATCGGCATATAAAGTGACAGCATATTTAATCCACATATCTATATTCTTACGAACCCGCCACCTCCCGTTTGCATAGGTACGATAGCCCTTATCAAAATAGGAAGGAAAAGAAGAACTGTATAACACATCATTTTCGTAGGTATAAATACGGGAATTAAAGCCATCTGTATGAAAATAGGCTAGTCGTAGGTTAGCACTTATACGCTTGTTACGGGCAGACCAGAAGATATCCTGAGCTCCCAACCACCCTTTCTCCGGAGCATCAAATTCTTTGGTATATCTTACAACTTCTGCCCTGCTTCTGATCATCCACTGATTGGTCAGCTTATATTCGAAATCACACCGCAACTGATATCTTTTTAACTCGGCAAGCATCTGCTCTGCGGTCTCCATGCCTGAGGAATTCTCTTCTCTGAACCGATGACGGAATCGGAGAGCCACCCTACCTTTCTTATACCATTGGTAAGTAAATTGAGAAAACACTTCATATCCTTTTGTAGGAGCATCTGCCCGAAATCTTAACCATGGAAACTGAAATACATCTGCATAACCGACCCATTCTATTTTACGGGAAGGATGATATACTGCACCTGCATACAAACCGCTCTCATTATTGACCATTCCGCCCTCTCCTATTCCCTGTGCAAAGAATTGATGGTAATTCTTCTGATAATGTCTATGTAACAGCACTAACGAAAATTTTGGATGAAGACTACTAACCATACCATTCAGAAGCGCTGTCCCACCTCCTGCACTTTTGGCTATTTCACCAAAAACATAGGTGTTTTTGAATGTGTATTGATAATATCCGCTAATATTCGTTAGCGCCTGACCGCGAAATGCAAAGCGGTTCCGCAGTAGTTCTGCAGGCTTTATATATCCGCTATAGTTTGTCTGCATAAGATTTATCCCCACATAGAACCGGTCTATTCTATAATTTACATTTCCGCCATAGACATATTCATCAATGGAGTGACGCTGCCTTTGTTCTGTAGGTGTACGATGTAGTCCCGAATTAGAAATAGATAAAATGATGCTTCCAGAATCTGTTTCCAAAACGCTTCCACTTCGTTTTTTTAAGGACATAAACGGTGTGATCTGTAACGGCCCCACCACTACCGTCCCAGCTATACCTCTAAAAAAATTAGTTTCATTAAAAGAAGTATAGGGTTTAAGGCCAATGCCTTGCCGGGCTACACTGCTCACCCAGGAACCTTTCCCGAATGCGAGGCCGTTCCAGACGACCAGGCCCTGACCAAATTGAAGAGAATAGTCACCAATAATAACTTCTTTAAGCCTATCGTTTACTTTGACAGAAAGACTACCCGAGTAAAAGTCAAATCCGGATGATTGTGCATATTTAAAAAAGGATTCACCAGCATCTTTCTCCATATTTAGTGAAAGTCTGACAGCATCCTTATAATTCAATCTGTATCGTACCATATAACGATCAGGATTACCCAGATACCTTGACCTGGAAGTATCTGTTATCCGGTAACCTCTTGCCTGTTCAAATCCTCTTCCGTAACGCACCATATATTCTTGCGTGGATGTATTCCATAATTTATGTAAGGTAAAACTCTCTAATACCGAAACGTTCCCTACTTTCACAAACGGCAATAGACGCTCAACAGTTATTTCATCAAATCCTTCTATACCCTGAAGTTCCAATACCGACAACATACGTCCGGATCGCATTCTATGATCCAACAAATGAGCAATCTGAACTGGCGTCAGAAACAATAGCTCGGACAAATCCCGTCCGTCTGTCTTATTGAGATCAATGGGATTTCGAAGAAAATACCGCAATCGTTCTGTATATTCACTGATGTCTGCAAACTCATCAGTCACCTCATTTAATTGCTCAATCAGCTCTTCTTCCAGTTGTTCTATTTTTTCCTGTGCAGCAGTACAAAAGAATAGAGATAGCAATAACCCTGTTATTACTATCCGGATAAGATCATAAACCATAGGCCAATGCAAATTGAGGAGAGGTACCCAGGTAGGGATGAAATGAGGATGATAAATCAATCCTTATCTTTGAAAGCACAAATCCTATTCCTGCAAAATATTCTATTGGATTAGAAGAGACTCCTCCTCTGATCTTAAGACGGGGATCCAATCGATATTCCAGACCGCTCCTTATAAACCAGCGATCCTGCATATCAGTAACCACATCAGCGTTAACCATAAGTCCGGAGGATATCCTATAGTTAGTCCCTGCTCCTATTTCCTGAGCTATACGATCTGCTGCAGTTTCATTTAAGACTGCATTTGTAATATTCTTGAATATAAATCCAGCCGTAAGCGATGGATTACATTTATACTGCAACCCCAGATCGTATGACATCACTTGCTCTCCGCCATATTTATCCACAGATTTACGATGATAATTTACAGAAACGGATGTAGAGAGTATATCTGCAAAGTTGCGCGCATAGGAGAAATTTGCCCTTAAGAAAGAGCTTAAGGATGGAATTCCATAATTGTGAACAGAGATACCCAATGCCCCCAATTGTTTTACGGGAATAGCAAAATAAGCCGCCTGCGTCTGGATATCCTGCATAAGAAAATACCTTTGGTAAGCAATTGCAACCTGGAGTTCATCAATTTCCACCAGACCGGCAGGATTACTCGTCAGACTGTAAATTCCTCCTAAGGCAATACCTGTATTTCCAATTCCCTGAAAAGGTGCAGCGTTGAATGGTTGGGATACTGCTTCAAGAGAAATTAACATCAAAAATATTAATTTCCTTAACTTCATAATTTATAGTTTCTGATCCAGAATTACCTGAAGTTAAACATTTTATTTCTAAAAGAAAATAAAATGACATAAAAAAGCCTGCTGATATTTCAACAGGCTTTTAAACTTTATATTGATTTCTTAAAGATTAAGCATCTATTTTTGCGTAACGTGCGTTCTTTTCAATAAATTCACGACGTGGAGCTACCTCATCACCCATCAGCATAGAGAAAATACGGTCACACTCAGCGGCATTATCAATAGTCACCTGACGAAGCGTACGATGCTCAGGATTCATAGTTGTATCCCATAACTGTTCCGCATTCATCTCTCCTAGACCTTTATAGCGCTGTACATGTACACTATCTTCTTTACCTGCTCCTTTAAGACGCTGGATTGCCTGTAAACGCTGATCCTCTGTCCATGCATATTGAGATTCCTTACCCTTTTTGACCAGATATAATGGAGGCGTAGCAATATAGACATATCCGTTTTCTATCAACTCCTTCATATATCTGAAGTAGAAGGTCAGAATCAGTGTAGCAATGTGGCTTCCATCCACATCGGCATCCGTCATGATTACAATTTTATGATAACGAAGTTTTTCAAGGTTCAATGCTTTTGCATCATCTGGAGTACCTACACTGACCCCTAATGCTGTGAACATATTCTTGATCTCTTCATTTTCGTATATTTTATGTTCCATGGCCTTTTCTACGTTCAGAATTTTACCTCTTAACGGCATAATGGCTTGAAACTTACGATCGCGTCCCTGCTTGGCTGTTCCACCCGCAGAATCCCCCTCGACAAAGAAAATCTCACACTTGTGCGGATCATTGTCAGAACAATCTGCTAATTTGCCTGGAAGTCCGGATCCGCCCATTACTGTTTTACGCTGAACCATTTCACGCGCCTTGCGCGCTGCAGCACGTGCCTGAGCAGCTATTACGACTTTCTGAACGATGATCTTGGCTTCACGAGGATTCTCTTCCAGGTAAGTACTTAAAATCTCTCCTACAGCCACATCCACAGCTCCCATCACCTCATTATTACCTAACTTGGTTTTAGTCTGCCCTTCAAATTGTGGTTCGGCCACTTTAACGGAAATAACAGCTGTGAGTCCTTCACGGAAGTCATCTCCGGCGATCTCGACTTTCAGATTTTTTAATAAGCCGGAATCTTCAGCATATTTTTTCAGGGTACGTGTCAGTCCGCGGCGGAAACCGGCAACGTGTGACCCGCCTTCAATTGTATTGATATTATTTACATATGAGTGAACGTTTTCCGAATAGGTATCGTTATACTGCAGCGCAAGCTCTACCGGAACACCTTGCTTTATCCCTTCAACATATATCGGGTCAGGAATCAAAGACTGACGGTTACCATCTAAAAATTTAACAAATTCCTGTAAACCACCTTCGGAGAAGAAAACATCTTTTCTAAAAGACCCGTCATCCAGGATTTCTCTTTCATCAACAATAGTCAGACGAATTCCTTTATTCAGGAAAGCAAGCTCACGTAGACGATTAGACAAGGTATCGTAATTATATACGGTCGTCATCGTAAAAATCTCCGGATCAGGGAAGAAAGTCACTGTTGTACCTGTTCTCTCACTCTCTCCTATTGCCTTTACATCGTATTTAGGTTTTCCCTTTTCGTATTCCTGTTTGAATATCTGACCATCACGGTGTACTTCTGCGATCAATAAGGTAGAAAGCGCATTCACACAGGATACTCCGACACCATGCAGACCACCGGAGACTTTGTAAGTGTCCTTATCAAATTTACCACCGGCATGCAATACTGTCATTACCAACTCCAAAGCAGACTTGTTCTCTTTCTTGTTGATACCTGTAGGAATACCACGTCCGTTGTCCTGTACAGAGATTGAATTACCTTCATGGATGGTGACCAAAATATCGTCACAATACCCGGCCACGGCCTCATCTATAGAATTGTCTACTACTTCATAAACCAAATGGTGTAAGCCCTTTACCCCTGTATCACCGATATACATGGATGGACGTTTACGAACTGCTTCTAAACCTTCTAATACCTGAATATTATCGGCTGAATATGTAGATGTATTTTTCTTTTCTTCGCTCATGTAAAGATTGTGCTATGATTAAGTTTTACATTCAAAAATACGAAAAATAAGCCACAAAAACAAGTATATTCCGCGCTTACAAAATGTATTTAAGCACACTGATAACAAGCAATTTAAAAGATTTGCTCAATAGATTTATTTGTAAAGAGAAGCGGATTTTAAATTTTTTATAGTAGGTTTGTTACTTTAAAATATGACAACCACAAAACGAATGAATAAATTTATTACAACTTTTTCGAAAGCAACACTAGGTGTTATAATCGCGACAGCTGCTATTTCATGTAATCAAAACGCATCTAAGCCAACAGGTTCGGGTGATTCAACTGGTGCAAAAACCAATTCATCATCTGTCTCTGAGAAAATTGTTTACATCAATTCGGATACGCTTTCGGAGAAATACGAGTATTTCAAAGACATTAAGTTGAAAATGGAAGCCAAAGTGAAGAAAGCACAAACCGATCTTCAGTCCAAAAGTCAGGCTTTCCAACGTGAAGTAGCTGAATACCAGCAAAAAGCTGCAAGCATGAGTGCTTCAGAGCGTCAGGCTACGGAAGAAAAACTGGCTCGTAAACAGGACGAATTAGGTCGTTTGGATCAGAATGCTTCTGCTTCTATACAACAAGATGAAGCTACAGAATTCAACAACGTATACAAAACAATCACAGAATACCTGAAGAAACATGCTACCGAAAATGGTTATACACTGGTATTGACTTATTCGAAATCGAATCCTACAGTATTGTATGCTGATTCTAAGCTGGAAATCACTAAAGAAGTTGTAGAAGCCCTGAACAAAGAGTACAAAGCGACTAAAAAATAATAAACAAGATTTTTAATAAACGATAGATAAGGGTCAGCAAATTTTGCAGACCCTTTTTTGATAGCTGAAATTTGTAATTTTAGCCTATGCTGTTTATATTGTACAAACATTACAGCCACAATGATAGAAGTTTTAATAGAAGATGACTGCATACCCTTTGTATGGATCGACATTTCAAATCCAAGCAGAGATGATTTTAAAGATCTCGCCCCCCGTTATAATCTTAATGAAGCCTCTATAAAAGACTGCCTGGAAATCGGACACCTTCCCAAAATTGAGGAGTTTGATACCTATCATTTTCTAATCATCAGATCAGTTGCTAACTCATTTGATGAAAACTCGGACAGCATGACCGATATCACGGACCGTGTTTCTATTTTCTTTAATGAAAAGTTTGTAATTACCGTCCATCGTAATGAAGTAGAATACCTCAATAATATTAAGAAAGCGGATCGTAAAGGGAAAAAATTTGCCAGTACAAAAGCATTGATGAATTTTATTACCTCTGAATCCTTAAAGACATTTGAAAACCTGGCTATGAATGGGCTTTCCGAGCGGCTGGATGATTATGAAGGGATTGTCTTTTTACACAGCAAACGCAAGCTTTTCTTAAAACGCCTTTACTATCTTAAAAGACAGATCGATGTGATCCGCAATATTCTGGCCATCTGTAAAGATATTGTAGATTACTTTCATATGCCTGAATACAAAAATATCTACACACAGGATCTGAGGGACTTATATCTTCGGAATTCGACACTGTACCGCAATCTTTCTGAAAACACCAGCCAATTGCTGTCTGTATACTTCAATATTGAATCTAACCATACGAATGAGATTATGCGTACGCTGACCATCATCTCGGTATTCTTTATGCCACTGACATTTATTGCAGGAATATACGGCATGAATTTTAAAAATATGCCTGAGCTGGAATGGTATTACGGATATCCGTTATCCTTAGGTATGATGGCCTTTGTAGCAGCAGTGATCTATATTTGGTTCAAGCGGAAAAGATGGATGTAATTATCTTTTTTTAGGTGTAGTCGCTATAAAGTCTTTAAGATAATACGGCTCAAAATAAGCCACATCTTCAAAAGACTGACTGTTCATCTTTTCGAAGGCCTGAGCGCTCATATGGGCGGCTGAATTGGAAAAATCATCATATACATCAATCAATGGATTGGCTTCAAATAACGTCTTGAATTTAGGCGCTCCGGAGCCAAACAGATGCAATTGATACCCTTCCTCCTCATATGCTTGAAAAAAATCCTGATCTATTATATTTGCTCCAACAGGTACTACCTGATGACCATGCTGATCATACAAGGCCGAATAGACTTCCATTCTTCTGGCGTCTATCATAGGACATAACAGAACTTTTTCATTTTCTTTTATGATCCTTTGCGAAAATCCACTGAACATAGCAGACAAGGTATCAATTGCAATAAGAGGAATATCCAATGCATAACATAATCCTTTTGCCGCTGAAACACCGATACGTAAGCCTGTATATGATCCGGGCCCCATACTGACAGCTACCGCCGACAGATCCTCAACAGTAATACCTGCATTCTGTAAAGCTTTTTCAATGAAAACAGTAAGATGCGTAGCATGAATATTATTTTCTTCCGCTCCTACAGTTGTTATTACATGACCATCCAGGCTGACTGCTACCGAACAGGCCGGAGTCGCGGTCTCTATCTGCAAAATATAGTTTTTATTCATCGTGCTAGGTTATCAGGGAACAGGGTCATGTCCATGACCTCCCCAGGGATTACATCTTAAAATTCGTTTGATTGCCAGCCAGCCACCTTTAAACGGACCGTATTTTTTAATCGCCTCCATACCGTATTGCGAACAAGTAGGTGTGTAGCGGCAGTTTGCACCCAGTAAAGGGGATATAAACAGCTGATAAAAACGGATAAGGAGAATAAACAAAAATCGGAATGCCCCTTTAATGATCTTTTCCCAAATAAAGATGATTGCTTTCATTTTTCAGTTTATTCAAAGCTAATGCTAATTTCACTTTCATCTCCTCAAAAGACAATTCTGTCTTTCCGACATATTGTATAGCAATTAGCAAATTTAGGTGATGATCTTCAAGAAAAGAATAAAGGATTTCTTTTTTTTGCGTACGGTAAGCTTCCCTCATCCTCCGTTTGAGCAGATTACGGGTTACTGCTTTCTTATATCTCCTTTTGGAAACCGAAATAATAACCTGTGCAGGTACAGCTATATCAGCAGCCTGACAAAATACAATCCGGAAAGGGTATAAAACAAAAGAAGAACCACTATGAAAAAGGCTGTCAATAAGCCTTTTACTGCATAATCGTTCTTCTTTTGTAAAAGTATTATTATTCATATTCGATGACCCGTACAAGCCGGCTATAAAGCTCGGTCTATCTTGCCACCGGCAATGTTTAATTATCCTTTGTGACGGTACTCGTCAGATACTGTTAAGCGTTTTCTACCTTTTGCTCTACGGGAAGCCAATACTCTTCTTCCGTTTGCTGTGCTCATACGTTCTCTGAACCCGTGCTTATTTCTTCTTTTTCTTTGCGATGGCTGAAATGTTCTTTTCATGGCGCTTATGCTATGTATTTAATATTTTTAATTCGTATTATACTCTAAAAGAGGAATGCAAAAGTAACGTTTATATATGAAACAAACAAAATTTATTTCCAATATTTTATCAACTCTATTATACAAAAGTGCTCCCGGCATCTTTTATACCGGGAGCACAAAGACTCCTCTGCTTGTAGCAGATGTATATTACTTATTTTTCAGAATATCACGAATTTCAGTCAACAGTGTTTCTTCTTTAGTCGGAGCAGGAGCAGCTGCAGGAGCTGGTTCATCCTTACGTTTCAATGAATTAAGACCTTTTATCACAAGGAAAATACAGAACGCTACGATCAGAAACTGAATGACGATGTTAATAAAGTTACCGTAATTTATTGCAACTTCTTTAATTTTATTAGCTTCATCTCCGGCAGTAAGTACATACTTCATGTCCGAAAAATCAATTCCACCTGTAATAAAACCAATCGGAGGCATAATGATATCATCGACCAACGATGTCACAATTTTACCAAAGGCGCCACCGATAACAACACCGACAGCTAAATCAACAACGCTCCCGCGCATTGCAAATTCTTTAAATTCTTTAATAAATCCCATTTTTCATCTGTTTAATAATTCATATAAGTATAACAAAAATGATGCATAAAATTATAGTTTTGGCAAAAAAAAAGCATTTCACTAAAAAATGAAGCATTTTTTATATTTTTGATCGAAGTAGTAGTTTGTAATTATTATATTTATCAAAATCTCACTTCAACTACGAACAGCCAACTTGAGTATATTTATTATTAATAGTATCTATTCATGAAAAAAATATTAATTGCTGACGATCATAGTATTGTAAGACTGGGAGCGTCTGTCATTATTAAAGGGGTTATTGAAAATGCGAATATCACACAAGCGCAGGACTACAGCGAGATTACCAAATTATTGGATGCTAATCGCTACGACCTGCTATTGCTTGATATTAATATGCCCGGCGGAAATAACATTAAGGTTATTCATGAAATATTGGCAAAACAAAATGACTTAAAAATACTGGTGTTCTCCTCTTACGATGAATCCCTTTACGCGCTACGTTATATCGAAGCAGGCGCCGTGGGTTATTTAAATAAGAATACTGCTATGTCCGAACTGGGTAATGCTATTCAATGCATTATTTCGAGAGGAAAGTATATGTCAGATGTTGTCACGGATCTGTATCTGAAGAAACTCACGCAAAGCAAATCCAGTCTTCAAAAAGCGAATCCTCTGGCAAAACTCTCCAACAGAGAGATGGATGTCGCCAAACATCTGACTCAGGGGCTTGGTATTCTGGAAGTTTCCAATGAACTCAAACTTAGTGCCTCTACAATCAGTACATACAAAAGCCGGGTATTTGAAAAACTGGGAGTAACGAATATTCCTGAACTTATTCAATTATTTAATTTGCATTCCACCTAAAATAGTTGGAATGCAAATTAATAAGGCCTATAACTGATCTATAGTTACAACTGGAATGTCCTCTACATGCACATTCTTCAATGTGTTCTCATTTCTATAGGTATAGCCTTTCTCAACATCAAGATCCCACAACATAGGAGCAAGAAAATTAATACAAGTCGTGAATCCCTGATTGGTAGCTGCAAAATTACCGGTATCCTTAGAGTTTTTAGCTTCATTTTCAATCTCAAAAGGACCGCTATAGCCTCTGGCCTGTAAGGTGTCTACAAAACCTCTCCAATCCATACTATCTGATCCTCCGAATCCCGGAAGCATAGCTTCATAGTGATGTCTGTCCCAGTCATGCAGCGGTACAGCCACATCTGCTGCCTGCGCCAGAGATGCATCTACAGTCTGCATGGGATACATACCACCCCACTCTACTCTTGCCTTTCCGGACAGATTACGGGTAGTCTTTACATGGATACGATGCAAACGACTGATATCCGTCAGCTTTATGACTTCTACGGGATCGGTATTCTGCCATACATCGTGTGAAGGATCATAAATTTCTCCATGTGCCTTGCTCGGAATCATCGCATACATAAGCTTACGTGCAGCCAATGTAGCAGGCAGGTTGTTATATGTCGAAGTGAATCTGGATGATCTCCAGCCCTCCATAGGGCAATTCTCGTAGAGGATAGTTACACCTAAAGACTCAGCATACCTGACAATAGGTCCGAAGACTTCTTTATATTTCTCCAGATTTTTCTGAAATCCATCTATCTCATTACCCAACTCGTGATTGTAACCTACGAAAGTACCAACCTTTACATTATTAGTATCTCCTCCTAACAGATAAGCGATACGGATCAGCTTAAGCAGGTGATTTTGATTCTTTATCCGTTGTTCCGGATCTCCTCCTATCATGTTTTCAAAAGCTCCGAGCGAAAGTTGCAACCCGTTAGCATTAAACTGATCGATTAATCTGTTGGCAGTTTCCGGGGAAAATTCATCATATTCCAAATGAGTAGCAGTATGATCTTCGCGGGTACCGTCTTTTCTAAACACACAGAGATCAATACCTTGAGCACCTACTTTCACAGCGGTCTCAATCAATTCTTCCAGAGACAGTTTATCATACGCCGAACTCATTACCCATATGGGATTATTAAGCTTGTTAGACATGTTATTTCTTTTATTTAAATAGATATGGTGTAGGTAAAGATAACAAAAAAAGCCCTTATTAAAGGGCCTTCTCTATGACTTATGGGTGCAGGAAATCTATTTAGAGTTTTTTAATTCCTGAACTCCTAAACGTAGGGTTTGAGCATGCGTCTTAATATCCTGCAATGTTTTTCTTACACGCGTACCTGCTGCACTATTCCCTTTGTTAAAGAATTTGTCTGCATCACCTTCAAGACCATCGATTAGAGCCTTTAATTCTTTGAATTTATCAATACTTGCCATAATTTAATTGTTTGAGTTTTTTATAATTAATTATCAATCACTGTATAACATAAAAATAACATCTATTTTTTGAAAAAAAAAATTTTGTCTTTCTTTTTACGTGTTTAATAAAAAAAGCGGCATGAATCACTTCAAGCCGCTTCCATATAAATAGAGTTGTATGACTAGTCTACATTATCATGTAAAAAAGAATTGTTAGGACGGATCTCTGTTTCGCCTTCGTCAAAAGATAACGTAAAACGGGATACAGCCGACTGTGATGAGTGCGGAAGATCTTCCAGTGATTTTTGCTTACGTTTGTAAGCAGGCTCGTTTTCAAGCTCCTGTAAACCGTTTGAAGACTTCAGTTTCATGCTTAGTTCTTTCAGACGCAAGATGCGTTCTTTGGTCTTCAGCAACTGATCTTCAAAGCTTGCAGGCTCTTCGATATGTGTCGATATAGTTGATTCTTCTACTGTATTGCTTACTTCCTCTATAGGGTTAACGGAAGCGTGTTGATAGGCATCAAAC
Organism: Sphingobacterium spiritivorum; assembly: GCF_016724845.1. Taxonomy (NCBI): domain Bacteria; kingdom Pseudomonadati; phylum Bacteroidota; class Sphingobacteriia; order Sphingobacteriales; family Sphingobacteriaceae; genus Sphingobacterium; species Sphingobacterium spiritivorum. The sequence goes on from NZ_CP068082.1 coordinate 1,117,569, forward strand.
ACTGTTGGCAATTCAAACTGGAATACAGAAGGTGAAGTTTTCAATTCAAAACCATCGTTTTTCACTTCTTCTTCCTGTTTAATAACCGTCTCGTTTACTTCAAGAGTATGACGTACTACAGTTTCAGTTTCAGTCTTAGTTGTCTGTGTATATGCATTTGTTGCATTTCCGTTTGTTTTTGGAGAGAACAAATCTACCTGAGGTTGTGCTACTGTATTTGCAACCTGATTTTCCGGTTGTTGAACAGGGTTAGCGACAGATGGCGCAGCTTCTCTTGGAACAAACTGATTTTGTGAAACCGGTTTTACAAAAGGGTTTGCATTATTCTCCGGAGTCAGAGGTAAAGCAACTTTCTCGTTCTGTTTTTCCTTAACACGTTGTTCACTTGTCTGAAAACCGGTAGCAATGATTGTAACAGACAATTCATCTTCTAATGTATTATCGATACAGTTACCCCAGATCAGATCTGCAGAAAGGCCTGCTTTATCCTGAATAAAGTCTGTAATAATAGCAACTTCATCCATTGTCACTTCCATTGTACCGGAAGTAATATTTAATAAGATATAACGTGCACCTTCAATTTCATTATCTTTCAGTAACGGAGAAGCCAGAGCACCGGTCACCGCTTCCAGAGCACGGTTATCGCCTTTAGCTTTGGCGTTACCCATAATCGCAACACCACTATCATTCATTACTGTACGAACATCTTTAAAATCAACGTTTACATAACCAGGAATAGTAATAATCTCTGCAATACCTTTTGCGGCAGTAGTCAATATATCATCTGCTTTGGCAAAGGCTGCTGTCATAGTGAGGTTACCGAAGATCTCGCGAAGACGATCGTTAGAAATCACTAAATATGAATCTACATATTTACGTAATTCTTCTAATCCTTCTTCTGCCTGAGCACGACGTTTTTTTCCTTCAAATGTAAAAGGTGTAGTTATAATCGCTACGGTCAGAATACCAAGTTCTTTAGCTGCTTTTGCCAATACCGGACTTGCTCCAGTACCGGTACCACCGCCCATACCAGCTGTTATAAATAACATTTTGGTATTAGTACCTAACATACGCTTGATATCTTCAATACTTTCAATAGCCGAATTTTCACCCACATCAGGATCAGCACCGGCACCCATACCTTCGGTAAGACTTGCTCCCAATTGTACCTTATTTGGTATCGGGCTCAATTCTAATGCCTGTGCATCAGTGTTACAAACTATAAAATCTACTCCGCTGATTCCCTGATTATACATGTGGTTGACGGCATTGCCCCCACCTCCACCAATCCCGATAACCTTGATTATCGAAGACTGTTCCTTTAACATTTCAAACTGTATTGACATAACTTTTCCCTATTTAACTATTGCTGAGAGACTTATATTTTACAAAAACCTTCAACAATTCTAATGTAATAATACCAATTTCTTAACAACAGTTTTCCACATTTGTTAGAATGTGGAAAAATCACTGATTGTTGAAAACTATTTCTTTCCTATGAAGGTATCATCATCAATTCCCGCGTCGTCCTTGATAAATTCGGTCAAAAACTTTTTTAACCAACCTTCTTTCTTTTGTTGCTTTTCAGCAATATCCTTTACTCCCGGAGCACTTGCTGTTTTAGGCACACGTTTGATCGAATCTTCATGTTCAGAAGCTTCTTCATCCTCGATAGCCTGAATGCCTTTAATCAGTAAACCAATACCTGTAGCATACAATGGGCTCTTCAACTCATCGAAAAGCTGTTTGTTCAGCAGATCCGTTTTTGCCAGATACTCATTCGGATATCCGATACGACAATCAATACCGGTAATATATTCCACCAATTGTACCAGGTGTTTCAATTGAGCGCCACCACCGGTGACTACAATACCACCGATCAGTTTATCTTCATAGCCTGAAGATTTGATTTCGTAGTACACGTGTTCAATGATCTCTTCCATGCGGGCCTGGATGATATACGCCAGATTTTTCACGGAGATCTCTTTTGCTTCTCTTCCGCGGATACCCGGTACACAGATTACTTCATTTTCTTTATTCTCGTCAGCTAAAGCTGATCCGTATCTGACCTTTAATAATTCGGCCTGATTACGCAACACTGAACATCCCTGACGGATATCTTCAGTCACAATATTACCACCCAAAGGAATAACAGCAGTATGACGGATAATTCCTTCATGGAAAATCGCCACGTCGGTAGTACCACCACCGATATCAACTAATACAACACCAGCATTTTTTTCATCTTCATCCAATACAGCTTCGGATGACGCTAAAGGTTCAAGCACTAATGATGACACCTCTAATGAGGAGTAATCGACGCATCTTTTGATATTTTTGATATCTGTAACACGTCCTGAAATAATATGAAAATTAGCTTCGATACGACGACCCGCCATACCCACAGGCTCTTTGATACCCGGTTCGTTATCGATAGTAAATTCCTGCGGAAGTACATGGATAATTTCCTCTCCCGGAGGAAGCACCAATTTGTACATATCGGAGATTAATCTTTCGATATCTCTTCTTCCTACTTCATCATCATCGTTTTTGGTCAGGATACCCCGATGCTGAATACTCTTGATGTGTTGTCCGGCTATACCTACGTTGACCACTTTGATGTCTACATTTGACAAACCTTCTGCCAATGCGACTGCCTCTTTAATGCTGGTAACGGTTTTTTGGATATTGGCCACGACTCCACGGTTTACACCTGCAGACTCCGCTTTCCCTACTCCTAATAATTCGATTTTATTTGTCCCGCTACGACGTCCTACGGTCACACAAATCTTTGTGGTACCGATATCAAGACCAACAATAATTGGATTCTCCTTTTCGCTGTCTGTTATTCTTGGTTTCATATTGCTGTGTATTAATGCTGTATATTAATAATATTATTTCCTGTATTTATTTTTTAACGATAGCCAGACTGTCAATAGTCCAACTCCCCTTACGTTCGCACACAATCTGGTGTGCATATTTTACATTTATTTTGTTGTATGCTTCTGTACCGACTCTGGGTAAGATCTGATTGTAAAAAAGTTTTAAACGATCAAACTTACTCTCCAATGAATCCGCATTTCCGATAACCAGATCCTGACTACCTACACGCGGAATCAATTCTATATCTTTATCCTCGTTTACATATAACTGAACGACCTGATTGCCCCATAGCTCATCGTTATTTACATATTTAACGACTTCAAGCAAATTTTTCAGTGTCCCGGACTCTATCGTATCAAGCGCCTGTTTATAACCTTCCGAAATATTACCGGTCGCCACCAGAACACGGGGTACATATTTTAATGTTACCGGAATCTTCAACCCGGTAGGATCCACATAAAAATCTTTCCCCGCTTTATTGATCACGCGCATGATTACTTCACGCTGGCTAACTTTTACCTGCATCACCCCATCCATATCCATATGCACTTCTGCTGAGGATACATAGGGTAATTTTTCGAGTGTCAACTCTATTTTATGCAGGGGTATACTCGCCAGTTGTTTACCTGCCACTGATCCGTATGTCTTATTGATCAGATTGGAAATATCCTGCTGATCAATAAAGGTTTCTTTACCTTCAATAATAACATGTAAGTCTGTACATACCTGTGCATTGTCTTTTTTCCCGACTAAGGACATAAGCATCCCTACTCCGGCCAAGGCCACAATACCCAGCATGGCATATAATACCGCACTCCATCGTATGTTACGCAACTTATTGAGCATCGTTCAATATTGCTTTTAATGGTTTTATCAATCTATCTATATCACCGGCTCCAACTGTCACAACCAGCTCCGGCTTCTCCTCTTTAATTATGTCTAATACTTCCTGAGGAGATACCACACGTTTGTTCTCCAATGCTATCTTATCCGCCAGCCATGTGGAAGTAACCCCTTCAATCGGTAATTCTCTCGCCGGATATATCTCCATAAGCAACAGCTCATCTGCCATAGCTAACACTTCAGCAAAGCCATCCACAAAATCCCGTGTACGACTAAAAAGATGAGGTTGAAAAACAACCGTTAGTTTCTTCGTCGGATATAATTTGCGCATAGAAGAAATAAATGCTCTTAACTCTTCCGGATGATGCGCATAATCATCAATGTATATGGTCTGCGGATTGCGAACAATATATTCGAATCTTCGTTTTACACCCTTGAAAGTACTTAGTGCGGTCACAATTTTTGCATCAGCAATACCCAATAGTCGTGCAGCTGTGATTGCAGCTACTGCATTTTCCACGTTGTGAATCCCCGGTATTCCTAAGTGAATATCACTTATCTTACCCTCCGGATGTACATAGTCAAAGTAGAATTCTCCATCTCTGACATGGATATTTTCCGCATACACATCGCCTTCTCCTTTTCCTGAATAGCTGATCTGCCCTTTAAATGGTAATCCGGTTTTCACTATACGTGTACCACCTTCAACTACCCGGTCCAGAAATAATGAAAACGATTCTATCAGATGGCTTTCGTCTCCATAAATATCCAGGTGATCAGCATCTGCTGAAGTAACAACCGCAATATTCGGATGCAATGTCAAAAACGATCTGTCGTATTCATCGGCCTCTACAACTACTGTATTATTCGCTCCGAACAACACATTAGAATCATAGTTGGAACTTATTCCCCCGAGAAATGCCGAACAGTCATATCCGGAATCTTTCAGAATATGTGCGATCATCGTCGAGGTAGTGGTCTTACCATGTGTACCAGCTACCGCAATGGTAAACCGGCTGGCACTGATGAAGCCTAAAACCTGTGAACGCTTATAGAGCTCATGTCCAAGATCACTGAGATGATTTTTGATCTTCAGTTCTTTTGGAACAGCCGGAGTATAAATAATCAATGTATCCGGGCCGGTATGGGTAAATGATTCCGGAATAGCATCTGTGTTATCTTCATAGATGACCGGAATTCCTTCCTGTACCAGTGTATCTGTAAGATCGGATTCGGTCTTATCATAGCCGGCTACTTCACATCCCAAGCGATGAAAATAGCGCGCTAACCCACTCATGCCTATACCGCCAATGCCAATCAGATAAACCCGTTTTATATTATCGATATTCATATTCCTATTTTGCTATTTCAATAACCTGTTTTGCGATTACATCATCTGCATCGAGCAATGCCAGTTTTTTAATATTGGTGCTCAATTCTGCTGATCGCTCCGCATCATTCAATAACTGAAGTGCAGTTGTAATTAATTTCTCTCCTGCTTCTGCATCTCTGACTAATACTGCAGCTTTCTTATTCACGAGTGAAAGCGCATTTTTGGTCTGATGATCTTCTGCAACATTGGGCGAAGGCACCATAATAACCGGTTTACCAACCACACATAGTTCAGAAATGGTCCCGGCACCGGATCTGGCGATAATACAGTCAGCTGCCGCATAGGCATAATCCATACGTTGCAGAAATGCAGTCATTTTTATCTGTTCAGGCAATGTTTCTTTTAATTCTTGCTGAAGGCTATCATAATAATATCCTCCACATTGCCAGATGACCTGTACATCATTAGCCTTCAACAACTCCAGACTATTTTTCACACAATCATTTAATGTACGTGCTCCGAGACTTCCTCCTGTCACAAGAATTGTCTTTTTATTGATATCCAGACCAAATGCATTCAACGCTTCCTGTTCTTTACCTTCAACATTGACAGATGCTCGTCTGATCGGATTACCGGTTAGCAATATTTTGTCTGCCGGAAAAAATTGTTCCATTCCCTCAAATGCTACACATATCCTGGCAGCCTTCACACTCAATTTTTTATTAGTCACTCCTGCATACGAATTTTGTTCCTGAAGCAATGTCGGGATCGCCATTCTATTAGCCATCATAAGCAGTGGTCCTGAAGCAAATCCTCCTACACCAACCGCTACATCCGGTTTGAATTTTTTTATAATTTTCCGTGCCTGCCACAGACTGCGTATCAATTTGAAAGGCAGCATGATATTTTTCCAGAGATGCTGACGGTTGATACCTACAATATCCAGTCCCTCGATCTGATATCCTGCAGCCGGCACTTTCTCCATCTCCATTTTACCATTCGCACCAACAAACAGAATTTCTGTAGCCGGATCAAGACGCAACAAAGCATTAGCTATCGCTATCGCAGGAAAGATATGCCCTCCTGTACCGCCTCCGCTTATGATTACTTTCTTTGCCATGTCTTTTTTACTATATCTCTTATGCTAAAGTTCCTACTACGACCTTTTTAGGTTTCGCTTTTTCCTCCAGCTCTTCTTTTCCTTTTAATTCTTCAATATTCCGGCTCACACTCAGGATAATTCCCAATGCTACACTGGTAAAGAGAATGGATGTTCCCCCCATACTGACCAGCGGCAACGGAACACCTGTGACCGGACCTAATCCTACTGCCACAGCCATATTGGCCAAAGCCTGTATCGTGAGACTAAAGCCTAAGCCTGCCGCCAGAAAAGCACCGAATGCCCGCGGACTCATCGTCACGATCCGGATACACCGGTACATTAATACAATGTAGAGCGTCAGTAAGATGACACCTCCGATTGTCCCGTATTCCTCTATAATGATTGCAAAAATAAAATCCGAATAGGGATGAGGTAGCACATTTCGCTGCATACTGTTACCCGGACCTTTACCGAAAACACCTCCCGTAGCAATCGCAATCTTAGCGTTATTCGCCTGATAATTCTTATCATCCTGAAAGGAAACCCTTTCTTCTGTATGTACTTCTTCTGTTTTAAAGAACGATTTGATACGACTGTAATAAGTTTGACGTCTTGGACCAAAAAGAATGACCAGAGACAATAAAAAACCTACACCTAAACTCACCACTGCAATCTGTTTAAAACTGATCCGTCCGATCAGCAACAGCAGAATACTTACTCCAAAGAGCATCAGAGCTGTCGAAAGATTGGCCAGCGCGATCAAAACGAAAATAACACAGACCGATCCCATAATCGGAACAAAGGATTTCTTGACATCCTTGATTTCTTCCTGCTTGCGTGAAAGCATTCTCGCCAGAAAAGTAATCAGCGCCAGCTTGGCCAAATCGGATGTCTGAAAAGTCTGATTGATCACAGGAATCGTCACCCACCGACTTGCGTCATTCACTTTGCTACCAAACAACAAAGTATAGAGCAGCAAGGGTATGGTAATCAACATCAACAACTTGGATATACCGGCGTAATACCTGTAATCCACTTTATGTGAAAAATACATTAAAACAAAACCTATAGCTATTATGGAAAAATGCTTCAACAGGTACATTTCTGTCCCTTTCCCCTCTTTGTAGGCTAATGTTCCGACAGAACTATATACGGCCAATAACGACCAGCCAGACAAAATGAGGACTATAATCCAAATCCAGCGATCGCCTTTTGCTTTAGAAAATAGTTGTTCCATACTCCGTTTTATTTAAATGTTGTTTACTTCTGTTCTTTTCTACAAAGCCATTACAGCTTCTTTGAATTTGTCTCCGCGCTCTTCGTAATTTTTGAACCAGTCAAAACTTGCACAAGCTGGCGATAACAATACGGTATCTCCTTTTTGCGCTATATGTGAAGCAATCTCAACAGCATCTTTCATAGAAGAACTGTTGACGATTACATCTGTATCTTCTTCGAATGATTCGTGAATACGTGTATTATCTTTACCTATACAGATGATAGCACGAACTTTAGAGCGTACCAGATCACGAAGCATTTCGTAATCATTTCCTTTGTCCACTCCCCCCATGATCAAAACGATCTGTGGTGAAAAGCTCTCTAATGCATACCAAACAGAATTGACATTGGTCGCTTTGGAGTCATTGATATAATTCACGCCTCCGATACAAGCCACATGTTCCAACCTATGCGGGATATTGACGTATGAACTCATGCTTTCCTGCATAGAACGGTTACGTAATTCCTGAACTTTCGCTACTAATCCTGCCGCCATGTTGTTGTACACATTGTGCTTGCCCTGTAATGACAAATCTTCCGTATTCATAATAAATTGCTCTCCTTTAGGGGTGTTGATTATAATATTCTTCTCTTGATCTAAATATGCGCCGGGATTGATCACCTGTTCCTGTGTCATAGGCCAGATCGTTGCCTCAGTGTGGTGTCGCTCCAGCCCTTTTACTGTCTCTTCATCATCCAGACAATAGATGAAATAATCATTTGCTGTCTGGTTACGGATCATCCTGAATTTGGAATCCACGTAGTTTTCCATTTTATGGTCGTACCGGTCTAAATGATCTGGTGTGATATTAAGGATCACGGCTACATCCGCACGGAACTGATACATATCATCCAGCATAAAACTGGAAATTTCTAATACATAAACATCAAATTGCTCCTGTGCAACCTGAAGTGCAAAACTCCGACCTATATTACCAGCCAGACCTACATTCACACCTGCTTTCTGCAGTATATAGTAGGTCAACATGGTAGTTGTCGACTTACCGTTTGAACCCGTGATACAATAGAGTCGTGCATCTGTATATTGTGCTGCAAACTCTATCTCTCCGATAACCGGAATTCCCTTTTGTTTTAATGCAACCACCAATGGTGCTGTCTCCGGAATACCCGGACTCTTGACAACAAGGTCTGCATCCAGAATAAGTTCTTCAGAATGATGGCCTGACTCATAAGCAATACCGGCATCCTCCAACTGCTGCTGATATTTTTCGGCAATGACTCCTTTATCGGAGACCAGCACCTCAAATCCTTTTTGTAGTGCCAGTATCGCTGCTCCGACTCCGCTTTCGCCAGCACCGAGAACAATCAGCTTGCCACTTTGAGGATAATATGTCTGCGCTATATTTGCCATTTTTTATCTCACTTTTAAAGTAACGATTGTCAATATTGCTAATAGAACTCCTACAATTACAAAGCGTGTCACGATCTTAGCTTCGTGATACCCTTTCTTCTGATAATGGTGATGCAAAGGAGACATCAGAAAAATTCTGCGCCCCTCTCCATATTTCTTCTTTGTATATTTAAAATATCCCACCTGCATCATTACAGATAGATTTTCTATCAGAAATACCCCACACAGTACGGGTATCAATAATTCTTTTCGGATCAGAATGGCAAAAGCAGCAATGATCCCTCCGATCGCCAGACTTCCCGTATCTCCCATAAATACCTGAGCCGGATAAGCATTGTACCACAAAAATCCTGTACAGGCCCCGATAAATGCTCCTGCGAAAATCACGAGTTCTCCCGAATTGGGTATATACATGATATTCAGATAGTCCGAGAAGATCACGTTACCGGATACATATGCCAGTATGGCCAGTGTGATTCCTATTATAGTAGATGTACCTGCTGCCAGACCATCTATCCCATCTGTAATATTAGCTCCATTGGAAACAGCGGTCACAATCACGACTACCATAACCAGAAAAACCATAAAGGTGATCATGTCTCCCCTGAGGCCAAACATGGTCAGTACCTTTGCGTAGTCAAATTCATTGTTCTTATAAAACGGGATGTTTGTCTTGCTGGACTTCACATTCTCCGTGTAATATTTCTCACCGGTCTGACTGTTGATTGACACTTCTACCGGTTTGAGTGAGCCGGGATGAGCTACCTGCTGACGAACAACTATTTCCGGATGAAAATACATCGTCACTGCAATGAATACACCTAGTCCTACCTGACCGATTACTTTGAACTTTCCTTGTAAACCTTCTTTATTCTTCTTAAAAACCTTAATATAATCATCCAGAAAACCGATCGCTCCCATCCATAATGTAGTCACGATCATAAGGATGATATAGATGTTATCTATCTTCGCAAACAATAGCGTAGGCACCAGTATACCTGCAATGATAATCAGACCTCCCATCGTTGGCGTACCTTGCTTCTTCTTCTCTCCTTCCAATCCCAAATCGCGAATAGTCTCACCAACCTGCTTATTATGCAGTATGCGAATCAATCTGCTACCATATACGGTGGTGATTATCAATGAAAGAATAACCGCCATTGCTGTACGGAAGGAGATGTACTGAAACAACCCCGCTCCCGGAATGTGGATATGTTCATTTAACCATGTAAATAAGTAGTATAACATCTCTTCTGGTATTATTCATTAAACGTTTTTTCCAATTCTTCACGGTCATCAAAATGATGTTTCACACCATTGATGTCCTGATATTTTTCATGCCCTTTACCTGCGACAAGAACAATATCGCCCGGCTGAGCAAGATGACATGCCGCACGAATAGCTTCTTTACGATCTGTGATCGAGAATACATTTTTCTTTCTGTCAGCAGGAATACCCGGCTCCATATCTTTGATAATCTGTACCGGATCTTCGGTGCGCGGATTATCTGAAGTTATAATCACTTTATCACTCATTTTCGCTGCTACTTCCGCCATTTCCGGGCGTTTGGTTTTATCCCGATCGCCTCCGCAGCCCAGCACTGTGATAATCTGCTGTTCTTTTTTGCGTAGATTGTTAATGGTGCTCAACACATTTGCAACAGCATCCGGTGTATGAGCATAGTCCACAATACCAATCACTCCGTTTTTGGATGTGATTGCTTCAAAGCGTCCTTCCGCACCTGTGATCTGGCTAAGGGCCGTCAGAACTTTTACAGTCTCCTGCTCCAGTAAGATTGCAGCTCCATATACCGCCAGTATATTATAAGCATTGAACTCGCCAACCAGCTTAACCCATACTTCATGGCCTTCAATATTGAGAAGCATACCATCAAAATGGCTTTCAATGATTTTGGCTTTAAAATCAGCCACACCTTTTAGCCCGTATGTTTTCTTATGTGCAAACGTATTCTGTAACATGACAGAACCATTCTTTTCATCTCCATTGGTCAATGCAAACGCAAAGCGATCCAGATCATCGAAAAATTTCTTTTTCGCTTTTATGTAATTATCAAATGTCTTGTGAAAATCCAGATGATCGTGTGTGATATTGCTGAAAATACCTCCGGCAAACCGAAGTCCTGCAATACGCTGCTGTACGACTGCATGTGAGCTGACTTCCATAAAACAGTAGTCACAGCCTTCATCTACCATATCCCGCAGCAATGCATTTAATGCTACCGGATCCGGAGTCGTATGTGTGGCAGGTATAATCCGCTCTCCAATCTGATTCTGAACGGTAGAAAGCAAACCTACATGATATCCAAGAGCTGTAAACAGATTGAATAGCAATGTTGCAATCGTGGTCTTACCATTTGTACCTGTCACCCCGACAAGCTTCAATTCGCGGGAAGGATTTCCATAGAAATTACCGGCAGCAATACCCAATGCATAGGCGGTATCGGCAACCATCATATAAGTAACATCTTCGTGCTTTTTCTCCGGCATCTCTTCAACCATGATCAGCGTACATCCTTGCTCAATGGCCTTTTCTACAAACAGATGTCCGTCTGTATGTACGCCACGCACAGCAACAAAAAGACTACCTTCATTTGCCTTGCGGGAATCAAAACATAATGAAGTCACCTCAACATCCAGCTGACCCACCACTTCCTGTACCGGAATAGCATGCAATATGTCTTTTAGTTTTATCATTATCTTTTTAATTCAATACGATTGCTACCTGTGTTCCAAACTTCAACTTTGAACCGGGAATAAGCGATTGTTCAATAACTTTTCCTTTTCCCGATACATATGTTTTAAATCCTGCATTCTCCATGGTATACATGGCATCAATCAGTCCCATTCCTTTTACATCCGGCACTATGCCTTCTTTGACTCTGACATCTACAAAAGGGACTCCGCGACTTGAAGTATCAACGACACCTTGTGCTACGGCATTCCAGTCGAAAGAGCGTATACCTAAAGCTTCATAGACTTTCATCGATGCTTCCCTTGATCCTTTTAATGTCAACGGCGTCTTACCTCCGGCCGGATTTACCTTGCGGGAGCTAAATGTTCCGTGCATAGACAAATCATTGGCAAAGACCATATCCGCAAGTTCCTTAAATACCGGACCTGCAGTAGACGCTCCGTAATATCCCTTTCTGGGGTTACGTATCACGACAATCATCGAGTACTTCGGATTTTCAGCAGGAAAATATCCGGCAAACGAAGATTGATATTTCCGTTGTCTGTATCCGCGCGCTCCATCAGCGATCTGTGCTGTACCTGTTTTACCAGCGGAGGTATACAGCGGATTGCGAAGAGTTTTACCTGTCCCCTCTATCATTGTGCCTTCCATCATTCCCCTTATTTCGGAGAGTGCATGTTCTGAAGCAATTTTATCCTTGATAACACGTGCCTGAAAATGTTCGACAGTATTCCCAAGATGCCTGATTTCTTTTACGAATACAGGCGCTATCATTTTTCCGTCATTTGCTACTGCATTATACAGTGTCAATGTCTGAAGCGGAGTCATGAGCAATTCATAGCCATAAGCCATCTGTACTAAAGAGAGCTTACTCCAGGACTTTGCCTTAGGCGTTTTAATCTTAGGTTCTCCTTCGCCCGGAATCTGCAATTGCAGCGCCTTACCTAATCCCATGCTGTACAGCTTGTCTGTAAACTTTGAGGGATCATCTTTATAATGTGTGTTAACCAACTTGGTAATCGCCACATTTGAAGACTGCTCGAAAGCATATTTGGCAGACATAATAGATTTCCGTGGTGCATGCGAATCTTTTATCGTATGTCCCGGCACCTTATAGGTTCCATTGCCGACATCAACTGTTGTCGAAGAATCTATTTTTCCGTCATCGATCAACGCCAGATACGACGCCAGTTTGAATGTTGATCCCGGTTCGGCCGATAGCGCAATCGCGTAGTTGAATTTCTCCCTGAACACACCTTCTTCATCACGTGTGAAATTAGCCACAGCCCTTACCTCTCCTGTCTTCACCTCCATCAGAATCACACAACCGTTATCTGCGTCTACAATCTGCAATTGTTTCTCCAGCGCCCGTTGTGCCATATCCTGCATATTGACGTCTATCGTCGAAATAATATCGGAACCGTCTACAGGAGCCACCTCCATATTACGGTTGATCGGCACCCATACACCACCGGCAATACGCTGCACTAATCTTTTACCACTCTTACCGTCGATGTAGTGTCCATATGCACCTTCCAGACCTACTCGTACCGTGTCAATTCCCTTTGTATTTTTATACCCGATGGTACGTGCTGCCAGATTGGTAAAAGGAAGAATTCTTTTATTATGCCGCTCCACAATCAGGCCACCGGAATATTTATCTTTATCGACCTTAAAGGATTTGAACAACGGAAAATCCTTTACTTTTTTCAGATCCTGATGCGTTACTTCACGCATGATCATCACATACCGCTGTTTTTTACTTCTCGCCTGCTTAAGCAATCCCAAATACTGTCTTGCAGATCTGTCTTTGAAAAAACCAGCCAGCTTATACGCCAGAGAGTCTACTTTAGAATTAAAAATATCTTCTTCCTCTTCCGGAATAGCCATTGCATCAAAACGCAAATCATACTCAGGAATGGAAGTTGCCAGAATACTACCATCATTTGAATAAATATTCCCTCTCGCAGCCTCTACCTCTCGCTCCTGTATTGTCAGACTATCTGAAATTTCTCTCCACTTACCCCCGTCTACATATTGAAGATGTACCAGTTTTGCAAAAACAACCAGCGCCCCCAATACCATCAGGCCGAATGCGAGATACACTCTTAGAAGTATGGATTTTCTAATATTCATGCCCGGTTACTTTATTTTATTTTTTTTCTTCTTTTACAACTTCAATTTTAATTGGCGGCTCCTTTCGCTCTTTTAGTCCCAATGTATCTGCCCGTTTTGCTATTTCAGACTGAGTGGTTCTCTTCATCAACTCTGCAGAGAGCGATTTATAATCCCAACTCAACTCTTTAACTTCCTTGCTCAACCGGTCTATCTGCCGAACTGTCCGCTCTGCCAAGTGCCGGTTAGAAATATATAAAAGCGCCAAAAGAGCGATAAAAGCTACAAAAGGAAGATTCTTTACAACGGAATAGGTCGTTATCTTTTGCGGAGAAAAGACCGATTTAATAAAATGCTTGGTCTCTTCCGCTTTTTCCTCTACCGTATCCTGAAGTTCTTCCTGAACTTCTTCACTTAACTCTTTTTGCTTTATTGTATTTCTCTTCATGCCGATCTCCCACGAACTTATAGCTCCTTTTTCTCGGCAACCCGCAGTTTTGCACTACGAGACCTGTTATTTGTACTCAATTCTTCTTCAGATGCTGTAATCGCCTTACGCGTAATCACCTGAAAAGGCTTTATTTCATTTCCAAAAAAATCCTTCTCTACTTCTCCCTTAAACTTACCTTTAGCCATAAAATTCTTAACCAAACGGTCTTCAAGAGAATGGTAAGACATCACCACAAGCTTTCCCGAAGGCTTTAACGTGGAAACAGTCTGCAACAAAAATTCCTGCAAAGCTTCCAACTCTTTATTCACCTCTATCCGCAGCGCCTGAAACACCTGAGCATGGTATTTATGTTCTTTACCTTTTGGAACTAACTTCCGGATTACCTCTTTAAGCCCTGCAACAGTCTCTATCGGAGCACTCAATCTCGCTGTCACCACCGTTTTTGCAAGTGATTTAGCATTCATGATTTCGCCATACATTCCGAATATGCGATGCAAATCCTCTTCAGCATAGGTATTAAGAACTTTTTTTGCGTCCAGGTCAGATACCTGATCCATACGCATATCCAGATCCGCATCAAAGCGAATGGAAAATCCTCTGTCGGCTGCATCAAACTGATGTGAGGAAACACCCAGATCTGCCAAAATGCCATCAACTTCTTTGACTCCGTTCAAGCGGAGATTATTTTTCAAAAACCTGAAGTTTTGATGAATTAATGTGAATCGTTCATCTGCAATGGTATTTTCCAAAGCGTCGGGATCCTGATCAAAAGCGAATAACCGCCCCTTAGGACCCAGATGTTTCAATATCTCACGGGAATGTCCCCCGCCACCAAACGTCACATCGACATATACACCATCAGGCTTGATGGATAATGCATCAATGCATTCTTTCAGCATTACCGGAACATGGTAAACATTACTCATTCATTAATCCTCCAAAATCCATTCCGCCCATCACCTCTTCTGCCAACGCAGCAAAATCATCACCTAAACCATCATTCATCAATGCTTCGTACCCTTCTTTCGACCAAACCTCTATTTTGTTAAACTGACAGGCAAGCACGACTTCAGCGCCGATGTTTGCATATTCCAACAATCCTTTTGGTAGAAGTACACGACCAGAAGCATCCAGTGTCAACTCTGTAGCACCACGAGTAAAAGCACGGACAAACATCCTGCTCTTCTCGTTAAACTGATTCAATTTTGACAACTTAGCTGTGATAGTATTCCACTCTTCACGTGTATAGAAAACCAAATGTTTCTCAAATCCCCGGTTCACAACAAGCCCGTCACGCTCCACATGCGGCAACTGCCGCTTGAGCGCTGCCGGCAACACCATTCTTCCTTTGGTGTCAAGCTTGCATTCAAATTCTCCGATTAAATGATTCATTTAGCTAACTATCCTATTCTAATTTGATGTAAAAGTATACACTTTCCCCCACTTTCCCCCACAATATACCACAAAAAAGTTTTCCACATCGAAAAATCGCTACAAAGCCAGTTAAAAAACACCACACTCAAAAACATAAAAACCTACAAAATAGCTATTTATAGCAATTTTTTGAACCAAAATAAATTTTGGTTCAGCATTTAAAAAGAATCTTTATTTTTTGATATTATTTTACTTTTCAGCTTGAAAAAGAAGTAAAAAGGGACCGATTTTACTAAAAAACTAAAAGCAAGTGGGGCAAAGTGGAGCATTTTTCAGGTATTCTGCACCAGCTTCTCTTTTCATTTGTTTTATGTAAAAAAACGCATCCTCTCCCGCCCTATCTTACACACAAATAACAAACCTGCGGTGCGTACTGCTATCCGGCATTTCTTTCGGAATTTTGATTTAATATCCGGTCTAAGATTCGTTATTCTCCTTGGAAACAGATATTTTTGCAGGATAAATATTTTAGTCGAAATGCACAGAACACATACCTGCGGAGAGCTTAGGATTTCAGATCTTGGCAAGTCCGTAACTTTAAGTGGTTGGGTACAAAAGTCACGCGATCTGGGAGGAATGACCTTTATCGATGTCCGTGACAGATATGGAATTACACAGTTGACTTTTAACGCAGATGACAATGAGCAACTGCGGGCTTCTGCCCGGGAATTGGGGCGTGAATACGTTATAAAAGTAGAGGGACAGGTTATTGAGCGGTCAAGTAAAAACTCAAAAATCCCTACCGGAGATATTGAGATCAAGGTTTCTTCTTTAGAAATATTGAACGCTTCCAAACTGCCTCCTTTTACTATTGAGGATGAAACGGATGGCGGGGATGATCTGCGCATGAAATTCAGATATCTGGATCTGCGCCGTAATCCTGTAAGACAAAATCTTATTCTTCGCCACAAACTGGCGCAGGAAATCCGCAGATATCTTGATGAGCAAAATTTTCTGGAGGTGGAAACACCTGTTCTGATTAAGTCAACTCCGGAAGGAGCCCGCGATTTCGTGGTTCCAAGCCGTATGAATGCAGGAGAATTCTATGCGTTGCCGCAATCTCCACAGACCTTCAAACAGTTATTGATGGTCTCCGGATTTGACCGTTATTTTCAGATTGTCAAGTGTTTTCGTGATGAAGATCTACGTGCAGACAGACAACCGGAGTTTACGCAGATTGACTGTGAAATGTCATTTGTAGAACAGGAGGACATTCTAAATATGTTTGAAGGATTGGCTAAACACTTGTTCAAAACTGTAAAAGGATTTGAGCTGGGTTCAGTGCCCCGTATGACTTATGCCGATGCTATGCGTCTTTATGGTTCTGACAAACCGGATACCCGTTTCGGAATGCAATTCGTTGAACTGAATGAGCTTACAAAAGGAAAAGGTTTCCCTGTATTTGATCAGGCTGAACTGGTTGTCGGCATTAATGCCAATGGTTGCGCAGGTTATACCCGCAAACAACTTGACGCATTGACTGATTATGTAAAACGTCCGCAGGTAGGAGCCACAGGTCTTGTATATGCCCGTTATAATGAAGACGGCACGATCAAATCGTCTGTAGATAAATTTTATACAGAGGAGCAGCTTAAAGAATGGGCTGCTGCATTTGACGGAAAGCCGGGAGATTTATTTTTGATAATGGCAGGTCCTACAGATAAAGTACGCAAACAACTGAATGAGCTGCGATTAGAAGTGGGTAATCAGCTCGGTCTCCGTGACAAAAATAAATTTGCACCTCTTTGGGTATTAGATTTCCCGTTACTGGAATGGGATGAAGAATCAGGCCGTTATCACGCTATGCACCATCCGTTTACCTCTCCAAAACCGGAAGATATCCCATTACTGGACACTAATCCGGGAGAAGTAAGAGCAAATGCGTACGATTTTGTCCTTAATGGTAGCGAAATTGGTGGCGGCTCTATCCGTATTCATGACAAAGAATTGCAATCGCTTATGTTCAGACACCTTGGCTTTACTCCTGAGGATGCGCAGAAACAATTCGGTTTCTTAATGGAAGCATTTACCTACGGAGCTCCTCCGCATGGTGGATTAGCCTTTGGATTTGACCGTATGGTATCTGTGTTTGCAGGTCTGGATACCATCCGTGATGTCATTGCTTTCCCTAAGAACAATTCGGGAAGAGATGTGATGATCGACGCTCCTGCAACCATAGATCAGGCGCAGCTGGATGAGCTGAATCTGGCTCTGAACCTTAAATCTTCAGAGAAGAATTAACATTAATCCACAAAATAGATCTCAACAATTAACGTTATATTTATAAAGTTGGTAATTCATTACCAACTTTTTTACTTTTGTAATAGCATAAATCCAAAACTAATCCATGTCTGATACAATCGCTGATAAATTCCTTAAAGAAAGCTCGACAAAATCTTTTGACCAAAAACATCGGGACATTATCAATACCAATATTGATAAGTACAACGCTGCTTTCGAAAAAGGGAAAAGTAAGTTTTTTGATCTGGAAAATTCCAAAACAAAAGCGAATCTGATTAAATGGAAGGTGATGGAAAATCTGGATAAATTACTTCCTGAATTTGAAGCAAATTTCACTTCCAGAGGAGGTAAAGTTATCTGGGCGAATGACGCAGAGGAAGCTAGGGAAGAAATCTGGAAAATTATGGAACAGCATGGCGCAAAGAGTGTCATCAAATCCAAATCTATGGCTACGGAAGAAATTGAGCTTAATCATTTTCTTGCAGAAAAAGACATAGAAGCTGTTGAAAGTGATCTGGGAGAATTCATTATCCAGCTGTTAGGACAAAAGCCATATCATATTGTCACACCAGCCATGCACCTGAGCCTGGAAGATATTGCACAACTGTTTCACGAAAAATTCGACACTCCCCTTACTGCTACAGCAGAGGAATTGACAATGAAAGCCCGTGAATTGTTGCGGGACAAGTATACTTCTGCCTCAGTAGGCATCTCGGGCGCTAATTTTCTGGTAGCGGATACCGGAAGTATAGCTATTACGGAAAATGAAGGAAATGCCCGCCTGACCACTACATTTCCGAATATTCACATTGCTCTGGTCGGGATAGAGAAGATTATTCCCAGTATGCTGGATCTGGATCTTTTTTGGCCTTTATTATCCACACACGGAACAGGGCAGAATCTGACAGTATATAATACCATTCTGAATGGTCCACGTCAGGAAAATGAAAGCGATGGTCCGGAAAAGATGTATGTCATCCTGCTTGACAACGGTCGTACCAATTTGCTTGCAGAGAAAGATCAGCGCCAGGGCTTGTATTGTATAAGATGCGGTGCGTGTCTGAATGTATGCCCTATTTACCAAAACATCGGAGGTCATACCTATGACACAACTTATTCAGGACCTATAGGCTCACTTATATCGCCGCACCTCAGCGGAATGAAAGAGTTCAAGCACCTCAGTTATGCATCCAGCCTATGCGGAAAGTGTACAGAAGTATGTCCTGTAGGCATTGATATCCAGAAGCAACTGCTATTGAACCGCAGAGATTCCGTACAGGAAAAACTGGCTACCCCAATGGAACAACGTGCCTGGAAGGGATTTACCTATTTTATTAAAAAAAGAAAGCTTATTGATCTTTTTGGCGGAAAATTTAAAAATTTTATCCTGCGCAATTTCTTTAAAAAAGCATGGGGAAACAACAGAGAATTACCACATCTGGCAGACAAATCATTTGCACAGCAATGGAAAGAACAGCAAAAGGAATTGAATAAGGATAAATAAAAAAGGACACTTGACCAGAAATCTTCATGTGGCCAAAACAGATATGGTATTAAGCATGTATTAACTGATAGATTGTACACTACTAGTTATAAGGTATTCAAAAGTGTTACCTAAATCACCTTATATCTTCGAAATTGATTAGTGGCAATTTTTTATTTTACTTTTGATTCTTTTTAATATCTGCTCCTTTTTCTTTTTGGAGAGATCCTCATCTTTTGGAACTACCTTTAATGCTTCTTTATAAACAGTTTTTGCTTCTGACACACGTTTTAAATGAAAGAGTGCATCAGCTTTGATTTCAAGATGCCCCCAAAAGTCAGGAAAAGATTTGAGTCGGTCTTCCTGTTCTTCTAAAATATTTTCCCATTCCCATTCATCATATACAAAACCAAGTCCTAACCCAAATCCGACGGTTGTGGTCGCATTGTGACTAAACCCATCAAGATCATTGAATTTAAAGCGAACAGCTTTTGTATGATTTAGGATTTCAAAAGCTTTAAAAACATAATGTCTCAAAGATATTTCATCCCATCTTTTGTCTCCGACCAATAAGTAAAAATCACCACCCACCGAGTTGCTTTTCACTTCCTGATCCATTAACTTTAAAACATCTTCCTTATTAGGCCAATAAGCAGGACTAAGTGCTATACAGGAGTTAAAGAGATTATTCTTTTTAAGAAAAGCATAAGTAGCAAAGTAAGCACCAAAAGAATGACCAGCTATGGTTATTCTTTTAGATATATTGTATTCTTTCTCTAACCATGGAATTACTTCTTCTGAAATAAATCTGAGCAATTTATCCTTCTCAAGCAATTCAGCATTTCTGTCTTGGTGAATAACACCTATCAAATAGCTTGGAGGAATTTCATTGTTAGCTATCAGATTATTAGCTGATTGTAAAAAAATCCCATTAAGGTTTTTAAAATTAGCATCGAGATACAAAATGCAATTATTATTTGTGTTTCCGTTCTTAACTTCTTTAGATTTTGTAATAATTATCTTTCTCTCCTTCTGAAATATTGCCGATGAAATAGTTACAGTATCTGATTTATTAAGTTGAGAATAAGTTTGAGCAAAAGTAATATTAGAAAAAATGACCTTAGCAAAAAATAATAAAAGTAGTCCTCTCAATGATCAGTAAAGCTATTTGTGTTAATAATTATTAAAGGTTTATTAAGGTTTTAAAAACATCAAAATTTCATAACCCGTCACGATAGTAGTAAATATAAATATTCCAAGTCATATTCTATATTTTAAAAACAGGAGTACTTGCAAAAAGATTTTACCTGTTTAATTAATCTAACAACAGCTCTATATTACAAGCCTTGTACTAACCTCTATTAATGTAATCCTACCTATTTCATCCTTTCCGGTAATTTTAATTTCTATTAACAAGAAAAATAGTCTATTTTTCGGGTATCAAATGAATTATTCCGCTCCACCATATCCTACCGAATCAGGTGACGAACAGCTTTTGTTGCTGTATCGCGATACCGGCGATCTGAATTATCTCGGAAAGCTGTATCAAAGTCATTCGGAAATGGTTTACTTCGTGTGCTTGCGCTATTTGCAGGACAGCGAACGCAGTAAAGATGCGGTCATGAATATTTTTGAGGAGCTGATCAGCAAAGTAAATAAGCAGGAAATTCATTCTTTTGGAAAGTGGCTCTATGTCCTCTCCCGCAATCATTGTCTGATGCAATTAAGGTCCGCAAAAAATAAACAACAAATTTCTATTGACGAATTTGTGGAATTTCCGGGTTCTTTGCATCCGGATGATGATCATGAAGATAAAGAGCAAAAATTGACCTCGCTGGAGCATTGTCTGGAAAAACTTCCGGAAAAGCAAAAGAAGAGCATAGATTTATTCTTCCTTAATGAAAAATGCTATAATGAAGTCTCAGAAATAACAGGATATAGCCTCAAAGAGGTGAAAAGTTATATTCAGAACGGGAAAAGGAATTTGAAAAATTGTATGGAGGGAACCCATGAACAGGAATAGACCGGATTTGGAGTATATTCGTCGCTACCACAATGGAGAGCTTTCTCCACGTGAAATGTACGAATTGGAACGACAGGCACAGGACGATCCCATGCTTATGGATATTATTATGGGTATAGAGCTTAGTGATGAGGAGACTGTACGCAAGGATCTCTCTGACATCAAGGCGCGAATTACCCAACGGGTATCTGAAAATACAATAAAACAAATGCCTGTATGGAGAAAATGGGTTGTTGCAGCCTCTGTACTTCTTCTCTTGTCGGCAGGTGCTTTACTAATGATCAACCAACAATCTGCAAATAAAGAAATTGCAAGTACAATCCTTTCTGAGCCTTCGACTCCGATTACGCCGGATTCAGGAGATGATGCTGAAGTAACGGATAAGACGTCAAAACAAGCTTCCCCTACTCCTTCTTCTACACAAACAGACCGTCTGGCTAATGTAATTACAAAAAAGAATAAGCCAACAGAAGACATTGCAACACAAGCTGAACAAGCAGATATCAGTGATGAAAAATCAACTCTGGCGGCTATAGAGCAAAAATCTCCTGGAGTCAGAGTACATATTTCGGAGTCTTTATCCAAAGACTCTACATTAGTTCTGAGAGGATTATCTGAAGATAAAATCGCTGTCAACTCTCCGAAGGAAGAACTAACAACAGCTCTTGCCGGAAAAGCCGCTGGCGTCCGTATACGAGGAGTAGCCAGCAATTCCATGGTGAATAATGTCATAAGCGGACAGGTGATGGATAAATCGACAAATTTACCGTTGGAAGGCGCAATTTTAAAGATAAAAAATACGGATCTGACAGCAGTAACCGATTCAGCCGGACAGTTTCATCTCTTGTCAAGTGGTTCAAATCCACAAGTAGAAGTACGGGCTATTGGATATGAAACGCAGCAGGTTTCATCTAATCAGTTAGCCAACAATCAGGTTAAACTGAGTCCTGCACATGCAAGATTAGAAGAAGTCGTAGTAACAGACTATGCCAGCAAGAAGAAGTCTGTAAAACAGATAACAGGACCTGAAGGCGGATGGAAAGCTTTTGAAAAATACATCAAAAAAGAAACCAGACGTATCGGAACATCTGCTAAAGGAAAAGTAGAATTATCCTTCATAATCGACCCGAATGGAAAACCATCACATATTCAGGTGATATCGGGAATTGACAACGTAACGGATCAGCATGCTGTCCGTATTCTGGAGAACGGGCCTAAGTGGAATACTGGCGAAGATCAGCAGGAAAATATTATAACCTTCGTCACCATAAATTTTAGCGGGGAATAAAACAAATACATCTTCAGGCAAACGGCCTCTACCTGCATCGTTCCCACGAAAAAGACAGACTTACGGCGCAATGGTCAGAAAGAGGTATTCCTGACTTGTCCGTAAACAGTCTGTTTTCAATCGTATATCTTTCAGGAATAAAATGCAAATCGGCACTGTTACGAAACATGATCTTATCTATAGATTCTTTGTCCTTGCGGATAGCTAATATATCGCCTGCTGAATATATTGGATCAATATGCGGTACTATGCCTTTATTTTCCAGATACACCCAGGTGTCTATCATTCTGGTTTCTTTTATAAAATTCCGGACGTTATCCAGTTCGAAGCTGTAATGCGCATTAAAATCTCCCATCAATAGTATAGCCTTATCTTTAGAATGCTCTTTTATAAAAGAGGCTAACTGATCCATATTTTTACCTCTGGCAACTGCTGCATCCGGCGTATCCTGTGCGTTAGCATGGATATTATACAGATCTACAAATACATCTTTTGCCAACTGTAAACTGACTACACTAAATCCCTTGGGCGTGAGGCAATCTGCTCCGGTACAGTCTTTCCATCGGATACGCTGAATATCTGAAATCGGATATTTTGAAAGTGTATTAAGCCCGTCACTAAAAGGAACTTTACCCATTGTCTCCGTTCGGAAAGGATGTTCATTTCCATTACTGTACAACTCTCTGTTGTAATTAAAGTCTTCCTGTACATTGACCACATCATACCTGTTTATCTTCATTCCTATATCTGCAATACTGCTTGCACGTGGAGTGACAGCACTCGAGATTGGCTCCGGTAATCCGGCAATATTATAGGTCAGAACTGAAAAACTTCCGGCATTTGAGGCCGGAAGTTCCAGTATTGATGCGGCAGCAACCTTATCACTTCGATTGAAGTTTAATGTTATGCGTGAGGTGCGAATCATGTTCCATCCTAGGAAAGAAAGCGATATCGGGATCAATAAGTAGATCCATCGTTTCTTTGGCAATTTGGGATATTGTAGGTACATCGTTCCTTAGTTTTGTCTTGTTAAAATTAGACAAGCAGTATAACCTATACCCTAATTATTTATTAAACTTTTATTTCCAAAACCTCTCAAAAAATCAAGTTAACAACTGAAAGACAACACTTTAGTAACACTACAATGATGATTAATTAAAGATAACCAAACAAACACATAACCGGGATTTAACAATTAAGCTACATCAGTTTGTTAGTATTGAAATACTACTAAAGGTATAAAATATGATTAAAGTGGCTTTCTTTGCCGAGATGATGATTGAAGACTTTGACGGAGCTTCTCGCACGATGTTTCAACTGATCAACAGGATCGATTCTACCAAATTTGAGTTTCTATTTATCTACGGAAATGGTCCTGAACAGATCGACGATCACCTGTCTCTGCGCATTCCCTATTTCCATATCCCATTCAACAGAAACTATACAATGGCTGTCCCTGCCATTGCAAAAAAGATGCTGAAACAGCAGCTTAAGGAATTTGATCCGGATGTCATCCATATTGCTACTCCTTCTATGCTAGGAAACTTTGCTCTCAAATATGCTGAAAAAAATAATATCCCAACACTGACCATTTACCATACTCATTTTATCAGCTATATAGAATATTATCTGAAGAATACCCCTTTTCTGATCAAGCCTACTAAAAAAGAGTTTATCAAACAGACGGTAAGGTTTTATAACAAATGTACAAAAGTCTATGTGCCCTCTGTATCGATATCCAAAGAACTGAAGCACCTGGGAATACAGCCGGATAAATTAACACTTTGGCAGCGGGGAATTGATACGGAACTTTTTTCGCCTAAGAAAAAAGATAACAACTATCTGCGAAAGGTAACAAA
Source organism: Sphingobacterium spiritivorum (assembly GCF_016724845.1). Taxonomy (NCBI): domain Bacteria; kingdom Pseudomonadati; phylum Bacteroidota; class Sphingobacteriia; order Sphingobacteriales; family Sphingobacteriaceae; genus Sphingobacterium; species Sphingobacterium spiritivorum. The sequence goes on from NZ_CP068082.1 coordinate 1,141,986, forward strand.
AAACAAAAAACAGAACATCTTATTTGCCAGCCGGCTGGAATGGGAAAAGAATCTTGTGACCCTAATCGACATCTACCATAAGTGTAAAGAAAGGGATATCGAATGCAACTTTATTATAGCCGGGGACGGCACTGCAAAATCGGCATGCATAGAACAAATGCCGGATGCCTTTTTCTTAGGTAAACTATCCCATAAAGAGCTGGCTATCTGTTATGCCTCTTCAACTTTGTTTCTGTTCCCTTCCATCACTGAAACATACGGGAATGTGGTTATAGAAGCGATGGCTTCAGGATTACCCTGCATTATTTCAAATGATGGAGGAAGTGCGGACTTTATTATTGAAGGCGAGAATGGTTTCAAGTGCAATGCTGAGCAGGCGGATGATTACGTTGATAAAATAGAGCTTATGTTATCAGACAAAAACTTACGTAAAAAATTTAAAAAAGCAGGATTGAAATATAGCAAACAGCATAATTGGCAACATCTTTCTGAAATCTACTTCAGGGATATAAGTGAGTTTGCAGACATGACCATCTCTTCTCAGGAAGCTTACCAGTTTGCATAATGACGGCAAAAGTTCTTAAAATCCTCGGAATCATAATCGTCATCGGTTGTCTGGTTCTTTTTTTAGTACAGACAGATTTTAAAATGCTCGGAGATACATTAGACCATGTAGGTTACCGGTTTATGGCTTTGATTTTTATTACAGCAATAGCTTATATCCTGGCAACTGCAGGCTGGTATTACTGTATGGCGCCAACCGGTCAACGGATTTCAATGTACCGACTGTTCTTTGTAAGGCAGGTTGGTGAAACAATCGGACTTTTTAATCCTGCCAATGTTATCGGAGGAGATCTATTTAAGGTGCATATGCTCCGAAATGAAAACCTTTCCAAAGAAGAGATCACACACGCTGTTTTTTTATCCCGCATCATGGCCATTCTATCACAGCTGTTTCTGTTGGCGGCCGTACTCTGCTGGTATAGTCTGCAGCTCATGCAAAGGAAGGAACCAACCATAATCTACACAGGAGGTTTGCTGATAGCTGCACTTATTCTGGGAGGGATTGTATGCTCCCTGTTATACATTACCAAAAAAAGATCCTCCCAAATACGGACTGCAGAACCTGTCATAAAATTGAATTTCTGGTTGAAGATTAAGTACCGTATTACCCATATACTACGCCAGACTTCTGTATTTTATCAACATTATCCTTCCTACTTCTGGTATTCCTTTTTCTTCTATACGCTGCACTGGTTCGTTGGTTCACTGGAGTTCTACGTCATCCTTAGATTATTAGGGGCAAATGCATCTCCTATGGATGGATTGTTTATAGATATGGGTGTTATTATTGTAAAAAGTCTGGGCGCTTTTATTCCCGGACAGATCGGCATTGAAGAACTGGGTAACAAAATTATGTTATCGGGTATCGGGCTTACCGGTACAGCTATATGGATAAGTGCCAGTGTTCTTCGCCGCGCAAGACAACTGGTATGGACGTTTATTTCGCTGATCTGTTATTTTCTCTTTTATAAATTCAATGGAAGTCTTATTCGTCAGTCATAAATACCCGCCAGGTACCGGAGGTATGCAAAAACAGAGTTACGAACTGATCACAGGAATGTACAGACATTGTACCGTTCACCAGATTGTTTATGAAGGAGAGGAACATATCCTTTATTTCTTTCTGAGGCTTCAGCTAAGAATTTTACAGAAATGCAGGAAATACCCGTCTATTTCTGTTATACATTTTAATGATGGATTGCTAGCTGCCTTCTGCCTGTTGCACCGCAAATATCCGCATCTGAAAAAATCCCTGACCTTACATGGATTAGACGTAGTCTTTCCAAATAAGCTCTTTCAAAAGAAGATATTACCCAAATTTAACCGTTACCATCAATTTATAGCCGTCAGCCAGGCTACTGCCACAGCTGCAATAAACAGAGGACTCGATGCGAAAAAGATGCTTGTGATTGCTAATGGAGTAGATGACCGGCCTCCTGTAGCTCCCCTACTAACGGTAGAATCCGGCACAAAAAATATCCCGACATACATAATAGCATTAGGTCGTCCGGTCAAAAGAAAAGGCTTTTCCTGGTTTATCGAAGAAGTACTTCCTCATCTGCATCAATCCATAGAACTGATTATCGTCGGACCTTTTCAGAAAAAGAAACCACTTCTGGAGAGTATACTGGCTGTACTTCCTAAAAATCTAAGTGAGCAGATTCTATTATTTCTGGGGTATCCTTCTGACGAAAGCGCGATCCGTAAACTTTCTATGGAAGGCAGCAATACAAGGAGATTCAGGCATCTGGGTAAACTTCCGGCAATAGAATTACAGCAGTATCTTAACAGGTCTCTGGCTTTTGTCATGCCGAATATTCCGATAGCAGGAGATATGGAAGGTTTCGGACTGGTCTGTCTGGAAGCCTGTCAGGCTGGTACTCTGGTACTCGCAGCAGATATTGATGGCATACCTCAGGCTATACAGCATCAGAAAAACGGATGGCTGTTACCGGCAAAGGATGCTGATGCATGGATCCTTGAGATCAACTCGCTTCATCGGAATTCAAAAAAGCGAGATCAGATGATCCCGCTTTTTCAGACTTTTACATCCCAAAATTATGGATGGGATATCATGGTCCAACATTATTTTCAAGCCTTTCAATCTCTGGATTCAACAGCCACTTGATCTTATCTCAGGATCTGAATTCTCCATGAAGTACTATCACCTGTTTATTGCTGTATAGTATTCAGGCGGATCGGAAGTGAATAGGCAACCCGTACCGGACGGCCATTCTGTATTCCGGGACTCCACTTTCTGGCTTTTTTCAGTAGAGCGATTGCAGCATCTCCGGTTCCGAAATTCAGATCGCGCCCTACCTTAATATCCGTAAGACTACCGTCTTTCTCAATCACAAAGGAGACCATCACTACACCATTGACTCCCTGTTCAAGTGCTGCAGAAGGATACTGATAATTTTCTCCGACCCATTTCATAAAAGCTTTGATGCCCCCTATTGGTTCAGGTTGAATTTCCAGAGCCACCATATCATGTACTTTATCGTCTCCCCCGCTCAGTGTACCTGTACCCTTTCCGGTAATTTCACCATCTTTTTTCTTATCACCGAACTCTCCTCTTGCGATTGCCGATCCGCCGGGCATTGCTTTCAACGTAAGACGTGCAGGTGATTTTTTGTCATCTTTAAAATCATCCTGAGCGGCGACATCATCTTTTGCCTTTCTGGCGTCCACAACAGTGGGTTCCGGAAAGCGGATCAGATCTAATGCCGGAGGATCCTGTGCGATCTGTTTAGGCTGATTTTCGGCCGGAAGCGGATCTTCAATCTTTTCCTCCGGAATCTTTTCAACCAAATCATCAAGCGTCACAGGAGTCACCTCCATCACAGGAGTTACATATTGCTCTCCGGGCATATGATCATAAGCAAATTTACCCATGCTGCATAACAACACGAAGGTAGTCACGATTGCGAGACCATAATTTGTCGCTCTGGGAGACAATTGACGAAGCTCATAAGCACCGTAGGATTGATTTCGACCTTGAAAGATAACTTCCAGCCATTCCTTTTTGTAAATATTTAATTTCGATCCTAACATAACACAACATTTAAAGTAAAACCATTTTATACGTTGATGCAATACGTTAAATCATTCCATAAAAACTTATCAATCTTTAGAAAAATAATTGTCACATTAAAAAAACGTTAATTCCTACAGCGATCTTTAAATAGATCATTATAATTATTAACTTTAAAAACCATATCAAATACAGAAACTTTATGAAATTATTACTTGTTCTATTTTTCGTGTGTTGTTACTCTGCCAGTAACGCACAACAGAATTTAGTTAATTACTTTAAGAAAGATAACGGATCGGCAAAAAAAGAAAATGCGTATTACTACAGAGTAATGAATATCCCCGAGAGCAAATTGGACACTATTTTCATAAAAGAGTTCTATGTCAACGGGAATAAACCAAAATTGACTGCTAAAACAAAAAAGATCCAGAATCCTACTACATATTATGGGAACGTGTATCGCTACTATGAAAACGGGAATCTGGCCTCAAAAGAGTTTTACAGTACAGATGGTATAGCTATCGATTCGGCTTTTTATTATTATCCGGAAGGTCAACTCAGAGACGTATGGTATTACAAGTCGGTCTATGAAAATGATAAGACAAAAGTAAAAGACTCTCTTTACATCAAACACTTTGACACTACAGGCAAGTTAGTGTTAAAAGATGGTAACGGAACTGCAACATCCTATTGGGATAAAGATACAGAGTCTGGAGAATATGTAAATCATAAGAAAAACGGTCTGTGGAAAGGCACATTTAATGGTAAAAAATACCGCTTTGAAGAAGAATACAATGCCGGTAAACTGGTAAAAGGAACAACTTATGATTCCTTAAATAATGAGACGCTTTATACACAACTGGGAATAGCTCCCGAATATCCCGGTGGCATAAGAAGTCTGATGCAGAAGGTCGCCAACACCTTTAAATATTCCCGTGAAATGATGGAGAATAACATTAACGGAACCGTGATTATATCTTTTGTAGTGAAAAAAGATGGTAAAATTGACAATATCGAAATAGAGAAAGACTTAGGATATGGATCGAGAGAAGCCGGTGTGAGAGTAGTAGAAAATCTCAGAAAATGGTCGCCGGGGATACAAAGAGGAATTCCCGTCAATGTCAGATACCTTCTACCTATCCGGTTAAATTTACAATAAGAAGAACCATTAAAATACTATTTTAGCCCTATACATTACATTTATGCGTAAGAAATCAATAAAATTCACTTTAATAATAGTTGCAGCATCTCTTACTTTCGGGTGCCAGCAAAAACAAAAAACAACGGACAACACAACAACAGACAGCTCTGCAAAAGACAGCATCGTTACTTCCAGTACAGAAGATGTCATTGCCTTTGGTTTTTTAGACTCCTTAGGCAAGCATATTCTTACATTGGAACAGGATTCTCTTCCTCATCCGGAGCAATACGATCTTGTACTTAATGATCAGGGAAAAGGATTTCCGGTTCAATATAAAGGATTTCAGAAATCTACTGATGGTGACAACGGAAGACAGACAGCCGATAATTTTGATAAAAGTGCAGGTTTTCTTTATCAACTAAAAGAAAACAAATTGACATCTTCTGCTACCGCAGTTGTACTGACAGACAACGCTTTTCTTTCTTCCAGAAAAGTACTGATCCCCCATGCCGCAAAAGATGCAGGTACAATGCCTGCTGCTGTTCAGAAATTAGTAGCTGAGAAGAATCGTAAGGTTAAAAACTTCAAAAATATAGCTCAGATTGACGAAAAAACATTGATCAGTATTGTCGAATTTGAAGTGAAAAATGATTCGGCTCTGGCGGTATTGGTATATTCAGCCCCTGGAAAGACAATCACTCGGGAATATAAAGCTAAATACGATGATATGAGTACCTGGCGTGTAGATGACGGAGGAGACTTCAATATGGATTACATCGACATCCTGTATGCATTCGTTTATAAGGATAATATAGAACTCGTCCTTTCGGATATGGGAGCAGAGGGCTATAATATAACCTATCTGAAAGAAAAGGCTGGTGCATTTGTTGTGGCCAAAGAAGCCTATGGCTATTCAGCCCCTTTCTAAAATAAATCAGGAAATAGCGCCTACAGATGCAAACGCGCTAAAGGCGCTACTTCCTGACCTACAAAATCTTGCTTAAGATATTTGTGATATCCTGCAATAGCAATCATTGCAGCATTATCAGTACAATATTCAAATTTAGGGATAAATACATTCCACTTATACCGTTCCCCCATTGCTAACAAAGCACTACGCAGTCCCGAATTAGCGGATACTCCGCCTGCAATTGCTATCTCTTTGATACCTGTCTGCTTTGCGGCTTTTTTGACTTTATTCAATAATATAGAAACAATTCTGGCCTGAACAGAGGCACATACATCTTTAAGATTTTCCTGAAGAAAATCAGGATTTTCCTTTTCATGTTTCTGTACAAGATAGAGAATAGCCGTTTTGAGTCCTGAAAAACTAAAATTCAGATCAGCAATCTGAGGTTCAGGAAGTGAAAAAGCATCCGGATTGCCTTCCTGTGCATATTTATCAACCAGCGGACCTCCGGGATAAGGAAGTTGCAGAATCTTGGCTGTCTTATCAAAAGCCTCTCCTGCAGCATCATCCAACGTTTCTCCCAGCAACTCCATATCAAAGTAGTCCTTTACCAACACGATCTGTGTATGACCTCCGGAGACAGTAAGACATAGAAATGGAAAAGAAGGTTTTGGATCTTCGATAAAATGAGCTAAAATATGCGCCTGCATATGATTGATATCAATCAATGGAATATTTCGGGCCAATGCGAAAGACTTCGCAAACGAAGTACCGACCAAAAGAGACCCTAATAATCCGGGGCCGCGCGTAAAAGCTACTGCATCTATCTCATTTTTGTGTACTTTTGCTTCACGTATAGCTTGATCTACCGTCGGAATGATATTTTGCTGGTGCGCACGTGATGCAAGTTCCGGAACTACACCTCCGTATTTTGCATGAACAGCCTGTCCGGCAATAATATTTGACTTAATTTCACCGTCTATACATATGGATGCTGATGTTTCATCACAGGAAGATTCGATACCCAAAATAATGGCCATAGCTAAAGAAGTAACTTTTAAATAGGATACAAAGTTATCAAAAAAATAATTAAAATAACGCTGATCACACTTGCAGGCATTACTGTCTTGCTTGCCTTATTTGTATTCTCTTTGCAATACAAACCCGTCCAGACCTATCTGGCTAAAAAAGCAGCCTCCTACCTTAGCAAAGAATTAAACGCCTCTATCACCATCAAAAGCATCTACTTTAAACCATTCTCATCCCTCGTACTTCAGGACCTCAAAATAAATGACAGTATCGGACAGACCATTCTCTACACAGAGCAGATAGATGCAGATCTGAAACTCACGGAACTCTGGCAGAATAAGATCACCGTTGAAAAGATCTATTCCAAAAACACGTTCATTGATTTTGAAATATACAAGGACAGCACCAATTTTTCTTTTCTTATTAACTACTTCTCCCCTAAGAAGAAACAAAAAAAGAAACCTTCTAAAAAGATGGATCTGGTTCTGCAGAGTGTTATCCTGGAAAACAATCATCTGAAAATCGTCAACAACACAAAAAAGCATTATAAATACGGGGTAGATTACGGAAATCTGGATATCACAGCATTATCCGGCACATTTGATCAGATCAGATTAGATTCAGGTTCCATGAGTGCCGTTATCCATAAGCTCAGTCTGCAGGAGAAATCAGGACTACATCTCAAGGAACTTTCTACCAAGGCCTTCTACGGGAAAAAGAGGATGGAATTTACCGATCTCAAACTGGTGACCAACCGGTCCAGGCTTACCGATTATATAAAATTTGAATACGACAGTCTGGCCGACTTCAGTGATTTCATGGAAAAGGTGCGTGTAAAAGCCCGCTTCCGCAACTCCTTTGTGTCTTCTAAAGATATCGAGTACTTTGCTACAGACATGAAATATGTACAATTCGATGTCCTCATCCCACAGGCCAATCTTCATGGAACAGTAGCCGATATACGCGCAAAAAATACGCTTATGCGTATGGGCAGAAATACTGAACTTGCGGGAGATTTTACAGTGAAAGGTTTACCGGAAATCAACAAAACGGTATTTGGATTTAACTTAACCTCTCTAAAAAGTAATGCTAAGGATTTGGAGAGCCTTATCCCACTCTTGGGCAATATGAAGTCTTTCAAACTTCCGAAGATCGTTCATCAGCTTGAAAACATAGCATATAAAGGACGTTTTGATGGATTTTACAATGATTTCAAAGCAAACGGATCATTTAAAACAGCATTGGGTGACTTAAAAACAGAAAGTCATATAAACCTTAAAAGGGGGCTTTCCTATGATGGTCATATACAATCTCCTGAATTTGCGATCAATACAGTAGTACCTGTTAAAGATCTTGGAAAAACCGGATTTGATCTTACATTTGACGGAAAAGGAACAGACTTCAAAGCATTAGATCTAAATGTAAAGGGGCATCTGGAACGCATACGATTCAGGGACTATACCTATAACCGGCTGGACATCGATGGAAATATTGCAGATGAATTTTTACATATATCCGGCAAATTAAATGATCGCAATGCCACATTGGCTTTCAGCACAGACATAGACTGGAAAAAGGATTCTCCTTCTTACCTGCTGAATGCGCAGATAGAAAACACCAATCTATTCGCTATCAATCTTTTCAAAAAAGACACTATAAATATTCATAATACAAGCCTCACCACTAATCTGCAGGGCGACAATCTGAATAATCTGATTGGCAAACTGGAAGCAAAAGACATTCATTTTACCACTTCCAAAGGCACATTCAATATCGCTTTTCTGGATTTCGATGCAGCCGGCAATCAGGAAGATCGCAACCTGGTTTTACATTCGGATGTATTGGATGTAAACCTGAAGGGTGAGATTGATCTTACGACGATCGGATCTTATTTCAGATCGCTGGCTATGCGTTATGCTCCGGCCATCGGATTTGAAACAAAACCTTACAATAAGCAAAATTTCGACTTATTTCTGAATGTAAAATCATTCAATCCCATTGCCTCTTTCGTAGATCCGAACCTTACACTGGAGGACGGTGCAACCCTCAATGCAAACTTCTCTTCTGAAGACTATACAGCACAGTTTCAGGCCTATAGTCCTGTTGTAAGATATAACGGTATAAAGCTCACGAATCTGATCATCGAAGAAAACGCAAATCAGGAAGCTCTGGCTTTAATGATCACGGCAGACCGCCTTAATCTTTCTGACAGCGCATATATCAACAATATCAATCTGACTAATATTCTTTCTAAAGACAGTCTGCTGTTCAATGTCAAATTATCCCAGCAGTCTTCTCCAAATTACCTGGATCTGAACGGAAATATATTATTTGCACATAATAAGCCTGCATACATTAACTTCTCTCCCTCCACAGTACAGATCAACAGGGAAGAATGGAATATCAATCAGGATGCCCAGGTCAGGATTTCCAAAGGAAAGGTTTACATGGAAAATCTCAAGCTGAGTCAGGGAGAGCAGGAGATCAAAGTGGATGGAGCGATGTCCGATGAGAACGACAAGATCAACTTTGCTTTCAATAATTTCGGATTAGCCTCTCTGGACGGTTTTACAAAGCCAATGGGTATTGCCATGCAGGGTAAAGTAAACGGCAATCTGCAGATCAATTCTTTATTCAAAAAACCGTACTTCAATGCCGACCTCAAGACCAGTCCGATCGTATACAACGGATTGCCGATCGGTCAGTTGAAACTGATGGCGACCTACAACCCGGAAGGAAGTCTCGTCGATCTGGATGTTGATCTGGCAGACGGGATAAACAAACAGCTTAAACTGGATGGTACGTATAATATAGGTGATGATAAAAATGCTATTGATATCTCTGGTAAACTCGTCAATACGGATTTAATTATATTTCAACCGTTTCTACGGAATCTGGTTTCCGATTTACACGGTTCTGTTTCCGGAGACATCAGTGTAAAAGGCTATATCAACAAGCCGGAGATAAGTGCTGCTACACATTTCAAGGATGCATCATTTATTGTCAACTACCTGAAGACACCTTACAGAGTTTCGGACGATGAGGTAAAAGTATCCAAAAATCATATTGTACTCAACAACCTGAAGATATTCGATCCTAACAATCACGAAGCAACAGCCAATGGTTATATTGATCTGAATAAACTTTCGGATCCGCGAATAGATGTTGATGTCAGCACGCAGAATTTTCTTGTGCTCAATACCACGTATAAAGACAACAACCTCTACTACGGCACGGCCTATGCCACAGGAACATTCAAATTCAAGGGACTCACCTCCGCCATGAAAATTGATATACGGGCCAAATCCAATGAGAATACAACGTTTACGATACCTTTCAACAGTTCGATGACGGTATCGGAGAGCGATTTTATATACTTTATCAGTCCCGATTCATCGGAAAACCGGAGAAAGAATAATCGGAACACCTTTCAGGGCTTAAGCATGAATATGGATCTGAATATCACACCCGATGCTGAAGTAAATCTGCAGACAGATCTCGGTTCATTAAAAGGAAGAGGTACAGGAGCATTGAACCTCAAGATATCCAGTCTGGGTGATTTTGAAATGTTCGGTGATTATGTGGTAAGTTCCGGCAAATTCAACTTTACGGCACAGGACTTTATCAATAAGATCTTCGATATGAAAGAAGGCGGTACTATCCGTTGGGCAGGGAATCCGAGTGAAGCTATTATCAACCTTAGCGCAGTCTATGAGCAAAGAACTTCAGTAGCACCGCTATACAATGCTGCCGGCCGTTCATCCACCAGAGATCAGCGCGTACTCGCACAGGCAGATATGATCCTGAAAGGAAACCTCACCAAACCGGATATAAGTTTTGCACTGACCTTTCCGCAGGATCCGTATATCAATGATGAATTGCAGGGGTATCTGACCGATGCTAACAATGTCAATCAGCAGGCGATGAGTCTTATTGTAAGGCGCAGCTTCACACCGGGATCATCTACCGAGTTTGGAAAAGAAGTGAATAATACATTGTTATCAGCAGGAACGGAAATTGCCTTCAATCAGTTGAATACGATTATTTCCCAATCGCTCAACATCAACTTCTTTGATCTCAATATCCGTTCGCTTAATGATGCTTCAGCATCCTTGCGCTTTTTTAATGACAGGCTCGTCATTACGGGAGGTGTGACGGACAGAAGAAATCTGCAACTCAACGATCTGAATGTATTCTCCAATGAAGTTGCGACAGATGCAGAGCTCTCCTATCGCCTGCGTAAAGATGGCAGTTTGATCCTGCGTGCATCCAACCGTCTTAATACACGAAATTTCCTGCTCTTAGGAATGGATAATGACTATATCAGTGCTGCCGGATTGGTCTACAGACAGGAATTCAACAGCTTCTCAGAATTCTTTAAACGCATGTTATTCTGGAGACGCCTTGAAGAAGAAACAAAGCCTAAGAAAAAAGAACCACAAAAATCCACAAAATAAGTTCAAAGACCCGAGTCTGGAAATTCGAACTCTTAATCCTATCCCTTAATAAACAATGAATCGGTTAAACCTCCGGCTTTTCATGTAAACTATAGCTTCTACCGGCCTAAAGTTTAGTTCACTTTTCCGATATAATCACAAAAGAAAACCGGCCTTTCGTGTAAGAAAGGCCGGCTTTAGTATATATTAAAATAAGCTTATGCTAATTTTTCAAATTTATCGTAATCGATTTTCTTTGATTTCAATTTTACAACTGTTTTCAGGTGATCGAATACCTTAAGAGCTTTAGCTTCTTCGAAAAGACGGTTAGCCTGCTCTCTGTCCTGCAACATCTGAATAGCATATTGTGACAATTGCTCGTCAGCAGGCTCTTCATTGATGTTATACATTTTGATCTGAGCGTAGATACGTTCTTTTGCAAGATTAATCACCTCATCGTATTTTACTTCTAAGTTGTTAGCTGTAACAATACGGTTTTCAATGATGGTCCATTTCAGGTTATTGATGAAATCAGCAAAGCCTTCTTCCAGCTCTTGTTCAGTGATATTCGGATTAGTTGCTTTCAACCATCTTTTCAGGAATTCTTCAGGGAATTTCACGTCAACTTTCTCCATACCGAAAGTATAAAGATCATTACGCAATTTCTGAGCAGAATTTTGTTTGAACAAGTTCTCCACTTCTTCTGTTACTTTTTCTTTGAAAACTTCCTCTGTAGTTACTTCACCTGCAGGGAATAATTTATCAAAGAATTCCTGATTCAATTCAGATTCTTCAAGACGGTTGATATTTTTAACAGTCAATTCGAATTTTGCAGGAGCGATTGCTTCCGCTTCTTCTTCAGTGATACCCAGGATACGTGCAAGATCAGCTGCTTTGAATGCTTTTTTCACATCAATCTTTACCGAATCATCTTTTTTAAGACCTGACAAAGATTTTTTGATCTTAGCGTCTTCGATGATATCAGTGCGGACAGATGTTGTTTTTTCAATACCTTCTTCACCTTCTTGTTTCAACGTAGCGTACAATACATCTCCCTCTTCTGATACTTCAGGATTTGTCATTTTTCCGTAGCTGCGACGAAGATTTTTGATACGAGACTCTAATGTTTCCGTATCTGCTTTGATATCGTATTCAGTGAATTCAGTTTCTTTAGTGAAAGGAGTTTCAAATTCAGGTGCTAAACCAATTTCGTATGTGAAGTTGAATGAATCTTTGAAATCCCAGTTGTAGTTTACTTCTTCATCAACAGGAAGAGGTTGTCCCAATACTTCCAGTTTGTTTTCTGAAATATACTCTGCAATTTTATCATTCACTACCTTATTGACTTCGTCAAATAAGATTGATTTACCGTATGTTCTTCTGATGTGACCAGTAGGAACCATTCCCGGACGGAAACCTGGTAATTTAGCTTTTTTAGCCTGATCTTTTATTGCCTTATCAACCTGTGGGTTGTAATCTTCTGGTGCTAAATCAACTGTGATGTTAGCGTTGATGTCGTCAATCTTCTTGTGAGAAACTTTCATACTTTATTCTAAGCGTTTAATCGCATTATTTTTTTAAAAAAAAATCCTCCCGATGTTTAATTTTCGGGAGGACATCAAGTGCGGAAGAAGGGACTCGAACCCCCACGCCTTGCGGCGCCAGATCCTAAGTCTGGTGCGGCTACCAATTACGCCACTTCCGCGGTTAGGACTTTTATTGTGGCACAAAGATAGAAACCAAAACGATATCCTGCAAGTATTTTCCAACTATTTTTTGAATATTTTTTCAATCTAAAATAAAATCAAAAAACTTTTTTGCATAATTCATTATTATTCATTTACTTTGAAAAACAAAGTACTTTTATGAGGCAAGAAGATTTAATAAAAGATATAGCGCAAATCCGCTCTTTGATGGAAAAATCCACCAAATTTATTTCCATTAGCGGCATTTCGAGCATCCTTATTGGTATATACGCACTTATCGGTGCCGCTTATGCTTACTATGAAGTCTATGGCTTCGATAGTGTAATGGGCTACAGAGATCATTATGTCAATGAACCTTCTATTATAAGTAAGTTGTTAATTACTGCAGTACTCGTATTGGCGGCTTCTATTACAACGGGTCTGGTAATGGCCAAACGGAAAGCGAAGATTCATCAGCAGTCTATCTGGAATCAGACAAGCAGATCACTATTGTTTGCTGTAGCTGTGCCACTGCTGACAGGAGGTATATTTGCATTGCTACTGATAGCTAGAGGAATGATGCTGGCCGTAGCTTCTACCCTGCTTATCTTTTATGGCCTGGCATTAGTGGCAGGAGGAAATTTCACTTTTAAAGAAATCAGGTGGCTGGGAATTTGCGAAATCGGATTAGGATTACTTGCTTTGCTGTTTCCCGGCTACGGAATTGTTTTTTGGGCTTTAGGATTCGGTGTGCTTCATATTATCTATGGAGTTATCGTCCATAAAAAATATGAATAGTGAACATCAACTTAGATTTATACGATAAAACATTAGAGAATAAAGTCCGCTTACAGATTATGAGTGTGCTGGTTGCAAATCTCGAGTATGACTTCAGCTCGCTGAAAATGTTACTGGATGTCACAGACGGCAATTTGGCTTCCAACCTCAAAACGCTTGAAAAAGAAGGATATATAGAGGTGTTCAAGACATTTATCGATCGTAAGCCTAATACTCGTTACAGAAAGACGACTAAAGGACAAGCAGCATTTGAGAATCACCTCACAGCGCTTGAAAATTTAATAAAACAACAGTACAAATAATTTTTTTACCCATTAACTTTGAATTTCAAAGTACTTTTAATAAAATTTATTCACCCTTATCACACACAAAATCATGGAAACTAAAGAAGTCTCATTTTTAGAAAAGATCATGCAATCGGTCGCTGTAAAACTGATCATGATATTGGTACTTACACTGATTATGCTTATTCCTATGCATTGGATCAGCGAACTTATTGATGAAAGAAAGTACCGCGAACAGGAAGTCAATTCGGAAATCGCACTTAAATGGGGAAAGCAACAGGTCATAGGTACACCTGTACTGGCTATCCCGTACACAAAGATTGCTGATCAGATTTCAGAGAAAAAAGTACAGAATACAGAAGTAAAGGTCATCGAAAAGGTAAAGGTGACAGAATGGATCTTCTTACTACCCAACCATGTCAAGATAGACAGCAAGGTCAGTCCAGAACCACTCAAACGAGGTATCTATAAGGTAGTAGTGTACAACACAAAACTTAACATCACCGGAGACTTTGACTCGCTGAACCTTTCAAAATTAAAGATCGATCCGGCAGATGTCAATTGGGATCAGGCTCGTGTAGTATTCGGGGTAGAGGATTTCAAAGGTCTGAAGGCTACACCTCAGTTTAGCTGGAAAGATCAGAAATTAGAACTGGAACCGGACTTTAACAACCTGACACTTTTCAGCCAGAGTCTGACGGCTCCTGTTTCCATCGCTAACGAAAAGGATAGCAAACAGAATTTCAATATTTCCTTTGATTTGAAAGGATCTAAGTCCCTTAACTTTCTTCCGTTGGCAGCACAGACTGACATCTCTATTACAGGAAACTGGTCTAATCCTAGTTTCAACGGAGCATTTCTTCCGGAAGACAGACAAGTCGGAACGAATAATTTTTCCGCAAAATGGAGTATCCCAAGCTTTAGCCGCAAACTGCCCCAATCATGGACGGGTACTGCAGAAACATTATACAAATTTTACAGTGATGTAGAGGAAACCCAGTACGCCGCTACGACTATGCCTGAACCGGCTTCTGCTACGACCTATACACAACAGACGCTGACCAATGACGACATGGTATCTGTTAATTTCTTACCGGAAGTAAATCAATACCAGAAAACAACACGGGTAGCCAAATATGGTATACTGGTCATTCTGCTGACATTTACGGCCTTGTTATTTACGGAGATTGTAAAAAAACAACGCATACATATTATCCAGTATATTCTTATCGGAGCTGCTATGGCTCTCTTTTACTCGCTGTTACTCGCACTTAGTGAGCAGATGGGCTTTAATATTGCTTATGTACTTGCAGCGCTTGCCACTGTTGGATTGATTGCTGCATTTATAAAGGGTGTCACAAAAGACAACAAGACAGCTGCCATCTTTGCAGGTATACTCAGTACGTTCTACATTTTTATATTCGTCCTGATGCAATTACGAGACCTTTCTCTTATTGTCGGCACCATAGGTATGTTTGTTATACTGGCTGTACTGATGCGCTTGTCCACAAAGATCAATTGGTATCAGTTTGATAATAAATAAAATTGGGGTGTTTAATTTAATAGTGATGTGATTTTAGCCATTCCCTGTCAGAGGGAGTGGCTATTACACCTTTTAGGATTACAATGATTTTTTTCAAGATATATCTCACGGCTATTCATATACTGTTTACGCATAAATGAGCCGTTTTATTTAAGTTATTAAAGCCTTTTAGTAACTTGCGGTTCATTTATTCTAGTATTTATGAAGAAACATATATTAGCTGTAGCTATGGTTTCGGTTTCGGGTCTTACGTTCGCTCAGTCAGAGCCGGAGTTAAAAACGGACAAATCTTTAATCGATCAACGCATGGCACATCAATCCAACACAACAGCACTTACTCCGGAAGTTTTATGGAAGTTAGGACGTGTATCCGCAGAAGGACTGACAGCAGATGGTAAAACACTTATTTATGCTGTATCTCAGTACGACTTTGAGCAGAACAGTTCGGAGAGAAATCTTTTTTCTGTAGCCGTAACCGGAGGAAAAGCAATTCCATTTTCTCAGGAAAAAGGAGGCGAATCGGTGGTGCATATTGCAGAAAACGGAGATGTAATCTATCTTTTAAAGGGTCAGCTCTGGAAAAAAAATATCAGCGGAGGTGCGGCAACGCAGCTTACTAAGGGTGAACTCGAACTGGAGAATGTTAAATTTTCACCGGACGGCAAATATATTTTATTCAGCCAGGCGGTATTAATTAAAAAATACCACAGTCCTGACCGTTATCCTGATCTTCCTAAGTCAGATGCCTACGTATTTGACAATCTGGATTACCGTCATTGGGATACTTTCAATAATGGAAAATTCAACCATCCCTTTGTAGCGACATATGATAATGGAGTAATCGGAGAACCTGTAGATCTTTTACAGGACGAACCATATTACAGCCCTCAGATGCCTTTTGGCGGAGCGGAAGATTTCGCATGGTCTCCGGATAGTAAGGCAGTACTCTACGTCTCAAAGAAAAAATTCGGAACAGACTATGCTGTCAGCACCAATACAGATATCTATCGCTATGACCTGTCCGGCAAACAGACGACTAATCTGACAGCCGGTATGAACGGTTATGATACAAACCCAATCTACAGCCCAAACGGACAAATGCTAACCTGGTTAAGCATGAAGACAGAAGGCTATGAAGCAGATAAAAATGATATTGTGTTATTTGACAAATCCAGTTCACAGCGGCTTAATCTTACCGCACACTGGGACGGGACAGTCAATTCATTTATATGGAGTAAGGATAACCGCAAAATTTATTTTACGGCTCCTGTCAAAGGAACTGTACAGTTATTTGAACTTACAGTCCCTGCAAATTTAAAGACGAAAGCATTTCCTCAGATCCAACAGATCAGCTCAGGAGAGTTTGATATAACAGGCATAGTCGGACAGAGCGATAATGCCCTGATCGTAACGTCTACCAAACTCACACATGCCCCGGAAGTGTACCGTTATGATCTTAGTAAAAAAGAACTGAAGCCTGTCACAACTGTAAATGATGAGTTATATGCCGGTATCTATACCAATAAGGTGGCTTCCCGTGTGACCAGGACCTCAGATGGTAAAGATTTATTTTCGTGGGTAGTCTATCCTCCGGATTTTGATCCTGCAAAAAAATATCCGACTATTCTGTATTGTGAAGGAGGCCCTCAATCCGCACTGACTCAATTTTACTCTTTCCGCTGGAACTTACAACTGATCGCCTCTCAGGGATATATCGTGATTGCTCCAAACCGCCGCGGTATGCCGGGCTGGGGTGAAAAATGGAATGCCGATATTTCCAAAGACTGGGGAGGCCAGCCTATACGGGATTACCTTGCAGCTATAGATGATATTTCGAAAGAACAATATGTAGACACTGCACGTCGCGGAGCTATCGGCGCCAGCTATGGCGGATATTCGGTGTATATGCTGGCAGGGGTACACCAAAACCGTTTCAAATCATTTATTGCGCACAACGGCCTGTTCGATATGCGGAGCTGGTATGGTACTACCGAAGAATTATTTTTTGCCAATCACGATCTGGGTGGTCCGTACTGGGATAAGGCAAATGATAAGACCTATCATCAGTTCAATCCTATTGAATATGCCAACAACTGGAATACGCCAATCCTGATTTTTCAGGGAGGAAAAGACTACCGTGTACCTGTCGGACAGGGCTTAGCTGCGTTTCAACTGGCACAATTGAAGAAAATAAAAAGCCGTCTGGTCTATCTTCCGGACGAAAATCACTGGGTGCTCTCCGGACATAATGCTCAGGTATGGCAACGTGAGTTTTTTGGCTGGCTCAAAGAAACCTTGTAAAACACAAAAAAGGTCCCGAAAAAATTTCGGGACCTTTTGTTTATATCATCTGTAAGGAATCATATCCAAAACACAACGCTATAAGAAAAGGCATGATTGCCGAACAGTTCTGTCAAAAGATTATTTGGTATCCTTCTTTCCGAAAATGGAAAGTCTTATATATTTTCCGGGATGATTCTTCACATCTTTGATCAGATTATCCAATTCCTCAGAAGCACTGTTGAGATTATTATATAACTTATCATCATTAAGCAACAGACTGATAGAACCATCACCGTTATTGATCTTATTCGTTATATCCTGAACATCCTGCATAGCCTGGTTAGCTTTGTCTACTGTAGATTTGATTTCGATCTTAGCCATCTGATCAGACACATTATCCAGATTGTTCATGATATGATCCAGTTTCTTACCGTTATTCTTGAAATTAACCGTGATCGATTCCAGATTAGCCATGATTCTTCCCAAACGCGCCTTTTCAGTTCCCAGCAATCCATTGACCTCTCCGGTAATACCTTCAATATTTTTCATGGTAACAGAGATGCTGTGTACACTTCTCTTCACGTCTTTTTGAAAGTCTTTATCCAGAATGGCATTTACTGCTACCAGTACAGAGTCCATGCGGGCTGCGATATTTTCAACTTTCTTCTGTAAAGGCTCTACCTTTTCCATCAGATTCTGCTGCACATCAGATGTCAGCGGATCACCGTCATTAGCCAGTGTGGTACTATTTCCCAGATTAAAAACGATAATCTTACTTCCCAGCAGGTCTGCACTCATGATACGGGCAACAGTATTGGAAGGGATTTCATATTCTTTCTTAATCTTAAATTCTGTTCTGATCTGTCCATCCGGCATTAGTGTCATTTTTGACACCCGCCCTATCTGATAACCATTGACCATTACAGGTTTTGATACAGCCAGACCATCCACATTTCCATATACCGTGTAAAATGTATTTTCACTACTGAAAACATCATTTCCTTTCAAAAAACTATATCCTATAAACAGTAAGGCAATGGCAACAATTGTCAATGCCCCTACTTTGGTCTCATTTGCTATTTTCAAAATCGTACTATATTACAAACTAAAAAGAAATTAAAACTATCTCTTACAACAGTCGAAGATACTAATTGTTTAGCGTTCCACACTTCTTTTATAGGTTTTAATTGCATTCAACAGGTTATTAATAATCTCATTCTGACCTGAATCTGACATCATAAACTGTTCTTCATCCGGATTACTGATAAATCCGATCTCCGTCAATACAGCCGGCATACCTGCTCTGGCCAGTACCGCAAGACTCTTTTCCCAAACACCACGATTCGTACGTCCAGATTTGACATATTCATTTTGCATGTAAGAGGCAAGCTTAATACTTTGATCCCGGAATTGGTTTTTCATTAACGAGAAGACAATATAACTTTCGGGATCCTTCGGATCAAAACCCTGGTAGTTGTCTTTGTAATTGGACTCCAGCAACAGCGAGGCGTTCTCACGAAGAGCAGCATCCTGTTCGCCTAATCTTCCGTAACCTGACACCAGCGTTTCTGTTCCCTTAGCCGAGGAATTAGTTACAGATGAAGTAACGCGCTTACCTTTGCGGTTGCGGGTCGTCACTCTGCTTATACCGCCGGAGTTGCAATGGATAGAAATAAAAAGATCCGCATGATTATCATTCGCATAATAAATACGCTTATAAAGTTCGACAAATTCATCTGTCTTACGTGTATATAATACTTTGACTCCCGGCAACTCGGACTCAATCAGTTTTCCCAATTTCAGTGCAACTTGCAAGGCAATATGTTTTTCCAAAGTCTCCCGGCCCCTCGCTCCTGAATCATGCCCCCCATGTCCGGCATCAATGACAATAGTCTTTATTTTGTATGGAGATTTACTTTGAGATTTATTGGTGGATGGCAGAATAAGAAATATAACAAGTAGTGATAGTGCGATTAATTTTGTTCTCCCAAAAATCTTTTTTATGTCCATGTGGTATCCTCTTTATTTAACTTAAATTTGACTAGCTATTTGTGATTAAACACAAATTTAACTCATTTAGCATTATTTAACATTAAAACCCCTGTTTTTTCTACATCTTTTTTGACTAATTTTGTCGCCAAGAGTTTATCTTTATCACAAAAATAATATTCATTATCCACTTTGAAGGCGTTAACGGACTTTTTAACATATTTATTACTTCTCGTAATGTGTATTTCTTTAGCTTATGCTCAGGAAACTACCCCTTCAAAAGCGTCGAAGTCTACGATCCGCGATACTACAAAAAATATTACGGATACAACAAAAGTGGTAACACAGGACAGTATACGCGATTCTGTAGTTGTCAAAAATGAAAGTGGCCTGCAGTCTACAGTCAGCATCGTAGCAGTAGACAGCCAGTATACACAAGTTGATAAAAATATAACCTATCTGTACAAAGGTGCAAAGGTCAAATATCAGGATTTTGAATTATCTGCCGATTTCATCCGTCTGGATCGTAATACGAATGAACTATTTGCCAGCGGGGTCATCGACCATAACGGCAAATACGTAGGAAGGCCCGTTGTATTATTCCCCAATGAAACACCCAAATCCGTAGACTCCCTTACGTATAATTACAAAACCCAGGAAGGTAATACCTATGGAATTATGACCGAGGTAGACGGAGGATACATACAGGCCAAAGTCGTGCGGAAAAATATGTACGACGAGATGTCCATATATAAAGGTTTGTACAGTACCTGTGATTTACCCTATCCGCATACACACTTCGGATTACAGATTTCAAAGGGGATTGTCACCAAAAATCAAATCATTGCGGGACCTACCTATCTGGTTGTAGAAAACATACCGGTCAAATTCGTTGCCATTCCTTTCGGTTTCTTTCCGAAACCTAATAAAAGATCTTCCGGATTCCTGTTCCCTTCTTTCGGAGAAGATGCAACCCGGGGATTTACGATCAGAGACATCGGCTGGTATCTGGCTTTTAATGATTATTGGGATACCGAATTGCGGGCAACGATCTTCTCCAAAGGATCCTGGGAAGCACGCGTCAATACGCAGTATAAGGTCAACTATAAATACAACGGGGGATTTAACCTGAGCTTTGCATCGACTAAGACCGGTGTGGAAGGAACAGACGATTACGGATCGGATAAAGTATTTAATGTCACGTGGAACCATACCCAGCGTCAGGAAGCAAATCCAGGGACATCATTCAGTGCATCCGTTAATTTTGGTAGTAGTACTTACTACAAAAGAACAGGAGCTCTGGTCAACAATTTTAACGATCTGACACGTAATAATATGTCCTCATCCATCAGTTATGGAAAAGTATTCGCTGATGGAAAAGTCAACTTCACTTCCAGTCTCAGTCACAGACAGGAAATGGCAACCGGACGTGTAGATTTAGAATTACCGACCTTCAGTCTGAACGTAGCTTCATTCAATCCGTTTGACAGCAAAGAACGTGTCGGAGAACAAAAATGGTATCAACGTATTACCGTAGGCTATAGTTTACAGGGGCGTAACTCCATCTCTATCGGAGATTCCCTGTTATTTAAAAAAGAAGCACTCAAGCAATTCTCTAATGGATTTCAACATTCTATTCCGATCAGTCTCTCACTGAATGCGTTCAAACATTTTCAGTTCAACACAAGTGTCAATTACACCGAACGCTGGTATTTGCAAAGTATCCGCAAGTCATTACAGAATGAGCCTCAGGGATACAAACCTGTTACTGATACCTTACAAGGATTCAAACGCGCATACGATTACTCCGTATCTACAGGTCTATCAACCAAAATATACGGTATGTATCCCAAAATCGGAAAGATACAGAACATCAGACACGTGGTTACGCCCTCTATCAATCTGAATTACAGACCCGATTTCTCGGATCCTTCATTCGGGTTTTACAGAAATTTCATTGACGAAAACGGCAGACAATCCCGGTATTCTATTTTCGAAAAAGGGATCTACGGAACACCGGGGTCAGGAAGATCAATGGGAATCGGATTCTCCGTGGATAATAACCTGGAAGCCAAAATCCTCAGCAAAAGTGACACCTCCAATAACGGAGTCAAGAAAATCCCGATCCTGCAAGGTCTGACCTTTAGTGGTAATTACAACTTTGTAGCAGACTCCCTCAAACTTACTCCGATTAGTTTCTCCGGTCGTACAGCTCTTTTCGGGGAAAAGATCAATATCAACTTCAACGGTTCATTAGATCCGTATTCCATTGACAAGTTCGGGACAAAGATCAACAAATATGCTATTCAGAGTGGCAAGCTTGCGCGATTGACCAGTTTTGGTTTTTCTTTTGACTACAGTTTCAATCCCAATGCCTCCAAGAGCCGCAATCAAAATATAGATTCCCTTCGTAATACGGTACAGAATATGACTCCCGAACAAGCGGAAGCCCTGGCCCGTATCAGTTCAAATCCAAATGCCTTTGTGGATTTCAACATTCCATGGAACCTGGCCGGATCCTTCAGTTTTCAATACAGCAAGCCGGGATTACAGTCTACTGTGACTGCAACTCTAAACGTACACGGGGACTTTAATCTGACTCCAAAATGGAAAGTACAGTTTAACTCCGGATATGATTTCAGGGCAAAGCAGGTATCCATGACCCAATTCAATATCTACAGAGATCTTCACTGTTGGGACATGTCCGTCGGATGGACGCCATTCGGTCAATACAAAAGTTACAACATCACAATCAGAGCCAAAGCCTCCGTATTGCAAGATCTTAAGTTATCTAAACGCAACAGCAGTTTTAGCGGATATTAACGATGACCGCAACTGCTGAAACTTAATATGTAAATCAATGACAGCAGAAATTATAACTATCGGAGATGAAATTCTGATTGGTCAGATCATAGACACCAATTCTGCATGGATCGCCAAGCAGCTCAAAAATATCAATATCTCCATCGGGCAGATTACATCTATTTCTGACAGCAAAGAAGCTATCCGGCAAACCTTACAGGATGCTTCCGGAAGAGCGGATATTATTATTGTCACGGGAGGACTCGGTCCTACCAAAGATGATATCACAAAGATAACAGCAGCAGATTATTTCGGCACACATCTTATCCGCGATGCGAAAGTACTGGCTCATGTAGAAGACTTTTTCAAGCAGAGAGGATTGGAAATGCTGGAGATCAATTTGCAGCAAGCCGATATTTTAGCCAATTCAGAAGTACTGTTTAACGATGTGGGAACAGCTCCGGGTATGTTCGTCAGACAAGACAACAAGTACTACTTCTTTATGCCGGGGGTACCTTTTGAAATGAAGTTTTTGGTTACAAACCGGATTCTTCCGATATTATCCACACTGGATATCGGTCAGTCCATCTGGACACAGAATATTATTACTGCAGGAATCGGTGAATCATTCCTCGCTAATAATATTGCAGATATCGAAGACGCACTGCCTGATTACATCAAACTGGCCTATCTGCCAAAGTACGGTTCTGTACGCATGCGACTAACGGCGATTGGTCAGGATGCATCGGCACTCCGGCAAGAGACTGAACAATTCGCAAACCGTATAGTGGATAGAGTACGACCACATGTTATCTCTACAGAAGATCTGACTATCGAAGAAGTCATCATCAAAGAATTTGCAAAACGTAGCCTTACTTTGTCTACTGCAGAAAGCTGCACCGGAGGTTTTTTAGCAGCGCAACTGACCGCTGTACCGGGGTGCAGTCAGATCTTTACAGGGGGCACTATCCCCTACTCTAATAAACTGAAAATGCAGCTTTTAGGAGTAACAGAAGCTACATTATCATCTTACGGAGCTGTCAGTGAACAAACCGTAATTGAAATGGCGAATGGCAGCAAAAAGAACTTTGGGACCGACTATGCAATTGCGACAAGCGGGATAGCCGGACCGGATGGCGGAACTCCCGAAAAACCTGTCGGAACAGTATGGATCGCTATTGCCGGAAAAGAAAAAGTGATAACAAAAAAGTGCCAGTTTACACCAAACAGACAGGTAAATATAGAATTGGCGACTGCTTATGCCTACAATATGCTATGGAATTTGTTTCATACGGAAAACAACTTCAGTGTAAAATAAAATATTAAAAAAACACTGTATTAAAAAATTAAATTTTGTTTGTCCAATCTATTACAATTAATAATTAACTTAGTATTTTGACAACGATAAAGACGCATGGCATTATATAATTTAACACTTCCCAAGATGGGAGAAAGTGTCTCCGAAGCTACGGTAACCAAGTGGCTGAAAGAACCAGGAGACAGGATCAGTGAGGATGAAGCTGTGGTAGAAGTTGCTACTGATAAAGTAGACTCCGATGTTCCGTCCCCGGTTTCGGGTATTTTAAAAGAGAAAAAAATCAGTGACGGAGAGATCGCTCAGGTTGGTCAGATCATCGCTATCATTGAAATAGAAGGTGAAGAAGAAGAAACAACTGTTGCTTCACCTGAAGTAAATGAAGTAGAAGCCAATATGATCAATCCGACTCCTGTAAAGGATGAAGAGATTATTATACAAGAGATCCAACTCCCTGATTTGGAAATTCCGGGAGTAGACCAACTCCCAGCCTCACCCGCAGCCCACAAGGAAGCGATTCATAATAGCATAAGATTTTATTCTCCTCTGGTCCGCAATATTGCACAGGAAGAAGGTCTTTCTCAGCAGGAACTGGACTCCATCCCCGGAACAGCCAGCGATGGCCGCGTTACCAAACAGGATGTGTTAAATTACCTGCAGCAACGCAAACAGAGCGGTCCGTCAAATGCAACCCCAGCTCAGGCCGCTACCTCAGCACCAGCTACGACTGCACTGGCTCCGTCTGCCACAAAAGCAATTGGCGTAACAGCTGCCGGCGATGAGATTATAGAGATGGATCGTATGCGCAGGCTGATAGCTGATCATATGGTCAAAAGTGTGCAGACCTCCCCGCATGTATGTTCTTTTGTAGAGGCAGATGTGACAAATATGGTCAACTGGCGCAACAAAATTAAAGACAGTTATAAGAAACGTGAAGGTGAGAATATCACATTTACACCCTTGTTTATTGAAGCCATAAGCAAAGCTCTGAAAGACTTTCCGATGGTCAATGTTTCTATCGACGGAACAAATATTATCAAAAGAAAGAATATCAATATCGGAATGGCAGCAGCCCTTCCTACCGGTAACCTGATTGTACCTGTGATCAAAAATGCAGATCAGCTTAGTCTGGTTGGTCTAAGCAAAAGTGTCAACGATCTGGCGGTCAGATCACGTGCAAATAAACTGAAACCGGATGACACACAAGGTGGTACATTTACATTTACAAATATTGGTGCATTCGGCAATATAATGGGTACTCCTATTATCAATCAGCCGCAGGCCGCTATTCTGGCTGTAGGTACCATTACGAAAAAACCGGCTGTCATAGAGACTGAGTTTGGAGATATGATCGGTATAAGACATATCATGTATTTATCTATGTCCTATGATCATCGGATCATAGACGGCGCTCTGGGTGGTACATTCCTGAAGCGTGTTGCAGATTATCTGGAACAATGGGATACTAACCGTGTAATCTGATCCGCGGTATATAAGTAAAACTAAAAAGGCTTCTTTTCTATGCGAAAAGAAGCCTTTTTAGTTATCCGGTCAGAGTATAAATCTTACCGGATAGTATACGTTGCCATATGTCTGCCTATTACAGCTCTGTAACGTGCATATAGGAGTAATGAGGATGTCAGTAAGCCTAATGTCAATCCATACCAAACACCTTTTACTCCCCAATCCAATACCACTCCTAATACATATCCAACAGGTAATCCGACAACCCAATACGCGATAAACGTAATAAAGGTCGGAACATTCACGTCACCCATACCTCTCAGAACACCCAAACCTACTACTTGTGTACCGTCAAACAGCTGAAATAATCCGGCAATGATAAGTAACTGAGAAGCAATAGCCACCACAGTTATGTCATCAGTAATAAGGTATGGAAGATACTTATTGAAAACAGCAAATATAATCGCAGCTACAGACATAAAGATCAATACCAGATGATAGGATGATACGGCAAAACGTTGTAATCTGAAATAATTCTTATTTCCAAAGCTATTACCCGTCTTGATAGTGGCCGCAGATGCTATACCGCTGGCCATCATATACGTCATAGCAGCCAGAGTAATAGCCACCTGATGTGAAGCCTGCGCATCTGCACTTATCTTCCCGGCGATCAGCGCAGCACCGGCAAAGGCTCCGATTTCAAAGACGTATTGCATCGCTACAGGAGCTCCGATCTTAAGAATGTTCCAAAGCTTACTTTTATCCAGATAAGTAAGCCTGAAATGCCTGATATACGATCTGAAAATAGAAGATTTCAATACATACAGAGCCATTACAATCATCATGAGGATACGGTCTATTAATGTAGCAATACCCACTCCTTTGATGCCCATAGGTTTGAAACCAAACATTCCCTTCACCAGAATAATAGCCAGAAGGATATTAAATACATTTCCCCAGATGGTAATATTCATAGCTTGCTTGGTAAATCCCAGTCCTTCTGCAAATTGTTTAAAGGTATTGAAGATCATCAGCGGGAAGATAGACAAACTCAATAAAAACAAGTAAGGCTTTGCTTCTTTTACCACACGCGGATCCTGATCCAGATGCTCTACAGCATACATAGATCCGAAATAAACAAAGCAGAACAATAATGCTCCTGAAAGTGCATTCAGCCAAAAACTGTTAGACAATAGTCTTGCACATTCCTCCTTGTTGGAGCGTCCGTTTTCCTGCGCAATCAAAGGAGTCAATCCATATGCTATTCCCAGACCGATGACCAGTACAACCATAAATACGCTGTGTACAAGGGAAACAGCAGCCAACGGTATTTTACCTGCAAAATGCCCGACAATAACAGTATCTGCCGTCTGTACCAGGGTATGTCCCAATTGGGAAACAACGACCGGACCGGCTAATAAAAATGTACTCAAATAGTACGGCTTATACGATTTTATCCTACCCAACATGTCTAAAAATTTTAGCACAAAAATAGAAAAAGTTTAGATGGTAATGCGTCTTTAATTCGTCATATACTTTCTTTACCGGCACCCGTTTTTATAAAAATCACATAATAATTACAAAATCTTGTTGGCGATTACTATAATTTACGCTTACCTTAGTTCTACATAATATTATAACAAACAAAAAATCGTCAAATATGACACTAGCATTTTTAAACATTGGCACCCAGGAAATGATTCTTATCGTAATCGTTTTATTGTTGCTTTTTGGTGGTAAAAAACTTCCTGAATTAGCTCGTGGGTTAGGAAAAGGGATTCGTGAATTTAAAGATGCATCCGAAGGCATCAAACGTGAAATATCGGATCAGATCAATAATTTTGATAAGGATGTAGAAGAGAAGAAAATTGCTGAAACTCCTGCAGAACCTGTTACACAACAAACCGAAACAGTGCAAACAGCTTCCACAGATTCTCCTGATCAGGAAAAAAAACTTCCTCAGTTTTCAGCTCCGGAAGGCACCTATCAGCATGAGCCGGGTCGTCAGCCTGACTATGATCCGAATGCAAACCATTACAACTACGGTTACAATGATCACTTTGCAAGTAATCAACAGGCAGAAGTTCCTTCTGAAGAGCAGCCACATGCGGCCGCTTCTCCACAACCGTCTTCAGAAAATAAACCGGAACAGAAAGAAGCTTAATTTTATTCTTCTTATTTTTACAGCACAATATTAGAAAGCTGTTGGTTAATTCCAACAGCTTTTGATTTTCATATACTACAATATTCATTTATGTCACACCAAATGGTTATTTCTAACGAACTGTCTATTAGTGACAGACAGGTTCGTACTACTATTGAATTATTAGATGAGGGTGCTACAGTACCGTTTATTGCCCGCTACCGTAAAGAGATGACCGGAAGTCTCGATGAAGTGCAGATCACAACCATCCGTGACAGGATCCAGCAATTAAGAGAACTGGAAAAACGTAAGGAAGCGGTTCTTAAATCTATAACCGAACAGGGAAAATTAACTCCGGAACTGGAACAACAAATATTAGCAGCAGAGACGATGGCAAATCTGGAAGACATTTACCTTCCATACAAACCAAAACGTAAGACCCGCGCAAGTATAGCTCGTGAAAAAGGTCTTCAGCCTCTTGCTGATCAGATTCTGTTGCAGGACGGCAAAGATTTCGAAACACTGGCAGTTTCCCTTATTGATGAAGAAAAAGGTGTGCAGAGTGTAGAAGATGCGCTGGCAGGTGCACGGGATATTATTGCGGAAACCATCGCTGAAGACGCTAATGTACGTGCCCGCTCACGAAAAATATTTTTAGAAAAGGGACAGTTTGTATCCAAAGTCGTTCCGGGGAAAGAAGAGGCTGCTCAAAAATATAAAGATTATTTCGAATGGTCAGAGTCTCTGAAAGATGCTCCTTCTCACCGTGTACTGGCCATGAGACGCGGAGAGAAAGAAGAACTGTTGTATCTGGATATTGAAGTGGCCGAAGAAGAAGTCGTACCGGCTATCGATACACTTTATATTAAAGCAGCCAATCCTGCCGCTACGCAGGTACGTATGGCTTTATTAGACAGTTACAAGCGACTGTTAAAACCTTCCATGGAAACTGAAGTACGTGTACTGACCAGACAGAGAGCGGATGAGGAGGCTATTAAAGTATTTGCAGATAATGTACGTCAGCTTTTATTAGCAGCGCCACTAGGGCAAAAACGCCTGTTGGCTATTGACCCTGGATTCCGTACAGGTTGTAAAACAGTTGTATTGGATGAGCAAGGTACTTTGCTGGAAAATACAGCTATATTTCCGCATACAGGAGCAGGTGCTGCAGCAGAAGCAGCAAAAACAGTCGGGCATCTGGTCAAAAAATATGATATTCAGGCTATCGCTATAGGAAACGGAACTGCAGGTCGTGAGACAGAAGAATTTGTACGTAAGCTCAACATTCAGGACATCACGCTGGTTATGGTGAATGAAAGTGGAGCTTCTATTTATTCAGCATCTGAAACTGCCCGCGAAGAGTTCCCTGACCATGATGTCACAGTGCGTGGAGCAGTATCCATTGGTCGGCGTCTGATGGATCCTCTGGCAGAATTAGTCAAAATCGATCCCAAATCCATTGGTGTAGGACAATACCAGCATGATGTAGATCAGAATAAACTGCAGACCGCATTAGACGACACCGTTATCAGTTGTGTAAATGCTGTAGGTGTGGAGCTAAACACAGCCTCTAAACAAATACTGGCTTATGTATCCGGATTAGGTCCCTCTCTTGCACAACAGATCGTCAATTACAGAGTCGCAAATGGTGCTTTTAAATCCAGAAAAGAATTGAAAAAAGTACCTCGTCTGGGAGATAAAGCATTCGAACAGGCCGCAGGATTTCTCCGGATCCGTAATGCTGAAAATCCACTGGATGCATCAGCTGTACATCCTGAGCGCTACAGCGTAGTGGAAAAGATGGCCAAAGATCTGGGTAAGAATGTATCCGATTTATTAACAAATGAGGAGTTACGTAAATCCATTCCTTTGAAAGCATATGTATCTGAAGAAGTCGGATTACCAACACTACAGGACATCTTATCAGAGTTGGCTAAACCCGGATTGGATCCGCGTGAACAGTTTGAAGCATTTTCATTTACGGATGGCATCAACACTATTTCTGATCTTCGTATAGGAATGAAGTTGCCGGGTATTGTAACCAATATTACCAACTTCGGGGCTTTCGTAGATATCGGCGTTCACCAGGATGGATTAGTCCATCTGAGCCAGCTTGCAAACAGATTTGTGTCTGACCCGCATGAAGTTGTAAAAGTACAACAGCAGGTGATGGTAACGGTCACAGAGGTAGATGAAAAAAGGAACCGCATCGGCCTGTCTATGAAGACGGAAGAAAAATCTGCTCCAAGACCTAAGAAACGGGAACAAGCCGGACAACATAAACAACGCCAGCAACCGGAAACGGATATGGCAACCAAACTTGCCGCTCTTGCAAGTAAATTCAAATAACAAAAAGAAGGCACTCTGTATTTCAGAGTGCCTTCTTTTTGTTTTTGATAAACCAATTCCCTCTCATTTTTAAGGATAACCTGTTCCGACATGTCGGAAGGGTCAGGGAGAGGTTTTGAAGTTTTATAGTTAACCTCTCTGCCTTCCGGGCATCTCTCCTTTAGAATGAGAGAAAAGTTATAACAAGGTTTCTAAAATAGAAATAGGGCTATCCAAAAAGATTGGATAGCCCTATTTCTATGCGATTTTATATGTACCTCCCTTACAACATCATTTCAGATATGAAATTCTCAAAGGGTTTGACTTGACTTTTTAGATAGCTATTTTTCTGTTATAACAGGAAATAGTCAATCAGGTAGGTCACCAGATCTTTCGGCAAAAAGGTTTCTACCATCTGTCTGAATCTTGTTTCTACCTCTTTGCGCGGCATAACCTTATTTTTCTTTTTATCAAATACGGAAAGGTCAAATGGAACTGTATTTGAGAACTCCACTTTGCTGGCAAAATAAGAAACGTGATCATAAGGTACAACTAAACCTAAAATCATTCCCGGAAGTCCGCTTATGGATTCAGGTCCCCCGCTTACGGGAATCTCATTTGTATAATAACCAATCACATACAGCGAATCCTGCGTCAATCCATTTGCACGCCGGCATTCAAATCCTGCAATATCGCGATACTCATCCGTAATCTTCCACTTAATACGAAGTACAGAATCTTTGATAACCAGATTATCACCAAAAAAATCCTGGTAGCGCTTATATTCCTTCGTCTTCAGATTTGTATAGACCGTACCGTCTCCCTTGATGGCGTGATTTTCCATAAATGAGCTGGCGATTTCACTTATATCCGTCTTTACATATTCAAAAAGAGTTTCATCATTGTTAAACTTCAGTGTATTTTTCAGAACGACATTGCCGGGCAATTTATTGGAGATCTGATCATACCAGTTCTTTGTCATCCCTTCCGCCTTGGCATACAATTGCTTTTTAAGCATATTTTGAAGGTAAACAGTCTTATCGAATGTAATCGTTCCTGTCTTGGGGAACATTGTATATTGTGCAAAACCGGAGCGCGCAGATAAAGCAATACTTATAAAAAGAAAAATCTTAACTATTTTCATGATTGATCGAATTCTTAATTAACAAACATTTTAGTGAAATCCCAGGATACTTTCAGCATATAATACCTGCGAATGGTATCTGATCTGCGTTGTATAAAAAATGTATTAGAATTAGATCTGCTAAATCCTGTATTCTGATTAAGTAAATCATTAACTGTAAAATCAAGCATCAGTGATTCATTTTTCAGGAATTTCTTGCTGACCCCCGGATGTACCAGAAATTGATCAAACTTCTCTTTTAATGCCTCTGTCGGAGCCTGATATGTGTAGGTATAATTTACATACAACTTAACCTTCGCAGGAAAGTAATACGACATTCCCCCGTTAGAATTAAAGATAAAACCATCATTGTTCTGATCAGGTTGTAAACTCGAAGACATCTTTTGGTAAGAAGGAGACAAATTGATATCAAAATCAAATCCCTTTGTTGTGTTCTTAGAGATATTATAGCCTATTGAATAGCTCATATTATCAATCTTATTCAGCTCACTGTTGACTGAGTTAAAGGTTTTGGATCCGTTGATATATAGTCTCGGGCCATTGTCAATATTCAGTTTCTTGCTAAGTTTGAAAGAATAACCTCCCCATGCACTAATTGATTGGTTGGTATGATCGTCCAGGTTGGCCCATTTAAAGTTATTTCTACCACCATCCAGTGTTTCCACATTCTGAATAAGGGCATTATTAGTAAAATTGATATAGGTACCGATATACATATAAGAACCGGTCAGCATTTTAGATGAATTATAATTCAGATTAAAGCTGTTTGAGAATGCAGGCTTTAAGTTTTCATTACCTATATATTGATTAAGGGCGTCCTGATTGCTTCTCAACGGCTGAATCTGGTTTAAAGAAGGCAACTGATTACGTCCGCTGTAATTAAAATATAGATTAGAGCTTTTTGTAAACCTGTAGGACATCGATAATGACGGGTTGTACGTCAGAAATGACCGTGTCAACTCCGAGTTTGTATAGTTATTTTGCTGATGCAGACGGTCATTATTCAGATTATTCGTCAGGTTCGCCCATATCTTCTCATTATTCAGATTCAGGGACACACGATAACTGTTACTCAACCGGTCAAAAGCATAATCATTACTGTACATCGAATCCAGAATATTGTAAGGATCTTCAGCAGATGACCTATTAAAGGAATTGAGCAATGACTTATTATCATTACGCTGCAACCCATAATTCAGAGTCAGATTCAGCTCTTTTGTCAATGGCTCGGTATAAGAGATATTTCCTCCCTTTGTAGTAGATTTCTGTCTGTTATCCTTTCGCTGATCAAAAATAATGCTGTTGGCAAGCACATTATCCTTGTAGATCTTGGTATCGGAGAACAAGTAGCCATCACCATTGGATTCATTGTTATTGATACTTAATGCCATAGATAAAGAACGTCCCTTTTTCATAAATTTTCGGGTGAAAAGGGCTCTTGCATTAATAGCTTCTACTTTCCTGTCATTTATATCCAGTGACTCACTGGTATTCAGAGTATCCATGTTCCCGTTAAAGGTCTGTGAATTATTTCTGGTTTCACCCCAGATATTATCACGGGAAGCATTTCCGGTGATTGTCAGCAATGTTAAAGAGTCAAACTGAAGATCATATTTCAGATTAAGCTTCTGCCTGTCCTTGTCTGCCGCTATCTGCCGAATGGCATTTGTATTTTGTATCTGATCTGGTAAATTGTTCTGAGAGATCGTTTCTTCATTACCTTCATTTTCAATCTTACCATACTTATAACTTAGATTCAGCTTATGCTTCCCATTCTTTGTTTTGTCCGAAAACATAATCCCGGAGTTGATAGCTTTTGGTATACCGATGACACCTTCTCCCGAAAAATCATCTCCCCCATTAGTACTGTAGAATGTACTTCCGTCATCCGAATAGGAAACATTATCATTTTCGCCGTACTTCTCCGTATCCTGCCAGGATAAAGAAGTAGTTGCATTATTCCCGACTAATCCATATGCTGCAATTTTCTGCGACCCTTTGAACTTATTCAACATCAGCTGACCCATATAGTAGTCATCTGTGCCACCTCCTGCCAGCGCTTTCCCGAATAGTCCGTTCTTCTTATCTTCTTTCAGCTTGACATTGATAGTTTTCACTTTCTGTCCGTCATCAACACCTGTACGTTCGGCTTCTTCAGACTTCTTATCATACACCTGCACTTTATCAACCATATCGGATCGGATATTACGCGTTACAAGTTTCGGATCATTTCCAAAAAATTCTTCTCCATCAACCAGAACCTTCTCTACTGTTTTACCCTGAGCTGTAATTTTCCCGGAAGCATCGACAGATATTCCCGGCAACACTTTTAACAAATCCTCTACCTTAGCATTTTTTTCTACCTTAAAGCTCCCCGCATCGTATTCTGTCGTATCCCCCTTTACTACAATAGGGATTCGTCCGATTACAATTGCCTCTTCCAATAGTTGTGCTTTCGTACTTAGCGCAATGTTAAAATTTGCATAGTTATTCCTGGCATCCACGGGACTGTAAAAGTCACCGTATTTTGGATAACTGGATATCACCAGGTAAGCGCCCGTATCAGGTAGGTTTAATGTGAATTTGCCATCCTTGTCCGAACGGGTAAAGTCTACTAAAATAGAATCTTGTGCTGTCAATAGCATTACAGTAGCATTCTCCAGTTTTAACTTATCCTTTTCATCCTGTACAACACCCGAAAGTTTTTTCTGGGCAAATACAGGTTCAGAGAACAGAAGTCCAATCAGGAGAACCGAAAATGCGAGTAATAGTCGCCTCATATGATTTGGTATGGTTTAAAATATTTCAAATAGGTAAATAACCACCACGAAGATATAATTATATTGTCTTCGATGAATAGTCTTAACTAAAATTTAACACTGTTTGTAATTTAAATCTTTAGTAACACAGTAAATAGATGACTTTTATGATATTATTCCACAAAATTTTTACATTTCGTCAGACAGACAGTCTTTATCCTTACATTTCGTTAACAGCACTTTTATAAAGGATATCCGCTACATAATTAGACAGAAGCAGGGCATAAAATAACTCACACTATTTTATTTTAACAACAAAAGAACAAGTATAGTAGTCGAATAAATAGCAGCAGGAAGG
Source organism: Sphingobacterium spiritivorum (assembly GCF_016724845.1). Taxonomy (NCBI): domain Bacteria; kingdom Pseudomonadati; phylum Bacteroidota; class Sphingobacteriia; order Sphingobacteriales; family Sphingobacteriaceae; genus Sphingobacterium; species Sphingobacterium spiritivorum. The sequence continues at coordinate 1,175,995 of NZ_CP068082.1, forward strand.
AATCACAATCTTAGAAATTGTTCCGTTTTTCAGCCGGCAGGATATGCTCTCCGGATAGACAGTACATTTAATAAAAGCAACGAAGGTGTGTAAAAAATCAAATCAAACCCTTGTAGAATTGCCTATCTGCTGGGAGGTACTTATAGAATCGCATAAAAACGGGGCTATCCAACCTTTTTGGACAGCCCCGTCAATGTTTAGTTTAGTTTACTGTATGGTCGGATCAAAAGAACCGCCCCAATCTTTATTCTGGATTATTTTTGGATTTTTATCAATAACTGATTGTGCTATCGGAAAGAAGTAGTATTTATCAGGCACCAGATTCACCTTATTTCCTGTATTTGGAACCTGTAATACGCTATATTTAAATTGATTTTCTCTCAATTGATAGGTCTTTGCCAATGCCGCAGCTGCTTCCAGATCCATTTCAGTACCATTGCTGTTGATGGCTATTGCTTCCACTCCGTATTTAGTCGTATTGTTCAGTACACTCAGTTTTCCTGACCGTCTCAAATCCCAAAAACGATGTCCTTCAAAGCAAAACTCTATATTGCGCTCGGCCAATATCGCATCCCGCATCTGTATACGGTTTGTGGCCACAATACCATAGCTACCATCTGCTCCGGCCTCTATACCAGCCCGCATCCGGATTTGTTTCAGAATATCCAAAGCCGTATTAAAATCTCCGGTTTCATTTGCGGTCTCCGCATAATTCATCATCACCTCGGCGAATCGCATCAATACATAATCGACATCATATTGAGTTTCCACTTCTGTCTGTTTAAGCGATAGCTTAGAATTCTTCAGGATGAAAAATCCGCTGTACCGGTTTAAATTTTCAGATGGTGTATTGGCTTTGGGATTTATACCAAAATTATCCAGATCAGCCGCTATACCCACCGAAGTATATTGCCGTTTGCCTGCTTTTCCTGATACCTCATACAGCTTTCCATTCCATACGATAGACTTATCAAATCTTGGATCCCGGTTTTCCCAGTATGACTGTAAAAATGCGGCGTCAGACTTATAATATTTTCCAGCCGGATCGGAAAACAGCCGGCCATCCTTCATAGGAAAAGCCTTTACAAAATCCCAGGAAGGAACTGCTCCTGCTGCACCCCTACTCTCTGAACCGGGTCGCACTCCATTGTCCCAGGCGGCCACTTTATTCGGATAAGCATTTATCACTGCAAATACTACTTCCGGACCTTTTTCCTGTAATGCAATATTAGCGTAATCTGTGGTCAGACTATAGCCATTCGCTTTAAGCCGGTCATAAGCAGCCTTATTCGCCACATGTGCATCGGCCCAATAGGCATTATCAAACGGATTAGCAGGATTGAACTGTGGAGAAGCTTTATACAACAAGACTTTTGCTTTAAACGCTACAGCAAAATTGCCATCTATCCTACCATAATCAGCAGAACCCTTCGGAATGGTCGGAGGTAATAGCGCAATGGCTTCATCCAGATCTTTAATGATAAATTCAAAACATTCTTTTGTTGTATTTCTCGGCGTCTCCAGATCGTCCTTTTCCAGATCCTGCGGAACGGTAATATAAGGAACTCCACCATGATACTTCACCATATTGAAGTACATATAGGCTCGCATAAACAAAGCCTGGCTAATAATTGAATTCTTAAAGTTTGCAGATAAGGTGGTATTCTCTTTTACCTTTTGGATAGCCGTATTGATTCGTCGTATAGTGGTATAATCCCAGGCTTTATACGCAGTATTATTCACCGTTACCGCATCTAAAGGAAAAGCTATCCCGATCAACTGCTCGGAATTATTATCCGCTCCTGAGCTCCAGTTGCCAAATAAAGGATACAGGTTGGTGACGTATGCTTTTACCAGATTCGAATCGCTCCAGACTTTACTCTCATCAAGAGAATTTAAATCGTCAATATCTAAAACATTCTTACACGACCAGGTGGTCAGCAACAATGCTATAATGGGATAAAATATATTTTTCATGTTGATTTCAGTTAAAATTTAACATCTAAGCCTAATGCGAATGTTTTCATAACAGGGTAGGAATCGTACATCTTTTGCTCCGGATCATGAAACTCAGTCATTGGAGAAAATACAAACAAATTGGTTCCGTTAAAAAACACACTCACATTTTTAATTTTCATCGCATTCGTAACAGACTGCGGCAGGCTGTAAGAGATGTTGAGATCTCTTAAACGCAGATACGCCCCGTTACGGATCCAGAAGCTCGAAACTCCAGTTCCGGATTCCTGCCAGTTAGACCCCACAACTCTTGGATATGCGGCATCCGGATTTTCAGCAGTCCACACGTCGCCTGCCCAGATCGGGTAGTAAGGGCGGAATGTACCTCCATGCTGACGTATCCCACCCCCCTCCTGATTACTGATAACACGATCATATGCCATGACACCCTGAAGCAAAGCCGAGACAGTAAACCCCTTCCAGCTTGCATTTAAGCCAAACCCATAATTGATACGAGGGGTATTATCATCTGACAGGAGCATCATGTCGTTGTCATCTATTTTACCATCCGGTGTATCCGAATAATTAGCTCCTCTGATATCTTTGTACAGGATCATACCCAGATACGGATCACGTCCATACGTTTTGAAACCCTGATTTTTCAAGGCATCCAATTGTGCCTGCGTCCTTACCAGATCGATAGCTTCAAGTCCTACAATACGATTTTCAGGTCTTCCTACCCTCGATTCGAAATTGCGGGTTCCGCCAACTGCAAATGCGGGCTCTTCATCGTAGATATCCCAACGGTCTTTTGCATAACCGATATTCGCCGTCAATCCATATGACACCTCACCTAAACGGTCGTTCCAGTTAAGCGAAAATTCACCACCTTTATAACTTCTTGCAGCATAATTTTCCGGAGCCAGTTCCCGCCCGTAATTATCAGGAACTTTCAGCGATCTGGGACCTAAAATATTTGTTTCCTTTCTGCTGAATACATCTAAAACACCAGTCAGTTTATTATTGATCAATCCAAAATCCACCCCGATATTAATACTTTTAGAAGTTGTCCAGGTCAGATTTTGGGTCGGTGTAGCACCGTATGCAATGCCATTATAGTAACGATCGCCAAACATATAGCCGCCGGCAGGTCTGTACTTCTCCTGATAAAGAAATTGTCCGATCCGCTCAGCGTTGACATTTAAATCGTTACCCGTAGTACCATAGGATGCCCTCAACTTCAGATCGCTAAATGTATTCTTGATACCAGAAAAGAACTGCTCTTCCGATATCCTCCAGGCTGCTGACATCGAAGGGAAAAATCCCCAGCGTTTGTCACCCGGAAACAACGGAGATCCGTCATAACGGAATGAAAATTCAGCAATGTACTTATCTGCATAATTGTAATTTGCCCTTCCGATAAAACCTCGTCTTGAGTTGATACTTTCATAGGCATCCGTAGATCTAAAGGTTCGGTCCGTAGGATAAATAAACATCTGATCGATACTCACGATCGGATTTTCAGCACGTGAAGTTACATAAGTACCTCCGGTCTTGAATTGTTCGTATACGACCAACGCATCTACAGCATGTTTGTTAAAACGTCTGTTGTAGTTAAGGAACCAGTTGACCTGATATTCCCATTCACGTTGCGGAGCATAGTCCATAAAAGGCTGTGCCTGACTGAACGTAAAAATATTCACCTTATCTTCGGAAGGTGGCGCCGGGATAAACCGGTTTCCATCCGGATTCAGAGAGGTAAAGGTGTAATTCTTTTGAAAAGTCATAAAGCGCTTGCGCATATAGTCCTCCGCCAAATAGCTTCCCACCACCTTTGTTGAAAGTCCTTCTACAAGCTTATCCAGTTTGTAATTCAATGTCATGATCGGATTTACCTGACGCACCTTACGGTCTATATACCGGTTACCCACCACCTGATCGATGACATTCCAGGCCTGCCAGCTTCCCATCGGTGTCTGAACAGGGTATTCCGTTGCTGTGTTACTGGGCGAACCGTCTTTATTGAGGTAAAACGGATACATCTTTGGCCAGTTGAATGTTACACGGTAAAAATCAGACACATCAAAGTCATCATCATTGGAAGAAGTACTGAATGGCCAGTAAAAGCGTTGAGAATTAATCTGATTGGCAGATATATTGACATCTATTGTAAAATCATCCGTAATCTTAGCGCTGACATTACTTCTCAAATTGAATTTTTCGTGATTCAAAGATTTGTAGGAGCCATTTTCTTTACGGTAACTGACCAGGTTATAGTACGTAATCCGGTCACCGCCTCCCGATACTGAAATCGATTGACGATGACTGAACGGATTTCTCCAGATCACATCATTTACACTATACACCTTATCCTTAAAATAGTCAAACTCCTCCTGGCCGTTGGGTGCGACCCAGGGTTGTGAGCGGGATCCGTTTTCCCAGAGAAATTGAGAGACTCTGTTTTGATACGTTAATTCATCTGCTGCGGTAGTGATATCAGCCAGAAGCGTCTGTGTAGGTGCTCCAAAATTGTAGTTACTTTGCACGTTGAACACTGGTTCCTGAGCCGTTCCCTTTTTCGTAGTCACCACTACAACACCGTTACCGGCTCTTGTACCATACACTGCTGCCGTAGCAGCATCTTTCAAAAAGCTCATCTGGTCAACCTCATTCGCTTCCAGTGCATCAAAGGCCGCCTTATCCCGCACAATACCATCGATGACATACAAAGGTTCTGCAAAACTTCCCCGAATCCGCAAACTGGAGGACGCACCGGCCATACCGGAGGTATTGGTCACATTGATACCTGCTGCCCTTCCGGCAAGTGTATTGGAAAGATTAGAAGGAGCGATATTTTTCAATTGTTCTGCATTGACGGAAGCCACAGATCCGGTAATATTCGCTTTGCGCTGTTTTCCGTATCCTACGACTACGACCTCTTCCAGACTTTCCTGATCCTGTTCCAATGCAACCGTTATTGCTACTTTGTCTTTCGCATCAATATTGTAGTTGCTGAGCGTCTTGGTTTTAAATCCCAGATAACTGACCGTAATCATATATCCCTGACCTTCCGGAATACGATCAAAAGAGAATATCCCCTCCGTATTGGTCGTATTGACCTGTTTATACTTTGTGGTGGGATTTTCGATAGAGACAGTAGCCCCTGTAATCGGATTATTCGCCGCATCGCGCACTACTCCGTGTACAGAAGCTGCGGATTGTGCCAGCACGGCATGGCTGCTCACGCAGAGCACCCCTAAAATTCCCAACCGTAGTGGACAATTGGTCCGCGGGCTCTTAAACCGTAAGAGCAGCATCGTCAGCAACTGATGCTTCTTAGATAGAAAGATTTTCATAATTTTGATTTTTGTTTTATTGTTTAGTATTGGAGATTGGTATAGTTTATATCTGCATGATGTAGGTAGTTTAGTTCTTTAATAATTTCTTTGTACACGTGACTGCTGTTTACATAGACCCCACTGTAGTACTTATCCCTGATCTTATCCTGATCGTATTGCAGGCTGATGTCGTAGTTTTGTGCAAGGAGATCCAACACATCTTTTAATGCTATATTCTGGAAACGGATATTTTCCTTGTTCTGCACAAAGTATCCGCCCCGGCCCTTACCCACAGTATTCACCTTTACTTCTTCCAGCACCCTCAAATCTTTATGATCCAGTGTTATTTCTTCATTAGGCTCATAGGTACGGATCAATTTTCTGGATTTTTTAGAATTCTCCGCCTTAACTTCTATTTTACCTTCCAGCAATTTGATGTGTGTTTGTGTAGATTTAAGTTCATCCACAATAAAGATTGTCCCCAAAGCAGTGGTGGTCACCCCATTAGAATGTACACGGAAAGGCTTACTTTTATCTTTGGCTACCTCAAATCTGGCTTTACCCTTGAGATACAATATTCTTTCCTTCAGGTGACTGAAATTTTCAGCATATTTAATTTCCGATTTGGGGTATAATGTGATGACCGAACCGTCACTCGCTGTCAGCGACATGCTTTCATTCCCGGAATTGATGTAGTAAAGATTACTGACTTCGGTACTGTCTGTGGTCGTAGCGGCCAAATCTTTCTGATCTGTAGAAAGACTTTGTTCAGAGCGATTCACAAGCACATAGATTCCAAAGAAAAAGATCAGTATTGCTGCCACACGGGTTAGCTTAACAAGGATTCTCTTTCTAATAGATTGCTTTTTCTTATGCGCTATAGCAGCCAATATTTTTGCACGAATCTCCTCTTGCCCGCCGTATTCGACATCTCCGTCTGTTTCTTCCCACTCTTCCCTTGGTAAGAGCTGATCCAGTGATGTCCCTAAATATTGAATATAGTTTTCCAGATACTCGGCCTCTTCAGCCGAGCATTTATTAGTTAAATAGCGATTGATTAAATCTGTAGTAATCTTCATACATTAAGAATACTACAGAAAAGAGGCTTACCCCCAAAACTATTTTAAAAAAAATAAAATGAACAAAATGAATAGGGTCTTTTTCAATGCCTTCAGAGCTAAGGCAATATGATTTTCAACAGTCTTGGGTGAAATAGACAAGCGATGAGCGATCTCTTTATAGCTTAAGTTTTCCAACCTGCTTAACAGAAAAACTTCTCTTCTGGAAGCAGGCATGCGTTCCACTGCCCGTTTGTAAGTGGCATTCATCTCCTTCAGCCGGTACAGCTCTGACGGTGTAAGCACCTTATCCTCCGCCGGCTGCATATCCATGATCAGCTGCCTTTTTCGTTCTTCTTTCACGATGTCCAGCAACGTCGTACGTGCAATACAAAAGACCTGCGCCTCGATGTCGACAGCAACATTTTTATGAAAAAGGTTGTCCCAAAGCTTTATAAACACACGTTGTACCGTTTCCTCCGCTATAAACGGGGAAGACGTTTTACGCAATGCGTATTGATAAACCTTTTTATTCCATTTTTCAAATATCTGCTCAAATTCCAGTATCGAAATCAAGGTTTGGTTAGACATGGCTTAAATCAGTGTAGATACTAATATAATAATTAATGATTATTCATGACAACATCAAATCAATTCTTTCAAAAAAGTAAGTCAAAGTTTACAAAAGACACATATAATTAATTCAAACTTTAAAAACACATCAGTAAAAAAGCGTTATCATTTAGAAATTTCCAATACATATATCACCTCTGAATTTGACAGACAATCTTTAGCTGCGGGTTTCCAATAACCAATAGTTTACGTAATTTTGGAGCAAATACATTCATGTTATGCAAAATATAAAAGAATATGTAGAAGCAAATAAGCAGCGTTTTCTTGACGAATTGTTTGATTTGCTAAGACTTCCTTCGGTCAGTGCGGATCCTAAATTCAAAGGTGATGTGGAAAAAACAGCTGAATTTGTTGCTCAAAAATTGCGTGATGCCGGTGCAGATCAGGTAGAAGTATGCCCTACTGCAGGCAATCCTATTGTATATGGTGAGAAAATCATCGATCCGTCATTACCTACTGTATTGACTTATGGCCACTATGACGTGCAGCCTGCAGACCCCTACGAACTCTGGGAGACTCCTCCGTTTGAGCCTACTGTGCGTGATGGTAAAATCTATGCCCGTGGTTCTGCAGATGACAAAGGTCAGTTTTACATGCACGTCAAAGCTTTCGAATACATGATGAAAAATAATGCATTGGCATGCAATATTAAATTTATGATCGAAGGTGAAGAAGAGGTAGGATCGAAAAATCTGGGCACCTTTGTTAAAGAAAACAAAGATAAACTGAAAGCAGATGTTATCGTTATTTCTGATACATCTATGATCAGCATGAAACAACCTTCATTAGAAACAGGATTAAGAGGACTTTCTTATGTAGAAGTGGAAGTAACAGGTCCTAATCGTGACCTTCACTCCGGTGTATACGGAGGAGCAGTGGCGAATCCGGCTACTATTCTATCCAAACTGATCGCCTCCCTGCATGACGAAAACAATCATATTGCTATCCCCGGATTCTATGATGATGTAATCGAACTGACAGCAGAAGAACGTAAAGCTCTAAACGAAGCTCCTTTTGAGATCGAAGAATACAAAAAAGACCTTGGAGTAGAAGAGCTTTGGGGAGAAAAAGGATATACAACTATTGAACGTACCGGCATCCGTCCTACTCTGGAAGTAAACGGAATCTGGGGCGGATATATCGGAGAGGGAGCGAAAACAGTACTTCCTTCAAAAGCATTTGCCAAAATCTCTATGCGTCTGGTACCCAATCAAAATTCTCAACGCATTACCGATCTGTTTAAAAAACACTTTGAAGCCATTGCTCCGGATTATGTAAAAGTAGAAGTAAAACCTCATCACGGAGGTGAGCCAGTGGTGACTCCTACAGACAGTGTTGCCTATAAAGCTGCTGAAAAAGCACTGAATGATACTTTTGGAGTAAAACCTATCCCTACCCGTGGCGGTGGTTCTATTCCTATTGTAGCACTTTTTGAAGATGTCCTCGGCATCAAAACGGTATTGCTTGGTTTTGGCCTGGACAGTGACAACCTTCACTCTCCTAATGAAAAATACGGAATTGAAAATTACCTGATGGGTATCTCTACCATTCCTCTGTTTCACAAATATTATGCTGAATTAAGCAAGTAAAATAACTGCACCTTAACAATATTAAAGTTAATCTTTGATTTGTTAAGGTGTTTTACTCTTGTTTAACAATAAATCCTTCATTATATTTGGTTCCATGGTTAGAATATGGAAAAAAGCCCACCGGATTTGTTATTTTAGTTCTGTTCTGTTTTTCTTCATTCTGTTTTTCCCGGTTCTTTATTTCTTTACCCGAAAACCACTCAAATATTATCATCAGATAGCCTGTTGCCGCAAGTGGATCAGTCTGCTGAGTGCCTATTGTGTCGGAATACGATTCAAAACCCTATATGAAGCTCCTATCGACTGGAGCAAAACGTATATTCTATGTGCCAATCACACCTCCGTATTAGACATTACTACCCTCAGCCATATCTGCCATCAATCTTTTTCCTTTCTTGGAAAAGCCGAATTACTTAAAAATCCCGTAACACGGATATTTTTTAAGACCATAGATATTCCGGTGGACCGCAAAAGTAAAATTGCCTCATTCAGAGCGTTTAAAAAAGCGACCCAAAACTTGCAGGTAGGCAAGTCCATAGTTATTTTTCCGGAAGGACGTATTGATGACTCCTACCCTCCTGTACTGCATAAATTCAAATCAGGGCCATTCCGTATGGCAATAGAAAATAATATCCCGATTATACCCATCGTTATCCACAATGCATGGGATATCTTCTGGGATGACGGAAGAAGGAATGGTTCCAAACCCGGGAAAATATATTCCACCGTATTATCTCCCGTGAGTCCGGAAGGATATACAGAAGAAAATCTCGAAGATTTTCAGGAATTGATCTACGAAAAGATGAAATCTTATTGGGAAATAAAGAAATTATCGTAACTTTTGACCAATAAACAGGTCCCAGATGGCAGATAACACCCTCATTCAGATAACAGATATAGGTAGAAAATACATTATTGGTTCAGAAACCATTCATGCGCTTAATTCAGTTTCTCTTTCCATAAAAAAGGGAGAATTTGTTGCACTGATGGGCCCTTCGGGATCCGGAAAATCTACATTAATGAATATACTGGGTTGTCTGGATACACCATCAAAAGGAGAATATGTATTAAACGGCATCAATGTCAGTCAGATGACAGAGAACGAGCTGGCTGAAGTACGTAACAAGGAAATTGGTTTCGTTTTCCAGACATTCAACCTGCTTCCCAAGTCTACGGCTTTGGAAAATGTAGCCCTTCCCCTGATCTATGCCGGTAAATCCAAAAAAGTCAGAGATGAAAAAGCTTTGGCTACGCTGACAAGTGTAGGGCTGGAACATCGTACCGATCACAAACCAAATGAACTCTCCGGAGGACAGCGTCAACGTGTGGCAGTAGCCCGTGCGTTGATCAACGATCCCTCCATTATACTGGCCGATGAACCTACAGGAAACTTAGATACCAAGACATCTATTGAGATCATGGGTCTGCTGGAAGATATACACGCAAAAGGCAACACCATTATTCTGGTCACCCATGAAGAGGATATTGCGCAACACGCCCACCGTATCGTACGTATGCGGGACGGATTGATTGAAGATGACTACCCGAATACCAATATTAAATCTGTATCACCGAGATTGGCTGCATTGAATGCTAAAGGCTCTGATTTTGAAAACATTTGACTTTGAATGAGGGAGTGAAATGCGCCAAAATAACAAACTTGTTACCACAAAAAAAATAAATTACAAAGGAAAGACTTGGATAAGTCAAATTAAATATTACTTTTGCCAAAAAACGAAATTTTAAATTATCAGATATATGTATTGGACATTAGAATTAGCTTCGCACCTCGAAGATGCCCCATGGCCAGCAACTAAGGATGAATTAATTGACTATGCTATCCGTTCAGGAGCCCCTGTAGAAGTTATAGAGAATCTCCAAGCCTTAGAAGACGACGGTGAACCGTATGAGAATATCGAAGAAATTTGGCCGGATTATCCAACCAAAGATGACTTCTTTTTCAATGAAGACGAATATTAACGAATCATAAAAACGCCTTAATCTAATTAAGGCGTTTTTATTTGGCTGACTAATCTTTTGGCGTTTTTACGAGTCAAATTACTAAATATCTGTTATGCGAAAATACATTTTTGCACTTGGTTTATTTTGGATTATTCCATTTCTAGGCCTTGCACAATCCCCCGATAAAGATCTCCCCTACATACGTAAGTTTGTCCACGATTTGTCTGTAGACAGCATTGCCACAGATGTATTGCTGAGTCAGTATGTCACCGTCAATAAAGAAGTAGATGACGATTATCTGGATTATCTGGTCGTCAGTCTGGATGAAGTAAGACTTAATATTCAGAACAAGAATATCAACGAAATTGAATACCTCAACTGGAATCAGATTCCTAAAAAAGAAACCCGGGATATAGACCCTGAAGGATTAGACGTCAACAGCATGTATTTTCTGAAATACAAAGGACGACAAGTCGTTGCCTTGTATCTGGAAAACGGAAAAATAGCATCCTTTACCCTCGTATCAAAAGGAAACAGAACGGCACATTTTGTCACTTATTAGCATATTTGACAAAAACGTTTATTTTTTTTCCAACAAAAAGTTGTTTTTTTAGAAACAATGCATCATATTTGTCATAACGATAATAAAAATGAAATCAACAAGTGTAAATAAAGCATGGTGGTGGCACAACAGATAATGTTGTGGCAACTGTCTATTGCTTGAATTATTTACATATCAAAGAATAGTGGGCTTGCCTTTTTAGGTAAGCCTTTTTTTGTTTAAACCCCGTATGAAAGAGATATTAGCACATTTATTTGAATACAAAGCCTTCACCCGCAAAGAGGCTTACGACATATTGATCAATATTACAGAAGGAAAATATGACACACATCAGGTCGCAGCCTTCATGACAGCATACGGAATGCGCAGCATACGTGTAGAGGAACTTGCCGGATTCCGGGATGCCATGTATGACCTGTGCAAAAAACTCGATCTGAGTGCTTACCGGCTTATTGATCTTTGCGGTACGGGAGGAGACGGTAAGAATACATTTAATATCTCGACTTTAGCTTCCTTTGTTGTAGCGGGAGCAGGATATCAGGTCGCCAAACATGGCAACATAGGTGTTTCATCAGGATGCGGCTCTTCCAATGTTATGGAGTATCTGGGCTATAGCTTCACAAATGATGAAGGCGAAATCCGAAGACAGTTAGACGAAGCCAATATTTGCTTTCTGCATGCCCCGCTCTTCCATCCGGCAATGAAAACAGTGGCTCCTATCCGACGGGCATTGGGAGTCAAAACATTCTTCAATATGCTGGGTCCATTGACTAATCCGGCCAATCCGCAGTTTCAGTCCGTAGGTGTATTCAGTCTTGAACTGGCCAGATTGTACGCTTATCTCTACCAACATACAAACAAACAATACGCTATACTGCATGCTTTAGATGGTTATGATGAAATCTCCCTTACCGGCGACTTCAAAGTAATAGACAATAAAGGAGAGCATTATTATACGGTAGCTCAGCTTGGATTCGAACCTATCCATCCGGAAGCGATCTCCGGTGGAGATACCGTAGAAGAGGCCGGTAAAATCTTTATGGATATCCTCAACGGAGAAGGAAATGACATTCAACAGAATGTAGTATTGAGCAACGCTGCTATTGCCATCAAAACATTTAATCCCGACAGAGCATTTGCGGACTGCTATTATGAAGCTGAAGAATCGCTGTTAGGTAAGAAAGCTCTGTCCTCTTTCAAAAAATTAATAAACTAATGAATCATCCGGTAAAAATCAAAATCTGTGGCATGAAAGACCCGGAGAATATCCGGGAAACAGGTCTGCTGAATATCGATTTTATGGGCTTTATTTTTTATGAAGGATCAAAGCGTTATGTGACAGATCTGTCTGCCTCTGACGTTGAGCTGCCTGATCGCATACAACGTGTAGGCGTATTTGTAAATGCTTCTGCTGAGACCATCAAAAATAAGATCCGGACCTATGGACTTCATGGAGTACAATTACATGGCACAGAATCTCCGGAACTGTGTGAAGAGATAAAAGCATCGGGAGTATTTGTCATCAAAGCATTTGGCATTGACAGCAATTTTGACTGGAAGATCCTTAACGAATACACAGAAGTTACGGACTATTTTCTTTTTGATACGAAAAGTGATCAGCATGGAGGTACGGGAAAAACATTTGATTGGGCTATTCTACAGAATTACACCTTGCAGAAACCCTTCTTTCTGAGTGGTGGGTTAGGTCCTGATAATATCAACAATGCTCTTCTGACAACTGACAAAAGGCTATACGCCATCGATCTGAATTCAAAATTTGAGTCAGAACCGGGATTGAAAAAAACAGAATTATTAAAACAAGTAGTGAAAACAATTAAAAATGAGCAAATATCAAGTTAACGAAAAAGGATATTACGGTCCCTTTGGCGGTGCCTATATTCCAGAAATGCTTTATCCAAATGTAGAAGAACTACGTCAACAATATCTCAACATTATTAAGGAGAAAAGTTTTCAGGAAGAATTCCAGTCTTTACTTCGTGATTATGTAGGAAGGCCATCTCCTCTTTATCTGGCAAAACGTCTTTCAGAAAAATATGGTGCCAATATCTATCTGAAAAGAGAAGACCTGAATCATACAGGTGCACATAAGATTAACAATACAATCGGCCAGATTTTACTGGCTGAGCGCTTAGGTAAAAAGAGAATTATTGCCGAGACCGGAGCCGGACAGCACGGGGTAGCTACAGCTACAGTATGTGCACTCAAAGGACTGGAATGTGTCGTATATATGGGCGAAGTGGATATAGAGCGTCAGGCACCTAATGTGGCCCGTATGAAAATGATGGGTGCGCAGGTAGTAGCAGCAAAATCAGGAAGCCGTACGTTGAAAGATGCAACCAATGAAGCGCTGAGAGACTGGATCAACAATCCCGTAGATACACATTATATTATCGGATCAGTAGTTGGGCCACACCCATATCCGGATATGGTTGCCAAATTCCAGTCTGTCATATCAGAAGAAACAAAAAGACAACTAAAGGAAAAAACAGGTAGATCCAATCCGGATTATGTATTGGCCTGTGTAGGCGGAGGATCCAATGCAGCGGGCATGTTTTACCATTATCTGGATGAAGAAGATGTGAAGATCATAGCAGTAGAAGCCGCAGGACATGGAGTCGATTCAGGAGAAACAGCCGCGACCACGGTTTTAGGTAAAGAAGGCGTATTACACGGCAGCCGATCCATATTAATGCAAACAGAAGACGGACAGGTAATCGAACCATATTCCATCTCTGCAGGTCTCGATTATCCTGGTATAGGGCCGCAGCATGCCTGGTTATTCAAAAGCGGACGCGGACAGTATGTAAGCGCAACGGATGAAGAGGCTATGCAGGCCGGACTTCAGCTAACCCGACTGGAAGGTATCATTCCTGCCATCGAAAGTTCACACGCACTTGCTCATCTGGAAAAGATGAGTTTTGATGGATCTGAAACAGTAGTAATATGCCTGTCAGGACGTGGCGATAAGGATCTGGATAATTATATGAAATACTTTGGATTTTAAATTATGAACGAGAAAAAATACACATTCCCTGCTATAAAAGACAAACCATTACTTTCTATCTACTTTACAGCCGGATATCCTTCGCTGGACAGTACAATAGAAATAGCGGAAGCGCTGGAAAAATCAGGAGCAGATTTTCTGGAAATAGGCTTCCCTTACTCAGATCCTGTGGCAGACGGTCCCGTGATCCAGCACAGCTCAGAAGAAGCTCTGAAAAACGGAATGACACTGCATAAGCTCTTTGAACAGCTGCGTACACTAAGAGATCGGGTGACTATACCTGTATTTCTGATGGGTTATGTTAATCCGGTACTGCAATACGGCGTCGAAAACTTCTGCAGATCTTGTCAGGAAGCTGGTATTACAGGAGTCATTATCCCTGACCTTCCGATGTATGAGTACGAAGAACTGTATCAGGATATATTTAAAAAATACGGTATCAGCAATGTGTTTTTGGTAACACCACAAACCTCGGACGAACGTATCCGCAAAATAGACAAACTATCAACCAGTTTTATCTATCTTTTATCTTCAAATGCCGTGACAGGCAATAACCTTAATGTGGGAGATGAAACAGCTGCATATTTCAGCCGTATCAAAGAGCTGGAACTGGAACATCCGCTTATTGTTGGATTTGGTATTTCTTCCAGAGAAGCATTTCTGCGAACAACATCTATTACAGACGGAGCTATAGTAGGGAGTGCTTTTGTTAAACTACTGGCGCAGGAAAACTACATGGAAAAAATCCCCGGTTTTATAAAAGATATGAAAGCATAAAAGAAAAGCCCGGATCGGGCTTTTCTTATTTTAATACCTGATTATACTCTTTTGATTAATTTAGAATATACCTTATATAAAGCAACTGCTGAGCTTAGTAAAAGCGCTGTGCATATAAACAGGACAGTAGGGTTTGTGATCAATTGTTCCATTACAGTTCAATTTTAGGTTTGCGTTTTGGTTTATATTCAATGTTATAACTAATATAAACAAGACACAAAAAAATCACAAAAATCAGCCGACGCTATTTATCCACATTTTTAAACTCTCCGTTAAGGTCAAATACCAGCTCTACTCCGTTATTAAGCTTTATTTCTTGCTCTAATCGATCCAATTCCCATTTTACAACAAAGAAATTCTTATAATTCGCAGAAACATATGTGGATAACTTTTCAGGAACAACCGAATCAGGAAGTCTTTTTGTATTACCGTCAATACCATAGACATCTCCGGATTTGTTAAAATCCAACTCATAACCTGTTGATAAATAGACCTCGTAATACGAATTACTATCACCTTTATCCTGTTCTACCCGACTGATATGTGCATCTGAAAAATGTGCAGCTATATAATCCTGTACTTTGGCCGGCAATTTAGTAGGATCCATGACCTCATCCTTATCACAAGACACAAAGACAGTCAACATGACCAACAGAGGTGCAATTATTAATTTTCTCATATTATTATTTTATATATCTGTAAACCGGTTAATCCAATTTTTTACTGATTACAGAACCGTTTGCCCCGAATACCACATCGTAATCCTGTGCATTACTTTTCAGGCTCACCTTATAGGTTACTTTACCTTGCTGATCAATACGATCTACATCATCAATGCGATATCCTTTAAAGTCTTTTTTAATGGAAGCAGTCACAGCGGCCGGAAGATCTTTAGTAGCTAATTCCTGCTTATGCTGATAAAGTTTTCCTTCAGGAGTAAACAATGCTGTATGATCTTTACCTGTCAGACTTGTCTTGAACTCTACTTCATACATACCATTTGATTTGATCTCCCAGTCACTGAATTTAGCACTTTTAAAATTTTGCTTATACGTATTCAGGATTACTGCCGGTACCTGAGCTTCTTTAATATCCTGTGCAAATGCAAATTGCATACCACATACTACTGCCAATGTTAAAATGATCTTTTTCATAGCCTGTTTTTTTACATTAATTATTTAATACTACAAAATTATATTTCAATTTAGGAAAGAATTGGGATAAGTCAGTATACAGATAACTTTTTTGTTATATCATTGGATTTAAGACAGATTTATGATTTTTTTATTATATTTGTAACTTATGCGAAAATGGATTGCTGCCGTATTATTATTGATTTACTCGTTAACCACGAGTGGGGCAGCCTTTTATTTCCATATTTGTGGTAATGATCAGGAACATATTATTTCCGTCGCTGACAAGTCATCACACAAAAATTGCCCTCTTTGCACTAAGAAAGCACCGTCCGAAGCATCCAAGAAGAGCGGCTCTTGCCATACAGATGCCAAACCGGACAAAAAGCATGTGTGCAAAGATGTAGTTGTTGATCTGGAAAAGGCTTCAGACAACTATTACTCCAACAATAATCAAATCAAAAATTTCAATTTATTTACACCATCAATAATTACATTATTATGGGTTTATAATTTCAATATTTTTGAAGAGCTGGCAATCGAGCATCAAATTGCGCAGACCAATTCCACAGCACTTGTCCGACAACAGGACAGTTATCTCCTCCATTGTAATTTCCGGATTTAGCATTCATTGTATCTCCATATTAAACAGGTCTCTGACACAGAAAAGAGCTCCTGTATTTTATAAGTACAATTAATGATTAAAAAATGAAAGTATTCAACATACTACTGTTGCTATGTGCAATGGTAACGTTGCCTGTATACGCACAGACAGGCAAGCAGGATACCACCGTTACTTTTAAAGTAAAAGGAAACTGTGGAATGTGTAAAAAAAGAATTGAAAAAGCCGCCATTGCAGCCGGAGTACATCAGGCATCCTGGACTAAAGCCAACGAAGCAATTACGGTAACATTTAACCCCTCGAAGGTCAGACTAAACAGTATCAAGCAGCATATTGCAGAGGCCGGTCATGACACAGATGGTATAAAAGCAGATCAAAAGGCTTACGATAATCTTCACCAATGCTGTAAGTATGAGCGGACACAAGCTGCTCCGCCCCCAATTGCAGAGCCGGAATTGTCTGGCTATAAACAAGACAGTACAGCGACTTTCAAAGTAAGCGGTAACTGCGGAATGTGTAAGAAAAGAATCGAAAAGGCAGCCCTTACAAAAGGAGTACAACAGGCGACCTGGGATGAAAGCACCGGCATAGTCTCCCTTCAGTACGACAGCTCCAAAATAAAATTGTTGCAGATCAAGCAGAATATCGCCGCTGCAGGACATGATACGGAAGAAGTAAAAGCAGATGACAAAGTCTATGACAGTCTTCATGAGTGTTGTAAATATGAACGTCTCGAACCAGCTCCGATAGCAGTTGTATCCGTTGCAAAGGCAGGTTCTGTCGTTGGCCGTGACAGTACAATTACGTTTGCAGTAGCCGGAAACTGTGCTATGTGTAAAAAGAGAATAGAAACTGCAGCCCATAAAGATGGTGTAAAGTCAGCTGTCTGGGATATAAATACCGGCATACTGACCACTACATATGACTCTTCCAAAGTCAAACTCGAACAGATCAAGAAAAACATTGCAGAGGTTGGACACGATACAGAGGGGGTAAGAGCAAACGATGAAGCCTATCAAAATCTGCATGAATGCTGTAAACACGACCGTCTGCAGGCAGACAACAGTGCCGAAAATGTATCGGTGGCAGGCAAGGGCAAAGACGAAGTAATGGGAGTAGTTGTAGAGGAAAGTAAAAACGGAACACTTACACCTATCCCATCGGTAAATGTAAGATGGCTGGAGAAAAAGGACAGTCAGACATTAACCAATGAAAACGGAGTTTTTAAGATCAGACATGAAAAAGGACTGACAAACCTTATTATTTCATTTGCCGGAATGAAATCTGACACGATATCGGTGACTGACCTGAATAAGGTTCTGGTGATACATGCAAAAGAAAATGTGCTCGCTGAAGTCGTTGTATCCCGTTCGCGCAAGACAAGCTATGTATCCAACATGAATCCTGCACGTGTGGAAGTACTTACTTCCAGAGAATTGTTTAAAGCTGCCTGTTGTGATCTGAGTGAAAGTTTTGAAACCAATGCGACTGTAGATGTGGTCAGCAATGATGCTGTAACAGGGAGTAAACAGATTCAAATGCTGGGGCTGAGTGGTATTTACACACAACTTACCGTAGAAAGTCTTCCCGGTCCCCGCGGATTAGCGACTCCACTCGGACTGAACAGTATTGCAGGTCCCTGGATTGAGTCCATACAGATCAGTAAGGGAATAGGTTCTGTAGTAAACGGATACGAAAGTATGGCCGGACAGATCAACGTAGAATTGAAGAAACCTCAAAATTCAGAAAAGCTATACTTCAACGCCTATGCCAACAATATGGGCCGTACAGATCTGAACCTGAATCTGTCTCAAAAAATCAGTGACAACTGGTCCGTAGGACTGTTGCTGCATGACAACTTTATGTATAATAAAGGAATGAACTTCAGTAATAACGGCTTTCGTGACCTGCCTGCAGGGAATGTATTTTCAGGAGTCAACAGATGGACCTATCAGAATGGAAAAGGACTTATTGCACAATTCGGAATCAAATATTTAAAGGATGACCGTACCGGAGGACAAATTGATTTTGATGAAAAAACAGATAAGCTCAGCACAACCAGGTATGGATTGGGATTTGACATTAACCGATACGAAGGTTTTGCGAAGATAGGATATGTATTTGAAGGCAATACTCACCGCAGTATAGGTCTGCAGCTTTCGGGAACATACTACGATCAAAAAAATTATTTCGGAACACGCACCTACAATGCCGAACAAAAAAACGGTTATGCAAATCTGATTTATCAGGATATTATAGGTACTGTAGCTCATAAATACCGGACAGGACTGACACTTACCTATGACAATGTAGACGAGACACTTGCCGGCATAGACCGTTACTTTCGCAAAGAAGTCGTATCGGGAGCCTTTGGAGAATACACGTACAGTCCGAATGAAAAATTCGATGCTATACTAGGTATGAGAGCCGATTACAATTCTCTGTATGGATGGTTTGGAACACCTCGTGTACAACTGCGGTATCAACCTGTCACAGGTACGACATTACGGTTAAGCTCCGGAAGAGGACAGCGCACAGCGAATATCTTTGCAGAAAACATGTCTGTATTTGCAAGTAGCCGGGCCTTGGTGATCCGGTCCGAAGATCGTTTTGATAAAGCATATGGCCTCCGTCCGGAAGTCTCCTGGAATACCGGACTCAGCGTGGATCAGACCTTCCGTATGTTTGGAAGAGAAGCGACAGCATCGATGGAACTCTTTTCCAACCACTTCCAGAATCAGGTAGTCGTGGACTATGAGAACCCAAGAGAAATTGCTTTTTACAATCTTACCGGTAAATCTTACTCTAACAGCTTACAAGCCGAACTCAGATTTATGCCGGCACCCAGATTCGAAACCCGAATGGCTTACCGCTTACTGGATGTTCAGACCGACTACGGAGATCAAAGGTTGAGTAAACCCTTACTGGCTAAACACAGAGGTTTTATGAATCTGGCATACGCACTGGAAAGCGGATGGAATTTTGATTACACTCTAAATATAGTTGGTCAGAAAAGACTGCCTTCTACCGCAGCCAATCCGGTTCCGTACCAACTGGAAGAATATTCACCTGCATATGCTACGATGAATGCACAGATAAGCAAAACATTTGGAGCATCCAAAAACTTTGACATCTATGTGGGAGCAGAAAATTTCACCAACTATTTTCAGAAAAATCCGATCCTCGCTTATGATGATCCCTTCGGGAATTATTTTGACACCAATATGTTATGGGGACCACTTTCCGGAAGATTATTTTACACGGGAATACGGTACTTTATTAAATAAAAAAAGGAGCTTAGCTCCTTTTTTATTTAATATTCTTTAACTCCTGATACAACCTTGCGGTCGGAAGCCCCACCACATTCGTATAGGATCCTTTTATCTGATCAATAGCCACTATACCCATCCATTCCTGAATACCGTATGCTCCGGCCTTGTCATAAGGCTTATAATGTTCGAGATAATAGTTGATCTCATCAGTCGAAAGCTCAGGAAAGACCACATCCGTACGTTCCACAAAAGTACGTAGCTCCCCTTTCCACAATACAGACACAGCCGTCATCACCTGATGCGTATAATCAGAAAGCATAGACAGCATACGAAAAGCGTCATCCCGATCCTGAGGTTTGCCAAGAATTGTATTTTGAGCGACCACAATAGTATCTGCAGTTATAAGCAGATGATGCTCATATTCAGCATTTCTAAATGCAGCCGCTTTCTTTTCTGCAATAGAAGCTACAATCTGCTCCGGCAGCAGATCCGGGTCAAAGAATTCATCCGTTTCTTTTACAACAACATCAAAATCAACTCCCATTCCGGCCAGTAATTCTTTTCTTCTGGGAGATTGAGATCCCAGAATCACAGGTATATTCTTTAAATTTTCAAGCATGGATTATACACTTTTCACATTCATATCATCGTACCATTTATCCTGCAGTTTGAGCGTTTTTTCGATCAGTTCACGAACCACTCCCTTACCCCCGCCGAGACCGGAGACATAATGAGAGATCTGTTTTATTTCTTCCACTGCATCGGCCGGACAGGCAGCTACACCTACAGCCTTCATGCATTTGTAATCCGGCATATCATCCCCGATAAACATCACATCCGGCAACTCAATGCGAAACCGTTGCGTAATATCCTGTAGCAGGGTCAGCTTATCCGCTACACCCAAATGGATTTCCTGTATACCCAATCCCTCCAAACGTCTTTGTACACCTGCATTCCTGCCTCCTGAGATCACAATAATCTGTAATCCTTTTGACATAGCCAGATGCATAGCATAACCATCCTTTACGTTAAAAGTGCGAAGTTGTTCCCCATGTTCATCAACCTGTACTGTACCATCCGTCAATACACCATCCACATCTATAACGATAGCTTTTAATCTAGCCAATTCCTGTAAAACCATATTTCAATCCTTTCTATCAAAAGTAAAAATTAAAAATCAGAATGCCGTACCTACAAAAGAGATTGATAAGGACATTTTATTATCCATTCTGGACAGACTATCAAATTTATGTCAAGAAATAGTTGTTAACACAACTTTATGATGAAATTATTTGGAACAATCCCTGTTTAATACGTATCTTTGCAGAAGATAATTCAGAATTATCCGTTGTTTTCAGAACAACTATTAAAATGTCTTTTCATAATTTAGGTTTATAATTGGTTAGTAACGAACCCTGGCGCCCATCGTCAGGGTTTTGTTTTTTTAATTCACTTTACTTCTGGCAGGGAATCAAAAGGCGCAGCGGCGACTGAAGTTTCTTTGAATAAAACGAATTCCTTTGCACAACCCTTCATCTCTACTTTCCGAGGAGAGATCCCGATGTATCGGGAGAAAGACTGATAATCCATACCTATAGCTCTACTACATCTTACCTACTTATAATGTACAAGCAACACACTTGCACTCGTCAAAAAAATTGCAAAAACAAGATTTCAATTTAAAAAAAATCATCAAATTCTCAGTGGCAAATTTAATTTTAGATAAAATTTATTTTTCCAATAAAATTTATCTGAGAAATATTCACAAATAGAACTAAACACCACAATAAGTTAATTAATTACCACTATAAGACTAATATAAGCAAATGTCTTATTGTGTTATTTAAATGTCCTTTCCTTTCCTTTTACTGTTTTTAGTTAATTGAAATTTGTAAATGCAACGACTGCCATCAGTAATTGCAAACTTATTATCGGTATAGCGTATATGAAAAAATTATTATTAAATATTACATATACACTTACACCCCAATGGCTGCAACAGTTTAGTGATCAGATTGGCACCCGACTAATCGACAACAAGATAATTCTCTTTTCTGGTGAGATTGCTGAAGGCAGGATATATTTTATAGAATTAATGCCCGGTTTGTCTGTGATGTTGAGAGATATGATTGTTCATCAACCTATATTCTTCAGCAGAAAAGCAAAGGAAGATGATTTGGTGTTTGTGTATTATGATTTGAGTGAAAGTATAAGTACTCACATTGTAAATGGAGTAGGTCATATGGTTGGCCTCAATTCTCCTTTCGACATGGGCATAGTTGATTCATCGGTAGAAAGCAGCTATATACCTATTTTGGAGGAACGGGTGTATTCTTTATGCTTATTGATAAGTAAAAAACTGCTAATCAAGCTATTTAAGAATCATATACAAAAGAATAATAAAAACGTCTATTTTGATCCCGAACGTAATACATTATTATTTTATGGTCATATTGATAGTCGCAGTAGGTTATTACTGAATCAACTCAAAAAAAAATCATACAAAGACCCCTCTTTTGAGCTTTTTTTCAGAAGTACTTCCTATCGCCTGTTTGGTTTGCTCATCGAAGGATTCAGCAAGATCAGCTACCCTTCTTTCAAATTGTCTGAGGTAGAGATTAAAGGTATTTTAGCTACTCAGGAATACATTTTAACACAATTGTGGGTGAAATTTCCGGGAGTGAGTAATTTAGCCCGAATGGCCGGAATGTCAGAATCAAAATATAAGCTGGCTTTCAGGCGGGTATTCAACGATACGCCAAACAACTTTTTTATGACCGAGAAATTATTCCTGGCAAAACGTCTGCTGATCAGTGGAGATTATAATTCAGTCTTAGAAATCGCATACGAACTAGGATACAGCAAATCCAGCTATTTCTCTGCTGTATACAGAAGTAAATTCGGAGTCTTACCAGGCAGCGTTTTAATCAGAAAAAAATCTTCCTGATTTTTCAATCTTAAACAAAATTCGATATGTTAAATGTAAAATGTAGTTTTAGTGTCAAGACAAATTGGAAAGAAGAACTGGCTATCAAACTAAACGGGCGGATCAATGGTAATTTTATTGAAATTCCTGAAGATATTTTTGTGGGAACTAATTATGTACTGAGCGTTGATAGAGATTTTTCAGTATGGTACTCCAATGGTAAATACCACAAATCTATTTGCTTTCAGTCACCGGAGAACGGACAAGCTGATTTCTTCTTTATTGTATTTGGTTATGGTACAGGAAGAATGTTGGCCATTAGTAGAGATAGCACATATGAATGCAATTATGGATTTGTTGTATTAGATAGTTCTGATAGATACCAGTTTATCATTGAAGCAGGATCTGAAAATTGTATTTTAATTCTTTTTGTTCGAAAAGAAGCTTTAAATAAACTTGCAAATACCACAATAGCAAAATATCCTTCATGTAGCAATTGTATTTACAATATAGAGAATACACCTATAAAAACAGGCAGAGTGAATCCTGAGGCATGGAAAATCATCAATGAATTCAGATATTTATGCCCCAATTCTGTGAGTTTTGATTATTTCCTGATTGGCGGCATGTATGCTATTTTGGGAATATTTATTTATGAAATCTCTAATATAAAAAACACGTATGCCGATCTGGAAGACAGCGATATCAGAAGAATACTTATTACTCAGGAATATATAATCAAACGACTGGACAAAAATTTTCCAGGCATTAAAAAACTCGCTTCCATAGCGTATATGTCCGAATCCAAATTCAAACACTTATTCCGCAAGATAACAGGTTTCAGTCCAAACAGTTTTTTTATCAAAAATAAACTTGAGCTTACCAGAAAGATAATCGAATTGGAAAGCTCTACTATTGCAGAAATAGCAAAAAAAATGAATTATTCAAGTCATTCTTACCTGTCTGAACAATTCAAAAAGCATTATGGATTACTTCCAAAGGAATACCGCACCAATTTGTTTCCTCATTATCCAAACAGTGGAGACGAAACAGTCTCCTAAATCATTAAAGTAAAACAAAAGTACTTAAGCCGAATACCATCGTCCAATATATCCCCTGTCTGAACACCTCTCCTGATATGCCCTTAATGTATTATATTTCCTCAAAACCACTAATACAGGTAAATGAGTCAAAGACTATTGTTAATTATTTCGAATAATACTAATCGAACAGTAAAAATTTATTTTATAATTTATCGAAATTTTATTTGTATCAAATTAAATACAAACTATTTTTGTTACTTTATGTTGTTTGAATAGTCTTATAACCTATGAAAATCAACATATAGTAAAATGGAAATCACACATGAAAACGGTGTTGATCCGTATTGGATCTATTCCCTTGCTCAAAAAATGGGAGGGGAAGTAGAAGGCTCTTTTCTAAAAATACCAGCAGAAGTGCTAGCAGGAACATGCTATTTTTTAAAAGTAAGTGATGTTATTTCCACATTTATTATAGATGGTGTTTTCAATCAATCCATTACTTTTCACCTGCGTAACACAAGGAATAATTTTGTAACCCTTCACTTTGATTTTACAGAAGGCGATGCTTTTCACATTCTTGATAATGTTTCCAATCCGGTTGGTCGATGGGAATATAATGTAGCATTATATGACAGCAGTCTGGATGCAGACTATGTTGTAAAAGAAGATAGTTCAACCTATAGTATAGATATTCATATAGATAAAAAGGAGTTAAGGAGAATTTTTTCAGGACTCCCTCAATTCAGGGATATTCTTAATACCATGTTTGATTCCGAAAAAAACACTTTTCTACGCTACGGTCGCACCAGCAATAAAGCCTGGTGGCTGATAAATGAATTGAGAAATACAAATCAGGAAGATCCCTTGTATGATATTATTGTTAAAAGCACCGTGTATAATCTGTTGAGTGACTATCTGGATCAGGTGATAAATCAGGAAATACTTTTAGAAAAAATAGTCAAAGAAGATCTGGTTTCTATTATAGATTCGCAATCCTTCCTGATCGCACATATTGAATCCGCTTTTCCGGGAATTAAAGAATTGGCAGGAAGAGCAATGATGTCCGAAACAAAGTATAAAACTTTATTCCGAAAAATAACAAGCTTGTCCCCGAATGCATTTTTCCTTCAGAATAAGCTCGCATTTGCAAAACAAATGCTGGAAACCGGACAACATACGATAGGTGAGGTAACCGCACATTATAATTTTACTAACGCATCATACTTTGCTGATCAGTTTAAAAAATTGTATGGTATCCCTCCAAAGGATTATTTAACACACATGTAATGAGACATATCAAACACTCCTACAGTCTGAGTCCTGACTGGATGTATCAGGTTGCTCACGCATTTGACACTGAAGTTGTAGATAACAAGCGCAGTACATTGCCACTACAACATGGGACAGGCGGCACAATTTTTCTGGAGATCACGTCAGGATTCTCTGTACAATTAGTGGACCTTATTTATACTGTACCTATCAAAGTTACACGCACACCTACAAAAGAGGATATGTATGTAGTCTATTATGATATCAGTGATCATTATAATCAACATATCATCGACGGCACAGACCACCAGGTTGGTTATTCTTCCAAATTCGGAATGGGATTTACAGACGGTAAAGTGGAAAGTACCTTTATTCCGGCTGTTGGAGAAAGAAATTTCTACCTCCGGCTATTCATAGCTAAATCATTGCTGCATTCTATGTTGTCAGACTGCAAGCCTACAGAGGCCGTGGAAGTCATCTTTGACAAGTCAAAAAAAGTTCTTTCTTACTATCAGCATATGGAGAGCGCAACACAGGTGTTGCTAAACGAATTGAAAAACAGATCCTTTGATGATCCGGCTTTTGAACTTCTTCTAAAAGGAGCTTCTTTACAGATTTTCAGCAATTTAGTCAGACGCATACGTTTATATGATGATAAGCTTTACAAACTACCCCAGCAGGATTTAGAAAACATGGATAAAAGTATATCCTATATGACAAATGATCTTCAGATGGATTTTCCAGGCATTCAGAAACTGGCTGAAATTGCAGGAATGTCTACATCCAAATATAAAACACTCTTTAAGAAGATCATGAAAGATACCCCTCAACAATTTTTCCTTAATGAAAAGTTACTGTTAGCTAAAGAACTTCTTAATGGAGGTATGTTCAGATCTATTAAAGAGGTTGCTCTGGAACTCGGATATAGCCAATCCGGATATTTTGCGGCAGCTTACAGAAAAAAATTTAACCTTCTTCCAGGTGAAAATTTTATAAAACCTATAGAATAACCTCATTTCTACCTTAATGTAGTAGTTTAATACCCTATTTTATCCTCTTTCAGCAATTTTGTGAGATAACTTTGTATTAATCAACAAGATATTAATGTGTAGAAAGTTATGAAAATAAAGAAATATATTATTATCGATGGGAACCCGGTTCTTTTTCCTGTAGAATTCAATCATGCCAGTATGGCTAACGGAACCAGAGTAGAGAGTGCAGGTTTCTTCATGATATTGCAAGACAAAGAAGGACAATTGAGAGTCAAATGTCTGGGTGAGAGTACTTCTCTCGGCTTAAAAAGCCATCCTGAAAGGGATGAAATGCTGATCACAAAGTATCTGGGCTTAAATCCGCGAACAGAAAACAGAAAAATCATACCTGAAATCAGTGTATACCTGAATAGTGAGATGGATTGTCTAAGTGATCTGGCTAAAGCAATATCAAAGACATACAATGAAGCAATCCCTTTAAAAGATAACCGTATTCAACTTCCTGAATCTGTAGGGAAAGGATGTATGTCTATGGTAGAACTCAGTACAGGTCTGGCCTTATTCAAAGGAAATGTAAGATTCAAGAATCCGGTGAAATTCTTACGTAATGTAACGCGCTCGAATGCACATCTGTACATACATTTCAATCTCAGTGAGGCCTCATTCATGATTAAAAAAGAAAATGGAAGACAAGTAGATGTAGGCGTTGACTGGGAAGAAGCTATTTTTTATTCCAGTAGTGGTAAAGGTGTGGAAATGGAACTTCCTGAAGACAAATGGGCAAAATGGGTTACCATTATCATACACCGCTCATGGCTGGTCAATAAACAATTAAACTATAATACTGATATAGGTGAGGATGTAATACAAGGATTTCTTCAGAACAAATCCATGCAGGGAATGGTCAATCTTACTATGGAAGAGATGTCACTTGCATTCCACCTGCTTGAAGAAATGGATCAAAGCGCCGGTATGCGTCTGCGGACAAAAGGCAAGGTACTCCAACTGCTTTCTCTTTTTATTTCCAGACATGTACAAAACGAAAATATTAAGTCATATGCAGATTTTTCGGACGTATCCAGAATCATGCGTGCAGTCGGAAATCTGGAAAAAAAACCAAACATTACATGGCCAACCATCAGTCTGATAGCACGCAAGTGCATGATGAGCCGTACCAAATTTATAACACTATTCAAGAGTATATATGGTAAAAGCTATCATAATCTGATGATGGATATCAGAATGCAAAAGGCAGCTGAATTTTTACAAATAGGTGAAGCTATATCGGAGGTTGGCCAAAAGGTAGGATTCTCTAATCTCAGTCATTTTGCCAAGACATTTAAACAAGTATTCCATATAGAGCCTAGTAAGTACAAACATATGGCCAATAATCAGGAAAGAAACTTTATATCCTGATATCTTAATGATAGTATACGGCACATATATGAAGAAATCAAGCCTCAGTCTTAAATTTTATTTAGTCTTAATCTAATAGTTAATTAGCTTATTTTAGCCTCCTGAGCAATCGTCGTACTGTAACTTTGTACATAAGATAAACACGTAATTGTCATGAAGTTAAATTTAGATTATTATCTGACAACGGATGAGCGATGGCTAAGAAACTTCTCTGATACGCTCAGCAAAATAACAGGATATGAAAATGAAATCCGGGAGAACAAACTCATCCTACACCCTGCTGTAGGAGAAGGAATGTTTGAACTGGCTACTTTTGGTGACGGCCTCAGTCTCTTGAGAGCAGACTGTATATTTCACACTAATTTAAAACTGAATCGAAGACCTGATCCCAAAAATGAAGAACTCATTATACATTTCAATATGAGTGAAGATCCCATATATGCGGACAAGACAAACAGCAGCAAAAAGGCTTCCTGGTTGAATTTTTCTGAGGCTGTCTATTATTCTTCCTCCGGCACAGGGCTAGAGACAAGGATACAACAAGGAGACCATATCAAATTGCTTCTTCTCATTGTAGACAGACGTTGGATCAATACCAATATCACCGAAAGAGACCTTGTAGATTCCAGCATTCTGAATCAGTTCAGGAATAACAAATGTGTAAAGGGAATATTAAATATGGATCTGGTTGATTATAATCTGGCTTGTGAAATTTTAGATCTGACATTTCCTCCACATGCTTTCAAACTCCATACACATGGAACTACATTAACTCTGCTTGCTCACTTTTTTAAAAAGATAAACATACGTGAGTATGCCTTAAAAAAAGAGATATCACAAGGAACCGAACCGTTTTCAATTCTAAAAGACAGATTACTCCGGCAGTTGCACAGACCCTGGCCTGCTTTAGAGACACTCGCAAGCGAGCACAATATGAGCAAGACAAAATTTATTCAATCCTTTATCCGGGTTTTCGGTAAAAATTACTCCCAGTTTTATCTGGATGCACGCATGGAAAAATCTGCAAGAATGATCCTGGAAGGGATGAGTGTATCTATGGCAGGTATGGAGGTCGGCTATACGAATCTGGGGCATTTTTCCAAAATTTTTAAAAGATATTATGGTATTTCTCCGAGACAGTATGCTAAAGAAAAAGAATTGATCCTCATACAGGCTAATGCTACTGTTGCCTGATTCCCCTTCCAAAAAAGCCTGTACGAGGTGTTTTATATTCCAGATTTCTAACAGACTGGTATAATCCGCAGTATTACCTTAATCAAAAGCTAAAAAATATGAAAAGATTGAATGTTTACTTCCTTTTATTATACTTCCTGCTACTTTGGAGTTGTGGTAAAGAAAAGGTGGATATTGTGCCAAAACCTCCTGTATCCCGCACCGTTATTGTGTACATGGGAGGCAACAACAACCTCCAGAATGAGACCTATGAAAAGATAGAATCCTTAAAACAAGGATACAAATCCGGTATGGGACGCCTCCTGATCTATCAGGCTGTCCGTGATGCTACACCACGGCTATTGGAAATCATAGCTGATCCATCAGGGAAAGGAATAGAGAAAGTACTCAAAACATATGAGAAACAGAATGCAGCAGATGCAACAGTATTTTCACAGGTACTGGCTGAGGTCAAACAAACCGCTCCTGCTCAAAGCTACGGTCTGATCCTTTTCTCTCATGCTTCCGGCTGGCTGCCACAAGGTACACTTATCAAACCCAGAACATTGCTCCAGAATAGTGAAAATGATCTTGAACTACGCGATTTTGCATCAGCACTTCCGGATAATAGCTTTGATTTTATAATCTTCGAATCCTGTTTCATGACAGGGATTGAAGTTATATATGAACTTAAAGACAAAACACGATATATCGTAGCCTCCTCAGCAGAAATACTTTCTCCGGGATTTACCCCTATATATCCTAAGTTACTTCCCTACCTTTATTCAGAAGAAGCTGATTTAGAGGGGCTTTCCAAACAAATTTTCAGTTACTACAACAGTCAATCCGGTGATTACCGCTCGGCCACTATCTCACTGATAGATGTCCGCCCTTTACCCGAATTGGCGACATGGGTACGTATAAATGCGACAAAACCGCTACAAGAATCTGAATTACCGCTTGTACAGTATTTTGACAGATATGCAAATTACAGACTTTTCTTCGACTTTGCGGATTATTTCAGCAGACGTACACCCACAGAAAGTCAGGCAGCCCTTCGATCCGTTTTAAACAAAATAGTTATTTATAAAGCTTCTACACCTCAATTTTTATTGGGACAGGGAGGCTTTACCATTCGTACACATAGCGGAATCACAAGTTATATCCCGCAGACACGATTCTCCTACCTTAATACCGAATATGCAAAGCTCAAATGGACTGCAGATACCCGTCCTAATCTATAGTAAAAAAAGACAAATATGAAAAATCTGGTTTTGATACTATTCAGTACAGCATTTATTGTTGCTTGTCAATCCCCATACAGGGAGCAAAGTAATCTACACGACAAAAATATTGACAGCCTTACTGCTTCTATTCACGGACAAGAACATAAGCATTATCTTGCTGAACATTATTGGGATAATATACCGCTATCAGATAGTCTTTCAGCGGTCGGGCTTCCCGCTTTTAAAGAATCTCTGGCCGACTATCTACTCCTGCTCCACACATTCCAACCTGAATTGGCAAAAGAAACAATGACCAGATTTTTAAATAGAAAAATAACGTCAGTTCCCCTTCTTATACAAGTCGGGGATCTTTTAGAAAATTATCTTTACGACCCTCTTTCTCCATTAAGAAATGATGAGTTGTACGCTATATTCCTGGAGTATAAACTGACATTTCCGAACATAGAAGACATTTATCTGGTGAGAACCAGGTATCAACTAAATATAATTTCCAAAAACAGAATAAATCAGACTGCCGAAGACTTTACATACATGACCGCACAGTCAAAAAAAACTTTTCTGTCTGCTATAAAAAGTAACTATACACTTCTGTATTTTTATAATCCTGACTGTCCGTACTGTAAAGACACTACAGCAAAAATGAAACAAAGTAATATATTAAAGCAATTAAAAACTGTGCGGCAAGGGCTTAGTATATTGGCCATATGTACCGAACCCACTAAAAACACCTGGTCGGATTACATCCTATCACTCCCTGCGGACTGGATAAACGGTTATAATGATAAGCTACACACACTACAGTTATATGACCTGCGTGCACTCCCATCGTTGTACCTGCTGGACGAGAATAAGAAAGTAATCTGTAAAGATGCTACATTCGAGCAGATAGAAACTGTACTGGCAGAACTACAACAGCAGGGGAAACTTTAAAAAACACTGTCCCTGATACGGAAGCCTGTTCATCTTTCTTTTTCAGGATATGATCCGGTTTATCCGGAGAGAAGTTTATTGCTCCATCCGGTAGGTTGATACTGACTCAGAAAGTGATTTGGCTAATACTGTTGGTGCGGACACCAACAGACGCAGCAGCGGCTGAAGCTTTATAGAATAAAAAGAATTCCCTGGCAAAGCCCTTCCTCCCTCCTTCCAGAGGAGAGATCCCGATGTATCAATAGAGAGGTTGACTATAAAACCAGATATTGAGCACTGCAGCTCAACTTAACATTTGCGACTGTATTCCATGACAATATCACAAAACTCTATCACCTTTCCCTCTAAAAACATTTGTGCTATAGAATGTGTTTTTCGAACATATTCTATCATTTAAAAGCTTTCTTACCGACTTTCAGAAGATAAATACATCGTCATTTGGAGAATAAAAAACCAACCAATACATTGTAAAACAACTACATCTGACATCCTCAAAACTTAAAACAAAAAAATTGATCTTTTCAATCAATTTTAAAATCAATCGGAACAATATCTTCCTTTTGCATTCCTAATATTTGCAATACTTTAATTTAGTACAAGAAATCAGATCGCTTCAGTTCTTCGATAAAGAGTTTATCGGAACAGAGACAGCGTGCTGATTCATTCTATATACATGTAATACATAATTATCGTCCATATATGAAAGCGAAAGTAGCACTTCTTATTTTATTCAGCCTGATTATAAACTGCAAGACCCTGTTTGCGCAATCTTCGCGTAGCAGATACAATAGCAGCAACAGTGGCTGGGTATTTAAGACAAATGTAGCAGGGTTGGCTATTGGCAATATTAACGCAGCAGCTGAAACGGTGGTCAATGCGAATTATGATTTTCCAATGACCGTACACACATCAGTATCCTATAATTCTTTGAAAAAGTATGCAGGAAACACCAAACTTCGTCACATTGCACTTCAACCTGAGTTTAGAATGTGGATGCAGGGAGAGGCTTTCAACGGATTCTTTGCCGGAGCCAACCTCAATTATGCCTACTACAATGTAGGGTATATATCGCTGAGCAACTCATTGAAAGACAATTATTATCAGGGACAACTGTTCGGTGTAGGACTGGCCGGAGGATATCAGATGACCATCACTGACAAGATCGGAGCAGAGGCGTCACTGGGTATAGGATATGCCAATATGAATCATGATGTCTATAAAAAAGAAAAAAATAGTGGCAAACTCCGTAGAGAAAGTTATAACTACTTCGGACCTAATAAGTTTTCGATCTCATTTGTGTATAAACTGTAATAGATCTTCAGTATAGTGTATTTCCTTACACGCTACAAATAAACTCTGCAGTGTATAATATCTGACTTTTAAAGACAATTAAAATCAGACTTTTCTACACTGCATTTTTTCTTTCCGGCTCGTAAATCTTTTATGATTTATGTACAATTTACACATCCGCAATTACTTTTTATTCTGCTTACAAAATTTCACCTATTCATAAAGTCAGCGTATCAAGACTAACTTTTCACACCCCCCTTTAGAAAGACAATATCAAAAATTAAAGGAATAAGCTGTAACTTTTTCCTGTTTCAACAGCTATCGGACCTATATTACTCAAAACTACTAACCTCTACCTTTGAGGTATTATAATCCTTAATATAACCGGATAATACGACTAGCAATACAGCTTCAGTACAGTATCCTGTTTCTTTTACATAGCTATCCTGATGTTGTGTCTGCACAACATGTATGATCAGGGCTGCTACATTACCCGTAATATACCACCTTATTCTACAGGCGGCAGGCCACAGCTATCCTGTAGCTTATGCTGCTCTCTCAGCCTTTAAGCTGATAAACATTCGGTTTAACGATTATGCTACACTTTATAGTTGTTCACCTCCTGTAAACATTTGATTTAAGCTCATTTTTTCAAGCATTGCAGGCAAATATGGGACAGCAATTTTTTCACCTTAATTTATTTTGCGGGACAAGTAAAAAACTTTTTTGTTCATTATTAATTCATTTCGAACAATCAGCAAGATAAAAAGTCCGTCCGTACAGCATTTGAAGCTTTCATCCGGGATGTTAAATTTTATTTTTCCCGACAGCAAGGCTTCTTCCTTACAAGCGGATGAAGATCCTTTATCTATCACCAAATTGCTCTTAACCTCCTTTTACAAGTACTGATCCGTTACCGGAAAGAGGCATATCTTACGACAGAAACTGCAGGCAACTGTTTACTTTTCAAAATTACACGTTATTATCATCTTTATGATCGGTCAGAATAGATCACTTCCTGTCCTTTGGCGATTTTAGTGTCGGGAAAATACAGTGTATCAGTTATACACATTAACTAAAGGCAAGAATTAACATTATCCATTAACTACTTCCGGATACAGAAGCTCATAAGATATAAGCTGAAATATCTGTGCATGGCAGTATAATTATTAACAGTTATGATTTCCAGATTTGATTTATTAATCTGTCTCTTTATTATTACAACATTATCAGGCTGTAAAAAGATTGATCTTCCAACGGAAGAGACTAAGCCGGGCGAACAGCAGGTCACCCTGCGCCTGGTACTGCCGCAGTCAAATAATAAAGCCGGCACCTATGCCATCAGTGCAGTCGATCAAAACAGCATACAGGGTTTAGATGTACTGGCTTTCCGTGTGACTGATAACGGAAAGGAGTACTATGCCTATCACAGGCAGGCTGTATTGTTACGTCCCGATCAGGGTGGAACAGCAGTAGACTTCCATGTAGATCTGCTCAAGAGTACAGACAAGTTTCGTTTTGTACTCATTGCTAATGCGGAAGCAAAAGTGAAGTCCGCCCTTAGCGGATTGTCCGCCAATGCCGAGAAGGAAACAGTGATGAGCCGTATTGAGTATGGGATCACGACCAAATGGAATGCCGGCAGTTTGGGTAATTTCACTCCTCTGCCCATGTGGGGAGAGAGTATAACGGTCGATGGCATCAACAACAACACACAGAAATTCAGCGTGAACATGCTCAGAAGTCTGGCTGCCATAGATGTGCAGGTGACTGCCAATGATTTTGTGATGACAGAGGTGCTGGTATATAACCAGTCTAATAAAGGCCGCATGGCTCCCAGTCCGCAATACTATGATGGTGGAGAACGCATGGTAACGGCACCCAGCATACCTACAGGTACAAACAGGCTTGCGACTCAGCGCTATACATCAGCTACTAATACACTGGCCGGAGAGATCTTTCTTTTCGAAAGTGCTGCGGCGACAAGTATAGGCGATCCCAATGCCACAGGACTGGTCATAGCAGGCAAGTATGCAGGCAGTACTGTTGTGACCTATTACCGTGTGGAACTGACCGATAGTCTGGGCAATCTGACACCGGTGCTGCGCAATCACCGCTACGTTGTCAATATCACAAAGGTACATTCCCCGGGCTTTACCGGTGAAACACAAGCCTGGGCCAGCAAACCGATGGGTATGACGGCCTCCGTAACCGCCTGGAGCGAAATAAGCACGTCCGAAACATCTGTACATCCGTTATACTATCTGGAGGTAAGTGATGATCAAAGAGATCTGGGCGGGTTTGAATATGAATTTCCGTTTTCTGTCAGGACCAATTTGCCTGGTGGTCATACCCTGGAAGGCATTCCCTCCGAACTTCAGATTACCAATACACAGATCGTGGATGATAAAACGATCTATACCTTTAAGGTAAGTGCAAACCCAAATTCTAATAATAACTGGAGACGGCTTCAGTTCACCGTAAATGCAACTATGGCGAATGGAAAGCCGATAGAGAAAAAGATAGTCATGAGACAACATGGCAAACCTGTTGATATCGGATTTTCTTTTTTAGTTAGCGCGGAGAATGTCAACAGACTTTTTATGGTAGATTCCTGGTTTCACATGGCTAATGTGACTTACGGTGATTTCAGTCCCAGTGCTCCTCAAAAAACAGGTATCCCGTATCCGCAGAGCTGTGCAGCATTTGGCCCGCGTTACAGGCTGCCGACTTTGGGTGAACTTCAATCATTAGCACCTAATGATAACAATGCAAGGAGTTTTATCAACCAGAAACTATTGGACAAAGGGGCATCAAGAATGTATATTATATTCCCGGGGTCGGGGTCAAGCGCTTTTGTCAGCTCAACTTCAGCAGGAGCCGGTGGTCAGAATTTCAGCACAATGTCTGTACAGAATGGTAATGTTTCGGGGGCAAATCAGGCTGGCGACGGAAAAATAATAGCTAATCCCGCAGTGTCTAAACTCGGTCCATTTGGTATCAACTATTTAATGCGCTGTGTAGCATCAAATTAAACCATATAAAAAAAGCCACAAAAAAAACACATGAATAATAAATTAACAACAAAAAGAATGAGTATGAAAAAGTATGCACTTATTGCACTTGCAGGGCTGACCCTTGCAGCATGTAAAAAACAGGGTGGGGAAATCCCTACCGTCAACCCGGAGGAGGGCAAAGATGCCAGCCTGAGCCTGAGCATTACCTCAGCTGCCAATATCGGCACCTATGCATCTACGGTAGGAAGTGATGACGGTACCGATAACGAAAAAAAAGTCAATACTGTGGATGTATTCCTGTACAGTGAAGAAGGAAGCCTCACCCCGGCCGGATACGAAAGATTTAGCGGAACAGATGCCAACCTCTCTACCCCAAAAAAAATCAAAACAAAGACCGGTAGAAAAAGAATATATATAGGTATCAACCTCCCTCAGTCGCTGGTCAATATGCTAAAGGCCGGTTACTCCGCTATGGAGAATCCTTATGACGTTAATATGGCACAACTGGCAACGCCTAATGACGGTCTCATGATGTTCAGTCAGTCCGTAACTTCTCTGGATATCAAAGAAGGTGATGATCCGGACAACAAGGTCACCATCCCGGTAGCACGTCTGCTGGCAAAAGCTGGCGTATTGCAAGGCAGCAACCTGTCCCTCACTGACATACAGGGCGGAACAGTATCTAATCTGCAGTATACCCTGGCACAATGTAACAAGAAGATCGTTGTGGGACAGCTATACGACTTCAAAGATGCAAACTGGGCTTATATTAATCCATTTGTTTCGGGTATCGATGGTGCTTTAACAGCTGAATATCAAGCTAACTTCACAGCCGTACTCAACACAGACTATAAGGCTGTAGACGCAAGTAATACAGAGAACAAAAACCTCAAGACCGTATATATGCCGGAGAATACAGCCGAAAACCCTGCTCCGACACAGGTCACCTATATACAGGTAAGAGCTAAATTCACCCCGACAAAACTGGAAGACGGAGCTACACCAAATGCAGACGGCACGTTCTATGTCATGTTCGGACAAATAGGAACAAACGATGCGCTGCATCAGTTGTACTTCGCAGATAAGACAAAAGCAGAGGCCGAAGCCGCTAAAACGGACTACAACAACGGAACCGTACAACGTAGTGTCGTTCTCACCTATAATCAGGGCTACTGCTACTTCCGTCTGTATCTCAATGAAGATAAGGTGGCCGGAGCAACCAAACTGGGCATACTCCGCAATACATTCTTCAAGGCGCAGATTACCAAGATCAATGGACTGGGTACACCATTAGAAGGGCAGATACCGGGAACTCCGGGCACTCCCGGCAATCCGGGTGGTAACGTAAAACCGCCAAAACCTGTCGATCCTACACAACCGGTTAATCCGGGTAACCTGGACGCTAATATTCAGGCAACCATCACCATCACACCATGGACGCTGATCACCAGTGAACATGAAATATAAGGGGAAACCCTCCGGAATACCACAAAGGGGAGGAAAAAACTCCCTCCCCTTTGTTATTAAAAAAAATACTATTCCGTAAAACAAATGAACAAGAATATGCAACCTGACAGCATGATACAGACGGAAATGATAAAACGATATCTCAAACGCATATACATACAGCTCCTGATGATCGCCATGCTGGTGGCCATAAACGGATGTATAAAGGATGATCTCACACGATACACATTTGATGTGACGCTCAGCTTTACTGACAGAGCCGGAAGTTGTCCCGACAAAATCGTATATACAGGTACAACAGCGATGACCGTATATGCATTTGACGAAAAAGGATATTTTGCAGAAAAAATATCCCAAAAGGATATAGATTTCGCTCCCGAAAGCACTATGAAGATAACCCTCCCGCAGGGAAACTACACCCTCATTGCATGGGCAGGAACAGCACAGGGACAGTTTGAAGACAGGCTGCTCATAAAAGGAGAAACACATATCGATGAACTGGACATGCCTACATTCACACGCAGCAGCGGATTAAGAGCAATGCCCGATCAGGTACTCTTTCAGGGAGTATTAAAAAATATAAACGCCGAAACTGCAGCATATGCCCCGGCTCAACGCATTGACCTGAGAAATATAACCAAACCACTCAATGTATCGCTTGAAAAATACGATGCACAAAAAAATTACCAGATCAGGATCAGTCACAATGCCGCACTATGCCAGTTCCAGACGGCTGAACTCCGGGACGCAGGAGATCACTATACAGTCACACAGCTGCAGGAACAAAAAGAAACCGCAACATACACCGCACAGACGGCACTCCTGTGGAGACTCGAAGACCGAAATCCGACCATTACCATAAGAGATATGGAAACAGGTGCGGATATATTCAGTGCAAGTGTAAAAGAACTGCTGGAAAAACTACCGCAGCTCAACCTCAACTGTGAGCCTGCTGTAGATATAAAGATCATCAGAAAATTCCCAACTCAGGTAGGGATCACAGTCATCATCAACGGATGGATACTGGTCGAATCGGAAGGTTCGGTATAAAACAGAAATAAACCACAGCAATAGCAGATCAAAAAGGCTGAACAGCTGTGTCAGCATAAGCCTGAAGAAAAAACAGGCAATAAACACTATAACACAAATAAAGATGGAAAGAATACGACTACCGATACTGCTGATCATGTGTATCTACACCGTTACACTGATTTCCTGTATCAAGGAAAAAACCATCATCGATGATACCCTGCCGGAAGCAGGTAATACCACAGAACTTACTTTTGCTGTCAGCATGCCCGGTCTGTCACAGAATATCAGTACTTATGCCATCACTGAAAATGAAGAAAACAAGGTCAGCACCATAGATATACTCGTGTTTGAAATGAGTGGCGGTAATGAAAAGTATGCATACCGGGTAGCCGGAAGAAATATCAGACCATTGACAGCCAACAGCATCCGGTTTCAGGCAACCGTACAAACTGACAATACCAAAAAGTACCGACTTGTGGCCATTGCAAATGCAAGGGCAGCAGTCAATTCAAATTCAATTGATTATACTGTCGGAACTGCCAAAGCAAGTATACTAGATAAGCTGCTGATCAATAAGCCAGGGGTATGGAACACCACTTCCTCTGCAGACTACAGCCCCCTGCCTATGTGGGGAGAATCACTGCCAGATCTGAGCATCACCGGCAGCACAGGTACGATCACACTGAATATGCTCAGAAGTCAGGCCAGAGTAGATGTTATCGTAGAGCCTACGCTGATCATGAGATTCCGGATGACAAGTGTCAGCATATACAACAGCAGTTCCAATGCAAGGATAGCACCGGTGGCCGCTAATCTGGATCCGTCGGGGCTGAAAGTAACCACTCCCTCCATACCTGCTTCTCTGCAAATCAACAGCACTCCACTGGTCTATATCCCGGATCCTGTGAACCAGCCGTTTGAAACCGTAAATTCCATTCGGCAAATATACCTCTTTGAAAAAGCAAAGGCAGCATCTGCAGGAGCATCGGAAGCACTTTCGCTCATCATTGGAGGGCATTATGATGGCAGCAGCACAGAAACGTATTACAAAATTGAGCTTCTGTCAGCAACAGCCACACCTGCGCCACTGGATCTGCTCAGAAATCACCATTATATACTCAAAATTGTAGAAATAAGCGGAGAGGGCTATGCAACTAAAGAAGCAGCTCTTGCAGCCAGACCTTCTAATATGCAGACATCTGTACTGACACTGGACGGTGCCAACCAAAAGATTACCTATTTTGATGAACAGTATTACCTGAGTATGAACAACACAAATGCGCTATTTGCTTCCAATATTGCAGCATCTGTAAATATAAATATACAGACAAATGCACCTGGATGGACACATACACCAAATGGAACTTGGTTTACGGCTACAAAGGAAACTGTAAGAATTCCGAATGGCTTTGGGGGCTATTCTGAGATACTCGATATGCTGGTTATCAAAGCACCCATTAATACCACAGGATTTATGAGACAAGGCTCAGTCACTGTCACAGCGGGTAAAATAAAAGTAGAAATAGATGTGAAACAGGAATAAAACTGAGTACTGTCAATATTAAGATTCGTATGTTCTATATATAAGAATCACATAGTCTAAGCTGCATCAACAGTAAGCCCGTATGTGGCAGGAGACAGACCTTCTTTAACAGGAGAAATACAGAAAAAGCACTGCGTCGTACTCTTAAAGTACGATGTAGTGCCGTATTTACAGCATATTATTACAGTGCTGATTTAAGACACTGAAAATTTTATAAAAACGGTAAAAAAAACACAATACACCCTGTAAACAAGCCGTTTAAAAAAGAACTATTTTATTTACAATCTAATTCGTTTGAGCATTTTAAATAAACAGAACGGATGTCTGCTCCTTTTATGTAAAGGCTACCCGACTAAATATGTGAGCTGTTTTATTAGCGTCCAAATCCTTCACTTGTAGTGACAGCATATATGCTGTTTACTTGTCTGCATAAGTTTTCCATTCTGCTTCAACAAGCAAAAGCAACCTGCAAATCAGTTAAAAACAAAGTAAATCAATATCCGATAACAGCACATTTAGTAAAGATTGGACGATACTGTCAATTTTAAGATTAGCCGGAATAACTCTCCACTTATTCATTACAGACATTTGTATCGTAACAGTAAGGGAATATGTACATCAGGGAATATAAATAGTTCAACATGTACAAATATACTTTACAGATTAACACAAAAAACGGATAAGTTGCTATGCTACTATAGAATTACTGCTTAGTTGCACACTACAATGATCAGATGAAACAAAGATTTTTTTTAACCATCTACCTGCTGTTACTTATTTCACTCGCAGGCTGTAAAAAGATTGATAGTATTGGAGAAGAGACTAAGCCAAATGAGCAGGAAGTTACACTGCGTCTGCTCATGCCGCAACAGAATAGTACAGTCAGTACTTATGCGATCAGCGAAGTCGGTCAGAACAGTATCCACCACCTGGATGTACTGGCTTTTCGTATAGCCGATGACGGAAAGGAATATTATGCCTATCACAAGAAAGCCGTATTGCTACGCCCTAATCAGGGGGCTACAACACTAGACTTCCATGTGGACCTGCTCAAGAGTAAAGACAAGTTTCGTTTTGTGCTCATTGCCAATGCGGCAACCCAACTGCAGACCGCCCTTAACGGTCTGCCCGCCAACACAGAGAAGGAAACAGTGATGAGTCGTATAACGTATGGGATCACGACCAAATGGAATGCCGGCAGTTCAGGTAATTTTACCCCTCTGCCCATGTGGGGGGAGAGCGAAACAATAGACGGCATCAACAACAACACACAGAAATTCAGCGTCAACATGCTCAGAAGTCTGGCTGCCATAGATGTGCAGGTGACTGCTAATGATTTTGTGATGACACAGGTGTACGTATACAATATGTCCGGTAAAGGTCGCATAGCACCTCTTCCGGGTAACTATGATGCTAATGAGTATGAGGTAAAGGCTCCCAGCATACCTGCAGGTACCAACAGGCTGACCGCTCAGGAATACGTATCGGGAACGAAGGGTCTGGCCGGTGAAATCTTTCTTTTCGAAAGTGCTGCACCAGGCAATACTGGTGATAGTAATGCCACAGGTCTGGTCATAGCAGGCAAGTATGCCGGCAGTACTGTTGTGACCTATTATCGTGTGGAACTGACGGATGATCAGCAAAAGTTGTTGCCTGTACTGCGCAACCACCGATACGTCATTGACATTACTAAAGTACATGCCGCAGGTTATAATTCAGCTGCAGCGGCCTGGGCCAGTAAACCTGTAAATATGACAGCCACCGTAACAGCCTGGAATGAAATCCCAGGGGCGGACAGCAATATGCCTCTACAATACCTGAAGGTGGATGTAGCAAAAGTCGGAATAAGCGGATTGCAGGGGGAAACGACTTTTACCATATGGACCAATGCACCTACATCTGCTGTAAATCTGACCCTGCCATTGTGGTTAGTGAATCTGGGAAGTAATAGGGTCGGTAACAAAATTACTTACAAGTTTTTTGTTGCTCAAAACAACAGTACAACAACAGTTCGGTCAGGAAATATCAATGTAAAGGTTGGCAGACTTACCGGCACGGTAGATGTAAAACAAGGGGCCAGACCTATCGATCTGGGGCCAGATTACGGCTTTTATGTATTTGCTAACGATTTGCTGTATGCAGCATTTTGGTTTCGGGTTGCAAATGTACAGGACGGAAATGTTTCAGCATTAGACGCTTCCTTAACACAGAAAGAGGGTGAGCCCTATCCTGAAAGTTGCGTAGCGAACCTCGGGCCAGGTGCCAGACTGCCTACTATACAAGAACTCAGACAACTGATGCCAACCGACCACAACGCACGTCTGGCAGTAAATCAGGCTATTTCAGCTCAAAAAGGTACTGGCCTCATATATTTTCAAACGTCAGGGGCAGGATCGCTTACAGACCCGTATCTGTCCTCTTCCTCTGCTACTGTGCTTGACCCTACTTCAAGTAACACTGTATTTTTAATGATCAGATCCAATTTAGGTGCAGCATATGATACAGACCGAAAATTTCCTCTTCAGGGTTATGGCAATAATAAGGCCCGCTGCGTAATTTCAAAATAAACCATATAAAAAAAGCCAAAAAAAAACACATGAATAATAAATTAACAACAAAAAGAATGAGTATGAAAAAGTATGCACTTATTGCACTTGCAGGGCTGACCCTTGCAGCATGTAAAAAACAGGGTGGGGAAATCCCTACCGTCAACCCGGAGGAGGGCAAAGATGCCAGCCTGAGCCTGAGCATTACCTCAGCTGCCAATATCGGCACCTATGCATCTACGGTAGGAAGTGATAACGGTACCGATAACGAAAAAAAAGTCAATACTGTGGATGTATTCCTGTACAGTGAAGAAGGAAGCCTCACCCCGGCCGGATACGAAAGATTTAGCGGAACAGATGCCAACCTCTCTACCCCAAAAAAAATCAAAACAAAGACCGGTAGAAAAAGAATATATATAGGTATCAACCTTCCTCAGTCGCTGGTCGATCTGCTAAAGGCCGGTTACTCCGCTATGGAGAATCCTCAGCCCGTTAATATGGAACAACTGGCAACGCCTAATGACGGTGTCATGATGTTCAGTCAGTCCGTAACCTCTCTGGATATCAAAGAAGGTGATGATCCGGACAACAAGGTCACCATCCCGGTAGCACGTCTGCTGTCAAAAGCTGGTGTATTGCAAGGCAGCAACCTGTCCCTCACTGATATACAGGGCGGAACAGTATCCGATATGCAGTATACCCTGGCACAACGTAACAGGAAGATCGTTGTGGGACAGCTATACGACTTCAAAGATGCAAACTGGGCTTATATTAATCCATTTGTTTCGGGTACCAGTGGTGCTTTAACAGCTGAATATCAAGCTAACTTCACAGCCGTACTCAGCACAGACTATAAGGCTGTAGACGCAAGTAATACAGCCAATAATGCGCTCAAGACCGTATACATACCGGAGAATACAGCCGAAAACCCTGCTCCGACACAAGTCACCTATATACAGGTAAGAGCTAAATTCACCCCGACAAAACTGGAAGACGGAGCAACACCAAATGCTGACGGTACCTTCCATGTCGTATTCGGACAGAAAGGCACAAATAATTCGCTGCATCAGTTGTACTTCGCAGATAAAACAAAAGCAGATGCCGAAGCCGCTGACAAGAAATACAACGACGGAACTAAACAAAGAGCTGTTGTCCTCACCTATAACCAGGGCTACTGCTACTTCCGTCTGTATCTCAATGAAGATAAGGTGGCCGGAGCAACCAAACTGGGCATACTTCGTAATACATTCTTCAAGGCGCAGATTACAAAAATCAAAGGACTCGGTACACCAATCGAAGGACAGATACCGGGAACTCCGGGAACTCCGGGTAATCCGGGGGGTGGCGTAACACCTCCAAACCCTGTAGATCCTACACAACCGGTTAATCCGGGTAACCTGGACGCTAATATTCAGGCAACCATCACCATCACACCATGGACGCTGATCACCAGTGAACATGAAATATAAGGGGAAACCCTCCGGAATACCACAAAGGGGAGGAAAAAACTCCCTCCCCTTTGTTATTAAAAAAAATACTATTCCGTAAAACAAATGAACAAGAATATGCAACCTGACAGCATGATACAGACGGAAATGATAAAACGATATCTCAAACGCATATACATACAGCTCCTGATGATCGCCATGCTGGTGGCCATAAACGGATGTATAAAGGATGATCTCACACGATACACATTTGATGTGACGCTCAGCTTTACTGACAGAGCCGGAAGTTGTCCCGACAAAATCGTATATACAGGTACAACAGCGATGACCGTATATGCATTTGACGAAAAAGGATATTTTGCAGAAAAAATATCCCAAAAGGATATAGATTTCGCTCCCGAAAGCACTATGAAGATAACCCTCCCGCAGGGAAACTACACCCTCATTGCATGGGCAGGAACAGCACAGGGACAGTTTGAAGACAGGCTGCTCATAAAAGGAGAAACACATATCGATGAACTGGACATGCCTACATTCACACGCAGCAGCGGATTAAGAGCAATGCCCGATCAGGTACTCTTTCAGGGAGTATTAAAAAATATAAACGCCGAAACTGCAGCATATGCCCCGGCTCAACGCATTGACCTGAGAAATATAACCAAACCACTCAATGT
This sequence comes from Sphingobacterium spiritivorum, assembly GCF_016724845.1. Lineage (NCBI taxonomy): Bacteria > Pseudomonadati > Bacteroidota > Sphingobacteriia > Sphingobacteriales > Sphingobacteriaceae > Sphingobacterium > Sphingobacterium spiritivorum. The sequence continues at coordinate 1,219,935 of NZ_CP068082.1, forward strand.
ATCGCTTGAAAAATACGATGCACAAAAAAATTACCAGATCAGGATCAGTCACAATGCCGCACTATGCCAGTTCCAGACGGCTGAACTCCGGGACGCAGGAGATCACTATACAGTCACACAGCTGCAGGAACAAAAAGAAACCGCAACATACACCGCACAGACGGCACTCCTGTGGAGACTCGAAGACCGAAATCCGACCATTACCATAAGAGATATGGAAACAGGTGCGGATATATTCAGTGCAAGTGTAAAAGAACTGCTGGAAAAACTACCGCAGCTCAACCTCAACTGTGAGCCTGCTGTAGATATAAAGATCATCAGAAAATTCCCAACTCAGGTAGGGATCACAGTCATCATCAACGGATGGATACTGGTCGAATCGGAAGGTTCGGTATAAAACAGAAATAAACCACAGCAATAGCAGATCAAAAAGGCTGAATAGCTGTGTCAGCATAAGCCTGAAGAAAAAAACAGGCAATAAACACTATAACACAAATAAAGTTGAAAAGAATACGACTACCGATACTGCTGATCATGTGTATCTACACCGTTACACTGATTTCCTGTATCAAGGAAAAAACCATCATCGATGATACCCTGCCGGAAGCAGGTAATACCACAGAAGTTACTTTTGCAGTCTCAATGCCCGGTCTGTCACAGAATATCAGTACTTATGCCATCACTGATAACGAAGAAAACAAGGTCAGCACCATAGACGTACTCGTGTTTGAAATGAGTGGCGGTAATGAAAAGTATGCATACCGGGTAGCCGGAAGAAATATCAGACCATTGACAGCCAACAGCATCCGGTTTCAGGCAACCGTACAAACTGACAATACCAAAAAGTACCGACTTGTGGCCATTGCAAATGCAAGGGCAGCAGTCAATTCAAATTCAATTGATTATACTGTCGGAACTGCCAAAGCAAGTATACTAGATAAGCTGCTGATCGATAAGCCAGGGGTATGGAACACCACTTCCTCTGCAGACTACAGCCCCCTGCCTATGTGGGGAGAATCACTGCCAGATCTGAGCATCACCGGCAGCACAGGTACGATCGCACTGAATATGCTCAGAAGTCAGGCCAGAGTAGATGTAAAAGTTGAACCTACTTTAGCACCAGTATTTAGAATGACCAGCATCAGTGTATATAACAGCAATGCTAACGGAAGGATAGCTCCTGAAGCCAGTAGATATAATGTTGGCGAGAAAAAAGTTACATCTCCGTCTATTCCTACTACTTTGCAAACCAACAGCACTCCACTGGTCTATAATATTTCCAATCCGCTGAAGTCTGAGCAAGAAATCTACCTTTTTGAAAAGGCTGCAGCATCCGCAGGCGTGTCGGGAGCTCTTTCGCTCATTATTGGCGGGCATTATGACGGTAGCAGCACAGAAACGTATTACAAACTTGAGTTTCTGTCAGCAGCAGCAACACCCGTACCGCTCGCCGTGTTGCGTAATCACAAATACGTGTTCAACATCAAGGAGGTAAGCGGAGAAGGATATCTAACTAAAGCAGCAGCCTTATCCGGGAAGCCTTCTAATATACAAGGTTCGGTTGTAACCATAAATCTGGGTGATATGCCTGTCATATATTTTGATGAACACTACTATCTGGCAATGCAGACAGATCTGGTTAATTTCATGACTAGTCAAGGCACAGGCCAATTTTATAAAATAAAAACAGATTTTCCGGGTGGCTGGACGTGGGAAAGTGATCAGCCTTCCTGGCTTAGTATGAATCCCCATATTAATGGGGGTAATGAGGGGGCTAATATTATCGTTGGCCTTCTTCCTGGTATTGGTGACAATCCCAGACACGGAATCCTCACCATTACGGCCGGCAAGATCAGGGCCAGAATAAAGGTATATCAGGGATATGGTACAAATCCGCTGCCGGATATACCCTGATAAGGCGGATTTATAAAAACACCTTACTTAATTCGGTAAGGTGTTTTTATTTTCCTCTCTTCCTGGAAGTAAACCTGAATTCTTCTACAATACCTCTTTTCTCTCCTTTTCAAGGAGAGATCCCGGTAAACAGGGAGAGAGGTTAAGCAGAAAACAATTTCGCGGAGACGCCAACTGACACAACTACTGCTGAAGTTTTCCTTAGAAAACAAACCCTGCCACTTTACTAAACACCTTCTCTCTCTCCTTCCTAAGGAGAGAGAAGGTAAACAGGGAGAGAGGTTAATGATTAAAAGTTGGAAGCGACGCCAGCTAATGCAACGGGCTTTATCTGGTATGTTGTCACAACTTTTGGAATACTCTTATCCAATCATACTACCTTCATTTTTTCGGGTAAAGGATGATATTTCCCGGACGGTCCATCAGGGAAGACAGAGTTTAATCATATTTTATATACAGCTAAACATCCGGATTTGCTAAAGTACTTCATTATCATGATCACCTGAAGGGTATCTTCTCCTGTATAAAATGAAAAAGCATAAAGATCGGTTTTGCTTACAAACAAATACTTTCGAACAATAACCATAGTCAATACAAATTATATAAACCTGCAGATACAGGTAAAATCTTGAATAACCTACAATCACACTATCATATTGTCGCATCTGCAGTTACAGCACACCTATATATTGTAAACAGCTTTTTTTAGCAATTTTACAATCGTAAACCTGCCCTGAAAGAACTTCATCTGACAAAAAATGTCCGGATTGCTTACCTTTTTGTTAAAATACACTTTATTGTCTGTATACAAATCAGACGGAATAGTAAATCACTCTATTCCTTAGCAATATTGTATCGAGAAAAATAAAGTGTATTAACTATATGCATTTTACATTAACAAAACAGCACAAAACCGACTTTTTAACTTAAGACTACTTTCCGAATATGGAAGAGCAGATCAATAGTTCTAAAATATTTTTACAAAGTAGCATATAATTATTAACGAATTATGATGTCCAGATTTGATTTATTAATCTGTCTCTTTATTCTTACGACTTTATCAGGCTGTAAAAAGATTGATATTCCAAATAAAGAAACTAAGCCTGACGAACAGCAGGTCACCCTGCGTTTGCTAATGCCGCAAAATAGCAGCAATCTGGGTACCTATGCCATCAGCGAGATCGATCAGAACAGTATCCACGGCTTAGATGTACTGGCTTTCCGTGTGGCCGATGACGGAAAGGAATACTATGCTTATCACAAGAAGGCGGTATTATTACGTCCCGGTGACAATGCAACAACGATAGACTTCCATGTGGATCTGCTCAAGAGTACAGACAAATTTCGTTTTGTGCTCATTGCCAATGCAGCAACACAACTGCAGACCGCCCTTAACGGTCTGGCCGCCAATGCCGAAAAGGAAACGTTGATGACCCGTATGGAGTATGGGGTCACGACCAAATGGAATGCCGGCAGTTCCGGTAATTTTACTCCGCTGCCTATGTGGGGAGAGAGTATGATGATCGATGGTATCAACAACAATACTCAGAAATTTAGTGTGAACATGCTCAGAAGTCTGGCCGCCATAGATGTGAAGGTGACGGCCAATGATTTTGTGATGACACAGGTGTATGTATACAATATGTCCGGCAAAGGTCTAATAGCACCTGTTGGGGGTAACTACGATGCCGCTGAATATAAGGTCAAGGCTCCCAGCATACCTGCAGGCACAAACAAGCTTGTAGCCCAGCCTTATACATCGGCTACAAATACGTTGGCAGGCGAAATCTTTCTTTTTGAAAGTACGGCACCGGGCAATACAGGTGACAGTAATGCGACAGGACTGGTTATAGCAGGCAAGTATGCCGGTAGTAGTGACATTACCTATTATCGTGTGGAACTCACCGATGATCAGCAAAAGCTGCTGCCTGTACTGCGCAACCACCGATACGCCATTGACATTACAAAAGTACATGCCGCAGGTTTCTCCAGCCAAGCACTGGCCTGGGCCAGTAAACCTGTAAATATGACAGCCACCGTAACCGCCTGGAATGAAACCTCAGTAGCTGACGCAAATATACCAGCTGTACAGTACCTAAAGGTAGCTATCCCAAAAGTAGAACTGAGCGGTTTGCAGGGCCAAACAACTTTCACCATATGGACCAATGCGCCTACGCCTGCGGTAAACCTGGATTTGCCAACGTGGCTGGTTAAACTGGACGAAGACAGGGATGGTGATAAAATTACCTACTCGTTTCATGTCGACGAAAATAACAGTGCGACGGCAGTACGGTCGTCAACTATTGGTGTGCGGGTGGGTAGTATCATTGGAAAGCTAGAAGTAAAACAGGGGGCCAGGCCTATTGATCTGGGGTCCGGTTTCGGCTTTTATGTATTTGCTGGAGATGTGCCCGATGCCGGATTTTGGTATAAGGTGGCAAATGTAGAAAAAAGCATTTCTTCACCATTGGACGCATCTTTAACACAGAAATCAGGAGACCCTTATCCTGAGAGTTGTGTGGCTATTTGGGGACAAGGTGCCAGGTTACCTACGTTCACTGAACTTAGGCAGTTAATGCCAACTGATGCTAATGCACGTAAAGAAATATATAAGACTATTAGTGATGCCGGCGGAACAGCCCTATTGGATAACGCTATTGATCTGTGGATATATATGTCTTCCTCTGCCAGACCCTTTTATGCAGATCAATACAGAGCGATTAAAGCAGGCGGTGCAGCAGAGGAAAATTTTTATAGTAAATCCGGAGGATGGAATAATCAGTGGTATGGAAATTCCAGAGGTCGATGTGTACTATCTAAATAATATACATTGAATAACCGGAAAAATCCGTATAAAAAAGTATACCATTGTCGGGCTTGTTATATTAAGGAGACAGACCTTTTCTCTCTCCTTCCTAAGGAGAGATCCCGGTAAACCGGGAGAGAGGTTAATGATTAAAAGTTGGAAGCAACGCCAGCTAATGCAACGGGCTTTATCCGGTATGCTGTTACTACTTTTGGAATACTCTTAACCGATCATACTACCTTCATTTTTTCGGATAAAATATGTATTTTCCGGACAGACCATTACGTAAACATAAGTTTAATCAATGCTGTCTTATACTCCGCTATACAGCCCGAATCTCTAAAGTGACTTCACTATCATGACCTGTTAAAATGACTCTACACACAAATAAAAGAAGAAACATAAAGATCTGTTTTGCTTATAAATAAATACCTTCGAACAAAAAATATGGTCAATACAAATTAGATAAGCCTGCAGACACAGTTAAAATTTGAGCGAACAATAGCCCTGTATAACGTATGTAATTGCTGTGCAATTACATACGTTATAGCTGCTTTTTCCAATCATTTAATTAATCGTAGCCAGACTCTGACAGAATTGATCGCATAAAGAATTACCGTCTGCATATTGTTTTTTCAGAATACACTTTATTGGCTATATATAAATCAATCGGAATAGTAAGTCCCCTTATTCGTTACAGATATTTGTAGCGGGAAAAATAAAGTGTATAAACATAATACACATTTGGTTTTAAAAACATAATAAATTTTACTTCTTAACTTGACTACTTCCGGATACAGAAGGGCAGATCATATGCTCTGAAATATCTATATAGCGTAGTCCATAACTATTAATGGTGATGATCAGCAGATTTGATATATTAATCTACATCTTTATCCTTATTACATTGTCAGGCTGTAAAAAGATCGACAGTCCTGAACAAGAGAGCAACTCCGGTGAACAGCAGGTAACCCTGCGCTTACTTATGCCTCAGTCAGATAATAAAGCAGGCACCTATGCCATCAGCGAGGCCGATCAGAATAGCATCCATAGTCTGGATGTACTGGCCTTCCGTATAGCCGATGACGGAAAGGAATACTATGCCTATCACAAACAGGCAGTATTATTACGTCCCGGTGACAATGCAGCAGCAGTAGACTTCCATGTCGATCTGCTAAAAAGTACAGACAAGTTTCGTTTTGTCCTCATTGCCAATGCGGCAACACAACTGCAGACCGCCCTAAGCGGATTGCCGGTCAATACCGAAAAGGAAACATTAATGAGCCGTATGGAATATGGGATTATGACCAAATGGAATGCAGGCAGTTCCGGTAATTTTACTCCACTGCCTATGTGGGGGGAGAGTATGATGATCGATGGCATCAACAACAACACTCAAAAATTTAGTGTGAGCATGCTCAGAAGTCTTGCAGCCATAGATATAAAGGTGACGGCCGATAACTTTGTAATGACACAAGTGTACGTATATAATATGTCCGGCAAAGGTCGAATAGCACCTGTTGCGGGTAACTACGATGCCGCTGAATATAAGGTCAAGGCTCCCAGCATACCTGCAGGCACAAACAGGCTGACCGCCCAGGAATACACATCGGGAACGACGGGTCTGGCCGGTGAAATCTTTCTTTTCGAAAGTACGGCACCGGGCAATACAGGTGATAGTAATGCGACAGGACTGGTTATAGCGGGCAAGTATGCCGGTAGTAGTGACATTACCTATTATCGTGTGGAACTCACCGATGATCAGCAAAAGCTGCTGCCTGTACTGCGCAACCACCGATACGCCATTGACATTACAAAAGTACATGCCGCAGGTTTCTCCAGCCAAGCACTGGCCTGGGCCAGTAAACCTGTGAGTATGTCAGCCACCGTAACTGCCTGGAATGAGGTTTCGGTATCTGACTCAAACATAGGTGCCCCACAGTTTTTAAAATTAAGTATGGACAGTGTTACAATAAAGCGTTCGGCACAGACCTTATTATTAGAGGTACGCACCAACGATTTGTCTGCTATGACACTAACCGATATTCCGAATTGGATAACTGTAACCCGTCAGAATGATGCGGAAAAGGCAACTTTTACATTAAAAATCCCAACTTATACCAGTCCATTGCGAGTACGTGTTGCAAAACTTGCTGTCAACGCCGGACGGATCAAAAAGATCATCACGATTATTCAAAGTCCTCCACCGATAGATATAGGGCTGCCGTTTCTGGTCAGTGGAAGTAATCTGTCGGGAGAGAAAATTCCCTGGTATAAACGAGCTAATGTAGAGTATGGAGTATATGTAAATTCGGACGCTTCTCAGACACAGAAGCCAGGTACTCCATACCCGGAGAGCTGTGCTGCACTAGGCGCAGGATACCGATTGCCAACATACAATGAACTTATTCAGCTCGTACCTCCAACTTCTCCCTCCGAAAGACAGAATATAGATTATCAACTTGGAATTAAAGGTGGCTTAGCAATAAATAATGCAAGTTATATTACTGCATATTTGTCATCCTCTACATCTAGTTATCAGGGTAATAATAAATGGTACTCCGGTTTAAGTAATGGTTCAGGCGGTGCAGGTACTAATGGTGTATACTCACAAATAACCTATCCTAAAAGTGATTATGTATGGAATTACGAAATAAGTCGCTGCATTATGTCAAAAAGCGATGCGCCACCCCTGTAAGTATATAAAACAATATGAACAACCGATAACCGGAAAAATCCGTATAAAAAAGTATACCATTGTCGGGCTTGTTATATTAAGGAGACAGTCCTTTTCTCTCTCCTTTTCAAGGAGAGATCCCGGTAAACCGGGAGAGAGGGTGAAACGAATTCTCCAGGTGTATTGTTTTATTAACGTAGTATCTGTTACTAATTGTCCTGTAAACTTAACTAGTAAACTGTTGGCGGGTACGCCAACTGATGCAAAATATATGCAAACGCTCCCTTTATAGACTTATAAGTTTATAACCTCTTAACATTAAACAGCCAATCAAATAAGCATTATTATTTTATTAAAAAGATCTTCACGAATATTCCTCACTCTTTTTAGTCTGTAAGTTTGAATTAATAAAACGGTTTCGTATTGGATCATACAAAATCTACTATCATTTTACCTTATTAGTTACAGATAAAATCCAGATAAAAAAATTAAAATTAGTGTGTTGTGTTTTTGCCCTTTAATTTCCTACATCAAGGACAGATTTTTAGACAAGCGATCTCTGTCGATGTAGGAAACCGGGCATATTTTATAAATAATCGGCGATCATAAAGTCAATGTCCTTGTGGACATAACCTTTATCTTTATGCACACATACTACAACGATTTATAACTGGCATGCGCAGGTACAGAGATAGTTAAATGAACGATCACGTCAGCTTTAAGATGATATCGAATTGTATACAGAGTTTCTTATGTCTTTCTTTGTATAATATCTTGTAAATAAATGTTGGTTAAAACGAGGAGATGAATATCAGCACAAGCACTTGCTGACATGAGTCTTTACCGGTTGAAAATAGTTTTGGTTCTTACAACTACTCACTTGCATAGGTAGATATGAATACAATCTTATTCCATAAGATTTTTGCACTAAACTATAGGACCTGAATTTTCAACCACAAGAGTCCGGAATAATTTCCGGACTCTTTTACTATTGTCCATTTATATGTATCCAAGCAGATAATTTCCGGTATATGGGAATCTAAGCTATGTTATTTGACAGGTAATTTATCTATATCAATCTGCGGAGCTTTACCTTTGGAAGGGCGTTCAAATTTCGAATCAACAACAGTTTTGTTTTTAAAAAAACCACAATTTCTCAAATAAAAAGCACCATTCGCTACTCCGCCGGCATAATCCAGGCGATATCCCTTGCGGGCTGTCTGATCTGCTGTAAATTTAGCTTTTGTACATTCTACCCAGTTCCCCTTTTGATCGCGCACCCATTGATTATCGAATTTAACGACACGCTCATAGATTCCTTGATTGGGATTGAAATTTTCCAGAAAAGAGTGAAATCCTTTAAGATAAGTGTTTGTTTTAGGTCTTTCAAACTGAGCGATCAATTGCCATTTACCCTTTTCAGGAGCATAGAACCAGGCCGTATATTCGGTATAGTCATTTGCTACAGGACGGCCTCTTAACAAAAATTTGTAGGTATTACCTGTAATCCAGTTATAACGCAGAAAACTCTGACCTCCGGAACCTTCATTTCCGAATTCACCTGTATATACACCTTCACCTTTAGCTTTCAGTATAATTTTGTGATCATCAGGAATAGATTTCGGATCGTCCGTTGTAAAAGGACTCCATACGGAAAACAGAATTCTGCGTTCAGTCTTACTGTTTACCTGCATACCGAAGTATCCTCCTGAAAAACCATTAGCCATGTAATAGGATCCTTCCACATCATTACCCTTACCCACGGTAACTTCGTTATAATAGTATTCTATATTACCATCAGGCTGATTGTAACCGAGGTGTACAGAAGGTCCTCTACGTCCCCAATAAAAGAAATTACCTTCATTATTGGGTACAAAATTGGCTGAAGCTATAAAAGATGCAGTGCCTGATACCTCATACCCTTTGATAGCAGCAAAGTTTGCTTTCGGACCTAACGCTTTTAATACCACTGCATAGTATCCGGAGTCTTTCACCGTCCAGTGCCCCAGACTGATGGCCCCTGTATTCTTTACAGTAATCTTCTTTTTCTGCTGTCCGATACTGATCTCATACTCTCCACCTTTGTTTACAGCATCAATGATTATATTCAGATCAAAATCTCCTTTTTTAGCAAAACGGACAAAAGTCTTAAAATGTATTGCAGGATCATTCCATGATTGGATACCCTCATCCGTTACCAGCCCTTTACTATCCGGTAAAGACGGGTATTGCCAGGTATTACCTGCTATCGGCAGGAAAAATTTAGTTGCACCTTTTTCAACGATTTGCTGCGCAAATACGAAAAGAGGTCCTAAGAAGAGAAACAGCATTAGTTTTTTCATATTCATATATTCAGATTTGAGCTAAATATAAAGGAAACATCTTCAACTCATCTCCTGATAAAAAGTACAAAAGCACAAAAAAACCGATTGCGGGTTAAGCAATCGGTTGATTATTTTTATAATATTTCTATTACAATATGATCAGATTATTTCTGACTGCCTTTATCTCCGGAACCCGGACGGGCTATGGAAGATCGCATATCCGAATCGGCTTGTATATTTTGCATCTTGTAATAATCCATTATTCCCAGATTTCCATTTCTGAAAGCCTCGGCCATAGCGAGCGGAACCTGAGATTCTGCTTCAATTACCTTTGCTTTTGCTTCCTGTGCCTTCGCTTTCATTTCCTGCTCATTGGCGACAGCCATGGCTCTCCTTTCTTCAGCTCTGGCATTGGCAACTTTCAGATCGGCTTCTGCCTGATCTGTCTGCAGCTTGGCACCCACGTTGTCACCAATATCAATATCTGCAATATCGATAGAAAGAATTTCAAATGCAGTCCCGGAATCCAATCCTTTAGACAATACAGTCTTGGAAATACGGTCCGGATTTTCAAGTACTTCTTTATGATTCGCAGACGAACCGATAGTCGTCACGATTCCCTCACCTACACGGGCAAGGATCGTTTCTTCGCCAGCCCCTCCTACCAGTTGATTAATATTTGCACGAACGGTAACGCGTGCTTTAGCAATCAATTGAATACCGTCTTTGGCAACAGCTGCTACAGGTGGAGTATTGATAACCTGTGGATTCACCGACAACTGTACAGCATCAAATACATCACGTCCTGCAAGGTCAATAGCAGTAGCGAGTTTAAAATCTAACGGAATATTAGCTTTATCAGCAGAAATAAGTGCTTTGATTACTCTATTGACATTTCCCCCGGCAAGAAAATGTGTTTCTATATCATTGGAAGTAATCTTTAAACCTGCTTTTGTAGAAGTGATCATTGCATTTGTCACCAGAGAAGGTGGCACTTTACGAAGGCGCATCAATACAAGATTCAACAAACTAATCTTCACATTGGAAAGTTGCGCTGTGAACCACAAATTAACAGGCAAAAGATACAACAGCAGAAAAAAGGCAACAATGCCTCCGATAATAAATAATACTAAGGAAATTTCGGGATTCATAACTCTTTTTAATTTCAGATTCCTTAAAGATAACATAATTTATTTAAATCTCTTCCGATCTGTTTCCCCATTAATTTCCAAGAATTAAAAAACAACATTACTAGTTGATTTACAGCTACATAATGGAAATAAAAAAAATCCACATTAGAATAAAACACAAAAAATATAGTGTAATTTTATATCAGTTGTAAATGAACTCTATTAACCGGATTATTGATCTTATGTAGTGTTAAAAAATGAATATTTTCCCTGTTTTTGATCAGAATACCAAGCAGGTAGCTTTTGGTCATTATACTTTTGCCCAATCAGGATGTAGAAACCCTGATGCGATATGCCATAAACCTATTCTGAAAAAGAATATATCCACTAAAAACAGAACACTTCGACTTTGGAATTTTCAGTCAGAAGCAGATCGCCGGATCCGCATTCCGGATTGGCTTTTACAACCGGACTACAGCTATCCCAACATTCCTGAAAAAGCTACAGACATACTCTCCTCTCTGTATAGATTTCTTATTAAAGAGGCGCACCATGTAGCTTCAAACGCTCTTTTTACGTTACACTTTTGCTGTAATCGTATAGTAAATGTGCTTTTCAGACATATAAAACAATACATAAGCACGCAATTGACAATATTCGCAACTTCCTTTTTTCTAGGTTTTTCAGACTTTACAAAAAATATGTTGCAGAATAATTGTAAAAAAACAGCATCAGAGAACAAATTAATATCACATTTCAGTAAAATTTTTAGAAAAGGAAAAACTATCTTTGGTATCGTTTTTGGGGATCAACCTAATTTGTACCGTCAAAAAAATAAGGCGACATCAATATCTAAAATTAGCATTGATATTAACCTGAGAAAAACGACTATCTACTATGAAATTCAAATGAGTGGGGATGATTGTTCTGAATTTATAATGATATTCAATATCAAAAAATTTGGAATTCAATCAGCTAATTCCCATTCCTTATACGACAAAGAGTTATCTGCTAAAAGTCAGACTTTAGGCAGTTATGCTCTTATTTAATCTTATTCTTACTTTGAGAAATGAATAAAATCAACTTTAAAACTCAGGTCACGATAGGAATTGTTATTGCATTCTTAATGATTTTGTTTGCAGTAGTATTCTTTTTTATTTCCTTTGACAGAAGTATCCGGTTTAATGATGACGTAATCGGTCAGTCAGAGCAGAAATTCAATACCATCAATAATTTAGAGATCAATCTGGGGATCGTCAATAACAACAAGCTGTTGTATGCGAATAGTCAGGATCCAAGGATGCTCGATATTATAAAAAACAAACATCTTATCATCGATGAAGATCTAAACGAACTATTCCAGACTACCGAATTTTATACACCCAGCCACCGTACAGAAGTAGCTTTCCGGGCTGAAGTCGAGACATTCTTAGATAACCGGAAACTCAAAAGGGATGTTGAGATCAACAAAAATGCCGTTATTCAGGACATTATACTGGATTATGATCAGCTACACAAACAACTGACTACTATTATCAACTCTGTAGTAGACAGCAGAGCAAAATATATCAAACAAAACAATGATCACCTGAAGATAAGCCGATTTATTACTTATGGACTTGTCATTCTTGGCCTCGGAATTATGATCTTTCTTTTTGTGCGTGTAAATCAGGTATTCTCTGTACTCCGGAGAACATTACGAAAAGAACAGGAAAGCTTTGAAAAACTCAAATTGCTGGGAGATCAGATAGAACAGTCCAACTGGGTACTGGAACAACTCTCCAGACTGGATTCTGAAGTAAGAGGTAATTACAACGAAATGCAGTTAGGTAATTATGCGCTGGCCTGTATTTGCAGAACGATCCATGCCCTTGCGGGAGCCATATATTTTAAATTACCTGAAGGCGAAGGTTTCAAATTAACCGGAACTTTCGGTACGGAGCAAAATGCTGTTCCGGAATATCTGGATACCAATTCAGGATTGCCGGGAGAAGTAATTACTCATCAGCAGCATAAAGTAATTGCAGCTGTGGATAACAACTTACTGAAAGGTCACAGTATTCTGGTGGGCGATCTGGTGAGCGATATTCACATCATTCCGTTTATCTATGAAGATGAGACCGTAGGCTTATTAGAAATCTGTATCCGTGATTCAGATGAACATAAAGGCAAAGTGAATGCTTATCTCGATAAAATAGGCAATACTCTGGCTATCGCGATCAAAGTCACACAGGCACATGATAAGATGGCCGAAATGTTTGAAGAACTGCAACAACAAACGGAAGAGTTAGAGGCGCAGCAGGAAGAACTCCGGACAACCAATGAGGAACTCATCTATAAAACCAATCTTCTGGAAGCCTCAGAAGAGGAGTTACGGGTACAGCAGGAAGAGTTAACCCAGACAAACAATGAGCTGGAAGAAAAAGCGAAATTGCTGGAACTTAAAAATGAGGATCTCGACAAAGCCCGCAAGAATATTACAGATAAGATCAATGAAGTAGAGCAGGCAAGTAAATACAAATCCGAATTTATGGCAAATATGAGCCACGAACTCCGGACGCCGCTCAACAGTATTCTTATCCTGGCCAAATTATTAAAAGATAACAAACACCATAACCTCAATACGGATCAGATAAAATATGCAACTGTTATCCACAGTGCAGGCTCTGATTTGTTGCACCTGATTAATGAACTTCTGGATCTTGCAAAAATCGAATCCGGACAGATTGATCTGGTCGAAGACCATATTGATATCCATTCATTGACCAGAAATATTGAAGGATTATTCAGAATTTCGGCAGAAGAGAAATCTATTAATTTCAAGACCACTATTGATCCGGAAGCTCCCTCTACATTTCTGTGTGACGAATACCGTCTGGAACAGGTTCTCAAAAATCTGCTTTCCAATGCATTCAAGTTCACCTTAAACGGAGGCAAGATAGAATTGGCATATAAACATGTTAACAGCAATATTCATTTTATCGTGCAGGATGACGGAATCGGAATTGCACCCGAAAAGCAAAAACTGATCTTCGAGGCTTTCAAACAGGAAGATGGATCTACCAGCAGAAAATATGGTGGTACAGGTCTGGGATTATCCATCTGCCGGGAACTGGCCACGCTGCTCGGCGGGCGCATATCGCTGGAAAGTGAGCCTGACAAAGGAAGTACATTTACTTTTATCCTTCCTTACAGACCTGCTCAGAAGAATGATATTCCTGCGGAATATGAAAATAAAGCGATCGAGCCGGCTCCGGTCAGTGAGACAACGCCTGTCACTGTTGAAGAGAAAGTCTCTGTAAACAGTAAAAAGAGATTGCTCATTATAGAAGATGATGTCAATTTTTCGGAAATTCTGAAAGATTACGCAGTGGAACATGGATTTGATCCGAGTGTGGCTTATAATGGTAAAGAAGGACTGGAAACAGCTATCCAGACTCAGCCGGATGCCATTATTCTGGATATAATGCTTCCGATAATGGATGGATGGGAAGTGTTGAAAAAACTCAAAAACGACGATAAGACCAAAGATATACCAGTACACATGATGTCGGCAGCTTCTCTTCATAAAGATGAGCCTATCAACAAAGGGGCAATAGGTTTCTTAAGAAAACCGGTTACCGAAGATTCTTTGGAAAATGCATTCAAAACAATAAAGTCACTTATCTCCACCCCCCTCAAACGGGTACTGATCATTGAGGATCATACCTTACAGAGTGATTTTATCAAATCCTCTCTGAACGAACGCAATACGGTGGTAGATCAGGCTTTCAATGCAGACGAGGCAATGGAAATCCTGGCTGCTAAAAAATCATATGACTGTATTATTCTGGATATCAACCTTCCTGATAAATCAGGATTGGAATTACTGGATGATATTAAAGCTATAGACACCTATCAACATACGCCGATTATTATTAATACGGCTATGGAACTGTCTCAGGAGAGTACGGAACGTATCTTAAGACATACACAGGCGATGGTACTTAAGTCGGGAAAATCCAATACCCGTCTCATCGATGAGGTCAACTTATTCCTGAACAGACTCAAGAGTAATAAAGGTACCCAGAAAATACCTACCCACAGTAAAGGGGAAGTGATCATGGAAAAAGCGCTTGCTGGTAAGAAGGTATTGATAGCAGATGACGATATGCGTAATGTATTTGCTCTGAGTACAGCATTCGAAGCGTACAACATGCAGATCGAGATCGCGAATAACGGTAGAGAAGCCTTACAGCTGCTGGACAAGTACCCGGATTTTGATCTGGTCCTGATGGATATTATGATGCCTGAAATGGATGGATTTGAAGCCATAGAAAAGATACGTGAAAATAAAAAGTTTGCCCAGCTTCCTATTATAGCCGTCACTGCAAAAGCAATGAAAGGTGACCGGGAAAGGACTATACAGATCGGCGCGAATGACTACATCAGCAAGCCTATAGATCTGGACAAACTAATATCATTAATGCGGGTTTGGTTAAGTTAGATTGAAAGATGATTTCATTTTCAGAATTAGAAGAATTAATAGAATTAGTAAAGAATGTAAATGGCATGGATCTTTCCGGATATTCCAGAGCGTCCCTGAAACGGAGAGTGACACGCCTTATGGAAATCGACAGAATGGATTTGGTGGCCTTAAAAACGGCATTGGTAAACACTCCGGGTTATTTCAATCATTTTATAATCGAGCTGACTGTAAACGTTACCGAAATGTTCCGGGATCCATTCTTTTACAAAGCAATGCGTGAAGATGTATTCCCGTATCTGGCCTCCTTTCCAAGGATCAAAAGCTGGAGTGCAGGTTGTTCATCGGGAGAGGAAGTGTACTCATTGGCCATTGTTTTAAAAGAAGCAGGGCTATACGACCGGTCTTTTATTTATGGAACGGACATTAATAATATCGTACTCGAACAGGCTAAAAAAGGCATCTATTCTTTACAGAAGATTAAGGATTACTCAGACAATTTTCTGAAATCGGGAACCGTCCATTCCTTGTCCGATTATTACACCGCTATGTATGATGCCGCATCTATCAACAACGACCTTAAGAAAAACATTTTATTCTCTTCTCACAATCTGGTTTCAGATGGTGTATTCAATGAATTTCAACTTATCACCTGTCGGAATGTATTGATTTATTTCGATCTGGAATTACAACAGAACGTGATCAGACTCTTCTATGAGTCTTTGTGTCTTTTTGGATTTCTTTGTCTGGGTTCAAAAGAGACTTTGCATCATCAGGAGATTGCATCCAAATTTAAACTGATCAACAAAAAATATAACATTTACCAGAAAATTGCATAGTACGATAGAGATATGAATCACCCGAAGATCATCATATTAGCCGGATCCGCCGGAAGTTACAGTGTTTTAGTAGAAATCCTGAAATATCTGCCTGCGGATATGTCTATTCCGGTTATCGTCATTCTTCATCGTAATGCAAAATATGAAACCAATATAGAAAGCAGCTTATCCAAAAAATGCAAAATCGAGGTGAAGATTGCAGAAGATAAAGAAAAGATACAGACAGGAGTAGCTTACTTTGCTCCTCCCGGCTATCATTTACTTGTAGAGCCGGATTATACGTTTTCTCTGGATTCGTCTGAACCTGTACAATTTTGCAGACCTTCTATTGATGTCACAATGGAATCTGCTGCAGATGTATACCAATCTGGCACCTGCGGCTTTTTGTTTTCAGGAGCCAATCAGGATGGTGCAGACGGATTAGCCTATATCAAAAAGATGAATGGCACATGCATTGTGCAAAACCCTGCCATAGCAGAAATATCCACCATGCCGGAGTCGGCGATAAAACTGGGTGCCTATCATCGCATTATGGATAACAAAGGAATTATTGATTTTATATTAGATCTACACAAACAAAACATCAAGAATTAGTAACATGAAAAAGCTAAATCTGTTAATTTTAGATGATAAAATTGAGAACATCATTAGTTTAAAAGCCCTGTTAGAAGATATTGAGGGATTAAACATCCTGAGCAGTTCGGATCCTAATGAAGCACTGAGACTATGCTGGAAAGAGGATATCGCTATTGCACTGATTGATGTTCAGATGCCTGAAATTAACGGTTTTGAATTTGTCTCTATTCTCAAGAGTAATCCCAAGACCAGAGAAATCATTGCCATAATGGTCACCGCTATATCTAAAGAAGACAAATATCTGATCCAGGGGCTCAACAGTGGGGCAGTCGATTATCTGTACAAGCCCTTAAGCCCTGAAATCACTATTGCAAAGGTCAAATCCTTTATGCAGCAAGTATTGACCCAGCTTCAGATCAAAGAAAAAAATGCGGAACTGGAGCAGTCCAAACTGGAGCTTATCCGATCCAAAGAGGAAGCGGAACAAGCCCGAAAATCAAAGGAAATCTTCCTTGCCAATATGAGTCATGAGATCCGTACACCCATCAACGGCATCATGGGGATCACACAGATGCTCCGCAGTTCGACACTCTCCAGTGAACAAAAGGATTGGGTAAACCGGCTGGACAGTGCTTCCCATTCGCTTTTATTAATTATCAATGATATTCTCGATATTTCGAAGATAGATTCCGGAATGATGAAACTGGAATTTGAGAACCTGGTATTTCAGGATTTATTTGATGATCTCAATAAAATATTCAAAATAAAAGCAGCGAATAAGAATCTCGAATTTGAGATGAATATTGACAGCGATCTGCCTACTTATGTCAAAACCGACTCACTACGTCTGCAACAAATCTTAAGCAACTTTATCTCCAACGGTTTGAAATTTACCGAAAAAGGTAAAGTAACCCTAAGTATCAGGATACTGGAAGTAAAAGATAACAGTTATTTTATCCGGTTCAGTGTGAAAGATACAGGAATCGGGATACGTGCGGAATCACTCAATAAAATCTTTCTGGCCTTTGAGCAGGCTGATGATGGTATTACCAAAAAATTCGGAGGAACAGGACTTGGGTTAGCGATTGTCAAAAGACTTGCTGATCTTTTCAACGGATCTGTAGATGCTACCAGTGTCTATAATGAAGGCAGCGAATTTTCCTTCCAGTGCTGGTTTGAAAAAGCTGAAAGTTATGATGTGACAGACTCAAAAATAGAACAACTTTATACACAATTACCTAAGTTCGAGCGTTTGATAGTTTTAATTGCAGAGGACAACGATCTCAATAGTTTTATGCTTTCCCATATTCTGAAAAGCTGGGATTGTGAGGTGGATATTGTCAAAAATGGAAAATCCGCACTGGAAAATGTGGAAAATAAAAATTATGACTTAATCATGATGGACACACATATGCCTATTATGAGCGGCTTCGAAGCAATCAAGGAAATCAAGAATCACGCAGACCCTGTCAAGGCTAATACGCCTATAATCACCATTTCTGCATCTGTTTTGGAATCCGAACAAGCAGAAGCCTATGAGGTCGGAGCCGACGGCGTGATCGGAAAACCCTTTGATGCTATAGACCTGTATAATCGTATTATCGAAGTAATCGAAAAGAAAAAGCAAATTAAGTTGGGCTTCAAGAACTGATAATTTAGATAAACCATAAATATTGCATATTTTTATAAAAGTTTAAATACATAGTTCACAATGAAAAAATTATTTATTATTCCTGCTTTAGCTCTTGCTGTAGCGTTTACATCTTGTGGCGGTGAAAGCAAAAAAACTTCGACAGAAGGGAATACAGAAACAACAAGTACAGAAACACAGACCCCTGAAGAAACTGTACCGGGCATCGAAAATATTGCGATTTCGAATACCCTTTCTTTAGAAGGAAATGATCAGATGAAATATGACAAAGATCTATTTCGCGTAAAAGCCGGTGAGCCTGTGGAATTGACTTTTAAAAATGCAGGTCAGCAACCTAAAGAATCAATGGGACACAATGTCGTTATCCTGAAACCAGGTACTGATGTCGCTACTTTCGGTGGTGAGGCAGCAGGAGCAGCAGCAAGCGAATATATTCCTAAATCTTCTGCTTCATCTATTATTGCACACACAAAATTATTAGGTCCGGGTGAAACAGATAAAATCACCTTCACATTGGAGAAAGGTGTTTACTCCTTTATCTGTAGTTTTCCGGGTCACTTCGGCATTATGCAAGGTAAAATCGTTGCAGAATAATCAGACTTTAAAAACAACATAAGAAAAGACACCTTCCGGGGTGTCTTTTTTGTGTAAAAACCGTTTTATTTTAAACTGTTGCTTACGAATAGTATTAATAATCATTAACTTTGGCAGCAAAATAAAAATCAAACTTTATGCAATACGACGTAATAGTAATCGGAAGCGGGCCAGGCGGATATGTGGCTGCCATCCGTTGCGCGCAATTAGGTTTAAAAACTGCCGTAATCGAAAAGTATAGTACATTTGGAGGTACTTGTCTTAATGTGGGATGTATTCCTTCCAAAGCATTATTAGACTCTTCAGAGCATTATCACAATGCTGCTCACAGCTTCGAAGGTCATGGGATTAGCCTAAGTAACCTAAAGGTTGATATTAAAAAAATGATGGCACGTAAAGACGATGTCATTGCTCAAAATACAGCAGGTATCACTTATTTATTTAAGAAAAATAAAATAGATAGTTTTCAGGGGGTTGGTTCTTTCGTAGACAAAAACACTGTTTTGGTGACTAAAGAAGATGGCAAAACTGAACAACTTACAACCAAAAATGTTATTATCGCGACAGGTTCCAAGCCAACGGCTTTACCATTTCTTCCGGTAGACAAAAAACGTATCATTACTTCGACAGAGGCATTATCATTAACAGAGATTCCTAAAAATCTGATTGTAATCGGTGGCGGTGTAATCGGACTTGAATTAGGATCTGTGTATGCGCGTCTTGGTGCAAAAGTGACGGTAGTGGAATTTGCTAAATCAATCATCAGCACAATGGATGGCGGATTGGGTAAAGAACTGCAACGTGTATTGAAAAAATCTCTGGGAATGGAATTCCTTCTGGGTCATAAAGTTACTGGTGCATCTGTAAAAGGTAAGAAAGTAACAGTTACTGCTGAAGATCCTAAAGGTCAGGAAATCTCTTTGGAAGGTGATTATTGTATTGTTTCTGTAGGCCGTGTAGCCTATACAGCGGGTCTGGGTCTGGAAAACATCGGTATAAAGACAGAAGAAAGAGGCAACAAGATCCCTGTGAACGATCACCTGGAAACAACTGTACCGGGTATCTACGCTATCGGAGATGTCATCAAAGGTGCTATGCTTGCTCACAAAGCAGAAGATGAAGGTATCGCTGTAGCTGAAAGAATAGCAGGACAGAAACCACATATTGATTATAACCTGATCCCGGGTGTGGTCTATACATGGCCTGAAGTTGCTTCTGTCGGTCAAACAGAAGAACAACTGAAAGAAGCTGGTAAAAAATATAAATCAGGTTCATTCTCATTCAAAGCTTCAGGACGTGCTAAAGCATCCGGAGATACGGATGGATTTATCAAAGTACTGGCAGACGCTGAGACTGACGAAGTATTAGGGATACATATGATCGGACCTCGTGCTGCTGATATGATTGCAGAAGCAGTAGTAGCGATGGAATACCGTGCTTCGGCAGAAGATATCGGCCGCATATGCCATGCACACCCGACATTCACAGAAGCGCTAAAAGAAGCAGCCCTGGCAGCAACTGCTAACCGGGCGATACACGCTTAAATAATATAACAGAGAAGGGCGATTTATTTGCCCTTCTTTTTTTATCAAACAGATCAGGGAATCTACCATCCGGGATAAATACATCGTACAGAAATATCTCCACTATTTACTTCCGCACGAAGGGCTAAACCCGACTATCCCTGCCCACATACCTCAACTCTAAATACGGAAATCATGAATTTTTACACCAGAAAATGGATCAAGCCTGAGGATCTCAATCCAAATGGAACATTATTCGGAGGGACATTACTGAGATGGATCGATGAAGAAGCTGTAATATATGCGATTGTACAACTGGGAAACCCTTTTGTAGTCACCAAGTATATTTCAGAGATCAACTTTGTAAGTTCAGCCAGACAGGGAGATATCATAGAACTCGGCATAGAAGCAATAGCTTTTGGCACGACTTCATTGACCATGAAATGTGAAGTAAGGAATAAAATAACCAGAAAGACAATACTTTCGATTGAAAAACTGGTATTTGTAAACCTGAATGAGGAAGGCACTCCTACTCCGCACGGGAGAACAGAAATTACATATGCCTATATGGGTATTGAACGCATTAACAAAGGAGAAGCTGATTAAGCAACTCCTTTAGCATTTTTTGCAATTTCTTTTTTCAGATCCAACTCTACCCAGAAAGAAGCAATAGGGATCAGTGATACCACAAAATACTTCAGAGCTTTCATTACAGACCATTTGTACTCTACTGTACAAACGATGAGCATAATGACAAATATAACGACCAGAAAGCCGTGAATAGATCCGGCGATACGTACAGCTTCAGGAATATCAGCGAAATACTTCAGTGGCATCGCAAAAAAGAAAAGGAGAATGGTGGAGATCGCTTCCCATAAAGCGATTTGTCTAAAAAGTCTTAGCATAATAATATCTTCAAACTTCAAAAGTAATACTATTTTGATGACAAAGATCTGACTATGTTTCTCTTTGACTAATAACTGACAAATGACATCTTTCCAGATGGATTTAGTGCATTTGTATGCAAACAATTGCATTTCCATTACATGGCAGATTAAAAAATAATACGTACATTTGGAGGAGATTGTGTGTTCATTTTTAGTCATGATTGCACATCACTAAATCAACTACAGAAATTATTATCTGCAGGATCCGGGATCTGTATTTATATAGAAAAACGGAAATTACGGATAACTAAAAAAGACAAATTATATCATATGAATTACGACATCATTGTAATTGGAAGTGGTCCTGGCGGGTATGTTGCTGCCATCAGAGCTGCTCAATTAGGCTTTAAGACTGCGATCGTTGAGCGCGAATCATTAGGCGGAATCTGTCTCAACTGGGGCTGTATTCCTACAAAGGCATTAATCAAAAGCGCACAGGTTTTTGAATATCTGAATCACGCTGAGGACTACGGAATCAAAGTTCAGGGCGGAGAAGCAGATTTTGATGCGATTGTCAAAAGAAGCCGCGGAGTTGCTGATGGGATGAGCAAAGGAATCCAGTTTCTTATGAAAAAGAACAAGATTGATGTCATCAATGGTACTGCCAAAATCAAAAAAGGTGGTAAAGTAGAGGTCAAAGGAGCTGACGGAGCGACAAAAGAATACACAGCCAAGCATACTATTCTGGCTACAGGTGCACGTTCACGCGAATTACCTAATCTACCTCAGGATGGCAAAAAAATCATCGGCTACCGTCAGGCATTGACTTTACCAAACAAACCAAAATCAATGGTTGTCGTTGGTTCAGGAGCTATCGGTGTCGAGTTTGCTTATTTCTACAATGCGATGGGTACGCAGGTCACTATCGTAGAATTCATGGATCGTATCGTTCCTGTAGAGGATGAAGAAGTATCCAAACAATTGGAGAAAAGTCTTAAAAAAGCAGGTATCAATATCTTAACAAAATCTGAAGTTCAGTCTGTAGACACAAAAGGTGAGTTAAGTAAAGTAAGCATCAAAACAGCTAAAGGCGTAGAAACTCTGGAAGCGGAGATTGTACTTTCGGCTGTAGGTATTACGCCAAATATCGAGAATATCGGTCTTGAAGAAACAGGTGTAAAAACAGACAAGGGTCGTGTACTTGTTGACGATTTCTACAAAACAAATGTAGAAGGTGTATATGCTATAGGTGATATCGTAAAAGGTCAGGCACTGGCTCACGTTGCTTCTGCTGAAGCAATCACTTGTGTGGAAAAAATAAAAGGTCTTCACGTAGAAGCTATCGATTATAATAATATTCCGGGATGTACATATTGTTCACCTGAAATTGCTTCTGTTGGTTACACTGAAAAAGCAGCTAAAGAAGCAGGATACGAACTGAAAGTTGGTAAATTCCCATTTTCAGCATCCGGAAAAGCTTCTGCTGCCGGAGCTAAAGATGGCTTTGTAAAAGTAATTTTCGATGCTAAATACGGTGAATTACTAGGTGCGCATATGATCGGAGCTAATGTTACTGAAATGATCGCAGAGATTGTCGTAGCTCGTAAATTAGAGACGACAGGTCATGAAATGATCAAATCGGTACATCCTCACCCGACCATGAGTGAAGCGATTATGGAAGCCTGTGCGGATGCATATGGTGAAGTGATCCACTTGTAGGCAATAACCTACCCTATACAAAAAGGCATTCAAAAATTTTGAATGCCTTTTTTAGTTTATAATTCTGAATCAAACAGCGTTTGGCTTCCCTGCCACATGACGCAATTGCTTATTGACATACGTTCAGTTTATTGCAGTATTAATCTGGACTTAAAGATAAATTGCTGAGGCTTATACTCTTCTTTATTTTCCAGTCGATTGAACAAAATCTCCGCCGCTTTCTTAGCCTGCTGATCCGGAAACTGCTCAATACTTCCCATCGGAGGGTTTTCCATATATTTCCATAACGGATAGTTTGCAAAACTGATAAAATGGATATCACTGTTCAGTGATACACCTCTCTGCCGTGCAAATTTCATAACATCCAGTGTGACGAAGTCATTGAAAGATAATATAGCAGAAGGTCTGTCCGATAGCGTAAGGAGCTTGTTCATAGCTTCTTCATTGCCCTCTTCGGTAAGATCTGTGTTGACGAGATAACGATCGTCAAATGCAATATCATTCTTTCTCAAACCTTTGATATAAGCCAGCTTACGTTCCTCAGAAGCCAGTAAGGTATCCGGTCCGTTGATCAGGGCTATCTTTTGGTGTCCGCGCGATACAAAAGCATCTATAGCCTCATAGACTCCTGTCGCCAGATCGCATTCTATACGGTCAATATCATTCAGATTGGGCACGCAGTCAAAGAAGACAACCGGAATCTCCGATTCTTCCATACTCTTGATAAAATCAAAAGAATTGGTATTCTTTCCTATGGACATCAATACACCGTCAACACGATGTTTTTTGAGGGTTTGCAGTATCCGTAATTCTCTTTCTGCATCGTCCATTGACTGGCCCATGATCACCGTATACTTACGCTCATTAGCAAAGTTTTCAATCTCACTGATGGCAGCAGAGAAAAAAGGTTCTGAAAGACTGGGTAACACTACTCCTATTGTAAATGTCTTCCGCTGTTTAAAGAAAATGGCAGTCTGATTCGGCTCATAGTTCATCTCCTCAGCCATTTTCTTTACCCGCATAGTGGTTACCAACCCAATACTCGGATGATCATTCAGCGCTCTGGAAACTGTAGAAGGAGATATCTTCAGCTTTCTGGCTATTTCTTTTATTGTGGCCGGTTTTTCTTTCTTCATAGCTATCTGTATCAATCCTACTTTGCAAAGTAAGGAATCTTTTAAACATTTACATTTATTTTGACCGTCCCGTCTGAAACTTATACATGCCATTTGCATGGGCACGGGTATCTATACTCTGTCGGTTTATATACTTTTCATTTCGCAGCTTGTTGACAGAAGCCAGAGCTGTCTTAGAAGTACTGGATAACCAGCTTCCATTAAGACTATAATGCAGGGCTTCTGCAATCATCCCTTCCTGAGGATCTCCAAAATCTTTAAAATAATCTTCATATGTACTTCTGTCCGGAGTCAAGCCAGCGAAATAATCACCATAATTATCTGCATTGATAGTCTGAAATGACGTTGCATACAGATCCACATCAGTATTGGGTATGCTGGTTCTGAAAAATCCTACTGGCTTGCCGTATGTATTTTCAACTACACGGTTGCCTCTGCTGTCTGCACCATAGGTACCGATCATCTTCTGATTATCTTTAAAATATGGTTTTAGTGAATTGATAAGAAGTTCACTCGCAGAAGCGGTAGATTCGGTTACTAAAAAGTATACTTTATTCAGATTAAGTGTTCCCTTTTTAGCATAATTGACCGGGCCAAATTCTCCTCCCTCCTTCGCCCATCCCCAGGCTTGCAGATTACGGTTCAGTTTGTAGGAATACATACGTTTGCCACTAGCTGAAGCCGGGACTATACGATTGGCCAGGTACTCTGCTGTCTCGACAGAACCACCGCCATTATACCGCAGATCGACGATAAGTTCAGTGATATTCTGTCCTTCAAACTGACTGAAAATATTTTCGAAGGAACTTAACATGGCCGTCGGAATCCTGTTATTATAAATAGCGACAAACGAGCTGAAAGCTAGGTAACCGATCTTTTTACCATTCTGCTCAATAACTTTACTGGCCAGAATAGGATCAAAGTTGTACAACGAACTCACAATCTGCTTTTCGGTCGTGACTGAGGTCTGAGATACAAATTTAATGGTCATACTTTTAGAGTTGAGGGCATCATTGATCAATTTAAAACTCTGGGATTGCTGAGTCTTGTAATCAATATTCGTCTGTCCGTTGATACTCAGAATACGATCTCCCCGACGTATACCAGCCTGATAGGCCGGAGAGTTTTTATCTACCATCCGCACATACAGATCTGCATTATCTCCGGAAGAGCTTGTCTGCAGGTAAAACACGTACATACCATAGCTTGTACTGACACCTTCTTCGATCTCTCCGCTGATGGTGCCCTGCCTGTCAATAAAACTATATCTGTCTACCGGACTACCATTAACCAAAGGCGTCAGGCTCATCATATATTTCAGGACTTCCTCTCCGGTAGCATATTTTTTTGTATAGGAGCGTACAACACCTTTATCATCTAAAGTATTGACATTGCTCGGAGGCATACTTCCTTCCCAGAGGGAGAGTACTTTAGTATAATAAAAGACAGAATCTTTGATCATGTCTTCTTCAGTATCTTTTTTATTATCAGGATTATCGGACTTCTTACAGCTATATACAGAAGTAAAAAGTAGAAGGATCAATAATATGGGAAATAATCTTTTCATAATCGTTAGCAATTAGTGTCTGCCAGAAATATAATCAATATAACTTGTCTATTCAATTATAACAATTTCTTCCGGTTGAATTTTAAATTCATCTGCAATATAACTAATCGGGTCAATATTTCTGAAATTCAACTCATCAATAAAATAGACTTTCATGCCTTTGTCTAGTCCCTGCCAATCTATATGCTTAAGTTTATTCAGTTGTTCGAGCGGATTGCCTTTTGTTAAGATAGCTACATTTTTACCGGCATCCCGCAGATCCTGTAACAGTTGTTTCGTCTCCGGGAATAACAAAAGCTTGAGCGGTAAATGAGCCTGTACATGTATACGACCAAATTTTTCTCTGTATTGCTCAGCAAAACCGAATTGCTCCTTTATCCTGTCGAACATCCCCTCTTCCCCATCTTCCTCATATTGCTTTTGCATAAAAGCCAGCAAGCTTTTGGAATCTGGGGTCGTTTCCGTGAATTCAATAAAATTAGAAAAAAGATAATATACCTGCAGGATGTAATCTTTTTTCGGATAGAGTATATCATCCAGTTCAAACAAAAACACATTCTTGTACGAAGGATATTCCTTGTAATTTTTCATCTCTTAGCCCTTAGCCGATACTAAACACAATGCCTGTTCTTCTCCTGAGTCAGATAAGACAAAAGCTCCCGAGAGACTGTTATTCCTGATTTGCTCTCCGGACAAAAGATCTTTTCCGTCAAGGAGTATATTTATTGCCATATCCTTATCCGGATTTTCCAGCACAAAAATATCAGGCATGAGCTCCTTACCCGGCAGCAATAACCGGATACCGTACTCTTCAAACAATACCTCTGCTTCAGCCAGCACACTGACCTCATCCTTTCCTAAAGGGAGTACATAGCTTATATCCTGATCCAGACTGACCTTAAGTACTTCATGTGCATAGGTTGACTGTCCTCCTGCCGGAATCTGAATCACTTTACCTGAAGTGATTAAAATACCCGGTATATCTTCAGAAGAAGCCAGTTGTACACTTATTCTATTTTCCATCAGACGGGCGATACGCTGTGCCAACCCTCTGGTACCATATGTTATTAACAATTTTTCACTCATTTTTTAAACAATGTTTCCGTCACGCATATGAATGGTGCGATCTGAAATATTAGCCAGTTCATCATTATGGGTTACAATGACAAATGTTTGTTGAATCTTATCCCTTAAATCAAAAAACAACTGATGTAAGGCAGCAGCATTTTCGGAATCCAGATTACCGGAGGGTTCGTCCGCAAGTACGATAGAGGGTTTATTAATCAAGGCTCTCGCTACAGATACACGCTGCTGTTCTCCTCCTGACATAGCCGAAGGTTTGTGTGTGGCACGATGAGCCACGCCTAACATCTCCAACAGCTGCATGGCACTTGTTTCCGCCTCCTTTTTGGGTACACCGTTTATAAATGCCGGGATACAGACATTTTCCAGCGCAGTAAACTCTGGCAGCAAGTGATGAAACTGAAATACAAATCCGATGTGCTTATTGCGAAAAGCACTCAGTTTCTTCTCGTTCAATCCGCTGACCTTAATGCCATCGATCCATACTTCTCCGGACTCGGGACGATCTAATGTACCGATAATATGCAGTAAAGTACTTTTTCCGGCTCCGGAGGCACCTACTATAGTCACAATCTCTGCTTTTTCGACTTCCAGATCTACTCCCTTCAGAATAGGCAGGTCACCGTATGCTTTATAGATTCCTTTTGCTTGTAACATCATACAGCGAAGTTACTAATTTTTGTCAGTCCGGACAGGAATAAAATAGGGTAGATTAGCAAACATAGGGGCTGATAAAAAGCTTGGCTGCGTCATTTTTATCAAATAAACATTAAAAAGACCGTAGACACTTGACCTTTAAAGTTAAAAACCATATTTTTACACCTTAAAATTGTCAAAATGAACATTCACGAATATCAAGGAAAGCAAATACTAAAAAGTTTTGGTGTTACTGTACAAGAAGGAATTGTAGCTGACACTCCTGAGCAAGCTGTGGAAGCCGCTAAAAAGATGAAAGAAGACTACAACTCGGACTGGGTTGTTGTAAAAGCTCAGATTCACGCAGGTGGTCGCGGTAAAGGTGGCGGTGTTAAATTGGCTAAAAACCTGGATGAAGTAAAACAAAGAGCTACTGATATTATCGGTATGCAGTTGGTAACTCCTCAAACAGGTCCTGAAGGTAAAAAAGTAAACAAGGTATT
This sequence comes from Sphingobacterium spiritivorum, assembly GCF_016724845.1. Taxonomy (NCBI): domain Bacteria; kingdom Pseudomonadati; phylum Bacteroidota; class Sphingobacteriia; order Sphingobacteriales; family Sphingobacteriaceae; genus Sphingobacterium; species Sphingobacterium spiritivorum. The sequence goes on from NZ_CP068082.1 coordinate 1,247,965, forward strand.
AATTGCACAGGATGTTTACTATCCGGGAGCAAGCGAAACCAAAGAATTCTATATGTCGGTATTGTTGGATCGTGCAACAGGCCGCAACATCGTAATGTACTCTACTGAAGGTGGTATGGATATCGAAGAAGTAGCGGAAAAAACTCCTCACTTGATTTTCAAAGAAGAGATTGATCCTAAAGTTGGTCTTCAGGGATTCCAGGCACGTAAAATTGCATTCAACTTAGGATTATCAGGTTCTGCACACAAAGAAATGGTAAAATTCGTAGCTGCACTTTACAAAGCTTACGATGCTACAGATTCTTCTATGTTTGAAATCAATCCGGTATTAAAAACTTCTGACGATAAAATTTTGGCAGTTGATGCTAAAGTAAACCTGGATGAGAATGCATTATACCGTCATCCTGATTATGCAGCAATGCGTGATGTTACAGAAGAAGATCCTACTGAAGTAGAAGCTGGCGAGTCTAACCTGAACTATGTAAAACTTGACGGTAACGTAGGTTGTATGGTAAATGGTGCCGGTCTTGCCATGGCAACAATGGATATCATTAAAATTGCCGGTGGTGAGCCTGCTAACTTCCTTGACGTAGGTGGTACTGCTAATGCTGAAACAGTTAAAGCCGGATTCAATATTATTCTGAAAGATCCGAATGTAAAAGCAATCCTGATCAATATCTTCGGTGGTATCGTTCGTTGTGACCGTGTAGCTCAGGGTGTAATCGATGCTTACCAGGAAATTGGAAATATTCCGGTTCCTATCATCGTTCGTCTTCAGGGAACAAATGCAGAAGAAGCTAAAAAACTGATTGATGAGTCAGGACTTAAAGTATACTCCGCAATCTTATTAAAAGAAGCTGCAGATTTAGTAACTAAAGTATTAAAAGGTTAATTCCTTTTTACCACTATATCAAAAGCCTCTGACTTAAATCAGAGGCTTTTTTGATAAGAACACTTCCCGTATTTATAAATAAATCAAGGATTTTAACAAATTATAAGCTATTTTTGTGATCTGTAAAATTTAAAGCAGCAAGAGTTTATTTTGAAAAATAACTCCAATTAATATCTAACAACAAAATGAAACACACACGTATTAAAGAATTATTGAATGCCACTGAGTTTGGGCAAGAGGTCATTGTAAAGGGATGGGTAAGAACCTTCCGTAACAATCAATTTATAGCGATCAATGATGGTTCTTCAATCAATAATATCCAGGCAGTAGTTGATTTTGAAAATACGGATGATGCGTTATTAAAAAGAATCACTACAGGTGCTGCTGTACGTGTCAAAGGAACCCTGATTGAATCTCTGGGCAAAGGTCAGAAGGTAGAGGTCAAAGTAACGGAACTTGATGTGATCGGAGATTCAGATCCTGAAAAATTTCCTTTACAACCCAAAAAACACAGTTTAGAATTTTTGCGTGAAATCGCTCATTTACGCTTCCGTACCGGAACATTCAATGCTATTTTCAAAGTACGTAATGCATTGTCATTTGCAGTACACCGCTTCTTCAATGAAAGAGACTTTGTGTATATGCACACTCCTATTATTACCGGTTCAGACGCTGAAGGTGCGGGAGAAATGTTCCGTGTGACTACTTTAGACCTGAATAATCCTCCTCGTACCGAAAACGGTGAAATAGATTTTAAAGAAGACTTCTTCGGAAAATCCACTAACCTTACCGTATCCGGGCAATTAGAAGGTGAACTGGCAGCTTTAGCATTTGGTAATATTTATACTTTCGGCCCCACATTCCGTGCTGAAAACTCCAATACAACACGTCACCTGGCTGAATTCTGGATGATCGAACCTGAAATGGCTTTCTATGAACTGGAAGACAATATGGATCTGGCTGAAGCCTTATTGAAATATGTTATACGGTATGCGTTGGAAACCTGCCCGGAAGAGATAGAGTTTCTGAAAAACCGTTTACTGGAAGAAGAGAAAAACAAACCGGCTGCAGATCGTTCGGACATGGATCTTATTGAAAAACTGAAATTCTGTCTTGAGAATGAATTTGAGCGGGTTAAATATACAGATGCGATCGAGATCCTGAAGCGCAGCAAGCCAAATCAGAAAAAACAGTTTAAATATCTGATTGACGAATGGGGTGCAGATCTTCAGTCAGAACACGAACGTTATCTTGTGGAAAAACATTTTAAGAAACCGGTGATCCTTACAGACTATCCGAGAGAGATCAAATCATTCTATATGAAACAGAACGAACCGGATACATTAGGCAGAAACACTGTTCGTGCGATGGATATCCTGTTTCCGGGTATAGGCGAAATGGTTGGCGGATCACAACGGGAAGAAAATCTGGACAAATTACTGGCTCGTATGGCTGAGGTAGGAATACCGGCCGAAGAAATGGAATGGTTCTTGGATACCCGCCGTTTCGGATCAGTTCCTCACTCAGGTTTCGGTGTCGGATTTGAGCGTCTGGTACTATTCGTAACAGGAATGACCAATATCCGTGATGTTATCCCATTCCCGAGAACACCAAAAAATGCTGAGTTTTAATCTCAAATAACAACATATCAGAAACCGTCAAAAACATTAAAGCCTTTTGACGGTTTTTATATTATAAGAATCCGTTGTTCACATGGAATACAATGTGAACCGTTTAATTATCTTTTAAATTTCAGGCTTCAATATGCTTATCCGAATTTACGAAAACAATCCTAATGAAAAGGCAATACAACAAGTAGTTGATGTATTAAAACGTGGTGGTGTAATTATCTACCCTACGGATACTGTATATGGTATTGGCTGTGATATCACCAATCATAAGGCTATTGAACGCGTATGTGAGATCAGAGGACTGAAAGTGGATAAAGCCAACTTATCTTTTATCTGTTACGATCTGACAGATATTTCACAATATACCAAACCCTTTGACACCAGTGTATTCCGGGTATTGAAAAAAGCACTACCCGGTCCGTTTACCTTTATCTTCAATGCTAGTGGTCAGGTACCTAAACTGCTTTCTTCCAAAAAGAAGACCGTAGGTATACGTGTCCCTGACAATCATATTGTGAGGGAGATTGTGAGAGTACTGGGAAATCCTATTGTAACGACCTCGATTCGTGATGAAGATGATATTCTGGAATATTCAACTGATCCGGAACTTATCCATGAAAAGTACGAAAACATGGTAGATTTAGTAATAGATGGAGGTTATGGTGATAATGTAGCTTCCACAGTAGTAGATCTTACCAATGGAGATTTTGAGATTGTCCGCGAAGGCAAGGGGGATCTTGAACAGTATTTATAATTGTACGTATTCAAAAGGATTGTATTGGTCTTGTTTCTCAGACAGAGACCGCTACTCTTTTAAAGAATAATCAATTCTTCAATAACAACCTGCCCTACATATTCATTGAGGCGACCTATAATCTGTCTGCGCATGAGGGCCAATTCGTTTTTGATCACGGCAGATTCCACCTTAACATACATCTTCCGGTCTTTGATATAGATCTTCTGGGTACGGTTGGCAATTGCTTTACCAATAATTTCGGGCCAGGCATTGACAATAGAAGATTCGTCAAATTTACGACGCAGACGATAGGTATCCACCCATTTTTCAATAGCCTGTTTGATACCAATATCATCGTTGGAATGAATTTCGTCTACCTTCTTCTTATACATCTTGTATGGTGCCTCCTTTGATATCAAAGATACGGATTGGTTGTGCGATTTCCTCAAAAATTCTTTGCACACGTTCCGAATCTGTATCCGTGAGGAAGATCTGGCCAAAATCGTCTTCCGAAACCATCTGCATCAGTTTACGGGTACGTCTTTCATCCAGTTTATCAAAGATATCATCCAGCAGCAACAAAGGCTTGAAGCCTTTTCTTGACTGAAGAAAACTATACTGGGCTAATTTTAATGCGATGAGAAATGATTTTTGCTGCCCCTGAGAACCGAATTTCTTTAATGGCATACCTTCATGTATGGTAAACAGAAGATCGTCTTTATGTATACCCTGAGAGGTTCTTTCCAATGCCCGGTCACGTTCCAGATTTCTATCGAGCAAGTCCTGAAAATCAACAGTCATCAACGGAGATTCGTAGACCAGAGATACTTGTTCGGCACTTTCTGTCAGAAAATGATAATGCTTTTCAAATTCAGGAAGAAAGTCTTTCATAAATTGCTGACGCTTCTCAAAGATCTGTGCGCCGACCTCCACAAGCTGCAGGTTTAATACTTCCAGTAAACCCAAATCAAGTTGTCCGCTTTCCCGTGCTTGTTTGAGCATAACATTACGCTGAAGCATGACCTTATTATACGTGATGAGTTTGTCCAGATAGTGATGATCAGTTTGCGAGATCACATTATCCATAAACTTGCGACGTTCTTCACTTCCGTCTGTAATGATCATACTGTCATTCGGAGAGATCATGACAAGCGGAAATTGGCCGATATGATCGGCAAGTCGCGGATAGTCCTTTTTATTTTTCTTAAACTGTTTTTTCTGATTCTTTTTGAGACTGCAGGAGATTACATCGATGCGGGTATCATTTTCAAATGATCCCTGTACCATAAACCAGTCCATTCCCTGCTTGATATGCTGGGAATCGATTGGATTAAAATAACTCTTACACAGAGAAAGGTAATGTATAGCGTCTAAAAGATTGGTTTTACCGGCACCGTTCTCTCCGGCGAAAGCATTTACTTCCGGCAAAAATTCTAAAGCGGATTCCGTATAATTTTTAAAATTTAAAACAGACAATTGTTTTAACCACATAGACCGCAAAGATAACCTTTTTAGAAAGGAAAAGTGCTTATTTTATCTCTTCGAAGTCTACAAACTCTCCTGCTGTAGCTGTTCCGGGTCTGCGCTTTTCTTCTTTTTTGGAAGGAGCATATTCTACACGCACTCTTCCTTCATCGGCACGCGTCTGCTGTTCATACTGTTGATATCCAAACGGACCGTTACCTGTGGTATATTGTGATTGCTGAGCTTTTTTCATAATACGCTCCGCTGCTTTACGCATAGCGAATGGTAAAATTAATCTGAAAAGAAACCTTACTATGAAATAAACAGCGAAAGCTATCAATAAAAATTTCAATAATGGAGCCATACTAATTCGTTGCTTTTTCTCAAATTTAATAAATAATAGAAGAGATACCTTGTATTTTTGTCAGAGAAAAATCACTTAACAAAATTTTAATCTTTTCTGAGCTTCCGTGCGTATTCTACAGCTTTATAGAATTCTTCCTGTTTGTGCGTACCTATTACATACACCAGACCATCCTTATCTGTCAGCCAGATAGCATCATTACCGCCGGAATAAAAGCGGATTTTACCGTTTTTATGCAGGTTATACACCGGATTATTAAAGATAAAGGTGCTGTATTTTTTCTTCTCTACTTTTGCGATGCTGTTCATATCTATCTTGACCAGACGTGTTGTCCAGAGTCCGCTGATACTCACGCAGTTCTCCCTTACAACCGTTCGGTAATGTAACATATACATCATTAGTATAGATACCAGGATCACAGCCACACCTACAATAAAAAACAATTGACGTGAAGCCAAATGATCCAGATTGAGATAGTAAGCAATAAAACAGAACAACGCTAAGATCAGTCTGACACTGATCCAGGTCTTATCTCTACCCAGATACTGTTGTTCTACAAATAAGTTTGGTTCTTCCATATAATTATTCACAGACTAAAGTAAATACTTTTTTTGTATTGTTTGTTATCTTAAACCGATTGTCTAACCTGTAATTGACAATCCAGATAATTTCCCCCGTTCCGTCTACCAAGATAGGAATTCGTGCCTTGGCAAAGGAATTTATTTTTTGCTGAATGAAATAATCACTCACTTTCTTCTTACCCTCCATCCCCAACGGATAAAAAATATCACCTTCCTGCCAGCTTCTGATCTGTAAGGGAAACTGCAATTTATCCCAATCAATTTTGGCAATATGCTTCTCTTTTACAATGTCCGCTGAAGAAGATTTTTCAATATTAAAATGAAAACCCTTCCATTCGGCCTGTTCATCTGATTCCTCAATGCATACCCTGGCTTCTACCTCCGGTCCGGTCGGATGTAAGATGAGGTGTGTACGATCCACTAATAAGCGATGGCTGTCTGATTCAAAAATACGTCCAGTTCCGTTTTCCCAGGTCGCCACCAGATCTTCCAGTACATTTTTTTGAAAATGATAGGGTTGAAAAAGTTCATACAACAGGGCTGCATTCGTGAGGTGTGGTTCCAGACTTTTCTTCTCAATAAGTACCTCTGTGCTGGCTTTGCTCTCCTTAAACAGAGACTGACGAACAGGATGTACAAAATCCTGAAGAAGCTGGTATGCTCCTGCAAACTTGTCTATACTAGATGCAAAGCTCTGCACAAACTCCGGATTTATCTCTTCCATTAATGGAACGATATTCAATCTGATCTTATTTCTGGCATATTTAATAGAAAAATTAGATTGATCATCTCTGTAGGGTACCTGTAAAACACGAACTGCCTCCGCTACTTCTGCCGCACGGAGAAACAACAAGGGCCGGATGATACGTTCACGCTTCGGTTGTATACCCTGCAGACCCGCAAGACCTGTCCCCCTGATCATGTTGAGCAAAACTGTTTCGATGTGATCATTACGGTGTTGCGCAACCGAGATGTATGCACAGCCCTGAGCAATGCGCAATTCCTCAAACCACTGATAACGCAGCTCCCGGGCTGCCATTTGTATAGAAATCCTGTTTTCTTCTGCGTATGCTTCTGTATCAAATCTTTTGACAAAAACAGGAATGCCATACTCTTCGCCAAAGGCTTCGACAAGCTGCTGATCAAGATCAGACTCCTCTCCTCTCAGGGAAAAATTACAATGCGCTATAATCACAGGATAGTTCGAATCCAGAAAAAGTCTGGCCATCAGCATAGAGTCTTTCCCTCCGCTTACAGCCAGTACAATTTTATCATCAGGACCAAAAAGCCTGTTTTGACTTACATATCTATGAAATCTTTCCAGCACATTCATGTACCCAAAGTTAAGGCTTATTTTTTCCGAAAGTGTGTCTTTTTTGATAACTACAAAGAAAGCTCTCAGATTTTTGCAGTTGCTGTAGTCCTTTAAATGAAGTAAGGATTTTATATACAGTCTATTTATACGGAAAAATTATTTTTTTATGGTAAGTGCTCTATTCCTTTAATAATTTTTTAAGAACCTGAATATCAAAACTTCTGCTCAAATTGATAGTTTTAGTATCGATCTGCCCATTAGGTTTTGATTATGACCAGAAGACCAGTGACAATTAAATGCAATCCTTTCATAATATGTTTAAGTTGACAAAGGTTTAATTTATCTTACAATCTGAAAAATAGACAATTTTATTCTTATGATAAAATCTTATTGTACTCTGAAATTCCGGAAGTTATAATAAACGGGATTGGTTTTAATGAAAATTTTTGCTTTAACAATTATTTGCACTTTATTTGCATATTTTTGCTCCTGTGAAACGATTATTCCTTTTTGCCTTAACATATATTTTCTGTCTGTTTGCATCCGCTCAACAGCCACAGCCTACGGGAGATCAGCTCAAGCTCGTCTCATCATCCAGTATGCGCCTGGTCAAAAATCCGGATCGGACTATTTATTACAGACCTGTTTTTGAACATAAGGGAAGTACCTTGTCTGCTGACAGCGGATACATGTATGAAGACGGGATCGGAAGACAGTTTTTTGAAGCCTTTGACAATGTCGTCATTACACAGCCCAGCGGTACAATCATCTATTCAGACAAACTTCATTATGACGCTGCTCCTCAGGTTGCCACACTGACACGGAATGTGCGTATGGTTGACAAATCTTCTGTACTGACTACAAACTATCTGACGTACAATATGCGCAGCAAAGTCGGCACCTACACCGGTGGTGGGCGAATTGTCAGCAAAGGAGATACCATTACCTCTAAAAATGCCTATTACTTTGAGAATACGCAGGATGCGTATTTCAGAAATAAGGTAGTCGTCAGAACCCCTGACGTCAAGATTTATACCGATACCATGCGTTATAACTCCGTTCAACGGGTTACTTATTTCTTCGGTCCGACCAATATAAAAGGAAACAAAGGGGAGAATCTATACACGGAAAAAGGAAATTACAATACGGCTACCGGTGTAGCCCGCTTCTCTAAAAACAACCTGTATACAGAAGGTTCTAAATTTCTGAAAGGTGACAGTTTGTATTACGACAGAGCTACAGGAGAAGGTAAAGCGTACCGAAATGTAGTTTTTGTAGATACAGTTGATAAATTCTATGCCAATGGCGGATACGGATTGTATAAACAATCGGATGAATCTATCACCATGACGGATAAACCATTGGTTACGATGGTGATCAAAAAAGACTCAACCAGCACCAGCGACTCTACTTCTGCCAAGCCTGCCGAAAAGGAGGAAAAGGGTAAAAAGTCCGGTAAGGAAAAATCTGTAGAAAAAAAGAAATCCAAAGAAGAGGAATCCTTTAAGGAGATCAGCCCGATTACACCCGTTTCCAAAGACTCGGTATCTGCTACGGTCAAACCTGAACCGCAGGTAGATTCAGCTTATATGACAGCTGACACCTTATATTCGAAGGTAATCTTTCTGAAAGACTATAAAGCACTCGATTTCAAGCTCGACCGGAACGGCGGGCTCATAGAGGAGATAGCGGATGAAGACTACGGTGATGATGACGGCAATGAAAATACGGATAGCCTGTCCATCTCAGGCAATATAAGTGGTCTGTCAGATTCGACTCAAACAGATAGTGTGCATATAGAAGGATTAAAATCTGACTCAGCCAAAACTGTCATAAAGCAAGTCAAAGAGACAAGCAAGACTATCAGCAAAAACAACACAACTCCACCTAAAAAACCTGCTGTCGTACAACAGGAAAAAGGAGATCCGAATAAAATACAAATTGGCAAGACCCTGGCAGCAGACAGTGTACTCAGACACCGAACGGTATTGCCTAAAGGCAATGAGAGTGACAGTCTGATCAACAAAGCTTTATTAGTTGCCAAATCGCCTGACTCTGTCACGACGACTCCAAAAGACAGTGCTTATCTGGATACGGCACGTACCCGGATTATCAAAGCACACTATAATGTCCGTATGTTCAAATCTGACCTGCAGGCAGTCGCTGATTCTGTATATTACGGCATGGCCGACTCCATGTTCAGGTTTATGGGACGCCCTATGATATGGGCCGAAGGATCGCAAATCTCGGCAGATACGCTGTACTTACAGATCAAAGAGCAACGTCTGGACAATATGCTGTTAGTGAACAGTGCATTCATGGTTAATGCCGTACTGGATACCATCAAATTCAATCAGCTCAAAGGGAGAAAGATTACAGGCTTCTTTGCAGGCAATAATCTGGATCGTTTATTTGTTGACGGGAATGCGGAAAACATGATTTTCGTGGTCAATGAAGAGAAAAAAGTAATCACCGAAATGTTTCATGACCGCAGCAGCCGGATCAAGATTCTGATGGAAAACCGTAAGATCAAGGATTACGTCTCGATCCGCAAAGTGGATGGCAAAGTATATCCGTTGAGTATGGTGACCAATGAGAATGAAGTATTGCCCGGATTTATATGGAGGCCGGAAGACCGCCCGGTGTCTAAGGAAGATCTGCTCAACAGAAAACGTGAAATTCCAAAAGATATAAACACTCCCGCAGCGGGTTCTTCTGCCGGCAGCAAGTCTGCTCCTAAGGATCCTGTGACAGAAAAGAAAGATCCGAAAGAAGGAATTAAAACGGAAGTGAAAAAACCTGCAGATCAAAAAACTGAACCCAAAAAAGTAAATCAGGAATCTAAAAATCCGGTCAAAGAGGAGTCTGAACCCGTCATGGAAACAAATTAATTTCACTCACGATTAGGCCTGCGACAAAGCTACTTCTGGCTATACGGACAAAGATTTTGAGCAAAGAACTAAAGTCCTTGATTGGTCTTTGTGAAATACTTTTCGAGAACCCGCAATGCGATAAGATCTTCTAATTTCCTGTTATTAAACTGTTGAATGTACTGATGTGCATTATCAATAATTTTTTCGGCTTCATGAGGATGATCAATATAATAATGCAGCTTTTCTTCCAGATCTGAATAATCATCTTTAATCTGTATGTAATGGAAATCCGGAATCAGTTTGCCTTCCATAAACCATGTTTCATATTTCGGCAAAGGCATTACCGCAACTGAATTGGAAGACATGATCCATTTGAGATTTGTAGCGACATCGTTCCCTTCGAGAGACAGAATAAACTTATAATCCAGGTGCTGTTGAATAGAAATAGGTTTACTGTACCATTCCGGATGATCATTATCCATCACGACGCTCCCCAGATCACACAGCTGATGACCAAAGTACAATTCAAAGAAGCGTTTGCGGTGTTGTTGGTATGCCGCAAATCTTCCGATCAGTATATTCTTTTTATTTCTGAACGGAATATCATCCCGGATAAAGTTGAAGTGCCGGATCTTATCCAGATTAAGTAAGACAGCATGTCTATTATCTCCTGCGATGGGTCTGCTTTTCACTATTGCGGGATATTCGGGAATATCCACCACATCACCTGGAATCATCTGCAGCCTGAGTTTAGAATCAAAATAGCGTACATACTCTTTGGTATCAAAGTAATATACCCGGATTTTTTCAGGAATTTTAAAATCAGCTATTGGAATAGCCGAAGAAGCCAGGGAAGTATTCTCCTGAAGTTTATTGTAATAATTCACCCGCTCTTCCAATACTTTACTGTCGAATTTATATGCTGACTGAAGTTTGGACTTCAAGCGGGATCTATACCAGAATGAATTAGGAATCTCTCTTAAAAGCGCTTTAAAATAATAGGCGATCTTAAAATTTTTATTCTTAAAAACGATCCGTTTTATATTGATCATAGGGATTTTAGAAAACCTGTCAGTGCCTTGACAGCTATAGAACGATGACTGATTCCATTTTTTTCATCTGCACTCATTTCTGCAAAAGTCTTGTCATATCCGTCCGGAATAAAAATAGGATCATATCCGAATCCTTCGGCTCCTCTCCTCTCAGAAATAATCGTTCCTGTGATAGCACCTTCAAAGAAATGCTGTTGTTCATTCAGAAATAAGGATATAACTGTGCGGAATCTGGCTTTACGGTTTTCACTGTCTGCTAATTTTTCAAGGACCAGATCAATATTACGTTCCATATCTCTTGATCCCGAGTAACGGGCTGAATATACACCCGGTTCATTATTGATTGCTTCGATTTCTAATCCTGAGTCATCTCCGAAACAATATAAGCCATATTTATTTACAAGATAATCTGTCTTCTGCTTTGCATTTTCTTCAAAGGTATCTCCGGTTTCGGGAATATCATCCTGACAGTTGATATCATCCAGACTTTTTATCATAAAAGCATCCCCTACTATGGCGCGGACTTCATCCAGTTTATGTGCATTATTTGTTGCAAAAATTAATTCGATCATATGTACAAATTAAAAAATAAAAATTAAGAAAAGACGCGTCCGGCTAAAATACTTTAGCTGGAAAACGTATTCTCAATACAAAAAGATTATTGAAGCTGACTAAGAAGCTATAAAAGTCTTGAATTCTATCCAGAATGCCTTTTTCTTCTCTATATCTACAAACATTTCCTCAAAACTATAAGTATTGAATACCGTGGCGACACGACCTTTCATATAAGAGTTATGCGGTATATGCGGTAAAACAAGAGAGGTAGGTTCAACGCCCAGCAGAATAATTTTTGTAGGAGTGAAAAACTGCATAATGCGTTTGAAATCATTTGGATTGTGTGGATTTGCCAGATTGACAACTGCCACATCAGACGGGGTAAGCTGGAGTGCACCAATGGTTTTGACAAATGCTTCCTGAGCGCCTGCCGAGAAATACGGATACTCCTGATAGCGTAAAATAAAGACGATCCCTCTATCTTTATTTCCCTGATAAATAAACTCCTCCGTCACATCCGTTTTCACTTCTGCAGACAGAGGAGTCTGTATAGACGTTGCTTCCACAAATTCATCCTTCTGACTATCCGCAAAGGACTGCCCGGCAGAAAACAATGTCTCTGACATAAGTGCTTTGATAGCAGCAGGATTATCGGTGAGCAAATTCTTCATGTATAGCGTATGCTAAAGTTAATTCTATTGACCCAATACGTAAGCAAATACCAAAGGCGCCACAATAGTCGCATCAGATTCAATAACAAACTTAGGTGTATCGATATCCAATTTGCCCCAGGTGATTTTTTCATTAGGAACAGCTCCTGAATATGAACCGTAAGAAGTTGTCGAATCCGAGATCTGACAGAAGTAAGACCAGAACGGAACATCTTCCCATTCCAGATCCTGATACATCATCGGCACCACGCAGATAGGGAAATCACCGGAGATACCACCTGCAATCTGAAAAAATCCTACCCCTTTACCGCTGGAGTTTTCACGGTACCATTCTGTCAGGTAGATCATATATTCAATACCGGACTTTACAGTGCTAGCTTTCAGATTTCCTTTGATTACATTCGCAGCGAAGATATTTCCTGTAGTAGAATCTTCCCATCCCGGACATATAATAGGCAGGTTCTTTTCAGCGGCAGCTACAATCCATGAATTTTTAGGATCGATCTCGTAGTATTGTTCCAATACACCAGAATTTACGACCTGATATAAGAACTCATGCGGAAGGTAACGCTCACCTTTAGCTTCAGCTGCATGCCATACATCCTCAAGGTGTTTCTGCAAACGACGGAAAGCTTCTTCTTCAGGAATACAGGTATCGGTAACACGGTTGTAGTGATTATCTAATAACTCTCTCTCCTGCTCAGGAGTCAGATCGCGATAGTTTGGAACTCTTTTGTAATGTGAGTGCGCAACTAAGTTCATCACATCCTCTTCCAGATTGGCTCCGGTACAGGAAATAATTGCAACTTTATCCTCACGGATCATCTCAGCTAAAGAAATTCCCAGTTCAGCAGTACTCATTGCACCACCTAAAGAAATTAACATTTTACCACCTTCGTTCAGATGCGCTTCATAACCTTTGGCTGCATCTACCAATGCTGCTGCATTGAAGTGAAGGTAATTTTTCTCAAGAAACTGAGAAATAGGACCTTTTTGTGTACTCATGATAATTATTAATTATATAAAAATTAAGCAACAACAAAGGTAATAATTTGGATTGAGGTAGGGTAAAGATTTATGACTTTCTCTGCCAGTAAAAAGAGAATACTAAAAGTAGGATGATCAGATCACCCAACTTTCACATTTCTTCAAATATTCCGGATCAATATCCGCTCCTATACCCGGTGTATCGCTTACCGAGATCCGGTATCCGTCATATTGTACTCCTCCAATTACAGGATCTTCCAGATGTCCGACCATACATGTATCCAGATCATAGAATCTGACCGTTTTGGCAGCATAAGCAAAATGTACTTTCGCAGCTAAAGCCAGACGACTCTCCAACATACCTCCTATCATACACGGAATACCAAATTCTGCTGCAACAGCATCTATTTGTAAAGCCTCCGCAATACCTCCTGATTTTGAAAATTTGATATTGATATAATCGCAGGCATCTTCACTGCACAGTCGCTCAGCATCATAATGCGAGTACACAGATTCATCTGCCATAATCGGAACTATTGTTTCTGTCCGCAACTGCGGAAGCAAATGATCATTCCATGTCCGCATTGGCTGCTCACAGTATTGTATTTTAAACGGTTCCAGTCCCTGCAAAGCCTGTACAGCTTGTTCATATGACCAGCCCTGATTTGCATCAATCCGAACAGGCATATCAAAACCTACAGCTTTGCGGATGGCCTTGATGCGGTTAATGTCGGTCTGAGGATCTTTACCCAGTTTCACCTTCAATATCACGGCCCCTTCACGCTGAAGATCTGCGGCTTTTGCAGCCATTTCCTCCGGAGATGCTATACCCAGTGTGATATCAGTCGTAATATCCCGACGTTCTCCTTTTAGAAACTGATATAGCGGCAATCCTGCATGTTTGGATGCAAGATCAAATAAAGCACTGTCAAAAGCGCTTTTAATCGTTTTGTTTCCGGCAATATATAGATCCAGTTCAGCGAGGCGTTCGTGTATAGCCAGCGGATCTTTTCCTTTCCATAGTTTTGCAAAATCACGCGCCAGCACCAGACAGGTGTCCTGAGTCTCGCCTACAATCATCGGAAATGCAGAACACTCTCCCACTCCATATATTCCTTCATCTGTATTTACCCTGATAAAAGTGTTTTGGGCATAGTCCATTGTACCGGTCGCAATGACAAACGGTTCCATCGGAATACTTAGTCTATAAATCTCAATAGTCGTAATAACCATAATTTATTTGTTTACATCCCAAAAGTACAGAATGTTATTCCAATAACAGAAGCTCCAGGCTAATAAAATACAAAATCAATTATATTAGCCATATTTAATTAACAAAGAATCAATATAAATTAGATTTATTTGTGAATAATATAAAAATATAAGACTTTTATTCCTATATTAGCAAACTGATTATATTTTTGAGGAGAAGATGACAAACGAAAGAATAGAGAAAAAAGGACTTTACGACCCTGATTTTGAACATGACGCATGTGGTGTAGGCTTTGTAGCACATATTAAAGGCCGCAAGTCCCACAACCAGGTTAAGGATGCCTTGACCATGTTAGAAAATATGGAACACCGCGGTGCCTGCGGTTGTGATCCGGAGAGTGGTGACGGTGCCGGGATTATGATCCAGCTGCCTCATGAGTTCCTGTGGGAAGAATGTATTTCATTAGGCATTCAACTCGAAGAGCCTGGTTATTATGGAACAGGAATGTTATTTCTGCCAAAAGAAGCGGAAATGAATACACTTTGCAGGAATACAGTCGTTGAAGCCTGTGAAGAACGCAATATGCGCTTTCTGGGATTTCGTACCGTACCTGTAAATCGGGAAGGCATAGGTCCGACTGCGCTCAGTGCCGAACCGGAGATCGTTCAATTCTTTGTAGCACGACCAGAAGGAGTGTTTAACACAGAAGAATTCGAACGCAAACTCTTTGTTCTGAGACGTCTCATCATTCAGAAAATCAAAAAACACCAAGAATATCCTCTCCCTATTTATATTGCCTCTCTATCCTGTAAGACTATCATTTATAAAGGCCAGCTTACAACTTATCAGGTAGGAACTTATTTTAAAGATCTGCGGGATCCTCGTGTTGTATCTGCTTTTGGTCTGGTACACTCCCGGTTCTCCACCAATACATTCCCTTCCTGGTCATTAGCTCAGCCTTTCAGACATATTGCCCATAACGGGGAAATCAATACACTTACCGGCAACTTAAACTGGTTCTATGCCGGTGTACGCTCGCTATCATCGCCTTATTTTACAGACGAAGAAATGCAGATTCTACTGCCGGTTGTAGACAAAGGTCAGTCTGATTCAGCCTGTCTGGACAATGTGGTAGAATTATTATTACACAGCGGCAGAAGTCTGCCTCATGTGATGCTGATGCTGGTACCTGAAGCCTGGGATGGCAACACCCAGATGGATCCATTGAAAAAAGCGTTCTATGAATATCACGCAACACTGATGGAACCGTGGGACGGACCTGCAGCATTGTGTTTCACAGATGGTAAAACTATCGGCGCAACATTAGATCGTAACGGATTAAGACCCTTACGTTATGCTATTACGTCAGATGACCGCGTAGTTGTTGCATCAGAAGCTGGAGCATTGCCTGTTCCTGAAAGCTTAATTATCCAAAAAGGCCGTCAACAGCCCGGAAAGATCTTTGTAGTCGACATGGAAGCCGGACGCATCCGCACAGATGAAGAAGTTAAAGGTGAACTTGTCCGCCAGCAACCTTATGGCGAATGGTTAAATAATTACAAAATCCGTCTGGAAGAACTGGCTGACCCGCGTGTCACCTATACTTACTTATCTAAAGAATCCGTTTTCAAATATCAGCAAGGGTTCGGTTACTCACGTGAGGATCTGGAAACAATTCTCGCACCGATGGCCCTTACCGGATATGAACCTATCGGATCTATGGGAACTGATGTACCGTTGGCAGTTCTGTCTGATCAACCTCAACATCTTTCCAGCTATTTCAAACAGTTCTTTGCTCAGGTTACCAATCCGCCTATAGATCCTATTCGCGAAAGACTGGTCATGAGTCTGGCGACATTTATCGGCAATGCCGGTAATATTCTGATTGAAGATAAAAAATTCTGTCACTGTGTGACATTGCAACATCCTATTCTGACTTCAAGCGAGCTGGAAAAACTTCGCTCGATCGATACGGGTGTATTTCAGGCGAAAACTTTACAACTCTATTTCAAAGCAGACGGTAAACCGGGTTCACTGGAAGATGGCCTGGAAAGACTTTGCCGCTATGCAGATGATGCTGTACGTGACGGATTTGAAGTATTAATCCTTTCGGACAGAGCCATTGATTCACAACATGCACCTATTCCTTCCATATTGGCGGTATCTGCGGTGCACCACCACCTGATCAAAACCGGTAATCGGGGTGCTGTAGGTTTGGTAGTCGAAGCCGGAGATGTCTGGGAAGTACACCATTTTGCTTGTCTGCTGGCATTCGGAGCTACAGCAATCAATCCGTATATGGCACTTGCCAGTATCCGTACAATGAAAGAACAAGGACATCTGGACACCGACCTGACCTGGGATACTTTAAAGAAAAACTATGTAAAAGCTATCTGTGCAGGTTTATTAAAGATATTCTCCAAAATGGGAATATCGACTCTTCAATCGTATCACGGTGCTCAGATCTTTGAGGTACTGGGCATTGATAAATCTGTAGTGGATCAATACTTCTGCGGATCTGTATCCCGCATTGGTGGTCTTTCATTAGACGATATTGCAACAGAAGTTTTGATCAAACACTGGACTGCATTCGGCAATTCAAGAGTGGAAAAGAATCTTCTTCCCGAAGGTGGTGTCTACCAGTGGAAAAGAAGAGGAGAAGGCCATCTCTGGAATCCGCAGACCGTACACTTATTGCAGCAGGCATGCCGCAATAACGATTACGAATCGTATAAAAAATATGCAGGTCTCATCAACAATCAAAAAGAGAAGATGTATACGCTTCGCGGCTTGCTGGACTTTGCAAAACATCGTACAGCTGTACCTATTGATGAAGTAGAATCTGCAAATGATATTATGAAGCGATTTGCTACAGGAGCGATGTCGCTGGGATCTATATCTACCGAAGCGCACAGTACACTGGCTATTGCGATGAACCGTATCGGAGCTAAAAGTAATACCGGTGAAGGTGGAGAAGACGCTTCGCGCTTTATCCCTTTGGCAAATGGAGATTCTATGCGCTCGGCGATCAAGCAAGTTGCTTCTGCACGTTTTGGTGTGACGTCACATTACCTGACTGAAGCTGATGAGATACAGATCAAAATGGCACAAGGTGCAAAACCGGGTGAAGGTGGTCAGCTGCCGGGGCATAAGGTGAACGACTTCATTGCCAGATTGCGTCACTCTACTCCGGGTGTAGGACTGATCTCTCCTCCTCCGCATCACGATATTTATTCTATCGAAGATTTGGCTCAGCTGATCTTTGACCTTAAAAATGCAAACCGCAAAGCTCGTATCAATGTAAAACTGGTATCTAAAGCAGGTGTAGGTACGATCGCTGCAGGTGTTGCGAAGGCGCATGCGGATGTCATCCTTATTGCCGGATATGACGGCGGTACAGGAGCTTCTCCTATCAGTTCGGTCAAACATGCCGGATTGCCATGGGAGCTGGGTCTTGCAGAGGCGCATCAGACACTTGTACAAAACAAACTGCGCAGCCGTGTAGTACTACAGGCTGACGGGCAGATGAAAACCGGACGTGATATTGTGATTGCAACGTTACTCGGTGCTGAGGAATGGGGTGTTGCTACAGCAGCTCTTATCGCCGGAGGTTGTATTATGATGCGTAAATGTCATCTGAATACATGTCCTGTGGGCGTAGCTACTCAGGATCCGGAATTACAGAAATTATTCTCCGGTAAGCCGGAAGATATTGTCAATCTGTTCCGCTTCCTGGCTGAAGAAATCCGTGAGACAATGGCGGAACTTGGTTTCCGTACCATCAATGAAATGGTTGGACGTGCACAGTTCCTCAAAAAACGTGAAAATATCCAACACTGGAAAGCTAAGAAAATTGATTTTTCAAGCATTCTGTATGTAGCCAGAAATTCTGCCGGTGAATCTCTTCACAATACGGAAGAGCAGGATCACGGTATGGGTATGATACTGGATTGGGGCTTACTTAAACAAGCGAAAGCGGCTTTCGAAAGCAAAACACCTGTCTTCGGCACATTTCCTGTAAAAAACACAGACCGTACGGTAGGTACCCTGCTTTCCAATGAGATATCCAAGGTATTCGGTGCGGAAGGGTTCCCGGATAACACGATCAACTACAAATTTGAAGGTTCTGCAGGGCAGTCCTTCGGAGCATTCAATACAAAAGGGATTTCTTTTGAACTGGAAGGTGAAGCAAATGATTATGTAGGAAAAGGACTTTGCGGAGCTCAATTAGCTATTTATCCGACAAAAGACAGTCCATTAGTCGCACATGAAAATATTATCATCGGTAATGTGGCTTTATACGGAGCAACTTCCGGACATCTCTTTATCAACGGTATGGCAGGAGAGCGATTTGCAGTGCGCAATTCAGGAGCGACAGCCGTAGTCGAAGGTATCGGAGACCATGGTTGTGAATATATGACAGGTGGCCGTGCACTGATCCTGGGTCCTACAGGACGTAATTTTGCTGCCGGTATGAGTGGTGGTATTGCCTGGATATACGATATCAACGGTACATTCAGAGAAAACTGTAATATGGAGATGGTAGATCTGGATCCGCTGGATACAGAAGACGAAACGACGATCATTGCCTTATTGAAGCGTCATATCCACCTGACCAAAAGCGAAAGAGCAAATTACATCCTTCAACATTGGGCAGCTGAGAAATCAAGATTTATCAAAGTATTCCCTCGCGAATACAAAAATGTATTACTTAAAAAATTGGTAGAAGCTAAATAAGGGGCAATTGTCATGGGAAAACCAACCGGATTTTTAGAATATGAAAGAACACTTCCTAAAAAGGAAGCAGTTGAAAATAGAAAACAACATTATCAGGAGTTTGTAAAGAGCTATTCTGATACACAACTTAATGAGCAGGCTGCTCGTTGCATGAACTGTGGTATCCCCTTTTGTCACTCGGGATGTCCGCTGGGTAATGTGATTCCTGAATTTAATGACGCCGTCTATGACGGAAGATGGGAAGATGCATACAATATCCTGATCTCAACAAATAACTTTCCTGAGTTCACAGGTCGTATATGTCCTGCTCCATGTGAGTCGGCCTGTGTACTGGGTATCAATAAACCTCCTGTTGCTATTGAAGAGATCGAGAAACATATTATCGAGATTGCCTTCAAAAACAAATTTGTAAAACCAAACAGAAGCTACTTAAAAACAGGTAAAACAGTAGCAGTGATTGGTGCTGGCCCTGCAGGTCTTGCTGCCGCAGCACAGCTGAATAAAGCGGGCCATGATGTCGTGGTATACGAACGTGATGATAAAGTGGGCGGATTGCTACGTTACGGTATTCCGGATTTCAAACTGGACAAATCGATTATCGACAGACGAATTGAGATCATGGAGCAGTCGGGCATAGTATTCCGGACCAACAGCGAAGTTGGCAAAAAAGTCCCGGTATCGGAGCTGGCTCCGTATGATGCTATTGTACTTACAGGAGGCTCTACTATTCCACGCAATCTTCAGATTCCGGGTCGTGAGCTTAAAGGAGTACATTATGCGATGGAATTCCTGAAACAACAAAACAAACGTGTAGGTCAATCTCCGATAGAAGTGGAAGAAATCACGGCTACCGGTAAAAATGTATTGGTTATCGGCGGTGGTGACACCGGTTCGGACTGTGTAGGTACATCCAATCGTCATGGTGCTGTTTCCGTGACCCAATTTGAACTGATGCCGCAGCCACCGAATGCTCGTACCAATGGTATGCCTTGGCCTACTTACCCGATGTTGTTAAAGACAACGACTTCACATGAAGAAGGTTGTCAACGCCATTGGAGTATAAGCACCAAATCATTTGTCGGTGATGACAACGGAAATCTCAAAGGCGCTATCGTAGTTGATCTGGAATGGGAAACTGATACCTTCGGAAGACCTGTTAAATTCACAGAAATAGAAGGATCAGAACGTGAGATCCCATGTGAACTGGTTACATTGGCTATGGGATTTTTACATCCGCAACACGAAGGTCTATTGCAACAATTAGGTGTTGCGCTTGACGGAAGAGGAAATGTACAGGCTACTGAAGGCGAATACAGAACATCGGTAGATAAGGTATTCTCCGCCGGAGATATGCGCCGCGGCCAGTCACTGGTTGTATGGGCAATTTCTGAAGGACGCGAATGCGCCCGTAAAGTGGATGAGTTCTTAATGGGTTCGTCTAATCTTGAAAGCAAAGAAACGATTTATAATTACGCATAATCACCTGCCTTATATCTGTAAAGTCCGGTCCGTGGAAACACACCGGACTTTATTATTATATGCCAGAACTATCTGCAAAGAGGTGACAATAGCATTCCAGGATATCCGGAATAAGGACAGCTGCTGATGTCAATGCAGCTTACGGATAATAAGATCTTTCTGCCGGTTTTCCATTCGGGTCTTGACATATGGATAAAGAAATACAGCCGTCAATACGATCACAGCTCCCACGTAAAAACCCAGACTCATGGTCTCTTTGTGACCAAATATCAATACAGCAAGGATAATCCCATAGACAGCTTCCAGATTGGTCGTCAATGCCACAGTAAATGCCGTCAGTTCTTTCATGACAGCTACTCCCATAACATAAGCAACTGCTGTACATACAACACCCAGTAGCAATAAATACCACAGGTCTTGCTGACTGAGTTGCATACTGGCATTGAAATCGCCAGAGAAAAGCATAAAAACACTGATCCAGAAAAAAGCGCCCAGCATTTCGTAAAAAGTAATAATGGTAGGACTGGATGATTTCACCATTTTTCCATTGAGAATGGAGAATACACTTGCACAGAATGCACATGCGAGACCGCTGATAATGCCAGCCAGATACCGGGTTTCAAATTGAAATATGGTGTATATACCTAAAATAATGATCAGTCCGATGACAATATCCAAAGCTGCTATTTTGCGTTTGTATAACATCGGCTCGAATATCGCAGTATATAATGTTACCGAAGAGAGCGTCACCAGAGTAACGGATACGGTAGATACTTTTATAGAATAAAAGAACAGCACCCAATGTAACCCCACCACAGCACCGGTCATAAAGAATTTAAGAAAATCACGCTTACTGACAACGATACTCTGGCGCTTGAATAGAAAATATACAGCTAATGCAATGGCAGCAATACCTACTCTATACCAGACCAGATGAATCGCTGATACGGAGATCAGTCCACCCAAAATACCTGTAAAACCCCAAATCAGCACGGTCAGGTGCAAAACAAGAATATTGCGGTTAATTTTGATAGAGGACATGAAAAACAAGAATTATTTTGGTGCTTTATACATCAGATAAAGACCTAAACTCAGGAATATCAGATTCGGAATCATGACTGCAATCAATGGAGGCAAACCTCCCTTGAGCGAGAACATCGTTGAAAACTGAATCAATACAATATACACGAAGCTCAATGCGATACCTAATCCCAGACTTAATCCTATTCCTCCCCTCACCTTTTTGGAAGAAAGAGAAACGCCCATCAGCGTCAGAATAAATGCGGAAAACGGATATATATATCGTTTGTATTTTTCCAGCAACAATTCGGTCATCATGCCTGTTCCCCGTGTTTCTTCTTTATCGATACGCTTACTCAGTTCGTCGGTATTCATTGCCGTGAACATATTGTCATATTTTTCAAAATCTGAGGGCTTCATATCAAGCGTAGTATCTTTCTGATCAGCTTTGTCCATGCGTTCATGAAGACCATTGATAACCCGATTGGTATAATTCTCTATTTTCCATTTGGTAGCAACGGAATCCCAGCGGATTCTGTCTGCAATCATCTTTTCTTTCAGACGATCTCCATCAAATTTTTCAAGTACAAAATTATACCCTATTTTTTGTCTTGTATCGAAATTATCAATATACACATACGTATTAGAGTCGATCTGCATGTGGGTAGCAGAGATGGATCCTCCGGCCTTATCCGGCTTGACATACACATTCTCAAAACTCACCTTCATTTTATTTGTGCGGGGAATAATATAAATATTAAACACAAAAGTGACGGCAAAAATGAGAGATGCAGCTATCATGTATGGCCTCAACATTCGGTTGAAGCTCATTCCTCCACTCAGAATAGGCACGATCTCGGTCTGATCTGCCATCTTGGATGTAAAGAAGATAACAGCAATAAAGTTGATCAGCGGAGATAAAAAATTCAGATAGAAAGGAATAAATCCGGCGTAATACTGAAATACTATTTTAGAGATCGGTGCTTTATATTGCAGAAAGTTATCCAGTTTTTCGGAAACGTCAAAGATAACCATGACCACCGTAAAAATAGCCATAGTGAAGACGAACGTCGACAAATACTTCTTAATAATATACCAATCTATTATTTTCATGAATAACAGCTTACGCGTTAGATTACAACCGTTGTCCTAAAACTTTGACCATTTTGTTTTTCCACTCGTAAAATGTGCCATCCACAATCTTCTCACGAGCCTGATTAACAAGCCAAAGATAAAAATGTAAATTATGTAATGAAGCAATCTGGGCTCCTAAAATTTCTTGTGAACGAATCAGGTGTCTGAGGTAGGCTTTGGTATATACCTGATCGGCCATCAGATCACTTTCGGGCTCTATCGGAGAGAAGTCATCTTTCCATTTTTCATTCTTGATATTGATAATTCCGTTCTGTGTAAATAACATACCGTTACGTGCATTACGCGTAGGCATTACACAGTCAAACATATCGATACCCAGTGCAATATTCTCCAGCAGATTGATCGGAGTACCCACTCCCATCAGGTAACGTGGTTTTTCAGTCGGCAATATATTACATACGACTTCTGTCATGGCATACATCTCTTCGGCCGGTTCTCCGACAGACAATCCGCCTATCGCATTTCCTTCCCTGTTGAAGGAAGCAATGACTTCTGCAGATTTTTCACGTAAATCTTTATACACAGATCCCTGTACAATCGGGAAAAGTGTCTGATCATATCCGTACAACGGATCGGTGGTATCAAACCGGTCGCAACACCGCTTAAGCCAACGATGGGTCATATCCAGGGAACGGCGGGCATATCCATAGTCGCAGGGATAAGGAGTACATTCGTCAAATGCCATAATGATATCTGCACCGATGACACGCTGTGTATCCATGACATTCTCCGGGGTAAACAGATGTTTGGAACCATCTACATGTGATCTGAATGTTACACCTTCTTCTTTGATCTTACGCACTTCAGTCAGGGAGTATACCTGATAGCCTCCGCTATCTGTCAGAATAGGGAGATCCCACCCGATAAATTTGTGAAGACCTCCGGCTTTATTAAGGACATCCAGTCCCGGACGCAGATATAAATGATAGGTATTACCCAGGATAATCTGTGCTTCGATATCCTGTTTCAGTTCATGCTGATGTACGGCTTTGACCGTACCTGCGGTACCGACAGGCATAAAGATGGGCGTCTGAATTTTACCATGAGCCGTTTCAATTTCCCCGGCACGGGCTTTAGAAAATTTATCGTTTGCTTGAAGCGTGAATTTCATGAATTAACCTCTCTATCTTTCAGAAACATACAGTCAGGTTGTACCTTTCTATATTTCTTCTGTATCTGACCGTACACCGGCCATTAAAAAACACCTGCAAAAGTACTACAAATTATGGCATCTATTAACATCTCTCCTGTAAATATTGCAATCAAATCGCTCACTTTGACAATAAATAACTAATTTTAACGCTCGAATTCATGATTCAACATAGAATCGTTATAATTTTTTCCAGTGAATATATTTCATTTTTTTCAAAGCCATTTTACATTCTTTTATCTGGCCTTGTTTATTTTAGGTATCTTCTTACTTATCCAGTTGTATTACATTCTGTTTGTATACACTAAAGTAAGCCGGTATCAGGTGCAATCCTATCAGCAGACCACAGATCAGGTGCCTGTTTCTGTTATTATCTGTGCACGTAATGAAGAGAATAATCTAAAATCTTTTTTACCTCTTATCCTCGAACAGGAATACGCTCAGTTTGAAATTGTAGTTGTCAATGACTGTTCGAATGATGACACCCAGTGGGTATTGCAGGACTTTGAACGCAAATATGATCACTTAAAAGTCGTAGAGATCAAGGAACATATTCAACTCAAACACAATAAAAAATTCGGTGTAACTATGGGTATAAAAGCTGCCCGTTATACCCATTTCGTCTTTACAGATGCTGATTGTCAACCCAATTCGCCCCAATGGCTTTCGGAAATGGCGGGTGCATTTACGGACGGAAAAGAGATTATTCTGGGTTACTCACCTTATTTCAGACAAGGCGGATTCCTGAACAAACTCATCCGATTCGAAACTACACATACAGCAATGAGTTACCTTTCGTATGCACTGAAGAAGAATGCTTACATGGGTGTAGGGCGCAATATGGCCTATACAAAAGAATTGTTTTTCAAGGGAAAAGGATTTACCTCTCATATGCATATCAAATCGGGGGATGATGACCTGTTTGTCAATCAGAATGCAACTAAGCTAAATACCCGTATTGTCATACATCCTAATGCCCATATGTACTCGGTGCCTAAAGACAGCTGGAAAAGTTATTACAAACAAAAAGCAAGGCATTCCGGGGCATCTGTTCTTTACAAAAAGAAACATCAGCGCATGTTAGCGACCCAGCTCGCTTCCGGTATCTTATTTTATATTACCTTAATCGCCTGTCTGGCTTTATTCCCTGCGATGTGGTATTATATGGCCGGAGTCTATGCATTTAGACTGCTTTTACAGGTTATTGTCTTTCGCAGTATTTACAAAAAACTTGCAGTACATGATCTTATCTGGTGGTTACCATTTTTAGACCTGTATTACTATTTCTATATTTGCATCAATGGTTTATTCAACAGGAAGAAACCGCAACGGAGCTGGAAATAATTATTTATTCAATCCATACGTATTTTGAATCCATCAGTAGACATTATCTATAAATACTTTCCGAAATTAACGGAAACACAAAAAAATCAGTTTGCACAGTTAGCTGAGTTATATCCTTTCTGGAACAACCAGATCAATGTGATATCGCGTAAAGATATAGAGAGCCTTTATCTTCACCATGTTCTTCATTCATTGGGTATAGCAAAGTTTATGACAGAGATTACAGCGGGAACACATATTCTGGATGTCGGTACCGGAGGAGGATTTCCGGGTATACCTTTAGCCATCTTATTTCCCGAAGTGAAATTTCACCTGGTCGATTCGATCGGAAAAAAAATCAAAGTTGTACGGGAAGTTGCGACAGCATTAGGTCTGACCAATGTGGAAGCCGATCATATGCGTGCCGAGCAGCTGGACTATAAATACGATTTCGTAGTATCCAGAGCCGTAACACGATTAGGTGATTTTGCACCATGGATCCGCAATAAATTTTTGAAACAGGATAAAAACGGTGTTCCTAATGGTATTCTGTATTTAAAAGGAGGAGATCTGAAAGAAGAGATCAAAGAGTCCAGACTCAAAGCGGAACTCCACCCCTTGTCAGATTATTTTACAGAAGATTTCTTTGAAACCAAATACGTGGTCTACGTACCCATGTAGTTGATAACTATGTTTTTGGCTTGTGACAACATTTGACAAGCCAAAAACATATTCGCTTTCTATTATCCGATCTCTTCTCTGATTTTCTGTCCGATCAGATTGATTTCCTCATCCATACCAAACATTGGCAAACCTGTTTCGGGATTCAGCTTCAACCAGGTGGTATCTGTATCCTTAATAATCTGAACATATTCTTTACCTTCTTTGAAGATCACATATGTATCTTCCTCTTCCGGAAATACAGAATATACAATATCTTCTATTTCAATATCAAAGGGCTCTTTTGTTTCCATACGTTACTCGTGTTGTTCAGCCCGAGGCTGCTTTTATTTTTATAAAACCTAGTGAGATTTTCATCTCTTTATCGTAGCAAAGATACGATTCTTCAGAAAATTCCGGGTGGCGAATCAAGTTACAGGATTTATCCTTATCTTTAAGGATAACCATTTATGAATACTTTACTACAAATAGCTTTGACCAAAGTAAAAGGTATTGGTCCCCGATTGTCACGATCTCTTCTTTCTCATTGTGACGCTGTGGAAGCTATTTTTACCGCTTCAAAAAAACAGCTTTTAACCATTCCGGGTATTAATATGGCTATTATCGAGCGTTTACGATCGAAAGAGCTGCTACTGGAAGCGGAGAAGGAGTTGTCATTTATTTCTGCCCATGATATAGATTTGCTCTGGATAGAAGACAATCGTTACCCGAGACGATTACGCGAATGCGATGATGCTCCTCTGGTGCTCTATTATAAAGGATCGGAATCACTCAACCCGGCCAAGACGATCAGTATAGTCGGCACGCGAAAAGCGACTGCATACGGGCAACGTATCTGTGATGAACTGATTCAGGAACTCAGGCTTCCCGGTATACAGATCATCAGCGGACTGGCTTATGGCATTGATATTTCTGCACATCAGGCTGCTCTCCGTAACCAGATCCCCACCTTAGGTATAATGGGTCACGGACTAGACCGTATATATCCGGCTGCACACAGGGCAATAGCCGCAGAGATGCTTTCATGCGGAGGTTTACTCACCGAATTCACGTCCGGTACAAATCCGGACAGGCAAAATTTTCCGATGCGTAACCGGATTATTGCCGGAATGGCTGATGTAACTATTGTTATTGAAGCCGCATCCAGAGGTGGTGCACTGATTACTGCAGAAATAGCGAACACCTACAACCGGGATGTATGTGCATTTCCGGGGGGTATAGATCAGGAATCATCCGCAGGATGCAATTACCTGATCAAAACTAACCGGGCCCACCTTATCCGTCATGCATCAGACCTCTTTTATCTGATGAACTGGGAACAAGAACAGCAACAAAAACCTTCGGCACAACTTTCTTTACTTCCTCCGCAGCTCAGCGAAGAGCAGGAAAAAATATATCAATTTCTGCAACAGCAGAATCCCGCTCCGATTGATGAGATTGCAATACATTGTGCATTACCTCAAAGCCAGCTAGCAATTTCTCTACTCGAACTGGAAATGGAAGGTATTATTCTCTCCATGCCCGGAAAAGTATATAAATTACATCACATATATCAACACTAAACCTACTTATGAAAGAAACAGTTAGTAAAAAGGGAATCTGGAAGGTCATCGGAGCTTCCTCTATGGGGACACTGATCGAATGGTACGATTTCTTTATTTTCGGAAGTCTCTCCGTAGTCATTTCTACGAAGTTTTTTCCTTCAGACAATCCAACGGCAGCTTTTCTGTCCACGTTAGCCACATTTGCTGCCGGATTTGTGGTAAGACCATTCGGAGCCTTATTTTTCGGAAGACTGGGCGATATGATAGGCCGCAAATACACATTTATGGTCACCTTGCTCCTGATGGGAGGGGCAACTTTTCTGATCGGCTGTATTCCGAGTTACGATTCTATTGGTTTCTGGGCACCACTGCTCGTTCTTATTCTGCGGCTTCTGCAAGGATTAGCCTTAGGTGGTGAATATGGAGGTGCAGCCACATATGTAGCGGAGCATGCCCCGAAAGGTCAGCGGGGATACTGGACTTCCTGGATTCAGACAACGGCGACCTTTGGTTTATTTATTTCTCTGATTGTAATCCTGCTGACCAAAAGCATATTATCGGCAGAACAATTTGACGCATGGGGATGGCGAGTACCTTTTATGTTGTCCATTATTATGGTATATGTCTCTTACCTGATCCGTAAGAATATGGATGAGTCCCCGGAGTTTCAGAAAGCCAAGACGGAAGGTAAGGTATCGGCGAATCCTTTGAAAGAGAGTTTTGGCAACCGGTATAATCTGAAGTTTGTACTTCTGGCTCTGTTCGGAGCTGCTATGGGGCAGGGAGTAGTATGGTACACAGGACAATTCTACTCCATGAGCTTTATGAAAACGGTGATGTTTCTGGATTCAGATCAGGCCGATACCATATTAGGAACAGCGCTATTGATCGGAACTCCTTTTTTCATTGTTTTTGGTTGGCTCAGTGATAAGATCGGTCGTAAATGGATTATGCTTTCAGGTATGCTTCTGGCGATCCTTACCTACAGACCCATTTACAAAGCCATGTATGTCGTGACGGATATTCATCAGAAAGAAGAGGTTCTTGCAAAAACCATCCGTACCTCCGGACTGGATGAGGTGCATAATGCTAATTTTGAAACGACCGAAAAAGAATATACAGATGGCACCTCGTCAATAGTCACAACCTCTGCAACTATAGGGGAAGCCAAAGAAACGGTCAAGACGACAATCACTATACAGGGCAAAAACAGAGTATGGCTCACCGCTCTGATCTTTATACAAATTATCTATATTACAATGGTCTATGGTCCTATTGCAGCTTTTCTGGTGGAAATGTTCCCCGTGAAAATACGTTACACGTCTATGTCCTTACCTTATCATATAGGTAACGGTATATTCGGCGGGCTTCTTCCTGCGGTATCAACCTATCTGGCCAGTAATGCAAAGATGGCTCAGGACCCTGAGTTTTATCTTGCCGGACTCTGGTACCCGATTATAATTTCGGCGGCATGTCTCATTATAGGGGCTCTCTATATCAATAAATCTATTATTCACAAAGACGTTAATGACTAAAACACTATGGAAACGGTAAAAAAACTTTTAGGAATTGTGTGGATAGCATTAGCACTTTTCACAGCTTATTTCTGCATTTTCGAACTGGCTATTCCAAAGATAGGCACCGGCCATCAGGAGGATCTGGTATTCGGCATTATTATACTGGCGGTTCTAACGCCTATTATTTCTGTAGGACTGGCTCTTTTCGGATATTTTGCATGGACCGGTGAATACCATACGGAGAAAATGTAAGCCGATCTGCTACAAATCATCATGAGCATATAGACAAAAAGTAACAAATATGCTCATGATAGCTATATGCATGTATTTAGCATCAAATATATTCTCATGAAAATCAGCATCATAGTAAAATATCAGGCATTTATTTTCTGTATTACCAATATTTTGCTACTTTTGCGGTGGGTAAGTCTTTTACGACCAGCTCCCATTGACTCCCCCAGGGTGGGAACACAGCAAGGGTATTTGGTTGAGCGGTGCGATAAAAGGAGCTTACCCATTTTTTGTGCCTTAATTTTTTTAAAATCCTGAGACATTTCCTGTACAGCATTCCTTTTAATTTTAGTACTTGTTGTAGGGATAAGATATTTTTTCGTTTATTTGTAGTCGAATAAGAACTTTTGTATGAGTTGGTTTAAAAGAGAGAAAGCAGGGATAAATACCGCAACTGAAAACAAAAAAGAAGCTCCAGACGGGCTTTGGAATAAATGTCCTTCGTGTAAAAAACCCCTGTTAAATATTGAACAAATTGAAAACAACTATGTATGTCAGTACTGTGGTTACCACATTCGTATTGGCTCTGCAGCATATTTTTCGATTCTGTTTGATGATAACAATTTCACCGAACTGTTCAGCGATTTAAGATCCGGAGACCCTATTCACTTTGTGGATACCAAGCCTTACGCTGAGCGTCTGGTAGAGGTGCAGGCCAAAACCGGCTTAAAGGATGCGCTACGCAGTGCACACGGTAAATTGAATGGTCAGGATCTGGTAGTCGCTTGTATGGATTTCACTTTTATCGGCGGTTCTATGGGCTCTGTTGTGGGTGAGAAAATCGCAAGATCTATCGATTACTGTCTGGAACATAAAATTCCTTTTATGCTGATCTCCAAATCGGGTGGTGCCCGTATGATGGAAGCAGCATTTTCGTTGATGCAGATGGCGAAAACTTCAGCAAAACTTGCTTTATTGAGTCAGGCTAAAATCCCGTATATCTGTTTATTGACGGATCCGACTACAGGTGGTGTGACAGCATCATATGCCATGCTGGGTGATATCAATATTGCTGAACCGGGAGCTTTGATCGGCTTTGCAGGACCGCGCGTTATCAAAGAAACAATCAAAAAAGATCTTCCTAAAGGTTTCCAGACTTCTGAGTTTTTACTGGAACATGGATTTTTAGATTTTATTGTAGATCGCCGGGAATTAAAACAGAAAATTTCAACTTTTCTAAAGTTGGTTAAATAGATATAAAAAAAGCACCTTTCAGGTGCTTTTTTTTGTGATATACTTCCGGAACTTCCAGAAAGGCCGGGTTTTCAGATAATCCGGCTTTTGTTCATTGGCATATGCCTCCCGCTCAAAAGAAATACGCAGATAGGCACGTCTAAAATTACGCTGCTGTATCCAGCGAACCGCAAATTCGATCAGATACCACAGATAAAAAAAGATAATCCCCAGCTCCAGCGCCTGCCTGAGATGGATACGTTCATGATTGAGTAGCACCTTATCTTCCAGAAAGATTGCTTTGCTCAGAAAAATAAAGGGGTACACCGTGACCGCATGGGCTTTCCCAAATGAAAATATACGAGTCCAGAATTTACTGACAATAAGCATAATATCTAATCTGACTTTAAAAGTATTCTCTCTTTAGCATCTCAATTTTGTTGGGCAGAGATCAATGATCTTGTCTTTTACCATATGCCCTCGTTCTGTATTAAATTTGTATGCTGTATGCAAGGATATATTTACAAATTATTTATATATACAATACAATAATTGCATATAAAAGCAAATTTATCTAAGTTTGTTTGAGCAAGACTAATTTAAATAAATATGCCTTACAAGGAGCGCGAAATAAATAAATTATACTACACGATGGGTGAGGTAACGGAGATGTTTAATGTCAATGCATCTCAGATCCGTTTTTACGAACGTGAATTTACGGTCTTGCAACCCAAAAAGAATAAAAAGGGCAACCGTCTCTTTACTCAGGAAGATATTGCGAATCTGAAAATAATCTTTAATCTGGTAAAAGAAAAAGGCTACACATTACAGGGTGCGCGTGATTATCTGCGTACAAATAAAAATGAAGCACGGGAAAATCAGCGCGTCATTGATTCCTTAGAAAAGTTAAAAGGCTTCTTACTGGAAGTAAGGGACAGTCTGTAAGGACTATCCCTGTACAAGTTGTTTATCGGAATAAACAAAATCTGTTCATGCAGGTGAATAATCCGATCTTTTAAGACCGGAGCATAAATTCCTCCACTTTCTCCACCATTTCAGGACTACCCATAAATGCCGGACATCGCTGATGCAGTTCGCTGGGTACGATATCCAGAATTCTTCCCTGACCTGTACTCGCCTTTCCTCCGGCTTGTTCTACAATAAAAGCGATCGGATTGCACTCGTACATCAACCTTAGTTTTCCGTCGGGATGACTCAGTGTAGTCGGGTACAGGAATATACCTCCCTTGAGCAGATTACGATGAATATCGGCTACCATGGATCCAATATAACGGGAAGTATAGGGTCTGCCTGTAGATGCATCTTCTACCTGACAATATTTGATATAATCTTTGACGCCCTGCGGAAATTTGATATAGTTACCTTCATTAATCGAATAGATAGATCCGCTTTTGGGAATTTTGATATTGGGATGTGAAAGACAGAACTCACCTATGGAAGGATCAAGTGTAAAACCGTTAACTCCTTTTCCGGTGGTATATACCAGCATGGTAGAAGAGCCGTAGATAATATATCCTGCAGCGACTTGCTCTGTTCCTTTTTGCAGAATGTCACTTAAGGTTGCCCGGTCATTGACGGATTTTCTTCTGTATATAGAAAAGATCGTTCCTACGGAGACATTCACATCGATATTGGAGGAACCGTCCAGCGGATCGATACAGACGATATATTTGGCATCTTTGGACACTGTCGAATCCAGGTAAATGGCTTCATCCTGTTCTTCCGAAGCAAAAACACAACATTCTCCTCCATGATTCAGGGCTTTCATAAATTGCTCATCCGCATAAACATCCAGTTTTTTCTGCCCCTCCCCCTGCACATTGGTCTGTCCTGCGTCACCGAGGATATCGGCCAGTCCGGCCTTGTTTACCTCCCGGTTGACTACTTTCGCCGCGATTCCAATATCTCGTAACAGTCGGGAAAGCTCCCCTTTTGCATAGGGGAAATCGGCCTGCTTTTCAATGATAAACTGACCTAAGGTTTTCATAATTGTCATTTGTTGTTTTGTTTGTTTATATGATTCAGGCCAAATGTAGGCAACCTAAAACAATCCTGCAACCCAATGACATCCAGAGATTAACGATTTGCGAGTTCTATAACTTCCAAATTTTCAATTTTATCCCCATTTATATCAAAACGCATCAATGTTCTGACTTTTTGCCAACCATGTTTACCGGCTGCACCAGGGTTGAGATGCAAACATTTTAATTTTTGATCAAACTGTACTTTTAAAATATGAGAGTGTCCACAGATAAATAATTGTGGAGGATTGGCTGTAATTTCAGCTTTCACAGCAGAAGAGTAACGTCCGGGATATCCTCCTATATGCGTTATCCATACATCCACTCCTTCACACATAAATCTTAGATTTTCCGGGTATTGTACTCTTATCTCCTTACCGTCTATATTCCCATATACACCGCGAAAAGGTTTGAATGCAGCTAACGCATCTGCGACCTGTAACGATCCGAAATCGCCGGCATGCCAGATCTCATCGCAATTCTCGAAATAGGTAAACACCGCCTCGTCCAGATAGCTGTGTGTATCTGATATCAATCCAATTTTTGTCATGTGTCTAAAAAGCTAAAAAATACGGTCGTAAAAGTTCTTTATATCTGTCCGAATATACTCCTTTGCTTTCATATATAATCAATAATTCCTCCTTCATCAGGTCTTTCTTATCTCCCTTACGCCATGTTATCATCTTCCTGAATACAGGACTGTCTTTATACGACTGCACAGCTATCACATGCTCTGCTATCAGTTCCTGAGCAGCGGCAATATCCTGCAGTTGACCGGCAAGCTCCGGCGGAAGAATCAGACGCAACAAACCCTCCTCCATCAGATGGCGCCCGGCAAAATCAAAGAGTCTTTCAAAGAAAGGAAGATCAGCATGTCTGGCTGTTTTTTTTCTGTTATCGGGGTTATGCAGCGAATCTGTATAAAAGGGAGGATTTGAGATAATCAGATCATATTTACTGACCGGATGCAGGTCTTCAAAGGAAACATGCTGTGCGTACATCCGTTCGGAAAAAGGGGAATTCAGAAAATTCTGCTTCGCCCGATCCGCAGCAAGCGCATCGATCTCAACAGCCTCAAGTGTGGCATTTTCGAATCGTTGTGCAAGCATCAGTGCAATCACCCCAGTGCCCGTCCCTATATCCAGTATATGTGCAGCCGGAATATCTGCCGTAGTAGCAGCCAGCAATACTCCATCTGTATTGATCTTCATGGGACAATCCGTTTGATCTACAGCAAATTGTTTAAACTGAAAAATAGAAGACATAGTACAAAGATACAATCCCCTGTAGCACCCACAAGCTTCGCATTACTTCATAAATCAAAAAAATCGTTACTTTCGTTTATTAGTTTATTATTATGCGCAACATATCCTTCTTTTTATTTACAGTCTTGCTGCTTGGAATCAGCGGAGTTAGCCGTGCACAGCAAACTGTATCTACCTCCGCCAGTTGTATCACGACTGCTCAATCCGCTCTGGATAAACTTGTTCCGGCTTTAGTCCAAAATGATTTTGATGCTATCCGGGATATTGTCAATGTGTGGGAAAAGGATTGCGGAAAGACCGAGTTTCTGGAACGCATCAGTATCCTCCAGCTTCTGATTTCTAAATCTCCTTATCAAACTGAACTGGATTATTACTACAATCAAAAATACGATCAGCAACTCATCAAAAGATGGAATAATGCGGATAAGAAAAACTACAAGGAAATTTACAGCAAACAACCTTCTCTGTTTGATTATGTACCCTTACGTCATCAGGCAGATTCCTTACTGAAACTGAAAGCCAAAGCCTTACTCTATTCGGATAGCTACCAGTTAGCTGATAAGGACCGGAAACTGATCGCTTTATTTGCTGATGATTTTAATGAAATTGCGGCTCAGCAAGCCGAAAGTAATCAGGCTAAAAGCAACAAAGGATCTTATTCAGACGATTATAAAGACAGAGTAGGTTATACGATCTATGCCGGTACTTACGGCCCGCTGGGTGGCACCAATACCACATTCGGATATAATCCGGTCTTCGGATTCACAGTAATGAGTTCGCTACGCAAAAACTTTATTTTCGAAGGAGGAATAAAGGTCAGAATTAACAGTTCGGACAGAGATTTTCAATACCTGCTCTATAACGAGACAATGGATGTAAACTCTGCGGCCAGCTTCTCTGTGGGTGGCAATGTAGGCTATAAAGCTCTGGACCGGGGCAAATTTATGCTGATTCCTAAATTGGGTATAGGATGGGAAGTGATCAGTACAGGCTTATCCGAAACGGTATATAATGACAATTATGTGGATGAATACGGAGATGGTTCCAGCACAAGATTTCATAATGTGAATACACTTCATCTAGGAGCCAGTCTGGCAGGTATGTACCGAGTATCCAGAAAAAATTACATCGGACTGGAGATCGGTTACCATTACACTCCTTATCAGTGGGACAGTAACCTGATCACAGACATCTACAATCACTATGGAAGTGTAGAATTATTCTTTCGGTTTTAGTTTTTCAGAAGACGTTGTATTTCATCCAGTTTCATCAGGGCTTCTACCGGAGTCAGGGTGTTGACATCCAGATTATTCAGCATGTCCCGGATTTTTTCCAGAATAGGATCATCTATAGCAAACATTTGTAGTTGATAGGCCTGTTTTTGTATTTTACGCATACTGTCCTTTATCTGCTCTCCTCCTGTACGTTCCTGTTCCAGACGCTTCAGGATCTCATTTGCTCTTCCCAGCAATTTCGGAGGCATTCCGGCCAGTTTGGCCACATGAATACCAAAGCTGTGTTCTGAACCTCCGGGCACCAGTTTACGTAAAAAGATAACTTTATTATTGACTTCCTTAACCGTGACATTGAAGTTTTTGACTCTGGGCATGGAAGTACTCAATTCATTGAGTTCGTGATAATGCGTCGCAAATAAGGTCTTTGCTCTTGCTGTCGGGTGATTATGTAAAAATTCAGCAATCGCCCATGCAATAGAAATACCATCATATGTACTCGTACCACGTCCGATCTCATCCAGCAGAATAAGACTTCTGTCCGACAGGTTATTCATGATACTGGCTGTTTCGTTCATTTCAACCATAAAGGTAGATTCACCTGAAGAAAGATTATCCGATGCCCCTACACGGGTAAATATCTTATCTACTAAACCGATATGCGCTGTTTTGGCAGGAACAAAACTTCCGATCTGTGCCATTAACACAATCAGTCCGGTCTGCCTTAGCAAAGCGGATTTACCGGCCATGTTGGGTCCTGTAATAATAATGATCTGCTGTGCATCATTATCCAGGAAAGTATCGTTGGTGATATAGTCCTGTCCGATTGGCAGGTTCTTTTCGATCACGGGATGTCGTCCGCCTTTTATGTCCAGAACTTTGCTCTCGCTGATCTCCGGTTTGACATAAAAATTCTTTTCCGCTATTACAGCAAAGTTCAACAGGACATCCAGTTTGGCCACGAGTTGAGCATTAAGCTGTACCGGTTTAATGTATTCGGCAATAGCAGATAAAAGTTCAGCATACAGTCTGTTTTCTATAACCTGAATTTTTTCTTCAGCACCGAGGATCTGCTCTTCGTACTCCTTCAGTTCTTCCGTGATATAGCGTTCTGCATTTACTAATGTCTGTTTACGGATCCAGCCTTCAGGTACTTTATCCTTATGGGTATTGGTCACCTCAAGGTAATACCCGAAAACATTATTGAACGCTATCTTTAAAGATGGAATTCCTGTCAGTTCAGCTTCACGTTTCTGAATTTCCAGCAGATAATCTTTACCGCCAAAGGCAATTTTACGCAGACGATCCAGTTCACTGTCAATGCCATCTGCCATGACATTTCCTTTATTAAGTGCAACAGGGGGCTCGGCCTGCATTTCTCTTTCTATTCTATCACGAATCAATGAACAGGTGTTAAGCTGTTCCGAGATAATTTTTAATGACTCTGTGTCTGCATTCCCTGTTAGGGTTTTCAACTTTTCGATCGCATACAACGATCGTTTCAATTGCATAATCTCTCTGGGATTGGCTTTGAGAAGTCCGATCTTACTGATCAGACGCTCGAGATCGCCTACCTGCCTGATTTCCTGCACCAGCTCATCCCGTAAAGATTTGTTTTGATGAAAATGCTCCACTACATTTAACCGTTCCTGTATAGAAACCCGATCTTTTAGCGGCATGACGATCCATCGTTTGAGCAAACGTGCACCCATCGGTGAAGCCGTATGATCCAGTACATCCGAAAGGGTGACTGCATTTTCATTCGCAGATCCTATCAATTCCAGATTACGGATCGTGAACCTGTCCAGCCACATATAGCGATCCTCTTCGATACGCGATATATTGGATATATGCTGCAGATTACGATGTTCCGTTTCATTCAGATAATGAAGTGCAACACCGGCCGCTATAATACCTACAGGCATGCGTTCTATTCCGAAGCCTTTCATCGAGTTGACCTCAAAGTGCTTGAGCAAGGTCTCTGTTGCATAATCTCCGGTATACGGCCACTCATCCAGTGTATAGGTGTAAAACTGGCTTCCGAAATGTTCTGTAAATTCTTTAAACTGTTTTTTTGCCAGTATGACCTCTGTAGGTTTGAATCCCTGCAAAAGTTTATCAATATAGCTGTTGCTGCCTTGCGCAACCAAAAATTCTCCGGTAGAAATATCCAGAAAAGCAACTCCTGTGGAATTCTTTTCAAAGAATACAGATGCCAGGTAATTATTGGATTTTTGCTGAACGATATTATCGCTGTAAGATACTCCCGGAGTTACCAGCTCTGTCACTCCGCGCTTGACAATAGTCTTGGTCGTCTTCGGGTCTTCCAACTGATCACAGATCGCCACCCGCTGACCAGCTCTTACCAATTTTGGCAGATACGTTTCCAAAGAATGATGCGGAAATCCCGCTAATGCTGTCTCGGACTCACTTCCACTCCCCCTCTTTGTCAATACAATCCCTAATATGCCTGCGGCTTTGATTGCATCTTCCCCAAACGTTTCATAAAAGTCTCCCACTCTGAATAACAATAATGCTCCCGGATATTTCACCTTTATAGCATTATACTGTTGCATCAATGGAGTTTCTTTTTTTGCTGCCTTTGCCAATTTAATATCGATTTTTGATAAGCTGTAAAAA
Source organism: Sphingobacterium spiritivorum (assembly GCF_016724845.1). NCBI lineage: Bacteria > Pseudomonadati > Bacteroidota > Sphingobacteriia > Sphingobacteriales > Sphingobacteriaceae > Sphingobacterium > Sphingobacterium spiritivorum. The sequence goes on from NZ_CP068082.1 coordinate 1,285,548, forward strand.
TAACAGAAATGTAGCAGATAGGCAACTCTGCAGAGAGAAACATACTATATTGTCAGGCATTAACTTTTTTGTATAAATCATGAATTATAATGCTGTCAATTGCGCTGGCAGACAAATGTACGGCGTTAACGATATAAGAATAATCCACGCTATAAATCTAATGACAGCTCTAATGACAGCAGATTGAAGCTACAAAAATTTCCAACCTGATAGGTTTTAGATTTCATCGGATATTCCTTTGATATTTTTTTTGCTTGTCGCCATCGGCAAATTTACTATAAATAACAATTTTATATTTTCAATTTTTTGCCGGTAAAAACACCTTTGAGTATCTGATTTCCTCAGCGAATCTTCTTAAATTCAACTGATAAGTTTCTGTATCTATCCATTGAATTTAAGAGACACTGTTTATTTTCTGAAAACTTTAAAATAAATTAACCAATACTGCGTAATAGCTATTATGTTTGCACGATAAATGAAATAAGCGCCATGGCGATCAAAAGAGGCAACAAAGTAAAACGAAAATCAAGCTCCAAAGACATTAAGAATCAAATCCTTAAGTGGACAGGACGTATAGTAGGAGGATTTTTTGCAATCACTATTTTCTGGGTGATCTGCCTGCGTTTTATAGATCCTCCGGTTACTTACCTGATGATCAAACGTGGTTTTGAGCGAAAGGGAATGGGCAAAGAGTGGAAGTTGGAGAAGGATTGGCTGGACTATGATGATATGTCCAATAATCTGAAACGTGCCGCCATTGCCGGTGAAGATGCTCACTTTATGGAGCACAATGGATTTGATGTACAAGCTATCCAGAAAGCAATGGAGAAAAATCAAAACGGTAAGAAACTCCGTGGAGGAAGTACAATCAGCCAGCAGGTGGCCAAAAATGTATTTCTATGGCCGGAACGTTCCTGGGTTAGAAAAGGTTTTGAAACCTATTTTACCTTTCTTATTGAATTGTTCTGGAGTAAAAAACGAATCCTCGAAGTATATCTCAATGTAATTGAAATGGGGCAAGGTGTATATGGAGCTGAGGCCGCAGCCCAGTATTACTTCAGCAAATCAGCCAAAAGTTTAACAAAAAAAGAAGCTGCTCTCATTATTGCTATTCTGCCTAGTCCTCAGAAATGGGATGCACGCAATCCTTCTACATATGTCAACGGTCGGGCAAACCGGATCGTAAGATACATGAGTCATTACAGTATTCCGGAATAAACATATTTATTATGCCGGCATCCGTGTGTTTAGCTACAGATTGCCGGCATAATTATTAAAAGAATTCTATTTTACAGTCAAAGCTGATTTAAAATTAAAATTCGAGCTCCTGTCCTTGCGAAAGCCATTCATTCATGCTTCCCAGATAGACTTCTACGTGCTCAATCCCGTTTTTCTTCAATAAAGAAGCAGCTATCGAAGCTCTGTCTCCGCCCTGACAATAAATAATTTTGGTATTTTGAGGATCAATAGCCGAAAGATTTTTTTCCAGATTGCCCCACATCAGCGAAATTGCTCTTTTAATATGTCCTCCCTGGTATTCGTTCATATTACGAACATCGATAAGCTGAATGTCAGGATTATTAATCCCAGACTTCACAGCTGCTATATCCACTACCTTTGTGCTCTCTACCTGCATACCCAAATCATCGATGTTGGTTATGTAGCCAATAACGTTATCCAGTCCTATACGCATAAGTTTGCGCGTTAACTCTTCTTTTTCATGTGCGGCCGCAATCAAAATAAATGGTCTGTCGTACGTCAGGATCCAGCCTGCCCAGGTAGCAAAAGATTTTTTATGCGGAATGTTTAAGGATTGGGGAATATGTCCTTTTACAAACAACTCCTTCGGACGTGTATCCACAATGGTGACACCATCCTGTTTATACTTTAAAAATTGCTCTTTGTTCAGCAAAGGAACCTCTGGAACATGCAGCAGCAATGGCCGGTCTACCTTATTCAGCTTTTTCATCATGGCAAAGTAAGCAGGTGGTTCGGGCTGTCCGTCCAGTAATTCAGTGACAAATGTATCTTCTTTCTGTTGCAATAAGGCCCAGTTGCGTATACGCTCATATCCTACTGTACTACTCGGAACAGATCCCAGCGCTTTTCCACAGGATGATCCTGCGCCATGTCCCGGCCATAGCTGTACAAAATCCGGTAGGGCAAGAAATTTTTGAATTGACCTGAACATTTCTTTTGCACCGGCTTCCTTTGTCCCGGCTATCCCGGCGGCCTTTTCCAGTAAATCCGGCCGTCCGACATCACCCACGAATACAAAATCGCCGGTGAATACCATGATCGGCTGATCAGAAGCAGGATGATCAGTCAGGACAAAACTTATACTCTCGGGCGTGTGTCCCGGAGTATGGATCACAGTCAATGTCAGATTACCTACGACCAGCTTATCCCCTTCTTTCAATCCCTCATGTGGAAATTCATACTGCCAGTCCTCGCCTCCTTCATCCGAAAGGTAAAGGGCCGCTCCCGTAAGTGCTGCAAGCTCCCGCGATCCGCTCAGAAAGTCTGCGTGAATATGGGTCTCGGTAATCTTAGTAATTTTCAGATTGTTACGTTGCGCAATTTCCAGATATGTATCTACATCTCTTTTGGGATCGATGACCAGTGCAACTCCTTTTGCCTGACAACCGATCATATAACTAGCCTGAGCTAAACTCTCATCATATATACGTTCAAAAAACATAACTTAATATTTTCTTTAATAACTAAATATCTAATATCTCTCTAACCAGAATCATAATTCCCATGATCAGCACAAACCAACCGAAGGAGGTCTTCAGGTTCGAACCGGATATTTTTCTGGATAATAATGTTCCGATCAGGATTCCTAAAATAGCGGCTATGGAAAACAAAAACAATAATCGCCAATCGACCTCATGGCCGTCGATCTCTACAAAACCAACAAAGCCGATCAGGGAATTGAATGCAATAATCATAAGGGAGGTTCCTATTGCCTTTTTCATCGGCATACCAGCAAAAAGGACAAGTGTAGGTATAATCAGAAATCCTCCGCCGGCTCCAACCATCCCGGTAATTACCCCTAGGAAAATTCCTTTCAGTATAATGCTTTTGTTATCGTAAGGCTGCTTTTCGGCTTCAGGCGTTTTTTCCTTTGAACGGATCATTGAAACAGATGCGAAAAGCATAATAACTGCAAAAAGCACCATTACAAACATGCCTTTTGTCAGCACGAAATCCCCGACTCTACCCATTTCCTGAGGAATGTGTGGCATTATATACCCTCTTGTAAACAAAACCATAATGATGGAAGGAATTCCAAACAGCAACACCATCTTATAATCCACCTGTTTGCTGATGGTCTGTGAAATACCTCCGGCAAGCGATGTCATCCCCACTATAAACAACGAATATGCAGTGGCCAGAATAGGATCGATATCCAGAATGTACACCAGAATGGGGACTGTAAGGATAGAACCTCCACTCCCGATCAAGCCCAAAGATATACCGATCAATACAGCCAGTAAGTAAGCAAGCAACTCCATATTTATGTATTCATATTATAATACTGTAAAAGTATCTTTTGATATTCGTTATAACGGTAACATTTGTTACAGCAATGCAAGTTTTGAATCAGAAGAATCAGTGCCCTGTAGTTGCTGACTACAGTAAGTCTATTGTACTTCGGTTGAGCCGGACTTTACCTTCATTCTCATACACTTTCAGGATGCGGGAGACGACAACACGTGAGGTATTCAGTGCATCTGCTATCTCCTGATGCGATTTATTAATGGAACGAGTGTTGTTTATCTTCGTAATTTCTTCCAGATAATGCAGAATCCGCACATCCATCTTATGAAAAGCGAGCTGATCTATTGCTCCTAACATTTCTTCCATGCGCCTGTTGTAACTGGTAAACACAAAATTGCGCCAGCTGCTATATTTCGCCAGCCATTCCTCCATCTTGCTGACGGGTATCATAGCCACTAATGCATCTGTCTCAGCTACAGCTTTGATTTCACTTTTCTTATCGCCCAGACAACAGGCTAATGTCATGGCACACGTATCTCCCTTTTCAAGAAAATAGAGTAACAATTCTCCTTCCCACGGATCTTCACGCATAATGCGTATAGCACCTTCGACCAGAAGCGGCATTACTTTGATATATTGTCCTGCATCGATAAGTATGTCAGCTTTCTTAAAGGAAAGAAAACGGGCTACTTCCTCAATTTCCGTTATCAGACGAGGCTCAAAAACAGTTCCGTAAGCGACTTGTAATGCTGCGGTATACATAAATAAGCACGTTATTAATGAGGAAGCTTATGACGGATCAGGCCATACAACCATGTTCCTGCAATAGCTCCAAGGATAACAATCAAAATGGGGAAAACTCCTGCTCCGACCAATACAAACATTGGCAATGGACAAGCTCCGGCCAATGCCCAGCCCAGTCCGAAAATAATCCCTCCGAAAAGGTAACGGCTGAAGGACTTTTCTTTTGGGGTAATATGTATCTGATGCCCGTCCATGTCTTTGATTTTACGACGTTTAATCCATTGAATGGCTCCTATTCCGATAATCAGTGCAGAACCTATAAAGCCATACATATGAAAAGACTGAAAATTAAACATTTCATATATTCTGAACCATGAAGCCGCTTCAGCTTTATACATGGTCAATCCTAAAATCAATCCGATAAGGATGAATACTAATTTTCTCATGCTGTCTGTTTTTTTAAAATAATACCGGAAAAATAACATGAACCATCAGCAAGCCGCCGATAAAGAATCCAACTACAGCAATCAGCGAAGGTAATTGTAAATCGCTCAAGCCAGAGATCGCATGTCCCGAAGTACAGCCTCCTGCATAGCGCGAACCAAAACCGACTAAAAGACCACCTGCGAGCAATAATCCCAATGCTTTCAAGTCAAAAGTATCATACAGCTCTGTCGGGGCATATCCCTTACCGGCACTCTGAAACCCGAGTTGATGAAGCTTAGTAATGGTATCGGGGTGAATAGCCGGAATCTGTGCCTCGTCTGATAAAATATGCGCGCCGACATAACCTCCTAACACAGCCCCGATTAATATCAGTAAGTTCCAGCGCTGTGCTTTCCAGTCAAACTTGAAAAAATCAGACGTCTTACCAGCTCCACATGCCGCACATATGGTTCTGAAATTAGAGGAAACACCAAAATTCTTACCTGCAAGCAGAAGTGCAATCATACAAAAAGCGACTAAGGGACCTCCTATATACCATGGCCAGGGTTCAAATATCCATTCCATATAATTTATTTTTATACAAAGATCAGCTTTTATATTTCCCCGTTTGGTGACTTATGTTACACAACTACACTAAACAGTACCCGATTAATCATCCAGCGATTCCCACCAGTCGTTTTGCAAATCTTCGATTTCTCTCCGATCCCGTTTAGTAGGTCTTCCTGCACCCCTGTCCCGTTGCAATACAGGTGCATGAAACACAGATTTGTAAGCATATGTTTCTTCCTCCGGTGTATGATCTTCGTAGAACTGTACCGCAGTCCTGGCATCAACCCGTCTTTCCAGCAAGCCCACTACTTTGATCACCCGTCTTTCTACCCCCTTTTGTACAGCATAGGTTTCCCCGATTTTGACCACATAAGAAGGTTTGATATTTTGTCCGTTCAACTTTACACGTCCTGCTTTACAGGCTTCCATTGCCAGACTCCTTGTCTTAAAAATGCGGATTGACCACAAGTATTTATCGATTCTGAGTTTATCCTTTTCTCCAGCCATATTTTTCTCAAAGTAAAAATTTAAAAGTATAAATGCAAAAAAATTATCTGCAGCAATGATTTACAATATCCCAAACTCTCTGTGCTTTATTAATATCTGCAAATACAAAGCATATTTTTTCAGAAACTGCTATTGCACGGAGTACAAATATCCATAAAACAAGATTAATTCTTCTTTAATTATTTGCCAATCTGGTATATCTATAACGAGCTAATATCTATTTATCTGCTAATAATATCAACAAAATTTTCCATCTTTGTTAGTCAAATTATCACAATTAATTTCATGGAATTAGAAAACTTGCAAAAACTGATTGAGGACGCTTGGGAAGACAGGCAGTTGTTAGAATATAAAGAATATGCTGAAGCTATCCGCACGATTATTCTTAAACTGGATAATGGTGAAATTCGTGTAGCAGAACCAATCGGCACAAGATGGCATGTCAATGAATGGATCAAAAAAGCGGTGATCCTTTATTTCCCTATCCGGGAGATGGTAGAAACAGAAGCCGGACCTTTTGTTTATTATGATAAGATGAAGTTGAAAACCAACTACAAGCACTTAGGTGTACGCGTAGTTCCCGGTGCTTCTGCCCGCTTAGGTGCTTACCTTGCAAAAGGTGTGATCCTTATGCCTTCTTATGTCAATATAGGTGCTTATGTAGGCGAAGGTACAATGGTCGATACATGGGCTACGGTAGGTTCATGTGCACAGATTGGTAAAAATGTACACCTGAGTGGTGGTGTAGGTATCGGTGGTGTACTGGAACCTGTACAGGCTTCTCCGGTAATTATTGAGGACAATGTATTTGTCGGATCAAGAGTAATCGTAGTAGAAGGCGTACGTGTAGAATCTGAAGCGGTCCTGGGTGCAAACGTAGTATTAACAGCTTCGACAAAAATAATTGATGTAACCGGTCCTGAGCCAATCGAATATAAAGGTCATGTACCCGCACGTTCGGTCGTGATCCCCGGATCTTATACCAAAAAATTCCCTGCCGGAGAATATCAGGTACCATGTGCGCTGATTATCGGAAAACGTAAGGAATCTACAGATAAGAAAACTTCACTGAATGACGCTTTACGCGATCATAATGTAGCTGTATAATCAGCTCAACAGAAGTATATTTTATTAAAATGACTCCAATAGACAGAGAAGATATCAATAAAGCCCTCGAAACATTGAAAAATGGAGGGCTTATTCTATACCCTACCGATACCATCTGGGGTATCGGATGTGATGCGACTAATCCGGAAGCAGTAGACCGCGTTATTCAGTTAAAAGGGCGTTCAAAAGAAAAAAGCATGATTGTGCTGCTGCACAATGAGAATCAGCTGGCAGGGTATGTCAATGATATTCCGGAAGTAGCTTATCAACTGATCGAATACACAGAACATCCGCTGACCATCGTATATTCCAATGCAAAAAATCTGGCTGCTAATGCCATTGCGGAAGATGGTTCTATCGGTATCCGCATTGTCAATCATCCATTCTGTACGCAACTATTACAACGCTTTCGTAAACCGATCATTTCGACATCTGCTAATATCAGCGGAGAACCTTCAGCAAAAACATTCGGAGATATTGACCAAAAAATAAAAGACGGCGTAGATTACACTGTTCAGTTTGGGCAAAAAGACATAGGAGCAGGAAAAGCCTCAACTATTATGAAGCTTGACCCTAGCGGTAAATTTGAATTTATCAGGAAATAGTCTGCTTATGGCGAGCTTAACTAGCTGATTTCAAAATATCTATATTCGGTAGTTATAGAAATTGATTCCGCATATGCTGCATTCTTCATTAGAAGATTGCTTATCTTTATCATAGGGATTTAGTTTCATTTTTCATTAAACAGTAAATATCATCTACATGAAAAAAATCACATTAATGTTGTTGTTAGTCCTTGTAGGGATGGGCTACGGATCTGCACAACAATCCGACATACCATCAGCAAAATCAGGAGTTCAATATGGAAAAAAGATTGATCAGCATCAGGCTATCTCAGTGAGTAAACTGGAAAAATCTTTTGGAAAAGACAGCACTTACACCGGTAAAGTTGAAGGAGTTGTCGTAGAAGTTTGTAAAAAGAAAGGTTGTTTTATGACGCTGAAGCGGGAAGGAAGTAAAGAACCTGTCATGGTACGCTTTACAGACTACACCTATTTTATGCCACAGGATATTGTTGGTAAAACAGTGGTGGTTGAAGGTAAAGCTAAATTAAATAAAACTTCTGTTGCCTGGCTAAAGCATTATGCTGAAGATATGGGTAAAAGTAAAGAAGAAATTGCTAAAATCACAAAACCAAAAGAATCGATCACGATTGTTGCCGATGGTGTAATCGTAAAATAAACTTCAAAAGCTGATTCAGAATCGTGTTGCATCAGCTTTTTTTATTCTCATCCTTTATGAAAATAACGGCACTTATTCTCCTCACGTTGCTATCTGTCATCGGATGTGCAAACCAACAGAAAAAACAGGAACCTGTTTATGCGGAAACATTACCTTCTGTGGTCGATACTACGGGAACGGTCAAGTTCAGTTCGGACAGTTTGCAGATATCGGAAATAGACTCTGTAGCCTTTACCTACTTAAAAACTTCCGGTCCGAAACAACATGACAGCCTGTTCTATATAAAAGACTTCGGAAAAGTAAAGAAGATGCTGAAAGGTCGGGTAGTCTTTTCGGGGTATAATGAGAATGCAGTTCTGGATTCTACTATTGACGGAGAACTTGTGAGCAGTATCCGGTTCAAAAACGGTAAACTTCATTATTATAAAACCTATGATTCGGTGGACCGGATAGAGCGGGTGACAGATGTAGCATTTGTTGCGTACTATCCATCAGAAGATATTCTATTCTGTGAAGGCGGACATTCTTCGGATTACAGCTTTAACCTCACTACGGGTGAACAAGGTGGTGAAGTGGGAAATCCGGGCTATATACGATATAACCCTTCTAAAAACAGCAGACTAAACGGTTATTTCCCCGGACAGGAATGTGATGAATATTTTATTCAGAAAAAAACGGGTACAGGTTTCAAAAGTATATTTAACCTGAGGGATGCTTTTTCATTTCTAGAAAAAGAAAACCTGTATTTTTGCTTTATGACAGATGTTTTCTGGTATGACGATCACACCCTTTACTTCAAACATGTGTACTTCCCTAATACAGCACCTGTCTCTAAATTTTACCGTATCCATATCCGGAAGATATAACTTATCCTAAGCTAGTATTACAAAATTTACAGAAATCGTCAGGATATAAATTATATCCCTTACCCTACACAGCATATAAGAATCATTGGTAAATTTGTCTACTATGAATATGATGCACAGCACCCCAGCTCAATCTGTTAATGCAAAAGGAAGACTGATCACTTTTGACTATCCTAGAATAATGGGAATCCTCAATGTAACTCCGGATTCTTTCTTTGACGGCGGACAACATCAGCATCTTGACGCGGCACTCAAAAAAGCAGAACAACTGCTGGAGGAGGGCGCAGACATATTAGATATCGGTGCATATTCTTCACGCCCCGGAGCAGCTCTTATCTCCGTACAGGAGGAGCTGGACCGTGCCATTCCTGTGATCGAAAAGATGGCCGGCATCTTTCCTCATGCAATCCTTTCGATCGACACGTTTCGTGCTGAAGTTGCGGAACAAAGCATTAAAGCCGGTGCACATATTATCAATGATGTATCCGGCGGAACACTGGATGATCAGATGTTTGAGACTGTAGCCAATTTACAGGTGCCTTATATCCTGATGCATATGCGCGGTGTACCTGAAAACATGCAGGAAATGACTACGTACGATGATATTATTACAGATATAGCGACTTTTTTAGGAAGCAGAGTTTCTGTATTACGCAGTTTAGGAGTGAAGGATATTATCCTGGATCCCGGCTTCGGCTTTGCCAAAAGCCTGCAACAGAACTACGAATTACTCCATCGCATAGACGAATTACATTACTTAGGTCTCCCTATTCTGGGTGGACTCTCCCGTAAATCCATGATCTATAAGAAACTGCATCTGACTCCGGAAAATGCTTTAAATGGTACCACAGCATTAAATACTCTACTATTAAGCAAAGGAGTACAACTTCTTCGTGTGCATGATGTAAAAGAAGCCCGCCAGATTGTAGATCTTTTATTTCAGTAGGAAGTTTATATATTTGCGGTTCAGTCTTTTAGTAAATACCGTAAACTATCCTCATTTTGAGAAAAATAAGTGACATCACCACCCTGGGCTTTGCCTTATTTGCTATGTTCTTCGGAGCGGGCAACTTACTTCTTCCGCCTCTTATTGGTCTTGGTGCAGGACAGTACTGGGGACTGGCTATTTCAGGATTTGGCCTGACCGGTATTTTGCTTCCCTTTTTGGGCGTACTTTCTGTTGTCAATTCGGGAGAAACATTTGAAGATCTCGCGGGCAGGGTTCATAGAACCGTTGCATTGGTACTTGGTGCAGTCATTATGCTGGGAATAGGACCGCTTATTGCTATTCCGCGTACAGCAGCAACAACCTATGAGGTAGGACTATTACCGACATTTCCATCTTTATCTCCAATCTGGGGATCGGTATTATTTTTTGTGATTACGTTTGTACTTTCCATACGGCCTTCGAAAGTGGTAGATGTAATCGGCAATTTTCTTACGCCCGTACTCCTTGTCTTGTTACTTACGCTGATTACCATCGGTATATTATACCCTATTTCGGATCCGCTCAATGGCACAGGCACTTCTGTAGCCGCATTTACATCCGGATTTACGGAAGGATATCAGACTCTGGATGTACTGGCTTCTGTCATCTTTGCCGGAATCATTATTACAGCAGCCCGAATGAAAGGTTATACCTCTTTAAAAGAAAAAAATCAAATCGTCATCAGTGCGGGGTTGATGGCAGCCATATTTTTATTGTTGATCTATGGCGGACTGGTCATATTGGGCGCAACCTCCGGCTACAGTACAGGAAATGATATCAAACGGGCCGAACTTCTACTGTTTATCTCCAACAAAATTCTGGGAGGATATGGAACTATTGCGATCTCTCTGAGTATTGCCTTAGCCTGTCTGACAACAGCAATAGCACTGACTTGTGCAGTAGGAACATTTTTCAGCACTTTATTTAAGAATAAGATCAGTTATGAGGTCATCGTCACGATATGCTGCCTCCTGTCCGGTATACTTTCCATCACAGGAGTAGAATACATTATAGAAGTGGCTTATCCGTTTCTTGCCTTTATCTATCCCATTGTGATTACCCTGGTATTATATGTCATTATTTTCGGCAAAAAGATTATTTCCAAACTACCTTACATCGGGGCTGTAGCTGGCACGACACTGGTATCTACAGTATATCTGTTAGCTGGACTCGGAATTCATCTGGCCGGAGCGGAACGACTTGTACACGCCATTCCATTGGCTGAATATGAGCTGTGGTGGGTATTGCCTTCTTTTATCTTCTTTATGCTGTTTTGGATTATTGACAGATATAAAACGAAAACTATAAAAGATACTGTATAAGAAAAAAAGCCTGTCTCATTTTTACTGAAACAGGCTTCTCTTTATATTAATCCAGACATAATCAAAATGCTCAGGTCGTCAGTATATTGAATCTGATTATCGGACTGAACTTCCGGGTTTTATCGTTGTGGAAGGTTGTACAAAATCCAGACGACCATCTGCATCCTCAGCCATCAGTATCATTCCCTGTGAAGTGATTCCCTTAATTTCGCGGGGTTCCAGATTCACCAGAATAGAAACCTGTCGGCCAACGATATCTTCAGGAGCATAAAACTCCGCAATACCAGATACGACAGTACGCTGATCTATACCTGTATCGATGGTCAGTTTAAGCAGTTTTTTCGTTTTCGCTACTTTCTCTGCAGTAAGGATTGTTCCGATACGGATATCCATTTTCATAAACTCATCAAAGGTTACATTCTCCTTAGCCGGTACTGCCGGAGTAGCTACCTTTGCATTATTGACTTTTGCTGCAGCCAGTTTTTCCAATTGAAAATCAATCTGCTCGTCGGTGATTTTATCAAACAACAACTGTACTTCTCCGAGTTCATGACCATCTTTCAACAGATCTTCCTGACCTGCTCCCTTCCAGTCCTGCTGAGGAAGATTTAGCATTTCAAATAGTTTTGTTGCTGTCTTAGGCAAGAACGGTTGTGCCAGAATCGCCAGGTTTGCGGCTATCTGAAGAGATACATTCAGGACAGTTTTTACTCTTTCCTCATCGGTCTTGATCACTTTCCAGGGCTCGGCATCTGCCAGGTATTTATTCCCCAGACGTGCCACATTCATAAACTGAGCCAGAGCTTCACGGAACCGGTACTGATTGATACTCTGTGTGATCTGCTCCGGATATTTTTTCAGTTCAGCAAATACCTGCTGATCTTCTTCCTGCAAATCTGAACCGGATAAAATCTTACCATCAAAATACTTATGAGAAAGCACCATGACCCGATTGATAAAGTTACCCAATATAGCAACCAGTTCATTATTGATGCGTGCCTGAAAATCTTTCCAGGTAAATTCGCTGTCCGAAGTCTCCGGAAGAATAGAAGTCAGTACATAACGTAATTCATCCTGTTTGCCCGGGAATTCTTCCAGATATTCATGTAACCATACAGCATGATTTCTGGATGTAGAAAGCTTATCCCCTTCCAGATTAAGGAATTCATTTGCCGGGATATTTTCCGGTAAAATATAATCTCCATGCGCATGCAGAATAGCCGGGAAGATGATACAATGGAATACAATATTATCTTTACCAATGAAATGGATCAGACAGGAGTTATCTTCCGGATCAGGCTGTTCTTTCCAATAGTCTTCCCAGTTTTTACCGTTGTCCAGCGCCCACTGTTTAGTAGCTGATATATATCCTATCGGCGCATCCAGCCATACGTACAGTTTTTTACCTTCCGCCTCTTCCAACGGGACATCTACTCCCCAATCCAGATCACGTGTCATTGAACGGGGTTGCAGACCTGACTTCAGCCAGGACAGACATTGTCCATAAACATTGGATTTAAGCTCATCCTTTTTCCCTTCGATAAGCCATTTTTCAAGCCAGGGCTGATATTTGTCCAGAGGAAGATACCAGTGTTTAGTTTCCTTTAAAACCGGAGTCTTGCCGCTTAATGTAGAGATCGGATTGATAAGATCTGTAGGGCTTAGTGAAGTTCCGCATTTCTCACACTGATCCCCATACGCTCCTTCAGAATGGCAATTAGGACACGTACCCACAATATAGCGGTCTGCCAGAAACTGGTGAAATTCCTCATCATAATATTGCTCGGAAAATCTTTCTATAAATTCACCTTTGTGGTATAGATTCAGAAAAAACTCCTGAGACAGCTGATGGTGAATAGGCTCTGATGTACGGTGATAAATATCAAATGAAATACCGAACTCTTCAAAACTTTCTTTGATCTGCTGATTGTACTTATCAATAATTTCACGGGGTGTGATACCTTCTTTCTTCGCTTTAATCGTAATAGCTGCACCATGCTCGTCGGATCCGCATACATAGACTACATCTTTCTGATTAAGACGTAAGTAACGAACAAAAATATCTCCCGGAATATAAGCACCGGCCAGGTGGCCGATATGTAGAGGCCCATTCGCATACGGCAAAGCCGAGGTAATGGTATAGCGTTTTTTATCTGTAATACTCAATGTTATATTATAAATTAGCTGTAATCAAATATAAAAAAACAGGAAAAATCTTGTTTCTTTGACAAAGATAACTCAATTTGCGGTATTAAAATATAGATATACGTGAAAATGCCTGAATTTCTTAATGCCGGTGATAAAGTCGCAATTGTGGCTCCGGCAAGTTTTATCCGGGGGAATATAGACGAAGCCGTTGCAACCCTGCAAGGCTGGGGACTGGAAGTACAATCGGGTAAGTCCGTGTCCAGTTCATACCATCAGTTTGCCGGAGATGATGACCTGAGAGCTGCTGATCTGCAGGAAGCCCTGAATGATCCGGAGATCAAAGCAGTATTCGCGGCACGTGGCGGTTACGGAACGGTGCGTATTATTGACAAGATCGATTTTACGGCATTTGCTAAACATCCGAAATGGGTAATCGGTTTCAGTGATATTACCGTTTTACACAGTCATATACAACAGTCGTTCGGAATACCAACAATCCATGGTCAGATGCCAAAGTCATTTGTTGATGGTACATCAGCATCCCTGGAGACACTTCGGGCAGCTTTATTCGGTCAGAATACAGACTTCAAATATAAACAGCAAACATTCCCCAACCGTCCCGGAAAAGGGGAAGGAATACTTACGGGGGGTAATCTTGCCATCCTGATCAGTGTATTAGGCTCTGTATCTGATGTAGACTATGATGACAAGATTTTATTTATTGAAGATGTAGGAGAAGCGTACTACAGTATAGACCGTATGCTGTGGGCATTGAAGAGAGCCGGAAAACTGGATAAACTGGCCGGATTAATCATCGGCGGATTTACCTCATTGAAGGATAGCGCCCCTCCATTTGGCCAGACGGTGGAAGAGATTGTGATGGATAAGGTTAGAGAATTTGATTATCCTGTAGCATTCAGTTATCCGGCAGGGCATATTGACGATAACCATGCGCTGATATTTGGCAGAAAAGTCGTGTTGGAGACGAAAAAAACAGAAACTAAACTAACATATATAGATTAACACATGGCGATATTATCATCATTATCAAAACAAAAAGATCTGGGATTATTAATACTGCGTATAGGCGTCGGAGCATTTATGATTTCACACGGACTTCCGAAGCTAATGGGCGGCCCTGATATGTGGACAGGAGTAGGTCAGGCAATGGGCAATATGGGTATCAAATTCTTTCCTGCTTTCTGGGGATTTATGGCTGCTGTGACAGAAGCTGTAGGCGGACTATTCTTTTTGATCGGACTATGGTACAGACCCGTATGTTTACTCTTAGCTTTCACCATGGTGGTAGCCGGAGTACATCACCTGAGTGCCGGAGACGGGTGGGGTACAGCCTCACATGCATTTGAACTGCTGTTCGTCTTTATCGGATTACTTTTTGTAGGTCCGGGAGCGTATAGTGTAGATAAAAAATAAAAATCAAAGGCCGTTGATATCAACGGCCTTTGATTTTACAATTTGGTATGCTTAGCTGAATACACGGGCATGCCAGCTATCCTTAAATGGCACTTCCCACTTATTCCGTAATTCTTCTTCATTACTGATCATGTTATTAAATACAATGGTAGACGAATTGATCTGTCCTGATGTAACCAGCTGTTCAAATTCCTGACGGCCGACCACAACTATATCTTCTGCTGTACGATACGCTAACTGAAAGCGATCGAAAAGATCGACATCCAGTTCTTGTTGTAAGCCTTTGAGAAAATGTACAGAACTGTCTATTGAACATCCCGAAGCAGCAACTTTATCTTCATCTACTTTCAAAATGATAAACAGACCGTGACGTATCTCTACGTCTGCAGCCAACGATTTGCCATGTGTATTCCATACTGAAATAAACGCGGCCAGTTTATCTGCTGCTAATGCTTGTTCGCCGGCTGTCAGCTTACGACTTGCCTGATATACCCATACTCTCATATTGCCTGTCTCTTAAAATTCTGAAAACTGTCTGCTCGCACAGACTTATTTCTAATGTGTATAATAAGGAGATATCATTAAATATACAATTACACCTGTCACAGCTACATACAACCACATCGGATATGTGATACGTGCCAGTTTCTTATGTCTTTCGTATGATCCTGCAATCCCTCTTACAAAGGTAACGAGTACAAAGGGAATAATGATAATGGACAGGAGTATATGTGAGATCAGGATGACAAAATAGATATAACGCATCGCTCCTTCTCCCCCATACGGAGTAGAGTCTGAAGTCATGTGATACGCTACATACATCGCCAGAAAGGCTACTGAACAGGCAATACACAGTTTGATTAACCGCTCGTGCAAGGCCTTATTTCCCCTTTTGATCGCAGCTACTGCCCATACCAGTAATATAGCTGTCAAACCATTGATTGCAGCGTAGATCGGAGGCAGAAAAGATAAAGGCTGTACATCATAGCCTAACTTTCTCAGATTAACACCAAATAATATTGCTACTACTACAGGAATAGTGACCGATAAGATCACAATCCATTTATTATATTTCTTTTCTTCTAATGTTTGCTGTCCCATATTAATCTTTCTTTTGAACCTTCATCGGTGTATTACGGTATTCTTCCACTAACTGCAGTTTGACTTCATCTTCCAGACGTTCCAGTTCGGTATTCAGATTCAGATCATAGAAGCCTCTGATCCTGCGGTGAGAATCCAGTAAGAGATAAGAACTACCTATAATAATTTTGGAAGAATCCTGCGGATCTTTCATGGCATCCAACAGGAGTTGCTCTCTTGCAAACTGCAGAATGTCAACCGAAGGATTGGTCAGAAAGAACCATCTTTTTTCGTCTGGACGATATCCTTTTGTATATGCCTGCAATACTTCAGGAGTATCACTTGCAGGATCTGCTGAAATAGAATAAAATCTGACCTTATGATTTCGCTTCAGATTGGTAGCCACCTTATTTAGCCTGTTGATCATCGTTCTGGAAAAAGATTTGTCTTTTGTATAGAAAAGATGAACTACGGATACGGTAGTATCGTTATCAATAAAACTGATCTGCTTTCCATACATATCGGTGAACTGGATGACAGGAACCTGATGATATAGGGTATCTTTTATTTCTCTTCCCATCTTGCGGCTTACTGTTCCGGCAAGCTGTTTTTCACCATAGATCGGAAGCTTTACGTATTCATTGGATGCCCCCATTCGGTTAACCAATATATACAAAAATCCTGGCACAAGTAAAACCATGGCCAGGATTATTAAAGTTGAAATACCCTTCTTACGAGAAGTATTTTGCATGAATATTATTTATTTGGCCACAATGGGTACTCGTGGAAATGGTGTAATAAGTATCCGCCTTCTGTCAGCATTAATATAATGAAGTAGACGATGAATATAAATACAACACCACAACATACGATGAAACTTGATTTTTCAAATTTCAAGTGCATGAAGTAAGCCACAATGTAGTAAGCTTTTACCAATGTCAATACGATATAGATTGTATTAACCAATGCACCCTTAGCAAGTATCTGCCAGTGGTGAACAAATCCCAAAGCGATTAAAAACTCTAAACAGGTAAGTGCTAAAAGGACAAAGAATATTCTCCAGATTCCTTTTTTATCCATACCCTCGTGATCATGGCCATGACCTTCGTGTGCTGCTGTATTATCGTGATGATTTGACATAATCGATTCGTGTTAAAAGTAATTAGACTAAGTAGAAGAATGTAAATACGAATACCCATACTAAGTCGACAAAGTGCCAGTAAAGACCTACTTTCTCAACCATCAGGTATGAACCTCTGTTCTGAAACGTATTATTCAATGTCATACACAGAATAATGATATTCAAAATGACACCTATCGATACGTGGAATCCATGGAAACCTGTAATGGTAAAGAATAAGTTAGAGAACTGCAATGCAGACACATATGAAATGTCTTTCGAGAAATATGGAGCAAGAGCTTCAGGAATAGCATTACCTTCCAGACCAGTAGCCGGATTTTGTCCGAACCAGAAGCCAAGGTGATGTAAGTGCGTCCACTCTGTAGCCTGACAACCCAAGAAAGCCAAACCACCTAATATAGTCCAAAGCATCCATTTTACAACTTCGTCTTTCTTATTGCGATGACCCGCATCTACCGCTAATACCATCGTAACGGAACTCATGATCAGGATAAAGGTCATGATACCTACGAACACCAACGGTTGTCCGTGATCTGCGATAAGCGGGATAGACTGGAATACTTTATCAGGATCCGGCCATGTGAAATGCGCAAAACGTTGAGCTCCATAATAGATCAGGAATGCTGAAAATGTAAATGCGTCTGACACAAGGAAAAACCACATCATGATCTTTCCATACTCTAGGTTCCAAGGGGACTTACCGCCACTCCAAGGGCCGTCCTTTACCTTATCCAATTGCGATACAGTTGTACTCATTGTTTAGTATTATTGATTCAAAAGTAAGAAAACATATATATAAATCCATAAAAGATCGAGAAAATGCCAGAAAATAGTGGCAAGTTCCATGCGGAAAAGATTATTGTCATAAGGGATCGGCTTAGCCGCTCCGGTATAACATCTAATCAATACGATCAGTCCCGCAATAATATGCGCTAAGTGCATGCCCGTAAATACATAAATAAATGACTGGGAGGCATTGATATTAAGGAAATAGATTCCACGTTCAATTAGGACCTGCCATGCATGTACCTGACATACGAAGAAAAGAATTCCGAGCAACACTGTTGCAAGGAGTAATCCCTTCTGTTTAGCAAATTGCTTTTCTTTGACAGCCTTATAAGAGAGGTGTAATGTAACACTACTCAGTAATATAAGCACTGTACTGTAGATAAAAGCATTAGGAAGCGTAGTTTTGATACCTTTATCTACGCCACTGGCTGTATACACAATGAAACCACTGGACAGCGCAGCAAACATCATAAACATACCAATCATTCCAAGCCAGAGATTGAATTTCTTGGCTTTTCGGGATTGTTGCAATTCCTCTTCCTGTAATTCTGTATTAACCATATCTACTACCATTATTTAAATGGAATAAAATTTAACAATAATACCAGCTGTGTAACCGGCAAATAAATAAATGATGTAAACATCACTTTTTTAGCAGAAGCAATGCTTTGCTCTGCCAAATGCTTATAACCATACCAGGCAAACATCAATCCGCCCAATAATGAAACAATCGTAAATATCCATCCGCCAAAACCGAAATACATGGGCAGGAAACCTACCGGAATCATCAGTACCGCAGATATAAACAACATCCAGGCTGACACGCGGTCACGCTCTTTAGTCGGCAAGAGTCTGAATCCTGCTTTCTTATAGTCATCATCTGCTACCCAGGCAATTGCCCAGAAATGTGGAAATTGCCAGACAAACTGGATAATAAACAACACCAGCGGAGTAATCACGACTGCAGCTTCACTGATTGCTGCATATTCCAAACCAAATCCAGCCGATTTGAAAGCTGCATAGTAACCGATAAGCGGAGGCAATGCTCCCGGAAATGCACCTACAAAAACAGCTATAGGAGATTTTTGCTTCAGAGGGGTGTAGACAAAGGCATATAGAAAAATTGAAAAAACAGAAAGTAACCCTGCTATAAAATTCAATTTGACTAAGATCAGGGTTCCAAAGATTCCCATGAAAAGACTTAAGACCAGCGCCTGACCTGTAGTCATACGACCTGCAGGAAGCGGACGATCCTCTGTACGTGTCATGAGCTTATCCAGATCCTTTTCGATGATCTCATTGAAGCCATTAGCTGCACCTGTTACAAAAAAACCTCCAATGGTTAACAGCAACCAGTTAAACCAAATTATTTCACCCTGTTGAGTAGCTCCTATCAAAAATGATATAGAGGCCGAAAATACAACAGTTAACGTTAATCTTAATTTGACAAGTTTGTTAAAATCAGAAATAAACTGTTTCATCTAACATTCCTCCCTTTCTTATCAGAAGTATGGAAGTGAACTCCACTACACGATCTTATATCTAATATTAACATTACGTCTTCTACTATCTTTTAAATTTTGAAAGCAACAACATCAAATAATATTGTGCTCCGAACAGCAAACTGGCAAATACCAGATGCGTGGTCTGTGCAAAAGCAGGCACATTAAAGCGTGCCAATACTATCCCCGACCCCATCTGTATCAGGACCAGAATAAACATAATCCATGCGTACTTAGATTGTTTGGATAGCTTGCTAAATCTTGATTTGATCAGAAAAAATAACAGCAGTACCAAACCAAAGGTGACATATCCGAGCACCCTGTGAATATCAAAATGCGATCCTATCGAACTGATCCATTCATTGCGTGCGACACCAGTATCTCCTAAGTGATCTATACGTTCCCTTACTTCTGTTCCGAATACGACCTGCACCAGCATGATGATCAATGAAAAGGCAGCTAATAGCTTAAACCCTTTAAACTGATGATTGATCAATATGTTCTTATTTCGTAGTGTTGTCGCTTTATAATAGGTATAAATACTTATTCCGACAATCAAAAGAGCTAAAAGCATATGAACGGTAATCACCCAGGGCATCAGATTGGTGGATACAACAATTGATCCCAGCCAGGCCTGCAGTACGACTACAAAAAGATTAAGAACGCTCCAAAAGACTATGGATTTTTTTGACTTGATATAGGTAAAAGAAAAGATTGCAGAAAATAAAAGGAAGAAACCTGAAACAACTCCTACCAGACGATTCACATATTCTGTCCATGTCTTGGCAACATTAAACTCTTCGTGAACAAGAATACTTTTATCCGTACGGATTTGTTCTGCCTTATCCGGAAATCCAAAGAATTCAACCATTTTTGCAAATCGTTGGTTCTTCTTGGCTCTGCCTTCCACATAATGCTGCTCGTAACCCGCCGGTAACTGTGAAACATCAGTGGGTGGAATAATCTGATTAAAGCACTTAGGCCAATCCGGACATCCCATTCCTGATCCGGTACTCCTTACAATTCCTCCAGCTGTGATCACCAAAAACAATACTATTATGGTAATCGCATTTGTTCTAATAAAACGCTTTTCAGCAGCTGGATACATATCTATCTTTTTACCTCTATATATTTAAGAGGGTATAGAGGGTTAAGCTTATCAGCTTAACCTTCTACAATCTCTCTGTTATTCTCTTTATTCCACTGTTCCTGAATACGCACAGCTTCTTCATTACCTTCAAAATCGTGAGGCAGGTTAGAGCTCATTGTTTCAGAGAAAGGAACATTCTGAGGAATGAAATCCTGATCATGACCCGGCTTACTGTAATCGTAAGGCCAACGGTGCACTGTAGGAATCTCTCCAGGCCAGTTACCGTGGATGTGCTCAACAGGAGTAGTCCATTCCAATGTATTTGAATTCCAGGGATTCTGAGGAGCTTTCTTACCAAAAACGATTGAAGAGAAGAAGTTCCACAAGAATGCAATCTGTCCAAGACCTGCAATGATAGCAGCCCATGTGATCAATAAGTTAACAGAAACCCATTTCTCCATGAAAGGGAATTCTGTGAAGGCATAGTAACGACGTGGAACACCGTCAATACCCATAAAGTGCATCGGGAAGAATACCAGGTAAGCACCAATGAATGTCAACCAGAAGTGTAAGTAACCCAGTTTAGGGTTCATCATCTTTCCGAACATCTTAGGATACCAGTGGTATACACCGCACAACATACCGAAGATAGATGCAGACCCCATTACAAGGTGGAAGTGAGCAACTACAAAATACGTATCGTGTAAGTTGATATCTAAAGCTGCGTTACCAAGGAATAATCCTGTCAAACCACCTGAGATAAAGAATGAAACCATTCCAATAGCAAACATCATAGCAGGAGTAAAACGAATGTTACCTCTCCATAATGTAGCCAGATAGTTGAAGGCTTTTACCGCTGAAGGAACCGCAATAATCAAAGTCGTGATCATAAATACTCCTCCTAAGAACGGATTCATACCTGTCACAAACATGTGGTGACCCCATACGATAAATGATAATACAGTAATACCTACCAAAGAGTAAACCATCGCATGGTAACCAAAGATTGGTTTACGTGAGTTCGTAGAAATAACTTCAGAAGTCAGACCCAATGCAGGCATAACAACGATATATACCTCAGGGTGACCTAAGAACCAGAATAAGTGCTGGAATAATATAGGTGAACCACCCTCGTTAGGCAACACTTCTCCCTGAACAACTAAATCTGAAAGGTAGAATGATGTACCTGCACTACGGTCAAAGATCAGTAACACGACTGCGGATACCAATACCGGGAAAGATAAAAGACCAACGATAGCAGTTAAGAAGAAAGACCATACTGTCAAAGGCATTTTCCAAAGATCCATACCTTTTGTACGCATGTTCAATACTGTACTGATATAATTTACACCACCCATTACCTGAGAAGCAATAAATAAGGTCATACTGACCAACCACAGTGTCATACCCAAGCCCGATCCTGAGATCGCTTTAGGAACGGCAGACAATGGCGGATATACGGTCCAACCTGAAGATGCAGGTCCGCTCTCAATAAAGAAAGAAGCAACCATGATCACACAGGCAACAAAGAAGAACCAGTATGAAAGCATATTCATAAACGGAGATGCCATATCACGGGCACCAATCTGATAAGGAATAAGTAAGTTACTGAATGTACCGGAAAGACCTGCTGTCAATACGAAGAATACCATCATCGTACCGTGGATCGTTACTAAGGATAGGAAAAACTCAGGACGTATACGACCTCCTTCAGCCCATTTACCCAGGAAAACTTCTAATATTGGAAATTCTTTATCCGGCCAAGCGAGCTGGATACGGAACAATATCGATAATACCATGGCAAAAACTGCCATAATAATACCAGTGATCAAGAATTGCTTGGCAATCATCTTGTGATCCATGCTAAATACATATTTAGACAGGAACGACTCTTGATGATGTCCGTGCGAATCGTGATGGTCTGCGCTATGCGATATAACTGTACTTGACATATTATTTTTTAAAAATTCTTAATACAAATTATTTCAATGAAGCTGTTTTGATAACTTCTTCTTTACTTTCTTTTGAATCTTTTGCAGCAAATTCTTTCTGCAGATCTTCATTAAAGTATTTATTCTGGGTACTCAACCACTCTTTATACTCTTTCTCTGTCACAACTATCACTTTCTTCTGCATATTGTAGTGACCGGAACCACAGATCTTGTTACAAAGCATCACATAGTCATACTTAGGATCATTCATACGTTCGCGCATTTCGGCAGTAGTCACTGTTGGAGTGAACTGGAAATAGTTCGTCATTCCCGGTACAGCATTGATCTGAACACGGAAATCAGGAATAAAGAACGAGTGAATAATATCTTTGGAAATGATATGGAAACGTACGGATTTATTTACCGGAAGAACGATGTCACTTCCCTGAATATCATCCCATGAATTTTTGTCATTGAAGTCAATACCGTATGGATTTGTCGGTGTCGTCATTTTATAATTACGTTTACCGATCTGGCCGTCAGCTCCCGGATAACGTACAGACCATAAGAACTGCTCGCCTAATACTTCTACCTGCAGAGCAGATTTTTGAAGATCTTCAGGAACATTCGTAATGGTTCTCCAGGTAAAGAAACCGAATAATACCAATACAGTTAATACCACAGCTGGAACTATTGTCCAGATTTTCTCAATGGTATTGTTATGCGGATAATAGTAAGCCTGACGCTTAACACGCATTCTGTAGATAAACGGAAATGTCAATAATAAAAGGTGCGTAAGTACCAGTACAATCGTAATGATCACTGTCGTGATGATAAACATGTTATCGATCAGCTTACCGTGCTCCGTCACAGCATCACGCCATGCCCAGCTTCCCCACACACTATATCCGTAATATACTCCCCATAGGAAGAATACCAGAAATATAAGGAATAGAATTGATTGTAAATTATTACCCGCTAATGGATTGTATTTACCATTCATCTTTTTCACTAACTCATATAGAGATAGTACTTTTCCAACTACTGCTACTACAGTACAAATAGCGAAGAAAAGCAAGATGTAATACGTCAGGTTTTTATAAACCTGAGGATCAATTTTTTTGACCTCTTCTACTGCCGGCTTACTGGAAGACGTAGAAGAAGAAGATACAGCAGCACCCGCTGCAGTTGAATCTGCTGCTACAGAAGAAGCAGAGTCTACTTTAGCTGAATCCGCAGGAGCAGCTACCGCAGTGGTCTTTGCTGCCGAATCAGCAGCAGTTGTATCTTGACTTGCAAAGGTAGGAGTCGACAGGGACAATCCTAGTGCAAGCACACAACCCATTATGGATCTGAATCTGTTATGTAATTTGAATTTCATTTCTTATTATAACGTTATAACGTAATATCGTGTTGATTAGAAACCTATATCTGATGATTTAAACTCTCTTCTAAGAATGGATGGTGTTTCGGCACCAAGGCATGCTTGCTCAACTTAGACATTACCAAGAAAGTAAATAAGCCCACAAAACCGATTGCTGTTCCCACTTCGATAATACCGAATCCAGGATGATTATCAACTGTTCCAGGCATGATCATGATATAATAATCTAACCAATGTCCCAAAAGAAGTACAATACATACGAACAACATACTATTTTGCTTACGCTTAGCATCACGATCCATTAATAATAAAACCGGAGACACAAAGTTAATCAATATATTAAGCCAAAACCAAGGTTTGTACTCTGGTTCCCATCTTTTGTAGAAATAAACGGTCTCCTCAGGAATGTTGGAATACCAGATCAGCATGAACTGTGCAAACCAGACATATGTCCAGAAGATAGAAAATCCGAAGATCAGTTTACCTAAATCGTGTAAATGATTTTCATTAACCCATGCCAGGTATCCAGCTTTCTTTAAAAGAATCAGAATAATAGCAATTGTAGCCAGTCCGCTCACCCACATTGCTGCGAAGTTGTACCAACCAAACATAGTAGAAAACCAGTGTGCTTCTAAAGACATGATCGTATCAAACGCCCATATAGGAGTTGTGAATCCGAATACTACCAAAAAGATAGCAGACAATTTGAATGTCTTCTTGTAAGAATTCAAACTACCTTCTAAATCTTCCTTGTATGATAATTTTGTCAAAATAAAGGCAAAGATACTATATGATCCCATAAAAAGGATCTGGCGTACCAAAAATAACGGTACATTTAAGAATGTAGATTTACCGGCAATCAGTGCATCGTAGTTAGGACTTTCAGGATCAGTCAATCCGTGTCCTGCCCAGTGGTGATACAAAGAGTGAGAGTTTAGACCTGCAGCAATGATGATAAACAATACAAGAGCTGCTATCGGCAAAACACCAGCCATAGCCTGAGGAATACGGATAAGACCAGCAGACCAAGCGGATTGTGTAACACTTTGAAGAGCGACGAAAAAAGCTCCTGCAGCGCATACACAGGTAAAATAATAACCCATCAATAATAGGTTGGCATACGTGCGTTCTGTCGTATGTGAATCACCAGCAAACAAACCATAGGCGATTGCCACTAATCCAATAACGATAGCGATAATGCTAAACAGCTTTGCTTTCCCGCCGAAAGCAAATCGTTCGCTAAAATTATAATCGTGATGATGACTGTGAGTTCCCATTTAATATATCGATGTTAGATTATTTTTTCTGTAATTCATGAACATACATTACTACCTTCCAACGCTCATCTGGCGAAAGTTGGGAAGCATGTGAGCCCATAGAGTTGTGTCCATAATAGATGGTATGATAAATTTTCCCATCTGTCAGATCGCTCATCAAACCACCACGTGAGGAACTCGCTGCATCTGTTTTATGATAAGATGGCGGATTTGGAAAGTTTTCCAATTTACGCGTTCCACGTGAGTCGGTGATCTCTCTGTCTTTGGTGATAGATCCATCCCCTTTACCTTCCGGCCCGTGACATACAGCACAGTATGTATTGAACAACGCTTGTCCATCTGCCAGATTAGCTTTCGTAACAGCCAATGGATTGGTGACTTCTCTTCCCGCACGTTCGTAATCTTCTAACGTATTAGCGTATTCGAATCTCACGAATCCAACAGGATTGGTGTGAGCCGGAGGAGTCTGAGCAGTTTGTTTATTTTTAAAATTCTCATTCGGTTGATCCGGATTATAACCGATCGGATCATACATATTACGAGAAAATTCCCAACCTGTACTACGTGTGGTGCCATCTCCACAAGCAGAAGCAACTGCTGCAAAAGCTAAGGCTGCACATACAGTTCCAAGAAAATTCTTCTTATTCATAGCTAACATATTTTCTTTCATTGTATTTAACTTCTACTGCTCCTGCTTCTTTCAATAATGAATCGATCAATGCATGGTCAGCATTTTCATGAGCATCAATAGCAATTATAAAACGATCATCTGTTGCTCTCAGATCCATGACACGCGGTGCACGTCCCGGAAACAAGTGGTTGCGGTAGAAAAACGTAGCTACCATACCAAGAGCACATAATAAAATAGTAACCTCAAATGTTACAGGAACAAAGTTAGGAAGAGGCATTGAAGGCTTTCCACCAATATTCATAGGCCAATCGTAAGCCATTGTATAATACAATAAACTAAAACCCAGAATGGTACCTGTAATTCCGAAACAAAATGCTGCAATTGGAAGACGTGATGGACGTACACCCAACTTAGCTTCTATACCGTGAATAGGCATAGGTGTAAAGCAATCGTAAATGCTGATATTATTTTTCTGCAATTTGTCTATCCCGTGCATCATTTCGTCCGGGTCAGCAAAACTACCTAGTATATATTTTGTATTGCTCATTGCTATTATTTTTGTAACTCTTTAATATCCTGTTCAGTAACTGAATCGTATTTCTCCAATGAATCTCTGAAGAAAGCAACTTGTTCTTCAGGGAATGCACCTTCTTTAACCAATTTGGTTTTATGTTGTAAGCTGGAGCTTTTCAGTAGTAATTTCACCTCTGCTATCGCAATACCCGGTAAGAAACGTAAGAATAATAAGAACAGTGTGAAGAATAGACCGATCGATCCTACGAAAATACCTACGTCTGTCCATGTCGGGTAGAACATTGCCCAGGAAGAAGGAAGGTAATCGCGGTGTAAGGAAGTCACGATAATTACGAAACGCTCAAACCACATACCGATGTTCACGACAATTGAAAGTACCCATGAAATAGGAATACTGGTACGGATCTTTTTGAACCAGAACAACTGAGGAGAGATCACGTTACACGTCATCATCGACCAGTATGCCCATGCATAAGGTCCTGCGATACGGTTTTCAAATGCGTACATTTCAAACTCTGAACCCGAATACCATGCAATGAACAACTCAGTCAGATAAGCGATACCTACGATAGAACCTGTGATCATAATAATCTTGTTCATCGCCTCGATATGGAACATCGTGATATAATCTTCGAAGTTCATGACTTTACGAAGGATCAGCAATAATGTCTGTACCATCGCAAAACCTGAGAAGATCGCACCTGCCACGAAATATGGAGGGAAGATCGTTGTATGCCATCCCGGAATAACAGAAGTTGCAAAGTCCATGGATACAATGGTGTGTACCGAAAGTACAAGTGGAGTAGAGATACCTGCAAGGATCAAAGAGATGATCTCAAATCGTTGCCAGGTTTTTACTGAACCATTCCATCCGAAAGATAATACTTTATAGACTTTTTGTTTCATTCCTGTAGCACGGTCACGTACAGTAGCGATATCCGGTAACAGACCACAGTACCAGAATACTAAGGAAACTGTGAAATATGTTGAGATCGCGAATGCATCCCATACCAGCGGAGAGTTAAAGTTAACCCAAAGTGATCCGAATTGATTTGGTAACGGGAAAATCCAGTATGCTAACCATGGACGTCCCATGTGAGCTACGACATAGGTAGCGGCACAGATAACGGCGAAGATTGTCATCGCCTCTGCAGAACGGTTAATCGAGTTACGCCAGTTTTGACGGAAGATTAACAATACTGCTGAAATCAGTGTACCTGCGTGACCGATACCTACCCACCATACGAAGTCGGTGATATCCCATGCCCAACCCACTGTTTTGTTAAGCCCCCAGGCACCGATACCGGTCCAAAAGGTATAACTTACACTCACTACCCATAATAAAGCGCCAAGGGCTGCAACGGTAAAACCGATCCACCATGCTTTATTAGGTTTATTTTCAACTGGCAGTAGAATATCATCCGTGATCTTAGCATAGGTGATATCACGACCAGTCATTAATGGTTCTCTTAATATTGATTCGTTATGCGATGACATAGTTTTTTTTATTTCAAGTATTGAACAAGATTAAGCCTCAAAAGTGTTTCTAACTTTTGTCATATAACCAATACCTGGTTGTACGTTGATTTCTTCAAGAACATAGTAAACGCGTTCGTTACGTAATGCTTTTGAAACTTCTGACTCTGGATCGTTTGCGTCTCCGAAGATGATAGCATTTGCAGAACAAGCTGCCTGACATGCCATTTTAATATCACCGTCTTTAACTTTACGGTTTTCCATTTTCGCATGCAATTTACCCGCCTGTATACGTTGGATACACATAGAACATTTTTCCATTACCCCGCGTGAACGAGAAGTAACATCTGGATTCAATACTAATTGTGTAAACTCGTTATTCAGGTAATTGTCGAAACGGGAATCATTCCAGTAGTTGAACCAGTTGAAACGACGTACTTTATAAGGACAGTTGTTCGCACAGTAACGTGTACCGAAACAACGGTTATAAGCCATATGGTTAAGACCTTCAGAAGAGTGAACAGTCGCCAGTACCGGACATACAGTCTCACATGGTGCGTGAGCACAGTGCTGACATAACATCGGCTGGTGTACTACTGTTACGTTTTCGAAATCTTTGATATGTGCAATTTCTTTCTCTTTCGTATATTCTTTACCCTCTTCTTCAATCGTGTAATAACGGTCAATACGTAACCAGTGCATCTCACGACGACGACGTACCTCATCACGACCTACAACAGGAATATTATTTTCAACGTTACATGCTACGATACATGAACCACAACCTGTACATGCATTCAGGTCGATCGCCATTACCCATTTGTGACCAGGTTGCTCAAATTTGTTCCACAAATCATACGTTTTGTGGTTATCCGAGAATTTACCTGATTCAGAAGCCGGGTTTTTAAGATATTGTGCAAATGAAGTCTCACGGATAATGTTACGGCCTTCAATTGTGTGGTGTGTCTGTGTCTGTGCTAATTCATAAGTACCGGATGCTTTGGTCACTTTTGCTTTTGACACAAACTGTACAGTACCGTTGATCAGGCTTGCAAACGGATAAGCGTTCACCCCTACTCCGTTACCTGCTTTACCGACTTTCTCACGTCCGAAACCTATTGCAACAGATACCGTCTTCATCGCCTGTCCAGGTTGAAGAAGAACAGGAAGATCTACTTTATAACCGTTTGCTTCTACTGTCACGATACCATTCTCCCCTATGCCCAGCTCCTCTGCATATGCAGGATTAAGTGCAGCATAGTTATCCCATGTTACTTTAGATACCGGATCAGGTAACTCTAACAGGTAAGCGTTATTTCCGTAGCGGCCATCACGAACTGTAGTAGGTTCGTATAATTTCAGCTCTACATCACCTGCAATATTTTTTGCCGCTGCAGCGATTGCAGAAACAGCGGTATTTACATTACCGGCAAAAGCTGCAGCAATACCTGAAGCTGTTCCTTTGAATACGAAACCAGTTTGTAAAACATCTTTCCATGTTTTACCTGATCCCGGAAGGATTGCAGATTCCCATGTTTGTTTTACGAAGTCGTAAATATTTGTAGTATCACCTGACCAGATCAGCAAACTTTGTTCTGCCTGTCTGGTGTTGAATACCGGATTGATTGTCGGTTGTACGATAGTGTAATATCCTTCTGTAGCAGAAGCATCACCCCATGATTCAAGGAATGTACTGTTAGGAGCAATAGCTTTCAATAGAGAAGCAGTCTCATCTGCACGATCTGAGAAAGAAAGGCTGAATTCTACTTTTGCCAATGCATCTTTTACATCACTTGCTTTGAAATAACTATAGACAGGGTTAGTATCTAAGAAGAATGCTACTCCTACCTGACCAGATTTAGCATCTGCCAGGAATTGCTGGAAAGCAGCATCAGATCCCTGATGTTGTTTGCTGAAGTTATTAAGATCGATAACAGGTCCGTAAGCGTTCAGAGCTGCATTGATCGCATTGACCAACACCTGTACATTCACGTCATTAGATCCTGAAACGACTACAGAAGCACCTTTATTAGCTAACAATTCTTTGGAAGCCAATTTAATTGCTGTCTGTGCTTTTTGTACTGTTATACCACCAGCAAGGCTTGAGCCTGTGATCTCATTATACAGCGAGATCAGAACAGCTCCTTCTTCTGAAGGTTTGATTGCAATACGAACATCGGCATTTGTTCCGGTCATACTTAATCCGGATTCAAACTGGATGTGACGTGACATTTTACCATTTTTCAATGATTTGTAGTCACGGTTTTTCATATAGTCCTGCGTATGTTCTTCACCAGCCAACCAACTTCCCAGGAAGTCTGCAGCTACTGAAACTACGACCTGTGCTTTATCAAAATGATAAGTCGGGATCACGGCTTTACCGAAGCTTTGATTATTTGCTTCTGTAATACCGTTGTAAGATACTGCATCTACCTGAACCAGATTGGCAGTAGGATATTTACCCGTTAATTTTGCGATTGCGGCTAAAGTAGAAGGACTGTTGATCGTGGAAGCAACAATTGTAATTTTCTTGCCAGCAGCAGCAGCTTTATCCAAAGCGGCTTTTACTGTGCTATCCAATTTAGACCACTCAACGTCTTTACCTCCGATTTGAGGATTCTGAACTTTAGACATGTCGTACAGATCCAACACCGATGCTGATGTTGCAGCGTCTGTACCCTGAGTCAAACCGACAGAATTCGGATTTGCCTCTAATGAGATCGGACGGCCTTCACGTGTTCTTACTAATACACTCTGTCCGTTGAAAGACGAAGCATAAAAGTTAGGTATACCCGGAGTTACCTCCTCAGGTTTGATCACGTAAGGCACAGCCTTATGCACTGGTGTACGGTTACAAGCTGCTAAAGTTACAGCACCTAAACCAAAGCCCAATGCTTTTAAGAAATCACGGCGAGGAGTTTTAGTGCTCAAGCCGGCTTCATTCAATACATCTTCTACAGGAATTGATTCGGCAAACTCTCCCTTGCTGTTTTTTACAAAAGCAGGCGTTTGATGCAATTCTTCCAAACCTTTCCAATATTTCTTGTTGCTATCCATTTAAGCTGTATATATAAGATTGCGTATTCCTAAATAATAATTATTAATAGTGACATTTACCACATTCCAGACCACCAATCATCGCTGCAGTCATCTTCTCACCTTTTTTCAATTTCTCGTGAGCTTCAATTAACTGGTCATAGTATTTATTGTCAGTATTTACTTCTGTTTTTCTGTGACAGTCTACACACCATTTCATGGTTAACTGTGAATACTGGTACACTTCTTCCATATCCTGAATAGGACCGTGACATGTCTGACATTCTACTCCTGCTACCACTACGTGTTGCGAGTGATTGAAGTAAGCAAAGTCTGGCAGATTGTGAATACGGATCCACTGGATCGGACTAGGATTATCGCCATACTGACGTGTATCCGGATTGTAATCCAATGCCTTGTAGATTTTCGCGATTTCAGGCGAGATCTCACCATCGTAGTGCTCAGATGCTGTTACTGTATTGTGACAGTTCATACATACATTCGCAGATGGAATAGAAGCATTCTTGGATTTGAAAGCACCTCCGTGACAATACTGACATTCGATCTTATTCACACCAGCGTGTAGTTGGTGAGAGAATTTGATTGGCTGTACAGGCTTGTATCCTTCGTGCACACCGATATTCCACATTGTTTTCCAACCGGCAACTGATAATACAGCTACGATCATCAACACAGCAAAGAATACCAGTTTCTTGTTTTTGACAAAGCTTTTCGCAAATGCCAGGTAGCGGCTGTCTGTACCAGTACCAAGATTGGCATCTTCAGCAATCTGATTTTTAGCGATTACTTTCTCTAATGTTTTAGAAACACGATTCAGTAATACAATCACCACCAATGCCAACAGGATAATACCTGCCATACCAAGGATAGACCAGTTAGAAGCTCCTGTATTCTCTACAGCAGCACCTCCTTTAGCGCCTCCCTTTTCCGGATTGTCAGCTTTTGCACTTTCAGCATCGATGTATGCCAATACACTTTTGATTTGATCGTCAGACAAATCTGTGAATGCAGTCATCACCGATTTGTTGTACTCTTCAAAAATGGCTATCGCATCCGGATCACCGGAAGCGATTAACGCTTGCGAGTTTCTAACCCATTTGATCAACCATTCCTGATCTTTGGTTTTTGTAATGTCCTTCAAAGCCGGACCAACTAATTTTCTGTTAATCGCGTGACAAGATGTACATTTAGATTTGAAGATAGCTTCACCTTCCTTAGCATCTTGCGCATGCGACACAGTCGTAACGGCAAATAACAATACCAAACTAACTGATATTGACTTCGCAAGTCTTCCCAAAACGGATGAGATATTTCTCATATTTAGCACTTTATACTATTTATTTATGAATATAAAAATTTTTAATCCGACTATATAAGAAGACACTCCTCCCATATAGTGCCACAAAAGTATAACTTATTAAGCAATCGCTGACAATTTCATGACGTAATTTATCAATTTATAATCATTCTAAACAAATTGGATTTTTCGCCCCTCACGATTCATGGTAGAACAACTGTTTTTATAGCTCTGTTCAACGGATTTAACGTTATTTTTGTTTTTCTGATGACAAATATACCCCAATATATTAGGATATTTACTGCTGGAAACAGACAAATATTCGGCAAAACCAAAGCCCTGAAAAAGCGAATCGCCGTGTCATCATAAACTAAAGTAATGACAGTCATTTTATGCTAAGAAAATTATTTATATCCCTCTCTGTCATACTGTCTTTATGGATCATTGGCACCACGTTTGCAACCGGTTCATTTTACTCCGGAGAAAATACTAGGGATACTATTAAAAACATATTAAAGATGGACGATAACAGCAAATACAATAAACTGACTCCTGAAGAAGAATACGTAATCTTACGTAAGGGAACGGAATACCCTTTTACCGGGACTTTATTGGAAAACAAGAAAAAGGGAACATATATCTGTAAAAGATGTAATGCTCCGCTTTACCGCTCAGAAGACAAATTTGAATCACACTGCGGCTGGCCAAGTTTTGACGATGAGATAAAAGGAGCCGTAAAACATGTCCCTGATGCGGACGGCAGACGTACTGAGATCGTCTGTAACGCTTGCGGCGCACATCTGGGACACGTATTTACAGGTGAACAGTTCACAGCTAAGAATACACGTCACTGTGTCAATTCTATATCCATGAAATTTGTGGAAGATTAAAAAATCTCACTCTGATCAGTTAGCACTGATCAGAGAAGATTCTCTTACTTTGAGTTCGCAAGGCAATACAACCTGCTTCAGTTTTTTATTTTTGCCCTGTATCTGTCCTAATAAAGCAGTGATGAGCTCATCTGCGATTTCAGCAATAGGCTGTGACACCACAGTAATGGACGGTTCATACAGTTTGAACAGCGTATGATCATCGAAAGCAACCATTGCAGGCAATTTACGCTGATTGATTTTTACGGATTTCAGTCCGTCAATGGCCAGGTAATTGGTCGCAAAAACAACAGCATCCAGTCTGTTGTCCTCGATGAATTCGTCTATCTCACGTACCCTCTCCTCTTCCGGAGCATCCTGCTGTACCTTTTTAATAAAAGCTTGTTTCTTATATTTATCGATACCTTTCATATAACCATCCAGCCGGTCTCTCATCTGGGTCTGATCGGAATACAAAGAGACAAGCCCCACACGTTTGAAACCCTGGCCGATCAGATGATCGGTAGCGTCGTAGGCCCCTTTGAAATTATCTGTAATCACATAATTGGTTTCCACATTTGCGAGATAACGGTCAAAAAGAATCAAAGGGACATTATTCTGTTGAAGTTGTGTAATGGTTTCGTCCAAACCTTCGGAAGGTGTGATAATAAATCCGTCGATCTGACGATCGTAGAACATCTGGATAAGTTCTTTGGATTTTGTTTCATCATTATCCATACTACAATAGATAATATGGTATCCGCTGGCATAAGCTTTTCCTTCGATCAGTTTAGCAATATTGGAAAAGAAAGGGTTCGAAATATCCTCTACCAGTAAGCCTAAAATTTTAGTTTTTCCCGTGCGCAAACTTTTAGCAAGTTGGTTTGGTTTATATCCGACTTTCTTCACGTGATCAAGCACACGCTTCGTCAGACCATCGCTAATTCGCTTTTCTTTGGCTTTATCATTTAAAATAAAAGAAACGGTGGTGACGGAGATGCCCAAGTCTTTAGCAATATCGCTAATTAAAATTCTTTTCTTCATCCTGTAACTGTATAGGTAAAATTGATTGAATAACGAAGCTAAAAAATTTTTAGCATATTATCTATTATAATTTTTACAAAATTGCTAAAAGGTTTTAATAGGCATATTTAAATATTTTTTGTAATATTATCCTTATTTTAATGACAATCTATAAAACAAATAATGAATGAAAAGTGCAGGAATTAAAGTTTTAATCTCCATAGTAGCCTCAGCAGGCCTTAGTCTTTCATCTGCTCAGGCTCAGAATTTCACCCAATATGTGGATCCTCTTATCGGATCTGCAGGACATGGCCACGTATTTGTCGGTGCCAATGTTCCGTTGGGAGCCGTGCAGTTAGGTCCGACCCAGATCGCCCAGACCTGGGACAAATTCAACGGATGGGACTGGGTAAGCGGATATAATTTTAAAAGCAAAGATATACTCGGATTTACACATACACATCTCAGCGGAACCGGTATCGGAGATCTGAATGATATTATGATTGTACCCGCAAATGGAAAGCTTCAGCTTCAACCTGCTCAATTTGACAAAATGGATACGGGATATGGCTCTCATTTTGCCAAAGAAAATGAAAAAGCTGTCCCGGGACTATACAGTGTGTATCTCGACGATTATAAAGTAAAGGCTAAACTGACTGCTTCAGAGCGTGTGGGATACCATCAGTACACGTATGATAAGACGGATAATGCACATATTCTGATCGATCTTGCATTCAAGATGAACTGGGACAAACCTACAGACACTTACATTAAGCAGATCAATGACAGCACATTCGTAGGTTACCGTTTTTCTACAGGATGGGCCAATGATCAGAAAGTATATTTCGCACTAAAGACTTCTGTTCCCATCCAGAAAGTTGACTTTTATGATGATAAAACCCAAAAATTGGGAAGTCAGGTCGTAAAGGGACTTGGAATCAAAGCTGCGCTGTACTTTGACGCTGTTAAAAACAAAACTATTGAACTAAAAGTCGGACTTTCACCTGTCAGTACAGTCAATGCATTAGCCAATATTGATACTGAAATACCGGGATGGAATTTTGATAAAACAGCGGCTCTTGCAGATACCAAATGGAATAAAACACTTGGAAAAATTGACTTTCAAGGTGACGCAGATACAAAGAAAATATTCTACACGGCTTTATACCACACTTATTTTGCCCCGACTATATTTAATGATGCAAACGGTGACTACTTAGGAACAGACAAACAGGTATACGAAAAGCAGGATTTTACAAATCATACAGTTTTCTCGCTTTGGGACACCTATCGTGCACTGCACCCTTTGATGACGATTACAGAAGAACCACAGGTTGTACGTGACTTTATCAAGTCTATGCTCGCTATATATGAGCAACAGGGCAAATTACCGGTATGGCATTTACAGGGAAATGAGACCAATACTATGGTAGGTCTTCCTGCTATTCCGATTATCGCTGATGCAGTACTTAAAGGATTTCTTAACAAAGAAGAAGAACAAATGGCATGGGAAGCTGTCAAAACAACAGCCATGGGCTACGACAATGGGCTACGTTTTGTACGTGATCTGACCTACATTCCTATCGACAGCATGGATCACGAATCTGTAGCTTGGGCACTGGAATATGCCATCGCTGATTTTGGCGCGTATAAAATAGCTGAAAAATTAGGCAAACAGGAAGATGTGGCTTATTTTCAAAAGCGCTATAAACTGTATGAGAAGTATTTTGATAAAGAAGTAGGACATTTTGTTGGCAGACGTGTCAACGGAGAATTCCGCAGACCATTCAATCCTTTAATGGCTAAACACCGTGAAAATGACTATTGTGAAGGAAATGCATGGCAATACACCTGGTTAGTCCCTCAGGATGTAAAAGGCCTGATCAACTTATTCGGCGGGGAAAAGAACTTCCTGAAGAAGCTGGATGAATTCACAACGATGTCATCCCAGCTTGGCGACGAAGCTTCTCCGGATATCTCCGGACTGATTGGTCAATATGCGCAGGGTAATGAACCCAATCACCACATTCCTTACCTGTATGCCTATGCAGGCGAACAATGGAAAGGTGCAGCATTGGCAAGAAAAGCGATGACGGAATTTTACACTTCGGCCCCTGACGGCTTATGCGGTAATGATGATGTGGGACAGATGAGTGCCTGGTATGTATTTTCGGCTATGGGTTTCTACCCGCTGAATCCAATGATCGGAACTTATGTGTTCGGATCACCATTAATGGAAAAGGCAACTATTAATTTACCTAATGGGAGCAAGTTTGTTATTAATGTCAAAAATCAAGGTAAAAACAACACGTACATCAAATCAATCAAACTGGACGGAAAACCGTATCACAAAACCTATATCACACACAGTGATATTAGTAAAGGTGGCCAGCTTGAAATCGAAATGAGCAGTACAGCAAATAAAAATTTCGGCAAGAACAAAGACAGCTGGCCGTCAGCTATAGAAAACTAAGAAGAAGGGTTGCTTAATGGATTAAGCAACCCTTCTTTTTTTCCTGACAGAATGACACCCAAAACACTAAGGAACAGAATTTGTTAATACTATATCGTAACTAAAAAAGGAGATTAAAATGAGTAATTTGAAAAATATAAATATTCAGGATATCGGTGATGGAAACGATAACCAAAAAGATTTCTACACAACTTTCAAAGAAAGATTACAGGATGTAGAAACTTTCCCAAGTGTTTATACCTTCAAATTTATTTTACCAAAAGACGAGGAGCAATTGAATCAGATCAAATCCATTTTTTCAGGAAAAGATGCTCAGTTCTCTTTAAAAGAGTCTAAAACCGGAAAATATAATTCAATAACCGTTAATGTAACGGTAAATGATGCCGATGAGGTCGTACACTACTATCAGGAAGTGGCTAAAATAAAAGGTGTGATTATGCTGTAAGACAGAGCCCTCCATATCATCAATAAAGGCATTCTGAATGAAATCAGAATGCCTTTATTATTTATCTCTTCTCTCGTTGTAGAAATAAATTCTGCAGGCAGCTCCAGCAGGATAAAAATAATAAGGATAACTGTATTTTTGAGACATGAGTTTATCTGTAAGAACTGCAGCTTCTTTTATATTACCAGCGTGTACCACAGGAGAGTAATATCTCCCCTTATCATGGATTACAGAAACAATATTAAATCTTTCAGGAGATATTGATTTAAGATCAAAAGTATAAAAAACATATGTGTGATCATTACCCGAAAGTAAAGAATGAATATATACCAGATCTTGATTTTCAACTTTTACTTGTCTGTCCTTACCTTTATAAAATGATCCCGGCAACCTGAGATCAACCATTACAGCAACCGGCCTTCCGGACATAATTCCAGAGGACCAACGCTTTTGATCTTTCAGAAAATCCTTCAGTAAAGGATCCGTACTATGGATAGAATCAGGAGTCAATATCCCATTACGCTCTACATAAAAACTGAATGTCTTTCCTCTTTTATACTCTTCTGTTTCCAACCTTCCCGCGACATTGAGGGAATCCAGATAATGAGCCCATTGTGATATAAATCTGTTCATTCCATCTCTTGGTTGCAGTACAGCATCCAGGGCATAAAAGACCTCATTTTTCGAATCTATATTGACAAGATTTACAAACACATCATTAGTATAATTATCAAAATACAACTCACCGCTGTAACTCTGTCGATCATTGAGTGTATTCAAAATCCGTTTCCAATTTCTTTCTAATGCTTTCACCACTTCCTTATCTAATCCGCTCTTGTTAAAATGAAGACTATGCTCATTTTGAACGGAGTCAAAAGATAAAGAAAAGCTCATCGTTGCATCCCGGTAAGGAAGATTCATCTTGACTACATCCGCCTTTATTAAAGTCGTTATATCCTGAGCAAAGGCAGCATGCATCTGTATACTTATAAATACCCAGAAAAAGATAAAATACTTGTTCATAACAAAGGTCTTTGTCATTATGAATATACAGAAAAAAAGACAATAAAAAAGCCCACCAGAGGTGGGCTGTTCTTTATGTAAAGTTTATCAGGATTACGCCTGAGGCGCTTCATTCTGAGGTGCCTGTTCAGCACTTTTTTGCTCTTGCTGAGGTTTATCTTCTCTTGGAGGACGCGGCAATAATGCTTTACGGGAAAGTTTCATTTTACCTTGTTTATCTACATCCAGCAATTTGACAGTAACTTTATCTCCTTCTTTGAAGATTCCGTCCATTGTCTCATAGCGTTTCCAATCGATTTCTGAAATATGTAACAATCCGTCTTTACCCGGCATGATTTCTACGAAAGCACCAAATGGCATGATGGATTTCACTTTACCTTCATATGTAGCACCAATCTCCGGTTTAGCAGCGATTGCTCTGATACGAGCTGTAGCTTCATCGATAGCGGTTTTATTATCTGCGAAGATCTGCACGATACCTTTGTTATCCACCTCTTCGATTGAGATCGTAGCGCCGGTTTCGCGTTGCATTTCCTGAATAATCTTACCACCTGGCCCGATAACAGCACCGATAAATTCTTTATCAATAATGATCTGGATAATACGTGGCGCATGTGGTTTGTAATCTTCACGTGGAGCAGAAATAGTTTTAGCCATCTCTCCAAGAATATGAAGACGGGCTTCTTTTGCCTGATCCAAAGCTTGTGTCAACACTTCCCACTTAAGACCATTGATCTTAAGGTCCATCTGACAAGCTACGATACCTTTTGAAGTACCTGTTACTTTAAAGTCCATATCACCTAAGTGATCTTCGTCACCAAGGATATCCGATAAGATTGCGTATTTCCCTGTTTTCTCATCTGTAATCAGACCCATTGCAATACCGGATACAGGTGCTTTTAATTTCACCCCCGCATCCATCAATGCTAATGTTCCGGCACATACAGTTGCCATTGAAGACGAACCGTTAGATTCCAGAATATCTGATACTACGCGAATTGTATAAGGATTTTCGGCATCTGCTGGTAATACTTGCTTCAATGAGCGCATAGCCAGGTTACCGTGTCCCACTTCACGACGACCAGGACCTCTGTTAGGTCTGACCTCTCCTGTAGAGAATGCAGGGAAGTTATAGTGCAGGATAAATTTGTTGTATCCATTGATAAATGCACCGTCTATCATCTGCTCATCATCTTTAGCTCCCAAAGTAACAGAAGTCAATGACTGTGTTTCACCACGTGTGAATACAGCAGATCCGTGAGCAGCAGGCAGGTAATTCACTTCTGACCAGATCGGACGTACAGTACGTACATCACGACCGTCCAGACGAATTCCTTCGTCCAATACTAAATTACGTACAGCATCATACTGTACATCGTGAAAATATTTTTTAGCTAAGAATTTTGTATCATCATCGATCTCTTCGCCAAGTGTAACGAAGAATTCTTCGCCGATCTCAGCAAATTTCTCACCACGTTCGTGTTTTGTTGAGCCTGATTTTGCGATCGCATATACTTTATCGTATGTAGCTGCAAAAATCGCTTCACGCAATTCTGGGTTTGATGGTTCGTGGTTGTACTCGCGTTTTGTGGTAGCACCAACAAGATTGGCCAATTCTACCTGTGCAGCGATTTGTTTTTTGATAGCTTCGTGTGCAAAAGCAATTGCTTCAACCATTTCAGTCTCTGAAATTTCATTTGCTTCACCTTCCACCATACCGATATCCTGTGCAGAACCGGCTACGATAAATTCTAAAGTAGCACGTTCTAAATCTGATAATTTCGGGTTGATCACCAACTGACCGTCGATTTTAGCAACACGAACTTCTGAGATAGGACCGTTGAAAGGAATATCTGAAACTGCAATAGCAGCGGATGCAGCAAGACCTGCCAATGCATCAGGCATAATATCTTTATCTGCAGAGATCAGACTGATCATTACCTGAGTATCTGCGTGATAGTTTTCAGGGAATAGCGGACGTAAAGCTCTGTCTACCAAACGAGAGATTAATACCTCATAGTCTGACAATCTGGCTTCACGACGTAGAAAACCACCTGGAATACGACCTGTAGCCGCATATTTTTCCTGATAATCTACGGATAAAGGTAAAAAGTCTACTCCTGGCTTAGCTTCTCTTGCAGAAACAACTGTAGCCAGCAACATCGTATCACCTTGTTTGACGACTACTGAACCATCGGCTTGTTTCGCCAATTTACCAGTAGACAGTTCGATTTGGGTGCCATTACCCATATCGATGATTGTTTTGATTTCGTTATAACTCATTTTTTGTTCATTGAGACACGCTTTTCATCATTTTGGCAGCGCGTCAATATATTAAAACTTTTAAATTCAGCACAAAGGTAAATAAAATTTATGCTTTAATATTAACAATCTATTCAAACTAATTTTTATTACTATTGTAACACTTCGCTATTCCAGATCGTTATCTCTATAACTTTATAAACCAATAAAAATTAACAATATGAAAATATTTAAATTTCTATGGATCGGAATTCTGATACTGTCTTCCTGCAAAAAAGATCCTAATGTTATCGTGCCACAACAGGAATATTATTACTGGGCAGATAGCAAGAAGGTCTTTCTAACGATAAAAGAAGATGTTTTTATAGCAGTTGTTAACGAAGATGAAATAACCAAGACAACTAAAGCTCTTAAAGAAAAAAAAGTAACAGTTGATCATAAAGAAAAAAGCTATTATTTATTAAGCTCTCCAAATGCCCAAGTCAGCAAGGAACTACGCACGGGGCAAGGAATGTTTAATACACTTAATTTATGTCCAACCTTTAGCACATCAAATGGCATAATAATTCCTACAGATCAAATTACAGTAAAACCCAAAGCCGGGGTTAAAATAGAAGCAATACTTGAATTTTTGGGTAATGAAGTTGTATCGCATACAACCACATCATATGGCACTACACTCATTAAAATAAAGTATATAAAAAATGTATTTTCTTTATCTAATAAGATTTATGAAAAGGGATTAGCCGAATACTCTCATCCTGATTTCTACCTTCCTCTTGATTTGTTTTGAAGAATTTCCACTAAATTCTATTTATAGAAAAAGAGCCATCCAAAAACTGGATGGCTCTTTTAACATCTTTTTTATTACTAAAAGCTTATTTGATAATATCACGTAAACCTAAGCCTTTGATGATCGCACGATATCTTTCGATATCTTTCTTGTAAAGATATGCTAACAAAGAACGACGTTTACCTACCAATTTCTGTAGTGAACGTTGTGTTGCGAAGTCTTTTCTGTTGTTTTTCAAATGCCCTGTTAAGTGAGCAATTCTTTTAGTGAATAATGCCACCTGACCTTCAGTAGATCCTGTGTTTGTAGCTGCTCCGGCAAATTCTGCGAAGATATCAGCTTTGTACTCTTTACTTAAATACATCTCTTGAATAATATTAAAGCGTTAAAAATTCTGTTAATTGGCTGCAAAGATAGGTATTAAAATTTTAAATTACACTTTTATATAAATTTTCTTTTTATCCAGTATATAGCAGATCGCCCACATAAAAGCGAGAAAGCATACAGAATAAGCAAAAGATCCGACTTCAGGCGGACCCGGCAGTTGTGCACAA
This sequence comes from Sphingobacterium spiritivorum, assembly GCF_016724845.1. Classification (NCBI taxonomy): domain Bacteria; kingdom Pseudomonadati; phylum Bacteroidota; class Sphingobacteriia; order Sphingobacteriales; family Sphingobacteriaceae; genus Sphingobacterium; species Sphingobacterium spiritivorum. The sequence goes on from NZ_CP068082.1 coordinate 1,327,040, forward strand.
ACATGAGTGTAGAACCAATTAAGTGCGTTGGTATACACAGGCAAACCATCCTCTCCTACTCCGTCAGGTATTCTCCACAGCCCTACTAAACGAGGCAACAAACCACTCAATACAAAAATGAATAAAGGATTTTTTCCAAATACATCAAAAAATCGTGTCAGACTATTTTTGACTCCCTGAACCTCTATAAACCAAATCATACCTCCTATCGTCATTATGCCCAATCCGGTAGTATACAATACATATGAGCTCGTCCAGATCTTCTTATTAATTGGAAAACCTAAAGACCATACCCAGGCCAGAACAACCAGAATAAAACCGGTCACAAACAATCCAGACAATAATTTGAAGTGCGGTTCCTGAGATGCGGGAACTTTTTTCCATAACCAATCTACCTCCCCCTGTTTCTTAATATAAGTACCGGCAAGATACCCCAATACGACTTGAACAATCGCAGGTAATGTACTCATAAGTCCTTCCGGATCAAAAGGAACTCCCTCTCCTTTATAAACATGTGCAACACCCAAAATCTGAATATCATATGCCGTACCGAACCAGCCCTGTAAGCTGTAAGGATCCCCCGGAGTTCCCAGAAATGCACAGACAGCCCAGTACACTACTAAAATAAAGGTTGAAATCCAGATGATAGCTTTTTCTCTGAAGTAATAAGCAATGATGGAAGCAAAACAGTAAGCTAACGCTATACGTTGCAATACGCCTAATATACGCACTCCACGCATCGGGTCATCAGCATAACTCCATTGCTTAAAGACCAGCGTATCCTGAGCCCATTGCACAAAAGGCCACCAGTTGATAAACAGACCAATCAAAAATATAAGAACCGTTCTCTTCAATACTTTTTGCCAAAAAACGGCAGGCCCCGCCTCCTGTAGACGTGGAATAACAAAAGACATCGCGTTTCCGACCGCAAACAGAAAAAATGGAAATACAAGATCTGTAGGTGTACAGCCGTGCCATTCCGCATGTTTGAGAGGTGCAAACATATGCCCCCACGACCCTGGATTATTAACCATGATCATAAGTGCGACAGTAGCTCCTCTAAATACATCCAGAGAATAATAACGTTGTTTCATGGGATAATGTGTGTGTTCTTATTTTGAATAAGAGGTTGTTTGATATAAAATAGGATTACAAGAGCTAATATAGAAAATATTTGACTTGCTTACATACAATTTATCAAAAACATACTTTTTTAAGCCATTTCCCTAAATAAACATGCATAAAAATGCAATGCATTTTTGTCAACTACTCCAAAACACTTTCATATCCCTACCAATTACTACTAAAATCTCAAATTGCAAGAAAAGAGAGAACAATAAAACAGCATCTGTTACCATCACACCACAACAACTTCACAGATAACAACGCAGTTAACAACACAATAAACACTTTAATTCATTAAAAAAAACAAAAATAGAATGACAAAACACCATTAAAACCAAACCCAAACAAACATAAATTAAGTTAAACAAAAAATACTTTATATTTTTTTGAAAAAGATTTTGAAGTTTAAATGCACTTATATTAACTTTACTGTAACACTAGCAATTAATTAATAACCATAGCCTAAAATGGAAAAATCAAATTTAAGCCACAAAGAGCTTATATTGAGTATATTGTATTACAACAAATCGCATTCTATAGCTGATTTGAGTATAAAAACAAGAAAAAGTATACCCAGCATAAGTAAAATTATTAACGAACTTCATTTTAACCAGCTGATTATAGAAGGCGGGTTAGCGCCTAGTACTGGCGGACGCCGCCCTACCACATATTGCATCAATTCCAATCTGAATAAATACATCTTATCTGTAGCTATAGACCAACATTATTCAAGGGCTGTCATTTTTAATCTTTCGAATGAGGCACTCACACCTGTACTTGAAATTGAAAACAATTTTAACATTCCCGATATAGCTTTTCAGAATATTATCGATTTAATAAAGCAAACGCTTGAACATGACAATTATAATTCAGATAATGTTTTAGGTATAGGGATTAGTATGCCTGGATTTGTTGATACAGCCCAAGGTACAAATGGTTCTTTTAAAGATAAAAACGAAAATTTATACAATATCAAGCTTGAGGTTGAAAACAGATTTCAAATACCCACCTATCTCGAGAATGATTCAACAGCGATAGCTATAGCTGAACAATATTTCGGGAAAGCCAAAGATACTTCTCATGCGCTCATCATTAACATCGGATGGGGTGTAGGCTTGGGAATCATTGTAGACAATAAACTATTCAGAGGTTATAGCGGATATGCCGGAGAATTCAGCCATATTCCTCTTTCCGCAAGTGATAAGCTCTGCTCGTGTGGAAAAAGAGGATGTCTGGAAGTGGAAGCTTCTTTATCTGCAGCCATTCAGTTTTCAAAAGAAAGACTTGAAATCGGAGAAAAATCCATACTAGCCCAGCGCCTGACGGATGACAAGCCGGGCAACAGTCATCATTTAATACAATCTGCATTAGAAGGCGACCAGTTAGCGATATCAGCACTTGCTAAATGCGGCTATATGTTGGGTAAAGGTATAGCAACACTTATACATATCCTGAATCCTGAAAAAATTATTCTGAGTGGCAGAGGTTCTCAGGCTGGATCCATTCTGATGCCACAGATCCAAACCGCAATGAACGAATTCTGTATTCCCCGAATTGCCCGAAAGACCGCAATTAGAATATCAGAGCTTACAGACAAAGCACAATTAATAGGCTCAGCATGTATTGTGCTCGAATATTCACTATCAAAATTTGCAAACTTAACTAATCAATAACAAACATGAAACAGTTCTATCAAACATGTTGCACTATCATTCTGCTCTCGATTCTATCGATAACAGGTGTATTTGCACAGCAGACCGTTACAGGAAAAGTAACGAATGCAAATGGAAATTTACCGGGAGTAAACGTTGCCATAAAGGGAACTTCCCGGGGTACACAGTCCGGATCGGATGGAAATTATTCCATTCAGGCAGCTCCGGGAGAAAAGCTACGCTTCTCTATGGTGGGTTACATTTCACAGGAAATTTCTGTGGGGTCTACTAAAACGATTAACGTAACCTTACAATCTGACGAGAGCACATTAGACGAAGTGGTGGTCACTGCTATGGGTATTAAAAGAGAAAAAAAATCTTTGGGGTATTCTTATCAGGAAGTAAAAAGCGAAACTTTAATTGATGCCCGCGAAAACAATTTGGCCAATGCCCTGACCGGAAAAGTATCTGGTTTGCAAGTTATCAAGGGTTCAAATGGTCCTGCTTCTTCTTCAAAGATTATACTACGTGGTTTTAATTCCTTAACCGGAGATAATCAACCACTCATTGTGGTAGATGGTGTTCCAATGGAAAACTTTGCCGGAGCTAAAAATAATGATTTCTGGAATCCCTCGGCAGATATGGGTAATGGTCTTGGAGACCTAACAGCTGAGGATATCGAAAGCATGTCTGTATTAAAAGGAGGAGCCGCATCAGCACTTTATGGTTCCAGAGCGGCCAACGGAGTAATACTCATTACCACAAAATCAGGCAGATCCCGTGAAGGTACCGGAATTTCTTATTCTGCAACAATAGGTATTGAAAACATTTTTATTACACCGAGACTACAAGGTCAATTTGCTCAAGGTAGTAACGGTATTTATGACGCAAAATCTGAAAACAGCTGGGGTCCGCTAATAACAGGACAAACAGTTACAACCTGGGATGACTCTAAAAGAACATTAAAAACATATGACAATTTGGATAATTTCTTCAAAACGGGAGTAAATACCACTCATAATATAGCTTTTCAAAAATCTTTAGGCGAAAACACAAGTATAATCACATCAGCCAGCTATTTATATGACAACAGTAAAACTCCGGGAGTTAAATTAAACCGGTTGAACCTCATGTCCAAAGTCACCTCAACGTTTGGTCCTGAAAACAAATGGATAACAGATATTAAAGTGCAATATATGAATACAACGGCCAACAACCGGGCTGTAGGAGGATCAAATGCAGGAAATTATTACACAACTGTTCTACGCATGCCCGGAACAATGGATATCACAGATTTCGAATCAGGTATGAACACTTTAGGCACAAAACAAATTTGGTATAATTCAGGACAAACTGTAAATCCATTTTGGGCTGTCAATAATAAACTAAATCGGGATAGCAGAGATCGTTTTCTACTAAATGCTATGATCAAATACAAATTCAACGATTGGTTAGATGCAGATTTCAGAGCCGGATCAGATTCATATAGTACAAAATATGATAACAAAACATACACAGGATCCTCTCTTCAAAACAACTACGGAACAGGAGCAGATAATTTCTACGAAAATAATTTTATAGTTAGTCTAAATGCTAAAAAAGACAATTTATTTGGGAAATTCAATGGTTCAGCCTCAATATTTGGTCAGATTATGAAGCAAGATTATAAATCGATTTCGGTAAGTACGGGTGAGTTGGAAGTGCCTAATTTGTTTACTATTAATAATGCTGTTGGCAATCCTGGCTTTACAGAAGAAGTTAGAAAAAGGCAAATCAATTCCATATTTGGAACTGCAGAGGTGAATTACGATAACTTCTGGTTTATTAACCTTACAGCCCGTAATGACTGGTCGTCTACATTAATCAAGGAACACCGATCTTATTTTTATCCTTCTGTCAGCACTTCACTGGTGATCACAGACATGATCAGTAAAATCGGAGGAGAAACTCCAAAATGGTTAAATTTCGCAAAAATAAGGGCTTCATATGCACAAACAGGTAATAGTCTTAAACCTTACCAACTCTTGAATGTGTATAGTATAGGAAAAGATCCTAACAGCAATACAACTGCAAGCAAGAATAAGACTTTATTTAATCCAAATATCCGAAGTGAATTATTAAAAACATTTGAAACCGGATTTGATGTCAGACTCTTTGATCGGATTAATTTAGATTTTGCGTACTATAAATCAAATGCAACCAATCAACTAATTGAAATACCTATGAATAGTCTGTCCGGTTATGAAAAATTTATGGCAAATGCAGGAAATATTCAAAATCAAGGATTCGAAATTGTATTAGGTGCAAACATTCTTAAAAACCCGAATAAGTTTCGTTGGGATATGAACATCAACTTTTCCAGAAATATCAATGAAATCATTGAGTTACTTCCCGGACAGGTAGATCGATTGGTGTTAGCAGGGTTTGACGATATAAAAGTAGAAGCCTCAGCCGGAAAAAGATATGGAGCCATTTACGGGACAAAATATGCACGGGTAGAAGACAAAAACAGTCCTTTTTTCAATCAGATTATTGTTAACGGAAATGGAGTACCCCTGGCAGCAGACGGGATTCATTATTTAGGGAATCAGAGCGCTTCAGCTCTACTAGGAGCAACAAATACATTTGGATATAAAAACGTAGGACTTTCCTTTCTTCTAGATGCGCGTTTTGGCGGCGTATTGTTCTCCGGCACCAATTTAACCTTACAACGTGCCGGAATGGCTGCAGAAACAGTCGTCAATGGTGAGCGTACAGACTTTATTGTACCTGGAGTAGTGAGTGACGGCAAAGGAGGCTATGTTCAGAATACAAAAGCAGTAAGCCATCAACAATATTGGAATCAGGTGACAAATTCTCCGGGCAATGTAGGAATAGCTGAACAAAACATTTACGATGCCTCTAACATAAGACTCAGAAATGTACAGCTTAGCTATACGCTACCGAAAAAGGTTCTAGGAAAATCCATAGTTAAAAATGCAAGACTTTCACTTTCAGCTAATAATGTTTGGATGATAAAAAGCTACGCAAATGGTGTAGATCCAGAATCTGTCTATGCTATCGGCACAAATGCTGTCGGATTTGAAAACTTAGCATTTCCAACCTCCCGATCTTACTTCTTTAATATCTCACTAGGATTTTAGTCTTAATTCACAAAAAAATGAAAAATACATTATCAAAAATAGCATTAACAGTTGTATCAGTTCTAACACTGTCAGCATGTTCAAAATTTGATGAAATTAATACCAATCCGACCAGTGCAACAAGCGACCAGGTTCAGGTTGAATATTTTTTAAACAATTCTATTATCTCTGCTCAGCAGGATCCTCATATCGCAGAACGTGTATTTGTACTATACTGGAAATCAGCTGCGCGCCAGCATTTGTCCGGAGGTATCGCTACAGGTGGCAACAATGCAGACTGGACAAATGATTATTGGCGCTATATCTCCGAATGGCTAAATCATGCAAATACAGCTATCCAAATGGCAAATGAAAAAGCTCAAAATGGTACAGCTCAGGAATATAACAATAATCTGCTTCAGGTATCCAGAATATGGCGCGTTTATTTAATGAGCGAATTATCTGATAATTTCGGACCAATACCAATCAATGCTTTTCAAGGAACCAATCCAGAATTTAATTCCGAAAAAGACGTTTATTACTTTTTGCTCGACGAGCTTAAAGATGCGGTTTCAAAAATAGATGCAACTATCGCTCGCCCGGAAAAGTTAAAAAAATTAGATCCGGCCTATCAGTACGATTGGGATAATTGGATAAGGTATGCAAACTCTATGCGTATGCGTTTAGCTATGCGAATCGCTGAAGTAGACCCTTCGAAAGCTAAAAATGAATTTGAAGCTGCTGCCCAGACACAGAAATATATTGTTAATGCGAATCAGATTTTTCAGGTAGCCGAAAAACCAGGATGGGATGCTTTGACAGGTGTAATGAGCAGAGAATGGAACGGACAAGTATTATCTTCTACTCTAAACAATTTATATATAGGTCTAGGTGGGATTAAATCTGAAAATCAATTGGATGCATCAATGCATTCCAGCATTAAGCCTGCAAACTATATCGGAAAACGATTCTTAGAACACTTTTCCGTAATGACAAACGATCCGTCTGCAGGTTATTTTTTGGATGGACTACCCTATAGTATTGATCCGAGAGCTTATAAAACCTTTTATATTCCAGGGAATATAAACAGTCCCGTATGGTCTAATTATCCATCATGGACCGATGATGCAAAGACAACCAAAGTAAAGCTGCAACGTTCTTCTGGGGATATTGAGATAGATACTAAAAATACATGGAGTACATCCACCATTGGAGATTTTGGAGCAAAAGGAGCTGCCAATGGTATTAGGGCAGTACAGATTGGAAAAATACCAGGATTAGCTCAAACATTCAGAAACAGCAATAACAAACGGATATTTTTTGGCAGTTGGGAAACATATTTCCTTTTAGCAGAAGCTGCCATAAAAAACTGGAATACAGGAATATCTGCACAATCCGCTTATGAAAACGGCATTAAAGCAAGCTTTGAATATATGGGTGTCTCCCAGTTTGCCAATGATTATCTGAATTCGACTGACTACAATAGAACTGGGACTTCTGTAAAATTCACACATACTACAGAACCGGGAGCCTCTCATATCATGGATTTTATTGATGGATATACAGGTACAACAAGCACAACAACTGTTCTCTACCCTGTAAATACAATTTATAAAAACGGAACAGTAAAGAATGATGCTTTGACCAAGATTATAACACAAAAGTATATTGCAAATATGCCATGGTTGCCTCTGGAAGCATGGTGTGATCAGAGAAGACTGGGCTTACCCTTCTTTGAAAATCCGGCAATTGAAAATCCTTTGCCCAATTTACCAGCTTTATCAAGCAATAATTATATGACAAATCAAATTAGTTTTTTCCCACAGCGATTGAGATATCCTGCCAGCCTCGCTAATTCAGATAGTAAAGGTTATAATCAAGCGGTATCTCTATTGGGAAAAACAGATGCGGTTCTTTCTCCTCTATGGTGGGCCAAACAACAATAAAAAATCGATTAATAAACATACAGACCATTCTGATACAATAAAGTTCCTGTTAGAAAATAAAAAGGATATCTTAAAACCGTATAAAGGTCCCTCAATTACATTTTATATTGAGGGACCTTTTTTTTAAAAGCAGTATAAACTAAACAGTACGAGCATATTGCTGCAATATATTTTATGCAAAAAAGACCAACACATCCAAGTCTGCCACCAAAATCTCTTGACCGGTTCAAATATCCAAGCAAAGAATAAGCAGATAATATAAATATTTCTCAGCAGATAAATGATAATGACAAATTCTACAACAAAGTTTGGTGGGATAAATAAGTTCAGAATCTTATAGTAAAGTTATAGATTAGGGAGAATGGGCTAAAAAACCCATTCTCTTTTTTGTTTAGCCTTAATGGAAACATTCCCTAACATTATTAAAAAATCAAAATACTTTTTATTTTTTTTTAAAAAGATTTTGAAGTTACAATTTCTTTATATTAACTTTATTCAAATATTACGAACCAATTAATAACCCTAAGTCAAAATGGAAAAGACCAATTATGGACTTAAAGAGCTCATTATAAGCTTATTATATTATGAAAAATCGTATTCTATTGCCGATCTCAGCTTATTAATTGGCAAAAGCATTCCGAGTACGACAAAAATAATTAATGAACTGGCTGATTACAACCTTATTATAGAAGACGGATTAGCACCTTCTACAGGAGGTCGCAGGCCAATAAAGTATACGATAAACTCAAATCTAAATAAATTTATTCTTTCCGTAGCAATTGACCAGCATTACTCCACTGCTGTAATCTATGATCTTTCCAACGAAGAACGTACGCCTGTATTTACAATAGAAAATCATCTGGATAACCATGATGAAGTATTCGACAATATTGTAGGTCTTATGGAGAAAACGCTTCAACATGGAGAATTCAATCAAAATAATATTCTTGGAATAGGTATCAGTATGCCGGGATTTGTGGATAATAAACAGGGAACTAACGGTTCTTACAAGGATAAAAATACCAAATTGTATTATATCAAACGCGAAATAGAAAACCGCTTTCAACTGCCTACTTTTATTGAGAATGACTCCACAGCAATTGCAATAGCAGAACAGAATTTTGGAAAAGCCAGAAACACCTCTCATTCACTTGTTATTAATATAGGATGGGGTGTTGGATTGGGGATAATCGTAGATAATAAGCTTTTCAGAGGATACAGCGGTTATGCCGGGGAATTCAGTCATATTCCACTTTCAGACAGCAACAAACTGTGTTCTTGTGGCAAAAAGGGCTGTCTGGAAGTCGAAGCATCTTTATCTGCAGCTGTTGAATTTGCAGAAGAAAAACTTCAGAGCGGTGAAAAATCCAAATTAGCAAATCACCTGACCAATGACCGGTTAGAGAGCAGCAATTCGCTTATACAATCTGCACTAAACGGGGATCAGCTTGCTATTTCGGCACTTACCAAGTCCGGCTATATGCTTGGAAAAGGAGTCGCTACATTAATCCATATCATGAATCCTGAAAAGATTATCCTGAGCGGTCGCGGATCTCAGGCTGGTCAGATTCTGATGCCTCAGATACAAACCGCAATCAATGAATTCTGTATACCCCGAATAGCACAAAAAACAAGTGTAGAGATATCCGATCTGAAAAACAAGGCACAATTGATAGGATCTGCCTGTATCGTATTGGAATATTCGCTATCCAAATTTGTAAACCTTAATTAATCATCAATAAAACATGAAACAATTCTATCAAACATGTTGCACAATCATGCTGCTATCGATCTTCTCGATAACAAGCGTATTTGCACAGCAGACCGTTACAGGAAAGGTAACGGATGCAAGTGGAAATGTTCCCGGAGTATCGGTTTCCGTAAAAGGAACTTCCCGCGGAACACAAACAGCAGCGGACGGAAGTTACTCTATTCAGGCATCAGAGGGAGACATCTTACGTTTCTCAATGGTCGGCTACAGCGCACAGGAAGTAACAGTAACAACTGCTAAAACGATTAATATTTTATTAGAAGAAAATCAAGGATCACTTGATGAAGTAGTGGTAACAGCTTTAGGTATTAAAAGAGAAGCGAAATCTTTAGGGTACTCCACTCAAAAAGTAGGAGGAGAAGAATTAACCAAAACCAATGCGCCAAACGCATTAGTCGGAGCTATGGGGAAAGTTTCGGGTATGAATGTCAGTTTGTCAAATGGAGTCGAGGGAGGCTCGCAACGCGTAGTCATTCGTGGTGCTGCGTCTCTGACGGGAGCAAATCAGCCTTTATATGTAGTAGATGGTATGCCTCTGGATAATAATCCGATTTCCAGCAGAGGAAATGACATTACAAAAGCAAACGGAGCTTCACAAGATTGGGGATCTGCACTAAATTTTATAAATCCGGATGATATCGAAGACATCACTGTATTAAAAGGTCCGACTGCAGCAGCTCTGTACGGAGCCCGTGGAGGTAATGGTGTAGTATTGATCACCACAAAAAAAGGGAAATTAAAAGAGGGATTTGGAATAGATTATAATTATACATTCCGCTCTAATGATCCTTTTCGTTTTCAGGAGATGCAAAATAAATATGGATATGGTGGAGCAATTGCACTTTATTCAAAAACACCAACATTACCTACTGATGGAAATGGTCAGTTGAGATATCCGGGAGAAGCTCCATGGACCAATTCAGGAATCACTGATCAAAAATGGTTAAGCCATGGTCAGGTACCCGGAGGTAAAAATACATACGATTACTTCAGCTGGTATGGAACAGGTGCATCATGGGGTGCAGAGATGGCTGGTCAGGAAATCACATGGTGGGATGGTACAAAAAGAAAATATTCTCCACAGCCGGATAACGTCCAGTCCTTTTACCGCACAGGAAATACACAAACGCACAATGTAGCGTTCAGCGGAGCAAATGACCTTGGAAGTATCAGACTCTCTTATACCAAACAAAATAATACTGCTATTATTCCAAACAGTGATTTTAGTAATAATACATTTAACCTTGGAAGTAATATCAAAATCACTAAAAAAGTGACTGCTGACGTTACAACAAGTTATATCAATTATTCCAGAAAAAATTCACCTGAAGTGGGTAACAGCAACAATTCGTGGGGAAAATTCTCTACCTACGGTATGTCAAGAGATTACCAGAATCTGGAAAAGGACATTTATCGGAATGCTGACGGAAGCAAAAATCTACTAGACGGATCAGTATATCCTCTAAGCTATCCATACGGTGGCTATGGAAAGGACATTTACTGGAATACTTTCATGAACAACTCTTATCTGAACAGAGATCAGCTGTTAGGTACCATTAAGTTGAATGCCGAAATTACAGACTGGCTTAGTGTAATGGGAAGAGCTTCAGGAAACTTCTCATCAGACGAAATAGAAAGAAAAAACTATCCAACCGATAAAGAAGGTGTACAGGGAACTTATGCACATGAATTGTATAAAACGACCGAACGTAACTTAGACTTTTTAGCCACAGCTAAAAAAGATAATCTGGGAGGATCAAAATTTAGTGGAAGTATTGCAGTAGGTGCAAGTTCCTGGTACTCTAACTACAGAGGTGTGCAGGCTAAAAATGATGGGCCCTTTGCTGTTCCGTATTTGTTTTATTTAAAAAACATTAATAAAACAGGTAATGCAATTGACTTTCAACCTGAAGAGGAGCGTATAGAACAACAAATAAACTCTGTATTTACCATCGGTAATATTTCCTACGACAACTTCCTTTTCTTAGAAGCAACTTTCAGAAATGACTGGGCTTCTACATTACCTAAAGACACACGCAGCTACAATTACCCTGCTGCATCCCTAAGTTATGTTTTTACGGAAAAGTGGAACGCTAGACCATCCTGGTTGGATTATGGTAAACTTAGGGCAGCTTTTGCAAAAAGTGCAATAGGTACAAAGCCTTATCAGACTTCATATATCTATAAAACAGGAATTTTCAATGGACAACCAACCCGCAGAATAGCCGAAAATCTATTGCCGGCAAGTACATTAAGGCCACAAAGATCTACTTCCTATGAGTTAGGTACGGATATGAGCTTTCTGCAAAACCGCTTAGGATTGACTTTCACCTACTATAAAGTAAATTCTACGGATCAGATTATCGACCTTAATATAGCTCCTTCTTCCGGTATAACAGGAGTAAGAACAAATTCGGGAGAACTGCAAAATCAAGGTATTGAATTCACCTTAAGAGGTACTCCAGTAAAAACCAAAGACTTCTCCTGGGATTTAACATTAAACGGAGCCCACAACAAAAACAAATTAGTCTACTTAGCTCCCGGTATCGAAGAATACTATCTTGATGAAATGTTTGGCATCAACGGTGTGACTATGAAAGTAAAAGTTGGTGACAACTTTGGTACAATTTACGGCACAGATTTTACCTACGACAAAGAAACAGGAAAGCGGATAGTCGAACAAGTGCTAGATGCAAATGGTCAGGTGGCAGGTACACGGTATAAAGTAACGACAGATCAGGTTGCCATCGGTAATGCAAACCCTAAACTTACCGGAGGTCTGGGAACAAATCTTCGTTATAAAAACTTCTCTCTGTACGCATTAGCGGACTTCAAATGGGGAGGAGATGTCTGGAGTGGCAGTTATTCTACAGCAATGGGGAATGGACAAGCTCCGGAAACCTTATATGAACGTGATGGAAACGGATTAGCATATACTTATCCTGATGGTACAACTGCCAATCATGGTGTTATTATGGATGGTATTTTAGTGGACCCAAATGGTAACAGACTTGGAGAAAACACACAAGTTGTGCACTATATGTGGAAATATGCAGGATCATATGCGGCCTGGTCAGGTATTAATATGCCACGTAGTTTAGCGGTTATGGACAATTCATGGATCAAACTTCGTGAGCTTAGACTAACCTATCAGATTCCTAAATCAGTTGTTCAAAAGACCAAGTTTTTCCAGGGACTTAGTGCTTCTGTAATAGGACGGGATCTATTCTATATATATACCAGCTTACCAGACAAGTTAAATCCGGAAGCGATTAACGGTATCGGGAATGCACAGGGCATTGAATTCGGCGCTTTGCCTGGCGTCCGCTCTTTCGGATTTAGCCTAAATGCTTCATTTTAAAATTTGTCAATCATGAAAAGAAATTATCTAAATACAATACTAGCCTTATCCATATGTGTAGGAACAGTCTCGATGTCATCTTGTACTAAAGATTTCGAGGAAATGAATACTCCATGGAAAGATGCACAGACTGCTGACATTAACAGCTTATATAATGGTATAGTAGCCAGTCTGGAACTAGGCGCTCAGGAGCAGGCGACTGCAAACACATGGATTTATCCTATTACACAGTTGGGGACTACAGTTGGAAATTCCAACTATAGCATGCAAAATGCCTCCAATGAACTTTGGGAAGAATATTACAGAGACCTTATCGGGATTCGCCAGATAGAAAAGTTAATATCAGAATCTCCGGATAAAGCCAAATATCAAAATATTCAGGCAATGACAACTATCCTGAAAGCGTACAAAACTTTCAAAATAACTGATATTTTCGGTGATATACCTTATTCTGAAGCCGGAAAAGGAGATATGGGACCAACGAATTATGTTCCTAAATATGATTCACAAAAAGAATTGTACGAATCGCTTCTTAATGACCTCAAAAATGCAGTAGCTAGTCTCAGTACATCTGCTGATCAAATCAGTCTGGGCGGTTCTGAATCTTTATTTAACAACGACATTACTAAATGGAAAAAATTTGGTAATTCCTTAAGATTAAGATATGCATTAAGAATGAATGATGTGAATTCCAGCGCAGCTGTTCCTCATATTCAGGAAGCTCTCACTTTACCACTTTTAGAGAATACAGAGAATGTAGGACTTACCCCTGCAGTTCAAAATTTTACCGGGGAATGGAGAGAATGGTCATTTCATTCCGGAATTTACCTTCGTATGGGAAGTACTGCATGGAATATGTTAAGCAATTCCAATGCTACAAACGGATCCGGAATATTTGATCCTAGAGCTAAAATCTTCTTCGAAACAAATGTAAACAACCAATGGGTGGCGAAAGAGCAGAATGTAGCGACAACGGAAGCCGGTGAACCTTACAATAGACGCAGAGATGATGACTGGTCAAATAAAGGTGCAGGAAATCTTCTTTCTAACTTCAACTATTATTTTGGTCGTGACAAGAATATCCCTGAACTTATTATCACAGCGGCGGAAGTATACTTCCTTAAGGCTGAGGCTGCTGTCAAAGGGCTGGGAAGGCCTGTCAGTCGTGCAGATGCCAAAACCCAATATGAAAACGGTGTTAAATCTTCTGTCAACTTTTGGGTATCCATGGCGATGCAAAGTGCAGTTTGGAAAGAAAACAAACCTACTGCTATGCCAACTACAAGCGAGTTGAATACCATACTTGCGAATCCTAAAGTTGCATTTTCGACTTCATTATCAGCACAGGATGCATTGAAATTGATATATGCTCAACGTTGGTTAGACAATTTCAGACAGCCATATGATGCATGGGCCTTATCCAGACAGACAGACGCTACTCCAAAATCTACGGTTAGTAACAATCTGTATGAAAATGAATTTGGAAAAATAAAAAGGCTGAATTATGCTGAAAAAGAATATCAATTCAACAGACAAAATACCTTGCTGGCAACCAATAATCAAACGAATTCTGAAGAATGGCAGAAAGTCAAAGTATGGTGGGATATTAATTAATTTCTACTATCCGTTATTAAAAGGGCACCTTACAGGTGTCCTTTTTTTGTTAAAGGGCCAACCTACTTCATAAAATAACACCTCTTTTCTACGAAAACATATTAAACAAAATGCCAGAAAAACAAAATACTTATTGTTAAATTTTAAAAAGTATTTGAAGTTTATATCTTTTTAACATACCTTTAACGCCGAATCTATATTATTTTAACAATTAATGAATATGGAAAAGACCGTTTTAGGCCTTAAAGAATTGCTTTTGAATCTGCTTTATTTCAATAGTACCTACACTATTGCGGAATTAAGCGGATTGACCAACAAGAGTATTCCCAGTATTTCGAAGATTGTTAATGAATTGCTGGAAGACAAGCTCTTAATTGAGGATGGTCTGGCTCCTTCTACCGGAGGAAGAAGAGCTATCCATTATGCCTTAAACGCAAAATTAAATTGTTACATTCTAACCGTTGCCATAGATCAGCATTATACTTCAGTAATTGTCTACGATCTCCATAATAAAGAAGTAACTCCCGTCCATACCATTGAAAATCATCTTGATCATCCGGAAGAAGCTTTTAGCAATATTGTCAGTCTGATTAATGAGTTGCTCACAAAACATCATTTATCTGCAGATAATATCCTTGGCATTGGTGTAAGTATGCCGGGGTTTGTAGATAATGTATCCGGAACAAACGGCTCATTTAAAGATTTTCAGTTGTTCAATATCAAGAAAGAGTTTGAACGGGTATTTGCTATTCCAACTTTTATAGAGAATGATTCTACAGCTATAGCAATCGCAGAGCAGAATTTCGGAAAAGCAAAAGAAATCTCTCACGCCCTGATTATCAATGTAGGCTGGGGAGTCGGTCTGGGAATCATAGTGGACAACAAACTGTTCAGAGGCTTCAGCGGATATGCGGGCGAATTCAGTCATATCCCCTTGTCAAAAAGTAAAAAAATGTGTTCCTGTGGCAAGACCGGTTGCCTGGAAGTAGAGGCTTCCCTTTCTGCAGCAGTAGCGCATCTCGAAGAAAGACTCGCAACAGGTGAAAAGTCCGTCATTCAATATGAGGATTCACAAAATCAACTTCAAAAAGCACAACTTCTTATCAATGCCGCTCTTGGCGGTGACCAGCTTGCTATATCGGCTTTAAACAAATCAGCATATATGCTGGGTAAAGGAATCGCAACCCTGATCCATATTATGAATCCGCAGAAAATAATCATCAGCGGCCGGGGAGCTGAAGCAGGAAAAATTCTGATGCCGCAGATTCAGACTGCAATTCATGAATTCTGTATACCTAAAATATCCAATAAAACAGTTCTAGAGATTTCAGACATGAAAAATGCACA
The DNA here is from genome assembly GCF_016724845.1 of Sphingobacterium spiritivorum. Taxonomy (NCBI): domain Bacteria; kingdom Pseudomonadati; phylum Bacteroidota; class Sphingobacteriia; order Sphingobacteriales; family Sphingobacteriaceae; genus Sphingobacterium; species Sphingobacterium spiritivorum. Next base: position 1,342,978 of record NZ_CP068082.1, read on the forward strand.
GCTTATCGGCACAGCATCTATCGTATTCGAATATTCACTTACCAAATTTGCAAACCTTAATAAATCATTAATAAAATGAAACAAATCTATCAATCATGTTGCATGATAGTAATGGTCTCGATCCTGTCGGTGACTAATCTATTTGCACAACAAAATGTTACCGGAAAAGTAACAGATGCACAAGGAGCTGTTCCCGGAGTAACCGTATCGGTAAAAGGTACCGCCCGTGGTACACAGACCGGCACAGACGGAAGCTACAGTATTCAGGCCAATGCAGGTGAAATTATTCGTTTCTCTATCGTAGGCTATGCTGCACAGGAATTTACGGTATCTACAGCTAAAACGATTAATGTAACCTTAAAAGAAGATGCAGGAGCACTGGAGGAAGTTGTTGTTACAGCGATGGGTATCAAAAGAGAGGCAAAAGCATTAGGTTATGCCGTATCAAACATCAAAGCTGATGAAATTACAAAGGCCGGAAATACCAACTTTGGATCGGCACTATATGGTAAAGCTCCGGGTGTGAAAATCACAACTGCTCCGGGTGGTGCCTCAAGTGCTGTAAACGTGCAAATCCGTGGTATCAACTCCCTGAATTATCAAAGACAACCGCTTTACGTCGTAGATGGTATTGTTATCAGAAATGATCAGCAAAACGGAAGTTCCGGTGCCAATAACAACAATTACTGGGGTGATCAGCGCATCAGAGGTAACGGTATGCTGGACATCAATCCTGCTGATATCGACAACATCTCTATCTTAAAAGGCGCTGCTGCAAGTGCACTTTATGGTTCGGATGCAGCGAGTGGTGTTATTGTCATTACCACAAAAAAAGGATCAAAAGGCAGAGGATTAGGTATTGATTTCAATTACAACGGATCTATCGAAAGAGCTGCTTTCTTACCCAAATTCCAGAATGAATATGGTCCGGGATACGATGCTGCTACCAATACCGCAAATGGTGCATCAGCAGAAGGATGGATTCCTGCAGCAGATTCCCCATCAGGAAGACGTCCATATTTCCGTGCGTACGGTAACTTTGGACCGAAATTCACAGGTGAGGAAGTGATGTGGTGGGACGGACAGGTACGGACCTATTCTGCAAGACCAAACAATTACTATGATGTATTTGATAAGGGTTACAACTCCAATATCAATGTGGGTATCTCTAACCAGACAGACAATATCAATTACAGATTGAGTGCTACCCGTATGGACTATAAGAGTACAAGTCCGGGCAGTAAGCAAAATAAAAACACATTCAACTTAAACAGTTCTATTAAACTGAGTGACAAGTTGTCTACAGACATTGTAGCTAACTACATTAACACTAACACCCATAACCGTTCTCATTTATTAGGACAGGTATTGGGCTCTTTTGACGGATTCTTTAGCCGGACAGAGGATATGTCTGCATTAAAAAATGCTTACGAAACTGCAGACGGATATAAATATTCAAGATTCGGAACCGGAAGACCTGGTGACTTAAAATATACCATCCGTCCATACAATCTGATGGATTACTTCTGGACACAGTACAAAAACAACTACGATGAGACTGAAAACCGTCTCTTAACGAGTGCTACATTAAACTGGGATGTCATCAAGAACCTGAGATTCCGCGGAAGAATTGGTAATGACCTTACTTCAGCTACCAGTCGGTACGAACAGTATAATGAGTATCCAACAGCCTACAATTCTACAACCGAAAGTACGGGTGGTTATACGACGACAAAAGGAGTCTATTCTATTCTGTACGGAGATGCCATGTTAACGTATTCCAACAAGATCAACGAAGATTTTGATTACTCTGCCAGCGTGGGTTTCCAATCCCGTTCAGAAAAATATGATGACCAGTCATCCGGTACAAATGCAGGTCTGGTGACTGAAAACTGGTTTAGTCTGAGCAACAGTTATGCAATACCTAACACTTCTAATACGAGAAAAGAAATGTTAAAGTATGCATACTTTGGATCATTGAATGTTGGTTACAAAGGGTATCTGTATCTGGATGGAACATACAGATCTGAATATTCTTCTACCCTACCTGTACAGAACAATAACTACAACTACGGCTCTATAAGTGGAAGTTTTATCTTTTCTGATGCTTTCAACTTGAAAAATGATACATTCAGCTACGGTAAACTAAGAGCTTCATATGGTATTGTAGGTAATGATGCAGGTATTTATCTGGCAAATATTGCTTACAACCAGACGTCATTACAAACTATAAACGGATCTGTTCCTTCTCTGACTTATGGAAATTCATACGGTAACTTAAATCTGAAACCGGAGCGTAAGTACGAAACAGAATTCGGGGTGGAGTTGAAATTCCTGAAAAACAGACTTGGATTGGATGCAAGTTACTACACCAACCGTATCGAGGATCAAATCCTTCCGTTAGCAGCGCCTGCTTCATCCGGAGCAACTTCTCAGGTATTAAATGTCGGAGAGATCGCTAACAACGGGGTTGAGATTTCCCTTTCCGGTACACCGATTCAGAATGATGTATTTACCTGGACATCACGTATCAACTACGCTTTCAACCAGTCCAAAGTTAAATCATTGGCAGAAGGAGTAGACGAACTGGTATTCTATGATTCGGATCAAAGCTCATTGAGAATTGTCGCAAGACCGGGTGAAAAATTAGGAAATATCTATGTATATCCTTTGGCAACAGATGCAAACGGTAATAACCTGATTACGGACGAAGGTTATTATGTTGTTGACAAGACACAATACAAAAATGTAGGTAACATTCTTCCTAAAGCAATAGGTGGATGGACCAATACATTTACATACAAAAACTTTATGCTGGATTTTACAGCAGACTACCGTTTTGGCGGAAAAATGGTTTCCCAGAATCTGAAATACGGTATGAGTGCAGGTCAGTATGAAAATACACTTCCGTACAGAGAAGGTGGTGTAACGCTTCAGGGTGTTAGTGAAAAAACAGGTGCACCTAACACAGTCAACCTGAGTGCAGCAGAGTATTACATGAATACATTTGGTTGGGGAGCAGATTCATGGAATGAAAAAGGTGCAGTATATGACAACAGCTTTATCAAACTAAGAGAGCTTTCTATCGGATACAAAATCCCGGATGCTTTCACAAGCAAGCTTAAAATAAACAATCTTCGTGTATCCCTAATCGGAAGAAACTTATTCTATTTCTACAGAACATTAGATAATCTGGATCCGGAATCTCCTGTTGGAAACCAGTGGTGGTCACAAGGTGTAGACGTTGGTTCTACAGCTGCTACCCGTAGTTTCGGATTTTCTTTGAATGCTAATTTCTAATCCATCAATCCTTTACAAAATGAAAAAATCACTATTATATATTTTGTTTTCAGGACTTACTCTTCTTTCCTTCACGGGTTGTAAGAAAGATCTTGAAGATAAATTTCAAAACCCCGATGCCTCTACACAGGCAAACATTCCGGCTTTTTTCACGGATATGCTCAACAATGACCGCGTAAGACCATCTTACTGGCATTACAGAACTTTCATTCTTTCTAATCAGGCTATATATACACAAACGGCATCTTTCTATCCGTCCAATACCATGTATCAGCCAAATGACGGGTATGCATATAATTACTGGACAGATTTCTATGCACCGGGTGTATTAGGTATCTACCGTTCAATGGAAGTGGCCTATGCGAATCTTCCTGAAACAGAAAGAGCAACCAAGGAAGTATTCCTGAATGCAGGTAAAGTTGTTCTTTTTGATGAAGCATCAAAAATGATTGATAACTTCGGTGATATTCCTTTCAGTGAAGCAGGTAGCTTACCAACTAACAGTACGATCATCAAACCAAAATTTGATGACCAGAAAGAGCTATACTATTCGTTTATCGATGAACTGAAAGCGCTGAACCTTTATTTTGAAAAAGCCAGCACCAATGCAGATTTTTCAAAATATGATATTCTGAATAGCGGTAACATCCAGAAATGGAGAAAATACACGAATTCATTACGCCTTCGTCTGCTAATGAGAATTTCTAATGTGGATGAAACGAAAGCCAGAACAGAGATTATGGAAATGCTGGGCAATGCGACTCTATATCCGTTAGTTGACGGATCCGCTAATCCAAATTATTCTCCGAAAGCAGATGATATCTTATTGTATCCTTTGACAAACAACACAACCAGTCTGAGACAGGCATTATTGGAGGGACCTAATCACTATGCAACAGACTATATGCTGAATAAAGTGATGCTCCCTTCAAATGACCCGAGGATCCCAGTATTCTATGATAAGTTCGGAAGAACAGTAGACGGAAAATTTATCCAAAACAAAGAGTATAAAGCAATGCCTATTGAATTTACATCAACAGACATGGAAAACAATTTCCAGGACTATGCAGTGCTGGACTCTGCGACATTCTTTGATAATGTAGCCACTCCGGGTATTGTGATCAATGCTTCAGAAGTCAATTTCATCAAAGCGGAAGCACACCTGAGATGGGGTAATGAAGCAGATGCGAAGACGGCTTATGATCTGGGGGTTAAACAATCCATTACGTTCTATTACTACCTTAATAATCTGAATACTTCGGGATTAAAAACAGAACAAAAACCAACTGAAGAAATTATCTCTGCCTTTGTGGATAATTCGGCAGCTTCCTTTACCGGAGATGCAACCAAGAAGTTAGAACTTATTATCACGCAAAAATGGTTACATTTCGGTTATTTACAGGCACAGCAAGCCTGGTCTGAATACAGAAGAACTGAACTTCCAAAACTGACATTCCAGACTGCAGGTCTTGTCAACTATGCTAATCCTCCAAAAAGATTAACATATCCAAGTACGGAAGTTTCAAACAACAATGTAAACTATCAGGCTGTTAAAAGTAAAGACACCAGAGACACAAAGATATTCTGGGATATTAAGTAATAAATCTATTTCAATTCATAAAAAAGCTGCCAATTGGCAGCTTTTTTTGTTAAAAATCAGTATTTTTAAAGTTGATAAAAAATCACCCCTAAGCATTTATATGAAATGAAATTACGTACACTATTATTAACCGCTTTCCTGAGCAGTAAATTGCTAAATGGTTTCAGCCAGGAACATAATGTATCGGTAGGATACCAACAGCCTACAGATCCGCAGGTTATCCAGAATCTGGAAAACTGGCAGGACATGAAATTCGGACTTTTTATGCATTGGGGTACCTATAGCCAATGGGGTATTGTAGAGAGCTGGTCTCTATGTCCGGAAGACGAAGGATGGACACAACGCAAGCCTGAACACGGATCGTCTTATTACGAATACGTAAAGAATTATGAAAATCTTCAAAAGACCTTTAATCCCACGGCCTTCAATCCTGAAAAGTGGGCTGCAGCAGCTAAAGGTGCAGGTATGAAATATGTGGTGTTTACGACCAAGCATCATGACGGATTTGCCATGTTTGATACGAAACAATCGGATTATAAGATAACCGATTCCAAAACTCCATTTTCAAGTAACCCCAGAGCAGATGTAACAAAAGAAATTTTTAATACATTCCGCAAAGACGGATTCAAGATCGGTGCTTACTTCTCTAAACCTGATTGGCATACAGAATACTACTGGTGGTCCTATTTCCCACCGAAAGACAGAAATGTAAACTACGATCCGACCAAATATCCGGAACGCTGGAAGCAGTACAAGGATTTCACTTTCAATCAGATTAATGAACTCACATCCAACTATGGCAAAGTAGATATACTCTGGCTTGACGGAGGATGGGTGCGTCCGTTCAAAACCATAGATCAATCCGTAGAATGGCAGCGCACAATCAAGGTAGAACAAGATATTGACATGGACCGGATCGGTACTATGGCGCGTAAAAATCAACCCGGAATTATTGTGGTAGATCGTACTGTACCGGGAGCCTGGGAAAACTACGTCACACCCGAACAGGCTATTCCTGATCACAAAATGGATATTCCATGGGAAAGTTGTATCACAATGGGCAATTCATTCAGCTATGTCCCTAATGATCAATATAAGCCAACCAAAAAGATCGTAGAAACTTTGGTCAAAATTATATCCCGTGGTGGTAATTATTTATTAAATATAGCTCCCGGACCAAACGGAGACTTTGATCAGGCAGCATATGACCGCTTAAAAGAGTTGTCTGCATGGATGCAGATTAATGAAAGTGCTGTTTTTGCCACCCGTCCTGTTGCTCCCTACCATGAAGGAGATTATTATTATACAAAAAGCAAAGACAATAAGACTGTGAATGTATTTCACCTGTCTGACAATACGGCCTATACCATGCCACAGGAATTTACATTTACAGTTCCCGAAAACTTCAATCCCAAATCGGTTGAAATCTTAGGTTATAAAGGTAAATTAAAATGGACTAAAACAGCAGATAAAATCACCATCAAAAAACCAAATAGCACTCTGAATTATGCGGCCGTTATCCGTTTAGTTTCAAAATAAAAAACCCATAAGCAATTGGGTTGACCGTTTATGCAACCCGTTGCTTTTCACCTATCAACTATTTATGAAAAAACAAACAGTTTTGCTGTCCGCAGCCCTACTCCTTCAATCATTTGTAAGCTTCGGACAGCAAAAACCAATTTACAAAGATCCGGCTCAGCCTGTCGAAAAAAGAGTACAGGATCTCTTAAGCCGAATGACTCCGGAAGAAAAATTCTGGCAATGTTTTATGATTCCGGGAGATTTAGACCATGTCCCCAAAGATCAGTATAAACATGGCATCTTCGGATTTCAGGTTAGTGCCGGTACACAGGGCGGAGGTGCTGCCGGACAACTACTACAGTACAATGCTAATGAAGGTGCAGAACAACTTGTACGTAAGATCAATGCAATCCAAAAATATTTCGTAGAACAGTCCCGTCTCGGGATTCCTATTATCCCGTTTGATGAAGCGCTTCACGGACTCATGCGCGAAGGCGCTACAGCTTTTCCGCAGGCCATAGGTCTGGCTTCTACATTTGATCCTGCTTTGATGCATGAAGTAGCAACAGCCATTGCTACCGAATCCCGCCTGAGAGGTATCAGACAAATTCTGACACCCGTTGTCAATCTGGCGAATGATGTAAGATGGGGAAGAACAGAAGAAACTTATGGAGAAGATCCTTACCTCAGCTCCGTAATGGGAGTAGCCTTTGTGAGTGCTTTCGAAAAACAGGATATTATTACGACACCTAAACATTTTCTGGCCAATGTCGGAGATGGAGGACGTGACTCCTACCCTATTTTCTGGAATAAACGCTTTTTAGAAGAAACACATCTGGTGCCTTTTAAAAAAGCATTTCAACAGGGAAAAAGCCGCTCTGTCATGACCGCTTACAACCTGATCGATGGCCGTCCTTCCACAGCCAGTAAGTGGTTGCTGACAGACAAACTGAAAGGCGAATGGAAATTTGACGGATTTATTATCTCTGACGCCAGCGCAGTTGGCGGATCTACAGTATTGCATTACACGGCCAAAGATTATCCGGATGCATCAGCACAGGCAATCAATGCCGGATTGGATGTCATTTTCCAGACAGAATACGATCATTACAAACTGTTTATGCCTCCCTTTCTGGACGGAAGAATTTCCAAAACCCGTATTGATGATGCTGTGTCACGCGTATTGAAAGCTAAATTTGAACTGGGTCTTTTTGAACAACCTTATGTCAGTGAGAAAGATATTCAAAAATTAGTGACGCAAATCAACAACAAACCTATTGCACAACAAGCTGCGGAAGGATCTTTTGTCTTGCTCCAAAATCAGAATCACACCCTTCCCATTAATGCATCCTACAAAAAAATCCTGATCGTAGGAGAAGAGGCTACAGCAGCACGGTTAGGCGGATACAGTGGTCCCGGAAATGGTAAAGTCAGCATACTGCAGGGTATACAGGAGTATGGCAAAGGAAAAGGACTGGATATCCGGTATGCCAAAGGTATCACTATGAAATTACTCTCCACGAGTATCATAGATCCTTCTTACCTGACTTCAGGAAATGCAAAAGGACTTAAAGGTGAGTATTTTAACAATGCATCCATATCAGGAACACCAGCATTCACCCGTACAGATGAAAAAATAGACTGTAGCTGGACATTAGGTTCTCCGGATGACAAACAGCTTAAAATGGATCAATACAGCATCCGCTGGACAGGTCAGATCAGTTCTCCTGCCTCCGGTATATATGAAATTGGATTAAGAGGAAATGATGGTTACCGTCTCTATGTGGACAATAAGCTGATCGTGGATAAATGGGAAAAAGAAAGTTACTCAACCACCACAGCTCCGTTTACATTTGAAAAAGGTAAAAGCTATCCTATCCGCATAGAGTTTCGCGAAATGCGTGGCAATGCCCATATTGAATTAGTGTGGAATTACGGATTACCGGATTACAAAAAAGATTATGACGAAGCATTAGCTAAAGCGAAAGAAGCGGATTATATTATTGTTACCACCGGAATACACGAAGGTGAATTTCAGGATCGTGCTCTTCTAAATCTGGAGGGCAATCAGGAACAATTTATTCAGGAAGTATCTTTATTAAATAAACCGACAACAGTACTTCTTGTCGGCGGATCTGCAATCAAAACGACAGCATGGAAGCATAAAGTAGGTGCTATCCTCAATGTATGGTATCCGGGTGAAGAAGGAGGTCATGCTATAACCAATACCTTATTCGGTAAAGTAAGTCCTTCCGGTAAACTGCCTGTGACCTACCCTGTCCATGAAGGTCAGCTGCCGTTGGTGTACAATCACCATCCTACAGGACGTGGCGATGATTATCACCACCTGAGCGGTGAGCCTCTGTATCCCTTTGGTTTCGGACTGAGCTACAGCACATTCGATTTTACAAACCTGACTTTAGAAACTCCTGCAGTTTCAAATCAGGAACTTATTCGTTTTTCGGTAGATGTAACCAATACCGGTAAGGTAGATGCTGCTGAAGTAACACAGGTATACGTAAGAGATCTGCTCAGCTCTGTATCCCGCCCGGTACTGGAACTCAAAGCATTCAAAAAGGAATTTATAAAGGCCGGAGAAACAAAGAAGATACATTTCACTCTGGACCCTCAGGAACTGGCTTTCTTTGATGAGCAGATGAACTGGACAATCGAACCCGGAGAATACCGGATACTGATTGGCAATTCCTCTAAGAATCTTCCTTTAAAAGCCACCGTTTCTATCCGATAAGCTATGAACAGATTCATTTTATACAGCGTCGTTCTACTTCTATTTGGCTCCTGCAAAAGCATTCACCCGACAGTGGTCAAAAAGGATTTTCTATTTGAAGAAAACAGATATTTTGCGCAATGTCATGCTTCTACTCTTGCCGAAACAGCTTCCGGAGAGATCCGGGCTTCCTGGTTTGGAGGAACACATGAGGGAAATAAGGATGTAGTCATCTGGAGTGCAGCATTCGACGGTCAGAAATGGTCTGCTCCGGTCTCTGTTGCTGATGGAATCAGCCATGATACGGTACGTTATGCCTGCTGGAATCCCGTACTGTTTAAAACAAAAGAAGACAACACACTGTATCTCTATTATAAAGTAGGACCGAATCCCCGTGAATGGTGGGGTGCAGTAAAGACCTCAGCCGATAATGGCAAGACATGGTCATCTGCCAGTCTGTTGCCAAAGGGTATTTTAGGCCCGGTTAAAAATAAGCCATTGGAACTTGCCAATGGCATTATTCTGTCTCCATCCAGTGTGGAGGTCACTGAAGACCGGTGGATGGGTCATGTGGAACGCAGCGATGATCAGCAGAAGTCATGGACCAGTTACCCTATTGATCATAATTCCCCGTTCAACATTATTCAACCCAGTATTTTACAGCATGCCGATGGGAGACTTCAGGTACTTTGCCGCAGCAAAGAAGGATTTGTCATGACTTCATGGTCTTCTGATGAAGGGAAAAACTGGTCAGCATTATCCAAAACAAATCTGATCAATCCCAATTCGGCTACCGATGCTATCCGTGTCAAAAATGGTTTTTTGATCGTTTACAATCCCGATATTCCGGGAAAAGACTGGTGGGAAGGCAGAGCCAGACTCCGGCTTGCCTATTCAAAAGATGGCATCACCTGGAAAGATATTCTGGTATTGGAAGACCAGGAAAAAGGAGAATTCAGTTATCCAACAATTATACAGGATACCAAAGGTATGGTACATATTACGTATACCTACAACCGTAAGAATATTAAACATATTATCTTAAAAATCTGATATGAATTAACTAAATTTAAAGCTTAATCCTAATCCCCGATCTGATGAAAAAACTATTTCTTATCCTTTCCATACTTATGAGCTTATCGTTTAACTCCTTTGCCCAGCTCAGTCCGGAAAAGCGGACCGAATGGTTCAAACATGATCGGTTTGGAATGTTTATTCATTGGGGACTTTACAGTGCTGCAGAAGGTTTATGGAAGGGCGAAAAACTCCGTTATGTAAATAACTATGCGGAATGGATCAGGTACCGCAACCGTATCTCTAAGGAGGAGTACGGCACACTTGCAACCCGGTTTGACTGGGATAAGATCAACCCCGAACAATGGGTATTACTGGCAAAAGAAGCCGGAATGAAGTACATTATTATAACGACCAAACACCATGACGGAGTAGCCATATGGGATACCAAAATAGGTGATTACAGCCTGCCTAAACTTAGCGGAAGTCATCGGGATGTGATCAAGGAACTGGCAGATGCCTGCCGTAAACATGGCATGAAACTGGGATTTTATTATTCACACTGGATCGACTGGGAACACCCTTATGCCTGGAATCATATGCAGGAATTGACCGGACGTGTCACCGATGCGCAATTCAATCAGTACTGGCAGGAAAAAGCTTTACCTCAGTTAAGAGAACTACTTACCAATTACGGAGATATCGCGATTATGTGGTTTGATATGTGGATACCGTATCAAAAAACCATTTTCAAAAAAGAACAACTGGATCAGGCTATTGCTTTAATACGTGAGCTTCAGCCCAATTGTCTGATTAATTCCCGACTGGGACTACCGGCTTCAGATCCGAATATTGATTTTGAGACATTGGGAGATAATCAGTTCGGAACAGCCTATACTACTCATCCATGGGAAACTCCGGGTACCATAGCGCACTCCTGGGGATATAATGCACAGGAAAATGAATGGAAATCTACCACACAGTTGTTCAGTTCACTAATCGGTAATGTCAGTATCAACGGAGATTTCACTCTTAACATCGGTCCCCGTGCTGATGGAACAGTTCCTTATGAAAGCATAAGCCGGCTCCGTGATTTAGGGAACTGGCTGACAAAAAACGGAGAAGCATTATATGGCAATACAGGACTCGGGCTTCGCACAGATCAGCATGACTGGGGCAAACTGACAACAAAAATGGTTAACGGCAAACAAATGGTCTATGCTCATGTCTTTAACTGGCCTTTGGATCACATTCTCCGTGTCAGCGGCATCAGTTCCACTCCTTCAGGCGTAGAATTGTGGAAAGAAGATGGCAGCAAAGAAAAGTTAACATTCGATCAGACAGGACCTTTGATCCATGTGAAACTTCCTTCTTCTCAAAGCAATCCTTTTGTTTCTGTTGTCGCTTTTGAATTTCCGCAGGCTGTTACATTAGAAAAGAATATTGCAGGTGAATCGACATTTGGAGGATTTTCATTAAACAGCACCAATACGATCAATAAGGACTTTAAAATAGTCAGATATGATGGTCTCAAACCTACTCATCTGATCATAGATCAACCGAAAGAAATCCGTTGGAAAGTATATATTCCGAAAGCAGGAACTTATACTGTAGCCGTCTCCTCCCACAACCCGAATAAAGAAAACGTAGAAATTAAAGTAGCTGAAGGAAGCCATCAATTGGAAGGAAAAATTACGCCAACCGGCAAAATGGTAGCCGAACCAAATGAAAATAACTATGTTGATGAATTTGTAGACAATACTACCGGAACACTGCAATTTCCAAAAGCCGGAGCCTATGAAATCAGCTTTCAGATAAAAGGAATCAAACCACTTTGGTTAAACAGAATCTGGCTGGAAGAGAAGTAAAATACCTTTATAAAAAAGGGATGCCCTGAATGTTAACATTCAGGGCATCCCTTTTTTATATCCTAACTATCTCAAAATCTTGATAGGATAGGATATACTTTTAGCAGTTTATTTATGCAATAATCCAATATTATTAAATCACTAAACAAGTATATGAAAGCAGCTTTCATATAAAAAGAAGTGCTCGAAATAATAGCTCTGAGCACTTCTTTTTACAATATTCACATCATCTCATTTATTTATTGAAAAGCACAATAAAATCTTTGTTAAATCTTTACTTATTAACCAAGATTAAATCAAAAAATACATAAACAAACACGATCTTATTATTTTTTTTTAAAAAGATTTGGAAGTTACATATCCATTGTGTTAAATTTATGTAATTATTATTACCTGAAAATAACCTAATTCACATGAAGCAATTCTACACATCATGCTGTATGATAGTCATGGTATCTGTCTTTTCGATATCCAGTCTATTTGCACAACAATCCGTCACAGGGAAAGTGACGAGTACGACCGGGAATGTAGGCGGAGTAACGGTAGCTGTTAAAGGCACCTCCCGCGCAACCCAAACAAAAGAGGATGGCAGCTATACCATTCAAGCCCAGAAGGGAGAAACCATACGATTTTCTATTGTAGGTTACATGGCCCAGGAAATCCAAGTGGCCAACAGCAACACAATCAACGTGACTCTGACTCCTGAAGAAGGAGCTTTGGATGAAGTTGTAGTAACAGGTTTTGCTGAACGCAAAAGAAGCCAGATCGGTTCAGCTGTTACAACAGTGTCAGGAGAAGACATTCGCAGAACAGGAGCAATTAATCCTATCACAGCATTACAAGGTTTGGTACCGGGATTACAGGTTCAGCCGGGAGTTGGCGGACCACAATCTACACCTATCTTTCGTATTCGGGGTAGTGCGTCTTTGGATCCTTACAACAACCAACCTTTGATCGTTATTGATAATATTATCATGGATCAGGATATGGTGTTACCAAATCGAGGAGGAAGTCAGGATTTTGGAAATATCTTAAAAGATCTTAACCCAGATGATATTGAGAATATTACTGTATTAAGAGGTGGTGCAGTTACGGCATTATACGGTAGCCGGGCTCAAAGTGGTGTTATCTTAATAACAACTAAAACCGGATTTTCACAAAGAGGACTGGGTGTAACAATCACTCAAAATACGCAATGGGACCAAGCGTATAAAACGTTGGATTTTCAAAATGAATTTGGCCCGGGTACAACAGGTGGAGACAGAGACTTTGTCAAAACACCAAGTGGTCAACTTCAGGTACCAGCTACAGCATTCAATTTCGGTCCAAGATTTAATGGACAGACATTATTAGATTATGATGGTCGTGAAATTGTTTTTTCTGCTAAACCTAATAATATGTTAGATGCCTACAGGACAGCTATAAGTAACAATACTACAGTAGGTATTTCCGGTGGTAATGCTCAGGGATCTTTCCGTCTTTCTTATTCAAGAAACGGTTCTCAAGGTATTACACCAAACAATGATTTCACTAGAAATAGTGTTAATTTCCGTGGAACTCAGCGTCTGTTAGGAAAAGTAATTGTTGATGCAAACGTTTCTTATGTGAAAAGTGAAGCTCGTAATGCAGCAGACGTTGGAGCGGGGAATGCAATGTTGTCAGGTAATACGTCTGCAGGAAGTGTATTAGTCAATTTTGTATCAGGAATGCCACGCTATTACGACACGAAATACTGGATGGATAACTATAAAGCTGCGACAGGAGGCTGGAACAGAGCAGATGAAACTGGTTTTTCAAGCGTATTATACAATTTGTATGAGAATAATCGTGTTACTAATGATGATAACGTACGTGGTTCCATTGATGTACAGGTTCCTTTTACAGATTATTTGAAATTTCAAGGTTTTGTAAATATAAATTACCTTGGAAGCAATTATGAAAACAGAACCAGAGGTCGTGACTCTGCATATGCAAATCCGGAATATTCAACCAGCATGAGCAGTAGATTTACTTCACAATTTCGGGGAGCTTTACACTACACCAAGAAAATAAATGATTTCAACATGATGTTGTTAGGAGGTGGAGAATATTATAGCTTCAGTTCGAAAGGACAAAACGCACGTATTGACGGTGCAATCTATCCTGACATATACCGCTTGAGTAACTCGCGAAACCGAGTAATTGCTGGTGAAGAAAAACCAAATGCAAGACATTTAGGTTCTCTCTTTTATCAGGCTTCTTTTGATTACCGTGATGATGTAACTTTAAATATTTATGGCCGTAATGACTGGAATTCTTCTTTAGTCTACAATGACGGACACGGAACCTATTCTTATTTCTATCCAGGAGCTGATGTTATCTGGAAGTTTAATGAAACGTTTAAGGACAAGTTACCTATATTCAACTATGGTGCACTTAGACTATCGTATGTACAGACTGGTAATGGAACAGGGGCATATACCACAAATACAGGAGCATATTCAACAGGAGGAGCTTACAACGACTACTTAGGCAGATCTGTTCTTAACTATGGCTACCAAAGTAATACATTACCGAATCAGAACTTACGCCCGGAACGCACAACCAAATACGAAGCTGGTCTTGAAGTCAGAATGCTGAACAACAGAGTAGGAACTAACATTTCATACTATTCTCAAGATTCAAAAGATCAGATTATCAGTTTCGTTACAGAAAGCACATCAGGAGTAACTGCTGCTCTATTAAATGGTGGTAAGGTTCGCAATAAAGGAATTGAGCTGGTTTTATTTGGTATACCAGTTAAAACAGATAATTTCTCTTGGGATACTCGTTTCAATTATACTCGTAACCGCAATACTATTTTATCTCTTCCTTTCGGATTGGAATACATCGGAGTTGGCGGAGGAGATGGTTATCAGGCTGTTGCTAAAGTAGGAGGAGATTACGGAACAGTTATAGCTCCCTATGCCTATGCTAAGTATCAGGCTGTAGATGGATCTAAAAATCCAATAGAAAGTCCTCTTAACGGTAAGCGGGTACTTTCATCTCCTAACGGAACTTCCACAATATATGAACGCGCAGCGAATTACACAGAAGGAATTGATAAAGCTCCGGTTTTAGGCTCTATACTACCTAAATTCTTAGGTAACTGGAGAAATACATTCAACTACAAAACATTCCAATTGGTAGTCGCAGTAGATGCTAAATATGGCGGAATGGTGTATTCTTCAACAAAAGACTTTGGTTCATGGTTGGGTACTTTGAAAAGTACATTACCTGGTCGTTCAGAAGAATTTGGAGGTGTAGCATTTACAACCGCTGCAGGAGTTGCCAGAAACGACGGGGTTATTCTTGATGGTATTTATAAACAAGGAACTACAGTAAATTTCGGTGGTAAAGTCGTAGACATCTCAGGTATGTCACATCAAGAAGCGGTAGATGCTGGTTATATGCGTCCGGCCAGTGCAGCAGCGTATTACAGTAATTCACACTCCTGGTTCAGTGGTATCCGAGAACGTTCTATGTATGAGTCTTCTTGGGTTTCAGTACAACAAGTTAGCTTAAACTATGATCTTCCGTCAACATTTGCTAAAAAATTAAAAATGAACGGATTACGAGTTGGAGTATATGGTAATGATTTATTCTTTATATACAACAGTGCCCCTGATAATTTTAATCCGTATAGTATTAATGACAGTGGTTCAGGTGCTATGAATGAAGGATCGGCAATGCCTTATGTTCGTCGGTTTGGTTTTAGTATCAATGGTAGTTTCTAGTGTGTAGGTAACCAAAATTTAATTTTACAGAAATGAAAAATACAATCAAAATATTAACCCTCTTTTTTGTGATAGCAATCGCAGCCTCATGTGGAAGAGATAAATTTTCGGAATTGAATACAGATCCGGATGCTGTACTGAATATTCCACCAGAATATGAACTTCCCACTGGATTATTATCCATTCATAACAATGGAAGGGAACGTTATTATGATCTTTACCTAGGTATTTACTATTGGTCACAAACATTTTCTATTGGAGCAGGTAATACCGAAGGCTCTTATCAGGCCTCTGGCAATATTGGTGTCCGCTGGAATATGTTTTACAATGGTGTAGGTAACAGATTGTTCGATATCAAAGAAGTTATTAAAAAACTTCCGGCAGATAAGCAAGCCTCTTATACACATCTTAATGCTATTGTAGATATTCCTCTCGCTTACTTCGCATGGTATACATCAGATGTATATGGGAGCATAGCATATTCTGAGGCATTCAGGGCTCGTTATACAACACCTCCTCTGTTAACACCTAAGTATGATACACAGGAGCAACTATATGATATGCTGGACGCACAATTAAAAGCTGCCGTAGAAAAGCTGAAGGCTCCTACCTCTGCTCCACAAGTAAATTTGGCTGGCTATGACATCTATTATGATGGAAATGCGGCAAAATGGATTAAAGCGGCAAACAGTCTCCGTTTAAAAATAGCTATGCGCTTGATGAAGCGTAATCCTGAAAAGCTTCGTGCAATCGCTGCAGAAGTGTTGGCCGACCCTGCCGGAGTTATCAGCAATGACAGTGAATCCTGGAAATTTATTGCCAGAAGCGGATTCACAGGAGCTGAAGATAATCCGACTAACCAACGAACAGTTTCAGGTTCGAAAAACATGGTAGATTTTATGTGGAAAACAAGTGATCCGCGTATCCGTATTTACTACGAACCATCACACTTTACAAAAGAACGTTTTGAAGCTGCTCAGGCACAAGGTAAAATCCCGGCTAGTTTTGTTTGGGATGGACAATTATATCGCGGACAGTATATCAGCCCTGATGCATCATTAGATCCGACAAAGGCAACATACTTTACGGCTATAACATACAAATTCAATAATCAAGATGTAACCGGAGCAAGATTGCCGTCATCTATCCGTTCAAGCTATTTCAATAGTACGCCGAATAATGGAAACATGACATTCCCGATAATAAATTATTCTGATGTATTGTTTATGAGAGCTGAGCTTGCTCAACGCAGTATTTACGGAACTCCTGCAGATGTCCAAAACTTGTATTATCAAGGTATAGACGCTGCATTGGCTGAACATGATAAAGCTGCATCAACAGCAAAAATAACAGGTTATCAGGCATTGACTCCTGCAGAAGTAACAACGTACAAAGCAAGTGCAGGTGTTGTATTTAATCAGGCAAATGCTCTTGAACAAATATGTATTCAGCAATATATCAATTACTTCAAAAATAATAATGAAGCCTGGGCATTAGTAAAGCGCACTGGCTACCCTTCTGTCAATGGAAATCTTTTCAAAGCAGAAGTCTTCACCAGTTCTGGTTCTGTGTTGGAAATGCCAAGAAGATTCTCTATTGCTCGACCATTCCCTACAAATATGAATGCTGAAAACATCAATAAGGCTATTGATGATATGATTAATATTCCGGGATTTGGTACACCAAACGATATTAGAGGCCGTGTCTGGTGGGATGTTCAATAGAAAATATGTAAATTGGCTAGATAAAATTAAAGAATAGTAATATATTAAGATAAATAAGGTGAGATACATTATAATAGTAATCTTTCTTCTTTTCGGAAAAAATTTGACTGGAGCACAATTAAGTTTGGAATATTCGTCAATAAATGCTGTGAAGACATTACAAAATAAAGATTATGACTTTCTGAATCTCAATAATAAACCACATGTCTTTATATTCTATTCAAGCGATTGCCCTCTAAGCCAAAAATATACATTAACAATATCCAATCTTTATAACAAATACACCGACAAAATTAATTTTGTCGGTGTATTTCCTGGAAAAGAACACGGTCCTGAAGAATACAAAAACTTTAAGGACAAATACAATATCAACTACATGTTGATTAAAGATGAAAAGTTCAACCTCACTTCACACCTAAAGGCAACAGTTACTCCGGAGGTCTTTCTCCTTGACAAATCAGGAAAAATCATGTACCACGGGGCTATAGATGATTGGGCAGTCAAACTTGGAAAAACTAAACAACAGCCTACTATCAACTATCTTGAAAATGCTATAGAAAGCTTATTGAACAATAAAAATATTCAATCTGACTATATAAAACCTATTGGATGCTATATCGAACAATGAAATTAAAATTCCTCTACTTTTTAAGCCTTTTCCTGTTAGCTTTACTCTCTGTACAAAATATAAGCGCTCAGACTTATCAGGATGTCAGACAAATTTTAATAACTAAATGTGCTTCCTGCCACAAATCTACCGATAGTGAAGCCCCGTTCTCTCTTGAAACTTATCAGGATGTAAAAAAGAGAACCCGCATGATCAAAGAAGTTATTCAATCGAACTACATGCCACCATGGATGCCGGATTCACATTATCAGGATTTCGCGAATAACAGACAGTTATCCGGAGAAGAAAAAGAGAAAATAATCAAATGGATTGACAAAGGAGCCCCACAAGGAAGTAAAAAACAACAAAATACGCTATCAAAAACAACTTCTCCCATTGATAGAAAACCTGACCTGACACTAAAAATCAACAAACCTTTTATTGTCAAAGGTAATAACAAAGAAAGATTTGTCCTTTTTAAAGTTCCATTTGAATTACTGGAAGACAAAAATATTGAAGGTGTAGAATTTTACAGCGATAATAAAAAAGTAGTTCATCACGTCAACTATATGTTCAGTTCAGTTCCAGATATGTCTGTAGATCTGTATCAGGGAGATCCCTATATTGATAATGCAGAAGAAACGGATATGAAAAAACTTATGCAATATGAGCCCTTTCAAAACAGACCTGTATTTTATACAGGATGGATACCTGGTGCCTCTGTTGAATACTATCCTAAGGATTTTGGCTGGACACTCCCAAAAAGAGGAGTTGTAATATTTACAGTTCACTATTCTGCTACTGCTGCTGATGAGCAATCTACCATAGGTGTTAATCTATATTTTAAGAAAACTCCGGCAAAAAGACCTGTTCGTATTATAAGTCTGGGTTCAGGAGGAATTGGTGAAAAAGATATATATCCTCGCTTTGTAATCCCGCCTGATCAGGAGTCTACTTTTTCATTAAAAATCAGAACACCTGAAGATCAATCCTTGTTATATGTATGGCCACACATGCATTATTTAGGAAAAGATTTTAAAGCTTTTGCAGTTACTTTACAGAATGATACCATACCACTTATACATATTCCTAAATGGAATTTTGAATGGCAGGAAATGTATAGAATGAAAAAATTAGTTAAAGTACCTGCTGGCTCTACAATTAATATCGTTGGTACGTTTGATAACACAGCCAACAATCCACAAAATCCTAATTCGCCACCAAAATATGTATACTCTACAGGCAACATGACATCCACTGATGAAATGCTTACATTCCTGCTTATTTATGCTCCTTATCAATCCGGTGATGAAGAAATTTTATTAGAATAAGCTATAACCCCAGTACAAGTAAACCCTGATGCAGGAACTCCAAGTTATATGATTCCATTACTGAAATATGGAACTACAACAAATAGTATGATTGATGAGGTTGCAGGAGCATCAGAAATGGGCGGCTCAACAATTACTTTGTATGTATTAGAATATGGGCTATATGAGGGAGCAATATCTTTAGGTATTCAGAGCTCAGGTTATAGCAGATCTGTTGCCTTTTATCCTAATACAAACTCCGTCATGAGATACACAAACTATCCCGGAGTATTTACAAACACAAGCGGATTAGCATATACATATAGCATATCAAAAACAGCAACCTTTTTGGGACCATTTTTAAATTATCTAACTAACAGACAGACTCCTTTGATAAGTCACTCCTATAGTTATGGTTTCTTTAAAGGATATCATCTTTTCAAAGAAGCGTTTAGTAAAATCGGCCTACCGTTACCTATTATTTCTACAGGTGGGAATTTTGCTCATAATTTAGCACAATCAATAAGAACTTGGAGTCCCCCCTGCAGGTGTTACTGTTAATAAAGAAGAGGGGATTATTCCAATGAGACAAGGAAATGGAGATGACGGTCCGTTATAACCATTGATTAGAATTGGATCTTAGGGTAATGAAATAGATCTTATAAATTAGATGATTCTTATTACCATAAATTATAAAATAAGATGGTTGTACAACATCCTTATAGTTTTCTTAAACTATAAGGATGTTTTTATTTTAAGTCATTAATAGAAACAAATTTTCTTAAAATATTCATTTAACAAAAACAATATGCTCTACAAAATGTTATTTCATAAAATCAATTTATTAAAACTTAAATATTATGAAAAAGAATTTTGTTTTGTATGCCATCTATTATGCATTATCTTTTGCATTAATCCTTGTAACGGTATCATGTAAAAAAGACAGTAATATCTCCGAAAAAGAAGCTCTGCCTCTTAAGACTGAAAAGGCCACTTATCCTCCTGAAGAAATAAACGTATCATGTAGAAATACAGAGCGTAAAATAACCTATGGTTTGGATGATCAGGGCTGTGTCAGTGTTTGGCAAACATCCTATTGGTATGTAGCAAATTTTAAATGTCCGGGAAACTCTTATTTATTGAACCTTAAAAATAAAGAAACCATTAAATTATATCATGAAAAACTGTTCTGTAAACAGAATAATTCATACCCTGTGGTACAGAGAGGAGTTTACGATCCATATGAATCTGACCCAGTATTAATTCTTAATGTATTCGGTGTCAATTCCATTTCCAGTCTGGAGAGCGAACTGAGTGTATTTAATCAATATAGTTCTACAAACTTTACAGTATACATCTTGCTGAGTGACGGAGCTAACAGAATGAACGGGACATGTTTTTTTGGCTTTGAGAGTAATGGTAAAAGCAGAACAGTTGGTTTTTATCCTGCCAATATACCCATTTATACATATCAGTCTGTTCCTTCCGTATATTTTGACAACAGCGAAATGCTGTATGTTTTAAAAGTAAAATTTACATTACCGAAACTTATATTAAACGGCGTTCTCAATACATTATATAATAACGGAATACCCCCTCAATTTTCAATCGATAGTTACAATAGTGCGCATTTGACAAAACAAATATTTGAACAATTAGATATTTATTTACCAAATACTATTTCTTCTCCTTACGAACTGGCTGCATATATCAGACAATCAGGATTACCTTCAATGATGATTTCACCTGATATCGACTTATCTCTTGGTACAGCACCCGTAAGAAATTAATAGGAAGATTTGCTTATTTTTTTAATGAGTGTACTCAAGCTGAAATAGATTGAGTACACTGTTTTTTGACTACTTCTTAAACTGATTCAATCCTGCCTGCAGAAATTTGATATAGTTATCTATATTATAGTCTGCTCCGGTTGGAGGAATCAAAACCTTTCCATTCGGATCAACGATAACATATAACGGTTGTGAATTACTATTAAATGTGGATGCCTGAAAATCGCTGTTCTTATTCCCAATCGTTTTGATGGATTTACCGCTAAACTTAGATACATATTGTTCATCTGCGGCCAGTTCTGTTTTATCATCCACGAAAAGTTCTGCCATTACAAATTCCTCTTTCAGCAACTTTGCGACACGCGGATCCGTCCATACATTTGCTTCCATCTTCCTGCAATTAACACAGTTCCAACCTGTAAAATCAATCAATACAGGTTTATAGATCTCTTTTGCAGTTTCTAATGCCTGTGCGTAGTCATAGTAAGGATCAAAACCTTTTGGTGTACCTCTTTCATGAAAGATCTCTGCATATTTCTTGACTTTGCCGTCATGTGCCGATAGGGAACCTGAAGATATGCCTGTTGTCAGATCAAAATCCTGGGTGGCAGAAGGCGGCAGAAATGCGGAGATCGACTTCAGAGGAGCGCCCCATAATCCGGGAACCATATACATCACAAAAGAAAAGACGATAACGGCAATCAGCGTTCTGGGAACGGAAAGAAACCGGAGATCACTGTCATGTGAAAATTTAATCTTTCCGATCAGGTATAATCCCATGAGTCCGAAGATCACAATCCACAAGGACAGGAATACTTCCCTGTCAAGCCAGTTCCAGTGATAAGCCAGATCCACATTGGATAAAAATTTCAGCGCGAAAGCCAGTTCCAAAAATCCCAGCACAACCTTTACACTATTGAGCCATCCACCGGACTTTGGCATTGATTTTAACAGG
Source organism: Sphingobacterium spiritivorum (assembly GCF_016724845.1). Classification (NCBI taxonomy): domain Bacteria; kingdom Pseudomonadati; phylum Bacteroidota; class Sphingobacteriia; order Sphingobacteriales; family Sphingobacteriaceae; genus Sphingobacterium; species Sphingobacterium spiritivorum. Next base: position 1,365,150 of record NZ_CP068082.1, read on the forward strand.
GAAGGAAACATAGCAAAGAGTGCAAACGGAATAGCCAGAGCTACAGAAAAACCTAACATACCTATAGCCGGACCGACACGGTCTCCTTTAGATGCTGCATCCACCAATAATGTCCCGATTATAGGTCCGGTACAGGAAAAGGAAACTACAGCCAGACTGAATGCCATAAAGAACAAGCCCACTAATCCACCTTTATCAGATTTAGCATCAATTTTATTGACAAACGAACTTGGTAATGTTATTTCAAATGCACCCAGGAAAGATGCTGAAAACACAACCAGCAAAAGGAAAAAGAAGAAATTAAATATTCCGTTTGTGGAAAGTGCATTGAGTGCATCCGAACCAAACACAATAGACACTATCATCCCTAATGCTACATAGATGATAATGATAAATAGTCCATATAGTAATGCCTGTCCAATTGCTTTCGCTCTGCTTCCCGCCTTTTTGGTAAAGAAACTAACGGTGAGTGGAACCATCGGAAAAATACAGGGCATCAGAAATGCTGTAAAACCTCCGATCAGTCCGGCAATAAATATACTCCACAAAGAGTCTGCAGCTTTTGGAACCTGCGACACTGGTAAAGCATCTTCATGTTTCGTTGTATCGGAACCAGTAACAGAAGAAGAATCGCTTGTTGGCTCCATCTCAACAAACTCCAGACCTTCCAGTGATACAGAATCCAGTTCTTGCGCCAGAGAGACCACCGGTATCAGTAACATAATCCAGATGGTCCATTTAAAAATATTTTTCATTTGCAATGAAATTAGGTTATAGGTTTAGGTTGATTATTATCAGGTGGTTTAATCATCAGATTCGCTCAGGATGAATACATCATCCTGAGTTGAATCCCTTAATAAACATTACATATTATTGTATTCTTTTAGCGTGTTACCAAACAGAGGTTTTTCTAAACGGCATACAGGATGAAATCCTGTAAAACTAAGATCAGTAGATATATAACCTTCTTTAACAGGTTCATCACGTACCAGATCCGTACTCAGGTATTTTTTATTGTCATCGCACAACAGCGTAGCTACAGTAGCATCCTGTCCCATTTCTTCCTTCAGCTTGATCGCTCCTATTACATTTGCTCCGGAAGATATTCCAACTGCAAGTCCCAGTTCTCTGGCCAGCTTCTGAGCCATGATGATAGCATCTCCATCACAGGCATTAATAACGTTGTCCAAACTATCAAGCTTGACTATAGCCGGAATAAACTCATCTGAAATTCCCTGAATACGATGCGAACCAACTTTATGGCCTGTAGATAAAGTAGGGCTTTCTGCCGGTTCTAACGGATGTATGCGCACATTAGGATTCTGCACACGCAGATAATTTCCTACACCCATCACCGTACCGCCGGTACCTACACCCGCAACAAAAGCATCTGCGACCAGACCCAGAGATGAAAGTTGTAAAGCTATTTCTCTTCCTGTAGTCAGTTCATGCGCTTCCGCATTAAACTGATTTTCGAATTGTCTGGGAAGAAATACCCCTCCCCCCGCAGCCAGTTCCTCACTGATACGTATACTGCCGAGAAAACCTCCCTCCTCCTTACTCACAAGCTGAATATCCGCGCCCATGCTTTTTATAATATCAATACGTTCCTTGCTCAGCCAATTGGGCATAATGATTTTGACCTGATGCCCAAGAGCTTTACCAATGGCTGAAAATGCAATACCTGTATTGCCGCTTGTTGCTTCTACAATCACATCATCCGGACGAATCTGACAATTCATATAGGCCTTATAAAGAATATACAAAGCCATACGATCTTTAATACTACCTGTCAGGTTGTAGTTTTCACATTTTACATAAATCTTATCCTGCTTACCTTTGTAGGTATAATGCAGCTCCAACATAGGAGTGTTACCTACCAGGTGCCATAAGTGTGTAAATCTGCTATCCAGTTCTGGTGAAAGACATTCACTTATTGATTTTAACTTCATTTGCTTTATATTATCTAACTTTACTATACAGACCGGCCTCTTGATTTATTGAGGATCGGAAAATCATAATTCTTATAGGCAGTAGCGGCTTCTAAAACAAAAGCAAAATTGACTTTAAACAATATATTATTCAATAGATAGCATCAAAAACAATAAAATTTAAGGAATATTTAAATAAAATAGTTTTTTATTCAGAAACAATACATATATTGGTATCAAATCAATAAAAAGAAAAGATGTCAGCTCTTGATGATACCGACCTAAAGCTCCTCCGCATCCTTCAGAAGGACAGCACACTGAGTAATAAGGAATTAGCTTTTCAGCTTCACAAATCTATTCCGGCAATACACGAACGTGTCAAAAAATTAAAAGCACAGGGCTACATAAAGCGAACGGTAGCTATTCTCGACAGACATAGGATTGGAATGGGCTTAATTTCTTTTTCACAGGTTTTTCTGAAGGCACATACTGCAGATGTACTCAATGAGTTTGAGCGGGAAGTAGCTAAATTTCCGGAAGTAATGGAATGTTATCAGATGGCAGGTTCCTATGACTTTATGCTCCGGATAGCCACACGGGACATGGATGCTTATCATCAGTTTTTAAGGCATAAACTTTCAGTACTACCGCATGTCAGCACCGTCCAAACCTACTTTGTGCTTTCAGAAACTAAAAGCGAAACAGCTTATCCGCTTTAGGCAATAACACATCACCTTAACTGGTCTTCTTCAACTCCCTGACAACATACGGTGATAATAAACAGAAACCCCTGATCGGGCAGAATTTGCCGGATCAGGGGTTATTATACTGAAGTATTTTTTTTAAATCTTACGGTTATTGCGCTACAAACGTATATATTCCATTGGCTTTGGTATCAAAATCCAAAAGCGTAGTAGAAGGTACCTCCAATCCCTTAAGAGTTGCTTTCTCAGATTTCAAAGGCGCTTTGATTGCATTGACCAGATAGAAAGGGTTGCTGTTTTCACCTTTTGAAGGATTCAGTTCAGCATTTCCTGAGAGATGCGTATTAATATTCAATCTCAGGCGGCAGTTGCCTCCTAAAGCTGAGCGGATAACTACCTTTTTAACTTTATTATCCTTCCATTCCATATCTACTTCAAATCCTCCTCTGGCTTTCAATCCTGTCACCTTACCGTTTGCAAGCGCGCGGGGTAAAGCCGGAAGAAGGTAAATATTACCGTCATAAGACTGCAGCAGCATCTCAGCAATACCCGAAGTACAGCCGAAGTTACCATCAATCTGAAAAGGCGGATGTGCATCCAGCAGGTTCGGATAGGTCCCACCGGATTGTCCGCTTTCCTCCATTGGAGCAGGGCTGAGTTGGTCTTTTATGAGCTTATATGCCTGATCGCCATCCAGTAATCTCGCCCACCAGTTGACTTTCCAGCCCATAGACCATCCCGTAGATTTATCCCCTCTGTAGATCATCGAATTTTTGGCTGCTTCCAGCAATTCCGGGTTCCGGAAAGGAGATATCTGCCCGGAAGGAAACAATCCGTACAAATGAGAGATATGTCTGTGTTTGTCTGCAGGCTTATCCAGATCCTGCAGCCACTCCTGTAACTGATTGTGCTGACCGATCTGCATAGGAGGAAGCCGGTCTAACGCCACCTGTACAGAATCACGCAGATCCGCATCCTGTTTCAAAACGGCAGAAGCCTGAATAAAATTGTGAAAAACGTCAAATACAAGTTGATTATCCATAGTAGTACCTGCGCTGACACCTACTCCGGGCAGATAAGAATTCTCCGGAGACATGGAAGGAGCGACTACAAGCCATTGATGTGTAGGTTCTTCCTGCAAAACATCGAGGTAGAATAAGGCTTTCCCTTTCAGTACATGATAATACTCCTTTAGGAAAGAGCGGTCTCCAGAATAAAGAAAATGCTGCCAGAGGTGTTGACTTAACCAGGCTCCTCCCATAGGCCACATGCCGTAGAAACCACCATCAACTACACCCGATATACGCCACAGATCTGTATTATGATGGATATTCCATCCACGGGCATGATACAGTTCCTTTGCGCTTTCCTGTCCTGTTACAGCCAGATCTTTGAGCATAGCGAACAGTGGCTCATGTAATTCTTTGAGATTCGTGACTTCCGCAGGCCAGTAGTTCATTTCTGTATTAATATTGACAGTATACTTGCTGTCCCATGGCGGAGAAAGTTTGTCATTCCATATGCCTTGTAAAGTTGCGGGCTGGCCTCCGGGTTGAGAACTACTGATCAGCAGATAACGTCCGAATTGAAAATATAAGGTCACCAACTCCGGATCATCCGCTCCGCCAAATTCCCGGATGCGGATATCTGTCATTTTTTTGGATTGCGGACTTTCTCCCAGATACAGACTGACTCTGTTAAAATACTGCTGATATTTCTGAATATGATCTGCTTTAGCCTTTCCATATTTATTGCCGGAGGCTTTATTCAATATATTCAGTGCCTTTGCAGTTGCATTACCCGTGATATCGTTATAATTTTTAAAATTAGTTCCAATGGAAATGTACAGGATGACTTCATCTGCATGGGTCACTTCCAGCTGATTATCTTTCTGTATCAGCTTTCCGCCTTTAAGGATAGGACGAACTATACCTGTAAATTGAATCTGGCCGGTCTTACCTTCATGAGAACCACTGATACCGCTTAAGGTCAATTGCTTATTTTCTACGGTAATATGGGTGTTATCATGCGGACTTGTTAATCCTATGGAAAAGGATAGGCTTTTCTTTGTATCGGCACTAAGTTTTATGATGACAACATCATCTTTCAAAGATGCAAACACCTCTCGGGTATAGTTAACGGCTCCTGCTTTGTAGCGTGTGCGTGTAATTGCATCCTGAATATCCAGTTCTCTGCTGTACGAACTATACTGTTTATGATCGGGAAAACTTATCCGCAGGTCACCAAATGTCTGATATGGCATACCGTAGTCAATACCCGTCGGAGCCGGTCGTGGAAAGGTTGCATTGGAAAGGTCTTGCGCTTCCTTAGCTTTTCCTTCGAAGAGCAGTCTTCTGATCTGCTGAATCTTATCATAAGCATTTTTAGACACATTATTTCCCGGTCCGCCAGCCCAGATCGTTTCTTCATTAAGCTGAATCTGTTCCAGATCAGGCTGGCCGAAAACCATTGCTCCCAATCGTCCGTTGCCAATGGGCAAGGCTTCATTCCAGTTTCCGGCAGGTTTATCATATTCCAGCTTCAGACTGTTTTGTGCCTGCAAACATGTTACAAATCCAACAAAAAACAGTGTTAATGAGCATAAAACCCTTTTATAACTGTGATTTTTCATTTCATTTTTATTATACACCAATGGACTAATAAAAAGGGAACATCAACGTGTTCCCTTTTCTATTTTATTTTGTTCAGATGTTTACCAGTAGATGGTATACAATGCTGCTGTAACCATAATTACAATGAGTGCGCCAACAAGGAAACCTGTATGAACTTTGAACATCTTTGTGTCGATCTCCAGCCCTTTGGGAACAATTCCTCTTGCATTTTCAATTTTACTGATAATATACATTCCGATAATACAGATCACAAAAACAAAACCCATACGATCTATAAACGGTATTTCATACACACCGGATGCTTTGTTCAATATCGCAAAATTAGATGCGCTTAAGAATGACAGGTCAGCAAAATTTGGAAGAAATTTAAAAAAGACGGAAAAGAAGAAGCCTCCTATTGTGGCAAAAAGAGCAGCATTGGATGTGGTCTTTTTCCAGAAAAAACCAAGAATAAACATCGCAAATATACCCGGCGATACAAAGCCCGTATACTCCTGAATATATTGAAAACCACCTTTTTTATCTATTCCTAAATGCGGAGCAATAATTACAGCCAAAATCATAGAGACAATGATTGTAATTTTCCCTACACTGATCAGCTTTTTCTCAGAAGCATTTTTATCAAATATCTTTTTGTATACATCCAAAGAGAAGATAGTGGCAATACTATTTACTTTACCGGCTAATGAAGCTACTACAGCAGCAGTCAATGCTGCAAAAGACAGTCCTTTCAGGCCGGAAGGCAGCAAATTCAGCAATACGGGATATGCTCTGTCAGGATTCACTTCTCCACCCTGCATCATTTCATTCTGGAACAATCCGTCTTTCCACATGACATAGGCTGCAATTCCAGGCAGTACGACAATGACCGGCATCAGCAACTTCAGGAAAGCAGCAAACAGAATACCGCTACGGGCTGTTTTAAGATCGGCTCCTAAAGCCCGCTGCGTGATATACTGATTACATCCCCAATAGTTAAGATTCACAATCCACATCCCGCCTATCAGTACCGATAAACCCGGAAGATCAAGATAACTCTCATTGTCAGGTTTCAGCACCATATGAAAATGTTCAGAAGCCTTTGCTGTCATCATATGATAACCGTGTAATATTCCCTGACCGTTACCATAATGCTCTGAAACCAGATTTAAGGCCAGATAAGTCGTGGCAAGACCACCCAGAATCAGAAAAAAGACTTGTATTACGTCTGTATATCCGATTACTTTCATCCCCCCCAGTGTGATAATAATCGCAAAAACAGCTATGGCATACATACAAAAGGTAATGCTCAATCCTGAAATACTACTCACAGCCAGTGCTCCCAGATAGAGGATAGAGGTGAGATTTACGACAACATACAGTAAAAGCCAGAAAACAGCCATAATCATGGCTACTGTACTGTTGTAGCGCTGATTCAGAAACTGCGGCATCGTAAAGATCTTATTTTTGAGATATACCGGAATAAAGAAAACAGCAACCACAATCAATGTAATTGCAGCCATCCATTCATAAGTCGCAATGGCCAGCCCCATCTTAAATCCGGATCCGCTCATACCGATAAATTGCTCGGCAGAGATATTGGAAGCGATCAGCGATGCGCCTATTGCCCACCACGTTAATGAACCTTCCGCCAGGAAATAATCTTTGGATTCTCCACCCACGGTTTTTGCTCTTTTTCTATAAAAAACCCAAAGACCGTACGATGCAACGATGATAAAATAAATAAAGAATACAATGTAATCCTTTGTTGATAATATATTGCTCATAAATTTATAATGGTTTAGATTTAAAAAGCGGAATATCAGATATATCTGTTAATCAGGTTTTCCAGAAACTCCTGCTTACCTGATTTCACTTCCGGTTCTCCATTTGCTGCAGCGAAATCGCGTAAATCCTCCAAAGATAAATTTCCTTTTTCAAATTCAGCACCTTTACCTGTATCAAATGATTGATATCGCTCTTTTCGAAGTTGAAGGTAAGAAGATTTTTCTAAAATCTTATCTGCAATCAGCAATGCTCTTGCAAACAGATCCATCCCGCCTATATGAGCAAAAAACAAATCTTCTCTATCTGTAGAATTTCTGCGGATTTTCGCATCAAAATTGATACCTCCACCCTGAAATCCGCCTGCTTCAAGAATAATCAGCATAGATTCTGTCAGTTCATTGATATTGTACGGAAACTGATCCGTATCCCATCCGTTTTGTTCATCCCCTCTGTTAGCATCTATAGATCCTAAAAGTCTGGCATCAGCAGCTACCTGCAACTCATGCTGAAAGGTATGACCAGCCAGGGTAGCATGATTGACTTCAAGATTAAGTTTAAAATCATCCATAAGATCATACTGACGTAAGAAGCTTATTACAGTTGCAGCATCGTAATCATACTGATGTTTAGTCGGCTCGCAGGGTTTGGGTTCGATAAAGAAAGTACCTGAGAAACCATTCTTCCGGGCATAATCTTTGGCCAGATGTAAAAATTTGGCCAGATGCTCCTGTTCTCGCTTCATATTTGTATTTAACAGAGACATATAGCCTTCACGTCCGCCCCAGAATACATAATTCTGACCGCCCAAAGCAATCGTTGCATCCAGAGCTGCCTTTACCTGTGCTGCACCATGTGACAGCACATGGAAGTCAGGATTTGTTGCAGCCCCATTCATATAACGTTCGTGACTGAACAAGTTGGCTGTACCCCATAAAAGTTTGATTCCGCTTTCCTGTTGCTTATCCAGCGCATAAGCTGTAACAGCCTGTAATCTTCTTTCATTTTCAGCGACATCATTAGTATAATCCACCAGATCAACGTCATGAAAACAGTAGTAAGGTAGCTGCATTTTGCTCATAAATTCAAATGCTGCGTCCATTTTATCCTTTGCCCGGTCTACAGCGTCCGCTTTCTGATCCCACGGAAAGATGTGTGTAGCTCCGCCAAATGGATCAGCTCCGTTTCCATTAAATGAGTGCCAGTATGCACAGGCAAACTTCAGGTGTTCTGCCATACTCTTTCCGCGTACGATACGATTAGCATCATACCAACGAAACGCAAACGGATTGTCACTATCCAAACCCTCATATTGTATCTGTCCGATACCTGCGAAAAATTCTTTTTGTCCTTTGATGTAGTTCATTATTATTTCTATTTTAATGTGATTATTTTTTATTTTAACTTAGGATAACAGCAACAGTCAATGAGTCCCGTTAACGTTTTAAACATCCAGTTTGCTTAGCAGCATTTTCCACTCCTGATACAATTCTTCATATAACGCAGCCTGAGTCGGTTCTATCGTGCTGATTTTCTTCATATGCTGAAAAGCTTCCTTCGACTCTTTATAGTAGCCCACTCCGATTCCGGCACCTAATGCAGCCCCCACACTTCCGTCATTATTAAACAGTTCTACAGGAGTATCCGTGACATTCACAAATGAATCACAGAATAAGGGACTAAGAAAGAGATTGGTGTGTCCGGCCCGGATAACAGAAGGATGTAAACCATTTTCACGTAAAATATCCAGTCCGTAGCGGAATGCAAAAGCTATCCCCTCCTGACTTGCACGTACAATCTCGGCTTTACCGTGTTTATTAAAATCGATCTGCTGGATGTGGCTGTGGATAAGCTTATTATTCAACATTCGTTCGGCACCATTCCCGAAAGGAAATATTTTTAATCCTTTACTTCCTGCCGGTGCTTGTTTTCCCAGCACATTTACTTCGTTATAAGAAAGGTCTGTTCCCATCATTTTTCTGATCCAGCTATTCTGTATACCTGTACCATTTATACACAGCAGAATACCCGTCCTGATATCATCCGGCAGATAATTGACGTGAGCAAATGTATTTACTCTCGATTGGGGGTCAAATGTCAGTTCATCACTAACCCCATAAATAACACCTGAAGTGCCGGCTGTCGCAGCTACCTCCCCGGCATTCAATACATTGAGTGAAAGCGCATTGTTGGGCTGATCTCCGGCCTTGTAGGAAACAACAGTATCAGCTGACAAGTTTAATAATGCTGCAATTTCAGGTTTTACAGTACCATGGTGACTGAAAACCGGATTTATATCCGGAATAAGTGACCGGTCAAATCCGAAATAATCCAGGATTGCTGCAGAAACATCATTTTTTTCGAAATTCCAGAATATTCCTTCCGATAGAGCACTTACTGTTGTATTGATCTCTCCTGTAAACTTCATGGTGAGAAAATCTCCCGGTAGCAAAATCTTTGCAATCTGATCATAAATCTCAGGTTCATTATGCTTGATCCAGGCTAATTTGGATGCCGTAAAATTTCCGGGTGAATTGAGATGCTGTCTAAGCGTTTGTGCTTTGCCCATATCCTCCCAGGCACGCTCCCCGATGGCTACACTCCGGCTGTCACACCATATAATAGCATTTCGTAAGACCTTATCCTGCTTGTCTACCACGATCAGTCCATGCATCTGATACGATAATCCTATCGCTCTGATTTCACGTGGATCATATTTTTTACTTTCATGAGCTTTGAGAACAGCTTTAATTGTATAATCCCACCACACTTCAGGGGACTGTTCAGCCCAACCTGCCTGAGGCGAAAGAATTTCAGCTTCCTCTTCCGGATAGCTGACCGACACTATGATTTCCTGCGTATCAGCAGATACTACCGACACTTTTATAGAGGAGGTTCCTAAATCAATTCCTAATAATAACATATAATTTATAATTGGCTAATGCAACCGCTTGCATAAAAGTATTTATATTTTTTTATATTTACAAAAAGAGTTTAATCAAAGTGGAAAAAAAACCTACTATCTACGATATAGCCAAGGCGCTCAACATTACGACATCTACCGTATCAAGAGCCCTGAACAACAGCACCTTAATAAGTAAAGAAACCAAAGAAACCGTTTGGAAATTTGCAAAGAAGATTAATTACCGTCCCAATAAACTGGCTTCTTCCTTAAGTTCGGGTAAGACCAATATTATAGGAGTAGTTATTCCAAGTGCACAAATTCAGTTTTTTTCGGCAGTGATCAATAGCCTGGAACAAACGCTTCAGCAGGAAGGCTACAACGTTCTGTTATATCAGACTAATGAATCTTATAAATCTGAATTAAGCGGCATAAGTACATTGCTGGAAGCACAGGTCGACGGAATCATTATTTCCCCCTCTCTGGAGACCTATGATTTCACGCATCTGGATAAAGCTCATAAGGAAGGTATGCCTGTTATTTTGTTTGACAGGGTACATGATACCTTAGATCTTCCCTCCGTCTCTATTGACGACGAAAAGGCCGGCTATATGGCCACAACTCATCTTATTGAAAAGGGGTATAAAAAGATCGGATACATTTCTACAGATTCTACAATTCAGATTTTCAAGGCCAGGTTTGAAGGTTATAAAAGAGCATTGAAAGAGCATAATTATCCTTATCAGGAAGAACTGACGATTCTCGATAAGATGTCTATCAAAGGGGGTATGGAAGGCACACGCAAGATGATGCAATTAAAGCAAAGACCTGATGCCATTATTGGTGGTGATGATTTTACGGCCTTGGGGATTATCAAAGAATTGTCCCAGCTTCATATTACCCCTCCTGAAGTAGGTGTCATTGGATTCGCCAATCAGACCTTTTCAGAATTTATAACTCCGAGTCTTTCGACGATAGATCAGCAGGCAGTTAAGATGGGAAAAGAATGTGCAAACCTGTTTTTAAAAATCACCAATAAAAAACTGGCTAAAAATACCATCGAAAAAATTGTTCTTCCGCCTCTACTGGTTACAAGAGACTCATCCGGGCTTAGTTAAACAGTCTAATAGAAAGGCTGTTTATTCTAAAAACTTCTAATCGTGTGTCCACACGATTAGAAGTTCCGTTTATCCATCATTCGGCAACGGGTTACATCCGTTGCCTGCAATCTTAACAGATCGTATTAGTATCCGAAAATCTCCTGTAAGGTTAGTTTTTTAACCTCTCCAAGTTTTTGAAGATCTTCATCTTTTATATTATCTTCCTGAGCCACTACACAGTATACATACGGCTTATGACTCATTTCCTTAGCATGGAATGCCTTTAGATCAGCATAGTTCAGCAACGGAGCTTTTTCATAAATACTTTTGCGTATATCTGTCGTATTTCCAAGACGCTGAGCCGAAAGGTAACTCATCAGAATACCGGAATTTGTAATGCGATCACTTGCCAGTGATTTCGTCAGACTGACCTTCGCAATTTCCAATGCTTTGGAAGATTCCGGAAGATCATTAAGCAATTCATTCATTCCGATTACAGCTTCATTAAATTTATCTGCTTGTGTACCTACGTAAGCACCCACCATATAATGATTTTCTTTTTTGTAAGGCTGTCCGTAAAAGGCGTAAGTGGAATAAGCCAAAGCTTTCGATTCGCGGATAGTCTGGAATACAATACTACCCATACCGCCACCAAAATAGTTGTTAAACAACGCTACAGTCGGTGACAGGGTATTGTTATATAATTCCGAACTTCTGTGCCAGTACACTTCAGCCTGTTTCATATTGAAATTAGCAAACAATACCTGATTACGGTCTATCGGCAACTCTGTAAATCTGGTTCCTTCCTGAACTTCTGTATAGGCTCTCCGGTCAACTTTCAGCGGCTTCAATTCAGCCACTAAAGCAGTTGAAGTCTTTGGTCCGAAATACAGAACAGTATGTCTCATATTTGCGAAATCGTGTAGCAACCGAACCAAATCCTCTGCTTTAATAGCATCCAGCTCTGCATCCGTAAATGTATAGTTAAAAGGATTGTTAGCTCCATACTTCGCATACGCTTTCAGTCCTTCCATAATCGTCCCCTTATTTTCCTTAGCATTGATACGGGACTTTTTCAGTCTTGCTATATAGGAATCAAAAGCAGCCTGATCAACGACACAATTTTTAACAAGATCCTGTATCAGAGACACAGTCTTATCAAAATTTGTGTTCAATCCGGATATAGAAATATTTGTCTCTTCATTTCCGGACGAGACCGAAAAGCTGGAAGCCAACTTATAGAATTCCTTACTGAAGTCTTCACTGCTTCTGTCCTTTGTACCCAAAAACTCTAAATAACCCGCTGCAAGAGAGAGAAGTTTATTGTTCCATTTACCAATTTTGTACTGATAAATAAGGCTGAACAGTTCATTGTCTTTATTCTGAACAGCTAACACATCTGTATCAAACAATTTAGCTTTCTGCACATCTTTACTGTAATCCAACCATACGGGCTGGATGGCGTTCTCCGGCATCATATCCACTTTTTTCAAAAAGTCGGATTGATCTTCTCTGTTTACCGAAACTGGGGTAATTGCTGGTTTTACGACTTTTACCACTTTGTCGTCTACTCCCTGACGCTTGTAGACGGCTACGTAATTCTGGTCATTCAGATACTTGTTAGCGAAGTCTACAATATCTTTTTTGGTTATTCTAGATAAATTATCCAGATAGCTCACCTGAGAAGTCCAGTCTACACCAGTCACAAAAGCATCGACTAACTCGTTTGCTCTTGCAGAATAACTGTCATTACGGGAAATCTGCCCCTTTTTCGCATTATTGATAATTGATGTGATCAGATCATCCGAAAAATCACCTTTCTTTAATTTCGTTAATTCTGCTAATACCAGTTGCTTTACATCATCCAAAGACTGACCCTGAGCCGGATTTGCCTGAAGGATCAACATGGAATAATCTTTCAAAGAATATACAAAAGCTCCTGCCCCTAATAATTTCTGAGATTTGACAAGATCCAGATCGATCAGACCCGCAGAACCGTTTGCCAGAATATCCCCCATCAGGTTTAACATTTGTGCATCCTTTGTAGCTGCTCCCGGAAACCGGAAACCTAACCACAAGAATTCTGCGTTGGGTCCTTTTACCTCACGGACAATAGGCTGTGTAATTGGTTTTTCAGCAGCAAAGGTATAAAGAGGTACTTTTTTAGGCTGCATATATCCGAAAGTAGCATCTATCTTTTTGACGATCTCTGTCGGATCAAAATCTCCGGACATGACTACCCCCATATTATTCGGAACGTAGTAAGTATCGAAATATTCACGTATAGCTTTCAAGGAAGGGTTTTTCAGGTGTTCGACTGTACCAATGACCGTTTGCTTTCCGTAATTATTATTTGCAAACATGGCTTCAAACATAGCTTCCATCGTTTTGCGGCCATCATTGTCAAGTCCAATATTTTTCTCCTCATAGACAGCTTCCAGCTCTGTATGGAAAAGTCTGAATACAGGATTTCTGAATCGCTCGCCCTGCACAGCTAAAAATTTGTCTACCACATTGTTCGGAATATCCTCTACATATACGGTCTGTTCGAATGAAGTATATGCATTGGTACCATCAGCACCCATACCACTCATCATCTTATCATACTCATTGGCTATCGCAAACTTTGCAGCTTCTCCTGATACCTGGTCTATCTCTTTGTAGATCTCTTTACGTTGAGTTTCATCAGTAGTAGAATTATATTTTTCATACAATGCACTGATCTTATCCAACAGAGGCTTTTCCTGAGCCCAATCCTTGGAACCGTACTTATCCGTACCTTTGAAAAGAAGGTGTTCCAGATAATGTGCCAGTCCGGTATGATCCTTAGGATCGGTCTTACTGCCTGCTTTCGTAACAACATAGGTTTGTATACGAGGCACTTTCTTACTTGGACTCAGCATAACGGTTAAACCGTTTTTTAACGTGTAGAAACGGGACTGTGTAGGATCGTTTGTTACGTAGCGGTATTTATATCCACCTTCCGTATTTTCCTTCCACTCATATTTTTGTGATTGTGCAAAGCCAACGTTACCTGACAAAGCGACAAATACAACTAGTGTAATTGATTTTAAGGTTTTTATCATGATTCCTTATAGATTAATTGGTCGGCAATTTACTTATTAAACTGTTTAATTAAGATTCAAACAGCTACTTAATTGCTATTTTAAATTCAATTTCTTCAGGAGGAAGACACTGCTTATCATCACATACCATAAATTCGACAGTACCCTGAACTACCGGAGATTTTGCATTAAGCTTTATTTTCTGCTGAAAAATAACTTCTTTTTCGAAATAATTGACAGTCATTTTAAAGGTATCTTCAAACTTTGCTATAGATTTTGGTTCCAGTGTTTTTCCGATCAAACCGTATTCCTTCCCCGGCTTGAAGGTAAATTTAGTCTTCACAGGACCGCCCTCGGCCATATTCTGGGAGTAGATATGCCAGCCTTTATCAATCTGGGCTTTCATATATAATACAGCTTCTTTATCATTGATTTTTTTTGCAGCGTAAGTCCATTTTACAGGATTCAGAATCTGCGCCTCAGCTACTCCTCCCAAAAAGAGAATAGCCAACAAAGTGAAAAATACATGTTTCATCTTGATTTTGTTATTTATGTTAATGTGTAACTTCTTGCCGGACAGGCGTGAAAGTAAGTTTATAATTATTATCAAATATTAAAGTACTAAAGTAAATGAAAGACCTTAATACTCAATAGCATTACATAATTTCCGTAAAATTTATCGAAATAACGTTTTTTTCAATAAATTTTACAGGCAAAAGTCAGATAAAACACTGGATAACAGTAAATTTTAAGAAAATAAAAGCTCCTGCGAAAATGCAGAAGCTTTTTGTCAATAAAGATTAGATAGTCTTACACTTTTCAGCTAACCATACTTTTTCTTCTTCTGCCAGTCTTGGAGAGACTTGCGCATATACCCATTGGTTATATTGATTCAACCAGTCTATATGTGATTGATCCAGCAAGGATTTTTCGATAAGATCTGTAGCAATATAACAGATAGTTAATGTTTCAAAATTGAGGAAATCCCCAAATTCACTCGATTCCAGGCTTTTAGTAAGGACCAGATTTTCAATTCGAATACCATGTTTTCCCACCCTGTACAATCCGGGTTCGATAGAAGTAATAGTTCCCGGATCTACTGGTACATCTATATTAGAAGGGTTGAATGTCTGCGGTCCCTCGTGTACATTTAAGAAAAATCCTACTCCATGTCCCGTTCCGTGGCCATAGTTACGCAGGGTTTGCCAGATAGGGCGACGTGTAATGGCATCGATCTGATATCCGCGGGTACCTACCGGAAATATAGCCTGCGAACCTTCTATTGTACCTTTCAATACAATTGTATAATCTTCTTTCTCTTCCTGCGTAATCTGTCCAAGAGAGATTACCCTTGTTATATCTGTAGTGCCCGTTTTATACTGACCTCCTGAATCTACCAGCAAAAGTCCTTTTGCTTCCAGTGTAGAACTGCTTTTCTCCGTTGCGGAATAATGAGGCAGAGCACCATGTTCCAGATATCCTGCTATGGTATTAAAACTCACATCCACAAAACCTTCCTGAGCTTCTCTGAATCCTCTCAGCTTATCTGCAATGGAAAGTTCGGTCAGCATACCGGAAGCGATATTTTCTTCTACCCATTTAAAAAATTTTGTCATAGCTACACCATCATTGATCATGGTCTGGCGGGTATGGGCTATTTCCGTATTATTCTTGATCGCTTTGAGCGCAGTTGATGGATTCAGTTTTTCGATAATCTTGACTGTATCCGGGATACGGTCGTACACTGCAAAACATGTACGCTTAGGATCAATAAGGATAGTCGTATCTGTCAGAGAATCTATGGCGCTGAATATTTCTTCGTACGAGCGAACTTCAACACCCGACTGAGCTAAAGAAGATACCGCAGCTTCATTCAGTTTGGAGGGTTCAATAAACAAAGTTGCCTTAGAGCTTGATATCAATGCAAATCCAAGTACTACTGGATTGCAGGGTACATCCTGGCCACGAATATTAAACAGCCAGGCCAGATCGTCAAGCGATGAAACCAGATGATATTCTGCTCTGTTTTTTTTCAATGCTTTACGTACCGCTTCCAGCTTGGAAGCAGTAGACTGACCTGTGATCTCTTCCTCAAGTAAGTAAGCCGGAGCCAGCGGTAAAGAAGGACGATCTGTCCAGAGTGGTGACAGCAGATCCGCCTGACCATTTACCCGGATACCTAAAGGCTCTAATGTCTGTTGCACTGCCTGAGCCACCTGCAGAGAGGCCAGATTACCGTCAAAGGCAACAGTAGCCGCAGAAGGCAGCTTTTCAGCCATCCAGTCGGCATACTCCGCACTCCCCTGTACCTTTAATTTGACAAGCTCAAATCCTGTACCTGCTAATTGTTCATCGGCCTGTACAAAATAACGGGAGTCAGTCCACAACCCGGCAAAATCCTGAGTAATCGCTAATGTACCTGCAGAACCTGTGAAACCCGATGCCCAGGCGATGCATTTATATCTTTCCGGCAAATATTCGCTGATATGCGGATCAGAAGAAGGAATAATGTAGCCATCAATTCCCTGCTCTTTCATTAATCCACGGATTGCAGCCAATTTTTCTAGATGATTCATTGTATTTATATTTTAAGGAGGCAAGTTAGGCAATTCAACAATAAGTCACGAAACGAGTAATCAAGTTTTGACAATTTAAAAACGAATGAAAATCATACCCATCAATTTTCAATATGTTATATTTGTCTTACATTCTATTGATTTATGAAGAGACTATTTTTTCGAACACTACTCCTGACACTCTGTGCAAATACATTCATGATCAATATTTTTGCGCAGGACCCGAAGGCAATTCAGCAAGCTTACAGCACTTTTGAACAGCAAGCCAATCTCAGGTATGGCATAGCATCACTGACCGTATTAGATTCCAAAACAGGAAATGTTATCTTTTCTAAAAACGGCCAGACCGGACTTCCTACAGCTTCCACACTCAAAGTCATCACCTCAGCTACAGCTTTAGATCTTTTGGGTTCAAATTTCACGTTCAAAACAAAGCTGTATTACACGGGCGAAATTGACAGTCTGGGTACTTTAAAAGGAAATATTGTTATTGAAGGAGGAGGTGACCCCACTCTGGCCAGCTCGAGGTTTGAAGGAATGAACGAAGAGACGTTACTGAATAAATGGGTCTACGCCATCCAGAATGCAGGGATCAAATGCGTAGAAGGAAGTATTATCGGTGATGACCGGTTTTTCAATGGCAATACCGTTCCGGGAGGATGGATCTGGACAGACATCGGCAATTACTATGGCGCAGGAGTATCGGGGCTCAATTGGAGAGAAAACAGTGTCGGTGTACAATTTAAAGCCGGAAATACTGCAGGTTCAAAGGCGACACTAACCTCGCTTACTGTGGACTCCTCTTACTTAGACATTCACAATGAAACATTAACAGGTTCAAAAGGATCCGGAGATAATGTATACGCTTATTCTGCCCCGTATTCAACCCGGATTTATATCAGAGGCACATATGGTCTGGATCTTAAAAAAACAATAGAAATTGCAGTTCCCGATCCGGCATTCGATGCAGCTTTTCAATTGCAAAAATCTTTGCGAAGAGCCGGTATACTGACCGAAAACGAACCTCTTACCGGCAAACAGCTGTCAGAAAGAGGTGAAACTATAGCGAAAGACAGAAAAGAACTCGATGTGCACGAATCGCCGAAGATGCAGGATATCGTATACTGGTTCAATCAGAAAAGTATCAATCTGTACGGAGAGACATTATTAAAAACCATTGGTATGTATAGCGGACAAAAGATCGAGACAGCTGATGCGGCAGATATGGTGAAAAAATTCTGGAAGGCAAAACTGAATATCCCGGAAGGGGAACTTAACATCGTTGATGGTTCAGGATTATCTCCGCAAAACAGAGTAACTTCACTCGCAATGGCTAAAATAATGAACTACGCCAAAACGCGTAACTGGTATGACATTTTTTACAAAAGTCTGCCCACATACAATGAGATGAAGATGAAAAGCGGGACTATAGGAGGTGTACTGGGGTATACCGGATATCACACCTCCAAAGCAGGACAGGAATATACCTTTACCCTGTTAGTCAATAACTATGAGGGATCGGGATCGGCTATGCGCAAGTCTATGTTCGGCTTACTCGACATCCTGAAGTAAAAAATTCGTTCAAATGCCGGATTTTTTGAAGTTTAATACCTTAAAAATATTGTTCTCCGAAAAAGAAGATTACATTTGTAGCCTTAAATAAGTAAATAACTGAAATAAGTATAGTGTATAATGAGTAAAATTAATCGCAAGCAGGAAGCCTTAAACTACCATTCAAAAGGACGTCCGGGCAAGATCGAGGTAGTGCCTACAAAACCTACGAATTCACAGAGAGATCTATCATTAGCATATTCCCCTGGTGTAGCAGAGCCATGTCTGGCTATCGCCGCTAACAAAGAAGATGCTTATAAATATACAGCAAAAGGAAACCTTGTCGCAGTCATCAGTAACGGTACTGCAGTATTAGGTCTGGGTGACATCGGAGCACAAGCCGGAAAACCAGTAATGGAAGGTAAAGGTCTGTTGTTCAAAATATTTGCTGACATCGATGTTTTTGACATTGAGTTAGACACCAAAAATGTCGATGAGTTTGTCAATATCGTTAAAGCATTGGAACCTACTTTCGGAGGTATCAATCTGGAAGATATCAAAGCTCCTGAATGTTTTGAAATCGAGAGACGTCTGAAAGCAGAAATGTCAATTCCTGTAATGCATGATGATCAGCACGGTACAGCTATCATTTCGGGTGCGGCTCTGATCAATGCTTGTGAATTACAGCACAAAGATATTTCAGAAGTAAAGATCGTCGTTAACGGAGCGGGAGCAGCAGCGATCTCCTGTACAGGGATGTATATGTCTGTAGGTGCTAAAAAAGAGAACATCGTCATGCTGGACAGCAAAGGTGTAATCCGCAGTGACCGTGAGAATCTGGATAAAATGAAAGCAGAATTCGCGACAGACCGTGATATCCACACGCTGGCAGATGCATTGAAAAATGCAGATGTATTTATCGGCCTTTCTGCAGCAGACGTGATGACAGAAGAAATGCTGTTATCCATGGCAGACAAACCGATCGTACTGGCAATGGCTAATCCGAATCCGGAAATCGCTTATGACCTGGCAGTAGCGACACGCTCAGATATTATCATGGGTACAGGCCGTTCAGATTATCCTAATCAGGTAAACAATGTACTTGGATTCCCATATATCTTCCGTGGTGCACTGGACGTAAGAGCAACAGGCATCAATGAAGCAATGAAAATTGCTGCCGTAAAAGCGATTGCTGATCTTGCAAAACAATCCGTTCCGGAAGCGGTAAATCAGGCGTACAATGCCAACAATTTAAAATTTGGTATAGACTATATCATTCCAAAACCAAACGACCCGAGATTGATTACGGAAGTTTCGGTAGCTGTAGCTAAAGCAGCAATAGAATCCGGTGTAGCCCGTATGCCAATCACAGACTGGGATAAATATAAAGAAGATTTGCGTCAGCGCATGGGGAAAGATGACCGCATTATGCGCGATCTGACTATGGTGGCCAAACGTGATGCTAAGCGTGTTGTATTTGCTGAAGCAGATAATTATAAAATCCTTCGTGCAGCACAGATTGTCAAAGAAGAGGGTATTGCAGTTCCGATCTTATTAGGTAAAAAAGCTAAAATCAACAAATTGATTGATGATTATGCGCTGGAACTGGAAGGTGTGGAAATCATAGATCCTGTAGAAGAAATCGAATCAGAACGTTATCAGAAATTTGCGGATCACCTGTACAAGAAAAGACAACGTCGCGGTCTTTCAAGACTGGATGCTGAAAAAATGTTACTGGATCGCAATTACTTCGGAGCAAGTCTGGTTGAATTTGGTGAAGCGGACACGCTTATCTCAGGTATGACCAAGAATTATGCGAAGACCATCAGACCGGCACTTCATGTCATCGGTGCACAACCAGGCAGCAAGATCGCAGGTATGTATATGATGCTGACTGAAAAAGGACCTGTTTTCTTCGGAGATACAACTGTAAATGTAGATCCTTGTCCGGAGGAGTTAGTCGATATCACAGTCTTATTGGACAAAGCTATCCGCAAGATGGGTATTGAGCCGCGTATTGCATTATTGTCATACTCTAATTTCGGATCTAACGATGGTAAAACGCCTCAGAAAGTGCGTAAAGCAGCTCAGTTACTTCACGATCAATATCCGTCCATCATCGTAGACGGTGATTTACAGGCAAACTTTGCTATGAACCCTGAATTACTGACAGCAAATTTCCCTTTCAGCAATCTAAACGGTCATGCCGCTAACACTTTAGTATTCCCTAATCTGGAGTCCGGAAATATCGCTTATAAACTGCTTCAGGAAATTGGAAATGCAGAAGCTGTAGGTCCTATCCTATTAGGTATGAACAAACCAGTACACGTATTACAACTGGATAGTTCTGTTCGTGAGATTGTCAACATGGTGACTATCGCCGTAGTAGATGTACAATCTTACCAAAAAGGAAGACAATAATATAACCATTGAAGACTGTCTGTCGCAAGAACTTTCAAATGGCAGGCAGTCTTCATTGCTTTTGAATATGGAAGATTAAAAACATACCTTTAGGTTTTTACTTTTGAATCTTACTTGAATATGTACGAATATTTTAACGGTAAATTAGTTTTTAAAGCCCCTACCCATGTTGTTTTAGACGTAAACGGGATCGGCTACTATATCCATATTTCACTCAATACCTTTGCACTGATCAAAGATCAGGAAAACTGTAAATTATTTATTTCATTCCAGGTACGTGAAGATTCGCAGACTCTCTTTGGTTTTGCGACAGAAGGCGAACGCCAATTGTTCGAACATCTCATATCCGTATCCGGCATAGGTCCCAATACGGGTCGTATGATCCTCTCCTCCATCACTCCCGAAGAAATCCAGTCTGCTATTATTAACGGACAGGTGGCAGTGATCCAAAAAATAAAAGGAATCGGCCCCAAAACAGCGCAACGTCTGATTCTGGAATTACAGGATAAACTCAAGAAACAAGGCCCGGATGCTCTTATTTCTCCTGTCGCAACCAAGCAGTCCGTACCGGAGGAAGCACTCAGTGCACTCATCATGCTCGGATTTGTTAAAAATCAGGCCGAGAAGGTTTTAAATACCATTATTAACACAGAACCTGACCTTTCTGTTGAACAACTTATAAAACTAGCCTTAAAACGTTTGTAGGCTTATCTCTACACTTAATTAAACCCACATACCTATTATTCATTATGTTTCTCATAACTAAGAATATAATGGTTGCTTTGTTATATAAAATAGTTGATATTTGCATAATAGTTATATAACGAGATCAATTAATCTGTTGTGAAAAATTTAACGGCTGCCATTTGAAGACAAACATTTACGCTTTAATCTTTGCTATTTCCCTGATTTTTTTATGCGGGCAAACAAATGGGCAAACCATTCGTCCTGCGCAGAAAGAGCAGGATTCTACTGCTATTCCTTACCGGTTTAAGGATCATCCGTTTTTGAATATTCATAAACAATACAATCCGTTTTCTCTGGAGCACCCGAACAATATCAAACGGGAAATTATTTATGACACCAAGTCCGGACAATATATCATCAAAGAAAATCTGGGAGCCAAACAATATCGTCCGCCTCTGTATCTGACCCTTCCTGAATTCCGTGACTATGAAGCCAGACGATCACAGAAAAATTACTGGGAAGAATTAGCAGACAAAAATCTGGCAGAAGAACGCCGTCGTCGTCTGTTTCCGGTTATCGAAATCGAAAGTCCGGCTTTTGAACGTATTTTCGGTGGAAATAAAATCGATCTTATTCCACGTGGAAGCGCGGATATTACCCTCATGGGACAATATAATAACAATGCGAATCCCATGTTTGATGAAACAAGACGCAAGCAATGGGGTTTTGACTTTGACCAGCAG
The DNA here is from genome assembly GCF_016724845.1 of Sphingobacterium spiritivorum. NCBI lineage: Bacteria > Pseudomonadati > Bacteroidota > Sphingobacteriia > Sphingobacteriales > Sphingobacteriaceae > Sphingobacterium > Sphingobacterium spiritivorum. The sequence continues at coordinate 1,387,227 of NZ_CP068082.1, forward strand.
ATCAATATGAACCTAACCGGTCATATCGGTACACGTGTAAAGATCAACGCCAATTTTAATTCGACAGCACAGTTTGATTTTGAAAATCAGATACGTTTTGACTATGTAGCTAAAGACGATGATATCTTACGCCGCCTGGAAATCGGTAATGTCTCCATGCCTCTCAACTCTACACTTATTCAGGGTGTACAATCCTTATTCGGGGTAAAGGCACAACTTCAATTCGGACGTCTCAATTTCACAGGATTACTCTCACAACAGCGTTCCAGACAAAAAGAGATTACCATTACAAACGGTGCTCAGGAAAGTGAATATACCTTACAGGCCGACAACTACGAAGCCAATCAGCACTATTTCTTGTCTCAATACTTCAGAGAAAATTATAACCGTACGCTGGCTCTTGCTCCTATTATCAATACCAACATCAATATTTCGCAGGTGGAGGTATGGTTAAGCAACCGTTCCAATTCCTATGAAGATGCCCGTGATGTCATGGCCTTGATGGATTTAGGAGAATATCAACCTTATAATAACCTCATCAGCCCGGGAAGTTCGAGACTCCCTTCCACCGGTATTCCGAATGAAAACAGTGCAACCGTATCCAACAACCTGCTGTCTTTATTAGGCGATAACGGCCGCCAGTCAAACGGGACATTTGTTCAGAGTTTTTTTGCCGGTTCAGGAGCAAACGACAACTATGCCAAGATGACTTACGCACGTAAGCTGATTGAGAACAGAGACTTTACCATAGACAGAAAACTCGGATATATTTCCTTAAATCTTCCGCTCAATGCAGATCAGGTTCTCTCCGTAGCGTATCGTTATACGGCAAACGGCAGAGAATATCAGGTGGGTGAATTCAGTACCGATATTCCGGTGACGCCCTCCAATCCGAAGATGCTGTATACAAAATTATTGAAGAACGAGACCTTAAAACCCAAGCTGCCAATCTGGGACCTGATGATGAAAAACATCTATGCTCTCGGTGCTTACAATGTCTCCAATTCAAACTTTATCCTGCAAATCTACCGTACAGAAGACGAAACAGGAACAGAACGACCAGCGATCTATGAAGGGCAGCGAACGGCGGAAAAAACATGGCTTGAACTGACAGGTCTCGACCGGCTCAATCAACAACAGGCACAGTCCCCTGACGGATATTTCGACTATCTGGAAAATATTACCATTGAACCTAAAAAAGGAAAATTAATCTTCCCTGTCGTCGAACCATTCGGCCGGGATCTCGCAAGCCAGTTTATCACAGGGTCTGAACAGGCACTGATTGATAAATACACCTATCCGGAACTATATGACTCGACCAAAGTTATAGCTCAACAGCAATTTCCAAACAAAAACAGATACCGCATAAAAGGAAGATACAATTCGGCAATGGGCACGGAATACCAAATCGGTGCTTACAACATTACGAGAGGTTCTATTCAGGTCATGGCAGGCGGAGCTCTTCTGCAGGAAGGTGTAGACTATACGATCGACTATGAGATAGGACGTCTTCGTATACTCAATGAAGCACTGATGCTCTCCGGGCAACCGATACGGGTGACTGTAGAAGATGATGCCATGTTCAATCTTCAGCAAAAGACATTGATGGGCGGGCGGTTTGATTACCTCGTGAATGACCAGCTTCAGGTAGGTGCCACGATTATGAACCTGACCGAAAAGCCTTTGACAGAAAAAGTGAATATTGGTGAAGAACCAATGTCCAACACCATGTTGGGAGCAGATCTGACCTATAATGCTCCTTCCAGATGGCTGACCCGTATGGTGGATAAACTGCCATTCCTGAGTACCAAAGAAGAATCCAATATATCCTTCTACGGAGAGTTTGCAAAATTGATACCCGGACACCCCAGAGGACTGGATACCCAGAACGGAACTACAGGAACGACCTACATAGATGATTTTGAAAACAGTGTGTCTTACATTGACCTCAAAAATCAGTATAGCTGGCAGATCTCCGGAACTCCACGCCTCTTTACAGAATCCAATCTCAGTGACGATCTCCGGTACGGATATAATCGCGCATTATTGGCGGTATATAACATTGACCCGATTTTTTACCGGAATAACAGCCTTACACCAACCAATATCACGACTGCCGAACTAAGTGATCACCGTGTACGAGAGGTCGGAGAAAAAGAGGTATTCCCTAATAAAGATACACGCTCCGGCCAGAATGACTGGTTACAGACATTGGATTTTGCCTATTATCCTAATCTGAGAGGCCCGTACAACTATACAACTACAGGAGTAAATGCAGACGGTACATTAGCCAATCCGAAAAGCCGCTGGGGGGGTATGTTCAGAAAGATCGACAATACAGATTTCGAAGCTCAGAATATCGAATTCTTAGAAATGTGGATGATGGATCCTGTGCTGACAAACCCAAATAAAGATGGCGGTGACATTTACTTCAATCTGGGTAACATATCAGAAGATATTCTAAAAGACGGTCGCAAATCTCTTGAAAATGCATTATCTCCGGTAGGAGATCTGTCTCAGGTAGATCAGACCAATTGGGGACGTGTTACGAAAAACCAACCGGTTATTCAGGCATTTGACAGCGATAGCGAAAGTCGTCAACGTCAGGATGTCGGTCTGGACGGACTGAGTGACGCCGACGAGTCATCATTTCATGGCAGTTTCTTATCACAGCTTCAGGGAGTATTAAATCCTACAGCTTTAGCCGAAATACAGAATGACCCTTCCAGTGACAACTACATGTACTTCCGTAGTCAGCAAATGGACCAGCAATCAGCAGGAATACTGAAAAGGTACCAGCGTTACAACGGTGTCGACGGTAACTCCAAAACAAATGAACAATCCCAACGTGACTTTGGCGTACCGACTTCGGCCAGTACATTACTTCCTGACGGAGAAGATGTAAACCGGGACAACAATATGAATGAGATCGACGAGTACTACCAGTACCGCATCTCCATCAGACAACAGGATATGATTGTAGGTCAAAATCATATCGTAGATGAACAAACCACAAAAGTAACTCTGGCTAATGGCCAGCAGCAGGATATCAAATGGTATAAGTTCCGTATTCCATTGACACAATATGAAAGCAAATTCGGGGATGTACAGGATTTCAAATCAATCCGTTTCATCCGTACCTTCATGACCAACTTTACAGATACGGCAATAGTGCGTCTCGCCAAACTTCAGTTTGTAAAAGGAGAATGGAGAAGATACAATCCGGAAAACAACCCTTCCAAAGTCATCAGTGATTACTCAATGGGTGTCGTTGCTTCTGATAACTCTATTTTCGATGTAGCCAATATCAATGTCGAAGAAAACGGAAAAAGAGATCCTATACCGTACATACAGCCTCCGGGCATCAACAGACAGGTCGACTGGAGCAACAACAATTACAATGTAAGACTGAATGAACAAGCCCTTAGTCTCGACGTGATCAATCTCCGTGACGGGTATGGCCGCGGAACATTCAAGACCACTTCGCATGACTTCAGACCATATGGCCGTATTGAAATGTTTATCCATGCAGAAGGAATGAACCTCAGGAATGGAGATGCACGTGCATTTCTGCGTGTGGGGACTGATGATAAATACAACTACTACGAATACGATATGCCATTGGCCGTCACGCCATATGGCGCGACCTCACCGGATCTGATCTGGCCAAATGAAAACCGGATGAATATCCAGATCCGTTTATTCCAGGATGCCAAGATGGCCCGTAGCAAAGCAACATTAAACGGTCAGCCCTGGCCGCTGGATGTGCCATTTGAATATATGGATGGCAACAATCGTATTGTTGTATTGGGAGCTCCGGATATCAGTAAAGTCCGCTATTATATGATGGGGGTACGAAACCCTTTAAAAGGCAGTTCGACCAGTAACTCCGCCGATGATGGAAGCAACATTACAGGATCATTCTGGTTTAATGAACTTCGCCTTACAGACTTTGATGATAAAGGGGGCTGGGCAGCGACAGCTCGTCTGAATCTAAAACTTGCAGATTTTGCAAACGTCTCTGTATCGGGAACTAAATCTACAATTGGGTTCGGATTCCTATCTCAACGAATGAATGAACGCCGTCGTTCGGAAGATCTGTATTTTGACCTGATGTCTAATGCTGAACTGGGAAAATTTTTCCCTAGAAGTTACGGACTGGTCATACCGTTTTATTTCAGCTATTCTAAACAGACATCTACTCCGGAATACAATCCCTTGAATCCGGATATCGAACTGAACTCTGCATTAGCCAATATGTCGCGTAATCAGCAGGATTCATTAATGAGACTGGTGCAAGACTATACAACGCGTAAGAGTTTCAGTCTGACCAATGTGCGTAAGATCAGGACTAACAACGAGAAGCCGATCAGACCATGGGACATTGAAAACTTCAGTGCGACATACGCTTACTCAGCATACAATCACAGAGATTTCTCAGTAGCCTCCTCTATTCAGCGTAACTATCGCGCAGCATTGGACTACAACTACAGTAATCCTTCTGTCAAGTTTATAGAGCCTTTCAAGAATGTCATTAAATCCGATTACCTCAAACTGATTAAAGACATCAATTTTAACCTTGTTCCATCGCTGATCAATTTCAGAATAGATGTAAATCGGGTATACAGTGAAAATACAATCCGGGATAATACTTCTGACAACGTATTACCGACATTGTACAATAAAAACTTCAACATGAGCCGTATCTACGGAATCAGCTGGGATCTGAGCAAATCCCTGCGTCTGGATTTCAATGCGACGAACTACTCCATCATTGATGAACCAGATGGCCGGCTGAATGGAATAAAAAGAGATACCATGTGGAACAACTTCTGGAAAATGGGAAGAACCACAGATTACAACCACATGTTGAATATTGCATATACGTTGCCAATCTCCAAACTACCTTACATGGATTGGGTGAATGTGATAACCCGGTACGGAGCACAGTTTACATGGCAAAGTGAACCTTTATTATCGCTGCGCAGCCCGGATATAAATGTAGGTAACAGTATTCAGAATAACCGCACAATACAGATCAACCCATCGCTGAATATGGTTGGTCTCTATAACAAATTTGGGTTTATCAGACGTAATTCAGGACGTAATGCAAAAGGTTCAAAAGCCTTCTTTATTCAGCTCCTGACTTCTATCCGCAAGATTGACGGGGCCTATACTAAAATGGAGGGAACCTACCTGCCTGGGTATCTTCCGAAAACAAAAGCTTTTGGTTATGATTTTGAAGCCAATGCTCCGGGCTGGGGATTCCTGTTCGGTAGCCAAAGCGATATCCTGCAGAAAGCCATCAACAATAACTGGTTATCAACAGATTCTCTGCAGACCCAATTGTTTACACGGTCATTTGCAGAAAACCTCTCTCTGGTCGCCAACCTCGAACCTATCAAGGGACTTCGGATAGATCTTACAGCTGCCCGTACAGATAACTATAACTATACAGCTACTGTTCAATATAATTCCGGATCAGGAACATTTGAGCGTGTTACGCCATTTACAACAGGTAACTACAGCATTACGCAGATCGCCATTACGACAGCATTCAAAAACCATCAGGACCTGTTCCAAAAATTTGAAGAAAACCGGATGGTCACCTCCCAACGACTTGCCCAGACCAATGCAAACTCTGTAGGACAAAGTGCAGATTTCTATGCCGATGGTTATGGAAAAGCACAGCAAGACGTAGTCGTGAATGCATTCTTATCTACTTACCTTGGAAAAGATATCAATAAAAATAAGCTGAGCAGTATCCCCCGTACACCGCTTCCTAACTGGCGCGTCAGCTATAACGGACTAGGCAAACTGCCTGGGTTGAGTGATGTATTCTCATCCCTTACGGTTCTGCATAGCTATGCTTCGCAATATACAATCAGCGGATACAGCTCCGTGATACGCTATGAAGAAAATGCAGGTGCACCTTCAGAAAGAGATATCAATAACAACTTCCTGCCTAAAAATCAGTTCCAGCAGATCTCCATCATTGATCAGTTTGTACCACTCGTAGGTTTGGATGCACGATTCAAAAACAATATATCAGCAACATCAGAATACCGCAAAAACCGTAATGTGAACTTCAGTCTGCAGAATAGTCAGATGGCTATATTGACCGAAGAAGCTTTTGTACTGGGAGTCGGATTCAGAAAGAACAACTTCAGATTGCCGTTCGGATGGTTCAGTGACAGAAAGATGAATAATGATCTTAACTTTAAGCTGGACGTAGCGATCAATGATCGCAAAACACTGGTCTACAGATCTGACCTCAACCGTTCGGAAGTATCTGCAGGTAATAAGAGTATCAGCTTCAACCCAACTTTAGATTATATGCTGAATCAGACCTACAATATACGCCTGTTCCTCAATACGAATTCCGTAAGGCCATATACTTCTCAGAATTATGCAACATCATACACCAACTTTGGTATCAACCTAAGAGTGATGTTCCAATAACGATAATAATATCAATACACAAATGGGATTGTTATTCTGTAACAATCCCATTTGTGTTTTATTATTCCTGTTGTCACAATATTTCAACTGCTGATTACCGGTATTCATACAATTATAGCCATCTATAACTACATCGTTTTCGCAAAAAAGATTTGCTGTAAAAGAAAAATTAATATATAATTGCAATCGGTTGCACTAAACAAAATAAACCAATTATATCACTCATTTTTAATAATTATCGGGAATGGTAAAAATAAGTACATCATGACATTATACTTATTGACCGGACTTGTTTCTCGTATCTTATATACAGATATCAACAATATAAATAAGTATAAACAGCTTTATTATTGATACAAATTGCACAATAATAAAAGCAGGACCATTTCACAGATACATCAAAAAATGATCTTTTCAAAGTATGAAAAGTGAAATTCGTGATAACATATATAACCAATACCATATTAACGATTAGTATTATGAGCCAAAAAAAACACCTAAAACATGAGATATCCTCAAGATTACTCAACAGACAATTTGCAAGTGGCCATAAAATTGTCACTTCAAATATGATTTCAATGCTGAAAAGTCATATTTTAAAAAAGTTTTCTTTATCGGCATTCCTGACCTTTCTATTAGTCTTATCTGCGATGACAAGCGAAGCCAGTACTTCATACCAGACTAAAGAAACTATTCGTGGAATTGTCAAAGATTCACACGGAACACCCTTACAGGGCGCTTCTGTTCTTATTGTTCAACTTAAAAAAACAACCTCTTCTGATAAGAAAGGAGAATTCTTATTTGAAGATATACCACGAGGTGTGTATACAATACAAATATCTTATATAGGCTATATGCCTACACAAACGGATATTACTGTTAAAGCTAATAATCCCAGGTTATCCTTCAACCTACAGGCGGATGAGACCGGTCTGAATGAAGTGGTAGTAGTAGGCTATGGTACACAAAAGCGCTCTGATCTGACAGGTTCTATCGCGAAAGTTTCTGTAGAAGATATGCAGAAAGCTCCGGTTGGAAATTTCACAGATGCACTGGCCGGTCGTGTTGCCGGAGTTGTTGTCAGTGCTCCCGGCGGACAACCCGGAAGCACGCCCAACATCGTTATCCGGGGAAATAATTCAATAAGCCAGAGCAATTCTCCTTTGTGGGTCGTGGATGGATTTCCGATGGAAGATGCAAATGCTACTGCCATTAATCCAAATGATATAGAAAGCGTAGAAGTTCTTAAAGACGCATCAGCAACTGCCATTTATGGAGCCAGAGGAGCTAATGGTGTCATTATGGTCACTACTAAAAAAGGGAAAGAAGGACCACCTGTTGTCAGTTTCAATGCAAGTTATGGCTGGCAGAAGATGGGAAAAACAATGAAATTGATGGATCCTGAATCATTCTTAAGATATCAGTCAGAAAGAGATATACTAAGCAATACTTTATATCGCAATCCGGTTACAGGTATTTCAGGTCCGGGTACAGTAACAGATTCCCTGTATTTACGATATGCCACAATTGATGATTACAGAAATATCAAAAGCACAGATTTCCAAAAAAGTATGTTTCTGAAAAGTCCTATGCAAAATTATGATATAAGTATGCGTGGCGGATCAGACAAAACAAAGTATGCACTATCCGGAAGTATATTCGATCAGGATGGTGTATTGATCAATTCGGGATTTCGCCGTTATCAGGGCAGAATAAATCTGGAACAGATTATTTCCAGAATATTCAAGGTTGGAGCAGATGTAAACTATTCGAATCAGAAAGGATGGGGCGGATCTCCCGTACCGGCGAGTATAAGTGGCTATTTTACAGCACAGATGTCTCCTTTCTATACCATGTGGGGATATCGTCCTATGGCACCATTAGACGCTCAAGGAAAGCAGACAATTGATCTCGAAAATGATTTTTTAGATCCCGCACAATGGAATACCAATAGTATCGCGAATCAGTATATTATTAACCCGTTAATTAATCAGCAACACAGAGTACGGGATAATGTTACGAACTCTCTCAATGCCAATTCATATGTTGAGATCAACTTTCTCGATGATCTGAAATTACGTATTACCGGAGGCATTAATAGCTGGGCTGGTAAAGATATACAGTTTAACGATACGCAGACCGCAGAAGGAAGTCCACTCACTGCCAATGGTTCTACATATGGCGTAAACGGTTCCGTAATCAATACACAATTTACCGGTTGGTCTAACGAAAACATACTTACCTGGAACAAGACGTTTACACAAAAACATAATCTAATCCTGACAGGTGTGGTTAGCGAGCAAGGCGGACTTTACACATTAGACGGAGCTTCAGCAGTAAAATTACCTAAAGCCGAATTAGGTGTCGCCGGACTTTCGCAAGGTACTCCGCAGTCGATTCCTTCTTCTAGGTCAAACTGGACACTTGCATCCATGCTGGCAAGAGCCAACTATAACTATGACTCAAGATACTTCCTCACCGTATCATACAGGGCAGACGGATCTTCCAAATTCAGTCCGGGTAATAAATGGGGTAGTTTCTGGTCTGGTGCCGTCAAATGGAACTTTTTTAACGAAAGATTTCTTAAAGATGTAACATGGTTATCCAACGGTGCTTTGAGGGCAAGTTACGGACAGACAGGTAATAATCGGGTTGATGATTTTGTTACATACTCCCGTATAGTAATCAGTACGCCTGTCACTGCTCATAGTTCAGATGGTGCTGTATTTGGGAATGAAATTCCACCTTTTGCATCTGCCGGTTCTTTCGGTAATCCCCAGCTCCGTTGGGAGACAACTGAACAGAGCAATCTCGGAATTGATTTAAGCGTTTTTAAAGGTCGTATCGCACTTACTGCAGATCTGTATCGGAAGCGCACCCGGGATCTGCTACTGAATGCGTCTGTTCCATTGGTACAGGGATACCGAACTGTCTATAAAAATATCGGAAGTATGCAGAATCAGGGCCTTGAAATAGCTCTCAATACCACAAATATCAAAACGACTGATTTTAGCTGGACAAGTAATTTCAATATTTCCTGGAATCAAAGCAAAATTCTTTCCTTAGCGTCCAATCAGGAGGCTATATCTTCCATGACAGGTTTTGATGGTCAGTTTGGAAATACACCATCTTATATATCGAAGATCGGACAACCTATCGGCCAGATGTATGGTTTGGTTTGGGATGGCGTATATCAGTATGAAGATTTCAATTACACAACAGCACTCAATCCATCTGCAGGATTCCCCGGACAAGGAAGTCACTGGGTTCTGAAAGATAATGTACCAACAAACGGCAACAGCAGGGCAGCGATACAACCCGGCGATATCAAATTCAAAGATCTGAATGGGGATGGTATCGTTGATGCAGACGATTATACCGTAATCGGACGTGGTTTGCCTATTCATACCGGTGGATTTGGGAACAACTTTTCATATAAAGATTTTGACTTGAATCTGTTTTTCCAATGGAGTTATGGAAACAATATTCAAAATGCAAACCGTATCATTTTTGAAGGTAATATCAATAATACTCCTCTGTTTAATCAGTTTGAGAGTTACAATAACCGCTGGACACCTGAAAATACAGGTAGTACACTTTTCCGAACCGGTGGTGCAGGACCAAGCGGCCGGTACTCCAGCAGAACTATAGAAGACGGATCCTACCTTCGCCTGAAAACCGTTTCACTTGGATACAATTTGCCCGCAAAATTAATGACACGAATAAAAATGAGTAATATAAGGCTGTATATATCCGCGCAAAACATACTTACCTGGACAAAATACTCCGGCTTAGATCCTGAAATAAGTACATACAATAATGTGCTCACACCGGGATTTGATTGGAGCGGTTACCCGCAGGCCAGGACAATTACTTTTGGAGTAAACGCAAAATTTTAATAAATAAAAGAATTATGAAATATCCTTATTACATAGGTTGACCTAACTTCAACAAGTATAATGTGGATATGCTACATGATTTTAAAAAATATATACATATGAAATATTTAATCCAATTCTTCTCTGCACTGTATCAGAATGGTCAGAGAAAGGCAATACAGATCTTCTTTTACATCTTTCTGTTTTCCTGTATCGGATGTACAAAGTTCCTGGAGACCACTCCACAGGATTTTGTAACACCAACTAACTATTACACCACAAAAGAAGAACTCAATTCTGCTCTCGCAGGTGTATACGGTCCTTTAGGGCTTTACGAGGTGTACGGGGAACTGCTATCCATTCAGTCTCAAGGAGTTACTGATGAAGGGTACGCCACTTATTTTTCAGGTATAGCCAACGATGTAGCTATGAATCTTCAGACCTACACACATAACAAGATAAATGCGTTCTGGCAACATTGTTATACAGGTATTGAAAGAGCTAATTTATTGCTTGAAAATGCAGATAGAGCTACAGCGGATCCTAAGTTCATCACCACAGTAAAGGCAGAAGCTAAATTTATGCGGGGATATTATCACTTTTTACTCGCTCAGTATTTCGGTGGTATACCCATAAAAATTGAAGCCAGCAAAGACCCTAATAAGGTAAATTTTCCACGTGCAACAGAAAAAGAGGTGTACGAACAGGTATTAAAGGATATGACGGAAGCTGAACCGGATCTTGCGGATATTAACGCCCCGGAATTAAAATCTGCATCCAGCAGGGTCTCAAAATCGGCGGCTCAGGGCATTTTGGCCAGAGTATGCCTGAAGATGGCAGGATATCCGCTTTATGATAAAGCCAAGTATGCAGATGCTCTTTCGTGGGCTAAAAAAGTACAGGCTTCAGGTTTTCACACCTTACTTACGGACAAAGATTCCAATCCGAATATAGTCAATTTGAGGGGATTACCGCTGCAATATAACGCGACGAATGGTAATCCTGCCTATACCAATAATGGTTATGCCCAAATCTTTTTAAATGAAGTGACTAATCGCTACGATGTAAGAGAAAGTATATGGGAAGCAGATTATTTTATACAAGGTATAGCCGCAGGTAAAACAGGATATATAGGCTCACAAATCGGACTTCAAAATGCGAACAATGACCCTATCTACGGCAGAACTGCGCCCACTATCAATGCTCAACAATATCTGTACAGCAAATATGCTCCGGGAGATCTCAGACGAGACTGGGCTATAGCGCCCTATGCTAATCAGGGAGACGGAGGTGCTGCAGGAGCACCTCGCCGCTCCTTTTACAATGCATCCACCCAATTGCTAAACCGCTCCGTTGGTAAATGGAGAAGAGAATATGAACCTTTAGGTCCTGGCTTTAATACCAAACCCAACTGGTCCACTCAAATTAATTTTCCTATCTTAAGATATGCGGATATTTTACTGATGATATGTGAGGCTGAATTCATGTTGAATGGTCCCTCACAGACAGCACTGGATGCCATTAATCAGGTACGGAGAAGAGCATATGGCAAAGACTTGAATACACCGGATCCGGCTATTGATCTGACAGCAGGAACACTTACATTATCAGAGATACAGGATGAAAGAGCCAGAGAACTTTGTTTTGAAGCACTTCGCAAAACAGATCTTATCAGATGGGGAATATATCTGCAAAGAATGCAGGAACTTATAAACTTCAACAATACGAAAGGAATACCCAACGATGGAAATCTAACAAATGCTAACCGTGCCGCATTGAATGCACTTGCCGGAGGAAACAAATTCTTACTATGGCCGATTCCCTCAGGCGAAACACAGGTAAATAAAGGAATAACACAAAATCCGGGATATTAAATAATAGAAACAGCTATTTAAATGTGATAAGATATGAAATCAATAAAAAAAATAATGGGATTCCTATCAGTGTTACTACTGATCTCATGCGAAAAAAATATATCGCCCAATCCGATTAGTTTTGATGTAGATATATTCAATAATTCAGATATTAAGACTACAAAGTTTAAAGTAAATGATACGCTTAATTTTAAATTTTCAGGCAATCCCGATCGCATTACTTTTTACTCAGGAGAAACAGGACGTATGTATATAAACCGAAATAAGACAACAGATCCTTCACCAAATAATACGTTAAGATTTTATACTAACCGGGGAAATGCAGGCACGGACAAATTACAACTGTTGTATACTACGGACTCTATTCTATATACACAGTTTAATAACAAAGATTCGATTGCTATACCTTTAGCCAAGTGGAAAGATATTTCAGACAGGGTGACCTGGGCAACGGGAAACAGCAATATGCAATCCGGAGATATTAGTCTGAACACGGAAGCAAGTACCGGATCAGGTAAAATCTGGTTAGCTTTTAAATATACCGCGCCGGCAGGAGCCGGGCAAGGTACGTGGACAGTAGGCAACATCGACTTGCGTCATTATGTGGGTGATACATATTACACCTTGTTAACCTCAGCTATTGTTATACCTACAGCATTTCCAAGCTATACAGTAAGTCCCGGCTGGGGAACTGTCAATGTAACCAATCCCCTTTTAAAATGGACATTAACAGGAGGCAGTAGCGGCAATACAAGTATCGGTCAAAGCCTTTCCTCAAACTTTAGTACCCAAAGTTTTACAATACGCGGAAACACAAACTCAACAACATCCCTTCAAACAGAAAGCTGGATTGTAAGCGGCCCCATAGATTTAAAAAGAGTCCTGCCGGATTACGGGGTTTCAGTTAAAAATAAAACGGAGAATGCTGAGAATGTATCCAAAGGTTTTTATGCATCACCAAAGGCCAATTTTACATACAGTTTTACCAAACCCGGCTCTTATGAGATGGTTTTCTATTCTCAAAATGATACTGGTTTTGGTGAGATCTCCACAACAAAAACAATAAAAGTTGAAATCGTACCCAGATAAATGCATAATATCCGCCAGAGAATCAACTAATAGTGATGCTTCAGGTATGATCATTACATGAGTATAATAATGGGATTGTTACATAGTAGCGATCCCATCTCTGATTGTATATGATTCCACAGAAGATGATACACTCAGAATCTACATCGTTTTCGCAATAAAAATTTGCTTTCAAGTAATATTTAATATATTATTGCAATCGGTTGCATTATACAAATGCAAAATCACACAACTAAATTAGATCGCTTCAGTCACTTTAATGCTTGTTTACCATAACTAGAGAATATTAAATTATTATTTGACTTTAGTATCTGTTTCACCTTTTTAAGTGAATAATTTTAACCTCAAAATCCAATTAGAAGCGAAATATTATACGGTCTTTTACTTTAAATATACTCATACCATGACATATTGGCTTAGCATATGAAAAAAATAAAATTGATACTCATCCTCATATACATTAGTGTCAGCTGGCCCGGATCAGCACAAGAATTTATTCAGGCAAAATCTGAAACCTATGTTACACCTACAGATCCGGCAGTAATAAAAAAACTGGAACAATGGCGGGATTTAAAATTCGGAATGTTTATACACTATGGATTATATACGGAGGCAGGTGCAACCGGTTTGTCCAATCAAGGTTCTTCATGGTCGCTGACCAATATGCCTTTTGTACAAAGAGATACTACTATAGAGTACTCCGATTTCAAGCAAAAATATTTTTCACAAATCAACAGCTTTAATCCTCAAAAACTCAACCCGGAAAAGCTGGCAATACTTGGTAAAAAAGCAGGAATGAAATATCTGATATTCACGTCAAAGCACCACGACGGATTTAACCTGTTCGACACCAGACAAACCAATTTTTCCATTATGCATGGGGCATATAAGAATAATCATAATGCTAATATACTGAAGTCTTTTTTCGAGGCATTTCGTAAACAAGGTTATATGGTTGGTGCTTATTATTCTAAACCGGACTGGCATTCTTCCTACTATTGGTGGGATAAATATCCGACGAGCAATGGTGGGGAAAATTACAATACCAGGGAATATCCTGAACGTTGGGATAAATTTATTCAGTTTACAAACAATCAGGTGGCCGAACTGACGAATGGTGATTATGGAAATGTAGATATACTGTGGATTGACGCATGGGGTCAGGAATGGGGAATGAAAAAGAAAGCTGAAATAGCGCGTAGCAAACAACCAGGAATTTTAATTATAGAAAGAGGAACTCCAGGCACCGGATACGAAGACTATCAGACGCCAGAGCAGGGTATTCCGAAAGCGCAAATGTCCCATCCATGGGAAAGCTGTATTACTTTAGGAAAAAGGTGGTCTTACGTCCCTACAGATGAACAACACTTTAAATCATCCGCACAAGTCATTCATACTCTGGTAGAAATTGTAGCTAAAGGAGGTTCCCTATTGCTTGGATTTAGTCCCAAGGCGGATGGAACAATAGCGCAAAGCATCGTTGAAAGACTGGAAGAAATAGGTAATTGGACATCCAGAAACGGAGAAGCCATATACAATACACGCAATACTGAAATATATCATCAGGGCAATACCTGGTTTACCCAAAGTAAAGACGGTACAAAAATATATGCAATCACAAATCTGGAAGAAGGTAAGGCTATCCCCTCAACACTAACATGGCAAGGAAATGAGCCTGCAGAAGGATCAGTTATAAAATGTCTGCAGACAGGTGAAAAAGTTGCTTGGAAAAAAACGGAAAACAGAATTGAGATTACCTTACCTAAAGAACTGCCTAACAATTTGCCTGCTATATCCTTTGTATTAACAAAAATTTAATTTATAAAATTAATAATCATGAGAAAGCAAAAAATCCAAAGATTAATTCCACTATTACCTTTTATAGGAATATTCTTTTACATGCATTTTTCACTATATGCTCAGGAAAAACAACCAAAATTTGAAAACTCGATATCAAAACCGCTCATACGGAATATGTATACAGCAGATCCTTCTGCCCATGTTTTTAATAACAAAATATATATTTATGGTTCGCACGATATAGAAACAGATGTTGCTGAAAACAATAGTGGTGATCACTTTCAAATGAAAGATTACCATGTATTGTCCATGGATAGTCCTACAGGAAAAGTCACAGACCATGGAGTAGCATTAGCTGTTGAGAATATTCTATGGGCAGGTAAGCAACTTTGGGCACCCGATGTGGCATATCGCAATCATACCTACTACCTTTATTTTCCATTAAAAGATAAGAAAGGAGTATTTCGTATTGGTGTCGCCACATCCAAACACCCACAAGGTCCTTTTAAGGCCGAAAAAGAACCTATCAAAGGAAGTTATAGTATAGATCCGGCCGTATTTAAAGATAATGACAACAGCTTTTATTTGTATTTTGGAGGTATCCATGGGGGACAGTTACAGCGTTGGAAAAGCGGTACATATGATAAAAATGTTTCCGACAGTAAAGACGGACAAAAAGATGAAGAACCGGCACTTACAGCCAAAGTAGCCAGACTAACTCCCGATATGAAGCAATTTGCAGAGGAACCAAAAGATGTAGTTATATTGGACGAAAAAGGTAATGTTATACGAAGTGAAGACCACGACAGACGCTTCTTCGAAGGTTCATGGATACATAAATACAATGGAAAATATTACTTCTCCTATTCTACTGGCGATACACATAAATTAGTGTATGCAACAGGCGATTCGCCTTACGGACCATTCACCTATAGAGGAGTAATTATGCTACCTGTAATAGGCTGGACGACACATCATTCCATTGTTGAATTCCAAAATAAATGGTGGTTGTATTATCATGATACAGAGCTATCTGGAGGCAAAACTCATCTAAGAAATATTAAAGTAACCGAACTAAAATATAACAAAGACGGCAGTATTATAACTATTGATCCCTATGGCAAAAAGTAAATTAATAAATATAGCACTAATAGGCCTGACGCTATTGATAAGCAACTCTGTAAGGGCTCAAAATCCGATTATCGGTATTCCAGGAATATCAGATCCTCATATAAGAGTCTTTAACAATAAAATATACCTCTATTCGGGACACGATGATAAGCCAACCGATACGACCTGGGTAATGAAAGACTGGCGGATATTTTCGACTACAGATCTGATAAACTGGAAGCTCGAAACGGTAATCTCCCCTGAAGATAATTATATGGGAGCACAGTCTACAGACTGCTGGGCCGGAGATGCCGCTGAAAGAAATGGAAAGTACTATTTCTATTTTTCGGACAGGAAAAGAAGTATAGGCGTAATGAAGGCCGATTCTCCTGATGGGAAATATATCGACGCACTGGGCAAACCTCTGGTCGCACCTATGCACGATCCAACCATTATTACAGACGATGATCCAAACAAAACACCCTATTTGGTATATGGAGACAAAGAAGGTGGAGGCTATCATATCGCTAGGCTAAATGATGATATGATATCGCTTGCTGAAACACCCAAACCTATCACAATCACAGGTGAAGGATGGGAAAAAGTCGGCGGTTGGATGGATAAAAATTATATTTTCAAATATAAAGATACCTACTACCTGAGCTGGGGAACGGAATATGCGGTGTCCAAAAACATATATGGCCCTTATACAGGAGCCGGATCTACTGGAAAAGGTCATCATTTAGGTGTATTCGCTCACAGCAGTTTTTTCTGGTGGAAAGGACAATTTTACCATGCATGGTGCTATTACCTTAAACAAGGTTACAAATTCAGATCAACGATTATTACCTATTGCCATTTTGATGATCAGGGGCGCCTTGTAACGGACACAGACTTTCTGGACAAGCACTTTACTAATGGAGTTGGACAGTATGATGCAGGTTGGCCTAAAATAGAAGCCGAATGGTTTTATGAAAAAGAAAGCCTTACCCGTAAACAATCATCTGCTGATGGTGGCTTTGAAATAGCCGGAATGCATAATGGCAGTTGGATTCGTTTTGCAAATGTGGACATGACCGGCAGCAGCAAACAGTTTACTGCACACTTAGCAGGTCTGTCACCAAAAGGTAAATTGGAAGTACGTACAGGTAGCATAAGCGGTCCCTTGATCGGTACAATAAAATCCGTTGCAAATAAAAGTAAAGGCCCGAATCAATATCAGATCTTATCCTGTAAAATCAATCCGCCAAAAGGTAAAGCTGATATATTCTTAGTGTATACCGATGTTGACAAAAAAGCAGCTCTATCGCTGGACTGGATCAGTTTTAACCACAAAACGTATTCACATCATGTCGGCAACAAAAAGTAAACAAAGCAATGCTTATGAAATCTTAATTTTAAAAAACACAATACTCCAAACATTTTGTAATTTTGTGGAGCAACAACAAATATGGCAGAAGATCTAAATATACTCACAGGAAATAAAGCAGAACAGTACAAAGGATTAATCCCTCAGATAGAGGCTTTAATCAGTGGAGAATCTAATCTGATCGCTAATCTTGCGAATATCAGCGCTGCACTCAAAGAACAGTTTGGTTTCTTTTGGGTTGGGTTTTATCTTATCGAAGGTGAAGAATTAGTTTTAGGTCCCTTTCAGGGACCGGTAGCATGTACCCGTATAAAAAAAGGAAAAGGTGTTTGTGGAGCAGCCTGGGCAAATGAACAGACACTTATTGTCCCTGATGTAGATAAATTTCCCGGACATATCGCATGCAGCTCGCTATCCAAATCAGAAATAGTTATACCCGTACGTGCAAACGGAAAAATCATTGCTGTCCTGGATGTAGATAGCGACAGCCTGAATTCATTCGATCAGGAAGATGCCCTATATTTAGAAAAGATTCTCTCTTTTATAACTGCGTAATTCAGACCAAGTATTTACAAATAATAGCTTATAGCTTCTGTTCTTACTTCTTATTAACATCTTTTAAAAAACCAATGGCAAAATAGCATATCACAATGATAGCGATGACCATCCCACCCCATAGCAGGATATTACCAAAAGTTTTTTTCCAGGCCTCATTCTTAATATCTCCGGTTCCCGGTTTTATTGATTTCAACTTGCTTACCGTCAATACCGGAAGCTGATCATTGGCATTATTCTTAAATAAAGAAAGATCATAATCCGGAGCTTTAAAAGCAGAGTCTATAACGATGCTATATTGCTTGCCTGCTGCAACATTAGTAACAATATTTAAAGCTGTTTGTCCCAAAGAAAGGCTATCAATTCGCAACGGAGGGCTATCCAGATTCTCTATCTGAATATAAAAATCCTTTACAAACAGACTGGGGATTACCATATGAGTATTAGCCGGACTCAATTCATACTGTCCGATCTCCACAAGCTGATCCTCCCATCTGTTACGCTTCACCTGCACCAGCTGACTGGCAAGTACAGATACTTTACGTTGATACAATTTCGGATCAGAAACAGACAAAGACACATAATCAATAATCTGAAAGTCAGGCAACATCACATGAAGAATAGAATTTTTATTTTCTGACTTCATATCGAATTTAACTCCCTGAACAGGCTGATATGTGGCGGCTGTTTTGACGCTTTCATAACGTCCTACCTCTAGCACATTGATCGGACTGGAACCTTTATCCCGAATCATAATCTTCAGATATCTGTAGTTATTCAGTGGAAAAGTAATTTCCTGATCTTTAAAGGTCTGATCCGATCCGACCAGATTGTCCAACAACTGATTCTCTGAAAGGCTGAACCAATTTACTGAGTCATTACTACCTGTCAGCGTATACCTCTTGCTGCTATTGCTGTTTGCAATTCGTAAAGAGATTGAAGTCCAGGTTTCCAGTTTTGTATTTTTGATGACCAGAGTGGTCACACTATCCGCTATAGTTTCTTTTTTGACGATAGTCAACGGTATAAATTTGTCCCCTGCAGATGCATACACAAATTTTACAAACGGCACTTCCTGCCCCCCGTTATCTCTGATTCGGATTTTTGAAATATCATTACCAATGACAGAACGAATACCTGAAGGGATTTTAAACTGATAGTATCCCTCCTTTTTATTTCCTTCCAATGTGGCACTGTATTGCTGGCCATACACCTGGATAACTGCAAAAAGGCAGCCTAAAAAAATACTAACTATTCTCTTCATGAGGAAGTTCTTTATTATCAACTACAATTAGTTTTTTAATTCTTTGGTACACAAAAGAGATAACCAGAATAAGTACACCCAGTAATATAAATGCGATGATTTTACCGGTCTCGGATACATCCTTAATATCGTACAAAAATAATTTGAGAATAGTAACACCCAGCAGAGAAAGTGCTGCTATCCGCAACATTCTCCAGTCCTGTTTGATCCCCAATATCAGAAACACAAATGAAAGTACTCCCCATGCCACAGGGAACATAACCTTGAATACCATATTCTCACGTGAATGGTAAATATCAAAAGTTTCAGCGAACGCAAGAGTATGAACACTAAGCTCTACACTGCATATAAATACCAGTACAAATACAAGTGGCCACACCAGCAGCTTATGTCTGAAATATGTATTAGCAACATTTAATATAGTGTCTTTTACCATCCGGTAAAGTTGGAAGATCAGACAGATAAGAATCGGATAGTGTAAAAAGAAAGCAAGATACCTGCCTTCTACTTTATTCAGCCGGTTCAACGTTTCTATAAAAGGAATACGGTGTACAAATACCAGATATGCTGCAATATTCAATATAATCAGCGCATAGCATAAGATGCGGGGCAGTACAGGAGTATCAGATTTAGTCCCGTAATAAACCAGTACGGACGCAAAAACAAAATGTGTCAGGGCAATACATGCCATTACAGACCCGTCATTAGACATCCGGTTAGAAGCCTGATAAGAGACTTCTAATATCAAAACAACGTAACTCAGTGCAATTGCCACACCCACTACTATCCGCCTGTAATCAACAGGGTTAAAATCCACATTAAAGCTCAGACGTTCGACTTCATCACTTTGCTTAAATAAACGATAGGATACATAATAAGAAGCAACGACAAGTAGTCCGGTCAGGAATATCTCATTCAGCCCTATAGCCATCACTGTATCGGAAGGCACATAATCAATGGTCCAGTCTATAAATAAACTGAGGATGACCAATACCTGCAGGATTATTCCGAACGCATAGTAAATGGTAAACCTTGACTTCTTCGCCAGCCAGAGTAATATCACAGCTTCACAAGCCCAGAACGCAGTAATATAGTTGCCTTTAAACTGGATTGGAATAGTCACAACGGCAAACAGCAAAGTCAGACCAATCAGGAGATATACAATCTCTTCGCTCAATTTGTATTTCCGGTATATGGTCACCGCAAATACAAGATTGTACACAGCCAGTATTAATGAAAACAGTCCTTTATAGTCCGAATTCCAAACAGATAGAATAGCGAGACCGAAACTGAAATACAGGAATGTGTTCACCAGGATAATAATAAGTTCCCACTTGGTAAACTTGTTCTTGAACCTGACATTATTGATAATAAAGGCAAGACTAAAAATAAGGAAGAACAGCGTCAGATAGCCAAACGCTCCGGCATAAGTAGCCTCTTTGGTAAAATCCGTCTGAAAATACCATCCGGCATAGATCATAAAAGTCGCCACAAAAGCTACAAAATTGACCCAGTTCCATCTTTTGAAATACGATACGCTAAGCATTCCTATGTTCAGAATAGAAAGATAGGTAAAGAGTACATGATAATTACCCTGACCGGTACTCACCATAAACGGAACTGCAAATCCTCCGATAATTGATAAGATAGCAAGCTCCTGACGGTCATAAAGCAATGATACAAAGATACTGAATACCGTAATCAGCACCATTATTCCGAATGCCAGCGATTGACTGAAGAGATGATAATCATGGAATGCAATTCCAATCGTCAGATAGAATACGCTGACCGCTCCTGCCACAAATACAGAACTGAAGGCTGCAAATTTTCGGCGTAGAAAGTGCGCGACCCCCATCAGAAGACCTCCGGAGAATATACCTATCCCCACACGCCCTGCTTCATTGATCCAGTCTCTGTCAATTGCAAATTTGACAAAGAAACTTATACCTAATACCAGAATCAGTATCCCGATCTTATTAATGAGGTTTTCACCGATAAATTTCTCCAGATCCGGGTTATTTTGTTTGAATCTTTCAAACCAGCTAAGGGTAGGTCCATCAACAGGACTTACATAATCAGAAACTTCATTTGGAACAAACACATCCGTAGGTTCAGGATTCGTATTGACCAGACTTCCCACCTCATATCGCCCTGTTACTTCTTCCGGTTCCTGAGGTAATGCCGGAAGCACAAGCTCAGGTTCAGTTTCACTTATACTCTCCGTTATATCCTGAGGAATAGGTGGCGGAATATCGACTTCAGGTGTCTGCAATACTGGAGTTTCAGTTTTTTCTTCTGCAGGAGCAACAGAATCTCCCGCAATAGGAAGATCAGATTCATCCAGTTTCCGTATGATCTGATCCATTTTCTTCTGGAGTTCAAACTGATGCTCCTGAAATTTATAAAGCCCTTCGTTAAGGCCCTTTAATTGATTTTTGGTACTTACAATAAAATAAATAACAATGACAATTAAGGCAAACCCCAAATATTCCATATTTAATCCGGTTAGGTTAGTAATAATTCTAACAAACCAAATCTAACCAAAAACATTTAAAAAATTTAACGATTCTTTATAGAAGCAGATATTTGTAATTAAAATCCATTTTACCAGTTTGACAACATAAACTTCAGAGATATTCAAAACCATTGACGCCAAGAAAGATAATAATTCTTGGCGTCAGGAATGGAACATTGTCCAAACTTACTTAGATAAAAAAACAGTGATAAACCTGATTATCTCCTCTTATATTATTTAATGAATTATAGCATAATATAAGGGACTTATTCAGTTCTTAATATTTCACAAGTTTGAATCTTTGATTATTATTATTAGTCGTTTTGGAAATCTGTATTTTTGCTCCATTAGTTGTACTGCTATTCAATACTTCTAATAGTGATGATGGAGCACAGGCTGGTGAAAGGGTATAGTATCCACTGCCTGTTGAAGAGATTTTCCATTTTTGTCCATTGACATTTACATCATCCCAAACCTGTATCTGAGTTCCATCCACATTACTACCTCCCGAAACATCTAATACTTTTGTAGTTGAAGGATCCGGCAGTATTTTATAATATCCATTGCCAACATTAACAAATTTCCATTTTTGCTGAGCATTACTTCCCCATAATTGTACTTTAGTTCCGCGAGAGGGTTCACCAACTCCCGGCATGTCTAACAGACTCGTATTATTTAATGCAGAGACCATTTCATATGTTCCTATCGTCAGATCCGGAACAGTTAAATCTCCTGTTAGTCCTGTAGTTGTAACAAATTTGAAAAAAGGTGCACCGTTTGCAGGTGGTTTCATCTCCAGACTGGTTGCTCCTACATTCTGAACATCTTCGGTATAGATCGCAGGACGGACATCACTTGATGAATAGCTCGTAGTAACATTGTCTAGTGTAATATTTTTAGCGTGCCGGATATATAATCCGTATGCAGGTAAAGTACCCAGCATAGTATTCTCAGGATAATTTTTTTGGTTTTCAGGAACTACACGGTTAGCATCCGTAGTAGTGCCCCCTCCCGAACTTGTCAAACTAACATTTTTTAAGACGATATTATTTACATAATATCCCGGAAATCCGGTTATGGAGCTACTCATCTTAGATTCGCCACGTGCTGTAACATTACTAATCGTAACATTCTGCATTTTCCCTGGCAAACCTAGTCCATCAGGATTCTTACGGCTTCGGTCTCCAAGTTTAATAAAAATTGGTGTTTCCACACCGCTTATTTGAATATTATCACAAAGTACGCTGTCAATTACTCCTCCATCGACCGCCTCTATTGCAATTCCCGATTGACCATAAACTCTTGGATACAGATGAAGGGGTGGTTTTGATACTTTACAGTTCTGTACCTTAATATTTTTAAATCCTGCTGAAGAAGCTGTTCCAAACTTTATGCCGTTACAATTTGTTGTTATAGTACAGTTGTCAACGGTCACATTCCTACAGGCTACCGGAGACTCACTTTTCAGGCAAATTCCGTCATCTTGAGAATTGATGGTACAATTTCTTATTGTTACATTCTGACTATCAACATCAATACCGTCATTGTTAAAGTTTGCGAAACTATATACATTAATATGATCTATCACTACATTTCTGCAATAAACATAATATTGAGTCCAATATGCAGCATTTGTTAGATTAATATCTTTTACCGTAATATCATCACAGTTGGCAAATTCAATAATCTTAGGCCGTGTACCATCCTCTTTGCCGTTGTTTTGAAACTCGGAACTCTTCCCTTGCCCGTCTATAGTACCTGTACCACTGATACCTATATGGTTTGCATCCTTTGCATATATTAATGCCCGGTTATTAGTGCTATGATATACCGATGTATTTAGGGGATAATCACTTGCTCTCGGACTTCCAAAGAGCGTGCCCCCTGACTGAACGTGAAGAGTCACACCTGTTTTCAGGTGGATCGTCCCACTAAGAAAATTACCTGCTGGAACAACAACCAATCCTCCGCCAGAGGTGGCACAGGAGTCAATTGCACGTTGAATAGCTTTCGTATTAAGCGTTACTTTATCTCCCACAGCCCCGAAATTGGTGATAAGGAAAGATGTACTGTCAACAGGGCCACCAGCCATCAACTGTGTCGTATTCAATGGTCCTGATGAAATATCGGTTTCAATATCGCTTTTTTTGAGCAGATCTTTACTGCAGCCAAAAAAAAATGGAATAAGGAGTAGGCAACATAGCCCATTTAAATGTTTCATTATTTAAGTTTTTATAGTGTGAAATTGTATTTATAAAAGATTAAACAGAATAAACGCAAGCAAACAGCATAGTTGTACTTAAAACTTATTACAATCATTTTTATTCGCAGCTCATTCTGCGGAACTTGATATTATTGATCATTATTAACAAAAACAGATCTAATTCAGTACAACCTGTTGATTCCGTTAAAATAATATAGCTAGTGTGTGTTGTCTATGTAATCTCTTCTTATGAATTTCAATCCCGATGCTATATCCTGAGCTTTCAGATATGAAAAATTTAACTGACAATGATCAGGTTATTGACTATCCGGTTTAGAAAATTACCAGAAGGCCACGTAAATGAAATTGATTCTCTTAATTAGTTATGTGTGATTACTTTCAACGAATCAAATATAGTATTTGATGGTTCATCTTGGATTAAGATAATGCTGAAAATTTACGAAAACGTTTCAGTGTATAATTCACATTAACACCGTCTCTATAAAAAAGATATAGTTGGTTTAGGACCTTATCCTGCAGGATTTTGTGAAAAGTTTAAAGAAAAACATCCAACAATTATGGATGTTTTTAGATGAAAAAAAACAGTATAATCTTTATGAAATAGAAACAACTTTTAAATACTTACTTTCCAGATACGTACAATTTTATCATCTCCTCCTGTAATAAAATACTCACCGTCTGCTGTCCACAGTCCAACATTTATAGACAGGTGATGACTTTCATATCCTTTATCACGACTCACATTCTTCAGAAGACCATACGTTTCCTTATCCCATATCTTAAACGTCTTATCCCTGCTGACTGTTGCAAAAACAGGCGCTGTCGGATGAAACAATATACCATACACGGTAAACATATGAGGAATATAAGACAGTTGCTGAGAAAGATCAGCAGTATTCCAGACCACCAGCTTGGCATCTCTTCCACCGGAAAATAAATGCCGGCCTTCCGGATCAAAAGATAAAGAGGTGACAGGCATATCGTGCCCCTGCACTTTAGCAAGGAGATGATAAGCTTCCGCATCGTAAAGATGAATATTACCTGCTTTATCCCCAAATGCCAGCTGCTTTTCATTAGCAGATACTGCAATCACACGGATAATGGTTTCTGAAATCCTGAACTGGTATATTAAGTTAAAATCAAGAAGATTCCACACATACAACTGACCATCCTCTCCTACAGCAATTAATTCCTGCTTATGGGTTAAGGCTTTGATACTGAAAACGGCTCCTTTGTCCACTTTGAGACGAACCACCAGCTTCTGAGCATCTACGTCTACAATCATAATGGAGCCGTCACGAAGACCTATGGCCAGATAAGCAGTATCAGGAATAAGATAAAGACAATATACAGATGCACCTACAGCACAAAGAATACGCTTAAATGCACCAGTCTGCAGATCCCACTCCACCACCCCTTTATCATTACCTGCGGTAAATAAAGTATGCGGAAAGAAACCATTTTCTATCGCAAATATTTGATTCTGATGTCCTGTCAGCACAGTTGCCAACTCCGTAGATATTCTATTCATAAAAAAAGTGCCGGACACAAATGTACGGCACTTTGAAGACTATTATGTCATGTAAGGATAACTTTGCTTATTGGTGTCTGGATTCCAGATTTTTAGCAATCGTTTCCAATGAAAATCCTTTTTCTCTTAACAATACGATTAGGTGAAACAACAAATCAGAAGTCTCATCGATAAATTCTTTGTCGGTTTCGGTCAATGCTGCAATAACAGTCTCTACCGCCTCTTCTCCTACCTTTTGAGCAATCTTGTTGATCCCTCTGCTACGCAAACGGTTAACATAGGACTCATCAGAAGGATGCTCAAAGCGATTACTCACAATACGTTCCAGTTCGAATAAGAAATTCTGATCGTATTCTGTCTTGAAGCAACTACGGCTTCCCGTATGACAAGTCGGTCCGTCAGGGCGTGCTTTGATCAGCAGTGTATCCTGATCACAGTCAATATGATAACTGACCACATGTAGAAAATTCCCGCTTTCCTCCCCTTTTGTCCAGAGCCTGTTCTTACTTCTGGAGAAAAATGTTACTTTTCTTTCTGCCTGCGTTTTTTGCCAGGCCTCTTCATTCATATACCCCAACATCAGCACTTCTAATGTCTGTGTATCTTGTACTATGACCGGAACAAGTCCGTCACTTTTAGAAAAATCTAGCATCTTTTAATTTAAAAAAGTTAAAATTAAATAGTACAACCGATAATTTCGGACCTATTGAAATAAATAGCTCCTGTATCTTTTACTTTTAATTTTCGTATTATCATTTTACCGGACAGTAATACCGTTGGCTCTTAACGTATTTTTCAATTCAGGAATCAAAATTTCTCCATAATGAAAAACCGAAGCTGCTAATGCGGCATCGACTCCTGTTTGTTGAAATACTTCCGTAAAATGCTCTTGATTTCCAGCACCTCCGGACGCAATCAGAGGAATACTGATCATAGCATTAATTTTTTTTAGAAATGCACAATCAAATCCATTTTTAGTGCCGTCATGATCCATTGAAGTCAACAGTATTTCACCTGCTCCCCGGTCCTGAGCTTCACGAATCCAGTCTTCTGTCTGGATTTCCGTTTTGATACGACCGCCGCTAAGATGAACAAAATTTTGACCTTCTGTATGTCTGGTATCTACTGCTACAACTACAAACTGCGCTCCGAAAGCAGCCGACATCTCATTGATCAGCTCCGGACGGCGCACGGCAGCTGAATTAATCGAAATCTTATCTGCTCCCGAATTCAACAGGACTTCCGCATCACGGATCTCATTGATTCCGCCTCCAATGGTAAACGGAATATTTACCTGTCTGGCGACCGCTTTTACTAAATCTATAGTCGTTTTCCGGCCTTCATGTGTAGCCGTAATATCAAGAAAAACCAGTTCATCAGCCCCCTGTTCAGAATACGCATACGCCAGTTCAACAGGATCCCCGGCATCACGCAGGTCAACAAAATTGACCCCCTTAACCGTCCGACCGTCCTTCACATCCAGACAAGGAATGATTCGCTTTGCTAACATGTACTAAAAACTGATTAAAGATTTCAAATTCCAATCCTGAATCTCTTCGATCGAAATACGGTTTTCATAAATAGCTTTTCCTACCACACAGGATTCCATTCTCCCAAGCTCCTGCAATTTGCGGATATCGTCCATGGAACTGATACCTCCTGAACCGATAAGTTTAATAATAGGCGAATGATCCAAAAGTTTCTTATACAATTCGACACCTGCACCGCCTAACTTGCCGTCTTTGCTGATATCTGTACACAGAAAACGGTAGAAACCCAATGCCAGGCACTTATCAATATATTCGATCAGTTTGATGGGCGAACTTTCCAGCCATCCTGAATACTTGATCACCTCATCCAGTACATCTATCGCTATAACGATATGATCTGCATACTTTATTTTTCCTTCATTAAGCGTGCTTAATTCTTCCAGAAATTCAGGATTAGTGATGGCCTGCGTACCTACGATGACACGAAATACACCTGCATCAATCAGTTCTTTTACTTTTTCGATACTACGGACACCTCCGCCGTATTGAATCTTCATTTCAGTTTTGCGGATGATATTGAATAAATATTCCTGATTACTGAAATCTCCCTTTGCACCATTCAGATCGATGATATGCACCAACTCAGTACCATTTGCATGGTATCTGTCTATTTGTTCTTCAAGGCTTATATCGTAAGTCGTTACATCGTCATAATTTCCTTCGCGTAGACGAACTACTTTTTTGTCCAATACATCGATTGCTGGTATGATATACATAGTAAAATATTTTGTTTCTAATTTATCTTTGAAAAATTCAATAATAACTGCTCTCCGGCCTTACCCGATTTTTCAGGGTGAAACTGGACTCCATAAAAATTTCCTTTTGACATTGCTGCCGAAAACGGAACATCATACTCGCATTTTGCAATGGTATAATCTTCGTGATATTCAATAAAATACGAATGTACGAAGTAAAAATACGCATTATCTTCAATATGGAGGAATAGCGGGTTACCTTTAGAAGGCGATATGCTATTCCAGCCCATATGCGGAACCTTCTGCGCTATACGTTCTCTGAAATGTAACGTCTGGATCGGAACGATCTTCAGTAATTCGGCATTACCTTCTTCCGAAAAATCCGTCATCAGCTGCATACCTACACATATTCCCAATACCGGTTTTTTTATCTTATGGATATGTTCAGATAAGCCCGATTCCCGCAGCTTCTGCATAGCAGCACCCGCATGTCCTACTCCCGGAATAATAATACGATCACATTGATTGATCTCTTCAGGCAGGTTGATCATCATATACGAAAGTCCGACTCTATCCAGTGCCGCTGTCAATGAAAATATATTCCCTGCCCCGTAATTGATAATTCCTATCATATCTTTTTATTTTATAATTCTACAAAACACCTTTAGTGCTTGGTAGCTGCATGTTATCCGCATCACGACGCACCGCTTTTTTGATTGATTTAGCAAATGCCTTGAAGATGGCTTCGATCTTGTGATGCTCGTTCTCACCTTCGGCTTTGATATTGAGATTAGATCTGGACGCATCAGAGAATGACTTGAAGAAATGGAAAAACATTTCTGTAGGCATGTCACCTATTTTCTCTCTGTTGAATGTAGCGTCCCACACAATCCAGTTGCGTCCTCCAAAATCCAGCGCCACCTGCGCAAGACAGTCATCCATGGGCAAAGTGTAGGAATATCGTTCAATACCGCGCTTATCACCCAAAACCTTTAAAAAGACTTCCCCCAAAGCAATCCCTGTATCTTCTATCGTATGATGTTCATCTATATGCAGATCGCCTTTTGCTTTTACAGTAAGGTCAATTGCTCCGTGACGGGCAATCTGATCCAGCATGTGATCAAAAAATGGCAATCCGGTATCAATATCTGATTTACCTGATCCATCCAGATTGAGATGGATATAAATATCCGTTTCATTCGTCTTACGATGATGCTCTCCTGTCCTTGAACCTAGCTTCAGAAATTCGTAAATCGCTTTCCAGTCTTTTGTTTCCAAAGCAACTGCACTGGCCTCTATTTGCAGGTTCTCAGTCACACCGAGATTATCATTTGCCCGCAGCCAGATTGCTTTTGCACCCAGATTCTGAGCCAGCTTCACATCATTTACACGATCACCAATCACAAATGAATGCTGCAAATCATACTTCTCCGGATCAAAATAATCCAATAGCATACCAATACCCGGTTTGCGGGTAGCAGCATTCTCGTGTGGGAAAGTACGGTCAATATGTTCTTTTGCAAATACGACTCCTTCTCCGGCAAAAGTATCCGTCACCAGCTGATGTACAGGCCAGAAATTAGCTTCAGGATGAGAATCTGTTCCCAGTCCATCCTGATTGGTCACAAGAACCAGTTCATAATCCAGTTCTTTAGCAATACGGGGAAGATACTGTAATGCTCCGGGATAAAATTTTAATTTGGCAAAAGAGTCAATTTGCTCATCCTCAGGCTCCAGAATCAATGTTCCGTCTCGGTCAATAAATAATACGCGCTTGATATGGTTTGGCATGATAATATAATTAGCCTGCAAAAGCAGTCATTTTTTCTAATAGTATTTTATTCTCTTCAGGAGTACCTACAGTGATACGCAGACAGCCCTCACATAGTTCTACTTTGGAGCGGTCGCGCACAATGATACCGTGCCCTACAAGATAGGTATATAAGCCTCTTGGATCATCCATTCTGACTAAGATAAAATTGGCATCCGACGGAGTAATATACTGTACATATCCGATCTTAACCAGTTCTTTCACCAGCAATTCACGTTCAGCAACGGTCTCTTTGATCCAGGCATTCACCTGATCTACCTGATCCAGCGCTTCCAGTACAATATCTTGCGTAGCCTGATTGATATTATAAGGAGGCTTTATTTTATTGAATACTTCAATAATCTCTTTACTGGCAAAAGCCATTCCAAGACGTAATGCAGCCAGCCCCCAGGCTTTGGAAAGCGTCTGCAGGACAACAAGATTAGGGTACTCAGCAAGTTCCTGTGTAAATGATCGGGTCTGTGAAAAATTGATATATGCCTCATCCACCACTACAATACCATGAAAGTTATTCAGGATCAGCTCGATGTCCTTACGGTTAATAGCATTTCCTGTAGGATTGTTTGGCGAACAAATAAAGATAAGCTTGGTCTGTGCATTTACAGCCTCCTGTATCCCATCCAGATCCAGCTGGTATTCTTTCGTCAGATTGACCTTTTGGAAAGTCACATCATTAATATTGGCAGATACTTCATACATCCCGTAGGTTGGCGGAACAAGAATAACGTTATCTACACCCGGACGGCAAAAGGCCCGGAATAAAATATCGATAGCTTCATCACTTCCGTTTCCTAAAAACATATTTGCTGCAGGAACTCCTTTTATACGCGAAAGTTTATCTTTGACCTGATGTTGCAACGGATCGGGATAACGGTTGTAATTATGATCCAAAGGTGATCCAAAGGCATTTTCATTGGCATCAATCAGTATAGATGCTTCTCCTTTAAATTCATCTCTGGCAGAAGAATAAGGTACGAGATTTTTGATATTATCCCGTAGTAAGTCGGTTAAGTTGAATGGATTATCCATTTAAAAAAAATTAGAGCCGTAAATATGAGGAAAAATTCACAAAAACACTATACAGAAAACCATTTACCTTCAACTGAAAGCTGGGTATTCTTAAAAACGTGCTGTGCTTCCTCCAATAATGGCTGTAATTCACGGTATCTTGCAGAGTAATGTCCCAGAAGCAATTTATGTGCACCTGCTTCCTTCGCAATTTCGGCTGCCTCCTGTGCCGTGGTATGCAATGTTTCTTTGGCCCTGTCGACCATTTCGTGTAAAAAAGTAGATTCGTGATACAACAGATCTACATTGCTGATTGCTGCTAAGTAGTCCGGCACACGTACCGTATCCGAACAATAAGCATAGCTTCTCGACGGTGGCGGCGGTATGGTCAGCTCTGCAGCTTTATATACTTTTCCATCGGGAGCGGTATAATCCAGTCCTCTTTTTATTCCGCCTATGTATTGTTTAGGAATGTTCAGTTGTTCTACCAGCTCTGCTATTATTGCCGGAGAACGCTTTCCTTCATCAAACCGGAATCCTGTACAGGGAATGCGGTGAGTAAGCGGAAACGTACTTACTTTGAAAGCAGTAGTTTCCAGAATGACTTCTTCTTTATCCGGATTGGTAGGGTGAAAGATCAGGTTGTACCGTAGTTGAGTATCCGAATGTCTGAACTGTACATCCAGTATCTCTTTCAGAGGTGCCGGGCCATATAAATGCAGGTCAGACTTGCGGCCAACCAGGTGCATGGAAGACAATAGTCCGACGAGTCCCAGATAATGATCACCATGCAGGTGACTGATAAATATATGACCTATGCGATTGCTACGGATACCGTAGCGGAATAGTTGCATCTGTGTGCCTTCTCCACAATCGATCAGAAAAAACTGTTCATTAAAATTGAGGAGTTGACTCGAAGGATGACGTTCGTACATCGGTGTAGCGGAGCTATTCCCCAAAATCAAAACCTCAAACTTCATGTGCTAATCTTTCTCCCCTCTGTAGTCCATTTCTAATTCATGCGCAAAGATCATATCCTCGGCAATCTTCACGGAATCTACTATAGTCAGTGTCTGATGCAAATGAGACATCTCCAGTACTTCCAGTACTGCTGAGTCTACATTTGCCAAAAGAAACAACCCTCCTATCGTATGACAAAGCCTGTTGGCCAGAATACCTATACGAACACCTTCCTCATCTACGTCACGTACATTCGACAGATCCAACACAATATTGCGTTGGCCGGTAGTATTACGCAATAAAAGTTCAGCTTTCAACTTTGCTGCCTTTTCAGCGTTCAGCACATCCGTTAACGGTTCGATTACAATATATCGGTCATGCTTATCAATTGTATATTTCATAAACCCAATTTTTTACGTTAAAGACTATCCTTCATTTACAGGAATTCCCTTTTACAGCCTGTCACTTTGGTGTGTACCGTGGAGACAGATACCTTTATGTCCAATTTTATTTCCCTGCTTCGGGCAGCGTCTTTAATGCAGTAGAAATATTATGTTCTACTCTACCCAGCACCTCTCCCTCTTTGGGATATTCAAAACGTTCTCCTGTGATATGCTCATATAGTTCAATGTATCGCTCGGAAATAGAATTTACAATTTCATCCGTCATTTCAGGTACCTGCTGCCCGTCTTTTCCCTGAAAACCATTCTCAATCAACCATTTCCGAACAAATTCTTTGGACAATTGCTTTTGCGGCTCACCGTTTGACTGACGGTCTTCATATCCATCAGCATAAAAATATCTGGAAGAATCCGGTGTATGGATCTCGTCTATAAGATAAATAACGCCGTCACGTTTACCAAACTCATACTTGGTATCCACCAGAATCAGACCTCTTTCTTTTGCGATCTCCGTACCACGCTGAAACAGAGCTTTCGTATATTTTTCAAGCTGGATATAATCTTCCTCACTTACAATACCTTTTTTCAGAATATCTGCACGGGAGATATCTTCATCATGACCTACTGCAGCTTTTGTGGTCGGCGTAATGATGGGCTCGGGAAGCTTATCATTTTCTTTAAGTCCTTCAACTAGTTTCTCTCCGCACACTTCTCTTCTGCCGGCACTATATTCACGCCATGCATGTCCCGAAAGGTATCCTCTGATCACCATCTCTACTTTGAATGGCTCACACATCTTACCAATCGTCACACTGGGATCCGGTACTTCTACCACCCAGTTAGGCAAAATATCTTCTGTAGCTTTTAAAAACTTCGCCGCTATTTGATTCAGCACCTGACCTTTATAAGGTATAGCACGAGGCAATACAACATCAAATGCAGATATACGATCTGTGGCAACCATTGCCAGATAACGATCTGCAATCGTATATACATCACGTACCTTACCTCTGTAAAAAGCAGTTTGGTTTTCGAAATTAAAATTTGTTTCTCTTATTGCGTTCATTTCAAAATAAAAATTCATAAGTAAAAATAGCAGCGTTAAACTGCCTCAGTAATCTCTTTCAGCAAACGATACCAGCTGACAGACAATTACTAAATATCTCCGTATGCCTCTAATATACGTTTCACCAGTTTATGTCTAACGACATCTCCCCCGCTCAGATAAATCATATCTATCCCCTCTATTCCTTCCAGCAATTTCACCGCTGTAGATAATCCGGATTGATTTTTCTTCGGAAGGTCAATCTGTGTCATATCACCGGTCACAATAAATTTGGCCGTAGGACCCATCCGCGTCAGAAACATCTTCAGCTGCATATCCGTAGCATTCTGTGCTTCATCCAGAATCACAAAACAATTATCAAGAGTACGCCCGCGCATAAAAGCCAGAGGCGCCACTTCAATAGTCCGGTTTTCAAGATATCCCTTCAGCTTTTCAGCAGGAATCATATCATCCAGTGCATCATACAGAGGTCTCAGATAAGGATCTACTTTTTCCTTCAGATCGCCGGGAAGAAAACCCAGATTTTCCCCCGCTTCTACTGCAGGTCGTGTCAGGATGATACGCTTGATCTCTTTGTTGCGCAACGCACGAACAGCAAGAGCAACAGCCGTATAAGTCTTCCCGGTTCCGGCAGGACCTATTGCAAATAAGATATCATTCTTGGAAATACTGTCCACCATTCTACGCTGATTAAGCGTACGTGCCCGTACAATTATTCCATTAGGACCATACACAATAGGCTCTCCGCTAAAAGCCGGTGCACCTTCTTGTTTCTTTTCCGAACCGTCAGCCTTTTTCTCCGCCACAGGATGTTTTACGCCTATGATTTCTTCCAGATCCAATACAGACAGACTATGAAATCGTTCCATGTGAGACAAGATCTGATCAAATGCGCCTTTAAAATGTTGCTGTTCCTGTTCTTCTCCCAATACTTTCAGTTCATTTCCTCTGGCTACCATTCTGATCTTCGGAAATTGCTTCTTAATGTATTCAAAATTCTCATTTTGAGTCCCCCACAGAGTGACCAAATTGACTTCCTCAAGTGTTATCAGTAATTCGTTCAAATTAATATATTTTTCATGTAACCATAGAAAATAAAGACGCAGGCATACAATCCTTATTTCGCACTAAATGTACTAATTTTTTGCGGGCATAGTATGCAAAATACATTCAAAAACTTCGATATTTTTTTAGTATTTTGCAAATGATCAATCAAAAGTACAAACTATCTGTACCATTTAAAAAAAGATAAAGATTAATTGATTCTAAACTATGATTCCAGTAAATAACTCTTACTTTTGTAGTCCTTATCGAAAAAATATTTCGATTCAACAGATGTCGCGAGCTATTTTTGGGAAGGCCGCCAAGATCAGGATAAATTAGAGACAAAATACGTTTTGCGGTTATATGGGTGTTATTACTTTAACAACGGACTTAGGATATCAAGATTTTTACCAAGCTGCTTTGAAGGGGAGTATAATCTCTCAGCTTCCTGATGTTCGTATTGTAGATATTACCCACGAAATCCCGTCCTTCAATGTACAGCATGCTGCTTTCGTTTTAAAGAATGCCTATCACTATTTCCCTAAGAACACAGTGCATCTCATCGGGATTGACACCGTCTTTCAGGAGGACTCCAGATACATTGCCATGAAGTACAACGGGCACTTCTTTGTCGGGGCAGATAATGGTATCTTCAGCATTATATTGGGAGAAAATCAGGCAGAAGAAGTGGTAGAGCTGGATATTATGCAGGATCTGAGATACCTCCACTTTCCGTTGGCGGATATCCTCACCAAAGCAACCTGTCATATTGCCAAAGGAGGAAAGATGAGCGAGATTGGCATCCCTATAGACAAACCGATAGAAAAAGCTACTTTTCAACCTATCTTTGACCAGAATTCAATCAAGGGACATGTCTCTTATATCGACTCTTTCGGAAATGTGATCAGCAATATCAGCAAAGATTTATTCAACAAAATACAAGCTGGCCGCGGATTTACGTTATACTTTAAACGTAATGAGACCATCGACAAAATGAGCTGGCATTATAATGAAGTTTCCGAGGGAGAGAAGCTATGTCTATTCGGGATCAGCAACTTTCTGGAGATAGCGATCAACAAAGGAAATGCTAGTCAGCTCCTGGGATTATCTCAGGATGAAGCGATCCGGGTTGAGTTTCACAAGCCGTAACATGCACTAACACCTGGATTACAGTACGTTTTTTCAAATCCGAAAAATAGAATAATACATGAAAATAAAACACCTCATTTTTTATGTTGCTCTATTGCTGGCCTATGTACCGGCTGTACATGCACAACAGATCTCTTCAGATACGCTTTCTTATGAAATACAACGTAAGAAAGTAAATGAACTGCTTCACAACCGTAGTGTCAAATTCGGAGAATACGATGTAAGCCTTCAGAAAAAAACCGGAATATTCGGACTCTTTAAGTCTAAGGGGGATATGCAGAAGTCTATCGATATCCTGAAAGAAATAGTCACCACAGACAACAATATCTTTATCGAGACCAAAAGGCTTTTGGATTTGAAAGATTTTGAAAGAGAGAAATTTCAGAAACTGGCTACTGAGTATGACGGACAGGTCACGGCCTATATGAATACCATCAACAAACTGCAGAATGAAAATGAAGCACTGAAGAAACAAATGGATAGCCTGGAAAACAGTGATCACAGTGGAAACATTCTGCTTTATCTGGCTATTGCCGTTATTTTTGGCCTCATTTTCTTCCTTTATAAACTCTATAAGCAGGTTCAACAACAAAAAGTGACGAAAGCGTGATATGCTCACACAATAATATGGCTACTTTTGCAAATAGATTTTTTTTATAGGCAATAGAAAATGGCGAGAGCGAGATTGAACAGCGGTAATACGCAATCTGAAGATTTACCCAAGCCCAAACTAAACAAAGAGTTACTACACAAGGCAAGCAAAATCTTTTCGTATATCAAACCATACCGTGTAAAATTCGGCTTTGGTATGGCTTTTTTAATTATTTCAAGTTTGACAATGCTCACCTTTCCGGCGTTGTTAGGTGCAATGATTGATGCTGCTCAAGGAAAAAAAACTTACCCCTGGCTGCACAATAACATTGCCTATATAGGAGGTATCAGTTTTTCGATTCTTTTCATTCAATCTATCATATCCTTTTTCAGAATACGTTTATTTGTTGAAATAGCAGAAAAAGCATTAGCCAATATCCGTCGTGATACCTATAACAAGTTAATTACCCTTCCGATAGAATTTTTTGCAAACCGCCGGGTAGGTGAACTTAACAGTCGTCTTTCCTCCGACCTGGCACAAATACAGGACACCATGACAACGACACTGGCCGAGACCCTGCGCCAGGTTATCAGTCTGGCCTTCGGAGTAGTACTTCTGATTGCAGTATCACCTAAGTTAGCATTGATGAATCTTTGCATTCTGCCGATTCTGGTTGTTACCGCATTAATATTCGGACGTTTTATCCGTAATTTTTCCCGTCAGGCACAGGATCAGCTGGCAGACTCCAACAGTATAGTGCAGGAGACATTATTAGGCATCAGCAATGTGAAAGCTTTTGTCAATGAGTATTATGAGACAAAAAGGTACTCCGGCAAGCTGGATGCGGTAATCGGTCTTGCTGTAAAAGGTGCTACTTACCGCGGCATGTTTGCATCTTTCATTATTTTCTGCATTTTCGGAGCCGTGATTGCGGTGATATGGTATGGTGCCTCATTAGTTTCTGCAGGAGAAATTTCAGTAGGAGATCTGACAACTTATATTCTTTATTCTATGTTTGTGGCAGGTTCCATGGGAAGTTTCCCGGAGTTGTACGCTAATATTCAACGGTCATTGGGTGCAAGCGAACGTGTCATCGAAATCCTGAATGAAAAACAGGAAGATATCACGCTAAGTGAAGAAAACAAAACGATCAAAAGACAGATTGACGGTCATCTGACCTTCAGGAATGTAGCATTTACCTATCCGGGACGTAAAGACAATCAGATCCTTAAGGATATCTCTTTTGATGCCAATTCCGGCGAGAAAATTGCCATCGTCGGGCCAAGCGGAACGGGTAAATCAACGATAGCTTCACTGATCCTTCAGTTTTACAGTCCCGACAGTGGCCAGATCCTCTATGATGGCGTGCCATCTAAAGATTATTTACTGACTGACATCCGTAATCAGGTCGCCATAGTGCCTCAGGATGTGCTTTTATTCGGAGGCACCATCCGAGAAAATATCGGTTACGGTAAGCTGGATGCGGATGCTGAAGAGATTATCAAAGCAGCAAGAAGAGCAAATGCACATAATTTTATAATGGAATTTCCGGAAGGATATGATACCCTTGTGGGCGAACGTGGAGTAAAACTTTCAGGCGGTCAGCGCCAGCGTATAGCTATTGCGCGTGCATTATTAAAAGATCCGGCCATACTCATACTGGACGAAGCCACTTCAGCATTAGATTCAGAATCCGAAAGACTGGTACAGACAGCCTTAGAAGAGCTTATGAAAAACAGAACCTCCATCATTATTGCACACCGCCTTTCAACGGTAATCAATGCTGACAGGATCATTGTTGTCGAAGATGGAATCGTATCTGACATGGGTAATCATGTGGAACTTATGAGCAAAGGTTCAGGACTTTACCATCACCTGTATTCCTTACAGTCCTCCCAAAAAGAGCAACTGTAAAAAAATGTTAATTTTTTATGTGTCGAAACTTTTTGGTGTAGCTATTGTTAATACCTATAGATAACAATAGAGTTGACAACATTAAAAACATGAAATCATGAAAAATAAAAATGGTATTTTGGCATTTGCATTATTAGGATTAGCAGCAGGTACAGCAGCTTACTATTTATTAGCAACAGAGGATGGAAAGAAACAGATGGATCGTGCGAATGACGGCATCAAAAGTTTGACAAAATCCCTAAAAGATCTTTCTAAAAAAGAGGCTAAACGTGCTTCTAAATTTGCACAATCTGCAAAAGATGAAATCATGGAACTGAAAGGTAAAGCTAAAGATTTAGGTAAAGATCTGGCAGAAAAAGCAAGTAGTGCAGCGCACAACATGGCGAATAAAGTTGATGAAGGAGCTTCAAAAGCAAAATCCAATATCGACAACGCATAATCTGATATAGCCTCAGGCTATAATTGTTTCGCTACACTATTCACATTCGATTTTTAGTATCTTTGTAGCGAATGAATTTGTTTCAACAAGTTAAGACTTTAGTATATAAAGATGTACTGTTAGAATGGCGTTCCAAATACGCTATCAATGGCATCTTACTCTACGTGGTATCTACGGTTTTTGTCTGTTATCAGGCATTTACAGCCGTAGATCCCATTGTTTGGAATGCACTTTTCTGGATTATTATGCTTTTTGCATCTATTAATGCCATCAGCAGAAGTTTTGTACAGGAAAGCACCAGCCGTCAGCTTTATTATTACTCCATAGTTGACGCCAAAGCAATCATTCTTTCCAAGATTATTTACAACACACTGGTCATGATCCTGTTGTCTGCAATAGCGTTCAGTGTATATTCTATAATCTTCCGCAATCCGCTTGCAGATCCCCTCTTCTATTTTATTTCGGTTATACTGGGTAGCATCAGCTTTGCATCCGTATTTACGATGGTGTCAGGCATCAGTTCCAAAGCAGGTAACAACAGTACCTTGATGGCTATCCTTAGTTTCCCTGTAATCATCCCGCTGTTACTGGTTCTCATACGTTTGTCAAAAAATGCAATGGACGGCCTGGAAAGAAGCGAGAGTTTGGATCATATTGTAGTATTACTTGCGATTAATGTGATAACTGTTACGATTTCTTTATTGTTATTTCCTTACCTTTGGAGAGATTAAAATAGTACAAAATTTAGAATTGAAATGAGAAAAAATTGGTGGAAAATCCTTGCCGTAGTTTTAGTAGCAGCATCCATCGTTGCAGGATTAATTGGCCCCGTCCCTACTCTCCCAATACTCCATGAAAGCATCCGAAATGTATATTTCCATGTGCCGATGTGGTTTGCGATGCTCACCCTCTACCTTATCTCTGTCATTTATAGTGTCAAATACCTCAATTCAGGAAATATGAAATACGACCTGATTGCTGTAGAAGCAGTGAATACGGGCATTATTTTTTGCTTTCTGGGATTAGGAACCGGTATGTTATGGGCAAATATCACGTGGGGAGATCCATGGCCTAAAGATCCTAAATTAAACAGTTCGGCCATTGCTACGCTCATGTATCTGGCGTATCTTGTGCTTAGGAATGCACTTGACGAGGAACAAAAAAGAGCTAAAATATCCGCTATATACAACATCTTTGCCTTTCCGGTCATGATCGTTTTGCTATATGTGTTACCCAGACTTACAGATTCACTGCATCCCGGAAACGGAGGTAATTCAACATTCAGTGACATAGATCTGGATAACAACCTGAGACCAGTCTTGTATGCAGCCGGTCTTGGATGGAGTCTGATCGGTGTATGGATCGGATCACTCCGTTACAGAGCAAGACTAATCGAACGGGAACAATTTAACAATGAAATTAATTAATCGATAGTAAGGATCATGAAACAAACTATTCTATCTATATTCTTCATGTTGTGCACGTCATTGTATGCTTCAGCACAAGGTGAAATCGAAATGGCTACAGGACTGAGAAGCTCCGGAAAAATCTGGGTTGTAGTCTTAGTTCTGCTTCTTATTTTTCTAGGGGTAGCAGCCTATCTCTTTATGCTGGATAAAAGAATTAGCAAATTAGAGAAAAATACTAAAAAGTAATCTCTTCAGGGCGTTTACAAATAAAAGTCAACGCCCTGAATCAACAAGACGAAGCGCCAAATATAAAAGAGATCCGGATCAATGATCATCAATCAGTTCAGAAAATTTACACCTATTAACATAGTATTACTTGCGGTAATCGGCCTCGGGTTATGTCTTGGTGTATTTCTTCATCTGCCGGATGAACTCACTCCCATGCTCTTTGAGCCTGCGCTCAACAATCTATTAGGCTTACAATTCGGACTGACGCTGGCACCGCAATCCAATGTGCTGACTACCCTTGCACTTACCTTGGTACAGGCATTTTTACTCAACAGGCTCATGAATAACTTCAATTTTCTGGGCAAACCGAGTTTTGTGACCGCATTAATGTATATGACACTGGCCAGTCTGTTCATTCCTTTTTTAGTCCTGTCTCCCACACTCATCTGTAACTTTATATCTATCTGGATGCTTAGCAAATTGTTTAACATCTACCACCATCAGGATATCAAAGGAATCATGTTTGATCTGGGTATGATTGTCGGAATCGGAAGTCTGGTATACTTTCCGTTTATTGTAATGTTCATCCTCTTATGGATAAGTCTGATTATTTTCAGAACCTTCAACTGGAGAGAATGGATAGCTACACTCTTGGGATTATGTACCGTATATTTTATTATCGGAGTTATTTATTACTGGCTGGGGCATATAGATCAGTTTTTCGGAATATTCAAACCGTTTACGAATTCCTTTCCCAAGTCCTTACATATGGACTTTCATGATTATCTCGTACTGGTACCGATTATTTTTGCTTTAATACTCTTTTTACTCATCCTGAAAGATCAGTTTTTCAAGAGTATAGTCCATGTAAGGAAATCCTTCCAGTTGCTGTTTTTCATGCTACTTTTGGCTATCGGATCTTTTTACCTTAATCCGATCATTTCTGAAAGTCACTTTTTACTTTGCGCTCCGCCGATTACCATTTATTTAGCTTACTATTTTACTTACGCCAAAAATAAATGGATATATGAGTCTCTTTATGCGATCATTATCTTAGCAATTATCTACTTTCAGTTTATGTAAAAAACTGAAAATAAGAGCTTTAACCTTTTTTAACAAATAGAACTTACGGAATAATCAAAAAATAGATAGTTTTGTAACTGAAAAAATCAGGATACTGCTGACATTCAAGCAGCAATATATCGGGATTTGATCACTGAAAAAACAAAAATTGTTGTTAAACATAAGCACGGATAT
This sequence comes from Sphingobacterium spiritivorum, assembly GCF_016724845.1. Classification (NCBI taxonomy): domain Bacteria; kingdom Pseudomonadati; phylum Bacteroidota; class Sphingobacteriia; order Sphingobacteriales; family Sphingobacteriaceae; genus Sphingobacterium; species Sphingobacterium spiritivorum. The sequence continues at coordinate 1,428,441 of NZ_CP068082.1, forward strand.
GTATCTCAAAACCTTATATTCGGATCAACACAAAGTTGCCAGTAAAGGTCTTGCTTTTTGTTTAATATATGATCGTCTTTTCGAAGATAACAGAGTTTCCTGTTTAGGCACTCTGAACAAGCGTGTTGCAGACAGTCTCCCGGATTATAGAAAAATATGCAATAGCATAGACGGGAATTGGAGCATCAATATCAATTTTTAACATGCAGAAACACTTTATACAAGGGCTGAAAAAGACAGCTTCGACATTATTTATTGCATTAGGTATCCTGTCTTGCGGCACAGCAGTATATGCTCAGAAGTCGACTTCAGCATCTCCCTATTCCAAATTAGGCATTGGTCAAATGCGCTTAGATCTACTCCCGCAAACCAGAGCAATGGGAGGAATTTCTACAGGTTTGAGATATCTTGGCGGGACAAACACGATGAACATAGCCAATCCGGCTTCATACAGTGGATTTCACCATACAATCTTTGATGCCGGACTCTATGGAAATGTAACCCAGCTGGAAAAAGGAAGTGCTGCAGATAATACTGCAGATTTTGCTTTCAGTCATATCACCATGGGTATTCCTTTGGGTAAAGCAGGTGGTATAGCATTAGGTCTTATGCCTTTTTCAGATGTAGGTTATTCTTACAATAATATCAAAACTCTGGATACCCTGTCTTACAGAAGTACACTTTCAGGTGAAGGAGGTTTGAATAAAGCATTCATCGGATACGGAATAAGTCCTTTCAAAGGTTTCAGCATAGGTGCGAATGTGAGCTATATATTTGGTAACCTGACAGATATCTCTAAAATCGAGTTTCCGTATAGCCTAGGTGCTTATAACACGACACAAAAGAATATCCGCTCATTCTCTGGTGCATCGCTGGACTATGGGGTACAATATTTTAAATCATTAGGCAACAAACTAAACCTGACAGTAGGATACTCAGGTTCCCTGAATAATACAATCAAAGACAAATCAACCATACTCATTACCCGTACACAGCCAAGTCTTTCGGATGTTGAGAATATCGCAACAGATACTTCATACATCAATGAAAAAGGATCCAGAAATATCAATCTTCCTTTGAAGCACAACGTGGGATTTACGCTTGCGAAATCAAACAAATGGCTGGTAGGTGCAGACTTCAAATATGCTGACTGGTCAGATTTTCAGGTAAGACAAGGCGAACAACAACTCGGAAAAAGCTACGGAGTGGCCATAGGTGGTCAATTTACACCTGACCCTTCATCTATCCGCTATCTGAATCTGGTTGATTACCGTATAGGATTCCGATACGATAAGACACAGATGAATATCAATGGTACTGATATCAAAGATATGGCGATCACTTTAGGTATGGGTCTTCCTCTTCCGTCTACACCTTATTCCCGCGCTTTCTCTAAGATCAATGTGTCGGCAGAACTCGGACAGATGGGTACCTTATCAAACAACCTTGTACGTGAGCGTTATATCAATTTCAATATTGGATTTACCCTCAACGACAAGTGGTTTTCACGAAGAAATTATGATTAGTAGCGATTGCTAATGACAGCATTCATTTCTATATTAAAACATACACTGCCCCTATCGATAATATTATGGTTAGGGGCAATCTTATTACACTCCTGCGAGCCCGATCTTAAAGAAGTAGACCGCATCGCCAATATGAAAAAAGGCGAGGCCGTGGATATCTCTTACGGTGTCACGATTACCTATAGCGACTCAGCCCTTGTAAAAGCTGTGCTGACCAGTCCGGAGATGCGCGTACACCATGACACCACCAGTAACTACGAGTTCCCTAAAGGCGTAAAAATTGTGTTTTATGATGCCCTCGGAAAAGAAAGTCAGCAGATTGTATCGGACTATGCGATACAGCGGGAAAAAGAAAAAACAACTACATTCAAAAAAAATGTCGTCATAACCCGGATTGACGGTTCAATCATCAAAACAGAAGAACTTATTTATGATGAAAACTCCGATTCATTCTATAACCACGTGATGATCACAGGTTTTTTCAAAGACGGCAGAGGTAATCTTCAGGGATCATCCTTTACATCAGATGCCGACTTTAAAGATGTCCGGATTCAGAATGCAACGGGTTTATACTACATTCAGGACAACTCTGCATTCCCGTCTTTTGGTAATTAGACGGTGTAAAACATGAAAAGTAGCAGAATAGTTTTCAACAACAATAAAATATTACGCTTTTTTTAGTAAAAGTTGTATCTTGCACCTCGTTTTTAGTGTAGGTGAATTATTAAACTAAAAATCAGCATTTAAACAATAAAAAAGACAGTTTATAAACTATGGGATTAATGACCTTTTTGCGAAACCGTGCGGGTTTGATCGTAACCGTGATCGGTATTGCAATTGTTGCATTTTTGTTAGGAGACGTTGTACGTACTGGAGCACCCTTCTGGGCTAGCACACAGAATCAGGTAGGAAGCGTCAATGGAGAATCAATCAGCTACCCTGATTTCAATGTTCAGGTTGAACAAGCATCAGCAATGTTCCAACAACAAATGGGTGGAGGAAGCCTCACACCGCAAATGAAAAATTATGCCGTTCAGCAAGTATGGAATCAATTTGTAACCAAAGAAATTCTAAAACAGGAAGTTGAAAAAATCGGCTTGTCAGTAGGCAAAGATGAATTGAATGCATTGGTAAATGGTCCAAACCCATCTTATCAGATCGTTCAGGCATTCACAAACCCTCAGACAGGTCAGTTTGACAAAGCACAACTTAACATGTTCCTGAGCAGATTGAAAAGCGAAGGTACACCTGAAATGCAACAACAATGGGAAATGTTACTGGAAGGTGTACGTGACGAGCGTATGGGAACCAAATACACCAACCTGCTTAACAACAGCATTTACGTCACTTCTCTGGAAGCAAATGACGATTATATTCAACGTAACAAGCTTGCAAACTTTAAATATGTATTGTTAGACTACTCTTCTATCAAAGATGCAGATATCAAATTGACAGATGCAGACTACAAAGAGTACTACGATGAAAACAAAAATGCATTCAAAAACCCTGAAGAAACACGCGCTATCGAGTATGTACTTGTAGACGGACGCCCTAATCAAAGAGATACAGCTGCGACATTAGCTGTAGTTCAGAAATTAAAGGCTGATCTTGCTGCATCTACCAATGACTCTTTATTTGCAAGTGTAAATTCAGACACAAAATATCCGTACACCTATCTGAAAAAAGGTCAGGTAAGCCCTGCTCTTGATTCGGTATTGTTCAATGCTCCGGTAGGTGCTACAGTAGGTCCGTTTCTTTCAAATGGCGTATACGAAATCGCTAAAATCAAAGACGCGACTTTCAGCCCTGATTCCGTAAAAGCAAGTCACATCTTATTAAACCCGACTGCAGAAGGTGGTGTTGATAAAGCTAAAGCCAAAGCAGACTCGATTAAGAATCTGATTGCAAAAGGTGAAGCATTCGGTCCATTGGCAATTCAATTCAGCCAGGATGAAGGCAGCAAAGCAAACGGTGGTGATCTGGGAACATTTGGAAGAGGAAGAATGGTTCCTGAATTTGACAAAGCAGTATTTGAAGGCAAGACCGGAGATGTATTGATCGTAAACAGTCAGTTCGGTGTACACATTGTAAAAATCGAAAAACAAGTAGGAAACTCTAAGGTAGTTAAAGCTGCTATTGTAGATAAAGCTATTTCAAGTGGTAAAGAAACAATTGATGCAGCTTATGCAAAAGCTAACAGTTTCTTCTCCGCTTTGGACAAAGATAATTTCAAAGCTGTAGCTACCAAACAAGGATTGAAAGATGCAACGGCAAAACGTGTCACTGCAATGGACAATACTCTGGATGGTAATGAGGTGCCAAGAGAATTGTTGAGATGGGCATTCGAAGCTAAAAAAGGAGACGTAACAGATAAAGTTTATGAAACAGATCATACTTTTATCGTTGCCCGTCTGGCAGATATTCAGCCTAAAGGTATTCTTCCTTTGGAAGCCATCAAAGCAGATATTGAGACTCCGGTAAGAAACCTGGTAAAAGCCAGACAACTGAAAGAAAAAGCAGAAAATGCTTTGAAAGGGGCATCTTCTATCGATCAGGTTGGTCAGAAATTAGGAAAATCTCCGATTCAGGTTGAAAATATTGTATTAGCAAATCCTGTTATCCCGGGAGTAGCATTGGAAAATGCGGTTGTAGGAACTGTATTTGGTTTACAGCCAAACAAACCTTCTACTGCAATCAAAGGCAACCAGGGTGTATACGTGGTACAGGTAAACGGATTTGTAAATCCTAAAAACCAGGTAGCAACGGAGATCAAAGCACAGCAGAAACAGTTGATCGCTTCTAAAGCACAACGTTCGTGGAACTCAATCTTCAAAGCTCTTCAGGATAAAGCTAAGATTGATGACAATCGCATTAGATTCTTTTAGAAGATAATTAAGTAACTTTGTAGCCGGACAGATACTGTCCGGCTTTTTTATTTTTATGATCATGGAAATTCAAGAAAATATCGTTAATAAAGTAGCGCAAAGCGGACTCATAACCTTTGATCTGGCAAGCCTTGCTCCCACAGGAGAGCTCACCGAATATGATATCAAGGATAATCTTTTTCATGGATTGATATTAAAGGAAAAAGACTTTAGAGAATTTATTAAAGAAAAGGACTGGACAACATATACAGACAAACATGTGGCCATCACCTGTTCGACAGATGCCATTATCCCGACATGGGCAATCATGTTATTAGCAAATAAACTTGAACCTTTTGCAAAAACTATTATTTTTGGAACAAAAGAAGAACTGGAAAGCCAGTTATTTCAAGAAAAGTTAGCAACTTTGGATATGTCACAGTTTGTGGATCAGCGTGTTGTTGTAAAAGGCTGTGGTGACGTGCATATTCCGGAGTCAGCATTTGTGACATTTACAGTAAAATTAAGTAAAGTTGCAAAAAGTATTATGTACGGTGAACCATGCTCCACGGTACCGGTTTTCAAGCGAAAGCCTTAATGTAGTTTTTTTAAAATTTGATTGTAGTTAATTGATATATGAAAAGAATCTTTACCTTATTTATTATTGCATTATACTGCATTTCAAATGCACCGGCACAGATGCTCCCGTATTTAAAAGAATCATCCTATCAGGCTGGAGAAAAGCTACAATACAAACTCCGGTACGGCATCGTATCTGCTGCCACAGGTTCCCTGATGGTGTCCGATTCCAAACTTCGGTTCAGTAATCCCAAAACCTTTCAATTGACAGCTTTTGGATCCACATCCGGAGCATTCTCCGTACTCTATACCGTAAAAAACAAGTACAATTCTTATATAGATGGCAGTACATTCCTCCCGTACCTGTATACAGAGGATATTCACGAAGGAAGCTACACCAGACAAGACTACGTAACATTCGATCATAAGAAGCAATCTGCAAAGGGTAAAAAAGGGACTTTCCAAAGCCCGACTCCACAGACCTTCGATTTACTGTCCGCTTATTATTTTTCACGCAATCTGGACCTTTCTAAGCTGAAGATCGGTGATTCATTCAGAATCACTTATTTTCTGAATGATGAAATGGCGTCTCTGGGTATCAAATATCTGGGAGTAGAAGACGTAAAAACCAAGCTCGGCACATTAGAATGTATAAAATTTAGCCCTGAGATAAAACCCGGACGTATTTTTAAGAAAAACAGTCAGTTGTATCTTTGGGTCACAAACGATGGAAATCGTATTCCGGTAAAAGCTGAAGTCGAAATATTAATCGGCTCGATCACCATGGAACTTACCAAAGCTGAAGGTTTGAAATATAAACTAGGTCAACGAGTAAGCTATTCAAAATAACATCATGATAGAAGTAGGAAGTGTCTTGGTACACGAAGATTTGATTGAAAATGATTTTGTTTGCAACCTTTCCAAATGTAAAGGCGCGAGCTGTATAGAAGGAGATTCAGGAGCTCCGCTTAAAGAGAGTGAACTGGCTGTCCTGGCAGAAATATATCCAAAAGTAAAGCCTTACATGACCGAGAAAGGCATCCAGGCTGTCGAAGAACAGGGCACTCATGTCATCGACCTGGACGGAGACCTGACAACAACCTGTGTAGACGGCAATAAAGAGTGTGCCTATGTCACCTGGGAAAACGGAGTAACAAAATGTGCAATTGAAAAAGCATATGAGCAAGGTGAAATCCACTGGAAAAAACCCATTTCATGTCACCTATACCCTATTCGTACAACACACTATCCGGAGTTCGATGTACTGCATTATGACAGATGGCATATCTGTAAAGATGCTTGTTCCTTCGGGAAAGAACTACAGGTTCCTGTGTATAAGTTTTTGAAAGATCCCCTTATCCGTGAGTATGGAGAAACCTGGTATCAGGAATTAGAGAATACTATAGAATCATTATAATCTATTTCTTATCTTTAGACTTCAAAAAAAGTATCCAAATCATGGTTTTTAACCATCATACATGCTAAAGTTAAACGATATACAGAAGCCTATAGCCAATGAACTGGCGGCATTTGAACATAAATTTAAGGCATCCATGCAAAGCTCTGTTCCTTTGCTGGACAGAATTACGCATTATATTGTAAAGCGTAAAGGCAAGCAAATGCGACCTATGTTCGTTTTCTTTTCGGCAGGACTATGCGGATCGATCAACGAATCTACATTTCGGGGAGCTTCACTCGTAGAACTTCTGCATACTGCATCTCTGGTACATGATGATGTAGTGGATAATGCGAATGAAAGGAGAGGATTTTTCTCGGTCAATGCACTATGGAAAAACAAGGTTGCTGTATTGGTCGGTGATTTTTTATTATCAAAGGGACTCTTGCTTTCCGTAGATAATAATGATTTTCATCTTCTTAAAATCGTATCTGAAGCCGTAGAACAGATGAGCGAAGGGGAACTGTTGCAGATTGAGAAAGCACGGAAACTGGATATAGAAGAGTCGGTGTACTTTGAAGTGATCAGACAAAAAACAGCATCTCTCATTGCATCCTGTTGCGCCTGCGGGGCAGCATCTACAGATGTAGATGCAGAAACTGTAAAAAAAATGCATGCTTTCGGTGAGAAAGTAGGCATCGCTTTTCAGATAAAAGATGATCTGTTTGACTTTGGACTGGATGATGTCGGCAAACCTCTCGGAAATGATATTAAAGAGAAAAAAATGACCTTGCCACTTATCTATGCATTGAGCCAGACAGATAAATCGGAGAAAAGACGTATCATTAATCTCGTTAAAAATCATAATGAGGATAATAAGAAAGTAGCCGAAGTAATCGCTTTTGTAAGAAGCAGCGGAGGTCTTGATTATGCTACCGAAAAAATGTTTCAGTATCAGCAGGAAGCATTCGAAATATTAAACTCTTTTCCGGAGGGTATTTACAGAACCGGGCTGGAACAATTGGTAAGATACACTACTGAACGAAAAAAATAAATATGAGTCACGAATTAATGTTTTTTGGAGGATTTATTCTTTTTATTATCCTCATGTTAGCCATTGATTTAGGTTTATTCTCCAAAGGGGACAAACCTATCTCCCTCACCACCGCTGCAGTCATGAGCGTGATATGGGTACTGTTTGCATTAGGCTTTTTCGTTGTATTAAGAATCTGGGGGAATCAGCTCCATGATGTACATGATATTGCAAGGCTGCAGGAAGTCATAGCCAAGCATTATCACAATATCAAAATCAACCCCAATGACCTTGCTGCCAGCTTAAAGATTTACAATAATAACCTCTCATTAGAATACATAACAGGTTATGTCGTAGAATACGCCCTGTCCGTAGACAATATTTTTGTCATGGTTCTGCTCTTCCACTCTTTTGGTATTCCGGAAAAATATTACCATAAAGTATTGGTATGGGGCATCTTAGGCGCCATCATACTACGTTGTATTTTTATTTTCCTCGGAGCTGCACTGATTGCTAAATTTGGATGGATCCTATATGTATTCGGTGCATTCCTGGTGTATACGGGTATAACGATGTATATCAACCGGAATCAGGAAGAAGAGGTGGATCCTCAAAACCATACGGTGGTAAAATTTGCTTCTAAATATTTCAAGGTATACCCTAAAATCGAGCACGGAAATTTCTTTCACTTCGAAAACGGAATACGTTATGTAACGCCATTATTCCTTGTTTTACTGGTGATTGAATTTACAGATCTGATATTTGCAGTAGATTCCATTCCAGCGATCTTTTCAGTAACTAAGGATCCATATATCGTATTTTTCTCCAATATCTTTGCCATATTAGGATTACGCTCTATGTTCTTCCTTTTAGTCAACATTATCCACAAATTCCATTATCTGAAAGTCGGACTGGCCTTCCTTCTGGTCTTTATCGGATTGAAAATGTTGCTGCACAGCTGGTTGGAAAAATTTGGATTTACAACAACTCATTCGCTGATTATTATTATCAGTATACTGGCCATTAGTGTCATAGCCTCGCTCCTCTTTCCGCAGAAGAAAGACGACCCCGCTTTAAAATAATCACAGAAGGCACCTTGAAGGTGCCTTCTGTGATTACCGGATTTTGTGCTCCTGCTATGTTGTAATATTTTTACATTAGATATGAAGCAATTGTCATTAATAAAGTTAAATTCGTGCCTTAAATTATAATATAAAATACAACAATATGAATTGGAATAAATCACTTGTCCTGGCCGCATCATTATTTGTAGCATCCTTTCAGGTACAGGCACAAGACAATTTAATTAATGCTTTAAAAGCAAATCAGAATGATAACAGTAAGGCTGGATTTACTTTTACAGAAGTAATCAACCTGGCTAACACATCTATTAAAGATCAGGGTTCTTCAGGTACCTGTTGGTCGTATTCCGGCAACTCATTCTTAGAATCTGAAATGATACGTATGGGTAAGAAGCCTGTAGAAATCTCTCAGATTTTCAGTGCCAGAAATACCTATCTTGAAAAAGCTAAGACATATGTACGTCTTCATGGAGGATTGTCACTGGGTGAAGGTGGTCAGTTCCATGATGTATTAAATGCCTACCGTAAATACGGAGCACTTCCTCAGGAAGTCTATACAGGCTTACACTACGGATCAAAGCGTAATAATATCGGCGAAATGACCAATATGCTTGACGCTATGTTAGGCACATTTGTGAAAGCAAAGAAACTGACTCCAAACTGGGAGAAAGCATATACTGCAGCTATGGATTCTTACCTGGGAGAAGTGCCTGAAAAATTTGATTATCAGGGCAAGTCATATACACCCAGAACCTTTGCAGATCAGGTAATCGGAATCAATCCGGATGATTACATCGGTCTGGCTTCGGTCACAGATCACCCTTATTACAAACAATTTGTATTATTGATTCCCGACAACTGGTCATTTGACAGATTCTATAATGTTCAAATGAACGATCTGACTACGATTGTTGATAATGCTTTAAAAAACGGATATACAGTTGCCTGGGCAACAGATGTATCTGAAAAAGGATTCAGCTGGAAAAACGGAGTTGCTTATGTTCCGGAGAAAGCTTTTGAAGATATGACTGATGCAGAAAAACAATCGATGTTCGTAGGTCCTCAACCGGAAGCGAAAATCACTCCTGAGCAGAGACAACTTGCATTTGACGATTATACAACTACAGATGATCACGGTATGCACATCGTTGGACTTGTTAAAGATCAAAACGGCAAAGAATACTACATCGTTAAAAACTCATGGGGTGTAACAAACGATTACAAAGGATATTTATATGTGACAAAAGAATTTGTACGTTACAAAACAACATCTTTACTTGTCCATAAAAACGGAATTCAAAAAGAATTGCGATCAAAAATGGGATTCTAACTTCCATTTAGCTTAAATAAGTAAATATCCCGACATATAAAATGTCGGGATATTTTTTTTATATAAACATTATTTTATATATTCATGGTCAATAATAATTAACTGAAAAAAATAAATCTAAATGGTATGCGAGTAAAAAAAATAATAATGCTATTTATGCTATTTCCGATTCTGAGTTTTGCTCAGGAATCAGGAATAAAATTTGAACATAGTCTCAACTGGAGTCAAATCAAAGAAAAAGCGAAAAAAGAAAACAAACATATTTTTGTTGACTGCTTCACGACCTGGTGTGGTCCATGTAAGTATATGTCAAATAATGTTTTCCCACAGGCTAAGGTAGGTGACTTCTTCAACGCTAATTTCATCAATGTTAAAATACAGATGGATCAAACAGAGAATGATAATGAAGAAATAAAAACATGGTATGCAGAAGCTGGTCGATTTGAAAAAGAGTACAATGTCAGAGCTTATCCTACTTTTCTCATTTTTGATCCTAACGGATTATTAGTACATCGTATAGTCGGAGGAGGAGAGGCCGAAGAATTTATAGCAAAAGCAAAAGAAGGGCTTGACCCGTCAACCCAGTATTATCCATTGCTCAGTAAATTTAAAGCAAAACCCGATGATGTTCAGACGGCACACAAACTAGCCATTGCAGCAGAAAATGCTTATGATAAGGAAACATTAAAGAAGACACAAATTGTGATTCTCAACTCTCTTCCTGAACAGGAATTGTTTCAGAAAGAAAATGCAGAAATGTTACTTAAAAGCGTAACTACTTCGGATTCTAAATTCTACCCGTTAATAAAAAACAATATCGGAAAGATAGATGCAATATTAGGAAAAGGCAGCGCAAACAATGTAATATCGACCGTACTGATGAATGAATTAGTAATACCTCTGGTAAAAGAGAATCAAAATATCAACTTAGATGAGTTACAGCAACAGCTTTCCAAAAGCAACCCGGAAGCTGATATGACGGATAAATTTATTCGTTTCAAACCACAGTTCTACTTTAGTAAGAAAGATTGGCCAGCCTTTAGAGATGCAGTAAACACTTATATCAACACTTCTCATGTAACAGCAGATCAGCTCAATTCATTCGCATGGACAATCTTTGAGAATTGTGAAGATAAAGCCTGTATTGAATCAGCACTTGCCTGGAGTAAAAAGTCATTAGAAGAAGATGAGAATGCGGCTTACCTGGATACTTATGCCAATCTTCTTTACAAAAAGGGAAATAAAAATGAGGCCATTATCTCCCAGGAGAAAGCCGTCGCTGCAGCTGATGATGACAGTAAAGCCGAATTACAGTCTAATCTTGATAAAATGCGAAAAGGAGAACCCACCTGGTAACTTAAACAGTTGAGTATAGAATTGATGAATAATTTCGTTACAATGGGTAAATCGAATAGTATTCTAATCCACTTTTAGTCAGAATAAAGAAAGTCTCCGGCATATAATATAGCCGGAGATTTTTTTTTGTATATATTATTTTCTACATTCATTCTGAACTTCAGATCTATTCTGACTACCCAATTTAAACAATATGAAAACGAAAAAGCTAATTATTCTATTTCTTCTGGCTCCGCTTTTGAGTTTTGCTCAAGAATCAGGAATCAAATTCGAACACGGTCTCTCCTGGAATCAAATCAAGGAAAAAGCGAAAAAAGAAAACAAACACATCTTCGTTGATTGTTTTACGACCTGGTGCGGCCCCTGTAAATACATGGCAAACACCATTTTTTCGCAACCTAAAGTCGGAGATTTTTTTAATTCCAACTTTATCAATGCCAAAATACAGATGGATCAGACAAAAGATGACAGCGAGGATATAAAGGCATGGTATGCAGAAGCCAGCAGATTTGAAAAAGAGTACAACGTCAGAGCATATCCAACCTTCCTTATTTTCGATCCGAACGGAACATTAGTACACCGTATCGTAGGTGGCGGAGAGGCAGATGAGTTCATAGCAAAAGCAAAAGAAGGCCTCGATCCTTCAACTCAGTATCATACATTGCTTAGTAAATTTGAAGCAAAACCGGATGATGTGCAGATTGCCCGGAAATTAGCGGTAGCAGCAGAAAATGCTTATGATCAGGAAACATTAAAGAAAGCCCAGATTGCGATTATTAACTCTATGTCTGAACAGGAATTGTTTCAGAAAGAAAATGCAGACATTCTGCTTAAAAGTGCAACTACTCCTGATTCCAAATCTTATCAGTTAATAAAAAACAATATCGCAAAGATAGATGCGGTATTGGGACAAGGAAGTGCAAACAGTACCATGGCAGTGGTATTGATGCGCGAATTGGTATTACCACTTGTAAAGAAGGATGAAAACATCAACCTGGATGATGTACAGCAACAACTTGCCAAAAGCCATCCTGAAGTAGATATGACGGGTATGTTTGTACGTTTCAAACCACAATTCTACTTTAGCAAAAAAGACTGGCCTGCTTTCAAAGATGCTGTAAATACGTATATCAATACTTCTAAAGTTGATGCTAATCAGCTCAATTCCTTTGCATGGACAATATTTGAGAATTGTGAAGATAAAGCCTGTATTGAATCAGCACTTGCCTGGAGTAAAAAGTCACTGGAGGCAGGAGATGAGAATGCAGCTTATCTGGATACTTATGCTAATCTTCTCTACAAAAAGGGAAATAAAGATGAGGCTATTACCACTCAGGAGAAAGCAGTCGCTGCAGCTGATGATGACAGTAAAGCCGAATTACAGGTCAACCTGGACAAAATGCGGAACGGACAGCCTACCTGGTAACAAAGTCCATATAAAATATCAAGGGCCGCCTTTCGGGCGGCCCTTGATATTTTATATCATATTAGAATCTGCTACTTCAAAGTAGTGATTCCCATATTCCACAAGGTAAAGGCAAACTTATCTGCAGTCTCATTGATCACCACATCTGTAGAGCGCCCTGCACCATGGCCTGCCTTTGTCTCAATACGGATTAAGACAGGATTAGCACACTTCTGTTTTGATTGCAACTCTGCCGCAAACTTATAGGAATGTGCAGGTACAACACGATCATCATGATCACCTGTAGTCACTAATGTAGCAGGATAGCATACTCCCTCTTTCACATTGTGTACAGGAGAATACCCTTTCAGATATTCAAACATTTCTTTACTGTCATTAGCGGTTCCATAATCATATCCCCATCCTGCACCCGCAGTAAAGGTATGGTAACGCAACATATCCAGTACACCTACAGCCGGTAATGCTACTTTGGCAACATGCGGGTTGATCGTCATTGTCGCTCCCACTAACAGCCCTCCGTTAGAACCTCCCGATAGTGCGGTATATTCCGGGGAAGTATATTTATTTTGTTGCAGATATTCAGCTGCAGCGATAAAATCATTGAACACATTCAATTTATTAAACTGACGACCGCCATCATGCCATTTTTTACCATATTCACCTCCGCCACGTAAATTCGGAACGGCATATACTCCGCCATTTGCCAGCCATGTTGCAGTAGCAACACTGAATCCCGGAGTCAGACTGATATTAAAGCCTCCGTATCCATATACTATAGTCGGGTTTTTACCGTCCAGCTTCAATCCTTTCTTATGAGTAATGATCATCGGCACTTTCGTTCCGTCTTTGGAGGTATAGAATACCTGCTTAGATTCATATTCATCCGGATTAAATTTAACATTAGGTTTAATATAAAGCTCCGATTTACCGGACTCTACATTAAATTTGAAACTGGATGATGGTGTGATATAATTTGAAAAGCTGAAATAAATATCTTTTTCTTTTTTCTTTCCGCCAAATCCGGAAGCCGTACCGACTCCAGGCAGTTCGATCGCACGGACTTTTTTCCCTTCATACGTATACTGCTCCACAACAGAGATCGCGTCTTTCAGATAATTGGCAAAAATATAGCCTCCACCTGTTGAAATACTCAATACATTTTCTGTTTCCGGAATAACAGTTTTCCAGTTAGCTGCTGTTGGATTTTTACTATCTACTTTTACTAACTTATTATTCGGTGCATCCAGATTAGTTTTCAGAAAAAATACATCCCCGATATTGTCTATAATAGAAGTATTGGAATTGAAATCACCTACAACAGTTTTGATTGTTGATTTCGGATCGGACAGATCTTTAAAATAAAGCTCATTTCCTGTGGTGGTATTTGCAGCTGTAATGATCAAAAATCTTTCGTCATCTGTCAGATAGGCTCCCACATAACGTCTCGGTGTTTCACTTCCGCCAAAGATCAATTTATCAGAAGACTGTGCAGTACCCAGTTTGTGATAATATAATTTATGCTGATCTGTCTTTTCAGACAATTCCGAACCTTTTGGTTTGTCATAGCTGGAATAGTAAAATCCGTCATTTCCTTTCCAGGCAACTCCGGAAAATTTAACATCGATAAGCGTCTCCCCTACCGTTGACTTGTCATTTGTATTCAGAACGATTACTTTTCTCCAGTCAGAACCACCTTCAGAGATAGAATAGGCCATAAGACTACCGTCTTTTGAAAAACTCACATCAGATAAAGATGTAGATCCGTCTTTCGAAAATGTATTAGGATCAAGGAAAACTTCTTCTTTACCTTTATCTCCTTTTTTACGATACAGAACAGAATGTTGCTGCAATCCGTCATTTTTATAGAAATAAGTATATGCCCCTTCTACAAATGGTGTGCTTACTTTCTCATAATTCCATATATCTGTCAATTGTTTTTTCAGTTCATCCCGGTAAGGAATTGCATTCAAATAATCAAAAGTTGTTTTATTCTGACTTAATACCCATTCTTTTGTTTCAGCAGAACGGTCATCTTCTAACCAACGGTAAGGATCTGCAACCTTAACACCAAAAAAATCATCGCTTACATTACCCTTTTGTGTTGAAGGGTAAGCTTTTACCTGAGGCCCGGTCTGCCCCGAAACATGCTGTTGCTGTAATGCGGTCATACTTAACACCATTAAGATCAATCCTAATTTCTTGTTCATCATAAATTTGCTTATACATTAATGCTATTACCACAAATCTACTAATTTATGTGCGAACTCAACACCCGCAGGAGGCGGATTTTAATTTCACTTTCTATCCGGAGTGCAGATGATCAGGTTGTCAATGTGACCTTTCCTTTCTGGATGTGAGGCCAGGATTGCAATTTAGTCCGTGTCCGAATTTGAATATTAGACTGATTTAGGTAGTTTTGAACAAATGTCTGACAGAAAAAATATCTATTTCGCATCCGATTTTCATTTAGGTTCCTATCCTGAAGAAAAATCAATTGCCCGTGAACATGAGATAGTAAGATGGTTAAATCACATCAAATCCGATGCAAAAGAACTCTATCTTATGGGGGACGTATTTGACTTTTGGTTTGAATACCGGTCCGTGATTCCTAAAGGATACATCCGCTTTCTGGGAAAATTAGCTGAATTAGCAGACGAAGGAGTAAAAATCACCTTCTTCAAAGGAAACCACGATATGTGGATGTTTGGATATCTGCGGGATCAGCTTGGAGCGAATATTATAGATAATGAGCTTGAAATAATCAGAGATGGCAAATCCTTCTATTTACATCATGGAGATGGTTTGGGAGATGGAGATAAAAAATATAAGATTCTAAAAAAAATATTCCGTAGCAGAGCCTGTCAATGGCTATTTGCCAGACTGCATCCTAATCTGGGTATCGGAATAGCACAGCGCTGGTCCAGATCCAGCAGAGCGGCCAATGATATAGATGAGATCTTTCTGGGCGAAGATAAGGAGTGGCTGATCCAATATGCCAGACAACTGGAAAACACTCAACACTTTGATTTCTATATTTTCGGCCACCGTCACCTTTCTTACTATCTTCCGCTTTCTTCAGAAAGTCAGATTATTAATCTGGGGGAATGGTTCAAAGGTAAATCCTATGCGGTTTGGAATGGCACAACGTTAGAGTTGCTGCAGTGGAATAGTGAGCCTACAACAGCATAAGCGCAATTCAGCAATTAAAAAAATTGTAAAAAGACTCCGATTTAAATTTGTAATTCAGACCTTTGCCCTACATATTTAGAGACAGATTATGAATTGGATTATTCTTATCATCGGAGGATTATTTGAAGTAGGTTTTACGACCTGCCTGGGAAAAGCAAAAGAAACATCGGGGACGCAGATGTATCTGTGGTACCTGGGCTTCCTGATCTCTTTGTTTCTCAGTATGGGCTTACTCATGAAGGCCACACAAACATTACCGCTGGGAACGGCCTATGCTGTATGGACAGGAATAGGTGCAGTAGGCACTGTACTCATGGGCATCTTTTTCTTTAAAGAACCCGTTGACTTTTGGAGAGTTTTCTTCATTTTCACTTTAATCGCTTCGATAATAGGGTTAAAGGTGGTTTCTTCCCATTAATATAACTTATAAAAAGCGACAAAATTTCCTTATTTTTGTGCACTAAAAAAAGACACATCTTAGCCGCTGGCCGGAGTGTCGTCATATTTTGATTTTATGTTAGACAAATTACAAGCTATAA
Source organism: Sphingobacterium spiritivorum (assembly GCF_016724845.1). Taxonomy (NCBI): domain Bacteria; kingdom Pseudomonadati; phylum Bacteroidota; class Sphingobacteriia; order Sphingobacteriales; family Sphingobacteriaceae; genus Sphingobacterium; species Sphingobacterium spiritivorum. The sequence goes on from NZ_CP068082.1 coordinate 1,444,761, forward strand.
AAGAACGTTGGCAGGAAGTGGAAGCTGAATTAAGCAATCCTGATACAATCAGTGATATGAAACGTTTTGCCAAACTGAATAAAGAGTATAAAGATTTGGGTAAAATTGTTGATCAGTACCATATTTACAAAAACATGGTCAGCAACATCGATGCAAATAAAGATATTCTGGCAAACGAGAAAGATCAGGAGCTTAGAGAGATGGCCAAAGAAGAGCTGGACATACTGTATGGACAGAAAGAAGAGAAAGAAGAAGAAATTCGTCTTATGCTTATTCCAAAAGATCCTGAAGATGCTAAAAATGCGATTATTGAGATTCGTGGAGGAACAGGTGGTGACGAAGCCGCATTATTTGCAGGAGATCTTTACCGCATGTATACCCGCTTCTTCGAAACTAAAGGCTGGAGAAATGAAGTGATGGATGTCACAGAAGGAACTTCAGGAGGCTATAAAGAGGTCATCCTTAAAGTAATCGGAGACGACGCCTATGGCCAGTTAAAATATGAATCAGGAGTACACCGTGTACAACGTGTACCGGATACAGAGACGCAGGGTCGCGTACATACATCAGCAGCCTCAGTTGCAGTATTACCGGAAGCAGAAGATGTAGACGTAGAATTGAATCCCGGAGATATTGAAATGCAGACATCCCGTTCGGGAGGTGCCGGTGGTCAGAACGTAAATAAAGTAGAAACCAAAGTACAATTAACACACAAACCTTCAGGAATCGTAGTGGTATGTCAGGTAGAGCGTTCACAACTGGCCAACAGAGAACTGGCGATGGAGATGCTCCGTAACAAATTGTATGAGCTGGAAGTTCAGAAGAAACACGGCGATACTGCAGCAAAAAGAAAAACAATGGTATCTACAGGTGACCGCTCGGCAAAAGTACGGACGTATAACTACCCGCAAGGTAGAGTTACCGAACACCGTATTGGTTTAACATTGTACAACTTACCTGCTGTTATGGATGGTGATATTCAAGGAATTATCGATGCATTACAGTTTGCTGAGAATGCAGAAAAGATGAAAGAGGGAACTGTAGAGTAGTTTTTTTTCAAAAATTATTAGCAAATAAAGAAATTAACGCTATATTTGCACACCTTCTCAGGAAGGAAAAAGGTCTGGTAGTTCAGCTGGTTAGAATACATGCCTGTCACGCATGGGGTCGCGGGTTCGAGTCCCGTCCAGACCGCTAAAAAAAAAGAAGTAAGTAGTACTTCATAAATGTTCTTTATTTAATTAAAAATTTGAGGTCTGGTAGTTCAGCTGGTTAGAATACATGCCTGTCACGCATGGGGTCGCGGGTTCGAGTCCCGTCCAGACCGCTTCAAATGAAGTGAAAACTTCAAATTTGTTCTTTATTACAATTAAAAAATTAGGTCTGGTAGTTCAGCTGGTTAGAATACATGCCTGTCACGCATGGGGTCGCGGGTTCGAGTCCCGTCCAGACCGCTTTTAAAGCATCCACATAATGTGGATGCTTTTTTTTTTGCTTTAAATAGAAGTCATTTCTCACTGTTCCGATCTTTACAGACACAACTTCTGCTGAAAGTTTTTATACTTACCTTATTTCAAGGGATGACTGACGCCTGCAGACGTCATTTTTACAGGTAAGATATAGCCATCCTTATCAAATTTCAATTCATCAATACAGGTTTCTCTTTCATTCGCACCGGTTTTACCAATAGGGCGACGATGATACACCATAAAGTATTTATCAGCATCAGGAGCTTTTATCACAGAATGATGACCTGCTCCGACAGCTATCGTCAAATCCTGTTCTAAGATAGTAGAGATCCTTTCAAACGGCCCAAACGGAGAATCGGCAATAGCATAGGCGACTTTATAATCTGGTCCGGTCCATCCCCCTTCAGACCACATAAAATAATACTTATCATTATGAATAAACATAAATGGACCTTCTACATAGTTTTCAGGAGTTACTTCTTTATATAACTGTCCGTCCGGAAATGGCTGTATACCTGTGAAGTCATCCTTCAGACGCACAACATTACAATGTTTCCACCCTCCGTAATACATATAATAGCTGCCATCCTTATCTTTAAAGACAAACTGATCAATGGGTTGTGCACCATTAATAATATCTTGTATAAGAGGCTTACCCAATACATCTTTATAAGGACCTTCAGGCTTGTCCGCCACCGCGACTCCAATCCCTCCTACCTCTCCCTGATGCACATCATTTGCCCCAAAGAACAGATAATACTTTCCTCCCTTTTCAATTACACTGGGGGCCCACATTGCTTTTTTAGCCCACTTGACAGCAGCCGTATCCAATATCCGTTCATGCTTATCCCAATGAACCAGATCTTTGGATGAAAAAGCATCAAAAAAGATCTGCTTCTCATATGGAGCAGAATACGTCGGAAATATCCAGTATGTATTGTTATATACAATACCTTCCGGATCAGCATACCAGCCTTTGATCACAGGATTTTGTTGGGCAAAGCCAAAAGTCATAAAACTAAGACAGGCAAATAAGGAAATTTTCTTTTTCATAGGCAGATCATGTTAATTCTAAAAACTGAACAGCATTTAGAATTTCAGTGTTATAGGTTTGTTTTCAGATTGAAGATAATAAAAAGACTTGATAAATCGATTTATCTGTTGAATTTAAAGATTAGAGCCGGTTGTATATTCAGGATTTGCGAAAAGTGACAAATGTGGCAAAAGTCACTGTTAAAAAATAAATCTTTGAGACACAACATTCCGGCAATACTAACCGTTCTAATTCAAAAAATGCCCAAATAATCCTATCCATTTTAAAAAAAATAGTGTACGTTTGGAATGAGTAACTACATGCTTTTCGTTAAAAGTTTCAAATTCATCAAAGTAGTTGGGTTACTATTAGTTATAAAAGGTATTAATAGGTGAGTAAGTTTAGCAAATCATTCACTCCGGAAAATGACCAGGAAATAATCGATGGAATTCTGATTGGTGATCATTTAGCTTTAGATGCAATCTACAAGTTATATTATCCCAGTATCAGCCATATGATTATCCAGAATAATGGTAGTGAGGAAGAAGCGAAAGATATTTTTCAGGAAGCTGTAATAGTGCTTTATGATAAAGTATCACACGGAGATTTTGAGTTGAAAAGTAAACTTAAAACCTATCTGTATTCGATTTGCAGAAGACTATGGTTGAAGCAGCTCAATCGTAATGGTGCAGGATATGCAACAAATGACATTCGTGATTATGAAGATACCCTTCAATATGAAGATGACATCGATAAACACGAAGAGCTGGATCTCAGATTTGCACAAATGGAAGAAGCCATGAACAAACTGGGAGAGCCCTGTAAAACGATTCTTCATGATTTTTATATCCTGAATCGTTCGATGCAGGACATTTGTGAAAAATTCGGCTATACGAATACTGACAATGCCAAAACTCAAAAATACAAATGCCTGCAAAGGCTGAAAAAGTATTTTTTTCAGAGTGAGAATTAATTTGTAACTAATATAATAATAAGGACCAGTGTCATGGCAATGATGAGTCAACAAGAATTTTATGACCTCGCAGATCGATACCTTCGAAATGAGATGACCACGGAAGAGCGCGTGTCCTTTGAAGCATTTTGTGCTGAAAATCCGACTTTCAGTATCCAGCTTCAACAACACCGTATATTTATCAGCGATATGCAGTCTGTATCGGCTCGCATGGATTTCAAAAATCAGCTAAAAAATGTATCGGCATCCTACCACCGCAGTCATAAACATAAAACACAAACAAAAGAAACGCCTGTTGTTCCGATTCAGGCACGCTTTAAACTAAATATCGCCGTAGCCGCAGCTGTTGCTATTATATCCGTATTCTCGACTTTATGGATGAGCGGATACTATACCAATCTGGAGAAAGCATCGACAGACTACAGTGCTCTGCGTAGAGATATGAATAATGTAAAGCGCAATGTCAACGAACATAATGCAGCATTACGCAATATCGACACCAAGAAAAAAGATATCAACAATAAAGTAGACAGTCACTACGGAGCTACAGGTTTTATGGTGACTAAAGACGGCTATGTTGTGACCAATTTTCATGTGATCAACGGTGCTGACTCCATCCACTTACAGAATAACAAAGGAGATTCATTCAGAGCAAGTGTTATTTATACGGATGCAGCAAAAGATCTGGCTATTCTGCATATTAATGACAGTAATTTCAGAAAGCTTAAAAGTATCCCTTATACCTTCAAATCAAGATCTTCAGATTTAGGAGAAGATATTTATACTATCGGATTCCCTCGTGATGAAGCGGTCTACGGACAGGGATATCTGAGTTCCGCAACCGGATATGCCGGCGACACCATCGCTTATCAAATATCTATTCCGGTCAATCCTGGTAACAGTGGAGGTCCGGTACTGGATAATAAAGGAAATATCATCGGTATTATCAGCGGTAAACAAACTGGTCTTGACGGTGCAGGTTTTGCAATTAAAACTAAAATCCTGTTAGATGCATTAAATGAAATCCCCGCTAATTCATTAAACGGAGACATCGTTTTAAATAAAAAGAATAGTCTGTCCAACTTATCAAGAACAGATCAGATCAAACAATTGCAAGACTATATTTACATGGTAAAAGTCTTTTAAAAATACCTTTATAATACGAACAGAGCTTCATCCTTAGAAAGATGAAGCTCTTTTTTGTTATTTATGTTTCAGTTTTTTTTATATTCGGTGAAGTACAATACATTTATGTTTCTTTCGTATTATATATGAATTGTGAAGAAATAACCAACACCCCCGAAATAAATGATCGGATTCTTAGAGAAGTAAGTAATACCAAATGAAAAACAACAAGAGTTTCATGCATGTCTTATTCTATACCATATCTTGTATAGTTATCCATGCTTTCCTCCTTTTCGGATCCCTGACTGCACAGGCTCAATATACTGTAGAGGAGATTCCAAATCCTAAAGAGAACGGACAGAATTATTATGTAAGCAATCCAAACGGCATACTCAGCAGTGCTGCTGAATCTGAAATAAATCAGATGGCAGTTGAAATTGAAGCAAAGACAAAAGCTGAAATCGCAGTAGTTGTTGTCCGTGATTTTGAAGGAGATGATGACTTTGCTTTTGCGCACCGTCTTTTTAATACCTGGGGGATCGGTAAAAAGGAAGCAAATAATGGCCTGCTGCTTTTTATTGGTACGGACAGACATTATTATCGTTTTATAACCGGTTACGGAATGGAAGCTCTTCTTCCTGATGCCTATCTCAAAAGAGTAGGTGAATCTTTTCTGGTTCCTCATTTTCGCAATTCAGACTATGATGCCGGAGTTATAGCTGCCATGCAGGCCATTAAGCAATCTCTGTTTGCTCCTGATTCGGTAAAGGAACTGGATTCTATACTCAAACGTAATAACTCATTCTGGTTCAAACATGCTGAACTTTTAAATAAAGCAGGGATCATTTTATTAATCGTATTGATAGTATACCTCTATCTCGGATGGATTACCAAATCCGTATCTGGGAGGGTTAAAATCAAAAAAGGACTACATCCCGTTGTAAGCGGTTGCGGGTGTTTCGGAATACTGATATTCTTCAGTGTCTTTATCTTTGCATTTGGATTTAATAATCTGGAGGAAGTTTTTAAACTAAAAAATCTTCCTATATTTTTAGCGATACTGGGCAGTCTGATTCTGGCCATGAAGTACAACCAATCAAGAACACTCATCAGCGATTCGTACCAGGATGATGAAAGTAAGTCCACAGCCCTTTCCAAATTTTCAACACGAACTTTGCTGATCCCTTTGATCGCTCCGCTAGCTTTCTTTGACCTGTTTGCGGTATCCAAATTCAGAAATAAAGTAAAAGTCCGCTTTATTCCTCCGGATGAGTCAGGACAATGGAAACGAATAAATAAGGATGAAATCAGCACAAAGGAACTTACAAAATATCTGAACGATGGTCAGAGAACCGAACAAAAGGTCAATTCCAAAATTTTCGAATTCTGGAAAAACACATTGTCCGGAAAAATTCAGGTGAATAGTTTTGACGGAGAAGAGGCTTCTTCCTATGAGGAGTGTCCCAAATGTCACTTCTTTACCTTCCACACTCCTTATGTCAAAACAATAACAGCAGCCACTTATTCCAGCTCAGGCACAGGTATAGAAAAACAGGATTGCAGAAATTGCAGGTATGAGATAGAGTTAGGCAAAGTCACTATACCTAAAAAAGTCAGAAGCAGTTCCTCAGGATCTTCCGGTTCATCCGGCTCTTCGGGTTCGTCCGGCTCATCGGGAGGAAGTTTCGGAGGCGGGTCAAGTGGCGGAGGAGGAGCCGGGGGCAGATGGTAGTTCCAGCAAATAAAAATGCCTTTCATTGTGCATAAATTAAGACACTATGAAAGGCATTTATGATGATCGTAATTGCTACAAATTCGGCTGCGGAGTTGTACGCAGATAAGGTTTTATTTCCTTAAATCCTTTTGGAAATTTAGCCGGGATATCTTCTGTTTTGATAGCCGGTACAACGATCACATCCTCTCCGTGTTTCCAATCTGCAGGTGTAGCTACAGAGTAATCAGCGGTAAGCTGTAAGGAATCAATCACACGTAGTATTTCATCAAAATTACGTCCTGTAGATGCCGGATAAGTCAAGGTCAGTTTGATCTTCTTATCAGGTCCGATAATAAATACAGAACGTACTGTTGCAGTAGCTGAAGCATTGGGGTGGATCATATCATACAACTCAGAAATATGACGATCGACATCCGCTACAATCGGAAAATTGACTGTCGTATCCTGCGTTTCATTAATATCCTTTACCCAGTTGTGATGGTCTTCCAGATTGTCCACACTCAAAGCAAGTGCCTTCACCCCTCTTTTATCAAACTCTGATTTAAGTTTGGCAGTCCTGCCCAGCTCAGTCGTACATACCGGTGTATAATCTGAAGGGTGTGAGAAAAATACAACCCAGCTGTCTTTGATATAATCATGAAAATCAATATCTCCTATTGTTGTTTGCGCCTTGAAATTCGGGGCTTCGTCTCCTAATCTTAAACTCATAATTTCTTAATGTTATTAAATTAAAAACCTGTTTACCCTACTAATATAGTAGATTTTATTTTATAAACAAATTTCAACTCCAAATTGTGACAATGAAGAGATAAAAAATAAAATTTTACTATGCATGCATAATATATTTTTAATATATTTGGATATAAACCATCAAAAATGAGCGCGTTATGATATTTGAACTAAGCGAAGAACATAAAATGATACAGGCGGCTGCCCGTGACTTTGCACAACAGGATCTTAAACCGGGTGTGATCGAGCGTGATGAACTGGCCAAATTTCCCTATGAACATGTTAAGCAGATGGGACAACTTGGCTTTATGGGCATGATGGTCGATCCGCAATATGGTGGTGCCGGCATGGGTACAATCGCCTATACGCTCGTGCTGGAGGAGCTAGCCAGGATTGATGCTTCAGCAGCTGTCATCATGTCTGCAAACAACTCTCTCGTATGCTACGGATTAGATGCATTCGGAACGGAAGAACAAAAGAATAAGTATTTATATCCGCTTGCCTCCGGTGAAAAATTAGGCGCTTTTGCGTTGTCAGAACCTGAAGCGGGATCTGATGCGACTTCACAGCATACACTTGCAGAGGACAAAGGAGATCATTATCTGCTGAATGGAACAAAAAACTGGATTACTAACGGTGGAAATGCAGATTACTACCTCGTAATTGCTCAGACACATCCAGACAAAGGTCATCGGGGTATTAATGTTCTGATTGTAGAAAAAGGAATGGAAGGCTTCACCATAGGCCCGAAAGAAAATAAACTAGGTATCCGCAGTTCAGACACACACTCTCTTATGTTTTCGGATGTCAAAGTACCTAAAGAAAACCGTATAGGTGAAGATGGATTCGGATTCAAATTTGCCATGAAAACACTTGACGGAGGTCGTATAGGTATTGCTGCACAGGCACTGGGTATTGCGGCGGGAGCCTATGAACTCGCACTGGCATATGCTAAGGAAAGGAAGACATTTGGTAAACCGATTTCCGAACATCAGGCGATTCAATTCAAACTGGCTGATATGGAAATGGAAATAGAAGCTGCGCGACTCCTTATTCATAAAGCCGCCTGGCTCAAAGATAACGGACAACCTTATGGTAAAGCAGCTGCTATGGCCAAATTATTCGCATCAGAAGTCGCAATGAAAACAACAATTGAAGCAATACAGATCCACGGAGGATATGGATATGTCAAGGAATACCATGTCGAACGTCTGATGCGGGATGCAAAAATCACACAGATCTATGAGGGCACTTCCGAAATTCAGCGTCTGGTCATAGCCCGTGAAATCTTAAAATAAGATCTCAAAAAAGTATAATTGTTAATAAATCAGCTAAGTCCCGATCGCTGCATGTGATCGGGACTTTTTATATTATGCTAACGGAAGGGTAATCTCCGTATTCGGAATAAAGGCGTTCTGTTCATTCGCAATGAAACTCATCGGATGTTCAGGATCCTTGATAATCTCAAACAATATAAAGCCCCAGGGTTTCCAGAAGTTTTCCAATACCTGCCCGTAAGTCTTCACCTGCCAATGATCAAATATAGGTTTCATCGACATATCAGCCAGCGGCATAGGTTCTACATACACCATTGCAGGCGTATGTAAGTACGTATATTCCGGGAGTCTGTTGAAAAGATATGCAGAATAAAAATATCGTGCTGCTAATTCTTCAAATTGTATAGGGTGCAATTGTTTGTCTGCCAGCAACTGTAACGCCTCTTCATGATAGATATTATTGGTAGCATTATCCTGTAAGCAGGCAATAAGTCCAAAATCATTCATACGAAGTGAAAAAATCAAAGTATTTATCTCATCCCGGTAGTTGAAGGTTTGAGGAGGGTTATCTACAGGCACGACAACCAGTGAAAAAGGCAACGTATTTTCAAACTCCATAGGTATAAGCAGGGATTGTAACATTGCATGCAGATTTTTAAATTTCTGCACAAGCGCCTGTGAAAAATTCATATCCTCTCCGGATAACACCTGCTGGCGTATTCCTGATTGAATCTCATTAAATACAACTCCGTATACAATTTTTGCCATCCATTGAAAAAGAGTAACAGGAGGAAGACTTTTAACAGCAGTATAACCTTCGGCAAAAGCACGTTCCACCTCCGACTCCATTTTTTCGATGGTCAATGCAGCTTCAGCACTGCATGGAAGTTTTAATGATTTATATGTCACTACATTTTCGTCCAACATCTTGAACGGCTTTTCTTCCAGATCAAAAGCCCGCATCATCCATACCGGAAAGACCTGAATCTGCTCGTCTGCTGACGTCAGAGGCTGACCTGTCAGAAAACAGGTATTATTATCAAACTTAAATGTTTTAAAAGGATTATATAATGTTGTCGACATAAGGATACAAAAGTAGCCTATTTCCAATATAAAAAAGTTTACATACTGTCAAGAATTCCTTTACATACTGCACTTAATTATCCACAGAGAGGCTTCCATAAGTTTTGTCCACCTTTTCAACCTGTAGAAAACGTGATTTGCATTCGGTATGTGTTGGATTCTACGCCAGCGGTATCTCATTTTTTTTAATTCTTTATGGAATGTTGTAGTTTCCGGCATCTATCTGTTAATTACAAACCAGTTATAAATAATGAAAGTACGAATTAATCAGGAAAAGACTTTAGATCTTATTATTCTTTCTATCCGCTGTTTATTAGCATTTATTTTTCTATCCTATGGTATCGGTAAACTTTCCGGGGGTCAGTTTGGGAATCTGACAACTGAGGAACTGGCAACTCCCATAAAAGATCTTTCGCTCTTCAAAACAGGCTGGTATCTTTTTGATCACCAACCCTTTAAATATTTTATCGGAATTTCACAGATTATAGCCGCATTATTGCTTCTTTATAAAAGAACTGTCATTATCGGGGCATTAATGCTTATTCCCATAATAGTGAACATTCTGATCATCGATCTTACTATTATGCCGTATAGTTTCAAAATAGCCTTTACTTTCCGTCTGTCTTTTTACCTGCTCTTTATAGCATTGTTACTCTATTATTATAGAGAAGATATAATGCCAATGCTGAAGAAGCTGACGAATATACATACACTCAAATACAAACACAGCAAGCTGTCCTATCTCCTTATTCCAGTATTTATGGTACTTCTGGAATGCTTAAACGGAATTTTTAAAATGATTTATCTGATTGCTTCAAACCCGCAACGTACCTGGGAAATGCTAAAGGATCTCTTCTGATCAGGAATGATTATGCAATACTTACTTTCAGATTTTCAAAAACCAAAACACCGTCTACTTTTTTACCTCCTTTATCCTGAAGATTTTTCAATGCGCTGGTCTTCCCCTTCTCCAGTAAATTTTTCATTTCCTTTTCTTCCAATGTGACACCGGAGAGCGTTCGCCATATTTTGAAGTCACAACCTCTTGCGTAATGATCACATTGCGCTACTTTCTCATACAGAATCATACTGCCCTTATCACATTTAGGACATTTTATAGAGACAGTCTGTTTGGGTGGTTCCACATCCTGTGTCAGTGAAATCCGCAATTGCAGCAATTCTTTAGTGATACGGACCGTAAAGTCCTTGATATGTTTCATAAACACATCATAGGAGACTTTATTTGCACGCATTTCTTCCAGTTTCTGTTCCCACTTACCGGTCAGTTCCACTTTTGCGATAGCCCTGTCTTTCACCAGGTTATACACGGCCAGTCCTTTATCGGTAGGAATCAGTTTCTTCTTATCTCTTCGGATATAATCACGTTGAAACAACGTTTCAATAGTCGCAGCCCGTGTAGCAGGTGTACCCAATCCACAGTCCTTCATCGCCTGGCGCATCTCATCGTCATCGATCTCCTTACCTGAAGTTTCCATTGCTTTTAAGAGAGAAGCTTCTGTATGGATAGGTTTGGCCTTGGTAAATTTTTCCATCAGATCCAACGCCAGTATTTCCAGTAATTCTTCCGCTGAAAGCTTCGGCAACTGTGCGTTTTCAGTATCTGCATCATCATTATCCTTCTTATCGTCCTCCGGTTGTTCCAGCTGATCCGCAGACAGTCTCCAGCCATACTGCTTGATAACTGTTCCTTTGGCGATCAGCTCCACTCCTTCTGCATCCATGATGACGGTAGTGATATCCTTAAGACACACATCAGAGAAACTTTCCACCATACGTTTAGCAATCATATTATATATATTGGATTGCTCCTTAAGCATAGCAGAAGGTTTTTCATCCGTAACAAGCAGGGCATGGTGATCTGTTACTTTTTTATCATCTACAGAGCGCTTATTGAGTTTGGCACCAATCAGATTTCGGCTTATTGTTGCGATCCCCTCTTCAGCAGTATCTGCAAGATGCTGGAAAAGCTCCTCTATTTTTTCAAATACATCCTCTCCGATGTAGCGGCTGCCTGTACGTGGATAAGTGATCACCTTCTTTTCGTAGAGGGTCTGTGCAATACTGAGTGTCTGATCGGCAGAATATCCGTATTTCTTATTGGCATCCTGCTGTAAATTGGTCAGATCATACAGCAAAGGAGGAGGTTCTTTTACTTCCTTTCCTTCTACTTTGGTCACTTTGGCCGAAGTTCCAACGGTTAGTTTTGCCAGTGTTTCCTCTGCCAGATCCTTCTGATCTATTCGGTTAGATGTGGCTTTAAACTTGATATTTTCTTTTTCAAACTGCGCCTGGATCTTATAGAAAGCAGTCGGTTTGAAGTTTTTATTTTCGATAAAACGGGAGCAGATCATCGCGAGTGTAGGCGTCTGTACACGACCCAGAGACAGTAATCCACGATTGCCGGCAGCCAGAGTAATAGCCTGTGTCGCATTGATACCGATCAGCCAGTCCGATTCGGAACGCGACCTTGCAGACATATAAAGACTATCGTACTCGCTTCCTTCTTTGAGATTGGCAAATCCTTCTTTTATCGCTTTATCTGTCTGACTGGAAATCCATAATCTCTTGAAGGGAACATTTGCGCCCAGATAATAATAAATATTACGAAATATCAATTCTCCTTCGCGCCCCGCATCCGTCGCTACAATCACCTCTTCGGCTTTATCCAGCAACCCTTTAATCGTATTCAACTGTTTTAAAGCCCCTCCGTCATCCATTTGCTTACCGTCTTTCTTTACTTTCTTAGACTCCAGCTTGAATTGCGCAGGTATAATAGGCAGATTAGAAACCGACCAGGTATGAAAACCATATGCCTGCGGCGTACATAGCTGCACCAGATGGCCAAACGCATAGGTAAATGCATATCCATTACCCGAAATATAGCCGTCATTCACTTCCTTGGCTCCCATAACACGAGCCAGATCCCTTGCAACAGACGGTTTTTCCGCGATAACTACTTTCATGTATTTTGTATTGTGCTATTAGTATAAAGGATAAGGAAAGGACAATATAGCATGTATAACACATTTCTACCTGCCCTCTCCTTACATCATTATTCGTTAATCTATGGAAGGAATGGTAATTCCTTTTATTTTGCGATATAAATCGATGGCATATACATCGGTCATACCTGATACATAATCCAGTATAGAACGTATCTTGGAATATGCATCATCCTGAGTTGTGTAAAACTGGTTTGGAACCAATGCAACCAACTTCTGATCATAGCCATTTTTATTCTTTTTGAGGTAAGCAGGTACAAATTCAGCCAATAGAGCATTCATAACCTTATAACCAGCCACTTCAATCTGAACAACAGTAGGCGCATTATAAATCTGCGCAACAGAGATTTTGGATATTTTTTTCATCTGTTGCACGACATCATCCTCCAGTGCATCCATCAGTGCCATTGGAAATGTACCTGCCAGAAATTTATCCTGTTCCTTGAAAAACACATCTACACATCCGTGGATTAAGGTATTGATTGCTTTTGCACGAAGTAAAGCTACCCTGCTGGCTGTATCATTAAGACTATCCAGCCGGTTGCGCAGGTTTTCACCGCCACAAAGAGGCAAAAGTAATTCCTCTACTTCTTTATAAGACAGGATCTTGAGATGGTGTGCATCTTCCAGATCGATAATATTGTAACAGATATCATCTGCGGCCTCTACCAGATAAACTAAAGGATGACGAAGGTATCCTTTAGGGTTCGTCGGATCCTGCAGTAATCCCAACTCAGTTGCTATTTTAGCGAATGACTCCCGCTCAGCCGTAAAAAAACCATACTTTTTGCGATGATGATTCTTTTTTACATGTCCGTCAATAGCCGCACAGGGATATTTGACAATAGATGCCAGAGAAGTATATGTCAGTGCAAAACCTTTGTCATCTTTCCCGTTAAAAGGGTGAGTCAATATGCGCAATGCATTTGCATTACCTTCAAAATGGGTCAGATCTGCCCATTCTTCTGCAGAGACCTGCTCCTGAAATTTGCGCCCCTCTCCTTCTGTAAAATAAGTCGAGATGGCCGATTCTCCGGAATGCCCGAAAGCGGGATTACCCAGATCATGCGACAGACAAGCTGCTGATACAATATTTCCGACTTCCTGTAAAAACGGATAGTCTTCGTCTACATCAGGGTTTGTTTCTTTCATCTTTGCATAAAAGAGTCTGCCCAACGAACGGCCTACACTTGCTACCTCCAGACTGTGAGTCAAACGATTATGAACAAACACTGCTCCGGGCAATGGAAATACCTGAGTTTTGTTCTGCAACCTTCTGAATGGAGATGAAAAAATTAATCTGTCGTAGTCTCTCTGAAATTCTGAACGAGCCTCTAAATGATCTTTATTAACACGATCTTCGTACCCCCAACGTTTAGCGGAGAGCAGCTGTTTCCAATTCATTTGCATGTTTTCAGACATAGCGCAAATATACTGTTTCTAACGCAAAAGGTTTCGCTATGAATGCTACTGAAACGAGATTTATACCAATTCTTTTAATGCGATTTCATAAGCATGAGAAGATAAATGTGTCCTTGCAGCTGTTGTTTTGCGGATCTTTTGCAGCGCATTGTAAATAATAGCAGAAACATCCGAAAAAATCGCTTCATCACTGATCTCCACATTTGGCTGCATCAGGTAGGCAAAGACTCTTGCCATTCCGCTATTGGCAATAAAATCAGGAATGACTGCCACCTGCTGATCTGCAAATTCCATCACCGGCCCGTAAAATATCTCTCTGTCTGCAAAAGGCACATTCGCTCCTGATGCGATGACTTCCAACCCGTTATCCACTAACTGACTGACCTGCTCTTTTGAGACCAGACGGGAAGCTGCTGCCGGAATAAATATTTCTGCACCGATATTCCAGACTTCTTCGTTGATCTGTGCAAAGGGCAGCAGATCCGGAGTATGCAGTTCATTCTTTTTTCTATTCAGAAAAAGCGTAGTAATCTCTTCTTCCGTAAACCCATCTTTGTTGATTAGTCCGCCAGCCCGATCAATTATCCCGACTATTTTCACGCCGAGTCTGCTCAGATAAAAGGCTGCTGAAGCGGCAACATTTCCCCAACCCTGAATAATGGCACGTTTTCCGCCACAGGTATCTCCGTAAAGGTTGTAAAAGTGTTTCACAGATTCTGCCACGCCGTAACCTGTTATCATATCTGCTACTTTATACTTTCGCTTCAGGTCCGGACTGAAGGCCGCATCTTCCAATACTTTGGAAACACCATACCGCAGCTGTCCGATCTGATGTATACGATCCTTTTCGCGAACATTAAAATGTCCGTTCAGCACCCCTTCCTGCGGATGCCACAGTCCGTACTGTTCTGTTAATGGTATTACATCGTGTATTTCATCGACATTCAGATCTCCTCCTGTACCATAATAGTTTTTCAGTAAAGGCGTGACGACTTTAAACCAGCGGTCGAGTACAGCTTCTTTACGGGGATCGGAAGGATCAAAATTTATTCCTGATTTGGCTCCTCCGATTGCCGGACCGGAGACGGTAAATTTAACTTCCATAGTCTTGGCAAGGGATTCGACCTCGTTCCGGTCCAAACCGGCCCGCATACGGGTGCCTCCGCCCGCAGCTCCGCCCCTAAGGGAGTTGATCACGACCCAACCTTCAGCTTCGGTCTCATTGTCTTTCCATTCAAATATAATTTCGGGCCTTTTACGCTCAAAAGCCTGCAAAAGTTCTTTCATAAATTGGCTGATTTTTAAAAATAATATGTCTACAGATTTCCCCGTTTTTCCTGCTCCCTTTCAATCGCCTCAAACAGTGCTTTAAAATTTCCGGCTCCAAAACTTTGTGCTCCTTTACGTTGTATGATTTCATAAAAAAGTGTAGGTCTGTCTTCTACAGGTTTGGTAAATATTTGAAGCAGATACCCTTCATCGTCCCTATCGACCAGTATACCAAGTTCCTGAATCACTTTTATTTCTTCATCAATCACGCCGACCCGATCAGGCAACATGTCATAATATGCTTCCGGCGGAGCACCCAAAAATTCTACTCCTCTCGCTTTAAGCGCTTTGACAGTGCCTACAATATCCTTTGTTGCTAATGCTGCATGTTGCACACCCTCTCCTTCATAATATTCCAGATATTCTTCAATCTGGGACTTTTTCTTGCCTTCCGCCGGTTCATTAATCGGAAATTTCACATATCCGTTTCCGTTACTCATCACCTTACTCATCAAGGCAGAATATTCCGTATTGATCTGTTTGTCATCAAAAGAAAGCACATTTACAAATCCCATCACATGCTGATACCATTCTACCGTTTCATTCATCTTATTCCATCCCACATTAC
This sequence comes from Sphingobacterium spiritivorum, assembly GCF_016724845.1. NCBI lineage: Bacteria > Pseudomonadati > Bacteroidota > Sphingobacteriia > Sphingobacteriales > Sphingobacteriaceae > Sphingobacterium > Sphingobacterium spiritivorum. The sequence continues at coordinate 1,460,527 of NZ_CP068082.1, forward strand.
CGACGCAGTGATCGATATACAGCAATCCGGTCTCTTCCGGCTGATAGTCGCTCTGCCAGACTTCATAGCCCGGCATAAATGTGCCCTTATAATTTTTACGCTCTATAAACATATGGATGGTCTCTCCGTACGTATAGATTCCTGAAGTGCAAACTTCTCCATGCTGATCTTTCATAACCTGAGGTTCATGATAGGGTTTTGCACCACGCATTACCGTCTCCTCAAATGATTTGGCCGCATCATCTACCCAAAGTGCAAGGATCTTGACCCCATCACCATGTTTTTTGACATGCTCGGCTATAGGATGCTCAGAACGCAGTGCGGTCGTCAGCACCAGTCTGATCTTATTTTGTTTTAATACATAGGAAGCCCGGTCTCTCACTCCTGTTTCCGGCCCCGCATAGGCTTCCGACTGGAATCCGAATGCTGTTTTATAATAATGTGCTGCCTGCTTGGCATTGCCTACATAGAATTCAATGTAATCTGTTCCGTTGATGGGCAGGAAATCCTGCGCCAGAGCTATTTTTTCTGCAAAAGTCTGTGCCATAATGCTGATATTTTTAATTTCTAACCTATCCAGGATTTATAATATTCCTGATCTTCAACTTCTAATGCTTCTTCTGTCAGCATCAACGGCCTGAAAGGATCGATCATGACTGCCAGTTCTTCTGTTTTTGTCTGTCCTATACTTTTCTCCACTGTTCCCGGATGTGGTCCATGCGGAATACCTCCGGGATGTAGGGTGATCTGCCCGCGTTCCACACTTTTACGACTCATAAAATCTCCGTCCACATAATACAATACTTCATCGGAGTCTACATTACTGTGATTATACGGAGCAGGAATGGACTGCGGGTGATAGTCGTATAATCTCGGACAAAAACTACATAACACAAACGTTTCGGTCTCAAAGGTTTGGTGTACCGGAGGAGGCTGATGAAGTTTTCCGGTGACAGGCATAAAATCGTGAATAGAAAAAGCCCATGGATAATGATATCCGTCCCAGCCCACAAAATCAAAGGGGTGACTGCCATACACATAGGGGTATATTAGCCCTTGTTTTTTGATTCTGATTTCAAATTCGCCGGTCTGATCTATCGTTTCCAGATCTTCCGGTCGTTTGATATCTCTTTCACAAAACGGAGCATGCTCCATAAGCTGTCCGAATTCATTCCGGTAACGTTTAGGTGTCCGGATCGGAGAAAAAGATTCTACAATAAACAATCTGTTGTCAGGATTGTCAAAATGTAACTGATAAATAACACCACGCGGAATGACAAGATAGTCCCCATATTCAAACCGGATCTTTCCGTAGCCTGTTTTCAGTACACCGCTACCTTCGTGTATAAAGATAATCTCATCCGCCTGACTGTTTTTATAGAAGTAATCCAGCATGGAGAGTCTCGGAGCTGCCAGTGATACATGAAGGTCCTGATTGACCAGTACAGGTGTACGGCTTTCGAGATAATCATCCTTAGGTTGTACTTTAAAACCTTTCAGACTGGTGTGTTTGAGATGCTTTTCACGCGCTATGCGTGGAGATACATCATACGGATCCCGGATCTGCTTCACTAATGTTGGCGGATAGCAATGATAGACCAGAGAGTACGTACTGGAGAAGCCATGAGTTGACACCAGTTCTTCAGAGAACAGTTCACCGTTTGGTTTCCGGAAAATAGTGTGTCTTTTTTGAGGGACTTTTCCCAATTGATGATAAATTGGCATGATAAAGTCTATTTTAAAAATATGAAACAATATAGTGTTAAACCTGCCAAAGGATTATTTGGCGCAAGAAAAGAAATGCCTAATATTGGGCAAAAACAACATCTGCAATCATCGCCTTTACTAAAGCGATCATGCCCAAGGATACCGTAAGGTACTGTAGTCCAAAGATGTTCATAACTGGTATATAAGTTTATCTCAAATATAAGATTTATTTACTATATCTTTTTTAGATATTGCACAAATAAATCAGATCATCATTATATTTACTTCCATATTCCTTATTTATGATGATTTTAACGGCTATATTTTGATATGAGACTTGTAACATGCGAATATGACAACAAGGAGCAACTCGGATTTATTTTAGATGACCAGATCTACATCTGCAGTCAGACGGACCCGGGCTTGCCTGTATCTATGAACGATTTTCTGGAAGGAGGTCAGCAAAGTATACAGGCGATGTCCAGGGCGGTCGAACTTGCTAAAAAAGGAAAATTCAGCAACATTGCACTTGACTCACGTCATATTCAATTATTAGCCCCGGTACCTTATCCATCTTCATTTCGGGATGCCTATGCTTTTCGCCAGCATGTGTCAACATCCAGACGTAATCGCGGATTGGAAATGATTCCGGAGTTTGATAAGTTTCCTGTTTTTTACTTTTCGAATCATCGCGCTATCATGGGACCCGGCAGCGTATCCTGTATGCCCCTGCATTTTGATCAACTTGATTTTGAACTTGAAGTAGCCGTCGTACTGAATAAACGGGGAAAGAATATACCTGCCTCTGAAGCGGATCAGTATATAGCAGGCTATATGATTATGAATGATCTGAGTGCCCGACATCTCCAGATGGAAGAAATGAAACTTAACCTGGGTCCGGCAAAAGGGAAAGATTTCGCAACAATGACAGGCCCTTATCTGGTCACAAAAGATGAACTGGAGTCGTATAAGGTTACAACACCTGAAGGCCATACAGGAGATACTTACAATCTGCATATGAGTTGTGCAGTAAACGGAAAACAGGTATCTGCCGGAAATTTGGCAGATATGAACTGGACCTTTGCAGAAATCATAGAGCGTGTATCTTACGGAGTCGAGGTTTTCCCGGGAGATCTTATCGGATCAGGAACTGTCGGAACAGGGTGCTTTCTGGAACTCAATGGTACCGGAAAGCGAAATGACCCGAATTATCAGGTACAATGGCTACAACCGGGAGATCATATCAGTATGCAGGTTACAGGATTGGGACAGTTGGATAATACTGTTGTTCTTGATCCTATAAATAAATATTAAAATATCCTTTTTTACTAGCCTTTATATTTTTCATTATTAATTGAATAGCTCATGTCCGATATCAAAACCAAAGTAATAGATCCCATCCAGCAACAGGCTATTTTTGATAACCTTATCAAATATGCCATTGCACCGCGTCCCATATGTTTTGCAAGTACGGTAGATGTTACCGGTCAGGTCAACCTCAGCCCTTTCAGCTATTTCAATTTAATGTCCCACCAACCTCCTGTTTGTGTGTTTTCACCTTTGAGAAGAATGCGGGACGGAACAACCAAGCATACGCTTGAAAACATAAAAGAAGTAAAAGAGGTCGTTATCAATATTGTCAACTACGATATGGTACAGCAGCAATCGCTTGCCAGTACGGAATATGCAAAGGGAATCAATGAATTTGAAAAATCCGGCTTTACAGCTTTGCCTTCCACATATGTAAGACCTCCCCGGGTTGCCGAATCGCCTGTACAGCTTGAATGTAAGGTAAAAGACATCATCGCGCTGAGTGATGATCCCGGAGCCGGCAATCTTGTCCTTGCGGAGGTGGTATGCATGCATATACACGAGGACTTGCTGGACAGTGACAATCAGGTTGATCAGGCAAAACTGGATCTTGTCGCGAGATTGGGCGGTGACTGGTACTGCCGCGTAACTGAGGAAAGTCTCTTTAAAGTCCCCAAACCTCTGCGCAACCTTGGTATAGGAATAGACAAGCTCCCTGAAAGTATTCGCTTTTCTACTGTTCTCACAGGGAATCATTTGGGTATGCTTGCAAATGTTGAGGTATTACCAGAGTTTTCTCCAACAGGTAACACATCACCAGACCAGAAGACCTTGTCTTCTCTGGAAAAATGGAAAGATGATCCTGTCAGATTCCAAAAAGAGCTCCATACACAAGCCGCCAAATTACTGGATACCGGAGAACTGCAGAAAGCCTGGCAGCTCCTGTTACTCGGTCAGTAATATACCAACATGATCATCTTTTGCTAATCGTATTCCGTCATGAATTAATTTGATAAGATGAACATGTTTTTCCTGTAATTTCAGGAGTATACCCTCTGCCGAAGAAGCAAGATCTACCCATTGTTCTTTAATTGCTATTTCCAGAATTTCTAAAAGGCCCAACCAGTCATCCGGATAGTGGTCTGAGAGTTCGGCACAGAGACCTGTCAATGTTTGCAATAAGGCCTTGCTTTCCCGTTCCTTTCTGATACGGGCATAAATCTGATGCAAGGTTATGGTCTGTTCATCGTATACCTGATGTAGCGTTTTTATTTCGGAAACAGTAGACTTCTGTTCAAATGCGTCCTTATCCGCAGCACCACAATATACCGATACAATTTCTTTACCCACAGCCATATCATATGTCCCCCATTCCGGATCAAAATACAGCTGACAGCTGCTGATCTCTACCACCTGACATGGCGCCATAGACACCAAAATCAGTTTTCCATGCTGACGAAGAACAGACTGAACTACACCTCTCACTTCAATACCTGAAGCAAAGGTGAGTACGGTTTCCCTGCCTACAACAATATCATACTTCACCAATTCCTCTTCCGTAAAATCTTCTAAAGCAACGTCGCTATCTTTCAACAGTCCTACCGGAGAACCAAAACCATCCCGATGATAGTTCTTACCATGCCCCTCCAATTGCTTATTTTGACAGGATAAGGCTGTAGGTCCTGCAGACTTAATATAGGACAAGGCATGATCATCATTTACTTTTTGAAATATTCCTGAAACCTGCAGTCCTGAGCTATATACAACTGTACATACATTCTGACAGGCAATGGCTTTATCCAGACTATCCTTCCCTCCGATCCGGAAAGCCATTGTATTGGCGAAATCATCCAATACGTTTCTCAGATGTACAAAATCCGGCGTAACAAATAATTGGGGCTGAGGTTGTGTTATATCATATGCATAATTCAGCGCATCGAGACTGTAAGGTAATTTCGGAACTTCCTTACGCATACAGGAAGCACTTTCTCCTATGGAAGATAACAAGCCGGCACCATAAATTTTCGGAACATCGGGGGTACCAATGAGCCCATATTCGACTGTCCACCAGTGTAGCCTGCTTAGTAAAGCCATTTCAGAAGGATCGCCCATATTCTCCTGAATATTTTTCAGGTGTAACTCTGCTTCTTCTATTTCCTTGCTGGTGGCATTATTCTTTTCTTTGATAATCGAAAGACTTCTGATCGCTTCATATAACGCAAAATCCTGAGCTGAAAACATAGCTTTCGCGCCTATCTCGCCAAAATATTGTAAATATTCAGCATATTCAGGTTCACCTATAATGGGTGCATGACCGGACGATTCGTGGATAATATCAGGAGCTGGTGTGTACTCGATATGTTCGAGCTGACGAATATCTGCAGCAATAACCAATACACGATGTGCCTGAAATTCCATGAATGCCGATGGGGGGATAAATCCGTCTACCGTAGCAGCTCCCCAGCCAATCTGCTTTAAACTGTCATTCATAGCCTGCAAATCCGGAATACGTTCTATTGTCAACCCTGCCTTTTTCAGCCCCGGAATGTAAGGATAATAAGCTACATCTTTCAGATAAGCATAATTTTGACGCATCACATAGCGCCAGATGGCCTGGTCAACGGGCGTGTATCTTTCGTATTGCTGAGGCACAACATATTTTTTAAGATGTGCGGGTAACTGCTCCAAAATCGGATTATTATATGTATCCATTTACAATCGGCTTTAACACAAACTTAAATATTTAGTCCCTGATGTGCAAATCCTTAATCCGAACATGACTTTATTTTAATAAAAGTTTTCAGGAGACAAATCTGTCTCCTGAATTTATAGGATAAGAATTATTTCAGAAGGGACCCTCTTTCATTGTGCCGTTTGGGCCGGCTGTGTACAAACAACCTGGATCAATGTTTCTTTTACACTTTAAAAATACTTAAATTAGACTAATTTTTTAGAACCCACAATCATGATATATCAACTACCTTCCTCCAAAAATTTTGAAAGTCAACTTAAGGACAAAAATACGCATCTCTTTATTTTGAAAAATGCCAGAGGAATGCAGGTTGCATTAAGTGATTATGGCGCACGTATAGTCAGTATTTTAGTTCCGGATCAAAAAGGAAACTTAAGAGATGTTGCACTGGGTTTTGATTCTATTCAAAAGTATTATGAAGCGGATGAGCAGTATCACGGCGTTACGGCAGGCCGCTTTGCGAATCGTATAGCCAATGGCAAATTTGAAATAAACGGCTCTTCGTATACTTTGGATCAGAATAACGGGATCAATTCTCTTCATGGTGGAGTAGAAGGTTTTCATCGCCGTGTGTGGGACAGAAGAATGAATCAGGAATCTTATGTAGAATTCTATTATGTTTCGAAAAACGGGGAAGAAGGTTTTCCCGGCAACCTGAGTGTTGTCGTTTCGTATTCATTGACGGATGAAAATGAGATCATCATCAAGTACCGTGCAGAATCTGACCAGGATACTGTTATTAACCTCACCAACCATACATACTTCAACCTCAATGGTGAAGGTAACGGCGATATTCTTAATCATCACTTACAGATCAATTCCACCGAATATCTTGCCGTAGATGAGCATCAGATTCCAAATGCTATTATACCCGTGGAAGGCACTGCTTTTGACTTCAGAGAGTTCAAGACCATAGCACAGGATATTGCAGCAAATGATGAACAGCTGATTGCTGCCAAAGGTTATGATCACTGCTTTGTAAACGCTATTCCCATTTCAAGTCCATGCGCTTCTGTATTCTCCCCTGACTCCGGAATACGAATGGATGTATTGACAACAGAGCCAGGCGTACAGCTTTATACCGGCAACTGGATGACCGGAAATGATATCGGAAAATCAGGCCACAAGTATTTGCCTTATGCAGGATTTTGTCTGGAAACTCAACACTATCCCGACAGTCCCAATCAACCGGAATTCCCGACTACCTCACTGAAAAAAGGAGAAGTATTTACTTCAGAAACGCATTTTAAATTTTCGATCCAAAAATAATATAACACCATTTATATCAAAATATTTCCCACTCCTTGGAAAGGAGAGGGTTAGGGTGAGGTTCTGAAAAGAAAAGGCTTCAGAAATAAAATTCCTGAAGCCTTTCTGTATTATTCTCCTATTCGAGATTTTATTTTACTAACGCCTGCAAAGCGTTATCCACTTTTTCAAAACCAAAATCAGCCTTAACCTGTTCAAACATCCTTTTTATATGATCGTTGCACAGGTTACCAATGCTTCCTTCATGTGTGTGATTTACTTCTTTTGAAGGCTGAAAGGTGCCTTCTTCAATAGCCAATCCAATATTTTTATATGCTTCTCTAAACGGAACACCTTTTAACACTTCATTATTGACGACTTCTACCGAAAACAAATAATCGTATTTAGGGTCCTCCAATACATTTTCTTTGACGGAGATATTTGCTAACATATAGGTAGCAATTTCCAGACACTCATTTAATGATTTAAAAGCCGGAAAGAGATTTTCTTTCAGCAGCTGCAGATCTCTGTGATACCCTGACGGAAGATTAGTGGTCATCAAAGCAATCTCATTGGGCAATGCCTGTATCTTATTGCAACGGGAACGTATCAATTCAAACACATCCGGATTTTTCTTATGCGGCATAATACTGGATCCTGTGGTCAAATGTGCCGGAAAGGAGATAAAACCAAAATTCTGATTAATGTAGAGGGTTACATCCATTGCAAACTTAGCAAGTGTTGCGGCAATTGCACTCATCCCCTGAGCAAGAATACGCTCTGTCTTTCCTCGTCCCATCTGTGCATATACAACATTATAGTTAAGATCCTCAAACCCCAGCAACTCTGTTGTAAGTGTACGATTCAACGGAAAAGAGGAGCCATATCCGGCTGCAGAACCCAGCGGATTTTTATTACACACCTTCCATGCCGCTTTCATCAGTTCCAGATCATCAACAAGACTCTCTGCGTATGCCCCAAACCAAAGTCCGAAGGAAGAAGGCATTGCAATCTGCAAGTGTGTATATCCCGGAATCAATACCTGTCTGTATTGTTCACTCAACGAGAGCAATTGATCAAAGAAGTGTGTTGTATTCTGTACTATGCTTTGAATTTCCGAACGGAAGTACAATTTAAGGTCTACCAGTACCTGGTCATTGCGGGATCTTCCTGAATGTATTTTTTTACCGGCCTCCCCTATTCTTTGCGTAAGTAGCATTTCTACCTGAGAATGTACATCTTCTACCGAATCTTCTATCTGAAAATTACCTTCCTGAATTTCACGATAGATATTCTTCAGTTCTTTCTGAACTACAGCTAGATCTTCATCTGACATCAGATCTATACTGTTGAGCATACGGGTGTGTGCTAATGAACCCAATACATCAGCCTCCGCCAGCTGCAAGTCCATTACGCGATCGTTACCTACCGTAAATGTTTCTACCAGGGAATCCACATCAATATTTTTTTGCCAGATCTTCATGCTTTTATCTTTTTTAAGGTGTACAAAAATACCATTTGAAATTTAAATAAAACAATGCAATTCGATGTTTACGTTTTTGTTTGTGATATCTAAGATTCTGATTGTGTACGGATGTAAGAATACATAGAAAATGAGGATTACACAGGAGAGTCAACCGACAGATCTGCAGAAATATGGAGAACATAGTAACCTCATACACTGCTTTATTATTTTTTAATCATGATTTTTACCTCTGAATAAAACATGTTCAAACAACGTAAAAACCATGTTAACGCTATGTTAAGGGTTATTTTTGAAATTTATCTAAAAACAGTTAGTGAGTGAGCGGTTACTTTTTTTAAAAAAAGACTTTGTACAAATAATTTATATCCATATGTTTGTGACAACAAAGGGAGAATGGAAAGAGAGAAAAAGGATCGGATGAGTTAGCACTCACCTTTTTCAACAAAACAAAAGTAAACCAACTATGATAGACCCAAAAGTCTTAAAACTTGAAAAAAATATTACAACCTAGCCAATTATAAACTAATTTTGAGCAAAAGGCCTGTCAGCACCCACGACAAGCCTTTTTTGTTTTTGAAAGGCTTCAAAAAGACTTTTCAAAATTAAACCGTATCTTTGTATATTATCATCTCAATTTCCAACTATGGCTACAGAAAGTAAAAGACAGCAACGGTTTGCCGGAGTCATTCAGCAGGATTTGGCAGAACTCTTCCAACGCGACGGTAACAACTGGGCACCAGGCGCTTTCATTACCGTAACTCGCGTACGTGTAACTCCTGATCTGGCAATAGCCCGTGTATATCTGAGTTTCTTAAATACAAAAACAGCTCCGGAAGATATCAAGGCAATACGCACAAAAACCTCAGAAATAAGATATAAACTTGGATCACGGATAAAGAACCAGGCACGGATAGTTCCGCAACTTGAGTTCTTCCTCGATGATACCAATGAATATGTAGAACATATGGACAAGATCTTTGACGAGATCAGTAAGGAACCAAGACAACCAGATTAAACAATCTGGTTTTTTTATGGGATTAGTATATGATTTTTCAATTAGATGATCAGGATCTGAGTTTTCCTCACCCCAAGTATGCCGAAGAGGACGGTTTGCTGGCTGTTGGCGGCGATTTAAGTCCTGGTCGCCTGTTACTCGCCTACAGCAACGGTATTTTTCCCTGGTTTAGTGATGACAGTCCGATCCTGTGGTACGCTCCTCATGAACGCTTTGTGATCTTTCCTGAAAGATTAAAAGTCAGCAAGAGTATGAAGCAGGTATTGCGTAAAGCAGAGTTTAAAGTTACGCTTAACACAGCCTTTGAACAGGTCATCCGTCAATGCGCAAAGATAGAACGCAAGGATCAGGATGGCACATGGATCACCGCTGATATGATTGATGCATACATCGGGCTTCACAAATCAGGTTATGCACATGCTATTGAGGTATGGCAGGAGGACCAGCTTGTCGGTGGATTATACGGTGTACTGATCGGACAGGTATTCTGCGGAGAAAGTATGTTTTCTAAAGTGCCGAATGCTTCCAAGACAGCTCTCATTCATTTATTTCAGTTTTTTGATCTCAAATTTGTAGATTGCCAATTCCATACGGATCATCTCGCTTCCATGGGTGGCGAAATGATTTCACAGGAAGACTATCTAAATATACTTAACACTTAAACGCATGTCTCAGCAATACAAATCATATTTTGATATTCCTGAAAATATCAGCTACTTAACAACTCCGGGGTCCGGTCTTATTAGCAAAGAAATAAAAAAATGGCGAGCTCAATATGATATGGATTTTCATATGACGGACACTGTATTAAGAGAACAACAAGGGGCATTTATTCAACAGGTAAAGCAGACTATAGCTGACTTTGCCCATACGGCAGCATCGAATATCTACTGTACGCCAAACTTTTCACATGGTTTTAATGTCATACTCAACGGTCTTCCTGCTGATGTACGTATCCTGTTATTGAATGAAGATTATCCTTCTGTTAACTTTCCTGTTATCAGCCGCGGGTTTGACCATACTTTTGTGAATATTGATGAAAATATGGAACAGAATATTCTGGAAGCTATTCGTCATTACAAACCCGATGTATTTATATGCAGCATTGTTCAGTATATCTCAGGCATCAAAATCGATCTTTCTTTTATACAGGAGCTGAAAGCGACCCATCCGGATCTGTTGATTATTGGTGACGGCACCCAATATCTGGGCACAGCGTCTTTTGATTTTGAAACATCAGGTTTTGACGGAATAGGTACCAGCGGATATAAATGGTTGCTTTCTGGTTTCGGAAATGGTTTTTTCATCCTGAATGATACCTTGAAAAACAAACTGTACCAGACAGCTCAACAACAGAAGCCTGTCTTTGAAAAAATGTGGGAAGGAAAAAGTATATTACAGTTATACTTTGAGCCCGGTCATGTAGACACATTGGCTCAGGGTACACTTCAGAAATCTTTACAGTTTTTTGATCAGCTCGGCATCCAGAATACAGCAGCTTATACTTCCCGGTTATCGGCGCATGCAAGAGAGGAATTCGAAAAAAGAAATCTATTGACGGATATTGTAAAAAGGAGGAATAACCACAGTACTATTTTCAATTTACAGATCGATCCCAACCATTTTACGACTTTAATGAACAACGGTATTAAATGTTTTCCCCGTGGGACAGGTATACGTATAGGATTTCACTTATATAATGACACACAGGATCTTGAACGACTATTACAGGTCATTGACAAGTTGCCAAGATAAAAAACAAACTGTTCACTTAGAGCAGACTATTCAAGTACAAATACATAAAGTCTGAAGCCGTCAGCTGGCGGAGGACAATTGAAAAAACAAATGATATACATATGAAATTTAAAATCGGAGATCTGGTAAGATTTGTTGACGAGCCGATAGAAGGCCACGTGACATCTTTCCAGGATAATGATATAGTGGGCGTAACAGATGAAACAGGATTTGAAATCCCTGTCCTGACCAGCAAAATCACATTGGTCCACGGCAATATGAACCGTGAAGATGATGAGGTTACAGAAACCAAAATAACAGAGCCTTCAAAATTCGTTGAGAAAGGGATTCTGCTTGCAGTAAGCGGTGACCAGAAAGAGGGTCTGGCAAAATTGCATATCATCAATGAGACTTCTTATGAACTTTTGGTGAGTGTATCTGAAATCAACAATGCGAAAGCAAAAGGAATCTTTGCCGGACAAGTGAGTCCGCATGATGCTGTACAGTTTTTCTCCGGCAACTTTTCAGCTGTTGGCAATTGGCCGAATTTTCATTTTCAGATCATCAAACACAGCCGATCGGCACAGAAGATAAATCAGCCAATAGAGAAAGAGCAACGGGTACGTCCTGTAGATCTGACGAATGCGAAGCTGATGAACGACACACTCCGGGAGAAGGTCTGGCATTATGTATTGGATAAAGAAGAGGAAAACATAGGTTTGGATAAATTGCAATCGCATTTTATTTCTAACAGACCACAAAAAAAATAAGCCCGGAAATCCGGGCTTATTTTATACATTTTGTTCAGCTTGTTTCAGCTGTCTGGTACTTATCAATAAACATAATATGCCTACGAGATATACTATCCATCCCCAACGCATATGAATGGCTTTGGATAGCAATCCGTCAGCAAACTTCCATCCGAAATAATTATTGATCTTAAAGTACACTGCTGAAATACTTAAAAGATACCAGCCTGCAGCGATGCGGGTCATCAAACGATAGCCTTTGAGCTGACGAATAAAAAACAACAATCCTGTAATTCCAATGATACAATAGGTAATAAAAAACAGAGCCTCATCTGTCTGATACAGATTCCAGTTACCTTTGATAGGAACCTTCAGCATAGGTAGCATCCCGGATAATAAACACAGGATCACACCTGCAAGTGCAAAATTCTTTCGAATGATTAGCATAATTTCTTTCTTATTTTACCGCAAAATTAAGGATACTTTCCCGATCTATCATCTACCGGATTCAATCTTTTATTGTAAAAAATTAGCTCCAGTTTTAAAGTTTGAAGTCCGCATATGTCCGGCATAATCAGAAGAAAAGAAATCGTTACAAAAAACTATCAAAACAGTCATCTTATTGTCAATTGCCGGGTAACAAAAGTGATAAATGCTTTTTGTTCCAGATTATTTAAATGATTGACATCACATTTTTAAATGAAAAAAATATACAACAAATTGATTAATAGAATTTTAACAAATATTTAACACTATTTATAATCGTTCTAAATTCATCCGTTTGACAGATTTTTGACATAATACATAGCCGATTAGACTACATTTGCACTACTAAAATAGTGAGCAACGAGATTCAGCTTTGAAGAATTTAAAAGTTATAGCATTTACACACAAGCACGTCGAGTTAAAAGACCTTGGCAATCTGGTAATCTGTAATGAGGAACTGGAGAGTCGGTTAATCAACTTAAAGCACAGTCTTGATATCCCAGAGATTTTTTACATCGGTACCTGTAACCGTGTTGAATTTGTATTTTACGGAGCATACGAGCTGAGCGATGACTTTGTTGCGAAGTTTATGGAAAAATTAAACTTCTGTGTACCTCAGGAACGTCTTCAATGTTACTTGGGTCAGGTAAACCGTTATGAAGGACTGGATGCATTAAACCATCTGCTTCGCATGTCGTGCTCCCTTGAGAGTCTGGTTGTGGGTGAGAAGGAAATCCTTTCACAAGTAAGAAGAGCCTATGAAAGATGTCGCGAAGCGGGTTTCACAGGAGATTTTCTGCGCCTGATGATGGATCGTCTGATCAAGACCGCCAAAGAGGTATATACTTACACGAAGATCTCCCGTAATCCTATTTCAGTAGTATCCTTAGCTTATCGTAAGCTTCGTGAGCTTAAGCTGACAGACAATCCCCGCATCCTTGTTATCGGATCCGGCGAGACAAATCAGAATCTGGCGAAATATCTGCAAAAGCATAAATTTGAAAATTTTGTTATTTTCAACCGTACGGTAGAGAATGCCTATACTTTGGCGCAGGAACTAAATGCACAGGTATATCCGTTGAGCGAGTTAGGTAACTATAAAAATGGCTTCGATATTCTGATCACTTGTACCGGTGCTCCGGATGCTATCGTTAATAATGCTATGTATGAATCCTTACTTAACGGCGAAACAGACAAAAAAATCATTGTGGATCTGGCTATTCCCAATGATATCGATGCCGAAGTAATAGCGCATCACCCTATCCACTATATTGAAGTAAGCAGTCTGCAGGCTATTGCTGAAAAAAATATTCAGGAACGTTACGATGAGCTGACCAGCGCAGAGTGTATCATCAAGCAGAATATTGAAGAATTTCTTCCTATTATCAAGCAGCGTCGTGTGGAAGTCGCTATGAGACAGGTTCCTGAAAAAATCAAGGAAATCAAGTCTTTTGCGATTAATGAAGTGTTTGCTCAGGATCTTAGCAAACTGGATCCTCAGGCGAGAGAAGTACTGGAAAAAGTCATCAACTATATGGAAAAGAAATACATCAAAGTTCCTATGGTAATGGCAAAAGAAATTCTTGTCAAAACTTCAGAGGCTGAAAACAATTAGTTTTCGATAATTTTTCCTTTTAATTTTTACAAAAATTGACTTAATCTGACATAGGCATGTCGGCATTATACATCTATTTGGCTAAATTTGTGCTTTCTTATTCTAAATCTATTTAATATAGTTAATTAACGTGAACAGAAAATTAATCATTGGAACACGCGGAAGCCAACTCGCTATGTGGCAAGCAAATCACATTAAAGACAGACTTGCAGCAGCGGGGATTGACTCTGAATTGAAAGTAATCAAGACTCAGGGAGATATTATACAGCATTTGCGTCTGGACAAACTGGAGGGCAAAGGTTTTTTTACCAAAGAACTGGAAGAAGAATTATTGTCATCTACGATTGATCTGGCTGTTCACTCTCACAAAGATTTACCGACAGTCAATCCTCCGGGATTAATTATTGCTGCAGTTTCTGAACGGGAAAGTCCGGCCGAACTGCTGATCGTATTAAAGGACTGTGTAGATATCAAGAAGCGTCTTTCGCTGAAGCATAATGCAACAGTAGGAACGTCTTCTAACCGCAGAAAAGCACAGCTTTTATCCTTACGCCCTGATCTAGAATTTGATGATCTCCGTGGCAATCTTCAGACACGTATTCAGAAACTGAGAGATGAAAATTATGATGCGATTATCCTGGCTAAAGCTGGTGTAGAACGTATTGACATGGATCTATCGGATTTTTATGTAGAGGAAATCCCTCCTGTTGAACTGATTCCTGCTCCTGCACAAGGTGTGCTGGCCATACAGATACGTGAATCAGACCAGGAGTTATTTGAAGCGTTACAAGTCATTCACAATAAGGAAGTGGCTGAAGTAATAGCTGTAGAACGCAAAGTACTCAACTTATTTGACGCCGGATGCCATGCCCCTCTGGGATGCTATTGCCGCAAGAGTGAAGGCAAATATGAAGCCTGGACTTCTGTCGCAGAGACCAGTGACGAATTTCCGGACAGGTTATATATCCAGCGTGATTCTACGGAAGGAATGGCAGAAGAGATCTTTACAAAATTTGCCAAAGACCGCAAACTTCCATCGTCTATCTTTATTTCAAGGGATATAGATGAAAATACATATTTCGCCAGAGCGATGGCCAAGCATAATATCCAGCTTGATGCCCGTTCTCTGATCCGCATCTACCCGATCATTAATAAATTAGATCCTTTTATCTTAAAACATGTGGATTGGGTATTTTTTGCAAGTAGAAATGGTATTGATCATTTCTTTTCACTGGATCCGCAGTTACGCAAACATACCAGGATAGGTGTAGTCGGAAGAGGATCCGAAGAGGCATTGCGCAAATATGACCGTGTCGCTGATTTCTCCGGAGATGATTTCGGAATCCATACGGATGAGATTGGCCTTGAGTTTGCCAAAATAGCAAATGGACAGACGGTACTTTTCCCAAGAGCTAAGGATTCATTAGAAACCATACAGAAAGCCATGAGTGCAGACACAAAAATCATTGACATGCCAGTCTATGAAACTGTACTTGATGAAAACGTCGCCGCTACCACAGCTGAAGTGCTGATCTTTACCAGTCCAAGTAATGTTGAAGCCTATTTTATCGACAATCTGATTGAACCGGGACAACAGATTATTTCTATAGGTAAATCTACCGGTGCCAAAATAGCCGAAATGGGATTACCTTATGTAACACCCTATTCGCCTGATGAAATCGGTCTGACAGAGGCTGTATTCGGATTGAAATATTAAATTCAAAAGTAAAAACTCAAAAGTAAAAGAGAGTCTGTCAGACAAAAGACTCTCTTTTATCTCTTGTCTTTGATTCTAAAACACATATAACATGTTACAACGTCCGAGAAGAAATCGTAAATCAGCCGTGATCCGCGACATGATTCAAGAGACACGTTTAGACGCGTCCAATCTCATTTTCCCCTTATTCATCATAGATGGCAACCAGCAAAAAACTGAAGTTTCGTCTATGCCTGGTATTTATCGCTATTCCATAGATAACCTGTTAAGAGAGGTGGAAAGTTGTCTGAAACTGGGCTTAAAATCCTTTGATTTATTCCCTAACATTGAAGAATCACTAAAGGACAAATATGCTACAGAAAGCTATAGAGATGGCAGTCTGTATCTGCGTGCCATCGCTGAAGTAAAGAAGAACTTTCCCGAAGCATGTATCGTTACAGATGTAGCGATGGATCCTTATAGCAGTGACGGGCATGACGGAATCGTCGAAAACGGCGAAATTCTTAACGATGAAACGCTGGATGTATTAGGAAAGATGGCATTAGCTCATGCTCGGGCAGGAGCCGATATCATTGCCCCCTCTGATATGATGGACGGACGTATCGGATATATTCGTGAACATCTGGATCAGCATGGATTCAGTCATGTCTCACTGATGTCTTACACTGCAAAATACGCTTCTGCGTTTTATGGTCCGTTTCGGGATGCATTGGGTTCGGCTCCAAAACATGGAGATAAGAAAACTTATCAGATGAATCCTGCAAACAGTAAAGAAGCGCTTATTGAAGCACAACTTGATGCGGCAGAAGGTGCTGACTTCCTTATGGTAAAACCGGGTCTTCCCTATCTCGATATCATAAAATTATTAGCGGACAACTTCGATCTTCCTATTGCAGCTTATAATGTAAGTGGTGAATATGCCATGTTGAAAGCGGCTATCCAAAACGGATGGTTAGATGCCGAACGTTCGATAATGGAAACCTTATTGAGTTTCAGACGTGCAGGCGCAACTGCAATTCTGACTTATCATGCCAAAGAGGTTTTAGAAAAAGGCTGGCTTAAATAGTTACAGCATTTACAGTTATAGAAAAGTCCGGAATACAATCCGGACTTTTTCATTTTTAAGAGTCCGGGAGCCATTCAAAAACACTATCGTTTTGAAGTAATGATTATTACAATCAGGACACAAAATTGAGCTATTGCTCAACAAAATAGTATAAAAGAAACACTTTTACTATCCCTAAACCCATGCGTCAAGCATTATCAACAAGATTAATGTAACAAATAGATGGCGCAAACGTTTGTTTTCAAATTACCATTGGTCAAAACAACACTTTTCCTTAACATTACATATAAATACCTCAAAAAAGAGGTAAATTAAGTACTTTAATCACAATCTAAAGATGAAGTTAATAAAAAAGGCACTCTGCTACGCCGTTCTCACCACCACTTTCATGAGCGCCATTGCATTTCAGGATGTTCAGGCTCAAAAAAAGCATACTTTCGAGATCAAAGATGGAAATTTTGTATATGACGGGAAGACAACCAGAATATTATCCGGAGAAATGCATTATGCACGCATTCCGCATCAATACTGGAAACATCGTTTGCAAATGGTCAAATCTATGGGTCTTAATACGGTAGCTACTTATGTATTCTGGAATTTCCATGAAGAAAGTCCCGGCAACTGGAACTTTGAGGGGGATCATGATTTGGCTGCTTTTATAAAAACAGCCGGTGAAGTGGGGCTACATGTAATTCTTCGTCCAGGTCCTTATGCCTGTGCAGAATGGGATTTTGGCGGATATCCGTGGTGGCTTCAAAAGATAGACGGTCTGGAAATAAGACGTGACAATGCCAAATTTCTGGAGTATACAAAAAAATACATTGACCGTCTCGCGAAGGAGGTGGGAAGTTTACAGATTACAAATGGAGGACCTATTATAATGGTTCAAGCCGAAAATGAATTCGGATCATATGTCAGCCAGCGTAAAGATATTCCCTTAGAAGAACATAAAGCCTATAACGCGAAGATCAAAAAGCAACTGGAAGAAGCGGGGTTCAATGTTCCTTTATTTACTTCAGATGGAAGCTGGTTATTTGAGGGAGGTGCCATCCCCGGAGCTTTACCAACCGCTAACGGAGAAAACAACATTTCCAATCTTAAGAAAGTAGTGGATCAGTACAACAATAATCAGGGGCCATATATGGTAGCGGAATTTTATCCCGGCTGGTTAGATCACTGGGCAGAACCTTTTGCAAAGGTAGATGCGGGCAGAATAGCACGTCAAACAGAGAAATATCTGCAAAATGACATTTCCTTCAATTATTACATGGTACATGGCGGGACTAATTTTGGCTTCACTTCAGGAGCAAATTACAATAACAAATCTGATATACAACCGGATATTACCAGTTATGATTATGATGCGCCAATCAGTGAAGCCGGGTGGGCCACTCCAAAATATGATTCTATCCGGACGGTTATACAGAAATATGCGGACTATACTGTACCGGCCGTACCTAAAGCAAATCCGGTAATTGAAATTCCATCCATTAAGCTTACTGCTGTAGCGAATGTTTTTGATTACGCAAAGTCAGGAAAGACAACGATCAATGAGACTCCACTTAACTTTGAGCAACTGAATCAGGCAAATGGCTATGTTTTGTATAGCAAACAGTTTAATCAACCTATAAATGGAAAATTGAAAATTGACGGTCTGAGAGATTTTGCGGTAGTATATATCGATGGTACAAAAGTAGGTGAACTAAACCGGGTGTTTAAAAATTACGAAATGGATATTGACATTCCTTTTAATTCCACCTTACAGATTCTGGTCGAGAATATGGGAAGAATCAATTATGGTTCAGAAATGATTCATAATCATAAGGGTATAATCTCCCCTGTGCTTATCAATGACATGGAAATCACCGGAGATTGGACTATGCAACAATTACCAATGGACAAAGTACCTGATCTGGCAGGCAAACAGACTGCAGCAATTCAGAATACAAAAACAAATGCTTCGAAAATCGCAGCACTCACAGGTCAGCCGGTATTGTACCAGGGTACTTTCGATTTAAAGGAGATCGGAGATACTTTTATTGATATGGAAAAGTGGGGAAAAGGTATTGTATTTATTAACGGTATCAATATCGGAAGATACTGGAAAACCGGACCTCAGCACACCTTATATATTCCCGCACCTTATCTCAAAAAAGGCAGTAACAGTATCGTTATTTTTGAACAGCTAAACGACGAAATCAAAACAGAAGTCAGTACAGTGAAAGTACCTGTTCTGGATAAAGTCGTCTTATAAACAATTTATCTCTATAAGGGGATAAAAAGGGCTTTTATGTAAATCATAAAGCCCTTTTTATTTGTCACAGCTTTTACATACTTGAAAAATTGGGCTTCCAATTCACAAATAATTGAATAATTTTACACGAACAACGAGAATAACGATATGAGTAATACATCCTACCCTGATATTTCAAGGGCTAAATCTGCAGAACTATTTGAAAAAGCAAAACAATATTTTCCGGGAGGCGTAAATTCGCCTGTTCGTGCTTTCAAATCCGTATATGGTACCCCTTTATTTATTGAGCGTGGTGATAAAGCACATATCTGGGATGCAGATGGCAATGAGTTTGTGGACTTTTGCTGCTCCTGGGGTCCGCTTATTTTAGGGCATAACAATGCTCAGGTGCGTGAAGCGGTAACGGCACAATTAGGAAAAGGATTGAGTTTTGGTGCACCGACAGCATTAGAAAATGAATTAGCGGAACTAATCCTATCCAATAATAAGTATCTGGAAAAGATCCGTTTTGTAAGTTCAGGGACAGAAGCTGTCATGTCGGCAATACGTCTGGCACGTGGTTATACAAAAAGAGACAAAATTGTCAAATTTGAGGGTTGCTATCATGGTCACTCCGATTCTTTACTGGTTAAAGCCGGATCAGGATTAGTGACATTCGGCGAGACATCTTCTGCCGGGGTTCCAAAATCTTTTGCAGATGAAACCATTGTAATTGCCCTGAATGATGAAAAAGCATTACAAACTGTTTTCGAGCAGTTCAAAGATCAGATCGCAGCAGTGATCATAGAAGGTATTCCGGCAAATAACGGACTACTGATTCAAACTAAAGCTTATATCAATTTCTTACGTCAGATCACTAAAGATAACGGAGCTTTGCTGATATTCGATGAAGTCATTACCGGCTTCCGCTTAGGTTTCGAAGGCGCTGCGGCATATTATGATATTCAACCGGACATTATCACCTACGGTAAAATTATCGGCGGAGGTATGCCGGTAGGAGCTTACGGAGCTTCAAAAGAACTGATGAGCTGTATATCGCCCGATGGAAATGTATATCAGGCGGGTACTTTATCCGGCAACCCGGTTGCCATGTCCGCAGGTATTGCAGCCCTGAATATATTGGCTCAACCGGATTTCTATACGTCACTTGCTGCTACAACTGCAATATTTGTACAGGCTATTCAGGAATATGCAGACCAGCATGGTTATGAATTAAATATTCCGACTATTGGTTCGATATTCTGGTTTGCATTCACGACCAATAAGGAAATCCGTCGTGCAGATCAAATTGACCCCGCTTCTATGGAAAAATATAAGGTTATGCACCGCGAATTGCTGAACAGAGGCATCTATATGGGACCTTCAGGATATGAAGTAGGTTTTATATCGGCGGCTCATACAGAAGAAGATCTTGAAAAGGCCAAAAAAGCTATTTTTGAGAGTTTAGATATTGTATTTGGTTAATTATTTCTGAAACCTTTTTCTGTATTTATTGTTTTAACTAAATAGGGTCACTGATCCTTAAAATTAGTTTATCGTAATCATTAATTATAAATTTATTAAGATGAAAAAACAATCTTGGAAATCGACATTGGCTATTGTTGCTGTAGGAGCAACTATAGTTTCGTGTAATAATCCGGCAAAGACTACAGGCGGAGACAGCAGTGATTCTACATCTATGTCAGATACGTCAAAGACAGCTGCAGTTACTGTCACTCCTGTAGGTCATTCTAAAGAATTTCCGGGTGCTACCTTAAAAATCGCATCTCTTACATCTGAAAAAGCAGGAGCTGATTCTGCAAAAATAACTGTTAAATACGCGGTAGAAAATTTCAAACTTACTGAACAGACTGCTCACGAACATGCAGATCATATGGCCAATTCGCATGAAGGGCAACATATTCATTTTATTTTGGATAACAAACCCTATGCAGCATTATATAAACCTGAAAATTCGGTAACAGTAGCGCTTAATTCTGAGCATTATCTGCTTTCGTTCCTTTCACGTTCCTATCATGAGTCTATCAAATCAGCTGATGCTTACAAATTGGTAAAATTCAAGGTCGATAATACAGGAAAGATTACGGAACTTCCAACTCCAAAAGAGGCCTCCCTATTTTACAGTCGACCTAAAGGAGAATATAAAGGTGAAGACACTAAAAATCTGTTGTTAGATTTTTATGTAGTGAATACAACGTTGGCAGCTGATGGCAATAAAGTTGTCGCCAGTGTAAACGGACAGGATTTCACATTAGACCAGTGGACACCATACGAGATCAAAGGTCTTCCTTTGGGTGATGCCAAGATCAAACTGACATTGGTCGATAAAGATGGTAAAGCCGTAACAGGTGACAATGTATCTATCGAAAGAGATATCAAATTGTTAGAAAAGTAGAATTTAATTTTTCTATAAATGAAACGGGGTTGTATTGAATAATCGATACAACCCTGTTTTTGTATATCCTTTCCTTTGTCCGGCAAAGAATATCATTATTCTGATTTCTTAATCTTTAGGAGCCTCTATAAATTAAAGATGTTTTGTTATATTAGAATTTAGTAAACCGGTCATGAAAAAGAATATTGGTATTAAAGAAATCGCAGACATCCTTAATATATCTGTCTCCACTGTTTCTCGAGCACTCCGAGATACCTATGACGTAAATCCTGAAACCCGAAACCGGGTTCTGGAACTTGCAAAGGAACTTAATTTCAAACCAAATAAAAATGCTGCAGCTCTTGCATCAGGCAGCACCAAGAATATCGGGATTGTGATCCCCTTTATCACGAACTATTACTTTTCAACAGTTATATCTGGTATACAGGAGCAGGCGTATGAATCTGGGTACAATGTTATCCTTTATGTAACGAATGATCATGCTGAACGGGAACGCGATCTTCTGGAAAATCTGGCTATAACAAGTCTGGATGGCCTTCTGATTTCTATCTCCTCAGATTCGCTTCTGGAAGACCACTTTGAACGACTCAGAAATGATGGTGTGCCCATCGTATTCTTTGACCGTGCTCCTATGAATAGTACAGCTTCAAAAGTATTGCAGGATGATTTTCAGGGCGCTTATGATGCTACGAATTATCTTATAAAACACGGATATAGCAGGATTGCTCATATTGCCGGACCTAAAGAACTAAAATTCACCCAACAACGTCTGAACGGCTATCTCAAGGCATTGGAACAGCACAGACTTCCTGTACGATCTGATTATATTATACACTCCGGTTTTTCGCAGAATAATGGATCTGAAGACACCGAAAAGCTACTGGCACTAACGCAAAGACCCGATGCGATCTTTGCTGTGAACGACCGCAAAGCTGTAGGAGCAATTCTCACATTAAAACAACATCATATACAGGTGGGGGCTGAAGTTGGTGTTATTGGATTTACGAACGATCCGATTGCCAGTGTTGTGGAACCTAATCTTACCACTATAGAAGAACCGGCTTTTGAAATTGGAAAGAGAAGCTGTGAACTGCTTATCAAACATATTAAAAACCGGAATTATGAATCTAAAGATGTCATTTTGCCCGGAAGACTGATTGTCCGGGATTCAGTAAGTTTACAGTAGAAGGACTATTTCTTCTTTTCGTAAACAGACCTGCCCTGAATAATGGTTCTGTGGATACTAATCTCTTCATCAAAAAGCACCAGATCAGCATCCTTACCTATCGCTATTGATCCTATCTCCTGATCTCTTTTTATCAGACGGGCAGGGTTGATACTGACCATACGGATCACTTCCTGCAGGCTTACTGAAGTTTCACTCAACATCGTACGGATCAGTCTGTCCATAGTAGCCACACTTCCGGCAAAAGAAGAGCGATCCGGCAACTTAGCTACACCATCTTCTACAATCACTTCCAAACCATTTCGCAAACTTCCTAATACACTTTTGCCTTCAGGCATTCCTGCTGCTCGCATTGCATCGGTTATCAATGTAATACGTTCGGTACCTTTTGTCTTATGGATCAACTGTAGAAACGGAGCCGGAAGGTGTACACCGTCTGCAATGATTTCTACATGGATCTCGTCCAGCAAAAGGCAGCTTTCTATCGTACCTGCATATCTGTACGCATTCTTACGGGTCATACCGGACATTCCGGAATAAAGATGAGTAGCCAGATTGTATCCCGATTCCAATCCTTCTACAATTTCTGCATATACTGCATCTGTATGAGCTAATGCAAGCAAAATGTCCTTTTCCCGTACTTTTTTTCCAAACATCAATGCTCCGGGCAATTCCGGCGCTGCGCTCCATCGGGCTATAAGATGATAGTAATTTCGTAGAATAGGTTCATACTCTGCAGGATCCGGATTTCGGATATAACGCGGATCCTGTGCTCCACGCTGATTCATAGCAAAGTACGGACCTTCCAGATGAAGTCCGAGAAAACGTGCACCATCTTTATTTTGAACCAATGCCTGCTCATACACGTGGAACAAATCAATCAAATCAGCAGTTTCGCTGGTGAGCGTTGTAGGCAACATGGCGGTAGTCCCATATTTTGCATGGGTAGCAGCAACGCTCAGAAAGGCTTCTACCGTATTATCCATTATATCAAAACCGCCGCCTCCATGAACATGTATATCGATAAATCCGGGTGCTACATACATTCCTTCCGCATCTATTACGGTTTCGTTATCAGATTCTACAGGAGATTCATGGATCTCTGCAATCTTACCTTCCCGGATCAGCAGAGAGCCATTGGGAATAATACGATCCGGTAATATCAGCTTTGCATTAATTATTTTTGTCTGCATCTCGCTCGTTTTTTTAAGGTTATAAAACAGCCGGATGTATTCATCCGACCGGAGACTCTACCAGTTTTTGATTTTATGTCCGATAAAAGCATAAAATACCAAATACAAAAAGCAGGGAATCAATACGGCATACGCTGTCTGCACATTACTTACGTCTGCCACTACCCCATAGATAAGAGGCAGAATAGCATTTCCACACAAACCCATAATCAGTAAGGCTGATCCTTCCTTTGCATATTTACCAAGCCCGTCTAGTGCCAGAGGCCATATTCCGGCCCAGATCAAAGCGTTTGGCAGACCGATAAGCACGACAAACCAGATCGAAATATCTACATGGTGATTCAGCCAGTCTACCTGACCGTGAAAAAGATGTATAGACAGAGACAACAGTAATCCTGTCAAGGTACAAATCTTCAGCATACTACGCTGGCTGATAAACCTCGGAATAACAACAATCCCTAGAAGGTAACCTATTATAGTTGCAGTAAGGGTATACGAAGGAAATACTTTAGCCTCAATAAGCGTAAGTCCCATGGTATCGGCATAGCTGATCACTGTATCAATAGCAATAACCTGCGTCCCTACGTGCAGAAAAATCGCTATAGCTCCTAATACCAGGTGTGGAAATTGCAGAATATTTTTCTTCCCTGCTTTATTATCTGTATCATCTTCCAAAGTCAGTTCGGGAAGAGGAGAATAACGAACAGCTATTCCAATAATAAAGAGAACACAGGCCACTATGGTGTAGGGTATTACTACACGCATAATCAGCTCGTCCAGTACAGCCGCCCGCACAACATCGCTCATCAATGGAATCTGCCGGAAGAGTTCACCATCTGTCGGACGTAGTATCGCCGCCGAAAAGGCTAAAGGAGCAAGTATACCTGCTCCTTTATTACATATACCCATGATACTTATACGCTGTGCGGCACGTTCCTTATTGCCCACCACAGTGATATACAGGTTTGCTACCGTTTGTAAAATAGCAAGGCCGGCTCCTAATGTAAATAATCCCAGTAAAAAGACAGGATAAGCTCTACTGTATGCTGCAGGTACAAATATCAATGCGCCTAATGCCATAGTCCAGAATCCAACCATAATTCCCTTTTTAAATCCAATTTTCTTCAGCAATAAAGAAGAAGGCAAAGACATGACCAGGTAGGAAATATAAAAGGCAAATGCAACCAGATACGACTGAAAATTGGTAAGCTCGCAGGCGATCTTAAAATAAGGAATCAGTATCGCATTTATCCAGGACACAAATCCAAAGATGAAAAACATCATCCCTATTATGCCGACTGAAATAGCGGTATCTCTTTTATTAAGGGGTTTATTAGTCATAAGTTCCTGTTTATGGCAATAATGCTCCTGATCCGTTGTCCACAAAACAGGTGCAATCCGGATGCTGCTGCAGAATACTCGCAGGATGCATATTGGACACCTCTCCGCTCAGACAATCCTTTACAGCCTGTGCTTTTCGACTATCCGGTACAGCACAGATAATCTTCTTCGATTTCATAATTTGACTGATAGACATACTGATGGCCTGCAAAGGCACATCCTCAAGGGAAGGAAACCATCCTTCTCCCAACTGCTGTTGCCGGCATTGCTTATCCAGATTAACGACAATGTAAGGTGATGTTTCTTCAAAATCTGCTGGGGGATCATTAAAAGCCAGATGTCCGTTCTCTCCGATTCCTACAAAGGCGACATCAATAGGGTTATCCATTATTTTTCGGGCCAGACGCTGGCATTCCTCCTCAGCGGGTACGACCTCGCCGTCGATCAGCACCACCTCAGCAAGAGCCGGCACATGACTGACAAACCGCTCCGTCAGGTATTTTCTAAAACTTGCCAGATGCGTGACCGGCAATCCGATATATTCATCCAGATGAAACATTCTCACTTTGGACCAGTCCAGGTCTTCCGCCCGAACCAATTCCTGAATAGTCTCAAACTGACTTTGTCCTGTCGCTAAAATAATGTTTGCATATCCCTGTTTACGGATAGCTTGTCTAATGGCTTCTGCTCCGATCTGACCTGCGCGTTTGCCCAAATCCTGATGATTTTCTAGTTTTTCAATTTTCACAATTACTCCTTCTATATGTAGTTTAGTTATTTAATACGCCTGTTGTTCCGCCAGTATGCAGATCAATATCATGTATCTTGTTATTCTTCCAGTTTCCTCTTGTAAAGTCAGGTATCATAATGGGTTTTGAACTATTTGCAACAGACCATTCGCTGAGCGGCCCGATCACACTCCATGCCGCCGCATCATAGACATCCATATCCATCGGAAGTCCGTTTCTGAGGCAATCAATCAGACGCCAATCCATCATAAAGTCCATCCCTCCATGTCCGCCTATCTTTTTTGCCAGTTCTCCGATTTTCATAACCAGTCCGGGTGTATGTATATCTTCCAGATTTTTCATTTCTGCTTCACCCATAAAATCCTCATGTCCTACCGCTATCTTACCGGGCAAGGGATATTTCTGTGCAAATGCTTTAGTTCCGCTAATCAGGTGCAGACGGGAGTACGGCCTGGGTGTGGAGACATCATGCTGCAGCATAATTGTACTTCCGGAAGCTGTCATTATATTGGATATATTCATATTACCACGGAAAGGCTTACCCACATAAGCTTTAAACCGAGGATCAGTTTTGGCCATTTCTTCGGCTTTGGCCTCCAGCATAAAATCTTTGGAAGACATCGAACTCATATATTCAAGCCTGTTTCCGCGATTGACTTTTAACACCTGACAAATCGGACCCAGTCCGTGTGTAGGATACAGATTTCCGTTGCGCTGTGCATTCTCCTTTAATCTCCAAAAATCATAGCGTTTGTTTTCGTCAAAAAAACTATCCAGAATATCATGAATATAGGCTCCTTCGCAATGCACAATATCTCCAAAGAATCCCTGACGGGCCAGATTGAGCGTAAGCAATTCAAAAAAGTCATAGCAGCAGTTCTCCAGAATAACACAGTGCTGTTTTGTCTTTTCGGATGTTATCACCAGCTTCCAGCAATCTTCCACCGAGGTCGCGGAAGGAATTTCCAGAGCGACATGTTTGCCATGTTCCATAGCATATACAGCCATCTCAGCATGTGTAGCCCAGTGTGTAGCGATATAAACAAGGGATATATCTTCCCGTTGACACATTTTTTTCCAGGCTTCATCCGATCCGGTATATAGCTGAGCCTCATGATTGCCTGCTTTTATACGGGCTTTGGCTTCATTTGCCTTTTCATCTCTTACATCGCATATTCCTTTTATTGATACCCCCTCGATATAGCTCATACGTTCCACCGCAGCTGACCCTCGGTTTCCTACACCAATAAATCCGATATTCACGACATCAAGTCGTGGTGCTGCATAACCCGACATATTAAATCCGGAGCTGTACTCTTTCTCTGCTTCTTTTAGAATATGTCCAAGTTTGCTATCTGCTTCTGTAGTCTGGTTAGTTCCGGTACTACAGCCACTGAGCAAGCCGACCCCGGCCAACCCTGATAATTTCAAAAATGATCTTCTGTCTGTACGCATATATGTGTGTTGTTAGTTTCGTGAAATTTTTCCGTTCGTATTTAATTTATGTTTTAGGATCTTCAGCCAGGAAAGGTATGTTCCCCACTCTTCATTACTTATTTTCTCACCGGTAATAGAAACTACATTAGAAAGGTGAAATTCTGAATTGCTCAAAGCCAACAGCATTGGCAGATCTCCCCAAGAAACGATGCCGGGAACATGGACAGCCATATTAAATGCGTCAGCATTTTTTCCCTCATCCCATACATAACTAATAGGTACTTCATTCAGTTCAACAGAATAAGACCGATCGGACAATGCCGTGTAATAAAGTGTAGCCAGTGCTGCCTCTTTATCTGCCAGAAGAGTTATCGGCTGATCGGGGAATAGTTGCTGTACCTCTTTGATCACCATAGCAATCTCATTGCTCCATATGCCCATCATTGGTTCTCCAAACCAGAGTGAGGCACGTGAAACCGTATGGAATCTGGGTAATTGTCCGTCAATATGATCGCCTGTCTGTGAGGACCTTTCTCCCACGGCATAGAGATCAAAGACAATAATACCATACCCATGCTGCTCCAGTTCACTCAGTTTCACAGCGTCAATCTGCTGTTTTCCTTTTGAAGATATAATCAGTTTAAATCCTTTAGTCTGATTCTTTGGCAGGCGATAGAACAGGGGAATAAACTGCGCTTGCCGGGTTTCCAACAGCAGAGGTTGCCAGCCTTTGCTCGCGTTATACGTATACCTCCTAAGGACAATATCTCTTTGTCCCGGATACAGCATACTGAAGAGTTGTGTCTGTTTTTCTTTCCGGTCGATATGTTGTACACTTTCTAATTGTTTGTGCAAATTTTGTCCCGCTACCCTGATATAATCTTTGGTCGTCACAATAGAAGGGAATGCTTTATCTCCTTTGAATACGGATAAGTCCTCGACAGACACAAGTGGTGCAACAGTAAGATCCTGTTTTTTTGTCGTATTGGTTTTGAGGTGTGTATCAAACCAGTTTAACATACTCCTCTGCATATCCGTATTGTAATCATGTCCGGAATTAAACAGTTCATACGCCAGCTGCTTTTCCGTGAAACGACCTGAGATCTGCTTATAGGTCTTTAACATTTGCAGCGGAGCGAAGGCTGCATTCCCATCCTGAATGGCTGTAAGTATCTTCAATGCACGTGGTGCAACCGCAGCCAGCACATCACTTTCTTCTAAATGCGTGAGCCCGTCTGGCATTAATTCACATACACAGTTACTGTTCATGACATATGATCTGAATGTACCCACACTCACTACAGGAACAACTGCCTTGATACGGTCATCTGTCGCAGCCAGCCACATCGTCTGGTTACCTCCACCACTCGCCCCTGTTGCACCGATATGGTCCGCATCAACATAAGGAAGCGTACATAACAGATCTACTCCTCTCCTGTTATCCGACAATTGCAACCCTAACAGGGTCTCTCCAACATTCATCAAAGAGGCTCCGAGATTGGAACCGTGGTATTCATGCGTATGTTCCGAACCACGCTCGCCTACACCCCAGGCATCCATATTAAGACATACATATCCATTGCTGGCCAGTAACTGTGCAGTTTGCTGCGCTATATCTGTACGCCTTCCGTCTTTCCAATGTCCGTGGCTATTGACAACGGCAGGAAATGGTCCTTCTCCTTTCGGGACATACAGACTTGCGGGCACCCAGACACCTTCCCTGCTCTCAAACAGGATAGTCTGTATTGTAAATCCCAGACGCTCCAGGGAGTTTACGATCTCGTAACGCACATTTTTGTTCTCCTGAATTTTGAAATTGGTATTTTCCCGGATTACATGAATTACATCTTCTCTTTCCAACAGCGGTCTGTTCCAATGTCTACAAGCTTTTTCTGCAGCTTTGGTTGTCAATGGCAAAGCGACAGGGTCAGGTATATTTGCGGATTCAAACAAACGTGGAATCGAATTTTGAGCTTGTGTATGCATTGAAAATAACATTATCATAAAAACAATAAAACAGTGTTGCATTATACTGCCTGTACTTAATCTACATCCCACCATAATCGAGTTGCCGCATTATCCTTACCTCCCAGTAGTGCCCGCCCTTTGTTCAGTTCCTCCAGGTTACTGGTTTCTTCTGTCAGCGGATAAGGCATACGCTTTATAAATGTGCCTTGAGGCAGGTCAGGGCTATCAGATTTTACGACATCATACATTTTTGGATATCCTGTTCTTCTGTATTCGGCCCATGCTTCCATACCATTCGGGAAGATAGCCAACCATTTCTGTACACCGATCTGCTCCCGCTGTTCTGTTGTACTTGTCGACCATTTTACCGGAGTCTGCGCTACAGCAGGAGAATTATTAAAATCGCCCGGAGCCGCAGGAGTCTTTACAGAAGAAACATACGTATTGATCAGCGTAGCATCGGTGACACCCCACTGCTGGAGACTCAGTTTTATTCCCTGTTCATACAATTCCTGTGCTGTCCCTCCCATATTCCAACCATTTAAAGCTCCTTCTGATCGAAGGAAATAAGACTCTGCTGCACACATAATGTGAAATTTGTTGATCAGATTGCCATCAAAAGTACCATCTGCCTTTTTGGTTGCCCAGTACGTTCCGACATTGGAGTTGGAGCCAGGTCTGTTGCGCTGATTACCCAGATCTGTTGCTGTGAGGCCATTACGAAGACTATTAAATGAATTGGTAAGGACTGAAGGCTGGAAATATATGGACAATCGCGGATCTTCATATCCTTTAAGATAAGAAGCAATGGTAGAACTCATAGCAAATTCATTCCATGCAGCTACTTGTGACAAACCATTTGTATCGTTCCCAGCAAGTGCTTTCAGCAGTAAAGCATTTTCATCATTGACTGTCATGACTCCTGCAGCAATAGCGGCCTCTGCTTCTGCTTTGGCTTTTGCCGGATTGACTTTAGAGATACGCAGTGCCAGACGCAGCCGAAGTGAATTTGCAAATTTAGCCCAGTAATCTGTATTCCCGTTATACATAAGTTCATACCCTTCAAAAACCTTTGTTCCGGGAGGCAGAGCTTTTAAATCCGCAACGGACTTCGTTAGTCGAACAAAAAAATCATCATAGATTTTGTCCATAGGATCATATGGAATAACATCTTTTGCTTCTGCAGCATCAAAATACGGGACAGGTCCAAAGTGATCTGTCAGTCTGTGAAATGCATATACCCAGAGGATATTAGCCAAAGCCGCTTCTCCCGAATTTGGTTCGGCATTACTTAATATACTTTTAAGCTGCGGAGCAGTATCAACGTATACAACTGTCCAGAATCGTCTTTGCCAATCCGGTACCAATGCATAGCGATCTGTAGCAAATGATGTGCTGGTCAGTGCGAAATATTGGGCGTACAGATCTGCGCCCAGATTCTGTACGGTTTGATAGAAACTTCGGTTAAGTGCCGAAGACGACTGCGCTTTTGCAAACATAAAGGGCATTTCACGCTGTCCGACTCCTGTCAGCTTGTTGGGATCTCTGTTGATATCCTCAAAATCTTTCGTACATGAAGCTAAACCTAAGGCTGCCAGTACATATATTTTATATATTCTCTTAATCATGATATTCTCTCCTTTAAAAAGTCAGTTTTACATTCATACCAAAAGTTCTTACCGATGGCGGAAGTCCGAGTTCAACACCTTGATAATTTCCGGCTCCCAATGCTGCCTCAGGATCTATCGGATTGTTTCTTTTTCCGATTCCCGGGATATTGAGGGTAGATTTACCACGGTAGAAAAAGAACAAGTTTCTACCTGTCACTGATACCTGCGCATTTTTGATAAAATGCTGTTCTTTCAATTTGAATTTATAGGAGAGTGCTACTTCACGTAACCTTACATTGGTCATATCATATGTAAAAAACTCACCCCATGCATCCCGTCCGTTTTGGGACACCGTAGTCCAGAGTTGCTGTGCAGTGATGGCTGTTGTATTGGCTGCACCGGATTCTGTAACAGCATCCAGTACTAATCCGCCCTCACGTGCATTCTCTGTGAAATCACCGACTCCGAAAGCGGCCAGATAAGCTGCCGTACCGGAGACAATTTCACCTCCGATGCGCGCATCAATAAGGGTATTCAACTGAAAGTTTTTATAACTGAAGCTGTTGCTCCATCCTACTAGTGCATCCGGATTAAAATTGCCTAATTTTTTATTGGCTTCTACGATCGGAAGGCCATTGGCACCTACAACATACTTACCTGTCGCAGCATCCACTTTCCATTTATGTCCGTACAGATCGCCATAGCGTTCTCCCTCTTTAACCACGACTGTTGCATATTTTGTATTATCCGTGACATTTACCTGCTTTGTCTTTTCGCTCAACTCAATCACCTTATTGGTATTGGCGGAGAAATTAATTCCTGTCTGCCAGGAGAAGTTCGCTTTACGAACAGGTGTCGCATTCAGTTGCAGTTCCATACCACTGTTGCGGATGTCTCCGGCATTAATATACTGACGGCTAAATCCACTGGCCATAGGCATTCCTATAAACAACAATTGATTGATTGTGTTCGCTTTATAATAGGTAAAGTCAAATCCTAAACGATTATCAAAGAATTTCATATCCAGACCCACTTCCAGAGATTTCGTTTTTTCAGGCTTAAGGTCTTCAATAGATTTATTTGGTGACCGCGAAATAAAACCTTGTCCGGCTCCCTGTGAGAAGAGATATAACTGTCTAAGTAAAGAGGGCTCAGCATCATTACCAACGATAGTATAAGATCCTCTGACCTTTCCGAAGGTTACCCATTCCGGCAATTTCAGAGCCTCATGGAATACCGCTGAAACACCTACAGACGGATAGAAATAGCTATGTGGAGATTTTAATGTTGAAGACCAGTCGTTACGTGCAGTCATATCCAGAAACAGGTAATCAAAAAATCCGAACTGCAGACTTCCGTATACAGAGTTGAGCCTTCTTTCGTAATCCTGTACGATCGGAAATTCAGGTGTGGTCGCAGCAGTCAAAGAAAAATGATTTGGAATAGACAAGCCGTTGGCCATATCCTGCGTTATGGAATATTTACGTGTCAGTGCACTCGCTCCTGCCGTAAAATTCAGTTTAATCTGCTCTGACAGATCCTGGTCACCTGTAAGGAGCACATCCAGATTACGTTCCCAGTATCTGGCGTTGGTCTCATAATATTTACCTCCTTTACGTACATCTCCCAATGAAACGGTACCGTCATAGAATTTACCATAGGTCTTATCGATATACTTGTCAAAACTGGCTCTTCCCATTAGACGAATACGATCTGTAAATTCGTAAGTCACCGAACCTAAAGCGGTAATACGGTCACGCTGTTCATCTACAGAAGTGCGGTTTGTACTCCAGTACGGATTGTCATAAATGGAAGAATTCGTCCAGTACTTACGTATAGGCTGGCCATTCGCCGGATTGATGGTTTCGTATTGTCCAAGTTCATCCGATGTCATATCTCTGGGCATAATATAAGCTTCGATAGGTGTGCCTGCATCTCCAAGACGAGGTCTGTTATCTATTTTTTGATTTAGATAATTCAGTTTTACATCCGTTTTCAAGCCCGGGATCAGTTCGGTATTGACTCTCAGATTCAAAGCGTTCTTGCCCAACTTATTTCCGGGTACAATTCCTCCGATCTTACTGTTAGAATAAGACACATATCCCTGTACTTTTTCGGTTCCGCCATAGGTACTGACCGTATTATTGAAGGTAGCTGAATTCTCAAAAAAGTCCCTTACATTACTCTGGTAGGTCTGTGCTTTTGTCCCCCAGCTCTCTGCAGCATTATCCGCATACACGCCTCCGTTTCCTCTTCCGTAGACATTCTGAAATTTGGTCAGCATATTTACCTGGTCAAAAGAAGCACTCCCGTTATAGTCAATCTGATAACGTCCTGCCGTTCCGCGCTTTGTTGTAATGACAATAGCACCATTCGCTCCGCGGCTACCGTACAAAGCTGCTGCAGAAGGTCCTTTTAGGATATTGATAGATTCGATATCGTCCGGATTGATGTTGGCAGCTCCATCACTTGTACCGTAGTTATAAGTAGTTCCGGTAGCCTGCTGCTGACTGGAGTTATCAAAAACAACTCCATCAATCACGATCAGTGCATTATTATTGCCGCTGATAGACTTATTTCCGCGAAGCACGACACGGGCCGAAGCTCCCGGTCCTGTAGCTGCTGTAGTGACAACGGCTCCGGCAACCTTCCCCGTCAGGCTGCTCATTACGTTACCACTATTATCACGCACATCATTTACTGCAGACCCAGACAATTGCTGAGTCGCATAAGTCAGGGATTTGACTTCCCGCTTAATTCCCAGTGCTGTCACGACCACCTCATCTATCATAGAATTGCTCGCTGTCATAGCGACTTCTATCGATTTTATTGCCGTAACCGGAACGTTGACATGTTCGTAGCCTAGAAAGGAGAATCTCAGTACATCTCCTACATTTGCTTTGATGCTGAAAGCACCGGAAGCATCTGTGCTGGTCTGCTGTTTGGTTTTCTGGTTGCTAACTAATACTCCTGCAATTACGGACTGAGTAGAAGCGTCTTTGACCACTCCTTTTATCTGCGTATCATTTTCCTGAGCCAACACACCTGAAGGGTTTGACAAGAAAAAAATCAGCAGGAGTCCTAACAAGAATACAAAGTTAAATGGTTTACATTGTATCATAATCTGTTTATTAATTTGGGTGAATATTTCCAATAGCTAGCGCTATCTGATATTCAAAGAAAGAGGATGTTTGCTATAAAAACGACTAAACAGACAAATAAAACACCGGTAGCGTTATCGGTAACGCTATCGATAAAATACAGGTATCGGATGATTTTACTACAAGGAAAATTAAGGTTTATTATGAAAACAAGAAATGCGAGTACATAAAAAAGCGTCTGACTTATGCCAGACGCTCTTCTGTATTTACAGTTTTGAAAATATCTAGAATCCTACGCTCTTTAGTTGGAGACCGGCACATTCATCCAGTCCAAACATCAGATTCATATTCTGAACAGCCTGCCCGGAAGCACCTTTCAGCAGATTATCGGTTACATTAAGGATTAATAATTTATTCCCGTGTTTTTCAAGGTGAATAATGCTCTTATTCGTATTGACTACCTGCTTAAGATCTACATTTGCACGGCTCACATGTGTAAACGGATGACCGGCATAATACAAGTCATACAGCTTATATGCCTCTTCTTCGCTCAGATCAGATTCTACATAGATAGCGGAAAAAATGCCTCTTGTGAAATCTCCTCTTTGTGGGACGAAATTGATCTTTTCTGCGGCACGATCCAACAGTGTTTTATCAGAAATAGGCAAGAATCCGTTTTGCAACTGATCCAGTGATTCAGAGATCTCCTGCAAATGCTGATGCTCAAAGGATTTGTAAGCAGATAAGTTATTATTGCGCCAGGAGAAATGAGTCGTTGCACCCGGTTTTTGTCCCGCACCGGTAGATCCGGTAGTCGCATTGATATGGATCTGATCCGGTAGTAATCCCTGTCCGGCTAATGGTAATAATGCCAGTTGGATATTGGTAGCAAAACAGCCCGGATTAGCAATATAATGAGCTGTTTTGATCAGATCTCTGTTTAACTCCGGTAGCCCGTAGACAAATTGTTTGTGCTGATAGTCAGTATTTGCGCGCAGACGATAGTCTTGTGACAAATCAATAATACGCACATGCTCCGCAATAATATTGGCATCCAGAAATTTGCGTGCATCACCATGTCCAACACATAAGAACAGTACGTCTATATTATCGCAGATGTCTGACGAGAAAGCGAGTTCGGTATCTCCGAACAGGTCATTGTGCACATCGTAAATTTTATTTCCCGAGTTAGAAGCACTCTGAGCAAATACGATCTCTACATGTGGGTGATAGATCAATACCCGAAGAAGCTCTCCGCCCGTATATCCTGCAGATCCTACAATTCCTACTTTAATCTTTTCCATTCTTTCATTTGTATTGCGACAGACTTCTGCTTCGCGTTAACGTCTTATGCTTTTTTACTTTGCATTCACTTTATGCCAGATCAATGTCTGATTCCCGAAAATCTTAGAGAACCCTTTTACATCGTCTCCTGTCCAGCCATTGTTCATCTCTCCGTACGTTCCGAATTTATTAGACATCAGATCATTCGGAGAATCAATTCCAAGAATTGTAAAACGGTAAGGGTTCAGTTCTATGTATACACGTCCGTTGACTGTAGATTGTGAACTTGCAAGGAAGGCTTCGATATCACGCATCACAGGATCGTGCATCTGTCCTTCATGCATATAATTGCCGTAGAAACCTGCTATTTGATCTTTCCATGCCAGTTGCCATTTTGTTAACGTGTGTTTTTCTAAAGTATGGTGTGCTTTGATCAGAATAACAGGAGCTGCTGCTTCAAAACCAACACGTCCTTTGATACCGATGATCGTATCACCTACGTGAATATCACGTCCGATACCGTAAGGCTGTGCAATAGCCTGAAGTTCCTGAATAACGCGTACAGCACCAATCTTGTTACCATCCAGTGCTACAGGCTCGCCGTGTTCAAAGTCGATAGTCACCTGACGCGGAGTAGATGAGGTAACCGGAGTAGGCCATGCTGAATCCGGAAGATACTGATTAGAAGTCAATGTCTCTGCTCCACCTACTGAAGTACCCCAGATACCTTTATTGATAGAATACTTAGCTTTTTCAGCAGAATACTCTACACCATGTTTGCTCAGGTATTCGATTTCGGCTTCGCGGCTTAGCTTAAGATCACGGATAGGTGTAATAATCTCCACACCAGGAATCAGGGTGTTAAAGATCATATCAAAACGTACCTGATCGTTTCCGGCTCCTGTAGAACCGTGAGCGACACATTCTGCTCCGATTTTTTTAGCGTAATTAGCAATTGCTGTAGCCTGACACACACGTTCTGCTGAAACGGATAAAGGGTAAGTAGCATTTTTCAATACATTGCCGAAGATCAGATATTTGATACTGTCCCGGTAGTAGTTTTCTGTTTCATCCACTACTGCATGTGACTTAACGCCTAATTCGTATGCGCGCTTCTCAATTGTCGCCAACTCTTCAGCCGAAAAACCACCTGTATTCACGATTACAGAGTGAACTTCCAAACCTAAATCCCGGGTAAGATAAATACAACAAAATGAAGTATCCAATCCTCCGCTAAATGCTAAAACTACTTTTTTCATGTGTCCTTTTTACTTTTTATTATATATGAAATTTCGATGAAAGACTTCCCTTTGACTACAGTCAGAAGTACCTCAATCTTATTTTCATTATTGTTGAAATTATATACTTTCCATTCTTCAACGTGAAGATGCACAGCAATAATATAAAAATTAAAATCCTTTTGCAGGTTTACGATGATATGGAAAAACCGCCATCACCATTTTTTTTGTGGATTTCCACAATTTCGCTTCAATACGTTTCAATAGGGATTGCTTTTTGGCAATACGATCCAAACGTTCTTTCGCTTCCATTTTACGCTGTATCTTTTCTTTCAACTCGCGTTCCTTCTCTACCGGATCCCACAACATAGCTGTACACATACAGTTTTTCCGTTCTTTACTGACCAGTATATCATAGTTCACACAGCTTTGACAGCCTTTCCAGAATTCATCATCTGTTGTCAGTTCAGAATAGGTTACGGGCTCATATCCCAGATCCGAATTGATCTTCATCACGGCCAGTCCCGTTGTCAGTCCAAAAATCTTGGCATGCGGATATTTCTCTCGGGACAATTCAAAGACACGTTTTTTGATTGCTTTGGCCAGTCCCACTTTACGAAATTCAGGATTAACAATAAGACCTGAATTGGCAACATAGTCACCATGGCTCCATGTCTCAATATAACAGAAGCCGGCCCATCTGCCATCTCTGTGCAATGCAATTACAGCCTTACCCTCCGTCATCTTGTTCGCCACATACTCCGGTTTACGACGTGCAATACCAGTACCGCGAGCTTTCGCAGATTCGAACATTTCATCACATATGATCTCTGCATAGTGTGTATGTTCTGGTTTGGCCGGAATAATTAAAAAATCTGAAATTGTCATGAATGAAACGACCCCAAATAATAAAACAACAACTAAATGTTAGTTTTGTCAGTAAATAAACAAAAAAAATTGAAACCCGGATCTTCGAGCAGGAAGAACCTTTTATTTGTTGGAAGTAGCCTGCCTCTTTATCAAGCTCGAGGCAGTATAGGTCGTCGGAAGCGAATAACGGGACATTCCATATATAAAAAAGCATAAACCAACCTGCTCACAAACCTTTCAAAAGGTTGTAAATACGATTGAGTTATTGTTTTTTTACTGTTCATATGCAATGAAAAAATGTCTTTGTTATTGACTGCGCAAATGTATAAAATTATTTTTTTCTTTTATGCAATAAACGCATCGTTTTTTTGAAAAAAATCCAAAACCTTACTGAATTATGATTTTCAAAGAATATATTGATTTCCAAGACCATACCATCCCCTCTTTCAAACTTCTCCATATTCTAAAATTGAAATTTTTACATGTACAAATTGCAATCGTAGCATTATGATTTTGTAAATAGGATAAGAAACTGCATGTCAACATCAGGTCATCAGCAGCGGTCCGTAAACGTAAAATTTTTTAAATGCTTATTTTTCGATAATTTTGCGTCTGCAAACAGGTGCAATACACCTTAAATTTAGTTTATATGGATACGCCCAGCATTATCTTTTATCTGTTTTTCGCAGTACCTTATATCTTTTGTATGTATTGGCTTGTCAAACAAGACAAGAAAAAATACGTCTGGGGGATATCTATAGTGACGATCATTGCTATTATCGGCATTATAGTTTCTCAAAAAGCCAGTAAAGTTGCAATAGACAACTATCGTCAGCACCAGCTGGATTCAAGAGAAATCGAACGGGAAGAAAAACTGGACAGCCTGCATAATAAATAGGCTACTGATATTTTTTTAATAATAAAAGGCAACCAATGGTTGCCTTTTATTATGTATTGCTATTTGGTGATACCTTCCAAAGCAAAAAGGAACGCGTCTTCCAGCGCCACTTCCTTAAGGTAATCAAATCTTCCGGATGCTCCTCCGTGACCGTAGTCCATGTCCGTCTTTAGCAACAGAATATTTTTGTCCGTCTTGGTTGCTCTCAGTTTGGCTACCCATTTCGCCGGTTCGAAATACTGTACCTGACTATCATGAAGTCCTGTTGTCACCAACATATTCGGGTAATCCTTTTTTTCTACATTCTCATAGGGTGAATAGCTCTTCATATATTCATATGCAGCTTTTGTATTCGGATTTCCCCATTCATCGTATTCATTTGTCGTCAACGGAATCGTTTCATCCAGCATGGTATTGACAACATCGACAAAGGGAACATTAGCAATTACACCGTTCCACAGATCGGGTGCCATATTCACCACAGCTCCCATTAACAACCCTCCGGCGCTGCCACCTTTAGCGTACAGATGACCTTTGCTTGTATACTGCTGATCTATCAGATATTGTCCGCAATCGATAAAATCGGTAAAGGTGTTTTTCTTTTTCATCATTTTACCGTCTTCGTACCACTGACGTCCCATCTCCTCACCTCCTCTGATGTGAGCAATGGCATATACAAATCCGCGATCCAGCAAACTCAACCGGGTAGATGAAAAACTCGGATCCATAGATGCTCCATAGGAACCGTAAGCATAGAGCAACAGAGGAGATTGACCATCTTTTTTGAATCCTTTCTTGTATACAATGGATATAGGTACGGATGTACCATCTTTTGCTTTTGCAAAAATGCGTTCGGTAGTATAGTTACCCGCATCGTATCCACCTAATACCGGTTGCTGTTTCAGTAATTTCTTTTCATGTGTCTCCATATTATACTCATAGGTAGAAGAAGGAGTCACCAGCGACGTATACCCGTAACGTACCGTACTCAGATTGTATTCTACATTTGTACTGGGAGAAACTGTATAAGCTGCCTCCCCAAAATCCAGGTAATGCTGTTTACCATCTTTCAGATTCCGTACAGCTAATTGTGTCAGTCCGTTTTTACGCTCGGAAATCACCAGGAAATCTTTGAATTCATCAATGTCACTGACCAGTACATCTGCACGGTGAGGGATCATCTCTTTCCAGTTTTCTTTTCCGGTCTTGTCCAGTGGACATTCCATAACCTTAAAATTCTTCGCATTATCATTGGTGACGATCAAAAATCTATCTTCCAATGCCGTTACAGAATAGAGTACATCTTTAATGCGCGGCTGGAAGATTTTGAATACTCCGTTCGGATCGTCTGCATTCAGAATATATTCTTCTGAAGATAATGTACCTCCGCTATAAATCATTATATATTTTCCATTTTTGGACTTACTCACGCCAATGTAATTGGTATTATCTTTTTCATGATATACGGTGACATCACTTTTTTCATCTGTGCCCAGCGTATGTCTTTTTATTTTCTCACTGAGCAATGTGACCGGATTTTTGGCTGTGTAAAACAAAGTTTTATTATCATTTGCCCATGTTGTACCTCCACTTGTACGCGAAATACGATCGCTCATGATCTTTCCAGTCTCCAGGTTCTTTATATGCACAATATATTCACGACGTGACACTGTATCCACACCGTAGGCTAATAATTTGTTATCCGGACTCACAGACAGACCACCTACAGCATAATAAGCATGTCCTTTTGCCATTGCATCCACATCCAGCAGTATTTCTTCAGGAGCATCCAGGCTACCTTTTTTACGGCAGTATTTATAATATTGCTGTCCTTCTAATGTACGTGTATAATAATAATATCCGTTTTTGAAGTACGGAACAGATTCGTCAGTTTCTTTAATCCTGCTTTTCAGTTCATCAAACAGGCGTTGCTGAAAGGGTTCTGTCTGCTTCATTACAGCAGCTGTATAGGCATTTTCAGCCTCAAGATAACTGACAACATTAGAAGAATCGGGTCCCTTTTTAAAATAATCGATCATCCAATAGTAGTTGTCCGTAACGGTGTCTCCATGAATGACACGTTGGTGTGGTTTGATAGCAGCGACCGGCGCAGTGACATCCGGCCATTGTAATGGTTTGTTTTCTGACATATTATTATTTGAAGAACAAGAGGATAGCGCGACTAAAGCTCCTGTCCATATGGTAATTTTTCTGATCATAAATAGAATTTTGAAATTAGTATTTTGACAAAATACAGGTCTGTGAAACCCATAAAATGAAAACTCATTAAAGATAACCGAAAAGTTTTACCGATTTAGAAAAAATTAACAATTTGCTTCAGATTATTGCCCTATATTTGTTTGTAGATCATTAATTAAGAAATAAACGTTTATAAGCGACTATGAGATTAAAAAAATTAGCTATTATATTAGCTTTTGGTACATTACCAGTTCTTTCGTTTGCACAAAAGGATCAAAAGACCCCTGAAAACTGGTTTAATCTTGATTTCCAGCAGGATGGCGTAATGGGAATCAGTACAGAAAAAGCCTATCAGACATTGTTGAAAGGAAGAAAAGCTACGCCTGTCATTGTCGCTGTTATAGATGGTGGCGTGGATGTCAAACACGAAGACCTAAAAGATGTACTCTGGATCAATCCCAAAGACAATAATGATAACGGTAAAGACAATGATAAAAACGGTTACATCAATGATAAATATGGCTGGAACTTTATCGGAAATGCCAACGGAAAAAATGTCAACCATGACAATCTGGAGCTGACTCGTCTTATCCGTAAGTATGAGCCCAAATATATTTCCGTATTACCAAGTACTCCTTTAAGTGCTGCTGAAAGAAGAGAATTTGTCGCTTATCAGGGTATGGTAAGCGAATATGCAAAAAAACTGGAGGAAGCACAGTTCGGCGAACTAAACTATGTCAAACTGAAAGATCAGTTAGAAATTATCTTCAAAAAAATAGGTAAAGATACCAATACATTGACATTAGCAGATATTGAAGCTTATTCGCCTGCCAACGATCAGGAAAAAATGGCTTTACGTATTGCTAAAAGAGGTATACAGGAAGAAAAAGGATCAGTATCCCAGTTTTATACACAATTAGGAGAGGCCGCAACATACTATGGAGATCAGGTCAAATATCACCTGAATAAAGAGTTTGATCCGCGCCATATCATTGGTGATAATTATGACGATGCGACAGAGCGCTATTATGGAAACGCTGATGTAACCGGTCCGGACGCAGAGCACGGCACACACGTAGCGGGTATCATCGGAGCAAAACGCAATAACAATATCGGGATCAACGGTGTAGCAGATCAGGTGAAAATAATGGCTGTACGAACTGTCCCAAATGGTGATGAACGCGATAAAGATGTAGCAAATGCAATCCGCTACGCTGCTGAGAATGGTGCTAAAGTCATCAATATGAGTTTTGGAAAAAGTTATGCTTACAATAAAAAAGCCGTTGATGATGCCGTCAAATTCGCAATCTCTAAAGATGTATTGTTAGTACACGCTGCAGGTAACGATGGGCAGGATGTAGATATCCACAAAAACTTCCCTACAAAATACTATACAGATAGCCTGGATGCTATTCAGGGAGAAGCGGATGCCTGGATCACAGTAGGTGCAAGCGGACTTTATCAGGATGATAATCTGGTAGCAGATTTTTCCAATTACGGATATAAGACTGTAGATGTATTTGCTCCCGGAGTAAAAATCAATTCTACTATGCCCGGATCTTTATACAAAGAGCAACAAGGTACAAGTATGGCTTCACCTGTAGTAGCAGGTCTTGCCGCTATGATCCGTTCTTATTATCCGCAGCTGACAGCTAAAGAGACAAAAGATATTATTATGAAATCTGTTGTTAAAGTGGATAAAAAAGTATCTATCAAAGCTGAAGACGGCAGCAAGAAAAAAGTATATCTGGATGAAATCAGTGTTACAGGCGGTGTTGTGAACGCATATCAGGCTATTGCCGAAGCAGATAAATATCTGTCACAGAAGAAAAAATAATTTTTTTGTGATATAAAATACTATAAGTTGCTTATCTTACGTTTGATAAGAAGTTGATAACAAACAAATTTAGCTCAGCTTATGGTAGAAAACTTTACAAAAATTAAAGAAGATACTTACACAACAGAAGATAAAGATCTGACTAACTATCAGGACGATATTTTTGAGATTCAGCTAAAATCCAATCTTCAGAATTTGTCTAAAAATCCCAACAGCAAGACAATTGAAAGTATTTTAGCGTATTCCAAATCGTTGAAAAAAGATTAAGTATCTTAAACATCAGGGCCCGGTAACATCACCGGGCCTTGTTTTTTTAAAAGGTAAAGGTTTTTGTATCTTTGGATATGTTAAAGAAAGATCGTTACCGTGCCTTTGTAGAATATTTTTCTACTCACAATCCTGATGCACAGACCGAATTAAATTACAGCAATCCTTATGAACTTCTCATTGCTGTTATTCTGTCGGCTCAATGTACAGATAAGCGGATCAATCAGATAACTCCGGCACTTTTCGAGCGCTTTCCGGTAGTAGAAGCATTAGCTGTAGCTTCTGTTGACGAAGTCTTCAGTTATATCCGCTCCGTAAGCTATCCCAACAATAAAGCCAAACACCTGGTCGGAATGGCCAATATGCTTATTGAAAAATTTAACGGTGAGGTGCCCGAACAAATCGAAGATCTTATCAAAT
Source organism: Sphingobacterium spiritivorum (assembly GCF_016724845.1). Taxonomy (NCBI): domain Bacteria; kingdom Pseudomonadati; phylum Bacteroidota; class Sphingobacteriia; order Sphingobacteriales; family Sphingobacteriaceae; genus Sphingobacterium; species Sphingobacterium spiritivorum. The sequence goes on from NZ_CP068082.1 coordinate 1,503,660, forward strand.
TACCGGGTGTAGGTCGCAAAACAGCAAATGTAATCTCTTCTGTCGTCTACAATAAACCTGCAATGGCGGTGGATACGCATGTATTCAGGGTAAGTAACAGACTTGGCCTGACCAGCAGAGCGACTACTCCTCTTGCTGTAGAAAAACAGCTGGTCAAATTTCTTCCGGAGGAAACGATAGCTGTTGCACATCACTGGCTTATTCTGCATGGACGCTATATCTGTCTTGCACGAAAACCCAAATGTGAGATTTGCCCTATTACTTATATGTGTAAATATTATGAAACTCAGTTTCTAAAAACCACACACCGGAAATTAAATACAGGTAAGGAACAGATCGTTTAATACTAAAAACATCATAAAACTAATTATATTAGCATTTTAAATTTGATTATTTCATTTTTATCTGTATTTTTGATTAATAATTACTAAAAATATGAGCAACCAAGACAAATTAAAAGCTTTACAGCTTACTTTAGATAAATTAGAAAAATCGTACGGTAAAGGTACGATCATGAAATTAGGTGATTCAGCGGTGGAACCGATTGAGTCTATTTCTACAGGTTCTTTAGGTCTGGATATTGCACTGGGAATCGGAGGTGTACCAAAAGGCCGTATTATCGAGATCTATGGCCCGGAATCTTCAGGTAAAACAACATTAGCGACACATATAGTTGCAGAGGCACAGAAAAAAGGCGGAATTGCAGCCATCATCGATGCCGAGCACGCATTTGATAAATATTACGCACAGAAACTGGGTGTGGATGTAGAGAACCTGCTGATTTCTCAGCCGGATAATGGTGAGCAGGGTCTGGAGATCGCCGACAACCTGATCCGCTCAGGAGCTATTGATGTAATCGTCATTGACTCCGTTGCGGCATTAGTACCTAAAGGTGAAATTGAAGGAGAAATGGGAGATTCCAAAATGGGACTACAGGCCCGTCTGATGTCTCAGGCTTTGCGTAAACTGACAGGAACCATATCCAAAACTAACTGTTGTTGTATTTTTATCAACCAGTTGCGCGAAAAAATTGGTGTAATGTTCGGAAACCCGGAAACAACAACAGGTGGTAATGCCCTTAAATTCTATGCATCCGTTCGTCTGGATATCCGCCGTACTTCACAGATCAAAGATTCAGATGAGGTATCCGGTAACCGTGTAAAAGTAAAAATTGTAAAAAATAAAGTTGCTCCTCCTTTCCGGATTGCTGAATTTGATATTATGTTTGGGGAAGGTATCTCTAAAGTTGGTGAGATCATCGACCTCGGTGTGGAGTACAATATCATTAAAAAATCAGGATCCTGGTTCAGTTATGGAGACACCAAGCTTGGACAGGGCCGTGATGCTGTAAAATCATTACTTCAGGACAATCCGGATCTGATGGATGAGCTAGAACAAAAAATCAAAGCAGAAGTATCCGGTGTAGAAGCTGTTGTCGAACCGGAATAAAACATTTCCAGTCACGATTATGTTATAATTTATTCATATAGCCATTCCAAAAGAATGGCTATATTTATTTTTCACAACCTCATATCATGAAAAATAAATACAGCCTTATTCTCCTTTTATTTCTGTTTAATCTCTGTTCCCCTGTATTCGGACAGCAGCCTTTAAAGATTCTTTCCTACAACATTCACCACGGCAATCCGCCCAGCAAACCGGGTATTATCGATCTTGAAGCTATCGCAAAAGTGATCCGTACATCCGGAGCGGACGTAGTCGGACTACAGGAAATAGATGTAAATGTAGGCCGTTCGGAGCATGTTGATCAGGCTAAAAAACTGGCAGAATTAGCCGGAATGAAATATTACTTCTTTTCGAAAGGAATCGACCTGGAAAAAGGAGAATACGGAACGCTGATTCTCTCAAAATTCCCAATTACCAATACCGAACGACTTGAACTGCCTATGCCTGTCAAAAGTGAAATGCGAAGTCTGGGTATTGCAAAAATCAAAATTCCTTCAGGCAAAGAAATTCTTTTTGCCAATACACATCTAGATTTAAAAGAAGAAAACAGAATCGCGCAGGCTAAATTTATAGTCAATCATTTTCAGGACACAAAACATCTCGTTGTCCTTGTAGGAGACCTTAATGCACAACCGCAATCGGAACCTATAAAAATTTTAGGAGATTTCTTTAAACGTAGCGAAGTTCCTAACGGATTTACTATTCCGGAAGTGAATCCTAACCGAGAAATTGATTTTATCATGGTCAATAAAAGCAAAAATCCTAAATTCCAAAACCACACGGTAATAGAAGAGTCTTACGCGTCTGATCACAGACCGGTATATGCTGAACTTGTGATTAAATAAACATAATTTTATGTGATATGAAGCATGTCGGATATCAGATCCCGATAAAAGCTTTGGCCGGACTGTCCTTCTCTCCTTTTTAAGGAGAGATCCCGGTTTACCGGGAAAGAGGTTAAAGACTGATATGACAAGCATATAATTATTGCTAGTTTACGACTATACTGTTGGTGGAGACACCAACAGACGCAGTTAGTGCGTTGCCGGTATCCGCACCGGTAAGACTATAGAGACCCATTTCTGGCGCAAGCGTCCGCTTGTGCCCGCTACTTTTATCGGTTCAGGCACAAGCAGTGCTGTGCTAATTCGTCAGAACAGTGACAACGGTTTGACCGGACTGTTCTTCTCTCCTTTTTAAGGAGAGATCTCGGTTTGACCGGGAGAGAGGTTAAAGACTAATATGACAAGTATATACTTCTACTAATTAGTGCTACCCTATATTTTAAAATAAAATCTAAAGCTCACGCTAAATAAATAAGAAGAGCTGGTAAAAATAAATTTACCAGCTCTTCTACTGAATTCAACTTCTTCTTTATTATTCTCCTTTTTCCATGAAAGGATATCTGTAATCTGTATCCGGATTGAATGTTTCTTTGATCGTACGTGGAGAGACCCAACGTAACAAGTTAATCATTGATCCTGCTTTATCATTCGTACCCGAACCTCTTGCACCACCAAATGGTTGTTGACCAACTACAGCTCCTGTACATTTATCATTGACATAAAAGTTACCCGCAGCATTACGTAAAGCATGAGTAGCTTGTGTGATTGCATAACGATCCTGTGCAATTACTGATCCTGTAAGCGCATAGATGGATGTTTTATCTACTAACTCTAAAGTTTCCTCCCACTTCGCATCTTCGTATACATAGACAGTCAATACCGGACCAAACAGTTCTTCAGATAATGTCTCGTAGTCAGGTGTATTTGCTACGATAACTGTCGGATGGATAAAGTAGCCTTTTGACTTATCATATGTACCTCCAACTATGATTTCTGCATCAGCGGAATCTTTAGCACGGTCAATGTATTTAGCCAATTTATCAAATGATTTTTCATCAATAACGGCATTGATAAAGTTTGTAAAATCTTCTGTACCACCGATAGTAAATGATTGAATATCAGCAATCATTGATTTCTTTAGTTCAGGCCACAATGATTTTGGAATATATACACGGGATACTGCCGAACATTTTTGTCCCTGATATTCAAAAGCTCCACGTACTATAGCTGTATTGGTCACTTTCAGATCTGCAGAAGGGTGTACCAGGATAAAATCTTTACCACCGGTCTCTCCTACGATACGAGGGTATGTTTTGTATAAGTGAATGTTTTCACCGATAGTTTTCCAGATATTCTGGAAAACCCCTGTAGAACCTGTAAAATGGATACCTGCAAAATCAGGATGTTTGAAGATAATATCTCCTGCATCCGGGCCGGAAACAAATACAAGATTAATAACTCCGTCCGGAAGACCTGCTTCTCTGAAGATCTCCATCAATACATTTGCCGAATAGATCTGTGTATTGGAAGGCTTCCATACAACCACATTTCCCATCATAGCAACACATGAAGGCAGGTTACCTGCAATAGCCGTAAAGTTGAATGGAGTCAAAGCAAATACGAATCCTTCCAGAGGACGCTGCTCAAGACGGTTCCATACTCCTTTTCCGGACACTGGAGGTTGCTGAGCATAGATCTCACTCATGTATTGTACATTGAAACGTAGAAAATCCACAATCTCACATGCCGAATCAATCTCTGCCTGATACGGGTTTTTAGACTGACCCAGCATGGTAGCTGCATTCAGCTTATAGCGGTATTTACCTGCAATCAGATCAGCAGCTTTTAAGAAAATAGCAGCACGATCTTCCCATGCCAGATTTTCCCAATCCTTTTTAGCAGCCAGAGCAGCATTGATGGCATCCGTAACATGCGTCTTGGTACCTTCACTATATTGTCCTAATACATGCTGATGATCATGCGGAGGAGTGATATTGATCTTTTTATCCGTACGGATTTCTTTCCCTCCGATAAACATCGGGACATCTATTTGTTTTGAACGCGCTTCTTCAATAGCTGCTTTCAATAATTTACGCTCGTTACTTCCGACAGCGTAAGTATATACCGGTTCATTAACAGGAACAGGAACTTTGAAAAATCCTTTTAACATAAGTATTTAATTTTATTCAGTAACACACTGATTTACACTATAAAATTACAGCAAAAACTATGGACTGTCAACCTTTAAGGAGTATGCTTAAGGTTAGTGGAGAAAATGTGTTTAAACTTTTCCAATTTCGGTTTAATGACATACTGACAATAAGCTTCATCTGGATTGTTTGTATAGTAATTCTGATGATAATCCTCTGCTTTATAAAACACTGTGAACGGTTCAACCTGTGTAACGATCGGTTTATCATAAAGCTTTTCATCGGTCATTTTTCGGATATAGTACCGCACTTTATCCAGCTGGATTTTATCATGTACAAATATCGCAGAGCGATATTGCTCTCCTACGTCATTTCCCTGACGATTGAGCTGAGTTGGATCATGTGCCAGAAAAAACCCTTGTAAAAGCTGATCATAGGACACGATATGAGGATTATACACCACCTGTATCACTTCTGCATGCCCTGTACCTCCCAATGACACCTGAGTATACGTCGGATCTTTAACGTGTCCTCCACTATAACCAGACACCACCTGTTCTACACCTTTTAATTCCTTAAACTGTGCTTCAATACACCAGAAGCATCCTGCAGCAAAAGTAGCTGTATCGTGTTCGCTGTTTCGGGCTTGAGAAGGAAGGTACTCAAAAGATATTTTTTCAGCTTTAGGTGAATGACAACCGGCAAACAATGTGGCCAACAGTACAATCAGCAAAATATGTTTACTTACACATTTTATCTTCATAGCAATAAATTAAGTATAAAAAAAGCGATGGAGGATATCCATCGCTTTACTTTAGTCGCTGTTCAGCGAAATTATTTTTTAGCTGCTGCGTATCTTTCAGCGACAGCATCCCAGTTAATCACATTGAAAATTGCTTCCAGATAGGCCGGGCGTTTGTTTTGATATTTTAAGTAGTAAGCATGTTCCCACACATCTATACCCAATACCGGAGTTCCTTTTACTTCAGCAACATCCATTAAAGGGTTATCCTGATTAGGTGTAGAAGTAACTGCTAATTTGCCATCAGCACCTACGATCAACCATGACCAACCGGAACCGAAACGTCCTGCACCTGCTTCCTGAAGTTTTTTCTTTAATTCGTCAAATGAACCAAATGTTTCATCGATAGCAGCTGCAAGCTCACCTGTAGGCTGACCACCCGCATTTGCACCTAACACGCTCCAGAAAAGACCGTGATTAAAGTGACCTCCACCATTGTTACGCACTGCAGGGCTATATTTAGAAACATTTTTTACAATTTCTTCTAGTGATAAATTCTCAGCATCTGTTCCTGCAATAGCTTTGTTCAAATTGTCAACATACGCCTGATGGTGTCTGTCATGGTGAATTTCCATGGTTTCTTTGTCAATATGTGGTTCTAATGCGTCCGATGCGTATGGTAACGCTTCTAATTGAAATGCCATAATATTTATAAATTTAATAGTTTAATACTTTACTTGATTTGTATACAAATATAACGTTTAGATTGAGGATATGTTTTGATTACTGACAAGAAATGAGATTTGTCCTATCTTTTCTGACGAAAAAATGATGTAATCAATTCTGCACATTCTTCCTGCAATACTCCGGATATGATTTCCGTCTTTGGATGGAATAATTTACCATATCTGGAAGCGCCTCTTTTTTCATCCGGAGCTCCGTACACGATTCGCGATACCTGCGTCCAGTAGGATGCACCGGCACACATCACACAGGGTTCTACAGTGACATACAAGGTGCAATCTTTCAGATACTTGCCGCCCAGATAACTGGATGCTGCTGTGAAAGCCTGCATTTCGGCATGCGCGGTCACATCATTAAGACGTTCTGTCAGATTATATCCCTTCCCAATAATTTTCCCCTGACTTACAATGACAGCACCTATCGGGACTTCGTCTTCTTCATACGCTTTCTTTGCCAGAGTCAAAGCAGCCTTCATATAAAACTCATCAGGATCTATGTTGCTACCTTCTTCAAAATTAATATATCTCATATCTGATTTACTAACACAACCTCGATCCGTTAGGCAACGGACGCTCAACAGCAGTCAATACTATATCTCCATTCTCATCTGCAAATCCTGTTACGAGACACTCCGACATAAAATTAGCGATTTGCTTCTTCGGAAAATTGATCACTGCCACGACTTGTCTGCCGATCAGACTCTCTTTCGTGTAATGTACTGTAATCTGTGCACTGGACTTGCGAATACCGATCTCTTCACCAAAATCTACGACCAACTGATAAGCAGGTTTTTTGGCTTTCGGAAAATCCACAGCTTCGAGAATTGTCCCCACTCTTAAATCAACTTTCTCAAAGTCTGCCCAACTAATCTCCTCCATACCTACAAACGATTACTCGTTAAGTCCTCCAGCTCTTTTCCCAATGTAAACAGTATATAATCCGTATTACGACGGATACGCTTCGCCAGTCGCTGTACCAACTCCTCCTCCTGTCCTTCTCTGTACAGAAGATCTTCCTGCGTCAAACTATTATATTTTCTTTTTAACTTTACCTTTAGGATTTCCCAATCGGAATCGCTTATTTTGATAGTTGCCATTTTTGGTTTAAAATTTGTACGTAGATTGAAAAGTAATAAAAATTAAAATTATAACAAAAAATACATTTTTTATGAAAAAGTTTATACTCAGTTTAGTTGCCTCTATGATGTTAGTCGTTTCAGCAAATGCTCAGCTGATCCCAAGTTTAAAATTCGGGGTTAAGGGAGCACTGAATTTCTCCAGTCTGAAATCTGAAGGCAAATGGCTTAATTCGGATACAAAAACAGGTTATCAGGCAGGTTTGTGGGCCAGAGTTGGTGCTGCAGGATTTCATGTTCAGCCGGAGGCTTATTTCACCGGAAAGAAAATAAAAGGTGAATATCAGACCGAAAACGGATCCACAGAAAACGGAACTTTTGATCTGACGACAATTGATGTCCCTGTATTGTTAGGTACACGTGTCGGATTAGGCCCTATCGGTGTAAGATTTCAGGCAGGTCCGGTATTTGCATTCAAAGTAAGTGAAGGCGGATCATTGAGTAAATACACCGACTTTGCGAATTACAAAAAAGCATCAACAGGTATTATCGGTGGTATAGGTGCTGACATAAGCAAGTTCACTGTAGACCTTCGTTACGAACATGGATTGTCCAGTCTTAGTGACAACAAAGACAAGATCAAAATGTGGTCAATTGGTGTAGGATACAATTTCTTGTAGAAAAAACACTGGTCACAAGACCTCAAAAACGATAATAAGAGCCCGGTTTACCGGGCTTTTGTCGTCCACAAACTTAGAACAATTCTAAATTAGTACTTTTTACGGTCTTGCTTACATTTTTATGACGCAAATAGATAGTTTTGCGTATTAAATTAAAATACAAGGACAATGAGTAAATCAAAGCCAGTTTTAAGTTCTTCGTTGGGGAAGAAACTGATCATGAGCTTAACAGGACTTTTCCTATGTACGTTTTTGATCGTCCATTTGATAGGAAACCTACAACTGTTTAAGAGTGATGAAGGTCTTGCGTTTAACCAATACGCATACACCATGACCCATTTTGCACCTATTAAAGTAGTTTCTTATTTACTTTATGCTTCTATTATTATCCATGCTATTTATGCATTGGTATTGACGTTGAAAAATAAGGCAGCGCGCCCGATTGGGTACGCAAAGTACGACGGAGCAGCTAACAGTGCGTGGAATTCCAGAAACATGGGAATTTTAGGAACAGTATTATTGGTATTTATCGCTACGCACATGGCAAACTTTTGGTGGAAATATCACAATGATCAGACTCCTTATATAGAATACAAAACAGATCTGGCCACCAATGTGACCACCTCCAAAGAATTAAGCCAGTCTGAATTCACTGATTTCCGTATAGAAGTCAAAGATGGTGTACAGACGATACAAGCACGCGACCTGTACAAACAGGTAGATTATGCTTTCCAAAACGTATGGTTAGTATTATTATATGTAGTAGCAATGGCAGCATTATCTTTTCACCTGATACATGGTTTTCAATCGGCTTTTCAGACCGTTGGATTCAATCACAGAAAATATATTCCAATTGTTAGATTTTTAGGTATCTGGGTATTCGGTGTACTTATCCCTATTGGATTTGCAGCCATGCCTTTATATTTTTTCTTTGCTAAATAAACTATTTTAAGATAAGAGCGAAAGCAAACATCTATCAAAATAAAATAATAGAGATATGTTAGATTCAAAAGTACCAGCGGGTCCTTTAGCCCAAAAATGGTCAAATCATAAATTCAATCTTAAGTTAGTTAACCCTGCTAACAAACGTAAATTCACGATTATCGTTGTTGGTACAGGTTTAGCGGGAGCTTCTGCTGCTGCTTCATTAGCTGAGTTGGGATATAACGTAAAAGCATTCTGCTATCAGGATTCTCCACGCCGTGCACACTCTATCGCAGCACAGGGAGGTATCAACGCAGCAAAAAATTATCAAAACGACGGTGACTCTGTATACCGTCTATTCTACGATACAATCAAAGGTGGTGACTACCGTGCACGTGAGGCAAACGTATACCGCCTGGCTGAAGTATCGGTAAATATTATTGACCAATGTGTAGCTCAGGGAGTTCCTTTTGCCCGCGAATACGGAGGCTTGTTAGACAACCGTTCATTTGGTGGTGCACAGGTATCCCGTACTTTCTATGCACGTGGCCAGACCGGACAACAATTATTATTAGGCGCTTATTCTGCATTAAACCGTCAGATCAAAAAGGGCAAAGTTGAAATGTTCAACCGTCATGAGATGCTTGATGTAGTAAAAGTGGATGGTCATGCTAAAGGTATTATCACGCGTGATCTGGTAACAGGAGCTATTGAGTCTCACGCAGGACACGCTGTATTATTGTGTACAGGAGGTTACGGTAACGTATTCTTCTTGTCTACAAATGCTATGGGATGTAATGTAACTGCAGCATGGAGAGCACACAAGCGTGGTGCATACTTCGCTAACCCTTGTTACACACAGATTCACCCAACATGTATTCCTGTAACAGGAGATCATCAGTCTAAACTGACATTAATGTCGGAGTCACTGCGTAATGATGGTCGTGTATGGGTACCTAAAACTCAGGAATTATCGGCTAAACTTCGTAACGGAGAATTAAAAGCAGCTGACATCAAAGAAGACGACAGAGATTACTTCCTGGAAAGAAAATACCCTTCATTTGGTAACCTTGTTCCTCGTGACGTTGCATCCCGTAATGCTAAAGAAGCGGTAGATGATGGTCGTGGTGTTGGTAAATCCGGAGTAGCTGTATTCCTTGACTTTGCGGATGCAATCAAACGTCTTGGTGAAGATACAGTACGTGCAAAATATGGTAACTTATTTGACATGTACTATCAGATCACTGATGAGAATCCATATAAACAACCAATGCGTATCTACCCTGCAGTTCACTATACGATGGGTGGTGTATGGGTTGATTATAACCTGATGACGACTATCCCTGGATTGTACGCATTAGGAGAATGTAATTTCTCTGATCACGGAGCAAACAGATTAGGAGCATCTGCATTAATGCAGGGTCTTGCTGATGGTTACTTCGTAATTCCTTATACTGTGGGTGATTACCTTTCAGGATTAGGTTTTGCACCGGTAGACGACAAGCGTCCGGAATTTGAGCAAGCCAGACAAGAGGTAGAAGCTAAAACCAAACAGTTGCTTTCACTGAAAGGAACAAAGACTGTAGATGATATCCACAAAGAACTGGGTAAAATCATGTGGGAATACTGTGGTATGGCTCGTACAGCAGAAGGACTGACAAAAGCAAAAGGTTTGATCCAGGAACTTAAAAAAGAATTCTGGTCTAATGTCACTGTATTAGGAGAGAACGAAGAGCTTAATCTGTCCTTAGAAAAAGCCGGCCGTGTTGCTGACTTTATAGAATTAGGTGAATTGATGGTAGACGATGCTTTCAACCGCTCAGAATCATGTGGAGGTCACTTCCGTCTGGAAAGTCAGACTGAAGAAGGTGAAGCGAAACGTAATGATGAAGAATTCACGTATGTTTCTGCCTGGGAATTCAAAGGCGAAAACCAACCAGAGGTTCTTCACAAAGAAGAGTTAATTTTCGAAAATGTTAAATTAACACAAAGAAGTTATAAATAGTAGATATAGCGGACGGCACCGCCGTTCGCTATTCATTACTTAAAAATATTGTCATGAGTGCACATATGAATTTAACGCTGAAGGTATGGCGTCAGAAAAATGATAAACAAAAAGGTCAGTTCGTAACCTATCAGGCAAATAATATCGCTGACGATATGTCTTTCTTGGAAATGCTTGACATTGTTAACGAAGAATTAACCCGTAAAGGTGAAGATCCTATTTATTTTGACCATGACTGTCGCGAAGGAATTTGCGGAATGTGTTCATTGGTTATTAATGGTCGTCCTCACGGACCTAAACAAGGAACAACAACCTGTCAATTGCACATGCGTAGTTTCCATGACGGACAAACAATCGTCATCGAGCCTTGGCGTGCGGCTGCGTTCCCTGTATTGAAAGACCTTGCTGTAGACCGTACCGCATTTGACCGTATCCAACAAGCCGGAGGATATGTAAATGTCAATACCGGAGGTGTACCGGATGCGAATGCAATCCTTATTCCTAAAAGAATTGCGGATGAAGCATTTGAGTCTGCAACCTGTATCGGATGCGGAGCTTGTGTAGCGGCTTGTAAAAATGCATCAGCAATGCTTTTTGTTTCTGCAAAAGTTTCTCAGTTTGCATTGTTACCACAAGGTCAGACAGAACGCTATGAACGCGCTCAGGCTATGGTAGATCAAATGGATGCTGAAGGATTTGGTAACTGTACCAATACAGGAGCCTGCGAAGCAGAATGTCCTGTAGGTATCAAACTGACAAATATTGCACGATTGAATCGTGAATATTTAACAGCAAAATTATTCAGAGAAGAAGATATTCACAACTAGAATTCCTTTTCAGGTAAAATACACAAGTCCTCACATAAAAGTATGTGGGGACTTTTTTTTATATTTACTTACGTAAATCTTATATAGCTGTGCAATTAACGACGAAAATACGTATACTCCTTCTTATTCTTACCATCTCCTTCATGGGCACAGCCCTCACGATACATCTTACTATTACGGACAAAGATATGCTGGAGCTGGATAAAAATGAGCTTACCGCTAATATCCACAAAAAAGAAAGTATCATTGAGGATCTGTTTGCAGATTCCACTATAATGAAGACGTTTAAAAATGTGGAACAGTTCCCTTTGCAATCGGCAGATATACTGGAAAAATTTGCATCTGAAAAAGGCGTATTCCTATATCTGTACAAAGACAGTAAACCTGTGCTCTGGAGTACGGATGTCTATGTACCTATTACAGATGCGGGACTCAAGTCAAATACGACTTACATGATCGAAAACAACCGGTCCTTTGTCGTAAAAAAGAAAACTGCAGGCGATGTCAATATACTCGCTCTTGTCCTCGTCAAGCGCTTATTCAACAGTAATAATGAGTACCTGAAAAACACCTTCAATAAGCAGCTCATAGACGACTCTAATCTGGAGATAGCAGACTATACAGATATACAGAACATACAGAATGTCTATAGCAAGGATGGAACCTATTTATTCTCGGTAAAGCTAAAGAGTGGAAAACATGATAATGTATTTATCTTTCTGCAATTTATTTGCTGGGTATCTGCGATGTTCTGTTTTATTATCCTTACCCATAATATCTGTCTGAATCTGGCTAAAAAAGGTTTTGCCTGGCTTGGGGTTTTTATATTTGTATCTGTTCTGGCTTCCCTCCGCTTCATCGATTTGCAGAGTAACTGGCTGGCGATGCACTCCAGCCTGGGAATATTCGACCCGAAGTACTACGCATACAATTCTGTTTTCCCTAACCTGTGGGCACTTACATTAACCAATCTGAGTTGCCTTTGGTGCCTCGCATTTATACATTCTGTTTCGGACAAACTTATTCTGCCACCTCAGCTGAAAAAGAAGATTATTCCTTATCTGGTATCCGGTCTTCTTGTATTCAGTATTTACTTTTTCTACAACCTGCTCTTTAAGCATCTGGGCAGTCTGATCACACATACCTCTATTGTGAGTTATGATTTTTCAAAAATAGCAGATCTCAGTAAATACAGCTGGTTAAACCTGTTTAACCTCTGTCTGGCGATACTATCTCTGTTCTTTTATATCGATATTCTTTTGCGGCTTATTGATCAGTTATTCGAACAGGTCAGTATCAAGCTAAACATTCAACTGGCTGTATTGATATTCTCTATGATTGTATATGCCTTACTGGGAGAAAACAGCATCAATAATGTTCTTCTTGGTATCCTGATACTGCTTATTTTTCTGAGAAAATACGCTTTGGGACAGTACCGCTTTTCCTTCTATATTGTCATACTTGTAATAGTTGCTCTCTTCTCTTCCATTAATCATGATAAATACATGAAAATCAAAAAACTGGAGAGCATGAAATTGGTACTGAGTAATCTGGAGGCTGAAGATGACACCAATGCCATTTCCTTATTTATGGATATTGAGAAATCCATGAAAAATGATGAGCAACTACAACACTTATTTCGACTTTCTGCAAATCAGCAGAACGCAATTGAAATAACAGACTTCATTAAGAAAAAATACCTCAGCGGATACCTTTCTAAGTTTGATTTTAACGGGTACTACTATGCAAATAACATCCCTCTTGATAATTATCCAAATAATAAATTTGAAGAGTACAGGGAGAAGGTCATCAATAATTCTATCAAAGTAACAGAGAGCTTCTATCGTGTGAAAAGTGAGTTGGGTACACATGAATATTTCATGACCTTAAATCTGCCTTTGGGAGACAATACTACTGCTAATATCTTCTTAAATCTTAAGAACAGAGCCTTCAGTTATATCCTGCCTTACCCGGAGATTTTATCGGACAGCCGTACCACTTCGTTACAACAGGAGTCCTTTCTGAATAATTCTTTTGCGCTGTATAAAGATAAGCAGTTGGTGACCCAATACGGTAAATACACCTATCCCAGTGCCGATAATAAATTCCCTGACAAAGTAGGCAAGTTTATAGAGATCGACGAACCGGGAGACTATTTTCACCTTATGTATCGCCCGGATAGCCATACGACGCTGGTGATCAGTCGGGCCAATCAGAATTTCTATGACTATCTGGCTGTTACCTGTTTCTTTTTTGTACTTCTGTTTGTATTCTTTAGTGTTGTCGATATAGTGATCTACCTGATACAGACGATGACCCAGAAATCCTTCAGGCTGAAGAGTATTAAATATCATTTTATGATCCTTAAAAATACAATACAGTATAGTACAAGGATCCAGACCATATTTATCGTATCCATCATTTTTGCAATCCTCATATCAGGTGCACTGGCCTTCTACAACATCAACTCGAGGCTGAGTCATGAAAGAGAAAATAATCGTATAAAATATATTGCCGAAGTCTCCAGGAAACTGGAGAATATGATGAACTCTGCAGAGAGTATGAATAGTAAGGAAACAGTAGAGTCCTATCTGAATATTCTATCCCAGGCCATGACCACCGATTTTACCTTGTTCAATCGCAATGGAAGGCTCATCTATTCCTCTCAGCCGAAGATCTATGATTTGAAGCTCTTCTCGACTTTTATCAACCCTACAGCGTACAAAAAATTATCGTTAATCAAAAAGACGGAGACAATCGAACCGGAAAGAGTAGGCGATTTTGAATTTTCATCCAGCTATGCAAGTATCCGTAATGCCGATTATCAAATCGCTTATTACCTGAATATCCCTTATTTTGCATCCAAAAAGGAAGAAAGTACCAGTATCAATCTTTTGCTCAATACGCTGATCAATATCTACACCATCATTATTATTGCCTTCGGCTTCTTTGCGGTGTATATCTCCAATAAGATTACTGCTCCTTTGGTAATGATAGGGAAGAAATTGTCCCAGACAAATGTGGGTAAACAGAATGAACCACTCTTCTGGCAGCGGAATGACGAGGTCGGCGCATTGGTCAAAGAATACAACTTTATGCTGATCAAACTCGAGGAGAACTCCAAAAAGCTGATGGGCATAGAACGGGAGGCTGCATGGAGAGAAATGGCCAAACAGATCGCTCATGAAATCAAAAATCCACTGACTCCCATGAAACTTGGAATTCAGCAATTGTCCAGATCTTACAAGGAAAATGATCCACGCTTTGAGGAACGCTTTAATCGGATCTCCACCTCATTTATTGAACAGATCGACAGCTTATCCCATATTGCCAGTGAATTTTCAGCATTTGCCAAACTTCCGGATACCCGGTTTGAAAAGGTGAATATTATTGAAAAAATCAACAAATCTGTTTCATTTTACAGTACAAATACGCAGGCTAAGATCAGCGTTACCAATCATGCTGATTCTAATGAAATATTTGTATTGGGGGATAAGGATCAGTTGCTGAGAACCTTTAATAATCTTATCAAAAATGCAATTGAAGCCGGTCTGGGTCGCAGAAAACTCAAAATTGATTTTGAGATATATGCCAACCCTAATGAAATGGTAGAAATACATATTACTGACAATGGAAACGGAATATCGGATGAGGCATTACCTAAGATTTTCCAGGCAAACTTTACAACCAAGAGTTCCGGAACAGGATTGGGCCTGGCTTTTGTAAAACAAACCATCGAAGGTATGAGAGGAACTATAGATTTCAAAACTACTCCCGGAAAAGGAACTGTATTTATTGTACATATCCCGTTCTACTATACGATGATTAAGGATATCTAATCGCTAGCTCTATAATAGCTGCTCCTATTAACAAATAAAAAGGGCTTTGCATACATGCAAAGCCCTTTTACTGTTTAGTTTAGTTTTGTACTAACGGCCTTTATTATTTCAGTATTACACTGGATCTGCCCATTATAGCATTGTCTGCATAGAGCAATATCGTATAAGCGCCTTTAGCAAAATCTTTACTCTCTTCCTGCCATAGAAACTTGTATTCTTCTCCGTTGTTTGTAAAGTTGATACTTTCTTTAAACGTGTACTGCAGTTTTTCTCCGTGTACGTAGAAAATGTCGTTTGACTGTGCAATAAGATTACCCTGAGGATTAATAATTCTTACAAAGAT
This sequence comes from Sphingobacterium spiritivorum, assembly GCF_016724845.1. Taxonomy (NCBI): domain Bacteria; kingdom Pseudomonadati; phylum Bacteroidota; class Sphingobacteriia; order Sphingobacteriales; family Sphingobacteriaceae; genus Sphingobacterium; species Sphingobacterium spiritivorum. The sequence goes on from NZ_CP068082.1 coordinate 1,519,301, forward strand.
TTCCTTTGCTCCTGTTTTAGCCAGCGTATTGTCCGCTATAGTAAAATTGATCTCTAACTTATCTACGCGCTTGGCTCTGGTCTCTACTTCTACACGTCCCTTTCTTTTTTCCTGCAGACCATTGATAGTAATATTTGATACTTTTACAGCAGAGGCTGTTGTTACTTTATCTTTTAAGTCGGAGTTATGCGCCGTCAGACCACTAATTTTTGATTCGCCCTCAGAAACTTTACTATTGAGAATTTCATTCTCTTTTTCAAGCATTTCATTCTTCGCTTTCAGATCGGCTATATCCGTTTTCAATCCAGAGACATCAACTTTTAAGGAAGCTACTATTTTCCGTGCCTGATTGAGTTGCTCTGTAGTCAGCACATTTGCTTCTAACTCCTTACGTAGATCTGCAATAATTTTACGTGCCTGTAATTCGGATTTTTTCATCGCTTCACTTAAAGCAACATTCTCCTCATTCAGATTATCTAATTCTGCTTCTATTCTATCTATCTCAATCTGCAGACTTTCTTTCTGCACCGTTAGTGTATAAACTTTCTCACCGGAAGACCTGAACTTTACGTAGAAATAGATATTAGTTGCCAGCAAAGCAGCTATTGCGATTATAAAAAAATAAATCTTTGAACTATCTCTTTTTCTTTGTCCCTCTTTTTCCTTTTCCCTTACTTCATCTACCATTTCCATAATTATTAATTACCATTCATTTCTGCTTTCATAGATGGATGATTTGCATCTTTGACAACAGCAAAAAATGTTCCAATTTAGGCCATTCAAGCAAAAAATATATGTTACAACACAATAAACAATAAATTTAGTCTCCCACTGCCATTTTTTCTTTTCTGCACTGACAACTTGCAAAAGAGTCTTTCTGCACAAATTACAGACAGTAAAGCACAAAAAAACGCAGGCCATGTAGCGCCTGCGTTCCTTGTATTATTATCTGTTATCAGCTATTTATCTTACAGCTTTTGAAAAGTTGAAGACTAAATAACCTGTACCATTGTCCAAATCAACAGGCATTTTCATCACTAGTTTCTCTCCGTCAGAAAAGGACAGGTCCATACGGTATCCTGTTGTAACATTTCTTGCCTTATCTCCTGAATAGATTTTTTTGAACTGAAATTGCGGCTGACCACCCATTTTTCCTGGATTATAAATTGACCATACAATATTACGTACAGCTCCTTTAGCACACAATGTACCTTCTGCTGTAAATTCTATACTTCCTTTACCATTCGATGGAAAATTCCATACACTTCCTTCAAAGCACTCTGCAGGAGCTTCTTCAAATACAGTTTTAATGGTATAAGCTGCAGGGATGTTCTCACGGGTAATGGTATTAAGAATCCATGTACCCTTTACACCACCTTTCCACTGAGAGGCACTCGGTCCGTCATTTACTTCTGTACTGGAAGAACTTGAGCTACCTGAAGAAGACGTTGTCTTTCTCTGTGCTCCACACGATGAAAACAAGAAAACACCTGCTAGGATCGCTACGAAAGTCAAAATATGTTTACGCATAGTTTAAGAATTATATAAATCAATCTTTGTATGTTTGCAAATATACAAATTACAACACCATGAACGAGCATTCCAAAAATCATACCACAAGCAAATTGGTTGCAAAAGTTTTATTGCGATTGTTCATTATCATTCTGGGACTTGCAGCTTTTCCATTTTTATCCGGAAAATCTCAGCAACTGGACAAATCTTATGTATATTTTGAGCATAAATGGTTTTTGGTATTCCCATTTTTACTTTTCACCATATTCGTTATTTTGCTGATAACCATGCTTAAAGAGAAGTATAAAAAAACAGACATCAACTGGCTTTTTTCACTTTCAGCATTAATGCTTATCGGGTATCTGATTATGCTTTACACCCGAATTTATCCAATGTTTAATATGTAATCTCCTTTAAAGGACCTTAAGTTTTTATTACCTTTGAGCCGCTAATCTCTGAAAGTGATTAGTTTTACATACACATGAACAAAAAGAAGTACTGGAATATCCTTAAAAATATACTCAAAGTTGTTGTCACTATAGGAGCTTTATACTGGGTATTCAGCAAAGTCGATATAAAAGACCTGGTAGAAGCCATCCGCAATAGTAATCCGTTATTTTTATTTCTCGCATTTTTAGCCTTCCTCCTTTCTATCTTTATTTCTTCTTCACGATTACTTAGTTTTCTAAAAGGAATAGGTCTGGACGTAAGTGAAAAATACAACTTCAAACTGTATCAGCTGGGCTTATTTTATAATCTCTTTCTGCCCGGGGGTATCGGAGGAGACGGATATAAGATCTATTTTCTTCGTAAAAAATTCAAAATCAAAGGCCGGAAATTACTAAGCGCTTTGTTTTTTGACCGTCTGAGCGGACTATGGGCGCTATGTCTGATTATATCTGCTCTGATTATCTTCATGCCTCAGCTGAAAATACCAAACGCACTTACAGCAGCATGTTTTATCTCGGGTACGATAGTCTATTATCTGGTAATATGGAAGTTTTTTCCGGATTTTAAGCCTCGGTTTTTCAGAACACATATCAAAGCGATAGGCGTGCAGTCCATGCAGGTTCTATCTGCGATCATGATCCTGTACGCACTGGGATTTGAAGGAAAGTTTTCTCCTTATCTTTTTCTTTTCCTGGCTTCTTCTCTGGTTGCTATTATTCCTTTTTCAGTGGGAGGTCTGGGTATGCGTGAGATTGTGTATATGTGGGGAGCAAAGATCTTTTATCTGGATTCGCACCTTGCAGTATTGATCAGTTTATTATTTTATATTATTTCTGCTTTAGTTTCAGTGTCCGGTGCTTATTATGTCTTCAACCCGAAAGGTCTTGGAGAAGAAAAGTTACCATCAGCAGAAGAGGTTGAGCAGAGCAGAATAGAAGAAGATTAAATTATTATGGCAAATATAGTTATAACAGGAGCGAGCAGCGGAATCGGATTTGAAGCAGTCCTCGATCTGACAGCAAATAAAGAGAATAATGTCATCGCTTTAGCAAGATCTGCAGATAAACTCAGAAAATTACATGAAATTGCTTCTTCCCTGAATTACGATGGCGGAAAACTATATCCGGCTCAATTCGACATTGTATATGATAATTATCCGGAAATATTGATTCCGTTTATTCAGTCTAAGTTTGACAGTGTAGATATTCTGATCAATAATGCCGGAGCATTGGTTTACAAGCCTTTTCTGGAAACCAGTGCAGAAGACTTTGCGACAATGCTTCAGACCAATCTATTGGGACATGTAAATATGATCCGGCATGTAGCACCTTTGATGAAAAACGGAGGGCATATCGTCAATATAAGCAGTATGGGAGGATTTCAGGGTTCTGTAAAGTTCCCGGGACTATCTGCCTATTCAGCAAGTAAAGGTGCTCTCGGCGTATTGACAGAATGTCTGGCAGAAGAGTTTAAGGAGCAGGGTATCAAAGTAAACTGCCTCGCACTTGGATCATCCCAGACCGAAATGTTTGAGACAGCCTTTCCTGGCGTAGAAGCAGGTACACTGGCTTTTGAAATGGGTAGATATATTGCCGAATTCGCACAAAACGGAAGCAAGTATTATAACGGTAAAATATTACCCGTATCCAATACAACTCCCTAATAAGAGCACATATAATAAAACAAAAGCCAGACGATTATGTCTGGCTTTTTGTTTGAATTACATCAGAGACCGATATGCTCTGATTTATTTGATTTTGGTCCGTCTTTCTCCGAAGACTTAGCATTATCTTTTGCATAATGCCAGGTTATTCTATCCTCAAAAGCTTTACCGTCTTTCAGCCCCTTGACTTCCACAATATTTTCTCCTTCTTTTAATTTTACCTGTTCAAAAATATAGTGAACGTCTGTATATCCTTTTCGGAAGGTTTTAATTTCCTCGCCATTGACAAACAACTGCGGGGTACCGATGTTGGAATATACCGTAACAGGAGTAATCTGATTCCCTCTTTCCACCACTCTGCGCTGTGTCAGGTAAAGTACCGGTTCTTTACTCCAATTGGCCTTATACCAGTAAAACGGATCTTTCTTCAATGCCCTGTCAAAAGTTACCATTCCTTTATAGTTTCGTGGCTCTACCTGAAAAGTGATTGGTGTAGCAAAATCAAACGTATTCCACAGATATGAGGCCACAAATACCGGATGTTTAGCTATTACACCCCAATGAATCTCATGAAATTTGGTTGAAAATTCTTCCGGGAAAAAGGCTGGATTAGACCATTGATTACCAATATCTCCTACTGCTTCCTGCTGATGTTTTGGATTTGCCTCAGCTCCATACTCTGAAAAAATAATTTTATATCCGGCAAAATCCTTCGTAATCTTATCTGCCCATTGCTCCACATCCTGTATTTTACCATTATACCATCCAAAATAATGGTTGATACCCTGTATATCTGCATTATTGTTAACAGGATGATCAATGACATTGTATCCGCTTACCTGAACAGAATAACGATCCGGATCCTCTGTTTTAGCCAGATCATTCAACTTGGTCGTCAGTTCTATTGTATATGCCTGCGGGCTGTAGACCTCATTGTGCAGTCCCCAGACGTAAATGGAAGGATGATTAAAATTCTGCCGTATCAATTCTGTCAGTTGCTGTTTCGCGTTATTCTCTTCCTGAGTAGTCACACGGTTGACAAATGGTATCTCTGCCCAGATAATAAAGCCGATGCTGTCGCATTTGGCGTAAAAGTATTCAGATTGCTGATAATGTGCCAGACGAATAGTAGTCGCACCAATTTCCTTAATAATAGCGAGGTCCTGATCATGATCAGCATTGGATAATGCCGATCCTTTGCCCCAGTGGTCCTGATGACGAGTCACACCATACATCGGAGTCTTAATACCATTCAGGTACATGCCGTCTCCTGCTTTTAGCTCAAAATGTCGCAAACCTAAAGGCTGAATAACCTCATCAACAACTTTACCTGCCTGTAAGACCTGAGTGACCAGCTTGTAAAGATAAGGGTCTTCCAGACCCTGCCATAGGTGCGGATTTCTGATAGCTATACGTTGTAATACCTGCTGTCTTCCCTGCGGTAATATCGTATAAAGAGTGGTTTGTTTGGCTTTAACCGTACCATCTCTTTCAAATACGGTTGTAACCACTTCTACTTTCTGGGCATCATGATTTTTGTTTTCCAGCTTCACCTTTACCTCTACATCGGCAGATTTTTTCGAAACATTCTCCTGTCGTATGTAGATCCCCGGAGATGCGAAGTCATTGACCGCTATATTGACTTTTTCCGTAACGATCAATGCAACCGGTCTGTAGATACCGCCGTACATCGGGAATAACGTATGATTTACCGGAATAACATCCGGACGTGCTTCATTATTTACTTTGACTAATATTTCGTTTTCCTGTCCATATTTCAACATATCCGTCAATTCTAACGTAAATGCGGAATACCCCCCGTTATGTCTGCCTACAATATTGTACTTACCATTTACAGTCGAATTATTGTAAACGACGTCATTCTTTTCTGCTGAAAATGAAACCGGAGCAGTATTGAGATAAACTTCTGTATTGGTATTAACACCTTCAAAACGAATAAATACACGCTTTCCTTTCCAGGAAGGATCGGCTTTAAATGCTTTTCTGTAATACGCATCACCTGTATAAAACTTGTCTTTCACAGTCTGCATATCTACAGCATTCCAGGTGTGAGGTACTGAAACGGCTTGCCATTTACCTGTGAATATATCAGCATATTGTAGCGGATCGGTTGTAAAAGGTCCTTTCTTGAATGACCACTCTTTATTAAACGGAATAACCTCCCGGGCAAAAGTTGCTTGTGAAAAAATTGTCAGCAAGAGCAGGCAATAGAAATGTTTCAGCTTCATCATTTTTAATATCAGTATATGTTATTTATTAGGTTTTTCTCATATGGCTCATTCGATGCAATTGAGCCATATTCTTGACTAACAAATATAATCAACCCAACATCTATTCGAAAATAAAGCCGGCAAACCCATTGTATGTGGATTCGTATCTTATGAATGAAAAACTTGGTTACTCTATCTAAAGACACATATACAACGTTGTAGTAAAAATATGTAATTTATCTATGTGTCACATCAATAATACAGTCATCAATTATGCGGGAACCTACTTCGTAACCTGTTTTAACCAGGAAAAAAGGTCTTTAAGGACATCCTCACTGAATGTTTCTTCCAATTCCCCGTATTCATTTATCAATCCTGTATGTGCATGCTGAAAAAGATGGTTAAGGTCAGGATACATTTTTATGAAATCCATCTTATGTTTATTGGCTTCCGAAATTTTATACACCGAATTGAGATTCTGTTCAGCCGGAACCTGTAAATCTTTTCCGCCATATACTGCGAATATAGGACATTTGACTGCTTTCAATACAGGAACGGGATCAAAACGGATGAAATACCGAAACCATTTGGATGTAAATTCAGAAAGCGCTTTATCATTGGCTGCAACATCCGCCAGTTGTTTCTTTACCTCTTCATCCGAAAGATTGCTTTTCAAAACTTTATATACACGATTATTGAGCGCCTTTGCCTGTTGCAGCTTCTCTTCAGACATGCCATAAGCTTTTCCAATAGCATAATTCTGCAAAACCATTAATGAATCTATAGCAATAGCAGGTCCCGCCAGCATAGCGATGAATGCAATATCTTTATCTTCAGATGCTAATAAAGGTGCAATCATCCCTCCTTCACTATGTCCTATGACTCCTATCTTTCGGATATTGATATCTGTACGTATTCTCAGAAAATTGATTGCAGCGCGGGCATCATTTGCAAAGTCACGTGTCGTAGCTGTACCAAATGATCCGGTAGATGATCCTACTCCTCTGTCATCATAGCGCAGTACTGCAAATCCCCTGCGGGTCAGATAATCGGCAATCAGCTTAAAAGGTTTATGGCCAAACAGCTCACTGTCCCGGTTCTGCGGTCCGCTTCCTGTTACCAGAACAACCGCCGGAAAATTCCGGCCCTTTGCAGGTAGGGTTAAAGTACCCGCCAATGTTACTTTGGATACAGGATTTTCAAAGGTCACATTTTCTTCTTTGTACGGGAACGGACCTTCCGGCTCCTGCGGACGCTTTATTACAGTAACTGTATCCAGACTTCTGGTCAAACGCAGCGGAATATTACCTCCCCCCTGCTGAAACAATCCTGTGATTACATTTTTGCTGAGCTCTCCCTGAAATACTATTCCGGCAGAAGCCATCTTAAAGGTAACCTGATTCTTTTCGAATGATACCTCACTGAGCGGTAATCCTATTGCTCCTTGTCGTGGACTATCCATTTTTCCGGAGAATTTGCCATTGCTCTGGTGGATATGAAAAACCAAAGGAATTTCCTGCCCCGAAGCATCCAGAGAACCTTTCCAGGTACCTATGATATTCTGCCCGAAAGCTACAGGTAACATCGAAATAAAGAAAAGAGTATATATATACTTTATAATATTCATTAGAAATACGGAAAATAAAATTGTACAATCAAATCAGCTATTAAAAAAATAATCACAATAGCTCCATTGACAATTATCTTTTTATTATTCATTGCAACTTTCATACCCTGAATAAGTATATAGAAATAATAGATCATTATCAACAACGAAAACAGGCCAATAAATATCACTAAAAACAGATCTAATTTCGAAACTGTTTCCAGCTTTATATCTCCGGCTGCAACTGCTTTGGTAATTTTTTCGGTAGCAGATTTGGATTTATCCAGTACAACAAGAACTGAGGTCAGATAAATAACTATTCTTGCTATCAAAACTGTATTGAGGACATCAATAAACCTTGTTTTTGCGTATATCATTTTCGCAAACAAAAACAATATCACCGAAGGAAGTACCGTATTAACTAAATTATTAATAAACGGAAAGTATAATGCTGTGCTTTCACCAAATCGTATATTAATAAAACCATTATACTTAATGTGGTAAAAATAGGCGAACAGACTTCCCAAAAAGTAAAAAATGACACCCGTAATAAATAATGATCTTTCAGAAAAATCATCAAAAGGTTTAAGATATATTTTACCTGCTTTCATCTGCTTTTTTAGATTTTAGAAATTCATCCATAATTTTGCTTAGCTCCTCCGGGCGCTGCGTCCCTATTAAGATCTGACTTCCATTCTTCAAGGCAATTTTAAGCCCGTATTTACCTTTTGTAGTATAGGCTATTCCGGCGGATGAAATCCGCATACCCCAGCCTCCATAATCAAAAATGGAGTATTTCACGACTTTATACGTATGGATATCTTCAAACCTGTAGGTTTTATTCCATAAGAATGGTTTGAAGTCTACGAATATTCCATTATCACTAATTTCTGTCCGCAACTTAATCGCCACAAAAAACACAACCAGTGCCAACCAGATATAGAATGGTATATAAGTCAAAATTTCCATAAGCATCTTGTACCAATTTTCCGAAAAAGACAGGGATGCACCGGCACTATATATAGGAATAAATAAAGCTAACAGAGATATCCACAGCCACCATTGTGAAAAAGATTGTACTTCCTTAAACTTACTGCTCATATCCTAAACTTTTTATTTTTTGAATCAGATCATCCAGCATATTACGTACTGTAGGATAACTCTTTCCCAGATCTCTGGCCATATCTTTCAGACTGCCGGAGTTATACAGAAATCCCAGTACGAATTCCTGCTCCTCAACGGTAAGATGCATAAGAACAGGAAGTGAAAATTTGCCAACAACTTCTGTTTCACAAGCCTCACAAACTAGCTTGGATACTTTAAGCTTGGCATCACAGCTGGGACAGGTAACAGGTATTTTTTTCATTCTATTTTTTTAAATCATAACTGTATGGTTCGGAAATCACTAATCGTTCTTCTCAAACAACTCAGGTAATACTATATTGACTTTTGTATCTATAATTATTGATACAAATATAAACTTTATTCATATAAAAATGAATATTATTAATACATATATAAATAATTCAAAACAATACATAAACTTATAATAACAAAAACTCAATATTACAGTCATTACATTCTCTTTTGTCATTCATACTTTAACGTTGGCAATTGAATTTTACATCAGTAACTTGCGTATACTTGCTCTATTATTATAATTGCATATAAAAGCAAGTTTATCTAAGTTTGCAGCATTAAATACACACAACAAATGAGAAAAGTTCTTGGATATATTCTTTCACCTATATTTTATTTATTTTTTGCCCTGGAACTGGTTATATTTCACCCTATCCAATGGCTATGTCTGAAATTAGGCGGATATAGTGCGCACAAACGCAGTGTAGATCTGTTAAATTTTACGCTATTGAGTGACAATTTTCTACTTTTCAATCCTGTAAAATTTATTAATGAGCATCATATCCCTACAGGACAGCCTATTATCTTTGTTGCCAATCACCAGAGTCCGTTCGATATTCCTCCGATGATTTTCTTCCTTCGTAAATATCATGCTAAATTTATTTCGAAGATTGAACTTGCAAAGGCTAATATTCCGAGTATCTCCTATAATCTCAAATATGGAGGCGCCGCCAATATTGACAGAAAAGATTCAAAACAGTCTATCAGTGAAATTCTAAAATTAGCCAACAATATGAAGACCAAAAACTGGTCTGTGTTTATTTTCCCGGAAGGTACACGTACCAAAACCGGAAAAATGAAAGAGTTCTCTGTAGGAGGTATTGCGACTATATTAAAGAAAAATCCAACCGCACTGGTCGTCCCTATCGCAATAAATGGTTCATATGAAATGGTAAAGTACGGTATGTTTCCGCTGAATCCTTTTACAAAAATGTCGTGGGAAATTCTCCAGCCTATAGAACCGGCAGGAAGGACTGCTGAAGAAATCGTGAAAGAGGCTGAATTGGCAATTCGCGCTAAGGTAAAGGGAAGTTAAATCCTATTTAACTATCCGTCCTTTCCAATCGTATTTACCTATATTACCGGCAACACCGATATACACAAGGTATATAATGTGTCCGACAGTGAGTATAGGTAAGTACTTTAAGAGATCTGTACGATTAGCAAATTCACATAAAGGTCTCATAAAGTATAATTCGACAGCAAACTTGATTAAAATAACGGCAAAGATCAACGCACCTAAGGTTGAGGGGAACAGAAATGCCAGTAATCCGCTCAGGATCATGGCCAGATTGAACAGCCAGATACTCACCCCTAATACGATCACACTTTTATTTTTATAGCGTGTGCTTTTGGAAGCCCAACGCTTACGCTGACTGATAAAAGATGCCATATTAGGCTTAGCATCTGTATATACGATAGCTGCAGGCGATTTACAGAATCCAATTTTATCAGCATATTTTTCGGCAACTTTATGCAAGAGCAGTTCATCGTCTCCTGATGCCAGATCATCAATACCCTTGAAACCATCCATCTCATAGAATACATCTCTTCTATACGCGAGATTTGCGCCATTGCAGGTAGTAGGATGACCATTACAGATACCTGCAGCTCCTAATCCTATCAGATAGAGGAATTCCAGAGTCTGTGCTTCTTCAAACGGATTCTTTTCTTCCGAATACACAACAGGTGATGAAACCATATAGGAATCATATTCCTCAAAAAAACCGACCACGGTAGACAACCAGTGACGTCCCATCCGACAGTCGGCATCTGTAGTGACAATAATTTCACCCTGTGCAATATCAATAGCATTAGAAATAGCTTTCTTCTTATATGAATTCAGTTTATCACTCTCATTCATCTGCAGCAATTTCACCCCTTTAACGGCATAGAGCCTCACAATCTCAGCCGTACGATCTGTTGAATGATCATCGATAACAATGATTTCCAACAATTCCTTAGGATAATCCTGATTCAATAAGCAATTGATGGTACGCTCGATGACCTGTTCCTCATTGCGTGCCGCAATCAATACCGAAACAGTTGTAGAAGGAGTGGCATCCGAAGTCACAAACGTAGAAATAGAAGCCCATCCATTACGCATATACAGCACTAAAGCGACATACACGATGGTCATTATAATGAGAAAAACGCTAAGACTTGTTATCACTTAAATAATTAACTTTTATTGCAAAAAATGAGCCCAGAATCGCCGGTAAAATCAGATTGACAAACCAGATACAGGAAACAATGGCCATAACAGCAATCTCCTGTGTAGTAATGTAACTATATAAATTACTGGCAACAAAACTCCGGACACTAAAATCAAATAAATCAAGCGAAGGTACGGCAGATTGTATAAAAAACAAGATAAAAATCATCAAAACCATTGATAAAAATGGTAAATCCGGAAGAATTACTTCCATCAGGATGATATATTGTGAAGTGAAGATAATAAACCGGGATAATGACAGCCCAAGAATAACAAAAAGTTCACGTCTGTTATAGTCTTCGAGAACGGAAAAAAAAGGTTGTATTTTTTTAAGAAAGTTAATTCTGCGAACCAGTTTGTCCACCCAGTGTACATTGAAGAAAATTAGGAGAAACACAGCTGAATAGATTATTCCTGCCGCCCATGCAAGAATCTTCATCCCAGGTTGTAAAGAAAGAAATGTCGTCATAAACCAGGCAATACTCAGCGCCCCGAATATACTGGTCAGTACTAGCTGGGCAAAATGCCCGACTCCCATCGCTACTGCTCCGGATGCACGGTTTTCTGCTTTTAAATACATCACCCTACCGCCATACTCTCCTATCCGGTTTGGTGTAAAAATAGCCCATGTAAGACCGCAAAAAACAGCTTCCGTTGCCCTCCACCAACTGATCTGTTCGATACGCCGGCTGATAAACTTCCATTTTACAATCTCCAGAAACCAGTTGCAGAACATCAGGAAAACAACAGCAATCAATACTCCGGTAACCAGATTTTTGTCCAGTCCTTTCATCAGGAGCTTGAATTCATAAAGATTATGCTGATTGCTGACTTTAGAATATATATACCACCCCGCTAATAGCAGAACAGCAATCTTGATAATTAAATTGAGATATTTCCGGGTATTATTTGTCAAAATAGTTTGTTGCGAACGGCACAATTTTACTAATTTTTAATGACATCCCGTTAAGTTAATTCACAAAAGAAAAACGTAATATTGTACCAGCATGCAAAAGGAAAAGACTAAAGAGCGTATTATTCTGGGAATTGATCCGGGAACTGTGGTGTTGGGCTATGGATTGTTAAAGGAAACCGGCAAAAAAATATCCCTTATTTCTCTGGGTGTTATTAAAATGGGACACCTTGACGATCATGCCTTGAAACTGCAGCGTATCTTTAAGAAGACTTCTGCTCTTATCGAAGAATACAAACCTGACTGTGTAGCCCTTGAAGCTCCCTTTTATGGTAAAAATATTCAGGTGATGCTCAAATTGGGTCGTGCTCAGGGGGTAGCTATGGCAGCAGCACTGAATCATGATATTCCTATCTTCGAATATTCTCCCCGTAAGATAAAGCAATCCGTGACTGGTAATGGTAATGCGACAAAAGAACAGGTCGCAGCCATGCTAAAAACTTTACTGAGCTTTAACGAAACTCCCGAATTTCTTGATGCCACAGATGGCCTGGCAGTTGCGGTCTGCCACTCTTTCCAACAAAATACGTCTTCTTCCGGAACATCAAAAAGTTACAGCGGATGGGAAGCTTTTATCAAAGACAACGAAAAACGTGTCAAATAGATTTATAACTGTACCTGCCGGATCACATTCTTCACATTCAGCTCTATGATATCTGTCATAGACTTACACTTGAGATACTGCTTATTATCGTGAAATTCGGCATATCCCTCTTTCAGACGGTTGATATTCTCTACTGAAGATAGTTGTTGGGTCTTGGAAGCATCACGCAGGTCTGCGATACGATGACGCTCGCTTCTTACCCTGTGTACAATAGATGATCGCTCTTCCTGTTGATACTGAGATACAGTGCGGTCATTGAGATAATCCATACAGATCTTCACATACGGGAAATTTTCTTTAAAAAACTGGGGCATATATACTTTAGGATTGCCCTCATAAAACTGCTGGTCAAAATCTATTGCCCGTATACGGAACTGGAAATCGTCAAAATCTGGTGTAATCTGCATCACAAAATTGTAAGCCCTCATATCTCCAAGTAAGGTAATAATACATCTTTCATTGAATTTTACAAATTCCTTGGCAATACGGGTCATATTATAGTCCGGGGAGTACATTCGGGATTTAGTAAATACATCTCCGGGAATACCTACAATATGCTCTTCGACCAATGTTTCGTGATCAACCAGATAATTGACCTGATTGGGAGACAAGATTTCCTCTAATTCCAATCCATAGATGCGCGAGGCATCCGCCTGCTTTATATAAAAGTAATCGTATACATCGTTCAACCGATTGACAATACGGATACGGAAAGGTCTCGTATTTCCGAATGCGCAGTACTCTATACGATCTATATACTTGTGCTGGACTATTCGGGTATTTCCGGAAGCTTTGAGCTGTGCATAGATTATTTTGAGTCCTTCATACAACTGATCCTGTAAATACGGCGGATACAGGGGTGTTTCCCAAAAGGTATCATTTCCGTATTTATCCATTACGGGAACGGTTTCTGTAAACGTTAATAAATCTTTATAGGCGATAGGCAATTTACCATCCCGTTGGTACATTTTCAGATATTTATGCAGTCCGGATCCTACCGGAAATATCGGCTTCTTCCTTGATATCTTTACGTCATCGTATTCCATGCCTGTATTTTTTATAAATATACTGATTTAATAGACTTGGACTACTAGTAATTTTTTTAAACTAATGACATATTAATTATGAAATTAATACCTCAATAACCAAAAATCTTATTATTTTTGTAAAATTATCAAGAATATCAAATAAAAGAATTGAAAAAAGAATACGCTATAGTTGAAAGGGACTTAAAAACAATCACCTGTAGTACTAACCACATATAGACCAGGATATTTTTGAATGAAAAACTTACAATTTAATTGTGATGAAAGCCGTAGAAATCTACGATCTTTCATCCTGTCACATATATAAAGATCTTAACAAAGACATATTTTAAACACAAATACAGGATTTATGGAAAATAATTATTCCAACTACGATTTAGATACACTAGACATCCAGATCTTGTCCATATTAATGGAGGACGCTTCGATTCCGTACACCGAAATAGCTAAAAAATTAATTGTTTCCGGCGGAACCATACACGTTCGTATGAAAAAAATGGAAGAACTTGGAATCATCCGTGGTTCTAATCTGATTATCAATCCTCAAAAAGTAGGTTTTGATATCACTGCATTCTTAGGTATCTATCTGGATAAAGGATCTCAATATGCCGATGCTGTAGAACAATTAAAGAAAATCAAAGAAGTAGTTGAGTTACATTATTGTACAGGTCAATACAGTATCTTTGCGAAAATTATCTGCCGGGATACCGGACACTTACGTAAAGTCCTGAATGAGGATATTCAATCTGTAAAAGGTATTCAGCGCACAGAGACTATCATCTCGCTGGAGGAAAGTATTAAGAGACAGATCAGTCTGATCTAAAAAAAGAAATACATCCAAAAAGCGCCATTAGTAAATATTAATGGCGCTTTTTTTAATGTACGATTTGATCTAATATCTGTATATAGAGAGGAATTCCCTGTTCTATTTCATGGACATAAATATATTCGTCTGCCATATGCGAACGTGCAGAATCCCCTGGTCCCAGTTTTAAAGAAGGTATACGTAATAATGCCTGATCGCTCATCGTCGGCGAACCGTACGTATGGCGTCCTAATGCTGTACCGGCTTTCACAACCGGATGATCTTTAGGAATAAAAGAAGAAGTAAGACGTGTAGATCTTGCTTTGACAGATGATCGTACATGTTGCTGAATAATGGCCAGCGTTTCTTCATTACTGTAAGCATCAGTCGTACGCACATCGACCACAAAAGAACAGGTTGACGGCACTACATTATGCTGGGAACCCGCATTTATCTGAGTAACTGACATCTTTACAGGACCCAGACTTTCTGATTCTTTAGGAAAACGAAAAGTTCTGAACCATTCGATATCCGGCATTGCTTCATAAATAGCATTTACACCTTCTTCCCTTGCAGCATGACCGGCTACACCCTCTGACTCACAGTCCAGCACCATCAAGCCCTTTTCGGTAATGGCGAGATCCATAAGTGTAGGTTCACCTACTATTGCAAAATCCAGACTTCCCAAATCTTCTACGATAGCAGATATACCGTTGAGTCCTGAGATTTCTTCCTCTGCTGTCGCTGCGAAACAAAAATTATATCGCAGATCCTTTTGTTCATAAAAGTGCAGGAATACGGCAATAAGAGATACCAGACAACCGCCTGCATCATTACTCCCGAGACCAAAAAGTTTATCACCGATAATCTCAGCCTGAAAAGGATCTCTGGAATATCCGGGATTCGGTTTTACTGTATCATGATGTGAATTCAGCAAAATAGTAGGCTTACCGGCATCGTAAAAGCGGTTATATGCCCAGATATTATTTCCCTTTCGATGCGTCTTTACAGCATATGACTCCAGATAGCGTTGAATATGATCTGCAGTATCGGCTTCCTCCCTGCTTAAAGACGGAATACGAATCAGCTCCTGCAACAGACGAATACTTTTATCGATCAGGGTCAGCATATTACTCATTATATAATCCGCCGGCTTTGGCAGCAGAAAGCTTTATCCCTTTTATAAAAGCAGAACTGAATCCATTATGTTCCATTTCGTTCAACCCTGCGATTGTACAGCCTTTGGGACTGGTTACTTTATCAATCTCACTTTCAGGGTGGTTTTGTGTCTGCAGTAAAAGATCAGCAGCACCTTTGGCAGTCTGAATAGCCATTTTCAAAGCATCATGCGCATGAAATCCGATTTCTACACCACCCTGGGATGCTGCACGTATACTTCGTAAGAAAAACGCAATACCACAGGCACACAAAGCTGTGGCAGAGGTCATCAGATCTTCGTTGATCACCACTACAGCTCCTACCGTTTCGAAGAGTTGCTGCACCTGTTCCAACTGCTGTTCGCTGGCATTATCGGTAGCGATACAAGTCATAGACTGCCCGATAGCAATTGCGGTATTTGGCATAGCACGTACCACAGGTATAGTACTGCCTAATATCGCTTTCACATCTGCACAGGACACGCCTGAAACTACAGAAACAATAAGCTGGTGAGCACCGATAGTTGGTTCCAGCTCCTCCATCACTTTCCTGAGTTGCTGAGGCAGGACCGCAAGAACTATAATATCCGCAGTTTCAATAGCTGCAGCATTGTTATCACTCACCCCGAAGCCTTCTTGCTTCTCTTTATCCAGTGCGGACAACGATCTTCTCGTCAATGTAATAGCAGAAGCCGGATAAGCTCCTGATTTAACGAGCCCTTTTGCAAGGGAAAGCCCGATATTTCCTGTTCCGATAATTGTTATTTTACTCATGGTTGTAGGTTGATTTATTTCTTATTTAGCGACCAGGCAGGTCCCGAAATGGCTCTGCTGAAACAGATGCAGATTATTTGCATTACCTACGTATACATGCTTTACACCCTTACGGATAGCATCAAAGGCATTCTGCAATTTAGGAATCATTCCGGTATGGATCACGCCTTCTTTTTTAAGTTGTTCAAAATCTTTGGCACTTATACGTTCAAAAACAGAGTTTTCATCTGTCACATCCCGTAATACACCATTCTTTTCAAAACAATAAATCAGCGAAGTCTCATACAAATCTGCCAATGCAACTGCCAAAGCGGATGCAATGGTATCTGCATTCGTATTCAGCAACTGTCCGACACCATTGTGCGTGATAGCAGAGAAAACAGGTACAAACCCAGCTTCCAATACTTTCTTTATGGAACCTGTATTGATGGAATCGTGCATGATATCTCCAACAAATCCATAATCGATGTCTTTGACAGGTCGCTTCATCGTACGGATCGTATCTCCGTCAGCACCACTAAGTCCTAATGCATCGCAATTCAAATTTTGTAGTTTAGAGACAATGGATTTATTGGTAAGACCTGCATAAACCATTGTGACGATTTTCAGCATTTCAGCATCAGTAACTCTTCTGCCATCAATCAGGTTAGCTTCAATCCCTAACTCTGTAGCCAATCTTGTAGCGATCTTTCCACCACCGTGTACTAATATTTTTTTTCCGGATAACGCAGAGAATTTTTCCAAAAAATCATTCAGATCCTGCTCATTATCAATTACATTACCACCAATCTTTATAATATTCAGCGTACTAACCCCCATAGTCTACTTATTGCTTTCGTTTTATTTCTTTAAATTTTCCAACATTCTTTTGATAACTACCTGAGCAGCCCATACTCTGTTGCTTGCTTCTTTAATAACAAGAGAATTGGGTCCGTCCAAAATTTCGGAAGACAGTTCAAGGTCACGTCTTACCGGAAGGCAATGCATTACCTTAGCATCATTAGTCAGTTTTAACTTCTTATTATCCATCATCCAGTCTTCTTCTATCGGATATACCTTGCCGTAATCTTCATATGAAGACCAGTTCTTGACATATACAAAGTCCGCATCTTTAAGACTCTCTTTGAGATTGGTAGAAACAGTAGCTCCTTCCGTAAATTCTTTCGCGAGCTGATAGCCTTCCGGTTGTACAACCGTAAACTCTAACAGACCTTCTTCCTGAGCTCTGCACATCCATTCCGCAAATGAATTAGGCACAGCCTGTGGCAATGCTTTCACATGAGGAGCCCATGTCAACACGACTTTCGGTTTACCCGGCTTGTTCCAATGTTCTACGATCGTAATCAGATCTGTCAGGCTTTGTAAAGGATGTCGGGTTGCACTTTCCAAAGAAACAACGGGTACAGCACAATATTTCATAAACTTGCTGAACAGATCTTCGCTGTAATCTTCTTTTCTGTCTTTCAACTTTGGAAAAGAACGCAGTCCCAGTATATCACAATATTCACCCATGACTGCAGCTGCCTCACGGATATGCTCTACCGTAGTACCATTCATTACCACACCGTCCTGTGTCTCTAAAGCCCAGCCATCTTTATCCATATTCATGACCATGACATTCATACCCAGGTTCATTGCTGCTTTCTGGGTACTCAAACGGGTACGTAAACTCGGATTTAGAAAAACTAAGCCCAGTGTTTTATGTCTGCCCAGCTCTTCATTGGCATTTGGATTAGCCTTTAAAGCTAATGCTTCCTTAACAGCCTCGGAGAGATTCGGGATATCGTCTACTGAAAAAAACTTGTTCATATGCTATTATTCTAAAGGGCTTTTAATCTTCTGTCAAATGCTTCCAAAAATTGATCAGCATGCGCTTTTGTTATGTTCAATGCAGGAAGTAAACGGATCACATTCGGTTTAGCTTCACCGGTAAAGATTTTCTCTTTTTCCAGAAGTTCTTTTTTGAGCGTAGACAATTCTTCCGGAAGATCTATACCAATCATTAAACCTCTTCCTCTTACTTCTTTGATCCTGTCTATTTCCTTCAGCTCTGTTATCAGATACTGACCTACTTCTTCCGCATTTTTTAACAGGTTGTCCTGCTTTATTACCTCTAGCACAGCCACTGCGGCTGCACATGCAAGATGGTTTCCACCGAATGTAGTGCCTAACATACCAAAGACAGCTTTGAACTTCGGAGCAATACTGATCGCACCTATCGGAAAACCATTCCCCATACCTTTGGCCATAGTATATATATCCGCGTCGATACCGGCATAATCATGCGAGTAAAAAGATCCAGTACGTCCATAGCCACACTGCACTGCGTCTGCTATGAATACCGCATTATGCTGATCACATAAAGATCTGATCAATCTCAGGAATGGAACAGAAGCTTCCTGTATACCTCCAACGCCTTGTATGCCTTCTATTATCACAGAAGATATTTCATCTCCATAGGAGTCAAAAGCTTGCTGCAGAGCCTGTTCATCATTAAACGGAAGAAAGACCACATTATCCGTTTCATTTACAGGAGCTACAATATTCGGATTGTCCGTCGCAGCCACCGCCAGAGATGTACGTCCATGAAATGCCTTGGTAAAGGAGATTACCTTTTTACGTTTATTATAGAAAGAAGCCAGTTTCAATGCATTTTCATTTGCCTCAGCTCCTGAATTGCACAAAAACAGATGATAGTCTGTTTTGCCGGACACCTCTCCCAGTAAATGCGCCAGCTCCTTTTGAATCGGGATTTCAACGGAATTGGAATAAAAACCTATCTCATTAAGCTGATCCGTCAATCGTCGCACGTAATGTGGGTGAGTGTGTCCAATAGAAATGACTGCATGTCCACCATACAGATCTAAATAAGCATTTCCTGCTGCATCCCACACCGTAGAACCTTTTGCTTTTACGATGTTGATCGGATTAATGGGATAAACGTTAAATAAGTCCATTTATGATTTAAGTAAAAATAAGGATGTACCCACCCCAGAATGAGATACAAATATAAATAAGTAAAAACTAATTGAGGACAATTAAAGACACAAAAAAAGTCCTCTTGAATATAAGAGGACTTTTTTATGTACCGTTATGGCTTGAAATTATTCAGCTTTCTTGCCGCCGTCTAATTCTGCTTTAAGTTTTTCCAATTCTTCGAATTTACCATCAGCAGCTAATTGTGCTTGCTCAGGCCATGTAGTAGGAACTGCAGTGTTGTAGTTCGACCCAGCCTCAGCTAGTAATTCTTCGATTTTAGAAACTTCTGCTGAAGCTAATTTTGCAAATGTGTCGATACCTGCACCCACCAAGATCTCAGCGATCTTAGGACCGATACCTTCTACGATAGTCAAATCATCAGCTTTAACTTCTGCTTTTGCAGCTTTTTTCGCTGTTGTTTTTTCTTCAGTAGCTCCTTCTGCAGCTTCAGTTTTTTTCTTACCACCACGACGACGAGTAGTTTTCTTTTCCGTAGCAGCTGTTGCTCCGTATACTTCGTTATAGTCTACCAACTCGATGAATGCCATTTCAGCATTATCACCCAGACGATTTTCCATTTTGATGATACGTGTGTAACCACCCGGACGATTTGCTACTTTCTCAGAGATCTCACGGAATAAGATAGTGACAGCATCTTTATCTTTCAGGTAAGAGAAAACTGTACGACGTGAGTGAGTTGTATCGTCTTTTGATTTTGTGATCAAAGGCTCAACATAAGTACGTAATGCTTTAGCTTTAGCCAAAGTAGTAGTAATACGTTTGTGTTTGATCAATGATGTAGCCATGTTTGCTAATAACGCTTTTCTATGGCTATCAGTGCGGCCTAAGTGATTTACTTTTTTTCCGTGTCTCATTTTTTTAATGTTGTTTATGCATACCGTCCTTTTTCTGAATAAAGTCCCGGAATATTAAAAAGAGTATTATAAAAATTATCTTTTATTGTTTCCTCAGGCTCTTCTATCCCGCAAAGGGGAATTATGCAACAGGTCGCTTAATTAAATTAATTATTATTCTTCGTCTAACTTGAATTTAGACAAGTTCATTCCGAATGATAAACCTTTCGATTTTACCAATTCCTGGATTTCGCTTAAAGATTTCTTACCAAAGTTTCTGAATTTCAACATATCAGCAACGTCGTATGTAACCAACTCTGCCAATGTGCGAATGTCAGCAGCTTTAAGACAGTTCAATGCACGAACTGAAAGATCAAGATCTACTAATTCAGTTTTAAGAATCTTACGCATATGTAAGATTTCTTCGTCTACTACTTTAGTCTCTTCTTTTGTTTGAGATTCCAATAGCATATTCTCATCAGAGAATAACATGAAGTGTTGGATCAAAATCTTAGCTGCTTCTTTCAAAGCATCCTCTGGGTGGATAGAACCATCAGTAGTGATGTCTAACAACAATTTCTCGTAGTCAGTTTTTTGTTCTACACGGTAGTTCTCAATGGTATATTTAACATTCTTAATCGGAGTAAAGATAGAGTCGATCGCGATCAGACCTACTGGTCCGTCCGTTACTTTATTCTCCTCAGCATTAACATATCCACGTCCCTTAGCAACGCTCAATTCAACTTCAATAGTAACAGAGCTATCCATGTTGCAAACAACAAAATCAGGATTAAGAACTGTAAAATTGTTAGAGAATTTAGTGATATCACCGGCTAAGAATTGCTCTTGCCCATTGATTACTACAAATATTTTTTCGCTATCACCTTGTTCACCAGTCTTTTTGAAACGAACCTGCTTCAAGTTCAAGATAATCTCAGTTACATCTTCTACTACACCTTTAATAGTAGAAAATTCATGAGAAACTCCTGAAAACCTTATCGACGTAATTGCATATCCTTCTAATGAGGACAATAAAATACGGCGCAAAGCATTACCAATTGTCACGCCAAATCCTGGTTCTAATGGACGAAATTCGAACGTACCATCAAAATCAGTAGATTTTTGCATGATAACTTTATCCGGTCTTTGAAATGCTAAAATTGCCATTTAATTTCTATTAAAGTTTTATTTGTAATAATACTTATGTATACAAATAGGATAATGCATAACCGAATGATTATGCATGATCCTATTTTATTTATTATTTAGAGTATAACTCTACGATTAAGTTCTCTTTGATGTTCTCTGGAATATCAGTTCTTTCAGGGTAACTTAAGAAAGTACCTTTGAATTCATTTGCATTCCACTCTAACCAAGCAAACTTGTTAATCTTTCTTCCTTCAACAGAAGTAGTTACAGCTTCTAGAGACTGTGAACGCTCACGTACAGCGATTACGTCACCCGGACGCAGACTGTATGAAGGAATATTAACAACACCACCGTTTACAGTGATATGCTTGTGAGATACTAACTGACGGGCAGCAGCACGAGTAGGTGCAATACCTAAACGGTATACAGTGTTATCTAAACGAGCTTCTAACAATTTCAAGAAGTTCTCACCTGTAATACCTTGTTTAGCTGCAGCTTTCACGAATAAGTTTGAAAACTGACGCTCTAATACACCGTAAGTGTATTTTGCTTTTTGTTTTTCTAACAACTGAATAGCATATTCAGATTGTTTTCCTCTGCGCTTTGATGGACCGTGTTGGCCTGGAGGATAATTTTTCTTTTCTAGCGCTTTATCTGGGCCGAAGATCGGCTCTCTGAATTTACGGGCAATTTTGGACTTAGGTCCTGTATATCTAGCCATTTTTTGTTTCGTTTAAAGTATCAGTCAACCTATAGCTGACGAATCTTATCTTTAAAATTATTAAACTCTTCTACGTTTTGGAGGACGACAACCGTTGTGTGGAAGTGGAGTGATATCTTTGATAGTAGTCACATCGATTCCTACAGTTTGTAATGTTCTGATTGCTGACTCACGTCCTGCACCAGGTCCTTTAACGAATACTTCAACTTTACGCAATCCCAGGTCATGCGCAACTTTACCACAGTCAGAAGCTGCTTGAGAAGCTGCATACGGAGTATTCTTTTTAGAACCTCTGAAGCCCATCTTACCAGCACTTGACCAAGAAATAGTCTGACCTTGGTTGTTTGTCAAAGTTACAATGATATTGTTGAACGTTGCGTTAATGTGAGCTTGACCAACAGGCTCAATAACAACGATACGTTTTTTTGTAGCTTTTTTAGTTTTAGCCATTTCTTAATTATTATTTAGTAGCTTTTTTCTTGTTTGCAACTGTCTTACGTTTACCTTTACGGGTACGGGTGTTGTTTTTAGTACGTTGACCACGAACAGGTAAATGTTTACGGTGACGTAATCCACGGTAACAACCGATATCCATCAGACGTTTGATGTTCAATTGAACTTCTGAACGTAAAGCACCTTCAACCTTCAATTCATCATTGATGATTGTACGGATTGCTGCCAATTGATCGTCATTCCAGTCCTGAACTTTAACGTCCTCACTGATTCCTGCCTTATCTAAGATATAAGCCGCTGTTTGGCGACCAATACCGAAAATATAAGTAAGGCCGATCACACCTCTTTTGTTTTTAGGTAAATCTATACCTGCTATCCTTGCCATATATTATTAAGCGATTATTTTTAATAATTACCCTTGACGTTGCTTGTACTTAGGGTTCTTTTTGTTAATTACAAAAACTTTTCCTTTACGACGGATGATTTTGCAATCCGCGCTGCGTTTTTTTATTGATGCTCTTACTTTCATGATCTATATTTTTAAAAGCTGTAAACCAAGCCTGTATTACCTATTTGTAACGGTAAGTAATACGTCCTTTAGTTAAATCGTAAGGAGACATTTCTAATTTTACTTTATCTCCAGGAAGAATTTTGATATAATGCATACGCATTTTACCAGAAATGTGAGCAATAATCTCATGCCCATTTTCCAACTCTACCCTGAACATTGCATTAGAAAGTGCCTCTCTAATTATTCCATCTTGTTCTATTGAGGCTTGTTTAGCCATATATTCTTGATTATTAACTGTTAAATAGCCTGCACAAACAGGAGTGCAAAGATAAATAAAAATAATTGTAAATCAATTACTTTTTGTTCAAAACTTTCTCTACGTGTTCAAATGTTAACAATACATCAGGTTCTCCCTTACGAATTGCGACCATCTGTTCAAAGTGTGCGGATAACTTTCCGTCGACAGTACTCACTGTCCAGCCATCATCCCAGAATTTCACTCCGGCTTTTCCTGCATTGATCATCGGCTCGATACAAATGACCAATCCTTGTTCCAATTTAGGTCCGGATCCTCTTTTACCATAGTTTGGCACTTCAGGTTTTTCATGTAAGTGGAAACCCACACCATGACCTACCAGTTCTTTGACAATACCATAGTTATAAGGAGCGACATATTCCTGAATTGCTGAAGAGATATCTCCTACTCGTTTTCCCGCCACTGCCTGTGCAACTCCGCGATTCAATGATTCTTTTGTCACATCCAACAGCTGTTGTGCTTCTGCACTGATCTCACCTACTCCGAAAGTATAAGCGGAGTCACTGATAAAACCATTAAGGTTAACACCTCCGTCCACAGAAACCAAATCACCGTCTTTTATGACATACTCACTCGGGAACCCATGAACTATCTGATCGTTAACAGAAATACAAAGTGAGTATGGGAATCCATGATAATTGAGAAACGCTGGCGTTCCGCCATTATCATGGATAAAATCATAAGCTAATTTATCAAGAGACAGGGTGGTGATACCAGGTTTGATAACCTTGGCCACTTCACCAAGCAACTGCGACAGCACATCTGCTGATTTTCGCACCTGCTCTATTTCATCCTCTGATTTGTAATATACTTTAGACATGCTAAAGAAAATTATATTGCTGACTGATCAATACCTTCAACCGTCGCAGACGTAGAACGTCCTTTGATACGGCCTGTTTTCATCAATCCGTCATAATGACGCATCAATAAATGGCTTTCGATCTGTTGCAAAGTATCCAATACCACACCAACCAAAATCAACAATGACGTACCTCCATAGAAGTGGGCAAATTGATTATTGATTCCAAATAAACTCGCAATTGCCGGCAATATTGCAATGATAGCAAGAAACACTGCCCCCGGGAAAGTGATATTAGAGATCACTCTGTCGATATACAGGTTCGTATCATATCCAGGTTTGATTCCGGGAATGAAACCTCCGTTTTTCTTCATATCCTCAGACATTTGCTGAGGGTTAACCATGATAGCTGTATAGAAGAATGTAAATGCAATGATCAACACTGCAAAGGTCACATTGTACGCTACAGAAGTATAGTTACTTA
The DNA here is from genome assembly GCF_016724845.1 of Sphingobacterium spiritivorum. Lineage (NCBI taxonomy): Bacteria > Pseudomonadati > Bacteroidota > Sphingobacteriia > Sphingobacteriales > Sphingobacteriaceae > Sphingobacterium > Sphingobacterium spiritivorum. The sequence goes on from NZ_CP068082.1 coordinate 1,544,022, forward strand.
ATGAAGTTAAAAAGTCAGATTGCATACCAGGGAAAAACTGGCTTAATGACATAGGCACAAACATGATCGCCTGAGCGAAAATGATTGGCATTACACCAGCAGCATTCACTTTCAAAGGAATGTACTGTCTTACACCACCTACTTGCTTGTTACCTACGATTTTCTTAGCATACTGTACAGGTATCTTACGAACACCCTGAACAATCAAAATGGTAAATATAACAACAAAGAATAAAGCAAGGAACTCCAACAACAATGGAATAGGTCCACCACCGTTAGGGCTCATACGCGTTACCCATTCTGCTGTAATACCACTTGGTAATTGTGCAATAATACCTGCCATGATAATCAATGAGATACCATTACCGATACCCTTATCCGTAATTTTCTCCCCGAGCCACATCACGAATAAAGTACCTGCAGTCAAAACAAAAGTAGAAAGGATCGTAAACATCGGATCAGCAATTATTCTTGCACCTGGTTCGATTTGCGTTTTCACGTAAGCGACAGCCTGAACAAGTGTGATTGCCAATGTCAGATAACGAGTAATCTGGTTCATTTTTTTACGACCAGACTCTCCTTCCTTTTGCATTTTCTGGAAATAAGGTACCGCAATGCCCAGTAACTGGACAACGATGGATGCCGAGATATAAGGCATTACTCCGAGAGCAAAAATAGCTGAACGGGAGAATGATCCTCCCGCAAACATATCCAACAACCCTAAAAGGCCTTCTTTGTGGCCTGAAGCTAAAGCAGCAGGGTTAACTCCTGGTAATACTATATGACATCCAACACGGTAAATCAGAAGAAAAAGCAATGTATTAAGAATACGATTGCGCAGATCTTCAATTTTCCAAATATTGGTTAAGGTTGTGATTAGTTTCTTCATGTATTAAAGTTTAACGATAGAACCACCAGCTGCTTCAATAGCTTTTTGAGCAGTAGCGGAGAAAGCGTGTGCTTTAACTTCAACTTTAGCTGTTAACTCACCACGACCTAAAATTTTTACTTTATCATTTTTAGATGCTAAACCGTGAGCTACTAATGCTTCAAAGTCTACAGTTGTCAAATTGAATTTCTCAATCAGAGCCTGTACAGCGTCAAGGTTTACACCATTGTACTCTACGCGGTTGATGTTTTTGAAACCAAATTTAGGAACACGACGTTGCAAAGGCATTTGACCACCTTCGAAACCGATTTTAGTACTGTGACCAGAACGGGAACCCGCTCCTTTGTGACCACGTGTAGATGTACCACCACGGCCTGATCCTGTACCACGACCGATACGTTTGCTACTCTTTACTGAACCCTTTGCTGGTCTTAAATTACTTAAGTTCATTTTAAAACTAAATTGTGTCAGGCCTTCGCTCTCACTAAACAGGTCCTAACGATGAGATAATAAATAAAAATGCAATGGAAAGAGTGTGATGCTCTTTCCAAAGTCAAAATTAAATTGCTTCGATAGCTACTAAGTGATTCACTTTTCTTACCATTCCGATGATGGATGGTGTAGCTTCTACTTCTACTGAGTGGTTGATACGTTTCAAACCTAATGCCTCAATAGTTTTCTTTTGGCGCTCGCTTCTGTCGATAACGCTCTTTATCTGGGTGATTTTGATTTTTGCCATGATAATTAACCGTTAAATACTTTGTTTAAATCGACACCGCGGTGCTGTGCCACTGTATAAGCGTCACGCATATTAGCCAAAGCGTCAACAGTTGCTTTTACCACGTTATGCGGGTTAGAAGAACCTAATGATTTTGCCAATACGTCTGTGATACCCGCACTCTCCAATACTGCACGCATTGCACCACCGGCTAGTACTCCTGTACCGTGAACTGCTGGTTTGATCAATACTGAACCACCTGAGTATTTACCATACTGAGGGTGAGGTACAGTACCTTTGATGATTGGAACTTTTACCAAGTTCTTTTTAGCGTCGTCGATACCTTTAGTAATTGCTTCAGTTACCTCTTTAGCTTTACCAAGTCCGTATCCTACGATACCATTTTCATCACCAACTACTACGATAGCTGAGAAACTAAAAGTACGACCACCTTTAGTAACTTTTGCTACACGTTGGATACTTACTAAGCGATCTTTTAGTTCAATCTCGCTTGATTTTACTCTTTTTATATTGCTTAATGCCATTTCTTCTTTTGATTAAAAGTCTAAACCGCCTTCGCGAGCACCTTCAGCCAAAGATTTGATACGGCCATGGTATAAGTACCCATTACGGTCAAAAACTACTTTATTAATACCTGCTGCGACTGCTTTTTCAGCCACCAATTTACCAACAGCTTTAGATTGATCTACTTTGTTACCTGATGCTGCGAAATCTTTAGATACGCTTGAAGCTGAAACTAGTGTTACGCCTGCTACGTCATCGATGATTTGAGCATAGATACCTTTGTTACTTCTAAAAACTGATAAGCGTGGACGCTCAGCTGATCCAGCAAGGTGTTTTCTGATTCCTTTTTTGATTCGCTCTCTGCGACTTGATTTATGTCCTGCCATGGTTATTATTTTTTAGCTGATTTACCTGCTTTTCTTCTTAAAACTTCACCTTCAAACTTGATACCTTTACCTTTGTATGGCTCTGGTGCACGGAAGCTACGGATTTTCGCTGCAACTTGACCGATCAGTTGTTTGTCGATAGATTCTAATGTGATAGTAGGGTTTTTACCTTTCTCAGCAGTAGTTGATACTTTAATTTCCTGTGGCAATACAAAAACGATCTGGTGAGAGAAACCTAATGTTAACTCTAATGTATTACCATTACTTGAAGCACGGTAACCCACACCGACTAACTCTTGTGTAGTTTTGTAACCTTCTGTAACACCGATTACCATGTTGTTCAATAAAGAACGGTACAATCCGTGTAATGCTTTGTGTTTTTTCTGATCTGTTGGACGAGTTACTACGATGTTACCATCTTCCTGAGCAACTTTAATGTCACGATCAATTTGTTGTGTTAATTCACCTTTTGGGCCTTTTACGGTAACTAAGTTTTTGTCAGACACCGCAACAGTTACTCCAGCAGGTATAGCGACTGGCGCTTTTCCAATTCTTGACATCTCTGTGTGTTTTTCCTAGATTAATAAACGTAACATAAAACTTCTCCGCCAACATTCTGAACACGGGCTTCTTTATCTGTCATTACTCCTTTAGAAGTAGATAAGATCGCGATACCCAGTCCGTTCAAAACACGAGGTAAGTTGTCAACACTTGCATACTTTCTTAAACCAGGTTTACTCACACGAGTCAATGTGCGAATAGCCGGAATTTTGCTAATTGGATTGTACTTCAATGCAATTTTGATTGTTCCCTGAACTGCACTGTCTTCGAATTTGTAGTTAGCAATGTAACCTTTGTCGAAAAGAACTTTTGTAATTTCTTTCTTAAGGTTCGATGCAGGAATTTCAACAACCCTGTGGTTGGCCTTGATGGCATTCCTTACTCGTGTAAGGTAATCCGCTATTGGATCTGTATTCATTATATAATAAAATTTTGACAATGGTTTCCACGGACTTTCCTAAGTCCAAGACCTTTTGTCGGTTAAAAAATGCAAAACAAAAAACCCTGGTAAACCAGTTTACGGTTTACCGGGGCAAAAGTAAATATTTTTTTTGATTACCAAGAAGCTTTTTTTACTCCCGGGATTTTTCCGTCTAAAGCCATCTCACGGAAAGTTACACGAGAGATACCGAATTGACGCATATATCCTTTAGGACGTCCAGTTAGTTTACAACGGTTGTGTAAACGTACCGGAGAAGCATTCTTTGGCAATTTATCTAATGCTTCGTAATCTCCGGCTGCTTTAAGGGCAGCACGTTTATCAGCATATTTTGCTACCAATTTTGCACGTTTTACTTCGCGTGCTTTTAATCCTTCTTTAGCCATTGTTGTTCGTATTTTGATTTTTGAATGGTAAACCGAATTGTTTAAGCAATTCAAGAGCTTCAACATCAGTATTTGCACTAGTCACAAATGTGATATCCATACCTTGGATTTTATTGATTCTATCAATATTGATCTCAGGGAAGATGATTTGTTCAGTGATACCTAAGTTGTAGTTACCTCTACCGTCGAAACCTTTATCATTGATACCACGGAAGTCACGGATACGAGGAAGAGATACCGCGATCAAACGATCTAAGAACTCAAACATGTTGTTGTCACGTAAAGTAACACGTGCGCCGATAGGCATACCTTTACGTAATTTGAAGTTTGAGATATCTTTCTTCGATTTAGTTGCAACTGCCTGTTGACCTGAAATAAGGGTTAACTCAGCGATAGCATTATCAATTAACTTTTTGTCAGCAGTAGCGCCACCGATACCTTGTGAGATAACGATTTTTTCAAGTTTAGGAACTTGCATAACGCTTTTATACTGAAATTTTTCTTTAAGTGCAGTACGGATCTCATCCGCATATTTCACTTTTAATCTTGGTACGTAAGTCATTATTTAATTTCCTCCCCTGATTTTTTTGCTACACGAACAATTTTTCCATCTTCATTAACCTTACGGCCTACACGTGTAGGTGCTCCGGTTTTAGGATCGATCAACGCTAAGTTAGAGATATGAATACCTGCTTCTTTCTCGATGATACCACCATTAGGGTTAGCCGCACTTGGTTTAGTGTGTTTTTTAACGATGTTAGCGCCTTCTACTACAGCTCTGTTAGCATCCACCAAAATTTGTAATACTTTTCCTTGAACACCTTTAGAGTTACCAGCGATAACTTTCACTAAATCACCTTTTTTAATCTTGATTTTGTGAGTTGTTTTTGTTTTCTGTGCCATAATTATAAAACCTCCGGTGCTAGTGATACAATTTTCATGAACTGCTTCTCACGTAATTCTCTGGCAACCGGGCCAAAGATACGTGTTCCACGTGGCTCATCATTATTATTTAACAATACTGCAGCGTTGTCATCAAAACGGATGTAAGAACCATCTTTACGACGAATTTCTTTTTTCGTTCTAACTACTACTGCTTTAGAAACGGAACCTTTTTTCACGTTTCCTGAAGGTAAAGCGCTTTTCACGGTAACAACAATTTTATCACCGATCGATGCATAACGCTTACGCGTACCGCCCAATACACGAATTACTAAAACTTCTTTAGCACCGCTATTGTCCGCTACATTTAGTCTTGATTCCTGTTGTACCATTATTTAGCTCTTTCTAAAATTTCTACTAATCTCCAATTCTTAGTTTTGCTCAATGGACGTGTTTCCATGATTAATACCGTATCGCCGATACCGCAGGTATTCTCTTCGTCATGAGCCTTAAATTTAGTAGTTTTTTTAACGAACTTACCGTAGATAGGGTGTTTCACTTTACGTTCTACAGTCACTACGATAGACTTGTCCATCTTATTGCTAACTACTAAGCCGATTCTTGTTTTTCTTAATTTTCTTTCCATTTCGACTTAAATTTTATGCCTCAGAGGCTGTTTCTTTTTTAGCGGCAGCTTTACGAGCACTCAACTCTGTATTAAGACGAGCGATTGTTCTGCGAGCTGCTTTGATTACGTTAGGGTTCTCAATTGCAGAAACAGCATGTGCAAATTTCAATTTGCTAAGGGCAGCTTTTTCTTCTGAAAGACGAGCTGATAATTCCTCTGTTGATAATTCTAAAATTTCTGAATTTTTCATTTTGTTTCAGTTGTTATGCTGGGTTATCAATTCTGTTTATATGATGCCTTACGGGTAACGGCCGTAAGGCTAAACTATTGACATTACCAACTATTTTTATGCTTCAACGTAATCTCTACGTATCACAAACTTAGTTTGAACCGGAAGTTTTTGAGCTGCAAGGCGTAAAGCTTCTTTGGCAACTTCCAAAGGCACACCTTCTGCTTCAAATAACATACGGCCTGGGCGTACTACTGCTACCCAGTATTCTGGAGCACCTTTACCTTTACCCATACGCACTTCTGCAGGTTTTTTGGTAACAGGTTTGTCAGGAAAAATGCGGATCCAAACTTGACCTTCACGTTTCATGTAACGTGTTACGGCAATACGCGCTGCCTCAATCTGGCGGCTGGTGATCCATGCTGGCTCCAGTGATTTGATACCGAATGACCCGAAAGCTAACTCTGCTCCACGTGAAGCGTTACCTTTCATACGGCCTTTCTGCATCTTTCTGAACTTCGTTCTTTTTGGCTGTAACATGTTCGTATTTTATTTAATCCGCCAGCTGGCGGACATTTGTTGTAATCTATTAAACTTAATTAACCTCTATTTGCACCACCACGGTTGTTGTTTCCGCCACCACGGTTGTTGTTTCCACCACGGTTGTTTCCACCACGACCACCTTTACGGTTGTTGTTATCACGGTCGCGACGTTCACCACCTTCGTTTCCACCACGTGTTTTTACGTTAGATGTCTGACCGATGTTAGGAGACAAGTCACGTTTACCGTATACTTCACCTTTACAGATCCACACCTTAACACCGATTTTACCGTAAGTAGTCAATGCTTCTGCTAATGCATAATCGATATCTGCACGCAATGTGTGAAGAGGAGTTCTTCCTTCTTTGTACTGCTCAGTACGTGCCATTTCAGCACCACCAAGACGACCAGAACACATTACTTTGATACCTTCAGCACCCATACGCATTGTAGATGCGATAGCTGTTTTCATTGCACGACGGAATGAAATACGTGCTTCTAATTGCTTAGCTACACCTTCAGCTACTAATTTAGCATCTAACTCAGGACGTTTGATCTCGAAAATGTTGATTTGAACATCCTTTTTAGTCAGTTTCTTCAACTCTTCTTTGATCTTGTCAACTTCCTGACCGCCTTTACCGATAACGATACCCGGGCGTGCTGTATGTACAGTTACAGTGATGCGTTTTAAAGTTCTTTCAATAACAACTTTTGCTACTCCACCTTTTGCGATACGAACAGAAAGATATTTTCTGATTTTTTCGTCCTCAACCAATTTATCGGAATAGTTGTTGCCTCCGAACCAATTAGAATCCCATCCTTTGATGATTCCTAATCTGCTACCTATTGGATTTGCTTTTTGTCCCATTCTTCTAAATATTAGTTGTTTACGTTATTTAAACTATCTACTACCAAAGTTACATGGTTAGAGCGTTTACGAATTCTGTAACCACGGCCTTGAGGTGCAGGTCTCAATCTTTTCAATTGGCGACCTCCGCCTACAGACACTTCTTTTACAAATAGAGCGCTATCTTCTACTGACTGGCCTTCATTGTGAGCCTCCCAGTTTTTGATTGCCGATAGTAATAATTTTTCTACACGGCTTGCAGCTTCTTTGCTAGAGTGCTTAAGAATATATAAAGCGTTTTCTACTTTTTCGCCACGGATTAAGTCCACTACTAAACGCATTTTGCGCGGAGAAGTAGGGCAGTTTAATAATTTGGCAGTAGAAGCTCCTCCTATTTGAGCTTTTTCCTGCTCTTTGCGCTGCTTAATTAAAACAGACTTTTTAAGTTTTCTTGTTGCTTCCATTACCTATTATTTTTTCTTTTCTGCGTGACCTCTGAATGTACGCGTAGGCGCGAATTCACCAAGTTTGTGACCAACCATATTCTCTGTTACATAAACAGGGATAAATTTATTCCCGTTGTGCACTGCGAAGGTATGGCCAACAAAATCAGGTGAAATCATTGATCTACGAGACCATGTTTTGATAACTGACTTTTTGTTAGTTTCATTCATAGAAAGAACTTTTCTTTCTAAGTTGTGATCGATATAAGGACCTTTTTTAATTGAACGAGCCATTATTTTTTCCTTCTCTCAATGATGTAACGATTCGATGTTTTCTTCTTGTAGCGTGTTTTGAAGCCTTTAGCTAATACGCCATTACGTGAACGAGGGTGACCTCCTGAAGTACGGCCCTCACCACCACCCATAGGGTGATCTACCGGGTTCATAGCCACACCACGAACGCGAGGACGACGACCTAACCAACGTTTTCTACCTGCTTTACCCAATACCTGGTTAAATTTCTCCTGGTTCGATACTGAACCAATGGTAGCAACACATGTCAATAAGATCATACGTGTCTCACCCGAAGGTAATTTGATGATAGCATATTTACCATCACGAGCTGACAACTGAGCGTATGTACCAGCACTACGAGCGATAGAACCACCTTGACCAGGGTTCAATTCGATGTTGTGGATGATAGAACCCAAAGGAATCTTTGCTAATGGTAAAGTGTTACCAATTTCTGGGGCTACTGATTCACCTGCAACCACTGTCTGACCAACTGTTAATCCAGCTGGAGCAATGATGTAACGTTTTTCACCGTCTGCATAATGTAATAATGCAATACGTGCAGTACGATTTGGATCGTACTCGATTGTAGCTACTGTTGCAGGGATATCTTTTTTATCGCGTTTGAAATCTATTAATCGGTATGCTTTTTTGTGTCCCCCACCGAGATAACGCATAGTCATTTTACCGGAGTTATTACGACCGCCTGATTTCTTGATTTTTACTACTAACGATTTTTCAGGAACGTTTGTAGTTACATCAGAATAATCTGCGCCTACTCTGAAGCGCGTACCTGGGGTAACCGGTTTGAATCTTTTAACTGCCATTTCTAATTATATAGTACTGTAAAAGTCAATAGTTTCACCATCTTTAACTGTAATGATGGCCTTTTTATACTTAGGGCTTCTGCCTGAAACAAAACCTGCTTTTGTGTAACGGCTTTTTGCTTTTCCAGCAACTACTGCAGTGTTAACCGCAACTACTGTTACGCCGAACATAGCTTCTACAGCCGTTTTGATTTGGATTTTGTTTGCTCTGTGATCCACTTTGAAAGCGTAACGGTTAAATTTTTCCGTTAGGGTTGAAGCTTTCTCAGTTAAGATAGGTTTTTTGATAATTTCCATATTACTTAGCGAATGCCTCCTCCAAAGTTTTAACAGAATCTGTTGTCAATAACAATTTAGTAGCGTTCAATACATCATATGTATTCAACTGATCAGCTGATACTACTTTTGCTTTTTTCAAGTTTCTGCTTGATAAATAAACATTATTGTCATATGCTGGCAATACCAACAAAGTTTTTTCGTCTGCAACATTTAATGCAGCTACCAAACTAACGTAGTTTTTTGTTTTGATCGTGTCAAAACTAACTGCGTCCAAAACAACGATATTGTTCTCTTGTGCTTTGTAGCTTAATGCAGATTTACGTGCTAATTGTTTCAATTTTTTGTTCAATTTGAAACTGTAGTCACGAGGTTGAGGACCGAATACACGACCACCACCATTAAACAATGGAGATTTGATGCTACCCGCACGGGCACCACCTGTACCTTTTTGTTTGTGTAATTTACGAGTAGAACCCGCGATTTCGTTACGTTGTTTAGATTTGTGGGTACCTTGACGTTGATTAGCCAAATACTGTTTAACATCTAAATAAATCGCATGATCGTTAGGCTCTAACCCAAATACCGACTCAGGAAGTTGCACCTTGGCACCTGTTTCTTTACCTGATAAATTTAAAACTTTAACTTCCATCTTCCTATTTGTCTACGATTACATAAGAACCTTTAGCTCCTGGAATGGAACCACTAACAACGATTAGGTTTTGCTCAGCATAAACTTTCAACACTTGTAAGTTTTGAACTTTTACACGATCACCACCTGTACGACCAGCCATGCGCATACCTTTGAATACGCGTGAAGGCCAAGATGAAGCACCTAATGAACCTGGAGCACGTAGTCTGTTGTGCTGACCGTGAGTCGCACCTCCTACACCACCAAATCCGTGACGCTTCATAACACCTTGGAAACCTTTACCTTTTGAAGTACCGACTACATCTACGTACTCGCCTTCTTCAAAAATAGTAACGTCAACTACATCACCAAGTTGTTTTTCGTCTGGGAAAGTTTTAAATTCTACCAACTTACGCTTAGGCGTTGTGTTTGCTTTTGCAAAATGCCCTTTTAAAGATGCTGTCGTGTTCTTTTCTTTAGCTTCACCGAAGCCTAATTGAACAGCGGAATAGCCATCTTTGTCTTCCGTACGTATCTGCGTAACCACGCACGGTCCAGCCTCAATTACTGTACAAGGAATATTCTTTCCTTCTTCATTGTACAGGCTGGTCATTCCTACTTTTTTACCAATAATTCCTGACATGTTATAAATTAATTAATTAAAGTCCTTCGAAGCAGTAGGGCTTCGCTCAAGACATACTATCCCCATTAAAGGGATTGCAAAAGTACAAACATTTCTTTAACTATCAAATAATTAGTGAATTATTTTTTTCATTTCCTTTTTCCCATACGCCCGGCAAAAAAAATAGCGGAAACTTTGCCTCCAAAATTTCCGCTATAATATTCAAAGAGAAATAACTGTTATTCCTTAATAATGGGATCACCTTTTAGCAGACGCTGATATCTCACTAATGCTTCTACATAATAATAGTCAGCATATGTCAGTGGTACATCCACTTCTGAATTAAGTGGGATAGCGCCTACACTGTGCTGCAGTATATAACCTCCGGTCTCGCCATAGGCTGACTTGTAAGGAGCTGAGGAGAGATTTTCCAGGATTTTCTCTGCTTTTTCTATGTATCCCGCAGACTCTTTGCCTTTTGTGTATTGCGCAAGCTCCAACAGTGCTGAAGTATACAGAGCCGCAGCGGACACATCGCGCAGATCTTTATTCTTATACATCTTGCTGTCTGCAGGGATCTTATCCTTATCAAAGTCCCAGTAAGGGATCAGGTCCGCCGGAAGATTGGGATTTGTCAATATATATTTTGCAATATTTCGTGCCTGATTGAGGTACTTTTTATCTTTTGTTTCACGGTACATCATGGTATAGCCGTAGAGTGCCCAGCCCTGCCCTCTTGACCATGCCGATTCATCAAAGGCTCCCTGATGTGTTTTCTTGGCGATCACCTTGCCGGTTTCCTGATCATAATCAATCACATGATAAGAACTGTAATCTTTTCTAAAGTGATTTTTTAACGTAGTATTGGCATGCGTCACGGCGATATTATAATATCGGGGATCCCCAGTGATTCTGGAAACCTGAGTCAGGAATTCCAGATTCATCATATTATCAATGATCACAGGATATTTCCATGATCCGTGATCCCAGGATCGGATGGCTTTCGTGACGGAACTATAACGTGAAGACAGCGAATTCGCTCCGGTGACCAATACCTCTTTATAATCGCTGGAGTCACCGGTAAGGCGTAATGCATTTCCAAAACTGCAATACAACATAAATCCCAGATCGTGTGTACCCTTATTATTTTTCTCTTTTTCAAGAAACTTCAGCTTCTCCTCTGCGTAATTTAACAAGGACTTATCTCCGGTTCCTTCATATAAATATAACAACGTACCCGGATAGAAACCGGAACACCACCAGCTTGATCCCGAAAATACTTCTTTCCCGTTTTCAAAGGTCTTTGGAAATTTACCTTCAGGGGTCTGGTTTGCCAGCACTTTAATCTGCTTAGCTGCATCTTTAAGGTTCTCTTCAATAAAGGAAGAGCTCAAACGGAGAGCAGATTTCTTCTGACCGAAAGAAGGCGATATTACAGAGATGGAGAGAATAACTAAAGCAAGGGCTTGTGACTTAACATTCATGTTTAAAAAATTCAGTTTAAAATTTATGTATCGGTGTTAACAAACATATGTTGATAACAGGTTTATTTTGATTTTTCCCGATAAATATATCTGATATTTTATGAACTGCCCATAGATTATTACGAAATCGTTATCGTGAAATAATGGCCGGCAGTAAGAGATGAGCAGAATGTCCTGACACAGATTTACTATTAATTTGTAATCAATTTTACTTCTGCCTTTGCGTCCATTTCAAATTCATAAACAGCATCAGATTCTTTAATCAGTTTCACCTTACCTTTTTTCTTCCAGCTTATTTTGCCCGACAGATTAGGTCTGACCTTTATTCTTCCTCCCTTTTCACTACGGATAGTGATCTGTTTATTTACTCCATGTTCCCTTACTGCAGATAAGAGAAATGCGCCATCGGTTCGGAAATTTTCGAATGACACATCTTGCCAGTCATTTGGTATTGCCGGAAAGACTCTCACCTGCCCGTTCCAGTATTGCAGGCACATTTCCTGTATGCTGGTCATGGCTGACAGAGGGGTTTCGATAACAGGTCCTGATTCTGCATACAATGTATTGGGCTTGACGTATTTTTTCAACAGTGTTTTTATCGCTTTTCTTGCTGCGTCCCCATCTTCCATCATTGCTTTCATAGAAGCTAATCCGGTATAGGAATATCCCTGCAATGCAGTATTCATACTTTGCCAGTGATCAATGGAATTCTGGATCAGAGCTCTGTTTTCCTGTTGATCCCAATTGATCTCATAAAACGGATAGATCATCATCAAATGCGAATAGTGTCTGTGTGAAGTTGCATAAGATATATCTCTGGCAATCATAAATCCGTGCTGATCTTTTTGAAAATCAATTAAACTGGAATACACATCTTTCCATTTTGTGAGAAGCGGATCCTGTTTGTGCAAATCATTATCCATAGAAATCAGCGCATTCAGCCCCCAACGCAAAATAGCCAGATCATAATTGGTATCATACCCATACCCGTTGGGATATTCAGGAGAATATGTTTTCACTCCAATGTGATATTTCCCTTCTTCATTTTTCTCTAGAAGGTGTAAATAATAACTGACGGAACGCTTAAGAATCGGAAACAAGGCATTTCCTGTTTCGGGATCCATACTGTACCTGTAATGCTGATAATAATAATATAACATCCAGGTCAGGTTACCCAACTCGGCCTGTGCTATTGCTGAAATATCCGTTTTGTCATCTAATGTTAACGGAACAGGACTTAACATATCGGGTGAGGACAATCTTCCGATCGCTGCTGCATCACTTCTGTATGGCGCAGGCACATTCTTTGACAGATTTGAGACATTTTTATTGATCATACCCAGCAAGGATTGTGAAATATCCAGATGATTGGCGGTATAGACGGGCGAATAGGTCAATTGAATATTTAGATTGTGCCAATATGCCGGCCAAGGAGTAAGAGTTGTCCAAGGCCCCTGCAGATCAATCGCAGGTTTGTCACTACGTGTAGCACAAGCCAATTTATACAACTGCATCTGGTAGAATTGCTGCATCTCTATATCTGGAATCTGTAAGCGGGATTGAGCAAAATAGTTTTTCCACCATTGCTGATGGATTTGTATCGCCTTTTGATTTTTAAGATCCCATCCTTCAACAAGTTGTGTTGCTTCTTTCACATATGTGTCCGAAGATTGACTATACCCGATACTTGCAACAATATATTTACCATTTCCTACCTGATGTGTTTTATATACAACGGCATAACCTCCCCCGGCTTTCAACGGTTGGTTGTAGATTACTAAATCTCCCTGTATCATTTCCTTTGCCTTGGGATTAGGATCGTATTCTTCTGCTGTACCTTTTACAAAAAAGGTACGCGGACTGATGGCCGGTTCTCCTTTCCATGAAAGCTTGTAGTGACCTGTAAAGTCTTTATCATCCACTTCAATCAGGATAATATTATGCTGAGACAGTGTCATCGATTTAATGAGCAGATTTCCCATACTGGTAGTTATTCCGGCTGTTGCATTGGCTTCTGTAAGATTCATCTCTCCCTGACTCCCTGTAATACGGGCATTTTCCAGCAGCAATTCCAGATGACCAACTGGTAGACGGGCTTTGTGGACCAGTATATTCTCTTTATCCCTGCGGTGATCATATACATCCGTTCGTCCCAGATCGATCCGTACGACACTATCCTTTAAAAGATATGTCATCGTTCCGAGCAGACCGTTTCCTGTGAAAACTCCTTCGTAAATGGTCTGTCCCAGTTTTGCAAGCTGAATCTTTGGCTGGTATACAGAAGTTTGCTGCGCTTCAATATTATGAATCAAACCAACAATCAAGAATAGTAAACTATATAGATTTCTCATAAAATGGTTTATTTGGAAGGCTTATTTATTTGGAAGGCTTATTTATATAACTAAGTTACAAAGCTGACATAGTCAGATCAGCCTTGTAATCGAGTATACAATATACGTATTATAATTTAACAATTCATATATACCTGTTAACCTTACACTTGTTATTCTTTTATGACCGGCATGCCTTTCAATAGCCTGTCGTAACGGATCAATGCTTCTATGTAATAATAATCTGCATAAGTCAAAGGCACATCAATCTCTGTATTATGCGGAATTGAACCTACACTGTGCTTCAAAATATATCCGCCATTATCCTTATAAGCCGCTTTGTATGGTGCGCCTGAAAGGCTTTGAATCATTTTCTCAGATTGTGTAATATAATTCTGACTTTCTTTTGCTTTGGTATATGTACTCAGTTCCAGCAGAGCTGAAGCAACTATTGCAGCAGTGGATACGTCCCTCAGATCTTTATACGGGATATATTTACTATCTGCAGGCAATTTATTCTGATCAAAATCCCAGTAGGGTACCAGATCTGCCGGAAGGTTGGGGTGATTCAGATAAAATTTTGCAATATGACGTGCCTGATTTAAATAGCTCTTATTCTTTGTCTCCCGATACATCATGGTATATCCGTATAATGCCCAGGCCTGTCCTCTTGCCCATGCGGATTCATCAAAAGCTCCCTGAGCTGTTTTTCTGGCAATGACCTCACCGCTTTCCTTATTATAATCTACGACATGATATGAGCTGTAATCCTTTCTGAAATGGTTTTTCAATGTGGTATTTGCGTGGGTCTCTGCTATAGTTAAATATTTAGGATTACCTGTTATTTTTGAAACCTGAGACAAAAATTCCAGATTCATCATATTATCAATTATGACAGGATACGACCACTGCTTACCATCCCAGGAACGGATTGTCTTCGTAACGGGATTAAAACGACTTGCCAGAGACTCTGCTCCGGTGGACAGTATCTCTTTATATTTCGTGGAATCGCCTGTAAGTCGCAGCGCATTACCAAAGCTACAGAACAACATAAAACCAAGATCATGTGTCGTTTTGTTATTCTTTTCTTTCTCCAGATACTTGAGTTTGGACAAACCTATATCTAATAAGCCTTTGTCCTGCGTACCTTCATAGAGATAGAGCGCTGTGCCAGGGTAGAATCCGGAACACCACCAGCCGGACCCCCAATTGACGTATTTACCGTCTTTGTATGTTGTAGGGATATCCGATTCTTTAATATTCGATTCTAAAAATTTGATCTGTTTAGCCGCATCCTGCAGTTGTTCATTAACAAATGCTTCTGTAAGTAGGAATTTATCAGATGCTTTACGTTGTTGTGCGTGAGCTGAAAACGTTAGCGCGAGTGTTACAAATAAAATTAAGGGGGATAAGTGCGTTGTTTTTAAGTTCATAATATAGAAATACGGTTTTAATATGTAACATGATAGTCCTTAGGAAATGGCTCACCTTTCCAGGCTTTCCGGGAAGTCCACTCCTGTGCAGGGGTTGTCCAGAATTCATGATCAGCAGGTAATCCCAGCGGCAGGAAAGATAAGGAAGCCATATACATACTACCTGCGTTAGTATAGTAATCTGCCAGGTTGCTTTGTCTGTCTCCTACCAGCCCCATCGTTAGCCAGCCTTTTGCAGAGAAAGTCCCTTCAACAAAAACATGTCTTTTAACAGCGGTCAATGAGGCTCTCAACTGACCATAGGTAAGATCTTCAGGTAATTTTTGCTCAAGGATAAGCTGAGCCAGAGGTTGAAATGCGGCATTCCTGTAGGTTGACGAACGCCCCACCACTACAAAATAACCATCCGGAGAGATCATTCTATCCAGATGATGTGCATATCGCTGCATTCTTTTATAAGCCCTGTCATACAGCGTTTGGTATTTTTTATCTGCAGGTATATTCTCCCGCAGCACATCTACTAACATGGAATGTATAACATACCCATTGTAATGATCAAAACTAAAGGATGCTCCGTCACTATACCATCCGTCACCGACATACCAATCCTGATCAAATTTATGAATTGCATAGTCGATCTTTTCACGTACACATTCCTCACCGATCTTATATAAAAATGTCTCTGTCATAGCTGCAAACAGCAGCCAGTTGCTTTCATTTGGTTTTATACGTCGTAAGCCTTTCAGTTCTTTAATCACATTTGCCTTTGTACCGGCTGGTAAAGGTTCCCATAGCGCTTTAGGTGCGCGCATAAAAGACTGAACCAGATATGCAGCATCCACCAGCGGCTGTGAAGATTTGGTGTTCCATGTGAAATAATCCGGAGAATTCGGATCCATTCCGTATTGAATACCTAATAAAGCTTGTTTTTTTCTTTTCTCGCGAAGTTGTCCTTCTGACGAATTATCTGCCGGAAGTGCCAACCAGGGTGCCAGACCGGACATCAGCCGACCAAAAGCCTCCAGATAGCCTACACCCGGATCCCGTGAATCAAAAACAGGGCTTACTTCCATGGGCATGATTTTACGCAACTGTTGCTTGCTGATATTATCCAGTATCGGGGCAGCCATCTTATCCAACAGGGAAACCCAATATTCCCGGTCATTTAACCCTTTTTGCGCTATGCTCAATGCTGTTCTATCCGCTTTTGCCGACACTGTCGGAATCATTGCTCCTACCCCTATACTTCCAAGCAACTGCAATAATGATCTTCTTTTCATTTTTAGTGTTTACATTAATGGTTTATTGATATCTGCCGATAAACGGACATATGAAATATCAATATAATCAAGTTTTTCATAGATAGAGATGTCTGAAACACGGATATTGTAACATCTGTGTTTCAGACATTTAATTACAGTTTTACCAGCCGATATTCTGTGTCAGCGCTGTATTTCGCTGTCTTTCAGTTTCAGGGATCGGCCATACCAGTAACTGATCTCCCAGATACGTATAAGGGTTTACTACAGCTCCCCAGGGTTGTTTATTTCCGCTCTTGGTCGCAAATACCTGAGTTTTCAATGTTTTCCACCGAAGCTCATCAAAGTAGATTACTCCTTCCGCAAACAATTCTCTGCGTCGCTCATTCTGAATACGGACTCTCAAATCATCTTTTCCGGCAACAGTAGTTGCAGCCGAACTATTCAATAATCCTACACCTGCTCTGGCTCTTACTTCATTTACCTTATCTGCTGCAGTACCGGTCTCCCCTTTCTCATTGAGTGCCTCTGCCCATAAGAGCAATACATCAGCATAACGGATCACAGGGTAATCAATATCTCCGGAGGTACGGTTCGGAATCGGAGGAGCTCCTCCTTCATACACAAACTTTCTGGGTAAATAGTAAAACTGACTCTCAATATCCGTTCGCAGATCAAAGACATTATTCAACTGTTCAATATGTGGCCAGCGAGACGTGAAAGTCTGATTAGCACTTCCATTCATACCAACAAACGTAGAATAAGGAAGAATAATATTGGCTGACAGACGAGGATCTCTATTGGCATATGCATTTTTCAGTCTCTCCTCATTTCCGTTATTCAGATACCGTCCAAAATCCAAACCTTTTGCAACCAGATCATTATACTTCGCAGGCTTGTTATTGGCCGTTGCAACTTGCTGAACATTATTCCGCACAAAGTAAATTTCACGTTTTGCGGGATCCATTGCGTTGTAGCCTGCGATAATATCGTCCCAGTTGAATTTACTGCCATCCTTGTTCTCGTATAAGTCTACAAAATCCGGACTCACCAGATAACTGTCCCAGTTGGAACCGAAAGCTGATCGGGATCCGAAATAAAACTGAGTCGTGGAACCATATCCGTTTACAGCAATATTCTGAATAGAGAAGATCATTTCATCTGATTTCTCATTGGCGGCTGTAAACAATGTTTTGTAATCTGCGAACAACTTGTGTCCGGCATCCTTGACTGCCTGAAAATCGGCTATAGCTTTGTCCCAATCCTGCAGATACATATACACTTTACCGCGTAATGCATAAGCTGCAGATTTTGTAATGCGTCCGAAATTGCTGCTTCCTGCAGGAAACTTAGCCGGCAGATTAGGTTCATTGATACAATCTGTCAGATCCTTTAGGACAAAAGTCCAGACTTCCTGCTCCGTATTCCTTGGCTTTGTAGCTTCATTGTAGCTTATTGGTGTATCATAAATAGGTACTCCACGATATAACTGATTCAGTCTGTAATAATGAAATGCTCTTAAAAATTTCACTTCGGCCAATAGTTTTGCCTTTTTCTCAGCCGCTGACGGAGATATATTTGTTATTCCGTATATCGCATCATTGGCCCGGTGAACTCCTTCATACAACTCTCTCCATACATCTCCGAATATAGCGGTAGACGGGTTGGCAGTAGCATTCAACAGCGGATCAGCATCCCTGGGAATGAGTGTATTTGACAACCTGTCATACTGATACAACTCTCTGTGATTAGTCCCTCCGGTACTGATACCTTGTCTCAGTGCCTGATAAACACCATTTACGCCTAAATCCGTAAAATTATCTGTAGTCCACATTTTATCTTCCGGGACTTGAGTGTTGGATGTTGCATCCAGCAAATCTTTCTTACAACTTGTAGCAGTACTTAATAATCCTACTGCGATTATTATACTCCATTTATTACGTTTATTAAATAAATGATTTTTCAATATTTCGAATTTCCTTATCGGTTTCATAACATTCATTTTTTAAAATCCAAAGTTTAGACCAAAAGCATATTGCTTCATTGTAGGATAATTGGCTCCTGCACCTATCTCAGGGTCAGCTCCGGGGAATTTGGTAAACATCAACAGGTTTTCTCCTGAAAAATAAACTCTCAGATTGCGGATACGCAAGCGCTCGGTAAGTTTATTGTTAAAGGTATATCCGATCTGCAGATTACGAAGCTTGATGTAATCTGCATCATATAGATAGAAGTCATTTGCGGCATTATTAATCGCTTCGCCATTATATTTCAATCTGGCAAATTTTCCGTTGATATTGGTTCTGGGATCCGAAGGGTTAGCAGGATCATAGAAATAATGATCTTCAGCGATACGCTGTGCAATAGCATTTCCGTCTCTGACAATATTATTATTGTATCCCTCATCATTCCAGTAATACTGCAATTTTCCTTCTCCGGCCCATATCATCTGCAGATCAAAGCCTTTATATTCAAAGCCAAGGCTTATACCGTATACATATTTGGGAATATTAGAAGTATTTGTAAAATCCTGATCATTTACATCACCATACACCTTATCTCCATTCAGATCCGCATAGATAAAATCACCGTAGTACAACTGTGATTTCCCCAATACATTGACCGGAGCAAATTTGTATCCTGCGGCCTGCATCGCCTGCGCCCATTTGTAATCATCTTCTGTACGGATCATTCCATCACGGGGACCACCTGTCACGTTTACGGATCCATCGGCATGATAATAGCTTCCGTCTCCGTTATATCTTTTTCTCAAGAAATACTCCTGGAAAAGATGGCCTTCCAGATTGCGTTGGTTTGTTCCAACAGCATTAGAGACATTGCCGATATTTGATGTATATGTATTTACACCATTCACCTCAGTCCATCCTCTAACTAACTGTCCCTTTAATTTTTCGACAGAACTTTTATTGTAGGCAATATTACCTCCGATATTGTACCGTACTTCTCCGATCTTATCTTTCCACATGACATTCAGTTCTATACCTGAATTTTTCATAGAGGCCGAATTCACAATCGGAGCTCCTGTAGTACCAGTTGTCAGTGGCAATTGTTCAGGAATGAGGATCCCGGAAGTCAGTTTATTGTAGTAGCTCAATTCTACATATGCCTTATTTTTAAATGTAGAAAACTCCAGACCTACTTCTTTATTTTCGGTTTCCTCCCAGCCCAATAATGAGTTTCCGAAGCGGCTAAGTTCCAAAGCACCGACTTGTGTACCTCCGAAGGAATATTGTGTATTGCCATAGAAAGCTTTTGCAGGAAAGTAGTTCTCAAGATTAGGATCTGCATTATTCCTGTCATTACCCAGTTTACCCCATGAACCTCTCAGCTTAATATTCTGAAAATAAGGCTCAACTCTTGCCATAAAGGATTCTCTGGAAACATTCCATCCCAGACCAACTGAGGGGAACGTACCGTATTGTCTGTCTTTTCCAAATTTGGAAGAACCATCACGTCTCAGGTTAAATTCAACAAGATACCGTCCGTCATAATCATAATTAAGTCTTCCGAAAAATGAACGCATACCATACGCATACTCATTTCCGTTAATTTCGGACATTTCATTACCCGTACCAATATTTGTAATAGTTGGGTCTATCACCCCCTTTTTAGTAGCAGAAAATGTATAGTACTTGAATTCAAATTCATTATGTCCGATCAATGCTCCGATATTATGTTTATCAATAGCTGTTTGATAGCGTAATACATTATCAATAGTAACGGTATAGTCCTTATTAAAAGATTGTGATAAGGTCAGGTTAGCTGTTGTGGTTCCCGGGAAAACAATAGTATTGGTCGCAAAATTATATTTATCAGAAGGCATACTGTTCGCTGTTTCTTCGCGGAAACGGGTTTGATAGTTCAGTTTCGTTTCAAATGTTAAACCTTTCATCAGGTTTACATTTGCAAACAGAGTGGAGTTAAAGTTCGACACTTTATCCATCCCCCGCGGATCATACAGATATTGTAAAAGGTTGTTCAACTGTACAGACTCTTCACTCGCTACTGCTCCTCCGAATTTGCCTTCATACATAGGATATACGCCCGGCGTGGACTGTCTCAGAAAATTATAAAGTGTGGGTACAGCAGCTTTATCTCTGTTTTCTATAGATGCGAACGTATTTGTTCCCACAGTGATCATATCACCGATCTTTGTACTGATATTTGTTCTCAGTTCATATTTCTTAGCGCCTGTATTCTTCATAATTCCCGGATTGTCAAAGAGTCTCCCTGAAATAGCATATGTCGTGGTCTCTGATCCTCCGACAGCAGAAATATTATGACTCTGTATCCAGTTTTGACTGTAAATCCAATCCGTCCAGTCGGTATTAGGATAAGCGATATGATTAGGCAATCCGGAAGGAGCTAATACCCCATTTGGATCAGCATTGGCTTTTCTCCATAGATCTATAGTAGACTGTGCATATTTAGCCGATACGCCCGAGTTAAAAGTTCCTTCGTTCATCAGCTCCATATGTGTCGCATAGTCCGACACAAATTTCGGGCTTCCCATAGGAGTTGTTCTGGACATGATACCGGAGTAGCTGAGCTGTGTTTTCTGATTTGCCTTACCTTTTTTAGTTGTGATCAGGATTACCCCATTAGCTGAGCGTGTTCCATATATAGAAGCAGATGAAGCATCTTTCAGTATAGAGATACTTTCAATATCATTTGGATTTACAGCATCCATCGTCCCTACTATACCGTCAATAACGACAAGTGCGCTGGAGTTATTCATCGTTCCTACCCCTCTGATCCGGATATTAGCACCATCACTCCCCGGACGGCCGGTACTTTGCTTCACTTGCACACCAGAAGCCAGACCGCTCAAAGCGGTAGATACATTCGTCACAGGTCTGTTTTCGATCTGTTTGGAATCTACCGTACTTACAGAACCTAAGAGCTTTGCTTTAGATTGTGTACCGTAACCTACAACGACTACTTCATCGATGACAGACTCTGATCCGGATAGTGTTACGTTGATTTCGGTACGTCCGTTAACAGGTTCTTCAACTGCATTTTGCCCTACATACTTATAGATAAGTACATCATTTGTATTTACTGTGATCTGGTAGTTTCCTTCAGCTGTAGTCGAAGTGGCCGTATTTGTACCTTTAACAGATACAGTCACTCCTGCCAGAGCGAGACCCTGAGTATCTTTAACCGTTCCTTTGACTATTACCTTTTGCTGTGCAAATGTAATAGCAGACATACTGATCAGCCACAATAGGGCGAGCCATTTGTAAATGTGATTCATAATAATTGTTTTATAGTTTATAATTGTCAATAGGTTATAATATAACCAGGCTTATAGACCAAAATTAGACCGGAAGCTTGGTGCAGAAGGGGTATTTTTTAAAAAATATAGGGGTAGTAATTCATTAAAATGTAGATTTACAGCATAAATCTACAGTAGTACATCGATTCCGTAAAAATCTATGACAACATTTATCTCCATGGAACTGACAAAAAAAGTCTTTGCTCTTATACTGTTTATATTAGCTATTCTCTTAGGGGCGGGTGTGACTTTATGTGCTGCTCAGAATCCGATACAATTCAATCACCTCCATCAGAAAAAGGGATTGTACCGGACACCTATTCTAACCATAGTGCAGGACAGAAACGGATTTATGTGGATAGGAGGCGGAGCTCAGCTATATAAATATGATGCTGTCAAATTTGAATCGTATGTAGGAGCAAATCGTCTTAACGGCAATCCCTACATTACAGCTCTGGCAGTCGATTCGAATAATAATATTGTTATTGGCACAGGCACAGGTCTTTTTATTTATAATCAGGAGATCGGAAAATTTTATACGCAGACGCAAAAGCTTACCAGTACCAATATCACCACGATTCGGGTATTGCACAATTCGGATATTCTTATCGGAACAGACAAAGGGTTAAACCTGATATCCATCAATCAGAAAGATACTCTATGCCGTCAATTGCTAAATGGACAACATATAAAAGCCATTACTGAAGATAAAAAAACTAAAAACGTGCTTATCAGCTCTATAGATGCCGTATATGAATTTGACGACAAGTGGAAAAGTCATGTGCTGACACCTGTTGTCCAAAAGATCTACAAAGAGCATAAGGATTATATCACCAGCATACTCATAGACAACGGCCATATCTGGTTTGGAACATTTGATTCCGGGGTGATTTTATATAATAAGAAGGATCAATCCTTCAGGGAGTGGAATGAAAAGAATTCTACAATAGCCAGTAACCGGATCCGAAAGCTAATTTATGACAATGACGGGCAGCTCCTGATAGGAACGCTTAAAGGACTGACTGCCCTGGATGTACAAAGCCATCAGCTGCAGACCTACAAACATCAGATAGATAATCCTGCCAGCCTGAGTCAGAATTCGATCTATGATATATACCGTGACCAACAACAGATCATTTGGGTCGGTACCTATTATGGCGGGATTAATCTGATCTACCCTTCCAAAAACCCATTTCGTATCTATAAACCAATGGGGATGACCAATTCCATCAGCAGTAATATTATCAGCAGTCTGGCTGAGGACCAGGACGGTTACTGGGTTGGAACGGAAGAAGAGGGATTAAACTTTATAAGTAAGGCCGACGGATCTATCAAGACAATTAATAAGGAATTATCATCCAACCTTGTTAAGGATGTTTTTCTGGATCATAATGATCGTATATACATCGGGACTTACAATGGCGGATTCAATATACTGAACAGAAAAACGGGTCACGTTGATATTTTCCTATTGGATGAAAAGAGAAGAACAAACTTTATCAACAATGTATATGCCATATGCAAAGACAGCAAAAACAACCTTTGGATCGGAACAAATGCCGGCTTCTACCTGTATGATGAATCTAACAGAAAAATCAGCAAGACTTATCCTGAAATTGAAAAGCTTTTTGTCACCAACATTTTAGAAACACCTCAGCAGGACCTGCTGGTAAGCAGCACATCAGGACTCTATATAAAATGGGCATCACAGGATCACTTTACTCTTGTGGACGGAACAAAAGACATTTCCATAAAGAGCATATTTGTAGAAGATAACATAGCATGGTGCGCAAGTAATACCGGTAAAATAATACGATACGATATTTCCAAAAAAAGTATTTCATTTGTTCCAGTCAAAAATGTATCTACCTTCTTAAGTGTAATCAAGGCCGGGGACAACCTGTGGATAACGACACCAAAAGGATTAATCTCCTTTCACCTCAAAACCAGAGAAGAACACCTGCTGACTACTACAGACGGTCTTCCTTCTGATGAGTTCAATGAAAATTCATACCTGAGAAGTAAGGATGGAGAGCTTTTTTTCGGCACATTAAATGGATTGGTAAGATTTGATCCGTCCAAAATCGTTTACAACAGAAAGAAACAAAAAGTACTTTTCACAAATCTCCGTCTCTTCAACAATCCTGTACAGATCGGAGATAAAACTCAGCTTCTTGATAGAGAAATCAGTCAGCTCAGACGATTGGATTTCAGGTATGACCAAAACGTTTTTTCTCTTGACTTCGCACTCCTTAATTTTGACCGCTCCGATAAGAATCAATTCGCATATAAGATTAAAGAACTGGATCCGGACTGGATTTATACAGATATTCCGACAGCGACATACATGAACCTGAGTCCGGGCAGTTACACGCTTCTGATCAAGGGCGCAAATAATGATGGCATATGGTCTGATGTCAGTTTTATCTATATTACCATTCACCCACCCTTCTGGAAAACCTGGTGGGCTTATATCCTTTACTTTTTGATTCTGGTAGTGATTATATATTTTCTCAACAGATTCCTCATAGAGCGTGCTCTTCTGATAAAGTCAGAAAAAGATCAATATGCTAAGATCAATTTCTTCTCCTATATCTCCCATGAGATACGTACTCCGCTGACACTGATCATCCATCCGCTAAAACAATTACTCAAGAGCTCAGCAGTTTCACAGGATGTACAACACAAATTACTCGGAATTGAGAAAAACACCAACCGGCTTCTATCACTGATAAATGAATTATTAGACTTTAGAAAAATAGAAGAGAATACCTTACAACTGAATGTCTATAATTATAGTCTGGAACCATTTCTGTCAGAAATCAGCAGTGTGTTTACCGAACTTGCACAGGAAAAAGATTTACTCTTTACCACACAGATGGATACGATGGAGACAGATATATACTTTGACCGGATTCAATTTGAGAAAGTCATTTACAACCTTATTTCCAATGCCATCAAATACAGCAATATCGGAGGAGAAGTTTCCATTGCATTGATGCAGGATCAGAAAGAGGTAGAAATAAATATCAGCAATACCGGACTACCTATTCCTCAGGACAACCTTGACAAAATATTTGAACAATACTTTCGTACGACCGATAGCCAGATTAACTATGAAGGGACAGGTATAGGACTGGCATTGTCCCGACATATTGTACAATTACATGGCGGACACATACAGGCACATCAGCAACAGGAGGTAAACAGCTATCAGGCAAAAATCATCTTCACGATCAAACTGCAAAAAGGAACAGAGCATTTTCAAAACCAAAATCATGTAAATATCCTCCACAAAGACAAAATCTTTGCAGTAGCTCCTTTTGAAAGTCACAACCGAAATCCTGTGGAAGAGCACAGTAATCTTTCTCTATTGATCATAGAAGATAATCCGGAATTGAGCAATTTACTGGTTGACATGTTATCCGGTCTATATCGGGTATACGTTTCTTACAACGGACTCGATGGTGTAGCCAAAGCCGAAGAAGAGATTCCGGATCTTATTCTAAGTGATATTATGATGCCCGGATTATCCGGGCTGGATTTGTGCAACAGGCTCAAGTCAGAACCGAAAACAAGTCATATCCCTATTATCCTGCTCACTGCTTTAGGAAGCATAGATAAACAGATCAAAGGTTTAGAACAAGGAGCAGATGCATATATTACCAAACCTTTTGACAGAGATTATGTATTGCTCACTATTCGCAATCTTCTTACGCTGGCAGAAAAGAACCGGAAATCGTTCAGCCTGGACAAGTTTATTGAGAAAAGGTCGAAGAATAAACAGCAGGAAGATGAACTTTTGAGCAAGGCTGTAAAAATCATTATTGACAATCTTCCCTACGAAAATCTGTCCGTAGAATTTTTATGTAAAGAACTGGGTATGAGCCAACCTGTACTTCACAAAAAACTGAAAGCGATCACCAACCTCTCGTTGATCAATTTTATCAAATCGGTAAGGATGAATCAGGCTGCTAAAATGTTAAAGACAGGATTATATTCTATCACTGAAGTAGCCTATGAAGTAGGATTCAGCGACCGGAAGTATTTCAGCAAAGAGTTTAAGAAACATTTTGGGTCAAATCCTTCAGATTATACAAAAGAGGATGACTCCAATCCATCCTGATACAAAGGGTAGAGACTCAAGCACCGCTACGCTCATGCGTGCGCCAAAACAAGGATAAAGGTTAAACCGAACTCTCCAAGGAGAGATCCCGGTTTACCGGGAGAGAGGTTAAAGACTTATTTGGCAAACATATACTTCTGCTACTTAGTGCCACTTCACCGCTAAACTGTTGGTCTCTCCACCAACAGACGCAGCTAATGCATTTGCCAGTATCCGCACCGGTAAGACTATAGAGGCACAAGCTATTCCCGGATGGATAAAAAACCATCTGTAATATAAAATAAGACCCAAAACTCACGTCAGCATATATTATTAAAAGGTCTGCCGGTGATTATCCCGGCAGACCTATATTCTTTGGAGACATATATGTATGTACAGACTCCAGTTCAAAAATCGTTAATACTGACCTGTACTTAACAGAACCAATGTACAGGCATTTTCTACCCCTATACCTTTCTTTTGTGCCAGTTGTGCCAGCTCCCAGTTCTCTGCTCCGGGATTAAAGACAATACGTCTGGGGGCAGTTTTCAGGATGTAGTCGTATAACGGTTTTTGATTTTGGGCGCCCATATACATGGTTATGGTATCAATATCGGTATGTATAGTCTCCGCAGGTTCTATCGGCTGCTCGGCAACAACACCTTTCTTCAATCCTACATTGACAATATCATGTCCAAACCTTGTCAACATATGAGCGGCTTTATATGAATATCGTTCCGGATTAGTACTGGCCCCTATTATTAATGTCTTTTTCATACGATTGTACTATCTGTTAGTTGTTAATCTACCATAAAATCGCCATCCGCATTATATGCATTTTTCCGAAGAATAGGCATCCCCAGAATTTTGTACAATTCATCCAGTTTGACCAGGCTACCGTTGGTCATATTGGACAATAATACAATGGTTACATCATTTTTCAGATCGCGTACATACAGATTGCGAAATCCGTGCCACCATCCAGTATGATACACCACCTGTTGATCATTATGATTAAATGTTCTCCATCCATATCCGTATCCGAATGCTCCCTTTTTACTCGGGTCGTTTCGGGGTACATAAGCCGAATCCAGTGTTTCCTGTTTTAATAACCGGCCTTCACGCAGCGCTATATCCAGAAGGAACATATCCTCTACCGTACTGTATATTCCTTTATCACCCAACGGGCCATCCAGGAAATTCTGTACAACAGATCTTCTCCATATCTTATCATGACCGATTACTTTGACAGGTATTTTTTCATAAACAGCTTTGGAATAAGCTGCAGTATGTTTCATTCCTGCAGGATCAAATACATTCTCCTTTAGAAATACAGCATAATCCTGTTTAGAAACTTTTTCTATGATAGCCCCTAAAACCATAAAATTGCTGTTGTTATAATGAAAACGGCCGTCTGGTTTTCCGTATCTTCCGGGTTTATGCTCCGTCAGCAGACGGATAGCATCCATATTACTCATCCCTTTCTTTTTATCTTTCCATACACCATCCGCAAAATAAACATAATTAGGTAGTCCTGAACGGTGCGTCAACAGCATTTTTACCGTAATTCCTTCATAAGGGAAATCCGGAAAGAAATCATTTACTGTCTGATCCAGTTTTAACTTCCCTTCTTCTACCAATTTCAGGATTGCTATCGAAGTCATTGGCTTCGTAACGGAAGCCAGTTCAAACTGAGATTGAATATTTAAGCTATCCTTTAATAAATAATTGGCCCATCCAAACGATTTTTCATATATGATTTTACCTTTCTTTGCGACTAGCACATTACCATTGAAACCAGCCTTTTTATGAAGATTCTGCATAAAAGCGTCTACTGCCTTATCCGCTTCATTCGGGTTATACAGAAGCCGTATACTATCTTGTTCTGCCTGATTTTTTTCATCTTTAATTTTACGTTCTTCGGCAGATGTACAGCCGATCAAACTCATAATACTTACACCTAATAGGACTTTCGCAACAATCAATTTCACAAGTTTTTCTTTAAATTTTTGAGGTATATATCTATAATGCCAAAAAATAACAATTTAGTATGTAATGGACAAATAAAAGAGCCACTTTATTGCTAAAGTGGCTCCTATTTATTTGTTGACAGATCCGGATTATGCTAATAATCTTACCGGATTCTCGATCAATGATTTTAATGTTTGTAAAAACGCTGCTCCGGTTGCACCATCCACTACTCTGTGATCACATCCCAAAGTAAGTTTCATAATGTTACCCGGTACTACAGCTCCGTTCTTAACAACCGGTATAGCCTGGATCGCTCCTACAGAAAGGATTGCTCCATCCGGGGAATTGATGATAGAAGTAAATTCATCAATACCAAACATACCCAGATTGGATACCGTAAATGTAGAACCTTCCCAATCTGAAGGCTGTAATTTTTTAGACTTCGCTCTTTGCGCAAAATCCTTAACCTCAGTAGAGATGTGCGATAATGATTTACCATCTGCAAAACGGACCACAGGAACTAACAAACCATCTTCAACAGCGATTGCAACACCAATGTTTGTATGCTCATTGAATCTGATTTTGTCGCCACCCCATGAGGAGTTTACAGCAGGATGTTTTTTCAAGGCTACAGCAGCAGCTTTGATAACAATATCATTAAAGGATACTTTTACAGGAGCTACCTCATTAATCTGTGTTCTGGCAGCGATAGCATTATCCATATCGATGCTGATAGTCAGATAGAAGTGTGGAGCTGTAAATAAACTTTCAGAAAGACGACGTGCAATTGTTTTACGCATTTGCGATACCGGCTGTTCTGTATATTTTTCTTCGCCTACATATGTTGGCAATGTGATTGTTTTAGATTCGGTAGCAGGTGCTGCTCCTGTACTCGCAGGTGCTGCAGCAGGCTTCGCAGAAGGTACGAAGGATTCTACATCTTTCTTTACAATACGTCCACCATCTGCAGAACCCTTTACATCATTCAGATTGATTCCTTTTTCTTTAGCAATTTTACGAGCCAAAGGAGATGCTTTTACTCTTGAATCATCAGCAGAAGAACCAGCAGTTTCAGCAGGAGCACTTTCAGCATCAACCTTAGGAGCTTCTTCTTTTTTGCTTTCTTTTGATTCTGCTTTAGGAGCTGCAGATTTTTGATTCAGTAAAGGTGTTACGTCTGTTCCTGCAGGACCTACGATAGCAATGATATCATTTACTTTCGCTGCCTGTCCGGCCTCAAGACCAACATATAATAAAGTACCGTCTGCGTATGCAGTCACTTCCATGGTCGCTTTATCTGTTTCCACGTCAGCAATAGCATCGTCAGATTTGATGGTATCTCCAACTTTAAAGTTCCATTGAGCAATGACACCTTCAGTCATGGTATCACTCAACAACGGCATAGTGATTACAGTGACACCAAGGTCTTCTGCAGACACACTTGCTGAAGAAGATTCTTCTGATGCAGGAGTCTCTTCTTTAGCTTCTTCTTTCTTATCCTCAGCAGGAGCTGCAGAAGCGTCCGAAGATCCGTCAAGCAATGCCTGAAAATCTTCTCCTTCTTCCCCAAGCACAGCGATCACTGCATCCACAGCTACAGCTTCACCTTCTTTGGGTCCGATATATAACAATGTTCCTTCCTGATAAGATTCGAAGTCCATTGTAGCTTTATCTGTTTCAATCTCTGCAACAAGATCTCCAGAATTTACTTTGTCACCAACTTTTTTGTGCCATTTTGCGATAACACCTTCAGTCATGGTGTCACTCATTTTAGGCATTTTTACTACTTCAGCCATTTGTTTGCTTCGTTATATTTAGTTAAAGTAATTATCAATTAATCCATTACAAAAGGATAATCCTCTTGTACGTAAACATCATTATAGATTTCTGAAGCATCCGGATATGGTGACTCTTCTGCAAATTTCACAGAATCTTCTACCACTTTTTTCACATCAGCTTCCACCTCTGCAAACCAGGCATCATCAGCATATTTATTTTCCAGAATCGCATGTTTAGTAGACAACAACGGATCACGGCCTTTATACTCTTCTAATTCTTCTTTAGTACGGTATTTAGCAGGATCTGACATAGAGTGTCCTTTATAACGGTAAGTACGGATTTCCAGGAAAGTCGGACCTTCGCCTGCACGTGCACGTTGAACAGCTTCATCCATAGCATTGTGAACCGCCACTACGTCCATTCCGTCAACAGCTGCTGAAGGCATGTCAAAACCATGTCCCATTTTGTAGATGTCGATCATATTAGTCGTACGCTGTACAGAAGTTCCCATTGCATAACCATTGTTTTCACAAACAAAAATCACAGGAAGTTTCCACAACATAGCCATGTTCAGCGTCTCGTTGAAAGCTCCCTGACGAACAGCGCCGTCACCCATGTAACACACGTTAACATTTTTGGTGCCATTGTACATCTCAGCGAATGCAATACCTGCACCTAAAGGAATCTGACCACCTACGATACCGTGGCCACCCATAAATTTGTGCTCTTTAGAGAAAAAGTGCATAGAACCACCTTTACCTTTTGAACATCCAGTTGCTTTACCATATAATTCAGCCATACAAGCATCTGCAGATACGCCCTTAGCTAATGCGTGAGCATGGTCGCGATATGCTGTGATCAATGAATCTTCAGGACCGATTACCGACATGGTACCAGCTACTACTGCTTCCTGACCGATATAAAGGTGACAGAATCCACGAATTTTTTGTTGACCGTAAAGCTGACCAGCTTTTTCTTCGAATTTACGCATGAGTAGCATGGATTTATACCACTCTAAATATGTCTCTTTTGTTATAGGTGTTGAACTCATTTTCAAGTATTGAATTTCTGACTTAACTGACTACAAATCTAATCAATATTTACAACATTTTTGTCATAGACTGCAATTTTATTACAGTGTAAAAACATTCTAATTACGCTCTGCACGATTGATTAACAAAATTTAACAGCTAAATAACAGCAGATTTCCTTTTGAATATTTTCTGTAAAATCAAAGCGACCATTTGATATTTTCTCAAATGGTCGCTTTTCAAAATCGGATGATTTGCTTCCTGCTGTCCGATTTCTTTTTCAAGACCCCGGTAACCGGTCTATTTGTCTTGGCCGATCCCTGAGTCAGTTCTCTATTTGCTAAGTAATGCCGTTATTTCTTGTTCTGAAAGTTTTTGCTGCTCACCGCTGTTCATATTTTTTAAAGAAAGCTGTCCGGTATTTACTTCTTCTTCACCTACCAAAAGCACGTAAGGTATGCGTTTATCGTCGGCATAACTCATCTGCTTTTTGAGTTTGACAGCCTGAGGATACAGTTCCACTGCAATCCCTGCCTGACGTAACCGGTTCAGCAACGGAAGTGTAAATGCCTCTATAGATTTCTCAAAATTGACGATTAACAATCTGGTA
Organism: Sphingobacterium spiritivorum; assembly: GCF_016724845.1. NCBI lineage: Bacteria > Pseudomonadati > Bacteroidota > Sphingobacteriia > Sphingobacteriales > Sphingobacteriaceae > Sphingobacterium > Sphingobacterium spiritivorum. The sequence continues at coordinate 1,575,444 of NZ_CP068082.1, forward strand.
TTATCAGACTCATGCTGTGGATACAGATTCAGCTCTTCCAATACATCATATATACGGTCTGCACCGAAAGACACCCCTACACCGGTCAATCCTTTGAGACCAAACATTCCGGTCAGGTCATCGTAGCGACCTCCGCCACCGATGCTCCCCATAGACACTTCGTTAGTTTTCACCTCAAATATACAACCCGTATAATAATTAAGACCACGGGCCAATGTGATGTCCAGTTCTACATATTTATCAAATACTTCTCCGGATACATCCAGCTGATTGAGGTACGCAAACACTTCTTCCAGTTCTGCCACACCACGGAGTCCTGTTTCTGATTTTGCCAGCACCGAACGAAGCTGCTCTATTTTAGAAGCAGTAGATCCTTCCAGCAAAATGATCGGGCGCAGGATAGCAAGATCGGCCTCTGTAAATCCTCTTTCCAGCAATTCTTTATTTACGCCTTCCAGCCCTATTTTATCCAACTTATCAATGGCAACAGTCATATCTACGATAAGCTCCGGTTTGCCGATTATTTCCGCAATTCCCGAAAGAATCTTCCGGTTATTGATCTTGATTGCAAAATCTTTGAGACCCAGTGCACGCAGCGCTTCCTGATAGATCAGAATAAATTCGGCTTCATTCAGCAGGCTTTCCGAACCGACCACATCCACATCACACTGATAGAATTCACGGTAGCGTCCGCGTTGCGGACGATCTGCACGCCATACCGGCTGAATCTGGAAACGTTTGAAAGGAAGACTGATTTCATGCTGACGCATGACGACATAACGGGCAAATGGCACCGTCAGATCATATCGCAATGCCTTTTCCGAAAGATGCGGAATCAGACTATTAGAAGCTTTTTCTGCTAAAAGAGCATCAGGAGCTTTACTGAGATAATCTCCGGAATTCAGGATTTTAAAAATCAATTTATCACCTTCATCACCGTATTTACCGGTCAATGTCTGTAGATTTTCAAAAGAAGGTGTCTGAATTTCCTGATATCCATACTTACGGAATACGGATTTCAGCGTATTAAAAATATAATTACGTTTTTCCATTTCGGCAGGTGAAAAATCACGCGTGCCTTTAGCCAATGAAGGTTTTACTATTGCCATATCACGGCAAAGGTAAGGTATACAAATGAAATATCCATGTAATACAGGCTGCACAAATATCAATGAACATAGCTTGGATATTCCCATATGACCATTGAAAATCAAATTATACAAATATGAAATTTTATGAAAACACCTGCGGTGAAATTAGAATTTACAGGTTACTCGGTCTCAAATATCTTGAGATATTCGCAGGCCTTTTCTGCAGCAAGCTTTTCGGCACTTTTTTTATTGAAGTCCCGGCCTATGCCACATACTTCTCCTTCGACAATCGCTTCTATACTGAACATCTTGGAAGATTCTCCTTCAGGATTAGCGGTAGGAAGAAATTGAACGTCTTTGCCCAGATGCTGACACCATTCAATTAATCGGCTTTTAAAATTGGTCTCCGTTACTTCAAGCAGCTGAATATCAACATGGGTTTTGATAATTCTGTTCAGCAGAAAACTTTTGGTAAATGCATAGCCTTTGTCCAGATATACTGCTCCGACGAGCGCCTCAAAAGCATCCCCCAGCAGAGATCCCTGCTTATTCGGAAAACTGATCATACGAGCGTCGTACTGAATCAGTTCATTCAAACCAAGTTTTCGGGAAAGTTGATTAAGGTTGGCCCTACTGACGATTTTTGACCGCATCTCGGTCAAAAATCCTTCATCTTTGTAGGGGTATTTTTTAAACAGTAACTCGGCGACGACAGATCCTAAGATTGCGTCACCCAGAAACTCTAATCGTTCATTGCTGTTTTTGGCGCCTTCCTTTATAGCGGTAGCCACAGACTTATGTCTGAAGGCCATCTGGTATAGCCGTACGTTTTCAGGGACAAACCCCAATAGGTTTTTCAGCTTCCGCACATAAGCTCTATGCGGCGAGAAATACAAATTATAAATCCGCGAAAAGGGCATGCTACTCAAAAAAGGATGAGAGGAAAGAACCTCTTTCTACCATTACAAGATCCCTCTACAATCCACACAGGCAATTAGGGCTGATACTTTTTGAAAATAACGGAAGCATTGTGCCCGCCAAACCCAAAAGTATTACTCATTGCTGCATTTACCACACGTTTTTGCGCCGTATTGAATGTAAAATTCAATTTATTATCCAGTTCAGGATCGTCGTTAAAGTGGTTGATTGTTGGAGGTACTATATCATTCTGGACAGCCAGGATCGAAGCAATAGACTCAATCGCACCGGCAGCACCTAAAAGGTGTCCTGTCATCGATTTGGTCGAGCTAATGTTTAATTCATAAGCGTGATCCCCAAATAATTCTTTAATAGCTTTTGTTTCACTTATATCTCCAAGAGGTGTAGACGTACCATGCACATTGATATAATCAATTTCATGTCCATCCATCCGGGCATCACGCAAAGCATTTGACATCACCAGTTTTGCGCCTAACCCTTCCGGGTGTGGTGCGGTGATATGATTTGCATCTGCACTCATTCCTCCTCCTACAATTTCAGCATAAATTTTTGCTCCACGTGCCAATGCATGTTCCAGACTTTCCAGTATAATCGTGCCCGAACCTTCACCTGCGACAAATCCATCACGGTCCTTATCAAAAGGACGGGATGCTGTCTTGGGATCGTCATTACGGGTAGACAATGCATGTAATGCATTGAATCCGCCTATGCCCGCTTCATTGATAATGGCTTCAGAGCCACCGGAAACGATAATATCACACAGACCGGTACGAATGTAATTGAATGCGTCGATCATTGCATTAGTGGAAGATGCACATGCAGACACACACGAAAAGTTTGGTCCGCGTAATCCATAACGCATCGAGATATGACCCGGAGCAATGTCCACGATCATTTTCGGAATAAAGAAAGGATTGAAACGAGGTGTTCCATCTCCTGTGGCGAAGTTCGAAACTTCGTCCAAAAACGTTTTTAATCCACCAATCCCCGAACCCCAGATGACTCCTATCCGATTAGTGTCAAGTTTTTCAAAATCCAATGCTGCATCTTTTATAGCTTCTTCCGTAGATGCCATGGCGTATTGAACAAAAGGATCTACCTTCCGTGCTTCTTTACGATCCATGAAATCATGCGGATCGAAATCTTTTACTTCGCACGCAAATTGGGTTTTAAATTTTGATGCATCAAATCTTGTAATAGGAGCAGCACCGCTTACACCATTTATCAATCCTTCCCAGTATTCCGGGACAGTATTGCCAAGTGGTGTAAGAGCGCCTAACCCTGTTACTACTACTCTTTTAAGCTCCATTTATGATGATTGGCCTAATTAAATTAGTTAGTTAACGTTTTTTTCTAAATAAGCGATTGCTTGACCTACTGTACCGATGTTCTCAGCTTGATCATCAGGAATAGCTACGTTGAATTCTTTTTCAAACTCCATGATCAACTCGACTGTGTCAAGTGAATCAGCACCTAAATCATTAGTGAATGAAGCTTCTGGCGTTACTTCGTTTTCGTCAACACCTAATTTTTCAACGATAATTGCTTTTACTCTTGAAGCGATATCTGACATGATTTTATAGTTTAATTGTTTAATAAATCTGTGCAAAGAAAAATAAATTTCACCAATTATCAAATCTTTTTGATTTTTTGGCGCAGCAAAAGTAAGCATGTTAATCCAATATTCAAACTGTAAAAGACTAATACTTAACCGTATCCAATAATACTAACTTTTGGCTTTATTTACAAATATTCTACTTTGTTAATGCAAATTTTACATAGAATAGCCGCAAGATACGTGAAATTATACTAATTTCGTATAAAACATCTCAGCAAAATTGAATAAAATAACTGTATTTAAATTGGAAATGGACATGGAAGAAGAACTGGATTTTGTTCTTCTGGGTATTAGCTCCCCTTTACGGGACTACAGATTATGTCATTTTATCAACAAAACTACAGGCCTCCAGTTTGTATATGGTAAAGAAAGTAATATTGACCACAAGGGGAATATGAAAGAAGGGGGAAAAGAAGAGTATGAATACCACATCATACAGGAAAAAAGTAAAGGCAAAAAGCCCGCTTTGAAACATCATTTTGCCATCTACAGATATTGCGATATCGACTATGAATACGAGTATTATCTTATTAATAACAGAAGCCAGGAAGGCGGTTTATTAATACCTGAAATAGCAAATTTTGACTTTTTTCTGGTCATCAAAAACTTTATACATGAAGAAGATTTACGCCTCCTTATTCAGAATCTGAATCGCATAAATGATGTCATAATGGTAAAAGAAATAATGCCTAAAATATTGAAATCTAAAGAAAATCTCATATTTTAGCGCACTTGAAAGAAGAGTGTACATACTACACTATAAATTATAAACTTCAAATAAGACGTTATCCTTTGTAAAAAGAAGGGTAACCGCAAACAGGAATATAAGTAGTTTTTAAAACAAAATATTACATGAAGAAAATTCAAAAACGGACCAAAATTGTGGCAACACTTGGGCCGGCATCAGCAGATAAAACTGTCTTGACAAATATGATTGCCAAAGGTGTTGATGTATGTCGCCTTAACTTCTCCCACGGAAGCCAGGAAGATCACCTGAAAGTGATCAACACAATCAACGAAATCAACAATGAACATCCCTTTAACGTAGCTATTCTTGCCGATCTTCAAGGACCCAAAATCCGTATCGGTAAAATGAAAGAGGGAGGCGCTATCTTAATCAACGGTTCTGAGGTAGAAATCACTACTCAGGAACTGATCGGTGACGAGAAACGTATCTACATCACATATGAAAACTTCCCTAATGATGTTAAGGAAGATGAGATTATCTTATTGGATGACGGTAAATTACAATTGAGAGTAATCTCTACCAACCATAAAGATACTGTATTCTGCCAGGTTGTTCACGGAGGTGTATTGACCTCCCGAAAAGGTGTCAATCTTCCAAATACAAAAGTATCAATCCCTTCACTGACAGAAGAAGATCTGGACAACCTGAACTTTGCTCTTGATCATGGTGCAGACTGGATCGCTATGTCTTTTGTACGTTCGGCAGAAGACATCTACCAGTGTAAAAAGATCATCAAAGAAAAAGGAAGTCATGCGCGTGTAATTGCGAAAATCGAGAAACCTGAAGCGATCGAAAATATCGATGCGATCATCGAAGCGACAGACGGGATCATGGTTGCACGTGGTGATTTGGGTGTTGAGATGCCAATGGAAGAAGTTCCGGGATTGCAAAAAATCATCGTTCAAAAATGTCGTGACCTTTCCAAACCGGTTATCATTGCTACACAGATGCTGGAAAGTATGATTACTACTCCTCGTCCAACACGTGCAGAGGTCAACGATGTGGCCAATTCTGTATTGGATGGTGCAGATGCTGTAATGCTTAGCGGTGAGACTTCCGTAGGAGAATTCCCGGAAATCGTTATCGAAACAATGGCTAAAATCATTGTGCATGTAGAACAGACATCATACAACTACTACAGTGACAAGAGTGATCAACATACAGATCTGACAAAGATCCCTGATGCGATCTGTGGTTCATCGATATACCTGGCTGAAAAAACAAAAGCTTCAGCTATCGCCGTGATGACATCTTCAGGTTATACTGCATTTGAAATCTCAAGCTACAGACCGGATGCAGATATTTACATTTTCACAGGAAATAAAAACCTGCTGAGATCATTAAGTCTGGTTTGGGGTGTACGTGCATTTGTATATGAAAAATTTGAAAGTACTGACGGTACAATTCAGGATGTAAACAAGTTGCTTACAGAAAAGAATCTGGTATCTCCGGGACAGATCGTAATCAACACATCTTCAACACCGCTCCGCGAAAAAGGAAGAACAAATACAATCCGGGTATCCGAAGTAAAATAAATAAAAATAAGGTGGTTGAATATTCAGCCACCTTATTTTTTTAGCAGAGAATCCTTTAGTAACAGGGGGCGAAAGTTATACGCCTCTTTTAAGGGTTGCTGATCCAGCTCATCCAGTTTTTTTGTGCCCGGCATCCGGGCCGAATCCCTGCCATATAACTTCAACGTCGGGATCTCCCCTTTTCTGTCTTTCACCTCATCTGGCTTCACAGGATACACCTGCAACCTCTTTACTGTATCCAATAACGGGAGCTGCTGATCCGGAAAAACTTTACGTCCTTTCTTCTCCTGATACTTAAAATCCTGAGCAGAAGAATAGCTCCAAATGCTTAGGAAAAGTGCTGTAAATATGCTATATTTCAAGTTCATAACATGTGAAATGTATTACCTTAAAATTAAGCAACAATTCTCAATTCCAAATCATAATACGCTACATTGCCTGTTAAATATTGTTAAATGAAAGTTTTGAAGGTAAAGCATTTATATTTTTGTAACAAATGAAACAAAGAAGTATTACTGTCATTATCGGATTAATGTCTATTGCTCTGCTCGGAGTAATGGCTATGCAATACTTTTTTATACGCGATTCTTTCCGTCAGAAATCACAACTCTTCGATGAATCGGTCAATGCTTCTCTGGCGACAGTTGCCTCTAAAATAGAGAAACACGAGGTTATGGCTTTTGCCAAAACCCAGCAAAGAAATAACCAGGTTAAGTATGAGCGTGAACAAAAACGCCTGGAAGACCAGATCAATATTCAGAAGCAGATCGAAGCCCTTCGACTTCAGCAGTATGAAGTCCAGCAAAAGTTTAAAGATGCAGAAGATGTGCTCAAAATGAGCTATCCGATCATAGTACCTCTGGAAAACTGGTTTTATGAAACGTATATCCGGCGCAAAAAATACAATTATCTGGTCAAGCTTCTGATTTCGCAAGGTGTATATGAGGACAATTCTATTGGCAACTCCATCGAGGTATATGCAGTGGGTGATAAAATCGCGCGTATTGCAGCAAAAGACGATAGCTGCCGATACCTTGCTTTCTTGAACCCGTATGAATTAAACTCACTGGATTTTACGATCAAGACATTACCCCCAAAAGCAGATATGAAGATTGCACTTCGTATACATGCCTTAGAGAATAAACTCAAACTGTCTCAACTTGATGATGCCAGCAATCTCTATGACTCTATCGCCGTAATCGGCGGTAAGAAAAATGATGTAATTGAAGATTTTGCTGCCAGTATGGAGCTTTCCAAACGTCCGTTAAAGAGTCGTATCGATGTTAGTTTCCTCAAGAAAGAGCTTACACGGGAACTTTCCAACAGGGATATTAACTCTAAATTCAATATTGAAGTCAAAGAGAATAATAGTATTCTGTACAATATTAATACACTTGGTGAACTGGATAAACCTCAGAAGCACAACAGCTACTCTACGCTGCTGTTTCAGGGAGATGTCGGAAATGCACCCGGCAAACTGACCATTACCTTTACGGACAAGCGTAATATTATCATGGACAATATGGGATACCTCTTCTTTCCGATGGGAGCCTTACTTGTGTTACTGATCGGTTGCTTTGCCTATACACTGACCACGATCTTCCGTCAAAAGAAAATCTCAGAGATGAAGACCGACTTTATCAACAATATGACCCATGAGTTCAAAACTCCTGTAGCGACCATCATGATTGCGAGTGAGTCTCTCCGGGATCCGGAAATAATTGCAGACGAAAGAAGAGTAAATCGCCTGGCCAATATTATTTACGATGAGAATGTCCGATTGGGAGATCATATTGAAAGGGTACTCAATATCGCCAGACTGGAAAAAGAGAATCTGAAAATAGACCGCATGGATGTCCGGATCAATGACCTGACCAATGCGGTACTGGACAGCATGCAGCTGCAGATTCAAAAATCCAAAGGCACACTGGAAACTTTTCTGGAGGCAAAGGATGATGTCGTGATCGGTGACGAATTACACCTCTCCAATGTACTGTTTAATCTGGTCGACAATGCCATCAAATACAGTAAAGACAGTCCGCATATTACCGTCAGAACCCACAACCATAAAAATACGATAGTGATATCCGTCAGTGACAAGGGAATCGGTATGACGCGCGACCAGCAGCAGAAGATCTTTGATCAGTTTTACCGGATTCCTACAGGTAATATTCACAATGTAAAAGGGTTTGGTCTCGGACTGAGTTATGTAAATGATATTATCAAACGTCTGGACGGTAAGATACAGGTGAAAAGTGAAAAGGATAAGGGCACAAATTTTGATATTACATTGCCACTGAAAGGGCACAAATTATAATTAGAAATGCTGCTGCTCCGGCAACAGTTATTATCAATCAGAAAAATATGCAAATTATGCAAAAAATATTATTAGCGGAAGATGATCCTAATCTGGGTGAGCTTCTGAAAGACTATCTGGAACTGAAAGGTAAATTCGATGTCACACTTTGTCAGGATGGAGAAGAAGCGCTTGTCGCCTTCCATAAAGACCAGTATGATCTATGTATCCTGGATGTCATGATGCCCAAAAAAGATGGATTTTCGCTTGGAAAAGATATCCGCAAAACAAACACTACAGTGCCTGTGATATATGCTACTGCCAAAGGAATGATGGAGGATAAAACTCAGGCATTTGAATTAGGCGGAGATGATTATATTACAAAGCCATTTCGGGTAGAAGAACTTTTACTTCGCATAAATGCTCTTCTGAAAAGAAGCTCCAGAGATAAAGAAGAAGAAACTGCGGATAAGTTTGAAATCGGAGATTACTTCTTTGACTATACCAGTCAGCAGATTTCTTATAAGGGTCAACAGCAGAAACTGTCAACAAAAGAAGCAGAATTACTACGCTTACTGTGCCTGAAGAAAAATGATGTCCTTACCCGCGAAGAGGCTCTTTTAAAAATCTGGCACGATGACAATTACTTCACAGGAAGAAGCATGGATGTATTCCTGAGTAAGCTCCGCAAATACCTGCGGGAGGATCCGAGTGTAGAAATCGTCAATGTACACGGTAAAGGTTACAAGCTGCTCGTCAGCTAACAAAATATAAAAACATACAGATAATTATTGTCTCTTAATTTTATGATTTCAGGAGGCAATAATTATCCTTAAATCGCAACACACACTAACATCATCTTCATTAACAGGATCATAATCTGGTATATGAAGGTATTCTGAGTTTTTATCCATAAGATTATCCAGCCACCCCGGTGGTTGTTATCACACTTACAAACGAATTCCTATGACATTAATGCGCACTGTCATTACTTTTCTTATCCTGCTAATATGTTCTGGCCAATCGCTGCCAGCACAACAAGACACAACCAAACAATACAGCGATACCCTGCAAAATACGACTCTCAAAAAAAGCTTTTGGAGACAAATCCCTTACAAGGAAATTGCGATGCCTGCAGGATTACTGACCTATGGTATTATTTCAAGGGAAAGCCATTTCCTTATTCATCAGGACAATGATATCAACAATGTATTGCGAAAAAATATAGACGAAAAATTTACCATAGATGATTTTAGCCAGTACACACCGTTACTTAGTATTTATGTGTTGGATCTGGCAGGCATAAAAGCCCGGCATAACCTCAAAGAGCGGCTGTTTGTTTCAGGTGTATCTTATGCCATTATGGCCACAACTGTATATACCATCAAAAGTACAGGCAATGTCTGGCGTCCGGACAACTCTGCGAATAATTCTTTTCCTTCCGGACATGCTGCTACAGCATTTGCCGGAGCAGAATTATTATGGCAGGAGTATAAAGACCAGTCTATCTGGTATGGAATTGCAGGGTATACAGTAGCAGCCGGAACCGGATTTTTCAGAATGTACAATAATAAACATTGGTTTTCGGACGTAGTCATGGGAGCAGGTATCGGCATGCTCAGTACCAAGATAGGATACTGGTTACTCCCTCTTGTGGACAAGCACCTGCAGCATAATCCCTCTTCTTCTGTTACAGTCGTCACACCTTTTTATAATGGAAAACAAACCGGACTGTCTGCAAGCGTCCAATTCTGATCAACAGCAGACTATTCTGACGATTTATTAAAATATTTTTGGGATTTAGAAACCTAATCCCGATATTAGCATCGCTTATAGAGAAAGGCCGAGGGACTAGACCCGAAGAAGCCTTAGCAACCTGTCACTTGACAAGGTGCTAAATTCTACCCCGCTTGGACACAGGAGGGAAAGATAAGCCGAAGTCACTGCATCTGGTGTCCTTCCTCTTTAGCAAAGTAGTTTTATGGAGTTAAGAAAAATTAAACAACAATCATTTTTATGTTATTAACTAACAATTTAGGCTACCCTCGTGTGGGCGCATTCCGCGAATTGAAAAAAGCCAATGAAGCCTATTGGGCAAAAAAGATTAGTGCTGAGGAATTATTAGATGCAGCAAAACAAATCCGTGAAGGAAACTGGAAAACTCAAAAAGATGCGGGTATAGACCTTATTCCTTCCAATGATTTCTCTTTCTATGACCAAGTGTTAGACCTATCTTTGACAGTAGGTGCTATTCCTGCGCGTTACAATTCTTTATTGAATAAAATCGATCGTAACTACAATCTGGATCTTTATTTTGCAATGGCACGTGGCTTCCAGCAGGAAGGTGTCGATGTAACGGCAATGGAGATGACCAAATGGTTTGATACCAACTACCACTATATCGTTCCGGAATTTACAAAGAATCAGGAATTCAAATTGACTTCTGAAAAATTCTTAAACGAATACAATGAAGCAAAAGCATCAGGTATCGAGACCAAACCGGTACTGATCGGCCCTATCACTTACCTGTTATTAGGAAAAGAGAAAGAAGCAGGATTTGACCGTATCGACCTTATCGAAAACCTGATCCCTGTATACGAACAGATTCTTGGCAAACTTGCAGAAGCAGGTGCACAATATGTACAGATTGATGAGCCTTTCCTTGCTTTAGATATCAATAGCAAAACACGCGCTTTATATCAGACGGTATTTGAAAAACTATCCGCAGCAGCTAAAGGTATCAAACTTATTGTAGCGACTTATTTTGAAGCGCTTCGTGATAATGAGGAAACTGCTTTAAATCTTCCTGTACATGCTCTACACTTAGATCTGGTACGCGGAGAAAATCAACTGGATACTGTTTTAGCAAAAGTTCCCGCTTCTTTAACACTTTCATTAGGTGTTGTGGAAGGCCGTAATATCTGGAAAAATGATTATGAAAAATCATTAGGTCAGATCAAAAAAGCTGTTGATGCATTAGGTAAAGACCGTGTATGGGTTGCTCCTTCCAGCTCATTGCTACATGTGCCGTTTGATTTGGATAATGAAGACAACGAAGAGTCTTTACCAAAAGAAGTTAAAAACTGGTTAGCATTTGCTAAACAAAAATTAGCAGAAGTAAAAGACCTTGCTATTCTTGCTGAAGGTGAAGTGGATGCGAAAACAGCTGAACGCTTTGAAGCAAATAAAGCTGCTGCTGAAAGCCGCCGTACTTCTCCCCTTATCCATAAACCGGAAGTAAAAGAACGTACTGCAAACATTACAGATGATGATGCAACCCGTACTTCACCATTTGCAAACCGTAAAGCTGCACAACAGGCTAAATTTAACTTACCTTCATTTGCAACAACTACCATCGGTTCGTTCCCGCAAACGAAAGATGTCCGTAAATGGAGAGCAGACCTGAAAAAAGGAAGTATCACGCAAGAACAATATGACAAAGAAATCGCTGAAGAGACAGAACGTACTATCCGTCTTCAGGAGCAATTAGATATCGATGTACTGGTACACGGAGAATTCGAGCGTAATGACATGGTTGAATACTTCGGTGAGCAATTGGCCGGATATGCATTCACTAAAAACGGATGGGTTCAGTCTTACGGTTCACGTTGTGTGAAACCTCCGGTTATCTACGGTGACGTATACCGTCCTGCAGATATGACTGTACGCTGGTCTGCATATGCACAATCTCTGACCAACCGTCCTGTAAAAGGAATGTTGACTGGTCCTGTTACGATCTTACAATGGTCATTTGTCCGTAATGATCAACCACGCTCGACTACGACATACCAAATTGCATTAGCGATCCTGGATGAAGTACAGGCATTGGAAAAATCTGGAATCAAAATTATTCAGATCGACGAACCGGCTATCCGCGAAGGATTACCATTGCGTAAAGCTGATCAACAGGATTACCTGAACTGGGCTGTACGTGCATTCCGCGTTTCTTCATCTAATGTAGACGATGATACACAGATTCACACCCACATGTGCTACTCTGAATTCAATGACATTATTGAGGATATTGCAGCTATGGATGCTGACGTAATCACCATCGAAACATCACGTTCTCAAATGGAATTACTGGATGCTTTCGCAGGTGATTTCAAATACCCTAACGATATCGGACCGGGTGTATACGACATCCACTCTCCTCGTGTACCAAGTACAGATGAGATGGTCAACTTATTACGCAAAGCTAAGGCTGTAGTTCCTGCAGAACAACTTTGGGTAAACCCTGACTGTGGATTGAAAACCCGTGCATGGCCGGAAACTAAAGCAGCTTTGGAATCTATGGTTGAAGCCGCTAAAATCCTTAGAGCTGAATAACCTTTAAGTATTAGTAATATTAAAATCACGACAGCCCGTAGGTACAACACACTACGGGCTGTTTGTTATATATACGCTGATGTCATTCCATTAAAAAAGTGCAGCATGCTGCTTTAAAAGAGTAATACATCGCAAACTGATCCCACCGTCTCATTATTAAAAAACAGCCTTACCAGAACTTTTCAGTACCTCATTTGTTATTAGGAGACAAATAATATGAATCCTATGAACAGAATATTCCCAATAACATTAGTTATCTTAATGACAAGCCTTCTGACCAGCTGTGCTGCGATCGAAGGAATTTTCAAAGCAGGTGTATGGTCCGGAGTGATCATGGTAGTTGTAGTAGTAGCCCTTCTGATCTGGATACTGGCTAAATTATTCGGAGGAAATAAAAATTAATCTCTACTGTGAAGATATCTTAAAAAAAGTTATAACAAGGCCACTACAATACAATTGGGGCTGTCCAAAAGGTTGGATGGCCCCAATTGTATACGATTTTATATGTATCTCCCTATAGCATCATTTCAGATATGCAATTCTCAAAGGGTTTGACTTGACTTTTTAGACAGCTTCGCCTTATATCGGATATGTCTACATGCAGTCAACATCACTGCTAAATCCGGTTTCGAACTCCTCTTGATGAAAGTTTTTCAGATCATACCTTATCTTTTCATCTGAAATGGAGGTCTTAATTATAGACCGGTGTAACTGTGTATCCTTTCTGACGCAAAAGATTGATCACGCCTTCTTCACCGGACAGGTGTGCGGAGCCTATAGCAAAGAAAGTCGGAGTCTCGTTCATTAATGCAGGCATACGATCTGCCCACAGGCGATTACGAACCGGTAACAATTGTCGGTACGTTTCCGGATTAGATGAAGTATATTTTAATAACAGCTCATCCATACCTGCAATATTTTCGTCCTTATAAAGTTGATATATATGAGATAGAATACTTTGAATATCAAATTCATCCATAGACTTCAGATAGGAAGGGAAATCGGATGTTTCAAAGATCTTATCTGCAAAAGAATATTGTTCTTCAATACTCGAAAGGCCTTCTATTGTTTTGCCTTGCTGCTTTGTATGTTTAATAATTTCTTCTTCAAACGAAGCCATAGGTTCCGTGAAGGATTTTTGCATAATCATTGCGATCAAAAACATAGGTTTTACTTTATCCACCTGAGCCAAAGTAAGACCGAGTTTTTTCCCTAAGACTTCATCTACCAGGGCTATTTCTTCCGGCTTGATCTGTGAAGATATTGTCTTATGACTCATCATGTATTTTTGAGATTCTTCTGCAAGATTTGGCGCCGCCATGTTGATTTCCAGATACACTCTTGACGTCTTATCCATAGCATCAGTAGCTTTCGCTGACATTTCAAAATTCTTTCTGGCCAGCATATGTACTGTACCGAACAGATAAGATGGTGCTTTCAGATCTTTTCCTTCTATTTTCCACAGCAATGACTTCTCCTTTACAGATGATGTCTGTGCAAAAGCAGAGTTAATCAAAAAACAGACAACTGCAATAAAGGCAACCAGATTTTTCATATTATTTCTTTTCATAATTCAAATGTTTTAGCGTTTTATGGAATTAGTAACACACATTGCAAAATGTTACATATTCCGGAATAAAAAAAATATAAAACAATGATTATCAATCTAAAAATCTTACTTTTTCTTTTTTTTATCCCTTTTCAGTTTATCTTCTAATCTCGTTTCTGCGTTTTTGATTTCCTGATCATAAGAAGAATAACAATTTGTGAAGTACAAATCTTTTGTCAATCTGAGCGCCTTCTTTACCTTCATCTGCTTTTCTAACAATTGTACCTGCTTCAGCAGTATTTCCGTCTTATTAATTCCTTTTATGGTTAATGCAAAATCTATTAACTTTTGTGCTTCTTCAAAATCATCATTCCATATAAGTGTCTGTGCAAAATGAGGATATATCTCCAGTGCATAAAGATTGTAGGTCAGTGCTTCCTGAAAATATTTCTTCGCTTCCTCATAATTCATCAGCTGTTCTGCGTATAGCCGACCCGTCAGACACAGCGCTGTTGTATTGGTCTCATCATAAGACAAGGCATACTCCAGAGATTCTATTGTCTCTGTCAGCGAATAAGGGTAATTGTCCAGTGCCTGAGACAAATATTTATCAATTGCTTTCATTGTTGTATTTTTCTATTTTCATTTCCTGTCTGAAACGTTGTTTTTGAGCCTTTCGCTTTGCCTTGTAGGACTTATCAACTTTCTCAGATTTAAAATCCGTTCCGACAAAGGTTCGGATCGCATTTCCACGTTCCACCTGAATCTGATTAAACCATTTGTACTTTTCGTCTTCCTTCCAATGCAGAAGATTCAATTCGTTAACTTTTTTTTGCAACCGTTTTGTTGCGATTTTCTTATTTTGATGTTGCGACCGGCTATCCATGGATACCACTGATACTCCTGTAGGGATATGTGTGGCCCGTACCGCTGAACTCACCTTATTGACATGCTGTCCTCCCGCTCCAGAACTTCTCATGGCCTGATACCCGACATCCTTCTCATCAAATATCCACGAGGCAGATTGTTTAATTTCAAAGACCTCAATAAACCAGTTTTTGCGTTTATGTGATTTTCGGAAATCACTTTTCCCGATCCATTGGATCGTACCTGTCCATAAAGCGGCAAATGCCATACAATTCTCTCCGCTGATCTGCAGACTTGCAGAAATTACAGTTCCGTTTATACTTCCCTCCTGCCGGTCGAGCACCCGAACCTCCACATCAAAAGTGGCTGCTTCCTGTATTATTTTTTTGATCACCTGTGCCACGACCCAACTGCATTCTTCGGGGCCGCGTCCTGCGGTGACGCCTATTATTTTGTCCATTTTATTTTTTGTTTGAAGCAAGTATCCAAAAAGGATTTCTTTTCAGACACTTGCTTTATTTTACTATCTATCCATCCGCACAATTTTGGGTGTAAACTTCCCCAGTATATCCACTAATTCGGATTGAAGTGCGATTACTTTGCGGATATCTTTGTAAGCCATCGGGGCTTCATCCACACTTCCCCCTACAAGCTCTACATCGGAATCTTTAAGTAGCTTTTGCACCTGACCAGATGTGAATGAAGCTTTACATGCAGCCCTCGACAAGAGTCTTCCTGCCCCATGCGATGCAGATTGCAAACTACTCTCATTTCCTTTCCCTTCCACAATATATCCCGGAGCAGTCATAGATCCGGGGATAATCCCCAGCTCTCCTTTTGCTGCCGGAGTAGCTCCCTTACGGTGTACTATACATTCCTTTCCGTCGATCAGCTGTTTCCAGGCAAAATTGTGATGATTCTCTACCTTAAATGCCGGACGTTTACCCAAAGCCTTAGCTATGCGCCGGTGAATATCATCATGACAGGCACTGGCATAGTCACCAGCCAGATTCATGGCCATCCAATACTCCTGGCCATCATGTGTATCCAGATCTAACCAGGCCAGATGTTGTACAGACCGCGGCAGAGGACATTGCTTTGCAGCGAGGTAGGTATAATGTTTAGCGATATTGGCCCCTAATCCCCTGGAGCCGCTATGAGACAATAAGGCTACATATTCACCCGCCGGGAGTTTCCACTCCGGTCTTGGATTGTCCAGATTTACTACCCCGAACTCGACGAAGTGGTTGCCGCCTCCCGAAGTCCCCAACTGCTTCCAGGCTTTACCCAGCAGATTTTTGAGAAGTGGTATTTCCTGAAATTCCTTTCGGGAAAAGATCTCATGATCTGCCCTATTCTTATGCGTCTCATACATCCCAAAGCAGGTCTGTTCTAAAAGCATATTCGTCAGTTGGAATCTCTTGCCTTTCAGATAGCTCGCAGGCAGATCAAAGACAGAGAGACTCATTCTACAACCGATATCTACACCAACACCATACGGAATCACGGCATTATCTGTTGCCAGAACTCCGCCTATCGGCAGTCCGTAACCGGAATGCGCGTCAGGCATCAATGCTCCGCTAACCGCTACAGGGAGCTTCAATGCATCATAGAGCTGGCGTTTTGCCTGTTCGTCGATTTCATTCTCCCCGAATATGCTGAAGGGAACTCTTGAAGTTCTCAGTTGCTGCAAGCGTACTTCGACGGGTCTGACCAGTCCTTCCGCTACTTTGCCCCATATTCCATCACCCAGAAATTGTTCGGGCGAAAGGAGTACCTGTCTGGCATCCGCCAGTATTGCTTCTTTTTTATCACGCTTTCTATAGCGTTGTATTTGCCCTAAGGCAATATTTATTGCATTATTCTGTGGGAAGCCCAATTTGATAAGGTCCTTCCCGGAAAGTTTCTTTCCCATGTTATTTTTTATTCAAATCAATACGATACCTGTGGATACAATGATCCACAGGCGTTACTGTCGGCCGATCGGAGTCGACCTGATTCATATCCATTCGGGAAAATCTGTGAAGGGTCCGGAATAAACAAAAAAGCCCGAATGATCTTCGGGCCTTTTCTTATATTTCGTTAAGTAATCTTAAGAGGAGAAAGAAGCACGAAGAAGAGCCTCAGCAATTCCAATTGCTGATGAAGCTAAAGCTGTAGAATGTAGTACAAACATTTTTTCTTCGTTTTAAAAGGGTTAAACCATTAATATCGCTGCAAAGATTTAAATTATTTCTTAAATACCAAAATATTCTTCTTAAAAAATCACATTTCTCTCCTCATACTATACATTAATGACTTTATAATCCGGCATTATCTTGCTAATTTTTACAGGCTATTCCCTCTTGTGCAGCGATTCACTATCTTTGCAGCATGCGTTTTGATATTATTACGGTATTACCTGATTTACTGACAAGTCCTTTTGCACATTCTATTCTGCAGAGGGCACAAAAGAAGGGCCTGGCCGAGATCGTTGTTCACAATCTGAGAGACTATGCAACCAACAAACAAAAGTCTGTGGATGATTATCCATATGGTGGAGGTTCGGGCATGGTCATGCAGATCGAGCCCTTTGCAAAATGTATTGAACATCTGCAGGCTGAGCGTGATTATGATGAGATTATCTTTATGAGTCCGGATGGTGAAACGCTGAATCAGGAGATTGCCAATACCCTTTCGACAAGAGGGAATATGATGATCCTGTGCGGACATTACAAAGGTATTGATCAGCGCATACGTGATATCTATGTTACGAAAGAAATATCCATTGGTGATTATGTGCTGTCAGGAGGAGAACTTCCGGCAGCTATTCTGACCGATGCCATTATTCGTCTAATCCCGGGAGTCTTGTCCGACGAGACATCAGCACTATCTGATTCTTTTCAGGATGGTCTTTTGGATGCTCCTATCTATACGCGTCCTGCAGACTGGAGGGGTCACAAGGTACCGGACATATTATTGAGCGGTAATGAGGCTAAGATTTTAGCATGGAGAGACGAACAGCAGTTACAAAGAACTAAAGAAAGACGTCCGGATTTATTAAATGACTAACGAAAAAGGCTTTTTTTTATTTTTTTGTCACATAAAATTTGCATTATGAATTTTTTTTATAAATTTGTGATATTATGTTGACAATTCAATTAAACAATACGTGGTGGTGGCCTGGAGCAAATTGCATCGGGTGCTAATGTATTGTCATAATATTTCATAATCAACCAAAACCACTTATGGAAGTTCACCCGACGCAGAAAACGTCGGGTTTTTTGTTTTTACTGGAAATTAGAAAAAAATAGAGCATACATGTTATACAATTTCGAAACGAATTTTAAAAAGATACTGGCAGACACCACGACACCGGTAAGTATCTATCTGCGTCTCCGGGATGCCTTCCCTAATAGTCTGTTGCTGGAGAGCTCGGACTATCACAGCAGAGACAATAATATCAGTTATATCTGCTGCCAGCCACTGGCAGGCATCAGACTGAATAAACAAAATCTTGAAATACACTATCCGAATCAGGAGGTCGAATATAAAAAGGCCGATGAAATAGATTTGAGAAGTGAAATTTCCCTTTTCAGAGAAAAGTTCAGTCAGATTGAAACTCCCGAAGTCAATGTCATTTCGAATGGATTATTTGGTTACTTTACTTTTGACTGCATTGAGCATTTCGAGGATATCAAACTGACCACTGCTATTGACCCTAAACGTGACATTCCGTTTTTACAATATCACGTGTACAAGTATGTCATCGCTATTGACCATTTCCGGAATCAGCTCTATATTTTTGAACATCTTCTCAATGGAGAAGAATCCGGTTTGGAAAAAATGGAATACCTGATTAAGAACAAGAACTTTCCGGAATATGATTTCCGTACCAACGGAGAAGAAACGTCTAACCGCACAAATGAAGAACACCGGGAGCTTGTTCGCAAGATGATCAAGCACATTCAACGTGGAGATGTCTTTCAGATTGTTCCTTCCCGTGCATTTGCAACACCTTTTCTGGGTGACGAATTTAATGTATACCGTGCATTACGCTCTATCAACCCTTCTCCATACCTGTTTTACTTTGACTATGGGGATTTCAAGATCTTCGGATCATCTCCCGAAGCTCAGCTGACTATCCGCAAAAGTGAAGCTGCAATCTATCCTATTGCCGGTACATTCAAACGAACCGGAGATATGGAAAAAGATGAGAAAATCGCGGAAGCATTAAAAAATGACCCGAAAGAAACATCTGAACATGTAATGTTGGTGGATCTGGCCCGAAATGACCTGAGCAGACACTGTGATCAGGTGACAGTACGCTCTTACAAAGAAGCGCAGTATTATTCGCATATTATTCACCTGGTTTCCAAAGTAACGGGTAAACTGAAAGATAATATCAATCCCTTTGATGTGGTGGGAGATACATTCCCTGCCGGTACACTAAGCGGAGCTCCCAAACATATGGCCCTGACACTCATCGACAGATATGAGGGACAGCAGCGATCTTTTTACAGCGGAGCAATAGGTTATATGGGATTTAACGGCGACTTCAATCATGCTATTATGATCCGCTCCTTTCTTAGTAAACAAAACCTCTTACATTATCAGGCTGGCGGAGGCATTGTACTCGACTCTGACCCTGAAATGGAGTTGCAGGAAGTAAATAACAAAATAGCAGCGTTGAGAAAAGCGCTGGAATTAGCAGAAACATTATGATCAGGCCTTTAGAATACTGTGAAAATCTTGCTCATGTACGCTCATCTATCGATACGATTGATTATCGCATCCTGGAACTGATCGCTCTCCGCAAGGATTATGTAGCAAAAGCAGCTGAATTTAAAAACAGCACCGAAGAAGTAATCGCTGAAGAGCGTGTCAACCAAATGCTAAAGGACCGTCTGGAACTGGCTAAAGGTTTTGGACTGAAAGCGTCCTTTGTGGAAGGCATTTTTAGTGATATTGTAAATTATTTTATAAACGAAGAATTAAATAAATTCAATGAGCAGCAAAGTATTAGTAATCGATAATTACGACTCATTTACCTATAATCTGGTGCATCTTTTACAAGAATGCGGACAAGAATATGAAGTGTGGAGAAACGACAAATTCAAGATTGAGGATGTAGCAGCATTTGATAAGATCTTATTATCACCGGGACCGGGTATCCCTGAAGAAGCGGGCTTATTGCTGGATGTCATCCGTACATATGCAGAACATAAAAGTATACTGGGTATCTGTCTGGGCCAGCAGGCCATTGCAGAGGTCTTTGGTGGCAAATTGTTTAATATGACAAAACCTCTGCACGGAGTTGCCACAGATATTATTGTAACGGATCCTGAAGAATCATTATTCAGGGATTTTCCGAACGGATCAAAGATCGGTCGTTATCATTCATGGGCAGTAGAGAAAGAATCACTGCCGGAAAGTCTGCATATTACGGCATTAGATGAAAACGGAACTATTATGGCTCTTTCGCATAAGACACTGGATGTAAAAGGCATGCAGTTTCATCCGGAATCTGTCCTGACAGAAAATGGTAAAATATTAATCGAAAACTGGTTAAAGTATTAACATGACTATATTAGATAAAATCGTTGAGCGTAAAAAAACGGAAGTAGCAGAGGCTAAAACCAAAGTTCCGCTGGAAAAGCTTGAAAATTATCCGCTCTTCAGACGTAGCTGCTATGTACTCAGAGACAGCATCCTGCATCCGGAACGAACAGGTATCATAGCTGAATATAAAAGAGCTTCTCCTTCCAAAGGTCTTATCAATGGGGTGTCATCTGTGACAGAGGTCGTCAGCGGTTATCAGGCTGCAGGAGCTTCCGCCATATCTGTACTGACAGACACTGATTTCTTTAAGGGGACACTTGATGATCTGACAGAAGCACGGAAGGCTTTGACCATTCCATTGTTACGAAAAGAATTTATTGTAGACAAGTATCAGATCGCTGAAGCTAAGGCATATGGAGCTGATATTATTCTGTTGATCGCCGCCTGCCTGACAACAGAGGAGATCCAGGATTTCTCCACCTATGCCAAGCAACTGGGGTTAAATGTATTACTGGAAGTACACGACGAAGAGGAATTGAACCGTAGTATCTTCGATACGATAGATGCTATAGGCGTAAACAACCGTAATCTGAAAGATTTTTCGGTCTCTCTGGATCATTCCTATGATCTTGTCAATAAGATTCCTTCGCAGTACATTAAGGTTTCGGAAAGCGGAATATCCGATCCTGAAACCATAAAAAATCTTAAAAAAGCTGGTTTTCAAGCTTTTCTGATTGGGGAGAATTTTATGAAAACTGAAAATCCCTCAGTAGCGATTTCAAATTTTGTCAAAGAATTATAATTATTATTTATAACTAATCTAAATAAAGTATATTTGCAGACGGGTACGTTTTATTCACGTATTTGATCTATCAGATTTTGGAGGAAACAAAGTTCATTATTACGCATCAGAGTTTTGAACAACTTTATCTCGATCATTGGGAAAAGTTGTTCTTTTTTTGCGTGAAAACCATCCAGGACGAAGAGATTGCGAAAGAGATCGTACAGGAAGTATTCAAATCGCTTTGGGAACGTAAGGATAAACTGGAACTTAAGGAAGTGGAGCGTTATCTGATACGATCTGTAAAGTTAAAAGCATTTGAATATATACGCAATAAAGTGACACGCCAGCAACACCATGAGGTGATTCTGAATGCTTACAAAGAGGAGTACCATGAAAATTCTGTAGAAGTACAGGAGCTGTCAAGTAAGATCAACAACCTGATCGGATCTCTTCCAAATCAATGCAAGAATGTATTCAAGATGAGCCGGCACGAAGGCCTGACAAACAAGGAGATTGCGTCCCGGCTTTATATCTCGGAAAGAGCAGTAGAATATCATATCAGCAGGGCACTCTCTACATTAAAAACTCATTTGTCGGATTACATAAAATAATTTTATCTTTATCTATTCATAGTATCACTATCTGCATGATCAGCAAACAGCTCTTAGAAAAATATCATCTCGGCTTATGTTCTGAAAAAGAACAGGGGTTAGTAGAGCAATGGCTGGAAAATGATGATCTGGAGATAGAAGGTGACATAAAATCTGTAGAGAATACGGGACAGGTAAAAGCAGAAATGTGGTCGAATATCCGACAGGATATTAAGCGGAAGAAAAACTTACGCATATTTCATCCCGGTACCTGGGCAGCAGTTGCAGCTATACTGATCGCTATTGTCGGCGTGCGGGCAATACTTATTAATAATCAGCCTTCTCTTACAAACCGATTTACATTTGATAATCTCTCCGGAGATCAGATCCGGAATTATGATGAGCATAACTATAATATAACGCTCTCTAAAAAATCTTTTGCACGTATCAATACAGAAACAGGGGAATTGGATGTCAAAGGAGATATTATGTTTACGCCCAAAAAAGATATTATTCTTAATGTGTGTGACCGAAACCACCGGATCAAACTTAAATCGGGAGAAACTTATATTTTATTGGATCAAAATCAAAGCTGCCAGCATATTGTACTGACAAAGCAGGAACTGACTTTCTTATCTCCTATCTTACAGAACCAGTTAAAAATACAATTTAATATTTCTTAGTCGAGAATATGTCCGCTATAAAGATATCAGTCTACAATCTTTTAATTATTCTTGCCCTGCTCGCAGCCGGCTGCAGCCGAACAAAATCTACAATCAAAACGGACGGAACATACTCCCTTTATTTGATGACTAAAGATGGCGGTCACGCCATTATGACACTTGACAGCTTAGCGTCAAACTCCGTAACCGATTCCGAACAGATGATCACAGTTCCGAACAGTACATTTGACCGGTCGATTATTATCAAAGATGGTTTTTATTATCATATGGATGGCGGTCAAAACAGCTTTAATAAATATTCCCTGCAGACTGACGGACTTCAGCAGGTAGCTTCCATCCCTATGCAGGACAAACATATCGAAAATAAGTATTGGATTGCCAGAGATACATTGCTATTGCTGACGCTCGATGACCGGACTTACTCCAGACTGGAATATTACAAAATAGATACAAAGTCGTTCCGTATCTTATCTTCCGGAATTATTCCTGTGACCTTTCCTAATAAAGAATTTCCGTTTTTATCTATCGGCTTTAACTATATACGGGACAACAAAATGTTTATTGGTTATTCCTTTAACAAGACCATGGCCAAGAATGATTACACAACGATAGATACGATGTATGTAGCTACCGTAGATGTTCAGACCATGCAGATAAACAGTATTCAGAAAGATTTCCGTTCAACATATCCCGGCGGCATCAATACAGTCCAGTCCTATAGTTTTGAAGATGAAAATAAAGATTTCTACTTTATGAGCTGTCCGGGAATAGCATTAGGCAATAATCTAAAAAAACCTACTGCAATCTTTAGAATCGATGCTAAAACTAATAAGATAGACCCTGACTATATGATCAATATCTCTGAAAAGATAAACAATCATGCTTATGGAATGTGGTATCTGGGTAATCTGGAAGCACTGATCCGCAGTGAACGTAAAGACCGTTATCATAATTTTCAGGATCACCATTCCACTTACCATTTTGAATATTACCGCGTCAATCTTAGGAATGGAGATATGGTCAAACTTGACCTTCCGTTTGATAAAGGTACCCGAAAAGAATCTGTGATCGTACAAAATAATAAGGCATATATCGGAATAGATGATTCTACAGATACACATAGTATCTGGGTGTATGATATACCAGCAGCCAGAATCAGCAAAGGCACCGGACTCTCTCAACGTGTAGACTTTATTCTGCGTATGGATAGTTTGTAGGATACATTGCAAAATTCTCCTGAAACCGATCAAAAGAAAAGCATGGCCAATGGTCATGCTTTTTTTATTCAACCGAATGGGATAGTTCCATTATAGCCCGCCAAACAGTTATTTTTCCTAAAAAATAATGCATACATATCATTAAGCAGCAACTACTTACATTTTAATTTAAAAATAAGTTTGTATGTAGCCTTCGGTAAATCCGCAGAAGAGCAACATATCTTATATATAATTAATCTAAATAAGAATGTCGTATTTAAAAACGGTATGGTATATCATCTTTGCCTCCATATCGATGATCAGTGTAGCTCAACAGCGGAATGAAGTAAAAGGACGTATTGTCAATAATACAAATGAAGGAATTCCTGATGCAAGTATTCAAATTCAAAATTCAACTATCGGCACTAAATCTATTGAAAACGGAGATTTTAAAATTTCGGGATTAGCAGATGGCCAGCATGTTCTCCTTATCTCTGCAGTAGGTTTCAAAAAGACAAGCGTCAAAATCAATACGGCTTCAATACCTGCAACATTGCGCATTCCTTTAGAAAAGGACCTCAACCAACTCTCGGAAGTCAATATTAACGGAAAAACACAATCAAAAAAAATCAAAGAGACAGGTCTTAATGTCAATATTATTGAGACCAGACAATATGCAAATACAAACGCAGATATCAATCAGATCTTAAACAGAAGTACCGGTGTTCGGATTCGTGAACAGGGCGGCTTAGGCTCAGATTTCACATTTTCTTTAAATGGCCTTTCCGGCAATTATATCAAATTTTTCATTGATGGAATACCTATTGAATCCTTCGGATCGGGTATGACATTGAATAATATGCCCGTCAATATTGCGGAGCGTATAGAAGTGTATAAAGGTGTTATTCCGGCGCACCTCGGATCAGATGCTCTCGGCGGAGCCGTAAATATCGTCACCAACCGGGATAAGAAAAAGTTTCTGGATGTAAGTTACAGCTATGGTTCATTCAACACACACCGGGCAGCTGTGAGTGGCGGGTTTAAGGATAAAAACGGAATTATGGTTAATGTAAACTCTTACTATAACTATTCGGACAACGACTATCTCATGAAATCCAATCCCAAAGCAAATTTTTACCTGACTGTACCCAATCTTCAGGACGATTCCCGTTTTGACACTTTAGCTACTGCAAGAAGATTCCACGACCAGTACCGTTCGGCAATGGGTCAATTAGAGGTAGGAGTAGCAGATAAAAAATGGGCAGATGTTGCTGTATTGGGAATCACTTATAATGATGTCTACAAACAGCAGCAGACCGGAGCTACACAGGAGAAAGTGATCGGCTTGGTGGACAATAAGTCTCATAGTATAACTCCGAGCATACGTTATCGTAAGAACAGATTATTCATTGATAACCTTTCTGCGACCTTGTTCTCAAATATTAATATCAGCAAGGGAATCATCACAGATACAAGTTCTTATGCACCCTTCTTCTGGGATGGCAAGGCCCGGGAATATCGTCCTAATGCCGGAGAATTTAATTCAACTAAGTCTATTTCACATGATAAATCCTATAATACACTCACTCAGGCTAATCTGAATTATACTCCCATAAAGAATCATATCCTTAATTTAAATTACAACCTCAATATCAATCAACGGGAACGATTTAATGAAATTGACCCGTACAATCAATACTACAATAAAACTAATAAGATAGCAAGACATATACTCGGATTAAATTATCAGCAAAACCTGTTCGGGGATAAATGGGTCAACAGCTATTTTTTAAAGAACTATACCCTTTCGGGTAAGGTTGATGATGTCTCAGGCAAAAGTACCCGGGAAAACAGCAGCTTTACGGGCTATGGAATTGCATCTTCTTATACCATATTCGGTGGATTTGGAATCAAGGCATCTTATGAACATGCATACAGATTGCCAACATTTACCGAGTTATACGGGAATGGGTTAGAGATTGAAGGCAATTCGAATCTGAAACCAGCCAACAGTGACAATTACAATGTCAATCTCTTTTACAACACTGCATTCGGAGACCACAGCCTATCTTTCGATGCTTCGGCTTTCTACAGAAATGCAAAGGATTACATTATTTCCCAGCAATATGAAGAAGGTAGCAACGGAAGTAAAAGCCAATCAAAAAACCAGGGTGGAGTCAAAATAAACGGAGCCGATTTTGAAGCAAAATACACATACCAAAGCTGGTTGAAAGCGATGGTAAACATGAGCTATTATAATGCTCAAAACAGAGAAAAGTATATAAAAGGTACAGAAAACAGAGTAGATATTACCTATGGAAGCCGCACGCCAAATGAACCCTGGTTATACGGAAATGCAGATGTCAGTGCACTGTTCCGCAATCCATTCGGTACCAAAGAAAGCTCACTGGTTGTCAATTACTACCTGCAGTTTGTCAACAGTTATTCGCTGAGCTGGTCCAAACTGGGAGGTAAACAAACAAAAGACTATATCCCGGAACAGTGGTTAAACAATCTCGCCGTAACCTATTCAATGAAAAACAACAAATATCATATCACACTGGAAGGTAAAAATCTGACAGATCAGATAGCTTATGATGTTTTCAAACAACAAAAACCGGGACGTTCCTTTTCCGTGAAACTTAGATACAGCATTCAATAATAATTATTTAACATAAAATAAGATGATCAGTACAATTAAAAATTCATTGGCAATGTTAGCCGGATTAAGTCTGGCTACCGCTTCGATGACAGGATGTAGCAAATCTGACGGAGGCACTACCGAACCGCAGGATTCAAAAGCAAATTATGCTATTACGTACAGCACAACTAATGGTTATTACTTACTTCCGATAAAGGATTTGATGAGTGGTACCATATCGCCTGTAGGAAAAGGTACAGATGTAACAAGCATATTTACCTGGTCAGAAAATAAGATCCAAAAGGGTAAGTATTTCTTTCACCTGGATCCGGAAGGTTCAAAATTCGGAAAATACAATTTTGAATCCGGTGAGTTGGTTACAGAAAAGGTTGTGCCTTTTACAAAGTTTTCTTATCCATACCTAGGATGGCATACCTGGATTGATGATAATACATTAGCATTCGGTACACGTAACGGAGATGAATTTGCAATCATGAACGCGACAACTCTTGAAATCTTAAAAAGCGGAAAAATCCAGACAGGTACGCAGATTCCGGCAGATCACAGTATAGGTATTAATTCGGCTATTCCTCAAGGTAACAAGATGCTTGTGACACTTACACTGAAAGATCTGAAAACAAATACCACTTTAGATAATTCCTATACCGCGACAATGGATATCAACACCTTTGATAACTTTAAGATCACAGGTACAGAAAGTCGCTCCGCTCCGATCGGTGCTATACGAAACGGATATTTCCACAAATTCAGTGATGAAGGCTATACATACCTTCTTTCTCTTCCAATGAAAATGTTAGGTGGTGGAAAACCTCACTTACCGACAGCTTTCTTCCGGATCAAAAACGGTGAAACAGAATTTGATAAAAACTACTTCTTCAACACAAGCAAAAGTCTGAATGGAGATCACCAGCTTGGAGTAGCAAATCTTGGAAATGGCAAAGTGATTATTGCAAATGCCAAAGATGCTGCAAACATGGTCAAAACAAAAGATGACTGGTGGTACGCTGCGATGTGGGAATACTATGTTGTAGATGTAAGGTCGCAGCAGATCATTCGCAGACTGGACTTCCCTCCGTTGTTAAACTCTACATCTGCAGTAGTGGATAATGGAGTCGCTTACATTGCAGTAAATGATCCAAAAGCGGATGCAATCTATATCTGGTCTTACGATTCCAAAACAGATAAGCTGACCAAAGGTGCTAAAGTAGATGGCGGTACAGATGACACTCCGGTATTATACAATCTGAAATAATCGTTTATAAATCAGGTCGGGGATCGGGCAGATTACCCCGACCTGATTATCCCTATCCTTAGGCAGCAGTATTCACTAAATGCGACTGCTTTTATTATCAACCTATCCAAACATATACAAGAGTTTCATTAATCAATATTTAACAATACTATCATGAAATACTTAATTATCATTTGTACAGGTTTGCTCTGTATGTTTAATTCTTGTTCCAAACAGGAGTCAGGATTAGTAAACACGACACAAAATTCGGCTGATCAGCCAGTCAATACACTATTTGCAAAAGTATTAGCAAAAGCAGTTGAAGATGAAAACATCAGATCATTTCTTAGAAATGAATCTCTTAAGAAATTTGATAATGACTATGATGTGCTGTATCAGATAATAAAAGATAAAAAACTGAATAACGATCAGATTTTCA
Source organism: Sphingobacterium spiritivorum (assembly GCF_016724845.1). NCBI lineage: Bacteria > Pseudomonadati > Bacteroidota > Sphingobacteriia > Sphingobacteriales > Sphingobacteriaceae > Sphingobacterium > Sphingobacterium spiritivorum. The sequence continues at coordinate 1,603,542 of NZ_CP068082.1, forward strand.
GTACAGCCATTTCTAAATATGCAGAAGATCCTCAACAATTTCTGGAAGCGTTAGAAAGCAACCCGCTGTTAACGATTTATATTCCGGATCTGAAAAATTTTGGTGCAACCAGATGGAATGTACAGAATCAGGTACCTGTTGTAGCTGTCCGAGATCTGGATAGAAAAATAAAAGGGGATAACATCATTGCTTACAACAGTAAAAATGCTGAAATAAAACTGAGCTACACCACCGAGCCAGATATTCCGGTCATAGTGGTGAAGGATAATGAAAGAATAGAAAAAAGAAAAACCGATAACACTTTACAAGCTCACACCTCATCAAAAAAAATGGCTGTCAGCGCTGTCACAGGTACTCATCTTAGTGACTTTGTATTTCTGGATTCTTCCTTTATCAATAAAGATTACAATGCATCCGCTACAGCAGAGCTATCTTCCGTTCAGAAGAACAATGGCCCTTTGCTGTTAAAGACAACAGCTAATACAAAACGAACATATCAGCTCACAGATCAGGTAATCGGTCATCAATCCTATTTCATTCACCCTGCGGGAGGGATAAACTGGGCTTCACCATCCAGTATCTACTACGGGAGAGTAGACAATGTAAAACTCATGACTGCCGGACAAACCTATACGGATTTTCAACGTGATTATATTTATTACAATATTAAATCAAATACGGATAAAGGAGCCTTCGTAGCGAACTATATTGAATGTATAAATTCCATTTCATTTACATCAGATTTATCCAAAAATTACGTCATAGATGACCAAAGAGACTGGACCGACGGAGTCTTGGAAATCGCTATTCACGTGTTTTTTATTAACAAAAACGGAGGTTTGGAAAGTACCAGCAAGGTCATAAGTGTGGAAGCAAATGAAATATTTAAAAATGATCCTGTTACCAATAAACCACGTGTATACTACCTTCCTACTCCAATACCCATTATCGAATGGGATCTTTATAAATATGGTGACACCTGGAGCTTCTATGTAGAAGAAATAGATCCCGGATCTGTTTCAGAGAAAAACATTTATACATCCTCTTCTTATTCCGGTAACTGGGAAGTTTCCGGAGGCTTCTCCATATTTAAGATTGGTGTAACCACAAAAGCATCCGGAAGTACGAATCAGCAACGTAGTGAGACGATCAATCTAAAGGTCAATAATACATCTGACGATTTGGGTAAAGGAATATTGAATTACAGCGACAGAATAATGAATGGTTTTGAAGACATAAGTCCTTTCATTACAGTAGGGAAAGTATATACGGTAAAAACCGGAATCATTGAATTAGGAATTGTGCCCAAATTAAAATATTAACATCAATAGCATTAACATTCAAACCGGGAGAAGTCCTTATCTCCCGGTTTATAAAAGAAATAAGTGAAAAAAAGATTAAGTAAACTCAATGCATGGTTACACCTTTGGTTAGGAATAGTAACCGGAATACCTGTAGTCCTCATCAGTCTGACCGGTTGCGTACTGGTTTTCGAACAGGAAATCAGAATGTGGACAACAGATTATATTGCTGTAGAAGAGAAAACTGCCGACGAGCAGCTTCCTCCCTCCGTGCTGTACAAAAGTATAAAGCAAGCATTTCCTGAAAAAGAAGCGGAAAGCTTCTGGTACAATGGGCTTAATAAGTCTGTCAAAGTCAGTCTGCATGATAGCGACAGTATCTTATACGTAAATCCTTATAACGCAGAAGTACTGGCAACAGCACATCATGAAGATTTTTTCCATTTTATAGACGAGGGCCATCGTCATCTGTGGTTTCCCGGTAAAATAGGAAAGAAAGTAGTAGGATACAGCACACTTATTTTCTTTTCTCTCCTTATTACAGGAATTATACTCTGGTGGCCAAAAAAATGGAATAAAAGATCAGCAAAGCAAAGTTTCTTTATCAACTGGAAAGCCCGCTTCAAAAGAATAAACTACGATCTGCATAATGTACTGGGCTTTTATTCTTTACTTCTTGCCCTCTTAATGTCGCTGACGGGATTAGTAATGAGTTTCCCCTGGATGAGACAATCTATCGTATGGCTGAGCGGTGGTTACCCTCCAAGACCAAAAACGGAAGTCAAAAAAACAGATGAGGAACAGAAAATCACATTCTCACACGCAGAAGATCTTCAAAAAGTAGACAAGATATGGTTTACAGTACGAAAGGAGATTGCCTTACACAATAAAGAGGCTGTGATCATACACATTCCGGAAGGGGATGATAAGACAATATATGCCTGCACGGATATGCATGCGGGTAGCTGGAGGGATCTCTCTTTTGATCGGGAAACATTGGCGCTCACCCCGCGTACGCAGAAAAAGATGGAAGATTCTAACAGAACAGAATGGCTGATGCGTAACAATTATGCTTTGCATACCGGATTCATCGGAGGTATGACCACCAAGATCCTCTATTTCCTGGCCAGTCTTATCTGTGCCAGTCTGCCTATAACCGGATTTTACATCTGGTGGGGTAAAAAAAGCAAGAAAACAACCACCCGTAACAATCGTCGGGGAACTTCAAACAAAAGAACAAAAACTGTATTACAGGCGACCTGATGTATTTTTTATACCCTAACATCTTGTCCGTACCACAACGAATTGCACGTATCCATATCATGAGATCTACATATATACTATTTCTATTTATAGCCGCAGCATTAGTAAAGGCCTCACCGGCTTTTGCGCAATCCGGATTCAGTATCAGAGGGAAAGTGGTCGATCATAGAGAAAAGACACTTCCCTATATGACGGTCAGTCTGCATAATGCAGAGAATGTAACCCAAACTGTAGTAACGGTAACGGATAGTACCGGAACATTTACGTTTAAAAATATTATATCAGGAAAATATTATATCTCCATCAAGAGTATGGCTCATCAGGATCATATCGGAAACCGCTTTAATATTAATCCTCCCGGCAACAATCATGACATGGGTATTATCCAGCTAGTTAGCAAATCCAATGTTATGGATGAAGTAATTATTGAAAAGAAAAAAAACCTTATTGAGCAGCAGACAGATAAAATGATTGTCAATATCGAAAACTCTGCTCTCTCTGACGGAAGTTCAAGTCTCGAATTATTGAATAAAATACCCGGACTATCCGTATCCGCTGATGGAAAAGTAACGCTCAAAGGCAAGTCTGATGCATCTGTCATGATCAATGGCAAGCTCACCTATCTGTCTGCAGATCAGTTGGCCAATCTTCTTCGCAGTACTTCTTCACTGGATGTGACCAAGATTGAAGTGATGACAAATCCTTCTTCTAAATATGAAGCAGCGGGCGAGAGTGGCATTATAAATATTGTGCTTAAAAAAGGCCTGAAACAAGGATTCAACGGGACAGTAAATCTCAACGGAGGGGCGGGAAGAGGTGCACAGCTCGGCGGAAGTATCAACCTGAATTACCGGACTTCCAAAACAAACTTTTTTGCTATCTATAATCAGTACTATCAAAATCTGGAGAACAGGATGGAACTGACACGTTATCTGCTGGACAATACGTCCGGTGAACCTGAATTTATTTCGAAACAGACCAATCTGGAAAAACCGAAACTGAGATCTAATAATTTCCGCATCGGAGCTGATTTTATCTTATCTCCTAAAAACAGCATCGGTTTTCTTGTCAACGGTGGATTTGGCAAATTTCCGAAATACGAACCTACGCAAAATGATTTCAGCAATGCGGCCACTCAAAAGCTCTTATGGCGAGCCAACACCCTAACGGAAGGACGCGAACGCTGGGAAGACATGTTGTATAATATTAATTATGTACACAAGTTTAATGAAAATGGTCATCAGCTAACCGTAGATCTGGACCATGTATACCATTATTCCAAAATGGATCAGTCCCTCCTTACCACTTACAACGACGAAGCCCAGCAGCAAATCCGTCCGGTATCGGGTCGTATAGGTGATATCCCTTCCAGGAACAAGGTATATGTAGGGAAATTAGATTATACATTACCTTTTGAAAACGGTTTGAAATTCGAAGCCGGATATAAAGGAAGTCTCGTAAAAACAGAAAATGACCTGCGCTACGACACCCTTCAGCTGGGTCAATATGTACCGGATCTGAAAACAAGCAATCATTTTATTTATCATGAAAGCATTCAGGCCGGATATATCAATGTAAATAAAGAATGGGGTAAATTCAATACACAAATCGGTTTGCGTGGAGAATATACAGATACAAAGGGCGAACAGCTAACCACAAATAAAACATTCACTAAAAACTATTTTAACCTGTTCCCATCTGTATTTTTAACCTATTCCATTAACGATCAGCATAAAATGCAGGCTAATTACAGCAGACGGGTAAAACGTCCTTCTTTCTGGGATATGAATCCTTTCAGAGTATACACAGATCCATTTTCATACTACGAAGGTAATTCCAGATTAAATCCGTCCTTTGCCAATTCATTTGAGTTAGGTTATACCCTTTTGGGAAAATATATCCTGACTGCAAATTACAGCCATTCGGAAGATGTTGTAAATGAGATCGTAGGTCGTGATCCATCCGAACCCAACACTGTCTTTGAACGCCCGGCAAACCTCGGAACATTTACCAATATGGGGCTATCACTCACAGTTCCCCTGCAACTTACCAAATGGTGGACTGCTACATATTTTGGTAACTTCTACCGCAATAAGTATGAACTTCCTATGGGCCAATCTTTAAGTATAAGAGCCGGGAATACATTAGCATTCAACGGGCAGAATACCTTTTCGCTGCCGCACAACTGGAGATTTGAGCTAGGTGGCAATTATACTTCAGGGATGACAGTCGGTGTTCACGAGCTAAAAAGCTACGGTCTGGTGTACAGCGGAATACAGAAAAACTTTCTCCGGAACAAAGCTATGCTAAAGCTGGTGATTAACGATATCTTCATGACTAATCAACGTCGATATGAGACGAATTACACGGACATCCGCACCTTCGGAAAGATCAACCGTGATAGCCGTTCAGCCTTGCTGACCTTTACTTACCGGTTCGGAGGGGACTTCTCTTCCGGAAAAGACAGAAGTACAAGTAGCGAGGATATTAAAAACAGATTGTAGGATACAGAAATACGAACAAGGCTCCGGCAAAAAGGATGATTTACAAATCTCCCCTTCTGTCGGAGCTTTTTCTGTAATACATTATTATCCTTACTATACAGCCGCCATTTGCCATATCTGTATCTGAACAGATCACTTTTACGTTAGAAATTTAAAATTGCGTATCTTTGGAAAAATTTTCAAAAGATGTCTGTCAAGATTGGTGATCATATTGATTTAGGTAACTTTCCGTTATTATTAGCTCCCATGGAAGATGTGAGTGATCCTCCCTTCCGTTATGTCTGTAAGCAAAATGGAGTAGATATGATGTATACGGAATTTATCTCTTCTGAAGGGCTGATCCGCGATGCGGCCAAGTCCAGACAGAAGCTGGATATTTTTGAATATGAGCGACCTATCGGAATTCAGATCTTCGGATCAGAAATCGAGCATATGCGTCAATCTTCTGAAATATGTTCATTGGCAAACCCTGACCTGATTGATATTAACTATGGCTGCCCTGTTAAAAATGTAGTCTGTAAAGGAGCGGGTTCCAGCCTTCTTCAGGATATAGATAAGATGGTCGCCATGACAAAGGCTGTAGTGGAAGCTACTCACCTTCCCGTGACTGTCAAGACCCGCCTGGGATGGGACGATAATACCAAGAATGTATACGAAGTCGCTGAACGTCTTCAGGATGTAGGGATCAAAGCTCTTTCTATTCACGGGCGTACACGCGCACAGATGTACAAAGGACAGGCAGACTGGTCTATGATCAGAGATGTAAAACGCAATCCACGTATCAAGATCCCGATCTTCGGAAACGGAGATATAGATTCGGTGGAGAAAGCCGCTGCATGGAGACAAGAATTTGAAGTAGATGGAATCATGATCGGTCGTGCCTCTATCGGATATCCGTGGATTTTCAGAGAAATCAAGCATTTCTTTGAAACCGGACAGCGTCTGGAAGGCCCTACTATTGCTGAGCGTGTAGAAGTATGCCGCACACACCTCACCAAATCTATTGAATGGAAAGGTGAAAAAACAGGTATTTTTGAAATGCGCAGACACTACGCCAATTATTTCAAAGGCATTCCCAACTTCAAAGAATACAGAATGAAATTAGTAGGGCTTCAGTCTCACCATGAAATTCATGAGGTATTGGATGAAATTCAGCATCAGTTTGCTGAGGAAATTATTTAATCAGCAAATTTTCTTAGATTAAAAGAACCTCTCCCTAACTCAATCCTTAAAAAGGAGAGGGAAAATATACTCATCGTTTCAGAACAGCTTTTATTTTCTTGCGCTCTGCAATAAAAATACCGGCCAGAAATACCACAAACAATCCGTTACCAATAATCAGATTACGGTCAAATACAAAATTAGACAGATACGTAATTCCGGCACCTATCACCATATATACCAGCATTTTCCCGACTTTATAGGGTATAGGATAATTTTTCTGTCCCCAGATATAAGACAGGATCACCATAGACGCATAAGCCAGAAAAGTAACAAAGGCTGCTCCTGCATAGCTGTACCTGGGAATCAGAAAATAATTGGCAACAACCGTAATCAATGCCCCTATTCCTGAAATATAAAGTGCATATCTCGTCTGATCAGACAGCTTGTACCATACAGACAGATTCATATATATCCCGAGAAGCACGTAGTTAAACAGCAGCAAGGGAACAATAAACAGTCCGGACCAGAAAATTTCACGATGGGCAGCATCTCCCTTGATAAAAAATTTGAGCCACTCTATATTAGCAGATATACCCACCATCACGATCATCATCGCAATGACCAGATATTCCATTATAAAAGCATAGGTAGACCGCGCATTAGCATTCTTTGAATACGAAAAGAAAAACGGCTCTGCTCCCAGCCGGAATGCCTGTACAAAAATACTCAGGAACATCGCCAGTTTGGATACCGCTCCATATATACCATTATCCCGGTCTCCGATTTCTTTCGGAAGATACATCGGCATTACGATCTTATCCAGATTCTCATTGATAATAAAAGAGATATTGGCAATGAGAATCGGGAAGCTATAGGAAAGCATGCTTTTGATCAGCTTCCTGTCCGGCTGAAAGCTAAATTGTCTCATTTCTGGTAACATCAGGACAAGAGTCAGCACACTCGCTACCAGATTTGAGATAAAGACATATCCGATCCAGCCATCCTTAAACCATCCGGCAAACCACTCTCCGACGACTCCCCCATCTGATATTATTACTGGAACGATCAGAATGAAAAACAGGTTAAGCCCTATCATGGTCAGGATATTGACCAGTTTGATGATAGCAAAGCGAACAGGTCGGCCTTGTGAACGGAGTTTGGCAAAAGGCACAACGGCAAGTGCATCTGCCGTCAGGATAATTGCAAAATATTGAATATATCGCTGGTAGTCCTGATCAAACTGTCCTTTGTTAAGTAGAGCGGAAATTTGCCCGGAGAATACATTTGCACTGATGAGAAACAGCAGTGCGAAAAAAGCAATAACAATAAAGCTGTTATTAAATACCCGTTGTTTATCCTTCTCTTCTACTTTCTGAAGGTAACGAAAATAGGTGGTCTCCATTCCGAATGCCAGTACGGCATTGATCATAGAAGCCCAGGCATACATATTCGTAAATATCCCATATGCTGCCGGCGGATATTTACTGACATACAGCGGGGTCATGATGAAGTAGAGTAACCTCGAAAAGATGGTACTCAATCCATAAATCATCGTTTGACCGGCAAATTTTTTGAGAACTGACAACGATCTAAGTTTTAATGACTGACTTTCTTTAATACTTCAAAATTCCTGAAGCCTTTCCATTCGCCATCTGTTGCGGAGACTTCCGCAACTTCTGCTCTTTCGGGTCCTTCTTCACAAAACTCAAGTAAAGACGCTAAAGCAAAGTCATCCCCTTCGGCTTCTATATATACAGATCCGTCAGGCAAGTTACTCACAAAGCCTTTTACCCCTAATTGATCAGCGACCGCCTTAGTCGTAAGTCTAAAATAAACCCCCTGTACTTTTCCCCTAACAGAAATATTCCAATGTTTCATATCAGAAACAAAAGTACAGAAGATTTTGAGGAATTGCTACGCTATTCGTTGAACAGTTACATTGGAAGTCAATCTCAGGTTTTCCATGCCTTCCAACAGGATCAACCCCGGTTTTTTACCTACTTCCAAAGAACCCAGCTTATCATCAAAATTCAGGAACTCAGCTCCGTTAATAGTAGCCCAAGTAATCGTTTTCGTAAATTCCAATGCTGGAAACGCCTCATGTATAACTTTCAATTCTTCCAGAATATCCAGTGTATCGTTAGAAGCAAAGCTGTCTGTACCCAACACAATTTTCTGATCATCATTGACAAAATTCATCACTTTAGGCAATGCTCCTTCAATGTACAGATTTGCTTTCGGACAAAAACACCATACAACTTCACGATCCATACGACGTACGAAGTCCAGATCTTTCAGGGAGGTATAGGTATTATGCACGAGCATCAGTTTGTTACGGACAGGAAGATTCGGAAGATACGACTGGATCGAATTGCGGGCTTGTGCTTTGAAGTCAGCAATATTATATCCGATCTGTTCGTAAAACTTCAGAAACTCACCTTGTTTATAACGGAAAAGTTTATTCTCCGCTTCACTCTCCTGATTGTGAATACTGATAAGGCTATCACCCTGGGTAATTTTTTTGAAAGCTTTTAACAGTAATTTGGAACAAGAGTAAGGTGCGTGTGGAGTAATGGAAGAGTGTGTGTCATTAAAATGATATCTTGTTTCCTGTGCCTCTTCGAGCCGGGATTCGACCTGATCTTTGTTTAATCCCATTGCTTCGACAAAGGTGTGATATTTAATACTGCTTCTTTCCTTTACAGCAGCGGAAAAAGAAGTATTGACATGATCACCTACAGCCTGGATACCATTGTCATACATCAACTTGTCAGCTTTCTCGATGTGTTTAATAACTGTCTTTTCATTTTCTTTTCTTGATGTCATCACCGCACTGATAAACTGGGGAAGGCCAGTGCGTTGCGCAATCGCGCCTTTAAGATAAGACAATTCAATGTGGCAGTGTGCATTAATAAATCCTGGTATCAAGACTCCATTTAACAATTCGATCTTTTTACCAACCAATTCTACAGCATCATTGGCATACACCCCTTGAATCACCCCGGAGTCGTCAATAGCAACGACACCCCGCTTAATAGGCAGATTAGTAATCGGCAATACGTAATCGCCAGAATAATATTTAACCATTTTTCTTTGTTTATAAAATGTCCTAAGAGTAGGAGGTTTTACTTAATGTGATACACAAAAGTACTCAATTTATTCTAAAATCCCTGATAATAAACAATTTTTTAAATCGTACTATAAAAGAAAAACTAAAGCCTACTAATAAAACTTTTAAATAAAAAGAAAGAACCGTGCCAAGCTTTTTTTTTCACATTATTTTAACATATACCTCATTATTCATCATTAATTTTGCTACCTTCGAACCATCAAATAGGGGTGCCTTGTTCTATGAACACGAATTAAGGCTGAGATTATACCCAACAAGAGTATTCTTGTGCACCTGATCCAGATAATGCTGGCGGAGGGAAAAGGTTAGTTAAATTGTAACACTGTTGTAGCCCCTTGCAATAGTTTGTTTAACTCAAAAAAATTCATCTTTATTATCATGATTAAATCATTAATCATTGTTCTGTGGCTCTGCGCACTCACAACTATCACTGTTGCACAGCAGACACTGACTGTAAAAGTTCAGGACAAATTAAAATCTACGGCACTTCAGGATGCTACCGTCACCCTGACCGGCCGCACCAAACAGACACTGACAAGCAATAGTACCGGTATCGTACAATTCACAAATCTGCAGTCTGATGACTACCTTCTTAAAGTGAGCTATATAGGATACAACACTGTACAACAAACAGTTCGCGCAGGTCAGCAGACACAAATCACGATTGAAATAGAACCCCGTTCCATTCATACGGAAGAAGTACTGGTACAGGCCACCCGTGCGCGAAACAACTCAGCCACAACGTATAAAAACCTGAGTAAAGAGGATATTGCTAAGAATAATCTGGGACAGGACATCCCCTATCTGCTGGATCAGACCCCTTCGGTTGTCGTCGGGTCGGATGCCGGGGCAGGTATAGGATATACGAATATGACGATCAGAGGATCTGACAACCAACGTATAAATGTAACATTGAACGGTATTCCGCTGAATGATGCTGAAAGTATGGGTTCATTTTTTGTAAATCTGCCTGACTTTGCATCTTCTGTAGAGAATATACAGATACAACGCGGAATCGGCACATCTACCAACGGCGCCGGATCCTTTGGTGCGTCTCTGAATATCCAGTCCAATACTTTAGAAGAAAATCCATATGTAGAACTTAATAATTCATTCGGATCCTACAATTCCTGGAAAAATACACTCAAGATCGGATCGGGGCTTATCAATAATAAGTTTGCATTCAATGCCCGGTTATCGCGCATCCTGAGTGATGGTTATATCGAACGTGCTTCTTCGGACTTAAAATCCTTTTATATCGATGGAGGATACTACAGTAAAAAGCATATTATCAAAGCAATCGTCTTTTCCGGTAAGGAAAAGACCTATCAGGCCTGGTATGGTACGCCTGAACCGTTAATAAAGGGTGATCGTGCAGCTCTGGGTGATTATGCAACAGCAATGGAATTATCCAAACCGGAGGATATCAATCGTCTGCTGCAGGCAGATCGTCGATACAATATCTATACATATGATAACCAAACGGACAATTATACCCAGACGCACCATCAGTTACATTATACCTATTTCATAAATGACCAGCTGACTCTGAATACTGCTCTTCACTACACACGTGGAGCCGGGTACTATGAAGAATTTAAAGAAAATGATAAGTTAGCCAAATACGGCCTTCCGGACATCACAATCGGTAATACGACATACAAGAAAACAGATCTTATCCGTCGCCGCTGGCTGGACAATTATTTCTACGGAGCAACTTACTCGCTGAACTACAATCCAAGCAATGACCTTAAATTTACACTGGGCGGCGCTTACAATCAGTATAAAGGTGATCACTACGGGCAGGTCATGTGGGCCAGGTATGATACCGTAAGTACTCCCGGGTATAAATACTATGCAGGTGATGCGCAAAAGAATGACCTGAGTGTGTTTTTGAAAACAGATTATCAGATCGGCAACTGGCTGCTGATGGCTGATGTACAATACCGTAATATAGATTACAAGATCCGCGGAAATGATGACAAGATCAAAAACATGGACTTTCATTCTACATTCAACTTTGTCAATCCAAAGGTTGGCTTTACTTACCTGATTAATTCAACATCTAACGTATATGCTTCCTATGCCTACGGCAGCAAAGAACCGGTACGTAAGGATTTCGTAGAGAATACCAGCGGAACAGATCCTAAGCCGGAGAAGATGCAGGATGTGGAGTTTGGATACCGTCTCAGAAATGAATACTTCAATATCGGCATCAATGGCTACGGTATGTTTTATAAAGATCAGCTTATCCCTACAGGAGCTATTAACGACGTGGGATCTGCCATCAGGCAGAATGTACCGGACAGTTACCGTATAGGACTCGAATTTGACGGTGCATGGCGTATTTCCGACCAGTTTACATGGAAAGCAACTGCCGGTCTGAGTCAGAATAAAATCAAAAATTTTGTGGAGTATCTCGGTGCTGAGACTATACAGTACAACAAAACTAATATTGCTTTGTCCCCTTCCGCTATCCTTTCAAATGAACTGGCCTACAGTCCGATAACACCGTTGACTTTTGCACTTGCATCCAAGTATGTATCCAGACAGTATCTGGACAATTCTTCTGCAAAAGAAAGAAGTATTGACGCTTTCTTTGTCAACAATCTTCGCACCTATTATACGTTCAGTATGTGGGGAATACAGAAAATTGACCTGAGTCTGAGTATCAATAATATTTTCAATGAAAAATATGAAACCAGCGGATATACCTGGGGCTACCTGGATGATAATAAAGATCGTCTTTATTATAACTTCTACACACCACAGGCAACGACTAATTTTATGCTGGGACTTAATGTCAGATTTTAGACACTTCGCTCTTTAGCATCCTGCGGACAGGAATAAGAAAGGGGGTATTTTCCAGTTGAAAATACCCCTTTTCTTATATCTAATTACCTTTGATAGCTCGGATTATACCTTCCAGATTTTCATTAAATTCTAACAGCTGTGCAAAGACTTTATCATCCTTAGCCATACCGCCATGCTTATTATTCTTTCTGAAAATTTCACGGATCTCGTCCAGTCGCTGCTGCTCCTTATCCGTGATCAGCCCGGCCACCTCTTTTAGTTTCAGAAGGTTTGATTCTGTATCTGCTGTAAGGGTCTGCGATTCACTTTCATAATGTGCCAGAATCAACTGGTCAATCTCTTTATCATTCATCATGGGTAATACAGGCGCAACCAGCTTACTCATATTACGGTAGGATCCCTGCATTTTGAAAGCAGGTTCGGTACGGTAACTGTCCTGCATAGCTGCGCTCTGAATATACTGCTGATTGACACGAATCACGATATCTCTGATTTTAAGGATATGTCTTAACACATGTATAAAATCATCAATCTCCTGCTTCAGGTAATTGCCTTCCAGATCCGGAAGTTGCTCACTCCCCTGCTGCACATACCCGATCAAAGCATAAAAATCCTGAAAAGATTTACCTGCTATTTTTTCCAGATACGGATTTTCAATGGCAGCATTTTCAATAAGACTCAGATTGAATAGATGTGCAGTATCGCCTATTACATCTCCCAGATTGTAGACATCTGCTCTGTTTGCCAACATATCCGGAATCTGAAATTTCGAACCACTTTCAGTATACGGATTTCCGGCCATAACGATACAGAAACGTTTACCCCGCAGATCATAGGTTTTGCTCTCACCATCAAAGATGCCGTCTATCTTACGCTGTCCGTCTGCCAGAGAGATAAACTTCTGCAGGAATTCTGCACTCAGATGCTGAATATCATCCAGATAGAGCATGACATTATCGGCCATTTCAAAAGAAAGGTTTATCTTTTTGAGTTCTTCCCTTTCACCGGATGTTTTGGCTTCTACAGGATCTATCGAGGTAATGGAATGTCCGATAGTCGGCCCGTTGACTTTCACAAAATGTAAGCCCAGGATTTTAGCCAGATATTCCATCAATGTTGTCTTTCCGTATCCCGGAGGAGAGATAAGCAGCAACATACCCATACGGGCAGTACGCTTGTTGTCTCCCGCAGCGCCCAGCTGCTTGGCAAGATTGTTTCCGATCAAAGGAAAGTAAACCTCATTGATCAGTTTATTTCTTACAAATGAAGTCAGCACTTTCGGCTCAAATTCATTGATCTTCAGTTGTTTTTCATACGACTTCCCAAGTTCATCCTTCCATTTGGAAAAGGCTTCAAAACGCGGAACACTTACTGCTGCAAAATTTTCCAGTTTCTCTATAAACTGATGGTAATCCAGGGTATAGATTCCCTGATCGAGAACCGGATGATTGCCCTTTAATCCCTCGATCACTACTGTATCTTTCGCATAAATCCATTCGTAGGCATCTTTTGGAAACAACAGAATTGTAGCCGCTTCTTCGAGATATTTTCGGTCGGCCTCAAATTTGACATGCTCATCAACAAAAGAATGCAGCCAGTTCAGGATAAGATAAAAACGATCCAAAAGATCGAATTGTGTATGATCCAGATCGGCTTCAAACGCTTTTAACAGTTTCTTATCTTCCAGAAACCGTACAAATGCCTGCTGCAACAGGTGAGCGGATTCACTCATCGCAAATTTATCATACCTGACGAATGTTCTAAACAGGTAATTTGCTACCTTTTGCTTCTCTTCGCGCTCTAATGCAACAGGAGCTTCCCAATTTTCTAATCTGAAAAGGATATCATCGATCACCGACTGAAAGCGGTTTGTCTGCGGAAATGTCTTTAACACCGTTCCTGCACTATGGATCAATGCAGTTAATTTCTGCAGTTCATCTTCGGCTAAACTATGCCAGAATAAACAGGCCACAGATCGCACATGTACATTATATCGCAGCAGATCCAGCTTGTCATCCATCTGTTTGATGACAGTATACAGTTGCAGCGCATCCACATTATGCACTCCTTTGATATAGGATTCGGTATATTTTTGTTCAACATACTGATTAATAAACTGCTCCGCATTAAAATCAGGCTGTCCTGAAGCCAAAAATGCCTGATAAGCCAGATATTCAGCACGGTAGACTACTGCATTTTCAGAGACTACTTCCTGATCCCATACATCCTGATAATTGGCCAGTTCTATATTTTTGACAGGCTGATAAAATCCTGTACCCGTAAGATGATAAAACAGTTCATTCTGCTTCCTTAATAAAGTAAGACTGAGAGATTGATTGTTTACTGTGAACTTATGTTTACCTAATGCAATGATGTTTTCCCCGTCTACATATAGCTCAGACTTATCACGAAGTGTACGTAACGCATCTTCCTGAGATTTCTTAAGCTGATTTTCCAGATTTTCTGCTTTGGAGACATCCTGTAGTGTATGCAGTTCAGAAACCAGCTGACGTACTTTATCAATCATCAGATCTGATGCATAGAAGCTCAGAATATCCTCCCGGGAGGCCAGTGTTTTTGATTTGTTTTCAATATTTTTCAATACCCTTAAGCCAATCTGTTCCAGCGAGGAAGTCCGCTTATTGATCTGCTCGACCAATTGCTCTTTTTTCGTATTGAATGCCTTTATGATCTCGTCCCTTTTGTCCGCTATCTTAAGTGCAAAATCATCAAAGCCTGAAAACTTACTTTCCAGTTCTTCCAGTTGTACGACTATTTTGGTGTAGTAGCTATCTGCCTTTTCCGCAGATGTGGACAGTTCCAGATAGTTTACAACGGATTGCTCCAGCAAGGTCAGTTGGGCCGAAAATTCGGCAACTGCCTCCTGGCTTTTGAGTGTATTGAGTTTACGTGTCAGTTGTGCCCGCACCTCATTAAGCATAGAGAATATAACCGAAATCTTCTCTACGATTTTAGTGGTCTGCGTAGCATCTTCTATCTTAAGACTATTCAGGATATCAATCAATAATTCAAGATCTCCCGATATCGTGCCATTGGCTTCTTCGATTGACTGTGCATCAAACACTTTTGTGATAGCATCGACTTTTACTCTCTGGTCATTGACTTTTGCTTCGTATGGAGCCAGGGCTTCTTCGCGCAATAAGAAAGCAACAGTTTTATCTGATAAGTCGGCAATAATTGCACCCAATTGCTCGGTCAGCTTATCAACAGCAGTCAAATCGATGTATCTCACATTCTTGAGATCAATAATTTCTCCCTGCAGTCTGCGCGCATTTGCCAGATGTAGCACGAGCTGATCCAGCGATTCGTATACCGTACTGTTTACACTAAAGATCAGTTCTTCCAGTTTTTTGGAAGTTACCTGCATGACTTCTTCTGCATGCTTGCGCTGTGCCTGTACTTTGACAAACTCATCGATAGCGGTATTGGCCACTTCCCTGATCTGCGTCAAAGGTGCCCCTATATCCATCAATGCATCGTCGTGGACCCAGAAATAGGAGTCCAGCAGTGCATTAGACTTTTTAAGAATATCTTCGTAAAGACCCTCGTATGAATCTTCCTTATTTACCAGTTGTACTACTTCCTGGGCTTCCGCCATAGCCTGTACAATCTGTTTATTGCCTACTTTATACAGAGGGTCATCCTTACGGGATTCATTTTCCTTCAGTACGGCCATATATGGTGTTTCCCATATCTGCACCTGATGATGTCGTGTAGCTTCGGCTTCGGTACGAAAATAAATCAGACTCCCGTCTTTGAAGATGGTAAATCCGTTACAGATAATCGGTGTCTCTACAGATTGCTGTATAATATTGTAGGACATCAGGATATAAGTATTGCTCTTATCCTGAACAAAGACATACAGAAAATCTTCTCCGTTCGGAGAAGCGATCTTTCTCAGAAATTGTACATCATCCAGCTGTGCATCAAATGTCTTGTTTGTTCCATTCTGCAGATAGTATCCGTTGGAGAAGATTATCCCCTGATTGTCAGGCAGCAGGATAGCCGATTCATTGAGAGACCTGAGATTGACAACTTCTTTAGTTCTGAGGTTGAAAATAAAGGCTCTGAATTCTTCCTGATAGGGTTTGATACGGATAGCAATCAGGTTGCCCAGATCGGCATAATAGTATTCTGCATCATCAAGCTGCTGATCGAGATTTGTTACTTTCTCTGCGTAAATCCCTTTGCCACTATCTGTATTATTTTCTATTTTGAAGGTAATATCACCATGCAGTGCTTCTATAAAGACCTTATCCAGAATGGAGATATGCGGAAATTTACCCAATCTTCTGTCTTCAAGTGTCGTCTTTATCCATTCAAATTCATGCTGAGCCGGCTTTTTGACTTCATGTATACTTCTGTCATCCTGGTAATGCAGTTTCCCATCTTTGATCAGCCATTTAAAAGCTTTCAGATCGTCCGCATTCTTACTCGTCTGAAATATCATATACAGATAGTTCTCTGTACGACGAAATTTCGAAAAGATAGAATCCCGGTAATATTTGTACAGATTCTGATAATCTGCCACAAAATCAGGATCATTAATAAGATCCAGGGGCTGGGTTACGAACTGATCATTCTCGAACAGATATATACTGAATACATCATTCAGTTGTATTTCAGTACGCAATCCAAAATGTACATTATAGCCAAAAATACAGAGCTTATCAAAAGCAATAATCCCGCGCGCTACACAATTGTTATCGGTCGTGATTCTTTGATTGGCTTTCAGTACAAAACTGGTGGAATTAAAAACTTCCTTTCTGGCCTGATTCAATTCCCGCAACCGCGCGGAAAGATCTTCCTGCTGAGCCAGAAGACGCTTCCTTATGATTTCGTAAGCCCCTGAATCCAATGTATTGTTATGTTGTTGAAAATCTTTTTTTCCTTCCATAAGATTAAAGTAGAAATCTTCGAATTATTTGATTTCTTTAAATTCTATTTCTCTACCATTTTGATAAAGAGTCTTCTCACCAGATAAAAAAGTATTAATAACCTCTTTCTAAATGAGTTGACAGATTGTATCCGGGCACTCCCTTCCGTAGAAGAATGCACCTCGGATACAACATGTTTATGCTATTAAAGTCCCAGCTTCTTATTTGATATACCCAGATTTCTGGCCATTCCAAACAGTGAGTTTATAAACCCGGCATTTTCCTCATCATTAGATTCTTTTGCCGCCTGCTGCAGTTTGATCAATGCAGCAGAAACAGTCAGATTCTTGATATCATTGGATGAGATACCATATTTATCAGCCAGTCCTTTGATCTTTTCGGCCAGATCTCCGTTGCCATCAGGTCCTATCAGGGAGTTCTTGATATCCAATGCATGTTTGGAGTTATCAATCAGATGATCAAACCCTTTGGAGTTAGACACCTGACGGACAATATTTTCGAAGAACATCGTTTCGCCCCCCACGATATCGATCTTCGCCGATTTGAGTGCTTCAGACAGTACTGCGGACTGTGCATGAGCAATATCTTTCTGAATATGGATGTGTGCCAGTTCTACATCTTTTTCCTTCTGCAACTGCAATTTGAACTCTTCATGCTCTTTACCTACACCGTCCAGTTTCTTCATCGCTTCTGCTTTCTCCTCGATACCGGATGCTTCTGCCAATGCTTTCTCACGTACGACTTCCGCCTGCATTAATCCTTCTTTACGCATTGCTTCGGCTTTCTTCTCAATTACCGTCGCTGCAGCTGTTCCCTGACGTTCTTCTGCTTCGGCCTTAGCAATCATTACTTCTGCCTCCGAAAGACCGATTGCAGCCTCTTCTTTTGCCTGCGCCTCCGCAATGATTTTTCTTGCTTCAGCTTCTTTTGAAGAAGCTTCTTTTTTAGCCTCTGCTTCAATCAGCAACTCCTGTGCTTTTTTCTCTGCAATTTTACGTGCTGCTTCCGCATCGATTACTTTTTTCTCTGCTTCCTGTTCTGCCGCTATTTTAGCAGCTTCAGCAGCTTTTACTGTAGCAATTAATTTTTCTTCTGCTTCCTGCGATGCCAGAATCACTCCGGCTTGTTTCTTACGCTCCACCTCACGGAATACTTCCAGATCTTTAACCCCTTGTTGTTCTTCTATTACGCCTTTCTCTAATTGTACACGTTCCTTGATGACATTTTGTATACCTTTTTTCTCGGTCTCAATAGAACGCTCTTTGTCAATCTGGGCCAATGTCACAATACGCAGACGCTCCGTCTCTTCGAGTGCACGGTCTTTCTCTACACGCTCTGTTTCTACAGCATCTGTACGGAGTTTATTTTTTTCCGCAATAATGATCTGACGGAGTTTATTTTCTTCCTGTACAGCTAAGGATTCTTCTGTCGAAATACGGACCGTTTCGGATTTTAAGCGTTCTTCTTCACGCACTTTAGCGATCTCGGCTTCTTCCCTTGCACGGATATTATCAATTTCTCTCTTCTGACGCTCTTCTTTTTCTGCCAGTTGACGATCCAGTTCCAATATTGCCTCACGTGCTTCTACATTCTGTTTTTTGATTACTTTTTCTTCTTCACGACGGATCAGATTGGCATTCATATTCTGTTTTGCTGTCAATTCAGTGATCTTTTTGATACCTTCCGAGTCCAGGATATTCTCAGGACTCATAAATTTGAGTTCCGTCTGCTCCAGGTAATCGATAGCACAGTCATCCAGGATATAACCATTCAGATCCGTACCAATGATATTAAGGATTTCATCCCTAAACTCGCGACGCGCTTCATAGAGTTCAATAAAGTCAAACTTCTTCCCGACAGTCTTCAATGCTTCAGAAAACTTCGATTCGAAAATACTTTTTAAGGTCTCCGGGTCACTGGCGCGCTCGCATCCCAGATTCTGCGCTACATTGATCACATCGTCGACGGACTTATTGACCCGGACAAAAAAGGCAACCTTTATATCTGCACGGATATTATCCTTACAGATCAGCCCTTCCTGCTGCATACGGCTAATCTCAATCTTCTTGACAGAGATATCCATGATCTCCATTTTATGAAATACCGGAATGACATACATCCCCTTATTGAAAGCCACTTTTGTACCTCCGATACCTGTCCTGACAATGGCTTTCCCCTGCGGGATTTTTTTGTAGAACATGCTCAGGATAATGAAAAAAGCAAAGATCAGGAAAAAGACTATACCGATACCCAGGAGGACCACCATAGTCAATCCGTCTATAAATAAAAGTGTATTACTAGTCATTGGTTAATTTGGTTTTAGTGATTAAATGTTATCTAAGTTAATATCTTTTGTTACGTAATAATATTTTTTGTCTGCCGACTCATCTACAATAATGACCCGGTCTCCGTAGCTGATCTTTTGTTTGTCGTTGCTCACCACATTCAGCCGGATTACATCCTGCTGAATCACAAACTCTGCAGAACCGATGTGCTCTCCCTCTATGGACGATTTCATCTTACCTACCCTTCCCATCAGGTCAAGTGCTTCTTCACCATTGTATCCGACATTGGCATATACTCTGACCAGCGGTTTTGAAACCCAGTGAAGGATAAAGTAGGTCACAATAAATACGGGAATCAGAATCAAAACAGATTTGGTTCCGTATTCCGCAAGATGAAAAACGAGAGATGAAACCAGTGTTATGATCCAGCCAATAAATTTAAAAAGCGTGACGATCACCATTATCGGTACTTTTCCGATGTTGATGTAATCCATCATTTTAGTGAAAAATGAAGGTTCAGCATCGGCGTCTACAGCACCGTCATCTGCTACATCCGTATCCGGCACATCTGCCGCAACATCCATATTGACATGGGTATCTCCGAAATCAAATCCGTCGCCCATCAGCATGGTGAAGAGCCAGTATATCAGAGAAATACCTGTCAATGCGGTCATTATTGCATTGGACAGGGGGTTAAAAAGCAGGTCAATAATTTCTTTCATCGTTTTTTAATTTATCTTGTATTCACCGGATCTCCAAAAGATAGTAAAACCTTCAAAACATTATCCCGGCAGATCGCACCTCTCCAGCAGATACGCTATTCCGGTCTTACTTTATCTTTTTGGAAGCAACGCCAGCAGACGGCTCCTGTATACTATGCCGGATTGTCCGGTGTAATTCCCAGCTGCCGTTTCAGCTCATCCAGTTCATTACTGACGGATTCAGGACCACCGATTGCTTCGTCAATTTCTTCACGAGTCGTTTTGTTGCCTTTCGCGATCTCTCCGTATGCCTGGCTCAGCGCTTCATCTTCTTCTACCTTTTCTTTCATCCGCTCCAGCATACTGATGGTACTGTTGGAATCAATATTTGCCAACTGCTTATTTACCATCTTAGTAGCTGCAGACACTTTTACCCGTGCCTTGAGTGTTGTCAGCTCATTTTCCCATTTAGAGATATTGAACTTCAGGATATCTACATTTTTCTGAATTTCTTCAGCAGAAGCTTTGTGAATAACAGTCTGCTTTTCGAGCTCACGCACCTCAGCCAGCAGTTGGTTTTTCAACAATAAGGCTTCTTTAGCAAGTGACTCTGCCTTTTCAGCGGACAGTTCTCCTTTTTGATTTTTTTGCAACAGCAAAATTGCCTTTTGCTCAAATTCAGCTGATTCTGCACGCTTCTTGTCCGTATTATTCTCCGTACGGATAGCCAGTGCTTTTACTTTGGCATATGCCTCTAAAGCCTGCGCCAGATCATCTTTCATTTCACGGATACCCTGTTCCGTCATTTTGATGGGATCTTCCATCTTCTCTACTACCGAATGGATTTCTGCCTGTCCTATCCGGAAAATTCTCTTAAAAATATTCATTATCTTAATGTTTTGAAAAACTAATTAACTGTTCTTTATATTCGCTCATCAACAGACTCAGAGAACTCAATGCCGCCTGAAATTCATTGAGGTCCAGATTATGAATCTGAAGGGTATAGCGATAAATGACTTTCTCACCATCCTCTGTCAGCGCAAATCCTCCGTGAATAATATCACGATTCTTTACAAGCAACTCTTTAAACATCTCCAGACTCTCATTTCGGATTGTAAACAGGTATTGTTCAAAAATGATAATCGGCATAGCTACCCCTACAATTAAATTGCGGATACCATCCAATTCATTCTCTATAACAAAGACTCCTTCATCTTCATTTTTATGAACAATCTTATATCCTGTTTCTGTGATATATTTTTCAATTTTTGAGAAGCTCATAATTTATTTTTTATATATTGCACATATTGTTTGCATAAAGTTAAATAATGCAAAAATATTTTGCAAATTAATTTTACATATTTTTTCAAAAAATGTCGAATATAGGTTATAATATTAAAAAGTTAAGAAACGTAAAAGGCCTCAGTCAGCAGGCTTTTGCAGAATTGTTTAACTTAACAAGAGGTAACATTTCCTCGTATGAAGAAATGCGGGCTGAACCAAAAATAGACATCGCGCTCAAAATTGCAAATTATTTTAGCATACCACTCAGCAATCTGATCGACAAAAAGCTTTCTGTGAATGAAATTCTCAATTTCAACGACTATTTTGAGGCAAATACTTCCATTGCTCCACCAAAAAATTTAGCAGGCATTCCTTTCCTTTCCCGTGAACGTGTATTTCTGGCTAAAGAATTACACCATAACCTCGAAAGTATTCCCAAAATCTTCTTTCCTCTATACGGTCAGGAAAATTATCTCGCTGTAGAAAACAGTCACTTTATACCCAAACATATAGAGGCTAATAATGAAGAAAACAACATTCTGTTCTTCGGCATGCTGCAGGTTGATAATCTGCATACGCTGGCAGACAAATTTGGCTTATACTTTAGCAAAGAAGATTTTTTCATTGGTAAATTTCAACAAAGCGGAACGGAGATCTCTCTTGTCCTTAACGAATGGAAATCTCAACCGGTATCTATCGACCAGCTGAGCGACTTCTGGAAACTGGAAGGCAGGTACAATCAGATACCCTGATGAGTCGGGTTTTGTTTAAAAACTCGTCAGGCCTTGTCTCTTTTGAATGCTTGTCTTATGATTTTTATTAATATTGCAGGATGCGAGCAGTAATACAACGTGTAACACAGGCATCATGTACAGTAGCGGATGCCGTCACCGGAAAAATTGATCAGGGTCTGTTGATCCTGATTGGTATCGAGGATGCAGATACAGAAGAGGATATGAAATGGATGGCACAGAAATTTGTCAATTTGCGGATTTTCTCTGATGAAAACGGGCTCATGAACAAATCTGTACAGGATATTGATGGCAATATTTTGCTCATCTCCCAGTTCACTTTATTTGCACAGACTAAAAAAGGGAACAGACCATCCTTTATACGTGCTGCACGTCCGGATAAAGCTATTCCGATGTACGAAGCCATGTCGGCTTTTCTGTCCCAGTTGCTAGGCAAAAAAGTACAATGCGGTATTTTCGGTGCTGATATGAAAATTGACCTTCGCAATGACGGCCCTGTGACGATCATTATGAATACACAGGATAAAGATAATTTCTAATGTCATATCATATCTGTCTGAAGCCTTTACTCCTCCTCATGGCCCTGATATCTGTTCATCTGGTTGCCACATCTCAGCAACAGACTGGCCTGAGCTCATATACTCAGGCACATCAGCTTTATACCGCCTATGAAGCCAGACACGGTAATTATATACAAACTCCAAACATACGTCTTCATTATCTCAGCTGGGGCGACCGCAAGAATCCGGCTGTCGTATGGCTGCACGGCAGTCTGACAAATGCATATGAGCTGATGTCCATTGCCCCTCAGCTGGCAGATGCAGGATATTTTGTCATTGCGATGGATTATTACGGACACGGGCAGACCCCGATTCCGGCACATGAGGTATCCCTTTATCATGCGGCAGATGATGTACATTTTCTCCTGAACGAATTAAACATTTCAAAAGCGTATATCGGCGGATTTTCAAGAGGTGCTTACATAGCGACAGCCTTTTATGACAGCTATCCTTCCAGCGTTCGCGGACTTATTCTTGAAGAAGGCGGCACTGTCGCCTTTAACAGTTACTTTCATAGACTCAGTGATGCTACATTAGACAGCCTTATTCAAAAACAGACTGCTCTTTCTTCACAAAGCAATCCTTACCTGCAGGAGTTTGACTCCCAACAGGCTGCTTTTGACTTTTTAAAAGATTCAACGGATCAGTCCCCACAATTTGAACTCCTCTCCTGGATTTCCAGAAATAAACAGGACAAGTGGATTATTTATAAAGATCTGGAACCGTTTCTGGGGCTTTCCACAGCAGAAGATTTCAAAAACATAGTGCTTAGACCCAGCAAGAGTCCCATGTTTGCCCGTTCTATAACGTCTATAGATCCGATGATTATCTATCGTAACCTGAGTGTCCCTGTATTACTTATGGAAGCCTGTTCGGATACTGATCCATTACCATTCGATGAGGAGAACCGTATATTTACGAAGCAGTTCAAACCCTGGGTAATACATAAAAGGTATCCGGGGATTGAACACAATATTCATTTTGAACAACCAAAACTATTTACAAAGGATATTATTGAATTTTTAAATCAACACTATCATGACGATCAAAGAAGCACAGGAGACCATTGACCAGTGGATCAATACTACAGGAATCCGCTATTTTAATGAACTGACCAATACAGCTATGCTGATGGAAGAAGTAGGTGAAGTGGCCAGGATAATGGCCCGGCAATATGGAGAGCAGTCTTTTAAAAAGTCGGATAAAGAAGTGAATCTGGCGGACGAAATGGCTGATGTCCTGTTTGTTCTTATGTGTCTGGCAAATCAGACAGGAATAGATCTGACGGATGCCCTGCAAAAGAACCTGGAAAAGAAATCTATACGGGATGCTGACCGCCATAAAAACAACGAAAAGCTCAAGTAACAAAGTTTTAACAGCAGGATTTATTTAGAATAAATACAAATAGATTATATTTGTAGATAAGGATGGTTATCAAGGCTAAAATAAAGGAACATAACGAATGGTTATTCTGGGAGGAATTGCCCGAGCATCCGCTTGCCCAGACCGCAATTTCGGAAAAACATATAGCCATCAACAAGTTCCCGATTGATATCTCTACGTATCAGATTTTAAGCCGGGGTATCTTTATCCTGCAGGCCGATATGCGATTTGCGCAACAGAGCAAAATTATATCCGAAATTGACAGTGAGGCTATTGTCAGCCAGTTTATTCTTTCCAAAAATGATTCCGGAAGAGGTTATACCTTCAGTAAGCATAATATCCGCTATATTCCCTCTCTTTACGAAGAACATGAGGTAGAGCCGGGACAACAATTCCTGTATTTTCTGCTGATTATGACACCGGAGTTCTACAATAATCTGGTGACTATCCCGAGTCCTTTACATGCGCTTTTCAAAGAGCGTATGAAAAGCAAAACAGTTACTTCTATCGTAGAGGATGATCTCTTTGCTACTGCAGAGATGATCAAGATCATAGAAGATCTGCGCACCACCACGACCAAAAATGAGCTCAAGCAGATCTTTGTCAATGCCCGGGTACTGGAACTGATTATGCTGCAGTTTGAGCAGTTCAATCATGTGGGAGGCAAGCTGGATGACAGCCTCAGGGCTGAAGATATCCAGAAACTGGAAGAAGTATTGCGTATACTGAGAAATCAGTTTGTCAGCCCGCCTACACACAAGCAACTTTCAAAACTGGTATTGCTGAATGAATTTAAACTCAGGAACGGATTTAAGCAGCATTTCGGTACGACAATATACAACTACATCACGCGCATCCGTATGGAGGAGGCCAAGCGCTTAATTATACAGGAACAAAAAAACATGTATGAAGTGGGGATAAAAGTGGGTTTTAAACACCAGGCCAGCTTCACACATGCTTTCAAAAAATATTACGGAATCCTTCCGAGTGAACTTGTCAGAGGTTAATACGTACTTCCCTCTCTGACAGCTACCAAATCCCGCCAGGACTGCAATTCTTCCACACCAGGCTTACGTTTTCCAAAAATCTGAACAATCAGTTCGCCACGACTGTCATAGGCCTCGAGGGCATGTACATCTCCGTCTGTAGATGGCTTGCTCACTATCCAGACTTCCCGGATCTGATCTGTATTCAGATGAAGATTAAATTTGGGATCAAGCACGTTAAACCAGTTTGCCATCCTGGCGATCTTGTCTACATGTCCCGTATGGATCTGAATACAACCTTTATTGGCAACAAAGATCATCAACGGCACCTGTAAAGTACCGGCAGATTCTATACGTTCAGCCAAAGACTCTACTTTTATTTGCTTAGCTCTGCCTTCAGGAGCCAGACGCAAAGCCTGCGTACGTTTGAGATTATATTTTCTTAATATTCCAAAAAATTCATGGCTGTCCTTCATAGCTAACCAGTCCTTTTGAAAACCTGTCACATCCACTTCCGTATCCGGGATATGAACATCTACATATTCTTTTTCTGATTCCAGTGTAAAGTAGTTTTGATCTGCAGCTTTAAATCTGCCGACAAGACGGTGATAAGCTTTATGGTCGCTCTCCTCCGTCAGATATATTTTGTGTACAGCTGTACCGTTCTGATCAAAAAACTGCAAACCGTAGAGTGCGCCCATCCGTACGGCAAATGCGTATTGCCATTGGCTCAGAAATATACGGAGATCTATATCTTCGTCATTGAATAACAGCACATGATCTGTCGCTGTGGGTACGGGATATACACCTTTACGTTCATGTACACAACTTTCATTGCGGGTCAGAGCCATCACATAGCCAAGCTGATTTATCTCCTGTAAAATGGAAAGCATTTCAGGCTGTAACAGAACGACATCATCCGAAAGCTGGGTCAGCAGTAATTGCATTTCACTCACCCCCAAAGCTTTGGCACAATCGTAGATCCGTGCTTTAGGATTTTCCTTTTTATATGCTTCGTATTTTAATTTAAGTTCCATATGCTGGTAGTGTTTATAATTTGAATTGAATGCTGTAGCCGTAAATTCGACTGTCAGCGGATCTATACGAGGTGTCAGGGTTTCGGGGATAATAGAAACCTGAGAATGTACGCCAAATATGGTAAATATATTTTGCGGAGTAAGGACTTCCATAGGCGCCCCGTCCCACCATTTGCGGCCTGATTTCATCATCAGTACACGGTCTGCATATTGAGCAACCAGATTAAGCTCATGCAGAATAGCCACAACCGTAAAGCCCACTTTCGTGAGTGCCTTTGCAATAGCCAGTGTTTTATGCTGAAACTGCATATCCATACTGCTGATGGGCTCATCCAATAAAAGCAATACATTCTTCTGATCCCATACCTGCGCTAATACACGTGCCAGATGTACACGTTGCTGCTCCCCTCCGGATAATTGCTGGATCTTACGATCTGCCAGATGATCTACAGCACATATTTTCATGGTCTCCGCTACCGCTACTTCGTGTTGCTCAACTGAAGTTGAGAGGTGATAACGCCCCATTCTTACAATCTCTTCGACAGTAAAGGGCATACTCATGGCATTCGACTGGTGAAGCAAGGCCCGGTGTAAAGCCAGTTCTTTTAGTTTGTAATTCTTTACCGGCTTGCCTTTGAATAGTAGTTCTCCTTCCGAAGGTTTCAAATCACCGGCAATGAGACGAAGCAAAGATGTCTTCCCTGCCCCGTTTGCTCCGATGATCGCTAAGAACTCGCCTTCAGAAACGGAAAAATCAAAATCCCTGACAATGGTTCTTCCTTTGACCTGATAAGATAAAGAATGTGCCTGCAACATCATCATACTTACATTTTACTTTTATCCCTAATCAATATATATAAAAACACTGGTGTCCCCAGCAGCGCCGTGATCACTCCTATAGGAAGTTCTAACGGCTGAATAATGGTACGTGCGACCAGATCTGACAAGGTAAGAACCAGCGCTCCTGCCAGTGCCGAAGCAACCAGTACATAGCGATTATCAACTCCCCCTACAAGCCGTATGGCATGTGGAACCAGCAGTCCTACAAAGCTGATAACGCCCGAAAAGGCGACCGCAGCTCCTACAGCCAATGTAGAAAAAGTAATCACCAGTACCTTTAACTTTCCAGTATTGACGCCCATCATCTCCGCTTGTGATTCACCTAAGGCAAATACATTCAACTTCTTCCCGAAGAAGGGTAAAGCTAGTATGGGAAGGAGCACACAAGGAAATAAAATTTTTATATTATCCCAGTTTGCCCCGGCCAGACTACCCAGAGACCAGAAGGTAATGGAACGAAGCTGTTGCTCCGTCGCCAGATAACTCAGTAATCCGGTAAGTGCTCCTGCAAATGCATTAATAGCAATTCCAGCCAACAACATGGTTGCAATATGAGGTTTGCCATCCGTAATAGAAATGCGGTATACGAAGAACACTGCTAATGAGGCTCCCAGAAAAGCCGCAAAGGCCAGCATATACGAATTGAATGCTGCAGATACCGCTGCTGCAAGCGCAGCTTCAAAAGAAATGACAATAGCTGCAAATAGTGAAGCGCCTGTAGAGATACCCATAAGGCCCGGTTCGGCAAGCGGATTTCGGAATACACCCTGTATAGCAGCTCCACTTACACCCAATGCCGCTCCGACCAGTACGCCAAGCAAAATTCGTGGCAGACGTATCTGATAGATAACATTCGCATTCAGTTCATCCATCGGTCTGTCGGAAAAAAGATGTAGCTTCTGTAAGAGGATCACGACCACATCCTGACTCGGGATACGTATAGATCCCATACCCAGGGAAAAGATCAGTACCAGAACGAGTAGTATACTCAGCAAACTGTAAATCAGGATATATTTCATTCCGGACATACTAATTAGCCGATATTTTTTCGTGCAATGTACGGATCGCGAGTGGCAGACGAATGCTGAAATTATTAAGCAATGTGGCGTCCATCGTCACAATCCGTTTGTTTTTACCGGCTGTCGTCAGATTGACTCCCGGCATTTTGAGAATACCTTCTTTTCCGCCAAGACTCGAAAGACCAAAGTCAAATAGTAAAATAGCGTCCGGATTGGCCGCTACTAATGCTTCCGTGTTATACGTTTTGAATCCGGTGAAACCTTTCAATGCATTCTGACCTCCGGCCAGTTTAATAACAGCGTCGACGGCTGTATTATCTCCGGCCACACTCATCGCTCCGGCACCGCGCGCATAGACAAACATTGTCTTTACTGCTTTTTTGGATTTCGAAGCGGCAACGGCCTGATTGATATCTTTCTGCAATTGTGCCCCCAGAGTATTAGCATGTGTACTCATATTTACAGCACTACCTACTGATTTGACTAATTGTACTACGCCGTTAACGGTAAATTCCTGCTTTATTAATGCTACCCTTATTTTCAGCGCTTTTAACTGGTTCTGTAAATCCGGACTGAGTTCACCCTCTATAGCCAATACCAGATCAGGACGAAATGCAGATACACCCTCTGCAGATACAGATCTGTTCTTACTCACTTTTGGAAGTGACTTTACATATGCAGGATAATCGCTTGTCACATCTGTAGCAACGATAGATTTACTTAATCCGAGCGCATCCACTACCTCCGTAAGCGTACCATTGAGACTGACAATACGTTTGGGAACAGATTGCTGAGCAAGACTTACCTCCCCGGAAAACAACAGTATAAGTGCAATAAAAAAAATGTTTAACCTCTGCATATTAATATGATTTGATATTTTTCATGTATTTGAATAGAACAAAGCAACTCTTTATTTAAACCAATTCCAAATAGATTACTGCTTAAGAATACATCTGAAAGAGAATGTGAAAACAACTAAATTTTAAAAACAACAAACTGATAAACAATTAATTACAAGCAACTGGACTTCTTCTTACCAAAACAATAAAATACGTTTCGAACAAAATAAAATACAGAACAAACAAATAAAATTACAGATAACATAAATACTTTATGCCAAAGTTTGATGATACTTGCAAAGTTATTTAGATTTATTACAAATAAAAATTGAAGTATTTTATTTCTTTTATTCTCATCATGATGTCTGTTGCAGGAAATACGCAGCTTGCACAAGCCCAGAAAAAAGGCATATTCACAGGAGTAATCCTTGATGAATCCCGTCATC
This sequence comes from Sphingobacterium spiritivorum, assembly GCF_016724845.1. Lineage (NCBI taxonomy): Bacteria > Pseudomonadati > Bacteroidota > Sphingobacteriia > Sphingobacteriales > Sphingobacteriaceae > Sphingobacterium > Sphingobacterium spiritivorum. The sequence continues at coordinate 1,632,769 of NZ_CP068082.1, forward strand.
CTGTGTCTCGTGCATCTGTTATTCTGGAGCCGGATCATATTGTAGTTTCAGCAGATGAAAAAGGAGTATTTAGGTTTAACAAGCTATTTCAGGGCACCTATCAGTACAGTATATCAGCCATTGGTTTCGTAACGGACACAGGGTCCGTATATATTGAGGGTACCGGCGGCGAACAACGCGAATTTGTACTTAGAAAATCAAACAGGATATTGGATGAAGTCGCTATCACGCAGACCAATAAAGCCAGACCGACGCTTATAGATCCGGCCAATGCAGCCATGCCTGTAACGGTAATAGATCGTAAAACAATCGAGCTGATGGGTAGCAGAAGACTGGATGAGATACTGAAAGAACAGACCGGTATTGCTATTGTAAATAATACTTCCGGTGGTGCACGCTCTGTAGGTGTGCAGATGCAGGGATTCTCAAGTCAGTATATTATGATCCTGATCGATGGACAGCCTATGCTGGGACGCAACTCGGGAAACTTTGATCTGTCCCGCATATCGGTGGCCAATATCGAACGCATAGAAATTATAAAAGGGGCTTCTTCCTGTCTCTACGGCAGCGATGCTTTGGGCGGTGCCATCAATATTATTACCCGTCTGGGAGCGATCACCCCTCAATTGCATGCTAGTCTCAACTATGGAAGTTTCCAGATTCTGGATGCCACACTGGAAGGAGAAACATCATTTAATAACGGTAAGGGCTCTGCTCTTGTATCTGCAAATTATTATCACACCAATGGATTTAATAACAATAAACAATATATGGAAGGGGGAACTAGCGTTCCTCCGTATACTAACATGGCTGTCCAGGGAAAAGTGCGCCATCAGGTCGGAAGTGATCAGCAGCACATCGGATGGAATGCCAGACTGAATACCCGATCTTCGGATATGACGCGGGTCTACAGTCAGGATTATGCGACAGAGGACAGACAACGCGAACATGATTTCAACACTTCGGTCTATTTTGACAAAAGATTTAATGAACAGTGGAAATCATTATCAACTTATTATTTCTCTTACTATAAGTCTGATATCAATGTCCGGACGCAGCAACAGCAGGCAACGCTGACTAATGATCAGTTTAGCCAGTACATCCACCGCCTGGAACAGCAGGTTGCATATACCAGTGAAACCTTTAATGCAACTTTCGGAGCCGGATTTAATCAGGAACATATGGAAGCTGTCAATAACTTTGCAGCACGTAGCCAGAACTCTTACTTTGCTTATTCTCAGGCTAACAAAGAACTTCTGGAGCAGCTCAGGCTAACAGCAGGACTCCGTTATGACAATACGGAAGGATTTGGCGGAAAACTAAGTCCCAGCTTAGGACTTCAGTATACTGTAATCCCGCAACTGATCCTGAAAACTGGTATCGGAAGCGGTTTTAAAGCGCCCGACTTTAAATCCAGATATCAGGTATTCTATAATCCTGCCGCTAACTATTATGTCATAGGCAATGAAGTATTACGGGAAACATTGACAAAAATGGAGGAAGCCGGCGAGATTTCGGAAATCAGAAAATATGTAGTCAATCAATTAGACCGCAATCTTCAGGCAGAGAAGAATACATCGTTCAATGCCGGATTTACATGGCAGATCAGTAAACAATATACGGTAGAAGGCAGCTATTTTAACCACAAACTCAAAAACCAGATCAACAGCATACAGGTCGCTACCGGCACTCGGAATATGGCCGTTTATTCTTACCAGAATCTGCCTGAATCAGTCAACAAAGGTTTTGATGTAACAGTCACAGCTCAACCTTTAGAGCATCTGACAGTCAATGCAGGCTATCAATACCTTATCGCTAAAGATCTGAGTGTAGAAGACAGTATACGTGCAGGGAACTGGCCCTACAATCAGAATATACACGATCCAGCTACAGGCAACTCCTACGCTCCTACAGCAAAAGATTACTGGGGACTCGAAAACCGCTCGAGACATCAATTCAATGTGGGGCTTATGTATACCTTCAAACCCTGGAATCTGACCCTCAACCTCAGAGCTAATTTCAGAGGCCGTTATCCTTTCGGAGATGCAAACGGCAACCAGTTTATAGATAGGTATGATGTATTTGTCAATGACCATATCCTCTACAATGCAACTATAGAAAAGAAATTTGATAAGCTTCCGTTAACGATCCGGCTGAACGGGGAAAACTTATCCAACTATATAAATTATCTCATCCCCGGTCAGGTCGGAAGGACACTGATTGCAGGGGTATCTTACAGATTAATAAAACACTAATGATGAACAAATTCAGATACGCTATTATTTGCTTTACAGCAGTGACTCTATGGACAGGCTGTTCCAAATCCAATGACGGCCCTAATGTCGAACTGAGTGATGGTACCAGTACAGTGATTGCTGACCTGGCAGGAGATGTAGACGCTTCTGTAGGTAACAGCGCTCCCGGGAAGGAAAAGCGTGATTTCCATACTTTTCTCTTCCGCTTTTCGGACCAGAAACAAACCTGGTTAAAAACAGCAGCCGATTCAGCTAAATATATTAAAGGAACAGATTGGGATATTGCTTTCTCCGGCTTATACAACAGTACGCTGTATGTGAATAATGGTCAGTTAAATGGAAATCCCGCGTCTGGAAATACATCACGACATAAGGTGATACTGGTCAAAGAATCCTATGACAGAGTCAGTACAGCTCCAAGTGATGCTGATTTTGACAAGAGTCAACTCAATGATTTTGGGATGATAATAAACGAAGACTCCCAAGGTTGGTATGATTACAATGTCACTAATCATCTGGTAGCTGTAGTACCTAACAGAACTTATGTAATCAGATTAACGAACGGAAAATATGCCAAACTACAGATTGTCAATATCTATAAAGGCAATCCACCAGCTGTCACTGATCTGAACTGGCCTGCACCATACTTTACATTCAAATATTTCGTCCAGGAAGACGGTTCCAAAAATTTAAAAACCAAGTAATTTATTCTAAAAATTAATACGATATGTTAAACGAGCAAATCAAAGAAGCGACAAAACAAGGTCATCAGGAATTAGAAAAAACTGTTGTGTATAAACTAAAGGCTATTGAAAACAACGCAGACTATGCTGATGTGCTAAAGCATTTCTATGTATTCTTTTCGGGGATTGAACAGCAGATCGACCATTTATTACCGGAAAGTCTGAAATCTTATTATGCTGGGAGAAGAAATGCATCTCATATTGCACAGGATATTGAAGCGCTGGGCGGATCGCTGACAGAACTTCCTTCAGTAGTTCTTCCTCCTCTGCACAATGCAACACAGGCTATAGGCGCACTATACGTGCTGGAAGGCTCTATTATGGGTGGACCCTATATTGTGAAAATGCTGCAACAAAGAGGCATTGAAACAGGTTTTAATTTCTTCAATGGCTATGGGGAACAATCGCACCAAAACTGGGCTAAGTTTACTGGAATCATCAATGCGGAAGTAACAGAGTCGTCAGCTATCGAAGAAGCTATTACTGCAGCTCAGCAAACATTTTCTTCTTTCGGACAACCTTTTAATGCAAATATCTTATCCTAAATAATTTTTAAAAAATGAAATTTACTCAAACCCTTAAACATAGTTTTGCTATTTCACTTTTAGCGCTAACAACTTTTGGATTTAGTTCCTGCTCAGATGATGATAAAGAAATTAAACCGGTAGTACTCGAAGACAGTAAAGCAACTGTGCAGACAGCTACAATTGCTGCATCTGCATCTGCAAAAGGATTTTACAATCTTAATACAAATACTAAGACAGATAGTATTAACAGTACAATTAATATGTCTGATATATTTGGAAGCACTTTAAAACCTTCACACCCAAACACGTACAAGCTTGGATATTTTGATCGCGAGAATACATCTGTAGATGCTATCAATTTAGAAATACTGAAGAAAGTCGAATTGAAAGAAACACCGTCTTTAATAGTAGATGCAACAAGCGCAGGCGCCCCTCTGACTGCTCCAACTTGGGTATATTATGATCACAAGAATGGTTACACAGTAACACCGATCAAAAATAGATATGTCGTACTTTATAAAGGTTCTGATTTTTCAGAAAAAGCAGATGAAATCTATGTATTACAGGCAGATAAAGTAGTTGCAGCGAATGGTGTTGGTACTTATACTATTAAATACAAGAAATACGCAAAGTAATCCGAATATATTTTATAAAAAGGGAGTTGTAAGTATACAACTCCCTTTTTATTTTATTAATTCAGCAAAATGCCGGCACCTAAAGAAAATGTAGCAATAGAAGATCCGACTTCATTTAATCTGGTATGTGTCGATTCTCCATTTGAGTAGAATAACTGATCTGTACCATTTTTAGCATTTAGCAGACTATTATATCGTGCAGAAGCTAAAAAGTAAAATTTAGACGAAGGGCTGTAAGTCACATCAAATACTCCGGACCATTGAGGAGCATCAATCTTGTGTTTAAAACTCACCGGGTGGGCAAATTCCTCTCTCAGATTCCAATTGGCAACAGCAGTATACTTATTTAAAGCAAACTGCGGACTTAAAGACATTTTCCATTTTGGATTTATCACTTTGCCCAACTTTAGACCTATACCGCCTCCCAGCAGCTTACTTTTATATGTACTTCTGAGATCCAGAGTAGGATCAATCATCGTTAATGAGGTATATTGATATTGAGGAAATACATAGCCTTCTACATCTATTCCGCCTCTCCAGAGCAGATAATTGAGTTGCAGTGTAGCAAAAGACACATTCCCTTCTCCGCTATCGTATGTCATATCTCTATCGACCAGGGTTCTGTTGTCTCCGGAATAATCCACATCACGGACAGTACCGGATACAATAAAGCTATGTTCCGCCTGCAAGGTAAGCTTAATTCGCGGATGCAAAATGACAGAAAACCGGGTCCCTGCACCCCACGCCACATTATCCTTCCAGGTCAGCTCTGAAAGAATATTCGGATTCTTACCTTCCATATTTCCGGCGATAGACCAGTTGCTGTTAATCAGATCGACCTTAGGGTAAACAGAAATATCAATATTGTTCTGCGCGGATACTACAGTACGGGTTACTGTAAGAGAGAGCAGTAGTAACAGTACATAATAAAGAGATTTTATCGCTTTCGACACCATTTGAGACTATATAAACTAAAGCATGAATATACAATAATAAACGAATGTATCCATGCTTTAGATTTTTTTAAAATGCAGGGCCTATCTGTGCGCCGTCTGTATTCGGTATACTGACCAGAAACTCTGTTGTAAATTTATATTTTGGAATATCCGCTAATTTGATAGGATATAATATAACCTCATCCTGATAATCATTATTTGCATTAATAGTTGTCCTGGTCTTTAATCGCACATAGTAATTATTCGTGCCCGATACCCTAACCATATCTACACCATGAGACTTATTTGGATAATAAATTCTATCATTATCAAAATTTGCAATTTCATTCTTTTCCGTATTATTCAACCAGAAATTTTGAAACTTTTGATAAACTTTCCAGTAAAAATCTGGCGTTCCGGATAATATATTTTGATCTACATTCCACATTAATGGTAAATCATCAATTACAAAAATCTCATTATTTTTTTGAGAGTTAAAAATTAATGCATTTGAAAAATGGCTAAGATTACTAACATTCACATTCGCCGGTTCAAATCCGATTATTCTGAACTTATCCGGAAATTTCATTAATAGAAAATTCACTTTTCCATTAGAGATTTTCCATCTTTGATGAAGAATACAACCCATTTTCTTACTAAAATTAAACTTCTTTTGTGGTTACAATCATCATATGAGGGCTAAAAGGCAATAAGAATTCTTCATTCTCTGTTGTTGACAAAAGCTCTTTCAGCACTTTCTTTCTTCCTTCATCCAACATATTAGCAAAGAAATTACTGTCAAGCCAAATAATTCCTTCAACAGCATATATCTTCTCAATCTTTAAATTACATTTTAAAAATTCATTTTTAAATTCTGAGGGTTTATGATAAAATGCTTCTGCCAACAACCAAGGAAAATCATCCGGAGGATTATGGATTCCGGTCAATAATTCACTTTTGCACATTTCAAGAAAAGAGGATTTGTAAATGAGTCCGTTTAATAAACCTGCTAAAGTAGAAGCTGTGAAATTAATCCCGAAGCCCAATATAATTCCGCCCTTTTTTACAACTCTTTTTGCTTCTTTTATCACAAGAAGCCGATCCTCTTCCTTTTGTAGATGATACAGAGGTCCATGTAAGATAACCACATCTGCAAAATTATTCGGAAATTCCAGTTTACGGGCTTCGCCTTTGATAACCTGAAACTTATTCTTTAGCTTGCTGGATCTTTCTTTTGCAATATGAAGATGCTTGTCAATAGGTTCTACCAAATAAACCTGATGTTGCAATTTTGATAACCATTCGGAATATTTTCCTGTACCTCCACCAATATCAAGAATGATAGATTGCGGTTTTAAATGTAATTCCATGAGGGATTTAATCCTCTCAAATTCGAAGATGCCCATTCCTTTAGAAAGTCTGTCCTCTTCGGATGCTTTATTATAAAAACGTTCAATAGATGAACTGATTAAATTAGTTTTTCTCATACTAAGTTTTGCGTAGAAAACGCCCAATTAAAATAAAATGATATAAATAGGAAACCGCAACTGTATATAACAGTTGTAAAGAACCTTTAGAATAAAGGTTTGATGATATGTCTACTTAGTATAGAATGTGGTAAAGATAGTAATTTAAAACAAAAAGACTACAGCTAACATCGTATTAATACATTTACTAAATAAGCATTAGGCAGAAAGAAAATATAAAAAATTATTCAATTCGATTAAACTCCTTGAGATTCCTCATATCTGCTATACAATATCAGATAACGGAATCCGTTATTAGTAAACCAAAATAACAATAACACAGTAATCATTATTGTGCTATAAAAAAAGGGATATCTGATGCAGATATCCCTTCGTTGTTTTGTGCTTTTAAAAAGTTTTTATCAGCGTGTTTTGCTGTATGTCCCGACGTTGGTACCATTATCCAGAATCATATTTACTTCCAGTTTCCGGTTATCCGCCTTAACATGAATAAGTGTACGGTTTCCCTCTTTAGGTCCGCCACCTATAAAGACAGGATAGGAGTGCTTGGCCGTAGCTTCATGAAACCCGTAAGTATGGGTATGTCCGCTGATCACGACATCCACTTTATATTTATCAAATAAGGGCGCAAATAAACGTTGTACTTCCATTGGTCCATGCCATTCCCCGGAATAAAACGGCGGAATATGCATAACTACTACCCGGAAAGTGCTCTTTCTGAATGCATCTGAAGCCATTATTTTTTCAGCCCATTTTGCCTGATCAATACGATACTGATCAAAGTCCACTACGCCGGCATAAACTTCTGCTGTATCCGGTTTATCCTCTCCGGTATCCAGCATCAGCCAGGAGACCGGCCCTCTGCGAAATGTTCCGTAATACGTGTTGTCCTCATATCTGAAAAAGGTTTTAAAATCTCTCGAATAAGCACCTCTTGTTTCATGATTACCTCTTAGCATAAAAAACGGTTTTTCGCTGGCAAACCGCTCTCCCAGTGGAGTAAGCAATTTATCATAAAGGTCTTCTTCATTGGTAACGTAGTCAAACATATCTCCATTGAGAATGGCAAAATCAAATTCCGGCTTACCAGCACTATCCAGCAACTGTCCGTAGGAATGTGCTCTTCCGTGAACATCATTATAGATCACACAGGATGTAGCCTGACTATTCTCATCCGGGGTTTTAAATGCATATAAGGGGCTGCTTATCTCTTTGCCATACACGACTTTATAGGCTTCAAACGTGAGGATTTCCTTTGAATATACCCGATACTCATATGTCTTTCCGGGTTGAAGACCGTGTATAGTCAGCACCGTACTGAGGGTATTGGCATTAATAAGTCCGTCTTCAGACTGTACTACTTTCCGAAACTGTTGTTCGCCCTGTGCTCTGACTTCCAGCCAGGTAAAGCCCTTACGATTGATATGGGTCATCACTGTCACCCGATCTCCCTGCAAATCCTGCAGATAAGGTCTCACCCGAAAATCAAAATCCTGTTGTTGTATAGTCTGTGCGAATGCCTGCTGATGAGCAGATAATGCAAATGTTGCCGAAGCAACGCCCATTGATTTTAGAAAATATCTTCTTGTATTCATAATAGATTTAAGGTATCAAAAAGACCGGCTGGTTATAAACCGGTCTTTTAGGTTATTCAAATATAGCTATTCCCAGAATGGATTCTGAACCAAATTTTCATTCAGTTGCAACTCCTGAGTCGGTATCGGCCAGAGGTAATCTTTCTTTTCATCAAATACTTTTGCAATGTGTGCATTGACAATTACATTACCCGAAGTTCCGTTTTCCAATATGATCTCACTTCCCAGTTTTAAAAGCTGAATACCGGAGGCTGTAGGCTTATTCCCCTCATATATCCACACATCCATCTTGCCGTCTCCGTCCAGATCAAACTGTCCTGTAGAAGGGAAATACATCCCTTTAAACTGGCGGGTCAGAACAGGACCTGCCTTCCAGCGCATAATATCATCCCAGCGGAAAGATTCCATCACCAGCTCAATTCTTCTTTCGCGACGGATCTCCAGTACGGCACCTGTCTGGCTTCCCTTTACGTTCGGGTACTGTGCCATCAGATAAGCATCAGGATTAGCTGTTGCATTTGAAAGCAGCATATTGGGCATAGACACGCGGTCACGAAGTAATTTGACAGATCTGTCAATATCAGCCTGAGACAGATCATCCAGTTCGGCTTTTGCTTCTGCATAATTTAGAAGTACTTCAGCATAACGAAACAAAGGCATATCATTTTCAGAACGGTTATAGGAGTCATATCTGACATCTCCAACGAATTTGATCAGCTGATAACCCGTCACCGAATTACCAAAATTAGGTGTTTGCACCGCTGTACCACCGATTCTCTTATATCCAGGTGTGCGGATGGTCTGTGACAGACGCGGATCACGATTCTGTGTCTCCTGATAGAAGGACATCGTTGCATATCCAGGTTTATCGGTAAAACGGGAACCGTCACGCATCAGATAGGTATTGACAAGATCTTTATTGAGCCCCGGCTTACCGTAGGAAGCCGTGATGGTATAATAATTGACATTGTGCCAGATCTGCAATCCGTCACTATACTTACGGGCCAGTATGATCTCACCGTCAATAGCATTGACAGATGAAAACAGTTGCTGATAACCCATATTGTCTGTTCCCTGATAGATGCTGTAGACATTGCCGTCCATCACTTGCCTGGAAGCTGCAGCTGCAAGCTCCAGAAAACGTTTGGAATCCGGCAAATTCAGGTCTGTGTGGTATTTACGGAAAGTACCTTCGAATAATGCTACACGGGATTTCAGAGCTAAAGCCGTCCATTTGGTTACTTTTTCTGATGATTTGGTAGTACTCAGATTCGCTATGGCAAAGTCCAGATCCGCTATAATAGAATCCATTACCAGTGTTCTGGAATCTCTTTTCTTCAATAAAGCTTCCATATCGTTTTGATCGATAGCCTTAGAATACCAGGGCACATCTCCAAACCGCTTGACTTTATCAAAGTAAAAATAGGCTCTGAAGAAGCGGGCTACTGCTCCGTATTTATTCGCTATTTCAGGCGCTAATGTCCGGTTGTAATTCTCTAAAAAGAAATTAATATTCCGCAGATTATCCCAGTTCCAGCCACCACCACTCACCGGTACCTGACGCTTACCTGTCACCTGATCCGGCAGGGTATTTTTTACAATGTTATCAATATCCTCATTATACACGCCTTCTGCATCAGGCAGAGAATTGTAAAACGAATTACAGTATAATGCCAGATCATTTTCTGATCTGAAATAGTTTTCCGGAGTCAGTTTATCCTCCGGAGAGCGATCCAGATAATTTTTTTCACAGGAAGTGACCGCAATCAATCCTGCAACAACTAAAATATATGAATATAGTTTCATGATGTTAAGCCTAAAAAGTTAAGTCAATACCAAACGAAAATGCTTTGGAAAGCGGGTACGATCTGCCGTTTACTTCCTGCGCTGCCTGTTCCGGATCAATATAATCGGATCTCAATTTGGTCGCTGTCCAGAAATTCTCTCCGGATACGAATACTCTTGCTCTTGATAGTTTGACACGTTGCAGCATCTTATCACTCAGGCTATAGCCAATAGTCAGATTTTTCAGCCGGATATAAGCCAGATCCTGCAGATAACGGTCATTTTTCACATTCAGCGATCCCCTGTTATTCAGGGCAATGTATCCTCTCATAAGCGGATAGTAAGCATTTGGATTTTCAGGAGTCCACACATCGTCTGCAAAGTCTTTCGGCACAAAGGAATAATAAGGTCTGGAATAAGGCCCCCAGAATTTATCTGAATTAGCTCCCGGATACCAATGCTGACGTCCGATTCCCTGAAAGAATGCCGATACATCAAATCCATTCCAGCTGGCACCCAGATTTACACCAAATGTATAACGGGCCCGATCATTCCCGATGATCACCTGGTCTCCAGGTTTGCTAAGCGTATTATCCCCCTGATTCACAACACCATCTCCGTTTACATCTACAAATTTGACATCCCCGCCTTTGAGCTTAGACCACTCTCCCGGAGCAGACAGACGAACAGCATCTACATAGTCCTGATTGATTTTCCAGCTGGCAGCTTCTGCATCAGAAGCAAATAAACCATCTACGCGATATCCCCAGATTTCACCCAGCGTCTGCCCTACGTAATAGTTACTCAGCAACATTTTAGGGTTGTCAAAACGGGTAATTTTAGCTTTAGAATCAGACAGACCTACTGAAAAATTATATTTAAAGGGTTTGTCAGCCAATGTTCTGGAATCATTCCAGGCTACAGCAAGTTCCCAGCCTCTGTTTTCCAGATCTCCTGCATTCATCTTCGGAGTAGCCGCTCCGAATACAGCAGGCAATGTTGGTCCCGGAATCAGCATATCCAGCGTCTTGCGGATAAAATAATCAAAAGTCACATTCAGACGGCTGTTGAGAAAAGCCATGTCTGTACCAAAGTTCAACGTATTCGTACGCTCCCAGGTCAGATTACTGGATATAGGGGTAGGGGCAGATATATATTGTGTCTTTCCCCCTCCTGTGATATAATTGGACCGGCCACTGTTCATCAACGAGATGTAACCATATTCATCCGCTTCCTGTGCATTCCCCAGTTCTCCGTACGAACCACGGAGTTTGAATTCGTTTACATACTGTTTCAGATTTTCTGCAAACGACTCTTCCGTTACTCTCCACCCTGCAGATACAGAAGGGAAGAATCCAAATCTCTGCTTACTTGGGAATTTAGATGTACCATCATATCGGCCATTCATCTCAAACAGATATTTACCGGCATAATCATATGTGAATCTTCCGAAATATCCTTCCAGTGCCCATGTACGGCTTCCGCCGGTAGTCTGCATATTGCCATAGCCCAGATCAAAATCATTCAGATCTTCTGACAACAATCCGTCTACGACGCCACCGATAGCATCCCATTTTTGCTGCTCTCTGTTGTAGCCTAATACAGCTCCAAAATTGTGCTGACCAACTGTCTTATTGTAATTGGCGAACAGGTTAATAGCATGTTTGGTATAGGTAATCTGCCTTTCTGTCAAACGATCATTTCCAAGGTAATTAATTACACCCGGAAAAATCGACCAGGGAACCTGCGTACGTCTTACAAATGTCTGAACAGGGTTATAATTGAATGTATAATTTCCTGTAACGGTAAGACCATCCATAATGGTAGCCACACCTTCCAGATGGTTGACAAACTCATGTTCTTTTTTACCTCCACGTGATTTACCATACAACAGGTCGGCAAAAATACCATCACCTACCGTATAATTATTCAGCTCGGTACGATAGGTTGCCGTGCCATCCGGATTGACCGGAACATAGGAAGGCAATGCATGTACTGTAGTCGAAATAAAATTGTTATTCGACTCCTCAGGTTTATCTCCTGAGTTCCAGCCCGGGAAGGTATAATTCTTATAATTCAACTGTGAATTGTTACTTACTCTCAGCCATTTGGAGAGCTGTGCACCGATCTTACTTCTCAGATTATAAGAATTGAACTTATCCTGATTAAACTGCATAATACCTTTTTTCTCATACAATCTTCCGGACAGATAAAAATCGATTTTATCCGTTCCTCCGGTCATCGTCAGGGCATGTTCCTGAGAAGGCTGTACATCCCGATAGAAATAATCCCACCAGTCTGTATTTCCATAATAGACGTACTGATCTTTGCCATTACGATTCTGAATAACCACACTCGGCAGTGAAGGATCATTCTTACGTTTCAGCAATTCTGCATAGTCCGCTTCTGTATATCCGGTGTAGCTGTTACCTGTCGCCCGGATGAAAGCTTCATCATTCAGAATGGCGGCATCATATCCGGATGTTATAAAATCTGTACTTACGGTGAGTCCTGAAAAAGCAAAATTGTTACCGTAATTAATACTCATTTTTCCGGCTTTACCTTTTTTCGTGGTGATGAGCATCACCCCGAATGCACCTCTTGCACCATATATGGCAGCCGCATCCTTTAGGACAGTAATAGTCTCTACATCACGCGGATTGATATTATTGATACTACCGGGGACTCCGTCAATAAGGATCAGCGGCGAAGCATTCTTGCTGTTGATCGAAGCAAATCCCCGGATATTCACGGTCCCTTCACTTCCGGGTCTTCCATTGGAGAAGTTGACATTTACATTGGGCATAGCACCCTGTAAGGCCTGAGTCACATTGGAGACCGGGCGGTCTTCCAGGACTTTGGAATCAATCTGACTGACAGCTCCTGTCAGATTCACTTTCTTCTGCCTGCCATACCCCACGACGACCACATCTTCCAGTATCTGACTGTTGTCTTCAAGGGTAAATGTAACCGTACGGCTCTCTCCTACAGAAATCTGTTGTCCGTCAAATCCGATGATAGATACTTTAAGCACATCTCCCGGACGAGCATCAATTGAAAAGGTTCCACTTTCGTCTGTTTGAACAGACTTTTTGCTGTTTTGGTTTGTTACTGTTGCACCAACAAGCGGATTTCCGCTTTTATCTGCTACCGTTCCCCGCACAGGTGTCTGCACAAATGCAGAAGTAGTGATAAAGGAGCTTGAAAAGGCTCGTTCCGGGTGAAATGATAAGCTTAGCAACAGAAAACAGGTGCTGGAAGCAACAGCGATCCTTGACCGATTCCAATATCGGTCAAGAGCTGGTTTAGGCTCGTTTTTCATAGTTTTTAAATACTTTTAAATTTAAATTGGTATAGTAATACTAAATATACAAACTAAATTTATGATTCTAACAATGTCACGAAGTAAGGAAGTTTATATTAACTAATTTTTGGATACATGTTATCTTTTCGTTTAGTTACTATTAAGGAAGGCCGGTAATTTCTGAGCCTTTGAAGAGAATGAAAATTTTAGCGTGCATGTTTATGCATTTTCGAATGGTCAGATCATTTTCTCATCCTATTTAGCCTGAATGTCTGTATACTACAAAATGAGTTTTTCACAACCTGTAAGTCAATTAATTTTTTGCACTTTAGGTAAATTTCATTTACATTGTAAGCTGAGCCGATACATGTAAATTAATAACACATTATTTTTTTTCAGACATGGAAAACAAACTCATCAGCATGCTGCATAAATTCAAGATTCAATCCACTCGTGCAAAAGAGTTATTTATACAGCGCTCAGAAATTGTGAAATTGCCAAGAAACGAAAACATATTTCTGGAAGGAATGAGAAATCAGTCTGAATATTTATTGCTCTCCGGGGTCGCCCATCGTTACAATATTTCTGAAAAAACAGGGACTGTCACTACGGGATTTTATATGTCTGAATCTGTCATTACGCCTCATTTTGCGCGGACGAATAAAGGAAGAAACATATTCAGTCTGCAAACCTTGACTGATGCTGTCATCGCTGTTATTCCGGTAAAGGCGCTAGACAAACTACGGTACTCCGAGGAAGAATTCCAGGCTTTCGGACGACATATCAGTGAAACAGAATTAGCTAACCATTTCTATAACGAAGTTGTTTTTCGTTCTTTTAATGCCAAAGAACGACTGCTGACATTACGAAAAAAATACCCAAACATTGAAAATTTAGTTGCACACAACATTATAGCCTCCTATATTGGCATCACCCATGTTTCATTTAGCAGACTAAGAAATGAATTATCCCGGTAATTTGTACGCTTTTATCAAATGATAACTTTTTAATATTTCATCAAAGAGATATTTGTATCAATCATTTACTAAAACTTCAAAAAATGAAATGGTACAAATTAGCACTAGTCATGCTGCTCACTAACACTGTTTTTGGCCAAAGTAAGAAACAGCTAAAATTAAGCGCAATTGCAGGATCACAGTTCAACACTTCTGCTTCTCAGTTCAATACAAACTTAAGCACAGGTATCAATACCTGTGCTTTGGGTGCCGGCAGCAGTATTTATTTCAGGAATCTCTTTTTAGAAACAGAATTCCAATTCCTAAATGGAGGAAAATCAAATGTAGAGAACAAATTAACCCTCTCTGGTATCAATTCCTCTCTTTCTATAGGATACAATCTCTTTCCATCAGGGAAATGGCACCTTGAACCAGCTATAGGACTTGCATCCTTGAATAATAAAATAATAAGAGATGACATCAAAAACAATCAATCGACCTATTTTACAAAAAGTAGCACAGCTATTGTCCCCTCCTTGAATTTTTCGCTGACTAATCAATCCGGTTTATTTTATGGTATCAAGACCGGATATAATTTATCACTAAACAAAAATGATGCATGGAAAAACGGAATCGATAAAAACCCCTCTATTTTCACCGATCCAATCAATTCGATATTTGTACAACTTAGACTGGGTGGTGTAATAGATCTGAAAAAGAAGAATAAAGCAGTGGAAAGAAAACTAATCTCAAATCAACCTCCGACACAACATATACAGATGAATACAAATTTAGTAGCTAATGATACAGATAAGATATTCTCTGAACTGTACGCAAATCCTGATAAACCAACATTGATTTTATTGCATGGAGGTCCTGGTTATCCGGGAGATCTAACTCAGGTCATTAATATGTTAAATGAACGTTTTCAGATTATAACTTTTCACCAAAGGGGAACAAAAAAATCACCTTGCAAAAGTAAAAATTATACCATGGAGGCTTATCTGAGTGATATAGAAGCTGTTCGCCAATTCTATAAAATCGACAAATTTCATTTATGGGGACACTCTTGGGGTGGACTCTATGCACAGGTCTATGCCGAAAAATATCCGGACAATTTGTTAAGCCTGTTCTTATGCAGTCCGGGTTCAGGAACTAATGAGCAATGGAAAATGACGGAAAAAGAAGTCTTGCTGTTCAACAAATCCAAAACCTCCAGATGGAAATGGACACAGATGGGAACAAATAGTCTGCTTGGAATGTTGGGAAGCGAAAAAGCTTACAAACGTCTTTTCAAACAGGTGATGATTAACTATAATGAAGAATTTGTGCAAAAAGATAGTCTAAATGTCAATGCAGATCTGGATCTTCTGAAAGCGGCTCCTATTAATAAAACACGAAAAGAAATTGTAAAGTATCCTTTATTAACCGGATTAATAAATCCTGATTTTAAGATAACCGTTACATATGGTGAACATGATATTTACAAAGCCAGTAAGGATTTTGTATCCAACCGCTATCCAACCGCCACCTTCGTTACGATTACAAGATCAGGACATATTCCCTGGATTCATAATCCTGCAGCGTATAATGAAATCCTTAGCATGCATTATCAATAAATATTTCATAAAAGCCACAGATACGAAAAAAAATTCAGGAAGCTATTCAGTTTAAAAATTTCTTACCTTAGATCAGATAATCAATTAGGACATACATGCTCCAAACCTTCATCACCTTTTAAATAACAAATCAAACGGATGAAAAAAAGAATCCTCCATATCCTTATTCTGGGTTTTATCTTAACCTCATGTCATGCTCCACGACAGGTTTACCGTGCAAATACATTCTCAAAAGCCGCTGTTGTGACCGCACACCCTCTTGCTTCCGTTGTGGGAGTAGCTATACTGAAAGCAGGTGGAAATGCCGTAGATGCAGCTGTCGCTGTACAATTTGCACTTGCTGTGGTATACCCCAATGCAGGTAATATCGGTGGAGGTGGTTTTATGGTCTACAGAGATCATACTGGTGCTACTAATTCCCTGGATTTTCGGGAAAAAGCTCCGGCCAGAGCCACAGAAAAAATGTACCTGGATGCCAACGGCAATGTAATAGAAGATCTGAGTGTATACGGACATTTGGCAGCTGGTGTTCCGGGGTCTGTAGCCGGGATGGCAGAAGCCCATAAAAAATATGGCAAACTGGAATGGTCCGCCCTCCTGGCTCCTGCAATAGAACTTGCAGCTAAAGGCTTTCGTATCACGGAGAAACAGGCTAATGAATTCAATGAATACAAAAGTAGTTTCCAGAAATATAACCCGTTAGGCGCACCCATACTGAAGGAACAGATCTGGAAAAAGGGAGATCTTTTTGTTCAGAAAGATCTCGCAGAAACATTACAACGTGTATCAGATCTGGGACGTGACGGATTTTACAAAGGCAAAACTGCCGACCTGATCGTGGCAGAAATGGGGCGTGGAAAAGGGATAATGACGCATACCGATCTCCAGAATTATGAAGCTATCTGGCGTACTCCGGTTACAGGCTACTACAGAGGAAATAAGATTATCTGTATGCCTCCTCCATCCAGTGGAGGTCCGGCTCTGGTCGCATTGTTACAATCTGTGGAACAATTTCCGTTATCAAAATGGGGATTTCAGTCTGACTCTACCATAAGGGTAATGGTGGAAGCCGAACGCCGGATATATGCAGACAGAGCCCGGTATCTGGGCGACCCTGATTTTATAAAGGTTCCGGTTGCGGAACTGACCGACAGCGTATTCAATACCAATCGCATGAAAAGTGTAGATCTGTCAAAAGCTACCCCCAGCTCAGCTGTCCGGGCAGCTCAATTTCCAGGTTACGAATCAGAAGAAACAACGCATTTCAGTATTGTTGACAAAGACGGAAATGCCGTTTCAATTACAACTACCCTCAATGCATCCTACGGCTCACGTGTATTCGTAGCAGGAGCCGGATTCCTGCTCAATGATGAGATGGATGATTTTTCGGTCAAACCCGGAGTTCCCAATATCTATGGTCTGGTAGGAGGAAAAGCGAATGCAGTACAGGCCAATAAAAGAATGCTGAGCTCCATGACACCCACTATCGTCGAAAAAGAGGGTAAATTGTATATGGTAGTCGGCACACCCGGCGGATCTACAATCATTACTTCGGTATTTCAAACCTTGCTGAATGTTATTGATTTTGGCCAGAATGCACAGGAATCGGTAAATTCTTCCCGATTTCATCACCAATGGCTGCCTGATCAGATCGACGTGGAAAAAGAAGCAATATCACCTGCCGTGCGTCAGAAACTGCAGCAGGAGGGATATAAAATTTCTCCACGGGGAAGAATAGGACGTGTAGAAAATATTATTGTACTGCCTAACGGAAAACTCCAGACAGGAGCAGATCCACGAGGCGATGATACGGCAATGGGCTACTAAAAACTATCCCCTTTAGCATATTATATGTAATAAGATATGCTAAAAGGGATAACTATTTATAAAAAATTCTCTTTTACTATTCTTCTTCATCCAGATACTTCCGGTCAATCTGTTTATTTGCCTTTGCACCCAGTTCTTTGAGGTTCTCGACCCGTCTGATGATATTTCCTGCACCGGTTCCTAATTTTTTTGTTGCCTCCTGATGACGTTCCATTGCGCGTTGCAATTGTCCTTCTACCTGTTGCATATCCTGCAGAAAACCAACAAATTTGTCATACAGTGCACCGGCTTCACGTGCTATTTCCAGTACATTCCGGGTCTGACGTTCCTGCTTCCACATACTGGCTATCGTTCGCAGTGTAGCAAGTAAGGTCGACGGACTCACAATGACCACTTTACGATCCCAGGCATCACTAAACAGATCCGGCTTTTCCCGAACGGACATACTCAACGCCGATTCTATCGGCATAAAGAGCAGTACAAAATCCGGAGACTGAATACGGTATAACTCATGGTAATTTTTGGCAGAAAGTTCCCGCACATGATTTTCTACAGATTGAATATGCTGTCTGGCAAATATCTTTTGCTCCTCCTCTGATTCCGCATTCACCCATTTCTCATAAGCTACCAGTGATATTTTAGCATCTACAATAAGGTGTTTATCATCCGGAAGATCGATTATAGCATCCGGCTGCAAGCGTTTTCCGTCTTCATCAATGACAGAAGCCTGCAACCGGAACTCCTGATCTTTGAGCAGACCGGAACGTTCCAGCACCCGCTCCAGGATCACTTCCCCCCAGTTACCCTGCTTCTTACTATCTCCTTTCAGGGCCCTTGTCAGGTTATTGGCTTCGTTACGGATCTGCATACTCTGCTGCATCAGCTGTTCGACCACCCCCTTAAGCACATTTCTTTCCGCAGATTCATGCTGATAAGTCTTTTCAACTTTCTCTTCGAAAGTCTTGATCTTCTCTTTCAACGGATCAAGCAGAAGCGTGATACTGCTATGGTTCGTCTCTGTAAATTTTTGGGTCTTCTCTTCGAGAATCTGATTGGCAATATGCTGAAACTCCAGATTAAATTGTTTTTTCGTCTCTTCTATCTCTTTCTTCTGCCCTTCCAGCTTCTCCTGTTGTGCCTGCAAATAGGCATGAGCACTCTCCAAAGCACGGTCACTTTTCAGCCTTTCGCCACGCTCTTTCTCCAGTTCTTCTTTCAGGTCTGCACGCTCGCCGATAAGATTTTCTTCCCGTTGCTGACTGCGGGCTAATTCCAAAGCCATTTCATCCTTCTGACGACGTAACTGCTCATAATCTTCCTTTCCAGAACCCTCTTTACGTTTCAAGAACAAGACGACAAGCACTATTGTCAACAGCGCTATGATCGTCACTAACATCCACTCCATACTATTTCCTGATATAAAAAATGGCCTTTGCAGACCATCGATTTGTATATTATTTTTATAATTGAATTACTGCAACTTCTGATGAGTCCTCCACCACAGATCGGGCATCTCTCCGGATACGGCCAACTGATAATCCTCGTACCGGCAAGGAACCAGATAATATCGCTCGTTGACAGACTTGGAACCAAAGTAAGGCACCTGAATCCACCAACGATCCGATTTTTTACTTTTCACAAATACCAACTCGTGATCCATAGATTCCAAAGTCGTACGGTAGATAATATAGGATGCTTTCGGTACTAAAGGCGCATCCTGCTTACGGTTATAATAGCCATCAACAAAGCACCAGATCATCTGAGAAACCAGCATAGCAGTCTGTTCGCGCGGATCATATTTGGGATTAAACTCATAAAACCCTACAGAACTGCATTTGTCTGACATCCCTGCATAGCGTGCCAACTGACAAGCCTCATCACCAAAGAGACCATTGGGATTGGTATTGGCATTGCCACAGGCTTCAGAAGAACGGATAGCACCGATATCAAAACTTACCATATCCGCTGCGCGGATCAAAGGCTCCGACTGATCCATCTTACCAGCAATGGCACCTACACGGGTAGCATTAAAGAATAACTTGTCATACATGTTGACGGATTCTTTGCTGACCAGATAAGTTTGGTACGCGATATTATTAAGGTTGAAAAGATAATCCGGCTGATGCAGAATAATATGATTCAGAAAAGTCTGGGAATTAAGCGGAGTGTGCTCGACCTGTTCCTGATCCAGATCAAAGCGGGGATCTATTATAGCAACTTCAACGCGTTGTTCCAGATTCTCATAAGCCATATATTGAGCATAAGTAAGATCATGCCCTCCACCGATAATAATGGGAACTATATCCATTTTCACCAGTTCTTCTACAACAGATTTAACAGCGAAATAGGTGTCGCGAATGGTATTACCGGCCTTAATATTACCCAGGTCCGCAATCTTTATTTTGTAATCACCCTGATAAAGCTGGTACAGATGTTTACGTACTTCATCCGGAGCCTGAGCAGTTCCGGCATTATTCACCGCTCCACGTTCTTCCTCTACTCCGAAAATAACCAATTGAGGCTTTTCATCTCCTTCCAGCTCCGGAAAACTTTCTTCAAAGGCGACGATACTGTCTCCAAACTGAGATTTGTAAAAACCATCTTTCGCAGAGAATTGATTAACGGAAACAGGAGAAAAGAATACGGATAAAGACATAAAGTTGTTATTTTACCTACAATATTTAACAAATTGTGTGAAACAATGTAGGGAGTATTTCGCAAATATCCATTTATTAGCTTACTTTTGAAAACATTATTTTATCAACACCCTTAAACCGTGATATTAGTAACCGGAGGAACAGGATTTTTAGGATCGACACTTATCAAGCAGCTCATCGACGAAGGTGTCGCTGTGGTGGCGACCAAAAGATCAGAATCTGTCATTCCGGAATACTTAAAATCATCTTCCCTTATTCAGTGGGTCGACGCTGACATTAACGACTATTTTGCGCTTGAAGAAGCTTTTGAAGGAATCTCACATGTATTTCATTGTGCGGCGATGATTTCTTATCAGCCAAAAGATGCTTCGCAAATGATGAAAGTCAATATAGAAGGCACCCGTCATATCGTCAACCTATGTCTGCAGCACAGCGCCAGACTTGTGCATGTCAGCTCTATTGCAGCATTGGGCACAAGTAAATCCAGGCAGCCGGTAACCGAGCAGGACAAATGGGAATATGATTCGAAAATATCCAAATATTCGCTTTCTAAATATGAAAGTGAACTTGAAGTATGGAGAGGTGTAGTAGAAGGACTGGATGCTGTCATTGTAAATCCTTCTGTGATCATAGGTGCCACTGCAGGTAAAAAAGGCTCGGGAGCGATTTTTTCTCTGGTAGATAAAGGCTTAAAAGTCTATCCGACCGGAAGTGTGGGAGTAGTCGATGTGGAAGATGTCGCAAAACTGATGATCATTCTGATGAATAAAACTGAAATCTCCGGTGAACGTTTTATTCTCAACACGGAAAACCTGACAAATAAAGCGCTGCTGGATCGCATCAGCATACTGATGCAGAAGCCAGAGCCAACTATAGCAGCATCACCAACGCTGCTGAGCATCGCATGGCGGGCAGCAAAATTTGTCTCCTACTTTAATAATAAACCACCGGCAATCACCAAAGATTCTGCCCGGGCGTCATCCGCAAAACTGGCTTATTCCAATAAAAAAATTATTGAAGCTACTCAATACAGCTTCAAGCCACTGGACGAAACGCTCAAAGAAATTACCTCAACATATCAAACTAAAACCGAATAAACAGTGAAAAACTATTACATCATTGATTTTGACAGTACATTTACGCAAGTCGAAGCCTTGGATGAACTCGCTAGGATATCACTAGAAGGTCATCCTGATCAAGAAAAGATATACCAACAGATCGAAGGTTATACCAATCTGGCAATGGAAGGTAAAATCTCCTTCCGTGAAAGCCTTGCAGGAAGAATCAAACTGCTGAAAGCCAACAAAAGCCATCTAGACAAACTCGTCTCTCATCTTAAGAAGAAAGTTTCCAGATCATTTAGCCGTAACCGTGAGTTTTTCAACCAGAATTCGGACACCGCATGGATCGTTTCAGGAGGCTTTAAAGAGTTTATTATACCAGTGGTCACCCCTTACCATATCAAGAAGGAAAACATCTACGCTAACACGTTTAAATTTGACCAGGAAGGAAATATCATCGGCTATGATGAAAACAACCCGCTGTCAGATGAAGGCGGTAAGGTAAAATTACTGCAGGAATTGAAAATCGACGGACGTATTTTCGGTATCGGTGACGGCTATTCGGATTTTCAGCTGAAAGAATCGGGTCTCATTGAAAAATTCTTTGCATTCACTGAAAATATAGCCAGACAAAGTGTTACTGAAAAAGCAGACCATGTAACACCAAGTTTTGATGAGTTTCTGTATGTGAATGATCTTCCCAGAGCAATATCATATCCTAAAAACAGGATCTTATGTCTTATTGTCGGTGATGTACCCGAAATAGCTGCACATATCCTGAAAAGAGACGGATTTTCAATCCGTATAAAAGACAGCTTTGAGGAGAAATACACCAAAGATGTCGGCATGTTGCTTTTAGGACCGGATGTAGATGTATCTGATGAACAGTTGAGCCGCGCTGACAAGCTAAAAACAATAGGCTTTTTGGGAGATATCAGAGGACATATCAGTAAAAATATATGCAATGAAAAAGGAATTGTGGTATTTGATGACAAAAAAGGTAAAAAAAGGAACTCGGAATTTATTCCAAGAAGAATGGCCGATTTTATCAATAACGGGGATACCGATCAGAGCCGTAATTTTCCAAATCTCATTTTGCCGAAATTAAGCAAAGCACATCGTCTGCTGCATATTCACAAAAATGTACCCGGTGTAATGGCACAGATAAATAATATATATGCAGAGAACAACATTAATATTGTTGCTCAGTTTCTGATGACACGTGGTGAAATCGGATATGCTGTCACAGATCTGAATGTAGAATATGAAAAGGATCTGATCAAACAGCTCAAGAAAATAGATAATACCATCAAGTTCAGGATATTATATTAAAAAAGAGTGGGCTTTTAAAAGCCCACTCTTTTTTTACTCAGCCCTGCATCAGCTGGCGTCCCGGCCAGCTATTACGTGAAGACTTATAGTAAACTTTACCCTCCAGACTTAAAATAAATAACATGTCGGGGTGTAATACAGTAATCCAAAGCGATATCATACGGATCTACATCCGATATCTTTTCTACCGGTTCAAAAAAAGAAAGTCCTGTTTTCTGCACATCCGGTCTGCATTTCTTCAGAAACCTGTCATAGAATCCCTTACCGTACCCTACCCTGTTTCCGCTTTGATCACAGATCAGTAAAGGAACTAATACCACATCAAGTAGCATTTCATCTACCCGAGTGCCTGAGACAGGCTCAGGAATACCCCATTTATTTTCCAGATAGGTTGTCGTATTATCCAGGAGATAGTGAGACATCGAACGGTCTTCAGCATGACTCTGCGAAATCACCAATCTGACAGATGGAAAAACTTC
Organism: Sphingobacterium spiritivorum; assembly: GCF_016724845.1. NCBI lineage: Bacteria > Pseudomonadati > Bacteroidota > Sphingobacteriia > Sphingobacteriales > Sphingobacteriaceae > Sphingobacterium > Sphingobacterium spiritivorum. The sequence continues at coordinate 1,655,966 of NZ_CP068082.1, forward strand.
CTGCATCCAGCTTATGAAGGCCAGTGTATCCGGCTCCTGATTACGGACAATAGGTAAATAGACATGACAATACTGACATTTTGACCAGTCGAACCCCTTTAAGTGGGCCAGAAGCTGATGGTTAAATGTCCGAAGTTCGTCAACTGACAATTGCTGACGCTCAGACCGGTAAAGTTGTCTTAATTCCTGTTTAGTCATAATAGTTACTTTCAAAAAAAACGGCCTTGCAGCTGGGAGCTAACAAGACCGAATAATCAACCTAAACCTAAAATCTTTATTTATTTGACACGCTCGATATAATCACCGCTCTGTGTATCAACTTTTACTTTATCTCCCTGATTAATAAAAAGAGGAACTTTAATCTCTACTCCTGTCTCCACAGTTGCATTTTTCAAAGCATTGGTAGAAGTATCTCCTTTTACTGCCGGCTCTGTATATGTAATTTCTAATTCAACACTTTTCGGAGCCTGCGCCATAATTGCTTCATCACTTTCGAATGCCACAATTACACTCATTCCTTCTTTCAAGAATCGTGCCGAATTACCAAATAAAAATTTCGGAATATTAAATTGTTCGTAAGTACTGTTATCCATTACGACATAAAATTCTCCGTCCTCATACAGATACTGATAATCATTCGTTTCTACACGTGCAATTTCTACAGATTCATCCACACGGAAACGATATTCAACCAATTTACCGGTTTTCACATTACGCATTCTTGCCTGATAAAAAGCACGCAAGTTTCCCGGAGTACGGTGTATATATTCTTCAACAGCAACTAATTCACCATTGAAACGAAGGACATTTCCACTTTTTACGTCAGATGCTTTTGCCATGTTACTTCTTTTGTTTTTTTAAGACGACAAAACTACAAAAATTCTTGCTGTATATAAAAATTAAGGACAAGAAAAATAGTTTGAATCGCGAAAAGGACTTTTTAGTATACGTATGTGTACCGTATACAACGTTCAGGCAGCTTTAGCCTTCGTTATATATTATTTTTATAATCGCTGATGCTGATATGCTGATCACAAAAACTGTATTCTTTTGCCTGATTAGAGCAGACAATCAGCAGGCGGTCATCACTAATCGTTTTTTCTATAAGCTCCAGATACCAGGCTTCACCCTTTTCATCCAGATTGCTGGTGGGTTCATCCAGAAATACAAGTGCCGAATCTGAACAACATGCTAATGCCAGTTTGACCCGTTGTTTCATTCCGGAAGAAAAATACCGGATCTCTTTATTTATAGAAGCATTGAGTCCTAATAAATCCAGCAGGGAATCCTGATCAAATCCTTTTTGAAAATTCTTGAACTTGAAATGAAAGGTTATCATTTCATGAAGAGTGAGATCTTCTATCAGTTCTATATAAGGAGCCGCAATAGATAAATGATGAAAAATCCGGTCTACAGCAACTTCTGTTTCCTCATGATGATAGATAATCTTACCCTCAGAAGGGGTCAGATTGCCACACAGAACTTTGAGTAAAGTAGACTTACCGGATCCGTTAGGGCCGAGTACGGCATACTTATGTCCAACAGAAAAGGTATAATCGATATGCCTGAAAATCCAGTCCCGATTATACCTTCTCCCGATGTCTTGCAGTGTTATCTTCAAAACACTTTATACTTTATTATACAATTACAAACTTGCTCTTCCCTGACCAAATCCTTTGATAATACCTCTATTCGAGTTACGAACGAACGTAAGGATTTCATCTCTGGTTTCAGTAGCTTTAAATTCTGTTTCTACAATATCCAGCGCCTTGGAAAGATTTCCGTTCTGGATAAAGAGAACACGGTAAATACCCTGGATCTCATTTATCTGTTCGTTTGAGAACCCTCTTCTGCGAAGTCCCACAGAATTAATACCGGCATAGGTAATCGGCTCACGTGCGGCTTTGATAAACGGTGGCACATCTTTACGGACCAAAGAACCTCCGGAAACAAAGGCATGCGAACCAATCTTCACAAACTGATGTACGGCGACCATACCCGCCAGTACAACATAATCTCCGATGGTAATGTGACCTGCAAGAGTACTTGAATTTGAAAAAATACAGTTGTCGCCAATTATACAATCATGTGCAATGTGGCTGTATGCCTGTATCAGACAATTCTTGCCAATCACCGTTTTATAGCGGTCTTTTGTACCTCTGTTGATCGTCACACACTCTCTGATAGTAGTGTTGTCACCGATTTCAGCCACCGTAACTTCTCCCTCGAATTTGAGGTCCTGCGGTTCTCCTGAGATAACAGCACCCGGATATATTTTACAGTTTTTTCCTATCCGTGCACCATTCATAATGGTCACATTAGACCCAATCCAGGTACCCTCTCCTATTACAACATCCTTGTGGATCGTAGTAAAAGGTTCTACAACAACATTTTGGGCTATCCGTGCCTCAGGATGTATATAAGCTAAAGGCTGTATCATCTTACTTTACTTTTACAATTTGAGCCATTAGCTCTGCCTCACTAACAATTTTCTCTCCTACCATTCCTATGCCCTTCATGCGCGCTATACCTCTTCGTATCGGTTCCATAAGGTCACAACGGAAAATAATGGTATCACCGGGAGCAACCTGGTTTTTGAATCTTGCATTTTCAATTTTCAGGAACAGTGTCAACCAGTTTTCAGGATCAGGAACCGTATTTAATACAAGGATCCCTCCTGTCTGTGCCATAGCTTCAATCTGCAGAACACCCGGAAATACAGGTGATCCCGGAAAATGTCCCATAAACAAATCTTCGTTCATAGTTACATTCTTAAGCCCTACAACATGGTTTTCTGTCAATTCCAGAATTTTATCCACCATCAAAAACGGCTGACGATGGGGTAATATATTCATAATCTGCACTGTATCATATACAGGCGTCATATTCGGGTCGTAAACCTTTACATGTTTACGGTTTTTCTCTTTATTAATAACGGCTCTGATCTTTTTCGCAAAAGCAACATTAGCGGCATGTCCGGGACGTGCTGCCATAATATGACCTTTCAGAGGACGTCCTACCAAAGCCAGGTCACCGATCATATCCAGAAGTTTATGACGGGCAGGCTCGTTCTGATAGCGAAGTTGAATATTATTCAGGATACCTTCATTCGCTACATCGATATCATCACGGTTAAATAAATGCGCAAGCTTATCCAGCTCTTCTTTATCGACGTCTTTGTCTACAATCACGATTGCATTGGACAGATCACCACCTTTAATAAGGCCAAGATTGACCAGTGTCTCTAACTCATGAAGAAAACAGAACGTACGTGAAGCTGATATTTCTCTAACAAATTCACCAATATTACTTACAGAAGCGTGCTGACTGCCCAAAACCGGAGAGTTAAAGTCTATCATACACGTCAGACGATAACCATCCAGAGGCATTGCTACAATCTCGACCTTACGATCTGTTTCCGAGTAATGGATATTAGATTTGATCTCATAAAAGTCTCTGTCAGCATCTTGTTCCTGAAAACCTACTTCTTCAAACAGTTTGACAAACGGAGAAGAACTTCCGTCCAGAATAGGTACTTCAGGTCCGTCAATATCAATCAAAACATTATCAATCTGTAAACCAACCAAAGAGGCCATCAAATGCTCAATGGTGCTGACACTAGCTCCATTCTGAGAAATGGTGGTACCACGAGAAGTATCTGTTACATTATCCGCATCTACAGCGATAACGGGAGCCCCTTCGACATCTACTCTTCTGAATTTGTACCAATGGTACTCAGGAGCAGGTTTGATCGTAAGGGTAACAGATTTTCCAGTATGCAAACCAACACCTGAAATCGAAACTTCAGACTTAATGGTTCTTTGTTTTACATTCATATCTAACATTCTGTATTAAGCAATATTGAGTTTTCTTTTTGTTTATTTTATATTTTGCATCTGCAGCAATTGCTCTAACTCGGAAATTCTTTTTTCCAGTTCGGGCAATCTTGCATAAATGACCTGTGAACGCAATTGAGATTGATAAGGAGTCGCTGGTGAACCTCCCCATTTTTTGCCAACTACAGTAATTGAACGATTGATACCGGACTGTGCCTGCACCTGCGACCGGTCTGCAATAGTGATATGTCCTACCACACCAACCTGTCCGCCTAGTACAACATGTTCTCCCAACTTGGTACTTCCTGATACTCCGGTCTGCGCAGCAATAACGGTATTCTTACCGATCTCTACATTATGAGCGATCTGAATCAGATTATCCAGTTTAACACCCTGACGTATAACAGTAGATCCCATAGTCGCCCGGTCGATCACTGTATTAGCACCGATCTCCACGTCATCTTCTATGATGACATTACCTATTTGAGGCACCTTACTATACGTACCATCCTCCTGCGGGGCAAAACCAAATCCGTCACTCCCGATCACAACACCGGCATGTATGACTACATTATTACCGATAACACAGTCTGAATAAACTTTTACTCCGGGAAAGAGTGTTACATTATCACCGATCTGTACATTATCACCAATATATACATGCGGATATACTTTCACTTGTTTACCTAAAGTCGTATCTTTTCCGATATACGAAAAAGCGCCCAGATATTCATGCTCACCAATGCTGGCGGAATCATGTACAAAAACAGGTTCTTCTCTTCCTGAACGATCCTGTTTCATCATATTATAGTAGGACAATAACTCCGAAAAAGAGGAATAAGCATTCCTGACGCGTATCAACGTGCAGGAAACTTCGCTTAACGGCGTAAAATCAGCATTTACAATAACGATAGAAGCATTTGTCGTATAGATAAAGTTTTCGTACTTTGGGTTCGCTAAAAAGGAAAGATCGCCTGACTGCGCCTCTTCAATTTTGGCCAACTGGCTCACCACAACATCCGGATTACCTTCGATATTGCCTTTTAATAATGTTGCTATTTGTTGCGCAGAAAATTGCATTGTACAAATGTATGCCTTTTTGTTAATTTTTCTTTAAGTTTTTACTTTATCCGGGGATATCCAACCTCTTTTGGGTATGAAATAGCGAATTTTCGTACTTTCCGGGCCAAAGCTTCCAAATTTGAAAGATCTGATGCCTCTGTTATATCTTTTAGTTCTCCTTGTTTATCTACAATCTTTATTCCTCCCTGTGAAGGGCTGTATGCACTATTCTCCACTTCCTGTATAAAGACAAAATACTCCAGTTCATCTTGTGTAATTCCGAAGTAATCGATTACGGCCTGATTCACCGCTTCTACAGCCTGTTCTGAAAAAGGCTCATTGCTCATAACCGTCCTGAACAGATCTCTGGCCATCAATTTGCGGCACAGCATACTTAAGATTTTATCTTCATGATCAGCCCAAGTTTTAATAGCCGACATAATATCTGTATCATCCAAACGAGTAAACCACTGTAAATGTGACTCGTCCAGTAAAAAATTATCTTTTGTGATTCTGTTCTTCAGAAAATGAGAGAATGCCGGTGTAGCAAACAAGTCAGCACCCTGATCACTTAAAGCCTTCGCTCTTTTCAATGCTTTAATAAGCATTTGCTCTGCACCGATAACTGTTTTGTGCAGGTATACCTGCCAGTACATAAGCCTTCTTGCAATCAAAAACTTCTCTACCGAATAAATACCTTTCAGTTCGACGACCAGTTCATCATTATGCACATTCAGCATTTTGATAATCCTGTCAAAAGAGATGACTCCTTCTGAAACCCCTGTAAAGAAACTATCCCTGTTCAGATAATCCATGCGGTCGGTATCCAGCTGACTGGAAACAAGCTGATGAAAAAACTTTCTTTCGTATTTATTATTGAAAATAGTAATCGCAAGGTCCAGTTTACATCCAAATTCATCATTCATCCTGTCCATCAACAAAGAAGAAAGCATCTCATGGGACACACCTTCTATAATAGTATGTTCCAGAGAATGGGAAAAAGGTCCGTGTCCGATATCATGTAATAAGATCGCGACCAAAGCGGCCTCTTCTTCTTCCAGAGAGATCCGGACTTCTTTACTCCTTAATGTATCTATAGCCAGAGACATCAGGTGCATAGCTCCTATAGCATGCTGAAAACGTGTATGTAACGCTCCCGGATAGACCAGATGAGTCATACTCACCTGCTTAATATAGCGCAGTCTTTGAAAATAAGGATGCTGAATAAGGTCAAATACACATCCCGAAGGAATGGTAACAAATCCGTAAACCGGATCGTTGACTATTTTTCTCTTATTCAATGTAGATTGCACGTATATATTTATTTAAAAAATAATCTGAGCGAAATAAAATTAACCATCTCCGATATATATTAAGGAAGAGGTAGATACTATTATCTTACGAAGCTAAGATAGTGCAAAGATACGGAGTTGCCCGTTAAGAAATGTTAAAAAACAACAAATAAAGTCCCAAAAGCGGTAAGTTCGTAACTCTATGACAAATCGATTGTTATAATTTTGATTATATTCTACATACATTTGGAGTAATTTGAATCCTTCACAGAATCCTATGTATTCGATTTGTGATTATCAATTAAGAAAATTCTCATGCAAAAAACACATATACTTTGGGCAGATGATGAAATTGAATTTCTGAAACCCCATATTCTGTTATTAGAAGAAAAGGATTACAAGGTAAAGACAGTCAACAATGGTCACGATGCTGTCGAGGCTTTCAGGAATGAGCCTTTCGATCTGGTCTTTCTCGATGAAAACATGCCAGGACTTACCGGATTAGAAACATTGGCCATATTAAAGTCTATCAATCCGTCCATCCCCACCGTACTTGTCACAAAGAATGAAGAGGAGCACCTTATGGAAGATGCTATCGGAAGTAAGATTGATGATTATCTGATCAAACCGGTCAACCCGAAACAGATACTTCTGACCATCAAAAAGTTCACAGAAAATAAAAGACTGGTGAGTGAAAAGACATCTATGGCGTATCAGCAGGATTTCCGTAATCTCGGTATGATCCTCAATGATAATCTGGATGTACACCAATGGACAGATGTGTATAAAAAACTGATCTACTGGGAACTTTCTCTTGAAAAACTGGAAGATTCCAATATGCATGAAATTCTGACGATGCAGAAATCCGAGGCAAATGCGTTATTTTCAAAATTTATTGAGAAAAACTACATCAACTGGATCAAAAATCCGGATGAAGGCCCGGTGTTCTCACATCAGCTGTTTAAGAAAAAAGTATTTCCCGGAATGCAGGAAAACAAACCGACTTTCTTTTTTCTGATTGACAACCTGCGGTATGATCAATGGAAGATCATTAACGATATTATTACGGATTATTTCCGTCTGGATGAAGAAGATCATTACCTTAGCATCCTGCCAACAGCTACCCAGTATGCACGAAATGCTATTTTCAGTGGATTAACACCTCTGGAAATGGAAAAGAGATTCCCTGATCTGTGGCAGAATGACGAAGACGAAGGCGGGAAAAATCTGCACGAAGACAAATTTCTGGCAGATCAGATAAAAAGACTTTACCGTCGGGAGATCAAACATTCCTATCATAAGATACTAACATTGGAGCAGGGGAAAGATATTTATGAAAATGTCAACAACCTCATGCAAAATGACCTGAACGTATTGGTCTACAACTTTGTTGATATGCTTTCCCATGCACGTACAGATATGGCTATGATCCGCGAACTGGCCAATGATGAAGCGGCATACCGCTCTCTGACGCTTTCCTGGTTTGAACACTCTCCCTTGCTGGAGACACTGAAATGGTTATCCCAACGCAATGTAAGGGTGATTATCACGACAGATCACGGAACAATCAGGGTCAAAAAACCAAGTAAAATAATCGGCGACCGTAATACCAACACCAACCTGAGATACAAACAGGGGAAAAACCTTAATTACCAGGACAAAGATGTATTCGTGATCAAAAATCCACACGATGCTCAATTACCAAAGTTGCATGTAAGCTCAACTTTTGTATTTGCAAAAGAGGACATCTACTTTGTATATCCGAACAATTACAATCAGTTTGTCAATTATTTTCATGGTACATTCCAGCATGGAGGTATTTCTTTGGAGGAAATGATTATCCCGTTTGCAACGTATTCGTCCAAATAAGTATTTTTGAAACATGAAATTGCATGTTCAAAACTTATCTGAATTACCCGGAGCTGCCAGCCAAATACTTTCTGCATTTGCTGATACCCGGGTGTTTCTTTTGTATGGAAGTATGGGGGCCGGCAAAACAACTTTTGTAAAAGCTATCTGCGAGCAACTCGGTGTCACGGACAGCACTTCCAGTCCGACCTTTTCTATTGTAAACCAATACAGCTACCCGCAAGGCAATGTATATCATTTTGATTTCTACAGAATAAAAGATGAACAGGAAGCCTTCGATATGGGATATGAGGAATACTTTTATTCCGGCGATTACTGCTTTATCGAATGGCCTGAAAAGATACCCAATCTGCTGCCGGAAGATGCCAGAGCTATACATATAGCGGCCATCGACGAATATATCCGCAGCATTGAGGTAAAATAAAACATTAAGAATCAGGTTATTAAATTAATTTCCTGATTTTTTTATATCCTGACGCAACCCTTTAATCCTAATCCACGTCTTCTTTATAACAAACCGATAAAAACCTTGAAACAACATGACATTGATGAAGTATGGAAAAAATGTAAAACGGGGGACCGAAAGTCGCAATCATTGCTCTATCAACACTTTGCTCCCAGAATGTATGCTGTATGTATACGCTACGCCGTAGACACTCTGGAAGCTGAAGATATGTTACAGACTGGATTTATAAAAGTATTTGCCAAACATCACCTCTTTGACGAAAGAGGATCATTAGAAGGATGGATCCGACGGGTAATGGTAAATACAGCTATAGAGATTCATCGAAAAAACAAAGTTAGCTTCTGTGACATTGATGAAAATCTCCAGGCACATATGCTAAAGAGTTCTATCGGAACGGATCAATCCGCCTATCAGGATCTTATGCAGCTAGTCAAGCAGCTACCTGTGGGTTACAGAACGGTCTTCAATCTTTACGCCATAGAGGGTTACACACATCATGAGATTGCAAAATCTCTCCATATAAGTGAAGGAAATTCAAAATCGCAGCTATCAAGAGCACGTACATGGCTTAAAGATAAACTGCAAAAACTGGAGGAAACAGAAAGATGACAGATAAAGAACTGGATAAACTCTTCAGGGAGCAGCTTGAAAATGCAGAATCAACACCAAGTCCCGACATCTGGGACAAGATTGAACAACAGCTGCCAAAAGAAGAAGTTACAATCAAAAAAACAAGTATTTATCCGCTTTGGAAATGGACAGCTGCAGCCGCAATCGTGGCGACAGGAATATTCTCTACCTGGTATTTTCAACAGGGTGAACAAGAGTCGGAACACCTGACCGAACATCATGCAACACCTCCTCAGGACAAAGAATGGAGTAAGGATGTTGAATCCATACCATCAGACCCGATTCTGACAGAGAAAAAGGATAATGAAAGATTCGCATTCGTACAGGAGAAGTCAAGTAAAAAAAAGGGAGATATACCAGGAGAGGTTGCTGAGCGCCCGCAGCAGATAGAAATAAGTACAACTAATGAAAGCACTCATCTGCTGGCATTGAATCTTCAGCAGATGGATACCGTACCGAGCAATATTTCATTACCTGACCTGACAACAAGTGTTACCGATGTACCGCCTCTTAAGGCATTAATCGAGAGTCCGGAAGTAGAAGAAACAATGATGGCAAGCCATGAACCGGAGAAGCAGAAAACATTCGGTATCGGAACGATCCTCAATTCACTGATCGGAAAGGCAGACCGATCGGATGGTAAAAAACTACACTTTGATACAGATGAAGAAGGATCTCTGAGTATTCAATATATTACCAAAAACAGAAAGAAAAATAAACAATAACAATAAATTATACAGCATATGAAACCAATCCATATATTAACCATTAGTTGCCTGCTTTTATTTTCAGGCATGCAGGCACATGCACAGGAAGCAGATTCCACAAAGACAGAAGAGGCACGCCCGTCAGCTAAAACACACAAGCATTCGTATACCTTAGGAAAAGGTGATAAAGAATCGCATATTGTATATCCCAGAACTTTTTACGGTATTACATTCGCACGTGTAGACTGGGGATTTTCCAGAATGATAGACAATGGCAGTTTTACGCTATCGGATGACAACCAGTTCCTGAACTATAAAAAAGGAAAGACAACTAATTTCGGATTTGATGTTGCCCAGTTCGGTGTGCGGATGAATGATAATTTCAGAATGTATATTTCTACAGGTTTTGAGTGGAATTACACACGACTCAAAGAAAACGTGATATTGAAAAAAAATACGACTCCTCTGGATTATGAAATACTGGATAGAAATGAGGTGAATATTGAAAAAAACAGACTAACATCTACTTATCTCCGTATTCCATTGACATTTGAGCTGAGAAGTAGAAAAATGGCTAACGGGGACAGACTTAAATTAGCATTTGGACCTATAGGAGGAGTATTATTGAAAGGATCTCAACGCCTGAAAAGTGAAGAAAACGGAAAACAAAAATTCCGTGATGATTACAATCTTCAATCCTTTCAGTATGGTGCTTTCGTAAGAGCCGGATTCCGGGACGTAGGCTTTTTCACTAAGTATTATTTCAATGATGTCTTTGAAAACAGTCCGAATCAGAAAGGTCTTAATAACTTCACATTTGGCTTAACCTTGTTCCTATAATTGATTACCCCATAAATAAAACGTAATTTTGTGTCGAATTTTAAATTAAAATTCGACACTTTTATTTTATGCAAGAGCTTTCATCCTGTCAATTTATTCCCTCAGACGTACAACAGCCCGGACTACCTTTGGTATATGGGGAAAATGTGTCCTGTGTTTTCGAGAACAAAGAAAAGATAATTGCTGTAGATCACGTCAACTTCAGTGTTAATGAAGGTGCGATCACTTCCATTATCGGGGAGTCGGGAAGCGGAAAAAGTACATTGCTTAAGCTGATCTACGGGCTACTGGAACCGCAGTCCGGATCTATACGTTACCGGGGATGGCTTGTACCCACACGAAAGGACAAATTAATACCGGGGCATCCGGCTATGAAATTGGTCTCGCAGGGTTTCGATGATCTTAATCTGTATGCTAAAGTATGGGATAATGTTGCTTCGCAACTTTCCAACACCAATCTTCAACGCAAGCAGGATAAAACACAGCAAGTGCTCGAAAAACTGAACATTGCACATCTTGCGAATCAGCGGGTAGCGGATCTTAGCGGTGGTGAAAAGCAAAGAGTAGCTATTTCGAGAGCCCTGATCAATGAACCGGAGGTGCTGTTAATGGATGAACCGTTCAATCAGGTAGATGCCGCTTTCAGAGATAATCTGCAGCAGGATATCAGGCAGATTGTAAAAGAGACAGGCCTTACCGTTATCCTGATTTCCCATGACCCTGCAGAAGTACTTTCGCTATCAGACAGACTGATGGTGATGAAAAAGGGTAAAATTGTTGATCAGGGAAGCCCTGAAGAATTATATTATAATCCCACACATTCGTATACAGCACAATTGCTGGCTAAGAGTAATCTTCTGTCTCCGGAACAGGCGAATGCAATAGGTATTCAGACGACACAGCAAATTGCCATCCATCAGGAATGGATCAAAGTCAAAAGCAATACTTCCGGTTTGCTGAAGGTTAAAGATATTCGCTTCAGAGGATTCTATAATGAACTCACTGTGGGCAATGAGCACGTATCTCTCCACCTGATTGATTATCCTATTTCCTCTATCGAAAAAGGAGCAGCGGTTGATATCTCCATTGACAAGTATATCAGCTTCTGATTATTTTGTTAATTCGAAAATAGTTTCATTGGCAAGTTTCTTCATGATTTCTGGTAATAACTATAAGAATGAATTTTACAGCATCTTTGTGAATTGCAGTTTCCCCTTTGTAACTATCTTTGATTGCATCGGATAATTTTTTACCGTTCAAGTTTGAAAAGGCAAATCTCAATAATGCGTTGAATCGCTTGCGGGTTTATTAGCGTTTTTGCGAAAATCCAACCACGACTTTGAAGCCTTCTACGAAAGAAACTGTATCAAAAGTCTATTTTACCAACTTGGTACCAAATAAAATTTTGAAGCTTTATTAGCCTACATGAAAAGAGAAAAAATTTAATTCTGATTTCAATCGTAATTTTCATTTATGATAAAGCCTCACTTTCTACTGCTGATAATTATTTTTTTTATTTACACCTGATAGAAAATAAGAAATAATATAAACTATTGGACCTAATATCGGGGCAATAAAAACAAAAAACATCCATAAAATCCTTGTGGCACCTTTTTCGTTATTTATGATGAGATAAAGAGCACTAATAAGAGTTGCTACAAATATTACGATTAATATCGTTGATTCTATAAAACCAATATTAATAAATAGAGTATTCATTTTTATATTTATTTTAGCAAGTTTTACAATAGAACGTTTGTGTGGCTACACATATGTATTTGTCAGTATAACAAGATACCTCTATAGGTGTTACAACAACACATCCTTCATAAAACCTAGTTTCACGTAATTCAGTTTTGAGAGATAATTCCGCAGATGAGGCGCTAAAACCGAATTTTATGGCATGGTTCATTCCACATCCTCGAGTAATGAACGGAATTCCAGCTTTTTTAAGGGTAGATTTTGATGTAATATTTTGAACTTCTTTATCAAATTGATTTAAAAATACTGAGTATGTTTTCTTTTCAATATTTTTCGAATTTTCCGATATTTCATTATAAAATAGAATCAGAGCTGCCGTTTTAGTGTCTATAAGTTTATCATCGTTACCATCTTTCATGAAACCACTATAGAGAGGTGTGCTCAAAAACAAATCACCATCAACTCGAAAAATTGAATAGTCATTATCTAAGATCAATTTACCATTACTTAATTCAATAGCAAAGTTTGAAAAATCCACTTTATTTCCATTTAACATTGAAGTGTGTGCAATTTTTGTGGTATATATAATTTTATTATCATATAATTCGGCATCAATCTGATATATACCTGCTTTTAAAGATTCTTGTAGCAGTGATATTTTGCTTCCAGACTTAAAAGAAATTTCGTTTGCAACTATATCTACAGAATTGTCTACATCCTTTTGGCAAGCCATAAAAAATAAACAAACTGCGACAAATTGAAGAGTTGTTTTTAATAAAAAATAGTCTTTTTCATAATTTAAAATCTATTAAGTTTATATAATTGGTTAAATATAAATATTTTTTTAAAAAGAATTAAATAATTTTAAATAAAATTAAACAAAATTAGTTATTCGATTTTTTTTACTAGAACACATTCCTATAACATAGCGTGCCTACACTGTACCCCTTTGCATTCACTCAATCAATAGCCTTTTTGGTACCGTATACAAACTCTGGAAATAGCCTTTTCTTCCACATTGTAAAAAGTCATTGAGAAGTAGTCTTTAAGTCCTTTCATTGCATATTTTTTTCTCATATAACTACAATTAAAATAGGTGTTTTATTTTTCCAGAAGCATTAGAGTAGAGCTCTTTGTTGCCTAAAAATTAATAATTTTTTTCTCCTCATAGGATTTAGGAGCATCGGTTGATATCTCCATTGACAAGTATATCAGCTTCTGATTTTATTTGGCTAATTCAGATTCCAGGACAGTCAGCAGATGTCTAAACTCATCTTCGGTATAGCCGATTGACTGATACACTACTTCTCCTTTTTTATTCAGGATAACATTACGCGGAATCCCTGTATCTGCATATTTGGAAAATATTTCTCTTTTCAGATCCGGAAAAACAGGAAACGTATATTGCTGTTTGCTCATAAAAGGGTTTATCTTATCCCAACCTTCTTCTCTGGCAAATACCAATAAGGAAAAATCCGCCCGGGATTTGTACTTAGCCCATATTTCGTTTTCGACTCTGGGCAATTCCTGTCTGCAAGGTGGGCACCAGGTAGCAAAAAAATTGATCAGAACAACTTTGCCTTTGAGCATACTTATGTCTTTCCGTTCTTCCTTTTTATCCTTCCATTCAAAAACGGGAGTTTGCTCTCCAATCTTTACTTTCCATTCCTGTCCGAATACAGGGACAGATATTGTCAATATCAATAATAGGACAAGTTGTTTCATGTTATTTTAATTTTTCCAGCCAGGTCAGACAAGGTGCCAACCACTTTACTTCACTTGTTTTGTTGTTCAGTCCGAATCCATGTCCACCATTTTCATAGGTAAACACTTCATTGGGAATCTTATATTTTTGTAATGCCCGCTGATAACGGTACATATTTTCAACTGGCACAGCTTTATCATCTTTTGCACTCATCAGAAAGGCTGGAGCTGTATTTTTATCAACCTGAAGTTCATTTGAAAATAAAATCTCATCTTCTTTCCCAGGATTTGGCCCAAGCAGATTTTTGCGGGAACCGGCATGTGTAATAGTGGTATCCATAGAGATCACAGGGTAACACAGAATCGAAAAATCCGGTCTGAGATCGGTATTCAGGTCATTGGCAATATATGCTTTTCTGTAATGCGTGGATAATGTAGAAGCTAAATGACCTCCTGCAGAAAAACCCATTACACCGAGTTTGCGAATGTCAACTCCCAATACTTGTTGGTTCTCCCGGATCAGCTGCATAGCGCGCTGTGCATCCTGCAGGGGCCCGATCTTCTTATCTTTCATAATCTGATCGCTGGGTAACCGATATTTTAACACAAAAGCTGTATAGCCGTTTTTATTTAATTCACGAGCCACATCATGCCCCTCATGCCCGATCGCTACATGGGCATATCCTCCTCCGGGTATAACTAATATTCCTACATGTTTATCTGCCACAGTAGGCTTATAGATAAATAATTCAGGAATATTTTTTTGATACTCTTCACTATTTTCTCCTTTACTGTTTGGAATTCCTTCCGGATAAAGGGGAATCTTTTCCTGGGCTACAGCACGCAAAGCAATCATCAATACAAGATTTATTACAATTAAGATTTTCATAGACTTACAGATTGGAAACAATAATAAGATCCAGATCTTTGGCAGGAAGATTAAATTTATTGGCCATATCCTTATTGGTCAGGTTGCCCTGATACAGATATATGGCACTGCGTATTCCCTGATTGGCCCAGATCATTTTGTTCATCCCTCCTGCTTCACCAATCTGAAGTAAGATCGGCGAAAAAATATTGGTAAGTGCATACGTAGCTGTACGGGCCACTCTGGAAGCGATATTGGGCACGCAATAATGAATCACATCATATTTACGAAAAACAGGTTTATCATGGCTGGTCACTTCTGAAGTTTCAAAACATCCTCCCTGATCGATACTCACATCAATCAGTACGGAATTGGGCTTCATTTGCGAAACGGTCTCTTCCGAGATTATACAGGGTGAGCGACCATTTACAGCCCTTAATGCGCCAATAACGACATCACAGGACCGTACCGCCTTATTCAATACGATGGGCTGGATGACTGAAGTAAATACTCTGCTGCCTACGTTATTCTGCAGTCGTCTGAGACGGTATACAGAACTGTCAAATACCTTGACCTGCGCCCCAAGCGCAATTGCTGTACGTGCTGCAAATTCACCTACAGTACCTGCTCCGATAATAACCATTTCTGTAGGCGGGACACCGGTAACTCCTCCAAGCATAAGTCCCTTTCCGTCAAATACATTACTAAGATACTCTGCGGCTATAAGTACGGCTGTAGCCCCTACAATCTCACTCATTGCACGAACCACTGTCAGATGACATCCTTCATCCTGCAGATACTCATAGGATAATGCTGTGACTTTCTTTTTGATCAGGGATTGTAATACAGCCAAATCCATCATAGATGGCTGCTGGGAGGAAAACAATACCTGCCCTGTTTTCATCAGACTGACCTCTTCTAAGGTCGGACTGGCAACTTTAATGATCAGATCGGCCTTATACACTTCCTCGCTGCTATACACGATCAATGCCCCCTGCTCACTATAATGCTGGTCTAAAAAATTAGATCCTGCACCGGCATTAGATTCTAAAATGACCTTATGTCCGTTCTCAATTAATAACGCAACAGACAGCGGAGTCAAGGCAATCCTGTTCTCCTGAAAGGACACTTCTTTCGGAATGCCGATTGTAAGACTGTTTTTTGATTTGCCAACAGTCATTAATGCCTCCTGAGGCTGCATCATTGCCTGTTGAGCGATTTTGGAAATACTACCCATTTATTCAAAAATTATCTGTCACTAATTTAGGTATTTATTAAGGTTTATTACAATAAATATGCTCGCTTTTAATAAGATGGTACAATATTAGCATATAAAATGTAATTTGGTTATTAAAAAAAGTAGATTTGTATAAATTTTTACCCACCCCCTAACACATGAAAATTTTAAATTCAGTCAATCAACTGAGCATTGTCCCTCGTTGGATAATTTTTCTTTTTGATATTGCCTGTGCTTCATTTGCCTTCTTTTTAGCCTATTCTGTCTTTTATAACTTCTCTTTGGAAGCATTTTACAGACCGGCGCTGGCAATGGAGTTTATGTATTGCATGTCTATAACGGCTGTTGCTTTTTTGATTTTCAAAACACATACGGGCATTATCCGCTACACAAGTGCTGTAGATTCCATAAGATTCTTATCGACAGTATTGTTTATTGTAATCGTACTGTTTGCAATCAAATTATTCCTGATTGCAATGCGTATACCAACGATATTACCGACTAATCTTATTATTCTGTATTCGTTATTCGCTTTTGTCTGCCTTTTCATCTACAGAACCTCTATAAAAGTATTTTTTCAATACACCAAAGTAGCACAGGACAGTAAAAAGAATACACTGGTATTCGGAGCGGGCGATTTGGGTATTGCTGTCAAAAGAACGATGGATCATGATCTGCGAGCTGCAAATACTATTATCGGCTATCTGGACGACAGTGATCAGAAAATCGGAAAATCAATCGATGGTATCAAAATTTATTCACCTGATGATTTGGACAAGCTGATCCCCAAACTAAATGTGGAAGAGCTTATCATTGCATCTCCCAATATACCTGCCACTCGCAAGAATGAGATTACAGATATCTGTCTGGAGCATAATGTCAATGTATTAACATTACCTCCTGTACAAAAAATTATTAACGGAGATCTTAATCCCAATCAGATTCAAAAAATAAAAATAGAAGACCTGCTGGAGCGTGATTCTATCAAGATATCCAACAATAATATTCTGGAGCAATTGAAAGGTAAACGTGTGCTGGTAACTGGAGCTGCCGGGTCTATAGGAAGCGAAATTTCAAAACAACTGGGAAAATACGATCCGCAAATGATTATCCTTTGCGATCAGGCCGAATCTCCTCTTCATAATTTGCAACTGGATCTTCAGGATCTCTATAAAAATCAGGTATATCACAGTTTTATAGCGGATGTGAAAAATTATGAACGTATGAAGAATCTGTTCGATACGTTCAAGCCACATGTTGTATATCACGCTGCCGCCTACAAGCATGTACCTATGATGGAAAACCATCCTATTGAGGGGGTACGAACGAATGTGTTGGGAACATTTAACCTGGCCAATCTTGCCGTAGATTTCGGAGTTGACAAATTCGTATTTGTATCGACTGACAAAGCGGTCAATCCGACTAATATCATGGGCGCAACGAAAAGAATCGCTGAAATATATGTACAATCCCTGAATAACCATCTGGAGAGATCAGAAAAGAAACATACCCGCTTTATTACGACCAGATTTGGGAATGTATTGGGATCCAATGGTTCCGTTATTCCAAGGTTTAAAGATCAGATCGAAAAAGGGGGACCTGTAACAGTGACCCACCCGGAGATTACCCGATACTTTATGACTATTCCGGAAGCCTGTCAGCTGGTTATTGAAGCCGGCAATATGGGTAACGGAGGTGAGATATTTGTATTCGACATGGGAAAATCTGTAAAAATTGTCGAATTGGCTGAAAAAATGATCAAATTATCCGGATTTGTACCAAATCAGGACATTGAAATCAAGTTTACAGGCCTGCGTCCGGGTGAAAAACTCTACGAAGAACTGCTGAATGATCTGGAAAACACAATGGCTACACATCATGAAAAGATTATGATCGCCAAGGTTCGCGAAAATGATTTTGCATTTGTACAAAGCGAGTTAGATACTCTTTTCACTATTATTAAGACACAAAACGAGACTAATATTGTCCGACAGATGAAGCAAATTGTACCGGAATTCAAGAGTCAGAACTCCATTTATGAGGCATTAGACAAAAAGGATATTCAGATTCAATAACTTAATCATCCTTAATAATTTAAATCTAAAACACTTGCAAATAATTTTTAAAAGTGTAATTTTGCGTTCCGAATTTTATTTTTTGAAAATGTCAAATAATCAAACCCGTGCAGCGGAATCTGCATATAAACCTCAAAAAGGTTCATTTTTCGTTGAAAACCAAAAAAGCCTTACTTTCATAATTGGAGGTATCCTTGTATTGGTAGTGTTATATTTTGGATATCAAAAACTTTATTTGGCTCCTCGTGCCGAAAAAGCTGCTAACCAGATCTTCAAAGCAGAAGAATATGCTGCTTCCACAGATGATTCGTTACAGAAAAGAGCAATTTCCGGAGACGGAGCTTATCCGGGATTCAAAGAAATTGCTGAAGAATATTCCAACACCAAATCTGCTAATATTGCAAATGCATACCTTGGAGGTCTGTATTTGAGAGAAGGCAAATTTGCTGAAGCGATCGAAGCGCTTGAAAAATATTCTGATACAGGCAGTGAGATCCTGGATCCACTTGTTGTTGGAATGTTAGGAGACGCCTATTCTGAACAAAAAGACTATAATAAAGCAGCTACTTTTTACAAAAAAGCGGCTGATAAAGCTGACAACTCATACACAGCTCCTTTATTCCTCAAAAAATTAGGACTGGTATATGAGCAGTTAAAAGAAAATAAAAAAGCTGAAGAAGCTTATACCAAGATCAAAAGCAGTTATCCTGAAAGCCAGGAAGCAGCGATGATCGAAGGTCTGATCGCTCGTGTAAAAGCTGAGCAATAACAGGCTTTAACTCTGGTACTAAAAATTTAAAGGCTGCTAATAGCAGCCTTTTTCATTATATTTGTATTTATATGGCAAGTAATCTTAAAAACTTATCCGATTTTTCTCATATACAGGTCGGTGACGCAAAGCAGTTTAAATTCGGGATCGTAGTATCTCAGTGGAATGCTCAGGTAACCGGTGCACTCTTAAACGGAGCCGTTGAAGGACTGTTGAAACACAATGCTTTGGAAAGCAATATTGAGATTGTAGAAGTACCCGGAAGCTATGAGCTGATCTCCGGTGCGGACATTTTATTGAGAAATAAAGATTTTGACGCCGTTATCTGCCTCGGATGTGTCATTCAGGGAGAAACCAGACATTTTGATTTTATCTGCGATGCTGTAGCCAATGGTGTGGCTAATGCCGCTTTGAAATATGGAAAACCAGTAATCTTTGGCGTATTGACCACAGATAATCTGCAGCAAGCTCTGGATCGTGCCGGTGGAATTCATGGGAATAAAGGAGAAGAAGCAGCGATTACTGCTATCCAAATGGCACATATCAGTGCAAAGTATGCATAGTGAATTAAAAGATCAGAAACGATGAAACGTTACTTTATTTTAGCAGTTGGAATTCTGTTTATCGGATCCACTATCCTGTCTTCCTGTTCATCGACACAGCAATGTGCCGCATATAGTTCTTACCCTAAGAAAAAGCACAGAACGAGATAACCGCATTACGGTGGTTACACAGATGTGTTATTAATTGTTACATTGATTGATAACACATACACTCAATTTGAATATAATATGAAAGCATTCAGAATATTATTATACTTCACCCTTCTTTTATCATCTTCTTTATTTTCCAAACTCAGCTACGGACAGGATACTACTCCTACTGTAAACAAGCTGTGGGAAGGAATCGGAGGAAAAAGCAAATGGGATGAAACTCATTTTATTTTATTTTCAGCAGCAGGTAATAACACCTCTACATTTATTGAAAATCCACGCAAATTTCTGATCAACAGACAGAACGGCGACTGCAGATTTGAAGGAGCGACCTCTTCAGGAGACGAGATTACACTTTTATTTAACTACAGAACCAATAAGATACGTAAGCTGTATGTCAATGAAGTAGAGCAGACAAATCTGGATAATTTTTCAGCTAAAAATTACCCGCTCATCGTCAGACAGTTTAAACAGGATGTATCATTGCTATTTCTGCCTACCGTTTTAGGGAGCAAGCAATTCAAAACAGGAGATGCTCAACAAAAGATCGTGGATGCAGAGAAGTTAACCGTGGTAACTGTCAACTCGACAACAGATCTTAATGTAAAACTAAATGGCAAACTTTTCTTTAATTCTGAAAGTGGTAAAATTCGTCGTTGGGAACTCAATGCAGAAGATGACAGCGTACAATATCTGATAGACAATTTTAAGGATATAGGTGACGGACTGATTCTTCCTACGACTTTCAAATCACTCACCGACAACAGCAAAAGTGTTATATTCAGCACAGTAGCTGCTTTTGTTGATATGGAATTAACAAAGTTTACAACTCTTTAGCTTTTTTTGTAATATGAACTGGAAAAACATAACATCAGTAACCCAATTGGACGAAATCATAGCAGATAACCAGATCCATGCGATATTCAAACACAGTACACGATGCCCGGTAAGCAGCATGGCTAAAAGATCGCTGGAATTCAATGAAGATTTACTGCCGGAAGGTGCGAGCATTTTTTATCTGGATCTGATTGCACACCGTGATGTATCTAATGCCATTGCCGAGAAATGGAACATCAGACATGAGTCTCCGCAGGTACTGGTCATAAAAGGAACTGAAGCCCTATATAATGCCTCACATGAAGATATTGATATGGCAGATATCGCTAAATTCTTTACCTCATAAAATAGGGCTCTTTTAACAAGAGCCCTTTTCATTTAGTAAGTAAACCTGATTACTTTTCCTTCCCTTCCTGTAGAGCTAAAAGCTCGTAAGGAATATGTTTTCCCCTTCTCCAGTTTAAGCATTCCATTCTCCACTGTAGCAGCCGTTTTTGTCGGTACTGTACCATCTGTGGTATAACGAACACTTCCTGTAGGGTATTCTGTATTTATCAATGCGTTATTATTCTCGATCCTGACACCGACTGCCGGCATACGATACTGGTACCCTCCGTTTAGTTTATCCAGTTTGGGTAATTCTACAGCACCCAGCTTTTTTGAGAATGCAGCATAATCCTTGTCAAAATCCCTGACATCATACGTATCTGTCACTTCCCATTTCTTTTCCGGAGACCATGCTCTTTCTGCTACTGCCATAAAACGCGGAAAAATCAGGTATTCCAAATGCGCAGGACTTTCTACTGTCTCCGCCCAAAGAGCTCCCTTTACACCCAGGAAATTCTTTCTGCCTGCAGCAGTCAGTCTTTCCTTCGGTTTAAAATATGCAGCTCCTTTTGCTTTTCCCTTTGCGATCTCCAATACATTTAAAAAGAAGTTTTCAGGTGCAAATGAATAGGCTTCTCTCAGGTTGATATAAGCAGCCCAGTTCAGTCCCGGTTCTTCAAATAACGGTGTCCAGGCCATATCCAGATAGAAGTTACTCGCGCTGGCAAATATAACTTTATAACCTGCATTGGCTAATTTATACGCCAGATCTTCCTGTCCTCCGCCAATAAGATTATTCCAGACGTCTACCTGAATACGCTGATCTGCCAATTTAGGATTGACAACCATTCCCTTTCCTTCATTATGCATTCCCATTTCTTCCCAGCCTTCCATGATCAATCCCTTTTCATGAACCAGATTATTGATCTTGCTGACGTAATATGGCCAGACCTGATTGACAGATTTAATCCCTTCCCGACTCATTAATTCCGCAATTTTCGGAGATTTCTCCCAAACACCTACAGGTACTTCATCTCCTCCGAGATGAATAGTCTTTAATTCTACTCCGGCAGCCTTATGCATCACTTTGAGTTCATCTACTACTTTTGCAATAAAAGTATAGGTCGATGGCAAAGCCGGATTCATTACATTATCGTTCCAGTTTTGGGCAGAATTGTATTCGGATTTATCCTGTAAATCATACAACAGGTATTTTTCTGCTTCAGCCTGATTACCTTGCTTCATGTATTTTTCATAGCGTGCCTGCATGGACTTGATCGCAGCACGCGCATGGCCCGGAGTTTCGATTTCCGGAACCACGGTAATATGTCTGGCCTTTGCATACCGAAGGATTTCAATGTAATCTTTTGTCGTATAATATTGTCTTCCTTTACCGGCTGCTCCTGATCGGTATGCAGGTTGTAAAGAGAGGCCATCCGCAAAGGATGCCGATCGCTGACTTCCTACCTCAGTAAGTTCGGGTAGTCCAGGAATTTCAATTCGCCAGGCTTCATCTTCCGTAAAGTGAAAATGAAAAACATTCAGTTTATACATAGCCATAGCATCCAGCATCTTCAACACCATTTGCTTATCCTGAAAATTACGGGATACATCCATCATAAATCCGCGATACTTAAAGCGGGGTTTATCCTTTACCTGAAGATGTGCTAACGTAATGTCCGCATTATTCGAGACCGGTGGAAGTATAGATTTCAGTGACTGCAATCCATAGAATGCTCCTGCTGCAGATGAGGCACGGATCAGGATGCCACTGCCATCAACAGTCAATGTATATTCTTCTTCCTCCATCCCCTCTGCTCTCTCCAAACGGACAGCAGCATCATTTCCTGAAGATAGTGAAGACTTGTAGCCCAGATTTTTCAAATCGTTAACAAAAAGGTTACTTTCTGTCCGGAAAGAAAGATCGGCCTTAACAGTCAGCTTTGAAGGCAAGGCAAATGTTTTATCGGCACTTTTGGTTAAAGATAATGGAGTCGGTAAGATCAGTTGCCCTTGTTGGGTATTGCCCTTTGTATTGAACTCATATTGCTTACCTAATATCTCCAACACCTCAGTGTTTGTACGCTTAGGTGCTAATACGGCATATTGAGGGACATCATATATTTTGCCCTTCTGATTAATGAAATATAATCCTCCCGGAGCCTTACTTGTGTTACGTAAAGGAGCAATGGCATCGAAGGATACTATTAAAGAGTCATTCGGATTTATTTCCTGATAGGAGGACTGAAGAAACTGTAAAGCATAAAGATCCCCGTTGCGGTGCTCTATCCTGTAATTGGTATTTCCTTTGTCTTCTTTTACCAAAAACAAATAATTGAACATTAATGTCCAATCCTTAAGATTCACCGGTTTCTTGCTTACATTCTTAACTATAAACATGGATCTGGACGATTCATCAACAGACTTTGTATCATCAATCTTCCAATTCACTTGCAAGGCTTTATTTAAAGCAATGTCCTGCGCCTGTGCCTGATAGGAACATCCCATCAATATAGTTACGGCCAGACTTGCCCAATTTCTATTTCTCATATTTCTATATCGCTATGATCATTGATTTTTAACGCATTAAAATACACAAAATTGATTAAAGAGGTTATAATTAAAAAAAATAGTAAGATATTTTCAATTTTATTTGGGATAATAAAATGATGTTTCTATATTTGCACACCGAAACACAAAAAGGCCCGTTCGTCTAGGGGTTAGGACGCAAGATTTTCATTCTTGAAACAGGGGTTCGATTCCCCTACGGGCTACAGAAAAAGCATCAATCATATCAGATTGGTGCTTTTTTCATTTAAAATCACTTTTTTATCTAAACCTCCGATTATTCTGAACAAAATATAAAGGCTGACAGTTTATTTCACTTTAATCTTTGACTGCTTAAAGCTAAATGGTTATCTAAGGAGCCTGATTGTGGAGTTTTTGCGGATATTAAACCAACTACGACGAATTTTAAAAGATCTTCCTGAAAGTGATAAATACCCGTTTACTTTGTATTCTGGCAATGTGATCAGTAAGATTGTAATACGAAAAATATGATAAGAATAGTTATAGTGCTTTTATTGACAGTGTGCTCTGGTTATGGATATGCGCAGGAGATAAAAGATAGTGTATTGTCAACCGCAAACCGGATTAGTTACCTTTCGGAAAAAGTACACAGATTTAACAAAGAACCATTGTATCAGCTTGAGGTAGAAAGTTTGTTTAGCTTCAGTATTCTGATAAATGGCTGTCCTGTTTATTCCAATTTTGACAAAATCTCCGGAATGGTAAGACTGGATATCAATCCGTATATTCTTAAAAGTGGGAAGCAGCTCATTACTCTTGAGCTTTATCCAGGTTACGATCATCAAAACGTGCGCAAACCGTATCTTGAAAACGGAAGTAAATTTATCCTTAAAATAGAAAAAACAGGTTGGGGAAAAGATGGTCACCAAAACATATCAAAAGAAATTTTGTCGTACAAAACTGCTGATGAAACGACTGATCTGACGAAATTGCAAACCTATAAAAGAGACATCAGTTTTAATGCCTCTGTTCCCTATCGGCTTGAGGGATGGAAAAATGGAAAAGATTTAACTCAATTGGATAGAAAACAACTAGAACAGCAGGTTCTCCATTTTTATAAACAGATCATATCAGCGTTTGAAAGAAATGATTACGATGCTTTAAATTCGCATTTTTTGAAGGCTGATGCGGAGTGGTATCAGTCTATGTACTTTTCCGAAGATATCATCACAAGATTCCAAACAACAAAAGGTAGAAAAGCGAAGTCTGTGATGACAATGTTATCAGGCTCACAACAAAATTCAAGGACATTTTTTCCGCTTGAAAATTATATCTTAAGATTTTACGGAGACGGAAGAATGGTTCGGTTGGAACCGAGAGAGGGAATCAATAAGGGCGAGTCTTTGCTGGGGTACGAAGATGATAAAAATGGTATGAGTAGAAGAACATTTGTAGACATGTTGTTATATATTCCTAAAGGAGAGACTGCCCTAAAAATTGTAAGATAAATGGTTTTTTAAAGATTTTACCTGAGATTGTTTTTTAATTTCTATTCATTTCAACTACAGTTATACGTAAATGGGCATATCTTAATAAAGAAAGAACTGATTGTCACTACCGAAGACGATGTGGCAAAATTTTACGAAACGGCAATGGAGCAGCAGGTACACGTGTCAGAAATGCGATGCATCAGGTAAAAGGGCTCGCGCAGAAAATCCGTAACGAGGTTACCTCAAAGAAAAACTCCGTTAAATAACCATTGCACAAGTATAATTCCTAAACCCTATAAGAAAACTTGTCGCTTTTTTAAAAAAACTGTTATCTTTATAAAAATATAAAAGAATGAAAATTAACGAGTTACAGCATTATCCTCGTTTTGTTTTTAACTGTTCTGACGGTAGATGTTATTCAACCGCAGACCTAGATGGATTAATGTATATAAAAAGAGAGAACCTCGATGCTCCAGTTAATGCGTTTAATACCGGGGAAACGGTTTCAATAGTATGGGATACTGAACCTAACCCCATAAAATATGTGATTAAGAAAATTGACATTAGAGATATAAGATACGACACCAATGAAAACCTATATGGGATTTATGAAGATGACTGTACAGGAGTTTATGGCAAAGAAAAGTTTCATCTTTTATCCATTTTCATTTTTCTTGAAGCAATTTGACAACCTTCGAATCACATATCTATTTTTGTGATGCGGAAACCGTTGTCCTAACTATTTTTCCATAACAAATCGCGCAAAACCTAAGGCAAGCTTTAGTTTATCCTTACCAAAATTAAGTCTCCCAAGTGTTTTATCGCCTACTGAGGTAATGAGTTCGTTTGGAAACTTATCTAAATATTCCCGCAAAATAGCGCAGATGTATAAATTAGTACTAAACCATCGGCTCCCAAAATCGGGAGTAACATTCTCCGCTTCTACATACCAAGGCAATCTTTCTAATCATGGATATTCTAAAATATCATCTTCCGTACATTTCTGAGGAAAAGAGCTGGCTTTATAGACAGACAATATCTTCCCTGAGCCAACATCATAAGCGATTAGTATATCGTTTGGTTTTATGCCATTTGGACGTTGTTTTGAAAAATATTACTTGACTGGGCTATTTTCGTAGAATATTGCTTTGCCATTCAATAGAAAACAAAACTTTCAAAAGAAGCTTGTTACTATAGCTATGGATACTATATATCTTAAAAATCTTGCCATCTACCATCAGGATGGTATGAAACTCTTGTAGGTTCAATTTCCTCCCAATCCAAGTATTCAAAATCTTTACTTGAAGCATAATAATACCCCCATCTCCAAAAACATAAAGGATTGATTTTATATAACCTATATAATTTTTTATTTTCTGCCAATGGTTTTTCTTGTTCAACATACCGCTGAATCATCCGCGGATTAAAATAACCGTCCTTAAAGTCAAAACCTTGCACACGGGTATAAGCTCCATTACGATTAGAATATCTAAAAGTATTTCCATCAATTGTTTTAAGCACCAATTTGTCAACAAATGGCAGATTACTAAAAATAATAATTACCATAAATACTAAGAGCGATCTTTTGATATATTTCATTTCTTTATTTTTACAATTAAGTATAAATTTTAGGCATAATATAAATTAGTTATCATCACTACATTAATAGATAGCAAAACAAATAATATTTGCTATATGGAAAGCATCTGCATTTCGGTTTTATATAAATACTAATTACAAGAATTGCTAAAGGGAAGATAGAACTTTGACTTTGAAATTTTTGTATTACCATTTTGTCTTAATTGGTCTAAGTTGCTATACAAGCCAGCTGGTGTAGTAAAACCTATATTGCTATTTAGCACATTTAGCTTTTCTCCATTTTGCATAGCCGCATTAAATACCTCAATTGCATAATCAGTACAATTAAAATCATTCAAATCATATGGTTTATTACTATTTACGATAGCACTGAATTTTGCATTATTAAAACTCTGCTCATTTACTATCATCGTATATCGGATATCACTACGCCTAAGATCATTTGATGATTCTTCACCAATTCCACTTGCAACTGCATTTTTAGTTGGCGTCACCCAAGTATCTTCCTTCGGATAAAAGCCAAATGACAACCTATGCACATTAGCATTGTTACTCTTTTCCATTGTGATATATGCATGGCCAGGGTCACCTTGCCAGTATTCTTGTGTTGGATATCCTTCATGTGCAGAATGTACATGTATTGTAATTTTATAAACAGTATTATTATTGGAAGGGACTTTATCAAAGCAATCAAGATCCTTCTCGAGATTAATAGGATTAGTAGGTCCTAAAGCGTTGAAATTACTCCCAGATGCATTACCGCCACCACTTCCTCCGTTATCTGTACCTCCTGGCGTAGAACTTCCACCACCTCCCGGAACATCTACATCTATAGCTTGATTTGGACAAACTTCAGCACAGAGGCCACATATAATACACGTACCAAGATCTACAAAGAGTGTTTGGGAATTGAAGTAACCATTAACATACCCTTCAACCAATGAAAGGGACATCATAGGGCATGCAGGAAGACAGTAACCCAAACCATCACATGCCTCTTGGTTTAAACTTATATTATCTAGAAGATAGTCGGGATTAGATGTTCCATAAGGACTCATAACTTTTAAATATTAATTTTGTGAAGATTTATTTTATTAGCAAAGAGACTATCCTTCTGAATACAATTCAAGATACATTTTTGCTTTCTGGACTTTAAAAGAGGCGCAGGATTTGAATAGTTTATGCGAACAATATCTTCCGCAATAAATTCAAGAGTATTGGAGTATTTTGTATTCCGAAGCTTATCTACATTGATAGCTTTTCTTTGAACTAAGACCCCGACTATATAAGTCCCTATGTCTCTTCTTCTAGTAATATGTTCAGATCTTGAATAACTTTTATAGAGCTTAGAATCTAATTGTATTCTAAATCTTTGCCTACTAATTTTTCTTCCAAATTCAATCTCTTTCTGTTCTTGAGTAATATAAATGATCCTTTCGGCTCCTAATCTTTCCCTGAGAACATCAAGATTTTCTGATTTATTAGCCGAATTGTCTGATGGCCTAACATTTTCATCTTTAATACAAGATACCATGTGAATACCCAATCCTAAATAAAGATTAAATATCAATGTCTTTTTAACAAAACTCCTTCTTTTCATACTTAAAATATTAACATATGCGCACACAAAACTACACAGAAGAAAATATACTTTTTTTGACAAAAAGCAAAAAGAAAATTTTTTATTATCTAAACAATCATCTTCTCCGTCTGATACGGCTAAGTGTAGAGTTGGTAATACCCAAATAAGAAGCAATATATCCTAAAGGGACTCTGTTGATAATATCAGGTCGCTTCTTTAGTAAATCCAGATAGCGTTCTGAAGCGTTTAGAATTCGAAAAGCATTAGTTTTTTCTTCACTTCGAATATAATACTGTTCGGTCAGAATACGACCTATGAAATTAAATTCAATAAATTCTGTATACATTTTTGTTAGTGTAGTATGACTCAAACTAAGCAAAATACTATCTTCGATTGTTTCCATTGCCTCCAAGCCTATTTTCTGGCTAAAAAAACTTAAGACAGAAACGGCTAAATCATTCTCAAATAATAACCAAGAAGTGATATCGGAACCTTCTTTATCTATAAAATATGTCCTGATTCCTCCACGTACTATAAAATATATATTTTTATGGACTTCGTTAAAATTAGTAAGAATATGTTTCTTTTTACAGTAAATAAGTTTACTGTTTTCTCGGATGGACTCTTTCAATCCTAAACTGAGTGGGTGAATATTACCAAATATTTCAAGTATAGCCTTATGGGCAATCTGTCGATCCTTCTCTTGACATGCATCAGTCTCATAATTAAAGGAGGAATTCCACTGTTTTACCATCTTACATTCTGTTAATTCTTACACAAGATATGTATCTTATACGTTTTAGACAAGCTATCACTTACAATAAAGGATGCACAACAATTAACATTTGCTGACGGAGAATTCGATTTTATTTTCACGCAGCTTATGACCTAGACAATTCCCAATCTGCAGAAGTGTTATCAGGAGGCATTCCGTCTGTTGAGACCGTGAAGTGTATTCCTAAACTTTGATGGTGACTTTGATCAAACTGTTTTTACACAGGATGGACAAGAAAGATACCCTGCAAGCATTATGAATGAAGCAAACACAATCAAATTCAAGTTCGATATAAATTATCCTAAAAAAGATATAGAGCTGTTGCAAAAAGCAGACTTTAGCACTATACGTACAGTCTGGAAAACCCAGCAATATTTAAAGACCGGAAAAGATGATGCCGACTCTACGCTTTTTATATACACGCAATCAAAAGTTCAATAATTCTAAATTATCAACGGAAATTATGACCATATACCAGATAAAACTCTAATATCCACACAAAAACTATCCCCTACGATGGATTATTACAAACCGGAAATGCGAACCATACGCTTAATATCTATACTACAGATATCATTTTACAGGATATTCTCCAGATATTTCAGTACTTCTTCCTTTTTACGGCTAGACACTGGTATCTGTTGATTATTTTGCATCTGCAAAAATCCTTCTCTGTAATATTTGATCACATAGTGAAAATTGACCAGATAGGACTGGTGACAACGGAGAAATCCAAAAGGCACCAATATTCCTTCATACTCAATCAGTCCTTTTGAGACCAGGATTTCGCGCTTATCCTTCAGGAAAAAAGTGGTATATCCTTTATCACTTTTGCAATACATAATATCTTCAATAGGCACGACTTCAATATATTCCACACTTTTTAGTGCAATACGTTTTGTACTCGCTACGCCCTGATTTGTATAATGATGCCGTGCAATTTCCAGTTGCTGCCGATCGAAATGTTCCTGAGTACGGTGATGATAACATCTATCCAGAATTTCTTCCAGAGCCGTCTCATCTATAGGTTTGAGCAGATAACCAAAGGCACCCATATTAAGCGCCTGTATAGCATACTGATCATAAGCGGTCAGGAACACCACCTGAAAATTTTCATTGCCAATTTCATCAAACAACTGAAAGCTGTCTCCGTCCTTCAGGCGGATATCCGCCAGAATGAGGTCAGGTTTCAGTTCAGGTATCTCTTTGGCAGCTTTGGAAACTTCCGCAGAAGTTCCTACTACCTGTACATAGGAGATGTTCCGAACAACTTTTAAAAGATGTTGCAGAATTCGTGTTTCGTCTTCAAGAATATAAAGTTTCATATATTTTTAGTTTTTGTTCAGGTTAATCTTTCATTTCAGGAATCACAATATGTACTACTACTCCATTTTCTCCAAATTGTTTTTTATCCTGTGTTTCAAATTTTGCTTCCTCTCCTTTGGATTTAAAGAGTACTTCTAATCTTTCTTTAAGTATAATGCTCGCAAGAGACTGTTTCTTATGCTCGCTTTTACCTTTTTCAGTAAATCCGGTACCGTTATCATCCACACTAATCTGCATCTGCTGGTCTCTGACACTAAAAGATAACTTTAACAAGCCTTTGTACGGAATATTTCTGAAACCATGTTCTATTGCATTTTCAACAAACGGCTGGATCAGCATGGGCGGAATAAATGTATTTTCTGCAGAAGTATCCTCATCAACACTGATCTCGTAGTCGAAAAGCCCGACAAATCTCATTTGCTGCAGTTCAAGATAATTCCGAAGCGATGTGATTTCCTCTTCCAGACTAATGAAGTCTTGTCTGTTTTGTTCCAGTACATTGCGGAGCAATCTTGAAAAAGCCGTCAGGTAACGTACTGATTCCTTGCTGTCTCCGGTCGCAATAAGACTCTGCAAATTTGCAATGGCATTGAAAATAAAATGAGGATTGAGCTGTACCTGAAGTAACTTCTGTTCAATATTCAATCGCTGATTTTCTGATTGCAGGAGTTTGTTCTTTTCTTTCAGGCGATACTGACGCTGGATGATATACAGGAATGACAATATACCAATGAATACAAGGGAAGCCAGTATGAGTGTCCATCTTTGCTGCTGAATGATCTTTTCATTCAGTACATTCCGGTTACTGAGTTCGGCGATATTACGGTCCTTTTTCTCCGCTTCATACTTTTCATGTATTTCTGCAACTTTTACAGCATCAATCTCTTTCAGATTACTCAATTCCAGATCATAAGCCTGTTCAGCGACTCCCAATGCCTCCACATAAGCTCCCACCATCTTATATGCATTGATCAGCCCGCGGTAATAAACCGGCTTTTGTTTTCCGGAAGGGTTCTTTTTAGCAAAAGAAATAGCTTCTTTATAATAATAAATTGCCGAATCCGGTTGTCTGTTATGTATAAAACTGGTAGCCAGATTATTATAAGCAATATCATTCAGATTATTGGTCTTCTTCAGGTAATTAAAATAAGTCCGGCTACTGGCCAGTGCTTTATCGTATTTCATCTGGCGTACATATACCTGGGCTTCATTGTCATATGTACGGGCTATAGCAAGACTATCGTGTATACTTTTTGCGAGCTTGCGGGCCTTGTCATTATACAGCTTCATTTTTTCGTAATCTCCCAAGCCGGAGGCCAGCAGAAATGAAATATCATAATAGCGCTGTTCAATTACAGGATGTGATTTATACGGATGCTTTTCATAATAACGTTCCGCATAACCCAAGGATTCCTTTTCATTATCATTCTGAAAATAAGCCTTGGCTAACAGATCATAAAAACGGTATATAAAACGACTGTGTTGACGCTCCGAGGCTTCCAGTACATTAAGGATCTTCTTCATAACAGATGCACTCACAGTCACACCATTATTGATTGTATAATCCAGAATATTGACTTTTTTCAATAATTCAATATCATCATCTGTACTTTTCCCGGTCATCTTCTCATATTCCATCAATGCACTGTCCCGCAGCTTATCCTGCATATACATTCTCGCCTTGAAATAATGGTAGAACGGATTATTCGCCGTATCTGCACTGTGATTCAGCAGGTCGTATTCACGCTTAACCACTTTTTTATATTCTAGTGAGGATAATGTATCCATCGCAATAATCAGAGACAGATAATCTTTTTGAGGAATAGCATTCGCTATTACCTTTTCATCCTGCCTACTTTCTTCTTTTTGCCTGCAAGAAAAGACAAACAGTAAAGATAAAATCAGAAAAATAAAATATGCTTTTCTTGCAATCATAAGTAATACGTTATAACTAAGCTAAAAACAACTGTATTCAGATTATTTAGCTTTCTGTACCGAATTTATATGGAATTGATTTAAAAGTAAAAATAGAAAACTTCCGAAAGAATAACGGGTAAATATTTGATGGCTTTCGCCTTATATACGTGTGGGATACCATCATATTTGTGTATCCTTCAAATAAAGGACAGATTATAACAGATATAGACCCGAAGGCAACAGATATGGATCGGTCCATTTCACATCAGAGAGGCGGCTTTATATTTGTTCATCATGTATCATATGAAATTGATCCTTACGTATATACTTATGATGACACTGTCATCTGTCTTTGCACAATACAGCAAGGAAGACAGTGTACGTATGGAGGCTTTGGAAGCTGAAATAGAAAACGCATCCCAACAGCAGGATAATATTTTAAAAGCCAGTCTGTATGAGGAACTGTTACAGATTGCACCCAAAAACGGCCGGTATCTCAACAATGCGGGAACCACTTATTACCATCTGAAAGATTATCATAAGGCCAAAGAAAAATTCAGACTTGCGATCTTATATGCACCACAGAAGCAAGCATTGTATTTTACAAACCTGAGTGCTGCCTATGCGAATCTGGAGGACTGGGAAAGGGCTTATGACTATGCCCGGCGGGCTCTGGAAACAGAAGAGACCGATCTGACGCTATTCAATGCAGCTTCTCATGCAAATAATGCCGGAAAAACAAATGCCTGTATTCAGATATTAGATAATGCACGTATTCCTTTGCCGGCAGATGTGCAAAGCCTGTATGCCAGAAGTTATATGACTTTAGGTGATCCGACTAAAGCTATTGAACATTATGAAATATTCTTCAGATCATACGATATAACAACAGCAGTCGCTAAAAATATCAATATGGATGATGAACGCAGCAATCTGTATCAATCCTATTTGTACGAAATTTCCTTGAAAGTATTCAAGAATATTCCCATTCAACCTGACTGGCAGCGTATGACCAGCCTGTATATGACACTTATGAATACAGCTCACAAAAGAGAGGGGACATGGATCAGTACATTAAATCGTATGAATGAAATATTGTCTCTGCAACCTGCGTACAAAAAGAATTTTGAGTCGCTGCTCTATGCATACCCCGGTTTGAGTGAGGAGGAAAAAATCCGGGGAAAATATATGCTGAAGGATACAGTTCAGGCAGAAGCGATGGCACAAAATTGGGTGCGGGATAATCCAAACACAAAGGATTACAGACAAAATCAAGGAATAAGAAGAATCATATTCTATCTGGCTCTGGATGAATATCTGGACCAATGGAGCAAGTCCAAACAGCATAACAGATCTTTACTTTCAGAGTTGACAGCGTTATTTTCAACAGTATTTGATGCAGAGAAGCTCCATACAGATACAGCAAATCTGCTTCAGGACGATTTCCTGACGCTTACATTTCAGGAAATTGCAAAAAAACTCAAACAAACATTTGCGAACCGAAAAGATGCTTTACCGTTAATAAAAGGATTTATAAATGCGCTACCTGACAGTCAGGCAAAGACGGAGATGATCAGGGAAATACCTAAATAAAAAGAACATTATGGAACATCAGAAACCTATATTATCATATAAGAACCGTCGTAAACAAAGGATTGTCGTGATCATAATCCTGCTCATACTGGCAGGCGGTTCTGCCGGTTATTTTTTCTATAAGAAAGACAACAGGAAGCCTTTAGCGACAGTAAAAAAGGAAAAAACTGACAGCTTAAAGATGGATACCTTGTTATCCGACAGCACTAAAAGAGAGATTATCAAACAGAATCCTCTCCCTTCCGAAACTGAAGAAGAACCGACAGCCTACAGTGAGCGCTACGTTATCCAACCGGCAACAGTTAACGGGCGTCATTTCAGATTCGGTGATAAAGTATTTGTAAATGATGAACGCTCAGATGATGAAAAATCCTTTATCTACCTTCGGACATCTTCAGGTTCTTTTTCCGCGACAGCTCTGCCCATAAATAGCGAAATACTTGTTTCGGAATCTCAATATGAAGAATACAGACAGTATTTTTCCCTTTCACCATTTAGTGAGCTCGATCTGAAAACTAAAAAGCTGCTGCTTTCCGAGACTTACAGCAACGGGACCACCTATAAGATTACGCAAAATGCGGAAAGAGCCAGATCTACCATTTGCTTTGGCGATTTTGATGCTGACGGCAAAAAGGATGTCGCCATTATTACGGATAACAATGAAATGCAAAAAAGCAGATTGCTTATTATTTGTACAAATACAGCGACGCAGGAAAAGTATCTGGCATTCTCAGAGAATTATTCCGATAAGATGAAGGTTAATTCTTTCAAAAAAGGAGCAAAAGTTATTATGAATACTCCAGGTCTTACACCGGCTCCTGCAGATGGAATTATTCTTCGGGCTGAAGATGTAAAACTGGCTATTATGTACGATTTGCAATTACAGAAATTCAAAACCTATTATCAGGAATAGTATAAAACAGCAAATGAAAGCAGTAAATTTACAACCATAGCATCTTTTGTTTGCTACGATGAGTTACATATTCACCCATAAAAACGAGATGAACAAAAAGCGCCTGTTTAGTATTGTGTCTGCATTGACTTGTGTCTTGCTCACCTCCTGTATTTCCAGATTAAGCAGACCGGAGATCACAGGAAAAGTGATGGATTACGATAACAATCCTATCCCTGACTGTAATGTCGGAGAAGTCGTAACAGATAGTCTGGGAAACTTTATTTTGCCGGAGCGGAGATACAATGCCTTTCTTCTTACTGAAATGTTTTACATGGAAGCTCCGCCTCTGCATGTAGGAGAGGTCATAGAAAAAGCCGGATATGAATCTGATGCGATTGAAATGTTCAGCACATTTGGCGGCGGCAGAAGCAAAGGTGCTAAAATGGAGATAGGAAATATTTATCTGAGGAAAACAGATGAAAAGATCAATATACCCAAAATACTACATGGAGACTGGTTGTTAAGCGCAAACAAGCAACTGGACACCTTGTACCTGGTACATTCTAAACTGGGAGAACTGTATACAACCTCCAAATTTCAAAACTTTTACAGTTTGTATGAACAATATACAGATAATTACCTGCGTAGTTTCGGCCCTGATAATTTACCTGAAGGGGTAATACGTAAATTCAATTATCTGGATTTCCGTAATGACCGGAAAATCAGGCTTACGAAGATCATTCAATATGGACATAAAGATGGGAGATCAACCCTTGGTGAGAAAAACATCCCTAATGATACGCTGCAATTTTCAGGCACGTGGAACATTGTCAATGATACCACTTTACGCTTCGTAACAGATGATAAAGAATTGAACAGTACGTATCAGATACTTCAATCGGACCTGTCATTTTTCCAACTCAAAAAATCAAAATAAGGACTGTTTTATGATCCGGAATCTTCTGAACCACTGGTAGCAATATATACACTTGGTGTCATGCCATAGTGTTTATGAAAATCGCGCGAAAAGTTGGACTGTATGCTGTAACCAACCATGGCCGCTATCTGACTGATGTTATATTCTTTTTGCAGAAGCAACTCTGCAGCTCTTTTTAATCGGGATATATTGATCAGTTCATTAGGCGTAAGATCAGAAAGTCCCTTAATCTTGCGATATAAAGTAGGACGGCTCATATTCATCAATTTGGCCAGCTCTTCTACATTAAGATCAATATCCGAGATATTGTCGTAAATAACAGTATTGAGCTGACTGATAAAGTCTTTATCCCTGGCGGAAACGTTGATTTCAGTCAATTTTGAGGTCGGTGAATTTGTAAAATATGCTCTGATAATCATTCGGTTTTTTAGCGTATTGCGTATTTGTACAAGTAAATACTCCATTGAAAATGGTTTTTCGATATAGGCATCTGCTCCGATCTTTATTCCTTCTATTTTGGCTTCCAGTGCATTTTTAGCTGTAAGAAAAATCACCGGAATATGGCTGTAAAGAATATCTGACTTAATCCGCTTACACAAAGCTAAACCATCCATGACCGGCATCATAATATCAGTCAGGACCAGCTGTACATTGTTACTGTCGAGAATATCAAGAGCCTCAGCTCCGTTAGTGGCTCTCAGAATTGTATAACTGACTTTTAATTCCTTATTCAGATACGCCAGTATTTCCTTATTGTCTTCTACGAGCAGAATAACCGGCTTGTCTGTGTCCTCATAGCTATCCTGGTCATCTGTATTGTATTCCTGCTCTGTAGCTTCATCATCGAGCGATTTTATATCCAGAGACTGATCTTGTAAAATAGGACAGGAAAGCAAAAACAGGTTTCGGTCTTCCTCTGTATAGACCAGTGACAGTACACCTTTATGTAACTCAACCAATGAGCGGGAAAGCGGTAGTCCTATACCCGTGCCTGTATCCTTTTCTGTATCATTGATTCTGTAGAAAGGTTCAAATATTTTTTCCTTTTTATCTGGCGGAATGATCTTTCCGTCGTTTCTGAATTCAATGTTAAACATGATATCATCACTGTTGAAAGGCAGAAGCTTTACCCCTACTTCATTGTCAGCATATTTGATTGCATTATGAATCAAATTCGTGAGTATTTTTCTAAATGCTTCTTCATCCACATAAGCCGTCAGACTTATCCGCGGTAAAGAAAGTTCATACTGCAATGATTTGTCTTTTGCCAGATAATTCAGATCGTTAAATACTTCGGACAATAATGCATTTATATCCGTTTTGGTAAAAGTAAGGCTCATATTATTGTTTTCTGCTTTTCTAAAGTCTAATAACTGATTGGTCAGGCGGATCAGGCGTAATGTATTTTTCTCGATCAGATTCAAGTCCCTGACAGTCTCCTTATCTACAATTTTTTGTGTGCGTATGATCTTTTCCAGCGGCATCCGTATCAGTGTAAGCGGTGTCCGGATCTCATGTGCAAGATTGGTAAAAAACTCCAGTTTCAGGTTGTAAATCTCCTGTTCTTTTCTCCGCTCATATACATCCATTTTACGTGTATTATTCGCTTTGATCCATAGAAAATAATATCTCAGAACCAGCAAAACAATAGTTCCTAGTGTCAATATATACAGCAAATATGCCCAGGTAGAAAACCACCAGGGAGGCGAAACAATGATTCGTAATTCTTTTACCTCCTTATTCCAGACTCCATTATTATTGGAGCCCGTGAACTTAAATGTATACGAGCCCGGAGGTAATTTATTATAATAAATCTTTTGATTACCGGTCATCTCCGTCCAGCCTTTGTCATATCCCTCCATAATATAGCGGTATGCATTGCTTTCGGGAGATACATAGCTCAATGCCGCAATATTAAAATTGAGATTGGAATGATCATAGGTGAGTCTGATTTCTTCTGACATGGAGATAGATTGTCTCAGAAATCCATCTGCTCTGACCGCAACATCCGCATTGTTGATTTGTATATTGCTAATCAATATCGGAGGTACAAAATGGTTTTTAATGGATCTGGCCGGATTAAAACTTACCATTCCCTTTATTGTTCCAAAGTACAACGTCCCGTCTGTATCTTTGAATGCAGAATTGTAATTGAACTGTTCTGTTGGCAGACCATCTCTGGCCGTATAAATAACACTTTTTGATTTATTCTCCTCCAGTCTGACCAGGCCTTTACCTGTAGATATCCAGATCGTATTATTATCGTCTTCCAAAGCTTTAAAAACCTGATTGGAAGACAAACCTGCCTCAGACGAATAATTGGTAAAATGACCATTTCTGTCATACTTTGAAAGTCCGCCTTCTGTACAGAGCCAGATATTCCTTTTACTGTCCTCCAATAACCCGTTTACATAGTTGTTGATTAATGTATTCGGTTTTCCTGGCTCACTATACAGCTGTTGTACAGCGCCGGATCTCCGGTTATAAATCAACACACCACTTCCATACGTATTGATCCACAGCAGTCCGTCTGCATCTTCATGAATACCTTGTATCCACGCTGACTTGAGAGGAAGAAGTTTAAATCCTTTACTATTCTTATCATAGGCATATAATGCGCGATCAGTTCCCAATAACATCGTATTATCTCTTGTCCTGTAGAGACATACAACAAACTTACTTTGCAGCGCCCCCTCTCCGATCTCATTATAGTGGCGCCTGAGTTTTCCGGTTTTTATATCTAAAATATCGAGCCCGTGCGACGTCGAACCTACCCACAATTCATCATCTCTGATCGCCAGACCATGAATATTGTTGAGCGTGATGCTTCCGGACTTTCCATCCGCAATGAAATGCTGAATGATTCCGGATTTGGAATCGATTTTATTAAGTCCGCCATCTTCTGTACCCACCCAAAAATTGCCATACTTATCTTTAATAATCTCATGTACAATATTTCCTGAAAGTGCAGATTTCCCGGAGCCAGACAGATACTTCTTAAAATTGTCAAATTGATTGATATATTGATTTAAACCACCGAAGAATGTCCCTGTCCACATACTCCCTTCTTTGTCTCTGTAAAAGTCCACAATAACGTTATCTGATATCGTAAACGGGTTAAGAAGATCCTTTTTTATATGGTGAATACTCCCGGTCTCCAAATCATAGGTATAAATTCCGGTCTCTGTTCCAAGCCAGAATACGGATGCAGACTGATGGATAATACTATTGATCTGAATTACTTTTTTGGGGAATACCTGCGCAAACAAATCAACCGGTTTCCCTTTTTTCAAATCAAATAAATAAGCTGTATTTGTCGTTCCGATAATCAGAAGAGAATCATTGATACCATATACGGTTTTGATATTGGAACGAATATTTTCGTGTATGGATTGGAGATTGATTTCTATGAATTTATTAAGACTTGGGCTATAACGTTTTACAGCATGTTTGCTATTGACAATCCAGAGCCCGGCATCCGGGTTGCATGTAGCTGCGATAATTTCACCTTTGTCATGTTCAACCGGCACTATCGCAGCATCATCCGGATTGTATCTGTAAAGTTTGTTATTGGAAGTAAGCCAGATAAAACCACCGGATTCTTTTATGATTCTGACCTCTCCCAAAGGTATTTTATTGAAAAGTCTGAAATTCTCCTTTACAGGATTGTAAAGATAGACGCCCTGCGTTGTTCCTACCCACATCAGTCCTTTTCTGTCGGTCAGTAAGCTCAGAATAGATGAACTACCTATACTCAGCGAATCAGATACATCGTGTCTGAATATTTTAAACCGGTTGCCATCGAACCTGTTCAGACCATTTCTGCTGCCAAACCATAAGAAGCCTTGCCGGTCCTGTGTAATACAGGTTATGGTATTATTAGAAAGTCCGTCATTAGTCTGGTAATTTTTAAAATAGGTGGGCTGTGCCTGTACAGTACTCATTACAAGCAGCATATAGACCACACAATTAAAAATACGCCTTTCCAATTTAGATTCCTTTAAGCTAAAATAACCAATAAAAGGACAAAAAATAATTTTGCTGATACGATATGATATAAAATTGAGACGCTGTGATTGAACTTACAACATTGCTTTGCTGATTTTTATGTAATTATAGTAACCAAATATAAACGTATGCTTTGCCGTAAAATTTTACCGGAAGATATCTGGGCATTTGTTTTTCAATCCGTTAGCTGCTGACAGAAGACTGTAGCAATAGTTTAAGGATAACCATAATTCGAATGCACATTTGATGTGTTGATTATTGAAAGTATTGTTCAATAACCGATCAGAACATCTGCTGAGTAGTATTTAATCAATTATAAAAAAGTAAAGATGAACTATATATTTCCCTGATTCAATCTGGGAGGATATGTCATCTGGTTGCTTAAGGATAAGTATTCAATTAAACCATCAATCAAAAAATGTATGAAAAAAAAACTACTTGTACAATGCATGATGACGATGTCATTACTGTTCGTATCATTTATCGTTGTTGCTCAGACAAGAGTCCTGACGGGAAAGGTTGTAGATGAAAATGCAAGTCCGCTTGCTGGTGCTACGATTAAAGTTAAAGGGAGCACGGTAGCCACAAGTTCAAATGCGGGCGGGGATTTCTCTGTAGAAATACCCACTGACGCAAAGTCTCTTGAAGTATCTTTTATCGGATATCTTACTAAAGACGTGCCTATCAGCGGCAACGATATAACAATAGCACTGGAACCAAATGCGGATCACGGACTCGATGAAGTAGTGGTCATCGGTTATGGAACCGCCCGGAAAAAAGATCTGACAGGTGCTATGGTAACAATTGGGGCAAAAGACTTTAACAAAGGGCTGATGACCAGCCCTGATCAATTGATACAGGGAAAAACTCCGGGCGTAATGGTGATCAATAACACCGGGCAACCGGGAGGTTCCACTACGGTACGTATCCGCGGAAATTCATCTATCCGGGCAAGCAACAATCCGCTATTTGTATTAGATGGTGTTCCTATGTCCGGAAATTCTCCTTTGCCGGAAGGACGCGGAGGTTTTTCGTCAGACCGGGGTAATCCCCTCACCTATCTCAATCCGGGTGATATAGCAAGTATGGACATTCTTAAAGATGCCTCAGCGACTGCTATCTATGGGTCAAGAGGTGCCAATGGGGTTGTCATTATTACCACAAAAAAAGGAAAAATAGGATCACCGGAAGTCTCTGTCGGTGCTTCAACAGGCATCTCAAGCATGCGTGAATATCCGGATGTATTGACTGCCGCAAGATTCCGCGAAGCATTAAACTATTACACGCCTTCTGAAGCTGCAAATGCGGATTTCGGAGCAGAAGAGGATGCTTTTAAAGCAATTACACGCAATGCTGTCACTCAAAACTATTATGCTGATGTGTCCGGTGGTACTGAACATGGCAAATACCGCCTTTCTGGTGGCTATTTAAACCAAAATGGTATTATAAAAGGATCTCAGTTAAAGAAGTATACCGCCAACTTTACCGGTAATTTCAGATTCCTGGAAAGCAAAAAACTGGGACTCGATTTCTCTGTTTTCCTTACCCAAATGGATAACAAGTATGCACCCATCAATGCCATGGTGGGTTCGGAAGGTAACGTAATATCACAAGCGCTGCAATGGAACCCCACGCGGCCGATCAGGGATGATCAGGGAAATCTGACTTTTGTAAGTACAACAACCCGCAACCCCCTGACAAGTATTGAAGCATTTAAAGATCTGGCCGTAACAAACACTATGGTCGTTAATATCGCTCCTTATTACAAAATTACGGATGATCTGGAGTACCGCTTCATCTATAGTGCCATGCGACAAACCGGTAACCGCCAGGGAATGTACAGAGCAGGCCTTATTGACCCTTCTGCTGTAAATAATGAACAGGCATTTATTTCAAATAACGGAGAGACCAATCTCCAGATGACACATATGCTCTCTTATAACAAGCAGATTAACTCTGACTGGAA
The DNA here is from genome assembly GCF_016724845.1 of Sphingobacterium spiritivorum. Classification (NCBI taxonomy): domain Bacteria; kingdom Pseudomonadati; phylum Bacteroidota; class Sphingobacteriia; order Sphingobacteriales; family Sphingobacteriaceae; genus Sphingobacterium; species Sphingobacterium spiritivorum. Next base: position 1,697,516 of record NZ_CP068082.1, read on the forward strand.
TGTAAATGCTGTAGTTGGTTATGAATACCTGGATTATAATTTCAACAATAACATATCTTTCGGCGGAGGATTTCGCTATATGGGACTTGATTATTTTGACTATATGCAGTATTCTCCTGTTGCTACGCGTGAGATCTCATCCTATAGGAGTCCTACTAATCAGCTGCAATCCCTGTTTGCCCGTGGTGGTGTTAATTATCTGAATCGTTATCTGTTTACCGCTACAGTAAGAAGAGATGGTTCGACCAAATTCGGAGAAAACAACAAATATGCAATGTTCCCTTCTCTGGCACTTGCCTGGAATATTGCGGAGGAAGAATTTCTCAAATCCAATGGGAATCTGAATCAGCTGAAACTAAGACTGGGATGGGGTAAAACCGGAAATCAGGAGTTTCCTTCCGGAGCTTCATTAAACAGACTTATTTTTGGTAATCAAAGTATCAGTCAGGCCAATTATGGTAATGATGATCTAAAATGGGAGACATCCACTACCTTCAATGCGGGTATAGATTTTGGATTTTTGGGCAACCGTATTTACGGATCGATCGATTATTTCAATAAAAAGACTACAGATGCTTTATTCGAGCAGACACTGGCTCAACCGGCACCTGCAGGTCGTATATGGGTAAACCTGGATGGTGAAATTGTAAATAAGGGGGTCGAAATTTCATTAACAGGAACTATTGTTAAGAGTAGGGACTGGACCTGGGATCTCACCGGAAATGCTACTTTCCTGAAAAACAGCGTAAGCGGATTAGTCGGTTATTATGAAACCGGAGCACTCAGAGGACAAGGATTTTCAGGAGTATTGGGACAAAGAATGGTTAACGGACAGCCTCTGAATGTATGGTATCTGGCAGACTATCAGGGGATAGATCCGCAGACAGGTATGAGTATGTATCGCGGACTTGATGGCAGTATCAGCAGTGCAAATGATCCGGCTATTAACAAGTTTTATTCGAATAGTCCTAATCCTACTACTTTATTGGGTATTTCGACCAATGTATCTTACAAGAAAGTTTCTCTGGCAGCCAATCTGAATGGAGCGATGGGACACTATCTGTTCAACAATACAGCTGCGACAACATTAGGGCTAAGTAACTTGTCTTCCAGAAATATAGGGTCGGCATTTTTCGATACTTCAGTTAAAGAATCTACATCCAATTCATCGGCTCCTTCTACAAGATTTCTGGAAAAAGGCGATTACCTGAAATTGGCCAATCTGACGTTGAGCTATCGTGTGGGTGATATTGGTAAAACATTAAAAAATCTGAATGTTTCTTTAACAGGACAGAACCTCTTTATTATAACGAAGTATACAGGTTTCGATCCTGAAGTGAATACAGACGGTGCTAACAATGGTATTCCATCTCTTGGGATTGAGTATCTGCCTTATCCGCCGGCGAGAAATATTCTTTTTGGAGTCAATTTCTCACTTTAGACATGTATCACCTCATAATTGATAATCATTAAAAACACAAACAGATGAAATTAAGATCTTTAATATATATAACAATCGCGGGTTCAATGGTGGCAGGTACATTTTCCTGTACAAAGCTGAATGAAGAGTTCAAGGGAGAACTGGAGGAAGGAACGTCTAATGTAGAACCCGGGGCTTTACTGGTAACGGCTTACAATTCGTTGAATACGCCTTATCAACAGGAACAGCGCTGGGTGATGCAGGAAGTATCTACAGATGCGGCTATGGCTCCTACCCGGGGCGGTGACTGGGATGATAACGGGATGCATCGTGCCATTCACCTGCACACCTGGAATGCCGACAATGGCTATATGAACAATACCTTTGTCAGCCTTGGCACAACGATTTACAATGCAGGAAATGTATTGCGCTACAAACCCAGCGCACAGCAGGCAGCAGAAGCCCGGTTTATCCGTGCCCTGGCTATGTTCGATATGCTGGATCTGTATGGTGTAGTTCCTATACGTGAGGGCGCTTCGGTCGAAGACTTCAGAATTCCACCTGATGTATTACAACCACAGGCAGCCATAGATTATATGGTAAAAGACCTGAATGAAATAATAAGCAGTCTGCCTGCCAATGGTCCAAGAGAGGCTTATGTGGCGAATAAAAATGCAGCTAAAGTCCTCCTGATGAAAATTTACCTGAACAAAGGAACTTTTCTCAACAGACAGGCCCCTTCTTTCGCGGCAGAGGATATGAATCAGGTCATTAGCCTGGCAAAAGAAATTACTGCAACAGGTGCCTATAGTGTCTCTGCAGCAGGAAAATATTTTGACAATTTTGCTCCTGACAATGATGTAAAGTCTACTGAGAATATCTATACTCTTTTTAACAAAAACGGTGAAAGAGGAGGTAATGTGGACAGAACATGGAATACGATTGCTCATTACAATATGAATCCCGGAGGCTGGAATGGCTGGTGTACTTTGTCAGACTATTACGATAAGTTTACGGATTCTGATGAAAGAAGAGGTATCTATTATGATTATCCGGCAGATACAACTTCCAACAAGAGTAAAGGCTATCATCGCCAGAATGTAGGATTCTTTGCAGGACAACAATATAACTGGTCTACAAACAGACCACTAATGGCCAGAAATCCGGCTAATGCGCCACTTGTGTTCACTCGTGAAGTTACCATACGTACTTCCGGAGCCACTCTTGAGACTGCAGGTATACGTCCTATGAAATATGCATTTGATTATGCGGTTACAGGACAAAGAAATAACGACTGGGTTGTATTTCGCTATTCGGATGTGTTGCTGATGCAGGCAGAGGCCATACTAAGAGGTGGCACTGGAGCGCCGGGAGATGCGCTTGCTCTTGTAAACAGCATACGGACGAAACGAGGTGTAAGCTCTTTTACGACTATAACTTTAGATACCTTATTGGATGAACGTGCCCGCGAATTGTATTGGGAGGGCTGGCGCAGACAGGATCTGATCCGCTTTGGAAAATTTTTACTGGCATGGCAGGAAAAAGCTGCAGATGCAGATCCGAAGACACTGGTATATCCTATCCCAAGTCAGCAGATTGCGGTCAATCCTAATCTGAAACAAAATACAGGCTATTAATCAGACCCGGAAAACCTTAAAACAAACGGGAGACGTGATTGTAGAATTACTTCTCCCGTTTTTAGTTGATATTTTATCAGCGCTGCATAATAAATAATCGGAGAACCTTTCCGCAGCAGATGCATCCGATTGATGTAAGATTGAAATTATGCGTCCTTTTTCTCGTAAATCTCCGTAAGCAATTCAAACAGATCCGGATGATCTTCCTTCAGCAGTTTTGGTTTTTGAAAGAAATACTCAGAAGTTACAGCCAGAAACTCGGCTTCGTTAGTTGCTGCATACTCGCGAATATCTGATTTATCCCTTTTGATCATGCTGATGGTTTTATGCATCTCTTTCAGCCAGGGATGGATCAGTGATTTTGGAATAAGATATTCCGGAATACCATCTGTTTCTCCATCCGCTTTATCAATCAGATGCACAAATTCGTGTATCGCTGTATTCTCACCACTCCCTGAGCGGAATCCATTACGAAGTGCAGATAACGATAATATCATCTTCCGTCCCAGGACTCCGTCCCCCACCATCCCAAGGATATTGCGATCTCCTTCTTCTGTATCAAATTTTTCGCTAAACGTTCCCGGATAAATCAGGACTTCATCCAGATTTTCGTATGACCAGTTTTCGAAATGAAACAAGGGAATAGTAGCACTTGCTGCGACTAGTATCTTATCTGCATTGACGATCTGTACTCCTTTCTCCGCAGAGATCCTGGTCGTATTCAAAAAATAAGAAACACGGTTGCAGAATTTGAGTTGCTCATCCGGTTTCAACCGCCTGTAAAATTCGACTTCCTCCTGAAGTACTTGCTGAATTTCATCCAGACTAACAGACTGGTTATCAACAACAACTTTCTTATTGGACACATTCTTCATGACGTAGTACACTAGCACTACTCCTATTATAAAGATGATAATTACAACAACGACCGGATTATACTGCATACTGCTAAAATACTTATTTTTCGCATTTAATCTTGTAGAGTAGAATTAATCTTTATAACTTCAATCACTTAATTAATTTGATCCACAATACATATGCAAAAATATCATTATACCGATGGGGTTAACAGTTTCGGGCCTTTTTCTTTGGAAGAACTTAAAACAAAAAATATAACTGCAGACACTTATGTGTGGACTCCGGAATTGACCGATTGGAAAAAAGCCGGTGAATTGCCTGAACTGGCGGAACTTTTGAAACAGGAGAGTCAGAGTCTTTCAGCTCCGCCACAGATACCTTCTGCCCCTGCCCAACCGACTTTTCAGCATAATGCAGGAACCGGGGGTCAATTTACACCTCCATCCTCCTTATTCGAACAACCTCCCAAAACATACCTTATTGAATCCATTCTTGTCACTGTATTGTGTTGCTGGCCCTTAGGAATACCAGCAATTATATATGCAGCAAAAGTAGAGAATAAGTTCTACAGAGGGGATAAAGCTGGTGCACAGGCAGATTCGGCGAGTGCTAAAAAATGGATTACGATTTCACTGATTGGGTGTGTTGTATTCTGGATACTTTATATTGCAATATTCGGAGGTTTGGCCTATTTCGGATCCACATTGGATACTAACAGTGACTATTCGTATTAACAAATACTTACTGGCTTCCATCCTCTTGTTTCTGGGGGGAGTATTTATCTATATTTACAGAACATACGACCCTCAGGAATACGCACTTTTTCCAAAGTGCCCTGTTAAAAGTCTGACTGGCTTTGATTGCCCCGGCTGTGGAAGTCAACGGGCTATTCATGCAATTTTACATGCAGATTTTAAAGCTGCATTTGCTTTTAATCCCTTACTTTTCTTTGCCGTTCCCTATTTATTCCTCAATTTATATTTTATTACCAGGCCATCTCTTACAGCGCAACAGTTTAAATGGCGAAACCGGCTGTTTGGTTATCGTGCGATGATTCTGCTCAGTATCAGTATTATTATATTCACAATTTTGAGGAATATATTATAATCAACGACCTCTAAACTTATGCAACCTATTGCAACATGTTGAATTTATTTGGGAAATATAACTTCAGGTCACGAAAAATCAGCGTAGAAAACAAACAACTCGCGATATTGAGCATATGCCTTATCGTCAGCGGGGTAAGCAATATTATTTTCAATCTGAATATTGTGTTTCCGATTGGCATCAATCTTCTGATTGTGACTGTAATATCGCTCCATCTGTATATTCTGAAGCTGGCCCTTCAGAATAAAGCAACAGAACGCATTAAATTCTGGTATTTCTGTTATTTAACCGGATGTCTTGCTGTCATATGGGCGCTGAATAACGGTTTAGACAGTAGCATACCACTATTTTTTGTATTTTATCTTATGGCAGGTCTGCTCTCCTTATCCGATCCTTACAGATTACGGTTTGGTACATTCTTTCTCATCGTTTCTCTTTTTTGTCTGGTCATTGATCATTTTTTTCCTCAATTTATTGTGCCTTATGCCAGCCAGCAGGAAAAACATATGGATATGCTGTTTTCATTTGTGCTGACTCTGGTGATTTCTACCATTATGATCTCCTCTTATAAAAGGGTTTACGAATATGAAAAAAAGGTACTGCTCCTTCAGAAAAAGATGTTGAAGCTTTCACAGAAAGAACTAATCATATCCAAGCAGCTGGCAGAAGATGCAACAAAGGCTAAATCAAAATTTATCATGACGATGAGCCACGAGATACGAACCCCTCTTAACGGTATTATAGGGACTATCGATCTTCTGAAAACAACCAAACTGGATCAAAACCAACAATTACTTATAGAAAATCTTCAGGCCAGCAGCCATATTCTCTCTGATCTGGTTACCGATTTACTGGATATTTCCAGGATTGAAACCAATAAGTTTGAAGTAAATTATACCTCATTCGATCTACATCAAAGCCTGATCTCTCTGAAGCATGTCATTGATCCCATGCTGAAAAGTAAAGATTTAACACTGAATATCCGGATGGCGGAAAATACGCCTGCTGAACTCATTACAGATGAGGCCCGTTTCAAACAGATTCTGTTAAATTTATTAAGCAATGCCATCAAATTCACCCTTAAGGGCAGTATCACATTATATATCAGTTATATACTACTCCATGATAAATATGTCCTTGAATGCAAAGTAAAGGATACCGGAATCGGTATAAAAAAAGAAAATATTTCCCGCCTGTTTGATCAGTTTTCACAGATTGAAGAGCCACAGATCCCGGACAATAAAGGAATCGGACTTGGGCTGGCAATCTGTCAAAGATTACTGCATATATTAGGTGGACATATTGAAGTAGAAAGTGTGTATGGGATCGGAACTACATTTACCTTCCGGCTGCCGGTATTACTTCCCCACAACCAAATTCCCCAAAAAATATATCAACAAAACCCAGACTTATCATTCATGGAAAAAAAACGCTTTCTTGTTGTAGAAGATAATAAAATCAATCAATTGGTACTTTGTAAAATGCTGGAAAAGCTGCAATATTCGTATCATGCTGTAGAGAATGGACTAGAGGCTGTAGAAAAGGTTCAGAAAGAACATTTTGACATTATACTCATGGATATTCAGATGCCTGTTATGAATGGAATAGAGGCGACCAGAATGATTTTGGAGCTATACAACCAACGTCAGGAAGAAGCTCCTGTAATCATCGGGTGTTCTGCCCATGCTTTAGAAATCGACCGTTCCAACTATCTTCAGATGGGGATGAGCGACTTTATTATTAAACCTATTACTATGGATCATTTAAAAGATGTAATCAAGAAAAACAGTATTTAATTATTTTTTTAAGATTAAACTTTTTACAGAAAATATACTCTATATTAACATAGGTTATATTTACACATTATGATTCAACTATCTAACTTCATTTTTTTAAGAGCAGTCTTGATACTGCTTACTCTCTTTATTTTTGGAAGCTGTGCAATGATATCCGGAAGATCGGGACCTGATTTCACCAAAATACATGTAGGCATGGTTAAAGAGGATGTAATCAAACAAATAGGCAGACCAGGGGCTATTGTATCCTCAAAAAAGTACGATGATGGCATCTTAGAGGTTCATGAATACTATACGTGGCAACCTGAAGTTGTCATAGATTCGACAACAATCTACAGACAATATTGGTTATTCTATTTTAATAACGAACTACAGGAGTGGGGAACTAAAAAGAGTTATTCTCCGGAAGATTACGACATTTATTACCGCAGATTCAGAGGGCATCACTAATAAAAAAGAATAAACGCAAAGAGGGCGTTGCAGAATTCTGCAACGCCCTCTTTTTATATATAGCTGTATGATATTACATCATTCCGCCCATGCCGCCACCCATTGGAGGAGCACCAGCGCCAGCTCCATTTTCTTCAGGCTCATCTGCAAGGACACATTCTGTAGTCAATAGCATAGAAGCGATAGAAGCTGCATTTTCCAATGCGACACGTGAAACCTTAGTCGGATCGATAACACCTGCACCGATCAGGTTTTCGTATTTATCTGTACGTGCATTGTAACCAAAGTCAGCAGTACCTTCTTTTACCTTTTGTACGACTACCGCACCTTCTACACCTGCATTATTACAAATCTGACGCAAAGGCTCTTCGATAGCACGTTTGATGATCTCAATACCGATAGTTTCATCTTCATTTTCACCTTTCAGGTTAGCTAAAGATTCTGTTGCACGGATAAATGCAACACCACCACCAGCAACGATACCTTCTTCCACTGCTGCGCGAGTAGCATGTAAAGCATCATCAACACGGTCTTTTTTCTCTTTCATTTCTACTTCAGTAGTAGCACCTACGTAAAGAACGGCAACACCACCTGCTAATTTAGCAAGACGTTCCTGTAATTTTTCGCGGTCGTAATCAGAAGTAGTAGTTTCGATCTGAGATTTAATCTGGTTTACACGGGCTTTGATATCTTCAACATTTCCGCCACCATTGATCACAGTTGTATTGTCTTTATCAACAACAACTTTTTCAGCCTGTCCTAAGTAAGAAAGCTCAGCGTTCTCTAATTTATATCCTCTTTCTTCAGAGATAACCGTACCTCCTGTAAGGATAGCGATATCTTCTAACATTGCTTTACGACGGTCACCGAATCCCGGAGCTTTAACAGCTGCAACTTTCAATGAACCACGGATTTTATTAACAACTAATGTTGCCAATGCTTCTCCGTCAAGATCTTCAGCGATGATCAATAATGGTTTACCTGTCTGTACTTGTTTTTCCAATACAGGCAACAATTCTTTCATATTGCTGATCTTTTTATCGTAGATCAGAATGTAAGGGTTATCCAATTCTGCTTCCATTTTATCAGAATTAGTAACAAAATACGGAGATAAGTAACCACGGTCAAATTGCATACCTTCTACAGTTTTTACTTCTGTCTCAGTACCTTTTGCTTCTTCTACTGTGATAACACCATCGTTACCTACTTTTTCCATTGCTTCAGCGATCAATGAACCGATTACTTCGTCATTGTTTGCTGAGATTGTAGCCACTTGTTTGATCTTATTGTTGTCCTGACCTACAACCTGAGATTGAGATTTCAGGTTAGCCACAACAGTAGCTACAGCTTTGTCAATACCACGTTTCAGATCCATCGGATTAGCACCAGCTGCTACAGATTTAATACCCGGAGCAATGATAGCCTGTGCCAATACTGTAGCTGTAGTCGTACCATCACCAGCCTGATCAGCTGTTTTAGATGCTACTTCTTTCACCATTTGCGCGCCCATATTTTCCAACGCATCTTTCAATTCGATTTCTTTAGCTACCGTCACACCATCTTTAGTGATTGCCGGTGAACCAAATTTTTTCTCGATAATTACGTTACGACCTTTAGGACCTAATGTTACTTTTACAGCATTTGCCAATGTGTCTACACCTTTTTTCAGTGCGTCACGAGCTTCAACGTTATATTTTACTTGTTTTGCCATTTTATTTTAGATTATTAGTATTTAGATAAGAAGATGTTGCCTTATTATCCCTTTTACTCTGATGTTGTTATTAAATTAAAAGACTAAAGAACAGCGTAAATATCAGCTTCACGCATAATTAGATATTCTTTTCCTTCGTAAGTAATCTCTGTACCTGCATACTTGCCATATAACACTTTATCGCCAACTTTAACAGTTAGAGGCTCGTCTACTTTACCACTACCTACAGCTACAACAGTTCCGCTTTGAGGTTTTTCTTTTGCCGTATCAGGGATATAAATACCTGATGCTGTTTTTTCTTCTGCAGGAGCAGCTTCTATTACCACTCTGTCTCCGATAGGTTTAATGTTTAATGCCATAATATTATTCTCCTATTATTTTTAATTGATTGTTTATGTAAAAGTTTACATGAACAAGTCAACATCAATTATGCCAAAGGATGTTTTTAAAGTTTTGTTGTCAATTTTTCACAAAAAGCCTGAAATTTCTGACAGAGATGTTTTTTTCAGTGTCATGATGTCAGCCACAGATGACATAAAAAAAAGCCCTGTTCATGTTGAACAGGGCTTGAATATTGTTGTCTTTAAAAGACTATTACTTTGCAGAATCTGTTTTACCAGGAGCTGCAGCAGGTGCTTGTTGTTGCTGTGCAGGATTCAGATTTAAAGGACCTTGCTGAGCCGGAGCTTCAATCTGATCACTTAATCCACCCTTTGAAGCTGCTCCGCCTTTAGACGGGCCCAGGATATTGACAGCCAGACAAAATACCATTAAAGCTATGACCAATGTCCATGTTCCTTTTTCCAGAAAGTCACCTGTACGCTTTACGCCCATCAAATTTGATCCTCCAGAAAATCCTGAAGAAAGACCTCCTCCTTTTGGATTTTGAATCAACACCATAAGTGCCAACAGTACACTGGTTAATATGATCAAGACAATTAATAATGTTTGCATTTCTTTTTATTATTTATTTAGTTTAATTTTTGCTCTAATTCTTTAATGCGGCCAGCAAAGTAAGCATTTTTTTCCGGGAATTTCAAAATTAATTTTTTATACACCTCAATCGCTTTCGGAAACAAGCCCTGATCTGCATAAATAATCGCTAATGTCTCGGTAACCAGCGTAAATTGATCCTCGGCGCTTTTTCTGGCTTTGTTCTCCATGTTCAGCTGATCGGCCTGAGGAGGTTTAATCTGTGGTTCTTCACGAATAAATTTTTCAATAACATCATCCAGCTTCTTCGGAAGAGGTTGCACAGGCTTATGCTTTACTTCCTCGCTCAATTTTGCTTCAGGTGATTGTGAACGGAAAACATGTTCGCGAATCTGCTGATCCAGAATATGCTCATCCAATTTGGACGGATCAAACTGTCCTTTCTGCGGTTTTGGCAATTTGACTTCTGCAAATGGTCTGTACGTACCGGCATGTTCCAAACGTGTCTTGTGTAACCACCACAGAAAACTATAAGGCATCAGATCATCATGATAAAGACTGACTCTTTCTTCTTCTTCCGAAGAAACCTGTACAATTTCTTCACCGGACAGCTGAAATTCAGGGAAATATTCTTTTTCAAGTTCGGTCGTTCCTTCCTCCTGTGGATCCGGTACAATCTCTTCATCGGATAACTGAAACTCCGGAAAATACTCCTTTTCAAGCTGAGCCTCTTGTATGTCATTTACAACTTCCACCTGCTCTTCTTCTATATCTTCCTCCTCCACATATTCGGTCGGAACAGTTTCTTCCTCTGTTTCAATATAGGATTCGTTATCTGTACTAAGCGTTTCCTCTTCTGGTTCCGCAGATAGCTGGTCTAGATCTTCAAAGGCAATGTAGCCATCCGATTCTGCTTCCAACTCCGGTACAAAGAGAGGTTGTCTGCTTACATATTCGGATAACCAGGCTGCATTGGGAGCATACAATAATGCTAATGAATTGTGCGACAAGGTTCCTGTTGACAGAAACTGCTGACGCTCATATGCAAAACGAATAGGTTGCGCATAAGGATATTCTTCCACTAAGCGTTGCAGATCTTCAGCCGGAAGTTGTCCGGGATCTACCAATGCCTGATGAAATATTTCAACCTTAGACTTACTTGTATTTTCCATAATGTATCGGCTACCAATTCGCAAATGCGCGGTTATATATATCTTCCGTCAGCATTTCAATAATATCTTTCGTCAATCCCTCTTCCTGCGACTGAACCGTTCCTGAAAAATCTTTGAAACGTGTGAAAGTCTGCTCACTGAAACCATCTTCCGGTTTTTTCTGATTTGTATAAGTTACTTTGACTGTGATTGTCAGCCGGTTCAACGCTGCCATATCCGTACGAGCCTCCACAGCAGCTGGCGTAATTGTATAATTTGTGATAAATCCTTCGAAGATAGCATCCCCGCCTGTGTTGACCTGACTAAGTCTGGTCTGATTACGAAAACGGGTTTTGAGAGCCTCCGTAAAGTTTTGACTCAATGTAGCATATACCATAGGTGCGATATTTTCGAAGAACTGTACATTTACAGTTTTCATATCCGCAGGAATGGAACCTCCTGTAAAACTATATTTTACACCACAACTGGAAACGGTAAACAGCATTACAGCTGCCGTTATTATCAGATTTAGATAGACTTGCTTTAACTTACGCATCGGGTCGAGTATTAATCTAAATTTAAGTCTTTAATTTTTCTATAGAGTGTCCGCTCTGAAATACCCAATTCCTGAGCAGCAGCTTTACGCTTACCTTTATGCTTTTTCAACGCTTTCTTGATCAGGTCGGACTCTTTTTCTGTCAATGAAAGAGATTCTTCCACTTCTTCCACATCCTGTGTTTCATACGAATTGAAGTCAACATTAGGCGAATGAGCCGGACGCGCATTGTGTATCGTCCATGAGGATTCGGATTGCTCAGCCAGCATGGATGATGCAGGCTGCACTTCCTGATACAATTGATTGATGTAAGGCGAATTTTGATCAAAAGTACTTGGATTAACTCCTTTCTGAATTAATTCGACCACAAGCTTCTTCAGATCGACCATATCTTTTTTCATATCGAACAATACCTTATACAAGATATCGCGTTCTGAAAAGTCATCTTTTGGTGCATTTTGAGGCACGAAAACCGGCAAATTTGAATGCTCTGCAGGAAGATAATTCTGAAGGATAGCCGCATTTACAATACGTTCTTTTTCCAAAACCGCAATCTGTTCAGCAATATTCTTTAGCTGACGCACATTCCCCGGCCAACTGTAGTTCATGAGCGACTGCTGCGCATCATCTGTAAGTTGTACACCCGGACTGCGGTACTTATCAGCAAAATCAACGACAAACTTTCTAAAAAGCAGATTAATATCTTCTTTACGCTCCCGCAATGCGGGAATGCGCAATGGAACGGTATTCAAACGATAGTACAGGTCTTCTCTGAATTTACCTTTTTTTACGGCTTCAAACATATCCACATTTGTAGCAGCCACTACACGCACATTTGTTTTCTGAACTTTTGAAGATCCGACACGGATGTATTCTCCGGTCTCCAGAACTCTCAGCAAACGCGCCTGAGTACCTAAAGGTAATTCGCCCACTTCATCCAAAAAGATGGTACCTCCGTCTACGACTTCAAAATATCCTTTACGTGCTTCATGTGCTCCTGTGAAAGATCCTTTCTCATGGCCAAAAAGCTCTGAATCAATTGTCCCTTCGGGGATAGCTCCACAGTTGACGGCAATAAAGGGGCCGTGTTTACGGGAACTTAACTGATGTATGATGTGTGAAAATACTTCCTTACCACTACCACTCTCTCCCTGAATCAATACGGAAATATCTGTGGGAGCGACCTGTCTGGCCACATCGATTGCTCTGTTGAGTAAAGGAGAGTTGCCAATTATACCAAATCTGTTTTTTATATCTTGATTATCCACAGTTTTATTTCTTTAAGAAATTTGAAGATTAATTTTGTTTCGTTACTCTACGATACGACCAAGTAAAGTAGCTGAAGTACAAGACTCTCCAATTACATTTACATAATCTCCGACTTTATAACGATTATCTACAGGGAATACGACCATTGCATTCTGATCATTTCGTCCGGCAAAGTCTTGATCTGATCTTTTGGAATATCCTTCAATCAGTATTTTATGCACTTTACCTACAAAATTCTGAATGCGGTAATGACTGTGTAAACGCTGTTTAGCTACAACTTCTGTCAAACGACGTTTTTTGATTTCCTCCGGAATATCATCTTCATAACGTTTGGCCGCCAGTGTGCCCGGTCTTTCTGAATATGCAAACATATATGCATAGTCGTATTTGACATAGTCCATCATGGAAAGTGTTTCCTGATGTTCTTCTTCTGTCTCTGTACAGAATCCTGTGATAACGTCTGTAGAAATACCACATTCCGGCAGAATACGACGAATCGCATCAACACGATCAATATACCAGGCTCTGTCATATGTACGGTTCATCAACTCCAACACTCTGGAATTACCGGACTGTACAGGAAGGTGTATATAATTGCAGATATTTTCATATCTGGCCATGGTATGTAATACTTCGTCTGTAATATCTTTAGGATGGGAGGTCGAAAACCGAACGCGCAACAGTGGGCTTACATCCGCTACTTTGGCCAGTAGCTGAGCAAAATTAACAGGTTCAGCCGGAGATTCTCCTTCGGCTACCGGAGCAGTAAATTTATAGGAGTCTACATTCTGCCCCAATAAAGTGACTTCTCTGTATCCGGCATTGAACAGGTCCTGTGCTTCTTTAATAATGGAATCAACATCTCTGCTACGCTCACGACCACGCGTAAACGGTACGACACAGAAAGAACACATATTGTCACAGCCTCTCATAATAGAAATAAAAGCTGTAATTCCATTGGTATTCAGACGTACCGGATTAATATCTGCATAGGTCTCTTCTCTGGAAAGCAATACATTGACAGCTTTTGCTCCGTCATCGACCTGTTCGATCAGATTGGGAAGGTCACGGTATGCATCCGGTCCTACTACGACATCGACCAGTTTTTCTTCTTCTAAGAACTTAGATTTCAAACGTTCAGCCATACAGCCCAATACGCCTACGATCATGCCCGGATTTTTGGATTTTGCAAATTCAAACTCCTTCAGACGATTACGCACGCGGGTTTCGGCATTTTCACGGATAGAACAGGTGTTGATAAATACGACATCAGCTTCATTGAAGTCTTTAGTCGTCTCAAAACCCTTATCCATTAAAATAGAAGCTACGATTTCACTGTCAGAAAAGTTCATCTGACAGCCATAACTCTCGATATAAAGTTTTCTTCCGTTACTATTTTCTGCGCTTGCCTCCAACTGCAAAGCCTCTCCCTGACGGGATTCGTCATGCTCTTTAGTGCTATGTGATAAATCTATCATTGTCAAAATTCAAAGAATACAAAGTTAGGAATAAAAAATCACAAAACGTGACATATTGGCAGGATAAACAAGCTTTGACTAAAATTTAACATTCCAAAAAGAAAGGGCATTATCCTCGCGACAATGCCCTTCCGGTAAAAGTTTAAAAAGTACTATTTATTTTGTTGCATTAATAGCCTCTTGTTTCATTTTATCGCCTGCTACGATAACAATCTCTACACGACGATTTTCAGCACGACCAGCATCTGTATCATTACTTGCCAATGGCTCAGAGTAGTTCTTACCTTCTGTATTGATACGACCACCGTTCAATCCCTGTGAAACGGCATATGTTTTTACTGCTGCTGCACGAGCTTCAGAAACTTTCTGATTAGCCGCTAATGAACCAACGTTATCTGTATGACCGATAACCAAAATTTTGGTATCAGGTTCTTTATTCAATGTTGCAACTAATTTGCTGATGTTTGTTTTTGCTGAAGCTTTCAGATCAGATTTGTTAAAATCAAATAAAATACCTTCATCGAATTTAACGATAATACCTTCATCAGATTTGATTACTTCCGCACCAGCTACTGTATTTTCGATTTCAGCAGCCTGCTTATCCATTTTTTTACCGATCAATGCACCTGCTGCACCACCGATTACTGCACCGGCAATTGCACCTACTGCTGTATTACCAGCTTTTCCTCCGATAAGCGCTCCCAGGGCACCACCACCTGCAGTACCGATAGCGGCACCTTTAGTTGTACTGTTCATGTTCTGAATAGTAGAACAACTTCCAAATAACATTGCAGAGGTAGCTAATGTCAAACCAAAAACAGCTATTTTCTTATTTACTTTCATAATCATATTTTTTACTAATTCCAATCCTGTGTGTTGTGTATATTATCAAAACAAAGCATATGCCAAAATCGCTCTGAAATATACCAGTAATCAAAAAAACCTTGTTAAATCTATGATCAACAAGGTTTTCATTCTATTTTTTTTATTTCTCCTGTGGAGGAATTGCTAATCTCGGAAGTCGCTCGGGCTTCGGCCGTCCATCTTTTTCGAACTTTTCGAACGATTTTTTGACATAATTCATAATATCATACTGTCCCCAGTGTTGCACCATATCGGGAGACGGCCGGTATATAGACATAAAAGATTCCAGATCTTCTCCCTGCAGGGCAGTAATATTGGTGACTGTAGACCGGGTAAAAACTCTGTCGACTTTGGCTTCTTCGATCTCCCTGTCCATATATCCCTGAAAACGTTTTGCATTTTTTGCTTCACGGCCAAAAAGATTATACAGCGCTGTAGCGGGACTTGCAAGATAGGTCATCGTCTTATTCTTCCCTCCGTTATAAATACCTTTCTTCTCATAATCGCGCATGATATTATTCATTTCCGCTTCCTTGGTCATACGTTCGACGACAACTGTCTCCAGCTTGATCCCGGCCTGCATATCTATCAGAATATCATCTTTGCTATACAGAATTGTCTTCACCGGTCCATATCCGATTTTTGAGAAGTATAAACTATCTCCAACAGATGCATCTATATTAAAGACTCCAAAATTATTTGTAATACCCACTCTTCGGGTACGCAGATTGGTAACATTAACATCTGAGAGTCTGGTACCGGTTCCTTTCTCCATAACCAAACCGCTAACCTGACTCATGGTCTGGGAATGAGATGCCTGGATATTGAATCCAAAGAAAAGAATCAACAGATAAAATCCAAACTTATACTTTGTTAACTTATACATACAGGCTAAAAGTAACAATACTTTAATAAATCAAAATGTTAAAAATACCTAAAAGAATATAACGGATTATTTGTACGGATAGAATACAAAATTCGCTCCTTCCGGCACAATTACAAACAGACACATATAGTCTTCCGGTTTTTTGTAGGTACGCTCAAAATAAGCTTTCCGATCTTCTTTTATCAACCCTCTTTCTACAAATTCTTCAAGAGAAGAGGCATTTATACTCCATTTGGTATCCAGATCAGTCTTATCTAAGATCACCTCTCCCACACTCACCTGATGCTGATGCGCTACAAAAATAGGGAACAGGGTATATCCTTCGGACAGCATTTCTGTAGCCACTTCTTTGATTGATTCTGCATAAAAATCAAGATCTACTTTCAGACTGTCCAAAGGACTTTTCTGTTCTTTCTGTCCGTCTCCTCCGGCTTGATTTTTCAATAATTGTTCCAAATCCATACGCTTACCTTTTCAATTTTAATAGCACCACATTTTCAACGTGTTGCGTGTGCGGAAACATATCAACAGGCTTGATACGATCCACCGTATATTTTTCATTCAATAATGCAAGATCACGTGCCTGTGTAGCAGCGTTACAGCTTACATATACAATTTTGTCTGCTTCCATTTCCAGCAATCGTTGTACCACATCTCCATGCATGCCTGCACGCGGAGGATCTGTAATGACAACATCCGGTTTTCCGTGCTCGGCTATAAAATCTGCTGTGAGCACATCTTTCATATCGCCGGCATAGAATTTTGTATTGCCGATCTGATTGATAGCGGAATTGATTTTAGCATCTTCAATAGCTGTAGGTACATATTCGACACCGATCACTTCGCGTGCCGTTTTGGCAACGAAGTTGGCAATAGTACCTGCACCTGTATAAAGATCATACACTAACTCATCTCCTGTCAATCCTGCAAATTCTCTTGTAATCTTATACAATTCGTATGCCTGAAGTGAATTTGTCTGATAAAATGACTTTGGTCCGATTTTATATTTTAATCCTTCCATCTCTTCATAGATAAAATCTCTTCCTTTGAAGATGTGAATATCCTGATCGAAGATGGTATCATTTTTTTTCTGATTGATGATATACAGCAAAGAATCAATATCCGGAAAACTACTGTTTATATCATTCATCAGTAAATCTACCTGTCCTTCTTCCGGATAGGCAAATACAACAATCACCATCAATTCTCCTGTAGAAGCCGTACGTATAATAAGATTACGCAATGCTCCGGCGTGTTCGCGGAGGTCATAAAAAGAAATCTGATGCTTTATCGCAAATGCACGTATATGATTACGGATAGCATTGGAAGGATCCTGCTGTAAATAACAATGATCTATATCGAGAATTTTGTCAAAACGTCCGGGAACATGAAATCCCAGTGCATTCATTTCCAGTCCCTCATTAGCATCATCTACAGAAGTCAGCCATCTTTTATTTGAGAATGTATATTCCAGTTTATTCCGGTAATACTCGGTCTCTCCGGATCCCAAAATAGGCTCCATAAGCGAAGTATCTACCTTACCTATTCGTGCAAGTACATTATCAACAGTCTGTTGTTTAAATTTCAACTGGCCATTATAATCCATATGCTGCCACTTGCAACCACCACATACTCCGAAGTGTTCACAAAAGGGATCTATGCGGTATTCGGAAGCCTTCTTAAGTGCTGCGACTTTCGCTTCAGCGAAATTTTTCTTTTTCTTGATCAATTCCACATCTACTACATCACCGGGTATGGCCTTATCAATAAACAACACTAATTCATCGGTTTTACCTACCCCTTTTCCCTCTTCAGCGATATCAATAACAGCAATATCCGAAATAAACTTTTTCTCTTGTGGAATTCTTCTTCTCATGATAGGCGCAAAAATACAGTTTTTACCGGAAATAATCAGACCTTCAATGCGATCATAACTGGAAGCAGATTAGATCAATGCTGCCTGTACAAGATATGGGAGTATTTCTTTTTGGAAAGAAATAAAATTTTTGCGAACGTCAGCATCAGATACCGCCGTGAAAGCAAATGAAAAAACGACGTTTTTACTGGTCTTGATAAGGAAGGTTAGCTTTTCTTCAGGAACTTCGCTGGCGATAGCCTCATTCTGTATAAATGAGCTCAACAGTAAAAATTCCAGATCTTCAGACAGGGTTTTTAGATATTCCTGTGCGTTGGCAGATTCCCGTATAAATTCCCATCCGACAAACTCATTACATACGGTATACGTCAGACGACTGACACGCAGAATGGTATTGGCCAGAAAAGTGGAAAGATCTTTTTGATTTACATTTTTATCAAGAATGTCCTTAACATTTTCACGGATATAATCCATCAGGATCGCATGGAGAATAAGCTCCTTGCTGATAAAATATTTATAGACGGTGGCTTTGGAAACATTGGCCATTTTTGCCAGTTCGTTGACACTGGTCTTGTTGTAGCCGTATCGTCTGAACAGCTCTCTGGCAGCCTTTTTTATGGATGTAACTATTTTTTCAGGCTCCATTATATATCAATTTTGGATAATATAGGTCTCACCTTGCTTCATCACATAATAGGGCTTCAGCGGACATTCTGCAATATCCAGCGGCGATCCATCCAGCAAGAGCCATTTAGCACCACTCACCGGATCTTTTGCAACATTTGGGTTTTCATCCAGCACCACCTTGTTTCGCTGTTCCGGATTGACTGTGCTGCATCGGTCATAAGCAATAAAGGTATTATTGCCCGTATTGTATACAATAACACCTGCAACACCGATTCCATTAATCACATCTGCTCCTCCCGCAGCAAACAGCTTAGGATTGCTTGACTGACTGAATCTATAGTGCACACTCACACTTGGTACAACATTACAACCTCCCTTAGAACAGGAGTATACTAATAAAGTAATACATGCAACTATACCAAGTCTGAGCAATGCTTTCATTTATATAATTTCTGTTTGGAACTGATTCAGAAAACGAACATCATTTTCAGAGAACAGACGTAAATCTCTGATTTCATATTTCAGATTTGTGATGCGTTCTATACCCATGCCAAATGCAAACCCGGAATACTTAGTACTATCTATACCACAGTTTTCCAACACATTAGGATCAACCATACCACAACCCAGGATTTCTACCCAGCCGGAATATTTACATAACTGGCAACCGGCACCTTTACAAATGGTGCATGAAATATCCATCTCGGCCGACGGTTCTGTGAATGGAAAATAAGACGGTCTGAACCGTACTTTTGTACCTTCTCCGTATAGTTCCTGTACGAAATGATACAGGGTCTGCTTAAGATCTGCAAATGATACATTCTCATCGACATACAGTCCTTCTACCTGATGAAAAAAGCAATGTGCACGTGCAGATATAGCTTCATTACGATATACTCGTCCCGGCATAATAGCTCTGAACGGTGGCTGACCAGCCTCCATCAGACGCACCTGTACAGAAGAGGTGTGCGTACGAAGAGCAATATCATTACCATCTTGTTTTTTGATAAAAAAAGTGTCCTGCATATCCCTTGCCGGATGTTCGGGCGGGAAGTTCAGTGCAGAGAAATTGTGCCAGTCGTCTTCGATCTCCGGCCCTTCTGCAACGATAAAACCCAGCTTCTTGAAGATTTCAACAATTTCTTTTCTAACCAGAGATAAGGGATGACGGGCACCTAACGTAAAGCCATCGCCCGGAAGGGTAAGATCTCCTTCAGCTTTAGCCTGACTTACTTTTCCTGTGGAACCAAATTGTTCCTGTGCCTGCTGATATTTACCTTCAGCCAGTTGTTTGAAATCATTTAGTACTTTACCTAAAACACGCTTTTCATCAGCAGGAGCGGCCTTAAATTCTTCAAATAAACTCTTGACTATTCCTTTGGAAACCAAAAATTTCAATCTGAAATTTTCTACATCAGCTGAAGTCTGCGGATTGAACTGCTCGATCTCTTCAGTATACTGCTTTATTTTATCTTGCAACATAAGGCCAAAGATACAGCAAAAATTAAAAAAGTTAAAATGACATCGGTATTGATTGCGCATTAGTTTTACGAATACCGACACCTGGTTGTCATATTACCCGTCTAACTGAAGATTTACACCTGATCAGGATAACGCTGTATTTTACATACAAACTAAAAAAGGATCCTGTTTTAGCAGAATCCTTTAGTAACATTATATCGTCTCTTTTCTTTTAAAACGGTAGTCCGTCATTGTCATCATCTAACTCTTTAAAGTCAACCTGCTGCTCTTTATTTTCTACTGCTTTATCTGCCGACGCAGCAGTGGTTCCACCCTGAGCTGGTTGTTCAAAATCAGATTTACGACCTAGTAAAGTAAAGTTCTCAGCTACTACTTCTGTAGTGTATCTGCGAATCCCCTCCTTATCTTCATAAGTCCGCGTTCTGAGACGTCCTTCAATGTATACCAGACGCCCTTTGTTCAAATATTTGGCTGCAACATCGGCCAGGCCTCTCCACATCACGATATTGTGCCATTCTGTTTGTTCTACTTTTCGACCATCTTTGTTGAATGTTTCTGAAGTTGCTAACGGGAAACTGGCAACGCTGACGTTGCCTTCTAAGTAACGGATTTCAGGGTCCTTGCCCAAATGCCCAACCAAGATAACTTTGTTAATGCCTGACATGATATAAATTTAGGTGTTTAGTAATTAGCTAATGTTGGTTTCTATAAAACTAAAAATCAACTTATGTTGAGCTAATTTATTTAAATCTTTTAAGAATACATAATTCCAAGACTTTTTTTTCAACTTTAATGCTGAAGGATTATTGACTTTATAGAATTGTGCATAAATATTCTGATGACTGAGTATATGTTTGATTACATTGCCTTTTAATTCAAGGGAAAGATCTTCCGAAAAATATTCTTTTATACGCTCATCTTTCAGAATATCGAGTCCCGAAAGCGGTTCTGTCGTTTCAATCATCGGAAATTCATACAGGTTCTGCCATACATCTCCTTCACCACGTCTGGACATCATAATCTTATCATCCTCTTCTATAATAAAATAATGGAAATACCTGTTTCTGCTGCCTTTTCCTTTCTTTTTAAGGGGTAGCAGATGTACTTTATCTTCTTTCAGGGCTACGCATTCCTGATTAAAGATACAGATACCACAGGCTGGTGATTTGGGTTTGCATTGCATAGCTCCGAAATCCATAATAGCCTGGTTATACCGCGCAGGATCATCTGCATCCAGCATTTCATTTGCCAGTTCGGTAAAAACCTTCTTTCCTGCCGGAGTATTGATTTCGACTTCTACTCCAAAATACCGGGATAATACACGGAAAACATTCCCATCCAGTACTGCTTTAGCCTGATTTGCGGAAATGGATGAAATTGCTGCTGCAGTATATTCTCCTACTCCGGGAAGCTTAATAACCTCATCATACGCTGTTGGAAAAATTCCTGCGAAATCAGAAACAACCATTCGCGCAGCCTTATGCATATTTCGTCCCCGGGAATAATACCCCAGACCTTGCCACAGGTTGAGTATATGATCCTCATCTGCGGAAGCGAAATCCTGAACAGTGGGATACTGCTCTGAAAACCGCATAAAATAAGGCATTCCCTGCTCTACACGGGTTTGTTGTAAAATAATCTCAGATAACCAGATGATATAAGGATCCTGTGTATGTCGCCAGGGCAAATCACGTCCATGCTGATCATACCAGGCAATTAATCTTTTTGAGAAGGACATAGACACAAAGTTGGGAAGATTTTTGCAATGTCAGAAATCAAACTATCATTATAGCTGAGATTGTAACAATTGCTCCAGTTCTTTCACTTTATTTGTATGCTTAGCAGCTATATTCTCCTTTTCCGCTTTGTCGGTACGCAGATTATATAACTGCGGTTGCTCGTCATTACCCAGTTCGATATTTACAGCTTTGTCAATTTTGGCTCCTTTTCGCGGTTTGATATACTTATAATCGCCCTGTATAATGGAAAACGTTCCGGAACTTTTTACCAGATAGGTCCGGCCTTTTTTGTCTGTTCCTATTAAAGTTTTCCATTGGTTCTGACTATCTACAGCCTGGTCTTTGGGATAAGAAACTCCTAACTGGCCGGCAAACGAAGCCAGCAAGTCTACTTGTCCGATCAGTGCATCTGACTGTTGCCCTCCTTTGATGACCGCAGGCCAGCTCACCAGAAAGGGCACACGTGAACCTGCTTCGAATGCACTGTATTTGCCGCCTCGCCATCCGCCGAATGCATCATGATTAGCGGATTTCTCCACTGCCTGATCTGCATATCCATCATCTAAAACCGGACCATTGTCACTGGTAAAAATAATGATAGTATTCTCATAGAGACCGTTATTTTTTAGCTCCTGTACCAATTGTCCCACAGTGTAATCCAGCTGGAGAATAGCATCTCCACGAAGCCCGAGTTTGCTTTTGCCTTTAAATAAGGTTGCCGGCATACGCGGTACGTGAGGTTCTGTAGCATTGTAACATAAGAAAAATGGTTTCTTCTGATTGGTTTTGATAAATTCCTTCGCCTTTTCAAAAAATGTCAGTGTTAGCTCTTCATCTGCCCATCTGGCATCCTTTCCTCCTGTCATCCAGCCTATGCGTCCTATTCCGTTTACAATAGTATTATCATGTCCCTGACCAGGAGAAGCATGCAGTTTGAGTAATTCCGGATTTTCTTTTCCTGTGGGCTCGTTCCCGATTTTTTGCCGGTAGTTTACTTGTATAGGATCTTTAGCATCTGCTGCAAGTACGTAATGGTTTTCGAGAAAAACTGTGGGAACACGGTCTGCTGTAGCCGGGAAGATAAAGGAATAATCATATCCAACCTCTAATGGTCCGGGTGCAATCTTGCCGTTCCAGTCTTTTTCTACCTGTTCTCCTAATCCAAGATGCCATTTCCCAACAATCCCTGTAGTATAGCCTTGCTGATGAAATACTTTGGGAAGTGTGATTTTATCCTGAGGAATAATAAGTGCCGCATCACCGGGTAAGATACCGGTACCTTTAGCACGATAAGGATTATTACCGGTCATCAGTGCATAACGGGACGGCGTACAGGTAGAGGCTGCAGCATGCGCATTTGTAAATCTTATTCCGGAGGTCGCCAATTCATCCAGATGAGGTGTCTCTATATCCTGCCCGCCATAGATACTGAGGTCGCCATAGCCCAGATCGTCCACGTAGATCATCAGTACATTAGGTTTTTGTTTATCCTGTGCCTGTATCTGCTGACCCACAAAAAGGAAAACAGTCAGACTGATATAACTGCATATATGTTTCACACTCATAGTTTTTGTTCAAAAATAGCTTCTGCTTCATTATCCTCTACCTGTCTGATTTCTGCAAGCAGTTTCTTTTTCATCCGGCCGATAATTGCCTCGGATGACTTGTCTGCGTAGATATTATTCATTTCATGAGGATCTTTTTCCAGATCATATAATTCCCATGATTCTACTCTTTTATAGAATCTGATAAGCTTGTACTTACCATCGCTGATTCCAAAATGCGGAGATACAGCGTGTGTACCGTTCTCATAATAATGGTAATAGCTGGATTTTCTGAAAGGTTTCTTCGCATCTTTCAGTACAGAATAGAATGATTTGCCTTGTATTTCTTTCGGTATTCTGACCCCTGCAATTTCCAATAAAGTCGGAGCAATATCGATATTCATTACCCGGGCTTCTGTATGTGTGCCGGGCTTGATCACTCCCGGATACCGTGCAACCATAGGTGTACGAAAAGATTCTTCATACATAAAACGTTTATCGAACCAGCCATGTTCTCCCATATAAAATCCCTGATCAGACAGATAGATTACAATCGTGTTATCCTTCAGTCCGTGCGTATCAAGATAATCCAGCACCTCGCCTATATTCCGGTCCAGAGAAGCGGCCGTATTAAGATAATCTATCATATAACGTCTGTACTTCCATTCTTCCAGTTGTTTGCCGGAGAGTTTGCGTGCGTAGAAATCGTCCTGAATAGGTTTGTAGTAAGCATAGTATTTCTCAAACTGACTTTCTGTAAAGCGGGAAAAATCATAATCTTTTCGCATATCCTCTTTTGTAGGATACATCTTCAGGTCATAGGGCAGCAACATATCTTTTGCAATACTCATCTCCTGTACGGCTGCAGCTTTTCTTTTGTCATACTGATCGTAGAAGTTGTCCGGCAACGGAATTTCAGCCTGATCATAGGTTCCGAAATCCCTGGGATCAGGCAGCCATGAACGATGAGTAGCTTTATGGCCTAATATCAGACAGAATGGCTTATCTTTATTCAAGGTATCTAACCATCGCTCCGCTTTCTCGGTCACAATATCCGAAACATATCCTTCTATCTGTTCGCGTTTGTCTCCCTGATTAATAAAAACGGGATTAAAATAATGCCCCTGACCATCCAGTATACTGTAATAGTCAAACCCTTGCGGTTTGGCTCCCAGATGTTGTTTGCCGATCCAGGCTGTGCGATAACCTGCTCCCTGTAAATCTTTGACGAATGTAGCCTGACTATGATCAAAATGTGAATTCTCGTTATCCTTAAAGCCGTTTTTGTGGCTGTACTTTCCGGTAAGCAATGTCGCTCTGCTGGGACCACAAAGCGAATTTGTAACATAGGCACGGTCAAAGACAGTTCCTTCTTTCGCTATACGATCAATATTCGGAGTATGTGCTACGGCAGAACCATATGCTCCGATAGTCTGAAAAGAGTGGTCATCTGAAATAATAATCAGAATATTCGGTTTATTTTGTGCATTTGAGATGCTGTTGATCAAAATAAAAAAACAAATTAGCAGGTATCTGTTCATCATGGTTAGGTATTATATTCCAAATATGCGATTTTGATTACAGAAACTGTAACTTTAGCGGTATAAAATATCGCAAATGCTCACGAAAACGTTTGTTTTATTCGCTATTTAACAAGACTTTTGTTACTTGGAATTGAACCACACTACATGAATAAATTTTATTTATTAATAGCCTTGCTTCTTGTAAGCTATTCGGCACAATCTCAGTCCCCTACATATAATATTAAATATATTTTTTTTACATCTGCAGAATTTAAAAACAGATTAGCGGAGAAAAAGAAGAAATTATCCGAAAGTGAATCAGGAACGGTTCAAACAATCAGTATGATAGGAAATGACGGAGACCTGCTTAATGATATTATCTATAATAGAGATTTTATTCGGGTTGAGGGCAAAAACAAAAATGCTAAGATAGAGCTTATCGATATTGCTAAAAAAGAAACTGTTTTATTACGT
This sequence comes from Sphingobacterium spiritivorum, assembly GCF_016724845.1. Taxonomy (NCBI): domain Bacteria; kingdom Pseudomonadati; phylum Bacteroidota; class Sphingobacteriia; order Sphingobacteriales; family Sphingobacteriaceae; genus Sphingobacterium; species Sphingobacterium spiritivorum. The sequence continues at coordinate 1,722,897 of NZ_CP068082.1, forward strand.
CCGACATATAAAACTTTTGTAAAAAAAACATTTGATAATGCTTATTCTATAGTTGGTACTTTATCTTTTGATGATAAGGAACAAAAGCAGATTCTGGGGTATACATGTAACAAAGCCACACTTACTTTTGATTTATCCGGAATTGACGAATTAGACGGCTTTGACCCTACAGCAGAAATATGGTATACCAAAGATCTTCCCAGACTGTTTTGGAGAGATAATACATATCTTCAGAAAATTCCGGGAACAATGCTTTTAATGACCATCAATGGAGTTGGCTTGCAGGCTTCTGCTGTCAAGGAAGTAAAAAACGACTCTAAAGTATTTGAAATTCCTTCCGATTATACAGAGCAGGAACAGGTATATCCTCAAACAGAAGCCTGGAATGATTCTGTTATGGATGCTACCATTGACAGTGCTATGATGGACAATTATATTAGCGATTCACTGGTTTCTTTTCAGGATGAAACTACCGAATTGTTTGGTGTGCAGGATCTGGAAGGTAATATCGTTATTCCGGCAGCTTATACCCAACTCCTGGTGACAGGAGAGGATGTTCTGATCGCGTCCGATTCAAATGAAAAATACGGAGCAATCGATCTGACAGGTAAGGTCCTGATCCCGTTCAGATATGAAAGTCTGCTATGGACGGCAGAAGGCCCTGTTATATACACTGAAAACAATCTCTATGGCTGTCTAACCCGTGAGGGGGAAGTTCTTATTCCGGCTCAATATGAATATCTCAACGAATTTGAAGGGCAATTCACTGCTGCAATGAAAGATAATAAGATGGGTATTATCAATCTCAAAAATGAGATTGTATTTCCATTTACCTATGAAAGTATTATTCAGATAAGGGACAGCTATTTTATAGGTATGCAGGATTCAAAGTATTATCTTCAGGAATTTAACAAATCAAATCCGACCTTAGCCGGATACACTTATCTGGAAGTAGGAATAGATAATGATATCCTCGTTGCTGAAAAAAATAATCTTCACGGATATATAGATAAGCATGGTAAGGTGCTGATTCCGTTTAAATACCGTCTGGCCAGCGCTTTTTCGGACGGAGTCGCCTATGTCACTGATGAACATGAAAATTCTTTCTATATCAATCAAAAAGGTGAAACCGTGAATATGGAAGAAGAAGATTAAAATAAAAATACCTGAAAAAGTGCCAATCCTATAAACTTGGCACTTTTTTTATTCCTTAAGGGGTTGTCCAAAGTAACTTGACATATATGTCTGATCAAACGTATTACATTTCAACATTACACCGCGCCAAGTACATGGCTCTTATATTTGGCGGCATTACTTTAATCGCTGTTTTACTTGCATTCACTCCCTTTCAGGAAATCGTCAAAGTATTGATCACTTTAGTGTCCATTCCTTTGGTTATTTTTCTGGCAGTACGTTACAGCCGTATTCCTTCTCACTGGACATTTGATGATCAGAAACTGACTATCATAAAAAGTGAAAAACATATAGAGCTGCCACTGGCGAATATCTCTCATATCCGCAATCTCCCCCGATCAGGCGGAAACCTATTGATTATATATCAGCGTAAAGGTCATTCATACCGCTTCTGGAGAAACAAACTATTTCAGAATGAAGATGAATTACAGGCTATGATTCAATTTATTCAACATCATAATATAGAGTACTATAATATGTAATTCGTTCTGAAGGGTAAGCGAAGGACTTCGCTAAATTCTGTGAAAGCTTCCGGATTGCCTTTTACTCTCCCCAATGAAAGAATTGTACATATTGAAGACATCCTGCACTTCATCATTAAATGGTTTTTCGTAAGTTTGGCAGTATTAATCGATTCATCATTTATAATGAAAAAACTGTACTTCTTATTTCTTATTGCATTGCTATGTACCAATGCATTTGCTCAACGTAAAGGTTATTGGGACCAAAAAGTAGATTACACCATGGTTATTGATGTAAAAGAGAAATCTTATCAATATGATGGAAAAATGAAATTGCTGTACACCAATAATTCCGGACAGGAACTTAAGAAAGTTTATTTTCACCTATATTTCAATGCTTTCCAGCCGGGGAGTATGATGGATTATCGTTTAGCAAATATTGCAGATCCGGATTCTCGGATGACAAGCAATATCGGCACGAAAGAAAAACCGGTATACCAAAGCCGCATAGCGACACTAAAGCCTGACCAGATTGGTTATCAAAAGATAAAGTCTCTGACTCAGGACGGCGCGGGTACTACTTACAAAGTAGACGGAACTATACTGGAAGTAACTCTTGCAAAAGTGATACAACCTAATTCTTCCACTACCTTTGATATGACATGGGAAGCGCAGATACCTGAACAAATCCGCCGCAGCGGTCGTAATTCAAAAGAGGGTGTTGAGCTTTCTATGACGCAATGGTACCCGAAGATGGCCCAGTTTGACGAATTCGGATGGCATCTCGATGAGTATGTGGCACGTGAGTTTATTGCGCCTTTCGGCAATTTTGATGTCACCATCAACATAGACAAGGATTACGTTATCGGGGGGTCAGGCGCTTTACAGAATCCGGATCAGGTAAAAGGATATGTCAAAAATGCTAAAGTCCAGTCGACAAAAGGTAAGGCTTCGTGGCGATTCAAAGCAGAGAATATTCATGATTTTGCCTGGGCAGCGGATAAGCAGTTCTTAGTAAATCATGCGCGCAGCAAAGGTGGCGTGGATGTATATCTGGTCTATAAACCCGGAGCTAAAACCACTGAAAGCTGGACGCGTGCGATGGAATATACAACCGCATTTTTTGATTTTTGCGGCAGCAAGTTTGGTGCATATCCATGGTCTACTTATACTGTGGTACAAGGTGGTGACGGCGGAATGGAATATGGTACAACGACATTAGTGACTGGTGAAAGATCATTAGAGAGTCTGGTAGGAGTTATCTACCATGAGGCAGCACACTCCTGGTATCAGCATCTTTTCGGAATCAATGAGACGGTAGACGAGTGGTTTGATGAAGGATTTACCAGTTATATCGAGGAATTGGCTTTTCAGCATTTATTCAAAAAGACCAATCCTATGCCGGACAATCCGGTTCTTCCTGCATACAAAAGCTATATTAAACTGGCACTGTCCGGTAAGGAAGAGCCTGCCAGCTTGTTAGCAGATTATTATAATACAAACTATGCATACAGCAATGAGGCTTACAATAAGGGTCAGGTACTTGCTGAACAACTGGGTTATATTATTGGGCAGCAGAATCTGGAAGCTACATTTTTAAAATTCTATGAGCTCTGGAAATTCAAGCATCCTACTCCGAATGATTTCAAACGCGTAGCGGAGGAGGTGTCTGGTATCAATCTGAAGTGGTACTTTAATTTGTTTATCAATACGACCCGCAAGATTGACTATGCAATTACTCCTGGTGAAAACAATGAAATCAACCTGATCAATAAATCGGATTTCGCAATGCCTCTGGATGTATTGGTCGAATATCAGGATGGCAGCAAAGAATTGTTCTATATTCCGTTACGTGAGATGAGGGGAGAAAAACCTGCTGAAAATTTTTCAGTCTATCAGGGTATCAAGAGAACAGTACTGGAAGACTGGTTCTGGACTAAACCAATTTATACGTTTAAAGTCTCCAAAGCTGTAAAAAAGGCAACCATTGATGTAACAGCCCGTCTGGCCGATGTCAATGATACCAATAATGTATTTGAAGTAAAATAATGAACAGCTTTTTGTAAGCTCTGTTTGTAAAATAGGGCTTACAATTTGTCTTTATATAAAGGGTTTGATATCTTTATTATCATGTCAGGAAGAGATAACAGACAATACACAAATATGGCAAAGATCATTATTTATATGGTCTTCATCTTATTTATCAGTGTATTCAGCTCCTGTCCTTTCAAACTGGCTATCAAAGCGCTGAACAGCCATCAGGAAGACATTGCTCTTCCTTCAGGTGGTACAACTACCGCTCTGACTAAAGGCACTATCTCTGTCACCTGTGCAAATATGACCCGTGTGCGATCACATAGCGGCCATTCCTCCCCTACTTTCCTTGCTCCATCCATTATCCGTTATTTTCACGACCTTGGTTCACTTTGTCGTGCCATTCCGGTAAAACAATATACAACCGCAGCTGGATACTACAGTTCTCCCACTCCCACCTATCTCTTAAACCGCACCCTGCTGATTTAGCCTAATCATACTTTTCATCCGGTATAATTTCACTTTATTTATTACGTTGATTAATCAACTCTATTGATATTCTATATGAACAAAAAAACATTCCATATTATTCTTGGGATCATGACTTCTTTGGTATTGATCACAGGAATCAGCCTCTACGCATTGGGCAATCAGGTTAACGAACTGAAAACAGAGAATACTCCTTTAACAGAGCCCGACTATACGGATAGCAAGACAGAGATACAGGCTCTAGGAAAGACTGATGCGGTATTTAAAAATGCAAAAGGCGAAAAGATTGTGTTAAAGGATATACGCAACAAAGTAATTTTTATAAATATGTGGGCCACATGGTGCCCTCCGTGTAAAAAGGAGATGCCTTCTCTAAACAATCTTTACAATAAACTTAAAAGTAATCCCAACATTGTATTTATTATGATGGATGTGGATGGCAAATTAAAACAATCAACCTCCTATATCAAGGAAAAGGGTTTTAGCCTGCCTAATTATATTGTAGAGGGTAATTTACCTGAAGAGTTCAGCACTAATTCGATCCCTACAACTATTATCATTGACAAATCGGGAAAGATGGTAACAAAACATATAGGAGGTGTTGATTTCGATCATCCTGAAATGCTCCCTTTTATTCAGAATCTCCTGAAATAGCAGAACATGAACGATATAAGTGCAATATATTATAATCCGTAACCTCTGATGACATCGCCTCTTCTATTCTCAGGGAGGCGATGTTTATTTAATGGAAGTGAGGTACACATTCTGAAGAATAATATATAAAAGTTACGATCGAAGTTATTAAAAGGCATCTGCAATTTGTAGATTTGTATAAGGCCTCATTCGGCACACCTATCCGTGACTGAGGAACCGAATACATCATTAAATAATTTTAGTTGACCAAAAACCAATAAAAATGATCAAAAAATTTATGTACAGCGCTCTGGCTGTGGCTTCAATCAGTGCCGGTCTGGTATCTTGTAATCCAACTGCCAAAGATGGTTCTGCTACTCAGGATTCAGTAGCCAAAGAAGAAGTGCACAATCCTGCGACACAGACTATTCCGGAAGAATACAAAGACCTTATCGGCAGATGGGATCTTACTGTTGATAAAAACGGCAAGGAGGCTCCTTCCTGGATTGAGATTAAACTTTCGGGATTCAATACATTGGTAGGTGCTTATGTTGGCGACAGCGGTAGTCAGCGCCCTGTCTCTCATGTTATTCTGAAAGATGGTAAGTTTTCCTTTGCTATTCCTCCTCAATGGGAAGGCGGCGAAGGTGATTTTACAATAGAGGGTCAGCTGGATGCGGGCAATCTGAAAGGTACTGTAACGACAAATAAGAATGAGAAGTTTACATTTACCGGAGTAAAAGCTCCTTACCTGAATCGTACAGGGGAAGTGAAGTGGGGATCTCCTATAGCACTTTTCAATGGTAAGGATCTGACCGGATGGAAAGCATCTGCACCGGAAAACCAATGGAAGGTGGTCGATGGTGTGCTGACAAGTGAAAAGGCGGGTGCAAACCTGATCAGTGATCAAAAATTCGAAGACTTTAAATTGACTGCCGAATTCAGATATAAGGAAGGTGGGAACAGTGGTATCTATCTTCGCGGACGCTACGAAGTTCAGATTGAAGATAGTCCGAAAGACAAACATCCGGGAGCACTTTATTTCGGTGGTGTATATGGTTTCATTGCTCCAAATGAGATGGTGACTTTAGGCCCTAATGAGTGGCAGAAATATGAAATCACTCTGCGTGGTCGTCTGGTAACTATAGTGGCTAATGGCAAAACTATTATCAGTAATCAAGAGATACCTGGTATCACGGGAGGGGCTCTGGATAGTAAAGAGGGTGAACCGGGACCTATCTATCTTCAAGGTGACCATGCTCCAATTGAATTCAGAAACATTACGATTACTCCTATTCTCTAGGGAATTTTGAAGAATAATTTTGTTAAATAAAAAAACAGGGCTTTTCTAAAAGCCCTGTTTTTTTATTTTCTTTTTTGTAGTTGTTTTAATTGTGCTTCAAGGGCAGCTATGGTCTTTAGTTGTGACCTGATCGTGATCTCCTGAGTTTCAACAACTTTATTCAGTGCTTCAATGGTGGAGTCAATATGCCGCATACTCACATATCCATCCGGATCATCTAGCGCTACGCCGATACCATCCTTAAGCATTTCTCCGGTTCCTTTGAGAAGCCAGGCTTCATTTATATCACTATATTTAGCTAAAATAGTAACCAAAGTATCCGAACCTAAAGACGAATTCTTTTGCACTCCTTTAAAATTAGCATAAGAAAGCCCCAGGTCTTTAAAGAAATCAACCTTGTTAATCTTCTTAAATTCCGCTATCTCCAAAATACGTTCTTTAATATTAGTCATTATTTTGACTTTTTATTTGAAAAAGATAAAATAATATCCTAACTTAGTTTTAGAAACAAATTCTCAACCCAGTTAAAATATTTCATTCATGAAAAGTACAAAAAATAACTTAAAATCCAAACAATCAGAAGATCTGTCAGATGTATCTGTTGTTATTATCTCATTTCCTCTATCGTATAACTTAATAAATCTAATGGAATAAAAACATCAATTATATCATCTTTTGATCAAGTGAATGCCTCAGGAAGATAAGTCCTACTCCAAGAACCATATTACATTAGGACTTCAATGATACTCTTTATTATCCGCCTGGTCTACAGACCCGAATAGCGGATCAACGCCCTCCCTTCTTATTGCATATGTCATACAACTCCATGTCCTGTTACGACATACAGGATAGGAATGCTGTATAGTATTCTGCTATGGCTATCCTTTATCTTATCAAAGAGGTTACCAGGTAATCATCTTTTGGAATCAGGCTGTTGTCCGATGAGGCTTAATATATTTCTGCATCGGACATCATTATCCACTATCAATCTATAATCAATATGAATACTCCTTCTGAAAATCCTGCTTCTACGCATAAAGAGCTTATTATACAAGCAATCCGCTCTTCTATGGATAGTTTACATATCTATTGCTTCAGTTATCTTATCCGGTCTCAACGGGCAAGCAACCCTGTTATTAGTCGTCTTGAAAGTACAGAGTTACATCATTACTACTTACTTGTCGTAAACGGAATTCATAGAGAAGAATTCCTTCAAAAGCAGGCTGAAGTCAACAGCATACTTCCTGAGCATATCCGGGTTATAATGGTTTGTGAATCTCTTGACGAGTTGGGAGAAAAAGCAAATTACAACAATTCCTTTTATCAACATATTTTAGTCAGTTCCGAAAAATGGGTAACGGATAACAAACACTCTATTGATATTGATCCACATGAGATAAGACCACTAGTACTACACAAAACAGATGAACAGATCTGGAAAATACGCTACAACAATGCAAAAGGGCTGTTAGCCTCGGCTTCACAGGGATGTGGTTGCGGATATGACGAAGCTGTAGCTGTAATGCTTAGTCTTGCATTGGAACAGATCTGCCTCGGCATGATTCTGATTCTGTTAAGATATTCTCCTCCTGTCAAAGATCTGGTCTATCTGTTCGACCTCATGTCATGCATAACGCCCATTGCTGAGGAGATTTTCTGTCTGAGTGTTCCGGAAGAACGAGGAATAATAGAAAATCTAAGTGATAGTCTCCGACAATTCAGAGACTCTCCGAGTTATGAGGTTGACGGGCATAATTTATACCTTGTATGTGATCGTACGGAGATCTTTCTGCAAAAAGCTGATCAATTCGTGCTGACATATCTGAAATCTTTAAAGTAAGCCCAAACTGATGTATCCCTGTTCTATCCATTCGGATTCTGCAAGATCTTATGATATAAGCAAGGCCGGAATATCCGGCCTTACTTATTAACTGATTATTGAGAATAGATCTATTTTTCAGGATAACCTGTTATGTAGATTTCATTGAAATTGGCAAATTGGTTGGTAGTCGAGAATGTGGTGAGACAGACTATTTTTACGGCTTTAAGAATTTCATTATTATTCAATGCCAGCTTGGTCTCCTGCACGGTATTAGACAATGTAAACTGTCCAAAGTCTATCTCTTTTCCCTGCAGATCTATTCCATAGACTCTTACATCTTTCACTACTCTGTTACTGGCACTTCTGTGAAGTAAAGAGATTTCTTTTACAACAATCGGATCAAATGGAGCTGCCGGAGTTCTGAGGGCAGTCTCATTAAAGAGTCCTGAGGCTGAGGCTGCTCTTGTCTTCGTAAAGGTGAAGATCAAAGTAAAAGGATACTTTTGATCTGCCGGATGCGAAGAAGTCGTCGTCGTAGACCATTGTGTATGCCATATGGTAGATGTGCTGGCATCCAGCATAAAGGATGGCGGACCTTCGGAAGTGGAATTTGAATTAGAAGCATATGGCGTCCATCCTTTACGTGCATCAGCAGTATTGAATGCTTTAAGCTGACTTGGTGCAACTGATCCGTTGACAACGGTACTCAAACCTTCTTCTCCAGTGACTTTAACGGCTATGGCTGTCGCAGCAGAATTGATAGCGAAAATATAATTCCCGTTTTCAACAGCTGTATTCGGGATCGTTAGCTTTTGAGGTGTACCGTTTAATGAATAACTGATTTCAAAATTAACATTTTTACCACTTCCGTTGCTCCAGAATATCTGCCCTTTATTGAAATAGCCTGACATCGATATTGACGCTGCAATCTCTTTGTAAGGAAGAATGCCCGGTTTCTGACTGTAAGGATAGCTTTTGGAAGTCAGATTAAGCACCTTATCAGTAACTGTAACATCGAACTCATAGGCTTTGGTTTCATCACTAAGCCCATTTACCTCTACAATAACATCCAGATCGCTGCTTGTAACTACCTTTTCCTTTGGTTGTCCGTCAGCCTGATATTTTATCTTATACTCAAATTGTTTTGCGGTAGTAGATGGAAATATAAACCTGACTCCTCCCGGAGATGCCAACATGGTAACTCCTTTTGCTTTGAATTCATTTTCAAATGGTTTGGAGGTGATTTTGATTGTACTGGTTTTTGACGGTGTATTGTCTGCTGTGTAATAGACAATATTAATACTGTATTCTTTTTCCTGTTCTACAGCCAGTACTGTAGGTTTGTCGAAACTCACGACATCTACGGACTTTGTTCCGGATGCTTCCTGGTAGGTAACCGTTGCCTTTTTGACTCTGTCACTCACAGCAGGCCAGAAGATCTCTATCTGCTGATTGTAATTGCTGAACAGCGTCAGATTATTGGGGCGAGCGGTTGGTCTTGTAGTGGTAACCGTCTCCTCTGTCTGAACAACATCCGGAAAGATCAGTTCATCCTGTTTACAGGAAGTGAACAGGAGCAGTCCCGAGATAAAGAGAATAAATAGGTGTTGAATATATGCTTTCATAATTGGTTGTCTTTAATAATGGTCTATTTTAAAAACTCTACTTCAAATTTGTTTAAGAAAACACTTCCTTCCAATTTCCATGTATCCTGAGTTTTTACTCCCATCCAGTAATAGACCTGCGGAGTAATGTCAATATCCTGAAACAGTATACTTTTATTTGCATCTACAAAAGGTAAGGTATTCGCCGAAACTTTATAACTGTACTTTCCCTGAAGGGTAATATCAGGTTTTCCGGAAATAGCATTTTTAAATTTGCCGCTCTTGTCATTGTCCTGCATCGGCCAGTAGCCTTTCAGGTTAGCGTAATAGGAATCGCTTTCTGCAATACCCATTTTATTGGCAAGAGCCCGCACTTCTGTTTCTTCCAGGCTCTTGTTGAAAATCATGACATCACACATATAGAAATCCACATACTGATTGAAGAAAGTAGATCCCTGAAAACCGAATGTCAGTGCACTAGGGGATAATACTTTTGTAATATCCATTTTATTGGATTGCGTGGCGGATAATACTCCGTTGAGATAAAATTTAGACACTACATTTTCACCTTCCTGATATATAACTCCTGTGATATGTGCCCACTCTCCGTTACGTGATATATTATCTACTTTCATTTCATTTTTTACGCTGCCGTCCGCTGTAAAGAAAGAAACACCGTTTCCATTTCTAAAGAATGACCATCCCGGCGTCTGCCCGGTCCTGGCATTTGTCTTACTCAGGAAGGGAGGAACGTCAAAATAATAATCACCCCGTGCTTTATTCTTATTGATCTTGATTTTAGCTGCAATGGTCAGTTGCTTGGTTTTAGCAGGATTATAATCATCTTCTGTAGTTCCTATATTCGCATTCCGTGCTCTTACTCCTTCTGTCGGTGAATTGGTTTCACTGCCATCGAAACCGTAGAAATTGACAGGAGTGATCATTTCGCCATTAAGCTCTGAGGAAGCAAAATTGGGATTATGATATAATGTGAAAGAATTACGCTCCTGGAAAGAGCTTCCTCCATACGTATTCCCCGTACCTCCGTGATTGGATGTAAGGATAATTAACCAGTCTTCGTATTTATAGTTGGCTCTTGCTTTAAGGGCATTGATAATTTCTCCTACATATTGATCATCTTTTTTGACTGCTGCCACATACTCCGGACTACTTGCCGAAAAAGAGGAATTTACTCCCGCTTTGATGACATCTGTAAGCTGCAAAACCATAATGTCTACATTTCTGTTTTTCAGATAATCAACGGCCTTATTTTTGGCATCTTCATCATTTGCCGCCAAAGCACTTTCATCAGCGTCCAGCAGCAAAACATTAGCTAAACCGGTGGATTGAGAAATTGCATATGTTTTTTTCTCCGGCGTTAGTTTCTCAATTCTGTTTATAAAAGAAGTCGGATAAACTAATTCCGCATGTTCATCCTCTCCCTGCTCAGGTAAATAATCGTCATTACTGATATGATGTGTCGCTGAAGTCTGACCAACCATCAGACTCGTCCAGGTAGGTGCATCACCTGTATTTTCACCGACTATTGCTCTGAAAGAATACTTACTGTTAGGAATAAGAGATTTGATCGTTTCGGGCATGATTTCTTTCAATTCCTTACCTACGGTACCATCTATAGAGATTAATAATACTTTGCGCTGTACAACGGTATCCGGTGGCAGTTCATATTCTTCAAAATTCGGCCCGGGATTGTCATATTTTGAACAACTGAAAAGCAGTGCCAAGGAAGCAAATGCTATTGTTGCAAAAGAGATGTATATATTTTTACAGTTCATAATAGTCATTAATTAATATCAAAGAAAACACCCAACTCGGCCAAAGCCACATGATTTTCACCTCCCAGATTTTTATCCGGAAATTCAAATTTTATGTATCTCGGCTCTACTAAAGCAGGGAAGTAAAAATCTCTTCTTGCATTTCGTTGTGCCGTAGCTTCACTTGATTGTGCCAGTTTATAGTCTCCCTGTTGTGTCCAGGTGATATTATCGGCACTGGTATATACTTTGACACGCGTTGCATATGTATTTCCTTGTCTGTTCTGAATAAAGAATCCTCTGATTTCTCCGGCAGTTTTCATATCTATGGTAATGGTAACCGGAAGTGAAGTAACAGGATTACAACTGCTGTAACAGGTGTGCCAGTAAGTTGTAATGCTACCATCATTGATAGCCGTAAATTTCCCGGTACTCTCATTAGTTGCTGTAGCCATGTTAGAGGTATACTCAAAAGGACTTGATGGCAGATCATACTTTGGATTCATTGCAGAGTTGCCTCCCGTCTTTTTAATAGGGTCGTATGTCCATGTCGTCATTTCCATTGGCGGATATTTGGCACGCATCTCTTTCTTAGCTACGTTGCTGACCGCCATTCCCCATGCTACCATAAATCGGTAGTAATCACGGCCTGTAAACTCACATAATGAACGGTAGAAATAATCTCTTTTAGCCTGATCCAATGAGAACTGATAGTCTGAATTTCTGGATTTATTATATAAATAAGTCATAAATGCCCATCCGGATTCTCCATTTTTTCCCTGTATTTTATCAAATAGCTGCAGGAAAGGTGTCAATCTGAAAAACGGAGCTTCTCCATCGGCAATTACTCCATCCAGATTAGAGAAATTCTTTCCTGTCAGTGAAGCTGCAAAAGTCAATGCTGTTGGTATAGCTGTCTTTAGTGCCGGGTGAAAATTGAGGATAGTTGCATTACCTCTTCTATGTCCTCCGTTAAAAATAAACAGGTTATTGGATGTTTCTCCAAGATCTGACCAGCTCCATGTAGAAGTCTGCTGAAAGTTGTGCCCGACTTCATGATAAGATCCCCATGAATTACCATTGTGTATGGTCGTCAGATTGGTCAGCTCATCTAACCACTGCAGATCATTCTGTGCTACCCAAGGGAAACCACTATGTGCATATCCCAGCGAAGGTTGTATATCCAGTACAACACGTTGAGGAAATTCCGGATAACGGTTTTTCACTTCTGCAGCGGTGGCACTCAGTCCCATCCAGTCGTAATAATCTTTCTCATATACGATATTCCATTCGGCCATTACCTCATTAAGATCATTGAATCGTCCCTGATTAATGAAAGTAACTACATTCGCACGCGGAACTGTCATCACCATATGTTTACCCCGGATTTCTAACCACGGAACATTATTCGCCAATACATCTTTTTTCCATGCTGCAATATCGCTCTGTCCGTGAACAAAATCTGAAGCTCTTACAGGACCACTGAATTTTAAGTTTACCGGGATTGGACGCGCCACATTGGAACGTACCCATATGGTACCACCATACAGATTACGCACATAGTTGACTCCCGGAGCAAGCTCTTTAACGGTATAGATCACCGGATCCCGTTTTAATGTTTCCTTCCCAGTCAGATTGTCCATGTGTGCTCCTATCTGCACAGTCAGTCCGATAAGTCCCTCCGGTACGGTGATCTTGACATTTTCACCGGGAGGGGCATACAATCCTGTACTGTATATGGCCTGAGGAGCTACACTGATCTTGTAGTCTCTGGAGGAAATGACATTCTTATTCATGTCTATGATGACAGTTGTATCTTTGATACGTGGTACATTCTCCCCTACCAGACCCGGAAATACACGGGCACGATCGTACAAGCTTTTGTCTGCGACAAACATTGTAGTATCTATTGCTGAAGGATCCTGATCTCCATCCTGATGCCCATCCTGGAAATCATATCCATACTTTTTACAGGACAATAATAAAGTCCCTATGCACAATGCTATGAATATTTTAATATTGCTCTTTTTCATAATAAGTTCTTTAATCGTTAGCATTAGATCTTAATCTCTTACCAATATATAGTTAGGTGTCCAGCCTTTTCCGTCCAGCGACCACTGATAAATATCACTTGTTCCAAACCACTGATAGATCATAAAAGGCACATCTACAGAATTAGGAACCATATGATAAAAATCCCCACCCAGAGGTGATCTGAAATAATCTACCTTATCACTGAAATTCAGCCAGTCATATCTGCCTGTCAATACAAAATCTGCCCCTTTACCACTTTTTTCTTTCAATCTTGCCGTACCTACATCACTGTATCCCGGCCAGTATCCGATAAGATTGGCATACTGATCATGTGTCGGATCGACTTGTGTTATCCCTGACAGATTTTTAACCTGTTCGTCTGTAAAGGCCACATTATAAATCTGTAAGTTAGAAAGGGTAAATCTTGCACTATTGTTAGAACTACCGGGTATTTTTCCGATACGCAGAGGTGCTGTATTATCCAGATTATTGCCATTCGTTGTAGCTGTACTGTTAAATACACCATCTGTATAGGCTTTTATAGATCCGGTTGTCCGATTCACAACAACAGTTACCGCATGCCAGTTCCCGTCATTTACGACTGGTCCAAAGACCTGCCCTCCGATGGAGGAGTTAAATCCCCACTTGCCGCTCTCACCAAAGAAATTCCAACCTGCTCCGCCAAATCCTTCTTCCCTTTTTGAGAAGAAAACAGGATAATTCCAGACCGCATTGGCTTCATTATATTTAAAAAAGAATACCACAGTAAAGTTTTTGTTATTTGCAAAATTATACTGGGAAGCATTTTCAAGTGTAGCTAATGTCGATGTTCCTTCTCCATAAGTAAGACCTACTGCATTACCCACAAAAGGCATATCTGTGGTATTCAGCTTGGCGATAAGCTTACGCCTGAATTTTGGGGAATAGAACATCGTGAATGTGTTTCTCACTGCATCCCCAAATACTGTCTGATCGTTGGTTGGATCAAGAACTTTCCCTCCTTTGGATGAACTGACAATAATTAACCAGTTTTCACTGCTGTAACTGGGTCTGTTGCGGATGATTTCTACAGCTTCTCCAATTTTCTGATCCACTTTATTTATTGCACTGATATATTGTGCATCAGTCGATTCATAAGATGACTTCTGGCCGGCATCATCTACTCCGTGAAACTGCATAACGATAAGATCTGATTTTCCGGATTTTAATTCTTCCAGTCCGGCTTTACTCATTTCCTCATCATTTCCTGCAAATCCCTTTTTAGCAGTAGCTGCTCCTCCGAGATATGTCACTAATGGATCCGACGATGCAAATACACTGGAAGTTGCATCCTTATCTATGCTTTTCAACCTTGTGAACACGGTTGGATAATCTTTTAAATCTACTGTTGATAAATCCGAAGAAGTGACTTTATGCTTATCCTGATACACGCCTGTCAGCATGGATGCCCAACCAATCTCATTGGTCATTGGATTTGTTTTATAATCCGTAAGACCATTGAACGTGTAAAGTGCATTTTTTTGCATCAAAGTCAGATTTTTGACATTTGAACTGAGTACTGCATTTCCTCTTAACCCGTCCACTATGATATAAAGTACCTTAGGCTTTCCGACTTCCGTATTCTGATTGACCGGCTGCTCGTTTAACAGATTCGGAAAATCTTTATTACAGCTCATTACGATTACAGAAGCAACAATGACAGATCCGATCCGGCATACTCTTTTTGCGTAGATTGCAAACATATTACTTTTCATCATGTTAGTTCAGATTTGGGTTTAACTCTAATTTTACAATATTCCCTGTTGCTTTTCCATCTACAGAAAATATAAATCCTCCTAATATTACTGCCGGTAATCCAAGAGCAGAAGTCGTCTCTACAGCATCGTAAATGACACCATTGAAACTACCGATATGATTATAGCGCTGATCGGCAGATCCGTCCATATTTAGGATCAAAAGATTGGATCTGTTAATACCATCATACTTCTTGAATGATCCGTTTACCAGCACCTTTCCGTAACTCAGGATCTTGGCGTATACTACACCACCACCTTCAACCTCACGCATACGGAACGACTGATCTACGCTACCATTTGTATTGAGGAAAACTACATTATTAGCCACTGTACCATTGAAGTTTTTAAATACACCGGACAGTACAATTTTATCTTTGGCCGAATCATATGTTATCTCTACAATACTATTATCTGCCCCTGACCCTACATTGAAGGATTCGTCAACAGTGCCGTCCAGATTAAGACGGACAATATTTTTAGCAGGCTTGTCATTATATGTTGTAAATTGTCCTACGAGAACAATCTTTCCGTCATTCTGTTGAATGGCACTGGTTACAATTCCGTTTGCTCCTTTATTATTGTATACGAATGTTGAATCCAGCTTTCCGTTTGCATCACATCTGAACACGTTCCGTACAGGTGTATAGACATAGCGATAATTTTTGCGGGATGAATAGGTATAATCCACTTTAGAATAGCGGTCAAAGTTTCCTACGGCGATGATCTTATTATCTGCAGTAACGAATGTTTTGAGTATTGTTCCGGACTCTATTCCACCATTAAAGGCAGATACGGTATCAACATCGTTCTTTTTGTCTTCAGTCGAATTGATAACTTCTACGATCACGGTATCCAGCTGGCCTTTTGAATTAAGCTTTGCAATTTTCATCGCTTCTCTCTGATTCATACTTACAAAATTGCCCCCGATAATAAAGGAACCATCTCTCATCTTCAGTATTGAGTTGACATTCCCAAATGGATTTACTCCTTTTCCGAAAGTCATATTTGTACTGGCTTTTCCATTACTGTTCAAAAATTGTAACCCATTGATAGGGTTAGCTTTTGTCGCTGACTTTTCGAAATCTGTAAATCCTCCCGCAACAATATATCCTCCGCCATCAGAAAGAATATCGAGTACAGTATTATTGAATCCGTTGATAATGTCAAATGTTGCATCTATAGAGACGCTTCCTTCTATCTTAAGTGTAGGACCAAAGAACACCTGTTCTCCTATTTTGATCGTTGCTCCTCCTGAACTGATTTTTTCAGGAATTCTGATCGTGACTGTTGAGTCTGTCAGCTCTTCTATACCAACAGCTGTACTGTTTATAAAAAAGTCAAATTTTCCTTCGTATTGTTTCAATCCTTTGACTTCAAATGTCACTAAATCTCCGGGAAATGCTGATTCGGGATCGGCATATTTACTTTTGAAAGATACGCCCAGAGGTTCTTTACCACCGGCATACGGATTCTCCCCGACTAAATTATCTTTGCTACATCCGACAGTTAGGATAGAACTAATTGTCATGAATAAAAGGAGATTTCCTAAAATCTGTATATATCTGTATTTCATCTTGGTCAATATTAGTTTAGAGGTTTGATTCCTTTATCTACTGCTGCTCTTACAAAATCCAGACGCTGAAATCCAAAAATATGCCGGCTGAACTGCAGAACATGGAGCACTCCGTTAGTCGGTTGAATATCGGAAGTAGCAACAGGTCCTGTTGTCATACTGAATAGATTATTAGATGACGAATAGTTCTCCACATAATTAAGGTAAAGCTGTCTGTAACCGCTATATTTAATGATCTGTATATCGCCGTTAGAATTTACAGTCTTGGTATCATTATACAATACCCCTATATTCATTACCCTGCCGGAGTAGCTCGTATATCCCTGCCCGCCAAAAGTTTCCAGATTAATTGTATCCAATTGCGGAAAGTCCTTTAATACATATTTATCTTTAATGATATACATACCCAGAAAATCTTTCCAGACAGATTGATCTACCTGTTTGTAGGATGTGACCGTATCCTGACCGCGACTTACCAGATATTCATTGAGTTCTTTCATCGCTTTCACAATACTCATATCAGGCGGAGCAAAGAAGGTAACACTCTCTTTGTCAAGAATGTCTTTCATCCCCGCATATTCAACTACTTTGGTCAATGTATCAAAGAGGTCTTTGCGGCCTTGCAGATATTGCCATATGGTACCATTGTAGTTAGGATCATGCTTCCCCGTCTCTTCGTAATATTCTTTTTTACATGCGCTAAGACCAATGATTATAAAAATAATGGCCGGAAAAAATATATTCTTTAGTTTCATAATTTCTATCTGATTAGTTCCAATAAGCATTGTATGTCATAAAAGGATTATTTGCAAAAGCAGATTGATCGATAGGCCAGGTCCATCCTCCTCTATTAAAAGCATCTACAGACATTGGCGCTTCTGTATATTCGGCGTTGATGACTTTTCTGGTTCGTACCAGATCATAGAACCAATGCCCTTCCCCCATCAATTCTCTGGCGCGTTCGTACCAGATCAGATCTTTGAGGTCTTTTCCATTTTCAGAAGCAGCTTCTTTAGCTCCGGCTCTTCTACGCACCTCATTGATAACCAGTTTGGCTTCTCCGTCTCTTTCCAGCTCTGCCAATGCTTCTGCGCGCAGCATGATAGCATCATTATAGCGAAAAACGACCTGATTATCATCCGGGTTGTTATCTTCCCCTTCTTCCATAAAGACATTGACAAATTTCAACATCTGAAACTGACCTTCTGTATTGTACATAAATTCGTCAAACCAGTATGATTTTCTCAGATCACGCTCTCCAGGAGGATAAAGTTTTTCCAAGAACTTACTGGAGTAATAGATATATGACCGTGTAACAACCTTATTTGGTGCACGCAATACATAGTCAGAAAAAGTAGATGACAAATGGAAAGACTCTCCGTAGTTAAAGTTTTGTGCAATTTCGAATAGCCCTTCTTTAGTACGACCTTTAAAGATCTCCTTGGTTCTTTCCAGTGGTAATAAGGTATAAGCGCCACCATTTTCTTCCATTATTTCTTTTCCCAATGCTGCTGTAGCTTCATAAAACGGAGCTTTGTTGGATGAAAATCCGGCTACCCACATATTCATATGCATCATCAGCGCAATAGCACTTCCTCTCATCGCCCGTATCGCCACAATAGATTGATCTTCGTATGTCCAGGGCAGATCTTTATAATGGGCAGACATATCTGCAATACCTTTTTGCAATACTTCTACAAAATTTACGCGGGGACTTGGGGTACTATGAAAAGCTTGTGTATAATACGGAACGTCTCCCCATACTCTGACCATAAAGAAATAAGCCAGATTACGTAAAAATACCGCCTCAGCTTTATATTTTTTGATGTCCGCCTCAGACAGGATTCCGCTTTCTACATTCTCTAACTGGTAGTACAGAATATTGGCCTTCTGTACCATGAGGAAAAAATTATTCCATTTACGGACCTGCTGAAAACCAAAATAATCATTGTTCTCTCCAAATGCGCGCTCCGGTTTATAATACTGTGCGAATAAGCTTTTGAGATCATTGAACTTTAAATAGGTCAGATGATTGAATGTCGCACCAGCACCGTTGGATCCGGGAGCTCTGTTAATAGGCGCACATCTGAAATCTCCGGTAGCCGGAAAAAAGATCTGACGCATTGTCGCTTCTCTGAAAGTGGAATAGATCCCTCCTGTGAATTGTTCAAAATCGGCCTTAGTTTTCCAATAATTATTACCGGAGAGGTTATCGATTGGTGTTACATTTAGAAAGTCCTTTCCACATGATGTCACAAATAATGTGGTAATCAGCGTAAAACCTATGTATAATAATCGTTTCATAATTTTCTGAATTAAAATTGGACACTTAAACCTAATGTATAATTACGTGCTCTCGGATATCCCTTTGACGAGTCTCTTCCTAAATCGGAGACTAACTCCGGATCTGGTCCTGAATACTTCGAGAATGTGTAGATATTATTGCCGGAGAAATAAACTCGGGCACCTGAAATTCCCATACGTCTGGTCCACTCTCTGTCAAAGTTGTAGGAAAATGTTGCCGAATTGAACTTCAGATATGATCCGTCTTCCTGGAACAGGGTTTGGTTATATCTGTAAAAATCATTCAGTTCATTTCGGATAAAATCAAACGGATTCGGGTAATAGGCATCATCTCCCGGTTGTGTCCAGATATTGTACTGACTAAGCGGCACTAATGCTCCCGGCATAATCGGTTTGCCATTGCCGTCATAAGTAACCAGTCCTCTGGGGTTAGAATAGCTTCTGAAACGATCCGCCAGCGCATTGTTCAGGATATCACGTTTGATTGTGAAAACAAAGTTTGTTTGCAGGGAGAATTGTTTGTATTTAATAAATGCACCAAAACCTCCTGTTACTTTAGGCTGCGAGTTACCAACTACAACCAGATCTTTTTCATCCAGAATATAGTCACCATTCAGATCGGTCCATATCGGATCACCTGCTCTGAATTCTCTGTCTGCACCAAAGATTCCGCCGGTACGGTATTTCATTCCGGTACGCGGATCTACAGGCACATCATCATCTGTTCTGTAAACACCTCTGTAGTGAAATAATACGTTAGATAATGTATTGGTTCCCAATTGGTAAAGAATATCCTGATAATAGTTGGATTCATCTTTGATCAACAGTTGCCTTACACCATCCGGCAATGCTGCTGTAATATCCTGGTTGATGGCAAAGTTTCCGTTGAAGGACAGAGACCATGTTTTGTTGTTAAGTGGTCTGTAGTTAAACTGGAATTCATGTCCTCTGTTAACAACGCTGGTCTCATTGGAATTAACCGCTTCAAACGCATTCTCTGTAGATATTAGTTTTTTCCTTAACATTTTATCACTCTGGCTGTAATAATACTCATATGTGAATGTCAGATTGTTATTGAAGAAGGCCCAGTCTGTAGCCAAATTGAGTGTTGTTTTCGTCTGTGGCTGCAGGTTCACGTTAGGTATCGCTCCTAGATCAATAGATACGGTGGGCTGGTTATTGTAGGTTCTGCCATCCTGAAAATACTTACCATACACATCATAAATGGTACCTACGGGGATGATATTCTTACCCCAAGTACCTCTTATGGATCCCAGCGATAACCAATCCCAGTTTTCAGCAAATTTTTCGTTACTGAAGTTCCAGCGAAGTCCTCCTGTAGGAAGATATGTCCACGGATTGAGCCCTCCTGTAGTAGATGTACCGTCGACCCTGTATGTAAAATCTATATAGTATTTTTCATCGTAATTGTATGAGAAACTTCCGGCATAACCGACCGTTCTTTTTTCCTGTGTGATTTTATATAATGTTCCACCTTTCTGATTGCGGGTATCATATCCTAATCCGACTGTTATCTGATCATTTGGTGTACCCGTAATACTCATTTCATCTCCTCTCTTATTTACCACTTCAAATTCAGCAAACCCGTATACACTCAGATTATGTTTTTCAGCAAACGTCTTGTTATAGGCCAATAGATTTCTATTGTACAATGTATTGGTCCTGTCATTATAAGAGTACACTTCAGATTTATCCGCATTCAAAGCACCTTGTGTAAAACGATCCTGTGTCCCTCTGAGGTAATTGTAATTAAGCGTAGATGACGCCCGTACACCAGGTATAGGCTCATACTGAATTTCTACCTGAGAAGAGAGATTACCGGTTTTACTGTCATTGAGGACATTGAGGGCTGCCAGTGCATCACTACTCCCTGTAAATAAGGACGGTGATGGCAACAGAGAAGAAGTATTAGCCGAGCTGCCGACACCCGACTGCTGCAGCGCATTGCCTGATCCTGTACTGTTTTTAGCTAAAGAGCTGTTCAGATATGCCATTAATCTAAATTTAGAAGAAGGCATATATTGCATATTCATTTGAAGAGAATAGCGTGTAAATCCAGTATTTTTGATAATACCATTTTCATCATAATAGCCGGTGTTCACTTTATAGTTGAAGGCCTGATCCCCTCCGGATATATTCACATTCTGGCTATTATTGACAGTCGGTCTGTAAAAATAGGATTGCCAGTCTGTAGAGTTATTATAGAAAGCGTTCAAACTGTCCGCCAGCATGGGCGAATCATTGATATGCTGCAATGCAGAATTATAGGTTGAATCGTAACCAAGTATCTGTTGCAAACGAAGATAACGTTCCCCTTTTCCTCCTATTACGTTTCTCAATCCCGGTACCGCATTAATAAACAGTTTACTCTCGTAAGATACAATCGGCACTTTAGAACGTCCGCGCTTGGTCGTCACCAGGATTACACCATATGCACCTTTTGATCCGTAAAGTGCAGTTGCCTGTGCATCCTTTAATACGGTAATGTCTTCAATATCTTCAGTAGGAATCATGGCTATAGGACTGATACCAGGGCCTGCCGACTGAAAACCATATTCGTAATTTGCGTTATCTTCGATCGGAATACCATCAATAACAAACAAAGGAGATGTGGGTGTCAGGAAAGCATTATCTCCCGATCCCTGCACATTGATATTGGAAATACCACGGATAGCCATGGATCCGCGAACTCCGGGAGTACCGTTATTCAACTGTACATTAAGTCCGGCAACCTTTCCCTGTAGTAAATCGGTAAAGTTTGCAGCGGGTTGATCCTGTATTTCTTTTCCGGAAATGACTACTGCAGATCCTGTAAAGGATGTCTTCTTACGTGCCTGATATCCTACGGTCACCTCTACTTCGTTTATCACATTTTCCTTAATAGCCATGTTGATATTGTACACGGTTCTTCCGGCTTCTATTTTCTGGCGAACCTGTGTTCCCTGAAATGTAAATAACAATGTGGAATTCGCAGGAACAGTCACGGCAAAAGATCCGTCTCTTCCGGAAGTACCGATTGCTCTTCTTGGTGTTTCTATCAAAATAGAGACATCACTTAGTGTTTCGCCATTTGCACTATTCTTCACAATCCCCCTCACTGTAACATTCTGCGCAAAAGCAACGGAACTACAGAACGTGCACACAAAACATAAAATAATATATATACTTTTCATAATTTCTGATTAATAAGTTGGGGGTTATTCATTAGTAAATCTTGGTGATTCGCCCGTAAAACGGAATTGAATTTCCCAATTGCCTTCTTCAAAAATTGCAAAATCTAACCCTAGTCTTGCCAGCACACTGCCCCCTCCGAAACCAAGTCGTCTGTATGCAAAGGTCACGCTGGCTCTTGTACCATCTATATTCGTATAGTCAGTTCTCTGATTAATCAATGGAATAGGATAAGCAACCTTATACGTTACTTTCTGATTGGTCTTGACCATATCAAATCCGTGAATCAGTTTTTCCCAGTTTGTAGCATTAAACTTATCCGGATTGATATAATTGTTTAAAGAATCTACAAAACTGAAGGTCAGGGAATTTCCGGCCTGTTCTTCATTTTTAAAGAAATAAACAACCATATCTCCAAAGCCTAGAAACTGCCCCGTGCGTTCGCCAACGGTATTGACCATTAAAGAAGGAAACACATACGGACGAAGAGACAATCCTGTAGCAGGATCGATGGTTGATGGTTCGTAAGGTCTTTCTTTGTAAGGCTTTAATTTCAGATTTCTTGCAAATTTGCGACCTCCAGTATTACTTATCTCTACATCGAAAACATAACCCGGATCAGGACTATTCTTTACGAAGCTGGATCTTCCCGGATTCCACATCGTGATCTCTCCGGATTTTTCCTGGATCTCTAACAGAGGTCTGTACTGCACTTCACGCTTACTCTCGATCTCAGCCAATGTAGTTTCAGCTCCTGTATACGCTTTTTTCCATACTTTGACAGGAAATTTACTGGTTAGTTCCGGTGCAGGATCTCCGTCAGCAGTACGGATACTGTAAATTTTAAAGTCTAAAGGAAGGGTAGAATTTTTACCCACATTCACATTATTATTGAATAAAGTGGTTCTTCCTAATACCGGCTCATAAGTAGTGGTAGTGTATGTCACATCATTATCCAATGCATCCAGATGATCCGGCAGATTTTTATTACACGAAGAGAGTAGTATAACAGATAACAGAACTAAAGCGCCTTTTATCGTATTGCTTATATAATTTCTATTCATATACATTATTGAGAAAACTTAGAAGTGAACTTATTGAACCCAAAATCGTGACTTGCCGACAGGAAATGAATGACTCCGTTAGTTGTCTTCAGATTGACTGCAGTCGTCGTCGTCGTTTGCCAATATCTTTTGAAAATGGAGTTGTTGACATCGCTAAACTCGATTTCCTGTTGTCCTCCGGAAACAAAGCCGGAAGCATTTGTGACATTATAGTACATATGCATATCGTATCCATAGATACTTTTGGCTTTCAGGCCATCTATATAGGGGTACAGTGTTTCTGTAGTTACTTCACCTTCAAAGATGTATCTTCCCATCAGGGAGTCCAGCTCCAACTGATCTACGTCTTCCAGATATAGAGGTGCTTTATTTGTCAACTTACGGGTAGCATTGAGAGCCTTCACGGCAATCTCAAAGCTCCGGTTGGTCATCGCATAAAATGTGAATTTTTCTGTACCCATCAGTTTGGAGCGAAGTCCGGGCGCACGATCCAGCACCAGAAGCAAGGAATCATAAGTTCCCCTTTGGCTTTCCAGATACTTCAGTATAGTACCATCATAAACCTTGGTATTGTTTTGATAATCCTTATAGTATTCGTCACCTTTCTCACAGGAAACGGTTGCAGTCAATATAAACAGCGCGAATACAAACCAGATATGTTGAATTCTAATCATAATATGAGGTGGTTATAATCTTTATTTCCAATATGGATTTTGTACAAGTTGTGAATTGTTCCTTAGCACATCTGTAGCGATAGGCCAGTAAATTCCTCCATCATTTATCAGTTTTACGACGTTGGAATCTTTTTTCCTTAGCTTATTGAAACGAATGATATCATACCATCTCCAGCCTTCACCCATCAGCTCTCTCCGTCTTTCTTCGAAGATTACATCAACAATATTCTCTGTTCTTCCTTCATGAAAAGCCGGTAATCCACGGCTTGTTCTGATCACATTCAATAGTGTACGGGCTTCACTGATCTCTCCTAAGGCTGCTTTGGCTTCAGCTCTTAACAGCGTGATTTCTTCCAGTCGGGTGAAAACCAGATTAGATCCGAAAATATTGAAATCACTGTCTCCGTCTCCGTCTCTGATCACTTTGATCTTACTGAAAATCGGAATCTCGCCACTGAAGTTTGTAAAGTAATTGGTCCTTGTCAGCCCTGAGATCGTGTCAATACCAAAACGGGTATCATTAGGGTCATTAAAAATGGTAATCACACTGTCCTTAGGGACAAAAATATCCGGCATAGTCTTGTTTGTCAACGGCTTGGCCAGCGTCAACTGTTCGATATGCCCGGTAGCTGTTGCCTCATTAAAGGCATAAGAGGACTGAAAATTAAGCAACTGCGAATATTTTTCTGAAGAAGAGAAAATTCCTGTCCGACCCGTCAGTTGAGAAATATTGGAATAGAACAAGCCTACTTTACCGTAATTATCCAAAACAAATTTTGAAAACACATCTGCATCAATGTATTTCCCCTGCCATGCCGCAATATGTGCCAAGAGCGCATACGCTGTCAGCTTGTTGAATAATACACCTCTCCATTCTACGGATGTGACCCCGTAATAGGTCTGTAGATTCACCCCGTACAGGTAAGGCAGATCTTCTGCCGCTTTTAACAATTCCTGACTTGCAAAAGCCAGTACGGAAGCCTGATCTGTCCTTCCGAATTCTGTAAATTTACCGTCATCATAGGATTTGGTCAGCAAAGGCACATCTCCCCAGATACGAACCATGTAGAAATAGGCAAATGCACGAATAGCACGTGCCTGTGCGATATCATATTTAAGATTCAACTCTGTGTAGCGTTCATCTTTTGCATATACCTCCGGAGCACGTTCTATGAAGATGGAAGCTGCATTTACCACAGCATAAAATCTTCTCCAGTTTGACAATGCGGAGATCATTGGATACGATGCTTTTAAATCATTTTTGTAAACGGCCTCCAGATCAGAGCGTTTGTAAGACACAAAATCTTTACCTCTCATCTCACCATAAACCCAATGTGCATTATTATCCTGTAATGCGGCTCTGGTAAGGCCATACAACCCCATCAACGAAGAGCGGGTATCTGAAATATCCGTCCATTGTTTTGTTTCAGAAGCAACATTCGCAGCATCGATGTCCAGTTTATTTTCACAGGAAATGGTTATCATTCCTGTCAACCCTGTCATCAACATCAAAAAACAGGAAACATTCTTTTTATTAAAATATCTTTTCATAAAATCGTAATCAATTGGTTAGAGATCTAACTTGAAACCCAGCGTAAATGTCGGTGATAACGGAAGTCCGTACCCGGAGTAATAGCCATTAAAGTCTATAAGTTCAGGATCTACACCTGTGAATTTGGTAATGGTGAGCAGGTTTGTTCCTGTTACATACACATACGCTTTTCTGAGTCTTTTGACCTTTTCTTTAAGTCCCGCTATTTCATATCCTACAGAGACAGATCTTAATTTTAAGAAGGATGCGTTTTCCAGAAAAAGATCCTGATCTACACGGTAAGGTACACTGCTGCTCCATGGGTTGTAAATCGGATATTTTGTGATATCAAAATCCTGCTGCCAGTGAAAAATCTCCTTTACAGAATTAATGGTATTGTTAGATTCGTTGTTGATGAAGTCGTAACGATTGGAAACACGCTGATTCAATGCTTTATGTCCTAATGCGAAATACCATTGAAAACCCAGATCAAAGTTTTTGTACCTGAACTGGTTACTCCATCCTCCGACAAACTTAGGCATTGCATTTCCTGCCAATATTTTGTCATCTTCATTTACATCATAGTCTCCGTTCTGATCTATCCATTTGGCATCACCCGCATTCATTTCGACGCCCTGAAACATTATTTTACGTCCTGTATTCGGATTAACCGGGATTTCGCTTTCTGCATTGTAAATACCTGCATTCTGATATATCCAGAATTGATCAACAGATTTTCCTACTTCAAGCTTGCGATCACCTACAATTAATGTCTGCAGATTATTAGGAAGGGCTTTGAGGGTATTTTTGTTGATATTAAAATTAAATGAACTTGACCATTGCAGTTTGTCCGGGTTGGTCAGCAGATTTAATCCCAAAGCAACATCCACCCCTTTATTATTGACATTCAGACCATTCATATAACGACCTGTATATCCGTATTCAGCCGGGACAGGAATGGATGCGATCTGATTTTTGTCATCTTTATTGTATAACGAGATTCCCGCAGATAACCGGTTTGAAAAGAATGAACCTTCCAGATCGATATTAAAATGATCTGTATATGGCCATGCTACATCATAGCCTACCCAGCCTAATGTATATGGTCTTGAGATAGCTGCGAAGCCATTATATGAAACCAGTCCGGCTTCTGTACTCCAGTTAAGATCGGTTGCATACTGAGGTCCTGTTGCAAAGCGACTGATGGTCAGTAATTTTCCGATTCTTCCCCATCCGGCTTTGATCGAAAGTTCATTAATCCCGTCATTCGTAGTGAAGAACTGATTTTTCACATTCCATTTTGCACTCACTGCCGGCGTGAACAGCCATCTGTTGTCCTTCTGGACTGTAGATGAACCATCATAGCGCAATACAGCATTCAGATCCAAAAGATTTTTATACTTATATTTTGCATTTCCATAAAAGGAATACACTCTCAGGTCCTCAC
This sequence comes from Sphingobacterium spiritivorum, assembly GCF_016724845.1. Classification (NCBI taxonomy): domain Bacteria; kingdom Pseudomonadati; phylum Bacteroidota; class Sphingobacteriia; order Sphingobacteriales; family Sphingobacteriaceae; genus Sphingobacterium; species Sphingobacterium spiritivorum. The sequence continues at coordinate 1,749,827 of NZ_CP068082.1, forward strand.
GATTCGTATATCTGTAAGTAGGAAGAGTAGATTCTTTAAGGTTTAACTTGATGAAATCATTAGGCCCATCATACGTTTTGGTGTATGTAAACCGGTACAGGTCTTCCATATATTCCATCCCTGCAGTCAGATCTAACTGATGATCAGTATCTTTTCCAAGTTTGTAATTTAGAGCATGATCAAATTTGTACCGCTGGTTATAACCGTTGTAATTGGAGACATAGTTGTTGTCATCCATCAGGGAAGATGCATAAAACACATCTCTTAATCCCTCGTTATAGTCGATTGAGAATTTAGTAGTATAACGAAGATTGCTTAGTATGGAGAAATCTGCCGATATAAAAGCCTGCACAGCATTCATGACATTACCATCCACGTTTTTGTCAAATTCCTTCAGGTAACGTGCATATACATCACGATTGGGTGACATCGGGATACTCAGATCAGGCAAATATCCCGTCTCCGAAATTCTGTCCCTTAAAGAACGGTTACGCTTACGCTCCACTCTGGAAGCATTGACATATGCTGTAAAATTAAACCATTCAGCCGGTGCCATATTGACATTGAAAGTCGCATTATAACGCTTGAAATTAGCAGCATCTGCACTGGAAGTATTACTGGTATGACCGCCCAGAAAGTTAAAATTGGCTCTGTCTGAACCTCCTCTTAAAGATAAGTCAATAGAATATAAAGGCTGATTTTTATAATATTCTTCGGACCAGTTTGACGGACCATAGTAATTTACATTTGTGGAATCTCCCAGATAAGAAGGGTACGTGAGCCGGTCTTGTTCTGTTCCATATTTGGAGTAAAACTGCTGTCTGAACATATTCTCATATTGTGCATTGACCGGAGTGACAGATTTTCGGGTATTCATTCCGTAGTAAGAATTAAGACTGATTTCACTCGGTCCTGATTTACCCCCTTTAGTTGTGATCCAGATAGCACCATTTGCAGCCAATGGTCCCAATGCAGCTAATTTGGCCGGATCTTTAATGACTTCGATAGATTCTATCGCATTGATATTAAAGATACTTGCGAAATCTGTTCCCGGCCCAAGTCTGTTGTAATCGTATTTCTGAATACCATACGAAAAGTTATTTTCCTGAGTCAGCGGCACGCCATTGACAAAAATAGTGGGTTGGGAAGCGTTGATATCCTTATTGGAGAATAACGGTGCTGCCAATCCGCGTAAGACAATATTTCTGTTTGTCCCAGGTTCAGCGGTATTTTCCTGAACGTACACACCCGCTACTTCCCCTTTGAGATATTGAGCTACACTGTGGAAAGGAAATGTAGAAACCGTCTGAATATGTACCGAATCAGCAGTCCCCAATTTGACAGCTGTAGGATTAAGCCGCTGAAGAAGGAGCGTATCGGTACTCACGGTATCCTGTAAAAGATATCGGTTAGTATTTGCAGTATATCCTTCCGGAAAATCGGCTGCTTGCAGGAAAGATACAGGAAAAACTAAGATTAAAAAGCAATAGAATCTTTTCATCATAAGTGCATACTTAGGTTATATTCGTAATTAGTTAGTTCACCCTGTTCCGTTTATTAAGAAATGGTGATTACTAGGTTAACTGATGGAACAATGATATACAGAGAATGGGGATAATCCGGCATGCTAAAACAACGAAATCGTTTGCGTAATTTAAGCAATCGATTGTGCTAAACAATATTGGATGAGATCATGAGGCAAATACTGCATGATAATGAGTTGCAACATCCCTAATAAACACGCATAGAACAGCATTTTTGTACGGGGATGAGTCTATTCTTAACAAAATAGAAGACAGCGAATAGACAAGGATTAAAAGAACTAATCAACAGAAAAAAGCACTCCGGTGTAAAATGAAGGCAATTTATTATTAGTCCTTATCAAAGCTATATTTTAGCTTATATTTGGAAAAGATTTATACAAAAAATGCCGGGTATCTACTTCCACATTCCATTTTGCAAACAAGCCTGTCACTACTGTGATTTTCACTTTTCTACGTCCCTCAGATACAAGGACGAAATGATGGCTGCAATGAGACAGGAACTGGAATTACGTAGTCAGTCAGGAGATACCAAAAAGCTGACCTCCCTGTATTTCGGCGGAGGAACGCCGTCTATTCTGGATGCAGGACATATACAGTCTTTCATTGATGCTGTATCCGAGTATTATGACATTGCTGAAGATGCAGAGATTACTCTAGAGGCCAATCCGGATGATCTGGATCATAAAAAAGTACAGCAGCTCCGACATACAGATATCAATCGTTTCAGTATAGGCATACAGTCTTTCTACGAAGAAGATCTGAGCTGGATGAACCGTGCGCACAATGCCAGTGAAGCAGATGCGGCAATTAAGCGAGTACAGGATGCCGGATTTGAGAATATAACAGCAGATCTGATCTACGGTTATCCGCTGCTGACTGATCAAAAGTGGAATGCCAATATCGATAAATTACTGGAATTTGAAATCCCACATATCTCTGCGTACAGTATGACGGTAGAGCCACAAACAGCTCTGGATCATTTTATCAAAAAAGGTAAATCGCCGGCCATGAATGAATCTCAGTCTGCCGCACAGTTTGAAATCCTGATAGATAAACTTGTAAACAGCGGATTTGAGCATTATGAGATTTCCAACTTCGCAAAACCTGACAGATATGCCCGACATAACTCCAGCTACTGGAAAGGCGATACTTATATCGGTATAGGTCCCTCCGCTCATTCCTTTAACGGAGATAACCGATCCTGGAATATTGCTAATAATGCATTGTACATAAAAGGTATATCTGAAAAAACACCTGTTGCTGAAGTCGAACAGCTGAGTTTCGAAAACAAAGTCAATGAATATATTATGACTTCGCTGCGTACTATGTGGGGAATGGATACTGCCAAAATCGAAGAAGCATTCGGATCAGATACCCTTAAGCAGCTCACGAATACGATCCAACCCTTTATCGCACAAGGAGAAGTGCGCCTGCAGGATGGACACTATTATCTTACAGCAAAGGGAAAACTTATTGCCGACCATATCGCATCCGAGCTGTTTCTGGAAGAAGAAGATTAGCGGTTACTTTACTAAAATGTGGCTGCATGTTTTCCTTTCAAAACTGCAAAGTAAATGTACTGCCTTTACCTACCGCAGATTCTACCAGAATATTGCCTCCATGGATCAGCATGATCTGTTTACTCAATGTCAGACCGACCCCACTTCCTGTTTTTCGTGTGGTAAAGAACGGTGTAAAGATATTTTCCATGAGTTCCGTATCTATACCGATTCCATTATCACTGACATGGATCTGTACATTACCGCCTTTCTCTATTGCGGACATGGTGATGTATGGTTTTTCTACATCTTTTACAGCCTCCATAGCATTGAGAACAAGATTAATAAGCACCTGCTCCACCAGATTGGCGTCTGCAAATAACTGAATCCGGGTAGGTTTCAGTATCACATCAAATTCAATATTCTTCTGTACAAAGGTCGGCTCCAGCAACTGATAAATATTTTCAAAAAGATCAGAGACCATGATTTCCTGCACTTTGGGTTTATCCACCTTATTGATTGTACGATAACTTTTTGCAAATTTCAACAGCCCCTCACTTCTGTTGCGAATAGTATCTACACCTATACGTACATCTTCCAGTTCTTCTGCCGGCTCCAGGTGATCCAGATGCTGGCTCATCGTCTCTGCCAGGGACGAAATAGGAGCAATGGAATTCATAATTTCATGCGTCAGCACACGCAATAGTTTATGCCAGGCTTTAGTCTCTGTCTCATCAATAGCTTCGTTGACATTCTGAAATACCACGATCTGACACCGCCCCTCCTGTGTCACCAGTTCGGACAATTGCATAAGTAGTTTGACCTTACCTTTAGCAGAAGATACCGCTTCAATATGTTGCTGTCCGGGCTGAAGATTATTAATAATCCTGAAAAGTTCTTTATTCCGCTTTTCCAGTGAAGTGAACTTTCCTACATAAGGAATATCAAACATAACCCTAAAAGCCTCATTCATCCAGATCACTTTATCCTTATCCGGATAATAGGTAAAGATAGCTGTGTCAAGCATATTCACAATCTGATTGAGATATTGATACTGCAATTCTTTTGATACCGTAATTTCTTTAAATGCGGCATTTATCTCATTGAAGGTCTCGTGAATCCTGCGCTTCGTAGAGCTTGTTTTTTTTGTAACGTAATAGCGTGTGAAATCGCGTTGCCTGGTAGACTGTACAAAATCCATAAATACATCATAGATCTCAAATTGTGCTTTCAGTCCGGCGGTGAAAGTGACAATAGCTAATAAACCGGCCAGAGATGCCAGCAGATACCATTCAGACATCAGGGCAAAGCAACATATTGCTCCCAACCCTATAAGCAATACATAACTACATGCTATCCACCATTTAAAGCGTGTCATAATCAAAGGTTATACTTTTCCAATCGTCTGTATAATGCCGAACGCGTAAGCCCCAGTTCTCGGGCAGCCTTACTGATATTACCATTATACTTTTCGATCACTTTCTTGATTGTATTTCTTTCCAATACTTCCAGATTCTGTTCACTGCTCCCGGATACGACAGGTTGGACCGAGTTCTCTAAGGGGGAGAACAACAGATCTTTCCCCTCCACCCTATCCGTCTCAGACATAATGACCGCACGCTCAATACTGTACTGCAACTCTCTTACATTACCCGGGAAGTGATAACCATTCAGCTTGTATACAGATTCATCCGAAAAATCAGCTACAGACTTATTGTACTTTTTGGCGTATATATTCAGGAAATGTGTGGCCAGCAGCATGATATCCTCTCCTCTTTCCCGCAGCGGAGGAACCTGTACTTCGACCGTATTGATCCTGTAGATCAGATCTTTTCTGAACCGGCTTTCGTTGGCCAGTTCCCGGATAGGAATATTTGTGGCACACAATAACCGGATATCTACGTCTGCAGCATGATTACTTCCCAAAGGCGTAACCTGCCTGTTCTGGAGTACGGTCAATAATTTGGCCTGTTGCTGTAAGGAGATATTTCCGATCTCATCCAGAAATAATGTTCCTTCGTGAGCCAGCTCTATCCGTCCTTTCCGATCTTCACGTGCATCGGTAAATGCCCCCTTTTTATGTCCGAATAATTCACTCTCAAAAAGCGTATCTGTCAACGCCCCCACATCTACCTTTATAAAATTCTTCTGATATCGGAGTGACCGGTTATGAATCTCCCGTGCAATGACATCTTTACCAGTTCCATTTTCTCCCAGAATAAGGATATTGGCATCCGTTGGACCTATTTTGCTTATTTTATAATACAGATCCTGCATGATCTCAGACTCTCCAAGCAGCTGAGTCGATGTATAAGAATTTAAGATACCCTTTACATCTGCTTTTTTTGCCTTATTTACAGAAAGTGCTTCCTCCAGGCTTTTTAGCAATGTCTCGTTTTGCCAGGGTTTGACAATAAAATCAGAGGCTCCGTTTTTGAGAGATTTGACCGCCAGATCTACAGCACCGTAAGCCGTGATCATGACAACGGGTAATACCGGATATTCTTCCCTGATCCGGGACAACCAGTACAAACCTTCATTACCGGTATTGATGGTGCTTTTAAAGTTCATATCTAACAGCACAGCATCCACACTTTTCTTAGCCAATATGGATAATATTTTTTCCGGATTATGTTCGATGATCACTTCACCTACCTGAGGCTTGAGCAACAATCGTACTGCTGTAAGCAGATCCTTATCATCATCTACAACCACTATGGTCGACTTTTTCATATTTCAAAATAAGACTAAAAAGTAAAAGAAAAAAAACCAATCCCGCAGTTTTCTCTGCAGATCACCTTAAAACCCAAGTTTTCCCTGATAGTAATCTAATGTATATTGCTGCAATATAGCCTGATATTGTAATACTGTAAGCTGTGACAAAGCTTGTTCATATTTATTTTTTGCAATAATATAAGTCACTGAATTTATGTCGCCCTCATCAAACCTAACCTGTGCAATTCTGAAAGATTCCTTATAATCTGTAACCTGGCTTTTCAATAATGCAATATTTTCATAAGACTGTTTATATTCGAAAACTGCTCTGCTGGTATTTTGACGAAGCTCAAGACGTTTCTGATCGTTTTCTACCTGCTGACTCCGCTGATCCAACCGGGCCAGTTTCACCTGATTACGAACTTTAAATCCATTGAATATCGGAATATTAAGACCAAATGAAACATATTTACCCAGATTATTATCAATCTGACGCAGATAAGAATCACTGGAAGTCCCTGCATATTGACTATTCAGACCGGCACCAAACGTAAGTCGTGGATAATAAGCCGACTTAGCATATTTTACAGCATATTCTGTTGCATCCGTTTTGAGCTGTAAAGACTGAAAGTCGGGCAGTTTATCTTGTGCCTCCTGATATAACTGATCTGCATCAGCAGTCAATACATCCATATCATTTGTCTGACCTTCCAAAGGGGCAAGTTCTCCCAATTCACTCTCTGCTATATTCATAAATCCCGAAAGAGCGATACGTCTGTCGAAAAGTGTTTTCTTTAATCCGTTAATAGAGGAAGATTCTGCAGCATACTGACCTTTGATATCAAAGTAATCTCCCGGTGCAATTGCACCCTGTTTGTGTAGTGTCTCCGATCTTTGAAGCTGTGCCCGGGTTGTTTCGATGTTAACTTCTGCCTGTTGCAAAATATCTTTTGATGTCAGCACCTGTATATACGCCAGTATAACATCCATTTTCAAAGCAATTAAAGCCCCTTCTTGATCCTTTTGATCAGCCGCCCATCTTTTGGACTGTTGTCGTATATCATACAACATCCCCAGTCCATCAAACAGCACCATAGAGGTCGTTAGTTCCTGATTACCGGAAGTAAAGCGTTTGCTGATAAACTGATTAGTAGAGGGATCTATACTTTTTCCTTCATTGATTCCGTGTCCCAGACGGGCATTCAATGTAGGAAGGCGTTCCTGCCATGATCTGGTATAGGCGATAGAAGAACGCTGCGCTTTTATCTCGCTGTGCTGAACGGCCAGATTGTATTGCAAAGCCTGAGAAATACAGGATTGCAGATCACGTACCTGACCCAAAGCAGCAAAACCTGACCCTACCAAAAAATATAATACCGAAACAATATATCTGTAATGCATAAATATGCTGTATAAGTAATGAGAATGTGTAATACAATCCTCTTACACACAGCATATGCCAAAAGAATAAACGACTAAAAATCAATACCTTATATCAAAATCAAAATATTACAGTGTTCGTCATCGGACAAAAACTGTCCGTTAGCGGACAGTCGGACGACAATTTCGAAAGTTCGTCAAAATACCAGGCTCAGGATTTCTCCGGGAAGTCCGTCATAATCTCTGAACCCTTCTGAAACAAACCCATTATTGACCAGAATTTTTCTGGATGGAATATTCTGAGGATCAATAATGGCCGTAACCTTATTGATTTGAGGTTCTTTCCTTGCTATCATTAACATCTCGCTGGCCATCTGATTTCCAAAGCCTTTTCCCCAATGAGAAGGGAGTAAAATATAACCAAGTTCCGCCTCCGTACTGTCTCCCGCTATGACCTCCAGTTTAGCTAAACCGACAAATTCCCGAGTTTTAGCTGTCTTAACTTTGAAATAGCCAAAAGAAGAGTGTAAACCATTTATCCCTAAAATCTTTTCATAATCTGCCTTAGCTTCTGACAAGGGAATAGCCCGCTCTGTAATCATAGCCATTACTTTTTCATCACGCACTAATGAATAGTATAATTCAAAATCATCCTGATCAAATTTTTCAAAAATGAATTCTTCTCCCGGCTTTTTTAACATATCGTCTACTTTGCTTTACTCTTTAGTTTCCCGAAGGTTTCGTCAATAAGGACAATACGCTTTCTGACTTTCTCCGCAGCGGCATCAAGTGTATAACCCTCCTCCATCAATTCTTTGATCAGCAACATCTTTTTAATATTCTTATAGTCATACCTTCTGTTTTTCCCCTCCTCTTCTGTCAGACTACTGATGATGTTCTTATCTTCCCAATACCGGATTTGTCTGGTAGGAATTCCGGTAATCTGAGATACTTCTCCTATGCCTACGATCAGTTTCTCTAAAAATTCAAAATCAAATCCTGTATTTTTATTTTTATCAGACTTACTCATTTTATAGATTATTTTCAATTATTGTTATAAATATAAAATTTAAGGAGTCCATTTACAACATATGTGTTTTTTTTATTTTATCCTAAGGCTAACATCTTATTTCTTCAATCCGGCAAAGAAAATCAAAACATGTGCGCTGGCGAACAGAAACTGACCGATATCGAACACCTGAAACATTCCAAACAACAAACAAAACACTGACATTTAAATAGTTACAATATTGGCACATCGTTTACTAAAGAATATACAGGATTATAAAATTGATAACATACTATATGGATAAAGTCATACAAAAGAAAACATGGACAAGCAAAAGACTACTGATGCTTGCCGGCATTTTCTTACTTATTTTTTTAATCGGTTTCAGTGTCTATCTTATCCGGGGTAAAAGCAATCTGAATGTAAAGGCTGAACGGTTGAGTATACAGATAATAAAAGAAGATACATTTCAGGAATTTATTCCTTTAAACGGTACGGTATTACCGATTAACAGTATATTCCTTGATGCGTCTGTAGGAGGACGTGTGGAAGAAAAATATGTTGAAGACGGAGCTTTTCTGAAAAAAGGAGATCCTATTATGCGCTTATCCAATACGGATCAGGAACTCAGCCTGGTCAATCAGGAAACATCCGTTCTGAATCTCCTAACCCAATCTCAGATCGCACAGACCAATGCACAACAAGTATCGATCAATAACCGGAATCAGCTGGCCGATGTTGAAAACGGGCTTAAAGAAGCACAGAGGATATATCAGCTGAATAAAAAATTGTTTGAAGAAAAAGCAATTGGCTCTCAGGAATACCAAAAAACAGTCAATGATTATCTTTATCAAAAGGAAAGAATGGAATTAACACGCAAAATATTGCAGCAGGATTCGCTATCGACCAATCAAAAGGTGAAACAAGACAGACAGATGTACGAACGTACACAGCGCGCTCTGGAGCTTATGCGAAAGAAAGTAGATGATCTGGTTGTGCGGGCGCCGGTAGACGGACAACTGACCTCCTTTGATTCTGAAATCGGGCAAAATAAAAATTCAGGAGAGCGTCTGGGACAGATCGATGTGCTTACCGGTTTTAAGGTAAGGGCTGATGTCGATGAACATTACATTTCCAGAATATATAATGATCTGCAGGGAAGCATAAATATCAGTAATAAGACCTATACACTAAGGGTCAGAAAGGTATATTCCCAGGTCAACAACGGACGTTTTCAGGTGGACATGGAGTTTGTAGGAGAAATTCCTCAGGGTATACGCAGAGGACAGACATTACAGATCAAGCTCGCTTTGAGTGATGAGACTAAAGCCCTGTTATTATCCCGTGGGGGATTCTATCAACAGAGCGGAGGTAACTGGATCTTTAAATTATCCGAAGATGGGAGTACAGCCTATCGCACAGATATACAACTGGGAAGGCAAAATCCGGAATACTATGAAGTCCTCAAAGGATTGAAACCGGGAGATAAAGTGATTACCTCGAGTTATGAAAATTACGACAAGGTACAGGAATTAAAAATTCAAAAGTAATTAACACTCTAATATCTAAATAATGATTAAAATACATCAACTAAAGAAATTTTACCGTACAGATGAGATCGAGACATTAGCGCTTAATAATGTTGATATCCATGTAGCTGAGGGTGAATTTGTAGCCGTAATGGGTCCATCCGGTTGTGGCAAATCGACCCTGTTAAATGTACTGGGCCTGATAGATGATTTTGAGGAAGGCAGCTATCTTTTTAATGAAACGGAAGTTGCAAAATTCAACGAGAGCAAGCGATCTGACCTGCGCAAACATGCTATAGGCTTTGTATTTCAGAGTTTTAATCTGATTGATGAGCTGACAGTTCATGAAAACGTTGAGCTGCCATTGATATACACCAACGTACCCGCTGCTGAAAGAAAAAAACGGGTAGAGGAAGTATTGGAAAAAGTACAGATCGCACACCGCAGAAACCATTTTCCACAGCAATTGTCAGGAGGTCAGCAACAGCGTGTGGCTGTAGCAAGAGCTGTGATTAACAACCCCAAACTTATTCTTGCCGATGAACCTACAGGAAACCTGGATTCGAACAATGGTAATGAAGTCATGCAACTACTGACGGAACTCAATGAAAGTGGCACGACCATAATCATGGTGACACACAGTGAGCATGACGCCAAATTTGCGCATCGTGTCATCCGCATGCTGGACGGAGAAGTAATAATGGAAACTCAATTCTAAACATCATGCTGTACACGTATTTCAAACTCGCCTGGCGAAATCTGCTCAAGAATAAAACGACTTCATTCGTCAGTATTGTGAGTCTTGCTCTGGGAATATGTTGTTTCTTTTTGCTGGGAACATATATTATAAACGAACTCCGCTTTGATAGTTTTCATAAAAAAGCTGATCGGATTGTCTTTATGTCCTTTGGTTATAAAGCCCCTTCAGAGGAGGAATTTACAGAAACTCCGTGGACACCCAATGCTGCTGTACCGGCATTTGCAGAGCAGTTTCCGGAGATTGAAAAAGGTGTGCGGCTCTATAAGCGGGGAAGTGAAGAACATAAAGTACCCGTTCAGTACAAAGGAAAAGTATTCAACGAAGATGGCCTTGTCTTTGCAGACGAACCTTTCTTTGACGTTTTCAGCTTCGACTTCATAAAAGGAAATCCGGCTGTAGCACTCAAGGAGCCAAATTCTATCGTTATTACCGAATCTACAGCAAAACGCTATTTCGGAGAGGAGGAAGCATTGGGAGAAAGTCTGACTATGAATAATACACCGTGGAAAGTGACAGGTGTCATCAAAGACATTCCTTCTTATTCCCAGATACAGTTCAATATTATCGGACCTTACCATTCCTTATCCAGATTTAAAAATGTTTCATGGGGAGCCGCCAATGACATTTCCTATCTCCTGCTCAAATCTCCCGATGATATCGCTGCTGTACAGTCCAAGATAGACAACTATCTGAAAGAACAGTTTGCAGAGGAGATTGCAGCTGGCTATCAGGCGAAATTCCCTTTACAAAAGTTGCTTGATGTAAGGCTGCATTCGTCGGTAATGGGTGGTCCTAAACAGATCTATATCTATCTCCTTTCTGTAGTTGCTATCTCTTTACTATTGATTGCCTGTATCAATTTTGGTAATCTTATTATGACCAAGTCCAGTGAGAGAGCTCATGAGATAGGCGTACGAAAAGTAATAGGAGCTTCCAGAAAACACATTTTTACACAATTCGTGACCGAATCCTTCTTTACATCCTTTATTGCCTTGTTAGTGGGTACTGTCGGAGCGATTCTGCTTATTCCGGTATTCAACAGTTATACAGGCATACAGCTTAGTCTGGAATCCTGGAAGGGAGGGTGGTTCATCCTGATCATTATTCTCCTGTTTCTGTGCATTTCCTTTATTTCAGGCGGAGCACCAGCATGGATATTGTCTTCTGTCAAACCCACGGACAGTCTGAAAGGAAAGATTTCGAACAGTAAAAAAGGAGCTTTACTAAGTAAGATTCTGATCATATTTCAGTTCAGCTTATCCCTACTGTTTATTATTTCTACACTTATTGTCAACGGACAGATGCGTTATCTGCAATCCAAAGATACTGGGATAGCCCGTTCAAAAGTAATCGTACTGGATGCCTCCGAGCTTGCAGTCACTAATCTGATATCTTTTAAAAATACGCTTGCAAGCAACAATAATATACAAGGAGTAACGGCTTCCTATGATTCTCCGGTCAACATTAATGGTGGTTATACTCTGGAAACCAACATCAATTCATCTGAGAAAAGCATTAATATCACGGGTATTCCTGTCGAAAAAGATTTCTTATCTGTTTTTGACATAAAACTTATGGCAGGAGAAAGCTTTAACGAAAGCGATGTGACCCGCTCCGGCACAACAGATACAGCGCCTGAATATGCCTTTATTATTAATAAAACCGCATTAGATCAATTAGGGTTGAAAGCGGATGAAGCTATAGGCAAACCTGTCAACCTTAACGGTAGAAAAGGTAAAATCAAAGCCGTTTCAAAAGATTTTAATTTTGCGTCTCTTCACCAAAAAATAGGGCCTATCGTGCTATTCGTAGAATATAGCTGGTTTGGTAAATTGATGATCAAACTAAAGGATACTGAGCATACACAGGAAACACTGGGGTTTCTGGAAGATACCTGGAAAAAGTTCAGCAAAGATAAACCCTTTGAATATCACTATCTCGAGGAAGAGTATAACGGACTTTATCGCACAGAAGAACGCACACTAAAAATCCTGACTTTGTTTTCCGTTGCCACTATTCTAGTATCAGGACTGGGCTTATTTGCACTGTCTTCACTAGTGATACAAAGAAGGGTCAAAGAGATCGGGATCCGTAAGATACTTGGTGCATCTATGTTTTCGATTGTAAAATTAGTATCCTCCGAATTTCTGAAACTCGTACTGCTCTCTCTTATAATAGTTACGCCATTTTCATGGTGGATCATGCAAAAATGGTTACAGGGATTTGCTTACAGAACAGAGATCAGATGGGAGGTATTTCTTTTTGCCGCTGTAATCGGAGTTCTGATAACTGCGCTGACAGTCAGCTTTCAGGCTATCAGAATAGCAAACTCCAACCCTATCAATAGTCTGAGAGACGAATAATACATCAAATCATACATCACCTATAAAAATATGCTTCTAAATTATATCAAAACGTCCCTTCGGTTTCTTGCCAGATATAAGGCATACACCTTTATCAATATATTTGGTCTTGCTATCGGTATTACAGGTTTTTTATTAATAGGACTTTGGATTCAACACCAGATAAGCTATAATCAGTTCCATGCCCGTAAAGACCGGATTTATATTGCTCAGCATAAGAGGGATGTTAATGGAGAAATAAAGATCGGATCCGCTACTTCTGAACCCCTGGGTCCTGCTTTACAAGCGGATTATCCCGAAGTCCAGTCCAGTAGCCGCATTGATAACGGTTACAGCCTTACTTTTAAATTAGGAGAGAGACTCCTGAATCAACCTGTCACTTTTGTGGATTCTTCTTTTTTCAAAATATTCAGTTTTGAAATTATCAGCGGCAGCAAAATCCCGTTTGACAAACCTGATCAGATTGCAGTCACACAAAAAACTGCAACCAAATTATTTGGAGATGAAAATCCTCTGGGACGCACTATTTTAATGCAGAACAAATATCCGCTTACCGTAACCGCAGTTGTCAAGGATCCCCCGTCAAACAGTTCTGTGTATTTTGAAGTTCTGGCAGACTGGAATCTCAGAGCAAGTCTGGGATACAATGATCAATCGACACGACCATGGACCAATAGCTACGTGAGTACGTATGTACTTCTCAAAGAAGGAGCAGATCTAAACAAAGTCAACACTAAAATTCAAAACATCAGTAAAGAGCATGACCAGAGTTCTTCACTGGAGGTGGTGCTGTATCCATTTATGCAAAGTTACCTGTATAACTCATTCAAAAACGGAAAGAATGACGGTGGACGAATAGACAACCTCTACATTATGGGGTTTATAGCTTTAACGACACTTGTCCTTGCCTGTATCAATTTTATGAACCTGAGTACAGCACGAAGCGAGAGAAGAAGAAAAGAAATCGCTATCCGCAAAACTATGGGAGCAACCCGCAAGATGCTTATAGGACAATTTCTGATAGAATCCATTCTTATTGTCTTTTTCTCAACGATCATAGCCATTATACTGACTGTAATACTTCTCCCTCATTATGAAAAAATGATTGAGGAGCAATTTGTTATTCCTTACACGAACCCTTTACCATGGATACTGTTAGTGGTTTTCATTATAGTAACTGGTGTTTTGGCGGGCAGTTATCCTGCATTCTATCTTTCGTCACTGCAGACACAGCGTGCTTTGAAGGGCTCTGCCTCTTCTTCCGGATTTACACCCAGAAGTATTCTGGTCACCATTCAGTTTACCTGTTCAGTCGTATTGATCTGTTCAACACTTTTTATTATCAAACAGGTCGAATTTGCCGGACAGCGTCCTTTAAATTTTGAGAAAGATCCTTTACTGACCATATACCTTAATGAATCGGAACTGGAAAAAGCCGGACTTATCAGCAATGCTATCCTCCAATCCGGTGCAGCGACTTCTATTACACGGACAGGTTCTCCGATGTCCCGGACATGGAGCAGCTCCACTGCTATCAGTTGGCCGGAGCGTCCGGAGAATGACAAAACCTCTATTTACCGGTTTGGTGTGGATAAAGATTTCACCAAAACGACAGGTACGACCATTATACAGGGAAGAGATATTGATATTAACAAGTATCCTGCTGACTCCACTTCTGCAGTATTGAATGAATCGGCAGTCAAAACAATGAATCTCAAAGAGCCGTTAGGTGCTGTCATCGACGATAATTTCAAAAAATGGACTGTAGTCGGAGTGATAAAAGATTTCGTTATCAATTCCCCTTATCAACCGGTAGAACCGATTGTCATCTTTGGTCCTGCTTCCTATTTAGGTATTCTGACGGTCAGGATGAATGAAAACAATTCTACTGACAGTAATATCAAATCAATCGGAAAAATATTCAAGACCTTTTCTCCTGAATATCCGCTTCAATATGAACTTGTGTCAGAGCAATATGATTCCAAATTCCGGACAGAGCAGAATCTAAGCAAGATTTTATCATTTTTTACCGTTTTATCCCTTATTATTTCATTCCTCGGGCTTATTGGATTGACAGCTTTTGAAATCGAAAGAAGGAAAAAAGAAATCGGAATACGTAAAATTCTGGGAGCCTCTAATCGTGCTATTACAGGTATTCTTTCAAAAGAATTTATGCTAATAGCTGGTATTTCCATACTTATCTCCTATCCTGTTACGACCTACATCATGCAACGTTTTCTGGACAAATTTGCATATAGAATTCCATTATCCTGGATGGTTTTCGGGATTGTAGCCCTTGGAATTTTAACCATTACAGCATTGGTTGTGTCCCTGCAGACCAGACAGTTGCTACATCAGAAACTTGTGAACCACCTGAGAGACGAATAATTAATTCTATTTAACACTACAATTATGAACTGGTTATCTATAAAATTAGCATTTCGTCAACTCTGGAGGCAAAAGCTTTTTACTGTACTGAATGTCTTGGGTTTGGCCATTGGAATTGCCGGCTGTTTTTCCATTGCCCGAATCATCGATTATGAGCTCAAATTTGACCGCAACCATCAGGATCTCGATCAGATCTATCAGATTATGTCTTACTCCCGGTTCGAGGGTGTCAGCAATAATTTCGGAGGAGTTCCCCTCCCGCTCTCATCCTATCTCGAAGATCAACGTTCGGAGATAGAACTGACTGTGCCTGTATACGTACGATATTTCTATAATGTAAATACGGAGCAAAATAAAGAAGATTTTACATCTCCCACATTGCTGGTCTCAACGAACGGATCCTATTTTGACCTGGTAGCTTATAAATGGCTGGCCGGAAACAAGGGAGATGTCCTGAAGTCTCCAAATGAGGTTGTACTCACAGCTTCCAGAGCAGCTTACTATTTCAAAGATACAGATCCGCAACAGGTTATAGGAAAGGTGCTTGTCTATAATGACAGTCTGCTATATACAGTATCGGGTGTGATCCGGGATCTGGATTATCCGTCCAGTTTTGAAGGAAAAGAGTTTTTTCCGATTCCGGAAAAAGAACTCAAAAGTAAAGATTGGAATGCAAGAAACTCTAACCATCAATTGTTTGTAAAGGTAAATTCAGAAAATAAAAAACAAAGATTACTTCAGGCTATCAACAAAAAGCTGGATGAAGAAACAAGAGAATTAAAAAATAAATATAAATATGAGGGCTGGTTTGAACTGCTTCCTTTAAAAGATAAGCACTTCACTCCTTCAGCCAATAACGGAGCACATTCTATAAATAGGTCTGTTCTATACGTATTATTAAGTATTGCCATTTTTCTGATCGTACTGGCCTGTATCAACTATATTAATCTCACCACAGCACAATTGCCTAAACGTGCAAAACAAATAGGCATTCAGAAATCTCTCGGAGCGAGTAGTTATAAAATTATGCAGATTTTCTTTACCGAAACATTTGTGACGCTGGTCTGTGCCATTGTAATAGCGATCCCGTTTTCTCTCTTCTTTAATCATACCTTTAAAGATATTATTCCAACAGATATAGCGGATTTTCTAAGCGCTGGAGAAGTTACAGGTTTTATAATCATCTTTATAGTAGTGCTGACACTGATCAACGGTATATATCCGGCATGGCTCAGCACGAGAGTCAATACCGTCAAAATTCTTAAATCTTCATTAGGTGAAGGCAGAAAAAAAATCTGGTTAAGAAAAGTTCTCATTATCTTCCAGTTTACAATATCCCAGCTATTTGTTATCTGTACTATCATTATCGGGCAACAATTGCATTATGCACTTAATGCCAACCTAGGTTTCGATCATGAAGCAGTAATTATTCAGGAAATTCCTCACAGACTCTCCCAAAAAGACGTCACGAATCCTCGTACCTATGCAGAGGCGCTTAAAAAACATCCGGAATTTGCTTCCGTAGCATTGGGTCACACCCCATTCAGCAGTTCTATGTGGGGCAATACCTACTACCGCATGGTAGATACTACTAAATTACAGACACAGATCAACTTAAAGTTTATCGATGAGTCTTATCTGGATCTTTATAAACTCAATATCCTTGCAGGTTCAAATTTTATTGATCGCAGTGACAGTTCAAGGCACATCATTATAAATGAAAAAGCAGTTCAGAGCTATGGTTTTGATTCACCACAGCAAGCAGTAGGACAATTGCTGAAAGATGGATCAGATAAGGATATACGCATAATAGGTGTCGTTAATGATTTTAATCAGTTTGATTTCAGAAGCACAGTGGGGCCGATTGCGTTTTATTATGGTAAGCCGGACAATTTATCAAACATCAGCATCAAACTTTCCAGCGCCAATAAAGGTGAATGGGAATCTGCTATTAAAGTCATGGAAAAGGAATGGAAGAACAGCTATCCGGATCAAACATTTCAATACAAATTCTATGAACAGCAAATAGAAGATATGTATGAAGATGACAGAAGAACAGCAAAACTGATTAATATCTCGGCAACGATTACACTTTTTATCAGCTGTCTGGGATTATTCGGACTGATCACACTGACCTCCTATCAAAGGACAAAGGAAATCGGCATACGCAAGATCCTTGGAGCAAAAAACAAGCAACTCTTTATCTTGTTGACTAAAGATTTTATATGGCTGGTGCTGATCGCATCTGTAATTGCCACCCCTATTGCGCTTTATTTTATGAGAAAATGGCTGGAAGATTTTTCATTTCGTATCTCCATAAGTCCATGGGTATTTATACTGGCAAGTATTGCAGGTATTCTTATCGCATATATTACAACAAGTATACAGGCCATAAGGGCTATCAGACGCAATCCTGCAAATAGTCTCCGGGATGAGTAAAGATCTGTTATATGTTTAGTTTAGTTAAGGCCCGTACTCCGTTGGATACGGGTCTTTTTTTGCGGTCGGGAGCGTATCATAAAATCAATAAAAAATTACCATAAAGACAACAAAACACTAAATTATTGACAAATAACAAAATAAACACTGCTAAAAAGGTTCGTTTTTATCAAATATGTAATTTAAATCATTTTCAACACTATTATTTATTAGGTTTGTAGGCAATAAATAACCCTATATTTTTTAAACAAAACAAACCTTAATTATGTCCTCAAAAGTTCTGTTTGAACAGGAAATCTCTTCCTATACAAAAAAAACGGAAGCTGCTACAACTTTCATCAATATTATCAGCCGGCTATGGTATGAACAAGCGATTGAACTTGTGCTTTTCAGAAATCAACTGATTGACAGACAAAACAGTCACATTCTTAACCTTCACCATGAAGCGACAGTCTTTGCAGAAAACAACATCAGTATCTTTGATAGTCTGGCAGTGGCAGATACTCTGCAAGATCTCCGTCTTCCACCTTCGCGGATAGATGTAGGAACACTGGCAATGGAAATGAAGAATGAAGGCATCGCACCAACCGATCTTCATGATTTTCTGATTCGCAAACTCTGCAAAGCGCATCAGACCAAAGAGATTACGCCAAGAGATGTTGTCCTCTACGGATTCGGAAGAATAGGAAGACTATTGGCACGCGAACTCATTGCCAAGGCCGGTTCCGGCAAGCAACTACGGCTGCGTGCAATCGTAACGCGAGATCAGGTCAACGAAACCACACTTCGCAAAAGAGCTGCTTTATTGCAGCACGACTCCATACACGGTGATTTTGAAGGCACTGTAGAGATAGACATTACAAACAAGGCCCTTATTATTAACGGATTGACCGTATATATCCTGTCGGCACAGGCACCTGAAGAAATAGACTACACAGCGTACCAGATCTCAAATGCTCTGGTTATAGATAATACAGGAGCTTTTCGTAATGCAGAAGAGCTCAGCCGTCATCTCAAATCAAAAGGCGCAGCAAATGTATTGCTTACAGCACCCGGCAAAGCTGTGCCCAATATTGTCTACGGTATCAATCAGGATGAAATCGATATCAGCAAAACGGCAATCTACTCTGCAGCATCCTGCACAACAAATGCTATCGCTCCTGTATTGCACATTATCGAAAACAAATTGGGGATAATCAAAGGCCATATTGAAACAATCCACGCCTATACCAATGATCAGAATCTGGTGGACAATATGCACAAAAAATTCAGAAGAGGCCGTGCTGCAGCACTGAATATGGTCATCACAGAAACAGGTGCCGGCAGTGCGGTATCCAAGGCAATCCCTTCATTAGCAGGCAAACTTACTTCCAATGCAATCCGGGTGCCTGTCCCGAACGGATCTCTCGCTATTCTACATCTGGAAATCAAACAAGCAACTGATGTAGAGACGCTGAACAAATTGATCAAAGCCGCAGCGCTAAAAGGCGATCTTGTAGAACAGATCAAATACGCTGTTAATGAAGAACTGGTTTCTTCTGACATCGTAGGCAATTCATCATGCTCTATTGTAGACGCTCCGGCCACTATCGTATCAGCAGATGGTCATAGTATCGTATTATATGTCTGGTATGATAATGAATATGGATATGCGCAGCAGGTCATGCGCCTGTCCAGACATATTGCGGGTGTAAGAAGATTTGTTTACTATTAGCAGTACCTCATATTGAGCTATAGTCCGGTAGTGAGTATGTATATCCCGGAACTACTCACTACTGGTTTTTAAAATCAGAGAATCTGATCACAGCAGTTTTTTACAGATCAGGTACTTCATGATGACGGCTGTCGCTCCCGCACGCTGACGCACGTACTTCCGGGCTTCCTCTCCTGCAAACACCCGTTTTTCTAATTGTTGAAATTCAGCAAAAACAGTTTGTAGCTCTGCTGTACCGGAAATTGAAAAACCGGCTCCGCATTCAATCAGATCCTTCGCTTCCTGAAATTTATGATATTTAGGTCCAAAGATCACCGGTATTCCGTAAGTGGCGGCTTCCAGTGTATTATGTATGCCTGCTCCGAAGCCTCCGCCTATATAAGCGACATTTCCGTATCCGTATAGCGAAGATAACATCCCGATATTGTCAATAATCAACACTTGTGCACTCCGGATAACCTCAGGAGAATATACAGAGAAACCGGAAAATCTAAGGGCTGCCGGAAATAATTCCTGAATAGATTGAATATGCTTATCATGAATCTCATGTGGAGCTATTATCATCTTCCATTCTCCATATTGGCCGGCCAGATCATGTAACAATACTTCATCATCCGGCCAGGTACTCCCCGCAATCAATACCGGATGATCCGCCACAAATTGAGCCACTTCAGGTATTTCCTTTTTCTGTAACGGCAACTGTATTACCCTGTCGAAACGGGTGTCTCCGGTTATACCGACATTACGAAAACCATTCTCCTTTAACAGGTGAAGGCTTTCTTCATTCTGAACAAAAAAATAGCTGACACATTCCAGAATTTTTCTGAAAAAACCGCCATAAGGCTGGAAAAAAATCTGCTCAGGTCTGAAAATTGCAGAAATCATCAGCAACGGAATCTGCCGCTGTGCCAGCTCCTGAAAGTAATAATACCAATACTCGTATTTGGTAAATACCACAAATTCAGGTTGTATAAGATCTGTAAACCGTTTTGCATTCCCCGCAGTGTCTGCTGGCAAATAAAACACATAATCAGCAAGATTTGTATTCTTGCGAATCTCATATCCCGAAGGAGAATAAAAAGTTATGATAATTTTTTTGTCAGAATATTTTTTTTTTATCTCTTCCAAAACGGCTCTTCCCTGCTCAAATTCACCAAGAGATGCAAAGTGAAACCAAATGTGTTTTTGACCTGTTTCAACCGTTTGACTCATGCGCAGATACCAGTCCTTCCTGCCCTCAGTCCATAGTCTCGCCTTCGTATGAAAAGGTGCTATCAGACGTAAAATACTGCCATAAAGTAGGATTCCCAAAGAATAGATCAGACGCATGTTCGCAAATTATTGCTTATCTTGGTCAAAGATATTAAACCCTTTCTGAATTAGCGGATAGAAGTGAAAAATAAGCATCGCAAACGGATTCTGATAACTGGAGCAGCAGGTTTCCTGGGCTCTCATCTTTGTGATCGTTTTATTCTGGAAGATTATCACGTTATCGGCATGGACAATCTGATCACAGGAGATATACGCAATATTGAACACTTGTATAAATTGGATCATTTTGAATTCTATCACCACGATGTTTCCAAATTTGTCCATGTTCCCGGACACCTTGATTATATCCTGCATTTCGCTTCACCTGCCAGTCCTGTGGATTACCTGCGTATCCCGATTCAGACACTGAAAGTAGGATCCTTAGGTACACATAATTTACTCGGACTTGCCAGAGCCAAAAATGCACGCATACTGGTGGCTTCCACTTCAGAGATCTACGGCGATCCGACAGTGAGTCCGCAATCAGAAGATTACTGGGGAAATGTCAATCCCGTGGGGCCCAGAGGAGTGTATGACGAGGCGAAGCGCTTTCAGGAGGCAATGACTATGGCATACCATAATTTCCATGAGTTGCAAACCCGTATTGTACGCATTTTTAATACCTTTGGACCACGTATGCGGCTCAACGACGGACGGGCAGTTCCCGCCTTTATCGCTCAGGCGCTGAGAGGAGAAGATCTGACAGTATTCGGGGACGGTCAACAGACACGGTCATTCTGCTATGTCAGTGATCAGGTGGAAGGAATCTTCAAAACATTGCACGCTGACTGTGCAGACCCGATCAATATCGGAAATCCGGAAGAAATCACTTTACAGCAACTGGCGAAAGAGATCCTGCTGATTACAAACAGCAAAAGTAAGATTATTTATCAGCCACTCCCTGCCGAAGATCCCAAGCAGAGGAGACCGGATATCAGTAAGGCAAAAAGAATATTAAACTGGGAGCCGGTCATATCCAGAAAGCAAGGACTGGAACAAACCATAGCATACTACCGTACTCTACCGCTAACGCATTTAGAACATAAAGATTTTACATACTATAATAATAGATAATGAGCAAAATACTTGTAACAGGAGGAACCGGATATATTGGTTCGCACACTGTAGTAGAATTATTCAACGCAGGATATACACCTGTAATTATTGACAACCTTTCTAACTCAAACATCCTTATTCTGGATCAGATTGAGAAGATAACGGGCAGCAGGCCCGAATTTCACCAGTTTGATTTATGCGATGCAGATGCTGTATCTGAATTTGTCAAAAAGAATCCGGATATCAGAGGAATCATACATTTCGCAGCTTCCAAAGCGGTGGGTGAATCTGTCGCTGATCCATTGAAATATTACCACAACAATTTCTTTTCGCTGATCAATCTTTTGGAAACATACCGCAACAGTCCTGTCAACTTTGTATTTTCTTCCAGCTGTACAGTATACGGAGAACCGGACACCCTGCCTGTTACTGAAAGTGCGCCTGTCAAGAAAGCAACTTCTCCATATGGAAATACGAAACAGATCGCAGAAGAAATACTCGAAGAAACGGCCAAAGCATACGACAATTACAACATTATCGCCTTGCGCTATTTCAATCCGGTAGGTGCACATGCTTCTGCACTGATTGGTGAATTGCCGATAGGAGTACCTCAAAACCTGCTTCCGTTTATCACACAGACAGCAATTGGAAAAAGAGAAAAATTAACCGTGTTCGGAGGCGATTATGACACACCGGACGGATCATGCGTACGTGATTATATTCATGTGATAGATCTTGCAAAGGCACACGTTGCGGCTATTAAACTTCTTGAAAAAGGAAATCCAAATGGCAAATATGATGTGTTCAATGTAGGCACCGGAAATGGGTATACGGTATTAGAAGCTATTAAAGCTTTTGAAAGTGTATCCGGAGAGAAGCTTAATTATGTAATCGGCCCGCGTCGTGAAGGAGATATCATCAAAGTATGGGGAGACGTTACTAAATCTGCCGAGCAACTGGGATGGAAAGCAGAATTAGGTATTGAAGAAATGATGTCCAGTTCATGGAAATGGGAAAAATATCTTAAAGAAAACCCAATCGGATAATAAGCAAAGAGGCTGAAAAATATTTTTCAGCCTCTTTGTTTATTATTTCCATTGAAAGTCTATTAACAATGCTTTATGATCCGTCGGCCATACAGCCAGTGGTAGTATAAATTTGTCTTTTGATACTTCGGTTGTCTTCTCTCCTCTCAAGATAGATTCTTTAGGGCCGACAACGGCAGCCTTGACAGGCTTTAGCCTTTGACCTGATTTGTAAAAGATAAAATCAATCCTGTCCCGCTCATCGGCCGACGCTCCCCACACCAGCTTACTGATCTCAACATCTTTATTGTACGAAGGAAAAGTAAAACCGGGATGAGTTACTTCATTTGGATATACTTTACGAAATGCATCCTGAAACCCTCCTTCAGCAAGCATTTTGGTAATCGTCCAGGGAATAATCAACCCCTTATGATCATATTTATCTTTGGTACGAGCGGTCCAGTCCAGATAAGACGGTTCGTTAAAATCGCCTCCAAGGATTACCTCATGTCCTACACTGATTTCTTTCGCAGCATCGTCCATGAAAATCTGAATAGCTTCATCACGACTGGATGAATTATTGTTAGCTAAAATAGCGTCTGCATCTACAATAGGTGCTTCAAGTTTTGCCCATGTATCCGCATGGTAACCTCGTGGCAGATAATTTGCGCCTTTCGTATACTCCAGGTGAGCAGTGTAAAATGCAATCGTCTTTCCCTCCGAAGGAGAAACAACAGCTTTGTGTATAGTTCCTTTAAATTTGCTGTCATCACCCACACGTCCGTAAGAAGCCAACGGATAACGGCTCAGAAGGCCGCTGTCATTGCTAAAAAAAGAATAATAGGTAAGACCTCTTTGTGCAAGTGCTTCGACTATACGCTCATTAAATTTTGTATCGTGATAATTTCGCACTTCACTAAATGCAATCAGATCGGGTTTCAAACGTGCGATTTCATTTGCTATAGCTTCAAAACCACCCGGCACAACTGTTCCTTCCTGCCATATATTAAACTGAAGAACACGCAAATTTTTGGACTCTTGTCCCCATACAGCAACTGTAAAAAAGAACTGTAAAAGAAGAAATATTTTTCTCATATCAATTGATCAGGTTTGGACCTAAAGCTACTCATTTCTACTGAAAATTTTCTGTGTCTGTCTTGTAAACGAATGGTTATCAACAAAAATATTACGCTAACCGTTGTCTGAATCTGAAGTATCCCGATCAAACACAATATTGAAAAGATCGTCTGATTTCTCCCCCAGTTTCTTACGTAACCGTTGTCTGGATTTTTTCACTGCATCTACAGTAACGCCCAACATATTAGACATCTCTTTATTGGAAAGGCCTAACTTCAGCAACAGTATAATACGCTGATTAGACTCTGTAAGTTCCGGATAATTTTTACGCAATTGCTGAATAAAAAAGGGATATTCTCTTTGAAAAGCAGTTTTAAAATTGGTCCAGTTTTCTTCAGTCATCAGATGAGAGTCCAGCAAGGATTGCAATTGACCTTTCTGCTGTTTTAAAGAAGCTGAAGATGATTTACTGATCTCCTTTATTTCTTTGGCAAGCAGATCGATTTGTTCATTTTTTTCAGCCATATAACTTCGATAAGAAGCCATAGTCTCGTTCGCTTTCAATAGTCTTTGATCTGAAAGCACCTTTTCAACCTGAAGCTGAAGGATACGCTTGTCATAATTATCCTGACGTGCTTTATTCTTCCGCTTAAAAATATTGAAGATCAACGCTATAATGATCAATAAGATAACGACGAGAACTAAATAAGTTCCCTTTTTAAACTTCTCTTTCTCATAGCTCTGACGAGCAAGTTCGATATTGTGCGCATATCTTTCTTTCTGTGCAAGCCATCTGGTCTGCCTGAGGATCATATCCCCATCCGAATTGGCCAGAGAATCATCCAGCACCGCCAGTCTCCGGCGTGCTATTAACTCTTCCTGTACATCTTTTTGCATCAAGGCAATATCCAGCCGCAGACGTACAATCTCATATTCGGATCTCTTAAAATAAGGTTTGGCCACAGCATATTTTTCAGCCTCACTGATCACTTTTTCCGCACCGGAAATATGGTGGTTGGCCAGATACAGCTTACCTAACAATATCAATGCATACATTGTATTCTGATCACTCTGATATTTGGTCGAGTAGACAAGATCCTGTTGTACAAAACGAATAGCCTTATCTATCTGTCCCCTTCCCTGATAAATAAGTGCCATATTGCCCATTGCTTTACCCAAACGCACCTCATCATTTACCCGCCTTGCCGTATACATTGCTTTTTTGAAATACATTTCTGCACTTACCGTATCCTGCTTTTTCAACAGATACTGGCCGATATTATCCTGAAGAGCAGCTCTGTCACAGGACAGGGCAGCGGCATATTCTTCCGCTCTTTTCAGATAGACAATCGACTCATCATAATCGCCGATCGTCCCCAGGAAATAACCGATATGCCTGAATGATTCACAGGGAATCAAAATGCTTTCCTGTTTTAATTTACCAATTTGATCAATTGCCTGCATAAATAACGGAAGAGCGGCAGACATATCTCTGTAATTATACAGATAATGAGCATAATTGAGTATCGCCCAGAGCTCTACATCCGGTTTTTTATTGACAGAAGCTGTATGTATAGATTGCAGGTATAATTGTGTACTCTTAGGATTGATATCATCATAGAACAAGGCATAGCCATCAGCCATCAGTCCATAATAGGCAGCCCTCAAACTGGAGTCCCTGTCCTTATCTGCCTGCCGGATAATGGGAAGAAGATAGGTCTTAAGCCGGGACGTATCTGCAGGAAGTGTATGTTCTGTAGCCAGTATAGATTCAAGCTGTTGTTTACGGGTAGTAAAACTTTGTAATTTTAATTCCTGACTTTCCGCATAAAAACCAGCTATCAAAAAAGGAAAAAGCAAATACAGTAACTTCACGACATATTATTATTAGCAGGTTAATATTATATTCTTAAGGAAGATACAAATATATTATCCTTTTTTATAAATATTAGTGATTATCCTTACATTACTTTTCATTTTATATTAAATTTCAGACAACACCTACTTAATTGATAAAAATTACAGCACTTTATTTCATTTATATCTACCTTTATTATTATGTCACTACATCAGGATCCTGAACTCAAAAAAGCCGTACTCAATCTTCCGCAAAAGGAAAAAGATAAACTATTGGTCCGGCTCATCAGTAAGGACAAAATGTTAATCAAACAACTTCATTATCAACTCCTCGAAGATGAAAATGATCTGGAGGATCGAATTATCAGCTTGCGTGCACAGCTGCAGCAACTATTTAATACCGGCACCTCACAAGTTGGCGGCTCTCCCAACTTCAGCAATTTCACAGGCCTCAACAGATTGGTCAAACAAGCCAGCGGAATGGTCAATGAGCACGAAAAGGTGACTAAAGACAAAGTCAGCGAAGTAGAATTCAGGATATACATTCTCAGCCGTGCGATCGAAGGATATCCGGAGCTATTTCAGTCTTCTTATCAATCTGCTGCGCACAAGCTGCATAAATATATCAGTGGACGCCTTAAGCATGTACTGACCAAATATGACAAGCTACATGAGGATCTGCAGTTTGACTTCAGAGAAGATTTACAACGTATCCTTGATGTGGCTACCAAAAGCGCTCTTCATAGCTATATACGTGATCTTAAGCTGCAGACTGAGCTGTAAAACAGGCCTGATATAGGATATATGTTGTTTTATCATGAGCAGATGAGCCCAAAAATAAAAGAACGGTTTTACGTAAAATTAATGAGGATTGTGACTAATTTTCAGGTGAAAATTTAGTCAAACCCTACATTTTAAGTAACTTCGCGATGTCAAAATACTTCGCGCGTGGGAATTCAAGAAATATTAGAAAAATATGGTCAGAGCGGGCAAACACAAGCACTGACAAAAGCTATTCAGGCTAAAAACCCTAAAGTTCAACTCAAAGGTCTTGTCGGATCATCAGATGCGGTGGTAGCCGTTGCGTCCTATTATTTACAGGAACGCCCCTACGTCTTTATTCTGCCTACACATGAAGAAGCTTCTTATTTTTTGAGTGATCTCGAAAGTTTACTGGACAAACAGGTCCTTTTCTTCCCTTCCTCCTTCCGCAAAGCTTTTGATTTTACACAGCTGGATGCTGCACATGTTCTGCAACGTGCCGAAACACTTAGTGCACTGAACCATGCCTCCGAGCTACCAAAAATGGTAGTTACCTATCCGGAAGCGCTTGCAGAAAAAGTCATTAACAGACAAGACCTGCAAAAAAATACACTTGAAATAACACAAAACAGTAAGCTCTCCATAGAATTTATAAATGAATTCTTATCCGAATACGATTTTGAACGCGTCGACTTTGTCTACGAACCGGGACAGTTTGCTATACGAGGAGGTATCGTTGATATCTTTTCATTCTCTAATGACAAGCCCTATCGGATTGAGTTTTTTGGGGACGATATAGAAAGTATACGAACATTTGACATCGAAGATCAGCTATCGGTCAGTAAGATACATACTGTCACGATTGTACCCAATGTACAGGCTAAGTTTCTGAGCGCTCAACATATCTCACTTCTGGAATATATCGATCAGGACACCGTTATCTGGGTAAAGGATATTCAGTTTCTGACAGACATTGTCAAAGACGGGTTTAAGAAAGCAAATCAATTCTGGAAAGCACTGACAGAAAAGGAAAAAACACAAAATCCGGAATGGATCAATCCGGAATATAGCCTTAGTGATGAGCGAAATCTGGCGGCGATGCTCCATGATTTTCCAATAGTAGAATTCGGGAAGCAGTTTTTCTACAAAGCAGATCAGACCATTACTTTTGATATCCATCCGCAACCCTCTTTTAATAAAGATTTCAACCTCCTTCTTCACAATTTCAAAGAGAACGAAAAACAACATATTCAGAATCTTATTTTTTCAGATTCGACCAAGCAGATTGAGCGGATCTTCACTATCATAGAAGATCTGGATAAGACAGTCACCTTTATCCCTGTGCATAAAGCTCTGCGGGAAGGATTTAGAGATGATGAATTGAAACTGGCCTGCTACACAGATCATCAGATTTTTGACAGGTATTATAAGTATAAGCGCAAGAAAGGCTATGAGCGTACACAAGCCATTACGCTGAAAGAACTTCGTGATCTGAAACCGGGAGATTATATCACCCATATCGATCATGGGGTAGGAAAATATGCCGGTCTGGAAAAAGTAGATGTCAACGGCAAATCGCAGGAGATGATCCGTCTTGTATACGCAGACAATGATCTTCTCTACGTCAATATCAATTCTCTTAACCGGATATCAAAATATTCCGGAAAAGAAGGCACAGTTCCCAAAATGAACAAACTGGGAACCGATACCTGGGAGAAATTAAAGAAAACGACCAAACGTAAAGTAAAAGATATAGCCAGGGATCTGATCAAGCTCTATGCAAAGCGTAAAGCTCAGACCGGAAATGCATTTAGCCCGGATACCTATCTGCAAAATGAACTGGAGGCCTCCTTTATCTATGAAGACACTCCGGATCAGGAAAAAGCTACAGCCGACGTGAAGCGTGATATGGAATCTCCGCATCCTATGGATCGCCTTATCTGCGGAGATGTGGGCTTTGGTAAAACGGAAGTAGCTATTCGTGCAGCTTTCAAAGCTGTAGCAGACAGCAAGCAAGTCGCTGTCCTTGTTCCTACAACCATATTGGCGCTGCAACACTATCGGACGTTTACAGAAAGATTGAAAGGCCTCCCCTGCAATATTGACTACGTCAACCGCTTCAAGACCACTAAACAGATCAAAGAAACCTTAGCAAAACTGACTGAAGGAAAAATAGACATCCTTATCGGTACTCACCGCCTGGTCAGTAAAGATGTGAAGTTTAAAGATCTGGGTCTGATGATCATTGACGAGGAGCAGAAATTCGGTGTTTCTGTCAAGGAGAAACTCAAAGTAATGCGGGCAAATGTGGATTCACTGACTCTTACAGCAACTCCGATACCGCGCACACTTCATTTTTCACTGATGGGAGCGCGTGATCTTAGCATTATATCCACACCTCCGCCTAACAGACAACCGGTACAGACCGAGCTTCACGTGTTTAATGAAACCCTTATTCAGGAAGCTGTCAGTTATGAACTGGACCGCGGAGGGCAGGTATTCTTTATCCACAATCGTGTTGCAGACCTGAAACAACTGGGTGCTCTGATCCAAAAGTTAGTTCCGGGAGCCCGCGTAGGTGTAGCTCACGGCCAACTTGAAGGCGATGACCTGGAAGATGTAATGCTAAAATTCATCAGCCATGAGTTTGATGTATTGGTAGCTACCACCATTATTGAAGCAGGGCTTGACATTCCTAATGCCAATACTATTATGATCAACCATGCACATATGTTTGGTCTGAGTGACCTGCATCAGATGCGGGGACGTGTTGGGCGATCCAATAAAAAAGCATTTTGCTATTTATTAAGCCCTCCGTTATCAACCCTTACTTCAGAAGCCTATAAGAGATTATCAGCTATTGAAGAATTTTCGGAACTCGGATCAGGATTTAATGTGGCCATGCGTGATCTGGATATACGCGGATCAGGAAATCTGCTTGGTGCCGAGCAATCTGGTTTTATCGCTGAAATTGGATTTGAAATGTATCATAAAATTCTGGATGAAGCTATTCAGGAGCTTAAAGACGATGAGTTTACAGATCTTTTCGCTGACGAAAAAGAGCGTAAATATGTATCCTTTACACAGATCGACACGGATCTGGAAGTCCTTATTCCGGATGAATATGTAACCAATATCTCAGAACGTTATAATCTGTACACGGAATTGTCCAAACTGGAAAACGAAGAACAGTTAACTGCATTTGCACGCTCTATGGAAGACCGTTTCGGGCCCATTCCCCGTGAGGTATTTGAATTGTTTAATACGTTGCGTCTGCAATGGTATGGCAAGCAGATTGGTCTAGAAAAAATTTCATACAAGAAAAACACACTTAAAGGCTTTTTCCTTAATAATCCGAAATCATCTTATTTTGAATCCGATCAGTTTGGTAAAGTACTGGCTTTTGTACAAACTAACCCTACAATCTGTAATCTCAAAGAAGTAAAAGGGCAGCTCCGTATTGCTTTTGAAAACATTTACAGTGTTAGCGCAGCACTTGACCTTTTACGGGATATGAGTAAATAAGATCTGCAAGGGAAATATTCAGTATAGTATTAAAATATTAAGCGTCTGCTGTATAAAGAAACAGCAGACGCTTAATTACATTAAAGAATGGACAACCAGGATATGTTACCCTGATTATTACTGCGCGTTACCGACAAAGAATGTGGCATTAGCCATCATCAATTTACCATTCTCCCAGAAGTTTCGAAAGATAATATCATCTGTCAGATAGGTTACTGATCCTTTTCCTACAGCTTGTACAGCAAATACAACCCCGTTTTTGAGGTATTTTGTTAGTTTCTCCCCTACAAAACCACTTGTTCTGGCATTTTCTCCGATATATCCCACATTCCATCCTTTATCATTTCCCGCAAACTGGTAGATCTTATCGTCTTGTTTTAACGTATAATAGCTTTCATATCCAAACATAAGCGGATGGGTAGGGTCAATCGTCAATTTGAAGATAGCACCAGCAGTATAGTTTGTCAGTGCATTTCGTTCCCTGTCGCCATATTTGACAGTCGTTTTAGGTGTAGTCGGCAGTATGGTATCTTTCTTTACTAATTTCATCGAACTCCACGATTGACTGCTGAGCTGGTCAACCGCTGTCTGCATAGCGATTACTTTACCTCCGGCCTGTATCCATTTTGTAAACTGCTCGGACTGTGCTTTATCTTTCAGGAATGGATATTTACCGGAAGGAAGTATCAACACATCAACTTTTGACCAGTCTGTCCGGTCATAATCTCCGACATTGATCAATGTAATCGGGTACTTTAATTGCCGGTCGAAATAGTGCCAGATTTCGCCACTATTAATGGAAGAGGTTCCCTCTCCTGTAAACATCGCAACCTTAGGTGCTTTGATCTTCACGACTGAAGGACTACCGAAATCGCGTCCTTTATCTACATAACTGGATTGCAGACTATAAATACGAATCTGATACCGGTCTCCCAACACCGTTAATTCCTGAGCAATGCTATTTGTGAATTTCTCATTCCCTTTCTTGAGAATCACGACAGATCCGGAAGGGAAAACTTCATTGCCAATGGTAAAGGATTCCTCCGAATATTTGACAGCATAACCTTTCTTCAGCAGTTCGGAAGTAATCTGCGCAACGGCAAAACCATTCCATTTCATTGCATAGCCCATTGTTGCGGATAATTGATTACGAATACTATCTCTCTCATAAGGCTTACCAAGCGCAACAGGAGATTTGGTAGCATATGCTTCCAATCCATATACATAAGGCATCGCCCATGCCGTGATATCGTAGGTAACTGAATCATTCAATTTTGCGTGCGGTTCAAACAATACCCGGATCAGAGCTGCTTTGGGTTGATTTGCAGGGATCACCAGATCTTTTTCAGTGCAGGAATAGCTTTCCTCTTTTGCAGTGGTATAGTTATATCCTTTAAAACTTCCTTTTGCGGTATAGGTCTGAATATCATTATTCTTGAGGAAAGTCTGCAAGGCATTC
The DNA here is from genome assembly GCF_016724845.1 of Sphingobacterium spiritivorum. NCBI lineage: Bacteria > Pseudomonadati > Bacteroidota > Sphingobacteriia > Sphingobacteriales > Sphingobacteriaceae > Sphingobacterium > Sphingobacterium spiritivorum. Next base: position 1,781,239 of record NZ_CP068082.1, read on the forward strand.
AGCTTTGCAGCATGCTTATCTTCGTATTTAATGACGTAGGACTGATAAGAAGAGAGTTTACCACTTACAGCCTGATTGTAGAAATCTCTAAACTCTTTGATCAGTTTAGGTGCATGCTCAGCGGATACCTGCACAATATTAATTCCGGAAGCATGGTGATGTATTGCCCGGTCTACCAGTGTCAGCGTATCCAGCTCATCCGTGACCACTCCCAAACCTGCAGACCCGTTACCTGCCTGCTCATACGTCATACCGATAGAACCTGAATACGTCGGATAGGTATCTCCGTAAGAGGGATAGAACAGATCGAATCTTTCTTTTGTAAAATACAGCCAGCCTTTCTCGTCGAAATAACGGGCATTGAACCGCCCTATTGTTTCCTGAAAAGCTCGCTGCCATGGAGTGATTACTTCATGTAATGGCTCTGCTGCAGGAGGAAAGAAGTAAGGATTATTAATTCCTTGCTCATGAAAATCTACGTGCACCTGTGGCAACCATTTATTATAAAAGGCAACCCGTTGCTGACTTTCCACCTGCGTCTGCCAGGCCCAGTCCCTGTTCAGATCAAAATAATAGTGGTTTGGTCGTCCTCCTGGCCACGGCTCATGATGTTCCCTGGCGTCACGTCTGGCATTCAGCTGATCACCGACAACACTATTATACCAATTGACATACCGGTCAGTCCCGTCAGGATTAAGACAAGGATCGATAACGACTACCGTCTTCTCTAACCACTGTTGAGCCTTCTGATTTGCCGGATTAACCAGATCATAGAGTGTCAGCAGAGATGCTTCGGCAGATGACGATTCATTCCCGTGAACATTATTACTCATCCAGATAATAGGCGGAGTTTGTTCATTGGCTTGTTTTCCATCATTTAAAGAATGAGCCAGCCTTAGATTGTTTTGGCGGATTTCTTCCAGACGATTTATATTAGATTCTGATGAGATAAATGCCACATACAGTGGTCGCCCCTCATTTGTAGTGCCATACTGTTGCATGCGCACTGTTTTAGGACTCTGTTCGGCCACATGTTTATAATAACTGATCAGCTTCCAGTGTGGAGTCAGTTTAGTCCCGACAGGGTATCCCAAAAATTCTGCAGGAGATTTAAGTTGTGCCCATCCGGTTACTGTAGTACATAACAGCAAGAAAAAAAGGAGTCTTATTTTCATTCGTATATAATTTGTTTTAGAAGGTGACAAAACCTTGACTGCCAGAGGCAGATATCCGATTTTTCACTTGAATTAAAATGAGTTTTTGTAAATAGATTGATCAATTTAGGATACAAGAATATTCTTTTAACTAAAATTGGCATTTTATTTTACTTAACCAAATTATAGAAGCAATACGATAATAAAAAAGGCATTTCATGGGTATGAAATGCCTTTGAAATCTTATTTTTTACAATTTCAGGCTATACGAGTAGTACCATCTGCAGTTTCGACCACATAAGGGGTAAGCGATACGCCGAACTGTTGTTGATATGATGCACTGATTTCCTTTACAAATTGGTCTAAAAAGTCTTTTTTTACTAAATTGATCGTACAGCCACCGAAGCCACCACCCATCATTCGTGCACCTAATACATCAGGATATGCATAAGTAGTATCTACAAGAAAGTCCAGTTCTTCGCAACTCACCTGATAAGCTTTACTAAGCCCTTTATGTGAAGCATAGATATGTTGTCCTAAAGAGATCAAATCCCCTTTTTCCATCGCCTGACAGGCCGCCACAACCCGAAGATTTTCTTCGACAACATACCTGCACTTGATATACACATCCTCATCTCTGTTCTTCACCACTTCATCCAATATCTCTACTGTAACATCCCGAAGGCTTTTTACCTCAGGATATCTTTCACGGATCAAGGAAACGCCAAGTTCACATTTTTCACGACGCTTGTTGTACTGAGAGTCTCCCAGTGAATGTCGGACATTCGTATTCAATAACAATATCATGTAATCACCGAGCTCCAGAGGAAAATATTCATATGCTAAAGAACGGCAATCCAGTCTGAATACCTGATCTTTCTCGCTGAGTACAGAAGCGAACTGATCCATGATTCCGCATTTTACACCGACATAGGTATGTTCAGCAAGTTGCCCTATTCTGGCTATATCTATCCGCGAAAGATTAAGCGAAAACAATTCATTTAAAGCAAAAGCTGTGGCACACTCTACTGCTGCAGAGGAAGAAAGCCCCGCTCCTGCAGGTACATCTCCGTCAATAAATAGATTGAATCCTCCGACATGTAATCCCCGCTTCTGAAGTTGATCCACCACGCCTAAAATGTAATTTGGCCATCCCTTTTCAGCAGGCTGCAGATCTGCTGCAGACACCTGAAACATCTCCCGGAAGTCTGCTGCGTAAAGGCAGATTTCATTATCCTGTCTCGGTGCGACGGCTACATACACAGCCTTATTGATCGCTGCAGGCAGCACAAAACCATCATTATAATCGGTATGCTCTCCGATAATATTAATGCGTCCCGGAGATTTAACAATAATTGAACTGTGTTGCTGAAAATGATTATAAAAATTATCTTGGATATTCTGGATATTCATCTTAGTTACTTTGTTGTTTATAATGGATGTCGGATAATTCTCTTAACTTTTCTGCTGCATATTCAGGAGTGATATCACGTTGTGGGTTAGCGAGAAGCTCATATCCTACCATAAACTTTTTGACTGTTGCAGAACGCAATAACGGAGGATAGAAATGCATATGCCAATGCCACTCCGGATAGTCTCCGCTATTGACCGGAGCCTGATGCATTCCTGCGGAATAAGGAAATGATGTTTTGAACAGGTTGTCATACCGGATCGTGAGCTCCTGCAGAGTTGTGGCCAGATCCAGCTTTTCTTCTTCAGTAAAGTCAGCTATAGACTGTGTATGTCTCTTACTGATAATCATGGTTTCATAAGGCCAGCTTGCCCAGTATGGCACCAACGCTACGAAATGTGGATTGTTGATAAGAATGCGCTCTTTTTTCCGGAGTTCCAGTTGCAGATAGTTCCCTAGCAGAGATACACCTTTTTTTTCAAAATATAAGCGCTGTTGTTCTGTTTCCTTCTGGATTTCGACAGGAAGGCTCCCCTGTGCCCAGATCTGACCGTGCGGATGTGGATTGCTACAGCCCATAATGGCCCCCTTATTTTCGAATATCTGGATATACCGGATCCACTCCTCTTGCGATAAAGTATCAAATTCGCTTTGCCATACATCTACCACAGCTTTAATCGATGGAATATTCATTTCCGGCAATGTAAGATCATGTCTGGGGCTGAAACTGATCACCTTACAGATACCTCTTTCTGCTTCAGCGACTAATAATCCTTCTTCATCTTCAGCTCCTGATGCCGTATCCGGCAGTAATGCCGAAAAATCATTAACAAAGACAAAGCTTTCTTTATAGGGTGGATTTATCGCTCCATCTGCACGCACATTACCCGGACACAGATAACATTTCGGATCATATGCAGGCCTGTTGTCAGCCGGCAAATCTTCTATCTGTCCCTGCCATGGGCGTTTACTACGGTGAGGAGAAATCAAGACTTTCTCTCCTGTCAGCATATTAGTTCTGCTGTGCGGAATATCAGCAAAGGATAGATTTAGGTTATTCATTACTTACAATTACTTTATAATTTGACCATTACATCAATATGTAAAGTTAAATTTATGAAGCAAATAAGTTACTATAAATTATTAAAAAAATAACAAACCGTGATTAAATCAGCTCAGGAAAAATCCTGTTCAGAAGAGCTCTTAAACTACAGGTTTTGTTCCTTTGATCAATTCAAAAATGGTAATTTCCGGAAGTATCCCCACACGTCCCGGGTAACCCAGAAAACCATAGCCAACGTTGACATAGAGCTGCTTATTTTGTTTTTCTCTGTAAAGTCCGGCCCATTCCTTATAAATATATTTGACCGGGCTCCACTGAAAGTTTTCAGTTCGCACACCAAATTGCATACCATGTGTATGACCTGCAAACATAACATCTACATCTGTATCCAGCACTTCTGCGCGCCAATGAGAAGGATCATGAGAAAGAAGCAACTTAACAGGTTGTTCTTCAGTACCCATAAGCGCTTTTTTGAGATCTCCCTTTTTCGGGAACCGGCCTGTCCCCCAGTTTTGAACACCTACTATCGCAATCTCTTCGTTACCAACCTTTAATGTTCTGTTTTCATCCATCAGAAGGTCCCAACCCATTACTTTATGCGTATCGATTACATCCTGCAGATTTTTTCTTTTTGCAGGCGAATCTTCCTTGCCGTAATAATAATCTCCATAATCGTGGTTACCTAAGGTTGAAAACACACCCAAATCGGCCTTGACACGGGTGAAGATATCCTGATAATCCCGCATTTCTGAAGCCACATTGTTAACCAGATCACCAGTAAAAAAGATGGCATCAGGTTTCTCTCCCAATAACATATCTATACCGCCGGTAACTGCTTTTTTATTATAAAAACTTCCGGAATGCACATCCGAAATCTGTGCGATACGCATGCCATGAAAGGAAGCCGGCAAATTGGGTAAATAAAGTTTTTTTCTGCGGATTCGATAGTCATACGCTCCGGAAACTATCCCCCAGCCTAAAGGCAGAATAGGCAATGAAGCAATAACAATCCCGGATTTCATTAAAAATTCTGATCTCGAAATCCCTTTCTTAGCCTCCTCCGGCAAAGGTTTTTCTATTTCTTTGATCCGATCTTCCAGCTGCTCCTTTTTACGGATGGGTCTCAGTAATCTCGAGATCCATACGCCTCCTCTCCTGATGTCATCAATCAGGATAACCAGAAAAAAGAAGAATTTACAGGTAGCTGTCAGAAAAAATGCAACCAGTATAATCGAACGGTAGGTAAGTGGAATATTATACTTCATACCGATAAATACGCCGGTTAATAACAAGATAGAATATGCCCACCACGCATAACCAAACCATTTCTTATGTACCAGTTTAATTTTTGTAGCATGTAGTGCGAAAAAAATATAAAAATCTAATATAAAAAGTATGACGGCATTAATAATCAACATCTTCTATTGCTTTAATTTTTGTTATTGAGCGCCAAATTTTTCAACGCTTCTATCCATTTAGGATCATCATTCAGACTTTCGACCAAATGAACTTCTTCTCCGCCCGCGGCCTTAAATTCATGAGCATATTCCACCTGAATCTCATCCAGCGTCTCAATACAATCGGCGACAAAAGCCGGACTGAATACAAGCAGCTTCTTTACACCTTCTTTCGCCAGACGCTGCAAGGCATCTGAAGTATAGGGTTGTATCCAGGGTGTTTTACCGAGACGCGACTGGAAACAAATCGTATAACTTCCCTCCTGTAACCCCAGTTTATGAATGATGGCTCTGGAAGTTGCATAACATTGTGACAGATAACAATACGGATTCACCTCTGCTTTACATGAGTCACAACCTGTATCCGGACAGTTTAAGGTACCGGTAGGATCTACTTTTCCCAACTGACGTACAGGAAGTCCGTGATAACTGAACAGAAAATGATCATACTGAGACAAATCCAATGCTTTAGCATGGTCTGCAAACACATCGATCATTAACGGATGATCACAATAATTACTAACGAAACTTACTTCAGGAAAGTATTGCCACTTGCGCATTAATTCCATGACCTTATCAATAACAGATCCTGTAGTCGCAGAAGCGTATTGAGGAAATAACGGAATGACCCGGATAGACTCTAAAAACATGCCTTCCATCTTTTGGAGTGCCTGCTCTATAGACGGATTCTGATAACGCATGGCCAACTCGACATGATACTCTTCTCCCAACTGCTCCTGTAGCATTTCCGCCTGCAGTACACTGTAATACATTAACGGAGATCCTGTCTCTTTATCCCAGATTGTCTTATATACCTTTGCGGATTTGGGTGCACGGGTAGGAGCAATGATTCCCTTCACAAGTAACATACGGTTGAAATAAGGAATATCAATTACGCGACCATCCATCAGAAATTCGGTCAGATACTTACGAACATCCGGAGTACTAGGAGAATCAGGAGTTCCAAGTTGAACCAGAAGAATGCCTTTGGTTGCTTTTTTAGTCATAGCCAACAAAAATAAGGATAAATAAAGGTTGAGTCGCCTTTATTAGGAGAATATGAAACTTTCATGACGGGACACTACAGTGCTTCTATCGCTTTCTGTACATCTTTCATTAACCACATAGGTGTAGAAGTCGCACCACAGATACCGACACTGTCATTTTCAGCAAAGACGCTGCTATCGATCTCATCTGTACCGGAGATAAAATAGCTGTTAGGATTTGCCTTTTGACAAACATCAAACAACACTTTGCCGTTAGATGATTTTTTTCCGGAGACAAACACGATCTTGTCATACTGACGTGCAAAGTCACCCAGATCTTCGTATCTGTTTGACACCTGACGACAGATTGTATCATTAGCTTTGACATCATATCCGCGTTTGATCAGTTCTTCTTTAATCTCGTAAAACTTATCAACGGATTTGGTTGTCTGACTATATAGCGTAAAGCTGGAGGGTAACTCCACATTGTCTAATTCAGTAATATCCTGAAAAACCAATGCTTCATCATTTGTCTGTCCCTGAAGACCGATAACCTCTGCATGTCCGTGTTTTCCAAAAATCAAAATCTTCTCATCGTCGTCATGCGAGGTTTTGATTCTGTTCTGCAGTTTGAGTACAACAGGACATGAGGCATCAATCAGTGTAATATTATTTTTGAGTGCAATTTTGTAGGTTTCCGGAGCTTCGCCATGTGCGCGGATCAACACTTTTTCATGTTGCAGGGCCGGCAGATCTTCATGATTAATGATACGTAACCCTTTTGCTTTCAGTCTTGCGACCTCTTCATCATTATGTACAATATCTCCAAGACAATATAAATAACCATCCTCTTCCAGAATCTCTTCGGCCATATCTATAGCATACACTACACCGAAACAAAATCCGGAATCTTTATCTATTGTTACAGTCAGATTTTTACTCATAATACAAAACTAAGCATTACATATCATATCTGACAGGCCGGATATGATAATTTACATTTGGAAAACTTTGTACAAGACTTATGTTCTGCTTATTACCTGATATTCTCATTTTTTATTTTCGATCTTACATTTCACCTTTTAGTTGCTAAATTTCATACCTTTGCAAAAATTTTAATATTGTAATGGCAACTAACAGAACTTTTACGATGATCAAACCAGATGCAGTAGCAAATGGTCACATCGGCGCGATCTTAAACGACATCATTTCAGGCGGTTTCAAAATCGTAGCTTTGAAATACATTCAATTGACTAATGAATCTGCAGGAAATTTTTATGCAGTACACAAAGAACGTCCTTTCTATGGTGATTTGGTCAGCTTTATGACTTCAGGACCAATCGTTGCAGCTATCCTGGAAAAAGACAATGCAGTAGAAGATTTCCGTACACTTATCGGTGCGACTAACCCGGCTCAGGCTGCGGAAGGAACAATCCGTAACAAATACGCAAAATCTATTGATGCAAATGCAATCCACGGATCTGATTCTGATGAAAATGCTGAAATCGAAGGAAACTTCTTCTTTTCTCAATTCGAAAGATTCTAGTCTGCAGACTGAAAAGAAAATAAAAAAATCCTTCCCGGAATCGGGAAGGATTTTTTTATTAGAAATAAGTGGCTAATCTATTTAGAAGCCTCTACTTTTATTTCTTTTACTCCGGTATGTGTTCTTCCGAACATATCCACAGCCTGAATTTCAATTTTGTGATTCCCGGCCTTTAGCTTTGGTAGTTTCATTTTCCACAGGTGTGTAGAAGAGATACCGTCAGAAGGTCTTCTTCCGTCCAATAATTCTTTTGCCAGATCATAGCTGCTGACCGCATACACATAAGCCGGATCTGCTTCCTCAGTATAATCCATTGCTTTCCATGCACCGTCATCAATACGATACTGTACATTATCCCCTTTACGACCAATAAAAAAATTGGCATAAATCGGGTAACGTCCGGAGTATTTCTGTGCAACAATTTCAGGCCCGTAGATAGCGATCTGATATTGCGGATCCTTGCCTGCTACTTTGTAATCAAATGTATATTGATTGCCTTTGATATTCAATACAGCATATCCCTTTGGTGTTCCGTCACGCATAGTAGATACCGGTACTCCAAGTTCATTTTTAATTCCGGAATACCAATCTCCGGATGTTGTTCCCACATTATATTCATGATGAGGCTTAGACTGCTTCCATCCGTCCTTTTGATCATAGAAATTTTGAGTCTGGAAATGGGTATGCGCAGACAACGAAAGCGTATGTGGGAAATCAGCCAACAGATCGAATAATCGTTGACGATCTGCTACACGAAAGACATCATCGTGTTCCAGTAATAATGGAATATGAAATGCCAGTACAATAAGTCTGTCTTTTGGTACTAACTTGAGATCATTTTCTACAAAATCCAACTGCTCTTTCCGGAATCCGCCCAGATAACCTTTTCCTTTTGTAGGGTGCGGATACAAGATATCATCCAGTACTATAAAATGAGCATTACCATAATTGAAGGAATAATTATTAGGACCAAAAGTCGCTTCGAAAGATTCATCAGAAAGAGAGTCTGTAGTAGCGTCATAATTCATATCATGATTACCCATGACCTGAAACCAGGGCAAGCCCATTTTGGCAATTGTTGTCTGATACGCCGGATGCAAACTCAGGTCATCACCGACAAGATCTCCCAGACTGATCCCGAATTTTGCAATTTGCTTATCGCCGATCTGATCGATCACACCTTTTTTGAAAAACTCCAGCTCATCCAGCGTATAAGCTTGCGGGTCTCCAAAAACAAAAGCAGAGAAATTTGCATCTTCTTTAGCCGGAATTAGAGCGAAATCTACAGGTTTTGATAATTTTCCTGTTGCAGCCACACCTGCATATTTACTGGCCGGACTTCCTTTCGGTTTGTGTATATAATAAAACTGAGGATGATTATTAGCATTGACCGGGATGCTGTAATCTGTTGGTTTGATTACAAAAATAATATTATCCTTACCCAACGGGAGCTCATATTTACCTTTAGCATCGGTCTTCACTACCTGTACACCATTGCTGACAGATACATTGGCTATGCCGGCCTCTTTCTGCTCGCGCACACCATTTTTATTGGCATCAGCAAATACAGTTCCTCTCACCACATCCTGCGCATGCAAGGTTGAGAGTATGGATAAAAAAGTTAAAAATGTCGAAATTTTCTTCATAACAGCTATTTTGCGTTTCCGCAAAAATACATTTGCTGCATAAACCCAAAATCAGCACATTGTTAAGAAAATATGAATAAAGACACTAAAGAAGAAGATTCTTAAAAAGTTCTCTTTGACAGATACTCATCCTCCTTCTCAGTCATACGCTTCTTATCTTCCGCTTTCTTATCATGATAACCACATAAGTGCAATACTCCATGTATCACCACACGATGCAGTTCGTCCCGCTCTGCCACTTTAAATTTTTCTGCATTATCCTGAATCCGTTCGATACTGATAAAAATATCTCCGGCAATCGTATCTTCCTCCTCTGAACTATCAAAAGTGACAATATCTGTAAAGGTATCATGATTCAGGTATTGTTTATTGATTTCTAGCAGATAGGCATCTGAAGAAAATATAAAATTCAATTCTCCCACTCGTTTAAAGCCTTCAGACTTGATTGTCTCGGCTATCCACTGGCGGATCTTTTGTTTTTCCTTAGGTTTGAAATCAGTATCCTCTGCAAAGAAATTAATATTCTTCATGTTGTATTATTATTTTTAAATCTTATAAAAAACTTCTGCTATCCATGTACGACTGTAGTATTATTGTCGCGGATATGGTATCTACCAATCCTTTTTGTTGACGTTTTCCTTTTTTCATGCCACTCTGTGCAATCACAGCAGAAGCCATTTTTGAGGTAAAACGCTCATCCACTTCAGCAACCGGAATTGTGGGAAACTGCTTTTTCAGTAAACGGATAAAACCGACTACATGAGAGGCTGACTCCGAGTCTGAGCCATCCATTTGCCTGGGTTTGCCTACCACAAATGTTTCCACCTGTTCTGTTTGCAGGTAATTCTTCAGAAAGTCAAAAATCTCATTAGGATGTACAGTTGTAAGTGCATTTGCCACAATCTGCAGAGGGTCCGTCACTGCAATTCCTATTCTTTTGGTCCCGTAATCAAATGCCATTAACCGCATATCTGTTTATTTTTACAAAAGTACTATTCCAAAATGACAAAAAGATTAATAGCTATACGAGAGAAAATCTATAATTTTGCTAGACTATATTAAAACAATCCCATATGAAGTATCCGGATAGTGCAAACCGAAGAGCAGAGGTTGGATATTCCATTTGGCTGGTAAAAAACAAATTATATATGAAATTAACATTTGTGACTGTTATGTTATGGTGTATCAGTGTGATGGCATTGGGTCAGACCTACAGTTCTACGATCAGCAAATTCAGAGCAGATCAGCAGACGGCATTGGCGAAAGAACAATTTGGCCCGCTTCGTCCGCAGGATATCGCTCATCTGCGTTATTTTGAACCCGATCAGCAATATAAAGTCAGTGCCACAGTGGAGATCCTGTTTAATGAACCTACTTTTCGTATGCCTACTTACGATGGTACCAGTAATGAGTATAAGAGATATGCATTGCTTCATTTTACACTTAAAGGCGAGAAAGTAACCCTCACGGCTTACCAAAGTGCCGCTTTATTTCAAAATCCTGCCTATAAAGATCATTTATTTTTACCATTTTTAGATCAGACAAATGGTAATCAGACATATGAAGGTGGTCGGTACATAGATTTTGATATTAAAGATATAAAAAACAAGAGTGTAGAAATCGACTTCAATAAAGCTTATAACCCGTATTGTGCCTATAGTAACGGATACAGATGTCCGCAACCTCCGGCTGAAAACCATTTGCAACTGGCGGTGGAAGCGGGTGAAAAAAAATATATTGGACCAAAAAATGAAAGACCTGTGAACAAAAACGCAGCAAAAGGCTTCACAGAAGCTGAGAAAAAGAAAATAAAGGCGGGCACTGCCTCAGAAATCATGTATGTATTACAGGTGACTAAGACTAATGATCTGGCGATCTTAAAGGCTACTTCTCAAGATATAAAGTATGATGATCCTTTATTAGAATTACTATCGCAACGTATGTATGCCACCGTCAATGATCCGGATCATTCGGGCGTAGGGATTGCTGCTCCACAGGTAGGAATTAATAAAAATGCAATCTGGGTGCAGCGATTTGACAAAAAAGATACTCCTTTTGAGTTCTATGTGAATCCTAAAATCATCTGGCGATCCAAGCTCACACGCAAGGGAGCGGAAGGCTGTTTGTCCATTCCGTCCAGAAAAGAAGATGTATTACGCAGCTATGCTATCCGCCTGCAATACGTAAATAAAACCGGTGATATAATCGAAGAAAATATTGAAGGGTTTACGGCTGTGATCTTTCAGCATGAAGTAGATCATCTCTATGGAATATTGTTTACAGACCGACTGGAAGAGCAAGCCGAAACTCCGCATGTCTCTCTGCAGGACAAAATTGAGTTTTCCATTCCTCCGAAAACTATACTCCCTTAATATATACTAAAGAAGCTATCTAACTAGTTTCTGGATAGCTTCTTTAGCATACGATTATTTCTGCGGTCCCAGATTTACCTGAATAGCCCCATCTTTCAGATCTTCTATATTCTTATCTGTAAATATTCCTGTTTCCTTTTTCAGGATAGCTTCCAGCAATTCATCTGTAGAACCGTTGTGGCTCACTTCTATTGATGATTTTTTACTGCTATACTTTAATTTTGCATCCGTTACGATATCGCAGGTCTCAATAGCAGCGTTAAGCTTCCGTAATGTAGCCATATCTGTGCCCACAATATTAATAGTAGTCTTATTGAGATCTCCGGTAACTTCGTTATTTGACTTCTGAAGAAGTGAATTTCCCGAATTTTTAACTTTTCCGGCTGCACTTGCCGCCTTTTCTGCTGAATTTGAGGCTTTGGTTACTTTATCCAAAGCACGATCTAATTTATCCAGAAAACCTTGTGCCTGTACTGTTGCTGTCCCTAAGAACATTAGAGCCAAACAACTTAATAAAATCTTTTTCATTTTCTTATGGTATATAATGGTCAGTTATATACAAATATAGATGCAGGAATTCCAGATTTAAATCCCCTGAAAACAGTAAAATTTATTACCTGCAAACAGGTAATTTTACCCCATATAATTCCGATATTTCTAAAAAATCTATACATTAGAAACTGAGGTATATATACTTCTGCTATCAAAACATTGAATCCTATGCATATCCGTACATTTCTGCTCACTTTACTCATGCTAATGTGCTGGTTTACTGCCCGATCCCAACAGGTACTATCTCATATGGATGAGAAAAAATTTCTGGACAGTATGCAAACCGTTATTTCCAAAACCAAATCGGATAGTATAAAAGCTAATACTTACTTTTTTATATCAGACTACTGGAGATTTAAAGACACTTTACAAAGCAGAGAAGCGCTTGAAAAAGGGAAACAAATAATCACAAAAGACGGAAAATTTGACAACAGATTCAGGTACCTGGAAGGACTCTATTACTTTTATCTGGGTCAGCATTATTACAACTGGAATAAACCTCTGGCAGCCAGCGCCTATTTAAAAAGTGAAAAGATAATAGGTACTTACAGCCATCCGAAAGCAAATCTGCTCCGTGCTGCATGCTGGTATAATTATGCACTTATGGTCAGGGAACAGAAAGGAGATGCCTTCGTTACAGACATCCTGCTCAATAAGTCTATTCCCTTAGCCGATAAAACTGAAGATTATGAAAAGAGGGCACATTATTATGCACAACTCGGAGCTATAATGATGTACAGCAGGCAATTTGATAAATCAGCGATATACAACAAAAAAGCGATTGAACTTCTGGAAAAGAAAGACCCCAAATCTCCGACTTTACTGTTGTCTTATCTAACCGGCACTGAAAATTATATACAGCTCAAAGATTTTTCAAATGCAAAAAAACTGCTGGACAAAGCCGCATCACTGTTAAAGATATATCCAGAATCCGTCAATGCCTCCTACTATTATTATCAGGCCGGTTCCTATTATTTATACAACAAAAATTTTGGTGAGGCACTACAAAATCTGGACAAAGGAATTGAAATCACACAAAGAAACAATCAATTTCACCTAAGGGAAATGTTGAATTTCCGGAAATATGAGGTATTAGTCGAGCAAAAAAAATACTCGGAGGCTAAACGAATATTGACGGCTTTAAGTAAACCCGACAATGTAATCCTTCAGGATCTTTCTTCGAAAAAGGAAATCTATAATCAGATGGTAAGGATCAATGAATTGACAAACAATACAGGAGAAGCCTTCAAATGGTTAAAAAAGTATAATCTCTTTGAAGACAGCCTTCATAACAGTGAGACAAATATTAAGATAAACGAACTGGAGACAAAGTTCAGAACTGTAGAGAAAGAGAAGCAGATCGGAGCACTTCAAGCTGCAAAGCGGGAAGCAGAGCTTTCCTCCCAGAACAGCCGGTTGACCAGCTGGTCGCTCTTCATTACTTGCCTGCTCTTATTAGTCGTGGCCGGTATTTCTTTTCTCTACTACAGAAACAATAAAAAACTACTGATCGAAAAAGAGAACAATCATCTTCAGCAGCTTAAAGATATTCAGCTTACAGAAAAAATCCGTTATGGGAAAGCACTCATGGCCGGAGAGGAAATAGAGCGACAGCGACTGGCAAGAGACCTGCACGATGGATTAGGCGGAGCTTTGGTTGGTATAAAAATGAGTTTGTCCGGAAAAATAGCCGAAAGTACAGATCAGGATTATGTATCAGATCTTATTCCCGTGATTAAGCAACTCGACAATTCCGTCTCCGAACTACGGCATATAGCACACAATATGATGCCTGCCAATCTGATTAAATTCGGACTTGAAGTCGCTATCAAAGATCTCTGTGAAACCATACCTCATGAACAGATAAAAGTTTCGTATCAGGCCTACGGTATTCGTAAAGATATCCCCGAACAGACGGAGCTTTATATCTACCGCATTATACAGGAACTGCTGAATAATGCCCTTAAACATTCAGAAGCTACAGAAATACTGGTACAGTGCAGTCAGGAAGGTAAAATATTCTCTATTGCCGTGGAAGATAATGGAAAAGGATTTGAAACCGAAACTTTGGATAAAGCCAAAGGTATGGGATTTACTAATATTAGAAACAGAGTGGGGTTCTTGAATGGTCATATCGACATAGAGTCTTCTACAGGAGAAGGAACCACCGTAAATATTGAAGTATATGTTTGAAAAAACAATTAAGATAGCAATAGTCGATGATCATCTCATCGTTTTAGAAGGTCTGAGCAGATTAATTGAAAGCAACCCGGAATATACAATTGCTGGTACTTTCACACATGGTTATGATTTTCTGACTTTCGTCAAAACAGAGCCTGTGGATATTGTACTCTTAGATATAAGCCTGCCTGATATCAGCGGGATAGATTTATGCCTTCAAATCAAAAAGGTAGCACCGGATGCTGCAATAATTGCCATCAGCAACCATATTGAAAGGAGTATCATCCTTCAGATGCTCCAAAACGGAGCTGTAGGTTACCTTCTCAAAAATGTTGATCTGCATGAACTGAAAAATGCGCTTAATGAAGCACTCAGCGGAAAAGTAACATTCAGCTCTGATGTCAAGGAGATCATAGCACGGCCTCATCTGCATGACCTGATCGAACTTCCAAAGCTCACAAAACGAGAAAAAGAAATTTTACAACACATTGCACTGGGAAAAACAACGACCACAATAGCTGATGAATTGTTTCTGAGTCCGCTGACGATCGAAACTCATCGTAAGAGGATGATGAGCAAATTTAAAGCAAAGAATATGGCTGCGCTGATTAAGACCGCTATGGAGCACAACCTGATTTAATAATAAACAATAAAGGTCTCTTTTAAAAAGAAACCTTTATTGTTATACTGAATATCGTTTTTAATCTACCTTTCCACTAATTTTACTTCAAATAGCTGATTCCATTTTTTACCCGTTAAGAAAAGACGTTTTCCAGCTTTATCATAAGCGATACCATTTAATTCGTTATCAAAGGATTGACGCTGAGGGTTGGTATACATACCTACCAGATTTATTTGTCCTGTCACAGCCCCGGTTTTTGGATCTATAATAACGATTATGTCTTTTTGATAGACATTCGCATATACCTTTCCATCTATATATTCCAGTTCATTCAGTTGCTCTACGGCACCGTTCTCATCGTATACACCGATTGATCCTTCTTCCTTGTAGGTCTCTGCATTCAGGAAATACAATTTATTACTTCCGTCAGATTTGATCAGGCGCTGACCATCGTTTGTGAGTCCCCAGCCTTCCTTACTGTTTTCATAATTGAAAGTTCCGGTCTGATTGAATGTAGCTTTATCAAATACAAGACCCATATTATTTTCCCAGGTCAGCAACACTATTTTATTGCCGAATATCGTCATCCCTTCACCAAAGTATTTAGAATCCAGATCCAGTTTTTTCAATACTTTACCTGTATTGACTTCTACTTTTCTTAAGGATGAAAGACCATAGCGGCCTGTAGACTCATAAAAAATTCCATCCGCAAATTCTAGTCCCTGAGTAAAGGCCGAGGTATCATGAGGGAATGTATTAATAATTTCAAATCCATACTGTTTCGCAGATTCCGGAACAATCAGGACATTGGAATAAGCCATATCTTCTTTCCCTTCTGCGTATACCTTTGCTGTCAGATTTTTGTTCCCTAATCCGATTGTCTGAGAGTCCACAACTAAGCTGCTCGTATCCTGCTTGCGGCCAATTATATTTCCATCCACAGAATAGACTACAGAATCCAAAGTTGCAGAAGCAAAATTAAGCTTCAGATTCACTTTCTGTCCCAGAATAACTACTTTCCCGGATTCGGGAGATACAAACTCCAGTTTTCCTTTTTTTGTAAAACAACTGCTGAGCAGCATTGCTCCAACGGCAAAAACGCCAATAATTTTCTTCATTTATTCCTACAATTATTAATACAATTTACGGCTTTCTGTACCGAAAATGTATCCTCATTACTCAAAGTTACGGAAACAATATGATTTAAAATATGCTTATGATTTATCAATTTTAAGGATTTTTTTTTATTTCCCGGAGCACAATAACATATTTTAACTCTCCATATCTTTCTTCAGAGATACTGAACCAGGTTTGGCTTGCTGCTTCTTCATTACTGGTCAGCCGACAAATCGTATATCTGGATACTTATTATTCACTCCAGAATGCATCCTTAATCAAATGGATATAAGCTGGCTCACCCAGATAAACAGACACAATATCAAAACGTATATCTCCCTGATGTCCGCGCTCTTCTATACAAGCCCGGGCTGCACGAATCAATTTTCGTTGTTTCTGTATATCGACAAAATCCGCAGGCTCTCCATGAGCATTTGAAGATCGGGTCTTAACTTCTACAAAAACAAGAATATCACCATCATAAGCCAATATATCGACTTCCAGTTTTCCTGTTCTCCAGTTCAGAGCTAAAATCTGGTATCCCAAGGCAGTCAGATGAGATAAAGCCATTTGCTCCCCCTTTTTTCCTTGTTCCAGATGCTGTGCCATATCACTTGACAATAGTATTTCCCAGAAAATCTCCCAGTACGCGTTCTGCTTCTTTGAGTTTCTGATATTTACTCAGTAGTATTTCCAGATTGGCCTGGTCCTGCTCAGTCCTTAACTCTTCCCGGATTCTAAGCATTTCAGACTCTACTTTACGCTTTTTGATACGATAAATTGCCTGTATCACCAGATTTTTAAGCAGCTCGTACTCCTGTGTGACATAGATCTTTCGCTTATCGTCATTCCAGTTAGGACTTAGATTGTAAGGTGAGGCAACACAGGTAATGGCCAGATCGGAAACCAGCCTATCCTCATGAGAGAAAAACTGTTTTGCCTGAGGAATTTCAAATCTTTCCGCGTACTCTTTATACACACTAAGGATATAAGCACTTGGCTTATCTTCGAATTCTACATCATCGATACTGCCGAGTAACAATGGTGCAATAGGAATATCTCCGTCTCCTTCCCAGGTTGCCAGATAATCTCCATAATTGAGCAGTATGCGAATGATTTCGCGCTCCTGAAGAATCTCAGGAGTGATTTTATGTTCGGGTTCCGGAGCCGGTCCCCCACGCTCCTCATCTGTCATAAAGAAATCCGCAGGAGGCCCGTCTCCCTCAGACGGAGAAAAAGGGGAGGAAGAAGCGGACAGATTACGCTGATTTTTCTTATCCGCATCCTTGGCCTTTTTAACCCGGATATTATTCAGTTCAGAAAGCAATACGCGCTCTTCTATATCCAGCAGATTACTACACTGACGTATAAATACAGCCACCTTGATCTCATCCGGTATCAGAGCAATACTTTCTACGACATCCCGGATAACATCAGCACGCTTTATTGGATCATTTTCGGCATCCTTAAGGAGGATATTTGTTTTAAAAAAAATAAAATCTTCCTGATGATCGGCTATATATTTTTTGAAGGCATCTGATCCGAATTTTTGCACATAAGAATCGGGGTCATTCCCGTCCGGAAATAAAAGAATTTTTACATTCAGTCCTTCTTCCAGCAACATGTCTGTTCCTCTCAGTGAGGCTTTTATTCCGGCTGTATCTCCATCATACAGTATCGTTACATTCTTTGTAAATCTGGAAATCAACCGGATTTGCCCGGATGTCAGCGAAGTTCCGGAGGAAGACACAACGTTCTCCACACCTGCCTGATGCACAGACAATACGTCTGCATATCCCTCTACCAGATAACAGTTATCCGCATCAACTATGGCCTTCTTTGCAAAGTTGAGTCCGTAAAGTACATCCGATTTATGATAGATTTCGCTTTCGGGAGAATTGACATACTTCGGAACACTTTTTTCAGTTTTCAGTGTCCGGCCACCGAAGCCAATGACTCGTCCTGTAAGGTTTTGAATGGGAAACATAACTCTTCCTCGGAAACGATCGTACATACTGCCGTCGTCCCGTTGTATAGTGAGTCCGATTTCTTTCAGATATTCCTCCTGAAAACCGGCAGTTTTGGCCGCTTCGACAAGAGCTGTCCACTGATCCGGAGAATATCCGAGTTCAAACTTTTTTATAATATCTTCCCGGTATCCTCTTTCCTTGAAATAAGCCAGACCAATGGATTGCCCCATATCCGTCTGCCACATATTGTCTTTGAAAAATTTACCTGCCCATTGGCTCAGTACATACAGACTTTCGCGTTTGTCCTGTGCCGCCATCTGTGCCGGACTACGCTCCTGTTCTTCTACATCGATATGATATTTATTTGCGAGATAACGGATAGCTTCCGGATAGGAATATTTCTCCAGATCCATCACAAATTTCAGTGCATCGCCACCCGCCCCGCAACCAAAACACTTGTAAATACCTTTAGCTACAGATACGTGAAAAGAAGGTGTCTTCTCGTTATGAAAAGGACAATTTCCGATCAGAGAAGTTCCCCGTTTTTTGAGGTCTACGAAATCTCCCACGACCTCTTCAATACGGGCCGTATCCAACACTTTATCTATCGTTTCCTTTTTAATCACAGCATCTTCCTTTTGTGTTAGTAAAATTAGGTAATAGGATTGAGTAGACAAAATGATTACTTGCAACAAAGTAGCAAATACTTTAGTTACCAGGGAAATATATAGTTTCTACCGTATCCGGAAAGAAAATTGCATTCTATGGTTGGGCATTCAAAAAAGACACCAATGATACCTGCGAATCTGCAGCCATCTATGTGGCAGATTATCTTTTAAATGAAGAGGCTGAAATTGTTGTCTTTGATCCGAAGGTTTCTGCGGAGAAAATATATGCCGATCTGGATTATCTCAATACCCGTAGCCCGGAAGAAAACAGACGCCTGGTAAAAGTGGTACAGAACCCGACAGAAGCTGCAGATAAAGCACATGCTGTGGCCATCCTGACGGAATGGGATGAGTTCAAAGACTACGATTGGGCACAAATAAAGACCCTTATGAAAAAACCGGCCTTTGTATTTGACGGGAGAAAATTACTGAGCCGGACGCAACTTGAAGAATTAGGATTTAAATATTACGCTATCGGCGAATAAAAGAGCTGTCTCCTGTTCTGTTGAATTACAGGAGACAGCGCTTTTTTTACAATTGAATTCCAACACCAAGCGATAATACTCTGTTTTTCGCTGTATTGTCGATATTACTTCCGTATAAATTAGATAAGCCCAGAGCATAGCCCATATTCACCAGTAAGCCATTCTCAAACTTATAATTAGCCATCAGGCTAATTCCATAGTCTTGTCTTTTCATGTCTTTACCGTCGAAGTCAAAATCAATTGTTCCGCTTTTGTAATCATCACTCTGACCTTCAAACTTCTGCTTTCCAGAAAGGTTAAATCCAATGTAAGACCCGGCACCAAATTGCAATTGGTCATTTCCGATCAACATCTTACCAACAATATGAAGAGGAATTTCAACTACCCAAAGTCTGGTCTTCAGATTACCATAGCTGGTTTCACTCTCGAAAAACTTATCGTTATACCCTTTCCCTACAAGTGAAACACCAGGTTGAATTGAAAAATATTGTGCAACAGGCAGATCTACAAAACCTCCGACAAAACCGGATAAATATGTCCTCGGATTTCCGCCCTCAGCAAACTGAAAAGTAGGAAAAGCTAATCCACCCTTGACTCCGAATTCGATCTTTGATTTATATTGCGCATGCACCGCAACACTCATACAGATAAAAGCTAATACTATGCAAAGTCTTTTCATATAATATAAAATAAGTGTTTCTCAAATATACAAGATAAACCCAGACCTTGCACCAAAAAATAAGAGCGGGAAGTCAATTTTAACATCCCGCTCTGAGCATTTTTTTATAGAATAGAGTTCATTAAATTCTGTTCTTATCTTTTCCGAAGATCAGATTTTTCAAGCGTTTACGTAAAGATACCTCACCGGTATCGCCATATCCATAGCCGTAACCGTATCCATAGCCGTAGCCTCTGGCAAAGTCCACATCATTGATTACTACAGCCATATTCTTCAATTTGCCTTTCTCATACAGCTCTTTCGGAACATTTAGCAAACGCTTGTCCAGATAATTGGCTCGCGCCACATAAATAGTAAGATCTGCATTATCTGCGATCAATAGCGTATCCGTTACTAAGCTCACAGGAGCTGTATCCACCAGTACATAGTCATAATGCGTTCTGCAATACTCGATCACATCATTAAAATGTCCGTTCATCAATAATTCAGCAGGGTTAGGAGCTACATATCCGGAATAAATAACATCAAAATCGTAAGATCCCGGTTTCTTAATAATAATATTGTCGATCGGCATCTCCGGATTAATCAGGAATTGCGTAATTCCGATATTGGTATGCTGAAGGTGTGATAATCCTAAATAATCCAGTACTTTCGGACTACGGATATCCGCTCCTATCAATACCACACTCTTTCCTGACATGGCCAGAATACGTGCAAGATTGGTCGATACAAAGGATTTACCTTCTCCTGATGTAGTGGAGGTAATAAACATAACAGAAGAACTTCCCTTGCGATTCCCCAGCATAAAGGAAATGTTGGTTCGTAAAATCCGGAACGCTTCCGCCAGTGAACTACGGTCATTCTCTTTGATAATGGGATCCTTAGCTGACGGAACTTCTCCCAGAATAGGAGCTGAAAGCTTCTCCTCTATATCTTTTCTCGAATGCACCTTATTGTCCATCAGAAATTTGATGTAAAGTACTCCGAATGGAAGTAATATTCCTAATAACAGTGCAGCAAGCAAAACGATACCTTTTTTAGGTGCAACAGGAATGTCTGATCCAAATGCTTTATCAATTATTTTCAGATTGTCAGGAGTGGCAGCGGCCTTGATCTCATTTTCTTCTCTTTTCTGTAATAAGAAGAGATAAAGCGACTCTACAATCTGTTGTTGTCTGGAGATATCGCGATAACCTCTTTCCTGTTGAGGCAGATTACTCAATTTACCCTGCAGTTCAGATTTCTTACCCTTTGCCGCATTCAGCGAAAGCTGTACGGAAGTTCTGTAATTATTCAAGGAACGAAGCAGGTTATTATTGAGTACACGGATATTATCATTCAGATTCTTTACTACAGGGTTTTCAGGAGTAGACGATTTTAAAAGATCATCACGTTCTAAAACCATCCTATTGTACTCAGCTATTGTCTTTTCTATAGATACATCCTGTAACCCCACATTAGTTGGCAACAATTCTGTATTATTAGACTGAATAGACTCTCTCATAAAGTCCACCAAACCCAATTGCGTCTGCTGCTCCATGACATTTTTATCCGATTCACTAGCTGTTTGTAAATATAACTTTGCTTCAGCTTCTACATCTGTCAGTCGATTTCCTTCCTTAAATTTTTCAGCCTCCCGATCTACACCTGTCAAATCTCCTGTAATAATAGCCAGACGATCCCCAATAAATTTAGAAGTAGCACGAGTCAATTTATGTTTATCCTCTGTCAGATCTGAATTATATTGGTTGATCAGTTCATCTACAATCTGTTCTGCCTTTCCTTTCGAATTTGCAGTCATTGAAAAATTGATAATATTAGATTGTTTTTCCTGATTTGGAGTAATATTCACTCCTTTTATCAGATCCGATACCATTTTCTGTTTAGGAACAATAGTAATACCATAAGATTTACTTTTCGCCAAGTCCAATTGATTCCCATTTGGAACCAACAAAACCTCTCCGATGGTAGTCTTGATTTTCTTTCCAAAATCAAATGTTCCTACTTCTTTCGTCTTGAGGTTTTTAAGTAAAAATTTCGTATTTGATAACACCTCTACAGTAAATCCTCCATTTACTGTGTCTCTGTATTCTGAGGATTGATTCAATAGCACCCATTTGAATGGTGATTCCTGCTCTGTAATGTCTTGAGAAGCTAAGCTGCCTTTTACACTATAATTAGTTGATAAATTCAATCTATCTACAACTTTACTTACCAATCTTCTGGATTTCAGCACATCAATCTGATCCATTATTTGAGAGGAGGTTGTTGAGGAACCAGCCATTTCAGCGAGATCAGATAACCCCGCCAATTCTCCTTTTGCACTTTTCTCATCCGGCAAAAGAATCTTTGCATCTACAGCGTATTGCTTAGGTGCGTACCGCAGGTATAAAAAAGCAAGAGCAAGTATAAAAAACACTGAAATAATAAACCACTTCCAGTAGTAGAAGTATTGTTCAAATACAGCCTTTAAATTCAGTTCCTCTCCTTCGCTTTCCATAGAAGCATTAGGCAGAGTATGGTTGGGTTTTGGAGTCATAATAGATTAACGTACAATAACGGATATAATGGTAATAACTAATCCTGCAATTGAGATAATAATATTCGTATTCTGGCCATAATTAGCATTTCTGATCTGAGAACCATTCGGTTCTACGTATACCACATCATTTTGAGCGAGATAATAGAACGGCGAATTAAGCGCATCTTGCTTTGTCAGGTCTATTCTGTTCATGGTCTTGGCCCCATCAATCTCCCGGATGACCAAGACATTATTTCGCATCCCTTTCATAGTCATGTCTCCAGCCAGTCCCAAAGCTTCAAATATAGTTACCCGCTCGTTATTTAATGTATATGTTCCTGGTCTACCAACTTCTCCGACGATGGTTACCTTAAAATTATTGTACGAAATATTTACGCCTGGATCCAGTATATAGGTTTTCAATCGCTGACGGATCATATCCATTGCCTCCAGACGTGTCAATCCACCAACTTTAAGTTTTCCCAATACCGGAAAATCAATTTCTCCACTATCATCTACTGTATAAGTTGGTTTAAAAGCCATATCCGTAGCAGATCCTGCATTCATTTGATAAGCATTCTGTTGATTAAAGGGTTGGGTAGCTTTAATATCTGCCGCAGAAACCGAGATAGCCAAAATATCATTCGGCTGTATCTTTGGAATATGCTGCTGATAAATTGTACTGATCTGAGTAGAGTCAGGTTGAAGATAAATAATCTCTTTGCGCGATCCACAGGAAAACATCCCGACCAGGGTAAGAAGAAGCAGCGACAAGAAAAAAGCCCTCGATAAATTGATATTCATATATTCTGCTGAATAAAGATTGATATGGTATTAAAAATTTTCTATAATGCTTTGGCACAGCAATAATCAGTCCAAGGCACCATTCCTATCCCAATAAACCGTAAAAATACAATTCTTTTCAACAAGCAGGTACGTTTTTTTCAAATAAATAGGCAGGACTTATTTACATCTATATTCTCCAATCAAACTAAAAAACAACACAAATATCTATATATCAAAAACATACGAAAGAATGAGCAAATAAACTTAAACCTAAGTTACCTTTCATTTCAGTTAACATCAACTGATAAACAGGATAATTAGAAAGTACAAAATACTGCAAATATTATCTTCATAAACCTCTTCAAAACTTGTACTATCCATACGCTATAGCTATATTAGCATCCAGAATACCAGAGACATCTACCAACGTTTCGTCAGAAAAACATTCACTACAAAAATGAGATTGTACAATCTCTTTTCGGGTTGGGGTTATATGTCAATGGAAAACTGTAACACAAGTATGAGTTCTATGCCTATTGACTTCGGAATACATTTATCAGACAGTATACATAATCATCTTCCCCAAGCGTTTAACAATATCCGAAGGGATCTCTATATAATTCTGCTGACTCAGGATAAGCCTTACAGATTATATATCGGAGATTCAGAAGTTGAACTTGCGCCTCATACACTTGCCTATATTAATCCGAATATGGCTACGCGCTTTATTCCTCAGGGCGATGCGCATATGCATATCCTTTATTTCACAGCAGATTTTTATGCTCAGACATCAAGAGATACATTTTTCTTAACCCAAAGTCCGCTCTTCAAAGAGAATATCAATCTGTTTCAGTTATCTGAAGAAGGAATTTTATATGCTACAAATCTGGTTAATCTGCTATATAATATAAGAGACAAATACAAAGAGAAGATATATCAGGATCTACTGCACAATTTATTAGAACAGATACTGTTGCTGGGTATGATCTATAATCCGCATCATATTGAATATATTCACAGCGAAAATTCTGAAGAATTTCTGAGCAGATATTTCGAGAAGTTATTGGAACAACATCTTGCGAAAGAGAAATCCGTCAAATTTTATGCGGACATGTTGCAGGTTAGCTCCCGCAAGCTTACTGCTGCTACCAAACAGGCCTTAGGCAAAACACCAAAAGAGATTATTCTCGAGCATATTACACAGGAAGCGAAGCGTAAATTGACAAACACACAAAAAAGTATAAAAGAGATCGCCTATTCTCTTGGATACAAGGATGAGAACAATTTCAGTTCTCTGTTTACAAAAGAAGTGGGTTGCTCTCCGAAAATATACCGTCGCCGGAACCAATACCCGCCTAAAGACTAAGATTACATAAATTAATGATCGTACTCATTAACCTGTAATTTCACAAGAAATTAATCGGATATTAAAGTATGATTTGTTAAATTTACAATATCACCTATTGAGGAGGCTCTATGAAATGGTTAGTACTTCTGTTCATATTTATAAGTGTTGCAAATGTAGAGACTGCGTTTGCACAGGCGACAAGACCTGTACAATTAAACATTATACTTCATGAAGTACAGCACCTCTCCGTCAATCCTGAACAATCTACTACTAACCTTGAATATAAAACAGTAAAAGATTATCAGGAGGGTGTTTCCAAAACACAGAACAATCACCTGACAGTACTTAGTACTACACCTTATATTATAAAAGTACAGGTTATGGAAAATGAGCACCAGGCAGGCAATTCTGCATCTGGGTCATCACCTTCTCTTGAGCTTTTTGCGCAACCCACTAATTCTACATTTCCTGTTCATACCGAGCTTCAGCAACTCAGTACTAAAGATGCTTCTTTAATCAGTAGTGACCACCCAAGTACAGGCACATATTACGATGTTATCTACAAAAGTACAGGACAACAGTCTGCTATAGATTTCATCAGAAATAACGAGAAAACCACCTACTCCAACACCATTCTCTACAGCATCGAAAGCAAGTAAATATTCTTTTGTAGAGACCCATCTACAAAAATAGGTGTTACAACAGTTTTTCATATTTCTTTGTTCCTTTTTCATCTTTTTGGATCCGTTATTCCATAGTAATTTTGTCATGTCAAAGAAATACAAACAGTTTATTTTCAGAGACATAGCAAATTTTAAACAACAAACGAAAATGAAAAAATTCTTATTGGCACTTGTAGTTACAGGAGCTATGGTAACAGCAGTAAAAGCACAAACAGCAGCAGTAAAAGTTAATGTTATCCTTAACCCAATACAATCTATTTCTCTTGGAGAAGGCGCTTCAAACGACGTTGTAAATTTAGAATACAAAACGGTTGAAGATTACAAAAACGGAGTATCCAAAACAGTAAACAATCAACTATATGTTACTTCCATTGGTGGAGGCTATAAGATAAAAGCGAAGTCATCAGTCAACAATCCGGTAGCGACTACCGCAGCCGAAAAAAACATTGACGGTAGCACTGTAACAGTTAAGATTGAAGGAAAAGGAACAACATATACAAACAATATCCGTGACCTTGTTGCTGGTAAAGATGCTTACCAGTCAACAGCTACCTCAGGAGAATCATTAAACGTAACATATGCAGCAGCTGGAAACAATGCTTATGTTGACAAAGTTTTGAACAAACAAAAAACTACATACACTGTAAATGTTGTGTATGAAATCACAGCAGAGTAATCTCAGAACATTTATAAATACAAAAAACTACATCTTACTTGGTGTAGTTTTTTGTATTTTAGGACATTCTATAAGATCCTACCACTATGAAAAATCTGCTTATTAGTATACTTTTACTGGTATCTGCATCATCTGTATTTGCTCAGACAGGTATTACGGTAGGCCCTCCGCGGACTTATTTTGTAGCCGGTCCTGGCCAGCAGCAAACACAACGTATTTCTATCAGCAATCCGAGTAAAGATTATACTATGGAACTGGCCGTTTCTTTTGAAGACTGGCAGTATAGTACATATGGAGACAATCAGACTTTTCCTAAGGGAACATTAGCGACATCATGTGCAGCATGGCTTTCTACACCGGAGATTTACTTTTCACTGAAACCTGAAGAGACCAAGATGATCAATGTTAATATTTCCGTACCAAAAGATTATGTGGCACTCGATACAGTACCCGTGCGTACAGCCATGATGTTTGTCACGCAGATGAATCCAAAGACCGGAGTTAACAAAGAAGGAGCTAATATTCGTATAGCACTTCGTTCCGGAATTAAACTTTACCAGGCATTGCCGGGTAAAAACAATGCGGATATCGAGATTGAAGGACTTAAATATAACAAGGGAGAATTGCAGACACTTGAACTTAACTTCAGCAATATAGGTAACATTTGGGCAGACGGACAGATTGCAGTAGAGTTACTTAATCAGGAAAATGGAAAAAAAACGGAGTTACCTTCTTCAAATTTCTTTACCATGCCACGGGATAAGCGCATCTTCCCTATTCCCTTACCTAAAGAACTGGAAAACGGAACCTATCTCGCTTCCGTACTTATCAGCTATGGAGAGAAAGATGCTGTAAAAATCGGAGAACTTGAATTCAATTATGAAAAATCAAATTAACGTTCTTTTTGCTCTTATCATATTTCTTCTCTTTGGTAGTATACCATTCCAAAGTCAGGGACAGTTGCGCTTTGATGTTTACAGCACACAATATCACAATGTAACTTCTTATAACGGATATGATAGCGGAGTCGGGAGTCATACTTTTCATTTTTCGTATAATGGCACAAGTATCAATATTCCAAACTGGTCTGTAACAGCCCGGGTGAAAGCCCCTATTGTACCGGAAAGCGGGAATAATGTTTCCGGCCAACCTTTTCCGGCAGATAAGATCGGCTTCAGGTTTACACATGACGATGCACAGTCTGTCAATCTATCCAGCATCGGAGCGACCACAGCCTTAATTCCTTTGCAGCAAAGCAACGAGGTCTTTATGATACACAATTCCAAAGCGCCAATATTTTTTCAAAGCCAATATAACGGATATATGCAGTTTCGGCTTTATTATACACTTCAGATTGCCGGAGGTGATTATCTGGATCTCTTAAAGAATAAAGACCCCTACAATATTATTGTTTACGGACTTCCTGTCCAGTATACCGTTTATAATGAAAAAGGAGAGGCAATCCTGAGCAGAGACGTATACTACAGAATACAGATCAACAATACCCTTACGGGAGGATCTACCGAACCGGATTACAGTATCTCCATTATGGAGAATGCAAAAAACGGAGTGCTGGAATTTATTTCTTATGCAGACTACAAGAGAGGAGTAACAGCACAATACCCGGATGGACTCCGAATTAATTCTATCACAGACTTTGAAGTAAATATCAAAGCTTTGGATCCCGAATTTAAAAATGCAGCCAACAATACATTGGACCTTTCGGTTTTAAATATACAATTGCAACCCGCTACCGATGCTTCCAAAACATATAGCAACCCCATGCTTCCGATAAGCACTTCTGCACAAACTTATCTTATAGGGACAGCAAACAAAAGCAAGAAAAAACCGCAATATTTTAATATTCAGTATAATGCATCTTTTGATCAGCAAAAACTTTCTACTATTAAGTCCGGAGCTTACCAAACTTCTATAATATATGTTCTGACTCCAAGATAGTCAGCTGATTTGTCATGAAGCGTTTTTTATTTCTCATACCGATTGTATTCCTGAGCTTTATGTTTCATATGAAAGCAGCAAAAGCCCAGGTTCACTCCGGTATTCAGATTAATACCGCCTCGTCGCTGCATGTAGAAGAAGGTGTGATCCAGCTCTCGGTGGAAGTTATAAATACGGGCTCATCCATTTTCAATGGTTCTTTAAAAATAGACGCACCGGCCAATCTTTCTTTATTGAGTCAGAATACAGTTGAAATTGCCCCAGGCAAAAAAAAGTATCTGTCTCTTAAGTTCAAATGTTCCGGATTAGCAAACCTGAAAGACAAAGCGATACAAATCACGGCGATCAAACAGGCAAACGCCGTTTCAGCTCCCGTCCGGATCAGATTGGATGTTGCAGAGAAACGTGCTGTCACCCTGCACAATATGACCGATGTTCAGCTGCTACAGCGTGTAGGGGATATTGTATATGTAAAAGCACTTATACGAAATGAGGGAACATCTGACGAGAAGATCAATTTAGTCTTTTCATCTCCGGACAGAATAGGCAGCCGTTCCTTTCAAACCATTTCCATGGATTTACCTTCCGGGAAGGATACATTAGTTACCTACAGCTTTACAGTTGAAAAGTACATGATGCAATTACCACGGTACAATCTCAATATTAACGGGCTATATCCTTCCAATGATATCTTTGGCAACCTTTCCCTTGTATTTAACAATGTATCTTCTGTGCGAAATTATGACAAGATGTTTCGTCAGGATCCGGATATAAATACCTATTCGCGAAATAATATAGAATGGATAGCCAACAACATAGGAGAGCTTAACAGTATGTATTATCTCCGTTCTGTGGGGGAGTATGAACTTTCAAAAGCGAAGTATCTGCGATACAATCTATATGCTACTACATATGGGAAAATAGCCGAAAAACCACAGATTACAAATACCTGGATCAATGTAGAAAAAGATAATAAAGGTATCGTTGCAGGCAATCTGCAGGAAAGCTACGATATGTTTTTCTATGGTCGCGGAGTGAAATTTTATACTGCAGACTCTGCTAAAAATAATTCATTCGAAGCTGCTGTAGCAGAGAAATCATTTGATCTGTTGGCCAATAACACCACGGATCAGGGTTATTCGGCCTATGTCCGAACTGTATTAGGCGATCAGCTTCCGGATAAAAAATACTATTCGGGAACTCTATTCTACGATCATTCTCCTTATGACAGTACGGAAAGTTTTCTGTTCAGTAATACTTTTGGCTTCTTCAAACAAGCACAAAGGGACAAAATACGACTTGACGCTGATATTGGTGTCGGATTAACCAACCGGCTGCATCCGTTAGCGGGAATGTCAGATGATTCCAGACCTTCTGCAGCTCTGGGACTACGCCTCTTCACAAGACAAAAGGGATTCACCTATTCCAGTGACAATTATATCAGTACAGCCTATTATCCCGGAAACAGAAGAGGAAGTGTTCAACTCAATCAGTATATTAACCGGAAACTGGGGAATGTAAGTATTACCGCAGGATACCTTTTTAATAAATACAATCCTAAATATCTAAACCGGAACTTGTTGTTCGATATGGAAGCAACAAATTCACGAGCAAATATAGACTTTACCATTGCGGTAAATGACCTGCTTACCTATTCTGTCCAGCCAAACTACACGACTGAAAGCGGGAATAGCTTTATCAACAACAGCTACCCAACATTAAGTATTAAGAGCTGGACATTAAATAATATCTTCTATTTACGCTCACGGAATTACAAACATACTTTTTATATTTCGTTCGAAACAGGCGTGAGCCGGTTAAAAAATATAGAAAATAATACATGGATTTACAGGGGAAATTTCTCTTACAACTATGATGCATTCAATCTGTACGGAAATTTTCAAAAAGGCAATTTTCATATTTATGATGCCCTACCTAATTTATCCGGTGTCGATGATGAAAATTACAGAGTATCGATCAGCCCCTCTTATCAAAAGCAGTTTTGGAATAAAAAAATGTCTGCTACAGTAGGAGCAATACTGAATATCAGCAGCTATTCCGGAGAGAATTATATAGCCAATGCCTCTCTGCAGTACCGGGTCTTGAAGAATACCATTCTAAGTGGTTCATACTACTATTATTATCTCAACAGCAGGAGCAATTATACAAATGGGTACGGGAATATTCAGGTTGGTGTACGGCAGAATCTTCCGTCAGGCGTCTCCTCAGGTCAGCAAACCAAAAATGGAGATCTTGAAATCCTCTGCTTTTACGACAATAATAATAATGGATTTTTTGACACAGGTGAAAGCAAAGCTGTTAACTATACATTATTGATTAATGATCTGATGCTCACAACTGACAGGCAGGGACAGGTAGCCTTCAAAAATATTCCATATGGAGAACTAGCTGTTGTTTTCCCTCCGAAAGATGGTTTTCAGGCAAATAATCAAAAAATTCTCATCAACAGGAGCAAGACAAAGCTATCCGTTCCGCTTCAGCAAAGCGTACAAATCGAAGGGACTATTCAGCTAGCCTACGATCCGGTACGTAGTGTAGCTGTAGATACCGACCTGTTGGGTTATAAAGTTTATGCAAAAGATAACTATGGACACGTATTTGAATCCCAGACCGATACAAAAGGATCCTATTCGCTTTTACTGCCTGAAGGGGAATATATCTTCTTTATGGATGAAAGTACTTTCCCGGAAAATATCTATCTCGATCAGAACTCCTATCCGATGAAGGTCACCATCGGACAGAAAGCAACAGCGCCTGCATTCAACTTACAGATCAAAGCAAAAAATATACAAATAAAGCGATTTTAAAAAATAAAGCGCAGTTTCCTGCGCTCTATTCCGGGATCATTATCCAAATGATATGGTTTCATAAATCCCGGATCACCTTATCAATCACCAATTGATTATTTTTCAGCTACTAACCTTGATGTAGACACCCTGTCAGTAGCCTGTGTTACTCCTTCAGCTATAAGCAGCTACCGCTTTACAGGCTTGTTACTCATCTCAAAAAGAAGTTCACCCCCATTTTTGATGCTTTCATAGGACAGCAGAAAATCTTTTATTACGACACCATTAAAAGATACCTTTTTAACATATACATTGTTATCCGATTGGTTTTGTGTGTTAATAACTAATGTTTTCCCATTTTCCAGATTTAACTTAGCGGATTTGACAAGAGGACTGCCAATCCAGTAATTATTATCACCGGGAGCTACCGGATAGAAGCCCAATGAACTGAAGATATACCAGGCACTCATCTGACCGCAATCATCATTACCACCTAAGCCCGCCTCCCCGTTTTGATATTGATGACGGATAATTTCCCGTACGCGTTTCTGCGTTTTCCATGGGCTTTTTGTGAGATTGTAGAGATAAGCAATATGATGAGAAGGTTCATTTCCATGTACATAATTACCGATGATACCCTCTCGCGTAATGTCTTCTGTCTGTGCAAAATAGTGATCCGGAAGATGCATAGTAAACAGAGAATCAAGATAAGCTTCTATTTTTTCGGTTCCGCCCATTACAGCTATCATTTCTTTTGGCTGATGCGGTACATATAGACTATAGTTCCATGAATTTCCTTCTATAAAACCCTGTCCATGCGTATCCAGAACATCAAATTTGCTTCTGAAATTTCCTTTGGAATCTTTAGGACGCATAAAGCCTATTGACTTATCGTAAAGGTTCCGCCAGGATCCGGCACGTTTCATAAACGTTTCATAAACCTCCTTATTACCCAGTTTATTAGCCAATTGAGCAATACACCAGTCATCATAAGCATACTCCAATGTATTGGACACAGAAGTCCCGGAGATATCATCGGGCACATACCCCAGATCAATATAGGCTCCGATACCTTCATATCTTCTGGTATTAGCCGTCTGTACACAGGCTGCTAAAGCTGCCTGGGCATCACCTTTGTATACGCCTTTCATTATTACATCTACGATTACGGATACCGAATGATATCCGCTCATGCACCAGTTATCATTTGCGTAATGCGACCATATGGGCAACATCTTTAACACACTTTGATCATAGTGCGCCATCATTGAGGCCACCATATCCGAATTACGGGAAGGGTTGATCAGATTCATCAAAGGATGAAATGCCCTGAACGTATCCCATAAAGAGAATGAAGTATAATTAGTGAAGCCTTCCGCTTTATGTATCTCCTGATCCAGACCTTTATATTCACCGTTGCTGTCCATATAGATGGTCGGCATCAGGCTGGCATGATACATCGCGGTATAGAAATTGACAAGATCTTCACTGTTGAGCATATCGACCTCGATTTTTGCCAGTTCCTTCTCCCACTGGTGCTGCCCCTTCTTAACAAGCTGTTCAAAACTCCAGTCCGGAGTTTCTTCATCCATATTCGCCAGAGCATTCTTCATACTTACCGGACTTAAGGCAACCTTCATCGTTATCTGCTCGTTATCATCCGTATCAAAATCCAGATGCATACGAATATTATGTGCTGCCAGATCCGGGAAATTATCCTGTTGATTGAATTTTCTCCAGAATCCGTTATAGAGCGGCTTCCCGTCCACATAACGTGCGCCATAGTTTTTAAATGGTTTAGATGTTTTTATAGCAAAGTAAACCGTTCGCGTACGTGCCCATCCATTAGTCTGCCGGTATCCTGTAATGAGGGAATCATTATGTACTTTAACTACTGTCCATACATTTTTGCCTTCATAATTATAAATACCTGCTGTCAGATCAAGGATAAGATGTGATGCATCCGATTTAGGAAAAGTATAGCGATGTACACCTACACGCGCAGTAGTGGTCATCTCAGCCCGTATGCCATGTTTATCCAGCAGAACGCTGTAATAATTTGGTTGAGCAATTTCATTCTGATGACTGTAAGGCGAGCGGTATCCGTCCTGAGGCCGTTGGACAGTCCCGGGATTGAGCTGTAATTCACCTTGTGTTGGCATGACTAATACATCCCCCAGATCAGAATGTCCGGTCCCACTAAAGTGTGTATGACTGAAACCGACAATTGTCGGATCATCATATTGATAACCGGCACAATACTTATACACATCCCCATTGTACTTCCCGTTGACTGCATAAGGAATTGTATCTGTATCCGGACTGAGCTGTACAGCACCGAAGGGCACGGTTGCTCCCGGAAAAGTATGTCCCATTTTGGCCGTTCCAATCAATGGATTGACATATTGGATAAGGTTTTGCTGTTGTGCCTGACTTACAAATGGAATATGCGCCAAAAGAACAAGAGATAAAAAAGAGACTGTTAACTTTACATTCATAGTGATTAGTTTAATGAGGGATCAGCAGCATAGCGGTCCCAGAGTTGATCCAGATCCTGACCTGTCTGTTGCTTCCAAAAGCTGTCGCTATATTTTTTTATTCGCATTTTCTGATCCAGTGCTTTAATAATATTCTTCTTTACTCTTCTGTCCAGCCAGTAAAAGAAACGGGCTGTAATACGATAAGAGTCTGTATATTTCTGTTTTTCATTAAAGTCAGGCAGCTTCCAGTTTGCGGAAGCATTATCAATTCCTTCTGTAAATCTCACATAGTCTGCAATACCCTCCGTGATCCACCACGGGCCGGCACCATTTGGATACCCCTGTATAATATGCATCACTTCATGGGTCACGACATCAATATCATTGGGATTTTTCTTAAACCATCCCGGACTATAGCGAACAATGCCTCCGGCAGTAGCTGCTACTCCATTGTAGCCCGGATCGATCACAAAAGAAACCTGCTTCCGAGTATGCTTATTATATTTCTTTGCTAATTTCGGATAATTAACAAAATAAGTATCAATAAGTTTTTGTTTTAAAGCCGGATCAAAATCTGCCTGTTTGTTGATCCATATCAAAGAAAATTTCCCTTTACTGAGTGTATCTACTTCAAAAGCCTCTTTCCGATCATCATCTGTGTGTTGCCAGTTGTTTTGTGCATATACCGTAACATGTCCTGTTCCAATCATTAATAGCAGGCAACACAAGATTCGTTTCATTTTTTTCATTTTTTATTTTTGGTTGATTTCTTTGTTATTGTTTTCCATTCCTCACTCATTGAATACGGAGCGGAAGATGCATCCGTTCCTCTCGACAGATTGGGTGTAGTACTCATATCAAAATTCAAGACTCCGCCCTGCATTAAACCGTGATGACTAAGCCAGTTTTTATAATAGGCTTGTCCGTTCAACTCCAGATTATTAATATAAATATGCTTATCTGATGCATTCTTTGCGATAATCTCTACTTTATGACCGTTTTCAAAATGAAGCACTGCCTTTGGAAACAAAGGTGCACCTATTACGTATTGATCAGTTGCCGGACATACCGGATAGAATCCCAATGCTGAAAAAACATACCATGCAGAGGTCTGGCCATTATCCTCATCTCCGCAGTATCCGTCTGGTGTAGCCCTATACATTCGATCAAGAACCTGCCTGACCCAGTACTGTGCTTTCCACGGCTGTCCTGCATAATTATAAAGATAGATCATATGCTGAATGGGTTGATTGCCATGAGCATATTGCCCCATATCCGCAATCTGCATTTCCCGGATTTCATGAATAGTTCCTCCGTAATAGCTGTCATCAAATACAGGTGGCTGTGTAAAAACACTATCCAGCATCTGTATAAAAATCGCTTTCCCTCCCATCAGATCGATCAGCCCTTTCACATCATGAAATACGCTCCAGGAGTAATGCCAGCTATTTCCTTCGGTAAAAGCATCCCCCCATTTCAACGGATTAAAAGGTGTCTGAAATTTTCCATTCTTATTTTTTCCACGCATCAGATTGGTTGAAGGATCAAACAGGTGACGATAGTTCTGTGCACGGTTTGCGTACAGATCTATCTCTTTCTGTGGTCGCTTTAATGCTTTTGCGAGTTGATAAATAGCAAAGTCATCGTAAGCATATTCCAGAGTCCTTGCCGCATTTTCATTGATGCCTACATCGTATGGAACATAGCCCAACTCATTATAATAGCCCACTCCCTTACGTCCTACAGCGGTCATCGGACCTTCATTGTTTGCCCCATGCAGAAGACCTTCATAAAGTGTGTGTATATCATAGCCCCTCAACCCTTTCATATAGGCATCAGAAACTACAGATGCCGAGTTGTTTCCAATCATAATGTCTGCATATCCGGGACTGCTCCATTCGGGCAGAAAACCTCCCTCCAGATAAGCATTTTTCAATCCTTCCTGCATTTCCACATTTATGGACGGGTACATGAGATTAAGAAACGGATACAATGCCCGGAATGTATCCCAAAATCCTGTCCCACCATAGAGATAACCCGGCAAAACTTCCCCGTTATAAGGACTGTAATGCAAAACCTCACCTTCTCGGGATATTTCATAAAGCTTATTCGGGAAAAATAAAGTACGGTACAGCGTAGAATAAAAGGTTCGCATCTGATCAATATTTTCTCCTTCTACTGCAATACGACCAAGTTCTGCATTCCATATATTCCGCCCATCCGACACCAGCTGATCAAAGGATCTGTTGCCCAATTCTTCCAGATTTACCAGAGCCTGCTCTGCGCTGATAAAAGAAGATGCGACTTTAACATGAACAGTTTTTGACCGGTCCTTAATTTTAAATCCAACAATAGCACCTGTCTGATTCGCCGTTGATTTTGTTTTACCATTGAACCTCGACTTGTCTTCCCAGGTCGAAAAATTATCAAAAGGCTGATCAAACATCAATACAAAGTAGTTTTTAAAATTTGGGAGTTTCCCTCTTGAATATCTTGATGAATATCCGATAATCATATTCTTTTCCGGAATAATCTGTACTTCGGAACCTCTGTCAAAAGCATCCAGCACGACAAAGGCACTATCTGTTGGCTGAAAAGTAAATCTAAACATTGCCGCACGCTCTGTAGGTGTTATTTCAGCTTTGACATTATGATCAGCCAGGTACACCGAATAATGATAGGGTTTGGCAGATTCCGACTTATGAGAAAACCAGCTTGCTCTTCCTTCCTGATCAAACACCGCTTTTCCGGTTACGGGCATCAGTGAAAATTGTCCGTAATCATTCATCCATGGAGAGGGCTGGTGTGTCTGCTTAAGCCCTCTTATTTTATCCGCAGCGTACACATACTGCCATCCATCACCATTTTTACCCGTCTGCGGTGTCCACATATTCATACCCCATGGTAATCCTATAGCCGGATAAGTATTCCCATTGGAAAGTGATGGTTTTGAATCTGTACCCATTAAAGGGTTTACCAGATCTACAGGTTCTATTGAACGGCCATTGATCTTCTGTGCTACTGCAGGAATCGGATTTATGTATCCAATTGCCAGAAATATGCCTATGCTTAATCCTGATAGTTTATTCTTTATTTTCATGGGTATATATTAGTCTCGTCATCAATATGTCAGAGCAATATTCGGGCTCTGTAAGTAAAGAGATCTTGCGCCATATCCATCAGCACAAGATCTCCATTCGTAAATTATGCGTTGAGCATCTTGCTGTTCAGGTTTAAAAACCTGTTACCACCCTGCATTTTGCACCATTTTTTCATTCTTCAAAATCTCTATATTCGGTATCGGAAACAGGTAATCTCTCTCCTTCTTAAATACTCTTGTTTCAATAAGAGTTTTGGTATAAAAAGCATCTCCGTCAGCATTCAGATTTAATCCGTATACAGCACTTCCGTCTGTATCTTCGGCAATTTTCCACCTTCTTGTGTCAAAAAATCTTACATTCTCAAAAGCCAGTTCGACCTGTCTTTCTCTACGTATTGCCTCCCTCATGGCTCCCTGAGATCCCGGAACAGGGATAGTGGCAGATCCATAGAGCGGTATTCCGGCACGCTCGCGGATCAGATTGAGATATTTGAGGATATCCGCATTTGCCGGATCAGATTCATTGAGAGCCTCTGCATAATCCAGATAAATATTGGCCAGCCGGATCAGAAGTGCTCCGCGGCTATTTCCATTTGCAGACACATTTTTGCGAACGGTGTATCCTGTTGGAGTCACATCCGAAGTACTTTGTGATCTTCCCGAATTACCGCTGTAATTGAATTGAGAAAGTACAGCCGTACTACTGTTTGCCTGGTTTAGCCAATAACTTCCATTATAAGTAATGCCCACATAAAATCTCGGTTCTCTGTTTACATATGCTCCGAATGTCGTTCGTGATGCCACATCATAGGGTGCTTTAAAGCTGACAAATCCATCTTTTGTATAGCCGGAAGTTACATCCGTTATAGATTTTCCGTTATTCATAAAGTAAGCATCTACAATTGTCTGAGTAGCTCCTAAAGCTCCTCCTCCCTGTGCTCCCGAAGGAAATCCGACATGCTTGGGCGTGCGGTCATATTGTGCATTATTACTACTGTTGGAGCGGGCAAAAATCCACTCCTGATTCCAGTCCGTTGTCATCACATTGCGACAGGACAGATATGCAGCAACAAATGGATCTGCATTGCTCACTTTATACAGCTGATAGTAATTAGGTACAAATTCGTCAATAAATGCTTTAGCTGCTGCTGCTGCATCTCTCCACTTTTCGGGATTTGCAGTTGTACTGAACAGCGCAGTACCGTCCGTATTTTTTATTCCCGAAAAAGCGGTATTACCATTAAACAACGGACTTGCATTCAATAATAACGCTTCTGCTTTATATGCCTTTACCACACCTTTTGTAATGCGTCCATATTCATTATTACTGGGTTCATATGGCAGATCTGTATATGCTTTATCGAGTTCTGACACGATATAAGCAATACACTCATCAAATGGTGTACGAGCCAGTTTCAGATCAGAGATAGGTTTATTAATATCCAATATCTCCTCTCCCAAGATCGGCACAGGCCCATAAGCTCTTACCAGATAGTAATAATACAAGGCGCGCAATGCTCTTGCTTCTGCCTTGTAAGTCGTCTTCATCAGATCGTTTACTTCTACAGGATTTGCCCCGTCTATGTTTTGAATAAAGTATGAAGCATTCCGGATACCCCGGTAGTAGCTGTTCCAGAAACTTTCTATGGTCCCATCCGTATTACTCCATACCGATCTGATCATATTGTTACTGTAATTAAAATCCCAGGTGTATTTGGCTTCATCCGAAGATGCCGTCCACGGACCAGAATTCTGTGTAGCCACAAACCGCTGAACCATTTCATTCGGAATTACAGAATAGATATTGGCCAAAAATTTATCGGTATTGGCTTTGGACTTAAAAATATCCTCTACTGTAATGACATCATCCGGCACCTGATCCAGATACTTATTACAGCCACTAAAGCACGACATCGTCAGCAGTGCAAATAAGATATATATTGATTTTTTCATGATCTTTGATTTAATAGATGAGTTAAAAACTAGCCTGAACACCTAATGTTACTGTGCGGACATTCGGGTATCGGGTACCATTGCTGGTATTGAGTTCAGGATCCCACAGCTTAAATTTACTCCAGTACAGCAGATTGACTCCCTGGATGTAGATCCGGGCATTTTTCATTCCTATACTCTGAAAGGTTCCCTTTTTAAAATTATACCCCAGATCGATGGTTTTTAATCTCAGGAAATCGATGTCTTTGACCCACCAGGTAGAACTGACAGCATTATTTTTATTTGCGGCATTTCCATAAGCCAACCGCGGATAGAAAGCATTGGGATTAGGATTTTCTTCTGTCCAGCGATCTTCGGCAACAGCAAATAAGTTACTTCTCTCGGCTCCTGTACTGTTATTAAATGGAATAATACCATCTCCGGCAATCTGCCTGTCGGCTCCTGAAATTCCCTGAAAAAATGCACCTACATAAAACTGCTTATAAGTGACATTAAATCCGAAACCGTAAATCGTATTCGGAACATCCCCGTTACCAATGCGTGTAACATCATTTGCATTGATTACACCATCTCCATTCAGATCTCTGTAACGGATATCTCCTACTCGCTGCGCACCCAAAGCACTCTGATCGGCATGTTCAGCAATCTCTTTCTGCGACTGGAATAAGCCATCTGCCACATAACCAAAACGAGACAGATAATTCACGCCACGTCTTTCCATATAGTCGAATGGCTGTTTTGGCTGATCATTTTCTATAACCTTATCCTTATTGTGGGTAAAGGTCGCCCGCATATCCAGATAAGCTTTGCCTATAGCAATGGGAGCCAGTTCCAGAGTTGCATCTATACCTTTATTATCCAATATCCCCAGATTGCCCCACGGAGAACTGTTCAATCCTACATAGCCCGGAAGCGCACCCCGCTGCAGGAAAACGCCTGAGCGTCTTTCTTTAAAGAAATCGACTGTCAATGATAATTTAGATTTAAAGGTTTTGATCTCTATACCAAGATTCTGTTTATGAGATTCAGCCCATTGTACATTGGTTCCGTAATCTGTAATAGCCGTTCCGCCATATCCCACATTATTGGATCCGTTACCGAAAGTATAGCCTCCTGCATCGGTATTAACTAAAGTCAGATAGCCAAAACGCCGCACCCCACTGTTAATATCCAATGCTCCGCCATCTCCGACTATACCATTGGAATAACGTAGTTTTAAGAAATCAAAAACATCCTTTACAGGTTCATAGAATTTTTCATTAGAAACAACCCATCCGACTCCGAAAGAAGGGAAAAATCCGAATTTCATATCTGGAGCAAAGTTTTCAGAACCGTTATATCCGAAATTTCCCTCCACAAAATACTTATCGGCAAAGGAATAAGTCAATCTTCCGGCTAATCCCTGACTTCTGAAAGGCAATGAGGAAGTTACGCTATTCGCAAAAGCAAATGTTTTCTCTCTTTGATTGAATAACAACATAGCACTGATCGTATGATCCTCTGCAATAGTGGTGTTATAGTTTAGAGATGCCTCGGTATAGAACTGTCTGTTTGCATCATTACTCTTTGAGAACGCCAGATCATCTGTACCTTGTGATATGATATTCAATATCGGGTTCCCGTTTTCATCATAGGGGAATAATCTGTTGATCAGATAAGTACTCCTGTTGCGGACACGATTAATGGTGTGCGAATTCCATATATCAAAGGAATATAAAGCAGAAAATGTCAATCCCGGAACCCAAAATTTCAGGTCCTGTGTCAATCTTGCATTAGTCATAATCTGATTAGAGAAGATATTCTGGAAACCTGTCTGTGTGACAAGCGCATAAGGGTTGGGCTGTGCTCCTGCACTGCTGACTCCCGGCACCAGATTACCCGGGTACATCACCGGATATAAAACCGGATTGGTCTGCATGACATTTGAAAAGGCATCCTGCGGATTTACCCCCGGATAGTTGATATTAGCCACATATCCCTGCATTCCCAACTCAAATTTGGTGGTAGAAGTCCAGTTCATCGATACATTAGAGGTGAAATTGTACCGCTTAAATCTTGTAGTAGCATCATAACTCTGTAATGCATCGGTACGTAGCAGACTCTCTTCATCATAATAGGCTCCCGACACATAATAGTTGGCAAACTCAGATCCACCTCTTGCACTGAAGTTGGCTCTGCGATTAGTAGATACACTTCTGAATAATTCATCCATCCAGTTTACATTAGGGTATAAATAAGGATCTGTACCCAGAATGGTATTGTTTATATAATTATTTGAATATTCTTTCTCCAGTCCTGTCGCTATCCGGGCCTCATTCCTAAGTTTCATATACGTCACTCCATCCGTTAATTCAGGTCTTTTAGTAAAGGAAGTCAGTCCCTGATTGTAATTGAACATCAGGACAGGTTTTCCGCTCACCCCTCTTTTCGTAGTAATGAGAATTACCCCATTTGCTCCTGCCACACCATAGACCGCCGTAGCTGAAGCATCTTTTAATATGGTAAAAGATGAAATATCCTCCGGATCGAAGCTATTGATATCCCGTCCCTGAATACCATCTACAACCACTAACGGGGAAGCATTATTTCCGGACTGATTAAAGGTCGAGATACCTCTGATCCAAAGATCAGCTCCGTCCGATCCGGGGAGCCCTGTCCGCTGTACACCAATCAGTCCAGAAATCCGTCCTGCTAAAGCCGCACTCAGATTGGCGATAGGTACTTTAAGATCTTCAACTTTCACAGTAGACTGCGCACCGACCAGACTGATCTTCTTCTGCTGTCCGTAGCCGACCACCACAACTTCATTGATGCTGTTATTGATCGCTTTGAGGGTAACATTAAGGTTGATAGTCGTATTGATAACGGTTCGGTAATCTTCATAACCGATATAACGAACTATTATGGTATCTCCTCTTGCTGCAAGAATATTGAATTGTCCTGACGGATCAGTAGCAACAGTCTTTTTAGAAGCCGTATTGACGACAGTAACACCATCAAGCGGATTATTCAGTTCGTCTTTTACTGTACCAGTAATATCCAGTTCTGATTTTGTCTGCGCAAATGCTGCAGACATACAGACTGTACCGATCAGCAGCCAAAGGCTGACGAGTAACTTTCTTTTCATATTTGGTTTAGTTTAGTTTAGAAATTGATTAGATAGGATGGCTTATTCAGGCACGTTAATAACTCTCCACTCCGCAAGCTGAAACAGTCCTGTTCCCCCCCGAATAGCTTTCACATTCAAACGGTAATACCGGTATTTCTCTTTGTTACTGATATCAAAACGTACCTTTTGGTTGCGGGATGTAAACAGATAGCCCTGTTTACTGTCTACTGATATCCATGCGGATCCGTCATTAGACCCCATAAGTTCCCAGTCTTTAGGATCACGATCCTGCGCATCATTGGCAGATGCAAGAATGTAAGCACCTACAGAAATACCTCCCGGAAAAGAAAGCTGCATGTAAAGATCATCATAGTATGGATTGATCAGAAATTTGGTATTATAGTCCTGGTCGACTACTTTCAGGGATCCCTCATTTGCGGTTTTCCCGCCCGAGTTTTCACGATTAACCGAAAGGTTGCCATAGGCCGTGATGTCCATCTCAGGTTCCTTTTCGGATTCCAATAGGTCGTATTGCCTGACTTCGGTTTTGTCGCAGCCCGTCAGACAGGCAAACAGCCCGCAGAGGACAAATGCTTGTTGAAATTTGGTTAGCTTTTTCATAAATTAAGGTAATTGTTACACTAAAACGGATTAGCATATCGAAATTACAAAGCCTTAATTAATAAAGTTGTTAACCGGTTGTTAATGACAAAAAAATCAGGACTGTGGTATACGGAAAATAAATCCCACCTTATAGACGGTTTCTAATTGCACATTAGCAGAATGCGACAACAGCTTTCTGATGCGGGACACAAATACATCCAGACTTCGACCAAGAAAGTAATCGTTCTCACCCCAGACTGCCAGCAGAATGTCTTCACGTTTGAGCACACGGTTAGGATTCAGTGCAAAATACTTCCAGACAGCAAATTCTCTTTCGGTTAGTTTTACCTCATAATTATTCTCAAAAATCAGCATCATCTGATCCTGAATAATACGAATATCTCCGATAGCCAGATCTGCAGATCGTCTGACCTGCTGGCGATTAATAATATTATGAATACGCCAGGAAAGTTCTTCTATATCAAACGGCTTAGTGATATAATCATCGCCTCCCAGTTTTAACCCATAGATCTTGCTTTCTTTTGTATTTCGGGCGGTCAGAAAAATAAAACGTTGCTCAGGTTGAGTTTCTAATAGCTGACGAACCAGGTCAAAACCTGTATCATCTGGCAACTGCACATCCACAATTAACAAATCAAAAAGTTGTTTCTCACACAACTCTTCCGCTTCACGGCTGGATGTTGCCAGTAAAGTCTCAAATCCGGAAGTTTGCAGATATTGCTGCGTCACCAGACCCAGATCTATATCATCCTCAATAATCAGAATCTTTCCCTTCATAACTCGTATGTTAATTAACGTCCACCATAGGGATAACTAATGTAAATACTGACCCTTCTCCGATTACAGTATCTACTTTAATATCCCAGTCATGTTGTACCACGGTCTGTTGCACATAATACAACCCCAGCCCTACCCCGTTTTTCGCATACTCCGGCTTACCTCTAAAAAATTTTTTAAACATATGCGTCAGCGTTTCTTTATCTATCCCATTTCCGTTGTCCTTCACATGAAGTTCAATTAGCTGTTCCTGCACAGTTACCCATACCTGAATAAGTTTATCCTTCCGGTTGTTGTACTTAACTCCGTTTTCTACCAAATTATTGAGTAATGTCGTAAACATAAATCTGTTAGTAACAATATGATATCGCTTTTCTTCATCTTTGGGAGAATAATCAATTTCGACCTCTTTCCCGCAATTGATACGCAGGTCTGTAACACTTTCGTCCAGCAGCTCATGAAGATTGTAGATATCTTTTTCTACATGATGAGGGCTGAACTTACTCACATTGATAGCCTGATTGATAAGCTTGTCAAGCCGACCGGCTTGTCTGTCGATGATATCCAGATTGATAGTAGTCATGCCGCCTGTGCTATCTGCAGGGATATCTCTTCTCACATTTTTACTCGCCACCTGTATTGTTGCCAGTGGAGTATTAAATTCATGGGTAATATTATTAAGAAAATCTGTCGTCATTTCATTCATTTTCTTTTGTCTTACCCAATTGTTGAAGGTCAGAAAATAAATTCCGACAACAGCCAGCAAACAACAGCCTGATAACAAAAGTAAAGGAAGAATATTTTTGAGAACCGCTAACGTTTTACCGTCTTTATCTGCATACAGGGAAAATTCGACCCGATTGCTATATTTCAGATGGGAAGAAATAAATAAACTGGAAACC
Source organism: Sphingobacterium spiritivorum (assembly GCF_016724845.1). Classification (NCBI taxonomy): domain Bacteria; kingdom Pseudomonadati; phylum Bacteroidota; class Sphingobacteriia; order Sphingobacteriales; family Sphingobacteriaceae; genus Sphingobacterium; species Sphingobacterium spiritivorum. Next base: position 1,824,872 of record NZ_CP068082.1, read on the forward strand.
ATTTGATGGGGCTTGATCAACCGGGGATCTCCCTGAATAATGGTCATGGTATCAGGAGATGACATTGGGCCGGAGTCGAGCAAATCAATGAAACTGTGCCCGTCAAAAGTAACAGAAATACCACCCAGAACCAGTGTATATTTAAAGTGAGAATCCAGATTATCCTTTTTGAGCAGTTCCGCAAATAAGCTGTCCATCGTAGATCCTTCCTGAAGCTGTCGGACAATCTGATGATAGATTTCTGCGCTCCTCTTTTTGAATAATTCAGGATCGCTGTGATATAGACTATCCAGTGTTGACATTTTTGGCAACAATACGGAATCAATTATAGCTTGTCCTCCCGGAAAGAGCTTGTCGTTGATAATGGCTCTCTCATACGCTATTTTAAGCTTATTTTTCTCCTTTTTGAACAGATCATTGCTTTTGATAGTATACGTACTTGATATCAATTGATATTGCAAGATCATCAAAACCAAAAAACTGGCAATAGCAATAAGTTTATAAATTCTTTCGGTATTCAGGTACATAAATCAGCGATTGGGTATTCGCAAATTTGGTAATTATATAGCAAAGAGACCAATTTTATTTTATTCCGGAACATATCTCTTCAAGATAAATCCGGTCAGTCCATTCGTATACATAAGGGTTGATTTTTCTAAATGGGAACCAGTTCTTTTATTCCCGATTTATTTCCACAGTAGGCTGACTGTCCAGTTGTTCGTATATGGAGTTTTGCGATACAAATTCGGGTACAATATTTTTTAGAATCCGAACCAAATTTATTGGTTTTATTGTTCCTGAACGCCTATCCCATATGTGTTCACAAAGCTTATCCAGCAAAATCCTTTTCTCATTCAGGTCTTCACTGTTGATCTTCGCGATCATTATTTTTTCGTGATGTGTTCTGATTGTATTTTCATTATTTGCCAGCAACTCTTCATATATCTTTTCTCCCGGGCGTAGTCCAGTTATCTTGATATCAATATCCTCCGGATAGCGGTAGCCTTTTAGTCGGATCATACGCTTCGCAAGCTCTATGATCTTTACAGATTTGCCCATATCAAAGACAAATATTTCTCCGCCCTTACCCATTACTCCCGCTTCCTGAACAAGCTGGCAAGCCTCCGGAATAGTCATAAAATAACGTGTAATATCGGGGTGCGTCAGTGTCAAAGGACCACCTGCTTCCATTTGTCTTTCAAATAAAGGAATAACAGATCCGTTTGATCCCAGTACATTACCAAAACGGGTAACAATAAAGGCTGTCTGCAATTGTTGCTGACAGCTGTTTACGTATATCTCTGCAGCTCTTTTTGTCGCTCCCATCACATTCGTCGGATTAATCGCTTTATCCGTCGAAACCATAACAAATTTTTTGGCTTTATACTTAACGGCCATATCCGCCACATTTCGTGTGCCTATAACATTTGTTAAGATAGCTTCATATGGATTTTGTTCCATTAACGGAACGTGTTTATATGCCGCCGCATGAAACACCAGATCCGGATGAAACTGTGCAAATATCTCCTCCATAAAAAGCCGGTCTCTCACATTACCCACTATATAGTGCACCCGTTCAGGATGAGTAGCGAGTAGCGTTTGCTGCACATCATATATAGCCGATTCAGCCTGATCGATCAAAATTAACTGATCATAATTCTGTAGGGAAATCTGTCTGGCCAGTTCGGAACCTATTGACCCTGCAGCGCCAGTCACTAATATCACTTTTCCATACATCTCATGCTGTATAGCTGGATTATCCAGTTGAATAACCTTTCTACCTAAGAGATCTTCGATTTTTAACGCCCTGATCTGCCGTTGTTTTCCGGCATTTAACATAGTATTAGATGGAGGCATTATTCGTATCTCCAGTTCCAGATCCTGCGCCTTTTCAGTAATACGTTCCAGTCTCTCCGGATCATTATTCTCTACCGCAATAATAATCTGCTCGATATTACAGTCATGGATCAATTGTTTATCCAGACGATCCAAGCCCAGAATTTTGAATCCAGCGAGGCGCTTGCCTACTCTTGATGGTTTGTCTTCTACAAATGCAAATACTGAATATTTGACCCTTACATCATCTCTTAGTAATGACAAAGCCATCAGACCAGGTCTTGAAGCTCCGAAAATCAAGACATTTACCTGTTTTCTTTTTCGTAGAAAAAATGCTTCATAAATAGTCCTGTAGAAAATACGTGCAGCGACCAGCACCACCATACTTAGAAATGCATGCATAAAGAGTACAGCGTATGACATGCGCAGGTAATCGTCCAAAATCGAGTCTTCCGGAATAAAAAAGCGGAAAACAAAATTTGCTGCCATTAATGTCAGCATTGCCACCCATATGACTTTGAATACGCTTATAGCATCCCGAATACCCGTCTGTCTGACAATTCCTCTGTAGGTACCATAGCCGATAAAAAAGAAAAGATAGACCAGAATAATCAGGATACCCTTTTTCAACATTAAGTCCAGCTCAAAACTGCCCTTAAAACTGTTAATAATAAAGTTGGAGAATAAATAACAGAAAAATACAATTGAGATATCAATCAGCAAAATAACCCATCTGGGATTATCCTTTCTTAATCTTCGCTTTAGGTCTATAAAATTCCACATATCACATTTTCCGTGATCACAAATATGCAAGTATTATTCCACATTCGTATCAATTCTGATAATAATCAAATTTGGACAACTTTTTGCTATAATAAAAATCAGTAGATATAAATGATCGTTAAAATTTATAAAAATGTATGGATATTAATAGTTAACATTTATTATCCCTTTACGCAAGTCCAATAATCAACACGCATTCAAAAATATGAAAAACAAATACAAAATCAACGCTTCGTTAATTTTAGATATGCCAAAAGAAAATAAAAGTAAATATTCTACTACATTTTCAAATTAAACAACTTATCTTTGTAATTGATAATTATTTAATTCTGTTGTAGCGTATAGGATCAATACAACGTTATGATTAATAATTGTACAGTATAAACAACAATATGAGTCTTCTATCAAAGTTATTCCGTAAGAAAGAAAATACACTTCATCATAATGCCCTGGCTTTTATGGAGGTTGATATGCATAATCACCTTTTACCAGGTATTGATGATGGTAGTAAATCAGTAGACCAGTCTGTAAAACTAATTGAGGGATTACAAGAATTAGGACTACACAAGTTTATATGTACTCCCCATATCATGGATGGTGTATATGCCAATACGAGTCGAACGATTGACGCTGCGTACCAAAAACTTAAGTCTACACTTGTTTCCAGAGAATCAAAAGTAGAGCTTAGCTTTGCGGCTGAACATATGATTGATCAGGGTCTTGACCTCATCATAGCAGATAATAAATTATGCGTGATGCCTAATGATTATGTACTCATAGAGATGTCCTATTTAGCGGAATCAAAGTCTTTATTTAGGACGATCATGGATATACAGGCTATGGGTTACAAACCCATATTAGCCCATCCGGAGAGATATAACTATTATCATCAGAACTTTAAGATTTTTAAACAAATCAAAGATGCCGGCTGTGCCCTTCAACTTAATCTGCTGTCAGTGTCCAGATATTACGGCAGTAATGTAAAAACAACTGCGCTTACGTTGATAAAATCTGGGTTATATGATTTTATCGGAACAGATATTCACCACGAAAAACATCTGGCAGCTATAAAAGAAGTCGCTACAAAATATCCGTTAGGCGATCTTCTGAAAACCTGTCCGATTCGCAATCATGAACTCCTTACAAGTAACAACCCAAGCAAAGAATTTATTGCTGTAGGATAAACGGATATAACAATATTATCAAAGCAACTCCAAAAATGGGTTGCTTTTTTTTTGTATATATTGTTCATATAGCCCTTCATATTCTCTTAAAAATTATTGCTCTTAACACATATTTGTAACGACATTATCAATCTGTTTTGGCGAAAATTTCAATTTTATATGTTATTATTACAGTGCTTAAACCTTTTTGCATATGAAAAACAACCTATTACTCTTAAAACAGAAGCATTTCTTTTTATTCTTATCATTTAGTTTAATATCCTTATATGCAGGCGCTCAAAAAACGCATACCTTTACTGAAGGTCTGCATGTTGAGATTCCCCAGAATTATGGTCGGGAAGCGCTGTATACAGATGAATTATTATGGCAACTCTACAGCAACAAGCTATCTACACCTGCAGCTGACAAAACCTTAGAACTTTCCCTATCCCAAAATAAATGGATAAAAGCGACCGCAGACAGTACAGGCTTCTTCAGGCCTGAACGGGGAAAGGGAGGAAATCTCCGGCAGCCTAATAACCCTCCCGGTCCGGGGCGAATAGCAGAACAGAATACAAGTCCCAGACCTGCACAACAATTCCGTGGTCCAAGACCCAGCTATCTGTATCTGACTTACAATTCATCCAAAGAACAAACTGCAATATTGAATGTGAAGGGAAATAGTGCGGTACTTGTAAACGGGGCTCTGCACTTCGGGGATCCGTATAGAATGGGATGGATGGACATTCCTGTACAGTTAAAAAAAGGACTTAATGAATTTTATGTCCGTGGAGCTTATGTATCAGCGAATCTAACTTTTCCGCAGCATCCCATCCAGTTTTCGACTCAGGATCTTACTTTACCGGATATCGTGCAGGGTAAAGATAACAGTGACCTCATTATAGGAATTGTACTATTAAATAATAGTACTCACAATCTCTCAGGTCTTCAGGTACAAAGTACTACAAACGGCCGGAAAGTGATCAGTGCTGTGCCTGTCATTAATGGTAACAGCACCAGAAAAATAGCTGTACGTATTGATGGATCCACTGTTCAGCAACCGGGAAACATCAGTTCTCAATTATCTTTATTAAAGAATGGAAAAGTTATTGGTCATACGCAAATTCAGTTAAGAAGTGTGGATCAAAAAACGGCTTACAGAGTTACATTCGTAAGTAATATAGATAATAGTGTACAATATTATGCGGTCAACCCTGCAACAGGAGGAGAAAAACCTCAGGATGCGCTCTTCTTCTCTGTACATGGAGCAGGAGTAGAAGCTCTGGGTCAGGCACAAGCATATCAATCTAAAGATTGGGGAACATTAGTGGCACCTACAAATCGCCGCCCCCGCGGATTTAACTGGGAAGACTGGGGACGCTTAGATGCTCTGGAAGTACTAAGTTTAGCAAAAGCCAGATTGCAGCCGGATACACAACGCATCTACCTGACCGGACACTCAATGGGAGGACATGGAACCTGGTTTTTGGGGGCTACCTACCCGGATAAGTGGGCTGCAATAGCACCATGTGCAGGATATCCGACCCTGAAAGGTTACGGGTCTGCAGATGGATTAGTGCCCGAAAAAGGACGTAATGCACTGGAAGAAGTATTACTTAAATCGGGTAATCAGAGCGATGTCACTGCCTACGCAACAAATTACAGACCACTGGGTGTGTATATATTGCATGGCGATGCAGACCGCACAGTTTCTGTGGATTATGCACGACAGATGCGAAATATTCTGGGTGAATTCCATCCTGATTTTAGCTATTATGAATATCCCGGTGGTTCTCATTGGTATAGCAACGAAAGTGTAGACTGGAAGCCTTTATTTGATTATTTTAAGTGGCACAAAAGGAAAACACAAAGCGAGGTTGATCATATAGATTTTATGACCGCTAATCCCGGAATATCAGCTTCTTATTATTGGGCAACCGTCTATCAGCAAATCCATCCACTGGATTATTCCCGTATTCTCTTAGATCGCGATATAACGAAGCATAGTATTGTAGGGCAAACAACAAATGTACAGACACTGCGTCTGGATCTGAGTGGTTTTAATAATGAAGAACCTGTATCTGTAACTTTAGACAGCTTAAATACCATTGAATACCGCATGACAGACTCCGAAAAGCCTTTTATTTATCTGAAAAAAGAAGGAGTATCATGGACTGTAACCAATGAGCCAAGCCTTGCGCGTAAAGGTCCTCACAGAAATGGCACATTCAAAGAAGCATTTAACAACAGGATGGTCTATGTTTACGGAACTCAGGGAACGAAAGAAGAAAACAATTGGGCCATGGAGAAGGTGCAGTATGATGCTGAAGCCTGGTACTATCGGGGTAATGGTGCATTTGATATCATTGCTGACCGGGATTTTGAAGAAACCAAATATGCTGGCCGAAATATTATTCTGATCGGTAATGCAAAAACAAACAGCGCATGGAATACTTTGATGAAAGATTGTCCGATTCAGGTGGAGACAGGAAAAATCAATATCGGAGGGAAAACCTATGCGGGAAATGATTTGGGCGGATACTTTTACTGGAGGAAACCGGGATCAGATGTTTTATCTGTGGGAGTAATTACCGGCACCGGAATCGCAGGTATGCGGGCAGCAACGGCTAATCAATACTTTGCCGGAGCGAGTGGCTTTCCTGATTATATGTTCTTTAAACTGGCTATGCTCAAAGATGGAGTCGAAGGTATTGTAGATGCCGGATTTTACAGCAATGAGTGGAATGTAAAATCTAATTAGAAATAAGAAAGAGCTGGAAATATCCAGCTCTTTCCTTTTCACTATTTATTGTAATAACCACATCGGCTTATTGATATCATCTATACCTCCGTATTGTCTTAATACGGCTGCATCTACATTCGCCGTATTATAGTTAAATTCACTGGAAGGATATTTCCATCGGACCGGAATCTTATCCGGAGCTTCAGAATTGAGACTACTTGCAGGGTTGATCTTCCATTTCGGATATCCTGTCCTGCGATAATCATAATAGGTATAAAATTCAGACTGTAAGAAACTGGCCAGATACTTCTGCGTTATGATGGCTTCTATACGGGCTTCTGTTCCGGCTGGAAAAGTGCTGCCTAATCCATTAACATATGATGTTACATAAGAAGCATCTAATGGCATATTGTGATGAAATTGTTCCGCATTAGGGGTGTTATCATAGATAAACTTCATAGAAGCCTCTACTCCCTTTTTATACCAATCCACCGGCTGATCAGACACCCAGCCTCTTGCCGCAGCTTCCGCTATTATAAAACAAACCTGAGCATACGAAAGTTGTTGCGTAGGCTCTCCTGTAGCAAGTTCAGTATACCGGTCATTCAGTTTTGAATAATCTTTTGTTCCTTTTATTGCCGTGATATTATCATAGACAAGAGAAGGGTCGATACCTACATAGGCGGCAAAATCTTTCTGTGTCAATCCTCCGGTAATTTTGACAGGAGAAGGGGCTGCATAATAGAACAGTCTTCTATCCTGTAAGGTCTTCAGCCGGTCTATGACTTCAGTGGACATTATCGGGTAAATGGTAAAATTGTTACCCACTTTATAAAAGGGATAAGTCTGACCGCTTTTATCCGAACGAATCAGCTGATAGTTGTCCGCATTTGATGTAAAAATAGGCTTAGCGGCAAGAATTTGCTGAAATCTGGTTTTCAGTTGCAGATCGGCATCTCCTTCTTTTTTACTTAACTGCATCAGAACATTTAAGGCAAAGCTATTGACCAGTTTACGCCATTTGACAGGATCTCCTCCATACATAGGATCTCCAACGAATTTTCCCCCTTCCGCAAATAACTGATCAGCCATTTCCAGTTCTTTCAAAATACCCAGAAATACCTCTTTTTGAGTATCATATTTCGGAAAATAATTTTTATCCAGCTCACCTTTCAAAGCATCCTGGTAAGGGATGTCTCCCATATCCATGGTGGCTTCGAAAAATTTCACTGCCCTGGCAAAATACATCAGGCCATCATATGATTTAGCCAGTTTTTCGGTACCCGCGAATTTTCCCATAAAATGAGCATCGTTGATGGATGTGAAACTCAGACTGGATGCTCCGAAACCATTATATTGGAAGGATTCGACAAATTCTGTCCAGACAATATTCTTATTCAGCATATAAGGTTGTAAGAAACCTTTCTGACTTGGCTGATTCGCAAGATTTATAATAATACGGGTTGCTATCATTGCTGAAGTCACTTTTTCAGGAGCTTCAGGGTTGGTATTGACTTCGTCAAATTTGGAACAGGAATAATTACTTATGACGAGTCCCAACAGGATATATTTTAAAATTTTTTTCATTTTAACTGTGGTTAAGATCTTTGATAATCTAAAAACTGACATTTATATTAAAGCCTATGTACCGCATAGAAGGAGAATTAAGGTCTTCAGATCCTACATCCGGATCTGAAAAACGATATTCTTTCGTCCATAAGAACAGATTTTGTCCTGTCACACCTACACTTGCTCTTTTTGCCTTAAATCTGGCTGCAACTTCTGCAGGCAGATAATAACTCAATGAAATCTCTCTCAGTTTGATAAACGTTTCATCCCAGATATTGCGTGTTCCTGAATATGCCCTCTTCCAGTACGATTCATAGGAAACGGTCTTATCATTAGGTGCGAACTGACGTGTATCCGTCACGATCTGACCATATTTGTCATAGGTTACATTTCCGGAGACAATCTTAACTCCCTGACCAATATATGTTTTGTTACCGTTGACCACTTCTTCGTATCGTTCAGGAGAGTCTGAATCCGGATGAGCGCCTGTCTGCCACAGACGGGCATTCATACTGGAATAGGAAAGTCCTTTTATACGACCATCCAGACTAAAGGATAAAGCGAAGTCATGGTAACGAAAGTTGTTGGTCAATCCCCATATCCATTTTGGAGCAGTATAGCCAAATAACCGCGACTCATGTACCGCACTGATCGGCATTCCGGAAGCATTGTGTACGATCTGTCCGTCAGGTGAACGTTCCCAGTCGCGTGTCACATAATGATCTGTACGTTCTCCGACTTTGACATATAGGGCATCTGCAGAATAGTCAGGATCCAGCTTATGATAATATTTCAGATTCTGGGACAGATTTCCGCTGATATCCCATTGAAAGTGTTCCTTTTTCACGGGAGTTCCTCCTATAGTGATCTCATGTCCTTTTGTCATTGTCTCTTCTTTTGTATTGATTAACCGGGATGTAAAGCCAGTAGCTCCCGAGATTGTAGCCGAAGTAATGGCATTGTGCTCTCTGCGGTAGTAACGGGTATAGTCACCATACAATCTGTTATTCAGAACTGAAAAGTCTAATCCCACCTCCGTCAGATTCCGTTGTGTAGGAGATATGGAAAAGTCTTTGATCGAATTTGGATAAGATCCCGTTGACAAGCCGTCCCAGACGTTCGCTGTCACTGTAAATGCCTGATTGATTTCGTACGGATCGAGAATCTGTTTGGTCACCGCCTGGGAACCTCTTACTTTTAACAGATTTAACCACTGTGGCTTCTCGAATAAATCAGACACAACTACACTTCCCGATAAGGACGGGTAGAAATAGGAACGGTTTTCTTTTGGAAGAGTAGATGACCAGTCATTACGACCAGTGGCTTCCAGAAAGATAAGATTACGCCAGGATAGCGACAATCTTCCATATACACTATTCGTCATTTCCTTGATCTTACTTTCCACGCTTGAAACCGGGCCTACCGAGTTACGAAGAGAGTAAAAGCCTGGAATAGCAAGACCATTAACGGTCGAAGCGGTTAGCGTATTGTTACGACGATAAAAAACAGCCCCGCCTAATAATCCGTCAATGCCAAAATCTCCAAAGGTTTTTTTCGCAGTGAATATCAGATCATTATTGGTAGAAAAGCCATCCTGTTTACGTGTCCAGTATTTACCTCTGTTATCATAACCGGAGAATCCTCCTCTGGTACCATATATACCCATAGGATTGGTCTGCTCCTGCGTATTCCCATAGTAATCATACCCGGACCGTAAAACTAACTTACCCCAGTCTGTAATCTGGTAATTAAGGGTAATAGCAGCATTCAGCTTATTGATTAGTTCAGCACTGATTTTCTCATATGCAGATAGATAAGGGTTATCATACCAGGCATTGTAATTCCAGTTTTGCTTTTCATTCTTAACGATCCAGTAATCCTTATACTGACTCAGGTCGTACTCAGGCCCTGTCCAGACGAGGATATTGTAAATATACCCCTGTGCATTATAACCTGCCCCGAAATCATTCGGTGTATTGCGGCGATTATATCCAAATCTGCTTTCCAGATTAAGCTTTTCGGTAATCTTTGTCTCTCCTGAAACGGAAATATTTGTCATGTTCAGCTTTGTATTGGGGTATTGTCCCTTATTGTAAACATGACTGATGGAAGTGGTAATGCTACCATTCTCTCCCTGATTGGTAAAACTTACACTATTGTTGCTGATAAATCCCGGTTCCAGAAAATTTTTAAAATTGTTTTTACCCTTAGACACCAGCTCGCTTTCCTCCAATTGCTTGGTTATCGGATTCCATTGCTGATAACGGCGACCAATATCCAGTTTATCTCCCCAAACCTCATCATCGGTATTGAATTTACCTCCATAGCCTGCTGAATATGAGGACTGGACACTTGGTAATGCCAGATATCCGGAAAAAAACATGTTGTTGGTACTGACAGATATCTCTGTGCCTTTACTCTTTAATCCTTTTTTGGTTGTTACCATAATGGCACCTCCTGCTCCGCGCTCGCCATAGAGTGCTGTGGCTGTAGCCCCTTTGAGTACGTTAATATTTTCAATATTATCTACCGGAATATCCCGTAAATTCATATTTTCATAAAGCACCCCATCGATAACCAAGATCGGATCCATTCCCCTCAAAGTAATAGAAGGCATCTTGTTGAATTCTGTACTATTGAATACACGCAATCCGGAAATACGTCCTGTAAGTGTTGTACCCACGTCTACTCCTTTTACCTTTTGCAGATCATCCCCCTTGATCTCCTGCACAGCGTATCCAAGCGCTCTTTTTTCTCTTTTTATTCCCAAAGCCGTTACAACCACTTCCTGTAACTCTTCGGATGATCTGTTGAGTTCAATCTGTGCTGCCTGATCTGCCGGGATCTCTACGGTACGATACCCCAAAGAAGAAACCACCAATATCGCTCCCGGAGCCACTTCTTCTATTGAGAAGACACCATTATTATCTGTTGTCGTCACTTTGTCGGTTCCTTTTACCCTGACCGTTACTCCGGCAATTCTGGCTTTGGTTTCCTGATCAATAATTTCTCCCTTCAGAATTTTTTGATCAGCATGAACTGTAATTTTCTGAAAACCTGTGTTTGTCCCCTTTTTCTTTTGTTCATGTTTTCTGGAAAGGACAAATAGCATGTTATCGACCTGACTTACCTGTAACTGATCATAGGATATTTCCATAATAAAGGCATTCAGATTATCCTTCTTCAGATTTTTAAGGTCCGTATCATCCTTAATTTTCAGATGTCCGATTCCTGTATCATAACCGAACCGGATATTCAGCTTTTTTTCGATTTTTGAGATAACAGGCCCGATTTCCCTGTTTTGCTGATTTTCGGCAGCAATCGTTTTTTGCACACACAGTTGCAAAAACAAAAGGCTACCCATAAGTTTTAGATAGTAATTGGTTTTTCTCATATGGATATTGTTATTTGGTAATTATGGTATAGTTGTAGGCCTTATTAAGCAGATTTATGGTTTTATCCAGATCATGTTGTGGCAGATATCCCGAAAAATGGTAGTCTGCATATTTTTCACTAAAGCGGAAAGATTGATCGGGGTAGGTTTCTTTCAATTCATCAATGATTTTGGAAAGTTTGACCGCATCAAAATAAATCAGGTTATACTTCCAGGCGGAATAAGCTGATGTATCAACTTTTTCAACACGAAACATCTGATGCTGACCCTCAAAACTCACTTTCTCTCCAGGATTGATCTTTGTCCTGATTTTTCCTTTGGAAACTTCTACTATCCCGCTATTAAGAACCAGCATGGCCTCTGATTCATCTGAGATCAGATTAAACTCTGTTCCCAATACTTTGACATCAAAATTTCTGTCGTCTGCTACAATAAAAGGCTTATGCGCATTCTTCTGTACATAAAAGAAGGCTTCACCATTCATCTTAACCTGACGAATACTGTCTGTATCAAAATGTGAAAGGATTTTTAGTGAGCTTCCGGGTCGGAGAAGAACTGTACTTTTGTCACCAAGCGTGATTTCTTTAATAAAATTCGTATGGTTTGTATAAGTAGGCAGCTTATTATCATTATTCCGGAAAAAATAAGACGCCAGCACAGAAAGTGCAATAAAGACTATTGCTGCCGCTACAGCTCGCTGCCATAGAAACAGAGGATTTGATCTTTTCTGAGGTTGGGCAGCAACTATCTTATTATAAATCGCCTCGGATATATCCTCATCTATATAAACGCCCGGATCTGTCAACGCAAGGACTTCTTCAAAATCCATTAATTGATCATCGGGTGTAATTGCAAGTATCTCCAGGAGTATCTGCTTTTCAGATACCGAACAATTTCCCTCCAAATATTTTTTATGCAGAGCTTTAAGCGCTATTTGATTCATCGTCTAGGTTACTTCTATTAATAGATACGTATCATGTTGACAAGAAGACGATCGGAGATTATAAAATTCGTAAGAAAATCAAAATGGTAATGGACATTTCAAAATGGGAGAGAATAAAAGCACGAACAGATTTGTTGGCTTTGACGAGTTGATCACGTACTGTGTTGACTGAAATCCCCAGTTGGTCTGCGATTTCAACATTGGAAAGGTATTCTATCTTACTCAGCAGGTATATCCGCTGACGTTCGGAAGGTAATTGCAGAATAGCTTGCTGATATACCTTTTCCAGATCCTTGAAGGCAATATGTTCTGCATTGGAATTATCAACAGCGGGGAGCCGTTGTCCTTCTGTATTTGCGTAGTTATGTTTAATTTTTATTTTCCGGAGTTCATCAAATACCGTATTTCGGGCTACGGTATAGAGATAAGCTTTTATATTTTGATTCTTATCCAGCTCCTCAAACCGGATCCAGATTTTAGAAAAGACTTCCTGCACAATATCTAACGCCTGGCTTTCTTCCCGCAGATGTATAAGGGCATACCTATATACTTTGTCCTTATACTCCAAATAGAATTCCCTGAATTGGCCAGCTATCTCCTGTTCAATATGTTGCTGCGTTAGCTTCATTGATTTTTTCTACACTTTTCTGTCACAATGTTAGATACATTTTGACAGAAATAAAAATACTGTATATTATATTAGTGTTAATTACTTAACCCTGTATACTTCCTCACAATTTCTTTAGTTTGTGTGCTGTTACTCTTAGATCTCAATTTAAATATTGGATTTTAGCAAAAATGGCCGATGTAAATCTTACGTATCTATATAAGAGGAATTTTTCATTACTATCTTAATGCAGGCAACAATTTATCCCAGATCTCCTGATATAATTTGGGATCATCACTTAATCCGTTATCTTCATCATAAGCTGTTTTATTGTGGATATCGCCTCCAAAGATCTTATCCTCCTGATAAATATTCAATGTTATTAAAGCTCGGTTAGAATCATCTGGCTGAATCAGAAAATTTAATGTTCTCCATTCGCCCATCTTGGCAGAGAAAATCTTATTGTGTTTGATATAGGTACGAATCTGTATAAAACCGGATGGCCGGTCTACAGCTGTAAGCCTGTATCCGTTATTATGTAAGTACTGTATAGATTTTGTAAATGTGGAGTCGGCAGGAATATCTACACTTCGCTGCTGAAATGTATTTATCTGTTGAGCGGAAAGGCTGAGGGATAGAAAAGTAAGGAGGATAACTACAAAAAATCTGAACTGCATCATAACTTGCTGATATTGAAGGATTATTTCACTATCAGCAAGTTATCAAAAATCATTAACAATGGCAAACGAAGAAACTTTTATCCGGCTGAATAAAAATATTCCGGTTTAAATATTTCTCTAAGGAGCTGTTAATGGGGATCTATCGGCTGATGTTAACAAAATAATCCAACGGATAGGTATGATCATCAAGCTTCGCATTTTCTATACCATAGTCCGCAAAGACTAACAGCTCACTATCCGGTTCTAAAGCCCGGAAAGCAGTCCCGTAACCTACAGGAACATGTAATACCCGGTGTTCTTCTGACTTTAACATCTCTGTCTTCACAGGAAGATCTTTTGAAGGCGAATCCCAGTTATCAATCTTAACCAGATCTACTGAAAATGAACCGGACAGCACATGAAACCAACGCTGTTCTATCTGATGCGCCCTCCAGCCTCTTATCAATTCGACATCTGCATTCTTAATAATATAAAACCGTCTGACCTGCGACATATCGAAATCATTGACAAATCGGATCTGACCTCTATGGTCTTTGGCAATACCGCCTGAGATGAAGTTTATCATATTCTGAATCTGTTACTTGTTTACGTATTTCTTAATTATACTACTTTTTGTAATCAAATATATGATACTGAGAAAGGCAAGTAAAGACAAAGAGAAGATTATCTGAACGTTAGCTGTTTCGTTTGCAACTCGAATAACGACAAAACCAATTAAAAACTGTAAAGCTCCGTATAGAAAAGATACCATCAGCTTATTCACTCCGGCCTCATTTCCCAGATATTGATACAAATGGGAACGGTGCGCTTTGAAGATATTTTCTCCATTTGACAAACGCCTTATAATCGTCCAGATCGTATCAATGCCATAAACAGACAAGAAGAGGATATAGATAAGATTCTGCGTTTTAATAATTAATGTAGCAATAGCAAATAATAAGATAAACGCTATTGCAACAGACCCTACATCACCAGCAAAACATCTAGCTTTTGATCTGAAGTTGAAAAATGCAAAAACTAACACCGATAACATACTATAAATCAGTAAATCCTGATCAATGAAATCTATCTGATGATTGACTAGCATTAGTAAACCTCCTACAGCAAGGCTATAACAAGCTGTAATGCCATTAATTCCATCCATAAAATTGTATGCATTGATAACTCCAATGACAATTACAAAAGTAATAGCCAGGTAATACCAGGGCATATCAAATACATCCAGTTCATAGGCCATTAACAAAACCGAAAGCAAGTGAACTAATAGACGGATCTTATTGGACAAGGTCATTACATCATCCGCAAAGCTCACCACTGTCATCAAGGTCAACCCTAAAAAGAAATAGGGATACTGAAAGCCGGAAATAATAAAATAAGCCAATGTCCCCAAATAAAATATAATTCCTCCACCCCTCAATGTAACGGAGGTATGTGAACTACGTTCGTTTGGCTTGTCAATAATATTAAACCGATCCGCAATTTTAAAGTAAAGCAGCTCAGCAATAAAAAGAATTATAAATATTATTATATATATCATTATTTACTATTTACCGTATACTAATTCTTGTCTGCATTAAAGGATCTGATCGTTTTCACCAACCCTTCTGTCGCAGTCAATGGCAATTTCTCAATACCCAATGCAGTTTTGATCTTCTGATTGGAGACCAACAAATTACTAGTCATCTTCTTAAGTCTTTTCGTATTTAAGGGTATAGGAATTACATCGCCAAGCTTTGCGATTCCATTTACAAGAAATTTAGGCAGAGAAAGGTCAATAGTTTTTTTACCAGTTTCTTTTTTTATTATCTCTATTATTTCTTTGGTAGATATAGGCTGATTATCAGCAATATGATATATTCCTGATTTTAATTTATCATGATTTTGAATAATCTGATTTATAAAGAAACAAAAATTCTCAATGGATATAAAGCTCCTTTTATTATTAAATGCTGACAAAGGATAAGGTATTCCTTTTGATATCAACTTATATAACAACCCTAAATTCCCTTTATCTCCCGGACCATGAACCATTGGTGGACGAAGAATAATAAGTTTTTTGTTATCAGGTAAATCCTGACCGAGAAGCCACATTTCTGCGGCTCTTTTTGATTTACCGTACCAGGAAACAGGATTACAGATATCTTGTTCCAACAGAGGTATATCCGATTCAAACTCCTCTAAGGCCGCGAGTGAACTGATATGAATTAATAATTTGGCCGATGATTGTTTAAAAGCTTCAAATACATCTTTAACTAAATCTACATTTACATGATAATAATCCGCTTCTGTAGCTGTCCCCTTATGATCATGTGCTTTGCCGACAACGTTAATAATAAATTCAGAATCATTCAGAGACATTTGCCAATTTAAGTCTCGTAATGATATTCCTTTTGTTGAAGACAACATATTTAATATCGAGCACCCAATAAAACCTGAGTTACCTAGAACTATATTCATTGGCTCGAAAATATTTTCTTTTCTATTTCCTTGTAAATAATCTTCTCAGAGAAATTTTCCTTCACAAACTTTGCACCTTGAATTCCATGTCTAACACGAAGTTCTTTACTAATCAAATATTGTTCAATCATAGAGGAAATACTCTCTCCATTAATTTCAACAAAAAGTCCTGTTTCATTTTCAACAATTGCATCAATACAACCTGTAGAACGAGTTGTAATTACAGGTAATTGTGATGATGATGCCTCTAGTATTACTGTTGGAAAACCCTCCCTATAAGATGGTAAAATAAATATATCCATCATATTATAATAAATTTTTGCATCTGGAACTCCACCTATTAGTTCTATCGTTTTGTCACTTTTGATATAATTAACCAAATCATCATTTAATGGATCTCGAGAATCAACTGGTCCCACCAACATTAATCTAATATTATTATATTTTGTTTTAAGAATCTTCCACCCATCGATCAACTCAACAATTCCTTTATCTTTCGTTAACCGTCCCACAAATCCTATTGTTATAAGTGATTCATTTTTCAAACCTACCCTATATTTAAATTCATTTAAATCCACTCCATTACATGTCCCCTTTCCTAACAATATATTTTTACTAAAATCATTGAGCTTTAAACTATCAGCCATATTTTCAACGGACTGACTAACATTTATAATTTTATGCGCGAGCCTTCCTATAAGTTTTTCTATTAATATTAATATTTTTTTCTTAAGCCCACTTGAAGTTTCAAAAACTAAACCATGTCTAAAATAGAAACGATTAGGAACATTTGCCAAATACGCTGCTAACATTCCTATTAATCCTCCTTTTGGAGAATGTGCAATAACTACGTCAAAGTTTTCATTATTGATATATTTTTTCAGTATCCATATTGACTTTAGGTCTTGAATAGGATCAATTGCTCTAACAATTGGTATAGGAAAAGGCTTAAAATCATACTTTTCAGCTAAACCATATAGTTCTTCGGATTCTGAACATGCAACATGAAATTCATATCCTTTATCTTTAAAGTATCGAAACTGATTTCCTATAAAGTATTTTATAGAAAAAGAAACGGATACCACATGAAGTATCTTTTTTGTGTTCATTCTTCCAAACCAATGGCACTAATTAATTTCCATACTTTCGGCATAGCATTAAAATTTATCAGATTTATTTATTAAAATTTGTGAAATCCTTATGGTCGACTTTCTCTAACTGTTCACGACTTAAGGACTTAAAATACGCATACGTTAGTTTCAACCCTTCTTCTCTACATATTTTTGGTTCCCAATCTAATAATTCCTTAGCTTTAGTGATATCAGGCCTCCTTTGTTTTGGATCATCTTGAGGTAAAGGGTGATATACTAGTTTTTGTTCGGTCTTTGTTAGCTTAATTATTTCTTCAGCAAATTGCTTTATGGTGATTTCATCTGGATTTCCAATATTTACAGGAAAAGCATAATCAGATAATAATAGTCTATAAATTCCTTCAACCAAGTCATCAACATAACAGAAAGATCTTGTTTGGGATCCATCTCCAAATAGAGTTAAATCTTCTCCACGAAGAGCTTGGCCAATAAAGGCAGGTAACACCCTACCATCATTTAATCTCATCCTCGGTCCGTAAGTATTAAAAATTCGTACTATACGAGTTTCAACACCATGAAAGGTATGGTAAGCCATTGTTATAGCTTCCTGAAATCTTTTAGCCTCGTCGTAAACTCCTCTAGGTCCAATAGGATTCACATTACCCCAATAGCTTTCCGGTTGAGGATTAACAGCAGGATCACCATAAATTTCTGAAGTTGAAGCAATAAGAATTCTTGCTTTCTTTGATTTAGCGAGTCCCAACAAATTATGAATACCCAATGATCCAACTTTCAAGGTCTGAATTGGAATTTTTAAATAATCAATTGGACTTGCAGGAGATGCAAAATGCAGAATATAATCTAAAGACCCTGCGACATGCACAAACTTTGACACATCATGGTTATAGAATTCGAAATTTTCCAGCTTAAATAAATGCTCAATATTACTCAAATCTCCGGTTATTAAGTTATCCATTCCAATAACATAGTATCCTTTTGAAATAAATAAATCGCACAAATGAGAGCCTAAGAAACCTGCAGCTCCAGTAATTAAAATTCTTTTATTTACCATTTCTATCAACAACTTTACGTCCTATACTATTATAATAAAATCCTAGGTCAATCATTTTATGTAAATCATATAGATTTCTCCCATCAAAAATAACCCGAGATTTTAATTTCTCCTTCATTAAATCAAAATCAGGGTTTCTAAACAATTGCCATTCGGTAGCAATAATCAACGCATCTACATCTTCAATTGCATCATATGCACTTTCACAATATATAATTTTGTCGCCTAACAAACTTTCAACATTCGCCATCGCTTCAGGATCATATGCTTTTATCTTAACACCTAATTCCAAAAGAGATTCTATTATATAAAGTGCAGGTGCTTCTCTAATGTCATCAGTTTCCGGCTTAAAAGCCATTCCCCAAAGCCCTACAGTAATGTTAGAAATTTTACTGCCAAAATATTGTTTTATTTTTTCTACAAGTTTTCCTTTTTGATGATGGTTTACATCCATAACTGACTTCAAAATTTTAAAGTCATAATTATATTCTTCAGAAGATAGTGCCAAAGCCTGAACATCTTTTGGGAAACAACTGCCCCCATATCCTATTCCCGGAAAAAGAAATCTTTTCCCAATCCGATCATCGGCTCCTATACCCTTTCTTACAAAATCTACATCAGCACCAACAAGCTCACATAAATTTGCAATTTCATTCATAAATGAAATTTTTGTGGCCAAAAAAGAATTTGCAGCATATTTTGTTAATTCAGATGATCGTGTGTCCATAAATATCAATGGATTTCCAGAACGTGTATATGGCGCATATAACTCTGTCATTAATTCTTGAGCTTCTTTACTTTCCACGCCTAAAACAACTCTATCAGGCTTCATAAAATCCTCAACAGCAACACCCTCTCT
Source organism: Sphingobacterium spiritivorum (assembly GCF_016724845.1). Taxonomy (NCBI): domain Bacteria; kingdom Pseudomonadati; phylum Bacteroidota; class Sphingobacteriia; order Sphingobacteriales; family Sphingobacteriaceae; genus Sphingobacterium; species Sphingobacterium spiritivorum. The sequence continues at coordinate 1,844,069 of NZ_CP068082.1, forward strand.
CAAAAATTCTGGATTCGATACAACATCAACTTTAATCTTTGAATGTGTTGAAAAAACAGCTTTAACCTTATCTGCAGTTCCTACAGGAACAGTCGATTTCGTTACAATTACTTTATAAGATTCTGTCAGTAAAGCTATATTCTTTGCTGCACCTAAAACATAACTTAAATCTGCCTTCCCATCTTCTCCGGGAGGTGTGGGTAATGCCAAGAAAATAATTTTGGCATTTTTAATCGCTTCTTTTAAGTTTGTTGTGAATGATAATCTACCATGTTTAATATTTCTCTGAAAAAGAACATCCAGACCTGGTTCATATATTGGTATTATACCATTTTGCATTTTCTTTACCTTTTCTTCGATAACATCCACACAAATCACCTGGTTTCCAGTTTCCGCCAAACAAGTTCCTGTAACCAAACCTACATAACCAGTTCCTATTACTGCAATATTCATATTTTTTATCTTTTTATTGCTGATTTTATAATTTTTAAATATTCGGATTCATTATCTCCATAAATTCCATATGTATTTTTTGATCCGTCATAGTATCTTTTACTTTCCTTGGGTATAAACCAATAACTTTCGTTCTCTTCATACATCCATATATATTTTAACTTCCTGATGTTGTAAACTGAATTTAGTGAATTAAAAATCTCCTTCTTATTAAACCTACGACTTACGGACAAATCACTTTCATTATTTTTTGGAGTTATAAAAAGACCTGCTGAAATCTGCAAATCATCAAATAGACTATTTCTCTTAAAATTGTTGAAATAAGCCTTTGAAGCATAAAAATTACTTATAGATCTATCAAATTCTTGTTTGGATTTATGATAATAGGTTTGTTCCATTCCATCAATTATTATAAGAGATGATGAATTTGCCTCTTCCAACATCCCATATACAAATGGTATTACTAAGCCATATCCTGTTCGATAAAATGTACTATGCTCATTAAGCCCATATATATTACTCAACACTTCTTTAACGTAAGATGGTCCGCAAGTCAATAAAATTTCTGCATTTGGAAATTCAGATTTCAATATTTTAGCAATTTGTGTCCCCCTTTGTTCAACTTTATTTATAATTTTTAATACTTCATCTTTAAACTTCTCGTCTATAACAGGATAATAATAATTGTTTGATTTATCCTTGTATATATTAAGAAATACTTTAGTGACTGAAGCCGAACCAATCTTATATTCAGAATGCTTCAAATGTACCAACTTACTTTTATTATAGAATAGATCGCCAATATCTCCATTCTCTTTATTTTCACCAATTCGCTCATAAACAGTTTTGTCATCAATTTTTTTTAGATAATCAACGAACTGTATACAATAGAATGATAAATCTAAATTTTGAGCACTCCCATATGTTTCAGTATCTAAAATAATACCTTTCAATCCACTATCCTTAGCTATTTTACATGCTTCTCTAAAATTCTTCAATAGAACTTCCCAGTTTTTATCATCATCCCATTTTACCCAGTTGTTTGAAAATAAAGCTAAAAACATGAAATTAGATTTAAATTTCACAAAATTTAATCTTTTTAGATCATTAATTGCATTTGTATAATCTAAATAGTTAATACTATTCTTCACATTAAATACAGAGAAACTTAATTCATCAGGACCTCGACCATAAGCTCCTAAAAATCCTTTGTGGTTAGTTTTATTAGAATGAAATCCTATCGATAGCCCATCAAAAGGTAATTTATTTTCAAAATGTACTAAATACCTATTGATCATTTTTGTGTCCGGACCATTCTTTGGCACACTGATTATTCTTGGCTGCCCAAAAATAAAATTTGGAAACAATACAACTAAAACAACCCGATAAATATTACACAAGAATCTCCTCATATTTTTTTTTCATATTCTTAGTATAGATATGGTTTATTGCAAAACCAGTTACTGCAGAAATAAATACCTGTGGTGCCATATATACAATTGCAGGATAATGGAGTGATCCAAATACTAGTACCAAAAAAGCAAACTTTAGATAATTACCACTTATAATCTGAGAAGCGGAGATTTTATCATAAGCAATTTTAATAATGTAGAGAAAAACTATCAAACCAAAAATGCCAAATTCATAAACCAAATTTATATAAAAATAATCTACAGTTTTTATAACGGCATCAGGGTTTCCCCATTCAAAGTAATACTTCCCAAAAAAGATATCATACCAATTATAATCCTTGGACATATCACGCAATAAATATGGAAGAGACCCCTCAATACTATTATTGCTCAAAAGAAAAATTAAATAATCAAATTTAAATTTACCATTAAACAAATTAAAGTTTACATCCAGATAATTTACGCCAAGAGCTATCACTGGAAGAATTATCAATACTAATATCAAATTTTTTATTAGATTCCCTTTCTTACTAGCCCATATTACTAAAAAAGATGCCAACATAGCTAAAAAAGCAGATCCTGATGTTATCATAAAAAAACAACACAAAAATGCAATTATTGTTATCTTCATCTTTAACGTTATTTTATTAGGATTTAATTCAATAAGTCTTCCCATATACATACTAAATACAGATACAAAAAAAACTCCCATAACTGAAGCATTCCCTGTCAAACCTAACATCCTATCTGCAACATAAGCACCTGTTAATTCGTCAATTCTAATATGATTTATCTTTGGATAATGTTGAAATAGATCAGGTGAGATGCCCACAATTCTAATAAGGATAAATTCCATAAAAAGTTCGACTGTCAGTATCCAAAAAGTACTGCTAAGAATTTTCTCTAATGAAATTCCTTTATCAAACTTGAACAGAAAAGCAAAGCCTGGAATCAAAAATAAATATCCAAAATTGAATTGTAGAGCCTTTGCAGTTGTTCCAAATGATGAAAAGAATGAAAATTTAAAAGAATAAACAACGATAAAAAAGACTACAAATAGAATAAGAATAAGAAAAAATCTTTTACTGATTTTATCTGTTCTATTTTGAAGGCCAAGTAAAGTAAAGAATAAGCAAAAAGCATAAGGATTAAATACACTAAGAACACCCAAATAAGTATTTAGGAATTGAAAAACTAAAAAGTAGATATAAATAATGATCACCATCACTTTCCACTTAAACGATAAATAGCTGACTTAAAGTAAACAGTTACGTAACTAAAAAATCTTCGAATTTCGCTTACATTTAATGTACTAAATATACTATCATATACTAAAATATTCTTCTTAATCCCAACAGAAAACTTTGATGTAATATTGCCTCCATGTTTTCTATAATGTACCATAATCTCATCAAGAAAATATATCTTACCATAATAAGCAATTCTTAGCCATAAATGATAATCTTCTACTGCTCTAAATTTAATATCATCAATAAATACACCAGACTTTTCAATAATTGACTTTCTAATCAGAACAGAGGAATAAGATATAAAATTAGTAAACAACAACTTATTAAAAGTAGGAAAGTTTGGAACATAATTTATGCTCTTTTTTGCCAAAAGGTGTCCATCTGAGTCGATTTCATCTCTATTTGTACAACATAAAATAACTTCCTCATTTCTATCTAAGACATCAATTTGCTTTTCTAACTTATCTGATTCCCATAAATCATCATCATCACAAAAAGCAACATATTCACCTTTACACTTTTTCAGTGCAAGATTTCTTGGTCTTGCAGGATACCCACAATGCTCTGTAAAATCATATTGTATAGAGTATCCTGATTCAAAAAGAGATTTAACATATTCCTTTACATCAGACTCATAACCATCCGAAACAACAATGAGCTCAAAATTCTTGTAAGTTTGAGCCAAAATACTTTCAACTGTAAGCTTTAAATATTCAAATCGTTTAAATGTAACAACAATAACTGAAACTTTCTTTTCCATTACCTATTAACCACCTCTTTAATTTTATAAATAAAACCTAACCACAAAAACCAAATGTTACGCTTCTCAAATTTAGATGTTTCCCTCGAAATCGATATAAAAGACTGAATCCAACTCCTCTTATCCGACTTAAAAAATGAGATCCAGATAGCACCTGCGCCGACTTGAAAATCACGAATTGCCGCTTTAGATAAATTATTTTGACTTATAAAGTCATAAAAAATGTTATAAATTTCCAAAATTTGCTTCTTGATCTTAATCGAACTTCTTATAGTTGCCTCGTGCTGCCTAAAATTATTAAGTGGGGAATTTATATAGTAGAAATTTGTAATCAGACTTAATTTTAACCAAAAATCCCAGTCAGCAGCAACTAAATACTTCTCAGAAAGTCTTCCAACTTTTGAATATAGATCATTTCTTATTAATGCAGCACTTAGATTTGGAATAACGCACCCTTTAGACAAAAATTGAGACATAATACTTCCAGAAATGCCTCCTCCATTTTTACAAAACTCTCTAAAAGCTTTCTCTCTTAATGAAAAATCATCCCCTAAGACCTTATTATTTGCATCTATTAATATACTTTTTGAAAATATCACCCCAAAATCTTCACTAACATGTTCAACTAATTTTTCTAATTGATTGGGTTCTGCAAAATCATCACATTGAGCAAAAATTATATATTCTCCAATAGCTTTCTCCGCCCCAAAATTACTAGCCTTTACATAGCTACCTGAATTTATTTCATTTAAAAAGAGCCTCACAAAAGGATATTTTTGATATTCTTTTAAAATATCCTGACTACCATCAGTAGAACAGTCATCAATAATAATTAATTCAAAATCCCTATATGTTTGTTCAATTAGAGAATTTAATGATTGTACTAAATATTCTCTATGATTATAACTCGTGAAAATTATACTTATCTTCGGTTTCATATATTCTATTTATAAAGGCCTCTATCTTTAAGTTCTTTAATAGAATTTATATAATCATCTAAAGATGATGGTATATCATTCTGAATCAAAACCCAATCTAAAAATTTTCTTATTCCTTGAGTAAACGTCCATTTAGGGGAAAACCCCAAAGTATTTTTAATTTTTTCCAAATCAGCATAATTATGTCTAATATCACCTTCTCTAAAAGCTCCTGAAACTTCAATTTTAGAATTACTCTTTAAATACGAAACTATTTCTTGTGCCACTTCCAAAACAGAAGTGCGTTCCCCACTTCCAACATTTAATATGTGCTGACCCTTTACTTTAGGCGATAAACATAATAAGATAGATTCCACTATGTCATCAATAAAGACAAAGTCTCTACTTTCCAAACCATCTTCAAAAATATTAATATTCTGTCCCTGCAGAGCTTGTCTAGAAAACACCGATAAAATTCCAGTATACGGGTTTTTTAAAGATTGTCCAGGACCATATACATTCTGAAATCTCAAAGCAAATGAGTCTATTTTCTTAATCCCAGTTGAAAGAATAATCATTTGCTCTTGAACCTGCTTAGTAATTCCATATATAGAAGAAGGGTGAATCAATGCTTCCTCGTCAGTAGCTTGTAAAATTAAATTTTGCTCTCCAGTTATCGGACATAGTACTTCAAAACCAGATTTTATTGTTTCCTGGCTCCTACCTTTTGGATAAACGTTTCCAAATTTCTGAGAAAAATATTTCCCTTCACCATATATCGACCTAGAAGATGCAACTATAACTTTACTTATGGCATGTTCTTCATTAACAAGAAAATCACATAACAATGCAGTACCTTGAATATTAACATTTGCATAATGCGACACATTATACATTGATTGGCCTGTTCCTGTTTCAGCGGCCAAATGGATCACTATATCTTGCTCTTTCAAAGACTCATAGAAGCACTTCTTATCCGTTACATCTCCTATTATTAATCGTACTTTTGATTGGATTTCAACATTTAGATTCCGGACATCTCCATGAATTTGTGGCAAGAAATTATCTAAGATGGTAATATTAAAACCGCCATTTTCTAAAAGCCTTTTAGTTAGATTTGAGCCTATAAATCCTGCTCCACCTGTTATCAAAACATTCTTCATATTATAAATTTAATAATCTTCTTTAATCCAAGTATCAGTCTCTCCACAATACCTTTTTATAATCTTAGCAGGATTTCCCGATACTACAGAGTAATCTGGAACATCCTTTGTAACAACAGAATTGGCTCCAACAATAGAGTTCTTACCCACACTACATCCTATCAAACAAACATTTTCTCCTATCCAAGCCCCTTCCTTAATAACAACTTCACCTTTAAATAAAACACTTTGATCTTTAATTGGTATTAAAACATCATCATATTTATGTGTGTTATCAGATATATATACTTTATTCGCAATCAGGACATTTCTCTCAATAACCAACCTCCTCACACAAGTTATATGTGCATAGTCACCAATATCACAGTTTTCATCAATTAATATTTCAGGTACGTTTTCATCAATCTTTAATGATAAAATCCATCCCCCTCTTTTTATAGTTGTTTTATTGCCAATTGACACATATTTTTTACCTTCTATTTTTACTGAAGGATGAATAAATGCTGTGAAACTCAACTTTTTAAACAAGAAAAAATTACGCAACTGATATTGCAAAAACAAAATTCTTGTCAACAAATAACTAAATTTTCTCATCTTTAAAATATGTATCTATACTATAAAATGATTCCCAATTTTCCTCAATCCAATCTGAACCCTTATCCCACCATTTGTCACGCAATAAAAGGTCAATAATTTGCTCCGAATATCTATACCTTATTAGTTTAGCCGGAACTCCTCCAACGATTTGATAAGGCTCTACAGATTTAGTTACCACTGATCCCGCAGCAATTATTGCGCCGTCACCTATTGATACTCCATCTAAAATAATTGCTCTTTCACCTATCCATACATCATTACCTATTATGGTCCTTTTTGACGATTCATAAAGATTTCTGTTAGAAAAAACTTTTAACAACGGTGTATCTTTAATATATAGTGACGGATGTGTTGTTACTCCATCAATGTAATGAATTCCCGGTCCGATACTAACACCTTTGGCAATACTACAAAACTTACCAATTTCACAATTGATTACAGTTGTATCCTTCTGTATATATGTATGACTTTTGACAATCGAATCATAGAGTGTAACATTATTGAATACAACCGTATTTTCAAAAAACTCTGATTTACGGATATTACATCCTGGATAAAATTTTGACCCTTTATATTTATTTTGAATTACGCTTAAACTAATAACATTCTTCAACTTTGTAAAACAATCAAAATAGATATATTTCAAAATATAAAATAAAACCATAATAATTAAAACTTGGATAGCGAAAAGTTAGCTAATTTCTCTTTTACAAAATTTCTGAATACAATAGATGTGAAATAATATGTCAACATTGAAAGGATAAAAATCACTCCTATTTCAAGGAAGTAAATTAACAAATAAAAATACCCTTTTGACATAGGTAAATATGATTTTAATAAATACACGCTAAAGTATATAACTAAAATTGGTAAAATTATACTTTTGACAATATTATTTAGGAAGAAGCTAACAGGAATTTTAAAGGATTTTATTAAAATAAATATGTAAACAATACTTTCAATTAAAAACGCTAAAAATTTAAATATAGCAAATGACAAAAGTCCAAAAAGATTCACAGTTGTTCCAATACCAAGCCAATAAACTATAGGTTGCAGTGCACTTGTTACATATAATTGTCTAACCTTTTCATAAGCCATAACTAAAATACCAGTTGGATTTGTGATAAAACAAAACATATATCCACATAACATAATCTTAGTGATTAATATACTATCACTATATTTTTCTCCAACCCAACACATTATAAAATTATCAGCTGTAAGAACCACAATTAAGACTGGAAAAACTACTATAGGCATAAATCCTATTAAAACTTTTTTGAACAAATCAATAAGCTGTGTGTGGGCCTTTATACCGATTAGTTGATTGAATTTTGATATAAATGGGGAATACAAAATCCCAAATAAAGCCCTAAAATACGATAACACTGTCAAACAAATTGCAAACTTTGCGACCTCATTAGCTCCAAAAATCTTTGCTATAAAAAAATTATCTAGTTCGTAGTATAATACCCAACATACTGTTAGAAAAAGTGAAGTAAAAGCTAATGTTCTGGTTTTCTGGAATATTTCTCTAGAAAACCTTAATGATTTAAAGAAAACAATGAAATTATAATCAAATTCTTTCTTTGCTATATATATACCAACTATAACTGCTAAAGCAGATAAAACGTTACTCGTAATAAAAAACCAAACCAAATTGTACGCATCTCCACCAAAGAACAAAAAAGATGATAGAATTTTAAGAATATTTGAAAGAATTAGAATACGTTGAAATTTAAAATCCATTAAACGAATGGCAAAAATTATTTGTACTATTCTTTGTATTACATAAATTGGACAAGATAATGCTAAAACTAAAAACAGAGATTTTGCAGTATTAAGATCCTCAGAGCTTGATATTCCATGTATGAGTATTCCAGGGTCATAGGCAACGACACATAGTCCCAAAGAAAATAAAAAAACGAAAGATAAAAAAACAATACCTGTAAAACCTAAAAGGCGCATTTCTTCTTCTCTATCTTTACGAGCGTAACTCTCAGAAGCATATTTCATCCCAGCTCCTAAAAATCCTAAATCCGCATAAGATATAAATAAATATGCAGACATTAATATTGAATATACACCATATAAAATAGAGTTTGACGAAATAAAAGGTGTTACAATAAAAACGTTTCCAAAATTAAAAAAAATGGAAATAATTTGCCAAAAGTAAATTTTTACAAAATTCCCCATTATTAACTATGATTATCTTTATTAAGGATAAAATTTTTAAAAATCTCTTGACTTAACATATTCTCCGTCTCGGGTGAAGTTTGAAAATCATATTTATAGGATTCATACCTTAACTCAGAAATATCATTAACCAAATTTATCTCCAAATTTTCCATTAAAAAATGAGGGAGGTTCAAGTATGCTGCAAAATTTATCACATTATTATGAACAGTGGAAATATATTTATTTATGTTCTCGGAAGAAAGAAACAAAATAGGCTTTCTAAAGGAAATCGCAAAATTAATTGATGTAGAATCATGGGCTATGACATATTTTGCAAATTTCGTTAATGATACTGTTTTATTAAAAATAACCTTTCTATTCTCAAAAAAATTTTTTGTCTTATATTTTTCAGCTTTGGGATGAGCAGCGATTATAATAGGTAATCCAGTTTTTTGTTCAACAAAATTGAAAAAGCTATTTAATTCTTTGTAATAAATTTCTTCCGGTATGTTTTTTATTTTGAATAATATAGTATCTGGATGCAGAGGTAAGTATTCATCTAAAAATAATATATAACCGGGTGCTATAACCGGCTCACATTTTAAGTTATTTAAATAGCTGTCATAATCATCGCTATTGACTCTTACAACTGTTGAATTTTTAATAAAATCATAATTTATCCGGCCAATTCCTTTCCACCCTTCACGTCCTCCCTGAAATATGATATCATAACCTTTAACTACCCCCCTCTTTAAATCATAATTCAACAAAACAGATTCCAAACGATTAATCAAACTGCTGTAATTCAAAGATTTTAATTTTGAAAGAAATGATGATTTCAATTGATAACCTACAGGAAACATATTACGAGCAAAAACCGACATAGTACAATTGAATCTTGTTAAAATTCTTAAAAGTTTTCTAATTCGTCCTTCAAAACTCATCAAACTAACAAACAGTGTCCTTTTAACATCGATATTCAACTCTAATTCCTTTTCTAAAGCATGATAAGATTCAAATTCTTTAATAAAAAGTTTTTCTGGAGAAAAACCTTTTTCTGAAAAAGCATTGGGAAAGAAAATATCTGATAAATCCCAGTATTCCACCTTTATATTTGAACCTTCGGAAAAGGAGTCCATATAAAAATCTGTAAAAATTTTTGACGTTAAAGGCATGTATCTCAAATACACAATCTTATCAAATCTTGAACTCATTGTATTTCCTTTATAAATCTTGCAGGACTTCCTGCAAAAACTGTCCTATCAGGAACTGACTTTGTAACAATACTTCCTGCTCCTATCACTGCATTTTCACCTATTATGACCCCTGGTAATATAATCGCATTAGCACCTATCCAACATCCTTTCTTTAATATAACCTGTTGATCAGGGTAATACCCTTGTTCTATTAACGGAGTACTAGGATCATCAAATTTATGATTATTCACATAAATATGAACTCCACTTCCTATCATTACGTCATCTTCTATTAAGATAGAACACTCCATACTAATTATTGTTTCTCCGAATAACATAGTTCCAGGACGAATAACTACCCTTTTTCCAATGTGTATTTTTGAACAACCTACAGCATATGCTCCAGCTCTAAATTGAGCCGATTCATCAAAATATTTAAATTTTTTCTTACATAGTTTTTTCATTGTAGACTCAAAATGTAGTCTCCAATGAGTAAAAGGAATATCCGGACCAATTCTATCCGTATGTAAGCAAAATTTATATTTATTTATTATTTCCCTTAATAACATCCCAATTTGCTAAGTTTTCACCTGAATTAATTAAAAAAAATCTTGCTTTTGGAAGACCATCCCCTATAAAGTTAAAAAGATTAGCTGTTGCTGCGGCACTAATTTCAGAATGTAACAAAGCTTCTTTTAGATGACCTTCATTTCCTGCTCCCCCTGCAATTATCAATGGTACATTTAAAATAGACTTTACTAACTTGACTAAAGAGAAATCATACCCAAACCCTGTACCATCCCGTTCCATGGAATTTAGATATACTTCACCTACGTTAAGATCTTTCAAATGTGAAAGGTAATTCTCAAAACCTTCATTAATATTTAAAGAGCCATTTTCTATGAAAATTTCACTGCTTTCGCCTTTCTTTAAATAATCAATAGAGGCAACAACACTTTGAGATCCATACTTTTGAACAATAAGTTTAACTAAATCCGGATCAGACGATAAAGAAGTATTAAGAACTATTTTATCTGCTCCACTTTTAAATAACATTTCCGCATCTTCCAAACTTCTAATTCCACCACCAACAGCAACAGGCATATAAGTTCCTTCTACAAGCCGGCTTACCGTCCTTCCAAATTCCTCTTGATTTTTGCTCTTTCTAGAAACATTTAGTATAACTAATTCATCTAAAGAAAAAGCGATTTTATTAAATTTATAAAACTTTTCAAGCCAATTTATGTCTCCCACCTTTTGAAGACGAAAATTTCGACTCTGCATAAAAAAGCCATCGCAATAAAGTAAAGTAAATATAACTCTCTTTCTTAGCATTAGAATTCTGTTAAAAAATTATTTAAAAATTTCAATCCGTTAGTTTGGCTGAGTTCAGGATGAAACTGAGCTCCGGCAATATTCTCCTTTTCAAAAGCAGCTATAAAGTTCCCTCCATAGTTGCAATTTGCAAATACAATATCATCACTACCAATCATTCTATAACTATGAGTAAAATAGAAATCAGGATGGTCATTAAACCCCTTAAATAACCTTGATTGAGAAAGAGGTAAATCAATTTGATTAAACCCCACATGTGGAATTGTAAGATTTTCTTCCTCAAACTTTTCTACTCGCGTCTCAATAAATCCTAATCCTAAATGTTCGCCATTTTCATTACTAGATGATGATAATATTTGCATACCTAAACAAATACCCAAAATTGGTCTCTTCGCCTCTATTACAATCTCGCGAAGAATACTATCAAGAGACCTATCTTGTATTTCTTTTATAGCCTTTCCAAATGCTCCTACTCCGGGTAAGATCAATTTATCTGAAATAATAAGCTCATTGAAATCATTACTTACTATAACATCAGTAATACCTAAGTATTTTAATGCACCAATTATGGAATGGATATTTCCCATTCCATAATCAACTATTGCAATTCTCATATTTCAAAATCGTCTCCTGGCGTAAATTTAGGTTGCCAAATACCCTCAACTTTTTCAAATAAGTCCTTATTTGCATATTTATCCAAAACTGCATCAAATTCATCTTTAGTCATCTTATAATATTCCAAATAAAGAGGAATTAAATCAGCAGGATATGCATTATCGTACATTTTAACTAAGTTCAAAGCTTGATCTCTTGTCATCGAGCCACGTCTAATCTCAATTCCCGCATCTTGCGTTGCTCTTCCAAAACCAAATTTTAAATACATTAAATAAGCATGCAATGCATATAAGGCTTGGTCGTTTTGGGCAAAGTTTGTAAAAGTATCAGAATTACCTTCATCCTTTTCTGTTAGACCACAATGTTCCTTTGCAACAACATAATTTCTGTAAGAGTCCCATGACTCATAATAGGACCAATGTGTAAACTCCATTCCAACAGAGGATACTTCTTCTTCGCTTGGAAATGTAAAAAATGTTAAGTCAGCCTCTGTAATATCACCATCTTCCAAAATTCTATCAAAAACCTTTTTGTGCCCACCTTCAAGATATACACTACGCATATAATCAATACCATATGTTGGGTTATTCTTGCTGGCAGTCGAACCTCCATATTCTATTTCACCATCTTCTCCATAAAACAATAAAGGAATTTTAAAACTAATAGCTGTTCGAATGACTGCAGTATGAATTGCTATTAACCAACCATAATAAGGAAAACCTTTTTCAATAAAACCATACTTATTGAGTCTGTCTAATACTTTTGGATTTGTAGAGACATGAATATGATTAAAACCTGATTGGATAAAATTGAAGAGATTTTGATCTCCGATAGGTAGTGATAAGGCTGGTCTCACTGTTACTGCTAAGGGATTCATGCCGTATTTGTGTTTCAGCATATAAGCTACATAAGAGCCGTCTTTACCACCACTCACAGGAACTATACAGTCAAAATTACCTGTTTTTGATTTATGTTTGTCTAATAATTCCTTTAATTGTGTTTGTCTAAAAGACCAATCTAATTCCCGTTTCTCTTCCATCCATTGACACGCATTACACCATCCTCTATTATCAAATGAAATTCTAGGCCGTGTAGACATATTTAAACAATTCTTACACCAAAATATTCTTTCCATTTCTTTGTATTTAGTTATTTTTAAATTTTAATTAAATTGCTGTCCACCCCCCATCAACCATCAAATTGTGTCCTGTAATGAATGAAGCATCCTCTGATAATAAAAATGAAATAGCCGGAGCCATTTCTGATGGTTTCCCCAATCTCTTCAATGGTGATTTCTTTGAATATCGATCTATAAAGGATGGATGTTGATTTTTCAAATCCAATACGCCTCCTGGGGACATACAGTTTACTCTAACATTATATTTCCCATAATACGAAGCTAAGTATCTTGTAAAATTTATAATACCTCCTTTGATTGCTGCATATGCTGCTGGCGATGTTCCGCCATACTCTTCGTAAATTGTAAAGTCATTTCCCACTACTCCGTAAATAGAAGCAATATTGACTATGGAACCATAGTTTTGTTCCTTCATACATTCCAAGACACGCTGACACATATAAAAGACCGCATTCAGTTGCATATCCACGTTTCTTTCCCAAGAGTCTAAGGAAATATTCTCGAATGCAGCGCCCCAATCAGATGTTCTAGGATAGGCTAGATTGACAAGACCGTAAATATTACCGTATTTCTCTAAAACAGTTTGAATCAAAACATCAATATCGTCCTTTTGTGTAATATTTAAACACATCATAGAGTCTGCTCCATCTACAGGATGTAAATCCACCGCGACAACTTTTGCTCCATGCAAAGACAAATGCTTAAGAACTTCTTGGCCGATCAAACCTCCAGCTCCTGTTAGTATGATAACTCTATTTCTTAATCCTGCATACATAATTCTAAAATTCTATTAGCTTCTTCAACCGTGTTAAATGAACTATTACCATTTAATACAGTTTTAATAAAATAGTTCATTTGTGATTTATAAGTATCCTTAATTCTTTGTTCTGAAGAAAAGATTAACTCTCCATCCTTAGTAATTGTATTTCCCAACAGGTCTACCAAATAAGTTCCATTTTCAGAAACAATTTCCATTACTCTTTTAGCATCTTTTCTATAATAATTTAGAATAATAGACACTGTAAACCCTTTGTAACTCCATAAATAATTTGCATAGTCAAATGCTGTTATATCTAATGAGGAACTGTTAGAAAAAAACACTCGCCTTTCTATAGGCTCATTCCATAGCCAATAGATATAATCCAACTCATGAATTAAATCTATATGCACACCACCCCCCATTTCTCTATTTGCACTATACACTTTTCGAAAATCAATTCCAGGACGCCAATCTGGCAAATAAGATCCACAATAAACATTGACTTCGTTTATTCTTTCTGATTGAATCAAATGTTTTATTCTAATAATGGAATCTAAAAATCGAAGGTTGCAAGCAACATATGTTTGGAGATTCCTTTTCAAAATAGTGTCTAACAGAACTTTTGTTTCTATTGTGATTTTTGAGAATAATGGCTTTTCAATAAATAGTGGCTTTCCAAACTCAATTAATCCTTTTATAGTAATATAGTGAAATTCTGTAGGATTGGCTACGATTATAAAATCAATCACAAGCATATCCAATTCCGAAATATCAAAGATGTTTATTACTCCTTCTTTAATATCTGAGGTTGAATTATTTCCACTTCGCAATGCATATATTTTAACATTGTTATCTAATTCCCGAAGTGCAAATATATGCTTCCTTGCGATAGACCCTAATCCTACTATAAGAACCTTCATTATCAATATTTAAAATCGAAATCTAATTTTTTATTCTCCAGCAAATAAGACATAATCTCAAAATCAATTGGGTGATCCAGGTCAAAACACAAATGCGGGACTTCATAAACCATACTCTTGTTTGTAATTACTGTTTTATGCCCTTCCTCAAAGAATTTACGTTTAAACACATAAAAAGAAGCGTTCAAATCATAAACCTTTGGAGCTGATTGTCTAGTTAAAAATTGGCCGGTTTTACATAAACTAAAAAAACCATCTGAATTCTCTTCTACCATATTAAAATAAGGATTTCTATTTGCTGGACTAACCGAGAATAAATTTACTGCATCTTCATTATCAAATAGAATGTTAATAGCCCTACTTAAATCTTCTTTTGTACGAAGCGGTGATGTAACATCTAAGTCAATAACAAAATCATAATTATAATTGTTATTATTTTCTGCATAACACTTTATATCTTTAATAGCATCCAATTTTCCAGCAGAATCATTTGCAAGAAAGTCCGGTCTATTATAATCTGTATTAACACATGAAAATTCTAATGCTTTCACAACATCTTTAATTTCTTTAGAATCGGTTGAGAGAAAAATATCACTATCCCAATTTTTAGCAAATGACAAAGCCACTTCAATAGAATATGCAATTAAAGGTTTTCCACCAATGAACTTAATATTCTTTCCAGGAATCCCTTTTGAACCCCCTCTTGCACATATTGTAATTAATCCTTTCATATAATATCTTACAACTTAATATGCTTTATATCTTCTTGTGCTTTTTTAAAATCCTCATGTTTTCCAATATCCAACCAATAACCATTAATTGGATAAGTAATTAATTTCAAATTCATTTCAATGACACGATCCATCAAATCTGTAATATTAAAGAATTCATCTTTAGGAATCATTCTTAGCAAATCCTTCTTCAATATATAGATTCCCGCATTAGAATAATAAGTATATCTAGGCTTCTCTTTTAAAGAACGTACAGTATTTGTTTCATTAACTTCCAATACAGCATAAGGAACATCAACATGATATGAGGTCGCTGCAACAGCCATGTCAGCATTTGTGTCTTTAAATGTCTTGAAAAAATCTCCAAAATCGATATTCGTTAATAAATCTGAGTTCATAACTATAATATCATCATGATTAAAATGATCTACTAATAGAATTCCCCCAATAGTGCCCAAAGGCTTATCCTCACGAACATACTTAATATTGATTTCTTTTTTTGATCCATCTCCAAAATACTCTACTAATTGTTCTCCCAAATAATTTATACTAAGATTGATCGTACTAACTCCTACCTCTTTCAGTCTATCTATATTATACTCTATGATAGGCTTATCCCCTACACGTAACAGAGGCTTAGGCGTATTTTCAGTTAACGGGCGTAGTCTCCTACCTTCACCTCCAGCCATCAAGATTGCATCTGCAGGAATTAAAGTTCTACGTAAGCTAAAATCTAATATGTCTACAATATGGCGTGTAGGGCTTATTATAGGTATTATTTTAAGTAAATCTTTCCTAAATTTCTCTAACTGATTTAAATCATATTCATTCTCACGAATAAATACTGGATTTGACTGTATAAAATCTAACAAACTATTTTCAAAGCCTAATCCTCGGATAAATCCACGTCTCAAATCTCCATCTGTCAAAGAACCCAAAAGCTTTTTGTTTTCATCGACAACAAATAATATGGACGAAGGAGCAATCAAATCCAATTTTATTAAAGCATCTCTTACGGACTGTCCTTTATGAATAACATGCTTATCTACTAAAGTATTCATACAATATTGTTAAAATGTTTTTCAATGGATGCGCTACGTTCGGAAATTACTTTTATAATCCTTTTCGCAGCATTTCCTTGATAGTAAGGGTTACAAACCAAATTTAATCTACTTTGAAAAGAATCGCTTCTTAAATGTCCAAAACCTGCTACAATTTCTTCCACTTTGCAGTCAACATTGATAACACTGTCGGCCTGAATTCGTCCCCTTTGTCTATTGCCAATATTTAAAGTTGCCGTATGTAGAGAAGGAGCTTCTAATATCCCGCTAGAACTATTTCCAACAATAGCAGTACATTCTCTAACAACAGATAAAAATCTTAAAGCACCTAAAGATGTGAAGGCTTTTGCATTATTGTGATTCTTAGAAACATAATCATCTATCATTTGGTTTATAACCCTGCCATCTGTATCAGCATTTGCTTTCGTAAAGATAAAAAAACTCTGGTCTTGTAGATCTATTGCATCCAATAATATCTGGAACTGTTCAGCAGAACTTAATTCACTTAAAGTCTCAGGGTGAAAAGTAACTTGGTAATTGTATTTTAAGAATTTAATTCCTAAATCGTTTTCAATTTCTTCTTTAGTCAAAAGTTTAAGATTATTAATATTATCCAATCCAATTGCCCCCACATTGAACACTTGGTTAGGGTCTTCGCCCATTTGAATTATTCGATTTCTATATTCTTCGGTTGAGGCAAAATGAAGATGGCTCAACTTGGTTATTGCGTGTCGAATAGCATCGTCATAAGCCCCTTCCGTGATCTCACCTCCATGTAGATGCGCTATCGGAACCTTAAAAATTGTTGCTGCAGAAGCAATTGCCAACATCTCATAACGATCTCCTAATATAACCAATAAATCAGGCAATAATCTAGGCAGGACATCAGCCATACCGTTCATAGCAAGCCCCATTGTCTTAACAATACTGCCCGATGTATCTGACGACAATAAAATTTCTATTTTTTCATTGATTGTAAAACCATCAGCTTCAATTTGCAAATAAGTCAAGCCAAATTCAGGAGATAAATGTGCTCCAGTAACAATAACTTGTAATTCTAAGTCCGGTGACTGCTGGATCAAATCCATTAATGGTTTTAATAAACCATACTCCGCTCTTGTCGCTGTAACTACACAAATCTTTCTCATCTACAACACAATTATTTCATCTTCGTTAAAATCCTGAATGGCAACCTTCCCGATAACATTATCCCATTCCATTGGCGAAATCCCATTGCCTGGTCTTTTGACGGTTAAGTTATCTTCCGTAAAAATTTCTCCCTTTTTTATATTTTGAGAGGCTACTAAACTTTTACGCGCTATTGCCATGTTCTTTTTCTCTGACGCACTAGGTTCTTTAATTCCAGAACCTGAAATAGCTTCTTCTATATTTCGAATAGCACTAACCATAGCTTTCAACTCTTTTGGTTCTAATGAGGCAGCATGATCTGGCCCCTCCATTGTATTATCTAATGTAAAATGTTTTTCTATGATTTTCGCACCTAGAGCTACCGCAGCAACAGGAACTTCAATTCCTAAAGTATGGTCAGAGTATCCAATATTTACTTTAAACTCATCTGCAATGCTTAACATAGCTTTTAAGTTCACATCTCTCATTGGTGTTGGATATTCGGTATTGCAATGTAAAATCGAAATATCAGATACACCTTCTTTTACAAAGATTTGAGTCGCAGCTGCAATATCTTCCATTGTGGACATACCTGTTGATAATATAACTTTTGAGAACAATTTAGCTGCCTTTCGGAGGTAAGGTAAATTTGTAATTTCACCGGAAGGTATCTTGACTAAATCCAACCCTATATCTTTCAAATATTGTAAAGAATCTAAGTCAAATGCGGTAGAGAAAAACTGAACACCTTTTTCT
Organism: Sphingobacterium spiritivorum; assembly: GCF_016724845.1. Lineage (NCBI taxonomy): Bacteria > Pseudomonadati > Bacteroidota > Sphingobacteriia > Sphingobacteriales > Sphingobacteriaceae > Sphingobacterium > Sphingobacterium spiritivorum. The sequence continues at coordinate 1,862,439 of NZ_CP068082.1, forward strand.
TTACAATAAGCAATTATTTTTTCGTGATCTGTGTGTGATAATTCCAACTGCTTAAGCATCTCTAATTGTGAGTCTTCACTATTACCCGTATTCGTAATCTGATAATCTGCCTTTTTCGCACTTCTAGAAACAAGCTTATCCGCTTTAAAAGTTTGGAACTTCACATAGTCAACTCCCGCTTCTGCAGCTGCATCAACCAACTTAAAAGCATTTTTCAGTGAACCATTATGATTTACTCCTGCTTCGGCTATTATTAATACTCTACTCATTATTTTATTTTTCTAACTGGATTTCCAACCCAAGTTTCGTTATCTTCAATATCCTTAATAACTACTGATCCCGCTCCTACTATAACATTATCTCCAATAGTTATCCCTTGCTTAATTATCGCATTTGCTCCAATAAATGTTCCTGTACCTACCGTAACACTTCCTGCTAAAACAGCTCCTGGTGCAATATGAACTGAATCACCTAACACGCATTCGTGCTCTATTATAGCTCCGGTATTGATTATGCAATTTTGTCCAACAATTGCTAACGTATTCACAACACAATTACTGGATAAGAAACTTCCTTTACCGATGCGAACAAAATCATTAATTACCGCGGTGGGATGTACAACTGTAACTACCTCTTTACCCGCTTCTATAATCCGTTCAGCCACCCGTTTTCGGGTATTATTATCTCCTATTCCCAGCACAAACTTATCTATCCCATTCCAATTAAAGGATTCACTACCCTCATCGCCCAAAAATGTCAGTTGGTAAGGGTTATTATGTTTTCTCTTAGATCGATCACAATAAAAATGAACGGGGATTCCCATTTTTTTACATGCATCCAATACCACAAACGCATGTCCAGAATATCCTATTATTGCAACTCTATCCATCTTTCTATCTTACACTACTAGGAATGTTTACAATTCGTTCTTCTAAAAACTCCGCATTACGTTGAGAATCCCGCTGACAATGTTCGTACATAGGCAGGCGATACATAAGATTCCAAATTGGCCTTGTCATTACCCCATTCTCATTTGTATACTTTAGAAAATCTTCCCTATCCATCTTATCATTCAATTCAACACACATTAACCAATAATTAGCTTTCGTGTCTGGAGTTTCTTTTCTGAATTTTATTCCTAATTCAGAAAACAATGCAGCATATTCATCTGCCATCTGTCTTTTATCCGCCAAGAAACTTTCTAAGACCTCCATTTGAGCACAAGCTAACGCAGCATTCAGATTCGGCATTCTAAAGTTATATCCGAGTTCATCATGGAAAAATTCATAAGGATGTGGTCGTTTAGCTGTTGTTGTTAAGTACTTGGCATGTTTTCCTAACTCTAAATCATTAGTAATTAAAGCACCACCACCACCACAAGTAATCGTTTTATTGCCATTAAAAGAAAATCCAGATACTAATCCAAGGGTACCTGTATGTTTTCCCTTATAATAGCTACCCAAAGATTCCGCAGCATCTTCTACCAATGGAATATTCCATTTATCGCAAACCGCTAATAATTCATCTAGATGTACAGGAAAACCAAATGTATGCATGGGCATACAAGCAGCAATACGATTTCCGGTAGATTTGTTATAGCAACCATCTTCACGAAGTTCACCAAATTCTTCTAAAAAGAATGATAAAGCCTTTGGAGACAACCCCATAGTATCTAAATCTACATCTACAAAAATCGGAGTTGCGTGATTATAAACAATGGCATTAGCTGTTGCAATAAAAGTTAACGCTTGGGTTATTACTTCATCACCAGCTTTCACGCCTGCCAACCTTAAAGCTACCTGAAGAGATGCTGTACCGTTGACAACTGCTACAGCCTTTTCAGCACCAGTATAGGCTTGCATCATTTCCTCAAACTTATCTACATAAGCTCCAACAGACGAAACAAATGTAGAATCTATAGTATCCACAACATATTTTTTCTCATTACCTCTAAACCGCGGTTCATGAAGTGGAATAAATTTATCAGTTTTATACTGATCCCTAATAAAAGAGATTATATTATCTATACTCTGCATAATTACATTTTAGCGTCGAGATATTTCCCTGTTTCTTTATGCCCAAAGTCCGGAATCATTTGAAAAAATAAATCGACGATTTGTTCTTTATTCCACTTCTTATTCGATTTCATATGCTGAATAGCAGATTCAAACAACTGTAGTTTATCTTCTTCAATCTTCAATTCATTCTTAATTACACCTAAATTTTCAAATCGATTCATATCAAGAGTTTCGTGTTCTGTAAAAAACTCCTCAAAATCTTTCTCTCCAGTAGTGTCACTCCCTGTAAATAGACAAGGCCATTTTCCTTCTTGAGGTAAAGTATGGACTAACGATCTAGCTTCATTTTCATCTGCACACAAATAAGGCTCATACCCCATTTCTTTCAAATATTTTTCAGCAATCTCCGCAAAAGTAATTAAGTGTAAATTCTCACTTAATTTAGGGAAAAAGATATCCCTATTTTCACCAAATATACAAGACATTAAACATAATTCGCCCGACTCTTTAGGAATGACGAAATAACGCTTAATATCATTAGGTGCAACAATAGGTTGCCTCTTCTCGATACGCTTATTAAATCCATGCAGTAAAGAACCATCCGAAAAAGCAACATTTGCAAAACGAGCTGTAGAGATAGTAATTTCTTTACTACGGCGCATAAGAAACATTTCCATAATGCGCTTAGAGGCTCCCATCATATTCACAGGATTTGCAGCCTTATCCGTAGATACGCAGAAGTATTTTTTTACACCTTTCTCAATAGCTTGTTGCAAAGTTTTGTCTGTATTGAAGACATTGACATCCGCCATACGCATCAAAGTATAGGGATCCTTTTCGCTACGTACATGCTTTAATGCTGAAAGATTTAAAACATAGTCGTAATCACCATCTGCTTCCCAAAAGGCATCGTATTCGATAGAACCAATATCTAAAGCAAAAGTCTGAAAGTCTCCTTCGATATATCCAAAAGAGCTTCTGATATCGCGAACTAATTCTACCATATTATTCTCAGAAATATCTACAACATGTAATTTCTTGGGATTTCTTTTAAAAATCTCCTTTGTTGTTGCCTGGCCAATAGAACCGGCTCCGCCAATAACTAAGAATTTTGCATTGGAAATGATAGCTTCTAGTCTCTCTTCATGTTTTTGTATATCTTCATTAAAGAGCTCTTCCTTTCGGCCTATAAGATTTAAAATATTCATATTACCTGACAATATTCAATAAATATTCACCGTATCCAGATTTTCTTAAGGGTTCAGCAATCTGCAATAACTGTTCTTTATTAATATACCCCATACGATACGCTATCTCTTCAATAGCGGCAATTTTCATCCCCTGACGCTCTTCTATTACCTGAACGAATTGACATGCCTGCATTAGCGAATTGATAGTACCAGTATCTAACCAAGCCGTTCCTCTGTTAAAAACACCTACTTTCAATTTTCCTCTTCGTAGATACTCTGCGTTGATATCAGTAATCTCCAGTTCTCCTCGTGATGAAGGTTTAATATTTTTGGCAATTTCCACTACATCATTATCATAGAAATAAAGTCCGGGAACAGCATAATTAGATTTTGGTTCTTTTGGTTTTTCCTCAATAGAAACAACTTTATTATCCTTATCAAACTCTACCACACCATATCGCTCCGGGTCGGATACCTGGTAAGCAAATACAACGCCTCCATCGGGATCGGATGAGTCCTGTAATAATTTTGACATTCCTGATGCGTAAAAAATATTATCTCCTAGGATCAAAGCAACCTTGTCCTTACCAATAAAATCTTCTCCCAAAATAAAAGCTTGAGCTAATCCATCCGGGCTTGGTTGTTCCTTATATGAAAACTTACATCCAATTTGAGAACCATCTCCCAATAATTTTTGGAAATTGGGAAGATCCTGAGGTGTCGAAATAATCAAAATCTCATTAATACCAGCCAGCATCAATGTAGACAATGGATAATAGATCATAGGTTTATCATACACTGGCATTAACTGTTTTGAAACAGCTAATGTTAAGGGGTGTAAACGTGTACCTGAACCGCCTGCTAATATTATTCCTTTCATTTTTTTTTAGCTTTCAATTTCTATGTTCTTAGCAATCATCACTTTAAGGCTATCTTTCCAATTGGGAGTGTCAACCTTAAATGCATGCTTTATCTTTGATTTATCTAATAAGGAGTACCTTGGTCGTTTAGCCGGTGTAGGATACTGCGTAGTTGGAATGGGATTTATTTTACAATCTAAGCCTTTAATCTCACGAATCGCTACCGCAAAATCATACCAGGAAATTTCTCCTTCATTTGAATAATGGTAAATGCCACCAATCCATTTGTCACTTTCAATAATGTCCACAATAGCCAGAGCAAGATCGTGTGCATATGTAGGCGAACCAATCTGATCATTGATTACTGAAATTTCCTCCCTCTCGGACATCAGGCGAACCATAGTTTTTACAAAATTATTTCCATAAACTGAATAAACCCATGAGGTACGGATAATAATTCCATCAGGAAGCCATTTTTGGATAGCATGCTCGCCTTTCAACTTTGTCAATCCATATATATTGATAGGGTCTACGGGAGCGTCCTCTTTCAAAGGGATATTGGAATTGCCATCGAAAACATAATCTGTAGAAATAGCTATAAGCTTAGTTCCATGAATACGGCAGTATTGAGCAATTTCCGATGTTGCCAGATGATTAATCTGATCAGCTAACTCTTGTTCTGATTCCGCCCTATCTACAGCAGTATAGGCTGCTGCATGAATAATGACATCAGGTTGGTATTGTGCTAAAAGATCTTGAATGATCAATGTCTGATCTAAAGGCAAGTGTTTACGGTCTAAGAAATGATATTCTTTTTCAGTATCATTTCTTAGTATATCTTTAAGTTCAGATCCTAATTGTCCGTTTGCTCCAGTAATTACTATTCTCATATTCCAAAAATTTCCTTAAAACCGGGAGCTGCTTTGTCTTTATCAGATAATACCATTTCCTCTATTGGAATTTGCCAGTCTACAGCGAGATCTTTATCCAGCGGATGCACACCACATTCTGATTCTTTATTGTAGAAATTATCACATTTATAGAAAAAGGTAGCGGTCTCACTTAACACGACAAAACCATGTAAAAATCCCCGCGGAACAAATAGCTGCAGATTATTCTCAGCAGATAGTCTTACTGCAACGTATTGGCCAAACGTAGATGATCCGGCACGTACATCTACAGCAATATCAATTACCTCGCCTTCTAAAACCCGAACCAGTTTAGCTTGGGCATGATCTCCAGCTTGGGCATGTAATCCCCGCAAAACTCCTCTTGTGGAATAAGACTGGTTATCCTGGACAAAATGCGTGTTAGTTCCAGTAAGATCATTAAAGGTCTTTTCATTGAAACTCTCCATAAAATAACCACGCGAATCGCCATACTTAGCTGGCTCCAATATAAAACAACCCTGAAGCTTTGTTTCTGTAGCTTTCATCTTTATTTGTTGATATAGTTATAATGATAAATGGTTAAAGCGCATTAGCATCTTTATTATTTAAACTCGTGATAAGTTTAGCGATCATATTTTTAATAAAATGTATTCGCTTAAAGATATCTTCATTCTTTTGCATAAATCCTAATCGGACAGAAATTTCCAATTGTGTTTCGAGTTCACTTGTCGACCCTAAGGCAATATAAGGAAACCGGATAAATTCGGTTTTTCCTTTTCTTCCAGCCCCTTCAGCAATATTAGAAGGAATTGAAACTACTGATCTTTTAATCTGACTGGTTAGACCAAACATTTCCTCTTTTGGAAAGCTTGCAGCAATTTTATAGATATCTTCAACAAGTATCATACTCTCGTGCCACAGCTTTAAATCCTTATGCGAAGTAATCATAGACTTATCCCTTCTAACTTTTTAACTTTATATCCTTATCACTTTATAACACCCTAACCTTTTAACTATCTATACTGCTCCTCATAATACTTTTGATAATCCCCAGAAGTAACATGATCCAACCACTCCTGATTATTGAGGAACCAATCGATAGTGACAGAGAGCCCCTCTTCAAAAGTTACTGATGGCTGATAACCAAGTTCCTGATTGATCTTAGCAGCATCAATAGCATAACGAAGATCATGTCCGGGCCGATCTTTAACATAGGTGATTAACTGATCAGCGGTGCCTACCGGCCTTCCTAATTTCTCATCCATCTGTTTACACAATTCTTTGACCAGATCAATATTTTGCCATTCGTTAAATCCACCTACATTATAACTTTCACCATTTTTCCCCCGATGATATACCAGATCAATGGCCTTAGCATGATCAATTACAAAAAGCCAGTCACGTGTATACTTACCATCACCATAAATAGGAAGTGGCTTATTATTTAAAATATTATGTATACATAAGGGAATAAGCTTTTCCGGGAAATGATTAGGACCGTAATTATTGGAGCAATTCGTCAATACAATTGGTAAACCATACGTATCATGATATGCTCTTACAAAATGGTCCGATGAAGCTTTAGAAGCCGAATAAGGGGAATGTGGATCGTACTTGGTTTCCTCTGTGAATAATCCTGTAGCACCGAGTGCTCCAAAAACCTCATCCGTGGAGATATGGTGGAAACGTTTTCCCTCAAAGTTATCCCTCCATATTTCTTTAGCTGCATTCAACAAGTTAACAGTTCCGATAACATTCGTCATAACAAAAGCTGTTGGATCTGTAATAGACCGATCGACATGGGATTCTGCAGCTAAATGTATAACTCCATCCGGTTTATACTGTCGGAATATATCAAGGATCAGTGCAGCATCAGTAATATCAGCTTTAATAAATTGATAATTCGGTTTATCCTGAATATCTTTTAAATTTTCCAAATTACCTGCATAGGTCAATCCATCTAAATTGACAAGATGATATTCCGGATATTTTGTAACAAATTCACGAACCACATGGGAGCCAATAAATCCGGCTCCGCCGGTAATGATAATTGTTTTGCTCATATATTTCAAATGCTATTCTTAAAATTTTAATAAATCATAGAATTACTAATGTAATACAATCCTTTTTCTCACCAATCTATTCATGAGAGCTACTTCGGTATAAGTTAATTTTTTGTTCTTCAAAAGGTTTATTAAAATAAATTTCCACTTTTTTATCCAAACGCAAGCCGACCTTGTCCGCTAACTGCAATAAATATGCCTGATTTATTGTATTACCTAAAATAAGCACCTCAATAACTCCACTATCTAATCCTTTTGCATAGTTACCAATTAAACTAACCTCCTTAATATCCCCTGCTTGCTCCAATATATGATCAACAAACTGGTCAATTCCCAAAAAAGTATGAATTAAATTTTGAATAGGCTTAAATAGGGAATGTTTAGTATTAGCTCTATAAAGTATTCTGTTTTTCTCTGTTTCCTTATCCAAATAGCCTGCATCTGAAAGTTGATTAAGTTCTTTTCGGATCGCATTTGTTGACTCCTGAAATTCTTCTGCCAAACCTCGTAAATGGCTTTTATTACTTGCTGAAACGAAGAATTTAATCAGCAATTTAAGCCTGGTTTTTGAAGTAATTATCGATTCTAGCATTGGACAACCTAACTGAGTAACAAAAGTACTCACAATGATTTATATTAACAAATCTTTCGGATTTAGCGCTTTATTTTTTGCTGATTAATCTATCAATTTCGACTGATGCCTTTCCAAAGTATTATAAATCTTCTTGACATCCTGTGATTTTTCTTTCTGTAAAATCAGAAAAGCATCTTTGGTATATACGAGAATAGTGTTTTTTAATCCCACAAAAGCAGTATAGGTATCTGTACCGATTACCATATTGCCATTTTCATCTACCGGATGACCCGTCTGTTTTAGATAATCATACATAGATTCAAAAGACCCCAGATCGGACCAGTTGAAATGCGTTGCCACAACCCGAATCTTCTTCGACCGTTCCATTACCGCATAATCTATACTAATGGCCGGGATTTCCTTAGACAACTGCTCATCTAACAAGTTGTCTTTGCGATGTTTCCATGCAGCTAAAGCCGTAGCATATACTTTTGGCTCAAATTGTTGTAATTCCTGTAGAAAAGTATCCGCTCTGAAACAGAACATTCCCGAGTTCCACAGAAAATTTCCCCGTTCAATAAAATCTTCTGCAGTATCCTGATTTGGCTTTTCTCTGAAGGAGATAACCTGATCGCCCTGATACTCGATATAGCCATATCCCGTTTCAGGGCGTGTGGCCTGTATACCAAATGTAACTATATATCCCTGAGAGGCCTTTTCAATCCCTTTCTTCATCGATTCTTCATAGGCCTGCTCGCCCACAATCACATGATCCGAAGGGGTAACAATCAGAATATCATCCGATTTGGCTGCAAAGGCAGCAAAAGCAATTGCCGCAGCCGTATTTCGGGGAGTGGATTCAACTATATCTATATATTGTATACCATTGTTTTCCATCACCTCGCGACTGAGTTGATGATTATCTCTGTTACCGACAACAATAACCTGATCAGCCAAAGTCTGATTACGATTGACTGTCATCTCAAACAATGACCCTTCTTTAAAAAGACTCAGATATTGTTTGGGATAACTCTTACGTGACAAAGGCCACAAACGGCTTCCAACTCCGCCAGAGAGAATAACGTGTACAATATTGCTCATTTTTATGTTGTTACTATATTTTAATTAAATTTTATAATATTGTCAATAGGCTATATCGGTTTAAAAACAAAATCAATCATCGGCAGCTCCTATTGCGGATAATTCTGTCAGTCATATTGTTGGTGTGGACACCAACAAACGCAAAAGAAACCTTAATCTTGTCAAACTTCACTTATTACACCTCTCTCCTTTTCAAGGAGAGAGGTATTATAGCGGCAAATACACTAAAGCCAACTTTATCGACTCGACTATTTATCCGACTCTTTCTCTGCTACAACCCTTCTTAACCCGCTGCTGGAGAACCGGTGTGTACGTTTATTATAATAGATCTCAATACCTTTATCCACACAATACTGACGTCCGGTAAAATCCTTATCCCGATATTCCTCTCCGATTATCCGTATATCTATAGGCATTCCCTGGATAATATCTGCCAGATCCTGCTCACTGGTATAAGGAACAATTTCGTCCACATAACGACAGCCTTCCAGTTGAATATACCGTTCAACAATAGTTTGTGTAGGTTTATTTTTCTCAGGAAAGACTTCCGAAGGATCCGTATTCAATCCTACAATCAGGTAATCACAATTTCTCTTTGCTTCTTCCAACATCATAATATGTCCGGCATGAAGTAAATCAAAAACGCCAAATGTAATCCCTATTTTCATATGTAAAAATGTATTAGTCAAAATTAATAATTAAAACAACACTCTTGTCAAAAAACACAATTTGATTCTCTGTGCTCTACTATATTGATATCACAGTCGGGCATCCACTGATTGCTTATCCCAAAATCCTTTTGCATCAAATATTACTCCATTTTCTTTGACCAGAGATCGCGGTTCAATCTGCCCGAACTGATGATGAGCAACAGCTAATACAGCTCCATCATAGAATACAAGAGAAGAAAGCTCCTTTAAAATACGGATATTGTATTCTTTTTCAAATGCCTCCTCATCTACCCATGGATCATAGACATCTACAGTAAGTCCAAAATCCTGCAGTTCACGGATAATATCCATTACTTTTGTATTCCGGTAATCTGCACAATTCTCCTTAAATGTAACGCCCAATATCAAGACTCTGGCACCCATTAAAGCGGTTTCTCTGGAGATCATAAGCTTTATTAGCTTTTTAGCTATAAAAGTGGCAATCATATTATTCACCTGACGACCTGATAAGATCACCTGAGGATGATAGCCCAGACGTGTTGCTTTGTATGTCAGGTAATAGGGATCCACAGAGATACAATGTCCGCCGACCAATCCGGGCTTATATTTTAAAAAATTATATTTTGTTCCCGCAGCTTCCAACACCTCATTAGTGTCAATCCCCATGCGATCAAAGATCAACGCCAGCTCATTTACAAAAGAAATATTGACATCCCGTTGTGCATTCTCTATCGCTTTGGACGCTTCCGCAACTTTAATAGAAGGAGCAAGATGCGTTCCGGCTGTAATAATCTGTTTATATAACTGATCAATGACAACAGCGATTTCAGGTGTTGAACCGGAAGTCACTTTTACCACTGAAGACAAGGTATTTATTTTATCTCCCGGATTAATTCGCTCAGGCGAATATCCCACGAAAAAGTCTCTGTTAAATGTGAGTCCGGATTCTCTCTCCAAAAGAGGTACACATTCTTCTTCTGTACAGCCTGGGTAAACAGTGGATTCATAGATTACAATATCTCCTCTTTTTAATACACTTGACACAAGACGGGTCGCGGATAAAAGAGGCTGCAGATTTGGGGTATTAAAAGCATCAACGGGCGTAGGTACGGTAATAATATATACCTGAGCATCTCTTATATCCGTAAGATCACTACTGGCCACATAACCCATAATAGAAGAAGATTCTTCCCCATTGATCAGGGCAAGCAATTCTTCTTTAGAGATTTCCAAAGTACGATCATATCCGCTATTAAGTTCAGCAACTCTTGTTTCATTAATATCAAATCCGGTAACCTGATGATACTTTGAAAAGGCCAGCGCTAAAGGTAACCCCACATATCCCTGTCCGATAACGGCGATATTCATGCTATCCTGCATATCCGTGTATTATGGTAATTTTATACCTCAAAAAAGACTTTTTGAATTATGATTGTACGATCAAGACTTATGACTGTGTATTTTGTGCTTCCTTCTCAGCCACAATGCGACGGAGCCCTGAGCTTGAGAAGCGATGGTCACGGCTATTGAAATAGAGCTCAATACCATTTTCTTCACAATATTGACGCCCGGTAAAATCCCGTTCTTTATACTCATCTCCTACGACACGAACATCAATTTTGAATGCCCTCAAAATATCTTCCAGATCCTGTTCTGTAGCATAAGGAACAATCTGATCGACATATTTACATCCTTTGAGCTGGATATAACGCTCTACAACAGTCTGCGTAGGTTTATTTTTTTCAGGACGATCTATGGTAGGATCTGTCTGAAGTCCGCAGATTAGAAAGTCACACTGACGTTTAGCATCTTCCAGCATTTTGATATGACCGGCATGAAGCAGATCAAATGCACTAAATGTGATGCCTATACGGACATCTTTATGTTGTATATCTTTCATTTTAATTTTATATCATCTTTTGAAAGTATAAAATTACCACTTTATACTAATCCACTTATCAAAAGTCCAACAGCAATAAGCAAATTATATGCCTTATATACGCATTTAATAAATAAAGATAATTTAATCTCTTTCAATTGTAAAGTTAGCAATAATGAATTGATTAATTGGCCACCTAATAAGTGAAACAGCACCTATCTTGCTAAAGCATCTGCTTAGAGCTAATTCACTAATAGTCAGATAAAAAAAATACTCTTTCGTTTATCGGTCTGCTTAAGCTTCGTTGCTGTACCCATCAACGGTTTTTCGATCCTTGATTAATGTCTCCCTGTGACTGGCAAACGCCCCAGAAACATTTGTTAGTATTCTCATCAACGGAAGTCTTGAGGTTGATATGAACAGGATCTAAGCCCTCCCGATAAAAAAGGAGTAGAGAAACTAATTCGCGAAACCGTTGCCACTTCTATGATGAGCGTCCACCTTTGCCTTTACAGTCTCTATAACTTCACCAGAGCCTCTCTGTCCTGTGGGCATTTCTCCTTTTCAAGAAGAGCATTAATCTGGTTGGGTCCTTGTCACTTCTATGGTGCAGCGTCCGCTTGTACCCAATTCATTAAACAGCCTGATCACAAGCGTCGCTTCTCTTAAGCTTGCACTATAAAAATAAAAACTTACTCAGCCTGATTGACAACTTTATGTCCTGCTTTCATCAGTTCACAGTCTCTTTTAAATAAATCAACATCAGAGGCCACCATCTCCTGTACTAATCCGGCCAGGTCATATTTAGGTTTCCAGCCTAATTGCGTATTCGCTTTTGTAGGGTCACCGATTAACAGGTCTACTTCTGTAGGACGGAAATAAGCCGGATCAACATGTATCAAAACATCTCCAACCTTGACTGTCGGAGTATAATCTTTTAATAAAACACTTGTTATAGCTTCGTCTATATGATCCAGAATTCCAACTTCATCGACTCCTTCTCCTTCGAATCGCAGGTGAAAACCGACCTCTGCAAATGCCATACGGATAAATTCGCGAACTTTTGTGGTTACACCTGTCGCAATGACAAAATCTTCCGGTTTTTCCTGTTGAAGAATAAGGTACATCGCCTCCACATAATCTTTTGCATGTCCCCAGTCCCGCTGGGCATCCAGATTCCCGATATACAGCTTATCCTGCAAACCTAATGCGATCTTAGCAACGGCCCTTGTAATTTTGCGTGTTACAAAAGTTTCTCCGCGTAATGGAGACTCGTGATTAAAAAGAATACCATTACACGCATACATACCATAGGCTTCTCTGTAATTGACTGTAATCCAGTACGCATACATCTTTGCTACGGCATAAGGAGATCTCGGATAGAAAGGAGTTGTTTCAGATTGCGGGACAGCCTGTACCAGACCGTATAATTCTGAAGTTGAAGCCTGATATATCTTTGTCTTTTTTTCCAAACCCAACAGACGCACAGCTTCCAGAATACGCAACGTACCTATACCATCTGCATTGGCTGTATATTCCGGTGTATCAAAACTAACCTTTACATGACTCATCGCCGCAAGGTTGTAGATTTCATCCGGCTGTGTCTCCTGAATAATACGCGTCAGATTCATGGAATCCGTCAAATCTCCATAATGGAGCTTCATTCGCTGATGAGGATGATGAGGATCCTGATACAGATGATCTATACGGGCTGTGTTAAATAATGATGATCTTCTCTTAATCCCATGAACCATATACCCTTTACTCAAAAGCAATTCGGCCAAATAAGCTCCGTCCTGTCCGGTGATTCCCGTGATTAATGCTGTTTTCATCTTTATATAATTACCGTTTTTTCTGTTATATGTGATATTGTTACGTTGTTTATCTGCTTTTATACACTGAATGCAACATTAAAGCTACTTTACAACCCTATTTTTTATAGATTTATTTTGTTTATAAAGCATACTTTAACAAAGCAAAACTACAATTTTACTTCTTTATAGCGATCAGTATTTGCTAAAAACCACTTGTAAGTTGTTTGTATTCCAGCCTCCAGTTCAACCCGATGTTTCCAACCCAAAGCGTGCATTTTAGACACATCCATTAGTTTGCGCGGAGTACCGTCCGGTTTTTCCGAATCCCACAAAATCTCCCCCTTATGCCCTACGATTTTTTGTATAGCAATGGCCAGATCACGGATACTCAGGTCTTCCCCTGTACCTACATTGTACAAATGTTCCGGTAATGTATTTTCTAAGGCAAAAATTGTGGCCTCCGCCAGATCATCTACAAATAAAAACTCCCGTAACGGTGTCCCCGACCCCCAAAGTGTAACCGGCCGATCGCCCGCCAACTTAGCTTCATGAAATTTACGGATCATTGCAGGCAATACATGCGAGCTGTTCAGGTCAAAATTGTCATTGACTCCGTACAGGTTAGTGGGCATCAGACTGACAAAATCTTTACCATACTGCTTCCTGACCGCTTCACAGGCTTTTACACCAGCAATCTTTGCTATAGCATACGCCTCATTAGTCGGTTCCAGTGTATCTGTCAATAAAGAATCTTCTGTCAAGGGTTGCGCAGCAAACTTAGGATAAATACAGGAACTCCCTAAAAATATAAATTTTTCGACATTTCCCTTAACTGCAAAATCAATCAGGTTGTTCTGAATCTGAAGATTCTCGATCAGAAATTGATAGGGATAAGTACTATTTGCGAGTATTCCGCCTACACGTGCGGCAGCATCAATCACGACCTGAGGATTTTCTTTTTCAAAGAAATCTCCTACCTGTTGCTGGTCCCGCAGATCGAGTTCGCTACTGGTTTTGCCAATAATATTTGTATATCCTCGAGCACGTAGTACTCTTTCTATTGCTGAACCAACCATTCCGCGGTGTCCTGCAATATATATTTTACTGTTTAATAAGGGATTTGCATTCATATATTCTGATTCAATTGAAATCTATAATCCGGCAATATTAATACCTGCGTTTAGGATGTACTTGACTACACAACACCATCTCTTCCGTTATCTGGCTCGCCCTTTTTAGCAACCTCATCCGGTTGAATCAATAATTCTTCCGCAGGAAATACACGATCTAACAACTCCTGAGTGACTTCATTTTGCTTCAGGTAAAGGAAAGCGGCTGCTTTCGCATCTGATAGAGCCTCATGATGATTCAGATCTATACCCATGATCTCACAGCATAAATTAAGCTTTGTTTTTTTAAAGCCCTTGTCCCTATAGATTTTGCTGGTGCATTCCCACATGACCGGCAAGTGAAGCTCACGATAATCCAGACCGCAGGCCTTCATTGTTTTGGATAATACTTCACGATCAAATTTTTCATTATGTGCGACCATCTTTTTGTTCTGAAGAAGATCTTTAATCTTTGGATAGATCTCCTCAAAAGTAGGTGCATCTGCGGTGTCTTTGGGTTTGATGCCATGAACACGGGTCGTCTGCCACATGTATTCATTCTTCGGAGGTTTGACCAGACTATAAAATTCGTCTGTGATTACTCCCTGGTCAACACGCACAATACCAACAGAACACACACTATTGTAGGCAGCAGTTGCCAGCTCGAAATCTATTGCAATAAATGATTGTAATGCCATGTAGGTTACAAATCTAGATAAACTTAGTAGGATATACAACTTTCGTAAAATTAACAGAATCTCCTGACTTCGATTGTAATTTCAGCCACGGAGGTATCAACGAAAGCCTGATGTGCCAAAAAGAACGTTAAAATAAGATTCTTTAAACAGGTTTGTCAGACTGCTGGCCCGGACGCTGATACAGTTGCTTATCAGCGTGGTGTTGGCTTCTATATCAACACCATACTCTTAGTATCCGTATTTATTCTTCCATTTTTCTTTGAGTGACTGGCGAAGTTTCTCCTCCGCAGCATTTTTCCCAGGATCATACAGTAATGTGCCACTGATCTTGTCCGGCATAAATTCCTGATCGACAAAATTACCCGGAAAAGCATGTGAATATTTATATTCAGTCCCATAATTAAGCTCTTTCATCAGTTTAGTAGGTGCATTACGAAGATGAAGAGGAACAGACAAATCGCCTGTCTGCTTGACAAGTCCCTGCGCTTTATTGATGGCCTCATATGAAGCATTGCTTTTCGCTGAACTTGCAAGGTAAGTGACTGTTTGGGATAAAATAATGCGGGATTCGGGCCAGCCTATGACATTCACTGCCTGAAAACAGTTGTTAGCCAGTAACAGCGCATTAGGATTAGCATTGCCAATATCTTCTGATGCAAGGATCAGCAACCGGCGGGAAATAAAGGAAGGATCTTCCCCGCCTTCAATCATACGAGCCAGCCAATAGACAGCCGCATTGGGATCACTCCCTCTTATCGACTTGATAAAAGCTGAAATAATATCATAGTGCTGCTCCCCGGTCTTATCATAGATCGCCATATTCTGCTGCACCTGCTTAAGCACAAATTCATTTGTAATCGGCTTATTCAGGCTTAGAGACGCATTTACTACAAGCTCCAGCACATTCAGCAGCTTACGTGCATCACCTCCTGAAAGACGTAATAAAGCTTCATATTCCAGAACTTCTATTTTCTCTTCTTTTAGAAATTCGTCTTCAGAAATAGCCGAATTTACAATACCGATCAGTTCTTCTTCAGTCAGATGCTTTAATACATATACCTGACAACGGGACAAGAGCGCGGAGATCACTTCAAAAGAGGGATTTTCCGTAGTAGCACCTATTAATGTAACAAGTCCCCGTTCAACAGCTCCCAATAGAGAATCCTGCTGAGACTTTGAGAAACGATGAATCTCATCTATAAAAAGTATCGGTTGTTCCTGATTGAACTTCTGCAGTTGATCAGCCTTTTCAATGACTTCCCGGATATCTTTGACACCGGATTGTATCGCACTGAGACTAAAAAAAGGCCGGTCCAATGCTTTAGCCATTAACAGGGCTAAAGTAGTCTTCCCTACTCCCGGAGGACCCCACAATATCATCGATGGAATATTATTTTGTTCAAGTGCATTTCGCAATACCGCACCCTCTCCTACAATATGCTCCTGCCCGACATATCCGACAATATTTCGGGGACGCATTCGTTCTGCTAATGGAATTCGTGTTGCCATGATAGTAACAAACTTAGCAGATTTTTCATGGACTTTCAACGGATTACAATAACTTTACAGAAGGACCTCTGCTGAAGAGCTCCGTTTTTCACATATGATGTTATCTTTTTTTATGACTAAATATAAAATGAATATTACAGGATTAGTCTTATTCCTGACGATCGGTCTGTTTTCAATTTCTGCCCCTTCCTTTGCACAGCAAAAAGATCAGGAAGATCCTGCCGGTTACATCAGCAAATACAACCCTAACTTTGCCGGCATAGGTCCTCCGGTCTATTTTGTCCCTGCTCCACGTACCACAGAAGAAATCTTACATGATGCGTATAAAAACAAACAAACCTTCGCAGATACCATTGCCATTGCACTGACCTTACAACGCTTTCTGATTGATTACAAGCTGACTTCCAATTCGGCACAGCTGCAATATCTGATCTCCCCTCTCCCTGCAACACCACAGGCCTGGGAAACTATTATTCAGCAGACCCGCAATGCAGACAACATGAATACACTGTATGGCCTTTTGAATGAGTCCGCATTATATGCAATCAAAAACGGAGCTTATCCGCTTGCATTGAAACAACTGGAAGAAGCACTATCTACAGTACAAAAGACAGAAAACAAAAATGATCTGTCCATTATTCAGTTCAATCTGGCGAACCTCTATCTGTTTGATCAAAAATTTGAACAGGCAGCTAATTTCCAGGAGCAGTACTATAAAAATGCCATTCAGAATAAAACATATCTGGATCAGGCTAATTCTTTGGTTAAGATTGCGACAATTCAGGCATTTGACAGAGATTTTAAATCCGCAGAGCAGACGATTATCCGAAAAGCTATCCCGCTATACAACAAAACACGTTCTTACGAAGGCAAGATACTGGCCTGGGAGCAACTTGCACTGATCTATCAGATGCAGAAAAAGCATACACAAGCCCAGTGGTTTCTTTTACAGGCGCGCGAACTGGCAGAGAAGAAAAGTCTGCCCGGAGAACTGGCTGAACTGGAATATATGCTGGCTGAATCCAAATTTGATGATGGCAACCTGAAAGTTTCTAAAAATGAATTTATAAACGCCCGCAAATTAGCCGAAAAAGAAGATAATAAACTTTTACAATTAGCCATTGAAAACAAAATCGGCGAGCTGTTTATGAAATTAAAAGACTACAGCGCAGCAAAGGAATCACTCGAAAAATACTGGGCGCTACGAGCTGAACTCTTCAAATAAATAAGCTTAAAACACATTAAAGCGATTATTTGAAAACAAAAAATCTCCCCGTTTTATCCTGAAACGGAGAGATTTGTGTTATAAGGTTTTCTTAATTTATTTCTCCAGAACTTCTTCCAGAAACATCATCAAATGTTGCCAGGAGCGTTTTGCTGCCAATGGATTGTAATCCTGCGATTTAGGATTAGTGAAAGTATGCTTGCTTGCAGCATAATAGATCATTTGCCAATCAGCGGCAGCCTCATCCAATTCCTTTTGCAAAGCCACAATATCACTTGCCGGCACACTTGCATCTGCAGCCCCATGTAATACTAATACTTTAGTACGGACAGGACCATTCGCTCGGTCTCCTTTTCCAAGTCCGCCATGTATAGATACCACAGCTTTAACAGGTAGTTGCGCACGTGCAGCTTCCAATGCACCGGTTCCGCCAAAGCAGTAACCAATGACAGCTATACGTTGCGGATCCGCTCCTTGTTTTACCAGTTCATCCAAAGCCACTTTAATTCGTTGTTGATATAAGGCATAGTCAGATTTAAACTGTCCTGCGATCTTACCGGCTTCAGCAGAAGTCTTTGGTATATTTCCCTGACCATATATATCGGCAATAAAAGCCGTATATCCTGCTTTTGCCAGATTTTCGGCCGCAGTCTTTGCTTCTTCATCAATACCCATCCATGCAGGCAGGATCAGTACCCCGGGTTTATTCTTCTGATCTGCTCCGGATAATAATCCCTTTAGTTTTTGTTCTCCATCGCTATAGTCCACTTCCTGAAGCTGAGCAAAACCAGTCTGTACCATTCCCATTGTAAGTAGTATTAAAAAAATTGTTTTCATATCTGTATTTGAATTAGCTGTCTTCCTGTATGATTAACCCTCATGTTTTCATTTTGTTTTTTCTAATGTTACTTCCGTTTAAGACACAGATTTGTAATAATATTTGACTTTGGATGTAAAATAGTTACTATATTTAGTCCTTGTAACACATACATCATACATTTTTATTTAATTTTAACGTTTAAGAGTCGAACAATCAATTTTGTTTCACGCGAATGAATTTTAACAACTATAAATTTATGTTTAAAAATCTAGTATTTGCTCTTTCTATCGTTTCTATTGTAGCCTGTGGTGCCAAGCCAAGGGTCAATCTGGAAGAAGGGGAAGGAGGCGTAAAACCCACCATGCAGCACGAGATTATAGCGAAAGAAGTGGCAAATCTATTAGAGAATGTCAGCTATAAGAAAGTTCCGATGAACGATTCGCTTTCTAATCTCGTATTTAACAATCTGATCAAATCTATGGATCAGGGCAAAAACTATCTGCTCCAATCGGATATTGATGAGTTTCAGCAATATAAAAACGAACTGAGTCAGGATTTCAAAAGCGGAGATCTTTCGGCTGCATTTCATATTTTCAATGTATACTCAAAACGCTATCTGGAAAGAATGAATTATGCTTTAGCGCAGATTGATGTTCCTCAGGATTTTAATCAGGATGATTATTACACTGCTTATCGAGAAAAGCTTAACTGGTTCAAAACAGATGACGAAGCTAAAGAACAATGGCGCAAGAGAGTAAAATATGATCTTCTGAACCTTAAACTAAGCAGCACAGGTAAAGAAGATGATGCGGCTAAACAAAAAGAAACTTTACGCAAACGCTACAACAATCTGATCTCTCAGGCAAAAAAGACAAATGCTAATGATGCATTTCAGTTGATAATGTCTGCGTTAACAGATGCTGTAGATCCGCATACAACATACTATAATCCTTCATTTGCGCAAGCTTTCAACGAAGGCATGTCCAACACCTTCGAAGGTATAGGCGCACGACTGATGATAGACAATGAAGCTGTCACTATCTCGGAAGTATTGCCGGGAGGTCCTGCTTTCCGCGACAAAAGTCTTCATATGAATGATAAAATCATTGGTGTCGCACAAGGCGAAAAAGGTGAATTTGAAGATATCATAGGATGGAGATTAGATGCTGCAGTAGCGAAGATCAAAGGCCCTAAAGGAACAATCGTAAGATTAAAAATCATTCCTGCCGGTCAGGAAATGACCGCTCAGCCAAAGATTGTCTCCCTGAAAAGAGAAAAAATCGTTGTGGAGGAAGAATCTGCCAAAAAAGAGATAAAAATGGTCAAAGGTGATGATGGCAAAACCTACAAAATAGGTGTGATCAACCTTCCAAAATTCTATATTGACTTTGACGCCTATCGCAAACGTGATCCGAACTACAAAAGTACAACTCGTGATGTAAGATTAATTCTGGATACCTTAAAACAGGAAAAAGTGGATGCCGTAATTCTGGATTTAAGAAGTAATGGCGGAGGATCCCTGCAGGAAGCAATCGAATTGACCGGATTATTTATTGATAAAGGCCCTGTAGTACAGGTTCGTGATACCCGTAACAGAATAGAAGTAGATAATGATGAAGAAGCAGGTATGGCCTGGAGCGGACCTTTTGGTGTTATTATCAACAGATTCTCGGCTTCAGCATCTGAAATCTTTGCAGGAGCTATTCAGGACTATGGCAGAGGACTGATCTTAGGTTCTCAAAGTTATGGAAAAGGTACTGTACAATCTGCTGTAGATATGTCTCGCTTTATCAGTGCTACAAGCCGTTTATTATTAAAGGCAGAAGGTGAAAAGGACCCAGATACTCCTAACGGTGCACCTGAATTCGGACAGATCAATATCACAATGGGTAAATTCTATAGAATCAATGGTAGCAGTACACAACACAAAGGTGTGTCTCCTGACATTACTTTCCCGACCCAGTTCTCCGCAGAAAAATTCGGTGAAAGTTCAGAACCTGCAGCATTGCCTTGGGATCAGATCAAGTCTACAAACTTCAAAAAAGTTGCAAACTTAGATGATGTTGTCAAAAAACTTGAAACCATCCACAAAGCAAGAATGGAGAAATCTCAGGAATATAAGTTCTTACTGGAGGATATCGATGCCTTTAACAAATTGGATTCCGTTCCTAAAGTGACACTGAATGAAGCTAAGCTGAAAAAAGAACGCGAAGCGAATAAAGTTAAAAACCGAAATAGAATCAATGAGGAATTAAAACTGCACGGTAAGCCTGTATGGAAAGAAGGTGAACCTCAGCCAAAAATTGATTTTGACTATGTAATGGATGAAAGTGCCAATATTATGGTAGATTTCCTCAAACACAAATAAATCGATCGCATATTAAAATGCTTTAAAGCATTTCCTTACTTAATCCCCTACCACAAAGTGTGTAGGGGATTTTTTTGTGATGAAAAAACGAGAACCTCATAAATTCAAGCAGCGTCTGACGGTGTCCCCACCGGCAACTTGACACTTACTAAACCATTGGCGAAGACACCAACGGACACAAGTAGATATTATTGAACCTCTCCCTAACCCTCTCCTTAAAAAGGAGAGGGAACAGGTTTAACTCATAAATTTAGGTAGCAACAGACGGTGTCCTCACCGGCTGTTTGAAACTTATCAAACCGTTGGTGAGCACACTAACGGGCGCAAGAATATCATGAAATTGAACCTCTTCCGAACTCTCTCCTTAGAAAAGAAGGGAATTATTTTAGAAAACAGAGCTAAAAAAGGGCAGTACTCAATAGTACCACCCTTCCGTAATAGTAAGATATTTTTGATAGGTATTATTCAACAAGTTTTGTAGACAATTCCGTCTCAATCTCAGACAACAATGACTGTTTGGTCATTAATATATTATTCTGTGATCTGGCCTTTGTCCATCTTCCGAGTCTTGTATTATACTCGCCACCCAGCATAACAAAATACCCCAGATCAGCCGTATTATATTGCAGACCGAGTGTATTGCTGCCGCTCAGATAAAAAGGCTGAGGTTTCAGATCAATCGGATTGATCTTATCATAGTAATCTGAATTTGCTATACGGTAGCCTCTGCCATTTCCGTTCAGACTGCCTCCGCTACCAATCACAAACATCACATCTACCGGATAAGTAGCCTCTGTAACGGTTGTCCCTTTGAAAATAGCAATACCAGAAGCAAAACCGGAATTCGCAAGAAGTCCCCCCGTTTTATTTCCAAAGTCATAACCATTTTTGTTGACATAGTCATAATTTAATATCCAGTTTGCCGCTGAAATATCTGTGGAAGCTGATCCGTTTATTAATTTGTAAATACCTCCGACATAGAAAAATGTACCCTTTTTAGCAATTCCCTTAGTCAGGTTCAGCTTATATGTCCGTTGATTACCTGTCGCCCACCCTTTTTCAGGAAAACCTGTCGGCTGCGATGCTCCGGCATTATTTGTTACAACAACAGCATATGGAGTTACTGAAAAATCAATATCCTGAGTAGCCAGAAACTGAATGTATTCATAATTTCCATCGCCACCTTTGGCATCGCTCACAAAGCCGGATATAACCACCGGTGTCTCTTCTTTGTCCGATCCCAGCACGACAATATCCGCAGCGCTTCTGACCGCTTCATAAGGCTTCAATGTACCATCTGCTGCCTGTTCACTGAAAATAATACCATAATAATTAGCCATTCCCGGAGGGTGCATCGTTGAAAATGATGTATTAGCTTGAGTTTTCAATGTTATATCGCCAAATCCGTCGTTGATAATTTTATCCCCTGCAAGAGTTGCTTCGGGGCTCGGAACCGGCGTAAAAATACCTTTTACGATCGCAACGAGTGTACTTTCATATTGATCAGGTTTATTCAGAATAGCATTGATATTTACACGGTTCAACGGGATATTGACCCCTTCTGCAACCTTATTGATCTTCGAATTATCCAATCCCGAAATCTGCAAGATACCATTCACACGCTCCAGCTTTCCGCCGACTACATTGACAACAATTGAATCGCCCGGAAGATAGTTTTTGGCAGCATCCCCCAGATTAATAGCAATACCTCTCAGTTTATTAAGGCGTCTTCTGTCCTGCATCGTCAACAAACCTGCAGGAAGATTGCCCTCTCTGTGATCGGATGTAACGACACCGGTCAGCATATTTGATCCCTCAAGAGACTCTGTATTCAGCTCAACAGCACTTCCTTTATAAAGATTTCTCAAATCATATATCCCATAGTAAGGACTTATTTCACCTCCCGGATAGTTTCCATCTTTATTACAAGAAGAAAATACCATAGTTACAGCAAAGGCGAAAACAATATAGTTTAGAATATTTTTCATCTGTATATTTTTTGATATCATGAATATTATGGTTTTTGCCACCAAACCTTCGTATTGATTTCATCCGGCCCCTGTATACCAATAGCTACCTTATAATTAGTAGGGTTAGTCGATTGTATAGATACAGGATAAGTCATACGAGCCGGCATCTCTCCGTTATTCTGTAATCCTTTACCCTTTGGCAATACCGGATATCCTGTTCTCCTGTATTCAAACCATTGCTGCATATCCACAAGGAATAAACTGTAGTATTTCTGCAAGTGGATTTTTTGCATTTTGGCTTCAAAACTTTCACTCTCACTCCAGTTAAAATCTGCTGCGTCCAGATATTCATCTATCGGAACAGACCATGTTGGCAACCACAAGGTAATACTGTTCTTAACACCACTTTTAAAAAGTTCGCCTGCATTCTTACTTGTCCAGCCTTTCAGCGCTACCTCTGCTTTAATAAACTCCAGCTCGGCAAAGTTCATAATCATTCCTGTCATTGGATCTGTCATCAGTGTAGTCGCATTATAGTCTCCTACTTTCTGATTTGTAGAATAGAAATAAGCTTTACGGTCAAATCCTTCTCCCGGAGCATACCCGCTTGGTACACCCACAAATCCGCCCTGATAGGGAGCAATACTCCATCGGTTTACACCATTCGTTCCCAATGAGGTATTGATACGCGGATCATTCCAGTTGACAAGATTATCGATAAAGAAACTGGCAATTCCGGGTTGTCTGAAATCCGCTTCACGCACCGTAGCAAATGGTGAAGTATAGGGAGCTACTCCGGTCCAGCGCAATATAGCTGAATCATCATTACTCGTCATAATCGGATAGTTTGAAGCATTCGTCTCCAGGATTTCTTTAATTTTAGCCTGTACCAAAGCACTGACCTCAGGTTTTCCTGAAATTCTTAACAACAATCTGAGATACAATGAATTTCCAAGTTTTCTCCAGCGGGAAATATTCCCCTGAAAAACCGGATCCTGACTTGCATTAATAGATTTATTCGCCTTTAACCATGCATTTGCAGTATCAAGTTTTGCAAAAATGGCGGCATAAATTTCCTTTTGTGTATCAAACTTAGGTTCAATAATCAACGAATCCTTTCCTAAAAGAGCCTGTGAGTATGGAATATCTCCATAAGTATCTGTCAGGATTGAAAATATCCAGGATTGATTGATCAGTGAGATTGCACGGTAGGAAGGATTATCATTTATACCTCCATCTGCCTTCTTATACATTTCTCTCCAGCTGTTGAGTACAGGATATAAATTGTTCCACATATAATCTGCCCAGTTACGTCTGAAATCATAACGGAATACCTTTCCTTCTGAATCTCCGACATTCACTGTCACCTGCATTAATTCATTATTAAAACCCCGGTTACGGTTCATATTATAGGATACCGAATTGACCAGTGCCGGAGCCATAAACTGATACGGATAAGCCTCTAACGATTTATTCGGATCTGTATTGATCTCCTGAAAATTCTTATCGCATGACTGGAAAAACAAACTCATTCCAACACATGCACATATGATATAAATAATGTTCTTTTTCATCTTTTTAACGCTTAAAATCCAACGACTATGTTAAAACCAAAAGTGCGGGTTGAAGGGAATTGAGCCACCTCAAATCCTTTCACTATATCTGTACCGCTCAATGTTCCGAATTCCGGATCAAAGATCGGCCAGCCCGACCAGATAAATAAATTACGGCCATATACCCCTACTGTTGCGCGCTGGATTTTCAGACGCTTAGTAAGATCTTTATTCAATGTATAATCAAAGCGAGCTTCACGGAACTTAATAAAGTCTGTAGAAAAAACACTTCCTTCCGCATTATCCTGACCATAGTGTGAGCGGTAATATTCATCGATATTTTTGGCAATTACATCATTTTTACGATAAGTCCCGTCCGGATTCTGAATAACCCCGTTACCTATGATCCCGTTATATCTTCCCGGCAAAGTATTCGTAGTTTTACCCTGTTCAGCCAGTTTGTAATGAGACAGTGAATGAGATACTCCTCCAAACTGCGCATCAAACAACACACTTAGTTTAAATCCTTTATAACTGAAATCACTGCCGATACTGGCTCTGCCCTTAGGAATAGTATTACCTAAGTAGATGATCTCATCAGACAATAACGCATATCCAGTATTTGCATCATAAACTACTTGTCCGTCCGGAGATCGTTTGTAACCGTATCCATACAAGTCGCCCATACTTCCTCCTACTTTTGCGACAAGCTGGCCACCAGCTACCGGCCCGGTCTGTATTACTATAGAGCTATCTGGCAGATTGTCTATCCTGTTGGTGTTACGTGTAAATGTGGCAAACATATTCCAGTTAAAACCCTCTTTATTCTGAACAGGTTTACCATTCAGACCGATTTCCAGCCCCCTGTTGCTTACTGCTCCGGCATTGATAACATATCTTCTGTATCCTGTAGATGGATCTACATAGCGTAATAAGTGCTGATCTTTTGTTTCACTCTTATATAAAGCAACATCAATTCCTAAGCGGCTCTTGAAAAACCGTAAATCCGCACCGACCTCATATGAATTTGTTTTCAAAGGCTTCAACCCACCATTTCCAAGAGTAGTTGGCATTTGAAGTCCACCTGAATAAAGACTTCCTGCTGTTTCATAAGAGTATCCTGTCAGATAAGGATCTGTACCCCCACTACCAACTCCAGCTATGGAAGCCCTGAATTTGGCATAATTGATCTGTTTAGGAAGTGTAAAATACTCTGAAGCGATAAAACTCAGGTTCACAGAAGGATAGAAAAATCCCAGGTTTTTATCCGGCATATCGACAGAAGCCAATGTACTTGACCAATCCTGACGTCCTGTAACATCAAAGAATAAATAGTCTTTGTAACTTGCTGTAAGTAATGCATAAAGTGAATTTACTTCAAATTTGGAAGAATAAGGGCGGGCATCCAAAGGGCCCTTTGCATTCGCAAATGTATACACACCCGGGAAGGTCAGTGAATCTGCACGTAACTCTTCTTTTTTGTATTTATTCTGCATGCGGCTTCCCCCTAAAGTGGCAGACACATTCCAGTCCTTATTGATTTTTTTGTCATACTTTAACAGGAAGTCGATTGTATTTTCATTAGAAAAGATACTCTGTGTCCTGAAACTCCCCTGTGTCAGCTTACTACCAGCATCAAATGGACGCTCCTGCGCTCTGTCTTCATAAGCAAAGTCAATAGCCGATCTCAGTTGCAAGCTCCATTCTTTATTAAACTGGTAGCTAGCCTGTACATTTCCGGTTACCCCCTGACGATTGGACCTGTTGATAAACTCATTCGAGATCGCATATGGATTTTCAGGATAAGAACTAAACGGATATCTGATCTTAAGCCCCTCTTCTCCCGGACGCCAGTAATCTTTTAACCAATTCAGATCTGCATTTGGCTGCCAGAATATAAACCAGTACATCAGTGACTGATTACCATACCCCGCACCGGGGAGGTTATCACTCCATTTATTGGTATAATTGATTTTGGAACTGATAGTTAACTTATCGCTTACTTTTGAATTGACAGATAATGCTACTGTATTTCTTTTGAAGCCAGTATTGGGCAGAATCCAGGAATTATTAACATTTGTTGCTGAAAAACGTGCCGTTGTTCTGTCTGTACCACCATCTATACTGACAGAATTGGTATAGGTACGTCCTACTTCGAAAATATCTCTGATTTGATTTTTATAAGGTACCCATGGAGTACGTTCCTTTCCTGTCGTATTGGTCAGAGGATCATACTGAAAGAACATCTGTCCGTCAAACTTAGGTCCGTAGGCCGAACTCGTTCCGCTTGTACTTGTACCATCGGCAGTTGTACCATAAGAGTAATAATCCGAACCATCTAAACCCTGCCCGTACTCATATTGCATATCAGGCCAGCGGTTTACACTTTCAAATGCGGTATTTGAATTTACAGTAACTCCTATTCCCTTTTTACCTTTTGAGCCGGATTTTGTAGTAATAATAATTGCACCGCTGGCCCCTCTGGCACCATAGAGTGCTGCAGCACCCGGACCTTTCAGTACCGTCACATTTTCGATATCTTCCGGATTGATGTCATCAATACCCGATCCGTAATCTGCCGGCATATTATCTGCTGCAGTTCCGTAAGCACTCTCCCCGCCTATTGCGGTCTTACGTCCGCTACCATTACTTACAACAATACCATCAACGATAATCAAAGCACCCGGATCACCATTCAGATTGGATTCTCCGCGGAGAATAATCTTTGTAGACCCAGTAGGACCCGAATTGGAACGCATCAGATTGACACCCGCTACTTTTCCGGACAGGGCATCTGTCCAGTTGTTGGAAAGTGCATCTGTGAATTGTTCTCCTTTAACTACTGTCGCGGAATACCCCAATGCTTTCTCATCCCTTTTAATCCCCAATGCGGTAACAACAACTTCAGACAAAGCAGTTTCATTTGGTTGCAGACTGATCGTCAGATTATTATTCTCCTTATTGATCGTTTGATTGTAAGTAGTATATCCTATACCACGGAACGAGACCTGTGTTCCTTTAAGAACTGAAAAGCTAAACTTTCCATTTTCATCCGTCTTACCGATAGATTTATTACCGGCCAGTATAGTTACCCCCTCTACCGGATTACCATTGACAGCATCCTTTACGACTCCTTTGATATCAAAGAGTTCTTGTTCTACAGCTTTGACAGGGACGGCATTGGCCGATATCGCTTCTGCTATCCCGTCCTGAAATGCTCCAAAACAGAAAAGAAGAAGAAAGAGAGCTTTCTTCAAATTCGAAATGTAGAATTCTTTCATAGTATAAATTGGATTTAGTTTTGTTTACTTTTACTAAAACTTACGTTTGGTTATTTTTAGTTTTGATTGGTTATTCAAAACAAATATATAATAACAATTGACATTTTCATCAAATAAATTTGTCAAAAGATTTATACGATTGTGTTGATTTGAAGAGACTGACATGCTGAGTAAATTAAATAAAGGCCTTTTTTTATAATAAAAAAGCAATTTTCAAGGCAGCACAAAGGTTCAATTCTAATATTAAGACAATATTAAATTCAAATTAACATTTTATAAAAACTTCATGAATACGTAACTTTTATATGGACAATAAAAGTAAATGAAAGAAAAAGAGCTTATCTTTTGGATAAGCTCTTTACACAATTATTATTTTCTGTTACCAAACCCAATCTCCCGAAATCCGAAGAGGAGTTTCCAGTTGATGTTCTTTAAGATAGTTTTTCAATACATCTCCTGACAGTATTGTCACAGGCAGATTATCCTCATTAGCAAGTGAATATGCCAATATTAATCCATTCTTAGTGGTTTGTTTCATTCCATCCTCAGAAACCAGGCTGAACACATCACCGTCAGAATGGTAATATAAACCGGCATTATTGGGGAGTTTGTCTCCAGCTCCTCCGGCATAGGGTATCCCTTTTAATAAAAATGGCTGATGATCACTATGCAACCAGGCCCCCGAAACAAAGATATTTTTAAATGTTGGATCGGCTTTAGCATACCACTCTCCCCACTTCGCAAAAAGTTCTTTTACCTCAGAACGGGAACTGAAAAAACCGGTTGGAGCATTTGTCATATCATAATTAATCATATAACGTACTTTTTCCAGCTTTTGCTTCTTCAACAGGTTATCGACAAAAGCTTTGGATCCCAGCAACCCCTGTTCTTCACCCATAAACAGTACAAATTGCACCGTCCGCTCCGTCTTCAGTTGTAATTTTGCAAATGCCCGGATCATATCCAATACGGCAAATGCACCTATCCCATTATCAATTGCGCCTGTTGCAAGATCCCAGCTATCCAGATGTCCGCCGACTATAATTTTTTCATCCGGAAATTTTGCACCCCTGAAAGTTGCAATAATGTTTCTTGCCTGTATCATTCCGGCCTCATTTTTCATATGAATACGTACTGCCCCCTTCGCTCCCTTCTTCAACTCTTCCTTCCATTTCATACCATCCTCCAGACCTATGCATATGGCAGGAATCTTAATCAGTTCCCCATCAATGGATGCTGTTCCGGTCAATAAAACATTTCCCTTAACCTGATTAATAAATATAATCCCTGTAGCACCATACTTACAGGCAATGGCTGTCTTCTCTGATCGATGCAGAGAACCAGTTCCAGCCGGAGAACCAGGCAATACGCCCAGATAAACCAAAGCTACTTTCCCTTTTATACTGTTTCCGGCTTTTACATAATCCTCTTCCAGTCCGTTTCCAAGATCCGCAACTGATGCTTCTACATCGCTGCTAACGGGAGCATGTGCCAGACTGACGGCTTTTACAGGTCTGAAATCTTTTGTATTTGTCTTTATCTCGACACGTAATGGCCCCCGGTTCCACCCTCTGGCATCAAAAGGTTGAAATTCCACCTGCACACCGTACGACTTAATAAGGTCATACACGTACTGCTCAGCTTTACGTCCATTTTCTGAACCCGTCAGCCGATGTCCGATTGTGGAGGTGATATGACGGAGATTATGATATCCCTCGTAGTGATGATCTACTTCATCAATAATTTGCTTGTACGTTGCCGCATAATCCTGTGCATATACAGGACCGACAAATAAAAAAAGAAGAAAAAGGAGACGATTCATATTGAAATAAAAAAGGAGGTCATTATTTACCTCCTTTAAAGTTACAATTTCTATAAAAATTATGCAGGACTATTTTTTAAATGTCCACCTTACATAATTGATATTCTTGTTATGTGCCAGATACTTCTTCTCATAGTACGTCTTTATAGACAGTACATCATCCACAAGTTCTGAATGATAAAGATCATCGGTCTGTACTTCTTTCTTTAAGCCAAGAAGATCAATCTGTTCTAATGTATAGGCATAAAACCCGTCATTATCAGTTTTCAAATGCATCAGACCATCGGGTTTCATAATATATTGGTAGCGTTCCAAAAATTTAGGATTCGTTAATCTCTTCTTTTCACGGCTTTCCTGAGGCTGAGGATCAGGAAAAGTTATCCAGATTTCATCTACCTCGTTCTCTTCGAAATGCTCCAGTATGGTTTCGATTTGGATTCTCAAAAATCCGACATTTTCGATACCCTCTTCAAGAGCAGTTTTCGCTCCTCTCCAGATTCTGTTGCCTTTATAATCTATTCCGATAAAATTCTTTTGTGGAAACAGCTTGGCAAGATTGACTGTATATTCTCCTTTTCCACAGGCCAGTTCCAATACAATCGGATTGTTATTACCAAAATGTTGAGTGCACCATTTGCCTTTTAAATCCTTTCCTTCATCCAATTGTACAACATTTTTGAACGTGGAGACTTCCGCAAATTTCCTTAACTTATCTTTACCCATTTTAAAAAAATATGGGCAAAAATAAGGTTAAAATCATAGAAGTCAAATCTTACAGGCAAAAAGTGAGCTGAAACTTAGTAAGTTTCACTATCAGGAGGGATACCAAAGTGAGGCGCATCTTCATCCATCACTGGTTTAATTTTCTTTTCTTTCTTTTTCCCGGGACGGATATAATCAGACAGTTTGGATATTGCAGAAGATATCTTGTCTTTGTTTACCTGACCAATAGCTGTCTCAGATGCAAGTAAAACAAGAGCTTTTTTAAGCCATCCTGCCCTTTTCAGAAAAAATTTATTTAAGAGAAAAGGAACACCTATTCGCAATGCTTTTGTCGCCCATCCTCCGCCTTCACCTTCTTCGGTTGTTTTGTGTCCTGAAGATGAAAATAACTGGGTGACAATATCAACACCAGGAATACGGGAAGTAATGGACCTGAATAAACGTACAGGTGCTTCTATTTTCCTATTTAACAAATGATACTGATCCTTTAAATAGGCTTCCTGCTCAAACTTCAGCTCATTGAGCCGTGCTATTTCAGCTTTTAGCTCGGTAAGATTATTTATTTTTAAAGGTTTCCTCATTACGTTTTCCATTTTCAGATTTTACATCTTCCTCATCCTCTTCATTCCATTTCCCCAATAGTTTTCGGATAGAAAGATCCATAAATTTAGCCTCCAGTTTTGTCTCTGTCAGTCGAACGATTACCACCAGTAGAATGAAAATACCACCAGTAGCTAAAAAGCCTAGAGCATTACTGTTCATTAGTTCTCCTAAATAAAATGCAAAAGCCAGACTCAGGAAAAACACAATAAAAAGCGTCAATACAACTTTACTGATATCCAAGATAAGACTACCCAGCATACGTGATCCGCGGGCAATAGCCTTAAGCTTTAGAAGCTCAATTTGCGAATCCAGGTATTCTTTTGACTTTTGAAAAGTACCGGAAAGGGAAAATTTTTGTTCTTCGTCCATGCATTCAATGTTTAACAGAAAGGTATATGACCGTTATAAAAAGATTACCTGTATCAGTAATCCTGAGAATATGTTGAAATTCTCAGGCCGGCCATCTTCTGTAACCAACCACATACCTTCCATAAAAATTTAAAAAATTAAAAAAGCAGTATGCTTTCTTATATTCACGCATGCTCTTCCAGCTCTCCTTCTACAGAGTGTCCGGCTTTATTTATTTTAGATTTGACTGCTGCTACAACTTTATCTTTAAAGTCATTCAATTGGTCAAATTGTTCTTCTGCTCTTTCCTTTAAAGCATCTCCCAGATCAGAAAGAGATTCGTTAATTTTATCTCTTGTTTCAGAACCTTTTTCAGGAGCAAACAATACACCTAAAACTGCCCCAGCCGCAAGACCTGCCAACAAAGCAGCTACTATTTTACCGTTATCATTCATGATTTTTAATTTTAATTGCTGTTAATGATTCTACGTGTTACTTACTAAACAAGTGAAATAGCAAATCGTTTGCCAAACACCCGATTTTTAATTCATTTATGATGAAATTTCTTCCTTTTCAAAATACAAAATTTATCGATTCTCAACAAGTTTATTTTTCTAAAAGCCTTAACAGCTTGCAGTTTCATTAATATTTTATTAACTTTAGAGAAACCACACTGACTAAATTATGCTCGTAAAAACCTACTGCAGTGCCGTTTATGGCATTCAGGCCACCACTATTACCGTTGAAGTAAATATATCCCCGGGGGTAAAGTATTATATCGTGGGTCTTCCTGACAATGCTGTCAAAGAAAGCCTTCAGCGTATTGAAACAGCTATATCTTCCAGCGGATACCGTATGCCACGACAAAAAATAGTGGTTAATCTTGCTCCGGCAGATATCCGCAAAGAAGGATCTTCCTATGATCTGGCCATTGCGACTGCTATTCTTGCCGCTTCCGGACAGATGACAGATGACAAAATGGACCAATATGTCATATTGGGAGAACTTTCGCTAGACGGGAAAGTACAACCTGTCAAAGGATCGCTTCCCATAGCCGTACAGGCAGCCAAAGATGGATTCAAAGGCGTGATCCTTCCGAGAGCCAATGCCAGAGAAGCAGCTATTGTAGAAGGACTGGAGGTATTGGGAGTGGAATCATTTAAGGATGTTATTGATTTCTTTGATCAGAAGAAGATGCTCGAAGCAACACATGTTAATATCAACGATGAATTTCTCCGGAATATTAATAACTACGATGCAGATTTTGCAGAAGTGAAGGGGCAGGAAAACATCAAGCGTGCGCTTGAAATAGCTGCAGCAGGTGGACATAATGTCATTCTTATTGGTCCGCCCGGTTCAGGGAAAACTATGCTCGCCAAGCGTCTTCCTACTATATTACCGCCACTCACAATTGACGAATCTTTAGAAACAACAAAAATTCACTCTGTTGCAGGCCAACTTCCGGTCACCGGATCTCTTATGACTGTAAGGCCCTTTCGTGCTCCGCACCACACCATATCCGATGTTGCATTAGTTGGCGGAGGTGCCCAGCCTCAACCCGGTGAGATTTCGCTTTCTCACAACGGTGTCCTCTTTCTTGATGAGCTACCTGAATTCAAACGCTCTGTATTAGAAGTTATGCGTCAGCCTCTGGAATCCCGGACCATTACCATATCCCGGGCCAGATTTTCCGTTGATTATCCGGCGAGTTTTATGCTTATCGCTGCAATGAATCCCTGTCCCTGTGGATTCTATAATCATCCGGAAAAAGAATGTATCTGCGCCAAAAATATAGTGAAGAGATATCTGAGCAAAATATCAGGCCCTTTATTAGATCGTATTGATCTGCATGTGGAAGTTACACCGGTCGATTTCAAAGAACTCTCCTCTGTCCGGATCGCAGAGAAAAGCGCTGTTATCCGCGAGCGTGTAATAAAGGCACGCCATATACAGTTACAACGGTTTGCTGATTTACAAACCATACACAGTAACGCACAAATGAGCACAAAAACAGTTCGTGAAGTATGTATGCTGGATGAAACGGGAACACAACTACTCAAAACAGCGATGGACAGACTTGGTCTGTCAGCAAGAGCTTATGACCGCATTCTGAAAGTAGCCCGTACAATAGCTGATATGGAGGAATCTGCAGATATACGAAATGAACATCTTGCGGAGGCCATTCACTTCAGAAGCCTGGATAGAGAGAACTGGGCGGGTTAGTTGTCCCGGCTTTTACGCCATTCCTCCAATGTAAGGTAATCTCCGCTAACCACATCCATCACCTCAATATCTCCGCAGGTAGCTTTGTTAACGTAGAAATGATAGTAAGGTTCGTATCGTAATTCTCCGTTAAAGCCAGCAGTTACTGTATACACCTGTTTGCCATTGACATCTGCACTGTCTACCATAAAAGAAATATTAGGTTTATCAGCGAATAGGGAATCCAAAACAGCTTTCTGCTCTTTGATCTCCTCTAGCTCATTTAGCTTTCTGACGACAGCCTCTACGCTACAACCATCTGCTTTGGCAATATGCGCAATAGCCACATTTTTAGTTTTGGATTTATCACTTCCGCCTGAACCGCCCGAATTACAGGATGACAATAGCAATACAAAGAAAAAAGACAGGGTTATGATTTTTGTCATAATAAGTGTGAATTAGATTTTACAGCTGTAAATATTGGTATAATCAAAAGATTCCGATTTTAAAACTGACGCATAAAGTGTTGTATAACATCCGGGAAAAACAGAACCGTTAACAGTAATCCAGCCAGGGCACCAAAAAGATGGGCACTATGATTAATTCCGTCATTTGCTTTTCTGGAAGCCCAGTAACTGTAGCCCATAAACAATACAGCAAACAAATATGCTTTCATAGGAATGACAAAGAATATACCCAGCTCAGCCTGAGGATCAAACAGGATATAACCAAATAATACCGCGCTTATTGCACCGGATGCGCCCAGACTATAATATCCGGGATTGTTCTTTTGCTGTAAGATTGTTGGTATATCACTCAGAACAAGACTGAACAGGTAAAGGATTGCAAACAAAAAATGTCCCCATGCACTGATTCCCGCGAAAATAGATTCCAGTCCGAATCCAAAATAGTAAAAGGTGATCATATTGAAGAGCAGGTGTCCCCAATCTTTGTGGATAAGTCCACTGGTAAAGATCGTATAAACACGATGCTTACGGTATACACTATAAGGATGCAACATCAATTTACCAAAAAGATGTTGATTTGAGAACAGAT
Source organism: Sphingobacterium spiritivorum (assembly GCF_016724845.1). Lineage (NCBI taxonomy): Bacteria > Pseudomonadati > Bacteroidota > Sphingobacteriia > Sphingobacteriales > Sphingobacteriaceae > Sphingobacterium > Sphingobacterium spiritivorum. Next base: position 1,896,786 of record NZ_CP068082.1, read on the forward strand.
AAAGGCTAAGCCCGATAGTGAGAATAAAAATCACACTGGACACAGGTGATTGTATAAAGTAGTTGAAATTTTCCATGCTAAAATCTGTCCTCCAACATGAATACATATAATTCCTTTGGACCATGTGCACCCAACACCAGCATCTTCTCTATATCTGCTGTACGGCTTGGCCCCGTAATAGTGGTAATCATTGTCGGGAGACGATCTCCGTATTTTTGTTTTATTCCATTAAGCGCATGTTTTACATCCATCACCAATTGGGAGGCTTTGGCAATAACGATATGTACAGGCGGATAAATGCTCAGCCGACGTCCCCCTGCATTTGCATTGGAGATCATAATACTTCCATTCCTTGCAATTAAAGCTTCGCAAGCAGTAATGCCCACCTGCGCCTGTTCCAAATTCTGATCATCTGTCATTAGTGGGAAGCCGTATTGTCCCAGGAGTTGTTTGATACTCTCTTCCCAACCGTAGATTCGTGTTACATTCTGCTGCTCTGCAAATGCAATCAGATTTTCAATCAGGTTAATCTCTCCATCGCAATACACAAATTTGCCTGATATAGCTGTAAATTCACGCGCAAAAGTTACATCCAAGGACTCTTCCTCATCTTTGTACAACGGTGAATCTTCAAAATCAGGATGAGGATTTTCTCTTTTCTGTAAAAGAGCCTGCCGAATTTTCTTCAGCATTTTTTCTTTTGCGGTCGTATTCTTGATGTTCATTTGAGAAGTATTGACGGCTATAAAAAACGATGTACCGTAAGCAAAGCTACAGTACATCGCGATCAGTTTTATTTAATTACGAATTAGGGGAATCCTGGTTTTTTTGATCAGCAATTCCTTCTGCAGACTCTTCCGGTATAGGAGGAATCGGCAATTGGGTCTGCGGAACACCAGAAGATTTTCCGTTTACAAATTCGTCATAAGTTGTTCTGTTTACAAAAGGACGTTTACCCAGAATCTCTTCCAGATCAGACTGGAATAAGATTTCTTTCTCAAGAAGCTTCTCCGCAATCTTGATCAATCCTTCCTGATTGGCTAACAGCAACTCTCTTGTCCGCTCATACACCGCAGAAATCAATGTTCTTACTTCTTCATCGATAAGTTCTGCTGTCTGATCAGAATAAGGTTTCTGGAATTGAGATTCTCCGGAACTGTCTCTGAAAGATATATTACCAACTTTATGGTTCATACCATAAACAGCAGTCATAGCATACGCCAGTTTTGTAATACGTTCCAGGTCATTTTGCGCTCCGGTAGAAATACGGCCAAATGTAATGTCTTCGGCTACACGTCCACCCATAGTCATACACATACTATCCAGCAATTGCTCTGTAGTATAGAGAAATTGTTCTTTTGGCAGGTACTGCGCATATCCCAATGCAGCTACTCCACGTGGAACAATAGAAACCTTTACCAAAGGATCCGCATGCTCCAAAAACCAACCCGCAATAGCATGTCCGGCTTCGTGATAAGCAACAATTTTCTTCTCTTCAGGAGAGATAATTTTATTTTTCTTTTCAAGCCCTCCGATGACACGATCTATCGCATCCTGGAAGTCCTGCATATCGATTTCTTTCTTATCCTTACGGGCCGCAATCAAAGCTGCTTCATTACATACATTTGCAATTTCGGCTCCGGCAAATCCCGGTGTCTGTGCAGATAATTTTTTCGCGTCAACTGAAGCGGAAAGTTTCAATGGCTTCAGGTGAACATTGAAAATCTGTTCTCTGCCAATCAAATCCGGTTTATCAATTGAGATCTGACGGTCAAAACGTCCCGGACGTAACAACGCTGTATCTAAGACATCTATACGGTTTGTTGCAGCCAGAATAATAACGCCCAGATTTGTTCCGAAACCATCCATCTCGACTAAAAGCTGATTCAGCGTATTCTCCCGTTCATCATTACCACCCATGATGGAATTTTTTCCGCGGGCACGGCCAATAGCATCGATCTCATCAATAAAAATAATACAAGGAGCTTTTTCTTTCGCTTGTTTGAAGAGGTCACGGACACGAGAAGCACCCACACCTACAAACATCTCCACAAAATCGGATCCCGAAAGCGAGAAGAAAGGAACCTGTGCTTCACCAGCTACAGCTTTAGCCAGCAAGGTCTTACCTGTACCCGGAGGGCCTACTAAAAGAGCTCCTTTAGGAATTTTACCACCCAAATTCGTATATTTCTTCGGATTTTTAAGGAAATCTACAATTTCCATCACTTCCTGTTTGGCTTCTTCCAATCCGGCAACATCATTAAAGGTAATATTAACCTGAGACTCTTTATCGAATAATTGCGCTTTAGATTTACCAATGTTAAAAATTGCACCGCCGGCACCACCTGCTCCGCCATTCATTCTGCGCATCAGGAACAACCAGATCACAACAATAATAAGCAAAGGAAGCATAAAAGTGACGAACCAGCCTGTCCACGGGTTGGAACGATCTTCAGGGACAACGCGGATGCGCTGCGCCGGATCAACATTAGCCTGAGAAGTTTCCAGTTTCTTCTCTAAAGCTTCAAAAGAACCATCTGTAAAAACATATTGAGGTCCAGGTGAATTTCCTAGTTTGAGGGCATTCGGCGTTGGTGCAACATCTTTATACTTACTATCTTCTTTTAGTTTGTTGGGTTTAATATATACTTCGACCTGAACTAAATCATTTTTCTTATAGGCAACGAGTTTCTCCACGTCTCCCGTATTGAGCATCTTCGACTCGAACTCGCTATAGGTAGTTTGCTTTGCTGTCTCTCCGTTTAAAAAATACTGCAATCCAAAAAATCCCAAAATCATAGCGATCCACAACCACATCATATTGAATTTCGGTGGCATGGGTGTTACTTTTTTACTGGGTATTTTATTCATTATATTCTCTTGTTTGTGAAATTATGTTTTTCTAAAATCTGTTAAGCACTTTGATAAGTCTTGACATCGGCATCTCCCCATAAATCTTCTATGCCATAATGGCTTCTTTTTTCTGTTTTGAAGATATGCACAACGACATCTACAAAGTCAATCAGAATCCATTCTCCATTTCCATGACCTTCCTTATGCCAGGGGTCCTGACCAAATGCTTTGAAAATCTCTTCTTCGACACTTTTAGCGATCGCATTGACCTGTGTAGTGGAGTCTGCATGGCAAATTACAAAATAATCGGAGACGGAACTGTTAATATTTCTCAAATCAAGCCGTACTATTTCATTTCCCTTTTTTTCCTGCATTCCATGAACAGCAATCTCGGCCAGCTTTGAAGATAATCCTACGTTTTTATTTTTAACCATTAAAAATTATTATAGTTTTGATCCTTTAATTCTTTAATCCTCTTTTCTGTGCAAAATAACACATTTCTGCGACTTTATATGGGTCTAAACTTAATAAAGTTGGACCGGGTGGCTTCTACAAATGATTATTTAAGAGAACAACTGTCAAATTTCAAGCCATTTGCGGAGGGTTCTGCCATTATGGCAACAGAACAATTCCAGGGAAAAGGCCAAAGGGGTAATATCTGGCGATCAGAACCCGGCAAAAACCTCACCTTAAGCATCTTACTTTATCCTTCTTTTTTAGCGATATCCAAACAATTTTTTTTAAATGTGGCCATAAGTCTGGGTATTGCAAAATGGCTACAAACGCAAACAAATGCACAAATAACTGTAAAGTGGCCAAATGACATCATGGCCAATCAACAGAAAATCTGCGGAATTCTTATCGAAAATCAAATTAAAAAAGATTCTATTTCGAGCAGTATTATAGGAATGGGTATAAATATTAATCAAACTGATTTTCCCAGCGAAATCAGTCATAAAGTCTGTTCTTTAAAAAAATTGCTGCAAAAACCGGACGACATCTGCATAGAAAGCCTTTTGCCTGAGCTTTTCTATTATTTAGAAACACAGTATGACCGGCTAAAGGCCGGAGATGGGACAGAATTATTGAAGGACTATAACTCGATCCTTATGTGGCGCGGCGAAAAACATAATTTCCTTATTGATAATGTAACAGTCGAAGGCACTATTACAGAGGTGGACAAGGAAGGTCAGCTATGGGTTGATTTCGGAAAAAAGCTCATCTCTTTTAATTTAAAAGAGATCGCGTACCAGCTATAGGCAACGACAATTTTACTTTGAGATTAGTTTAACAAAGAACTTTTACGCTATTTTTGTACAAGGTTAATTAAACCTTTTAATGAAAGTAGTAATCATAAATAGAGGTATAACATATTAAAAGATGAAAATGAAAAAATTAAGTTTATTAATCGTTGCTATATTATTTACGGTAGTGAGTACACATGCACAGATTCTGAATCCTGTTAAATGGTCCGTTGCGACTAAAAAGACCAGCAATACAGAAGCCATTGTGTATATAAAAGCTACTATTGACAAAGGATGGCACATTTATTCTCAAAATGTTGGTGAAGGCGGTCCGGTAGCGACTTCTTTTAGCTTTACTCCCTCTAAAGACTTTACATTAGCCGGCAAAACAGCGGAACCTACTCCAAAATCAAAATATGAGGATGCCTTTAAAATGAACGTAAAATTCTTTGAGAAAGAAGTCATTTTTGCACAAAAAGTCAAACTTAAAAAAGGACAGACTGCAGTAAAGGGTAAAGTAGAATTCATGGTGTGTGATGATTCCCGTTGTCTTCCACCGGACGAATATGCTTTTACTGCGCAGATTAAGTAATTTAAAAAATTTAAGTTAATATGAATTTTGGCGGTAAACTCGTTTACTGCCTTTTTTTTATTTTTGATATTTCTTATCCATAAACATGAAAAAACTTCATTTTCTTTTACTTACGTTATTTCTGACATTTTCTACAGCTTCGTTTGCGTTGAATGTACAGGATAGCAGCTCCACTGACAGCGCCGTACTCACGGAGATCCCTTCAGATCTGGAGTTTTCGGATGGTCAGGATGAAGTATCTTCTACAGATACGATTACCACAGATACAACTGGCGTAAAGCAGGTCGCACAGACTAATACAACAGACAATAATCAGGAAAAATCTCTTTGGACCATTTTTATTGCCGGATTGGTAGGTGGATTTCTGGCTTTTCTGATGCCTTGTATCTTTCCTATGGTTCCGCTAACGGTGAGTTTTTTCACGAAGAAAGCCGGCAGCAGAGCGAAAGCTGTACAGCAGGCATTGTTGTATGGATTCTTTATTATTGTTATCTATGTGGCGTTAGGGATGCTGGTCACCATTACCTTTGGTTCTGATGCACTGAATGCCCTATCGACAAACGGATTCTTTAATTTCTTCTTTTTTATCTTGCTGGTTGTTTTTGCTGCTTCCTTTTTCGGAGCATTTGAAATTACGCTGCCAAGCTCATTTGTCAACAAGATCGACTCCAAATCTGATAAAGGAGGTCTTATAGGATTATTTTTCATGGCCTTTAGTCTTGCGGTCGTGTCCTTCTCCTGTACAGGTCCTATTATCGGAACATTACTTGTCGATGCCGCTTCCAAAGGAGATCGTTTGGGGCCGGCGATTGGTATGCTGGGATTTTCGGTTGCACTGGCCATCCCTTTTGCATTGTTTGCCTTATTCCCGTCTCTGCTAAAGTCAATGCCAAAATCAGGCGGATGGCTTAACAGTGTCAAAGTGGTTCTGGGATTTTTGGAGCTTGCATTAGCATTAAAATTTCTTTCCAACGTAGATCTGGCCTACCACTGGAACTGGCTTGACCGCGAAGTATTTCTTTCCTTGTGGATCGTGATCTTCGGACTTATGGGACTGTATTTAATAGGTAAGATCAAATTCTCGCATGACAGTGACTTAGCATATATGTCTGTGCCGCGCACACTTTTAGCCATAATTGTATTTTCTTTTGTTGTCTACATGGTTCCGGGGTTGTGGGGAGCACCGCTGAAATCTATTTCGGCTTTCCTTCCTCCTTCCGCAACACAGGATTTTGATCTTAGTGCAGGTGTGGCTGCAGGACCTTCGGCACATGACGGCAAAGTAAAGAAATATGCGGAAATCTTCCATGAGCGTGGTACACCAAAAGGTTTTGATCCGTACTACGATTATGATCAGGCGCTGCAGACCGCTAAGGAAGTGAACAAACCGGTAATGATCGACTTTACAGGATGGAACTGTGTCAATTGCAGACAGATGGAAGCCAATGTCTGGACAGATCCGAGAGTTGCCAAGTTGTTAAAAGAACAATTCGTAATGGCAGAATTATTTGTAGACGACAAGACCGAACTGACTCCTGAAGAACAATATGTTTCTAAATTCAGCGGTAAAAAGATTCGTACTATAGGAAATAAAAACAGTGACTTTCAGGCCTCTGCATTCAATAGTAATTCACAACCGCTATATGTTATTGTAGATACGGAAGGTAATGTATTGGTGCCACCAAGCGGGGCGGATTACAATATTGACAGCTATATCAAATTTTTACAAAGCGGTTTAGATGCTTTTAATGCCAAAAAATAAGATTTCTTATTATCTTTGAATATATGAGTAAGATCAAGAATATTGCCGTATTAACATCAGGAGGAGACGCTCCCGGAATGAACGCTGCTATCCGTGCAGTTGTCCGTACAGGTATCTATTATAATTTAAATGTTTTTGGTATCCGCAGAGGATATGATGGAATGGTAAGTGGAGATATTATCAGTATGGATGCCAAATCCGTAGCTAATATTATCCAAAGAGGAGGAACCATACTTAAAACGGCCAGAAGTGATGAGTTTCGCACAATAGAAGGCCGTCAGAAAGCCTATGAAAACTTAAGAAAGCACGAAATCGATGCATTAGTCGTGATTGGCGGAGACGGGACTTTCACCGGTGCGTCCAAGTTTATTGAAGAGTTTGATTTTCCGGTAATGGGTTTACCGGGTACTATCGATAATGATTTATTAGGAACTGATTTTACAATTGGCTACGATACAGCGATCAATACTGTTGTAGATGCTGTGGATAAAATCAGAGACACTGCAGAATCACACGATCGCCTCTTTGTAATCGAAGTAATGGGTCGTGACTCGGGCTTAATAGCTCTTCGCTCGGGAATAAGCACAGGTGCTGAAGCCGTATTAATTCCGGAAATCAAAGTGGATTATGATGCCATTATGACGCGTCTGGATAAGACACGTAAGAATAAAGCTTCCCGCATTATCATTGTTGCAGAGGGAGATCAGGAGGGTGGAATGGTTGTAGCGGATAAGATCAAGGAGAGTTTTCCTTCTTATGATGTGCGACTTTCGATATTAGGTCACATACAACGCGGCGGATCTCCGACCTGTATGGATCGTGTATTGGCGAGTCGTGTAGGTGTGGGAGCTGTCGAAGGCCTGATCGAAGGCAGAAGAGGTGAAATGGTGGGATTAATCCACGGAGAGGTCAAATATACCCCGTTCAGCAAAGCAATCAAGCATATCGATAAAATTGATGACAATCTGACAAGAATTGTCGAAATTCTATCCCTATAAAATAAAAGGAGGTGCAAATGCACCTCCTTTTATTTTAAAAGTGTATTTCTATACGCATCTGTTATCTCCGGCAGCTTGATATCCTGCCCCTCTCTTTGCAATGAATCCGCCAAATTATTGGTCTCTCCAAGAGCCTTGATATAAGCTTGTACAACATCGTCCTCCACATTGATTTCCCTGCCTTCTTTGATATCGACTTGATACCGGTTATTTACCAGTTTGACATGGCCATAAAATCGATATGCAGCAGCCTTCAACAGGGATAGATCTTTCTGTGACAACTGATCAATCCTCGCTTCTGCAGGGAGGTTAACTTCAATAAATTCCCCATCTTTTGCCAGTTGATCAATGGGTGTATCCAATGGCAAAGCGGCCAGAGCGGCCAGATTGATAATCGCTACTCCTTCTTTCTTTGGAGATTGGCAAGCTGAAATCAGAAGGAGACTAATAAATAATGAATAGAGTATCCGCATCTTAATAGTATGATGAATGAATACAAAAGGCTTTCCATAATTGAAAAGCCCTTTGTATGGTTATTATTTTTGATGTATTATTTCAAAATCTCAGAAAGCTTAGCTACTAGAGCTTCTCCTCTTAGATTGGAGGCCACAATTTTTCCCTGCGGATCAAGTAAAAAATTCTGAGGAATTCCTCGGATTGAATACAGTTCTACAACCGCCGATCCCCATCCTTTTAGGTCTGAAACATGTGGCCAGGCCTGCAGGTTATCTGCATTAATAGCATTTACCCATGCATCTTTTTTTCCTTCCTGATCCAATGAAACGCCAAGTACTGTGAAATTTTTGTCCTTAAACTGATTAAATGCTGCTACTACATTCGGGTTTTCATGTCTGCAGGGCCCGCACCAGCTTGCCCAGAAATCTACCAACACATATTTGCCTCTCAATGAAGAAAGTGCCAAAGGTTTGCCTGTGGTATCAGGAAGCGTAAAATCCGGCGCTACAGATCCAACAGCTAATTTCTTCAGATCAGCGATTTTCTGTTCCAGCGCTTTTCCTTTTTTACTGTTTTTCAATTCTGCAGATAAAGCTTTGAACTGAGGCTCTACAAATTCGCTTACGGACTCCGGATCAAGCTTTTCTTCCAGGAGACTTAATGAAATAAAGCTGTTAGGATTTGCTTTTACATATTCATCATTTACTACCTGTTGTTTTTCAAAGATAGCCTGTGCCTTTTCCTGAAGAGCTCCTACAAACTCCTGATCATTTTTCTGCTCTGCAGTAGCTGCCATGTATTCATTATTCAAGGCTGCAAACTGTTCCTCAAAAGGTTTGATTACCTGCTTATAAGCAACAAGGTTATCATTGATCTGATTACCACTTATTTTTGCATCCTTCAGTATTTTATCTCCTTCGATCTTCACCACTCCTTTTGAAAGGTATACAGCCGTGAGATCCGGTTGAGGAATAGACTGAGGATCCAGACCTTCAGGAGAAAGAACTACAAATGCCTGAACCGGCTCTGTAACGGTACCATGAAACTTAAATTCTCCTTTTACTACTGCTGTAGAGTCAAGAAAGGCCTGACCGTTATCTCTATATTGGATATATGCCTTAGCTTTATCTCCGACATTGGCAAGCTTACCATGAACCGTAAAGTCCTCTTGCGCAAATACCAGCGCAGGAATAAGGCTAAGTCCTAAAAAAATCGATTTCTTCATTATAATTTAATTGTATTTGTTTAAAAATCTATGTACGCTATCTATTATAACGGTTTTTAAAGTGTTTTCTGCGGATGTCATTACAAAAATTTTGTTACCATCTTCCGCTTGCTCCGCCACCGCCGAAGCCACCTCCTCCGAAACCTCCAAATCCGCCACCACCGCCGCCGAAGTCACCACCGGAAGAACCGCCACGGCCGCCGCCACCGCCTAACATTCCGTTCAACAGTGTCCACCATATCAGATCATTAGCTCCGCGACCACCTATTACACGGCCGCCGCCATTACCGCCACCACCGCCACCTTTTCGGGCAACCAGCACAATAATGACGATGACTACAAAAATAATAATCTTTAATATGCCTCCTCCTGAAGGCTGTCCCTGAGTCCTGTCAGATGGATCGCTCTTATACTCACCTTTTGTATAAGAAATCAATGCACTTGTTGCCCGATCTATTCCTGTATAGTAATCTCTTTGCCGGAATGCGGGTTTGATTTCATTTTCTATGATTCTATAAGCTATAGCATCAGGTACTGTACCTTCTATACCGTATCCGGTCTGTATAGTTACAGCCCTGTCGCCCAAAGCAACTAACAGCAAAATTCCATTATTATACTTCTTATTACCCACTCCCCATTTCTGCGCTAGTCTGACAGCGTAATCCGCAATGTCGTAATCACCGGTTGTATTCATCACCACTACAGCAATCTGTATGGAAGTAGAATCCTCAAAAGCCAGCAACTTACGCTCAAGCTCCTGCACTTGTGTGCTATTTAATGTGCTTGTATAATCGTTAACCAGGCGATTCGGGGTAGCAGGAAAATCCTGAGCTCCTGCTCTTAGCAACAGCATAAAGAAGAGCGAAAACAAGAACATCGATCTTAAATATGCTTTTTTGATTTTAGACATATTATCTATAAGTATATGGGTCATTAGTTATCACCAAAGTAAACTTCATTCGGCAATTCATTGATATCATCTGAACGACGGGGGTAAAAATGTTGAAGTTTCTTCGCTACACTGTGTACACCGACAATCAAACCATTGGCAAGTTCTCCTTTTCTAAAAGATTCTGCCATCAATTCTTTCGTAGATTCCCAGAAATCCCCTTCTACCCGCTCATTGATACCTGCATCACCGATTATGGCAAAGACATGATCGTCCGCAGCCATATAGATGAGAACACCATTTCGCTGAACAGTATTATGCATCTCCAGTTTCCCGAAATAGGACACTGCTCTTTTTATAGGATCCTTGTCTTTACACATACGTTCCATAACGATGCGAATCTCCCCGGAGGTCATATTTTCAGCCAGACTTATCGCATGAGCGATCTTTTCCTGTTCTTCGCTATTTAATATCTGCATATGCAAGATTAAAAAAAGATGAACAATCGGGATCTGAGATCCGGACTGTCCATCTTATGTATGATTTTCACTAAAATGATACCTGAGGAGCTTTATCAGATCCCTCGGCAGCTTTAAATGTTCCTTTTGATTTAAATCCAAAGATTCCCGCCATAATATTATTCGGAAAACTTCTTACCGTCGTATTGTAATCCTGAACCGCTTCATTGAAAGCTCTTCTTTCTACTGAAATACGATTTTCCGTTCCTTCAAGCTGCGCCTGAAGTTCCAGAAAGTTTTGATTAGCTTTCAGGTCAGGATAGGCCTCTACACTTACTAACAATCGTCCGATAGACTGAGAAAGTGCATCCTGAGTCTGTTGGTAGTTAGCGATAGATTCTTCCGTAAGATTTGAAGGATCGACTGTAACAGATGTTGCTTTGGCGCGAGCCTCTACAACCGCAGTCAAGGTTCCCTCCTCATGTTTTGCGGCACCTTTAACGGTATTAACCAAATTAGGGATCAAATCTGCACGACGCTGGTATGCATTTTCGACCTGAGCCCATTTTGCTTTTACATTCTCATCTTTGGAAACCATTGTATTGTAACCGCAGGAACTGAATGATAATGCTGTGAATAAGCCCACAATTGCTACTAATAATCTTTTCATGTGTAAAGTTTTAATCTAATTAACTTTTAAATATACTAAAATGTTTTTATACCATATGAGTATAGCAAAGCACATACCAATAGCATATTTTTTACGCTTATTTAAAACACCGCTCTACAGGGGTGAAATATTGTCAGTGAATCCTTATCTTTGCATCGTTTTGGGATAAAAACCCAGCCAGACCATGCAAAAAGAAATAGAATTAGCCATTGCTCCTGAATATATACAGGATGAGGCTTATATCCTTGATAAAGGAATTAAAGAACTGCGCCTGCCGGCAGGCCGTATCAAAGGATTCAAAATAAGAAAACGCTCTATCGATGCCAGAGGAAGAAATGTTGTCTTTCGCATCAGAGTAATCTTTTTTATTGACGAAGAGCCTGTTAGCAATATTTTTCATCCGACCCTTACTACTGTTAAAGACGCCAAACCTGTCATCATCATAGGTGCTGGTCCTGCAGGTTTATTTGCCGCATACAGATGTATTGAACGAGGTCTCAAACCTATTGTTATCGAGCGCGGTAAGCCTGTCCGCGAACGCCGCCGCGACTTAGCTAAGATTACACGTGAAGGGGCTGTCAATCCGGAATCCAATTATTGCTTTGGTGAAGGAGGAGCCGGCACATATTCCGACGGGAAGCTCTATACGCGGTCTGACAAACGTGGTGATGTGCAAAATGTATTGCAGATTTTTGTCAATCACGGGGCGACATCAGATATTCTGGTAGACGCACGCCCGCATATCGGTACAAATAAGCTACCGCATATTATTGAAGCGATGCGGGACACCATTCTCGAATATGGCGGAGAATTTATCTTTGACCAGCGTGTCAATGATATCAACGAATCCTTTGGCAACGTAAGGGGTGTCACACTGGCAAACGGATCGCAACTCAAAGCTGAACATGTGATTCTGGCAACAGGACATTCTGCCCGGGATATTTTCGAGCTGTTCCGTCAAAAGAACTGGTTAGTAGAAGCAAAAGCTTTTGCGCTGGGTGTACGCATCGAACATCCGCAGGAGATTATTGATCAGGCACAGTACCATTGCAGCACACGTCATGAAAATCTCCCCCCTGCTTATTACAGTCTGGTAGAACAAGTGGATAACCGCGGTGTATTTTCGTTCTGTATGTGTCCCGGTGGTATAATTGCTCCCTGCGCCACGGATGAAAATGAAATCGTTGTAAACGGATGGTCTCCTTCCAGACGCAATAATCCACATGCAAATTCAGGCACAGTTACACAGATTAATCTGGAAGACGTACCCAATGCTGCCACTGATCCTTTTGCTTTATTGGATTTCCAACGTCAGATCGAACAACAGGCATTCCGCTTAGGCGGAGGTAATCTTGTTGCGCCGGCTCAGCGTATGGTCGACTTTGTTGAGAAGAGAGTTTCTACAGATCTGCCCTCAAATTCATACAAGCCTGGCACTGGAAGTGTAGATCTGGATGAAGTACTTCCTGATTTCGTGTTTAAGGCTTTGCGGGGAGCATTACCTGTATTTGGCAAAAAGATGAAAGGATATTACACAAATGAGGCAATATTGGTAGGTGTCGAGTCCCGGACTTCATCTCCCGTACGTATTCCCAGAGATAAGGAAACCTTACAGCATCCGCAGATAAAAGGCCTTTATCCCTGTGGTGAAGGAGCTGGATATGCCGGTGGTATTGTTTCTGCTGCTATAGACGGGATTAACTGCGTGAATGCCATATCATTACTATAAAATTGAAATTTTATTTGTCAGAATAAAGCACAAACCGTATTTTTGCATTACCAAAAGCGAAAGTAGCTCAGTTGGTAGAGCACAACCTTGCCAAGGTTGGGGTCGCGAGTTCGAATCTCGTCTTTCGCTCAAAAAAGGAAAGCCTTTGAAAATTTTCAGAGGCTTTCCTTTTTTATGTAATTCTCATCGAATATCCTTCTTATCTACACTTTCTGTTAAAATTTATTTTCTCTTTAGCCTTAGAATTCTTACTTTGAGATCCTAATCTATTCTAAAAACTCAGCACTGATATGATTTTCAAAAGCAGAAAAGATCCGTTAGTCCTTGGAGTCATTTTCACCTGTTGCCTTACAATAATAGCCTTCTTACTGATAATGTATATCAAAGAAGGGGCTACCCTGTTTCAAATCCTTATTTCTCTTACCCCTGCCTTGACGGCAATAGGGATATTACTCTGGATGAGCTTCCGTATACAGTATATCATCGGGCCGGATTATATTGATTGCATAGCCGGATTTTATAAGGAACGTATAAAAATAAATGCGATAAGGAGAATTGATACCGATACTACTATGTGGATGGGATTTAAACTTGCAGGAGCAAGAAAAGGTATTATCATTTACTACCATACATATGCGGAAGTATACCTGAGCCCGGACACTAATGATCAGTTTATACGTGAATTATTAAAGGTGAACCCTGCTATAGAAATCCATAAAAAAAGCGTTTAAGAATGATCTTAAACGCTTTTTTTATGCAATCTGCATATTTCTTAATCTCTCAATCCGGCATCTACCAGATTTTCTACATATTGACGTACTAAAGGGTTGGAAAACCTTGTTGTTACATCAAACGCAAAGGCGTGTACCAAAAGTAACCGAGCCGATTCTTCACCGATTCCCCGGGCTCTTAAATAAAACAATGCATCATTGTCAAATTGTCCCATCGTACAGCCGTGAGAACATTTTACATCATCTGCAAAGATCTCTAGCTGAGGCTTGGTATATACTGTCGATTTATCACCAATCAGCATATTATTATTTTGCTGAAAAGCATTCGTTTTCTGAGCATCCTCACGAACAAAGATTTTGCCGTTAAAAACTGCTGTAGAAGTATCCTGAGGAATATTCTTATACCATTCGTATGATTCACAATGCGGTTTCATATGATCTACGACGGTATGATTATCGACAAACTGATTATCAGCAGTCAGATTAATTCCATACAGGTGACTTTCCACATATTCAGCATCCAATCTTACATTGATATCATTACGCACAAAAGATGCTCCCGGGAAATTGCAGTTATAATTATTATATAAACTATATTTTTCCTGATATACTTCTGTATGATTTAAATAATGACTTACAGATGCCGAAACCTGAAGATAGTAGTGTTGTAATTTTGCATTCTCCTGTACTACAATCTCAGTCACTTTATTCTGTACGTTCTTTGCCGAACCGTCTAATGTGATGAATGATTCAATAATTTCAGCTTCTGCATGAGGCTCCAGTACGATCAGGTTACGGGTTTGCGTGAAGAAATCTTCAGCTCCGGTCGCTACGTGTACGATATGAATGGGCTTTTGTAATGTCTTACCTTTTGCCACATCTATATATAAACCTGATGTATATAAAGCTGTGTTCAACGCTACGAAAGGATTCTGTGTCTTATCTGCATAGTGTGCAAAGTGTGTTATAAAATTACCTTCCTGCGCTGCATCATCAATAGGCTTCACAGTCAGACCGATCTCTTCTTCAAGGGAAGAAAATGCCAGAATATACTGACCGTTTACCAATACTATGCGATGTGCATCCAGATCCGGAATATCAGCTTTACTGAAATCCAAACCATCAATATCCACATCCGGATTCAAAACATACGTTTTGTTTACCAGGCTGTGGACATTTGTATATTTCCAATCTTCATTTTTCACGGTTGGAAAACCGACCTGACGAAATTTGTCAAAAGCATCCTGACGTAATTTAGTCAAGGCTACAGTTTCGGAAGCATTTTCCTGCTCCTGAAATCCGTCTACCAATTGTTGAAATAATGAATCTGCTATCAATGTACTCATGTTATTATCTATCCGTCTGCTTGCTACTTCATCCATCCGCTAAGATCCTCAAGCATTTTGTGTGTCTAATTCTTTTAACCAATCGTAACCTTTTTCTTCCAGTTCCAAAGCAAGTTCTTTCGGACCAGACTTTACAATACGTCCATTGTAAAGTACGTGAACGAAATCAGGCACAATATAATCTAATAAACGCTGGTAGTGTGTGATCACAACAAAAGCATTGTCTTTTGAACGCAATTGGTTAACGCCGTTTGCTACAACGCGCAACGCATCAATATCCAAACCGGAATCAGTTTCATCCAGAATAGATAATTTCGGATTCAGCATCGCCAGTTGAAATATTTCGTTACGTTTTTTCTCACCACCTGAAAAGCCTTCATTTAATGAACGATTGGCAAGATTTGCAGAAAACTCTACAAGCTTCTGTTTTTCTTTTACCATCTGCAAGAATTCTTTAGCTTCCATAGGCGCTAAGCCTTTGTAAGCACGAATATCATTTACAGCTGTCTTCAGGAAATTAATATTTGAAACTCCCGGAATTTCTACCGGATATTGAAAAGCCAGAAACAGGCCTTCACGCGCACGGTCTTCCGGAGAAAGATCCAGTAAATCTACACCATCCAATAAGGCAGTACCATCTGTCACTTCGTAGCTTTCACGGCCAGCCAGTACATTTCCCAATGTGCTCTTTCCTGCACCATTAGGCCCCATAATGGCATGAACCTCTCCTGCTTTTACTTCCAGGTTTAAGCCTTTTAATATTTGTTTGTCTTCAACAGACGCATGTAAATTCTTAATACTTAACATATTCTTTATCATTTGGAGATCGGCATCATCGGTTCGGCAAATTACTTTACTTCTGCTGACAGCTCCTTATATTTTTGTCGATATTTAATTTTATTATGATCCTGCTACTATCCAACACTTCCCTCTAAGGAAATAGCCAGTAGTTTTTGTGCTTCCACAGCAAATTCCATTGGTAATTGATTCAGGACTTCTTTGGCATAACCGTTAACAATAAGTCCTACCGCTTTCTCGGAATCAATTCCTCTTTGATTCAGATAAAACACCTGATCTTCCCCGATCTTAGAAGTAGTGGCCTCATGTTCCAATACTGCAGTTCTGTTTTTATTCTCGATATATGGGAAAGTATGTGCTCCGCATTTGTCACCGATCAATAAAGAGTCACATTGTGTAAAATTACGTGAATTGTCCGCATTTGGACCGATCTTCACCAAGCCTCTGTAACTGTTGTGGCTCTTTCCTGCTGAGATGCCTTTAGAAACAATTTTAGAACGTGTATTTTTTCCTAAGTGAATCATCTTTGTACCTGTATCAGCGACCTGCATATTACGAGTCAACGCTACAGAATAAAATTCACCTACAGAATTATCTCCTTTGAGAATAACTCCGGGATATTTCCATGTAATAGCTGATCCGGTCTCGACCTGTGTCCAGGAAATCTTACTGTTATCACCTTTACATATACCTCTTTTCGTTACAAAGTTGTAGATACCGCCCTTACCATCCTTATCTCCGGGATACCAGTTTTGAACAGTAGAGTATTTGATCTCTGCATCTCTTTGAGCAACCAGTTCTACCACTGCTGCGTGCAACTGATTTTCATCACGTGTAGGTGCAGTACATCCCTCCAAATACGAAACGTATGATCCTTCATCTGCGATAATCAGCGTACGCTCAAACTGTCCGGTATTCTGCGCATTGATACGGAAGTAAGTTGACAACTCCATAGGACATCTGACTCCTTTTGGAATGTATACGAATGATCCGTCCGAAAATACGGCAGAATTCAATGCGGCATAGATATTATCTGTCTGGGGAACAACTGTTCCCAGATACTCTTTAACTAATTCAGGATATTCCTGTACGGCTTCTCCAAATGAGCAGAAGATAACTCCCTGTTCTTTTAGTTTTTCACGGAATGTAGTCTTTACAGATACAGAGTCAAAAACAGCGTCCACCGCTACTACTCCGGCTAATATTTTTTGTTCATCCAACGGAATTCCCAATTTTGCGAAGGTAGCAAGCAATTCAGGATCGACTTCATCCAGTGAATTCAATTGTGGTTTTGCTTTAGGAGCAGCGTAGTATGAAATAGCCTGAAAATCAACATCCGGATTTCTAAAATTTTGCCAGGTTGGCATCTTTAACGTCAAAAAATGACGGAAAGCTTTCAAACGCCACTCCAATAACCATTCCGGCTCATTCTTCTTTTCAGAAATAAGTCGAACCGTATCTTCTGTCAAGCCTGTAGGAGCAATATCCATTTCAATATCGGTCGTAAAACCGTATTTATACTCCTCCTGCTCCAGCTCTTTTAAAATATCGTCATCTTTGGTACTCATATCTCTACTCTTAATCAAAATCTTCTGAGTATTATCACTCAGTTTCAAGCTACAAAGGTACGACTTTAGAACCTAAAAAAATACTTTTTAATCGGTTAGATGGCTTATTTATGACAAAAAATATGACTTCGATCACTTTTGCTCTTTATTTCCCATCGGAACATCATTCTAAAGCCTCATAAACAAGTTAAACCGCTATAAACAAAGTAGTTAAGTAAAAATCAAAATTTTTCACATCAAGAATAATTGTTTATACAGAGAACCAATAACCAAATATTATTCGGATATTTTTTGTTATCTTTACATTTAATCATAAAACTAAATTGAAAATATGCCTTTTCAGCCTGACAAAACTGACTTAAAAATTTTGAAGCTTCTTCAAGAGAACGGTCGGGTGACCAACCTGCAGTTAGCTTCAAGCATTGGCCTTTCTCCTGCTCCAACGCTGGAACGCGTACGTAAGCTGGAGAATTCCGGGTTTATAAAAAGCTATCATGCTTTTGTGGACGAGGAAAAGCTGGGGCTGGGAATTAAATCTTTTATACAGATTTCTTTAGATTTTCATACTCATAATGCAATTCCTGAATTTGTGGAAGCTGTAAAGGGAATTCCTGAAGTAACCGAATGCCACCACGTAACCGGAAATTGTGATTTTATCTTAAAAGTGTATGTGAAAGACATTAAAGCTTACGAAGCTGTCATCATGGAAAAGATATCTAAAATTCCTTTTGTAAAGACATTCCAGACGATGATGATCATGTCTACCAGTAAAAAGGAGCCTATCATCCCTTTGGAATATTAGCCTATGGATAAGACTGTACCGGAGTTTAAAGATTTTGCATTGATTCTTGCCTGGCCCGATTCAACAATACGGGGCGATGAAGCATGGATGATGTTTTTCAAAAAGATAGGGATTGTAAAAAACTTAAATTTCAAGGTCGGTCATACAGGCATTGTACTGGTCAGCGCAACCTCCGGTGAACTCTTGTACTATGACTTTGGAAGGTATATTTCTCCAAGAGGGCATGGCAGAGCCCGGTCTAAAAAATCTGATCCCAGATTGGCCATCAATTTCAAAGCCCGGTTTGATAAGCAGGGAAAGATCAGCAATCTGGAAAATATTGTGCATCACTTTGAATCTATGCGCGAGGATATGCAGGGATTCGGTGAATTGTATTTCTCAGTAGCGGAAGACATCAACTTTGATCAGGCTAAAAATTATGCAGATAGTATTGTGCTTCAGGGATCTACTCCTTACGGAGCTGTAGCACGCGGAAACAACAACTGCTCCCGCTTTATTACAAGGCTGCTATTCAACTCCTCTCAAAAATATACATGGCTGCACTGGATTAATTTTCCGGAAACAATCAAGTCCAGCCCTATTAGTAATGTCGTAAATGCAAATCATTGCAGATCTGTCTATTCCTATAGCCCGGCAAACGGGTTAAAAAATTTCAGAATGAACCGCTGGCAATCGTTTTTGTTCTTACTCAGCAAATTGGCTGACAATGTCCGGAGCCAAAAGGCAGCTTTGCTGCCTGATGATCTTATCATTGGCGGAATGGAATGTGATTGTAAACCGGCTTCAGTTCCGGATGGATCTCAATATCTGGGCGGAGTAGGTGAAGGCGCATGGTATGCCTTTCGCATAATGGGAAATCAACAGATAATTGTCTCACGCTATACACCTACCGGCCAGTGGGAATATTCTGTAGTCGGAGTTGCCGATCCGGCTTTGAATCCGGAACAACCTTTTCAAATCACGTATGACAGTCACCTCATGACCACCCATGTTATCCAGCGAGGTGTGAAACTCAACATCAGACACGTGAAGAGACTTTCTAACAGCGAACTTACACTTCAGAGAACTGCAGAACAATCTGCTTAATCAATTGCTATCCGCCAGTCTATCGGTAATCTTCCATGATCTTTTAAATATTCATTGGCTTTGGAGAAATGTTTACAACCAAAGAAGCCACGGTATACAGACAAAGGTGAGGGATGCACTGCAGTGAGAATCAGGTGTTTGCTTTTGTCTATCAGAACAGCCTTTTTCTGAGCATAGCTACCCCATAGAATGAAAACAACGTGTTTGCAGTGTTCGGAGATCTTTTGTATAATCTGATCTGTGAATAATTCCCAACCTCTTTTTTGATGCGAACCCGCCTCATGCGCCCTTACGGTAAGGGTGGCATTAAGCAATAACACGCCTTGTCTGGCCCATTTTGTCAGGTTGCCTGTAGCTGGATATGTAAATCCCGGAATGTCTGTCTGCAATTCTGAATAAATATTGCGTAGTGATGGAGGAAGCGCAACACCATCCGGCACAGAAAAGGAAAGCCCATGTGCCTGACCGTCATTGTGATAAGGATCCTGCCCCAGTATTACCACCTTAACTTCATCCAACGGAGTCAGTTTAAACGCATTTAAAACCAGATCTTCGGGAGGAAAGATCAGGCAACGTTGCCGTTCCTGCTGTACAAATTGTGACAATGACCGCATGTAAGGTTCTTTAAAGAGCGGCTTCAAAATCACGTCCCAACTTTCATCATAACGCTTTTCCATATTTCAAATTTACAATTTTTACAATTTTATCCCGTCAACAAGTTGTACTTGCGGCTAAATTAACGGATATTTGCAATTTAAAGTACAAAATCAAAGACACATGTCAAATCTAATTCGAATTATTATCAGCTGTCTGCTGTTAGTCGGTACCGTTGTCCTTTTTTGGTTTGGACAGTGGGGATGGGGAGTTTTAGGCATTCTGATCACTATATTAGCCTGGGTAACGGTATTTTTCAATGAAAATATGCTGTTGGCTCAATGGTTTATGCGTAAAGAAAAAATGGATAAAGCAGAACAGTGGTTAAACAGAATTACAAACTATGAAAAACAACTGATCCCTGCACAGCACGGATATTACAATATGCTAATCGGACTTATTGAATCCCGAAGAGCACCGTTACAATCTGAAAAATTCTTTAAGAAGGCGCTATCTCTGGGACTTCATATGGATCATAATGTAGCCCTTGCCAAATTGAGTCTGGCAGGTATTGCTATGGCTAAGCGCAATAAAAGAGAAGCTGAAAAATATTTACAGGAAGCTAAGAAAGCGGACAAAAATAAATTGCTGACAGAGCAGATCAAGATGATGAAAGATCAGATGGGCATGATGGATCGTCAACAAATCCGGTACTCAAGATAATACAAAAAAAAGGCTGTCAGTTACAAATTGACAGCCTTTTCTATAAATTTACCAACTTCAGCGCTGTCTTCAAAAACGAGTTTGACAGCTTTTGCTTTATTTCCCTTCGTCCAGTTATCTACCGTAATCTTAAAGGCTACCGGAACTTCATCTTCCATAAAATAATGGAGGTAATTCTGTCTGTCGGATAGCTTGATCAACACCTTCCCCATCTGCATTGTCGAATACATATAGGTCTGTCCTTTCGTATCCAGCACTTGAGTGGCAAATGTATTCAGCTTAAATTCTCTCGGATTCTTTTGATAGGAGATTAAAAAAAGATCCAGTGTCAGTGTTTTCGTCTTTGCGTCTACACTTACATTTTTCACATCGACCTGAATATCATCAACCAGTTCAGGAACGGTATCTGCCTCCTGCGCTAAAGACAGCCCTGGAATAATCAGCATTCCCAAAAGAAGGACACAGTAGCCTATTATGTTTTTCTTCATAACTATTATCAACGTTTTAATCACGGTTTCATTGCTCCGTTGGGTTGAATCACTAAAAATAGTAATTTATCAGAAAAAACAACAAATCTCAATTTGCCAAAGTATTATATTTTGATCCCTATCTGCATGCAGCATACTCAATAAATTTTTATAAATTAGGAACTATTGGACATAGAGGTAAAAGGATGTATCCTAATCTCCTATCCTGATGCAAATAACAGATACACAGAAATGAACGATTCCAAATTTAATATCGCTGTTCTAATTGATGGAGACAATGCTCAGGCGAGTCTGATTAAAGAGTTGATAGCTGAGGTTTCCAAATACGGAAAAGCTACAATCAGACGTATTTACGGAGACTGGACGAGTCCGCAAATGAATAGCTGGAAAGATATACTAAACGAATATTCGATAAATCCAATTCAAAAATTTTCATACACTTCCGGAAAAAACTCTACCGACAGTTCTCTTATCATAGATGCTATGGATATCCTGCATGGCAAGAGTGTGGATGGCTTCTGTATTGTATCCAGTGACAGTGATTATACCGGATTAGCAAAGCGGATCAGGGAGGAGGGACTATTTGTAATGGGAATAGGCCGAAAAATCACTCCTATCGCATTTGTCAACTCGTGTGAAATCTTTACTTTCACAGAGAATCTGGTGGAGGTAGAAGAAATTGCTGCTGTGCCTGCAGATAACAAAAAAAGACAAACAAGAGCAATCGCAGAAAAAATCAATAAAAAACCCGAAACTGTTAAAATATCCAAAGCGGTCTTACCGAAGTCTGAAATGATCAAAATTGACAAGGCCTTCTCGATTGCGACAAATGAAGATGATGAAACCTTTATTGCCAAAATCGGACTGGCTTTACGAAAAATTGACCCTAGTTTTGATGCCCGCACCTTCGGGTTCAAAAATCTCACCCAGCTATTAGATAGTCTGGATAAATATGAAATTATAAAAAACGAAGTAAACGGTTTGAATCATCCTCTTGTCAAGCTGAAATAGCTTAAAGCAACCGGAGACATATTAAATTAAAAATCTGATTTACAGATATTTTTAGTATATTCAGTAAATTCATCTTTAGGAAGCCCTATTGGTATAAAGATGCTCAGGTAGATTACTACTTTGTTTTTAGTCTGAACCCTATTCTCCTGTCATTTGACCTGAAAATATGCCTTCATTGTAAACGCACTGCAGCCTGTTTTAACTTTAAAACTTGTTACAATGAATGCTTTCACTCCTTATTACCATGTCTATAACAATCAGACCAAAATTATCTTCATATCCAAGCTGGATTTTACAAGCACAGACTCTTCATTTCTGTACCGGATAAGCAAGCAAATTATACGCTTTCAGTTTGATACTCCTGAATATCATGATTACACCACATTACCCTTAGCAATGTAGAAAGCTAAAGAAGGAGCTTTTATTATACAATCTTTGATTTTAGAGGGACAGAAAATCGTCTCTGCACTAAAGAAAATACAGATATGATCATTACATAGATCTCAATTATCATCTTTTAGATGCTGAAATCCAAAAACTGGAACGTCAATTAAAAAACAAATAAATATAGACTATCATGAGCAAAGACAAGAAAACACCGAAAGGCACAAAGCCAAAAGAGACTTCAGACTACCAAAAAAGTAAAGATTTGGGCTCGAAAGAGATTACTATTCTAAACAACAAGTCCATACACGGTAAAAAGAAATAGAGCTTCCCGAATTTTGAAATTATAGCGAAGTAAACGTCGGCGGACTATGCATGAATGGACATTTTATGAATATGCCGGATGTGAGACCACAAGGCCTGCCCCAGACTTTTAAATTCGATATAACCTATACCATGATCTTTACAGGTCTGCTTTACAAGTTTATTGATCTCCGGATAGTGTATATGGCTGATCTTGGGGAACAAATGATGCTCAACCTGATAATTAAGTCCCCCCAATAGCCAGGAAAGCAATTTATTGTTTGTTGAAAAATTAGCTGTTGTTTCCAGCTGGTGAACCATCCACTCTTCTTTTATATCTTCATGTTCCTTGACAGTAGGAAAATGGGTTTCACCTACGACATGGGCCAGCTGAAATACAAATGCAAGGCATAGACCGCAGCTCACAAAAGCAATAGCAAGACCTATACATGCTGCTTGCCAACCTGCAAAACAGACGGGCAATACAATGAAAATACCCAGATGGAAAACTTTGGTTATCCAAAAAATAGCTTTCTCTTTTGTTGGAAAACGAAAACTATCGCCACCCTTATTCATTGTTCCTCTGAAATATTTTTCATAATCCTGGTAGAATACCCAGGCCATATACGATATGGAATAAAGCAGAATAAAGTAGATATACTGAAATCTATGGTACCAGCGAAAGGGCTGATCGTCATGCAGCCGCATAAACTTGACATCTATATCGTGATCATGCCCCTGTACATTGGTATAGGTATGGTGAGCAATATTATGTTTTAGTTTCCAGAAGTAGATGCTTCCTCCCAATAAGTTGAGACTGTAAGAGAATACATGATTGACTTTCTTATTTGCAGAAAAAGTATCATGTCCCGCATCATGCATAATATTAAAACCAATACCCGCCAGATTACATCCGAATATGATACTCAATACAATTCCCAGCCATGCCGGATAGGAGAAGAAAACAAGAAATACATATATTGATAAAGCTGATACAATAAGCAGAATAGCTTTAAGAAAGAGACGAAAATCCCCAACTTTTTCTTTGGAATTGGTACCGAAATATTGATTTACCCTGTTACGAAGGTCTTTGGAAAATAATGAGCTACCATTATTTATGAACTTTATTTTTGACATTAGATACAATTACGCCCTGAATTAGAGCACTGATATTAATGATCTTGTCAGAATGTGATATTCAAAGATAATAAAATAAAAGGGTTAAGGTTGAATTCCGAAGTTAAATATATGTTAATAATGCTTTGACTGGAAAACTATTTTGGATAAAAACCGGCCTGAAAATACTACTGAAAAAGAGAACAGCAGCAGCAGGTTTCTTCTTTCAGATATCCCTGATTCTCAACTTTTTTAAGCTTTTTTGTTACAATTGCAAATTGTTAAAATGGCATAAAACAACAATTAAGGCCTTTTACCATAATGAAAAAATTTTTTAAAGGTATTTCGAAATTTAACCAAAATAAAACCGTACTCTTGTATAAATAATTTTAATACAATACAATGAATACAGGAACTGTAAAGTTTTTTAATGAAACTAAAGGATTTGGTTTTATTACTCCTCAAGATGGTAGTGGTGATATTTTCGTACACACTACAGGACTTAAAAACCAAGTTAGAGAAGGTGACGAAGTTACCTACGAAGTAGAGCGCACTCCAAAAGGATTGAACGCTATCAATGTGAGATTAAGCTAATTACTACTATAGTTTTTTTTGCATAAGCAGTTTTTTTTAGAAAGAACTGCTTTTTTTGTCCCCTGCTATTGCTTAACGCTAAATCTTATCTTTATCCTGCGTCTCTGACAGCAACACCATTTCGTACAGATTCTCAATGATCTCATTGGCTGTCGCCGTTATGATGTCATGTGCCTCTCCTGTAAAAAGACATTTTTTATTTATAAATGCATTCAAATATTGGATCTGAATGAAAACTGTTCCTACGGGGTTTTCAGGATTACTGGCTTTATCTTCAAATGCAAATCCTGTGACTGCCACAGCAATATGTGCTTCATACTGTTCCTTTAGGCCATTTAGTAAGGCATGAGTGACCTCTTCGGATACAGCACCTGCCTTTTTGATAAGTTTCGGATCAACACCCAGACTGGAGATTTTCATATCATCATGATAACAGACCACAGAGCCCAAAAAATAATCTCCGGAATTGATTTCCAGACTTATTACGGACGCTACAAATCCGGCTGTCATACTCTCAGCAAGTATAAGTTTGAGTTTTTTTTTACTAAAATATGCTCCGCAAAAGTTCAGTTTATCGCTGTTAATCTCCATATACGTTTTAAGTTTATCTGCTAAAAGGCTATTTTACCTCCTGATTTCTTCCATAGTATAATGTTTTGGTGATCTATCTGTCTTTAAAAAAGACAAAATAGAGTATTGCTAAAATGATGATTGCAATTAAGATGGTCCAATATATAGCGTATCCTGCAGGTTGATCATCCGGCTCTTCTAAGATAGTCTTAGCTACTTTTTTCTTTCTGAATAACATGGCGTTCCTTTTTATCTGGTATCAGTGTTAGATGTATCGGTTACATTGGAATCGATGGGCATCACTAAAGAGTCTGCCTGACTCTGATTGTAACGGGTGTCTTCTCCATTTGTGGGAGGAACAGTTGTTGATTGTCCGCTATTCTCTGTTTTTGAGTTTCCACATGCGGCTACAGAAAGCATACAGCCTGCAGCGAGCATCATTATTAATTTTGTCTTTTTCATAGTATTGTGATTTTTAGTGGGTAAAAAAATCTATATACTATAAAAACACCCTTTATCAACAGTAAGTTTACAACTCTGTCGATAAAGGGTGTTTATCCCTGTATTCCACGTATTTATACGGTATAGTACTTTTAGTGATTTTTAATCGATTAAACCATTAAGAATAGCAAATTTGATCAATGCAGGTGTATTCTTGGATTTGGTCTTATCAATGAGACTCTGTCTGTGTCCCTCAACGGTACGCTTACTCAGAAACAAACGTTTGGATATTTCCAGATTCGTAAGACCTTCACCCAACAATTCCAGGACCTCCAATTCCCGTGATGAAAGATCCAGCTCAGCGGGATCGATTTTTGTGGGTTGTGTTACTGCTTTTTCAATAAGCTTATCAATAAACTTCATTGTCAATTCTTCACACAGGAATCGCCCCCCTTTTGCGACATGATTGATGCAGAAGATCATCTCTTCCGCAGCCACGTTTTTTACCAGATAAGCTTTAGCTCCACTTTGGAAAGATTTGGCGACATGCTGATCACAATCGAGCATAGTAAGAACAATGACCTTAAGAGCAATATTACGCGATTCAATCTCTTTCAGCAGTTGAAGACCGTCAATATTATGCATACTCAGATCGGTAATCAGGATATCGGCCTCTGTTCCCGAGGTCAAAAGATCCAACACTTCTTTTCCGCTTCCGACCTCTCCTACTACTTCAAAATTTTCCTGAGAATCCAACAATAATTTGATTCCATTTCTGACCACTAAGTGGTCTTCTGCTAATATTATTCTGATTTTTCTCATATTTATATTACTTGCAACGTTACAAGCACGGTAGTTCCGGTGTTTTGTGTTTTTATTTTTATACTGCCATTATAGAAATTGATTCTGCTTTGAATGTTTCTCAATCCAGACCCTTCTTCCATGCATTCTTTTACATCTTTTTTAAATCCTTTTCCATTATCTACTACTTCCACATTTACCCAGTCTTCTTTTCTCGATACTTTGACACGGATTCTAGTCGCCACAGCATGTTTCATACAGTTGTTTAAGAGCTCTTGTACAATCCGGTAGATAGCGAGTTTCATTTCATCAGATAATTGCTCGCACTTCTCCTGTACCAAAGGAATAACCTGAAAATCCGGAATAGAAATCCGCTCAGACATCGATCCTATCGCTGCCTTCAATCCAAAATCATGCAATACAGAAGGCACAAGGTCCATTGATATATTCCGGATCTGAAAAATAGCTTCATTCAACATTTCTTTGATCGGCAGCATCCAATCTTCCTCTCCCGATTTTAGTGTCTGATGCTGAAGATTGAGCCGGATTGCATAGAGCAGCTGGGCAGTACTGTCATGTAATAAATGTCCAATATTTTGTCGTTCCTGTTCCTGGGTAGCAATAATAGTATGGTAGATCTCCTGCTTTAATTCCAGTAACTGACCATTCGGACTAAACTCTTTATCAAAGATAAGCAAACAATATTGCTCATCGCCTATCTTTGTTTTGTATTTGCGAACATAAGTATCTGTTATTAATACTTTATTTTTATCCTTTACAAACCCCAGACTGACAAGTAAGGGTGCCTTTAACGCCTGACTATTCTGTAAAACAGACTTTAGACTGATTGCATCTTCTCCTGTCAGAAATTCAAAAACAGGCCTGCCCAATATTTCATTCGGCTTATACTTCAACATCTTTTCCAGTTTCTTGTTGAGACGTGATATTTGAAAATAACGATCAAGAAGCAGAATCCCAAACGGACCTTCTTTGAAAAAGATATCGAAACAAAGTTCGTCCCGATCAAAATCTTCATCGAATAGCGAATACTGTGCTTTATTATTGACAGACTCCTGCTTAGGTTCAATACAATTCCCTGCTTCGTTGCCTATTTTTTCATTCATAATATTTTTCGCTGATTACACACTCTATATACGCTTAACACTTTATTATTAACCCGTATTCATCGTAATACAACAACTCTTGTTTTCAAATGTTTTATAACTTATCCTATTAATTTAAGCAAAGCTCCGCTGATGAATCAGCTTTCCATAAAAACTCCTCTTCCTGAAACTTAAAAAGGCAACTTACAGCTATTCTGGATTACGTTATAGTACTATTGAGAGATATATCCTGATATAATAGAAAATATCTCGCTAAATATAATTGTTAAATTTATAAGAGATACAGAGTTGATCTGAATTTTCCTTCTTATTCGCACAAATCAGGTATTTAACGCTAATTTTTTTCAACTTAACCGCGACAAATACCTGACTTTAATTATTATAAAACATCATCATCTTGTCGCCGTTTTTACAGTACATCTAATCTCTGATATTATGAAACATGAAATTCCGATTCAGCAGACCGGCCGTAGTATGGATGCTTCAGAATCTATATGCTTCCCTGAGAAAGTGGATGCTAAAGATTTTTATGAAATAGTTCGTAACAGGCTCCTTAGAATAGATAACTGGTATGCATTAGCTGAACTTCCTATGGCTTCTTTCATACAAATTGATCAAAATGGCCAGGAGACTACTGATTTACCAAAAGTTGGAAACTTTATTAAAATTGACATTCCGGGTCCAGGCTTATCAAGTACCCGCGGTTTTGATTTCGTAAGAATCGAACGCATTGATGAAACAGATGAAGATAATCTTCAAACGCTAACATTAACATTGCGCCCAAGTACGGATCCTATTGATCAGTCCGATAATGAAATCAAGCACTTTTTTAAGGATATAGCGACTTCTACCTTACAGATTCAACGGATTAATAATAGTATTAATGTAAATTATTTTGGCCGAAATGAACTTATGAATCTGGATGTGGAAGCACTTACTGATAAATTACGCAATTTCTTCGTAGGAATGGGTGCACGTTTGGGCGCTTCATTTCCACAATGGAAACTACTACTTAAAGGTTTAGTAAACAGCAATATTATCCAGGGAAACAGGAATAAGCCACTTTAGAATATTCGACAACTTTTCTTTTATACACTTCAATAACTATTTTTCTTTAAAAGTCTTCCTCCCCGGAAGACTTTTTATTTAAATCCTTGTGCTATCCATCGCTTTCGCCCATTTTGTACGGTTGCAGCGCCTACAAAAACCTCCTTCAGGCATTACTTCCTCTACTCTTCCACAATACATACAGGCAAAAGGACCAGATTGAAACTCCTCCTTTACCTGCCGGTAATCATCCGGGAATAGGGGTAATCCGTACTTTACTTCCTTATCTGCATAAAAAAGTATACTCATTGTGCCATCTACTTCTAATACTGCCATTTTTACCTGGCCCAGATGCTCTACGGATTGATTGCGTAATTCAGAGAAAAACTCCATCTTCGAAAAATCTCCGTCATGCTCATGTTTCAGATCAAACTCGCCTGCTCTGACCACAACCATCGCCCGGCCTTCGAGCATCTTATTGAGAAAAGCAGATTTTGATGAAGCCCATGTCACGAATTTATAAATCAGTATGATGGAAAATAACACGACAAACGCATACAGCACCGGGAGCTCTTCCTGAAACATTGGATCACCGGCAGCAGAACCCAGACTCAGGATGATCGCCACTTCAAAAAGGGTCAACTGCCTCACACCTTTCTTGCCCGACAACCGAAGAATAATCAGTATCAAAGCAAACATTATAACAGAGCGAACAACAATCTCTCCGAGAAACCCCCATTCCACTCCCTCTAAAAAGATCTTTCTGAAGCCGTCCATAGAAACTATTTTTTAGACGTTTTTTTCTTAGGCTCTTTAGGGTAGGTATGCATATCAGGCATAGTATGAAGCTGCCCGACCTGAGGATCTACCCCTGCTTCTCCATCCTTTTCCTGTTTCTTGTCACGTTTTTCAACTACAGATGTAATAGTCTTTTGCTTTTTGGGTTGTCTTTCCTTATTAATGATTCCAACTTTTGCGTTCTCCTTTTTAATAGCCATAGTCTTTAAGTTTTAATGATGATTTGTTTTAATAGAACACAGATACTATGCTGAAAGTTTTGAAACCTTTATTGTGGGTTGGGGACTATGTGATATACCTGATCGGATCAGATTAATACGCGATGTATGCTGTACATTAAACAATCGCTTACATGAGCTTGTTTACTAAATACATCTATACACATATTATTATGAACAAAATAGCCATATTAGCTGCAGACGGTTTTGAAGAAATCGAATTAAAATCGCCAAAAATATATTTGCAGAACAAGGGATTTCAGGTAGACATTGTCTCGCCAAAAGACATTGAATTTGTACGTTCATGGAATCATTTTGACTGGGGTCCTTCTTATCCTATTGATGTACATCTTGCAGAGGCTGACCCCGCCGTTTATGAAGCCCTGATCTTACCCGGAGGAACACTAAGTCCTGATGCCTTGCGTGTGCTACCCAAAGCACTGGATTTTATTAAGCATTTTATCGAACAAAAGAAACTGATAGCAGCAATCTGCCACGGAGCCTGGCCGCTTGTAGAACTTGATTATGTAAAAGGAAAGAGAATGACTTCTGTCAGTAATATCCGCTCCGACCTCAAAAATGCCGGGGCAATCTGGGAAGATGAAGCAGTCATTCAGGATGGCAATCTCATCAGTAGCCGTACTCCTGACGATTTAGAGTTCTTCAATAGTGCTGTAACAGCCTATCTGGAAGAAGTAATACTTTAATTCTAATCCTTAAAAAAATGCGGGCATTTCAAAAATAGAGATGCCCGCATTTATATTTTATACATCGATACCAGCTATACGGTAAGATCGCCATGAATACCATCGTGATCCGGTTTTCCGGTCAGCAGAGATTTCAGCATTTTGAAAGCTGCTACAGGAGCAATATTCTTATTATCCCAATAATGGCCTTCTAAGATCTCTACCCTTAACAAAACAATCCGGGGATCTTCCGGACCATCAAACCAGATTTCTAATGCAGGACTCCAAAGTTCATTGATTTTTTCCTGGTCTTGCATTTCTTCAGCTATTCCATATAGATTCAGAAAACCAGCTCTCTTGCCACTTTGCATCATAAGATTGACAAAAGGATCTTTAGCGACTTCTTCATCCTTATGAGTCTGAGAAGAGGTCATAAACCACAGATAACCGTTATCATCTACCTGCAGTACTGTCATTGGTCGTACAGAAAGTGGCACCCCTGTGCGTATATCCGTACAGAAAAAGCAGGTTTTGGCATCATCTACAATTTCTCTTATTTTTTCTAACGCCTTTTGTCCGTCCAGATTTTCTTCTCTGTTTTGTTCAGTGTTCATATTATATCTCCTATTAGTTTTTTTATTCTTTATCAGTTACACACCATTATGGAATGCTGATCTGTCTAAAAAACAATTATTGATACCTTAAAGTTTACCTGTCATCGCAATCAGGTATAAAGAAGTATAATTCGTATTTATACGGAAAGAATAATAATTAATACCCGATATCACAGCTCAAAAACATTTAACTCGCTAACAAACAGCAACTTAAATATATTACATAAAATTATAGACTAAACTTTTCCCGAACATCTTCGTTTCTTCAGTACATCGATATTTATTCATTATTAAAAAGAAAAGATATGACTACGGAAAACAAAACAGCTGAAATTGTTAATGATCTTATTGAAATCAATAACGACAGAATTGAAGGATATACCAGAGCATTAGAAGATCTTAAAGACGAAGAAAATCTGGATCTCAGATCTCTTTTTGAAGATTATATCCAACAAACACGTCAATTCAACAGCGAACTGAACCCTTTGGTTGTGATCAATGGTGAAGAACCAACTACTGGCACACGTACATCAGGCAAGTTGCACCGTCTCTGGTTAGATGTCAAAGCTACATTCAGCGGACATGACCGTAAAAGCATCCTTGAGGAGTGTGAACGCGGAGAGGATGCCAGCAAAAAAGCTTATCAGGAGGCACTGCGTGAAGCTCCGCACCTTCCCATCAATGTGGTGGATATAATCAGAAGCCAGTCTGAAAAACAATTGCAGGCTCATGATCGCATACGCGACCTCAGAGACAGCAGTAGATAAAAGCTAAGTTATATGCTTCGGTCTAACCGTATATCCAAATGAGAAATTAAGATTAAACAATTAGACTATGGATACTACATACAATTATATTCATGAATTGAGAAATCGTCAGATGGCTTTACGTGCGAAGATCGAAGCAAGTACAATTGCAGGAGAGATTCAATTCTCCTATGGTCAGGATTGCTATCAGGAAGAAGCCCGGTCTATGGGTCTGCGGATGATCCGTGATGGCCTGGATTTGAAGGGTGAACAAATTATTCTGGGATTCGTGAGAGAACATTACCCTGATTATGTTGAGGAAGAATTGAAATGGATCAGCAAAATGATGCGCTATCTGAATAAAATTACAGATACTCTTATTGACAATTTGCTGGCGGAGGGATATATAGCGCTTCACGGCAACATTGATCTCCCAAATGAAAACACGCTCTTCTATCCGCTAAAGATATTAGATGAGGAGAGCCTCTTACATTATAAACTGAACATAAATACGCTGATAGATCTGAACCGCCCACAGGATCTGGAACATATTGAAGGATGGGTATATTATAAGTCCTGAACATCATTGAAGCCTGAATTATTATCTGCAATACAGCTTCATCTGTAATCCTTTCGTACTGTCAGACATAAATTAGTTCTATATTTGCTCCCGCAAAATAACGGTATTTCTAAAACTGAAAACAGAAAGTAATCATATTAGAAATATGTACTAATCCATTCAGAAACAATCAGACAGTATGAAAACTATAATTTTATTCTTAACCACTATTCTGTACTTATATTCTTCGAGTCCGGTTTTCGGGCAACAAAAAGATTTAAATTTTGATGCCGCCTACAAGAAACAAAATGATCAGAAAGTGACCATTGAGATTAATGAATTGCAGGAATTAACCTACATTATTCTATCGCTAACAGACATTGCAAAGAATAATAAGGTAATGACAGATCAGAGTACGGAATACTATCGTCAGGTGATAGCTCATTTTACTCCATATGCCGATGATGAAGTGGTTCATAAATTCAATACTCTTCTATCCGAAAATATTGTTAATTATTTTATTCTGGCTGGTAATGCCTATGGATTCAGATTTGAGAAAGATAAAATCGTAGCCACTGGTATTTACAATTTTCCGGCAAAAGGAGTCGGTAAATTTGAAGCTAAAACAAATCCCATAATCACCTATATAAATGACCTGGAGGATTTTGCAAAAAAATCAAAATTTCGAAAATTCTATAAAGATCATAACAGGTTTTACAAGAATTTAAAGAAGGAATATCATAGGTTTGCAGCTATTGACGAGCAAAAGAAATGGCTGGAAAAGGAATTTGATTATAACATAAATAGTTACAGGGTGCTCACCTCTCCTCTGATCGGCGGCATGAATGCTACACATACCTTTGAAGACAATGATTTCAAGGAGACCTTACTGTTTTTGCCAACCATAAAAAAAGATAAAGAATGGACGGAAAACTATAGAAAAGCGATTAATACACGGATAATATTTACAGAAATTGATCACAACTATGTAGGTCCTGTGAGCGAAAAGAACAAAGAAAAAATCAATAGTATATTTGATAACAGAGCGAAGTGGGTGGACAGCACAAACAGATCGACGCAGCACTATCCCACACCTGTAAAAGTTTTCGACGAATATCTGACATGGGGACTTTTCCTTCTCTATGCTCATGATCTGCTTCCAGATGACAAAGACCTTTTCAATCAAATGGTAGAAAATGTAAATACTATGATGATCAGTAAAAAAGGCTTCCCGAAGGCTAAAGAATTTAATAAAGAACTGTTAAAACTCTATATGGAATACAAAGGCAAGGGAATCGATTCCTTATATGCGCCTCTGCTGGAATGGAGTTCCAGACAATAATCCAATAGATGAGAAACGGTATAATTTTAATAATTGTACCGTTTTTATCGAAGAAAGCTTGGTTTCCGAAGCTAAAATTCTCCTTATTTGCCTTTTGACCATAGCCTTAAGCCATTTAAACTGCAAAAAATGAAAGTAAAAACCCGGATAATCTTTCAGCAGTTCACTTTTTGAAATAGTTAATAGTCATATAATATCTATATTTTTTACATAAAGAACATCCTTTTATTTTTCAATACAGAAAACCAGAATTTACACGATTAAAAAAGTAAAAAAGTGTCAGTAAAAATACTTCCTTAGCGGTATTTATACCTGTTTATTAAGAATTAACCCTCATTTAATGATATATGTTCTTTTGTGATGGAACATTATGGCGATTCAGCTGTTTATATATCAGTACAGCACAAAACAGCTGCCGACAAATTTAACATTTATCTATACATGAGAACTGCTATCATCGGAACATACCCACCCAGGCAGTGTGGTATTGCCACTTTTACACAAGATTTATATAAAGCGATAGTGAAATCATCTGCTGAAGCGCACAGTATATTTGCGATGTCGGATGGTTCAGAAGAGTCCTTCCCGGATGAAGTCGCTTTTGTAATAGATCGCAACGATGTGGATAGTTATAAACATGCAGCACACTTAATCAATTCGTATTATGATGCTTGTATTATCCAGCATGAATACGGAATTTTCGGTGGAGATACTGGTGAATTTATTCTTGAGCTCCTGTATAAATTACAAGTTCCGGTTGTTACCAATTTACATACTGTACTTCAGCAACCTAGTCCTAATGAACAGCGTATACTGCAACAACTGTCTATGTATAGCAGTAAAATAACAGTAATGACTGACCGCGCAATTCATATGTTGAGCGACATTTATCAGGTGGATGCTCAACGGGTCGAACTCATTCCTCATGGGGTGCCGGATTTCAAATATAATCAGGAGGCAGCAAAAACAAAACTTGGATTGACTGATAAAAAAGTCATGCTTAGCTTTGGTTTTCTGGGAAGAAGTAAAGGGTTTGAAACGGCTATTGATGCGGTAGCATCTGTAAAGGATAATGATTTTAAATATATTATACTGGGATCTACCCACCCTAATATTATACGCCATGAAGGGGAAATATACAGAGAATCTCTGATGGATAAGGTCAAAGAACTGGGTATAGAAGATAAAGTCGAGTTTGTAGACACATTTGCTACAGAAGAATTACTGGTTCAATACTTGAGTGCCTGTGATATTTATGTAACGCCCTATCCTAATGAAAACCAGATAAGCAGTGGTACCTTGTCGTTTGCAATTGGTGCCGGTGCTGCTGTACTTTCGACTCCTTACTGGTATGCCAAGGATCTGTTGGCAAATGATCGGGGAATTCTGTTTGACTTTAAAGACTCAGAGGGATTAGCTACGATTATCAATCTCTTACTGGAAGAGCCATTACTCATGGCCAGATACAGATCTAATGCGAAGCTATATGGACAGGAAATGTCTTGGACTAATATCGGTAAACGACATGTAGCCTTATTAGAAAGCTTTAAAAAGACGGATATCAAACCAACGATTTCATTCAATAGCCGCAATTTGAAAAAGAATATTGCCGCTCTGTTTCCCACGGGGAATAGCAGACTCTCTTCCTAAACCATATAAATAAAATGAACAAATCATATTTAAAGGTAATAGATGAGATTGAAAGTCCGGTAACCGCTGTCCTTGATGAAGATCTGACTACTGAATTAGTAGACAAACTGCCTTCTTTTGATCTGAGTCATGTAAAAAGGTTAACCAATCATGTGGGAATACTGCAACATGCGATATACATCACTCCTAACTATCATCACGGATATTGTATTGACGATAATGCAAGGGCGCTTATATTGGCTTTGATGGCCTTTGAAAAAGATCCTTCTGAAGAACACAATCAACTGATCTCTACCTATCTGGCTTATATAAAATTTATGCAGCTGGAAAACGGCAAATTCAGGAACTTCCTGTCTTTTTCACATCTCTTTTTGGATGATGAAGGCACAGAAGATGCTATGGGTCGTACCATATGGGCATTGGGATATTTGCTGAAGAGCGATGTAAATCCAAGTTTTCACCGAGCTGGGAGAGAACTTTTCGATCGTGTGGTACCCCATCTTTATAGTTTAAGATCACCGCGGGCTGTAGGTTACAGCCTTTTGGGATTAATACATATTTCCGAACGATCTCCCGAAGATGCCGGAATCAAAGAGTTGATCAATCATCTGGCTCAATATATTGCAGAGGAATACCGGCAAAATTCTACCAGCGAATGGTCCTGGTATGAAAAGGTAATTTCGTATGACAATGCAATATTACCATTAAGTCTGCTGAGGGCTTCTCTCGTCTTGGAGGATGAATCTCTAAAACTGACTGCGATGGAAAGTTTTCATTTTCTGGATAGTATATTATTCAGAGAAAACTATCTGTGTATCATCGGTAATGAATTCTGGTATAGGGAAGGCGGAAGTCCAAGTATATACGGACAACAACCCATCGAAGTTACATCGCTCGTCTTACTTTACGAGGAGATGTATAATATTACGCTCGAAAAAATATACAAACAGCGTATGATAAGTTCCTTTTTGTGGTTTTTTGGAAAAAACAAACAGGGTCTTCAACTCTATGATGATTCTTCTAAAGGTTGCTGTGACGGCCTTGACAGTCACGGTGTAAATCTGAATCAGGGAGCAGAAAGCACCATCTGTTTTTGGATAGCTTATTTAAACATTAGCCGTCTGCTTTCCTGAATTCTTACTATGTCAATGCATCCAGTAGTTCCTTAAGCTCTACAGATGCATATGTAGACGCATAATCTGACATGGCATAAGGGATAATAAGATGCCCGTTATGAATAATCTGTCCGCAGGAGTATACCACATTTGGCACATACCCTTCTCTTTCATCTGCATTCGGATATAATAAGGGTTCATTTAGTTTTCCGATAATCTTAGTTGGATCTTCCAGATCCAGTAAAATGGCTCCTAGAGTATATTCCCGCATTGGCCCTACCCCATGTGTCAGTACAAGCCATCCTTTTTCAGTTTCTATAGGCGACCCGCAATTGCCTAACTGTACCAGTTCCCAGGGATATTCAGGTTCTTTCAATAAGGTAATATCCTGTTGCCAGATATTGATATCTTCAGAGAATGCAATGTAATTATTTTCACCATCTACACGACATAGCATAGCATACTTACCTTTTATTTTTCGCGGGAACAGAGCCGCACCTTTATTTGCAATCTTACCGTTAATAGGCTGCACTTTAAAATGAATAAAATCTTTGGTAGACATCAGTTTCGGCAGAATCGTGAACCCATCATAAGCGGTATAGGTGGCATAGTAGGTCTGCTGATTTTTCTCTCCTCTGAAACGTACAAATCTGGCGTCCTCGATTCCATTTTTCTCCGTATCCGAGATAGGAAAAATAACCCTTTCCGAGATAGAAGTGTCCAGAGAATAAGTCATTTCATAATGAGAAGAAGCCAGCCACATAATTTGGGACATCAGCGTCTGGCTGTCCGGAGTCAATTCATTTTCCTGCTGCATTTCCCTGACAAATCTTCGGAGTTCTTCATATGTAAAGGAATCTGTTAGTTTGGCCCTGATAACAGTCAGTACATCTTCCTCGGGATCATGCATCTGCAACAGTTTGTCTATAAAATCCTCTTTCTGATAACGATGACTTTTAAATTGCTTGGGTTTTTCCAACAATGTTCCGACTTCATCCAGATGGATATTGAGATCTTTATCTATAATGGCCGAACGGAATACGATAGAGGATACATGTCCTTCGCCTGTTGCTCTAAAACTAAGGATAATCCGTTTTTCTCCTTCTTTTAATTGTGTCTGATCAGGCGATTCTACCACCGATGGATTGAAAAATGCAGCTGCTTCAATAGAATATTCCATCGTGAAATAGGCTCCTATCAGCAGCTTTTCCTTGTATGTAACATCCTCATCCTCGATATTCATTTCCCTGAGGATCGTTTCGGTTCTCTTATAGTTTTTCTCCAGAATAGAGACGACACTACGATGCCGTTTGGAGAAATTACGCAGAACCTGATTAAGTGTATCGGCTTTCTCCTGCTTGCTCATTTTGAGCACACGCTGAACTATTTTGATGGATCGCTCTACGCTGAGATTAAAATAACGGGCTAATACACGTCTGGAATCGGGCTTAAAAAAGATATTTTTTCTGACTACATTCAGGGTCATAAGATTTGATTTTATTTTAGAACGGTATTCTATCCCAAATTGTTTGTCTGTTTGAAAAAATTATAGTCCGGAGTTAGCGGCTCAAATATAACTTCACGCCTTTTTTTGCATCTTATTCGTTGAGGATGAAGTTTTGCTTCCGAATTATTTCGTAATTAAATAAGAATCTGACATTGAATGTAATTCATACAACGGTTGTGTATCTGAAATCTATCATTTCTTCTGTTAGCGGGACGTGAAATATCAATTTTAAAGTTTAACTTTATAAAAAATCGCTATCTATGATCCCCAATCAGATTCTGTGTGAAAATGAACCCATCCATTTATGTGGCCGTGTACAACATTTCGGCCTGTTATTAATATTGGATCAGCGGCTCGTTATATCAGCTATCAGTGAAAATTGGGGAAACTATCTGCAAGAGGAACTTGACCTTTATCTTGAACAGGATGCTGTTAAATTCCTTTCTTTTCATTTTGCTGATTACATAGAAGAAATTAGCGGACGACTTGACCACTTTTCTCATTCTACAGAAGGTCGTTCCGTTATCGAACTAAAGATCGGACAATCGAACTACTACCTCAGTATATATAGGGTGAACGATTACATCTATCTTGAATTTGAGGCTTCAGGGAATACACCTGCATCCTGGCTGAACTTATATTCGTATTCAAAAAAGATAGACCGTTCTAATCAAAAGGTATGGGAAGAACTTTGCGAAAGCATCCATGATGTCATCAGGTTTGACAGGGTTATGATCTATCAGTTTCTGGAGGATGGTAGCGGCAAGGTCATTGCCGAACGTGTAGCAGAAGATTGTGAACCTCACCTGGGATTACGCTATCCGGAGTTTGATATCCCAAAGCAGGCACGCGCACTTTATCTTATACATCCGGCAAGGTTGACCGCAGATATATCTGCTCCGACCTTTCCGATCAGAAGTAAACGTGAATTAGATTTTGACCTGACCTACACCACTATACGGGCACTTTCACCTGTTCATTTACAATATCTGGAAAATGCGGGTGCACAATCGAGCATAAGCTTTTCTATTATTGTACATGATAAGCTTTGGGGATTGGTAACTTGTCAGCACAGGACAGCAAGAGCTGTGGATCTGGCTCAAAGACACCTGGCCGTCTTATTGACACAATATGCTGTCACCAAATATCTCAGTAATGTTAAAGA
The DNA here is from genome assembly GCF_016724845.1 of Sphingobacterium spiritivorum. Classification (NCBI taxonomy): domain Bacteria; kingdom Pseudomonadati; phylum Bacteroidota; class Sphingobacteriia; order Sphingobacteriales; family Sphingobacteriaceae; genus Sphingobacterium; species Sphingobacterium spiritivorum. Next base: position 1,935,589 of record NZ_CP068082.1, read on the forward strand.
AAAAGATCTTCAAGCACTACGGGAGATCAATACGTTTGAACTGGAACTTAAAGAGAAGCTCCTCATAAAGAACGATATTCTCTCCGCACTGGCTTCATCTATTCAGTCGCTCGGAGAACTCATCCATGCCGACGGAGTTGCTATACGCTATTCGGATCGCATTATCACACAGGGGGTTGCTCCTTCTTTAAAGGAACTTGAAAGTATACATCAATATATCAATGATTTCACCGATAAGCTACTCTTTAAGGACCATAATTTTCTTCTGAACCACAGCGGCAACTTCAGCTTTTGTCCTTGTTTTGCCGGGATCGGCAAAGTTGATATTGACAGTAGCCGTACTTTTAGCATTTATTGGTTCAGAAAAGAATATGTGTATGAAGAAAAATGGGCAGGAAAACCGGAAAAGGTATTAAAATACGACTCTCAAAAAGATCAGTATTATCCGTCTCCCCGTATGTCTTTTGAAGTATGGAGAGATGCAGTTGAAGGGACAGCAATGAAATGGAACAAAAATGACATCTATTTTATGCGACGTGTCCGACAACTCATCAGAGAAAGTATGCTCCGCAAGTCGGTCGAAATCAAGAACCTTAACAAAGAACTTATACTCTTGAATAATACGCTGGATACCTATTCCAGTACGGTAACGCATGATCTGAAAAATCCGCTTTCAACAATAAAGCTGTCCGCTCAGTTGATGAAGATGCGAAAGGAAATAGATCCCACATTTCTCAATAAAGTATCTACCAATATACTGGATGCGGTATCGTTAATGGAGAACATGATGTCTAAGATTCTGGAATTCTCACGAGCCAGGGTCTATAACTTCAAACCAGAACGTATAGAGATTGCACCAACCATTCAGCAGATCGTACAGCAATGTCTGGAAATTTATGATATGCCTCCATCCAGTATTCAGACGGGGGTACTACTTCCAGTATGGGGTGAAAAAACATTGCTCTACCAATTGTTTATGAACATCATCAACAATGCTGTGAAATATTCCAGTAAAGAAGAAGTCCCTCTGATCATCATAGACAGTATTGTAGAGGAGGACTGGATAAGGTACGAAATACAGGATAACGGAATCGGTATCGCTTCCGAAGAACTGAAGACGGTTTATGAAATCTTCAAAAGATTACCCAATGCTTCTTCTTATGAAGGAACGGGAATAGGTCTCGCGATTGTAAAACGGATTGTCGAAAGACTGAATGGCAAAATTGATATCCTCAGCGAATTGGGCAAAGGTACAACTGTTGTCATCAGACTTCAGCATATGGAAGATTAGCTCTTTACTGCTATGTTTTGTCGTGATCAGGAGGAGGAAGCACTTTCACTTCTTTTTCAACCTCTTTCTCTTCGACATGTACTGCAAAATCAGAGGGTTGTATCGGAATACCCTTTATAGCTGCATATTCACGTGTATAAATAGCACCGAAATAGAGTATGGCAGCCGTATAATATACCCATAGTAAGACTAATATAATTGATCCTGCAGCTCCATAAGTAGATTCGGTACCCGAAGTCTGTAGATACAATCCGATCACAAATCGTCCGATAACGAATAATATAGCTGTAAAAAAAGCCCCTGAACGTACGGTACGCCACTCAATCTTTACATCGGGTAACGCCCTGAATATAATTCCGAACAGAATAAATATCACTCCGAAACTTATTGAAAAATTGATTGCGTCCAACAGATGGACTGTAATATCCGGAAAGTAACGCTGTAAACGATCTGTAAATGCAAGTATGACCCCATTTACCACTAGCGTAACCATTAGCAGAAAACCCAGACTGATTACAAGTGACGAAGACAATAAGCGGTCTTTGATAACCTTTACCCATCCCTTCTTAGGCTTGGCTCGTACATGCCAAATTCTGTTTATCGAATTCTGAATATCTCCGAATACAGATGTAGCTCCGATCAACAAGGTAATTATACTCACAACAAGAGCGAGATTTGACTTGCCTGATAATTTGAGATTCATGATCACTTCCTGTATCTGACGCGCTGCACTGGGGCCTACCAGACCTTTCATCTCCGTAAATACTTTGCCTTCTATCGCATCCTGACCAAAAAACACACCTGCCAGAGAGATAATTAAGACTAAAATAGGTCCTATCGAAAAAATAGTATAATAGGCCAACGAAGCACTATACTTGAGACAATCCTCATTTATAAAACCCATAGCGGATGTCTTTATAATGGAAAAGAAATCTTTAACAATACTGCTGCCTCTCGAATTTGTTGTACTCATCTTACATTTTTCTTTAATTAAACCAGAGCTTCATCTTTTATATAACAAGAGACTATAAGCAAAGTTTACTTGACCGGTATAGTTGAGCATTAATACGTATGTCTTTGTAGAAGTACGCATTATTAAAAACTTAACCGCAGGAGCAGAACTATCTGATTATTAAAACGTTCTTCTGATAACAATTTGTTTAAAACTTTAAAAACATAAATCCGATAATTATGGCAACTACAACAGCAAAAAGCAGCAGTGCATCAAAAAATGCATCTGCGAAATCCTCAAATAAAGAAGATTCAAAGATCAAGGCTAAATCCGGAGCGGCTAAAGATCTTGCCGATTTGTTCGAAGACGGATTGAAAGATATCTATTGGGCAGAAAAAGAGCTGACCAAGGCACTCCCCAAGATGGATAAAAATGCGACGTCCCCACAACTTAAAAAAGCAATTCAGAAGCATATCAAAGAAACAGAAGAACATATCAGCCGTTTAGAAAAATGCTTTGAAACATTGGGTAAAAAAGCTAAAGCCGAAAAATGCGACGCTATGGCAGGCCTTATCGAAGAAGGTGAAAGTATAATGGAAGAAACGGAAGTAGGACATGTAAGAGATGCAGGTATCATTGCCGCAGCACAGAAAGTAGAGCACTATGAAATAGCGACCTACGGTACATTAGCTGCATTTGCAAAAGTATTGGGCAATAAAGAAAGCTTAAAGCTCTTATTAATGACACTCGAAGAAGAAAAAAACTGTGATGAAACTTTAACAGGCATTGCAGACACAAATTTAAATTCGAAGGCAGAATAATTCTATTCTGTATTTAATTGTGATTAAAGCGGGGTTTATATTAAAATCTGCTTTTCTGATATTCCTCAGTAATTAACAAGACTTCAGAAATTCTTTTTTATCGGCTCCCGACCTATAAATCTTTCTTTTCCTAACAAAAATTGTATTGCTTTTCCGACATTGCGTGCAATACTATCCTCCTGCTTTAAATGAGAGATATAACGCACAATTTCCAATTGCAGGGATGGAGATAAGCTCTGGAAAACAGTGTGTGCTTCTGCATTTTGCTGTAAAGCTTTGGCTAGAAGCGGATGTATTTGAACTTCAGGTTTATCCCGATTAAATTTTACAGTAAATGCTGCCGTATCACCAACAGTCTTTCCTGTAGCTTTGAGCATAGGACCATTGATGTACAGGCGCCATTCGCCGGCATATTTAACTAAAGTCTGCGTAAAATCAATCCCGTCAATGGTTAAGGATACAGGAATTTTTCCCTTATGCTGGCCGGCAGCTGTTATCAGTTCCAGCAAAACAAGATCGGGAACCAACACAAAAGGATTAATACCTATTTTATCAATAACTGCCGTAAAGTGCATTGTGATACCTTTTTAAGAATTTGATTTCTTAAAGATAAATAAACAAAGAGGGACATCAAAAAGGAAATACTTCTTATTCAGGCATCACTTTATAGGTAGGGTCATCTTCTACATTTACTTCAATCAGACCGTCCGCATCAGCAAGCAATTTACGGGAGTCCGCACTCAGATGACGTAGTATTACACGCTTCCCGTTCTCTGCGTATTTAGATGTCAGCTTATGTACCGCATCGATAGCAGTCATATCTACCAATCTGCTTTCCTTAAAATCGATAATGATCTGATCCGGATCTTCAATTACATCGAATTTTTCTGTAAAATGAGTGGCTGAACCAAAGAAAAGCGGACCGTTTATTTCATAAATCTTATTGCCTTCCGCATCTATACTCTTGCGGGCACGGATTCTTTTGGCATTGTCCCATGCAAACACCAGAGCAGATATAATGACCCCAACCAAAACTGCTAAAGCCAGATTGTGGAGCAGCACGGTTATAGCTGCTACCAGTACGCCCACAAAAATATCCGATTTAGGCATTTTATTGACAAGCCGTACCGAAACCCACTGAAAGGTACCTATAGAAACCATTATCATCACGCCTACCAAAGCGGCGATGGGAATACGTTCAATAACAGGACTGCCAATCAGAATAATAATCAATATAGTCAATGCGCCTATTATAGCCGAAAGTCTGGCTCTGGAACCGGCATTCAGATTCACTAAGGTCTGTGCGACCATAGCGCATCCGCCCATTCCTCCGAAAAAACCGTTCACTATATTCGCAGTACCCTGTGCCATGGCTTCCCGGTTTGAGTTTCCTTTTGTATTGGTGATTTCATCCACCATAGAAAGTGTCAGCAAAGATTCAATAAGTCCTACTCCGGCCATAACCAGTGCATATGGAAATATGAGTTGCAGTGTATCCCATGTCAGCGGAACAGACGGGATATGAAAAACAGGAAGGGATCCGCTCACTGATGCAATATCAGATACTGTCTTAGTCTCTATACCTCCGGCAAGAACGATTGCAAAGATGACCATAATTGCCACCAATGAAGCCGGAATCGTACGGGTCAGTTTAGGAAAGAAATAGACAATCAACATCGTAAGCACAGTCAGTCCGATCATCGTATAAAGAGCCGTACCGGACAACCAGTGACTGACGCCATCCTCCACGACCTTAAACTGATGAATTTGTGCCATAAATATGATGATAGCCAGACCATTCAGAAAGCCATACATCACCGGTTGCGGAATTAGCCGTACAAACTTTCCCCAGCGGAACAGCCCCACCAGAAACTGAAGTACTCCACCCAGAATAATCGCAGCGAACAAATATTCCACACCATGCGTTGCGGCTAAAGCAATCAGCACCACCACTGTGGCTCCCGCTCCTCCCGAAACCATTCCCGGCCGGCCGCCAAGCACAGCTGTGATCAGCCCCATCAGGAAGGCAGCATATAAACCTGTCAAAGGGCTCAATCCTGCCAAAATAGCAAAGGACAAGGATTCAGGAATCATAGTCATAGCGACAGTCAGACCCGCAAGGATCTCGACCCGGTAATTTACCTTTTGCTTGAAATCGAAGAACTGGAGAAAAGAATTCATAATATAAGTGCAAATATAAGGCTTATACACCGAAACCTTCATTCTGTATTTTCGGGGTTAATAAGAAGAATTCCGTAAATTGCACAGACAATCAGAATTAGTGTTTCAGGAAAACCAGTTCACATTCTCAATTGTTATCTTATTAAATATTTACCGTATACATATGAAAAATAAACACGCTTACTTTAGTCTGCTCGTCATCTGTGCACTTATTTCCTTTTTGTTCGTCCAATGCCAGACCATTCCGGAAAATGTGAAAGCTATCGAAAATTTTGATCAAAGCCGTTATCTTGGTAAATGGTACGAAATAGCACGATTTGACTTCAAATTTGAGAAAAACCTCAAAAATACAACGGCCACTTATTCTCTCAATAAGGATGGCTCTATAAAAGTAGTTAATACAGGATTTGATACAGTGGAACGTAAACAAAAGGAGGCTGTTGGAAAAGCCAAATTTGTAAATGAACCGACTCAGGGGATGCTAAAAGTTTCCTTTTTTGGTCCGTTCTATTCAGGATACAATGTAATTGCACTTGATTCGGCATATCAGTATGCGCTCATAGCGGGCAAAAACCTGGATTACCTGTGGATCCTCTCACGCACACCAACTCTTCCGGATCAAATCAAAAGAGAATATCTGGTCAAAGCTAAGGAGGCAGGCTATGACCTGAATAAATTAATCTGGGTCCAGCAGGATTCTGTGAAGTAAAAATACCTGAAAGCACAGGAATAATACCTGTTCGTTACTGTCTTCTAAACAAACATCCGCAGTTGCCGTTATAGATTTATAGATTTTTTTAAAGGTATGGATCATGAGCAAAGATCACGGAAATCAAATCAAAGATGACGAAAAATACGAAGCTCTGCGCAATAAAGGCATGAGTAAAGAAAAAGCCGCCCGTATTGCCAATACGCCTGATGCCGGCCGAAAAGGAGGGAAAAGCAGTAATCTTGATGTACGAAAAAAATCTGAGCTTTTGGCGGAAGCAAAAAAAATAGGAATAAAAGGAAGACATAGCATGACTAAAAGCAAACTTATAGATGCTATAAGAAATCATTGAAATCGATCAATTACAATAACACAACAGTAACCTTGACCCTGCATTTTTAAAAGATGTGGGGTCTTATTTTTCAAAGCAGTAATTTATGAAGACCTCTGCAGCTATGCCACATGCGGCACTCGATATAAAGCTTAGATATGTATCTGACCAGCAAGCCGGATATACCCGAAAAGAGAAAAACGGAAAATTCGTTTACTTCTCCGATAAAGGTAAAATAACTGACAAGAAGGTATTAGACCGTATCCGTGCATTAGTCCTTCCTCCTGCCTGGCAGCAGGTATGGATCTGTAAGAAGGCAAACGGGCATATACAGGCGACAGGTATAGATGCACGTGGCCGTAAACAATATCGGTATCATAATGACTGGTCTGCTTTCAGAAATCTGAAAAAATTTGATCGCCTGGAGGGATTTGCCAGAAAGCTAAAACTTCTGCGCGCACAATTAAAGAAAGATCTGAGACGCAAGAAACTCACAAAGGAAAAAGTTTGTGCCATTGCTGTGAACATTATGAGTCTCACGTATATCAGAGCAGGCAATAAAGCATACGAGGCGGAATATGGATCATTTGGATTGACAACCCTGAAAAACAAACATATTAAAATCCAAAGCAACAAGGTCTTTTTCAAATTCAAAGGCAAGAAAGGAGTCGTACAACAAGTATATCTTAAAGAACCCAAACTGGTGAAATTGTTAAAAAATATTAAAGATATACCCGGACAGGAACTCTTTCAATATTATAACAAGAATGGTGAAGTTGTACGCTTAGACTCAGGTGATATCAACTCCTATCTCAAAGAGGCCATGAAGGACGATTACACATGCAAAGATTTCAGGACATGGGCGGGTTGTACGCTTGCATTGATTGTCATGGCCGGAATGCCTGTTGCTGAAACTGAAACCGAAAGAAAGAAGAATCTGGTCCACATTATAGATGAGGTAGCATCTAAATTAGGAAATACACGAACCGTCACCCGCAACTATTATATACATCCGGAGTTGCAAAATCAATACCTGGATCGGCGTCTTGCACCTGTATTAAATCGTATAGCAAAGAAAAGTAAAGACAAGCTGTCGGTGACAGAAATTGCCGAAAAATCATTTTTAAAATTTCTTTTATCTCTTGCTTCGGCATAAATTTCACGCAGACACGCCTCATTGTGAACCTGGGATGGGGCAGCAAAAAAAATCCCTCAAGCCAGAGACTGTAAACAGTCAGTGCCTGAGGGAAAAGAAAAATGGTATAATTATATATTATTGATAAACGGCTAAAACATTCTTCAGTTTTTTCCTGGCCATATGAATCCGGGTTTTGACCGTCCCAACAGGCAGATTAAGATGTTCAGCAATTTCGTAGTATTTATAACCCTCAAAATACATGGTGAAAGGAACATAACAGCCTTTATCCAGTTCGGAAAGTGCATGTTGTATATCATCCATTACAAATTTATTTTCTCCCCAATTATGAACAGCAGAAAAATACATCTGAGAAGAACTTACTTCTTCTTCTGTTGTAATGAATGATTGAGTCTTAGAAACTCTGCGGTATCCGTTAATGAAGGTATTCTTCATAATAGTATACAACCAGCCTTTAAGATTAGTCCCCTCTTTAAAATTCTGAAAGTAAGTCACCGCTTTGAGAAACGTCTCCTGAAGAAGATCATTGATTTCCTCATTATCTTTTGTAAAGCGTTTTGCGAAGCTCCGGAGTTCATTAGTTTGCTCCATAACCTGAGTATTAAATTCGTTTCTAGTCATAATAGTAGATTTTTTATTTCCGCTTTGAAGCATTTTACAGTTAACTCTATTTTGTTGAATCATCGCAAGACATTATTCAAAGTGCATGCTAAAAAGAGTTGTTTTTTTCTTTCAAAAAGCGTATAAATACCTGTAAACTTTTGGTTAAACCAACACCCCTCCCCTTACGATTTAAAAAGCCATAATATCAGCTAGACAGATACGTATTTATACGCGTATTTAACCCCGATGAAATTGAAAAATTTGAATGACCGAACATGGAAAAGAATTTGGTACAGGTACATTCAACTCTCATTGTCTATTTAATAATACAAAGCAGTCTTTCGGAAGCCTGCTCAAAACATTAAAAATCAACCGCATACGCCGAAACCTTCTATTCATTACGTTGTTTATATTAATATGAGAGCAATTTGGACAGGAGCAATCGGTTTTGGACTTGTTAATATCCCAATTAAGATATACAGTGCCACACAAAGCAGTTCACTGGATCTGGACATGCTGGATCGGAAAGATAAGTCAAATATCAAGTACAAAAGGGTGAATGAGAAGACAGGTAAAGAAGTCGCATGGGAAAATATTGTCAAAGGATATATGCTGAAAGATAAATATGTCGTCCTGGAGGATGCGGACTTTGAAGATGCAAGTCCTGAAAAAAATAAAATGATCAATCTCCGGTCCTTTGTCAAACTGGAAGAAATAGATAGTATTTATTTTGACACCCCCTATTATTTAGAGCCTCAGAAGGGCGGAGAGAAAGCCTATCAGTTACTGTTAAAAGGATTAGAAAAAAGCAAAACTGCAGGTTTAGGATCCTTTGTTATGCGCAATATTGAAAATCTGGTCATCATAAAACCCTACCAGAATATGCTTTTACTCAATAAACTCCGTTTTGAAGAAGAGATTCGCTCAGCTGAAGAATTAAAGATTCCGGGAGCCTCTAAGATCAAGAAAGATGAAATGGATATGGCCTTACAGCTTATCAAACAACACAGCCATAGCTTTGATATCTCCGGATATAAAAATGAATATACACGTGATCTGCTCAAAATCATCAAACAGAAAGACAAAGGCAAACGGGCAACTATCCGAAAGATGACTGTAGAAAATACAAAAGCAGCAGATCTGCTAGCGCAGCTGAAAGCTAGTTTAGCTTAAAATCTTTCTAATGCCTTTTTGATATCGGCAGGATGATCAAAAATATCCGCCCATGGATCCTCCGTTTTTTCCAAACGATCAGCAATAGAAGCAATATTAAATTGTCTGATATCCAGACCGTCCTTTACTTCTTTCCAATGCAAAGGCGTACTGATGGTGGCACCTGCCTTGGGGCGGACAGAATAGGGAGCTGCAATAGTTTGTCCCCGCCGGTTCTGCAGGTAATCCAGATAGATCAGACCTTTCCTTTTCCGGGGATCTCTGATCAGGCTTGTTGTATCCGGATGTTCTTCATGGATCATCTCTGCGATAAGCTGTATAAAATCACGGACTACATCATATGTGTATTTTTTATTTACATAAAGGTATATGTGCAAGCCTGTAGATCCGGATGTCTTAATATAGTCTGTCACACCAGCCTGCTTAAAGAGACGATGGGCAGTGCTGGCAACATCTATCAAATCCTCAAAATCAGCTCCGTTGGGATCCAGATCCAACACGGCAAAGTCCGGATATTCTTTCTTTTTATAGGTAGACAGCCACGGATTAATTTCTATAGATCCTAAATTTGCAATGTAAAGCAGGGTTGCCTTATTATTACAGATCAGATAATCGATGTCCTTATCTGTACTTTCCGAATACATGGGAACAGTGCGCAACCACCCAGGAATCTGCTTTATGTCTACATCTTTTTGAAAAAAACTCTTTTCTTCTATACCATTTGGGAAACGATGCATGGAAATGGGTTTATCTTTAAGATAGGGCAATACAAGATCTCCGTATTTCTCATAATATGTTAACAACTGCCCCTTAGTATATCCATCCGAAGGCCAGTATATCTTGTCCAGATTAGTAAGCTTTACCTGATGACGGTCGATTGTAACAACCTTATCTTTCACCATCTCTTGTTCATCCCCTTCTATCTGTACATCCTTCACATTCTTATCCATGCGCAATCCTTTAAAAACAGGATGACGAAGATGCCTGTCTGCTGTCCATTCCGAATAATAGACTTCACACACCAAAGCAGGCTTCACCCATGTCACTTCCTTTTCTTTAGCCACTACCACTTGTGCACCAAAAGGTTTATCTGCCTTTTTCGTATCCTTTAGTGTATCAAAGATATCTTTTAAAATATCCTCCGTAAAGCCTGTTCCACAATTCCCTAGATATATCCAATGATCCTTATCGTAATATCCCAGCACTAAAGCTCCGAAAAAAGAACGACTTCCCTGAGGCTTTGTATATCCGCAGATCACAGCTTCCTGAGTTTTTCGGAATTTAACTTTAAGCCATTGACTACTCCGTTTTCCGGCATAGTACAAACTCTCCGTATCTTTTGCTATGACTCCTTCCCAACCCTGTTTTTCAGCCTGTTTCTGGATTTTTGAGACTATGCCCGTCAATGCTTCCACAGGCGTTATTACAGATTGTTGCAATCCTTTTAACAGCAATTGAAGCAAATCTTTTCGTTCCTTGAGGGTATACTGACTAAGGTCATTTTCATCCAGACTCAGGATATCAAAAATATAATAGCGAATTACGAGTGAAGGAGGTAGAGGTTCTCCGCTCTGCAAAAGCTGGAACTGAGCTTTACCATTTTTATCTTCAATGACAACTTCCCCGTCCAGCCAAACATCGCGGTCCAGAGCCGACAAAGCTTTGACTACACTCGGGAATAGCTTGTTCATCTGTTTACCATTACGGGAATACAACACAACTTTTTTGGCGGTCTTAACAGCAATTATTCGAAAACCATCATATTTTTTTTCATACAACCAACCCTCTTCCTCCGGTAAATCCGTAGCGAGTCTCGTTAACATGGGGACTGGTTCAAGTAATTCAACATCTACATTTTTGACAGCAGAAGCAGTAGATCTTGGTTTCCCCTTTAATATCTTTCTTGACTTTGTTTTATATTGGTCTCCCTCATCTTTAATCTTCTTACTGACATAGTCCTCTGCATTATAGGGTTTTTCTACAGCGAACTTATCTTTGTGTTTGATCAACAGCCAGGATTTACCATCACCATCTTTTATACGAACTAAGGCAAACTCTCCTTTTAATATTTTTCCGTGAAGAATAACCTTAACCGAACCCCGTTCCACATCATCCAACAGACTTTCCTCGTTACCGTCCCCCAAAGGCTGGAAATAACCTTCGTCAAATATAGAAACGGTTCCCGCTCCATAGTTTCCTTTAGGGATTTCTCCTTCAAAGCCTGCATAGTCAACAGGATGATCTTCCACCTGCACCGCAAGTCTCTTATCTTGCGGAAACAGAGAAGGTCCTTTAGGTACTGCCCAACTTTTGAGTACTCCCCCCATTTCCAACCGGAAGTCATAATGCAGACGACTGGCATGATGTCGCTGGACAACAAATCGCAATTTCGCCGGTTTACCCGAATTTGCAAAACCTTTTGGTTCCACAGTTTCCTTGAAATTACGCTTCTTATGGTATTGCGCCAATTTATCCATAATCCTACACTTTATATTATAAACATCAGGATATAAATAAAGGTTTACTGTTTACTTATCAATCTGTCTCTGAAATATACACGCTCTATAATTCTGGCTTTGGATAGCTGAGCATATAAGTTAGGAAGAACTGAAGATGCCACATTACGTATCTCAGAGTTATTGGCATCCGAAACAGCCTGTTCAAAAAGGGGAATGCTGCGTTCATAATCTTCAATAACCATTTTTATAAATCTATAATCAAAATCCGTATTCTTTTCTTCCCTCAGATCTGAAACTTGCTGCGCATCAATGACATTCATGACTGCAGGAATAGCCACATTCATATTATCTCCTAAAGCGATGATCTGTGCCACATCTTTAGTATGGCATTCTTTTAATGCCAGTGCAAGATTGCGGATAGAATCGGAACTGGCCATCTGTAGGGCTTGTTCTGAAGCATTTTTTAATTTAAGTCCGCTTTCAACAGTTTTTATAAAAAACCGTTCGGCATCAAAATAAATATTGTAATCCAATATCGAGGCAGATACTACCGAATCTGTCAGTGGTGCATTTTTAATGGACGTGGGTTTCTGGCAACTGCTTAAGCCAAATGCAATTGCAGATAAGAGAGTATAATATAGGTAAGCTTTCATGATGCTGTGCGGTATAATTACTATAAGTACACACAGAAGCCCTAAGTGTTGAGGGGGAAAACACCTTAAATAAAAGAATAATACCTGTTAAGAGAGATTAAAAGCGCAATTGTAGGGCTAACTTATATCCGTCAGGCTGACAATTTTGTCCATTCCGAACCTGAATATCGACCGGCCTTTCATACTGATGACCTGCCCGCGTTCATAACCATTAGGCAAATCCACAGCCAATTTGGCCGAATAGTCGATTTCGATTTCAGTCTCCTCAGGAGAATGCTTAACAGCCAAAATTTCCTGTTTACGTTCCGAAAACAACTCTGCAGCCTGTACAGCCTGATCCCAGAATGCACGGCGACCTAATAAAGATAAGTTGATCTCTCCGTCGGTAATGTTAACAAAACGGATTTCGTCATCCAGATCCGCAAGCATACCTGCTATATCCAGCTGATTGTAGGCCTCTACATAATTGCGGATCAGTTTTTCTCGTTGCGTATAATCCATTAACGTAATCTTTCAGCTGATTTAATCAGGCGCTCATCTTTACGGATACCACCGAAAGCAAGAGATAAGAATACTATAGCAACCGGGAATAAGAAAAATCCCACTCCAATATTACTTGCTGAAAGATATTGGGATGTTTTGGATAAAATATCTCCGGAAAAAGAGTAAAGCCAGAAAAAGAATAAAACAACCAGAACCATCTGTAACAAAATCAGTTTGATCTGCATTTTGCGGTCTTTAAACTTAAAGATGATATATACCGGAATCAATCCTAAAACCACTGTAGCAATACTCTGCAAAATAAAAGATTCTTCTTTGACAGATTCACCGTTAACAGCAGTATAAGACCCTGACACTAATAATTTTCTTCCTATTCCCGCCACATCGATATACTGCAGATAAGGGAACAGAAACAATGCGAAAATAGTCACTCCCGCTAATAATAACCAAACCGTTTGAATACGCTGTATCATAAGATTATTTTATTGTAACAAACAAACTTAGATAAATTTGCCTTTATATACAATATTATTGACTTGTATATAAAACTAATTTATCAGTTTCTCCTCTGCCGTAAAGCTCTAATTTTTCAGAGAAAATATACTGTCATATCCCAAAGTGAATGTTTAACAGTTTAATCTGCTTTATTAACAATGCTAATGTCAAATTGTTCCGTCAAAAAATGAAGTTGAATCATAAAATCATCCAAATCACTACATTTGCAATGTGGAACTAAAAACAAAACGTTTCTTTCTGGAGATAGCATATCAAGGCACAGCATATCATGGTTGGCAAATCCAGCATAACGCTGTTTCTGTACAGGAAAAATTAAATGATGTACTTAAAACCTTGCTTCGAAAGGACATTGAAACTATAGGTGCCGGCCGTACAGATACAGGAGTACACGCAAGGCAGTTATTTGTTCACTTCGATGCCATACCGGAAGGTCTGCTATTACAGCCAGATAAATTTGTTCATTCCCTCAATGCCCTGTTGCCTCATGATATTGCAGTATACAGGCTTTTACCGGTAGTTGACGAAGCTCATGCCCGTTTTGATGCAACTTCCAGATCTTACGAATACCATCTGCATTTCAAAAAAGATCCTTTTCTGATACATGCCTCCTGGCTGACCAGAGATATTCCGGATGTAGCGAAGATGAATGAAGCCTGTCAATACCTACTGGGAAGACAGGATTTTGAATGTTTCAGTAAATCCAACACACAGGTTTTTACCAATTTTTGTGATATATCAAGAGCTGAATGGTTATGGAATACGGATGATCATCTTGTTTTTCATATTTCCGCAGACCGCTTTCTAAGAAATATGGTCCGCGCGATTGTAGGCACCTTGTTAGAGATTGGCCTGAAAGGAAAAGAACCTGTATATATCCAGGAAGTCATTGCGAGCAAAAGCCGCTCAAAAGCCGGAACATCTGTCCCGGCGCATGGATTATACTTAACGGAAGTGGTTTATCCTTATATTAGTAAACGTAAATAGAATAAGTAGTGAGCGATCAAAAAATAACAGGAAAAACATACGACAGTAAGCTATTAAAGCGCATGATCAAATATATGCGACCCTATCAGACCGTATTCTGGATTTCGGTCGTATTGACTATTTTGCTTGCAGCCGTAGCGCCCGCACTACCCTTGCTCATCGAGCACACCCTAGACAAATATATTCTCACAGACGACGCATCAGGACTTAATAACATGCTGATTGCGATGTTGGGACTTCTGGTTTTACAAACCATCATCAGGTATTTTCATACATTAATGACCAATACTCTTGGACAATCTGTAATCAGAGATATACGTATTGAAGTATTTAATCACATCACTAATCTCAGGCTCAAATACTTCGACAATACCCCTATAGGAAGGCTTATCACACGTACAATATCCGATCTGGAAACGATATCCAATATCTTCTCAGAAGGGCTTATACAGATTATAGGAGACCTGCTGCAACTACTGGTGATACTTATAGTCATGTTCTACACCGATTGGAAGCTGACCCTTATCGTTCTCATTCCTATGCCACTGATGGTGGCAGCGACCTACATTTTTAAAGAGGCGATGAAATCTGCTTTTCAGGATGTACGAAAGTGGGTGGCTAATCTCAATACATTTTTGCAGGAGCATATCTCAGGGATGGGTATTATTCAATACTTTGCCCGGGAAAAACAAGAGTTACATAAGTTTAAAGACATCAACTCCCACCACCGAAACGCACACATCCGTGCCAACTGGTACTTTTCTATATTTTTCCCGGTATTAGAACTCATCATGGCCATAGCACTCGGTCTTCTGGTTTGGTTCGGATCCAAACAGATTATCGCAGATGTGATATCTCCCGGGGTAGTAGTGGCATTTATCATGTATATAAACATGATATTCAGACCTATACGAGAACTTATAGATAAATTCAACACCCTGCAGATGGGCATGGTCAGTGCTGAAAGAATCTTTGATGTACTGGACACCGATGAAGCGACTCCCAATGCGGGTACACTTAAACCGGAAACTGTCAAAGGAGAAATCGAATTTAAAAATGTATGGTTTGCCTACAATGATGAGAACTGGGTATTAAAAGATGTAAGCTTCAAAGTACAGCCCGGAGAAACACTTGCGCTTGTGGGTGCCACGGGTGCTGGTAAATCCTCTACAATCAATATCCTGAGTCGTTTTTACGAAATCAATAAAGGACAGATCCTCCTGGACGGAATAGATATACGTGAATATGAACTCAATTACCTGCGCAAGACTATTGCCACTGTACTGCAGGATGTTTTTCTATTCTCGGATTCCATCCGAAAGAATATCAATCTGAATGAAGACAGCATTTCGAATGAGAAAATAATCGATGCAGCAAGACAGGTCGGAGCTTATGATTTTATTAAGCGTCTACCCGGAGGATTTGACTATGAGGTAATGGAACGCGGAGCAACATTATCAGCAGGCCAGGCACAACTTATCTCTTTTATCAGAGCACTGGTCCACGATCCTAAAATACTGATACTGGATGAAGCAACTTCTTCTGTAGATACCGAAACGGAGGAGCTGATCCAGTCAGCCATTGACAACCTCATGAAAGGGAGAACCGCCATTGTCATTGCACACAGATTGTCAACAATCCAGAAAGCAGACAAAATTATTGTTCTCGATAAAGGTGAGATCAAAGAGATCGGCAACCATCATGAACTGCTCGCTATAGACGGATTCTATAAGAAACTATACGACCTTCAATTCCATTCGGCCGGTATCTGATAGATTCAGATGTATGCGCTGAAAATTTTATTATAAACAAAAGCGGGGTTTTCTATATGAAAACCCCGCTTTTGTTTTGTGATGTGATTAGTTCAATCCTCTTTTCTTCATCAGGTAGACCGGATTCGGATCTGCACCTCTGAATGTGCGATACATTTGTGCCGGATTTCCTGTTCCTCCTCTTTCAAGAATATTTCTTCTGAAAGAAGCGGCAGTGCCTTGATCATACAATCCTTTTTCTTTGAATGCTGCGAAAGCATCTGAATCCAATACCTCAGACCAGATATAAGCATAATATCCTGCCGAATAACCTCCTGAGAAAATATGTTCAAAATAGGTACTTCTATATCTCGGGATAATAGAGCTGATAAGTCCGATCTTGTTCATTGCTCCTTTCTCAAAAGCATTGATATCTTCTTTAACAGGAGCTGTAATGGTGTGGTAATTCATATCCAGTAAGGACGCAGCCAAATATTCTACAGTAGCAAAGCCCTGATCAAATGTGCCGGCCTTTTGCATCTTAGAAATCAGCGAATCCGGGATTGCCTCTCCGGTTTTGTAATGTTTGGCATATACTTTCAAGACTTCAGGATCTGCCGCCCAGTTTTCCATGATCTGTGAAGGAAGTTCCACAAAATCTCTCGGTACCGATGTACCGGCCAGACTTTTATATTTAACATTAGACAATAATCCGTGCAGCGCATGTCCGAATTCGTGGAATAAAGTTGTTGCTTCATCAAATGTAAGCAATGCAGGTTCATCACCTATTGGTTTGGTAAAATTACATACAATAGAAATAACAGGAGCTACACGCTTGCCCTCTTTTCTATATTGTGAACGGTAGGATGTCATCCATGCTCCGCCTTTTTTAGAAGCTCTCGGAAAAAAGTCTGCATATAACAGTCCCAGCTGTGAACCATCTTTATCTTTCACTTCATATACTTCCACTTCAGGGTGATAGACCGGTACATTATTTAAAGCGACAAATGTCAGACCGTATAACTTATTTGCTACAGAGAAAGCCCCTTCACGTACAGACTGCAGACTCAGATAAGGCTTGATATCCTCTTCATTCAAAGCAAAGCGTTTTTTACGGATAATCTCAGCATAGTATCTCCAGTCATATGGTGCTACATTAAATGTATCTTTTGCAGCAATGATCTCTTTCTGAATATCTGCAGCTTCCACTTTTGCCTTTGCCAGAGCCGGAGTCCACAGCTTGTTCAGTAAATCATATACATTAGCCGGATTCTCGGCCATAGATTCAGACAAGACATAAGCGGCATGATTTGCAAAGCCTAATAATTTGGCCTTTTCCAGACGCAGATTTGCAATTTTGCGCACAATCTCTTTGTTGTCTGCGTCATTTCCGTTATTTCCTCTCAGGCTATATGCTTCCCAGATTTTCTTACGCAGATCTCTGTTCTTGGCATATTGCAGAAATGGCATAATTGATGGGTTTTTCAATGTAAATACCCATTTATCTTTCAGACCCTTTGTCTTCGCAGCTTCTGCTGCAGCCGCTTTCAGATCAGAGGTAAGCCCTTCCAGATCAGCTTCTTTATCAATAACCAATTCGAATGCATTGGTTTCTTTTAAAACGTTTTGTCCAAACTGGGTGGTCAGCACTGACAACTCTGCATTGATTTTTTTCAGTTTTTCTTTATCCTTATCCTTCAGGCCAGCTCCCGAACGGATAAATCTTTTGTATGTTTCTTCCAGTAACTTATTGTCTTCAGCATCCAGTCCGAGTGTCTGTTTCTTTTCCCATATGGTTTTGATTTTGCCAAACAGGGTAGAATTTAATGTAATCTCATCATTATGTGCAGACAATACAGGAGCCATACCTTTGGCTAAAGCCTGAATAGTGTCGTTAGTATTCGCTAAATTAAGATTAGAAAATATAGTGGAAACCTGACTTAACAAACCTCCGGCATTTTCTAAAGCCAGAATAGTATTTGCAAAAGTTGGTTCATCCGTATTATTAACAATAGAGTCGATCTCCAGTTTATGTTGTTTTAATGCTTCATCAAATGCAGGCTTAAAATGCTCATCTTTGATCTTGTCAAAAGGAGGTACATTGAAAGGTGTATCATAGGTTAAAAGTAAAGGGTTGGTCGTTTCTGTCTTCTGTTCATTAGTACAACCGACCACAGTTGCCGCAACGATCATGAACATGGGCAAAAAGCTTTTTTTATTCATTTCTGTTTCTTGATTTGTTTTCAATGTTTTTTTACAAAGTTAACAATTCCACCCGGAATGACTGCCTTTAGCGGGCACAAAGACTCTTTACTTTGAGAAATTTATCAGATTTTTGTAAAACAAATACATAGATGTAACTATTATCAAAATATTACGTCTATTAGCATAATAATTAGCAACTTAAAAGATGAATAGTGTATCTCGCTTCTTCTGGTACTGTGCCGGCGTACATCAGGACACCCTGATAAAATATCCCGAAGAACATAATAAATATGTCAGTATTGGTGCCACGATATTTTTCACCGGGCTTTTTGCAGCTCTTTCCGGCGGATATGCATTATACTTTGTCTTTAGCGGTAATCCGCTTTCTGTTGTATACGCAATACTTTTCGGACTTATTTGGGGGCTGGCAATCTTTAATCTCGATCGTTACATAGTACTGAGTATTGACAAGACTAAAGGCAGCGGAAAGCAATTTTTACAGGCTTTTCCACGAATCTTACTGGCCATACTTGTCGGTGTTGTTATTTCCAGACCACTGGAGTTAAAGATATTTGACAAAGAGATCCGTGAACATCTGCGGGGATCATACCTGAGTCAGCAGCGGGCAAAAATAGATACCCTCAATCAGACATTTGAAAATAAGTATGCAACTGAATATGGGCAGCTCAACGGATTAAAAAAACAGGCGGACTCATTAGACAGCAGCATAAAGTCTGATAAGCAAAAACTTAATTTCGAAATCTTTGGCAACAAAACAACAGAGACTTCCGGTGTCATGGGATACGGACCTTATGCTAAAATGAAAGAGGCTCAGCTCAAAAAACAGGAAATCTATCTCGATACGCTGAGAACACGCATTCAACAAAAAGAAGTCGTACTCCAGGACCGAAAGGCATTCGAGGGTATACTGGATCAAAAACTACTTTCCAATAAAAGCCTGGATAGTGCAGTCAATATAGCCGGATTTGCAGATCGTAATGCAGCCCTTGGCAACCTTAAATTTAAAGCAGACGGCACGGTTGATCAGGCTACAGAAAATGCTGTACTTTTTATTGCACTCTTGTTTATATTTTTTGAGTGTCTGCCCGTATTTGTCAAACTCATGAGCGGCCGCGATTCATATGATCAGGCTCTTTTGAGTCAGCGCGAGATTCACGACTATGAATCCCATACAAGTATTGCTGTTGAGAAAAGCGCTATTGATAATCTGGAAGGTTTCAGAACGGATGTATCCATCAAAAAACGCATGGATAAACTTAATAAGGATTATCACGAGGCAAAGGAAGAGTAACAGCCTCCGAATCTATATCAATAATAGAAAATAGGATAGCGACTCCGTCTCTTTCAGAACAAAAAATCCATACAACACTCCTTTAACATATTTTTGCAACCCATACAGCCATATTGGCTTCATTTTTGGATAATTAATGAGAACCGGACTTCGATCAGAAGTAGGGGATTAAATTAAGATTAGGAGGCACAAAATGATTGGAATCGTTGGAGGAGCCAGACCACTTGCCGGACTGGAGCTTATCAAAAAAATAATGGAAGAAACAATTGCATCCACAGATCAGGATCACCTGCCTGTGCTTTTGTCTTCACAACCACATCGTATCGCGGACCGCACGCAGTATTTACTTGATAATACATTGACAAATCCGGCATACGCCATGGCAGACATCATAAGTGAACTGGAAAAATCCGGGGCGACTGTAGCTGCCATCCCCTGTCATACAGCGCATGCCGTTCCCATATTTGATATCATCCGGTATGAATTGCAAAATAAAGAGCATAAAATCCGGTTGCTACATATGGTGGAAGAAACATCCGATTATATCGCAACACATTTCACTTCACCTGTAGTCGGCATCCTGACCACTACAGGTATCCGCAACACAGGCCTTTACAATCACGTATTTGCAGCTAAGGGCTTGAAAGTTATTCAGCCAGCTGAGGAATGGCAGGAGAAAATCCAGGCGGCAATACATGATGAGCAGTACGGAATCAAAGCCAGCTCCTCTCCTGTCACAAACCGCGCAAAAGAAGAATTGGTTGGTGCAATCCACGAACTCAAAAAAGAAGGTGCTACAGTGATCGTATTAGGATGTACAGAATTATCCTGGGCACTTCGTGAAAAAGAAATCTCAGGGCTGCCACTCGTAGATCCAAATCGGATCCTTGCACGTGCACTGATCCGGACAGTTGCTCCGGAAAAACTTAAAGACTAAGTAAAAAATAAAATCGGCGTTATCCTAAGGATAACGCCGATTTTATTTTTTTGCGCATTCTTACTAAAATTCTATATTTACGATTGAAAACATTATTAAGCTAAAACTATGGATGCACAAAGAGTGGACAGTTATTTAATAACTCAGGTCAAATTTTTCTCACCTCAACATCTTAATCTGTTGAGAGAGCAAATGCTGCAAATGGATGAGAGTCGTTTTGTACAAATACAGATGCTGTCCTTCAACGATCCAACGATTACCCTGTTGATCTCGATCTTTGCAGGTTCATTTGGTATAGATCGTTTCATTATCGGAGATACAGGTCTCGGAATCGGAAAGTTATTGACATGTGGAGGTCTGGGTATCTGGACAATCATTGACTGGTTCCTGATTATGGATGCTACGAAAGAAAAGAATTTTAGAAAAATAGCAGCTTTGCTATAGATCAATAAGAACATAATCCGTACTGCATTTGATAAAATATGCTGTACGGATTCGTGTACTTCCCTCACCCAACAGGACCATCTGTCATTTTGACACCTCCCTGTATGTTATTGTAGTTGGCACAAATATTGATGTTTAAACATATAAATACAGGAGGTTAATCATGCAAAAAACAATCCATCGTGCAGAAAAACGCGGTCATGCAGACTTCGGATGGTTAAAAAGCTATCATTCTTTTAGTTTCGGACAATATTACAACCCGGACAATATCCATTTCGGTGCACTACGTGTGTTGAATGATGATCATGTAGCAGCAGGCCAGGGATTTGGCCGCCATCCGCATGACAATATGGAGATTGTAAGTATCCCGCTATCAGGCACACTGGCTCACAGCGACAGCATGGGTCATGGAAAAGATATACAGACCGGAGATGTACAGATCATGAGTGCCGGCACAGGTATTCAGCATTCCGAATTCAACGGAAGTAAAACAGATGACGTAAAATTTTTACAAATCTGGATTATACCTAAAGAAGCGGATATCGAACCGAGATACGATCAAAAATCATATGCTCATCTTGACAAAGAGAATAAATGGATTACCATTGTCTCTCCAGATGAAGCAGATGCAAATGCTGTATGGATAAATCAGGATTCCTGGTTCAATCTTGCTGATCTGCAAAAAGGAAATACTTTAGCCTATCATTTACACAGTCAGACAAATGGCATTTATCTCTTTGTTTTGGAAGGAAATGTTTCAGTCGGAGGAGAACAGCTTGGCCGCAGAGACGCAATAGGAATACACGACTCAGCTAATATCAGTATAGAAGCAGATGCAGACGCACAACTTCTCCTGATAGAAGTACCTATGTTTTAATAAACTGATCCGAAATATTGTTAATTGAGGGTCTGACATATCGTCGGGCCTTTTTTAATTAAAACTTTGTTTAGCATTTGATGGTTTTGTAATAAAATACCCTGACTATGGCAGAAGCGACCTGTACACCTTTAGCACACATATCTTCTCTCTACTCCAGACAACTGGACTACAAGGAAAAAACCAGACAGCTGTCCGTAGAGCAACGCATTTCCCTTATTCGCAGTTTGGGTGAACAAATAGAAAACAATCACGCTGCAATTACGAAAGCTCTACACCTGGATTTCAGAAAGAATACCTTTGAAACAGATTATACCGAAATTTACGTTGTCCAATCTACGATAAGACATATCTGCAGGAATCTAAAAAGATGGGCTCAAAACCAAAAGGTAAAGAACAACCTGATGTATATCACGACACACTCCTACCTCCAATATGAGCCAAAGGGTAATTCTCTTATTATTACGCCCTGGAACTATCCGTTTCAGATTCCGCTGATGCAAACAATCAGCAGTATAGCTGCCGGTAATACTGTTATGCTGAAGTTATCCGAATACGTTCCCCATACCAATGTGATAGTAGAAAAAATTATCCGCTCTGTATTTCAACAGGAGCATGTTGCCGTTATTAACGGACAAGCTGAAGAAACTACACATTTACTAAATCTCAAATTTGACCATATTCATTTTACAGGTTCACCGAAGGTAGGTAAGATCGTGATGCAGGCTGCCTCTGCACACCTTTCAGATATAACATTAGAATTAGGCGGAAAATCACCTGTATTTATAGATAAAGATGTAAATCTGCGACAGATAGTACGAAATCTGATATGGGGCAAATTCGTAAATGCAGGACAAACCTGTATTGCCCCCGACTATGTACTTATAGACAAAAAACTGAAGGATACATTTGAAAAAATAGTACCGGAAGAAGTGGTAAAGGCTTTCGGAACATCTGCAGATCAATCGCCGGATCTGGCCCGTATCATCAATGACAGGCAATTTGACCGTCTGGATGCGGCTCTCAAACAAGCTGTTGAAGCAGGAGCCCGGATACTGGCAGGCGGTGAAACAAATAAGACATCGCTTTATATAGCTCCGACAGTAGTGACAGACATGCCCGCAGACAGCAGCTTAATGACAGAAGAAATCTTTGGTCCCATATTACCAGTGGTTTACTATGAAAATGTAGATGAAGCATTGACCCTTGTATCCCGAAAAGAAAAACCTCTGGCACTCTATATCTTCAGTAACAACAGGCATTATACGGATACGATTCTCAGGAATACAACTGCCGGCTCTACTGCAGTGAATGATATGCTGATTCAGTATATGCATCCCAATCTTCCGTTTGGCGGAGTCAATCATTCGGGAATAGGACAGTCCTTCGGACAATATGGTTTCAAATCCTTTTCACATGAAAGGACTGTAGTATCAGGCAGCAAAAAAATTCCGTTATCGCAGGTATTCTGGTATCCCTATACTGCAAAAACCATAAAGCTGTTCAATTTTATAAAACGCTTCCTGTAAACAAAAAAAGAGTTGTCAGAAATCTGACAACTCTTTTTCTATGTATGATGCGATACGATTACTGGAATTTTTTCGCATTGATTTTACGCTCATTCTCTGTCAGGTAGATCTTACGCAGACGTGTACTTTCCGGTGTAACCTCGATGTACTCGTCAGCCTGGATATATTCCATAGACTCTTCCAGTGAGAATTTGATTGCAGGAGCAATACGGGTATTATCATCCGTACCTGAAGCACGCATATTCGTTAATTGCTTACCTTTCACGATATTGATAGTCAAATCATTATCACGGATGTGTTCTCCTAATATCTGTCCTTCATAAATATCCACTCCCGGATCTACAAAGAATTTACCACGATCCTGCAGCTTATCGATAGAGTATGCAGTAGTAGTACCTTTATCAAGAGAGATTAATACACCATGAAGACGGCCAGGGATTGTTCCTCTCCAAGGCTCATAACCTTTCAGACGGTGAGCCATTACAGCTTCACCAGCTGTTGCAGTCAATACGTTGTTACGAAGACCGATGATACCGCGGGAGGGAATCTCGAATTCCAGATGCTGCATTTCTCCTTTTGTCTCCATCACTAACAATTCACCTTTACGTTGAGTTACCAACTCGATTACCTTACCGGACACCTCAGCAGGAACATCTACAACCATTACTTCAATAGGCTCACACTTCACACCGTCAATTTCTTTAACGATAACCTGTGGCTGACCTACCTGAAGCTCGTATCCTTCGCGACGCATTGTCTCGATCAATACAGATAAGTGAAGAATACCACGACCATATACTAACCAGGCATCAGGAGATTCTGTAGGAACAACACGTAGTGCAAGATTTTTCTCCAATTCTTTCTGCAGACGGTCATGGATGTGACGTGAAGTCACATATTTACCTTCTTTACCGAAGAAAGGAGAGTTATTGATCGTGAACAACATATTCATGGTAGGCTCATCGATATGCATAACCTCCAGTTGTTCCGGGTTTTCAAAATCTGCGATAGTATCACCGATATCAAATCCTTCGATACCAACTACAGCACATATATCACCTGATTTTACTTCTGTAACTCTCGCTTTGCCTAATCCTTCAAACACATACAACTCTTTCACACGGGATTTTACGATTTTACCGTCACGTTTCACAAGCGATACCGGTTGTCCTTCTTTGATCATACCACGCGCTACACGTCCTACTGCGATACGTCCTACGAAAGTAGAATAATCAAGAGACGTAATCTGCATTTGTAAAGTACCTTCTACTACAGGAGCAGACGGGATATGTTTCAGAATAGCATCCAGAAGATCAGTAAAATCTTCTTTAGGTTCTTTCCAGTCTGTTGACATCCATCCTTGTTTAGATGAACCGTAAAGTACAGGGAAATCTAATTGCTCTTCATTTGCATCAAGACTGAAGAAAAGGTCAAAAACATTTTCATATACTTCATCCGGACGACAGTTTTCTTTATCCACTTTGTTGACAACAACAATTGGTTTCAGTCCTAATCCCAATGCCTTTTGCGTCACGAAACGTGTTTGCGGCATCGGACCTTCGAACGCATCCACCAAAAGGATAACCCCGTCAGCCATTTTAAGTACACGCTCTACTTCACCTCCGAAATCGGCGTGACCAGGAGTGTCAATAACATTGATTTTTACACCCTGATAGGTAACAGAAACGTTTTTAGAGACAATGGTGATACCGCGTTCGCGCTCCAGATCATTGTTATCCAAAATTAAGTCGCCTTTGTTTTCCGAATCTCTGAAAAGATTGGTAAAGTGTAAGATTTTGTCAACCAATGTGGTTTTACCGTGGTCAACGTGTGCGATGATCGCTATGTTTCTGATATTCTGCATCTAGCAAATGTTTGTATATAAAATTTGAGGGTGCAAAGCTAACGATTTTACACCACAATTTTTACATCATCACTAATTTTTATTTTATAACCCCCAATTCCTGACCGACTTTAGTAAACGCAGCAATAGCTTTGTCCAGGTGGTGACGATCATGTCCGGCCGATATCTGTACTCTGATCCGGGCTTTTCCCTGAGGAACAACCGGATAATAAAAGCCGATCACATAAATACCCTCTTCCAGCATTTTTGTTGCAAATTCCTGTGCTAATTTAGCGTCATACAGCATTACAGGCACGATCGGATGAAATCCCGGCTTAATGTCAAAGCCCGCAGCTGTCATCTGTTCACGGAAATATTTGGTGTTATTCTCTAGTTTGTCACGAAGCTCTGTCGTCTGGCTCAACATGTCCAGTACAGCCACCGAAGCACCTGCAATGGCCGGCGCCAGTGTATTTGAAAATAAATACGGACGGGAACGCTGACGTAACATATCTATGATTTCTTTTTTACCGGAAGTAAAGCCTCCGCTGGCTCCTCCCAATGCTTTTCCAAGTGTTCCGGTAATGATATCCACACGGTCAATCACGTTATATAATTCATGTGTACCTCTGCCGTTTTTACCGATAAAACCTGTACAATGCGACTCATCAATCATCACCAGTGCTTCATATTTATCGGCAAGATCACAGATCTGGTCTAATGGTGCTACGGATCCGTCCATAGAGAACGCGCCGTCAGTCACAATAATTTTGTGACGGGCTCCTGAAGCAGCCTGCAACTGTGCTTCCAGATCAGCCATATCCGCATTTTTATAACGGAAACGCTGTGCTTTACACAATCTTACTCCATCAATGATAGAAGCATGATTCAGTTCATCAGAGATGATAGCATCTTCCGCACCAAATAGAGGCTCAAATACTCCGCCATTGGCATCAAATGCCGCTGCATATAAGATCGTATCTTCTGTTCCCAGAAAAGTCGAAAGTTTAGATTCTAATTCCTTATGAATATCCTGCGTACCACAGATAAAACGTACAGACGACATACCGTATCCATGTGAATCGATAGCCTGCTTAGCCGCTTCAATCACTTTGGGATGAGAAGAAAGCCCCAGATAATTGTTTGCACAGAAATTGATAACTTCGGCACCTGTGCTTACTTTAATATCGGCTCCCTGTGGAGTCACGATAATACGTTCTTCTTTATACAAACCAGCTTCTTTAATGGCTGCGATCTCTTTCTGCAATGCAGGTTGAAGTGTCTTATACATAATAGTCTATTTTAGCACGTAAAAATACAGTTTTATCTCTGAAGAAAGGGATGCAGAAGGCGGGTTTAAAGAAAATTTAACCCAAATTACACAAAAAGAAGACTGTGGAAACGATTGTTTAATTTTTCACTATTCATAGCGCAGTGCTTCCACAGGATCGAGTCCGGAAGCTTTAGATGCAGGATAATACCCTGAAACTACACCAACGAAGATACAGACCGCCATCCCCAGGAACATCCATTTCCACGGAATAATAAAGCTCGCGCCGAGCGCTACAGCCAAAAGATTTCCGATCGAAATCCCCAGAATAATCCCGGCTAATCCTCCCAGAATACAAATGACAATTGCTTCCATAAGAAACTGTTTGCGTATTACTCCCGGAGTGGCACCGATGGCTTTTCGCACCCCGATCTCACGGGTACGTTCGGTAACCGAGACGAGCATAATATTCATGAGACCTATAGAAGCGCCTAATAATGTAATAGCAGCAATGGCAATGGCACCATAGGTCACATAATTCAGATTTTGCATCAGCATCTGTGCCACAGCATCTGATTTTATTATTTCAAAATTAGATGTTTGTCTGGCATTCAGCCCGCGTATCTTACGAAAAGTAAGAATTGCCTCTCCTTCTGCTGCATCCATTCGGAGCGGATCCGGAGACATAACCGTGATAACGTATGAAGGATTAGCATTTTCCATCATCATCCTCGCTTTAGAGATGGGCACAAAACAAGCCTTATCCGCTCCGAATCCAGCACTCGAGCCCTTGCTTTCCAGCACACCAATCACCAGAAAGCGATCATCTCCTACAGTAATATACTGCCCCAGCGGATTTGTATTATTTTTAAAAAGTTTCGTCGTTATCTCTTTTCCGATAATCACCACAGCACTTCCTAATTCCACATCTTGTTTTGTAAAATTCCTGCCGTCAGCAATTTTATAGCCCGAAGTCTGCAGATAATTATCATCCCCGCCTATTACCCCGATATTAGGGTTAGTTTTCTCGCTTTTAAATTTGATGGTAGAAGCCCAGGTTACATTTGCATTGATAGACACAATAGCATCTGTATTGAACCGGTCTTTAAATTCCAGCGCTTGTTTATACGTAATCGCAGGATATACTTTGGGCTGACTTCCCTGATCGCCGATACGCACATTAAGCCCCCGGTTACGAATATTAAAGGAATTGGAGCCCATGGAAGAGAAGGAATTTGTCAGAGAGCTCTGAATCGCATCGATAGAAGTAAGGACACCGATCAAAGCCGTAATACCAATCGCTATGATCAGAGCTGTCAGAAATGTCCTCAGCTTGTTGCTTACAATAGATTGCAGCGCCAGCTTGACATTTTCGCGGTAGGACATATTAACAGACATATACGATTGTATTATTTATATCAAATTAATCGATTAAAAATCAAAAAACAAAGGCCTTGATAAAATATCAAGGCCTTTTCAACCAAAAACCACCTTATGAAATCTAATTTACTAAGTTTTTTATATTAGAAACCGACTTATTTTACTCTTGTAAAAGTATCGGTACGACCTATGAGACTTACACCTACATATCCTCTGATATCCAGTTTATCTCCTTTAAGCGTCATCTTGCAGCTATATGTTTTTCCGGATTTAGGATCATATACTTTTCCGTTTTCATAGATATTGTCTTTTACTTTTTCAAAGTTTGTCAGATTTTCCATGCCAATTACAGGTCTGCTCTTGAGCTTATCATCCGGATTTTTAACATCTTTTTTAGGATGACCGGATTCATCGTTTGGAGTTTTAAGCCAATAAATCTTTCCGTAAAACTTATCGCCCTTTTTATAGATCTCGACTCTTGCTTCTCCGCTTGGATTCTGCCATTTACCGATTACAGGATCTGTTTGAGCAAATAGAGCTACTGTTACGAATAGCACCATTAATGATAGCATTAATTTCTTCATGATCGTTACTGTTTATAATTGCAAGAGTGAATATACGAAAAAATAATTATGCAAGCATAGCATTTTTTATTTTTTTTTATCACATTACCGTATCATGACAGAGCAAGATCAGATAACTAAAAGTTTAGAAAGTAATTGAAAATCTTCTTTTTTAGAGTTTAAAATGGTTTTTGGCACTTATTTTGAACGTTTTTATCCGGAACTTTTAAACCATTTTGCTATGAAATTTATTATTAGTTTATTATTGACCGGCGTTGTAGTAGCTGTATCAGCCTGGATCATTCCGGGAGTTTATGTTGCAGGTTTCGGGTGGGCGATTGTAACCGGATTGGTTATCGGATTTGTAAATGCGACTGTAGGAAGTATTCTTCGCTTGTTTACCTTCCCCTTGAATTGGTTGACTTTGGGATTGGTATCTTTTATTATTACTGTACTGATGGTATTGTTAAGTGATAAAATTATGGGCGCTAAATTTGATGTATCCGGATTCTGGACCGCAGCATTATTTGCAATCGTCGTCGCTATTGTAGAAATGATATTATCAGCAATTCTGGGATCTTCAAAAGAAAATTGATCTTTCTCAGATTACAATACATACGGGATCCGGTATTAATCGGATCCCGTTTTTATTTCCAGACATCCATATTTTTATGCCTGCGCCTTTACTGCCTTTTTATTGATTTTATGATCTGATATCTTCGCTTTCCTGATATTAATCTGCTAATTTAGAAAAAACAGAACAGTGACCTTTAAATTCAAGATATGTGCGAACATCATCATGACCATAATCATACGGAGATCAAAGAAAAACCCTGGTGGATCGAACAGAAAAACCTGCTTATTGCACTTATCATCTTACTAACCCTTCTCCTGCTGGAATATGCTTTCCGGATTACTATTCCTTCCTATTTACAACTCATTTTCAGTTCGGTTGCATATTTTCTGGCTGGATGGCCTGTCATTGATCTGGCTGTAAGAAAGGCTTCAAGAGGTGATTTTTTCAATGAATTTGTACTTATGACGATCGCAACAATAGGAGCTTTTATGATCGGCGAATATGAAGAAGGAGTTGCAGTAATGGTATTTTACCAGATCGGAGAATGGTTTCAGGATAGTGCCGTAGACAAAGCCAAAAGAAATATCAAAGCTTTATTGGATGTCAGACCAGATGAAGTCACCGTAATGAGAGACGGAAAGGAACTTGCTGTACATCCGAATCAGGTAATTATAGATGAAATCATCCGTATTAAGGCCGGGGAAAAGGTAGCTCTCGACGGGATCTTATCTTCCGATTCAGCATCATTTAATACCGCGGCGCTTACCGGAGAAAGCAAGCCGGACACAAAGTACAAAAATGAAGAGGTCCTGGCCGGGATGATCAATCTGGAAAAAGTGAGTATGGTGCAGGTTAAGGCTGCTTTTAGGGACAGTAAACTTAGCCGTATTCTGGAAATGGTACAGGATGCTACCGCCCGAAAATCACAGACTCAGCTCTTTATCAGTAAATTTTCGAAAGTATATGTCCCTATTGTATTTGGGCTTGCAGTCGCAGTCTGTCTGCTTCCTGCACTTTTTGTAGATGAATATATATTCAGAGAGTGGTTTTATCGTTCACTTGTCTTTCTGGTGATCAGTTGTCCCTGCGCATTGGTAGTCTCCATTCCATTAGGGTATTTCGGAGGTATCGGACTTGCTTCCCGCAACGGAATACTCTTTAAAGGAGGCAATTTTCTGGATGCGATTACGACAGTAGACAGCATTGTGATGGACAAAACCGGCACATTGACGAAAGGTGTTTTTGAAGTCAGGGAAGTTAAATCCGCTCAGGATATTACACCTTCCGAATTGCTCCGTTATGCCAAAGCGATTGAATCTCAGTCTACGCATCCTATTGCCAAAGCCGTAATGCGGCATGATCATAATGAGGAACCTGTTCTACCGGCAGAACACGTGGAGGAGATTGCCGGACATGGGTTGAAAGGAATAGTCAATGGCTGCGAGATTCTCGCCGGTAATGCGAAGTTGCTCGATAAATTTGGCATCTCCTATCCCGCTAAAATTAAGAATATCGTAGATTCTATTGTTATACTGGCTATTAATCAACAATATGGAGGCTATATTACTGTTGCTGATCAGGTAAAGGATGATGCAGCCGAAGTGATACGTAAAATGAAAGACAGCGGTTTGCACACCGTAATGTTATCCGGAGACAAGGCATCTGTTGTCAATGACGTTGCTCAAAAGTTAGGAATAGACGAGGCATACGGCAATCTGTTACCCGAAGATAAGGTAAAGCATGTACAAGCATTACTGGATCAGAACCGAAAAGTTGCCTTTGCAGGGGATGGTGTAAACGATGCTCCTGTCGTAGCATTAGCAACAGTAGGAATCGCTATGGGCGGATTGGGAGCAGATGCTACAGTAGAAACTGCCGATGTGGTTATACAAAATGATGAACCTCGTAAAATACTGGCAGCGATACGTGTAGGAAAACTGACAAGAAATATTGTTTGGCAGAATATCATATTAGCACTAAGTGTAAAAATCATTGTTCTGATTCTGGGCGCCGGCGGAGTGGCGACACTCTGGGAGGCTGTTATTGCAGATGTAGGTGTTGCACTGGCTGCCATTCTCAACGCTGTTCGTGTACAGCGAATGAAAGTCTAGCATTTGGCATTAATAAGGGCTGTTGCATAATTTGCAACAGCCCTTATAGAATGGTATTACAGATCGTTTAAAAACGCTGCTTAAGCCATTCCCGGTTTTTTCTTTTTTGTTTTCTTCATCTTATTCAACCAGATCATGACTCCCGTCACCGGAAGTGAGGTGGCTATGAGGCAGGATATAAAATACAGCAGCTTGGTAAACGGACCATATACATCTCCGACATGCAGACTCTTTACAGAAGAGGATATGCGTTCATTCAAAGGTTTTTCTGCAAAAATTTCCTTTTTCAGAATTTTTCCGGAATACTGATCTAATATTAATCTGTCCGCTGTTGCCGGAGCGAAGAATCCTTTTCTATATTTGGATATAGATACTGTGGCCACAGAATCGGAAGGCAGAGAAAGCATATAATCGCCCGGATAATCAAGTTCCTTATCTGCTAATGACAATAACTGATTCACGGCTAATGGAGCGTGTTCCGGACCAGGATATATGGATTCTTCTTTCTTTTCTTCTTTGGGAGGTACGCCTCCTTCTTTCGGAGCCTCCTTATAGGTTCCCCAGGTCTTCTGCCAGCCTGTCCGATAC
Organism: Sphingobacterium spiritivorum; assembly: GCF_016724845.1. Classification (NCBI taxonomy): domain Bacteria; kingdom Pseudomonadati; phylum Bacteroidota; class Sphingobacteriia; order Sphingobacteriales; family Sphingobacteriaceae; genus Sphingobacterium; species Sphingobacterium spiritivorum. The sequence continues at coordinate 1,967,306 of NZ_CP068082.1, forward strand.
CAGTCGAATGACCAGAAAGGGCCTGTTACACCCATCAGAAATAAAATAATGCAGCTGTAAAAACCCAATGTATTATGCAGGTCATGATTTATACGTTTCCACTTTGCAGACCATTTGATCTTTAACCCGTTCTTCCATCCTCTGAGACGTTGTGGAAACCAGATAACGATTCCGCTGATTACACCTAATGTAAAGAGCAAAGTCGCTGTCCCTGTGATCCAGCTTCCCAGCTTTCTGTTTTCCACTCCTTCAATAAGGGGTTTTTCGATTTCATTCAGCATGAGCCAACGGTGCAAACTAAACATCTTTTGCATAAAAGCGGCTGTCTTTGTTTCCTTTTCCTGCGGATCACCCAATAATTCACCGGTATAAGGGTTGATCATCATCTGATTGGCTCTTTGACGCCCGCCAGCCGGAGGACCAGACTTTTTCTCTTTTTGCTGCCCTTCTTTTTTATTTTTTCCTTCCCCGTTTGCAGCAATACCTTCTTTGACATCTTTTTTAGCCTCAGCCTTTTCCGCACTCTTCACAGACTGATCTTTTCCATCCGCTTTTCCTTCCTCTTTTTTAGGTTTGCTATACAGGATGGCATAGGCTCTCTCCGGATCATGGTTAATCCGGATCCCGGAAATTTTACCTTTAATTTGTTTTTTCGCAGCGATAAGAAGATCATCCGCAGTCATTGCTTCCTGAGCAGGCTTTTCCACTTTATACAGATGCGGAGCTGCTGCTTCACGAATTTCCGTATTGTACACATAGATTGTACCTGTAAGGCATACAATCAAGACAACGATACCACTGATCAAACCAAACCAAAGGTGAAGGTCGTTGAAAAACTTACGGATTTTCGGCCATTTCGAATCCGTTGTTGTTTGTTTTGATTTATTCATTTTCTCTCTCTTTTTAATGATTCATCAAATAAAAATCAGGCAATGCTGCTTTACAGCATTACCTGACATAATTACTTTATACTCTTATTTATTCATCTGAAAGGATTCAGACAGCATAAATTTAATTAGCATCCCACCACACTTTGGAAGACAGGATTCCAATTTCTCCCTGAGCGACTACATTATCACCATTTGTATTGATTTCTGTTTCCGGATACATAAACCGCAACGGATATGCACCCGGCGTAGGTGAAGATACAGAATTCGGGAAGTTTGGAAAGCCCAGACGTCTGAAATCATTCCACGCCTGAATATTATTAATACTGTTCAATGCCAGCCACTTCTGAGTTATAATCCGTTCCATCTTATTTGTAGCCGTAGCATAACTGACATTGTTCTGATTGATATAGGACTGTATATTGTAATTGTTGACATTAAACAAATAGTTGAATGAAGCCTGTATGCCGCTTTGATACAGCTGACTTGCCACTCCGCTTATCCAGCCTCTTTCCATGGCCTCCGCTTGCAGAAAGTTAGCTTCCGCCAGGGAAATGATCATACTGACCTGATTAAATGATTTTACAATCCCGGCAGGTTGATTAGCGTTTTCAGTCGGACCTTTGAACGCTGAAGTAGTTGCCGCAGCAAATTCATTGGCAATGGTATTGTTTCCGAAAATCACTCCTTTATAATCTCCTGCAACACTCGTATAATTCTGTGCCAGACGGGGATCATTAAATTCCTTATATTTACTGATCAGGTATTGAGTGGGGCGTATATTTGCATAATTAGCAACTGCCACACCTGCATTATTACGATAGAATGTCTCATAGAAGGGATTCATCTTGGTTGCTGTATTCAGATACCCCGGATTGACGCTTGCATTTTCTAACAGAAAACCTGATCCTTCCTGTACAATTTTCGCAATCTCCTGTGTAATATAAGTTGCCTGTGCAGAAACTTCAGATTGTCTTAAAAGGGCTCTCAATTTTAATGTATTTCCAAACTTTGCCCACTTAACCTTATCCCCTTTAAACAGGACATCATCATTTGTCGGCAACAGGGATGCAACTTTGATTTCCTGAATACCCTCTGTGATAAGATTGATAGATTTGGTATACACATCTTTACCCGGTTCATATGATGGGTGCAGAACAGCAGACCCCTTTAATGCCTCATCAAATGGCACATTATTATAGAAATCTACAAGAATAAAGAAGTGATAAGCCATCATAATTTTGGCAATACCTGAATAAAATTTTGCATCTTCCGTATTTGCCTGATCTAATATTTCCTTGTAATACAAAAGATTATTGTAGTTGGATTCCCAAACCGGAACTCCGTCACGGGTATCCCGGATAGCCGGCCCATTATACGTTTTCAGCGATGTAAATGAACTAACCCCCTCATTGGATGTTCCCCAATAGCCGCCCCATAATCCTCCGATCTGGTTTAACTGAATGGCCTCATTCACTGCTGTTGTAACCAATGCAGCAGGCAATTTGGCATTTAAACTTAAATTTTCCTTTATTGGGGAGTTCGGATTCACATTTACATCCAGAAAATCACTACATGCTGTTAGTGTAATTGAAACGAATGCCAGCAAACCTATTTTTATAATATTGTATTTCATCTTCGTGTTATTAAAAAGTCATGTTAACATTAAAGCCCATTGATCTTGCTGAAGGAATCTGTCTGAAACTGTTGTATCCGTCTGTTTGATTATACAGTGCTTCAGGATCACCGATTGTATTGGAAGAATGTCTGATGATAAACAGGTTATTTCCGACAAATCCAATGCTAGCCTTTTTAATCAGCTTCTGCCCTGTCAACCATTTTTCAGGCAAGTCATATCCGATATAAAGCTCTCTTAGCTTTAAATAATCACCTTTTGCTGCAGTGGTTGTCTGAATATTTCCATAAGCAGTCCACCAGGCCTTATCTCCTTTAGAGTATACATTCGTATTCTCAACAATAGATCCGTCCGCCAGCCTAACCATAGAGTTTGGCATAATAAACGGCTGTCTGTCATATTTCACTGTCTCCGGATGGGTACCGGCAGCATACATACGAGGTACAACTTCAGAATACATCCAGCTGCCTAACCTCGAATCGATCTGAAATCCTACTGTCAGAGATTTATAACTGAATTTGGTATTAAATCCAAACAGATAAGGAGGCACCATTGTGCCTAATATTTTCTCATCTTTGGATGGAATAACATTCCCGTCTTTATCCAGTACAATCTTTCCGTTCTCCTTCATAAAATCGGTCATACGAAGGGTCGGGTATTGCTCTCCTTTAATAGCATATGCCTGTCTGAAAATATTAAACTCATTACCTGCATATAGATTTTTCGCTTTGGTATCCGTATAACTGAAATTAACTCCGAACTCCAATCTTACATCTCTATTTTTAATAGCAGTACCATTAATCATGACCTCAAGTGTCTTATTAATTATCTGCCCGGCATTGACAATAGTAGAATTGAATCCTGTAGCACTCGATATCCCGGCATTGAAAATCTGTCCGTCAGAATCCGAATACGCATAGGCTATATCCGTACGTAATCTGTCATTAAAGAATGCGAGTTGGGTTCCCACCTCAAATGATTTTACAAATTCAGGTTTGATTAATAAATTCGGTTCCGATAAGGAGGGAGTAAATCCCACCAGGCTACCAAATGGAAACCCACCGGTCTGACTGTACGTCAGGTTTAATCTGTAAGGATCTAAGGTAACATTACCGGTCTTGTTATAAGAGGTATAAATCCGGCCATAACTTAGTATGCTGCTATTCTTAAGGCTTTCTATCGCATCTGTAAACACAAATGATGAACTGATCCCCGGAGAGAAGTAGCTGTTATTATTCGGATCCAATACGGATACCTGATCATTTCTACCTGTTAAAGTCAAAAACAAATAATTTCTGTATCCCGCTGTAAACTCACCGTAAGTTGCCAGTGAACGATATTTCGTTATAGTAGATCCGCCGGTCAGCTCTCCTGTTCTTGAGCCCTGGTTGAATATATCTTCAAACAATAAATTTGCCGCGCTTACGTTGATCTGCTTGGAATCATCCATGCGTACATTCTGTCCTACTAATAATTTAGTAGAAAAATCCCCGAAGTTTTTGTGAAAATTCAAAATCAGGTCATTATTGAACCTTGTGAATCCGCGATGTGTATCATTTACCGAACCATTGATATTTCGTGTAGCAACATTTGATACTAACTTGCGGTTAGTGACCCTTCCCGGCTCAGACTGGAAATAGAGACCTGTTCTGTACGTCGCATCAAACCAGTCTGTAAACTCGTAATTGAATTCCAGTTTTGAATTTAAAGTATGCTGATCATACATATTTCTATTATTATCCGCCATAAAAATCGGATTTCTTGTACTTGCTACCGGATTATACCAGTTCAGCGGATGATTGGGAGAAGCCGGGTCTTCCCAGTTTCTTGCTTCTTTATAATCGATATTGGCAGGCTGTGTATAGACCGATAACCAGGGACCGTCACTTGTTGTATTGTTCTTAAAGAATACATAATTCATATTAAATGAAGTATTCAGCTTGTTAAAACGACGGGATCCGTTAAATCTGGCACCTGTACGGCTGGATTTATCTCCCGGAATTACTCCTTTTATACGCACATCCTGTAAAGACACAAAATATGAACCCTTTTCGTCTCCGCCGGAAAAGGACAAATCATTCTGAGCAGTAATCCCGGTATCAAAGAAACCTAAGCGGTTATCTTTTGACGGAGCAGAATACACTTTTGTTGGCTGCACTCCGTTGATCGGTAAACCGAAGTCTCTCGTTTCACCATTAAATTTATCTCCCCATGACTCGTTGGCGACAGGGCTGTATACACCATTCTGTCCCTGTCCGAATACAGTCTGCGCCGGAGGCAATAAAAACACATTTGAAAACGTGGTACTGTTACTGAAATTGATCTGCCCTCTCTCCGATCGCCCTGATTTCGTCGTGATCATAATAGCACCGTTGACACCTTCAGATCCGTACAAAGCAGCGGCATTTGCGCCCTTAAGCACCGTGATATCCTGTATATCATTTGGATTAATACGGGTAATATCCGGCAAAGGAACACCATCCACAACATATAACGGATCATTTTTAGATCTGTTCAGCGAGCGTGTTCCTCTCAATCGGATCTGAATACCCGGATCTGTTTTACCTGTTGTGAGATCCGTAGCATTCACTCTCAATCCTGCAACCTTACTTGATAGAGCCAGTAAAGGATTAACCACTTTACCTAGATTAAGCTCTTCATTGCTGACCGATTGTGCAGATGTTCCCAGTTCTCTGGATTGTCTTTTAATACCTAAAGCTCCTGTTACAAGGACCTCGCTAAGCACATGCGGATCTTCCGTTAAACGAAATATAAGATCAGACTGACTCGTGTTAACCACAGCCTCTGCAGCCATGTAACCAATATGAGAAATAACTAATGTCTGTCCGCGATGTGCCCGGATCCGGAAGGAACCCTGAGAACCTGTAATTACACTTCCTGAACGCGGATTTTCCTTCACTGAAACCGATACACCACTGATAGGTTCATCACTTTTCTGATCCAGAATACGCCCTTCCAATGTAATATGTGTCTGCGCAGATGACTCAGTCGCGTACATCGACACCCATACAAGTAATAAGATTGAAAAGTATTTTTTTAACATATCTTAATATTTTAAATTGAATAAGTATAAAATTTTCTATATTTGATTTAGATTCAGTCTAAATAAATAATGCACGAAGATAGAGTTAATCTAAATCACCGAATAACGCAATAGGAAATAAGACTTATAACATCGGAAATTTCTTTAAAGATGAAATTGCTTAATACGAAAAAACGTACACTTAATTATGATCACCCGGATTACGGTATCAGATTGATCAACCCGTATACTACATATGAGCTTGTTCCTGAGCACGAGGGTTATCTGGTGGTGATAGCTATAAAAGAAGGATGTTCATTATCCGCCGGAAATCACAAACTGATCCTGAAAGAAAGAGACAGCACGATCATTCGGCTCGACAATACGCATATAAAAGTAAGTTCCAGGCATCCGGATGCACAATGCCTTACCTTATTATACAAGCCTTCTTACCTGAAACATATGGACATCACAGACCAAAATATTCTCCATATAGATGCGGGAATCCGCAAAGTTGAAAAAACGGAAACCGAAGTCGCTTCCAGAACTTATATTAAAGCTGTCGATCTTATCCGGGTACAGGCTACTCATACTCTTTTACCAGCGTTCTATAAATCCAAATCCCTTTATATCCTATCTTCACTGATGGATGGTATCCAGCGCATGGTATTGTCAAAACCGGCTGAATTACGGGAGACTGATATTGAAAAGATCAAAAAAGTAAAGTATATTATTGAAACTAACCTGAATAAGAATTTTACTATTCAACATTTAGCAAGAGAAGTTGGCACGAATGTTCAATACCTTAAGCAGCATTTCAAACAGTACTATGGCAAGACCATCTTTAGTTTTATTTCTGAATGTAAGATGCAAAAGGCGCAGCACCTGCTGAAAGAACGGGAACTGACCATCAGCTTTATCAGTCATCAACTGGGATACAAGCATGCCAGTCATTTTACAAATGCTTTCAAAAAATTCTTCGGCTACGTCCCGAATACTATCCGGTATTCCCTTATTCTTTTCTATAATGAAATAATAGCCATCACGGAACTTGGCCTTGTATAATGAAAACGGCTCCCTTTTTGCAAAAGGAGCCGTTATTTAGTATACTTATAAATCGATTAATCGAATTTCCATCTTACAAAAGCTTCAATCGCCTCGTAATCTGCAAGACCTAACTGGTCATAAAGTGAAGCCGTTTCACTTGTACGATCTTCTGCACGCACCCAGAATTCACGCGGATCATCACCCGGGAAAACCGGAAGATCTTTCTGCGACTGGTGTTTGAATATAGCCAGTCGTTTGCGGTATACTTCCTGCGGAGATAGCGGAACAGCCATTTCGATCTCATGGATCGGAAATTCGTGCCATGCTCCACGGTATAGCCACAACCAGCAATCTTTCGTCCACTCATCAGTCTGACGTAATCTTTTTACGGCTTCCAGAATAATGTCAAAACAAATCCGGTGTGTACCATGCGGATCGGCAAAGTCACCCGCAGCAAAAATCTGATGAGGTTTTACCTTACGTAACAGTTCCATCGTCTGAACGATATCATCTTCAAAAGATACATTCTTAGAAAATTTCTGTCTGTCGTAAAACGGAAGATCCTGAAAATGAATATTTGATGCCGGAAGACCAACAAAACGAGCTCCAGCGATTGCCTCACCCTTACGGATTAATGCTTTTATCTTACGAACAATGTCTGTATCAATCTGATTTGGTTTTTTACTGGCGAAGATATCACGGCTTTCATCATATAAAGCTTTGATTTTACTTGCATCAATACCCATTTCATTTGCAAAATCCTCTGCAAATTCCAGGTATCTCACGACATCATCATCCCATACAGCCGTGTTACCACTGGTCTGATAAGCTACATGCACATCATGTCCCTGATCCGCAAGACGGATAAATGTTCCTCCCATAGAGATAACATCATCATCCGGGTGCGGAGAGAATACAATAGATGTTTTCTTTGCCGGATTAGCACGCTCCGGACGTTGAGAATCATCTACATTAGGTTTACCACCCGGCCATCCGGTAATGGTGTGCTGCAGTTCATTAAAAATACGGATATTGATGGTATAAGCAGGACCTTCTTCTGTTACCAGCTTAGCCATTCCGTGACTGTTATAATCTTCTTCCTGAAGTTTTAAGATTGGTTTTTTCACTTCTAAAGCCAGCCAAACAACTGCTTTCTTAGTCAGTTCGGGTGTCCACTCTACATCTTCTGCTAACCAGGGTCTGTCAAAACGAGTCAGTAATGAAGCAGCATCTGTATCCAGAATAAACTCTACATTATCAGATAACTGCAGGTAAGTAGCCGGAATTTCTGAAGAAATTTCACCTTCAACAGCCTTTTTAATGATTTCAGCTTTATTTCCGCTCCATGCCATCAGAATAATCTCTCTGGCTTTGAAGATCGTACCTACACCCATGGTGATCGCTTTGCGGGGCACATTATCTTTACCACCAAAATCTCTTGACGCATCGCGGCGTGTCAGATCATCCAATGTAACCAGACGTGTTCCCGAATTCGGAGCTGAACCAGGCTCATTGAAACCAATGTGACCTGTACGCCCAATACCCAGAATCTGAATATCAAGACCTCCGCAATCCGTAATTTTTTGCTCGTAAGCTGCACAGAATGCCTGTACATCTTTTGCATCCAGCGTACCATCAGGTATATTGATGTTTGCTTTGTCGATGTCTACATGATCAAATAATTTATTATTCATAAATGTCACATAGCTCTGCGCAGCATCTGGTTGCATCGGGTAGTATTCGTCCAAGTTAAACGTTACTACATTTTTGAAACTCAATCCCTCCTCCTTATGCAGACGGATCAATTCCGCATACACTTTTACAGGAGTAGCACCTGTTGCCAGTCCAAGAACAGCCTGTTCGCCATTCTCTTGCTTAGCCCGGATAATATCAGCGATACGTTTGGCAACAACTTTTGATGCCGTATCCTGGTCAGGGTACACACTTACTGGAACTTTTTCGAAGCGTGTCTCTTCCAACAAATTTAATCTAGCCATTTTAGATATAGAGTATTAGATAAGGTGAATAGCAAATTTAATAATTTCTACGGTTTAACCACAGCATGTTTGCGCTTTTTTGCAAGATTTTGTCGGTTATGTCGTTTTTTGCCCTTAAACAATCGTTTGAGCAACATATTTAAATTAAAAATTAGCGAATATTCCTCAGTAAATCAAGGGCTTTGGATAATGTTTCCGTTTTCTTGGCAAAGCATATACGTAATACTTGCTGATTGACCGGAGCAGAATAGAAAGCGGATACAGGAATCATGGCTATTCCGTTATCTTTCGTCAACTGAACCGCAAACTCCTCTTCCGGGAGTTCTGAGATTCTGCTGTAACAAACATTTAAAAAATAAGTACCCTGAGAAGGAATCACATCAAAACCCGTGTCTTTCAGCCCTTCAGCCATAAAATCTCTTTTTTGCTGAAAGAATGAAGGTAAGGACAAATACGTCTGCGGATCCTCCAGATATTTTGCAATAGCATACTGCATCGGCGTATTTACACTGAATACATTAAACTGATGTACCTTACGAAATTCTTTTGTCATCCCCTCAGGAGCGATGCAATATCCGACTTTCCAACCTGTAGTATGCAACAATTTGCCAAAAGAAGCAATGATAAAACTTCGTCTCCGCAATTGCTCATATTCCAGAAGGGAATGGATAGCTCCTCCATCATATACTATATGCTCATACACCTCATCACTGATGATGAGGATATCTGTCCCCTCGACTATATGACAAAGGGCTGTAAGATCTGCAGGCTGAAGGACTCTTCCGGTTGGATTGTTAGGATTATTGATAATGATCATTTTAGTCTTATCCGTCACCAGTTCTTTCACATACTGCCAATCTATCTGAAAATCCGGAGCGAACAAACGTACCGCACGGACTTTACCACCAAAGAGTTCTATTGTAGGTTTATAACAGTCGTATGCCGGTTCAAATATGATGACTTCATCTCCCGGGCTTATCGCAGACGCTATAGCGGTAAATATCGCTTGTGTGCCACCTGCTGTCACTGTAATTTCTTCTGCGGGATCAACGTTAACCTGATAGAGTTGTTCAACTTTAAAAGCAATTCGCTCCCTTAACAGCGGAACTCCGGTCATCAAAGCATATTGATGATGGCCATCCTGCATGGCCTGCTCGACCAGCGCCAGCAACTGAGGATCCGGAGCATAATCCGGAAATCCCTGAGAAAGATTCAATGCACCGTATTGCTGTGCCAAAGCAGACATTCTTGTAAAAATGGTGGTTCCTACATTCGGTAGTTTAGATGATATATCAATGGACATATGAAAAGACTGATAAATATCCACTAATATAGTAGATTATTCCAGAATTATCCGATCAAAAGAAAGGAGCCTTTTTATTTAAGCATATTCAACAATTTGATACTGATCATAAATCCGTTTTCAGCAGATGCTCCCTGCAACTTGCGGACATAGTCTACCCGAAAAATTCTGTACTTACCAAATCCAACATTGTCAAATCCTGCCGTAAATTCATGATATGGTTTGAATCTCGGAACAGCAAGTTGATGATAACCTAAAATCAGATTCCACTTCAACATATTTAATACAGGCACCTTATTCATGACGTAGCCCTTAAAATTATGTTCCGCATGTATCTCAAAATAGGCATCATTGGTACTGCGCGTATAGTAAGGCAACATCAGAAAATTATTAAGATACCGCGAAGCCCGCTCTACATTTGTCTCATTACCATTGAAATGCCTGAAATCGGCAAATCCAATCCCCGAAGCATTAAAGAATTTACCTGCATTCAGTGCGATACCGAAAAGTCCTTTATTGTTAAAATCAAAATCCTGTGTCAGTCTGCCCTTTATAAGCTGATATTCATACTTCTGCTCGGAAGCCCCAAAAGCCTGTTCCCAACCTATTAAAAGGGTAGGAAAAGTAGGATCCTGAATCGACAGTCGTTCATCCGGTCGTTCAATAATCTTTACACCCGGTCGTATACGTGCCGTAATATTATATTTAAATAAATGATGGGGATCAAACACCGGAACAGTATTATCCCCCGGCAATAAAGGGTTGTTGGATGTATACTCATGTTCTCTTCCGGCAAAAGAATAATCTGTATTGTTAAACAAGGATCTTCTATCCGCATACTCCAGAGATACAGATCCAGCGATCTGATCTATCAGATTTCGGGAATAGGAGATTTTAGCAAAATCTTTTTGATAAATCTTCATGTAATTCCTCCTTGAAAACAAGGAATAGGCCATATTAAAAACCGGATCAATCGGCTCCGAATGATTAAACTGCTCTACAGACCGACCGCCTTCCAGTGTCAGAATATCGTAAGTCTGTGTATTAAAACGATGTAAAAGCTTCCCTTTCACACGCAGCTGCTCATCAGCGAGTCCATAGTTGAAAGAGATCTCACCCATACTGTATTTACCTTTATCAACCTCCCCTTTTGCTGCTGAAAATCCTGCATTAAAGTTCCATCCCTGCACGGTATTGAAACTCGTAGACAAGAGGTTGGATAAACCGCGGTACCGGAATACAAAATGATCCGGTGTTTGCCGATAGGTATAACCGATCAACAAATCCAGAGGTTTAAACTGATTATTTTTTCTATCCAGAGAATCGATATACCGGGGTGAATTTCTGACCTGCTGAATACTGTCTTTCTTACTATAATCAGCGGACTCCTCAGCTGTCAGCGGTACAGGTCTGTACTTTTCCCAGTAATCATTTCCTTTTTTATTTGCCAACGGATCTATCTTAGCTATGACATTGGTAAATGTCTTCTTTTCAAAAGCATTGACGTAATTGTAATTCGAAAAATTATGTATGTACCGCCCGTCGAATGCGATCCCCAATATACTGATCTGGAACTCTATGGTTTGCAGCATCTTCGACCACTTTTGATCCCGGGCATTATAGGCATACTGCTGTATCAGATGCAACGTATCAATAATTGGCTGATTCATCTGTGAACCTTTAATAATAAAATCTACCCCATATATTTCCCAGCTTCCGTCCACAATATAAATATAACCTTTGACGACCGGTTCGGATTCACGCACAGGAGTTACTTTTATCTTATGAACCCGCATCTTCGGTTCCACATCAATAACATTTTCCCTTTTAAATTTATAATAGGAGAATGCTGCATTAGCCAATGGAGATACAATACTTGATCCCAGTGTCACATTGTTTGCATAGAAATCGAAATTTGTTCCGTAAGCCGTATTGAAGCTGAATCCTTTATCATCCCCACTCACTTTGGATGCGATAATATGTTCTTTTATCTTGTCTGGTTTCTGAAAACTAATCTCAGACACCGTTTCAGAAAGGTATACAACACCTGTACGGGATGTATCTAATGCCAGCTCATCATCGTCAATCTTTTGTCCAAGTATTTTTTTGGGTAGCTTCTTTACTCTAAGCAGTCCCTTTGAATAGAAGTCCGCTGTATATTTATCATTTTTTTCTGCATTAACCTGACGTTCTGCAATTGCCTGCCGTATAATCCGCACCGCAGGATCCTCTCCTTTCATAGTCACGACGACTTCCCCGATCTGCCTCTCCTCTGCTTCCAATCGCACATTCATAATATGGGGCTGCTCGTTTATCTGCACCGACACGATCTGTGTCTTATAACCGAGATTTTGAAAAACAAGGGTACGATTCTTCTCATCTTTGGACACTTTCAGCTCGTATTGTCCCAACATATTGGTCGATGTTCCGGAGGTACTGTTTTGTACAAACACGGATACGGAAGGAAGCGGCCTTCCTGTCTGATCGGTTACTACACCTTTAATCTGAGCTGACAAGGAGAAAGAGAGAAGCATTAAACATAAAAAAGAGAGAATATTTTTCATCCGTAAAGTATTGGTCGACAAGTTGTATTGATTATTAGGTTAAAAAGCAAATATAATTGTGCAAATCTTATTATTCTGTTAAAGATTGTTAAGAATAAATAATCTTCAGTTGAATTCTAAAATCATTATATGACAATAATATTACTCGACTAGTTTAATAGATTACTTTATATTTGTAGAAAACAAATCAGCACATGAAAAAAATATGCCTATACCTTCTTCTTGCACTTCCGATACTCGCTTTCGGACAGCAGGGATCACAAAAGAAGGAACTTACCAAGCAGGAATATATAGATCTGGTCAAAGCCTATCCGGACTCCGTATCCAGTCTGATCTCTTTGAGGAGAGTGGGTGGATATGATCCGGATTATAAGGAGATGCAGGAACTCTACAACGGACTGAGTAAAAACGTAAAGAAATCTAAAGAAGGAAAAGAATTTCAGGACTATTTACGGGTGTTATCTACGGTTGCAGTCGGAAAACAAGCTCCTGAATTTACTCAAAATGACACGACCGGCAATCCCGTTAAACTAAAAGATTTCAGAGGTAAATATGTCTTGTTAGATTTCTGGGCATCATGGTGTCCGGATTGTCGTGTAGAAAGTCCTGATCTGGTCGCTACCTATGAAAAATTCAAGAGCGATAAGTTCGAAATCCTGGGAATCTCATTTGACAAAGATAAAGCAGCATGGACCAAAGCTATACATGCGGATAAAAGACACTGGAGACATGTATCAGATCTGAAGCGCTGGCAAAATGATGTAGGAACATTATATGGCGTAAAAGCTATTCCGCAGAATGTCCTTATCGATCCGAACGGCAAAATAATAGCCCGGAATCTGCATAAAGAAGCGCTGGACAGGAAACTGGCAGAAGTACTTAAATAGACAGATACAAGAACTTTGAAACAATAAAATACAATAGCCCCTGAAATTTGATTCAGGGGCTATTGTATTATACAGGGATATACTCTGCAGTTGATTTGGGATCAGCATGACTACGTCTGCTAAGACTCTACTTTCCGTTAACCAAATAAGGCCCGGAAAATATCCTCTAATGTGGCCATAGGCCGGATTGCAATATTATACTTTTTCGGGTCAAGACCTTTTATATTGAATTTGGATATAAAAATTCCTTCAAAACCCAGTTTTTCTGCTTCAGCTATGCGTTGCTCAATTCGGTTTACTGCCCGTATTTCTCCGGACAGTCCTACTTCTCCGGCAAAAGCAATCGTTGTTTTTATCGGCATATCCTGTTGTGAAGAGATAATCGCAACAATCACAGCAAGATCGATAGCGGGATCTTCTACACGTAAACCGCCGGCAATATTCAGGAAGACATCCTGTGCACTCAGACGAAAGCCAAAGCGTTTTTCAAGAACAGCCAGCAGCATATTTAACCGCTTCGTATCGTATCCTGTAGAAGATCGCTGTGCGGTACCGAATGCCGAATTGCTCACCAAAGCCTGCACCTCTATCATCATCGGGCGCATCCCTTCAAGCATCGCAGCAATAGAAACACCGCTCACAGGTGCATCCCGCTGAGAAATCATAATCTCAGACGGGTTAGAAACTTCTCTCAAACCCGAACCCTGCATCTCATAGATACCAAGTTCAGATGCAGATCCGAACCGATTCTTTACCGCCCGAAGAATTCTGTAGACATGATGACGATCTCCTTCAAACTGCAGAACAGTATCAACCATATGCTCCAATACCTTTGGGCCTGCAATAGATCCGTCTTTAGTGATATGACCGACGATAAATACAGGAGTACTGGTCTCTTTTGCAAACCGAAGAAGTTCAGCCGTACATTCTCTTACCTGAGATACAGATCCCGGAGCAGATTCAATCTGTGAAGAATGTAAGGTCTGAATGGAATCTATCACAATAACATCCGGCTGTACAGCTTCTATCTGTTTAAATATATTTTGTGTAGATGTCTCTGTCAGTATATAACAATTGGCCTTTGAAGACTGGGAAAGGCGCTCTGCCCGCATTTTGATCTGCTGTTCACTCTCCTCACCCGAAATATAAAGGGTTTTCACCTGAGGAATGGAAAGTGCCAGCTGCAACATCAATGTAGATTTTCCTATACCCGGCTCTCCTCCTATCAGCACTAATGATCCGGGTACGATTCCTCCACCCAGTACTCTGTTGAACTCCTGATCAGGGGTCAATATCCGGGACTCATCCTGATAAACAATTTCGTGTATAATTGCAGCTTTATTCGCCCGTTTGGATACAGAAGCCGTGGTCGTACTCCGCCATTCGGGCACTTTGGAATTACCCTTTTCGACCACTTCTTCTACAAATGAGTTCCATTGTTTACAGGACGGACATTGACCTAACCATTTCGGGGATTCATACCCACAGTTTTGACAGAAATATGCTGATTTACTTTTAGCCATTATACGAAATTACTAAAAAATAATCAGGGCATGTGCAGGGATTATCAAACAGCAGGAAAGAAAATAATAGCTGAATAAGGTGGAAGGGAAATATAAAATAAATACGCCATCAGAAGCTATTCTACCTAATCAGTATCCGGTTGGGTAGTTATACAGCTGTATAAAATAAACGAATAGCCGAATCATCCACATCAGGGAATCAGATCTGCATGAATATGGACAATTAGTTCAAAAATGGAAATTAAATAAAGAAAATCAACCTTTTACCAGCCCTTTAATTTTGTAAAAGGACCATTTGATTGCATACCAAATCAAACCAAATGTGTTCTCTCTTGTAACATCACTTGCGAGGGATGGCGGCAACAGCTCATACACACTAATACCGAAAAGGTGGGCGATTTTATAAACCTGATCGACTTTTACTTTGGTCTCCCCTCTTTCAATTTTAGAATAAGCTGCCTGGGACATATCTAATTTAAATGCCACAGCTTCCTGAGATACTTTTAAGTTTTCTCTCTTGATACGAATGTATTCTCCAATTTCCATATCCGTTACCAATTAATTCTGCCATAAATATAATAATATAAAAAATTATAACCTACGGTTATAAGAAAAACTTCAGTTACAACGCTAAGTTATAACATACAACTCAGGGTTGTGGTAGCTCCTCTGATCTAGATCTAGCTTTGGTTTAAATATTTAAATAACCCAAAATGCTATGAATAATTTAGAAAAAAAAACAACAGAATCTCAGGCTGAATTAAAAGAATTAACACTAGAGGAACAAATCAATATCAATGGCGGATCCAGAAATGATCCTAAACAAGAAGATTTGTGGGATATCATTTCAAAATGGCTTTTTCAATAGGATAACCTATTGAAAAACAGATTTAAATGAATTTATAAATTCTAAAAAAGCCGGTGGCCTGACACAAAATGCCAATACTGATCCTAACAAAAAAGCAAAAATATGTAGCCCCTTATTAACTTTACTTTTAGGGACAAAGCTCAGCAGTAGAATAACAATAAGTACCGCTAACCAAAATTGTGCGCTTACTTTGATTGCTTCTATCCAGAAACTACTCATTTTTTGAAGAGGAAAGTACAAAAAGCTGAACCCGTATAAGCCAAAAGTTAATCCGGAAGCACCTACAGCTGTATATGTAAAGTCATCTTTTTTGATATAGGTTTGAAAAAGATTTGGGATAACAACTAAGCATATGATAATCAAAATAGAAAGTAAATATGCTGCATTCGTCCCGTATTCTTGCTTTATCAACCCAAACAGGTCATATAAAAGGGCATAGATCAATACCACATTGACAAGAAGGTGTATCCAGCTTCTGTGCACTAATGCCGAGGTAAATAAGGTATGCCACCTTTTGCCCCGGCATATTTCATACGGGTGCAGGAGCAGTTTATAAAAAAACGGTTTATAGTAAAACCCGATAATGCTACAGATAATAATCACAGGTACCAGAGTATATGACCATGGTGACTCTGCAGGAGTAGGTAATATATCAAATATTGCGGGCATATGTAGAATGTATAAGCGAATGTATTATTTTTTTCAAGATATAATCACTGCCCGTTGAACAAAATTTTATTTTTTATATACAATTCTGAAAATCACTAACTTACAACAATTATCAAATAAGAGATAATATGTGTGAGTTTGATTTATCTTACACGACCGCGATCTAAAGCTTAAGCCCATTACTATATATCTGCTACAGAATCACCGATGAAAAAAAACTGCCTGATAAAACAACATGATATCAAAGACTGCGGTGCTGCATGTCTGGCATCTGTAGGTACTCATTTTGGATTGGAGGTTCCTCTGGCAAGGATCCGGCAAATCTGTCATACCGATAGTAAGGGCACCAATGTTCTGGGCATAATACAGGGGCTACAGAGCATGGGATTCGATGCCAAAGGAGTCAAGGCAACAGTCCGGTCTCTTTCCGGAATACCTCTTCCTGCTATTGCACATCTTATTCTAAAAAACAAACTCCATCATTATGTCGTCATTTATGAGGTGACTAAAGACAAGGTCTCTGTCATGAATCCTGCTCATGGAAAAATGGAACGGTTCAGCATTCAGGAATTTGCAGAAATATGGACAGGAGTCCTTATTATGATGGAGCCGAATGAATTTTTCCGGCAAAAGAAGGAGAAGATCAGTAATTATTCCCGGTTCTGGAACCTGATCAAACCACATAAGACAATGGCCATACCAGCGCTGCTTGGCGCACTGGTATATACTATACTTGGTCTTTCCATGTCCATTTATATACAGAAAATAACAGATGAGGTGCTTGTTGACGGAAACCTCCGTTTACTCAACCTGCTCTCCTTAATCATGATTGTGATCCTGTTATTTCAGCTCTTTATAGGTTCCATGAAAAGCATCATGGTACTAAAGACCGGCCAGCGTATAGACCGTTATCTGATTCTGGGGTATTACAAGCATTTGCTGCAGTTGCCTCAGCGTTTTTTTGATACCATGAAAGTCGGCGAAATTATTTCCCGGGTGAATGATGCGGTCAAAATAAGAACTTTTATCAACGATGTCTCCATTCAGATTGTTGTGAACGTATTTATTATCCTTTTTTCGTTTACACTGATGTTTACCTATTACTGGAAGCTGGCCCTTATTATCATGTTGGTTATTCCTTTATACCTGTTTATTTACTGGATTTCCAATAAACTCAATAAGAAGGTAGAGCGAAGAATGATGGAAGATGCAGCTGATCTGGAATCTCATATGGTAGAATCCTTACACGCCATCAGCACAATCAAACAGTTTGGAGTAGAGAATTATGCCAATAAGAAAACCGACAGTAACTTCAGTAAACTACTCGGCACCATCTACAACTCTGTGATGAATACCCTGTTCTCTACAAATGCTTCAGAGTTTTTATCTAAACTATTTACCATTATACTCCTGTGGATAGGTACGCGATATGTAATAGATCGTTCCATCACACCCGGAGAATTGTTATCATTCTATGCTTTGATTGGTTACTTTACAGGGCCTGTATCGCAACTTATCGGCACAAACAAGGCCATACAGAATGCGCTCATTGCTGCAGACAGATTATTCGAGATCATGGATCTGGAACGGGAAGAGTTAACAGGCAAAACGGACTTGTCCGCAGATTCTATAGGAGATATTAAATTAGAAGAAGTATCCTTTAGCTATGGATCTCGCGCGCCTGTTTTCAAGGATTTTTCATGCACATTCAAAAAAGGACAGACAACAGCTGTTGTAGGAGAAAGCGGCTCCGGAAAAACGACTTTAGCAGCACTGATACAGCATATCTATCCGATCAACAACGGAAAAATATCCATTGGTTCCAGCAATATCAGCCAAATCAGCAGGCATTCACTCCGAAATCTCATTTCTATAGTTCCACAACAAGTAGATCTCTTTTCCGGAAATGTTATTGAAAATATAGCACTCGGAGAAGATTCTCCGGACCTTAGCCGCATTGTTGATATTACGACATCACTGGGTATCCTGCCTTTTATCGAAAAATTACCTGAGGGTTTTGAAACACATCTGGGCGAAAACGGAGCTGTATTATCCGGCGGCCAAAAACAACGGATCGCTATAGCGCGGGCACTTTACAAAGATCCTGAAATCCTTATTCTGGATGAGGCTACATCTTCACTGGATACGGAATCCGAACTGCTGATACAACAGACTCTTACGCAATTCAAAGCACTGGGCAAGACTATGATAGTCATCGCACACCGTCTCAGTACAATTGCCCATGCAGATACAATCATGGTGCTCAAAGACGGCAAACTGATCGAAGAAGGAAATCATCAGCAGTTACTCCAGCAAGATAGCACATACCGTTCAATGTGGCAGAAACAAAGCCTGTTCATTCAGAATTAAAGAATATGCATAATCACCGTGCTGCCAAATAACTCTACTCACCTGCGAATCAGATTGTTTAAGCCTAAAAAAATCAGCTTTGAAACCGTTGATAAGATGAACAAATATTCTTGTTTCCAAAAAAACCAGATTAAGAAAAAAACAATCAAAACAAAAACCAAAATCATTAGATTTGGAATTGATCAACCAAAATAATACTGAGGTTATGCTTTCCGATATTTATAGAGAAAAATCGCCATTGTCCGAGCAAGATTGTTTTGTCGTATTTGACCGCAGAAAATCCTCGTTCACATTTCCTGTACATATCCATCCGGAATATGAGATTAACTATGTGGAAGGGGCATCAGGAGCATTGCGTATTATCGGAGATTCCATAGAGAATATCGGAGAGAAAGATCTGGTACTGATTGCCAATCCGGAGCTCAAACATGCCTGGAAAGACGGAGACTGCACATCCACCAATATTCATGAGATTACCATCCAGTTTCATCCCTCCTTAATCGAACAATGTCTGGATAAGAAACAATTTCAGAGTATTCAGCAATTGTTTGCCCGTGCGTCGAAAGGGGTTCATTTTGGTGCTGCAACAATAGAAAAAGTCCTCCCTTTACTTCGGATCATTACAATGGAAAAGGACGGATTTTATGCCGTAATGAAGTTGTTTATTCTTCTTTATGAATTGTCAAAAGGGGACGACCTGCGCGAACTCTCCAGTGAAACCACTATAGAAATGACAAAAAATGAGATTTTGCTACACAAACTTCAAAACTACGTATCTTCTAATATTGCAGAAGTAATCCGGCTTCCCGAAGCTGCAGACGCATTGAACATGAGCCGATCCACTTTTGCCCGTTTTATCAAATGCAATACGGCAATGAATTTTACAGATTACCTTCTGGATTTCAGAATAAATATGGCAACACGCAAACTAAAGGATGCAGCACCTATATCCGAGGTTGTCAGTCTTTGTGGTTTTAACAGTATTTCTTATTTCTATCGGGTCTTTAAAAAAGCAAAAGGCATTACACCTGCCGAATTCAGAGACAACAGCAAAAATCAGCAGTTGATTATTTAAATGCTGCTAAACCTCCGCTATATTTTTGCATTCGTACAAAACAACCTTCCCATAAGAGTAAATAGTTCAATAAAATTGAGCTAATTGTACAATTATAATCACACAAATGAAGTTTAAAACACTATTTATCAGAATCTTAAAAGAAATCCAAGTCTTTCAAATACGACAAAAACTTGTCTGCATAAGAACTAATTTTTTGCAGAGATAAGAACTCCTGCTCTCTCTTTTAACATTTCCCCATCAAATAAAGATTAAAAAGTTCAATCCGATTGAAGCAATAGTTCAATTTACGGAATATGTTTTCCTGTAGTTTAGCTCCGGACAAATTCCAAAAACACTCCGGATAGACTAATACACACAGATCATGAAGTCAGTACATCCTCCGGTTGTTTAGGAAAACACAACCATCAACCCAGAAAATTATAAACCGTATGAGAAGAATTATTTTAATACTCTTGCTTGGAGTCTGTAGTCTATATGCTTGGGCGCAGCAGGCTATCACTGTCAAAGGGACAGTCAGAGACAAAGAAAACAAGCCTGTAATCGGAGCAACAGTTGCCGTAAAAGGCAGTTCCGAAGGTACAAAAACAGATGTTGACGGAAATTTCACGATCAGCATCCCGCAAGGCAAAATACTCCAGTTTTCGTATGTAGGTAAGCAAAAATCTGAACTTACCGTCTCAGACGCATCCTTTTTACAGATTACTTTAGAAGAAGATAATCAGCTGGACGAAGTCGTTGTCGTCGGGTACGGAACAGTCAAAAGACGAGACCTGACCGGCGCCGTAGCTTCCGTGACAGGCAAAGATCTTCAGGCTGATGTTGCAAAAAGTGCCAGCGGAGCTTTGCAAGGCAGGATCGCCGGTGTCACCGTATCTAATACAGGAGGTCAGCCCGGCTCTGGTATGAGCATCAATGTCCGGGGACTTAGTTCCTTAGGAGCCAACACCCCTCTATATGTCATCGATGGTGTATACGGGAATATCAACATGGTAGATCCTGCTGATATTGCGTCTCTGGAAGTACTCAAAGATGCTTCTGCGGCTGCTATTTACGGTTC
Organism: Sphingobacterium spiritivorum; assembly: GCF_016724845.1. Lineage (NCBI taxonomy): Bacteria > Pseudomonadati > Bacteroidota > Sphingobacteriia > Sphingobacteriales > Sphingobacteriaceae > Sphingobacterium > Sphingobacterium spiritivorum. Next base: position 1,988,235 of record NZ_CP068082.1, read on the forward strand.
AAGAGCCGCAAATGGTGTAGTGCTCATCACCACCAAAAGCGGCAAAAAGGAAATGGCTCCCACGATCAATGTAAACTTCTATTCGGGCGTTCAGCATATTACCAAAAAACTGGGCGTGCTGGATGCACAACAGTGGAAAACGATAATGAAACAATCAGGCTATCTTCCTCAGGAGGCAGTAGACTATCAGGGTACCGGAACCAACTGGCAGGATGAAGTATACAGAACAGCTCCCGTAACTAAAGCCAATGTTGGTATTACTGGCGGATCACAACAGGCTACTTACAGCTTATCTGCCGGATATATCAATCAGAAAGGGATTCTGATCAACTCTGGTTACGATGCGTTCAATATCCGGTCTAAAAACACCTTTTCCTTTTTTAATGACAACTTCAGATTAGGCAATACCCTATTGCTGAAAACATCTAATAAAGATATCAACAGATTAACGATTACAGATGCACTTCGTCAAAACCCTCTGATGCCTGTCTATGATGCAGATCAGCTTGGCGGATACGCAGGTATTTCACCATGGATGAAAAACATGGACAATCCTGTAGGTGCCTCACGTCTGTTTGACAATGAAGTACATAGCACAGAAATATTGTTCAATGCTTATGCAGAGGTGGATCTGTGGCTGAAGGGATTGAAATACAAACTCAACTTTGGTTATAACAAAGACAATGGACGCAACTATGCTTATAATGCGCCATACGATTTTGGTTCCGGAGCAGTTCAGTCAAAGTTAAACGAATCGGCATTTTTTGAAAATCAATGGTTGCTGGAACATACCCTGCATTACGACAATACCTTTGAAAAACATACCGTATCTGCACTATTGGGTTATTCTTCCCAGAAAAATTCGAATCGCGGATTTGGTGCCGGACGTAGTGATATTCCGTTCGGAACCAACTCCATAGGTGCAGGCTCTACAACACAGCAAACCACTTCAGGTCAGCTTCAGGAATATGCCTTGCTGTCTCAGTTTGCCAGAGCAATGTATAGCTATGATTCACGCTATATGTTGACTGCATCTGTACGAAGAGATGGTTCTTCAAGATTTGCAGACGGCCACAGATATGGAATATTTCCCTCGGTATCAGTCGGCTGGAACATCATGAACGAAAGTTTCTTTGCTCAGGCTAAGAACAAAATCAGCGAACTGAAACTACGGGCCAGCTACGGAATTCTGGGGAATCAGGAAATCGGAAATTATGCAACACAGAATATCAGCTCCAGCGGCATCAATTACATCCAGGGAGGAACATGGTGGATGGGAAGCAATACCGGCGTGACATGGGTTTCTCCTAAAAACCTGACATGGGAAGAGACTAAAACAAGTAATGTGGGATTGGATGTAAGCATTCTGAACGGCAAGTTTGGCTTGAATGCGGATTATTATGTCCAGGAGACGAATGATGTGTTGCTGAGCATCGCTATGCCAAGCTCTGCAGGTATGAACGGAAGCCCCACTATGAATGCGGGCGTAATTCAGAATAAAGGATTTGAACTTTTATTAAATCACAAGAATAATGTCGGTGAAGTACACTACAACATTGCCGTGAATGCATCGACCGTAAAAAACAAGGTCAAGGCCGTGACTGTCGGATCCACTCAGGAGTTTGGCGGTTATAATCCTCAGGGAGAAGGCACTATCACCTGGGCAAAGGTCGGTGATCCAATTGGTGCCTTCTATCTGATAAAAACCAATGGCCTGTTTCAATCTGAGGAAGAAGTAAAAGCCCATACAACTCAGAATGGTCAGCTTATTCAGCCGGATGCAAAACCGGGAGATATCCGCTTTGTAGATTTCAACGGAGATGGCAAGATCACAGATGATGACCGGCAATATGCGGGAAGTCCGTTTCCGGATTTCAACTATGGAATCAGAGGAAATGTTTCCTATAAAGGAATTGATCTGGGTATATTTTTCGACGGGATGGCGGGAAATAAAATATATAACTATACCCGGGCACGGATGGAGTCTATGAATGAATTTACCAATTTCGGTTCCAATGTAGAAAATGCATGGACCGAACAGAACAGAGATACGGATGTACCTCGTTTCACACAGGAGGATAAAAACAAAAATAGCAGGAGAGTCAGTGACCGTTGGTTAGAAAGCGGTTCTTTCTTCAGACTCAAAACACTGGAAATCGGTTATACATTCAATACGCAGTGGGTAAGCAAAGCGAAGTTCAAAAATCTTCGTCTCTTCGCTGCTGCTGACAATCTTTTCACGTCGACCAAATACAAAGGATATACACCTGATCTCGGACAGAATGACGATCAGAACGGTGGAGGCTCAAGTACGATGTCCAGAGGCACAGATCATGGACGATTCCCATTAGCCAGAACAATTATGATCGGTCTGCAAGCGAATTTCTAACACTTAAAAAGTAAAACATGAAAACCACTATATTAAAAAATATATCATTTGCTGCGATAGTCGCACTATCCCTATCGGGCTGCAAATCAGACTTTTTAGATCTGGTCAATCCAAATCAGGCTGTTGAAGAAACATTCTGGACATCAGAAGCTAATGCACAGGCTGCCTTAGCAACGGTTTACTCGCCGATACGGGGACAGATGTACGGATATTTTGGCGGATACACCGGATGGCATACCATGAACAGGGCCGATGATGTATGGTTTATATTGGGCGAAGAAATCCTGAACTGGGAACCGGCTACCTATACCAATACGGCCAATACGGCCGAAAGCGATTTCGGAAGATTATACAATTGTATCAACAGAGCAAATGTCGTACTCAAAAATATACGGAATGTTCCAATGAGTGAAAATAAGATAAATGAGCTGTATGCAGAAGCCAGTTTTCTGAGAGGTTATGCTTATTTTCTACTTGCCAGCAACTTTGGGGATGTGCCTATACGCCTGCTCCCTGCAGGCGAGAGCTCTGATGAGATCATGAAAAAATCTTCCCCTGAGGAAGAAGTCTGGAAACAGGTTGCAGAAGATTTCAAGACCGCAAAAGAATATCTGCCTGTTACAAGGCCGGCTGCAGAAGCAGGGCGTGTGACCAAAGGTGCTGCTATCGCTTACTTAGGTAAGACTTATCTTTTCATGAAGCGTTATCCGGAAGCGGAAGCGGAGCTGGCAACCATTATGAAAGCTCCGTACAACTACGATCTGGTTGAAAACTTCGAAGACAACTTTACCGAATATAAGGAACTCAACAAAGAATCCATATTTGAGCTTATCTATGACGGCAGTTTCGGCAGCGGTTCATGGGGATCTGAAGAATCGACCAGTACGCAAGGTTTTGTGATTGCCAACTTTGTCGGTCCGCAGGGAACAGGAGGGTGGTTCAAGTGGATGCCAACCGCCTCCATTGTCAAAAGCTTCACAGCAGAAGAGCGCCCTGCGGGATCAAACTCCCGATTTGACAAACGAATGTACACCAGTCTTTTCTGGAAGCATTCAGACTTCGAATCGACTGTTCCGGATGGTGCATGGTTCGGGAATATGTCATTTGACAAAATATGGGAAGCATGTGCAACCAAACGCCTTCGCGGAGAGCCGGATTTCCCAACTATAAATGCTGTAAAAGGCAGGTTCTTGATTAAAAAGTTTACCAACTTTTATAAAAATGAAGCCGATGCTAACAGCATGTACAATCAACAAAACCAAAATAATAATCTTCGTGTAATGCGCTATGCCGAGGTCCTGCTGATGCATGCGGAAGCCTGTATCAAGACGGGTAAACTGGGAGACGCAGCAGCGGATCTTACACGTATTCGAAACCGTGCAGGACTGGCATCAAAGACCTGGGCTAATGCTGATGAATTATGGAAAGAAATGATCCATCAGAACGAACTGGAATTCTTCTTTGAGGGTCACCGCTTTTTTGACCTGAAACGTTGGTACTCTTACGACCAGATGAAGCAAATCCTTGTAACCAACAAAAAACAAGGGGCAGAGAATTTTCAGGCAAGACACTATTATCTTCCTATACCACAGGGAGAGATGAATACAAATACAGCGATCCAGCAACATCCGCTCTGGAGATAATAAGAACAAGTACTAATGCAATCATAAAACCAGACAGGGGGCAGTAAAATGTTCCCTGTCTTTTATCACAAAACATTATGTCTGGACAATTTTTAAGGAGAAGATTCACTATACAGATGCTGTTCACTATCCTTTTGCTTTCAGTAAGCTGTAGGGACGATAAGACCGACACAACAAGTACCGATCTTCCCTTTCATGCCGCTCTGGAAGCAATGATAGACAAGGGAGCTCTTCTCCAAAAGTATTTAAAGGGTGCTGAATATTATGTTTTTTATTTTGAAACAGGAGAGGTCAGTGTACCGGCATCTGTTATCAAAGAGGTCAAAGAAACTCCCGAACTATGGTCTACACAAATCACCTTTACAGATCAGCAAGCTCTGACTATCCCGTCAAAAGGAACTAAGCTAGACTTTATTGTAAAAGATATCGTCTTGGATCCTACAGGATATAATCCTCTCGCAGCTATGGTAGATGTCCTATTGCCTGCAACGGGAAGAATTAGAGTCATCGTGAAAGGCAAATCCGGAGAACAAGGCACCATTACACACTTACTGCAGACACAGACGCCCAGACAGCAGGTACCTGTACTGGGACTATATGCCAATTATAATAATGAGGTCGAACTTGTATTCACTGACAAAGATGGTCTTGAACGGGGTCGCACTTCTATATCGATCCGGACAAAACCTCTTGATATAAGTTCTTTTCCCTCTTTTGAAATCATCACTGCTCAAACGGCCCGAATGGAACCCGGGGTGAATCTGGTAAGTTATCCGGGAGAGAGCGAACTGGACACTTCCTGTCCCTATATGTTGGACGCCGATGGAGAAATCCGGTGGATATTGCTTCTCAAAAAGTCCCCGGAACTGCAATACTTAGCAGCTTCTATTGGTCTGAAACGACTTAAAAACGGAAATTTTCTATCAGGAGATATGTATCAAAACCGAATTGTCGAACTGGATCTGTTCGGAAAGCTTGTCCGGCAGTGGGATCTCAAAAAGCTAGGATACACCTTCCATCATGAAGTATCGGAAGCCAAAAACGGAAATTTCCTGATCACAGTGACAAAATCCAGTGCCCGTCTGAATAATGGCAAACCCAGAATCAATGATCATATTATAGAGCTTAATCCCACCTCCGGAAGTCTTGTCCATGAATGGGATCTGGTAAGTTTGCTGGACAGCGCACGATATGACACGCCGGATGCTAACACGCCTCAGCAATTTGCCCAGACAGCAAGTAACTGGGCCCACAACAACTCTATTGCAGAGCGTGGTAATGATCTTCTGGCCACCTTGCGTTATCAGGGGATTACCAGTTTTAATCCGTCCAATAAGCTGAAGTGGATTATTTCGCCACACAAAGGATGGGGCGCAGCCTATCAGCCCTATCTGTTACAGCCTCTGGATAAGCAGGGACAACCGGTTACTGATCCTAAGGTCATTTCCGGAGAGGTCGCTCATCCTGATTTTGACTGGCCATGGGGCCCACATACTCCTGTAGTAATGCCAAATGGTAATATCCTTGTTTTTGATAATGGCTACAACCGCCATTTCAAGCCCAATGACCTAAGCTCCGACCAAAGCTACAGCCGTGTAGTAGAATATGCGGTCGATGAAGTAAGAAAAACTGTACAACAAGTATGGGCATATGGACAAAACAGAGGAAGAAGAACCTTTTCACAGGCGCTTTCAGGAGTACAATACCTATCCCAAACCGGAAATATATTATTCTGTCCGGGAATGGGGACAGTGACCAACAAAGGGAGCGGAGGCCATATTATCGAAATAGATGGCAAAACCAAGGAAGTTATCTATGAACTGGAGATCAGCTCCCCAAGCTATACCGCTTTTCATAGGGTAACCCGTCTTTCCTTATATCCGGACAATCTATAACCTATTGATTACACATGAGCCAGCAGAACAACATGAGGGGAGACTTTTTTAAGCAGAGAAGAGCATTACTTTTTGACAGACACGAAGAATTACTGACAAGAACCAATATACCACAATCAGATTTCAATGGTATTATAAATCGTTATCAATATCCGGTCATCAGCAAACATCATATTCCGTTAAACTGGCGATATGATCTTAATCCCGAAACGAATCCACATTTTTTAGAACGGATTGCAGTCAATTCGACCTTAAATGCCGGAGCAATCAAATGGAAGGGGCGATATCTTCTGCTGGTGCGTGTAGAAGGAGTAGACAGAAAATCCTTCTTTGCGATAGCAGAAAGTCCCAATGGTATTGATAATTTTCGCTTCTGGGAACGGCCCTTATCTTTTCCTGACAATGATGAACAAGAGACGAATGTCTATGATATTCGTCTTACAGCACATGAAGACGGATGGATCTATGGCATCTTTTGTAGCGAAAAACATGATCCGAAGGCTTCTTCCGGGGATTTGTCTTCTGCTCTCGCCTCGGCAGGCATTATCCGTACAAAAGATTTTGTGCATTGGGAAAGACTTCCCAATATCAAGGCTGACAGTCAGCAGCGTAATGTCGTCTTGCATCCCGAATTTGTAAATGGCAAATATGCGCTGTATACACGTCCTCAGGATGATTTTATCTTAGCCAAAAATGGAGGAGGAATAGGATGGGCACTGACAGAGGACATTTGTCATGCCGCAATACAAAACGAAATCATCATCAATAAACGTCATTATCATACGATTAAAGAGGTCAAAAACGGAGAAGGACCTTCTCCGCTTAAAACGACCAAAGGCTGGCTCCATCTGGCTCACGGTGTAAGACATACCGCAGCCGGGCTCCGCTATGTACTCTATCTGTACCTCACAAGTCTGACAAATCCGGAAATACTGATCGCCGAGCCGGCAGGATATTTAATGGCTCCGGAGCAAGATGAGCGGATTGGTGATGTATCAAATGTGCTGTTTTCCAATGGCTGGATTGCAGATGAAAACGGAACAGTATATATTTATTACGCATCCAGTGATACACGGATGCATGTAGCCGTTTCTACTATAGATCAATTGCTGGATTATTGTCTTCATACACCGCAAGACGGATTAAGAACAATAGAATCTATAAAAAAAATTAATGAACTCATTGACAAAAACAATGTATACAAACAACAGAATGAATAACAAGATTAGTGTATTCCGCTTCTTTGTTGCACTGTTATTTACCATCCATCCGTTAACAGGGATGGGACAGCATACAGACATTAAACATTTGATACCGTAAACTTACTGAGGCTAGTCAGTTTTCAGAAAAATTTTTGATCATTAACTGGTGAGTATTATATTAACACTCGTAAAGAAATAGAAAAAATGTACCTTTAGCCGCTCCATAAAAAATTATATTCCGGTTGATACATACAAAAGGATAGCAGATTTCCAATGAAACTCCAGTTTATAGACATTCTTATTATCGTTGTATATCTCATTACAATGATTGTCATCGGTTTATTGCTGAAAAAGAAAGCATCTAAAAATCTTGATTCCTATTTTCTGGGTGGCAAATCTCTTCCCTTTTACCTATTGGGTCTCTCCGATGCTTCGGGAATGTTTGATATTTCAGGCACGATGTGGATGGTTTACCTTGCATTTGTGTATGGATTCAAGAGCCTCTGGATTCCCTGGTTGTGGCCCGTATTTAATCAGGTTTTTCTTATGATATATCTGTCAGTATGGTTGCGACGTTCCAATGTACTTACAGGAGCCGAATGGATACGGACACGATTTGGCTATGGACGGGGGGCTAATCTATCTCATACTATTGTGATACTCTACGCCCTGATGGGTGTACTGGGATTTTTGAGCTATGGATTTATCGGTATCGGCAAGTTTATGGAAGTATTCTTTCCCTGGGAATTTGTTTCCCAATATATTCCGCTTCATCTTGAAACAGCATCCGTTGCACAGGTCTATGGTATTTTTTTTACAGGAATTGCCACCTTCTATGTGATGTTAGGAGGCATGCACAGCATTGTATGGGCTGATGTTGTGCAGTTCAGTATCATGACCATCTCCGGAATTATAATCGCCGTAATCGCGATGAACAAAGTAAGCCCCGAAATGCTTGCGGCACACACTCCTGTCGGCTGGGATTCTCCTTCTTTTGGATGGACACTTGACCTCGACTGGAGTAACCTCATACCCTCCATTATGGACAAAATCAACGAAGATCAGTATAGTTTGTTTACCATCTTTGTGATGATGATGCTTTTCAAAGGAATTTTTATGAGCATGGCAGGTCCGGCAGCCAATTATGATATGCAAAAGATATTAGCCTGCAAAAGCCCTAAAGAAGCAGCCCTCATGAGTGGCTCTGTATCCGTTATCCTGTTAATTCCGCGATATCTTATGATTATGGGATTCACGGTTCTTGCTCTTGTATTTTTCAGTGAAGATTTTAACAATATGGGTAGTAATATAGATTTTGAGACCATTTTACCCCGAGCGATTAATGAGTTTGCACATGTGGGTCTGGTCGGTCTATTACTTGCCGGACTTCTTTCTGCATTCATGTCTACATTTGCCTCTACAGTCAATGCCGCACAGGCTTATCTGGTCAATGATGTATTCCTGAAATATATACATAAAAAAGCTTCGGCCGTAACGCAGATCAGAGTGAGTTATATTGTATCTGCTCTTGTCGTGATTATCAGTACCATTATTGGCATGTATGTCAGCAACATTAACTCTGTATTACAGTGGATTGTATCCGCATTATACGGCGGATATATTGCAGCCAATGTGCTTAAATGGCATTGGTGGCGCTTCAATGGCAATGGTTTCTTCTGGGGGATGCTTTCAGGGATCATAGCAGCCCTTATTGCTCCAATGTTCTTTCCGGACATACTTCCTCTCTATTACTTCCCTATACTCATGCTTATATCCGTTACCGGATGTATAGCGGGAACACTGCTATCCAAACCTACAGAAGAAAAAGTATTGATAGATTTTTATATCAAAGTCCGTCCCTGGGGATTCTGGAAGCCCGTTATCCAAAAAGCAATGGCACAATACCCGGATCTTAAGCAAAATACCAACTTCAAGCGTGATATGTTCAATATTGTTATCGGTATTATCTGGCAATGCAGCCTGACCCTCATACCCATGTATATTGTAATCAAGCAAGGCTTTCCGCTGCTTACCAGTATGCTGATCTTAGGAATAACCTCGCTTATCCTCAAGAAAAACTGGTATGATAAGATGAATATCGAGGAGAAAGAATACAATGAATTTATGAAGAAAAACTTTTAATGCGCTTCATTTTCACGAAGTAAGCGTAAAAAATTACCGCCCATAATTTTGCCTACATCTTGTTTGGAATATCCCTGCTCCAGAAGTGCCTTTGTAAACAACGGGAATTTGCTTACATCTTCCAGCTCCCGTGGAGGAGATTCGATTCCATCATAATCGGATCCTATGGCCACATGATCTATACCCACTTTTTTAACCAGATAATTGATATGTTCCAACAATCTGGACATAGGGGCATTAGCTTCCTGTTGCAATTTCTTCGGAAGTTTTTCATATTGACGGGTCGGCGATAATTGATAGTTCCCTTTATCCCCAAAATGCTTTCTGTATAGCTTCTTTACCCGTTCTGTATATGTCGGGTCCAAAAATCCGGAATAAAAGTTTACACCGATTACTCCACCATTCTTTTTCAATGCTTCAAGCTGCTCATCTTTCAGATTGCGATAATGAGGCATTAAAGCATATGCGTTACTATGAGATACCAGAATCGGTTTGGTAGATGTGGCGATAACATCATAAAAAGTCTTTTCGCCTCCATGAGAAAGATCCACCATCATCCCGAGTTCATTCATCCGGCGAATAATGTCCTTTCCATGCGCTGTCAGTCCTTTACCTTTATCCGAGCTTGTTTTGACCTCAATAGCAGCAGCTGTGACCCATGGAAGATTATAATTCCAGGTCAATGTAAGGTAACGCACTCCTCTGTCATATAATTTTTCCAGATTCTCGATTTTGCTTTCAATCATATTCCCGCCTTCGACACCTATCACGGCAGCTATCTTTCCTTTATTCAAAATAACATCTATGTCTTTGGAGCTTTTTGCCAGTTCGATCTGATCCGAATTTCCCGAAATCATTTTTTCCAGCGCATCGATCTGATCATTCGCATGTTTAAAAGCTCCTTTTTTCCAATTCTTATCATCCGACCATACAGCAAAGACCTGTACATCCACCCCACCCTCTTTAAGTCGTGGCAGATCCGTATGACCTGTAGTCAGCCGCTTAGCAATATCCTTTCCTTTGAAAATGGATTCATAAATCACATCGTTATGACCATCCACCACGATCAGATCCTTATGGATTTGTTTGTAATCCTGAGCGGATACTGCAGAAAAAGCACTCATAAGTGCAATTCCGAAAGTTAAATGTTTGACCGTTTTAATCATTGGAGTATCTTTTAGTCATTAGAATAAGGTCTCTGGCCATCGACAGACCGGATGCTGTTATTTCTTTACTTCATTCAGTATCTCATATATGGCATCCTGAATCCGGCTGCGAATATTCAGATCCAGCAATTTGGATGAAACCTGCGGGTGAACTCTGTTGGATAAGAAAATATAGATAAGCTGATTGGACGGATCTATCCAGATACATGTACCTGTGTAACCAGTATGTCCATACACCGAACTATTTGCCAGCTTAGAGGGATATTCATTTTTAGGATTCGGATCCCAGCGGTCAAATCCAAGTCCGCGTCTGCTCGTTGCGGATTGTTTGCTGGTAAACAGATCTACCGTCTCTCCTGTAAAATAGCGGTTTCCGCCATACTCGCCTCTGTTTAAAAGTAACTGGCCATATATGGCTAAGTCATTTGCAGTAGCAAAAAGCCCGGCATGTCCCGCCACTCCTCCTGCCATTGCAGCCCCCTGATCATGTACATAACCTTGTAATAAGACTTTACGAAAGGAAGTATCGTTTTCTGTGGGAATAATACTTTCTTTAGCGAAACGGTCTCTTGGTAAATATCCTGCAGTCTTCATCCCCAGCGGCTTATAAAAGTTCTTCTGTACATAATCCTGCATAGGCACACCCGTCTGATGCTCTGCTACTTCTTTCATGACATACATACTGATATCACTGTATACATAATTGCCCACCGGCCTGACGGGAGAATTTAGCATTTCAGGCCACATCACATCTCTGTAGTAATTGTTCAGCAGATAACAGCTATCCGCCACTTTCACCTGGTGACTAGCCGAAAAACGACGTTCCAGATCTCCGGGCTTCAGGTTTCTGTAAAATGGAATAAAGGGAGTAAATCCTGCTTCATGCAACATTACACTTCGTAAGGAGATGTTCTTTTTATTGGTAGCCTGTGCCTGATACAGATAGTCTCCTATGGTACTGTCCAGATTGATCACATGTTGTTCTGTAAGACGCATAATAACAGGCGTTGTACCTGCAATTTTGCTCACAGATGCAAGATCAAAAATGTTACCTATAGTCGTGGGAGTCTTTTTGTCATAAGTATGATATCCGTACCCCTTTTCAAAGATAACCTGTCCGTCCTTAATGATCATCACGACCGCTCCGGGAGTAGCTTGCTTTGTGATGGCTTCTGCAGCAATCTCATCTATTTTTTTAGTGAGCTTATTCAGATTAAGCGGGCTGCTCTGACCATCTGTATACTGAAGTCTGGTTTGATTCGTATTGAAACCGGCTCCCTTTTGAAAATAAAAACTATAGGTCTTATCCAGCTTTGCGGTACTGGACATACCACCAAAAATAGTCATTGCCGCATTTTTCTGCGCCTGACTATCTGTATTTGTATTAAACAGAACCGGTAAAGTGATATTGTTCAACTTCGACAATCCGCTGCCGCTGCCAAAAACAGCCAGAATAATCTTTTTATTGTTTTTACGGGCCTGAATCAGTTGGTAAACTAATTGATCCGTGATATCGGCATCCCGTAGTGGAATAATAACGGTATTGGCATATTTAATACTCTCATCCAGCTTTTCCACTCCTTTTGTTTCAAATTCGGTGTACCGTCCGGCCTGAGCAATAAAATCTGTAAACTTATCTGAAGAAGGACTGGCCATAACAATTTTATAATCATCCAGCTTTTTCAGAGGAATGATTCCCTCCTGATTAAGGAGCAACACACTCTCATTTTTAACAGCGGATTTATACTGTGCATACAGAGGTAGTGTTCCTAAAAAACTACAAACAGTTGCTGCGATTACCCATTTATGGATTTTCATATGTCTTTAATTTAGGGTTTACGATGATAAAAGTAATGAATAAATTCTTTTTTGCTGTAAATTTAAATTTCAAAAATGCACAAACACGCAACCAAATATGGTTTTTATCCCAATCCAGTAAAAATATTACAGAGAACCTGCTAAAATCGTCACTTTTTTATCAAAGAAAGATTGTCTAAGTTTGTTTAATGCCAGAGGTTATCGACAATAAAACCATTTTCTCCTTACTGGAAGTAACGAAAAGTATTCAAAAGACTATTGCGGATCGTTACAAGAGTATGTATTGGATTAAAGCGGAGATGAATAAGCTGAATCATTACACGCATTCCGGACATTGTTATCCCGAACTGGTTGAAAAAAAAGACGGTAAAATTGTCGCCGAGATCCGTTCTATCCTTTGGAAAGCCGACTACAACCGGATCAATACAAATTTTATGAAGACGGTACGCGAGCCGCTGCGTGAAGGTATCACCATGCTTTTTCAGGCCAGCATCTCCTACGATCCCATGTACGGATTAAGTCTCAAAATTGTAGATATAGATCCGACATTCTCCCTGGGTGAACTGGAAAAAGAGAAACTGGAGAGTATACAACGCCTTAAAGAAGAGGGCATTTACGATCTGAACAAGTCTCTCCCCTTTCCTGTAATTCCCAAACGTATTGCTATCATATCCGTAGAAACAAGTAAGGGATTATCGGATTTTTACAAAATTATCCACCAGAATCCCTGGGGATACCGGTTCGAATGCACACTATACCCGGCCCTGTTGCAAGGGGATAAATCTGTCCCTTCTATTATTCAACAATTGAGTATAGTCGCCGAGCATCAGGATAAATATGATGTGATCGCCATAATCCGGGGAGGAGGAGGAGAAGTCGGACTATCCAGCTATAACAATTATCTTCTGGCAAGAGCTATAGCTATATTTCCGTTGCCTGTCCTCACCGGCATCGGACATTCTACAAACCTCACGGTAAGTGAAATGGTGGCTTATAAAAACGCAATTACGCCAAGTGAATTAGCTGATTTTCTCCTTCAAAAATTTCATAATTTTGCTATTCCTCTGGATCGCGCCACCGAAACAATCCGAAATTACAGCGGCCTGATATTTGAACAACAAGCTCAGAAACTGAATGTCTTTGCTACAGATATCAGATGGACTACGCAACATATGGTCGAGATGGCCAAAAACAATATTCATATCCTGGAAAAGGATCTTAAAGCCGGATTTCAGCAACAGGTAAAAGAACAGTTCTCATTTCTTGAAAACACAGAAAAACTGCTGCAATTAGCCGATCCGGAACATCTGCTGCAACGTGGATTTTCAATAACAAAAATAAACGGGCAATTACTGACTTCAACGACACAGGTCAAACCGGGAGACAACATCAGCACACGCGTGCAGGACGGAGAAATCTCCAGTACAGTACATGCCACTAATACCCAACAATATGGAGACTAACTACAGCTACACAGATGCATTCAATGAACTGCAACAAATTGTCAATGATATCTCTTCAGGAAGCACGAATATTGATGAATTGTCCGAAAAGATCAAGCGGGCAGCTCTCCTGATCAAAGTCTGTCGCACCAAACTCATTTCTACTGAAGAAGAAGTAAACCAGCTCCTGGCGAATCTTGCCCCTGCTGAGGCGACTGTTAACCCCGAAGAGGAGTAACTGACAGGCATATAACCTAAGTGTAAAGATATTGTTGTTTAATTAGTTTCCGTCAATCAGGGTATCATAAGATATTTTAATTCCTTAAATTTGCCATGCTGCTTTCGAAAATTCACTGAAAAACAGCGTGATAAGTCACCATTGCATGCAAGATTCTGAAAAAAACAGTCCTAAAACCCATATACTTATTAAAGGAGCACGAGTCAATAACCTGAAAAATATTGATGTCAGTCTGCCTAAAAACAAACTTGTGGTCATTACCGGAATGTCCGGATCAGGCAAGTCTTCTTTAGCCTTTGACACCCTCTATGCAGAGGGGCAACGCCGTTATGTAGAAAGCCTTTCTTCCTATGCCCGTCAGTTTATGGGCAGGATGAACAAGCCTGAAGTAGATTATATAAAAGGCATAGCACCGGCTATTGCTATTGAACAACGTGTCATTACCAGTAATCCCAGATCAACAGTAGGAACATCTACAGAGATCTATGATTATCTTAAACTCCTTTTTGCCCGGATAGGCAAGACTTTCTCTCCTGTTTCAGGAAAGGAAGTGACGAAAGATACCGTATCCAGTGTTGTAGATTTTATTTCGAAAGCACAGGACGATACTACCGTTACCATATTTGCTCCTTTAATTCCGCTGAACAACAGAAAACTGAAGGAAGAGCTCTCGTTACTATTACAAAAAGGTTTTGTCCGCGTATGGTATCAGGACAAAATGCAAAAGATAGAGCAGCTTATCGATGATAAAGGTGTTGCTAACAACTCCTTCAAGGATGATGAAGTACAGATTGTTATTGACCGTATCCGGTTAGATCAGGAGGAAGAAACGATCAGTCGGCTGGCAGATTCTGTGCAAACTGCTTTTTTCGAAGGAAAAGGAGTCTGTACTGTCGATATAGACGGTGCTAAGCATTTTTTCTCTGATAAATTTGAACTGGATGGTATCACATTTGAAGAACCCACTCCCAATTTTTTCAGTTTCAATAACCCATACGGTGCCTGTCGCCGTTGCGAAGGTTACGGAAAAATTATAGGTATAGATCCGGATCTGGTAATTCCTGATAAGAGCCGTTCGGTATACGACGGTGCGATCGCACCATGGCGTGGTGAAAAAATGGGCGAATGGCTGCAGGTGCTTATCAAATCTGCACTCAAATTTGATTTCCCGATACACCGTGCTTATGGAGATCTGACACCTGAACAACAGGAATTGTTATGGACAGGGAACTCTTATTTCCGCGGACTGAATGAGTTCTTTCAGGAACTGGAAGAGCAAACCTACAAAATCCAGTACCGTGTCATGCTATCCCGCTACCGGGGTAAAACAGATTGTCCGGATTGTAAAGGATCCCGCCTCCGTAAAGATGCAACTTATGTAAAAGTCGCTGATCGTTCGATCACTGATATTGTACTCTTGCCGTTAGATCAGGCTCTTACTTTTTTCCGGGAAATAAAACTGACAAAAAATGAAGAGATCGTAGCGAAACGTTTATTGGCAGAGATTAACAACAGACTCCAGTTCCTCTGCGATGTAGGATTGAGTTATCTGACTCTTAACCGCTTATCTAACTCTTTGTCCGGTGGAGAGTCTCAGCGTATCAATCTGGCTACTTCACTAGGAAGCTCATTAGTCGGATCGATCTATGTTCTGGATGAACCTTCCATTGGATTACATCCCCGTGATACACAACGCCTTATCGGGGTGCTGAAATCACTGCGGGACATTGGGAATACCGTGATCGTAGTCGAACATGAACAGGAAATGATGGAAGCTGCGGATTACCTTATTGATATTGGTCCTGAAGCCGGTATCAACGGAGGAGAATTAGTATTTGCAGGTACCTACTCTCAGATTCTGAAGGATAAGAAAAGCCTTACAGGCCAGTACCTGAGCGGAACACAACAAATTGATATCCCTGCAAAAAGAAGAAAATGGCATGATAGCATCAAGATTAAAGGTGCACGCGAAAATAACCTCAAAGGCATAGATGTTGCCTTCCCGTTAAATGTATTTACCGTTGTTTCCGGAGTATCCGGTTCAGGAAAAACCTCTTTGGTGAAAAGAATTTTGTTCCCTGCTTTGCAAAAAGCGATAGGTAACTATTCCGGGGAACAGACAGGTATCTTCGATGGAATTGAAGGAGATATCAACAGTATTGAGCAAGTAGAAATGGTCGATCAGAATCCGATAGGCCGTTCCTCCCGATCCAACCCGGTGACGTATGTAAAAGCATGGGATGAAATCCGTGCGCTATACGCCAATCTTCCGGTTGCAAAAGCCGGAGGCTTAAAACCTGCTGCATTCTCATTTAACGTAGAAGGTGGGCGCTGTGATGTCTGCCAGGGTGAAGGGGAAGTAAAAATCGAAATGCAGTTTATGGCCGATATTGTATTGCCATGTGAAGCTTGCGGAGGCAAACGATTCAAACCACATGTCCTGGATGTACAGTTCAAGGACAAAAATGTATCCGATATATTGAGCCTGAGCGTGGATGAGGCTCTTGAGTTTTTCAAGGATCAGGCCAAAATCATCTCAAAACTACAACCTCTGCAGGATGTAGGTTTGGGCTATGTAAAACTAGGACAGTCTTCCAGCACCTTATCCGGAGGAGAAGCACAACGAATCAAACTTGCCTCCTTTCTGATTAAGGGAAACAACAGCAAAAAGACCCTTTTTATTTTTGACGAACCGACTACAGGTCTGCATTTTCATGATATCAAGAAATTGCTGAAATCTTTCGATGCTTTGATCGCTTTAGGTAACAGTATCCTGGTGATCGAACACAATATGGAGATGATCAAATCTGCTGACTGGGTCATCGACATCGGTCCTGAGGGGGGAAATAAAGGCGGTCAGCTGGTTTTTGAAGGAACTCCCGATGAACTCGCCAAATGCAAGGAATCTTATACAGGACAATACCTAAAGAATCATTTAAACAACAATTAATATTACTATGAAGCTAAAAAAAGTACTAATATTAGCCACTGTCGGAATACTGGGATTGACTGCCCAGGCACAAAACCAACCTGAACGACCAAAACTCGTTGTCGGATTAATGGTAGACCAGATGCGCTGGGATTACCTTTACCGATTTGCTGACCGCTACGGCAAAGGTGGTTTCAAACGACTGTTAGATGACGGCTTTACCTGCCAGAACACTTACATTAATTATATACCTACCTACACTGCTATCGGACACAGTTCGGTATACACAGGAAGTGTACCTTCTATTCACGGTATTGCAGGAAATGACTGGATCATGGAACAGACCGGAGAATCTATGTACTGTACACAGGATACAAGCGTAACCGGTGTGGGAACGACTGAAAAAGAAGGAAAGCAATCTCCACGTAACCTGTTAACATCTACAGTGACAGATCAATTGCGCCTTGCATCTAATTTCAAATCAAAAGTAATCGGTATTGCTCTCAAAGACAGAGGAGGAATTTTGCCTGCAGGTCATTTTGCAAATGCCGCTTATTGGTTTGAAAGCAAATCAGGTAACTGGATCAGCAGTAATTTCTATATGGATCAACTGCCAAAATGGGTACAGGATTTTAACAGTAAGAAACTGGCCGACAAATACCTGAAACAAGACTGGAATACGCTATATGATATTTCAACCTATACATCCAGTATTGCTGATGACAATGTATATGAAGGAAAATGGGCCGGCGAGGACAAACCAACCTTCCCTCACCTTACTTCCAAGCTGATGAAGGATGAAGGTTATGAGCTGATCAAAACTACTCCATATGGTAACCAATTGACTCTGGATCTGGCAAAAGCAGCTATTGAGAATGAGAAGATGGGAAATAATCCGACAAAAAATACAGACTTTCTTTGTGTAAGCCTTTCCTCCACAGATTATGTCGGCCACCGTTATTCTTTATCTGCTATAGAGATTGAAGATACTTACCTGCGTCTGGATCAACAGCTGGAAGATTTTCTCAACTATCTGGATAAAACAGTCGGACAGGGTAATTATACTTTATTCCTGACCGCAGATCATGGAGCTTCCTATAACTCCCGCTATTTTATGGATATGAAAGGAAATGGAGGCTACTTCTTTTCCCGTCAGGTAATGAAAGATCTGGATGCAGCATTGAACGCAAAATTCGGCGTTACGAAGCTGGTCAAAAGCCTGATGAACTATCAGGTTCACCTGAATTACCCACTGATCGAAAAATCTAACCTGGATGTAGATAAGGTAAAAGAAGAGATTATCAAAGTATTGAAAAAAGAAGAAGGAATAGCTTATGTGGTAGATGTAGAGAAAGGAGACAATATGGCGATCCCGCAACCTATTCGTGAACGTATCATCAACGGATACAACATGAAAAGAAGCGGAGTGATCCAGATTGTACTGGAACCACAATGGTATGACGGATCTCCGCGCTCTACCGGTACGACACACGGTACATGGACACCGTATGACTCCCATATTCCACTGATATTTATGGGATGGGGAATCAAACCGGGAGCTTCAAACAGAGTGGTCAACATGACAGATATTGCGCCGACGATTTCTTCTTTACTACATATTACAGAACCAAATGGTAATATTGGCAAACCGATACTTGAAGTATTAGGTCAATAAAACCATCATATGAAAATCGTAATTAATTTGCTTATTTTTGTGGATTATCAATGGAGTTAAACTATGCTTTCTAAGAAAACAAAATACGCAATCAAGGCTTTGATGGTTTTGGGACGAAATTACGGAAAAGAGCCTATGCAAATTGTTAAAATAGCTGATGAAGAAAATATTCCGAAAAAATTTTTGGAACAGATCTTATTAGAAATGCGAAATGCAGGTATCCTATACAGCAAAAAAGGTGCTGGCGGCGGATACAGCCTTAACAAAGCTCCGGAAGATGTTTTTCTTTCACAGGTCATGCGCCTTATTGATGGGCCTATTGCATTATTACCCTGTGTGAGTCTTAACTTTTATCGCTCCTGTGACGAATGTACGGAAGAACATGTATGTGGTATACGCGATACATTTATCGATGTCCGCAATGCAATGCTGCAGATCCTCAATGATACCAGTATAGCACATCTTATCAATAAAGAAAAAGAACTAAATCTGGATATCAGGCCATAATTTCTGCCGGAAAGCAAGATATAAAAAAGCACATTGCGTTAATGCAATGTGCTTTTTTTGTAGTATTTCCTTTTTATTTTAACATTCGTTAACCTTATTTAACATCGTGCTAATTAACAATAACTTATTTTTACTGTACATATTTGAACCGATTAATTATGAAAAATCTCTACCGGTTATTGTTAATAATCCCCTTAATTATAGGCATTTCGCAACACACATTTGCACAGATTAATATTTCCGGTAAAATCCGGAATTCCACTGATTCTCCTGTTTCATCGGCTGTAGTAACGTTGTATCAAGGCAAAGGTGCCGGTAAAATGATCACAGCAGGAGCCACAGATGAAAATGGAGAATTCCAGCTTACGTCAGATAAGGGTTCTTATTTGCTGAAAGTTACTTTTTTACAAGACCTTCTTTATCAAAAAGAAATAACAGTCGAAAAACAACTTGATCTGGGCCTGATCACAGTCGAAAAAGATGGTAAATCTAAAGAGCTGGCTGAAGTAGAGATCAGAAAGTACAAACCAACTGTCGTTTTCAGAAACGGGAAATTAGAATTTAGCCCCAGCGTAGTTGAAACGGGTTCGGTACTGGAGATAATGAAGATTGCTCCTACCGTACAGATACAGGAAGAACAGATCAATCTGCTTGGGAAAACGGGAACAGAAATTCGCATAAACGGCAGAAAAATACATATGAGCGGAGAACAACTGACCTCTTATCTCGCCACTCTTTCAGCTAATATGCTCGAAAAACTTGAAATTGTGCACAATCCAGGGGCGGAATACGATGCTGATGCCAAAGGAGGAGTTATCAATATTGTATTAAAAGAGTTAAAAGAAAAGGGAATTAATGCCTCCACCTATGTGACCCAGACGAAGTCCAAATATGCAAACACTTCATTAGGAGGTAATTTTAATATGTTAACCGGAAAGTGGCAGACCTGGGGATCTATGGGAGTAGATAAAGGAAAAAACTGGACTTACGGCACCAATGACATTTTCTATACTTCGGGACTATGGCAGGACAAAAATGAACAGATAACCCATCAAAAAAGTCTGTCCGCTACTGCCGGAATCGAGTTTGTACCCGATTCCAGTAACGCCATCAATGCCTCATTTTCTTATTATAAAGGCCCTTCGACAGGAGAAGAATATAATCAGTCCTTTATCTATAATGTCAAGAAGATACTGGATTCGACCCTACGAACTATAGGAACGAATCCTCAGGATTACAGCAACTTTTCCTATAATGTGAATTACGTACATACATTCGGCAAGAGCAACAGAAAACTGACATTTGATTATGCGCAGGTATCTACGCTGTTTGACAGGGAGCAGGATTTTACAAATTCGGTTATAAAAGATGGAAACGCTACACAAATGCAACGCTTCTTTTCCGGAAACAATCAAAATGTGGCTGTTCAGACAGCCAATCTTGCTCTGGATCTACCTAACAATATTGTAAATATGAATGTCGGAGGGAAGCTTATCTTCAACAAAAATCAGAATGAGACTTCGTTTTATGAGTTTGTAAATAACAACTGGGATGCCAGTAAAGATAAGTTTGACAACTTCAAGTATAAAGAACGTATTCAGGCGCTATACTTTCAGGGAAATAAAACTATTGGCAAGTGGGAGTTTCAGGGAGGACTTCGCATGGAAGCTACCCGGACAGAAGGTAGCAGCCTTGCTAACGGACAGATCACAAAAAGGAATTATACAAAATTCTTTCCCTCCTTCAGCGCATCATTCAATAAGGATGAGAACAATACGTTCAACCTGTCCTATGGTAAAAAGATCCAGCGGCCAGAGTTTTCATGGGTCAATCCGTTTGCATGGTATACCAATGCATACGAATATTCACACGGAAACCCTTCTCTGCAACCTTATTTCAGCAATGACCTGACCTTTATGTATGTACTCAAGCAAAAGTGGACATTTTATGCCAGCTATTATTCTACACGCAATGTCTATGCTGAATATATGAAAATCGATACTACAACCGGAAAGCGTGAAAGCAGAGTAGATAATTTTGTAAATCAGGATATTCTCAGTCTGTATGCAAGTACTGATTTTAATCTTTGGAAAAGATGGAAAATGTCCCCGGAGTTAGCTTTTCAGGCACATAAAAGAGGTTCGGATCTGGCATTGATCGATGATACGAGCGGCTTTAACGTAACTGCCGGTCTGTACCAACAGATTCAGGTATTGCCAGACAACAAACTGGTGCTGACTTTAAATTCATCTTACAGCTCGCCCAGCAATGCCAGTGTACTGGAGACCAAAGCCAGATTTGTACAGCATGCAGGCATCACGTATCAGGCTGTCAAAGACACCCTGCAGATTTCACTCAACGGGAATGACCTGTTCAAATCCGCAGCTTTCCAGTATGATGCCTACGTGAATGATATTCGCCGTACACGGTACAAGTATTCCAATAGCCAGCAGGTCAGCATGACTGTCCGCTATAATTTCAAAAAAGGTAAAAAGCGGGAAATAAACAGATCCAATGCAAACGATGATGAAATGCGTCGGGCAGGATAAAACAAAAACGGCCGGAAATATTTCCGGCCGTTTTTGTTTTATAATACATCCATCAAATGTTCAAATGCCATTCCTCTGGACGCTTTTAACAGTATTGTACTATTGATTACCGGCCGGTCAATCAACGCCTGCTTTGCCTCTTCGGAGGTTTCATAAAACTCCGCTTCAAGATACGCTTGTTTTTTGAATGCCTTTCCGACAAAAATTAAACGATCTGCTCCAATAGATTTTGCCCGTTGCACCACCTTTTCATGTTCTGCATCAGACTCATCCCCCATCTCAAACATATCTCCCAATATGATCACTTTGCGGGAAGCATCAATCACTTCAATATTATCCAGAGCTGCAGCCATACTGCTGGCATTTGCATTATAATAATCTGCTATAATGGTATTATGCTCTGTCTTTGTAACCTGCGAACGGTTATTTTTAGGAGTGTAACGCTCAATTCCGGTATTGATTTGCTCCGCACTGACACCAAAGTATAGTCCTACAGCTATTGCTGCTAAAAAATTTTCTGTATTATAGGATCCCGTTAATTGTGTGTGGACAGTATAAGAGTCGGGCTTATCTTTTTCCTTCCATTCGATCTGCAGAAGCGGGTCCGCTTTTAGCAATTTGCCGATTACATCATTTGTTTCGGCAAATCCATAAGTCACTACTTCGCTTATTTTACGCGTCGCAGCCATCTCATTCAGATGTGGGTTATCTGCCTGCAGAAACAACGTACCATTATGGTTCTGCAAATAGTCATACAATTCGCCTTTTGTTTTCTTTACCCCCTCAAACGAGCCAAAACCTTCCAGATGCGCTTTTCCTACATTGGAGATCAGACCATGTGTCGGCTCTGCAATATCACATAAGAAAGCTATTTCTTTGAGGTGATTTGCTCCCATCTCTATTACTGCAATTTGTATAGTCGAATCAACAGATAATAAAGTCAGCGGAACACCGATATGGTTATTCAGATTGCCTTTTGTCGCATACGTCTTGAATTTCTGCGATAATGTAGCATGCAACAGTTCTTTGGTGGTCGTCTTACCATTTGTTCCTGTCACACCTATAACCGGAATACTCAACGTCTTACGATGATGATTAGCAAGCTTCTGGAGACTTTCCAAAACATTATCTACCAAAATATAACGGCCATCTTTGGCATATGAAGCCTCATCAATAATCACATAACTCGCTCCGGTTTGTAAGGCCTGATCGGCAAAGCTGTTTCCATTGAAATTAGCTCCTTTAAGCGCAAAAAACAGACTGCCCGGCAAAATATTACGGGTATCTGTAGATACGTATGGATGTTGTAAATATAAATCGTATAGCGCTTCAATAGTCATGATCAAGAATTTGTTTCACAAACTTAGATAAACTTGTAACTATATGCAAGAGTCTGTCAACGGTTAACAAATAAGAGCATAATTCTTCCTTATAAAATCAAATTGTATAATCCGTCTGATTTGGAAAATATTAGTCTAATTGATAGGCAATCACGCTATTGCCATTAAAAGTAGGGATATACACGATTTTTTTTCTGGCGTCATAGCCCAGATCAGCTGTATTAAACTCTCCTTCTACGTCCAGTAATTTCTCAAAATTTCCGTCTGCCTTCACATAATATACCACTCCCGGCCAACAGGTAACAATATAATCCCCGTTACCTACAGCTTCTATCCCGTCCCCGCCATGCTCAAATCCTTCTGCGATAATCTGCTTTTCTTTAGTCTGTGTATTTACACTCCACAATTCCGGCCCGGCGAGTACCAAAAGGTTGTCCCCGACAACCAAAAGCCCGTTTGCACTTTGTACTACCTCCAGAAAAACCTCAGGTTTGTGGTTCGTCAGTTTGAATACTTTTCCTAAACGTGTGTCAGAAACATATACCGTTCCTTTAGCATCAATTGCGATATCATTTAGAAAAGTAGCATCAGGGACTGGAATTTTTTCTAATAATTTACCGCTTTTAGCATCCAATACCACCACATGATCAATATCCGCTACATAAAGTTTGTTATTATGCAGTCCTAATCCTTTGGGTGCGTTCATTCCGGTTGCCCAATCTTTATCTTTTACTGTCCCATCCGTATGTAATAGGGCAACACCTCCTTTTCCGTCTCTTTCTGATCCGCCTCCGTCTATCAATGACACATACAATTGTTTGTCCGGTACAAAAAGCACGGATTCCGGAACAGGCATTTCTTCCTGGGTACGCCAGATTTCTTTTAATTGATGTTGTGCCTCCGCCATTGTAACGCACAGAAAGGAAAGGGAAAGACTTAGAATTGTGTTTTTCATAATATAAAGAGCTTATAATCTTAAAGATACGAAAAAAAATTAATTACCGTCCTTCGTCAGCCATTTCGGTCGTAGAGGGGCCTGATAGTTTTTCATCTTTTCCAACAGATCTTCGATAGTATCACTAACCAATAACATATCCCGATTTTCGGCAGATAAGAGACCTGATTCTACCATATGATTTACAAAAAGAATAAGATGATCATAAAATCCATTAACATTTAACAATCCTATAGGTTTGGAATGCAGGCCCAACTGTCCCCAGGTAATCATCTCGAAGAGTTCCTCCATTGTTCCAAAGCCTCCGGGCAGCGTAATCACGCCATCACTAAGGTCGTTCATCATCTGCTTACGTTCGTGCATACTTTCCACGACATGCAGCTGCGTCACTCCTTTATGCCCGATCTCTTTGCTATTGAGAAAATCAGGAATCACACCGATCACTTCGCCTCCCTGAGCCAAAGCACCATTTGCAACAGCTCCCATTAATCCTACATGACCGCCTCCATACACAATACGCAAACCTTCATCCGCAAGTTTTTGCCCTGCGAAATAAGCACTGTTCATATAATCCTCATCAAATCCCGGACTTGACGCACAAAATATAGCTACACTTTTCATCGTTTTAAAGTTAATGATAATCGTAAAACATTCAGAAGTTGTATCTATAAAAAAACCGTAAGTGCGCTTCAGTATCAGATTGCAAAATACAGGGTCATACAGCCACACTTTACTCTATAAAACTACCGTCTCCCTTTCTGCCCTTTCCCTTATCATATCTACTCTTACCGAATAACTCCGGACGATATGAAAATTGCAGTAAGAAATACCTGCTATTGGTATTAGTTACCATATTACTATACCCCATATTACTGCTGACATAGTTTGTAACTGCATTTTCGCGGGTGGCATCCATTATAACAAAACTCAATATTCCATTTTTCTTAGGGAACAGCCGCTTCTCTATATTTGCATTGATTACAAAAGGTGATTTGTTAGTCATCAGATTGGTTGTATTATATACCGCCTGTGAAAGATCAAAGTTGACCGCCCAGTCTTTAGGCAGGTAAAACCCAAGTTTTGCATTAGCGAAGAAACTGTTGCTGTACGTGCTGCCGTTTGAACTGATCAGACTGTTTTTGTCCCGCAGGCCCTGATATTTAATCTCAGGAGCGATATCTAACCATTTTACCGGATTGTATAAAATGGAGGCATGATATGTCTGGCTAAGCGATCTGCGTCCCTCTACCTTACCATTTGCCATATACGGATTATCACTTTGCATAACATTTCCTGTCAGCTTCAGCGTAGAATTGAGTTTATTTAAAAATTTGGTTATTGTCAGATGACTCTGAAGCTGGTTTCCGCCAGCCATATTCACATAACTGCTTTCTGTGATCAGTATATTCTTGTCGGGTATAATCCGGGCTGTGCGATTTGACGTTATGATTTTTTCATTTTTGGTATACATACCCAAAAAGGAAATGCTTAATCTCATTTTTCGCAGAAAGACCTCATATCTGATATCCGCAGCATTTCGTATAGTATTTTCCAGTTTTGGATTACCGATCTGTACATCATATGCAGTCAGATAATATGCGGTAGGATTGAGCATATAAATGGAAGGTTGTGTCATAATTTTACTGAGGCCCAGACTCAGACTCCCCGTTTTATTATTTCTGAAACCTATTTTGAAACGTGGTGTCAAAAGTAAATCACTGCGTTTAATTGTCTGGCCATTTTGTGTTATTTTTCCAGAAAGTAACTGTACTGACCCGCCCAGTGAAGGAGACAGAAAAATACCATTTTTTAAGGATATCTCCGGTTCGATGGCAATGGGTAATCCAACATTGGTTTCGGACTGATAATTACTCAACTCTGGATTATAAACTTCTGAACTCTGATCATCAATCAAGTAGGACCGAATATTCCGTAACGCATATTTATGTTGCAACCCCAGATTAAACTGATATTTGATCAGATCACTTTTCTCCCAGATCAGCGAATTGTTCAGGTTGGTAGACCAGGTACTATTGTTTTGCGGACGTGTTTGATATACCGAGCTATCCGCTTTAGTCAGATCTGACGGATTATTGTAGATATCATTCTTACTGGTTTCATCCTTTCTTTCTGTATTTAAAGAACTGTAAAGCCCCGTCCGTAAGATTAGCTTCTTTGTCATCCGGGACTCATTCATTACGTTGAGATTATACTTTAACGTATTTCCCTTCTCGTTTTTCTCCAGTAACTCAAGTCCTTTTACAAGACCTGAGCGCAGTCCTTGTTCCAAACTGTTTCTGTCGAAGATAGTATAACTGAAATTGAGCGTGCCACTCATATTCAACACGCCCTGTCCGCTATTCGTATTGAACATGGTCATCAGTTCATGATTCTGATCGAGTTGTTTTTGGGATTGCAGATTCTCCACAGCAATATTACCTTGTTCATAATAGGTTTCACTACGCCTTTCTGTCCCCTTTTTGATATTATCCAGCTTAAAGTCGTAAGTTGGTGTCAGATTGAATTTACCTATTGCCAGACTTTGACTTATTCCTGCAAATGCATTTGCTGACCGGCCATAAGATTCGGTTTGTCTGCTTTCCCGGACTACAACGTTTGTTGTCATCCCCGAAATGGACCCGGGAACAGGATCGGATTTGAGACCCATCGGTCTTTGTGAATAGCCCATCTTATAGCTTCGCTGATCTTTACCATCTATCGTCCTGAGACTGGCTTGTCCTTTATAGTGGTCCTGCGTCCCCCCTTCGAGACTTATATCATACATTTTTCCGGCCGACTTATCTGCTTTTGTGACGACATTCAACACTTTAACACTTTGTTCGGACTTCAATATTTTGGAAGTCAATCCCGATTCGTCCCGGTCAATTATCTGAATACGCTCTACGATATCGGCCGGTAACTCTTTCATGATTTCCTGAACAGAGCCTTTAAAATATGTCTGATTATTGAACAAAGCTTTTACAACCCGTTGTCCGTTATAATATACGCTGCCATCCGGATCTATAGTGATCCCTTCCATCCTGCGCAGCAGATCTTCCAGTCGCGCATAGTCCCGTACAATATAATCTTTGGCCCAAAACTCTGTGGTATCCCCTTTTAGCAAAGGCCCCCGAAGTCCGGAAATGGTCACTTCCTCCAGCTGCGCTTCTTTGATACCCAGTCGTATAGGAGGAATATTAAGTTGTGGCTTTATATCACTGTTAAAATATTTTCTGTTATAAGGTTTATGCCCTGTTGCCCGGATACTCAAAAGAAATTCCGCAGATTTCACCTCTTTAAATCCATAATAACCAAACTTATTGGTAGCAGTCATTAAGCTGTCTTTGCCGGAGACCAGACTGACAGTTGCACCTTCGATTGGTTTATCCAAAGAGTCCCGCAGCAGACCGGAGACATTTCTCAAAGGCAGTGCCGTCGTTTTGGTCTGCCCCTCAACAGTATACATACTGCAAAACAGCAACAAAACAAAAAAACAGAGATTAAGAATAGGATCTTTTCTCATGATCCTCAGTTAAATAGTAAAGACCAATATTTCAGAAGATTTGTATATGTCCAAAATTTGCTTTTTAAGTGGTTCTGCGACTGGAGAATTCACATTAAATTTTGACTTTTTAAACCGTCTGTGCTACATATTGATATTTCCCATGAATGAAAAAAACGATTTGTAAAATACAATCACAACAACAACATTCTCAAAAAACAAACATATTTCAATAAAGTAACAAATTTTTATATCAAAAAACAAAAACAAACATTTCACATTCAGATAAAAATATTCTGCATCGCAAACAGAATACTAACAACCATACTCATTAAACAAGCGATTAAAACAGCATATAAAATACATTTACGCTGTTTAGACCAGATTTTAGACGTTCTCAGCCATAGCTTGCGTCGACACATATAGTCAAAATGCACAGTATTTATTGATAAACAACTAAACCTTTACAACATTAATAAATATCACACAAATGTAAAAAAATAAATCTAAACAACAATATTGTCGTTAATTCATTTATGTTTGGAGAAAATTATTTACCAATGGCTAGCGCAAGAGTCACCATATTTGTTTTTATTTCTACAATTCTATTGTTTGCGACAGCATGTTTAAATGGCAAGGAAAATAAAGTTAAAAAATATGAATTTGACGACAACCACGAAATAGAACAACTTCTTCTTGAAAACACAAAAGCTAAAAATTTTTTGGTCCTAATACTCACCGTTCCAAAATGCCAGTTGTGCTTCAGTATAAAAAACATCACAACTCGAACATCCGGATTACCTCCTAATGTAATTTTCAGATCTGTTGATGTCAACAAACCCAGCAACAAATGGATAAGTCAATTGACACGAGATTATTCATTTCCAACTACTTTAATCTTTACGCCTGAAAACAAACTAACAGCCTATATTAAGGGTGCTAATATCCCCAACATCAAAGAGGGATTTCAGAAAGCTTTTAACGGAAGCACCTATTACTTCGATGCGGAATCTCCATTTTTGAATACATATACGATAGCCGGAGACGACAGCCAATCTCTCAAGCTGGATTTTCTGGACAACCTCATCATTTCTTATTTGACTTTGCAACAAAAGAAAAAGCCAAACGAAAAGCTAATAAATACATTAAAAACCAACAGCAAAAACTATCCTTACTTCTTCAATACATATCTCCTGTACAGATTGTCCGGCAATAAAAACTATGTGAATGATCTGACCTACAGCTATAATGACAATATCGATCAGTTTTTGTACAGCTCACTAAAGAAAGAGATCGCTGCCCGTGAAGACCCTGACCGTGTCTATATGGCTCCGGGGATTTCACTACGGAAGGATTCTATCGACTTTGGAACCCGTAGAAGCGGAGAATCCGGGACTGTATCTATCCAAATCCGAAATGTGGGAAAAAGTACGCTCCAACTAACAGATATCGCCCCATCCTGCAACTGTCTTCGCGTGATATGGAACAAAAAGACAGACCTTGCTCCGGGTGAAGAAACCAATATCGAAACCAAATATTACCTGGATAACAAGGGAAGGTTCGAACATAAAGTATTTATTTTCTCGAATGCAATGGATGCCCCGAAAGAGTTCACAATTACCGGAATGGTAAATTAACAAAGTATAACTAATCTTAAATTTTAAAAATTATGAAAGCAACAATTATCATGTTAACACTGATTCTGATGAATCTTTGTTATCTTAATCCGGCAAAGGCACAAGGTGGCTGGACAATTGATATTAATCTGGACATGTGCCGCGAAGTAAAACTTGGGTACACTTTTTACCCTAATTATTCGGATTGTCGATGGTTTTATATTTGTGATCAGGGAAATACATATGCAATTCAATGCCCGGCACCATTGATATGGGATGTAAGAACCAATACCTGTTCCTGGCCGTTCTCATCTTTTAATGTTGCCCTGAATTGTCCTTACCTCAGAGCAGGGGACTTATAGATGAGGAATATATATGAACAGTCTTTAAATATTCTAAGCACATGAAATTGTTCCGCGTTACTTTTTTAATCTTTCTGATACCGCTAGTCATAAAAGCGCAGACATCTCCTACTGAAGGCATGCAATATGACCCGGAGAATGCGCTTTACTGGAAAATATCCAACGACAGCGAAAATCTCTATATAAAGCTGTATAAGGATGAGTATGCGCAAAAGATCAGGCAGCCTGGAGGTGTGTGGTTCTTTTTCAATACAAAAGGAGAAAGAGATACTGTAGCTGTACCTACACTACAGTATCCTATATTCAAAGACTCAATGAATCTGGATGCAATGGCTATTTATCATTTTAAAGATATACCCAATGGTGAGCTGCCAAAGTACAACGCCTACGGAATATTGACGGAAGGAAAATTGGAAGAGAAAAAAGGAACCTTTACTTGGAGCAAAGATCATTTGATTTATTCCTCTTCCATCACTGTACCCCTGCAATATATCCAAAGCAGCAGTACAAAACTGACTATACAGATCCTGCTCAAGGGACGACGAATAGTTCCGCTTCCTCCGGGTGCGGTATCCCCTATACTCATATCCACAGTAATGGGGTCGCAGGAGGTAAAGGATATGTTGTATGCGACAGATATATGGACACATTGCTGGATAGATTATGAAATAATGTAAGGGTCACAATATGCTGTTGGTATATACAAGATTTTTCAATTCTAAATACATGAAATTATTCCGCCTTACTTTTCTGATCCTTCTGATGCCGCTAGCCACAAAGGCGCAGACATCACCGACTCAGGAGATGCAGTATGATCCGGAGAATGCACTTTACTGGAAAATCTCCAATGACAGCGAAAATCTCTATATAAAGCTGTATAAGGACGAGTATGCGCAAAAGATCGGGCAACCCGGAGGTGTCTGGTTCTTTTTCAATCCTAAAGGAGAAAAGGATACTGTAGCTGTACCCACACTACAGTATCCCATATATAAAAGACCAATGAATCTGGAGGTAATGGCTGTTTATCACTTTAAAGATATACCCGATGGTGAACAGCCCAAATACAACCCCTTTGGCATACTAGCCGAAGGTATATTGAAAGAGAGAGAAGATGTATCTATCTGGAGCAAAAACCATACGATATATTCCGCATCTATAACTGTACCCCTGCACTATATCCGGACAACCGGCTCTAAGCTGGCTATACAGATCCTGCTCAAAGGACGGCGAAAAGTTCCGCTTCCTCCAGGTGCGGTATCACCTATACTGATATCTACATCTACAGCCTCAAAGGAGGTAGATGATATGCTCTATGCAACAGACATCTGGACACATTGCTGGATAGATTATGAAATAATGTAGGGGTGACAATATGCTGTTGGTATATACAAGATTTTTCAGACACATGAAATTATTCCACCTTACTTTTTTAACCCTTCTGATACCGCTAACCATAAAAGCGCAGACATCTCCTACTGAAGGTATGCAATATGACCCGGAGAATGCGCTTTACTGGAAAATAACCAACGACAAAGAAAATCTATATATTCAATTGTACAAGAACGAATATGCACAAAAAGTTAAACAAAAAGGAGGTATCCGTATCTTTTTCAATCCAAATGGACAAAGGGATACTGTAGCTGTACCCACACTACAGTATCCCATATATAAAAGACCAATGAATCTGGATGTGATGGCTGTCTATCATTTTAAAGATATACCCGATGGTGAACTGCCAAAATACAACGCCTACGGCATATTGACCGAAGGAAAACTGGAGGAGAATGAGGGCACAACAATTTGGAGTAAAGATCAATTTATCTATTCTGCATCTCTCACTGTACCCTTACAATGTATCCGGATAAATGGCTCTAAGCTGGCTATACAGATTCTGCTCAAAGGTATGCGTACAGTTGCGCTTCCTGCAGGTGCAGTATCCCCCATACTGATATCCACAACAACAGCCCCACAAGAGGCAAAAGATTATATATATGTCGTGGACACGTGGACACATTGCTGGATAGATTATGAAATAATGTAGGGGTGACAATATGCTGTTGGTATATACAAGATTTTTCAGACACATGAAATTATTCCACCTTACTTTTCTGATCCTTCTGATACCGCTAGTCATAAAAGCGCAGACATCTCCTACTGAAGGCATGCAATATGACCCGGAGAATGCGCTTTACTGGAAAATATCCAACGACAGCGAAAATCTCTATATAAAGCTGTATAAGGATGAGTATGCGCAAAAGATCAGGCAGCCTGGAGGTGTGTGGTTCTTTTTCAATACAAAAGGAGAAAGAGATACTGTAGCTGTACCTACACTACAGTATCCTATATTCAAAGACTCAATGAATCTGGATGCAATGGCTATCTATCATTTTAAAGATATACCTAATGGTGAGCTGCCAAAGTACAACGCCTACGGAATATTGACGGAAGGAAAATTGAAAGAGAAAAAAGGAACCTTCACTTGGAGCAAAGATCATTTGATTTATTCCTCTTCCATCACTGTACCCCTGCAATATATCCAAAGCAGCACTACAAAACTGACTATACAGATCCTGCTCAAGGGACGACGAATAGTTCCGCTTCCTCCGGGTGCGGTATCCCCTATACTCATATCCACAGTAATGGGGTCGCAGGAGGTAAAGGATATGTTGTATGCGACAGACATCTGGACACATTGCTGGATAAATTATGAAATATCCATGTAGTAAAGACTGCACAAAAAAAACCGTAAGTGCCTCGCGCGCTTACGGTCATAACTAACTAAACATTGAAACAATCTTTTATTGTGCACGGCTTTTCTCTTCGTTCCCTGTGTCTTTTTTATTGAAATTATTTTTCAGGTTTCCAAATTTATAGGTGTATGTCAATCTGACCACACGACGGTCATGTGTCTGACGGATTCTGGTATTGAATTCACCAAAGTTTGTTGACAGATTATGATTACCCGTATTGAATATATCGTTTACGGCCAGTTTGATCAGGCTTCTTTGATTCTTAAAGGTCTTGGTAACTCCCAGATCCAGATTCCAGCGAGATTCCAGTTTGTAAATATTATAGGAAAACGGAGACATATAATTCACATTTGCCTCAGCAGACAACAAAGAAGAAATCTTAAATGTACTCATGGAATTTCCCTGAAAAAGTACCGTCTGCCGGTTTAATGCATTATTGGCAACCTCTCCTTCAAACTTCATGTAAACAGCTGTCATGTTATTATACATCGACCAGAATTTTGTTACGGTTACCGGAACATTCAGATTGATGTAAGCCTCTTTATTTCTTCCCAGATTTTCGCGTGTTACCCAGGTTGTATTTGTTGTTGCATCCTGCCCCATACTCTCCACGATCGCATCTTTCTTGACTGTGTAGCCCATAGCGATGTTATATTTCTGTAATAAGGTATAGTTAAACTTATATTCATCTGCATATTGCGGATTCAGATACGGATTTCCTCTCTCTGATGTAAACTTATCAATGAAATAATCGAACGGATTCAGATACTTATAGTTTGGACGATTGATTCTTCTGGCATATCCTACAGACACAATATGATTAGGGCTGACCGTATAGGTAAGTGTACCCGTAGGGAACAGATCCAGATAATCCCGCTTTGAGCGTTTACCCATTGTAATGGAATTACCATCAGACTGTGTATACTCCGCTCTTAGTCCGGTTTTTAAACCCCACTTGCCAAACTGACCTGAATAATCCACATATCCTGCAGCGATTTGCTCTTTATAGATAAAGTGGTTTGTTCGGGTCGTATCATTTACCCAATTATTCCCTTCAAACTGCTCAAATAAAAGGTCGTTATCGGATTTCACATTCGAATATTTCGCTCCCAGATCTATTGTGTGATTTTTATTCAAGGGATGAGAATAATCTAATTTTGCTACGTAAATATCAATCCCGACCGGCATATCACTTTGCAGCAATTCTGCTGTACCTATCAGCTGGTTATCAGGACGAAAAGTTCTGTTATCATAATCCGCTCCTTTGCTGTTTCGGAATCTGCTCCAGTCCAGATCCAGTACCAGCTTACGTCCGGTAGAATCAATCTTAAATTCATTATTAAAATTGACAGAATAGTTATTGAAACGCTCTTTATAATCTGAAACTGACCTTACGATCGAATCAACAGGATTATTCACAATCCGCACTTCCGTTGTACTCCCATTATCATTCAGTTCATTATTGTTACGACCGATGAATTGCAGTACCATTGTGTTCTTTGCTGATGTTTTCTGCTCTACACCAAATTTGTAACTATGTGTCCTGTCCCGTGCATCAATCTGACTAATCTGAGAAAAATTAGTATTTATTCCATTATTTGCAATAGTTCTGTCGACGTTGATATCATTGATATAGCGCTCGTTGAAATAGGAATATGATGTAAACACATTTGTATTGTTCTTTTTATAATTTACAGACAGGGAAGTATTTCCTCTGAATCTGCGCGCCTGAGCGGCAGATATATTGAAATTTCCGTTGAAGCCTTCAATTTTATTCTTCTTCAGAACGATGTTGATCGTACCTGTAGATCCTTCTGCATCGTCTTTACCGGAAGTGGCCGTAATAACTTCTACAGATTTGACCTGATTGCCATCGGTACTCTTTAATAAAGTGGCTAATTGATCTCCAGTCATATAAGTCTGACGACCATCTATTGTAACATTAATACCACTCTGCCCCATCAACTGAATATTGTCATTCTGATCTACACTTACACCGGGAGCTCTTTTGATAATTTCCAGTGCATTATTACCTGCAGCCAATGGTGAGTCTTCTACATTCAGAATTAACTTCCCCTGTTTATTCTCGATCAAAGGCTTCTTTCCCTGTACCTGCACTTCTGCAAGTACGGTTGAAGAATTTTTGAGAATAAGGTCAGCTACTCTTCTGTTCTGACCATTGATATCCGTGACTGCTGATTTTTCCTTTGCATATCCTACACTGTTTGCTTCAATAATATATTTGCCCTCCGGAACATTTACAAATTCATATTCTCCCTTTTCATTGGATACTGTCGACTTCAGAAGCACTTGTTTTTCCGCCACATACAGATACATAGTCGCTGCCGCAACGGGCTGTTGCTTTTCATCCACAATCCTTCCTTTCAGGTTATTATCCTGCGCCAACACATTCAGTTTCCCAACATAGAATACGGCTGTAATAATTAATAATTGTATTAGTCTTTTCATAGATTTTAAAAAATAAGGCTTCCCTGTTCCGGAAAATTCTCTCCGAAATAAGCTGTCACTCCGATATATTGATGATCAGTTTGTGGCGGTTGGCCTTTTGTTGTTTACTGTTTTATATAGGTTAGACGCTAACGGGAAAGAAAAGGTTGCATTCCTTTCCCGCTTTCGCTTTTTATTTTTTATCCTTCTGCTTGGTATCTATCCTCACCCCATCTTTCCCGATATTCACCAATGTGTCTTTTGAATTTTTCGTTGTGATCTTGATACCATCTTTAGAGATATTTACATTTGTCTCATCGTCATTGTGATTAATAGTATCCTGCTCTATAGTAACTTCCTGATTTTCCGGAGTTTCTTCTTTAGGTTCGATAGCACATTTCAATCCCAGATCTGTCACGTTCCACTCCGTTTCTTTCACATCCTCTTCATATCTTACTTTACAATCGTAGTAAGAGATATCTCTTAATTTATATTCCAAAGAGCGGTCAATGATTACTTTAGATCCTACAGGCAGGTAAAGTGTCACTGTTACTTCCTGATCTCTGTACAATTCTTTCTCTCTTAATTTAAAATGACTGTCAAAATGTATGCCCAGACTATCCTGAGTTACCTGATATCTGATCTGCGAAGCACGGTTGGTAGCCAGCTGATAATTTTTACCTCTTGATGAATATTCATATTTGATATACGGAGCTTTCAGAGAGTCTATTTTTTCAACTCTCACCCTGATATTATTTTTCAGAAAATCGCTAAGATCTCTGTCGTCTATCTTGATTGTTCTTTTGGTATTGCTTTCCTCCACTTTGATCACTCTTACATCACGCTCACTAAGATGATATACTGCCTGTCTCTGAATTGGTTTTTCCTCAACGATTGTACTTTCTTCTTTAAAGTCTTTCATCGTATTGACACCATAAGAAATACTCACTCCTGTAGCCAGCAGCCATACAATGAATAGGGAAATGGATACATATTTATTCATAGAACCTTTATTGAAAAGCGCCCGTATAATGCTGTAAAAAATAGCTATCATCGGTATTGCGATCGCAAAAGCAGCTGCAATAAGTGCTATATAAGCCTGATTAGGTTCCATGAAATTGACAGGATACATTATCCCGTTATCGCTGAATCCTGAAATTCCGAAGGCGAAGAAAATTACAGCAATCAAGAGTCCCAGCAAACTCAGCCCTATTGAAAAAGCGATCACCAGTCCTATTGCTTTTACAAACACAGTCAAGATCTTGACGATAACATCGCCGGCCGAACGAACTCCTTGACTAAGAGAATCGCCGGCCCCCGAAAAATTTTCGCGAAACCCACTCATTTCTTCTTCAAAATTTTTCTTAAAATTCTGCAGATTCGGAGCTTCTCCTCTCATTTCCATTTTATCTGCGCGGGTGATTGCTACCGGCATAATAATCCAGAGAATCACATAAGCTAATATGCCTGAACCTCCCAGAAGAACAAATAAAACAAACAGAAGGCGTACCCAGCGTGCTTCAAGTCCTACATAATGTCCGATCCCGCTACATACACCACTGATGACAGTATCATCCGGATCACGCATCAGCTTTTTACCAAAACTAAAAGATTGGTTATTCGTATAATCCTGTTGTGTATATCCTTCGCCATAAGATTCATCCGCAGTATCAAAGTCACTCACTCTCCCCATCTGAGCGATCACATCATTTACATCTTCGTTATTAATGACTTCTTTACGTCCGCTCTCGATACGCTCGCTGAACATCTCTGCAATCCGGTTTTCGATATCTTCCAGAATTTCTTTGCTATCCTCCGATTTACCAAAGTGGCGTTTAATGTCGATCATATAAGATCGGAGTGTCTCGTAGGCATCCTCTTCTATGTGGAAGACGATCCCGTTAATATTGATAATTATTGTCTTATTCATGATATATGTTTCTAATTGTTAGCCTTTAGTTTGTTCTTCCTTCAATTGATGTAGATACTGCAAATACCAGTTCTTTCCAGGTAACATCTAATTTTTCGAGGACCTGAAGACCTTCTGCAGTGATCTCATAATATTTTCTTGGAGGACCTGAAGTCGATTCCTTCCAAATATAACTCAGCAAACCATTGTTCTTAAGTCGAGTAAGTAATGGATATAGGGTACCTTCTACTACCAGTAACTGCGCCTTTTTTAGTTCGCTGATAATATCTGAGGCATATATCTCCCCTCGGGAAATAATAGAAAGGATACAGTATTCCAGAATCCCTTTCCTCATTTGTGTTTGTGTATTTTCAGCTATCATAACAATACAAAGATATATGCTTTGTCCTGTACTTTGCAATACATAGTACTATATTTTTTAAACATTAACACTCAAAACACTGATAATCAGATAAATAATTTTTTGTGATTTTTTTTGATCGCTTTTCAAAAAGTTAAAAAAATCATTATTCCGTTATTTTTCCCTATTTTTAAAACATGGAAGGCATCTTAACCTTCCTTATAATGAAAGAATATTTTAATGAGATTTTTAATAAACTATTCATGGACGATTTTGTGGTCCATAATCGTTCTTATATTGATTAGCCTTCCGTCCAATGATTTCAATGGCGTCAGTACGTTCGAAGGATTTGATAAACTGGTACACACAGGTTTCTTTTTTGTGTTTACAGTCTTGTCCTACTTCGGGTCCGTTTTACAATCCAAAAGAAGGGCAACCAAGCTGAAAACAAGTATTATAATCATACTAATAGCCTTATCATTTGCTTTCCTGACAGAAGGGATACAACTGTATCTTACAACGACAAGAAGTGCAGACTGGTGGGATATATTTGCAGACACTGTAGGTATAGGAATGGGTGTCTTTGCGTATTCATTACTCTATCACAAAAGAACAATATGAAAAGAAAATACTGGATTTTTACTATTATGATTGCCCTCACAACGGTATGCATAAGCTCCTGCTCCATCTTTAAGA
This sequence comes from Sphingobacterium spiritivorum, assembly GCF_016724845.1. Taxonomy (NCBI): domain Bacteria; kingdom Pseudomonadati; phylum Bacteroidota; class Sphingobacteriia; order Sphingobacteriales; family Sphingobacteriaceae; genus Sphingobacterium; species Sphingobacterium spiritivorum. Next base: position 2,025,769 of record NZ_CP068082.1, read on the forward strand.
AAGACTGTGGCTGCCCCTCTGTAAACTCGGGTAAGCGAAAATAAAGTCAGGCTCTTGCAAGGGTAGCAATGGACACCCGGACTCCGCTGATGCCTGTTAGTGTACGGGCAGCAGAAGCCAGGGTAGCTCCTGTTGTCAATACATCATCTACAAGGAGTATATGTTTATCTTTCAGTGCTTCTTTCTGCAAGATGTCAAATATGCCCTCTACATTGTCATACCGATCCAGTCTGGCATGCATAGTCTGGCTCGAAGTCTCTACAGTCCGAACCATGCTGACACTATCCACCGGTATACTCATCGAGCTTGCGATCCCCTTTGCAAAATATTCTGCCTGATTATACCCTCTTTTTCTCTGGCGCCTGTGATGTAAGGGAACAGGGACAACAAGTTCTACATCTGCATATTCGCTGGTTCTCTTAAGTACTTCACCATATTTCATTCCCAGGAAATAACCGATTTCAGGATGTCCGTTATATTTGAGTTGATAAAGAATACGTTCTACACATGTTCCTTTGGACAGAAACAGCATAGCTGTTGCATTCAGAAAATCACATTTTCCTCTTAACTGGCGTGTAGGTTCATTGTTGTTGTCCAGGTGAAAACAGGTCAGCGGCAAATGGTACAGACATGTGGTACATAGAAATTTTTCCTGGTAGAGCAGCCCTGCTCCACAGCCAAAACAACATTCCGGAAAAAATAAGGATAGAAAATCTTTCCAAAAGAACAGCAGCTTCATACATTCAAGTCATTGGTTCCCTTAAAGTTAACCAATGAAAATGAAAACTGAAAACCGGCTATACAGCTTCTTCTTCTTTGATCGCTAACTGTCCGCAGGCAGCATCTATATCTTTACCTCTGCTACGGCGTACATTTGTGATGATGCCCTGACTACGCAGATATTCTGCGAAAACATCTATTTTATCAGCATCAGCATTGGTAAAATCTGCTAATGATATGGGGTTATACTCAATCAGATTGACTTTGCTGGGGACATGTTTACAAAAACGGGCCAGCTCCTTCGCATCTTCAAGCTCATCATTAAAATTATTAAAGACAATATACTCAAAGGTGATCGGGCTTTTGGTTTTCAGGTAGAAGTATTTCAGTGCCTCAGCAAGAGCTTTCAGTGTATTCTGCTCATTTATAGGCATGATTTCATTACGCTTCTGATCATTGGCGGCATGTAAAGATAGTGCCAGATTAAACTTCACACCATCATCACCCAGTTTTTTGATCATTTTGGCAATACCTGCTGTAGATACAGTGATCCGCTTAGCGGCCATATTCAATCCGTCGGGAGAGGTAATCCGTTCGACAGACTTCATCATATTGGCATAGTTAAGCAAAGGCTCGCCCATACCCATATACACAATATTTGTCAGGGGTTGTCCGTATTTTTCTTCAGCCTGTTTGCTGATCAATACAACCTGATCGTATATTTCATCCGCATTCAGGTTGCGTTTGCGATCCATATATCCGGTTGCGCAAAATTTACAGGTAAGACTACATCCCACCTGAGAACTGACACATGCAGTCATACGATCGGTAGTAGGAATAAGTACTCCTTCAATAACATTGTTATCATAAAGCCAGAAAGAGCTTTTTATAGTTCTGTCCGAACTGACCTGTGATTCTTTGACAGTCACGGCATTAATAGCAAAATTTGCCTTTAATGTGTCTCTCAATGCTTTACTCAGGTTACTCATTTCATCAAAGTCAGTACAGGATTTCTGCCACAGCCATTCATATATCTGCTTGGCGCGGAATCCCTGCTCTCCCATTTCAACTAACTTTTGCTTCAGCTGATCGAGTGTTAAACTTCTGATGTCGATGATGTTACTTTTTACTGCCACGGCGCAAAGTTACGGTTAATTTTGGAAATCCGTCTTTTCTAATGACACAGCAGTATCAAAAAAAGGCTGCTCCGTCTCCGAAGCAGCCTACTATCAATCACCTGTTTTACTATTAATTCACATATTCTATAAGTACGGAAGATGCCTTATCATTAAATGATGTAATACAACTGTTGGAGGCATTCAATACATAACTACTGCCTTTAAAGTAGTCCTGATCATACAGTGTCACCCGGATATTCGGAGACAATAACGCTCCTGAAATATCATTATCGGAGATTCCTTTAGCGATTAATTCTGCTGTTGTATATCCTCCGACCGGCAATTCGACCTCATATCCGCCATAACTGCAATGTTTATAAAATTTGGCTGTACCCCCGCCACCATAAGGCTCGACAATAACAGAACTGGTCTTATCATTAAAACCATAACTTCCGGCCAGACAATCTGCACTTGTGGTCATCAGAAGCGGAGTTCCGGCAAAGTTGTCCTGATCGTACAATCTTACCCTGACGCCAGTCATCGGTACTTTTATACCGGAAACATCATTGTTTGCGACACCTAATGCGGACAACTCTGCTGTGGTATAAGAGCCATATGGAAGTGTAATGTTATATCCTCCGTAAGAACAGTTTTGCGTTACGGTAGTTGTATTGCCTGCAAATTTTGGAACTCCGTTTACAAAACTGAAAGTATATCCTTTAGCGCTGATGTTCCCGTTTTCAGCAAGCAACCGTATTGTAAAATTATAAGATGTATTACCTAAGGAATGTAAGTCACTTACAGGCATTTCTATATGAAATGTATTTCCGGAAGGAGCATTCACCCACATGGGAGAGTCATGATCTGTATTCGTCGGACTACTGACCGGATCAAAGTAGTAAAGGACGTTTGCCAATGTCTGATTACTGGTAAATGTTCCTGAAATAACCATTTTTGATGTTGCTGTATTGTAATACGCTTCTGTAAGAGATACATTTGTAGTCAGACTTCCATATTGTCCAGGAACGACAGACGGCTGAAACAGTTCATTGTGAAATAATATAGCACAATCTCCTTCTGAAAGAAAGGTCTTTTTGCCTGTCTTACCATAAGTAGAATTTCCGCTCCCCATTAATGAGGTTCCTAATACCGGAGCTTCTGAAACTTTCTCCTTGTTGTGAGGCAGGTTTAGACCATGTCCTAACTCGTGAAACAGTCCACCGATATAAGCAGATGTAGTAGTTGGCATAGCTGCCAGGCTGATATTAGGGTTATCTAGGGCAAAACAGTTTCTTCCAAGGCCGAAGAAAGGCTGCCCACCGCCATCTGTACGTTGAGGCAAAATAATCAGATTGTGATACGTTGTAGAAAACTCCTGTGGATGCGTGGATCTATAAGCATTTATTTCACTTATAATGGCATTCGCAGCTGTCGTACTGTATGGGTAATTTGCCTGAGGTTGCGCGCCCTGTATTGTTATAATTTTTACACGATTAGTCGTACTGTCCAGCGGAAGTCCTAAAGTTTTGCCTCCATATCCGTTACGGGTCATCTCCGCTGTAATAAATCCCTGAAAATGAATCAGCAGATCACTCAGCCGCTCTTTATAACCACTTACTGCCGGATTGTCGGACGGAACAAAATAAATGATATTCAGGTTTCTGGCATTTGAAACAAAGCCACCGGCATTCAGCGGGAGACTGGCAACAGTATTTGTATTGGAAAGTTTTGAATCGGATTGTGTATCCGTTACATTGGGTTTCTGACAAGCGTACAGCATGCCCAATACCCCCACCAGTATTAGTGTTTTTAGATTGTTCATAAGTAGTTTATTTGATTGGTATCAACCAAATATAATGATCTATACGCCTAATATTCTTGCATTTACAACGAAAAAATTACGAAAACGTTTACGTGTATAAGATACATTTCATCCCATTTTATTATTAAAAAATGCCGCTATTTCCAGGTATAGCGGCATCATTTCTCACAAAAGACAGCAGTAAATTTTATTGTTTCCTGCGCTTTTTATATTTGCGGATAAATACAAATCCCAATACTCCGATCAGTAAAAACGGCCAGATACGAATCAGGATAATAAAAAAGGTTTCCAACGCCGTCCATCCGAAACGAACCGCATCCACCAGCTTGGTGCCAAAGCTGTCTGCCCCGATGGAAATATTGGATTGTTCCTGATAGAGATAGACAGAAAGCGTACTGTATGCGACCTGTTCATTTAAAGATTTGAGAGAAGCAGCCGTTGCATCAATTTCTTCCTGAATAACCCGTATCTGCTCCTCAATCTCTAAGATCTCCTTGACATTCCGGGCTTTACTAAGCAGTTCTGTATACCGCTGGAGATAGGCTTTTTTGCTTTTCAGCCGCGAGTCCAGATCATAATACTGCCCGGTCATATCCTGAGACTGAATACTCTTACTTGTAATATTGTCCTTCCCACCTTCCAGTTCTGCAATGAATGAATCATAGCCTTGTACAGGAATCCGGATATTAAGATTATACGAGGCTATTGAATTTCCTTTTGAAAGTGTCTCTTCTTCATAGAACCCTTTATGTTTGCTGACCAGCGCATCGAGATCTTTTTTACTTTTCGCTACATCCCGGGATTCTACAGAAACAGATCCTGTCTTGATGATTTTTTTCTGGGGCACAACCAGACTCACCTTTGCCGCCGCATCAACTGCAGCATTCGGTTCACTCAGATCTTCCAGATTCAGCGCCATAGGTTCTGCGGCATCAGGCTCGGACAAAGCGACCTTAGAAGAGTCCGAAAGCTTATTACACGAAAATAGGACCAGTACTGCTGATCCTATTAACAAGATTCGTTGTACATTTTTCATTTCTTTTGAATTTTAGACATGATGCAGCATCAGATCAAATTCCATAAAAGAAAAATGTATCCTTATTTATTCGGCTTTGGCTAATGCTTTTTTAACAGCAGGAGCTATTTTTGTACCGAATATTTCAATGGATTTCATCATCATATCGTGATCCGGACTACCGACATCCATATGTGCTGAGAAACGTGTCAAACCAAACATTTCCTGTACATGAAGGATTTTTTCTATGGCTTCATTCTCACTTCCTATGATCAGGTGTCCATGGATAGAACGACCAAAATCATATTGTGATCTTTGGTAAGGAGGCCAGTTGCGGCTCTTACCTATTCTGTTCATCTGAGCTGCATATACAGGATAGTAGTATTCCGATACTTTTCTGCTGTCTTCACCAAAGAAGGCATGCATGTGTACCCCTACCTGAAATTTACTCATATCATGTCCATTATCTTCGTATGCCTGGCGGTACATTTCGAACAAAGGCTGAAACTGTTCAGCAGCTCCTCCGATTATCGCAAACATAACAGGAAGTCCTAATTTACCGGCACGGATAACAGAAGAAGTCGTACCTCCGACTGCGATCCAGATCGGAAGTTCATTGTGCACAGCTCTCGGAAAAATTTCCTGATTAATGAGGGATGGCCTGAACTTACCGGTCCAGTTAACCGTTTGTTGTTTATTGATACGAAGCAATAAGTCTAATTTCTCTTCAAAAAGCTCACTGTAATCTTCTAATTTAAACCCGAATAATGGAAATGATTCAATAAAAGAACCTCTGCCGGCCATGATTTCGGCACGACCGTTGGAAAGTAAATCTACGGTAGCAAAATCCTGATATAACTTAACCGGATCTGCAGAACTTAATACAGAAACTGCACTTCCCAATTTGATATTTTTAGTAACGGATGCTGCCGCCGCTAAAATAATTTCCGGAGCAGCTACAGCATAATCTGAACGGTGGTGCTCTCCCATTCCGAAGAAATCCAGACCGACTTCATCCATCAGCTTGACCTCTTCAATAATTTGATGTAAACGCTCCTGTGGAGCCTGTATCTTGCCGGTAGCAGGATCTATTTGAAGATCCCCAAACATTCCTATTCCTAATTCCATAATATTCTCCATTTTATATCAACAAAATTAGATAAGATTGGTTGTTCCTGCATTGATGTATGATAAGAAACGTTTGTTATGAAAATATCTCGTGTAGATTACCCGTGAATAAGCTCTTTGTTGCCGTAACTCTGAATCAATTCTCCTTCAAATGTCAGCCACTCCTTCCAACGTTTATCAACATCTACATCTGTAGAATATTTTCTGGCAAAATTCAGAAATGTAGTATAATGATTCGCCTCAGAGACCATCAGATCATGGTAGAATCTGGCAAGATCCTGATCCTTGATATTTTGAGATAATACCCTGAACCGTTCACAGCTTCTGGCTTCTATCATAGCGGCAAAAAGGAGACGATCAATAAAAGCCATATTACGGCTTCCGTCTTTCTTTGAAAACTTCATCAGCTGACCTACGTAGTCATCCTTACGCTCTCTTCCCAGCGTATACCCTCTTTCCCGGATAATCTCAATAACCATCTGAAAATGCTGCATTTCTTCAATAGCAATTGCCGTCAATTCATGCACAAGATCCTCATGTTCAGAGTTATAAGTAATCAGAGAAATAGCATTTGTTGCTGCTTTTTGTTCGCACCAGGCGTGATCTGTAAGAATCTCCTCTAAATTAGATTCTGCAATATTTGCCCAACGGGGATCCGTTAATAATTTCAATCCTAACATATATAAAGTAAAAAGAGTAAATAGTAGAAGCTGTTTAATAATCTGCCGATATCAACCTCTTCTTCCTTTCAAAGTATAAAAATAAGGATATTATGCCGCTTTTAGGTACCGGCATTGTCAAATTGATTCTTAATGATGCGATGTCAGTTCGCTGATCACAGCATTCGCCACTTCATCTTCATGTCCGTCAAAATGATGATCCCCTTTCAGTACCTGAATACGTAAGTGTTTTGTGATGAGTTGCGAGGAAGGAAAATCCCGGGTATCGTTTCCCATCAACAGAAGGGTTTGTGTATTTTCTATTTTATTTATTTCAGCAATGACATTGAGGCTTCTTTTGACATGACTCCGGCCGACCATATCTGCCAGATGAATCTCCAGATCGGTAGAGGTAGAAGGCTCTATCATTATAGCCCGATACAATTTATTTTTGAGATCTCCAGGAAGTCTGTTTACAAGAAAGGGAACTGCATCGGCGCCAAAAGAGAATCCCGCAATGACAAACTGTGTATTAGGCCTTTTGTCCAGTATCTTATGGAGATAGATAGTCATATCAGTGGCAAGCTGCTGGGGGCTCTTCTTATTCCAGAAATACTTTTTGGAATCCACAGCGGAAATGCCATAGCCCTTATTTGCGAATGCACTGCAAAGATTGCTCGAAAAAGTGTTCAATCCGCCATCTCCGCTAAAAAATAAGATAAACGGAACTTTTGTGTTTCCCTTCCATTCTTTCATAGGAACCGTATTTTGCTGAGCCTGTACGATCATTAAAATCATCAATGCTGCCAATAAACCCCAATTCTTTTTCATATATAGACCTCTCCTACTTTCCAGGCTTCATTACCTTTGTCAGTGCTACAGGTAATTGTAGTAAATCAAAATCATTACTGAATACAAGGTACTTATTTTCCCATATAGTTGCATACTTCTCCTTGAAACTCCGCAAGGTCTGATAATGCTTAAAACTACCGACTTTCTCGGATGCAAACTTCATAATCTGCTCTGCCGGATTGTCCGGATTACTGAGTCCGCTCATAGGAATCATACCCAGATTAAGATAGTTGAGATTTTTTTGCTGTGCGTACCCTATTAATTCAACTATAAGCGCATCCATGCATCCCCCCGGAGCTTCGGCACGTTTACGGATCAGATCATAGGTACATTCTTCAGGAGCGTAATCCGGAATAATATTTAAAAAAGCCTGTATTTTTTTTTCTTCATCTCTCACGACAATTACATCCTGATATTGTATTGTTTCGGCTTCAAACATACCCTGTGAAAAGATCATCTCTTTTTTGCCAAATGATACTAACCATTCCTGCGAAACGGACTGCAATTCCTCTACCAGATCCGGGCTGTGGGGAGCATACAGCACCTCAGCACTATATCCTCTCTTTGTGAGCGCATTAAGCCCGTTTCGTAAGGACTTCCGGTCTTTTCCGCTAAGGGAAAAAGAGCGTGTTTCCATGATAGCTTCCTGACCGATTACGATCTTCTGCTTTTTCATATCCATGAAATAGACCAGACTGCTTTCATCTACCCTGTAATATGCCGTCTTCAGACCGAGCCCATGACAGTACTCTTCAAATTCGGCAATTACTTCTTCCTTATCTTCTTCTTCACAAACAGGCTCGTCCAGTACTATGGCAAACTCACTGGCTGCTGCATAGGACACAAATCCATCTGTCAGTGTTGAAAAATAGATCTGCTTATCGGCAGATACTTTGAAATAATCCATTGGGGAATGTCCGTAGAGCTGCAACAGATTCTTTGCTCTCTCCAGCTCGTGACCTTCCTGAATCTTTTCGGGGTGCACAATCTTCGGACGAAGAATAGTATATAATAATAATAACCAGGAACACAGCCCGAGTAACCGGGTGATATTGAGAAAATCGCGACCAAAGTTTGTGCGCGGATTTAATTCATCATCCGAAAACAACAGAAAACTGCGGATCGTATGGTAAAGCGATTCCTGCCAGGAAAAGTCTTCACCAAAGTGCTTTTTATCTATAAAATAGAAGCTCAGAAATTCGAATAGCCCCACTCCGGCCAGAACCGTAAAGAATGTTATAAAGCCAATCCGGATCCAATTCAGATTTGTCTTGATATTATACTGTCTTCTGTTGCTCATTAACAGGAAAAGAATGAGCAAGGCAACTATGGATTCTTCATAGTCAAAGGCTTTTCCAAGATGGCCGAACAACGACAGTACGGTAAAGATAATAGCCGCAACCCAGGCTAATCGAAGTCCCTTCAGGAGATACGCTGATGTCACCATAAGTGCTATTCCCATGACCAGTACCATCAGCTTGGAAGCATGCATCGCTTCTGCAGGCAGATAAAATCTCTCCAGTCGCATCCTTTCAGCGAGAGGTGGCGTGGCCACCGAAATCAGGTTGACGAGCCCTAAAAAGAAAATAGATACCGCCGGAAGAATCCGTACAATTAATTGCTTTCCCCGCCACAAAAACGAAATTATTCCGGCAAACAAAGGCAACCAGAATTCAAATACCCGATACAGCAATGTAATTCCTAAAGCCTGATCATGCGCGTATCCATAGGCTGTAAAAATGTACAGCATCGTAAATTCCACAGCTCCCAGTCCTCTTAAAAAAGGAGAAATTATCATCAGTACTACCGAAATCGTATAGCCTACCGCAGCCGCTTCGAAAGAGATGTGTACACCTAAGGCATACATACTCACAAAAGCATGCAGAATACCACAGCATTCGATCAGGGTAGAAATAAGAACGGTATACAACAGATGCTTACGGTTCAGACTACCTGAAAAGACTTCGTCTATCTGATGGATTACTTTTGGAAACCGCCGTTCTACGAGGCCGTAAAGTTTACCTCGGGTTCTAAAGGACCAGAAAACAGCAAAAGCAATACCCAGAAGCAGACCTAATGCCAGTAAGGCCAGCCAGGCATCATTAAAGGTACGATGATCCCATAACGTGTAGATAATAACCGGAACTCCGATAATAAATACCGTCAAGAGGCCGACATAGCCGTAAATCGCCCCCGCCTGATGGATTTGCGTAGCTTTGAGCTTGCGCCGGCGCAGCTGTGCCGTGGTATAGGCGAGCGAGCTGATTCCTCCTGCCGGAAGAAATACACTTAAAAAATTACGTTTTAAAAAAAGTTCTATAGCATCTGAAAGATGCAGAGATGCGCCTATAGTGCGGAAACTCTGGATGTACATCCAGCCCTGAAGAAGAATATACAGTATGGTTATACAGACTCCGCCAATAAGCCAGGCGGGATCAGCCTGCTGCAATTGCGGAAGAATGGATGCCAGTTCCTTACGTTCACTCCGGAAAAAGAAAAAAGCCAAAAGGATAACGAAGATAGCTACGATCTCTTTCCAATATGTCTTTGGTGAAAAACTCCTTATTTTTTCTTTGAGCAATGCGTTCATTATAACCTCATTGATGAAACGAATGTAGTATTATTTATCAATAAAGCAATGTTAAAAAAAATTAACCTTCGTGTTAAAATTGGCTTAACTTTGGACTTCATGCAACAGCAAAACGTATTAATTATTGGCCTTGTGTGGCCGGAACCGACATCCTCAGCGGCAGGATTCCGGATGCAGCAACTGATAGAACTTTTCCTTCAACATGATTTACAGGTCGTCTTTGCCTGTGCTGCTCAAAAGTCTGCATACAGTCTTGATCTTGTTGCCATGGGTGTAGAAGAAGCTCCAATATTGCTTAATGATCCTTCTTTTGATACTTTTATTCAAGAACTGAATCCTGCTATGGTGGTATTCGACCGCTTTATGATCGAAGAGCAGTATGGATGGAGAGTAACACAACACTGCCCGGATGCGCTAAAGATCCTGGACACCGAAGATCTTCATTTTCTCCGCCACGCACGTCAGCAGAATACGACACATGCTGCTCCCGACCTTTACAACGATGTCACCAAACGCGAACTCGCTGCTATTCTGCGATCGGACATCAGTCTGATTATCTCAGAGACAGAGATGGATCTACTGACTTCCACATTCCGTATAGACCCTCGTTTACTATATTATCTGCCTTTTTTGGAACAGGAAATTGATGATGAGAGAGCTGCATCCTGGAAGACATTTGAAGAGAGAAAAGATATGATGTTTATTGGCAATTTTCTGCATGAACCCAACTGGCATACCGTACTGAATCTTAAGAAAAACATCTGGCCGCTACTTCGTAAAAAAATGCCTGAAGTCTCTCTTTATATTTATGGTGCTTATCCTTCTCAAAAAGTCTTACAACTCCATAATCCTAAAGAGCGTTTTTTTATAGCCGGCCGGGCAGAAGATGCCAGAGCAACAATGGCGAACCACAGACTGCTGATCGCACCTATCCCTTTCGGAGCAGGTATAAAGGGTAAGTTTATAGATGCCATGCAAACCGGCACACCCTCTGTCACGTCCTCAACAGGAGCCGAATCAATGGCTGACAGAGTTAACTGGCCTGGCGCAGTGGAGAATGATATAAACCTGTTTACGGAGCAGGTCACTATCCTTTATCGGGACAGGGAGATCTGGAATGAGGCGCAGAAAAAAGGCATTTCGATTATCAATAACCGATATTCCAGCAGGAAGTTTGCGGAGACGTTTATACAAAGACTATTTGAGTTACAGCGTTCTCTTGTCTTACACCGGCAAACTCATTTTGTAGGGCAGATCCTGCAACATCACACGTTGCAAAGCACCAGATATATGTCCCTCTGGATTACAGAAAAGAACAAATAAGAAAAGCGTCTTCAAAGAGACACCTTTCTTATTACAAAACAATATGTGCTGTAAATCAATTATTTATTATAAAGTTTGCTGTGAATCTTTTTTAATTCGTCTACAGGAATCTTTATTACTTTTCTGTCATAGGTCATAAGTCCGTTAGTCTCAATCTCCACATCTGTAGTCTGAGTATATACCGCTGCAGAAAGTCCGGCGCGGATCAATTCCGGAAGACGCCCTATAAGCTTAGCATACTCAACCAGCAGTTTCTCTTTGTCATCATAGGACTTATAGCCCCAGTTGCCCTTATCCAGCCATACATGATCTTTGACAGGAAGTCCCAATCCTCCAAACTCGCCCAATACCAGAATTTGTTTGCTGCCATATACAGCCGGATCCGGCATAGCGGGTCCCGTATAATAATGTAGATCAAGTATCGGACTCAAGCCTACGAAAAAATTACCTCCGCTTGCAGCATTTACCAATCTGCTGGCATCATATTTCATCGTCCATTCCACGATATCCTTCGTTTTGAATTGTCCCCAGGCTTCATTAAACGGAACCCAGACAACGATAGACGGATAATTATGGAATTTATCCATGATTGCTTTCCACTCTTTACGGAATATCCTTTCTGATTCTGCAGAACGCATCTTATCAAATTTGAGATCTGGTGCCTGCGCTATCAGATCGTGATCGGCATCGACTTTTTCTCCGGCAGGCATCTTGACCCGAAGGTGCTGAGACCAGTTGTTATCTCCCCTGTCTCCGCTGGGCATATCCTGCCATACCAGCATCCCCAGCTTATCACAGTGATAATACCATCTGGCTGGTTCTACTTTAATATGTTTACGGATCATATTAAATCCCATTTCTTTGGTTTTCAGAATATCAAATACCAGTGCTTCATCAGTCGGAGCGGTGTATAATCCGTCCGGCCACCAGCCCTGATCCAATGGTCCGTACTGAAATACAAACTCGTTATTCAACATCATGCGCTGTATGCCATTCTGATCCTTAGCCATGGATATTTTACGCATTCCAAAGTAGCTTCCAACTTCATCTATCACTTTTCCTTTGCGTAGTACCGTTATTTTCAGATCATATAAAAAAGGATTTTCCGGAGACCACAGTTTTGCATTTGGAATAGATAAAGTCGTCTCTCCGTCTGTCAGCAACTGCTCTGTAACCTTTGCTGATCCGTCCAATGCGGTTACTTTTATCTCATCACCCGTCTGAAGATTACTTGTCTCTACTGTCAGCTGTAGCTGCGACTTATCAATATCAGGCGTTTGACGGGTTGACAAGATATACGTTTCAGGAACAGCCTCTACCCATACGGTCTGCCAGATCCCTGTGACTGGTGTATACCAGATAGACTCCGGCTTGTTGACCTGTTTACCGGCAGGCTGCGGCCCTTCGTCTGTCGGGTCCCAGACCCGAACAGCGATCTTTTGTTTTGTGCCTTTATTCAGTGCAGAGCTGATGTCAAACGAAAACGGATCATATCCTCCTTCATGTGTTCCAACCTTTGTCCCGTTTACATAGACCTGTGCTGCCCAATCTACCGCTCCAAAATGTAATAACACTTTCCCTTTCCGCAGAGAAGAAGGAATTTCAATCTCCCGGTAGTACCAGAGTACACTATCTTTCCCCACGGCTCTGCCCACTCCACTTAATGCGGATTCTACGGCAAAAGGAACTAAAATATCTCCGTCAAAAGATTCCGGAATTTGCGCATCAGCACCATCAGGCAAAATCGCATATCGCCACAGGCCATTAAGATTTTTCCAGTTATTATTACGTGTTAATTGTGGTCGCGGATACTCCGCATGGGGAGAAGATGCATTTACTTTTGAAGCCCATTCTGTGGTAATTTTTCCGGGCACTATTTTCCATTCCTTCTGAGCAAAGACCTGAGCTACAGATAGCCACCCCACCAGTATCAGCAATATTCCTTTTTTCATAATCATTAGTTTGTTTCTTTTTGGTTCCAAACGTTTTTCAGTTATTTAACGGTAGAAAAAGCATAGGTTGATTTTGTATGATATACCTCATCCGGCCGAAGCACAGTTGAAGGAAAGTTAGCATGATTGGGACTATCCGGAAAATGTTGCGTTTCTAAACAAAATGCGGATCTGTAAATATCATTACCGTTTCTGAGTATGTTTTTTTCCTGCATGAAATTGCCGGAATAAAACTGCAGTCCGGGCTCACTGGTATAGATTTGCATTTGTATTCCCGAATCTGTACTTTTTACGGTTGCCACCGGGCTCGTAGATTTCTTATTAAGAACGAAGTTATGGTCATACCCTTTCCCGAAATTCAACTGCTCATTTTTATCATTTATGTCAGCTCCTATTTTCTTTTCCTTTCTGAAATCAAAAGCTGTTCCTCCTACATTTGACAGCTCTCCGGTAGGAATTAATGAGCTGTCAACAGGTGTATACTGATCCGCATCTATCTGAAGGACATGATTAAGAATACTACCGGATCCGTTCAGATTGAAGAAAGCATGATTGGTGAGATTCACGACTGTGGTTTTATCAGTTGTCGCTTCATACTCCATCGTCAGCTCATTATGATTCGTAAGGGTATATATCACTTTGACCGTCAGATTTCCGGGAAAGCCATTATCCAGATCCGGTGAAACCAGTGTACAGACAAGTGTGCTGTCACCAACTTTTTCGAGGTTCCATTTTTTATACTGAAATCCTGTTGTACCTCCGTGCAATGTATTCAGACCATTATTGATCGTCAATTGGTAGTCTTTACCCTCAAGTGAAAATTTACCTTTATTAATCCGGTTTCCATACCGGCCTATTGTTGCTCCGAAATAAGGTTCAGTAGCTGTGTCATAATCTGCAGGATCTTCGAATCCAATCACGACATCTACAGGATTTCCATCTTTATCAGGTACCAGCAGACTCATAATTCTTGCACCGTTTTCGCAGAATTTGGCCGTCATCCCTTTATTATTTGTCAGCGTAAACACCTGATATGATGAATCTTGTAAATTCACCTGCTCTTTTGTGCGTTTATCTGTTGTGGATTGACAACTTAACAAAGTTCCGATAGTAAGTACAAACAATGTGATGGTGATTTTCATGGGTTAGCCGTTTGTATTATCATAATAATATGTATGTCGGTTCCTGACATACATATTGTTTTTCAAAGGTATCTGTATATAAAAATAGTTCTAAAATTTCTATATACACACATATAGCGTATATCTATTCTGTGACAAATAATCAACTCCCCAACGGAGAAGTCAGTAGAGTTGATTATTTTTTATCAGGAAGCATGTTTCAAAATCTATTCTTTCTCACACGATATATAAGTAAGAATAGGTAGTAATTATTAGAAATTCGGATCCTGATTATCCTGTTTCTTCGCCAGTTGCTGACTGTCTCTTGTATTTTTTTGTACAGCAATAGCACCAAACAATGCCAGTAAAAAGGAGAAGGCATAAAATCCCTTTTCACTTGGAAGCAGGGTTGCATTCCAAAGCCCGATGGTCAGTAATACAATGGCCAGAATAGTCGAAAACCAGCTAAGTCCATAATATATATCTGTAACCGGAATATTTTCCAGTCTGTCCCGTACACTCTTCTGAACGGAGATAACAGCAAAAAGTCCGAACATTAAAACAGTGAAATAATAGCCTTTTTCATTTAACAGCATTTCAGCTCTCCATAGTCCGATAAGAAAGCCGGCAATTCCTGCTGCCAGAGCAATCCAGGAAGCAGCAATAAATGCACTTGATGGTTTTTGATTCATATAGTTGTATAATTGATTTGTAGTAAATTTCTAAACAAAGGGTTTCTTCTTAATTATAAATGGCTGATATATAAACGTCCAATATAAAGAATTTATTTTCTCCCTGCTATTCCTTAAATTCAACTTATAAACTATTTTGCTCTTTTATTTTCAGTGGCTAAAGAGATTGTTTCTTCGATTCGCCTTTGTCTGGTTTCAGGTCTTTTCGCATTATAGATCCATTTCAAAATTTCTTTTTTTGATGTTTTTGAAAAGCTTTCCCAATTTTTATATGCTTCTTTATTAATAAGAAAAGCATGTTCCAAATCTGGTGGAATCAACAGGTTCTCCGCATTATCGGATGCATCCCACATACCATTTTTCCTGGCTATATCCACCACTTCCATACCAGCATCCGTCATCAGATTCTGCTCAATCAGCAATGCAATTTTATTCTTATTTACAGCGCTCCAGTTGCTCTTCGCTTTCCTTTTAGAAAAAAACTGAAAGCATCCATCCGGTTCCCGTTTTTTCTTGAGACTGTCAATCCACCCATAACAAAGCGCCTCTTCCACGGCTTCAGAGTACAGCACACTTTGTACAGCAGACTCTTTTCTGAAAACAACAAGCCACACCGAGTCAGCGGCCTGATGATTATCCGCAAGCCACTGGCGCCATTCGGCTCTCGATTTAGCGTACAGCACCTTAACTCCATTTCTGGTTTCTTCCATAGCATCGTATTGTTTATTAAGAACTCAGAAAGCAAACTACCTTCATTTACAAGATCTAACTAACTTACACAAAAAACCTGCTCTGAACAATCTTTATTCATAAATCCGACTGTTACAGAAGCACTTTGACGCCCAAAGAGATATTCCGACCCGGAAGAGGGGCAAGATATTTTAAAAAGGAATTTTGTGGTCTGGCTTCTATGTTCAGCAGATTATTACCAAGCGCATAGCATTCTACTGTCTGTCCCATAAACTTCAATCTATATCCGACCCGTCCCGCAAGCAGAGAATAAGCTGGCATCGGAGGCTCCGGATTTATATTTTTCCCTAAATAACGTTGTTTCAGATAGCGGTCAAAGGATGCATGAAAAAATATCTTATCCAACTGCAGCGATCCTGCAAGGCCGTATCGGCTGGTGGGAAGATTTGGCATATAATCTCCTTCAGCCCATTTACGCATATTATCATCTGCTGTGTTTTCATTTTTGACCAGATCAAAGAAAGAGGATATCTCCCACGTTCTGCCCCTAGTCCAGGAAGCTTTGTAGCTTAGTTCAGCTTCCCAACCTGAAATTTTCGTATCGGAAGCTCTCCATTCCTTGACCAGAAAACCTCCGGATCTGGATATTCCGGTATGTGCCAGATAAAGGTAATTGTCAAACGTTGTTTCATAATATGTTGCACTCACCTGAAAACCGTACCCCTGCCAGCCGGCTCCGAATTCATAGGTTTTAGCAACTTCTTTGGGTAATCTGTCATCTCCGTTTTCTTCAATCATAATTGCGAAATGATCATTACCGGCGTATAGTTCGTTTACATCAGGAGCACGTTCAGCATGATTGTAGGATAATTTAACAAAAGCTGTTTTCAATACGTTCCAGCGTAGATCAGCAGAAAAATGATTCAGATCAAAATTCCGGTCGGAAAGCTTTCCTCCTGCCATCCCGCGACTCGTTTTATATCCGGCATCATGTTCTGCCCGCCGTACGACCCAATCATGTCTGTACCCCAGATTCAACAGTACGGGTTGGAAAGTAAATTGCTGCAGCGTAAATGCGCCAACCTCCCGGCTCCAATTATTGGGTAAATATCTTTGTGCCCCCGTTCCATCAATTTTTAAAAAGGAAAAATCTGTTCCACTGGTTCCTTTCCAGAATTTTTTAACCTGATGTTCCATATCTGTTCGGAGGGCGTGTCTGGTGCTGTTGAATTTATTGACCTGGTATATTCCCACCAATTCTCTGTCATCAGATCGCTGCATCATATAATTGAGTTTCCAGGCGGATATAATAGAAGAATCAGCCCGATAAGCTGTTTCAAAAAGTGCACTGTGAGCCAGAGCCCTTGTATTGATCGGTGCGTAGTCCGGCATTGGCACCACTACATCGTGTGAATGTTTAGGTTTACTTGTCATCGCAAATCCCGGAATTCCATAATATCCCTCCAATGCACGGTAGCCTAAGCCTATCCGCCACCGATCCTGAATATAACTCGTTCCGATATTTATCGCCCGGCTCTCCGCATGGCTGTTGGGCATGATCCCTCTGCTCACGGGTGCATAATCCGAAATCCCATGTACTACAGTCGTCGAAAGAGGTGTTTCGGGGTCTTGTCCCGCGATATATTTGTCATTGGGAGGATTGAGCACACGCTCAGTACCGATAACAGAATGGGATTCAAAAGTATAAAGATCTGCTTCGGAAAGCCCCCATTTGGGATCATTCAAATGATCCAGTACAAACTGGCTTAGGTAAGGATACAGGCTCAGATTACGAATCGTCTCTCTATCCACATTAACCTGTGCCATTGTTTCGGTCAGGTGATCAATCCGGGGATCATACGCTATCGGAGCTTTGGTATTTCCTGGGATTTTAAGATTATTATTATGCTGATTCATTCCCCCGAAATGCCAGGCCCATTTTTTCCCGAGATTACCATTGATATCGACGGCCTGTCTGGTTCCGCTATTCGTACCACCTTCTACCGTGACACGCCCTCCAAAAGACTGTGCAAATAATGTCACTGGAATTGTGTTATCGTGCATATCCACAGCTCCTCCGATTGCCTTACCGCCATAGAGCACGCTCGCACTACCCTTATACACGTCAATTCCCAGTAAATTATCCATATCAACATTGCTGTTCAGATTGGGACTTATACCGGACAGATCATTGTAAGATAATCCGTTAGAAAGGATTTTGACACGGTTTCCACTCATGCTTCTGATCATTGGCGCTCCAGAATTCGGGCCGAAGTTCGCATTCTGTACTCCGGGAACACGGCTCAAGGTTTCGCCCAGCGTCTTTGCCTGCAATATATCGAGGTCTTTGCGACTCAGCTCAGACACATTTCCCTTTGAGGATTTACTGCCTGTTACAATAGCTGTGGGTAAATTGATCTTTTTCAGACTATCAGGAGTGACTTTTTCCTGCGCCTGAAGACGGGGAACATAAAATATACCTGTGGATAGAATAAGTACTAACGGAATACGATAGTGAAACGATTTCATATAGAGTTGAGAAGTAATGTTTAAATGATGGTGCAAAAATATAAAAACAAATTTTAAATGCAACATTGTTGCGTTTTATTACAATATATTCCTACCTTCGTCAAAAAATACATTTTATGAAACGCTACAATTACACTAAATCCTTGCTTTTTGCTTGCGCCACAGCCTTGTTGCTGTCTACGTTTTCGGCCTGCAAAAAAGATGAAAAAACACCAGATCCCCAGATTGAACTTCAATTACCATCACAACTTTCACTCCTGTACGGAGAAGAAAAAGATTTGACGTTGCCCGGCTCCTTAGCAGAACACGGGGATGTCTCCTTGCGGCTGGAATTCGCTGAAACGGAAAATATTACGATTTCGGGAACAACCAAACTGCACGATAAATTAAGTCAGGCCTTCACCATTCAAAAAAAACAAAATAAAATTCACATTAACAGTAATGTTCTATACCCGAATGGAGTCGTTTCTCTAACGAACGGAATCAAAATTCCGGATACTTACAAAGTAACGGTAGTAGCTACCGCAGCTAACGGCACTGTCGTGGGCAGACAAACGGTAGGAATCAAAGTTTCTCCGGCTAAAGTGAGCATTAAAGGAGTCCAAAACAACGGCGAAACTCCCTTTTCCTATGTCTTATACAATGATAAAGGAGCTAGTTTTGAATTGGATGCATTGAAAACACCTACTAACGGTACTTCCTGGTTCTTGCCAAAACCTGCGGACGGAGATACGGCAGTCAGCATAGACGGTAATCAGATCAAATTTGCCGCTACTGCCGGAGACCCTCAGAAACAAGCTGAAAAAAAATATGATCTTGCACCCGCTTTGCTAAAAGATGGATTTCCAGTTGCCTCAACTCCTTTCCAGGTTATATTTATTCCGCAAATCAAATTCTTTTTCGGAATGTATTATCCGGAACACAACCTGACAATCAGACTCAATCTGATTCATATTGGCTTATCTAACGGCTATGTCTCTGCTGCTCCTACTTTATATCCGGATAAATACAAATCTTCATTCAGTCTTGTTTCGGTAGAGAAGGATGGCAAAGCTTTTACAGATAGCAACAACACTTTTGCTGTCAATCCTGCTACCGGAATTGTAACTGTTAAAAAAGATGATGCATTGAAAGCCGGAAGTTATAAGTTTATAATAAAAGCGGTTACCACTACAGGTCTGACCTTTGAAACAGATCTGACATTAGCCATGTCTAGTGAATAATAGTTAAGAATTGGGTTCTGGTTGATTTTTAGAAGATGGCGGTATGTGCTTAGTGTCTTGATTACTGACATTAGGCACATCGTCATTTTCAGACCATTGGATCCACGCTGTTTTGAAAAGCGACCATATCCCGGCAATGATCTTTTAGAGATAAAATATCAGAGAGTTAAAGTCTCAAAGATGTAAAAACCGACAGATACGGCAAACGGGATCGTGACATTATCATACCCGTCACGGCTCAATGCCTCTGTCAGAGCTGTGATAATGGAAAGCAGTGCTAATACCAGCATCTCCTGTCCCTGCAAAGGATACCGGAATAAAATGCAGGAAACCAGCATAATCAAATAGGCACTGATAAAAAAGAAAAGGGAACCGACCATTGTCTTGTGTGCTCCCCGGATCTGATAAGCACCCAATGGCCATCGCTTTCCGCTCAATGCGGCAAGCGGATCACTAATCGCTAATATCAGAACCGGAAGATAGTAGTATATCAACTGATTGTTCAGGAAGGTATAACTCAGATAGCAGCCATATACCGCAACCGGATACGCCAGACTGCCAACAGATCTCCGGTCAATAGCATGAATCGACCGGAGTAAACGAAAATGCACAGAATATATCAGCAGAATAGTAAAAGAAGTACATAAAACTAAAACCCACCAATGATTATCCAGCATCAGTGGAAAAAGCAATGCTAATAAGCCTGTACCTGTATGTACGATTTTGCGTGTGAATTCAGCCCTTACTTTACAGCAGTGATATAACAGTTC
Organism: Sphingobacterium spiritivorum; assembly: GCF_016724845.1. Taxonomy (NCBI): domain Bacteria; kingdom Pseudomonadati; phylum Bacteroidota; class Sphingobacteriia; order Sphingobacteriales; family Sphingobacteriaceae; genus Sphingobacterium; species Sphingobacterium spiritivorum. The sequence continues at coordinate 2,045,973 of NZ_CP068082.1, forward strand.
TGCAACAGCAAACAGCGATAAAAAAAGTCCTGAAAGTATCAGTGCATTAACTATTCCTGTTTCCATATCTGTTAACAAAGTATTCGCCCAAAATGAACTAAACCGATAACCGACCCGGTGAAAATAAAGCTGTCATAGCGGTCCAGGATACCTCCATGTCCCGGAATCAGCCTGCTGTAATCTTTTGCTGCACAAAGTCGCTTATACCAGGATGCCAGAGCATCTCCTGCAAAAGCACAGATGCAGATCAATAGCGGTAAAATCAGGCCAAACCCATCAACGGTCTGTGCATGATCAATAATAAGCAGGCCTGTTGTATAGCCTGCAATGCTCCCTCCAACTGTGCCTGCAGTAGTTTTGTTCGGGCTGATATTCGGTAATATCTTTCTTTTACCAAACAACTGACCGAAGAGCTGCGAGAAGCCGTCAAACGTAAAAATAATGGTATAGATATACAGCAACACTTCAGGAGTACTGCTGACAATAAACCTATAAAAGCCTATAGTAATACCGATATAAATAAGGATTGATACAGCGCCGAAAATTACACCCCGGTTTGAGCACATGCCCACCATAAGAAGCTCCACAAATCCGGCAAAGATGAGTCCCGATGCCAGATAAATCATCAGCCCGGCCTGAATGCACCCGGCTGTAATAAGGACGATCAGTAAATAAAGAATATACTTAATCCACCGGGATCTTTTCTGCTCCGGATTGCTGTTTTTATTTAGTATTACAGTAAGCAGGGCACCAATCCCGAAAAATAAAATAACTATATAGATCAGGTTCAAAAACATCATTTCTTTGATTTGTTCCACACGAATAAACTGCTTTTCACATTCGACCGGAGTTCGGGCAGGATTGATACTAAAAGTAATTCTTCCATATAGGCCAGAAAGCTGATGACCAGCATAATATAAAAGTAAATCGTACTTACTCCGAATATGAAAAATGTGAATATAAAGACACCCTGCACATATCCCGTTACTTTGTAGGACCAGAGGTGAAAACTCGGAAATCTGCGGAAACGGATCAAACTCACTAACTGAGGTAGCAGCCACATCCCGATCAGCAGACTGAATTCTATCCTATGCTCCATAACAAAAGATCTCTCCAGCACAATCATTCCCGCAAAAGCCATAATATAGGTGCCGATATCGGCCAGAGAATCGAGTCTTGCACCCAATTCCGTTTGTAAGTGAAATAAACGGGCAATAAGCCCATCCAGGATATCCGTTATCAGATTGACAGACAGAAGTGTAATAAAAAGCGGTTTGTCTCCTACACATATTGCATAGATAATAAAAGGCAAAGCCAGTATTCGGTATATGGATAAGGCATTGGGCACATTCCATATGTTTTCTTTTTTAGTATCCATAGCTATACAGATTTCTTACGTCCGAATTTCTGGTGAGCACTTGTAAAATGCCCTGCAGATAACGCTGCTGCGATAGAGAGTTCGCCAGCCAGCACAAGACCACCACATATTTCAGCAAATTTTCTGGCCTGGCCTGCTCCATAGCAATCCATCATTTCCAGACACTCCCGCTGTGTGGACAGATGAGTTCCTCCACCAACTGTTCCAACCATCAGATTAGGTAAAGTCACACTTGCGTACAAGGAACCATCCTTATTAAGCTCCATACGTGTTATACCAGTCGCTGCTTCTGCCACGCAGGCAACGTCCTGTCCGGTTGCCAGAAACAAAGCCGCCAACCCATTCGCATAGTGTCCGTGCGCTCCTATAGCACCACTCTGAATAATACCCATTGTTGAGGAGCGCCAGTATTCTGCCATAAGTTCAGGTGAGGTTTTCAATACCTGCCGGACAATAGTCTCCGGAAGCACAATTTCCGCAGTTACCTTTTTGCCGCGGACATTTGTAAAAGATAGAGCAGTTGCTTTTTTATCACCGGAATAATTACCTTCTACAAACCAGAGCTTAGGCTTTACAGGACTGTGTGATACCAGATACTGGCATATGGCATCTGTACATATCGTGACCATATTCTGCCCTGCCGCATCTCCAGTCTGATACTCAAAAGTGACAATGAGATGGTTCCCTTCGATCTGAATCTGCATATTGGCTAATCGGGCATAGCGGCTGGTTTGTTTTGTGATTTCCTTTAGTTTTTCTTCCTGCGGAAGTAGCCAGCTCACAAACAGACCTAGTTCGCCTACATTTTCAAATTTGAACAAGGGACTGCGTTGTACACCTTCCTGCAGACATATTGAAGTAATACCACCTGCCATAAAACAGGCTCTTGTGCCGCGATGATAAGAGGCTACTAAAGCACCTTCACTCGTTGCCAGAGGGACATAGAAATCAGCATTGGCGGCAAAACCCGTAATCCGTAACGGGCCGATCACTCCTGTTGGCACACAAGACATCCCGATATAATTTTCAATATTTCCGTTAAGAAGATCCGGTTCATCTCTGCTCTCTCCTCCCGCCAGACAGGGAAATTGTTTTCCGGTAATCTTTTGTAAAAACGAATGCCGCTGCTCCAGACCTTCCCTGTTTACCTCCTGAGATAACGGAAGTGTACAGTCAACTGCTAATTCTGCAGGTTTGCGGTTTTTGAGGTTGTGTATTATACCTTTAATGTCTGTATTTTCAATTGATGAGGCCATAATAATTGATATTAGTAAACACAAACATATTGCGATTTTTGTTGTTTAATTTGTGACAATCAATAATAATATTTTGCATTTTTGTGAAAATCACAAAATAAGCCTATGTATCAGGAACTGTTAATCCGCGAAATCCAAAAAAAAACAGGCCAACACCAGTCACTTATCGCGGAAGTATCTGCTGCTTTGGACATCAGCTATGACGCTGCACATCGGCGTATATCGATGAAAAGTAAATTTTCTATTGAAGAATCTGTTCAGCTGGCAAACTACTTTGGTTTTTCAATGGATCAGGTTTTTCAGCGGGGTGAGCATGTATTGGTCAAAAGAACAAAAGAGATTCAGACGCTGAATGACTTCAGCAGCTATCTGGACAACTCTCTCAAATCCTTAATTGACTACCTTCCCGGTACCGAGACCAGTCTCTATTATTCGGCTAAAGATATTCCGATATTCTATACGATAAATACAGATCTCTTATCTACATTCAAGCGTTATGTATGGTTGAATCTGCTGAATATGGAAGGTCTGGATATTTCTTTTGAAACCTTTGAAAAAAATGCCCGGATTATGGATAACAGCAGAAAACTAAATCATTTCTATTCTGCCATAAGTGCTCATGAAATCTGGAATGATACGACGATAAACAGTACTCTGCAGCAAATCATGTATTTCTTTCATGCGGGGTTGTTAACTGCAGATAATGGAAAAGCTCTCTGTGAAAATCTTAAAGAACTGATATTTTCTCTCGAGAAAAAATGTACCGCGCAAAATGAACAGTACCGTCTCTATTATCATGATCTGCTGATCCTGAATAACAATGTTCTCGTAGCAGATAAACAACGTAAATCTTTATTTGTCCCGTATACCATGCTGGGGTATTTTATCACCAATGATACGGACACGTGTAAGCATGTTTCTAATTTCTTTCAGCATCAGCTCAAAAACTCCAAACTTCTGAATACAGCGGGCACCCGTGATAAAAAAATGTTTTTTAACAGGGCTTATCAAAAAATAGATCTGTACAAGAATCAGATTACTTCTTTTAATGATATTGGTTAAAGGGGATTATATTTACACATTCTGATAATTACGTTGCTTTATGAAATCTCAATTTGACCTTAAACTCTCAGGAACTCCGCTAGAGTTTGGGGATACACAATCTCTTGAAAGTTATAAATTCCCAAATTGCAAAGGTTTTCCGGATTCTTACAAAGATTTTGTTCTGACCTACGGATATGGCGTGGCATTGGGAGAGTTTCTAATTTATATACCCATGGGAGACTACGGTGATTCCCTGTTTGTGCGATCGGAAGAAATCAAAAACACGTATATCGAAGATGTTTATAACAATGATATCTGGTTTGAACTGGAACCGGATGGTTCCTCTGAATTGTTAAAACGATTATTTCCTTTTGCCAGCAGCGAAAATGGACTCTACCTGTTCTGGGATTATGAGTCAAACCCCGAATCACACGAATTTGACATCTATCTTACCGATTTCCGGGGCACAGGTTTTAAGAAAGTGGGAAAATCACTTTACAGTGTCATCGATAATCTGACACACTATGGCCCTCAGTATACCCCCGTTTTCAATAATCCGAAGGAACGGATTTTCAGGTGTCTGCAGAGACGGGATATAGGACGAATCCCAGTCTCACCTAAGAAACAAGTCTAATTACTAAATAAGCACAAAAAAAGAGGCTGTCCAAAAAGGTTGGATGGACGCAATTTTATACGATTTTATAAGTACCTCCTTATAGCATCATTTCAGATATGAAATTCTCAAAGGATTTGACGTGACTTTTTAAACACTCTTTTTTTATTTTGATAAACCATTTCCCTCTCATTTTTAAGGAGAACCTGTTCCGACCTGTCGGAAGGGTTAGGGTGAGGTTTTGCATAGTTGAACTAATTATTTACTCTTTAACCTGTTCTGTTTTTAGGCGTTTGAAATTGACCTCATTCGAACGCTGGCGATAGAACATACTATCCTGAGCCGGGGAAAAATCCATATAGATCTGAGCAGCCTCAAACATAAACTTGTCCTTTTTATAACAGGTTAACGGAAATGCACCCTGCCCCTCGGCCTGTCCATACAGCTCTCCGTCTTCCTGGAAAATTTTTATTTTCAGCGGGAAATCCGCAGATGAATACACTCCTTCATACTGCTTTAACTGTTCCGGAGAAAGTTTCAGAACATTGGTTTCAAATTCGGGTAATTTAAGTTCAGGATCATAGATAGCACCCAGAATAGCAATATAGACAGCATTATGCTCATACCGCTGACCGTTAATTGTAATAGAAATAGCTATCTTATCCTGCACATTGTATCCCGCTAAAGTGTGTGTTCCATAAGTATCTCCTCCATGTCCCAAAAAGACATTCTTCTTATAAGGAATATACATAAATCCTTTTCCAAAACCATTATTATCTTTACCTGCCTTCATTTTTTCGAGCGTTTCCTTTTTCAGTAGCTTACCCGCGAACAGCCCTTCAAGGAAATTGTTCAGATCCCGTGGAGTAGCCAGAATATCTCCCACACCGATAATATTCTGAGGATAAAAATCCGGAACCTCAATCCATTCATTAACATACCTGTAAGACCGGAAATAGTTATTATTATAACTGTCAAAAGATCTGAAATCCTTTAATTTTAATGGTTTGACAATCTCTTTTTCGACAATCTTTGCATAAGGTTTCTTATAGCATTTTTTTATGATCTTCGTTAATAAATAGAATCCGGAATTTGAATACCGCATGTCGGCTCCGGGCTCAAAAAGAGGTTTTTCGTGTCGTATAACATTCAAGATAGAATCCACAGATCTTTTTTCTATTAGCCAGGGTTCGCCCTCTCCAATACTTGTATAATCTCCCAAACCACTATTGTGACTGAGAATCTGACTTAAATGAATCTTATCTGCATTGGGGATATCAGGAAAATAGGTGCTCAGTTTTTCCTCTAAATTTAACTTACCTTGTTCAACCAATTTCCAGAGAAGTACAGACGTTACCAGTTTCGTCACAGAACCTATCTGGTAGCTTGTATGTTCATCAAAGGTTAGATCCCTGACTTTTGACTGTCCGAAACTTCGGTTATACACTTCCTTTCCGTCCTTATAGACAGATACATTTCCAATCCCCTGATTATACTGTTCAATATGGTTGAGTACTGAGTCTAATCTTTCTTTTCGGATAGTCTGTGCACAGCAAATAGATCCGGCCAGGATGAAGAGCAGTAAGAGCAGTGATTTCATATATTGATTATATTTTCCAGCTTAATAATTGTCAGCAATTTAATAATAAAATATAAGCATCCTAATTCTTCGTATTCAAAAATTATCCGTTACTAAATAAAAATATTATGCTTTGTAAAAAAGGGAAGGAAGCAAAAAAGCGACTCTTTTGAAGTCGCTTTCGTAGCCCAAACCGAACAAATCTCGAAACATTTTTTGGAAGATTTGGAGTTTATTGCAACGATAAACGATATTGATAAATAAATCCCTATTGTTTCTATTACTGAGTGTTATTTTTCGATAAGTCATCCGCTAACATTTTAGCCTGTGCAATTACAGTATCTACTGCTTTTTCTTGTAAGTCTGGTGGATAGCCGGACTTTCTTAATATTCTTCGGATATTTCTTCGGAGTTCTGCCTGAACGGATTCTTTTATTGTCCAGTCGATAGTCGTACTGTTACGAACGGTTTTTAATAATTCCTGTGCTATCTGTTTTAAAATATCATCTCCAAGTACTGCAACTGCACTGTTATTGACTTCCAAAGCGGTATAGAAAGCATATTCTCTATAATCTAATCCCAGTTTGTCCCCTCGTTTGTTTGCTTTTTTCATTTCTTCAGCAAAAGGGATTAATACTTTTTCGAGAAATTCAACGGTGTCAATCATTCCGTTGTGGTAGCGTTTAATGGCATCTTCCAACAATTCGGAAAACTTCTTGCTTTCAACCAGGTTGATTTTTGATTTCTTTTTGATTTCGTCTTTAAGTAGTTTTTTAAGCAATTCAACCGCTAAATTCTTTTGGGGTAAATCTTTCAGTTCTTGCAAAAAACGTTCGTCCAAAATTTCAATATTTGGTTTTTTTAAACCTGCAGCATCAAAAATATCAATTACATTATCGGCTGTAATGGCTTCAGAAATAATTTGCTTAATAGCGGTTTCCATTTCTTCATCCGTTTTACCGCCTTCATTTCTATCGGATATTTTTACCAATCTTGTTTTAATCGCCTGAAATAAGGCTACATCATCACGGATGGCCATAGCTTTTTCGTGAGGTACAGAAATAGCAAATGCTTTCAACAGATTTTTGGTATTTTCTGTAAAACTCTGTTCTCCATTTTCCTGACTGAAAATATAATCTACAATTACAGGAATGAAATTCAGTTTTTCTTCGGGTGAGAGTGTGAAAAATTTTCGCCAATCAAAATGACGCAGCTGATAATCTATTGCTTCATAAAGCTCCAACATTTTGGCTACTGCCAATTCCTGGTCAAGTGTTGGTTTTCCTTCTCCACCACTTGCCGTGTATTCGGCTAATGCGGTTTTCAGTTCTTGTGCAATACCCAAATAATCTACTACCAATCCACCTTCTTTACCTTCGGTAAAGACACGGTTTACACGAGCAATAGCCTGCATCAGGTTATGTCCCCGCATTGGTTTATCTACATACAAAGTGTGAAGACAGGGCGCATCAAAGCCTGTGAGCCACATATCGCGTACAATAACTAACTTCAACGGATCATTCGGATTTTTGAGGCGGTCTCCAATAGCTTTTCGCTTAGATTTGCTGCGAATATGTTTTTGCATATTTAAGGTATCACTACTACTACCTGTCATTATCACTTTGATAACACCTTTGTCGTCATCATCTGAATGCCATAGGGGACGGAGCTTGATAATAGCGTCGTATAAATCCACACAGATTCTTCGGCTCATGCCTACGATCATTGCTTTGCCATCCAAGACGGCATTGCGTTGTTCGAAATGATACACTAAGTCTTTGGCAATTTTTTCTAAACGGTTTGGATTACCTACAATTGCTTCCAGGCGTGTCCATTTAGCTCTCATCTGCTGACGATTGCTCAATTCTTCCCCTTCGGTAAGTTCTTCAAACTGCTCGTCTAAATGTACCTTTTCATTTTCCTCAAAATGTACTTTTGCTAAACGGCTTTCATAAAAAATGGGTACAGTTGCTTTATCGTCAACAGCCTGCTGTATATCATATATGTCTACATAGTTACCAAAAACGGCCTGTGTATTTTTATCTGAAGTTTCGATAGGAGTACCTGTAAAACCAATGAAAGTAGCATTGGGTAAGGCATCTCTTAGATGTTTGGCAAATCCGTCAATAAAATCATATTGACTTCTATGAGCTTCGTCAGCTATGACAACAATATTTTTACGTTCACTTAAGGCTTTTATGTCTGCACCGATATATTCCGCAGCTGGTTCATTTACGATATTCGAATGTTCGGCTTGAATCATATCTTCCTGCATCGGCATAAACTTCTGAATGGTCGTAAATACAATACCACCTGAAGCCACTTTTAATAACCGCCTTAAATCTTTTCGGTCTTCTGCCTTTTGAGGCTCTTGTCTTAAAAGCTGCTGGCAATTGGTAAAGGTTTCGTGCAATTGTTCATCAAGATCGTTTCTGTCAGTCAGAATAACCAAAGTTGGATTTTCCATTCGAGGATCAATAATCAATTTACCCGAATAAAAAACCATACTTAAGCTCTTTCCACTTCCCTGTGTATGCCATATGACACCACCACGTCTGTCACCTTCCTGTGAGCTTGCCTGTACAGTACTTTCTACCGCTTTATTCACTGCATAATACTGGTGATAGGCAGCAATTTTTTTAAGGGTTTTAGTGTCGCTTTTTTCAAAAACAATGAATTGACCAATCAAATCCAAAAGCGTCTGTTTGTTCAACATTCCGTTGAACATGACCTGCATTTGCATTTCCAAATGAGTAGCTTCTGTTTTTCCGTCCTTAGTTTTCCAACTCATAAACCTGCCAAAATCACTGGTAAGTGTTCCGCAACGCGCATCCCAGCCATCGCTGATAATTGATAATTCGTTGTAGGTAAATAGTGAGGGAACGGCTTGTTTATAGGTTTGCAGTTGATTGTATGCTGATTTGATGGTCGCATTTTCATCTACGGCATTTTTGAGTTCTATGACAACCAACGGCATACCGTTGACAAACAAAATCAAATCTGGTCGTTTATTCTGATTGCCTTCTATAATGGTGAATTGGTTGACAACCAGAAATTCGTTGTTCTCCGTATTTTCAAAATCAATGATATATACTTTCTCACCTCTGATGCCGTTTTCGGTTCTTATCTCCACATCTACACCGTCTGTCAGGTAACGATGAAATGTTTCGTTGTTGATAAGGAGGTTGGGACTATCGGTACGCAATACTTTTTTGAGAGCATCTTCTTTGGCATCTTGCGTAATGGTTGGATTGAGCTTGTCGATGGCATCCCGCAAACGAGTAGTCAGCACCACTTCGTTGTACTGTCTTTCGGGGTGGTCGCCATCTGGTGATATATTTACTCCGTTCAGGTATTCATAGCCTAAACTTTTTAAATATCCCAATGCTATTTCTTCTATTTGGTTTTCGGTGATGCTTGCCATATTTTCATATTCTTCTATAAGATTTGAATCTCAATTGGTACTTCAATCATCGCTTTGACTGTTGTATATAGTTCGACGTCTTGGACAGGAGTTTCAAGCGAAATAATCAAGGAATAACGTGTTTTATTTTCTACTTTTCCTAAGTGTTTCCGCTCACGCCACCATCCAATAACCGGATAAACAGCGATGTGATTACAGGTTGCTAAATCTGCCGCAGTACCTTCCCAAAAGTCAGAATGAATTGAGCCGCTACTACGGTTATTAGCCCCTATTACCCAACGATTACTTCCTGCATTTCCATTTACTACTTCATCTTCTTCTCTGGCTGCTTTATTTACACGTTTTCTAAAATCATCCTCATTTTCACCAATATTATTTACATCAAAACGTAAACCGTGCGATTGATAACGATATTTATCTTTCCAGCCAATTTCACCCGCCCCCGGTTCTATAAAATAGGATAGGGTAACCCGCAATTTAACAGGTATTTGTCCCATATCCAATAATAAATTGCTTGGCCAGGGAAGATCGAAAAAGTGAATTTCATTCGTTTCGGTATCGCTACTTCCTTCTTTGTAATTAAAGGGTTGAATGGTTTCTTGTGCAACAAATGTCAATGCGCTCTCCTGACTGTATAAAGCCTTGTCTAAATTGGGAACTCCAAAACCAAAAGTTCGTAGCAGATTTGTAATATCTCTTTTATTGTTTTGCTTTTCATGCTGATTACGCATCGCGTCATTCCAATCAGCAGAATGAACTATTAACCCTCTGATGGTTTCTGCCCAGGCATCCGGATATTCGAAGGCTACTTTTGCTGCAAACCAGGATGCTTGTGCGGCGGCTGCACTTGTAGCATTCACAGTATCAAATGGCTTAATTTGTATAGATTTTGAAGTGGAGAGGAGTTCCAAGTCTTCGTGAGACGCAATACTGTTATCAGGTGCTTTCAGTAAATTTCCTCCTTCAAATACAACATCGGGTTTTATTGGCCATCTTTTTTCCCAAATCAAAGATGTAGTACTGTGTGGGGAAAGGGCCCCTTCATTTGCTAATATTGAATGATTAGCAAAAAAAGCATCATTTACCAAGATCTTTTCTGTGTGTGCCCCAACTATTATGGCATTCCAAGCCTGAGCAGGGTTCTGAACAGAAGTGCTGTAGTTTAATATTGGATAGTCGATTAAATCATTAAGTTCAGGATAAACATTTTTCATATTACCGGCTGAAACAATTATCAATCGCTGATTTGTACCTTCGCCATAAGCTAAGTTGTCCACTGCTCCAGACCAAGAGGAAGGTCGCCCAGCATTTACATCTTCTGTTGAAGTAACGGACATACAATAAACCAAAACCATATTGGGATTTTGAATTTCTGCTCTTGCAATTCCCTGTGCAGTTATATCACCCCATAATTCTTTGGGTGTTCCGTTTTGATGGGGGCGTGGAAGAATTTTTACGGAACAAAGCCTATGCGTAAGCAGAACTTGATTTTGTGAGTCAAGCACCTGTTCCATTTTTCCATAACCCGCAACACCCGCCATCAATGTTCCGTGTCCTGTTCGTGCTTCATGGTCATCTGTTCCCCAGACATTATCAACAGTCAGCGTATTAGCATCATCAATGAGTGGTTGCAACAATTGGTGTCCATTGTTTACACCTGAATCTAATAAACAAATCTTTACATTGCTATCAACAAGTTCTATTCTCCCTAATAAATCATTTACCCAATTCTGTTGCTCTACATTATTTTCATTTACCCAAAATCCAGCCGGTTCTTGACCGGCCCTAAATTCTGCCAGTAAATCGCTTTGCAGCATTAGTTCAATTAACTGTGTACGGTTTGCATTGATAAGTAGAACTGCTCTTTCGGGAAAAACAATGACTCTTACTCCTTCGTCATTATGCTTAACATCAATACCGATGTTTTCAAGAGTAGTAAGAAATTGTGCAATCTGTTCTTGTTCTTGGTTTTCTTTTGTGTTTACATTTAGCCATGCTTCGCACCACTTTGTTGCATCTGCCGGAATAAGTTGTGGATTATCTGTCCACAAACCTTCCAATAATGCTGTGCTTACGTCTTCTATACTATTTACTAAAGGAGCATTTTTAGGTTCTCCTTTAGCTGTTTCTTCTTGCTGATATTTTTGGATTTTGGAAATGAAATGCCCCTCTTTTCCATTAGGGACATACACTGTTGCCCGTATCTGAGTTTGGTTATCACCAACAGGAATCTCTTTGATATTCAATAAGCGAATATCCTTTCTAAGGTCTTCCAGACTTTTGGTAATCAAGTCGTGGTTGGCGGCACTGGTAAACGAAATATAGGTTCCCTCTCTGGTTGCTATTTGTTCTGCTCCACGTTGTTGTTGCAATTGTGCTTTTGCTTGCCAGATTGCATCAAACTGATTTAAAAGTTTTTGGCTGTGAGCCATTCTATTACGAGCAGGAATATTTGATTCTCCACCACCTCTTTGCGGCGTTTTAAATTTTTCACTACTTACATTTCCTGTAATAAAAATGTGTTTATATAGCGCCATACGTCCAAATTATTTATGATATGCTGCATTACGGTCTTTGATTGCTCTGAGAATTAATTCATTGTTCATTGGTTGCTTGTCATTCAAGATAGTTTCTTTAATGGCATCAATGCACGCAAGTGATATTTCGGCGTGGCTCAAACCGTTAATATTGGGCAGTAAGTCTTTAAATTTGATTTTTCTGGCAAATTGAGCAAGCCTGTTTTTAAGTAGTTCTTCTTTTTCTTCCAGACTTGGCAGGTTGTATAAAATAACATCATCAAACCTCCGGAAAAGGGCTTGGTCTAAAAGTTCTTTATTGTTGGTAATAGCAATAATAAGACTGTCTGAATTATCCCGTTCAATGAACTGGAGAAAAGAGTTTAATACTCTTCGCATTTCACCCACATCATTGTCACGGCTTCGTTCCCCACCAATCGCATCAAATTCATCAAACAGATAAACGCCTTGTCGCTGCTCAATCAAATCAAACACCTGACGAAGTTTGGCACTGGTTTCGCCCATAAATTTTGTTACCATCTTATCCATTAAAATGGTATAAAGCGGTAATCCCAATTCATTGGCAAGGATAGAAGCTGTCAGGGTCTTTCCTGTTCCGGGAGGACCAGAAAGCAAAATTTTTCTGCGGTTTTCTAAATTGTGTTTACGAAGTTTGTCGCGTTGTACAAATTCTGCTATGATACGATTAACTTTTGACTTAATGTCATCGGAAGCAATCATATCCGAAAGATTTACCGCAGGAACGTTTTCCTGTATCAAGCCTTGTAAATCTGGAGCAAACGTTTTGGTTTTATGTTTGGTTTCCTTTGCCTTGTCAATAATCGTTTTAATCTCGTTGGCTACAATATTATGCCCGAGTTTGGCTTCGTGGGCAGCTATCTGCAATGCAATTGTTGTGAACCTTTCGGGTTCATTACTATAGTGCGATTTAATTAACGATATGATGTAGTCTGCCTTTGCCATATTATGCAAATTTACACATTAATTTATGATGTTCTTTTCTATATTCGGTTTTCTTACAGCAAATTAAATATTGTTTGTGTAACTGTTTCTATTGGGTTTTGGGTGATACTGTTTTTCATTTTTAGTTATCTGAAAATTCAAGTTTTACAAAGAAGTCTCTTCCCTCTGCATAATGCAATAATCCTTTTTTATGGAAACGACCTATAATCATTGCAGGATGTGTATTGAATAATTTGGCAAACTCCTCAATGTTTTCAATAGTTAATGGAGTAGCATTTAATACTTCTTCTTCCTGCTCATTTGAGAATGTCCATTCTACTGCAAAATTATTTGCCTCAGCTTCTTTTTGTAAATCTGCATCCGAGTAGTCAATATCTTCTAAGAAAATATCCTTTTTACCATGCAATAAAATATGTCCTGCTTCGTGAAAGAAAGTAAACCAAAAACGATCATTTTGCTTGTATCTGCCTGTTAATTGTATCAACGGATTGTCATCTATCCAACGAGTTGCACCACTCAAAGGGGCTTTTTTTATACAAGGAGTATAAACTACTTTTACTCCACAAGCCAAACATAGCTGTTGCAATTGTTCAAAAAAATTATCAGGCTGTGTAGCCATTATGGTTTTAATTTCTTTTAATGTTTTTTTGAATTTAGCTTCTGAATATGCTCCGCAATTTAATCGGTTAGCTTGTATTTCGCCTTGCCTTATCCAAGCAGAGATAGCATAAGGTTCTTTGGTGTGTGCTAATGATATTCGAAATGCTACCTTTAACTGTTGGTTGAAAAAATAATCTTTCCACGCATCTGGTGAACTCACGCCAAAAAAATGAAATAATTCCTCTACTTTCTCTTCTACTTTTGTTTTTGCGTTCAGCCACTGGCACTTTACCATATCGGCAATTGGGAAACGCTTTGCCCAATCCTTAGCTTCTTCAACGGTTAATGCTCTTTTTTCGCGTGCTTTGAACTCATCAAAGCTGAATTGTCGCTTAATCCAAAAACTAGCAGGAATTTTTAAAACACTTTCGAAAAGAATAGCCATTTCTGGGGTGATGGAACTATCACCTTTGAGGATAGCAATAATTGTTTTTTCTGGTTTACCGGTACGGATAGCAAATTCTTTGGGGCCCATTTTCAGCTCCTCCAATTTCTCTGTCAGGGTTTCGCCTGGATGGAATGCTATGTCTGAATAAAATTCGTTTACAGTTGCCATAATTGCTGCTATTTTTAATGGTAATCTACTATTTCAATAACCTCTATACCTACAATTTCGAACCAGATGTATTGCCCGTCTTCATTGGTGGGTATGGGATTTTCTTGTGGTATAAAAATAAGACGATAAGGATGATCAAGGTCGCAAGCCCACTGTCCTTTGCGTGTTTCTTTGAGCTCATGATATCGCCCCGGTAAGTGTCTTACATCCTCAAGTGTTTCAGCGTCCCGCAAATCAGTCAACCTTTTTAAAAAAAGTGTGGCTCTTCTTTCGCCCATCTCCTGCTTACACTTTCTAAGGTCGTTGGCTAATTTAGCTAATTTCTTATGTCCAAATTTTATATCCACTACAAAGGTAATTATTTTATTTTTAATTTACACTAAGTGTAAGTTTTTTTAAATCAAATTTAATGTTATTTGTGCGTCTGCTGTGTTAAAAGTGACTTGCTGCGAAGTAATAACAGAAACCGTTTTACTTATAAAAGCCGTCCTGTTACGTTGTAGTTCAGCTGTTAAAGGTGGTGATAAACGACTACAAGCACAAATAAAAGTTGTTACACCTTTATGTCGAGCATCCCTTATTGCTAATTCCAGTTTTTTAGGGAAATCACCCATTGTAAAAAAGAAAATAGTTTCTTTATGATATGTTATTGTTTCTGAAAAATCACCTTGAGTTGGGTTGCCTAATACGATTCGATCTCCGTGTGAAGTAGCTAAAGAAGGCACAAGCATATTATACAATAAGTTTAAGGTGCTTGTTTTTCCTGTGTTTGACATTCCTTGTAAAACAATTATTCTCATAGCTATTAAAAAAAACCGTTTATATCTTCTTCACTGTTGGTAAATCTGTTATCATAGCCATCAATAACGCCCTTTGCTATCATATGCTGTACAAATGCCGGAGCATCTTCTGTTAGATGACTACCATCATCTCTTGGCAATCCGTCATTAGGGGAGGTATATAAAGGTCCTCCAAATACGTCTAAGAAATAACTTAACGCAGCAGAGCCTAATCCTGTGTTTTTATACGCGTTGGTGTACATACGCATTATCTTATAGCCATTTCCATAATCTAACTCTTGAAATTCAAATTCTCCAACAGAATTTCCATCTATATCTTCAATCAATATTTCAAATTCGTCTTCTAAGATAAATTTGAACAATTTTCCCTTGCTATTTTTGTAGATACGAAAAGTATCTTCTTCATTGACCAATTTTGCTATAGCCATAATCTTAATTTTTTATTTCTAATTGTCCGCTCATCAACTTCGGTAACAATGTGTCACGGGTTTGGGTAAGGGTTTGGATTTGATTTAGATTATTAATTCTTTTTGCATTCAATTTCCCCAATTGATTACATACTTTTGAAACCGTTTCAGTGTCGGGAATTAATATTTTTAGTTCTCTTAATGCAGAGATAGTTAATGCTTGTTGTGTGCTTCCAATTGTAACAGACTTAATTTGTTCCTTTGCTTCTTTTGTCTGTAGCCATTCATAGACAAACTCTCCGTTAACAACAGTTTTATAATCTTTCACCCAAGTAACATTTCCGTCTTTAAAATAAAAAGGGGAATCATTATCAACTAACCACACAGAACCTATTGTACCAACAGAAGTAATAAGAATATCTCCTATTTGCGGAACTCCGAATTTTTCTTTGATTTCATTATATCGTTCTTCAGAAATAAATAATTCCGTACTTATTGCTTCACCATTTGATAATTGAGTAACTTCTTTACCACGATAAAACGGAATACCACCTATTTTATATTCCTCTCTAAAAATTCTTTTACTAGACGAAACATTAGCAATATCAATTAATTTTTTCCAACTCCAACCTTCTGGAATAATATCCTCTTCAACACAACACCATTCCTTAAAGATAGCCTGTGCTATGTTTTCAAGAGTTTGGTTCATTTGTTGAAGTAATTCTATTTTGTCGTCTAATGAAGACAGGATTTGAGCGATTTCTTTTTGTTTTTTTTTGTCTTTTGGTACTTGAAATTCGTAAGAACATATTCTTGTAGGTGAAGTATGTTTCACAGTAGAGCCAGTTGCAGAACCAACAATATAATACTGATAAGGTTGTGTTCTTAAAACCCAATATAGAAAATCAGGGTCGATGTCATCACTTTTGAATTGAACTAAACCGAGTCTTTGATTATGTAAATAGTTAACTTCGTTATGCTTTGGTATTTTTGCAGAATAACCCAAAGTATCCCCTGCTTTACTCAAATCGGTCATTGTGATTAAAATATCACCCTCTTTTAAAACATAAGATTTTGGATAATCTCCTTTATAATATTTGAATTTGTCCGTTTTAAAACCTCCTCCAATTTTAAAATTACCAGGTGTTAAAAGAATATCTTCTGTTGGCTCATCAGAAAAAAACTCACCTTTAAATGCAAAGCCGTGTTTTACATCTATCAAATCCCCCAACTTATATGTTTTCCAGTTGCTCATTAAATCAATTCCGGGTTATATGTTGTTTCTAAAATATCTTTTGTTTCTTCGTCAGCAAGTTTTGTCGTCATCATAACTTCTTGCTCTTTTTTAATTGCACCTTCTTTATAGAAAATAACTATAGAAGAATGTACCAGTATACATTCGTCTTCGTCTTCAGAAGGCGGCATTCGTTCAATATTTACAGAAGACTCTTTTATTTTAAAATTTTCGATTTTAAATGTTCCTGTTTCTCTTTCAATCTCTGATTTCTGTGTGAGTTTGTCATTTAAATAATCCAGGAAATATTCAGTATGTGTATAATCATAAAGTGCTTTTTCATTGATATACAATTCATAGTCTTTTAATATTTCTGCAATAACAGAGTTTTCATCTTTCAGCGTAATGATATGCTTATTCCATTTATCTTTAAACTCATTCTGGCAATTACCATAGTCCGTATCCTTTGTTATAAAAATGAATTTATTATACGCCTCTACATCATCGTAGTGCATCAGACTTTCCCAAACAATATTGTCTTTAAAACCAGCATCCTTATATTTTCCGGAATGAGCAAATGGTTTTTTAAATTTTTCTTCTTTTAAAACCCTACTCATCATACTTTTAAGAACAGTACTTGCCAACTCCTCTTTAATGTCCAGTTTTTTAAGTTGTTTGGTGGCTAAAAATTCCTCTGCTTTTTCCTGTATGTATGCTCTGCAATCAAATTCTTCTTGGGGTAATGGTATTTCTTGAAAGCTGGGTAATCCAAATAGTCTTTCCGTTACTTCTTTATATTTTTCTACGTCTTCCAAATATTGCCTGTTTTTCTGGTCTTTTAATTCTTCAATTGCCCAAGATGGAATCGCCAAGTGAATATGCTCATTAAGATGATTTGCATTAATGTAATCTTCAATCAACTGAAAGGGTTTACCAAAGGCAAAGAAACGATATGCCACCTGTCCGGCTTCTGTACTGCGAAGTGCATTGGTATCAAAAACTATGAGCGTTTTAAGCATAGTATATTGCGTTTCTTTCGGATTATCCGTTACTTTTTGTATTCTATCTCTTTTTTTAGATTTGCTTCTTTTAAATCTACCCATTTATTTCAAATCCTATTTTGGCAAGATTAGTTTTTATCAGCTTGTCCAACTCATTTGCTTTGTGCATTTGTTCTGCCAATGTGCTTGTAAGCGTTTTCATCTTTTCTTCAAAAGCCACACCATCATCTTCTACTGCTTTAAAGTCAATGTATCTGCCCGGAGTAAGGATATAATTATTTTTACGTACGTCCTGTATATTTGCAGATTTACAAAATCCCGGAATATCTTTATAATCTGTTGCAAACTTTTCGGGACTTCTCCAATTGTGATACGTTGCTGCTACCCTGGCAATATCTGTGTCGGTCAGTTCTCGTTGTTTGCGACTAATCATCGTACCCAATTCACGTGCGTCAATAAACAATATTTCGTGATTGCGGTTTCGCAGTTTGCTGTTGCCTTCTTTGTTGCGAGCCAAAAACCATAAGCAAGCCGGTATCTGGGTGTTGTAAAATAATTGAGAAGGTAAGGCTACCATACAGTCCACCAGATCGGCTTCAATCATTTCTTTTCGGATTTGTCCTTCAGTAGCGATTTCAGAACTCATACTGCCGTTTGCCAATACGATACCTGCTGTGCCATACGGAGCGAGTTTGCTTACAAAATGTTGCAACCAGGCGTAGTTAGCATTGCCTGTGGGAGGGATTCCATATTTCCATTTATGAGTTTCGGCTTTGTTGATGTTATAGTCGCTGACATTAAACGGAGGATTGGCAATCACATAGTCTACTTTCAATTCAGGAAATTTATCATTCATCAGCGTATCACCCAATTCTATTTTGGCGTCAATACCCCGAATGGCCAAATTCATTTTAGCCAGTTTATAAGTAGTAGGATTGCTCTCCTGTCCGAAAATAGAAATTTTACCTTTTCGATGCTCGTGTATCTCTATAAAACGCTCACTCTGTACAAACATTCCGCCACTACCGCAGGCACCGTCATATACTCTTTTTTCAGCTTCAGGAGCTAATATTTCAACCAACAAATTGACAATGCTTTGAGGCGTGTAAAACTGTCCTCCTTTTTTTCCTTCAGCATCTGCAAACTGTCCTAAGAAATACTCAAATACAAATCCTAAAACATCTTTTCCTTTTCCACTTCCATTTTTACTCAATGTGATAGAACCAATCAGGTCAATCAATTCTCCCAGACGTTGCTTGTCCAATGCAGGTCGGGCATAGTCTTTGGGCAAAACACCTTTTAGGGACGGATTGTCTTTTTCGATGGCATCCATCGCATCGTCAATATCTTTTCCTATGGTAGGCAATTTGGCCCTGCCTTGAAGCCATTTCCAGCGGGCAGAAGGCGGAACATAGAATATTTTGTCTGCCGTATATTCGTCCTTATCTTCGGGGTCAGCGCCTGTTTGGTCTTCTATGGATTTCAAATGCTCATAGTGTTCATCAAAGGCATCTGATATGTATTTTAAGAAAATCAACCCTAATACCACATGCTTGTATTCGGCAGCATCCATATTGTTTCTCAATTTATCGGCTGCCTGCCAAAGGGTCTTTTCTAATTGTAATGTATTGGTCATTATGTTTAATTCAAATAATTATAGTTCTATGTCAATCTTAATTTTTCCCTCAAAACCTTTTTCTACGATTTCCTTTAGCGTCTGAAGCTTAATGTTGTTACCGTACTTTGTTTCTAATTTTGAGATGTAACTTCTCTTTTTTCCTACTTTTTGGGCTAATTGCTCCTGTGTTAATCTGCTTTGTTCTCTGGCTTCTTTGAGCATCTGCCCAACACTTTTATTTAATATTTCCATTCTGAAAAATTTAACTGAAGAACTTTTTAGGTTACACAAATGTAATTTAAAAGTTGCATGGAACAAAGCGTAATAAAGGAGGATATTCATTTTCAGACAAAAAGAAAACTATCAACAGCAAACCAACAAGCTCACCCAAAAATATTTGGCATTCTCATATAACTGTTATATGTTTGTAATGCGAGATATATTAAAATTACTTTTTATGACAAGGTCTAATACCACTAAAAGACTTAAAAAAAGAAACTTGGGCGGCGTATCGGTGTAAGTCCGTAGTCTTATTATTTGCTTGTCATTTAATGTGTCTCGCAGCGACCGCCTCTTCTAATGATAAACCGACACATCCGTTACTCCAAATACAAAGTACAATCTCAACTGCCTAAAGTTGAGATAAACTGCATACCGTCCAAGCATTCTATAAACATCAACAGCAAACCAACAAGCTCACCCAAAAATATTTGGCATTCTCATATAACTGTTATATGTTTGTAATGCGAACTGATTTCATAATTTTATGAGGCAATTTATTTTACACGAAGTACTGAAACAAAAAACTTTGGTAGGCTTACGGGTGCAAGTCCCGCAGTCCTTTCTATGCCTGGCATGGAATCGGTTCGCAGAGACCTACCTCTTTTATTTAACAATAAAAAACTTTTTGTATGCGAACCGAAAAGGACAATTATCAACTTCCTGAAGTTGAAATCAGTTACACCCCACCCAAACATTACGCAACAATTAATTGTAGCAGCATGGCAAACGCAGTTTTCAGGCAAATCTGGGACTTATCGTTGCTCTCTGTACAGGAACAGTTTTATGTGTTATTTCTCAATCAGGCAAACAATGTACTATGCTGGCGACTCATAGGTACAGGCAATGGTAAAAGTTGCATCGTTGACAATAAACTGCTGGTAGCCATTGCCTGTAAGACACTTGCTCAGAATGTAATCGTTGCTCACAATCACCCAAGCGGCAACCTCAAACCGAGTAAATCAGACAAGCAACTTACAAACGGTATTCAGGAAATATTGTATATGCCTGATACAAAACTGCTTGACCACCTTATCATTTCCCACAATGGTTACTTCTCCTTTGTTGATAATGATATGATTATGAATGCTCATACTTACAACTGTAGTACGGCTACTTAGATATAATATCCAATGTAGAAGGGTAGGCAGGAGCTTGACTGGCATCTTACTTTATTTTTTCAAATGTTTTGCTTCAAATTCTTACGTTAACTGAACGATTTTTTGACACAACAATGCCATCTCAGCCGTTTGCTTTTCTAATTTGTATAGAAAAGCAGCGGCTTTTCTCTCTGAAAAATGATGGTATAGCATCTTCACTATCTGATTATAATTTACTCCGATAGAACGGAATTGACTGTAAAAGGAAGTCAGTCGCATATAGAAATCAATCGTTCCCTTGTCGATTTTGACCGATTTTATCTCCTTTCCAAATAATAATAAAACGATAAACTTTGCTTTATTAGGTACTCCTGATGCTTCAAAAAGCGTTAAGAATTTAGCATTTTCCTCGTCTGTCAATCGAAAGACATGGCGGTGCATTTTGGGATTTAGCTTTGGTTTACGTCCTCCCTTGTTCCGTTTGTTGTTCTTTTCTTCCATTATAAATCCATTTTTAATGCTTCAACCATTCGACTTCGGAGAAATGGTTTACCTCTCCGCCTGTTAGCGGAGCAAGTTGTTTTGAGGCACTATTTTAATTTCGAGTGCCTCAAAACACAACTTGCCGTGTTGCGGTGAACACAAAAATCTACTCTTTGAGATCGATTAGAATTAGCATAGAAATTGCTATTCTAAGTGTTGAATTTCGGGAAGAATAATAGAAACATCATAAGCCAACGGATGCCAAATAATGCCACTGACTACCGACAATATTTTGTATCCGACAGATAGAAGCAGCTGGCATGCAAGTATTCCTGCAATCTGACTATCAAGATTGCAGGAATGCAACACCGATAGCCTGACGGATTGCAATCAGGCAAGAGCATACCGTTGAATGCTTGCTGATATGTTTTAAATCTTACTTTCTATTAAAATTATTTCCAAAAGAAAAAACAGAAAAAAAGAAAGCCATGCAATCAAGGTGGATAAGCGCAAAACCAAAAGGAAACGGAATAAGTCCCGAAGGGTGGTTTTGGGAGGAACGAACAAAAGCATTATGCCGTAGTCTTTTGGTTGGGCGGAGCAGTGGGTGTCCGCCTTATCTTTGTTTTTTTTTTGTTCGTTTTTGAATATTCATAATAGTATTGAGAACATAGGTGTCAAATGCTACCTCTTACTACAACAACTAAAGTCTGATCTATATCCCTTATTATTTTAGCCATAATAACATAGGATTTGGCAATGCATGAGCGGAGAGAAATAGAGAAAATACCTATCGGGGAAGCAATGGAGCTTCTCCGCAAAGGAGGTATTGACGTGGGACAGGAAGAAGCCGAACTTATTATGGAATTTCTGTACAATCTTACGATGACAGTTATTTCGGAATGTTTTGATATTGAGTGATTTAATTCGTAAGTTAGCTAATCTCCAAGTATTCATTTATAAAGCGATTAGCAATGAAAAAAGCAGATTTATATATACGTGTTTCTACAGACGAGCAGGCAGACAAAGGATATTCGCAACGCGATCAGGAGGAACGTCTGAAGAGGTACTGTACGACTAATAAGATTACTATCGGACAGGTTATTTATGAAGACCATTCTGCCAAAACCTTTAATCGTCCTGAATGGATAAAACTGCTAAACAATCTGAAAAAGAAAAGTTCCAAAACCAATCTAATTCTCTTTACCAAATGGGATAGGTTCAGCCGTAATGCAGGTGATGCTTATCAGATGATTAGTACGCTAAACAAATTAGGTGTAGAACCGCAAGCTGTAGAGCAGCCTTTAGATCTTACTATTCCCGAAAACAAAATGATGCTGGCTATTTATTTAGCAGCACCCGAAGTAGAAAACGATCGTAGGGCATTGAATACTTTTTACGGGATGCGCAGAGCAAGAAAAGAAGGTCGTTTGATGGGCAAAGCTCCTTTTGGATATATCAATAGAAGCAAAGAAGATGGCAGGAAATACGTTGCATTAAAAGATCCGGAGGCATCAGTTATGCAATGGGCTTTTAATGAAATTGCAAAAGGTATACTTGCTGCTGATCAGGTAAGGCAAAAGATGAATACTTTAGGTGCGACGAAATTAAGCCGAAGTGCTTTCCATGTCGCTATCCGAAATCCATTATACTACGGAAAGATATTCATTGCAAAATTTCAGGATGAAGAAGCCCATTTGGTACAAGGTCAACACGAACCACTCATAAGCAAAGAACTTTTCAATAAAGTACAACTGATATTAGACGAAAACAAAAGAGCAGAACGTCCGAATACTAAAATACTTTCAGATGTCAATCTTCCTTTGAGGGGTTTCTTGGTCTGTTCTGAATGCGGACGCAATCTTACAGGCAGTGCTTCCAAAGGAAGAACGAACCGTTATTATTACTACCATTGTCTTTCTTCGTGTGGCTTTCGTCAGAAAGCTGAATTAGCCAACGACATTTTTGAAAAAGGTATACGCCAATTCGAGCTGAACGATGGCGTAAAAAGCATTCTTAAAAAGCTTTTATTGGACAATTATAAAAAGTTTATACAAAATCCAATTAACGAAAAGAAAAGAATTGCACAGGAAATAGACCGCCTTAACGCAAAGCTATCCATAGCACGGAACAAACTGCTGTCCGAAACTATCGATGATGAAGAATACCTCGAAATCAAAAAAGAATGCAGAGAGAAAATTGAACATCTGGAAGAACAATTGAGCAAAGATAACTCTGACAATAAGGGCACCAATATTGACAAAACGTTGGAAAGAGCGTTACATAGTATCGTAAATATCCCGAAACTATATTCCGAAGGCTCAATCCAAACGAGGAGAGCAATCATTGGTTCGATATTCCCTGAAAAATTGGAGTTTGACGGAAAAACATATCGAACCACCCGAATGAACGTAATCGCACACCATATCTTCCAGATAAACAACGGATTACTCCAAAAAAGAACAGGACAAACGAAAATATATTTCATTTGTCCTGTTTAGTAGCCCGTAGGGGAATCGAACCTATCGGGCATCAATCTCTTTATCAATGTTTTACAACCGTACCTTTTTCCAACTCATCGAATCACTCACTGGTTTGACATACGTTTTAGCTGCAATTGCTATAGTGCTAAGATACAAAAATTCCTGTGATGTAAGAATGAAATATTAACGGTTCTCGGCTTGGCGAAGGTGGGGAATTAGAAGTACAAATGTTTATGTTAGTACAAAAGTTGATTAGAATTCCCAATGTTCAAATTTAGCACAAAAGCCCCACTTTTGCCAAACCGATGTTAGCGGTAGTTTTAATTGTCAATGTTGAGTATTTTGGTTAATTTTTTCTTTTTGTATTGATTTACCAAGATATTTCCTAAATAAGAGAGTAATGCAAGATGCCAAAACAAAAGGAAACGTAAGTTGGATAATGTTAAACTTCAGCATTAAGAAGCTAATGGCAAGCGAAAGTAATACGGCAATTAAAACCCAAAATCCGTCTTTAATTTGGTTGCCTGCAAACACAATAGCGCACAATACAGCATTATAACTAAATAGTCCAAGGCTTATGTCGCTAGCAGGTGCAGAGAGGTTGAATGCAATAACAGCGGATAGCATTGCTCCAGCAAGTCCATATAATGCAGAAATTGGTGAACCAATAAATACTGCGAGAAAAAAGAGCATCCCAGAAACTAAACTATCTTGAAAAATTACTTGTCCATAGCCCTTGAAAACAAAAGTAAAATTGTTATTAGTAGAGGCAGTTGCCACTGGTAGTTCTGAAATTATACCTGCGAAATAATTATTGGCAAATAAAAGGATAATCCAAGTTACCAAAACAAAAGGCAGTGTAAAAGCAGGTATTTTTCGTTTTATAAAAAGGTGCTGCAACACAGTTGCTAACGCAGAGCCGATAATAATAATTATCCAACTTATCAAAACGTGTTTTAGAAATAGTATGGCTGCAACACCAACCAATGCCGCACTAAAACCGTAAAGTCCTTTATCAATTTCTGATTTTTCATATTTCAGCAGTAAGGCAGTAGTAGTTCCACACACTACTGCTAAAAGCGCAGCAGCACCCATTATAAATGAACCATAGAAAATGCCAATGAGAAAAAGTAATCCTGTAACGGCATTTTCCTGGAGCATTATTTGTCCAAGTCCTTTTAGCACAATAAGCATTGAATAAATGAGCTTTTCGACTACTCCATTTCTTATTTCAAATTTTCTAAGCATTATTTAACATTGAAAGATGGTTTATTTAAAATATAGTTTTTCGATTTCGTATGCTAAAATCTTTAAATCTTGTTTCATCAAAGTAACATATGCTTCCGTTTGGTCTAACATATCGGCTCTATTTTGTAAATCATCAGCCCGATACTGTCCTCCTTTGCCAAAATATAGCTCGATCTTCTTATTATTTGAATTTTCTTTCTCACTTGAAATTTGCCCAAAGAGCATCGACTTATCTACTAACAATTTAGCTAATGATTTTTCGTTATTATTAGGGTTTTCATAAGTTAGATAATACCAAATAGAGGACGGAAAATAGTTAGAAACGTCTGAATTTTTCCAAATATCTGTTAGTGCATTGTCATTATGATAGAATTCTATTTTTCTTTTATTGATTAACATCAAAGCACCTAATGTTGCTTCCGTAAGACTAATACCAATTGTTAGACCAGTTGTAATCTTTTCATTAGAACTATTGTTTGATATTACTTCTGTTACGACCGCACCAGCAGCACCTACAATTATTGAACCTATAATCAATCCTTTTTCGGTTTTTCCTTCTCTTTCTTTTAAGTAATATGCAAATTGGTTTGCACGTTCTTCTTCACAGTCAAGTTCACTTGCTAAGGCTGATATTTCAAGAGAAGCAATATTTAATTTTTGATTGATATGTTGCGAATACTCAAGTAAGTCAACCTTCTTTTCTAACGTAGGATTTGAACTATAGTCAATTTGTAAATGTGTATATTTTGTTAACACATCAATTAAACCAATGGCATTGGCGATATTAAGCGATTGGTCGGAAAACCTGTTTGTTAAAGCTGTGTCAGGTTTAAGTTCGTGAAAAGGTTTAGGCACATCGTCTTTGGTATATGAAGAAAAAGTCTGCTTATTGCAGTAACTTTTATCGAATTGTAATGCTTGTTGTGAATTTTTGAGTCCTGCACAGGATGTCAAGACTAAATTCATAGCAACGATTGTCCAAATAGCGAAATTCTTTTTTATAATATTCATTTGTCTTTCGGGTCTGTCATTTGTATGTTGTCGTTATGGTGAGTGGTATTGTCTGTAAAAATTACCGCTAACGGTTGCGTGTATGAAGCGTTGGGGATTGCGGGCTTCGTTCCTATCCGCCGACACAAACGCCGATGCGGGGCAGAACGCTTGAATTAACCACTTAACCCCCAATGCTTTATACACGATGTTAGCGTTTCGTGCTTTTGTATTTTGATAATATTTTCTATTTTATTTATCATTTGAGGTTTCCACTTTTACATTAAAACTTGGTGCTTTATAGTCATTTGGCAAATAGTCGGCTGGAATTGTTGTCATATTTCCATCTCTTGCTGCACGGTAGTGTGGCGAAAGAATTTCAATACCTCTTTCATTACATATATCCTGAATATTTTGATGCAGGTTTGAATATATTAAAGCCTGTTTCCCTGCTTCCCTTGTATATGCGTTAATTTGATATGCAACATAAAAATCTTCAAGGCTTGTTTGCAAAACAAATGGCTTAGGTTCATCAAGTATCAAGTTTGTTCTTAATGCGGCATCAATCAAAGCCTGATGCATATCCTTCCAAGGCACATCGTATCCAATAGTTACAGTAGTGTGAATGATTAATCCTTTTTCTATTGCTTCACTACTGTAGTTCGTGGTATTGCCATTAAGTACTGATGAATTAGGTATTGTAATAACTTCATTTTTTATCGTTCTTATTCTTGTAACTAATAATGTTTTTTCAACCACATCACCTGTAACATCACCGATTTTTATACGGTCGCCGATTTTGAAAGGTCGCATGTAAGTTATTACCAATCCGGCAACCATATTTGCAATGGCTGATGATGAACCCAAAGAAAACAGAACCCCAATAAAAACAGAGACTCCCTTGAAAATATTTGAATCGGAACCAGGCAAATAAGGAAATATTAAAACAAACATGAATGCATAGAGCAAGAATTTTACAATACTGTAGGTTGGCATTGCCCAATCAGCATGAAAGCCTGATATTTTTAGTTTTTCTGCTTCAATTTCGTGAAATATATACCTTACAAATCGTATCACATATTTCATTACGAAATAAATAACAAGAATACTGAACAAGTTGGGTAGGTATTCCCAAACAGCAATTAAAACCCCTTTAAATGGCGACCAAATGAGTTGAAACAAAGCATCTGCCCAATCTCGCGAAAAAGGGAAAATGCTGAAAATAATGGGCAAAGTAAAATAAAGTAGTATTGCATATACGAACCAACGGAATATTTTAATAAGAAAAAGAATAACCTGCATCTCTTGTTCTGCTGTTAAAAAAGTATAGTCCTTGTACGACAAATCCTTCAGCCATTTATCCTTTTTAGCATTGATAAACAACAGCAGTCTCGAATATCCCTTACCAGTTAACCAAATCAGTCCCCATGCAATTGCAATAACAAGTAATACTAAACCAATTCTAACAATAATTTTCAACCAGCTATTCTCATTTTTTGCTTCAACTATAGAGTTTTTTATACTTTCTTTAAATGATTGGGCTAATTCGTGCATGCTTCTTCCATACCATATTGCATCGTTTTCCGAAATGCTCATTAAAATAATTTCTCCATATACTATGTCATAGGTATTTTCAGATTTTACAACCAGAATAGAATCAGTCTTAAAAAAATCGTCTTCGTAAAGTTTGTCAATCTTACGGCTTATATTTATTGCCCTTTCTTTTGGAGTGGAAGCTCCAATTTTAGAATAGACCAAAAACAGCGTGTCTTTCATTACTCCGAAAACAGGATAACCTTTGGCTGTATTTCGCAATGAGTCAATATGTCTCTTTTTATCTTCAATTCTGCTTTTCTCGTTTTCCTCAATTGATTTTAGTTGCTGCAGTAATTCTTCTTTTTGAAAATTGTCGGTCGTTTTCAATTTTAGTAGTTGAGATTCCAGTTCAATCTTTTTTATCGAATCTGCAATACGGTGCTGCTCAACTTCTGCAAGTTTTTGATTATATTCATGCAGGGCGATATTATTAATTGAGTCATTTTTTTGAACTATGCTGTCTGTTTGTCCATAAGATGCAATGCTGCATGAGAGCATAAGCATCGTTATTATTTTTGTTAAAAGGTTTCTCATAATTATAATTTTAGACGACAAAATTACGAAAAAGAGTGTCGGCTTATTTCTCTTTTATAATCTTTCATTTTATTTCTGTCAATCGTTTCATTATCAATTTGCCTGTCCGCTGTCTTTTAGCATGAACGCTAACGTTTCGCGGCTTTGCGTTCGGGCGGGCTTTTTAGCACTACACTTGATACGAAGCACGAAAGTTCAAATATAGCAAAAAGCGTCAGACGAAGCACTGAACCCCGCCTGACGCAAAACCGCTGTTAGCCGTTCGTTGTTTTATTTCATCTTTCGTTTCTTAGATGATTTTGCGACTTTATTGTATTCAAGGCATATGGTTAAGAAAAATTCAAAGTCTTTTCTATTTTTAAACCCGTCAGGATTTATATAACAGTAGCCCTTGTATTCTTTACCTTTCATCAACATTGTCTCATAACCATCTTTCTCGTAAAGTTCTTCCTGTCGGCTTGGGCCAAAACGCAACATTAACTTTTCATTGCTTACACAAACGCAAGTCTTTCCGTTGACCATAAAGTTTAGAACATTGAACATTAGTTTTTCTTCAACTTCTATTTCTGGTATTTCAGCAAGATATTCTCTGACTCTGTCAGCAAGATTTGTGTCGTAAGCCATCAGTAAAAATTATTTACGTGAATGAAGTCCAATAGTATTGCCCTCTGTGTCAATGAAAATTGAGATGAAACCAAATTCACCAATATTCATTTTAGGTTGCACTACTTTTCCACCTGCTGCTTCAATTCTTTGTTCTTCTGCAATGTTGTCTTCGGTTTCAAAATAGACAACCGTATTATTGCTACTTGGAACAAAATCAGCTTTTTCCACTAATGCACCTGAAATGTCGTGGCTTTCAGGGCTGAAAGGGAAGAATGATTGCTTGCCCCATTCAATGGGTGCATCTGTCAGCTTTAAATTGAAAACTGTTTCGTAGAATTTTTTTGCTCGGTCTAAGTTTGCCACATTGATGTCAAACCAACCAACTGGATTTACATTTGCCATTTTACTATGATTTTTAAGTTTTTGCATTATTGCGATGCAAAGTTAAACTCAGTCAAAACGGCAAAATTGTAAAAATGGGACAAGCCTATTTTTTGTCAAATATCAATGACATTTTTAAGTCGTCACCGAAAAAATCCTTTGGTGTCAAACCTGTGAACTCTTTAAACTCTTTTATAAAATGGGCTTGGTCAAAATATTCGTTTTCATAAGCCAAGTCAGTTAGTTTTGTAACTTCTTCATTCAATAATACTTTCAATGTTGTTTGCATTCTAATCGTTTTTGCAAGTTGTTTTGGGCTTAACCCTATGGCTGAAGAAAATTTCCGTGCTAGTTGTCTTCGGTTTATGTTATTGTTTTTTGAAAATTCATTTACCGAAAAATGTCCATTTGTACTGAATATGGTTTCAATAGTTGATTTTACGATATTGTCAATGTTTTTTCTGTCGGCTAATTGTTTTAAAAGAAAGCCTTCAACAATTTGAATTCTTTCAGGTGTAGATTTTTCGGTTAAGATTTGATTGCCAAGTTTTATGCCGTCTTCTCCAAATAAAATGTCCAATGGAACTGCGGTATTTTCTAATTCTTTGATTGGAATTGATGTAAAAGGTAAAAACCCATTTGGTTTGAATTGAACAACAAAACTGCCCGTTACACCAACTGGTTCAATTACATAGGGCTTTGTCAGTTGTCCAATTAAAAAGCACTTTGGTAAAACGGTTATCTCGCCATTTTGTGAATGATGTTTATAAGTGTCGCCATAATGAAAAATCAATTTCATTGTTCCGTCTGGCACGATGGTGTTTTTGATTGGTATATTTTCCTTTTCACCGTCTAGTGTCCAATATCTTTTAACGAACTCTGTCAGTTCAATATTTGGCTCGTATGTTTTCGGATTTAAGTCCATTGTCGATTTTTGTACGGTGTCTTTTTACAATGACGGCTAACTCTCAAATATACGCAATAATCTTCTATATGCAAGGATGTCATGTATCTTCTGTCAACCCCTATAAGCTGTTGTTTTCAAGCTCTTTGCTTTGGTATTATCAGATTCCATCTATTGCGTATTTTGTATAACTTTATTAGATTTGCTTTGGCAGATAATACAAAATACGCAGTATGGAAGTTGTTGATTTTTCTGGTTTTGATTTTCGGGAAGGCAGGCACAAGGAAGCCGCGGTCATTTGGATAGATTTCAAATACTACCGGTCAAAGATTGATTTGGTCAAATCGCTGAAAGGTAGGTGGAGCAGGTCTGAAAAGTGCTGGTATGTGCCAGACAACACCCATTTCCGGACACTGTTTAGGATGGAAATCCCACCGGTTGGGAAAGGGGTATTGTCCAAATTGTCACCCGTGAATGCACGGGAGTTTCAACGTATGAAAGAGGTGTTGCAGATGAAAGCCTACAGCCCGAACACCATAAAGACCTACATGGTCGAATTTGCACAGTTGCTGTATGTGGTGAAAGATGTGCCCGTTGATTCGCTGGGCTACGACCGTCTCCGTGCTTACATCCTTTATTGTATCAATACATTGAAGATTTCGGAAAGCCAGCTGCACAGCAGGCTCAATGCCATCAAATTCTATTTTGAACAGGTACTCCATAAACCGGATTTCTTTGCTGAAATCCCACGCCCAAAGAGGCGGTCCACTTTGCCAAAGGTGTTGAGCCAAAAGGAAGTGAAACGGATATTCAACACGGTACGAAACCGGAAGCATTTGCTGATGTTGCAACTGTGCTACGGAATGGGGCTGCGAGTAAGTGAGGTTGTCAATCTGAAAGTGAGTGACATCGACAGTGGACGGATGCAGGTACTCATCGAAGCGGGCAAAGGAAAGAAAGACCGGTATGTACCGCTACCGACCGCAGTGCTGGATTTGCTGCGGGAGTATTATAAAGCGTATCGTCCTAAGACTTATCTTTTTGAAGGTCAGTACGGAGGGCGGTATTCCGTCCGCAGTGTCCAAGCTGTGTTCAAGAATGCGATGAAGGCCGCAAAGGTAAACAGGCCGATAGGGATACACGGTTTGCGGCATAGTTACGCCACGCATTTACTGGAATACGGCACGGACATTTCATTCATACAGCAGCTACTTGGTCACAATGACATCAAGACTACGATGCTTTATGCAAAAGTCGGCAATGCGCAACTAAATGCAATCAAAAGTCCGTTGGACAGGATGTTGTAGCTATAAATTTAAGGACTATCACGATGGGACTAAATTACTTCAAAAGTAGAAAGCGCTTCGATTTTTCGCCACATCCGTTTGATGTAGGCAACATACTTGGTTTGAAGAGGGGGTATGGCAACAACCATTTTTTGCTCAAAATATATGGGCTGGACAAAACCGAATTTGAGAACTATTACACCTACCACCTGAATCATTTCTTGTCCACAGGGCAGTGTTCCGAAAAAGATTTCCTTTCCCATGTGTGGTACATCGTGCAGAAACGGATTGAACATTTCGAGCGGAAAGACCCGTTCTCATCCGGGCATCCCCGGCATCTGTCAAACATCGGGAAACTTACCGAATTCCAGCAATACCTCGGTACACGCGATAAATGGAACATTAGGCCAAACGATGTGCTGCTGAAAGAAAAAGACGGAAAGATAGCCGAACTCCAAGCCTGTATACAGGATTTGGAAGAACAGTTGAAAGCACATTCGAAATACGGGGTTTCACAGAAAGTGTATGTGGAGGACGGCTATCTGCCCACGCTCATTGACCTCATCCAGCAACTGCGCGAAGTGGAACTGCCCAACGGGAGGAATCTGCTCAAAAGTGACCACCACAGCCCGTACTACAAACTCATTGCAAAATACTTCAACCATGGCGGCAAGGAAATCCCATTGGATACGGCACGCAATTATTTCGTGGGCAAGGACGAAGCCCCGATAAAAGGTTCGCAGGTTCCCGAAGGCAGGAAGCTATTCCGCATCGTCTCCGTAGACCAAGCCTGACCCCGACCCGTTCAATCCCCGAACATGACCAAGCCGCCCCGGATGGTCATCCATATCCCTGTTTTATCCCCCAATTTTGTCCCAACGGAGCGGGTGCCGTCCGATGGGACACAGGAAGCAATTGCTACCAGGTCAGCATCCAGCACGTGGCCACCCGCATCCACCGCTAAGTTGCCATTCCATGATGGGAATGGAGCAAGCGGAAGTTGGGCATAGCCCTACTTGCTTGCCCCAAGCTATCGCCATGGGGGTTTCGGGTATCCTCCGGGGATACCCCAATACGCTGGCACAGCCCCAGCGTAAGGTTTCGGTATACTTGGCCGTATACCGTGCGCCGTGTAAACGGCGCGAATCAATATCCCGATAGCGGGATATACGGATATGGAAATATAATGATAGGGATATGGAAATAGACATCATCACACGGGAAGACCTCCGGCAGTTCAAGCGGGAAATGCTGGAGGAGTTCAAACAAATCATCGGGAGCAAGGCAAAAGATAGCTTTGAAAGGGAATGGCTGAAAAGCGCTGAAGTACGCAAGCTGCTGGGCGTATCGCCCGGTACGTTGCAGAATCTCCGTATCAACGGGACGCTGCCGTACCGCAAGTTGGGCGGCAGCATGTACTACCGCAGGGAGGACATCAGGAAAATGATGGAGGGAGGTAACGGCAATGGGTGAACGGATGGAATTGCCCAAGCACGCGTTCAGCGCGTTCTTTGAGCGGATTGGCGATGACGGGCGTTTGCTGCCCACGCACATCGGTTTGGTGGCGGCGTTGTTTTACCACCACGATTGCGGCAATCCGCATCGCCATTTCCACGCCAGCCGCAGGAAGCTGATGCGCTTCTCGCGGATACGCTCCATCGCCACCTACCACAAATGCCTGTCGGAATTGGTGGCCTACGGTTATGTGGAGTACCGTCCCTCGTGGCATCCGGCCAAGGGCAGCAGGTTCAGGTTCATCATCCGCACGGAGGGAGGGGTAAATGGTCAGGATTGACGAGAACAAGAAATCCGTCCGTTTCCCCGAGGCGGTGGACGAACGGCTCACCCTGCTTGCGCGGAAACTTGGCCGCACCAAGCGGGAAGTGGTCATGCAGATGGTGGATTATTTCTACAAAAGCAAGAAAGACCCCGCCGACCTGAACGATGAGGTGCTGAAAAAGGAACTGTCAAACGGCATCAGCCGCATCCTCTCGTTCATCCGCAAACAGGAGGGTGACATGCTGGTGCCGATGTATTCGGCGATGGAGGAACTGATGGCCATCGCCAAAGCACAAAGCCCGCTTTTAAAAAATATCGGCAAAGGGCAGTCGGAGGCAACCATCATGGGCAGGGAAACCATCGGCTACCTGAAACTGGTGGACGGCACGCTGAAAAAGATACTTGGCAACATGCGGGAAAGGGAAACATTGAAGTCCAGGTTCCGGCAGGTACTGGATTACTACATTACCCAAAGGGAAGCCCTCGGGTGGCCTGTATCGGCGGCCAAAAAGGAGGAACTGGCCAAACATGTAAGGCAATCACTGGATAATCTGTAACGTAGGATTATGTATATCAACATCACCAAATCGGAAACGGGCGACAACAAGGGCAGCAGCGGTGCGCTGGTGCATTACCTCGAAAAGGAAAACCGGATGAAGCCGGAAAACGGGATGGAAAATAAACCGGAGCGTTGGTTCAACGGAACGGACAGCGACAGCAAACCCCACGGGGTGCGGATGGGCATCGACCGCAACGTGGCGAAGCTGGGCAGGGCAGACAGTAAGTTTTTCCTCATCAACGTCAGCCCCAGCCAAAAGGAACTGGCGCACCTCGTGTCCAAATACGGCGAGGACGGGGCAAGGGAAAAACTCAAGGAATTTGCCACGAGGGTGATGGACGAATACGCCCGTAACTTCAAACGCCCCGGCATAGACAGCCACCGGGATTTGCTTTGGTTCGGCAAGCTGGAAAACCACCGCTATTACAGTCACAATGACAAAGAAGTAAAAAGCGGACTAAAGAAAAGAGGAGAACGCAAGGAGGGGCGGCAGATGCACGTCCAAATCATCGTGAGCCGCAAGGACATCACCAATAAAATCAAGCTAAGCCCGCAGAATACGTCACGCGGCAGGAACAAAGCCCATTCGCAGAAGTTGGGGCAGTTCGACCGCACCGCGTTCAAGCAGTCGGGCGAAACCCTGTTCGATGAACTGTTCGATTTCGAGCGAAACCTGAAAGACAGCCTGCAATATGCCAATACGATGAAGAACGGTACGGCACAGCAAAAGGCGCAGATGCACACGCTCACGGAATTGACGGGGCGGCATCCACGGGAACAGCCGTTGGCAATGGAGCTGGCGCATGATGTTGCCCAAGGCATGTTCGAAAGCGTGGGCGATATGCTGGCCACCACGGGCAGCATGGCTGCCGACCTATTGGGATTGCTGATGGCCCCGGTGGAGGGGGCGGGTGAGCAGCAAAACCCCATCGAGGAAGAGGAAAAGCGGCGCAAACGGAAAAAGAAAGCGCAGTCACGGGGTGTCAGGAGGTAAGTTTACGGGTGGTTAAGGGCATCCGGCCTTTGCACCGCCCGGCCAAAATTACCCACGGCGGGGAAAGGTCAAGGGTATATAAACGCCGCCGCCCACAGGCCTTTGCCCTCCGGCGCCCTTGACCCGATTCCCCCGCCTTGCGTTCCGGTGGCCTAAGCGGTGAAAATGCCTTGGTGTGTACAGATTTAAAAACTATACTACTGAAATGAACCGATACGAGCCGATAAGAACCAATAGTGAGCCGATAGCGAAGTGTTAGTTGTATGTGTAATAAGGGAGGATACGAAAAAAGCCATCCGTTTCGGGGATGGCTTGCACTATATTGTGAGGATTTTTTTATTAAAGTTTTTCGATTTCCTTGATGGACAGCTTGGTAAATTTGACAATCTGCTCAACGGGAATGCCGTCCTTTTTCATTTCGCGGGCAACGGAGATTAAACTTTCACGCTTGCCTTCCTTTTTAGCCCTGTTTAATAATAATTCTTCGATACCCATCGTGTGGCTCCTTTCTGTCAATTTTTCGACTTCTTGTTCAAAGATAGTGTTTACTTCCGAGTTATCAAAACGTACATAGTAGCGTAAGAAATTCATCAGTCCCCTGATTTTTTCCTTGCTCATATTCCTTTCCAGCAATTCACGCGCCAACTGTATTTTTGTCTGTAACAAGGCCTTGTCGCTTTCGTCTTTGTCATTCAGGTTTTTGCCGACAAATGCCGCCTTGGCCGTTAGGACGACCAGAGCAAAAGGATTGTCGGATGCCAAAAGACGATCGGTATCCTGTTCAGCAATTTTGTAGGTATTGAACCTGTATTGGATGCTTGTACCCATGAATTCCTCTTCATAGACATTGGGCCTTGGCTTTTTACTGGCCTCTGTCAGGATGGCAAAGGCAGTGATACGTTTGTGGTATTTATCAAGTATCCGATAGTAATAGGTGAACATCCGCGAGGCGAAATCCTTGCGACAGGTGCCCTGTACCTCGACATGGATTAAAACCCATTCCTCCATACCGTCATGGGTGTATACCTGCGCCAGCTTATCAACCACTTTGGGAGCGAACTCATTACCTTCCGGAGGGAACAATTGTTCCAACTCCTTGTCGAGGAATGTGATACCCCTGCTTAGATCAAAAACGCTGTCCGCATCGGGATACAGGAAACGGAGGAAGTCGTCAAAAACATCTTCCAAAACCCCTTTCCATAGATAGTCATCTTTTTGCTTCATTGTTCTGCTTGGGTGTACGTGTGTAAAAGTATGAATAATTTTCAGCGACGTCTGTTGCCGTTAATGTATTCCGGCCAACCGCTTCTGTAAGGCGTCCATGTCGCTACCGATCCGCGTGTCCAGCAGCTTCGCATAGTGCTGGGTAGTTTTGATATTGGTATGTCCCAGCATTTTGGAAACCGTTTCGATAGGCACGTTGTTGGCCAGTGTCACCGTGGTGGCGAATGTGTGCCGCGCCATGTGGAATGTCAGCTTTTTGGTGATGCCGCACAGGTCGGCAATCTCTTTCAGGTAGCTGTTCATCTTTTGGTTGCTCAATACCGGAAGCACCATCCCCCTTGCTACGCATGAGGGATAGTCCGCATAGCGTTCGATGATTTCCAAGGCTTGCGGAAGCAGCGGGATGTTGGAGGAAGTTTTCGTTTTCTCCCGGCTGGTCAATACCCACAATCTACCGTCAATACCCTTGGCGATATCCGTCTTTTGCAGTTTTTGCACATCGGCGTATGACAGCCCCGTATAGCAGCAGAACACGAAGATATCGCGCACATGTGCCAGCCTTGTTATGGAAAATTCCTTTTGGGCTATCCTGTCCAGTTCATCGGACGTGAGGAATTCCTTTTCCCTTGGCTTGGCTTTCGTTTTGTAGAACGCAAAGGGGGTTTCCGTAATCCATCGGTGTGCAAGACACTGGTTTATGATTTTACGCAGGTGCTTCATGTACTTGGCTGCCGACACCACACTGCATCCCATGTCAGAGCGGAGGAAAAACTCATAGCCTGTGATGAATGCATGGTCAATGTGCCGGATGGCGATGTCCGTTTCACCATAGCATTTTTCCAAATAGGAGGTCAGGTGTGCAACAGAAGTGTTGTAGCCTTTCAGCGTGTTGGGTTTGAAACCTTTCCCAAGCAACGCTTCCATCTTCCCGTTGTGTTCGGTAAACGTTTCCATCAAATACCGCCGTTGCACGTCCTTGCCGAGGTATTTCAGTTTCAGCGATTCGGCGGTGATTTCCGCACCGTCCTTTACGAGTTGCAGGTGGGCATCGGCCACCTTTCGCTCCAGCGTGTGGAGGTATGCGTTCAGGTTACGGATGTCCTCTTTGGTGCCCTTGGCACGGTTGGCCTTGGCGTTCCACCGTAGGGGGTCACACTCACGGCCGGTGGCCACTTCCTTGGGGTCACCGGCCACGGTGATACGCATGTAAATCGGCTTGGGGCCGTACACATAATTTTTTGGCTTCTTCAAGTAGAAGAGCAAGGAATAATTTGTACTCATGATAATACATCATTTATGGTGAACAAAATTAGCCTTGCAGCCTATGGCAGTCAAGATGTTCGGTTATTGAACAGGTTGTCGTTCAACAACTTAATGTGCTTTCAGTGAGTAGCGGTAGGTCAGGAATTGACTCACTGAATTACTCACTGTTTTTATGCGAATAATTGAATGAATCAGGATGCTGTAAAAAACAAAAAGCCCGCAAACGTTTAATTTGCAGGCTTTTGTATGTTTTGACTTCAAGATGTGTAGCCCGTAGGGGAATCGAACCCCTGTTTCAAGAATGAAAATCTTGCGTCCTAACCCCTAGACGAACGGGCCATTATTTTTTTGGTGATGCAAATATAAGAGGATTTTTATTGCTTCCAAAATATTTTTCTCAGTCACAACGTAAGCTATTGAGACTGAGAAAAATGTTTTTCAAATCAGATCAGATCGAAGCCAATATCACGGCGAAAATACTTACCATCGAAGTATATCCGGCCTGCATCAGCTGTCGCCTGCTGCAAAGCATCAAATAATGTATCCTGCAGAGTAGTCACTGCGATGACACGTCCTCCGGCACTTAACACCTCGCCATTCTGTTCCTTTGTACCGGCATGGAATACGATAGATTCCTTTACATTTTCTATGTTAGATATCACTTTCCCGGATTCGTAATCACCCGGATATCCACCTGAAACCAACATTACCGTAACAGCCGTTTTTGATGAAACCGTATACGAACGGGTATCCAGATTTCCCTGAGCAACACCTTCAAGTAAATCAACCAGATCGGATTCAATACGAGGCAATACCGATTCTGTTTCCGGATCACCCATGCGTACATTATATTCGATCACAAAAGGCTCTCCGCCGACATTCATCAAACCGATAAAAATAAATCCTTTGTAAGGAATATTATCCTTCTTCAGACCATCTACTGTAGGTTTAATAATTCGTTCTTCCACCTTGTTGAGAAACGTTTCATCAGCAAACGGAACAGGCGAAATGGAACCCATACCACCTGTATTGAGTCCGGTATCACCTTCGCCGATACGTTTATAATCCTTTGCAGATGGCAATACCTTATATGAAGTCCCGTCTGTAAGTACAAATACAGACAGCTCTATTCCTTTCAAAAACTCCTCAACGACTACAACATCGCTGGCTGCGCCAAATTTTGCATCCGCAATCATCGCTTTCAGCTCATCCTTTGCTTCCTGAAGACTTTCGCAGATCAATACGCCTTTACCTGCAGCAAGACCATCCGCCTTTAGTACAATCGGAAGATTCTGTGTTTCCAGATAAGCAAGTCCCTCTTCCAGATTAGACCGATCAAATGAACGGGAAGCCGCTGTAGGAATCTGATGGCGTTGCATAAACTGTTTTGAGAAATCTTTTGACCCCTCCAACTGTGCTCCCTCCTGCTGAGGACCGATTACAGGAATATGCTTTATATCTTCTCTGCTGAGAAAGTAATCATGAATTCCTTTTACAAGAGGTTCTTCAGGTCCCACCAATATCAGATCAATATCATTATCCAGCGCAAACTGCGCCTGTCCTTCAAAATCAGTTACTTTTAAAGGCACGTTTTCTCCATAGGCCAATGTACCTGCATTTCCCGGAGCAATAAATAATTTGTCTAATTTTTTACTTTGAGCAATTTTATATGCAAAGGCAGATTCCCGACCGCCTGAACCAATGATTAGGATATTCATACCGCAAATATATTTGTTTTGGCCGGAATGCGAGGATATTTTTGAGTCTAATCTGCTAATTATCAAATAACCTTTATACTTTATGTATTTTTTCTTAATTTTCTAAAAAAACCGATCATGAGTCTAAAATATTTCTACCTGTGTTTGTTTACATCGCTTTCTATCTCAGCGATGGCACAAACAACAGTCATTGACAATGTCACCCAAAAACTCGACACCTATCTAAGCAACAATATTCAGGAAAAAATATATCTCCATCTTGATAAGCAACATTACAGTGCGGGGGAGACTATTTGGTTTAAGGCCTACACTACAGTCGGAATAGAAAACCTGCTGTCAAATATGAGTGGTGTTGGTTATGTTGAACTGATCGGACCAGAAAAGAAAATCATTAAATCCCTGACCATTCCCATGACTGCGGGTCTTGGCATTGGTGACATTGAACTCATCGATACCCTGACAGAAGGCTCTTACCGTATCCGCGCCTATACCAATTGGATGCGCAATAATGATGATGCTTACTTTTACGACCGGACCATACAAATATCAAACGGCCGAAGTGACAATGTTGTTTCGACCACCTCTTTTATCCCCACCTCAGATCCTGCAGAAAAGAAAAATACCTATGTGATCAATCTTAAAAATTTCGCAGGAGCCCCATTGATCAACACAAATGTACAGTACCGTATATATATGGGGGACAAGATAGAAGACAAGGGTCGCGAAAAAACAGATGATAAGGGAGATCTGACACTCAAAACAGATAAAAAACTCACTTCAGGATACATTCTTCTGGCTTTCGAATCTACCGACAAGCGTCCGGTCAAGAAGATTATTCCACTTCAGACACCTTCTGACAACAGCCTGCAACTCTTACCTGAGGGCGGAATTCTACTGGACAATACGTTATCAAAGATCGGTGTCAAAGCCCTGAAACCAAATGGCATGGGTATAAAGGTCAAAGGCAAGGTAATGGATAATAAAAAAGAAGTCGTCGCTGAATTTGAGACCAACGAACTCGGGATAGGCAGCTTCACCTTTAATCCGTTCAAAGATCAGCAATACATGGCTGAAGTCACTTTTGAAGACGGATCCGTCCTATCAGCAAAACTTCCCGAAACACAGAGTTCCGGTATCAGTGTTGCTGTAAACCCGTTTATGCAGGACCGTATTGCAGCACAATACAGTTTCT
Organism: Sphingobacterium spiritivorum; assembly: GCF_016724845.1. Lineage (NCBI taxonomy): Bacteria > Pseudomonadati > Bacteroidota > Sphingobacteriia > Sphingobacteriales > Sphingobacteriaceae > Sphingobacterium > Sphingobacterium spiritivorum. The sequence goes on from NZ_CP068082.1 coordinate 2,085,662, forward strand.
CTCCCGATCGTGTAGATCAGAAAGAAGTCTATCTGCTGGTACAGCACTTAGGGGAGCTCCTTTACGTGGCTAAGCAAAAAGTAAGTAAGAGCGAATTGCTATTTATGATCCCGAAAAAAAATCTGCCAACCGGTATCTATCAGATCACATTACTTTCTGAAGCAGGCCTGCCTCTTATCGAAAGAATGGTCTTCACCTCCAATCCGCAAAATATCCTTCCTCTAAAGATAAGTACGGACAAGACCGATTACACAACACGCAGTAAAGTAAACGTTCGTCTCGATGACGCCATTCAGGATGCTTCCAATTTTGCCAGCCTTTCGGCGTCCGTCATTAATCTTAACCGAAATGAGCCATACGATAAAGATGCTCCGAATATCTATTCCCAATTACTCTTAGCTTCAGATATAAAAGGATATATCGAACGTCCGGGATACTATTTTGAAAACCCGGACAGCATTAATATTACGGATCTGGACAATCTCATGATCACACAAGGCTGGAGAAAAATTGAATGGCAGAAAATAGACTCATTAGCAAATACTAAACCTGTATTCGAACCTCAAAAAATGCTATCTATCAAAGGTGTGGTAAGGAAATACGCCCGAAAAGGAACGGTTCCGAATGCTAAACTACAGCTAATCTCCACGCGAAATTTCATGGATTTTATCGATACCACTGCAAATGCGGACGGAAGATTTAACTTTGATAATCTCGTCTTTCCGGACAGTGTTAAATTCCTGATCTCTGCGACAGATGAGAAAGGCAAAAAAAATGTAGAAATCGATATTGATCCCACCGTCCCTCCGTTTGTAAAAGAAAATAAAAATGCCCCTGAAGAATCGAGCAATGTAAACTTTACATTTCAAAAAACAATAAAAGAAAACCAGCGCATGTTTGCAGAAATGCAGCAAAAAGGGCTTTTGGAGAAAACTATTTTTCTGGAAGAAGTCGCTATTACACGACGTGTAGAGAAAAAAGCTGCCGAAAGCTCCCGCAATCTCAATGGCTCCGGTCGCGCCGATCAGATTCTGACAGAAGAAGATCTGCAAACCTGTCCTACTCTGGAAATGTGTCTTAACGGCCGGTTAATGGGCGTTTATTTTCAAGGAGGCATTCCCTACAACACACGTGGAAATGTACCTATGCAGGTCGTTTATGACGGAATGTACATTGAAGCTGATCAACTCAGTATGATTAATACATTCGATATTGAAAGTATTGAGGTGCTCCGCAGCCCGATGTACACTGCTATCTACGGCTCATACGGTGGCGGAGGTCTCATTGTTATTTCCTCAAAAACCGGAAAGGCTTCCATGACCAGCAATTTTGATCCAAAAGGAATAGCGACAGCCACACCAAAAGGATTTCACCTTAATAAGACATTTTTTAAGCCCGATTACGAAGTCAATGATCCGGAAAAAGCATTTGCCCGTGATTACCGCTCAACAATCCACTGGGAGCCAAACCTTCTTATTAAAGATGAGAAAGGAACAAATTTTTCTTTCTTCACTTCAGATGAAAAAGGAACATACCAAATTACATTGGAAGGCGTTGATACAAAGGGACGCATTGGAAGAAGAGTTTTAAAATTTGACGTAAAATAATTAGAATATGCAGTTTATCACCATTAATACCGAAGAACGGATCACACACATTACGCTGGATAGAGGAAAGTCTAATGCCATGCACATGGAAATGATTGACGAGCTTACACAAGCCATTCTCGAAGCAGAAGAAGACCCCGCCATTGAGGGTATTATCTTACATGGGAAAGAGAATTTTTTCACCTCCGGACTCGACCTCATCACCCTGTATCAATACAATGAAGAGCAGATGAAGATCTTCTGGTCCAGGTTTATGACATTGATACATACACTCACCGCATTTTCCAAACCTTCTGTGGCAGCTATATCCGGGCATAGTCCCGCAGGAGGATGTGTACTTGGTATCTGTTGCGACTACCGGATAATGGCTCGTGGTGAATTTATCATCGGTCTTAATGAAGTACCGGTTGGGATTGTTGTTCCGCCAAGTATCTTTAAACTGTACAGTTTCTGGATCGGACAGCGTCTGGCTTATCAATACCTGTTAGAAGGGAAATTACTTAATCCGGAAAAGGCTCTTGAAGTCGGCCTTATAGATGAAGTCGTCGACCCGGACCGTATTCGAACCGCAGCATTACGTAAGATAAAATCGGTAACGCAATTTGAAAAGAATTCCTGGAGAAGTACCAAACAGAATCTAAGAAAAGAACTACTAGAAAGTATCACTCAACAGCAGGAAGCGGCTATCGATCAGGTACTCAAGCAGTGGTGGGCACCCGCAACCCGGGCAGTGCTCAAAACAATTATTGAAAATTTAACCGCAAAAAAAGCATAATATGGAACAGTCAAAAGTAGAAGGAGCCTTAAAAGAATATGCATTAAAAGGAAAAACAATCGTCGTCACCGGAGGAGGAACAGGACTTGGACGTAAAATGGCAACTTATTTCCTTGAATTGGGTGCCAATATCGTCATCACAAGCCGGAAAATAGATGTACTGGAAGTCACCGCAAAGGAGATGATGGCAGAAAAAGGAGGAACCGTTCTACCCATAGCCTGTGACATCCGGAATATAGAAGAAGTAGAACATCTGCTGGCTGCAACAGAAGAACGGTTCGGACGTGTAGATGCGCTGTTAAATAACGCTGCCGGTAATTTTATTTCACCTACCGAACGTCTGTCTGCAAATGCCTTCTCCACGATTATTGATATTGTGCTCAAAGGAACGGTTAACTGTACGCTGACATTTGGAAAAAACTGGATTGCGAAAAAGCAACAGGCCTCAGTTCTGAATATTATCACGACTTATGCATTTACGGGTTCGGGATACGTTGTCCCGTCAGCTGTCGCAAAAGGCGGAGTGCTGACCCTCACCAAATCCCTTGCTGCAGAATGGGGAAAATACGGTATCCGGCACAATGCCATTGCTCCGGGACCTTTCCCGACAAAAGGAGCATGGGACCGGTTATTACCGGGAGATCTGGCTGAAAAGTTTGACTTTAAAAACCGGGTACCGCTAAAACGTGTCGGAGACCATCAGGAATTAGCCAATCTGGCTGCTTTTCTGGTTTCAGATTTTGCCAACTACATCAACGGAGAAATCATCACCATCGATGGCGGAGAATGGCTGCAGGGGGCAGGACAGTTCAGCGGATTCGAAGCAATACCTGAAGAAATGTGGGATATGATCGAACAGAGCATTCGTAAAAACAATAAATAAATGAGGAGAAGTCCCCTAATTCTGATCCTAATGCTCTTGCTGCTGGCGGGTTGCAATTCCAAAACAAAGAAGGAATCACAACAGGCTTCGGAACTGGCGCATTCGGAAAAAACTACATCCGCTCAAACGGATGAAAAAGTAGAAATTCAGGAAATTGCCTCCCGCTTTGTCAGGGCTTATTTAAGTCAGGACTCAGCAAAGGTAAATGCCCTGATACATCCTGAGTTGGGTTTGACTATCATTTTTAGAATCGGAGCCGGAGATCGCTTTCAACGGATATCAACATTGGATTTTGCAAATCCTTTACCCGGTTTTTATCCTTACCCTGCATTTCAAAATGATTACGGAATCACATTCGCAAGCCTGCCGACGTATAGTTGCGAACATGAGAAATGGAGTAAGGATGGTTGGTTTATAGATACGACAACTCACCCGAATACGCTCTCCTCATTAGCCGCATTTCTCGACCGCGTCAAGGAACAGGAAATCCCTGCAGAAGAAATCCAAAAGATGAAAACACTGGAGCAGACGAGTTACAGAGTTATTCTAACCGGAAAGGAATCTGTCATATTTCACATTACCAGGTATCAGAATGCCTGGTATGTCACACTATTAGACCGCGCATACAGCAGCTGTGATGCTTAAAATTATGTTGTAATGCTTAAAATTATTTAGCAATCTCATTATTGATTGACTATATTTACTACCAATTAGAGTTTAGCATATGAGTACTATTGACACAAATACACAGGCCAAAATCAATCAATGGCTGGGATCTGAATATGATCAGGAAACAGTAGATCAGGTCCGGAGACTAATAGATCAAAATGAAGAAACAGAATTAATTGACAGTTTCTACCGGGATTTGGAGTTTGGTACAGGAGGCCTTCGGGGTATTATGGGCGTAGGATCTAACCGAATGAATAAATATACCATCGGAAAAGCCACACAAGGCCTGGCAAATTACCTCAAAAAACAATTCGCCGGTCAGGAGATCAAAGTGGCTGTATCATACGACAGTCGCAACAATTCACAATCCTTCGGCAGATTGGTAGCTGATGTGTTCGCTGCAAACGGTATTAAAGTTTACCTGTTCTCCGAATTACGTCCGACACCGGTATTATCCTTTGCGATACGTCATTTTGGTTGTCAGAGTGGTGTTATGCTGACCGCATCCCACAATCCTAAAGAATATAACGGATATAAAGCCTATTGGAATGACGGTTGCCAGCTCACAGCTCCGCATGATAAAAATGTGATTGATGAAGTCAATGCTATTGCTTCTGTCAATGACATCAAATTTGAAGCTATCGCAGAAAACATTATTCCTGTCGGAACCGAAATAGACGAGGCTTATATCAAAGCCAATGTGGCACTCAGTATCAATTCTGAGATCGTAAAAGCACAAAAAGATCTGAAAATAGTCTTCTCTCCTATTCACGGGACAGGTATTACCATCGTTCCGCAGCTCCTCAGGGCATGGGGATTTGAAGATGTGATACTTGTGGAAGAACAGGCAACTCCAAATGGAAATTTTCCGACAGTAATTTACCCGAATCCGGAGGAAGAGGATGCTATGGCAATGGCCAAAGCTAAAGGAGAAGCTGTAGATGCAGATTTAGTACTGGCAACGGATCCGGATGCGGATCGCGTAGGTGTAGCCGTAAAAAATAATGCAGGTAAATTTGAATTGCTCAACGGCAATCAGATAGGAAGTCTGTTGATTTATTATGTATTAAGTGCTAAAAAAGAACAGAATAAGCTATCAGAAACAGCCTACATTGTCAAAACGATAGTTACCACTAACCTTCAGGCCGATATTGCTACACATTTTGGTGTAAAGCACTATGAAACGCTTACAGGATTTAAATACATTGGTGAGCTGATGACAAAGTTACTTGGAAAAGAGGAATATCTTGCCGGAGGAGAAGAAAGTTACGGATACCTGGTCGGCGATCTTGTCAGAGATAAAGATGCTCCAAATGCCTGCGCTTTTCTTGCAGAAATGACTGCTTACTTTAAGAATAAGGGTAAATCAGTTTACGATGTACTCATGGACATCTATCAGGAATTCGGATGTTATCGTGAAAAACTGGTGTCACTGACTAAAAAGGGAAAAGCCGGAGCTGAAGAAATTGCAGCAATGATGGTAAGGCTTCGCGAAAATATGCCAAAGACATTGGGCAGTATTACTGTAAAAGAGGTCCGTGATTATCAGAACAGTGTTTCCATCCTATTAGCGACCGGAGAAAAGAAGGCGATCGATCTTCCTAAATCCGATGTACTGCAGTTTATCACCGTAGACGGAGATGTAATCTCTGCACGCCCGTCTGGAACAGAACCTAAGATCAAGTTTTACTGTTCAGTAAAAGAATCTCTAAACTCAGTTGCAGAATACCAAACGGTATCACAGCGCCTGGAGGATAAGGTTGAAAAAATGATGGCCGATATTATTTAAGCTGACAAGATGGAAAAATGGAAATTACTTGCTTCGGAGTACATTATCAAGCGTCCCTGGGCCACACTCAGAGTAGACAAAATGGAGCTTCCGAACGGTAATATAAAAGAAGAATACTATGTGCTGGAGTATCCGACATGGGTCAACATGATCGGCATTACTAAAGATCAAAAAATCCTGTTTGTACGTCAGTACCGTCATGGTGCAGATCAGATTATGGTCGAATTGCCTGCCGGTGTTGTGGAAGAAGGAGAAGATCCCCGGGATGCAGCACGAAGAGAACTATTGGAGGAAACGGGATTTGCTTTCGAAGGAATAGAAGAGATCTGTAAGCTCTACGCCAATCCGGCTACCAGTGGCAATCTCACCTACACGTACATCTTGCAAGGTGGCGTAAAAGTGCAGGAGCAGGAACTCGACAACTCAGAAGATATCGAAGTTGTGGAAATGACCATTGAAGAGGCTAAAACTTTTCTGTTTGAAAATAAATTAGGACAGGCCCTGCATACTGCAGCCCTGTTCTATGCCTTCCGTAAACTAGGCCTGCTTTAAAGCAAGCCTGGTTTTTATTACTTTTCAGAAACAATCTTTTGTATAAGCTCTGTTTGGAAGAAGCAAACACTGAATAAACCATCTCTTTACGAATGTTGTTATCTCTAAACATCATTTCACTTTAGAAGCCGTAGGCTTTTTTGTACCTTTGCCGCATGGCGAGAGAAATTATTGAAACCAAGAGAAAAGCACTTCAAATAAATCTGAATCCCGATATTTACGGTACATTTGCCGAGATTGGAGGAGGACAGGAAGTCGCCCGAAACTTCTTTGGTGCCGGAGCTGCTTCGGGCACTATTGCAAAAACCATTTCAGCATATGACATGGCCTTCAGTGATGCCATATACGGAGCTGAAGAGTCCGGCAGATACGTCAGCAGACCTCGCCTCAACAAAATGCTCCACCACGAATTTGAACTTTTAACAGAGCGCCTTCACGGAGAAAAATACGCTACCAAAAAGTTCTTCTCCTTTGCAAATACCGTTACTACCCTCAATTTTACAAAGACAAATGAACCCCATGGCTGGATTGGTATCCGTTTTCAGACGGTCACAAACGGCCCTATTAATCAGATCATCATTCACACCCGGTTATTGGACAATGACAACCAGCAGCAGCAAAAAGTCTTGGGTACCATCGGTGTCAATCTGGTATATGCTGCATATTATTATACCAACGATATCCAGTCCATGATTGAGTCTTTCGTAGATAATGTCTCCGCAGGATCTGTGGAAATAGATCTGGTAAAAGTAGAAGGTCCGGTTTTTGAACGTGTCAATGAACGTCTGATCAACCTTTATCTTGTGGCTAAGGGATTTTCAAAAGCAGCAATCTTCAAACCGGATGGTAAAGCGGCACAGAGCAAAGATTACCTGTATAAAAAAGATATCATCATTCTCCGTACGAAATACCGTCAGAAATCCCTTCCAAACTTTGACCTTTTCAATCTTGCAGTAGAGCAATTCAAACGCAATACAAATGCAAATCCGGAAAATGTGGTCGTTATGATTGAGGTTTTGATGGGAAATGTACTGGATGAAGATTCAAATATCTCCAATGAGGATCTAAAATACTTCGCTGAACGTGCAGAATACCTCTGCTCAACAGGTAACAATATTCTGGTATCCAATTTCCGCAGAAACAATCACCTGGCAGAATATGTCACGCAGTTCAAACCAGGGAATATCGGGATTGCTTCCAATATCTCCAACCTGAGAAATATCTTCAATTCGGATCAGTATAATAAAGATCATTATACAAACGAATTACTGGGTTATATCAGTGGAATGTTTAGCAAAAATGTAAAGCTGTATGTCTATCCTTACATGGATAAAAATGAAAATATCATCACAACGGAGAATCTTAAAGTTTCGCCGGAAGCGAAGCCTCTGTTCGACTTTCTGATACAGAACAGATACATTATTGATATTGAGAATTACGATCCGAAATTTGTGAAAACAATATAAAAAAATAAGGCCTTACGCAAGTAAGGCCTTATTTGTATAAGGTGGAATCTTTTATAAAAACTTCTTATAAATAGCATACATAATCTTACGATCTTCATCCGTAAGAGTAGCTGTAGTAATGTCTCTCTGGATATAGTGTGTCTTAAATGCCTTGATAGCAGCATCCGGATTTTTGATATCATATCCTATAATACGTAAAGCCATTACTGGATTGAAATCCACAGGCGGCGTTTCTAGGAAATCATCATACCAGTAACCGAATCCTTTGTCAGCCAATGCTTTCCATGGAAAACGGGTCGGATCATTCTTACGTGTAGGCGCCAGATCCATATGACCGATAAAATTAGCCTGTGGAATACCATACTTTGTTTTCAGATAAGTAAGCAGTTCGATCAGGCTATTGATCTGTGATTCAGTCCAGGGATCTGTAGTACCGTTATTGTCCAGCTCTATCCCTATAGATGAAGAATTGAGATCTGTATCATTTCCCCATTTTCCAATTCCGGCATGATGTGCCCGGTAATAATCATTGACCATCTGTACTACCTTACCGTCACGACCTACCACATAGTGTGAACTAACACCTGCTTTGGCAGAATGAAATGTTTTAATGGTCTGATCCGTAGAATTCTGTGCGGTGTGATGGATGACAACATAGTTAGGCTTGCGGATACCAAAATTTATAGAAGCCACCCATTCCTTATCCTTTACCAGATACAATTTGGAAATAGCCTGATCTTTGGGAGGAACTTCTTTATATTGTTTGGCAAATTCTTTTGCTTTGTTTTTGTACACTTTCTCAGTTGCGGCATACTTTCCGCCTGAACAGGAGGCGATTACAAAAGAAGCCAGCATAATTCCCGTAGAAATTTTTATCTTCATAAATCATTATTTTAAACAAATATACAACCTGCAACCCAAATAAAAGACCGGACAAACCTCCTGGCACATAATTAGCATAGAAGCAACAGGTACTCTTATTAAACGGAAGAAAACAATTAATAATACATTTATTACAACACTACAATTATGAGCGAATTTTCATTACAATCATTCATTGCAAAAACAAGGCAGGATGATTCAGAACATGATTATTTTGAGTTGGAAAAAGCACAAATGCTGGAGATTAACCTGAATAATCAATCTGTGTGGACCAAAAACGGAAGTATGGTCGGATATGTCGGTACTATCAAATTTGAGCGGGAAGGCATGCTTTCCGGAGGTATTGGCAACTTCCTTAAGAAAACCCTTACCGGCGAAGGAGCCAAGCTTATGAAAGCTCAGGGTACAGGACGACTGTATGTGGCAGATTCGGGTAAAAAGGTACAGATCCTGCAACTCAATAATGAGTCTATCTGTGTAAATGGAAATGATATCCTTGCACACGATCAGAGTATCAAAAATGAAATTACAATGCTGAAAAGTATTGCGGGAATGCTTTCCGGAGGATTATTTCAGGTTCGGCTCACAGGTAGTGGATATGTTGCCATTACGACACACGGCGATCCGCTTACACTGATGGTAACTCCGGGCAATCCTGTGTTTACAGATCCGAATGCGACTGTAGCATGGGCAGGACACTTAAAACCCGAATTGAAAAGCAATGTATCATTCAAAAGTATTCTGGGTCGTGGAAGTGGTGAAGAATTTCAAATGATGTTTCAGGGAGAAGGCTGGGTACTGATCCAACCATATGAAGAAGTGTATTTTCAACAAAGCTAAATAAAAAGAGGGGCTGTTAGCCCCTCTTTTTATCTATCTTTTATTTTAAAGCTGCATAATTCAGCTTATCCATTGCTTTCTGTAATTCAGCCAAAGAAAAATGCTGGCCTCTTAATTCAACATTATATCTGTCTTTTTCTAAAAAGCTTACCGAAGAAACAAAGTAATCTGCTGTTCCGTCATTTTCTTTGCTTTCTTCTGTCTTACCACGTTTTCCATTAAACTCGCCAGTCTTCTCTACACGGTTTCCGTTTTCACTTTCACTTTCCACCTGATAACCGAGCACAAGCAAAGAAATAACTCCTGATCCAAGCTCTCCTGCACCATCCATTAATTTAACGGTGATTTCTTTACCCGCTTCATCTGAATATGTCGCGTTACCGGTAGCGATATTTCCATACATTTCACCATTCCCTACCGAAATACTGGTTCTCTTCAATCCTTCTAATGTTTCCGGAAAGAACGCTTTCAGTTCTTCATTAGATAACGGAGTCAGTCCTTTTAATTTTTTCTGTACCTCCTCCATTTTTGCCGCACCATCAGTTAGATTATTCAGATTTTTGACCCCTGAAACTACGTCTGCGATACCTCCTTTTTCTTCTGTAGATGTATCACCGTCTTCACTTTTTTTATTTCCGCCACAGGCAGATAGTAAAACTGCAGACAAAGTAAGAGTTGAAATAATTTTGAAATAGCTTTTCATATGTATAAAATTTGTTTTTTAAAGACCGACGGGCGGATTCTAAACTGTACTGATTCGTATTTGTGAGGCTTGTACCACACAGATTTTCATATATAACTTATTTGTTTAACAAATATAAAAAATCCCGCCACATATACAATAATCTATTAAACAGCATTTTACTCATTCGAAAAATTTGAAAGCATCTGTTATGCTAAGATATGTTTACTCCGGTAAAGCAATTAACAAAAAAAGAGGCATCACTTAAAAGTAATGCCTCTTTCTGTAGTATAATGAAAGGCTTATGCCTCCATGTATTCTTCAATAGAAGGACATGAGCAAATCAGCGTACGGTCTCCCTGAGACTCATTTACACGACCTACAGATGGCCAGAATTTATGTGCTTTCAGATAGTCTAACGGATATGCAGCAGTCTGACGGCTGTATGATCTTGTCCACTCATCTGCAGTCACGACAGCCGCTGTGTGTGGTGCATGTTTCAGAACATTCTCTGTCTGATCAATCTCTCCCGATTCTATTGCCGCAATTTCCTGACGGATAGCGATCAATGCATCACAGAAACGATCTAATTCTGCTTTAGACTCAGACTCTGTAGGTTCAACCATCAGGGTACCCGCTACAGGGAAAGAAACTGTTGGCGCATGGAAACCATAATCCATCAATCGTTTAGCGATATCAGCAACTTCCACTCCTACGTTCTTAAAGTTCCGGCAATCCAGGATCATTTCATGCGCACAGCGACCATTGATTCCGGAATATAATACCGGATAATGGTTTTCTAATCTGGATTTGATGTAGTTTGCATTCAGAATAGCTGTTTTAGTTGCATTTGTCAGACCATCTCCGCCCATCATAGCAATATACGCATGCGAAATAACCAGAATAGATGCAGAACCAAAAGGAGCTGCTGAGACAGCATGAATCCCTTCTTCACCGGAAGTTTCTACTACTTCATGGTTAGGTAAGAACGGAACCAGATGTTTAGCGACACCGATAGGCCCCATACCCGGACCACCACCACCATGCGGAATACAGAATGTTTTGTGCAGATTCAGGTGACATACGTCAGCTCCGATATGACCCGGACTTGTCAGGCCTACCTGTGCATTCATATTCGCACCATCCATATATACCTGACCTCCGTTTGCGTGGATGATCTCACATATCTCAATAATAGATTCTTCGAATACACCGTGTGTAGATGGATAAGTAACCATCAATGAGTTCAGATTAGCCGCATGTTCCTCAGCTTTCGCTTTTAGATCAGCTACATCTATATTACCGAAATCATCACATTTTACTACGACAACTTTCAATCCTGCCATTGATGCAGATGCAGGGTTGGTGCCATGTGCAGATGCAGGAATCAAGCAGATATTACGGTTATGATCACCACGGCTTTCGTGATAAGCGCGGATCACCATAAGACCGGCATATTCTCCCTGTGCTCCGGAGTTAGGTTGAAAACTCATTTTAGCAAATCCGGTGATCTCAGACAACCAGTCATTCAGTTCACCGATCAATTGCATATATCCCGAAGTCTGATCCAGCGGTGCAAACGGGTGAAGTCCGCCAAACTGTGCCCAGGTCACAGGAACCATTTCTGCTGTAGCATTCAGCTTCATGGTACATGATCCCAACGGAATCATAGAGTGACATAGAGAAAGATCCTTCGCCTCTAATGATTTGATATAGCGTAACATCTCATGCTCAGAGTGGTAACTATTGAAGATAGGGTGTGTCAGATAAGCACTCTGACGAACCAGTTCAGCCGGAATAGATGATGAAATCGCTTTCTCAGCAGCATCAAAATCAACATCACTCAGTGTCTTGCCGATTATTTTAGCAAATACTTTTGTGATGGTCTGAATATCTTCAAAGGTAGTCGTTTCGTCTATAGAGATTTTTACTTCTGTACCATTGTAATTGAAGTTCATCTCATTATTCAGCGCTTCAGCTTTCAATGAACCGGCATGTTCTCCAAGTTCGAAACGAACCGTGTCAAAATATGTTTTGTTCAATTGAGTATAACCCAGTGATTGAACAGCATGATCTAATAATTGTGCAAGATCGTTGATACGTCCTGCGATATTTTTAATCCCCTGTGGCCCGTGATATACCGCATAGAAAGAAGCCATAATAGCCAGTAATGCCTGTGCAGTACAGATATTAGAAGAAGCTTTATCACGACGGATATGTTGCTCACGGGTTTGCAGTGCCATACGAAGAGCGTAGTTACCGTTTGAATCAGAAGTAACGCCTATGATACGTCCCGGAATATTACGTTTGTAAGCATCTTTTGTAGCGAAGAAAGCCGCATGAGGACCTCCAAAACCCATTGGTACACCGAATCGCTGCGAGTTACCGACAACAACATCAGCACCCCATTCTCCCGGAGGCGTCAGTAAGGCAAGACTCATCAGATCCGCTGCCACGCAGATTGTCATTCCTTTTGCATGAACGGCATCAGCGAATGCTTTGTAATCAATGATAGATCCGTCACCCAGTGGGTACTGTAAGAAAACTGCAAAAACATCGTCTGTCAGATTAGATTCTGAAACAGATGCGATCTTCAATTCAATCCCAAAGGAGATTGCTCTTGTTTTCAATACATCAATCGTCTGCGGAAATGCTTTTTCTGAAACCAAAAAAGTGTTTGCTGCTTTATTCTTACGCGCAGAATACAACATAAACATCGCCTCTGCAGCTGCTGTCGCCTCATCTAACAAAGATGCATTCGCAATTTCCAAACCTGTAAAGTCAGTAATAACGGTCTGGAAATTCAATAAGGCCTGCAGACGACCCTGAGCGATTTCCGCCTGATATGGCGTATACTGTGTATACCATCCCGGATTTTCGAATACATTTCTCTGGATAACTCCCGGAAGAATTACATCGTAATATCCCTGGCCAATATAGGATTTGAACACCTTATTTTTTTCGGCGATTTGCTTAGCTCTTTTCAAATAGGCAGTCTCACTCAATGCTGTAGGCAGGTTTAATGCTTTTTTAGCTCTGATTTGAGAAGGAACTGTCTGATCAATCAACTGATCAACAGCGTCAACACCTAAAGCTGACAACATCTCATTCACTTCAACCTGACTTGGACCGTTGTGACGACTTTCGAATTTTTCTTGAAAATGTATTTTACTCATGGATGTAAAAAGTTACCGCTTTTTGTTCAGTACCGACCCTCGGTTTATAGGGCTTTATTTCTTCACAAAACAGACGAATTTTGGATGTGCAAAGATACATATTTTCAAAGCCTAAAAAAAGTCATTTTTACCTTGTGACACACGAAGTATACTTACCCTGTAAAACAACCGTTTGCGCTATCATTTTAATAAAATAGATTACCCCGTTAAAGGCATATGTAACACATCATTCTACTACCAGACAGGCTATTTTATAAATCAGCGAATCTGCCATGCAATATTTTTCCATTATGATAATTTCTGGCCCACAAAGTCTGTCCATATTAATATATTTATAATGAGGACAGGTTCCAATAGTCTCAGAACCCATTTCATAAACAACCAATAATCAGCTAAGAGACAACGGGTTTCACGTGGAAGAAATACCTTATGCACAAATCGGAAAACAAGAAGGCCCGCTCAGGTGTTCTACTTTATCACTACAGAGAGATGCAGACTAATACTATGAGACAAACTACAGATACGATATTGATGATCCGTCCGGCATCTTTCAGAAAGAACGAACAGACCGCAACCAATAATTATTTCCAACATGCTATCCCGGGCTGGTCGGATGAGCATATCAATGCTTCTGCGCAACAAGAGTTCGATAACTTTGTCTCCTTATTAAAACAACACGAAATCAGGCTTATCGTCATACAGGATGACGGTCAATACGATACTCCCGACAGCATCTTTCCGAATAACTGGATCTCTTTTCATGAAAACGGACAAATAGTACTGTACCCTATGTTTGCTGAAAATAGAAGAAATGAGCGTAAAATAGATATTTTCACTCCGCTGAAAGATGCGGGATTCTCTGTCACCGACAGCTGGGACCTTACATCTTCAGAAGCGCAACATCTGTTTTTGGAAGGAACAGGAAGCCTTATTCTGGATCGGGTAAACCGAAAAGTATACTGCTCTCTGTCCCCCAGAGCCGATAGTGATCTTGTACACCGTTTCTGTCTGACCATGGATTATACACCCGTTCTGTTTGAATCCTTTCAATCAGTTGGCGAACTTCGTAAAGCGATTTATCATACAAATGTGATGATGGCTGTCGGAGACCATTTTGCGGTACTCTGTGCAGATGCAATAGACAATAAATTGCAACGTCAGCTGGTAATTGACAGCCTTCATAAAGACAATAAAGAAATTGTATTTATTACGGAGGAGCAGGCAGGTAAATTTGCCGGAAACATTTTACAGGTACATGCTGTCTCCGGAGCTCCGTTTGTAGTGATGAGCAGCCAGGCATACGACTGTCTGCTCCCTATACAGATAGATATGCTGTCCCAATATGGCACACTCCTGAAAAGCCCTCTCCACGTGATCGAAACCTGTGGCGGAGGAGGTGCGAGGTGCATGATGGCAGAAGTCTTTCTGCCGCAACAAACGATATCTTAATACAGTATGCTAAACTTAAAATCAAGAGGATTAAAATGCTTGTAAAGCTCACGGAAAAGTTCATCTCCATATTTGACATACAGCAGAGCAAAGTTTTCGGTGCGTTCCTGTAAACCTCCTCCCGGAAACAACTTCTCTTTAACGCGTTCAATCTGCGTCAACGCTTCATTATGATTGCGCTTATCTGCTTTCAGCAGCTTTTTCTCCAGATTCTTTATTGCCTTTTTTAGTCTGGCCTTGACCGCATCCGTACTTGGCCCTAAGCTTGGATCGATTTTATGTGTCCGGAGTTTTATTTTACCGAAAATCGCATTTAGCTCCATCCATTCATCATTAAGATTTAGCCGGTGGGTCGTGTGCCTGCGCACATAGTCATTCTTAAGCGTATTTGCAGGCTTAAATATGCTTTTGAATGTGAGATCCAGACGAAAGATTTTACCGGCAATAGTATCATCCGTGATCATTGCTGAATTACGGGGTACCAAAATCGGAAAATCAACAGCATACTGATCAAAATTTGCTTTTAGCTGAAGCCAGTATACCATTTCCGCTCCCCCGCCAATATAAGCCAGGTTAGGAAGAATTATTTCCTCATACATAGGCCGCATGATCACATTCGGGCTAAAGCGCTCCGGATAGTTATCAATCTCTTTTTCTAATTCTTCCCTGCTGAAATAGACATCCTGATGCAGAACTTCATAACGGCCGTCATCCAGCTTAACAATTCGCTCTCTGTACGTATCTGTTAAATAGAAAAAGTTGATCTCCCGGGCATGCACCTGAGTAGAAAAACCTTTCTCTTCCAGTTCTTCAGACGTTTTCTGAATAGCTTTATAGCTTTTTTCCTGAAGAATATCTTCTTTGATAACCGGAGCAAATACCTTTTTCAATTCTCTGCGATCAGCATCCAGAATAAGCAGGCCATATTCTTTAAAAAGGCTGTGTACAAACGTCCGGGTTGCGTCTGCCAGATTATTATGTTCGATATACGCTTTATCTACTTTATCATTTAGTTTACAGGAATTGTCTGAAAGACCCAATATCGCTTTATACTGTTTGACCGCTTCTTCTATACTTTCGGTAGTCATACGTCCGGTGGCAGATACCGCCGGAGTATCCCAACTTATTTTTTTACCAAAGACACGTGTATGATTTATCTCCTCAAAATCGTGATCTTCTGTCGCCATCCAGTATACAGGCACAAAGTTTTTATCCGGATGCGCCTTTTTCAGATCGTCCGCTAACCGGATAGCCGTAATAATCTTAAAAATAAAATAAAGAGGTCCTGTGAAAATATTAAGCTGATGCCCGGTGGTTACGGTGTAGGTATTTTCGTCAAGTAAGGCCGTGATATTGGCTTCTACGGCAGGAGCATCAGCAAGCAGTCCTGTATATTGATCCCGCAGCTGATCGACCAGCAAAGGCCTGTGTGTGAAAGTCTTTTTGTGTTCAATTTGCTTTGCAAAACCATCCAGATCAGGTCGGTTTCCATAAAATGGCTGGAGCTCCGGATGGTTTTCCAGATAAGCGATTAAGGTCTTGGAAAAACTGTTGGTATCACGGTAATCTATATAAGTTGCTTTCATTCCTGCTTATTAAATTTTGAGTGCATTAGAAAAAAATACACTTGTCCCATAGGGAACCTAACAAAAATAAAAATTTAGCGGGAATGAAAGGCCCTTCTTCTATTATTTGACAATAGTACCATAAAGATCGAAGTCTTCAGCACGGTCAATTTTTACCTGAACAAAATCTCCTATGCGGGCGTAGGCATCTTTTGCAGAGATCAACACCTCATTATCAACCTCAGGAGAGTCATATTCTGTACGTCCGATAAAATAATCACCATCCACTTTATCAACCAGCACTTTATAGATTTTGCCGATTTTCTCCTGATTAATATCGTATGAAATTCCTTGCTGAACCTCCATGATCTGTTCTACACGGG
Source organism: Sphingobacterium spiritivorum (assembly GCF_016724845.1). NCBI lineage: Bacteria > Pseudomonadati > Bacteroidota > Sphingobacteriia > Sphingobacteriales > Sphingobacteriaceae > Sphingobacterium > Sphingobacterium spiritivorum. The sequence continues at coordinate 2,102,380 of NZ_CP068082.1, forward strand.
ATTCCTTTACTTCTTCCGGTATATCATCCGTCAACGAATAAGCATGGGTTTTCTCTTCATGCGAGTAGGTAAAACAACCGAGGCGGTCAAAACGGGAATCTTCCACCCATTCCAACATCTCCTGAAAGTCCTGTTCAGTCTCACCCGGATATCCGCAGATCAATGTTGTACGAAGAGCAATATCAGGCACTTTATCCCGGATCTGATTCACCAGATCAATTTGTTTTTGTTTCGTTGTCCCTCTCCGCATAGATTTCAGCATATTATCTGAAATGTGCTGAAGAGGCATATCTAAGTAATTACAGATATTCGATCGCTCTGCCATCGCATCCAGTATATCCATTGGAAATCCGGAAGGATAAGCATATTGAAGACGAATCCATTCTATACCGTCTACGTCAGAAAGATTACGCAAAAGGTCAGAAAGATTACGCTTACCATAAATATCCAGACCATAATAAGTCAGATCCTGCGCAATAAGAATTAATTCCTTTGTACCATTAGAGGCAAGGAATTTCGCTTCTTTTACCAGATCTTCCATGGATTTGGAAACATGTTTTCCGCGCATCAACGGGATAGCACAGAACGAACATGGTCTGTTACAGCCTTCTGCAATTTTAAAATATGAAAAGTGTGAAGGTGTAGACAGCATGCGCTCACCCAGTAATTCATGGCGGTAATCTGCTCCTATACTAGATAATAACTCCGGCAAATCATTTGTCCCGAAGTAAGCATCTACACTGGAAATTTCAGCTTGCAACTCAGGTTTATACCGTTCAGACAGACAGCCTGTAACGATTACTTTATTGATTTTACCCTGCTCTTTGAGCTCGCTGTATTGAAGAATGGTATCAATGGATTCCTGTTTGGCATTATCGATAAAACCACAGGTATTGATCACTACAATATCATTATTTTGAATATTAGAGGCTTCATGTACCACCTCCATTTGATTCCCTTTTAACTGGCCCATCAGCACTTCACTGTCATGAATGTTTTTGGAACATCCCAACGTGATCACATTAACACGGGGTTTCTGCTTAATTTCAGCAGGTCTTACAGATTTTGTTTTCATATTACCTTGCAGATTCTTTGAATAAAGAATCAACAAATTCTTTTTTATTGAACAATTGTAAATCGTCTATCTTCTCTCCTACTCCTATGTACTTGACCGGGATCTTAAACTGATCTGAAATACCGATCACGACACCTCCTTTTGCTGTTCCGTCCAATTTTGTCAAAGCCAGCGCATTGACATCTGTGGCCTGAGTAAATTGCGTACACTGCTCGATCGCATTTTGTCCCGTAGAAGCATCCAACACTAATAGTATCTCATGTGGTGCTCCCGGAATAACTTTTTGCATGACATTCTTGATCTTTCCCAACTCATTCATCAATCCCACTTTATTATGCAGGCGACCTGCGGTATCAATAATGGCCACATCATCTCCGTTGGAAACAGCAGACTTGATTGTATCGAAAGCAACAGATGCCGGATCAGAACCCATAGCCTGTGCCACAACACGTACACCGACACGTTCTCCCCATAATTTTAGCTGATCCACTGCTGCCGCTCTAAACGTATCGGCAGCACCTAATACCACCTTATTACCGGCAGCTTTCAATTGGTGAGCAAGTTTACCTATCGTCGTTGTCTTACCAACGCCGTTGACACCTACGACCATGATCACATAGGGCTTATGATTTCCGTATTCAAAGTTTTCGAAGTCAGAGCTGTTATTCTCTGCAAGCAAAGCCTGTATTTCGTCTTTCAGCAGATTGTTAAGCTCAGAAGTATTGATGTATTTGTCTTTTGCAACGCGAGCCTGAATACGATCTATGATTTTCAGTGTAGTCGTCACGCCAACATCCGAAGTAACCAGTATTTCTTCCAGCTCATCAAGCACGTCATCATCCACAGTAGATTTACCGACCACTGCTTTTGTAATTTTAGACAAAAACCCTTCTTTAGTTTTTTCTAAGCCCTTATCTAGCGCTTCCTGTGCTTCTGGCGTTTCTTGCTTCTTTTTGAAAAAATCGAATAATCCCATAGATGTCCTGAGCGAAACCGTGTAATGTAAAATGATTCTGTCGCATAGGTTTTATCCCTTTGCAGAACAGATATACGCATCAAATATACGCAAATTTAGATGTAACGAAAAAAGCCCTTTCGGTAATATACCAAAACGGCTTTTGAGAATTTTTTAAAGAAAAACTTTAAAAAAGGAATATCTTACTGTTTCGTCTTATTTAGTAGCTGCAGCTAAAGCATCTTTCACTTTATCATTGTGAATCATGCTTGATTTGAAAGTATAAGCTCCAGTTTTTGCAGAACGAGTAGTAATAATAACCTTTGTAAATTCTTTACCGCCACCTTTTTGTAACGATGCAACTGCTTTCTTTGCCATGGTTTTATATTTTTTAACTCAATATCCCAAAAGGGATCTTGTGATAATGATTATTTAATTTCTTTGTGAACAGTAACTTTTCTCAACACCGGATTGAATTTTTTCAATTCAAGACGCTCAGTTGTGTTCTTTTTGTTTTTTGTGGTGATATAGCGAGACATTCCCGGAAGACCACTTTCTTTGTGCTCAGTACACTCTAAGATTACTTGTACTCTATTTCCTTTTTTAGCCATTGTTTTACTTTATTTTATATCCGCCTTAACGGGGATTGAATTTCAGAATATTTAATGCAACAGGCGACTGACCTAATTAGATAGATCCTTTTTTAATAAACGTATTAATAGCAGCAGTGATACCGTTCTTATTAATCGTCTTAATCGCCGAAGTTGAAACTTTTAACGTAATCCAACGATTTTCTTCTGGAATGAAGAAACGCTTCGTTTGTAAGTTTGGATAAAATTTACGTTTGGTTTTTGCGTTCGAATTCGATACGCGGTAACCATTTAATGCCGTCTTGCCTGTTAAATCACAAATTCTTGACATGATATCTGATTTTTATTGTTGTCTGTATATTACTAATATGTCTTTTCGCAAAGAGTTTGCAAATATCTATATTTCTTTTTGCAAATACAAGACTTGGAAGGGAAATATTTAAAATATTTATGATGCAGGACAGTTCAGTGCGCAAAAATAACTTTTTATTTTAATCTAACTTTGTATCTTTAATCAAATAGTTTTCAACAATTCACAATGAACAAATATTTACGAAGAGGGCTTATACTATCTGTATCAGGCATACTGATTATATATGGGGGATACTGGATGATGAGTCAGGAGATTGATCTCTATAAGATTATCATGATCCTGGGGGTTCTTATTTTCAGTTGGGGATTTGTAACAATTATCTACAGTCTGATCCGTAAGATAGAAAGAAAGAGCATTATGGAGTCCAGACATGAAGAGCAGCACAAAGATTAATCAGTCAGATATTACTGCTGTCAAATCACTATTTTTGCCTGCCTCAATCCGAACAGCATGCTGCATAAAACAAAAGGTATAGCCCTCAAACTGACAAACTATTCTGAAAGTAGTGTGGTTGTACAGGTCTATACTGAAAGTTTCGGACTACAGTCCTATTTGGTCAACGGGGCGAAAAAACCAAAAGCAAAGATAAAGGCAAACCTCTTTCAGCCACTTCATCTGCTGGAACTGATCGTATATCACAAGGATAACAACAATCTGCAACGCATCTCTGAAGCACACCAGACTCCTCCTTTACTGGATCTGCCCTACAATATTGTAAAGAGCTCTATCGCTATCTTTCTTAATGAGGTCCTGTACAAGTCATTAAAGCAACAGCAGCATGACGGTTTTCTGTTTAATTTTATTTTTCAGTCAATACGCTATCTGGATGAAACGGACCATAGTCTGGCAAACTTTCACCTTACTTTTCTTATAAAACTGAGCATGTTTTTGGGGTTTCTCCCAAATGTGGGAACAAAAGTTCTGCCCTATTTTGACCTGAGAGAAGGAAACTTCAGCAGCTCTTTGCCGGCTCACAGCGATGTACTGCAGCCTCCGCACACTGAAATATTTCATCAGCTTATCGGGTCGACCTATGCATCCGCAGCTCTTCTCAAAATCAATAAAGAAGAGCGTGCCTTATTACTTTCCAAGATGCTGGACTTTTATAATATACATGTTGCGAATTTTGGAGAAATAAATTCAGTGTATATTCTTGAAGAAATATTCCGATAAAAAAAGAGCCGTTTTCGATATCGAAAACGGCTCTTTTCACAATAAATATATCTTGAATCTATTAATTAGATAACTTTTACATTTACCGCGTTAAGACCTTTACGGCCTTGTTCTACTTCGTAAGAAACATTGTCGTTTTCACGAATTTTGTCAATTAATCCAGTAACGTGAACAAAGATTTCTCCTTCACCAGAATTAGGAATGATGAAACCGAAACCTTTGGCTTCATTAAAGAATTTTACTACTCCTTCTTGCATTTTGTATAATATTTAATTCCCTAAAGATATTTATAATTATTTAAAATCGGCAAAAAACATTAAACTAAATTCTCTTTTTTACGTCTATATTTTACTTATAGCCTGAAAAATGGTCAAGTTTTTGACAGGTCTAAGGCATAAAACAACAGATATGAAGAAAATAATATTAGGTATTTTAATTCTAGGAATTATGGGAACCACGTACGCACAACAGCAAGTTACAGACAATATACGCAAGGTGTCAACAAAAGGAAAGGCTGAAAAAGAAGTCACTCCGGACATTATTTATCTTTCTGTATCTTTAAGAGAGTACTACCTGGATGGAAATACCAAAAAGAAAGTAACCATCGAAACACTTGAAAAACAATTGTTTGATGCTGCTATGGCCAATGGTATCAAAAAAGAAGATTTCACCATTCAGAATATTTGGAGCTATAACAACAACGACGCTAAGAAAAAGAAAAACTCAGAATTACTGCAGTCCCGTCAGTATCGTCTTAAAGTAACTGATCTTTCCAAACTAAACAGTCTGTTTGATGATGTAGATGCAAAAGGTCTTCAAAACACATCAATCAATGAATACGACTATTCAGGAAAGAAAGAACTGGAGAAACAATTAAAAACAGAAGCTGTTAATGATGCAAAAAGCAATGCAACTATCTTAGCTGCTGCTGCTGGTGACAAAGTTGGTAAGGTATTAATCATCAATGATAATACAAGTTTCAATTTTGCAAATTATGCGCCTAGTGTACGTGCTATGTCATTCAAATCTGCGGATGCAATGGGCGGAGCACCTGAACAGGAAAGTCTCGACATCGATATCAAACCTATCAAAATATATATGGAGATAGATGCGATTTTTGAATTATTATAATCCATGCCAAAATTTCTATTGCCCGAAGAAAAGGAACTCCGCTTAAAGCAGGATTTTGCCTGGGTAGAAAGAGTATCCTGGATACTGGACAACAAATTTAAGATTGGAGGAGTCCGGTTTGGCCTGGACCCTCTTCTTAATCTGATCCCGTTTGCAGGCAATCTGGTTACCTTTTCGACATCACTGATGCTGGTCATGGTGATGTGGAGAAACGGGGTAAGCTCTAAAGCTGTCGTCAAGATGCTGATCAATATTATGATCGATGCCATACTGGGTGCCATTCCGTTTTTAGGAAATATCTTTGACTTTTTTAAGAAGTCCAATCAGCGCAATGTGGAGATCTTACGGGAACATTATTACGAAGGAAAGCACCAGGGTTCAGGTGTTTGGTTAGTTGCCGCAGTACTGGGTATACTCCTGCTGATCTGCGGAATTATGATTTTCATCCTTTGGAAACTTACCGAATGGATCTATCAACTTATCTTTTAAAAAAGATCTTTCTTTAAGAATAGCGTTAAGCGAAAGTTTAACGCTATTTTTGTTTATAAAGCGATAGCATGAAAAATAAAAGCAGATATATAGCACTTGTGCTGATCATTCTGATGATCACCGCGTTCTTAACAAATCCTCCGCGCGAAAAACACGAAGAGATTATACGCGACAAAGCAAAGCAGATCTTAAAAGAGCAGTTAAGCTACAAGCATCAGGATGCATTTGATTTCGGAATGCAATTATTTGGAGACCAGATGATCAATCAGTTTATGAAAGGAAGTGTACAGATAGACAATTACTTTTTATTCTCTACAACTAAGGTTCGCTGGGAAAATAAACAAACCGTAATCGGTATTGGTGCTTTCGGCAAAGTATGGCTAAGCAGTAAGATAGACGAGAAAATAGCAGATATCATCAAAGTTCTTAAAAAAATATAACCAAAGATAATGCTGGATATCCTACATCAAGATCAGGAGATCGTCGCTATCAATAAACCACATGGTCTGCTGGTACATCGTTCACCTATAGCAAGGGATGCTTCTGAATTTGCACTACAGCTCCTGCGTGATCAGCTTCAGCAACGCGTATATCCTGCCCACCGGCTAGACCGCAAAACAGGAGGAATACTGTTATTCTCGCTTACAAAAGAAATGGACAAGTCATTGCAGCAACTGTTTCAGGATCGAAAAATGAATAAGTCTTATCTGGCAGTGGTAAGAGGATATACAGAAGATGAAGGTCGGATAGATTATCCGTTGAAAAAAGAGAACGGAGAAGAGCAGGAGGCTTTAACGCATTATAAAACATTGTCCCGGTCTGAAATTGATCTTCCTACAGGCAATTTCACAACTTCCAGATATTCTCTTGTAGAAGCCAATCCGGAAACGGGTCGTATGCACCAGCTGCGAAAGCATTTTGCCCATATCTTCCATCCTATACTGGGCGACAGGCCGCATGGCTGCAACAAGCAAAACAAATTGTGGAAAGAACGTTTCGAAATGGATACAATGATGCTTCATGCATCTCAGCTATCTTTTGAACATCCCACAACAGGAAATATAATACTTATAAAAGCCCCCTTACAACCGGAGTTTGAAAGGGTATTATCTATTTTAAAATTAGAGTCACCAAATCTGTAGTCATGAACACATTTATCTTAGAGGTCTTCTGTAAAATAATCGGCATCAGTGCAGCGTCCGGATTAGTCTATAATCAGTCTCATCTGTATCTGATCGCTGATAACAGCCATTACATATATGACTATCACCTCAAAAAAAATCAACTTCAGAAGTTTCCTCTTACCTCTTCTGAAATACTGGGAGAAAATATTATTAAAAAAGAAAAAGCCGACATTGAAGCAATCAGTCTGTATGATAACACGTTATTTCTATACGGCTCCGGTTCGACAGCTAAGCGAAATAAGGGTTTTGAGGTCTTCCCGGACAACTCATTTAAAGTAAATCCGTCTGATCTGACAGCACTTTATTCGAGATTACAGAAAGCGGCAAACATCAGCGAAGCTGATTTTAATATAGAAGGTGCTATTGTAGATCAAGACCGCATCCTCTTATTCAACAGAGGCAACGGACCGCAGAAGCGTAATGTTGTTTTCCAGATCAACCGAAAGCATCCGGAACAGGAAATTCTGTGGAAGGATATTGCTCTGCCGGCCATTAAGACGATCAGCACAGGTTTTACAGATGCCATCTTACATCAGGATCAGATCTATTTTATTGCTGCTGCAGAAGATTCAAATTCCAATTATCACGATGGAGAGATCGGCGGGTCGCTCATCGGAATAATGGATGCCGGGACTTTTGAAATAAAGCGTACTCTCGAGATTTCCACAACACATAAGATCGAAGGCATTACTTTTTATAGCGAAGATCAGAAGTCTGTTCAATTTCTGCTTTGTGAGGATCGGGATAATGACGAAGACGAAGCTATAATATATAAGCTAACCTTATCGAAGTAAACGATTGCACAAAAAGCGTAAACCCTCATTTTTTGTGGGTTTAATTTATAAATTTGTACAAAATTAAACTTAAGTTGTTTATGTCTAAAAATACAGCTCTTACAGAGCATCACATTGCGTTGGGCGCAAAAATGGTTCCTTTCGCGGGATTCAATATGCCGGTTCAATATTCTGGGATTAATGACGAACATGAAACTGTACGCAACGGTGTCGGCGTGTTTGATGTAAGTCACATGGGTGAATTTATTTTAAAGGGAGACAATGTCCTGGATTTACTTCAGAAAGTATCTTCAAACGACGTATCCAAATTATATGACGGAAAAGTACAGTACGGCTACCTTCCGAATGAAAATGGTGGTGTCGTAGATGATTTTCTGACTTACCGTATTGATGAAAAGACTTATTTCCTTGTTGTCAATGCATCCAATATAGAAAAAGACTGGAACTGGATCAGCAAATACAATACATATGGTGTTGAGATGAAAGACATCTCTGACCAGACTTCATTATTTGCAGTTCAGGGTCCTAAGGCTGCAGAAGCTCTGCAATCCCTTACTGATATAGAGCTTGCTCCAATGGAATATTATACATTTGCTAAAGGTACTTTCGCAGGTGTAGACAATGTATTGGTGTCTGCTACAGGATACACCGGAGCAGGTGGTTTTGAAATTTATGTTGCCAATGAGGATGCACAGAAAGTATGGGATGCCATATTTGAAGCTGGAGCGGCTTACGGCATTAAACCAATCGGTTTAGGTGCGAGAGATACACTTCGTCTGGAAATGGGCTTTTGTCTGTATGGCAATGATATTGATGATAACACTTCACCATTAGCTGCAGGATTGGGCTGGGTAACGAAATTCACAAAGGATTTTGTAAATTCTGCGAATCTGAAAGCCGAAAAAGAAGCCGGAGTAAAACAAAAATTAGTGGGTTTTGAAATGATAGACCGCGGTATTCCCCGTCACGACTATGAAATAGTAGATGCAGACGGAAATGTTATCGGTCGTGTTACTTCCGGAACGCAGTCACCATCACTGAAAAAATCTGTCGGATTAGGCTATGTTGATCAGGCTTTCGCTAAAGAAGGGACAGAGATTTTTATCCACATCCGTAATCAGAAAATTAAAGCTAAAGTGGCAAAACCGCCATTTGTAAAATAGAAAAAGAAACGGGCTTAAAATTAAGCCCGTTTCTTTTTCTTCTTTGTTGTCGTCGTAGTCTTCAACGAAACCTGCTGAGGTGTTCTTGTCTTTCTTCTGACCTGTTTCAGCAACACAATTTTCAGGTAGATCAGTACGACTCCCAGCGCAATTGACAGTCCGAAAATTAATGCATTCCCACTCTTGTAAGCTGTATATCCGATCATGATAAGCAACATCATACCCACATTCAGGCCTACATTATAAATAATCTCTTTTTTCATTTATTAAACTTATTTTTCTGAACGGAATGGATTACCCTATTCCGTAAAAACCAGAAATATACAGCTCCCGCCAGAATATTGCCCATTACAATGAAAATGGCTAATCCCAATCTTTCTACATTAGAAATCCTCCCCGAAAGAAAAATCTCCCTCAGGACCAGAAATACCCAGATCAGGGAAATCAATAACGAAACACTTATAATAAGTGTCGCAAACTGTATATTGATAAAACAGGAAAACAGACCTATTACATAAAAAGCAAGACTAAACAAAAAAGCCTGTTTGGTCTGATGCTCCAGATTTTTCATGTGCAGACTAATAAACGTCCAGCTCAGGATCGATCTCTTCTTTCCAGGCCAGAATACCTCCCTTAAGGTTTGCCAGATTATCAAATCCCTGCTGCTCAAGAAGCATTACGGCTTGTGCACTGCGTTTGCCGCTACGGCACTGGATAATAACAGGTTTGTCTTTCGCAATTTTTTCAGCTTCAATAACAATACCTGCCAAAGGAATATTAAGTCCACCCAGATTAGACACTTCATACTCAAAGGGTTCGCGAACATCTATTAGTTGAAAATCTTCATTATTATCGATTTTTTGCTTTAATTCAGCAACGGATACTTCTTTCATGATTTCTTAAAATATTTTAATCAAATATAAGGATTTGCTTCAAGGAAAAAGGAATAATGAACTGCTCTTTAGTGTTAAAAAAATAGTCCTAACAATTTCTTCTCCCCGTCTTCGGGAAGGTTCCTGTTGCGGCCGTTACATGTAAAACCTATTTTTGTTAAAAATCCGTATCTTGTCCATGTAAATACCTTTTTAATTATGAACAGAATTAATGCTTTATTTTGTGGTTTGTTTGTATTTGCCTCTCTTAATAGTACGGCACAAAAATCCACAACCCCTGTTGTAGATAATGCCTATATCACCAATATCCTCAATACACTCGCGTCAGATGAGATGCGGGGACGTTCGGCCCTGACAAAGGACATCGAGAAAGCAGCAGATTATATCGCAGGTGAATTTCAAAGTATAGGTCTGGAGCCATATGCAGAAAAGAACTACCGTCAGACTTTTCAGGTACAAAAGATTAGCCCGTCCGTTCCGAAAGTATCTATTGATCAAACCCCTGTCTCACCAGAAAATGTAATGATCCTGAGCCGCGTAAAAGATTTGCACCTGGATGCAAAAAGTGGTACTAAAGTAATAAAGATAGAGGCTGGCAGTGATTTTTCAGAAGAGTTCAGAAAAATTGTACAAAGCGGAATCCAAAATGCAATTGTTCAGGTAGATACGTCTTTTAAAGATATGTTTAAACGTTTTCAAAAGATATATGAAAAAGAAAGTCTGGTTACAGACGGCAATGCGGTCTTCACAAATAGTTTTGTCTTTATTCTCGGCCATCAGATTTCAGATAATTATGAGATAGAATTTAAGAATAACTATGAAAGTATACCTATGTTCAATGTGGCAGGTATAATTCCGGGAAAATCCAAAGCCAGCGAATATGTAATCTTTTCAGCACACTATGACCATATCGGCATTCTGACTCCCGAAGGACAGGATTCTATTGCCAATGGTGCAGACGATGATGCGTCAGGTGTAACGGCTATGATTGCTTTGGCAAAGCATTTTAAAAAAGTAAATAAGAATGAAAGAACGCTTATTTTCGTGGCCTTCACCGGAGAAGAGCTTGGTATGTACGGTTCCACTTATTTTTCCAAACACATTAATCCGGATCAGGTCACAGCCATGATCAATATGGAAATGATTGGTAAAGATTCCAAATTCGGCCCCAATACGATGTACATTACGGGTTATCATCAATCCAATCTCGGAGAATTGATGCAGCAAAATCTGAAAGGTTCTAAATTTAAATTTTATCCGGATCCCTATCCGCAGCAGAATCTGTTTTACAGAAGTGATAATGCTGTCTTGGCGGCACAAGGTGTACCTGCTCACTCTTTTTCAACCAGTCAGATGGATCAGGATACCTACTACCACACTGTAAAAGATGAAGTAAGCACACTGAATATCGAAAATATAAAAGCCAGTATTGAGGCAATTGCCATTGGTATTACGGGTATCGTCAACGGTAAACAGACACCATCCAGAGTGGAAAAACTAAGGGAGTAAACGCTGCATGACATAATCATCCAGCACATAACCAAAATAAGGGATATCTACTTCTTCAGAGACGTGGAATCCCTCTTTTTTATAAAAATGGTAAGCCGGATTATTCCGGTTTACATTAAGTTCCAATACCTTACAGCCAAACCGTACGCCCTCATCTTCTGCAAATGAAATAAGTCTACTTCCAAACCCTTTTTTTTGCGCAACAGCAAGTAAATAAAGTTTTTCTATGCGCAGCACAGCAGCATCCTCAGGTTTCAATCTGACAGATAAAAAGCCCTGTTCCTCTCCTTCATCATACAGGATATAAAACAAATGCCCCTCTTTCATCAATTGGCTGATTGCAGATGCTGTGTAACTCTTCTCCAGCATAAATTCAATCTGATCGGCTGATAAGATTTCAGGGTATGTAGTATAATAACTGGCCCAGCCAATTTGAGCAATAGTTTCCGCTTCATGCTCCGTTGCCTTTTGGATGGTAATGCTCATCGTTCTTCTTCTATAAACAGAAATGTAGGTTCATCAAATTCTATCTTAAAAAATCCTTCGGCAGAAGTTTTATAGTGATTATCTCCAATTGCGGTCAATCCATGTGTACGTATTTTATCCGAACCGACAACACGTAATATCTCTCCCTGCGGCTTCCACTTTTCATAAGGAGACTTTACCAGGACTGTTCTTCTCTCTGTGGATATAATAACCATGTCCAGCTTGTCTGCGTAGGAAAGCAATAGCTCAAACGGGATGTGATCTGTTATAACATTGACGGCCCGATGTCCGTTTTCGACAAGATAATGTAGCGCACTGCTGAGGTAGGATTGTTCTACAGGAAATATTCGGGTATGTTCCTGTATATCGATATCATATACGGAACCGTGAAGAAAAAGAACATCTACCTTAATCCCCAGACTTTCGAGCGCATCGTAACTGGCGTCACTGCTGATAAGTGTAGGGCTCCATTCCAGTAACTGACCTAAGGATTCTTCATCGATAGCATCCAGTACATCTATCAATAAGGCCGGCTCTTGATTTTCACGGACAATGTGGTGAGAAGACATATTAATTTCCTAATTTACGAAGTGCGATATAAGCCATCAGACCCATACCTGTTCGTAGCGATTGCTCATCAATATCAAATGTAGGGGTATGTACCGCTGAGGTAATTCCGCGGGCTGTATTAGCCGTTCCCAATCGATAGAAACAGGCGTCCGTTTCCTGAGAATAATATGAAAAATCTTCTGCTGCAGGCCACAGATCCAGATCCACAACATTCTCTTTCCCCAGATAATCTTCGGCCAGCAATCTGGCCTGACGGGTTGTTAATTCGTCATTAATTAAGAAAGGATAGCCTTTACGCACTTCAAAGTCGCAGACAGCGTCCATGCTTTCGGCTATGCCAACAGCCATCTTAATCATTTTTTCGTGTGCTTCAGCACGCCATTTTTCATCAAATGTTCTGAAAGTTCCTTCCAGATAAACTTCATTGGGAACTATATTTGTTGCACCATTTGCCTGTACCTTACCCCAGGATAATACAGTAGGTGTACGCGGATCTGCCATACGGCTTACAATCTGCTGTAAAGCGGTAATAATATGTGCTGTGATGACAATAGGATCTATATTCTGGTGAGGATGTGCTCCATGGCCGCCTCTGCCTTTGACAGTCATAAACAACTCATCACAGGAAGCCATATACTTACCTTCTCTGAAACCGACTTTCCCGGTTTCGATAAACGGCATTACATGTTGTCCGATGATAGATTTGGGTTCCGGATTATGCAATACTCCTTCTTTGATCATCAGTGATGCTCCGCCAGGAAGACGTTCTTCTCCCGGCTGAAAGATCATTTTGACTGTGCCAGAAAAAGTAGATTTGAGACGATGAAGAATTTTGGCAACCCCTAGCAAAGAGGATGTATGAGCATCATGTCCGCAGGCATGCATCACACCCTGATTGGATGAACCATATGATCTGCCTTCTACTTCCTGAATCGGTAAAGCATCGATATCTGCCCGGAGGGCAATTACCTGTTCACCTGGAAGATCTCCTTTTACTAATGCCACTACACCTGTATTGGCCATTGTTGTAAACGGAATATCCAGCTGTCTTAACTGATCCTGTATGAAAGCAGAAGTATTGTATTCTTCAAAGGAAAGCTCAGGATGCTGATGCAGATGTCTTCTGATAGCTATAATATCATTTAAAAACTCTTCTGCAAGCTGTTGTACCTGTTCCTTTGAAATTGTCATGATTAGCAACTTTAACGATAGACGTAAACGTCTTCTGTAAAGACGAATACATTATCAAACTGAGACCTTAAAATACGCATCAGATTGTTTGCTTCTGAGCGACTTGTAAAGTCTCCCACTTTTACACGGTAGTTTGGCTCGTCATAATTAACATAAGCCTCGTACTCTTTATATAGGTTTTTGAACCTTCCCTGTTCAGCATATGCCTCGTTACGGCTGGCTCCGGAAAAGATCTGTACTCTGAATCCCCGAACTTTGACACGCTTCATCTTGGATTTATCCACTACAGAGGTTTTTCCTATAGAAACTGTCTTTTTTTCAAGAGAGGGATTAATACCTTCTTCCGATCTGTAGGCTTGCAGAACCGAGATCAGGGAGTCCTTAAACACCTCAACCCGTCCTAATTGCTGTGCTTTCGCAAACACTGCACATCCAAACATCAAAAAAAATAGTATTAATCCCTTTTTATACATTGTGAATACTTTATTCTTCAAAAAGATTAACTGTTTTTGCCGTGGCAATTTTTGTATTTTTTACCTGATCCGCAAGGACAATCATCGTTTCTGCCTACAGTAGCTTCTTTTCGGATAGGCTGTGTAACGGCATTTTCTCTGGTGTCCTGTACATCTTCATCACTCACTCCGGTCGGAGAAGTCAGTTCTGCTTTTGAAGCAACAACTCTTGCCGGCTGTGCCGGTATAGGGCGAGCTTCAGCCACTTCCTGTGTCTGACCCGGGATTTCTCCTTTAAATAGGAAGCTGACAATTTCTTTATTCATCGAAGCTAACATCGATTTAAATAAAGAGTAAGCTTCCATTTTATAGATAATGATCGGATCTTTCTGTTCGTATACCGCATTCTGAACAGACTGTTTCAAGTCGTCCATCTCACGAAGGTGTTCTTTCCAGGCTTCGTCTATCAATGCCAGTACTATACCTTTTTCGAATGATTTGAAGACTTCTCTTCCGTTTGTTTCGATTGCCTTTTTCAGATTAGTCGCAACCTGAATACCACGGATACCATCCGTAAAAGGAACAACTACATTTTCGATAACATTACCACGCTCAGCAAACACATTCGCCAGTACAGGCAATGTCTGTGTTCCGATCTGAACAGCTTTATTGTGATAATGACTGATCACCTGATCAAACAAACGATCTGTTAATGTAGTAATATTACTTTGTGCAAATTCTTCTGCTGTAACTTCCGGATCCAAAGCAAACAGTCTGATCACTTCCAGTTGGAACTCTTCGAATGATCCTCCTTCTTTTGTTTCTGCTACGATATCCTCAACAACATCAAAAATAGTGTTATTCAAATCTACATCCAGACGCTCTCCGAATAATGCATTTTTACGTTTAGTATAAATAACTGTACGCTGCGAGTTCATCACATCATCGTATTCCAGTAAACGTTTACGGATACCGAAGTTATTTTCCTCTACTTTGCGTTGAGCACGTTCGATAGATTTCGTCAGCATGCTGTGTTGCATCTCTTCGCCCTCTTCCACACCCATTTTTACCATGATGTTAGAAATACGCTCAGAAGCAAACAGACGCATCAGGTTGTCTTCCAGAGAAACGAAGAACTGAGAAGAACCCGGATCTCCCTGACGACCCGCACGACCTCTCAGCTGACGGTCTACACGACGTGATTCGTGACGCTCCGTACCGATGATAGCCAGACCACCTGCTTTGATGACATCTTCACTAAGCTTAATATCCGTACCACGACCCGCCATATTTGTAGCAATAGTCACTGTTCCGGCTTTACCTGCTTCAGCAACGATATCTGCCTCTTTCTGGTGTAATTTAGCATTCAGTACATTGTGTTTGATACCTCTCATCTTCAACATACGGCTCAGTAATTCGGAGATCTCCACTGAAGTCGTACCCACCAGTACCGGGCGGCCTTCTTCTGTCAGTCTCTGTATCTCCATTGCTACTGCATTGTATTTCTCACGAGCGGTACGATAAATCAGATCATTTCTGTCATCACGCTGAATTGCTCTGTTTGTCGGGATTTCTACAACATCCAGTTTATAGATTTCCCAAAGCTCTCCTGCTTCTGTAGATGCTGTACCCGTCATACCAGACAATTTGTGGTACATACGGAAGTAGTTCTGTAAAGTAATCGTAGCGTATGTCTGTGTAGCGTCCTCTACTTTTACATTTTCTTTTGCTTCGATCGCCTGATGAAGACCGTCAGAATAACGACGTCCTTCCATAATACGACCTGTCTGCTCATCTACGATTTTCACTTTTCCGTCATCGACGATATACTGATCATCGATTTCGAATAATGTGTATGCTTTTAATAACTGATTGATCGAATGAATACGCTCAGATTTAACAGCGTAGTCACGTAACAACTCTTCTTTTTTATGAACTTTCTCTTCTGTAGTAAGTGTTGATTTTTCAATTTCAGCAATCTCTGTACCTACATCCGGAAGAATAAAGAAACTTGGATCTTCACCTGATGCCGTGATCAGTTCGATACCTTTATCTGTCAGCTCTACCTGATTATTTTTTTCATCGATGACGAAGAATAATTCCTTATCTACCTTAGGCATCTGACGGTTTTGCTCCGCCATATAGTAGTTCTCTACCTTTTGAAGAATTTGTCTGTTACCGCCTTCACTCAGGAATTTGATTAATGCTTTATTTTTTGGAAGACCTCTGTAAGCACGTAATAAGGCCATTCCTCCGCCTTCTACATCTGAATCACCGGCATTGATCGCTTTTTTAGCATCATTCAGGACAGTATTGATATAGTTTTTCTGTGCATTTACCAATCGCTCGATACGAGGTTTCAATTGGTAGAACTCATGTTCATCGCCACGTGGAATAGGTCCGGAGATAATCAACGGTGTTCTGGCATCATCAATTAATACAGAGTCAACCTCATCGATCATGGCATAGTGCAGCTTGCCTTGTACCAGTGCATCGGGAGTCTGCGTCATATTGTCACGCAGATAGTCAAAACCAAATTCGTTATTTGTACCGTAAACAATGTCAGAAGCATATGCTTTACGACGTTGCGGAGAGTTTGGCTGGTGCTTGTCTATACAGTCTACACTCAATCCGTGGAACTCGAATAACGGGCCATTCCACTCCGAGTCACGACGAGCAAGATAATCATTGACCGTTACGATGTGAACTCCTTGTCCTGAAAGGGCATTCAGATAAGTAGGTAATGTTCCTACTAATGTTTTACCCTCCCCTGTAGACATCTCAGAAATTTTACCCTGATGTAATACAATACCACCTATCAACTGCACATCATAGTGAACCATGTTCCATTTCACTTCTGTACCGGCAGCAATCCATGTATTTTTCCAGAACGCTTTATCACCTTCTATAATGACATTCGGTTTGCGGGATGCTATTTCTCTGTCAAACTCAGAAGCCGTAACTTCCAGCTGATCATTTTCGGAAAGACGTCTTGCTGTTTCTTTTACTACTGCAAATGCTTCAGGTAAAATTTCCATCAACACTTCTTCCAGTTTTTTATCACGATCCTTTTTCAGTTTATCTATTTTATCATAGATTTCTGTTTTATGCATCATATCGACATCATCAGCATCAGCCTCTGTTTTCAGGGCATTGATTTCCTCATCGATATCAGCTAAGTATTCTTTAATTCGGTTTTTGAAGTCTGTTGTCTTAGCGCGCAGCTCATCATTGGTTATACTGGATAACTTTTCGTATTCAGCTTTGATTTTGGTAACAATGGGTTGGATAACTTTGATATCCCTTTCGGATTTACTACCAAATAATTTACTTAAAAATTTTAACATAATTTTTTATCTATCTCAATTTATAGCATTTCGCAATAATGACTCCAAAACTATTTTGCAGACAATTTGACACTAATCGGGCAAATTTAGTTATTAGATATGATAACTTACAAAATCACCGGCTTTTTTTTATTCATTTTAAGAAAGAAACAATTTCTTGTCGGTATCAGGGATCAGCTTTAATGCCAAAGCCTTATCAAACATATAGGCAATGGCCTTTCTGCCCTCATTCCCCAGGTCTCTGGAATACGAATTGACATACAGCTCAATATGCTTGTACATCACTTCTTCACTCATTTCTTGTGCATGCGAACGGATAAAGTCCAGTCCGGACTTTGGATTTTCAAAAGCAAAGGCTACACTCCTCTTTAACACACGGTTAAGCTTTTGTTTCACCTCATCTTCCAACCCTCTCCTGACCACAATACCGCCTAACGGAATGGGGTATCCGGTCGTCTTTTCCCAAAAATCACCCAGATCGACTACTTTATGAAGTCCCTTATCTGCATATGTGAATCTATTCTCGTGGATAATCAAGCCCAGATCAATGTCTCCGTCAATCAAAGCCTGTTCAATACCCGAGAAAACGACTTCCTGTTTATTTTGCAATTGCGGAAAAGCCAGGCCTAAGAGAAAATTTGCGGTGGTGTACTTTCCCGGAATCCCTATTCTCAAATCTGCCAGATCAGCACTCAACGTACCTTTATTATCCAGAGATTCTTTCAGTCGCCCTGCCAATTTTTCATCTTTTGTGATCAGCAAGGGGCCAACACCAAATCCGAGGGCACTTCCGGCATCCAGTAATTCATAGTCCTCTACTGCATAGGCGAAGGCATGATAACTCAGCTTGGTTACATCCAGTTCCTGTTGAAAAGCTTTTTGATTAAGGGTTTCCACATCCTGGTATTCTACGTCAAAACTCAACCCTTCTGTATCTATCTTATTGTGAATGAGCGCATCGAAGATAAACGTATCATTAGGGCATGGAGAAAAACCTAATGTTAATTTCATTATCCAAATATTTTTAATGTATAAATCAATATGACTGTCCCTGCAAATGTAACCAACATAATACCTCTGGCCGTCTGCTCTTTGTCATTTCTATAAAAGTAACGGAGCATAACCAGATTGACCAATCCGGCTATGAAATACATTATCGCAGGCTTATTGGCAGACAACATGGTCTCCAGACTGGTATAGGTTGTCAAGAGATAGGCGATCACCGGAGCAATTATGCCTAATGCTATCCCGATCAAAAAGTTATTTTTCTGCATGATCCGGATTAAACATCAAAACTCCAAGAATTCAACTCCGGAATAGCATGATGTGCAGTCATGTCATATTGTGTCGGAACGACAGATACATATCCATGATTGAGAGCATGTGCATCTGTGTCTTCTCCGCGGTCTTCCAGCTGAAATTTGCCGGTAAGCCAGAAATAATCCCGGTTGTGCGGATCTACACGTTCATCGAACTCCTCTACCCAACGTGCTCCTGCCTGACGGCAGATCTTAATTCCTTTAATATCGTTTCCTTTCGGAAAATTGACGTTTAATAAGGTATTCTTTGGCAATCCGTTGTTGAGTACCTGTTGAGTTATACTCAATATATAAGGCCTGCAGGGATCAAAGTTAGCATCGTAAGTAAAGTCATCCAGAGAAAATCCGATAGAAGGGATAGATTCTATAGCCCCTTCCACCGCAGCAGACATTGTCCCGGAGTACAGGACATTAATAGAATTATTAAGTCCGTGATTGATGCCTGATACACAGATATCAGGCTTTTTACCTTTGAAAATCTTATTTACGGCCAGTTTTACGCAATCTACCGGAGTACCGGAGCATTTGTACATTTCTACTCCTTCATAAAGGCTTACTTTATCCAGTCGCAAAGGTTTTCCGATAGTGATCGCATGTCCCATTCCCGATTGCGGGCTGTCAGGAGCGACGACGACCACATGTCCCAGTTTTTGCATTTCTTCGATAAGCACCTTTATTCCCGGTGCTGTTATACCGTCATCATTAACCACTAATATGGTTGGCTTCTTTTTTACCATACTGCTAATTTAGAAAGAAAAAAAGAAAGCGCTAGCTAAATTAGCTAACGCTTAACGATCTTATTACAATAACTAAAGGATTACAAACTGTTGAACCAGTTTTCTACTTCTTCCTTCGTTTTTCCAGTTTTCTTTTGAATGCGGCCCAACAGTTCATCGGCTTTTCCTTCTTCGTACAACAAATCATCATCTGTCAAATCTGCATACGACTGTTTAACCTTACCTTTTAATTCGTTCCAACGGCCTTCCCATGTTAATTTACTCATCTTTTTCCTCCTTTGTTTTAGTTTAAAAAATTTTGAGAATGTAATAAGATAACAACCTTAGCCCCCATATTGTTTTTGAAGAATGGCTATTCTTCAGCACTCTTCTTATAATCAGCTCTTTATATTTTATATTTATCTGCCCTTTAATCTTTATTTTTACTTTCATAAATGATTGAAAACCTTTTCGTAGAATTATGTGTCAATCCCGTCTAAAACCGTTAATTTAGAAATTTATTCATCCCTCATTACGATTAAATTTTTTCTAACATGAAAACAATATTTGAATCCAGATACGCCATCGGTCCTCAGGAAAGCAAAACTCTTGACACCGCCGGTCTCAGAAAAAACTTTTTGATAGAAAAGCTCTTTGATGCAGATCAAATTCATTTTGTATATACACACTATGATCGTTATATGGCCGGAGGCGCAATGCCTGTATCCGGAAAAATCAAATTAGATACGATTCCTGAATTATTGAAAGAAGAGTATTTTTTGAGTCGCCGTGAATTGGGTATTATCAATGTCGGCGGAAAAGGTTCGGTAGAGGTTGACGGAACAGTATATGAACTGGATTATAAAGAGGCGCTCTATATAGGAAAAGGAAATAAAGAGATTTTCTTTAGCAGTGAGGATACTCAAAAACCAGCCAAATTCTATATGAATTCCACTCCGGCACACCGTAGTTTTCCAACGAAAAAAGTAACAAAGGAAACAGCCATCAAAAAAGAACTGGGAACATTGGAAACGGCGAATCACCGTACCATTAATCAAATGCTACTGAATACGGTACTGGAAACTTGCCAGCTGCAGATGGGAATGACTGAGCTTCAGCCGGGCTCTGTCTGGAACACGATGCCGGCACATACACACGACCGCCGCATGGAAGTCTATTTTTACTTCGAAGTGCCTCAGGAGCAATCCGTATGTCACTTTATGGGACAACCGGATGAAACAAGACATATCTGGATGCAAAATGATCAGGCCGTAATATCTCCGCCATGGTCCATACACTCAGGAGCTGGAACAAGTAATTATACTTTTATCTGGGGAATGGCCGGTGAAAACCTGGACTATGATGATATGGACAAAGTGGCCATTAACGAATTAAAATAAATAAAGATGAAAAAGACATTCATAGCCGCTTTTGTAGCTCTTGCTCTTGCACACTCTTTATCCGCACAGCAAAAAATTGTAGTTAAAAACCCGGGTAATCATTCGCGTCATGAACTGATAAGTATCCCTTATTCCTCGTTCACAAAGCATTTTAAAGTAGATTCCGTATTTACGATTGTCAATGCTGCTGACGGTTCCGAAGTTGCACATCAACTTGAAAAACTGGGACAGTCTTCTCCGCAGAATGTTCTGGTGGAAGTCAGCGTTGGTAAACAACAGGAACTGACTTTAATGGTAAAACCTCAAAAAGGAGCTACTTTTCAGGTACGGACCTATGCAAGGTATGTCCCTGAGCGGAAAGATGATTTTGCCTGGGAAAATGATATTGCGGCATACAGAGCCTATGGCAAAGCATTAGAAGGTACAAGTGAAGATGCACAAGGTTTCGATTTTTGGTCAAAAAGAACATCTGAACTGGTTATTAATGAATGGTACAAAACAGGCGATTATCATGCAGATCATGGCAAAGGTCTGGACTATTATTCAGTAGGTCAGACTTTAGGTGTCGGTGATCTGGCCTTATTTGTCAATGGAAATATAAAGTTTACCAAACATTACCGCAAATTTGAAGTGCTGGACAATGGCCCTATCCGGTCGACATTCAGATTGATATTCGAACCTGAGGAAATTGAAGGAAACACGATTGAACTCTCCAAAACAATATCTATTGATGCAGGGTCTCAGCTCAATAAAATACAGGTAGAGCTGAAAAACAATAAGAAATCTTCTACAGCTGTCGTAATAGGGCTATCCCGCAGAGGTGAAGAAAAACCAGCTTATCAATTTGCAAACAACAGTCTTGCGTATTGGGAACCGACATTAACTGACAAAGGAACTACCGGCACAGCTGTATTGTTCGGAAAAGATAAAATAACGCTAGATACTAAGGATCCTAAACAGTTTCTGGTACACACGACTATTCCCGGAAATAAGAAATTCGTTTACTATAACGGTGCTGCCTGGGATAGAGCCGGAAAAATCACATCTGCACAGAAATGGTTTGATTATGTAAAGAAGCAACAACAAAATATTAGCAAACCGCTAAAGGTTACGCTGAAATAATTGTACTAAAGAAGAGTTATCAGCATACAACTTTTAAAGATAAATATACTATGTCCATAACCCAAATGTTTGACCTGACAGGGAAAACAGCTCTCGTAACGGGCTGTAAAAGAGGTATCGGAAAAGCCATAGCCGAAGCACTTGCTGAGGCCGGAGCAGATATTATAGGTGTATCTGCATCCTTAGAACTGCAGGACTCTGCGGTAGAAAAATCCGTTAAAGCTATCGGAAGAAAATTCAGCGCATATCAGGCAGATTTTTCCGACAGAAAAGACCTGTATGCTTTTATTGAAAAGGTCAAAGCAGAACATCCGCAGATTGATATTCTTTTTAATAATGCCGGTAATATCCTGAGAAAACCTGTTGCAGAACATCCGGACGAATACTGGGATCAGATTATCGAAATCAATCAAAATGCACAATTTATACTGACCCGCGAAATCGGAAAAGAGATGATTGCCAGAGGATCCGGTAAAATTGTATTTACAGCTTCTCTGCTGACATTCCAGGGGGGAATCAATGTTCCGGGATATGCCGCTTCAAAAGGAGCAATAGGCTCTCTTGTAAAAGCTTTCTCCAATGAATGGGCTTCCAAAGGAGTCAATGTGAATGCATTTGCTCCGGGATATATTGCAACGGACAATACGGAAGCACTCCGAGACGATCCTGAAAGATCAAAATCTATATTAGATCGTATTCCTGCAGGAAGATGGGGACAACCGGAAGATTTTAAAGGTCCTGCCGTTTTCTTAGCGTCTCAGGCATCTGACTATGTACACGGTACCATTCTTACCGTAGATGGCGGATGGATGGGAAGATAGTCTCAGAATAAAATAAATGGCTTCCCTTTTCGGAAGCCATTTATTTTACTGTTTGTATCCTACCCATTAGAGCATTTCCTTTTCTTTTTCAGACATCTTTGTAATCATAAACCGCCGGACATCTGCTATCTGAATCTCATCCAGAACATCTACCAGATCCTTTGTCACAGATTCATTTCCGGGCTTGATCAGCACAATCATATCCTGGCCGCCTGTGCCTTGGAAAATCTCCGTTTTTAGCTTTATCAATAGCTCTCTCAGTCCCAGTTTACCATATGAAACCTTTACAGGTCTGCTCTTTGGATGCTGATCAGCACCTTTATAATAGGTGATTTCATTATGATCTCCCAATAAAAGATTGATGGTGCGGTCCTCATTGATCAATACCGGTTCGGTAATGGGTCCCTTATCCGGCATAGCGACAGCCAGATTATTGGGTGTATTCAATGAAGTGGTCAGCATAAAAAAGGTAATCAGTAAAAATGCCAGATCTACCATAGCCGTCAGATCTACTTTAGGCATTGCCCTTGCCCTGATACTTCTTCGTTCCTTTTTTCCGGTGTTTTGTTGTTTAAGACTTAGCTCTGCCATGACCTTGAATTTTAAAAGTTAAATAATGGTTATTTAACTTTAGGATGCTTTACGAACTGCCTTTCCATAAAACAGGAAAACCATATTCTTTCGATGTGGCAATAAAAAAGCCCATCTACGTAGATGGGCTCTGTTTTTCTATTTAGTATAAAGACCTTTTTTGTCAATAAATTCTATAACCTTATCCGGTGTGAAAAATTTAATATCCTTGCCTTCCTGAATGGCCTTTCGTATAAAAGTAGAAGACAATTCCATTAAAGGGGTATCGGTGAGGGTTATAGAAGGATGATCTTTCAGATCGCCGGAATTATATCCTGGCCGTGGGTATACATAGATATGATAATCCCGCAGAATAATATCAATATTCTTCCATTTCTGGAGAGATTCCAGATTATCCTGCCCCATAATAAGGTGAAACTGCTTATCCGGATATTTCTCAGATAAGTGTACAAGTGTATCTATAGTATAAGATGGCACAGGAAGATTAAACTCGATGTTACTGCACCTTAAGTTTTCCGTATCTTCAATAGCCAGATTCACCATCTCCAGTCGATCATAAGGATCCGCCAAAGATGCTTTCTTTTTAAAAGGATTCTGAGGCGATACCACAAACCAAACTTCATCCAGAGCAGTATGATTGGCCATATAATTGGCAATGATCAAATGTCCTACATGTACCGGATTGAAAGATCCAAAGAAAAGCCCAACCTTCTTCATCACTGACTCTTTACTTAATCTTTACCGATAAAATCTAACAGTAATTTTTCTGCTTCAGCACATGCCGTATCCAGATCATAATTTTTGAGGATGACATCAAACCGATCAGCAAAAGACAACTCATGCTCTGCTTTTGCAAAACGCTCTTTTAACTTATCTTCGCTATCAGTGCCACGACCTCTTAACCGATCCTTCAATACTTCCAGAGAAGGTGGTTGTACAAATATAGAAAGTGCCTGGTCCGGAAATTTGGATCGCAGGCGCAAACCGCCGACTACATCTATATCAAAGATAACGTGTTTCCCTTTTTCCCAGATACGCTCTACCTCTGAACGAAGTGTGCCGTAAAATGTACCCGAATAAACTTCTTCAAACTCAATGAATTCCTGTTTTGCGATTTTATGCAAAAATTCTTCTTTCGAAATAAAATAATAATCTTTTCCATCCACTTCCTCTCCACGAGGTTCACGCGTGCTGGCCGAAATCGAAAATTCTATTTTATCCGGATATTTATTTAATAAGTGTCTTACTATGGTTGTTTTTCCTGCTCCTGATGGTGCAGAAAAAATGATTAACTTTCCTTTCATTCGGCTATAAAACGTTTAGCAACTGTTCTTTAATTTTTTCCAACTCCTCTTTCATACGGACCACGATCTGCTGTATCTCCGCATTATTAGCTTTTGATCCTAAAGTATTGATTTCTCTTCCCATCTCCTGAGAGATAAAACCAAGTTTTTTACCATTAGAATCCGGTGCATTCAATGCTTCTAAAAAATAGTTACAATGACTGCGTAAGCGGACTTTCTCTTCCGTGATATCCAGTTTATCGATATAATAAATCAGCTCTTGTTCAAATCTGTTCTTATCGATATTCTCTTTGCCGACTACTTCATCCATATACTGACTAATCCGTTCTCTTATCAACGGAATACGGGAAGTTTCTTTTGCTTCTACTGAAGTCAGATAATCGAGGATAAACTGTACACGCTGCTCCAGATCATTCCGTAATACCACTCCTTCCTTTTCACGGAATATATTAAACTGATTAACGGCTTCTTTAAATGCAGCCATCAATATACCGCCTTCTTCTTCATCAACCGTGTCATCATTATTGGTGACTACTTCGGGCATATCCAAAGCCAAAGCAAACAAGGAAGCCTGTTTATCCCCAAGTTCTAAAGCAATGTCCTGAAGTTGTTCGTAATACTTTTTTAAGAGAGCAGCATTAATATTTGAGGCCTTTGCTGTCTGATCGGTATACTCAACGTTTACCATCACGTTGACTTTCCCTCTTTCAATAAGCTTACCACATTCTCCGCGAAGGGTCAGCTCTTTATCGGAAACCGCCTTAGGAAGACGGATATTAAGCTCTAAGAATTTTGAATTGAGGGATTTTATTTCAACACTATACTTAACCTTTTCATTGTCATGAGTGCCAATACCATACCCGGTCATTGATTTTATCATATGCAAAGGTATGAAAAGTAAAAAATAAAAAGTAAAAAATAAACCTGTGAAAGTGAGCTTTATAGAAGATAATGCATTTATTACCAGTCATGCTTTGCGATTATAACACAGAGATAGCTTTTATAAGTCGCTCCCGAAGGAATCCTGACATATCCAATACCTATATCCTGAAGCGATCCGTTCCATTTATCCATACCTAGCAAATGTTTACGGTGCATAAAACCGGGAGATCCCTTTCCGATGATCAGCGCTCTTATTCCTTCTACAGCAGAAGGATGATTGGCAGCTATAGATTCAAAATTATTTGCTTTAATGTTTTTTAACCAGTCTTTGTTTAAAGTATATCCTCCTTCTGCGATCTGTACATTCACCCCTACACCATCAGGTGTAATGTGGTCAAAATAATCTCTTTTGGCCATATCATAGGCTCTTTCTTCTGCAACTTTAGCTAATTGCTTATTCCAGACCAATGCCTTCCGGGTTACATTTTGTATATCCGATATTCCCAGTTGCTTTCTGTATTTAGAAGGATTACTACGTATATCATTAAGTAATACATACGCATCTTTCGCTTCATCTCTTTCTGTGGTAATACGTTGTGCTTGCGCAGCATGAACAACCAGCGAAAAAATCGCTACAATCAGATATTTCATAGGCATATTTTATAGTGAAGACTGAAGAGTCAGACAAAAGTTTAATCTATAAACGTTACTTATTTGCTTTTATTTCTGACAATCTCTACAACCGGAGGAATAACCGATATAGTTATAATAAGCAAAATAACGAGAGAAAAGTTATGCTGTATAAAGGAAATCTGACCAAAGAAATAACCGGTCAAAAGAAAAAGAGACACCCACAATACTCCCCCAATTATATTATAGGATCCAAAACGGGAATAAGGCATCTTACCAATACCAGCAATGAAAGGAGCAAATGTCCTTACAATTGGTACAAAACGAGCATATATTATAGTTTTAACACCATATTTCTCATAAAATTGTTCTGTCTTTAATAAGTAAGAGGGTTTAAAAATCTTAGAATCAGGTTTGAACAATCGCTTACCAAAGTATTTACCTATTTCATAATTTACAAAATCACCAAGTACAGCCGCAGCTATCAGCAACACAAGCATGA
This sequence comes from Sphingobacterium spiritivorum, assembly GCF_016724845.1. Lineage (NCBI taxonomy): Bacteria > Pseudomonadati > Bacteroidota > Sphingobacteriia > Sphingobacteriales > Sphingobacteriaceae > Sphingobacterium > Sphingobacterium spiritivorum. The sequence continues at coordinate 2,129,042 of NZ_CP068082.1, forward strand.
TCCATACTGACAACTGACTTTCCTGCTTGGCTAAAATAACTCCTGTTGCAAACAAAACCGAATCTCCGGGTAAGAAAGGAGTTACAACAAGGCCTGTTTCTGCAAAAATAATGACAAATAGTATAACATATGTCCATGCCTGGTAATCATTGACAATATCTACCATATGCCGATCTATATGTCGTATAAAATCAAAAAGCTGTGCAATCAGATCCATAGCAATACGTATAGTACAAAAAAAGGAAGCTTTTAGGCTTCCTTCTTTTTAAATTTTTCTTTTATCACTTCCACTACAGGAGGCAGTATAGAGAATACAATAATACCAAGAATGACATATGTAAAATTTTTCTTTACAAATTCTAACTCTCCAAACTTAAATCCCAGAAATAAGAAACTAGACACCCACACAATCGCTCCGATAATATTATAGGAAGCAAACTTGCGGTATGACATAGATCCTACTCCCGCTACAAAAGGTGCAAATGTCCTTACAATAGGTACAAAACGGGCATATATAATTGTCTTACCTCCGTATTTTTCATAAAATTTTTCAGTCTTGTCAAGATAATCTTTTTTGAGAAAACGGTACTTACCGCTGAAGGCTTTGGGTCCTATATACTTTCCGATATGATAATTCACCATATCACCCAGTATACCGGCGACCATCAGTAAAACCCACATCAGCCAGATATTTAAATCTGTTTCTGGTTTGGCAATGATGGCTCCAGTTGCAAACAGTAAAGAATCCCCCGGTAAAAAAGGAGTAACTACAAAACCTGTCTCTGCAAAAATAATAATGAAAAGAATCAGATAAGTCCACGTTTGATAATCATTGACGATCTCGACCAGATGTTTATCAATATGGAGAATAAAATCAATAAGTGATGATATAACTTCCAAGACGTTCTAATTAACCGGCATTATTCAACATGACAGGCATTACCAACATCAGGATGTCCTCATTGTCATCTTTGATTGCCGGGATCAATAATCCGGCTCTGTTTGGTGTACTCATCTCAATAATTACTTCTTCGCTGCTCAGGTTATTCAACATCTCAACCAAAAATTTAGCATTGAAACCGATCTCCATATCATCTCCTTCAAACTGGCAGCTCAAACGTTCGTGTGCTTCATTTGAAAAATCAAGATCCTCCGCAGAAATGTTAAGCTCACTACCTGAGATACGCAAACGTACCTGATGAGTAGTCTTATTTGCAAAAATGACAACGCGACGCAATGTATTCAGAAACAAAGAGCGGTCTACGGTCAGTTTATTAGGGTTTACCTGAGGAATTACAGCCTCATAATCCGGATAACGCTCATCAATCAGACGACAGATCAGAAAGATATTGCCGAACTGGAAGAATGCATTTGTATTATTATATTCAATAGTCACATTCACATCGTCAGATGGTAAAGACGATTTTAATAAAGAAAGTGCTTTTTTAGGCAAAATAAGAGATGCCGGTTTATCCGTGTAAATATCTGTACGGCGGTAACGCACCAATTTGTGTGCATCTGTAGAAACAAAAGTAGTCGATTGTTCCGCCAGTTGTACCAATACACCGGACATCGCAGGTCTCAACTCATCGTTACTCACCGCAAAGATTGTTTTGTTGATAGCCTCAGCCAAAACAGGTGCAGGAATATTTACGGTAGATGTATTGTCTACTGTCGGAATCTTAGGAAAGTCATCTGCATTTTCACCACTCAGCTTATACTTACCATCTCCCGCACTGATCTCGATAGCTAACGTATTTGTGTCAACAGAAAATGCTACAGGCTGATCAGGTAATGTCTTTAAGGTCTCAATCAAAATCTTAGATGGCATAGCGACACGCCCCTCCTCTTTAGACTCTATCTGTAAAGAAGTCACCATACTTGTTTGCAAATCTGTCGCAGAAATTGTCAGCGTATTATCTTTGATTTCAAACAGGAAATTTTCCAAAATAGGCAGAACAGTACTGCTACTTGAAGCGCCACTGATGGCTTGCAACTGTTTTAATAGAATTGAAGTGGATACTATAAATCTCATTTCCTAATATACTTATTTATACTTGCAATAATACAGAAAAGAATCAATATTCTTTGTATTCACCCGTCGTTAATCACGAATAGTTTTCGACATTTTGTTTTATCATACAGCAGGTGAAACCCTATCCGCAAATATATTTTGTTACATTTGTATGTTGGCTTTGAATTATGCAGTTTAAAGATATTATTGGTCATCAGGAAATTAAAGATCATCTCGTACGCACAGTATTGGAGAACAGGGTGAGTCATGCTCAGTTGTTTCTGGGTCCTGAGGGTTCGGGGAGCCTGGCTCTGGCCCATGCCTATGCCCAATTTATCAATTGCGAAGCCAAACTTGCAGACGACAGTTGCGGTCAGTGTAATTCCTGTCGGAAATATGCCAAAATAATTCATCCCGACCTTCACTTCTCTTTTCCCTTTTTTGCGAAAGGAAAAGAAGAAACTTCTGTAACATATATGGAAGAATGGCGTGCTGCTTTTTTGAAAAATCCATACCTCAGTCTTGAATATTGGAGAGGACAACTCGAAGCAGATAATAAACAAGCGAATATCAATATAGCAGAAGCGCATGATATTATCAAAAAGCTTAGTTTGAAAGCCTTTGAAGCAGAATACAAAATCCTGATCATGTGGCTGCCGGAATACCTGGATACACAGGGTAATGCTCTGCTCAAATTAATAGAGGAACCACCGGAAAAAACCCTTTTTCTACTGGTATCAGAAAATCAGGATCGCATATTAAATACTATTATTTCCCGTACACAGCTTGTCAAGATTCAAAAACTTCCACATCAGGAAATTACAAATTATCTGATAGAAGAACGCGGAATTCAGAAAGAACAGGCCGGAGAAATTGCATTTATTGCAGACGGGAATCTTCAACAGGCGCTCAATCTGCTCTCAGAATCCGGTAATCATCTGGATTTACTGATCCGTTGGCTGCGATTTATTGTCAGCGATGCAGGTCTGCATATGATCAGTATATGTGACGATGAGTTGTCAAAACTGGGGAGAGAGAATCAGAAAAGTTTTCTGTTGTATGCCATAAATATGATGAGGCAGATTATCCTTATCAAGGAAGAATTGCATGATCTGGTGTTCCTTCCGGAGAAGGAATTGGAGTTTGTAAATAAATTTGCGCCTCTTTTTACGGTGAATCAGATCGAAGAAGCTGTATCTTTATTTGAAAAAACACATTATTGTGTAGAACGCAATGCAAATCCTAAAATATTATTTTTAGATTTATCTTTGCAATTAGTTTTATTGTTTAAGTATCAAACGTTCCCAAAAGGGACTCAATATATATAAAGAAAAAATATGGGATGTGGCAGTTGCTCATCCGGTGGAGGTTGTGGAAGCGGAACTGCAGTTGCAGGCGCTACCCCGGCAGGTTGCCAAAGCAATGGCTCTTGCATGACCAGCGGATGTAATAAATTAGATGTATATGACTGGCTTTCCAATATGGATATGCCATCTAACTATAAAGCCTTCGATGTTGTCGAAGTGCGTTTTAAAGGATCTCGCAAAGATTTTTTTATCAATACAGACAATCATTACCTGGAAATGGGAGAAATGGTCGTCGTGGAACCTTCTACAGGTGGCTACGATATTGGCCATGTATCTCTGACAGGTGAGCTGGTCAGGCTGCAGTTGAAAAAAAATAATGTATCTATAGATGCTGTTACAAAAAAGATTTACAGAAAAGCAAACGAGGCGGACGTAAAGAAATTTGAAGCAGCAAAAGATCTGGAATGGGAAACGATGCACAAAGCGAGAAAACTTGCTTTGGATCTTGGGCTTTCCATGAAGATATCCGATGTTGATTATCAGGGAGACAAGACCAAAGCTACCTTCTACTATACAGCAGAGGGTCGTGTGGACTTCCGGGAACTCATCAAAAAAATGGCTGAATCCTTTCGGATACGTATTGAGATGAGACAGATCGGTATGCGTCAGGAAGCAAGTCGTCTGGGCGGAATCGGATCCTGTGGACGGGAACTTTGTTGTTCCACGTGGCTCACAGACTTCAAAACCGTATCTACTTCAGCTGCACGCTATCAAAATCTTTCTCTTAACACGCTTAAATTAGCGGGACAATGCGGCAAACTGAAGTGTTGTCTCAACTATGAGCTGGACAGCTATATGGATGCATTAAAGGATATTCCGAATAATGTAGACCGTATCGAGACAATTATAGGTACCGCATATCTTCAAAAAACAGATATTTTCAAAAAGACAATGTGGTATGCTTATCCGAAAGCGGAAAACTGGATACCGCTGTCTGTAGATAAGGTAAAAGAATTCATCGAAATGAATCGTGAAGGAAGAAAACCGGAAGAACTGGTTAATCCTAACATTCAGGAAGAAGTGGAAAAACCTGTTGTCTACGATTATGAAAATGTAGTAGGTCAGGATAGTCTGACCAGACTTGATGAACGCAGAAAGAAAAAATCCAAAAGCAAAAACCGTAATAAAAACAAACAAACGGTACAGAAAGCGGATGGAGTAGCAGAGGACAAAAAACCTGTAAATAAACAGAATAATAAGCCTCAGCAAGCGAAAGTTCAACAAGCGAAAAAGGAAGATAATACGGAATTCAAATCAGCGAAAGAGCCTCAAAATACGGATGCTCCGAAACCTAAAAAGAGATTCAATAACAGAAATCGTAACAAGGGGAAAAACAATAATAATGGTTCTCAGCCTGCTGAATAGGGGTTAACAAGATGAAAAGATTATTTTACGCTTTTATTCTTTTAAATGTACTGGGATTGGCCGGATGTGATGCCAATACCGTAGTGGATGAGAATACAATCATTACAGACAAAAGCTGGCCATATAATGTTATTCCAAAAGTAAAAGCACATATTACGGACAAAAATGCTAAGTATGATGTATACCTTAATCTGCGTCATAACGGAGATTACAGATACGCTAATATTTTTGTCCGTATTCATGAAACAAATCCCAAAGGTGTCAGTAAAAAGGAAAGAAGAGAACTTAAACTGGCCGAATTAGATGGCAGATGGACGGGTAACAGTGCAGGGAGCTTATATGCACATCAGGCATTGATACATGAAAATTACAGCTTTCCAGATACAGGTATTTACACTTTTGCTATAGAACAAAATATGCGTGAAAACCCATTGAAAGATATCAATGATGTGGGAATAAAAATTGTAAAGAGATAACTATGAATAAATTTAACCAGATTTTAGTCCATCCTAATTTTAGTTATATCTATCTTTTCTTAGTTGTTATTTGTGCTGTTTCATTCTTTGTAATGGATGAAAAACATCCCTTCAAAACCTATATTTTTCCGATAGTAATTATTTTATTCTTGCTACAACGATACCGCAGATACCTGATCCAACGTAATCAAAAGTAATTTGGCTATGCTACTGTTAAGATGGTTTCTATTTCCAATTACCATTATCTACACCAGCATTATATGGCTTAGAAATCGTCTGTACGATTATCAGCTATTGAAAAGCAAAACCTATAATATTCCCCTCATTGTAATCGGAAATCTGGCCATAGGCGGAACGGGTAAAAGCCCGATGACAGAGTTTTTGATACGTCTTTTGAAAGACAAAATTAAGCTGGCTACCCTCAGCAGAGGATATGGCCGTAAGACAAAGGGATTTAGATTCGTTTCTACTCAGTCCACATCAGCAGAGGCCGGAGATGAGCCTTTACAGTTCAAGCGTAAGTTTCCGGAGATAACCATAGCTGTGTGCGAAGATCGATGCTATGGTGTAGAACAATTAAAAGATCAGCATGATCTGATCATTTTGGACGATGCTTTTCAGCATAGAAAATTAAAACCCACATATTCCATCCTCCTGTTTGAATATACTTCACTGTCAGGACAAGCTATTTTACTTCCTACCGGCAATTTCCGAGATATGATGATGGAAAGCCACAGAGCCAATATCATCATCGTAACCAAAACCCCTGAAGACGCAACTGAAGAAGATAAAAATAAGATCATTAGGAAAATTTCACGTCATAATTCCACAGCATCCATATACTTCAGTAAAATCAAATATGATAAATGGATGGATAAGAATGGTTCAGGGTGCTATACCAATTTAAAAGAAACCGATGTACTGCTTATTACAGGCATAGCAAACCCAAATCCGCTGATCAATCATTTACAACCGAATGTGAACAGATTGATTCATATGTCCTATCCCGACCATCATGCTTTTTCAGAAACCGATATCAGTAAGATAGAAGAAATGTACAAAGCTATCACCGGATCAAATAAACTTATTTTGACTACAGAAAAAGACTTCCAGCGCCTGTATGGAACACGTCTGCATCGTTTCCCGTTTTATTATATCCCCATTCAGATAGCATTCGATACATCCGATTATCAAAACATAGAAAGAAGCATTTCTGATCATTTAGGTCTCTGACAGGCCTATACTTTCCTTTATATTCCCGTCTGACACCCACATCTGTTGCTAAGCTTTTATCTCAGCATGTCCTTATATGCAGTCTTATCCACTTCTTATATCTTGTTTTCCCATGGCTAATCCACTATGGTTTTCTGCTTTTTTGAGTAAAATAAGGCATTTGAGAAGGTTTTGTCCCTAAATACAGTGTAATCTGGTTCAGATTACCCCTAAATACAGCGTTTTATTGTAACACAATAATTACAATTTAAAATATTGATTATCAAATATTTACAAATAATGAAAATGTTAAGTAATGTTAAAAAGTAACAAACCTGATACAATCATATACTAAGCTCTGTCAAAAAGCAGTTATTAATGTAAAGAATTTAATAATTGAGTTTTAAACGTATAAATTTTAACAAGATGAAAAAATTAATTTTAACAGGTATCGGATTTTTCTTAGCATTAGGATTAACATTTGCGCAAGCGCAACAAACCCAGTCACCAGAAGATAATGCAAAACAAGTTGTTACTGTATTGACTCAACAACTTACATTGACAGAAGAGCAGCAACCAACTGTATATAATGCAACTCTGGAATATGCAAAAGCAGAACAAGCATTATTAGCAGATAACACAGCATCTAAAGAATCTAAAGCAGAGCAGATCGCAAAACTTCAGGCACAGACTGATGCCAAAATCATTGAGGTATTGACAGATGAGCAAAAGCCACTTTTTGAAAAAATTGTAGCCGAGAGAGCTCCGGTAACAATTCCTGAATCAGCTCCTGTAGAAGTACCTGCAACTGAGCCATCCACTACTGAGCCGGTTGAGCCAGCACAACCAGTAGAACAAACTCAGCCGACTGAACAACCAACTGAGCAACCTGCTCAGCCGGCACAATAATTAGGAAAGCAATAATAGGTTTCATAAATTAGCAATTAAGGGGTCTTGTTGAAAAACAAGGCTCCTTTCTTTTTATAGTAAACGTTCTATTAAGCATAAAACTTACTATATCAATTATATCCACACTTATAATGTAATCAAAGAATATGGTAACAGAATACCCATGACTAAATGTTTATATGAATAAAGAGGTCATAAACAAAAAAGGGAAGCAATTATGTTGCTTCCCTTTTTACGTTCAAAATTTTGATTGTTACGATGCTTTTAACTTCTTCAGGATATCCTGTACATACGTTTTAAACTTCTTGTCTGTTTCTATCAGATCTTCTACTGTCTGGCAGGCATATATCACTGTAGAGTGATCCCGTCCGCCAAAGAAGTTACCGATAGATTTCAAAGAAGATTTAGTATGATTCTTTGCAAGATACATAGAGATCTGACGCGCTTGTACGATTTCACGTTTCCTAACTTTTGATTTCACCATTTCTACCGGAACTTCAAAATACTCACATACCAGTTTCTGTATGTATTCCATTGAAATTTCCTTACTGGTGTTCTTCACAAAGTTTTTCAGCATAGACTTAGCCAGGTTCAGGTCAATCTCCTTTTTGTTAAGGGTAGATTGCGCCAATAATGAAACCATAGCTCCTTCTAATTCACGGACACTGTTATCAATCTGATGCGCCACATACTCTACTACATTCTCTGGCAATTCAATACCATCAGAATACATTTTTTTCTTCAGGATTGCCATCCTTGTCTCCAGATCCGGAACTTGTATATCCGCGGACAATCCCCATTTAAAACGACTTAATAATCGTTCTTCCAATCCTGCCAGATCTTTAGGCGCCTTATCAGAAGTCAGAATAATCTGTTTACCCGACTGATGAAGATGATTAAAGATATGGAAGAAAATGTCCTGGGTCTTCTCCTTACCGGCAAAATTGTGTACATCATCCATGATGATGACATCCATTGCCTGATAAAAATTCACAAAGTCATTGATTGTATTGTTCTTTAATGAATCTACAAACTGCTGACAGAATTTTTCACAGGATACATAGATAACCAACTTATCCGGCAGATTACGCTTGATCTCATTTCCGATGGCCTGGGATAAATGGGTTTTACCTAACCCTACATCTCCGTATAACATCAAAGGATTAAAAGAGGTTCCTCCGGGTTTATTTGCTACTGCAAACCCTGCAGATCTTGCCAGTCTGTTACACTCTCCTTCGATAAAATTATCAAAAGTATAATGCTGATTCAACTGCGGATCGACCTGTAATTTCTTCAATCCCGGAATAACAAACGGATTCTTAATATTCTTATTCAAATTGACCGGCACCGGGATCGATTGACGCTTCCCTTCTGCACCGTTTCCATTGGATGGAATATTGGTTGTATATGGAATATTGGTTGAAGATTTCTCCACCACAATATTATATTCCAACCTTCCCTGTTCTCCCAAAAATTTTTTGACCGTTTTACGTAAGATACCTACATAATGTTCCTCAAGCCACTCGTAAAAAAATAAGCTCGGCACCTGAATAGTTAAAACGTTCTCATCAAGTTTCACCGCTTTCACCGGTTCAAACCAAGTCTTGAAACTTTGCGCAGGTATATTGTCTTTGATAATCTGAAGACAACTATTCCAAACACTTGTGTACGTTTTTTCCATTCTAAAATTGTTAATAACTTGATTTACAATATCTGACCAAAAAATTGTTCATAACTTTCTCTTAAAACGAAGATGGCAAAAAAAATTCAGCTAAAAAATTAAAAAGTAAAAAAATACACAACGTATTAATAAACAATTACTTAAGTCATTTTTTATACGTTTTTTACTAAAATTCACAGGCAAAATTTTAGTTTTCAACATCTGCTATTACGATGGACTCGATACCCCCAATTTAGTAACTTTTATTGAATTTAAAAAATCAATGTGGAAAACTATGTTTTAAAATCGTGGCAAATTTTCTGATAGTTTTATAGGGATAAAGCATAAAAAAGGAGTTGAAAATTTCAACTCCTTTTTTAAATTTTAATACAATATAGTCTATCTATCCGACAAGAGAATCTGTTTTACGTATAGTGGATAATTTTCGGCACTGCTCTGCAATGGCTTCCGCATCATAATGACACAAATTCCAAAGCTCTTTTTGCTCACCGTGCTCTACAATCTGATCCGGAATACCAAGACGAACAACATGAGATTGATAACCATTATCTACCATAAATTCGAGTACTGCAGACCCCATTCCTCCCTGCAAACAACCATCTTCTACAGTGATCACTTTTTTATATTTACGGAAGACCTCGTGTAACAATTCTTTATCCAAAGGCTTGACAAATCGTAAATCGTAATGTGCCGGATAAATACCTTCTTCATTCAATACACGAATGGCTTTTACCGCTTCATTACCTATACTGCCAATGCTTAATATAGCAACCTCTTCTCCGTCCGATACTTTACGGCCTTTTCCTATTTCTATTTCTTTAAATGGTCTTTTCCAATCCGGCATTACCCCTGCACCGCGAGGATAACGGATCACAAATGGTCCTTTATTCTCCAATTGTGCCGTATACATCAGATTACGAAGTTCTTCTTCATTCATAGGAGCAGACACAGTCATATTAGGTATACAACGCATATAAGCTAGATCGTATGCTCCATGATGTGTAGGACCATCTGCACCTGCTACACCTGCGCGATCCAGACAGAATACTACATTCAGGTTTTGTAAGGCCACATCATGAATAACCTGGTCATACGCCCGTTGCATAAATGAAGAGTAGATATTACAAAAAGGAAGTAATCCCTGTGTAGCCAGTCCTGCACTGAATGTAACAGCATGCTGTTCAGCTATTCCCACATCAAAGGCACGGGTAGGCATGGCTTTCATCATGATATTCATAGAAGATCCTGACGGCATAGCGGGAGTAATTCCCATTATTTTTTTATTATTTTCAGCCAGTTCCACTAATGTATGTCCGAATACATCCTGATATTTGGGCGCAACAGGTTTATCAGAAACAGATTTCTTAATCTCCCCTGTGATCTTATCAAAAAGGCCCGGTGCATGCCACAGTGTCTGATCTTTCTCAGCCAAAGCGTAGCCTTTTCCTTTTACTGTAACACAATGTAACAGTTTTGGTCCCGGAATATGTTTAAGATCTTCCAGTGTTTTGGCCAGTTTCTTGACATCATGACCATCTACAGGACCAAAATATCTGAAATTTAAAGATTCAAAAAGGTTTGCATTCTTCAGCAGAGATCCCTTGATTCCCCGTTCAAGCTTCTTAGCTATACCCAGTGCATCCGGTCCAACCTCTGATATTTTGGAAAGTACAGCAGCCAGATCATCTCTGAATCTGTTGTAACGTTTAGACGTCGTTATACTGGTCAGATATTCCTTCATCGCTCCTACATTCGGATCGATGGACATGCAATTATCATTTAGAATAACCAGTAAATTAGATTTCTCTATTCCGGCATGATTCAGCGCTTCAAAGGCTAATCCGGCAGTCAGTGCTCCATCTCCTATTACAGCTACATGCTGTCTGTCTTCTTCTCCTTTATAATGAGAAGCTACAGCCATACCAAGAGCTGCTGATATAGATGTAGAAGAGTGACCTACACCAAATGTATCATACTCACTTTCATTTCGGTTTGGAAAACCCGAAATACCATTTAGTAACCGGTTTGTATCAAAGACATCTCTTCTGCCCGTCAATATCTTATGACCATAGGCCTGATGGCCCACATCCCATATCAATTGATCATAAGGTGTATTTAACACGTAATGAAGGGCAACAGTTAATTCTACCACCCCTAAACTTGCTGCAAAATGCCCTCCGTTCTCGGAGACAATATCAATTATATATTGTCTAAGCTCTTTACATACCTGCAATAAATCTTCTTCCTTTAATTTCTTAAGATCTGAAGGAAAGTTTATTTTTTGCAATAGTTCTCCAGCCTCTACCTGCATAGTTTTTACGATTTCAAAATAAGATACAAAGTAACAATTTTTTATTTACATAAATCATATAACAATTCGTAATTGTTATGGTTTACATAGGTTCTATAATAAACTAATTTATTAATAATTTTTTATAATTATGTATTTTTGAAACTATGATTGCAAGTGAGGGTTACGAAATTAAGTTAGACCAGTTTGAAGGTCCGTTTGATCTGCTGTTGTTTTTTATTGAGCGTGATGAATTGAATATCCATGATATAGCTATCTCTAAAATTACAGATGATTTTCTGGATTATATCCAAAAGATGCAGGCTTTGAATATAGAACTCGCCAGTGAGTTTATATTTGTAGCTTCTACCCTCATGCGTATCAAAGCTAAAATGCTTTTACCTCGTCCTGATCTGGATGAAAATGAAAATGAAATAGATCTTAAAAAGGAACTGGTACAGAAACTGATACTCTATAAACAGTTCAAAAATATTTGTGAAGATTTAAAAGGACTTGAAGAAAACCGTGTCAGGTACCATTTAAGAGGAAATATAGGTTATGATCTGAAAAACACTAACCGACCGGTACAGGAAGGAGAAGAATTATCCTCATTCGATCTTTATAAACTGATGATGGTATATGAACGTATGATGTACCATTATTCTAATCGGGTACAGGAAGTCAAACATACTGTTGTTAAATATCCGTATACCATAGAACAACAAAAAAGAGTAATTAAAGAATTAATAGAAATGAATGAGAAACTGGATTTTAACAGTATCCGAAAGAGTTCAGAAAACAAGGTTCATTTCGTCTATAATTTTTTAGCCATTCTCGAAATGCTGCAGCAACGCTTATTAGAGATTGAGGTAGGATTTGGATACAATAATTTTTGGGTCGAAAAAAAAGATCCGAATTTACCTGATCCGGTAGTACTGGAAATGGAAGAGAATTAAAAAAGCAGCTGTTTCATGTGAAACAGCTGCTTTTTTTCTATAGTAATCAATACTTTACTTTTTAAAAGCATTCCAACCCTGAGCTGTTAAAGGATATACATTTCCGGATTTGGAAATCATTTCATACCCAGCATTTGGCTCTGTAATGTATCCGATAACTGTTATATCAGGCAGATTTCTAAGTTTATCATATGAAGACTGCGGAACTGTAAACAACAATTCATAATCTTCGCCTCCGTTTAGTGCACAAACTGTAGGATCTAAACCAAATTCACGGGCAGTATCATATGTCATCTGATCCAACGGAATTTTGTCTTCATATAATTTACATCCTTTATCAGACTGTTTACAGATATGTATAATCTCAGAAGCCAGACCATCGGATATGTCTATCATAGCATTGGGTTTGATATCCAGACTGTCTAATAATTGAACAATATCCCTACGGGCCTCCGGCTTCAGCTGACGTTCGATGATATAATCTTTACCCTCCAGATCCGGCTGAATATTGGGATTATCTAAAAAGACCTGTTTTTCACGCTCCAAAATCTGTAATCCTACATAGGCAGCTCCAAGATCTCCCGACACACACAGAAGATCACCTTCCTGAGCACCCGAACGATAAGCTATTCTGTCTTCATCTGCGTATCCTATACTCGTTACAGAGATAATTAATCCCTGAGCAGAAGCTGAAGTATCTCCGCCTACAAGATCTACATTGAATTTTTTACAGGCAATTAATGCTCCTTCATAGATCTCTTCAACTGCTTCTAAAGGAAATTTAGATGATAATCCTATTGAAAAAGTGATCTGAGAGGCTATACCATTCATCGCATATATATCACTCAGATTTACCTGTACAGCTTTATACCCCAGGTGTTTAAGCGGAACATAACGCAGATCAAAATGAATTCCTTCTAACAATAAGTCGGTAGAAATAAGTGTTTTCTTATTCGAAAAATCCAATACAGCTGCATCATCCCCTATTCCTTTTATTGTAGACTTTTCGTTCAGTTCCACATGTTTGGTTAAGTGTTCAATTAAACCAAATTCACCCATCTGATCCAGATTTGTTCTTTCTGTATTTTCAAACATTATATAATGTTAAATTAAAAAATATATCAGTTAGACTTACAAGCCTAATCTTTCCGAAATCTCCAGCATACGTTCAATTGGCTTTTGAGCCCGTATAATGACGTCCTCCGGAAGTGTAATTTCAGGAGATTCAAACTTGAGACAGTTGTAAAGTTTTTCTAAAGTATTAAGTTTCATATGCGGGCAATCGTTGCACGCACATGCATTATTCGGAGGAGCCGGAATAAAAGTCTTTTCGGGACTCGCTTTTTGCATCTGATGAATAATACCGGATTCAGTAGCAACGATATAAACCTGCGACGGATCATTCATTGTAAATTTGAGCATACCCGAAGTAGATCCTACATAATCGGCACCTGCTAAAATATGATCTTCACACTCCGGATGTGCAATAAATTTAGCATCCGGATATTCACTGCGCAAAGCATCAATTTTATCCTGCGAAAAAATCTCATGTACCATACACGCACCGTTCCACAAGACCAGATCTCTGCCCGTCTTCTTTTTAACATAAGCACCCAGATTGCGATCCGGACCAAAAATTATTTTTTGATCCACAGGAAGGCTTTCTACGATCTGCACCGCATTACTGGAAGTACATACGATGTCTGATAGCGCTTTAAGCTCAGCTGTACAATTTACATACGTTATCACCAGGTGATCAGGATATTTCTCTTTAAACTTAGCAAACAAATGAGGAGGACAACTATCTGATAATGAACATCCTGCCTTCAGATCGGGTAATAATACCTTTTTTGAAGGAGATAATATCTTAGCCGTTTCGGCCATAAAGTGCACACCAGCAAACACAATCACATCTGCATCTGTCTTAGCAGCCTGTTGAGAAAGTCCCAAACTATCGCCTATATAATCCGCAATATCCTGAATTTCAGACTCTTGGTAATAATGAGCCAGAATAACAGCATTCTTTTCCTTTTTGAGGCGATTAATTTCTTCTACGAGATCAATTGTCGGATCAATAGCAACATCTATGTATCCTTTTGCTTCCAGATCTCTTTCATAAGTAATATTCATTTCCGTGTTGATAAAATTTAAGTCAACGATTCAGACGGTATCACTTCACAAAAGTAGCGAAAGAATTTGAAACGAAATCCACATTCCTTTTTTTCAATAATTAATAACTCTTTTTATAAAAAGGAGACTTATTGTTTATTAGTGTGTGGAAAATGGGGAAAGTTTTGAGAATTTATATTTGCGATTGTTACTTTTGACATAGTTATCCACATTTATTCACATCTAAAGTTTATAAATAGAGCTGATTTTCAGATATATGAAAATTGTCTGTTTTGGTTTTCCATATTTCAGTGTGAATTGTTTGTTGTTTACATTTTGTTAATAATGGGGTAAAGTTGTGGTTATAATTTGTTCACAATGGCTCGATTTTTTGTGGAAATGTGGAATAAAAAATAGTTTTCATTTTTAATTCACCATTTATCTACACGTTATCCACATATTTTGTTAATTTGTTATCTGAAAAACTTGATTTTTAATACGCATTAGTATTTATGGGAGATCGCAAGGTTGATTTTTTGATTATTGGTTCCGGAATTGCTGGTTTGAGCTTTGCTTTGAAGGCTGCAAAAAAAGGTAAAGTATTGATAGTCACTAAGTCTAATGAAGATGAGTCTAATACCAAATATGCACAGGGCGGGGTAGCTGCCGTTGTGGATAAGTCTGATAGCTTTGATAAGCATATACTTGATACTCAGATAGCTGGGGATGGATTATGCCATGTAGAAATTGTGGAAAACGTTGTTAGGGAAGGACCAGAACGTATTGCAGAGCTTATTGCATACGGAACTAACTTCGATAAGGTGGATGATAACAGTTATGATCTGGCAAAAGAAGGTGGCCATTCCAAGCACCGTATTTTACACTATAAAGATATAACAGGGTATGAAATTGAACGTGCTTTGCTTGCTAAAGTTCATCAGGATCCTAATATTGAGATACTTACGCATTATTTTGCAGTAGATTTAATTACACAGCACCATTTAGGTGAATTTGTGGATAAAAAATCCGAGGATATTAGATGTTTTGGTATCTATGCGCTGAATACAAAGAATCACCGTATCGAAAAGATTTTGAGCCGGATTACCTTAATGGCTTCCGGAGGTGCGGGACATGTGTACTCCAGTACGACTAATCCTACTATAGCGACAGGCGATGGTATAGCTATGGTCTACCGTGCGAAAGGTAAAGTACGTAATATGGAGTTTATCCAGTTTCATCCTACAGCACTTTATAACCCGAGTCAATATCCGGCATTTCTCGTATCAGAGGCTGTACGGGGTTTTGGCGGGATCCTGCGACGTGTTTCAGGTGAGTCCTTTATGGAGGAGTATGATGAACGCGGTTCGTTGGCACCGCGTGATATCGTGGCAAGAGCAATAGATGCTGAGATGAAAAGATCAGGTATCGATTATGTATACCTTGATATTACGATGCGTAGTAAGGAGGATATCTTAGCGCATTTTCCAAATATCTATGAGAAATGTTTATCCATAGGGTTGGATATGACTAAGGATTATATTCCTGTTTCTCCAGCGGCACATTATCTGTGCGGAGGGATCCTAGTAGATTCATACGGACGTAGTACTATTAATAATCTGTATGCATGCGGAGAATGTTCTTCTACCGGTCTTCATGGAGCTAACAGATTGGCTTCCAATTCATTACTGGAAGCGGCTGTATATGCGCACCGGATTTGGCTGGATGCTGCAGAGAAATTGGAAGATATTGATTTTCAAGATAATGTACCCGATTGGGATGATTCCAATACCAGTCTGTCCAATGAGGATATCCTGGTTTCTCACAATCTTCGGGAGACACAAAAAGTAATGTCTGATTATGTGGGGATAGTGCGTTCTGACTTCAGGTTGGATCGTGCATTCAGAAGACTGGGATTTTTATACGATGAGACGGAAGAGTTTTATAAGCATACCAAATTATCTGTACCGCTTTGTGAACTGAGAAATGTGATTCAGGTTGCATTTTTGGTTATTAAGTCAGCTCAGGATCGCAAAGAAAGCAGGGGATTGCATTATTCAACGGATTATCCTTATCATGCTGATGTACTTATGGACACTATATTTTAGAACGTATATGGCTGTTATATTACCTGTTAAGGATAAATACCCCCGGTATTCGGAAGATTGCTTTATAGCGCCTAATGCTACCATTGTAGGCGATGTAGTTATGGGGGATAAGTGTTCGGTATGGTTTAATGCTGTGATCAGAGGTGACGTAAACTATATTCGTATCGGAGCATATACCAATATCCAAGATGGTGCCGTGATTCATTGTACGTACCAAAAAAACGGAACGGATATAGGTAATTATGTCAATATTGGTCATCAGGCAATGGTACATGGTTGTACAGTCAAAGATTATGTATTGATCGGTATGGGTGCCATTGTTATGGATAAGTCAGTAGTAGAGAGTGAAGTTATTATTGCGGCAGGAGCCGTAGTACTCGAAAATACCATTTGTGAATCAGGCTATCTGTATGCAGGTGTACCTGCTAAAAAAATAAAAGCGATAACTGATGAACAAAGAGAAATGTTGCATCAGTTACCGCATAATTATGTTTTATATAGTTCCTGGTTTGAAAACAGTTAATTTATATTGACTGTTTCATTTTGTTCCCAGTTAGCACGTATCGTAAATGTCTTGTTAAGATACCATATGTTCTCTGCCTGCTTTCTGGTCTTTACATCTGCAGGATCCCATACTCCATTCCTGTTGGCATCAAATATTACACGTAACGAATATTTGCCTCCCGGAAATTTCTTGTAGGATATGGTATTATTAGGCCCTAATATCTGCCTGTTAAATACTTTTTCTTTCTTGTCATCAATAAGTTCTACCACATATTGCATAGTACTGTCTGTATTGGTAAAATTGAAGTTTATATCTCCATAATTTTCGCTTTCATCCAGTGTAAAGTTGGTTTTGAACTCCTTATTATGATCCCCGAATAATCCGGTAAGGGCTTTTTCTTCTAATACTAATGTATAATTTCTCTTCGGCTTCCAGTTGAAACGTATGTGGTAAAGCTGATCATTAAGTGTATCCTTTTGTAATTGGAAATTAGTCCTGGCAATGCTATCTTCCGTTAGTTTGACTTTAGACTTATCTATAGACGCTAAAGGCATTTTAGAAGTAACAGTGATGTGGGTAATCTTATCTACTTTATTGCTGATATTTAGAACCGGCAGAATTTCTTTTTCGAACTTCACATTTACACCTTTTTTTATCAATACCGTGTCCATGACTGTATTATAATTACGTATCTCTAGTTTAAGAGAATCAAAATCAGTATTTTGAGTGTATATTAAGGCACTATCTTTATTTACACCATAGCGTATATACTTGGATGCATCCAGTTCCTGCGGAGATAATATTTTCACAGCCGGGTCAAGTAATGGCCGGTTAAAAACTAACTGTATTCCCCCATCCTTTTCCAGTTTCTTTTCACCTGTTCTGAATTTATCAGGATAGGGTTTAGTAAATTCCAACTTAATATTACTGGTATCTTTCCTTAATACGATGCTGTCATTGAGAAAACCTATCCAGTCATCCGTACTTTCATATATGCGATTACTGCTTTTCTCTTTCAATGCATATATTCGGTATGTATCTTCTCTCAGGTTATTGAATTTGAAATTACCGGCTGTATCTACAGCTGTAAATATATTCGCTTTTCGCTTTCCGAATATGCTATCCTGGCGTGTAGGAATCAGAATTACCATAACATCTTTATCCTGATTCTTCATATCCAGACTTTTTGTATAACCGTTAAGAACTGATCCGGATATGGACAGAGAATCTAGCTCATTACCTGTAGCAAATACATACGAATAGTTGGGAAGCGGATTACCTTCATTATAGTCGACGAGTCCTTTTCCAAAATGGATCGTATAAGTAGTATTTTCCTCTAATGAATCGGGCAATGTGATTTCAAGATTCTTTTTCTTGATTTTATATTCAGGTTGAGTATCTACATCCGGAGATATACTGAATTCTTTAAACTGACTGTTGAGTTTGACATACTCATCAAATTCCAAAACGATTTTTTTGGCTTTGAAATTTCGGGTATAATTTTTTGGAAGTTCACTTAATATTTTCGGTGGAAGTGAATCTTTTGGTCCGCCTGTAGGATGTTGCATGTTGGCGCACTGGATAGTACTTAAAATAAGAAGACAAAAAAACGAGAAAATTACCACTTTTTGAAATAAAGTGGTTTTTATCGATTCTGAGCGACTTTTATCTTTTTTGGATGTTTGTATCATAAAATTAAAAATATCTTCTTATATCCTTTTATTTTAAGTTTATTTTTTTATTTCTAATGTGTTGAATTACAACAGTTTAGCTCATATGTACCATTAAAACACTAATATCAGCTGGTGAAACACCTGAAATACGGGAAGCCTGTCCCAGTGTTCTTGGTTTGACCTTTAATAATTTTTGTCTTGCTTCTATTGAAAGTGAAGTTAGAGAATTGTAATCAAAATTCGGATTGATCTCTTTATCTTCCATTTTTTTCATACGGTTGACTATCTCCATTTCTTTTTCAAAGTAGCTATCGTATTTTACTTTTATTTCTGCCTGCTCTATTGTTTCTGTGTCAAACTGGTTAAGATAGCTTTCAAAATCGCTGTCTGCTTTTTTGATATCATAAATATTAATCTGCGGTCTGCTTAATATATTAAACATTCTGGTTTTTTGTGAAACCGGGGAAGAGTTAAGTTCTTCCAGTACCGGATTAATGTGATCAGCTGTCACACTGTTTTGTCTTAAGTACTCTACAATAGCATCTGAATTTTTGATTTTTTCATTCACTTTATTGAGTCTCTCCTCTCCTACAAGACCCAGTTTATAAGCCATAGGTGTAAGACGAATATCTGCATTATCCTGACGTAACAGTAAGCGGTGCTCTGCTCTGGATGTAAACATTCTGTAAGGTTCTTCAGTACCTTTTGTGACGAGGTCATCTATCAGAACACCTATATAAGATTCTGAACGTTTTAGCGTCAGCTCATGAAGATCATTTATTCTTTGGTGAGCATTAATACCTGCTATGAATCCCTGTGCTCCTGCTTCTTCGTACCCTGTTGTTCCATTAATTTGACCCGCAAAAAACAGGTGTTTTACACGCAGTGTTTCAAGTGTCAGATCCAGTTGCATGGGCGGAAAGAAATCATATTCAATTGCATATCCCGGTCTGTACATTCTAGCATTTTCAAATCCGGGTATCAGCTGCAAAGCTTTTTGCTGAACATCTTCAGGAAGAGAAGTTGAAAACCCATTAACGTATATTTCTACAGTATTGAATCCTTCCGGTTCTACAAATATCTGATGTCTTTCGCGTTCCGCAAATCTGTTTATTTTGTCTTCTATGGAAGGGCAGTATCGGGGACCTAATCCTTTTATTCTTCCTGTAAACATTGGAGATCTTTCGAATCCTGTTTTCAGCATTTCATGAACTTTGTCATTTGTGTAGGTTATCCAGCAGCATCTTTGTGCTGTAGGAATAGGTACATCCGTATAGGAAAATCTTCCTTTATTCTCATCTCCCCATTGCTCTTCCATTAGCTCATAATTGAGCGATCTGCCGTCTATACGAGGAGGCGTTCCGGTCTTCATTCTACCGGATTCAAAACCCAGACTTACCAGTTGTTCGGTAAGACCTGTAGCTGCTTTCTCTCCTGTGCGCCCTCCGCCGAATTTCTTTTCTCCTATATGTATTACCCCGTTCAGGAAAGTTCCGTTTGTCAGAACTACTGCATCAGCTTCTATTCGTATCCCTAGTGATGTAATTACTCCTGCTGCTTTATCGCCTTCTACAATAACTTCTTTTACGGTGTCCTGCCACATATCCAGATTCGGGATTGCTTCCAGTTGCATTCTCCATTCTTCTGCAAAGCGCATTCTGTCATTTTGTGATCGCGGACTCCACATAGCAGGACCTTTAGACAGATTGAGCATTCTGAATTGTAGTGTAGATTTATCTGCTATGATACCCGTGTATCCGCCCATAGCATCGATCTCTCTTACGATCTGCCCCTTTGCAACACCTCCTATAGCGGGATTACAGCTCATCTGAGCGATGACACCCATATTCATGGTAATCAATAATACAGACGACCCCAGGTTAGCTGCTGCTGCTGCTGCTTCACATCCGGCATGACCGGCACCTACTACAATTACGTTATATTTCTTAAACATTTTATTTTAGTTTCACGTGGAACAATCACTGCTTCACGATTATTTTATCTATAGTTTCACGTGGAACGCTTATTTATTATTCTGCAAGTTCTGCTAATAATAACCATCGTTCCGTTTTTTCTTCCAGTTTTGATTCAAGTGTTTTTATAGCTTCAGCAATTTCTACGAGTTGTATATGGTCGGTTGTTGATGATAACACTTCTGTCTTTTCTGCGATCTGCTGTTCTAAAGAAGTGACTTCCTTTTCGAGATCTTCATATTCCTTTTGCTCTTTGTAGCTTAGTTTTTTCTTGCCTGGCTGTTCTTTTACTTCTACAGGTTTTACATTTGTTTTCCCCGCTTTGAGTTGCTTGTTCAAAAGGTCTTGTTCAGCTTTGAAGTCTGCATAGTTTCCGTTATAGATGTTGATCTTTCCTGTTCCGTCAAATATAAAAAGCTGATCAGTTAGTTTGTCTACCAGATAACGATCGTGTGAAACAAGAAGAAGCACACCGGTATATTTTTCAAGGAAATCTTCTAATACGTTCAACGTATCTATGTCAAGATCATTTGATGGCTCATCCAGAATCAGGAAATTTGGATTACGCATGAGTACACGCATAAGTTGTAAACGCTTGCGTTCTCCCCCACTCAGTTTTTCAACCATGCCGAATTGTTTCTCCGGAGGGAATAAGAAATGTGTCAATAATTGTGAAGCGGTGATTACTTCACCTTTGGCCATTTCAATATATTCAGCAACATTCTTTACTACGTCTATTACCCGTTCATTATTTTGGAATTCCAGACCACCTTGTTTATAGTAACCGTATACTGTGGTCTCTCCTACACTGATTGTTCCGGATGTTGGTTTTTCGATGCCGGTGATTAAATTCAGGAAGGTAGATTTTCCTGAACCATTGCGACCTGATAAACCAATACGATCTCCTTTTTTGAAAGTATAGCTGAAATTTTCAATGATACATTTTGTACCGAAACTTTTAGAAGCATTTTCTATTTCCAGAATTTTGGATCCCTGGCGACTTACTTTTACACTCAGTTGTACAATATCGTTTTTCTTTGCTGCTTTAGATTTCTCTTCAAGATCATAGTAGGCTTCAATTCTGGATTTGGATTTAGTACCCCGTGCCTGAGGTTGCCTGCGCATCCATTCTAATTCTTTACGCAACAGATTTCTACTCTTTTCAACCAGTAAAGAATCATTGGCTTCGCGCTCTGCTTTTTTCTCCAGATAGTAACTGTAGTTGCCTTTGAATGTAAGGAGGTTTCCTCTGTCAAGTTCACGGATTTCTGTACAAACTCCATCCAGAAAGTAACGGTCGTGTGTCACTAACAGTACCGTTTTATTTCCTGTAGTCAATAACTTTTCTAACCATTCAATAGTCTCGATATCCAGATGATTCGTAGGCTCATCTAAAATATAGACATCAGGTTCGTCTATGAGTAATTTTGCAAGTGCCAGTCTTTTTCTCTGACCTCCTGACAGATTATCTATCTGTTGAGTGAAATCAATAATATTAAGACGGTTTAAAATAGTCTTGATATTGTATTCATATTCCCACGCATTGAGCAGGGATAATTTTTCAGTAAGATCTTCCAGTTTTTGCTGATCAGGTTCATCTGTGCTTAACAGTTCTTCATACTGACGGATTAAAGTTTGCTGTTCGTTATCTGCACTATAAATGAAATCATTGATAGAATGTAATCCTGAAAAGTCAGGGTCCTGAGCAAGAAAACCAATTTTAATTCCTTTTTCCTTTACTACCTTTCCGGAAGTCGGAATTACCTTTTCTGCTAAAATAGAGAGAAGTGTAGATTTGCCGGTACCGTTGATTCCGACAAGAGCTATGCGATCACCCTTTTGTAGTCCAAAATGGATGTCCTTGAATAGCCATCTGTCATTGAAGGAATGACTAACCTGTTCTGTAGATAATATACTCACGCTAATTCTTTAATTTTTGCCGTCTTGAAGATATGTGTCCCCGTTATATCAGATAAACATACATGCATCATTGAGCTGGCAACGTCTGCTGCTTTTATACTTTTGTAATCTTTTAATTTTCCTATTAGGAAATAATTTATAATACTCATAGCCGCTGAAGATATCTTCTCCAGTAATCTGTTTTCTTTACGTTTGCCCAATAATAAAGAGGGTCTTAATATGAATGTCCTTTCAATGGAAAGCGATTTTATATCCCGTTCTACCTCTCCTTTCATTTTGAGGTAGAAATTATTGGATAATACATTAGCCCCCATACTCGATACCAAACATACAGCAGAAAGCCCCTTATCTTTTAATTGCTGAGCTACCGATAAGGGATAATCATGATCTATCTTATAATATGCGGACAAATCAGGAGTTTTACTTTTGGTACTTCCCAGGCAGCAATAGAGGTGATCAACAGCTATATTTTCCAAGTGATGAGCTATTGAATCCGCATCTGCTACAATATTGATAAATCCGGGGTGTTGCAACTGCAGCGGGCTTCTTGATACAGCATATACCGTTGAATACTGTGTATTATCCAAAAGCATATCAACCAAAAAGCTGCCAATCAGGCCTGTGGAGCCCAAAACAAGTGCGGTATAGCCAGTCTTATCCATAATAAGGTACAAAAATACAGAATTAAACGGGTTTGAGGTGAGTAATATTTATAGGAAAGCTAAGAATTGTACTTCTTTATGACAGTGTATATAATACGGTCTAATTTAAGCGATGATTAGCAATAAGATTAAAGCGGGGAATTTCTACATAAAAAATCTCTCCGTCTAACTGACGGGACATCTGATATGTACCTTCCATATAGCCCATCTCGCTTTTAAGATTACAACCTGAGACATATTGATGCGATTCTCCCGGTTGTATAACTGGCTGTTCTCCAACGACACCATCTCCTTCTACTTCTCTGTGTTCTCCTATAGCATCAAATATCTGCCAATGGCGACGCAATAGCTGAACTGTATAATCCCCTACATTTTCAATAGAAATACGATAAGCAAACATGAAATGTTCCTTTTCAGGATTAGAATATTCCGGTTGATAAATACTCTCTACCGAAATCTTTACACCTTCTGTTATTTGAGATACCATTAATGCAAATATTAATATAATTTATAAATTATCAAAGAACAACTCCCTGAATGTGATAAAATTACGTAAAAATGAAAAAATCCTGAAGCAGAGCGTGTTAATGTTTGTTAAATGGTAATTGCGGCCTGTAAAGGTATAATAACGGGCAAGATAAATTTGATATTCACCTGATCATATTCGTCATAAATGACTAGGTTTGCATATGTCAAAAGGTATATTGTATCTTCTTCCTGTCCCATTGAGCGACGATGCTGCAATGGCTTCCTATACCCCCTATTTGCAAGAGACCATCAATACGTTAGATGAATATATTGTAGAAAACGAAAAGACTGCCCGCAAATTTTTGAAGCAGGCCGGACTTAGTATTCCGCAACAACAGTTAATCATCCATGATTATGGAAAACATAACCGCGATCAGGGGAACAAACAAGAGTTTTTTAGAGGGCTGATGTCCGGCAAAAATGTGGGATTAATGTCTGAAGCAGGTTGTCCGGGAGTAGCAGATCCGGGCGCAGATATTGTTGCAGAAGCACATAGTAAAGGTATAAAAGTTGTTCCTTTGGTGGGTCCAAGTTCTATTCTTTTAGCGTTAATGGCCTCAGGTTTCAGCGGACAGAAGTTTGCATTTCAGGGATATCTTCCCATCGATAAATCGGATCGAAACCGTAAAATAAAAGATCTGGAAGCACAGGCCTATAGAGACAAGCAGACGCAGATTTTTATAGAAACGCCTTTCCGCAACAATACATTATTTGCAGAATTACTAAAGGTATGCAAGCCCCAAACCAAAATATGTGTGGCTTGTAACCTTACAGCACAGGATGAATTTGTTCTCACACTTACAGTAGATCAATGGAAGAAAAGAAAAGATGATTTTCACAAAAAACCCGCTATTTTCCTTCTTTATTTTTGAAGAATGGAAAATAGATAAATGTGTTTGTAATATGCTCTTTTAAGCTGATTTTTATAATAAAAATAAAACTAAAGAACCTTTTACAGGTTTTTAAATTGTCAGATGTGTGCTAAATATTATTCATAAATATCAAGTTTTGAATAATTCAGCCTATATTTAAAGAAGAAATTCAAAACTAAGAATGCTAGAGTTTACACCTGATAAGATGACGATGGAAATGCTGTACATTATTTTGGCAGCTTCTGCAGTTCGTCTGATTTGCTGGATTTTATTTGCCAATACCATTCGGAAAACATTAAATCTGATCGCTCCTGAAAACAGGAATATCCTGCCTTCGCAGGCCTGGTTTGTAGCGGTCCCACTGTTCAATATTTACTGGCACTTTGAGGTGGCTCGCAGACTATGCGACTCCCTGAATAACGAGTTTTATGACCGTAAAATTCCGGTTGAAGAAAATCCTACACGTAAAGAAGGACAGATCTATGCATGGACATTTCTTTCCATTAATATTCCTTTTCCACCCTTTATACTTGTTATTGCAGGTATTATGAACCTGATTTATTTCATTACATATTGGGTTAAAATCAATCAATACAGAGTTTTATTGAAAGAGCACAATAAGTTTGTAGAAAAAGAGGTTAATGAAGGATAAAGGATTGCTCCTTTTCTTTGATAAAGTAAAGCAAATAAGAGTCGAATGAAAATATTTGAATTAACGAATTATTTAGAGAGTATTGCTCCTTTGGCTTATCAGGAGTCTTATGATAATTCCGGTCTGTTAGTGGGTAATCCGGGGGATGAGATTCACCGTGCATTAATTTCATTAGATTGTACCGAAGCAGTCGTAGATGAAGCTATTGCTGAAGGATGTGATATCATTATCTCGCACCACCCTATTGTCTTCGGGGGCTTGAAAAAGTTTACCGGATCCAACTATGTAGAGCGTGTGATTATCAAGGCCATCCGCAATAATATTGCTATTTATGCTATTCATACCAATCTGGATAATATCTTTGGCGGAGTCAGTTCAAAAATTGCCGAGAAACTCCATCTGGAGAATACAGCTATACTGAAGCAAAAGAAAAATCTTTTAAATAAGCTGGTTGTATATGTTCCGCGGACACATGTGGAGATTGTCCGGGATGCTCTTTTTGAAGCAGGTGCAGGGAATATTGGTAACTACGACCAGTGCAGCTATAACAGTGCCGGATACGGAACTTTCAGACCGTTGGAAGGAGCTGATCCGGCTATTGGTGAAATCGGTCAGCAGGAAAGAGTAGAAGAGACTAAAATAGAGGTCATTTATCCGCAAATAAAAGAGCGTGAAATCCTTGTAGCGATGTATGCGAGCCATCCATATGAAGAGGTTGCGTATAATATTGTTACATTGCAAAACAATTATCAGATAATAGGATCGGGAGTGATAGGAAATTTATCCGAACCAATGAGTGAAATAGATTTTCTGCGGTATTTGAAGGAAAAGCTCAATCTAACAGTTATTCGTCATACAGAATTGAGAGGAAAGGAAGTGTCTCGAGTGGCGGTATGTGGAGGTGCAGGCGGCTTTTTACTTGCTGATGCAAAAAGATCAGGAGCAGATTTTTTTGTGACGGCTGATTATAAGTATCACGAGTTTTTCGATGCTGAAGGTCAGATCGTCATTGCAGATACGGGACATTTTGAAAGTGAACAATTTACGCAAGAATTATTGTTAGAGATTATTCGGAATAAATTTGCTAACTTTGCAGTCCTAATAACGGAAACAGACACAAATCCAATAAAATACTACTGTTAATGGAACAAACTGTAGAACAAAAATTGAAAGCATTATGGTCTTTGCAAACCATACATACTAAAGTCGATAAAATTCGTCAAATCAGAGGTGAATTGCCTATCGAAGTAGCTGATCTTGAAGATGAAATCGCAGGATTAGAAACCCGTATTGAGAAAATCAGAACGGACCTGGATGAATTGGAAGATTCTATCGTAAAGCGCAAAAACATGATTAAGGACGCTCAGGGGGCCATCAAGAAATATGAAGGTCAGCTGAACGAAGTTAAAAACAATCGTGAATATGATGCTATCACTAAGGAGATCGAAATTCAGGGCTTAGAAATTCAGGTGTGTGAAAAACGAATCAAAGAATATGAGTTCGAAATTCGTAACAAGACTGAGCAATACGAAAGCACAGAAAAGACCTTAGGTTACAACAAAACAGAGCTTGAAGGGAAAAGAAAAGAGCTGGATACAATTACGGCAGAAACTCAAAAAGAGGAAGATACGTTATTGAAGAATGCTGAAGCAGCAGAGAAAAACATTGAAGAGCGTTTGATGAATGTCTACAACAGACTTCGTAATTCATTCAAAAATGGTTTGGCTGTAGTTTCTATTGACCGCGACAGCTGTTCAGGATGTCACAACAAGATCCCTGCGCAGATGCAATCTGAGATTCGCCAACGCAAAAAAATCATTATTTGTGAACATTGCGGACGTGTAATCGTTGACGAAGGAATCCTACTGGAAGTAGAAGGCGAAATGGTGTAATTTCCATTTACGATAAAAAATGTTAAAGCGCTGATATTGTCAGCGCTTTTTTTGTAAATCAGATTTCATACCTGTATCTTCATGCTGTTTTACAACAAAATTTTAATAGCATATTTCCTACTTTATGAATAAAAAGCTAAGATTCTATTTCAGTAGTATCATTCTCACTGTATT
Source organism: Sphingobacterium spiritivorum (assembly GCF_016724845.1). Taxonomy (NCBI): domain Bacteria; kingdom Pseudomonadati; phylum Bacteroidota; class Sphingobacteriia; order Sphingobacteriales; family Sphingobacteriaceae; genus Sphingobacterium; species Sphingobacterium spiritivorum. Next base: position 2,156,377 of record NZ_CP068082.1, read on the forward strand.
TTCAGCTACAGCTGCTCAGGGACAGCAACAGGAAACTCTCTTATTGAGAAATCCCAGCATCAGTCAAAATCACATCTCTTTTGTATATGGAGGCGATATCTGGATCGCGGGGAGAGACGGCAGTAATCCCAAAAGACTTACCGTCAACCCCGATGTAGAAAGAAATCCAATGTTTTCACCGGACGGAAAGCAGATTGCTTTTACAGGTAATTATGATGGTAATGTAGATGTTTATACTATTTCTGTCGCAGGAGGTGAACCTAAGCGAATTACGTATCATCCTGCAGCAGATGTAATGAGAGGATGGATTAATAATCAGGAACTCTACTTTACAAGTACACAGGAATTTCAGTACTCATTGGGTTCCAGACTCTATAAGATCAATATAAACAAAGGAAAAGATGAAGCTCTTCCTATGCCTACAGCTTTTGAGGGTTCCCCTTCTCCGGACGGAAATTATTGGGCTTATTTAAAAAATTCAGATCCTACAGAGCGCGAAGTAGTTGCTTTTAAAAGATACAGAGGCGGAGGTATGCCTTCGATCTGGATTTTCAATAATAAAACAAATGATATCGAAATCATACCGGGTGAAAAAAGTAATAATGTTAAACCCATATGGCTGGGGGACAAAATTTACTTCTTGTCAGATAGAGATAAAATCGTGAATATCTTCAGCTACGATACAAAAACCAAGAAAACAGAGAAACTAACGAATAGCAAGGAATATGACATCCGGACGTTAAACGGCTTTGGTGATGATCTTATATATGAGGCTGAAGGTAAGATCTATACCTTCAATATTAAAAGCAAAAAGACCGCTCATATTCCGGTTCAGATATTTGCAGATAACACGTATAAGCGTCCGCATTATTCCAATATATCCGAAGGTATCCGCAATTGGAATGTCTCTCCTACGGGTCAGCGGGCAATTTTTGAAGCAAGAGGTGAAATATTCACTGTACCTAAAGAAAAAGGTGATGCAAGAAATATATCCTCTTCACCAGGCTCTCATGAGCGTTTTCCGAATTGGTCACCTAACGGAAAATGGATATCTTATCTGTCAGATGCAAGAGGGAAATATGAATTGGTGCTGAGAGATCAGATGGCCAAAAATGACCCTATTTATATATCACTGGGAGATTATTACTTCTATTTTGATCCGATCTGGTCTCCGGACAGCAAAAAGCTATTCTTTAATGATGCTCATCTCAACTTGTATTATGTAGATATTGACACGAAGAAGGTAACAAAAGTTGATGATGATGTTCTGGGATCGCATACAAACAGAACCGGCAATTATTTTGAACCGTCATGGTCTCCGGATTCTAAATGGATTTCTTACATCAAAACATTACCAAATACGGTATCGGCAGTATTTATGTATAATCTGGATACAAAGCAAAGTCAGCAAATCACGGACGGCATGTCTGAAACGCATCAGCCGACCTTCAGCAGAGACGGAAAGTATCTGTTCTTTACGGCCAGTACGAATACCGGACTGACAAATTCGGGCTTACATATGTCCGCCTATGAGCGCTCTCCTAATTATACGATTTATGCCTTTATTTTAGCTAAGGACACGCCTTCTCCGTTTAAACTGGAAAGTGATGAAGAAGCTGTTGGTAAGGATAAAGAAAAGGAAGAAGAGAAGAAAAAAGAAGAAAAAGAGGATAAGAAGGAAGAACCGAAGGTCAAAAATATCAAGGTTGAATTTGATCAGATTTCTAATCGTATTGTTGCTTTACCATTACCAGCAGGCTATTATAAACTGGATGGAAGAGTGGAAGATATGTTGCTATACCAGCGAGGACGTACTATCGGAGGATATGATTTGAAGAAGCTGGAAGATAAAGTATTTGTTGAGGGTGCGGGCGGATTTGAAGTTAGTGCAGATGGTAAAAAACTGATGTACAGTTTAGGAGGATCATATTTTATTGTGAATTCTAACCAGAAGCCTATTCCTGATAACGGTAAGCTAAAGATAGATAATGTCAAACAGCTCGTAGATCCTGCTGCTGAGTGGAAGCAGGTGTTCAATGAAGTGTGGGCAATGGAAAAGGAATATTTCTATGTAGAGAATATGCATGGTGCAGATTGGAATGCCGTAAAGCGTAAATATGAAAAGTTTCTGCCTTACGTAAACCATCGCTCGGATCTGTCTTATCTTTTGAATGAAATGATGGGTGAAATGGTTGTAGGCCACAGTTACATCTATCCGGGAGACCAGCCAAGAACTCCGTCTGTAAATGTAGGAATGCTGGGTGCGGATTATAAAATAACAGACAATCGTTATCAGATAAGCAAGATCTATACACGTATGGAGTGGAATCCTGATCTGCAGGCACCATTAGCTGAGCCGGGTATAGAGGTTTCGGAAGGTATGTTTATCGTATCTGTAAACGGAGTGGAGCTGACTGCCGATATGAATATTTACAGTTTATTCAATCAGACAGCCGGAAAGCAAACTGTCATTATGGTGAATAGTAAACCATCCCTGGTGGGCGCAAAGGAGGTGGTCGTAAAACCAATTCCTTTCAGTGATGAAGTAAACTTACGTCAGACGGAATGGGTAGAGCGCAATAGAAAACGCACAGACGAGCTGAGTAAAGGCCAGATAGCATATGTGTATATGCCGAATACCGGTTCAGAGGGATATACCTCATTCAACAGATACTATTTCGCTCAAATGGATAAGAAAGCACTGTTACTGGATGAGCGTAATAATGGCGGAGGATCGGTAGCTGATTATGTCATCGATTTGCTGTCCCGTGATCTGATCGCCGGTTGGGGCATCCGTGACGGAAAGAGCTTTACTACACCCGGAAATGGGATATACGGGCCAAAAGCTATGATTATTAATGAAAATGCAGGTTCAGGAGGGGATATGATGCCTTATATGTTTCGCCACAAAGGTTTAGGGAAACTGGTTGGTCGTACGACTATGGGCATATTGGTCGGTATCAGCGGTTACCCTATTTTATTGGATGGCGGAAGAGTAACTTCTCCTAACTTTGGAATATTTGATCTGAAAGGGAATTATATTATCGAAAATGAAGGTGTTGCTCCGGACGTTTTTGTTGAGCAGACACCAAAAGAAGTACTACAGGGACGTGATCCGCAACTGGAGAAAACTATACAGATCTTGTTGGAAGAGATGAAAACATATCCGTATCAGCAGATGCGTAAACCGGCAGATCCGGTCAGAGTAAATTAATAGAATAGTGAAAGGGGGCTGAAGATTAATCTTCAGCCCCCTTTTAATTAAATAACACGTCCCATCTGAGGGTCTGTCATCGAGGAAGTCCCTGTCTCGACTCTTCCGGCAAAACCACGTTCAAAATTCGGATCATCAGCTAATAAAACCTTAACTTCATACCAGTTAAACGACTTTTTCCCATTGATAGAAATAATTTTTTCCTGATTGGGCTTCAGGCTTATTTTCTCCTGAAGGTGTTGATAGATCTGTGCAGATACGATTACAGGTTGTGTTTTATTTGGATCCGTATTTTTAATCCTGAGGTTAATGTTACCGGTCGGAATACCCTTCCTATCTAATTCATATTCACAGGTTACTGTTAATGCTGTTGAGCTTTGATCGCCTTTGAAGGTTCGTAGAAATCCGTTAGGACCATATACCCGTAAGTCATAGTGGTCTTTGAAGTCTCCCAGATTCCATTCAAAATCTACCTGATTTCCTGCTGAAGTGGCAAAAGGCCAGTAGCTTACACCGTCTTTATAGGAAGATCCGGAATACACATTGAAAGGTGCACCTAATGCTTTGTCTCTGAATATGTTTTTTCCGGCATTAAAACGGAGTTTTATTTTAGAGGCAGTCATCTCAGCATCTACGTACAACTCATATGCTAATGCTGAGGATTCTTTTATACCGGATTCTTGTTTAGGTAGAAACGGACTTGTAGCCGGAGAGCTGTTTGCAGTTTCTATTTCGGAAGAAGACAGTTCATGGTGGTTTTTCGGATAGTCCAGCGATTTACTTTTATCTATTCTCAGTATTTGTTCATTACGGTCAAGGAAATCCGGTGAAGACGTAATCTTGTTAGTTTGAGGACGGAAGGCGGAGGTCAGATCACCGGTAATCCCTCTTCTCCAGGAGCTTATATTACTTTCGAAGATTTGCTTATTGTACTTTTTATTCAGGAATGTTTCCATAAACTGAATGGTAGAGGTGATATCGCATACTTCGGAATTTACCCAGCCTCCCTTAGACCATGGTGAAGCAATGACAAGCGGAACACGATACCCCAACCCTACAGGCCCTTCTGTTGCACTCTGCTCGGATACACCTGCTGCAATCTCCTGTGCGCGTGTTACATATTCATCACTGTAGTCCAGATCAGGAGAGGTTCGACCTGAGGCCGGATCATTTGGATTAGGAGCAACAAATGGAGGGATATGGTCAAAATATCCATCATTTTCATCGTAATTAAGGATAAAAATAGTTTTTTTCCAGATTTCAGGATTTTGAGTCAATATATTCAGCACTTCTGAAACATACCATGCACCGTACATCGGTGCGCTCGGATGATCTGAAAAGTTTTGTGGGGCAACCAGCCAGGAAACAGTCGGCAGCTTTCCGGATTTGACATCTTCTCTAAACTGATATAACACATCACCTTTGGGAACCGTAATATCCTTTGATGTTCCCTGGTCATCCATAGAGACCGTTTCGATTTCATGATAGTTCGGATCTCCTTCGTTTGTCTGGAAGGCTTTGGTTACAAGTGCTTTATCAAAATTGCTTAACGCAGCGAAGTTTTCGGCACTGTATGTTTTTAATGCAGACTGATAGCTTTCCAGTTGTTGAATTTTGTTCTTTAAGTTTTTCTGCAATTTTTGGCTATCAGCAGGTTTTGTGTTTTTTATCTGAGTTTCCAAATCCGCAATTTCTGCAGGTAACTGTGTTACACGCACTTTTAAAAAATCGGTATGGCTTTTCTTGAACCGGATATTGTACTGCGCGAACCACTCCAGATTATTGTCTGTAAAATTACCTAACCAGGGTTCGCGTTCTCCTTCAAGGGCATTTTGTATACTGACCTCATTTTGATAGACTCTCCAGCTGATATTATTTTCCTCCAGTCGTTCAGGAAAAGTTTTCCAGTGTGCAAGTTGATTAAAATAGATGTCTGAATTACGTACAAGAGGCTTTTTTCCCTTTTCAGGCACACATTTTCCGGTCCAGAAGAAGTGGCGGTTAGTAGTCGTTCCGGTTATAGAAGAACAGAAATGCTGATCGCAAATCGTAAATGCATCTGCAAAGGCATAGTAAAACGGAATATCTGCTCTGGAATAGTATCCCAGCGTCAGAGGAATATCCCTTTGTTCCTTTATTCCCGAGCGTTTGGCCTCCAGCCAGTTATCGTGTTTTCCTTTATTACGAGCTGCAGATTGGTTTTCCCAGGAATGTGGAAGATCTCTTGTCCAGGCAGCATTCGAATTTTGCAGATCTAACCTAAACGGAGCATAAGTTTTACCTTCTTTGTTTTGCTGTAACCAGACCAGGTTTTTATTGGGTAATTGGATTGCTCTTGGATCATTAAATCCACGCACACCTTTTAATGTGCCAAAGCTGTGATCAAAAGATCTGTTTTCCTGCATCAGTAGTACAATATGCTCAGCGTCATAGAATGTTGATCCGGGGGCCGGCTCAATAGCTAGTGCTGCCTGAATAGATCCCGGCAGGCTATTGAAAAGACCAAAGGAACCCGTTAATAATGCGGCCTTTTTAATAAAATCTCTTCTATTTTCCATAAGAATTAGGTGTTTGCGGGAAAAATCCGCAGTATTTGTAAAATTGAACGTGCAAACTACTGATATTGCCTATCTTTAACAAATTTTTGAGATTAAGAGAATACAGTATCATTATTATTTTTACAATAACAAATGCTATTTACAAAGCCTATTCATACGCCGGTCGTATCTATGCTATTATTGATTATTATTAGCCTGGCTTGCAGTCTGACACTGCAGGGAATAGTCATGTTTATATTTGCTGTTTATTCCGGAAGTTTTGACGTACTTAAATCAGGCTCGTCCATCATGAGCAATCCGGTTTTTAGCAATTTGTTATTAGCTGTAAGCAGTATTGCTACATTCGGATTACCGGCTTATCTTCTTTTACAAGCCGAACAACGGCAGATAAACTATTTTCCTGTGCAAAAGCCCGGACAGCCGACCTACTTTTTGCTGGTATTGTTCACGATGATTGCTTTTATCCCTTTGATGGGTCAAATTGCAGAATGGAATGCAAAGATGGTGCTGCCGGACAGTCTGAAAGGCATCGAATCCTGGATGCGCGAACAGGAAGATAGTGCGGCCTCCATGATGTCCGGCATCGTTATGAAAACATCGTGGTGGGGATTGATTATCAATCTTATCATTCTGGCGGTATTGCCGGGAATCTGTGAAGAGTTGTTTTTCAGGGGGGTAATCCAAACGAGTTTTTTTCGTCTTTTCAAAAATCAGCATCTTGCGATCTGGGTAACGGCCATAATTTTTAGCGCCATACACGTTCAGTTTTACGGATTTTTTCCAAGAATGCTTTTGGGAGCATTTTTCGGATATCTCCTGATCTGGAGTAAAAATATCTGGATTCCAATATTCGGACATTTTATCAACAATGCTACGGCTACCATTTTTGGCTTTTACTATTCCAGAGAAGGGAAAACTTTTGAGGAGATGAGTACTGCTGAAACTTATCCATGGTATATATATATCGGGAGTATAGCGGCAACAATGGTATTGTTATTTATATTTTACAACTATTCAAGAAAGGTTAACGATGGAAAAAGACTGGGTAAAGATCAAGACGTATACAAATGCGATCCAGAGTGAAATTGTAAAGCAGATGCTTTTAGAAAATGAGGTTAATGCTGTTGTACTCAATAAGCAGGACTCTTCTTATCTGTTTGGTAAGATAGAGCTTTATGTCAATGCGAATGATGTAGAGAAGGCAAATGCATTGATCGATGAACTTAATCCGGAAGAAAACTAATCATGAAGACAAGAGCTATTACAGGTGTTTTCTTTATTATTATCCTTGTAGGTTCTCATCTGTTAGGTAAAGAGGTATTTGTGGCTTTCTTTGCATTACTGGGTGTAGCAAGCCTTCATGAATTTTATAAGCTGGTAACTTCTGATGATATCAGACCTGATAAGACTGTCGGATTGCTGACGGGGCTGGTTCTGATGGTTACAGGCGGAGGTGCTTATCTGGAATTTTGGTCCTTCCGGTTTATTCTGTTGGTGGTTCCCTTTCTGTTATGGATCTATATTGCGGCTTTATATCAAAACCGCAAATTTCCGTTTCATGATATATCCTATACTATCACCGGAATTGTATACACGGTTGTTCCGTTTCTGACATTGATAGGTCTGGCTTTTGTACACGGGAAATTCAACTTTTACATCCCCTTAGGATATCTGATTCTTCAATGGTCTAATGATACCGGAGCTTATTTGGCGGGAAGAAGTTTTGGAAAGCGAAAACTTTTCGAACGGATTTCTCCGAACAAGACCTGGGAAGGATTTATCGGAGGAGTTCTTCTGGCGGTAGTGGTTGCGCTCAATCTGGAACAGTATTTCGGGTCCATTGATAAATGGCAATGGGTCGTTGTGGCGTTGACAATTGGTGTTTTCGGCACATTGGGAGATCTGGTAGAATCTATGCTTAAGAGAAGTCTGGACGTAAAAGATTCGGGTAAGATCATGCCCGGACATGGTGGTTTTCTGGATCGGTTTGACGGTGTGCTTATCGCAGCGCCGTTAGTCTATATATTTTTGTTATTAGTATAAATTCTATTTTCGTTATGACTAAGATTGAAAAACAAACCTTTTCTTTTTTGGAAGCACTTCGACCAAATAATAACCGGGAATGGTTTCAGGAGAACAGAGGGCTGTATGAGGCTTCTCTGGCTAATGTAAAAGCTTTTATCCGTGGTATTATTGATGCATTATCTGCTTTTGATCCTCATATTCACACCGATATTTCAGAGAGCAAATGTTTATTCAGAATCTATCGGGACACCCGTTTTTCGAATGATAAGACACCTTACAAGACCTGGTTCAGTGCCGGCATATCTGTTGACGGACGTAAACTGGACGGCCCGGAATATTATTTACATATAGAGCCGGGTAAGTCTTTTTTGGGAGTGGGGTACTGGAGACCAAATAAAGAACATCTGGATGCTATCCGTCAGGAAATCGATTATAATGCGGAAGGGTTCTATAAAGCACTGCAAGATCATCAGTGGAAGGCATCAGATCTGTCCGCAGAAGATAAGCTGGTAAGACCTCCTGCGGGATATGATGCTTCGCATCCGGAGATAGAAATCCTTAAATTAAAGAGCTTTATTCTCTATCGTAAGTTTACAGATAAAGAGCTGATGGCTTCGGATGCGCTGGACAAGGTAATTGAAGCCGCACACAGCATGTTTGCTTTTAAAGCCTATATACATCAGGCCATAGACAACGATTAAGCCGGAAGGCTTATTTTACCCATGCAAACAGCTGGTGAATCTTTGATCTGATTGACATGATCAGGTTTTCCAACAAGTGTCTCGTTTGCCAGCAACGCAAACAGACACGCTTCTTTTGCATCCGGATTAAGACCCAGCTCTTCAAAAGATGTTATTTTATAACCGGGCAATCCGGCTTTTATCAATTCTACGAGTAAGGGGTTATGCAGCCCGCCCCCGCTGATATATACTGCAACATTCTGAAGATCCTTGCACTGTTTTAGAATCGCTGCGACAATCGTGTCGGCAGAAAAATGACATAGCGTCGCCATCACATCCTCGTGAGAGAGGGCTGAAGTGCCGGAAAATTCCTGCAAATGTTGTAAGTACTGAAGATTAAAAAGTTCCGGTCCTGTTGTTTTGGGGAAATCCAGCAGGAGAAAAGGTTCTTTACTTAATTCTGCCAATAACTTCTGATCAGGTTTTCCGGAGCGGGCAACATGTGCATCTCTATCCATTTCTTCATCAAAGTGTTCCTTCATATATTGATTCATCATGGTATTTCCCGGCCCCAGATCCGTAGCATACGCTTCATACGGACTGTCTGTATGAGGTAGAAAGGTGAAATTCGAAATGCCTCCGATGTTAAGTAATATTCTGTTTTCAATCTTATCTGTGAACAGCAGGAAATCTCCGTAGGCAGCCAAAGGAGCACCTTCTCCCCCTGCTGCAATATGCTTTTGTCTGAAATCAGAAAGTGTAATAATACCGGTTATTACAGCAATATGATCCCCGTCGCCTACCTGCAGTGTGCTATTCGGAAGGTGCGTGTCATGAGTCAGACTTTGTGGCGCGTGATATACGGTTTGCCCGTGACTGGCAATAATATCCACCTGAGAGGCATCTATCTGCCATTGCTGCAGGGCCTGATTGATAAGCTTGGCGTGCACGATACCGACATATGCATTCACACCAGATAAGGTTTGCAGATCAATTGTACGCTTTGAAAACACTTCCCTTACATACGTCCGGAATTGAGGTTCATAATCCATAGTCTCAAAAGCTACAAGTTCCAGACGCGTATTGTTCCCTGATCCGGAGATCTTACATAGCGCGATATCCAATCCGTCCAGTGATGTTCCCGACATTAAGCCTATAATCATCCGTTCCTGCTTTTGAGCAAGATCATATAACTTTGCAATCTGTGCATTCATATTCTAAAAATACAACTTTAATCATATATTAAAGGGCATCTTTAATATTTTGTAATGTCATGTTATAATTCTATTTTTGAGAAAAAATTAAGATTATGAATTTTCCAGCAGAATTAAAATACACGAAAGATCACGAATGGGTTCGTGTTGAAGGAGATGAAGCCGTAATTGGTATTACAGACTTTGCACAACGCGAATTAGGCGATATCGTATTTGTAGATATCAACACAGTAGGCGAGGAAGTACCTGCAAATGAAGTTTTCGGTACAGTAGAGGCTGTAAAAACAGTTTCAGATTTGTTTATGCCTGTTACTGCAACTGTGTTAGCAGTAAATGAAGCGATTGATGCTTCTCCTGAATTGGTTAACTCAGATGCATATGGTGAAGGTTGGATTATTCGTGTCAAATTGAGCAATCCTGCTGATGTAGATGCGTTATTGTCTGCAGATCAATATAAAGAAGAAATCAATGCGTAAGGCATTTGCTTATAAAAAACAGAGGGCTCACCATGCGGTGAGCCCTCTGTTTTTTATAAGGTATTCATCGTGACTTCCGTAGTCACTTTTGTTCCCTGAACTTCAAGTCTTGTTGTCAGGACATAGCTTTTGGTCAGATTAGTTGTTTTATCTAAGATATAGTTCCCGGTAATCGTTCCAATCTGCGAGTCATCATCTCCGAATACATTTCCTGCGATATCGATAACGTAGCCGCTATCCGATATTTCTTTGAATGTGGATTTCGTCGTGATCTTCGGAACGAGCTCTCCTTTTTCTATTTCACTATCCCATGTATCTCCGGGCTTTACAGGATGATCCGGCAAAGCTGTTGCCATATTATTAAAAGAGTTTTTATCTATTCCTTGTCCCAGTTCTGTCGGAAAAGATACATCCAGGACTTTTCCTGAATTTGTCATTACTGTCGTGATTGTTTTGCCAAGTATAGGTGCAAACTGTTCACTCAGCATTTTTCCCATTTCGTCTGTAGATTCTTTTTCAGAATCATAATTAAGCGTCATCATATCTGCATTGATTTCAGCTTTTATGGATTTGGTAAGTGTTTCGATAGTAATCTTCTCCCCTTCTATACTCTTAGGGGTCATTTCCATTTTCATGGACATATTCATTAATACACTTTGTGGTCCGTCCACATCTGTCTTGACTTCCATTTTGACCACTGATGGTTTATTAAGGGATGGTTTGATTTTTAAAGTAACGGCTTGTTGTGCCTGAGTGGTCAATGCCAGGCCTAATAAGATAAGGAGGCTTAATGCGTGTTTTTTCATAAAAGGAATTTAAGTAAGTGGTCAAAAAGAAAGCCCCTCATCACTGAGAGGCTTTCCTGAATTTATAATAAGATAACTTATTTCTTTAAGTAAGCTACTTCCTTTACTGCTTTTACCACTTTAGCTACACTTGGTAAAGCTGCTTCTACTAATGTAGGCGCATATGGAAGAGGTACATCTGCCGCTGTAACACGAGTTACAGGAGCGTCTAAGTAATCGAAAGCATCACGTTGTACTTTGTATGTTATCTCTGAAGAGATAGATGCCAGAGGCCATGCTTCTTCAACAATAACCAAACGGTTTGTTTTCTTAACAGATTCAACGATGGTTGCATAGTCAATAGGACGTACCGAACGTAAGTCGATCAATTCGACATTTACACCTTCTTTTGTCAATTCTTCGATAGCCGGAAGAACAACACGAGGAATCATTTTACCGAATGATACAACAGTTACATCAGTACCTTCTTTTACGACATTCGCTTTGCCGATTTCCAGATAGTATTCTTCCTCAGGAACAGGACCTTTATCGCCGTACATTACCTCAGATTCCATGAAAATAACAGGATCCGGATCAATGATAGCAGATTTCAAAAGACCTTTTGCATCATAAGGGTTAGATGGAACGACAACTTTCAATCCTGGTGTATTAGCATACCAGTTCTCAAAGTTCTGAGAGTGCTGTGCACCTAACTGACCGGCATTACCTGTCGGGCCACGGAATACAATAGGAATGGAAAACTGGCCACCACTCATTGAGCGAATTTTGGCTGCAGCGTTGATCACCTGGTCAATTGCTACCAGTGAAAAGTTGAATGTCATAAATTCAACAATAGGCTTAAGACCGTTCATTGCTGCTCCAACACCGATTCCGGCAAAACCAAGCTCTGCGATTGGAGTATCTATAACGCGTTTTGGTCCGAATTCGTCAAGCATACCTTGACTTACTTTATAGGCTCCGTTGTATTCTGCAACTTCCTCGCCCATTAAAAATATTTTTTCGTCTTTACGCATTTCTTCGCTTAAGGCTTCGCGAAGTGCTTCTCTGAATTGTATTTCTCTCATCAGTTGTAAATAGTGTCAAATTCTAATACGCAAAACTACTATTATTTATTGATATTTTGAAGGTTCCGGCTGTCAAAATTATATGACTTTGCCTCATTTTTGATAAAAAAAGGAGACTGATATGGCAATATTAGCAGGAAATAAAACCTATCTGGATAAAAGATCTAAAAGTTGGAAGTTCAAATTTTTGATTGCCAACGGTATATTCCAGTTCTCTCTGTCGCGTCTTTCCACATAGTTTGAAATGCTGCGAAGCTGAATCACAGGAATGTTTTCTTCCGCGGCAGCCATGAATACAGCCGCACCTTCCATAGATTCTAATGAGACTGAAGGGAGCCGCCTCCTGATATTTTCAATCGACTGTTCATGACCGTGTACCTTGTTGACTGTAATAGCGGTACATTTTTTATAGGGTTCAAGCCGGGGCTTCCAGTCGGGAGGTGTGGTAGAAAAATAAACAGATTGGCCAAAGCCAAGCACTTCTATGGGAAGAAATGTCTCTCCGTCTTCAGCGCCTAACTCTGCAAAACGATCTTCTGTGATCTCCAACACCTCTCCTATCATCAGATTTTTGTCAAAAGATCCTGCTATTCCGACATTAATAATCAGGTTGTAGTGATTGTTAGCCAGGTGTTTGCCGAGTTGATAGGCCGTATTGGTCATGCCTACCCCTGTGATTAGGGTTTCACAGGAAGTATAATCCAGCTTTTTTTCCAGAAAGGGTTGAATTTCAAAGGATGTAGCGGCAACAATAAGTGTCTTCATACGAGCGAGCGTTGTCCTACAATAATACTAATATTTACTCAAATCTAACCGTAAAGCAGTATCTTTGCAGCATTATGATTTTTATTACTCGACGCGAGCGTTTCAGTGCTGCGCACAAACTTTACCGAGAGGACTGGTCATCAGAGCAGAATGAAAATGTCTTTGGAAAATGCAGCAATCCCAACTGGCACGGGCACAACTATGAATTGTTTGTGACGGTCAAGGGAGAGGTAAATCCGGAGACCGGTTTTCTGATTGATTTAAAAAAAATGAAGGAAATCATATTGCACCATATTATCGAAAAACTGGATCATCGCAATGTGAACCTTGATGTAGACTTTATGAAAGGCAAACTGGCTTCCACGGAGTACATGGCTATTGAGATCTTTAATGTATTGAATCCTCTTTTTGAGGAGCATAATGTGATCCTGCATAGTGTGAAATTAGTAGAAACAGAAAACAATTATGTCGAATATTTCGGCAATTAAATCTTAAAATAAAATTTGATCATGAGCAACCCTTCAAGTTTAGATCATGAAGAGATGGATGGCTATGTTAAAATCGACAAGTATAATCCATTGCATGTTGACAGAATAGCTACTCATTATACCGATATCCTGCAGGCTTTAGGCGAAGACCCTGCACGCGAGGGACTGTTAAAGACACCAGAGCGTGTTGCAAAAGCATTGAAGTACCTCACTCACGGATATGATCTGGATCCGGCAGCTGTATTGAAAGGTGCTATGTTTGAAGAAGACTACAGTCAGATGGTTGTAGTAAAGGATATAGAGGTATACTCCCTTTGTGAGCATCATATGCTTCCTTTCTTTGGAAAGGCACATGTGGCATATATCCCTAACGGACACATAGTGGGTCTGAGTAAAATACCGAGAGTAGTGGATATCTTTGCAAGACGCCTGCAGGTACAGGAACGTCTTACCAACGAAATCCGGGATTGTATACAGGAGACACTTGGTGCACAAGGTGTGGCAGTAGTGATGGAATGTAAACATATGTGTATGGCGATGCGCGGTGTACAGAAACAAAATTCTGTTACCACGACATCTGCATTTACCGGTGCATTTCAAAACGATGTGACACGGTCCGAATTTTTGAGATTAATTACCGCCAGTCTGGTTTAATCTAAGAAATCCCCGCTTTTATTAAGAATTCCTAAATCCGGACATTACTTTACTTTGTGACGAACAAAATAATGTAATGTCTTGACTTTTAGCGAAATATGATTTTTTGTTTTTGTATTTACAAAAGCCTTATTTACATTTGCATCCATGTATCAGTCAGAAGAACTGTTAAATACGTACTTAGAACATACTTGTGACGCTGAATCAGCGTTACTAAAAAGGATCAACAGAGAGACCTATTTACGGGAGACTATGCCTCATATGTTGTCCGGTCATTATCAGGGAAGAGTACTCTCTTTTTTGAGTAAAATGGCAAGACCGGGACGCATTTTGGAGATTGGTACATTTACAGGGTATGCGACTCTCTGTCTGGCCGAAGGGCTTGGCAAAGATGGTGAAATCCATACGATTGATATCAATGCAGAGCAGGAAGAACGTGTGCAGGGATATTTTGATGAATCATCATATAAGGAGCAGATCCGGTATCATATCGGGGATGCACTGGAAGTGATAAAAGAGATATCAGGAGATTTTGACCTGATATTTATAGATGCTGACAAAAAGAGAAATCTTCAGTATTATGAATTACTGGTTGATCGGGTTCCGTCCGGAGGACTTATTATGATCGACAATGTTTTATGGAAGGGAAAAGTGTTGCAGGAGGATCCGGACAATCAAACGAAACAAATTCTCGGGTTGAACGAGCAGTTAGCAAAGGATCAACGGGTAGACAAATTAATTCTACCTATTCGGGATGGGCTTTTTGTGTTACGCAAAAAGTGATTTGTGGACTAAATGATTTATTATGCAAGAAAAAAACTTTAAGAAGGTTCTTCTTGTGTTGTTTTTGTGTTTTTTAAGTATAACTACTTTTGCACAGAAATTTTCTCCGACATCTTATGTCGAAGAGCACAAGCAGATCGCACAACGTCTGAGCCGCGAACAGGGTGTTCCCGCCTCCGTTATTTTAGCTATTGCTATGCATGAAAGTGCAAATGGAAATAGCAAAGTGGCCAAAAACCTGAATAACCATTTCGGAATTAAAGGCAAGAACAATAGCAAGACCATCCGGTCATCCTACAAAGGCTATTCTTCAATTTTAGATTCATATCATGACTTCGTTGCCTTATTGAAACGAAGGACTTCCACTCAAAAACTTTTTGACAAATACGACTCAGACGATTATCAGCAATGGATAAACGGAATCGCAAGATCAGGATATTCACATAGTAAAAGCTGGAAATCTCAGGTATTGGGTATGATCAAAAGATATGGATTGGACGAACTGGACACTCCGGTTTCAGATAATAAATCCCGTATTGCCAACAGATTAGATGCTGATGTTTCACAAGGAACATCCTCAAAATTGAGATAAGCTTTTTTTTCAGTATTATTGCATTTTATAACAAGGTAAAACTCTATAGTATTCAATGAAAAAGATTTTCTATTTGTCCATCATGGTTATGCTGGTCGCATCATCGTGTTCAAGTAAAAGGCACACCGTTTTACAGGGCAAAAATGGAACCTCTGTTTCAAAAGGAAATCAGGGCAGCCAGACTTCCTCCGGCAAAGGAGCCACCAGTATGTCCGGATTGAGCTATATTGAACGTTATAAAAGTGTCGCTATTTCTGAAATGAATAAATACGGCATTCCGGCCAGTATAAAATTGGCGCAGGCATTACTCGAATCCGGAAGCGGCAACAGCTATCTTGCCAGAGAAGCGAATAACCATTTCGGTATCAAGTGTGGCGGCGTATGGAACGGAAGAAGTGTCAACCGTCCGGATGATAACGAAAATGACTGTTTCCGTGTATATGACAATCCGGATCAGTCTTTTAAAGACCACTCTCAATTTTTATTAAGAAAACGCTACGAGAAACTTTTCCTGCTCGATAAGGACGACTATAAAGGTTGGGCAAGAGGGCTGAAATCTGCCGGTTATGCCACCAATCCTCGTTATGCCGAACTCCTGATCGATATGATCGAAAGGTATGAACTGTATCGCTACGACCGTTCGGAAACTTATGTAGAAAAAGAAAAACGGGAGGAAGTGGTAGACAAAGTAATAGAACAACGTATTGTACAGGAGCCCGCTGCTGTGGTACCTGAACAGATAAAAAGTCCGGTGGCTATGCGCATTCATGAAGTCAAAGCCAAGGAGACATTATATGCACTCAGTAAAATGTATAATGTTTCTATAGAACAGATAAAACAACTCAATGGATTGACTGCAGATGATGTTTCTATAGGACAATTGCTTGTGATTTCAAAATAATTCACAAACAGTGAAAAGTTGTTAAATATTTCACAATTAGCGTTCGATAATGTAGTTTTACCATGTGAGAACGCGCCTTTATATTCTTTTTTTTATTTTATTTCTCGGGAAAATCAACCCTCTTTTTGCGCAAAAACAAATAGAAGGAATAGTTTTTGATATGGACACCAAGCAAAGGATTGCGAAGGTGAATATCAGGAATGTATCCAGCGGTGGCGAGGTTTTTAATAATTCCAAAGGAGAGTTTCAGATCAAAGCCAAAAAGGGAGATGTACTTATAGCGTCCTCTAAAGGGTTTCACGGAGATACTGTAAAAGTAGAAGACAGTCCGGTAATCCTGTTCTATCTGAAGCGGGCCACAATTTATCTGCAGGAGGTCACTGTCAAAGGCAGGAAGACACCTGAAGAGATTCTGCAACAGGAGCGGGAAAATTATAATAAGGCGTATCGCCTGGCTGATCCGGGCAGTGTATTTTCAGTAGGACCTACCGGAGCGGGTGTAAGTATCAATGCGATTTACAGCCTTTTCAGCAGAGAAGTAAAGAATGCAAAGCGGTTGACACGCCTCATTGAAAACGATTATAAAGAGAATATGATCGATTACAAATTTACAGAAGCATTGGTTGTAAAGGTTACAGGTCTTAAGGATGAACGGTTGAAGGATTTTATGATACAGTACCGGCCATCATATTTTTTTGTAATTTCGGCAACAGAATATCAGATGACAACCTATATTCAGTCAAGTTATGAACAGTATATAAGCAATCCTGCATTAAAACGCTTACCTTTGCTGCCGGACATAACATTAGATATAAAACCCTATAAATAATTGTTTAACAAAACAGCTATTATGAAAATAAAAAACTACGCTTTTCTTCTATTGATGGGCCTGCTTTTCAAAACAGCCCATGCTCAGGTTGATTTAAAAGATCTTCGGGCAAAACCGGACTCTATTACAAATAATCAGGATAAGCAAAAGTTGAATATAAAACCAATCAATGTTCCTATTCCTAAACTAGCACTGGAAGTAGATTATTGGAAACATTGGAGCCGGTTTGGGGTTAACGCGAATCAGGCTTCATTCAGTGATAGCTGGAAAGGCGGGGGGGTCAATTCATTAGCTCTGGGGCTAAACGCCTGGCATAAATCCGAATTTAATAAGGATGATTTTAACTTTATTACGGAGGTAGATCTGCGGTATGGTAAAGTGAAGAATAAGGATCAAATGGCCAAAAAGAATAATGACCGTATTTTCTGGGATAACAAACTGTCTTATAAATTATCGAAAAGCTGGTCACTCTTTACTTCCTTAACTTTTGAATCACAATTTGACGTCGGTTATACGTATGAAACCAAAGATGGAGTAGAGCGGATAAAAGAAACCGTTTCAGCATTTATGGCTCCGGGTTATGTTACCGAATCTTTCGGTTTGGAGTATAAGCCTGACAATACATTTTCCGTACGATTTGGTACAGGTACTGCCCGTCAGACTTTTGTTTTGGACGATCGTATCAAACCGCTGACAATAGAACAATACGCCATTAAGTATCCCGGACAAACAATCACTAAGGATCAGGAGAAATATGGTGTTAAGGCCGGAAAAACCTTTAAAAATGATCTCGCCTTTCAGGTAACAGCGAACCTGGATAAGAATCTGTCGAAGAATCTTAATCTGAAGAGTCGTTACAACCTGTTTGCGAATTATGAAAAAATAGGTGATCCCAGTCATCGTTTAGATGTATGGCTGACAGCTAAGATCACACGATTAGTGAATGTTAATTTAAACGGGATAATGCTGTATGACAGCGATGATGTTACTCCTGAAAATCCGAAAGCGAAATTGCAGTTCTCCGAATCTCTGGCTTTAGGTCTTACATTTAATTTGCCGAGGTAATGAAAGCAGGCATACAGGCCGTATTTGGAGTTTTAGTAGTGGTGATAGGGTTTTCAGCTTGTAAAACGAATCAATATGCCAGGACGAATAAGCAGTATCATAATCAGGTAAAAGAGATTGCCTCTACACTGACTGCTGAGCTTCCGCAACCAAGCGGCGCAAAAGAAACGGCAGACAGCGCTATTCCCGAAGTAAAAGCTGTGGATAAAGTGGCCGATCTGCAGCAAAAAGGAATGCGTAAGGATCTGGATTGGGTAGGAGCAATTCATTTTGACATCCGTAAACCCAATTATGTAATTATCCATCATACTGCTCAGGACAGCCTCAAACAGACGCTCCGCACATTTACACTCGAGCATACGAAAGTGAGTGCACATTATCTGATCGGAAAGAAAGGTGAGGTTTACCAGTTGCTCAATGATTATCTAAGAGGATGGCATGCAGGAGCAAGCAAATGGGGATCAGTTACTGATATGAATTCGGTTTCTCTGGGAATCGAACTGGATAATAATGGCAGAGAACCATTTTCCGATGTACAGATCAATGCCTTGCTAACCTTACTGGATACACTAAAGACAAATTACGATATACCTACCGCCAACTTTATCGGTCATGGAGATATTGCTCCTACCCGCAAAAATGATCCAAGTATATTTTTTCCGTGGAAGAAGCTTGCTGAGCGGGGATTTGGACTCTGGTATGATGAACGCACACTCATGACCCCTCCTGAATATTTCAACCCTGTAGATGCGCTTAAAATAATCGGATACGATACCCGTAATTTATCTGCAGCTATCGTAGCATTCAAACGAAAGTTTATTGTGAATGACCTCAGACCGGAGCTTACCCTGTATGACAAGAGTGTGTTGTATAATCTATACCTTAAATATTAAGCCAGGTCGAAAGCATCATCCTCTTCAGAAGGCCGATGTGTAATAGATTTATAATTCGGCTGTAGATTTACAGGATTTTCTTATTGTTGGAGACTTTACAGATCGTTGAGTAACCCTATTACAGTTTTCCGCCGGCTAAATTCTCCGTTTTTCGGGGTAATATTTGCTGCAGGATAAGTCCTATGATGACCACAAGTGCGCAGCCGATAAGATTGAGCCAAAGGAAAGCGACAACATCCATTTTCCATATCGCTACAATAATGATTTCCGATATCACTGCTGCCCAGAAGACCGCCCTTCCTCCTATCCTTTTTACGTAGAAAGCCACTATAAAAATACCTAATATTGTTCCATAGAACAGGGATCCGAGTATATTGACTGCTTCCAGTAAATTGCCAAGCTGACTGGCGTAGAGCGCGATGAGTATGGTAAATATGCCCCAGGCAAATGTGATCAGTCTGGATGCATTGAGATAACCCTGATCAGAGGCGTCTTTGTTCATAAATCGCTTATAGATATCCACGATAGTCGTAGATGCCAGAGAGTTAATCGCACTGGCTGTTGCGCCCATAGACGCTAGGAATATAATCGCCACCAGCAATCCGATAAGACCTTTAGGGAATGTGGTAGTTATAAAGGATAAAAACACATAGTTGTTATCATTCACTTCCGCTTTACCGTCATTCTTTTTGATCAGCGCAATCACATTATCCCTGACGCCCTGTACCTGTTTATTTGATTGTTCAAGCTTCAGGCGGGCATCTTCTATTGCTTTATCATTATTTTTGTCCAGTGCTGTTGTCAACTCATTGATGACCGCCTGTTTCTCCGTGTACAGTTGTACGTGTTGTTGTTCAAGAGCATTGTATTCATCTTTATATGTACTGCTCTGTAACTTCTGAATTTCTTGCTGATTGAAAAATACCGGAGGAGTATGATATTGATAGTAGGCAAATACAAGTACGCCGATCAATAGAATGGCAAACTGCATCGGAACTTTCAGTAATCCGTTCATCAAAAGTCCCAACCGGCTATCCCGGATAGATGAGCTGGTGAGATAACGCCCCACCTGACTTTGATCTGTCCCGAAATAAGACAACTGAAGAAAAAAACCACCGATCAGCCCTGTCCATACTGTATATTGATTGTTGGGGTCAAATGTAAAATCAATGGCATTTGTTTTTCCGGATTTTCCGGCAATGTGAAGCGCTTTACTAAAGCCGATATCTTCAGGTAATAAATGCACAACCATAAAACCGGCTACCAGAAGTCCGCCAAATATGATACTCATTTGCAGTGCCTGCGTATATGAGACAGCTTTGGTTCCGCCATATACTGTATAAAGTACGACCAGACTACCGATAAACAGTGTAGTATAGGTAACATCTACATGAAGGATAGTCGATAATATAATAGAAGGCGCAAAGATGGTAATACCCGTAGATATACCACGTTGTATCAAAAATAGAATGGCTGTAAGGGCACGTGTCTTGATGTCAAATCTTTTCTCCAGAAATTCGTATGCTGTAAATACACGTAAACGATGAAAGATCGGGACAAATGTAATACAGAGCACAATCATTGCGAGTGGTAACCCAAAGTAGAACTGTACAAAGCTCATTCCGGAGGAGTAAGCTAAGCCCGGAGCTGAAAGGAAAGTGATCGCGCTGGCTTGAGTCGCCATTACAGATAGCCCCACGTTATACCATGGCATAGAGCGGTTTCCCAGCAGGTAGCCGTCTATATTGCGTATGCCTCTGCTTTTGTATATGCCGTAGCAGATAATAAGCAGAAGGGTTAGAAAGAGTACGGTCCAGTCGATCGCACTCATGAGAAATACAGTGTAAATCCGTAAAGAAACAGAATAAAAAGCGCTAGCCAGAGAACAACTAAAATATAAAACTGCCTCCAGCTACGCACAAAAGGGGGTAAACCCCTATCTGTCATGTGGTTTTCCTTTTAGAAGAAAACTGATAAAAATGACTGCAAAAATAAAGCCTCCGATTGCTCCACCGATCGCACCAAGAATGGATAGATTCCAGGCTAGAACAGTCAGTGCGCCAAAAATTACCCCAATTAGAATAATCAATCCAGGAACATTCAAGGCAGTTTCTTCTGTATTTTCGATGTGGTTTTCCATTTTTAATTTATTGTGATTGTTTTGATAGCAAATTTACAAATAATCTGTAAGCTCCCGGTACTCCGGCAGGCAATTGTCTAAAAAAAGACAAGGATGTATACACAAATTTACCTTTTCCTTCATTAACAACCAAAAGAGATCCGTTATTCGGGGATTCATTTTTATCATTCATCACCAGTGGAGTCGCATATTTGCTATCTATCTGTGACGCAAAGTATAATCCCCGTTCCTGAATCCATCCGTCGAAGTCTGCGGCTGTGATCTTATTTGGAGTCTGTAATACCGGACTTTCTTTGTCAAACTGTACCGTTGCATTTTCATCAGTCACACGATCCCGCGTGATCTGAAACGGGTAAGGGCCAAAGGTTTTGGATTTCAGGCCATTATTCACATTATATTGCTCCACCAGCGTTCCTCCTGATCTTACATATTTTAAAAGATGTGGCATCAGCGCAGACATTCTGTTATTCACGTTGAAAGCCCTTATACCGACTATTATCGCATCATAGTCCTGCAACTGGTCATTTACGATCTCGGACTCCCGAAGTGGAGTAACCGAGATACCGATATCTTTTAGGCTGGAAGCTACCAGGTCTCCGGCACCTTCAATATAGCCGACTTTTTTCTGAGGAATATTAATATCCAGTCCGGTAAGACGGACTTTTGCCGGCGGAAACCAGGTGATCTTGGGAATATGATCGTATGCTATGGAATGATAAGAAAGGGCTGCCTTATTGTCTATACTGATCTGTAAAGAATCTAAACGGACATCTTTTGATAAAGGTGTCAATATTATCTTTTGGGAGATTTCTGTCTCCTTATTTTTAAAATCTAAGGATAGTTTTTGCGGAGATACAGTCCAGTTCTTTGGTACATCGAATGACACTTCAGTTGTCTGAGGTTGATCTGTATGTGCCTGAAATAAGATTTCTACGGTTTTCGGTTCGCCGAGGCGTGCGACAACAGCACTGCTCAGTATATTAGCCGTTACAGCAGGGCTAATGATCAACGGCTCATATACCTCTCCTCTTACGGGGTGCGTGTATTTGAATAATACCGGACGATCAAATGTGACGGGCACCCCGTTTATTTTGAGGGTAAAAGTATTATGCAGGGCATCGGGATTTTCAGGATTGCCGACAAGTGTTAAATCATCCACATTGAATTTTCCCAGTGTACCTTCTTTATCAAGCCAGTAAGGTTGTGAAACAGGTGTCGCTGTTTGGTTGTTTTTTTCAGTTAAGATGCTGTTATAGCTAAGCGACTTATTAACAGCGGTATTGTTTATTGCCGAGAGTTCGACTTTAACGTCTGGTCTTCTGACAATAGCATCGTTAGCAACAGAAATTGTTGTGCCTAAGACAAATTTCGGCTGATCGGTATAACTTTCTATCCATATCCCGGCACAGTCCAGTATCAGTTCTTTTATTTCTTTGGTCTTTTGCGTTTTCCAGTGAGCATCATCTACTTTTTGCACCAGTTGCAAGAGCTCGGTCAATCCGGTTACAGAAGCTTCAGGATGACTGATATTAAAGTTCTGATTAAGCTGCGTAATCTTTTGTTGTATAGCAGGGTTATTTGTTACTCTTTTCCATGATGTTTCTACACCATCCATTAAGTCTGTTTCAGGAGCTTCCCCTCCCAGAAGTTCAAAGTATTCTCTGGTATTTCCTCTTTGTCTGGAAGCACCAAAGCCCTGGCTTTTGTGTGAAGAGCGACTCTCTGATGCGATCTCCCCATATGATTTCCCTATGAGTGGATTATAATCTCCAATCTCGAGATTAAACTGATTGTCGGCTGTAGTCTTTATATCTCCAAAATTAAAGGTGTTCCACAGTAATCTTTTGGCTGCCCAGGGTTTTACATATTTCAGCTGTTCGGGGTATACTTTAGGGTCACCGGCAATTTTAAAAGCTTCTATAGCCAGTATAGCTGATGCCTGATGGTGACCGTGTCCTCCCCTTTCATCCGGTGGGAAACGGGTAATGATAACATCCGGCTGAAACTTACGGATAATCCACACCGCTTCTTTCAGTACTTCATCTTTCTCCCAAAAATCAAAGGTCTCTGCGTAGGTCTTGGAAAAACCAAAATCATATGCCGTGCTGAAAAACTGTTCTCCTTTGTCAATAGACCTGGCTTTTAAAAGTTCTTGGGTACGGATCAGTCCCAGTTCTTTGCCAATTTCTGTCCCGATCAGATTCTGTCCGCCATCACCACGTGTAAGGGACAGATAAGCCGTTCTGTATTTTTTTTCCTGCGCAAGCCAGGCAATAAGTCTTGTATTTTCATCGTCCGGATGTGCGGCAAAATAGAGTACAGATCCCAGTGAGCTTAGTTTCTCCAGTTTGAGCTTGATTTCGGATGAAGGTGTCGGTAGTGCAGGTTGAGCGTATAATAGATGAGTGTTTGCGATCATGCAAAGAGCAATAGTGATATTCCTTATAATCATAGGACTAAAGATAAATAATTTTGTAACGCCGTATAGCAGAAAAGTAAAAGGGATCTGTAAAATTTACAGATCCCTTTTAACAACAATTAAAAAATCTTTTTTTGACCTAAAGCTCCAATTAGCGACGAATAATTGAGTTTTAAACAGGTTTCCGTTGTTTGCAACTTTAAGTATTGTAACCTTTATTATAGTAAATGTAGTGTTTTTTATTTCTATTGACAGAACACCTGTAAAAATAAATTTTCCACAAAAAAGAAGTTATGCACATATGTTGTTGCAAAAGGGCTTCTCCATTATCATCTACTTACTTTTAGATCAATGCTTAGCAGATTATTTATCTATAGAACCAAGGACTCTTTTCATAAACACATTTAGTGCTTCTTTTTTAGGAGTTCCTTCTTTTATCAATTTGTCGACTTCAACAGCTCCGTACATATTAGAGATTAATTCTCCGATAACATCCAGTTCTTCATCTTTTAAGGAAGGAACTTCTGTCAGTGCTTCCAGTGTCTCTATGGTCTCCAGTACGTAGTCCACATCATTTTGCTCGATAAATTCCGTTAAATGCTTAATTACTGGTAGTTTCATTGAATAAGTCTATTAATCCTTCGAATTTATTAGTTTGAACCTGATTGATCAGTTTGCCGTTTTTGAATGCAGCAAAAGTCGGAAGATTGTTAACGTTTGCTAATTTTCTTGACTCCGGAAACTTCTCTGCGTCAACAATGATAAATGAAACATTTTCATTCTCACCGGCTAACTTTTTGAACTTTGGTTTCATGATACGGCAGTTTCCACACCATGAAGCTGAGTATTGTACCATTACAATATCATTATTGTCCACAATTTCTTGTAGCGTATCGTTTTCTAATTCCTGTAACATGATTTTTTTATTTAAGCGGTTAAGAACAGGAGAAATACAGATACTTCCCCTGTTTTTTGTTTTTAGTCTTCGCTAAAGCTAGCCAGACTTAGTTAAGGTTTGACAAGTATTCAGCTACACCTGTACGAGTTGCGTGCATAGCTTCTTTACCTTCTTCCCAGTTTGCCGGGCATACTTCACCATGTTGTTGTACGTGTGTGTACGCATCGATCAGACGGATATATTCTTTAACGTTACGACCTAAAGGCATATCGTTTACTGACTCGTGGAATACTTTACCTGTTTCATCAATCAGGTAAGTAGCACGGTAAGATACTGCAGATCCTTCAGCAAGAGTACCGTATTCAGGGTGCTCTACTTCTTTGATTTCCAGAATACCCAGAATGCTGGATAAGTTACGGTTTGTATCAGCCAGGATAGGGTAAGTAACGCCTTCGATACCACCATTATCTTTTGCTGTATTTAACCAAGCAAAATGTACTTCGTTAGAATCACATGAAGCACCGATTACGATAGTGTTGCGTTTTTCAAATTCTGGTAAAGCATCCTGAAAAGCATGAAGTTCAGTAGGACATACGAAAGTGAAATCTTTCGGATACCAGAACAATAATACTTTTTTACCTTCCTGAGTTGCTTTTTCAAAAATGTTGATACTTAAATTGTCACCTAATGAATCGATTGCATCTACTGCAATACTTGGGAAATTTTTACCTGTAAAGCTCATGATTATATATTGTTTTTTAATTTTTTCTATGCTACAAAGATACGACTTATTCCATCATGAAGGTATTACAATTGTCAATAAGCGATTGTTGAAATCTATATCTTAATTGTGGTTGTATAGATTTTTGCTATTCTTATTTGGTTATAAATTATGCGTAGACATTGTTTAGAAAGAAGAGAAATATTACATTTGCTACGCTCAAGAACAAATGGCCCTGTAGTTCAACGGATAGAATAGAAGTTTCCTAAACTTTAGATAGCAGTTCGATTCTGCTTGGGGCTACTAAACAGGACAAATGAAATATATTTTCGTTTGTCCTGTTCTTTTTTAGAGCTAATCCGCTGTTTAGCTGAAAGATATAGTTTGCGATTACATTCATTCGGGTGGTTCGATACGTTTTGGATCACCTACAAAGGTTGTGGACTAAGCAAATAATTTGGTTAACCTGAACAGGAAAACGTGGGTCAGATTAAAAAGTTGGGGATTAATGTTTAAAGTGTTTTTTATGATCTAAAAAGATTATTGAAACTATGGACCGAAACTACTACAAATATTATTTCCGTCATAGCTGATAGAATACTTTAATATTGTCAATTTCTAAACCCTTTGTAGCTTAGAAACTAAGGAGGAATACTTATGACATAACCAGTAAATTATTTTTATCTTTGTCTTAAATTATTTTTAAAAATGATTAACAAAATTGCACTTGCCGTGTTGCTGTTAATTGCTACGCAAGTTATTTTAGCTCAAGCAGAAGATAGCGCAACAGTTGAAAAACATATTCGTGTTTTTTTAGCTAAAGCCGATAAGAAAAATCTTAGCAACGTAATTCCTTATATTATTGATGGAAAAACCGGTTTTATTGATGCAAAAACTAAAAAAGTAATTCTTAAACCAACCGATAAGATTTCTGAAGTTTCGCTTTTTAATCCGATTATGACTGGAAAGTATGGAAGTGAATTCAAATTTTCGGTTAGCCAAAACGGCAACGTTAGGATAGAACATGTAATACCTCTTGAAAATATGCTGGCAATGGAAGTGCCAGACCGTGATAAAATTGAACTGATAAGTGCTAAAACAGGATACAAAGGGTTTAGAGTTGATAAAAACGGGAAGCTAATTGCTTATTCAGATTTATACCATGTTCAGTCTCACCATTTTTTTAATGTTCAGCCATTTTTGCACAAAGGACAGTATTACGCCATAGTTACAAAAAAAACTGGTCCAGATGAATATTATGACGGAATTATAGATACGGCAGGCAATACTTTAGCTCAGTTTAATTTTAAGCATCACAGAATTGATAAAATCGACTTCCTGTCTAACGAAGATGATATTTGGTTTTCTACCCCAATCAGAAATTTCAAAGGCTCGCTCATCAGTTTTAACGGACATGTAAAATTAAAAGACGAACTGGTTGGAAGTCTTTACAATCATGCGTTTAATTACAACCTTAACAGTAACCTAGACTACAGTAAAACGGGAATTTTGGACCTTAATAACTTAACCTGGGTAATCAAACCTCAATCTAAATACGAAATTATTAACATTGCTTACACCAGCAGTATTTCTGTAAACGATAAATCTGCCGAAGAACGAAAAAATGTACGCATACTTTTTGAAGTGAAAGAAGGAAATAAAACATATTTCATTGATCTAAAACAGCAAAAGTATCTGCCAAAAATGTAAGCCTAGTGTAAAAGGACTGAGCTAACGACCAACTTCAAACCATTCCAGATTTAATAAGTCCTTGCTTTTATCGTGATCTTTTTTCGATCTGACAACCAGATAGATATTATGAATACCCGTTACCTTTTGAGCAGCAGTATGTATGGTATTGGCAGTTTCTTCTTGATACACTGCAACATTTACTATACCTAATAACTGAACACTTATACTGTCTATATGAATCTCAATAGTTGCATCTTGGGTATTGCTCCTGGTCTTGCAAGTAAACTGTATGAACAAAAGTTCTCATTTTGTATGAGATCATAAAGGAAATGCAATTAAACCTTTGCCTTCTTCGATTGTACAGAACAAGTTTTTCGAGGAATAAAAACCCGGTCCCAACGAGACCGGGTTTTTTGCTTTGAAGGTTCTTATTTCCACCCTCCGCCAAGGCCTTTATAGATATCGACAACTGTACTTAGTTGTTTTTGCTTTGCTTCTATAAGTTCCAGTTTAGCATCCAGAGCATCCCGTTGATTCAGGAGAACCTCCAGATAGTCCGCTCTTGAATTTTTGAACAACTGATTGGCGATCTCAATAGATTCATCCAAAGCCTGCGTTTCCTGGGACTTCATTTTATAGTACTGATCTATGTTTTTCACTTTAGACATCAGGTTTGCAATATCCAGATAGGCATTCAGTATCGTTTTGTCGTATTCGTATAGTGCCTGCAGCTGTCTTGCATCTGCAGTCTGGAAATTAGCCTTGATGGCACTTTTATTGATCAGCGGACCTGCCAGTTCACCTGCCAGACCAAAGGCTATTGATTCCGGCATTTTCACCAGATAAGAAGGTTTAAATGCTTCCAGTCCCAGCGCAGCAGAAATTTCCAGTGACGGATAGAATTCTTTGCGGGCCGCTTCTACATCCAGTTTTGCCGCTTTTAGTTCCAATTCTGCCTCTTTAATATCCGGACGGTTGGCCAGCAACTGTGAAGGAATACCCGTATACACCGGTTGTGCGATTGTAGACATAAAACTTTCTTTTGTCCGGACAACAGGCTGCGGATAACGTCCAAGTAAAGCGTTGATCTGATTCTCCTTTTCGGTTATTTCCTGATGAATCGTATAGGCCGTAGCTTTGGACTTGGAGAGTTCTGCTTCAAATTTTTTAACTGCTAATTCTGTTGTTGCCGCAGCTTCTTTCTGAATTTTGGAGATCTCCAAAGCTCTTTCCTGCAATTTGATATATTGTTGTACAATATCCAGCTGATTGTCCAGCGCCAGCAATTCATAGTAATTGTCCGCGACTTCTTCAATCAGGTTGGAGAGCACAAAGTTTTTACCTTCTACCGTGGCCAGATAGTGAGCAATAGCCGCCTGTTTTTCTGTGCGTAGCTTTTTCCATATATCCACTTCCCAGTTGGCGACTAAGCCACCTTCAAAATTTCCGAGTGGATCCGGCATTTCTTTTCCGGGTTCTATCTCTGTAGTGGCATCTCCGGCTCCTTCACTGGTATAGCGGCCGGCTTTACTTACTCCTGCGCCGAGTTTTGCAGCAACAGTCGGACTTAATTTACCGTTTTTGTAAAGTACACCACTTTTTGCTATCTCGATTTCCTGAAGAGTAATCAGCAGCTCCTGATTATTTTTTAAAGCAGTCTCAATAAGTGCGACCAGGTTCGGGTCCGTGAAAAATTGTCTCCACGGAGTTGTGCCACTGTTCTGTACTGTATCCTGCTGTTCGCCACTTTGAAAATTCAGAGGGATATTTTCTTTTACCTCATCTTTTACAATGGTCGCCTTCGGGGCTTTACATCCTGCCAGCATCAGAGCGAAAGCAATCGCTGTGATAATGCTCTTAGTCTTCGAATTTTCCATCATGTTCATAAGGTTCAGTTTTTTCTGTTAATGGATTTTCTTCTTCATATCTTGCCAGTCGTGATCTTTCCGCTATTGTTCCGAAGATGTAGTATAATCCCGGAATAATAAGCAGTCCGAAGATCGTTCCGATAAACATCCCTCCTGCAGCTGCAGTACCGATGGTACGGTTTCCTAAAGCACCCGGGCCTGTGGCCATCACTAAAGGAATCAGACCTGCAATAAATGCAAATGAGGTCATCAGGATCGGACGGAATCGGATCGTAGCGCCTTCGATAGCTGCTTTTACGACCGATATTCCTTCTTCAGCCTTTTTCTGTACGGCAAATTCAACAATCAATACCGCATTCTTGCCCAGCAGACCGATCAGCATGACCATGGCTACCTGTGCATAGATATTATTTTCGAGGCCTAATAATTTTAAGCATAAAAAGGCTCCGAATATACCTGTCGGTAAAGAGAGGATGACCGGAAGGGGAAGGATAAAGCTTTCATATTGTGCCGACAGAATCAGGTACACAAATCCCAGACAGATAAGGAAAATATAAATGGCTTCATTTCCACGGCTTACCTCATCTTTGGAGATACCTGCCCAATCGATACCAAATCCTCTTGGAAGCTTGCTGTTTGCAACCTCCTGAATGGCTTTAATGGCCTGCCCGCTACTGTAGCCTGGAGCCGGAGACCCGCTCACCTCTGCAGAGTTATACATATTATGTCTTGTGATCTCAGACAGACCATATACTTTTTCCAGATGCATAAAATCTGAATAGGGAACCATCTGGTCCTTATCATTTTTTACATACAGTTTCAATAAATCTGTTGGTAAAGCCCTGTATTGCGGGCCAGCCTGTACGATCACTTTATAAGGTCGGTCAAACCGGATGAAACTGGTTTCATAGTTGGATCCGATCAGTGTAGACAGGTTGTCCATAGCTTTTTCTATGGTTACACCTTTTTGCTCTGCGAGATCATTATCTATTTTCAGCATATATTGCGGAAAACTTGCGGAGTAGAATGTAAATGCAGAACCAAGTTCAGGACGTTTTTTCAGTTCCTTGACAAAATCATTACTTACCTGTTCCATTTTCTGATAGTCCCCGCTTCCGGCTTTATCCAGCAGGCGAAGTTCAAAACCTCCGGCAGCTCCGTAGCCCGGAATGGAAGGAGGCTGGAAGAACTCTATGTTTGCACCCGGGATATTTTTGGCTTTTTCTTCCAGTTTTTCAATAATTTCTGCGGCAGATTCCTTACGCTCTTCCCAACTTTTGAGATTGATCAGACAGGTTCCGGAGTTGGATCCCGTACCCTCTGTCAGGATCTCATATCCGGCGAGTGATGATACGGATTGTACCCCATCGATATCTTCAGATTCTCTTAACAGTTCTTTTGCAATCTGGTTCGTTCTTTCCAGTGTTGATCCCGGAGGCGTCTGAATAATGGCATAGATCATTCCCTGATCTTCTCCCGGAATAAATCCGGAAGGGAGAGAATTGCTTAAAAAGAAGGTACATATACAGAAGGCCAGTAACAAAGGAAGAGTAAAAGCTTTCTTAGTAACCGTTTTATTCAACAGCTTCTCATATCTTCCGGCACCTTTGGTAAACATGTTGTTGAAGCTGTCCAGAAATTTGCTGATCCATGTTTTCTTTTTCGCTTTTCCATGATTATTTTTCAGTATGAGCGCACATAAAGCCGGAGTTAATGTCAGCGCCGCAACTCCTGAAAGCATAATGGAAGATACCATTGTGATGGAAAACTGTCGGTAGAATACGCCGACAGGACCAGACATAAAGGCTACCGGAATAAATACAGAGGCCATGACCAGTGTAATGGCTATAATGGCACCGCTGATCTCGTGCATGGCTTCTTCTGTAGCCTTCAGCGGAGATAGGTTCTTCTCCTCCATCTTGGCGTGGACGGCCTCGATGACTACGATGGCATCATCGACCACCACACCTATGGCCATCACCAATGCAAAAAGCGAAATCATATTTAAGGTAATGCCGAATGCCGACATGATGGCAAATGTACCTACCAGTGAAACCGGAACAGCAAGTGCCGGAATCAACGTAGAACGCCAGTCCCCAAGAAACAGAAACACCACAATCGCTACCAGTATGAATGCCTCAAACAGGGTGTGAACCACTTTCTCAATAGAGGCATCCAAAAACCGGGATACATCATAACTGATATCATAGTGCATACCTTTGGGGAAGTTGTTCTTTTGAAGATCCGTCATCAGTTCTTTTACATTTTTGATAACGTCACTGGCATTGGATCCGTAGGATTGTTTTACCGTGATCGCAGCCGAAGGCTTACCGTTCAGGGTAGAGTAAATATCGTACATGGACGAACCAAACTCTACATCAGCTACATCTTTAAGACGTACAAACTCACCTCCGGACTTGGCCTTTAGGATAATGTTTCCATAGTCCGTTTCATTATTGAAGCGGCCCGGATATTTCAGAATGTACTCAAAGGATTGGGAACGCTTGCCTGAACTCTCTCCAGTTTTTCCGGGAGAAGCTTCCAGACTCTGCTGATTTAAGGCTTCCATCACCTCATCGGAAGAGATGTTATAGGCCGTCAGCCTGTCCGGCTTCAGCCAGATACGCATAGCGTATTCACGTGTACCCAGTATATCTGCAAAGCCCACACCACTTACCCGTCTCAGTTCGGACATTACGTTGATATCCGCATAGTTGAACAGGAACTTCTGATCAGCTTTAGGGTCGTCGCTGTACAAGTTGATGTACATCAGCATGTTGGGCTCTTCACGTGTGATTTTTACTCCTTCACGGACAACTAGGGGTGGCAGTTTGTTGACTACAGAAGATACACGGTTCTGTACATTCACGGCTGCTACATTCGGATCTGTCCCCAGATCGAATACAACCTGTATAGATGCTTCGCCGTCATTACCGGCATCCGAAGTCATATATTTCATGCCCGGTACGCCGTTCAGACCTCTTTCTAAGGGAATGACTACAGATTTGATCAATAGTTCGTTGTTCGCTCCGGGATACGAGGCCGTAATATTTACTTTGGGCGGAGAGATAGACGGAAACTGTGTCACCGGAAGTTTTGCAAGTGACAGTATTCCTAAGAATAATATAATCAGTGAGATTACAATAGACAGAACGGGTCTGCGAATAAATTTCTTAAACATAATATTTCATTTTAAGCCAGCCTTACTCTGCTTTTAATTTCAACGATTGCATCACTTTTTCCGGCTCCTGAAACTTCGTTTGTACTTTTTGATCATCTTTTACTTTCTGTACACCTTCCAGTAAGAAGCGGTCACCGTCTGCAAGACCCGAACTGATCACATAGAGATCCGGAATTTCATAGGCGATCTTGATGTTTCTGGATTTGGCTATTCCATTTTTATCAATTACAAAGACATATTTTTGATCCTGAATCTCGTAGGTTGCTTTCTGCGGGATGATCATTGCATTTTTCAATGGCAATACCATTTGTATTTTTCCGGTTTCTCCGTTTCGCAACAGTTTATCGGGGTTTGCAAATTTGGCGCGGAAAGCAATATTTCCCGTTTCATTATCAAACTCACCTTCTATAGTCTGTATTTGCCCTTTTTTAGGAAAAGCTTCCCCGTTAGCCATAATCAGCGTCACTTCCTTACTGCCTCTGTCATTGATATGTGTCTGGTAATTTAGATATTCAGGCTCCGACACGTTGAAATAACTGTACATTTCCGTGTTATTGGACAGGGATGTCATCAGATCACCTTCATCGACCAGACTCCCCTGTTTCAGCGGAATACGGTTGATTATACCCGAAAACGGAGCTTTGATATCTGTAAAGGATAAGTGGATCTGGGCCAGCTTCATTTCGGCATTGGCTGCATCCAGCTTAGCCTTAGCCATAGCTTTTTCATTTTTAGAAACAATGTTATTGGAAGCCAGTGTACTGGCATTTTCCAACTCGATTGTTGCCTGTTCTACTTCAGCTTTTGCTTTCAGCAATTCTGCCTGATACAGCTGAGGCATGATACGGAATAGTGTCTGGCCGGCACTGACATACTGACCTTCATCTACAAAGATTTTTTCTAAAAAACCCTTCTCTTGAGCTCGGATTTCGATGTTTTGTACAGATCGGATCTGTGAAACATATTCCTTCGTGAAAGAGGTGTCTACTCTTAACGGACTGGTAACGGTGTACTCTGCTACTTCTTCTTTTTTCTCTTTTTTAGCAGTACAGCTTGTTTGGTATAATAATGCAAACAAGCTCATGAACATGATAATTCTCTTCATGATATGAATTAATATAGGACAAATGGAAATTGGGAAACCGATGATTTCTTCAGGGACTATTGTGACATCACGGAATAGCCGGATACAGGCAGTCTAACAGCAGTAAAAATTCAATAATATGCCATTAGCCATCGATAAGCGTATCGGCGACTGTAAATATGATGTATGGAAAGGTTATCAGATTCTTAATACCCGCTGGAGGATATATTTGTAAGAAGGGGTATACAGATGAAAATAAAAAGGAAGACGGTCCTTATGTCTGTATTGTATAAAAGGTAAAAGCAACCCGTATGACAGATCAATGATCTGTTTGGATAGCTGCATGTCTTTTCGTCCGAAAACAAAATCAGTATCTTCATTTTCTACACTGAAAATACTTTTTTCTTCTTCATCCAGCAGACTGTTTTTCATGACGAGAGCGTCATGGTGTATATGACAGGTCTGTTTCGTTTGCTGCATTTGATTTCCCTGAATACCGTACACCTGCTGTGCAGTATGTGCATAGGCATGGTGATGTCCCCATATCAGGAGAAAACAAATATTCAATATGAAAAATACAGCTCTCATTTTCAAAGGCCAAAAATAGCAAAAGTTTAATCTCCTCAAAGCGAAACCGGTGCCGTGATATGTGAAATAATCGTTAAATTTTCTTTTGGAGGCTTTTTTGAACGATAAATTACATGGTTTTTACATTTTATGTTGTCAGAATGTAGACTATTAGCTACTTTCAACTCCAATATAGCAGCACACAAATACGGATATGGATAATTTTTTATTGTGTCTATAGTCAAAAAGTAATCAGATTATCTCCCTGTATGCCGCAAATCGTAACCTATTATTTTTTATGATCAAACATTTTCTCTGTTCACTGGGAATTTCACTGGGCAGTCTGCTCACAGTACATGCACAGTCCCAGGCATCCTTTTTCTCGTATCCGACTTTGAGTCCGGACGGGCAAACAATCGTATTCAGTTACGATGGCGATCTGTGGAAAGTCGCCGCAGATGGTGGTCTGGCCTTACGGCTTACCGCAATGTCCGGAACTGAGATCGCACCCCGGATTTCTCCTGATGGCAAATGGCTTGCTTTCTCTTCCAATCAGAATGGCAATATGGATGTATACATTATGCCGCTGGAAGGGGGCGATATCCGACAGTTGACATACCACGATGCAGGTGACGAAGTAGACAGCTGGAGCTGGGATAGTAAGAGTATATATTTTACTTCGTCAAGATACAACCGGTTCAGCAGTTATAAGGTTGCTGTCAACGGAGGAACTGCAGAACGGATGTTTCCGCATTATTTCAATACCATTCATAATGTTGTAGAGACGCCTTCCGGAGAACTGTTATTCAACGATTCCTGGGAAAGTAATTTTGCGTCTAACCGCAAGCGCTATAAAGGAGCTTTCAATCCGGACATTCTTTCTTACTCTCCGAAGCAAAAACAATTCAAACAATATACGGATTATGCAGGGAAAGATTTCTGGCCGAGTGTGGACCAGAAAGGAGCTATTTTCTTTGCTTCGGATGAGGTAAACGGGGAATACAATCTGTACAGCTTTGTTAATGGAAAGAAAACCGGGCTTACAAAATTTCCAACCTCCATTAAACGCCCTGCTGTCTCGGCAAACGGAACAAAGGTGGTGTTTGAGAAGGATTATCAGCTATTTTTATATGATGTAGCCACAAAGAAAACCATCCAGCCTAAAATAGCAATCAGCCGTAACCTGGTATTGAACAAGCAGCAGGAGTTTGATGTCAAGGATAATATCAGCAATGTGGATGTTTCTCCGGACGGCAAAAAAATGGCTTTTGTCTCCCGCGGAGAATTGTTTGTGAGTGATATAGAAGGAAAATTTGTGCGGCAGATGCCGGGTCAGGGCGAACGCATTGTGGAGGTCAAATGGCTTAAAGACAATAAAACCTTACTCTTTAATCAGACCTACCAGGGTTATCTCAACTGGTTTACGATCGCTGCAGACGGCAAGGAACAGGCAAAACAATTGACAAAAGACCTTCGTAACAACAGGATTATCGAATTTAATAAGGATCGTACTCTGGGAGTCTACCTCAGCGGTCGCGATGAGGTGCGTACATTAGACCTCAATACGTTGAAAAGCAGTACAGTGGTAAAGGATGAAATATGGGCGTTTCAAAATTCCTCTCCTTCATTTTCTCCGGACGGCAACTATATCCTGTTCACGGCATACCGCAATTTTGAACAAGATATTATGCTGCATAACCTGAAGACGAACAGCACTGTCAATCTCACGAATACAGGAGTATCCGAGCTTACTCCTACCTGGTCTCCTGATGGGAAGTATATTTATTTTGCGAGTAACCGGACAAAGCCTTCCTACCCTACCGGAGTACAGAACGCCAGCATATACCGTATGGCGTTGGAAAACTTTGATGAAGACTACCGCATCAGCAAGTTTGACGAACTATTCAAAGAGACGGAGAAGGTAAAAAAAGATACGACAGCACAAAAGAAAACGCCTGCAGATAAGGATAAAAAAGAACCGGCGAAAACGGCTTCTGCTGACAAACCGGTGGTGACTATAGATACACAGGGATTGCTGGACCGTATAACACTGGTCAGTCCGGCTTTCGGTACGCAGCTGGATCCCGTTGTGTTTCAAAAGGGCGATAAGACCTATGTTTTCTATTCTTCCAATCACGGAGAGGGACGCGGAGCGTTATACCGTACTGTGATTGAACCCTTCACTTCGAATAAAACAGAGAAGGTAGCTGATGGAGGCGTCGGAACTTTATTTGAAACGGGTGGCAAATATTATGCATTGAGCAGAGGAGCTATTCAGAAATATAATATAGATGCAAATAAATTTGATAAAGTAGATGTTTCATTGAAATTTCAACGTAATCTTGAAAAAGAATTTTCGCAGATGTTTTATGAAACCTGGGCCGGGATAGAAGAAAACTTCTATGACGGAACTTTTCATGGAATAGACTGGTCTGCCGTGAAAAAACAGTATGAAGCGTATCTGCCGAATATCAATAACAGAGCGGACCTGCGCATATTACTCAACGATATGTTGGGCGAGCTGAATGCCTCACATTTAGGTTTTAATTCTTCCGGTCCTGAAGAACGTAAAAGCTTTACTGCTGTCACGAATGAGATTGGTGTGGTATATGATACAAAAGATCCCTGGAAGGTGTCACAGATCATTGTCAACAGCCCGGCTTCACGCAAAGGCATAGACATTAAAGAAGGCGATATCCTGTTGGCAGTCAACGGCCAGAGCATTGATAAAACCAGAGACCGGGATTCCTATTTTACCTTACCTTCCCTAGCAGAAGAAATGGCGCTGACTTTCAGCCGTCAGGGTAAAGAAATCAACGTCAATATACGCCCGCAGCCGGCAAATGCACAGCGGGAGCAGCTCTATGATGAGTGGATCAAAGCAAACAGAGCTAAGGTGGACGGAATGAGCAACAACCGGATCGCCTATTCTCATATGAAAAATATGGGGGGTGACGAGTTAAACCGCTTTTTACTGGATATGGCCGAACAGGAAAATAATAAAGATGCGATCATACTGGATCTGCGCTACAACACCGGAGGCAATGTGCACGATGAAGTTCTGCGTTTTCTGTCACAGCGTCCATATCTGCAGTGGCAATACCGGGATGGTAAGCGGGCACCTCAAAGTAATTTTGCTCCTGCCGCCAAACCAATTGTACTGTTGATCAATGAGCAGTCGCTCAGTGATGCCGAGATGACTGCTGCGGGATTCAAGGCGCTGAAGCTGGGTAAGATTATCGGAACCGAAACCTATCGCTGGATTATCTTCACTTCAGCGAAGGGGCTAGTCGATGGATCTATGTACAGAGTACCGGCCTGGGGATGTTATACCTTGGATGGTCAGGACCTGGAGCTGACAGGAGTATCACCGGATATCTATGTCAAGAACACATTTACAGACCGTTTAGAAGGAAAGGATCCGCAGTTGGAAAAAGCAATACAGGAAATCCTGAAAGATTTGAAATAAATCAAAAAGCCGGTATATCAGAAATGAATACCGGCTTTTTAATGGTCTTTTGTTAACATGTTGCCGTCCCTGGCCGTTTAAGAAAACCAACATTTATGTTGCGTAATATGGTCTTTTTTGAAGGCTGGTTATTGCTGATCGCAGATCAGAATATTCGACTGTCCTAATCTCTGGGAGCCTCTTGATGCCGGAACAGCAACATCGCCAGTTGGCAAAAAGTCTATTGTACCCGCTTGTTGTGGCACGTATATTTCTACCGAAGTCACAGAATAGCCCTGAGGAAGATATTTGATATAATACCCATCCGGGTGAAAGCTCCAGATACCTCTCGGAAATTTTTCATTAACAGGAGCTACGCCGGTAAGCATGGCCAGACTTTCAATTTCCTGATAAGAGGCATTCGCTTTATACATCAGTCCTCTGATCTTGTTTTCGATTTCTACAATTGTTTTTGCCGGTTCAGGCAGGTTTTGTGTCAGAGACTGCATCGCTTCTCCGCTAAGATAATCAATGACAGAGCTACCCAAAGCTGACAGGTCTTTTTGACTCAGGAGTATTGCTGCGGTAGCCTGCAGCTCCGGAGATAGTTTTGTAAAGTTTGTCTTTGCTATAATAGCCCACAGCAGCACCTGTACCTGAGATTGTTCGATTTCAGGATGATTTTCCCAGTTTGCAATGAGCGTACGTGCTATCTTTTCTTTAGGGCCGGCCAGCGGAGCAAAGAGATAGGCATCTCCTCTTGATGGTCCGTAAGTACCTGCCTGCAGACAGAAACTTTTGAATGTTCCTTTATAAAAGCCCGGTTTCAGCCTGAAGCCTGTAGTTTTGGTATATTGAGCGCTTAACGTGCAAAGATCTGTTTTGACAGAATCTTTTCCGAAATCAGCAACAAGCGTTTTCTCCTGATTACAATCATCAAAATTGGTTGTGATAGGGTCGGATTTCAATAACTTCAGTTGGGAACTGTTGAGCGCTTTGCTCACTCCTTTATTGACTATATCTCCCAGTTTCCCAAATTGAGCCTGAGCATGGAAACTCTGCAATGCGACAAAAAGTATGACCAATCTAATGGTGAAATTTTTTAAAGAATCTGTATTGTACATCTCTGATTTAGATGGATTAAACTCAAAGTTAATATAAATATCGGTAAGAACAAGATGAATTTTTTGTAAACAAAATCTTAGCCATCCCGTTATCACAGTGTCATAATATTGCGATAAGAACCGTTCATAGCTCTTGCTTAGGCTCAACTATTGTAGTATGTTAATTTAATGTTGTAAATTTAGTATGTCTTTAAAATCCCTCCATATGAAAAAGATATTTCTTCTTTTCGCTGTATTTGCGGTAATTCTTTTACCGGCAAAAGGACAGCAGGAATTGTCTGCCAGTAAAGGCGGTAGTTCCTGGATCTGGGGCCCGTCTGTGGGGTATCAATACCAAAAAGGTAATTTTTTAAAAGTTTCAGGCTGGGGTCTTTTTGCGCCCAATGATAATCAGTATATGAAAATTGATGCGGGCGCCAACTTTACCTGGATGATGAATAAGACGACAGTTATTCCCGAACTTGGATTTACTTATTACCTGAGTGATAAAGGGGTCTGGCCTTTTCTGAAGGGAGAAATTACACCTTATACCGTGACACCAAAGGTGGGGGTGAGTTTGCTTTCACTCGTGGACATCGGTGTCGGCTACGGCCTTGATATGCAGACTAAGGATAATTTTAAACCCCTGAAAGGTTTTACTACTTCCATCAGTGTCAATGTACCGTTTAACTTCTTTATCCGTTAGTCATAGAGCGTCTGTGACAGAGTTATAACAGCATTGGGCACCCAAATGATCTACCCTGAATTTTGTTCCTTTTCAGGATATTACTTACGTGCATTTATTGTTAACCTCTTTGGTCTGTTTCATCAGCCAGTAAAGGGTGTTTCATTTTTAATATTTTGATTCGTAAAGTTAATTGGGTAAATTGAATGGAATTAATTTTTCGATATGAGAAACACATGTCCTTTCTTTTTCCTTTTTATATTGCTCCTGCTAACTCCTGAAACTCTTCAGGCACAAAAGAATAAATGGATTTGGGGGCCGTCTGTAGGGTACCAGTATCAAAGTGGTAACTTTTTGAAAGTATCAGGCTGGAATCTGTTTGCGCTGAATTCTAAAGAATATATAAAAGTTGATGGCGTTGCCAACTTCACCTGGATGATGAATAAGACAACTGTTATCCCGGAATTAGGATTTACTTATTACAGGGGTGAAGATGTTTTTTGGCCTGCTTTGAAAGCTGAGGTTACCCCTTATACTTTCACCCCCAAAATTGGAATTGGACTGATCTGTTTAGTAGATATAGCTGTTGGTTATGGGTTTGATCTGAGAACAAAGTCTCAGTTCAAACCTGTCCGCGGATTTACGACCTCCGTTAATTTTAATATACCTTTTAATCTCACCGTTCTTTAAACTATTTTTCGAGCCAGGATTTGAAATCACTTACCCGCTCCCGGCTGACGATCATTTCCTGATCCGGGTCAGGCTGCAGATATATGCGCAGACGGGAGTTGGAATGTACCGCAATTTCTTTGATGCTGTCTATCTGGATAATGTGACTGCGACTGATCCTGAAAAACCGATTGGGGTCAATCATCTTTTCAACTTTATCCAGAGTGATGTCAAGCAGATAATTGTTTCCTTGACGCGTCCACAAGTAAGTACCTTTGTGTTCACTATAAATGCAGGCAATGTCCTGTATATCAATTACCTTGATCGTTTGCCCTATTTTTATCGTAAACCGCTCTTTGTAAGACTCTTTTTTTGTTAGTTTCAATAGCGAACGGATCTCATTCATGTCTACCGCCTCTTTACTGTGCTGCAGTTTGAGAAATTTGTCAAATGCAAACTTCAGCTCTTCCTCAATAATGGGTTTGAGCAGATAATCAATGCTGTTCATCTTGAAAGCACGTAACACAAACTCATCATAGGCTGTCGTAAATATGATTGCTGACTGTACGTTCACCTCTTCAAAGATCTCGAAGGAGAGTCCGTCGGACAATTGTATATCGAGAAATATGAGTTCAGGCTCAGGATTAGACAACAGCCATGCTTTGGCATCTTCTACCGAGTGCAAAAGCGCTGTCACCGTATATCCCATATTTTCTACCTTCCGCTTCAGCAGACGGGCAGAAGGCATTTCATCTTCAATGATTATTATATTCATGATTCCGATTTGATAGCTAACAGAGGTAAGCCTACCTCAAAATTTCCGTTTTGATCGTTAATAATGACTTCTTCAGTCGTCAACAGGTGGTAGCGATTGATAATATTGCTTAATCCTATCCCCGTAGACTCTCCCAGTGTCTCTTTAGGCTGCAGATTGTTGCTTACATACAGGTATTTGTCTTTTTTGACAATCCTAATATGCAGTTTGCGGGCAGTGCTCACCACATTATGTTTAATGGCATTTTCGATTAGCAACTGCAGAGACAAGGGGATAATATTTTCTTCTTCTTCAATATAACTGTCATCGATCTCTACGACAAGGGCTTCCTCAAAACGAAGTCTGAGCAGATTGAGGAAGATTTGGGCAAACTTTAGTTCCTGCTGTGCTGGGACCAGTTCCTTGTCTTTTTGCTCCAGCACATAGCGATAGATGCGCGAAAGAGAGGTGGTAAAGTCCACCGCCTTTTCCGGACTCTCTTCTATCAGGCCGGTGAGCACATTGAGGCTGTTGAACAGGAAATGCGGATCAATCTGATTCTTAAGGGATTCAAATTGAGCTGTAGCGTTTCCTGCGATCTGCTTCTGCTTCTGAATTTGCGCATTTTTATACGCTTTGTAGAAGTAAAAGGCATAGAAGCCGAGACCAACAAGTAAGGCAATAAGAGTTGTCATGATATAGACCTCCGGACGTTGCCCTGACAGAAACTCTACAAAGGAAAGTTCTCCGAAAATAACCAGAAAAAAGCAATTGACCACGAAGACCATCAACACCGTTACCAGAATACTGCCGGGTATAAAGTAAGATAGTCGTCTACGCCAATGATTATCATTGGGCACCTTGCTGTGAATATAAGCGGCCAGATTGCTGTTGAGCATATAACCCATCACCCCGTAGATCATTCCGATCTGTGCTCCTCTGGATTTGTAAAACTGAATATCCAGATTGCCGTAGGTGATGAGATAATAGGCCGAAAATAATAAGGAAATGCCTGCACTTATTACTATTCCCAGAAGTAATGATTTAAGAAAGGCTTTCATATCGGTATTATTTACTTGTACATGAAGAAACGATCTGCTCCGCTTGTTCTTTTCCCCAGGAAGGAGCAAATGCGGTCTCTGATTTTTGTGTATCGAACAAATGTAGAGCTTTCTTTATACTTTCGCACTCTGCGCTGGTATCCTGATGAAAATATTTCTTGGATTGCATCTGAAATTGAGCCAGACTCAGAATAACCCTTGGATTTTCAGGCGCAATAGCTTTTGCCTTTTCGTAGGTGGCGATAATCAGCGGAGACAATTCCTGTGCTTTAGTCATAGGGTCTGTCGTGAGTTCAGCAGTATAGTTCATCGCTTTCAGCACCAGCCATTCGGGGTTGTTATGCTGTGCGGCATAAGCATCCAGAATAGTTTTGGCTGTTTTGATCAGACTCATCTTGCTGTCCGCATCTTTCGCATTGAATGCAGATAGAATGGTGATAAAGGATTGGTAATATGCCGGTATCCAGTTGTCTTTCTCTACCTGTGCGATGCGTTCGAACTGGGCTGCGGCCTCTGTGTTTTTACCGGATTGCCAAAGTTGCATTCCGTTAGCCATACCTTTTTCATAAGCGCTCTGCGCAAACATACTGTTTGTAATCAGGAGCGCAAGGAGTAATACTGTTGTTTTCATCGTATTCTGTGTTAAAAGTTTATAAGTCAAAAGTGTGAAGTATGCTGTTGTTGTACAATTAATAGTAACCCAACTGTCGGAAAACCGGGATGAATTGTCAGATTTCTACAGGTTGTCCAGTTGATTATCTTTTTTATTACGGCTTATTGTCATAAAGAATCCTACAAATACAAATCTTTTGGCCACGGGAGTAATGGCCTGACGGGCAAATACACCCTGCGGACTGGCCTGGCTCGCATAGTGGTAGCCATAGACAGGTTTATTCCCCAGAAGATTACTCACCGAAAAGAACAGGATCTTCTGCTGACTTAGTAAATAAGACCAGCTCATTGCCACCTGCGAATAGCCTTTTGTCTTCTGCTGCATAAAACCTGCAGTATTTGGATCGTTATATGGCCTGCCGGATACGTAGCTTCCTGTAAGGCTTAATTGAGACTTCAGGTCACTGATCCAGTATTTGCTGACTACTGACAAGGCATGATCCGCAACATAAGGAGGAGTTACTTCCATAGGATAGTTGGCTTCCTGACGGCGGGTATGTGTATAACTGTATGAAACCCAGTACTGCAGATTGCGTATACTCGTATTATCCCGGTACAGGATATCTATACCTTCAGCAAAACCTTTACCTCCGTTGCTGTACACACTTTGATAGGTAGGGCGGGCTGTATTGTACTGTACCAGCTGGTCATATGTTTTTCTGTATGCTTCAATACGAAGAGTTCTCCCTTTGCTTTCGTACATGTAATTAAGGATAAAATGTCTGGATGACATCCAGTCTAACCGATTGGCATATTTGAGTATATCCGGATCAGCCTGCTGATGAAAATCACCGTATGCAAGAGAAAGCTGACTGGATCTGTTTATGAGATAGCCCAATGATACTCTGGGTTCCAGAATCACCCCATCCTGCATGTTTGTCTGACTCGCTCGAAGGCCAAGTTTTGTAATCCATTTTGTGCTGATCGCATAATCCGTCTCGGTGTACAATGCCCCGATTTGAGAAGTATAACCATAGGCAAATGATCTCTCCGGATCGGTATAACGCTCTTTGTACCGGCTATAAAAAAAGTCCCCTCCGAAAGATGTACGCAGACGTTGGTTCCAGGTTTTAGATAGCTTTTCCTTAATATGCAGACTGAAATCCTGATCCGGAATATAGCTTTCATTAAAGTAAGTATTGTCGATCTTCCGGTCTACCCCGATTCCGGACTCCATTCGCCAATCACGGGATAGTTTTTGTTTATAATTGATGTTCAGATAGATATTATCTGTTTTTCGTTTTACATATACCGGCTCCGTATAGTCTATATGTTGCTGACGCAATGAAAATCGTTCTATATTAAATGAACCGTATATATTTAAAAAGCTGTTTGCTGACTGATGGCGGTAGATCATCTCGCCGGATCCGCTTTGATAGGGATCTATCCAGTCCAGTTGTTGGTTGATCAGTTTTACGTAAGGTCTGAGGTTAGAGTAGCTCCCGTTGAAGCTGAGGGAGTTCTTCTTCCAGGCTTGTGTGGTTCCGAGTCCTACACCAACCGAGGAAAGCGACAATTCGGTCTTCGGATCTTCTATTTTATCGGCAGTATTGAGCAGCAATACTCCTGACAGTGCATTCCCGTATTCGGCAGAGTATCCTCCGGTGGATAGGTTGATGCCTTTGAATAAAAAGGGTGAAAAGCGCCCACGCACAGG
Organism: Sphingobacterium spiritivorum; assembly: GCF_016724845.1. Lineage (NCBI taxonomy): Bacteria > Pseudomonadati > Bacteroidota > Sphingobacteriia > Sphingobacteriales > Sphingobacteriaceae > Sphingobacterium > Sphingobacterium spiritivorum. The sequence continues at coordinate 2,200,003 of NZ_CP068082.1, forward strand.
AGAATCATTCGGGGCAGATGTATACGGCTGACTGGCCTGTATACCATTTACATACGTACTTGTTTCGGATGAAGATCCGCCCCTTACCATTAATCTTCCGCTTTCTCCGGCCACCTGTGCACCGGGAAGTGTGGCCAGTCCGGCAATAATGTTGCCCATACTTCCCGCAGTAGTAACAATTTCTAAAGGAGTTATCACACTGCCTTTGGCTTTATCTCCTGCCTGCAACATTCCGGCGGAGATAGCAATCTCATCGAGTTGAAGTGCCGCTTCTGCAAGTTGTATCTGTAGAAACGATGTTTGCCCTGTCTGTATCGGCAGAAGCGTACTTTGATAGCCTATCGCTGTAACTTTCAGCTCTTTTGTACCGGTTTCAGTCGTACGGAAGCTAAAGTTTCCGCTGGAATCTGAGGTGGTACCGTCATATGTGCCGACGAGATATATACTTGCACGCGGGACAGGTCTGTTGCTTTTATCTGTAATACGGCCAGTAATCTGGGTTTGTGCAAAAACTGCAGTCTGCATAAATAATAAAAAGATCAATACTCTCATGTGGTTAATAAATTTGACCTAAAATTGCCCCTAAAGAGAGATTTTGGCAAAAGAGTGTGTCTGAATTGTCAAAAAACCGGGATGAGTTGTATGGCGTGCATTAAGAGGTGGTTTTTGTAAAGGGTATTTCATCTTATTTTTTGGAATCTGAACTATTTCTGTACTTTTGTGTAGAATTAATCTAAATAAGAATAAAGTATGCCAAACCTTCTGAATACGCACCTTTCGGTGACAAGATATATTTTCTTTAAAACAGAAAAAGTACTACCTATCCTTCGATAGGTTTACTGTTCGCATGTCCTCCCGCTTTTCTATATACCGTCTTTACCTTATGCACAGAAGTGCCTTTCTTACATATGTCAGTTGATTTTATAAAGATGGGAATGCATAATGGAGGTGTACAGAACTGTGGCCTCTTCTTTCCGGATTACACTAAAACCAAATCATATTATTACAGAACATTACCATTCTAATTAACATCATGAGATCAGTCTTTATTATTTTATTGTGCAGTATATTTCCCCTGATGGGTGTGGCACAGAAACAGGAACGGGTGCGCGGAAAAATTATGCTCACGGATCAGGTTCCCGTTAAGGATGCCGTGCTCCGATTATTAAATACCTCTTATCAGTCCAGAACTGATAAAACAGGTGAATTTTACCTGGATAATGTTCCTCCGGGAGATTATGTTATACAGGTGACCCTGAATGATATTGAAATGCTGCGGGAGAATATACAGATCACGACCGGGATGGCTGAACTGCCGACGATCTATGCAACTAAAAAGTACCATGATCTGGACGGGGTGACTGTCTATGGCTACCGCCGGAATAAGTTTTTGGATAAGGATAGTACCACGGCTGCCAAGATGCCGTTGCGTTATCTGGAAAATCCGCAGGCACTGACGAGTGTCAATCAGCAGATCATGAAAGAACAGTTGATTACTGATCTTTCGGATGCCCTGCGCAATGTGCCGGGTATGGTCAAGATGCAGGGGAGTCCGGGACGTGGCAGCGGTGACGGTTCATTCTATTACAGTCTGCGCGGATTCCCGACCAAAGTATCGATGGTGGATGGAGTACCGGCGACAACTAACGGTGAAATCGATCCGGCAGATATAGAACGTGTAACGGTATTGAAAGGACCATCCGGAACACTATACGGTGGTTCGGTGACCTCGTTTGGAGGATTGGTCAATATTATGACAAAAAAACCAAAGGATTATTTTGGCGGACAGGTTTCTTACTTTCTGGGTAGTTATAATCTCAACCGCCTGACAGCGGATGTATATGGGCCGGTGACCAAATCCAGAAAAACACTTTTCCGCTTCAACTCAGCTTATCAGTATCAAAACGGATTCAGGGATTCGGAGTTCCGAAAATCTTTCTTTGCTGCACCGACATTCAGCTATGAAGTCAACGATAAACTGACTTTTAATCTGGGGGCACAGCTGTATAATTATGAAGGAACCAATACGCCGATTATCTTTTTTGCAAGAACACGACCGTTCTATGCGCATACACCGGATGAGCTCGGCTTTGACTGGAAGCGTTCTTATTCCAATAATGATATGACGCTGAAGGCGCCATCTATTAATATCAAAGGAGAAGTGAACTATAAAATTTCTGATAACTGGACTTCTCAGACATTACTTTCCCGCAACTTCAGAAAAACAGAAGGATTATACCAGTATCAGTTTATCCGTGGTAATGACAGCGATGCGCTGTTGGAGCGAAATGTACAATGGAATAATTCAGAAGGTAGTTCTACGAGTGTACAACAAAATTTCAACGGAACATTTCATATCGGAAGTATTAAGAATAAGGTGCTGATCGGTCTGGATTACCTGAATCAGTCTACCCGAAACAACCACTCTCCTATCGTCAAATACGATACGATCAACGGGCGGGATCTGGAAAATGATTATGGTTTTATTTCCAGAGAACTGGCTACTGCCAGCATCCAGAAATCGAAATCCCCAATGGTGCGTAATTATACCTCAAGTAACATATACGGAGCTTACCTGTCGGATGTGGTATATCTGACAGATCGCTGGACGACTTTATTGAGTTTGCGTGTCGATCATTACAACAGCCGCGGACAGTTGAATCTGAATAACAATGTGCGTACAGGAGAGTTTAAGCAGACGGCCTGGTCACCAAAGGTGGGCATGGTCTATCAGGTACTTAAAGATCGCCTGTCGGCATACGCAAACTATATGAACGGATTCAGCTATGTGTCTCCTGTAACACAACAATTGCCGGAATATAACGGTAATCTGAAACCGCAGATGGCTAACCAGTGGGAGGCAGGAGTGAAAACAAATCTATGGGAGAACAGATTTAACCTTACCGCATCATACTATGACATCACGGTCAACAATATGTCCCGTGATATCGCTGTTGAACAGGGAGGTAAAGAATATCTGATCACTATTCAGGATGGTGAACAACGGAGTAAGGGTCTGGAGTTTGAACTGATTACAAATCCGATGGCCGGGCTGAATATTATGACGGGTTATACCTATAATGACAGTAAATTTCAGAAGGCAGATGCTTCGGTAGAGGGTCGCCGTCCGGGATCCGCAGGTCCGGCGCATGTCTTCAATTCATGGGCGAGCTATGTCTTGCAGACGCGTGTGTTGCATGGGCTTGGATTTGGATTTGGTGTCAACCGGGTGGGCGAACAGATCAGCGAGGATAAAGTGGTGACAGGACGATTTACGTTCCCGGCTTATACACTGATCAATGCTTCTGTTTCTCTGGAAAAAGAGAAGTACAGATTCGGATTCAAAATGAATAACCTGGGGAATGCGCAGTATTTCGCCGGACAGGGTGTGGTGGTCGCACAGATGCCACGCAATTTTACAGCGGAGCTGACCCTGAAGTTTTAAAACATAGAAAGGAGTATTCTTTTCATACATGAAATATATTAAGCCGGTTACAATCTTACCTTGCAACCGGCTTTTCTTTTACTTTGTCGGCTGTAAAATGTAATAATGTAGTGAAAAACAGAGAAAATCCGGCAATATAAATCAGGTAGACTAAATTGTGATACCATACCGTCTGCCAGAGATTACTAACCATGCCCCATAGTATTCCACAGATGGCCAGCAAAAGGGAAAATATCAGCCATTTTTTTAAAAAGGATAGCTCGCTGCCTTTATGCTTGTAATAATTCTTTATAAAATGAAACGGCATAAGGATAAAGAGCAGAAAAAGAACCGGCACTAAGGGATAAGCCATAGGATGTAATATCGTTTTGCTTATATATTCACCTGCAGATCCGTATGTCGTATCATAATACTGGTAATTGCCTCTAAGGATATTCCTCCATTCTCTATAAGAGATGACTACAGGAAAAATAAGCAATGCCGTCAGTGTATTGATAACTATTCTCAGAAACATAATTCAGGATTATATCTTATGCAAGTTAAGGATAAGAAGTATTAATACGTACTTAAAAAACGGTATATCCGGGATAAGAGTTTTCCTGTATAACAGCGTTGTAAAAAATTCTTTAAAGCATTTGTTTTATTGGCGTACAACTGTAACTTTGTTTATAGCCCTCGGGCAAATCTGACTTCGTAGCTCAGTTGGTAGAGCAACAGACTCTTAATCTGTGGGTCCTGAGTTCGAGCCTCAGCGGGGTCACTTTCTAAAAAGCCTTTCCATTTGGAAGGTTTTTTTTGTTTTGTGCCTTTTAAGCTAGTCTTAGGACAGTTTTTTATATTTATCCGAAACGAGAAGTTATTTAATTTGTTAATAGCTCCTTTATGCAAAAAAACCAAAAAGAATCCTAAAAATTAAAGCTTTGTCTCGCAATTTAGAAGTGTATCTGCATGATAACCCAAAATTATTCAGGGGTATAAAATAACAAAATGAGTTCCCTCAGGTCTCAAGAAGGTTAGATCACTTTGAATATTCATATAATATAAAAATAAGATGGTCTGGAATTATGGATTTGATAAGATTTGCTCTAATATCTTAAACGTTGTTTTGTCAATTAAAGACATAGGAGATTAATTGATTACTGCTTAAACCGATTTCATAAACTTTATGTATATTGTTTATGAATAACATAATATTAACGGATTTTTATGACGGAAAGCTCTAAATGCTCTAAGGGCGCAAATCAAACAACGCATGATGAAAGACATCGATTTTGGACGGAACAAGCACTGAATCAATTTGGTTTTGCGTCAAATTTTTTCTTTTTATTGAGTTTTGCCTTTTTTACTTTCCTCATGAATAGAGAAATCACAAAAAACCTATTGCCTTTTGACTTTAAGTTAAGCTTTTCTTTTTCTAAATTTTTCTTTGTCCTTGCGTTAGTGGTTGGGTTTGTTTCAATAGTATATGGAGCATTAACAGTGTTAAGTAGATTATACGATCTTAGATTAACTAGGCACAAGACTTATGTACGTAAAAGATATAATAAAGTAAAAGGTGGAGTATTATGCGATGGAGATATAAACATAGACAACTATAGCTTTTTTAAAAAGATCAATGTTTTATATAAATCTTCTATCTCTCGAGCACATTTTATAATAGATAAAGATATAGAAGATCAACAATTATTAAGTGAGAAATTTAAAGATCTTCGTATTAACAATCTGTTACTAGCGAGGTTGTCGTGGACAACTTTTAGCTATCAAATTATTACTTTGCTTATTTCACTTTTTGCCTATTTCCTGTCAGTATTGTTTTAGAAAGTTGGTTATTTGTTATAACTATGGTATTTTTGAAAAATGGACTTGTGCCTTGGGCTTATCAAAAATAGTGACCAGAGCGGAGCCTTTGCGATCTGCAGGCGAACCAAACTCTAAAAGTGATTGAATTTTGACCAGGTATGTAATACCTAGTCAAAAGGCAAAGGAGCTTTTATGAAGAGAAGGAGTTACCAAAACATTAAATATGACAAATAGCGTAGCTCAATAAATAAATACGGGAAACCGTTTTTATTTATTGCTTGGTTTGGCGTATCTTAATGCCAGTAATTCCGGAACGGAATGCCTTACAACCTAGTTTTAATATTTTATAACTTAAATTAATGGAAAAAAAAACAAAAGGCTCATGGCTAATTCATAATACCAATAAATTGCAAGCAGTTACAAGTCAGGAAGACTTTCCAAAAACATTTATAGCTGGCAAGGCAGGCATATTACTTTCTTCTATTTCAGCTGATGCTGAAATGAGTTTAAGTAAAGAAAAAATTAACGTCTTAGCTAAAGCTTCTAATATAAATACATATTTTGAACTGCCACCTCTATTGGAGGTTTTAGAAAAACAAGGAATAATAGATATAAGTTCTAAAGGGGATATACAAGTGCTAGGTGTGACTTCATCTAGTATATTGAACCATACATCAGATATATTTGATACTCTAAATCCTGAAGCTAATGAAATGGCATCAATTGAATTAGCAGAGAGAGCTTCTATATTACCTATATTAACCTCTGATATATCGGAAGAAATATCTGATAAATATAAACTCTCTGAATCTAATACTATAAATCTAATCGAACAGGCTGAAATAATAGGTTTTGTTGATGTAGAAAAAATTTCAGAGGATGAAAAATTACTATTTAATGGAAATCTTTTTAGAAGAGATAATCCGAAGAAAGTCTTAGCAGTAATGGATTCCCTAAAAGATTTTGAAAAGACTAAATTACTTGAACTAAATGATATGCTTAGATTATCTGCATGTATCCCTGTAGATTTAGTAAAAAAACAACTTGGCAATAATCTTTTTGAAAAAGTAACTGCAATAGGATTATATGATATTAGTATCGTTAGTAATAGTACTGAAAATATGGGATATATAACTTTGCCTGCAGCTTTTTCAAAATATAGTAATTCAATGGTTGATGATGCTTTTGATTTAGCTAAAGCTTTTGTTAGTTCAATTACTTATGGAATGACAAAAAGTTCGTATGTTAGAGGTAAAATTCAAATGGTAGATAAACTTCTATCGGCTCTTGTTAGAGGTGAGTCTGTTGGCCCTGTAAAAGCAATTGCTGAAGATTATAAAGTTTTAGAATTTAAAGGTGTTGTCCAAGTTTATCAAGGATCAAAAGGAGGTAGATCTGGGCCAATGTTAAAATTATTAAAGAAAGAAATTGGAGAATTAGCTTTACAGGTAATTAGATCTGGTGATGCTAGCGAACATTCCCTTGATTCTTTACCGACAGCGGCTGTTACGTCATTCAAAGGCCCAGAAGCTAATAGAAATATTACTAGGAGAGAACAATTAGTAACTAATCCAAAATCAACACATGATATGTTATCAATTTTACGAACAGGAGTAAAGTTATGAGTGAACAGCAAAAACTAGCCAAAGGTTATAACATGGAAGAGCTTTTAAGAAATTATTTTCTTAAATCAGGTTATTTTGTTGTTAGAGGGGTTCAATTTATATATGAAGGATTTGAAGTAACAGATATTGACTTATGGCTATATTCTAAAACTTCTTCATTAAATCGTGAAATAGTTATAGTCGATTCCAAAAACAAAAAAACTCCACAAGCAATAGAAAGAATATTTTGGATACAAGGCTTAAAGAATGCTGTAAAAGCTTCAAACGCAGTTATAGCAACAACTGATAGACGACCCGAGGTTAAAAACTTTGGTAAAAAAATGAATGTAACGGTTTTAGACGGAAATTTCTTGAGTAGAATTACAAAGTCGGAAGATTCTTTTAGCGCAAGATTAACAGATGAAGAATTTATATCATTATTTGTTTCATATGATCTAGGCAAGTTAGATGGTGATTGGAAATCTCAAATTACGCAAGCTAAAAACTTGCTTTCCTCAGGATTATCTTTTGATAATTGTAATAGATTACTAAATATAGGACATTTTTTTGCTAACCAATCAATTATAAGAGAAAACCAACGTCAGTTAGCTTTAAGGAGTTTGTATTTAACACTTTCTTTTTTTATAATTTCAATTGATTATACAATAAGAGAAATCTCATTTCAAGATCAACAAGATAGAACTAAATTATTAAAAGAAGGATTTACATTTGGCTCCAATGGGGAAAAAGGATTCTCAAATATGCTTAAGATTTCTTTGGGCTTAATTGAAAATAACATAAAAGAAGGAAAAGCTATATCCAGACAGATATCATATAATATTAAAAAGCAATTTGATGAGTTAAATACAGATATCTTAGCGGAGTATCTTTCAAGAAATGATGTTTCAAATAGCTTATTTAGCACAGCTAAGGAGTTCGAAAATATGGCTATGAGTAAAAATTTCAAACATCATAACTCCGCATCACTTGAAGCACGAAGTATGTTATTCTGTTTACTTGATTTTTGGAAAATACAAAGATCCTATTTTACTAAATAGGATTTTCAATTGATAATAATAATTAAGAGAGGGTATTAAAAAATACCCCTCATTATCAAGTGACCACACACTTCAATGTCTAACTAGACATCAATCTAAAAACACCCTTCCTCCATCAAACTATAATACCTATCCACACCAATAATTGTGTCTCAAAAAAACATATGGTATATTCAATTAATCTCTAACACTCAAAGAAACCCTAATAAGTTTCAAGTGATGTGTTAGGGTTCGAGCCTCAGCGGGGTCACTTTCTGAAAAGGCCGTTTTACATTTTCGTAAAGCGGCCTTTTCAAGTCTATAGAGTTGCAAGTTTATACCCTATATTTATATGACAAATGATGATAAACCCTTTATTGGAATGAGACCTTTTATTTCCCTAATCTAAAGCCAAGTGTTACACCACCTACAAAAGTAAATTCACTTATACCATCATAAAAACTTACTCCGGGACCGATGCCTACATTCATCATGAAACGCTCTCCATAGTTCCGCTGAATTCCCCACATAGCGCCCACTGCCATAAAGAAATCAGGCACATACACATTGTCACTCTTCAGTATAGACGGACCGCCTGCAGCTACCACTCCGGCAATATAATTTCCTGAATTATGTGCTACTTTTTTTCCTTTTCTAAGCCTTTTGTTTAAATCGTAATAATATCTGACTTGCACATCAAGCGCAGGACGGATGACATAACCCCATTCTGAATCTTCATAATGGTAGTCGTTAATTGTTATGGATGAACTTCTGTATAAAACTCCTCCTGCTATGGGGCCTGATAAACGTAATGTAGTTTTTTTTCCAATACCCTTTTCGTACGAAAGATTGGTTAGTAAATTATAAGCAAATTGGTGATGCTCTACCTGAGCTTCAACATCCGTATTTGTTTGCGCAAAAGACATACCAGCGAAAGCTATCGCCATAAGTGTTGTAATAAAAAATTTTTTCATTGATGGTTAATAATTTGATGTCGCAAAGATATAAAAATTGATAATGATTGAAATATTCCGGCACACATACCTCCGGTTTGGATCTGTTTCTCCGGATAAAAACGCCCTATTTCCAGGGATGAAAATCCTCCCTGTTATTTAAATCAAATTTTGCAGAATCTTTGAACGGACTGCCTTCAGATATTGAAGCCCATTTGTAAGAATATGTCCCGATTAATGATTTGTAATTGTCAGATGCGCCAATGACTTGAACCAGAATCGTATAATCTCCGGAAGGGACGGCCTTTGTAAAGTCTTTCGTCGCATACTTTACGTACTTAGGCATGTCAGAAAAAATATGATACACTGTATTCTTGTTTATCTCTTTTGGAAAATCCTTAATAGGAATAACAGCTATATCACAAAATATATACCCATCTCCGGTTATGACTTTATCTCCGTTAGTTAAAGTCGCCACAATGTCGATCATACCATGCGGAGGTGAAGCTTCATTTTTGGAGCAAGAGGAAAAAGTCGTTAATAATGCCAGAATAAGGATGGTGTAGTAGTTTTTCATAATTTATAGTTAAGGAGTAAATATATAAAAAATTCAAAAGTTAACCTCTTTACGGGAACCCCTTTTTTCAGGTTCTGGGCAGGCCGTATTTTCGTGCCTATGAAAAAGATAGTATTAATTTTGGTTGTTTTAAGTTCATTATTGGCATGTACAAAATCTGAGGTAGAAAATCTTTCAACTGGTGCTAGAGGTTTTACCTAGAACGGAAACAGATTGTACGATGGCCCCAAGGGCGGATGTTATTATAAAAACTCCAATGGCAATAAGATGTACGTAGATCGAAGCTATTGCAATTGCAAATAAACTAAAAGCCTTCAACCTAAATTGGTTGAAGGCTTTTATATTTAAAACTTATATCCGACTGATATGCCAAAGCCTTTGTTTTTGCATTCTCCTTTAGGCTTGTAAGAGCCCCATTTCGGTTCCAGATTGGCCATACCCCATTCTGCGTTCAGCTGGAATGTATAGGTATTGAAAAAAATTAATTTTCATTTTTTATTGAGCCTAATACCTTTTGACCTTCATTTGCAATCGTTGGTAAAATCTTTAAAGGCTCGTAAATGTATCTTTTATTTAATTATCAGGCATCTATAGGACCCATTTCTCCACAAGGAGGGGGGGCATTTTCCCGAAAGTCGCACATATTCAATGCTTCATTGTATATAAGACCTGTAGGGCAAAAAGAGAGAATAGTTTCTGATGTATAATCTTCCTGACAAATATAGAATCCGGGGCAATATAGGGGGTGCGGATAAGTTCCTGCTAATTTTCTTTTGCAAAAATCAATATCCATTTCAACTGAAATTTGACTGGAAAGTGTAGATGTGAAACATAGACACATCGTAATTAAAGATAATAATGTTTTCATAATATTAAAATTTTAGTGAAATTATTTATCAAATTCTGCACAAGGTTTTTTCAGGAATTCAGGTCTCTCACACACGTCATAATCCGGATCGTATAATAGTCCTTCAGGACACATTAATACTGATGTTCTTTTTGAAATACACAAATAGTATGCTCTGCAATGTGTAGGGTGAGCATATCCTCCATCCTCTTTATTTTCACAAAAATTAGGATCAACTGGAATTGCAGATACAGCAATGGTTAGAAAAAAACTGATCAAAATTAAAGATAACTTTTTCATAATTTATAAAGTTAGAGTGTTAATTGATTAATATTCTGAGATTATGATGACCTATATTGCTTTTAATATTTATAGTTTTATCAAAGTTTTTGGTGTTTTCTACTATTTTAACATACATAAAAACAGAGCTTTTTGGAAGAATTTGTTGTTTTGGAAGCTCAATTGTATAGCAAGAACAATCGACAGTAACATTTTTTAGTTGTATGATTTCATTAAAATAGTTCGTTAGTCTAATTTTAACGACATTGTTTTTTAGATCTCTTTTATTAATTATATAGGAGCACCCATCAATGCCAAAACAAAAGTTTTTAATTTCATTTTTTTTATTATTTCTGAATCTTAGAAGATCAACTTTAAATTGATCATACAAGGCTGAGTCTAGATTTGAAAATTCCGTTTTTTCAGCAAATGAAGCATATTCTGATGATTTTATCGAATCGCCTTTTTCATAATAATACTTTGAAAGTAAATAGTTTTTGTAGAAATAATTAATACTATCCTTTGATAGGATCTGTGAAATTAAATTCGAGTAGTTCTGTATAGTATCAAATTTTCGTAAATGAAAAATGTCGTTTATATATTCGGTCTTCTGATCAGGTGATAACTTTAAATCTTTAAACATGTTTTTTGAGGAAGTTATCCATACGTTTTTATTTTTTTCAAAATAATCAATGTGGGATTGAAATATATCCATTCTCCCGGAAGAAATAAGTCCTTTAAATTCTCCCTTGTTATTAAAAAACAAAATATTGGGAAAAGACATTTGACGAAGAATTGCATTAACATATTTATTTCTTTTATCTCTTTCTGATATTGAATAAATAGAGACTGGATATTTAAATTCGGCGTGATTGTTCTTATTTAGAGAATCGACTAGTATTTTGACTTTTCTTTTAAATGGGATACAGATTTCGCAATCAGATGATGACATGATAATTATTTTGTTGGAAATTTTATCTTGCATTATTTCGTCCAACGACATTAGTTCGTTTAAATTAAGTTTAATCTCATTCTTTTTGCATGAGAAAAGACTGCAGATTAATAATATTATTAGTATTTTTCTCATAAAGTGTTGGTTATCATTTAAAAATATAATTTTCAAATATATAGATGTTTTTGAAATTTTATTTAAAATGAAGAAATTTTTTATTAAACTTTTTTCAAAACCTAATGTCTAAAGGATTATAAGGATTCGAAATCTTTAAAATTCGTACTTCTCATGCTTTGAAAGAGACTAATTATTTATATTCTAATTATGCAAAATCTCAGTTTTAAAATTTGTGTTAAGAATAAGCTAACTTGCTTGGTGTTACGGTTAATTCTTGTCTTTATTGTTCCCGCATCTATCTGCAAAGGCCAGATTATAGTAGATGGAAAATTAAATGATTGGAATAAGAGTTCATTTAGTTTTGATTCCAATAATACACTTTATTATGCTATTGCAAAGGATGTACACAATTTATACATAGCAATTAAGAAGGATGAAAAACTAATCAAAGTAACTGCAAGTAAAACAATCGGTGGAATTCAACTCTTTATTAACGGACAAGGTGAAAGAGATACAATAAATGCTTTAAATATTGGTTATCCGGTAGGAAGCTCAAGTAAACTGGATTTTGATCAGTTTTTTCTAAATAATGCTGGTGATTTAAAAAAACCGAGGCTACACTCCATATATAATGACTTCGGAATAACAGTAGCAGTTCAGGCAACTTTTGACAATGAATTTTTAAAAACGTATTCATGTGAATATAGAATTCCTATTGAATCCATAAATCCCAGAGGAAAGGAAATCTGGATTTGCTTCATGCTGAAAGGTTTGAGGTGGAAAGGAAAAGGGCCTTCTCCCTACGGTATGGGGACTATTGTATCAATATCAAAAGATTTGAATAAAGATGATGTTTATGATGCAATGGATTGGTCCTATACATGGATTAAGGTTGATCTATCTAAGCTATAATAATTGACAAAGAATTTTAAACTGCTATTTTGAGCATTCTTATCTGGGTATGATAATAGTCTGTAAGACGGTATAAAAACCTGCTTATTCTAATAACAAAGTATTTTCGTTCAGGATCTGTTATACTAACAGATCCTGAACTTAGTTTCTTTTATAATGATAGATAAGAGGGCTTGATTCCTGTTTTGCAGATGAGACGAAGGGTTAAGCTCTAAGCAGCTTTTATATTTAAAACTTATATCCGACTGATATGCCAAAGCCTTTGTTTTTGCGTTCTCCTTTAGGCTTGTATGAGCCCCATTTCGGTTCCAGATTGGCCATACCCCATTCCGCATTCAGCTGGAATGTATAGGTATTGAAAAGATCATATCCTATAACCGCACTTGTGCCGTAATCCCAGGGTTTACCGTAGATATAAGTGCCATAATCGGTAGCAGAGTCATCATTTTTAAATTTTATATCACCTTTATTGTCGATCATAATATCCCCTATCAATACGGATTCGTCAGCTTTCCATTTCCCTCCCGTGCCGTAGGCAAGATAAGGGCCTACTCCCAGGATAAGACTTCCCGGTCCAACCTTTGGTTTGTAAAGAATATGCAGAGGAAGTTCGATATAAGATACATTTGCATTAAATCCTTTGCTGAAACCTATAGATCCGGCATCGGCTTTATACCCTTTCCCGGAATAGAGGAGAGAAGGCTGTACATAAAAGTCACTTATGACAGGAATATCTGCGCTGATGCCGATGGAGAAGCGTGTGACGTATTCGGTTTCAAGTTCAATTTCCTGTTCATTCGTGGCATTGAGTGCGGTAAAATTAACTCCTGCTCTGGCTCCCCATTTGATCTGTGCCTGTAAACTATTTGTAAAAGAGATAATCATTAATGACAATGCTGCTGCATAAAGTTTGAAGATGTTCATAGATTCAGTGGTTTTTTATCTGTTAATTAAAGGTTTGCGAATATAACGGTTATTTTTTCTAAAATGCTACACCATATCTGTATAAATGTGGGATTACAGTGTCTCCGGAGCGATTGAAATTTAAATAATGATGTATATTTGATACATTATCTGCATAGCATTATCCTCATAAACTCTATTCCGCAAAATGGATACATTTAGACATTTGAATCAACCTACAGGACGCCAGATACAGCTTCATGATAAGGAATACCTCTTTTTTGGAGGTACGGCGTATCTGAGTCTGCTCAATGATCCGGCTTACATGGAATTGTTTATAACTGGTGTAAGGAAGCTGGGATTGAATAACGGGACTTCCCGCAATAATAATGTGCAGCTAGGCATCTTTGATGAAGCAGAGAAAGCTATATCCCGAAGATTTGGATTTGAGGATGCTATTCTGGTATCCGGCGGATATCTGGCAGCACAGATGGTTGTCAAAAATCTGGCCGGTGAAGGAGAGTTTATCTATGCACCGAATAGTCACCCGGCACTGTGGCTGTCCGACAATCCCGGTATCCGGGGTGAATTTGCAGACTGGGCAGCACATACCGTCGCCTATATCAACAGCTCAGACCAAAAGACTTTCGTTCTGATCAGCAATACGTTGGATAATATGAAGCCGGAGCGATATGATTTTAAAGCCTTCAGGCATATTGATCCCGATAAAAAGGTTATTCTTATACTGGATGATTCGCATGGTATAGGAGTGATAAACCGCAACCGGACATCCGTCGCAGTAGAAGAGCTGGTACAGGAAAATCTGGAAGTCATTCTGTTAGCTTCTCTGGCCAAAGGAATGGGAACAGATGCAGGTGTGATTTTCGGCTCCCCGCAACGCATTGCAGCATTGCGATCCTCTACGTTCTATACCGGAGCTTCACCCAGTTCTCCGGCATCTATGTATGCCTTATTACATGGTGAAGAAATCTACCACAGACAGTTTGATCTGCTGCAGCAGAATATTGCGTTGTTTGGCAGTCTGGCGGGAAACAGGCTTTCGCATATTCCAGGCTTTTCCGTATTTACCTCTGCCAGGGTTGAGTTATATCACTTTCTGTTGCAGAGAGGCTTTGTGGTCTCAAGCTTTCCTTATCCGCTGGCAACCGATCCTTTGCTGAACAGAATAGTGATCTGTAGTCACCATACAGCATCGGATCTGCAACAACTGGCTGATCATGTAAACGATTTTACAGATCAGTAATATTAATAAATATCTTTTATTCTCCGCAGCTGTTAAGAGCTGCGGTATATAATACTATTTAATCGTTACAAAAGCAGTTTCCAGTCCTTTGACTTTGACGGCAAGAACACTGGAACCTTTATTTTTGCGGATCTTAATCATAGCACGTCCATTAAAAGCCTGTACGTAGCGTGAGCCTGAAGAAGTTCCCTGATCCTGCACCAATACGCCGTCTCCGGCCAGTTCAAAAAGTACATAGTCTTTCGCATCCAGACAGGCTGCGCCCTCTGTATCTGTCAATTGTACTTCTGCTAAGACTTCGTCATTGGAGAGTTTACTGGTTTTGGTTGTAATACCTGCAGGTTTACTCCATTTTTTTGTTTGGTAAAGTTGATTGATCTCATCAGTAACGGTCTGTTTGCCTTTTTTAGCAATCACTCTGATGTGATTTTCGCCTTCGCGGAAAACAGTATTCCATCGTAGTCCTGCTGCGGGAAAATCTGCTGAGTTCCGTTTTTTCGTACCCAGACTTTTCCCGTTGAGAAATAATTCGGCCACATCAGCATTGGAATAAACCTTGATCATTTTCTGTTCATCGGCTTCTCCCCAGCGAATAGGCCAGGAATGTCCGTATATATGAGCCATAAGGTCTTTGGTCCAGTAGGACTGAAAAACATAATATGACTCTTTTTTTGTAAAATCCCGCTCTACAACACCCTTCTGATTCACATACGGCACCGGATTATCTGGTCGCACAGGAGTGGAGAAGTCTTTAAACGGCCAGTAAGCCGATCCGGTGAGCCAGGGCATATGCTCCTGTTCCTTGAGATGCCAGTCTATCAGATTGCATATGTAGCTTTCACTCCAGTTGCCGTCTTTGGATGCTCTGGTCGCACCTCCGTAAAGAGAAGCATCGCCTGCCCGTTCATCAGCGGAGGTGCTGGACGTAAGTTTGGTGAGCCCGTTGTCCGGATTTTCATCGTGCCTGCGGGCATGACTGTCTCCTCCCCATTCAGCATGAATAAAATGTGGCACCTGTTTGAATTCGGCCTCGGATACAGATTTATAGTCGGTATACTGACCTCTGTACCAGCCTGCCCAAATGGACGGAGAATAGACATCTACAATGTCCTTACAGAAATCACAGCGGCGGATAGCCGTCTTGCGGGTATCATCCAGACTATGGGACAGGTTGTGCAGCTCTTGCATAAAAGCCCTGATCTGTTGTTTGTCAAATGTGGGAAAGTCATTCGGCCAGTCATTTTCATTTCCCATCCCCCACAGAATAATGCTGGGGTGGTTATAATGCTGTTCGATCATGTTGCGAAGCATACGTTTGGCTTGTTCCTGATAGACAGGGCCACCCAGGCCACCTCTGCACCAGGGAATCTCCTCCCAAACCAATATGCCCAGACTGTCACAGGCATTGAGAATAATACGGGACTGCTGATAATGTCCGAGCCGGATAAAGTTGACTCCCATGTCTTTCATCATTTTCATTTCCTGCAACATCATCTCTTCGGTCATAGCTGCCCCTACTCCGGCATGATCTTCGTGCCGGTGTGTTCCTCTCAATAGCAGACGCTCTCCATTGAGCCGGAAAGGACCGTTGTCTGCAAATTCGAAATGCCGAATGCCGATAGTTGTGCTGTGGCGAAAAGTCTGACCGTTGTAATTCCCCTGTATATGTAAGGTATAGCGGTTGGGTTGATCAGGTGACCAGAGTTTTGGCTTCTGCAGCCTGATTCCGGGAAGTGTAATTTCTTTGCTCAGCGACTGGCTGCTTGTGTTTTTATAGACTGTCTTGCCATCAGGAGCTGTAAGTTCTACTGTAATATCCCCTTTTGTCTGCTCTGTCTGCGCATATAGCCGGAGTGAAACTGAAATATGAGCTGATTTGCTGGCGAGGTCATAAGTTGGTGTTGCAAATACCTGCCCGACTGACACAGCAGGAAGATACAGCAGATTGAGGTAGCGGTATATACCACCATATATATTGAAATCCGACAGATCGGATGGTATCATTTCAGTGTCTCTGGAGTTGTCTGTGCGAATGACCAGCGGGTAACGACCCTTATATTGTTTCTGGAAAGCGGCATTCGCTGCAAAAGCTTTGACGGCTTCGGTGATGTCGACGGTCCATTCGTCATATCCGCCCACATGCTCTCCAACGAGCTGATCATAGAGGTAGACTTTTGTTTTTTGCCCTGCGCCTTCAAAATGTAAGAGTGTACGTCCGTTGGGATAAGGATTCCGGATCGCCAGCGTATTTCGGTACCAGGCCGGTCCCTGATAATAGTTTTCAAACGGAGCGACTGCATCAGTCGCATTATAGCAATGGGGCAGCGTAACTTTGTGCCAGACGGGAACACTTTCGGAAGAACCCTGACTGTATGGCCGGATCGCCTCCCAGATATTGCCCAGATCATTTCGCACAAAATCCCAGTTTTCATTCAGGCGTATGCTCTCTTGTGCGGTATTGAATTGCATAGACGCAAAGATCATGTAAACTAACAGCAGGTATTGTCTCATAAATAGGATATAAAGTCTAAAAATAAGAAATGAAAGCGGGCAAAGGGAGGTTTGGAAGATATGAATTTGCGAAAACGTTTAAGTTTTACGCATAAAATTTGCGGGCTTCAGGTTTCACGTGAAAAGATAATTTTACAAAATAACTCTTTGATATTCAAGGTAAAAAGTTGTACTTTTGTCGTTCGTTTACGATTGAAAACAGGAGTCGCTTGGGGATAAATACTTGTTAATGATGCATTTTTGCTGTCATTTTCATTAAAAAACGCAGAAATAATTTCCAAAGCTCGTTTTAAAGCAATACCTTTGCGTCCCCAAAGTGCTGTGTGCCTAAGGGTTGAAATACAAAATAATACAGTAAAAACAGATATGACTAAAGCAGAAATTATCGCAGAGATCTCTAACAAAACGGGTTTAGAGAAGGTAGATGTACAAGAAACAGTAGAGGCATTCTTCAAAGTAGTGAAGAACTCCATGATCGGCGGAGAAAATGTTTATGTAAGAGGTTTCGGTAGCTTCGTAGTGAAAAAAAGAGCTGAAAAAACTGCAAGAAACATTTCGAAAAACACAGCAATCATTATTCCTGAGCACTTCGTTCCAAGTTTCAAACCTGCAAAAGTGTTTGTTGAGAAGGTAAAAAACGGGAATAAATAATTCAACGAAATAATTTCATCATGCAAAAGACCAAGCAAATTGTTGTTATTGCCTTAATAGTTCTCCTTGTAGGAGCCCTGTTGGCGCAGCCAATAAAAGGTCTGGTAGATGGTAAGGAAGAAGCTACAAGTACCAAAGGTACTGAGGCTTCTTCTGTCGTTAATTTAGATGCGATCTCGCAGGCATCCAAACAAGGATTAGATGCTAATCTGATTCAGGATATCGCAGATCTGGAATCTAAAGTAAGTAAAGCTTCTGGTGAAGATAAAATTGCGCTTTATCAGCAGTTGGCTCAGAAATGGGATGATGTTGCAAAACCGGCTCCTCAGGCATTAATTTATGAGGAAATGGCAAAAATTTCTCCTAAATTTGAGTATTGGTTGAAAGCCGGACAGGCTTATCGCGCTGCCTATACAAATTTACAGGATACCGTATTAGCTTCGGCACTGAATCAAAATGCAATTCATGCATTTGAGAAAGCAACTAAACTGGATGCGTCCAATCTGGATGCCAAGACAGGTTTGGGTGCTGCTATGGTGACGGGTACGAATAATCCTATGGCTGGTATCGCGATATTGCGTGAAGTCGTAGCGAAAGAACCAAAAAACGTAGAAGCAAACAAAACACTGGGATTGTTTTCACTGCAGTCCCGTCAATTTGACAAAGCAATCGATCGTTTCAAAACGGTTATCGAGCAGAAACCCGATGCGGAGTCCTACTTTTATTTAGCCACAGGCTATGAAAACATTGGGATGAAGAGTGATGCTATCGCTGCTTTTCAAAAAAGCAAAGAACTGGCATCTGATCCTTCACTCTCTCAATTCATCGATAAACGTATCGAAGAATTAAGCAAGTAACATATTATTTTATAATCATTTAAAAACATTAAAGCTATGCCAAGCGGAAAAAAAAGAAAAAGACACAAAATGGCTACTCACAAACGTAAAAAACGTTTAAGAAAAAATAGACACAAGAAAAAATAAGCTTGTGGGGTTATGACAGTTATTAATTCATATTGCTAACTGAAATAACAGAGTACAATCGATGGATCTGCAGTCGTGGATCCATCGATTGTATTTTTTCATTAAACGGGAATTATGTTTCATCGGTGCCCGTCCGGGCGGAGTTCGGACAGGAAGGCATCCAAAATATGTAGCTGTTGGTAAAGGAATTAATTATCGATTCTACCCCTGACAAAGGGGTAACTATTGCTTTACTACAGGATAAACAGCTTGTTGAACTAAACAAGGAGCAGGCAAACAACAATTTTTCCGTCGGTGATATTTACCTGGGAAGAATAAAGAAGATCATGCCTGGTCTCAATGCAGCTTTCGTAGATGTAGGTTACGAAAAGGATGCATTTTTGCACTATCTGGACCTCGGTCCGCAGGTGCAGTCGTTACTCAAGCTAACCCGTATAGTAAAGAATGGCAGTTATCAAGAGAAACTGCTCAATAGTTTAAAACTAGAAAAGGACATCGATAAGGCAGGTAAAATTTCGGATATCTTGAGCCGGAATCTGTTACTACCTGTTCAGATAGCCAAAGAGCCTATCTCTACAAAAGGACCGCGGTTGAGTTCGGATTTATCCATCGCCGGAAGATTTGTAGTATTAGTCCCTTTCTCGAGTACAGTTTCTATTTCGAAACGAATCAAAGGAAGCGCCGAACGTACACGCCTCAAAAAAGTAGTGGAAGGAATCAAACCTGCCAACTTTGGAGTGATTATTCGGACTGTTTCTGAAGGTAAAGGGGTTGAAGAGTTGCAAAAAGACTTGTTAGACCTGATTTCGAAATGGGAATTATTTACCAAACGCCTTAGAACTGCAGAACCACCCCAGAAAGTGTTGGGTGAGATGGATAGAGCTTCTACCATTTTGCGCGATATCCTGACGGACGAGTTTACGCATATATATGTTAATGATCCTGTTATCTACGAAGAAACAAAGTCGTATGTACAGGAGATTTCTCCGGATCTGGAAAAGATAGTCAAGCTTTATAAACATAAAGAACCTATCTTCGATCACTTCGGAGTAGAAAAACAAATTAAGGCCTCTTTTGGCAAGACGGTCAATTTGCAAGGTGGTGCTTATCTGGTAATTGAGCATACTGAAGCCTTGCACGTTGTTGATGTAAACAGCGGTAACCGGACTGCCAATAAAGAAAATCAAGAAGACAATGCGTTGCTGGTCAATAAGGAAGCGGCGCGCGAAATAGCAAGGCAATTGCGTTTGCGGGATATGGGAGGTATAGTGGTGATCGATTTTATCGATATGCACAAACCAACTAATCGTAAGGAATTATTTACTTACCTACGCGAATGTATGCAGGCCGATCGTGCCCGTCATACGATATTACCGCCAAGTAAATTTGGATTGGTACAGATCACACGGCAACGTGTACGCCCGGAAATGAGCGTAGTGACTAATGAAAAATGTCCGACCTGTAACGGTACGGGCGAAATCCGATCCAGTATCGTACTGATGGACGATATTGAAAGTAATTTGAGTTTTATTCTGCAGGAACAAAACGATAAGGGAATAACACTATGTGTACATCCTTATATAGAAGCCTACATTAAGTCTGGTTTTGTATCGAAAAGAATAAAATGGTTTATGAAGTTTGGAAGGTGGATCAAAGTAAAAGCCGTCTCTTCATATAGCTTAACGGAATTCCATTTCTTCAATGCGAAGGATGAGGAAATCAAGTTATAAGATATTCTAAAAAGGGGGTAGTATTCACTATCCCTTTTTTGTGTTTAATATTTCTTCACACATCTGCTCCGTACTGCCGTACTCCAGCCAGTGAATCTGTATATTGTCTTTTTCCATTTTGCGAAAATACGTCATTTGTCTTTTGGCATAGCGATGTATCTCTGTTTCTAATTTGGTAAAACAGGCTTCCCAATCCAGATCTCCCGAAAGATAGTGGGACATATACTTATATTCCAGTCCATAATATTGAAGATCATCATGGGTAACACCGCGGGACAAGAGATGCTGTACCTCTTCTGTCAATCCCTGATCAATACGTTGCTTCAGTCGCTGTGATATTTTTGCTCTCCGGATCTCTACCGGAGGATCGATGCCAAATACCTGGTAAGGAAAAGGGATGGAAACAGGCTTTGCCAGTGTCTGATATTTAGCTAAGCCGGCTAAGATTTCTAATCCGCGGATCATGCGTTTTCGGGTGCTGATATCAATCTTCAGGTCTGCAGGAATCGATTGCTGATCTAGTCGGGTCAGTAACTCTTCCCTAGACAATGTCTCCAATTCTTCCCTCAATTCTGCATTAACGGGAACATGACTGTATGGTTTTTCCTGAATAACAGATTGAATATACAGACCTGTTCCTCCGCAGAGTATAGGTTGTCTGCCGCTTTTGACAATATCGAGATATGCTTTTTGAAAATCATGCTGAAAATGAGAGAGGTTATATTTCTCCCCGGGCTCGCATATATCGATTAAATAATAGGGAATATCTTCGTATTCTTTAAGGTCCTTGCCCGTACCGATATCCATATGTCTGTATACCTGACGGGAATCTGCGCTGATAATAGCGCCATTTATTTTTTTGGCCAATGCAACAGCCAATGCTGTTTTACCGGAGGCAGTAGGGCCGAGTATAATAATTACATTTTTCACCGGAACAGCAGATTGCTCCGATGAAAAATGTAAGGAATCAGGTCCGTTTATCACACGACAAATTTAGTCCATTTTTCGTTACCTTCATTATTCTGAACGACAGTCTCAATAAAAGCCATACCTCGTACACCGTCCTGTACATTTGGAAAATCCAAAGATTCAGCAGAGGGAGTGAGGCCTTCACGCTTCGCAGATACTGTCAGAGCAAAGTTCCGGTATATGTTCGCAAAAGATTCCAGTAATCCTTCCGGGTGACCTGCCGGAATACGGGTATTATGCGTAGCAAATGAACTTAATGTATACGGAGCAGCATATGCATTACCTGTACGGTAAAGCTGACGAGGCTGATCCAGCATTTTTATAATAAGGTTGTTCGGATCTTCATTCGCCCATTCCAGACCTCCCTTTTCTCCATAGATACGGATGCGTACAGCATTCTCCTCTCCTGCCGATATTTGAGAAGCCATCAGAACACCTTTGGCACCGTCTTCAAATCGCAGTAATACCGAACCATCATCATCCAGTAAGCGACCTTCCACGAAAGTGGTCAGGTCCGCACATAGTTCCGTGATCTTCAACCCCGAAACGTATTCTGCCAGATGTGCGGCATGTGTGCCAATATCTCCCATAACCAATGATTTGCCGGAACGTTTCGGGTCCGCACGCCACGCAGCACCTGCATTACCTTCCCGTTCAGAAAGACGGCTCAGCCATCCCTGAGGGTACTCTACAACAATCTTGCGGATTTTGCCGAAATGTCCTTCTCTGACCATCGCTTTGGCTTGTTTAACCATAGGATAACCGGAATACGTATGCGTAAGGCATAATGTTCGGCCTGTGCTTTCTACAATAGATTTGAGTTCCTGCGCTTCTTCCAGAGAAACAGTCATCGGTTTTTCCACTACCACATCAAAACCATTTTCCAAAGCAAGCTTTGCCGGACCGAAGTGTAAAAAATTAGGGGTAACAATGGTGACAAAATCCATACGCTCACCTTCCGGTAAAGCGGCTTCTTTGGCAATCATTTCTTCATAATTTTCATAGATACGGTCTGGAGAAACAAATAATTGCTCTCCGGATTCTCTTGAAATCTGCGGGTCAATACTAAAGGCTCCACAAACCAATTCTATCTTTCCGTCCATAAATGCGGCAATGCGGTGAACAGCACCAATAAAGGCGTCTTTACCTCCGCCCACCATGCCCATGCGTAGTTTACGTTTCATCTCTTTTAGCGTTTTAAAACTTAAGTTTATAGTGTTAAATATACACAATACAGGACTTCTTTCATAATGTTAGTACCAATTTGGCACTTCCGCTATTATACTTGAGGTAACCTGCGGGATAAGTATTCATAATGATATCTTCCGTTTTTTCGGAGAGAAAATACCTTTTCTGATCTGCAATCCAGTATTTCTGTGCAGGAATGGTATAGCTCTTTTCAAAGCCGATACGTTCCAGACTGGATTCCTGTGCCCAATCCAGATCTGTATAGGTCATAATATCGCCTGGATTAAAATCCTGCTGAAAAGCACGGATCAGTTTGCTGATGCCTCCGATCACAATATAGGGTTGCTTGTGGCAGAACCGTATCAGTTCAAAGGAGCGATAGTCCTTAGGTTTGTCATGCATGCGACGGCCACCCGAAAAAACAGCGATAGAAATCAGTTCTCCGTCAGCGAACAAACCATATCGGTATTTACCGGGCATCGCATCCTGCAGGTGATATTCCTCCTGAAAGGCCATTGAAATCCGCTTATCTATACGGGCGGCCACGGTATTACGGGCATATATGCGCTTGCCCTGTCCATCCAGTGTACGAATACGATCCACAATTTTTCGTTCAACTCTCTCAAGCTGGTCTATATCCAGATGAATATTATGCGTGAGATGCGCCGGCTCTTTAATTCGTTCTGTTGCTCCGGCCAGATAGACGTAAATCTGATAAGCGAAGTCCGTCCCGGTAATAAGGAATATGTCCGCATCGTAAACCTCTAAACGGAGTTCCTTTCCTATGGAGGTGGCAAGTTGTTGCATGAAATGGCGGGTCTGCTCTGTGTCGGACATATATACTTTGGATCAAAGTACAAAAGTAAAGGATACAATCGGATTAAATAAAAGCTTCCTGATATTTGGGTCATAAAAAATATTGGTAACTTTGTACCCACAAAATTTAATAAGATGAAACTGCCAATCGTTGCGTACGGAGATCCGGTCTTGAGAAAAAAGACACAAGAGATAGATGAAGATTACCCGGAGATCAAAGAACTGATCGCCAATATGTATGATACCATGTATGCAGCTCATGGAGTCGGTCTGGCAGCACCTCAGATCGGTTTGGCGATCAGGGTATTTGTGATAGATGCATCTCCGTTTGCAGAGGACGATGATGAAGATAAGTCACTGAAAGATTTCAAAAAGGTCTTTATTAATCCGATTATAGTGGAGGAAACAGGAGAGAAATGGGGATTTAATGAAGGTTGCCTGAGTATTCCGGATATCAATGAAGAGGTGTTCCGTCCTGCTAACGTAGTTATTAATTATCTGGATGAAAATTTTGAAGAACATGAAATCGAACTTTCTGGTCTGGCTGCACGTATTGTTCAGCACGAATATGATCATCTGGAAGGGAAGCTTTTTACAGATAAACTGGGGCCTTTGAAAAAGGCGATGCTTAAAGGAAAACTGGATGCAATATCTAAAGGACTGATCAGAGTCGGATATAAAATGAAATTTCCGTTTGAAAAGAAAAAACGTTAAGGAGCAGATCCTTAACGTTTTTTGTATTCGCCTACTGCAGGCAGAAAAAGCCGGTATTTGATAGAGACAATACGGACAACAAATACAACTGCTGCGCCAATAAATGCACACCACGAATTATTGAGTCCCGTGTTGCGCAGCAGGATAAAAGTAATAGCCCCCGCCAGACAGGCTGTAGCATAGATTTCTTTTCGGAATATGAGCGGAGTCTCGTTCATCAGCGTATCACGTATCACTCCTCCCAGAACGGCAGTAAACATACCAAATACAACTGCTGCTATGGTACTGCTGTCATAGATCAGGGATTTTTGCACCCCTACAATGGTGAAAAAACCGATACCTATGGCATCAAATAAAGAAAGGGTACGTGCATATTTGTCCAGTCGCTCATTTGCAAGGAGAGCGATGCTAACCCCGATCAGAATGGCCACAAGGTAGTTTCCGTCATTGACCCATACAGGGCGCAGATTGAGAAAAATATCCCGGAGTGATCCGCCGCCTATAGCGGTAACAAATCCCAGAAAAGTAGCGCCAAACATATCAATGTTCTTTCTGTTGGCTGCCATTGCTCCGGATATAGCAAAAAACATCGTTCCGACCAGGTCACTGTAATATATGTAGTTGGCGTCTGTCATCTGAAAAATTTGAATTCAATAATAAACAAATTTGCGTAGCTATGTAAGGAAGAAGTTTATTTTTTAACAGGACTGTCCGGATTTATACCTACTCGCATTGCTCTCAGCCCTTCCACTCCCTGAACTTCCTCCAAATCCAATTCCTCAATACCCGGCAACAGTAGATGGGTCGCCTGCAAAGATTGTATGCTTTCACGCAATTCTGAGGCCATTTCCTGAGAAAAATATACAATTGCAATTTTATCCGGTTGTGTAAGGCGCTCGAGTGAATGCCTGATCCGTATTTTGTCTATTCGTTTTTTAATAATCTGGTACCGGATATTGTATGATCCCTCCACATCAAATCTTCGCTCATCACTACGAAAGCTGATGTCAATATTGCTGGGGTTAACAAAAATAAGCTGTGTCGTCTGTAGCGGTATTTTTAATTGAGGTTGCATATGATGCACTAAAATCCCGATCCTTGCCATAGTGATAAGTTGCTGAAGACGAAATATCCGGATGATCTGCGGATCAAATGGTTGTAACGGGGTAATGGATTCGCCGACAAAGATATCATACTCGATGCCGTCTGTTCTGAACTTTTCAAAGTAAGAAGGATAGTTCCCCTGTACAAAAGCGTTAAGAACATCCAGTTCCTGACTAATGACGGCATTAAGCTGTTGCAAGGAAATCTCAAATTCATTCTGAAAGCAATCGTTGTGTATCTCATTGCAACTTATCTGATTTTCGTAAGATGAGATAAGCGCATCTGTTTCGGCACTATGATGCCTGACCTCCTCAAAAAACTGATTAAGATCTTTTCTGAAAAACTCTACAATCTTAAGGAGTGCCTCATCAAAGGGCATAATGGAAAATAACTTTCCGGATTGTCGCATCTTATCCATGAATGCGCTGACGGCAGGCGAGTCATCAATATTCTGAATCTTTAGAAGGAGTTCTTCCAGTTGCTGATGCTGCAGATTAAAATCACGCTGTACCGCCTTGCTTCTCAGTACAGAAGAATCTCTGACGTCTATAGCACCGTATAAAGGATACACATCCCTGAAATATATGTCTTGTATTTTTGAATTCGGGACATTTGCCGCAAGATCTCCAAGATATTTAGCCGCAACCTGGTTAAATTTCCATTGTACTGCCGGTTGCAATGCTGTAAACTGTTCTGTGATCACTTTGTCAAGCCTGTTTTTGAATTCCAGAGAGAGATCAAAAGACAATTGAGAAAGTAGTGTCGCTATATGACGAAGTCTTGGCAGGATGCTTTTATCCAGCATTTTTCCATTAGTAGAATAGATCTCCAGTACACCTGACAGCGTATTATTGTAGTATAGGGGCAGACCTAAATACGAATTTATCCCTATCTGTTGAAGTGCACTGGTGAGCATAGATTCGGAATCTATCATGCCATCCACCAGATTATAGACAATGGAAAAGGGGGAATGCAGATATTCGTAGATAAAATTAGGACTCTCCTCCCTGAAGATATTTTGTAGCTGTCCGAACAATACACTTTTATGCGTGAAGTCAGAATTGACCACGGGAGAACCATTAAGATGGAAAAGAGGGAACAGACTGAATTGTACTTCAGAAACGCCAAGAAGTATTTTAATAAACTGATCAAGCTTTTGAAAATAATGATTTGTCTCGTAAAGAGACAAGTTGGTCATCATAGACTTGATATGCTGTGTGACGCGTTCTTCAGTGACATCCTGAAAAGTCAAAAGCGTGAATCCCGAAAACTCAAATTTAGTAATATCAAGCACCTTGCTGAGTTGGGACCAGTCCGTGTTTGCTGGATTTCGCTGTTCTTTTAACTGTCTGTAGTCTATGGCAGGCAGGTCACCTTTCACCTGAATATCTACAAAAGTGTAATCCGTAATCAGGTCATAATAACTGTTTACTGAGCCATCCTCATTCTTTAATGTGTACAGGATCTTATCTTTTTCGGTATTGGGGAATCCATAGAATCGCTGTAAAACCAAGGCATACAGATGGCGGATCTGCGGATCTATCTCACGGACTATAAAAGCTGTTTCCTGCCGATCCTCCTCCTTGAGGTTTCTGTCCAGGAAGGAGTAAAGTGCGTCTGTACCATAGGCAACCGTTTTGCTGGCCGGGAGCCCGATTCCCCAAAGTGTATCCTGATTGTTTGCCATCAGGGATACGGTCAGGTTGTATATCAGATGAAATACCTCATCATAAGCGGCCATATTGTCCAGCGAAAGTTTTCCGCGCTTGTGCTCTACTTCTCTGATTCTTTTTAAAGCAAATTCAGGAAGAAGGCGTTTGTGCGGATCAGAAGTCTGGACGATATTATCCAGATAATTGAAAAAGGGTTCGCAGGAAAGCTCTTCTTTAAGAACCGGCCAGTAACCAGCTTCTTCCCTGTGTATATCTTTTAAATACGATTGCATATTCTCTTCTTAATATTTAGAAACGGAAGCCCATAGAAAAATAGGGATACCATCCTTCTGTAGAATGGGCCATGACAAACTGCAAAGCAAGCATCTTGGCCAAAATGTAATAAGCACCTCCACCCACACCCTGATGCAGAGAAGAATCCTCTGTGTTTTCAGACCATACCTTACCGATGTCATAAAGACCCAATACTCCGATTTCACCGGGAGCAATATAACTGTTGATATGATGTACACGAATCCGTGCTTCAAGATTATTATAAAAATACTGGTCTCCGGCAAACCGGTATTGGCGATATCCTCGCAGATTACCCTGCCCTCCAAGGAACAGGGACTGATAAAAGGCCGGTTTTCCCACATTGGAACCCGCACCTGTTCTGTTGGCAAGTACTATAGCTTTCTGTAAAAAACTTTTGTACACACCCATCTCGGCAGTCAGTTGTGCATAGGATCTGGAATATTTATTCAGACCTGTATATCCGGAGATAGAGGCAGAAAAATATCCTCCTTCCGTAGGGTTTAAATGATTGTTGCGATTGTCCTTCATAAAATGCGCTGCAAGGCCTATAAAAGTCTTGTCTTTGGAGACCGTAAGGCTGTCGTAGGAATGAAGAGCATTGGAAGTAAGAATAAACCGGTCTTTGTTTTCTTCCGGATTCATATGATAGGCCTGAAAAGAAGGGCCAATGCTGTAAGTAACAGTAGAACTGGGATTCCACAGTAAATGCGAATTTATATCAAAAAGATTAAAACGGGCTCTGTAATACCTGCTGCCATAGGTGTCTTCATGAAATTCGGAATTATTACCCATCCCGAAAAAATTCTGGCTGTTGTCCGGAGCTTTGGCATTTGCTTCGACCACCAGATCTGCTTTGCCAAACACTTCTTTCCATTGACCGCGATATTTGATACGATAAGCTCCGGTACGGATCGACCCTCCTATTCCGAATTCCTGAGTATTGGAAAACGGAGTTTTGCGAAAGCCTCGCTGATGTGTGTATTTAAATCCTGCCCCCAGAAATACCCCGTCATCGGCATTGTATCCTGCAGTCAGTAAAGGAAGCCAGGTGTTATATAAATTTACGGGAACAAAATCCACATTTGCAGAATCTTTAGTGCTTTTCACATGCAAACGGTCAATATTACCGGAGAAATGTGAAGAAGCACTGTTATCGTATAGTCTGATCGTTTTGTTGGAATGTTGTATTGCGTACGTTTTGGGATCATAGCTGCCTATAATCCGGAGTTTGATGTCCGTATTGGAAGTATTGACAAAAACGGAATCCGCACCTTTACCTAAATATACTCGTACTTCTCTGGTCATCTCAGGTGAGAATATTTTGTCCATAAGCAATTTAGTCTCTTCACCTTCTTTATTGATTTTGGTTATCTTAATGCTTAATGCTTTATCAGGTGCATCTTCAATCCGTACTTTTTCATTCTTATCACTCAGATGCACGTCAACGATATTATTTACAAAGCGGTAATATTTATCCATAGCTGCGGGCATGGCATCTCTGCGGGACTTCAGGTCATGCAATATCGCTTTCCCACGGATATCGATAGAAGACTGAGGCAACCTGCTGATACTCTCCGCTAATACCTCATCCGTAAGTTGATCCGAAAATTTATGTGCTTCCTTCATCCATTCTTCGTAAGACAGTTGTGCCTGCGGGTGCGCATTGAGAAAACGAGACTTGATCATTGAATATTGAATTCTGGGGATTTTGGGCCCGAATCCTTGCATAGTCGGCATAATAAAAGGCTGATAGATGTTGGATGTAATAAATCCCTGTGTAACACGCAAGGCCTGGTCACGATCCCGGGGGACAGAGACATAGTCCCGGTCCTTATCTTTTCTGCCTTTGTTTACATCATACCACCTCCATTGATCTTCATGTCTGTCCCAGTCATTAATCAGAACGTCCAGCATTCTTGCCCTTAGAAATGTTTTGGCTTTAAATTTATTGTCATTGTCATTTTGCAACTTCTGCATCATCTTAATGCTGTTGTCCGAGTTGCCCAAAGGCTCCCGCTCTTCCAGCAAGGCGACTTCATTTGCAAATAAAAGGTTATAAGCTCCCAAAGCGGTATCCGGAGCGACTACACCGATAACAGGATTGGCTACAGGCACATCTATTGCTTTTGCCAGAGGAGGTATCATTAATGCGGAATAGGGATGCTGTGCACTGTTTGCATCATCCAGAACATTCTGTACAAAAGTGTGATGCAGTTCTTCCGGGATAAGAGATTCTGTGCGTTTATTCACCGAACGAAGAGCCCATTCTTTTCCTTGTGCATCTTCCAGACGAAGAGATATCGATTGCATGCCCCCGCCCCTTTTCGTAGGTTTTAACCCGCCATGTAGTTCCGACATGCGTAATACAGGTAGTTTGGTTTCAGCTGCCCATTCTTTTCTGTAATTTTCACCCAGGAAGAAGCGCTGCAGGGTATTCGCCTCATCATATTTCGGATTGACCCGTACAGTGACGCTATCCCGGCCGGCAGTCATGTTGTGTAAAGAGTCTACAATAATATTTATATCCTTATAAGGCTTGGTATATGTATATGATTCTTTTATCTCCTCTTTATCACAGACATAATACGTCATCCTTATATTTCTGTCTTCGAGTTGGTCCAGGATTACAAAGCCTTTCTGTTCGCCCTTGTACAAAAGGTGCTTTCCTTTATGAATGTGTGATGCCCGTGATCCGGCACCGCTGACAACCTGTGTAATATTTTTATCCTGAATAAGTTGAAGGCCGTGGTCGTGACCGGAGACATAAATCGTATTTGGAAACGGTTTGAACACAGAAGTCACCTCCGTAATAAGGTCTGTGTATTCAGGATGCGGCTTGTCCTCCGGACTTTGAAATACCGTAGAACGAAGAAGCGGATAGAGTGAGCCGACAACAGGTAGCGGAATGTAAAGATTTTTCCAGCCTTCCGTAAGCGGGAAGAGGTGTTGTTTTACCGAAAAGTATCCGCCATGTGGTCCGTAGGTCCGCATGGGATGATGAGAGGCAACTATGATGGTTTTATAACGGTTTTCATATAACAGTTCGTCAAGCTGTTGCAGAAAAACAGTTTTGGAATCACACTCACAATCGATGTCTGCAGTTGACTTCTTGTGCGGAAATAACCAATATTCACTGTCATACGCGATAATAACCAGATTTTCAGAGACCGGAATCTCTACCGGACCGGGACATCCATTGGCAGGCAGCACCTTTAATAATGAATCTTGCTGATCCGCTATAAAGCTCCATTGTGCCCTTATTTTTGCAAGTCCGTCTTTACCCATATTATCCCAATCGTGATTTCCGGGAATAAAATAAACCGGACTGCCAGCCTGTCTTAGGGGTAAAAATTGGGAGGATAAAATTTCCCTGGTCACCTTTTCTTTTGGATGTCCGGGTAAAGCCATACCGTCAGGATAAATATTATCTCCGAGATAGAGCGTTGTCGTTTTGCCCGGAATAATCAGTTCCTTCGCTTTAGTAATCAATGACGTCTGTTGCGGATTGATTTCTCCGGCATCTCCGATCAGAATCAAACGGCTGCGGATCTGTGCATCCTGAGCAAAAGCCGGACCGGCCAGCAGAAGGAACAAAAAAAGCGATTGAAATTTCATTATTTAAGCAGTTCAAATTTATATAATATCGCTTTGTCTTTATTGCCGGCCTCATTGCTGATATACAAGTTGTCATCCGCATCGAATGCAATCCCTTCCGGCTGTGCATGTTGTTTGCGGCTTAAGGGAGAAACAGACTTTACATTCCACTTGTCATCTGTGATGACCAACGCTTTATCTACTGATGAAAGAATATACCATTCATTAGTTGTGACCCGCTTTGTCAAAGCCGACGGTTTGAATGTTTTAGAGAAACTGCTGTCAAATTGTTTTAACTGGTTAATATTTAGAGTGAATCCTCCGTTCGCTTCTAAATCTCCGGTCTCATTTATTTTGAAGATATAGCCGGACGTTTGTGCTTTCTTTTTGTCAGCGGAACAGGATTTACACAACGCAAACACCAGTTGGTGCACAGGGTCAGTGGCCAGACCTTCATATTCTCCCTTTGGTAATAGGTCCTTAAAGGTTTTGACCTGCTGAATATTGTTTTTCTCGGTAATGGGGAAAGTATACAACGTACCGTTACTCTTTAGAATAATAAAATGACTGTTGCTGACCGCTAAATCTTCATAATCACCATCTTTTTCAAAAGGGACAGAAGAGAGCTGTTTGTTTATAAGGTTATAGGAGTACAATAAGCCCTTTTCGTCCTGAATGGCATAAATCCACTCCTTATTATCCGGTAAGAAGGTAATTCCGGAAATTTCCTGCAATTCGTCGGGCAATTCCGTTGGCTGTCCCTTATCCAGTTGATAAGGAAAAGTTTTATCAGTTGCCGATGTTGCAGATGCTGTTTCTTTTGTTTTATTAGTATTGGCTTTCTGAGAGCAGGCCTGAAAAGCATAGGAGCTTAAAGATAGCGCCAGGGATAACATAAAGACGGAGCGATTCATAGGAGTCATTTTAAACGAATGATTATATACTTACGGAAATCAAAAAAGATATAGAAGAAAGGATCAAACCTAGCATAAATATTGCATATGCGATACGTAGCAGCTTGTATTTTCTTCCCAGAACCACACCTTGTGCATATACATCTTTTGTCAGCATCCCGTACAAGAATTCGCTGTCATCCATCACCCGGTTCATTCCTTCCTTATATTCCTCCAGTTTCATTTTATAAAAATTGCCGAAAAACAAGAGGTTTACCGTTTTTTTATTGATCTCTTCCTGTGTGAATACTCCCGGGGGCACCTTCGGAATAGTGGACAATATCGCGACCACCATTGTGGATACACTGAAGGACAAAAGCATTATAGTAGGAATAACTAAATGTTCGTTGCTATCCAGCTTTCTTAATAATACCGCTATGACCATAGAAAGAATAATGGAATTAACAGTCAATAGAATATTCGCTTTATTATCAGCCATATCACTCAGGCGTTGATTATTGGATGATGTAATCCGAAACATGGTTTCTATTCCGCGTTCGGGTTTCTTTTGCCGTTCTTCATTCTTTTTAAATAAATTATCTTCAGTAAGCTGCTTCCCTTCTTTCTTCTCTTTATCCAATAATATTTTTAGATTTTTATCTTTCTCCCTATTCAGCTTCTCTCTGGCATAATCAGTATGATAGTGATGCTGCTGCATAAGTGCTATTGTTTGCTTTCTCCACTCTTCCTTGCCAATCTTCTTCCCTCCTACTGTTTCTGCTTCTTTACGCATAAGTTTATTGCGTGTCTCAAAATTCTCGCCGCCTAAATGAAACAGATCGGCATCGCATAATATCTGCTCTAATAGATTAGTTGGTTGCTGCGGCATTCGGGTTGCCATAATGCAACCGACTACCTGGTCCTGAATATGCTTATCTATACTCTGTTCTTCAAGAAATGTCCGGGCGAGTTGTGCACCCCTGCTTTCATGTTGCTTTGCTCCACCATGGAAGTAACCAAGATCATGGAAATAAGCCGCACATAAGACAATAAACAGATCTTCTTTATTCAGCGCATAATGATGTGCGATCTCAGTAGCCGCACTTACTACCTCTGAAGTATGTGAATCATTATGAAAGCATAGCTCGGCAATTTTATGTTGCTTTATAAAGTCTGAAACATAGGCTTGCACTTTTTGGAGGATCAGGTCGTATTCCATTTTAATAACCGTTAAGTATTATAAACAAATATATCTACATCTACAGAAACTCGTAGCACATCCTATTTGTTTTTAGTGGAAATATATGTTTTTTGATTCCCGGCTGACTTTTACAGGCGATTTCAGAATGCCTTTTGAAATTATCTTGTATATTTTCAGGCAGTTATGTTTTATTTTAGAAATAAGGTTAAAAAAGGTTTGGAAGTAATTAGTATAAAGTTCTACCTTTGCACCACTCCGCAAGGGAGGGACGGTTGTTTCGAAAGGGATGACTACTGAAAAAAGGGGTTTAGAATATGCGGGAGCGCAGATTTTTTGCAAAAAAGATTTGCGGGTTTCGAAAAAGATTTCTACCTTTGCAGTCCCTTGAGAGGGGCAAGCCTACCGGCCGGAAAGAAGAGCTTTAGTGCTTAAGATGAAGACTGGGGTCCGATACCGCAAGGGGATCGGGGAGGTTAAAAAGGGAGAGAAAAAGCCAGAAAATATTTTCACAAATATTTTGGAGTTTTAAAAAAGATTTCTACCTTTGCAGTCCCTTCAGAAACGAAGGAAAAAAACAAGATCAAAAGGGGCGCAATGCCTTGTTGAAATAGAAGCTGAAACGAGAGTGGAAGCGCGAAGTTCTTTAAAGAAATAATCATGTAGCGTAACGAGTAGTTGATAAGTCAACGAAAGTTAACAAACAATCAACCAAGTCAATTCAGGTTAGAAATAAACAAAGACAATTCTAATTATTTTTATTGATAAATAGTTAGGTGTCGAACAATTCATTATTACAATGGAGAGTTTGATCCTGGCTCAGGATGAACGCTAGCGGCAGGCCTAATACATGCAAGTCGAACGAGATTATTCAGCTTGCTGGATATGAAAGTGGCGCACGGGTGCGTAACGCGTGAGCAACCTACCTCTGTCAGGGGGATAGCCCGGCGAAAGTCGGATTAACACCGCATGACATTATTGATGTGGCATCACATTATAATCAAATATTTATAGGACAGAGATGGGCTCGCGTGACATTAGCTAGTTGGAGAGGTAACGGCTCACCAAGGCAACGATGTCTAGGGGCTCTGAGAGGAGAATCCCCCACACTGGTACTGAGACACGGACCAGACTCCTACGGGAGGCAGCAGTAAGGAATATTGGTCAATGGAGGGAACTCTGAACCAGCCATGCCGCGTGCAGGATGACTGCCCTATGGGTTGTAAACTGCTTTTGTCGGGGAATAAACCTACGTTTGAGAACGTAGCTGAATGTACCCGAAGAATAAGGATCGGCTAACTCCGTGCCAGCAGCCGCGGTAATACGGAGGATCCAAGCGTTATCCGGATTTATTGGGTTTAAAGGGTGCGTAGGCGGTTCTTTAAGTCAGAGGTGAAAGACGGCAGCTTAACTGTCGCAGTGCCTTTGATACTGAAGAACTTGAATGCGGTTGAGGAATGCGGAATGAGACAAGTAGCGGTGAAATGCATAGATATGTCTCAGAACCCCGATTGCGAAGGCAGCATTCCAAGCCGTTATTGACGCTGATGCACGAAAGCGTGGGGATCGAACAGGATTAGATACCCTGGTAGTCCACGCCCTAAACGATGATAACTCGATGTTGGCGATAGACAGTCAGCGTCCCAGCGAAAGCGTTAAGTTATCCACCTGGGGAGTACGCCCGCAAGGGTGAAACTCAAAGGAATTGACGGGGGCCCGCACAAGCGGAGGAGCATGTGGTTTAATTCGATGATACGCGAGGAACCTTACCCGGGCTTGAAAGTTAGTGAATGATCCAGAGACGGATCAGTCCTTCGGGACACGAAACTAGGTGCTGCATGGCTGTCGTCAGCTCGTGCCGTGAGGTGTTGGGTTAAGTCCCGCAACGAGCGCAACCCCTATGTTTAGTTGCCAGCATGTAATGATGGGGACTCTAAACAGACTGCCTGCGCAAGCAGAGAGGAAGGTGGGGACGACGTCAAGTCATCATGGCCCTTACGTCCGGGGCTACACACGTGCTACAATGGTCGGTACAGCGGGCAGCTACACAGTAATGTGATGCCAATCTCTGAAAGCCGATCACAGTTCGGATTGAGGTCTGCAACTCGACCTCATGAAGTTGGATTCGCTAGTAATCGCGTATCAGCAATGACGCGGTGAATACGTTCCCGGGCCTTGTACACACCGCCCGTCAAGCCATGAAAGTTGGGGGTGCCTAAAGCATGTAACCGCAAGGAGCGTGTTAGGGCAAAACCGATAATTGGGGCTAAGTCGTAACAAGGTAGCCGTACCGGAAGGTGCGGCTGGAATACCTCCTTTCTAGAGTACTTGAATTGGTGCTCGTTACGTATACACATGATTAAAAAAAGACATTAAGAAGAAAGTACCCATCCCAATAAAAGGAATGGAGTTACCGAGAGAGATTAAGAAAAAGCTAGTCCCGTAGCTCAGTTGGTTAGAGCACTACACTGATAATGTAGGGGTCAGCAGTTCAAATCTGCTCGGGACTACCACACAAGCCGGGGAATTAGCTCAGCTGGCTAGAGCATCTGCCTTGCACGCAGAGGGTCAACGGTTCGACTCCGTTATTCTCCACCATAGAAAAGTGTTATCGCAGGATAACACGATAAATTTCTTAACGAGTTCTTTGACATATTGAAAGAAAAAAATTACAAGAGAAGACAACAGTAGAGACGTTTTCCATTAATTTGGAAGACACAATACAAGCATCACCATAGTAGCAAAAGGGCTATGGTTGAGAAGAAAGTAAATAAGGGCACACGGGGGATGCCTAGGCTCTCAGAGGCGAAGAAGGACGTGATAAGCTGCGATAAGCATCGGGGATTGGCAAATGCGAATTGATCCGATGATTTCCGAATGGGGCAACCTAACATACTGAAGGTATGTTGTATAATACGCGAACGCGCTGAACTGAAACATCTAAGTAGGCGTAGGAGAAGAAAATAATAATGATTTCCCAAGTAGTGGCGAGCGAACGGGAAAGAGCCCAAACCATATATGTTACGGCATTTATGGGGTTGTAGGACCACGAGATTGTATTGACCGTATGAAGTAGAAGCAGATGGGAAGCTGCACGATAAGGGTGATAGTCCCGTATACGTAAAGAGGGTCAGCATAGTGGTATCCTGAGTACCGCGGGGTCGGAGACGCCCTGTGGGAATCCGGCGGCACCATCCGCCAAGGCTAAATACTCCTGAGAGACCGATAGTGAACCAGTACCGTGAGGGAAAGGTGAAAAGAACCCCGAACAGGGGAGTGAAAAGAACCTGAAACCGTGTGCTTACAAGCGGTTGGAGCAGAGAGATTCTGTGACAGCGTGCCTTTTGCATAATGAGCCTACGAGTTACTCTTGTCTGGCAAGGTTAAGTGGTTCAGCCACGTATCCGAAGCGAAAGCGAGTCTTAATAGGGCGCATAGTCAGATGAGGTAGACGCGAAACCTTGTGATCTACCCTTGGGCAGGTTGAAGTTGCAGTAACATGTAATGGAGGACCGAACCGATAAACGTTGAAAAGTTTCCGGATGACCTGAGGGTAGGGGTGAAAGGCTAATCAAACTGGGAAATAGCTCGTACTCCCCGAAATGTTTTTAGGAACAGCGTGAGAGTTTAGTTTGATAGAGGTAGAGCTACCGATTGGGTGCGGGGGAGTCAAATCCTACCAAATCCAGACGAACTCCGAATGCTATCAAATATATCTTGCAGTGAGGCTTTGGGTGCTAAGGTCCAAGGCCGAGAGGGAAAGAACCCAGACCATCAGCTAAGGTCCCCAAATATACACTAAGTTGAACTAACGAGGTCCGGTTGCCCAGACAGCTAGGATGTTGGCTTGGAAGCAGCCATTCATTTAAAGAGTGCGTAACAGCTCACTAGTCGAGCGGCCGGGCGTGGATAATAAACGGGCATCAAGTGTATTACCGAAGCTATGGATTATATACATGAGTATATACTGGTAGGGGAGCATTCTATAGGGGGTGAATCGTCATGGTAATGTGGCGTGGACTTTATAGAAAAGCAAATGTAGGCATAAGTAACGATAAGGCAGGTGGGAAACCTGCCCACCGAAAGACTAAGGTTTCCTGATCAACGCTAATCGGATCAGGGTTAGTCGGGGCCTAAGGTACACCCGAACGGGGACAACCGATGGACAACTGGTTAATATTCCAGTACTTTTTATAACTGCGATGTGGTGACGGAGTAGTGACACTGCCGCGAACTGACGGAATAGTTCGTTAAAAGGCGTAGGTATTAGAGATGTAGGCAAATCCGCATTTCTAGCTGAACCCCAATAGTACAGCAAAGCTTCGGTGGCGCTGATAGAGCAGGTAAGCAGACTTCCAAGAAAACCCGCTAAGCTTCAGGTTATAAAAACCCGTACCGTAAACCGACACAGGTAGTCGAGGAGAGAATCCTAAGGTGCTCGAGTGAATCATGGCTAAGGAACTCGGCAAAATGGCCCTGTAACTTCGGGAGAAGGGGCGCTTCCTCACGAGAGTGAGAAGCCGCAGTGAAAAGGCCCAGGCGACTGTTTAACAAAAACATATGGCTTTGCAAAATCGAAAGATGAGGTATAAGGCCTGACACCTGCCCGGTGCTGGAAGGTTAAGAGGGGATGTCATCGCAAGAGAAGCATTGAATCGAAGCCCCAGTAAACGGCGGCCGTAACTATAACGGTCCTAAGGTAGCGAAATTCCTTGTCGGGTAAGTTCCGACCTGCACGAATGGTGTAACGATCTGGGCGCTGTCTCAGCCATGAGCTCGGTGAAATTGTGGTATCGGTGAAGACGCCGGTTACCCGCAACGGGACGGAAAGACCCCATGCACCTTCACTATAGCTTAACATTGGAATTGGGTACAGGATGTGTAGGATAGGCGGGAGATGTTGAAGCGGCTTCGCCAGGAGTCGTGGAATCAACCTTGAAATACCGCCCTTTCTGTATTCGGTTTCTAACTCGATTATGTCGAGGACATTGTTTGGTGGGTAGTTTGACTGGGGTGGTCGCCTCCAAAAAGGTAACGGAGGCTTTCAAAGGTAAGCTCAGTACGCTTGGTAACCGTACGTGGAGTGCAATGGCATAAGCTTGCTTGACTGTGAGACCGACAAGTCGAACAGGGTCGAAAGACGGACATAGTGATCCGGTGGTTCTGTATGGAAGGGCCATCGCTCAAAGGATAAAAGGTACGCTGGGGATAACAGGCTGATCTCCCCCAAGAGCTCATATCGACGGGGAGGTTTGGCACCTCGATGTCGGCTCGTCACATCCTGGGGCTGGAGAAGGTCCCAAGGGTTGGGCTGTTCGCCCATTAAAGTGGCACGCGAGCTGGGTTCAGAACGTCGCGAGACAGTTCGGTCCCTATCTGTTGTGGGCGTTGGAAGTTTGAGTGGATCTGATCTTAGTACGAGAGGACCGGATTGGACAGACCGCTGGTGAACCTGTTATGCCGCCAGGTGTACGGCAGGGTAGCTACGTCTGGAATAGATAAGCGCTGAAAGCATCTAAGTGCGAAACTAGCCACGAGATGAGACTTCCTTATAGGGTCGTAGAAGATGACTACGTTGATAGGTTGTAGGTGTAAAGGTAGAAATACCATAGCCGAGCAATACTAATAGCCCGAAGCTTTCTCAAGCAGATAACACTGTTGTCTTCCTCTTTAATTATTTCTTTCAATATAATGTCATTGATGTTGTGCTGACTACATACAACTGGTTAGTTTATAATATCAAAAAAGTATTCAGGTGCCTATATCGGCGGTGTCTACCTCTTCCCATTCCGAACAGAGCAGTCAAGCCCGCCAGAGCCGATGGTATTGCCGTAACAGGTGGGAGAGTAGGTCGGTGCCTTTTTTTAAACGAAAGCCCTTTCTGGAGACAGATAAGGGCTTTTTTGTTTTCAGTCCAGGGGATAACCGAACCAAACCGAAACCTGAAGCTAAAGTTAAACCAAATCCGGATATTGCAGACTTCATTATACAAAGTATCAGGCACAAGCAGCGCTTCGCTAAAGCTTGCTCCATACAAATGACAACGGCTAACCGAACTGTTCTTCTCACCATTTTAAGGAGAGATCCCGATGTATCGGGAGAGAGGTTAAAGACCGATATTCCAGGTGTACAGTTCTGTTACCTTTTAACTGCTTTACTTCTATGCTGTTGGTGAGGACACAAACAGACGCTTCAACGGCGTTGTTTACTGCTGTCCCCACCGGGAATACGACAAAGGCACAAGCAGCGCTACGCTAAAGCTTGCGCCATACAAATGACAACAGCTAACCGAACTGTTCTTCTCTCCTTTTTAAGGAGAGATCCGATTTATCGGGAGAGAGGTTAAAGACCGATATTACAAGTGTATCCTTTTATTACCTTTTAGCTGCTTCACTTCTATGCTATTGGTGAGACACCAACAGACGAGTTAGGAGTGTTTTCGGGTGTCCACACCCGGAATACTACAAAGGCACAAGCATCGCTGCGCTAATGCTTGCGCCATACAAACTACAACTGTTAACCGAACTGTTCTTCTCACCTTTTTAAGGAGAGATCCGATGTATGGAGAGAGAGGTTAAAGACTGTTATTCAAGCAGCACAACAAAAAAGCCCATTGAAATATGTATTTTCAATGGGCTTTTTTGTTGCATTAGGCTCTTTATATTAATCTTCTTCGTAAAATTCGATTAATGAAGCCATATATGGGTTACTCCAGCCATCTGCAATATCATCAAATGCTTCATCAGGAATATGAATGTGATTAACTTCAAGAGATGTTCCTTTTTTATGTTCATGTAGTTTTAGTGTAACAATAGAAGGCTCTTCCTGTTCACCGAAATACCATTGCTGTACAATCTTTTTACTTGGTTCTAAGCTGATAAACTTTCCTATGATCGCTCCGTCCCACATCGAAAATTCTCCACCTTCTACAGGATCTATGGATGCTTCGTCCCCTGTCCATAAGCGTGCAGTAATCTCTGTTGTAAGTGCCAGATATACCTCATCCGGAGTTGCGGGTATTATAAAATATTTTTTAAAATCTTTCATATCATTATTTCTGCTACAAAGGTAATGATTTATTACTGATGTCACTTTTGTAATTATGTTCTGCACTTTTTTTGAGAATGATTAACTTTACTGCTTATATAAGATAATCAAGATGAGTAATATTCTCCCCAATTCCTTAATTCGCAAATTAGGAGCTAATCCATTGTTTGATGAGCAAGCTTTTATCGATATTCACGAGAAGGGGGAAAGGCAGAGTTCAATCCGTATCAATGAAAAGAAAATAACAGCAGCTCCATTCGCTCATGCAGAACCAATTCCCTGGTGTGACCGTGGGTTTTATCTCGAAGAAAGGCCTTCTTTTACTTTAGACCCTTTATATCATGCGGGATGTTATTATTCTCAGGATGCATCATCTATGTTTATTTCTCATATTATCCAACATCTTAAACTTGATGGCGAGCCGCTTAAAGCATTGGATCTATGTGCTGCACCCGGAGGAAAAACCACTCTTTTAAATAGTTATCTTCATCCGCAGAGTCTTTTGGTTGCTAACGAAATTATAAAGACACGGGTACCTATTTTAATGGAAAATATGGTGCGTTGGGGTAATTCCAATGTTGTAATAACTAATAATGATCCCAGTGCTTTTAAAAGACTGCCGGGATATTTTGATTTGCTGTTGATTGATGCTCCATGTTCCGGTTCAGGAATGTTTCGTAAAGATAGCGGAGCTATAGATGAATGGTCCGAGGCTAATG
Organism: Sphingobacterium spiritivorum; assembly: GCF_016724845.1. Classification (NCBI taxonomy): domain Bacteria; kingdom Pseudomonadati; phylum Bacteroidota; class Sphingobacteriia; order Sphingobacteriales; family Sphingobacteriaceae; genus Sphingobacterium; species Sphingobacterium spiritivorum. The sequence goes on from NZ_CP068082.1 coordinate 2,240,777, forward strand.
TAAAGCTTTGCAGTGAACGCCAGCAACGAATTTTGGCTGAAGCGATGGATTGCCTTAAAACGGATGGTATTCTTCTATATTCAACGTGTTCCTATTCACAGGAGGAAAATGAAGATATTGCAGATTGGCTAGTAAAGGAGTATGGACTAAAATCTATTCAGATTCCTGTTGGTGAAGAGTGGGGAATCGAAGAAACACAATCTGATATTTCAGCATGCTTTGGCTATAGATTCTACCCGCATAAGGTTAAAGGTGAAGGTTTTTTCATCACTGCATTTGTCAAAACAGAATTTCAGGAAACATTTAACAGAAAAAAGATCAAACCTGAAAAATCGGATGTTCCGAATGGAATTATAGAGCATTGGTTAAATAATGCGTCAACACATACAGCTTTTCTTCATCATGAGAATGTGCATATATTTCCCAAAGATTATGAAACAGACCTGAAGATTCTGCAGAATGTACTTTACCTGAAGAATGCCGGAACAAATATTGGTAAACTGGCTGGTAAAGAGCTTATTCCGGCACATGGACTAGCATTAAGTACAGCTATTAAAGCTAATATTCCCACTCTTGAGCTCACATTGGAGGAAGCACAGAATTACCTGCGGAAGGAGAATATTGATCCGGAGCATAGTTTGAAGAATGGTTGGACGTTGGTCACCTATAAAAATGTAAAATTGGGGTGGATAAAGATCCTGGCGAACAGAATCAATAATTATTATCCGAAGGAAAGTAGAATAGCTTATTTATAAGCTCAATTTGAAGGATAGGGATGCCGAAGGATGATATTACAGATATCTTTGGCCACTTCCTGTTTAGTTTTTAGAGAAAACTCTTTTAAGGTTCCGTCTTTAGCAATAATCGTTACTTTATTTGTATCTGTAGAAAATCCGGCGCCTTTATCTTGCATAGAGTTGAGGATAATATAATCCAGATTCTTCTTTTGTAGCTTGCCTTTTGCATTCTCAAGCTCGTTATTTGTCTCCAGCGCAAAACCGATAAGCACTTGTTTGTCTGTTTTTCTCTTACCTAAGGTTGCCAGTATATCGGTCGTCTTTTTGAGAGGAATAGCAAAAGTATCTTCTTTCTTTTTGATCTTCTGATCTGCCACTGTTTCAGGAGTATAATCTGCTACTGCAGCACTCATGACGATAATATCAGCCGTGTCAAAACATGTATTTACAGCCTCCAGCATTTGATTAGCAGAGATAACAGAAATTCTGTTTACATCACTTGGTGCACTTAAGTGTGTAGGTCCGGATACTAATGTGACTTGAGCGCCCTGATTTTTCAATTCTTCAGCAATTGCATATCCCATTTTTCCGCTGGAATGATTACCGATAAAACGGACAGGATCAATAGCTTCATAGGTGGGGCCTGCCGTAACTAAAGCTTTTTTACCCGACAAGGGTTGGCTCCGGGTAAAGTAGTCGCTTAGGAGCGCTAAAATCTCCTCCGGTTCGGCGAGGCGTCCTTCGCCTGTCAGACCACTGGCAAGTTCTCCGGTACCCGGATGTATTATGGCATTGTTATAACTCTTTAACAATGCAATGTTGCGCTGTGTCGCCGGGTGCTTCCACATGTCCAGATCCATAGCAGGAGCAACAAAAACAGGACATTTGGCGGATAAATAAACAGCTGTAAGAAGGTTGTCACATTGTCCGTTCGCCATTTTGGCTAAAGTATTAGCCGTGGCAGGAGCGATCAGTAAAAGGTCGGCTTCCAGCCCGAGGTGAACATGATTATTCCATGAACCGGTTTTCTTGTCAAAATAATCGACCAGTACAGGTTTGTTGGAAAGGGTAGAAAGAGTGAGCGGAGTAATAAATTCGACTGCATCCGGAGTCATAATGACCTGTACGGCTGCTTTTTCTTTTACAAGGAGTCTTACGAGAGTCGCAATTTTGTATGCGGCAATACTGCCGCATACACCAATTACAATATTTTTGCCTTGTAAAGACATCAGAATGGGATTATTCTTGTTCTTTAGAAGGGTTTCTGAAGTACACTTTATCGTGAAGGAATTCATCGATAGCTACAAGAGTAGGCTTAGGCATACGCTCATAGTGCTTAGAAATCTCGATCTGTTCGCGGTTTTCGAATACTTCTTCCAGATTATCGTTGTTACTGGCAAATTCAGCAAGCTTACCGTTTAACTCTTCTTTCATGTCAACAGCAACCTGATTAGCTCTTTTGGAAATGACAACGATAGACTCGTATAGGTTATCAGTACCTTTATCCAATTGTCTCAAATCACGTGTAACCGTTGAATTTGGAAGACTGTTATTATTTGTTTGACTCATATCAAATGGGTATTACTTATTTCTTATTTATTTCTTTACTTCTTCAGTACTTTCACGTTGTTGGTTAACACCCAACTCTCTTTCTTGTTCTTCAATAGATTTTTTGATCTCGTTCCATCTTTTGATAGCTACGGCCATATTTGTTTCAGAATCTTTTCTGATATCATCTACTTCTTTACGGTGTTTGCTTTCCGGATAATCATCTACAAAGTCCTGATAATAATCAATTACCTTGCTGTAACGTTCTTCCTGTCTGCGAGGCGTACTTTTTTCGGCATATCTGAATTGCGCTTTGATAATCAGATAATTGATCTCTTCAGCATACTTTGTATCCGGATAGTCTTTAAGTACATTCTCTAATGCGATAACAGCGGCTTTGTAATCATCATTAAGCCCCATATCGTAATATAGCTTAGCATTTGAAAATGCTTTTTTCTCCAGTTTATCCCTTAATTGCTGAATCAGATCTGAGGCTTCTTTTGCTTTCTCAGATTCCGGATAAAGATTGACAAACAATTGCAGCTCATCGATAGCCTTACGTGTATTTTCCTGATCCAGTGAAGACCGCGGGGAATCCAGGTAAAAACAATAAGCCGTCATAAACCGGCATTCCTCAGCTTTTGCACTGTTTGGAAAAGTCTGTGCAAACTGTTTGAAATGATAACGAGCAGAAGTATAGTCTTTTAGACGGTAGTTTGTATATGCTGTATAGTAATATAAATCTTCCGCTTCGGCCTGTCCTCTGTAACGTTGCATTAAGTCGTCAAATAGGGCTAAGGCTTTCGTATATTTCTTTTTTTCGTAAAATTTGACAGCCTCCTGGTATTTTAAAGCCAAATTATTGCTGGCCCGCAACTTCTCAAACTTGCTCTTACAGCCACTAATAAATACAATGAGCAATAATCCGGCAACAACTGCCACTAAACGCCTATTTAAAAACATTTTACAAAGATAAGGGAATTTGATATAATAGTCAATTAAATTTTGATGTGCAATATAAGGGAAAGATAAGTTTTGAACAATTCTATCTTTGAATTTAACAAACTTTAACGAGAGTTACTGACGACACAGAATAAGTATATTTTGTCATACTGTTGTTGAAAAATTAATGTTACCTTGACAAGGTACGATAGAATTCTGAATAATTCACTATATTTACAAATCATAAAGATTTAACTAATTAAAAATGACGTTACACGAGAGAGTTGAACAGGCCTTAGATACAATTAGACCTTATTTAGAGACAGATGGAGGTAATGTAAGTTTAGAGGAAATCACACCTGAGAATGTTGTGAAACTTAAGTTGACGGGAGCTTGTGCATCTTGTTCGATGAGTATCATGACATTTAAAGCAGGATTAGAGCAGGCGATCAAAAAGGCAGTTCCTGAGATCACTTCGGTTGAAGCTCTGAATATTACAAGTGCGGATGACCCGAATGCAACTATTCCTTCTCCAAAGGTTTTGTAGCAAACTACTGACTTTTAACTATTAACACATTTTAACAGCCGTGTAGCGCACAAATGTGTAGTTTTGTGAGTATGGTAATAAACCCTAAACATATTGTTTTCACGATCTTGCTTATCTGGTCTTCCGTTTTTTCCTTTGCTCAGGAAAAGAAGATTGTTCAGTTTAGCGGGATTATTCATGCAATAGGTTCTGAACTTCCAGTACCATTTGTTACGATCCGGAATGGAGATCGCCAGGATCAGGTTTTTGTGGCCAACCATGAAGGTTTTTTCTCTTTTGTAGCCCATGTAGGTGATACAGTACGTTTTTCTTCAATCGGATACGATCCTACAGAATTTGTGGTTCCCAATACTTCTGAAGATAAATATACAGCTGCAATTCAGATGAAGAGTCTTGTCAAAGAATTGCCTATGGTTACACCCTTTCCCTGGGCTAGTATAGAAGAATTTAATATGGCTTTTATGGCACTACGTGTCGGAGATGACGCCATAACCACTGCACGCAGAAGTGTTTCACCTGAAGCACTGGCAGCGTTAGCCAGGATAACGCCAAGAAGTGCAGAAGAGATTCAGAATTTTAATTCTACACAAAGACATATTGGATTGACAAATAAAGCTATTAATCAAAAATATGCCAACCCTTTGCTTAACCCTTTTGCCTGGGGTAGTTTGATCAATGATATTTTCAAGGGTGATGATAGCCGGAAGAAGTTAAAGTATTAATAAACACCGAATCTCTGCTTACTTAATTGATTTTAGTATTTCATTCTGCGTAATGGCCATTTTAGAAAGAATACCTACCTACTTCAGTTTGGACACTATTATATCTCGTTCTTAAAATTATTGAATGTTTGTATTTTACATTTTATCAGTTGAAATAGGGATGTAAAAAACAGCTTTTCGATAAAAGAGTATAATTAATCTGTTTAAGAAATAAGTATCTGTTTTAATTCCAGTTCTTCATCAGAAAATTAATCCAGTTTTGATGGAAGATATTTTTCAGGTCTTCTTCTGAGTAGCCGTGATCTCTGAATATTAATACTAATTTCTGTAAGTCGGCTATTGTATCCAAATCATAAGGACATTGTTCTGTTCCGAAAGCACCATCAAGGTCGGATCCAATACCAATATGAAAAGTATTTCCGGCAAGTTGACAGATATGATCCATGTGCTTAAAAACAGTTTCCAGGTTACATTGCATACTCAGAGGAGTAGAAAGGCCTCTTTTCCAGTCCGGAACTAACATCCAGGCGTCTAGTGCTCCTCCGATAACGGCGCCATGAGCTATAAGCTCTTTAATTTGTGCATCATCATATTGTCTATTATGATTTACTAAACTTCGGCAATTATTATGACTTGCCCATACAGGACCGCTATAATTATCTAAAGCCTGCCAAAAGGCATCGTCACATAAATGAGTTGCATCCAGAATAATATGGAGTCGCTCCATTTCTTTTAATAGTTCTATTCCTCTCTTACCTATTACTCCGGTAGAGTCAGTTCCGTTGGCATAGCACCCGGGGCCGTAATGTGCCGGGCCGATGGCACGTAATCCATAATTATATGCTCTTTCTACATATGAGATATCCACAATAGAATCTGCTCCTTCTAAACTTAGTATATAGCCGATAGGTTTTTTGTCATTCGGTGTTCCATTATTCCATAATGCGATATGCTGTTGTAAAGATTGTACATCTGTAATAGAGACCATTTCACCAGCTTCCTCCATACATTTGTACCAGGAGATCTGCGCCTGCGTCTGTGCCCATGCCTGTTGTTGAGAATTCCATCCAGGAATTAGGCTATCTGGTTTTACAAATCGTGCAATTTGAGTTGCTACTACAATACCTATATTTCCTTTCCGCAGGTCGGGAAAGGATACTGTAGCCCGTCCTCTGTCTGGCTTATCATCCATCCCTTGCTCTAATTGGCGCAGAGTGTGTACATTGTTTCTAAGATCCCGGTTCCATTCCATAGCATTCATGCTAAGATCCAGGTGTGCATCAAATATGAACATAGCGTTTTGTTTAAATAGTGATTTTTCTTTTACGGGCAAGGACAGTCCATTGCTCTTGTATAGCTTGTTGAGAATTGACTACGTAAACGGTGTCATGTAAAGCACAGGTGGGACATACATGATAGGGTATAGCATAGATTATATCTCCTAACCTATATTGTTGATTTCCTTTGTTTTCAACAACAAGGTGTTCTTCTGATTGCGAAACAGGGACAAGGTTCGTGTCATTAAGAATTACCAGACGCTTATCAAGAGAATTTTCTGAAGCTACTGCTTTATACCCGATATCAATACATAAAGTATTTTCTGTCGGTTTAGATACAACTGTGCCTACTACCAAGAGTGCAGCTAAAAAGTTTTGCTCTGGTAAATTGATCTGATAATTTATGTCCCAAAATACAAAGGTGCCGGGGCTACATTCAACATTTTCCGCAGTGGCGTAAAATGGAAAAGTTCCTGAGCCACCAGCGACAATCTTCATTTTAGTATTCAGCTTCTGTTCGACAGTGTGAAGCTTCTCTTTAATCAAAGAAAATGCTTCAGAAGCAAAGTGTGTTCTTTCATTTTCGGTGCCGTGTAAATGTCCATCGTAGATATGAAGTCCTAAATGTTGAATATTAGGGAGTTCATGGATCTGGAAAAGCAGATCATCCCAGTTACTTTTAAACTCCACACCTGTTCGGTTCATGCCGGTATTGATATCAAGATATATACTAAAAATCTCATTCTTACTCTGACCCAGCTTAGAAAGCTCGTTTGTGACTTCTAAATTATCTACAATGGTGGAAAATAAAATTTCCGGATACTTTTTAATCAATGTCAGCCAGCGATTTTGTTTTACCTGTCCCACAGGCTGATATGCTAATAATATGTTTTTGATGCCATGCATGGCACATAGTTCGGCCTCTGAGACAGTTGCACATTTCACTTTATTAATTCCGTAAACTTTGAATAATTCCAGGATCTCGCCTAATTTATGTGTCTTCACATGCGGTCTCAGTTTTGATACATCTCCGTTTACAGCAGCAATTAGTTGCTTGATATTCTGGCTGATTCGATCAGAATAGAGTGCCAGGAATGGCGTATCTGCCAGAGTTTTAGGATTTATCTCCCACCATTTTTGTTGCATACCGATTTATTAATATAATTCGAAGATAGCTTCTACTTCTACAGGAATATTATCAGGCAAGGACCCCATCCCCACAGCGCTTCTTACGCCTATACCGTTTTCTTTGCCCCATACTTCAGCGAAAAGTTCACTACACCCATTAATGACATATGGGTGTCTTAAGAAATCTGAAGTACAATTGACCATACCAAATACTTTTACCACTCGTTTTACTGCGTTCAAACTATTAAAGTTCGTAACAATAGTGGACAGCATGGTTAGTCCGACCTGTCTTGCGGCAAGCTTTCCTTTCTCTATATCCATATCTTCTCCAATCCTTCCGATAATAAGTGATTTGTCATCCTGTACGGGACCATGTCCTGATAAATACAGATATTTACCATCTACCAAAAAAGGCTTATATATACCTAAAGGCTCAGGAGCAGGGGGCAGAGAAAGTCCAAGTGTTTCAAATTTTTCTTGTGGCAATAGATTATTCATATTTTTTAGTGTATAATAGTATTAAGGATAAAAATAAAAACAATTCCCAGAATAGAGACTAAAGATTCCATTACAGTCCAGGATTTTAAGGTATCTTTCATGCTTGTCCCGAAATATTCTTTGAATAGCCAAAATCCGGGATCATTCACATGGGAGCACATTAAGCTCCCGGCTCCAATAGAAAGTACTAACAGATTCGCGTCCAGATTATTGAGTTGCAATATAGGCAATAAAACGCCTGCTGTCATTAAACCAGCTGCGGTTGCGGAACCCACACATATTCTTATGAGAGCGGCCATTAACCATGCCAGCAAATAGGGATGAATATTGATCTGGCTCAGGTTATCTACAATGGTCTGGCTGACACCGCTGACTATCATGATTTCTTTCAGGCTACCCGCCCCCCCGATAATGAGTATAATAAGAACAACATCCTTGATGGCCTCTACAAATTCATCCATTATTGATTTCATGTTTTTTCCAACTCTGAAACCCAAGGTATAAGTGCATATGACTAATGATAATAACATAATAATACTGGGTTCGCCTATGGTTTTGCATATTGTGCTTACATGTTCATTATTCCACATCAGAGGAAGTAATGTTGTTATACTTAGACCGAATACCGGAAATAGTGCGGAGGTAATGCTTATCCAGAAAGCAGGTCTTGTTGTACCTGAAGCAGTTGTACTCATTGTTACGTTGAATGTGCTAGTCTCTCTGGTTTTAATATTCTTCAATGTATTAGAAAATAGCAGACCCGCAATAAGTAATGTGGGTATTGCTATAATAATTCCATAGACAAGGACTAGCCCTATATCTGCATGTAGCATACTGTTTAATGACATAGGAGATGGGTGAGGGGGCAAAAAACCGTGTGCAACCGACAGAGAGGCTAACATAGGAATCGCGATGTAAACCTTGGGTAATTTAAACTGATAGGCTACTGAAAAAATAAGAGGTACCAATAGTATAAACCCTACACTGTAAAATAAGGGTATTCCGACAATAAACCCTGTAATAAGAAGTCCTAAACGCACATACTTTTCCCGGTCCACTTCATAACTGTGTCTGCTATTACAGATGCTGCACCTGAAGAAACAGTGAGTTTTCCTATACAAGTTCCAAAAATAATAATCAATGTAATAGAACCGAGCATGTCTCCAAAACCTTTCTGGATAGTATCAGCGAGCTTTTCAACAGGTACACCTAATGTAAGCCCTGCTAATAAAGATGTGGTTATAAATGCGATAAAAGGATTGATCTTAAATCTGACTATTTGAAGTACCAGCACAATGATACATAATGAAAGGATTAGAATATTCATAGTTTATTTAGATGTTATTTATCCCACCATATTCTTGTTGTGAATGCATCTCTACCCTGACGATCCAATGCTTTTGTAAGATTGATATAGTTCACCGAATACTCACTTGTAGGATATTTAATCCTTCTTGGTATGGTTCCATTGGTCACATTACCCGCAAAGTTTATGGGTATTAACTGTGGATAACCTGTTCTTCTCCAGTTTGCATATACCTCTTGTTCATCTACAAACAATCCTATCCATAATTGTGTGTGTATCTGGTTCATTTTTTCTTCAAAAGTCCCTGTTTCTTTAAAAGGGTTAGTAGTAAGGTAAGCTGTGGCATCGTTAATAGCATAGGATGCTCCATATATTGCCATATTGAGGAAAGAGGCTTTAACCGCATTTTCATAAAGTGTTTTAGCCGATTCGGTGTACCATCCTCGCAAAGAGGCTTCCGCAAGATAAAGTTGCGTTTCTACATTGCCCAATAGCAGGAGTGGTGCATCCATTCGAAGGACAGTGTTCTGGTTAGGCTCAGAGTAAGTTGCTTGTTCAGCAGGGCTTGGGGCTATATTTACCCCATTAGGAAAACCTTTTTGTATCGCCGGATTTGTGTTTTGTATATTTCCTTCCCATACTCCTGAATACACACTTATTCGGGGGTCTGATGTCGACTTTAAGAGATCTATGAACGTCTTACTGAATTTGCCTCCTTCATTATTTGTTCTACCATTGGATCCTCTGGAATAATCTAGTCGTACTAAATCAATTGCAGATGGATTCCTGTTGAAATCATTGGGCCCGTCAGTATATTTCATAACAGCATTATCAATGCCGTTAAAAATGACACCACCATTAATTGCTTTAATTACCCATTCTTTGGAAAGGTTCTTATCTACTTTAGTTAAGCGCATTCCTAAGCGAAGCATGAGTGAATAGGCAAATTTTTTCCATTTATTTATATCTCCATCATAGATTAAGTCAGATTTGCCAAACCCTGCTTTGGAGACATCAAGTGCTGATGCAGCTTCTTCCAGCTCTTTCAGCATATCTTTATAGATAAATTCCTGACTGTCGTATTTAGGCAAAAAGATTTTATCTTCATAAGCCTTCGCGGCTTCAGTGTAAGGAATATCTCCGTATAAATCAGTAAAACGATGGTATAAATATACTTTCCATATTCTGGCCATGTTAAATTTATTACGGTTTTTTGGTTCCTCTCTTAGTTTATTTAACACCAGTGTTATCTGATTTATAGCGTTTGGATAAGCTTGTGAAAAATAAGAAGAGTAGTATACTTCGTTGTCCAGATATTTATCTCCCACCCCGGATGCTTCCTTGTAAGTGGCGTAATGTTGCATCATTTGGCCACATTGCAATACAGAGGTAAAAAAGTAACTATTACTAAGTCCTTCCAGCTGAGATTTACTAAATACAAAATCCGGATTTGCGGTTTCTACTGAATTGGGATTGGTGTTAATTTCTTCAAAGCCTTTTGTACAGGAGGAGACGTATATTGTCAGCGCACAAAGTGTATATATTATTATTTTATTCATATCATTTAATTTGTTTGTTATAAAACTCTTACAATTTGACATTGAGTCCTAATCCGAAACTTCGTGTTCTTGGAACTCCGAATTGTTCAATTCCCTGTGCATTTCCAGCGCTGAAAACGGATTCAGGATCAACATTTGGGGTCTTTTTGTAAAGAATAAGTAGATTCCTGGCAACAAGAGATACAGATATCTCTCGTACTGCAGGCAATCTTTTTATTGCAGGTAGTTTATATCCGACAACTAACTGTCTTAACTTTATAAAGCTGGCATCATAGACAAACATGGATGAAATATTTCTCATGCCATCATAATAGGTTCGTAAATTTTCCGGAGCTATAGTCATATCAATTGGGTTTCCGTTTATATCTACACCTTTTATCGGTAATCCGTTTTCCCGTCCTTCTAAAGTAAGTTTTGTAAGACCCATTCTGGTTCCGTATAAGTCTGTCCCGGAGAATAGACTGCCTCCGAATTTTCCGTCAATTAAGAATCCAAGAGTAAGTGACTTGTATTTAAAGTCATTACTCAGCCCGATTCCCAGAGGATGTACTCCTAGACCGAGTTCTTCCAAAGGTCCTCTTGCAATAGTCGCAGAACCCCCACTTACATTGTAAACGATATTTCCCTTACCGTCTGTAAGAGGTCTGTAACCTTTGATAACGCTGTAAGGTCTGCCAACGTCACTAGCTATTATTGCATAGCCATTTACTGAAGTTGCCATAGAAATAGAGTTTAACTGGTCGGTAAGAGCCTCTACTGTATTCTTGTTATAAGAGCCATTTAGAGTGACGTCCCATGAGAAATTCCCAGATCTATAAATCTTTCCATTTATTAGGAGTTCTATTCCTCTGTTTCTCATTTTTCCAATATTAAGTAGAGAGGTGGTTGCTCCTGATGAATTTGAAATCGTTGTCTCTACAATATCATTCGTCGTAGACCGGTCATACCATGCGAAATCAATATTCAACCGGTTTCTGAAAAAACCTAAGTCCGTTCCCGCTTCAAAGGTTGTAGATGTCAATGGACTTAAAGTCGCATTCGGTACCCTATAGTTGGTGTATCCCTGAAGTTGCTGTCCGTTATGTCCACCCTGTGATAAGATAAAGGAAGGGTGTAATGCATAAGGATCCGGTGTCGCTCCACCAACCTGTGCCCAAGAACTCCTGAGCTTAGCATACGAAATCCAGTTCGGCATTTTGAAAATATCTGATATTATTAAACTGGTTCCGATGGATGGATAGAAAACAGAATTATTTTTAGGGGAAAGTGTAGAGAACCAATCCTGACGGCCGGTAAAATTTAAAAAAAATACATTTTTGTAATCCAAATCTAAAGCACCATATACGGAATTGGTTTTTGTCTTCCCGTATGGGTAGGTGTAGCTTACAGTTGAAAGATTAGTTAAAGAATAAACATCGTCCAGAATAAACCCGGATCCTTCTATTCGGGTTTCATCTCTAAGTGTTGAACGAGAGTTTATTCCTAACATGGCATTCAGTGAAATGTTTTCTAAGATATTTTTTTTTGTATAGTTAAGAATCGCTTCTGAATTAAGAGTAGACAGTATCATTTTTGAACTTTGCAAGTAACCTATAGGGTTATTCAGCGTTGTTTTAGGGATATACCCCGTAAAGTTGTAGTTGCTGTAGTCCTGACCCACACGGCCAACTAAAAACAAATCTGGTGTAAAATTTAATTTCACATTCAACATTCCGATAAACCGATTCTTGGTGTCGTTATTTTTTATTTTATTAATAACATATTGCGGATTGGTCGCTATAGGAACAGGGTTCCATGCCATTTCTATTCCGTTTGCATCGTATCCGGGAGCCAGATTTCTTATATCTACCGTATTGGCAATCATATAAGCTCCCCAGTTAGGATTCGCTTCGGCATCGGACACCGTAGGCCTGTTGTTAGACTTTTCGATATTGTACTGTGCGACAATGCCAAATTTCAGCCAGTCTGTTAAGTTAACATCATTAGCAATGTTGATTGTCTTTCTATTAAAGTTCGCATTTGGAACAACACTTCGGTTATTCATATCGGAAAGAGAAAGGCGTCCAGTAGCTTTTTCGGTACCACCTGATAAAGCAACGGAGTTCGTAAAAGTGTTTCCGGCTCTGTAGAAATTTCTGATATTATCTTTTTGCGGACTATATGGTCTTTTGACTCCATCAAATTGAATCACATCGCTTCCATCTATTTTAGCCCCCCATGACCAGCGCCCCATACTTACTGCATCGGATTGGGTGAGTGGCTTTTTTCCTTTGTCTCCGGCTCCGTATTCATATTGCCAATCCGGTACAATTGCAACGCTTTCACTTGTGTAAGAAGAGCTGTAATCAATTCCGATGCCTTTTTGTGGGGTGCCTCTCTTCGTATGAATAAGAATTACACCATTTGCAGCATTGGCTCCATACAAAGCTGCTGCTGTGCCGCCTTTCAGAACAGTTATACTTTCGATATCCTCAGGATTAATGACTGTTGTACCATCTCCCCGGTCTACATTTATCCGGGGCAGATTTGCTCCGTTGCCTATAACAGGAAGATTGAGCTGAGTATTATCAATTGGCAAGTCGTTTATTACATACATGGGCTGATTATTGCCATTAAGGGAGCCATTTCCTCTTATCACCACCCTACTTGACCCATTAGGACCAGTGGCTGTACTACTAACATTTACTCCGGCAATTTTACCGGTCAGCGCATTAGCCACATTTGTTTCTTTCGCTTTATCAAATTGATCTCCTTTAAGTTCAGTCATTGCATAAGTTACAGATTTACCCACTTTTTTGACTCCCAGTGCTGTAATTACCACCTGATCTAATTGATTTTCTTCATCTTTTAGTATTATCGTAAGTTTAGATTGAGCATCTAGAATGTGAACTTCTTTTCTGATATAACCGACTGATGAAAATACGAGTACATCGCCTTCTTCTGCATCTATTGTAAATTTTCCTTCTGCATCTGTTGAAGTACTAATTCCCGTTCTTTTGTTGGAAATAGAAACTCCCTGTATCTGAATGCCAGTTGTATCAGTTACGATGCCGTTTATTTTCGTAATGATCTGCTGGTTTTCTGTCTTTTTTATGTTTTTGAGATAAAAATTTTCTTCATTGCAATTTGAGGAGTTATGAGAGAGTGGAGAAGATTTTAGAGGGATGACTTCAAATGATCTGTCCGCAGGAGAGCGAATTTCGGCATTTGCCTGTGTAAATAGCATAATTAGTATCATGATGGTTTGTATCATCATAAGTAATGTTTTGTAGTGTTTCCGATTGGTAACACCAATCGGATTGGTATATTTAGTATACATGTAATTGGATTTGATAGTATTAAATGACCCTACGCAAGTGCATAATGTGTCTTATGGTTAAATTTGGTGATTTCAGAAAGAGTTAGGATATAGGTGCAATCTGATCAGTATAATTTCGGTTTACGGATTTGTTTTATTAAGCATTCAAGTAAATGTATTTTTCATAATATTTAATTTTGAGGTTGTTTTAGTTTGATTTGATCAAATGTATTAATTAGATTTCTTTTATGTCTTTATGAATTAATATTTGTTATTGATTATAAGGGAATAAAACTGAATATGTCATTTGAGAAAACTAAAAATTTTTTTGGTTTATTCCGTTAATGTAGTAATAATTATTTAACCATCAAAACAATATTGTGTATTTTATGGCTTTTTGTTTTGATTTCCCCTCTCTTTTTTGCTCTTTTTTTTCTTTAAAGACTTTCTTTGAAGGCTATTGGTAAAGGTTTTTAATCAAATGTTAGTTTAAATAGAAGGCGGTGTTAAAAAGTGTAGGAGTGTATCGGAAATTATATGAAACATGTATCTCATTCCGATTCGGATGTTTAAATAAAATATATAGATTTTTGAAGTATTGAGGTCAGACCTGTTCAGATGAAATCTGCTAATTTAAGGTCACAACTTTAAAGGTACCCTTCGGTTATTGCGTCCGAAATGGATTTTTGTAATAAAAATATCTTTTATATTTCGGGATAAGTAGAAGTAGAGTGGGGAGAGATGAACATTTACAAGCCGGGTAGCTTATCGTTCGATGAACTCTGTTGTGATAATCGAAACGTGAAATTAGATTTTTTTGTGAGATAAAAATGTCTGCTTTTACTCACCGCTTTCTGCTTTGAGATCTCCTATTGCTTTCACACTTAAAAGTGATGATAAGTATGATATAAGTACAGAAGCTAATAATACAGTTAAAAAGACCAGCAGGAAGTCACTGAGCCTTATATCTACCGGGTAAGCATCAATTATACTATTATTGCCTTCACCGGTACGGATGAATCCAAAAGTATCCTGCAAAAAGCAAAAGACATATCCTATAATAATACCACTTACACTCCCGATAAGGGCAATCAGCATTCCTTCATTATAAAAGATGCGTTGTATCAGGGTGTTTTCAGCTCCCAGACTTTTCAAAATAATCATATCCTGACGTTTGTCAATGACCAGCATGGTCATAGATCCGATAATATTGAATATGGCAATGATACCGATAAAAGTAAGAATAAAGAATACTGCCCATTTTTCCGTGCTGACGGTTTTATAAAGTGTTGGGTTTTGTTCTTCACGATTTAAGACTTTAAAATCTTTCCCGAGTTTGTCTTGTATCTGTTTTTCGATTTCTGCAAGCTTTTCGGGCTGTCTGGTGTACATTTCTATCGCAGATACCTTATCATACTCGCCGAGTGCATCTCTGGCAAAGTCAATAGGAGTGATCACCAGATCGTCAAATCCTTGCTGATATTTGAGTACTCCTCTCGGACTGATTCCCCTTTGTATAATATCATCTGCAGGATTAACAGCATTAGTAGATCCTTTCCTGGGAGAATTGATCAGCATTGTATTTCTCAGACCAACTATAGGTATTTGTAAATTTGCCTGGACATTTGCACCGATAATGGCGTAGCTGACATCCTCTTTGAAAATTTCAAATTCTCCAGCATAAAGCATGCTGTCAGAAGCATGTTGATGGAGACTATTTGGTTCTATACCTTTCAGTTTGCCAATAAACTGATGATTGCCAAACTGTAAAAGGGCTTTCTCTTCAAGAACTTCACTGTAACTTTTGATATCCTTGCTTTTGCGGAGCTCTTCAAAGAGTTGGTTTTTCGTAGAGAAAAGCTTGCCTTCTGCAGGTTCAATACGAAGTTCCGGAGAAAATGTGCTGAACATCGAGAGAATAAGCTTTTCCATTCCATTATAAAAAGATAATACGATAACCAGTGCTGCACTACTAACCAACACACCTATAACACTAATCATCGAAATAATGTTAATAGCATTAACCGATTTTTTAGAGAACAGGTATCGTTTGGCAAAAAAGTAGGACAGATTCATGGTTTGGACTTTCTTTTATGCTCTTATAAAAGGATTGGTTCTTTTCTCTTCTCCAATAGTGGTTGAAGGTCCATGCCCTGGATATACGATGACATCTTCCGGTAGGGTGTAGAGCTTTTCCTGAATACTTTTTAGTAATTGATTATGATTTCCTCCAGGTAAATCTGTTCTTCCGATACTACCTCTAAAAAGCGCATCTCCCCCTATTATAAATTTTTGGGATTCATGATAGAAACATAAGTGTGCAGGTGAATGGCCGGGAACGAATATCAGTTTCAAGACATTGTCTCCAAAGCTGACAGTACCTTCTTCAGGTAAAAAATGTTCTCCAATAGGAGAAATATCATAACGTATGCCCATTTGCGGGGCATAATTCTGTACTTCTATCAGTAATGGAAGTTCTCCTTCATGAAACTGAGGTAAAAGACCAAAGTGCTCATGTACAAATTTATTGCCTAATACATGATCAATATGACAGTGGGTATTCAGCAGTAAAACAGGATTTAGCTTATGCTCTTCAATAAATGATAAGAAAAGATCTTCTTCTGCTTTCCCATACATTCCGGGATCAATGATCACACAGAAGCCTTTATCATCATAAAGTACGTACGTGTTTTCCTGATAGGGATTGCAGACAAATTGCTTTAAATGTACCATAGTCTTCAAAAATACGATTTATTTCCAATGTATTGTTTGGATGATACGTTCAATATCCGCATTAATAAAATCTAAAACCGGTTGTATGGAATCGAGGTGCGGTTTTTCATTGAAATATAACGCTCCTCTTAAATAATGATGTGTACTGTCGGATACAAAAAACTGATCATTGGATGCTGTATTTCCCCTGATAAGGTATTGTACACCAAATATACGGCGATCTTCCTTATTGATTCTTTTTTGTTCTATTGCGGTAGCTTTGACGGTATGATTGAAAGCAAATGTTCGTGCATCTTCGCTTAACTGCTGAAAAGAGACATTTTTATTGATGTCAAAATAACTGAGGTGAAGACGCGCATTGAATTGAGGGAAATCGAGATTCAACCAACAGGGTTTGGCATCTTTTTCCCGATCCTTTTCCAATGTAGCATAGGCAGGTATTTCGAAATCGAAAGGACAGCCTGTCTGCGTCATCTTATACTTTTTATCCGGAAATTCAATTCTGAAATAACCTCTTGGCTTCGGGGAATAGTCTTCCTGACAGGCTGTAAATATAGCACTGAATGAAAAGGCGAATAACAAATATAAAACAAAAGTCCTCATTATGCTTCGTTCCAGATAACCCAGTTTCTCTCAGCCTGAAGTAAAAGCATTTCATATCCGTTTTTGATTTCGGCACCTTGTTCCAGTCCCTTTTTCAGAAATAAAGTGACTTCGGGATTGTATACCAGATCATAGAGTAAGTGCTCTTTTGAAATACTCTCATAAGGGATATCCGGGCAAGTATCTACATTCGGATAAGTTCCCAAGGGTGAACAGTTGATAATGAGAGTATGCTCTTTTATAATTGCACCATTCAGTTGCGGGTAGGTAAGATTGGTATCTGTTTTTGTCCGGCTTACAAACTGATAAGGGATACCTAATTTCTTCAGAGAGAAAACAACTGCCTGTGCAGCGCCACCGTTGCCCAGAATAAGTGCTTTGTTATGATGAGGTTTGAGTAAGGGCTTCAGTGATTCTTCAAAACCGAATGCATCTGTATTAAATCCCTTCAGATGATATCCTTCTCCATTTTTTTTGATCTGGATACAATTTACAGCATTCATTTGCTGTGCTTCCGGAGATAATTCATGCAGAAAAGGAATAATTGTTTGTTTGTGAGGTATGGTGACATTTACGCCATAAAGACCATCAGTTTCCTGATAGAGATCAGGAAACTGATGAATGTCTTCTAACGGATATAAGTTATAATCAATGCCCTGGATGTGTTCTTTTTCAAATTTTTCTAAATAGTACTTTTTGGAAAAGGAATGACCTAGCGGAAATCCAATGAGCCCTAATTTTTTCATGTTCGTTATAAAGCGTATTTTTTTATGATATCAACAATAATTTTGTTTCCCTGCAATTGAGGCAGGTATTCAAAAATAATATAGTGCTTCTGCGGATCTGTAGCGAGTCCTAATTCCAGGAAGTTTAACGCTTCATTATACTGACCGTTTGCAAATAAATAAGCAACCATTCGGTAGTACAGTTCTGCCGCTTCCGGATTGTTGTTGATCGCATCTGCTATAGTATCTATTGCTTCTACAAATTTGTTTTGCTCAAAGTAGATAGATGAAAAGTCTAACCATGCTTCAACATCTGTGGGGTTAAGCTCGACTACCTTTGCATATGCCTTTTCAGCTTCATCCAGTTGTTTTAACTTATAGCGCGCATCCGCAATGGCAAACCAGTAATCCGGATTCTGCCCGTCTATGTCCAGTGCTTTTTTGTAAAAATGAAGCGATTCGAAATAGCGTTCTTCAAAATCTAACGTTACGCCTATACCAAACCAGGCATCACCCATATTACTGTCCAGCTTTACTGCTTTTTTGTAATATTGGCGGGCTTCGTCCATCTGCTCTAATTTTTCATAACACTCTCCAATGGCACAATATGTTTCAGCACTCGGAGGTTCATACTCGAAAGTATGTTTATATACCTCTATGGCCTCCTTGAAGCAATCCAGATTAACCAGTGCATTACCTTTGTTGAAGTAGGCTGAAGAGAAGTTCTCTTTTATTAAAATGGCATAGTCGTATGCATCTATAGCTTCTCTGTACTGACTTAGTTTATGGTAAGCATTACCCAGATTGTACCATGCGGCATAAGAATAGGGGTCATTGTCAATATACTGCAGGTAAAAATCGACGCTTTCTTCCTGTTTATCCAGTACATCATAACAGAATGCCAGTTCATATAGAGCATCCTGATTTTCCATATTCAGTTCCAAAGATTTTCGCAGGTAATATACTGCTTTCTCATAATCTCCCTGCGCCTGATATAACCCGCTTATCTGATAAAATACCTCATCTTTACTATCTGTCAGTTCGAGTGCTTTCTGTAAGTTTTGATGCGCTTCCTCAAAGTTATTCAGAGACCCGAGTATACTTCCTTTTATAAGGTAAATATCTCCTTCCGAAGGTTCCAGAAGTTCCGCTTTATCCAGTGATGCCAATGCATTGTGAAACTGATTTGTCGCAGCAAAGAGCTGTGCTTGTTTCAAAAAGAAATTGGTTTCAAAGGGGTGCTGGTTGATTGCATAGTCGACAACCTGTAGGGCTTTTATAGGATCATTCTTATCCATATAATAGTCGATGATTCCCTCAAAAGCCTTCGTGTCAAAGAAATATTGATCTTCATTTCTGATCATTTCTTCATAGCGGTCAACCGAAAACTTTTGTTCTTCAGGAGAACCAAATTCGAATTCTTCTTCCATCGTATTCCTTTCTATTTAGAAATCATAATCCCATTCACTAATCTTAAAAGAAAAATAAGACTTTTTGTTGAATATATGATGTATATGTTTTCCACATTTTATGGAAATAATAGTACAAAGGTACAATAAATAAAGTAAATGTGTTTAAAACACAAAAGCCTTCCCGAATTTCGGGAAGGCTTTGTATGTTAAATTATTCGGATTAAGAATAATTATTTTTTGATCTCAACACGACGGTTTTGGATACGACCTTCTTCAGTTGCATTAGATGCTACTGGGTTAGCCTCTCCGTAACCGTTAGCTGTAACTTTAGCAGCAGTAACACCAGCGTTTACTAAGTATTGTTTAACTGCGTTAGCACGGTCTTTAGAAAGAGTCATGTTGTAAGCTTCAGTACCTTCTGCAGATGCATAACCATCTAAAGTTACTGATGAATTGTTATCACGCAATTCTTTAGCTAATCTGTCTAAAGTAGAGTAAGATTCAGTTTTCAATACAGAGCTATCGAATTCGAATTGGATGCTACCGTACTGACCTGTAGAAGCAGTGATGTTGTTAACAACTGGCTCTGGGAATTTGATTGGACATCCTGAACCATCAACTACTGTTCCAGCAGGAGTGTTAGGGCATTTGTCAAATTTATCAGATACACCGTCACCGTCAGAATCTTTACCTAACTGATCAACAGTTCCTTCTAAAGTAGATACACGTTGTTTCAAAGCTTCAACTTCGTTTTTCAATGAAGGATCTTTCAACTCATCGTATAATGTAGCAACTGGGTTAGCAAAAGTCAAGTTTTGTTTGTCTCTTGAACCTAAAGTGAATTCTAAACCACCGTATACGTTAGAGAATTTACCTTTGTAGTCAACTCTACCCGGACCGTATAACAAGTTGTCATCAGTGAAGTTCATTGTGTAACCTAAGTTCAAGGCAACAACTTCAGATAATTTGAATTTAACACCAACACCAACTGGTACGAAAGCGCCTAATTTGTTATCTCTGTCGCCTGTGTTAGTTCTGTCACCAAAGATTTCTTCACCCCATTTACCTTTGTTGTTGTAAACTTCAGCACCAGTGAAATCGTTGTTAGCATACTGGATAGGGTTTGAAGCCATTACTCCTAAACCTACTTTAGCGTAGAAATTAACTGCATTTTCTCTTCTCAAGAAGTCGATAGTACCCAATTGGAATACACCGTTTAAGCTAGCAGCCCAGTTTACATCAACTTGTGCAGATCTTGCTCCGTTTGCAGTTTCAGCCTTAGGACCAGATACATCATGATTGTAAGTTTTGATCTTACCTCTGTTACCTTCTAATTCTAAACCGAACAGGTGAGAGAATTGTTTACGAACAGTTAATCCGTAGTACTCACCAACTTTATTTTGGAAAAGACCTACTTTTTGACCGAATGCATTAGATCCACCTACAAGTACGTTAGGAGTAGTAATACCACCTTGTACACCGATAGACCAAGTTCTGTATTGTGATCTTCCGCCAAATACTGTTGGTTGTTGCGCTTGAGCAACTTCAGCGTAACCTAGAGCGGCTACTAATGAAGCAGCGATAGCTGTTTTTTTAATTGTAGAATAGTTCATACTCTTGTTTTTAAGGTTATTAAAATTTTAATTGTTTTCTTTAACTTTATTTAACACTAACAATCTAAACAATAACTGTACCAAAAATTTAAAATGCTTTAAAAGATTTAAATCTTCATTACTTGATTACCTTCAGATTTTCAATTTAGCGTGTAAATGTACCTATTTTGAACTTTATACACAAATTTTTTAATATTGAATTCATCGAATTACAATAAAACGGACATAATTGTAGTCTTTTAACTACGATTATAAAATATAATGGATGATTGCCAACGTGATCCCACCCAATAGTGCTGAAACCGGTATAGTCAGGATCCAGGCCCAAAGAAGGCTGATCGTTACCCCCCATCTTACTGCTGAAACTCTTTTCACAATTCCGACACCGATAATAGATCCGGTAATTGTATGTGTAGTAGAAGCCGGGATTCCGAAATGTTCGGTGATACCCAATGTTACTGCTCCGGCTGTTTCGGCACTTACACCTTCCAGTGGAGTTACTTTGGTAATCTTGGTTCCCATAGTTTTTACGATTTTCCATCCACCGCTCATTGTTCCGGCAGAAATAGCTGCGTAACAGGTCAATGGTATCCATTCGGGCATATGACTGGTGTTCTCAATATAACCTCCTGCCACCATCGCCACAAGGATAATACCCATTACTTTTTGTGCATCATTACCTCCATGAGCAAAACTCAATGCTGCAGAAGAGATCAGTTGCAAAAATTTAAACCATTTTTCTGCTACACTTGGTCTACTTTTCTTCGCCAGATTGATAATGATCAGTGTAATAATGACAGATATTATCATCCCTATGACTGGGGCGAGTACAATGAAAGAAATAATTTTTAATGTCGCATCAATATTGATGGCGTGGATGGGGTCGCCTCCCATAATATAGGCATAAGCCATTCCTGATCCTGCAAACCCGCCTATAAGTGTATGCGAGGAGCTTGAAGGGATACCATAATACCAGGTAAATAAATTCCATCCGATAGCCGCGACCAGGCCGGCGAATATCACTTCCAGCGTAATGTATTCTTCAATAACTGTTTTGGCTACGGTATTGGCTACTTTATGGTCAGTAAAATAAAAGTAGGCTGCAAAATTGAATATTGCTGCCCATAGTACAGCCATAAATGGCGTTAATACTTTTGTCGAAACTACTGTAGCAATAGAATTGGCTGCATCATGGAAACCATTGATATAGTCAAAAGCAATTGCTAAAATAATAACAACAACTAATAAGGTTGAAATCATTGTGAAATTGTTAAAACTTAAATCCTAAATTGGATTTACGCATTCTTAACTAAAATACTTTCTAATACATTTGCGACATCTTCGCATTTATCTGTAGCATCTTCCATTGCAGATAGTACTTCTTTATATTTGATAAGCGTGATTGCGTCTTTCTCATATTCAAAAAGATCAGCCACCGCTTTATCAAAAATATAATCTGCCTTGTTTTCAACACTGTTTATTCTTACACATGAATCTGTGATATTGCGAATGTTTTTCAGATCTCTTAGTTCATATATTGCTTTTGCAACGTGTTCTGTTGCTTCCAGGATCAATTCAGTAATTTCGATCATTGGCTGACTTGGTTCCAGAACTTTGTATAGTTCCATACGGTTAGATGCTCCGTGAATAAAGTCGGCAACATCATCCAGTGAGCTTGCTAATGCGTGGATATCTTCTCTATCGAATGGTGTGATAAAGTTTTTACCCAGTTCTAAATGGATCTGATGGGTAATGCTATCTCCCTTGTGCTCTAAATCCTCGATTTTTTTGGTGATCTCTTTGCGGGTTTCAAGATTTGTTGAGTTGACATTTTCTTTCAACAATTTGGCCATCTCGATCAGATTGCTTCCTGCTTGTTCGAATAGCGGGAAAAATTTTTTGTCCTTTGGAACAAAATAACTGAAAATACTATTTAACGACATATGTTAATATATAATTTATGCAAAGATATAAAGCCAATGTTAAGTTAGTGTTAATTTTGACCTTACTTAATATTGACTGGCATTCATTGTCAATGAGATGGCCTAGTTTTTGGATTTTTCTAATGTAAATCCAAATGTTGTTCCTATTCCCTCCGTACTTCTTACATTTACATTCTGCTGGTGTGCTTCAACAATATGTTTTACAATAGCTAATCCCAGACCTGACCCGCCTATTCCTCTGGAACGGCTTTTATCTGTTCTGTAGAAGCGTTCAAATACTCGTGGCAGATTTTTTTCTTCTATACCTTGCCCGTCATCCGTTACTTCCACCAAAACTTGTTCGAATAATGGGAATATACGTATATCGGTACTTCCTCCTGTTTTGCCGTATTTAATAGAATTGTCGATCAAATTGGTTAGTACTTGTTGAATTTTCTTCCGGTCTGCTTTTACAAAAGTCACATTTTGATACTTTTGTTTGAATACAATATCAATTTTTTGTGATTTGGCTTTATCATCCAGATTTTCTATCGTTTCCTTTATCAGTTCGGAGAGGTCAAATTTTTCAATATTCAGCGAAATTCTTCCGGATTCGAGCTTTGAAATTTCGTCCAGATCATGAATCAAATAGCTGAGACGATCAAGATTTTTAGAAGCTTTATCCAGAAAGCCTTTTGCCATTTCAGGATCTTCTTCTATCAGTCCGTCCTGTAAAGTTTCAATGTATCCCTGGATGGCGAATAAAGGTGTTTTGAATTCATGGGATATGTTAGAAAGAAACTCTCTGCGGAATTTTTCCTGACTTCTAAGCTTATCTATTTCTGATTTTTTCTCTTTGGCCCAGTCTCGTACCTCGCGTTCAGCATCTGTGATGGGGTCATCACTGACGTATTCTCCCAAAGCATCTTTGAGGTCCTTTCCTAATTTGAGATTATGTATAAGCTTATAGATGGTGTTGATGCGGCGATAGATATATTTTTCAAAGAGAAAATAAAATACCACAAAACTCACAATAAGGGAAATGCCAAAAATGATGAAAGCGGCTTTAATATCGTGCTGATAATAAAAGCTGACAATAGAAATCGATAATCCCACAGCTGCGGCATTAATCAGTACTAACAGTTTAAAATTCATAAAAAAAGCTTCGAAATACTTTCGAAGCCTAAGATAAGTAATGCTTTATTAAATCTATGTTAAAATCTTCCGATTATGGTTTTTCCGCCTACGACCTTGTCTTCCAGTTTGACATCGATCCTGGTTCCTAGCGGAAGGAATAAGTCTACACGTGAACCGAACTTGATAAAACCAAATTCATTTCCCTGTGTTACAGTATCATTTTCTTTTACATACCAGACAATACGGCGGGCCAATGCTCCTGCAATTTGGCGGAAAAGTACTTCCTGACCTGACTTGGACTGCACTACAACTGTGGTGCGCTCATTATCTGTAGAGGATTTCGGGTGCCATGCAACCAAAAATTTTCCGGGATGATATTTGAAATATTTTACAATACCACTTATAGGGTTGCGATTAGAGTGTACGTTGACAGGTGACATAAATACAGATACCTGAATACGTCTGTCTTTAAAATATTCTGTCTCTTCCGTTTCTTCTATAACGACTACTTTTCCGTCTGCGGGACAAAGAATCACACCATCATCAATTGTTATTTTGCGGATAGGGCTTCTGAAAAACTGTACAATCGTAATAAACAGAAATGCTGAAACTATATAAATGATCCACTTGACAACAGTAGGAGCGTCATAATAATCAGCAAGGGCATTCGCAATGAAAATAATCAAAACGACAATTGCCAAACTTGTATAACCTTCTTTGTGAAATTTCATTATCAAAAATATTGTGCAAATATAGTATAATCTTCAAAAAGGAGAACTATTCTTCTGCAGGACGTTTAATGGATATGGAATGTACATCTATTTCTCCCACGTCATTTACCTCTAACCGACCGGAAACCACGATGGTATCATTTACGGGAAGATTGTTTTTCAACGAAGGGAAATAATACGGAATTACCTCTATTATAGCCGCTAATATGTTTTGTGTTTTAGCATCCTCTATCATTTTTGTAAATGTGATTCGGGATGGTTTTCCTGCTTCAGATAATTTAGCCGTGTACTCAAAATTTCCGGGAACTATTTTAAATGTCAGCTTTACTACATCAAATGACTTTTCAATTTTTTCACTCAGGTAGTTTGTGAAATTGCTGTAGTCGTCAAAATTGCACCTTTTGAACACTAAGTATTCGGCTCTTACAAAATATTCTACCGGTAACACCGGAAAATCAGATTGGGAATAACTATCTTCTGTAAAATAGTTGTCTCCTCGTTTAAAGACACCACCTGAAAAGTATTCATCTGCTGCAAGGACACTATTATTCTTTTCATCTACGAAATAGACTTCCCATCTATCAGCAGGTACACCACTTTTTACTCTTCCCCTTCTTCGGAGCATCGGATAGCCATACTCGGAATACCCTTCAAAAGGAATAGTGAAATCATACAATCCTTCCCCATCTTTAACGATCTGTTTACCTTTTCTATCCCATTGCGACATGATACGGACTCCTTGCTCATAATTTAATACCATCATGGGCCGGCCATCCGGATAATAGAATTTCCAGTCATTAACAGGTTGTCCATCTGCAAAAGTCGCTTCCCACTTGACTTTGCCATTAGGGTGATAAGCGATAAACGGACCTGTTTTTACACCATTGGAATGACTTCCTGTTAAAATAACATGTCCTGTAGGACCAAAATCCTTAAAATTGCCTTCAAAAGTATTGGTCTCTTTGTTAAATCCGGTTACTCGTTCTATAGATTTAAACGGACAGTTTTTTTCTGCCAGGTAATAGTAATTGTCAAAGTAAAAGCGCATCAGACTATCTGTTACTTTTTCAAAATAGACTAATCTAGTTTCCTGCGCCTCTATTGAAAAGAGCAGAAATGCAAATACACTTAGCAAACAGATTTTTTTGAAATTAATCATAACACAAAATGTTTAGTGTGCTTCCAGCCAATTTTTTCCTTGTCCGATCTCTACTTCTATAGGGACCTGCATGGGGATCGCTGTCTTCATCCTGTTTTGAATAAGTGTCTTGAATTTTTCCACTTCATCCAACGGAACATCAAATACCAACTCATCATGTACCTGCATGATCATTTTACCAGCCAATTGTTGTTCTTCAATATCCTCCTGAATGCGTAACATTGCTACTTTTATCATATCAGCTGCGGAGCCTTGTATAGGTGCATTAATGGCATTTCGTTCTGCAAAACCACGAACGGTCATATTTGCCGAATTGATATCTCTCAGATAGCGCCTTCTTTTGAGTATTGTTTCTACAAATCCGTTTTCTTTTGCAGACGCTATTGCTTTAGACATATAATCGCGGATACCGGAATATTGTTGAAAATATTGATCTATAATATCTGCTGCTTCGCGACGGGGTATACCTAAACTTTGTGACAGGCCAAAGGCGGATTGACCATAAATAATTCCAAAATTCACGGCTTTAGCATTTCTTCGCTGATCTGAAGAGACTTCATCAAGTTCCAGTCCATATACTTTGGCTGCCGTTGCGCGGTGAATATCATATCCTTTTTGGAAAGCTTCGAGCATATTAGCATCCTGACTCAGCTCTGCCATTAGTCGCAATTCGATCTGGGAATAATCGGCAGATAGAATCACATTGTTTTCGGATCTTGGTATAAAAGCTTTTCGGACTTCACGACCTCTTTCTGTACGGATCGGAATATTCTGAAGATTAGGGTTTGTCGAGCTTAATCTGCCTGTGGCTGCTACAGCCTGATTATAGCTCGTGTGTATCAGACCTGTATTTGGATTGATCAGGCTTGGTAATGCATCCACATACGTTGATTTCAACTTTTGAAGCTGTCTGAAATCCAGTATATCCTGAACGATATCAGATTTGTTAGCGAGTGTCAGTAATACATCCTCACCTGTTTTGTATTGTCCGGTTTTTGTTTTTTTGGCTTTTGGATCGAGCTGCAATTTATCAAATAATACCTCTCCTAACTGTTTAGGTGAAGCAATGTTGAATTTGACTCCGGCTTTTTCATAAATACTGGCTTCCAGATTACGGACATCTTCTTCTATAGTTTTGGAAAACACAGAAAGGACATCTACATCAATTTTAACACCATTTTTTTCAATTTCAGATAAAACATATACAAGCGGAAACTCGACTTCCTGTGCTAATTTAAGAGTAGCCGTTTCTTCCAGTAAGGGTTCGAATTTTTCTTTTAGCTGCAGGGTGATATCCGCATCTTCAGATGCGTATTCCTTGATAAGTTCAATTTCTACATCCCGCATATTCCCTTGTTTCTTACCTTTTTCTCCGATGAGTTTGGTAATGGAAACAGGGATATATCCCAAATAATTTTCTGCCAGTACATCCATCCCGTGACGGGTATCCGGATCGATCAGGTAATGGGCCAGCATCGTATCAAACAAGGCTCCTTTAACTTTTACGTCATAACGGGAAAGCAGTAAGATATCGTACTTGATATTCTGACCGATTTTCTGAATAGCTGGATCTTCGAGAATGGGTTTAAATATATTTATAATCTCCAAAGCCTGTTCACGTGAATCAGGAGTGGGGACATAGTATGCTTTGCCTTTTTCAATTGCAAAGGATAGCCCCACAATATCTGCGACTAGGGCATCAAGACCCGTGGTTTCCGTGTCAAAGCAGAAACTTTTTTGTGCAGCAAGTTCTTTTGCCAGCTTTTGCTGTGCTTCGCTGCTATCCACGAGAATATATTCGTGTGCTGTATTGTCGATATTGTTGCTTGCTACAGGAGGAAGCTCTTCCTGTTGCGGAGCAGTATCATTCGTCGCCGTGCTGAAAAGGTCCATCTGACCGGAAGTATTTTTTCCTGTCGCATCAGCGACAGAAAAATCTTCACCAAACACGCGCTTTCCTAATGTTCTGAACTCCAGTTCGGCAAACAGAGGTTCCAGTACTTCCTTATTGGGATCTTCAAGAAGCAGCGATTTTTCATCAAATTCGATCGGAACATCTAATTGTATAGTTGCCAGACGCTTGGAAAGAAGACCTTGTTCGGCAAAATTCTCCACGTTCTCTTTCATTTTGCCTTTCAGCTTATCCGAATTGGCAATAATTCCTTCTACTGAACCGAAGTCCTGTACCAGCTTTTTTGCTGTTTTCTCTCCGATACCGGGTATTCCGGGGATATTGTCCACAGCGTCTCCCCATAATCCGAGAATATCAATGACCTGTGACACATCCGAAATTTCCCACTTCGCCAGTATTTCGGGCACTCCTTGTGTTTCTGCACCATTTCCCATTCGGGCTGGTTTATAGATAAAGATATTGTCAGACACCAGCTGACCAAAGTCTTTGTCGGGTGTCATACAATATACCGTAAATCCTTTTTGCTCTCCTTCTTTGGCCAAAGTACCGATGATATCATCTGCTTCATAACCATCTTTTGTAATGATGGGGATATTGAATCCTTCGATCAATCGGAAGATATATGGAATAGAGGCAGACAGGTCTTCAGGCATTTTTTCCCGATGCGCTTTGTAGGACTCAAATTC
Organism: Sphingobacterium spiritivorum; assembly: GCF_016724845.1. Lineage (NCBI taxonomy): Bacteria > Pseudomonadati > Bacteroidota > Sphingobacteriia > Sphingobacteriales > Sphingobacteriaceae > Sphingobacterium > Sphingobacterium spiritivorum. The sequence continues at coordinate 2,268,972 of NZ_CP068082.1, forward strand.
TATGTGTCTGTTTGTAGGTGCATCTGTATCAAATACGACTGCAATATGAGTGGGCTTTTGATTTTTCAAAACTTCCAGTAAGGTGTTTGTAAATCCCATTATTGCGCCGGTATTCAAGCCATTTGACGTGAGTCTCGGTGTTTTGCTTAATGCAAAATAGGCTCTGTAAATGAGCGCCATTCCATCTAGAAGAAATAGTTTTTTCACAAAATCTTATTTAACGGTGTATTCACAAAGGTAATAAATTCAATACTTCCGAAGATTAATAAATTTTTACGACTTTTGTCACATGGAGCAAATGGCTGTAATCATTTTTGATAGGGTATGAGAGGTTTGGTGACAAAGTCTACAGGTAGCTGGTATCTGGTGCTGGGGGATGATGGCCGTCGTTATGAATGCCGGATAAAGGGCAAGTTTCGTACCCATGGTATCAAAAGTACTAATCCTGTGGCTGTTGGTGATTGGGTTGAATTTGATCTGGAGCCGGATCAGGATAGTGGTGTGATCAGGCATCTGGAGCCCCGCCGCAATTATATTATCCGCAGATCGGTCAATCTTTCTAAACAAACACAGATTATAGGTGCTAATCTGGATCAGGCTCTTCTGGTGGTTACACTGGCTTCTCCTCCGACATCACTGGGGTTTATTGACCGCTTTTTAGTGACTGCCGAAGCGTACAGTGTGCCTGCAATGTTAGTTTTTAATAAACTGGATCTGTTCAGTGAAGAAGGTCTGGATATTCTGAAGGAATATGAACATATATATGAATCTATCGGGTACCCTTGCTATGAGGTCTCCGCTCTGGAAGGAATCAATGTGGAAGAACTAAAAGATCTGTTGAAAGATAGGGTGACACTAGTCTCAGGACATTCTGGTGTAGGTAAGTCTACCTTAATCAATGCATTGATTCCGGAAGCAGGATTGAAAACAGGAAGTATCTCGGACTGGTCAGATAAAGGTAAGCATACTACGACTTTTGCGGAGATGATGGATCTGCCCTTTGGCGGCAAACTCATTGATACACCAGGAATACGCGAACTGGGAATCGTAGATATAGAGCCGCAGGAGCTATCCCACTTTTTTCCTGAAATGAGGGCTTTGCTTAACAAATGTCGGTTTAACAATTGCCGCCATGTGAATGAACCGGGCTGTGCGGTTATGGAGGCCGTGGAGAATGGATCTATTGAGGCCTCCCGTTATGATAGCTACCTGAGTATCTACCATAACGAGAATACCCGCAATTAATTAATAAAATCCCGTAAATAAGAGCACTCATTGACCGCAATCTGGTAATATTGTGTCTTGGAATAGTTGTTTTTTAGTTCTTTAAAGTATGGATTGTTAAAGCTGTACAGATAGAACGGAGACTGTGAGAAGAATTCATAATATTTCCACCGCTCGTCATTTGAATATTGAAATTCTTTTTGCTGGCATTTTGCAAGCATGAATGTACAACGTGCTTTGAATTCGTTGTCTTTGCTTAATGTACGCGCTTTTTCATACCAACGCTTTGCCTGTCTTCCCTGCAAATAGTCGTATTCCCAATCTACTTCAGGTGAAGTGTACGGATCATAACTGCTCCAATTGTAGCTTACCAGCATCCATGCATTTCCGAAAGTAGAGGTTTGATACACTCCGTTTGCCATCATAAAATAGATATTCGCCTGTTTTTGAGGATCCTTTTCCGTTTTGAGTTTTTTCTCTAACTGTAGCATCTGTCTGGCGAAATCCAACTTGTCGAATACATCAGTGCCCCTCTCTTTTGGATAATCGTTATTCATTGTAATGAATGGATTGGCATATACAGACTGATCTGAATACCAGTCGCTATAGGATTGATAGGTGTATGTATTCGGAAGTTTTTCTAAAGTTTTGACGGCATTTTCGTAATCATGTGTACGCAGATAAGTTGTTCCTAAAAGCTCTGTGATCGCCATCTGATCGGTATTGCTGATTCCCTGAAGCAGATATTTGACTATACCTTTCTGCTGCTGCGGATTTTGAAGATAATTCTGTATTTCTATTATAGATGAAGAGGTCAGGTATTTCTTCCAGAATATGTCTGTAGAATAATTAAAGTTCTTTTCAAGCGTATCCTGTACATAGTTATTATTGCTGAATATATCTGCTTTTAAGGCCGCCAGACTCGCTAAGGCAGTGTCACCTTTTGCCAGATACTGCGGTACCAGAATATTGCTTAAGATGTTTTTGCCGATAAGGCTGTACGGGCTTCCTTCATAACCGTAATAATACTCATCATTATCTTTGCGTTGCTCCCCTTTAGACTTTTCAGAAAGCCAGTCGAGCGTGGAGACCATTTCATCTTCATTAACTTCACGTCCTTTTTTCCAATCGGTGAGTTGGGTCAGCATATTGGTAATACGGAATTGGTCGAGAATTGGTTCAGGAAGTTTTTTAACATTTATTTTTTTCAAGTATCCCTGAGCGGCTTCATTTTCGTTAATCAGCCAGCTGGTATAAGCTGCGGTGAGAAGTCCCAGACTCTTTTGTTTTCCGGATAACTGGAGTGCAAAATCACGAAGTTCGTGAGCATGTTTCTGTGATTTCTCTTGTTCTTCAGGGCTGCCGAAAGGATTGTAATATGTCCAGTTTAAGGAATATGGAGTGATCAGAGCAGATTCCAGCTTATTCACTTCTCTGGTCAGCAGCATACCCACTACTTCGTTGTTATGATCCAGTGTATAGCAAGTTTTCAAATACTCCATTGTCATATCCGATGCAGAGAAACCCAGTAATGCGGCAAGGCTCATCTGATCCTGTTTTGTCTTGGATAAGGCTGTGACTTCTTCATCAGGAATATCTATATAGTGGTAGTTTTTATAAGCCAATATTCTTCTTTCCGGATTGGAATAGAACACTTTAGCGTATAAAAATGCAGCTTCAGCTTTTTCTCCGTTCCATCTTTTTGCACCGGCGTAGTTGGATAATGCCCAACCCATCAGTGCACTTTTAGATTTGACAGGAGCGATATACTTTTCATATATCAGGATAGATTTATCGTACTCCTTGGCATACAGATACAATCTGGCTGCCTGGTAAGAATATCTTAATCTCAGGAAACTATTTGCAGGAAATGTTTCGATTTTTTCTTCAGCTTTTTCGGCAATATCCAGTATGGAGGAATAATCTACCGGAGCAGGATCCCAATAATTATAGGGAACGAAAGTTAAATTTTCAGCCTCCTTTGTCAGGCTGAAATACTCTTTTGCAGGTGCTGATTTTGGTTCTAATAATTTGACAGCAAATGTGTTTCCTGATAAGGAGTCCGGTAATTGTTTCCGATCTGTAGCCGCCAGGAATGAAATCACACTTGCACTGTCTGCTTTATACATCAATGCCTGTACATCTTCCGGTTTTACGCTTTTTCCAAGGTAATCTGTCCATTCGCGAATGTTGATTACAGCCTCACTCTGAGGTTCTTCTTCTGAGTAAAGAAATCTATATGGGATATATTGAAAAGCGGAATAGCTTCCGGCCTCTATATTGGGCAGAAAATAGGATGTTTGATTATCATAAGGATCCATTTCCGGACCACAGGCAATATTCACTGCAATTTCACCAAAATATGCCGCCAGAAACAGACTAGAGACGATTAATGATTTTTTGTAAAGTTTCATTCGGGTATGTTGATAGTATGGTTTTGTCCAGATGATAGAACACAATGTTTCGATCTTCTTTCTTTAATTCTTTCTTCAAAAATGAAGCCGTTTTTGAGAGGTCTTCTTCAGAAACAAACTCATATCTGATGATATCGTTTTTCATCAGCCCTTTTTCAGGAAGATCCTGCTTCAATACATACAGATTTGTATTTGGATTACGGGTAAATAGGGTGGTATTGTCCAGATCTTCTTTATCAATTTTTTTAGAAATTCCCGCGTATTCCTGATTGCGGAATACAACGAACCATTCAAAGAGAGGTAGTGCAACATCGAGCTTGAGGGGATAGTTTCCTAAATGATCTTTGAGATAGAGATTAAGATCTTCCTGATTCAAGATGGAGTTTTGGGTTCCGAATTTTCGGAGGTTCCCCATATTATAGCACATAAGAATGGCTCTTGAAACAGGAGGTATGCCGCTGGTCTTGATGTTTTTGATCTGGTGGAGTCTAAGGGTGGAAGTGAGTTCTACATTTGCCAGCTCGGGAAAAGTCTTCATAAATTCGATCAGATAAAAGAATTTGTCACGGGACGAAGCTGTCCAGTCACAGTCCAGTTGTAACTCTCCGAATGTAGTATTGCCGCTCTGTTTTACCTTTTCAATGACAAATGGCACGATTTTATGAGCTAATCCTCTTATTGTGAGGCTGTCCATGGATTGAAAGATCCGGGTGTTGATAAAAACCACAGGGACAATCTGCATATCTGCCGGAAGAGTATCTTTGAAAGTAATAGGCGAAATGGGTATCGGTTCACGTCCGTTTTCCTGCATATCTATATCCATGATCCGTACATACAGTTTGTTAGTATGGAGCTGGTTGAGACTGTTTTGTGTAATGGAGTCGGAAGCGTAGTTTGTTTTCCAATAGTAAAATGAAACCTCTTTCTGAGGACGCTGACAACTCACTGTTGCCAGTAACAACAGGGCGAAGAGACAAAAATATAGTTGTATGTTCTTATAAATCATTTAGAGTAAAAGTAAGATATTTATACGAGTGAAGCCAAAATAATACATAGTCGTAAAACATAATAGCATACGTAGTTGTTTTATCACGGATTGTTAATTAAATAAAGATCATTATAAATTTAAAGGATGAAGCCAGTTTGGAAATGGGTAATCGGGGTAGTTGCATTTCTTATCATTGCAGTGGTAAGTGCAAGTTGGTATTTAAGTATACATTGGAAGCCCATAGTGGAGGATCAGTTAAAAGAAGCAATTAAAGATGCCAGTGATAGTCTTTACACCTTGAAATATGATGATCTGGATATCAATCCCGGTCTTGGAAACGTAGTGGTCAAGAATGTGGAGCTTATCCCGGATTCCAATGTCTATAAACAGATGGATCAGCGCAAAGAAGCTCCGAATAACAGGGTTCATATCAAAGTTTCCAAACTAAAAATAGTGAGCTTCAATATTATTGATATTTTAAAGAAAAAGAAGCTTAAGATCGAATCTATAGAATTTGAAAGCCCTAAGATTCATTTGATGAATGAATATCATGCCTACAATGATACTGTTTCCACTAAACCACAAAAGACGCTGTATGAAAGTGTCAAAAAGTTTTTAAATACGATTCAGATCGGTGGTATAAAAGTTGAAGATATTTCCTTTAAATATACACAACTTGACAAAGGCAGGTCATCACATATGGAGATTGAAAAGGTCAATCTGCGGGTGAGAGATGTGCTGATTGATTCGACATCAATCTCAGATTCTCTTCGCTTCTATCATACAAAAATGATCGAACTGGAGGTGCCGAAATTTGAGTATCCTCTTCCTAACGGGCTGTATAAGGTCGGATTTGAAAAGCTGAAGATCAATACGGAAGAACAGAATATCCTGCTGACTAAGGTCTCTTATGTCCCGCAGTTAAAAAAGGATGCCTTCTACAAAAAGAAAGGCTCCGGAGGTTCTATTGCATCGCTGCGGTTTGATACGGTTCGTTTTGAAAATCTGGACTTCAAAAATCTCATGCGAAACAAGCAACTGACAGCCAGACGTGCGCAGATCAGAAACGGATCGGTAGTGATCTCATCAGATAAGCGCTATCATAGTCCTTCTGAAAACAAGATTGGGCAGTCTCCGCATCAGAAGCTGCTCCAATTAAAGGGATTGCTTCGGTTAGATACAGTGCTGGTTGAAAATGTGGATGTGACTTATTCGGAGTTTAGTAATAAATACCTGAAAGAAGGCTCTATTTCCTTTGATCATACTAGGGGCTACCTGACGAATGTAACCAATGACTCTGTAGCCCTGAAGAAAGATAAGTGGATGAGGGCAAATCTGAGCAGTAATATAATGGGCTCCGGATTATTAAAAGTCGAATTTGGATTTGATATGCTGAGCAAGCAGGGTGAACATACGTATAAGGGTTCGGTGGGAGCGATGAATGCTACAGCATTTAACAGAATCCTGCGGCCGCTGTTAAATGTGGAGATTGCATCCGGGAATATCAAAAGAATCAATTTTGATTATAAAGCCAATGACTACCGCAATTGGGGAACATTCAAATTCGATTACAATCATCTAAAAATAAATATCCTGAATGAACAAGGCAAAGGTGAAGAGAAGGTCTCTAAGCGTGCTATTTCTTTTTTAGTCAATAGTTTTATTCTGAATGACAGTAATCCTGATGCAAATGAAATTTATCATGTAGGAAATGTTAATTACAAGCGTGTCCCGCAATATCCTTTTTTCAAAACATTATGGCAAAGCTTGCTGGCCGGAATCAAACAATGTGTAGGAATGACTCCTGAGCGTGAGGCAAAGCTTATGGGGAAGGCCGAAACGGCAACGGAAACAATCAGTAAGACCAAGAAATTCTTCAATTCTATCTTCAAAAAGAAGGATAAGAAAGAAGAAGATAAAAAGGAAAAGAAATAAACGAAAGGAGGTGGCTATCTTTGCTACCTTACAGTTGCAGCAGAAAAGAGGATGTTAGGTTTCTTAAAGTTTATTTTTAAATACAAAAACAAGATAATAGACATTTGCATGTTCTATGTGAGCATGATCTGTGCATTTGCCGTTATTTTGCATGTGGGATATATAACAGATCCTAAGATTGCGAAAGTATTCGAAGTTGTTATACACGGAATGTTCTTTGGTTTGTTCCTGTTAGAAGGATTTCGTACCGTATCATCGATATTAGTTCAAAAGAGAATCGGGGTTTCCAATATTTCCGGACTTGTAATCATTGGCTACTTTTTCTTTATCACTCTTGCCCGGCTTTCCGGACTTGAATCGCTTTCATTTTTTAATAAAGAAGAGTGGATATATCTGGGAATATATCTCATCTTTTTATCTGCGTTATCAAAAAACAGTTTGTTTTTTGATAACTTCTACTTTAATCCTACGATCCTTTTTGTTATCAGTTTTTTAGTGCTGATCCTGATCGGTACTTTGATTCTTATGCTGCCCCGCACCACTTTAGTCGCTCCTTTGACTTTTATAGATGCCTTATTTATGGCAACGAGTGCAGTATGTATTACAGGACTGTCGGTGACAGATATATCTTCTAATTTTTCCATGTTCGGACAGACCGTGATTCTGGTTCTTATCCAGATCGGTGGATTGGGAATTATGACCTTTACTGGTTTTTTCGGGTACTTCTTTTCAGGTGGATTTTCTTTTAAAAATCAACTTATGTTTGGGGAGATACTGGAAGAGAATAAACTTAACTCCGTAATCAGTACTTTGCTGACTATTATTTTTATTACACTGTTATTCGAATTTATAGGTGCTGTTTCTATTTATTTTACGCTAGATCCAACCCTGTTTAATTCTATTGGTGATCAGGTTTTCTTTTCCATTTTTCATGCTGTCTCTTCATTTTGTAATGCCGGGTTTTCTATTCTTCCGGATGGTATACAGCATGCAGATTACCGATACAATTACAATTTTCAATTGGCGCTCGCCATGATATTTGTTTTCGGAGGACTGGGCTTTGGAACAGTTTACAATTTCTATACCTATGCAAAAACAAAGGTTCAGGCGCTGTTTTGCAAGCTGATCTTAAAACGCAGTTATGTTCATAAACCCTGGCCTTTCAGCTTTAATTCTAAATTTATACTGATTTGTAATCTTATCCTTGTCGTGTTGGCGACCAGTTCTTACTTTCTGTTTGAATACAGCAATACGCTTCAGCAGGATGAGACCTGGTATGGCAAGATCGTATCCGCTTTTTTTATGACTAATGCTTCCCGGTCAGCCGGCTTCAACAGTATAAATCTTAATTTTTTGAGTGGGCCTACCGTAATTATGGTGACCTCTTTGATGTGGATCGGAGCCTCTCCGGGATCTACCGGCGGAGGTGTGAAAGTGACGACTGTGGCTATTGCATTATTGAATATTTTATCTCTGGCAAGAGGAAAAGATTCTATAGATATTTTCAAAAGAAGGATCATTCCTGAGTCTGTAAATAAGGCGTTTGCCATTATATTGCTTTCAGGAGTTACGATTGGAATTTCTTTTGTCCTGCTCAATCTTTCAGATCCCGGCAAAGGAATGAAAGAGCTTCTTTTCGAAACGGTATCTGCTTATACGACCTGTGGACTTTCTTTGGGTGTCACTCCATCGTTGAGTCCAGCCAGTAAGATTATCATTATCTTCACTATGTTTGTCGGGCGTGTGGGTACATTGACTCTGCTTGTTGCGTTTATCAAAAATATGCGGAATAGAAATTACGTCTATCCGAGTGAAAAAATATTATTCTAATTTATCAGCATGAAATATATTGTATTAGGATTAGGACATTTTGGGAAATCGTTGGCGATACACCTCACCGAGTTGGGACATGAGGTAATCGGTGCCGATAAAAATCTTACGATTGTAGAACAATTGAAGGATCGGGTGACTCATACGGTATGTATGGATACTACAGACCGTGATTCAGTGAGCGCTCTGCCACTAAGAGACAGTCATGCTGTTATAGTGGCCATTGGTGAAGACGAGGGCGCTTCGATGCTTACTACGGCCTTATTGAAGCAGCTTCACGTGAAACGTATTATTGGTCGTGTAGTATCTGATTTGCAGAAGACAGTTATGGAAGCAATGGAGATTGACGAATACATCATGCCGGAGGAAGAGGCTGCGGAAAGGCTGGCGATGCGTCTGGATAATATTGACATCGTAGATTCCTTCAAAATCTCGGATAAATACAGTATTGTAGAGACTAAAGTACCCGCTAAATATATCGGGATGACGCTGGAACAGGCGAATCTGACAAATAGTTATGGGGTGATTGTACTTACTACGATCAATCAGCGGGATGTACAGGAAAAAGGCAAAAACGTGAAAGTGAAAGAAGCAACAGGAATTGCCAAATCTGATACCATGCTCAGGGAAGAGGATTTGCTCGTCTTATTCGGAGAACTTTCCAATATTAAAAAACTGATTCAAAAAAGCGAATAGCTGACAACTTCTGAGAATGTCACACAGGGAAAAAGGATTTCATGTCATACAACACTGAAATCCTTTTTTGTTATTCTGACGAATTTTAAAATGATTTGTATATTTTTGGAGCTTAATCATTACATACAACCTATTTAGAGTACATGAAAAATTGGTTTAAGGAAAATGCAGTACACTTTGCGATTGTCGGAATCTTCATCGTTATGGTGTTTTTTTATTTTACACCTATATGGCAGGGTAAGACTTTGGCACAACATGATGTGCTGCAGGCAGAGGCAAGTCAGAAAGAATTATTTGATTATAAAGCCAAGGACGGACATGCGCCCAACTGGACAAATTCTATGTTTGGAGGTATGCCCACCTACCAGATCTGGGCAGAGCATAGCAGCAATGTCGGCACCTATATATCCAGAGGTTTAAAAACAGTTTTTCCAACACCAATAGATGTTGTATTGCTGTATCTAATAGGAGCGTATTTTTTGTTCTGTGTCCTGAAGGTTAGGCCATGGCTAGCTGCGGTAGGTGCAATAGCTGTCGCATTTACATCCTATAATTTTATTTATATAGAAGCCGGACACGTGAATAAGGCTTATGCTATTGCTTATATGGCGCCTATTATCGGGTCTATTATTCTGTGCTATCGGGGCAAATTTCTATTAGGCGGAGCTATTCTGGCTTTGTCAATGGCTTTAGAAATCCGTGTCAACCATATTCAGGTTACATATTACCTGTTTATTGCCTTGTTAGTATTGGTCGGTATCGAACTTTACCATGCGATCAAAGAAAAGAGAATCAAGGGGTTCTTACAGGCAAGCGGCGTTCAGTTAACCGCTGTTATTCTTGCGGTGCTGGTCAACGCATCTGTATTATATCCTACTTACGAATACAGTAAATATTCTACCCGTGGTAAGGCCAATATTATCAAAGTCGATGAGACAAATGAACAAAAAGGGCTGGATAAACAGTATGCATATGACTGGAGTCAGGGTGTGGGGGAGACCATCACATTTTTGATTCCTAATGCTTACGGAGGTCGCTCGCAAGGAGTTCTGGATGAAAATTCACATGTTGCCAAACTTTATGAATCGAAAGGTGCTTCTGCTATGCAGGCTGCACAAATCGCAAAGCAGATGCCGTCATATTGGGGTGAAAAACAATTTACTGCAGGTCCCTGGTATTTTGGAGCAAGTATATTATTTCTGTTTGTTCTGGGGCTATTCATAGTCAGAGGGCGTATTAAGTGGTGGATCCTGGGAGCTACAGCACTTATCATCTTCCTTTCATTTGGTCGTCATCTTCCTTTTATTTCGGATTTGTTTTTTGACTACTTCCCGATGTATAATAAGTTCAGAGCTGTAGAATCCATATTGGTCATTGCGGCATTGCTGATCCCAATACTGGCTATATTATGTATCAATGAGTTGATCAACCGTTCTTCTGAAATCAAAAATCTAGATAAGAAAGTACTCTACACTTTCATAGGTGTAGGAGGTTTGTGTCTTTTGATCGCATTAGTTCCGGAGATGTTCCTGGGCCTCCGTAATTCTAAGCATCAGGATCTTGTGGAGATATTTACACAGCAGATCGGAGATCGTACTGTTGCAAACGAAACTGTGACAGCATTGGTGAAGGATCGTGCTTCGCTTGCAAGTAAAGATGCCTGGCGTTCGTTCTTCATTGTTGCATTGACATTTGGTCTGATCTGGTTTTACCTGAAAAAGAAATTAAATTATACTGTATTAGTTGTTGCTTTGGGAGTGATTTTCCTTGCAGATCTGTGGTCTGTGGATAAGCGCTACCTGAATGATGATTCTTTTGCAAACCCTTCTTCCACCCGGATTCCCGAGCGTGAGGTTGATCAGCTGATCCGTCTGGATCAGGATCCAAGTTATCGTGTGCTGGATCTTACAACAAATGCGTTCTCAGATGCTACAGCATCCTATTTCCATAAAAACCTGGGAGGATATCATGCTGCCAAAATGATGCGCTTTCAGGAGATTCTGGAACATCAGTTTAACGGGGCTTTAAATGAAGATGTACTGGATATGTTCAATGTTCGCTACCTGATTACAGCAGACCCTTCAAACGGTGCTCAGAAAGTAGTTAGAAGAAGTTCTGCTCCGGGTAATGCCTGGTTTGTAGATAAAGTGACATTTGTGAAAGACAATGCGCAAGAGATGCAGGCTATAGGTAGTTTTGATCCTAAGAAAGAAGCTTTTGTCAATCAGGAATTCAAGGATAAGATTGATGCAGGCCGTTTAGGTTTGCCTGTCAATTCCTCTATTACCCTCACTTCGTATCATCCTGACACCTTGAAGTATGAATATACAGCACCGAATGATGCATTCGCTGTATTTTCTGAAGTATTCTATGATAAGGGATGGAAAGCCTATATCGATGGTAAAGAGACACAGATTATCCGTGCAGACTATATTTTGAGAGCATTGCAGGTACCCGGAGGAAACCACAAGATTGAATTTATCTTTGCTCCGGAATCCGTCAAAACCACAAATATCCTTTCTGCAATAGCGTCAGTCATACTGGTGCTGGGATTAGCAGGTGCGGTCTGGTATGGTGTACGTCAAGACAAGAAAAAAGGTCCTGAATCGGAAAAACCGAAACGGACCAACTAAATATTTATTAAATAAGATTTAAAAACCTTTAGAATAATTTGAGCTGCGGATCGGTTATTCTGAAGGTTTTTCTGTGATGTGGCGTTAGTCCGTATGCAAGGACTGCGTTTCGGTGTTTGACAGTAGGATAGCCCTTATTCTGCAACCAGTCATAGGCCGGAAAATCGCAGGCTATACTTTCCATATACTCGTCCCGGTAGGTCTTCGCCAATATAGACGCGGCTGCAATGGAAAGATATTTCCCGTCCCCTTTGATAATACAGGTATGTGAAACTTCCGGATAAGGGATAAAGCGATTTCCGTCTACAATAATGTATTCAGCCTTCACTTTTAGCTGATCCAATGCACGATGCATGGCCAGATAGGATGCATTGTGAATATTGATTTTGTCAATTTCTTCAGCGGAAACACTGGCTACCGCAAAAGCAAGAGCCTCCTGCTCAATAATGGGGCGCAATGCCATTCGTTTCTTCTCACTTAATTTTTTGGAATCATTAAGAAGATCATGATGATAGTCTTTTGGAAAAATAACTGCAGCGGCAAAGACGGGTCCCGCAAGACAGCCTCTTCCTGCTTCATCGCAGCCGGCTTCTATACGTTCTATCTGAAATGTGGATAATAGCATGGTATTCAATTAAACTTCAAAAGTAATATTTCTTAAGCCGGGATTAAAATGTAACTTCTCTGTGATTAACCTGCTTTTACAGTAATTAACACTTCTTATCAGTTCTTTTGTAACGAAAACGAATGGTGAACAAACCTTTGGCAATTCTTTACGTCCAATCCCTTGTTCATCACGAATACCGGTTTATGAAGAAAATTCTCATCATATGTATATGTTTCCTGATTTCAACGTCTGGCTATGGGCAGAAGAAATCAAAACAACCTGTTGTAACTCTTCCTGCGATTGATAATGTAGTGATAGACGGACAGTTGAATGAATGGTCAGGTAAACTCTTTACCGTTAATCAGGATTCTTCCTGGAGCTATTCTGTTGCCCGAAACGGAGACTACCTGTATGCAGCGGTCAAAATCAAAGATAAAGAACTGCAGAGAGATGTCGTGCGCTGGGGCATAACGTTTGGAGTACATGGCAATGTAAAGAAAAAGGATGGAGCCGAGTTGATATATCCGGTTGCTGACCGCGAAGATGTAAGGGAACTGGCACAATCTGATGATTATAAAGGTCAGGATATCAGACAAGTGTTGCTTAATACAGCACGGGGATATCAGATTTCCGGCTTTCAGTCATTAGTAAATGGAAATCTTTCTTTCTCAAATAATTATGGAATTCAGGCGCAAATACGGATCGACGAACACGATAATCTGTGCTATGAGGCTGTGTTGCCGGTTTCAAGATTAGCCACAGATAAGGATGAAGATCCTGTCGGAATTCAGTTACAGTTAAATACTATGTGGTCAGTTATGGCCAGATCAGCCAGGGCTAACAAGGGAAGAGCCGTTGCCGGTGGAAGGCCTTACGCTACCCAACAAATGCCTAAAAATCAAGGTAAAGTACAAACAGAGGTGTGGATATTGACCATACTGGATCAGAATTAATAATTATATACATATGAAAATACTTCAAAAGTATTCCGTTTTTTTTATCGTCTTCTGTATGGCAGCTACCAGTGCATTAGCACAAACAGGTAAAAGCGTGCAGGGTTTTCTAAGGGACAGCAAATCCCGGGTGGTGGCAGGAGCATCAGTCACGCTGATTTCAGATAAAGATTCGGTGGGTACCAGCTCGTCAATGAGTGGTATGTATTCTTTCAGCAATGTAAAGGGAGAAAAATTTAAAATCAAGGTAAGCAGTATAGGTTATGAAACTTTCGAGAAAGAATTCGCCTTTCAGGCGGGACAGAATAGTCTGTCTATTCCGAGTTTTGAGCTGATGCCTACCAGTACGATGCTGGAGGAAGTCGTAGTAGACGGAGTTCCGACAGTGGTGGTTAAAAGTGATACACTGGAATATACTACACGGGATCTGAAATTACGGGACGGAGCTTTGGTAGAAGATGCCTTAAAAAAACTGGAAGGTGTAGAAGTAGATAAAAATGGAACGGTTACAGCGCAGGGAGAACAGATAAAGCGTATCCGTATCAATGGCAAAGACTTTTTTGGAGGAGATGTAAAGACTGCAACACAAAATCTGCCTGCAGATATTATTGAGAAGATTCAGATTATTGATGATTATGGTGATGTGGCTAATCTGACCGGGAATAAAACAGGAGATGCCGAAAAAATCCTGAATATACAGATCGACCCTGCAAAAAATAAAGGATATACGACTACATTAAGACTTGGTTACGGTACTGAAGACCGTTATCAGGCTACAGGTATGATCCTGGCCATGAAAGAGGGCATGCAAATCTCCGCTTTAGGAAACCTGAACAATATCAATGCCCCGCTCTTTGATTTTAATACACAAGGTGGCGGAGCAAGAAGACGCCAGGGAGGAGGCGGTGCCAGAGGAGGAGGCGGTATGTTTGGTGGTGCTAACGGAATTACCAATACAGGATCATTCGGACTAAACTACAGACAGGATTATAATGATAAGGTGACTGTATATGGTAGCTATAGCTATGGTCACGATGACAATGATGTCATTTCCTCCAGTCTCAACAAATTTTTATATCCTGATTCTACATTAGACAAGAATACCGAGTCTACCACAAATACAATCGGGAATACCCATAGATTTGAAGCAAATCTGGAATGGAAGCCTTCAGCAAAGGATTTTATTAAAATTTCACCTCAGCTTGGCTATGGAAAAACAACGACTGACACATACAGTCACAATGAAAATCTCTTAAACGGAGTGCTTTATAATACTGAATCCAATAACTCATACAGTTCTTCAAGAAGTCCGAATGTCGGCATCAGTGCTCTGTACAACAGACGTCTGAATGATATGGGTAGAAATATTTTTTTCAATATGAACATCAATTCTTCGGGAACCAAACAAGATCAGGACCGTATTATTGAGACCTTAGTCGGCGATCCCAACAACAGCACTATTACCATGGATAGTATTTACAGGCGAACGCTGGCCGAGCTTGATAATAAAAGCTGGAACGGAGGTGCAAGTGTATCCTATATAGAACCATTGAGCCAGTTTGGCAAATTAGAAGTTTCGTATGACTACAATGTCAATACCTATGACAATAACCGTAATCAGAAAGCTTACAATATTGACGGGTCAGTTCTGGATGACGATAACTTTAATTTTGAGCGTATGTATGATTATTCCTTTAGTACTCATCGTGTAGGTGCCAACTTTAGCTATAATAATGATAAAATCAAGTATGCTATCGGGGCTTCAGTCCAGCCTTCTATATTAGATGGTGATGCGATAGTTGACGGGAATAAAATCAATATTCACCGCAATGGGTTTAATTTTATCCCGATTGCCAGATTCGAGTACAAATTCAATCGGCAGAAGAATTTGCAGATCAACTATTCCGGAAATTCCAATGAGCCATCTATCACACAGATACAGCCATTCACAGATAATTCTAATCCGACAAACGTGGTTACGGGTAATCCGGATTTAGCGGCTGAATTCCGCCATAATCTGAGATTCCGGTTTAATTCATCCGATTTTCAAAAAGGCAAAACATTCTTTGTGATGCTGAACGGAACATTGACACAGGATAAAATCGTGTCCAACAATTTCAGAAGAACCGATCCAAAATTTGGAATAGTACAGGAAGTTAATTATCTGAATGAGGATGGAGCATTTAGTCTGAATGGTTTCTACCATTACGGACGTTCATTCAAGAGCAAGACTTATAGTATAAACTTTATGGGAGGATTGACCTATAATAATAATCCATCTTACACGGACGGAAAGCTGAATCTTGCTAAAAACTGGGCTTTAAACCAAGGGGTGATGTTCAGATATAATCCTTCTGAAAATCTGGAGATAAATCCGGGTTTCAGATACTCTTGGAATCATACCAACAATACCCTTAATAATACAACAGTAGTGATGCAGTCTTATGCACCGACTTTGATCGGATCTGTTAATATTTCACCATCGGTTATTTTTGGAGCAGATCTGTCAAAGACATTCTATCAGGGAAATGCCTATAATGAAAACCCGTTTGTTATAAACACATATGTAGAGAAAAAATTTATGAAGCAAAACAGAGGTACGCTCCGTTTACAGGCATTTGACCTGCTGAATGAGCAGACGAATATTTCAAGAACATTTTCAGATATTCAGATCTCTGACAGCCGGACCAACAGACTCGGCCGTTACTTCATGATGATGTTTACCTACAAATTCTCCAAGTTTGCAGGAGGTGTAGGTCCACAGGAAGAGAATAGATTTCCAGGAGGAGGACGTCCACCCAGAATGTAATTTTATACCTTTGAAATCGACAAACGGTTGTAGTTCTGAAAGACTGCAGCCGTTTTTGTTTTATAATTATGTAGTTTTGCACAGTCCCGTACATCGTAGGTATTGGAATACGATGTATATTGAACACCCATAATATTTTTAGATGACTACAATGGAATATGAGATTATTCGATTATCGAATGGCATTAGGATAGTTTTATATCCCCAGCAAACTCCGATCACACATACCTGTCTTCTTATCAATGCCGGTTCCCGTGATGAAGAAAACGGAAAATTTGGCGTAGCACACTTTATAGAGCATCTGCTATTTAAACAAACGGAACGAAGAAATACAAATCAGATCTTAAACCGGTTGGAGACGGTAGGAGGAGATTTGAATGCCTATACCACGAAGGAGTATACCTGTATTCACGCTTCTGTCTTAAATCCGTATCTGGATCGCGCACTGGACCTGTTTGAAGATATTATATTTCACTCCACTTTTCCTGATATTGAGATGGAAAAGGAAAAAAGTGTTATTGTAGATGAAATGGCATCCTATCTGGACAGCCCTGAAGATGCTATTATTGATGATTTTGAAGATATTTTATTCGCAGATTCCGGCTTAGGGCATAATATTCTGGGAATAGAAGATCAGTTGATCGGCTTGCAAAAAAGCGATATACTTCGTTTTATGCAGGGGAATTATAATACCAATGATATTGTTATCGGTATTACCGGAGATTATAAAAAAACGCAGATAGAAAAACTGGTCAATCGTATTTTCGGGCAGATCGAGACAGCTGTTATACAGAGAGACAGAACCCTTGTTCCGGTGCATGCTCCGCAACATATTCGGGTGGAGAAACCCATAAATCAGGTACATTATATGTTGGGTACGCAGGCTTATGGTATACGGGATGAACGAAAAACCGGGCTGTTATTATTGAATAATATGCTGGGAGGATTGGGTATGAGTTCTATTCTGAACTTATCTATCCGTGAAAAGTACGGGATCGCCTATACGATAGAATCCAATTATTCCATGTTTTCGGATACAGGGATTTTTTCCATTTATCTGGGAACGGATGAGGAGAAAGCAAAAAAAGCGGTATCCCTTGTTTTCAAAGAATTGAATAAACTGAAAGTGCATGGTCTTACAGCTGCGCAACTTCAAAAAGCAAAGAATAAATTTAAGGGGCAGATTGCGCTGGCAGAGGAAAACAGAATGAGTATGATCATTGCTGTGGCGAAGAATATTATGGACTATGACCGGGTAATAACGCTGGATGAAGTCTTTCAAAAAATTGATGAGGTGTCTGCAGATGCTGCCAAAGAAATATTAGAAGATATCTTTGATACGGATAAGATGACTTCTCTAAGTTTTGTGCCTTCGGAAGAGGATTAGGGATATTTAAGTATATTTGTTCCATTAACAATCAAGATAAGATATGAAAACAGCTTACGTGTTTCCGGGTCAGGGCGCTCAATTTGTAGGAATGGGCCAGGATTTGTATAATTTGAATGATGAAACAAAGGCTCTGTTCGAACAGGCTAATGATATTTTAGGATTTCGTATCACCGACATAATGTTCAATGGTACGGATGAAGAGTTGAAACAAACCAAAGTAACACAACCTGCTATTTTCCTGCATTCTGTAATCCTAGCGAAAGCTTTGGGCGAAAACTTCAAGCCGGACATGGTTGCAGGGCACTCATTAGGTGAATTTTCAGCATTGGTAGCTGCAGGAGCACTGACTTTTGAAGACGGTTTACAATTGGTAGCCAAACGTGCGAATGCTATGCAAAAGGCGACTGAAATCGAGCCCTCAGCAATGGCAGCGATTTTGGGTCTTGAAGATGCCATAGTCGAAGAAACTTGTGCTAAGGTAGAGGAAACAGTTGTCGCTGCAAACTTTAACTGTCCCGGGCAGGTGGTTATCTCGGGTACGGTAGCAGGAGTGGATAAAGCTTGTGAGTTGTTATTGGCTGCAGGTGCTAAGCGTGCTTTGAAACTTAATGTCGGTGGCGCATTCCACTCTCCTTTGATGGAGCCGGCACGTGTAGAACTTCAGGCAGCTATCGAAGCGGTAGACATCAAAAGTCCGGTTTGTCCGATCTATCAGAATGTAGATGCCAAGCCGCAGACTGACCCTGCTGTAATTAAAGAAAATCTTATTGCACAACTCACAGGAGCTGTTCGCTGGACACAGACGGTACAACATATCCTAAGTGACGGAGCAGAAGCGTTTGTCGAAGTAGGACCAGGCAATGTGCTGCAAGGATTGGTGAAGAAAGTAGATCGCCAGATCCCGACTTCAGCTGCAACAGTATAATTGATATAATATAGAATAGAAAAGTCCCATTCATTTGAATGGGACTTTTCTATTTATTGCGGAATATCGTATAATGATCTTTTATAATAATATCAATAAACTCTTCCGGATTTCTGTCCCGTTGAATGCCTAATATCTGTTCAAGTCTGGCGGATAAAGCCCAGATAATATTGTAGTCTTTACGCTTAAATCCCTTATTGAAAACATCTTTTATAGTGTTAGCATCCTGATCGCTTAATTTGATGACCTGTGGATACATAACAGCTCTCTCTGCTGTTATTTCTGCAAACAAAGTATGGCTGAGCAGCGTATTCGTCTGCGTGCTGATCACTGTGGTATCTGCTGCCAGATCTCCGATACGCTGTCCCTTTTTGGACAGAATGATACTGCTCATTCCCAATGCTCCCATGCAAAGGAAAATATCGACAATGGAACATACCCAACGAATAAAATACTGATAAGCAGTAGCTCTTGTTCCGTCAATTTTGACAACCTTGATTTTCATTATCTTTTTTCCGAGTGTCTGCCCCGAAAGGACTGTTTCCATGACAAACGGATAAAAGAAAGCCGGAAGCATAAACAGACTGTATAATCCCATTGTCGTCCATGAATCTGATAAAAAGCCTGCTCCGGAATACTTCAAAATAAGAACGGCAAGAATAACATAAGCTATAACAATAAGCTGATCTATCCCAAAGGCAATAATCCGGGCTCCTAAAGTGGCTAAATTATATTCAAATTTTACGTTTTGAGGGGTGTTTATTAAGAGCTTATTCATATATTTGAGTACATGCGTCGATTATTTAATTATGCGAGAACCTTCATTCATAGACCGAAATAAAGAAAAATGGGCAACTATTGAAAGCAATTTAGCAAATAAAGCTGATATTGATCCGGATGAATTAGCCTCTAACTATATCGAACTTACGAATGATTTGGCATATGCGCAAACTTTTTACCCGCAAAGTAAAACAAAGCAATATCTGAATGAATTGTCTCTTATTGCACATCAGAAGATTTATAAAGATCAGCGGGCATCAAACAATCAGTTTCTGCATTTTGTAAATTATGAAATTCCTGAGGCTATCTGGAAAATCAGAAAACAACTGCTCTACTCCCTGTTGATTTTCTGTCTTGCCGTAGGCATTGGTTTTCTGTCGGCACACTATGACGAACAATTTGTACGTCTGATATTAGGAGACGGATATGTAGACTATACAACAGAAAAAATAAAAGACGGAGATCCTGCTGCCATCTATGATGAAGGAGGAATGTTCGGATCTGCCTTAGCGATCACTATTAATAATGTTAGAGTGGCATTTTACGCTTTTATTTTTGGTATATTCTATAGTGTCGGCTCCGGTTATATTCTGTTTTCTAACGGAATTATGCTGGGAGCATTTCATTACATGTTTTTCAAGTACGGAGTCATGCAGGAGGCGATGTCTGCCATCTGGATCCACGGAACGATAGAGATTTCGGTGATTATCATTGCCGGAGGCTGCGGACTCACATTAGGAAACAGTATTCTGTTTCCGAAATCATATACCCGGATGGAATCTTTTAAACGGGGAGCCAAACTGGCCAGTAAAGTACTCATTAGTACTGTTCCGTTTTTCATCATTGCAGGTACTTTAGAAGGGTTTGTGACCCGTTTTTATCAGTCATCTTTAGCCATGTGCTTAGCTATTATTTTTGCGTCCTTATTCGCGATTGTATATTTTTATATTTGGAGACCGTATCAATTAGCCAGAAAATTTGAATGGAGTTAAACTTTGAGTTCAAAAAGGAACGTAAATTAGGAGAATTTGTACAGGATTTTGTGGATTTGCTGAAGATCGTTATCCGGCATTTCTGTGCTACGCTGTTTCGGCTTGCGGTTATTCCCCTTGCCATTCTGTTGTTACTCGTATTCTATCTGACGACTAAAGTCGATTTTAATGCAGACTTCAGTGCAGGAGATATGATGCAGATATGGGGACTCTTTATCGGGATAGTCTGTATACTTTTGTTGCTTTCTACTCTGTTTTTCGGCATTGCGATAGAATATTTTATTTTGTTGAAAAATCAGAACAATCTGGATTTCGGATCGGCAGAAGTCTGGAACAATTTTAAATTAAACTTTGGTAAATATTTTAGGTTTTTCGGTGCATCTATTCTGGTCATGTTAATCATGATCATCCCGTTTTTCTTTGTACTGATTATTGCTTCTTTTATTCCTTTTGTCGGTAACATCGTGGCCGGAGTTCTGATGTCCCTGATTGGAGTGTGGTTGTTCTGTGCTTTTATGTTATATAGAGAAGGTTACTATTCTCTTGGCAGCTGTTTTAGTGAGGCCTATCATCTCCTGAAGAAAAAAGTATACGACTATGGTGTATCCTCTTATATCGTCAGTGCCATTTTTCAGGTTCTGCTGATGATGATGACCCTCATCCCGGCATTGATACTGGGACTGATTGCTTATAACACCGTAGGCTTCAATGACAATTTTTTTGATACCTTTTCAGGCAAATTAATTGTTTCCTTAGGAGGAACAATTTTCTCTCTGATTACAATCACCAGCTATATGTTCTCTGTACTCATTTCCGGATTGATATATGAATCCGCTAAAGAGTTACGGTTCGGAGAGAATATTTATGAGACAATAAATAATATTGGAAAGGAGGCAAATGGCCACTAATTTTCGTACCCTTATTCTTTCCATTTTCTTTATTACAATATCTTATCTCGGTTATGCTCAGGAACAGGACACGCTCTATACAGATCCTGATACAGCTACTTACGATGAGCCGATAGATGCAGCAGAAGAACTTATTACCAAGAAAAAACAACATCCCTATTGGGAAGAAGGATATTATAATAAGGTGCCGAGAATACATGATATCCCGGCAGTAGATACCGCAGAATTCAATAAAATGTTCAAAAAGTATCAGAGTGAAGAGTTTCTTTACAATGAAAAGGTACTGGAGAACATAAATTTTTTGAAGCGTTTAAAAAACAGGATTAATGACCTGCTCTCCTCTATTTTGCCGGATTTCTATTTTCAAAATCCCGAATGGATGTATAAACTTATCGGTGCTGTATTCGTCGTACTTCTGGTATACGTCCTCTACCGATTAATATTTACGGGGAAAAAACTCTATACTGTACAGGAAAAGGAAGACGACGAAGATGCGAGTGTTGCATTTGTGGAACGTAATCTTCTGCAGGTGGATGTACATACATTTGTAGAGCAGGCACTGAAAGATGAAAATTATTCCCTGGCCATTCGTTATCTCAATCTTCTGAATATTCAGACGCTGGCAAAAAAAGAATTGGTAAAGTGGAATTATACCAAAACCAATATTGAACTGATGAATGAAATGGACAACATAGAACTGAGAAAAGAGTTTGAAGCTTGTTCCAATGTATTTAATTATGTGTGGTTCGGTAATTTTCCTGTAACGAAGGAAAACTATGAACAGTATGCTACACTATTCCGTGAATTTCAAACTAAATGGTCATGAAAAATACGGGTAAGTTTGGAATTATAGTGTTGCTGATCGCGCTGGTATTGATTGCAATAATCGATGCAACCAGTCGTAAGCCTATAGACTGGCGCAAATCTTTTGATCAGCGGGACAAGATACCCTACGGATTATATGTGCTGCATCAGGAGCTGGGAAATATCCTTGGAAATGACCGTAAAATCGAAAGCACCAAAAAATCTGTTTATGAGACTTTAGAAGAGGATTCTTTGCATGCAAAGAATACTGCTTTTGTATTTGTTGGGGACTATATAGACATTATGGGAGCCACCGCCACAGAAAAATTGCTGCAATTTGCGAAAGAGGGAGGAGAAGTTTTCATATCAACAAATTATTATTCCACCAATCTCTTAGACACACTTAATCTGTCATCGGCCTATCTGGATGTAAATAAGTTTTCGGGATTTTCGTTATTAGGCGATATAAACTATTCCCTTGTCAATAATCGCAGGAGAATAAAATATGATAAGATAGAGCAGACATCAATCTTTGACCTTATCGATAGTACCAACATTTCCATTGTGGGCAATGCGTATGCGGGTAAGCATGCCGTACCTAACTTTGTGGAGGTATCCTGGGGCAAAGGCAAGCTCTATTTACATCATACGCCGGAAATGTTTACCAATTATTACATGCTGCAGCACCAAAAATATGATTATGCAGCTTCGGCATTGAAATTAATAAAAGCTAAGCATATCATCTGGTGTGACAATTATTACAGGGAAGGACAGCCAAGTACACCGTTGCGTATGATTCTTTCCTATGAAGGACTTCGTGAAGCATGGTATCTGTTATTATTTGGTCTGCTGCTATTTCTGTTGTTCCGAAGCAAACGTGAACAACGGGCTGTAGAGGTGGTGAAACCAGAACCAAATCTGTCTAAAGAATTTGCTAAAACCATCGGAACGCTATATTATGAAAATGGCGAACCCGGAAATATGATAGATAAGAAAATAGATTATTTCCTTTTCGATATCCGCAATCATTTTCATCTCGATACGCTGCAGCTGAAGGATGAGAAGTACCTTAGCAATCTGTCTCTGAAATCAGGAATCCCACTTGCTGAAACTGAAGAATTGATGAATTTGATAACGAGGTACAGGAATAGAAAAGATCTGTCTACTTATGATCTCAAATTTATAAATAGTAAAATAGAAGAATTCAAGACTAAATCTAATATGATATGAACGAGTTAGAAAAATATATGCCCAACTTTGAAAGCCGTCTCGATCTGACAGAATTACAGGATAAGATGGAATCGGTGAAAAGGGAAGTGAAAAAAGTAATCGTAGGGCAGGATCAGGTCATCAATATGCTGTTAATGTCTATTCTGTCATCCGGACATTCTCTGATCGAAGGTCTGCCCGGAGTCGCTAAGACGCTGACGGCAAAGTTGATTGCCAAAACGATCAACAGTACTTTTCGACGTATCCAGTTCACCCCCGATCTGATGCCTTCAGATGTAACCGGATCGTCTATTCTGGATCTGAAATCTAATGAGTTTGAGTTTAGAAGAGGGCCGATTTTTGGTAATATTATTCTGATTGATGAGATCAACCGCGCCCCGGCAAAGACGCAGGCCTCACTTTTCGAATGTATGTCCGAGCGGCAGGTGACAGTAGACGGAAATACCTATCCAATGGATACCCCTTTTATTGTTTTAGCAACCCAGAATCCGATAGAGCACGAAGGGACTTATCGTTTGCCGGAGGCACAGCTGGATCGTTTCCTGTTTAAAATAGTCGTTAATTATCCTGAATTCAGTCAGGAACTGACCATATTAAAAGAACACCATGCGCAAAAGGCCGGCAATAAAGAAGCGTTGGTCCAGCAGGTCGTTTCGGGTGAAGAGATAGTACTCTTCCAGTCGCAGGTCAAACTGGTATTTGCACATGAAGATGTGCTGCATTATATAGCACAGATTATCGTGCAGACCCGAACTAATCCTAACCTGACCTTAGGAGCATCGCCGAGAGCTTCGATCGCGATTCTTGAAGCGTCAAAAGCATCTGCAGCACTTCTTGGACGAGATTTTATTACTCCGGACGATGTCAAATATGTAGCTCCTGCCATTCTTGGTCACAGAGTGACCCTGACTCCTGAAAAGGAAATGGAAGGATTCACAACAGAATTTATTATCAAACAAATTGTAGACGGCGTAGAGATTCCAAGATGATCAGGCATATAAGAAGACTTTATTTTACCAATCAATTTTTCTATTCCTTATTAGGAATGGCTCTTTTGTTTACGATTTCCTTTTTTGTGAAGGGAATGTTTCTGGTAGTAGGTATTGTCTTCTGGCTGCTGTTGATCTGTTGGATATGGGATCTTATGTTTTTGCATTTTGGTAAGAACAGAGTTGAGATTGAGCGACATTATCCGGAAAAGCTATCTAACGGAGATGACAATCATTTTGAGCTTGCTTTTATAAGTCATTATCCGAAAAAAATAAAGGCAAGAATTCTGGAAGAATTTCCAATGCAGTTGCAGATTCGCGGAAAGGAATTTGAAATAGAGCTGCCGTCTTTAATTCCGAAACATGTTGAATATGAATTGAGACCGACTAAAAGAGGTATATATGAATTCGGAAGATGCCATGTGCTGGTCCGGAATCTTGGCTTCTTCGAACGGAAATTTCTTTTGGAAGAATCCTTAAAAATACCATGTTACCCGTCATTTATTCAGTTGCGAAAATATCAGCTTATGGCAACAACAGACAGACTGAAAGAGATGGGAATCAAGCGGATCCGCAAAATCGGCTCAACTCTGGAGTTTGATCATGTGCGGGAATATGTGAGAGGAGATGAATACCGCTTTATGAATTGGAAAGCTTCTGCCAAACATAAAAAGTTGATGGTCAATCAGTATCAGGAAGAGAAATCTCAGCCCATATATTCCTTTATTGATACCGGCCGTGCCATGCGCATGCCGTTTAACGAGATGACTTTACTGGATTATTCGATCAATTCTGTACTTGTTTTGTCCAATGCCGCAATACTGAAGCAGGACAGAGCCGGAATGCTGACGTTCTCAAACGGGATTGCAAATCATATTCCTGCGGAGAAGAGAAATAATCAGATGCAGAAGGTATCAGAGGCATTATATAGTATTACTACGTTATTTGAAGAATCTGAATTTGGAAAGTTATATGCATTTGCCAATAAGCATATTAATAAGAGATCTCTGATTTTTGTTTATACCAATTTTGAGACAATGGATAGTCTGAACAGGCAGATGCCTTATCTCAAAATGATCAACAAGACCCATATCGTTGTCGTCGTTGTCTTTAAGAATACCGAACTGATCCAAATGGCAAAAGAGAGCACACATTACACGATAGATATATATAACCAGATCATAGCAGAGAAATTTGTTTATGAAAAGAGTCTTATTATTCAGGAGCTTAACCGTCAGGGAATTCAGACCATTTATACTGCGCCGGAACAGCTGACTATCAATTCAATAAACAAATATCTTGAAATAAAGGCGCGAGGGTTAATCTAACTGGGTATCATGGACGAGTACTTTTGTCCAGTTACTGCTGAAATCTTCTATTGCCTTCAGATGAATAGGGTGAGTCTCATAAGTATTGATGTATTCCATCTTTTCAAATATCACAATCAGATTATATGTCCAGCTATTATCTACCACGGGTCGTTGACTTGTTTCTGCAGGACGGCCATAGCGAAGACTTTTAATATTAGGTACTTTTCTCAGGGCTTCAAAAAACTTCGTAAAATCTTTAACCTGTTGGGCTGTAAGGTCTTCTTTCAGCCAGAAATATACCGAATGTATAATCTGTATGTTTTCGACAACAGCGAAGGAAGATTTTGACTGAGCAAGAGCAGATACAGCTAACACTGAAGTACCGATAGTCGCAGCGGAAGACTGAATAAATTTTCTTCTTTTCATAGTATGTTTGTGTTGATAGTCTTAAAGATAGTAATAATTACAGCGGGATAAAACAGAAAAAAGGGCTTATCACATCGTGATAAGCCCTTTAAAATTTTTATAAGGTCAAAAAGTATATTAGATATTAAATGCCGCTTTGATTTGATCTACAAAATCTAATTTTTCCCATGTGAACAGCTCTACTTCTACTGTTTTTTGCTCACCATTGCTGTTTTCAAAAGTTTTGGTTACAGATCTTGGGGTACGCCCCATGTGACCATAAGCTGCCGTCTCCGAGTAGATCGGGTTTCTTAATCCAAGACGGGTTTCGATTCCGTAAGGAGTCATATCAAATAACTCAGAGATCTTTTGTGCAATCTGTCCGTCGGTCAGATTCACTTTGCTGGTGCCGTAAGTATTTACATATACACCCATCGGATCTTTAACGCCGATAGCATAGGATACTTGTACTAATATTTCTTCAGCAACTCCTGCTGCTACCAGATTTTTTGCAATGTGACGTGTTGCATAAGCCGCAGAGCGGTCTACCTTGGAAGGATCTTTTCCTGAGAAAGCACCACCTCCGTGAGCACCCTTGCCTCCGTAGGTATCCACAATGATTTTACGCCCAGTCAATCCTGTATCTCCGTGAGGACCTCCGATTACAAATTTTCCGGTCGGATTAATGTGAAATTTGATCTTATCATCAAATAAGGATTGCAATTCTGGTTTTAGCTGAGCTTTTACACGAGGAATCAGGATTGCTTTAATATCTTCCTTGATCTTATTCAACATTGTTGATTCTTCATCAAAATCATCATGTTGTGTAGAGATCACAATAGTATCAATGCGTACGGGCTTGTGATTGCTGTCATATTCTAAGGTCACCTGAGACTTGGCATCGGGACGCAGATAAGTGATTTCTTTATTTTCTCTGCGCAAATCTGCCAGTTCGTAAAGCAGACGGTGCGAAAGATCAAGTGCTAAAGGCATGTAATTTTCGGTCTCATTGGTCGCATAACCAAACATGATACCCTGATCACCGGCACCTTGTTCTTGTTTTGTTTTGCGGTCTACCCCCTGGTTGATGTCTGCAGACTGCTCGTGGATTGCAGATAATATACCACAGGAATTGGCTTCAAACATATATGCCGATTTGGTATAACCGATTCTTTCAATGACAGAACGTGCAATTTTCTGTACGTCCAGATATATCTTGGATTTCACCTCACCGGCAAGTACAACCTGACCTGTAGTGACTAAAGTTTCGATTGCTACACGTGCATCCTGATCCCAAGCAAGGAAATTATCTATTAATGCATCTGAAATTTGATCGGCAACTTTGTCAGGATGTCCTTCCGAAACCGATTCTGAAGTAAATAAATAAGCCATAAGTATTACTAATTAATGTAGACATACTCGCTGATAAGAAGGTAGAAACACAGGGAAGTGGAAAAACACCGAATGAAATAGTTTTAGCACTTTTTTACTGTGGTTGCAATCTCCTGTTACTGAGCTTCTGCCCGTAACGCAAATCAGTCCACAAATTATTCGGCAAAGCTACAACTCTTTGACGAAATATAAAATTCAATTTTATACTCTACAATTAAAAATGAAAATTCAATGATATTAAAATTAACATTCATTATGTATACGGGCTTTTGTCTATCTTTATCCGGAAAAAATACAAGTAAAGACCTTTATGGCCGAGAGAAAGCGAATATTATTTGTCGTCAATCCTATTTCAGGTGGAAAACGAAAGACTGCGTTCAATAAGCAGGTTCTTGAGGTATTAGATCTTCAGAAATTTAATCCTACTTTTCAGCAGACGAATCATCCAAATCATGCTTATGAACTTGGAAAGCTGGCAATTGAAGAAAAATATGATGCAGTCGTAGCGGTGGGAGGAGACGGAACCATCAATGAACTTGGCTCCGCATTAGTTGGGTCGGATATTCCTTTGGGAATTATTCCCGAAGGTTCTGGAAACGGACTTGCCCTATATCTGGGTATTCCGATGAATGAAGCCGCTGCACTGCGGAGGCTAAACCGGTTTGAAGCTGTAGAAGTTGACTCCGGTCTGATCAATGACCGTAATTTTTTCAACATAGCCGGTATTGGATTTGATGCATCCGTGAGTGACCGCTTTGCCAATGAAAATATAAGAGGCCCTATCGGATATCTCAAATCGGCTATTAATGTACTTAGCAATTATAAACCCTGCATGTATAAATTGACCATTGACGGTGTGGAGTATGAGCGTGAGGCTTTCATGATCAGTGTGGCCAATTCACCACAGTACGGAAATAATGCGTATATCGCTCCGCAGGCATCCGTTAATGACGGCGTGCTGGATGTTTGTATTGTGCACAAATTTCCGCTTTATACATTACCCATGATGGTATTTCATCTGTTTAATAAATCTGCAGATCAGTCCGAGTATGTAGAAATCATTCCGGGCAAAGAAATCACCATTGAACGCGAAAAAGATGGTGCTGCACATGTGGATGGAGAGCCGTTTGAATTAGGCAAAAAACTAGATATACGAATCTTACCAAAATCCCTTCGGATAATTTGTTAACTTAGTTCTATGAATAAGCATAAAAAACAACGTTTTGAAGGAATTGTATATTCCACTTCTGACGATTTTGATTATCAGGAGAGCGATATTACAGAAGAAGCAGAGACTTTGCCTGCCAATAAGCAGTTGCTGAAAGTAATGCTTGACCGCAAAATGAGAAAGGGAAAAGTTGTTACAATTGTAACCGGTTTCATAGGTTCGGATGCTGACCTTGAAATCTTAGCGAAAAAATTGAAACAAAAATGTGGAGTGGGCGGTACCTCTAAAAATGGTGAAATTATGATTCAAGGTGATTTTAAACAAAAAATAGTTGACTTGTTGAACCAGGACGGCTATAAAGTCAAAGTCGTTGGTGGATAGTTGTTTACGCATCGATTATAACCTAAATATTAACTTTTTGTAACAGAACTGATGCAATAACTCTGATAATTTGACGTTTAAAAAACACTTAGTTACAAGAGTATCCATGTGAGTAATCACTTACTTATTTTTAACACTTAATGATTTATTAATTTGCATATCATAAAAAAAATGGTTTTCATTGTAAAAAATTACAGCATTAAGCATGATTTTGACATGATAAGAATGACGGGCAATGATTCTGCTGATGTATTGTTCGTTTTAAAACGTGAAAATCAAAATGAAAATTTAGAAAATTGTATTTTAATGCAACATTAATTTTATTTTTATTACAAAATGCTATATTTGTTTCTCACATGAGTAACAGATATAGATCTAGATTGCACATAATTGAATTAAACATTATATTAAACAACAGTAAAAAATCTAAAATTTAGTAAAAATGGCAAACGCACCAAAAACAACTAGTCCTGCAAAACAAGAGAGCGGAAATTCAGGTTCCCTATTTGCAAGTTTAGCAATCATCATTTGTTTCATTGTTGGTTTCGTAGTATGGAAATATGTAATGGGAGCTCCTTCTAACTTCCAGGAAAATAATCCAGAAAACCAACCTCTTCCAGGAAACTACTTAGGAATGGTATACCACGCAGGTGCTATCGTACCTATCCTTATCGGTTTATTCTTAATGGTGTGGGTCTTCTCTATTGAGCGCTTGATCGTTATCAACAAAGCTTCAGGTACTGGTAATGTTGGTAACTTCGTAAGAAAAGTACAAACGTTAATCAACGGTGGTAACATTGACACAGCTATCGCTGAGTGTGACAAACAAAAAGGTTCTGTTGCAAACGTAATCAAAGCAGGTTTATTGAAATACAAAGACGTTTCTGCTAACCCAGGTCTTGATTCAGAAAAATCAGCATTAGCTATCCAGAAAGAAATCGAAGAGACAACAGCATTGGAAATGCCTATGTTGGAGAAAAACTTAAACGTTATAGCAACATTAGTTTCTATCGGTACGTTGACAGGTCTATTAGGTACAGTAACAGGTATGATCAAGGCCTTCTCTGCATTAGCAACAGGTGGTGCTCCGGATTCAGCTAAATTAGCAAACGGTATCTCTGAGGCCCTTATCAATACAGCAACAGGTATTGCGACTTCTACATTCGCTATCGTAATGTATAACATCCTTACTGCAAAAATCGATAAATTAACTTACTCAATTGACGAGGCTGGTTTCTCAATCGTACAAACGTACGCGGCTAACCACAAATAAGAATCTGATGTTTTTTACGATTCTTTTATGGAATCATAAAACGAAAAGCATCATATAGTCAAAGTATATTGAGTAATTAATTTTAGAAGTAAAGAAAAATGGGAAAAGCTAAAGTAAAAAGAACGAGTACGTCAATCGACATGACAGCCATGTGTGACGTATCCTTCTTGCTTCTTACATTCTTCGTATTGACATCTACAGCACGTCAACCGGAAGCATTCCCTGTAGACACACCAGCTTCTACCACAAAAGATAAATTGCCGGATACTAATCTTGGTATTATCACAATCGGTGGAGAAGGAAAAGTGTTCTTCGGAGTGAAAGAACGTGAAGTTCGCAAAAGGATGTTAGAAAGAATGTCGGCGAAGTACAATATTCAATTCTCTCAAGAGGATTACAAAAAATTCGAATTAGCTGAAGATTTTGGTGTTCCGATTAAGAATTTGCGCCAGCTTTTGACACTTGACGTGAGTCAGCGTGTACAGCCGGGAGTGCAAACAGGTATTCCTGTTGATAGTACAGAGAATAATACGAACGAATTGTATCATTGGGTTCAGTCAGCAAGATTAGCGACAGCTGAGATTACAAAAGAAAAAGAAAGCGAGAAGGATTTTGTTGATCCGGGACCGATGAAAATTGCAATCAAAGCAGATGCTAACGAGAAGTATCCATCAATTAATTTAGTAATTGAGACTCTTCGTAACCAAAAGCAGAACAAATTCAGTTTTGTAACAGGTCTAAAAGGTAACGAATAATTAACGTCTCATTTTAATTAAATAGAAGAAAATGGCAGAATTAAATCAAGACTCCGGTAAACAGGGGAAAGGTGGAAAAGTAAGAAGTAAGAAAAATGGTGGTAAAGTCGATTTGACAGCCATGGTTGACCTTGCGTTCTTATTGATTACTTTCTTCATGTTAACTACGTCTTTAAACAAGCCTCAAGCGATGGACGTTGCAATGCCTGATAAGAATAAAATGGACGCTACTGACAATCTGGAGATTGCAGATAACCGCTCTATCACATTATTATTAGGTTCTGACAATAAGATTTTATGGTACTACGGACAATTAAAAAGTCCGATTACCCCTCCTACAGCCATTGATTATGGTAAGGACGGTCTTCGTAAAGTCATTACTGAAATGAAAGCAAGAGTTCCGGCTGCTGCTGGAGGAAAGGATTTGATCGTAGTAATCAGACCTAGTGAGAAATCTGTTCAACGTAATCTTGTCGATGTATTAGACGAGATGAAAATTGTAGATATCAAACGATATATGATTTCAAAAATCACTCCTGAAGAAATAGATGTGTTAAAGCGTGAGAATTTGTATAACGACTAGTTTTATAAAATTTTAAACGCAAAAAAATAAGAAATTATGTTTGGTTCAAAATTAGATTTATTCAAAAAGGAATGGCTAGACGTTGTTTTTGCGAATAGAAATAAGGAATATGGAGCTTACCAGCTTCGTAAACTGGCACCAAGAGCGACTAACGTTGGTTTAGCAGCTGTTATAGGGTTGGTTATCCTTTTGAGTATTCCAAAGATTTTCAACATCAAGTTGATTCCAGATAAGCCGGTAGAACCACCTCCAGTAATCACAGAAGTGACGCTGGAAGATTTGGAGATCCCGGAGCCGCCTAAAGAGGAAGAAGAGCCTCTTCCGGCGGAAGAACAACCACAGCGTATCGCTCAGGAACCACCTGCTGAAGACCTTATCCGTTTTCCGGAGCCTAAAGTAGTTCCTAAAAATCAAGTGAAAGAAGAAGTGGCTGCTCAGGAAGACTTTAAAGACGACAAGAAAACTCCAGCTCGTATTACGCTTAAAGGTACTAAAGGTGCATCCGGCGTTCCGACAGGAGAGTTTGGTCCTAAAAAAGTCGATGGTGCTGTTACTGGTACAGAAAAAGGTTCTCCTGATGGTACCGGTTCAAATGAAATCTTTACTGCGGTAGAGGTGAATCCAGAGCCACCGGGCGGTATGAAAACTTTCATGAAATGGATAGGCGATAACTACCAATACCCTTCTGCTGCATTGGAGCAAGGTGTAAATGGTGTGGTTCAAGTGTCATTCGTTGTAGAGAAAGATGGTAGTCTTACTGACATCAAAGTACAACGTGACTTACAGTATGGTACAGGTCAGGCTGCCGTAACGTTACTGAAAAAGGCTAAAAAATGGTCTCCAGGTATACAAAACGGACGTCCGGTACGTGTAGCATATACATTGCCAATTCGATTAAACACTATTAATCAGTAATTTGTGACAAGTAACAAATTTAACAATAGTACGAATAGTTACAGACAGAAATCGCCTCTAAAGCGATTTCTGTCCATTTTAGGACTATTTATGTTTGGCCTTTACTTTGTTTTGGGGCTGCTTATCATCTTCTGGAATAACTTTCCGTTAGAAATTAATCCTACCTATCGTACTTTTTTCGGGATTTTGCTTATTGTCTACTCTTTCATGAGATTTGCGAGACTTTGGCAAAATAATTTTAGGGATTAAAATCATTTCATTAATCTTTTTAGTAATTATCTAATCTATAGCTGTATGAACAAAAAGATAAGCTTTCGGATTATTATGATGGCAGTTGCCACAAGCCTGGCTGTGTTTACATCCTGCAGCAATCGGAGTTCTCAAGATGGATCCGATGAGGAAAAGGCGAAGCATGGAGATATCCTGAATGGAAGACTATCTGTAATAGTAGATGAGACACTTTTACCTATTATTGAAGAACAGGTAGATGTTTTTCAGAATTCATATAAAGACTCGAAAATAGAATTGGTATCTGCGCCTGAGGTAAAGGGAATTAACCTGTTACTGCAGGATCGGGCCAAGACGGCAATCATGACCAGAAAGCTGTCCGCAAGTGAGGAAGAATATTTTAAAAAGAAATCTATTTCTCCAAAAGTATTTCAGATAGCTACAGATGCCGTTGTTTTTATTAGTAATACAGGTCGGGCAGATACGAGTATTACTGTTGAAAATGTAGTAAAAATATTAAAGGGTGAAAATATCGGACAGAATTATTCGTTAATACTGGATAATGTCAATTCGAGCACACTACGTCAATTAAAAGATATTGGCAAAATCGAAAAAATTTCGGGTAAGGGGTTGAAAGCCATGGAAAACGGAGAGGAAGTGCTTTCTTACGTGGCTGAGCATACAGACGGAATAGGAATTATAAGCTATGATCAATGGCTAAATGCAAAACGTTCTTTTCAGAATAAAGATAAAATTCGTACCTTAAGCGTGCAAAATTCGTTAACAAAAGAAGGGGATAATAAATTTTATCTACCAAATCAGTCAACTTTGGCAGAGGGTTTGTATGTATTAAGTCGTCCGGTGTATATTTTAAACTATCAGCCGGATATGGGACTAGGGGTAGGCTTTTCTGCTTTCCTGACAGGAGACAGAGGTCAGCGAATTATGTTAAAGGCGGATTTAGTGCCTGCAACAATGCCGGGTAGAGAAATAATTATTAGGGATAAAGTAGAATAATTCGTTATTTAGAGAATATAAATAGAACACAAATAGATTATGACAAAAAGCAAATTATTTTTAAGTCTATTATTTGCAGGAGCTGTAGGAACAGCGAGTGCGCAGAGCTTGAAGGATGCTCAAGCTGCAATGGAGGCCGAGCAATATGATAAGGCGAAAGGTATTTTGGAGAACTTGGTTCAGAAAAAACCAAAGGATGGAGACAATTACTTTTACTTAGGTCAGATTTACCTGGTAAATGATAAAGTGGATTCAGCTGCTATTATCTTCAACAATGGTTTGACTAACGATCCTAAGTCGCAGTTAAACAATGTTGGTCTTGGTATTGTTGATTTGAAGAACAACAATAACTCTGCTGCTGAACAGAAGTTTACAACAGCAACTTCAAACTTAGGTAAGAAAGATTACTTACCATTATATTTTTCAGGTCGTGCTTTGATCGATGCTCCTAAGCCGGATTTCGCAAAAGCATTGGAGTATCTGACTCAGGCAAAAGCTAAAAATGCAAAAGATGCATTGGTACCTTTGGCATTGGGTGATGCTTATGCAGGAATGAACGAATCCAGTTTGGCTTATGTTCAGTATCGTGATGCAATTTCTCTTGATGAGGCATTAATCCGTGCGAAAATCGGTCAGGCTGTTATTACGCGTAGAGCACAGGCATATGACGTAGCTATTGAATCTTTGACTGCATTAAGTCAGGAATTCCCTAACTACGCACCTACTTACCGTGAATTGGCAGAGACTTATCACCTTTCTTCACTGAAAATTGATGATGAAGCAAAATACAAGGAAATCAATAAGCAAGGTGTTGATGCTTATAAAAAGTACATCGAATTAACTGGTGACAAGTCCTTAGAGGCAAAAATCAGATATGCAGATTTCTTGGTATATGCCCGTGAGTATGCTGAATTGAAAGCGGTTTCTGAAGAATTGGCTAAAAATCCGGATATCGATCCTAAAATTTACCGTTATTTAGGTTATATCGCTTACAACCAGGACAAAAACTATGCTAAATCAGCAGAATATCTTAATTCATTGTTCACAAAAATGAAACCTGAGCGTGTAATCTCACGTGACTACTTGTTCGCAGGTTTGGCTAATATCGGAGTTGCTTCTGCAGATACAACCGGTGCTTCTTCTGCTGCTGCAGATAAAGGATTGGAATTCCTGAAAAAAGCTGTTGAATTAGATAAAGAAGAATTGTTGCCGGAAATTGCTGAAACTGCATTCGCAAGATATCAGGATCGTGATATGGTAGCAGCTGCTAAGATTTTCGAGATCCCTGGTTCATTACCAGAGTCGGAATACTACTATGATGCTAACTACTACATCGGAGAGATCAATTACAACTTGGGTCAGAAGAAAGTATCTGCTGAAGAAGATGGTAAACCATTCTTTGATAAAGCAGATAAAGCTTTCGGTATTGTTATCGGAGCTACTAAACAAGAAGTTGTTGATAAATACTTAATTCCTGCATTATACTACAGAGGCTTTGCTCAGTTAGGTTTGGATAATCTGGAAGAGCCAGAGAAAATGCAAGGATTGTTTGTTCCTTCATTCACAAAATTGATTGAAGTGATCAAATCAAAACCGGCAGATCCTAAAAACAATGATTATTTAGTTGATGCAAACAACTACTTAGGAGTATTCAATTACGCAAAAGGTAACAATCCTAAAGCAAAAGAATTCTTCCAGGCTACATTAGCTATTAATCCTACGGATGAGTTTGCTAAATCGTATATGGAGGCGCTGTAATTCAGCTTCTAAACAATACATAAAAAGGTGGTCGATTTTTCGGCCACCTTTTTTATTATCTTGGATTTTAGCGTATAAAATGCTAATTTTAAAACATAAATAACCAAAAAATGTACACATGGAAACAGTAAACCTAGCCAGTGCACCCGTCGACTATTTACCTATATTGATACAACTGCTTGTGGCAGTGAGTTTTGGTGTAGGAACGATCATCATTACCCATATGATAGGTCCCAAAGTCAGGACCGAGAATAAACTTTCTTCCTTCGAATCCGGAGTTGAAGTAAAAGGAAATGCCCGTCAGCCTTTTTCCATTAAATACTTCCTGGTGGCTATTCTATTTGTCATTTTTGATATAGAGGTGATCTTTATGTACCCATGGGCGGTCAATTTCAGATCGTTTGGTATGCAAGGTTTGATCGAAATGTTTGTCTTTATGGGACTGTTACTTTTAGGCTTTATTTACATTATCAAGAAGAAGGCTCTGGACTGGGATTAGAATAATTCTAAATAATTTTTTGATTTACAATAAATTATATTTTACAGTACCTTTAGGAAGTAATCACTTTATAAGCGAGTCAATATAAACAATAAGAACTACTATTATGAGTAATGTCAAGTTGGCTGAAGCTCCTCCGGGAGTAGAAGGATCAGGATTTTTTGCGACAACTTTAGATAAAGCCATCGGTTTGGCACGTGCTAATTCCTTATGGCCATTACCTTTTGCTACTTCTTGCTGTGGTATTGAGTTTATGGCGACAATGGGATCTACTTATGATCTGGCGCGTTTCGGGGCAGAAAGACCGAGTTTTTCACCCAGACAAGCCGATATGTTATTAGTAATGGGGACCATTGCTAAAAAGATGGCTCCTGTGCTTAAGCAGGTATATGTACAGATGGCCGAGCCCCGTTGGGTGATCGCTGTCGGAGCATGTGCTTCCAGTGGCGGAATCTTCGATACATATTCCGTATTGCAGGGAATAGATGAGATTATCCCGGTAGATGTATATGTGCCAGGTTGTCCTCCAAGACCCGAAGCGATTTTAGATGGCGTACTGCGCCTTCAGGAGATTGTGAAGAATGAATCTCTCAACAGAAGAAATACACCTGAATATAAAGCATTGTTAGAAAAGTACGGAATAGTAACTGATAATGGATAAACTTACTAATATACAACTGTGGGAACGTCTGCAAGAGCATTTTGGGACTAAAGTCAAAAATGCATCTGAGTCTTACGGTCTTCTGACCATACAGACTTCAAAAACAGATATAATAGATGTACTGGCTTTTATAAAAGATGATACTATACTGCAGTTTATTTATCTGACGGATATTACAGCAGTACATTACCCAAATCAGGAAGAAGCTTTTGCCGTAGTTTATCATGTGCATAGCCTGGTTCATAATGTACGTATCCGTATTAAAGTCTTTATCGACGGACAACATCCTGCGATCCCGTCCGCAACGGTACTCTGGAACGGAGCTAACTGGATGGAGCGCGAGACATATGATTTCTTCGGAATCCAGTTTGAAGGACATCCTGATCTCAGAAGAATTTTGAATGTGGATGAAATGACGGTCTTTCCGATGCGAAAAGAGTATCCTCTGGAAGATCCGAACAGAGTAGATAAGAAGGATTTTTATTTTGGCCGATAACTAAATATTTGAGATGAGCGATTTTATAACCAAGATAACCCCCAATAGCCCCGTTTATTCCGATAACGATCCGCAAGATGAACTGATAACCCTGAATATAGGCCCTACTCACCCGGCGACACATGGTGTGTTTCAGAATGTAGTGCAGATAGATGGTGAACGCATCGTTAGTGGTGTCTCTACTATCGGTTATATACACAGAGCTTTTGAAAAAATTGCAGAGCATCGTCCATTCTACCAAATTACACCACTCACTGACCGGTTGAATTATTGTTCATCTCCTATTAATAATATGGGATGGCACATGACAGTTGAAAAACTGCTGAATATAGAGATTCCCAAACGTGTGCAGTATATGCGTGTCATCGTCATGGAACTGGCGCGGATTGCAGATCATATTATATGTAACGGTATTCTTGGTGTTGATACAGGAGCTTTCTCAGGCTTTTTGTATGTGATGCAGGAGCGTGAGTTTATATATGAGATCTTTGAGGAGATTTGTGGGGCGAGACTGACGACCAATATCGGCCGTATCGGCGGTTTTGAAAGAGATTTTAATGATGTCGCCTTTTTAAAGATAAGAGAATTTTTAGAACGCTTTCCTCCAGTCCTGACAGAGTTTGAGGAAATGTTTGTTCGTAACAGAATATTTATAGAGCGTACTTCCGGAGTGGCGGCTGTCACACCAGAGCAAGCTTTGAGTTATAGTTGGTCGGGTCCGATTCTTCGGGCTACAGGTATCGATTATGATGTGCGTGCACAAGAACCGTATTGCTCTTATGAAGAGTTTGATTTTGAAGTGCCTGTAGGAACTACGGGGGATGTGTACGATCGTTTTATGGTGCGTAATGCTGAAATGCGGCAATCTATGCGTATCATCGAGCAGGCTCTGGAGAAAATAGCAAGAGAACCTGCCGATGTGTTCCATGCTGATGTCCCGGAATTCTATCTTCCTCCAAAAGAACAGGTATATACGAATATGGAAGCTTTGATCTATCACTTTAAGATCGTGATGGGCGAATGGGAGACTCCGAAAGCAGAAGTTTATCACGCTGTAGAAGGCGCAAATGGTGAATTAGGATTTTACCTGATTCATGACGGAGGCCGCACACCCTATCGTTTGCATTTCAGAAGACCATCGTTTGTAAATTATCAGATGTTTGCTCCTATGAGTAGCGGTATGTTAATTTCGGACGCTATTATTAATATGAGTAGTTTAAACGTAATCGCAGGAGAGTTAGATGCTTAGTGTTAAAGAAAGTCAGCCCGTAGAATTTTCTGCTGAACTTTTGCAAAAGTTCGGAGAAGTGGTATCCCGTTATCCGGAAGGTAAACAGAAGTCTGCATTATTACCTGTTTTACATTTGGTCCAGGCTGAATTTGGCTGGCTGAGTGTGGATGCAATGGATAAGGTGGCACATTATCTGGATATACAGCCCATTGAAGTATACGAAGTGGCCACTTTTTATACTATGTATTTTCTGGAGCCTAAAGGAAAATATGTTCTTGAGGTATGTCGTACAGGACCTTGCTGTCTTGTCGGAGCGGAGAAAATCATGGATCATATTGAAAACCGTCTTGGTGTGAAAGAAGGAGAGGTCACTCCTGACGGGCTTTTTTCATGGAGAGGAGTGGAATGCGTTGCTGCCTGTGGATTTGGTCCGGTGTTGCAGATTGGTCCGGAGTATACATTCTATGAGAATCTGACTGTGGAAAGCGTGGATCAGCTCATAAACGAATTGAAAGAAAAACATTAATTATCCAGGAGATGGCTCGTAAGTTATTACTAACACATATAAATGTTCCCGGTATCCATACATTCGAAGTATACCGGCAGCAGGGCGGATATCGCGCTGTTGAAAAGGCATTGAAATCGATGTCTCCGGATGATGTAGTAGAAGAGGTAAAGAAATCCGGACTTCGTGGTCGTGGCGGAGCAGGATTCCCTACGGGTATGAAGTGGAGTTTTCTGGCAAAACCGGAAGGCGTACCCCGCTATCTGGTCTGCAATGGTGACGAATCTGAACCAGGAACATTTAAAGATCGTTTCCTGATGACACATATACCTCACGCACTTGTTGAGGGTATGATCGTATCCAGCTATGCATTGGGAGCCAATACTTCTTATATCTATGTCAGAGGAGAAATGATGCCTCAGATCCGTATTCTGGAAAAGGCTATTGCCGAAGCAAAGCATGCGGGATTCCTGGGAAAGAATATTTTGGGTACCGGATATGATCTGGAGATCTATGTACAGCCGGGGGGAGGTGCTTATATCTGTGGAGAAGAGACAGCTCTTTTGGAATCCCTTGAGGGAAAAAGAGGGAATCCACGTATTAAACCTCCGTTTCCGGCAGTTGCAGGTTTATACGGATGCCCTACTGTAGTTAATAATGTAGAATCTATTGCAGCGACAGTTCCTATCATTAATGATGGCGGAGAGGAGTATGCAAAAATCGGAATAGACCGCAGTACCGGAACAAAACTGATTTCAGCCGGAGGTAATGTAGCCAAACCGGGAGTATATGAGATCGAGTTGGGATTGCCTGTTGAGGAGTTTATTTATTCCGATGAATATTGTGGCGGGATCGCCAACGGTAAACGATTGAAGGCCGTGGTGGCAGGAGGTTCTTCTGTTCCGATTTTACCGGCCAATCTTATTACAAAAACTATTAACGGAGAAAGCCGGCTGATGAGCTATGAATCATTGGCTGACGGAGGTTTTGCAACAGGTACGATGTTAGGATCAGGAGGTTTTATTGCTTTTGATGAAGATCAGTGTATTGTCCGCAATACCTGGAACTTTACCCGTTTTTATCATCACGAAAGTTGCGGACAGTGTTCGCCATGCCGTGAAGGAACCGGCTGGATGGAAAAGATCCTTCATAAAATAGAAATGGGGAAGGGATCTATGGCAGATATTGATCTGTTATGGGATGTACAGCGTAAGATTGAAGGAAATACGATCTGTCCATTAGGAGATGCCGCTGCATGGCCTGTGGCAGCAGCGATCAGACATTTCAGGGATGAATTTGAGTGGCATATTACCAGCGCCGGTGAAGCTACAAGCCGAAATTACGGCTTAGCACATTATGCAGATCCGTTAACACCGGTTGTTTAAAATATTAAAGGAAAGTAGAAAATGGCAGAAGACGTTAAATTCAAGGTAAGCATAGATGGAATTCCTGTAGAAGTAGCTCCGGGAACAACTATTTTGAATGCTGCCCGTCAGATAGGAGGCGATATCGTCCCTCCGGCAATGTGCTATTATTCCAAGTTAGAAGGAAGTGGCGGTAAATGCCGCACCTGTTTGGTAAAAGTGAGTAAAGGATCAGAAAAGGATCCCCGTCCTATGCCTAAACTGGTGGCTTCTTGTCGTACAACAGTTATGGATGGAATGGAAGTGCTGAATATCACTTCTCCTGAAGTGGTGGAAGCTAGAAAAGGTGTGGTCGAAATGTTGCTTATCAATCACCCTTTGGATTGTCCGGTATGTGATCAGGCGGGTGAATGTAAACTTCAGGATCTGGGCTATGAACACGGTAGCGAAGGAACCCGTTATGAATTTGATCGCCGGACTTTTGAACGTATCGATATCGGAGATAAGATTCAACTGCACATGAATCGTTGTATTCTGTGCTACAGATGTGTATTTACAGCAGATCAGATTACTAATAATCGTGTGCATGGTATTCTTAACAGAGGAGATCATGCTGAGATTTCTACC
Source organism: Sphingobacterium spiritivorum (assembly GCF_016724845.1). Taxonomy (NCBI): domain Bacteria; kingdom Pseudomonadati; phylum Bacteroidota; class Sphingobacteriia; order Sphingobacteriales; family Sphingobacteriaceae; genus Sphingobacterium; species Sphingobacterium spiritivorum. The sequence continues at coordinate 2,309,647 of NZ_CP068082.1, forward strand.
TATATTGCTAAAGCTGTAGACAATGACTTTTCGGGAAATGTCATAGATGTATGCCCGGTGGGAGCATTGACAGATAAGACTTTCCGTTTTAAAAACCGGGTGTGGTTTACAAAACCGGTAGATGCACATCGCGACTGTCCAACCTGTTCGGGTAAAGTGACCTTGTGGAACAGAGGTACGGAAGTGTTGCGTGTAACGGCTCGTAAAGATGAGTTTGGTGAAGTGGAAGAGTTTATCTGTAATACCTGTCGTTTTGATAAAAAACATACGGATGACTGGACGCTGGAAGAACCAACGCCAGTTGATAAAGATTCGGTAATCGGTGCAAATCATTATCCTGAGTTTAATCCGCCACCGGTTATTAAGCCTGATCTGGAACTGCAGGAGGCAAATGAAGAGCAATTAGCAAGAACTGAAAAACTAAAATAGTATAAAATATAAGCATGGAAACAGCTTTCATTATAGAGAAGTCCGTTTTAGTCGCCATTATTTTCGTAGTGACGCTTGTCATTGCGATGTATTCTACGCTGGCAGAGCGGAAGATTGCGGGATTTATGCAGGATCGGTACGGACCGGATCGTGCAGGTATATTCGGACTATTGCAGCCTTTGTGTGATGGTGGAAAGTTCTTTTTCAAAGAAGAAATAATTCCGGCAGGTGCACATAAAGCTCTTTTTATTCTGGGGCCTACTATTGCTATTATTACAGCTTGTATAAGTTCGGCTATTATTCCATGGGGACAGACGCTCACAATAGGAGAACGTACCATCTCTCTTCAGGTTGCAGATATCAATGTCGGTGTGCTTTATATTTTCGGAGTAGTTGCCTTAGGAGTATACGGTATTATGTTGGGAGGATGGGCTTCAAATAATAAATTCTCCCTGATGGGAGCCATACGCGCAGCATCTCAGAGTATCAGCTATGAGATCGCTATGGGATTATCTCTGATCGCTTTGCTGATGGTGACACAAACATTGTCTATCGGTACTATTGTAGCGCAGCAAACAGGTTTTGTAAATTGGAATATATGGGTACAACCTCTGGGATTCTTACTGTTTATGGTATGTGCTTTTGCAGAGTGTAATCGCGTACCATTTGATTTACCTGAGTGTGAAACAGAACTTGTGGGTGGATATCATACAGAATACTCCTCTATGAAACTTGGCTTGTATATGTTCTCGGAGTATATCAATATGTTTGTGTCATCTGCATTGATGGCTGCTTTATATTTCGGAGGGTATAACTTTCCTTTCATGAATGATCTGGGCTTATCACAAAACTGGATTACTATTATTGGAGTTATCGTGTTTTTTATCAAGATATTCGGCTTTATCTTTTTCTTTATGTGGATTCGCTGGACACTTCCGCGCTTCCGCTATGATCAGTTGATGAAGCTGGGCTGGAAAATTTTGATTCCGTTGGCCATCGCCAATATTGTGTTGACCGGTATTATTACGATAGTAAAGGACACGTATTTTTAAGGGCTGTGTAGGGATTATTTAAACTAGAATTAGGATGCAATCATTATCAAATAGAAAGAAAGTACTGGAACAAAAGCCCATGAACATCTGGGAGCGCATGTATTTGCCTGCCATTGCCAAGGGACTTGCTATTACTTTACGACATTTTTTCAAGAAAATTCCGACGGTTAAGTATCCGGAACAAATCCGACCTTATTCTAAGAATTTTAGGGGACAGCACTCACTGAAACGTGACGAGCAGGGAAGAGAGCGCTGTACAGCATGCGGACTTTGTGCACTTTCGTGTCCTGCGGAAGCGATTACAATGACTGCTGCCGAGCGTCAAAAAGGGGAAGAGAACCTGTACCGGGAAGAAAAATATGCTGCAGTATATGAGATCAATATGTTGCGCTGTATCTTTTGCGGATTGTGTGAAGAAGCCTGTCCTAAAGAGGCCATTTATCTGGATGGTCCTCATGTAACGGCTTCCTACCTGCGAAAGGATTTTATATATGGAAAAGATAAATTGGTAGAACCTAAGTTTGATATAACTCAGCTTCAGCAAAAAAGTATAACCTAATTAGCAGATGACGATATTTTATTTTGTAGCTTTTTTGTCTATTTTCTTTGCGTTAATGACCATTTTCACAAAGAATCCTGTACATAGTGTTCTGTATTTGGTTATCACGTTTTTCACCTTTACAGTACATTACATTCTGTTGAACGCCCAGTTTCTGGCTGTCGTCAATTTCATTGTCTATATGGGAGCGATCATGGTACTGTTTCTGTTTGTCCTGATGCTCCTCAATCTCAATAAGGAATCCGAACCCATGCGGTCCGGAGTAGTGAAGGTGATGGGCGCAGTAGCAGGAATGTGTCTACTGGTAGTGGTCCTCGGATCTTTACGGATCATTGAAATTGATAATGGTGATGTAGTCGCCCAACCGTCTATCGGACTGGTGAAGCAATTAGGAGAGGTTCTGTTTGATAAATTTTTACTGCCTTTTGAAATTTCTTCTATTCTGTTGCTAACGGCAATGGTAGGAGCAGTTTTACTGGCTAAAAAAGATACTAAGAAAGTAAATGGATAATATTGTTCAACACATACAAGGGGTACCATTAAATCATTATCTGATTTTTTGCAGTATCATTTTTGCAATCGGAGTGATTGGTGTTTTGATCAGACGTAATGTCATCATTATCATGATGTCGATTGAACTGATGCTGAATGCTGTCAATCTGTTGCTGGCCGCATTTTCTTCTCATCACGGAGACCCCAGCGGACAGGTATTTGTATTTTTCATTATGGCACTGGCTGCGGCAGAAGTGGCTGTCGGTCTTGCGATTATTATTATGGTATATCGAAATACCAAATCAGTTGATATTGAATCGTTAAGTCGATTGCGTTGGTAACATTTACAAGATTAAGGCATTATAAGTATGATTGAATTAATTTGGTTGATCCCTCTCTTACCGTTAATTGGTTTTTTAATCAATGGAATCGGTCAGCATATCCTTCCCAAGTCTCTTATCGGAGTTATTGGAAGCGGAGTGGTGCTGGCTTCTTTCCTGATCAGTTGCGGAATATTCTCGACCGTATATGAGGCCAGAGTTGCCGGAGACGCAGCCGTATTTACACAAGAAATCTTCAATTGGATTAAAGTTGGCAACTTAAGTATTTCCCTATCTTTCTTAGTGGATCCGCTGAGTTCTATTATGTTGCTGATCGTTACAGGAATAGGCTTTCTGATACATGTATATTCTATTGGATATATGCATAAGGATAAAGGTTTTGGTAAGTTTTTCGCTTATCTCAATCTGTTTATCTTCTTTATGTTGCTATTGGTCTTAGGCTCTAACTATTTGGTCATGTTTATTGGCTGGGAAGGTGTAGGTCTATGCTCCTATTTACTCATCGGATTCTGGTATACTAATGACTCCTATGCATCAGCAGCAAAAAAAGCTTTTGTAATGAACCGCATAGGGGACCTTGGTTTTCTTTTAGCTGTTTTCTTTATCTTTTATGCCTTCGGGTCATTAGAGTTCGCTTCTGTATTTCCTAAAGCAAAAGAACTGGCTATGGGTGACACCTCTTTGCTTGTCATCACGATCTTATTATTTATAGCTGCCACCGGTAAATCTGCACAAATCCCATTGTTTACGTGGCTGCCTGATGCCATGGCAGGACCAACTCCTGTATCGGCACTTATCCATGCCGCAACCATGGTTACTGCGGGTATTTATATGATAGCAAGATCTAACATTATGTTTACGCTTTCACCCGTAACGATGCAGATTATTGCCATCATTGGTGTGGCAACGGCTTTATTGGCGGCGTTTATTGCACTGACTCAGAATGATATTAAGAAAGTACTGGCCTATTCAACTGTTTCCCAGCTGGGTTATATGTTTTTAGGTTTGGGTGTGGGTGCTTTTACAGGTGCTTTCTTCCATGTTCTGACGCATGCATTTTTCAAAGCGCTATTATTTCTCGGAGCAGGATCTGTCATTCATGCGATGAGTGATGAGCAGGATATGCGTAAGATGGGAGGACTTCGTAAGAAGTTACCTGTGACTTATTTTACCATGCTCATTGGTACAATTGCAATAGCAGGTATTCCACCTTTATCAGGATTCTTCTCCAAGGATGAGATACTGGCCTTTGCGTTTGCGGAGAATAAACTGTTGTGGACAATAGGATTTATTGCGGCTCTGTGCACGGCCTTTTATATGTTCAGATTGTTGTATCTTACATTCTTTGGTACATTCCGTGGAACGGAAGAGCAAAAGCATCATCTTCACGAGTCGCCTGTTTCCATGACGCTGCCCTTAATTATATTGGCAGTTCTGGCAGCAGTTGGTGGGCTGATGAATATTCCGGAGGCTCTGGGCGGAGGACATAAACTTGCTAACTTCCTGGCACCTGTATTTGCTGACAGCCAATCCATCAAAGGGACTTTCCATATTGATCATCAGACAGAATATATTTTAATGGCTGTATCTGCTTTAGCGGCAGTGATTATGGCTGTAGTGGCATACGGACGATATGTAAAAAGAGGATATGTACCAAAATCTGACGCTTTGGAAGATAGCGGACTGCATAAATTATCTTATCACAAGCTGTATGTAGATGAGCTTTACGATAGTGTTATTGTAAAACCTCTTAATGCATTTTCAAGATTCTTATATAAAGTAATAGATCGTTCGGGTATAGATGGTATCGTTAACGGTATCGGCAATTTGTTTGTCTCCTCAGGAAAAGGAATCCGTCAATTACAGAATGGCCATGTTGGATTCTATATCTTCATGATGGTCGTTGCTGTGGTTGTATTGTTTGTATATGGAATTTTAAGCGTTTAATGAAAATAATTGTATAGATGACTAACCTTTTTATACTGCTTTTATTACCACTGATTAGTGCTGGTGTTCTGGCATTTGTGAAGAATTCGCAACCTGCTAAGATCATTGCATTGACTTTGTCTTTACTGCAATTAGCTTTCACGATTCCTTTTTTGTGTCAGTTTGTCCCTGATGCCAGTGTTCAGTTTGAACAAAACTATAGCTGGATTGAGAGTTTAGGAATACATTTTCATATCGGACTGGATGGAATTAGTTTGCCTCTGGTTTTACTGACAAATGCACTTATGCCTTTGATCGTATTATCGACGTTCTCTAAAACATACAAGGGTAATCTTTACGCTTTGGTCGCTTTTATGCAAGCCGGTCTGGTATTGGTATTCACTGCATTAGATGCTTTTACATTTTATGTAGGATGGGAGATTGCATTGATTCCGATTTACTTTATCTGTGCACTTTGGGGCGAAGGAGACCGTATACGTGTCAATCTTAAGTTTTTTGTTTATACCTTCCTCGGAAGTATTTTTATGTTGGTTGCGATTATTTATTTGCAACAACAGACTGTCAACAAGGATTTTGAATGGAGTTCTTTTGTGGCACTTGATCTGACTGAGTCTGTACAGCGCTGGATTTTCTGGGCATTCTTTCTCGCTTTTGCTATTAAGATTCCTTTGTTCCCGTTTCATACATGGCAACCTAATACTTATACCAATGCACCTACTGTAGGTACAATGTTACTGGCGGGTATTATGTTAAAAATGGGTATTTATGGTCTGATCCGCTGGTTGATTCCGATTGCACCGGAAGGAGTGGCTGAATACGGCCATATTGCTATGATATTAGCGGTTATCGGAATTGTATATGCTTCTATTATTGCTATTCAGCAAAAAGATATGAAACGCCTGATTGCTTATTCTTCTATCGCACACGTTGGGCTGATCAGTGCCGGGGTGTTTGCATGGAATCTGCAAGGATTGCAGGGAGCTATGATACAGATGATCAACCACGGTATCTCTGTTATCGGATTATTCTATGTGTTGGATATTATAGCCAGTAAAACCGGAACAAGATCTCTGGCTGATCTTGGGGGATTAGCCAAGCGTATGCCGAATCTGGCCATATTCTTCCTGATCATTGTAATGGGGGCTGTCGGGCTGCCGTTGACAAATGGTTTTGTAGGAGAATTTTTATTGTTGATGGGGGTTTATAAATATGGGTTCTGGTATGCTGTATTTGCCGGTCTGACACTGATTTTAGGGGCGGTATACATGCTGCGTCTTTATCAAAAATCTATGTTGGGCCCCTTGAAAGAACAAAATAGTCATGTTACGGATATCAACGGACATGAAATAGTATTGCTGAGTATTGTTGTGATAGCCATTATTTATATCGGTGTGACTCCAAATGGTTTATTGGGCCTGTCAGAAGCTTCTGTACAACAATTGCTTCAGCAAGTGAAATTTTAGAATTATAGCGACAAAAATATTAGAACGATTTATTTATGGGTGCGATTATTACGCTGTCTTTATTAGGAATATTAGTTTTATACATGGGACTGTATAAGGCTAAAAATGCCTTATTGCCTGTTACACTGCTGGGATTGGCCGGTGCATTAGTTTTTCTAATACTGGATTGGAACAAAGTTGCCGAACCGCTTTACAGCGGTATGATCATATTCGATCACTTCGCTATAGGTTTTTCTGTACTTTCTATTCTCATCACGGCATTAGTGCTGTTACTTTCCAAAGAATATTTTTGGTCTATCAGTGAGCATGTTGCAGAATATTATGCTTTAATTCTGTTCTCACTGACGGGAGCTATACTCGTTAATTCCTATCATAATTTTGCTATGCTTTTTATCGGTATAGAGATTATGTCGGTCGCATTATATATTCTTGTCGGTATCAGAAAGCAGGATTTTGCTTCGAATGAAGCTTCTTTGAAATATTTCCTTATGGGTGCATTCTCAACCGGATTTTTGCTTTTTGGTATTGCTCTGATTTATGGAGCGTCAGGCTCTTTTGATCTGGACGTAATCAAAGGGTATGTGATTGCTCATCCGCATGATATTTCTCCGTTATTCTATGCCGGAATTCTATTTTTGATTGTAGGATTATGCTTTAAGGTAGGAGCTGCTCCATTCCATTTCTGGACACCCGATGTCTATGACGGAGCACCGATTTTGATCACCAGCTATATGAGTACTGTAGTCAAGGCAGCCTCTTTTGCCGGTATGCTACGTCTTTTCAGTTCGGCTTTCGTTCCGCTACATGAGTATTGGACACCAATTTTACTTACGATTGCGATTATAACGCTGTTTATAGGTAATATTTCAGCTTTGATGCAGCACTCTTTTAAACGTATGCTTGCGTATTCCAGTATAGCGCATGCAGGTTATATGCTATTTGCTGTGATCTCGATTGGTAATCAATCGGCGAGTGCGATTTTGGCATATGCAACAGCTTACTCATTAGCATCGGTTATTGCTTTCGGTGCATTGATCCTTGTAAAACGTGAGGTGGGTTCGGATAACTTTTCCGCATTCAACGGTCTTGCAAAACGTAATCCCTGGCTTGCACTGGTAGTGACAGTGGCCATGCTTTCACTGGCAGGTATTCCATTGACAGCAGGTTTTATCGGTAAATTTATGATGTTTACCATAGCGATGAACAATTACCATATTGTATTGTTGATTCTTGCAGCGGTGAACGCTGTGATAGGTGTATTTTATTATCTGCGAGTGGTGGTGGCTATGTATTTCAGAGAGAGTGAGCAGGATTCTTCAAAAGTAAATATTCCTGTTAACTATTCTTTTGTCTTCCTTATCGCAGTTTTGCTAACAGTCCTGATCGGTATTTATCCTGATTGTTTGATAAAGCTTATCTGATTGTTATAAATAGAAAAAAATGAAATGCATGGTAGATCTACCATGCATTTTTTTGTTATAAGTTTTATTCTCAGTTTACAAATTGTATATTTATACGGGTGCAGGATTTAAGAATGATATACAATAAGAAACTCGATTATATTTTACTTGTTGGATTCCTACTACTGATGACTTGTCCTGCTCTTGGTCAACTGACGATCAAAGGAAGAGTTGTGGACAAGAACACAGGACATGGAATTCCTCGTGCGACTATCGTATTAGCTCCGGGAAATCTGGGGACTTCTACCGATACTTCGGGTAATTTTGCTATTCTTGCCAACCAAAATCATACCTCTATCCAATTCAGGGCAATGGGTTATACCGCCGTTAATTTGCCTCTTACTCAGGACTCCCTTCAGCAGCTTAATGTCGAGTTAGATTACGCCGATAATATGTTGGAAATGGTCACTATCTCCAAAAGATCAAAATCCAAAAAGGATGACCCGGCTTTGGAGTTAATTGATCTCGTCATAAAACATAAAAAGGATAACCGGCTTCGGTCGTTGAATCAGGTACAGTTTGAAGAGTACGAAAAAGTTCAGTTTGGACTTGTAGATCCGCGAAAAGCTATGGAGAAGCGGATGGGTAAGTTAAAATTTATTTTTAAGAACCTGGATACTGCATCTATAAAAGGGAAAGCGCTTCTGCCGATGTATATGGAAGAGAACCTTTCGGATGTCTACTCACAGACAGATCCTTCCAAGTATAAGAAGCTTATCAAGTCTCATAAGAAGACAGAATTTGATCCGCGGTATGTCAATAATGCCAATATTCAACAATATCTCAATTATCAGTTCCGTCCGGTTGATATCTATGATCCCAGTATCTTTATTATCAATAAACTGTTTTTAAGTCCGATTGCAGACGAAGCAAAATTGTTTTACCGGTTTTATATACAGGACACTATACAGACTGTAGACGGGACATTTGTGGAGCTGGCATTTGAACCCAAGAACAAACAGGACCTGCTGTTCAGTGGTACATTACAGGTCACGACAGATGGCCGCTATGCTGTAAGACAGGCTGAGCTTACAGTGGGCAAGGAAGCGAATCTCAACTGGATAAACGATATTCTGATCAGCCTGCATTATGACCCTAATGCAGACGGATTTATGTTCCTTCGGAAGTCAGACCTGTTGATTCTTTTCGGAGGCCGGAAAGATGACGCTTTATTTGGTCGCAGAGTTGCTTTTAATTCGAAATGGGATTTTAAAAGTCAGATCCCGGCTAAAGTATTTGAGGGAGCTCCTACCGAAATGTTAGCTTCAGCTAGTCAGGATACGGCTATTTTGGAGCGGCAACGACCTATTCCGCTCAATAAGATCGAGCAGACAGTATACTCCAATACCGATTCGCTCAATAACATGAAAAGCTTCAAGCGGCTGATGGCTATAGGATATTTACTGGCTCAGGGGTTTCATAATGCAGGTCCTGTAGAATTCGGACCTCTTGAATATACCTATAGTTTTAACGAAGTCGAAGGAAACCGTATACGGTTTGGGGGAAGGACTACGGGACAGCTTTCTGAAAAAGTATACCTGGAGGGTTATCTTGCCTATGGAGTCAAAGACAAGCAAATGAAGTATTACCTGAGATCCGCATTCTCGCTCAATAATAAGTCTGTGACGACTTTCCCTGCTCACTACCTTGAGGGGACAGTACAGCATGATGTCATGGAACCCGGGCGTGGGATTGGTTTTAAGAAGGGAGACAGTTTCTTTGCTTCCTTTAGCGGGACTAAACCGGAGAAATTCTTATTCAATGATGCCTACAAACTAAATCATGTCTGGGAATTCGGAAACCATATCAGCATAAGTACCGGATTTACTTATTTCAAACGGGAAACTGCAGGTACTCTTGTGTTTAACAAAACAGGTATTCATGCCGGTGAGACGCTGCCACGTATAGTGACGAATGATGTGGAGATGCAGCTGAGATGGGCACCTAATGAAAATTTCTATTATAGAAATCTTACCCGGACACCTATTATTGATAAATATCCTGTATTTACCCTTCAGTATAATCAAGGGATAAAAGGTTTTCTCGGCGGAGAGTACAACTATAGTGCATTGCGGTTGGCAGCATCCAAACGACTTTTTCTGAATCAACTGGGCACTGCAGATCTTACACTGGGTGTAGGTAAAATCTGGGGAGCATTACCTTATCCTTTATTAGAGATACCGAATGTCCAGATTGAACAGGACAGGCACACGGTAGACTACTTTATGATGAATAGCATGGAGTTTGCAGCAGACCGGTATGTGAAGTTTGCAATAGACCATCGTTTGCAGGGTTTTTTACTGAATAAGATCCCGCTTATCAAAAAATTGAGGTGGAGAGAGTTGTGGCGGCTTAGGATGTTTTATGGAGACCTTTCTCCTCATAATAACCCTTACATCAGTAATGAGGTTGTTTATTTTGATAAAGATGATGACGGGAGAATCGTAACGCGCACGATTGATCAGACACCATATATGGAAGCAACAGTTGGGGTAGAGAATGTTCTTAGATTTTTTACCGTTGAATATGTCAAAAGACTTTCTTACCGGGAGTATGATAATGTCCGGAGAGAAAAAGTTCGTTTAACAGTACACTTTAATTTTTAATGAGATGAATGCACTTGAAAATCTTTTAGTAAAAAAACAAAGTCATATCTGCTACATTACTTTCAACCGCGAGCAGCAGTTGAATGCACTCAATACCAAAACATTTGAGGAGTTGAGTACCGTATTAGATGATATTGCTGCGGATCAGGATATCTGGGGTGTGATTGTCACAGGTGCAGGATCAAAGGCTTTCATTGCCGGTGCTGATATTAAAGAGTTTCAATCGTTAGATGAAGAAGAAGGCCGGCTTTTAGCGATTTCGGGACATGCCGTGATGGATCGGATTTATAATTTTGACAAACCGGTCATGGCAGCTATTAACGGTTTTGCATTGGGCGGAGGTCTGGAACTGGCACTAGCCTGTCATATGCGTGTAGCTGCTGTATCAGCCAAATTGGGTCTTCCGGAGGCTTCCTTAGGGTTAATACCGGGATATGGAGGGACACAACGTTTAACTGATCTTGTAGGACGGGGGAAAGCTATGGAAATGATATTGTCCGGTAATATGATTACCTCGCAAGAGGCTTTATCATGGGGTATGGTCAATCACGTCACGGAAGCGGAGGATCTTCTTTCTAAGGCGGAAGAGATATTGGGACATATTTTTTCAAGATCCAAGACATCTGTCAAAGCCGCTATCAGAGCCATCAATGCCAGTATTTCTAAAGAGGAGAACGGTTATAAAGTGGAAATCGCTGAGTTTGGAAAATGTTTTGGCCAGCCTGATTTCATTGAAGGGGTATCTGCTTTTGTAGAGAAACGCAAGCCAAAATTTTAATATTTTATACTGTGTTAATTTATTCAATAGCATATCCGAGCATATACTCCCCGAATTTTTCATAATACACGTTATATGTCGTACGAATCTGATTGACTTCTAATTGTAGTTTTAGAACACCTTGCGCCTGATATTCGAAAGGGAGTATAGTCATGTTATTCAAGAAAGAAACGCCCTTATTACCCTGTAATTTATATATGGCTTCCTTAGCACACCAGCAGGCGTACAGCTGCTCTGTGCTTTGTTCTCCCTGTATGAAAGCAAGTTCTTCCGGTTTCAGAAACTTGTGTTTGATTCTGATGACTTTATCTTTTACAATTTCCAGATCAATTCCTACTTCTCCTTTAGCACTTATCAGCACTGCAGCATAATCATAGGAATGGGTAAGGGATATTTTGTAGGGGAAATTTGTCAGATAGGGTTTCCCGTTTTCATCTGACGGACAGTCAATATATTGATCTGTTTGCAGGAGATAGCGTAGCAGAACACGTGTTGTCATCCAGTGAAGACTTCGTTTGCCTTTACCGAAAGAATCCAGAAGTGCTCTCTCACGGGTATCCAATTGAAGTTTTGCTAACAATTCTTCAGCAGACTCTTCTATCTTCCATATAGCAAGTTTAGTGTGTTCATCTAATTCGCGGAGGTATGCTAAAGCCATCTCAGTACAGTATGATCGTTGATTATACTGCAAGTTACGCAGACCCGGACTAAAATCAAACAGATCTGTCACAATGTTTAGGGCTACAGACAGCATAAAGTATACGGGTTAAATAAAATTCGGAATATATGGTCATAATTTTGAGGCAAAACTGTATTTTTGGAGGCTGACAATGTGGGGGTTATCCCGGTCAGTCTATTTTTACAAAACATGATTTTATCGGACAAAAGAATACTGGAAGAAATTGATGCCGGAACGATCGTCATCGAACCATTTGACCGCACTTGCCTGGGGACCAATTCATATGATGTGCATCTGGGCAAATATCTGGCAACATATAAGGATCGTGTGCTGGACGCAAAGCAACATAATCAGATTACACATTTTGAGATCCCTGCTGAAGGATATGTGTTAGAGCCTAATACTTTGTATCTGGGTGTAACTCTGGAATATACAGAGACACATAAACATGTTCCTTTTTTGGAAGGAAAATCCAGTACAGGACGTCTGGGGATTGATATCCATGCAACGGCAGGAAAGGGCGATGTGGGTTTCTGTAATACGTGGACGCTTGAGATTTCTGTAGCACAGCCCGTTCGGGTGTATCCGGGTATGCCTATCGGACAGCTGATCTATTTTGCAGTTGAAGGCGATATTGAGACCTTGTATAATACTAAAGGGAATGCCAAGTACAATAGTAAAACGGTCCGTCCTGTAGAGAGTATGATGTGGAAGAACTCTTTCTAACTGCAAGAATATAAAAACAAAAGAACAGGGAATTATCCCTGTTCTTTTGTTTTATGTACTTTATACTTACCCTCCGAATTCCATCAGATAAGCTTTCAGGAACATATCAATATCCCCATCCAATACGGCTTGTGTATTTGATGTTTCTACGCTTGTTCTCAGGTCTTTAACAAGTTTGTAAGGGTGCAGGACGTAATTTCGGATCTGCGAACCCCATTCGATCTTTTTCTTTGATCCTTCAATAACTGCAGTAGCTTCCTGACGCTTACGCATCTCTATCTCGTATAGCTGTGACTTTAAAAGACGTAGTGCATTCTCTTTATTTTGTAGCTGCGAGCGGGTTTCCTGGTTCTTGATAATAATACCGGTCGGTTTGTGGTGCAAACGCACTGCAGTTTCCACTTTATTTACGTTCTGTCCACCTGCTCCCCCGGAGCGGAATGTATCCCATTCGATTTCGGAGTCCTTAACATCGATTTCGATATTATCATCGATCAACGGATATACATACACCGATGCAAATGAGGTATGTCGTTTGGCATTGGAGTCAAAGGGAGAGATACGTACAAGACGATGTACTCCATTTTCGCCTTTCAGATAACCATAGGCGAAGTTTCCTGAAAACTGTAGTGTAACAGTCTTAATCCCTGCGACATCTCCTTCCTGAGAGTCCTGCTCCGTCACTTTACAACCATGCTTTTCTCCCCACATAATATACATCCGCATAAGCATTGCGGCCCAGTCACAACTCTCTGTTCCGCCAGCTCCTGCTGTGATCTGTAAGATCGCATCAAGCTGATCTTCTTCAGCACTGAGCATGTTTTTAAACTCAAGCTCCTCTATGTCCTGTAAAGCCGTTTGATATTGACTTTCGAGTTCCTGTTCCGTTGCATCGCCGCTTTGGAAAAACTCGTACATGACTACCGTATCTTCTACCGCAGATGCGACCTGATCAAAATGTTCAGTCCATACTTTTTTTGTTTTGATAGCGTGAAGTACTTTTTCGGCGGCTTTGGAGTCATCCCAAAAAGTGGGTGCAAGTGTCAGTTCCTGCTCCTGATTGATCTCTTCTTTCTTGACATCGATGTCAAAGATGCCTCCTCAGGGATGTTACACGATCCCTCAAGTCTTGAATATGTTCTTTGGTCATGTATCAAAAGTAAAGATTTAAAAGTACTTTCTCATCTTTCGGGCCTTTTAACTTTCTAACTTCCCTTAACTTTCTCTCTTCCGTTTTTTCAGCTGGCTGTGTGAAGGGGAAATATGTTTGTATTTCACCTGATCGGGAGAGGGAATTTATTATCTTTGAATAAATACAAAAGTTATGTTACCAAGAATAGATTTTACGCAGACAAATGCATATAAATATCTGACAGATCATTATATCACTATTAATCAGGAGAGTCTTAAAGAACTTTTTCAGAAAGACCCTCAGCGATTTGATAAATTTTCTGTTCAGCTGGAAGATATCTTAGTTGATTATTCTAAAAACAGGATCAATGAAGAAACAATAGCTTTATTGATTCAACTGGCTAAAGAATGTCAGTTGGGTGTGGCTATCAAGGCCATGTTTTCCGGAGAAAAGATAAATGAAACGGAAGGACGTGAGGTATTACATACAGCATTGAGAAACCAGAGCGGTAAGCCTGTACTGGTTGACGGCAAAGATGTGATGCCTCAGATAAATGCTGTATTGGATCATATGGAATCCTTTACGAATGAAATTCTTTCCGGATCTTGGAAAGGATTTACGGGCAAAGTGATAACAGATGTCGTGAATATAGGTATCGGTGGATCGGATCTCGGGCCGGTAATGGTAACAGAGGCACTGAAAGCATATAAAACACATCTTAATGTACATTTTGTATCTAATGTAGACAGTACGCATATTGTTGAAACTCTGAAGGGGCTTAACGCCGAAACGACTTTGTTTCTGATTGCTTCCAAAACATTTACGACACAGGAGACTATGGCAAATGCCGGGTCTGCACGTGAATGGTTCCTGAACAGCGGAGCCAAAGAATCGGATATTGCCAAGCATTTTGCGGCTTTGAGTACCAATGCTGAAGCTGTATCTGCCTTTGGAATTGATACACGTAATATGTTTGAATTCTGGGATTGGGTCGGCGGGCGTTACTCTTTATGGTCGGCAATCGGACTGTCTATTTCTCTAGCTCTTGGCTTTAACAATTTTAAGGAATTACTGAAAGGTGCTTATATCGCTGATGAGCATTTTCAAACAGCTCCGTTTGAGGAAAATATTCCGGTGTTGCTGGCTGTGTTAGGCATCTGGTACAATAATTTTTTTGATGCTGAAAGCCATGCTATTCTTCCATATGATCAATATCTTCACCGCTTTGCTGCCTATTTCCAACAGGGAGATATGGAGAGCAACGGTAAATATGTAGATAGAAACGGCAATCGTATAGATTATCAGACTGGGCCTATTATCTGGGGAGAACCCGGAACAAATGGTCAGCATGCATTCTATCAACTGATTCATCAGGGAACTAAGCTGATCCCTTGTGATTTTATTGCTCCGGCAGTTAGTCATAATAAGATCGGCAACCATCATCAACTGCTCTTATCCAATTTCTTCGCGCAAACGGAAGCATTGATGAACGGCAAGTCTGAGGAAGTAGTCGTTGCTGAGTTTGAAAAGGTGGGAAGATCTCCGGAAGATATTGAGCGTTTAAAGAATTTTAAAGTGTTTGAAGGTAATCGTCCAAGCAATTCTATTCTGCTGAAAGAGATTACACCGCATTCTCTTGGAACGCTGATTGCTCTCTATGAACACAAGATATTTGTTCAGGGAATTATCTGGAATATCTTTTCATTTGATCAGTGGGGAGTAGAATTGGGTAAACAATTAGCAAATCAGATCTTACCTGAACTGAAGGGTAATGAAGAAATCAGTTCTCACGATTCTTCTACAAACGGGTTGATCAATCAGTATAAGGCCTGGAGGTAAAACTCATTCCTCGGAATATTAAAAAAGGGTCATTTCATTTCGAAATGACCCTTTTTGGTATATACTGATTATCTTATGCTTCCGTTGGCTTCGGTGGAAAGTTTTTGTGTTTCCGTTTGCTGATTTTTTCCAGATTGACCGGTTGCGGTACTTTTACATAGTATCCTGTTCCGTCATAAGGACGTTTTCTCGGGTGCTCCTTACATTCCGCTGAGCAACATCCGTCCAGTTCCCAACCACATTCCTCACATTGTGTGAAATGTTCATTACATTCGGGATTAGCGCAATTGATCATTTTTGGAGTCGTCTTGCCACAGTTTTTACAGGTCGAGACAATTGTCGGGTTTACTTCATTGACATCTACAGTAAGACGGTTGTCAAATACATAGCACTTTCCTTCAAAATCCTTTCCTCCGGCTTCTTTTCCGTATTTGATAATTCCTCCGTGAAGTTGATACACATCTTCAAATCCTTCTTTCAGAAGTAGTGCAGATGCTTTTTCACATTTGATACCACCGGTACAGTACGTAAGGATCTTTTTGTCTTTGTATTTCTCTAATTCCTTGATTTTTTCGGGAAATTCACGGAAGTTTTCGATATCCAGTGTAATGGCATTTTTGAAACGTCCTACACTGTGTTCGTAATTAGAGCGTACATCTAATATGATGACGTCATCCTGATCTTTCATTTCCATGAAATCCTTGGGCTCCAGATGAATTCCTGTCTGACGATTGGGATCTATTTCTTTTGGATCACGTAGTCCCGAGTGTACGATCTCTTCTTTATAACGGCAGTGCATTTTGATAAAAGAAGGCTCATCGACCACGTCGATCTTAAACTCCGTTTTATTGAACCGTCCATCTGCATAGATAGCTTCCATATAGGCTTTACAGGCTTCTTCTGTTCCGGAGATTGTACCGTTCAGACCTTCGTCTGCAACAATAATACGACCGACAAGGCCCAGGGAATTACAAAATTCTAAGTGATCTGCAGCAAATTGTTCTGCGTTCTCGATAGGGCTGTAACAATAATACAGCAATGTTTGATATGTCATACTCTTCATTGATACCGCTGCAAACGGCGTTTAATGCTAATTAAATTAATGGGACAAAGATAAGGAAAATAAAATATCCTCCATTTTGATTCTCATCACTTTTTTATCAGGGGAGCGAGCAGGTATTCCAGACCATTGAGTTTGATCTCATACAATGTGGCAAGCTGATTGCCCAGTTTTCCTTTAGGAAAACCTTTCTGTCGGTACCAGACGATATAAGATTCGGGAAGCCGGCACAGGAGCATACCTTTATATTTACCATATGGCATGGGTGTATTGGCCAGTTCAGTTAAAATTTCGGGATTGAACATTAATCTTGAGTTTTTCCGTTTTTTATACGGTATAGTAGAAGACGGGCAGCGATAACTGCATGATGAAATATATTGGGTATAGTGCCGTAATGTTTTTTGAAAATGGCATAACGTTCTTTCAGACTTTGTTTATGCCTTTTTTGCGACGTACCACCCACAAGATATTTAGCAACATAGTGATGCGTATTGACTGTTGTCTTGGCTTTCTTTGCTGCACGGATTACCCAGTCTATATCTGCACTGAGCTGGTAAGAGGTATCATATGGCTCTGTAAGTTCCCTTTTTATATAGATCGCCTGGTGGCATACATTCATACCATATCTGAAGCTTTTCCAGTCAAAATGCTCCGGAATGCGATGTCTGCGATCGCCCAGGATATGGCGATCCTCATCTACGAGTTTTGTTTCACCATAATAGATATCGGCCATTTCGCAATTTTCAAAAATATCGCTCAATGTAGAGGGCGAGAAGAGTTCATCTCCCGAATTTAGGAAAAGAACATAATCTCCGGTCGCAAGAGCCAGCCCTTTGTTCATGGCATCATATATTCCTTTATCTTTTTCAGATTTCAAGACATGTATATGAGACTTGTATTGATCGATAACAGCTAAAGTTCCGTCCGTTGACAAACCGTCAATAACAATATACTCAATATTATCATAGCTTTGAGTGGCCACAGAATCTAATGTATATCGGATGTCCCGGACATTGTTATACACAATAGTTATGATTGATATTTTAGGATGCGCCACGTGATTATTTGTTTAATTTGTTGATTCTTTTTTTTGCAAAGCGAATTCCGCGCTGGAACAGCGATCCTTTGCGATGTGCGTAGAAATCTTTGATGTGTTCATAAGCAACTGCATTTTCTTCAATTTTTTCCGGGAAAGATGTTGTTTTTTCCTCATTGAGCCGAACCTTATACGTCTGTTCTGCATCGGAATGCGTTCCGGAACCATCTGTACCTATATTCTGAATGTAGGAATGACGGGGATACAAAGTTAAGCCCTTTTGCAGAAAAACAGAGAGATACCAGCGGATAGCCCAGGAATTTATTTTACCTTTTCTGAACTGCTGTACCTGTCTCCAGAAATTTTCTTTTCCTTCTATACTGAATTGATAAATCTGTTCCTGGTTCAGTTGTTGAACCATGCTTTCTATATCCGGATTAAAATGTTTCCAGGCTCTTTCCCAGGTTGCCCACCCCCAACTGTTTGTAACCCTGAAAAAGAAGGTTTCGGGGAGCGTGTCAGCTTCTTTCAACGGATAGTTGTATCCGCTCACAGACATTACCTGTGGTTTGGACTCATACTGATTCAGGGCATCATTAAAATATTGAAGTGCATTTGGAGCGGTTTTGAGATCATCTTCCAGAACGATGACTTTACCGTATTTACGAATAATAGTGGTTACGCCGTCAATAACATTTGGAGCCAGCCCCCAGTTTCTATCCCGTTGTATAATAGTGACAGAACGGAATGACCAGGGTTTGTGTATGATTTTACTGACTTCAGCGACCTGAGCTTCAGCTTCCTTATTCCTGGCGCCATCTGCGTAAATGAAAAGATCAGACTCAGGTGCCAGAAGATTTTTTTCCAGAGCCGCTAATGTCTGTTCCGTATGGAGAGGACGATTGTAAACAAAAAGAACAACAGGAGCCAGTTTTTTTTCCATAAAGATTGCCAAAGGTTAAACAAAGATAAGATTAAATAAAATTTCTTCCCGGATTCTTTGTTTGCTTGCGTACCTGAGTTACTTCCGATGTTTTTGCCAAAAGCTTAAAAATCATTTTATAGTAAGCCCAGCATAATTTCAGATCTCCTTTGAAAAAGGCTTTGATACTTTTGAGTTTTGCTGCCAGAATGCTTTTTCCGAAGGCTTTGCCAAACGCATAATTAATATTGGCATATTCAGAAAGAAAATATACATATTCTGCACGTTCTGTTGCAGCAAATGAAGGTTTCCGAAAGGCTCTGTCATGAAAGCCGATGGCAGATGAGGTATATCCGAATTTACAATGGTGGAATTTAAGTCTGTTTGCATAGTCCTTATCTTCCCCATAATGATAGAAAAGAGGAGAGAAGCCGCCTACTTTGCGGAGAATGGAAACCGGAATAAACCAGAAAGCTGCATTTATAAACTCGACAATCCGGGTTGTTTCATCCTGCTTTACCTTTTCCAAATCTCTATTCCCGATATAGGTTGCAAATCCATGGTCGAGTTCATTTCCCTCACCAGTCAGGTGAACAGGAGAAATAATACCTTCCGGGAGATCCTGCTCGATATGTTGTAACATATTACCGATGGAAGGCGGAGTGATCCAGGCATCCTGATTGATTAAAAAGGCATAATCATAATGTTCTTCAATGGCAATAGTGAGTCCGATATTATTTGCTTTTCCAAATCCCAGATTCTGATCATTGGCGATAAGACGTACACTTGGATATTCCTGACGGATGCGATTTATGGTCTGATCCTGGGAGAGATTATCTATCACCAGTATGTCAACAGGCTCATCCGAACGGATCAGACTTGGCAGGCATTTGTCTATCCATTTTTCAAAATTATAAGTAACAATGATTGCTAAAATTTTCATGCTGTTTTGCTTTTGAAAAATTTATCAAGTTTAAGAAATGTAATACATTCTTTAACCAGTTGCGGACGAATAAACCAGATAAGTGTTGTATATAATAGAGCTGTAAGGACTATTTTCAGGATAAAATGAATGTAGAGGTGGAGTGTCAGATCCATTGTGATGAGATAGGTCCCGGCTATTGCGACCGATGCAATCGCTGCAAATAAAAATACATCAGAAAACAGATACTTCCATTTGAGCCCGATCTGGTTAGAAACAAAATAATGCCAGACGAATAGCCAAAGGATATTTGTAATGACATAGACCAGGATCATGATGGAAATACCGTATGGATATACCAATAAGAACAGTGCGAGCTGTGTCAGACTTAATGCAATAACATTCCACATGTAAATGTTTGATTTTCCTTTACTTAGAGCCAGATTAGCATAAATGTCAGCCAGGGGGACAAAAGCTCCGCCTATACACAGCAATTCTAAAAAGTAGGCACTATTCTGCCACTTGTTTGTAAGAAAGATCTCAATAAATTCTTTTGCAACAGAGGACAGACCAAATATAAGGGGGAAGGTCATAAAAGCGGTAAAGCTCAGAATCTTCCGGAATACTCTTAGCTGCCTCTCTTCTTCCTCGTGCACGCTTGTCAGAATCGGTTGAGCGACACTACGTGACATACCCAATAGGACAGATTGGCCCATGATATTCCATTTATTTGCCTGATTAAAAGCTCCGGCGTCACTTTTGGTGTAGAATTTTCCTAAAATGGTGGTAATAATATTGGTGTTAAATTGTAAAAAAAGGTTGGTAATCAGCACTTTGCTGCTGAATGCGAACATCTTCTTTACAGGGCTGAAATCAAAATGAAAAGTTGGTCTGAAAGAAGAGAATATCCATAGAAAAGTCGTATTGACCAATACATAAAGTACGGTTTGAGTGGCAATTCCCCAATATGCCTTGCCGTTGTAAGCCATCACGACTCCTGCGATTCCGGAAATAATGAGGGCAATAGTGGTTCCGATTGCGCGCTGTTTGACTTTCAGATTCCTGAAAAGGTAGGCATTGTGTGCCGTGCCCATACTGGATATTAAAAAGCTGAGGAATAAATAGCGTGCAAGCGGCGTTAATTCCGGCATATCATAAAAGGATGCGATAAGAGGAGCACAAAAGAAAAGGATAATGTATAAAGATAATCCTATAAGTCCGCTAAACCAAAAGACTGCATTGTAATCTTTATGTTCTACCTGCTTTTGATTTGTAATAGCGCTTACAAAACCACTCTCTTGTAATGTGGATGCCAAAACCGGAAAAATGAGGAGTACAGCTACAGCGCCATAATCCTCCGGTGTAAGGATGCGACTTACATATACGCCAAAAAATGCACCCAGGAGCTGTTGGATAAGATTGCTCATCCCTCCCCAAAGAAGACCCTTAGCAGTTTTGTGTTTTAAAGAAGGTTCTTCCCTGGTATTGGTATTGTTATTTTCCTCCCGCAACGATTCCATCTAACTCTTTGATACGCTATTTTAAATTACTTTTATCGTTTTAGCGAACTCCTTTAAAGATGGGTGATCAGGTGTCAAATCTGTTACTAAGAATGAAACGTCTCTTAATGGAGCCACCTTCATTTTCTGGTTAGAGTTCAGTTTTTCCGCAATACTTAATATAGCTACTTTATGCGAGCATTTGATCATCGCACGTTTAATCTGTACAACTTCCCAGTCTGAATCTGTAATCCCGTCATCAATAGAAAGACTGTTTGTACCCAATATGCAAAGATCTACTTTGATTTCAGAAAGTTCATTAATTACCTGTGCTCCGGTTACAATGTTCGTATTACGGGAAAGTTTACCTCCTATGGAGATTACCTCTATGTTTTCCTTTTCGGCCAGTTCTAATGCGACAAGAGGACTGATAGTGAAAAAGGTACATTGTATGTCTTCCGGGATGATCCGTGCCAGTTCTATAACTGTCGTACCACCGCCGACCAATACCGTCATGCCGTTTTGGATGAGTGATATTGATTTTCTGGCAATTTCTTTTTTAGACTCTTTAGCATATACATTTCCATCCTGAAACGGGAATTGAAATGACTTGGAGAGTGCTCCACCATAAACCTTTAATACCTGTCCGTTTTCAGCAAGCTCATTAAGATCCCGGCGGATAGTATCTTCCGAAACATTAAGCTGGACACTGAGATCCGAAGATAAAACTTTATTGTGAAGATTGATTTGGTGTATAATGTAGGCTTGTCTTTCTTCTTTTAACATATTTATAGCTGATTATTGTTATAAAGTTAAGGCTTTTCTTCGCATTCTAAATTTTTTCGCTAAAAATTTAGTCTTCAGATGTTTGGTTGTCATCATTTTTCTGAATCTTTGTCACCCCAGCTTTGAATTTTGGTCTGAATCCCAGAGGTTTAGCGGTAGTCTGAGGAACTTCTTTGTTGTCTTCTACGGTTGCAGCAGAAGGTGTCTCTGTAGTATCCTTGTTTTCTATAACTGTGGATTCCTCCTGTGCAGTTTGTTCCTGTTGTTCTTTTTTGACAGTTGTTACTCCAGCTTTGAATTTGGGTCTGAATCCCAGAGGTTTAGCGGTAGTTTGAGGAACTTCTTTGTTGTCTTCTACGGTTGTAGCAGAAGGTGTCTCTGTAGTATCCTTGTTTTCTATAACTGTGGATTCTTCCTGTGCAGTTTGTTCCTGTTGTTCTTTTTTGACAGTTGTTACCCCAGCTTTGAATTTTGGTCTGAATCCCAAAGGCTTAGCGGGAGTCTGAAGAGCTTCTTTGTTGTCTTGTGCGGTTGCAGCAAGAGGTGTTTCCGTAGTTTCCTTGTTTTCTATAATCGTGGATTCTGCCTGTGGAATTTCGTCCTCTTTCTTAGGGGCTGTAATTCCGGCCTTAAACCGAGGCTTAAATCCTGCGGGCTTATTAACAGTTTCTTGTGTATTGTCTTTTTCGGAAGAAGTGGATTCTTCCGGATTTGTTTTCGTAACTCCCGGTTTGAAACGAGGCTTAAATCCTGCGGGTGTGTTCGAAGATGCTGGTTGAGGATCTGAGCTTTCTTTTTGCTCTGTGTTGGCCGGAGTGCTATTACTTTTAAATCGAGGTGTAAAGCCGGTCGCCGGACGGGTTTCTGCTGACGTTGATTCTGCAGCAGGTGCATTATCAGCAACTGTTGGAGCTGCAGACTTGAACTTTGGTCTGAACCCTGCTGGTTTAGATGCAATGTCCGCAGATGTCGAAGAAGCGACCTGTGTTTCTGTCTTTTTGAGGACTACAGCAGGACTTATTTCCTGTTCGGCAAGTTTATAATCCTTACGAAGACGATTAAACCAGAATTTCTTTGTATGATCAAAGCTCTTCTCTCCCATTAACATATAATGCTTTTTGAATTCATCATAAAGAGCCGAGTTTGAATGCTGTAATGCACTCAAATCAATGTTCTTTTTTACAAAAAATTCTTCAAGGGTCATATGTTCCTGTTTTTACAAATGTACCGAATTTACCAAAATGAAAAAAGAGAGCGGAAGCTCTCTTTTTTCATTTTATAAGAAATAACACGAATGTATTAGTCCATATTGTGATATACAGCCTGTACATCGTCATCTTCTTCAATTTTATCAATAAGTTTAAGAACATCAGCTGCTTCTTCCTCAGAAATGCTGGAATGGGATAGTGCAATGCGTTCTAATTTTGCAGATTTCACTTCTATGCCTTTTTCTTCTAAAAGACGTTGCATATTTCCAAAATCTTCGAATGAAGTTTGTACTACTACAACATCGTTTCCTTCTTCATCTGCTTCTACATATAGCTCTTCCAGACCTCCGTCGATAAGTTCCAGTTCTAATTCTTCTACATCCAGATTTTCCTGAGCATCAAACCTGAAGATTGATTTTCTGTTGAAAATAAAATCTAAAGAACCTGTCTTGCCTAATGTACCGCCGGCCTTTGTAAAATAACTGCGGATATTAGCTACCGTTCTGTTGGTGTTATCAGTTGCTGTTTCGATAAGAATAGGCACTCCGTGCGGGCCATATCCTTCGTATACATATTCTTCATATCCTTTCGCATCTTTCTCTGAGGCACGTTTTATTGCCGCTTCGATACGGTCTTTAGGCATGTTCACGGCTTTACCGTTCTGGATTGCTGTACGCAGGCGAGAGTTGGTTTCGGGGTGAGGTCCACCTTCTTTTACTGCGATAGCGATTTCTTTTCCTAAACGTGTAAATTGGACAGCCATTTTTGCCCAGCGTTTAAATTTGCGCTCTTTTCTGAATTCAAAAGCTCTTCCCATTTTGTCTGTTATTTGTTTTTAAGGTTTTGGATCATGTCCGCCGTCATTTCGGTTAAATCGAATTTCGGTTTCCACTCCCAATCTTTTTGGGCATATGAGTCATCAATACTTGCAGGCCAGGAGTCTGCAATAGCCTGACGGGGATCATTGTCCGAATAAGTGATGGTAAAATTAGGAAGAATTTTTTTAATTTCTTCAGCAATCATCTTCGGTGTGAAGCTGATACCTGCAAGATTGTAGCTGGACCGGATCGTCAACTGCTCTTCCGGAGCTTCCATCAATTCGAGCGTTCCTCTTATTGCGTCGTCCATATAGAGCATTGGCAACGCTGTGTTTTCTGAAAGAAAGCAGTCGTATGTGCCATTTCTGAGCGCTTCAAAAAAGATATGCACGGCATAATCTGTAGTTCCTCCTCCCGGTTCTGTTTTCCATGAAATAATACCCGGATAACGTATACTTCTCACGTCCAAACCATATTTTGCATGGTAATATTCACACAGGCGCTCTCCTGCCAGTTTACTGATGCCATAGATACTGTTTGGATCCATCGTGCAGTATTGCGGAGTATCCTGCTTTGGAGAATGGGGTCCGAATACAGCGATTGAGCTTGGCCAGAATACACGTTTTACTTTAAACTCCAGTGATAAATCCAGTACATGAAGTAAACCATTCATGTTGAGATCCCAGGCTTTTTGCGGGTATTGCTCACCGGTAGCAGACAACATGGCTGCAAGGTGATAAATCTGAGTAGGTTTATATTTATCAAAAAGCGCTTTTAAAGCTTCTTTGTCTAATACGTTAATGATTTCAAAAATCTCATTTTCGGCTAAGGATTTTGGTTCACGAATGTCTGATGTGATGACATTTTCATATCCAAATTTTTGTCTTAAGGCCAATGCTAATTCGGTTCCGATCTGACCGTTTGCACCTATAATAATTACGCGCTCTTTCATCGAAACAAAGATACTCATTTTGTAACCTTTGTCAATAGTGGGATGTGGGTGAGGCCAGGACAAAACTCCCTCTGAATGTCCTGTTGAAGCCTTGATTGTCATATAATTCAACTATATACAAGTAAATTCCCGGCGGAGCCGGGGACCCGTTTTCTGTCCGGCCATCCCAGATAATCTGTCCCGATGAACCTATACTTTTATTCCGAATCAATCGATTGATCATATGGCCTCTGTCGTTTACTATACTAAGGCTGATCATGGCATTTTCGACTTGTATTTCATAGTTGATGAGGAGTAAATCTTCAAATGAATCTCCATCAGGAGAAAATGTACGGGAGCTCAAAAAAAAATTATTTTTTTTGAAAATTTTATCGCTGTACCTGCTGTTTTGATATCCAGGAGTTGCTCCTTCTGCTGATGTTGCAGCAGATCGGAAATTTCCGGGAGTATTTGTATCTTCTTTATAGTGTTGCCGTTCCAATGAAATTCCCTTTTTATTTGTTATAAACGGGCTGTGCATATTTTCGGTATAATGCAGACTATCTACAATCAGATCGTTCTTCCGGAGTAGGACTACTCCTGATATATTATTATAGGCCGGTAGTGTACGTAGCTGTATCAGATTATTCAGGTCCGCAGCTGGATAATGTTGTTTTACTGTTGTACCATTTGTGGTTAGCAACCTGTAATGTCCGGATGGGAAGGAATGAACAGCGTCTGAAATGGTATATTTCCCAATCTTCCAACCCTGAAGATTGATGTCTTCCTTGCTGTTGTTATAGATCTCGACAAAATCAACCCCGCCGGGTTTCGGATTAAAGAGTATTTCATTAATGATTATATCGTGTTGCTGTGCCTGATAGGCAGGAATGTATGACAGTACTATAGTAGTATCCAACGTTATCTGCTGTCCGGTGAAGAGAGCTCCTTTATTAATATTAATCTGGAAGGTTTCCTTTACCAGAGAATCTTTCAGATGGAGATATACAATTGAATCCTGAGTAGTCACATCCCTGATTTCTTTCAAAGGACTAATGGAGTAATTGGAGTGTTGGGACATGAGTACGGTATCCAGAGGAGCAGAGAACAGAAGTGATACCGTGTTAGGATTAAGGATAGCTGATCTTTTAACAGATAATTGATCGGTTGATGCGTAGGCTTTGAACAGGATATAGTGGAAGCGAAGTATAGAATGACGCATTGGTGTAAAATAAGCTGCGAGACCAAAATCAGGCTGCAGCTTGTAAACCATGTCTTTTACCTGAGGCTGGCCTTTGGTATTGAGGAGGGTACGAAATGATTTTTGTTCATACTCTTTCACTGCAATACGCCAAATACCATTCTGATCCCGGGTTATCATTACCTGAGCAGATAAGTGTTCTCTTTCATTCGGAAGAGGAATGCTTTGGAAAATAATGATTCTTGAAGCCCCGTTCTGACGATAAAGTTTATAGACATGCTGATCTGCTGTGCCGTCCACCTGAAGGTGATAACCTTGATGCGCAAGAGAAACTGAAGGTTTATTAACGGAAAGATAGAAGCGGAAATAATTCGCTGAAGTAAGTGGCATTGTACTGGTAAATCCGATTTCATATTGCATGCCGGGCTTGGGTAATGTACTGCTATGAAGATATGCAGGAGATAAGGATTGCGGACTGATATGCAACATATTACTTTCTACGATATAATCTGTGGTAGGCTGCCATTGACGGAGGTGGCCAGCCTGAAATTTGTCCAGAAATAGTGCTCCCGATGTGTCAGAGGGAGAAAGTCGGCTCTGCGAATAGGAGGATGCCGGTGGATGGATAAGGTACAGCAGACCTGCTAACCAGTAGCCTAAAAGTTGTCTTTTTTCTATTAATATGCTCATAATTTATATAAATTGTCAATATTGCTGTATAAAATTTATAAATTTTAAAATATCTCTGGTTTGACGTCTCTTTAATTTGTATGTTTGGCATTCTACATTAACATGTAAGTTAAGTAAAGATTAATAAAATTTATAACAATTTAAAAAACAACAGATTATTATGAAAGTTGCAGTAGTTGGCGCAACAGGCCTTGTTGGGTCAGAGATGTTGACAGTTTTGGCAGAGCGTAATTTCCCGGTGACCACCTTGATTCCAGTTGCTTCAGAGAAGAGCAAGGGTAAGGAAATTGAGTTTAAGGGTAAGAAGTACGCGGTTGTAACCGCAACAGAAGCTATTGCACTGAAACCTGATGTTGCTCTTTTTTCAGCCGGAGGCAGTACTTCTACAGAATTTGCTCCTTTGTTTGCAGAGGCAGGCATTACTGTTATTGACAATTCATCGGCATGGCGCATGGATCCGACAAAGAAACTTGTGGTTCCGGAAGTAAACGGAGATGTATTGACTGCAGAGGATAAAATTATCGCAAATCCTAACTGTTCTACTATCCAGATGGTAGTGGCCTTGAAGCCGTTACATGACAAGTACAAAATCAAACGTGTCGTGGTATCCACTTATCAGTCTGTAACGGGCACGGGAGTTAAGGCGGTTCAGCAGCTTAACGATGAGCGTGCGGGTATAGAAGGAGAAAAAGCATATCCTTATCAAATCGACTTAAATGTAATTCCTCATATTGATGTATTCCAGGACAATGGATATACAAAAGAGGAGATGAAGATGATCAAGGAGACAAATAAGATCATGCAGGATGATTCTATCAAAGTGACAGCGACTACGGTTCGTATACCGGTAATGGGCGGACACTCTGAATCTCTTAACATCGAATTCGAAAATGAGTTTGATCTAAAAGATATCAGATCTGTACTGGAAGCACAAAGTGGTGTAATCGTAGTGGATGACCCTGCTAATCTGGCATATCCTATGCCAAAGGATGCACATGGCCGCGATGAAGTCTTCGTAGGCCGTATACGTCGCGATGAATCACAGGACAAGACATTGAATATGTGGGTTGTGGCAGATAACCTTAGAAAAGGAGCTGCAACGAATGCTGTTCAGATTGCAGAGTTATTAAACAAAAGAGGACTGATTTAATCAGAACACTTTATCAAGTATATCAAGAGCTGCTTTCATAAAGCAGCTCTTTTTTTATGAACTTATCTTCCTTACTGTACCGTCCCGTAACGTGAGCATGTACTCTTAAGGTAAAGAGGGAAAAGATAAGTGTTATCCGACATTGTATGTTGAAGGGTATAAGTATGGGCGCCATACTCTTTCGACTTATTCAGAAGAGGATGATCTTTATACAGAGACAAAAAAAGAGCAACGAAAGTTGCTCTTTTTTTATTTTGTGAACAGGTGTATTCTTATCTCACAGGAATGAATTCCCAGGTATCATCAAATTTGAATGTACCGTTAGCACCTGTTGTGATATATCCTTTTCCGTTTACTGAGAACGCTGCTGCGCCTTCACGTGCAGATCCCTGGAATGCCTGATGTTTGCTTTCCCATGAATCACTTGAAGGGTTGTATCTCCATGTGCTGTTCAGGATAGAAGATTTTTTACCGCCTACAACGAATGCTGTCTGACCTACAGTAAAAGCAGATGCGCTCTGACGTGTTACATCGATATCATCATTTTTGATGTCATTCAGACGAGTCCATGTTGTGCCGTCAAATTTGTAGAAATCTTCAGGGAAAGAGTTGTTGTCAAAACCACCACCTACATAAGCTGTGTTGCCGATCACGAAAGAAAATGCATTCACTCTTTTGTTAGCGAAGATAGTACCTACTGATGTCCATGTATTAGTTGCAGGATCGTATTTGTAGAAATCTTTAAGTGTTTTTTCAGCTTTAGTAGAACCTAAACCTACATATCCGAAACCTCCTAATGAGAAAGCTACAGCTCCGTATCTGGCTTCACCTGGCAAAGGTGCAATTGCAGTCCATTTGTCTGTCGCTGAATCGTATTTGTAAAAGTCATTCAACGCATCTGTTCCATTGTAACCTGTACCTACGAAACCAACTCCGTTGATAGCGAAACCTACAGCTGCGTTACGAGCGTCTCCGATAAAGTCCGCTTTTTTGGACCATGAACCTTTTTTGGAATCGAATAACCAGGTATCTTTTACTCTCTCATTTGTTCTCAGAATACCCGTTGTAATGAACCCGTTATCTCCGATAGAGAAATAGGCTGCTGCACTGCGTGGATCTCCGTCAAAAGCCGAAGTTTTAAACCATTCAGTTGGGCCTGTATCTGTGCTGGTATCTGTATCATTGCTTTTTTTACAAGAATTAAAAGATGTTAAAGCGATAGTACAGGCTAAAAATAGGATTAGCCAATTTTTCTTGTTCATAAATTGTTAAAATTTAGTATATACGATGTTTAATTTAACTTTTGGCTTGTTATTTTCTTTTGCGATTTCAAGCGTATTCGCTGTGGAGAACAGGCTTGGAGAAGCAACAGTTAAAAATAACGAAGTATCATAATAATTTACAGTATTAATATTTTTAAGGTATGCAATCAGATCAAATACATATTTACCATTTGCACCGGTATCATTTCCTTTGCTAAAATTTACCTGTTGTATCGTAGTTGTAAAAGGAAAATTGACTGCTGTAACAGGTATTCCGTTAATATTCGCTACCATCAACATGACAGACGGAGGTACAGGGTACATTCCGGTATTTGAATTTGGAGTTTCGATAATCAACTCGGCTTTATTTATAGAAATCTTCTCATCCAGTATAAATTCTCTTAACGAAGGAATCTTAATATTCGCTACAACACCTGTACCACCCTGAACAAATACTTCCTGATTGGTTTCCGAGCTTTTCAGCTCTTTATTTGTGTAATTCAGGGATGCGTATGGAGTACCTGTACGGTCAAAAGTGATGTTATTGTGCTGGTAAGATTTACTGTCTATTGTAAATGTTTTAGCCGCGCGGGTTTTGAATCCGTCTGATCCGATATACGAATAGTTTACTTTAACTGCCAGCGTATCATTAAATCCGAGTACAGCCGTATTGCCTGCTGCAGGGACAATGACCATACCTTTGAAAAACTCCTGAAAGTTAGCATTGGAAGATACTTTGATATCATTATTCTTGAAAAGATTAAATAATGTATTTCCAAGATTCTGGTCCAAACGTACAGATAAAGTATCTAAGGATTTAATACGTGGGCTGAATGTTAATTCCCCCAGAGGAGTGCTGTTATAGTTAAACTTCTGCTTACCGAAAAGAGTAGGTCCTGTGACAAAAGCCGGAGTCAGATTATTATCAATACCTGTAGTAATGTCTCTTAATATGATATTTTCTGTGACTTCATGTACACTTATCTTTTGGTTTACAGTAGTATCTCCGTAATAGTATCTCGCCTGATTGGGTTTGATAACCAGTGTCAGGGAATCAAATATTGCCCCGTCAGGTATGGTAGCAGAAACATTTCCTAAACCTAAGCGAAAATAGCTGCTGGATGAAATACTTCCTGTCTTTGCACTATTGGCCTTACCTACCAGAATAGTACCTGTTGCTGCAGTAGGAAGATTGTCCATCTGAAAGGTGGATACATTTACAGTAAATGAATCGGTAACACTAAGACCAAGATTGTTATCGGAGCCATCAAGTGAAATACTGATGTCCTTATTACAAGAACTTACGACAGCAATGAATAAAATTGGTAAAATATATCTTATATTTCTTCTTTTAAAAAATCGACTCATGTTGAAAAATTACGCAATGACGCAAAAGTAATGATTGCCACCTGTTAATCAGTGTTATATTTTGTTAAATTAGGTTAATTCATAACCGTGAAGCAAAGCTACTAATTTAAATTTGTTTTTTAATTATGGTGAAAAGGTATAAATTGGTAATAACAGTCATGATCCTGACGGGTTTGGGCGTTATTCTGGTGTTGTCTGGATGGCTTTACGGGAGCTATCAGAACCGCCGGGATCTGTTTCTTTCCTCGGCAGAAAGATCAATGTTTAATGTTATACAGGATGTATATCAGAGCAAGATCAATGTAGATGATTCTCTTCGCTCAGCTCAGGCAAGAGGCAGAAAGTCATTTGTCGGCTATCTGCAGGAGAAATTTCCAAAAATAGATTTTGATTCTTTACGAAAGAATTTTGAGGAAAGCTCAAGGAAATCTTCATATATGCAAGGTTTCAGGGATAACGCGCCCCGACGGGGAGAAGAGCGTAATGACGAGGGACCTTCACAGATTATCCCACCTTATCTGTTCAAGGACTTTGATTTTGATAAGGAAGTAATGGACACCGTCTGTCACAGACTGAAGACCACATTAACAGATAAAGGTATCCATACAGATTTCAGAGTAGAGTTGCTGCAGCTTAGCAGGGAAGAAGTGTCGACTTTCCGTGCAAATACGAAAGCCCAAAAGCTGATGTGGACCAGACCTACATTAGTCAATCCGGAACGGGGACAGTTTGTGGTGGTCAAATTTGAAAATACCTGGCGTTATCTTCTTTTTGGTATAGGATGGCAATTGCTGGTTTCTATTGTTCTGGTGGCTTCTCTGGTAGGATCTTTTCTTTATCTGATGCTGACGATATTCCGGCAGAATAAAATGGCACAGCTGCGGAAGAATTTTGTGAACAATATGACGCATGAGCTCAAGACGCCGGTATCCACTGTGATGGCTGCCGTAGAAGCGATTCAGACCTATGGTGTCAAAGATGATAAGGCTAAAATGGAGTTGTATCTTCAGGTTTCCAGAAATGAGCTTCAGCATCTTTCGGATATGATTGAAAAAGTTCTGCAAATGGATATTGACGAAGTAAAAGGGGTCAATTTACAATATACAACATTTGATATTGCAGATCTGCTGGAGCGTTGTATTATGATTGCAAAGCTTAATTTTAAAAAGAAGATTGAGATTGTCTTTGATTGCGAAAAGAGGCCGGTAATGCTGTTTGCGGATGAAGCGCATCTCAAGAATGTATGCAGTAACCTGCTGGATAATGCGATCAAGTATTCCGGGGAGAAGGTATTGATAACGGTCACTCTCAGAGAATTGCCTCAGTCGGTAGAAGTCAGTGTGAAAGACAATGGAAAAGGTATTGCCTCAGAATATCAAAAGGATGTATTTGATGCTTTTTTCAGGGTTCCGGAAGGGAATCTTCATGAAGTAAAGGGCTTTGGTCTGGGATTATCGTATGTAAAACAAATGATTACACAACATGGAGGGACTGTTTCTCTCGTCAGTGAATTAAATAAAGGTAGTATATTTACGATCAGTATTCCTAAAGCGTAGTTATGATCAGTATTTTGTATGTAGAGGATGAGGCGGGGCTGGCCATGATTCTGTCAGATACTCTGGCGTCTCATGGGTTTGCGGTGACACATTGCGATAATGGCGGAGAAGCATTTTCCACTTTTCAGGAGCAAAAATATGATCTTTTGCTGATCGATGTGATGATGCCTGTGATGGATGGTTTTGAGTTGGCAAAGAAGGTAAGAGGAATGGATACGGATGTACCTATTATATTTCTGACAGCACGGACTCAGACGGAAGATGTCGTTGCGGGGTTTCATCTGGGAGCCAATGACTATATCAAAAAGCCATTTAAGATAGAAGAGCTCATTGTCAGGATAGAAGCTTTGTTTAAATACTATAACCGGGCACAATCTGTTCCTAAATTGCAAATAGGAAATTATGTCCTGGATCATGTGAAGCATCTGCTGACATTTGAGGACATGGAAGAGAAGCTATCCTTTCGGGAAAGTGAATTGTTACGCAGATTATTTGAAAATAAGGACAAAGTAGTTCCCAGAGAAGAGATTATTAAAGCTTATTGGAGTCAGGACAAATACTTTACGGGAAGAAGTCTGGATGTGTTTATCAGTAGAATGCGAAAGTACCTTATTAAGGATGAACGGATCAAGATTATTAATATCAGAGGGATAGGTTATATGTTAACCATAGATGAATAACGATGAAAGCATTAATTATAGTGGATGTGCAGAATGACTTTCTGCCGGGAGGATCGCTGGCTGTAGAACACGGGGATGAGATTATTCCTTTGATTAACGGGCTTCAGTCAGATTATGGACTTATTGTAGCAACGCAGGACTGGCACCCTGTTCATCACAAAAGCTTTGCTGCGGAACATCCTGGTAAAAGCCTCTTTGAGGTGATTGAACTTAATGGTCTGGAGCAGCGACTGTGGCCTACGCACTGTGTGCAGGGAAGTAGTGGTGCTGCATTTCATGAACAACTGGATATGGATCGGGTAGAAGCTGTCTTCCGAAAAGGAATGGATGCGGAAATTGATAGTTACAGTGGTTTTTTTGATAACGGACGCCGGAAAAATACAGGTCTTGCCGGATATCTGCGTGACAGAACTATTGAAGAAGTTCATATATGCGGTCTGGCTGCAGATTATTGTGTGTACTTTACGGCTAAAGATGCTTTGTCTCTTGGCTTTAAGACTGCAATCCTTACCGATGCTACAAAAGCAATAGATCCGGCTCAGTTTGAAAAACTTGCCAGATCATTTGAAGAAGATGGCGGAAGGTTGATTTAGCGGTTTCCTCGGCCTCTTCCCCGTTCTCCGCGCGAATTAGACGGTCCGCGTGACCCTTTGCTTTCCTGTCCGCCGAATTTGCGTAAATGGTATGTAAAACTCAACAGAAAATAGCGGGTCAGTGTGTTGGACTGCACGTCTGAAATGGAGAATTCATCTATACGCCTGTTGACATTTTTTGCTTTATTGAAAATGTCAAACGCTTTTAAAGACAATTCCGCATTTTCTTTCTGAAAGAACCGTTTGCCTATGGAGGCATTCCAGATGACAGTCTGCACACCGGAAGTATTCTGTACACCTCCGTTAAGCATGTAGTTTATATTCGAAGTCACAAACATTCCTTTCCAGAAATCTACAGATGCATTATTGTTGATGGTATGGTTGTACACATTATATTTTTTGACCTGTAATGACGGGTTTTCAGTAAAGGTCAGGTTGCCGTTGTAGGAAAGTCCAATTACTGTCTTTCTACCGAAGTTACTGGATACTCCTACTCGCTGACGTATAACATAGGATCTGGAATTTAACAAGTCTTTATTTAGTATGGAGTAATTGTTATTGAAGAAAAGATTATTATTCAGATTGAGATTCAGTTTCCATTTGTTGATCGGTAAACCCAGACTGTTTGTCATCCTGACGGAGTAAGCTCCGTTAACATTCTCCGGTCTGATGTACTGTCCACCTGCACCTAAGATAATCTCGTCTGTGATTTGTACAGCTGTATCTGTGAGCAAGATCGAATTGACGATCTTATCCTGTATGTATTCAAAGTTGAGGCTGGAGTTGAAACTTCGTCCTGTTGATTTTTTGATATCTCTGAACTGAAAACTGATATTATGTTTATATTCCTGATTCAGATCCGGATTACCGTTTTGAATACGTAAGGCATTCTGATTGTCTATAAAGTCTTGCAACTGATTTATAGAAGGGGCATTAGTCGCGGTATTGTATTTTAATTCCAGCCGCTTTTCTTTACTGATGTGATAAGTGATATTCATCTCCGGCAAAAAGCTCCTGAACCCGGAAGTGGTAATGACATTTTTAGGAAAAGTCTTGTCATTTTTGCGGGAAGCATATTGATAATTTGCCCCAATCTGAAAGGTTAGACTGTCTTTTTTAGAGAATAAATAAGATATCCCACCGCTGTGAAAATCAAAATCATTTCTGAATTCATTTGACAGCCTCTCGTTCAGCTGTCCCAGTTGTCCGGTTTCTTCCAAAAATTCGAAAGTCTTGCGGTCAGAATAATTTGCCGTGTTGCGGTAACTGTAATTAGCCTGTAACCGGCTGAATTTGGATATATTTTCAGTGAACGTCAGTCTTCCGTTTATTCCGTTTCCATAGCCTTCAGAGATATTCTGATTATTATTGGTGTCGATACGATTTAACAGTGCATCTTTATAATATTGATTGAGCGCATATGTGCGTCCCTCACTGTTGTTGGAGGAATGATTGCCGTTTAAATTAACAGATAATGTCCTTCCGGGTTTATTCAGTCGTACCATATAAGTAAGTGCGCCCGATATATTAAAGTTGTTGCTATTATTCCGATTTCTCCGGTCCGATGTGTTAATGGTATCCTGAAGCTGATTAAGAGTCGTGCTTATGTTAAAATTAGTACGGTCATTGGAGGTATAAGATAATTGTGGAGCAAAATCTATACGTTGCGTTGAATCTATATCCCAGTGCAGCCTTGCTCCGGCATTGTGACTTACGGATCCGTTATCTGAATTCTGAGTCTGTTTTCTTAACTGGTTTGCCCGTGAACCGAGTATGTAATTGGTTAGGGAATTTGTAAAGATATTGGTATTGGTCGAATTAAAATTGTAATCGGCGCTTACCTGCATTTTTTGATTCAAATAGCTGTTGTTGACGCTTGTTGCTACTGCGTATGTCTTGGAAAGGCCACGCTCAACATTTGAATTCCCTCCTCTGTTGCCTCCGCGTCCCTGTTCTCCGAAATTGGTCTCATTGGTATTATTGGCCATTGCTGTAAGGGAATAACGTTTGTCATTCTGAAAGCCATTTATATTGATATTGGTCGCATACTTTTCATCATTTCCCAGACTGCCGTTTGCTTTACCGAAATATCCTCTTTTGCGATTGGGTTTGGTAACGATATTGATGACCTTGTCCCGTTTACCATCATCGAACCCTGAGAATTTAGCCTGTTCAGATTTATCATCGATGATCTGTACCTTGTCTATGATGTCTGCAGGGAGAGATTTGAGCGCAATTTTAGGGTCGGTGCTGAAGAATTCTTTGCCGTCTACAATTATCTTCTTTACGGCTTCTCCGTGGGCATTCACATTGCCGTCTTCATCAATTTCTACTCCGGGAATCTGCCTGATCAGTTCATCTGCATCCGAGTTTTTGGCTGTTGCATATTTATTGGCATTAAATTCCATTGTATCACCTTTCAGCGCAACGGTTTCGGCTGTAATCTCTATTTCATCCAACATGATCTCCGAAGATTCCATCTGAAAATTGACAGTTGCAGCTGTGCTGCCCAAAGTAATTTTTCGCATATCCTGTTTATACCCCATGAAGTTGATATTGATGACATAGGTGCCTTGTTCCAGGTTGTTGAACGTATAGTTGCCCACCTCATCACTGGGAGCTTTCAGGGTCGTTGAATCTTTGCTGTTAAGAATAGAAATACTGGCCCCTTTGATAGGTTGGGATGTCTGTTTATCCGTGATTTTACCTGAAATCCGGATTTGACCAACAGCCGATAAGGACAGGAACAGAAAGATACTGACAAGCGCAAGGTGTCTCATTGAAATT
Organism: Sphingobacterium spiritivorum; assembly: GCF_016724845.1. NCBI lineage: Bacteria > Pseudomonadati > Bacteroidota > Sphingobacteriia > Sphingobacteriales > Sphingobacteriaceae > Sphingobacterium > Sphingobacterium spiritivorum. The sequence goes on from NZ_CP068082.1 coordinate 2,345,619, forward strand.
TAGGTTGATGTAATAGCCTTTTTATAAGAATACCGTTTGTAAAAAAAATAATGACAATCCGTTATCCTCTTCGACTATGCCTGTGCGAATATAAAAAGATTAGGTATATTTGTAATATTTATAGCAATAAAGATACATGAAAGATAATGCGATGAGTCGCAAGGAAAGGATAATGAAGGAGGCTCTGGCTCTCTTTGCTGAGAAAGGATATGCGGATACTTCGACAAAAATTATTGCTCAAAATGCAGAAGTCTCAGAGGCCTTGATTTTTAAGCATTTTGGAAATAAAGATGCGCTGCTTTTTCATCTGATCAAATCCGGATACCGTAGGGTACTGATGTATCATAAGGGTATGATGACTTACAAAAATCCAAAAGACTTTCTCAAAAATATGATTTTTCTGCCAAGTAAACTGGTGGCTGAAGAACCTATTTTCTGGAAGCTGCAGGAACGTCTGTCTCATAATTCTTTTTCGCGTCAACAACACGAACAATTTATGAAACCTGTACAGCCTATTATTAACCGGGCATTTGAGGAACTCGGATATGAAAATCCGGAACTTGAAACACAGTTTTTATTAATTGTTATTGACTCGCTCTGGAAAAAAGAAGCCAGCGGTGAGATTGACCAATCCCTGGATCTGGCTATTCTTTTGGAGAAAAAATACGATCTGTTATAAGCTATATTTTTTTGTAGCAATTTGCGTTTTTGTGCATCTTTTTTGTTGCAATACGCACAAATAGTTTTAAAAATCAATTTTATTTGACGTAATTCGTGGTACCTAATTAATTTTAAAGCATATGATATTTAGAAAAATGGTTTTAGGGCTTGCCTTTGTGGCTGTTTCAATTGCCGCTAAAGCACAGTCTAACCCAAATTTTGTTGCCTTTATTAATCAAAAGCACGCCTGGGTTGATTCTGTATTCAATACCCTCTCACCTAAAGAGAAAATAGGACAATTGTTTCTTGTCCGTGCACATACGAATCTGGGCCAGAAATATATAGATTCTGTGGCTACCGTGATTCAAAAAGAACAGTTGGGTGGTCTGGTTGTTTTTCAGGGCGGACCTGTGCGTCATGCCAATATGTTTAACCGTTATCAGGCTGTTGCCAAAGTGCCATTGCTGATGACTTTTGATGGTGAATGGGGGCTGGGTATGCGTATGCCGGATTCTACAATTTCTTATCCTTATCAAATGACTTTGGGAGCGATTCAGGATGAGTCTCTGATCTATCAGATGGGTAAAGAGGTGGCTAAAGATTTTCATCGTATCGGCATGCATTTTAATTTTGCGCCAGTAGTTGATATTAATAATAATCCTAAAAACCCGGTGATCAATTTCAGATCATTCGGTGATAATAAATACAATGTCGTTAAGAAAGCAAAAGCTTATATGGACGGTATGGTTGACGGGGGGATTATTGCGTCATTAAAGCATTTTCCGGGGCATGGAGATACGGATGTGGACTCACACCATGATTTGCCGCAGTTGAAATTCAGTAAAGAGCGTCTTGATACGTTGGAAATGTATCCCTTCAGACAGTTGATCAAAGATGGTGCACCAGCTGTCATGGTTGCGCATATGAATATTCCAAGTCTGGATCCGACACCTAATATGCCTTCATCTATATCCAAACCTGTGGTAACAGGACTTTTGAAAGATCAGTTGGGCTTCAAGGGTCTTACGGTTACAGATGCCATGGATATGAGTGGCGTGAAGAAATTTTTTCCAAACGGAGAAGCAGATGTTCAGGCTATTATTGCTGGTCATGATTTGTTGGAAGTCTCTGAAAACAGTGGCCGTGCTATTGGGTTGATCGAAAAAGCAATCAAAGATGGCCGTATCAAACAAGCTGATCTGGATGCCCGTGTAAAGAAGGTTCTTGCTGCAAAATTGTGGGTTGGTCTGAACCGTAAGCGTGTAATCAGTACTAACTATCTGTACGATGACCTGAACAGAACGAGTTCAAAACAACTGGTACAGCGATTAGCGGATGCATCCATTACACTGCTGAATTCTAATAACCGTCTGTATTCCTTTCAGCCAAAGCAAAAAACAGCCATTGTAAGTATAGGTGTTACTGCGGCACAGGATTTCGAAAAAGAAATGAAAGCCCGTCTTCCGGAGTCTGATATATATTACATCAAAGGAGATGAAAAAGAAGAAGCACTACAGGAGATCTTTAAAAATGCGAAAGGACATAAGCAGTTGATCGTAGCGATTCACGATGATCGTTCACGTCCGCGCAGTGAGGTTCCTTTTAGCCCTGAAGTAAAAGAAGTGATTGCTAAATTAGCAAAGAGAAAAGCGATTACCTGTCTGTTTACGAATCCTTACGCATTGGCTGATCTGCCGGGTGTAGAGAAAAGTCAATCTATACTCATGGGGTATCAGAATGACTGGTTTATGCAAAGAGCTGCAGTCAGAGCTATCTTCAGAGAGATCAAGCCTAAAGGTAAACTGCCGGTAACGATCAACGAAAATTATAAATACGGAACAGGAATTTAAGGTTTAGCGTATTAAAAAAAGTGGCGAATCATTCTTACATGATTCGCCACTTTTTTATTGTATTAGGGGAGTATGACTTCCCGAATATTAGAGATATTACTTTCATTCTTCATTCGGTCAATAGCAGTCACTACATAAAAATAATGTCCTCCCGGTTTTATAGTATTATCTGTATACTGAAGGTAGCTGTCATCGTAAGATATTTGTAAGATACGTTCTGCATTTGCTGTATTGACATTTTCTCCTTTTTCAAAACGATAAATGATGTAGCCATAGATCTGTTCATCGTTCGGCTTTTGCCATACAAGTGTAGCTGACTTTCTGTTTGAAGACACATGGGCCTGTAATCCGTAAGGGGATTGTGGAGGAATACTGTCTATCCATGCCATTGTTGGTGGAAGTGCTTTGTAGCGATACAGATCATACTGCATGGAATCACGCAGGCCTGCCAGATTGTCCATCAACGATTTAGAGCTGAAGTAAATGCTTCCCTGTACCTCATGTTGATCCCGCAGATGACGCACCTGTTTTGGAATTTGTCCCTTATCTGTCCATCCCGGACGTTTTTCAGTTACACGATATGCCCCATGTCCTACATAGAAATGACGTCCATACGTATGTTTTTCCCACCATTCCAGTAATATTTCAAATGCTGCGGCCCTGTTATTAAACGGGAAGTAGATTTGTGGATTGATATAATCTATCCAGCCTTCTTTCATCCACTTGACTCCATCGGCATACAGTGTGCGGTAGCCGCTGAGTCCGCTCGTATTGGAGCCATCCGGGTTATCTCTTTTATTGTCCCAAATCCCAAAGGGACTGATTCCATATTTGATAAAAGGCTTTTCCTTTTTAATTGCTATTCCGAGGTCACGGATCAAAAGATCCACATTGTTTCTGCGCCAGTCGTGTATATTGGCAAAGCCTCGTCCGAATTGATGAAAAGTAGGGGCATCAGGTAGTGCAGTATTTCTGGCATCCGGATAAGGATAGAAGTAGTCATCGAAGTGAATCCCGTCCACATCATAGTTTTTGACGACATCCATGATGACATCTATAATATATTGCCTTACTTCAGGCAATCCTGGATTGAACAGGTATTTTCCGCCATATTTAAAAAACCATTCCGGTTTTGTACGGGTAATATGATCTTTGGAAAAATGGGCAGGATTCAGTGTTGTCGATGCGCGGTAAGGATTGACCCACGCGTGCAGCTCCATTCCTCTTTTGTGTGCTTCTTCAATGACAAACTCGAGCGGATCATAGAATGGGGAAGGTGCTTTACCCTGTACACCCGAAAGATATCTGCTCCAGGGTTCTCTTCCTTTTGCATAAAATGCGTCTGCAGCAGGTCTGATCTGGAAGAATATCGCATTCAGTCCGGCACGTTGATGTGCATCCAGAATATTGATCAGTTCTTGCTTTTGCCGTTCACTACTTTCATTGTCCCTGCTTGGCCAGTCAATATTGGCTACCGTAGCAATCCACACACCCCGAAGTTCCCGTTTCGGAGAATTTTGGCTTATGGCCTGATACGGGAAATGACTGATGAAAAGAATTAGAATGATTATCTTTCGAAAGTGCAACATGTTTTTTGAATCCCCCACAACTATTAGGCATCAAAGATAACAAACAGCGGGTAACTGACTTGTTACGTACAGGTATGAGGGTGTTAAATAGTGTTAATTTTTCGGAATGTGCCGGGGGAAAACCATTGTTTATAAAAATGACAATAATTCGTGTTGAAATAACCTTTTCAATATGATATTTGTAATGGAATATATCATATTTTTGTGACGATTAAATTGTTGATCTAAAAAATGGCAAAAGAGCAGATTTCTATATTTGATATGTTTAAGATTGGGGTAGGGCCTTCCAGTTCGCATACATTGGGTCCATGGCGTGCTGCACAGCAGTTTACCAAAGTCTTAGAAGATAAGGGTGTGTTGGGTGATGTAGAAGCTGTCAAGATCTTATTGTACGGATCACTGGCAAAGACCGGAGTGGGACACGGAACCGATATTGCAATCCTGTTGGGACTGAGCGGAGATGATCCCGTGACCTGTGATGTGAATCAGATCACTCCTAAGGTCGAGCATATCAAAGCAGCTCATGAGCTGGTGCTAGCAGGGAAACATGTTATTCCTTTTTCTTTTAAAGAAGACCTGTTGTTCTTATTTCAGGAAAGTCTTCCTTTTCACCCTAATGCGGTAACATTTCAGGCTTTTTTGAAAGGTGAAAAGGCGGTGAGTGAAACCTACTATTCAATCGGCGGTGGCTTTGTTGTTCAGGAGGGTGACGATTCCGGGTTCTTATCTGAAATAGATTTGCCTTTTCCTATTGATACTGCTCAGGAGCTTATGTTGGCCTGTATGCGTACGGGTTTGAAGATTTCTGATGTCGTCATGGAGAATGAGAGCGCCTGGCGTAGCGAAGAAGAGACTAAAGCCGGAGTACTTCGTATTTTTACAGCTATTAAAGAATGTATCTACAGAGGTTGTCATACTTCGGGTGTCCTTCCGGGCGGATTGAACGTGGAACGACGTGCTGCAAAACTGAATAAAAAACTGATCAATGGCCGTAGTTATGTCGATTTTGAGAGTTGGGTACAGGCTATACGTGAAGGAGGAAAAGATTTTGATTATATTCTGGATTGGGTGAGTTGCTTTGCTTTGGCCGTAAATGAGGAAAATGCTTCATTTGGACGTGTCGTTACGGCGCCTACAAACGGAGCTGCGGGGGTGATTCCGGCGGTGCTTCAATATTTTATTACTTTTCACAATGGATTTGATGAGAGTAAGATTATTCAATTTATTGCTACAGCTTCTGAGATCGGTTCGATTTTTAAAAAGGGAGCGACTATATCTGCGGCAATGGGCGGTTGTCAGGCTGAGATTGGGGTTTCCTCTGCAATGGCTGCCGGAGCGCTGACCGAATGTCTGGGTGGATCTCAACGGCAGGTACTGATGGCTTCGGAGATTGCCATGGAACATCATCTGGGACTGACCTGTGATCCGATCGGTGGGCTTGTGCAGGTGCCTTGTATAGAACGGAACACCATGGGGGCAATTAAGGCAATCACTGCTGCGCAGTTAGCGCTGCGTTCTAATCCGGATAAGGCAAAAGTAAGTCTTGATGCCGTGGTGAAAACGATGTGGGATACCGCACAGGATATGAATGTGAAATATAAAGAAACGGCAGATGGTGGATTGGCTGTACATATTCCGCTTAGTCTTCCTGAATGTTAAAGGCATATGATCTTGCCGGATATTTTTTAATTTTGTTTTGAATGAAGTATAGTGCTATAGCATCAGGCAGTAACGGTAACTGCTATTACGTGGCGAAGAATGATTCTGCGATTCTGGTTGATGCCGGGATAAACAGTAAGCATATCCATCTGCGCATGGGGAATCTGGGGATTCAGCCTGATACTATAAAAGCAATTTTTATAACACACGAACATACCGACCATATTCGCGGGCTATCGGTTTTTAGCAAAAAATACAATCTTCCGGTGTATATTACTGAAGGAAGTTATCGCGGAAGCCGGTTACATCTCCCTTCTCATCTGGTACATGTAATCAAGCCTGATGATAAAGTGGAGATAGGGGAACTGACGGTATATGGTATTCCCAAATATCATGATGCGAAGGAACCCTGCAGCTTTCTTGTTTCTGACGGACAGTATAATATCGGTATCCTGACCGATATCGGCCGGGCTTGCGATAATGTCAGATATGTTATTCAGCATGCGGATATTCTGCTGTTAGAATCTAACTATGATGAGGAAATGCTTCGTACGGGGCGCTATTCTTATTATCTGAAAAACAGAATCAGTAGCGGATGGGGGCATATCTCCAATACTGTTTCTCTGGAAATTTTCAATAATTGCCGCAGTAGCAGGCTGAAGCACCTGATATTAACTCATCTTTCGGGAGAAAATAACAGTGTAGAGTTGGTGGAACAGACATTTGCCCCGCATTGCTCAGAGATCAAACTGTCCATAGCGACCAGGTCTGCGGAGACCGAATTGTTTGATCTTCATGCTTTGCTCCTGAAGGAATTGATTTAGTACTGTTGCTGATCTGGAATATTTATATCAGTTCCATATGGAACAGGTCTGCCAGATGGTTCTTTAATCTGTCTTTTACTTCGTTGATATCTATCTCTCTTCCAAGTTCACGCTGCATAGAAGTCACATCTTTATCATCTATTCCACATGGAACAATGTTTCCGAAATAACTCAAATCTGCGTTTACATTGAAGGCAAATCCATGCATAGTGACCCATCTGCTGGCGCGCACACCCATTGCACATATTTTGCGGGCTTTGTCATTATCAGGATCTATCCATACGCCGGTATATCCGGGGTATCTGCCTGCCGGAATTCCATAGTCTGCGAGGGTCAGAATAATAGCCTCCTCCAATGTACGGAGATACAGGTGAATGTCGGTGAAGAAATTGTCGAGATCCAGAATCGGATAGCCTACAATCTGTCCGGGACCGTGGTAGGTGATGTCTCCGCCGCGATTTATTTTATAGAAGGTGGCTTGTTTTTCTTCAAGGCCCTGCTCATCTAATAAAAGATTGTCCGGGTGACCGCTTTTTCCTAAGGTGTATACATGAGGATGCTCAGTAAAGATGAGATAGTTATTGGTCTCTGTATACGCTTCGTTGACACGATTATCATGCTTGATGTCCAATATACTTTTGAAAATCTCTTCTTGTCTGTTCCAGGCATCCTGATAATCCTGCAAACCCCAGTCCGTGAATTGTACTTTTTTGTTCATATGATGTGCGTAGGCAAAAGGCTGTAAGCTGTTGACTGACTGTTTTTTTTCGCTTAATCTGTAACGTTTTGTTTTTATCGGCAGAGGGAAATGATGATGTGAGTTCAAATCCCTCTTTGTTAAATTATCGCTTACGGCCTTTCGCTAATACAACAAATTATTATATGGATATCGGGCATTGTGCATTTCGACAATAATGTCGTAAAGCTTTTGCTTGAATTCCTCAACATTCGTTTTATTGGTTGCTGAGATAAAGATGGCCGGATCTGAATTTTTTCCCATCCAGCTATTTCTGAATTTTTCCAGTGTTACTTCTCTTTCTTCACCTTCGTCTCTTTCTTCACCTTCGTCTCCTTCTTCAACTGCCGGTTTGTAAGCATCGATTTTGTTGAATACAGTAATAACCGGTTTGTCTAATGCTCCCAAATCTTTTAACGTCTCATTGACAGCGTGAATGTGGTCCTCAAAATTGGGGTGAGAAATGTCTACGACGTGAATCAGTACATCTGCTTCCCGTACTTCATCTAATGTGGATTTGAAACACTCGACCAGATGATGAGGCAACTTGCGGATAAACCCTACGGTATCGGACAGCAGGAATGGCAAATTATCGATTACAACCTTTCTGACTGTTGTGTCCAGGGTTGCAAAGAGTTTGTTTTCGATCAGTACGTCAGATTTGGAAATCATATTCATAATGGTTGATTTTCCAACGTTTGTATATCCGACTAATGCCACTCTGATCATTTCTCCACGGTTTTTACGCTGTGTCTCATTCTGTTTATCAATGGATTTGAGACGTTCTTTGAACAGGGAGATCTTATTCAGGATCATCCGTCTGTCGGATTCTATCTGAGATTCACCCGGACCACGCATACCGATACCACCACGCTGACGCTCCAGGTGCGTCCACATGCGTGTCAATCGGGGAAGGATGTATTGAAGCTGAGCCAGCTCTACCTGAGTCTTTGCCTGTGCTGTTTTGGCGTGACTGGCAAATATATCCAGAATCAGATTGGAACGGTCCAGAATCTTTACTTTGAAAAAGTTTTCGATATTGCGCAGTTGAGAAGGGCTTAATTCATCATCAAACACTACCATATCGATTTCTTCTGCATCGATGTAAGATTTGATTTCTTCCATTTTGCCACTTCCGATAAAAGTTGCCTTATCCGGATAAGCGAGTTTTTGTGTGAAAATACCGTTGGTAATCCCTCCGGCAGTCTCGACCAGAAATTGCAGTTCTTCGAGATACTCACGGGCTTTGGCTTCTGTTGTATCCGGAGTAATGACGGAGATCAGTACTGCAGTTTCGGGTTTTAATGCGGTATCGTATATTTTGGTTCTAGCCATATAATAGTATTAAGAATAATAGCGACAGGAGATTTGAAAACAGGTATACTATTAACAGATTCCTACGCAATTTTGTTTGCCGGAAGCATCTTGCTTAAAGCATAATGCAAAGATAGTTGTTTTTTAAGAGATTTTGTCCCAGGAGATACCGGGAGCACGTTGTTTAAGGTAAGCGCTAAGTAAAATATTCTTCTCCAACTGTAGAGCAGGGTCTTCTTTGAAAATGCTGATCACTGTATTCCGGGCTTCTGAAAGAATCGCCTGATCGCTGGCAAGATTGGCAATCTTCATGTCTAATACACCGGATTGTTGTGTTCCGGAGATGTCTCCGGGCCCGCGAAGCTGTAAATCGACTTCTGCAATTTCAAATCCGTCGTTGGTGCGAACCATTGTTTCCAGTCGTAAACGACCTTCTTTACTTAGTTTGTTGCCAGACATAAGGATACAGAAGGATTGTTCTGCACCTCTTCCTACGCGCCCGCGCAGCTGGTGAAGCTGGGATAGCCCAAATCGTTCGGAATTTTCGATGACCATGACAGATGCGTTCGGTACATTGACTCCTACTTCGATCACGGTCGTTGCTACCATGATTTGTGTTTCATGTTTTATAAAACGCTGCATCTCGAAATCTTTATCTTTCACTGGCATCTTTCCGTGAACGATACTGATCTTGTATTGTGGCAACGGGAATTCACGTTGCAGATTTTCAAGCCCTGCTTCCAGATAGAGCAAGTCCAGCTTTTCGCTTTCCTTAATCAGGGGAAATACGACATATACCTGTCTGCCCTTTGCGATCTCTTCTTTCATAAAACCAAACATGCGCAGCCGGGAGCTTTCAAAAAAGTGCACCGTCTTGATCGGTTTACGGCCTGCCGGCAATTCATCAATGACCGATATATCGAGATCGCCGTACATGGTCATCGCCAATGTGCGTGGTATAGGTGTAGCTGTCATCACGAGCATATGCGGAGGTATGACATTTTTACGCCATAGTTTGGCTCTCTGCTCTACTCCAAACCGGTGTTGTTCATCAATAACTACAAAACCAATATTTTTGAATCGTACCTTATCTTCGATGAGTGCGTGGGTACCTATAAGTATATCCAGTGTTCCCTCTTCGAGCTCCTGATGGATAATCCGACGTTCTTTGGCGGGTGTAGATCCGGTCAGCAAGCGGACTTTTGCGAATCCCTCGCCTAACAGTTCACTTACGCTGGCGTAGTGTTGTGTAGCAAGAATTTCTGTGGGAGCCATCATGCAGGCCTGAAATCCATTGTCTATGGCGAGCAGCATACTCATCAGGGCTACAACAGTCTTCCCTGAGCCTACGTCTCCCTGGACAAGTCTGTTCATCTGGGCGCCGGTATTGGTGTCCTGACGAATTTCTTTAATTACTCTTTTTTGCGCATTGGTCAGTGGAAAGGGGAGTTTTTCATTGAAAAATGTATTGACCTTTTCTCCGACCTGATCAAAGCGGTGACCTTTAAATTTGAGGGTATTAAGCTGCTTGTTGTTTAAGAGACGAAGTTGTATAAAAAACAGCTCTTCAAATTTCAATCTTCGGATGGCCTGATCGAGTTCCTGCTGTGATTTTGGAAAGTGTATAGCAAGTAAAGCCTTCGGATAGTCGATTAACCGGTGTTCCTGTATGAGATAGGGCGGCAACATATCTCCGATGCTACGGTATACTGTTTCCAGGGCGGTCTGTTGTAAACGCTGTATACCCCTTGTGTCAAGGTTGAATTTTTTGAGCTTTTCTGTAGAGGAATAAACAGGTTGCAGACTTTGATTTCCGATCTTTTGTTCCTGTGCATTATAGAGCTCCATCTCCGGATGTGTAATGGAGATATGTCCGTTAAATTCGGTTGGTTTCCCATAGAGAATATATGGAGAGCCGATTTTAAGTGATTTCTTCAGCCAGGGAATACTTTGAAACCAGACGAGTTCTATTGATCCGGTATCGTCTCTAAACTGGCCGACCAGCCTTCTCCCTCTTTTTTCACCGACTTCCTGCAGGCCAATTAGTCGTCCCAATACCTGGGCGCCGATCATATCGGGATGTAGCTTATGAATTTTGTGAAACTGAGTGCGGTCTATATAGCGGAAAGGGTAATATTCCAGCAGATCACCTATAGTAAAAACCTGCAACTCTTTTTTGAGTATGTCGGCCTTTTGAGGGCCTACGCCTTTGAGATATTCTATGGGTGTTATTAAAGATAAATTAGCCACTGCAATTACATTTCTGCTAAGTGGCTAATTTAAGAAAAATGCTTTAAAAACGGTTAGTATTGTATGACTGGTTTTCCATTTTCACAGCTTACTCCTTTTGCGGGCTTATCATTTTGATTGCTGCAGGGAGGGGAGGCCTGAAGTTTTCTTTTCTGTGCATACAGACTTTCATACTGACGACCTTTTTTGTAAAACTCTTCTCCTCTGATGTTTTCATTGTAGAGTACAGCGATATATTTACAGTCTTGCCGGATATATCCTATTCTCCACAAATTGGGATTCGTACAAGGATCATTCTTATGGAAATCCACTATTTCTGTAAAATATTTTGGTAGTTCCTCCTCAATTTCCTGCAATGTCATATCTTTAGCATAATAAAGCTCAGCTTTATTGTTCTTGCATCGTATTCCGATCGGTGGATAGGCTTCAAAATAATCAAGGTAAGGAATCGGAGGAGCATCCGGAGCATTATCAGCGCGCTTGCGGCGAACATGATATTCTTCTACAAGTTTATTATAGCGCTCTTCAAAACTTGGGTGTACCGGAAGATATACCGGCCCCAGTTGGTAAATAGTAGCGATCTTCCAGACGGATGGATCTCCGCATGCTACACTTTGTGTCAGTTGTACTATTTCCTGAAACTTTTCGTCTGCCAGACGCCTTAATTCTTCGTAACCAGGATCTTTTTTACAGCCCAAAACCAGGATCCCGGACAATAAAAGGAGGGTGCTTAATACTCTTTTCATAATTAGTTTTTGGTGTTATTATAGATTAATGTTGCTTTCCCGTTCTGACAAATGATTCCTGATGGCTTTTGATAAGCCATGCAATTTATAACAGGAGCGACCATAGGCGCATATATTTCCATAATCTGATTATGGTTGTAGATCAGCTGCTCAAGTTTTGTTCTGTCCAGGCTTTTGTGATAAACAATGTGTGATAATCCACATTCTGTGCGCATATCGGTCATATTCCAATCTGTGGGGTCGGTACAGGGGATACTGGTTGTTAACTCATTTATCTTTTTGTAAGAATCTGTTGAAAGTTTTTCTAATTGTTCCTGACTAAAGTTTTTATACGGATTGGGGATATCAGGAATACAGCAGTCTTTTCTTTTACAACTAAAAAAGATCAGGATTACCATAAAGACCAGCGATGCTGAAAGTGCTCTATGTTTCATAATATTCATAATATATACTGATTTAGTATTTAACAGCAGGTTTACCATTCTCACAAGCTACTCCTTTTGCCGGTTTATCATTGACAGACGGACAATTCATAGACTTATCCAAAACTGTTTTGCGATAATACAGGTGAGCATACTCTTCCATTCTCTTAGAGAACTCTCTAAATCTGTCAGTCTGTGTATAGGCTATTGATACAAATTCACAATCTTTTCGTATCGTAGTCACATACCATCCTGTAGCCGAACTACATGTCTGCTCTTTAAAAAAGTCTCTGATTTCCGGGAAAAGTTTCTGTAAACGATCATTGACCTCTGTTAAGTCAAAATCATTGGCAGTGACCACTTTAATCCTGCCTTCTGTACAACGTAATCCAAAGTGAGGCGGAAGGACGGCAATTGACGTTCTGGCGGTATTGAGTACCGGCCCTTTATAGAGCTTGCCGGCTCTTGTGAAGAGTTCACTCGCTTCTTGTACTAATTTTTTGTAATCCTGTTCAAAACTTGGGTGCACCGGGAAATAACCATAGTTATAGAGGGTGTCTATGCGCCATTCATTCAGATTGCCACAGGAGCGATCTTTAGTAAGTTGTATGGCTTCCTGAACTTTGAGGTTGGCTAGTCTGTTTAGCTCTTCATAGGACTCTCCTTCTTTCTTGCAGCCCATTAGTGTGAGAATAAGGATCGAAAGTATCGAGATCGATACGGCTTTGATTTTCATAACAATAATAATATGGTTTTAGAGTGAGACGGTGATTGTAATAGTTTTGCTACAGCTGTATTGTTATTTTAATAAAAATAGTAATGCCCCTGATCAATAAGATCAGAGGCATTATACAGAGATATGAATAAGGATTTTTAGAAATTTCCTTGTTCTTTGTCCCACCACAGACGGGTGCCCCCGTTGTCGGCACCACCAAGTAACTGTATGGCTTTTTGCACTTCGGCACCATTGGCATTGTATTCATTTTGCGGGAAAGGCAATCTTCTGATCTGTACAGCCGTACTGATCGTGCCTCCGCTGTTGTTGACCACAACAGGGAATATTTTCGGATATCCTGTTCTTCTGTATTCACTCCATGCTTCCTGTCCTTCAGGGAATATGGCTAGCCATTTCTGTGTGATGATACGTTCCAGCTTTTGTTCATTGCTTGCTGACTCATCCCATTTGATGGTGATTGCTGTCATGGCCTGGGCGTCATTTTTCGTATTCTTGGGATCTGTATATTTGACAGGTATATTCGTGTTATCCTGAATGTAGTTGTTCAATTGAGATGAGACATTCCATTGCTGGAAGGATAGATCTATTCCTTTCTCATATAGCGATTGTGCTGTGCCACCTGCATTTGCCCATCCCCGGAGCGCAGCTTCTGCTCTCAGGAAGTATATTTCAGCAGCAGTCATGAGTACCGGAGCTGTAGTCGCAGTAAAAGAAGGATTGCCATCGGTTGTATTTAATGATGAATAAGATTTATACTTATCTTTTTCTATACCGTCTGCACCGGCGCGTATCCCTTTGTACTGTCCTGCAAATGCAGGATCAGTGGCTTTATCCATGTATCTGGAGATACGGGGATCCTGATAACCTACCATAAATGATTCCAGGGATGCATTAATACGGGTGTCATCCCAGTTTTTTGCAATAAAGAATAATGGGTTGGAGAAGTTAGCATCTGTTGGAATATTGATCTTGAAATTATCGGTATTTACTTCTATTACTCCGCCATTTGCAGGGTTAAGGGCTTTTTCCGCTTGTTCACGTGCTAATTGCGGATTTACTTTTACAATACGCATAGCTAAGCGCAAACGAAGGGAATTGGATAATTTGAGCCAGTTTCTGAAACGTGCGGTATTGTCAGCTCCTTTATAAACCAGGTCAATATCATTAATTTTATCCGGAACAGGACTCGCAGATGGATTCGTGATGTAGTCCTGCAGTATTTTTGAGGAAGCATCCAGATCGCTGAAAAAACTGGTATAGATATCTGCCTGACTGTCATATGGAATATCTCCTGTAATACCCGCTTTGCTGTAAGGAATCGGACCGTAAATGTCGGTTACACGGCTGGCTGCTGCAACTTTCACGACTAAAGCAGATCCCCAAAGTGCCGGATATGTTTTAGCCAGCTCATTTTTCTCGAGCTTATTCAGCGAGTTGAGTACATTGACGTATAACACTTTGAAAGGTTCCCCGTTCCATCCGTTTACTAAAGCATAATTAAGATTGTTCTGACCGCTGTTGAAAGGTGTCGGAGACATGAAGTATCCTGAAAATACGTCTGCATTCAGATTCTGTTGTACCTGATAGGAGTTTGGATCGCCCCCACCTGAAAAATTGTAGATGGCCATTTGTGCCTGACGAAAGAATAAGACCAGATCCTGTCCGTCAAGTTTGAGGTCTTCATCTGTCACCCCGATATTATTCGTGTTATATTCTTCAAAATTTTTGGTACAACCGCTTAGTACTCCGGCTGATAACGAAAGGAATAATAAATAGCTTCCGTATTTTTTTATATTAATTTTTTGCATGATAGTCCAGATTAGAAAGTCGCATTTAAAGTAAGTCCGTAGTTGCGTGTTGCAGGCATCATAAAGATATCTACACCGCTTAGTGTATTTCCTGTAGACATAGTAACTTCCGGATCAAAAGGTGCTTTTTTGGAAATATAGAACAGATTACGTCCTACTGCCGAAACTTTTAATTTCTTAATAAAGCCTTGTTTGATATTGAAGTCATAACCTAATGTCAATTCTCTCAGTCGAACCACTGTCCCGTCATAGATATAGTTGCTGGTAACGGGACCTATCCCACCTGTAGAAGTATACCATTTATTTGCATCGATGCTGGTGACAGGAACTCCGGCCGGTGTAACACCGTTGATCGCTACGCCTCCTGCTTCACGTGCATCTCCGCTAGCTTTGGATACACCGTATCCGTCCAGGACAGCCTGTGTCACGGACATTACTTCGTAATCAAACTTACCATCGATCAGGAAGCTAAGCGATAGATTTTTGTAGCTGAAATTATTATTCCAGCCCATTTGCCAAAGTGGATTGGCATTTCCTAATTTGGTATAGTTTGAATTTTTTTGAGGTATACCATCGCTGACAATGATTCTCCCTTGATCATCTTTCTGGAAATCCTGTCCGTAGATGTCTCCGAATGAGCCCCCAACTTCGAATTTAGAAGCGTAGTTATTACGGCTTTCTCCTGTAAGAGAGAAATCTTTGATTCTGTCATCCAGTTCAATGATCTTATTCTTATTGTAAGAATAGTTGATGCTTGTCGTCCAGTTAAAATCTTCTGATTTAACGGCATCCAGACTGATTAATGCTTCTATACCCTGATTCTGAATATTTCCGGCATTGATTGCATATTGATTGTAGAATGACGCCTGACTGGCTGCGATCTTAAAGAACTGATTTTTTGTGTTCGTTTTGTAATAGGTCACATCTACGCCCAGACGGTTATTCCACATTCTCCATTCTGTACCGATCTCCAGAGAGTTGGTCATTTCCGGTTTCAGTTCTCTTAAGAATGCAATATCGTTTAGGGTAAGGACCGCATACGGATCCAATCTGTTGGTGAGCAGCGTTGTGTATGGCGGCAGATCATTACCTACCTGCGCAAATGATCCTCGTATCTTCGCCATATTAATAAACGATGGCAAATTCAGTTTGTCATTCAGTACAACACCCAGACCGGCAGAAGGATAGAAGAAGGATTTGTTGCCGGTAAAAGCTAACGTGCTTGACCAGTCATTACGTGCTGTAAGGTCTAAGTATAACCAGTTGTCATACGATAGATTGGCACTTGCAAATACAGACTGTAATTGTCTTCTCATGGCGGAGAGTGTCGAAGGACGGGGAGTTGTCGAATTCTGAAGTGTAAATACATTCGGGATCTTCAGACTTTCCTGTCCGCTGTTGTAATCAACACCTTCTGTTTTCCAATCGGTGATACTGGTTCCTACCACACCGGAGATCTTGAATTTGTCTGTCACATCGAAATTGACATTGGCGACTAAGTCTGCATATTGTTGTGTGATAGTGGTATTTGTATAATCGTATCTTCCGTTTGGTCTGGAAAGGATGCTTTGTGTTCCTGCGTACACTTTTCTTTCATAGACTTCGCTTGTTCTGTCGAGGCTACCACGAGCCTGAACAGATAACCATGGTGTAGCTGTATATTTTGCACTACCGCTCAGGAGAAGGCGATTCCGTACGGAAGAATTCTGATTACGATTGACAATCCACCACGGGTTTTGCTGTGTGGTCTCATTATCTGTTATAGAAAACCAGTTCTGATCGTATAGATTTCTTGCAGGATTGAATTTTTCAAAGTCTTTATAGGGTGAGATATCAATACTTCTCGGAAGAAGATAGAGCCCTACAATCGGATTGAAATAAAAACCGGTCTGAGGTGCATTTTCTAACTTCTGTGTGATATAATTTGCCCCTCCTTCTACTTTTAGTTTATCATTGAAGAAGTTTGCAGATTCTTTAAAGTTGAAGTTGTGTCGGGAAAGATCATTATTAGGAGTGATTCCCTGAGCCTGCGTATTAGCGTATGAGAAGTAAGTTTGATTTTTTTCGTTTCCTCCGGATAAGGTAATGGAATTGGTGAAATTATTACCTGTGCGGAAGAACTTCCCTACATTGTCGTAGTTCTGTCCGGAGATTTCCTCTCCCCAACTGGAAGAACCTGTCGTACTTGCTACTCCGTTGGAACCCTGTCCATATTTATTCTGGAATTCAGGCGTGTAAGCCGGTGTTTCCAAAGTTGCACTGGATGAAAAATTCACTACTGTACGTCCTTGTTTTCCTGATTTCGTTGTTACGAGGATTACACCATTTGCGGCCTGACTACCGTACAAGGCTGCAGCTGATGCACCTTTCAGGATGGATATATTTTCAATATCTTCCGGATTGATAAGTGCAATGGGATCTCCCGGATCGCGCTCACCTCCGAAGACATTGCTTGGCTGCGTTCCGAGTGTACTGTTGTTGATCGGTACCCCGTCAATAACATACAGAACCTGGTTGTTTCCGGATGCGGATTTGTTACCACGCAGAACTACTTTCGCAGAACCTCCGGGACCTGAAGAACTTGGAGCGATATTGACCCCGGCAACCTTACCGTTTAAAGTATTGATCAGATTGGGGCTTTTTACGCGGTTTAATTCTTCCGAATTAACCTGCTGTGTAGAATAGGTTAATGATTTCTGTGCACGGTTGATACCCAATGCTGTTACAACTACGCTTTCCAGTTCCTGCATGCTGGGTGTCAGCACGATGGTTACCTGTGCTCCGTTTGCCGCAGCAGTTGCTGTTTTGGTTTCATAGCCTACAGAAGATACACTTAACGTGTTTGATGTGGAAGTCGTATTGATTGTAAACGTTCCGTTCTGGTCGGAGGAAGCAGCCTGTTCTGTCCCGACCAATTTGATGGTAGCTCCTGCGATCGGAGATTGATTTTGTCCGTCAAGGACAAGCCCTTTGATTTGCCGTGCCTGTGCAAATACCTGGCTGCTGCCCAAGCTTAATAGTAGTACTATTAAAGTCGCTTTGAGCAATTCATGTAATTTGATAGTAGTAAGACCCATATATTGGTGATTTTAAGATAGTGTATTATCAAATGATATAATTGTTTATTGTTTTTAATTAAGTCGGCGTTGAATATCAGGTGGGATGCGTCTCGTGTGTAAAAAATTGTCGCACCGTTTTCTTACAGAAAGGGGAATATAGCAGGTTGCCGTTTTTGAAGGAAAAGGAACCACTAATTACGATATAACCGGATAACAGATAAAGTGACAATTACAGTTTATATTTTGTGTGTTAAAAGCATTTAGCAACGCTAAAAAAGCGGATGCTAAAATAAGTACACTTTAACGACTTTTTTGTTTTATTATTGTCAGTTTTTGAGTAAAATTTTATTCAGGTATGTGTTTTTAACCTTTCAGAATTTTTGTCAGGACCTTTGAATTGAAGAGTAGCAATGCCACGATAAGCAAACCATAGGCCCAGAATTTGTGCGGATCGACCTGTTCTTTGAAATAGAATACGGCTAAAAAGAAAGCTATTATCGGGTTGATATACAGCATTATGCCAACAGTTGAGGAGGATATTTTGTTGAGTGCAAACATGCTCAGATACAAGGGAATGATCGTAAATAACAGTGCTATAATGAATGTCGTATACCAGAATACCGGGGCAGTGGGCAGGGCATGATGATTGAATAATAATTTAGGTATGACGATAACCATGCACAACAGCAACTGTATCGCCAGAATGTTTAATTTGTCAAATCCTTGTACGACTCTTTGTATAATAAGGTAGAAAGCATATAATCCACCTATCGCTATAGACCATAATACTTCAATCAATGAGCCGGTAGCCAGCATAATGACACTGCATAACGCAAAGAATAAAGCTGTTTTTTTAATCAGGCTCAATTCTTCTCTGAGAATAAAGTGGGCCGCTGCTGTGGTAATGAGGGGGCATAACATATATGCAAATGCTGCGGCCTGAATACTGATATGATTGATGCAGTAGATATAGGTATACCAGTTACCAAAGATAAATAAAGAGGCCAGTATAGTGAGCCAGACATATTTTCGTTTGTCTTTTTGGACCAGTTCTTTATAATGGTAAATATCTTCCTTTAATTTTTTTCTCCGGAATATGAGGATGAATATCCAAAGGATAAGCATGGCCGTCAGTATGCGAAAATAAAGGATATCTTCAGCCGGCCAACCGCGTATCCAGCGAACAGGGATAGACATAAATCCCCAGATGAAAGGGGCTAAAAAAGCCGCTAAGAAATACTTTCCGCGGCTTTCTGTATGTTTTATTTCGTTATTCACTATGCTTTCCAGGCAATGACTGATATTTCTACGTTTACATTTTTGGGTAATGTCGCTACTGCAACACATTCACGTGCAGGCTGAGCATCTACAAAATACTGGGCATATATTTCATTGACAGTAGCAAAATCGCCCATATCTTTTAAGAAGATAGATGTTTTGACTACATCCTTAAAAGAATATCCTGCATGACTTAGAATAGCTTCTACATTTTTGAGTACCTGATGTGTTTCATCGCGGACTCCTGATGTGATAAGTTCCATTGTCTCCGGAATCAAAGGAATCTGTCCGGATACATATAATGTTTTATCTGCTTTGATGGCTTGGTTGTAAGGCCCGATAGCTGCGGGCGCTTTTTCAGTGTTTAAAATAATTTTTTCTGACATGCGTTTAGCGTTTACTTAAAAAAGAAATGTTGGATAACCTTGAAAAGAATAGCCAGTACGAAGATCGTGATGGCTATAATATTGATATTTCGCATCAGTCTGATATTCGAATTGACAGGTTTTTCGCTGTCTTTTTTGTTAAAAGAATCCATTAAGCTAATTTACACACCTTCATTGACATTACCAATCCTTATCTTTATATCTCTCAAAATTCAGGCATCATGCATACAAAAACTGTAATTGTAAACGGGCGTATCTTTACAGGTACCGAAATATTATCTGACCGGATCATCGTATTGGAAAATGATAAGGTTTCTTCTATCATACCTTACGAACAGCCTCCTGCCGGAGCAAAGGTTATAGACGCAAAAGGAGGATTGGTGAGTGCGGGACTGATTGATCTTCAGATCTACGGCGCAGGTGACCAGCTGTTTTCCGCTGAGCTGACCAGTGATTCATTGGCTAAGATTGATGATACACTTCTGAAACAAGGCTGTACCTCTTACCTCTTGTGTCTGGCCACTAATACTATCGATGTATTCAAAACGGCTATTGCCATTGTAAATAAGTATGAGCCGCGGGTAGCATTGGGTCTTCATCTGGAAGGTCCTTTCCTGAATGCGAAAAAAAGAGGCGCACATCCTGAAGAGCTGATCATAAAAGCTACAGCAGAAGAGATCACACACTTGTTGAATGATGACCATAAGGCGCTGGTTAAAATGATGACTGTGGCCCCCGAATTACTGGATGCTGATTGTCTGTCTCTTTTGCTGGAGAGAGGTATTCTACTGAGTGCAGGGCACAGCAATGCGACTTTTGAAGAAGCTACAGCGGGATTTGATAGCGGTATACTGACGGCGACACATCTCTTCAATGCGATGTCGGCTTTCCATCATCGTGAAACAGGTCTGCCTGGTGCTGTTTTCAATCATCAGCGAGCATGTGCAAGTATCATTCTGGATGGTATTCATGTGAATTATGAAGCTGCAAAAGTGGCTAAAAGACAAATGGGAGAACGTCTGTTTATGATTACAGATGCTGTCGCCAGATGTGATAAAGGAATTTATAAACATATCCTGAATGTAGATCACTATGTGTTGCCGGACGGGACATTATCCGGTTCTGCGCTGACGATGTTGCAGGCTGTAAAGAATGCCGTATTACAGGTTGGTATTCCTCTGGAAGAGGCTTTGCGTATGGCAACATTGTATCCGGCGAATCTAATCGGACGTACAGATCTGGGAAGGATCGAAGCGGGTGCGACAGCCAATATAATTGTGTTTGATGATGCGTTCGGATTACAGCAGGTTGTTTTTGAGGGAGAACAGATCAACATTAAAGGCTAGAAAACGGCAATAGCAGTGATTAGTTTTTCGTTTAATCTTAAAAGTGTAGTTTTGTCGTTTATTTTACGATTTATGAATAAACCGTTAGTTTACGTTATAGTATTGAGTTTTATTTTTGTTGGTTTGAGCGGATGTTCTTCCAAGAAAAGAATGAAAAACCAGGTATTGGTAGCTCCTTCCGTTGTTGTACAGGTGGATTCTGTACCGGCGGTCACTCCGCAAATAGAAAAACCGCAAACCAAAGTAAAGGAAAAAGAGGAAGAGCTTAAGGTGGATTTGCCGCAGGTACCACGTGAATTCAGGGCGGCTTGGGTTGCATCTGTTGCTAATATAAACTGGCCAAGTAAAAATAACCTCTCCACAGAGGAACAGAAGCAGGAAGCCATATCCTTACTTGATTTCTTAAAATCAAATCGCTTTAATGCGGTTATCTTTCAGGTCAGACCTGCTGCTGATGCATTATACAAAAGTGAATATGAACCCTGGTCTGTATTTCTGACAGGACAACAGGGGAAAGCTCCGTACCCCTACTATGATCCGCTGGAATTCTGGGTTGAAGAGGCACATAAAAGGGGGCTGGAACTTCATGTCTGGTTAAACCCTTATCGTGCACATCACAGCGCAAGCGGTGTGGTCACGGAAGCATCTATGGTAAAGCGAATGCCTGAATCTGTACTGAAGCTGAAACAAGGCTATTACTGGTTTGATCCTTCTAAAAAATCCACTCAGGATCATGCTTCACGTGTCGTATTAGATATTGTAAAGCGATATAATATTGATGGTGTTCACTTTGATGACTACTTCTATCCATATGCCGAGTATAACGGAGGGCAGGATTTTCCGGATACGGAAAGCTGGAATGCTTATGTCAAATCCGGAGGTAAACTTACCCGTGCGGACTGGAGAAGAAATAGTGTAAATACATTTATTGAGCGTATCTATAAGGAAATCAAAGCTGAAAAAAATCATGTAAAATTCGGAATCAGTCCTTTTGGTATCTGGAAACCGGGGTATCCTGCCGGAATACAGGGATCAAGTCAGTATGATCAGTTGTATGCTGATGCCAAGCTATGGTTAAATAAAGGTTGGATCGATTATTTTGCCCCACAGCTATACTGGCCAATTGAACCGGCTAAGCAGAGTTTTACGACTCTATTGAGATGGTGGCAGAGTGAAAATACATTAGGTCGTCATGTGTGGCCAGGTATTAATACGGTTGGAAGACGATCTGCAGATTATTCAAATGAGATTGTCCGTCAGATAGAGGTGACACGTAAGGAAATTCCTAACAGTATAGGTGCCATTCACTGGAGTATTGCCGGGTTGACTAAAAATGCGGCTATGACCAGAGCGGTTGCTGACGGACCTTACCGTACGGAGGCACTTTCACCGAGAACACCCTGGCTAACTTCTTTCTATCTCTCCGCTCCATTTGTAAGCGGCGATACGCATAAACAGAGCGTCTTTGTCAAATGGTCGCATCCTCGAAAAGAGCAGGTAAGTAAGTGGCTGGTGTATACTAACTACGGAGGGGAGTGGAAATATGAGATTGTAGTACCTTCTATACTGAGTAAGGAGTTTGCGCGTGAAGAAAACGGCAAAAAACTAAAAATGGTCATTGTAAAAGCTATAGACCCACTGGAAAATGAAGGAGAAATGGGGGTGTATAGGGTAAAATAGGATTTGCGTATTCTTGCGTCTTGTTACGTGAATGCATTATGTTTTATTGAAAAAAAGGGTTTGAAATAATATTCAAACCCTTTTTTATGTTTATTTTAAAATATATTTCGAAATATCATGCATAAATGTGTTATCTTCGGTAGAGATTATTAACCTAAGAAGAACCAAATTTTATAAACAAAAAGTAGACAGCTACCTCTCTGTTTTTTCAGAATTATTGACCAGGTCATTAATCTGATCGGACTTAACCTATTGAAACTAACCTAATTTTGAATCATGAAAATAAAATTTCTCCTATTAATGCTGGGGGTTGTTTGGAATTGCGCTATACTCTTTGCGCAGCAACAGACAATAACCGGTAAAGTAACTGACGATGATGGAAAATCGTTACAGGGGGTTACTGTTATGGAAAAGGGCAAAAGTAACCAGGTAATTACCGATGGAAGTGGTAATTATAAGATTACGGTGTCTCCCCGCGCTACTCTTATCTATCGCTACGTCGGCATGAATACTGTAGAACAAGCTGTAGGCAGCAAAACCAATCTCAACGTAACTTTATCAAGCTCATCCTCATCGATTGATGAAGTGGTGGTCACGGCCTATGGTATTGACAGAAGTAAAAAATCTTTAGGCTATTCAACTCCTGTCGTGAGTGGTGATGAAGTTTCTGAAACACAGCGTGAGGCCTTTTTTAATGGTCTGCAGGGACGCGTTCCGGGATTGTCCATCAATTCGACCAGTGGTGCGCCCGGAGCTTCTGCACAAATTGTACTTCGCGGATTTGTGTCTGTGTCCGGAGACAACAGTGCACTGATTGTTGTGGATGGAGTTCCTATTGATAATTCGACACTTAATGAAAATGATTTGGCATCGGGTTCTGCAAACAGAGCGTTGGATTACTCCAATCGCGGAATGGACCTGAATCCGGAAGATATTGAATCGTACACGATCATGAAAGGTCCTGAGGCAACGGCTTTGTTTGGTAGTCAGGGAGCCTCCGGAGCGATATTGATCACTACAAAGAAAGCAAAAGCCGGCAGAACAGCTGTAACATACAACTTTTCGGGACGTATGGAGACTGTCAATAAGTTTCCTGAAGTGCAGAACATATATTCCAAAGGTACTAATGGATTATATGACGGGACTTCACCATATTCATTGGGGCCTAAATATAAAGAAGGCGTCCAATTGTATGATAATATCAGAAGTTTTTTCAGAACAGGATATAATCAGAAACATAATCTTTCTTTTGAAGGAGGAAATGAAGCATTTACCTACAGATGGTCTAATGAATACAATGATAATACCGGTATCACACCGAATACACGTTATACCCGTATTTCATCCAGACTCGCAGCCACCGCTAAGTTTGGAGAGAAACTAAATATCAATACCTCTTTTAGCTATACCAATTCGGATAATGATAAAGCCAGAAAAGGTGCAGATGGTTATATGGTTACTTTATTACGATTCAATCCTATGGCTGATGTACGTCAGTGGATAGATGAAAAAGGGAATCGTGTCCTGCACTCCGGTACTATATACAGCGAGTTTGACAACCCGTTTTGGGATGTTTACAGAAATACATCTTTTGATAAGGTGAATCGTATGATGGCCAATTCCAATATTATGTACAGACCCTCTAAATGGTTGTCTGTTAATGGTATTCTGGGCTTAGACTATTCCTTTACACATGGAGAGAGTGTGTATCATAATCAGTCCTACTTAGGTTCCGGATCTGAAGGCGATCCTACCGGAGGACAGATAAGTGTATATGACAGAACTTCACGCATCCTGACGGGATCATTGACGGCAAGGTCGAGTCACAAGTTTGATGATTTCTCATTGCAGGGCGTATTGGGCGCCTCCTTTAATGATTATAATTATGTGACCAATGCACAGTATGGCAAAAAATTCTTTGATCCGGATTTTTACAGTATAAACAATACACTGCCGGAAACAAGATTATCCAAAAGCACCATTAATAATTACCGGAATGTCGGTTTTTTCGGGCAGGCAGTGCTTGGGTACAAAACGATATTGTACCTGACATTGTCAGGACGTCTGGATGGCAGTTCACGGCTAATGCCGAATAATCCGTTCTTTGGTTATCCTTCAGGATCTATTGCTTTTAACTTCTCTGATATTAAGGGATTTCACGATATGTTCCCTTTTGTGGATGAAGGAAAGTTGAGATCTTCAGTTTCGCTTACGGGAAAAGAACCTTGGCGGACCTATTATACTAAATCTTCTTTTGAAGGACAGTATTCTACAGGAGGAGGTTTTGCATATGGTGTCAATGGGGGTAATCTGAATCTGAAAGTAGAGCGTACGCGCGACTTTGAGACGGGTATTGAGTTCTCTTTATTTAAGAAGCGTGTTTCATTTGATTTTACTTATTACACTCGTTTGAGTTCGGATCAGATTATTCTGCCACGCCTCAGCTACGGAACAGGTTATATTTTGAAAATGCTGAATGGCGGAGAGGTCAAAAATCACGGTATAGAAATTCAGACAATGGTCAGACCTGTTGAGAAACGTGATTTCAACTGGGATGTTACATTCAATTTTACTAAAAACAGAGGAAAGGTACTTTCTTTGGCTGAAGAGTTGCCGGAATTGTATGAGTCTGATACATGGGTACTTTCCGGATTACGTACTTCTGTGCATCCGGGTTATAGTATAGGAGCATTGAGTGGTACAAGATTTAAGAGGAATGCGAATGGAGATGTGCTGATCAATACAGCGACAGGACTTCCTGTGACAGGAGATGGTGTTTATTATCCTATCGGCGACCGTATACCTGATTTCACGTTGGGTACGATTAATAAGTTCAGATATAAAAGTATCTCCTTATCCTTCCTTTGGGATCTGCGGGTTGGAGGAGATGTATTTAATGGTTTAGAAAACCGGATGTTTAATCTGGGTGTTTCAGCGAAAACACTTAACCGTGAAGATCCTCGCGTTATTCAGGGTGTTCTGCAGGATGGTTTAGAGGAGTCTGCTAATCCGACTATTAATAATATTGCTGTTACTCCGTTTTATAATTCCAACTATTACTTTACAAATGTCGAACCGTCTATGTTTATCGAGCGGGACATCTATACTTTTCGTTTACGGGATATTTCTCTGGCTTATGAATTGCCGAAAAGCCTTACCAGCAGAATCGGTAAAAATACAAGTATGAGTGTATTCTTTACAGGAACCGATCTGTTGTTATTTACAAACTATACCGGGCTGGATCCGGAAAGTAACCTGAATACACCGGGTGTGGGAGGTATAGGTGGCTACGGTATTGACTATGGTAATATGGCTAAGCCCCGTGGATTTAACTTAGGATTGCGGTTAAAATTATAATTTTATGAAAAGCACAAAAATATTGCTGGTAGTGCTCATAGTGGGCTTACTGACCAGTTGTAAAAAATATCTGGACATTAATGATAACCCGTCATTTCCACAGGATGCAAAAGCTGAATTGCTGCTGGCGCCGATTGTCTATCAGATGGCTAATGGTTATTCGCAGGATGCACGTATTATAAACAAGTTTACGCAAGGGATTGTGGGCGGTAGTTCCGATTTTAACTCCCTGGTATGGGAAAGACACGGATATATCGGCGGTGTAAGTGATGTAGGAGGTGTGATGTGGCGAATGGTATATTATAATCATGGACATAATCTGAGGGTAATGCTCGAAGATGCTATCAAAAATGAAAAGTATGAGTATGCTGCAATTGGCTATGCTATCAAAGCCTGGGGCTATCAGATGCTGACAGATTATCATGGTCCTGTGATTCTGGATGAAGCTTTGCGCAATGATTTATTAAAATTCAAATATCAGGATCAGCCTGAGGTGTACGCTAAGGTTCGTCAATGGTGTGATTCTTCGCTGTATTATATGACGCTGAAAAGTCCGCTTAATTATTCTGCAAATCTGAATTCTGCATCCGGTGATAACCTGTACAGAGGGAATATGGATCGCTGGAAAAAATTTGTATATGGGATTTTGGCTTTGCAATACAGTCATCTGGTTAATAAGCCGGAGTTTTCTTCTCAGTATGCAGATTCTGTAATCCGTTATGCAGATCTTTCCTTTACTTCTGCAGCGGATGATGCCGGAGTAAAGTTTGGTGGCAAATCTCCTGAAACATCAAATATCTTTG
Organism: Sphingobacterium spiritivorum; assembly: GCF_016724845.1. NCBI lineage: Bacteria > Pseudomonadati > Bacteroidota > Sphingobacteriia > Sphingobacteriales > Sphingobacteriaceae > Sphingobacterium > Sphingobacterium spiritivorum. Next base: position 2,372,122 of record NZ_CP068082.1, read on the forward strand.
GGACAGATGGCGGATATCTTAACTCTACATATTACAGTAAAGCGGGCTTGCCGATTTTACGGTATTTAACAGGAGGTGTCAGAGGAGATTTTGTGGAGGCAGCGAAGACTTCTCTGGATCCCCGATTGTCAAGAATGCTGAACTTTAGACTTCCAGATAGTACATTCATCGGAGGTACACCCAATATTTCTAATTCGACTGTTCCGTCTGTTGTAGGTGCGGGGGGTAAATTTATATTTAAGAATACGGTAGACTTTCCATTAATGACGTATTCACAGTTGCAGTTTGCCAAAGCAGAGGCGATGCTGATAAAAGGTAATCGGGACGGCGCATTTGCTGCATATCGCAACGGGATAACCGCACATATGTCGTTTGTAAGCCGGTATGCTGTAGCAGAAGCTTCCGGAGAAAAAGAAATTACGGCAACTGAAATTGGGCTATATCTGGCAAGTACAGAGGTTGCACAATCTGCAGCAGAACTGACCATAACCGATATTATGGGGCAAAAGTATATTGCGCAATGGGGATGGGGATCACTGGAACAATGGTGTGACCTGAGAAAATATCATTATGATGCAACTGTTTTCAGGCAATACCAGCAAATCGATCCCTCCACATTGGTCTATAAGAAATACGGATACCGGGTGCGCCCCCGCTACAATTCAGAATATGTATGGAATGCAGATGAATTGGCTAAATGGGGCGGTTTAGAGCCTGATTATGTCACAAAAGAACTATGGTTTTCAAAATCTACGGATTGAAATTTTTGAAGTTATGAAATCAATAAAACTAATTATATGCATCCTTGGTCTTGTGTCTCTGTTAGGCTGCGAAAAGTCGGTCAAGGATTACGGAAATCTGGAGTTTATGACCAACGATGATGCTATTGTCAAGATTAATATGGCAAGTGTGTATCCGGATGACAGATACATGTATGTCAAATTTAATGATCAGCGTGTGACGCCACTTATTCGAGCGCGTGAACCGTATCCGGGTGGTGGATGGAATACAAGAGGAGACTCGAGAGCAGATTTTCTAAGAATCAAAGCCGGCAATGTAAATGTAAAACTGGGTCTCCCGAAGAAGAAGGATGATGGTACGGATTCGCTGATTCTTTATGAAACAAATATTATGCTGACAGCAGGTAAACGTTATACACTCCATCTGGCAGATACTGCAGCAAATACCAAATCGCTTCTGACAGAAGAAGATTTCTCCGTGCCGGACTCGTTATATGCACGCTACCGGTTTGTAAACCTGATGCCTAATGTGCCGGCAGTAGATCTGTATTATGGGTTTTTCTCTACTACAGCAGCGGGCCAGGTGGCGACTCAGGACTCATTGGTGGCTAGTAATATTAAATTTATGGAGATGAGTGAATATTTTGTACTGAACAGAAGTGTCTCCAGAACCTGGAAAGTCAGACCTGCAGGGGCAGCAGTGACCAATGCGACCGTTATTGCTTTTTACGGCAATGCAGGTACTATAGTCAATCAGCGAACTTATACTGCATTTGCATTGGGCTATAATGGACAGACCAGTACCGCAATGAAGCCTTATCTTTCATTTTTTAACATACGATAAATGACCACGCTATGAAATCAAGTTTAAAATTTTTGTCATTGAGCGTTGAACATTCGTTGAAGTTTGTTGTGGCTTCTATGTTTATCGTTTCAGCATTTACATCCTGTAAACAACGGGATGACTGGCCGGTATTTGAGAAAAAGGAAGTTGTAGTGGAAAAAGATACCATTCCTCCTGATAATCAAATCGGTGTATTGACTCAAAGTATTATTTCAAATACCGATATTATCAAGACATTTCGTCTGGATTCGACTACAACTGTTGCAGACGGGATCGTTCATACGCATATCCGTTACCTCAACAGGTTGAATCTCCCTGTCAGTATGCATGTTCTGGAAATCGATTTGTCCAAACCTAAGCTTGCCGCTCAGGCGCTCGGTCCATTTAACGAGGTGCTTTATGCTACACAGATTTTACCTGAAATGGCTAAGTATAATGAGTCAGGATCAGGAGGTAAGATGATGGTTGCGATCAACGGAGATGCTGTATTGACTTCCGGAACAACGGTGAATGCGCCATCGGGGTCGTATATACGCTATGGAAGGCAGATCAAAACGAATACCACTACTGCGACTGCTTTTACTATTCCTTATTTTGCTGTTACAAAGGCCGGAGTGCCGTTTATCGGAAACAGACCAAGTGCAACTTATCCTGCGGAAGCGGTGGATCTGAATACCATTTATCATTTAGTTTCCGGGACAAACTGGCTTGTTTTTAACAATAATCTGATAACATCTACGACTGCTACAGTATCTGCTCGTACGGCAATTGGGATTAATGCAGATAAAAAAGTTATCTGCGTAGTAGTAGATGGCGGAGATGATGCCTTTTCTACAGGAATCACACTGAATGATCTGGGCATAGTCATGAAAACTCTGGGATCCAGCAGAGCATTTTTTACGAATGGAGGCAATTTTTCTGCTATGGTTAAGAGAAAGGAAGACGCAAAAGGTCTGCGTTGGGATATGTTGAACAGACCGGTTAATAAAACCGGATCTGCCACAGCGAATGGAATCGGATTTGTGCTGCGGCCATAATAAGTTTAACGTTTATAGTATAGGCGGGCAGATATTCTGCCCGCTTTTTTTGTTAAGAACGCTGTTATGTTCTTGTTTTTGCGTTTTATTGCAGACTTTAAGGTTTAATTTGAGGTATAATTGTGTTATTTTGTCTCGAATTTAAATAAAAGAAGCAAAATAGTGCAGTTTTAGAAAATAAATTGCTAAAATTGTAAAGGACATTGTCCTGTTTATACTGACCAGACTATATTACATGCTTATTATCTAAACTTATTTATAAACCATAAACAAACTGTCAAACATGAAGAGAAAATTACTCTTATTATTTTTTTGGCTGATGCTTATTTCAGTCAATTTGATGGCGCAGCAGAAAACGATCTCCGGGAAAGTTACCAATTCCGCAGACGGGGCGCCGTTGTCCAGTGTGACTGTTCTTGTCAAAGGAAAGTCTGTAACCACAAAAACGGATCCGGATGGTAGCTTTACAATCCAGGCAAGTCCAGGCGATGTACTGATCTTCCGTTCTGTAGGGTCCAAAGAAGTCCAGCAAACAGTAGGGTCTTCAAATACGGTTTCTGTGTCTATGTCCGGTTCGGAGGAAGCTCTTGAAGAAGTAGTAGTAACAGCGATGGGTATCAAAAAAGAGAAAAAGGCATTGGGATATGCTGTTCAGGATATTAAATCGGATGAATTAATGCGAAATAAGAATCCAAATGTTATTAACTCCCTTAATGGTAAGATCGCAGGGGTAAATGTTACGAATTCGGGTGGATCTCCAGGTGCTTCTGCATCTATCATCATTCGTGGAGGAACTTCATTAGAGCGTGATAATCAACCTTTATTTGTGATTGACGGGATGCCAATGGATAACTCAACAGGGCAAGGAGATAATTCTGCTTTTGACGGTAATACAAATATTTCAACAACAAATGGTAACCGTGCATTAGATTTGAACCCGGAAGATATAGAATCAATCTCGGTATTAAAGGGGCCTGCGGCGGCGGCATTATACGGTTTGAGGGCAGCAGCTGGTGCAGTTGTCATTACAACCAAACGTGGTAAAGAAGGATCTGCAACAATAGGTGTTAACTCTCGTTTTGGAGCGAATTGGGTGAATCGTCTACCAGAGCTTCAATCCAAATACAAGCAAGGGTCTAATTACAAGGGAAATAAAATTACGGATAATACTTATTTATCATGGGGTGATGCGTTCGCTCAGGGTGAAACGATATATAATAACTTAGAAGATTTTTATCAGACAGCTACAAGTTTTGATAATTCCTTTAACGTGTCAGGTGGAAATGCTAATGGCAATTTTTATTTATCCGGTTCTAATCTTGATCAATCAGGTATCGTGCCGACAACTGATTTTAAAAGGACAACTTTTCGTTTTAATGGAGAGCAAAAGGTAGGTGTATTTACGTTCGGAGCGAATGCTTCTTATTCTCATAGTACTACACAAAAGACGTTGACAGGTTCAGGTCTTTGGGGAGGATCGGGAATGGGTTATATGGAGTCTATTTTGGCATTCCCCCGCAATGTGGATATGAAGAATTGGATTGACCCAAGTGGGAAACAGATCTTGTTATTACCTAATGTCGCTTTGCAGGATAATGTAGACAATCCATACTGGACAATTAACAAAAATCCGCAAAATGATAAAACAAACCGTTTCTTAGGAAATGTGTATGCAAATGTGAAAATCACAGATTGGCTGGATGCTACTTATAAATTAGGCGTTGATAATTATACGACCAATTTCAGATCTATTCTTACACCAGGTTCAGCAGTAAAAGAAGCCTGGCAGAAAGGTATGCTCTCTGAAAATGTGAGACAATACAACTATATCAATTCTAACTTTATGTTGAACTTTCATAAAGAGTTCGCAAAGGATTGGGATCTGAATTTCTTGTTGGGTACAACTGCGGAAGATACACGTATACAAGCTAATTCTATGCGGGCTGAGCAGTTTTCTATACCTAACTTTGAAAGTATAAATAATGCAGATCCTAAGAACCGATACCTGAATGAGGTGATTACAAATAAGCGCCTTTTAGGTGTGTACGGAGATTTACGTATAGGGTATAAAAATTTATTGTTTTTAAGTGCTACAGGCCGTAATGACTGGTCTTCTACATTACCCATTCAAAACAGATCCTTCTTTTACCCTTCATTCTCGGGAAGTTTGATCTTCACGGAGTTAATGGAGAAAAATGATATTTTATCTTATGGAAAGCTAAGAGCTTCATGGGCTCAGGTGGGTAAAGATGCGCCTCCATATCAGACAAATACTTATTTGAAGGATATTCAATTAACCATTGGGGGAGGTTTTAGAAATGAGTGGACCCGTGGAAATGACCAGTTGAAACCCGAAACTACAACTTCGTTTGAAGTAGGTACCGACCTGAGATTATTCAGCAATAAGTTAGGTTTGGAATTTACATATTACAAAAACAACTCTAAAGATCAGATTCTGCAGCCTCGTGTTTCGAATGCTACAGGATATATCTTAAGCTATGTTAATACAGGAGAGATTGAAAATAAAGGGATCGAGGTCTCTATTAATACAAGCCCGATTAAGAAAGAAAACTTTAAATGGGATTTAGCATTAAACTTCTCTCATAATAACGGTGTTGTTAAATCTTTACCTGCTGCTTTGCCAATTTTGTATGTGACTGATGTGCAGGTTGGTAATGGTAAGGCTGCTTCATTCGGTAATGGAGATTTTATGGGGATAAGTGGATCCATCTGGCAAAAGGATGCTAACGGAAATCTATTGTTAGACTGGAAGACAGGTTATCCTTTGACTTCTACAACAGCAACATATCCTATAGGAAACCGCGAACCGGATTTTATTGGTGGTCTTAATAATACATTTACTTATAAAAACTGGGAGCTTTCTTTCTTGTTTGATTTCAGAAAAGGAGGTGATATTCTTAATAGTACGGAATATCTGTTGACGGCTAACGGAATGAGTAAGAACACTGAAAACAGAGGGGAAAAAATATCATTTACAGGTATGGGATTAAATCCTGATACTAAGCAATATGAACAAATTACCCGTGAAGTCCTGGCTACTGAAGAGTATTACAGGGATATATATTCCTTAAATACACCTCATTTTGTGGAGAAAGTAAACTGGTTGCGTCTGAGATCCCTTAGCTTGACTTATAGTTTGCCTTCTGCCTTATTAAATCGCTCTAAAATTTTTAAAGCAGCTTCTGTTACAGCGATCGGAACCAATCTTTGGTTGTTGACGAATTATTCCGGAATGGACCCTGAAGTCAGTGCTGCTGGTGCAGGTGTGATTGGCTCAGGATCTGTTGGTGTAGACTACGCAGGTGTACCTGCCACTGCAGGAGTAACGTTTGGTTTAAATCTTAAGTTCTAATACAATGAAAAAAATTATATATATAGCAACAGTTTTGTCTGCATTGTCTTTAAGTGCCTGCAGCAAATGGCTTGATGTTAATGATAACCCTAATTCCGCAAACGCAACTGTGCCTACTGCGGAGCAAAGGTTGCCGCCTATATTGGCGCAATTTGCTGATGGGTATGAAAGTGCGGGTACAAGAACATCTTTTATTACCCAGCAGTTGGCAGTAGTCAATGCGAGTAACAACAACTGGAATATGACGCGTTGGAATCTGACTAATGCGGCAATAGGATGGCCATGGCAGGCCTGGTATGTAAATACTGCTGTCAATATACAGCCCATGATCGATGCCGCTAATAAAGTTGGAGCTAATCATTATGTGGGTGTTGCAAAGATCATGAAAGCCTGGGGTTTTGGCTACATGGTAGACTGTTATGGTATACTACCTTATGATGAATTTGATGTTGTTAATAATCTGACGCCTAAATTTGATGAAGGCGAGTATGTGTATAGCAAAATTTTGCCTTTGCTGGATGAAGCAATTGCTGATCTGAGTAAACCTCAGGACCAATTTGCACCGGATCTTAAGGTTGGAGATACGTATAATCTGGGAGATGTGCAGAAATGGATTAAGTTAGCATACGGACTTAAAGCCCGTTTTTTAAATCATTTGAGTAAAAGACCGAATTATGATCCGGATCAGATTTTGGATTTATTAACAAAGGCTCCAACTTCAAGTGCAGACGGTACAATTTATCAATATGTGGATGAAAGTGTCAATAATGTGTCTGATAACTCAAAAGCTTCCTTGCAGTGGACAAATACGGGTACTACTGCGCGGATTACTAAGTTTTATTATGATTATATTACCAATAACTATACAAATGCACCGACAGGAGCTAATAATATGGTTGATCCCCGGTTAGACTTATTAGTTCCTAGGATGGATAATGGGACAGGTACTTTAGTGCGAACTAAAGCAGTAGATATGCAGTCGGCCTTACCTAATACAGGCCCGGTTGCTGTTACATTTAATGAAAAGACAAATAAGTTTTCTCATGCAGATTCTGTTTACATCTCCTTGAGAAGTGCAAAAGCAACGACAAGCGGTCGGGTATTGTCAACCGGTACCTGGTATACACAAAAAGGTGGAAAAGGACTTTTGCTGACAGGAGCTGAAATGAAATTTATTGAAGCTGAAATTCGTTTCAAAAAAGGGCAAACTGCTCAGGCTTTGCAAGCGTATAAAGATGGTATCAAAATTCATATGGAGATTATGGGGGTAACCGCTTTAAATGTTGCTAATTTTCTGAATAGCAGTTCTGTGATTCAGGATCCGGGCAAATTGACATTAAGCCATATTATGATTCAAAAGTATATTGCATTGTCTTATTCTCAGGAGCAATGGGCAGATATGAGAAGAATGGATTATTGTATGGATGCATCTGGCAATTACAATGAAGCTACAGGAATTTATAAAGGATTTAACCGACCTGGCCACGTTTTTACTAATTCTTTTCCGGGACCAACAGATTGGCCAAGAAGATTTGCTATTGCTTCTTACGAGATTCAATATAATCTTGATCAGGTAACCAAAGCTGATCCTGATGCAGGTTTACCAACGTATATTACGAAGCCTGTATTTTGGGATAAGAAGTAAGGGACATATTTCCAAAACTGATCTTATTTAGACTAAGCGAGGGTTGAATTTACATTCAGCCCTCGCTTTTTATTTTAATAGGTCTTAATATATATTTGCTTTTATTATTTGTTAAATTTACGGGATGAACAGATACCTTATGTTGTTTTGTAGCTTCCTATGTACTACAGTACTTGCTGCACAAGCGCCAAAAATCATTCAAAAACCAATAACATGGAATGATGAGCGGGAAAAATTATCGCTGGAATACCTGAAAGTCCGGCATGGATTAGATCAGAAAAAAGCTGTTATAAAACCTCAGATCGTGGTCGTTCACTGGACCGCAAATAACAGCGTAAAATCTACATTCAATGCTTTCAATCCGGTGCAGTTACCCGGCAGGCCCGAGCTTACCAAAGCCAGTAAACTTAATGTTTCTTCGCAGTACGTCATTGACCGGGATGGTACGATCTATCAATTCTTACCGGATACCGTATTTGCAAGGCATACTATAGGTCTTAATTATTGTGCCATTGGTATCGAAAACATAGGAAGTGAGAAAAACCCGTTAACAGATGCACAATTGAAGGCCAATACACAACTTATTGATCTGTTATCGGAGAAGTATCCCATTGAACTCGTCATTGGGCATCTGGAATACAAACAGTTTAAGAAAACCAAATGGTGGAAAGAAACGGACCCTAACTATATCACCGGAAAATCAGATCCGGGATTGGACTTTATGAAAAAACTGCGTTCCGGACTGAAAAACACAACCCTCAGAAAGCTCTCCTTTTAGCTTATACTGTTACTGTAACACAAAAATTACCTAAAAGTGTCTAAATGACACTTTTTTTGTTTTCTCTTCTTTCCTTTTTTGATTCAAATAATAAGATTTTAAACACGTTAATGCGGTTTTGTGCGCATTTTAAATTATGCATTATTGCTGTTTAAAAACCTATTCCATACTATTTTTGCATGTTTTGGCTGGTTTTAATTGATGGTTTTGTTTTCTAAACTCAAAATCTTTATTATTTTTATCACGTTTTGCCAATTAACCGACATGAAAACGCAAAACCAATTTAACAACTACTAAAGAATAAACTAATTTTTTCACTATGAGAAAACATCTACTATTGCTGCTGGCAATGCTAGTGTGCCTTTTGGATGTGGTAACTGCTCAGGAGCTAACAATTTCTGGTTTAGTCACATCGCAGGAGGATGGAAAACCTATTTTGGGCGCTTCAATTAAAGTCGTAGGTACTGCTGTAGGAGCAGTGACCGATGCAGGTGGTAAGTATAAGATCAAGGCTGCTAAAGGGCAGACTCTTTCTTTTAGTTACATTGGAATGTTGCCTGTCACACGTGTGGTCGGCGAATCTTCTACTATAGACATTGCTTTGTCGCCCGACATGAAAGGTCTGGATGAGGTAGTGGTTACAGCAATGGGAATTGAGCGTAATAAAAAGAGCCTTACCTATTCCGTGCAGACTGTAAAAGGAGACGATCTCCGGGATGCCAATCAATCGAATGTCCTGAATGCATTACAAGGGCAGATCGCAGGAGCGCAGATCTCATCTTCCGGAGGTTCGCCGGGACTACCTACAGAAATTATCCTTCGGGGATCAAGTACACTTACAGGAGACAACCAGCCCCTGATGATCGTGGATGGTATCCGTGTGAGTAATTCTTCCGCTAATGGAACGGTCAACCGGATTGCGGATTTTAATCCTGCCGATATTGAGGATATTTCCATATTGAAAGGAGCGGCTGCGGCAGCACTTTATGGTATTGATGCCGCTTCCGGTGCAATCATTATTACAACTAAAAAAGGAAAAGCCGGAGCGATGCAGATCAACGGTTCGTACAAGGCGTTTGTCGAGACTATGGGGCGTACACCTCGTCAGCAAGGGATTTATACTACCGGAACAGGAGGAGTATATGATGAAACCTCAGGAAGTTCATGGGGTCGGAAATTTAGATATGATGAGACCGTGTACAATAATATAGATCGCTTCTTTCAGACAGCGCTGACACATGATGTCAACCTGAATGTCAATGGGGGTAGTGAGAAATTAAATTACTATATGTCCGGAGGATACCGCAATGCCGGATCTATGGTGCCGAATACGGAGCAGGAAAAAATCAACTTCCTGTTGAAAGGAACGGCTAAATTAAGTTCGAAACTGGAACTGACCACATCTGCAAATTACATCAAAAACAATATTCAGGAAGGTCTGGGGGGAGTAAACTCTGGTGGATGGATCAATAGTATTCTGACTTATCCGCTCAGATACGATATCCTTTCGTATCAGAAACCAAATGGAGAACCCTTGTATTCGTATATTGAGGCAGAAGATGATGGGCGTAATGCGATGATCTCACCTATGTGGGGTGTAATGCGTAATCCGCGAAACAACGATGTGGAACGTTTTGTCGTCAATGGAAGAATCGATTACAAAGTTGCAGACTGGGTAAGACTTTCGTATCAATTGGGACAGGATTTTACAGCATCCAAATACCGGATTATCACTACGCCGGGAACTCCGGGAACCTACTTTGATGGCCGGGTTTCAGAATCCAATACAAATACAAAATATACAACGTCGATATTCAATGCCACATTTGACCGTAAATTCTATAATGACTTCCGTGCCACGTTGATCTTGGGAGGAACAAGCGATTATTTTGATAGTAAAGGTGTCGGCTATATGGGCGAAAGCCTGCTCGTAAGGGATATCTTCTCTCCGAATGTCGTGGAGCGTGAAAACCTTAGCCTTACAGACACTTGGTCCAGACGTCAGCGTTATGCAATCTATGGAGATTTCAAACTGGAATATAAAAACATCGTTTCTGTTGGGGTAACCGGACGTAATGACTGGTCTTCCACTTTACCTAAAAATGCACGGTCATTCTATTCTCCATCCTACTCCGGTAGTTTTAGTTATAGCGAACTGTTTGATCATGATTCCTGGTTTGGTAAAGTACGTGTGAGTTATGCCAAAGTAGGTAAGGATGCTCCTATTTATCGTACCAATACCAATCTGGTACAAGCGCAGACACAGGGAGGCGGATTCGTGACCAGTGCTACAGGAGGTAATCCGGACCTGAGACCGGAGAAAACCAGTGAATTTGAGATCGGATCAGAATTAAGTTTGTTTAAAAACCGACTGAATCTGGATTTGACCTACTATGAGCGTAAGAGTATTGATATGATTATGACTCCACGCGTGCCTCTGCCTTCAGGATATGTTATTATGACTTTCAATGCAGGTTCACTGCGTAATCGTGGAATCGAAGCTTCCCTTAGCGGAACGCCAATTAAAAAAGATGATTTTACATGGTCATCAACACTAAACGCATGGCGTAATACTTCGAAAATGTTAGAATTTGCGGGAGATATCGTGACATTCAAGTACACCAATGCACAACTTACTGCCGGTACAGCCGCAACGACACTTAATGATGCCGTGTTGGGAATTGTGGGTACTGATTATAAAAGAACAGATGAAGGGTATGTTGTTGTAAATGCAGAGGGTTACCCGATCATAGATTCTAAAGAAAAGTATATCGGTAACCGCGAACCTGAATTTAATATCGGTTGGATGAACAAGTTTCGGTATAAAGATGTCAGTCTTTCTTTTCTGTGGGATTTCAGATTCGGAGGAGATATTCTGAATGCCAGCCGTCAGCGCATGATGTCTGTAGGTACAGCATATGATATCGGAGAATGGAGAGATAAAGAGTTTGTGTTCAATGGTGTTGTGCAGCAAAATGACGGAACGTATGTCAAGAATGAGAAATCCGTCGTGATGGATTACAGTTACTTTGCAAACAACTACTATCAGGTAGGAACCAACTTTGTTGAAAAAGTGAACTGGGCTCGTGTGCGTTATATCACATTAAGCTATGCATTGCCGAAGATGTGGTCCAAACGATTGGGTGTAAATAATCTGAGTCTGGAACTGTCTGCGCAGAATCCTTTCGTTATTACTAATTATTCGGGAGGAGATCCGGAGGTAAACAGTGCCGGACCAAATGCAGGTGGCTCGGGAGCCAGTACGATGGGGGTGGACAATGGGGCTATTCCATTACCTAAATCCTACTCTTTTGGTTTTAATATTTCTTTATAAGCATCGGATCATGACTAGAATTTTAAAAAACATAACAACAGTACTTGCCCTGGTCGTGGTAAGTTCGTGTAGTAAACTGGATATTAATGAGAACCCTGTGAATCCGGTAACCGTGCCTTCTACACAGCGTTTGGCAGCAATAGAAGCCAATCTGGCCTATTCGTTGTATTCTCAGGCACGTTGGGGAGCCTATCACAGCTATTACCTGACGACAAGAACAGGAAATAGTAATGCACAGACAGATACCTGGAATTATAACAGTATTACACGTCTGGGTGCATGGAGATGGCATTACTTTGATGTTGGTAGTAATATTATCGGGCAGGCCGGTATGATTGTCCGTGCTAAAGAAGAAGGGTCTAATAACTACATTGGTGTGGGCAAAATTATGCTTGCATTGAGTTACCTGAGTGCGACAGACGTATTTGGAGATATGCCAATGAAAGAAGCATATATAGGCTCTTTCAATCCGCTGTATGATAGCCAGGAAGAAATTCTGAAAAATATACTCGTGCTTCTGGACGAAGGTGTGGCTGATCTGAACAATGTAAGTGATCAGGCCTTGTCCATGAATGCTAAGACAGATATTATCTACCAGGGAGATCTTAATAAATGGAAAGGTTTGGCCGAAGCGGTAAGAGCTCGTGTAAAGTTGAGAACAGCTAATTTTCAAAATGGTCATCAGGAGTTGCTGACAATTGTAAACAATGCAATCGCTAATTTCTCGGATGCCCTGTATACCTATCCAAAAGGATCGACATCATCCTGGCAGCGCAATCTGTGGGGTCCTTCAGGTCCGCCTCCTGCCGGAGAAGCATTTCAGTTTGCTGATATCAAAAGTGATCTGGAAACCACTCTCCCAACGGATGTGCTTATGAAATCACTGACAATAGACGAAGTAAATAAGGTATATGATCCTCGTTTACTGAAGCTGACAACACCGGGTGTAAACAACAAATATCTGGGAGCTAAAATGTCTGAAGGTCTGCGGGACGTTAATCTTCCGACAGGAACTGTATATCAGGATTTTGCAAACCTGCGAAACGGATTCTGGACATCAGATGATTCTCCTTATCCGATCCTGTTAAAAGAAGAACTTTATTTTATCAAAGCCGAAACACAGTTTTACTTAGGAGATACAGAAGGTGCGCTGGCTTCTTACCATACGGGCATAGATCTGAACCTGAGAAGACTGGGTGTAGCTGAAGGTCAGATCATCAGTTATATGGGGTCTGCCAAGGTTGCACAGAATGCTTCTGCACTGACTATAGCTGACATTATGCTTCAAAAATATATAGCACTCTACCTGCAGGGAGAGACCTGGACAGATATCAGACGGTACGGATACAGTAAAAAAGCTTATCCGAATTTATACTACCCAAGATATGCACTTACCGAATGGACAGGAAGATATATTCAGCGTCTGCCGTACGATCCGCAGACAGAATATGTGTACAATCCTAAAGAAATTGCTCGCTTAGGTGCAACGGCCAGAGACTGGGTATTTAAACCGGTTTGGTGGGCAGAGAAGTCAACATTAAAAGATTAAGAGAATGAGAAAGATAACGAACATACTATATGCAGTAGTCTTAGCATGTGCTTTGATTTCTTGTGAGAAAAATGATCCCATTTCAGAATTGGGAGAAACAAACGGTCAGTTTGCTGCCCAGTTGAGAGTGTCGTATAATAATACACGGCCGGCAATCGGCGATACCTTACAAGTGACAGCATCGACCTGGCAGCGTGATGATAAATTTTCAGAAGTGAGGTTTATGGAGACTATAGTCGAAACATTCGGTATTAATATGAGTCTTAAAAACGGGACGCAACTATTGACAAAAGGAGAAACTGAGTCTACGCTGACCGTTATAGATTCCATTGCAAAAGCAAATTCATGGTTGAAAGTTGCTGCTGCCGATATGGATAAATACTGGGTAACTGTAACCAATAATTATGTGATGGTAGGAAGGTATCCGATGGTTATTAAAGAAGGGAAGTATCCGAATAACAGCAACTTGGTTACGAAGTTGTCGGATCAGGAGTTTGAAATACTGAAGGGGTTGCTGGCTTATACGATTACCAGGGCAGATTATCTGGTCTTGTATCCGAGTGCTCCTGCCAGTCATTTTACGAATGGCGGAACTTATGTGTTGTCACAAACGGGTATTAATAATCTAAAGCAGACATTGACAAAAACACAGTTGCTACCCGTTGTCAACAGCATTAAAAAAGTAGGGAAATACAGTGTGACTATAGATGTGGCGGCAATAACTTCAACAGGTACTGCTACAGTAGCGACCAGAACATTCGAAAACAGTTTATAATATGAAGACAGTTAAATTTTTATACCTATTTATCGGCCTTGTCATATTAGGCTGTTCAAAGGATGAGATAACCGGTATCGGCCAGCAGGGGGAGTATATCGCAAATTTTGATTTTCCGGAATATGCTATTACCGCTCCGGCAAAAGTGGTGCTGACAAACCGATCAAAGAATGCAGACAGGTTTCAATGGCAGTTTGAAGGGGCAAAGATTATCGATAGCAAAGGTAAGGTACAGGATGTGACTACATCTGAAAAAATGGTTCCGGATACTATTTTTTATGAACTTCCGGGTGAATACAGTGTCAGCCTGACCACCTGGCAAGGCGATCAGAAAAAGGAGATTACAAAGAAAATCGTTATCCCTAAAATGCAGCCAAAGATCAACGTGCCTGAGAATATAGCCGTTTATACAGATGTACAATTCTCCGCCAGCATATTTACGTATCCCGGAAAAACGGTTACCTATAGCTGGGATTTTGGCAACGGAGTAGTTTCAGATCTCGAAAAGCCTGTTATTAAGTTTACAAAAGAAGGTAGTCAGATTGTGAAACTGACTGTCAATGACGGCGTAGAAACGCTAACAACAGAAGTTGCAGTAGATGTCAAAGGAGAGCTGGCCAAAACCATTTATTTTACGGATGTCATTACCAAGAAAATCTACAAATATAAACTGACTACTTTGGCGCCGTCTACCGTAGTTGATCTTGGAATTACCACCGGTGTCAGTCCTTTAGGTTTGTCTATAGGTAATGGCAAGGTGTATCTGTCAGATGCCGGTCTTGGATTGCGTTTTAGTACCGGTACCAATGCAAACGGAGATGGTTTTGTGAAATATTTCAATCTGGATGGAACAGGCGAGACCTTCCTGACAAAGAGAAGTGTTGTCGGAGCATCCGAATATAACCTGGATCCATGGATGAACGCAGTAGATTCGGATGGTAATGTCTGGTGGACAAGCCGTAATAACGGTGTGTATGTAGCTGCCGGAGGTGGGGTAGAGATTCCTTATCCTAACTTTAAATTCAGACCAACAGCGACCAATATTCCCGGTTTTTCTTCTTCCACACATTTCTATAGCGGAATTAAAGAAGTGAATGGTGAAATCTGGGTTTCGTTTACTGGTACTGCAGGTGTCGGAATTCATAAGTTCAGCAAAGCTGGAGCGTTTATCGGCTCCCTGTCAGGAACTATTAAGTCTTTAGGAGTACGTCAGTTTGTCGTAGATCAGGTCAATAAGCAGATTTATTTTGCGATCAACAGAGGCGGAACATATATACCGGGAATTTACCGTTCGGATATGGACGGCAATAATATTGTTGCCGTTTATAATGATCCGGCTGTAATGGGCTTTACTGCTACAGGATTTAGTGATCAGGGCTATGTAGCACCGGACAACACAAATGAGACCATCTATGTAACCGGTATGGATATCGATGTAGATGAGACCGGAAAAGGTTATCTATACTTTGGTTACCGTAATAAAGCTGACGCAAGTGGAGCAAATGCACCACAGACAGTTGGTTCGGGATCTAAATCCGGAGTCCTGAGATATAAATTAGGAACAAGTGAAACTCCTGAATTTATTATCAAAGGATATGCGCCTTATGGTATCGCTATTGATCAGGTAAAACGATAAGATATAATCTGCCCCTGTAGAAATGCAGGGGCTAAATAAAATGAATATGAAGAAATTTTTAATATTGGGTATAGCCCTTTTGGTAACACTGGTGTCCTGTAAGAAGGATGTTATCTGGGTGCCGGATGGTTACGGAGCAGATCAGTTTGTCAAACCGACAACTCCTTATCAGCCAGATCTTTCATTTAAAACGGTTGTTTATTTACCAAGTTACCGTACGATTGCCGCTATAGACACAACAGCGTTGGAAAGTTTGACACATGTGATATACGCGTTTATGCAGCCCAAGTCCGACGGATCATTGGTTTTGCAGGGAACAAAGGAAAACATGCAGGCTGCGGTCAGGTTGGTAAAGCGTCACAATAAGAAAATTGTAATCGCAATGAATGGTGTGGATTCGGTATTTACGACGATTGTTTCCAATCCGCAGTTACGATCTAAATTTATTGCGAATATAGTGAGCTTTACGCTTCAGAACCAGTTCGATGGCGTAGATATGGATTGGGAATATCCAAGATCCAATAAGGCGAATGATGTTACGTTCGGAATCTTTATGCAAGAGTTAGGTGCCGAGCTTCACTCCTGGCACCGTACACTCAGTATGGCTGTGACCGCAGGGATCTTTGCGGGGACTGTAAAAGAAGGAATCAGCAAAGAGGCTATAGATGCCTGTGATTTTGTCAACCTTATGGCTTATGATGGTATTGGAACAGATTCGGCCAATCCCAACCACCATGCAAGCTATGGTATGGCAGAGCGTGTGCTTAATATCTGGATAACAGAAAAAGGGCTTCCGGCAAATAAGGCTGTTTTAGGATTGCCGGCTTATGGGAAAACGGCCGCCAATGCAGCAACTCCATATCGGGATTTGCTTGCGATGGGAGCGAATGCAAATGCTGATGAATTTACTAAAGATGGAAAGACTTATTATTACAATGGTGAAAATACCATCAGGCTGAAAACACAGCTGGCCAAACAAAAAGGAAATGGAATTATGTTTTGGGAATGGGGTCAGGATGCTGTAGGAGCACAATCTTTAATAAAAGTGGGTTTTGCTGCTGCAAAGTAAGTATTCGCCAACTTAATCGTTTTTAAATGCCGGCAGTAAAGTGCCGGCATTTTTTGTTATAAACGCAATTGTATCGTAAACGTGACAAAATAGTGTATTTGTTACACTATCCTTTTGTCTTTTAAATAGCAGTCAATCTGATTATTGTGCGTTTTTGTGCGCATTTTCAAAATTTGACCTGCCTGTTTCTGCTTTTTACAAGAGCCTAAATCAAAACTATTACATAGCAAAGTAAGTGTTTCCTCACTTTATTTGTTAATAAATGTTAATTATATCCATATTTCTTGCATACTTTTATCCTGATTTAAAACAAAACAAACATAAACAGGCAAAACTTTTTAAAATCTACTTTAAAAAACAAGCTAATTTAATCTAAAAAAGTATGAGAAAATTTCTACTATTTTCTGTTGCTCTAGGGTTATCCTTGCCATTTTCGGAAGCACATGCCGAAAATGTAAAAGGTAATGCGCTCGTCCGCGAAGCAACTTCGTACATGAGTTCAAATCTACGAATGGAGCAAGGGACGGTTCAAGGGACAGTATCCGGTCCTGACGGACCACTGGCGGGTGTTACTGTCTCTGTGGTGGGAACCACTACTTCTACACAAACGGATGCCAAAGGGCAGTTTCGTCTTACAGCTCCGATAGGAGCTAAAGTCCGTTTTTCAAGTGTAGGATTTACATCTAAAGATCTGACTGTTACATCTAACACATTGAATGTAACGCTGACAAGTGACGAATCTACACTGGATGAGGTCGTGGTTGTAGGATACGGTACACAGAAAAAGGGAAATCTAACCGGAGCTGTGTCTACCATCAATGTAAAGGAAAATTTGCAGAGTCGGCCTATTGCAGATGTCGGTCGTGCTATACAGGGAACAACTCCAGGTTTGAGTGTCACCATACCTAGCGGTGAAGTTGGTTCTGATCCGAGAATCAGAATCCGTGGTGCTATTTCTTCTATGCAGGGAAACAGTAATCCATTGATCTTATTGGATAATGTGGAAATTCCAAGTATTCAGTATGTCAATCCGGAAGATATCGAATCGATCTCCGTACTGAAAGATGCTGCTGCATCCTCTATTTATGGAGCAAAAGCTGCGTTTGGTGTTATTCTCATTACAAGTAAGACCGGCGGTACGCAGGAAAAAATCAATATTAATTACTCCAACAACTTTTCTTTCCAAAATCCCTTCAAAAAATATGAAATGGGGCGTGTCAATGCATTGAAATATACAATGGATGCATTAGACCGTATCGGAGCTGTAGAAACAGGAGCGTTTTACAAAGTAAACCGCGAGAGTTATGAAAAAGCGGTAGAATGGGATAAAAAATACGGATCCACTATTGGTGCAGATGATCCGACTGTATATGGTCGTGACTGGTATGTAAACCCGGGAGATCCGACCAAGAAATATGGTGTGCGTACATACGATCCGTATGATTATATGATCCGTGAATGGGCACCTACACAGACACATAACCTGTCATTGAATGGTAACCTGAATAAAACCAAGTATACCATGTCATTTGGATCGCTCAATCAGAGTGGTATGTTGAAACCGGGAGATTCGGATAAATTCAAAAGATACAATGCAGCTTTACGTGTGAGTTCGGAGCTGAATAAATATCTGACTGTTCGCGGAGGCGCCATGTTTGCACAGCGGAACAAGACGTATCCGTATGCCACCAACTCTACTACAGCCGATCCATGGTTGTACATGTACAGATGGAGTTCCTTATATCCGATGGGAAATGACGAAAACGGAAATCCGATTCGCAGCCCATGGAGCGAAAACTCCGTGGCAAATGATGCCAGTATGCTGCGCAATTATATCAACTTAAATGCGGGTGCAACGGTCAATATCATGAAAAACTGGAAAGTAGATATAGACTACACTTTCACAAATGAAGACTACAGCTGGAGAAGAAACGGAACCCGTTATACTGCAGCCAACTCATGGGTCGCTGCAAAGCAAAGATTTGATAAAGACGGTAAGCCGGTGTATGTAAATAGTGACGGACAGACTGTTGCTTCTACAGATCCGGGAGCGATATTGGCATATGATCTTTCAAAAGATACATATACTGCTAACGGGTCCGCTCAGGATCATATCTATATGCGATCTGAAAATGAGCGCAGACACACTGTAAATGCATTCACTACCTATCAGCTGAATCTGAATGATGCACACGATTTCAAATTTATGCTGGGACTTAACAGAGTGACTACGGATGGACAATACCACTGGACACAACGTGCAGACCTGATAGATATCACTAATCCTCAGTTTGACCTGGCCGTGGGACAAGTTACCGGTAGCGGAGGTGAATCATGGGATTCTCAACTTGGATATTTCGGACGTGTCAACTATGCTTTTAAAAACAAATATCTGGTCGAAGCGAATCTGCGTTATGACGGTTCTTCTAAATTTCCAACGGATTTGAAGTGGAGATGGTTTCCATCCTTTTCTGCAGGTTGGGTAGCTTCAGAAGAAAGTTTTATGGAGTGGGCTAAGCCTACATTAAGTAACCTGAAGTTCAGAGGATCATGGGGTATTATCGGAAATCAGGCCGTTCCTTCCGATCTGTATATAGCGAATATGACTGCAGGACAGACGGGTTGGATTGCGAATGGTGCGTTGACCAATTCGGTAGGTACTCCTAAGCTGAATGTCCCTTCTGTAACCTGGGAAGATCTGGAAACATTGGATTTTGGTGTGGATGCACGTTTCTTCCAAAACAAACTGGGTTTAACATTTGACTGGTATCAGAAGAAAACAAATAACATGTTTGCTCCTATGGAGGGAACGACCTGGACCTTAGGTGCTGCTGCTCCATTCGGAAACTATGGTACATTGACAACTAAAGGTTTCGAGTTGGCTATTGACTTCAACCACCGTTTCGAAAACGGATTGGGGATCAATTTAAGAGCTAATATCGATGATGCCAAGTCTGTATTTAGCGGATACACCTCACAAAGAGGTACAGGGTTAAATTACGATGGCCGTGTATACGGAGATATCTGGGGATATGAGACAGATCGTCTGTATCAGTATGATGACTTTGTGTTAGATGGTAACGGAAAACCTCAACTGGTTAGCCTGACTCCTGAAATGTCAAAATACAATACCAGCGGTGGTGGTAAAGCATACTTGCTGAAGGACGGACCTAACGGAGAAAAAGCTGTTTATCAGCCGAGGTTCCAGAATTCAACGAATTTTTACTTCGGTCCCGGTGATGTTAAATTTAAAGACTTAAATGGTGACGGTGAGATTGATAACGGAAACGGAACAGTAGAAAATCCGGGCGATATGCGTATTATCGGAAACTCTACTCCACGTTACCAGTACGGATTCAGAATAGGAGCAGATTATAAAGGATTTGATCTTTCTGCATTCTTCCAGGGAGTAGGACAGCGTAGTGTATGGGGAGTCGGATTCCTGGCTATTCCCGGTTTTAACGTTTCTGACGGAGCTATGCCTGCATCTTTTGTTAATGATTACTGGACACCGGATAATCAGGATGCATTCTATCCTGCAGCATTTAATAATGCAGGAACATTAAATGTAAATAATATGCAGATTCAATCGCGCTATTTGCTGGACATGTCCTACCTGAGAGTGAAAAACCTGACTTTGGGTTATACCATCCCAAGAAATGTGCTGGAGCGTGTTAAGATCAATAATTTAAGAGTATACGTTTCTCTGGAAAACTTCTTTACATGGGATAAGCTGAACGGATTGCCTATTGATCCGGAAGAAGTAGAGGGAGAATCTATCTTTAATCCGACAAGCAGCAGAAGTCAAATCTCATTCGATGCCAATAGTTATAACGGAGGAAGAACAGGTGTCGGTACGCCAAGCTTTAAAAGTGCATCTTTTGGTATTCAGTTGAATTTTTAATGTGTCAAAAATGAAAATAAGTAAAAAAATCATATATACAATGCTTGCTACTACAGTTGGTTTAGCAAGCTGTAATAAAGATGTTCTGGACAGACCCGAGAAAACAAAAGTTATAGATAAAGATTTTTGGAGAAATCAGGGAGATGTAAAGTTATACGCCAATGACTTTTACACCAATTACTTTGTGGGATACAACTCCGGGTTCGGAACTGCATATGCACCCATGACCGGTTATACAATGGCAGATGATTTCACGTCAGAAGGAACGCAGACCGGATTTGAAGCGACTGTCCCTGCTACCAGAGGTTCTACATCAGAAGTTCCTGCGATTCTCTCTCAGCAATACGGCGGAGGACCCAACTGGAATTTTGCGTGGGTTCGCAAAGCAAATGTCATGATTAACAGACTGGACAATCAGGCTAAAGCAAATCTTTCTCAGGAAGAGTATAATCACTGGATGGCAGTGGCTAGATTCTTCAGAGGTTTTGAATATTCCAGATTAACCAGTGTCTTCGGAGATGTTCCATACTATGACGCACCTGTGGATCCTACAGATCAGGCCTCTATGTACAAAGAACGTACGCCTAGAGGAGAAGTAATGGATCGTGTGTACGATGACTTTAAATATGTGCTGGCTAATATGCGTCTGGACGATGGTGCACAGTACGTAAATCGTTATGCGGCGGCGGCACTCATTTCTAATATGATGTTATTCGAAGGGTCATGGCAGCATTATCACGGTCTGGACGCAACAAGAGCTAAAAAATATCTGGAATTAGCTGTTGAAGCAGCTCAGTTTGTAATGGATAGCGGAAAATGGCGTTTTAATAATGACTTCAAAAGTCTCTTTGCGTCTGATAATCTGGCAACCAATACAGAGGTTATATTTTACAGATCCTATGATGATGTGTTGAAAGTAACACATGCTGTATCTTCTTACAGCAATGGTACGGAAGGTCAGCCTCGTGGTGCTAATCTGGATCTGTTGAAAGCATTTATCTGTAACGATGGTCAGACATGGCAAAATTCTACAGTTGCAAATGCAAAGGATTTTACACTGAAAAATCTGGCAAAAACAAGAGATCCGCGTTTCGAAGCCACATTTATGGATACGGTGAATACAGCATCTTCCACGATGGCTTATGCGCACAAATTTGCAGGAAGAGATGCATTGACTTATATCGGTAAGACCTATCCGGCTAAATGGGGTAGTAATACAAATGTCAGTGATGCACCTGTTGTACGCCTTGGTGAAGTAGTGCTAAACTGGATCGAAGCAAAACAGATCCTGGCAGAAAAATTTGGTGGTGCGGCAGTGACTCAGGCAGATCTGGATAAGTCGATCAATGCGATCCGTAATCGTCCTTTAGATACAGAAGCAACAAATAAGGGTGTAAAGAAAACAGCTCCTTTAACTCTGGCAAATCTACCTAATGATCCTACCCGTGACGGAGAGATTTCCCAATTGATGTGGGAAATCCGCAGAGAAAGACGCATGGAATTTGTTTATGAATACGCACGTATCAATGATATCAGACGGTGGAAGAAATTAAACTATATGAATTTTGTAAAAGAAGATTACAGTTTAGGACCATGGGTAAATGTGAAAAAAGATTTGCCAAACCGATTGACAGCAACTTATAGAAATGTACTGAAAGTAAAAAATGCAAACGGACAGATTATTACATATGACGGTAACAATGCAGATGCGTTGGTCGGGTATTATGTAGTGGCGAGATTTGCAAATCGTGTTGCTTTTACAGACAGAGCTTATTTAGCTCCTGTGGGCTTAAATCAGATACAACAATATACCGAGTTAGGCTATACACTGGCTCAGACACCAGGTTGGTAATTATTTAAACAATTATAAATATACAACACCAAGAGAACCAAATCTCTTGGTGTTTTCTACTGCTTATGAAAAAACTATTTACATTATCACTTATCACTGTGGTACTGATGCAGAACGCCTGTACTTCAGCTTCAAAACAAGCGGCGGTAAGAAATGATTCTGTTGCACAGACCACTGTTGCTTCATCTCCTCTTCCCGGAGCTGATCAGCTATCTGCTTATCTGCCTTTGCTGAAAGGCAAGAAAGTAGGTTTGATGGGGAATCAGACATCTATTGTCGGAAAAGATAAGGAACATCTTGTCGATGTGCTGTTAAGAGAGAAGGTAAATTTGAAATTCGGATTTGCTCCTGAACATGGTTTCCGCGGAAATGTGGAGCGTGGTGAAAAAGTAAGCAATGATGTAGACCAGAAAACAGGTCTTCCGTTATACACCCTATATGGAGGTAATGAGAAGCAGGACTCCATTGTGAAGTCTGTAGATGTCATGATATTTGATCTGCAGGATGTGGGTGCTCGCTTTTATACATACATCACCTCTCTGCATCGTGTGATGGAATTATGCGCTAAACATAACAAAGAGCTGATCGTACTGGACAGACCTAATCCAAACGGAGATCAGGTGGATGGTCCGGTCAGAAAAGATGATAAATTCAAATCAAATGTCTCTTTTCATAAGATTGCTATGATTCACGGACTGACAGTGGGTGAACTGGCACATATGATCAATGGAGAGAAATGGCTGGAGAAGGGAAAGCAATGTAAAGTAACGGTCATTCCGGTTAAGAACTATGATCACAAAACGATGTATGATCTGCCCGTTATTCCGTCCCCTAGCCTTCCGAATCATCTTTCCGTACGTCTGTATACTTCTCTGTGTCTGTTCGAAGGAACAGATATTTCAGTTGGTCGCGGCACAGACTGGCCTTTTCAGGTGGTAGGATATACGGATCCTGTATATGGTCAGTTTACATTTACACCAAGTGAGCGCGCCGGAATGGTAAAACATGTGGAAGGAAAAGGAACAACCAATTACGGCATTGACCTTAGAAACCTAAATCCGGATGAACAGAAGTTTACGCTTAAATATATTCTTCACTTCTATGATAAGATGCCGGATAAATCCAAATTCTTTGCGCGTGCAGAATTTTTTGATAAGCTGGCTGGTACCGACGAATTAAGGAAGCAGATTCTGGCCGGAAAATCAGAACAACAAATCCGTGATTCCTGGAAGCAGGAGCTGAGTGATTATAAAAAGATGCGTAAGCAATATTTGCTGTATCCTGATTTTGAATAAAAAGCCACAAAAATGAAAAACATGCCTACTAAATCTATATTTATTGCTCTTTGTCTTCTTGTTGCACAAAGTCTTTCTGCTCAATCATTCAGATTTGCACATGTGACTGATACGCATGTTGGAGGAGCAACAGGAGCGGATGACTTACGCCGGACGGTCAAGGATCTGAATGCGCAGCAGCAACTGGATTTTGTTATTCTCTCGGGCGATATAACGGAATTTGGTGCAGATGCAGAATTAAAATTAGCTAAGCAGATTCTGGATAGCCTGCAGTTGCCCTGGTATGTCATACCTGGCAATCATGACGGTAACTGGTCCGAAAATGGCGCAAATACATTCAGAACAGTATTTGGAGGAGAGACATTTTTTTTCAGACATAAAGGCTACATGTTCATGGGGACCAACTCAGGACCCAATATGCGTATGAGTCCCGGTCAGATCCCAAGAGAAAATCTGGTGTGGATGGATTCGGTCTTTAAAGCAAATCCCGATACGCAGACGCCACTGATATATATCAATCATTATCCGCAGGATTCATCACTCAACAATTGGTTTGAAGCAATAGATCGTGTGAAGAAAAGGAATGTACAACTGGCATTTTGTGGTCACGGACACGCGAATGTAAAATATAACTGGGAAGGTATTCCCGGTATAATGGGAAGATCAAATCTTCGTGCAAAGGATAGCATCGGAGGATACAATATTGTAACCATAGGAGACGGAAAAGCGGTTTATCAGGTAAAGAAACCGGGGCAGGCCCCGGAATCTGCCTGGGCAACTGTAGAATTGAAAGATCATCAGTTTGCGACAGATAAAACAGTCTATCCCAGACCTGATTATACAGTCAATACAAAGTACAGTGATAAAGTAAAGGTGAATTGGGTGTTTGAAGATGCCGGTGATATAGGTGCAGGTATGAACAGCTATAAAGATCTTATTATTACAGCCAATACACTTGGTGAAATCATAGCCTTAAATAACAAGACAGGGAAAAAAGTATGGACTTTTTCTACAAAAGGAAAAGTCTATTCTACTCCTGCCGTATGGAGAAATACGATTGTTGTAGGATCATCGGATCACAGCATTTATGGTATTAATGCCAACAACGGAAAGCTGAAATGGAAAATAGATACAGAAAAATCTGTGTTAGGATCGCCTGCAGTACATAATGGAACGGCTTACATAGGTGGGTCTGATGGAAAGTTCAGAGCTGTAGATATTAGCACCGGAGCTGTAAAATGGACTTTTGAACAGGTAAAGGGATATGTTTCGACCCTGCCAACTCTGTATAAAGACAAGGTTATCTTCGGATCCTGGGGAAATGGTTTTTATGCCTTGAATACTGCAGATGGAAAATTAGCCTGGGAATGGAACAACGGGCATGCTAACCGTATGTTTTCTGCTGCAGCCTGCTACCCTGTCGCTATTCACGATCGTATCTTCGTGGTTGCTCCGGATAGATTTATGACAGCATTGGATGCTTCAGACGGTCATATTATATGGAGAGCTAAAAAAGATCCTTATCGTGTAAGAGAATCAATGGGCTTATCAAAAGATGGTCAGCATGTATACGTTAAAACTATGGATGGGCAACTGTTGGGTATCTCAAGCCGTGCCGATAGTATGGACATTGCCTGGCAGTCAAAGTTACAATTGCCTTACGAACTTACTCCGTCTGCAATCGTGTCAGCAGGACGTTACGTGTTTGTGCCAAGTCAATCAGGGCTGGTTTCAGCAGTTAATGCGAAGTCCGGAGAAATAGAATGGCAATATAAAATTTCAAATGGTATGGTTAATCCTATATTAGTAAGCAAAAAAAATAGTATTATTGCAAGTACAATGGACGGTAAAGTTGTTTCGCTGTCATATCAACCTTAATCACTGAAAATATCAAAGATGACATTAACACATAAACATAAGCAAAAAATCATGCAGATAGCCATGCTGTTTTGTGCTGTTTTGTGTTTTAATCTTGCTAAATCACAAGAAAAATCTTGGATTCGTATTAATCAGATAGGCTATACCCCGCAGGCCGTCAAGGTGGCTGTGTGGGTTTCAAAAGAGCAATCGGTCCCTCATAAATTTGAGTTGATCAATGTGCGCACACAAAAAACAGTCTTTAAAAATAGTACCGGCAAAAATTTCGGAGCTTACGGGCCGTTTCTCCATTCTCTTCGCTTAGATTTTTCTGTGTTCCGGGAAGAGGGCGAATATTATATTAAGGCAGGTAAGGCCGTTTCCCCTACATTTAAGATTAATAAAAATGTCTATAAAGGCACTGCAGATTTTGCTCTGCGTTATATGAGGCAACAACGTACACTTTTCAATCCGTTCTTACAGGATAGCTGTCATACCCATGACGGATTTACGATGTATGCCGGAAAGGCCGGGCTTCCGGACAGTACGCAGATCGATGCAGGAGGAGGCTGGCATGATGCATCCGATTACCTTCAGTATTCAACTACTTCTGCGAATGCAACATATCATCTGCTGGCTGCTTACCGTGATTTTCCGCATGTTTTTGAAGATACCAAACAAGCCAACGGACTGGTGGGTAAAAATGGCATTGCCGATGTTCTGGATGAAGCAAAATGGGGGCTGGACTGGCTCCTGAAAATGCATCCTCAGCCACATCTGATGTTTAATCAGATCGCTGATGACAGGGATCACACAAATATGCGTATTCCCAAAGAAGACCCGTTTTATGGAAGAGGATTCGAACGCCCGGTTTACTTTATTGACGGCGAACCACAGCAACGCGGGAAATTTATGAACAATACTACCGGTACAAGTTCTACAGCAGCTAAGTTTTCCAGTGCATTTACATTAGGCAGTACCTTATTTCAGTCTGTTGACCCCGGATATTCCGGTGCACTGCAGGACAAAGCAAAATCAGCTCTGGAATATGCTTATATAAAACCGGGAGTGACACAGACCGTTTCTGTCAAATCTCCTTATATCTATGCAGAAGACAATTGGGTAGATGATATGGAGCTGGCGTCAGCTCTGATGTTTTCCAAGACAGGAGATCAGACATATGCGAGAAAAGCATTGGATTTCGCAGAGCAGGAAAAAGTAACTCCCTGGATGATCAGAGATACAGCGAGTCATTATCAATATTATCCTTTTATTAATCTTGGTCACTACGAATTAGCTAAATCGTTAAAAGGAGATGAACAGAAACAAGTGATTGCATTTTATAAAGAAGGTATAGATGAGGTGTGGTCACGGGCAAAGGAAAATGCCTTCTACCGCGGCGTACCTTTCATCTGGTGCAGTAATAATCTTACCGTTTCATTTGCTATACAATGTAAATGGTATCGGGATATCAGTAAGGATTCTTCCTATGCCGCTTTAGAGCAGGCCAATATCGATTGGTTATTTGGTGTCAATCCATGGGGTACAAGTATGGTTTACGGTCTTCCGGCTGATGGAGATACTCCGGTTGATCCACACTCCGCATTTACAAAGATTGGAAACTATCCTATCGATGGCGGATTGGTAGACGGACCTGTATATTCTTCTATATTCAATAATCTGATCGGGATCAAATTGAATGAAGAAGATGAATATGCCGAATTCCAGAGTGAGCTGGCTGTCTATCATGATGATTATGGTGACTACAGTACAAATGAACCAACAATGGATGGAACGGCTTCGCTGGTGTATTTGTTAGCAGCTCAGGAAGAGGATAGCCATCATGTGGTAAAAGATAACTACGGTGCGATTATAAAAGGTGATCCGGCCAAAAAGAATATTTCATTAGTCTTTACAGCAGATGAATTCTATGATGGAGCGACTTCCATTCTGGAAACATTGAAAAAAGAAAAGGTTCAGGGCTCGTTCTTTGTTACCGGTCGCTTTCTGGATAACCCGAATACCGATGGTATCACGAAAGAGATTGTTAAAAGGGGGCATTATTTAGCGCCTCATTCCGATCAGCATTTGTTGTACTGCGACTGGGAAGACCGCCAGCATACACGGGTTTCAAAAGAGGAATTTACTCAGGATCTGAATAATAATTTTCAGAAAATGAAAAAATATGGAGTGAAGAGAGATGTTGCCAGATATTTCTTACCTTCATATGAGTGGTATAATGCAGACATTGTTTCATGGGCAGGACAGGAAGGAATTCAGGTTGTAAATTTTACGCCTGGGTTAAGAACGGCTGCAGATTATACGTATCCGGAATTGGGTAACCGTTATCTGGATTCAGAAACTATTTACAATCAATTGATTGAAAAGGAACAAAAAGAAGGATTAAACGGATACATTATATTAGTACATTTGGGGACGGATCCGAAGCGTAAGGATAAATTTTATACTTTGCTACCTCGTCTGATTAAAGAATTAAGAAAAAAAGATTACCATTTTAAAGTGATAAACGACATGCTGTAACGTAGCGCAGCATATACAAGTGATTAAGACAATGATAAAGATGATTAACACCACGGAGAAAGAATCCAACTATCAGGACCTGGACAAAATGTCTGTACACGAATTGTTAACCAATATAAATGCAGAGGATAATACAGTCCCTTTAGCTGTAGAAAGAGCAATTCCTCAGATTGAAAAGCTCGTAACGGCAACGGTAGAGAAAATGAAAACCGGAGGACGTCTTTTCTATATCGGAGCAGGCACCAGTGGCCGTCTGGGTATACTGGATGCTTCGGAATGCCCTCCAACATTCGGGGTGCCGTTTGACTGGATTATCGGATTGATCGCTGGTGGTGATACGGCTATACGTAAAGCCGTGGAATTTGCAGAAGATGATATCGAGCAGGCTTGGAAAGATCTGGAAGAATACGGTGTAAACGAAAAAGACGTAGTGATCGGTATCGCTGCATCCGGAACTACTCCGTATGTCATCGGTGGATTGACTACAGCCAATGAAAAGGGATTAATCACAGGATGTATTGTTTGTAACGGAGGATCCCCGATCGCTGCGGTAGCACAGTTACCAGTCGAAGTGATTGTAGGCCCTGAGTTTGTAACAGGATCTACACGTATGAAAGCCGGAACTGCACAGAAGTTGGTTCTCAATATGTTAAGTACATCTATCATGATCCGGTTAGGGCGTGTCAAAGGTAATAAAATGGTCGATATGCAGTTGTCCAATCACAAATTGGTTGCCAGAGGAGTTCGTATCATTATGGATGAAACAGGGGCTGATGAATTAACGGCATCAGAATTACTGGAAGAATTTGGAAATGTCCGCAAGGCAATAGAGAATTATGTAAGTAAAGGATAACGAACACTAAAACAATCAAACTAAACACATGTCACCTTTAATATTATTAACCTTTTTATTGGTTTATTTCGGACTTTTGCTCGGAGTAGCCTATTTTACATCCAGAAAATCATCTGACAACTCTACATTTTTTGTTGCTAACCGCAATTCTAAATGGTATATGGTTGCTTTTGGAATGATAGGTACAGCGCTGTCAGGAGTTACATTTATCTCTGTTCCGGGTGCAGTAGGTCATACTAACTTCAGCTACTTCCAGTTTGTCTTGGGTAATGCTGTAGGATTTGTGATGATTGCATATGTGTTGTTACCCTTGTATTATCGTATGAATCTGACATCTATTTACACCTATTTAGAAGAACGATTCGGGCATAAAAGCTATAAAAGCGGGGCGATGATATTCTTGATATCCAGAACTATAGGTTCGGCATTCAGACTTTACCTGGTTGCTATCATTCTGCAGAAATTTATATTTGATTCCCTTCAGGTTCCATTTGCAGTAACGATTGCAATCTGTCTCATCCTGATTTGGATGTATACAAATAAAGGAGGTCTTAAGACTATTATTATCACCGATACATTGCAGACATTCTTCCTGTTGCTGGCGGTTGTCCTCTCCATTTATTTCATGGCAGACGGTCTTGGAATATCAGTAGTAGAAGCATTTGAAAAGGTGAAAAACAGTTCATACTCCTCTATATTCGTATGGGAAGATCTGTTGGGCGATAAGAATCACTTCCTAAAGAATTTCATTGGAGGTATATTCGTTACCATCGCTATGACCGGACTGGATCAGGATCTGATGCAGAAGAATTTAAGTATGAGTACGATCGGCGAAGCACAGAAAAACATGTTGACTTTTACCAGCATATTTGTTGTTATCAATTTGTTTTTTCTCGCAGTAGGCGCATTGCTGTATATCTATGCTGCAGAAAATAATATTGATGTTTCCGCTTTACGTACACCGGATTATTTATATCCTGAAATTGCACTGAATTATCTTTCACTTGCTCCAGGCATTATCTTTATGATGGGGCTTACTGCCGCGACATTTGCGACTACAGATTCTGCTTTGACAGCACTGACTACATCTTTCTGTGTGGATTTTCTAAACTTCAATAAAAAGGCAAATCCAAATGATCCGGCTTTAGTGCGTCAGCGCAATTGGGTTCATGTGGGATTCTCTGTACTGATGCTTGTTGTTATCTTGATTTTCAGAATTCTCAACGATGATTCTGTTGTTACAGCAATTTTCGTAGCAGCGAGCTATACATATGGTCCTTTGTTGGGATTATTTGCTCTAGGTATTTTGACAAGATATCGTGTCAATGATAATTTGGTTCCATTTATTTGTGTGCTCTCTCCGGTTATATTATTCTTGATCAATTACTTTCTGATTGTACCGCATACAACGTACAGAATCGGTTACGAATTGATCGTGTATAACGGATTCCTGACTGCCCTGATGTTGATCATCACATCGCCGGGCAAACAGCATGCTGATACCAAAGCCCTCTAATCTACCTATGAATACCATTTGATACTTGTGCGTGCAAAAAAAATGCGTTAAGTTTGAATTTAAACTTTTTTTTGCACACATGTATCAATCTATAGAAGAAACCGTATCATTTATCAAAAAACGAATAGGGGACTTTGTTCCCGAATTCGGTATTATCCTGGGAACAGGATTAGGAAAACTGGTCGATGAAATCGACGTCGAGTTTCAACTCATGTATTCGAATATCCCTAACTTTCCAATCTCTACTGTAGAGTTTCATTCCGGAAAACTCATCTTCGGAACTTTAAACGGCCGCAAGGTCGTAGCTATGCAGGGAAGGCTTCATTATTATGAGGGCTATAGTATGCGTGAAATTACTTTTCCAGTACGCATTATGAAAGTATTAGGCATACAAAAACTGTTCGTGTCCAATGCTTCTGGATCACTTAATCCGGAGATCAAAAAAGGAGATTTAGGAATTATAGATGATCATATCGATTTATTACCGGATAATCCTTTGCGTGGAGGAAATGAAAATGTATTCGGTCCGCGTTTCCCTGATATGAGCAGACCCTATGATCCTATGATGATCAGACAGGCTTTGGATATAGCTGACAAGCTGGATTTCAAGGCGCATAAAGTTGTGTACGTATCTACTCCCGGACCTAATCTTGAAACTCGTGCAGAATATCGTTATATGCGCATTATTGGCGGAGATATTGTCGGCATGAGTACCGTTCCGGAAGTAATTGTAGCAAATCATATGGGATTGCCTGTATTTGCTATTTCAGTAGTAACAGACGAAGGGTTTCATGAGGAACTTAAGCCCGTTTCACTTCAGGAGATTGTCGATGTGGCAGCCAAATGTGAACCCAAAATGACCGCAATTATGAAAGAATTAATTGCACTACAATAATTTTGTTTTTTAGCGTTATTTTTGAGGCAGGAAACAACAAAATAAATTTCGAAAGATTGTAGATGAGAATTTTACTCCGCGTTTTAGCATTAATATGCTGTGTAAGTTTGGGACTTGGGCAAGCGCACGCTCAAGAAGGGGAAGAGTGGAGTACTGCTCTGGACTCTGCACGGGCAAAAGAGGATAACAAAAAGGATTCGGTAGAGTTTACGGCAAGATATGTTCGCTATGCTACATTAGAGATGCTGAAACAAGCAACATATACCGTACAGATTGATACCTCACATCGAAATTTTCAGTATTTCAATAAACAAAATCTGCCATGGAATCCAAGTATAAACCTGGGGTCTTACGGACTCGCATCACGTGATCTTCTTTTCAATCCGAATAAGACCATTGGATTTCAGAGTGGATTTCATGCTATGGAGCGTTATTTACTGCGGCCCGACTCTATACAGTATTACAGAGCACGAGCCAGATATTCGGAGTTGTATGCTGTAGGATTTTTCTTTGATGATCAGGTTTTTAAGGCCAAAATTGCACAAAATATTACACCACATTGGAACATTGGTGCGGAATATCACGCCACGAATACAGATGGCTATTATAAAAACCAGAATTACAGTGATCGAAAAGCGGCTGTGTTCTCCTGGTATGAGTCTTCCAACCTACGGTACAATATGCTCGTCAATGCTGTCTTCAATTCCTTAGATGCCACTGAGAATGGTTCGGTAGTGAATAATAATATCTTTCAGGACACGACAGGGCAGGCTAAGTATACGTATGAAACAAAGTTGAGCGGACAAACAGCAAACCGACCCTATAATAAATGGAAAGATAATTCATTTTTTCTTCGGCAGTCTTATTACATCGGCCGGCTAGATACGATTAATGCAGGGACACCCGAAATGGAGATACATCCGACTAATGCTGTTTCTCACAACTCATCTATCCGGATGCAGAAATTTCTGTTTTTTAAGAATGAAGCCGATTCATACGATGCCTTCCCGGTAGGAGGAAGTGTACTTACACGAGATACGACTTCAATTACCAATATATCAAATGAATTTACGTATACTTTCTATTTAAGGCCTGGAGGAAAACTTAAGAATGAAGCCAAGCTCGACCTGGGATTCAAAAATGATCTCATCTGGTATTCAGGCTCAAAAGATACGCTTGGTAATGAGTTTTTTCAGAATAGCACGATCTGGGGTACAATAGGATATAAGTTTAGCGACAGGGTAAATTTTCAGGGAAGAGTGGATCAGATTATACTGGGGCGTAACTTTGGTGATTATCTGTATGAAGCAAAAGCAGATGTGCTGTTAAGTGAAAATGCCGGAAAGATCAGTTTGGGTGCCTATAGTCAAAATAAGTCTCCTGAGATGATATTTGACCGCTTAAACTATACATATCATAAATGGGATAATAACTTTGATAAAACAAAGACACAGAATCTGTCATTTGCTTATAAAAACAACAAATTAGGATTTACGGGTAAGGCAGAGTACTTCCTGATCAGCAATTACCTTTATTTTAAGGAAATAGACAATCCAAGTAACAATGCAGAGCTGGCAAGGCAAATCGAACCGGCACAATTTGGAAATCTGAATTTATTGAAAATATCCGTAGGCCAAAACTTTAAGTTTGGTAACTTCCATTTAAACAATTTGGTCGTGTATCAAAAATCCGATGCTGCCGGTATTTTAGCAATTCCTGAAATATACACATGGCATAGCTTTTATTATAATAATAAATTATATAAAGTGTTGGATTTTAATCTGGGAACGGATGTGAAATTCAATACGCCCTTCCGTACGCCTTCTTATTCGATCAATTCAGGACAGTTTTATAATGATAATGTGGGTATAGAGTTCTCTACGTATCCGATTGTCGATGTGTGGGCTACAGCTAATATAAAGAGGGTGAACTTATTTATCAGCTACAATTTCATCAACCAATTCGTTTACCCTAAAGGATATTATACAGTGAGAAGGTATCCGATGAATGAAGCAAATCTTCGGTTCGGTGTGAGTTGGAAATTCTATGATTAATCAGAAGAATTTATGTGGTTGTTTTTGAGTGAATTGTAATTTAATGGTTAAAAATATATTACAAATTGTTTTGTAAATCGAAATAATCGCCTATATTTGCACACGCAATCAGAAAGAACGATTGTGTTTTTGAGATAATCAAAAAACAACAGAGAGAATAAAATCTGTTAAAAATACAAGGAGAATTAGCTCAGCTGGTTCAGAGCATTCCGATACAGATCGGAAGAGTCACTGGTCAGAAAGCGTAGGCGGTATGAAATCCGTTAAAAATACAAGGAGAATTAGCTCAGCTGGTTCAGAGCATCTGCCTTACAAGCAGAGGGTCACTGGTTCGAACCCAGTATTCTCCACACTAAAGTAAAAAAAGGAGGCTTAGCTCAGCTGGTTCAGAGCATCTGCCTTACAAGCAGAGGGTCACTGGTTCGAACCCAGTAGCCTCCACTAAAGCATCCGCGAGGATGCTTTTTTATTATCACCTAATTATGTATTTTCTATACATTCTATATTCAGTCCAAGCAGACGGTTATTATATTGGTGTGACGCATGATCCTGAAGGTCGTTTGCGTCGACATAATTCACGTTATAAAAAGGGTTTTACCGGAAGATTTACGGATTGGTGTATTGTCCATCAGGAGTGTTATGAAACGAAGAATGAAGCATTAATTCGTGAACGTCAGCTTAAATCCTGGAAAAGCCGTTTAAAAATAGAGGAGCTTATTAACAAGTCGGACTAGCTGGTTCAGATCATTCCGATAAAATCGGAAGGGTCACTGGTTCGAACCCAGTAGCCTCCACTAAAGCATCCGCGAGGATGCTTTAGTGTTATCATCTAATTATGGATTAATTATATCTGTAAATATCAGATAACACCTCTGATATCTTCACTTAGATATACTTTAATTATAAGAAGGTTTTTTTTGCTTTTCTCAGGATGAAGTGGCAAAGGCATTTTTCCCTTTTTATTGATTCTTATACTTCGAGGTAATGAATCGCGGTCGAATAGAAGCAATTTGTAGTTGCTGGAGCTATCTATAACAATACCTGGTAGATTTTTTACATCCGCAATAGCAATCTTATCTTTGGTTTTGATATCAAAGAGATTGATTGCAATCGCTACTTTGTTCTTTGCAATTTCTTCGCTTTGAACATGTTTCATATTATACTTTCCCGATAGACCTAGTTTCACTGTTGTAGAGCAGCCTACGAGGGAAGATGTAAAGATGATGGCTATTAATGTTATTAATACTCCTGTGCGCATTTTTATAGATTCTAGTTTTTTAACCTTAAGTTAGTGATTGTTTTTAGATTACATATTTAGTATCTCACAAATCCAACTGATATCGATTTTCCGCAAACAGAAAAGGCATCCCTCGCGGATGCCTGATTACTAAAATAGAGGGGAAAGGAATTAGAATTTGTATCCTACTGACAAGCCATAAGTTTCATTTCGGGCACCCAGATCTTTATTTCTTTTATTCAGGCCGTAATTGAATCTCAGGTCAAAGGTGAATTTTTCAACATCAGCCCCTACGTTTATCAATGCATCATAGGAAAGTTGTTTGAAAGATGTGGTAGCAGTTGCCTTCACTTTTTTCAGATCATAGTTAAGTTGAGGTCCTGCAGATACGCGTAAGTTCAGATCATCTTTTTCAAGGACTTTATATCCCACCTGTAAAGGCAGATTTGCCTGATAGAATTTTGGAGTGTATACTTTGCTGTCGTACGTATATTTTGCATTAAACATGGAGAAATTCAGTTCCGGTTGAAAGTATAGTTTTTCAGTTGTGCGGGCAAATACTCCTATATGGGCACCTATTTTTCCGGCTTCATCTTTAATTGATTTATTTCCGTATGAAAAGCTGCTGTACTGTGCACCCGCTTTGATACCATATTCAATTTTTTGAGCATGTGCAGTTAGAGTGAGCCCCAAAGTAAGTGCTAATAGTGTGAATCCTGTTTTTAAGTTCTTGTTCATCTTTTTTTGATTTTAGTAGATAATGAAATTTTTATTGTTGTTTAGGAATAAGACAGAGTAATTGCATTATACCCTTGTCGCATTTTAATTTTTTTTATTTCCATCTCCGGTGTGACCATAACCAATAGGAAGGTGCCTTTATAATGCTGTCTTCCAGTTTCCGGGTATAGTTTTGAGTTATTTCACCTGCTGAGGTCTGGCTTGCGGATTCACAGATCAGATCTAAACGCAGCGTCCAGTTGTAATCACCTGCGGGAGAGAATTCCCCGTATACTACATATGCATTTAAAGTCTTTGCAATTTTTTCTGCTCCGCTAAAGGCATAGGTTTGCTGGTTCAGAAAAGTAACAGGATAGCCATTCTCAGATCCGGGATATTGATCAGCAAGAAATACTGTGATATGTGGGGAATTCTTTTCCTTTAATAATGTTCGTAATGCCTGTGAAGAAGGAATAAGCCGCAGTCCTTCACGTGTTCTTGATTTTTGTGCAAGGCGATCAAAATGATTGCTTTTTAAAGGTTTGTAAAGTGCTTGTACAGGTTTGTTTAAGAGACCTGGCAGACGATTCAGAAGTTCCCAGTTTCCATAGTGACCCATCAGAATAATAATATGTCTTTTTTCCCGGTATGCTGTATCGAATAGCTGTGCATTTTTTACATGAACTGTGGATGAGCGAAATATGCCGGATAATTGCTCAATGATAATTCGGGCCAGTACACAATAGAAATCATGTACGTGATGCACAATCGAAGTATAAGACATGTCCGGAAAGGCTCGTGAGAAGTTTTGAATGACGACATTATATCGGTAACGAAATATCCGGCCAATCATAAATCCCATAATGCGGTATATGCTGTTCATATGTTGAGGACTACGATTCGTTTTATTGTTCTGTTTCTGCGCTTTCATGTATTGCATTGATAAGGATATACAGCATCCATAGAAAAGAAATAAAAATTAATCCGCCGAGAATAAAAGAGTAGATGAGGAGCCCCATGTTTAACATTGTTTTTTAATAGTTTTGACAATTGGTTTGGCTTTTACCCTTAAAAAGATTAGAAAAGTATTGGTAGAAACGACAAAAGGAAAAAAATGCAGAAAAGGATGAGGGTAAATGATTTTTGAGTTGTCTTAGCTATAAATTGAAGAATAAATAACGTATTTAAATTATTTCGATGTTAGCAGGTATTGAACATATTCCGCTTCAAAAGGAACACAAGTTTGAAATGATCTTCCGAGAACATTTCAAGGATCTCCATCGGTATGCATTTCGTTTTCTGGAGGATTCAGCTATTGCAGAAGAGGTAGTACAGCAGGTATTTATGAGGCTTTGGGAGCGCGATTGGGAGACAGATATCCATACTTCCTTAAAAGCCTATCTCTATCGGGCAGTGTATCATGAAAGTCTCAATACACTTAAGCGCGAGCAATTAAAAAGAAGGTATCAGGAATACCAGTTGCTGCATGAAAAAGATACAGAATATATGGATCAGGGAGATTCGGAGTTAAAGAAACAATTGCATCAGGCACTGTTGCAGCTGCCAGAGAAAAGCAGAGCCGTTTTTGAAATGAGCAGGTTTCAGGATTTAAAGTATAAGGAGATTGCAGATCTGCTAAACTTATCCATCAAGACAGTAGAAGGCCATATGAGCAAGGCGTTACGCCATCTGCGTGTGCATCTGGTAGATTATTTAACCTTTTTAATCATCTCTTTACTATTTGGGTTATGAAAGACGTGTTAGTGACAAAATATATTGTAGGAGATGCTTCTCCGGAAGAGGTTCTTGTTGTAGAACAATGGATCTCCAGTAATCATGAAAATGAAAAAGTGTATCAACAAATGAAGAAAGCCTGGGAACTGAGTAAGCAAACAACTGTTCCGGAAGATATCGATATCGATCAGGTCTGGGCAGATTTTGTGCGGAAAAAGAATGAACGGGAAGAAGCGCAGGTCAAATACGAAAAACCTTCACGTGTCCTTCCGGTTAAATGGATGATCGCAGCTGTCACCTTGTTGTGTTTGGGTATTTCTCTTTACTTCTTTGCTGCGCAGTCTGCAGTGGACAAACAATTACAATCTTTTGCAGATGTTCGAAGAGATCAGCTCCCTGACGGAAGTGTGGTCACATTAAATAAATATTCGGAGATAGCCTATTCTGAGTCTTGGTTAAGTAAAAACAGATCAGTGAAACTTACATCCGGAGAAGTATTTTTTGAAGTGAAAAGAGATGAAAAGCATCCATTTGTAATCGATGCGGGTAAAACTAAAATTACTGTTCTGGGAACCAGTTTTCACGTAAGACGTGGTAATGGCGAAACAGAAGTAATTGTTGCCTCCGGCTCTGTAAGTGTACGCAGTGCAGATCAGGAGGTCATCTTAAAGCCGCTGCAATCTGTTTTGATTAGCGATACGCTGAAAAATAAGCTTAGGGTAGATACCGTTCCCGATCAATTGTATCGCTACTATGTACATCAGGAGTTTGTATTTGAGAATACACCATTGCCAAGGGTACTTGAAATACTGAATAAGGCCTACGATCAGCATCTGGTATTGAGCAATCCGAAGCAGAGGCAGCTTTTGCTTACCGCAACATTTGAACAGCAGCCGCTATCTGAAATTATCAAAGTAATCCTGGAGACCTTTGATCTGAAAATTGAGAAAAAGGGGAATCAGTACCATATCAAATAAAATCATGTCTAAAAACAACCTAATATACTTGTCAAAAATGCTGTTTTGTTCACTTTTTGTTGCATTGTGTATGTGTACATACGCTGGTGCACAGGAAAAATTAGCACAGCAGATCAGAATGCAGGCATTCAAAAATACATCAATACGTGAAATCTTTGAACAGATTAAATCATCGAATCAAATTCTTTTCTCTTATAACAGTCCGCTAATCAATCAAGACAGCATCGTCAATGTGCCGGCGTACAGTGGTGTGCTGGTCGGTTATCTCGAAAATCTGTTGGGAGATCAGTTCAGTTTTAAAGAAACCATGTCTCACGTCATCATTGCCTATTCTCCTCAAAAGATGGATGTAGATGTTCATATCCCCGCTCAGATAAATAACAGGGTTATGATAACGGGCTATATAAAAGATATCCGTACCAATAAAGCTATTCAATATGCAAGCATCTATGATAAGAATGCATTTGTATCTACACTAACGGATAAAAACGGGTATTTCGAGCTTGATATCAAGAAGCCTGAACAGTTGGTTGCTATATCAATGAGTAAAGAAAACTACAGGGATACATCCATTATTCTTTTGTTGCCCATAGAAGCTACCAAATTAGCAAAAAAAGGTAAGCTGGGGTACTATTCCGATTACAACAAAGAAAAGGGAATATTTACTACCTATCTGGGTAACTTGTTTTCTAACTCTTCCCGCAGGCTCCAGAGTCTCAATCTGGGAGGTGTATTTGCATATAGCCCCTTTCAGGTGTCGATGACACCCGGACTGAGCACACATGGTTTTTTTGAATCTCAGGTTGTCAATAAGTTTTCTCTGAACGTATTGGGGGGGTATACTGCCGGAGTGGATGGTTTTGAGATCGGTGGGGCATTAAATATCAATCAATACAATATGCGTGGTACACAGATCGGAGGTCTTGTTAATGTCGTGGGTGGAAATGTGAAAGGGTTACAAATGGCCGGTGCAGGGAATGTGGTGGTTAACGACCTCTCAGGAGTCCAGATGGGAGGGTTGTGGAATAAGGTAGACACCGTAAAGTCAGGATTGCAGCTTGCAGGGGCACTCAATATTGCCAATTCTTCACAGGGAAGCCAGATTGGCGGACTTGTCAATGTATCGAGATCAGAAGTGAAGAATCAATTGGCAGGAGCCGTTAATGTGGCAAAAAAAGTAAAAGGCGTACAGATAGCCGGTTTGGTTAATATTGCGGATAGTAGTGACTATCCGATTGGTCTTTTTAACTTGATAAAAAACGGGTATAAAGAATTGTCTGTCAGTGCGGACGAAAGCAAGTTAGTAAGCCTTAATTTCAGGTCAGGAGGACGTATGCTGTACAGTCTTATCAGTGCAGGTTATTATTGGGACGATCCGGATCTCCGGTATGCTTTAGAATTCGGAATAGGAGCAAATATGATCCGTAATAAAAATTTCTCTCTGGCCACCGAGCTGATCAGCAGAACGAGCTATGATAAAGATTTCAAGAATGACTATTTCAGAGCGGGTCTACGGGTAATCCCAAGATTTCATCTGTCAAAACATCTGGCTATATATGCTGCGCCTTCTTTCCATTATTCGGAGCATGTAGTTCCTGATGTGGATAAAGAGCCGGTTAAATGGAAATTTTTCGGATCAGACAAAAAAGCTGATACCTTCCATGGAGGCGCTTCAGTGGGTCTTGTGTTTAAGTGGTAATCCGAATGAAGAATATTTACAGATCAGGAGTATCATTCACTACCCCTGATCTGTATAATAAATTTTATATCTCCCGTATTTTAATATTGCGGAAAGCTACAGAATCCGTATGGTTCTGAAAAGCAATTTTGCCTTCTGTAGTCTTAGCAAAATCGGGATGTACCTTCAGATTACTTTGTTGCACTTTTGCTTTCCAGGCAGGTCCACTCAGATCTTCTTCTGCAGTAAGGACACCGTTCAGGTAAAAGCTTACTTTACCGTCCTTCTGAACAATTCTTGACGAATTCCACTCCCCGAAAGGCTTTGGTTTGGATTGATTACCAATACAGCTTACATCATAGATACAGCCCGCCCAGTGTGTGCTGTCTTTTTGGTGCCGGGGCTCAGCATTTGCATTGTCCAGAAGTTGCATTTCCACTCCGGTCGCAAATGTTGCGCTATACTTCGGGGCTTCCTGCACATTGATAAATACTCCACTGTTACCTCCTTTGGCAATACTCCAGTCAAATGCTAATTCAAAGTTTTTATAACTTTTATCCGTTGTAAGGTCTCCGAATATACCATCCTTCTTATGAGGTGAGCAGGCCAGGACTCCGTTATTCACGATCCATTTTGAATCTTTTGCTGCGCTATTAAAAATATGCCACCCTTCGGTATTCTCTCCGTTAAAAAGAAATTGCCATCCTGCCTTTTGTTCAGCATCAGTAAGGGATTTAGAAGTAGAGTTGGAATTTGAACAGCTTTGGAAGACAATAAATAGCAATGTAATAAAAAGGAGATGTTTGTTGATAAAGTACATATATATAATTGTTGGTTTTTGGTAAAGATATAAAAATTATAATTTCTTAATTGTCTGAAAATGATTAGTTAATATAGTTTTATCTTTTTTGTAAAAACCAATCTGCATATGAAGCGAGAAGTCGATTTAGTCATTCTGTCTGATGTCCATCTGGGTACATATGGATGCAGAGCTCAGGAGCTTTTGCAGTATCTGAGGTCTATAAAACCACGTAAACTTATCCTGAATGGTGATATCGTAGATATCTGGCAATTCAAAAAAAGCTACTTCCCTGATTCACATTTACTGGTTATCAAATATATTTTTGAACTCGCCTGTCAGGATACCGAAGTCATTTATATCACAGGCAACCATGATGAGATGCTTCGCAAATTTGCAAATGTGCATTTCGGAAATATTCTCCTCACCAATAAAATAATTCTCAATCTTGGAGGTAAGCTGGCCTGGATCTTTCACGGAGATGTATTTGATGCATCCGTTCATCATGCCAAGTGGTTAGCAAAATTGGGCGGATGGGGATACGATAAACTTATTCAGCTCAATAATCTGGTGAATTGGGTACTGAGTAAAATGGGAAGAGAGAAATACTCATTTTCAAAAAAAATCAAAAACAGTGTCAAGAAAGCGGTGAAATATATCAATGATTTTGAGGAAACCGCTTCAGAGCTGGCCATAGAACAAAATTACGATTATGTTATCTGCGGACATATCCATCAGCCACAGATCCGGACGGTCAAAACAAAGAAGGGAGAGACGATCTACCTCAATTCAGGAGATTGGGTCGAAAACCTCACTGCATTGGAATATCATGAAGGCGAATGGGAAATGTTTGTATATGAAAACAGTAAAGACCTCTTGGGTAAATACCCGACTCCTGAAGTTTCATTTAAAACCTCTGTAGATCAGCTGTTGGAAAATATTCTGAAATCCAGATAAGGGATTAGAATTGAATAATTTCGTGGATTTGTTCCTGTACAAATTTTACAGTTGTTGGTTGAAATAACTGTTGTTCTTCATTCAGTTCAGACTGAATATGCGGGACATGAATTTTGAGTGGTAATACATGCATGCGGAGGTAGTTGCATACTCCTGTAAAATGATCCACTCCTCTGATGTTGCCATATTTTCCGCTGGAGACACCGACTAAAGCCACTTTTTTGTTGAAAAAATATTAGGAGAAAGCAAAAATAAGCAAAACGGTTAAGACCGTTCATATACAGTGGTTTATAAAACGTGAGGAAAAATTTGGAAGTAGGTGTCCGACAAGTTTTGGGCTTAAAATGACAAGGTTAGGTTACTAAATCGTTACTGAATACAACTAACCGAATGATGATATAACAACCTATATTTCAGTTATTTGCACCGATTTTCGTATTCCCTTGTAACTCAATGAAAGTTAATTTTAAACGTTAAACATTTGAGTTATGGAACAAGAGAAAAGATCCACGTTCAAACTGCTTTTCTACCTGAAGAAAAATGAACCGAAGAAGAACGGGAACGTCCCTGTTATGGGGCGTATCACTATTGACGGAACACCAAAATCCTTTAGTACCAAACTGGACATCAACCCCAATAATTGGGATTTAAAACACGGAAGGGTTTTGGGCAAAAGTGCGCAGGCGCTGAGTACCAATCTTAAATTGGACAATATACGGGTGCGTATCAATAAGATTTACGATGATATGCTCAAAGATGAAGGCTTTGCAACTGCACAAAAAGTAAAGCTATCATTTTTGGGAGTTGGTGTAATGGATGATGCCATCCTTAAAGTATTCAAGGACCAGAATGAGGATTTTGAAAGAATGGTCAGCAAGGGCAAACGTTCTCAAAACACCTACAATAAATACAAGACCGTTTACAATCATCTGTCCGAATTTATCAGGGAACGCTATCACAGGGAGGATATGGCGTTTCGGGAACTTACCTCAGACTTTATTCGGGAGTTCGATTTCTTTCTCCGCATAGATAAGGAGTGTACACATAACACAGTTTGGGTTTATACCATGCCGGTTATTGCTTTGGCAGAACTGGCAATTAAAAAAGGCTTGATTAGACAAAACCCTTTTGAAGATTATGAAATCAGCATGGAAGAAACTGATCGTAGCTATCTTTTGAAGAAGGATGTAGAAAAGTTAATGCTTCTAAAACCGTCCAAGCCCAAATACGAACTTGTAAAAGACCTCTTTATTTTCAGTTGCTTTACAGGGCTTTCTTATGTTGATATTCAAAAGCTGAAATGGAGCAACATACAGTCCTTTTTTGATGGCCACCAATGGATCATTTGCAGAAGAAAAAAATCAGACGTTGCTTCAAACGTCCGCCTATTGGAAATTCCGAAGCGTATTATTGAGAAATACAGGGGCGTTACACGCAATGAGTATGTTTTTCCGGTTCCTTCCAATGCAACCTGCAATAGTCATGTAAAGAAATTGATAGAGGACGCGGAAATTATTACAGAACAGAAAGTAACTTTCCATACTGCACGTCACACATTTGCTACCATGTTCGTGACCGAAGGTGTACCACTTGAAAGCCTTAGCAAAATGATGGGGCATAAAAATATTTCCACCACACAGATTTATGCAAAGATCACAAGTCAGAAAATCAGTAAGGACATGGATTTAGTATCACATAAATTCGCCGAAATGGAAGCTGCATTTATTGAAATGGAAGAAGAGGTTCTTGTGTAAAATTATTATTTACTTACAAATCGAAGCAGGATTAAGTCCTGCTTTTTTTATGCCCATACTTAATCCTTAAAGCACATTTATTTCTCCGGCACACTCTCTGCCATAAAAGAGCTTTGACAGGATGTATTGATAAACCATACAAAAAATCTTCCCCTCTGCTGCTCAACTACATTTTTAGTATCGTTTACGTGGCTTCCCAGGCCACGATAATTTGAAAAAATAAAAGGTCTTTAAAAATTTCTGTTACAACTGAATACAGATTTTGTAATCACACAGAACCGTTTCCTAATGCCTTTTCCACCTGCTTCCACATAGTTTTTATTCAAGAGCCGGTATGCCGCTTTTGTTCCATTTCAAGAGCAAAGGTATGATCGTGTTCTTAACCCAGGAACAAGGTCTTGCCCTTGGGTTTGCCAAAAAATCTCCACCCATGCGGGTCGTATTTGTTTGGCAAAACCTTGTTCCTGCTAAACACTAACCTTTTATGCTCGTGAAACGAAACAAAGCATACTCCGGCTCTTTAGACGAATAAAAAAAATGTCAGTAATGGAAAAATACAGCATTGGAAACGGTAACAGAGTGAAACGAAACTTCAGCACCTCCTCTCATTACCGAATAAATCTAAAAAAATCAAATCAGAACAAATTTCATAACGCAAAAAAGTAGAAAACATGAACATCACAGGAAGACTGACAAGGGATGCGGAAGTACGCACAACGTCACAGGACAAACAAGTAGTAAACTTTTCGATAGCGACCAATGACAGCTACCGTAACAAACAGGGCGAACGCATAGAGCAAACAACCTACTTCGACTGCTCATACTGGATAAGCCCCAACGTAGCGAAGATACTCACCAAAGGCACATTGGTAGAGCTGACAGGCAGGGTAAGTGCAAGGGCGTGGACTGGCAATGACGGAGAAGCACACGCAGGGCTGAATTTCCATACCTCAAACATCAAACTGCACGGAGGTGGCAAGAAATCAGAAACCGTACAGGCTACCCCACAAACAGGAAGCAACACTACAACAGGGCAAGGCACAGAGGACGACCTCCCATTTTAACAAAGAGCATTAAATCATTTTTCAACATCAAAATTTTAAGCATCATGGCACATAATATCAATTTCAACGAGAGAACAGGACGTTATTCATTCTTTAGCGTACAACAAAAAGCATGGCACGGTTTAGGGCAAATCGTGGAGCAATACCCGACAAGCGAGGAAGCTATCAAATACGCAGGGTTAGATTATGAGGTAGTAAAATCCCCACTGTTTACCAAAGGTTCGGGCATAATCGAAACAGCTAACGGCATAGAGATAGGCAGTAGCGAATTGGAAGTACCCAACTATTTCGCCAACATACGCAC
Source organism: Sphingobacterium spiritivorum (assembly GCF_016724845.1). Taxonomy (NCBI): domain Bacteria; kingdom Pseudomonadati; phylum Bacteroidota; class Sphingobacteriia; order Sphingobacteriales; family Sphingobacteriaceae; genus Sphingobacterium; species Sphingobacterium spiritivorum. The sequence continues at coordinate 2,416,890 of NZ_CP068082.1, forward strand.
CGATAACAATGCTGTATTGGGTGTGGTGGGCAAAGACTATCACATTGTACAAAACCGTGAAGCCTTCAATTTCTTTGACGCCATTGTTGGTGGTGGCGAGGGTATTCTGTACGAAACCGCAGGAGCATTAGGCAACGGAGAACGCATATTCATCACCGCAAAACTTCCTGACTATATCCGTGTAGGCAATGGCGATGACGTGACAGCAAAATATATCTTCCTCACGACTTCGCACGATGGTAGCGGAAGCATTACCGCAGCATTTACACCTATCAGGATTGTATGCCAAAATACCCTTAACGCTTCGCTTCGCAACATGAGCAATGTTGTACGCATCAAGCACACTTCGGGAGCAAAACAACGTTTGGAAAACGCTCACAAGGTTATGGGCTTGGCAAACACCCTAAGCAAACAGTTAGAAGGCATTTTCAATGAGTGGACTAAGGTAAAAGTAACGGACAGGGAAGTAAGAAAGTTAATCCAATTGGCACTTTGCCCGAATAAGGAAACGCTTGACCTACTCAAAAAAGGTGCAGAGGATGAAGTTTCTACGCTGTTCAAAAATACCGTAGAGGATGCCTTTGCATACGCAATGATAAGCGATACACAGCAAATGGACACCACTAAAGGCACATTGTTCGGGGCTTACAACGCTGTTACAGGCTACTATCAGAATGTACGCAACTATAAGAATGATGAAGCCAAGTTGCAAAGTATTGTAATGGGCGGCACTGCACAGTTAAAGACCCAAAAGGCTTTTGAACTATGCACCTCCTTTGCAACAGACGGAGCAGAAATTCTAAACCTTAATTAAATAACTAAAGGCTACCGCCTTAAACGGTGGTAGCCTACTAAAAATATGGTGATGAAATCAAAATCAATAGACGAAGCGAAAAGTATGGCTAAATATAAAAGCCTTGAAACTGTGCATAAGGATGAAGCCATATACATCATTTATTGCAGTAGAAGCGAGTATTTCTATGTAGATACGGACAGCTTAATACGGCTTTGGGAACGGCTGATAGGCTACTATGAAAATGGGGTTTATACCACTGAAAAATAACCTCATAATATGATGCAAGTAACAGATTTGAACGGTTGCCCTATTGAGGTAACCAACCTTAGTGAAGCCATAAAAATGGCGAGGCAATATAAAGAATACCGACATGAGGATAAAAGTTTCTCCGAGTTTGACAAACGGCAAAAAGCCTACTGGACGGATATGTACGAGAAACTGACAGCAATCAAAAAAAGATTAGACGACAATTAAAATTTAAGAACAATGAACGCAAATTTTTTCAATCAGATAGCACAGTTGGATTTTACAGGTAATCTGCAACTGACCATAGCAAAAGGCAATGACAGTAACCTTATTGTATCGGTTTTGCTCAATAACGAAGGGTGCGGAGATAACGCTAAAAACCTAATCCCCCCTTTGACCTTTAACGCCACTCCGCAGGAGTTTGACGAGGGATTTTTTGAGCAGATAACCACGCCTATACAAAAGGCTTCGGGCTTAATGGTGGATATGGAAGCATTTATGAAACAATTGGAGGAAGCCAAAAAAAATTCCGCAATGGAGAAAGAGAAAGCCGATAAGCAGAAGAAAGAGCAGGAAGCCAAAGACAAAAAATTCAAAGATGGAATGGCAAAGGCTGAAGAACTGGAGAAAGAGGGCAAGTTCCGTGATGCGTGGATGAAAGTACCCGATATAACAGAGTTTCCCGAAAAAGCAGACGAGATACGCAAACGCAAGGGCGAACTATCCGCAAAATTTTCAACACCGAGCCTTTTCGGAGCAGAACAGGAACAGATTGTTTAACGCCAAAATTCAGAAACCATGTTATTAGCAACGCAATTAGAAAGAGTATTTATACTTAACGATAAAGGACAGCAAATAAAACTGACCGACCCCGAACCAAAATGGAGCGTGGAAGCCGTGATGAATTTCTATGCAAATTCTTACCCTATATTGACCACCGCAGAAGTATCTGCCCCTGTTATCCGTGACGATACAGTACAGTACCGATTTGAGAGTGTAATGGGAACTAAAGGTTAAACCAAAAAGCAAAAACGATGAACTATGCAACGCAACATCATATCGGGTACTATCAAAACCCCACAGCAACCCAAACAGCGGACTTTGCACAGACAGTTGGGCGAGTTCGCAGACTGGATGCAAAGACCAAAGGACGCAAACGAGATACGGAAAGACAAATTGAAAGCCGTACCGATAGCCATGCTACCAATGGTTTTCTAAGATGTTCATTCCTCCCGAAACTGCAAGAAGCGGAAACGGCACAGGCTTGTAAGAAATCTGAAAAAACGGAAAGGGATTTTTACCAGTCCCTTTCCAAACTTGCAGGACATTACGGCATACAACCTATGCAGTCCAGGCAATACGGCTATCCCTACAATATCGCTTTGGCTTTGGATGATACAGAAGAACAGTTAAGGAAAAAGTTTCGTGATTGGGAAGAAATACGTTTGATACAGGATAGTAAGAAAACGTATTTCGTAAGCGAGGAACGGTACAGTACAGGTGCAACCCTGTATTATATTCCTATAGTGCCATTGTACCGACTATCCAAGAACCCTAACCGTAAGCAAGCCGTACAGCTATTGCAGTCCGTGTGTGCCTACCTGTACCACATTGCAGATGTTCCTTATTATCGGCAGGAAAGCAGTTACCTGTATTGGATGTATGAAATGGTAACGGAGTGGATTGTATGCGATGATGAGAACGAGGACACGCCAACCTATTTAAACGAGATTAGGCAAGCAGAACAGATAGGCGAACGTATGGAGCAGAAGATTTACAACGGGCAGAATTTGAGCCGATTTAAAGAGCGTTTAATTGCTTTTAAAATCAAAGACAGCTTTGACCAAGATTGTTACAAACTGGCAAGCGAAGCCTTTGCCCTGTATGGACAATTCCCGACTGCCACCATAAACCGAAATGCCCTGCCAAACGGAGAAGCTAACGAGGAAGATATGGAAAATAGTATAGGGATGGAAAAGTATGTTTCCTTTTGTGCCGATGCAAAAGGCATTTTATTTCAAACACTTTTCGACAGCGTTAACACCGAGTTGCAGGAATACGGACAGATGGAAGAACCCACCATTGTGAAACGGTTTGATGGTAGTGACATTACCGCCAATACCCTTGAATTTGAAAACCGTGTTTTCGCCTTAATTGAGGAATTGATATACATACTGAATAACTATTAGATACAGCAAGCGATGAAAGATATAACACAAGACTTTGGAACACTTTACCACCCCTTATCGGCTTTGGTTTTCTACCAGACCAAAGGAAGTAGTAAAACCACCTATGTAGAGCATTTTGATATGGATAAGAACGGTAATCCTATCAACGCCCATCCTTTGACCGAACGGGAAGCCAAAGTATTGGCAAAAGCACTTAATACGGAAAAGGAAAAGAGCAAGGCATTTTTAAAATCTAACGGCATTATGCCTACCAACGTCCTGCACATTAATCCGAGTGAAAACGGTACGGTGCTTTGGTACACCAAAGCAAGAAAAACCAAAATGTACTTTACGGAAAGTCTTGAAATACCAAACGGCACGGCAGAAGTACCTGCAATGCTTTGGTATGCAAGCAAACAGAGCCTTGTTGTTTTCGCCCTCGATAAAGACCGCAGACCTACCGAGAAAACCGCATTGTTTCACGCTCCGTTTTTCAACGTGTACGAGGATGGACACGTATGTATGGGTAATGTAAATGTGAACATCAAAAATTCGGCTTCGATGGAAGAATTTATACAGGCGTGGGAAAGCTATTTTTTTAACAGCTATTTCAGCCACTTGGTAAACGATCACAACCCCATAAAAGGGAATTGTATGAGCCTTTGGAAAGACCTTATCAGCACAGACAAAACCTTTCCTAAAGAGGTATTGAAAAAGACAAACAAGACCATAAAAACGATATTGTAATGAACACAGAAATTTTAAAAGTCCATTTTACGGACAGCTATCTGATAAATCCCACTAATCCGATAACGGTAAACGTAATCGGTGCAGGTGGCACAGGCTCAAAAGTAATGACCGCTTTGCTTGAAATGAACCACAGCCTAATCGAGTTAGGACACGCAGGATTATTTGTACGTCTTTGGGACGACGATATTATTACCCAAGCCAATTTAGGCAGACAGCGTTTCGCTGAATGTGAGGTCGGGTTGTACAAGTCCGTTGCCATTATCAACCGCATCAATCGTTGGGCAGGTACGAACTGGAAAGCCGAAGCAAGGAAATTTGAAAAAGACAGTAAGGAAAGGTTGCCCGAAAACACAGGAGCAAGTATTTATATTTCTTGTGTGGACAGCGTAAAAGCAAGGTTTGAGATTGCGGACATATTAAACGGATTGAACAACGGCAAAGCTTATTCCAACCGCCCACGCTATTGGCTGGACTTTGGCAACAGCCAACATACAGGACAGGTTATATTATCTACAATAGGAACGATACAGCAACCCAAGTCCGAGAAATACGAAACGGTGGCAAGCCTGCCAATGATTACGGATGAATTTGGCGAGTTGCTCAAACAATCCGAACTGGAAGATGATACGCCAAGCTGTTCCCTTGCTGAAGCGTTGGAAAAGCAGGATTTGTTTATCAATTCATCTTTGGTGCAGATGGGTTGCTCCCTGTTATGGGGTTTGTTCCGTAACGGATTGACACCATACAGGGGATTTTTTCACAACCTGAAGGATTTCCGTACCCACCCTATAAAAGTCGCCTGATTGGAAAATCGGGCGGCAAAAAGACACTCCCTCCCGATGGTCGGGGCAGTCTTTTTGCATCAAAGCGGTGCAACCCCTTTGCCAAAATAGGATACCCACGCACCATTCCTTCCGACACATTTTACCAAACAGGTTGCGGCATTATTTGAGGGATATTCATTATCCCTTTCGTTGTTTTAGGGAGCTTCTTTTCTTACCACATTGGCGACCTAAGAAAAGAAGCAAAAGAACGCCGCTTGCTTGATAAAAATCATTTGTCGAAGGACACGCTTAATTTTTTAAATTTGATGTTCAACTACATCATTGATAAGAGTTAAATGAAAAATCAGCTAAAAATTATTGCAGTAAACATTCTTGAAGAATGTGTAGATCATATTAAAAAGAATTTAAAAACAAATAATCCTTACCCATTCTATAACGATTATGAGTTGGTGAAAATTGAAAAATCAGAGAAGTTACAAATTGTAAAAAAAGAAAATGAAAAATTAAATTATGATTTTTTCAATATTAACAAATCAAAAGCACCAGCAATAAGTATTAGTGCGATTGTTGGTAAAAATGGCAGTGGAAAAAGCGCATTGATTGATATAGTTCTAAGACTAATAAATAATATATCCTACAAAATACTTTCTGATAAAGTAGATGCCGATCTTATGTTTGTTGAGGGGGTTTTTGCTCAATTGTATTTCTCAATTGGAGATCAATATTACCTACTGCAACAGCAAGGTGAAAGTATTATTTTATATCACTTCTCTTCAGGAAAATGGAACAATGTGAGGGATGCTAAAAAAGTCTTGGGGGAACACTTTTTCTATACAATTGTAATGAACTACTCGTTACATGCTTTCAACACACTGGAATACAAAGAAGAATGGGATAAAGTAAAAAAAGACTGTTGGCTTCGTGGAATTTTTCATAAAAATGACGGCTACCAAACGCCAGTTGTTTTAAATCCAATGCGTACAAATGGTAATATCAACATTTCCAGAGAAAATGCTTTAGCTAATGACAGATTAATTTCCCTGCTTTTCAATGAAAAAAAACAGCGTAATGCACTATTTACAGAAATTAACGAGAAAAATTCTGTCGAGTCAATTACTATTACTCTAGAAAGAAAAAAAATAGATGAAAAATGGGGCAAAATTATAGACAATTGGAAAAAAGCTGGCAATAGGATAGAAAATGATTTTTTTGATGGATTGAGGGATAAAATTATTAATCTATGGAAGCACAAATATCAATTTAAAACAACAAAAAAAGAAGATGAAGAATATGATGCGGCTTTACTTTATCTTGTATACAAGACTATTAAGGTATCACAATACGATGCATTCGATAATTTCGCTCCATTATCCCCCTTGTATTCAGAAGATTGGACTAAAAAAACAGATGAGGAACTTAAAAATTTAATTGAAGAAATTGATAAAGATAAAAGTCACCTAACTTTCAGAATAAAACAAGTATTAGCTTTCCTTGAATTAAGACATATTTCAGCAAAGAATTATTCTATTGATGAATTTGCCAAATCTATTGATGGCATACACAATCTTAGAAAATGGAGATATATCGATCTTATCCCCCCTCATTGTTTTGAAACCGATATACAATTGAAAGAAAAAAATAGTAACAAGATGGCTTACTCTTTTTCTAAACTTAGTTCAGGGGAAAAACAGTTAGTGTATACTACTAGCTCTATCCTGTATCATATAAGAAATCTCAATTCAATTGAAGGTAATTTGCGTAGGGTTAAATACAATCATATAAACATTATTTTAGACGAAATAGAGCTATATTTTCATCCTGAGTTTCAAAGGCAATTTGTTAATAATCTTATACTTAACATCCAAAATATGGAGTTTCATATTGCTAGCATAAATATTCAAATGGCAACACATTCTCCATTTATTTTGTCTGACATTCCAAAAAAGAATGTCTTGTTTTTGGAATATGGAAGCAACATTGTTGATGAGATGCAAGAAGATACTTTTGGAGCAAACATTCACACTCTTTTACAGCATGGTTTTTTTCTAAATGGTGTTCCAATCGGTGATTTTGCTAAACAGAAAATCAACCAAATGTTTGCAAGGCTTCATAAGGGAGAATGTTCGGATGAATTATTTAATGAAATACTGTTGGTAGGTGAACCATTTATAAAAAGTCAATTATTGAAAAAGTATAATGAATTAAAACCAGTAGAATATTCAGATTTAAAAGATGAACTTCGAAAACTTCGTGCTGAACTGAATGAATTAAAGAATAGCAACCAATGATAAAAATCAATCGTAGTAATTTAGCAATTATAGCAGGCAATTATTTAAAAGAATTGAAAAAGAAAAGGTTCAATAAAAAGAAGAATAATGTTCTACAAAATTTCTGGGTAAACAACAAAGATAGAATCATCAAATCAAATGATTTAAATAGTATTATTCAAGAATTTCAAGCTTTAAATCAAGATGGTTTCGATGACTTTAAAAAATATATGATAGGACAATATGAAGAGATATTTTATAATCAAAAAATAGGTAAATGGTTATCTAAACAACTTGATATAAAAACTTGTCCATACTGCAATCGACAATACACTTTTACAATAGAAAAAGGAACTAAAACTATTCGTCCTGAGTTTGATCATTTTCATTCAAAATCAGAATTTCCTTATTTAGCTCTTTCATTTTACAATTTAATCCCTTCTTGTTCTATTTGTAATCATACAAAACTTGATGATTTAATAGATACAAGTCCTTATAACGAGGGATTTGAAGATAACTTTAAGTTTAGAGTTAAAACCAAAACTGGCGAAGAAGAATCATTGGATTGGGCCTTAGAGGAAAACATTGAAATTGATTTTTCAGACACTAATCTAAATATTGGAGCATTTGCTCTAAAGGAACTATATAATGAACATATTGATTATGTGAAAGAAATAATAGACAAAGCACAAGCTTATAATCATAGTTATTATACTTCACTAATCGATTCCTACAAGGGGCTCGGAAAACAAGAGGCCGATATTGATCGGTTTATTTGGGGAAATTATCTTGAAAATGCAGAACATGAAAGACGTCCCTTATCGAAACTCACTAGGGATATATTACAGCAGTTAAAGATAAAATAAAAATATTAAAACTTCTATCAGCCATAGACAGCTTGGTCAATGGCTCTTTTAAAATCATCCACATCACTACCAAACAGCAGATAACTTGAAAAACCAATATCCAAAAGAGATTTCCCAACTTTCTCATCATCTATATCACTATGAGCAATCAGTTTGATCACAGGATATTCTGTTTTTAATTTGTGAAGCTGCACCAGCACATTTTGGTCGTAAAAATCCAAATCAATAATACAGATTTTGGGAAGTTTATTCAATGAAGACAATTGAGATAGTCCATCCTCAATATTTTCTGACCGACATAGGATTTTCATTTCGGATGCAGCGAGATCTTTACAGATGCTATCGGTTATCGGGCTTTTATCATTAATAAAAGACAGAGAGATTGTTTTTTGTGCAGTACCAGTTTCCATATCATACCTTTTTTGTGTTGATGTAGCCCTGCACAAAAAGAAAGCGCAGGCAACTACACTTACCGCACATTGAGGTACTGGTATACCCGACAACGAATAAGCGAGCGCCCACGCCTATAGCGTGAGCGTTCCTACTTATCTGTCCCGTTGTCTAAAAATTACCAGTTTTCAATGTGGGACTTAAAGCAAAAACACTTTAAGTATTTCTATATTTTCAACGGTAAAGATACTAAACTCGTTCCTTTTCGATAGCATGTATGGCAAAAAAAGGTTGCAATCATTTTGGTTTAGCGGAAACGTAATTTCGCTCCAGTATGGTCAGAATATCGCTTTCCTTATAAATAATCTTACCGGCTATTTGTACATACGGCAGTATGCTATCATCACGATATTGCTGTAAAGTCCGTTTGCTGATATGGAGTAGCTTGCACACTTCTTCTCCAGACAGATATATTTCCCCGTTCATTACAGGGTGGTAGTTTTTCAGTATTTCTTCGATACGGCTTCGCAACCGTTTTATCATCTTCTGTTGTGTGATGATTTCTTCGGCTTCATTCGTCAGTAAATCCATTTTCGGCAGTATTGTACGGCTGTCCGACTTCAAGCAAAGCCTGTACATCCGAGAGTTTATAGTAGTTCTTACGGTTCAATCTGGAATAAGGCAATAACCCTTTGTCCTTGTACGTCTGTAAAGTCCGCTTGGTAATGTTCATCATCAGACACACTTCCTGGTTATCGAGCCATTGTTCTTCATTAAATATAGATGTGTATTTCTGTGTGGCATTTTCGGTCAATTCCAAAAGTGCCTTCAGTTCATTTTTCATTCCATCCAATGCGGATTTTTGTATTGCGATTACTTCCATTGTTTGCTCAATTTTGCTATGGAAGTCGAATTTATAAAGACTTAATACTGCATTGGGGAATGTTGCAGAGTTTGGCTTTGAGAAGTAGTGTTTGGCGGTTTACTATCCTGTAAAAACAAAAAATCGGATAGTTACTAAGCTATCCGATTTATTATTTAAGTCCTGTTTTATAAGTGTTATCAAGTTTGTTGTGAATTATTGTTGCTATAACCAAAACTTCTGTCATTTGTGAGAGTTGGGTATCCTCCAATATCTTTGGATTGTGTGCCTTTGGATTTCTGTACATAGAAAAAAATCCTTTACAGAAGTTTCCAAAGCCTTTATGTTCACTTTCTTCGCTCGGATTAGTTAGAGTATTAAAAGCAAGCATAGGTCTTTTGTCTTTTCCCAACGCAAAACAATCATCAACTAAATCTGCTCCGTCTGAAGTATAGCCACTTTTTTGCCTAAGCCTTTCTGCGACACTTTTTGTAATTTCAAGTATAGCGTGAAAATAGTTTTCCTTTAACCATTCAGCTTCGCAGTAAGGCAAAATTTCTGAGTGAACCCCAATGCCGTGTACTTTTTCTTTGATTTTAAGTGATCTGCTTTTAGCTTCTGAAATGGTTTTAGCCCTGTCAACTTGTCGTGGTTGTCCAGTTTTATCAATTTCTATTCCTTCATAAACCAGTTTCTCATTGATAGTGGTTCTATCCTTTTCAAATTCATCTTCTGAATTGTATCTTTTTGGGTTTAATAGTCTGACAACGAACGCTAAAACATTATTTCCACACATATCTTGAACTTGTCTTTCTTTTAAAGCATAAAATAGTCTATCTGTTTTGTTTGTACCAAATTGAGATTGAGAAATGCCAGCACCAGATAAATGTTCTGTAATTTTCGTATGTGTTAGCATATTTGAAATAATATCTGATATATTTCGTAGGGTAATGTCATCAAAGGATTTTGTCATTTTATAATTCTCTCTTTTAAACTTCTTATCTTATTTTTTGTATCTCTACACTCTGCTTTTCTTTATCTTTTTTCTCACGAGAGTAAACCCACAGCGATAATAGGCCGAATATAATCAGGGCGTATGCTATCCATTTACCAACCCTTTCAATCAATTTAATGAAAACCGAACTTTCATAAGATGAAAAACCCTCTGCCCCCATAGGGCTGCGCCTGTAAAACTTTCTCCGGTTAATCCAATAACGAAGACCCAAGCCTGCAACCAAAAATATGATACCTATAACTAGTGATGCGACCATAACAAAAACACTTTATTTCCACTATTTGAATTTAAGAAAAATATTTTTTCAACCTATAAACGATTTGTACTTAACGCGGAAACGGCTTACCCATCGGATAAGCCGTTTTTAATGAATTGAAATACTGCTCTTAATCGCTGCTGTTAAACTGAAAGCTCACTTGCTTTTCATTTCCGAAGCTATCCGAAATCCAAACATCAAATGATTGCGATACGGAAGACGTTGAAGTGTAGTATAGACGAAACTGCTCCGTTGGTAGCTGGTACAGGTCATTGGGCTGATACGGCGGTTCATCGTAGTATTGCAGCGTTCCCTGCCCGTCAAACTGGAAATAGCGGAGGAAATACTGCGTGCTGCTGTAATTGCCCGTACGCTGTATGGTAATGCGTATTTCTACCGTCTGCCCGTTGGCAACGTCTTTAGGCACTGGCATTACACTGACCTCAAAAGGAAAATTGTTCTGTATTTCAAGTTCATCATCTTTGCTGCAAGATACCAGCGTAACCGAAGCTGTGAGGATTGCCAGGAATACATATAATGGCAGTAGCCCTGTTCTGAATTTATTGAATATTGCTATCATCGTTTTTACGTTTTAAAAGTTAAACCTTAAACCCACACCGGCGGATGGACGGAACTGTTCCAAATCCGTCCCCCACAGAACTTTAGTACGCCCATGCAGGACTAATACAAAACGGTCGGACAGGTACGTTTCAAAAGTGAGGCGACCGCCTGCTCCGTAGATAAAATTATCTTCGCTCAATATCTTCGCACCGTCGTACAACATCGCTTCTCCCCGGTTGATGCTTTCGTAGCCGACCACGCCTGTTACGGCGAAATTCAGCGTGATATTCTTTCGGGCATCGCCCAACAAGAAGAAACTGTAACCGCCCTCTGCGGAATAGGTTTCCTGCGGTATGCGGAGGTCTTTGTACCCGTGGTACTGGTGGGTATATTCCAACGCCCAAAGTTGGTAGTTGCCATTCTTACCGTTTACTGTCATTGCTGCGCTGATGTAGTAATCATTGCCAATCTTATCATCGGACAACACACCTGCACTTATTTCCATTCCTTTCTGCTTCGGCAGCATTCTTTGCGCCTGTGCAGCCGTGATGCCTATCAGGACAATCAACACGGTGTAGATATACTTTTTCATATTATTGCTTTATAGGGTTATTAAAATTTCAGGTGCATATCGTTAATCAAACGGGCTTTGATTAAATCGGAATTTTCGACTTGCAATGTTTGATGTCTGCCACCGTTTTTCTCAAAAATCTCAATCAGCAGCACCTTGTCATCGGCAATGGTAAACTGGTCTAACAGGAATACGTTTTGTTCGGTCGATTGTCCGGCAATGCCGTCCAATGGCTTGTAAGTTCTCAAAGGTGTTAAAGGACGTTCCTGGACTACGGTGCGTTTGGCTACCTTTTTATCCACCACTTTGAAATTGATAAAATCAATCTGAAACGGCACATTGGTACGGTTTCTCAATTCCGTATGGAAATAGTATTTGCCGTTGTGTATGTAAATGCCTTTGAGGATAAACTGGATGCCGAAGCTCTTAGCCCCGATATGCTTTACAATACGCTTATCTTTTTTGTAAATGGTTTCCAGTAGCAAGCCTGCCAGTGAGGGCGAATTGTTGCCCAATTCTTCAAAAAGCACATCGTTACCGTTGGCTTTATCCACCGCCTTTTGCATTGTGAGCAGGTCGTAGCTCAATACCTCCGGGTAGGAACTGTAATACACGTTGAAGCTGTAAAAACGCCCGTCATTCGTGATAACGGAAAAATTCGTTTCCGGCTCAAAGTCCCTAACTGATGCTTTTACACGCAACACGTTTTCTGCATCTTCAGCTTTCCCTGCAATCAGGTATTCGCTGCCCAAATCCACGTAGCGAATGGCGGTCGGGAAAATCAGGTGCGACGTTTTATCGTAGGTAACTTCCATACGGTACGGTTCTATCTTTCCCAATGCAAGCGGTGTTTTTGCTGTTGCACTGTCCTGTGCATAGGTTGTTACGGCAAAGCCGAGTATCAGGGCAAAAGCCCAAAAGGTTTTTAAATGATTTTTCATTGTTTTATTTATTTGAGTTCAACATTATTTTTTCGATACGAGGAAGACCTGATAGCCCGCTTTCAGTGTAACCTTTGGCGTTCTTACTTTCTTGGCGAAATAGCCCGAAATACCCTGTACCACGCCACGGCTTAGGTCAGCGGCTACCTGCTGTCCGGCATTCTGCGTGAGCATTACGCTTGTTCCCCCGGTCTGGCTCATATTGCCCGCCATTTCGGTAAGGGCGTTCATTTCCGGCGAATAAGGCGCGTACAAGCCCTGCTGTCCGTCCAAATCATAAATGGTAATATCAACCGGGATGATGTTGCCCTCCAGTTCTACGGAGGTAACTTTTAATTGCAGCCTGCCATTCTGAAATTTGGCATTAGCCGTTACAATCGTTCCTTTGGGGATGGTACGTTGCGGGGTTTTAGCAGGCTCTAACAAGCGTAAGCGCACACCCGTTTCGCCAACTACCGTTTGGGCTTCGTGTACACAGGCTTTGATACTGTTTTTGGGTTGTACTACCTCTTCAGTAGAACCTGCGGTATAAAACCCACGGTTTTTTGTTTGGCTCCAATCGGCTGCAAAGGCACTGTCCGACGGTTCACGGTACAGGGCTGATACAATGTTCTTTCTTGTGGGTGTAAACGATACGAATTGCTCTTTTTGGTTAGCACCCGCAGCTCCCGTAGTTGCACCGTTTGCAGGAGCAGCATTTCCGGTATTGGCATTTTGCGGCAGATACTTTGCAGCCATTTCATAGGATTTCTCCATTAATTTGAGTTGGTCGTCAACGGTGGCCACAGGTGGCACATCTTTTTCCGACAACTTCGCTTTCAGTTCGTCCACCTGCTTACGCAGTTCCATTGTTTCAGAATTGTTGTCCTGATAGAATGAACCCAATGTACTTTGCGCATTGCGATAGCTGTTCAATGCCGAATTTCCGTTTCGTCCCGAATTTCTGCCACCACCGCCAAAGCCGTCGCTTTCCTCTTCTTCAGGAAGCTGTTCATTGGTCGGCACGTCCTTGTCTTCTGTATTCCAGTAGTCGGAAAGTGTTGTAAGTGCATTACGTTTTTCCTGATCCTTGCGTTCGAGCATTTCCTGCTCATACGCCTTGCTTTTATCATCGGGCATTCCTGCTCCGGTAGCCTGCGGCACGGCATCGTTCAGCCCGATATTTTCGACTGCCTTTTTATCTTTCGACGGTTTAAATATCAGGTACATACAGCCGAGAAATACCACGCCCATCAAAAGGAATATGATTGGCTTTTTGAGCTTGTCGGCTTTGTTCTGTGTGCCGTCTTGCAGCACATCAGCGGTTTCATTCGGGTTCCCCTCTGTTACCCGAACAACCGATTTTTTGTTCTCATTTTCTTTCATAAATCTGATTTTTTAAAATTGTTGATACACTGTCTTGCAACCTTGCAGGGTTTTTACTTTTGAGGACAGGGTTTTCGATATGCTCTATGACCATACCGCTACCGGACTTTGAGGTGTCGTACATCACTTTGCAAATGACCGCTATGGTAAGCAGCAGGTAACCCACAAAGAAGTACAGCGTATATTGGTGCTGCTTGCGTAAAGGCAACGCCCGCCAACAGTCGTCCAGCTTGTCAAAGTACCTGTCCATATTTGCTCTTAATTTTTTCATAGTCTTACTATTTCTGTGTTATAGCTTGAAACGCTTAGGACTTTTACCCGCCTTTTGCTTCGGCTCACCGTTGACCAGTGCGACCGCTTCCTTTAATTGGGGTGCGGACATTACTGACAGGTTTGCCAGTTCCGATTTTTTGAGCAGTTGCCCAAAGCCGTCTTTCTTGGCTATTTCCATACGGTTCAATGAGAACTTGCCGTTCAGGTACTTTACCCACATACTGCATTCTACACGGGGCTTGTCGTCGCCCGACCATTGCAGGTAGCCTGTCAGCAACAAGTCCTGCTTAGGCAAAGTATCTGCACCTTTTTGGCAGCTTTCGAGGTAATCGCTGATGCTGTCTTTCAGCTTTCCGGCATACGCACCCTGCGTATGGAAATACCCGTTATATCCTTTGTCGGTAAGGATTTTTGCGAAAGTGCTTAAATCTGATAATGCTTCCATAAGATTGTTTTTTTAGCGTTCGATGACCTCTATATCCTTATTTTCCACGACTGCAAATTTTTCAATATTGAAGCCCTGCGGATTATTGTCGGAACGAACGGAGTTGACGAGATAGCAGGAAGTAATCAGGTTACGCCTGGTTACGTTGCTCGAACGGATGATGAATTGTTTGGCGTAGGTATGCACCGCATACGGGTAGTTGTCGAAGTTGCACACCACACTATCTACCTCTATACGCTGCTGCACGTTCCCCGAAATGATACGGCTGTAATAGCCCTTTTCTGATAAGTCCTTGTAATAATCGAAAGCACTTTTGTCGGCAAGGTTGAATGCCCTGCTCATATTGCTTTCGATAGCGTTCTTGTCGGGGGCAAGCGTAAAGAACAGTTCGTGAAATCTCCTGACGTGTTCCCTTGCCTCAACCGGGCGGTTGATGCTCGCATCCTGCGACAAGGCAAGCATCAGGGATTTTCCATTATCCAGTACATAGATTTTTTGGCGTTGTTCTTCTGCAAAGCGGTAGGAACGCCATACGGCGTAACCTACCACGCCAATGCAGAGAACCGCAAACACAATGGCATATAGTCTTATCTGCCTAAAGCTGTTTTCGATATTTCTTAGCGTTTTAAATTCCATTTTTTAGAATGATTAATGATTATTTATTCATCAGTTTACCGCCGATGTTTCCAACTGTGGAACCTGCGCCTGCTCCGGCGATGTTTCCGGCTTTCATTGCTGTGGAGTTTACATTGCGGGTAAAGTTTCCAGCGCCTCCGGCTTGGATTACCCAACCTGTTACCGTCGGGATAGTGAAGTACCCGATGATGCCGATTATCATAAAGATGATGTACACGGTATTGCTCGTATCAGGTATATAGGTGGGGTCGGCAAGCATTGCTATATCCCGTTCTAAAATGAGGGATTGTATTCTTGCCAACATTGAGCTGAACAAATCCGAAACGGGAAGCCACAGGTAAACGCTGACGTACCTCGTGAGCCATTGCGTGAGCGTGGACTGAAAGCCGTCCCATACGGAAATAGCAAAGGCTATTGGTCCGAGTATGGAGAGGACTATCAGAAAAAAAGTTCGTATGGTATCAATGACCAAAGCCGCCGCCTGAAAGAGTATTTCCAGTAGATTGCGAAACCAGTCCTTTATGGCTTTCTCTATCTTGTAGGCTTGCCTGTCCATATACATTCCCGCCATTGTTCCAATGTCGGAGGGCGACCAACCCAGTTCGTCCAGTTTCTTATCAAACTCTTCGTCTGATACCATATAGGCGGTTTCGGGGTTCCTGACCATTGCCTCATATTCCAACTGGTCTTTCTGCTGTTGCAGTTCGTTCAGGTCAAGCACCTGGTCTTCGAGTATTTGGTGGGTTCCTACCACCACCGGGCTAAGTACCGCATTGATGGTTCCCAGTACGATGGTCGGGAAGAACATAATACAAAGCCCTAAAGCGAATGGGCGCAGCAAAGGGAACATATCAATAGGTTCGGCACGGCTTAAAGCCTGCCAAACCTTTAATGCCACATAGAACAATGCTCCCAATCCCGCCAAACCCTTAGCGACTGCCGCCATATCGCCTGCAAGCGGCATCATATCATCATAAAGCGACCGCAGGAGTTCGTGAAGATTATCCCATTCCATAGTTTACCAGTATTTTTGGTTAGCAGTTCCGTAGAGTTCAAGCACTCTTTGGGCATCGTTTTTCTTTTTCGCTCTTAGGTAGCTTACAGAAATGTTTTTGTTGGTGTAGTAGCGTACAAGGCTGTGGTAATCCTTTACCTCTTTGTACACACGGTCAATCACATCCATACGTTCCTTGTCATTTAGTGATAGGTCTGTGGCGGTTATAATCTGCTTCAGCTCCTTAAGCAGTTCGGTACTTTCATTGAGCAGTGCCGAATAACCGTTGCCGATAGCGGTCAATTCCTGCGGTGTGAAATTTGGGTCGTTCATCATTTTACCGAAATTCTGCACGTACATTTCGGAAACATCGCCTACCAACAAAACCGTTTGCTGCACCTTACGGGCATCTTTCACAAGGTTATTGATGGCTTTCAGCTTGTCGTAATATTCCTTGCCCTGCTCGTACACTTTCTTCACTTCGTTGAAGTTTTTTACCACGTTGCTCACGGTGGAAGAAGTCTGTACGATTTCGTTTGCAGAGTTGATAATGCCCGAAGCCAAATTTGCGGGGTCGGTTACAACCCATTGGGCTTTTGCTGACGGTGCTACGGCGAGCATCAGTGCCGTACACACCAGATACAATACTTTTTTCATTGTTTCTGAATTTTTAAATTGTTAATGACTATTGATTTGAATTGTCCCTCCTTTGCATTGCGATATGCTTAATGGCGAGTTCTACATTGCCGTCCAGTTCGGAAGCAAGCTGCATCACTTCCATTTTTTCGGTTTCTTCGGTCGTATAGGCGAGGTATTCCTCCAAACTAACTTCGGTGGCATAGACTGCCGAGTGCGTACCACCTAAGCCAATCCAAACCTCTTTGTAAAGTCGGCTTGCATCGTTGTTCATATTGATGGAAAGTACCTGCCCTTTCTCTTTGTCCGTAAGCCCCAACATCGCCTGTATGTCATCAAACTTGTTCATATACTTGCGTTGGTCAAGCAGGATTTTACAGTCGGAGTTGTTGATGATACTTTCTTTCACTATGGGCGATTGGATGATGTCGTCAACTTCCTGCGTAACGACAATCGCTTCTCCGAAGAATTTGCGGACGGTCTTAAACAGGTACTTGATGTATTCTGCCATTCCCTCTTTGGCTATCGCTTTCCAAGCCTCTTCAATCAGGATGAGCTTGCGAATACCTTTCAGTCGGCGCATCTTGTTGATGAACACCTCCATAATGATGATGGTCACAATGGGAAAAAGGATTTTGTGGTCTTTAATCGCATCAATTTCAAACACGATAAAGCGTTTGGAAAGCAGGTCTAACTGCTTGTTGGAGTTCAGCAGGTAATCGTATTCGCCACCCTTGTAATAGGGTTCGAGTACGTTCAGAAAGTTGGCAATGTCAAAGTCTTTTTCCCTGACCTGCTTTTCTTCCAGTACCTTGCGGTAGTCGCCTTTTACATACTCATAGAAACCGTTGAATGACGGGTACACATCTGCCGTCTTGATACGCTCGATATAACCGCTTACCGCATTGGAAAGGGCAACTTCTTCAGAACGGGTTGGCGGCTCATCATCACGTTTCCAAAGCGTGAGTATCAAAGTCTTGATACTTTCCCTCTTTTCAATGTCGAACACACCATCATCGGTATAAAAAGGGTTAAAGGCAATCGGGTTATCTTCGGTGTAAGTGAAGTAAACACCGTCTTCGCCTTTGGTCTTTCCTTTGATGAGTTCGCATAAGCCCTGATAAGAGTTCCCGTATCTACCAACAGTACGTGTGCGCCCTGTTCGTAATACTGCCGTACCATATGGTTAGTGAAGAACGACTTACCCGAACCCGACGGACCAAGTATGAACTTGTTCCGGTTCGTGATGATACCCCGCTTCATAGGCAGGTCGGAAATATCCAAATGGATAGGTTTTCCTGTAAGCCTGTCAGCCATCTTGATACCGAACGGCGAGGGCGAATTGTGGTAGTTGGTTTCTTCCGTGAAGAAGCACAGCGCAGGTTCGATAAAAGTGTAAAAACTTTCCTCACTAGGAAAGTCGCCCGCATTGCCCGGCATACCAGCCCAATACGAGGTAGCCACGTCCGTTGTGTTGTGGCGTGGCTTACACTCCATCAGTGCCAATGCACTACCGCAATCGTTCTTTAGCTGCTTCAGTTCCGCAGGGTCTTCCGACCACGCCATAATGTTGAAGTGCGCACGGATAGAAGACAGCCCGAAGCTGTGGGCTTCGTTCAGGTACTTTTCTATCCACTCTTTGTTGATTTGGTTGGCACGGCTGTACCTCGCCAGCGAGTGCATATTCCGTGCGGACTTCTCAAACTTTTGCAGGTTGTCTTCGCTGTTATCCAAAAACAAATACTGGTTGTAGATGTGGTTGCAGCTTAACAACAAGCCCACAGGCGCAGCGAATGATAAACGGCAGTCGCTACGGTCGGTAGATAGCTTTTCAAAACGGGTATCTGCCGATACCGTTCCGGGCAGGTCGTCCGTATCGGAAAGCGTGTGCAGGCACAACCTTTTGTTGCCGATACGCACTTCTTCACCTCCCAATGCGATGTCCTGCATTGGAGTTCCGGCATCTCTTGACAGTGTTAGGTACTGTTCCAGCAATCCCTGGTTCCCATCCGCACCGATTATGTCCTCTTCCGTAAGGCTTTGCAACTTGATAAAACCGCTATCGTTTACGATGCGCTCAAACTGAGCAACAGCTTCCATAAAACGGTGAATGGCTTCCTTATCCCTGATTTCCTTTGGTATCAATACACCTTTGCATAGAGATGAGAAATTACTCTGCATACGCATACGCTCTTTGGTAGTTTTAGTCAGGAACAGGTAGCAATAGTGGTTAAGGAACGGTCGTTCATTGAAATGGCGTTGATAAGACTTTGCGAGAAAGCTTTGGTCTTCCTTCGCCATATCAGGTGCGTAGCTTTCTTTGATGTACCAATCCTGTTTGTGGATAACCGTAAAATCCGGCAAAGTCTTAATGGCCTTGTGCCAGGCAGAATGAATTGCTTCGTATTCTGCTGAGGCTACAGTAAACAGCTCCGGTAAACGCACTTCAAAGCAGGCGGTGATGTCCGCATCTTTGGAAAGGATGCAATTGTTTTCTACTGCCAGTAGCGGAAACTTGCTCTCCAGTGTTGTGGTCTTTGCTACATTTCTCATACGGCATTCGATTTACGGGTGAACTTTATGTAGCGGTGTACCGGCTTGCGACAGATGATGTAGCGGGGGTGCCTCTTATTGGCTGCTATCTTCATCAGCCCGTGTTCACCGTACTTGCGGTTCAGCGAAAAGGTCTGCCATACAATGAGCGAAGCACCGCCTGCTCCGAGGAACAGGCAGATGTAAGAGTTTACGCCTGCCATATACAGTATCATCACGAGGATAAGCGTACCGAGCAACCCGCCTGCGAAAATGAACAGGTATTGCGCTTTCAACCCTTTAAATTCCACTGTCCTTCCTATGCCTTTGTTGATATTGTAATTCATAAGGCAAGGGATTAAAGGAAGAATGAGCGCAGGATGGTAGCCGCAACAATCAAGAAGATACACGCACCAAACCACGAAGCTGCGGTCTTGCTCGTATCAGGGTCGCCGGAACTGAACTTGTTATACACCTTAACGCCCCCGATTAACCCAACTACCGCACCGATGGCGTAGATTAATTGCGTTGCGGGGTCGAAATAACTTGTTACCATTTGGGTAGCCTCGTTGATACCCGCCGAGCCGTTTCCCTGTGCGAACGCACCAATTCCTGACAGCATTGCCACGGCTGCCAGCAAAACTTTTTTTCTCTTTTTTTCCATAATTGAAACACATTAATTTGTTACTGTTTATCCCGCACCTTGCGAGCCTTCGGGACAAATGTCTTGTGGAAAAAGAGGCGTTATAAGAAAGTGGCAGTCAGAGGAAGTGTTTGGCGGTGAGTGGCAGTATTAGGAGGCATTTTTATAACTTAGCCACATATTTATTTTAATTAGCTAACACTATGATTGATTTTGAAATAGCCGAAATTGAGGCAGCTAATCAATTTGCCCGATTGCTAAATCCAAGGGTAGATTTTACAACACCATATACATTCTATTATGATGAAACCAATAATATCAAAACATTCTATGTAAGAGAAAATGATTTCAATTATACATTTACGGCAAACTTCGTTTTGGGAGGACTTCTACATCAAGGAGCAGTACCCGATGTACAGCCATTGATAGATAGTTTTAAATTGCAGAAAACAGCCGAGGAAGTGAAATTCAAACATATCGCATTTGGAGATTTTCTTGATTGTCTAAAATCCCAGAAATTGAATCTCTTCTTTGGCTTTCTAAAGGATAGCGATCTTTATGTCCATTATTCTAGCTTAAATATTCTTTACTGGTCAGTAGTTGATATCGTAGACTCTGCTATAATGAATTCTGACCAGGCTATGCAATTGGGGCATGGATTTGACAATCGACTAAAGAATGACCTGTACAAACTCTGTCGTCTTGAAATAGATGCCGTTATTCAGCTTTTTTATGGTTTCGAATATCCTAATGTTAAACCTGAGAATATTGGTAATTTCATAGAAGCACTGAGCAATCTTTTTGAACCATATCTTACGATACCAGAATTTCATTTTGGGTTAGAATCTTTGCGGCAGATATTGAAAGAGGCTAAAAAGAAAGGTGAGCTAGCTTTTGTTATGGATGAAAAAGATTATATTCTGCTAGCAGATCTAACACATTTTTACCTTAGACCTATTTATACTTTCAAAAATTCAACTCATATATTTGATAATGAAGATTCCATCCGAGAAGCTTTGAATGGCTACAGAATGCTAGATAAAGGAGTGGAGTTTAAAAACTATTCGTTTGTCGATTCTCAGGATAGCCAATTGACACAACTATCGGATATTTTCGTCGGTTTCATGGGTAAATATACCAATTACAGGAATACTCACAGTATGGATGAGATTAAAGCAGATCTCGACTCTTTCTCAGCGCTACAATTAGAAAACATGAAGCTATTTATTGATATTATTAATAAATCAGATCAGAAAAATCCTGCCTTTCTACACGCAATAGATAGTTATGAAGAGGTAATGAAATTTGGGGAACTATGCGAAATTATTGCAGGAAAATAACCTTAATTAGTATTAGATAAGCAAAAGATAATAAATGAATAAAGCCGAAGAATTACCTTCGGCTTTATAGAAATAAAAATCAAAGTTCTAAAATCGAAAGAATTTGGAGATTTTCTGCCAAATAGTGGATTTTTGACTTTCTTGAATAACTGGTTCTTCTTTTGGAATCTCCGGCATTTCAAAATACTCCGTCTTACGTTCTAAGTCATTTTCTCTACCTAGACGGATTTCCTTTTCTGTCCAATGACTGGCAAACTCAATCTTATTGTTCCTTATCCAATAATGAGACTGACATTCAAAATTCCAATTGCCTATAGACGGATGAAGCGTAATTGATTTGCCATTAAATGTCAACCTCCAATCTGTCGGAGATAATGGAGTCACTACTTCATTACCACAGCCACATACACATTTATGTATTGCAGTGCAGTATTCGATTGAGACGTATAAAATGCCCTCCTCAACCTTCTCAGGAATGAATTCAACGAACTTATGCTGTAACGACATCTTCATTAAAAATTTTAGATGTACTAATAGCATATGAGCTATGATGCTCATTTTCCAAATCAACATAAATTCCAGATAGCTTCTTCCATCTCAGGATAGCAAAAATTGCATTCAATGCATTTAATTCCGCAATCTGAATATTAGTAGCATATTCGTTATTATCGGAGTCTTCTGAAAAAATCCGAAGAGGTAAATGGTCATTCTTGTCACGGGTGGCAGAAGTAACTCTTACAGCACCCGTAAGCTTGTCATCAACGACATTCACACCTAAACCTACATCAGAGAACGGAATACCGATACTAGCCAAGTAATCTGTTATCATTTTCCTAGCTGCATTTTTATCAACACATACAAATACATAATCCATTTTATCTAATTCTAATAGATTCTCTTTTTTCACATAGTAGTCATGGATATAAATGTACTTGTGCATGTTAGAATACAACTTTTGATAATATGCAGCCTTTCTCGAATTTTCATTAAGGTCACTCATTGATGCAGCACCTGGCGAACGGAATGCATTGTGTTGGTCAAAGCTATCCCCATCAAAAAGATGGATTTCCTTCACCGGTGTTTTAGCAACCATATCTAAAATATATGCTCCAGTTCCTCCTAAACCAACAATTGCAATTTTCTGTCCTTCTAATTTTGCATTAATTACTTCTATGTTAGCTCGACTCGAATTGGTATCAATGTACTGGAATACTGTTTCATTAGCACTGTCTACTATCACCTTAAAAGTCTTTTCCGTTACTGAAGAATCCAGATATTTAGCCGGTGCCGAAATGATGTCTGCATACCTCTTGACCTTTTCATAGTAGTTCGGATATCCGGCAGGAGGCTTATTTGAAAAAGATCTGTTTACCGTAATCTGATGGTTCAGTACAGAATTAGAATTACTATGTTGAATGGCAGTGATAATTGTACCGTCAGAACCACAGGGATTATCCCCGATAAAATGTATAACATGATTATCCGGAGTTGCTGTCTTGTTATTATTGCTTAACGTGAGTGTACTTACTAACACTCCGTATAGTATCTGCCTGTTTTGATCGACATAGGGTATATGGTGGATAAGTAAATATCCACCACGTACCTCGATCTCATAACCTTCGTCTCTTAGACGCTTAAGGTCTGGACTATGATTTATCAGTTGCTGTGACATCGAAGATCATTTTATTTTTGACACGAACAACTGAACCTTTAACCATAGTGCCTTCTGGTTTAGGTTCCCAGCCTCTGCTATAAGTAACCGTATAACCCTTGTTTGGGTTATTATCGTATGATCCGAAAGCTAACACAACCAACTGCTCAAAAGAGATGTTTGCTTCTTTCCAAATATGTGGACGAGCATTGACAATAATTGTAAACTCAGTAGGTCTTGGTTTAGAGAAAAACTTCTCTTTACCCGGACGAGCTAAATCAACGACTTCATCATCTAATATTTGATCGTCTTGCCAACCTTCCTTGATGTCAAGGAAGATATCATCTTCAGCAGATATATTGCCCAGTTCTCTGATTTGAACACCTCTTATGTATTGCTTATACCAAGTAAAGGGTTTGTTATTAATGAAGAACTGAAGCTTTTTCTTTACGAAGAAATACTCGGTTTCAGGTCGAGCCAAGTTAACTTGTTTCTCATTTTCAATAAGCTCATCCTGATATGGTTTGCTAATTGACAAAAACAACTCGGTATCTAAAGGTATCCCAGCTAGTTGTTTTAATTCTGCCCCTGTTTTGTACTGATCAAATGTTTCATACTCTTTGCCTTCTATTACAAAAGTTAGAGGTACTTTTGAATTTTGGGAATGCGATTCCCCTTGATGATTATTTGAATTCATCTTGAATTTTAATTTGATATTAATTAATATTTAATTGCTTATTGCCTATCATTTCGACAATAAATAGAGCGTACCCTACGATAGTTTAATTCTGATGCAATTGAAATTTTATTCTATTAATACCAAGCCCAACTACCTGAATTGTACGGGTAGAAGGTTTAAAATCACGAAAAGCTTGTTTATTTCAAATAAAGGAGGTAGTTTTGAAGTGCGAAAACAATACCACCAAGAGCCTTGCAAGGGCTTTTGTTTCCTTTAAAGGAATTTGAAGCCAGGTGATTTAAGCCTGGTTTTTTATTTTCTTAATCTTTTTTTCATTAGAACTTAGTGTCTTTAATTGACTTTGGATCATTTCCTGGCTTTACAGTGTCGCTATCTCGTATAGGTCCACCATTTGGTCGGTGTATCCTAACTTCTCCGCCACCATTATTTGATGAAAACTGTTTTGCAAGTTGTTCCGCTTGCTTTTGAGTGCTAACAATGGCCGAAGCCTTTTTGCCACCCTCTTTTTGGACATTCCAACCTTCTTGTCCTTTCTTCTGTGTTACATGATAATTTGCCATAATAATATTTTTAGTTTTCGTAAATTAAACTCTTGGTACAATTCGAGCGGCAGTTTTAATATCAACAGCTTGAACTCCGAGTGATTGCAACATTTGTCGCATGTCATTAAATACCGGTTTTTCACTATTAGGATCTGAAATGGTTAATATCGCTGTAAATGGTACTCCTGCAGCAGGTATAGTTACACCATCTCTTGATAAGTACTCGACATCTAGCTTCCATTCTGTAGATGGTCCAACTCCACGGGGGAATGTTTTCTCATAAACTTTCACAGGACTCCATTTGAACGAATGTTCAATCTGATCCTTTTCATACAAACTACCATCACCATCTTCTGGCGTATAAATAGCATTTAATCTTCCTTTATAATTACCGTCCTTTTGCAACTGTCTTAAGGCTGCGTCAATATTTATTCTGACAAACTCAGAGCCAAATCTATAATCAAATCTCGGTGTGCTTACTATCGTGAGTTTAGCATGTCCAAAACATTTACCGTCTCTCACCAAACTTGAAGGCCAAGAAAATTTGAAACTCATTTTATGTCCACTTATAGCACGGTTTGCAAATACTAATGTTATTGCGGACGGATTTCCATTCAAAATATCTTCTGAACCATCAGGCATGCCAAATCCAACCAAATGTTTGGTAACATTTCTTAAGTTCTTATCATTAAGGGATTCAGGTAATACCGCATGATGAATACCAAGAGCTATTAATGTTTCCCTTGAAACGACACCTTCGATCGAATAGTCAAGACTAGCTAAGGTCTTTGCCACATTAGGTGCAGCATAACTGGTTCCACAACCATCGACAATTTTACTCGTAGGATCTAAAGATAGAAGGCCGTGTCCCAATGACGGATGAATAGTTCCTGACCCACCTATATGTGCAAAATCAGGTTTAAGGCCAACTCGTAAGCCGGGACCACGACAACTATAGTTGCTTAAAGCATATGGAACTACGCCATCCAAATGTGGCGGGTTTAATGCTGAAACGCTAATGTTACGACAGCTTTCAGCTGGTTTTTTAATAGCGTCATTTCTAGAAGATGCTAATATTTTCAATGCATCAAAATGATCAGAAGGCCATTCCTTTCTTATATCCCTTGGATGAGTATTACCTGCCGAAATAACAAAAACAACATCATTTTCTTCGGCAATTTTATCTAGAATTTGGGCTGGGACACTATATCCAGTTGTTGATGCGTGTTCTTCTATATTCAAGCTAAAGTTAAATATTCTAACTCCTGTTCTAGCTTTTAATTCTTGAACAGCAGTTTCAAGCTCATTGAAAAATTCTAAGGGTTTTGAATAGTATGAGCTATATCTATCTACACGAGGTAAAATATCAAGATCTATAATTTTACAACCATCAATTTCCCTGCAAATAGCATTTCCATTTAATTGTTGCCCAAATATTGCTAATCCTGCTATAAAAGTACCGTGATTTTCATCTTTGTCAGCATTGCTGATTAATCCCCAACGGTCCTCAATCCAGTCGCCATAAATATCTGAAACACCTCCATCTACAATACATACTTTAGGATATGAACCTTTATGGTCAGGGGCTGAAATAGTAAAGTTTTCACCTTTCAACTGAGACTTGACAGTTAGGCTTTGTGTAATGATTGGGGGAAGAGTAACCTTTTTTACCAATGGATGATTTCCCAAATATTCCAACAATTGGTTATGTCTTTCCAAATTTAAGTCAATTGATTTTCTCTCTCCCGATTTGCCAGCTGTTGATGATGAGTAGAGCTGTATTACGGGTGTTGAATCACTATTTTCTAATTTAATGCCGAACACAACCGCTGAACCCTGACCAGTCGTAATTCTTGAGACAAATATGCCTGTCCCTAAATTTGCAATACCTCCAAAAAAACTATCAAATAATTCAAATTTGTATTTACTCAGCAAATCCCAATCTTGTCTCACTGGCGGAGCTTCAAATAATTCCACCATATATGCTCCACCAGTTTGAGGGTTAGATAGCCAGTTTACAGCTTCTTTAACAGAAAAGCTTCTTTTATCACTCGCAGTGTAAGGTGCTATTTCTTCAATTGCACCGATTTCGCTCCTCAATCTTGAAGGATTAGGCTCATTCTTGCCGTTCTTTTCTTTATATCTAGTTTCGGTTTCAGCCTGTCCAACTTTATTATTTATTTTGTCTATACTTTCAGGAGTTAGCTCTACAAATAACTCTCCTAAATCACCTGCTCCAATTACTGGTGCAATATCTCTTTTAAAAACTTGTGAAGTTGGTCGATGACTTTTGGCTAATGCGGATTGCTTTAACGTAACTTTTGCATAAGAAACTCTGGAAAAGCTACTTACCAATTGCATGCTTTTAATCTCGTTGAGTTGATTTTGAATATTATCTCGATGCTCAATAAATTCATTATCATTTCCGGCAAAAAAGTCTTTTGAGCCGCCTCCGCCATTGTTTTCTAAAGCCTCAATAAAAGCGTCGCTATTTAATACGATTTGAACAGGACTATTTGCCATAACTTATATTTTTTCAGAATCTTTGAATTTTGACAACTGCTTACTTAAAGTTGATGGTGTCATCCCGAACAGAGAGGCAATATCTTTCTGTTTAAAAAAGTAAACTTTGTCATTTAATAACATATTGATAAAATCTTCATCACTATGAAGCATTATGTTTCTCTTTTTGGTGTCAACTCTCCCAGAATTGAGTAAGGCAAATTGTTTCATGACCTCTACGATATTGCTTTTTTTTTCAAGCACAAAAGCTCTTTTCAGCCATTTAGAAAGCATTTCAGCATCCGCACCGGATGAACCATCCAGGCACCATGCTAAAAACTTTATTTCGCTTTCATTGAATTCTAATGGTTTAATAAAACTGTTAAGCAATTGAATCATAACTTCAGGAGAAGGCTTGGGGATTTCAACCTGAATATCAAACCGTCTCCAAATAGCAGGATCTAAAAGACTTTCATGATTAGTTACCCCGATGGTAAAACCTTTTTCGTGGCGGGAATCAAGACTTTGTAATAGTGTATTAACTACTCTTTTGACTTCACCAACCTCTTGCGGGTCATTGCGAAGCTTAGCTATTGCATCAAACTCATCAAGGAGTAAAATGCACTTATATCTATTGGCAAATGCAAATAAATTTCCAATGTTACGAGAAGTCGTACCAAGATAGGAAGACATCAAACCTTCCAACCTTGCAAGAACTACAGGTAATCCAATTTGTTTAGCAATCCATTTGGCTAAATGAGTTTTTCCAGTCCCAGGTGCTCCATAAATTAAACAAGAACTTGCTGGTGTTGCATTGATTTCCATTAGTTGATCAAATTTCCTCCATTCATTTACAATTGATTGAATTGCAAGTTGAATGTTATCATCGAACATCGGAGCTGTTTCTGGAAGATTATCAGGAAAAAAAATCTCTGCTAATGGTGTTGATGTTTCCTTGTCTACAGGGATAGAAGTTTTAGTAGTCAATTCTTCGCCTTTTAATACCACAAAAGATCTTTGAATCTTACTAGGAGCCATGTCGAGTGCTGATTCGGAAGCAACTAACAATGCCTGCAATGATTTTGCCTCTTTGGTAAAGCCATCTTTTTCAAGACTTTCTTTCAGTCTTCTGATTTGATGCATGATAGCTTCGTTTGGTGTTGCTAGTGCGGATCTGCTTAAAGCTTGTATTATACTGAAGTATTTGAGCATTTACTTTGTTTATTTCTTGTTTACGAAAGCAAATATAGAAATAAATTTCCAATATTCAAATGTTATTTCCGTTTATTAATGATAAATTTCCAAAATAACGAAACAGTTTCCATATTAAGACTTAAGAGATTGATGTAAATAGGTGAATGTTAGTTACATTTGACGCATCTAAACCCTAATCAACGCAAAAGGGAGTTTGCCTACACAAACTCCCCAATGTCAAAATCACTCAAGTCATTTTTCCGCAAAGTGGAAGAACCGTCCTCCGTTTCATCAAAAAGGGTGCTATCTAAAAGCTCGGCAATTTTTCGGGAAGCACCCTCTATGGAATTTTCCAGTAAGCTGAATAATTCAGTTCCTTGTAATTTCTGAACTATGGCAACCGCTGTTTCCTTTTGGGATTGTTCCAAATTTTCTTTTTGGAGCAATGTTCCCATGGAGCTTAGTTCATCGTAGGTAACCCCTTGGGCAAGACTGTTATCGCCACCGGATATTCCGTAGCTGTTCCATTCTTCTTCCTCTTCGTCCAAATCAGGTATATTGCTGAAAACTTCGTCCAGTTCTTCCTGCGGAACTTGAATACTGACGTTTTCGTTCTCGTCGTATTCGATGTCTAAATTATCAGAGTTTATCTCCGGTTCCATTATTTGACGTTCATTGGCAGTTTTTGGCACTAATTGGCTCTTTATTGGCTTAGGCTGTCCCATAATATCGGGGAGGTTCGGGTTAACCTTTTCCTGCACAGGCTTTTCCTCCGAACTTTTTTTAATGACAATCTTGTCTTGCAAAAGCAGGGCAATGACGATGAGCAGACAAATCACAATTACTATTTCCATAACCAGGTGCTTTAAAAAATAGGTTTAAACTTTTCGTTGAAATCATCTGTGATTGCTTTCTCAAACATTTCAAAATGATGTTCCAGTATATTGTCAAGGTAAGCATACAGGGGTATGGCATCCTTACCAATAACCTGTACAATACGGGATAGCCGTTCGTGGTATTCCTGCCGGATATAAATGCTTTTATCGCCCCGTTTTGTCATTGTGTGGGTTTTCAAAAAGTGTTCGCCGTAGCTCCCGTCAAGGTTTTTCTTGGTGCGGTTCCGTTCCCTTTGTACTGGCTTGCTTCGAAGTAATTCTTCCTGTTTTGCTTCTTCTTTTACAGTTTCCTTTTTCGGTTCTTCAGATGGTTCGGGAGGAAGCTGTATGCCGTCTTTTTTAATGCCGTCTACCATCAGGTTCATCATCAACTCTTCGTTGATGTCTGGCGTGGCTTTCCTTTTATTATCTTTTTCCATAAGGCTATAATTGAACGATTTTTAAAAATTCATTGATGAACAAATCCAATTGGCAGGCTTTCATCAAGCGTTCATCGGGAGGCATTACAGTAGAACGGAAAACCACTTTGCTACCCGCTTCACTTTCTTTTCGAAAACGGGTACTGTTCTTCACTTGGCTTTGCATCAGGCTTAACCCCAGTTGAGCTATAAGCTGGTTGTACACGCCATATAATGGCGTGCTTTCCCTGCCATCCACCTGGTTCCAAAACAGGTTAATGGTCTGTATGGAAGTTTCGCCTTTTTTCATAATCACGTCCTGTAAAAGCTGTGTGAAGATGAGCGTACTTTCCATTACTACACGGTCTGCCGTGATGGGTGTAAAAATGTGGTGCATACCTGCTAATGCTTTCAGGATGCCGGGCGTGTTCACTGTTCCCGGCAGGTCGAAGAACAGCACATCAAGCGGGATGGGATAAGTGTTTACAAATTCGTGCGCCGCATCCAGTACGCTATCCGCTTTGTGCTGCATAATGGAATAGGCTTTTTTGTTGATGGTGGTAAATTGCTTATATGCCAGTTTTTTCAACGCCTCGTTTTCCATTACCATTGCCAAATCACGGGTTTTCATTTTCATCAGGCTATGCTGCGGAAAATCCGCATCAAATACGGCTACGTTGTAGCCCAAGCGATAGTGCATCGTACTGGCGACAAGCGTAGTGAATGTGCTTTTGCCAACGCCGCCTTTTTGAGAAGAAAAGGCGACAAACAGAGGTTTCTTTTTTGTGTCCATATTTTTAAAATTTAAAGTTTTCAAATTCCTGTTTTCAGGCTTGCAGGCGTTCCGGAAAGCCGTTCTGATTTCACACTTTCATTCAGGAAAGCTATCAGGGTTGCCTGCTTCCTTGCAGTACAGTAGCCTTGCAATCATTCCGGTAGCTTATCAGGCAGGCTTGCCGTCATTCTTTCATTCCGTCAATCAACCAATCATTCAGGCGAGCCGTATAGTTGGATAGCAAGTGTTCACGCTTTCGGGCAGTCGTGCAATCTTGCTTTCTTGCTTTCTTGCATTCCTGCAATCAGGGAGGCAGGTTTGCCTACGTTCCTGAATGCGTGCTGTCTGCTATTCCTGAAGCACGGGCTGCCTGTCTTCCTGCCATCATTCAAGAGCAAAGAACCAATCAATTTCATTCGATTGTACGCCTGTGGCATTGTTTGGCGGTGTGTTGCACTGTTTGGCACTGTGGCACAGTGCAACGCTATCGGGAACAGGGCTTTACTTTGTATTGTGATTTTTATTAACGGATTTATGCAAATGACTTTTGACATATTGGGAGGTAACGGGAACGGCAACAAGCCGTTTTTCCCTGTTACATCCAATCCGTCCCGCAGGGCGGATTTTTGTGTTCACCGGAACACGGCAAGTTGTGTTTTGAGGCACTCTAAACCGAGTTTAGTGCCTCAAAACAACTTGCCCTTTGCAGGGGGCAGAAAAAACCTCCGAAGTCGGCTTTTCGTGTAGATTATAAATGGATTAGTGATGAACGAGAACAATAACAGTAAACAGAACAAAGGCGGGCGCAAGCCGAAGCTCGACCCCAGCACACACCGCCACGTATTCCGATTGACAGATAAGGAAAATGCCAAACTTTTATCGCTTTTTGAAGCATCAGGAATGCCCAATAAAGCCAAGTTTATCATTTCACAGTTGTTCGGAAAGGAAATGAAGTCGGTTAAAATTGATAAAGGAACGGTTGATTTTTATATGCGGCTGACTTCGTTTCACAGTCAGTTCCGGGCAATAGGTGTAAACTATAACCAGATTGTAAAGCTGCTGTACCGCCATTTTTCGGAGAAAAAAGCCGCAGCATTTCTTTACAAACTGGAAAAACAGACGGCTGAAATGGCAATGTTGTGTCAAAAAATCATTCAGATAACCGAAGAGTTTGAAGCCAAACACCTCAAAAAACAGCCGTAGAAATGATAGCTAAAATCGGAAGAAGTGAAAATTTATACGGTGCGTTGGCGTATAACAACCTGAAAATCGAAAAGGAAAACGGGCAAATTTTGTTCGCTAATAAGATTATTGAAACCGCAAACGGACAATATACCGTCGCACAATTAGCCCAATCTTTCGCTCCGTATCTGCTGGCAAACCGCAATACGGAAAAACATACGCTGCATATTTCGCTCAATCCCGACCCGAATGATACCGTTAGTGATGATAAATTTAGGGAAATGGCACAGCAGTATATGCGTGAAATGGGCTACGGCGAACAGCCTTTTATCGTATTCAAACATACCGATATTGACCGTAGCCACATTCATATTGTTTCGGTTTGCGTGGACGAAAACGGCAAAAAGATTTCGGACAAGTTCGAGAAAATGCGATCTATGAATGTATGCCGAGAATTGGAAAAACAGCACCATTTAATACCAGCCACGGACAAGGAGCGCCAGCAGAACGACAAGGTTTTCCGCCCCGTAAATTACAAAGCTGGCGATGTCAAAAGCCAAATAGCTTCAGTAGTGCGCCACCTGCCAAACTATTATCAATTCCAAACTTTGGGCGAATACAATGCCTTGCTTTCCCTGTTTAATATTACTACTGAAAAAGTGGAGGGAGAGTTACACGGCAAGGCACAGCAGGGTTTGTTGTACATTCCATTGAATGAAAAAGGAGAAAGAGCCGGACATCCGTTCAAGGCTTCTTTGTTTGGAAAAAGTGCAGGACTGGCAGGTTTGGAATTGCATTTTGCGAAATGCAAAACGGCTTTGAAAGACCACCCGACTAAGCAGACCTTAAAATCAGCCGTTACCATTGCCCTGCAAACCACGAGCGATGAGCAGGCTTTTAAAAAGCAGTTGGGCGAACAGGGCATTAATGTAGTGGTACGCAGAAACGATACAGGACGGATCTACGGTATGACATTCATCGACCACAATTCAAAAAAGGTATGGAACGGATCACGGCTGGCAAAAGAACTTTCTGCCAACGTATTTAATGATTATTGGAACAACAACATTAAGCCCAACATCAAAGAGCCTGATGAGTTAAAACCAAAAACAACAAGAACAAATTATGCAGATCTTCCTACGGAAGAACCGCACCATTTATTTGATTTTATTAATACCGATAAAAATGAAGACGGATTAGTTGAAGCGTTGGGCGGTTTGCTTATTCCCGAAGCCCAGGGCGAAGATTACGAGGAACAGGATTTTGCCAACCGAATGAAGAAGAAACGTAAACGCAAGCGAGGGCATTAATAGATTTTTATGTGCTTATTATGTAGCAACTCTTAGCCCCAAAGCATAACTCCACTGCAAAATCTTAGGTGCAGTGGGTGTTTTGAACTGATAAATACCGTAGATGTATAATGCAGAAAGTACGAACGCTCCCCAGCTTAGCCCGATACACAAGATACTTTCCCGTTCAGTAATACTGAACATTCCGGCTACTATTGATTTTATGATAAATGCAGAAACTATACAGCATAGTAGCACACAGATTGCCCAGGGCAATACCCATAGCTTCCGGTTCTTTCGCCGTAACCCGATAATGGTTCCTTTCAAAAAATAAACGATGCAGAAAATAAAGTAGGCAAATAAGATGGAGAACCCCCAAACTTTAAAGTTATCAGTTTCTTTGCCCCTTAGTTTTTGTGACAGTAAAAATCCGGCATAAAAGAACACACCGAAAATCGCCCCGATTTTTAGAACGAAAAAAAAAACTTTATTATTCCCGACATTAATCCGGTAGCAGCTTGACTTTCTTTGCTTTTCCGAATTTCATATTCGTCTTCAGTTTCTCCGGGATACGCATCTGGATTGTTCCAATTCATCGCATTCCTCTTTTAAATCTTGCTTGTTCCAACTAATGAGAAAAGCAAACTGATTTTCACAACTATAAATTTAAAAAAAATGATTGAATTATCTGCAAAGGATTAGAGCCACTTACAGCCAAACACTGCCATTTAATGCCACTGACTGCCACATTCTTATAACCGCACTATACAGCCCATAAATTCACGCCCGAACATTTAAAATTTTATAAAAATGCAGGGAGAAGACGATTTAAGAGGCTTAGCCAAAATAATGGCTTTTATGCGTGCAGTAAGTATCATCATAGTGTTGATGCACTTGTATTGGTTCTGTTACGGGTTCTTTATAGAACGTGGCTGGACATTAGAATTAATCAACAAAATATTGGGCAATTTTCAGCGAACAGCAGGGCTGTTTTCGCATACCCTTTATACCAAAGCCTTTGCATTAGTATTGCTGGCGTTGAGCTGTTTGGGAACTAAGGGCGTTAAAGATGAAAAAATTACGTGGAGCAAAATCTATGTGGCTTTGGGGATTGGTTTTTTATTGTTCTTTCTCAACACGCCATTGCTAAAACTATCCCCGGCAACAGGCACATTCCTGTATATGCTGACTATATCGTCAGGCTATATCGCCTTACTGATGGCTGGTGTATGGATGAGCCGATTGCTGCGCACTAACCTGATGGACGACGTTTTCAATAATGAAAACGAGAGCTTCCAGCAGGAAACCAAATTGATGGAAAATGAATATTCCGTCAACCTGCCCACCAAATTTTACTACAAAGGCAAATGGAACAACGGTTGGATAAACATTGTAAATCCTTTCAGGGCATCCATCGTGTTGGGTACTCCGGGTTCCGGTAAATCGTATGCCATCGTAAACAACTATATCAAGCAGCAGATTGAGAAAGGCTTTAGTATGTACATCTACGATTTCAAATTCGACGACCTTTCTACCATCGCTTACAATCATTTGCTGAAGCACAGGGATAAATACAAAGTTCAGCCAAAATTTTACGTGATAAATTTTGACGACCCACGCAAGAGCCACCGTTGCAATCCACTCAATCCCGATTTTATGACGGATATATCCGATGCCTACGAAGCGGCTTATACCATAATGCTGAACCTCAACAGGTCGTGGATACAGAAGCAAGGCGATTTTTTCGTGGAAAGCCCGATTATCCTGCTTGCTGCCATTATTTGGTTTTTGAAAATTTATGATAATGGCAAGCATTGCACTTTCCCTCACGCTATTGAATTGCTGAATAAAAAATACGCAGACGTATTTACAATATTGACATCATATCCTGAACTGGAAAATTATTTATCGCCCTTTATGGATGCGTGGCAGGGCGGCGCACAAGACCAATTACAGGGACAGATTGCATCGGCAAAAATTCCGTTATCAAGAATGATTAGCCCACAATTGTATTGGGTTATGACAGGCGATGATTTTTCATTAGACATCAATAACCCGGCAGCGCCTAAAATTTTGTGCGTGGGTAATAATCCCGACCGCCAAAACATTTACTCAGCAGCATTGGGTTTGTACAATTCAAGAATTGTAAAGCTCATTAATAAAAAAGGGCAATTAAAGAGTTCCGTTATCATAGACGAATTGCCCACGATTTATTTCAGGGGACTGGACAATCTTATCGCAACGGCGAGAAGTAATAAGGTGGCTGTATGTTTGGGCTTTCAGGATTTTAGTCAATTAATACGGGATTATGGCGATAAAGAAGCTAAGGTTATTCAGAACACGGTCGGTAATATTTTTAGCGGGCAGGTTGTGGGCGAAACTGCAAAGAGCCTATCTGAACGCTTTGGAAAAGTATTGCAGAAAAGGCAGAGTATGACGATCAACCGTAATGATAAATCCACCTCTATTTCTACACAGTTAGACAGCCTTATTCCGGCTTCCAAAATTTCAACCTTAACGCAGGGTATGTTTGTAGGTTCTGTATCAGATAACTTTGAGGAACGCATTGAGCAAAAGATTTTCCACGCCGAAATTGTAGTGGATAATGAAAAGGTAGCTGCCGAAACTAAAGCCTATCAGCAAATACCACAAATCCTATCTTTTGTAGATGAACAGGGCGAGGATAAAATGAAACAGCAAATTGAAAGCAATTACAAACAGATAAAATCAGACATCCTGACTATTGTTGTAAGTGAAATGGAACGCATCAAGAACGACCCGAACTTGCAGCATTTGGTGCAAGAGGGATAAAATCATTCATTTTGTAACAAAAGTTACTGTATATAGCAAGCAGATTGTGTAAATTTGCAGGTTGCGTATTTCAATATGGTAATTAGCAGATATATAACCGTATTATGAATAAGTAAGCCTTAAAAATTTGCAGATGGAACCATTGGAACAGATAACAGAATTTAAATCCTCTCCTGAATTGGTGGGGAAACTCTATGAAAACAGCATACGAAAAGAATATGAAGCAGGAAGCGTTATTCTGAATGAAAATTCATCCATTCGTTCTATTCCTATTGTTACTAAAGGAACCCTTAAAGTTATCCGAACAGAAGAAGACGGCAGGGAGATTTTGCTGTATTACATCAAAGCCGGAGAAAGCTGCATTATGTCATTTTTGGGTGGGATGCACAATGAAACAAGCAAGGTCAAAGCCGAAGTGGAAGAGGATGCAGAAATCCTTTTTTTGCCAATGGATAAAGTAGCCTTGTTCATCAAAGAGTACCCCCAATGGCTGGACTATATCTTCCGTTTGTACCACAAGCGTTTCGAGGAACTTTTAGAAATAGTCAATGCCATCACTTTTAAAAAGATAGATGAACGCTTATTGGCTCTGCTGCGCAAGAAGCAGGAACTTACCGGAAATAATATCCTGAACATTACCCACGAACAATTAGCCAATGAATTGGGTACTGCCCGTGTAGTCGTGTCGAGGCTGCTGAAACAGTTGGAAGAAATGGGGACGGTTCGATTGGGCAGGAACAAAATCACCCTTATGTAACAAATGTAACTGTACAGGTTTTTGGATTGGTGCAAATTTGTAGTATCAATTCAGAAATCTATGGATATAGCAGGGTATTCGGCATCAATTTTTATTGGTATTTCTTTAGGGCTAATCGGTGGCGGTGGCAGTATTCTGACTGTTCCTGTACTGGTTTACCTGTTTAGCCTTGATGCAGTATTGGCTACCGCTTACTCCCTTTTCATCGTTGGCTCAACGAGCGTTGTCGGTTCATTCTCTTATTTCAAAAAAGGATTGGTCAGTATCAAAACAGCACTTGTTTTCGGTATTCCGTCCATTGCATCTATTTTTTTGACAAGGGAATATGTACTTCCGGCTATCCCGCAAGAGGTCTTCACTATCGGGAACTACACCATAACCAAGAATATGCTGTTGATGCTGCTCTTTGCCATACTGATGATTGCAGCATCTTACAGTATGATAAAAAAAATCAGAAAGGAAGATGATGAAGCATTACAAAAGCAACAAATTAATTATCTGCAAATTCTATTACAGGGAATTTTTATCGGCGTGATAACCGGACTGATTGGCGCAGGCGGTGGCTTCCTGATAATCCCTGCTTTGGTAAACCTGCTGAAATTGCCGATGAAAACAGCCGTAGGCACATCATTGGTCATTATTTCCATCAACTCTTTAATGGGCTTCCTCTTTTCCCTGCCCCATACTTCCGTACAATGGGGCTTTCTATTAAGCATCGCTTCCATTGCCATCATCGGCATACTGATAGGCAGTTACCTTTCTACAAAAATAAAGGCTTCCAAGTTGAAGCCCGCTTTCGGATGGTTTGTGCTGGTAATGGGCATCTACATCATCGTTAAGGAAACATTGTTACACTAAAATCATTGTCATATGGAAAAGCATTTTCAAATACTCATTATTGGCGGAGGTACGGGAGGTATTATGGTTGCTGCTCAATTAAAGAACAAGCAACCCGGTTTATCCATTGCCATTATTGAACCGTCCGAAAAGCACTACTATCAGCCCGCTTTTACATTGGTAGGTGCAGGCACTTACAAAATGGAGAAGACCATCAGGGAAGAAGCATCGCTCATTCCCTCCGGCGTGGAATGGATTAAAGACAAGGCAACGATACTCCGCCCCGAAGAAAACAAGGTGGAAACAGAAAAATGCGGCAGCATCGGTTATGATTACTTAATCGTAGCTGCGGGGCTTGTGTACGACCTTTCATTGATAGCTGGCTTGGAAGAAGCCCTTGCCAAAGGCGTAGTTTGCAGCAACTACATAGACCCTGAATATACGTGGAAATGCTTGCAGGGCTTCAAAGGAGGCAACGCCATTTTTACACAGCCCACCACACCCATTAAATGTGGTGGCGCACCACAGAAGATTATGTATCTGGCGGCAGATTATTTCAAAAGGAAAGGACTGGATAAAAAAAACAAATGTGGTGTTTGCCACGCCGGGTTCAGTCATTTTCGGCGTAAAGGTTATTGCCGAAACACTCATGAAAGTTATCCATCGGTATAACGTTCATTTCAAACCATTCTATGCCCCGGTAAAGATTGACCCCGACAAGAAAATTGCCTATTTCCAGAACATCGCACCCGATGAAAACAAGTGTGTGGTCAACGAGGGCAATGTTTTAGGAGAACGGGTACAGGGGCAGTCCGTCATTGAAATACCGTTTGATTTCCTGCATCTGGCTCCCCCGCAGGTTGCTCCCGGATTTCTGATAAAATCAGGTTTGTGCAATGAGGCAGGATGGCTGAATGTGGATATAAACAGCCTGCAACACAAGACATACCCTAACATTTTCGGATTGGGCGACGTAGCGGCATTGCCAACGGCGAAAACAGGTGCAGCCATTCGCAAGCAGGCTCCCGTAGTGGTGGATAATATCCTGAAACTACTTGCCCATAAGCCCGCAGACAATAAATCTTATGACGGGTATTCGTCCTGCCCATTGGTTACAGGGTACGGCAAAATGACACTCGCAGAGTTTAATTATAAGAATGAGTTTACACCCGACCCTATGCTGAAATTTATGCTGGTGTTCAACAGCTACAAAGAGCATTGGCGGTTGTGGCTGCTAAAGAAATATATGCTCCCCTATATGTACTGGAATAAAATGATGAAAGGGAAAATGTAGTCTTCCTGTCCTTATGTAACTAAAGTAGCTGTACAGGAAAAATAAGTAACGGAAATTTGCAGTAGTAAAAAGAATGATAACGATAAAAATAAATCAGTATGTTTTTTCAACACGTTTATGATAAAAGTTTGGCACAGGGCAGTTATGTAATAGGCTGTCAGGCTACGGGCGAGGCAATCGTAATAGATGCCCAAAGGGATATTGATGTATATCTCGAAATCGCAAAGCAGAATAATATCCGCATCACGCACATTGCCGAAACCCACATACACGCAGACTTTCTTTGCGGTTCAAGGGAACTGGCGGCAGTAACCGGGGCAACGATGTACCTTTCGGACGAGGGAGGCGAAAACTGGCAATATCAATTCCCGCACAAAGGGCTGAAAGACGGCAATATGATTAGAGTGGGCAACCTCACATTGGAGGTAATGCACACACCTGGTCACACGCCCGAAAGCATCAGCTTTTTACTGACCGACCATCCGGCAACGGACAAGCCCGTTATGGTATTCACAGGCGATTTTGTATTTGTCGGCGATATTGGTCGTCCTGATTTGTTAGAGAAAGCCGCAGGACTTATCGGAACAAAAGAAGCCGGAGCCAAACAGATGTTCCAATCGTTGAAAAAGTTTGCTGCGCTTCCCGAATACGTTCAGGTATGGTCGGCACACGGGGCAGGCTCCGCTTGTGGTAAGTCTTTGGGAGCGGTGCATAGCTCTACCGTAGGGTACGAAAAAATCCGCAATTGGGCGTTCCAGTATAGCGAAGATGAAAACGGATTTACCGAATACCTGTTAGCCGACCAGCCGGAGCCGCCGAAGTATTTTGCAATGATGAAGCATTTGAACAAAGTTTATCGTCCACTCTTGATAGAAGTTCCGAAACACCCGAAGCTATCCAAAGAACAATTTGTTTCTGCCTATGAAAAAGGCATCAGGGTAATAGATACCCGCAATAAGGCAGATTTCGCTAAAGGCTTTATTCCCGGTAGCCTGAACATTCAGGGAAATAACTCTTTTTCTACGTGGTGCGGTTGGTTGCTGAACTATCAGGAGCAGTTTATTTTGGTAGCTGATGACAGCCAGATGGAAGATTTGACCCGTAAGCTGATGCGTATCGGTTTGGACAACATCTACGGTTACATTTCGGATGTAAACGATATGGACATTGCACTCCAGAGCGCAGACGTGATTGCTTTGGACGAATTTAAGACCTACATCGGGCAGGATAATGTGCAGATAGTCGATGTTCGGGGAGCAACCGAATATGAGGCAGGACACATAGACGGTGCGGATAATGTTTTTGTCGGAACCCTGCCGGACAACCTCGATAAAATCAGTAAAGACAAACAGGTGGTCATCCATTGTCAGGCGGGCGACCGTTCGGCAATCGCTTATTCCATACTGGCTAAAAACGGCTTTGAAAACGTAAAGAATTTTTCCGGCGGTATGAAAGAATGGTTAGCAGTAGAGGGTAAAACAGTCGGGTGCAAAGAAGCATCGTGTACGAACGCTTAAAATAAAAAACTATGGGATTTTTTTCAGCCTTATTCGGCAACACGGATAACAACCGGCTTACCGAAGCCATAAAAGACGGGGCTTTCCTGGTAGATGTACGTACACCTGCCGAGTTTGCGGAGGGAAGCGTAAAAGGAGCCGTAAACATTCCGTTGGATAAAATACCAACAGAATTATCAAAATTCAAGGGAAAGGAAAATATCGTTGTGTTTTGTAGGAGCGGAAACAGAAGTGGACAGGCAAAAAGCATTTTGGAGCAGAATGGCTTTCATAATGTCATCAACGGCGGAACCTGGCAGAACGTAAATCAGCTGGTCAATGAGTAAAAAAGAAAAAGACGTACAATGTTGCCTAACGCAGTGCGAAAATCCACTTGACCAAAACTATTGGGACGAGCGTTGGCTGAAGAATGAAACAGGTTGGGATATGGGACAGGCTTCACCTGCCATTACCAAATATATGGAACAATACCCCAACAAAAATGCGGCTATTCTCATTCCGGGTTGTGGCAATGCCTATGAAGCAGAATACTTGCTTGTAAAAGGATTTATGAATATTACATTGATTGATATTGCACCCAAAGCCGTTGAAACGTTGAAAGAAAAATTTTCCGGTACGCCACAGGTAAAGGTGCTGTGCGGGGATTTTTTTGGTCATGAGGGCAATTACGATTTAATCATCGAGCAAACATTTTTTTGTGCCATCCCGCCGGGCAGGCGAAAGGAGTATGCAGAGAAAACGGCTTCCCTGCTAAACGAAAATGGCAAAATAATAGGCGTACTGTTCGACAAACAATTTAACCAATCGTTTCCACCGTTTGGAGGTTGCCCTTGCGAATACAAACCCATCTTTGAGCCACATTTTACCATTAAGACAATGGATGGCTGTTACAACAGTATTCCGTCAAGAACCAAATCGGAAGTGTTTATCAACCTGATAAAAAAACAGAAAAGATGAAAAAGAATATGGGAACAGCGGACAAAACCATCCGCATCGGGATAGCCGTTGTTATTGCGGTATTGTATTTCACCAACGTTATTTCGGGAACGTGGGCAATCCTATTGGGCATTTTGGCAATCGCCTTTATACTTACATCGTTTATCAGCTTTTGCCCCCTTTACTTCCCGTTTGGTATAAACACTTTTAAAAAGAAGAAAAGATGAAGCAAAGCATTTTAAACGGTTGGAATTTGATGCGTATAGTGCGCTTGGCATTGGGCCTCCTCGTTATGGTGCAGGGCTTTCAGGCAAATGAGTGGCTGCTCGTTGCATTGGGCGCACTGTTTTCATTAATGCCCTTGTTCAACATAGGCTGTTGCGGTGCTTCGGGCTGCAATACACCCGTTTCACGGCGAAGCAGTAAAAAAATAGAAGATACAACGTATGAAGAAGTTCGCTAAAAAACATTTGTTTACCCTAATCGGTATGGCTATCGGGGCAGTCGCAGGTTATTTCTATTGGAGATTTATCGGTTGCAGTACGGGAAGTTGCGCCATTACTTCCAACCCGGTCAACAGTACCCTTTACGGCGCAGCTATGGGCGGGCTACTGTCATCAACATTTAAAAAAAACAAAAAAGAGTATGACGTTTCAGGAGATAATAAACAGCGATAAGCCCATATTGGTAGATTTCTTTGCCGAATGGTGCGGACCCTGTAAAATGATGTCGCCCATTCTGGAAGAATTAAAGCAGCGTGTAGGCGATGATGCCAGCATTATCAAAATTGATGTGGACAAGAACCCCCAGGTGGCAGCAGCTTATCAGGTGCGGGGTGTGCCTACCCTCATTATATTTAAAAAGGGAGAAATACGCTGGCGGCAGTCCGGTATTTTCCCGGCGAATGAACTGGAAAGATTAATTAACGAAAACAGATAAAATCATAAATGTTAGAATTCTTGAAACAGCCCTGGGCTTGGTACGTTGCAGGTCCATTAGTCGGGTTAACCGTACCCTTGCTATTATTTATTGGCAACAAATCATTTGGCATCAGTTCCTCGCTACGGCATATATGTGCATCCTGTATGCCTGCGGGTATCCCGTTCTTTAAATACGATTGGAAAAAAGAAGTGTGGAACCTGTTTTTTGTGTTCGGGATATTTTTGGGCGGAGCTATTGCCGTTAGCCTGTTATCAAATCCGGCTCCCGTTGAGGTCAATCCAAAACTGGCACAGGAATTAGCGGGCTACGGCATTACCAACTATAACAATCTAATCCCTGAAGATATTATCAACTGGCAATCCTTACTGACCCTAAAGGGTTTTATCCTGATGGTAGTAGGAGGATTTTTAGTAGGCTTCGGCACACGTTATGCGGGTGGCTGTACCAGCGGACACGCCATTATGGGATTGTCTAATTTACAGTTGCCCTCGCTGATTGCCACCATCTGTTTTATGATTGGCGGTTTCATTATGGCGAACCTCATTTTACCGTTTATACTTTCATTATAACCCTGACAAGAAATGCAACAAAACAGAGATATAGAAAAAGATTTACAACTTCGTGAACTGGATGCGATGTGTGTCAACGAAAGCCGTTTGGAACACAAATGGTATCATAACATCAAATACCTGATAATCGGCATACTGTTCGGTATCGTATTCGTAAAATCGGAAGTCGTAAGCTGGTTCCGCATACAGGAAATGTTCCGACTGCAATCGTTCCATATGTACGGCATTATCGGGAGTGCGGTCTTAACGGGTATGATCTCCGTTTTCCTGATAAAGAAATTCAATATCAAAACCATTTACGGCGAACCTATTAAAATTGCTCCTAAAACATTCAATAAAGGGCAAATCTATGGCGCTCTGATTTTTGGTTTGGGCTGGGCAATAACCGGAGCCTGTCCGGGTCCCTTGTTTGCACAAATCGGAACGGGGGCTACCGTTATTGCCGTTACCCTGTTGAGTGCCATTACAGGTACTTGGGTGTATGGCTTGCTAAGGGAAAAACTGCCTCATTAATACCGTTTATGTATCGGTTTAAACGATTGCTGGCAACAGCAATGTGGGTTTTTATTGCCCAAACTTTACAGGCACAAAAACATTACAACGCTTGGTTTCGCAGTACGTTAAGCGTTCCTGTCGGCGAAAAATTCAAAGTAGATAATGAGTTTCAGCACAGGCGACAGAGCGGATTTCAAAACGGGAATATGCTGGATAACAACCTGATGTTTACATTCAGGAATTGGGTACACTACCAGCATAACCCCAACCTAAAGTTTTCCGTTTCGCCGTTTGCCTATTTTTCCCATTACCGCATTATTCAGGATAAGCCAGATAAAGAAGCTGCACCTAATAGTGAGGTACGGTTTTCAGTAGCAGAAGAATTACAGCACAAAATATACAAGCGTATTTACCTTGTGAACAGGAATGCTTTGGAATACCGTATTATCAATAACCAACAACCCAACGTTATAAGGTTCCGTACACGTTTCGGTGGTCGGTATGAATTGACCGAACAACTTAAACTTACCCTATTTGACGAGTTCTTTATCAACGTAACGGGAACTTCTTCAGCACAGTTTCCCGACCATAACAGGACAGGGCTGAACATTGAATACAGCGTGTTGCCCAATCTGAAATTTGATGTCGGCTACATATACCTTATCCGGTTTTCTGTCCCGTCGGCATCCGGCAATATCAGGTTATACGAAAACAATATGTTCCTTAATTTGACCTATCAACTGAAAAATAACAAATAACACCACCACAACATCATTTACCTTATGTAACAAAAGTTACAGTACAGGGAGGACAGATAGTCTAAATTTGTGGGTTACGAATTTCAAAAAGATGATTATGCTGACCAAAGCAAAGTTTACCACTACTATAGCTTTATTTATAATCTTGTTCTTACAAGGAAATCAATTACAAGCCCAAAGCTATTTTTTCGAGCGGGTATATGATGAAACATTGGCGCAGGCAAGTTTTGTGATAGGCGATTTAAAAACCAAAGAAGCTATTGTTATAGACCCGAAGCGGGATATGGATACTTACTTGGAAATTGCCAAAGCTAACCACCTCAATATAACCAAAGTAGCCGAAACACATATCCACGCCGATTTTTTAAGCGGTTCCCGTGAACTGGCAGCCGTTACCAATGCGGAGTTGCTACTGTCCGATGAGGGCGGAGCGGATTGGCAATATCAGTTTCTACACACCGGGCTGAAAGACGGCAGTATCATCTCTATCGGGCAGGTGGAACTGAAAGTAATGCACACGCCCGGACACACGCCCGAAAGCATCACTTTTTTGGTAAGAGATACGAAAGTTCCAGCCACACCACAAAGAGCCATTACGGGAGATTTTATTTTCGTGGGCGATGTTGGTCGTCCTGACCTGCTGGAAAAAGCAGCCGGGCAGGTCGGCTCACAGGAGCTTGGAGCAAAAAAGCTTTATGCTTCTATTCAAAAGTTTTCCCGATTGCCTGACGATTTGGAGATATGGGCAGGACACGGAGCAGGTTCATTCTGTGGCAAGAGCCTAAGCACCATTCCACATTCTACCTTAAAAGAAGAAAAGCAGAACAGCAAAGCCTTTCAATTTAAAAATGATGAAAAAGGTTTTGTAAAATACATTTTGGACGGACAGCCGACCCCGCCCAACTATTTTGCCGTGATGAAGCAACTCAACAAGGTGGAACGTCCGTTGCTTATTCAAGTTCCTGTTCATCCAAAACTCAACCAGCCAGCATTTCAAAAAGCCATTGACAACAAATTGCTGGTTATTGATACCCGCAGCAAAAACGAGGTTGTCAAAGGTCACATTCCGGGCAGCCTGCATATCGAAAACGGAAAATCATTTTCCACTTGGGTAGGTTCTTTGGTAGATTATCAACCTCAAATCGTATTGATAACCGATGAAAGCCACACGGAAGACCTGACCCGTAAGCTGATGCGTATCGGGATGGATAATATCTACGGTTTTGTGACCGACTTGGATAAGATGAATGTGGCACTGGAAAAATCCGACCTCGTTAGTATCGGGGAACTGAAAAAGCACCTGGATAAAAAAGACGTTCAAATCATAGATGTGCGAACCGAGAGCGAATA
The DNA here is from genome assembly GCF_016724845.1 of Sphingobacterium spiritivorum. Lineage (NCBI taxonomy): Bacteria > Pseudomonadati > Bacteroidota > Sphingobacteriia > Sphingobacteriales > Sphingobacteriaceae > Sphingobacterium > Sphingobacterium spiritivorum. The sequence continues at coordinate 2,461,623 of NZ_CP068082.1, forward strand.
CCATAACGGACACATCAAAGGCGTGGAAAATATGGTGCTGACCTCATTGGAAAACAACATGGACAAAATCAGCAAAGACAAACCTGTTATCGTGCATTGTCAAAGCGGGGTACGGGCAGCAATGGCATATTCCATACTGAAAAGGAACGGCGTGAAAAATCTTAAAATGTATTCGGGAGGTATCAACGAATGGACGGAACAAAAAAACGAGTTAGTGAAATAAGGGTTTCTTCAGATAGTGTTAAATCATACAAGGGGTGCGTGGCAACACTTCTTTTCCTAACGATAGTAAAAGCATATATAAGCAAACTGCATCGTATTTCACTGTTTTTCGTGTTAAAAAAGCATAAAACAGGCGTAATTGTTTGCGACCTTAATCAAATAAAACTATTTTTGTAAATTGATGAACAGGACTATACCAAATATTTTAACGAATTGCAAGCGATACTTTTTAGTATTCGCCACGTTCTTGTTGGTATTGCTTACATCCTGCTCGATCAAAAGCAGCATTAAAATTTTTGCAGGTCTGCCAACACAGACAGAAAGTGGTTTTCCTAAAACTCATCAGAGTTTCCCGACAAGCTCTCTGGAAAAATGTAGCAAGATTGAAACTGCCGACAACCAGATTGTCCAAAACTTTAATTTTAAGGCGAACGATTTTCTACCCGTTCTTCTTTTTACGGCTTCCTTTCTTTTCCTTATCGGCTTCTGCCCATTAAACAAAGAAAACAAACATCCACTTTATAGCGGTAGCAACAAAATCCGAAGTTCTATTCCTATCTTTTTGGAATACCGGAAGCTCATCATCCACTTTGCCCGCTAATTCTCTTTTCCTATTGACTGCGATGCGGTTTCAATAGGCTTTCTATTGTTTTCATTTTAAAATAATCTTAGGTCGTTTTAACCGACCTCTCCAAAATTGTATCGTAATATGATAAAACATATTATGGCAACCACATTATTATGGTTAGCCATTGTTGCTGCGCTTCCACTATATGCGCAGCAACAACAGGAATATACTTTAGGCAGCTTGTGGTCTAAAGTCGAAGAAAATTATCCCGGAGTTGGAGCCAAAATGTCGGCGATTGATGCTGCAAAGTATAACCAACGGGCGGTAAAAGGCAATATGCTGCCGCAGGTAAACGCACAGGCACAGAATACCTACGGTACTTACGAGGGAAGCGCAGGCGGATTTTTCCCACAGCCCGGCTTTTTCAATGTAAATGGTTCAGTGCCGTTAGACGGCAGTACCACCGCAGCTAATACCTTTGGCTCCGCCATTGTCAATTGGGAATTGTTCTCTTTCGGAAAGCTCCGTAAGCAAAACGAGGCTGCCGGAGCGTTGTATGATAAATCAGTGAGTGATAAAGATGCGTATGTCCTCAACCTTAAAAAGATATTATCTGAAAGATACATTACCCTTTTGTACAACAATGCCAAGTTGCAGTGGACAAAGAACAACGCCGAACGCCTGAACGATATTCGCAAAATCACTTCCGGTTTATCAGCATCAGGTCTTAGACCTGCTGCAGACAGCCTGCTTGCTTCATCGTCTTATGTACAGGCAATGGGCGAATACGATAAATGGAATGGCTTTAAAAATGCCGCTTACATCAAGCTGTTAGAACTGTACGGCGATGATACCGTTAATTATACAGCATCCGCTAACCGTTTCGACAATCCCGCCGAAAATAGCTTGAACAAGGTAAACACCATCAATCCCTCGCACCCCATTTTAGATGCTTTGGATAAACAGTCCGAGTATTACACGTTGAGCGGCGAGGCACAAAAAAGGTCTTCTTTGCCCTCTATCAATCTGTTGGGCGGTTATGCCTACCGGGGTACGGGCATCAGTCCCAACGGAAAGGTATCGGGAGCGTGGAAAGACGGGTTCAGGAATACCACCAATAATTTTTTGGCGGGTATCGGCATCACGTGGAATTTGACGAGCCTGCATACCAACCGGATGAAAGGCGAGCAACTTTTTAAAGAAGCCGAAAGTACCAAATTACTCCATTCGCAATACGAGCAGGCAATGCAGGCAGATTTGTCCGCTTCGCAGGCAAAAATCGTTCAGCAGTACCAGCAGCTTCAGAAAACGAAACTTGCCGTACAGCAGTCGCAGGATGCTTACAATATGTACCTCGCAAGGTATAAAAGCGGTTTGATCACGTTAAGCGAACTGTTACAGATACGCATTTTGCTGGAACAGGCAGAGAACGCCCACATCGAGGCTTCCCGTGAGTATTGGGTATTGCTGGCTTATGAAGCGGAGCTGACTGCCGATTTCGACTTTTTGTTTAACAACCTTTAAATAATCGTATATGAACATTATAAGATTTGCGTTAAGGAAACCTATTGCGATTATGGTTGTCGTACTGGCGATAGCTTTCTTTTCCTACAATACCATTAAAAAAATAAACGTAGATATATTCCCCGAAGTGGAATTACCTGCGATGTATGTGGCTATGCCTTACGGTGGTTTGTCCCCCGCCTATATGGACGGGTTTATGGCAAACGAGTTCCAAAAGGTACTCCTGTTTGTCAGTGGTGTAAAGAACATTGATTTTAAAAGTGTACAGGGTTTGACCCTGATGAAGCTGACCTTTTATCCCGGAACCGATATGTCGCAGGCTGCCGGAGAGGTATCTACTTCCGTTTCACGGGCAATGGGCTTCCTGCCGCCCGGAGCCGTCCCGCCGATGGTGGTACGCTTTGACGGTAGTTCGCTTCCGGTAGGAAACCTTGTGTTTGAAAGCGACCAGCGTTCCGTAAATGAAATACAGACATTGGCATTGACCAAAATACGCCCGATGTTCGTACAAATTCCGGGCATCACTTCTCCTGCGCCTTTTGGCGGTAACATCCGTTCCATTGTCATTAACATTGACCCCGAAGCAATGCAGGCGAACGGGTTAAGCCCCGAAGATATTACGGTAGCCATTACCAAAAACAGTCTTCCGTCGCCTGCTGGAAATATCCGCATTGGCGATGAAAACCTGATGGCTCCGATTAATTCTATTGCCAAAGGACCTCAAGAATTGTTGAAAACCCCTGTAAAAACAAGCGATAACCGTACAGTATATGTTGGCGATGTTGCCCGTGTAGAAGACGGCGCAGACCAGACCGTAGGCTACGCTTTGGTTAACGGCAAACGTTCGGTTTACCTGCCTATTATCAAGAAAGCAGATGCTTCCACATTGGATGCCGTGGAGAACCTAAAGGCAGCCATTCCGATGCTGAAAGACCAATTGCCGGAAGATGTAAAGGTCAGCTATGAATTTGACCAATCGAATTATATAGAGCGTTCTCTTTCCAACCTGATACACGAGGGTATTTTGGGAGCGGTATTTACAGGATTGATGATATTATTGTTCCTGGGCGATACCCGTGGAGCAATCATTGTGGTACTGACCATTCCGATTGCCATTCTTGCAGCAGTTACCACATTGTACCTTTTCGGACAGACCATTAATATTATGACATTGAGCGGGCTGGCTTTGTCCATTGGTATTCTCGTCGATGAAGCCACGGTAACGATAGAGAACATACACCAGCATATGGAAATGGGCAAGCCCAAACAGCGGGCGATTATAGATGCCCTGCTTGAAATCTCTATCCCCAAATTGCTGATTTTGCTGTGTATTCTTGCGGTATTGACACCTGCCTTTATTATGACAGGCATTCCAAAAGATATGTTTATGCCTTTGTCAATGGCAGTTGCCTTTGCGATGATAGCTTCCTTTTTGGCTTCGCAGACCTTTGTGCCTATACTGGCAAACTGGATGATGAAGAATAAGCACAACACGGAAGCCAACACACCGAGAAAGCGGGCTTTCTTCGATAAGTTCCGTGTAAACTATTCATTCAAGATGCGCAAATGGTCAACTAAAGCCATACCGCTTTTTGTGGTTTATGTATTGGTTGCAGGTGCTATTTCAGGCTTATTATTGACTGTTGTAGGTACGGATGTAATGCCCGTTTCCAATAACGGCGATTTTCAGATACGCATAGATGCTCCGTCAGGAAGCAGGCTCGAAAAGACCGAGCAGATTGTCAAAGATATTACCAATGATATTAAAGCAGAACTTCCCGAAAACGGATTGAATATTACTTCCGCATTTGTGGGGATGCACCCCGCAGGTTCGCCTATCAACCCGATATTCCTTTTCAGTAATTCATCAAACGAAGCGGTGTTGCAAATATCCGTCAATAAGGAAGTGTACGGCGGTTCGATGGAAGATTTTAAAGAGAAAGTCCGTAAAAAGATTATAGAAAAGCATCCCGAAGTCGCATTCAATTTTGAACCGATGGAACTGACCGAAAAGATTATGGGTCAGGGTGCGATGACACCTATCGAGGTTAAAGTCGGAGCAGGTCAGGTAAAAGGAGCTTATGCCCACGCATCAAAGATTGAGGCAAACCTGAAAAATGTTCCGTATCTGCGTGATGTACGCATTGCCGAACCTGTTGCTTACCCAAGTATGGAGATTGAAGTAAACCGTGACCTTGCCGGGCAGTTCGGTTTGACGATGCAGGATATTACCCGCAGCCTTATTACGGCTACTTCATCCACCCGTTTTACAGATAAAAACCTTTGGATTGACCCGAAATCGGGATTGGTATTCCAAACTCAGGTACAGATACCGGAGGGTATTATGTCGGAGGAAATATTGCGCTCGCTTCCGTTGAAAGCCGGAAGTCTTCGCCCCGTATTGGAAGATGTGGCAACCATACGCAGGGTTACGGCTCCTGCACAGGTAAACCGTAAGGGACCGAACCGTTATGTTACCATTGTTGCCAATCTGTATGACAAGGATTTGGGTACGGCATCAAGGGCAGTAAAGCAGGCGATTAAAGATGCGGGCGAAGCACCTCGTGGTACTGTGGTATGGACAGAGGGAACATTACAGTTATTGGATGATACATTGGGCAGTCTTTTGGCAGGTTTAGGAGTAGCTATTATTGCCATATTCCTGATGCTTTCGGCTTATTACCAGTCGTTCAAAGTGCCTTTGATTATCCTTTCAGTATTGCCTGCCGTGATTGCGGGCAGCCTTATCATTTTATTCCTGACAGGCAGTACACTTAACCTGCAATCCTATATGGGTATTATTATGTCGCTTGGGGTATCGGTTTCCAATGCGGTGTTATTGGTCAATCAGGCAGAATATTACCGTACAAAAATGGCGCTAAGACCTGTTAATGCCGCAAGGCTGGCAGCTTCGTCAAGGTTAAGACCTGTATTAATGACCGCCGCAGCGATGCTTGCCGGGATGTTGCCAATGGCATTGGGCTTAGGCGATGGTGCAGAGCAGGTAGCACCATTGGGCAGGGCTGTTATTGGTGGCTTGATTGCCTCTACTGTAACCATCCTGTTATTGGTTCCGCATTTCTTTTCATCTATGATGTCAAGGACGAAAGTCATAAGCCCGTCATTAGACCCTGACGATTGCGAGAGCAGGTATTATGCAGAACAATCCGGTAAACAAACGATATAATAAACTTTAAAACAATCATTACAATGTATCACAGCATTTCAATAAATAGAAAATCAACAGTAGTATTGGCATTGGCTACCTCGCTGGTATTGCTGCTTTCCGCTTGTTCCCAAAAAGAAAAGGAAAAAGAGCAGGCTAAAACCGAACAGCCCAAAGCAGTGAGTTATAAGACGGCTCCTGTACAGTTCATCAATCCCGAATACGAAATTTCGGTTCCGGCAGAACTGAAACCCTACGAGCAGGTAGCCGTATTCGCAAAGGTTACGGGCTTTGTGCAAAAAATGTACGTTGACCGTGGCGACAGGGTTCGTAAAGGGCAGCTTTTGGCAGTTTTGGAAGCTCCCGAAATGCAGCAGCAATATCTTTCGAGCAAATCATCGGAGCAAAAAGTACATAGTGATTATCTGTATGCTAAACAGGCTTATGACCGATTGGTTACGGCTTCCAAAACAACGGGAGCCGTAGCGGATATTGAACTCGACAGGGCTAAAAGTGCGATGGAAAGTGCCAAATCCGCTTATGATGCTTCGAGAGCAGGTACAGCGCATTCTTCGCAGTTGCAGCAGTATTTACGCATTACAGCACCTTTCGACGGGATTATTACACAAAGAAATGTTTCCGTTGGTGCTTTGGCGGGTACAGGAAGCAATACGCCTTTGTTTATGATGGCGCAGGGCAATAAGCTACGCCTAACATTATCCCTACCGGAAAAACACGCAGCATCCGTAAAACAGGGTATGACCGCAACGTTTACCGTTAGCTCGCAGCCGGGCAAAACATTCGATGCCAAACTTTCCCGTACATCGGGATTGCTTGACCAGCAAGACCGCTCGCTTACATTGGAGTTTGACGTGAACAATCCGTCTGGCGAATTGCAGGGTGGCGATTACGCCCAGGTTAAGCTCAAATTACAGCGTAAAGCCCCGTCCTATTGGGTTAAGAGTAAGTCCGTCCTGAATACACAGTCGGGTATGTATGTTTTAACGATGAACAACGACGAAGTAAAACGGGTAGCCGTAAATGAGGGCATCCGTTTAGATACGCTGACAGAGGTTTTCGGCAACCTTTCTCCAGAAGACAAAATCATTATCAAACCTTCGGAAGAAATCAAAGAGGGTAAAATAAATAAATAGGATTATGAGCGCATACATCAAAAGAATTGCCTTGCTCCCGCTAATGGTCATTACGGGATGGGCATACGCATCAATGAACGGAAACGGCATTGACGGAAAGATGACCGTAAATCAAGGCACTAATGGCGAACGCCAATTAGTGTCCGATGAACAGCAAACACCTGATTTGAAGTTCAAGGACGAAAACGGTAAAACCGTTTCGTTACACTCGTTAAAAGGAAAGGTTGTCTTTATCAATCTTTGGGCAACTTGGTGTCCGCCCTGCATCCACGAAATGCCCTCCATCAATGAACTGCGGAAGACCTTTAAGGACAATAAGGATTTGGTATTCCTGATGGTCGATGTGGACGGGAATATAGAAAAGTCAAAAGAGTGGATGAAGAAGAAAAAATTTGACCTCCCTGTACACGTTCCCGATAGTGAAATACCTCGTGAACTATTTGCAGGTTCTATCCCAACCACCATTATAGTAGATAAGCAAAACAACATCATCGGTAGGCAGGTGGGCGGTGCTGACTATTCTTCAAAAGAAGTCATTAACCTATTGACAAAACTTTTAAACGAAAAATAGTTGGCAATAGATAAGAAAAATATTCAGTAACAATTAAATGGTAATACAATGAAAAAGACAATATTTTTTGTGGCACTCTTATTTATAAGTGCCGCATCATTCGGACAAATACTAAAGCCTGTAAAATGGTCTTATGCTTCAAAGAAAATCAACGACAAAGAGGCGGTGCTGCTTTTAAAGGCAACCATAGATGACGGCTGGCATATCTATTCGCAGACAGTTCCTAAAAATGGTCCGCAACCGACAAGTTTTTCGTTCCAATCGTCGAAAGCCTACCAATTGAGCGGAAAGGTAATAGCAGCTAAACCTATTGTCAAACACGACCCTACTTTTGATATGGAAGTGGGCTACTACAAAAAATCTGTGGTGTTCCAGCAAAAGATAAAATTAACGGGCAATGCGCCTACGGTAAAAGGGACACTTACCTATATGGTTTGTAACGACAAGCAATGCTTACCGCCTGAAGAATTGACGTTCAGCATTGCTGTGAAATAAAGTATATCTTATGAAATTAATAGCGAAAATAATAACGATACTGTTCATCAGCGGGCTGATGTCTGTTACTGCAAATGCGCAGACGGACAGCCTTGTTTCGTATGATGAGGTGGAGTTTACGGAAATAACGGGACAGCAAACCGTTCAGCAGGACAGTATCGCACCATCCGCAGATCCGAAGACTTCGGTAAGCGAGGGAAAAGAAGCTACATTACAAAAGAATGAAACCACAACAGATACAGGTTCATTATGGGCAATCTTTATTGCGGGCTTCATTGGTGGCTTTGCGGCATTGCTGATGCCCTGCATCTTCCCGATGTTGCCCTTAACCGTAAGTTTCTTTACCAAGAGCGGACACACCAAAGGCAGGGCGGTAACGCAGGCAATGATATATGGCTTATCCATTATACTCATTTATGTGCTATTGGGCATTCTCATTACCGTAATATTCGGTGCTGATGCGCTTAACAGCCTTTCCACAAACGGGATTTTTAATTTCGCATTCTTTGCCCTTTTGGTCGTATTCGCTTTTTCCTTTTTCGGGGCGTTCGAGCTTTCGCTCCCTGCTTCGCTTGCAAATAAATTAGACCGTAAGGCAGACCGTGGTGGTTTGTTGGGGCTTTTCTTTATGGCAGCAACATTGGCGGTCGTATCGTTTTCCTGCACAGGTCCGATTATCGGAACGTTACTGGTACAGGCTGCCACAATGGGCGAGCTTTTAGGTCCCGCTATCGGGATGCTGGGCTTTGCGTTGGCTTTGGCAATACCGTTTACACTTTTCGCAATGTTCCCAAGCCTTTTAAAAAGTCTTCCGTCTTCGGGTGGCTGGCTAAACAGTGTAAAGATTACGCTCGGCTTTTTGGAGCTGGCACTTGCTTTGAAATTTTTGAGCAATGTTGACCTTGCCTATCATTGGAACTGGTTTGACAGGGAAGTCTTTTTGGCACTCTGGATTATTATTTTCGGGTATTTGGGCTTTTATTTATTGGGCAAGCTCCGGTTTCCCGGCGACAGCCCTGCTGTAAATATAAGCCTGCCAAGAATGGTGCTTTCAATGGTGGTGCTTGCCTTTACCCTGTATATGGTTCCGGGATTGTGGGGCGCACCCTTAAAATCCATTTCGGCATTTTTACCGCCACAGGCAACGCAGGATTTTGACCTGTACACGCCCTCATTGAGTGGAACACAGGCAAGCCATTCAACGGGCAGTAAAGCTCATAAATATTCAGACATATTCCACGCTCCGTTAAACCTGAACGTATTTTTTGATTATGACGAGGGAATGGAATATGCGAAAAAAGCGGGTAAGCCAGTGATGCTCGATTTTACAGGGCACGCCTGCGTAAACTGCCGTAAAATGGAAGCATCGGTATGGTCTGATAAAGATGTACTCCGGCTATTGAATGAAGAGTTGGTTATAATACAGCTTTATGTGGACGACAAGACCGCCTTGCCACAGGCAGAGCAATCTGTATCATCGTTCAGTGGCAAAAATATCCGTACCATAGGCAATAAATGGAGCGATTTTCAGGCGAGTAGATACAACGCCAATTCGCAACCCTTTTATGTGCTTTTAAACCCCGCCAACGAAGAAATTTTGGTAAACCCTATCGGAGCAGACTATGACCCGAAAAGCTATCACAGCTTTCTCCAATCGGCAATAGACCGATACAAGAGTAAGAATTAAAAGAATTAGACAACAGTAAAATTATTCAATATGAAAATGCAATTTAAAAATTTGGTAGTTCGTTCCGGGATTTTCATCATCACAGCCATTTCGCTGGCAGCTTGTGGAAATACGGATAAGGGCAAAGAAAACGCATCAGATAGAGGGAACGCTCCAATGGAGGAAGTAGCGGAAGCGGAAGCTCCGGTTTCGACAACTTCGGATATTTCCTTTAAGGATGAAAGCGGAAAAACCGTAGCCTTAAACTCATTAAAAGGTAAAGTTGTATTCATCAACTTTTGGGCTACGTGGTGTCCGCCCTGCATCCATGAAATGCCGTCCATCAACAAGCTAAAGCAGACTTATAAAGACAAGGATATTGTGTTCCTGATGGTGGACGTGGATAACAATATGGAAAAATCCGCTGCTTTTATGAAAGACAACAAGTATGATCTGCCTGTGTATGTTCCTGTGGACAATATTCCACCTGATTATTTAGGCAGTGCTATCCCGACTACGGTTATACTGGATAAAAGTGGCGATATGATAGCCCGTATGGAGGGTGGCAGGGATTATACAAGCCCCGAAATTACCAAAGCGCTGAATGAATTGGTCGAAAGCAACTAACAGATAAAAACAGGAACTATGTTGAAAAATAAAGAAGTTTCAGAAGAAAAAAAGCCATCTGGAAATAAGTTTTCACTCTTCATCAGAAAAAATGCTCAATATATCGTATTGGTAATCGCCGTTATTATACTGGTAAACCCCGATGCAAAATCATTCGTGCTTCGTCAGTTAATGGCAACAGGGCTTTTTAATGCGAGTATAGATAAAAAGGGCGATGGCACGGTAAGCCAGGCGAACACAGATTTTGATTTTGCTGATGAAAAAGGAAATATTCAAAATACCGCATCACTACGTGGCAAAGTTGTATTTATAAACTTTTGGGCTTCGTGGTGTCCGCCTTGCAGGGCTGAATTTCCCTCTATCGAAACGCTTTATACCCAATTCAAGGATAACCCTGATATATTCTTTCTGACAATCAACGAGGACAGCGACCCTGCAACTGGTAAGGCATACCTTGAAAAAGAAAAATTTTCAGTCCCGATGTATCAGTCAAATGGCAATGTTCCGGCAGAGATTTACTCCGGTGCATTGCCTACTACCGTTGTATTGGATAAGAACGGAAAAGTCAGATTGCACCACGCAGGATTTGCGAATTACGCATCAGACAAGTTCGTAAGACAGATAGAAGAGTTAATAAATGAATAACGAAACAAAAGGAATTTTAAAATGAAAAGATTACAAGCCTTGTTTATAGGGATATTGTGTTTTACATCTGTAAGCGCTTTTGCACAACAAAAAACCGATACCGTTTTTGAACCTGCAAAAGCATATAAAAAGCATTACAATGCCCTATACATTTTGAACGAAGCAGAAGATAAAAAAATTAGAGGAATGCTTCGCAATATAAATAATGTACTGAATGACCCACGACTGAAAGGCAAGCTGCACATTGAAGTTGTTGCATTTTCTGACGGCGTGGAAATGTATAAAAAAGCTAATAGCTATCAGGAAATATTGATTGCGCTAAAAGACAAGGGCGTTGTATTCGCTCAATGTTCAAAAACGATGGAGGAACGAAAAATTGAAAAAAAAGAACTGTTTGATTTCGTGAATTACGTTCCGAGCGGTAACGGGGAAATCATATTAAGGCAATATGAGGGGTGGGCGATTGTTCATCCTTAATCAAAAAATGTTTCAAACCCAAAATTCAATATTATGGAATTATCAATAGGATTTATAAACGATGTACACGGCTATCTCGAACCGCACCCCGAACTGTTTTACAACAAGAATGGAGAATATGTAAAAACAGCAGGCGGATATGCAAGGATTGCAACCATTTTCGAGAAGATAAAAAGCGAAAATGAACATGTCTTATTTTTCGATGGGGGCGACACCTTTCACGGCACTTTGCCCGTGGTATCTTCAAAGGGCGAAGCACTTATACCCATTTTAAACCAGCTCGGTCTTAGCGGAATGGTTGGGCATTGGGATTTCGCTTACACACCCGAGCATCTTGTTACGTTGGCAGAACAGCTTAATTACCCTGTACTGGCGATTAATGTTTTTAACGGGGACGGCACACTGTTCCTAAAGCCGTATTCATTTATCGAGGTTGGCAATATCAAAGTAGCTGTGATAGGAATTTGCGCCAACATCATAGATAAAACAATGCCCGATAAATTTAGCAAAGGGATCTATGTAACCGATGCGATGCAGGAAATAAACGGCTACGTGGAGGAAGTGAGAGATCAGGGAGCTGACTTGGTTATACTTTTATCCCACAACGGCTTTCCGCAGGATATTGAATCGCTGAAACACACCAACGGTATTGATATTTGCCTTAGTGCACATACGCACAACAGGCTGTATGAACCTGTAAAAGTGAATGACACTCTTATAATCCAATGCGGCTGCCACGGTTCTTTTGTGGGACACTTAAAGCTATCTGTTTCAGACCATAAAATCACACACCACGAATATGAACTTATAGAAGTGAATGAGCAAGTTGCCAGCGATAAATCTATGGAACAGATGGTAAATGATATTATGGTTTCGTACAGAAGCCTGCAAAAGCAGCTTGTCGGAAAAACGGAAACAATCTTACACCGATATTCAACATTTTCATCGTCAATGGATGATTTGCTGCTAAAAGCAATCAGCAATGCGGCAGATGTGAAGATTGCTTTTTCAAACGGTTGGCGATATGGTGCGCCTATTGATAAGGGAGATATTACCGTGTGGGATTTGTACAATATGGTTCCGATGAACCCGGTTATAACTACTGTGGATATGACAGGGCAAGAGATAATTGATATGCTTGAAGAAAACTTTGAGCGTACTTTTTCAGCCAATCCTATGCAGCAAATGGGCGGATATTGCAAAAGGCATATTGGGTTGCAAATTAAGTTCCATATCGAAAATCCCTGTGGCTACCGAATAGAAGAAATCTTGTTTGAGGGCATACATCTTAATAAGCAAAGCACCTATAAGGTTGCCTACATTACCCAACAAGGTGTTTCGGATAAATACGGTAGTAACAGAATAGATTTAGAAGTAACTACCATACAAGCCCTAATTACTTACTTGAACGAAAGTAACGTTGGTGCAAATACCAATTTTTCGGGAGAATGAACCTGTGAGAATACGGGGTTTTACTCATAATTATTTTAACATTAAGCCTAATGCTATGGAAAAACAATATGAACATTGCGTACAAAAGTTAGACCATAAGATTGAAGAACTGACAGCCGAAACGGAGAACCCGATTGTCTTAGCCCATCAGTTAATAGAACTCCTATTAGGCTGTATGGCTGAACTAAAATCTTATGTAATGGAAAATGGTTTTAAAAATTCAGACGAAGAGATATATTTCTTCAAACATATAAAACCTGTTTTCCTCTCAAAACTTATTTATTACAATGCCATCTATAAAATAGAAACTAAAAAGCCTTATGGTAATGGCAAAGCCATAAAGAAATATATAGGCAATGAGCTTGCAAAGCTGAAAAGGTTTTTCGATAACAATCTCGACTTTTATAAGTATTACAGAACCAACAACACCTACCTTGATGAAAAATATTTTATCAGGGGCAAGTATGATATAAAATTGAGCTTAGATACTTATTACTTTGAAACAGACCATAACTTTACCACATCCCACGATTATAAAGTCGCTAAAATAATAGCAAATGATCTGATACAAGTCTATTTGGAAGACCAGCTTAATTATAGCAGTAAGAAAAAGACATCGGAAAAATCACCATTAAACTGGACGGCAAGCAAAACCGCATTAACGGAACTGATATACGCTTTGTATGCACAAGGCGTGTTTGACAATGGAAATGCCGATATTAAAATAATCGCCAAAACATTTGAAACCACCTTTAATATTGATTTGGGCGACTTCTACCATACATTTATGGAATTGAAAGCACGAAAGATAAACCGCACCAAATTCATTGACAGTTTGCGGGATGCACTGCTAAAACGGATGGACGAGCAGCAAGAAGACTAGCAATAAAAATTTGATAAGAAAGAAAACGAGGACTTGCAGATCCTCGTTCACTTTTTTGTTTGCTCCCATTACAATTACAGTACCCCTCGTGGCAGATGAACACCTTTCGTCCGTACAATACTTTCAGAAACCTTTTGATTTTCTTGCTTTTTTTCGGCTTGTTCCGCAGGTTCTTCTTGCGTTTCGGGTTTTATGGATAAGTGTATTTTACGTTCAACAGAAGCCAGCTCCGTTTTGAGTTCGCTCAATCGGCTCTCTTTACTCCATGTACCGTTCAGCACTTCCTGAAGAACAGGTAAATCCTTTTGTATTTCGGCTATTTTCTTTTGCTCCTGTTCAATGTAGGCGGGTAGCTTCTCCAAAGCATTAAGGAAATTAGCAGATGCCAGCTTTTCATCTTTAGCGATGATCCCGTTGTTATACGTGTATTTGATATTGCCCTCGCCCTGTATCAGAAAACGGTTTACCCGAATATCCACGCCCTCTTTTTGTGACATTTCCGTTTTTACCAAAAGCTGAAAACCATAAAGACTGCCGATTTCCTCATAATCTCCACCTGTACGCGATTTGTCCGAAAGCTGGTTGAGCTTTGCACCGATCTGTTTTATATCTGCATTGGACGGTAAGCCGTCCAGCTTAATAAGGTTTGCAACAGTACCGTCAGGCAGTTTTTGGATGCGCCCTTCCAGGTTATTCCAATCGAGGCTCATCCGGTCGAAGCGGGATTGGGCTTTGTCCAATTCTGCCGTATAATCGTCCAACTTGTATTTGGCACTATACTTAGAACGGTTGAACGATTGCCTTTCGCTTTCCAGCCCGGCAATCTGTTTTTCTATTTTGGCTTTTTCCAAAAGGTCTGTATTCCCCATAAGGATAGCTACGTACTCCGAAAAGTTCATACCCGATTTTTCGTCCATACTGCCCTCGTCAATCGTCCGTTTGCCGAGATTGTTGGATTTTAATTGGTTTATGAATAGCTGTTTGTTGTACAGTAGGTTGAACTTATAGCTGTCCAACGATTTTTCTACTGCATAGATAATTACGTCCACTTTGTTATTATTAAAATGTTTAGCGATTTCATTGCCTTTCCGGATAGCCCGACCGTCCCTTTGGGCAAGGTCGCTCGGTCGCCACGGCGTATCCAGATGATGTACGGCAACGGCTCTTTTCTGTGCGTTTACACCTGTACCGAGCATACTCGTTGAGCCGAACAGCACACGGATTTTACCGCTGTTCATTCCATTGATAAGCTCCTTGCGTTGCTTGTCATTTTTTGCTTCCTGTATAAACCGGATTTCGTGTGCAGGTATGCCGTGGTCTTCCACGAGCTTGCGCTTAATTTCGGAGTACACATTCCATTCGTTCGGCTTGTATGTTCCCAAATCCGAGAAAACGAACTGCGTACCTTTCTGTACATTAAACTTGTTGTAATACTTGGCGATGTTTGCTGCGCAGTGCGAAGCCTTGTTATCAGGGTGGTCTTTGTAATGCGGGCTTACCATCCGCATATCGAGCGACATCTTACGGGCGTAATCCGTAGCGATGAGCATCTTGGCTTTTTCTTCTTTTTTAGATAGCGGTTCTCTGCCGAGCAATTCGCCTTTGCCAGTTTTGGCAAACTCCATCAGCTTTTCGATAAACTTCTCCTGGTCAGGCGTAGGCGGTATGTTATAGAATATCTCGTTCTTTTCGGGGCGGTCTATGCCAATCATTTCGGCTGTCCGATAATCCGTGATTTCGGAATAGAATTGAGCCAGTTCAGGCACTTTGATAAAATAGCGGAAACGCTCTTTTGCTACGATATTGTTAGCTACCGAAAATTCATAATCGGTTGTTTTCTTCGCATAGATTGCCGCCCACGCATCAAAGGATTTGATACCCTGTTTTGCCAACGCCCGTGGTCGCAGGTATTTGAAAAGCAGGTATAATTCGGTAAGCGAATTGCTGATGGTTGTTCCCGAAAGAAAGGTTGCACCCATATCCGCATCAATACGCTCCTGTATGGTACGAACGGCAAAGAGCAGGTTCATTGCCTTTTGACTGCCTTGTGGGTTGCCCAATCCCGCTACCCGTGAATGCCTTGTATTGAACATCAGGTTTTTGAATTGGTGGCTTTCGTCCACAAACAAATGGTCGATGCCCATCATCTTGAAATCAACTATATCATCTTTGCGGTTTTCAATATCGTGTTGCAGGGTTTTGAGCTTTACTTCGAGGTTTTCTTTTTGTTTTTCTGCTCCGGTAAGCATCCATTTGGTTACATCATCGCCCTGGCTTCGTAATACATCGAGGTTTTCCTCTACACTGTCCAATTCTACTTGCAGAATTTCCTTTTGTATTTCGGGCGATTGGGGTATCATTCCGAACTGGTCGTGTGTCAATATCACGCAGTCCCACTCGTTGTTTTTAATATCGCCGAAAATCCGCTTGCGTTTTTCGGGCGTAAAGTCATCAATACCGGGATAGAGAATTTTGGCGTGGGGATAGGCGGTGCGGTAGGCTTCGGCTATTTCAGGTATATTCGCTTTCAGCCCGATAATCATCGGCTTGTGGGCTAAACCCAAACGCTTCATTTCCTGTGCGCCTGTACACATTATCAACGTCTTTCCTGCACCCACTTCGTGATCGCAGATAGCGCCGTTGTTCATCTTTATCATCCAGACTGCATCCTTTTGGCTTGAATACAGGTCGTCAATCTTTAATCCCCTGCGGTCTAATCCCGGAAACTCCTGATGTGTGCCGTCATAATTCGGTCGGACAAAACAGTTAAATGTGTCGTTGTATTGGTCGGTCAGCCTTGTTTTGAACTCATCATTCTGGGCGTGAAGCCAGTCGGTAAAGGCAGTTCGGATTTCGTCAATCTTGGTGTTCGCCATTTGTATGGCTTCCATATCTCGCACCTTGACATCCTTGCCATCTACCTCTACGGTTTTTGATATATCAGGTGTGGTATTGACGAGGGCGTGTTTGAGCAGGGCAATTCCGTCATAAGTCCGATTTTGGGCTTTGACCGCATATTTGTCCCAAATATGTACGTTCTTCTGCTTGCAGGTTACGGAAAAATCATCGGCACTATCCGAATAATGCACCCGGACTTCTGCATCGAAAAGGTGTGATGCAAACCGTGCATAAATACCCGTGGGTATCCAGCGTTCGCCTAAATTAAAATCGAGTTCTTCAAATTCAATTCGTGCCGGTCGGGCTTCTTCCAAAACGCTAAGGCTTTCTTTGGCTTCGGCATCATCGGGATTGTTTTCGAGGTAGCTTCTTACTTCCGCCGCTTTTTCAACCACGTTGCCTGCAACCCAGCGTTCCGTTATTTCATATTCCTGCTCCAACGGGTTGAAGAAGATCCTGCCGTGCAATGCTTCTTTCAGCGTATCGGCAGGCATACTGCTGATTTCGGACATATAGTCCAAATCCACGCTTCCGTATTTGTTCAGCGAAGCCGCTAACGCCTCATCGGGATTGTCTGTTGCTATCGTTGCTGTAGAAAAACTTACCGGACGGCTGAATATATCCGCCTTGTGTATCACGCCGCCCACAACACGCTCCAAATAGGGCATTTCCTTACCTGCATTATCTGTCTTAATGAGCTTGATATTCTCGGCATTGTTCAGATTGCCGTATCTTTTGACAAAGGCATCGTACAATCGGTTAAGGTTTTCCCTTTCTTCCTTATGTTCAGTTTGTTGCTGGGCTTCTTTGGTGTAAAGCTGTTGGTAAACATCACGTACCCCGATATACGCTTCGGCTCTTGCTTTTTGTAAAGTGGGTAATTGCAACGGGTGGAAAATAGCCGTACTGTCTGCGGTATCTACACTTTGCAGATAGCCCACCCAGCCATTGTCCACCACAAGGCAATCGTTTCTATGGAACGATTGCAACTCGCCACTAAACGGCGCAGGTTCGGGAATGGCATTAATAATGGTGTTAGGAATGGCTGGCTTATCAGCTTGGCCATTCTCGTCTTGTTGCGAAAATAAATCGCCGATTATTTCCTGTTTTTTTCCGTTGGATGATGTATTACCGTTGGCAGAATTGTTAGAAACAGGAGGCACATAAGGTTGTTGCATTGCAGAACTGAACAGGTCGGGCTGGCGACCGATAGGCATTCGTGTTCTTCGGGTAGTCTGCCTTTTGGTTTGCGTTGCTTTCTTTGGCGGAGCAAGAACGGCTACAGGTTCGTCCGCATTTTCAAACAGGTCGAAAATGCTTAACTGCTTTAATTCCTGTGGACTTTCCTGTATTACGGTGTGTGTTGCAAAAATCGGTGGTTCGGGCTGGATGATTTCACGCTCAACAACGGGAGGCGGAATTACTGGCGTTGGAATTTGTATCAAAGGTTCATCATTCTGTTCGCTCCTGTATAAAGATACATTCAGATACTTGCCAAAATCATCTGAAAGCATTTTTTTGAGGTCATCGGCAATGCCCTCAACGCCGTCTTTGTGTATAAAGATTAATGCAGGTTGCCCGTATGGGTCGGTATCTAATTTCCAATCGGTATGTACAATTCTTGTACTATCCTGAAATAAAGCATTGTTAGGTGTATCTTGCTCGGTTCGGTTGCTTATGCAAAACAATTCTTCCGTATCGGTCAATCCTTGCTTTGCCGTATTCTTTTGCAGGATAATCAGGTCGCTTCCGACTTCTGTACCTGCATAATCCGTGAACAGGTTATTAGGTAAGCGGACGGCTGAAACCAAATTGTTATCCTGCATTAATGCCCTGCGTATCGGCTCATTCTTTGGACTGTTTAAAATGCCTTGTGAGGTAATGAAAACCTGTAAACCGCCCTCACGGAGCATATCATTACCTTTCAAAAAGAAATAGTTATGAATGCTTCGGGCAGCTTGCTCTTTTGCAGGGTTCCTGCTACGGGAATAAGAAAGGTCGAAAACCGAAGTATCGCCAAAAGGGATGTTACTGGCAACGACATCGTAGCTGTTTTGTTCCTTTTCGGGTATTTCCTCAAAACCGCTTATGCGGATATTGCTTTCGGGATAAAGTTGCTTTAAGATTTTACCTGTCAGCAGATCCTTTTCATAGGCTGTAACTTTTACCTGTTGGTTTTCAGAAAAGGATTGTATAAACGAGCCGATACCTGCGGACGGTTCGAGGAATTTATCAATCTTCAAACCGCTATCACGCAATGCGGAAGAAACGGCATCTATAATCTGCGGTGGTGTATAGAATGCCGTGAGTACGGAGCTGCGCATACTGTCCACATAGCGTTTGTATTGCTTTTCGTCTGTGGCGTTCTCTTTTAAGACCTGATGCAGTTCCTGTGTAATGGGGAAAAGGCCGTGTTCGGTTTTTCTCCAATTATTGATGTCAATTTCATTCTCTACGGGGTTCAGAACGAATTTAAGACCGCCAAATCCGCTGTATTGCATCATTAGCAGTCTTTCGCCTGCGGAGGCTTGTCGGTTCTCCTTTTCCAGTTTAAAAGCAATCCGCAGGGCATCAATATTCTCTTGGAGATGTTGGCGTTTACTGAAGCCCATTTTCGGCTATCCATATTGCGATTGCTCCGGTTATCTCGGTATAGAGCTGGTCAAACTCTGTGGTATAAGCGAAATCATCGGTTAGTTCATATTGGGCAAAAACAGGTTCGCACAGACGGAACATTTTCAGGGCAAATGGTCGCAGTTCTTCGTCTGCCATCAGGGTATCAAACTCATTGCAGACCACTTGAAAAATGGTATCGAAACGGGAAAAGTGCAAGCCCTCAAACAGTATGTAATTGGCTATCTCGTTGCACTGTTCAATAGCATTTCCCGAACTGAAAGCACCCTCGTAAGCGTTGGCAGCCCACGAAGAACGCTGGTCTATAAATTTCTGGTCGCCTGCTTTTTCGGGGAAGCCGGAATTAAGGTGTTCTTGCAGTCGTAATCTGTAATACGACAAGTCTTTTTGCTGTGTATCCATACTATAATTTTGTTTAGAATTTTACGTAAAGCCTAAAATTATAGCGGTAGATAAGCGGGTTTGGAAATGTGGCAGGGTTTGGCTTTGAGAGGTAGTGTTTTGCTATTTGTGATGGATAACTGAAATGAAGATGTGTAAAGAATTAAGTATCGGAATATAAATTTTCGTAAAACTATTTTGTGGTTTAAATAATTTATCGTAATATTGCGATGAAATTAGATGTAAGATGGGCTTAACAAAAACAGAAATATTTACAGAACAGCAAAACAGCTTAGCAACCTCTTTAAAGGCATTGGCTCATCCTGCCCGTATAGCTATCCTGCAATACATCATTAAACAGAATGCTTGCATTTGTAATGACTTAGTTGAGGAATTAGGGTTGGCACAGGCTACGATTTCACAACATTTAAAAGAGCTTAAAAACATTGGTGTCATTAAAGGCAATATAGAGGGAACAAGTGTGTGCTATTGTATTGATGAAAATGTTTGGCAGCAGATTAAAAAGGAAATCAATAATTTCTTTATAAATAATGTAGGAGTTGATAAATGCTGTTAAGCATTTTTTTTGAATATGTTAATCGTAATAAAGCAATATAACAATTAAATAAAAAACAATGAAACTATCAAACATCAAAGAAATCTTACCAACATTAGATAATGTTGAATTTCAGTTAGAGAATGGAACATTTGTTCCCGAACATTTTCACGTTACAGAAATAGGCGTAATTACAAAACACTTTATTGATTGTGGCGGAACAATTAGAAACGAAAAAGTTGTCAATTTCCAATTATGGAATGCAAACAACTTTGAACACCGATTAAAGCCCACCAAACTATTAAACATCATCAAACTATCCGAAGAAAAATTAGGTATTGAGGATGCCGAAATAGAAGTAGAATATCAAAGCGAAACAGTTGGCAAATACGATTTGGATTTTAACGGAAACCAATTTGTTCTGAAGAACAAACAAACCGCTTGTCTGGCAAGTGATGCCTGTGGTATTCCTGCCGAAAAACAGAAAGTAAAATTATCAGAGCTGAACAATGCCTGTTGTACACCAAATTCGGGATGTTGCTAAACACTAAAAAGAAAATACGATGTATCAAAAACTAATCGAAACCATTAGCAACAAAATAGACGTTCACAGCATCAGCGAAGAACGCAAAGCCATATTACAGCCGTTGATGGATTTTGTACAGCAAAAAGTAAACAACAGGCAGGATGTGAATATCAATTTCATTTGTACCCACAATTCCCGAAGAAGCCATTTATCACAGGTTTGGGCACAGGTAGCATCAGCACATTTTAATATCCCCAATGTACACTGTTATTCGGGTGGTACGGAAGAAACGGCACTGTTCCCGAAAGTCGCAGAAACATTGACCAATAAGGGATTTAAGATTTTCAAAATTGCAGACAATAATAATCCTGTATATGCTATAAAATACAGCGATAATGCTTTGCCTGTTATCGGCTTTTCAAAAAAATACGATAGCCCTTTCAATCCTGTATCAGCATTCGTAGCCATTATGACCTGTTCACAGGCAGATGGTGGCTGTCCTTTTATTGCAGGTGCAGAAAAAAGAATACCTATCACATTTGAAGACCCTAAAATATCGGACAATACACCGGAGCAATCAAAGGTATATGCAGAGAGAAGTTTGCAGATAGCAACCGAAATGTTTTATGTCTTTTCAAAAATCAGTTAATAACCAATGCAACCAAAACTAAAATTTCTTGACCGTTACCTAACCTTATGGATATTCCTTGCAATGGCAGCAGGTATAGGATTGGGACATTTCTTTCCGGGTATCTCAAAAATTACGGACAGCCTATCCGCAGGCACTACAAATATTCCTTTGGCAATAGGTCTGATACTGATGATGTACCCGCCATTGGCGAAAGTGGATTATTCATTATTGCCCCAAGCGTTTAAGGATAAAAATGTAATTGGCATATCCTTATTGCTCAATTGGGTTATCGGTACAGTGTTGATGTTCGGATTAGCCGTTTTGTTTTTACGCAACGAAACCGATTATATGGCAGGCTTGATACTGATAGGTTTGGCAAGATGTATCGCAATGGTAATCGTATGGAGTGATTTAGCAAAAGCCAATAGAGAATATACAGCGATGTTAGTTGCGTTAAACAGTATCTTTCAGGTACTTTCTTACAGCTTCTTAGTTTGGTTATTCATCAACGTATTACCAAGCAAATTAGGCTTAGCCAATTTCAATGTAAGCGTATCAATGAAAGATGTAACAGAAAGCGTATTGATATATTTAGGCATTCCTTTCTTGTCAGGTTTCATAAGCCGTTACGCATTGGTAAAATCAAAAGGCATAGAATGGTACAATAGGAAATTTGTCCCTGCTATTTCGCCTATTACTTTATATGCTTTGTTATTTACTATCGTGCTGATGTTTAGCTTAAAAGGCGATAAAATAGTAGAGTTACCAATGGATGTGGTAAAAGTTGCCATACCGTTAGTAATCTATTTTGTACTGATGTTTTTCGTGAGCTTCTTTATCAATAAATCTTTAAACGTTCCTTACGACAAAAATGCCTCAATAGCCTTTACAGCCACAGGAAACAATTTTGAATTGGCAATAGCCGTAGCAATAGCGGTTTTTGGTATTCAATCTCCACAGGCGTTTGTAGGCGTTATAGGACCGTTGGTAGAAGTTCCTGTACTGATATTATTAGTAAGAGCAAGTTTATGGCTAAAGAAGAAATACTATTAAAGCTAATTTTAGAACGTTAAGGTATTTTAAGTGTCAAAATAGAAAGAAGCCCTCCGGATTTCAGAGGTTTTTATTTATTGTGTGTTTAATATTTGGAGCATCCTGCCGACTTCAATATCCATCCGTGAAAAGGCAAACCATTTTTTGCCCAGGTCTTTGAGCGATGCCCCGATATGGTAAAGTTCTGTTTGGTCTATTATCATAAATCGGTCGTGGGCATCGGAGAAAGTCTTAACCTCAATCGGGGCATATTGGCTGTTGTACCGTTGTACATCCAGCCGTAACTGATTGCTGATAGTTTTGGTATAGATTGTCGCCGTTACATTGTCTTTACGCTTTCCCAACAAAGTAAGTACCGTATCATCCACGTAGTTATCCAGCAGGATAATGGAGCTGCTGGCACTTCGTACAATATCCGACACAAAGGCGTAGGCATCGAAAACCTGACCGTTGTAAAAGATGCCTTTTTCGCTGTGGAGCTTGTCGCTTTCCAAAGCCTTAAAGATTTGCTCAATTTTTTGGTCGGCTTGTAATTGCTTCAATTCGATATTGTCCAAACGATGAAACAGTGAGGCGTTGCTGATAAGCATACGCCGCATTTCTACAAAAGCATCCATAATCTCAATACTGACTTTTACGGCAACATCCGAACGAAGCACCGCAGACAGCATCGCAATTCCCTGTTCGCAAAAAACGTAGGGCAGGTAACGTCTTCCGCCTCGCCCTACGTTTGAGGTTCCAATTTGGAACCTCAAAAAATCGCTTTCCTCATCAGTCAGTTGGAAACAGAACTTTTCGGGAAACCTGTCTAAATTCCGTTTTACCGCTTTGTTCAGTATTTTAGTTTCTACTTCATAAAGTGTGGCAAGGTTGCTGTCCAGCATTACCTGTTTACCACGAATGGTATAAATCAGGTTCCTGATTTCTTTGGGTATGATAGTTGGCTTATTTTCCATTACTTCTTGTAGCTTTTGTTTTTGGCAAATTCAAAAGAGGTTTTGTAATCTTTATCTAATACGATGTAAGCATCAAACTTTTTTCCTGCTTTGCTTTTCATTCCTTTGATAAGATTGGTTTTTCCTTTATTCACAAGGCTTTCAATATCAGCTACGCTGATTTGCACTTCACACACATTGCGGAACTGTACCCAATTACAATTTTCATCAGGGCATTTGACAATCTTATCACGGATAATGAGTTGCTGGTTTTTGCATTTCGGGCAAACCAATTTCGGCAGATTGTTTTGAGCAATGGAAGTTTGCAGCAGTTCATCAGTAATGGATTTCGCAAAAGTTTCCATTTCTTTTTGGAATGCACCTGCATCCGCTTCGCTGTTTTCGATTTTCTGCAATGCTAATTCCCATTCGGCGGTCATTGCCACATCAGCAATTTTTTGGTCTTTAACCAATTCGTACACCTGCAATCCTTTTTCGGTAGGTATCAAAGATTTCTTTTCCCTTTGGATATAGTTACGGGTAAATAGGGTTTCAATAATCGCTGCTCTTGTGGCAGGCGTACCGATGCCGATATTTTGCAGGGCTTTCCTTTCCTCTTCATTTTCGATTTCTTTCCCTGCGGTTTCCATAGCCGACAAAAGCCCCGCTTCGGTATAAAGCAGGGGCGGTTTGGTTTTCTTTTCGAGAACGGTAGCCTCTTTTACTTTGAGTTCATCGCCCTTTTTCAATTCGGGCAAATCCTGTATGGGTTCGGCATAGTCTTCCGAAAAATTACCTTTAATCATACGCCAGCCAGCTTCCAAAATTTTACAGCCTTTTGCCGTAAATTCATAGTGTATTGCCTGTAAGGAAACAACGGTTATTTCTTTGATACAGGCTTGCGAAATGGCTTCGAGCAATCGAAAGGCAATCATATCATACAGCGCATTTTCGTCCGCACTCAATACGGACGGGATTTTATCTGTAATCAATAATCCGTGGTGGTCGGTAACACGCAAATCGTTTACGATACGTTTATTGAAACGCCCCCATTTTATTTTGGATAAAGAAACTTTGCAGGTTTCCCTGTTTTGTAATGCCCTTACGAGGTTAGGAATTTCAGCCCACATATCTTCAGGAATGTATTTGCTTCCCGTACGTGGATAGGTAATAAACTTCTTTTCGTAAAGGCTTTGGGCAATATTCAGCGTTTTTTCGGCAGAGAGGTTCAGCTTTTTGTTGGCTTCCTTTTGCAAGCCTGTGAGGTCAAAAAGCAGGGGCGGTTGCTCGGTTACATTTTTACTTTCTACGGAGGTAACAGTTACAGTATTGCCGTTCCTTTCAATAGAACTTAATGTATCATCTGCCAACTTTTTATCCTGCCATTTGGTTGTGGAAATGCTTTTAAAATCAATTTGCTCTTTGTTGTGCAAGAGCTGTATCTGCCAGTATTTCTGAACGGAGAAATTTTTGTTGTCGAGGTAGCGTTTACAAATCAAAGCCAATGTAGGTGTTTGCACCCTGCCGAGCGAATAAATGCCGTTGCCTGCGGCTATGCTCAATGCCTGTGTAGCATTGATGCCTACGAGCCAATCGGCACGGCTTCTGCCTTGTGCTGCCTGATACAAGCCGTCAAATTCCTTTCCGTCTTTCAGACTGGCAAAGCATTGTTTAATGGCTTTTTCTGTAAGCGAGCTTATCCATAATCGTTGGAAAGGTTTGTTGCATTTGAGGTGGCTGTAAATGTACCGAAAGATGAGTTCGCCCTCCCGACCAGCATCCGTTGCCACAATAAGGCTTTCACTTTGGTTAAACAGCTTTTCAATAACTTTTAGTTGTTTCAGTGCGCCTGCATCGGTTTGATAGCCTTTGTCCTTTTTCACTTTTCGGACGGTCAGCATAAAAGGGTTTGGAAGTATCGGCAAAGATGCCTTGTCAAACCCTGAAATACCGTAATCTTCGGGCATTCCCAATCCTATCAGATGTCCGAATGCCCACGTAACAAAATAGCCGTTACCCGTAAGGTAGCCGTCCTTTTTATCGTATGCACCCACAAATCCGGCTATTTCCCTTGCTACGCTTGGTTTTTCTGCGATTATTGTTTTCATATTGATTTACACTTTTCTGCCTTTAGATTTTGCAGGGGCTTTGGGTTTGTTCTGTTGATCCTGCTGTTTTTCATTTTTTGGTCTTTGTTGTCCCGATTTCAAAGGCTCGTTGACATTTTTGGTCGCTTCGTTGGTTTTGCCCTCCGAATTGACGGCAGTCTGCGTTTTGTGGCTTTCGGCAGTTTCTACCCGTGCTTTATACTGACCAGGAAACTCAAAATTGGTTTTTCCGGTATCTTTATCAAAAGTGATATAACCCTTATATGGCTGGTCTTTTTTATCTTTCAGTTCAACATAAATAGTTTGTCCAGCTTTGAACTTGTTGTACTGCTCATCATCAAGTTCCTTACCTCTAAAGGTTTTAGGCGCTTCCTGCGGTTGGCTTTGTTCACTGCTTTGCTGATTGTTCTGTTGGTTCGTTTGCGCCTGCTGATTGTTGTTGGTTCTGTCAAACAGGAACTCAACATATCTTTTGTCCGCATTGAACTGAACATTGGCACTAAACTCATCACCCTTTTTAGAAATCATCCCCTCCAAATAAAGCGGCTTGCCATCCAATAAGGTTTGCTTTTGCTCATCGTTCAATTTCACGCCCTTAATCTCATCGGGGATTTTGATAAATTCTGTCTTTAGGGCTATCAGCTCATTGGTCAGCCTGTCCACACTGATGATGGACGGCATCAGTTCTCCTGTTTTGGAATTTACCAAATTTACCACACGCCCCATATTGCCTGTTTCGAGCAGGTTTTTCTTGTCCTCATCGGTAAATTTGTGTCCGAAAAACTCAAAGTTCAAGTTTGGCTCTTTCCTGATGCCGTGTATCGCTGCCACAACTGTTCCGTCCGGTGCGTTCTGTAAGGATAAGCGGGCATCCGTGCGTACAATAGCACCGCCGAGATTTACGCTTACAGGTACAAGGTCATTGGTTTTATAACCTCTTAGCAATGGGTCTAAAAGGTTCAATTTTTCGAGGCGTTCTTTACCTATTCCCAGATTGTTCATTGTTTCCCAATCAATCTGCTCCGGTTTAAAGCGATATTCGCTGTTGTCCGTAGTTGTCAGTGTTGTTGCCATATCATTTTTATTTTCTTGTTTTTGTTCATTTTGTTCATTTTGCGGTTCGGCTTTTACCTCGTTCTTTTTCATTTCTTTTGCACCTTCGGGCGTAGGATTATCTATCTGCTTTTGCATTTCCTGTGCCTTGTCTAAGGCTTCATCAGCCGATACTTTGAAGAATGAAAAATTGGTGGGATTTTTTATCTGCCTCCAAAAATTGGAGAAGAAGTTGGAGAACAAATCGCCGTGCTTGTCCACACGCATAAACTGGCTTTCATTTTCCTTTGTGGGGTCGGAAGTCTTTAAGTTGCCGTTTTCATCAATGCCAGTAACAGCCTGGATTTTGTTCTTTTGCTTATCCAATACCAGCAATATATCCGATAGCTGTTCGGGGATTACTTGTTTATTTTCTGTTTCTTCGCTCATAATTTGAATATTTTAAAGTTCAAATACCGAATGTATAGGTAGCGTTCGCTCGCTTGCCCGATGTGGCAGTCAAAGGCAGTGTTTGTCATCCATTGGCGTTCAGTTTGGGCAGAGGCGGATTAAAACTTTCCCTGATGAACTGATGCACGTCTGATAGTTTGTAATACAGCTTTCCGCTTATCGTGTAATACGGCAACTTGCCGATGGAGCGGTAGCGTTGCAGGGAACGATTGCTGATTTTCAGCATTTGCAGTAAATCCTGATTGTCGAGCAATTCCTCTCCGTCAATGCTGTTACGCTTCTTTTGTAAGCTGTCTATATTGTCGCCCAGCATATCGAGGCGTTCCATTAAGCGTTCCATCCACGCCAAAAATTCCATTCTGTCAATATTCATAGAAATATGCTTTTGAGGGTTCAACCTATTTTTTATCTGCCTTTAGCTTCCTGCCTTTTTCGATATAGCTTTTTCCCTTAGCCATAAGCTCTTGTACAAATTCATCGCTGCTTTGTATGGCATTGGCATTGAGCAGATCCTTGATTGCTCCAATCGTATAGAAGTATTGCCCGTAGAGTTTTGAATAAGCTATTTCGCCTTTGGTACGCATACGCCACAAAGTCTTTTCGCTAATGTGCAGGTATTGGCATACCTCGTGGTTGTTCAGCCACAGGTCATCGTAGCCTGTATCATTCAGCCTTTTGAGATAATCGGCAATCGTATTGATACGGCTGTTAAGCTGTTGCCACGCTTCTTCTTCGATAGTGATTATTTTCATTGCATTGCTATTAATGTTCACAATGCAAAATTGCTAAGGGTGGGAGAGTTTGTCTGCCAATGTCTGCCAATTGGTTTGGCGGTTTTTTGAAAATTTTTGCAATTGCATAAAACCCTTATTCAGTAAGGGTTTTGAGGCTTTTGAATTATTTATTACAGCATTTTGCTCCAATTTGCCAATGGGCAGAGATGGGCAAAAAAAAGTAGTACACGGAAATGTACTGCTTTGAAAAAATGGCTTTTGATAGTCAAAGGTCTTTATCCATATATTCTTCCAATGAAATTTTGAGTTGGTCTAAAAACGCTGTTCGGGAGCCAGCACGGGTTTTCATTCTGTGGAAAGCGTGGTGTATATCGTTTACAGGAGTTCGAAACAGG
Organism: Sphingobacterium spiritivorum; assembly: GCF_016724845.1. NCBI lineage: Bacteria > Pseudomonadati > Bacteroidota > Sphingobacteriia > Sphingobacteriales > Sphingobacteriaceae > Sphingobacterium > Sphingobacterium spiritivorum. Next base: position 2,489,427 of record NZ_CP068082.1, read on the forward strand.
ATTTGGAAAATCAAAGCCAGTTTTCGTATGCCTATATTTCCATTAGAAACAGAACTGGAAGCATACAGGGCATATATCAGTTCGATAAGTGCGTTTTGTGAATTTGTCCACGAAATGTCCTTACTGATTTCCTCATTCAGATTTAATAGAACCAGGTCTGGGTTTTCTTCGGGATTTATTTTGTTTAGTAAATAAGTATAGAGTAGTTCATTGGCAATAATATGGGCTATTTTGTTATCGTAATAAGTGGAAAAACTAAGGTCTATTTCAAAAACTCCGCTATTCAAACCATCGTGGTAATTAATTTTCCCGAGCATAAAGTAGCTGTGGTCACGGTCAGTTCTTCCAGCACGGTAATACCTGTAAAAATAAGTGTTGCAAATACTCTCTTTATATTCTGATTTGAGAGATTTTAACTCATTCTCGACAAAGCTCTGATATATTTCTCCTATATTGACAGGGCACGTTGTTTCGATGCGGAAAACTTTGTTATAGTAAATGAGCTTTCCTAAGATTTGTGGTTTGATGTTTTTGAAAAAGTCAATTTCCTGTCCTTCATTTTTAAATCCGTCTTTTAACACTTTGCCTTTTACATTTTGCATCATCTCATTTAGGAATAAGGTCATTTGGTATGCCTCTTCCGCAGTTGGCGTTAGTTCGGAGGTCAGTTTATTTTCCTGATGCCTGATTTGCGATAATATTTTACTCAACAGAATTTCCATAGCACAATCGTTTTATAATTATCACTATCTTTCTTGGAATACATCTATTATTGATAACCCAAAATTTGGAAAATATAATGAGTTAAATATCACAGGTTCCCCACAGTGGGGGGATTTTTTTGATAATTTTTGTATGGGAGGGGTGCAATAAAGGGTAAAGTACATTGTTGCTTTACCCTTTATTTTTCTATATTTGCAATATTGATTTACAAGGTAATCAGATGAAAGCGAGTGCAGTAAGCACCATTACTAAATCATTACCGATTGGATTTTCCACTCTTGTAAACTACTCTTTATTAGCCACTTTGGGCTTAATTAATCTTTTTATTTAAAAAACTCACCGGGAAGGTACAGGCATCGATAAATACTTTGAGCACTCCGGGATAGCTGCCATTGTATTCCGGGATAATAAAAATAAACTTTTTGGCGGCGGATACCTGCTCCTGAATGACGCTGAATGCTTCGCTCCGGTTGTTGTAGAGGTCTGATACGATGATGTTTTCGGGAAGATCTCCTAAGGATAATAAACCCCATTCTTCTCCTTTACGGCTAAGTTCCTGTTGATAATATAATGCCACCTTTAGGGAGTGACTACCCACTCTGTTTGTTCCCGATATAATTAAATTCATTGTCGTCTTGTTACTTACAAAAACCGCTCCGTGCAGGAGTTACGATATCATTGATTTTTTGTATCTTAGCGGTCTGTGGTTTAGTGGACTAAACTGCTATCAAAAGTACGAATTTAACATCATTTAAGCATTTTATTCATAAATCGTCAGTAAATTTGTCGTTTAAGCAGAACAAAAGCAGGTTTTTTGATGGTTTACTTGAATTAAGAGGCATATAACGTTTTAGATTATCATTCAATGGGTAAAATTATAGCTATCGCAAATCAAAAGGGAGGAGTAGGGAAAACCACTACTTCTATTAACCTGGCTGCGAGTTTGGCCGTGTTAGAATATAAAACACTTCTGGTTGATGCTGATCCTCAGGCGAATTCCACGTCTGGTATCGGTTTTGATCCAAGAGGCATCAAAGCAAGTGTATATGAGTGTCTGGTCAATGACCTGAGCGCCCGCGAAGCTATTCAAGCCACCGAAACTCCAAATCTGGATCTGCTTCCGGCACATATTGATCTGGTCGGAGCTGAGATCGAGATGATCAATATGCACGAGCGTGAGTATAAGATGAAGAAGATTCTGGATGAAATCAAAGACGATTACGATTTCATCATCATTGACTGCTCCCCATCTTTAGGACTGATCACGATCAATGCCCTTACCGGTTCGGATTCGGTTATTATACCGGTACAGTGTGAGTACTTTGCTCTGGAAGGACTTGGTAAATTATTGAATACAATCAAGATCGTTCAAAACAGATTAAATACAAATCTGGAAATCGAAGGGATCTTACTCACCATGTATGACGTACGTCTTCGTCTGTCAAACCAGGTGGTAGAAGAAGTGCGTACACATTTTAATGACTTGGTATTTAGTACTATTATTCAACGTAATACGCGTTTGAGCGAAGCTCCGAGTTTTGGTATCTCCGTAATTATGCATGATGCTTCCTGTAAAGGAGCGATTAATTACCTGAACCTGGCGAGAGAGATTCTGGAAAAAAATGGAATGGTTAAAGAGGAAAAGCAAACGGTAACTGCATAATATGGCTGCACAACAACGTAAAACAGGGTTAGGTAAAGGACTTGGGGCATTGCTCCAGAATGAAAATATTGAAGTATCCAGATCATCAAGTGTATCGGAGTCTGATGTAATGGAAAAAGGTAAAACTTCCGGAAGCATTAATTTTATCAAAGTAGAAGAGATCACCGTCAATCCTTTCCAGCCTCGTACAGATTTTGACGAGCAGGCTCTTCAGGAATTATCCGAATCTATACAGCTTCAGGGATTAATACAGCCGATTACTGTTCGTCAGGTAGGAGACAATGCTTATCAACTGATCAGTGGAGAGCGTCGTCTGCGTGCTTCCAAACTGGCAGGTATTACCTCCATTCCGGCATATGTACGTACAGCCAATGACCAGCAGATGCTGGAAATGGCACTTATTGAAAATATTCAACGTGAAAACCTGAATGCCATCGAAGTGGCGCTGAGTTTTCAGCGCATGATAGAAGAATGTAACCTTAAACAGGAAGAACTGGGGGATCGGGTGAGCAAAAACCGTTCTACAGTGACGAACTATCTGCGCCTTTTGAAATTACCTCCTGTCATACAGGCTGCCATTCGTGACGGACAGCTTTCTATGGGACATGCACGCGCACTCATCAATGTAGGAGAAGTCGATAAGCAGTTGTATATCTTTAAAGAAATCATTGAAAAGGGACTTTCTGTACGTAAAGCAGAGCAATTGGTACGTGAGGTACAACAAGCTGCTGCCCGCAAGAAATCTCCTTCAGATAAAAAAACGGCACTTACTTTTCAATTTCAAAAAATAGAAGATGACCTGGCAAGTAAATTTGCTTCAAGGGTAAAACTAAACGTTAAATCATCTACAAAAGGAAAGGGAGCTATTGAAATTCCTTTCGAGTCAGAAGATGATCTGAGCCGGATCCTGGAGTTATTGGATTGGTAATTTGTAGAATGATGATAAAGTACCTGTTCACTCTTTTTGTTCTGATTTCCACTACAGTAGTCTGTTTTGCTCAAAAAACAGATACCGTAAAGACTATTCCTGCCAGGAATACAAAACTGGAAGCAGAGAAAATCGTGACTCAGGATACGGTCAAGAAAGAAGAATCCCGAAAAGAAAGAAGAAAAAGAGAAAAGGCTGAGAAAGAAGCGAAGGAAAAGGCGGAAGAAGTATTTAAAGACTCTGCCCGCCTGGCAATAGAACACAAGTCCAAAGTTGCCTGGAAAAGATCTCTTATCCTTCCCGGATGGGGACAGCATTACAACGGAGGTGTATGGTGGATCAAAGTTCCGGTAATATACGGAGGTTTTGTGTCTACAGGTCTTATTATAGAATTTAACCAACGCTATTACAGCCAGGTACTTAAAGAACTGGATTTTCGTATTTCCACAGGAGATACAGAGCGAAAAGATCCTGAACTAAGAGGCATGTCCACCACAGGACTGATTCAGGCCAAAGACAATTTCAGAAGAAACCGTGATTTGGCTATATTAGGTACACTGGGTTGGTACGGATTAAACATTGTAGAAGCCTATGTCGATTCTATGCTCAAGAACCGATGGAATATAGGAGATGCCAAAAATGTAAATATCCGATTTTCTCCTACAATCATATCTAATAACAGTTATGCTTTCCAAAGCGGACCGATTCGGCCGACTGTTGGTCTAAAAATGACTATGCAATTCAAATAATACACGCAAACCTCTTTATAAATCCATTTAAGTCATTAAATTAGCGTGGTAAATATTTTGACTTGAAGAAAAAATCCTGATAATATGAAATATACCTGAGCCACAGACCGCACTAACGGGAGTGGATATTATTCAGATATTCCATATTGCAGTTAAAAAACAAATTATATCCATATGAAAATAGTCCTTTTAGGATACGGCAAAATGGGTCAGCTTATTGAGAAATTCGCACAAAAGCGAGGTCATGAGGTGATACTTGTTGTTGACCAGCATAATAGAGAAACATTGACCGCTCAAGATATACAGGATGCTGATGTAGCCATCGATTTCAGTGTGCCATCAGGAGCTCTGGAAAATATCAGTCTGTGTTTTGAAGCATCTGTACCACTCGTTGTGGGTACGACCGGATGGTACGATCATCTGGATGAGGTAAAAGATATTTGTCTGGAGACAGGTCAGTCCTTATTATACGGTTCTAATTTCAGTATTGGAGTAAATATTTTCTTCCATATCAATAAAATGCTGGCAAAGGCTATTCAACCCTATCATCAATATGATGTGCAGGTAGAAGAAATTCACCACGTACATAAGCTGGATGCACCTAGCGGGACAGCTATTACTATTGCAGAAGGTATTCTGAATAATAGTGATACCAAACAGCAATGGGTAAATGAACTGGTAGATGACGGAGATGGTATCATTCCTAAACCGAATGAATTGCTGATCGAAAGTCTGCGTATTGAAGAAGTTCCGGGTACACATACCGTACTCTATAGTTCAGAAGTAGATCAGATCGAATTTAAGCACACTGCACATAACCGGGAAGGTTTTGCGCTTGGAGCTGTTATTGCAGCAGAGTGGCTTAAAGGTAAAAAAGGGTTCTATCAGGTAACCGAAATGTTTGACTTTAATAAGTAAATCATATGATCAGTATTATTGTATTTATAGTATTAACTATTGTTGCATTATTCGGACTTTGGCAGCTCTTTGTCAAAGCAGGAAAACAAGGATGGGAATCCATCGTACCTTTTTATCGGGAATATGTATTCGCACAATTGACGGGAAAGCCAACCTGGCAGGTATTTCTATTACTGATTCCGATCGTTAATATCTTTATTTTCTATGGTCTTTACCTGGACTTTATCAAATCCTTTGGTAAGTTTAGATTTTGGGAACATGCTGCTGCAATATTAGTTCCTTTTATCGTATTGCCTATGTGGGCCAAAGATCCGAAGGTAAAATATCTGGGATTGTCTGCTACAGAAGAATTCAAAAAGAAATATCCGTACAAGAAATCTGTCGGAAGAGAATGGGCAGATGCGATTGTCTTTGCGATCGTTGCCGCTTATTTTATCCGGAGCTTTGTGATAGAATTATATTTCATCCCGTCCGGGTCAATGGAAAAAAGTTTAATGACCGGAGATTGTATCGTTGTTAGTAAATTTCACTACGGTGTTCGTCTGCCTATTACACCAATAGCCTTTCCTTTAGCACATCATACCATGCCGCTTTTGGGGACAAAAGCCTATTCCACTATAATCCAGTGGCCGTACCGCCGCTTACCTGGATTACAGGAGATCAAACGGAATGATATATTCGTTTTCAATCTCCCTGAAGAAGCTGATCCGCCGTTAAGCCGGCCTATCGACAAACGCGAAAATCTGATCAAACGTTGTGTGGGACTTCCTGGCGATATTATCACGCTTAAAGAGTCTGTACTATTCGTCAATAATAAACCCGGCTTTGATCCGTCGGAAGGAATGATGGACTATTTTGTTTTTACTGACGGAACAGGGCTGAATCCTGATCGTATGTTGGAAAAACGTATTGAGTTCTATTCCGCAGGTCAGGAGCCTTATCAGGTATTTTTGACTAAAGCAGAATTGGCCGATATGAAAACCTGGCCGAATATCAAGCAGATCATTCCCAATATTGCCAAACCTACCGATATAGATCAGGGAGAGGGCATATTCCCACATAATCCCAAGTACCATTGGAATGTAGATAACTTCGGACCGTTGCAAATCCCTAAAAAGGGATGGACGGTGCAGCTTGATAGCATGACTATGCCACTTTATGAGCGTGCGATTCGTGTATATGAAGGAAACGAAGTCGAGACCAAAGCAGATGGTATTTATATCAATGGGGCTAAAGCATCAAGCTATACTTTCAAAATGAATTATTACTGGATGATGGGTGATAACCGTCACAACTCCAGAGATGCCCGCGTATGGGGATTAGTTCCTGAAGATCATATCGTAGGAAAACCTCTGTTTGTATTGTACAGTAAAGATAAAGATGGCTCAGGATTCTCGAGTTTCAGATGGAATAGAGTATTTAAAAGCATAAACGATTAAAGAAGCGAAGGACACAACTTCATGTGGTATATTATATTTGGAATAACAGCTCTCCTGTCAATATATGGGTTATGGAGATTGTTTGAAAAGGCAGGAGAACAAGGGTGGAAGGCTATTATTCCATTTTACAGAGAATATGTGATGGCGCAATGTACCGCCAGACCGACATGGACTGTGTTACTTCTCCTTGTGCCTATCGTTAATATATTCGTGTTCTACGGAATATGGTTCGACTTTATCAAATCTTTCGGTAAGAGACGGTTTTGGGAGCATGCAGCGGTTGTATTAGTTCCCTTTATCATTCTGCCGGTGTGGGGACACGATGACCAGGTAAAATATCTCGGTGCATATAATACAGATGAGTTTAAGAAACAATATCCCTATACCAAATCCTTCACAAGAGAATGGGCGGATGCTATTGTATTTGCTGTTATTGCTGCCTCATTGATCCGTGGATTTTTGATTGAAGCCTATATGATTCCTACCGGGTCAATGGAAAGGAGTCTGTTAGTGGGCGATTTTTTATTTGTAAGCAAGTTGAATTACGGTCCCCGTATTCCTATTACTCCTTTGGCTTTTCCCTTTGCACACCATACCATGCCGGTAACCGGTGGCAAAGCTTATTCCGAATGGATTCAGGTTCCTTATAAACGGCTCCCCGGATTTCAGGATATCAAACGCAACGATGTAGTTGTTTTTAATTATCCGATGGAAGCAGACGCCCCTTATAACCGGCCCATAGATAAAAGAGAAAATTATATTAAACGATTGGTCGGAATGCCCGGAGATAAGGTTACAATGAAAAACAAGAGATTGTTGATCAATGGAGAGCCAGCTTTCACGAATGAAGATATGCAGCACGGATATCTCGTTTTTACAGACGGTTCGGGTTTGGATCAGAAGCAATTGATTCGTAAACGGTATGAGTCTACCGACAGTTTTATTGAACCCTATCTTCTGCATATTACTCCTGAAGAATCAGAAGATGTTAAGAAATGGGTGCACGTGGAACAGGTTATTTCGTTTCAGAATCAGAACTCAGCATTTCCGCATATCGATAAATGGGACTGGACATTTGATAACTTTGGACCCGTTGTCGTGCCATCAAAAGGCTGGACGGTTCAGCTTGACAGCATGACTATGCCCCTTTATGAGCGTGCTATCCGGGTGTATGAAGGAAATACAGTGGAAGAAAAAAAGGATGGTATTTATATCAATGGAGCTAGAGCAACAAGCTATACTTTTCAAATGAATTATTACTGGATGATGGGCGATAACCGCGACAACTCTGAAGACTCCAGAGGATGGGGATTTGTACCGGAAGACCACATTGTAGGCAAAGCCCTATTTGTATGGCTGAGCTGGGATAAGGACGGTAGTTTCCTGTCAAAAATAAGGTGGAACAGAATATTTAAAGGAATAAAATAAACATCTTTACGGATACTAAAAATCCTCCTCCGAATGTTATTCAGGGGAGGATTTTTTTGGTATTATAAAGTCTTATTCCTTCTTTGTTAAAGGTTACTTTAAAGCTGCCAAATATCGTTTTATGGTTTCCTCTAGCCCCAGATACAGTGCATCTGCTATCAGGGCATGTCCTATGCTTACTTCCAGTAAACCAGGGATATGCTGATTAAAATAAGTCAGATTATTCAGATCCAGATCATGACCTGCATTGATGCCCAGACCTACTTCGTTTGCTTTTTGGGCAGCCTTAAAATAAGGTTGTATTGCCGCTTCGCGTTCGTCCAGAAATGCAGTTGCATATGCTTCTGTATATAACTCTATACGGTCAGTACCCGTTTCGGCAGCGGCTTCTACCATTTCAGGATCGGGATCTACAAATATAGATACCCGGATACCATGGTCTTTAAAAAGCTTACACATTTCCTTTAGATAAGCCTGATGCTTAATGGTGTCCCAGCCATGATTGGACGTAATCTGTCCTTCTTCGTCCGGAACAAGAGTCACCTGAGCCGGCTTATTGGCCAATACAAGATCAACAAATTTCTGTTCCCTGCAATTGCCTTCAATATTAAATTCTGTCGTAATATTTTCTTTCAGATCATATACATCTGTGTAGCGGATATGGCGTTCGTCTGGTCGGGGATGTACGGTGATGCCCTGAGCGCCAAATCTTTCACAGGCTAAAGCTGCGGCTAATACGCTTGGGTTATTTCCTCCTCTGGAATTACGGAGAGTGGCGATCTTATTGATATTTACAGATAATCTAGTCATAATGAGATGTAATTAGAGTATGCGTATACAAACATAAATATAAAGAGAGACTTCTGTGCGTTTTTGTCAATTATTAACACACATCTTTAGTCGATTTTTTTTAACTTGCGGGATATATCAATTTTAAATGGATTCGAGTTTCTTAAGTGGTTTTAGACTGTTAGATATTGTGGACATCTTGCTGGTGGCCATTATTATTTATTATGTCTACAGCCTGATAAGAGGGACCATTGCCGTCAACATTCTCATCGGTGTAGCGCTGTTTTACGGTATATATCTTATTGTCAAGCAGATGGAGATGCGTTTGCTGACAGAAATCTTCGGCGGTTTTATTTCAGTTGGATCCATAGCACTGATTGTGGTATTCCAACAGGAAATCAGGCGTTTTTTGCTTCATGTAGGCAAGAATATATCCATGAAACGGAAGAAATACCTGTGGTCATTTCTGGGTAACAAAAAAGCAGTCGCCAGTGAGAACACCGAATTTCTGAGACCGATTATCGACGCATGTCGCAGTATGTCCAAATCCCGCACCGGAGCTTTACTGGTTTTCGCCAAATATTTTGATGAAGAATATTACCAGAGTAGCGGAGAGCTTATTGATGCGCATATCTCCAAGCGACTGATTGAAAGTATATTTAATAAACTAAGTCCTTTACATGATGGGGCGGTGGTGATTGTAGACAACAAAATTATGTCTGCAAGTTGTGTATTACCGCTTTCAGATAGTGAGGATCTGCCCCTGCAATTTGGATTGCGCCACCGGGCAGCGATCGGGGTGACGGAGATCAGTGATGCCATCGCCGTAGTCGTGTCAGAAGAGACCGGTGAGATCTCTTTTGCCAAGGACGGGAATGTGAATATGAATATTACACACGAAGAGCTGGAAGAGCTTCTGAAAGCGGAATTATAACCTAACCAATGCATAACATATTTAAGAACCTAACCTTTCAAGTTCTTACTGCTATTATTTTAGGTGTCCTTGCAGGCATCTATTTTCCTGGTTTTGCTGATACGGCAAGAATCATCAGTGAGACCTTTATCAATATGATCAAAATGGTCATTGCTCCTATTATCTTTTTAACCATAGTGCTGGGCATAGCCAGTATGGGAGATATGAAAAAGGTCGGACGTGTAGGCGGTAAAGCACTTCTTTATTTTGAAATAGTAACCACATTTGCACTTATTATAGGCCTTTTTGTTGCTCACTATACTGAGCCGGGAAGAGGAGTCAACTTTAACCATGAAGGTGTTGCTGATATTCAGAAGTATAAGAATGAGGCTGCAGAAATCAACTGGATAGAATTTTTTACCCATATTGTTCCTTCCAATGTGTTCAAAGCATTCACGGATGGAAATATCCTGCAGGTTTTATTCTTTTCTATATTATTCGGACTTGGACTGACAAAACTTGGTGAACAGAGACAGCCTTTGCTGCGGAGCTTCGACCGGTTTTCAAAAGTACTCTTCAATATTATGAAGATGATTATGAGGTTAGCTCCCTTAGGTGCATTCGGAGGAATGGCTTATACAATAGGTACACACGGAATAGAAGCACTGGCGCCTATGGGGAGGCTTATGCTTTCGGTATATGCCACCATGATTCTATTCATCTTCGTATGTCTGAATATTATCTGCCGTATGTATAAATTCAGCCTGTGGAAATACCTCAAGTTTATAAAGGAAGAAATCCTGATCGTACTGGGGACCTCGTCTTCGGAGTCTGTGTTACCCAATATTATGCAAAAGATGGAGGATTTTGGATGTTCCCGTTCTGTGGTTGGATTGGTAATTCCGACAGGTTATTCCTTCAATCTGGACGGAACGACTATTTATCTGTCCATGGCTACCATATTTTTAGCGCAGGTTTTCCATGTGGATCTGAGCTTTGCGCAACTGTTAACCATTATCGGGATACTGTTAGTAACCAGTAAAGGTGCTGCTGCCGTTACAGGGGGTGGTTTTATTGTTCTGGCCGGTACATTGACAGCACTCAAAGTTATTCCTGTAGAAGGAATGGCAATATTGCTTGGTGTGGACCGCTTCATGAGTGAAGCAAGGGCTATCACTAATCTGATCGGAAATGGTGTTGCTACAGTCGTCATCGCAAAAAGCGAAAAAGAATTCGATGAGGAAAAGTATCAGAACGCCATTTCTGAATTATAGGAATACACTTAGATAGATTTCATAAATCGTTGTATCTGCGGATTCTGATTGCTTTTATCCCATACCGCAAAGATCTGGGTACGCTGTGGAATAGCTTTAAGTTCGATTGCTATTACATCTTCGGTATGAAGCTGGGCCAAAGAAGTAGGGATAATAGAGATCCCCATGCCGCACCCGACCAGTGAAAATATGGTTGGACCATGAATGGCCTGGTGAGTGATTCGGGGATAAAATCCGCTGTCACTGCAAAGATTTATGATCTGCTGAAAATAAAATTCACTTTTAGCATTCGGAAATAAAATAAAGTCTTCGTCCTTTAATATACTCAGATCTTTAAAATGGTAGTTTCCGAATCGGTGATTCCGGGGAAGAATAAGTGTGAATGTTTCTTCAAACACCCGTAGAATGTGCATCTGGTCTCTAACCTGATTGGAACGCATAAAACCAATGTCAATGTCTCCGTTTTCCAGTGCAGGTAATTGTTCAAAATTGTTCATTTCTTCAAATCGAAGATGTATTGCCGGATAGGCTGTATGAAATTTTTTAATCGCTTCCGGGAGAAAAGAAGACATAGCAGATGCCACAAACCCGATCTTCAGTGTGCCTGCTGATCCTGTATGGAACTGATCCAGACGTTCCATACTACGCTCCACCTGTTGTAAAATACGAACCGCTTCCGCGTAAAATAACTCACCCGGATCGCTTAATGATATTTTTTTATTCAGTCTGTCGAATAAAGATACTCCCAGTTGTTGTTCCAGTAATTTGATCTGCTGGCTCAGTGCCGACTGTGAGATGTGTAATTTATCTGCTGCTTTATGATAATGTAATTCCTCCGCCAAAGCCCTGAAATAGCGAAGCTGACGTAATTCTATCTGATTAGTTTTGCTTATCATTATTTAAGTTTTATTAATCATTACTTATGGTGAAAATAGGTAAATTTGATCAAATGGTAGTACTAAAAGAGCAATAACATGAAATTTGAAGAAAATAAACCTTTAGATATCGTTCTTAACGATTTATTCGAGCATTACAGAAAGAATGTAACTGCAGTAGGGCAGATTACAGATGCTTTATTGCAGAAAGGTGTGGTATCCTCCCAGGAAGATATTGTAAATGATCATATTGCTTTCCGTACCCTGGGGGTTCCTCATTTGGGTATAGCCTCATTCGAGAAGATCTTTCTGGCCTATGGGTATAAGAAAATGGATCACTATTATTTTGAAGGGAAAAAACTGGATGCGTACTGGTTCAAACCTCCGAGTACGGATTATCCGCGAATATTTGTTTCAGAACTTATCGTATCTCAATTGAGTGAAGAGGCTCAGACTATCATTCATAAGTATACAGATGGAATTACAGCAGATCCTGTTGATGCGCTGAATCTGGAAAACGGTCAGGAAGCGGCTGATTTTCTTCAGAAACCTTTGTGGAAGCTCCCTTCGTCTTCAGATTATACACGTCTGCTCGAAGAGAGTGAATATGCAGCCTGGGTTATTTTCAACCGATATTATCTGAATCATTATACCATCAGTATCCATGAACTTAAAGAAGGATATAATACATTGGAAGAATTTAACAATTTTGTAGAAGGATTGGGAATCAAGCTAAATACATCCGGTGGTAAGATTAAGACAAGTGAAGACGGTTTACTGAGACAGTCCAGTACAGTTTCAGCACTTTATGATGCAAAATTTTCGGATGGCGTCATATTACAGATTGCCGGAAGTTATGTTGAATTTGCGGAACGAAGTGTATTGCCTGAATTTAAAGATACGCCCAAGGACCAGATAACTGCTGCACAACGCAGAGATGGATTCGAAACGAATAATGCGGATAAAATCTTTGAAAGTACCTATACTACTCAAATAAAAAACAAGTAATATCTCTTTCGGTATAACAGATTAGCATATGGAAGAAAAACTTCGGAGATTAAGTGAAGTACTCGAAGGAGAGTTGCTGTGGGATAACCAGACAAAGATTCTCTATGCAACAGATGCCTCTGCATATCGGGAAATGCCGACTGCTGTGGCCTATCCCAGGAATGTGAAAGATCTGCAGGAGTTAATTGCATTTGCCCGCGCAGAAAAAAGTGCATTGATTCCCCGTACTGCAGGCACTTCTCTGGCCGGACAGGTTGTGGGGAATGGAATTGTTGTAGATGTATCAAAATATTGGACAAAAGTAGTAGAGGTCAATAAAGAAGAGTCATGGGTACGTGTACAGCCCGGAGTGATACGTGATGAACTGAATATGTATCTGAAGCCTCACGGGCTTTACTTTGGGCCGGAGACATCAACGGCTAATCGTGCCATGATCGGCGGTATGGTTGGTAATAACTCCTGTGGCTCCAATTCGCTGATCTACGGAAGTGCAAGAGAACACAGCATTGCAATTAAAGGACTGCTGAGTGATGGCTCGGAAGTTGAATTCGAACCGCTGACATTTGATCAGTTCATCGCCAAAAGTGAATTGGATACGCTGGAAGGCAAGCTTTATCAGCAGATGAAAACCATGCTTGGCGATTATCATAATCAGGAGGAGATACGAAGAGAGTTTCCCCGGAAGAGTATACCTCGCCGTAATACGGGCTATGCCCTGGATCTGTTGCTGGAAACGGATCCTTTTACAGCAGGTACTGAACCATTCAACTTCTGCAAACTGATTGCCGGTTCAGAGGGAACCCTCGTTTTTATTACGGAGATCAAATTGCATGTAGATCCGCTGCATACGAAAAAAACAGGTTTGGCCGGCATTCATTTTAAGACTTTGCAGGATGCATTAAGAGCAAACCTGATCGCCTTGAAGTATCATCCACGCAGTTGTGAACTTATTGATCATTATATCCTGGAATGTACCAAAAATAATCTGGAACAACGTGAGAATCGTTTTTTTATAGAAGGAGATCCGGAAGCAATTCTGGTTGTGGAGTATGATGGAGATGATGAAGAGGCCATTCTGCAAAAAGTGAAGCTAGTAGAGGATGAGATGCGGTCGCAAGGTCTGGGGTATCACTTTCCCGTTATTTTCGGAAAAGATATGCAACGGATCTGGGCGCTTCGAAAAGCAGGTTTGGGGCTGCTGAGTAACCTCCCCGGCGATGAGAAAGCTGTCGCCGTTATCGAGGATACGGCTGTAGATGTTGCTGATCTGCCTGAGTATATTCAGGAGTTCAATACTATACTGGCCAGGTACGGACTCTACTCCGTACACTATGCCCATGCGGCTACGGGTGAATTGCATCTGCGGCCGATCCTGAATCTGAAAACGAAAGAGGGAAATAAACTGTTCAGGACCGTAGCACAGGAGATAGCCATATTGGTAAAAAAATATAAGGGATCATTAAGCGGAGAGCATGGTGACGGAAGACTGAGGGGAGAGTTTATTGCTTACATGATCGGTGAACATAATTACAATCTGCTTAAGGAAATAAAGAAGACGTGGGATCCTGATAATATTTTTAATCCGGGTAAGATTGTAGATACTCTGGCTATGAATACCATGCTTCGCTATGAGCCGGATGCACCTGTGGCAACTATAAAATCGGTATTCAGATATCCGGGACAGAATATTCTGCAGCATGTGGAGCAGTGTAATGGTTCCGGAGATTGCCGTAAATTACATATTTCAGGCGGTACTATGTGTCCGTCTTATATGGCAACCCGGAATGAGCAGGATACTACACGTGCCAGAGCCAATATGCTTCGGGAAATGCTTACCCATTCGACAAAGGAAAATCCTTTTGATCATGAAGAGATCAAATCGGTCATGGATCTCTGCCTGAGTTGTAAAGGGTGCAAGAGTGAGTGCCCGTCAAGTGTCGACATGGCTAAATTGAAAGCAGACTTTCTGCAGGCTTATCACGATGCCAACGGAGTGCCGTTGCGCACACGTATGATCGCCAATATAGATCAGGTATCCAGATTGGGCTCTTTCTTACCTGGGCTTTATAATTGGTCTGTATCAAATGCCTGGGTGAGTAAGCTGATCAAAAAGGCTGTGGGCATAGCTCCGAAACGCTCTCTTCCGACTATTGGCTCTGTTAGTCTCAGGAAATGGTTTCTGTCAAGGGAAAAACCTCTTTATACGAAAGAAATCAGGGGTACTGTCTATTTCTTTTGTGATGAATTTACAAACTATAATGATGTAGAGTTAGGCAAGAAAACCATTCAGCTTCTGGAAGGCTTGCACTATGAGGTACTCATGATTCCTCATCCGCAGAGCGGAAGAGCACTAATGTCTAAAGGTTTTCTGCGTGAAGCAAAGAAAATAGCCGAGCAGCAGATCAATATTTTTAAATCGAGGATTACAGCCGAAACTCCTCTGATAGGGGTGGAACCGTCTGCAATATTGACTTTCAGAGATGAGTATGTCGATCTTGTAGATGAATACCTCTTGAAAGATGCGCAAAAGGTAGCCGCTAATGCCTTGCTGATTGATGAATTTCTGTTGAGAGAAATTTCATCAGGTAAAATCTCCAGTTCGGAATTTTCGCAGGAACAACGTTCCATCAAGCTTCACGGACACTGTCAGCAAAAGGCCTGGAAACTTCAGGCAACCTCTGAGAAGATACTGAGTTTTCCGGCGCATTATGATGTCGAATTGATCGCTTCAGGCTGCTGCGGGATGGCTGGCTCATTCGGATACGAAGAAGAACATTACGATGTGTCTATGCAGATTGGTGAACTTGTCCTGTTTCCGGAGGTGAGAAATAAAGCTGCACAGCAGCTTATTGCTGCTCCTGGCACAAGTTGTCGCCATCAGATTCAGGATGGTACAGGTGTAAAAGCGATGCATCCTGTCGAGATACTGTACGATGCCTTATTAAATAAATAATGCCCGGATTTCCGGGCATTATTATTTGCGCTGGTGTGCGCAAATATTATTTTTTGGCGTTATTCAAAGCCTGCGTGTTTAATTTGATATATTCATCATTTTTACCCGCTTTAGCCATGTCAATACCTTGTTGAGCAGTCTCTGCAGCACCCTTTTTATCTCCGGATTTTAACAGAATCTGTGACTTCCAGTATTTAATCCATGGAGCTTCTGTGTTTCCCTGATCTGCAATATTTACCCATTCAACAGCTTTTTTGATATCCAGATTGTTGTTGAAATAGTATAATGCTGCTTGAAAATAAGGTTTCTTCTCACCTTGCATAGCCTGATCAATAGAAGCTAAAATTTCTTTTGACTGGTCTACCTTGATGTTGAATTGTACCGAGACTTTATCCCATGCGATGCTCACGACACCGGATGTCGTCGTTACCTGATCAAAACTGATGGTGAACGTTTCTACTTTATTCGCTAATGTAGTTGGTTTTACATTGAAACGCACAAGATCCTCTTCTTGTTTATACGTATACGCTCCCCATTGCTTGCTGTTCTTGCTCAGAATAATTGTCCATTCATTTTTGTTAGGGATAGTGAAAATCCCATAAGTACCGGCAGGAACTTTTGTTCCCTGAACAGTGACTTCTTCTTCAAATGTCAGTGTTGACACGGTATTGGCACCGGTACGCCACACTTGTCCGTAAGGTACAAGATCACCGAAAATAGTACGTCCGTTTGTATTAGGTCGGCTATATTTCAATACTACATTGTGAATCCCGATCGCCTGTGTTACTTCAGTAGCGCTGCTAGGCTGAGGTATTTTCAGTTGCGCCTGAGCTCCGAAGGCTAAAGCTGAAGCAACTAATAATGTTAAAATTGACTTTTTCATATCTGTTTAGTATATTCTTAAATATTATAAGCTATTCAGGTATTCACGTGCTTTTATTACCTGATCATGAATCGTATTCTGATGGATATTTTTATTGTTGAATTCCTGAATAACAGACTCTAACTTGTTAAGTTCGGCAGTCTTGCCTTCTTTTTTAAGCTTTTCTCGGATAATTCTGATTTTCTCTGCATCCTGTACTCCTTCAATGAGTTTTTCAAAACGGATTGAAGTCTTTACATCCGGATAGATAAACCATGCATCGCCTGCCAGCCAGGTCCCGAAACGCGTATCTAAGTTAGGATTTTTGTTCCAACAGTCAAAGGCCCAACGGAGATATCCGTCAAATCCGCGCTGTACACTATTCCAGGGTAGCCAGGTGGCTTCACTGTAGCCTGAACTGGTAAATGTATTTGGGAAGGGTTCGGTACAGCAGGTGTAGTAAGTAGTAGTAAGCCCTTTTGCTTTTCTGCTTTCCAATACTTCTTTATCCATGTCTTCCTTCAGCGTAATACAATAATCTGCCAGATCGTCTGACAATTCTTTATGGTATGTTCCCGCCAGCGAGATTTTGAAAGAAGGATCAGCTTCTTTAATAATGGCAATGGCACTTTGCATCTGATCCATAGGCCTTTCGTCCATCGCAATAGTAGTACGATCAAAATTACCGGTCTCTTTTAAATGGCGTGCAAAATCCTTCAGCATAGGAAGCCAGTGTTTTTTATACTCTTCAGATGTGGGGGCTGCCTTTAAGAAAGTAGTCTTTCCCGTAGCCTCATCTTCATAGTAGAATTTTGGATCCCAGGGAATCATGCTGTAGCAATTAATGAACTTACCCATGCCCAGATCGGTCATGAATCTGACCCATTTATCAAAGTTGCTGTAGTCGTATTTCCAGTTGCCATCTTTCGTTTTAATCCATTTGATCATCGTCTGATATTTATCATACGTCTGACCGTTCCAGGGATCATGAATAATACTGGCGGTAATACTCTTTTGTCCGGCACTGGCTAACTTCTGCATGTAGGGCTTTAATATCTCCAGGTGTTTATCCGAAAAAGGCTCTACGTTGTAATAACGTGCGGTAGAGAACGGATTCTGCCAGAGATCAAGATGAAACTGCCACTGGTCACTGGTGGGTAGTGTATGATCCAGAACCTCTATACTGTAATTGATTTCCTGAGCTTTATTACCACTTTTTGCGATCACCTTACCTTTATAGATGCCAGCTTTGGTATGCTGCGGAATATCCAGAGATATCCATATCGGTCGGGTTGTGTTTTTATCATACCGGAAGTGCTGTTCATTTTCAATACGGTCAGCCACTAAGATAGAATCCAGTTTTCCGCTGATACCACAACCTGATTTGAGATTTCCGATAAGATCCGACATCACATAGCTCACATAACTGATGGAGATATGATCTGCGTTTATAGTGTTTTTAGGATCAGATGTAAGGTCTGTTGCAGAAAGTTCGATATCCTGAAAATCTTTTGAAGACCATAACACAGCTTGTATTCCGACTTTTTCACCTTTCCAGGCTTTCTGAGACCAGGATGTCTTCAATACCTGCTGCAGAGGAGGAGTGGTTTTGGAATGACTAAAATTGGTAGATGAAAAGGAAAGATTAATGTCGGGGCTAACGGTTTTCCAATTAGCAGAACTACCGGGCTTCGGATCAGCAGACTCATGTCCGATCTGCCCGAACAACAAGGTGGAACAAAACAGGGTTAGACCTGTTAAAAAGGGTTTAATGCTCATAGTATTAAGTTGTAATTATGCTAAAAAAGCAATTATAATACAGGGTTATAATTGCTTTTTAAAAAATTTAAATGTCAAAGATTGAATTTATGCTTTACCGACTTTATGTCCTTTGACTGCAAAGAACAGAATGTACAGGTAGGCAGGAACCATGGCATATAAGAATGCGTGTTGGAAATCTATATGTAAATGATCTTTTAAATATCCGTATACCAAAGGCCAGATAGCACCTCCCGCAATACCCATGATCATAATAGCAGATCCGATTTTCGTAAATCTACCTAGACCTTTGATGCCAAGAGGGAAGATTGCAGGCCACATTAATGAGTTTGCAATACCCAGAAGAGCAACGAAGATGAAAGATGTAGTGCCGGTAGTTAATACTGAAATAAGGGTAAAAATAATACCAACAATAGTACATACACGTAGAGCCATCTGCTGGGTTACATATTTAGGGATAGCAATGATACCGATAACATATCCAACCAGCATACAGGAAAGTGTAAATGTGGTCGCATAGGTAACAAAAAAGCTATCAATTTTCAATTCCCGGCCATATACACCGATAATATCTCCGGCCATAACTTCTACAGCAACACAGAAGAATATAGCTAATGATCCCAGAAACAGGTGAGGAAACTGAAATACACTTTGTTTCTGCTGAGTATCTGAAGCATTCAGTTCGCTACTTTCTTCTTTGTCTACTTCTACATCCGGAAGATGTGCGAATCTGATCACAATGGCAAACACCACAAAAATAACCGCCAATGCAATATAAGGTGCATGTACTCTTTGTAGTAAATCATCCAGAATCTGATTTTTTACGAGTTCATCTGTTGTAGCGGCTAGTTTTTCTGTAACTTGATGAGCATCTTTCAGAAACAGTGTTCCGAAGATAATAGGAACTGTGATCCCTGCTCCTTTATTAAATAATCCGGCTATTGATATACGTTGTGCCGCACTTTCAATGGGGCCGATGATACTTAAATAAGGATTGACAGCAGTTTGCAATAAAGCCATTGCCGCTCCCTGTACAAAGATTCCGGTAAGGAACAATCCGTAGCTGCGGCTATCCGCTGCCGGAATAAAAATTAATGAACCTAATCCAAGAATTACTAAACTGACGATAAGTCCGTTTTTGAAACCGATCTTTTTCAGTATCCATGAACTTGGTAAAGCCAAAAAGAAATAAGCGATATATGAAGCAAAAGCAACAAAGAAGGCTTGTAAGTCAGTTTCCAAGTTACATGCTATTTTCAGAAAGGGGATTAATGTACCGTTGGCCCAGGTAATAAAACCTAAGATAAAAAAGAGGGCACAGCAGATTATCATCGGCCCGAAAGTAGATTGTTGAGTGGTTTTTTGTGGTTCCATGTTTAGGATTATAGATTATTTTATTGTTGAAAAAATCTTTATTACAAGGCTACTGAAATAATTTCACTTTTTATGTGCAAATGTTTATGCAAACGTTTGTTAAATCGATAGCCAGGTTAAAAAATCCTATAATATTAATAAAAAATCATCAGTTTTATATTAATTATAGTAAGGATATTACAAAAAGAAGAGCGAATCCAGGGGGTGGAATCGCTCTCAAAACCTAAACCGTATCACAAAACCAAGAAAATGGTTTCTATAGGTATTAGACAATGTATTTTTAAAAAAGTTTTGTAACAAATTATCTTTTTGGAACTATGGCAACCGTAAGTCTCGATATGCAAAGCAATTGCCCGCGATGATTATTAATCCGGATATCCCACACATGCGTAGTTGCACCTATATGTAAGGGGCTGCATATGGCTGTTACCTCTTTATCTGTTGCTGATCGTATATGATTAGCATTGATCTCCAGCCCTACACCCATATATTTTTCATCGTTGACAACCATGTTGGAAGCAATACTTCCTACAGATTCGGCCAATACTACAGATGCTCCTCCATGCAACAGTCCGAATGGCTGTTTGGTTTTTTCGTTGACAGGCATGGTTGCCGTAATACTGTTCTCTGTCAGTTCAGTTGCTTTAATACCTAGAAAACCGGTCATATTTTTTGCAAATATGACGTTTAGTTCATCCAGATTGTATTCTTTAAACCAGATACTACTCATTGTCAGGATTAAGGTAACGTTCTTGTATGATAAATTTGTGGTGATTCAAGTGGCCGGCTACGATATAGACAAAGGCGCGGACACTGATCAGACGGTCAGAAGCCATCCCTTTACGACTCAGTTCTGTTTCATTAAAGGTATGAAACAAAGACAGATTTGATCGTCTCAGATAATTGAATTCTTCGATTATACTTTCCAGTGTACGTTCGTTGTGTCGTCCGTTTTGCACAAATTCTTCCTGTTCAAAAGCAGGTAATGAAGTCATATCATTTCTTGCAAAGCGCAATGCTCGGTAAGACATGACACGTTCTGCATCCAGAATATGGCACAATACCTCTTTGATAGTCCATTTATCCTCTGCGTATTTGTACAGCTCTTTATCTTTGGGGATAGATGATATAAAAGCAGGGAAGGTGTTGAGTTGATCTTCAAGGACTTCCATTACGTCTCCGACAATAGTCTCTATGTAGTCAGCGTAGATTGCCGGGTATTCATCCGATTTGAGTGGGTTCATATCTTAAATTGCTCTTTAATACTATTCTAAATGTTGTTCCTTTTCCTATCTCGGATTCTTTGACAAAAATCTGTCCTTTATGATAGTCTACCATACGCTTGGTGAGGCTCAGCCCGAGCCCCCATCCTCTTTTACGTGTGGTAAAGCCAGGTTGGAAGACTGTCTCAAAATTTGATTTTGGAATTCCTTTGCCCGTATCACTAATGTCTATAAAAATTTCTTCTTTTGCAATGTTTTCTGAAATGTTAACACTCACCAGCCCCTCCGATTCAATAGCGTTTACTGCATTTTTGAGTAAGTTTTCAAGTATCCAGTCAAACAGAGGCGCATTCAGCTTCGCTTCTATATGGGTGTCACCTGTCAGGGTGAATGTAATTTTATCACTCGTCCGTATTCTGAAATAATTGATAAAATCATTTACTATCGTGTAGACATTGTAGTTGGATAAAGAAGGTATGGAACCAATCTTGGAAAACCGGTCGGCGACGATCTCCAGCCGTTTGACATCTCTTTCCATTTCGTTCAGAATATTATCATCCTCAGCATCAAACCTCATTCTGACAAGTTCCAGCCACCCCATTAAGGAAGAAATAGGCGTGCCGAGCTGATGTGCAGCTTCTTTGGCCATACCTACCCATACCAGATTTTGCTCTGACTTCTTAATCGAATTAAATACAGTATAAGCTATTATAAGAAAAATCGCAATAACGGAAAGTTGTACATAGGGAAATATCCGGAGTTGTATCAGTTCGTTGGAATCCTTATAGAATACCTGCCATTGATCTCCATTGTCCAGGTTAATGGTAATAGGCGGGTGGCTGCGCTTCATCTCTTTCAGTTCTTTCTGAAAGTATCCGGGATCATAAACAGGGCTGTTGGCTGCAACAGAATCTTGTTCGCTGTGCCTGATATTGGTTTTGGTCGAATCCAGATCCCTCCAGAATATTATGTTATCTTTCTGATCTGTGATAATCGCCGGTAACGCCAGACTGTCTCTTACAGCATAGATGAAGGTGATAAATTCGTCATCCACATCGGGCATGGTAATAATGCTTTTGGTACTCATGGCCCATACCTGCGCCTTTGTCCGCTCGGATGCAGACAGATTTTTGACCAGATTATTGGTATAGAAGAGAGAAGCTCCAGCGATGATCGCTGCAAAAATCAGTAATAAAAATTTCCAGCGTTGTTTGTTGTATTGATAAGGATTCATGCGCCGACTTTGCAAAATGATGCCGCAAAATAGGGAAAATAGATGAGTTGTGATAAATATGGTCAAACTTTAACAGAAGATAACAGTTGTCGCAAATAAAAAATTTTATGGTAATTTTGCAGTATGAGTTCTCAAAAAAGAGTTAGGGTGCGTTTTGCCCCCAGTCCTACCGGCGGTCTGCACTTAGGTGGTGTACGTACAGCCTTATTTAACTATTTGTTTGCACGTCAGCATCAAGGTGAATTTATCCTTCGTATTGAGGATACCGATCAGACAAGATTTGTCCCGGGAGCTGAAGAATATATAAACGAATGTCTCGCCTGGTGCGGAATAGTTCCGGACGAAAGTCCTTCCAAAGAAGGAGCCTACGGACCATACAGACAGAGTGAGCGTAAACCTTCTTACCGTCAGTATGCGGAACAGCTGGTAGAAAAGGGATTTGCCTATTATGCGTTTGATACAGCAGAGGAATTGGATGAACAAAGAAAGATTCAGCCTAACTTCAGATACAGTCATGAAAACCGCATGAATCTTCGCAACTCGTTGAGTCTTCCTGCGGAAGTAACGCAACAATTGCTGACTGAAGGCCATTCACATACTATTCGTATCAAAATGCCTCAGGACGAGACTGTTTCTTTTGAGGATATGATTCGCGGAAGAGTTAGCTTTGAAACGGGGCTCGTAGATGATAAGGTATTATTGAAAGCTGATGGTATGCCTACTTACCATCTGGCCGTAGTAGTCGACGATAAAGCAATGGAGATCAGTCATATCTTCAGAGGTGAAGAGTGGCTGCCGTCTGCGCCTGTACATATATTGCTTTGGGAATATCTGGGCTGGGCTGCTGAAATGCCTCAATGGGCGCATCTGCCGTTAATCCTGAAACCGGATGGAAATGGTAAGCTGAGCAAGCGTGATGGAGACCGTCTTGGATTTCCGGTGTATGCCATGAACTGGACCGATCCTAAGACCGGAGATCTGACTAAAGGATTTAGAGAATTAGGTTTTTTACCGGAAGCATTTGTTAATATGCTGGGAGTATTGGGTTGGAATGATGGTACTGAGCAGGAATTGTTTTCGTTAGCAGAACTGATTGAAAAATTCTCCGTATCACGTGTCAGCAAAGCCGGAGCCAAGTTTGATTTTGAAAAAGCAAAATGGTTCAATCATGAGTGGATCAAACGTACCGATGATGCAACTCTGTTACCTAAAATAATAGAAAATATAGAGCAACATGGAGTGGATACTTCTAAACAATCGGAAGCGTATATGTTGAATGTATTGGGAGCTGTCAAAGAGCGCCTCACCTATGTTGAAGATTTCTGGACACAGGCATCTTTCTTTTTTGTAACTCCTGAACAATATGATGTGGAAGCTGTAAAACCGAAATGGAATGAACAGAAGACTGCATTTTTTCAGGAAATAATAAACGATTTTGAGCAGCAGTCTGACTGGACTGCAGCAGTATTAGAACCGTTGTTCAAAGAAAAAATAACAAGTTCAGGTCTGAAGATGGGTGAACTGATGATGCCATACCGTATTATGCTGGTAGGCGGAAAGTTTGGCCCCGATGTGTTTCAGATAACAGAACTTTTGGGTAAGGAAGAGGTTATTCGTCGTATTGGCAAAGCATTGCCTTTATTTAACTAGAGAATAATCTTAGTACTAAAGGAATGGGCCCGTCCGGAATGTAGATATTTCCGGACGGGCTTTTTTTATAACAGAAATGATAGATTAATCGTTTTATGAATGGATCTCAAATAGGTACATTTGAAAGATCAACCATCCCTGTTGCGGATGTAAAAACTACTAATATGAGAAATATAAAATTCCTTATTTGTGCACTGATCGCACTAACGACAGTATCGGTCCACGCTCAGAAAAAAGCAGCAGCATATCCGGAGAAGAAATTAAACTGGAAGCTGGGATCACAGGCTTATACGTTCAGACTGTTTACCTTTGCTCAGGCTTTAGATAAGATTGACAGTTGTGACCTGCGGTATGTAGAAGCCTTTCCGGGGCAAGATATCGGCGGAGGAATCGAAGGGAAAATGGACTATAATCTTTCCGAAGAAGGTAAGAAAGCTGTGAAAGCTCTGTTGAAGAAGAAAAATATTTCCCTTCAGGCATATGGAGTGGTATCCGGAAAGAATGCTGCGGAATGGGAGAAAATATTTGCTTTCGCAAAATCAATGGATATTCCGGTTATTAATTGTGAACCAAAGGAAGCAGATCTGGAGACCGTATCTCAATTATGTGATAAATATGATATCAAAGCAGCTATACATAATCATCCTGACCCTTCTTTCTATTGGAATCCGGATAAAATCCTGACTCTATTGAAAGGTAAGAGTGCAAGAATGGGCGCTTGTGCGGATGTGGGACACTGGGCACGATCGGGACTTAATCCGGTAGAATCGTTGAAAAAACTGGAAGGACGTGTTTTTCATGTGCATTTTAAAGATTTGAATGTGTTTGGAGACAAAAAAGCACATGATGTACATTGGGGAACAGGTATTATCGGTATGAAGGATATCATCAATGAACTGAAAAGGCAGAAATTTTCAGGGATGATCTCTGCAGAATATGAATACAACTGGGAGAACAATAAAGAGGATGTGAAAGAGAGCGTAGCTAACTTTAGAAAACAATTGTAATCCCTTGTAAAAAGCCTTCTGCATTATGAGATCATATACAGAAGGCTTTTTTTATTTATCCTAAGAGTTCTTTCAGATCTTCCTGTGACAGCGACTTAATGAAGCTTTCTTCGGTAGTGATGAGACTCTTGGCAATTCCTCTTTTTCGGTTTTGCATCGCCAGTATTTTCTCTTCTACGGTATCTTTCGTAATGAATTTGTAGATAAATACACTGCGGGTCTGCCCGATGCGATGTGACCGATCCACTGCCTGCTGTTCGACAGCAGGGTTCCACCACGGATCAAGAATAAATACGTAATCCGCTTCGATAAGATTTAGTCCTACACCACCCGCTTTGATCGATATCAGAAACAGTTTGGTATTCTTATTCTTTTGAAATTCAGCTACTGCTTCAGATCGGTTTTTTGTGGCTCCGTCCAGGTAGGCATACTGAATGCCTTTCTCTTCAAAATAAGTTCTGAAAATACTTAGCTGTTTGACGAACTGAGAAAAGATAAGCACTTTATTTCCGACATGAAGCACGGATTCTAAAGTCTCCAGTACCAAATCAAATTTGCCGGAGTTTCCTTCAAAATCATCATCAATCATTTTTGGATGATTGGCCAGTTGGCGTAATTTTGTCAATCCCTGCAGCAATGTTATCTGTGAAGTTTTTGCTTTATCTTCTGTATTAACATTTAACAAAGCATTGCGGTATTCGGATTTTACTTTTTCATAAGTCTCAGATTGATCTTCTGTCATTTCACAGTAGATGATCTGTTCTGTTTTCGGAGGCAATTCTGTAGCTACCTGATCTTTTGTTCTTCGGAGGATAAAAGGTTTGACAATAGACTGTAGTTTCTTTGCCCGCTCTTCATCTTTCTTTTTCTCTATAGGTTGCACAAATTCCTTTTGAAAATAGGTAAATGTACCTAGTAATCCCGGATTGGTAAAGTGCATCTGAGCCCAAAGATCCGATACTGAGTTTTCAACCGGGGTTCCGCTTAAGGCCAGCTTATGTCTGCTCTTTAGACTTTTGATAGCCTTAAATGATTTGGATGCAGGGTTTTTGATATTCTGACTTTCATCCAGAATAATATAGTTGAAGTAAAACTTTTCCAGCATTTGCTCGTCACTTCGTACAATACCATACGTGGTGATCACCAGATCGAAATGTGAAAGAGAGAAATTGTCCTTGATCCTGTTTGTTCCGGTGTGTAGTAAGATTCTTAGCTTGGGTGCAAACTTGGATGCCTCCTTTTGCCAGTTATAGATCAGTGATGTCGGCAGAATCAGAAGGGAAGTATGAGGTTGCCCGTCCTCGCCTGCATCTTCTTTCTGTTTTTGTAGTAAAGCCAGTGTTTGAATTGTCTTCCCAAGCCCCATGTCATCCGCCAGAACTCCTCCGAATTTATAATGCTGCAGAAAATGGAACCAGTTATATCCTGCCTTTTGATAAGGACGTAGCTGACCTTTGAAATTTTTAGGTTCAGCAACATCACTTATTTCTTCAAAATCAGCAAGTTTTTCTAATTTTCGGGTGAATGTAAGTGCGGTATGTTCACTGATGTCATTGAGTACCCCAACGTGGACCTTATTAAGCTTAAGCTCATTTTTTGTGGAAGAAAAATGAAACAGGTGCTGGTATTGCGCGAACCATTCTTCAGGAATGATCGCAATCTCTCCGTTGGGAAGCACAAATTCCCGTATATTATTCAGGATATTATTCCTCAATTGTATAAAAGGGATTTCATATGGGCCGAACCGGGCTACTGCTTTTACATCAAACCAGTCATTATCTTCTTCAACGGCAATGTCGAGAACTGTTTTCCCGATAAAGTATCGCTTTGCTGATTCCTCCTGAATAACCTGGAATCCGGATTCAAGCAAATGTTCCTGATGTCTGGAAAGCCATTCCAGTGTATTTGTTTCTCCCCCGTTGTGCTCGTTTGGAATAAGATTGCTGAATAATTTGTCAATTTTCTCCAGTCCAAGTTTTTCTAAGAGGGCAAATTGCTTGTCTTCCCAAATAAGAGAACGTTTTATTCGATGAAAAGTGTAGAGATCTTCAGATTCATCATAGGTCATTCTTACTGTGATGCGATGTTCGCCTCCTGACTCAAAGAGGTAAGGACCATACTGAAATAACAACTGTAATTGTGATCCGGTATTAAGATGTACCAGTTTGATGATAGGGGTGGCTTCGTGCTGATAGGTTTTGATATCAAATCCTTCTGCGTAGACATGGTATTTTTCAATAAGTCCGCATACGAATGTTTCAAAATACTTTTTCTCCGTTCCCCTGGGAACTGAAATATATCTTTTATTGAGAAAAGGACTTAGTTTTTTTCCCTCTACAGCCTGATCAAAATGATAAAGTGTATTTCCTAATAGCAGCCAGGCTTGTTCATTGATGATAACCTGAGCATCTTTAAACATAAACTCAATCCGGTTATCATCATACTTGATCGTGGGAAAATAGCGTGTCTCCTCTTCACTGCGACGAAAATGGAATAATACGGATGCCGGAAGAGGGGCAATGTGTAACTGCTGCTCCGCCGGATATCCATCCTTACTCATTAAAAATAAAGGCTTATCTCCGATAAGATCCAGTACCTTCAGCAGTTTGTTGTCTAATTTAGGACGGATATAATCGTAAAGTTTCTTGTCAAATATTTTGGCAAAGAAATCTATCGGCCGGACAGCTTTTTTGTGATAGCGTTTGATGACATGGGTCTGCTCTGTTTCGTCTAACAGTTTGATGAGCTTATAGTCCGTTTCATCAAGTTTGTCTGCAAATTCATCGACTGTATTGCTGAACACCCGTTTGTACTTGAGCGAGTAACTGCCATTTGCATTTAGAAATACAATGTGCGGTTCGATCAGGTACCCCAGGTAAGGATGTTCCCCTAAGGAATAAACAAGTTTGTAACTCAGATTATCTTTTGTCTGCTGCATTTAAAAGCTAAAATCACTAAAAAAGGTTTCTAATATAGTGATTATTATGGTTTTTTTGGTGGTTTGTGAGATAATCTACCTTTTATGTAGATAAATTTTGTGTTCTGTTTTAAATATTTCCTTCAAAGACATAGTTTGCAGGACCTTTGAGATAAACTTCCCTGAATGTATGTCCGTTTTTGAGGAAGCTAATGTAGAGCTGTCCGCCCAGTACACGGATAGGAATTTCGATCTGTCCTTCCATATTTTCTTCAATGGCTATTGCCATGGCTGCAGCTGTAGCGCCTGTACCGCAGGCAAATGTTTCATCTTCCACTCCTCTTTCAAAGGTGCGCACAAAGTATCCGTTTTCTTCTTTTTCAACGAAGTTGACATTGATACCTTCTTTTTTATAGGTAGCATTATTACGAATGGTATATCCTTCCTGATATACATCCATATTTTTGAGATCGCTTACTATTTTGATAAAGTGCGGAGATCCCGTATTAAGGACATATGCTGATTCATCTTTCGAAATCTGGTCTACATCGATCATCTGTAGATTGACCTGATTGTCATGTATTTGTGCCTGGTGAGGACCGTCAACTGCCAAAAAGGCAGCGTCCTCCCCGATGATATTAAGGTCCCGTGCAAACGCTACGATGCAACGTCCGCCATTACCACACATACTTCCTTCTCTGCCATCGGCATTATAATAGACCATTTCAAAATCAAAATTTTTCGTATCTTGAAGGAGCATCAATCCATCAGCACCGACTCCAAATCTACGGTCGCATAATTGTTTAACAAAGGCTTCATTTGAACGCTCAAATACCGCTTTTCGATTATCGATCAGGATAAAATCATTACCGGCTCCCTGATATTTATAAAATTTGATTTGATCTGTCATTTTTGCTGAAATATGCTACAAATTTAATATTCTTGTTACAATAATTTGGCCAATCGTTAAATCTTGTTAAAATCTTCTGAATATGCTTTATTGTTAACACTTTTTAACTGACATGACTTGACAACAGCTGCCAAATGGTATTACATTTGAATATAAGATTTATAAATAATGAGTGTTAACGTTTTTTTGGTAAATTAATAACAGACACAAGATGAAAGATAATATGAAAAAAATCACTTTAACATTGATGACAGCAGCCTTTGGTGGGGCGATTGCCATCGGAGGGTATAAACTCTTCGAAAATCAACGTTATGACAACATGTCTTTCGAAGAAAGACAAAAAGTTTACTATGCAAATAATCCTTCTGGTGAAGTAATGGCTTCAACAGGCAACCCTGATTTTACGCAGGCAGCTGCTGCGGTATCTCCGGGTGTAGTACATATCCGGACCACGTATTCAAATAAAGGTTCAAGAGGAGGAGAGTCCGGATCACCGTTTGATATGTTTGAAGAATTTTTTGGAATGCCTCAGGGCCGCAGATCACAGCCCCGTGCTCCGCAACAAGCTTCGGGTTCGGGAGTGATTATCTCCGATGACGGTTATATCGTAACGAATAATCACGTTGTTGAAGACGCTGATAAAATAGAAGTGCAGTTGACGGACAAGCGTACTTTTGAAGCTAAAGTCATCGGACGCGATCCAAATACGGATCTGGCACTATTGAAAGTTAGTGCGACAAAGCTACCTATCGTTAAATTAGGTAATTCGGACGATGTACAGATCGGTGAGTGGGTATTGGCAGTAGGGTATCCGCTGAGTCTGCAGTCTACAGTGACAGCAGGTATTGTGAGTGCTAAAGGTCGTCAGATCGGTATTCTTGGTGATTCTCAAAATCAGCAAGGATATCCAAGAGGTTACGGACAGCAATCAGAAGAGCCTATTATCAATACCGCTATTGAATCTTTCATCCAGACAGATGCAGTGATCAACAAAGGAAATAGTGGAGGAGCCTTAGTAAATGCCCGTGGAGAGCTGATCGGTATTAACTCTGCTATTGCATCACCTACAGGAGTATATGCAGGATATGGCTTTGCTATTCCGGTGAATCTGATGAAAAAGATCATGGATGACTTTGTGAAGTTCGGATCCGTAAAAAGAGGTTTGATCGGTGTGACATTTACAGAGATGTCGCCTGAACTGGCTAAACAAAAAGGTCTTGATGAGTTGAATGGGCTGTATGTACAGGATGTGGTCGCTAATGGGGCTGCTAAAGCTGCGGGCATCAAGCCGGGAGACCTGATTACCAAGATAGAAGACAAAGTCATTTACTCATCATCAGATCTTCAGGAACGTGTAGCGCGTCTTCGTCCTGGTGACAAAGTCAATCTTACTATCAAATCAGGTGGTAAAGAAAGAAATGTAACCGTTACACTGAAAGCGGAAGAAGACGCTAAGAAAACGGCTTCAGGCTCAAGTAAGAGCGCTACCGAAATTTACAATAAATTAGGCGCCAGCTTTGTGCCGGCTTCAGCTGCACGCAAAAAAGAATTGGGTGTCAATTCGGGAGTTGTGGTAGCACAAGTAAATCGTGGCGGCCTGTTTGAATACTTCGGAGTAGAAAGGGGTCTGGTCATTACTGAAATAAATGGTAAACCAGTAAATAATGTAGATGATATAGAGTCTGCATTAGGAGATACCGATCGGAATATTATCCGTATCAAAGGTGTGCCGGAAAGAGGCAGTACCGTTATGTTGAATGTTCCGGTGGAATATTAAACAACAACTGTCATGATAAGATCAAAGGGTTGCCATACATCTGGCAACCCTTTTTTGATTGCAATATTTAATCGTAATTTAGGAGCATGAAAATTCTAATGGTTTGTTTGGGGAATATTTGCAGATCTCCTTTAGCACATGGCGTGTTACAACATTTAGTAGATGAACGCGGTTTAGGCTGGGAGATTGACTCTGCCGGTACGGGCGACTGGCATATCGGACAGGCTCCCGATCATCGGTCTATTGCTGTGGCAGCAAAATATGGAATCGATATCAGTAAGCAAAAAGCGCAACATTTTAATCCTACTCTATTTGATAAATATGATTATATCCTGGTGATGGATAATCAAAATTATAAAGATGTAATAGCACAGACAACTTCTGTGACTGAGCGCGAGAAAGTAAAATTATTCATTCCGGACAATGCTGTTCCTGACCCCTATTTTGATGCTAAAATGTTCGACCCTGTCTACAAAATGATTGAGAAACGTTGTGTAGAACTGATTAATGAGCTCAGGTAAAGAGCTGTTATTCATCGACAAGCTGTTAGAAAAATAAGTGCCGTTTATTGTAAAAGGTTTTTACCTTTTTAATTTTTACTTTTGAGTTTATAGATATGAATGCTAGTCAAGTGAATAAGAGTTGGTCTGTGCTACAGGGGAAGATGGCGGAAAGTTTTGATATGGATATACCGGATATCAAAGTCATGCTTTTTCTGATAGGAGTACAGGAATTAGGTAAAGGACCTCAGACATTCTCTAAAAGAGAAAAGGAGGAGCTGATGCATATCGCTACCTGTAAGCTTTTCAGCGCTATGGGATTTTATGAATTACAGGGCGTTGATCAGGAAGGTTGGCCACACTGGGAATTAGTCAAACCTATTCCGAATTATACATTATTAGAACAAGAACTAATTATAAAATCTTTAATAGTCGATTATTTCCAGGAAATGGAAATGATGTAGCTTCTGCTTATTCTTTTATGATGAGAAAAATAATCTTACTGTTTTTTGTAATGACATGCAGCCTGTATGTCTGGGCTGCTAAACCTGAATTTAAGTATGTTAGCATCAGTACGGACAAAGGCACATGTTTGTTGAAATTGTACAACGCTACTCCGCTACATCGGGACAATTTTGTGAAACTGGTACGTGAAGGATATTACGATAGTCTGCTGTTTCACCGGGTGATTAATCATTTTATGATTCAGGGAGGAGATCCGGATTCACGACAGGCTGCAAAGGGACAGGCATTGGGAGAGGGTGGTCCGAAATATACGATCAATGCAGAAATCCGGGACACCTTATTTCATAAAAAAGGGACAATAGGTGCTGCAAGAGATAATAATCCTGCAAAAGCATCTTCCGGATCTCAGTTTTACCTGGTTGAAGGCCGCGTATTTACAAATGCAGGGCTGGATAGTCTGGAACAGTTTAAATTAAAGGGCCGTAAGTTTACGGATGCACAACGCAAAATTTATACTACTGTCGGAGGAACTCCTCATCTGGATGGTAATTATACTGTTTTTGGGGAGCTTTTGAATGGGGTAGAAGTTGTGGAGACAATCGCTAAAGTGAAAACTGATGCTCTGGACAGGCCGTTAGATGATATAAGGATGTCTATGAAAGTGTTAACCAGAAGAGAAGCATTAAACCTCGAACTGGAACTCAAAGGAGAGAAACCTAAAACAGGCTTTCTAACCCGGTTTTTCGATATGTTTTCAGGAAAGGATTATTAGTGCCTGAGGCAGAATTAATCTGTCTGAATCTGTATTTTAATTAAGGATTTACCTTTTATTTTTTTTCTCGTGAAAATCATTACTTATAATGTTAACGGCCTGCGTGCTGCTCTTAAAAAAGGTTGGCTGGACTGGCTAAAAAGTACGAATGCAGATGTGATCTGTCTTCAGGAAATAAAGGCTACACCGGATCTGATTCCTGAAATAGCTTTATTGGAGCAATTGGGGTTTGAGCATTACTGGTACCCTGCACAGAAGAAGGGATATAGCGGAACCGCCATCTTTACAAAGGTCTCTCCAAAGCGTGTAGAATATGGATGCGGACACGAGTTGTATGATTTTGAAGGAAGAATAATCCGCGCTGATTTTGAAAAATTTTCAGTTATGAGTACCTATTTTCCTTCCGGAACAACAGGTGAAGCACGGCAGACTTTCAAATATCAGTTTTTAGATGATTTTCAGCAATACAGCGATCGTCTCCTTAAGGATATTCCTAACCTTATTGTATGCGGGGATTATAATATCTGTCATCGCGCAATAGATATACATAATCCTAAGTCTAATGCGAATACTTCCGGATTTTTGCCGGAAGAACGGGAATGGATGGAGAATTTTATTAATTCCGGTTACGTAGATTCTTTCCGTCATCTGAACCCTGAGCCTCATCAGTATTCATGGTGGAGCTACAGAGCCGGTGCCAGAGCTAGAAACCTGGGCTGGCGGATTGATTATAACATGGTATCAGCTCCATTGGCCAGTCAGATCGAAAAATCCTATTTACTTAATGATGCTGTACACTCTGATCATTGCCCTGTGGTGGTAGAAATCAGCGAATAAGGCGTGTTTTAGTTAGTTCAGAAGAGAAGGATGTGTGTGTTGTTAAAGAAGATAGAAAAAACCCGTCATTAGTAACCATTTTATAAAGGGGTTACTGTAATAGTCGAATAATTAGGCTAGATTAGTTAGAGGTATCCTAGTTGTTGCTATCAGAATCCCTTTCCATGGATGTCAATTTTATGTCCTTATTGTTTATTGCGGGTGAGTATCAGCTTGAGTTGTTCTGGAGTTAGATCAGAGGATTTTAAGAAATCAACATATTTCTTTAAGGATTTCACAGTCTCACTTTCAGGATACAATCTCATCCCCTCGGCCAGGATAGTTGTGTCAGATTTAAAATCGTACTCTGATTTGAGTAAGTTTTTAAGATAATATTCATAGGCCTCCTGACTTTGGGTGTATTTATTAAAGTCATGGAAAGACTTCTTAACGCCGTTTACATCTTTATTGCTGCCAGCTAGCTCGATATTCATCTTATAATCACTATAGCTATATGGTCTTTCATTAAACATAACCTGACTATACTTGTATGCAGAGTCTACTTTTCCAAGATTGGCATACATCAGCATTTTCATGTTGTCATCGTATACTGTGTATGGGCTTACTTTGTCATAATCCTTTAAGATGTCAAGCATTTCCTGATATCTCTTTTCAAAGTATAGGTATTTCGCTTTTTTCAGAAGTAAGGGTTCGCTGTCAACACCAAGATTAGGAACAGATCCGGATAGCATTTGTTCGACTTGCTGATATGTATATTTTGGGTGTGGATTCGAATAGTCTACCTTGTCTGAATCTGTATCTATCAGATATTGGGCTTTGTATGATTTATAATTTATGTAATTAATGAAAAACGTGGCTGTTCCCAGAATAAAGGTAAAGTAATAGATGTACTTGTAAACGGGTTTATAACTTGTTGTACCGGCTTTTACTTTTACACTCACATAATTAGCAATAGTCATTGCTAATAGTAATACGAACATAATATTCATATTGGGGCGTGCCAGAGGAAAGTTAAAGACAGAGTCAATAAAGTACCCGATTATTCCACTGAAAATCAATATGGCTGCAAATTTTCTTTCCTGGTTATATTCCTTTTTGAAAAGAATTTTTAATGTGTAAATAAAGGCAAAAACAAAAAGACCAAAATACAGAAGTCCTGTGATTATACCACTTTCGAAAGCGACCTGCAGAAAGTCATTGTGATTATACCGATTGAAAACATTAGATGTATAATATTTACCTGTAATTCTTGACGATTCTATTTTGTAATTCCCTAGACCATACCCTAATAAAGGGCGTTCTTTTATGCCTTCTAATGAGGCTTTCCACATGAAAAGGCGAATGTTTGTTCCGGAGTTGTCAAAATCTGTAATTGTCTGTGCACGTTCTTCAATAAAAGAACTGCTTTGGGATTGTTCAGTATTAATTTGTTTATCAGATCCGTCTTTTGAATATTTTGTAAGGGTCTTGTCAACGATCAGAAAACTGATGATAAATAAAGAAATGAGTACTGCATTATGGAGCAGTGTACTGTTTCTTTTCTCAGATTTCCAATACAGAATAGTTGTACCTAAAGTTATGAATAAAATAATCAGTGTCGAACTAATGTAAATAGCTCTGGCGCTAATGAAAAACAAAGTCAGCAGAGCGATAAAATAGGTTAACAGGGCAATATATCTGAATATACCTTTCGTGCGTAAAAAGGTATAGACTACAAAACAAAGTTTAACAATCAATGTCGCGCCAAAAATATTTTTATTGCCAGTGGTCCATTTGATATTCAATATTGCTTCCCATAACGGAAGTGTATTAACCTCACGTATGAATTTATACAGTTCAGCGCCGGATTGATATAGAACAATACAGGTAACTATAATGGAGATGACCTTAATATTATCTTTTGCCAGAAATATTAATGTGAAGATATTAAGGAATGAGATTAATGTAGTTGTATAGGCGGCATACTCCAGTAGACCTTCAACTTTGTTGAGCCCTGCAAATATGGAGATACCTGATAGTACAAAAAAGGAAATAAATAGTATAGGTATGATTTGTTTAAAAAATAAGGACACTTTAAAACCATAACCCTGTGAAAACTTCCTTAGTATATAGATAATCGCCGAAATATTAATGATATCCAGTTGTATTCTTTGCTGACCTGCTGTATCAATAATATCCCCACGCGGTATAATATCAACAATAAGATAAAGTGCGATGAAAATAAGATAAACATAAGCACTTGCGTCGAATTCTTTACGAGGTAATGATGTGGTGACATCCGCGGCTATTCTGTTGTCATTTTTCTGGATAGACTTCTTATGAGCTTTTTTTGATTTTGTCATTTCTGGACCTGATCTTCAGTCAAAACTAAACGAAAATACATGTTTTTTAGTGGGTTTTCATAATATGTCTAATTATAGAAAAATTAATTAAGAAATTATCGATTTTTAGCTACATATTCACTCTTTTCTTCTTGTACAAACTTCTTAATTATTGAAAATCATTGGATGTTTTCTATTCAGGAATTTTATCAACGTATACCTTCCGGATCTATTGCCTCAGCGTCATTATTTATGAAAGAATTAACAGTTAAATGTAGTTGATTGTCTATAAAATTTTAAGGAATATATGTAAATACAAGTGTTTTGTAGCGTGATGTCTACATCGTAGAAATAAAAAAAAGTAGCCTATTGTAGCTTTATTAGTTTTGCAGCCACGAGTAGTTTATACTGTGATCAGATTGACTTTTTATATCTGTTGAACCGAAAAAGTTGATTTGAAAATAACTGAAATGCAAAATATAATTTACATAATATGAAAAATCGTCTGGCTCTCTTTCTCCTATTTTTCGTTGTATCAGTAGGATCTGTGTATGCTCAGCAGAAAATCAGTGATGGCTCTACTACCGGAGAATCTGCTCTTCCGAATAAAGATGCTATGCTAGAACTGGAAAGTAAGTTCAAGGGGCTCCTTTTTTCTCGTGTAGAGTTGACGTCAACAACGAATCCGGCGCCGTTACAGGGAAATAAGCATGTTGCAGGTATGATGGTATATAATACCGTGTCAACCAATGATGTGAGACCTGGCATCTACTATAATGACGGGAGTAAATGGGTGGCTGCGGGCAGTTCAACAGGAGCAACGAACATTACCTACAATCCCTCTACTTACGAGATTTCTTATATAGATGCAAATGGTAATTCTGTAATTATAAATCTGGCTGAGGTAGTTAAGAAGAATGAAACGCTAACTACCTTAGTCAACAATGGTAACGGTACCTACACGTATACCTCAGAGAACGGTACCACGACTACCATCAATGTACCTGCGGATGTTATCAACAACTTTAACGATATTATCGGCAATACGAATGTTACGAATGCAATCACTAACCTGATCAAAAACATCGGAGGTAATGTGTACTATGATGGCTCTAACTTTACATATGTAGATGCAAATGGTACAACGCAGACGATCAATATTTCAAACATTGTAAAAGCCAACGAGACCGTTACGACCTTAGTCAACAATGGTAACGGTACCTACACGTATACCTCAGAGAACGGTACCACGACTACCATCAATGTACCTGCGGATGTTATCAACAACTTCAACAATATCTTAGGCGATACAAATGTTACCAATGCGATCACTAACCTGATCAAGAATGTAGGTGGTAATGTATACTACGACGGTTCTAACTTCACGTATTTAGATGAGAACGGTACAACGCAGACGATCAACATTTCGAACATTGTAAAAGCCAACGAGACCGTTACGACCTTAGTCAATAACGGTAACGGTACCTACACGTATACCTCAGAGAACGGTACTACGACTACCATCAATGTACCTGCAGATGTTATCAACAACTTCAACAATATCTTAGGCGATACAAATGTTACCAATGCGATCACTAACCTGATCAAGAATGTAGGCGGTAATGTATACTACGACGGTTCTAACTTCACGTATTTAGATGAGAACGGTACAACGCAGACGATCAACATCTCGAACATTGTAAAAGCCAACGAGACCGTTACTACCTTAGTCAACAATGGTAACGGTACCTACACGTATACCTCAGAGAACGGTACTACGACTACCATCAATGTACCTGCGGATGTTATCAACA
Organism: Sphingobacterium spiritivorum; assembly: GCF_016724845.1. NCBI lineage: Bacteria > Pseudomonadati > Bacteroidota > Sphingobacteriia > Sphingobacteriales > Sphingobacteriaceae > Sphingobacterium > Sphingobacterium spiritivorum. Next base: position 2,526,529 of record NZ_CP068082.1, read on the forward strand.
ACTTCAACAATATCTTAGGCGATACAAATGTTACCAATGCGATCACTAACCTGATCAAGAATGTAGGGGGTAATGTATACTACGACGGTTCTAACTTCACGTATTTAGATGAGAACGGTACAACGCAGACGATCAACATCTCGAACATTGTAAAAGCCAACGAGACCGTTACGACCTTAGTCAATAACGGTAACGGTACCTACACGTATACCTCAGAGAATGGTACTACGACTACCATCAATGTACCTGCAGATGTTATCAACAACTTCAACAATATCTTAGGCGATACAAATGTTACCAATGCGATCACTAACCTGATCAAGAATGTAGGTGGTAATGTATACTACGACGGTTCTAACTTCACGTATTTAGATGAGAACGGTACAACGCAGACGATCAACATTTCGAACATTGTAAAAGCCAACGAGACCGTTACGACCTTAGTCAACAATGGTAACGGTACCTACACGTATACCTCAGAGAACGGTACTACGACTACCATCAATGTACCTGCAGATGTTATCAACAACTTCAACAATATCTTAGGCGATACAAATGTTACCAATGCGATCACTAACCTGATCAAGAATGTAGGGGGTAATGTATACTACGACGGTTCTAACTTCACGTATTTAGATGAGAACGGTACAACGCAGACGATCAACATCTCGAACATTGTAAAAGCCAACGAGACCGTTACGACCTTAGTCAATAACGGTAACGGTACCTACACGTATACCTCAGAGAATGGTACTACGACTACCATCAATGTACCTGCGGATGTTATCAACAACTTCAACAATATCTTAGGCGATACAAATGTTACCAATGCGATCACTAACCTGATCAAGAATGTAGGTGGTAATGTATACTACGACGGTTCTAACTTCACATATTTAGATGAGAACGGTACAACGCAGACGATCAACATCTCGAACATTGTAAAAGCCAACGAGACCGTTACTACTTTAGTCAATAACGGTAACGGTACCTACACGTATACCTCAGAGAACGGTACTACGACTACCATCAATGTACCTGCAGATGTTATCAACAACTTCAACAATATCTTAGGCGATACAAATGTTACCAATGCGATCACTAACCTGATCAAGAATGTAGGTGGTAATGTATACTACGACGGTTCTAACTTCACGTATTTAGATGAGAACGGTACAACGCAGACGATCAACATCTCGAACATTGTAAAAGCCAACGAGACCGTTACGACCTTAGTCAATAACGGTAACGGTACCTACACGTATACCTCAGAGAATGGTACGACGACTACCATCAATGTACCTGCAGATGTTATCAACAACTTCAACAATATCTTAGGCGATACAAATGTTACCAATGCGATCACTAACCTGATCAAGAATGTAGGTGGTAATGTATACTACGACGGTTCTAACTTCACGTATTTAGATGAGAACGGTACAACGCAGACGATCAACATCTCGAACATTGTAAAAGCCAACGAGACCGTTACGACCTTAGTCAATAACGGTAACGGTACCTACACGTATACCTCAGAGAATGGTACTACGACTACCATCAATGTACCTGCAGATGTTATCAACAACTTCAACAATATCTTAGGCGATACAAATGTTACCAATGCGATCACTAACCTGATCAAGAATGTAGGTGGTAATGTATACTACGACGGTTCTAACTTCACGTATTTAGATGAGAACGGTACAACGCAGACGATCAACATCTCGAACATTGTAAAAGCCAACGAGACCGTTACGACCTTAGTCAATAACGGTAACGGTACCTACACGTATACCTCAGAGAACGGTACGACGACTACCATCAATGTACCTGCGGATGTTATCAACAACTTCAACAATATCTTAGGCGATACAAATGTTACCAATGCGATCACTAACCTGATCAAGAATGTAGGTGGTAATGTATACTACGACGGTTCTAACTTCACGTATTTAGATGAGAACGGTACAACGCAGACGATCAACATCTCGAACATTGTAAAAGCCAACGAGACCGTTACGACCTTAGTCAATAACGGTAACGGTACCTACACGTATACCTCAGAGAACGGTACTACGACTACCATCAATGTACCTGCAGATGTTATCAACAACTTCAACAATATCTTAGGCGATACAAATGTTACTAATGCGATCACTAACCTGATCAAGAATGTAGGGGGTAATGTATACTACGACGGTTCTAACTTCACGTATTTAGATGAGAACGGTACAACGCAGACGATCAACATTTCGAACATTGTAAAAGCCAACGAGACCGTTACGACCTTAGTCAATAACGGTAACGGTACCTACACGTATACCTCAGAGAATGGTACTACGACTACCATCAATGTACCTGCAGATGTTATCAACAACTTCAACAATATCTTAGGCGATACAAATGTTACCAATGCGATCACTAACCTGATCAAGAATGTAGGTGGTAATGTATACTACGACGGTTCTAACTTCACGTATTTAGATGAGAACGGTACAACGCAGACGATCAACATTTCAAACATTGTAAAAGCCAACGAGACCGTTACTACCTTAGTCAATAACGGTAACGGTACCTACACGTATACCTCAGAGAATGGTACTACGACTACCATCAATGTACCTGCAGATGTTATCAACAACTTCAACAATATCTTAGGCGATACAAATGTTACCAATGCGATCACTAACCTGATCAAGAATGTAGGCGGTAATGTATACTACGACGGTTCTAACTTCACATACCTGGATGAGAATGGTACAACGCAGACGATCAACATTTCAAACATTGTAAAAGCCAACGAGACCGTTACTACCTTAGTCAATAACGGTAACGGTACCTACACGTATACCTCAGAGAACGGTACGACGACTACCATCAATGTACCTGCGGATGTTATCAACAACTTCAACAATATCTTAGGCGATACAAATGTTACCAATGCGATCACTAACCTGATCAAGAATGTAGGTGGTAATGTATACTACGACGGTTCTAACTTCACGTATTTAGATGAGAACGGTACAACGCAGACGATCAACATTTCAAACATTGTAAAAGCCAACGAGACCGTTACGACCTTAGTCAATAACGGTAACGGTACCTACACGTATACCTCAGAGAATGGTACTACGACTACCATCAATGTACCTGCAGATGTTATCAACAACTTCAACAATATCTTAGGCGATACAAATGTTACCAATGCGATCACTAACCTGATCAAGAATGTAGGCGGTAATGTATACTACGACGGTTCTAACTTCACGTATTTAGATGAGAACGGTACAACGCAGACGATCAACATCTCAAACATTGTAAAAGCCAACGAGACCGTTACGACCTTAGTAAAGAATGCTAACGGAACGTATACGTATAAGAATGAAAAACAACAAGAGGTAACTCTGGATCCTAGTATGGTTAATGTATCTTTTGCAAACGGAGTTTATACTTTTAAAGATGCGGAGGGAAATGTATTGACTACAATCAATACAAATGCAGATCATATTACATATAATAACACGACATCAGGACTTACTTCTAAAGATGTTCAAGGTGCGATCGATGAATTACTTGCGACTATAAAAACTATTCAAGGAACAAAAGGAGATCTGACAGCAGCAGACGCATCAGTTGTAGTGGGTAACGGAACCGGAGCAACATTAGTTAATGCAAATGTTAAAGTTGCTGATGCAGGAATTACTACAGCTAAAATAGCTGGAAAAAGTGTTACTTCAGATAAATTAACTGCTGGTGCAGGAACTGAAGGACGTATTGCAATTGCTGATAAAGATGGTAATGTAACCTATTCAGATGCTATACCTAGTACATCTGTATCCGGACAAAATGTTACAGCAGCAAGCAATAAAGTTGTTTTAGGTGGCACGCCAACAGGTGCGGCTTTGAAAGCTTTCTCTGTAGATGTAGATGAATCAAAATTGAGTTTACAAAATATAGGTGGTAAAGTAACAAATAATCAAATCACAGCGGGTACAGATGGTCAGGTATTAATAACAGAAGGTACAACCACAAAATGGGTTGATAAAACTACCATCTCTCCTGAAACAACAAATACATTAGTTAATAATGGTACTAATACACTTACTTCTACAGTAAACGGTAAGGTTGCGACAGCGTCAGTTGTAAATGGCGTTAGCAATGCGATCACAGGAACAGGACTTGTAACTACTGTAAATGGAGTTGCTTCTCCTTCTGTTGATTTGAAAGATGCAATTCAGGCAGGTCAACATAAAACTATAGTTGCTGAAGGATCAGGTATTACAGTTACTCCTGCTCAGGGAACAAATACAACTACATATACAGTGTCTGCAAACCCGGCTACTCTTACTTTATCAGGAGATGTTACCGGAGCTGCTAATGCAACTAAAGTTGAGAAAATTCAGGGAACACCTGTTAGTGCAACTAAGCCAACAGCAAATCAGGTACTAACATTTGATGGTACAAACTGGATTCCCAAAGTACCTTCAGTAGATGTTACAGGAGTAACAGGAGGTAAAGCGTTAACTTCTACAGATCTGGATCTGTCAACGAATGCTGGAACAGCATTATTAAAAGATGTTACAGCCAATATCAAAGCAAAAGCAGTAACTGCAAGTAAATTAGGTGCTACGGCAGCTGATGCGGGTAAAGTAGCGACAGCAAATGCTGATGGAACGGTTACTTACCAGGCTATTTCTGCTACGAACTTATCTGATGCGAAAAACCTTACTGCAGCAACAGGAGACAGAATCGTTGTTACGGATGGTACAGGAACTGTCCTTAAAAATACCACGTTAGATGTAAAAGAGTCTAATCTAAGATTACAAAATATTGGCGGGGCATTAAATGCGAACCAGGTTGCAGGCGGAACTTCAGGACAGGTAATGACTGTAGGTGCAGATGGAAAAGGAACATGGGTTGATAAAACTACGATCTCTCCTGAAACAACAAATACATTAGTTAATAATGGTACTAATACACTTACTTCTACAGTAAACGGTAAGGTTGCTACAGCACCAGTTGTAAATGGTGTAAACAATACGATCACAGGAACAGGACTTGTAACTACTGTAAATGGAGTTGCTTCTGCTTCTGTTGATTTGAAAGATGCAATTCAATCTGCTCAGAAAACAACTACAGTAGTTGCAGGAAGCAATGTGTCTGTTACACCGGCAACACCAAATGCAACAGGAAATACAGCATACACTGTTAATGTTTCTACTGCAGCAGCGAATACATTAGGGGTTGTAAAACCAGGAACAGGTTTATCTGTTGATGCAAACGGAACATTAAGTGTGAATACAGGTACAAGCGGCATAGGTAAAACCCTTTCAGCAGGAGACGGATCAATAGTTGTAGGTGCAGGAGCAGGCGCAACCTTAGTGGATGCAAATGTTAAAGTTGCGGATGCCGGAATTACTACCATTAAATTAGCGGACAAAAATGTTACTGCAGGTAAGATTGCACCGGGTCCAGCGAATCAGGTGTTAGTGACAGATGCTACAGGTGCAAATGCACAATGGGTAGCACAGTCTACATTGACAGATAATACGACTGCAGATAATGGTTTGACAAAAACAGGAAATAATGTACAGCTTGGCGGTAGCTTAACAAAAGCTACAACTATAACCGCAACGGCAACGAACACGCTTGCTGTGGCAGGATTGCAAAATACAGCAGCAGCAGCTTATAACGGTACAAATGGAGTAAGTACAGATAGGGTAGTCGTAGCCGATGCAAGCGGAGTCTTGAAACAAGTCAAAGCGACAATGCCGAAATTCTTCTATATGCCGTCTATTATCGTTCCTACAGCAGCAGATCAGTTTGTAGCGGAAACAGGTGTATCAGGAGAGTCATTTGGAACAATCAATCTTTACGATCGTTATAAAAAACAATTCGGAACACCAATGGCTCAGAATGCTGCAGTGACAACCGCTTTACCTGTTTTACCTTCAGGAGAATTAGACTACTACATTACATGGTACGATACAAATGTATTTGCAAGTGTGTCGGTAAGCAATACAGGTATACTGACTTATACAGTGAAAGCAAATGCTGACGTAACAATCGGATCATTCATGAATATTGTGTTTGCCGTAAAACCATAGTAAAAATGACACAAGTAAATTTGAATACGCACAACATTACATTCAGGACTGTCTTAAAAATGACAGTCCTGGCTATTGCATTCTTTTTTATGCAAAAAACTGCGGATGCACAATTTACAATAACAGAGAATTTCAAAGGCGCGGTAAGTCCGGATATTATTCTGGGAGATGACTCCAAACTTACATCCGGTCAGGAAGATCCTGTAGGGGCAGGCTGGTTGAGGTTGACTCCGGACGATCAGAATAAGAAAGGATACGCTTTTATAAATAAAACTTTTCCCTCATCATTAGGTATTATTGCAGATTTCGAATATAAAATCTGGAGAACCAAGGATGGCCGCGGTGGATTAAATGATGGTGGTGACGGATTTTCAATTTTTCTTTTTGACGGAACGACTACAGCATCTCAATTTGCTCTTGGCGGATACGGAGGTTCATTAGGTTATGCCCGAAATAAAGATAACCCCAATAATAATAACGGACTAAAGAATGGTTACATCGGTATCGGTTTTGATGCTTTTGGTAACTTTACAAATAAATTTGCTCCAGATAAATTTACCGGAGCCAATCAGGCTGTACCAAACTCCATCACATTAAGGGGGAGTACCGGTACTGCCGATAATGCCACATCAAATCCGTTTCTGAAAAGTGTGAATATCTCCGGAACGGGTACCGGAACAAAAACGGACGTTCCCGCTAATTATACAGGAACACTTGGTAACGGTTGGCAAAACCATATTGATTATAACAAAAGTTCGGGTACAAGTGCAGGGGCATACCCTACATCCAGACCTACGGATGGGGTATTCTACAGGAGAGTACAATTAGAGGTGATTCCAGTTGCAGGAAATAAATATAATATTACACTGAGATGGAAACGCGAAGGTCAGACTGATTTTGAGGAACTGATAACATATACAACAACAGAAGCTCCGCCGGCAATTTTGAAACTAGGTTTTGCAGCATCTACAGGATGGGCTGTTAACTTCCATGAGTTGCGTAATTTGTTAGTAACAACTCCCGGAAACCTGCGGGTGGTGAAAAGGGCGGATAAAGACGTGTTAAGAAGTATCGCAGGAAGCGGAAGTGAAAATAAGGTAACTTATACCATAGAGGTTGTTAACGATACAGATGCTGACCTGACAAAAATTGATTTTAAGGATAAGATAACAGACGGAGACGGAAATCTGGTTACTCCGGATATGTTTACAATTAACAGTATTTCTTATTCCGGATTTTTAGCTGGAACCACGCTTCCCTCTACTTCGGCAACGAATGAATTTACAGGATCGCTAAACTTAGCAAAAAAGACTACCGGAAGAATAACGGTTACCGGTACATTAAATAAAATTCCAGCTGGAAATATTCTTACGAATACGACTAACGTGATGCCTACAGATATTACCGATCAGGATCTTGAAAACAATACCTCTGTCGTCAATACACCGGTCATAGCGGAAAATGTGGATCTTACCCTTTTGAGTAATGTGCCTGATGCGTGTATAGATCCGGGAGCAGGAAATAATTTTGAAATCAAAGTTGTGAATAAAGGTAATCAGGCAACAACAACAGCGAACAGAATTGTGGTAACAAAAGTGATCCCGTCAAATGTGACATTTACACAAAGTGCATCTGATTATAGCGGATGGACTCGATCCGTATCAGGATCTACTTATACCTATACAGCTACATTAGGTCTGGGGTCAGGAATAGTGGCTGCTAACCCAATCAAATATAACCTTAAACCCAATAGCGGAGTAACTACATATACCGATCAGACTTCTGTTAAATATTTGTCAGGAACATCTACGAGTACAACAGAACTGGAGCCGGTAGCAAACAGAGGCAATAATAGTCTCATCATAAATATGGTTGCTCCTCCTGTAGCACCTGTTGCGAACACACCTGTATATTACTGTATCGGTGAAACGGCGGTACCTCTTACGGCAACAGCCAGCGGATCGAATACCCTCAGATGGTATACACAGACTACAGGTGTTCCTTTGGCAAATGCGCCAACTCCTTCAACCACTACTGCAGGCACATTTACATACTATGTGTCACAGACAAACGGGAATTGTGAAGGACCAATGACACCTATTCAGGTGATTGTTCAGCCCGTGCCTACTGCCGGTAGTATTGGTATAGATCAGACTATCTGTGAAAATTCAGTGCCTCAATTAATTACTTCTGTTCAGAATGGTACAATAGCAGGAAATACAACACTTACGTATCGTTGGGAACAATCCATAGACGGAGGCTCCACATGGAATAATGTTGCCGGAACTTCCTCAACATTACAACCTGGTAAATTAAATAAAACCACGCAGTTCCGTAGAATCACAGTATCTTTGTCCTCTGGACATACCTGTGAATCCGGATTTACAAATGTCATAACTATCCGGGTGAAAAACTGTAAAGTAATTACTAATCCGATATTGATCAATAAGGCCCGCAGGCAATAAGTGTATGAGAAAGATTTTATTATTTATTCTGATTTTTGGCTTTTTTGTTCAGCAAAATGCTTCCGGGCAGTGTACGCTTCCTGCTGGTAAATTCGCTACGGCGGCCTTTGCTACTGGTGGAAGCAGTATATATAAAAATAATGTACTCTGGTTGACCTGGGGTGCGCAGGCTGCGACTGATACATATGGAAAACATAATCAGACACTTGCTAATGGGTCATCTTCATACGCTTCTATTAATATGGGTGGAGGACGTTATTTATGTATTCAGGCCACTATTTCTAATTTGGTGGGACTGATTAATAGTTATGCTCCCGGAAATTATAGTGGAGACTCGATGGATGATATGTATAATATCGGTGGAACAGGAACCAATAACAAATTGGTAAGCGGTATCCGGAATACTACTGATGCCGCAAGTGTTAGTTTTACATTGACATGCAAAGCTACGATTGATGGAGTACCGGTGCGACTTAACGGAATGGTACTTGGAGATGCAGAGTCACTGGCAGCTGGTGAAAACTTTACAGCTACAGCTTCCGGAACATGGTCTATAGTGGATTTGAAGAAGAATACATCTGTAACAGGAGCTTATGAAGTAAGAAAAGATAATCTGACAGGAAATAAACAGAAATTATCCTTTCTACGAGGAAATGACAACAATACCGGCGCAGTCGCATTCCTTACCTTTAATGAGCAAGCCTTTCAGGGAACTGATCTTAGCGTATCTTTTGATGTAACGCTAAAAGGAGGTGGTCTGACTGCAATTTCTTTAGGGCTTTTACCTCCGGCTATAGATGGCGGTGATGCACCAGAAAGCTATGGAACTCCACTTCATATGATTGATGCGCTGAATGTGAAATACGATAATATTCCTGTAAATACGGTTGTAAATTTAAATACAACTTCTTATCAGGTAGGTGGTCTGGAAGCACCTGTTTCAGGTTTTCTCGGAACAACCGGTCCTGATGCGGATAACAAACCACTATACAGTAAAGATGCGATGGGAGATAATAATGACGGAATAGCCGGAGTCAATGAAGAAGATGCATGGCCTGCACAATACAAAAGCTTCTCTTATAAACTTTATTATAACCCAAATCAAACTATAACGGTAGCGATTCCTTATAAAGCCTATAGAGACGGTTATATTGCCGGATGGATTGATTTTAACCAAAATGGTGTATTCGAAGCTTCAGAAAGAGCTGTTGCTACGGCTACGGCTTCCGGTACCTCTGTAAATCTGACATGGACCGTTCCGGCAAATCGTGTGATACGTAGCACATACGTTAGATTACGGTACGGCTATAATCTTAATGAACTTCAACTGCCTACGGGAAGTGCTGTCGGAGGAGAAGTAGAGGATCATAAAATATTCATACAGGGTAGTGCAATCACAAATCCGATGTTGCCGAATAAAGGCAAGAAATAAGAAGGAAAGAATCATTCAAACAAGAACTGATATGATCAATAAGATAAAAATATTTTTGTTAATTCTGATTTTGCCGTTCGGGCTGAAAGGATTTGCACAGGATGGTAAAAAAAGTTTGTTTTCAGACAACGGGCGTATGGTTGTAGCCGAAGGAACTTCAGATGTTGTGTATTCGGAGAGTCTGTATATTGGTCCTGATGCGGACTGGCAGATCAATGGAGACCTGTATGTGTATAGTAAACAGATCTGGATAGCACCTACTGCCAGGATTCGTGGTGCTGGTAAACTGATTCTGAAAGATCCTGGAACTAATCCATACTATGCAGGTTGGGGTAATCAGGCAACAGTCATTGATGGAAATGACGGAGAATTTATTGCTGTGAATATCATCATCGATAATCCTTCAAATATTAAACTAGCTGATATAACCGACCCGGGATACAATCTGAAGGAGAAGACAGATAATATTGCTGCGCTGAAAGTTGCTTCAAATATAGATTTCAATGTTAAGGGCGGAGATATCCTGCTGAATGGTTACGAGCTTGTACTGGGAGCCGAAGCACAGTTGCTGAACGCAGGTAGTATTAACAGTCCTAATCAGAATATAAACGGATATGTGGTTACAGGCAATATCACGAAGAGTCTTTTGATTAAAAGTTTCAAAGCTGGGGAGAAATTCCTGTTCCCGATAGGTATTGATGAGAGTAGTTATACACCTGCAATCCTGACTCCTCAGGGAGAGAGCAGACTTTATGTCGGAGTAGTAGATTATGAGGCTGCCGGTGCAAATATAGAGCTTAAAGATAAAGAAATCGGTATGGACAGAGTATGGCATGTGTTCGCTGATAAAAACCTGCTTTCAGATTATACACTGATCCATCAGTCCATCACTAACGGTAAAATGTATGTTGACAAAACAGCTGAAATCATGCAGTATACCGGCAATGGCAACTGGGTTGGAGATGTGACCAAACTGGAATCTACAGGTGTACACACCCGGCAAGCTCTTCAAACGTATGCTGCACGTACTATTTCCGGAACATGGATGACGAAGCTGAGCTTTAAAGGACCTGTTGCAAACGACGACACCTTCGATCTGCCTTATGCGGATGAATACACAAAAAATGAGAATGTATTCCATATCCTGCAGAATGATGATGCCGGAACAAGTCCCATTGTAGTATCCTCTGTAACGATAGTAATCCCTCCTTCACATGGTAAGATTACGGTGAATGTAGACGGAACAGTAACTTATATTCCTGATCCGGGGTTCGTAGGGGTGGATGAGTTTGAATACAGTATTACAGATGAAAACGGATTGTCTGATACAGCTAAAGTGACAATTAATGTAAACGCACGTGATCTGCATATTCCGAATGTATTTACACCTAACGGAGACGGGATCAATGACTACTTTGAGATTATCGGTTATGAATATTATGATCGTATCGGAGTGACAATCGTGAACCGATGGGGAAATGAAGTATACCGCAATAACAGTTATGATAACAGATGGGAAGGTAGCGGTCTTAATTCAGGCACCTATTTCTATATCATCGAAGCGGTGAAAGACGGTAAAAGCCGTATATTTAAAGGGGATGTACTGATCAAACGCAATTAGAATAAAGAAATAAAAGAATCAACATCAAAATATAGTTGAGATGAAATACGGAAAATATATACTGATGATTGTGGGTATACTGGGACTGCGTAGTGTTGAAGCGCAGCAGAGTATCCAGTTTACGCAATATATCTTCAATTCGATGAGTGTCAATCCCGCTTATGCCGGATACAAAGAGGAGTGGTTTGCTCAGGTTGGTCTTCGCAGTCAGTGGACCGGTTGGGAAGGAGCTCCGAAGACTGGTACGGTATCTATAGATGGGGTGATAGATCCTGTATCCAAACGTCATGGTGTTGGTCTCAATATTACTGCTGATAAACTTGGCGCACAGGCTGCAACATCTATATATGGCAATTATGCTTTCCGTCTGCAACTGGATGATGAAGATACACAGCGATTAAGTCTCGGTATCGCAGGGGGTGTTACTCAATATAGTCTCGATGGAAATAAACTTGATCCGAATCAACCCGGAGACCCGACGATTCCGACAGGTAAGATCTCAGACTGGGCACCGGATATTCGTTTAGGGGTATATTATTACAATCCGCGCTGGTATGCAGGAGTTTCAGTTCAGGATCTGTTTAACGGAACAAATTCAGGCTCAGATTACCGGTTCAACCAGAATACCTCAGAGAGTTTGTATCGTACAATCAGTGGTTACCTGATTGCAGGAGCTCTGTTCGAACTAAGCCAGGGGGTACACCTGAGACCGAGTATGTTGATCAAAGAAGATTTTAAAGGGCCTACTTCACTGGATGTAAACGCCATGTTCGTATTCAACAGTAAATTCTGGATCGGAGCGGGATATCGTACCCGTGCTAAGATCTTCAACCGCACCTATCAGGATCGTACCGTAGACAAATTAAGTGCTATGAATGCGATTACAGGTATTGCGCAGTTCTATGCAACAGAGCGTCTTCGTATCGGCTATTCCTATGATGCGATGATCAACAGAATGAGCGGATTGCAGAATGGATCACATGAGATCACACTTGGACTTACGTTTGGTCGCAGAGGAGCAAGCCAGTATCTGAGTCCGCGTTTCTTTTAGTAAAGGGTTATAAGGTTATAGAGTTAATAGCGTATGGTATTGCTATATCACCATATCGCAGAATAACATACAAATACAATGAAGGTAAAGAATATATATAGGTTGCTCGTTATCGCCATATTGATGATAGGCGGGCTAACTTCTGTAGAAGGTCAGGAACAGCTTAGTCTGCGTTCTACAGCAGATAAACTGTATTATCAGTACGAATATTATAATGCTTCACGGATTTATGAGAAACTGGTAGACACAAAGAAACCTCGTGTACAGGATATGGAGCGTCTTGCAGAATGCTATTACCGGATTAATGATTATACATTAGCTCAAAACTGGTATGCCCGTGTGATAGATGGTGGTAAGTTTTCAGATCAGTCTCAGCTGAACTATGCTGAAACGCTTAAGAAGAACGGAAATTATGCAGCCGCAAAAGAGCAGTTTACACAATATGGTACACGTACGGGGAAGACTGCAGAAGTATCTCTTGCCATACAGGGAGCGGATTCTGCTGTGGTATGGATGGCAAATCCAACACTTCATAAACTGAAGAATGAAGAGACAATCAATACCCGTTATTCAGAGTTCGGTACGACACCTTTGTACAACAGTGTGTTATATGTCGGAGAACCGAGTGGATGGGATGGGAAAACATCAGGGATGACAGGACGGCCATATCTGCGCATTTATTCATCCAGCAAAGAAAATGATGGTATTACGTTAAAATATCCAAGCATCTTACCGGACGTATTTAATAATGCACCTTATCACGTAGGTCCTGTAGCAGCTAATAAAGAAGAAAATATACTATTCGTAACCCGTACTCACCCGGGGGAAGATGCGGAGAAACAACGTTCAGGTAACTATAGGTTCAAGAAACACAATCTGGAACTGTTGATCTATACACGATCCGGAGATAGCTGGACCGAAGTTGCATTCCCTTATAATAATGTAAAGAGCTATTCAGTAGGACATGCAGCCTTGAGTGACGATGAGCAAACACTTTATTTTGCTTCGGATATGCCGGGAGGTAAAGGGGGCGTAGATATCTGGTATTGTATACGTCAGGCTGATGGAAGCTGGGGCACTCCGGTCAATGCCGGCGAAGAGATCAACTCTGCAGGTGACGAAATGTTCCCTTCCGTTTTCGGTAGTAAGCTGTACTATTCCAGTAATGGTTTTGCCGGAATGGGCGGGCTGGATATATTTGTAGCAGAAGGACAACAGCATACATTTCATAACAGACATAACCTGCGTTTCCCTGTCAATTCAGCTTCTGATGATTTTTGCTATGTAATGGTGAGTGACAGTCCCGAGTCCTTTTACGGATATGTTTCTTCAGACCGCAGCGGAGGTAAAGGGCTGGACGATATTTACTCCTTTTCGTACGATAAACCAAAGATACGTATCCGCCTGGAAGGCCAGACACTTAACAAAGTGACTTCAGATCAGATAGAAGATGTACAACTTACATTGCTGGATGATAAAGGACAGGTTGTTTTAAGAAGATTGAGTGATGCAAAGGGAGCGTTTACATTTCCTGTGGATGCCCGTACCAATTACCGCGTAGTAGCGGAGAAGATAAAATTTCATGGAGATTCTGTTGCTGTACCGGCATTGTACCCGCAGAAAGATACCACGATCAGACTTACCCTTCGTTTACAGCCCGTAATAGAAAAAGGAACAAGCTTTGTGCTGGAGAATATCTACTACGATCTGGATAAATACAATATCCGGGAGGATGCTAAGCCGATTCTGAATCAACTGGTAAGAACGATGCGTGACAATCCTACGCTTAAGATTGAGCTTTCCAGTCATACAGACAGTCGTGCTACAGCGAAATATAATATGAAGCTTTCGCAGAACCGGGCACAGGCCGCTGTAGATTATATTGTAAGCAGAGGTATAGCACGTGACCGGATTGTTGCGAAAGGATATGGAGAGAGTAAACTTGTCAATAAGTGTGCAGATGGTGTCAAATGTTCAGACGCTGAGCATCAGGCCAATCGTCGCACGGAAATAAAGGTGCTAGAGTATTAGTAACTACCTATTTATGAATCGTTGAAGAAGTCCGCTGGTACCAGCGGACTTTTTTTTGTTTTTGTAACTTTTTTGATATTTATAAGTGAAAACATATATTGCTTATACAATAATTGCTTTTGTTACGATTTTTTTACATTCCAAAATGTAAAATACGACTTGTTAAATTTGTGTTAAAAATTTTGTTAATAAGTGTTAATTGTGTCTTATGTTCTGTTTTTTATTATATATTCCAAACTATATTCTTTTTTCAAAAAAATAAATTTTGTCTTCATATTCTGAAAATAATGAAATAGAAAACGCATAATGTTAAAATACTTGCAATAACAACAGTGCGTTTATATATTTGCTCTCCCCAATCAGGATAGTCTCAATTATATTCTCTACCATTTATTCGCTTTAGCGGATCTGATAGAATCGATTTCAAATGACTTTCGTTGGTGTATATGGTTCTCACTCATCTGATGACCATTATTATAATAAGTTGGATGCATTTTTATACATCATATAATTAATTAAAACACAACAGATGAAACAAAAATTACTCAGTTTTCTCGTTGGTACAATGATACTGACTTCAGTAGCATTTGGCCAGGAGAAGAAAATTAGTGGTAAAGTAACTTCCGCTACAGGACAGGCTTTACCAGGTGTTACTGTTGTTGTACAAGGTACAACCCTTGCTACACAGACAGATGCAAATGGTAATTACACGCTAAATGTTCCTGCAGGAAAGACACTGGTATTTCGTTCACTTGGATTTAACGAAAAAACTATTGTTGTATCGCCTTCAGCAACCTCATTTAATGTGTCATTAGAAGATCAGGACAATGCACTGGCAGAAGTCGTAGTAACAGCAAATGCAATTAAGAGAGAAAAAAGAACATTAGGATACTCTGCTCCTACATTAAACAATGAAGAGCTGACATCCGGAAAAAATGCAAGTGCAATCAATTCATTAGCAGGTAAAGTAGCAGGTGTCAATATCACGTCTACATCCAATTCACCTGGAAGCTCTTCAAGAGTTGTTTTAAGAGGAGGATCTTCTATTGCCGGAAATAATCAGGCATTGATCGTTATTGATGGTGTGCCAATTGACAACTCAAGTGTAATTGGTGGAGCCTCTTCTTTAAGCAGTGTCGATTTTGGTAACAGAGGAAATGATATCAATCCGGATGACATCGCATCCATGACAGTCTTGAAAGGCCCTGCTGCAGCTGCTCTTTACGGATCACGTGCATCTAACGGTGCATTGATCATTACAACGAAAAGTGGAAAACAAGGAGCCGATAAAACGGAGATCACTTTCAACAGTACCAACACACTGTCTTCTATCCTGAAACTTCCTGATTTTCAAAACCAATATGGACAAGGATACTCTTACTATGATAATGCAGGTAACGTATTATTCGAAAATGATCCGAAAGAAAACTGGTCATGGGGAGCTCCTTTTACGGGAGAGACACAAGAATGGGGACAGGCTATTAACGGAGTCCGTCAAACGAAACCATACTCAGCTGTAAAGAATAATGTACGAGACTTCTTCGATCTGGGAGTAGCTTCTGATAACAATCTGAGCTTATCCGGAGGTGGTGAAAAGACAACTTTTTACTTAGGTCTGAACTCTCTGAATTCGAATGGTGTGTATCCGGGTAAAAAAGATACATACAACAGATACGGGGTTCGTTTCAATGGAACGGCAGAATTTTCTAATAAATTCTATGCCGGAATCTCAGCTAACTACAATAAAATCAATAGTAACAATATAGGCGGAGGACAAGGTGGCGGATCTGTTTACAATAATTTGTTACAGACTCCCAGAGATATTCCTGTATCGGATATGAGCGATCTTACTAATCCATACAACGGATATGGTCAGGTAAGAGATGCTGCCGGCAACCTGAGAGAAGATTTATACGGTTATTACGGTGCATATGCTATGAACCCATACTGGGTGTTGGATAATTACAACAACTTTAATGATGTAAACCGCATTATGGGTAATGTAAATGTCGGGTACAAACCATTTGAATGGTTGGATATCAAAGAGCGTATTGGTGTAGATCATTACTCTGACAGACGCAGATCCGAATCTCCTAAGTTTACGTATTCGCCGGCTGATAATACAACCGACAACTACTCGCAATCCGCAAACAAGCAGACTGAAGTAGGTCAGTATCGCATAGATCAGTTTAATGTAACGGAAATCATTCATGACTTCATGGTTACAGCTAATCATAAGTTTAACGATGATTTTGAGGCATCTTTAATGTTAGGAAATAATATCCGTCAACGTCAGACTACCAATAACAGCACAGCAACAAATGCAAGTGCCGGATTAGTAATGCCGGGATGGTATAACCTGGCCAACAGTAACGGACCATTGGATCTTATCGAGGATTCATGGAGTAAAAGAAGATTAGTAGGGGTATATGCCGACTTAAATCTATCTTATAAAAACTACTTATTCTTACAGGCAACAGCTCGTAATGACTGGTCTTCAACACTGCCAAAAGCTAACAATTCATTCTTCTATCCGAGTGTAAGCGGTTCATTTGTGTTCTCTGAACTGATGTCACCTGAAGCAAGACAAATCTTAAGTTATGGTAAATTAAGAGCCAATATTGCAAAAGTAGGTAATGATACAGATCCTTATCAGTTGATCACAACATTCTCCAGAGGAGAGATTAATGGCGGATTTGGTACGACAACATTCCCTTTTGGTAATGTATCAGCTTTAATGTCGAGCTCCACAATCGGTAATGCGCTATTGAAGCCGGAGATCACGACTTCATATGAGGTGGGTACAGAATTAGGATTTTTTGCTAACAGATTATCTGTAGACTTCTCTTATTATAAAAACAGTTCGAAAGACCAGATCTTAAGTATTCCTATCCCTAACTCTACAGGATACGGATTCAGCGTTATCAATGCCGGAAAAGTGGAGAACTCAGGTATCGAATTGTCTTTAAGAGGGACTCCTGTTAAAACAGCAGATTTCTCATGGGAACTGATGGGTACATTCACTAAAAATAACAGTAAAGTTGTCGAGTTGATGGAAGGTGTGGATCAGGTCAGGTTGGGTGGATTTAGCGGAATGTCTATCGTTGCGGCTAAAGGAAAACCTTACGGTGAATTCTATGCGGTAACAAATGCTACAGATGCACAGGGAAGAACTATTGTGGATGCTGAAACAGGTTTACCGGTAATCACCAGAGAGCCTCAGTATCTGGGGAGCTACAATCCCAAGTTCCAGGCTTCATTGGGAACCAATGTAAACTACAAAAACTGGTCATTGAATGCTTTATTTGATATGAAACATGGTGGAGTGTTCTATTCAAGAACAAGAGATATAATGGCTTTCACAGGTACTTCTGCTGAAACCGGAGGGGATCGGTTTGGACAGATTTTCCCTAACTCCGTATATCTGGATGATGCAGGAAACAGTATAGAGAATACTTCTGTAAAATATGATAAAGTAGATTACTTCCCGACCAGAGAAGCAGGATTAAATGTGGTGGATGCTTCCTATGTCAAATTGCGTAGTTTGGCTATCTCGTATAAATTCACGAAAAATCAACTGAAAAACACGCCGTTTGGCAGTGCATCAGTAGGATTATTTGGAAATAACCTGTTTATCTGGACACCGAGTGAAAATAAATACGCAGATCCTGAAGTAAACTCTGCAGGTGCTGGTAATGCACAAGGTTTTGACTACACAGCTCAACCGTCGCTGAGAAACTATGGAATAAATGTTAAAGTTTCATTCTAATAAAAAGAACATAATGAGAAAAAATATTAAAACACTGCTTCTTGCCGGAATAATGGGATCTGTGGCATTAGTGAGCTGTAATAAATATCTGGATATTAATGAAAATCCTAATAATCCTGAAAAATCTGATCCAAGCCTTCTGTTACCTACAGTAGAGGCTGCATTAAGTCAGGTTGTAGGAAATCAATTCCAGACCTATGGAAATATGTGGTCGCAGTATTGGACACAAAATCCTTCATCCTCTCAGTATCAGACTATCGATCAATACAATATGAGGGGTACAAATTCAGATCAGGCATGGCTTAATCTGTATCGCGGAGCGTTAAACAATGCGGAGATCATTATTAATACGCAGGGACCTGCACATGCACAATATCGTGCTACAGCGTACATTCTGAAAGCATATGCTTTTCAGCTGGCGACAGATGCATTCGGGGATGTTCCTTTATCTGAAGCGCTGAAAGCAGGAGATAATCTGAATCCGGCTTATGAAAAGCAACAAGTGGTATACGATAGTATCTTTAACTATATTGATAAAGGTGTAAGTGAATTAAAGTCGTTAAATACATCTATTGCCAATAATCCGGGAGAGCAGGATATGTTATTCAAAGGGGATGCGCAGCAATGGATTGCTTTTGCAAATACGTTGAAATTGCGTGCATATCTGAGAATATCCAATGTTGATCCTGCGAAAGCAGAAGCAGGTATCAAAGCATTATATGCAACCAATCCTTCTTTTGTTTCTAAAGATGTTTCCATTGCATATACCACTACAGGTGGAAATGAAAATCCGATGTATAATGAAATGGTAGCTTTGGGACGCGTGCAGAATGTCGTTGCCAGTGGTACAATAATCAATGCTTTCAAAGCAAACAATGATCCGAGACAATTTGCGCTCTTTGAAAAGATTGAAGGTCAGGATACGATTGCCTGGATTGCTCAGGGTGGCTACAGAGGAATGAATCGGAAGCTGGTATCTCCTCCAGCAGCGGTTGTAGGAGCAAATGCCAATATTCCAAGCTCAGCCTTGGCACCAGTCAAACTTATTTCTAAAGCAGAGAGCTACTTCCTGCAGGCAGAGGCGGCTTTAAAGGGCTGGGGAGCCGGTACAGTACAAGCGCTGTATGAATCCGGTGTACGCGCAGGTTTTGAAGCTTTGGGACTTTCGTCGGAAGCTACGGCATATTTAACTTCAGCTCCTGATGCACAGCTTGGAACAGGTGAAGAAGCGCAACTGAAAGCTATTATTACACAGAAATATTATTCCATGTGTGGTTTTCAGGGATTCGAGGCGTGGAATGAATGGAGAAGAACCGGATATCCTACATTCTTCACTGTTTCAAAAGAATCTATTATCGGAGCTGGTTTATTCCCGATAAGAATGGTATATCCTAATAGCGAGGCAACTACAAATGTCAAATATCCGGGTACCATCAGCGTTTCTAATCCGGTGTGGTGGGACGTTAAATAATAATATCTCAGGATACCTATAGAAACGCAAGCAAAGCGGTCGTAAATTTTTACGACCGCTTTTTTTGTTACATAATTATCGTTGATTCAACATGTTTATTAATAAATTGTTATGTCTGCATTGTATTTTTAATAACTTATAATCAATTAGTTATGTACTTTTTTGTGATTGTTCTAAATTAGTTTTTTATGCAATCGTTTGTTTTTATGATTTTAAAAATTATTTTTGTTTTAACATTTTTTAACAAAATGTTTTAAGTGCGTTACTAACCCGTTTTCTAGCTATGATGTATCTCTATCTTAGAAGACAAATATTTTCTGCTTAACTAACGTCTCTTCGGAGATATTTATTAATAAACACAAACATATGAAACAAAAATTACTCAAAGTTTTTCTTGTGTGTACACTTCTGGTAGGAGTTGTTTATGCACAGAATCGTCAGGTGAGTGGTAAAGTTACTTCTGCTTCAGATGGTACTCCTGTGCAAGGAGTGTCAATTGTGGTACAAGGAACATCTACTGCGACCCAGACAGATGGTTCAGGAAATTATTCCATTAATGTAGCTGGAGATGTAACTTTAGTCTTTTCCTACATTGGTTACCAACGTCAGGCTATTTCCGTAGGTAATCGTTCTACAATCAATGTTCAATTGTCTAATGATGAGACATCTTTAGAAGAAGTTGTTGTTACCGCTCAAGGTATTACAAGAAGTAACAAATCATTAGGATATTCTACTCAAACAGTAACAGGAAATAACCTGACACAAAAATCCGAAACAAATGTTTTAAATTCACTTCAAGGTAAAGTAGCAGGTGTTAACATTACAAGTTCATCTGGCCAACCTGGATCTTCTACTAATATCAATATCCGTGGTATAACTTCTTTTGGTGGAAATAATCAACCTTTGATTGTAGTAGATGGAATTATTTTCAGTAACGATACTGATAATAGTCAGAATACATTGTTTGGTTCGCAACCATCAAACCGTTTGAATGATATTCCACCAGATAACATCGAATCTATCAACGTTTTGAAAGGTCCGGCAGCTTCAGCGCTATACGGTTCTAGAGCATCTGCAGGTGTTTTGATGATTACTACGAAAAGTGGAAAAGGTATGGGGGGCAAAACTGAGGTTACCGTAAACTCTTCAGCAAATTTTCAGAAAATAGGTTATTTGCCAGATTTCCAAACCTCATACGGTCAAGGTTCCCAAAATATTTATAATAATCAAAGTACATTATCATGGGGGCCAAAATTTGGAACTATGGATTCTGTAATCCAAGGAGGAACAGGATTAAAAGTTCCTTATAAAGCGTATCCAAATAATATTACTGATTTTTATAAAACAGGAGCATTTTATCAAAACTCTGCTAATTTAGCCGGAGGTGATGAAAATAGTAACTTCACAGCGGGCCTGTCCAGTACAATTCAAAATGGAGTTGTTCGCGAAAGTAACTATAACCGTCATACGGTTAACGTTGGTGGAAATACAAAACTAAAGAATGGTATTAAAGTTGGCGGATCCATCACTTATGGTAAAACCAGTCAACGCGGATCAACAATGGGAAATGGTGGTAGTGCCTTTGGACAGATATCACGTATACCTGTCAGTTATGACCTGATTGGTACCCCAATTCTTAATGCTGCTGGTCAGCGTCAATATTTCTTAGGAACTCAAAATAGTCCACTGTGGAGTGTTGAAAATGAGTTTTTCACGTCAAATGTAGATCGTGTATTTGGAAATCTAAGTATAGGTTATGATTTTACAGATTGGTTAAACGTATCTTATCGTGTTACAGGAGATACATATAATGACATAAGATCTCAAGTACTAAGAAATGGTTCGGCAAGAGCTCCACAAGGTGCAATTGATGCAGATAATAGATTCCGTTCCGAGCTTAACGGAGACTTGATGATCAGAGCTAAAAAAGATAATATTCTGACAGAAGGATTAAATGCAAGCCTTTTGTTAGGACAGAATATTAATCAAAGAGACTATAGATCTTCAGGAGTTGTGTCTAGTGCATTAAGTATTCCCGGATTTGATAACGTAAGTAATGCATCAGTATTTACAGGTTCTTATTCAAATAAAGAGAGACGTAGACTAATTGGACATTATGCTCAATTATCATTAGATTATAACTCTTACCTGTTTTTAGAATTGACAGGAAGAGCTGATAAGTCTTCTACTTTACCGAGTGGCAATAACACCTATTTTTACCCTTCAGCTTCCTTAAGTTTTGTCCCTACTGATGCGTGGGATATAAAATCTGACCTGCTTTCTTTCTGGAAGTTAAAAGCGAACGTTGCACGAGTGGGTAGAGATGCAGATCCTTATTTACTTAAAACAGTATTCTTATCCTCTACTTACGGAAATAACACTGCAAGCATTACTTTCCCGATTGCTGTTGGTACTTCAAGTATAACAGGTTTTCAAATTGGTTCAAGAATTGGGTTTGACCAGTTGAAACCTGAATTTGTAAATTCTTACGAATTCGGAACTCAATTTGGTCTTTGGAACAACAGAATTGATGTAGATGTAACATATTTCAGTACTAGAAGTACAAGCCAGATATTTGATGTCGCCGTATCGAATTCATCGGGTTACGATACCAGAACGTCAAATATTGGTGAAATGACTAATAAAGGTATTGAGGTAATGTTAAATGGTTATCCAATCCGCAATAATAACTTTTCCTGGAATGTGAATCTGAATTTTACCCGTATCAGAAATAAAGTAATCGCAATTTTTGGAGACAAACCAGTCGGTGGTGATCAATTAACAAGTACTGTTATTCCAGATGTAAATTACTTTGGTGGAATTACTCCTTCAATAGCTGAAGGATATCCTTATGGTGTAATTGTAGGTGCAAAATATGCAAGAAATGAAGAAGGTCAATTATTGATCAATCCTACAACCGGATTATTTGCACCAACAGTGGGTAACCAAATATTAGCAAATCCTCAAAAAGATTATACTTTAGGTATTTCAAATACATTTACGTATAAAGGAATAAGCTTAAGTGCTCTTTTTGATATTGCAAAAGGAGGACAAATTTTCTCAATGGGACAAGTGGATATGCGTTCAGGCGGTATGATCGAGGAAACAGGTGTGGATAGAGATCAACCAAGAATTTTACCTGGGGTAATTCAGAATAGTGATGGTAGTTACCGTCCAAATGATATTCAGATATCTGCACAGTCATATTGGCAAAATTTAGGTGGTATCGCTTCAGAAGCAGCTGTTTTTGATGCAACAGCCTATAGATTAAGAGAAGTATCATTAAACTACAGTTTACCTAAGAGTATCCTAAACAAAACTCCTTTTGGTCAGTTATCAATAGGTGTTAGTGGTAGAAATCTTTGGATGTTTGCTCCTGGATTCCCTGGAGACCCTGAAACAAATACGCAGGGAGCAGGAAATGTACAAGGCCTGGATCTAAACGGTATTCCTACAACTAGAAATTATGGTATTAACTTACGTGCGACATTTTAATTGAGAAATAGAGATGAAAAAAATTAAGATAAAAAAGAATATACTATATACTACTTCATTAGTAGTACTGTTGTCTGCCGCATCTTGTAATAAGTTTTTAGATGTTAACGATACACCTAATAACCCATTGGATGTTCCGGCAGCGACTTTGTTACCTACTGGTTTAGCAGGTACAGCCTTTGCTAATTCAAATGAATTAAATCGGTTCGCTTCTACAATTATGAGTGTTACAACTGGTGCAGGAGGAAGTCCTCAAAGTTATGATCGTTACATTATCGATGGGGATGATTTTGCGAATCAGTGGAGTTCAGAGTTATATGGAGGGGCATTGATTAACTACAAAAAGTTAATTGACAAGGCAAATCAAACTAATGGACCAGCATATGCAGGAATTGGTAAAATTATGCAAGCATTAACATTTGCTATGACTACCGATATTTGGGGTGATATTCCGTATTCTGAAGCATTATTAGGAGAAGCTCAGGTAACTACTCCGAAACTGGATACTCAGAAGGATATATATCTTGGTAATTCTGCGGCAGGAATTAAGAGTCTGTTTGACTTAACAAAAGAAGGATTGGCAGATTTGGAGCAAACTAGTCCATTGAAACCTGGTGTCGATGATATCGTATTCCAAGGGGATATTGCAAAATGGAAAAGAGCTGGAAATTCTTTATTACTGAAGCTGGCTATTCAGATTAGTCTAGTAGAACCGGCGAAAGCAAAATCTGTAATTGACGAAGTAATTACAAAAAATCAGTATATAAATGCTAATACGCAAAACATTGCTGTAAATTTTGGTGGACAAGTAGGAAGCCAGGCTCCAATCTGGACTCTTTCATTTAACTCGTTGTTTCAAAATGAAATACTGATTAGTACACGTTTTGTAACGTTATTACAATCTCTAAATGATCCGAGATTACCACTTTTTGTAACTCGTCCTACAGGAAGTTATGTAACTGCAGATAATGGTTTTGGCGGTACATTCCCTCCATTCGAAAGTCGCTCAAAATATAATAAATATGTAACTGGAGCAAATGGGGAAGGTCCTACACGATTGCTGACATATGCTCAAACGTCATTTATTTTGGCTGAATCAGCATTAAGATTGGGAACAGCAGGAGATCCGCAAGCATTATATCAACAAGGAATTCGTGCTTCTATGAGTGACGCAGGTATTTCTGCAACAGATATTGACCTGTATTTTACTTCAAATCCAACTATTGTTTCATTAACTGGTTCGACAGAACAGAAGATTGAAAAAATAATAACACAGAAATATATTTCTCTATTTTCTAATGGATTAGAGCAGTGGAATGATTGGAGAAGAACAGGTTATCCACAATTGGCACTTCACCAGAATGCTGGAGGTGTTGACGGACAACCACCTGTAAGAGCTATATACTTAAACAGTGAACTGCAAAGAAATCCTAATTTTCCACAAGGAAGTAATGTACCACAATCAAATGTTAAGGTTTGGTGGGATGTAAATTAATAAGAACTATAGATATGAAAAATATTATAAAAATAATTCTGCTTTTTGTTTCGGTAATATTAGTCTCATGTGAGAAGGATTACACCGAATTTTATAAAGATAATCGTCCCGAGATACCGGTAACATTTCCGGGAGCAACGACCCATGGTTTTAATCCATATATTTCAGTTCCTCTTAGTGATGGAAAGATTTCTTTTACATTAAGCATTCCTTCTTCTTCTGGTAGAAGTATCAAGGAAATAAGTAAAGTATTAGGAGGGGCAACTTCTATAAATGCTGGTGGTGTAAGAACAGGTACGTATATTAGTCAACCGATAGCGGGAAATGGTACTACCGTAGTTTTCTCTACAACTATTGCAGATTTTAGATCAAAAAGTGCTGCTAATAATAAGTTGGTACAGGATTTTATAAATAGTGCAACAGCAACTACTTTGCAAATTGCGTTTATGTATTTGGTTACTTTAGACAATGGACAGGAAATAATTCCTGTTCAGAGTCAGGTCTGGATTACAAAGTAGTTTATTTATTAACAAAGTAATTCAATATTTAAATTAAATAATGGAAGAGTGGCGATTTTAATTGCCACTCTTTTCTATTTTAACAGTTTGATAAGTGTTTTTGTGAAATTATTTAAGTATGAATCATTATATACAGATTCTTTCTCCTCTTGAACCAAGTCGCTGGACCGTTAAACATGGCCTCAAATTTCAATGTATATTCCCGTTCAGAGTAAGTATTCATTGGTCTAGTGATTTTGATACCCTTTATCTACAATATAATTTCCTTACTAAATAAGTATTACTATTAAATACAATTTTCAATATAAGTGCTCATTTTCAGATTCAGTTTGAAAAACCCTATACTATCCATTACTTTGTTCAATTCATTTAGACTATCTTAGAAGCCGTTTATTCCACCTCCATTATTAGGGGTGACTGTGATAGTCTTATTAAAAGAAAAGAGTGATTCTCCACATTGATTGGAGGCTTTTACAGAAAGACTTATATTTTTACTGCTGTTGCCAATGATTCTGGGAATTGCTAAGACTATGCTATTATTGCTTTGCTCTGTAATTAGTACACCGGGCATTCCTGAGACATTCCATTGGTATGTATTTCCTGGTACAGCATCTACCTGATAGGGGTAAAGTGAGTATCCCTGAGACGGAGAATTTATACTTGCTTGTCCGATTATGTAAGAAGTTGGAGATATGGGAATTCCAATAACTATATCTTTGGTATAAGCATTTCCATTGAGTAAAGATTTCAATGTAACTGTTCCATTTGCATTACCAATTCTGGTAATTCTATACTGGTTATTTCCCAATGAAGTCACATTGGCAATATTTGTAGCATATTGAAGAGTTACTGAAGTTCCACTGGTGACTGTATAAATTCCGGAATTGCAGATCGAAGATGGCGGACCGTATAAATGTGCCAGTCCTTTTATATCACCTAAGGATAGTGAATCCCGTTGCCTTTGCCATTCTTGTCCGTTTTTCTTTTCCATAATTCCATTTGATGAATACATCATAATAGAATTAAAGTCAAAGATTCCGACACCTTTAGCTAACGGATTGATCTGATATTGGTATCGGGTGTTTTTATCGTTGTAAGGGATTCTGTCCAGATACACATTGATGTATTGATCTCTGTCAGGTCTGTTTTGTTCATGAAAGAATCCGAGAGAATGTAATATTTCATGTGCTATAGTTCCGACAGCATGGGATGCTAAAATATAAATTTCTTTACTATAGGATTCCATGCCAACATGATTCGATTCCGATGTCCCTGCGTTGGTATCATAAATGGTTACATAATTAGCTTGGTTTGTTCTTTCCACAAATTTAACACTGGAATTGGCAGCTATCCAGGACATCGCCTGCAAAATTTCTGTTCTTCTGGAAGATACGATTTTGTAGTACCAGATACCATTCGGCCATTTCTTTACCACATCATCTAGGATAGCGCTTCTTTTGGCTGTACCCGTATTTTTACGAGCAAGATCTTTAAGTATATTCAATTGTCTCTCACTTAGTACTTCATCATCTGAGATATAGTATTTTCCATTTTCCTGTTTAATAAGGACTTCATTGCCATTGATCATCAGTTTTTGAAAAGAAGTTGTATCTATCTGCGTTTGGTTGTCTGGAGCAGCGTTAATGTCTCTTCTGCAGGAGTTGAATGATATGATTGCTGTCACTAATAATAGAGACGCTGCAATAATTTTAATTTTGTTCATATTGTTGCTTATATAATTGTCCAAATAAAGGATAAGTAAGAATATTAGATTCTACGCAAACTTCAATGATGTTTTAAGAAGATTTGTTCACTTCTTTTGCATGTTATTTAAGGTGGCTAAAATGTGTGTGATAAAATTTTACAGATTGCTAAACTTAAAATAAATTGAGATTATAAACCGGATGTATTTTCTAAATACATCCGGTTTTGTTTTTATTGTAATTGTTATCGACTCTTCAAGATTAGGTGCTAAATAGATGCATGTAATCTTACAATTTCTAAAAGTATTAAGGATAAACCGTTATGTATAGATTCTTTCCTTCTACTAATCCACATTCATTTTGATATACAGCTTCTATTAATATTTGTTTAGGTTTCATATTATTTAACATTGGTTTAGTCTGTATTTTTATATAATTACCTTCAACACTATAATCTTGTAAAAATGTTCCACTGGCCTTGAGACGAGTAACTTGACCAGTAGGAACACCGCCAAAATTTAATTGATATTGGTATTCCTGATTAGAGTAAACAGTCGTTGGTCCGGTGATTTCAGAGATCCTCGATCCACCAATATAAATCTCCTTACTATAAGCATTTCCATTGAGTAAAGATTTCAATGTAACTGTTCCATTTGCATTACCAATTCTGGTAATTCTATACTGGTTATTTCCCAATGAAGTCACATTGGCAATATTTGTAGCATATTGAAGAGTTACTGAAGTTCCACTGGTGACTGTATAAATTCCGGAATTGCAGATCGAAGATGGCGGACCGTATAAATGTGCCAGTCCTTCTATATCACCTAAGGATAGTGAATCCCGTTGCCTTTGCCATTCTTGTCCGTTTTTCTTTTCCATAATTCCATTTGATGAATACATCATAATAGAATTAAAGTCAAAGATTCCGACACCTTTAGCTAACGGATTGATCTGATATTGGTATCGGGTGTTTTTATCGTTGTAAGGGATTCTGTCCAGATACACATTGATGTATTGATCTCTGTCAGGTCTGTTTTGTTCATGAAAGAATCCGAGAGAATGTAATATTTCATGTGCTATAGTTCCGACAGCATGGGATGCGGAAATATAAATTTCTTTACTATAGGATTCCATGCCAACATGATTCGATTCCGATGCCCCTGCGTTGGTATCATAAATGGTTACATAATTAGCTTGGTTTGTTCTTTCCACAAATTTAACACTGGAATTGGCAGCTATCCAGGACATCGCCTGCAAAATTTCTGTTCTTCGGGAAGATACGATTTTGTAGTACCAGATACCATTCGGCCATTTCTTTACCACATCATCTAGGATAGCGCTTCTTTTGGCTGTACCCGTATTTTTACGAGCAAGATCTTTAAGTATATTCAACTGTCTCTCACTTAGTACTTCATCATCTGAGATATAGTATTTTCCATTTTCCTGTTTAATAAGGACTTCATTGCCATTGATCATCAGTTTTTGAAAAGAAGTTGTATCTATCTGCGTTTGGTCTTTCGGAGCTGTGTCAATATCTCTTCTACAGGAGTTGAATAGCATAATTGCTGCTAATAGTAATAGAAGTTTTTCTGCAATTTTATTTTTTTTCATATACTATACGTTTAGGTGTAATTAATTTGCTTAAATGTATTTTAAATAAATTTATTTAATATAAACGACATTATCAAAATGTTGTAGTTTTATTTTAAAAAATAATTATTTAATCGATTAAAAGACAGTATATCTATGTTATATGTACGTTATGATTATTGGTCTTCAGGAGAATTTCAATTAATTGAAGGAAGGCTAGAATGGGATCGTGGTGAGAATCTTTTGACGTAAATATCATTCTGATTTACACAACTTTAATTGTATAAAAACGGTTTCTATACTTGCATGTCACAACGGTAGTAATACAAACAATTATTTTTTATATATTTTGCTAAATTGTTTTTTTGTTATTTATTTATAATCAATAGCTTATAAATAGATGAAGTATAGGCTATAATAGTTTTTTATGCAATTATTTGTTTTTCTCGATTTTAGCTATATTTTTGCGCTTAACATTTTTTAACAGTTGCTGACGACGACCTCATTAACTACTCTTTTTCGATATTTTTTGAATATAAATTCTCAAAAGGAGCCAACATTCGTTGCTTAACTACCGTCCCGTTGTGGACATTTTTTTAATAAACATAAACATATGAAACAAAAATTACTCAGTTTTATTCTTGTGTTTACTCTTTTTATCGGAGTTTCACACGCACAGGATTTTACAGTAAAAGGGAAGGTCACCTCTTCCTCCGATGGCTCGGCTATCAGTGGAGTATCCGTAATAGTACAGGGGACTAATAAGGCTACACAAACTGATGCTGATGGTAACTACAGTATTTCTGCAACTGCCAATTCATCTCTGGTTTTCAGATTCGTCGGATTTGCAAGTCAGACTATCAAAGTCACGCGCGCGATGCAACTAAATGTCGTCATGAATAACGATGAGCATGCGCTTGAAGAAGTTGTAGTGGTAGCCTATGGTTCAGCTAAGAAGGAATCTTTGACGGGTTCTATTTCTTCCATCACTTCTAAAGACCTTGAAAAAAGACCTATTACAAATGCTTTGGGTGCTTTGGAAGGATCTGCTGCAGGTATACAGATTAATAATACTTCCGGTCAGCCCGGTTCCGAACCCACGATCAGAATCCGTGGATTTTCATCTCTGAACGGATCTAATGACCCTCTGTATGTTGTAGATGGTGTGCCTTTCGGAGGAAATGTATCCGATATTAACCCTAATGATATCGAAAGTGTATCCGTATTGAAAGATGCTTCTTCATCTGCCTTATATGGTAGCCGTGCCTCAAATGGTGTAATTATTATCACGACCAAGAAAGGAAAACTTGGACGCTCTCAGATAAATGTGGGTACAGACCAGGGGTTTTATTCCAGAGGTATAGCCGAGTATGACAGATTGAATCCAAATCAGTTTATGGAAGCCATGTGGCAGGGTTTCAGAAATAACCTTTTGACAAGTAATCCAAAGGATTATCCGACAAAAGAATTAGCCGGAGCACAGGCTACTAAGGCTCTGATCAGCGATTATTTAAAATTGAATATTTACAATAAGCCGAGTGATCAGTTATTTGACAGCAATGGTAAAATGGTAAGTGATGCACAGATATTACCAGGCTATCAGGAAGATTTAGATTGGATGGGTGCTGTAGATCGTTTAGGCCACCGTCAGAATTACAACATTGACGGAAGCAATGCTACAGAAAAAAGCAATATTTATTTTTCTACCGGATATCTGAAAGAGAAAGGCTATATAAAAGGGTCAGATTTCTCCCGTTTTACAGGGCGTGTCAACGCCGATCTGAAAGCTAAGGAATGGTTTAAATATGGAATGAACCTATCCGGTTCTCATCAAAATTCAAATCTGATCCCAGCGACAAATGATGATGAAAGTTCCTATTCAAATCCATTTAATTATGCCAGAAGTATAGCTCCGATTTATCCTATTCATTTGCATAAAGCCGATGGTTCATATGCACTGGATGCTGCCGGTAACAGACAATATGATGAAGGTTCAGATACCCGAATGCAATATATGGGGCGTCATAACATTTGGGAGAATGAACTGAACAGCTATAATACTATACGCAGCACCCTGAATGGTCGTGTCTACTTAGACTTTTATTTTCTAAAAGATTTTAAATTCTCCGTAAACGGGGACTTAAATTTAAGAAACTCAGAAGACCGTAATTATTATAATGCTATTATTGGTGATGGTATGGGGAATAAAGGTAGAGGAGTAAGAAGAATCTATCGTTATAAAAATTATACTACTCAACAGTTATTGTCGTGGGATAAGGATTACGGAAAGCATCATATAGATGTGTTGGCTGGTCATGAAAATTATTGGTATAACCGTACTTATCTGTATGGATTTAAGACTACAGAAACATTTGCGGGTAAGCCGGATCTTAATAATTTTACAAATATTACCAACTTATACGATTATCAGCAAGAATACAGAACGGAGAGTTTCCTTTCAAGAGCACGTTATAACTACGATAATAAGTATTTTGCGGAAGCGTCATTCAGAAGAGACGGATCTTCCCGCTTTTCTCCTGAAAACCGTTGGGGTAGCTTCTGGTCATTAGGAGGTAGCTGGTCTATCTCTAAGGAGGACTTCTTCAAAGATGCTCTTAACACGGTAAACAATTTGAAATTAAGAGCTTCTTATGGTGAAGTTGGAAATGATGAGAGTGCCGATTATTATGCACACCTTGCATTGTATAGCATTGCACAAAATGCAAATGTAGCGGCTTTATACCTTTCTCAGAATGCCGCCAAAGATTTGATCTGGGAAACGTCGAGTTCTTTCTCAGCGGCTTTAGAAGGTAGACTTTTCAATAGAGTGAACTTCATGGTGGAGTATTTTGATAAGCAATCACAAAATTTGATTTTTGATCTTAATCTTCCGCTTTCTGCAGGAGCAACGTCCAATACAAATGCAGTTTCTACTATCACCAAAAATATTGGTTCGATGTCTAATCGGGGAATTGAAGTTACTTTCGATGTGGATGTAATCAAAAATCAGGATTTCAGATGGAATGTCGGAGCGAATGCGACCTGGTTGAAAAATAAAGTATTGGCCTTACCTGAGGAAAACAGAAAGAATGGTATCGTAACCGGAAACTTCAAGTGGATGGAAGGACATGGCCGGTACGATTACTGGTTATGGCAATTTGCCGGTGTTGATCAGATGACTGGTCAGTCCCTGTATCTTGCAGATACTGAGCGTTTCAATGTCAATGGATCTGCCCCTGGAAAAGATCCTATTCCGGCTGCTGATCTGATTGAGATCAATGGTAAGTACTATGTTACGAACCCATCTTCTTATGGTAAGAGAGACTGGTCAGGAAGTGTTATTCCTAAAATGAACGGTAGTTTTAATACGCTGTTTACCTACAAGAATTTTAGTTTATCCGGATTATTTACCTACGCCATCGGTGGTAAAACTTTTGATGAATCATACAGAATATTGATGAGTATGTCAGGTACACCAAGCTCGTTGCATGCCGATCTGTTAAACTCATGGAATGGTACTCCTGAAGGAATGACTGCTACATCAGCAAACAGAATTGACCCTAACGGAATTCCGGGAATTAACTTCTCACAAAGTAATTTTAATAACTTCACGTCCACTCGATTCCTGAAGGATGCGTCTTATCTGGTTATCAAAAATATAGCAGTTAGCTATTCTCTTCCAAAAACATTTGTTAACAGATTTGATTTATCTTCTGTTTCGGTAAATGCCGGAATCGAGAATCTGGCTACTTTTACAAAGTTAAAAGGAATGAATCCGCAACAACAATGGAACGGAATCAGTACCAATGCTTGGGTGACTCCAAGAACAGTATCAGTAGGAGTGAAAGTAGGATTATAATACAAACGAACATGAAAAACACAGGTTTTATAAAAATATTAGCTTTAGGAGCTTTGTTCCTGGCTTCTTGTAATAAGGATTATTTAGATACCGTACCTACAGAGAAAATAGGTACACCCACCGTATTTGAGACAACGGCCAATGTAAAGCTTGCCGTAAACGGTCTGGCAAAAATGATGACTTCACAATACCTGGAGTCACAAGGTTTTAATGGTGAAGGAACTATAAAGATGTATTATGGTAATTATCCGGGAAACCATTTCTTTGTCAACTTAGGCGGTTGGGCAGCTATTATCAATGCCGGATATAATGAGAATGTAACAAGTATTTACTTGTATTATCCATGGTATTACTACTACAAAATCATTGGTAATGCCAACATCATTATTCACTCTGTGGATGCTGCTACAGGTCCGGAAAGCGAAAAACAATTTCTTAAAGCACAGGCACTGACATACAGAGCCTACAGCTTTATGATGCTTGCGCAGATTTACGGATACAGATGGAGTGATTCTAATAACGGAAGTACTTCGGGATTGATTTTGCGTACAGATATGTCAACAGGAGACAAAGCATTATCTACTTTAGGAGAATCCTATGCGCAAATATATGATGATCTTAATACTGCATTAGCATTATATGAACAGTCCGGATTGAAAAGAACTAAAAACTTTGAAGTCAACAAGGATGTTGCGTATGCTATCTATGCACGTGCAGCCTTAAACAAACAGGATTATATTAACGCTGAGAAATATGCAAAATTAGCCGTTCAGGATTATCCGTTGATGTCTGTAAATGACTACAAAGCAGGATTCAGCACACCAAATGCAGAGTGGATCTGGAGCAGCTATGGCGCGTTGGATGAGAATTTACATTTTTATTCATTTTTCTCTTATATCGGATATAATTCGAGTGCAGGTGCAGTAAGGAATACACCAAAATGTATCAGTAGAGAGTTGTTCAATAAAATTCCTGCTACGGATATCAGAAAAGGTTTGTTTTTAGATCCTAAAACAGATGCTTATACAACAAGTACAGGTGTTGCAGGAGCTGCTTTGAAAGCAAGAGCTTTTCAACTGTTCCCGGCTTTGCAATCAAATGCTACAACTTATGCTTATATGCAGTTTAAACTTAAAGCAACAGATATGCCGGGTGTAGGTAATTTGAATCATTTCCGTTCATCTGAGATGTATCTGATCGAAGCAGAAGCTAAATACTTCCAGAATAAACCCGCTTCAGAAGTACAGACAGTGTTGAATAATCTGACTGCTAAGTCCGGAAGAGATGCGCAGTACAATGCAACTGCCACAGGAGAAGATTTGCTGAAAGAGATTAAAAAGTATAGAGCAATCGAATTATGGGGAGAAGGTTTCGATTGGTTTGACATGAAGAGATGGGGAGATTCAATTGATCGCAAAATATATGCAAACGGAGGAAACTTTATAACCGACCTGGCAAAAGTTATCACACCGGAAAAAAATAACAAATGGACATGGAGAATTCCCCTTCGTGAGTCAGATTATAACGGTGCTTTAGAGTAATCTATTGACAGATAAGGTTAATTTTAAGGCCTTTCGGAGTTTTCCGGAAGGTCTTCTTTTTTGAGTCTTTAATAAGTCTAGGTAATACCGTCCAATGTTAACTGAAAAATAGTTTACAAAAGCTTAATATTAAAACAAGAGTCGTCATATAATAAGTATTATATTTTTTATTTAACTTACCTTGAAATTAAGTAAAGTTTGGATATGAAGGCATTAAAGTATTTTTCAGCTGCGCTGTGCACTTTGTTTATATTAAACAGTTGTTCTACTACCTATTTAACAACCATTGATAGTCAATCTCTTTCCAAAGATGAAAAATCAGGGAAATTTGTGTTTGAGAATGACACGATTAAAATAGAGTATGGATTTAATGGGCAGAACACCAGTGTACACACCCGTATCGCTAATAAGTTGGGTGTGCCTATTGCTGTGGATCTTGGAAGTTCTGCATTAGTGGTAAATGGTCAGGCCATCAGTTATTTAGGAAATGATGTTAAATTGAATGCACGTCTTAACGCAGGTTCCTGGACAAGTGGTTATGATCTTGGTAACGGCCACAGCGTAGATTATTCTTCAATAAGCGGAAATGTCAATGGAAGTGCAACATTACCTAAAAGTATGCTCTTCGTTCCGCCCCATTCCTACGTTGAAAATAACTTCCTGTCTTTAAGACGTCAGTTTGGGTCACTTTATAACAAACCCTTATCTCAAAAAGTGAATATTACGACTATAGACGGAAACCTGATGCCTGCACGTTTTGATTCCTTTTCCGTAGATGCTACGCCGATGAACATGGAGAGTTACCTCACATTTGCAATCGTGGATAAGGTCAATAATAAGGTAGAAACAAAGACTACAACTCAAAAATTCTATGTTTCCAGAGTAATGACAATAAAAGGCGTAAGTCAGCTGAATATTCCTGAAATATATATGCGCCGTAATGATGTGGCGACAAGTGGCGATAAAAGCGGAGCAAATCAGTCCGTACTGGGAGGAAGCCCGGCTAATGATAAACAGCCAACAACAACTGTAACTTCATCATTTGAATAGCTTGCTTACGAAAATCACAGATCTATTTCAATAGACTCATTTTCTTTTCGAATGCGGTTATGTAGGCAATGTATACCTGATTTTCAGTAATAAATTCCTGTGGCTTGGCGTCAAAGTGTGCATAAGCATAGAATTCAAACATTTTAATCAGAGAGGTGAAATTAATAAAACGGGATTCTACATTTTTATTCTCGTAATTGTCGGATTCCATAAACACCTTTATCTGACTGTGATTGAAGCCCAGATAGGGGATACTATTGCTTTTGTCCGTTTTATAATAAAAAAGAGGCGTTTCTATTTCATTTACAAATAAGCCGATACCTAACTTCGTTTCAGCAGAATAGAATGACCGGATGGAAACCGTATAATTGCCAATAGCTCTTTGATATACATCATATATGATATTGATTCTTTCCATAGAATTTTCAGCAACTAGAATAGGGAAGTCAGATGTATACTAAAGTTAACAAAATATTTTATTATCACCAAACTTACCGGCCTGATAAAAGCGCCTGTGTCTGGTGATAATAGGATAGGTGCGGATTGTTAAGCATTAAGCCGGGCTTAATGTCGGGCCAGTTCAATCGATAGCTGCTGTGCAGTACGTCCTGCAATATCCAGGAAAGCTGCGCTTACGGGATCATCTTTATCCAGTAATATAGGAAATCCATTATCACCGGCATCCGAGATTCCCTTTACCAGAGGTATTTCTCCGAGAAAAGGAACATTATTTTCCTGGGCTAATCTCTTTCCTCCATCTTTTCCGAAGATATAGTACTTATTATCCGGTAATTCGGCAGGTGTGAAATAAGCCATATTTTCGACTATTCCCAATATCGGAATATTAATACCTTCCATCATAAACATGCCTATACCTTTTATCGTATCTGCTAGCGCAACCTGTTGAGGGGTAGTCACAATGACTGCTCCGGATATAGGATACGTCTGTGCAACGGTAATATGAATATCGCCTGTTCCGGGAGGCATATCTACAATCAGGTAATCCAGTTCCCCCCAGTCAGCGTCATTGAATAATTGTTTAATAGCTGATGTGGCCATAGGACCTCTCCAGGGAATGGGTTGATTTGGATCTGTGAAAAAACCAATGGATAATAATTTAAGATCAAACTTCTCAATCGGTAAAATTTTTGTTTTACCATCTGCTGTTTGTACAGATTGAGGCTTGGCTCCTTCCAGTCCAAACATTATAGGCACAGAAGGACCATAAATATCGGCATCCAGAAGTCCTGTTTTTGCTCCTTTTTCAGCTAAAGCAAGAGCCAGGTTTGCAGCAACAGTAGATTTTCCTACGCCACCCTTTCCGGATGCGACCAGAATAATATTTTTGATACCTGAAAGCTGATTACCTTCACGACTCGTCACATTGGAGGTCATATTGATGTCTACAGCTATATTTTTATCCACAAACAAGGCTATCGCATTGCGGCAGGCATGCTCAATATGCCCTTTAAGCGGACAGGCAGGTGTCGTCAATACAACATCAAATTTTATCTTATCCGGAAATATCTCGATATGTTGAATCATATGAAGTGTTACGAGATCCTTTTTTAAATCCGGTTCTTCTACATGACTCAGGGCATTTAATATCTGTTCTTTTGTGATCATATCTATGGTATCAAACTACAAAACTAACTATTGCAAAACATAATCCTGTCATTTGGATGTTTTTAAAGTGCAAATTTGATCTTACCTCATTCTTTTGTGGCGTGTCGATACAGATGAATGTTAAACAGAATGATTTGCCGGAGTTCTGAAATGGATTAAAATCAAAGAAACTAGTTTATTTTCCTGCTCAAAGAATGCCTTAATTTGCCTATACTTGTACTGTATAACAGATAAGAAAACAGGCTTTTTTTCGTTCATTTATTATGCTCAAAAAGTTTTTTAATAAAATTACTCCTACACAGAAGCGATGGATCATCGGGATACTATCCGGCATTATATTGTTGCTGGTTGTCGGTGTTTCCTATGGGCTGAGTAAACGGGATGCCATTTTACAAAGGGCAATCGCTTCTGCCAAAGAGAAAATGGATAAAAAATACGGGGTTGATCTCAAAATCCAATATTACGGCTTCAAGGGATTGGCAACAGTTGTTTTCAAAAATGTATATGTTACCCCTAAAGGAAAAGATCAGCTTGCACATATAGATGATTTTGCGGTATCTGTGCGTATATGGCCTTTGCTATTCGGAGATGTGAAGATCGGACAGATCGAAATGAATAAAGCCAACTTTACCCTGATCAAAAAGGATAGTATTAGCAATTATGATTTCCTGTTTAAAAGGAAAAATAAAGACTCTACTGATAACCCTAAAGCAGAAAAGAATCTGGCGGCCTTAGCAGATGGGATTCTGAAACAGGTTTTCTTTAAAATCCCCAGAAATATGGATGTTCAGGATTTTGAAGTGTCTTTCAGAGATGACAGTACTTATCAGCGTTTACGAATACCGCGAGCAGAGATCAGTGGCGGTGATATTGATGCAGCTCTGTTCTTAAATGATAACGATGCACAATGGAATGTGGCAGGATATGTAAACCCTGACCGGCAGGAATTGAATCTCAAACTGTCATCCGAACAGAAGGATACGGAATTCCCTTTTTTAAAGAGCAAATTTGGTGTGCGGCTAAGTTTTGATGAAATCGAATTTGATTTGAATAAAGTAGACCGAAAGGGTAAAGAGATGTTGACCCTGCGCGGAGACTGGCATTTTAAAAATTTAAAGGTACATCACTGGAGATTGTCCGATCAGGATATTAATCTGCCCGAGGCCACTCTGGAGGGAGGGGTAAATATTGGTGCACAGTCTATAGAGTTGATAGATGGGAGTAAAGTCAAAGTCAGGGATTTTGAATTTAGTCCGAAAGCAAAGTATATTCATAAACCTCAGCAGATCGTTGCGCTTGCTGTGCATACCGGTAAATTTGAAGCACAAAAGTTCTTTGATGCTATTCCAAACGGACTTTTCGAATCTGTAGAAGGTATACAGGTTACAGGACAGATCCAGTATGATCTGGACTTCGAGGTCAATCTCAAAAAACCGGATCAGCTTAAGTTTTCTTCCCGAATTGATGATAAAGACCTTAAGATCGTCAAATGGGGAAAAGCGGACATCAATAAACTCAATTCTCCGTTTGTATATACTGCTTATGAAGATGAAAAAGTTATGCGGGAAATCGTGGTGGGTCCTCAAAACCCCAAATTTGCTCCGTACGAAAGTATTTCCAGGTACATGCGTACCACATTACTGAATACGGAAGATCCTTTCTTTTTCAAACATAACGGATTTCAGGAAGAGGCTTTCAAGCTCTCTATTGTTACAAACATAAAAGAAAGAAAATTTAAACGGGGAGCAAGTACCATCTCCATGCAGTTAGTGAAAAATGTTTTTCTGAACAGAAATAAGACTTTGGTCCGTAAACTGGAAGAGATTGTACTCGTCTGGCTCATGGAATCTTCTCATCAGGTGAGCAAAGAACGATTGTATGAGGTCTATCTGAATGTAATCGAATGGGGGAATAATGTGTACGGCATCACAGAAGCTGCAAACTATTATTTTGGTAAAAAACCTTCAGAAATCACACTTGGTGAAAGTTTGTTTTTGTCAAGTATTGTTCCGCGTCCCAAAAAAGGATTGTACGCCTTTGATTATACGGGGCATCTGAAACCGCAGATGTCGCGCTACTTTAATACCTATGGCAATATCATGGTCAAGACAGGGCAACTGTCCAGAGATACTACTGTGGCTAACTACGGATTTTATACCGTCGTACTCCAGCCACACCTCAGACCATCAAGACCTGCCGGAATGCCTGTAGATTCCTTGCAGAATATGAATATGGACGATGAGCAGGAAGAAATGATCAAGGAACTGGAAAACGAAGAGAAGGAAAAAAGAAGCCTCTTTGATAAGATATTGGGAAGAAAAAAAACAGACGAAGAGGAGAATAAATAGTATGAAATACCTTACAGTAGATAATCTGGAATTTGAGATTATGATTGATCATGATCAGATACAAAAACGTATACGTCTGATAGGTATCGATCTGAATATGCGCTTTGAAAATAAGCACCCTGTATTTATAGGGGTGTTAAACGGGTGTTTTATGTTTATGTCAGATCTGATGAAACAGGTTGTCATTCCCTCCGAGCTTTCCTTTGTTAAACTGGCTTCCTACAAAGGTGTGGAGCAGGAAGACATTGCGGAACTGATAGGAGTAGGAATGGATCTCACAGGCAGAGATGTCATTATAGTGGAAGATATTATTGATTCCGGTCACTCGCTGAAGCATACAATGGATGCTTTAGAAAAACTGGGCGTGGCCAGTATTTCAGTTTGCGCATTGTTAATGAAACCGGCCAATCTGCAGGTGCAGTTTGATAACATTATGTATATAGGTTTTGAGATAGAGAAAGAGTTTGTCATTGGATACGGGCTCGATTATAACGGGCAATGCCGTAATCTTCCCGATATTTACCAGCATATTCCTTCGAGATCTTAACGATCTCTGAAGGAACAAGTGACGATATGATCATTTACCATACCTACGGCCTGCATATATGCATAACAGATTGTCGTGCCAAAGAATTTTACCCCTCTTTTCTTTAAATCTTTTGCTATTGCATCTGACTCCGGTGTACTCACAGGTACATCGCTCATAGATTTTACTTCATTGATGATCGGGGCATTGTCTGGCAGGAAGGAATACAGGTAATTGTAAAAACTGCCGAATTCCTGCTGAACTTTCATAAAGATTTTTGCATTCTCGATTGTACTCTTTATTTTCAGTCTGTTGCGGATGATGCCCGCATCCTGCATTAATTCCTCTACATCCTTTTCCGTAAACTCAGCCACTTTCTTATATTCAAAGTTGGCAAATAGACGACGGTAATTCTCCCGTTTTCTCAAGATTGTGATCCAGCTCAAACCTGCCTGTGCAGATTCCAGTACCAAAAACTCAAACAGTGTTTTTTCATCCTTTACCTGTTTACCCCATTCTTTGTCATGGTACTGGCTGTATAGTTCGTCTGTTCCGCACCAGGAACATCTGACAATTGATTTTGGCATATTGATTATGTTTAAGTGGTCTTCTGATTTTTTATTTTAACTTTACATCTCAAAAAAAAGAACTATGTCTGCGAAGCAATTCGTTATTTTATGTTTGATAATCGTAATGGGGCTTTTGTTGCCGCATCGGTCGGTAGCAAATATAAGTATACAAACTGACTCCTTGTATGCAGATACAGTCTCTTCTCTTCAAAAGATGTATCCGCTTATTATGCCGGATCCTGATCGCGGAGTTAGCATTCCCGAAGAGATCAAGGATAAGGTGATTGTTACAAACGGAGACTTTATCAAATGGATGAAGTTTGCGGATACACTAAAGAAGGATCGTCCGGATGCTATCAGATCCGGAGATGCCAGAGAAAATCGTCCGGTATGGATTATTAGTATTATTATGATACTCGTATTTGCTGTGGCTTTGGTACGCTTGTTTTTTCCATTGGATTTCAATGTCATTATTGAAGCGTATTTTAAAGACCGGTTGTTACAACAGGTCAGCAAAGAAGATAATATGGCGACTTCCTGGTCTTATATCTTTCTGTATATCATCTTCAGTTTCACCCTGGGCCTGTTCTTACTGATGTATGATGCTTATATGTCAGGCAATGGCTATTCGTTGACGTTAAATAATTTTCTCAAAATTTCGCTGATTGTAGGAGTGCTGTTTATTCTCAAAATTCTGTTCATAAGATTCATTTCTTTTGTGTTCGAATTGGATAAACTGGTAAGGGAATACATTGCGGTTCTATATTTAGTTTATTTTAACAGCATGTTAATTCTGATGCCGACAGTCTTGGTTTTGAGTTTATTGCCGTCTGCTTATTTTACATTAGTAATATCCTTTTCAATAATTTTAGTTTTTATTTTGTTTATTTACAGGTATTTACGCACTGCTTTTCATCTGTTCGGCAATCTTAGGTTTTCTCTTTTTTATTTAATTTTGTACCTTTGCTGCCTAGAAATCGCACCGATATTGATATTAGTGAGAACGTTGAGCAAATAAATGAACAATATGCAAACTTCTGATGTAGAAAGAGCCAAGAAAGTAAAGAGTATTCTAGTTACTATTCCAAAACCAGATAATGATAAGTCTCCTTATTTTAATTTAGCTGAAAAATATAACTTAAAGTTAGATTTCAGAGGCTTTATTCATGTGGAAGGGGTGCCTGCAAAAGATGTAAGAAAAGACAAAATAAATCTCTCTGAGCATACTGCAGTAATCTTTACCAGTAAAAACGCTGTCGATCATTTTTTCCGTGTTTGTGATGAAATGAGATTCGAAGTTTCGGCGGAGATGAAGTATTTCTGTATTACAGAAGCCATTGCACTTTACCTTCAAAAATACATTCAATATCGTAAACGTAAGATTTTCTTCGGCAAACAGACGGCAAAGGATCTGGAAGATGTGTTGAAAAAGCACAGTAAAGAGAAATTCCTGTTCCCATGCTCGGATGTGGCAAATGAAGAAACACAAAACTGGCTGCAGGTCAACGGATATAATTTTACTCCTGCAGTTTTGTTTCGTACGGTAATCAGCGATCTTTCGGATCTGAAGGATGTATTTTACGATATCATTGTTTTCTTCAGTCCTTCCAGTGTGCAGTCTCTGTATGAAAACTTTCCGGACTTTAAGCAGAACAACACCCGTATTGCTGCTTTCGGAGCCACTACACAACAAGCGTTGCTGGATCACGGATTGATTCTGGATATTCCGGCACCTACTCCTGTTGCTCCGAGTATGACAATGGCTGTTGAGCAATACATCAAGCTGGTAAATAAATAGAATAAAAAAAATCTTAATAGGAAAGGGTGTCTATTGACACCTTTTTTTGTTTTCGGAGAAGTACAGAAAGCCGAATTCTATGTTAATTATGTAGGGCTATACTGACAATAAAAAAAAAATTAAAGAGGAAAACGCTGAATATTGATTAAACGTTGTATTTTTACACATTGACCGTCGATAAAATGTTGTTATTGAGGGTCCTGAATTTTGATCTGCTTATTTGTTCAATTGCATAATTAACAATGAATTATAATTTATTTAAAGTTCTTACTCTTGCTGTTATGGGCTCCCTGCTTATCAGTAGCTGCAAAGGTCCCGGTAATAACGGAGAGTTACTGGGGGTGAGATTAGATAAACTGAAAGCCAATAAAACACCTTATGGAATGGTACTTATTCCCGGAGGTACGTTTATTATGGGACAGTCCGATGAAGATATTACCTTTTCACAGGTATCTCAAAACAGACAGGTGACTATTGCACCTTTCTATATGGATGATACAGAGATATCCAATAGTGAGTACCGCCAATTTGTGAACTGGGTACGTGATTCCATTCTTATCACCAATTTTCTTGGTGATGATTCCTATTTTATTCAGAATCAGGGTACAACTCCTACTTCCGGAGAACGCCATATTGACTGGAATAAAGTCCAGAGTAAATCTCCATGGAAAACAAAGGATCAGACGCAACGTGAGCGTGTGAACAGCATGTATTATCAGGGTGAGGACCGTATCTTCGGAAAAAATGAAATCGACGTAAGATTGCTTAAATACCATTATGAATGGTATGATCTCCGCAGAGCAATCGCAGCGAAGAATGATCCTTCCCGCAGCAGATCAGAATTTATAATGAGAGATACTATCCTCGTATATCCGGATACAACAGTTTGGGTAAGCGATTTTAGTTATGCACAAAATGAGCCTATGGTGGAAGGATATTTTTCTCACCCTTCGTTTGATGAATACCCGGTAGTAGGTGTAACCTGGAAACAGGCGCAGGCATTCAATACCTGGAGAACCCGTCTGTTTAATAATGCTGCGGCTAAAAACAGAGAAGTAGAACGCATGCCATATCAGCTTCCTTCCGAAGCAGAATGGGAATATGCCGCAAGAGCCGGGAAAAACGGTATGCAATATCCATGGGGAGGACCTTCGGCCAGAAATGCAAGAGGTTGTCTGATGGCCAATTTCAAACCGGGAAGAGGTAACTATATTGATGATGGCGCAGCTTATACTGCTCCGGTATATTCCTACTGGCCAAATGATTTCGGATTATATAATATGGCAGGTAACGTGGCCGAATGGACACAATCAAGCTATGATGAATCCGCATATTCTTTCGTTCATGATATGAACCCAACTTATGCTCACAGCGCTAAGGCGAGTGATCAGAATGCAATGAAACGTAAAGTCGTACGTGGCGGATCATGGAAAGATATCGGTTATTTCCTGCAAAACTCTACCCGTCAGTATGAATATCAGGACACCGCAAAATCCTATATCGGATTCAGATCTGTGACGCGATATACAGGGGTGACCAAATAATAGTGAACTACTAATTTTAAGAAAGACATAAATTATTTTTAAGAAAATGGCAACAAAACGTAAGTTTAAATTTGGTATTAACACCTTGATCAACTGGGGTGCTACTGTCGTAATCATT
This sequence comes from Sphingobacterium spiritivorum, assembly GCF_016724845.1. Lineage (NCBI taxonomy): Bacteria > Pseudomonadati > Bacteroidota > Sphingobacteriia > Sphingobacteriales > Sphingobacteriaceae > Sphingobacterium > Sphingobacterium spiritivorum. Next base: position 2,570,256 of record NZ_CP068082.1, read on the forward strand.
GGATTGATGTTTAAAATTCTCCATTTTAAAGGTGGTGAGTGGATGATAGGTATTGGATTGGCTGTTGAAGCACTTTTGTTCTTCATAATGGGTTTTTTGGCAAGCGAATCAGAAGTAGACTGGACAAGGGTATATCCTGAGTTGGACGAAGATTATAACGGAGAGTTGCCAAAGGCGGGTGCACGCCCGGCTATCGCAGCAGCTCCTGCGGCAACAGGCAATACTGCAGCATTAGACAAATTATTGCAGGATGCTAAAATAGATGAAAACCTTATTGGTAATTTAGGAGACGGACTACGCACATTCAGCGACAAGGTAGCTTCGATCTCTAAGGTAGCAGATACCGCTACTGCAACGAATCTGTTTGCAGATAAACTGAATGCCGCATCAGCAGGTGCTGCAAATCTGAGCTCAGCATTTGACCGTGCCGCTGCGGATTTGAAAACATTTAATGAATCTTCTACTGATATGCAACAATTCAAAGAGCAGGTGAGTACATTCAACAAAAACTTAGCTTCTCTAAATGCGATCTATGGAAATATGCTTTCGGCTATGAATCCAAACAAATCATAAGTAATCTTTTAATAATCGAAGTTTATTAATTAAAAAATTACATTATGGCAGGTCATAGAGAAACACCCAGACAGAAGATGATTGGGATCCTATATTTGGTTCTACTAGGATTAGTAGCCCTGAATGTAAGTGATTCCATTTTAGATGCGTTCAAAAACTTAGCAAACAGCTTAAGTACATCAACCCAGAATACGCAGGCTGGGATTGATAATATGTTTTTGTCTTTTCGGGAGACAAAAATGAAAGAAAACCCGGAGCGTGCCAGACCTATTTTAGAAAAAGCAGAGAAGGCACAACAGTTAACAGCAAAATTGACAGCTTATGTTGATGAGCTGAAGACGCTTTTGGCACAGGAAGGTGGAGGAGAAGATAGTGAAACGGGAGATCTGATCAAAAGGAATAATACAGATATCGCTTACCGCCTGATGATCACTGAAAAACGTGGAAAGCAATTGCGGGATATGATCAATTCAACAAAAGATGAATTAGAGAAATTGACCAATAAGGAAGTAAGTTTCAGTTTGTTTGCTCAGGATCCGGTGCCACGTGCAGGAATCAAAAAGACCTGGGAAGATTCTAACTTTGGTGATGGTATTCCACTGACTGCAGCGATCACCGCATTAGAAAAAATCAAAGCTGATGCTAAGAATACAGAATCAGCTGTTGTAAAACATATTTTCGGTAAAATGGATCAGGCAGTTGTCAATCTGGACAGATTCTCTGCTGTTGCAGTTGCTCCTACTTCATATCTGATACAGGGACAACCTTATACCGCTAAAGTATTTTTGACTGCTTATGATTCCAAATCCAATCCAAGTATTTCAGTAAACGGTGGTGCACTGAATGTAAAAGATGGTCAGGGACTTTATTCGGTCAATACCTCTTCCGTAGGCGAGTTTAAATGGCAGGGTAAAATCCTTGTAAAACAGACCGACGGAACAATGAAGGAATATCTGACAGAGCCGATGACTTATCAGGTAGCCAAACCATCTGCAGTAGTATCTCCGGATGCTATGAACGTATTGTACATTGGAGTTTCAAATCCAATTTCAGTATCTGCTCCCGGTATTCCGATGAGTAGTATTCAGGTGGCAGGAAACGGAGTAACGATCTCCGGATCCGGCGGTAAATACTCTGCTAAAGTGACTACACCGGGAAAAGCAACGGTAAGTGTCTCTGCTAAGATTGACGGTAAAGTACAGCAACTGGGAACGACTGAGTTTCGTGTAAAACGCATACCAAAACCTGCGGCAAGAGTGGCAGGAAAAACGGGTGGGGCTATTTCGGCAGCACAACTTAGAGGTCAGAATGTAGTTTCAGCAGCATTGGATAATTTTGAGTTTGACGCTAAGTTCAGTATAACTAAATTCAATATGTATATCCTGAAACCAAGGGTAGATCCTATAGGTCCTTATCAATCTTCTGGTTCGAGCTTCTCGGCACAGATGAAAACAGGACTGGGGGCGATTACTCCTGGTACGTTAGTTGCGATTTACAATATTGTCGGTGTTGGTCCTGACGGAGTAGCACAAAACCTGGATCCTATTTCATTCCAGGTTACAAATTAATACAGGGTTAGGAAGCCATTACGATTTTTCAAAATCCACATGAGGATCGGAAATCGGATAGCGAAATAGCCGTTTAAAAAAAATTATATACGGATGAAAAAGTTAGGTGTTTTATTGCTGTTGGCTTCTGCTTATACCCCATTTGTGTTTGCACAACAGGAGAACCTCTCGAATAGTACAAAGCCTATTCAGGTGGAGGAACCTCCTGTGGACGGATATGCTGTAAAATCCGATATTGCAGAAAGAAAAGTAATCCCATATGCAAATGTCAGACAGACTGATATTGCATATAGTAAACGGGTATGGAGAGAAATAGATTTGCGCGAGAAGATGAATAAAGCATTTGCATCGCCTAAATCCAGATTGATTGATATTATCGTCGATGCTGTGATGAAAGGCGAGTTAACGGCATATGATCCTACTCCTACGGAAAATGATCCAAACGGTGACAGCTTCAAGAATGTACTTCCTGTGGATCAGGTAATGTCCCGTTTTGGAGGAGACAGTACTTTGGTAGAAGAGTATAATGAGAATAATGAGGTTGTCAAATCCCATTACGAAGCAAGGAAATTCAGTGGTGAGAATGTTGTCAAATTCAGAATAAAGGAAGACTGGATCTTTGATAAACAACGTTCTGTATTTGAGCCTCGTATTGTTGGTATTGCGCCATTGATCACTCCGAATATAGAAGGTCTGGCGACTACACCTGTTCTTCCGGGTAACTCTACTGCAGCAACAGGCGGTAATCCTTTTGACCCGTTTGCAGTACAGCCTGAAACACCATCCGCAGAAACACCTGCATCAGCAGCATTGCCAGTACAGGAGAATACCTTTACACCCCAGGTAGATGCTACTCCTGCTTTTTGGATCTATTTCCCGGAAGCAAGACATGTATTTGTAAACAAAGAAGTAGTAAACAGACATAATGATGCCACAGGGCTTAGTTATGATGATGTATTTATCAAGAGAATGTTCTCCAGCTATATTGTAAAGCAATCTAATCCGGAAGATCTGAGGATTAAAGATTACATGGCGGACGGTGTAGACAGATTGTATGAGTCTGAGCGAATTAAGAAAACATTAATGGACTACGAGCAGGATCTGTGGTCATATTAAGATAAAAATGTGACCTCTGTCACCCTTATTTAGAAATATTCTTATTAACTTGTCTCCTCAGTTAGTGGTCTTAATAAAAGGAAATATTATATCACTAGGCAGAGCACTTAATAGGAATATTTTTTTTTAAGTTTGTATTTAGAAGATAAATTATACAGTCAATCTTGTGAAATTAAAACCAGTCAATAGTATCTCAGGAATAGCTCCAAGTGATTTTATCAGAGATTACTTGAAAAAGGGTCAACCTGTCATTATAAAGGACTTTATAAGTCCTGAAAGTACATGTTGGAAGAAATGGAGCTATGACTATTTCAAGGAAATAGCCGGAGACGAAATGATTTCTGTATATGGGAAGGAAGAAGAGTCACGGGATCGTGCGGCAAGCGCACCTGTAGGTAAAATGACTTTTGCGGAGTATTTAAACCTGATTACTAAAGAACCCACAGAACTACGTTTATTCCTGTTTGATTTGTTAAAACTCAGACCGGAGTTAAAAAAAGATGTTATCTATAATGATGTAACCGGAGGTAAGGTATTGCAATGGCTTCCTTACATGTTCTTCGGAGGCGAAGGTTCTTCTACCCGTAATCACTTTGATATAGATATGTCACATGTATTTATATCCCAGTTTCAGGGTGTGAAAAAAATATGGTTGTTTCCGAATAACCAGTCAGACCTGATGTATAAGCTGCCTTATAACTTCCATAGTATTGCAAATCCGAAATTCAGCAGTCTGGAAGAGTATCCGGCACTTAGATTATTAAACGGTTATGAAGCCGAAATCCATCCCGGAGATACATTATATATGCCGGCAGGTTGGTGGCACTATATTCAGTATGCTACTGAAGGATATTCTATTTCAGTAAGAGCATTACCTTCATCATTCAGTGAGAAACTTAAAGGTGCCAGAAATCTGTTTATTACGCGTTATTTTGATGATACAATGCGTAAAATATTTAAAGATAAATGGTTTGATTATAAGATTCAAACAGCCAAAGTTCGTGCAAACCGTGCGATGAAAAGATACAAGTAAGAAGTATTCGGATGCTTCTTATCGTAAAAGGCTTAATCATGTTCTGCATATGATTAAGCCTTTTTATATTATACCCTTTCCATAGCCTACTGTTTACTTATGCAATTTCCTGCTGGCGGGGATGGCATGAAGCGCTCGGGTTGTCAAAAAGTTATACTATTCCGTCAGTTGCTGTCTTCACCTACTGTTATACAATGACACAGTTAAATTAACCCGTATTTTATGTCGTCATTAATGACTTATATGGGGAGAATATGTAATTTTCACTGTGCTGGCTCACTCTGAATGGTACTTGTGGATCAAACAATTCCTGAAGCTTACTGGCCAGCAATTCAACAAACCGTTCTTTTTCTTCAGCCAGAAAATCTCCGGAGAGATCCTGGTCTGCTTTTTTCACTTTATTCTTGTCGTCTGTAAATTCTACTTTAGTCTGAAATAACGTTCCACCGTTTTTCATTTTCCTGACCACATAAAGATTAGGTTCGACATTTCTGATGTTTTTCGCTTTTTCAAATACATACGTATAGAATAATGTCTGTACTAAAGCCTTATTGAGCTTTTTGCCATCAGTATTGAATGCCTCTTCCAGACTTTTATAATCCAGTTCGTCACTTCCGGTTTTATAATCTACTATACGTGTTACACCGTCCTGACCGATATCGACACGATCGATAATTCCCTTCATATGAATGATCTGTTTCCGGCCATAGCTATCATTAAATTCAAACGGAACAATCATCTCTTCTTCCATCTGTAGAATCGTGAAGGGAGCAGAGCGCTCATCATGATCCAGAATAATATGGATATACTCTTTAACAATAGCCATTATGACGCGTTGTATACCTGTAAAATGTATTTTTTTGGTATTTTCAGGATAAAATTCTTTGATAAAATTATGCTCAATCAGTTTAGTGAGATCTTTTCGTTTTTGTGCAATACGTTCCGGACTGATGAAATTACTTTCGGCTTTCAGCTGGTTATAAAAATCTTCCATTGCCCCATGTAATATTGTTCCGAGATTATTGGCTTCTACGACTTCGTTGACTTCTTCGGGTTCACTGATTTCTGCAACATACTTGTAAAAGAAGTCAATAGGGTTGGCAATATAAGTAGTAAGTGCAGAAGCAGATAATGTCCGGTTTCCGGATAAGTATAATCCTAATTTATCCATTATTACTGTTGTCTTTGGTATTACCAGTTCCTGCTGATCTTCTACTTTGATTTGCAGATGTTGATCCTGATAACGGAATTCAAAATTGCTTTCAAACTCTAACTGTTTCAAAAATCTGCTGGGTTCTCCGGTATTACTTTCGTCTGTCAGACTGTTGTATACAAAGCTTAATTTTTGTGCACGTTGTACCAGCCTGTAAAAGATATAGGCCGATATAGCATCCTGATTTTCGAGTACCGGCAAACCATACGCCCGCCTTAAACTATCCGGTATGAAGCTGTTTCCGACACTATTCTGCGGAATGATACCATCATTAAGACCTAAGATCACCACATGATCAAAATTAAGGTTACGTGTTTCCAGAAGCCCCATCACCTGCAGGCCACTCAGAGGGTCACCACTTAGCGGTACGGATATGGCTTCCAATGCTTTTCGGATCAGTGCTGCCGCAAATCTGGGTGCAAAGTTGTTGCCAGAGGTCTGTATGTGTTGCGCCAGAGTGTCGTGCATTCTGTTTAACTCCTGGATCGTTTTAACAAATAGTTCTGCATCCAGTTGCCGTAAATTTTGTTGTTCTAAATGCCGTTTTGCAAGATATTCCAACAAAGATTTTAGTTCCTTGGTCAGACTTAATGCATCTCTCACTTTTTGGAAAAAGAATTGAAATATGCCTTTTTGCTGAACTAACCGTTCTAATGGAATGACCACCAATTGCTCTTTTACAAAGGCAGCCAGTACCTGTGTGCGTTTTTTCTCATCGACAGCAATAAGCGGATGTGTCAAAAACTTTTCTACAGTTTTATAAGGAACATTCAGTTCTTCAGCAGAGCGGGGACTCATCATGTCTACCTGATGAGACAACCACAAATCCGCCAATCCAAATAAGGAGGAAGATGTGTAACCCAGTCCCATAGTCACATTCAGATTGACCTGTATACTTTGTTCATCCGAAGGGATAGTCTGTAGGGTAGGTAATAATAAACTCTCATCAGCCAATACAATCACAGTCTGACCATAAGATGGATCTTGTTTTAGTTGCTCATAATCTTCAGACAAAACCTGATTGAGAATTTTAGCCTGTGTCGTCTGCCCCTGTACTTTATATACAGTAGTCGGTGTCGTCAGCTCATCGATCAAACTGCATTGATTGTTCAACTCATTTTTTAAGCCGTACAGATCGATGTTCTTTCTTAAAAATAATCCTGCTTCATGGAGCGGATCGTTTAGGTAGTAGCTGTCGGTATCAAAATAGAAGAGTGTTTTTCCCTGATCCTGCCACCTTTTGAAAACAATAGCTTCTGTTTGGCTTAAGGCATTAAATCCGACCAAAATAATCCTGCCCTTGTCAAAGTTGTTGACAAATTGTGGATTGGAGCAGGTCTGGTGAGCAAGTTGCCGGTAGATCTGCCCCATAGTGGTCAGACCTTTCGCTGTTAGTGCATCATGAAATAACCGGTATAAAAGAGGCATTCTGCGCCACATGCGAATGAAATTCTCCTGTTGTCTTTTGTGTTTCCCTTCTGTATAAGATGTCCAGAATCTGGACAGAAACTGATGCTGCTCTTCAGTGAGGAAGTCAAATTGTTGATTAATAACAGCGATATCTTCCAGCTCCTTAAACAAACGGTCAGCCTCCACATTGTCCATGTCAATCTGTCCAAAATCACTAAGAATCGTTTTGGCAACCGGAAAGAACTTGTCCATCTCTATCTGTTTGCCTGATTCTTTGATTAGCAATTCATTATACAGATTGAAAAGCGTGAAGAACTGGGTGTAGAAATCAGCAACGTTCAGATGGGTGGATTGTGCAAAGAATTCCTGTATAGTGAATACGGAAGGGCTCCAGAAAGGCTTTTGATATATTTCTGATAAATATTGATTGAGATAGGTTGCCGGTCTTTTGTTATTAAAAATAATAGCACAATCCTGAAGGTGATCTCCAAATTTGGCTACTAAATCTTCCGCTACTTCTTTTAAAAATGGTTTCATACTGCGCAATTAAATAACAGGTTTAAGTGTATTGGTGGTGGCATAGAATAAATATCCTTCCACATCTTTATAGCCTATTTTACCTAGAAGATCCATATAGATACGGACCTGATCCAAATGTTCCGGATGCTCCTGAAATGTAAATTTATAATCGATGACGGCTACAAAATTATCCTGAATCAGTATTTTGTCAGGACGATAGACATGCCCGTCAGCACTCACAATAGATCTTTCCGAAAAATGCTGCTCTGCTTTACTCAATAACTCATTTAGCTGTTCATGTTGTAATACACGTGTTGCTTCCTGTTGGAACAGGATTTTTTCTTCCTCCATAATTGTTCCTTCCAGCAGGAGGCTGTCCAGATAGGATGGAAGCTCGGCCAAAGACTTTATATCAGCGAGTATGGTATGAAGTATACTTCCTTGTCTTCCGGCCTGTCCAATATGAAGAACGTGAGCTGCATTTTTTTCCTCATGAGGAATATAGATATCCGATAATCTGTCAGAAGTAGGGTAGGCATGCAAGCCGATCGTTTGCGGAGAATCCTGTTTTCTATCTGTACGGACAGGTTTTTCAACATTATACACGTCTTCAGATTCAAAATGCTCTGCTAAAACAAGCTGGAAAAGATCGCCGGTATTGCTTAGCTTTTTCAAATCTTTCTTTTCCTTGATGCCGATATACAGATAATCTTTTGCACGTGTGGTCGCCACATAGATCATGTTAAGTGCATCGATGTGGCTGTACAGGTTCTCTTCAAAGTAATAGTTTGCTACACTGGACTTTGCTAATTCATCCTTGTACTTCAGTGGTATACTTTTCAGTGCCTCATAGGACGTGTTAACTGCGGGAACCCAGAATATTCCATTTGTCTTTCCACCCAGATCCAGGTTACAGAATGGAATAAATACGGCACGGAAAGCGAGCCCTTTGGACTTGTGGATAGTCATGACCTGTACAGCATTTGCCGCATCAGGAGATGGCAATGTTTTTCGTACACCATCTTCTTCCCACCAATTCAGAAAACTTAATACCCCTTTTTCTCCCTGTTTTGTTGCATTTGCGGTAATATCCCGAAATGAAAGGAGGTAGGCCAGGTATTCCGGTTTCTGGTCCAGACCATATGCATGGATGATACGTTCCACCAGTTCCGGCAGAGGCAGTTGCATCCAGTTATTAGCTTCTTCGCATAAGCGTGGGGGAAGTATCCCTGAAAGCTGTGATAAGCTCTTTCCTTTGATGGTCAGGAATATATCAGGGTCAATTGCAATGTCCCGGATCTTATGATAAAGCGAAATACAATTGGCCTTATACAAAGATGTATTTTCATCATATCCTACCAGAATATACAGGGTGTTGATGATCAGTTTTATAGCTGTGCTGTTTGCTATCATCAGCGCATCTCCTGATACAACGGGAATACCTGCAGCCATCAGCTCGTTGACAACGGACTCTGCCTCTCCATTGGTTCTCACCAGTACACACATCTCACTGTAGGTATAATGGAAATCCTGCTGTATACGTCGGATCTCTTCAATGGTATCCTTCAGTGCATATTCTCTGAATACGGAATCACTGAACATGCGTTCTTCTTCTTCCTGTTTACTGAATTTGCTGATTTTGATAATTCCTCCTTCGGGAGTTCTGGGAGTTGTATTCTGCCTTACATTTTCAAATATTGAATTGATAATATCGTGATATCCTTTGGCGACCCACCAGTCCAGAAGTTCGGTCTTTTCGGTTTCTGCAACTAATAAATTGAGTTTATCCTGCAGAAGACGGGGAAAGGAAGCGTACAGGAAGTTATTAAATTCAATAATAGCCGTGCTGCTTCTATGGTTATCCTCCAGATTGTCATCTACAATATGATGACTTCCCAAATCTGCTTTGGCTCCGCTTTCGAGTATGCTCCAGTCGCCATTGCGCCAGCGATAAATAGACTGCTTTGTATCGCCCACGATAAGATGATCTGTAAATTCTTCGCTGGGTGCAGAGATTGCATTCTGCACTAAGGATCTGAAACTCTTCCATTGTGAAACGGAAGTGTCCTGAAACTCATCAAACAGAAAATTGCGGTAGCGATTGCCTATTTTTTCCCATATAAAAGAAGGATTATCTCCGGCATCTTCCGTGATTCCGGTTAATAAATGCTGCGCATCGCTGATTAACAAGTTGCCACTTTCCTCCCGATATGCCCGCAGTAAGAGCGCAAGTTCCTGCATGAGACGGAGGTAGTACACATTGTTCTGGAATTGAGTGGCCAGAATATAGGATCCTTCTTCATGTTGAAAATAAGTGCACAGATCTTTTAATAACGGATTGATGGAATAGAAAGGACTGTTGTCAGTATTTTTCTGGAACCATTCTTCCGGTGTGTCAATCAGTTTATGAAGGGAGGAAATCTGACCAAAGTCTTTTTCTGTGATCCTTGTCAATTTCAACAGGGGATTGCGGGATTTACCTTTGAGGTCATCCGTTGAGAGATTACTGTCCCGGAATGCCTGCAAAACCGACTGCGCTTTTGAAACCAATGCCTCTTCGACAGACCTGATCTGCTGTTTGGTTAATTGTACATATTTCGAAAATTCCTTTTCTATATTTGAATAGCCAATTTCATTAAGCCCTGTCTCAAAATCAGCAAAGCGTTCTTTGAATATCTCGCGCGTAAGGCTCAGCAGTTCTCCCTTATAATTCCAGCTTTTGTCATTATCAATACGTTCTTTTGCAAGATCGACAATCCATTCTACCAGCTCCGGTTTATCATCTAATTCCAGATCCAGCCTGTTGACCAATTGATCCTGTACTTTGTCCAGATTCATTTCAAGACTATAAGCGGCATCAAGTCCCAGCTCAAATGCAAATCCACGAATTACCTTTTGCACGAAACCATCAATAGTGCTGACGGAAAAATGGCTATAGTCATGCAGGATACGTCGGTATATTTTCTGTGCCCGATCCTGTAATTCTATATTGGAATACTGCGGATAGGCTTTTAAAAGCAGCTGTCTGTAGTTGTCAGTTCCGGGAGATGGGTCATTGTTTGCCAGTCCTTTTAATACATCCAGAATCCGGGTTTTCATCTCCTCCGTTGCTTTGTTCGTAAAGGTTACAGCTAATATTTCGCGATATTTATATTCGTGATGAAATAACAGCGTCAGATAGTGCACTGCAAGGCTGAATGTTTTACCTGATCCTGCTGAAGCTTTAAGTATTTTTAGAGGTAAGATCCCTGACATAAATAAAATGCATATGTTTTACAAAGGATGAAGTTACATATTATTTGGCAAGAGCCCTTCTCCTAATCAAAAAGTAAGACCGCAATTCGTTTATGAAGATTCTATAGTCTGAAGACAGTTGAATTTAATCCCTTGATTAGATAAGAGTTGACAATCCGGAATAATCTTTTTATCTTTGCGTCCCCTCTTACATACAGTACGGGGGATATGTTGAATACATAAAACAAAATTAAAACATGGCAACTAAAATCAGATTGCAAAGACATGGTAAAAAAGGAAAACCTTTTTACCACGTAGTAGTAGCAGATTCACGTGCACCACGTGATGGTAAATTCATCGAACGTCTTGGTTCTTACAACCCTAACACAAATCCTGCAACAATCGTTTTGGATTTCGAAAAAGCGTTAGATTGGATGAACAAAGGTGCTCAACCTACTGATACTGCTCGCGCTATCCTTTCTTACAAAGGTGTATTGTACAAAAAACACTTAGAAGGTGGTGTGAAAAAAGGTGCTTTCGATGAAGCAAAAGCTGAAGAACTATTCGCAGAATGGTCTAAAGAAAAAACTGCTAAAATCGATGGTAAAAAAGATAGCCTGACTTCTTCTAAAGAAGAAGCTAAGAAAGCTGCATTAGCCGCTGAAGCTAAGAAAAAAGCTGACAAAGCAGCTGCTATCGCTGCAAAAAACACTCCTGCAGTAGAAGAATCTGCTGAAGAAGTGGAAGCACCAGAAGCTACTGAAGGCGCTGAAAACACTGAAGAAACTGAAGGATAATCACATATCACGAAGTAAAAAATTAAGCCGTCCCGGTTTTCGGGACGGCTTTTTTGTAAAAGATGGAATCGGATAGTCCGTCTGAATCTTTATTTTTATATTTTACCTTACATCATGACCATAGATCAGAGTTTTTATATTGGATACATCAGCAAGACAAGAGGACTGAAGGGAGAGCTGCAGCTGTTTTTTGAATTTGAAGATTATCAGGATCTGGATATTGATGTACTTTTTGTGGAGATCAATAAGAAGCTTGTACCCTACTTTGTAGAAAATATCAAGTTACAATCCAATAGTACAGCCTATCTCAATCTTGAAGATGTAGATCATATTGATAAAGCACAGCCTCTGGTACATAAAAAACTGTACCTTCCTAATGATAAGATGCCTGAGCGTGATCCTGATGATTTCAGGCTGACTGATCTCAAAGGCTTTCTGGTTATTGACGAAGTACATGGTGAACTGGGAGAGATCGTGGAAGTTCAGGAATTGCCTCAGCAATTTATCGCAAGGGTTGATTTTAACGGAAAAGAGCTGATGTTTCCGTTAAATGATGATCTGATACTGGGGATTGATCCTGAAGAAGAGATTATTGAAGTAGATCTGCCCGAAGGCTTGGTCGAACTATATAGCGAATAAGAAAAAGCTGCTCTTTTCAGAGTAGCTTTCTCTATTTATATTCGGGAGCCAAAACTGAATTTACTGCAATCCTGTATTATGAAGTATATCCTTTTATTGCTTTTACCTTTCTTTATCGGATCGTGTACCGAAACAATCCAGCTCCAGCCGGGGAATTATCAAATGACATGCGGATATAAAGAGTCTGTCTATAAGGCTATGAAAAAGACAGATAGGGGAAGTGTAGGTTGTAACGTTGCCTGTGATCATGAAATTTATCATCGTTCTTTTCTTGCGCTCAATAAGGATAAAACTTTCGTACTGGCCATCGAGGATGTACTTATGCACGGGAATTATGAATTGGTAAAGAATAAAGTTAAGCTGAAAGATAGAGATGGATCAGAATTAATTTTGGAGATCAAGGAGCAGCAACCGGATTGTATTCAGCTTTTGGGTGTTTTTGATGAGATTAGCAGCCGCGCAATATCAGCAAATGAACGTCTGTATTTTAATTTTACTTTAGATAGTACCCAATCCGTTGAGACGGATAGTAAATTTACATACGAAGTCAATACATGGAGAATAGCTCCGATGGACAGCGAATCTGATGCTGAAATCAAGAAAAGATTATTGAATAACCTGGATTACGTCTGTGCATATGTTCAGCATGTACTTAATTCAGGCGTTTATCACGGATACAAAATGGACGGAATCCCCACTCCGTTGCGTTATCTCGAAAATGGTATTGTACTCCGCGAATGGGATAATGTACCGCAGAGCTGGAAAGATATCTTTTATGATGAGTCTGATGCATACAGAGCTTATGAGATGATGTATGAAACATTTAAGAATACGGAGGCCAACCGATATAAAAGATCGGGTCTTCTGGTGGTTTTCTATTACCTGAAAGATCTCCGGAATGCCCTAAGTGACAAACAATAAATAGAGATAAGTGGCAGGTTTTACTTTTTTAATTTTGACTTTTCACTTTGAATATCGATATTAGCTACGCTTATAGAGAAAGGCAGAGGGACTAGACCCAATGAAGCCTTGGCAACCTGTCTTGGAGACAAGGTGCTACATTCTACCCCAACTAACAAAAGGGAAAGATAAGCGGAAACACTGAATACCTGGTGTCTTTCTCTACGAGCCTTCATACATTATTTTATTATTGAAATTAAAAAAGTGTCAACATGAATGAACATGTTGAAGTTTGGCTGGCTAAATGAAAATTATTGACCATATTCAAAACGCTAAAGGTAAAACCTTGTTTTCCTTTGAGTTACTGCCCCCTGCAAAAGGACAGAGCATACAGAGTATATATAAAACCATGGACGAGTTGATGGAATTCAAACCTCCGTTTATAGATGTCACCTACCATCGCGAAGATTACCTGTATAAAGAACATGCAAACGGACTGCTGGAAAGAGTATCTTACCGTAAGCGTCCGGGAACAGTAGCGATCTGTGCTGCTATTATGAATAAATATAAGGTAGATGCTGTTCCTCACCTTATTTGTGGCGGATTTACGAAAGAGGAAACTGAAAATGCATTGATTGATCTCAATTTTCTGGGCATTGATAATGTGCTGGTGCTCCGCGGAGATGCACGGCGGGGAGATGCAGATTTTATCCCGACAGAAGGAGGACACTCTTTTGCGACAGATTTGCTGGAGCAGGTGGCTAATATGAATCAGGGCAGATATCTGCATGAGGATATCGAAACTTCAGAGAAGACCAATTTCTGTATAGGTGTTGCCGGGTATCCGGAGAAACATTTTGAAAGCCCCAACTTTAATACGGATTTCAAATTTCTAAAGAAAAAGATAGAGATGGGTGCCGAGTTTATTGTAACCCAAATGTTTTTTAACGTTCAGAAATACAAAGATTTTGTTATCAAATGTCGGGAGCATGATATTAATGTCCCTATTATTCCGGGTTTGAAACCTATTACTTCCAAGAAACAGCTGGTGACGTTACCGCGTGTCTTTCATCTGGATATTCCTGAAGAACTTAGTGATGCCATAGCTGATTGTCATACTAATGCCGATGTAAGGCAGGTAGGACAGGAATGGCTGGTGCAACAATGTAAGGAACTGATCGAATTCGGAGCTCCGGTGCTTCACTTCTATACGATGAGTAATCCTGGGCCTACCAAAAAGATTGTAGAACAATTGTTTTAAATGCGTTTTAAATCAACAAATGAGAAGGCCTGCATAATATGAATATACAGGCCTTGCTCGTTAAATAGGGTGCTGGGGGTTAAAAGATATATTTGAGTCCGAATTTGACTCCGTTTTGAAATCCTGAATTCACACCGATGTTAAAGTCATTTGCTGTTTCTCCATCCTTAGGTTTCACCGCTGACCAGCCAACCAGTCCGAAGGATGCTTCTATTGAAAAGTGACTGCTCATAAAATAATCTATCCCGGGAGATAACTGTACACCGTATCCGGTGAATTTGATGTCTGTTTTGACTCCATTTGCGTCAATGCTATTTTTGCCGAAGGTCAGAGGAACTGCTGCCTGACCAAAAATTAAAAAGTTGTCCGTGATACCCCAATATTTCCGGGCCAATGGTTGTACAATGAATGCCTCTTCTTTGCCGACAACATCAGGGACAGTTTTATCTTTCTGCCCTAAATATCCTACCCCCAGACCAATTGCAGTCGTAGGTGCAACGAATGTACCCACAACCGGAAGTACACTATAATGCTGGATATTACCATCCGATTGAGTAGAATAACCTGCTTCACCCATGATAAACCATTTTCCTTTGAATCCCTGAGCCTGAACAGCTGTGTTACCGATTAGTAACATTGCAATAATTGAGAATAATAACTTTTTCATAGCATATAATATTTGTTTAACTACTTCAAATCTAAGTAGCACAGGAGCTTAAAAATATGATCGGAATCAGGAATTAAAATAAGTGCAGAGACAATTTTGTATTTTGGAAAAGGGAAGAGAATAATGCAGATAGGTAGCATGAAAAAGTCCTGTTCTTCTTTCGCAGAACAGGACTTTTTTTTAAAAAATGTGAAGATATGGTTATCCTTTTTTGACTTCTTTTGCCCAGGAGTCTTTGAGGGTAACGGTACGGTTAAATACCAGCTGATCCTTAGTGGAACGGGTATCTAATGTATAATATCCCAATCGGATAAACTGATAGCCTTTGCCTAATTCTGCATTTGCCATATCAGGCTCTAAGTAAGCTTTAGGAATAATTTTAAGGCTGTCTGTATTGATGGTAGATTTGAAGTCCTCTTCTGCAGCAGGATTTTCTACATTAAACAGACGGTCGTATAGTCTTACCTCAGCTTCTTTTGCATGTGGTACAGATACCCAATGAATCGTTCCTTTTACTTTAAGGCCACTTGTATCTTCTCCGGATTTTGAGTTTGGAATATAGTTACAGTGAATTTCTGTTATATGACCATTTTCATCCTTCACAAAATCATGGCATTCCACGATATAAGCATGTTTAAGGCGTACAGATAATCCCGGTCCTAAACGGAAGAATTTCTTTGGAGCATTTTCCATAAAATCCTCACGTTCTATCCACAGCTCTTTGCTGAACGGAATTTTACGTGAACCCTCCCCGCCTTCTGCTTCCGGATTATTTTCTCCTTCCAGTTCTTCTACCTGTCCATCAGGATAGTTGGTGATAATCATTTTGACAGGATCTAAAACTGCCATTCGGCGCCATGCTGTCTTATTCAGATCTTCACGGATACAGAATTCCAACAGACTTACATCGATAATATTCTCGCGTTTAGCAATACCGATTCGCTCACAGAAATCTACAATACTAGCAGGTGTATAGCCGCGACGACGCAGACCGCTGATCGTCGGCATACGCGGATCGTCCCATCCTTCAACATGCTTTTCATTTACCAGTTGAAGTAATTTACGCTTACTCATAACCGTGTAATTCAGGTTCAGTCGTGCAAATTCATACTGTTTTGAAGGATAAATCTCCAATTTGTCTATACACCAGTCATACAAAGGACGGTGAGGAATAAACTCCAGTGTACATAGTGAGTGTGTAATCTTTTCGATCGCATCACTTTGTCCGTGTGCAAAGTCATACATGGGATAGATCGGCCATGTATTGCCTGTACGGTGATGATCTGCAAATTTGATACGATACAGAAGCGGATCACGCATATGCATATTCGGGCTGGCAAGATCAATCTTCGCACGTAATACTTTTTCACCTTCTTTATATTTTCCGGCTCTCATCTCTTCAAAGAGTGTGATGTTTTCCTCTACCGTACGATCCCGATAAGGGGTAGGTACTCCGGGCTCGGTAGGTGTGCCTTTTGCTGCAGCTATTTCTTCAGCAGTGCTGTCATCTACATAAGCCAATCCTTTTCTGATCAGCTCGAGTGCAAAATCATAAAGTTGCTGGAAGTAATCGGAGGTATATAGTTCCTGGTTCCATTGAAAACCAAGCCATTGGATGTCTTTTTTAATACTTTCTACATACTCTGTGTCTTCAGTCACAGGGTTAGTGTCGTCAAAGCGAAGGTTTGTTTTTCCATTATACTTCTTTGCCAATCCGAAATTCAGACAGATGGATTTAGCATGTCCGATATGAAGGTAACCATTCGGCTCAGGAGGGAATCGGGTCAATACACGACCATCGTGCTTGCCTGTACGAAGATCCTCCTCAACGATCTCTTCAATAAAATTTAATGATTTTACTTCATTTTCCATGTTACAAAGTTAGCTATTAAGCATGATATTTTTATATGCTAATCACAGCACATAAGACGCGTATTTCAAAGGTTTTCCTATCTTTAATTCCTTAATTGACAAGTATTGATTATGATCAGATTTTCAGGCATTTTGCTCGCATTGCTTCTTCCCGTTTTATCTTTTGCTCAAAAAACCAAGAAACCGACATTGTTAGTTTATGGAAATGACATTGAAGCCTTTTCTTCGGCCCTGCAAAGTGCAAAGTCGGGAGTCGCTACTTTGTGGGTCGTTGATCAGCAGACATTAGTTCCTTCTCTTACCGAGAAAAGTATTACGTTGGCCAGTCAGCATAATCTGGATGCCGGATTATGGAGATCTCTGCTGTTTGCTACCAATCCCTCTCTTCCTAAAAATGATTCATCAGCCCTGTTATTACAGACCGATACTAATCCTCAGCTTTTTAAGAATGGTATTGAACGAATGATCAGCAGCGAACCTAATCTCCTGGTGACTAAAAATCAAAAGATTATATCCTTAAAACGAGCCGGTAAACGGTGGGATGTCATATTAGCTGATAAAGCTAAATATGAAGTGTTGTCTGTAGTGGATCTTTCTGCAGGAAATGAGCTGGCAGCATTAGCCGGACTCTCTTTCGCAAGTACTACAGAATGGTTGTCTCTGGATGCATATACTCTTCAGCATCAACGGACGATTCTGGCTAGCGGACGTCTGTCTGAAGAGACTGTGTCTGTTCCTATGAAAGTATTTTTGCAAAGCCAAAAGGATAATTACTTTCAAAATCCGTTAATCAACAAACTTAAGCCCGCATCTGCAGATGATATCCCGTTCAGAAGTGCTGTCGGGCAGACGCTAGGTGCTATGGCAGCATATTGTGCATTTTTCAAAACGGATGCAGGTCAAATAGATATCCGGAAGTTGCAGGATGAATTACTACAGTATGGAGCCAAGATCATTCCTTATGGGGATATTCCGGTGGACGATGTGCATGCTCTAGGTTTACAGAAATTTGGTCTTGCAGGGATCTTAAAAGGTGAATTCAAAGAAGGGCGATACCTGCTAAACCGGGAAGATAGTGTACGGTTTGAAGAAATCAAACCTGTATTTAATCAGTTATATTCCCGAAGTCAGATCTGGTTTTTGGATAATGGCGGAGATATTATAAAATGGAAAGACCTTCTAAGTCTGATTAAGTATGTCAGTCAGCGGGGGGATGAGTTGGATAAACAGATCATACAGGACTGGCATAAAAAATTAAAATTTGAAGGAGAGTATGACGGTAATAAAACCGTAAGCAAATATCAGTTTGCTGTTATTGTAGATAAATACTGTAAACCTTTTGTGGTACGAACAGACCAGTCCGGTAAAATAATCAGGTAGTAAAAAAGGAGATCCGATTCGGATCTCCTTTTGATTTAGTTAAGAGTAGGCAAACACTTTTCCTAAAGATTCATTATTTGTGAATGTGGTGTCAAGATCGATCAGCTCTCCGGAGCCAATATTGATTACCATACCGTGTACGGCTAAGTCATCACGCTCTTTCCAGGCATTCTGTACAATAGATGTCGTACAAAGATTGAATACCTGTTCTATAACATTGAGTTCAACCAGACGATTCGTTTTTTGTTCAGGATCCTGGATTGCATCAATTTCAGCGGCATGTAAACGATATACATCCTTGATATGGCATAACCAGTTATCTATGACACCAAATTGTTTGCGGCTCAGAGATGCTGCCACACCACCACATCCATAGTGACCTGCAACGATTACATGTTTTACTTTAAGAACATTGACTGCATAGTCTAATACACTCAGCATATTCATGTCAGAGTGTACACATACGTTGGCGATGTTACGGTGTACAAATACTTCTCCCGGTTTTGTGCCGGTAAGCTCATTTGCAGGAACACGGCTATCTGCACAGCCTATCCAGAGGATTTCCGGATTTTGTCCTTTTGCCAGTTGCTGAAATCGGCCGGAGGTGTCATTTTTAACAAAGTCCATCCATTCCTTGTTGCCATCTAAAATTTTGTCGAATCCTAACTTTAAATCTTTATTTTCCATTGTTAATATTTGAAATTACTTCGTGAAAATTTACCGCTTTGATATATACAAATCTCGGTAATTAAATGTTTTATTTTTTATAAACTATATCTGTTAATTGAATATCCCGCCCTTTACTTATCGCATTTTGCTGGAAGTCTTTAATGACCTCAATGACGTCTTTGTCAATGAATTTACTCTGTGACCCATTAATTTCGATTTTATCGATGTTCTTTGGCAGGCTGTACAATTTTTGCTGAATCGGCACTTTATTCAGAAACGTAACCTCTTCGGCAAGTGTAATTACAGCCTTCTCGTTGTCATCCTGTTTGATAATATCAAATTTGAATGCATTTTTCATATTTGCTTTCAGGATATAAAACGTTGCGACTACGATACCTACACCTACTCCTGTCAGCAAATCTGTAAATACCACTACAGCGATTGTCATGAAGAAAGGAATAAACTGATCCCAACCCTTAACATACATCTCTTTGAAGAGAGCAGGCTTTGCTAACTTATAACCGGTATGCAGCAGGATAGCGGCAAGACAGGATAGCGGAATCATGTTCAATACAGTAGGTATAGCTAATAAGGCTATAAATAACCATAAACCGTGTAACATCGCAGACTGACGTGTGCGTCCACCGGCATTTACATTGGCAGAAGAACGTACGATTACCGAAGTCATAGGAAGACCACCCAGCATACCGCTGGCCATATTACCTACACCTTGCGCAATCAACTCTCTGTTAGTCGGTGTATTGCGTTTGAACGGATCTATTTTATCTACAGCCTCTATGCTAAGAAGTGTCTCCAGACTGGCAATGATAGCAATTGTAAAAGCTACTATCCATACTTCTTTATTTAAGATCTGAGAGAAATCCGGCAGCGTAAATAGGCCAGTAAATTCTGAAAACGATCCTACCACAGGTACAGTCACAAGTTGTGCCTGACTCAACTGGAATGAAGTACCCTGAAATGCCATCGCTAAACCAAGCCCCACTGCTACAACTAACAGAGGTGCCGGAATTTTGCTTACCTTCGGAAGTTTAGGCCAGTAGATCAGAATCGCTAATGAAAGCAGACAGATGATCAATGCGCCATAACTAATTGAATCCAGTAATGTATCTGCAAAAGCAGCAACACCTCCGCCGTTATCCATTTCAAAAGCATGTTTTTCCGTTAGTCCCATCGCTAATGGAATTTGCTTGAGGATAATAGTGATACCAATTGCAGCAAGCATACCGATAATGACAGAGGAAGGAAAATAATTTCCGATCATACCTGCCTTCACGATACCCAGAATCAATTGTATAATTCCGGCGATTACTACGGCTAATAAGAATGTCTCATAAGCGCCCAGTTGCTGGATTGCACCAAGTACAATCACAGTCAGACCTGCGGCCGGACCACTGACACTAAGAGGTGATTTACTGATAGAGGCTACTACAATACCTCCGATTATTCCCGTCAAGATGCCTGCAAAAAGAGGTGCCCCCGATGCCATGGCGATACCAAGACATAATGGCAAAGCCACTAAAAATACGACAATACTTGAAGGGAAATCATATTTTAAGTCTCTTTTCGATAGTTTTAGAAAAGCAGACATACGTGTACCAAACATAAAAATGGTGTTTTACTGTTAAAAAATCTAATGATAATAGCCTAAGACCCGGATACAGGTACTCAGCTCAACTAATGCGATAGTTGATTAACAGTTAGGCGGAGGGGTGGGTACAGACGGGTGAAAGGCACAGATGTGTTTTTCATCCCACAAGTGGAATTCATTATTCTTGACGACTGTCTCCGGACAGGAGAATGTAGTAATGTCGGCAGTTCCACTGAAATACTTGGAACCACTATCCTGATGATCTTCTGCCTGAGAAGGCGCTTTTGCGTTATTCTCAATCTCAATCTGTAGTACAACTTGCAGGATGTGATCTTTGTCAACAGAAGAAGAAAAGATAGGTGTAGCAGAAATCACCATCTTCGTGAAGAAGATGAAAAAGCAAATTAATGCTGATACTTTTCTGTGCTTTCTGCTAAACATTCTGGTTCGTGTTACTTTATACTAACAACACAAAAATAGGCGAAAAAAATAAAAAACAAAATTAAAGACTAAATAAATCACTTTTTATAACATAAATTTTGCAAAAGATGACTTTTTAGATACAAAATTCTATTGGAAGCTTTTTGCACGATCTTTGATATAGTCCGTAAACTATCTTATCTTCACATAATAACCGGAGATAGAAGAATAGAATTTTTTATGGCAACAAAGGAACAATTTATTGAAAAGATTACAGCCTCTTATCAACCAAAGGGAGCTTTTATTTTCCTGGGGGCAGGAATTTTCAATGGGGAGATCGTCGCAGAAGCAAAAGTAAACCTTGCGCTGAAGATGATGAACAGACATGGTCTGATTGCAGGTGCTACAGGTACCGGTAAGACGAGGACCTTACAACTCATTGCCGAGCAACTTTCCAATGAACAGGTTCCGGTATTTATGCTGGATGTGAAAGGAGATTTATCAGGCTTTGCTCAGGAAGGAAAATCTAATCCTGCACTGGAGGAAAGAGGGCAGGCGATTGCCTATCCCTTTCAACCGCAAAATTTCCCCGTAGAGCTGTATTCGCTCAGTGGCAATAAAGGCATTCCGATGCGGATCACAATAGAAGACTTCGGACCGGTACTTTTATCCCGTATTCTGGATTTGAATGAAACACAATCGGGTGTATTAGCAGCCATATTCAAATATGCCGGCGATAAGCAGATGCCGTTAATAGATCTTGTTGATTTGAAGAAACTACTTTCCTATCTTTCTGATGGTCCCGGAGCGGAGGAGATCAGCAATGATTACGGACGTATCAGTTCTGCTACCTCAGGTACGATATTGAGAAAGATAGTTGCCATCGAGCAGCAAGGATTGGCACATATTTTCGGAGAGAAGGAATTTGAAATTCAGGATCTGTTTGAGAAAATAGACGGTAAGGGTGTTATCAGCCTTCTGAATATTTCTGATGTACAGGATCAGCCTTTGTTATTTTCCACATTTTTATTAAGTCTCCTTGCACAGCTTTTCAAAAATCTTCCGGAAGTAGGTGATCTGGACAGACCAAAACTTGTATTTTTCTTTGACGAAGCTCATTTGTTATTTAACGGTGCTTCTAAAGCGTTCTTGTCTCAGGTCGAGCAGATTATACGCCTGATCCGGTCAAAAGGAGTAGGCGTATTCTTCTGTACGCAGGCTGCTACGGATGTGCCGGAAACGGTTCTCGGACAATTGGGTAACCGTGTGCAGCATGCATTGCGGGCATTTACGCCTAATGATGCCGAAGCACTGCGGAAGACCGTGAAAACATATCCGCATTCTGAATTTTATGAGATAGATAAAATTCTTACTTCTCTGGGTACAGGACAAGCCATGATCACCGTGTTGAATGATAAAGGTATTCCTACGGAAGTAGTCGCTACACATATGATAGGTCCGCGTTCTGTAATGGGACCTGTGGATCCGCAAACGTACACGGATATTATCAATAATTCGCCTTTACTGCAGAAATATAAAGAGTCTGTCAATAACCGGAGTGCTGAAGAAATTATTGAAGAAAAAATGGAAGAAGCACAGCGTGCCAAGGTTCAGCAGGAGGCTGCCAAAGCGCAGTCAGCACCGGGGCGTCCCGCTTCCAGAAGACAGACACCACTGGAGGCAGCACAAAAAACAGCCACCACTACATTAGCCAGAGAAGGAGTAAAGTTACTAAGTAAACTGGCTAACGGACTTTTAACAGCTTTTCTAAAGAAAAAATAATAGAAATTGTATCTTTGCAACTTTCAGTAACACTGTTATTTTCAACTTGTAAACTATAATAAAAAATATGGGTAAACCAACTTTATTGATATTAGCTGCGGGAATGGCTAGTCGCTATGGTTCTTTAAAACAAATTGATAGTTTTGGGCCTCACGGCGAGACTATTATTGATTATTCTATATATGATGCTATCAATGCCGGATTCGGAAAAGTCGTATTTATAATCAGAGAAGAATTTGTCGATAAAATGAGAGAAGTCTTTGACGCTAAGTTGAGCGGTAAGATTGAAGTTGATTATGCCTTTCAGGATTTCGATTTAAAGAAATTTGGAATAGATAGAGAGATAGAGCGCTCTAAGCCATGGGGTACAGCGCATGCTGTATTAAGTGCAAAGAATCAGATCAATGAGCCTTTTTGTGTTATCAATGCGGATGATTTCTACGGAACAGATTCCTTTGTGAAGATGGCAGAATTTCTGACAACAGAAGTGACAGATAAGCAAATGGCTCTCATGGGGTTCCGTGTAGATAACACTTTGTCCGATCACGGATATGTATCCAGAGGTGTCTGCGAAGTCTCGGACTCTGGTCATATGAAGAGTGTGACAGAGCGTACAAAGATCTACTATAAAGAGATCGATGGAGAAAAGAAAATCGTTTTTGAAGAAAACGGAGTAGAGACAGAGCTGGATCCGAATAGCCGTGTTTCTATGAACTTCTGGGGTTTTACACCATTGGTATTTGAGCAGGCAGAAAAAATGTTCCACACATTTGTGGAAGAAAATGCTGATGATCCTAAATCAGAATTCTTTATCCCTTCTGTAGCAGATGCGCTGGTACAGACAGGACAGACAGACTTTAAAGTAATCCCGACTTCCTCCAAATGGTTTGGAGTAACTTATAAAGAAGATAAAGAGATCGTTCAGGAAAGCATCTCTAAGCTTGTAGCGGACGGAGCTTATCCGGAAAAACTGTTTTAAGCGATAGATACGATTAATAGAAATCCCGTGACAATATGTTACGGGATTTTTTTATGTTTGATAATAAGTTAACAATCTCTAACACGATAAGCCTGTGCTCAGAAAAATGTTTAAAATCCTGATGATAATTTTTGGTTCTATCATCGCCATTGTATTAGTTTACTGGTTGGCAGAACGTATTCTATCCCGGATACCCGCCCGTGCGACCACATCAGATGCACCAAAGCCCATCACGGTATACATTATGTCTAATGGCGTACATACAGATCTTGTACTTCCTGTAAAGCAGGATAACATGGACTGGGCAACTATCTTCCCTTACAGGAATAATATAAGTAAAGATACAGTCTATAGTTATGTGAGTATAGGCTGGGGAGATAAGGGATTTTATCTGAATACACCGGAATGGAAAGATCTTAAAGCTTCTACAGCTTTTGTGGCAGCAACAGGTCTGGGAGAAACGGCATTGCATGTAACCTACTACAAGCGGATAGTGGAAGATGAACTCTGTTATAAATGGATGATCGATACAGTACAATATCATGCGCTTATAGATCATGTTAAGGAAGCACTGGATTATGATAGTCAGGGAAATCCTATTGTGATACAGACAAAAGCCCAGTATACAAATTCAGACGCCTTCTATGAGGCTAAAGGAGCTTATAGTATGTTCTATTCCTGTAATACCTGGACCAATCAGGGATTAAAAAGAGCAAATATGCCCGCCGGTATATGGGCAACACTGGATAAAGGAATATTAAGCCATTATAAAAAGTAAAGTTTATTTGTCATAATGTAAAGTTTGTTTTACATTTGTTTATTAACAAATGTAAACCTTAAAATTATTATGAAAAAAATTCCTTTATTACCCCGGTATTTCCGTTGGATAGGCGTGGTTTTATTTACACTGACCCTTGTTCTTTATGTAATTGATTGCATAAAAAGAGGAGGAGAAGGTATTTATACTAAATCTTTTGTTCTTATCAATGATCCTTTTATGGGTGAAAAAGGATTTTTGAAGTTTATGGAAGTTGAAATTACATTGACTTTGTTTCTTAGTTTAACTCTTTTTGGTTTGGCTGCCATCGCTTTTTCAAGGAATAAAGTTGAGGATGAGATGATTAATTCTGTCCGGTTGTTTTCGTGGTCCTGGGCTATTATTTATGCCTTGATTTTTTGTTTTATAGCTACTGTTTTTGTTTATGGTACTACGTTTGTGAGGATCATATCTTTATTTCCTCAGGAACTGCTGTTATTTTATATTATCATTTTTCATATTAGTATTTTTAAATTAAACAGGAAAACTGCAGTTGAAGAATAATATTAAAATAAACAGGGTTATAAAGGGATATTCTCAGGAGCAATTAGCCATTTTGGTGAATGTAAGCAGACAAACCATTAATGCCTTAGAAGCAGGTAAGTATGTTCCTTCAACAATGCTTTCTCTAAAGATATCGCAGGCTTTGGATAAGTCTGTTGAAGAATTATTTGAACTGGAAGAGGGCGATTAGAACATAAAAACAAAAGCCCGAAGGTATTACCTTCGGGCTTTGTTATGTAAAATGGAGGGTGTTATTTTACCTCTTCGTAATCAACGTCAGTTACATCATCTGCACCGCCCTGATTTCCACCTGGCTGGCCTTGTCCGGCATCACCCTGAGGCTGTGCGCCATTGTTAGATGCTGCATACATTTCTTCAGAAGCAGCATTCCATGCAGCTTGTAATTCTGCTGAAGCAGTATCGATATCTGCAAAGTTTTTAGCAGCATACGCAGTTTTCAATTTCTCTAAACCAGCTTCGATAGTTGCTTTTTTGTCTGCAGAGATCTTATCTCCGTATTCTTTTAATTGTTTTTCAGTAGAAAATACTAAAGCATCTGCTGCATTGATTTTATCAGCTTCTTCTTTGATTTTCTTATCCGCATCCGCATTTGCTTCAGCTTCCTGTTTCATTTTTTGGATTTCTTCATCAGACAAACCTGAAGATGCTTCAATACGGATATTTTGCTCTTTTCCGGTTGCTTTATCTTTTGCCGAAACCTTGATGATACCGTTGGCATCAATATCAAATGTTACTTCGATCTGAGGCACTCCACGAGGAGCTGCAGGGATATCATTCAGGTGGAAACGACCGATTGTACGGTTTTGAGAAGCCATTGGGCGCTCTCCCTGAAGGATATGAATTTCTACAGAAGGCTGGTTGTCAGATGCTGTAGAGAATGTTTCAGATTTTTTCGTAGGAATAGTTGTATTCGCTTCGATCAATTTAGTCATTACACCACCCATTGTTTCAATACCCAATGAAA
Organism: Sphingobacterium spiritivorum; assembly: GCF_016724845.1. NCBI lineage: Bacteria > Pseudomonadati > Bacteroidota > Sphingobacteriia > Sphingobacteriales > Sphingobacteriaceae > Sphingobacterium > Sphingobacterium spiritivorum. The sequence continues at coordinate 2,596,203 of NZ_CP068082.1, forward strand.
GAGGTGTAACATCTAATAACAATACATCTTTTACTTCACCTGTCAATACACCACCCTGAATTGCAGCACCTAATGCTACTACTTCATCCGGATTAACACCTTTTGAAGGTTCTTTTCCAAAGAAGTTTTTAACAGCATCCACGATTGCAGGGATACGAGTCGAACCACCTACAAGGATAATTTCATCGATGTCAGATTTGCTGTATCCAGCATTTTTCAATGCAGATTCACAAGGTTTGATAGTACGTTGGATCAGATCTGCAGCCAAAGATTCGAATTTAGCACGTGATAATGTACGCACCAGGTGTTTCGGACCTGTAGCATCAGCTGTAATATATGGCAGATTGATTTCTGTAGAAGTTGTGCTTGATAACTCAATTTTTGCTTTTTCAGCAGCTTCTTTAAGACGTTGCAATGCCATAGGATCTTTTTTCAGATCAAAGCCATTGTTTTCATTTTTGAATTCGTCGTTCAACCAGTTGATGATCACATTGTCAAAGTCGTCACCACCTAAGTGTGTATCACCGTCAGTAGATTTTACTTCAAATACACCATCACCTAATTCTAAGACTGAAACGTCATGTGTACCACCACCACAGTCAAAGACAACGATTTTCATGTCTTTATGCGCTTTATCCAGACCATATGCCAACGCAGCAGCAGTAGGTTCATTGATAATCCGTTTAACAGTCAGACCTGCGATCTCTCCTGCTTCTTTTGTCGCCTGACGCTGTGCGTCATTAAAGTATGCAGGTACAGTGATAACTGCTTCTGTAACTTCCTGACCCAAGAAATCTTCAGCAGTTTTCTTCATTTTCTGAAGAATCATAGCTGAAATCTCCTGAGGAGTATACTTGCGGTCGTCAATTTCTACACGAGGTGTATTATTGTCACCTTTTACGACATTATATGGTACATGTTCTGCTTCTTTAACAGATTCATCGTAAGATGTACCCATAAAACGTTTGATAGAATAAACCGTTTTGTGGGGATTTGTAATTGCTTGACGTTTTGCAGGATCACCTACCTTGCGCTCTCCTCCATCAACAAATGCAACGATAGAAGGTGTTGTACGTTTACCTTCGTTGTTGGCTATAACTACTGGCTCGTTACCTTCCATTACAGCAACGCATGAGTTCGTAGTACCTAAGTCAATTCCTATAATTTTAGACATATCTTGTATTTTATTTATTTTTAATGTTTCGCAATACTATTATCAACCCTTATGCCAATTGGCAACTTTAGTTCAAAATCGTATAAATATGGCCTTATACCATATTTTGAGTGACAAACTGTCATATCATTGTTTTAATGCACTGTCTTTATTGCTTTGGTTTATTTATTTTGTCACATTTGCACTCTCAAAAACATTATAGAAGGCAGATCATGAAATTTGAAGCATACTTAGCGTATTTCGAAGACATTCTCCATAATCCTGCAGCGCATGCAGCATATCAGGATGAAGAATATTTTCACTATACCAAAATGAACTGGAGCAGAATGAGCCGTTGGTTGAAAAAGTTTGAACCTTCAGCAGAAGCAAAGGCTTTTTTCGGAACCATTACGACAAAGCAACATTGGATTCTGATTACTGAACCCTGGTGTGGAGATGCAGCACACTCTGTTCCGATGATCTATAAGATGGTCAAAGATAATCCTAATATTGAATTAGATATACAGTTGAGAGATACAGCTCCTTTTTTAATTGAACAGTATCTGACCAACGGAGGAAAATCTGTTCCTAAGCTGGTTATTCGTAATGAAGCCGGTGAAGATCTGGCAGTATGGGGTCCGAGACCTGATGGATGTACAGCTGTATTTATGCAAATGAAAGCAAAAGGAGCTGAGTTTGAAGAAATCAAAGAGGAAATCCAAAAATGGTACAATCAGGATAAGGGGGAAGAGATTCAAGGTGAACTGATCAAACTGTTAAGTTGATTTGTTTAACGGTACATTATATAAAACAAAAACGTCCGGCAATTTTGCCTGACGTTTTTGTTTTTCAACAGGTAGGTTGAATATTTTGAAGTCTATCTTTTACCAGCATTCTCCAGAACCTGCGCAATAGCGGTATATCCTCTTGCTTTGGCATGTTCCAGAGCCGTTACATTATCTTTGTCCGGAATATTGATATCGCAACCTGCTTTTACCAATGTATTCACGATTTCGACATAAACTTCACTGCCATTTCCGAGGACTACGGCTTCCATTAAAGCTGTCCATCCAAGTCTGTTAATATGATTAATGGGAAATTTCGGAGTTCCGGACAGTAATTTTACAACATCCAGATGTCCTCTTTCGCATGCAGGAATCAAAGCAGTGCCATGGTAGCGGTTGTATACATCGAAACGCGCTCCGTGTTCAAGAAAAAGCTGTACTAATTCCGTATATCCTGCAGCTCCGGCATAAAGAAACGGGCTGTCAAAAATATCATCCTGCATATTGACATCAGCGTCGTTGTTAACCAGTAATCTCGCCATCTCTATGTATCGGGATTGGGTGGCAATTAATAACAAAGATTTAGCATTTTTATCTTTTGAATTTACATTTGCTCCGTTTTTAAGAAGGGATTCTACTTCTGCCAGTTGATTTGCTTTAACAGCTTCTACAATAGAAGTCTGAAGTTTTGATGACGTTTCGGTTTTCATATCTGCCTCGCAAGCGTTTAGAAAAATGATGGAAAAAATCAATAAAAAATGATTCATAATGAGATTAATAAATAATATTACCCTGATGAATTAATGATTTGACAGGCGATATCCGCGCTACAGCTTCTGCGGAGCAACTTGCGTCTACCAGAATAACATCTGCCTGATCGTTGACCTGAGGCCATTGTCTGTTGCCCTGATCATCAAGTGGAAGAATATTATGAGTTGCAATCTTTAAGCATCTTGACAACTCAAATTCTGTTGAGTATCCATATAACTGAGCCATCAGATTGGACTTCTGAAGGATGCTGCCCGATCCGAATGTATTCCAATGATCGATGATACTGTCATTACCTGTACGTACATCTACTCCATATTTGTAAAGTGTAGGGATAGGCATAATAATACCTCCAAACGGAACAGTAGATATAATGCCGACATGAGCATTTGCTAATTTTTCGGCAGTCTCCTGTAGTTTCTGATTCTCTAATTTAGCCAGCACAAAACAATGACTTAAGAATGTTTTATGCTGTAGGACCGGATTTTCCATAACCTTTTGAATAAGATATTCTACCGTTTTGAGACCTGACTCTCCTCCTTCGTGAAGATGTATATCTATACCTTTATTATTGTCCAAAGCCAGTTGTACAATAAAATCAATACTTTTCTCGATGCTTCCGTCAATAGAGAACGGGTCTAATCCACCGATAAAATCTATATCCATAGCAGCGACATCTTTCATTAATTGTTCCGAGTGCGAATAGAATATCCCATGTTGCGGAAAGGCGACCAATTCTGTACCAAAAGAATCTTTTTTGTTCTCAATAGCAACCTGCAGATTTTTTAAGGAATTAAGTTTGGACGCAGGCTCTATATTAACATGACTTCTGGCAAAATTCACACCATGAGACTGTAAGAGTTCGATCAGCTTTTCTGCGCGGTAGGTCGATGATGGCAAGAGTTGAGGCATCAGCTTCTGTTCAAAGACTATCATATCTTTGACTGATCTGTTTTTCTTAGATCTGGCTTTCCAATGTCCTCCGTAATAAGTTTTGTCCAGGTGAATATGCATATCCTTCATTGCAGGCAGCATTAATAATCCCTTTGCATCTACAGTTTCAGTATCAGGCTTGTTAGGAAGTATAGCTTTTATTTTTCCATTTTCGAATTCCAAAGTAAACAAGTCTGTTTTGGTTCCAACTATTTCCTCATTTTCGTGTTCAAAACCTGTTTCCAGTCGGACGTTTTTGAGAACTAATGCTGAATTTTTGTGTTTGCTGGTAGTTTCCATCTGAATAACTTGGTTTGCAGGAGAAGCTTCTCCCATTAAGACGCTTCCTCCTGCCAGAAGCAGAGACGAACTCTTTATAAAATCTTTTCTTGATATTGAATGCATAGGACGACTTGAGATGTGTTTAACAAAGTTAAGAACCTTCGAAGCCGAATTAATGAGAGATTTATTCCAGAACTTGTGAAAATTATAACTGCTCCCGAAATTGACGTGGAGAAACCCCGGTCTGCCCTTTAAAAAAATTGGAAAAGTAGGGAATATCATTAAATCCCAGCTCAAATGTAATCTCCTTAATAGTTTTCTGAGAACTTTGAAGTAGTCTTTTAGCTTCAAGTGTTGTACGTGTCTGTATCAGATACAAGGCTGTTACCTGAAGATTGTTTTTGCACAGGATATTGAGGTAATTGGCCGAAATGTTTAGTTTATCGGCATAGAAGGTGACTGTTTTCTCTTCTTTGAAATAATAATCTATTAAAGAGTGGTATCGAAGCAGAATGGGGTTTGTCCGGTATAAGGAGATGTCATCAAATTTGCGTTCAACCTCCCGGTTTACCAGCTGGGTTATGAGTTTACTTCTGGAATACACGATATCCCAGTAAACAGGATGTAGCGCAAGCTCTCTTTTCAGATTTTCAAATTCAAATAAAAGATCGTGAAAAAGAGGCTGTGAAAGGTTAATGGTGGGGTGTCTCTGATATAGCAGAAAAGAAAACTGCATGGATGTGGAGAACGTTTCAAACACACGCTTGCTGATCATCAATTGATACCCTGAAGTTTCTTCTCCGAGATCCCACTTGTGAATCTGATCCGGAAATAGGATATGGATCTGAAAATCCGATACAGGATAATCTACAAAATCTATGCTATGTATACCGCTGCCTTTCTCAATCAGAAACAAAAGAAAAAAGTCATGTTTATGTGCTTTCTCAATTTTATTTTTTCCGTGAGAACCATGATAAAGCAAACTGTAATCTGATCTTGAATCAAATTGAAACTCTTTCAGTTCCAGCGTTGCAAAGATCTCCTTTGTTACCATCCGTGGAAATTACAAAATATTCTGCTTAATCGGGTAAAAAAAATGGCCGGTGGAAAATAAGGAGACCGGCCGTTTTAATACCGGCTGTTATTTGCCTGGTTTAGCATGAGTCGTAGGCTTGTGTATGATATCGTAATACACAGTACGATCAGTGCTGTTTGGATATAAGCGGTAGGTGAATTCCTTTGTTGTCAATACTAAAATATCAACAACTCTTGTAAACAGTACGGCTTGTGTTTCGGGGTTTTTGGCCACCAGTGTTCTGGTTTTACCGTCTGCTGAAACAGACCAGTCTCCCTGAATCCGGAATACATCTTTCAGATCATAGATAACAAAAGTACCCTTAATGTCATAATAAGCATAACCAACAGCTCCTGCAACATTAGCATCTGTCAGAACTACATTCTCTCCTTTGTTGTTTTTTGCTCCTGTCGTTTCCCAGGCTGTACTTGCTAATATTTCGCTTGGTGTGAGTACTGGAGTGACTTCTTTGTCGTCATCACTGCAGCTGAATAATAAAGTTGTACTTACAAGAGTCAGCACAATTAGTCCTAAGTTTTTTAAAGATCTCATAATCATTTGTATTAGTGTTCTGCAAAATTATCTTTCTCTCAGCTCCCGTTATTGTGAAAAGCGAAGATAAACTTGTGAATTTTATTAGTAACAGTAGCAGACGGTTAGAAGAGATTCTTCCATAATGAGTTACAAAACCATTATAATCATATTCTGGCTATAAGTTTCAGATTTAATAGTTAATTTTAGCATTCAATTTATACAGGTAATGAACATCGAACAACTACGGGAATATTGTATTTGTAAAAAGGGAGCCACTGAAGAGCTGCCTTTTGGCCCGGATACCTTGGTTTTCAAAGTCGCAGGTAAAGTTTTTCTGCTGGTCGGACTGGATCAGATTGGTAAGTTGTCATTCAATGTCAAATGTGATCCCGAATACGCTGTAGAACTGCGTGAAAAATACGAATCTACAGTCTTGCCTGGTTACCATATGAACAAAAAACATTGGAATACGGTCTATGCCAATCAAGCTCTTTCGGACAAAGAATTATTTGCACTGATAGATCATAGCTACGACCTCATTGTAAAAGCCCTTCCTCTGAAGATCAGAGAGACGCTCTCTTTGTAAAAACAGAAGTCTGTTTAATTAAGGTAAGCGGTTTGGTTCTACAAAAAAAAGGTGACTGCTTATCAACATCAGCAATTATTTGGTTTTAAAAGCTTGAAATTTCTTTAGTGTTAATGTTTTGGTTTTTTGGTGAAGTTGCGACTGTTCCATTGGTAATTTTTGTATAAATATAATTATTTGTTATATAATTATATTGAAAATTGTTGTTATTGTGTATTTTGTGATATGTTTGATGAAAAATAAAAATGATGCATAGAAAAATTTTAATTGTAAGTGTAGCTTTTGTCATGTTTCTGCTAAGTAGCTGTATAAAAGATGAGCCATTAAATATGGAAGCGGATATAACCGCCGTCTATTTGGAGAATGGGAATCTGATTACTGAGCCGCTTGTTACAAACAATACGATAACTATTTATGTCAAACCGAAAGGGGTAAGCGATCCCGATTATAAGTTAAAGTTTGATCTTACGTCAGGAGCAACAATAGCAGCAAATGTTGATCCCTCTCAAAATTCTGCTAATTCGCTGTCCTATACAGTAACTTCGCAGAATAAACAGTTTCAGAAAAAATATATGGTTAGTATTATTGAGGTAACGGATGGCTTTGTTCCTTCTAAATTTGATTTTGAAAACTTCAGAACAGATGAAACCAATAAGTACCATAAATTCTTTGATATCGTAAATAACAATTCGTTTGATAACTGGTCATCCGGGAATCCAGGTTTTGCAATTTCTCTGTTCGGAGATAAAAATCCGGAAATGTATCCCACAAGAGCCACAGACAAGAGCAGAAGCGGAAAGTCTGCAGCTCTTTTGGAAACTAAATCTACAGGACCTTTTGGAGCAATGTTTGGAAAGCCAATTGCTGCAGGAAATCTATTTATAGGAGCCTTTGATGTGACAATGGCGTTGGCTTCTCCACTAAAAGCTACTCGTTTCGGGTTGCCGTATAATGAGGTGCCAAAGACGTTCGAAGGTTATTACAGATATATCCCTGGCAAACAGCTGATCAACAGTGCGTCCAAACCCGTGGAAGGTGAAGATGAGTGTACCATCTATGCAGTCTTTTACAATATAGATGATTTGATGAAGGAAACTCAAAAAAGCTATCTCAGTGGAGAGAATATCTGGACAAGTAAAAGTGTAGTGGCAACAGCGAAATTAGAAAATGGTAAAGCTACTACAGGTGAGGGATTTGCTAAGTTCAGTATCCCGTTTAAATATACAAAGGATGTTAATATAGCTGATGTAAAGAAACTGAAATACGGTATTGCAATAGTGATGTCTGCGAGTAAGGGTGGAGATATCTTTCAAGGAGCAATAGGAAGCACTTTAATTGTTGATGATGTACAAATAATTACAAAATAATGAAACCGATATACTATATATTAACAATCTTGTTTGTTATTCTTTCAATAACAGCAAAGGCAGAAAATCATCTTCCTGCGGATAGCGTATCCGGCAAATTTAGATTTTCTGTGGATCTCGGAACGAAGATAGGCGGTTCTGCGCCCCTATCCTTGCCGGCAGAAATCCGCAAGATCAGAAGCTATGCTCCTGCATTACCGTTTTTTGTAGGAGTAAAAGCGTTGTATAACATAGATAATAAATGGGGTGTAAGTCTTGGGGTAACATTTGAAGGAAAGGGCATGAATACGGAATCGACAGTAAAGGGATATAAAACCTCATTCAATGCCAATGAAGATCCGGAAGAGAATATCAAAGGATATTTTACAGGTGATATTGCCACGGATGTACAAAATCTTTATCTCTCCGTACCTGTACAGGCAACTTTCAGGCTATCTCGTAAATGGGATTTTCAGGCAGGACCTTATTTCGCATTTGCAGTAAAAAAGAAATTCATCGGTACAGCGACTAATGGGTATATGCGTAAGGATGATCCTACAGGGGATAAAATTAATGTGGACAAGGCAGATTATGACTTTAATAAAAGTGTTCGTACACTGGATGTAGGAATGAGTCTGGGTTCACACTATAATTTTTCCAGACGCTATTTTGCACTGGCACAATTTGACTATGGATTTAATAATATTATGAAGACAGGATTCGAAAGTATAAGTTTCGGTCTGCATAATATTTTCCTGAATGCTGGTGTAGGAATTAAACTATAGATCGGGTACGGTATTAAGTATTCCCCATGCGCCTGCAAATTTTATGAAGTGGCGCATGGGGATTTTTATTATTTCTTTTTCAAAGTTTTACCCTTCACGCTGTTTTTATGCAGAGCTTCATTATTCAGGGCTTCTTTTACGCGATTCTCAAAAGCGGAAAAATCCGTAAGCGGAGGTTGGGTAGCTAAAGGAATTTCATTTGCAGTCTTGACTGTCGGGGTATATCCTCCGCTCGACATATAGAAATAATTGGGATTACGCGGAGATACTCCCTGTTCGTAATCGACCCTTTGACCTTCCTTACCATCCGTATTACTGAAACGGACTTTATTAAAATTGATCCACTTACCTGATTCATTCTCCTTGCCCCAGGCATTGAAGTAATCTGCTTCACGGCGAAACTGACCATTCGGATATCCATAATTTTCTAAAAAGGAATGAAAGCCGTTAAAATATCTGTTTTCTTTTGGAGCACGCCAGGAGGCGATATAATTCCATTTCTGCTGAGAAGCAAGTTTATACCATGCGGATAAGATCACAGAGTTGTTTTCCTGAGGCAGTACATTCATTAGAAAGGCTACAGTTTCCCCGGTTTTCCAGTTTGCAGATTTGACGTAAGATTGTCCTCCTGTCCCTTCGCCACCGAATGAATTGACTGTAGTAGCTTCTGACCGGTCCACCAGAGATACATAATCCTGTTGGGTAGTTGTCGCATCGTGTTCCGCATCTTTGCTGTCCCATACTGAAAACAACACTCTTCTTTCTGTTTTGCTATTGGTCTGCATGCCGAGATAACCTCTGTAGAAACCAATAGCCATATAGAAGGTATGCAGCGGATCTGCGCCTTGTGGTACATTTACTTCTTCATAAAGCCAGTTGTATGACTTCGTTGTGGCCGCTGTTGAGCTAAAGTTGATATGGACGGAAGGTGTGGATTGATAGTCGGTCTGATTGACATGTGCATTGTCGGTTGTACTTTTGAAGATCAGGTTATGAATGACTATAGCATTTGAGGGCTCGGATTGAGGAGAAAGCTCATATTTATAATAGCCGGTTTGATTTATCAGGATACTTCCTGCTGATGTACGGGTTTGTTTTCCTCCCCCTTTAAAGACAATTTGTGTTTGAGACGGTGAGATTTGCAAAGGAGCATAGCAAGGGCTCATTTTTAAATTAAACTTCAGATTTTTACCTTTTGCAGTGGTATTGTCGAAGTCCAGATGATAAGCCCCTGCAGTCTGATAAAGATACCAGACAATACTGCGGTTTTTGTTTGTCCAGTTCGAAATACTGCCTTTGTCTTCCGGGTAACCTACCGGTACTGATACCCCTGTTTCCTTTTCATCAGGAGTGTAAGGAACCGCATAGGCTTTGTTTGCGGGAATGATAAATGTTTTTTCCTGTGCATTTAATGTCTCACAAAGGAATATGAACAGCAACAGCGGGCTGATCCGAAAAAATTTTAATATCATGTTTAGTGATTGGTTATGATGTCAGCATCAAAGTTATTTCTTTTGCTGTATAATAATAAGATTGTGAGTAGGTTGTGCAATCGATTGATTGCTTTAAAACAAAATAAAAAAGGAGGAAATTCTACATTTCCTCCTTCAAAAGTTACTTTTATCGGGCTGAGATTACATCTTTAAGCCAATTTCTCTTAATCGCTCATCTAAATACTCTCCGGCAGTATAATCCGGGTATGCTTTAGGATGTTTTTCATCAATACAAGACGAAAGACAAGCAAGACTCATGGAGGATTTAGGGTGTAAGAAAAACGGAATTGAAAATCTTGAAGTTCCCATTTTTTCCAAAGGAGGATTGACAACTCTGTGTGTCGTGGATTTTAGTTTGTTATTTGTCAACCTTTGCAACATATCCCCTACATTAATCACAATATCTTCTCCTTTAGCTTTAATCGGATACCATTCGCCATCTTTAGTCAATACTTCCAAACCATCTGCACTGGCTCCTATCAAAAGCGTGATAAGGTTGATATCTTCATGTGCTCCTGCACGTACAGCATCAGGGGCAAGTTCTTCGGGATGTAATATCGGAAAATAGTGAATCGCTCTCAGGATAGAATTTCCATTGATAACATACTGCTCGAAATAATTTTCTTCCAGATCAAGATAAGTAGCGATAGCTTTCAATAACTCACGTCCTGTATCTTCCAGTTTTTTATATACTTCTGCAGTGATCGTATTGAAACGAGGTAACTCTTTGACTTCAGGATTATCCGGAAAGTCTGTTTTTGAATATTCTTCCCCTACAATCGTTTGGCCTCTTTGCCAGAATTCTTTCAGATCCGGAGTTTTAGAGTCTTTAGCCTTTTCACGGCCCTTTGTAGTGTAGCCACGTTGTCCTGCCAATTCAGGAAACTCATATTGATATTTGATGTCATCCGGAAGAGCAAAAAATGCAGGAACCACCTGATACAATTCATCAATCAACGCTTTGGAAAGACCATGATTGGCGATCGTCACAAATCCGGTTTCATTAAAAGCTTTACCAATATCCTGAATAAATTGTTCGCGTTGTTCTTTAGAACCTGAAGTGTAATTCAGTAAATCTAATCTAGGTATGTTAACTAATGCCATACTATTTCTGTTTTTGTACGAACAAAGGTAATTGAATTAATTTTGAATTTTCTAACACCCGTGTGAATAAGTGTAGGTATTTTAATCTTAACTGCTTGATTTGTAAAACAAAAAAGTTTTCCACATTTTTAATATGCCGGCTTATTCTCCGACATTCTTCTGTGTCTGGGTTTGAATGCCTTCCTGTGGCAGTTCTCCTAATTCCTTAAGGTAATAGTGTAAATCCACCAGCATATCCTGATGTGGTTTTGCGAATTTTTTAAAACTATAAGTATGTATGAAATAGAAAATCAGTCCAAGAATGAAGAATCTTAAAATTACATCACCCGAAAACAGGGATGATAAATCAAAGGACTGTGTGTTTTTTAAGGATACAGCTATTACTAATATTACAAGAATACTTCCTCGAGCTATTTTGTTGAATTTCAGATAATTTTGAATCAATTCCTGTATCTGAATGAATCGATCCGTTATCTGAAGATCGGTTTCAAAGCTTTCATGAATTTTTTTTCGCAGTTTATAGGCGATATAGGTCATTCCGGCTTCTACCAGTGATCCCAGAATAAAATACCAGCTCCAGAAAGTGTTGTCATAATTATACAACAGAATGCCGATGGCTACAAGAATGAACAGAGACCGGTAGCGGATATTTTTCTTCAGGTTTTCATCTATTGTGTCGAGCAGATTAGTCGGTTTCTGTGTTGTTAATTTTTCAATTGCTTCTTCCGGAAGAAACAATAGGGCAGATGGAGTAGTTGGACTATTCTGTCTGTTGTTATATTTAAGATCTTCTAATTTCATAATGATAGCTGTTTTTTACTGAGGTCCTTTAATTTTTCTTTGATCCGGGATATTTTCACAGCCACGTGATTGGCCGTCATACCCATCGTGTGTGCGATGTCCTTATAACTGTAGTCCTCGAGATAGAGGGCTACCAGTGCCTTTTCGATTTTTGATAGCTGACCAATCGCCCGATACATAGCCAGAATCTCTTCATTCTCCTGGTAGATAATTTCGCAATAGCTTTCCTGTGTAAACTGCAGCTCGGCATGCATATGTTTACGATCGCGTTTAATGTAGGTGATTGCCGTGTTCAGCCCGACACGATATAGCCAGGTCTGGAATCTGGAGTCGCCTCTGAAGCTTTTGAAAGACTTCCAGCTCTGCAGTACTATTTCCTGAAACAGATCTTCTCTGTCCGTTCTGTTGTCCACATACATGCAGCATATACGATGGATAATGGCCTGATTGGAAGTTATTAATCCGATAAATTCTTTCTCGATGTCCATGTTATAGTTGGATGTCTTCTCTAAATTACTTTATCTGTTAGTCTTGAAAAAGGTAAAAACATTACAATTGATAGTAAAAATGAATAAAATATGGCCTGAGCTTCTTTATTCTATTTTTTGAAGTATCAGAATCAGACAAAGATTTATCGAAAAATTAACAGAAGTGATTTGGAATGTCCGAATAAATAAATTAAATTTGTTATGCTTGCATAGCAAAATAGCTAAAAATAAATTATGAGTCAGGATAATACAATTGATTATTTCATGAAAACCGGTTGGCAGACTGTAGCCAATAAATACAATACGATCGCATCGCAGTACGGTTTTACGCAGGCTGCCGGGTATATCTTGATAAATATACACAAAGAAGGCACTCCTGTTTCACAAATTGCAAATTTGACAGGTGTAAAAACAACGAGCTTGTCCAGAGTGTTAAATAATCTGGAGACCTTAGGTTTTATTTACAGAGAAGCGAGTGACGTGGATAAGCGGTCTGTCAAAGTCTATCTGACAGAGTTGGGTAAAGAGAAGCGAAAAATTGCTAAGGATGTGGTGCGTAGCTTTAATCAATATCTGGAAGCAAATATCAGTGCCAGAGAGCGTGCTCAACTGATCAAGACACTCATCAAAATAAATGAACTGGCAAAGGACTATCAGGGAGAACTACAATCAAACGCTGCGGATAATATTGCCGCAACATAAAATATAAAAGGATGAATAACAGAAGTATTAAAAAAGTAGCCGTTTTAGGTTCTGGAGTGATGGGGTCAAGAATCGCCTGTCATTTTGCCAATATCGGACTGGAAGTTTTGCTTTTGGATATTGCGCCAAAGGAATTGCTGCCGGCAGAAGAGGCGAAAGGCCTTACTCTGGACAGCAAACTGGTACGCAACCGCATCGTCAACCTCTCGTTGGAGACTGCAATTAAATCCAATCCGTCACCTATTTACAGTAAGTCATTTGTCAAAAGGATCAAGACCGGAAATTTTGACGATGACATGAAGGAGATCGCACATGCAGACTGGGTGATTGAAGTTGTTGTTGAACGTCTGGATATCAAAAAATCCGTATTTGAAAAGGTAGAGCAATTCCGTAAAAAGGGGACGTTAATCACTTCCAATACATCCGGTATTCCTATTCATTTGATGACGGAAGGAAGAAGTGAAGATTTTAAAGATCATTTCTGCGGAACACACTTTTTCAATCCGCCACGTTATCTGCAATTGTTAGAAATTATTCCTACGCCTCATACCAAAAAAGAGGTCGTAAACTTCCTGATGGAATATGGTGATAAATTTTTGGGTAAAACTGTGGTTTTATGTAAAGATACACCTGCCTTTATCGGAAATAGAATAGGCGTGTATTCCATGTTGGCACTGACCCATCTGGTAGAACCATTAGGTCTCACTGTTGAGGAAGTTGATAAATACACAGGCCCTGCAATGGGGCATCCCAAATCAGCCACTTTCCGAACGGCAGATGTGGTAGGACTGGATACTTTGGTGAATGTTGCCAATGGTTTAGCGCAGAATGCGCCGGAAGATGAAGCTAAAGGAGTATTTCAATTACCGGCTTTCATCACTAAAATGGTTGAAAACAAATGGCTTGGAGAGAAAACCAAAAAGGGTTTTTATGAAAAAGTAAAAGATGCCAAAGGCAATTCTGAAATACTTTCCTTAAACCTCAAAACGCTCGAATTCGGATCTCAGCAAAAAGTGAAATCGCAGACACTGGAGGCGACAAAGCAGGTAGAAGATATCCGCAAACGGATGAAAGTCTATGAACAGGGTAAAGATAAAGCAGCGGAGTTGTTCAGAGCAATGCACTATCCATTGTTTGAATATGTGTCTAACAGAGTTCCTGAGATTACTGATGATTTTTTCCGCATCGATGATGCAATGCGTGCCGGCTTTGGCTGGGAAATAGGTCCTTTTGAAGTATGGGACGCTCTGGGAGTAAGAGAGACAATTGAGAAAATCAAAGCTGAAGAAAAACGTCTTCCGGGACAGACCGGTGAAGTTGCAGCATGGGTTCATGATATGCTGGATGCCGGACACGAATCTTTCTATAAAGTTGAAAATGGTGTAAGACATTATTATGATATTGCTTCCAAATCTTATAAAGCGATCCCGGGTGCCGAAGACCTGATTGTACTGGATCATATCCGTGAAATAAAAACAATCTGGAAAAATTCAGGAGTCTCGATTATAGATCTTGGAGATGGTATCATCAATTGTGAATTCCATACGAAGATGAATACCATTGGTGGTGATGTTATTCAGGGACTGAATAAAGCCATTGATCTGGCCGAAAAAGAATATCGTGGATTGGTAATCTCCAATGACGGAAAGAACTTCTCAGCAGGTGCCAATATCGGGATGATCTTTATGATGGCTGTGGAGCAGGATTATGATGAACTGAATATGGCTGTGCGTGCTTTTCAGAATACTTCTATGCGTATCCGTTATTCTTCGATTCCGGTCGTGGCCGCTCCGTTTCAGCTTGCTCTCGGTGGAGGATGTGAATTTTCTATGCATGCGGATTTCGTTCAGCTCCATGCTGAGACTTACATGGGACTGGTCGAATTTGGTGTCGGCGTGATTCCGGGAGGAGGAGGTTCCAAAGAATTTGCATTGCGGGCTTCTGATGAATATAAAGATGATCAGATCGTTCAGAATACATTGAAAGATCGTTTCCTTACAGTCGGTCAGGCAAAAGTTTCTACTTCTGCCGTCGAAGCATTTGAGCTGGGGTATCTTCAGGAAGGTAAATATGCGATCACGATGAACCGTGCACGTTTGCTGGCAGATGCAAAAGAAAAAGCATTGGAACTGGCAGATGCCGGATATGTACAACCTGCTCCCCGCAATGATATTAAAGTTCTTGGTAAACAGGGATTAGGTATCGTATATGTAGGAGCAAGCTCGATGCGTGCCGGTAATTATATCTCAGATCATGATAAGAAAATTTCAGAAAAATTAGGCTGGGTGATGTGTGGCGGAGATTTGTCTGCTCCGACGGAGGTGTCAGAGCAATATCTCCTTGATCTGGAAAGAAAAGCATTTTTGGAATTGTGTGCTGAGCGCAAGACACTGGAACGAATTCAGTTTATGCTGACCAAAGGCAAGGCATTACGAAATTAGTATGCTCAAAAAAGGTATTGATGAAATACAAAAATGTGTGATAAACATCAATGCTTTTTTAAAGAAAAAAATAATTAAATAAAAGGATTGGTGAGGATAGTCTCGCAAGACGCGATACGAATTACTCATTACTAACTACTATAAGAATATGGAAGCTTACATTGTAGCAGGATATCGTACCGCAGTCGGGAAGGCTCCGAGAGGAGGATTTCGATTTACACGGGCAGATGATTTAGCGGCAGATGTTATCAAGCATTTGGTAGCCTCAGTGCCCAATCTCAATAAAGAAGAAATAGACGATGTAATCGTCGGTAATGCAATGCCTGAAGCGGAGCAGGGACTGAACGTAGCCCGCCTGATCTCGTTAATGGGTTTGCAGACAGATAAAGTTCCGGGTGTCACCGTTAACCGTTACTGTGCATCAGGATTAGAAACTATTGCAACGGCTGTGGCAAAGATCAAATCCGGAATGGCAGATTGTATTATTGCCGGGGGAGTGGAAGTGATGTCGGGCATGCCGTTCGGAGGCTGGAAGATTGTGCCTAATCCGGAAGTTGCAAAAGAAAACCCGGACTGGTATTGGGGGATGGGACTTACAGCAGAAGCTGTCGCTAAAGAATATAATGTGAACCGTGAAGATCAGGATAAATTTTCTTTACGATCACATCAGCGCGCTGTCGAAGCAATCAAAAACGGCCATCTGAAAGATGGGGTCGTTCCTATTACTGTTAAAGAAAACTACCTGAAAGATGGTAAGATAGCAACACGAGAATATGTCGTAGATACGGATGAAGGTCCTCGTGCGGATTCTACACTGGAAGTATTATCCAAATTAAAACCTGTATTTGCGGCAGACGGCTGCGTGACAGCCGGGAACTCTTCACAGACATCTGACGGAGCAGCCTTTGTCCTGGTTGTTTCGGAGCAAAAGATGAAGGAATTAAACCTGCAGCCTATCGCACGTTTAGTGAGTTATGCTGTCGCTGGAGTGCCTCCCCGGATTATGGGAATAGGTCCGATTTACGCTATTCCAAAAGCTTTGAAGCAAGCAGGATTAAAGCTCCAGGATATTGATCTGATTGAGCTGAATGAAGCATTTGCTTCACAATCTCTGGCGATCATACGTGAATTGGGACTGGATGAAGAAAAAGTAAATGTAAATGGTGGAGCTATTGCATTAGGACATCCGCTGGGTTGTACCGGTGCAAAGCTAACCGTACAGGTACTGAATGAACTGAAGCGCCGCAACAAAAAATATGGTATGGTTACCATGTGTGTGGGTACAGGACAGGGAGCAGCAGGAATATTTGAGTTATTATAGTATAAAATAAGAATTATAAAAGTTGTAGGATGTATGTCCGGACGGAGAAAACGATCGCAATATACACTACTAAAATCTGAATATTATGAGCAAAGCAATCAAAGGCGGTGAATTTGTGATTAGAGAAACACCGTATACAGATATTTTTATTCCGGAGGAATTCGATGAAGAAGCAAGAATGATTCGTCAGACTTGTCTGGACTTTCTGGATACTGAAGTTCTCAATAAACTGGAACGTATAGATGCACAGGAAGAAGGCTTAATGCCAAGTCTGATGGATAAGGCCGGAGAACTTGGTTTATTAGGCGTTTCAATACCTGAAGAATATGGTGGGTTCGGTAAGAATTTTAATACGTCCATGTTAGTCGCAGATGCCGTCGGTTCGGGTTATTCATTTGCTGTAGCTTTGTCCGCACATACCGGAATTGGTACTTTACCGATTCTTTATTATGGAAATGCAGAGCAGAAAGCAAAGTATATTCCTAAACTGGCTTCCGGAGAATGGAAGGCTTCATACTGTCTGACAGAGCCTAACTCCGGATCGGATGCGAACTCAGGGCGTACATCGGCTAAACTGAATGCAGAAGGTACTCATTATATTATCAATGGTCAGAAGATGTGGATTACCAATGGTGGTTTTGCCGATATCTTTATCGTATTTGCTAAGATTGATGATGATAAAAATCTGACAGCATTTATTGTGGAGAAAGATTTTGGAGGTATTACCATGAATCCTGAAGAACATAAGTTAGGTATCAAAGGTTCGTCTACGCGTCAGATCTTTTTTAATGATTGCGCCGTTCCTGTAGAAAATATGCTTTCAGACCGTGAAAACGGATTCAAAATTGCAGTTAATATTCTGAATATCGGACGTATCAAACTGGGTGCAGCGACTATCGGATCGTCAAGAGGTGTATTGACGCAAGCTATAAAATATGCAAACGAACGTGTACAGTTTAATCTGCCTATTTCTAAGTTTGGAGCTATCCGTTATAAAATCGCAGAAGCCGCCATTCGTTTGTTTGCAGTAGAATCAGCTACATACCGTGCCGGACAAAATATTGATGATGCCTATGATGCTTTGGTTGCAGGAGGAATGGATGAGGCGAAAGCAAAACTAAAATCTGTGGAGCAGTTTGCTATCGAATGTGCTATTATCAAAGTCTGGGGATCAGAGATGCTGGATTATGTTGTAGATGAGGGAGTACAGATATACGGAGGTATGGGCTATTCGGCAGATGCACCAATGGAAAGAGCTTATCGTGACTCTCGTATCAACCGCATTTTTGAAGGAACAAATGAGGTAAACCGTCTTTTGGTAGTGGATATGTTATTGAAGCGCGCGATGAAAGGGGAATTGGATCTGATGGGACCGGCAACAGCTGTCGCAGGAGAACTGATGTCTATTCCTGATTTCGGAGATGAAGATGAAACGCCATTTGCAGCAGAGAAAAAAATATTGGCTAATCTCAAAAAAGCAGGGTTGCTGATTGCAGGTGCAGCCGTTCAGAAACTGATGATGTCCCTGTCCAAAGAACAGGAAATCCTCATGAATATTGCAGACATAATCGGTTACGTATATGTATCCGAATCTGTCCTGTTACGTGCCGAGAAGATCTTCCATACACAAGGAGCAGATGCAGCAGCTTATGCTACCGATATTGCTAAAGTATATCTGTATACAGCGATTGATAAAATAAATGCTGTAGGTAAAGAGGCACTTTATTCATTTGGAGAAGGAGATGAATTAAAAATGATGCTGGTAGGTCTGCGCAGATTTACAAAGGCAGAACCATTTAATATTAAAGATGCCCGTCAGCGTATTGCCAAAAAGCTGATTGAGGAGAATAAATATTGTTTTTAATCTTTTATTGTTTTAGGTTGTTAAGCCAGCGTGTTTATACACGCTGGCTTTTTTATGATTCAGTATTGATGGATATTACCATCGGTAACCTAGGGCAAATTCCAGACATTCCGCGGTATTTCTCTGAATTCCCGATGTGCCTTTCAGATAAGCAAAATTAAACTTAAACTTCTTAATATTCAGATTCATTCCTGTCGTTATGTTTTGATTGCTGTGATAGAGTGCAAACAGTTGAAAGTTTCGGTTGAAGGCAACAGCTCCGCCCAGATCCAAGACATCATTGTCATTCAATAATTTCCGGAAAGATACCTGAGGAGAAAACCGAAGACGGCTTACTGTTTCTATTGTATAGCTGACGCTGCTGAAGATCCTGCTTTTATTGACCAGAAAATAAGTGGTCTTCTTTGCCAGAATATTATTGACAGAGAGCTGTATATCAACATCCGAAACGCTGTATGCAACACCCAGATCAAGATCCAGTTTATTGGTTCTTCTGTTGAAATCCAGTAATGTCGGGTCATTGGTCTCTCCCTCAATCTTTTTGAGATCGATGTTTTCACTTGTATAACTTAGTGAAGTCCCCAGACTCAGCATATTCCCCGGGTTATCAAACAGTAAATGGTGGGCATAGGAAGCCTGTAAACTGGTGTGTTTGAACGATCCTGAATTTATATTATGTATTCCTGCACCAAAACCATGTGTATTAAGGTTCAGGTTTAAATTTAGTAATTGCTCATTCTGGTTTGCATGATTGTTCGCCACATTATTACGGATGCCAAGTAGCAGCGAGTTTTCAGCAGAAATGCCATACTTTGCCGAATTTTGGAGGTATTTGTCCGTAAAAAATCCCGAGGCTAAAGGCACTTGTTGTGCAAATCCTACAGATGAAGATAACAGTATGATAAAGGTTAAATAACAGGAAATAATATACCTGTTGATTTGATATGAGTTCATAATAAAGGTTATTGAGGGTTTACGATATCTAAGTAGCCTGCATATTCTTTTTTATTGAAAATGACCTTATACATATAGGTGCCATTCGGCAGAGGGCTCGAATTGGATATTCCGGGCCAGTCATTTTTATAATCCCGTGCAGAAAACACTAATCTCCCGTTTTGACTATATACATATACTTCATTTTCAGGATCAGCTTCGATATTTTTGATTAGCCAGTAATCATTGATACCGTCATTATTCGGTGTAATGATATTATTGATCTTCAGCTGATAAGCCGATTCGATCAGATCCAACTGTAATGATGCCGTGGAAATACAACCATCTGAAGATTTACCAGTTACTTTGTAGCTGATTTCTCTGCCGGCATTTAGGGTTATACTGTTGCCTGAACCTATGGAACTTTCGTTTGCAAACCATTCGTAACTGTAATCAGCAGACGGATTTACCACATTGAGCGTTACAGGTTTGTTCTCTAACAGAGGTCTGCTGTTATCATATGCGATCTTTAATTCAGGGGGGGAGGTGGCTGTAATATTGAAACTTTGGCTATAAGAATCTATTCCACCGTTATTTGTCCCTCCGTTATCTTTTACGGTAACGTTGATACGGGTTGTCCCTGCATATGTCTCTTTTAATATAATTCTGATGGTTCCGGTAGAAGATGTAGGTTGAAGTATCTGCAGCTCATCAAAGAGATCTGCATGATCTGCCTGAATGGATAGCGTCGTCTGCTGACTGGATTCTTTTCCCGGAGAAATTCCGTTTATCATCACTTCATATTCTTGCCCGCTGTTGCAATATGTCAGGTCAGCGATGCTTTGAAAAGTTGGGGCCTGATTGACAAAATTGATGTTTATAGTCAGTTCCGTTTCTTCACTGGTTTTGCGATCATTGTCTACAGTAGTGGTGAATTTAATACTTTGTATCAGGCCATAGCTGAAATCTGCAGGATCGAGGATGCGTACCTCGCCCGAGTTTGTATCCAGTTCGATTGCCGGAATACCATTCTGATTGGGATCATCGGTTTTAAGGAGTTTCCAGTTTTTTAAAGGACCATTCAACGGATTCGTAGCCTGCAATCTGGTCAGGATATTTCCTTTGGCACTTCCTTCATTTACAGTTATCGGAACGACCTGTACAACGGGTCTGGGTAGCTCTTCAGTAGTAAACTTAGCAATAGAGCTGGAAGCTTTTTCTGTATCCCGGAATGCTTCTACTTTCCAGTAATAACTCTGTATGTATTCCAGTTCCTCAGGAACGGTAAATGTATCCGGTCTGATGTGGTCCGCAATTTTGATCCATTCATCAGTTGATTTACCCAGAAAAACACTGTAGGTTTCTTCATCACTTCTCCATTTAAAGACAGGGTTAAGCGCATTTTGCGAAACAGCATCTTGTGCAGGAGTAATCAATACCGGAGGGGCAACAGGAATACCGGTCGCATACAATTGAGAAATATCTTCGTCAGACAAAGCATAGTTGTAAAGCTTTACTTCGTCCAGTTGGTCTCTGTATATTTTATTTTCGGCAGAATTACCGATAAGCAGGTCTACATTATCCTGTCCTATGTTTTGTGCGAGCGCAGAGGCTGTTTTGATAAATTTTCCGTCAATGTAAAGGGATATTTTGGCATTTTCCACGTCCCGCACGGCAACAATATGATGCCATTGATTATTAAATAAATTGTTGGCCGCTATACCCGTGGTCACTTCGTTTTTACCACGTCCACTGACACTGGAATCATCATCAATGGCAAAAACAAGATTTCCGTTATTATTTAATTGAATACCATACCATCTTCCTACACCCGAAAAAGTACCCTTTTGTATCAGGTAGGCATTTGTTGCGGAGGTCGTGTAGGTATTGCTGCTGCCTTTCATCCAGAGGGATATGCTGAAGGAGTTGTAGTCAAATTTGTTTTGCTCTCTCGCCGGTATAACTATTGCTTTAGTTGCAGTTGTACCGTTGGCTGTTTTAAATTCAACAGCACCGTTACTTTTTCCCAAGGCCACAAAAGGCGATGTACTAAAGGAGCGTGTTGTTCCGTGATTTGCATATTTGCTGTAATCGTATCCGACTGCCTGTTGATCATCAAAAGAATAATAACCTACTAATTCACGCTTATTCGGATTAGCTGTAAAACTCCATACTGGACTTTCCTTACTGACCCCGTTGTTTTGTACGATGACTTTCCAGTAATAAATGGTGCCGGGATCAAGTAATCGGAAGGTAAAGTTTTTTTCGGTTGCGGGTAAGGATGCTGCTTTATGAAGCTGATCTGCAGACGTGCCAAAGTAAATATCAAAAGAAGTTGTATTTTCTCCACCTGACCAACTGACAGTTGTCTGATCTCCTCTTGAAGAAATACCTTTATCTTTAGGAAATGGAGTATGTGCAGCCAATAGTCCGACATGCTCTAAATAATCTCTTTGAATGGCCGAGTCTGCTAATGCATAATTGTAGATTTTCAGCTCATCGAGTTTGCCGAAATAAGGCGCAGAATTCAGATTGTTCTGTTTTAAAAATTCCAGTTCTCCTATATTTCCGATAATCAGATCTGATAATTCACCTATGCCACTGGTTGCTTTACTGATCGTGGCCTCCACATTCAGTTTCCCGTTGCGGTAAAGCTTGATTTTTTTGTTTTCTGTATCGCGGATTACGGTTACATGTGTCCATTGTCCGGTGTAGAAATCTGAAGTTTTTGCAGTGATCTCATCCTTTCCCAGGTTGTCGTTATCGATTGCAAACCGAAAATTTTCTTCTTTTACTTCTATATTAAAGCGGTTGCCGGTAGCGCCTGTGGTCGTATTTTTGGTAATTGATCCTTTGCATAATATATAGGAGCTATTTGTAGAAGTCGGACGATCCTCCTGAGCGGCTTTCATCCAAAATGTAATGGTGAAAGAAGAGTTGTTGAGGTATAAATGAGCCTTATGCGGTATACTGGCGGAATAGGTGGAGGGGTCGGCTTTCTTCAGATCCAGCGCTCCGTTATGCACGCCTTCCGTGCGGAGTGAAATCCCCAGATCTGAAGTGCGGGACAGCTCACCGTGATTGGCAAAAGCTGACTGATCGAGTAAGGTTGTTTCCAGTTCCTCTGTTGTCTCGTCAAAATTCCAGTGTCCGACAAGCATTTTTGGAAAGAGCTGTTCCGTCCTGAATGTCCAGACTTCACCGGTTGTGGTTCCTTTGTCATTACTGGCGTCTACCCGCCAGTAATAGGAAGTGTTATTTTCTAAATCGGATATCACAATGCCGGGTGTTGCACTGTAAGCGACTTCCTGTTTCAAAATAAGATTATCGGCGTCTTTCCCGAAATATATCGCATAGGTTTTGGTGTTGCTGCTACCAGTCCAGGAAAGGTCTATAGCACCTTCATTCAGAATAACATGGTTATATAAATGAACCGGAGAAGGTTGCGCAGCAGGAACAGGAGCAGTCGGTATGGCTGTTGTACGGTGAGATAAAGCAGTGCTGAATACCGATTCTTCCTGATCGTGAATCGACTTCAACCGGTAATAGTAAAGGGTGTTAGGTTTGAGGTTATCGTCGGTAAAAGTTGTTTTATTGATCTCTGTAGTGGTTACCGGAGTCCATTGTATAGCATCAGCGGATCTTTCAATACGGGTTTTGACATCAGGCGAATTATTTTCCCAGGACAAGGTAACGACACTTCGGGCAGGTGTCTCATCATACGAGAGACTGGTTGCTTTGATGTTTTTTGGAGGCCTGACGAAGTCAGTGGGTTGCTCATCTGCGAGCATATTGATATATACCTCAATATTAAGATACGGAGCATGAGCATTGCTTTCCTTTAAGGCGTCTGATGGATCATTTTTATTGAGTCCTAACCGTTCTTCCCATTCATCCGGAATACCGTCATTGTCAGTGTCCGCAGGAAGTTGTGCCGGATAGAAGTCTCCCAGACCTCCGTTGCTTAGTCCGTTATCCGTTTCACGGTACATGTATTGTCCTGATTTGCCAATACTCATCAGATCAGCGATCATACCTGCATCTACCTGATCGCGATTGGGAAAAGTTGCTCCCACGTTAGATACGATCCATTGGTACGCTTCGGAGGCAGACATGCCAGGGGCTATCGTTGGATAGCTGGAATAATCCCCTGCATTTTTAAAATTTTCAGGTTCAATTCCCGGATACCAGGTACTGTTGGCTTGTATCTCCATTCCATTCAGTACCCCATCATAATTGCGGTCATAGTAGTTGCCACGCTGATAGAGGTTGAAATTACCGTTTCCTCTGGAAAATGGTGTTGATTTAGATTGAGGAGTTGCCGGACCGGCAATAAAGTAATTATTTAATAAGGTCACATTTGATTCTCCGGAAGATTCTCCTCCCAGAATATAAGCATCTGCCGAAATACTGTGATCGGCATAAGTTGTGTTTGCATTACCAAAATTGTAAACGACATTATTGACAAACTCATTTATACCTTTTACTTTGGGGTTTCTGGTCTTATTGCTCATGTAGAGCGATTTCAGAATACTGATTTTTCCACCTGTCTGAATCAGTCCGCCTGCAGAGTGATTGTGCCGGTGCAATCCCTGTCCGATAATAGAGTTCTGTATGGTAATGTTATCCGGCTCACTGCCTTTATTATCCCAGTTGATAGAAAATACTTCATCCAGCCCCCAGGAAAAAGACATATGATCAAGGATGATATTCGTTCCGTTGGCAATACCGGAAGCGTCATCATTTTTTCCGGCACCTCCGTTGACTCCCAGTCGTATACGAAGATGACGGCTAATCGTATTGGATGCTCCGCTAAACGAAACTCCGCGTCCGTAAAGAACAATTCCGTCACCTGGAGCAGTCTGACCTGCAATGGTAGTGTTAGCGGCCACCTGAATTTTACTGCTGAGCGTGATAATGCCGCTGACTTTGAAGATGATAAATCTTCCGGGCTGACTTACGGCATCTCGGAATGAACCGGGACCGCTGTCGCTCAGATTCGTTACAAAATATACCGATCGGGAACTGTAGCCCCGCGCTCCGGTAGCATACCGGCCGAAACCTTCTGCCCCGGGAAATGCTAATGTTTGTGCTAAACTGTTCTGAAGATTTTCGAGCGAAAATAACAGACAGAACAACATGCAAAGAACATACTTTCTTTTCATATCAGATGTTTGAGTTTTACAATTGGTTAATTTTCAGGATTATCCCACAGGAAGGAGACCCTTTTACAAATTTTACCATTAATTGTGATATGACTGACCTGAACTATCCTGCTCCGGTAAAGGGGGATAATCTTCGGACTTAATTAGCTTCATTAAAGTCGTGGGAATTCCGGATCATAACTAGTTTGTACCCTGCGCTAATTAAATGGAAAGAAAAGTTGAGATTATGAAAAGGTTTTGCCTGAAGAATTTCAAATGCTGTTTACAATTTGAGCCATTGTGTTAGTAAAATGACTGTACCTGACAATATCCGGAATGCTATCCGTAAATGTTTTAATGCTTTTGTTATCTGATTCTCGACAGAACGTTTTGAAATTCCGAGCTTTATTGCAATCTCATCATTGCTTAAATGTTCAAAACGACTTAGTTGAAAAATTTCCTGACAACGAGGCGGTAATTCCTTCAGAACATCATCAACCGAAGATTTTATATCTTCCTGTTCCATCTTTTCAAGTACTAAATTTGAAACACTTGTTTCGGTTGTATGCTCCTGATATTGACTGAATGCAATCTGATTTTCTTTTAAGTCCTTCAGCGCTTTATAAACATGATATCTGGCACATGTCCGCAGGTATGCAGAAAATGAACGAATCTGGAGATATTGACGCCTGTTCCATAGATTCAAAAATATATCAAGCGTTATCTCTTCACTTTTCTCACGATCATTCAGATAGGAAAATGTTGTTGTGTAAATAAGAGACCAGAACCGATCATACAATGTAGCAAAAGCTATCTGACAATCCTCAATTTGAACGGTCACCCATAATTGCTGATCTGTCAGCAATGTATTCTGATAATATTGCTTATTACGTAAAGGCATCGAATCTGCTTTATAAGCGTGATGGTATCTAATTTATAGTTGGTTTTTTTAATGGATGAGTAATGATTATGTCTAGCCATTACCATATACAATTATAAAAAATAAAATAGAAACAAAAAATATTTTTGCAGGTGTGTTACACTTCAGAAATACACTCTATAGAAATAGAAATCTAAATAGAGGACAGTATGCTAACCAAAGAAGAATACATCAGGTTATACGAAAAACATCAACAGGGACTTTGTACAGAAGAAGAATATCTCATGCTGGAATCCTATGAGGACGGTTTTGAGTTGCAGGATGCAAACTGGAATGAAATGCGTATGGGAGAAAAGGAAAAAGTGAAAAGGCGAATCCATAGAAAAATAAAAGATCATATCACAATTTCAGCTTCCCGAAAGTATAAATTATTGTTCAGGAGTATCCAGACTGCTGCGGCCGTATTAATTGTATGTTTCGGAGCTTATTGGTTATGGAACCTGAAAGATGATGCCGGTAATAATCGGGCTATGGTCGTCCATAAAAAAATACTTCCGGGGGGGAATAAAGCAATTCTTACACTGGATAATGGTGCGGAACTGGATCTTAATTCTCTAAAAATTGGTGATTTATCATTAGATGGGCAGGTGTTAGCCAGTAAGAATACGGAAGGGCAGTTGGCATATGATCAGACTAACCTATCCGCAGCAAAGATCAGCTATCATAAAATACGGACACCAAAAGGGGGACAATATCAGGTCGACTTATCGGATGGAACAAAAGTATGGTTAAATGCAGAATCGTCTATACGTTTCCCGACTTATTTTACCGGTGACGAACGCGTCGTTGAAATTGCAGGAGAGGTTTTCTTCGATGTACAGAAACAAAGCGGAAAATCATTTATTGTGAAGACTGCCGATCAGAAAATAACAGTGCTTGGTACACGGTTTAATGTGAATGCCTATGCAGAAGAACCTTCAGTACAAACCTCTCTTATTGAGGGAAAGGTTTTTTTGGATGTAAATAGCAAAAGGTATAATCTCCATCCAGGACAACGTACGACTTATGATAAAGGGAGTAAGCGTGTAGATACGGAGACCTTTAATCCAAAAGAGGTACTGGCCTGGCAAAGCGGTAACTTCTTCTTCGATGCAGAAGAAATAGAAAGTATCATGCGCAAGATCGCACGATGGTATGATGTGGAAATTGTCTACCAGGGTAATATGAAAGATAAAATATTTTCGGGAACCATTTCACGCTTCGGGGAAGTGCAGGATGTGCTTGATATGCTGGCTCTTACAGGCTCAGTAAAGTTTAGAATAGAAGGAAGGAGGATATACGTTATGGGATAAATTCTATTAAAATCAGATAACCGGAAGCGATTGCAGCGCTCCCGGTATTAAAGCCAATACAATTAAAACCTATTTAATTACATTAAACCCGTAAACCAAATGTACAAAAATTATGATGTGCAGACAAGACTATATGGTCTTTCTAGAGGCACAACAATCTGGAGAATCATGAAACTATTAGCATTTTTTATGGTGCTTGGGGCGATGTCTGCGAATGCCGCTGTGCATGCCCAAAAGGTAACTTTGTCCCTCAAAAAGTCAACACTTGAAAAAGCGTTGCTTGAGATCAGTGAACAAAGTGGCCACCATTTGCTCTATAATCCACTGATGCTGCTAAGCAGTAACCTTGTATCAGTTAATCTGAAGAATGTATCACTGGAAGAGGCCTTGAAACAGTGTTTTATTAATCAGCCTGTAGTATATACAATTAATAAGAAGACTATTGTTGTACAGGAAAATTTGCACAATTCCTCTAAAGATAAGGCGATCCCTCCCAAGCAAAATGAAGCCGTACAGACCTCAATAAGTGGTACTGTGACAGATTCTGTCGGTCCTGTTGCAGGTGCAACTGTTTCTGTCAAAGGTGTATCAGGTCAGGGAACAACAACAAATGAACAGGGACAGTTTAAAATACAGATACCAGGTTCCAAGGCTGCACTGATTATTAGTATGGTCGGTTATGAAACACAAACGATAGCAGTACAGGGCGGATCTGTCCTTAACGTCAGACTGAATCGCAAGAGTACAGATATTGAAGAGGTAGTGGTGGTAGGCTACGGTACACAGCGCAAAAGTGATCTGACCGGGTCAGTAGCTTCAATAAATAAAGCGCAGATCAGTGCTTTTCCGTTGGCCGGTACAGCACAGGCTCTGCAGGGGCGGGCACCGGGTGTAGCTGTATCCAGTACCAATGGCGAACCGGGAAAAACTCCCCGTGTTCGTATTCGGGGAGGTACCTCTATAAATGCCAGTAGTGATCCTTTATATGTCGTTGACGGATTTCCAGGAAGTACTCCGCCATCTCCTGAAGATGTAGAATCTGTAGAAGTGTTAAAAGATGCTTCCGCGACCGCTATTTATGGATCCAGAGGAGCAAACGGTGTAATAATGATTACAACTAAAAAAGGGAAAGTAGGTAAACCTGCTATAGAATTTAATAATTCTCTGGCGACACATAAAGTCGGTAAAAGACTCGAATTGCTGAATGCATCAGAATTTGCATCTTATATTAATGATACCTATATCAACTCTGGAAATAATAATATTCCATATCCCAATCCCGATAGTTATGGAACAGGTACAGACTGGCAGGATCTGATCTTTCGTACAGGAAATCTGCTTAATAATCAACTCGCTGTTTCGGGAGGCTCGGATAATATTCGTTATTACACAGCATTAAATCATTACGGGCAGAAAGGAGTAATTATTAACTCTAATTTCAGAAGGCTATCCGGAACATCAAATCTGGATATTACTTTTTCTGATCGGATAAAAATGGGAACACGACTAATGTTTAACAGAAACTACTTAAGTGGTGTCCGTACACAGGAAGCCGGTAGTGGCACTACCACGGCTGGGGTAATCGCTGCTGCCTTGCGCTTTGAGCCTACTCAGGGTGTGTACGATGCAAATGGTAATTACACATTGAAACAGGTGGGTGATCCGCATGATAATGCAGTGGCAGTAGCTACGGAACGTCAAAATAAGGTAACTACAGATCTCTTTCAGGGAAATACATACATAGCTGGGATTGTTGAAAAATCTGATATTCCGAAGTACGTTAGGTATACAGATAAGTAATGAGCGTACAGGTAATTACGCCTCTAAAGCACTTGTTGAAGGACGGAATGTCGGAGGTATAGGATCTATCTACGCAAATAAGAATACCAATCTTATAAGTGAAAATTTTCTGACTTACAATCAGACATTCAATGATATTCATAACCTTACTGTGATGGCAGGGTACTCTTATCAAAGCTCAAGGAACGAAGCCTGGCAGGCCAATAATCGTAATTTTATCTCAGATAGCTTTTCTTTTTGGAACTTAGGGGCCGGATCGAGTTATCAGAATGCATTTTCGAATCTGGAAGATTGGCTGATGTCTTCTTTTTATGGACGTGTCAACTATAATTTTAAAAGCCGGTATCTGTTTACAGTCACAGGTCGTTATGACGGATCATCGCGATTTGGGAAAAATAATAAATGGGCATTTTTTCCATCAGGAGCATTTGCATGGAATGTTAAACAGGAACCGTTTATGCAATCTGTTGAGACCATTAGCAACTTGAAGATCAGAACAAGCTATGGTGAAACCGGAAATTCCGAAATAGGATCATACCAGTCACTGGCTCGTTTTTCTCCGACCTTGACTACAATAGGAGGAATCCCGGTAAATGCTGTTCGCCCCACAAATGTTGCCAATCCGAATCTTACCTGGGAAACTACAAAACAAACTGATGCAGGATTGGATATAGGGTTCTTAGATAACAGAATAAACCTGACAGTAGATTATTATTATAAAAAGACTGTTGACCTGCTGTATCAGGTTCCCTTACCTATTTATTCAGGATTTACCAATTCTCTTCAAAACGTAGGAAGTGTACAAAACAAAGGATGGGAATTCGGATTGCAAACGGTTAATCTTAATGATAAGGTAAAATGGAGTACTGATTTTAACATTACATTCAATCGTAACAAAATCCTTCAACTTCCTAAGGGTGATATCCGATATAATAGTATTCCGGCTCATATGTTATCTACCGAATCACAGATTCTTCGCGAGGGAGAAGTTGTCGGAGCCTTCTTCGGATGGGTGTTTGACGGGCTTTACCAACAGGGGGACGACTTTAGTGCACAGCCCGGCAAGAAACCGGGAGATGTCCGGTATAAGGATATTTACGGTCGCGATGCTTCTAATAATCTGACTGAAGGGCCAAATGGTGTAGTCAACGCTGATGATCGTAAGGTTATCGGAAATCCGCATCCGGATTTCACATTTGGATTTAATAATGACTTGAAATACAAAAATTTTGATATGAACATTTTTATGCAGGGATCATATGGTAATGATATGCTGAATATAACCCGTATGGAGCTCGACTGGATGGCAGGAAAAGGAAATGCAACAAAGAATGCCTTGCGAAGATGGACTCCTCAAAATACCAATACGGACATTCCCCGTGCGAATTCGGCAAACAATCCTGAAGTGTCCTCACGCTGGATTGAAGACGGATCTTATCTCCGCCTGAAAAATCTTGCCCTGGGTTATAATTTCACTGAAAAATCTCTTCAGAAGATCGGTGTAAAACGTTTACGTGTATTTTTCAGTGCTCAGAATATATGGACATGGACAAAATATTCCGGATATGATCCGGAAGTAAGTTTCCAGGACTCCAATCAAAATATAGGCCTGGATTACATGAGCTATCCGAATATCAAATCATTCACTTTTGGATTTAATGCCGGATTTTAATCTTGAAATATTATGAACAAGAACACATTATTCAGAATTTTAATATTAACGACACTTCTCGTTAGTAGTTTTTCCTGTACAAAGCTTGACGAAAAAGCTGTCAGCATCCTGACACCGGAACAATATTTTAAAACAGAAGCCGATGCAGATGCATCTGTAATGGGAATTTATAGTTTATTGGCAAATGCAGATAGTTATGGCCGTCGCTTGGTGATGGTACTTCAGTTGTTGGGAGATGACTGCGATATTGGTGATATTGGTACACAATCCAGCCGTATCCAATTGAACAGCTTTAGACATGACTCCAGCAATCAGGATATTCTTGCTGTCTGGCGTACCGCATATCTGGGTATCGGAGCCGCAAATGCAGCAATAGACGGTATTCCGGCTGTAACCATGAATGAAACAAAAAAAGCCGCATTGATAGCTGAGGCACGTCTTTTAAGAGCTTTATACTATTATCATCTGGTACAACTCTTCGGGGACATTCCTTATATAGGTGAATATGTCAGCGATCCTTCCAAAGTAACGAATATTAATAAAACACCTGCTGAAAAAGTCTATGAGAATATTATAGCTGATTGCGATTTCGCTATCAAAAATCTCCCGGACACATATTCAGGGTCTGTGAAAGCGAGACCAACAAAAGGTTCAGCGCATACATTACTTGCCTCTGTATATATGATATTAAAACGTTGGCCGGAAGCTGCTGAACAGGCTGAAATTGTTATTAAAAATGCGTCGACTTATCAGTATGGTCTTGTACAGGACTATCAAAATCTGTGGAAAGCGGATCTCGGCTACCAGTCCGAACATATATGGGTTGTAGATTTTGCAGGTAAGATAACGGGAGAAAATAATGCAAATGTTGACTATACAGCACCAATGACTGGTGTGAGAGATGCCGATATGCTGGGATGGAGCGTAATTGTACCTTCAACAGGAATGTATAGTAGTGTCTCTGATGAAGACTATCGGAAAAAAGTAAGTTTTCTTACCCAGACACCAGTTAAAGGCGTTATGACCCCTTATCAGAAATGGAAATGGCCGAGAATCCATATGGCTAAGTGGTGTCTTTATCCAGGGAAAAATGCCAGTGCGGAAGGTTCGGATTCAGATAATAAATATGTAATCTTTCGTTATGCCGAGGTTCTACTTATGGCTGCAGAAGCAATAAATGAAGCAAACGGAGGCCCGACCTCTGCGGCATATAGCTATATCAATGCTGTTCGTGCAAGAGCTCGCTATACCCCGGAAGGAAGTCGCTCTTATCCTGCAGATTTACAATCCGGGATGAGTCAGGATGCTTTCCGTCAGGCTGTACGTGAAGAACGTAGAGTAGAATTAGCTTTTGAATGGAAACGTTGGTATGATCTCAAGCGATGGGGAGTAATTGTAGAAGCATTTAATGGGGCAACAGCTTATGAAAGTCAACCAAATGTCAAGTCTTTTCATGCATTGCTTCCTATACCTCAGGAGGAAATTGGTCGCAATGCTAATCTGTTGCCTCAAAACCCGGGTTACTAAAATTATATCCGTAACAAAAAAATATATAATGAAGGGATTAATTTCAATTATAGGGCTGATGTGTGTATTGGTAATACTCACCGCACAAACCAAAACAGGGCAGAATCAAGGAAAGTTGCACTTATCTGCGGCATATATAGATACACAGCTTAAGGATGCGGTGGAACAATATAAGTATATGGCCACAAGACTGAATGAACCAGGTCGTCTTCCTAAAACGTATTATGCAAATAAGGATTCTCTGGAAACGAGTAGCCCGGAATGGTGGACATCCGGCTTCTATCCGGGGACATTACTTTATCTTTATGAATATGCCGGAGATCCTGTCCTCAAAGCAGAAGCAGATAAGATGCTCCGGATACTTGAAAAAGAAAAGGATGATAAAACTACCCATGATCTGGGCTTTATGCTCTATTGTAGCTTCGGCAATGCGAATCGCCTGCAGCCAAGTGCACATTATAAGCAAGTATTGTTGACAGGTGCTGAATCACTGATCTCACGTTTCAATAGCAAAGTCGGCTGTATCAAGTCCTGGGATCTTGTCAATAGTAAATGGCAATTTCCGGTAATTATTGATAACATGATGAATCTCGAATTCCTTAATTGGGCCTCTCGTGAAAGTGGTGATCAGAAATATATCAATATTTCTAAAACTCACGCAAATACAACATTGAAACATCATTTCAGGGACGATTACAGCTCTTATCATGTTGTAGATTATGATTCCATCTCAGGTGAAGTCAGAAACAGGCATACAGCTCAGGGTGCCAGACATGAGTCCGCATGGGCGCGTGGACAGACATGGGGATTGTACGGTTATACTATGATGTATAGGGATACCAAAGATGTAATTTATCTTAATCAGGCCATTCACATCGCAGAGTTTATATTAAATCATCCCAATCTGCCCAAAGACGGCATTCCTTACTGGGATTTCAATGCTGATAATATTACGCAGGCTAAACGAGATGCTTCTGCAGCAGCTATCATTGCCTCAGCTTTGCTCGAGTTACAGTCTTATGTCAACAAAGAACAGCAGGAAAAGTATCTGCTAGCTGCGGAAAAAATGTTGAAAAGTCTGGGGTCAAAAAATTACAAAGCGAAAAAAGGTACCAATGGAGGTTTTATATTAGAGCATTCCGTAGGCCATATTCCTGCTAATTTCGAAATAGATGTACCCCTGACTTATGCTGATTATTATTATGTAGAGGCACTTATGCGCTATAAAGCATTGTTATAGTATTAGAAAGCCAATTTTTCATTCAGTAATTTATAGCCGGTACATATTTTTGTACCGGCTATCTTTTTGTCAGCATTTAAGTGCTAAAGCAATTCCTGACTTAAGAAGTGTTTATATAGGTTTAAAATGAATTGTAACTTCCTGTTTACATGCTTTAATAAAAGCGAAAGAGGGTAGCCTCGGGTTTGCGTCTACCGTAAAAAAGATTACTTTTGTGATTCCTTATTTTTGGATTTGGCAGGATATATACATAACTGCTATTCACAAATAAATCAACCACAAAATTATGAACAA
Source organism: Sphingobacterium spiritivorum (assembly GCF_016724845.1). Classification (NCBI taxonomy): domain Bacteria; kingdom Pseudomonadati; phylum Bacteroidota; class Sphingobacteriia; order Sphingobacteriales; family Sphingobacteriaceae; genus Sphingobacterium; species Sphingobacterium spiritivorum. The sequence goes on from NZ_CP068082.1 coordinate 2,629,506, forward strand.
TCAAAAAATTCAATTTTCAGAAGACTGGGTAGTGGTCATTTTAGGTCTGGGAATTATTGCTTTAGCTTTATCGGGAATCATTATTCCAACCCCAAGATTTTCCTGGTCAGATCTCTCGTCTCTGCAGCATGATGTCCTGAGTTCCGAGAATATTACGACCATATTTTTTCAGTTTGCAGCAGTTTACGGAACGGCAATTGTTGGAGCCATATTGCTGTCCAAACCTTTAAAAGCATTGTTAATTGTATTTCCGGTAGTCTTTGTGTTGACTGTATTAGCGCTAATTGCTGCTGGCAATGCCGTTGTCAAGGATTATAATCTGGAAGCCGTGATTTTTAGTTTAGTGATAGGTCTTGTGATCAGCAACTTCTTTAAATTACCGCAGTGGTTTAAAGAGGCATTAAGCACAGAATTGTATGTCAAGATAGGTTTGGTATTGCTGGGAACTACTGTCATCTTTGGTGATATCCTTAAAGCCGGTTCTTTGGGATTAATACAAGCCCTTGTTGTCGTTCTTTCGGTGTGGTACTTTGCATTTTGGCTGTGTAAAAAGTTAAAGATAGATAATGAAATGTCTCTGATGATTTCCAGTGCTGTTTCAATTTGTGGAGTTTCTGCAGCGATTGCTACATCCGGAGCCATTAAAGGAGACAGTAAGAAGCTATCTTATGTCATCTCATTAGTATTGATCACAGCTATACCGATGATGATTTTTATGCCTTATATGGCCAGCTGGATGGGGCTTTCACAGGAAGTAACCGGAGCATGGCTTGGGGGAAGTATTGACACGACGGGTGCTGTGGTTGCATCCGGATCGCTGGTCGGAGAGGAGGCTTTGAAAATAAGTACCATCGTTAAGTTTTCGCAGAATGTATTGTTAGGGATTGCAGCTTTCGCAATCAGTATTTACTGGAGCTATTCCAAATCCGTCAATGAAGAAACAAAGCAGGAGAAACCTACATTAAAAGTTATCTGGGAGAGATTCCCCAAATTTGTAATCGGTTTTATTTTTGCATCCTTACTTTTCTCTTTTGTCATCTCTCCTGAAAAAGTGGATACTGTGAAAGGAAGTTTAAAAAGTCTTCAGGGATTGTGGTTTGCTCTGGCTTTTACCTCTATAGGTTTAGAAACCAACTTTAAAGATCTTTTTAAACAGGATAATAAAAAACCGCTTTACGCATTTCTGATTGCACAGACTTTTAATATCATAGTGACGCTGCTAATTGCGCTAGTATTATTCCGGTAGAGCAGGATCAGCTACCGGTTATTTTTCCATTTTTTTATATGGAAAAATGTATCTTAAAGCATCAATACCAATGAAGGAATAATTTATTTATGACAGAAAGGGAACTTTTACAACAATATCGTGCCAGCGGCGAACTGGATGTATTGGGCAAGTTATATGCTCCTTATATGTCGCTTTTGTATGGTGTATGCTTTAAATACCTGAATGATGCAGATCGTAGTCAGGATGCAGTAATGCAAATATTTGAAGAACTGATCGACAAATTGAGAATTCATCAGGTGGACAACTTCAAAAGCTGGTTGTACACGTTTTCGCGTAACTATTGCCTGATGCAACTTCGTAAAGATAAACGTGTGCAGCAGGTGGACATTGAGGATCATCTCGCAGAGAGTGAACATTTGTTAGATAACAGCTCTGACCAGTTATGGGATGAAGCACATTTCGAAAAACTGGAAACCTGTATGTTAACCCTTAATCCGGAGCAGGAGCGCTGTGTGCGGTTATTTTATCTGGAACAAAAGTGTTATAAGGATATAGTAGAAGAAACTGGGTATGATATGAATAAGGTGAAAAGCTACATTCAGAATGGTAAGCGCAACCTTAAAATATGTATGGAGAAGAAGTAAAATGGAAAATAATTATCAATTATCACGTATTCACAACTACATCAATGGATTGATGAGTAAGGATGAGATGTTTCAGCTGGAACGTGAGGCGCTGGAAGACCCGTTCCTGCAGGATGCGATCGATGGATACCGGATGCAGAATAAGGTGGATATCGGAAAACTGAGTTTGCTACAACAACGACTGAATAAGCGGGTAACGGAGCAGCATCAGGAAAAAGGAGTTCGCTTTTTCGGGTGGCAAAGACTTTCCATTGCCTCAGCAGCAGCTGTATTATTCGTGGTATCACTGGTGTTCTTGTGGATGAAAAATTATATGGTTCAAAAGCAGTCACGGACAGTGGATGTAGAATTAAGTGCGGGAGAATACAGTATTCAGGTTGAGCCTATTATGAACGGAGGAGAAGCGGTGCCGGCAGGAGGCTGGAAAAAACTGGATAATTATATACATAAAAATAATCCCGGTTTAGAGGTAGGGGGAAGTGTAACGGTTTCTTTTGAGATAGATGAGAAGGGCAAACCTTATAATATCCGCATAGAACAAGCGGATAATGACCAGATCGCAAACAACTCAAAGACATTACTGGAAAAGGGGCCTAAATGGGAAGGCAAATCTGCTACCCTTCGGATAGTGTACCCGTCAAGATAAACAAGAAAGGATGAATCAGAGATTCATCCTTTCTTGTTTATTATTCTTCCCAACGTATCTTTTCTGTTATTGGTGTACGGATCGGCTCTCTGCTCTCTGCCTGATGATGACCCAGGTAAAAGATACCGATACATTTTTGATTCTCTTCCAGATTCAGGAATCCCCCCAGATGATTGATTAATCCAGGACTGGCCCAGTAACCGCCCAACCCAAGAGAATGTGCTGCTAACCAAAGGTTTTCTATAGCACATGATGTTGCTGCTAACTCTTCCCATTCAGGTAGCTCGCCTGTATAATTTACAATAAGAGCTATAGCGACATTGGAAAATGTTGCTTTTTCGCCCATCGTGATCTCTGTTTTTTCCTGATATTTCTCTGCAGGTGTAACCGTTTTATAAATACGGGAAAGCTCTGTTCCCAGACGTTGTAATCCTTCTTTGCGGAAGATTACAAAACGCCATGGTTGTGTTCTTTTATGTGTAGGTGCAGCGTTCGCAGCTTCCAATATCGTCAGAATATCTTCACGGCTGACTTCCTGATCTGTGAAATTGGCTTGAAAAACTGCTCTGCGTGTTTGTATTGCCTCGATTACTTCGTTCTTATTGCTCATATTGTATATAGTCAAAAATTATATTTTAGAATTTATGCTTTCTCTTCCCATAATGCTGCAATATGCAGAATAGTGATGACCGCTTTCTGCATATCCTGTACAGATACCCATTCCTGTTTGCCATGAAAAGCATGTCCTCCGGCAAAGATGTTGGGACAGGGAAGGCCCATAAACGATAGACGGGATCCGTCAGTACCTCCGCGGATACTTCTTCTTTCAGGAGTCATGCCTCCTCGTTTAATAGCTTCCATCCCGATTTCCATAATCTGCGGATACTGGTCAAGCACCTCTTTCATATTACGGTACTGTTCTTTTACTTCTATTGTAAAAGTAGTTCCGGGATATTGTGCGATAACAGATTCCGCAATTGCTTCCAGTTCATCTTCGTGTTTTTTGAGATTGGAAGTGATATGGTCGCGAACGATAAAATGAATAACCGCTTTTTCAACAGTTCCGGATACACTTGCAGGATGTATAAAACCTTCCTTTTTACTGGTGCTTTCAGGTGAAAGTCTGTCCTTTGGAAGTGCATCGATAATAGCTCCGGCAATTTTGACAGCGTTCTGCATTTTGCCTTTGGCAAATCCCGGATGTACAGATACGCCCTGAATTGTTATTGTAGCGCCGTCTGCAGAGAATGTTTCATCTTCAATTGTTCCGGCACGCTCTCCATCCATAGTATAAGCAAAGTCTGCACCCAGTCTTTTGAGATCTGCTTTATCTACCCCCCGGCCAATCTCTTCGTCCGGTGTAAATAAGATCTTGATATCTCCGTGTTTGATTTCAGGATGATTCATGAAGAGTCGGGCAGCATCCATGATCTCAGCTATTCCGGCTTTATCGTCTGCTCCCAACAAAGTTGTTCCGCTTGCGGTGATCACATCATTGCCGATTTGATTGGCAAGATCCGGATGCTGATCAAATTTGATGACAATAGTTGTATCATCCGGTAATACCAGATCCTGCCCCTGATAATTGCTGTGTACCAAAGGCTTTACATCTTTACCTGATGAGTCAGGAGAAGTGTCCATGTGTGAGCAAAAACAGATCTTAGGAACATTCTTATCTGTGTTTGAAGGAATAGTAGCATATACATAGCCATTTTCATCTATTGCCGCATCTGTAATACCAAGGCCCAGCAACTCTTCTACAAGTAGATTGCCAAGGTTTTTTTGTTTTTCAGTGGAAGGGCAGCTAGGTGATTCGGAGTCTGATTGGGTGTCGATCTGTACATAGCGCTGAAATCTTTCGGAAACCGAAAAATCTGTTATGCTATTGATATCAAATGTACTCATGGTGAAAATTTACGCTTTAAAAAAATGATAAGCACAAAATTACGAAACTATAAAGGTATTGACGAATTTTAACTGTCATTCCTCTTTTTATTTGGTAATTGCCTTATTTTAAGTTACTTTTATGTAAAATCTTAAATTTTGAAAAACAAAGCGCTTCCGTTTTACAAGACCACATTTGTTCTATTACTACTGGTGCAGGCTTTCCTGATTTTTAGTGATAATGAAATTTGCTTTAGAACAGGCTTAGCGATATTGCTGAGTTACCTGCTGATTCCAATATGGAGTCTTTTGCTCAAAAGAGGCCGGAAAAATATACAGATTCTTTTTAAACTGTATATTATTATCTGTGGATTATTTTTCATCATGAGCGGTGCTTATCTGTTGGCTACGCATATTATGATCACAGATTATTTTATGCTGAGTCTGGCTGTAAAGGGACTTCTAATGGGAATAGGTGTGGTTATTATCTTCAAATATCAGGAACTGACAGAGATGTATCAGGCTTACCTGAGGGGTATCAAGTCCATACAATTATAAAGACATACTGCTTTGAGGCTGTACAAAGCAGTATGTATGATAAGATTTTTATTTTTGAGCGTCAGCCCATCCGAAAACCTTCTGCAACAGCGGAGTTGTGCGTGCACCGCCCAGATTATTTCTGATTTTTAGTTCCTGATCTGCTACTTTAATAAAAAGACCGTCAATTGCTTTTTGTGTGACATAGGCATTCAGATCTGTATTTACTTTTGATAACGATAAAGGAAGAGAATTATAGGCTGATGTCAATTGCGTCCAGTAGGTACTCACATTATTTTTTCCTAATGCTCCTTCGACTATAGGGCTGAATTTGGAGGTTAACTCCGGAGTTGTTGTTGTTTTGAAAAATGTAGTAGCGGCATCCTGTTTTCCACTCAGAAGAATATTATAAGCATCCGTAATGGTCATTTTGGATAAAGAATTGGCAAATACCGGAGCAGCTTCTTTGACCGCTGTTTCGGCAGCACCATTCAGACTGGAAATAAATTGATCACACAATTTTCCCATGCCTACACTTCGGAGTGTTTTTTCGATTTTCTGTGCTTCAGGTGGCATTAAAATTTTCACAGCAGCATCACCAAGAAAACCGTTTTTTGCGGACAGTGAATTTATACTGGATGTCAGCCCATTGCTCAGCGCCTGTTTGATTCCGGAATTCATTTCAGTACTGCTCACTGTTGTCTTACTTGCAGAAGTATCTTTTGGTTGTTGCTGATTTAGCTTTTGAGTTACTTTTTTAAGAATTTGAGCATGAGTCTCTTGTGTCAGTGATCCAGCTAATAATGATATAGCGAGAGTAAGGTAAATGTGTTTTTTCATGTCGTAAAATCTGTTACAAAGATAACAGTATGATTGCGAAAATCGTGTAGCGTTTAATCTACCGTTGAAAAAGTAGTAAAAATATTAGAAGGACAGGTCTTCGGCTAAAAGAGCAAGCTGTCATTGGGAAGTAGAAATTACTGACTCCTGGAATCAGAGTCAGTAATCAGTAAATTTGTTCTGTGTAAAAGAATAGACCTTAATTCTGTACCAGATCTACCATGACAGGGAAGTGATCTGAAGGGTATTTTCCAACATACGTATCCGTCAGAATTCCATATTTTTTAACAGAAAACTGAGGAGTGATAAATATATGGTCTATTCGTTCTGTTGGTTTAATGCTCTTGCCAAAACCATTGAAGGTAGAGTTTGGAGCATATCTGCTGTCAATTTTGCTGTAACTATCAGCGACAATACCACTGTTTGCTAATGTAAAATAGGCTTCATCTGTTTCCGAAACATTGAAGTCACCGGTAATAATGAGCGGTAAGTTTCCTGCAAATTCTTTGGCTTTGGCCATCATCAGTTTTGCACTTTCCTTACGAGCGGTGACACCGACATGATCAAAGTGAGTATTCATAAGGATAAATTGTTTTTTTGTTTTTTTATCCTTGAATATTCCCCAGGTGCAGATCCTTGGCAAAGCGGCATCCCATCCTTTATTTGGTTTGCTGATATCTGTGGCCGAGAGCCAGAATGTTCCGCTCTTTGATACTTCAAATCGCTTGGTATCATAGAAAATTGCGGAATATTCCCCTTTTTCAGCACCATCATCACGCCCTACACCAATGTATTTAAATCCGGGCAATAAACGTTCCATATCGACCAGCTGGTCATTGAATCCCTCCTGTGTTCCGAATATTTCAAACTCATGAAATTTGATCAGATTCGTTAATGCTTCTTTTCGTTCATCCCACATGTTACCTATATCGTGCGTGTTTTTCTGACGAATATTGTAAGTTGCGATACGGAACTGTTGTGCATATGTCATCGTACTGACAAGCGCAACAAACACAGTGGCTATAATTGTTTTTCTCATTTTTTACTTTTTAGAAGTTCAGCTAACAACTCAGGATTATCTGTAGTCAGATAATCTACCTTCTGATCCAGCAAAATCTGCATTTCTTCTTCTGTATTTACAGTCCATGCGTTTACTTTAAGACCCAGATCCTGTAGTTCTTTTATCCAGGTTGGATTTTTCTTATAAACCGAGAAATGATAGTCTGCACCTGCCATTTTATCGTTTTTCAATTCCTGAGGACTTTTATCTCCCATCAGATAGTGAACTTTTGCTTTTGGATTGAGCTCTACAAATTTCTTGCATGCATTATAATCAAAAGCGATATATTCTACCATCTTTTCTCCTTTTAACTTTTTGACAAGCTCTACAGATTTCTGGGCTGCTAATAAGGTGCGATCCAGACCCAGTTTGTTTGTTTTGAGTTCATAGATCAATTTTGTTTTTTTCTGTTTCAGACCTTCTTTCAGATATTCTTCTGCAGTAGGGATAGATTCTCCGTTCGGGTGTTTCTTCTTTAACAATTCATCGTATGTAGATGTGGCAATATCCAAACCATAAAAGTCATTATCATGGTTCACGACCAGTACATTATCCTTTGTAAGATGAACATCAAACTCAGAACCAAATACACCTTCTGTAATTGCCGCATCAAGAGAAGCGAGAGAATTCTGAGGTAAGTTTGTGTTCTTCCATGCACCACGATGAGCGATAATAGGATTCTTTTGGGCAGATACAGCAGAAATACTTGCTCCTAAAATGAGCAGACTTAAAACAAGGTTTTTCATATATGTTTAATTTGTTGTTGATTGCTTATAAAACTAAAATGGCATTTGCTACAGCTCTTTCTCCTTCATGATCAAAGAGCTTGTTATCTGTGGGATAATTGACTATCCCATTTTTACCTTCATCTTTTATATATAATGTTGTAGAGCCGCCACCGTCCAGATTAAGTGCATCCTTTCCTTTTAGCCATTTCAACACATTCGAAAGCTCAATAAGGGACATACCATAGGCTTTTGCATTGCGGCCATCAATAGTCATCAGAATCAGTTTGTGGTCTGTTGTCAATGCTATTGCGGTGCGTGGGTGACGATTATTGTTAAAGGCGTTACTGTCAAGATCTGTGCGATGTGATTGATGTAATAACAGCGGACCACAGGTCATCACATTAGGCATTTTTATTTTTTTATCCCATGTGCTGTCACTGTCATCACCTTTTAGAATAACAATTTTTTTAGCGTTAAATGCCAACGCTCCATTACTTCGAAAGCTTCTTTTATCGGATTTGCCTTCTTTCAGTACGGTTTCATTGATGAGTTGTTTGTTGATTCTGACAAGCGTGGTTCCGCCACCAGTTTTCGTGTTGAAAAAAGCTCCGTTGATGGCTGCGGTTGCGTTGGCTTCCGCTGCGAATGTAGTTGTATTTTTAAATCCGGTTTGCAGGCCTGCAAGCCGGATAGGTTGTTTTATTTTCTGAAGATCAATTTCAATGAAGTTGATCTCCTGCTCAGCTTTGAAGAGATTATCAAAATGACCCTGTTTCCATACAATACCGGGTTTAAGCTGTTTTTCTTTCCATTGCTTATTTGATACAAGTAAAGAATCGCTTTCCTGCGCAAAAGAAAACTGGAATATACATGTGAATAAAAGAACTATTGCATACGCAAAACGATTCATAGGAAATTAGTTTGTGACTACTAATTTACCTATTTAGAATAAAATAACGGTTAAGTAACTGTTATTTTACTCCTTCCCATTCTGCATAAAACTGTTCCAGAAATTGCTCCATATACTGATGTCTTCCTTCCGCCATTTTTTTAGCAGTAGGTGTATTCATCTTATCTTTCAGTAACAACAGCTTTTCGTAAAAGTGATTGATGGTGGGTGCAGTTGTTTTCTTATACGCTTCTTTATCCATATTTTCCATTACAGGAATGTTTGGATTATGGATCTCCCTGTTTTTAAAACCACCATAAGTGAAAGCTCTTGCAATTCCTATTGCTCCTATTGCATCCAGGCGGTCTGCGTCCTGAACGATCTCCAGTTCTTTCGAATGAAAATTGCGCTCTCCCAGACTCGCTTTGAATGACATGTTTAGGATAATCGCCTGTACCTGTTCTACAACCGTAGGATCTACACCTTCACTGCTTAGAAATTCTCCGGCTATACGCGGGCCGATTGTTTCATCGCCATTATGGAATTTACTGTCTGCAATATCGTGCAAAAGTGCTGTCAATTCACAAATGAGCTCATCCGCCTCTTCATGTTGCAGGATCATACGGGTGTTATTCCATACCCGTTGTATATGCCACCAGTCATGACCGGATTCGGCCTGCTCAAGACTTTTTTTAACAAATGCTACCGTTTTTTCGATGATATTATTCATAAATTACTTTTGTCTTATCGCGTGTGCCTTCATACAGATCATATTCCAGCAATCTACAGTCTAATTTACCATTATAAAACTCTGTTCTTCTGGAAGCCCTAAGTCCGATTTTTTTAGCCAGATCAGGATTTCCTGTAAAAATATAGCCTTTGTAACCTTTACAGTTCTGCTTCATGAAGTCACCAATACGCTTGTAGGTAATTTCCAGTTTGGTATGCGTACCCAATCGCTCTCCATATTCCGGGTTGAATACAACAACTCCTTTTTCGTCAGGGACAGATGTTTCTGCAAAATCACATACTTCAAAATGGATCAACTGATCCACGCCGGCAGTACGTGCATTCATTTTTGCAATCTCTATAGCTTCTTCCGAAATGTCAGAGGCAATTATAGTTGGTGTATTTTTTTTGTTAACCTGTTCTTTCAGGTTTCTTCTTTCCTGAAAAAAGACCTCTTCATTATACCCGATAAAATGCATAAATGAGTAATTCATGCGATATAGTCCCGGTCTACGGTTTGTCGCTATAAGTGCTGCCTCTATGGCTAAAGTACCCGATCCGCACATCGGATTGACAAAAGGTGATTTATCATCCCATTTTGTTGCAAATATGGTACTTGCTGCCAGTGCTTCCAGCATAGGAGCTTTTCCCGGATGCTTACGATAGCCGTGTTTTGCAAGTGTTTCTCCCGATGTATCCAGAAAGATTTCGGCACGGTCATCCTTCCAGTAAAGGTGAATCACAGCCTTATTAAGCTCCGGTCCTGTATTCGGGCGGATACCCTTTTTCTCTTTGATCCGGTCCACTATCGCATCCTTCACTTTTACATTCGCAAAAAGTGGTGTCGTAATTGTCTCATTACTCACATTGGATGTTACAGAAAAATAACTGTCAAACGGGATCAGATTTTCCCATTCGATTTTGACCAGTTCGTTGTATAATTCTTCCGGATTAGAGGCCTTGAATTCCTTTAAAGAATACAAGATCTGTGAGGCCGTACGCAGATTGAGATTGAGTTTAATAGATTCGTTTACAGAGTTGTATAGCTCTACACCTGTGTTGAACGTGCGTTTGATCTCAAAGCCTAAGGCCTGAACTTCTTCTTGCAGATAAGGAGAAAGTCTCTTATTGCAAGTTATAATGATTTTATTGGGGGTGTTGAAAACTTCCATAGTAATTTTGACAAAGTTAGTTAATCTTGTACTCAAAAATTGCTTATTTTTACGGTTTAATATTTAACATTATGGAAATTAGAGGAAAAGTACATGAAGTTGGGGCAACTCAGCAGGTAACAGAATCATTCAAAAAACGTGATATCATCGTTGCTTATGCAGAAAACCCGCAATTTGTAGAATATATTCGTTTTGAAGCTACACAGGATAGAACGTCCATTTTCGATAACCTTACAATTGGTGAAGAAATTGAAATTTCATTTAACCTGAGAGGTCGTCCCTGGACAAATAAAGAAGGTATCACTACATACTTCAATTCTTTGGTAGCATGGAGAGTAACAAAATTAGCTGGTTCTTCAGCTGCGGCTCCGGCTCCCGGATATGCAGATATGCCTGCACCGATTGATATTTCTTCTTCAGGTTCAGATGATGACGATTTGCCTTTCTAATCTGATCAGCAATTAAAATATATAGCAAGGGCAACAATGATCATTGTTGCCTTTCTTATTTTTATCCGGAAACATACTTCCCGTAAGGTATTTTGCGTATCAGATAAATCAATAGCATACTTCCCAACAGCGTAGCGATAGTGGCCATAGGAACTTTGATCCAGATCTCATCCGGTAACCGGGGATGTACATAGTTCAATATCAGAATGTGAGCTAAGTAAATCCCAAAACTATATTTGTCTATAGCATCCATCCATCCCGGGATATTTTGGGTAAAAGAAACCCCTTTCAGAAAAGTGAAAATTCCTGCAGCAGCGAGTGCTGTATTAGGGAGGACATAACCATAGAAAGAGGGATCATACTTTTGTTGTGCTATGCTGAGGTGATGAGTTATATAAATCGTAAAAACACAGGCTGCAGTAAAGATGAGCAAAGAAAGAATCTTTTGCCGGCTGAAGTCTTTGACCGAAAGATAATAGCCAAGTACAAAATAACCAATGTATCCGGAGAAGAAGGTGAGATCTATCTTCAGGAAATATTCCTCCCATCTTTTATTACTGACGTACAAAGAAGCAAACCAGATCAGAAGAAAAATTTCTATTTCCCTTAAAGAGGCTGATCTGATCATCTTTCTTAAAAAGGGAACTGTAAGGTAAAGCCCTAATATCATATACAGATACCAGAGGTGAGCATTAGCACCTGTTCTCATTTTTTGCCAGGCTATAGTGACAATTTGCTGAAACGACAGCTGATCAAACGAAGTGTAACGGGAGAAATAATAGATGATGTAAACAATAGTCCAGAACAAAAATGGCGGGACAATTTTTAATAGCCTGTTTTTGTAAAAATCTACGGTGCTTTCATCCTTCTGCAAAAGCAATGCACCTGATATCATTACAAACAAAGGTACTGCACTACGGGTCAGCCCGTTTATCCAGTTCGCATAATCCCAGTTAAAAGATCCTACGGCTGCACTTTGTAGATATCCGGTAGTGGCATGGATAAGGATTACACCTATGGTAGCCAGGATGCGGATATTGCTGATATAAATAGCGCGGGTAGCCATTGCCTGTGATAAAAGGTGTGGATAATTTAATTTACAACTCCCAGCGTTTTTTCGGAACACAGGTGATGTCTTGTTTTTTATGGAGTACTATTGGACGCTGATCAAAGCGATTTTCCAGGATCAGAGAATCTTTGCTGTATTTTGCAATTTTGAATCTCGGCAGATATTGTCCCTGCTTGTAACAGCCGGATAATTTCTGTTTTCCATTTTCCTTCGTATAAACTCCCTCTACGATCATACTGTCTCCTCTGACTACATAGACAGCTTTGGCATATTCTTTCCAGTTGCCGTTTTGATAGCAGCTATCTGACATGCGTTGTACCGTTGAATGCACATCCATGGTAGTGTAAACAGAGTCGCATGTTATCTTGAAGGAATGCAAAGTATAGGACAGCATCTGATCCTGATGTGGTATACTATCTTGTTCCCAGACACCCTGCAGATATTCCGCACCCTTTCCCTGGATGTCAGAGCGCCGCTGGCAGCTGCCAAAAATCAAAAGCATACCTGCTAAAGGCAGCAGGTATGCTTTTAAAAGTGAAGAATTTGATTTTTTAATCTTCAGCATATTATTTCAGGCTTCCCACCATGTCTTCTGGTTTCACCCATGCATCAAAATCTTCAGCAGTTACATAGCCCAGGCGAACGGCTTCTTCTTTCAGAGTAGTACCGTTTCTATGTGCTGTCTGTGCAATTTCTGCTGATTTGTAATAACCGATTTTAGTGTTTAAAGCCGTTACCAACATCAGGGAGTTGTCTACAAGTTCTTTGATACGTTTGTAGTTTGGCTCGATTCCGCTTGCACAATGTTCGTCAAAGGATACGCATGCGTCACCCAGTAAACGTGCAGATTGAAGGAAGTTCGCCGCCATCAGAGGCTTGAATACGTTAAGTTCATAGTGACCTTGCGTACCACCGATAGTGATGGCAACGTCATTACCCATTACCTGCGCCGCAACCATAGTCAAAGCCTCACATTGTGTAGGGTTTACTTTTCCCGGCATAATAGATGATCCCGGTTCGTTCTCCGGAATAAGGATTTCTCCGATTCCTGAACGAGGACCTGAAGCCAGCATACGGATGTCGTTCGCAATTTTATTTAATGAAACAGCAAGTTGCTTTAATGCTCCGTGTGTTTCTACAATAGCATCATGAGCGGCTAAAGCTTCAAATTTGTTTTCTGCCGTTACAAACGGAAGGCCTGTGAATTCGGCAATATATTTAGCTACAACGACGTCGTATCCGTCAGGAGTATTTAATCCGGTACCTACTGCAGTACCGCCTAAAGCCAATTCGGATAAGTGAGATAATGTATTTCTCAGCGCTTTCAAACCATGGTTTAACTGTGCTACATATCCGGATAATTCCTGACCTAATGTCAACGGAGTAGCATCCATTAAGTGTGTACGGCCTATTTTTACAACATTTTTAAATGCTTCTGCTTTTTTCGCCAACGTGTCACGAAGTTTTTCTACACCAGGGATGGTTACTTCTGCTACAGCTTTATAAGCTGCAATGTGCATTCCGGTAGGGAAGGTGTCATTAGAAGATTGAGATTTGTTGACATCATCATTTGCTTTCAGGACAGGTTCGCCTTCACCGATCTTAAAACCGGCAAGTACCTGAGCACGGTTAGCTACGACTTCGTTCACATTCATATTAGACTGTGTACCTGAGCCGGTTTGCCAGATGACCAACGGAAACTGGTCATCCAGTTTACCTGCAAGGATTTCATCACATACAGCTCCGATCGCATCACGTTTTTCAACAGATAATACACCTAATTCATGATTAGCATAAGCAGCAGCTTTTTTTAGGTAAGCAAAGCCTGCTACAATCTCATGAGGCATAGATGCAGAAGGTCCGATTTTGAAATTATTGCGTGAGCGCTCCGTTTGTGCCCCCCAGTATTTATCTGCAGGGACCTGTACTTCGCCCATAGTATCTTTTTCGATTCTAAATGACATAGTATTTATATTTTATTGTTATCTCACAAAGTTAATGAACTAAACCTTAAACCGAAAATGATATCTGTCAGATTGTAAGGCCGGCTTATCATCAGCAGATCATTTTGTGTATGCTGTTTTTTACAGGATGGTTCGGGTACCGGCAGATACAGTTGTTAATAGCCCAGCCTTCTCGTCAGCTGTTCATTCACATGATGAAATAGCTGTTTGGGTTTCAGGGTGCGCCAAGGCATCTGATCGAATATTCCACCGAAATTGATGTAATAGTCTATATTATGAGACTTAAATTCTTCGATGACATGTGACCTGAAATTGAGCCCTGCAATCCATCCGTCCTCTATATTTTGAAACCATTCTTCATAATAAAGATCATCGGAAGCATGGAAATTGAGCACATTTTCTCCGATTAAAATGAATTTGTTAATGCCTTCATCGATCATCAGGTCTATTAATTCTCTTTTCAGCAGCATAATGTCATTATAGATGGCATCATTCCATTCTCCGATAAATTCAATAATAGTATATCCCTTGTCATAATCTACATACAAAACCTTTAGATAAAGCGTCGAAGAGCCAAAGTGATCCCACTGCGGATGAAGTAAAAAATTATAAATCTGTTTGTCGTATTCAAACTCGCTATAGATCGTTCCGTAAAAAGGTGACAGTTCATCTTCGGAGGCGATATAATAGTCTCTCCAATTATAAAAAGGCTCGATTTCGTGCATGTTATTCTGTTAATTGAATTCGATTATCGTTTTGGTGTCAAAATTGGTAAAAAATCCTGATTAAAAACTAAATAAAGATAGATTTGTTACTATAATATCTCTTACATATTAACTCAAAAGTTTAAAAAACTCGTTAATTTTGTGTCGGAAAATCTAGACATGCAAAAAAATACAAAGCGGAATATTTTTGTGGCGGCGACTTATGGTGGTGTGCTGATGCTGGGTCTCATTTTAGGTCAATATTATTCAAATGAACAGCGAACGGCTGCCGGTGGAGTATTAGATCCGCTGGGGGTGGACAACTCGTATAAAATTCAGGGAATGATGGATCTGATATCGAGCAGCTATGTAGACAGCATCAATATGGACGTCATACAAGATGATGCCATCTCGCATATTTTGTCACGTCTGGATCCTTATTCCGCATATCTGCAGGCTGCCGAAGCCCAAAATCTGAATGAAACATTAGAAGGTACATTTGAGGGCATAGGTCTTGAATATTTTAATTTAAATGATACGCTCCTTGTCGTAAGTATCATTCCGAACGGCCCCGCGGATAAGGCGGGTTTCAGAGTCGGAGATCAGCTTCTGCAGATTGACACAAAGACTATCGCCGGCGTTGGTATGCCATTGAGTGAGGTAGACAAAATGATCCGCGGTAAACGGGGTAGTGCTCTACAGGTACTGGTAAAACGGGAAGGATATATGTTGGGCAAGCCCATAAAGGTAATCCGTGATCAGGTCAATGTGAGTTCTCTGGATGCCGCTTATCTGATCCAGCCTACAGTTGCCTATATCAAAATCCGTAGATTCGGATTGAAGACTGCTGAGGAATTCAAAAAAGCACTCAAGGAACTGGAAAAGAGAGGCGCCCGAAGTATCATAGTAGACCTTCGTGAGAATGGCGGCGGTTATCTGCATGCCGCTATACAGTTGGCAAGCGAGTTTTTTAAGGATAAAAAGCTTATTGTATATACCAAAGGATATAATGAGCTGAGAAAAGATTACTTCTCTTCGGCTGACGGGGTATTTCCTGATGGCAAGGTTGCAGTTCTGATCAATGAGAATTCAGCTTCAGCAAGTGAGATCTTCGCAGGAGCGATACAAGATCTGGACCGGGGTACCATTGTCGGAAGACGTTCATATGGTAAGGGGTTGGTACAGGAGCGGTTTGAATTACCGGACGGATCAACGATCAATCTGAGTGTAGCCCGTTACTACACCCCTTTGGGCAGAGATATTCAAAAAAAATATACACTTAATGCATTCGTAAGTCCGGCCAGTCCGGAACCCTTATGGCTGATGGATACCACTTATGTGCATGAGCAGGCTTTTGTCACTAAAGGCGGGAATCAGGTTTATAATGGCGGTGGAATCTATCCGGATGTAGTCCTGCCTATTGATTCAAATGCACTGAGTCTTAAATATCAGGAAATTAACTCATCCAGTCTTACAGAGCAGTTTGTGTATGAGCGTTTCACCAAAAAGTCTCCGGCATATTCTATTGAAAACTTTATTCAGGGCTATCACCTGCCGGATAAAGAGTATGCGGACTTTATGACTTTTCTGAAAAATAAAGGAATTGTTTTAAGTAAGAAGCAGGAAAATGACCTGCATCAACTGATACAGACTGATATTGAATCTCTGGTAGGAAGATTTTATTTTGGAAGAGATGCTTATTTCAAAGTCCGCAACAGGCACGATGTATTTGTAGAAAGAGCGGTCAATGTATTGGCTCCGATATTAAATTAATCCTTCAGCTGCACATCTGCCCATATCGGGTAGTGATCTGAAAGTTTTCGTTTGACAATCTGATAATTCAGAATGTTGAAATCATTGCTTGTAAAGATATAATCGATCTGAAATATAGGAAGCATTTCATAGTGGGTAACACCCCAGCCCGAACCTTTTTTCTGAAACGCATTCTGCATGCCTTTACCAATCAGATTGACACTATAGGACATTGGTGTATCATTAAAGTCTCCCATTACCATATAGGGAATCTTAGCCGTTTCTATATGTTCCTTTAAAGCTTCAGCCTGTTCGCTTCGTGAAGCAAAAGCCTGCTTTAATTTGCGGCCAACCCGTCGGGTAGCGGTTTTGTTGCTTTCTCCTGAAGGGTTCTGAATAAAATCCTTGTCCTCATTTTGCAGGGCAAAGGAGCGAAGATGAACATTATAAATCCGCATGCTTTTTTTGCCTTTCTCTATATCTGCATAGATAATACGATTTATCCCATATTCATTCTTGACAATAGTGCCCGAATGGATAACAGGATATTTGGAAAAAATAGCTTGCCCGTAGGCCTCGTAATCATTGACAGATGCAGGTTCGAAATACCAGTATTTATAGCCGAAATTTTCACGCAGTTCCTTTGCATAGACATGCTTGCCTTTAATCTTGCTGTAGTATTCCTGAAAGCAGATGACGTCCGGTTTGATACTGTCAATAATTCCCAATACTTCCCGTTTGAAGTCCTTTTCTTCTCCTTTTTTTGCTGTTTTGAAGAGATGTACATTGAAACTTAGTACACGGATGCTGCTATCTGCAGCCGTGATCTCCTGTGTATGGTCTCCGCTGAAATTCCAGTGTTTGGTAAGAAGATTCCAGCCGATCAGAATCGTTATAAATGAGATCAGCGCATGCTTTGGCTTGCGCATAAGCCAGTAGCCTACAAAGCCAATGTTGATCAGTAAAATCGGAAGATAGCCCAATCCGAAAAAAGCCAGTGGCCAAAAGGTCTTAGGATTAATAAAAGATGCGGAATAGCTCAGCAGCAAAGCTACCACAGCCATCAAATTGGCTATGAAGACAGTCTTGCTCAGAAAACCCAGCTTTTTTTTTAACAGGTGCACTTTTGCCATTCCCTCTAATCTTGCTTACTCGCTTTGAATAATACTTCCTTTTCCCGTGAAGTTAAACTTTCATAGCCAGACAAAGAAATTTTATCTAAGATCTGATCAATTTCTTCCTGATTGGGGAGGTCATTGATCGTGGAATGAGAATATTTAGCGTATTCGACCTTCTGATGTACCACCTGTAGTCTGCTGATACGTTTTCTTTTGGCGGCGAACACTTTGCTCCAGTCCTTTCCGTTCTGTAGTGAGCGAATAAACATAAAGCTCCAAAGTATAATACACAGATACGCAGCTGCTGCAGTTTTATTAATCAATGCATAGAATATAACTTCCAGCCCGAGGTATACATAAGCAACTGTTTTTAACTTGATGTTTCCCAGAAATAAAAGGCGCATTTCTGTGTAAGGTACCAGAGATGCCGTTGCTGTAATGACCCCTGCGATAGGAAGGGAAGCTGTATTGAGTAAGGTCTGCGGGCTATTTGCCAGATAAGGAATTTGTCCCAGAGCTAAGTAGAATACGCCTCCTAGACATAAAGACGACAGATAGATATACCAAAGCTGTCTTCTGTTGAGAAAATTCAGAAACAGATTGCCCATCCAGTATAACCATAAGCTGTCAAACAGAATGCGAAACAAACCTGTATACACCAATGAGTAGGAGAAAATAGACCAGGGTTGTTTCAGGAAATGTTCAAAACTGACCGGCAGACTAAGATATTGAAGGGTCTTATCGTAGAGCGGATACTGGATTACTTTTAATTCTGCAAGCAGATCAAAAAGATGAATAATTACAAAAAGAGCTACTTGTCCCACAATAACAATGGGAACCGGAGATCCTGATTTAAAAGTTTCTCTCCAAAAGGATTTAAACTCTTTTTGTGCCATCTTCACAAATTTAACTAATATATACCTTTTCTAATACCCCACATTTTCAGCAATATAAACGCAAACAGTGCACCGCCTACGTGTGCCAGATGTGCGATAGAATCTCCCGGCCGTGAGAGACTCAGGTAAATTTCTATAACGATTAATCCGCCGATAAAGTACTTTGCTTTGATTGGTATAGGGATAAATATCAATTGTAGCGGAATGTTCGGAAATAAATAAGCAAATGCAAGGAGAATCCCGTATATAGCTCCGGAAGCACCCACTAATGGGGTATAATTGATTTCTTTTATAAAGGCAATTTGTTCAAAAGATAATGCATTCATGTCTATACCTTGTCTTGCGGGAAAACTCGTGCCGACTAACTGGTAAAGTTCGATCGCCTGAATACCGTATTGTAATACCAAAGCACCCAAACCAGTGAAAAGGTAAAAATTAAGAAAACGTTTCGATCCCAGAACTTGTTCGATCATCGGACCAAACATCAGCAGAGAAAACATATTAAAGAAAATATGTGAAAATCCGCCATGCATAAACATATAGGTGATGATCTGCCAGACTTTAAAATAAGGTGAGTCCGGATAGAAGGCGGCTAAGTATTGATAAGATTGTGAGACCAGGCTTGATCCAATAAAAAAGATAATATTGATGATCAATAGATTCTTTACAACCGGTGATAAATTTGGAAACATATGTAATTCTCGTTTACTAATTAATTTTTGCCAAACTTTTCCAGAAGTTCAGACAATGTAAATGTAATAATTATAGGTTTGCCGTACAGCGAAATATTCGGTGATTCGCAGGCAAACAGTCTGTCAATCAGTTCTGCCATTGCTTGATTATCCAGGAGAGTCCCGGGTTTAATCGCTGCACTTTTAGCAAGACTACGGGCCAGATTTTCCCGTTTATTTAGTTTCAATTCGGATTTGTTATGTTTAAAGTCTTCCAAAAGCCGTTCTATAATTGCCACTTCATTGACATTACTCCCCAGATCAGCAGGAATTCCATCTACAATATACGTTGTTTTTCCAAAAGGACGTAATTGAAAACCAAGGCTTTGAATTTCGGGTAATATTTCCTCCATCAAAGCATGATCAGCACTGTTCAGATCTATTGTTTGCGGAAACAGGCTTTGTTGACTGATGCCCTGATTCTGTTCCAGATGAGTCTGAAACTGTTCGAATAATATACGTTCATGGGCCGCCTGCTGATCGATTATCATAAAACCGGAGTGGATCTGTGATACGATAAACCGGTTATGCAACTGAAAGAATTGTTTGCTTTGCTGTACGCTGACTTCCGGTACGTTGATATCAATATCTTCTTCTTCCGGTTCTGCAGGAAGTAGGGGAAGCTGAGCGGAGGAGGTCGCCTCGTTTTCAGTAATCTGATAAAGCGTATCCCAGTTTTGCGGTATTCCGGCTTTTTTCTCAAATCCGGATGTATAATTATCTGATCTCGATTTGGAAGCTGACTCTTTATAGCCCGGTTCAAAAGGATTGAAGTCGGGATTAAAATTAATCGTAGGCGCCTGAATTTCCTCCAGAGGCTTTTGACTGATCATATTTGAAAAACCCGTCTCCTGATTAAAGTCCAGCGTCGGAGCAATATTATAACGTCCCAATGATCGCTTTATGGCAGATCTCAGAATAGCATAGATCGCTTTGTCGTCCTCGTATTTGATCTCCGTTTTCGTAGGATGAACGTTGATATCAATCTTTGCCGGATCTATATCAATAAAGAGCACATACAGCGGGTAACTATCTGCTGACAGTATCTCTTCGTATGCATTGAGAACGGCATGATTGAGATAAGGATCCTTTATAAATCGTTTGTTGACAAAGAAAAACTGTTCTCCGCGCGTCTTTTTGGCAAACTCAGGTTTTCCGATAAAACCATTGATAGTAATTATGGAGGTCTCTTCTTCCACAGGTACCAGGCGCTGGTTATAATTGTTACCCAGTAAGTGGACAATCCGTTGCTTCAATGTTTCAGCCGGAAGATGATATACTTCATTCCCGTCACTGTGCAGACTAAAGAAAATTTCAGGGTGAGCTAAAGCCACACGTTGGAATTCATCAATAATATGACGCATCTCTACGGAGTTACTCTTCAGAAAATTGCGTCTCGCCGGAATGTTGAAAAAAAGATTCTTTACGGATATACTGGTTCCCGGAGACAAGGCTTCGGGGTGCTGATCTGTGATTTTGGAACCTTCGATTTCGATAACTGTTCCGAGTTCATCCTCTACACGTCTGGTTTTCAGTTCTATGTGCGCAATGGCCGCGATAGAAGCCATAGCTTCACCACGGAATCCCATCGTGCGGATGGAGAAAAGATCCTCCGCTTTACGTATTTTAGAGGTAGCATGCCTTTCAAAACATAATCTGGCATCCGTCACACTCATACCACATCCGTTATCAATGACCTGTATCATTGATTTACCAGCATCTTTTACGATAAGTTTTATTTTGTCTGCTCCGGCATCAATCGCATTTTCAATCAATTCCTTTACCGCAGAAGCAGGTCGTTGCACGACTTCTCCTGCCGCAATTTGATTCGCAACAGCATCTGGCAACAATTGAATAATATCTGACATAATCTATGCGAAGTTACGAAAAATTGATCCGAAATTTTAGTGTAGATTAAAGTGAAGAAAGAATGGCAGTACATCTTTGTTAAATATTTTACAAGATGTTTGTTATTAAAGCATTTAGCCGGTGAATGCGGATAATATTGTTATGATGTGCCTTCTCAGATTGTAATACGGAAAAAGAATAAGGCAATGAAGGATATAAGGAGCAATATTTTCAGGTGATAATACTGCTCCTTAATTTCTGTTTATTTCATTTCCAGTTTTAAGAATCGTGCAGTTTCACTTTTCTTATTCTTGATCAGTTCCTCCGGTGTCCCCGCAAATAATAGCTGTCCGCCGCTGCGGCCACCTTCAGGTCCCATATCGATTACCCAGTCAGCAGTTTTTACCACATCCAGATTGTGTTCAATAATCAATACGGAATTCCCACGATCTACCAAACGGTTGATCACCCCTAGCAGTACATTGACATCTTCGAAGTGAAGTCCTGTTGTCGGTTCATCCAGGATATAGAATGTTTTTCCGGTATCTTTTTTAGAAAGTTCAGTTGCCAGTTTGATACGTTGAGCCTCACCACCCGAAAGTGTAGTTGAAGATTGTCCCAAAGTAATGTAACCCAAGCCTACATCCTGCAGCGTTTTTATTTTTCTGTAGATTGAAGGAATATTTTCAAAGAATGCAACTCCTTCATCCACACTCATATCCAATACGTCCGATATAGATTTTCCGCGATAGCGTACTTCTAAAGTTTCTCTGTTATAGCGTTTTCCGTGACATGTTTCACAAGGAACCTGTACATCCGGAAGGAAGTTCATTTCGATGATCTTCATTCCAGCACCCTGACAGGTCTCACATCTTCCGCCTTTGACATTGAAGGAGAATCTGCCGGGCTTATACCCGCGTATTTTAGCCTCCGGAAGCTGTACAAACAATGTTCTGATATCCGAAAATACACCCGTGTAGGTAGACGGGTTGGAACGGGGAGTACGACCAATCGGACTTTGATCGATTTCAATAATCTTGTCAATATGCTCGAGTCCCTCGATGCTTTCATAAGGAAGAGGTACAGCCTTCGCCCGGAAGAAATGTTTGTTGAGTATAGGGTATAGTGTTCCTGTGATTAAGCTTGACTTGCCTGAGCCCGACACACCAGTAACGAGGATAAGTTTTCCCAACGGGAATTCTGCCGTTACATTTTTCAGGTTGTTACCTGTGGCTCCTTTGAGGATCAGTGACTGACCATTCCCCGCTCTGCGGGTTTCAGGAATAACGACTTCCTTACGGCCATTGAGATAAGCTGCTGTGAGCGAATCTGCCTTCAGAATTTCTTCCGGTGATCCTTCGGCCACGACTTGCCCGCCATGAAGACCAGCAGCGGGCCCCATATCGATCACATGATCCGCATTGAGGATCATATCTTTATCATGTTCAACAACCAATACTGAATTGCCGATATCACGCAGGTTTTTCAAAGATTTGATAAGCCTTTCATTATCCCGTTGGTGTAGTCCTATGCTGGGCTCATCCAGAATATATAGGACATTGACCAGTTGCGATCCGATCTGTGTAGCAAGTCTGATCCGCTGTGCTTCTCCGCCGGAAAGTGTTTTCGATGTGCGATCCAGTGTCAGGTACGTTAGTCCCACATCCAGCAAAAATCCAAGGCGTGCCCGGATTTCTTTCAGAATTTCGGTTGCAATTACCTGTTGACGCTCATCCAGTCTGGACTCCAGATCGGTAAACCACTCCATAAGAGAAGTGATATCCATCGCTGCAAGTTCACTGATATTCTTTTGATCTATTTTGAAATGCAGTGACTCCTTTTTCAGCCGGGAGCCATGACATACCGGGCAGGTTACTTTAGTGCGAAAATCTTCCAATGATGTGATATCATCCTGCTGGCGTCCCATCTGTTCTTCCAGCATTGCAAAGATACCCTGGAAGGTAACTTTGTGTTCACGTACACTATAGCTGCTATATTCTACCGTAATAGGAATCGGTTCTTCTGCACCAAACAGTAAGGTGTCAATCTGCTCTTCCGTAAGTTTTTCTACAGGAGTGGTGAGCGAAAATTCAAGCTTCTTGGCTACAGCTTTCAACACCTGAAAGTTCCAGGATTCACGGGCAGGGCCCAACGGTACAATAGCACCTTTCTGAATACTCAGCTTACGGTCCGGAATAACGGCCTTTTTATCTATTTCGAATACATAACCCAGACCGTCACATTTCGGACAAGCACCATAAGGAGAGTTGAACGAAAAAGTATTCGGTTGAGGCTCATCGTAAGAGATACCCGATTCGGCATCCATCAGATAACGGCTGAAAAACTGTTCTTTATTCTCTTTGTTTGTAATCTTGATAATTCCTTTTGCTGCTTTCATTGCCTGCATGACAGAGGTATATAACCTTTTTCTGTCTTCAGCTTTTACAGTAAGCCTGTCAATGACAGTTTCAATATCGTGTATCTTATATCTGTCCACCTGCATTTTAGGCGTAAGATCTACAATTTCTCCGTCCACACGAACTTTAGTATATCCCTGTTTGCGGATTTGTTCGAAAAGCTCACGGTAATGACCTTTACGTCCCTTGACAATCGGAGCGAGAATGTTAACTGCCTCTCCGTTGAATTCATCGAGGATGCGGTCTACAATCTGATCTTCGGACATACGTTCCATACGTTTGCCGGTCACATAAGAGAAAGCTTCACCAGCGCGGGCGTAGAGAAGGCGCAAAAAATCGTATACTTCTGTGATCGTACCTACAGTAGAACGAGGGTTTTTGCTGGTTGTCTTTTGTTCAATGGAAATAACAGGACTTAAGCCCGAAATTTTATCTACATCCGGACGCTCCATTCCTCCCAGAAACTGACGGCTGTACGCACTGAATGTTTCCATATACCGGCGCTGCCCTTCGGCATAGATGGTGTCAAATGCCAGGGAAGATTTTCCACTCCCGCTTAGACCTGTGATGACAACAAGTTCATTTCTTGGAAATGTAACATCAATATTTTTAAGATTATGAACACGTGCCCCAAAGACTTCTACTTCGTGTTGCTCGCCCAAATCCGGAGTTGTTTTTTTTGTCATGAACCTGCAAGAGTTAGCTTTAAGCCGTTCAGAAAACAGCAAAGTGCAAAGGTACAGAATTTTAAAAGATTATGATTGGCCTGATGGTAAAGAAGTCGTGAAATTTGATTTTAAAATGATGCTTTTGATAAGTTGGATTAATCTTTGTATTTTGTTTCTTTAAAAAACTACTCTATTGGAAAAAATTGACGTAAGCAAGCAGGAAAAGGAGACGTTGGATTCTGCTATTGAGCATTGGCAAAAGCATGGATATGTAAATGAACAGGTGGCAGAAGAGCTTCGGAATTCGATGGAAGTTAAGAATTTTGAGTGGGGAATGCTGGCCAAATATGCTTTCTGGATTGCACTGGCTTCTTTGGTGTTTTCTGTTCTTTCTTTATTTGTAGATGATACTTTTCTTGACTTTGTAAAACGCTTTTACGAAGCTCCTAATATTGTGTTTTTTATATTCTTTGCCGCACTTGCAGTCTTGTTTTATTTTCTCGGATTCAGGAATAAAGAAAAGTTCCCTGAAAAAACATTTTCCAACGAGACATTAATGCTGGCCGGAGCCTTTTCAACAGCTACCAGTATAGGATTTCTGGGTCAGGTCCTGGATAGAAACGAACTGCATTTCTCTTTGCTTTTTTTATTATCGGTAGCTATTTACGGTATTCTGGCAGTCAAATTGGATTCCAAATTGATCTGGACATTTACACTGATCAGTCTGGGTATATGGTTTGCCACAGAAACTGCCTATCATAGTGACTGGGGATTCAAATTCTGGGGGATGAATTACCCATTGCGGTTTACTATTTTTGGAGTGCTGGTCACGGCATTTGCAATTTTTGTACAGCCTCGTTTCAAGAAACTGCTCGAATTTCAATCGACTTCTTATGTGATCGGGTTGTTGTATACCATGATTGCTCTCTGGTGTCTTTCCATCTTTGGAAACTACAGTGACTTTGAAGCCTGGACACGTGTAAGACAGTTCCATATTTTTTATTGGGGACTGTTATCCACATTAGTATCAGCAGGTCTGGTAGTTTACGGACTGAAGACCAAAGATAATGTGACCAGAGAAATTGGTTTTGTATTTTTCATCCTCAATCTATATACCCGGTTTGTGGAGTATTTGTGGGATAATATTAATCGTACTATTTTCTTTTTGATTCTGGCTGTATCCTTTTGGTTTGTTGGTCGCTGGGCCGAACGCATCTGGAAAAAACGGGAGAATGGGAAATAGTATTCACGTAATAAAGTTAAGTCATGAAAAAATCCGTCTTTACATTGGGAATATGTCTGTGTGCTGTCTTTTTAATAAGCTGTAGCAAAAATGAAGACGCTGAAATCCGGAAGACTGTAACGGATTTTTTTAGCAACAAGGTTCATTATGGAGCTGTTGATCGTCAATTGATTAGTCCCGATCTCGCTTTATTGATTGACAAAGCGATATCCCGCGAGAAAGATGATGCAGAGAAAGTGGCCAAGAGTGATCATCCAGGCGATAAACCCTTGATGATAGAAGGAGATATTTTTACAAGCCTGTATGAAGGACAGGATACGTTTCAGATTGACACAATAAAGGTCAAAGGTGACAGTGCATTTGTAGTAGTACAGTTTGCAAATACGGGTTATAAGGAAAGCTGGAAAGATGAAGTTGTACTGATTAAGAAGGAGACCTGGAGAATAGATAATGTTTATTTCGGGGAAGAGAAAGACTTAAAAAGTACAAAAGATGTATTGAAACAATTGATTAATACGCCTGATTAACCTAAAATTGAATACATCTTACTGTTGACATCAACAAGGAGAAATCCCGTTTATCGGGAGAGAGGTTGAAGCTGTTGGTTTTGTCTTAGTACCAACTTTTCGGCTGGTACAGTTGAATTGAAGAAACCTCACCCTAACCCTTCCGACTCATCGGAACAGGTTCTCCTTAAAAAGGAGAGGAAATATGTAGTAGTGCTATTTCATTGAGAGGGTTTAAAAACTATCGTTTTTATCACACCTTATATCTCTCTGTGGTTTTCTCAAAAATCGGAGACCGACCTTAATTGATCTTAATGCTATAGGTGATATTCACACCTCCTGCTGCTAACATATCATGGACTGAACAGTATTTTTTGACGGCCAGTTCAGCTGCTTTTTGAGCCTTTACTTCATCAATATTACCTTTCAGTGTAAAGCTGATATGAATATCCGTAAAAATATTGGGGATCTGTTCACGGCGTTTACCTTCCACATCTACATGTATATCCTCGACTTCCTGACGTTGTTTATTCAGAATACTCACCAGGTCAAATACACTGCAGGACCCTAAGGCCATCAGTACTAATTCCATTGGCCTTACACCCTTGCCTTCACCACCGATTTCCTTAGACCCGTCAATGTGAACTTTTACGTCTGAGAGTTCACTGTTTGCTTCAAAGTGAACAGCTTTATTTACCCGATTTAATGATACTTTCATCTTTTTTCTCCTTGTATACAAATTTAGCTAAACTTTATGGATATAAAAAAGCCGTCCCGAATTTCGGGACGGCTTTGTAAAGATTCGTTTTAAGATCTATTTTTCAGGAAGTTTAACTCCTCTGAATTGTGATACATCCACTTTAGAGACAGATGATCCGTATTTGCTGTTGATAGCATCGATAAATACATTGGCTACAATTGCATTTCCGATAGGAGTCAGGTGAATACCATCCAGTGAAAAAGCATTTCCTGTAATAAACTTATTGCTTACAGCCAGGCCGTTGATGCGGATGCCATTTTTTACTGAAGTTAAAAACGCATTTACATCAGCCACAGCCAAACCTTTTGCTGCTGCGATAGACTTGATAGCTGCATTAAACTCATTGATACGGGTTACAACCTGTGCTGCTTCTGCTTCATCCAGTACAAAATTGTCTGCAACAGGATTTGCCGGATGGAGGCCATATGGAATATTAGCACCGTTTGGCTTACCTAATAATCCTGCAGAAGAGAAAGGAAGAACAAAGTAATCCTTATCTGTAGCCGCTCTTGGAGTTGTTTTGGTTGCGATATAGATATCCTTAATTTCCGGTGCATTGGGATTTGCCGCTTTAGCTGCAGCATTCGCTGCCGCTAAAAGAGCCGCTCTGGT
Organism: Sphingobacterium spiritivorum; assembly: GCF_016724845.1. Lineage (NCBI taxonomy): Bacteria > Pseudomonadati > Bacteroidota > Sphingobacteriia > Sphingobacteriales > Sphingobacteriaceae > Sphingobacterium > Sphingobacterium spiritivorum. Next base: position 2,656,600 of record NZ_CP068082.1, read on the forward strand.
AACTGTTGTAAAGAAAGGGACAGCAGTTACATCCGGGATAGTAGCTACGACACCCTGAGAACCTTTAGCTGTCAATCCATTTATAAAATTCTGGTATGCACCAGTGAACGTCGCCAGATCCGTTAGTTTTGTTGTTGGGTCAAGCGGGTTATATACTGCACCGTTTGTTGCATATCCAAGTGCATCATTATTTCCCAGCCAGAAGCTGAAGAACGTATGATCATGCTCTGTAGCATAGGTAAAGTATGTTTTTTTGCCAACCTGATCATCTGGTAATAAGCGCTCGAAATACATGTTCAGCGAACTGAATTGTGGTACGAAAGCAAGATCCAGACGCATACCCGGTACACCAAGATTCTGAATAGGATCTGTATACTTGGTTAATAACTTAGGGCTTGCAGAACGATAAGCCAGATTTTCCGTGATCTGTTTCATCACAGGTTGACCGTTTACAAGCGACTCTAACTGAATATAACCGGATCCGTTGGCTTGTGCTTCACTGAATAAGGGTGTAGTAAATTCCCCTCCACCCACTTGTTTAAATTGTTGAGCCATCAGATTGGTAAATGCCACTTGCTGGCCTTCCCGGTATAGTCCGCCATCTGCAAAACCAGATGTCAGTGAATTACCAACGGCAATGTATTTACTAAAGTTTGCTGTGCCGCCTGCGGCAGGTGTAAAGTCTTTGATCTCCGGTTTACAGGAAGCTACTCCCAGAACCAATAATGCTAACCCTACATATAGTTTATTTCTTTTCATGACCTATTCTTTTTAGCGTTTGAAAAAATTACCATTTATAGCTTACGGAAACCCCGGGAGCGAAAATGTTAGTTTTATAGGTTCCGGATAAATGACTCTCCAAATTATTTGCTTCTCTCGGCATAATACGTTGATAAGCAAAAGAACCTGTTACATCAAATTTCTTAGAGGGATGAAATGTGAATCCTCCTGAGATCAGGTAGCGGGTGTTGTCAGGTGTCTCCGGATATACATAATTTGCCTGTACAGGGGTCGCCATATAACCACCACCTACACGTAACTGCAATTTTTCAGATGCCAGATACTCAAGTCCTGCTTTGACAGAACCTGCATTTACATAATTTTTGGCTGAACGGGTATCCTGCAAAGCAGCAGTATTCTCTTTATAATCGAAATTAAGCTCTTTGTAGATCGAATAACCAATTAATGTACCGTCTACAGCCACTTTGACTTTTTCAGACAACGGGAATGCTATACCCAGCGCAAAAGTTGAAGGAAGCGGTAGTTCAGAAGTAAACGTATTGCCTGCAGGGAATGAACTTCTTACAGATTCAGGTACATCAAACAGCGCGTCTCCGTCTTTTAATTTGGTAACGACTTTAGAGCGGTAACTCAGAGAGATCGCAAAATCATCTTCAAGGTTGTAATGTACACCTACATTATATCCTGTGCCTGAGCCTGTCCCTTTCAGGGTAGCTAATCCCGGTCTTCCGTCAGGAAAGAATACAGGAACGGAGTTTTCCAAATCCACACTTCCGATGTTGTATACAAATCCCCCTCCGATACTGAAGTTGTCGGTCAGTTTAAAACTTAAAGTAGGCTGTATATAAATTGCTCTTAATGAAAGGCTGACAAGACTGAATCTTCCCGCCCATTCTGTACCCCAGTCTACACCACCTCCGTAGGGAGTATATACACCGATACCGGCTTTCCACCATGAGTTTTTAGGACCGAATGCTGCAAAAAGCGAAAAAGGAGGTGATATCTGAGACTTGGTGTGATTGACAACCGAACTCCCGGATTCGCGGAAAGCAGATTTATACATGACCGCATTTCCGGCTACCATTACTGCATTATGATCCATTTTAGCCAATGCTCCAGGACTGTAAAAGATGGAGGCTTCATCAATAAAATAAGCCGAACCAGCTCCACCCATACCGACAGATTTTGGACTTTGTAGGTTTACCTGAGATCCCTGTGCCCATAGTAAGGAAGGGGAAGCACAGAGCAAAGCGAATAATAATTTCTTCATACCTGTATAATTTGGTTAGTACTTTTCCTTGCATAGTAAAAATACAATGCTAACATAATAAATTTTTGGCGAAAAATAATAAATCTTGTGTAATATTTTTATTGGTTGTATCTTTAGTACTATTAAATAAAGCGTATCAAATAATATACTAAGACAATAATTTATGGCTACAATTACATTCAAAGGAAGTGATGTGCATACACAAGGTGACCTTCCGAAAGTAGGCTCACAAGCTCCTGATTTTAAATTGACCGCAGGAGATCTTTCTGATAAGTCACTGACTGATTTTAAAGGAAAAAGAGTTGTGTTAAACATCTTTCCAAGCATTGATACTGGTACCTGTGCTGCTTCAGTCCGTGCTTTTAATAAAGCGGCAGCGGATCTGGATAATACGACCGTATTGTGTATCTCCAGAGATTTACCTTTTGCACAGGGGCGTTTCTGTGCTGCAGAAGGAATCAGTAATGTTCTGACGCTTTCGGAATACAAAGATTCTTCGTTTTCTGATGCTTATCAGTTGAGACTTACGGACGGACCTTTAGTAGGATTATTGAGCCGTGTGGTGATTGTACTGGATGAAGAAGGGAAGGTCGTGTATGAAGAGCAAGTTTCCGAAATTGTAAACGAACCTGATTATGATGCTGCTTTGGCAACATTAAAATAAACAGATCCTATAATATAAGAAAGGCCGCAAATACGGTCTTTCTTATATTATTTGGTTTTATCTAATGCCTGCAGGATATCTCCGATGATATCCTCTTTGTCTTCAAGACCTACCGACAGGCGTATGCTTCCCGGCCGGATTCCAAGATTGAGTCTTTCTTCTTCCGTTAGTTTGGAATGCGTCGTTGACGCCGGATGTGTAGCAATAGAACGTGAATCTCCAAGATTGGAAGTGTACAAAATCATTTCCAGCTGATCCACAAAAGCTTTTGCTCTTTCGAAGCCGCCTTTTACGACAAATGTCACAATCCCACCTCCGGCTTTCATCTGTTTCTTCGCCAGTTCATATTGTGGATGAGAAGGAAGAAAAGGATATTTTACATCTTCTATTTCCGCATGATGCTCCAGAGCTTCTGCCAATGCCAGTGCATTGCTGCTGTGTCTGTCCATACGTAGTCCAAGGGTATCCAGACTTTTGGAAATGACCCATGCATTAAATGGTGATAATGCAGGGCCGGTATGACGAATGAAGAACATCAATTTATCAATCAGTTCCTGCTTACCGACCACAATTCCTCCAAGAACACGCCCCTGACCGTCCATATATTTGGTTGCAGAGTGAATGACCAGATCGAAACCGTATAAAATTGGCTTTTGAAGATAAGGTGTTGCAAAACAGTTGTCTATTGACAAAATGATATTCGGATATTTTTCCTTGAATTTGCCCAACCATTCCAGATCAACCAATTCCAGACCCGGATTGGAAGGAGATTCCAGAAAGAGAATCTTGGTGTTAGGTTGTATTGCTTTTTCCCATTCTTCCGGATGAGCAGCATCAACGTATGTGGTCGTTACTCCCCATTTCGGAAACAGTTGGGTAAATAATTGATGTGTAGAACCGAATATCGCACGGGACGAAACAATATGATCTCCGCTTTCTATAATGCCTGCAAAGGAAGCAAAGACGGCAGCCATTCCGGAGGAAAAAGCCAGACCTGCTTCAGCCTGTTCCATAATGCAGACTTTATTGATCAGTTCGGTAGTATTAGGATTGGCATATCTGGAATACACCATTCCTTGTTCTTCCTCTGCAAAGATAGCTCTGCCTTGCTCTGCACTATCAAAAATGAAACTTGAGGTTAAGTATAAAGGAACCGAATGCTCACGTTGTGCTGAACGATCGGCTTGTTCGCGTATGATTTTAGATTGATCTTTATTCATGATGCTTCAAATGTACATAATTGTTTTTTTTATATTCTACTTGAATGGTAGATTTATTATTTTTTTAGCACCACAGGACATTACTCCTGATGCTGAGGGGATTGGTCGGAATAGCGCTCGTTTGTAAAAAGATTGAAACCGATTGAAAATAAAAATAATCTTATTTAGAATAATTATAAATAATGTGCTACTTTTGATTAAAACAATAAATTTATGGCAGCTAAGACAAAAAGTAAATCAGGTCAGTTTGAAGCCAGAGTAGTCGAAAAGATCTATTTGACTCCACATCTGATCCGGATTATTTTAACATCAGAAGATGTTCCTTTATATGCAGATGCGACAATAGGCGTTAATAACAAAATCTTAATTCCTCCTGTAGGAGTCGATGAGATCCATTTTCCGACATTTGATTTTGAGGCCGGAAAGTGGTTGTATCCCGCTCCTGAAGTAGCTCCGGTTGTACGAACGTATACCCACCGGGCAATTGATGTGGAAAAGAAACAACTGATGATCGATTTTGTAGCACATGGAGAAAGCGGTCCCGCGTCCAGATGGGCTATTCACGCCAAAGAGGGGGATTTGATGGGTATTATGATGCACATGGATCCTTCTGTTCTTTACGCAGAGGCAGACTGGTATTTTCTGATCGGAGACGCAACGGCTATTCCGGTTATATCTGCTATTCTGGAAGACCTGCCTGCTAACGCACATGCGGAAGTACTCCTGGAAGTACATGGCAAAGAAGATGAAATCGAACCGGAGACTAATGCCTCATACCGTATCCAATGGCTACACAATAAAAATCCCGAAAAGAGCAGTGAGCTGGCCTCCTTTGCAAGAAATATTGAAATACCGCAGGATGTGCGCAAATTCGCTTATGTTGCAACGGAATATCGTACCGTAAAAGAGCTGCGTAATTATTTCCGAAAAGAACTGGAATGGACCAAAGATGAACTGTATGCGTATTCCTACTGGAAAGCAGGGCAGACGGAAGACGGGTCTGCCGCAGACCGACATGAGGAAAGCTACGGTAAGCAATCCGATTAATATAAAACAAAAGGCCCGGATTTCAAAGAAATCCGGGCCTTTTTCAATTGCATGCTATTGAGATTTGCTGCTGTTATTTCTGTAGCATATGTTTACTCAATTCGGCCATATCTAAGCCCAATCCCTGTGCGACTCCTATACCCAGATTGATATCTGCTCTGAACCAATGACACAATTGACGGTTGATGATTTCCATCTTTTTAGGTCCGTCAATACCTGACATTGCACCCACAATATTATTGATCAGATGCTGTTTCTGTTCAGCATCTAACAGTCTGTAAAGATCTCCCGGTTGTGTATAATGATCGTCTTCACCAGGAGCATTACGATCATAATGATCACCTATAGTACTGTCTAACTGGATTGCAGGTTCTTTATAGCTTTGATCTTCATAGTGACCGTCAAAACTATTCGGGTAATAATTCGGGTCTGATCCACTGTTTCCATTGACAGTCATAAGACCATCTCTTTGATAGTTTGTCACCATAAAAGGACATCTGTTTACCGGAATTTGTTCGTAGTTTCCTCCCAGGCGATAACGTTGAGCATCCGGATAGGACAGGATTCGTCCCTGAAGCATTTTATCCGGCGAAAAGCTGATACCGTCAACCACATGTGCCGGAGCAAAAGCAGCTTGTTCCACATGAGCAAAATAGTTGTCAGGATTTTCATTTAATTCCATTACACCGACTTCTATAAGCGGATATTCTTTCTGAGACCATACTTTTGTCAGATCAAAAGGATTCCATCGGAATGTTTTGGTTTGCTCTACAGTCATGACCTGTATATATAATTTCCATTTTGGGAAGTTACCGCTGTCTATCGCTTCCACCAGATCGCGCTGTGCATAGTCTGGATCTTCACGTCTCATGTCAGCGGCTTCAGCATCGGTGAGATTCTTGATACCTTGCTCCGTACGGAAATGATATTTTACATAAACCAATTCATTATTAGCATTGATCATTGAGAAAGTGTGACTTCCAAACCCGTGCATATGACGGTATCCGTAAGGTGTTCCTCTATCTGACATCAAAATAGTAACCTGATGTAAAGATTCCGGATTTAAGGACCAAAAATCCCACATCATTGTCGGAGATTTACAGTTGGTATATGGATCACGTTTTTGTGTATGGATAAAGTCAGGGAATTTTTTTGCATCCTTTACAAAGAATACAGGAGTATTGTTACCTACTAAATCATAATTTCCGTCTTCTGTATAGAATTTAACCGCAAACCCACGGGGATCACGTTCAGAATCAGCAGATCCTTTCTCGCCCCCAACTGTAGAAAAGCGAATAAATAATCTCGTCTGTTTACCGACCTCATTCAAAAATTTTGCACGTGTATATTGCGTAATATCATTGGTCACGGTAAATGTTCCATAAGCACCCGAACCTTTGGCGTGCACAATTCTTTCTGGTATGCGCTCTCTGTTAAAATGCGCCAATTTCTCATGCAGAAAGTAATCCTGCAATAAAACAGGACCCCGGGGGCCGGCTGTCATCGTGTCTTCATAATTTACTACAGGAGCACCGGATGCAGTTGTAATTTTCTTTTTATTTTCTTCCATAACCTTAATTATTATACATTTCTCTCTTTAGTTTACTCTTCAAAAGTAGGAACATCTATTAGATATAACACATTCTAAAAAATAATGTGTTATAAATAAATTCTATATAAATAATCGAAGTATATATATTATATTTATATATTTTTTCTCCAAAAAAACTGTATTTTACGGTTTTGTTTTACTTACTACCAGATGAAGTTTACCAACCTAATAGGGGCATTGTTGTTGCCCGCATGTTTAATTGCACAACAAGAGCCAAAGCCATATGGCGCAATCCCTTCAGAGAGACAATTGAAATGGCATGAAATGGAGATGTACAGTTTGATACATTTTACGCCTACCACTTTCCAGAATAAGGAATGGGGATATGGAGATGCACCCACTTCTCTGTTTAATCCTTCAGATTTCAGTGCCGATCAGATCGCTCAGGCCGCTGCCAGTGCCGGATTCAAAGGACTCATCAGTGTGGCCAAGCATCATGATGGTTTCTGTCTATGGCCTACTGCCACGACAACATATAGTATAGCTTCTACACCCTGGAAGAACGGGAAAGGAGATATGGTCAAAGAATTTATGAATGCGACACATCGTGCAGGAATGAAATTTGGAGTATATCTGTCTGCCTGGGATCGTAACGATACCCGCTATGGTACTCCTGCGTATGCTGATGCCTATCGGGATCAACTCCGTGAATTGATGTCCAATTATGGTGAACTGTTTACCTCATGGCATGATGGGGCAAATGGTGGCGATGGTTATTATGGTGGCAGGAATGAGAAAAGAGTAGTCGATCGTACTACCTATTATGCCTGGGAAGAAAAAACATGGCCTATCGTACGCAAGCTGCAGCCTATGGCTATGATATTCAGTGATGTAGGTCCGGATATGAGATGGGTGGGCAATGAACATGGATTTGCAGCAGAAACAAGTTGGGCGACTATTACGCCTAAAAGTCTGGACGGGAAAAAACCTGTACCCGGAGTAGTTGATGATAGCAATCTGCCTACCGGAGATCGTGACGGTAAGTACTGGATTCCGGCGGAATGCGATGTGCCTCAGCGACCGGGATGGTTTTATCATGCCGATCAGAATGACAGAGTCAAGACGCCTAATCAGCTTTTTGAGATTTATCTGAAAAGTGTAGGGCGCGGAGCAAATATGAATTTGGGGCTGGCTCCGATGCCATCCGGACAGCTTCATGAAAATGATGTACGTTCATTGGCAGCCTTCGGAAAGAAGATAACAGAAACGTTTCGTCAGAACCTGACGCAGGGAGCAAAACTAAAGGCATCCAACATAAGAGGAAAAGCTAAGTTGTTTAAACCAGAGAATGTACTGGATAATGACCGTTACAGCTATTGGGCAACAGAGGACAATGTGCATAATCCAACTCTGGAGATCGAATTGCAAGGCGAAAAGGAGTTTAATCTGATTCGTCTGCGTGAAAATATTAAATTGGGACAGCGACTGGACAGTGTATTTATTGAAGTATGGACACAAAATAAATGGACACCACTCGCCAGAGCAACCAGTATCGGGTCTACCCGGCTAATCAAATTAGACAAGCCGGTCAAAGCCGGCAAACTCAGATTACATCTGTATGCTCCTGTCGCTCCTGCATTGAGTGATTTTGGATTGTTCAAAGAATTTGATGAACCGTTTACATTATCAGCGGATGCTGTCAAAACGCTTTCCGCTACTCAGTATTCAGTGGAACCGAAGGCAGGACTGGAAAAAGCTTTTGATGGTAATCCGCACACATTTAGCGTAACTAAAGATGCTGATAAAGGAATAATATTTGAAGTAAATGCTACCTTATCCGGATTAGGATATCTTCCGAGACAGGATGCCAGTACAGAAGGATTACCGACTAAATATGAGGTCTATGCAAGTGATAATAAAAAAGACTGGAAACTGATCCTAAGCGGAGAGTTTGCTAATATCAAGGCAAATCCGATTTTGCAGAAGATCTTTTTTGATAAACCGGTAAACACGAAATATCTTAAATTCATGCCTAAAGAAACGATAGGTAATACATTTTCAGCAGCAGGATTTGAATTGTATACCCCATAAGTTGTACAGGTAGTATACTTACAACAAAAAAATGATACCCTTGCCGATTGCTCACCTTCAGCAATCAGCAAGGGTATTTGATAACTATTATATGCTCATGAGAAAAAAAATCCTTATTCTGGCCTCTACATTTCTGACCGGTCTTACAACTGTTGTAGCACAATCGGGTTCCTTGCGACTATGGTATGATAAGCCAGCAAAGAGATGGGAAGAAACTTTGCCATTAGGAAACGGATTGATTGGTATGATGCCAGATGGCGGAGTGCAAAAGGAAAAGATTGTACTCAATGAGATATCCATGTGGTCCGGGAGTGAAGAAGATCCCAACAATTACGCAGCATACAAAAGTGTGGGCGAAATTCAGAAATTGTTGGTCGAGGGCAAAAATGATGAGGCTGAACAGCTCGTCAATAAGAATTTTGTAACCAGTGGCAAAGGAAGCGGACACGGGAATGGGGCAAATGTGCCGTTTGGATGTTATCAGAATCTTGGGTTTTTAAATCTGCAATTTAAGGAGGCTGCCCAATCCACAGATTATGAAAGATCTCTGGATCTTAAAGATGCTGTAGCCCGTACTAATTTTACGATCAACGGCGTAAAATATACCCGTGAATATTTTACATCTTTCGATCAGAATGTAGGTGTAGTACGCCTCAAGTCAAGTAAAAAGGGAGCATTAAATTTTTCTGCATCATTAAGCAGAGAGGAGGGTGTACAGTATAGCTCAAAAGGTAATGAATTCTCCATGTCAGGAATATTGCCGGATGGAAAAGGGGGGGATGGAATTTCTTTTTCATCTAAAATCAAGGTATTCCACAGAGGAGGAAAAGTTGTGGCTTCCGATACCGCACTTACCGTATCTAAAGCTTCAGAAGTGTTGATATTCTTTGCGGCGGCAACAAGTTATTTTCATGCTGACCCTCTACAATACGTAGATGAGCAACTGAAGCAGGCGAATGATACTCCTTACCCGCAGCTCTTCAAGCAACATCTTTCCCGTTATGAATCGGTTTTTAACCGGGTAGATTTACAACTGGAGGATGATGCCGATAAGTCAGGCATAACCACAGATAAACGTCTGAGAGCTTTTTATGATAATCCTGCACAGGATAACGGACTGGCAGCCCTGTATTACCAGTTTGGAAGATATCTTAATATTTCAAGTACTGCACCGGATGTAAAAGGAGCACTTCCTCCCAATTTGCAGGGATTGTGGGCACATCAGATACAGACCCCATGGAATGGAGATTATCACCTCAACATTAATGCACAGATGAATCACTGGGGGGTGGAAGTCAATAATCTTTCAGAGTATCATATTCCCTTTATAGAACTGATCAAAAAAATCGCAAAAACAGGAGAGAAAACAGCCAGGGCCTATTATAATGCGCCGGGCTGGGTAGTGTATATGATGACAAATGTATGGGGATATTCTGCTCCCGGAGAACAAGCTTCCTGGGGAGCAAGTACAGCCTCCGGCTGGTTATGCAATCACTTGTGGGAGCATTATCAGTTTACCAAAGACAGTGTATATCTCAAAGAGGTATATCCTGTTATGCAGGGAGCGGCCCGTTTTTATGCACATACCATGGTGACAGATCCCAAAACCGGATGGCTCGTAACCTCACCTTCCGTATCTCCTGAAAATGCTTTCCGGATGAAGAATGGAAAAACTGCTGCAGTAGTGATGGGGCCGGCTATAGACAATCAGATAGTCAGAGAACTATACAGGAATCTGATAGATGCAGATAGTATTTTAGGTCAGCATAATGCTTTCACAGATACGCTGCGGATACAGATTCAGCAACTTGCACCGCCCGTATTGATTAGTAAGAGTGGCAGAGTACAGGAATGGCTGGAAGATTATGAAGAAGTAGAGCCGCAACATAGACATGTTTCGCATTTATATGGGTTGTATCCGGCCAATTTTATATCACCGCAGATCACTCCTCAATATGTGGATGCAGCTAAAAAGACACTTACTGTAAGAGGAGACGAGGGGACAGGATGGTCGAGAGCATGGAAGATTTTGTTCTGGGCAAGATTGCAGGACGGAAACCATTCCCTGGAGATCCTCAGACAATTGTTGAAACCAGCTTATCGTGATGACACGGATTACCGTGCAGGTGGCGGAACCTATCCCAACCTTTTTTGCGCACATCCGCCTTTTCAGATCGATGGTAATTTCGGAGGATCGGCAGGAATTGCAGAAATGTTGATCCAGAGCCATTCCGGATTTATTCATTTATTGCCGGCTTTGCCTTCCGCATGGAAAAGCGGACAGGTGAAAGGTCTCAAAGCAAGAGGCGGTCATACTATAGATATGATCTGGAAAGACGGACGCGTCCTGGAATATAAAATCACGGGAGGAACAGGATATGCACTTGTATTGGTCAATGATGTGGTCGTGCAGCACAAACTGGATTAATAAAAGGACGAGGGCCGATTTGCGTTTTGCCGGTATTGCTGTCGGTAAAAAGCAAAGAGTATGACGGACTGCTGAATTCCTGTTAATTTTGTATATTTAGTAACACTACAGGCTTAATTGCTGACTTGCAATAGCATAAATTTATAACCAAATATGAAAAAATATCTTTTCTGTATTCTTCTTATAACGGGATTGTTATCCTGTACGTCCAAACCTAAAGATAAGCCTAAAACGGGGGGTGTTATCAAATATAAAATCACAGGAAAGGTCGATTTTAATGAAGGACAGCAGGTATATCTGCAGAATCATGAAAATCAGTTGCAACAATTTCAGAAGACAACTATTCAAAACGGAATATTTGAGCTGGAGGGAGAATTGGCCAGTGATGGTATTTATGAGCTGATAGTCCGTGCAGATAAGGGAGAAGGAATCAAGCCATTCAAATATGTTTTACCTGTATTTTTAGAGAATGATTGTACGTATGATTTTGAAGTGATCCGTTATAAGGACAAAAATATCATTCAGGAAGCAGCAATAAAGACAACTTCGCAGGCATCAAATGATCTTTTTGCATTTAATAAGGCTGTAGAAGGAAAACAAGCTGAATTAAAGCAAAAAATTAATAGTCTTTCGAATGAAAGAAATCAATTGAACGAATTATTGCTGACTCTGGGGCCAGGACAAGATGCGGCGTATGGGCGTGCAGTAGACCGTATGCATGCAGCGCAGGCCGAAAGCAGGACATTAGCTGCACTGGATCCTAAAATCGAGGCCAGTGCTTCTTTTGTAGTCAATCCGGCACATCGCGCCTCTTTAATGACACCTTATCTTTTTCGGTTTATAACAATCAGAGAGGATAATTATGCAAAATATGCTGCAGTCCTGGATAGTCTGGAACCCGTTATCCAGCAGCATCCGCTGACGCTGGCTGCCCGGGAAAAAGTAGACCGTGTAAAGGATTTCTATGAAAATATGCCGGCCTTCCCTGATATTACACCACGTAATGTACAAGGTGATTCTCTGCATTTATCCCGCTTTAATAAAGATAAATTACTGATTGTAGCGATATGGTCCAGTAAAGACAGGTTCTCGAAGATGGATATTCCGGAATTGCTGCGCAAAGAATCTCAGTTGAAAGCACTTGCTGTACCTGTTATCTATCTGTCTGTAGAAAAGCAATTTGAAGAATGGCAAAAGGGAAGTAAGACTTTAGGAATGGGGCTGAATAATTATCTGTTGAATGTAACAGATAAAGATTTTATCATTAATAATTATAATATAACCCAATTTCCAGCATATCTATGGGTAAATCCTGCAACTTTGAAAGTGGTGAACATAAGGGGAGCGGATCCGGCTACCCCGGAATTTATGACAACACTGAAAAAGGAACTGCAAAAAATGTAAAGCTATTAGCTTTACATTTTTTGCTTAAAAAAAACCTTATATTTGGACAAATGAGCAATATTAGTTTTATTGTAGGTGAAAAATGAGAATTGTCCAGTTTACAGTTCCGGTTCCGGATCAGGGTTCTGTTTGTGTTCAGGAAGATATTCTGCCTGAATTTTATGGGAATTATCATAGACACAAAGAAATCCAGCTAACCTATATTCTGAAAGGTAAAGGCACCTTTCTGATCGGGAATTTCTCCCATTATTTTCAGCAGGATGAGATCTTTATTGTAGATGCTGATGAACCCCATATGTTCAAGAAAGCCGATATGGTGTCCGAACAGGCCAATGAGAACGGCATTCATGCGATTCATATCTTTTTTGATTACCATAATTTTACAAGTTTTCTGAATCTTTCCGAATTTGATAGTGTAAAGTCATTTCTGGAACATATACAGGGCAGTAAAAAACTAACGGCTGACTATGCTGTCCATCTGAAATCCAGATTTCTGGATATCAATGCTGCGGAGGGTACCTCGAGGCTTTTACAATTTTTGGATCTTGTGGATTATCTGAGCAAAAAGATAGAGCTGTGGACCTCACTCTACACCGGAATTCCACAGAAAAAATATTCGGATGCGGAAGGAATACGTATCAATGATATCTTTCAGTATACCTTTAAGCATTTTGCAGAGAAGATCTCACTGGAACAAATTTCCTCTATCGCACATATGACACCACATGCTTTTTGTAAGTATTTCAAAAAACATACACGTAAGACATATGTAACCTTTCTAAATGAAATCCGCATAGAGCAAGCCTGTAAATTACTGATCAACGGTCTGTCCGAGAATGTGGCCGATATCGCTTTCCGTACCGGATTTAATAATGTTGTAAATTTCAACAGAGTATTTAAGAAAGTAACCAAATTGTCGCCAAGTGACTATCTGACTACCTATAAAGCCAAAGGATTATAAACAACTAAGTAACATGTATATATTAAGAGCCTTCTTATTATTGGCTATCCTGTCAATTGTTAACCTCTCCTCTGCTCAGCAATACAGGATCGATACGTTACAATATCAGGGGACTAATAAGCATATTGTGAACATGGTTATTCTGGCAGATGGTTATACTGCAGCTGAGCTGGATTATTTTGTGGAGGATGCCAGGAGATTTAATAACTATTTTTTCAATACAGAACCTTTTCGTCAATATACCAGTTACTTTAATGTATTTGCGATCCGTACACCTTCGGAAGAATCGGGAGCTATTCACAAGGGAGTGAGCAATGATTGCCCGAAAGAAGACCACGGACATGTAAATATTACGGATCGTTTCAATAAGTATACGAGAAACACAAATGTCCCTACCTCCAATCCTAAAACAATCTTTGGAAGCAGTTTTGATAATATGGGATTACATCGTTTGGTCATACCTCATCATGAGGAGGCTATTCAAAAAGTATTGAAAGACCATATTCCAAATTACTCTCAGGTTGTGATTCTGGTAAATTCACCTTATTACGGAGGTTCGGGAGGAAAATATGCAACTGCTACAGTCAATGCTGCCAGTAATGATATTGCCGTACATGAGATAGGCCATTCCTTTGCTGTGCTGGCAGATGAATACTGGGCCGGAAACCAATACGCTATAGAAAGCCCGAATCGTTCTCAGGAAGGGAATCCTACTAAAGTAAGATGGAAAAACTGGATCGGTACAAATGGAATTGGGGTGTATGCATACGGATCTAAAGCTTCGCCCTCAACATGGTTCAGACCACATGAATTTTGTAAGATGCAATATCTTGTAGCGCCATTTTGTAATGTTTGTCAGGAGGCATTTGTCGAAACCATTCATAAACTCACTAATCCTATCAAAAATACTTCTCCCCGAACTACGCAGGTACTGTCTGCGGATACTGTCAATAAATTTTCACTAAGTCTGATCAGGCCTTCTCCTAATACACTTGATGTGAAATGGATATTAAACGGAGAGCAGATAGATGCGGATAAGGAAGCGATCCATATCAATAGGGGAATGTTTCATGCCGGTACGAATGAACTCAAAGCTATCGTGTATGACAATACGAAATTGGTGAGAACAGAAGAACATGCCAAACATATATACACTGCGGTCTGGAGTATACAGGCAGAAAAAGAAACTGTGCTGACAGCACCTGTATCTACCTGGGGAGATACACTGGAAACCTGCTTCAATGGCTATCAGTCACTTTCGGTCAAAAATCCTCAATCCGGGATTACCTATCAGTGGTATGAATTGCCTTCCGGCGGAGAACTTTTGCGATCTGCAGCGAATTTTGTTGTTCCGCGTTCAAAAGAAAGTAAAACGTATTATGTGGAGAGTGCATGGAAGGAGCAGGTATCTGCACGTACTGCTGTGACTGTGCGAATACTGCCTGCAATTGATCCCCCAGAGAAAGTGGTTATTAAAAAAATAAAAGAGTCGGGTAAGGTATTGCTCCTCGTAGATGAAAAAGATGATGAAAGATATAACTATATCTGGAGTTACGAAGACGGGAAACCCTTATATGAATTTGATGAGTTAGGCGGTGAATTTGTAAGACCTACAGGAAAGAATAATACACTGACCATCACACAGCCTCATAAGCCGTTGCGTATATTTGTTCAAAAGGTAGATAAAGAGACAACCTGTGTAAGTGAGCGGGTGCAGATAGTGGTCAGATAACAAAGAAAAGAGCAGTCATTGACTGCTCTTTTTTTATATTACAGGCTTATATTAACTTTTTTAATAATGTATTCCAGCCTACCAATTCACTTACGATTCTTTCCAGATCAGCAATGGCTACACGCTCCTGCTTCATGGTATCGCGGTCACGGATCGTCACGGTATTATCTTCCAGAGACTGATGATCTACAGTGATACAGAAAGGTGTACCGATAGCATCCTGACGACGGTAACGTTTACCGATAGCATCTTTTTCATCATACTGGACATTGTAATCCAGTTTTAAAGCTGCCATGATCTCACGTGCTTTTTCCGGAAGACCATCTTTTTTGGTCAACGGTAAAATAGCTGCTTTAACCGGAGCAAGAGCAGGAGGGAATTTCAGCACTACACGGGAATCCTGCTTTTCATCTGTAGAAAGATCTTCCTGTACCAGTGAGTTACATAATACAGTAAGGAATAAGCGGTCAAGTCCTATAGAGGTCTCGACTACATACGGAATATAGTTTTGATTGATCTCCGTATCAAAATATTGCATTTTCTTTTTAGAAAATTCCTGATGTTGTTTCAGGTCAAAATCTGTACGGGAATGGATACCTTCTACCTCTTTAAAGCCAAACGGGAAATTAAACTCAATATCTACAGCAGCATTTGCATAATGTGCTAATTTATCGTGGTCATGGTAGCGGTAGTTGTCCGGATTAAAACCAAGTGCTAAATGCCACTTCAGACGTGTTTCTTTCCATTTGTTGTACCATTCCATTTCAGTTCCAGGTCTGCAGAAAAACTGCATCTCCATTTGTTCAAATTCACGCATACGCATGATAAACTGACGGGCGATCACTTCATTACGAAAAGCTTTACCAATCTGAGCAATACCGAAAGGAATCTTCATACGGCCTGTTTTTTGTACATTCAGGAAGTTCACAAAGATACCCTGAGCAGTCTCAGGACGCAGGTATACCTGCTCGGCACCGTCGGCCATAGCGCCCATCTGAGTCGCAAACATCAGGTTGAACTGACGTACTTCTGTCCAGTTTTTGGTTCCGGATACCGGACATACAATATTATGTTCTTCGATGATGGTTTTCAGTCCTGCCAGATCATCAGCATTCAACGCTTTGTTCAGATCCGCTAATAAAGCAGCCGCTTTATCCGTCTTTCCGTCAGCTTCGTAACGTGCTATTTTATCCTCGATCAACTGATCCGCGCGGTAACGCTTTTTCGAATCCTTATTGTCGATCATAGGATCATTAAATCCATCTACGTGACCGGAAGCTTTCCATGTGGTCGGGTGCATGAAAATGGCGGCATCAATACCGACAATATTTTCATTCAACTGTACCATAGATTTCCACCAGTACGTCTTAAGGTTATTCTTTAATTCAGACCCTAACTGGCCGTAATCGTATACAGCGCTAAGGCCATCATATATTTCGCTTGATTGGAATACAAAACCGTATTCCTTCGCGTGTGATACTACACTTTTAAAAAAATCGTCAGTCTGTTTGCTCATAAGAGGCGAATATAAGAAATATTTGATACTTAGTATTTAGATAATAAGAGTTAGACTTAAGATGTTATTCCTCCTGCAGGATATAAGCATCTGTGTTGCCCCCCCCTGTATCTTTATTATTTGGCGTAAAGATCCCGGATCTGTTGCGAAGCATTTTTGTTATCTACCTTTTTGATGATATGCTCGATATTTCCTTTTTCATCAATAATAAAGGTTGTACGGGCTGTTCCCATATATTTTTTACCATACATGTTTTTCTCTACCCATACACCGTACTTCTCTACCAGGCTCTTATCCTCATCTACCAACAACTGAAAAGGAAGCTCATGTTTAGCTGTAAATTTCTGGTGTGAAGACTCCGTATCAATACTGACACCGAGGATTTCAAAACCCTCTTTTTTCAGTGACTGATAATTATCCCTGAAGTTGCAGGCTTCTGTTGTACAACCCGGAGTATTGTCTTTGGGGTAGAAATATAAAATGACTTTCTTCCCTTTGAAATCCGAAAGATGAATTGTTTCTCCGTTTTGGTTCCTGGCACTGAAATCCGGTGCTTTGTTTCCTGCTTCAAGTGTTGACATATGTGAAAAATTTAAGAGTTAAATGTAAATAATATAATGCTGATCCACGAATAATGCTGGAATAATATGCTCGTTATTCCGGGATATAGAAATCTTTTCTCTTTGCTTATTTCGTGAAAGTCGCTTCGTATGTTTTTGTGTTATCCTTCATGTCTTTTACCTCGAGTCTAAAGTTATGTTTGCCTTTAGACAGCGAAGGTTCAAATGTGTGCCATACATGACGATTTTTAGGATCATATTCCATCAGTACCCATTTGTCGTCAATATAGGCGTTAAAGGTCTGTATACCGGACAGATTATCTGATATGGTAAAATCTATCTTAGATTGATTTGCGAGATTTTTACCGTTGGTCAGATTTCGTGCCGTGATGACCGGAGCTACCGTATCTACAGCAATATAGAAACTTCCCATATCACGAAGTGAGGTTACAACCCAGCCATTTTCATAGCGCCCCCCTTTGGATCGGCCTCTTTCATCAACAATGATAGCTTTACTCTGTAATGAAGCCGGTAGAGTAGCATCCGGTTTGATACTCAATTTGTAGTTGTCCAGCAACGGTACCATATCGTTGTGTACACGTTGCAGGGTAGAATATCCTCCTCTTGGCTTTGCTCCCTGAGAATAGTTCAGATAAAGATCATTATAGAGCACTCCCTTAGGGACAGTTATCCGGACATTGTCCGCTGCATAATTGTTTTCCTGACCGTATCTGAATACAGCTGTCCCGTTCTGCGGTTTTCGGCTGATATTGAACGTAGGGTTTTGCTGTACATTAAAACTGATTCTGCTGGTATTACCATGTACATCTTTGACTATATAATCAACTTTATGCACATTGTTATCCTTTAGTTCGATAAAGCCCAGATTATTCAACTGCTTGTAGATCGGCGCGGTATTATTCGGATCCTTAAAGCTTTTTTGAATTTTTGCCTGTGTCTTTATAAAATAGGGGTAATCTATATAGGAATTGAGCGCCCGGGAAGTTGCAAACGATAATTCCTCAAAGACGATCGTACTTACCGGAGCATCATCCAGCAAGAGTTCAATGGAATACACGCCAAAACTAAAATTTGTTCCTGAGTGTCTGTCAATTGTATTGATGCCCAATCCGAATTTTCCATTCACCGGTATGGGAGTACCTCCGGCTAAACCATAAGTGCCGCTGCCGATCGTTTTGATACCCTGATGCCTGCGCGGAGTATTTTCATCAAATACATCATTTCCTATATCGTACACTGTAATTCCACGGATTACGGGAGACACATTATCTTCAAAGTATAAGCCAAAGAGTTGTGAGTTAAGCGGGTTTTGGGTTTTAGTATCTCTTATTTCAAAATGAAGATGAGGTCCGCCTGATCCTCCGGTATTGCCGGATTTACCCAGAAGCTGTCCCTTTTTCATGACAACCTTATTGCGGGGCAGGTCTATATCCACATCAAAGCTTTTCTTTTTATACTGTTCGGCTTTAACAATTTCACTGAGCTGATCATTGAAGCTGTCCATATGCAGATATACAGAAGTATACCCGTTCGGATGATCAACATAGACCGAGTTGCCGCCTCCGCCGATCTGTACACGGACTCTCGATACGTAGCCTTCAGCGGCACTATAGATCGGGATTCCGATTCGCTGTTGTGTCCTGTAATCGTTTCCGGCGTGAAAATGGGTTCCTCTTAGTTCTCCGAATCCTCCCGAAGCCTGTGGAGTAATATCCATAGGCTGTCTAAAATAATTTTGAGGATATGTTCGGGATTTGATAATATTTTGAGCAGATACAGACGTTGCTGTCAATGCCAGTATCCCCAGATATATATATAGTTTCTTCATTTAAATTATTTAATCTGACAGGTAAACATGCTTTTTTCTTCCATAAATCCTTCGAGTCGATCTCCGATGGAGACCAGCCCTACTCCTGCAGGTGTTCCTGTATAGATAAAATCTCCTTTACGTAAAGTAATGTATTGTGAAATAAAGACGATCAGCTGGTCATAGGAAAAGATCATATCTTTTGTATGTCCGGATTGCACTGTTTCGTTGTTTTTCTGCAGGCTGAAGCTGAGTTGAGCAGGGTTTGGAAACATGTCCTTCGGGATAAAAGGACTTATGACTGCCGAACCATCAAAGGATTTGGCCAGTTCCCAGGGTAGCCCCTTTTCTTTATGCTGCTGCTGTATATCCCGTGCAGTAAAGTCAATACCAAGACCTATTGCATCATAATATGTATGCGCAAATTTTGGAGATACATGTTTGCCTTCTTTGCATATACGAAGTACAACCTCGACTTCGTAATGAATATCTTTGGAAAACTCGGGATAATAAAAATCTTTGTTGTCCTTTAACAGCGCTGTATCCGGTTTCATAAAGATAACAGGAGTTTTCGGGACAGGATTATTGAGTTCTTTGGCATGGTCAATGTAATTGCGACCTACGGCTATTATCTTCATATCAATTGAGGTATAGTGCTAAAGTGTTAATGTGCGTATACTCAACAAACTTACCCAAACTTGCTTTTTTTCACAAGTATTAGTTTTGTTATGTATATTTAAATAAACTAAAATAAAACAATTATGAAGAAAGGATTAATAGCGGTGGTATTGATGTTTTCATTTGCTGCATTTGCCCAACAAAAGCCTAGTAAACAGTATAAAAGTGCCGAAACAGGGCGGTATGTGACAAAGAAGGAAGCAACTAAAAGTCCCAAAACAACTTATAGTACGCCTCGGAAAACATCGAGTAAAAAATAGAAAGAAGAATTAAATAAAAAAATCCACTCGAAGTGGATTTTTTTATTTAATATATGCTGTAATAGAGAATCTGAATATTTTAATGAATATCATGAACAAATTCAAAGCTGTATTTTTTGATCTGGACGGGACACTTATAGATTCGGAGTATTTTTATTTCCAAAACTGGCAACCCATTCTGGCGGAGGATTTTGCTATCCATATTAATTTTGAAGACTGGATTGTACATTTTGCCGGTCACACTTTAGCGGTCAATATTGAGACAATGAAAAGAGTCTGGAATGTAGATACCACAGATGAATATATGTGGAAACGTACCAGAGCGGCTTATGCACAATCAGATATGCGGACTATTGCATTAATGCCGTATGCAAAGGAAATACTGGAACATCTGAAAGAACATCAGGTCAAAATCGGATTAGTTACTTCAAGTTATCAGACTACTGTCGATACGGTACTGGGACAGCATGATCTGCTCTCTTACTTTTCGCTGATTGTGACGAGAGACCATGTACAGTCTCCCAAGCCTGATCCTGAACCCTATCTTCTTGCCGCTAAGCAATCCGGATTAAACCCGAAAGATTGTGTAGCCATTGAAGATACTATTACAGGAACGAAAGCGGCTAAGGCTGCCGGTTTGTATTGTATAGGAGTTACCAAACAACCAGTAGAGCGGGAAAAACTAATTATTGCTGATCAATTGTTCACGGATTTACAGGAGGTCTGGAATTACCTTAAAAATAACATCTCATAAAATAATCTAGAATGTCTTGAAATTATTACTGGCTTTAATCGATTTAGCTTTTTGATTTTTGTTAGAATATTTCTAATATTACAAATTATAAACATCATGTTATGAACCGAAGGACTGCGGTAAAACAACTTTTTATTATTGCTGGAGGGCTTGCGTTGTTGCCTTCCTGCCTGCGGGAGCAGGGTGGAACGTCTATAGATCTGCACACCATCAGGTTATCTGCTAAGGATGAAGAATTTCTGGCTAATCTGGTAGATATACTTATTCCTGAGACAGATTCTCCTGGAGGTAAAAAGTTAAATCTTCACCTTTTTGTAATGAAAATGGTAGATGATTGTCATTCACCTGAAGATCAAAAAGCTTTCCTGGAAGGCCTGGAGAAAAACAGATCTGATCTGGATGGTGCTGCGACAGATAAGATCGGAGCATATTTCAAGTCGGAAGAAGAAGCAAAGGAAAAGAGTGCTTTTTATAAGATATTCAAAAAAAGAGCCACTCAGGGATATCTCAATTCGGAATATGTCATGAAGAATAAACTAATTTATGAATTAGTTCCGGGCAGGTACAATGGTGCAATGAAAATCAACGCATAATAAAGAATCAAGGAAAATGGCAAATATAAATACGGACAGCGTAAAGAACAGAACATACGATGCTATCGTCATTGGTTCGGGAATAAGTGGTGGTTGGGCTGCAAAGGAACTTTGTGAAAAAGGATTAAAGACATTGGTACTGGAAAGAGGCCGTGATGTAAAGCATGTCAAGGATTATCCTACCACCAACCTTTATCCCTGGGAATTTGAGCACCGCGGAGAGATGCCGTATAAGGTGCAGCAGGAAAATCCTATTGTTAACCGTTGTTATGCATTTCATGAAGATGCGGCTCACTTTTTCGTAAAAGATCAGGAGCATCCTTATGTACAGGAAAAACCATTCGATTGGATCCGTGGCTATCAGGTTGGTGGAAAATCTCTGCTTTGGGCCAGACAGACACAGCGTTGGTCAGACTTTGATTTTGAAGGACCTGCACGCGATGGATTTGCCGTTGACTGGCCTATCCGCTATGCAGATCTGAAGCCCTGGTACGATTATGTTGAGCGTTTTGCCGGAATTGCAGGAGATAAAGACGGTCTTCCGGAGCTTCCGGATGGTGAGTTTCTTCCGGGATATCCGCTGAATGTAGTGGAAAAGTATTTTCAGCAAACCATGAAGAACAAGTATCCGGAGCGGAAAGTGATCTCTGCGCGTTGTGCACATTTATCCAAACCTAATAAAATTCACCTCGATCAGGGACGTGTACAATGTCAGAATCGTACACTTTGCCAGCGAGGCTGCCCTTTCGGAGGCTATTTTAGTTCTAATGCATCCACTATTCCGTGGGCAGCGAAGACCGGAAATATGACACTAAGACCTTTCTCAGTGGTACATTCTATTCTGTATGATGATACGAAGGGAAAAGCGGTAGGTGTCAAAGTCATTGATACAGAGACTAAAGAGGAGATGGATTTCTTTGCAAAGGTGATCTTTGTGAATGCTGCGGCATTAAATACGAATCTGATTTTGCTGAATTCCAAATCCAAACGCTTCGAAAACGGTTTGGGCAATGACAGTGGTGTGTTAGGTAAATATGTTGCTTTTCACAATTACAGCGCACGTATATATGCCGAATACGAAGGCTTTATGGATTATACTACCGATGGTCGTAATCCTGCCGGAGGAGGGTATATTCCTAGATTCCGCAATTTACATAAACAAGAAACAGATTTTCTGAGAGGATATGCAGCAGGATTTGGTGCTTACCGTTCAAAGAGTGCAGATCAGTCCGGATACGGTGAATCTTTCAAAAATAATCTCCTGAATCCAAAGTATGGATTATGGGGCGTAGGATCACATATGATGGGTGAGACTATTCCGAAAGAGTCCGGTCAGGTTACACTGGATAGTTCTCAAAAAGATGCCTGGGGAGTTCCGTTGCTGAAAATTGCAGTTGAATATGACGACAATGATGCAAAAATGAAAAAAGACTACCTGGAGCAGATGACAGCAATGTTTGAGGAAGCCGGATTTACCAATATCAAGCAAGATGACCACGGTCAGGCTCCCGGACTGGATATCCATGAAATGGGAGGAGCGCGTATGGGAAATGATCCCAAGACTTCTGTCCTCAACAAATGGAACCAAATACACAGCGTTCCGAATGTATTTGTGACAGATGGAGCAGCCATGACTTCTACTTCTACCCAAAATCCCTCCCTTACTTATATGGCTTTCTCTGCAAGAGCTGTTGACTATGCGCTGCAGGAAATGAAGAAAGGAAATATTTAAAATAAAGTGAAGCCTGTTGTGACAGAATCAGATAGGGCTCCTGCCTGAAAACGCTTCCTGTTTCCAGGGACTGATACAGATGCTTCTAGACCCATACAAACCCCGTTTTAATATATATTAAGACGGGTTTTTTTTGTTGTTTTTACTTCTGAAATTTTAATAAGTACTTGTAGCATAGGTTATATGTTATATTAAAAACTGAAAAAAGATCAGCGGTTTTTAAGATTTAAATCTTAACTTTAGAATAGCCATATGAAAATAAACCGATTTTAATTTTTTCTTGTATACGTGAATGCTGGTTTTTTTTTGCACCATGAAGTAAAACGTTTTAGTGAAAAAGAGAAATCACCTTATAAATTGTAAAAATTACCTATTGAAAAATAGAAAGCATATGGAGATACTGCTGTCTCCTTTTATTGCGCCTATTTGATAAAACGTTTTAGTAAATTTTAACTAATTGTCAATTTTTTCAAACATATACTAACTAAACATGAATCATTACAGTAAACCTTTACGACCTGCGGGTCGTCGAGCGAAATGGTGGGTAGTCCCGCTATCCCTGCTCGCATTAAATTATGCTAATGCAACAAACGGTACAGCAGAAAGCCGATTTGTTCATGACAAAGAAACCTATTTAAACAAATCTGAACAGGAAACAGTAACCGGAAAAGTAACCGATGCAGAGACCGGTACTCCGCTGGCGGGGGTTACGGTCAAACTGAAAGGTTCGGCTGTCGGAACACAAACTGATCAGGATGGTAATTTCAGTCTGGAAGCCAAAGTCGGGAGTACGTTGATCGTTTCCTATATCGGCTTTTCGCCCGTAGAAGTACCTGTCACGAGTACTTCCGGTATCGCTGTCAAACTGAAGCCAGAGAGCGAATCATTAGAGGAAGTCGTAGTAGTAGGGTATGGTACACAGAAAAAGAGTGAAGTGACTTCGGCTGTACAGACGGTACAGGAAAAAGATTTCAATCAGGGAGGAATGCGTAATCCTATGGAACTGGTGCAGGGAAAAGTGGCCGGCCTTAACATCACCAGAGCACAGGGGAGTAATCCAAACTCGGGAACTTCTATACAGTTGAGGGGTATGGCATCCCTGAAGGGTTCCAATTCACCTCTGATCGTTATTGATGGTATTCCCGGAGGTAGTCTGGATTTGGTCAAGCAAGGAGACATCGAATCCATAAGTGTGTTAAAGGACGGTTCGGCAGCAGCGATCTACGGTACTCGCGGTAACGGCGGGGTCGTATTGGTTACCACCAAAAAGGGTAAATCCGGAACTCCCCAGTTTGAATATTTTACGTACGGACAAAAAGAGTTTGTAGACAGTAAACCTACTATGCTGTCTGCGGATCAGTTCAGAGAGTATGTAGTCAAAGGTCTTAACCGTCCGCAATCTGATCTTGGAGCCAGCACAGATCTGTTTGACGAACTGATTGACAAGAATAATTTCTCTCATTTCCATAATTTTATAGCGAGTGGTGGCGGAGACAAATCCAACTACAGAGCTTCGATCAACTATGAAGATGCCAATGGTATTGCAAAACAGAATGGCAGAAAGCAGTTTGGAGGAAGAATCAATTTTTCTCAGACAGGACTGAAAGACCGCCTTACTTTTTCCGGAAATATAGCCGCCAATTTTAATAAGGCTAATATGTTGGGAGGTAAAAAGGCTGATGACAGTGAAAATGTACCGGACTTCGAACAGGCCATTCAGCGTAATCCTACTGCACCGATCTATAATCCGGACGGAACATTCTATCAGACGCAGGAATACAACAACTATAATCCTATGAGTCGGCTGGCTCATCGTATAGATGAACGCAATCAGCAAACTTTTTCAGGAGATGCAAAATTGAAGCTGAAGATTATTGATCCTTTAAGCGTATCGGTATTCGGATCCTATGTCCGGGACAACTGGAATGACAGGCGTTACCGTTCTACACTGGATTGGGATCAACGTCTCAATACCGACTACAGAGGTACCGCATATGCCTATAAAAAGAATGAGCTGAACTGGACCAGAACCATTGAATCTACCATTGACTACAACCAGACCTTTAATGAAAAACACACTATTACCGGATTATTGGGCTATAGTTATCAATATACAGGATATGAGCGTTTTGAAATGTCTAACAACGGATTTACAACCGATGGTTTTCTGGATTGGGATATGAACTCCGGAACGGCCCTTACCAATGCACAGCTTCCGAGACCCACAATGGGATCCTTTAAGGAAGATAATACTCTGGTGGCTTTCTTTGGACGTGTCAATTATAACTATGCAGATCGCTATTTCGTAAGTGCCATTTTGCGCAGAGAAGGTTCTTCACGATTCGGAGCGAATCATAAGTGGGGTAATTTTCCTGCAATATCAGGAGGATGGACAATCTCAAATGAAAGTTTCTTCGGCAATAAAGGAGTGATCAATGACCTGAAATTAAGGGTTGGTTACGGAGTAACTGGAAATCAGGGAATACCTAATTATCAGTCCATACTGAGACTGGGCACAGGAGGAGTATATCCGCAGGATGGTATCTATTATCAAACCTATGGTCCTGCCGCTAATCCAAATCCGGATCTGAAATGGGAACAAAAAGCAGAAACAAATATCGGGGTAGACTTCGGATTTCTGAATAACCGTATCACAGGTTCCATAGATGTATACAACAGAAAAACAAAAGATCTTATCGATGAATACCGGGCACAGCAGCCGGCATATGTACAGTCCAAAATATGGTATAATGTCGGACAGGTAGACAACAAAGGTATAGAACTGCAATTGTCAGCGACTGCTGTCAAGAAGGAAAACTTCTCCTGGAATATAGATTTTACCGGTAATTACCAGAAGAATAAGCTGGCGAAGTTGTCGAGTGAGATTTTCCAAAGTAACTGGCTGGAATTCGGAGGGCTTCCTTCCCCTGGAAATCTGGGTAATGCCATACGTCTGGAAGAAGGGGGCGAAGTCGGTTCTTTTTATGGTAAACGATATGCAGGCCTGACAGACGACGGGAAATGGCTGTTTTACAAAGCCGACGGAAGTACAGGTACAGCCGGAGAGATTACCAATGATGACCTGACCTATATCGGGAATGGTGTGCCTAAATTCAATGCGTCTTTAAGCAACCGCTTTTCGTATAAAGGATTTGACCTCACCGTATTTTTCAGAGGAAAGTTCAAATATGATATTCTGAATACAGCAGATATGTTTTTCGGAAATCAGAAATGGCTGCCGAATAACGTACTGGAAAGTGCTTTTACAAAACACGCAAATATCAAAGACGATCCGCAATATTCCGATTACTATTTAGAGAATGGAAGTTTCGTGAAACTGGATAATATCACATTGGGGTACAATTTTAAATTGAAGACCGATTATATCCGCAACCTGTATGTATATGTGACAGGTCGCAATATTGCTACGATTACCAGTTATAGCGGTCTTGATCCGGAATTACAGGACACAGGATTTGCTTCAGGAATAGATTCAAGAGGTTTCTATCCGCGTACTAAATCATGGTCAGTAGGACTTAATGTTGGATTTTAATAGAGAATAATCATGAAATTACTAAAAAATAAATATCTGGCGTCTGCTTTTGGGGTAGGAGTCGCACTATTCGGATTACAGAGCTGTACCAATCTGGACGAAAATCTGTACAGTACCTTGAAAGAAGAGAGTTTCTATAAAAATAAATTGGAAGTAATGCAGGCCGCTTTACGCCCGTTTACACATATGCAGGCCTGGTTGGCTCCAACAGGAGGAAGTGGTTATTATTATCACTCCGAACTGAGTTCTGACCAACTGGCCTGGCCACAGAAGGGACGGCACGGCTACGATGGTGGAGATCATTTTCGACAGCATTATCACACCTGGACTATTACTGAAAACAGACTGTTAAGTGCATGGGAGCTGTTGTGGGGAGGAGTAGGTTACGTCAATAATGCGCTGAGTGATATCTCTGCTCTGGATATACAGAAAGTAGGGATGACACAGGAGGAGATGAATTTTGTACTGGCGCAATTAAAAGTACTTCGTGCATTCCATTATATGAAAATTATGGATATGTGGGGAAATGTTCCTATTGCTCTTGAAGTTTCACAAACTCCTTCCAATCTGGCGACTAAACCGCGTAAAGAGGTCTTTGATTTTATAAAGAAAGAGCTGGAAGAAAATGTACCCAAACTGCCGCTTACTTCCGGACAGAATATCGGACAGGTATCTATGGCTGCCGGATATGCTATGATGGCCGAACTGTATCTGAATGCGGAGAAATGGAATGGTACCCCTATGTGGGATGAATGTATTGCCGCGTGCGATAAGATTATCTCCGGACAGGCGGGCGGTATCGGAGGTGCTCCGAAGTTGTCTCCGGATATTAATACACTGTTTGCAAATACAAACAGCGCTAATCCGGAATCTTTATTCCAGTTTCAGTATAGCCGTAAGGCCGGATTTACGTTTGACTGGGGTGGGTTCTTTATGGGATATGATTATATGAAAGAAGCATTAGATGTGGGCTATGGCGGCTGGAATGCATTTGTGGTAATTCCTACCGCATTCGATGCCTATGCCGCTAATGATATCCGCAGGAAAGACTGGTTTCTGTATGGACCGCAGTATAAGTATGGAACAACTACACCTGTGTTGGGGACAGAGGAGTATTCCGGTAAACCATTATCATTTGTTAATTCTATTCGTAGAGAAAGTGAAGGAGATCTGACCAGTGATGGAGGAATGGCTAAAGGGGAAGAGAATTCCGGAGCACGCTTTAATAAATACAAAAGTGGCCGTCTGAGCGATGTCAACTATCAGGAGAACGATTATATTCTGTATCGTCTTACCGAGATTTATTTTAATAAGGCGGAAGCCTTGATGCGCAAAAATAACGGAACGGCTACAACAGAAGCTGTATCGTTAATCAATGATTCGAAGAAAAGAGCCTTTTCGGCTGCGGATTGGCCTGCAGCTCAGTATTCTGTCGCTACCCTTACATTGGATGAATTGCTGGCTGAGCGCGGAAGAGAATTTATCTTCGAGGGAAAAAGACGTACAGATCTGATACGCTTTGGTAAATATACCACGGCTACCTGGTGGGATCATAAACCTGTAAACGATGCCAACAGGGAGTTGTATCCTGTACCCCAGGCACAACTGGCTATTAATCCTAATCTGCAACAAAATCCGGGATATTAGATAAGACCGGCTATTTATTAAAAAAGATCGGGTACCTGCGGAGTGATGCGGGTACCCGATTTTAATTTATATAGCATTTGCTGCTTTCCTCACCTGGAATACGATGTGGACATAAATAGTAATTTTCTTACAAGCTTTTCTCCACAAGAGCTAATGCTTTATCCAATTGTTCTACCGTAACCGTCAGATGCGGGCGGAAGCGTATACTTTTGTCACCACAACCCAGAATAAGAAGCTTATTGTTCATAGCACGCTTAACGAATTCATCTCTTTGCTGCTCGGTCTGGAAATCAAATGACGCCAGAAGTCCTTTTCCTCTTACATTGGAGAGCTGGCTGTGGCTCTTTGCAAGCTGTTCCAGTTTTTCCAGTAAATATTCACCCAGACTTTCGGCCTGTTGAACAAGATTTTCCTGTTCGATGACTTCCAGTATTAATTTGAAGCGCATCATGTCCACTAAATTTCCTCCGAAGGTGGAATTAATGCGACTGGATTCTTTAAACACATGTTTTTCGACACGGTCAAATTTCTCACGATGTGCCAATACGCCACAAACCTGAGATTTTTTTCCAAAGGAGATCAGATCCGGGATAATTCCGTAATGCTCATATGCCCACATTTTACCCGTCAATGCCAGTCCTGTCTGTACTTCGTCCAGAATCAATAAAATATCATGTTCATCACATATGCGTCTCAATTCCTGAAAAAACTCCGTCCGGAAATGGTTGTCACCACCTTCAGCCTGTATAGGTTCCAGAATCAGGCATGCTATGGCATCCGGATTTTTGGCGATAGCTGCTTCTATTTCCTGAATAGCCTGTTGCTCTGCTTTTGTTGTTTCAGCAATACTTTCTTCTGTTAAAGGAAAGTGAAGCTTAGGATTTGTAATCCTCGGCCAGTCAAATTTCGGAAAATACATGTATTTCCTTGGGTCTTTCGTATTGGTCAGAGATAGTGTATATCCCGTACGTCCATGGAAAGCCTGTTTGAAATGTATAACCTGGCTGGCTTCCTGTTGTATACCACGCGAAATATTCAATCTGGTCTTCCAGTCAAAAGCAGCCTTCAGTGCATTTTCAACAGCAAGCGCACCTCCGTCAATGAAAAAGCAATAACTTAATTCCGCAGGAATGGCCACACGCTCGAACGTATCTACAAAATCCGCAAATTCTGTGGGATAGATATCCGAAAGTGCCAGCTTATTGATAGCAACTTTTTTTAATAAATTACTATTCTTAACAATATGCGGATGGTTATAGCCGATAGGCGAAGAAGCAAACATGCTGAACATATCCAGATATTCATTTCCATCGATATCTACAATATAGGAGTCATGTGACTTCTCCAGATCTATCACTAACGGTAGTCCGTCAGCCAATATATGTTTTGCTAATCTCTCGTGTACTGTCGCTTCTTTTATCATAATCAGTATTTAAAATAGGGTTATTCGTTTATAGATCGAACTTTATGCCTTGTGCCAGCGGTAGTTCAGTTGTATAATTAATCGTATTTGTCTGTCTTCTCATGTAAAGTTTCCAGGCGTCCGAGCCGGACTCACGTCCTCCTCCTGTTTCTTTTTCACCTCCGAATGCACCCCCGATTTCTGCTCCCGAAGTCCCGATATTGACATTCGCAATACCACAGTCTGATCCTTTGTTACTCAGGAATAATTCTGCTTCGCGCAAGTTGGACGTCATGATCGCTGAAGAAAGACCCTGTGCAACATCATTTTGAAGCCCTATAGCATTTTCTACATCGCCGCTATATTTGATAAGATAAAGTATAGGAGCAAATGTTTCGGATTGTACAATATCGAAGTGATTTTCTACCTCTGCGATGACAGGTTTTACATAGCAGCCACTTTCATATCCTTTGCCCGAAAGTACGGCACCCTCTACCAATATTTTACCTCCCTCTTCTTTTACTTTAGCAATAGCCTCTGTATACATATCTACAGCTTGCGTATCGATCAATGGCCCCATATGATTCTTCACATCCAGCGGATCTCCGATTTTGATTTGTTTATAGGCTGCAATCAGGGCATCTTTTACTTTTTTGTAGATATCTTCATGGATAATAAGCCTTCTTGTGCTGGTACAGCGTTGGCCTGCAGTTCCTACAGCTCCGAATACCGCGCCTATGATAGTCATCTTCAGATCCGCATTCGGCGTTACGATAATCGCATTATTACCTCCCAGTTCCAGTAAAGATTTTCCAAGACGCTCTGCTACTGTTACCGCTACAGCTTTACCCATACGGGTAGATCCTGTTGCCGATACCAGTGCCACACGTTTGTCTGCACTGATCCATTTACCGATTTCAGCATCTCCGCTCACTACAGATGAAATACCCTCCGGAAGATTATTCTTTTTCAGAATATCCGCAATGATATGCTGACAGGCAATAGCACATATCGGTGTTTTTTCACTCGGTTTCCACAGCACCACATCTCCGCATACCAGAGCCAAAGCCGCATTCCATGCCCATACTGCTACCGGAAAATTGAAGGCCGTAATTATTCCGACGATACCTAAGGGATGATATTGATCATACATGCGGTGTCCGGGACGTTCGGAATGAATCGTATTGCCATAGAGCTGACGGGACAGTCCAACTGCAAAGTCACATATATCGATCATCTCCTGTACTTCTCCCATACCTTCCTGATATGATTTTCCCATTTCGTAGGAAACGAGCTTGCCCAAAGTAGGTTTTAAAATACGTAACTGCTCACCCAACTGACGTACAATCTCCCCACGCTTTGGTGCCGGGATATCTTTCCAGGCCAATGCTGCTTTCTGTGCCGTTTCAATAACTTTATCGTATTCTTTGCGTGTTGTTGAAATTACTGCAGCGATCTCTTTACCGTCTACCGGAGAGAATGATGTGATTTTATCGCCTTTGGCAAACCATTTCGTCCCGGTAGAAGTGCCCGGATTTTCAGATTTAATGCCTAACAGGTCTAATTCTTTTTTGATCATGGATATAATTGTTATTCGTTTGTTTTTTAAAATTAGGGAATTATTTTCTGAATTTATAATGATTTCATGAATAATATTTGTTTCTAAAGAAGTCCTAATATTTCCTATCTTTAGTTTTATATTCATTTTTCAAACCATGAAATATCTATGTACTACAGGCTGCACAAACACCAATGAATATAGTTTGGATATTCCATATGGCCATTGAAAATCAAATTATAGACATATGAAAGAGGTCGATTATTTTCAGATAGACGAGTTACTGACAGAAGAACAGCTTATGATACGGAATACCGTTCGCGAATTCGTGAACAAGGAGATCCGCCCGGTCATAGATGAGGCCGCACAACAGCACAAGGATATACCCGGTCTGATGCAAAAACTGGGCGCAATAGGTGCGCTCGGACCCTATATTCCGCAGGAGTACGGAGGAGCCGGACTGGATCAGCTTTCTTACGGACTGATTATGCAGGAGCTGGAAGCCGGAGATTCAGCTGTCCGCTCTGCTGCGTCTGTACAGTCTTCTCTGGTCATGTTTCCGATCTACACCTATGGAAGTGAGGAACAGAAGCGTAAATTTCTGCCAAAACTTGCCACCGGAGAACTGATAGGAAGTTTTGGACTTACAGAACCCAATCACGGCTCTGATCCGACAGCAATGGAAACCCGCCTGTCCAAAGACAGGGACGGATATATACTCAACGGAGCAAAGATGTGGATCACCAATGCTCCCGTGTGTGATCTGGCAGTCGTATGGGCGCGGGATGAGGAAGGGAAGGTAAGGGGAATTATTGTGGAGAGGGAGATGAAGGGTTTTACAACTCCCGAGACGCATAATAAGTGGTCGCTGCGGGCTTCGAAGACAGGAGAGCTTATATTTGAAGATGTACGTATACCGCAAGAGAACATACTTCCCGATGTCAGTTCTATGAAAGGGCCTTTGTCCTGTCTCAATTCAGCCCGCTACGGTATATCATGGGGAGTCATAGGAGCAGCAGTAGATTGCTATCAGACTGCCCTTCGCTACAGTCTGGAGCGACAACAATTCGGAAAGCCTGTTGCATCTTATCAGTTGCAACAAAAGAAACTGGCCGAATTCTTAACTGAAATTACAAAAGCACAGTTGCTGAGCTGGAGATTGGGTGTACTTAAGAATGAAGGAAAAGCGACCCCGCAACAAATATCTATGGCCAAACGTAATAATGTGAATATGGCACTGCAAATCGCCAGAGAATCCCGGCAGATGCTGGGAGCAATGGGAATCGTCGGTGAATTCCCGATCATGCGACATATGATGAATCTGGAGTCGGTTATTACCTATGAGGGTACGCATGATATCCATCTGTTAATCACAGGACAGGATATAACAGGAATCAGTGCTTTTTGAGAGTTGTTAAGAGTTCTATAGTTGATAAGGTTTATAGAGTTGATAAGGCTATAAAGTTATAAAGCTTATTTATACCTGCTTATGTTGCTGTTCTCACTTCAGTTGCCACCGCGTCAGTTGGCGTCCCCGCCAACTGTTAGTGATGCGATTAGAAGTTACAGCAATAGCATCAGAAAACGACTTAATTTCTGTCTTAAAGTCTTTATCGCCTTCCCGAGGTGTGCTTCTACAGTCTTTTCTGAGATGTCCAGAGCGACGGCAATCTCTTTTTGAGACATATGTTCTTCCCTGCTCATGCGAAAAACAAGCTGGCATTTTTCCGGCAGATCGGAAATACTTTTCTCAAGAATATCCTTCAGGTCCAGAAAGGCCAGCCACTCCTGAGTGGAGTCATCGAGAAACCGGGAAGTCATACTTTCCGCATACTTCTGCTGATGGTAATGCTTATCCAGTACCTTGATAATTCTGTATTTTACGGAAACAGCCAGATAAGCATGTAGTGTGGTGCTGATTTCCAGTTCTTCCCTGCGGTTCCACAACGATACAAAAATTTGTTGCACGATTTCCTCTGCCTCTTCAGGGTCATGCAATTTCTTTGCGGCAATATAAAAAAGACGTTTCCAATATCTTCTGTAGATTTCTGTAAAAGCAGCATCATTGCCCTCGCGGAGAGCATTGATCAGTTCAGAATCCGTATAAGCTGTATAATTGGTCATGATCTTATATGATCTATTTCAATAATGGAAGAATAAATCGATATGCGAATCTCCATAATATTTTGAATATAAGTATAAAAAATCTTAAACCTGATTCCGTCTCATTTTTTTGGAAACCTAAAGTATATTTCGCCAATGTAAGGAAAAAGTTAAAATAATTTTAAGCCGGACTAAGGGATTTGTATTTCTGAAGGTACATACTAGTAAATAAGCCTGAATATGCACAGTCCTGAAGACCAAGAAAAATACCAACAGCTGGCCTCTAAATGGTTGGATAAAACGATTACCGAAGAAGAACTTCAGGTATTCAATGCCTGGTACGAAAGTGATCCGGATGGAATAATGGAGATTCCGGAATCTTTTGCGCAAACAGAGGGGCAGTTACAGGACAGAATACTGAATGGGATCAACAGCCGTATCCATAAAACACGCATTTATTCATTGTGGACACGTATCAGTGTTGCCGCAGCTGTACTCCTCTTACTGGGAGTAAGTTTCTATGTGTATAGATACAGCACAACCGAAAAACAACATTCCCATCAGCTTGTACATCAGGATAGTATAACCCCCGGAAAGAGCGGAGCGACTCTGACCTTAGCCAATGGCAGGAAAATACAACTGTCAGATGCTGCTGTGGGAGAACTGGCCACCGAGTATGGGACACGTATTTCAAAGAGTGCAGATGGCCGGCTTTTGTATGATGAACAGTCCGCTGGTCAACCTTCCACTGCTGAGAATACCCTAAGTACAGCCAAAGGGGAAATGTATATGATGACATTGCCGGACAGAACCAAAGTGTGGCTCAATGCGGCATCTTCTATTACATTTTCACCCGCTTTTAATCATCCGGATTCAAGAGAAGTGACCCTGACAGGAGAAGCTTACTTTGAAGTCACTAAAGACAAAAAGAGACCTTTTATAGTTACTACCGACCGGCAGAAAGTTACGGTATTAGGAACTCATTTTAATATCAGCAGTTATGCAGATGAAAAACAAGTAAAAACCACGCTGATGGAAGGGTCTGTAAAAGTAAGCAATCTTTCTTCTCAAGAATCCATAGTACTAAAACCGTGTCAGCAGGCTATTGTCGGAGGGGGCAATACACAAATACTGCAAGCCGATATTAGCGAAATACTGGCATGGAAAAATGGGGACTTTGTGTTTGGAACAGATGATTTTGAGGAATCCATGCGTAAGATAGAGCGCTGGTACGATATTGAGTTTGTATATAAGGAATCCGATATAAAAGATATCAGACTCGATGGCTGGATTGCAAGAAGCAGCCGGCTGGCAGATGTTCTTCGCAAAATAGAACTGGCCGGAAATATAAAATTTGAAATAAAAGGAAGGAGGGTTATACTGACAAAATAAATACAAAAGGTATATAAACAAAAAAACAGGCCGGAAGTGCTGGAAACACCCCGACCGTAATGTACAATCAATTATAACCTTCAAAACACTTAAGCTTCGAACCTGTAAGCGTTTTGACTATAACTAACCAATACCTGAAACAAATGTATAAAATTTACACCTTAAAACTGATTTTTATGCGCCTGACCACCGCCATAATTTTCCTGTCCTTTATGCAGGTCTATGCTGCAACATACGGACAACGGGTAAACCTGAATGAAAAGAACAGTTCTTTCAAAGATGTGTTATATAAAATCAGGCAGCAGACCGGATACGATTTTCTGTTTGACAGACATCTTGCAAAAGATATGGGACCTGTGAATATATCTATCAGGAATGCCAGTCTTGATGAGACCATGAAAACCCTGTTTACAAATACGTCTCTGACCTATACCGTTGAAGATAAATTTGTGTTGATCAGAAAACGACAGGTCGCCCTCTCCGGCAAAAGTTCTGAATCTATACAGCAGACAGATGTACGAGGACGTGTGGTAGATTCTCTTGGTAACCCCTTAAAGGGAGCTACTATAGCCGTAGTTATCCAGACTTCATCTGAAAACAAAGAGACCGGAGATTTCTCGATGACCATAAAGGGACGTAAGATTGCTGCTGTTACAGACGGCAACGGAGAATTTGCATTGAGTAATATCAGCAAAGAAGCATATTTATCTGTTTCCTATGTCGGATATGAAGTTTATACCATAAAAGTCGCTGCAAATCTGGGGATCATACGTCTGAAACCAGCCGGACGTCTGCAGGAAGTAGTCGTAAATACAGGGTACCAGAATATTTCAAAGGAACGCAGTGCAGGTTCTTTTTCCAAACCGGATATGGGAGTATTGGCCAACAGAGCGACCAGCACCAATATCATTCAGCGTCTGGATGGTTTGGTACCGGGGTTGGTGATCAATAATTCGCCGACTAATGGCAAACAGCAGTTTCTGATTCGTGGACTAAGTACCTTGGCTACTACGGAAGGTTATACCAATGCGTCTCCGCTATTTGTGGTAGACGGTATTGCGGTGCCTGATGTTTCCAGTATCAACCCACAGGATGTACAGGATGTAAGTGTACTTAAAGATGCGACAGCTGCTTCCATATGGGGAGCACGGGCTTCTAACGGAGTAATTGTAATTACAACAAAAAAAGGAGGCAATAATCAGAAACTACGAATTACATATGATGCCTTTGCCAGTTTTCAGGGCAAACCGGACATTGATTATTTTCCGGTATTGAATAGCCGTCAGTATATACAGGCCTCCAGAGAGACTTTTGACCCGGTCTCCACTACGTATACTCCTGTTTATAATCCTGCTTTAGGAGATGGCGGATACTCCCCTGACAGGCAGATCCAGTGGGATTTTGCCCGGGGATTAATTTCGGCTGCGCAGCGGGACGCCAGACTGGACAGTCTCGCAGAGATAAGCAATCTCAGTCAGATACGGGATATCTTTTATCGCCCTCAGATCCTGACTAACCACACCTTGTCTCTTGCAGGCGGTACAGAAAAATATAGTAATTATACTTCTCTGGCTTACACCGGCGACCAAAGCTATACGCCCGGGAACAAAAACAATACCTTCAAGCTGAATACCCGCAACGATTATACCTTTAACAAATGGATGAAGGCATTCTTTATTGCGGATCTGACCAATCAGCGTACATCCTCAAACCGTGCAGTCTCGCCTGACAATCGCTTTTTACCCTATCAGTTGTTCAGAGATGGAGAGGGCAATAATCTGGATATGTCCTATCTTGGTTATCTGCCTTCTGAAGCCATTGATCCGGTTGAAAAACTAACAGGACGCAGTCTGCGTTACAATCCGCTCAGTAATGCTCTTACGGGTACCAGCAACAGCAATGGCTTAATGGCACGCCTTACAGCCGGACTGACGGTCAGTCTGTACAAGGGGCTGCGCTATGAAGCTGTGCTTGGTTACGTACGCGGAACAAACCGCAGTACAAGTTATGATGACAATACCAATTACAATCAGAATATACAGTTGCTGAGGTTTGCCCAAAATAATAATGGAACAATTAAATATAATCTGCCAAATATCGGAGGTAAGTACGGGACATCAAGTATAACAGATGAGAACTGGACCATCAGAAACCAGTTGGTGTACGATTATACTTCAGAAAATCAGCTTCATCAATTGAATGTACTGGCGGGTTATGAGCAACAGGAACAAAAAAATATCATCACAGGTAGCACAGTATACGGGTATGATGAAAATGCACAATCCTTTACCGCATTGGATTATGATATGCTGAGAACAACAGGTGTGGCAGGAGGAATTTTACCTACATTAAGAGGGAATGCCATCTTTGAAGAAGCTCCTTTTTCACAGCAAGAGAGTATGCTTCGCTTCCGGTCTTATTATGCTAACATGGGTTATACTTATGGGAAAAGATACACCCTAAATACGAGCTGGAGGCAAGATAAAAGTAATTTGTTTGGCATAGAGAAATCTGCACAACGCAAGCCGGCCTGGAGTATCGGAGGGAAATGGCTATTAAGCAATGAAGCAATTATGCAGGATGTAAGTTTTATTAATGAACTGTCTGCCCGCATTACCTATGGTATCGGCGGAAACTCTCCTGTACCTGGCAAAAGTGCCAGTCAGGACGTTTTGCGACCGTTCCCAAATCCATATGTGCCTGGCGGACAAAGTTATAGTGTAGCTACGCCCGGTAATAAAAGGCTAACCTGGGAGCAGACCAGTACTCTTAATATTGGCCTTGATCTTTCAATTCTTAATCGCAGGTTGAACGCCTCTTTGGACTATTATCAACGCAAATCAACGGATCTGATTGGGCAGCTCGAAGTAAATCCGCTTACTGGTTTTACAACTATCGTCGGCAATGTCGGAAATATGACCAATAAAGGTATAGAGGCTTCGGTTAATTCGGTGAATATCCGAAACACTGATTTTCAGTGGACCAGCTCCTTTACTCTTTCGTACAATAAAAATAAAGTGACCAAAATAAATCTATTGACCCCTGTTAGTACGGGACGTGACCAAATAATGGAGCAATATCTGGCAGGCTATGCAGCCTTCTCTGCATTTGCCTATGATTATGCGGGACTAAATGCCGATGGAAATCCGTTGGTCAGACTTGCTGATGGTACTACCTCCTTAGGTAGGGATGATGCCGGTGTACCCAAGGCAAATGATGTGGTACTGATGGGGGTATTTCAGCCGGTCTGGAACGGAGGGTTATCCAATACTTTTGGATATAAAGGCTTTTCACTTAATATTAATGTGATCTACAATCTGGGGCATGTCATGTTCAGGGATGTGAACAATGCGTGGGAGTTTTCTGAAAACAGTACAGGCCGGGGCTTTTTGGTAAATCAAAATTTTCAATATGGAAACCTGAATGCCGAGTTTGCCAACCGCTGGAAAAAGCCAGGAGATGAAAATCTAACCGATATACCGGCATTCAAGAATATTAAAGTTGATGCAGACAGAAATGTCGATTATTACATCTATGGAAAGCAAAATGTGCTGTCTGCTTCCTATATAAAAATAAGAGACCTGACATTTAGCTATGCATTTCCGCGATCGGTTACCGATAGATGGAAAGTCGAAGGCCTGAGTATGCGGGCAGGCATGTCCAATATTATGCTCTGGAAGGCCAATACATATGGTATAG
Source organism: Sphingobacterium spiritivorum (assembly GCF_016724845.1). Classification (NCBI taxonomy): domain Bacteria; kingdom Pseudomonadati; phylum Bacteroidota; class Sphingobacteriia; order Sphingobacteriales; family Sphingobacteriaceae; genus Sphingobacterium; species Sphingobacterium spiritivorum. Next base: position 2,694,985 of record NZ_CP068082.1, read on the forward strand.
ATCCTGAATTTCAGAATGCAAAGTTTGGCAGAAGATCCCTTCGTATGGGTCAAAATGCGTTTAACTTAGGTGTTCATTTAACTTTTTAAATTACAAAGTCATGTTTTACACTAAAAATATATTTAAAATAGCCGCTCTGGTATTAATAGCCTGCTTTAGCTCATGCCGCAAAGATTTTCTCGAGGTGATGCCAAAGGGTGTTGCCATTGCCACCAAAACATCCGATTATGAACAGTTACTGAATAGCTTTAGTCTTAGTATGGTGAGCATTGCTTCCCAGGTGGTAATGTCTGATGAGCTGGGTGGTTATCAGCCTGTATATAACTCAGGATTTGGATTCGGAGCAATCAATTATCGGAAAGCATTTGAATATCAGGATGATATATATCTTCCTTCCGAAAATGAGTCGGAAATGAGTCTAGTAGGACAAATATATACCTATAATAAAGTGATCAATGAAGTGATGACTTCCCGGGAGGGTAATGAGCAGCAAAAAAAAGCACTTCGTGCAGAGGCACTGGCCGGGAGAGCCTGGGTACATTTTATGCTGGTTAATTATTACGGGAAGCCCTATAATGCGGCTACCGCAGCTTCAGATCCAGGTATTCCTCTGTTCACAGTGGCAGATGTCACGCAGACAGTCTTTACACGGCTATCTGTACAGGCTGCCTATGATCTGATCATAGCAGATCTGACAGAAGCTATCCCTAATCTCTCTGCCCGCATCTTCAGCCGACACCGTATGTCGCAGTCCGCAGGGGAGGCCATACTTGGGAAGGTATATATGAATATGCAGCAGTTTGATAAAGCACTCCCTTTATTTGCTTCGGCTATTTCGAAGTTATCCAATGCTGATATTCCGGTTCGCTTGTATGATTTTAATACTGTTTTTAACCCCGGAGGAGCCTTTTATCCTGTTAATCCAGTTTTCGGGCCCAATAGGCTTCAGATTGACACAGATGAAGAAGTGCTATATCTCAAGTATAATATAAATTTCTTTAATTATTACTATTCTGCCGCTCCTATCAATCCGCAGACAGCTGCATTGTATAGTCCGGCAGATCTTCGACTCACTTTTTTTACAAAATCGCCTTTCCCTCCCTCCGGAGCGACCTATCCGCTTAATATGATGCGCTGTTTTGGCAAATTAAATAATATGGGTATAAGTGTACCGGACATGATATTGCTAAAGGCAGAATGCGAGTCGCGCGCAGGAGATCTTCCTAATGCCGTTAATGATCTGGTTGCTTTCCGAAAGAAAAGAATGAAAAGTACAGTAACAGGTGCTGCCGATATCCCGGCAAATGTGACAGGGGACAAGGTGGCACTTACCAAATACATATTGGAAGAAAGGATCAGAGAATATGCCACATCCGGCGAACGCTGGTGGGATATGCGCCGCTTATCAGTGGATGAGACCTATAAATCTACTGTAGGTATGGTGCATAATGTATACGATGCTACAGGTAAGATTGTAGAATCCTTTCCACTAAAGCCAGAGAGACTGACTTTCCGTTATCCGCAATACATTATGAATGCGAACCAAGGTATGCCACAAAATCCATAATTCAGTTACAAATAATAAAATCATTTTAATGAACAAACTGATGAAAAGAATAATTATACTATTTGTGTTAAGTCTGTATACAGGCCTGGCATTTGCGCAACAAGCCGAAAGCAGAGTCGTTATTGAACTTACCGGCATAAAGCCGGATTCTGTCTGGGTAGCCGATTATGGAGATGTATTTTATGCTAAACCAGACAAATACAATAGGTATACACTTCATTTTAAGCACGATAAGCCCTTGAAAGTCAGGATAGGATTTGATTTTCCTGAAAAACGGAATACAACTTTATTTCTGGAACAAGGTGATAACTTGCAGATGACTTCTGATTTCGATAAAACAGCTACATTTAAAGGAAAGGGTTCCGCAAATGCAGAAGTGTTTTTTACTATTAAACGGGATTTAGAAGAAAGCTACTTAAAGATTGAAACAAATAAACTGACAGCAAGTGAGCTGTTTAATAAGTTGCTCGAATTGGGACAACATTCGATCGACATTCTGGAAAATAACAAACAAAAAGTAACTCCATCCTTTTACCAATACCAGTCTGTATCATTGCATTATGATAAACTTAGTTTAGCATTTATGCCTATGGCTCCTATTCCTTATCTGTATCAAGTGTGGTTTAATAAAAAAGCTTCAGAGTGTATCCCCGATCACTACTGGGATATCCAACAGCAGGTCAGACTGGATGAGAAGTTGTTAGATAACTCTGACTACGAAAGTTTTATTAAAGTAATTTATCCTATTTTTCTGAATTACAAATTTAGAGCCGGGCAAGGCTTACTGGACAGTACCCTTTCTACCGAGGCAAATACAAAGATTACGTTAGGTGAGATTGAAAAACTGTATAAGGGTAAACTCAGGAGTATGGCTGTGTCCTCTTCACTGATGCTTGCTATAGAAAGAGCAAAAGATGTAAATACAGTTAAACCTTTAATGGACTATTATATGGTAAAATATTGTAGTGTGGAAGATCAAAAGTCAGTAATGAAAATGTATGAAGATTACAATAAGCTGTCCCCGGGCAAAATGGCTCCTGACTTCATACTGAAAAACCTGGATGGTAAAGATATATCGCTCAGTGATTTCCGGGGCAGGGTATTGTACATTGATTTCTGGGCAAGCTGGTGCGGGCCCTGTAGAGGCGAAATGAAGAATGGTGCACCTAAGCTTCATGCAAAATTCAAGGATAACCCGGATGTAGTGTTTCTGTACATAAGTCTCGACAGTAGTACAGATGCATGGAAAAAAGCAATAGATGAAGATAAGATAGAAGGTATCCATCTACTCTCACAGGCTACATCAGGTTTAAATACGCCGGTAGCTAAGGCTTTTAATATTTCGGGGATTCCGCGCTATGTAATCATTGGCCGGGATGGCAGGATCATTGATAACGATGCACCAAGACCTAGCCAGGATATCACACAGGATAAGATCAATGAAGCTTTGGCTAAATAAATGCACTCAGCAAAATAAAAACAGATAAAAATGAAAAAAATAGCAACACTAATTTTCCTGTTCGTATACGTAAGTATAGTATGGGGTCAGGGAAAGAAAACCCGGATACGTATAGATGTGAATCATTTGAAAGTCGATTCTATGTGGATCTCACTGGAAGACGGGAAAACAGAGCCAAAAACATTAAAACCGGATGCAACTGGTCTGTTTGAGTTTTCGACATTTGTAGAGCGTGGTACAGATGGACGCATATCAATCGACAACCCTGTAAAAGGGTCAATACCGTTGTATCTGGAGCCGGGGGATGATCTGCTGATCAGAACAGATTTTAAAGATAATACCAGCTTTTCGGGAAAAGGAGAAGAAAATGCCGCAATATTGAAGGAGCTGATGGATCTTTATCTGACAAATTATAATAAACTGGATGCAACAAAGATGCCATTAAATGTTCTTTATGAGCAAAACGAGCAGATGAATAAGGCAAATCTGGATTTTCTGGATAATAACAAATCCAAAGTATCCAAAAACTTTTATGACCATCAGCGAACCAAATTCTATTACGAGGCGTTGGGAATGGACATAATAATGCCCTACTTACTGAGTCAGGGACTGAATAAAAAATTTAGTGAAGCATTGCCTCCTGGGTATATGGATCTTATGAAAAAAGTAAATTTGTCCGATGCCTTGTTAACCAATGATGCCTATAGCAGATTTGTAAGAGGGGCTTTGCCTGTTTTTTTGCGGTTTCGCCACCTGAATCAATTGGGAAGATTAGACAGTGCTTCTACTCTAACAGAAGCAGAAAAACGTAAAATAGAATACGAACAGGTAAAAGAACATCTGAGCGGTAAAACACGTGCTCTCGCTCTGTTCGGTATCGTAAACAATATATTGCTAACGGCTAAGGATGTAAATCAGTACAAATCCTATATACAACAGTTTGCTGCTGACGGGGGAAGTCAAGAACAGGTTGCCGAACTGCAAAGTGTATATGATCAGGCCTTGAAACTTACTGCAGGCGCTGAGCCTCCTCCATTTACACTGAATGATCTGAACGGAAAGCAGGTTTCTTTGAAAGATTTTGCCGGTAAGGTAATCTATATCGATTTCTGGGCGAGCTGGTGTTCCCCATGCAGATACGAAATGAAAAATGGCAGTCCTAAATTACACGCCAGATTTGCAGACAACAAAGATGTTATATTTTTATATGTCAGCATTGATGATAGCGAGGACAAATGGCGCCAGGCCATTAAAGAGGATCAGATAGAAGGTGTGCATTTGTTGTCAAAAGGAGGAATAAAAAGTGTAGTCGCGAAGGCTTTCAATATTTCAGGTATACCACGTTATGTAATCATTGGTCGCGATGGAAAAATCGTTGATAATGATGCTCCAAGACCTAGCGAGGACATTACGTATGACAAAATAATAGACGCACTGAAAAGCGAATAAGAAAAAAATAGGACTAGGGACTGGTCCCGTTTAATAAAGCGGGATCGGTTTTAAACACATTTATATAGTATAAATGCTGTGATGATGTATAAGCAAGGGACTGAAAAAATAATCAGTCCCTTATTTTATGGAGGATACATCCGGTTTTTTTGTATTTTTAGGCCGACCCGAAAAATTAAGACCTGATGAGAAGAAATCTATTCCTATATATTTGCATTACATTGTTAACGACCGTAGGTTGTTCTGTAAAAAAAACAAAAGAAAATACTGATACAACGACACAGGAATGGAAGTCCCTCTTCAATGGTAAAGATATCAATGACTGGAATGTTAAGATTCACCATCATGATTTTGGAGTCAATTATGGACATACTTTTAGAGTGGAGGACGGTACGATTCAGGTCCGTTACGATGAATATGGAGATTTCAATGAACAATATGGTCACCTCTATTATAAAACACCCTATTCCTATTACCATCTTAAACTTGAATACCGATTCGTAGGGGAGCTTCATTCCGGAGCGCCTGATTATACATTACGTAATAGTGGTGTGATGTTTCATTCACAGGATCCGGCGACTATGCCCAGGGAGCAGGACTGGCCGATCTCCGTAGAGATGCAGTTTCTGGGAGGGCTGGGAGATGGAAAACCGAGACCTACCGGTAATATGTGTTCACCCGGAACCCATGTAGTCTATAAAGGGAAGATAGCTGATTCGCATTGTCTCAATTCTACTTCTAAAACTTATGACGGAGATCAATGGGTGAGTGCAGAGCTGATTGTATTAGGGGATTCACTGATTACACATATTATTGAAGGTGATACCGTATTGCAATATTCCAAACCACAGATCGGAGGAGGAGTCGCCAATCGCTATGATCCCAGAATCAAAATTGACGGACAACTGTTGAAGAGTGGCTTTATCGCACTTCAAAGTGAAGGACAGCCGGTAGATTTCAGAAATATCCGTATAAAGGATCTTTCTTCTCAGTACAGGCATTAGCAGGATATTACACATGTATAAAGGTTTGCTACGGCATTATATAGGCTGTATTCATTGTTCAGAAGCGGATTCTTTAATTTTATAGCTCATGTTATCAGAGTGTTAAGTTCAGGTAAAGAAAAACTTCTCCATTACATTTGGAAGTAATGAGTATAAAGTTCTACCTTTGCACCACTCCGCAAGGGAGGGACGGTTGTTCTGAAAGGGATGACTACTGAAAAAAGGGGTTTAGAATATACGGGAGCGCAGATTTTTTGCAAAAAAGATTTGTGTGTTTCGAAAAAGATTCCTACCTTTGCATTCCCTTCAGAGGGATAAGCCTACCGGCCGGAAAGAAGAGCTTTAGTGCTTAAGATGAAGACTGGGGTCCGATACCGCAAGGGGATCGGGGAGGTTAAAAAGGGAGAGAAAAAAAGGCCAGAAAATATTTTCACAAATATTTTGGAGTTTTAAAAAAGATTTCTACCTTTGCAGTCCCTTCAGAAACGAAGGAAAAAAAACAAGATCAAAAGGGGCGCAATGCCTTGTTGAAATAGAAGCTGAAACGAGAGTGGAAGCGCGAAGTTCTTTAAAGAAATAATCATGTAGCGTAACGAGTAGTTGATAAGTCAACGAAAGTTAACAAACAATCAACCAAGTCAATTCAGGTTAGAAATAAACAAAGACAATTCTAATTATTTTTATTGATAAATAGTTAGGTGTCGAACAATTCATTATTACAATGGAGAGTTTGATCCTGGCTCAGGATGAACGCTAGCGGCAGGCCTAATACATGCAAGTCGAACGAGATTATCCAGCTTGCTGGATATGAAAGTGGCGCACGGGTGCGTAACGCGTGAGCAACCTACCTCTGTCAGGGGGATAGCCCGGCGAAAGTCGGATTAACACCGCATGACATTATTGATGTGGCATCACATTATAATCAAATATTTATAGGACAGAGATGGGCTCGCGTGACATTAGCTAGTTGGAGAGGTAACGGCTCACCAAGGCAACGATGTCTAGGGGCTCTGAGAGGAGAATCCCCCACACTGGTACTGAGACACGGACCAGACTCCTACGGGAGGCAGCAGTAAGGAATATTGGTCAATGGAGGGAACTCTGAACCAGCCATGCCGCGTGCAGGATGACTGCCCTATGGGTTGTAAACTGCTTTTGTCGGGGAATAAACCTACGTTTGAGAACGTAGCTGAATGTACCCGAAGAATAAGGATCGGCTAACTCCGTGCCAGCAGCCGCGGTAATACGGAGGATCCAAGCGTTATCCGGATTTATTGGGTTTAAAGGGTGCGTAGGCGGTTCTTTAAGTCAGAGGTGAAAGACGGCAGCTTAACTGTCGCAGTGCCTTTGATACTGAAGAACTTGAATGCGGTTGAGGAATGCGGAATGAGACAAGTAGCGGTGAAATGCATAGATATGTCTCAGAACCCCGATTGCGAAGGCAGCATTCCAAGCCGTTATTGACGCTGATGCACGAAAGCGTGGGGATCGAACAGGATTAGATACCCTGGTAGTCCACGCCCTAAACGATGATAACTCGATGTTGGCGATAGACAGTCAGCGTCCCAGCGAAAGCGTTAAGTTATCCACCTGGGGAGTACGCCCGCAAGGGTGAAACTCAAAGGAATTGACGGGGGCCCGCACAAGCGGAGGAGCATGTGGTTTAATTCGATGATACGCGAGGAACCTTACCCGGGCTTGAAAGTTAGTGAATGATCCAGAGACGGATCAGTCCTTCGGGACACGAAACTAGGTGCTGCATGGCTGTCGTCAGCTCGTGCCGTGAGGTGTTGGGTTAAGTCCCGCAACGAGCGCAACCCCTATGTTTAGTTGCCAGCATGTAATGATGGGGACTCTAAACAGACTGCCTGCGCAAGCAGAGAGGAAGGTGGGGACGACGTCAAGTCATCATGGCCCTTACGTCCGGGGCTACACACGTGCTACAATGGTCGGTACAGCGGGCAGCTACACAGTAATGTGATGCCAATCTCTGAAAGCCGATCACAGTTCGGATTGAGGTCTGCAACTCGACCTCATGAAGTTGGATTCGCTAGTAATCGCGTATCAGCAATGACGCGGTGAATACGTTCCCGGGCCTTGTACACACCGCCCGTCAAGCCATGAAAGTTGGGGGTGCCTAAAGCATGTAACCGCAAGGAGCGTGTTAGGGCAAAACCGATAATTGGGGCTAAGTCGTAACAAGGTAGCCGTACCGGAAGGTGCGGCTGGAATACCTCCTTTCTAGAGTACTTGAATTGGTGCTCGTTACGTATACACATGATTAAAAAAAGACATTAAGAAGAAAGTACCCATCCCAATAAAAGGAATGGAGTTACCGAGAGAGATTAAGAAAAAGCTAGTCCCGTAGCTCAGTTGGTTAGAGCACTACACTGATAATGTAGGGGTCAGCAGTTCAAATCTGCTCGGGACTACCACACAAGCCGGGGAATTAGCTCAGCTGGCTAGAGCATCTGCCTTGCACGCAGAGGGTCAACGGTTCGACTCCGTTATTCTCCACCATAGAAAAGTGTTATCGCAGGATAACACGATAAATTTCTTAACGAGTTCTTTGACATATTGAAAGAAAAAAATTACAAGAGAAGACAACAGTAGAGACGTTTTCCATTAATTTGGAAGACACAATACAAGCATCACCATAGTAGCAAAAGGGCTATGGTTGAGAAGAAAGTAAATAAGGGCACACGGGGGATGCCTAGGCTCTCAGAGGCGAAGAAGGACGTGATAAGCTGCGATAAGCATCGGGGATTGGCAAATGCGAATTGATCCGATGATTTCCGAATGGGGCAACCTAACATACTGAAGGTATGTTGTATAATACGCGAACGCGCTGAACTGAAACATCTAAGTAGGCGTAGGAGAAGAAAATAATAATGATTTCCCAAGTAGTGGCGAGCGAACGGGAAAGAGCCCAAACCATATATGTTACGGCATTTATGGGGTTGTAGGACCACGAGATTGTATTGACCGTATGAAGTAGAAGCAGATGGGAAGCTGCACGATAAGGGTGATAGTCCCGTATACGTAAAGAGGGTCAGCATAGTGGTATCCTGAGTACCGCGGGGTCGGAGACGCCCTGTGGGAATCCGGCGGCACCATCCGCCAAGGCTAAATACTCCTGAGAGACCGATAGTGAACCAGTACCGTGAGGGAAAGGTGAAAAGAACCCCGAACAGGGGAGTGAAAAGAACCTGAAACCGTGTGCTTACAAGCGGTTGGAGCAGAGAGATTCTGTGACAGCGTGCCTTTTGCATAATGAGCCTACGAGTTACTCTTGTCTGGCAAGGTTAAGTGGTTCAGCCACGTATCCGAAGCGAAAGCGAGTCTTAATAGGGCGCATAGTCAGATGAGGTAGACGCGAAACCTTGTGATCTACCCTTGGGCAGGTTGAAGTTGCAGTAACATGTAATGGAGGACCGAACCGATAAACGTTGAAAAGTTTCCGGATGACCTGAGGGTAGGGGTGAAAGGCTAATCAAACTGGGAAATAGCTCGTACTCCCCGAAATGTTTTTAGGAACAGCGTGAGAGTTTAGTTTGATAGAGGTAGAGCTACCGATTGGGTGCGGGGGAGTCAAATCCTACCAAATCCAGACGAACTCCGAATGCTATCAAATATATCTTGCAGTGAGGCTTTGGGTGCTAAGGTCCAAGGCCGAGAGGGAAAGAACCCAGACCATCAGCTAAGGTCCCCAAATATACACTAAGTTGAACTAACGAGGTCCGGTTGCCCAGACAGCTAGGATGTTGGCTTGGAAGCAGCCATTCATTTAAAGAGTGCGTAACAGCTCACTAGTCGAGCGGCCGGGCGTGGATAATAAACGGGCATCAAGTGTATTACCGAAGCTATGGATTATATACATGAGTATATACTGGTAGGGGAGCATTCTATAGGGGGTGAATCGTCATGGTAATGTGGCGTGGACTTTATAGAAAAGCAAATGTAGGCATAAGTAACGATAAGGCAGGTGGGAAACCTGCCCACCGAAAGACTAAGGTTTCCTGATCAACGCTAATCGGATCAGGGTTAGTCGGGGCCTAAGGTACACCCGAACGGGGACAACCGATGGACAACTGGTTAATATTCCAGTACTTTTTATAACTGCGATGTGGTGACGGAGTAGTGACACTGCCGCGAACTGACGGAATAGTTCGTTAAAAGGCGTAGGTATTAGAGATGTAGGCAAATCCGCATTTCTAGCTGAACCCCAATAGTACAGCAAAGCTTCGGTGGCGCTGATAGAGCAGGTAAGCAGACTTCCAAGAAAACCCGCTAAGCTTCAGGTTATAAAAACCCGTACCGTAAACCGACACAGGTAGTCGAGGAGAGAATCCTAAGGTGCTCGAGTGAATCATGGCTAAGGAACTCGGCAAAATGGCCCTGTAACTTCGGGAGAAGGGGCGCTTCCTCACGAGAGTGAGAAGCCGCAGTGAAAAGGCCCAGGCGACTGTTTAACAAAAACATATGGCTTTGCAAAATCGAAAGATGAGGTATAAGGCCTGACACCTGCCCGGTGCTGGAAGGTTAAGAGGGGATGTCATCGCAAGAGAAGCATTGAATCGAAGCCCCAGTAAACGGCGGCCGTAACTATAACGGTCCTAAGGTAGCGAAATTCCTTGTCGGGTAAGTTCCGACCTGCACGAATGGTGTAACGATCTGGGCGCTGTCTCAGCCATGAGCTCGGTGAAATTGTGGTATCGGTGAAGACGCCGGTTACCCGCAACGGGACGGAAAGACCCCATGCACCTTCACTATAGCTTAACATTGGAATTGGGTACAGGATGTGTAGGATAGGCGGGAGATGTTGAAGCGGCTTCGCCAGGAGTCGTGGAATCAACCTTGAAATACCGCCCTTTCTGTATTCGGTTTCTAACTCGATTATGTCGAGGACATTGTTTGGTGGGTAGTTTGACTGGGGTGGTCGCCTCCAAAAAGGTAACGGAGGCTTTCAAAGGTAAGCTCAGTACGCTTGGTAACCGTACGTGGAGTGCAATGGCATAAGCTTGCTTGACTGTGAGACCGACAAGTCGAACAGGGTCGAAAGACGGACATAGTGATCCGGTGGTTCTGTATGGAAGGGCCATCGCTCAAAGGATAAAAGGTACGCTGGGGATAACAGGCTGATCTCCCCCAAGAGCTCATATCGACGGGGAGGTTTGGCACCTCGATGTCGGCTCGTCACATCCTGGGGCTGGAGAAGGTCCCAAGGGTTGGGCTGTTCGCCCATTAAAGTGGCACGCGAGCTGGGTTCAGAACGTCGCGAGACAGTTCGGTCCCTATCTGTTGTGGGCGTTGGAAGTTTGAGTGGATCTGATCTTAGTACGAGAGGACCGGATTGGACAGACCGCTGGTGAACCTGTTATGCCGCCAGGTGTACGGCAGGGTAGCTACGTCTGGAATAGATAAGCGCTGAAAGCATCTAAGTGCGAAACTAGCCACGAGATGAGACTTCCTTATAGGGTCGTAGAAGATGACTACGTTGATAGGTTGTAGGTGTAAAGGTAGAAATACCATAGCCGAGCAATACTAATAGCCCGAAGCTTTCTCAAGCAGATAACACTGTTGTCTTCCTCTTTAATTATTTCTTTCAATATAATGTCATTGATGTTGTGCTGACTACATACAACTGGTTAGTTTATAATATCAAAAAAGTATTCAGGTGCCTATATCGGCGGTGTCTACCTCTTCCCATTCCGAACAGAGCAGTCAAGCCCGCCAGAGCCGATGGTATTGCCGTAACAGGTGGGAGAGTAGGTCGGTGCCTTTTTTTAAACGAAAGCCCTTTCTGGAGACAGATAAGGGCTTTTTTGTTTTCAGTCCAGGGGATAACCGAACCAAACCGAAACCGAAAGCTAAAGCTAAACCAAATCCGGATATTGCAGACTTCATTATACAAAGTATCAGGCACAAGCATCGCTACGCTAAAGCTTGCTCCATACAAATGACAACGGTTAACCGAACTATTCTTCTCACCTTTTCAAGGAGAGACCCCGATGTATGGAGAGAGAGATTAAGGACCGATATTCCAAGTGTACAGTTCTGTTACCTTTTAACTGCTTTACTTCTATGCTGTTGGTGAGGACAGCAACAGACGCAGAAGGAGCGTTTGACGGTGTCCACACCGGTAATACTACAAAGGCACAAGCAGCGCTATGCTAATGCTTGCGCCATACAAACTACAACTGTTAACCGAACTGTTCTTCTCGCCTTTTCAAGAAGAGATCCGATGTATGGAGAGAGAGGTTAAGGACCGATATTACAAGTGTATCCTTTTATTACCTTTTAGCTTAACACTCCTTCTGAGTTATGGAATATAATGTAAAGTAAAACATAGAATAGAAATTAATGCAAACGATTGTGCTAATTAGTCAAACGATTGCATTCATTTTTTTGTTTTTAATTCATTTTCCGTCACGTATAATTGTATTGTCATTAAGCAAATGACACACGAAGAACCATTATAAACATAACCTTCCATGTTTTCGGAAATTCGTTCATAATTTGACTGTTTAGTTTGTTTTAAAATAGGTGATTTTAAAGGGATTCTTCGGGATCCCTTTATTTTTTCAGTAATTTGGGAGCATATTACTGTTATCTCCATAAATAATTCTGTATTTTGTAGTAATGAAATTATCTGCCGGAATTCAACTGATCTTTTTAATAGCAAGCCCGCTTGTTTACTCCTGTACAGGTAAGTCCAAACCTGTAGACAAGCTTTCCTTTGAAAATAATGCTCCACATTGTATTGTTGGTATTCCTTCCAGATTTTCAGCTGTAAGTGATACGGCTGCTGAGATAATTAGTATTATGGGAGCAGACAACGCAAAAATGGTTAAAATAGAAGGAGGAAGCTATGACATGGGATCCGCTGATTTTGAAGATGCAAAGCCAGTCCATAAGGTAAATGTTAAATCTTTCTGGATGGATGAGCATGAAGTCACCAATGCTCAGTTTGCCAAATTTGTAAAAGCTACCGGATACCTAACCGTGGCCGAACGACCGCTGGATGCCCGTGATTTTCCCGGCGTAGATCCTGAGATGCTGAAACCGGGTTCTGCGGTATTCCATGCGCCTAAAGAAATCCGTGGATTGAATGATCCTTTGCAATGGTGGTCTTATGTCGTAGGGGCGAATTGGAAGCATCCGGAGGGACCTGAAAGTAATATTAAGGGAAAGGAGAACTATCCTGTGGTACATATCGCTTATCAGGACGCTGAAGCTTATGCTAAATGGGCCGGCAAACGTCTTCCCACAGAAGCAGAATGGGAGTACGCTGCAAAAACAGCCAATTATAATAATGAGAAATATTATTGGGGTACCGAAAAAACGGAGAATGGGAAATGGGCTGCAAATATCTATCAGGGAGAATTTCCGCTAAAGGATACCGGTGAAGACGGATATGTAGGCGTTGCTCCTGTAAAATCATATCCGGCTAATACTTCAGGGCTGTATGATATGGAGGGAAATGTCTGGGAATGGTGCTCTGATTTTTATCGTCCGGATTATTATAAGAACAGTGCAGAGAGTAATCCGACCGGCCCCAGGGATTCCTATGATCCTCAGGAACCGGGAGCTGTAAAACGTGTACAACGTGGCGGTTCTTTTTTATGTAACGATATGTATTGTGAGCGGTATAAAGCAGGCAGCAGAGGTAAGGGAGAGGTCAATAGTCCTACTAATAATGTAGGATTCAGACTAGTAAAAGATATACAGTAGTTTTCAAGAAGTTAAAGCATAAAAAAACAGGGTAGCTCATGCAAGCTACCCTGTTTTGTATATATACCTGTTCTTATTTGCTTAAGAACATTGATTTTTTAGCATAAAGTTCTCTGAAGTATGCATCATTCAGGTCTTTTATGAAACGGATTGCTTCACCTGTAGATTTCATCTCAGGACCTAATTGCTTATCTACCTCAGGGAATTTAGAGAAAGAGAATACCGGCTCTTTAATTGCATATCCTTCCAGTTTGCGTGTGATGGTAAAGTCTTTTAATTTGTTTACACCAAGCATAACTTTTGTTGCAATATTGATATACGGTACATCGTAAGCTTTTGCGATAAACGGTACTGTACGTGATGCACGCGGGTTTGCTTCGATGACAAATACATTTTCGTCTTTTACAGCAAACTGTATGTTTAATAAACCTTTTACATTCAATGCTTTTGCTAATTTCTTAGAGTATTCTTCCATTTTATCCTGTACATTCTGGGATAAACTGAATGGAGGCAATACTGCAGAAGAGTCTCCTGAGTGAATTCCGGCAGGTTCGATATGTTCCATCATACCGATAATGTGCACCTCTTCTCCGTCACAGATTGAATCTGATTCTGCTTCTTCTGCACGATCCAGGAAGTGGTCAATCAATACACGGTTTCCAGGTAAGTTTTTCAGCAGATTAACGACTGCTTTTTCAAGATCTTCATCATTGATAACGATGCTCATTCCTTGTCCTCCCAATACATAAGACGGACGTACCAGTACAGGATAACCTACCTGATTTGCTACGACAATAGCTTCTTCTGCTGATTCAGCAACTCCGTATTTCGGGTAAGGAATATCCAATGATTTTAACAGGTCTGAGAAACGGCCACGATCTTCTGCAAGATCCATATCCTGGAATGAAGTTCCGATAATCTTAACACCGATAGCTTCTAATTTTTCTGCCATTTTCAATGCCGTCTGACCACCTAACTGTACGATTACCCCTTCAGGTTTTTCCAATTCAATGATTTCACGCACGTGTTCCCAGAAAACAGGCTCGAAATATAATTTATCAGCCATATTGAAGTCTGTAGAAACTGTTTCAGGGTTACAGTTAACCATGATTGCTTCATAACCAGATTCTTTAGCTGCTAATAATCCATGTACACAAGAGTAATCAAATTCTATACCCTGACCGATACGGTTAGGACCTGAACCTAATACAACAATTTTTTTCTTATCTGAAATAATGGATTCGTTCTCTTCTTCGAAAGTAGAGTAGTAGTATGGAGTCTGTGCCGGAAATTCTGCAGCACAGGTATCTACCATTTTATATACCCTGTTAATGCCTAATTCTTTACGACGCGCATATACTTCATCTTCTGTAACATTTCCTAATAACCAGGAGATCTGAATATCAGAATACCCTTTTTGTTTCAGGGTCATGAAGAAATCTTTAGGGATATTATTTAACTGGTAGCGGCGAAGTTCACCTTCCAGTTGTACTAACTCCTGAATCTGAACAAGGAACCATTTGTCAATCAAGGTTGCTTTGCGGATAGATTCTAAAGGCACACCTAATTCGAATGCATCTTTGATATGGAACAACCGGTCTGCGCTCGGATGTTCCAGACTGTCCATAATCTCTTCGAGATTGCGGCTTTGTCTGCCATCTGCACCAAGTCCTGCTCGGTTTGTTTCAAGGGACTGCGCTGCTTTTTGAAGAGCTTCGATAAAGGTACGGCCTATCGCCATTACTTCACCTACTGCTTTCATTTGCAGACCAAGTTCTTTATTTGCTCCTTTGAATTTATCAAAGTTGAAACGAGGTACTTTAACGATTACATAATCTAATGTAGGTTCAAAGTACGCTGAAGTTGTTTGTGTAATTTGATTTTGTAACTCATCCAGGTTATACCCGATCGCTAGTTTAGCAGCAATCTTTGCAATAGGATATCCTGTAGCTTTAGAAGCCAGAGCAGAAGAGCGGGATACACGTGGATTGATTTCAATCGCTATGATTTCTTCGTTTTCAGGATTTACAGAGAACTGTACGTTACATCCTCCTGCGAAGTTACCGATGGAGCGCATCATTTTGATCGCCTGATTACGCATATCCTGATAACAACGGTCACTAAGTGTCATAGCCGGAGCTACCGTGATAGAGTCTCCTGTGTGAATACCCATCGGATCAAAGTTTTCGATTGTACAGATAATGATTACATTATCGTTCGCATCACGAAGTAACTCTAATTCGAATTCTTTCCATCCTAATACGGCTTGTTCTACCAATACTTCGTGTGTAGGAGAAGCATGAAGACCTCTGTTAAGGGCAGCATCAAAATCTTCTTTTTTGTGAACAAATCCACCTCCGGTACCGGCAAGTGTGTAAGAAGGTCTGATAACCAGCGGGTAGCCAATTTCTTGTGCTGCTTCTTTTCCTTCTAAGAATGAGTTTGCAATTTTGGATGTGGCAACACCTACACCGATATCAACCATCAACTGACGGAAAGCTTCACGATTTTCAGTTTTTTCAATTGCTGCAACATCGACACCGATGACTTTGATATCGTACTTTTCCCAGATACCGCGCTCGGAAGCTTCGATACATAGGTTTAATGCTGTCTGTCCGCCCATTGTCGGCAATACAGCGTCGATGTTGTGTTTCTGAAGGACTTCTTCGATGCTTTCGCAGGTCAAAGGAAGCAAGTACACATTGTCTGCTACGACTTTGTCTGTCATGATTGTAGCAGGATTGGAGTTAATAATGGAGACTTCAATACCTTCTTCTTTCAAAGATAAAGCAGCTTGAGATCCTGAGTAGTCAAACTCACAAGCCTGACCGATAACGATAGGACCTGATCCAATAATTAAAACCGATTTGATGGAAGTGTTTCTTGGCATTTTTGTAGTTCAAAAAAATTATTTTCTAAAACGATCTTGAGCAAAACAATCAAAATGCTATCTGAAGAGAGGGAGTATTCCGACTGCTTTGTCGGAGTGCAAAGTTACATTTTATATTTTAAAAAAGTTCATTTATTTTCAAGTTTAACTCCCTGATACAAAATACAAAAAAGGATGGAAATTTATTTCCATCCTTTTTTGTATCTAATATATAAGTACTTCGTCTGTAAAAAGATAGCCTTTCATACTGTTAGTGGCTTTTATCCGGACAAATCTGGCCGCCTGGCTTTTGGGCAATTTCAATTCAAATTTTTTAAATTTCAGCTTCGGATCATCCGTTCCCACATCATTTTTGACGGTTCCAATCTCCCGGAAAGTTTTTCCGTTATCAGAAATAAGTACCGTAAATTCTCCAGGGAAATAGACACCCGGTCCCGGAACCTGCATAAAATTCATGGCTACGCTTTTGATTTCCTCTCTTCGTTCAAAATCTACGGTAATGTCCAGATCTTTTGTAAAACCCTGCCACTCTCCGTCGCCATAGCTTAATCCTCCTTTTCTACCGTTGGTTAGTGTGAGTTCTTTCTGAGCCGGATAGCCATCCCAGCTATTTTGATAAATAACGGTTTTTCCAATTGCTTTATGTACATCTACCTCTATACTCTGTACAGGCCCTACTCGAACAGAATCGATAAACATGGCTGCTGTGAGTGTTGTTGGTATCGTAAGATCTATCGGCTGGGTATACGTTGTAGAATGGGCAGTAGGTACCGAACCGTCGATCGTATAATGTATGTCCGGATTGGTCTGTTCGGTATTGATGCTGATCAGATTACTGTACCTTTTGTCGTTAAATTGTACATCAAACCTCACATTGTAGGAAGGACGATAATAGTTTACTTCCAGTTGTTGCAGAATTTTATAATGATTTTGTAGTCTTGCTTTGAAGTCTTCCCAGTTTTTATCTTCTTTTTTGGACCAGACAATTTCCGAAAGAGCCAGCGCTCTTGGAAATGCCATATATTCTACATGCTGATAAGTAGGCATGTACTCCGCCCACAGATTGGCTTGCGCACCTAATACATGTTTTGCTTTATCGCTGCTGATCGTTGTGGGGACCGGGTCATAGGAGTAGACTTTTTCTATGGGCAGGTAACCACCAATCGCTTCAGGCTGTGTACGTGGGTCTGTCTGATAACTGTCGAAGTACAGGTAACCGCCCGGAGTCATGATGACATCATGACCGGCATTTGCTGCTTTTATACCTCCGTCCTCTCCACGCCAGCTCATTACTGTTGCCCCTTCGCTCAATCCTCCTTCCAGAATCTCAT
This sequence comes from Sphingobacterium spiritivorum, assembly GCF_016724845.1. Taxonomy (NCBI): domain Bacteria; kingdom Pseudomonadati; phylum Bacteroidota; class Sphingobacteriia; order Sphingobacteriales; family Sphingobacteriaceae; genus Sphingobacterium; species Sphingobacterium spiritivorum. Next base: position 2,712,419 of record NZ_CP068082.1, read on the forward strand.
CCCATCCTAATAGCTTTCGGCCTTTCGACTGCAGATACTGATCCATCTGTCTGATGGCATAACTTTGAAGTTCTTCCTCATTCTTTAATCCCTCTTTTTTCATGAGTGCCTGATCTTTCGGGCAGTTTTTCCAATGCTCTTTAGCCGCTTCATCACCACCGATGTGTATATAGGTCGACGGAAATATCTGTATAACTTCGTCGAGTACATTTTTGAGGAAGGTGAATGTTTCTTCGTTTCCTATACAGAATTCTCCTTGTGTGTATGGCTTGCCGGAACATGAAAGTTGCGGGAATACCGCCAGAACCTCTTCTGAGTGCCCCGGCATTTCGATTTCCGGAATAATAGTAATGCCTTTACGGGCAGCATAAGCTACCAGTTCACGAGCCTGATCCTGTGTATAATACCCTCCGCTGGCATTAGGCGTCCCTTGTTCTACATACTGACGGCCGTTATTCCACCATTCTTTCCAGCTGGAATGAGTACGCCAGGCCGCTTTTTGTGTCAATTCAGGATACTTATGAATCTCTAATCTCCAGCCTGCTCCATCTGTAAGATGCCAGTGGAGGCGGTTAAATTTATAAATGGCCATCACATCTACAAATTTCTTCAAAGATGCAAACGGCATAAAATGACGTGAAACATCAAGCATTATTCCTCTGTATCCAAACCGCGGACTATCTTCGATCTCTACGGCAGGTAATATTTCGGGTTGATCCTGAAGGTAGGACATTTGAATCAGGGTGTAGATGGCATTTATCATCATCGCAGGAGTCTTGGCCTTCAGAACAATTCCATTGTTATCAATATCGATGTGATAACTGTTGTCCCCGATCTGATCTGTACTGAATCCGGGAATCAGTCTGATTCCGTTTTCAGGAGTTTTCTTAATTTTTTTGATTTTTTCTATGGTAAATCCTTTTATTGAAGGATGCTCGGTTAATAAACCTGCGACTTCCTCAAATTCAGGAGATACATATATAATAGGTTGCTCCGGAATAGTATAGCTGCCTACATGATATGTAATTCGATTGGGTTTGGGAATAATGTTCAGCGTTTTGTTTTGAGCTAAACCTGTCAGGGGCAATAAAAAGAATAAAAGAAGTGTATTAAGGATAATTCGAAACATGTCAGTGATAGCGTTTTTTGTTACAAATATCTTAAATTAGGTTCTAAAAAGCGACTTTGCGCATAAATAATTAACTGTAAAAGGGACTAATTGTTTTATGATATTATTCAAACAATTTGAAATCTCTGATTTATCCGAATATTCCTTAACTTTGTGCTATGATTGAACTTCCAGTTATTCCGGTAACCCCGACGCAGAGAAGACCAGATTGGTTACGTGTAAAATTGCCTGTAGGCAAAGAATACAGACATGTACGAAGTCTTGTTGATGAGCATAAACTACATACGATCTGCGAAAGTGGTAACTGTCCTAATATGGGTGAATGTTGGGGAGCCGGTACGGCGACCTTTATGATTTTGGGAAACATCTGTACCCGATCATGTTCTTTCTGTGCTGTGGCTACGGGCCGACCGTTGCCGGCAGATCTGGATGAACCTAATCGTGTAGCAGATTCGGTAAAGCTTATGCAGGTAAAACATTGTGTTATTACTTCTGTAGACCGTGATGATCTGAAAGATGGAGGTTCAACAATCTGGGCTGAAACAATCAATGCGATTCGCAGAGAAAGTCCTGAAACAACACTTGAAACTTTAATTCCTGATTTCAAAGGACAGTGGGACAATCTGGACCGTGTACTTGCTGTACGTCCTGAGGTTGTCTCTCATAATCTGGAAACTGTACGCAGGCTGACAAGAGAAGTGCGTATACAGGCTAAATATGATCGTTCGCTGGAATGTCTGAGACGAATCTCTGAGGCAGGTCTACGGACTAAATCAGGTATCATGCTGGGACTGGGAGAGACTGAAGAAGATGTAATCGAAGCTATGCAGGATCTGTATGATGTAGGTGTTCACATCCTTACTCTGGGGCAATACCTGCAACCTACAAAAGCACATCACCCGGTTATCGATTGGATTACTCCGGCACAATTTGATAAATACAAAGAGATCGGATTGAAAATGGGATTCAAATACGTAGAATCTGGACCATTAGTGCGTTCATCATACCATGCTGAAAAGCATTTATTTGATATGCAATAAGATCCTGATCTGTAAATATAAGAATATACCCTCTCCTTAATCCGAGAGGGTATTTTATTTTTAATACAAGACCATAAAAGTCTTCCTACAGATTGAACAATACTTTGACTATCGCCATACGACCGCGCAGATCATACCTGTTATCGGATAACATATTGGATGATACCGTATAGGTTTGAAACGTTTTGATGTTAGCCAGATTACTCATATCCAATTCCAGGTCTGTTTTCCATTTTTGAATGCGGTAACGTGCAAAGAAATCTACAAATGTATAATTGATGTCTCTCATCAAAGGTTGATGAGTGTAATAGTGTCGCATACTGAATCGTAAGTAGGTATTTTTAAAAGGGTGAACAGGAAATCCTATCACTTGTGTAATTCCGGTAACCTGTCTGTCGAAACCATCTTCTGCCTCTCTTTGTCTGCTGATATTCCAGTTAATCGTACCGGAGTAAGACAGGTTGTAATTCTTCCATATCTTAGCTTCGAATCCAGGCTGAATCACATAACTGGTATTCCGGAATGGTAAAAGTGCATCATTAAAAAGCTGATTATAATCAGAAAGATTCCATGATACTTTGAGCTTGACGGTACTTGCTAAGCGAAATAAGTATTTATCAAATCCAACATAACCCGAGTATGCAAGGATTTTATTGTCCATAGGTACCAGTATTTCTTCCGTAATATTATTACTGACCCTTGAGGAAATAATGGTATTGGATACCGATTGACTATAATTAAGTCCGGCATTGACAAACAGTATTTTTGTAATCCTGTTAAAGTTGTAATTCAATCCGATATTATGCCCCTGACTTTCATTGATTTCGGATTGATTCTGACTCAGCATCCGGTAATTCCGGACCAGCAAACCCCGATATACATTTGTAATCCCGCCAAAAGAATTGCTGAAGTTGTAATTTAGGCTGATCTCATCTTCCTGCATTACTTTCATTTTGAATTTAAAAACAGGATTAAATAACACATCGTTTCTGTTTTTCTTAAGATCAAATCCCGGATCAGAAAAAGAGGTGATCTGATAGGCAAGGGGGAGAGAAAGCATGGTTTCAAATCGATTTTGTTTCCATTCATATTGGGCATTGACATAAAATTTGTTGCGAAGCCATGTCATATCATTGCCCGGCTGTCCTCCGGATTGCAGGGCATCAGTTTCTGTTTGGCGGAGCAAAAGATCAGAACGAAGGTGTTGCCTGTCATTGGAAATTCCGGCTTCATAAAGTTGCCGGATCTTAGATTTAGAGATCCGATAGCCTGCTGATAATGTATTATAGAGTGTTGGGACTTCGACTTTTTGGTGAGTAGCACTGTAACTTTGATCTGAATTTAATATATCCGGAAATATTCCCGGTTGTATATTCAGAAACTGCGGTTTATTACCATAACTAAACGACCAGTTGAGCTCTATTATATGCTTATTTTTAAATTCCGGAACAAAACTCAGCTGATTGGAAATTCCCCGTATAGTATGCTGCCGCTTCTGATCTATAGATTGTGCATTACTTAGTAATGCAGCAATACCATTCTGTTTTTCATATTCAAAGGACAGGGTATTGTTGATATACTTTTTCTCTATATTTTTACTGAGTGTAAGCCGTATAGCACTCATAAATTTTTCGGTCTCTGTATGTTGTGACTCATCAAAAGATGCTGTCCCGGTTTCTGAATAATATACAGTCTGCCCTCTGAAAGATCTTCTTTCTTTATCATATAAAGCCTGAATGTTTGATTTGAGCTGCAGATCATTTTTCAGATTAAACAGATTATTGGTATTTAATGCTCCGGTATTATTAAAGTAATACTGCTGTTTGGATATCGGTGGAGGACCTATTGTGCCAAGAGACAATAAATTGTTGACACTGGAATTTCCGAGTTTTGAAAATATGGATGCCTGATTATACCCGACCAGATCTCCTGTAAGATCTTTTCCGGTATTATTACCGTTGAGTACATTCAGCATTTTATATTTCTTATTAAACAGAATACTGTTCAACTCGGAATCGTACTGTTTGGGAAATCCTCCCCCAAGTTTAGCCTGTCCGGTTAGTTTGAGTCTGGCGTCATCCTTTATCAACAGATTTATGGCAACCTGATCTGTAAACCGTTTGTTTTTTAATACTTTCAGATGCTCATGATTATTGAGAACCTGAATATCCTGTACCATTTTATAAGGAATGGTGCGTGTCCCGATTGCATATCTGTCATCCAGCAGATCATCGCCATCTATGTAAAAGTTGGAGATGGCCTTTCCCTGATATTTGATCTGCCCCGATTCACTGACTTCCATTCCCGGTATTCGTTTGATTACATCTCCGATAGACCGGTCCTCTTCTTTCGCAAAAGATTCTACATTATAGGAAAGTGTATCTCCTAATTTTCTGATTTGTGGCCGGCTCCTGACTTCCACATCTTCCAGTAAATGTATTTTGGGAATAAGGGTAACGATTAGGTCAGCAGCTCCTTTATGGAGCTGCTGTCTGAACTTTTCATAACCCAGGTGATTTATTTCCATGATTAACTCTTCCGTAGGCCGGGTCGTTATGATCGTAAAATTGCCTTCTGCATTTGTTGATTTAAAAGCGATTATCTTATTTTCTCCAGATAGCAGATTGACGCTTGCATACGGGATTTTTTGTTTGCTGTTTGCATCTGTAACTGTTCCCGACACCTTATATTGCTGCGCCGAACATCCTGTACGAAGTAACCATAGAAATAGTAAAAGAATGAGTTTTTTCATTTACGGAATCAATTCGATAGGATTGTTTGTGATTTTAGAAGGTTTATAATTATCGTCCTGCTGCACATTTACACTTTTTATTTTTGACATGTCCATTTCTCCGGATGCTTTGGCGCTAGTGGACGACACCGTAATACTGTTGCCTGATACACTTACACCTGCAGCATTTTGTCTTTGTGCCTGTTTGGCCTGTATATAAGCTTGTGGATTAGCGTGAAAGGCGTCCTGAATTTTCTTAATTTCTTTGAGATTTGATTTAACAGCATTTGCCGGTAACTCTACATTTAAGAGACCGTTGTCCAGTTTGTCAAAGCCTGAATATTCAAATATGACTTCCTTTTTATCGTCATAAGCTTCCAGAATAAGCCCGGGCAATCCCTGTAATTTCCAGGGTCCGAATGGAAATGGTAATTCCGTTGTGAACCAGGCTGTATAGTTTCTGCCTTTGTAATTAGTATGCGCTTTCTGAGTCTTGTAACCGCCTATCTCCCGTGTTTCTTCCCCTATATTCCAATCCAGTTCGGGCCATTGTGTATCCACCAGAAATTTGTCACCGGCGACATCCTTAAGCTCTGTGAGCTTGTGCTCATGAGGACGGCAATAGTAAGATTCCTGTGTCGGAGAGGTATTCCTTACAATTTTCAGATTACCGTCAAATGCAGGATTGTCCATTTGTTTTTTTATATCTTCCTGTGCCCGGTTTGAAGAATAAGAGGTAAAGTAACTCGAATTCTTGCCCAGATATAATACCATTTCATCCCGCCGAAATTGTTCCCGGTTGCTGGTGTCATTGACGTATTTAAAAAGATAATGCGCTTTTGCTAGCGCAGGTTCTGTCTGCTGTGCATGGGCAGAGCTTAATAGGAATAACCCGATCAAAAATAAATATGATTTTTTCATAATATTACATTTATATCGTAAATATACGAAATTATCGTAATTAAGAAATTATTTTGAATTTCTTCTTTTTGTTGTTCAGGAAGTATCTGTAGGAGTAAGCATTGGGTTGCTATTGGATAGTCTGCAGATGTTGGATATATTTGAATGAATTAATAAACAAGCTCCATGATAAAATTTAAAATAAGCTTTGCTCTATTTATATCTCTTTGTTTCTTCACCATCAGTCAGGCACAGTCCAAAAAGATATTGGTGCATACAAACTACGGAGATTTTAAGGTATTGTTATATGATTATACAGCACATCACCAGCAACTTCTCCTTGATGCTATACAAAGCGGAGTCTATACAAACGCACAGTTTAATCGTGTAATTTCAGATTTTGTTGTGCAGGGCGGAGAGCTTGACGAAGATATTCTTTCAGAAGAAGCTAAATCTCCTTCAAAACCACCTGTTCGTCTTGCTCCTGAATTTGATACACGTGCATTTCATAAAATAGGTGCATTGGGAGCAGGCCGGGACAATAATCCTACCAAATCTTCTTTTCTGAATCAGCTCTATTTTGTTGTGGGCAAAAAAGTAACTGTTCAGGATCTTGATGCATTGGAGAAGAAAAAGGGGATTGTATATAGCAAAGAACAACGGGAAGAATACCTCAAAAATGGTGGACAGCCGAGACTCGATCATGATTATACAGTATTTGGTGAAATATATGAAGGTCTGGATGTGATTATGAAGATCAGTAAGGCAAAAACCTCTTCTGCCGATTTGCCTGTAGATAAAGTTACATTTTCCCTTACTGTAATCGAATAACAGTTATAATGAATTTATTAGTCGCTAAAGTATTTACCTGTGTCCATGCCCGGAAAATGGTTTCAGATTAGTCTTTTTAATTTTGCAATTGCCGCATGTATGGGCCTGCTGTTGCGTTATGCCGGGCTCTATCCGATTGGCAATATCAATTTTAAGTTTCTTTTACATGGACATTCTCATGGTGCTATGCTGGGGTGGATTTATATTGCATTGGCTGCATTGATTTATGATTGTTTTGCTGAACAAAGCAAACAGTCTGAAAAATACTTCAATATACTGTTCATTGTATCTCAGATTGCGGTTATCGGGATGTTTATATTCTTTCCTATCCAGGGATATGCTGCCTGTTCTATCATTTTTTCTACTTTACACTTGCTTTGCAGTTATATATTTGTGTACCTGATCTGGAAATTTCGGAAAAAAGAACGTAATACCGGATCTGCTTTGTTGAAGACGGCACTGGGTTTTATGCTGATCTCTACCATCGGGGTATGGTGTCTGGGACCAGCTGTTGGATTAATGGGAAATACTTCAGCATTCTTCCATATCGCAATACAGTTTTTTCTACACTTTCAATTTAACGGATGGTTTGTGATCGCAATACTGGCCATTGCTTTTTACTTCTTCAGGATACAGTTTTCAGCAAAGGATTGGCGTGTTTTTTATATACTGCTACTCCTGTCTGTCGTGCTCACCTTTGCTTTGCCACTGAGCTGGTATCTCAAAAATCCGCTATTGTATGTGCTGCATGTCGTTGGATTGTTAGCCCAACTCGCTGCTTCTGTAATGCTTTATCGTTCGGTACATTCGCAGGTGCGTGGCGTCTTTAAAATATATTCAAGGACAGAGCGTATTCTGTTTATGTACAGTCTATTGACTCTGTTAATAAAAATACTGATCCCTTTTGTACTGTTGTATCCCTCTATGATGGAGGCTGTACATTATATAAGACATCTGGTTATCGCTTTTATACACCTGTTGATGCTGGGAACTATCAGCGGAAGTCTGCTGCTATTTGCAATGAGATCTGGCTGGATTAATGTTTCTTCATTTGTTGTCAGCTTTTCAAGCTATCTGCTTATTATTGGCTTCCTTTTGACAGAAATATTATTGCTTTTGCAGGGCGTATGTATCTATATGGGCTGGCCATTGGTTCCTTATTATCCTTTCCTTCTGTTTGGTGCCAGCATTGTGCTTTGTGTCGCTGTTTTACTACTTTTTATTTTTTCTTTTATTCCAAAAAGGCAATACAAAGAATCTAATGTTAAAGTTTAGTTAATTGCCTGTTTTTCAGAGGTCGGGGATCTGTGTGTGGCATTTGTTTTGACCGGATTATTTCAGTTTAATTCTTAAAAATTAGAGTTATGAATCTCTCAAATTATTTCAAAAAAATGGCAGCCGTTGCTGCTATGGTTTCAGTGTTTGGAATTGCAGCAAGTCAGGCACAACAGACTACCCCTGAGAAAGCGGTAAAAAAATCTGAGCAAAAGATAAAATCTGCTTCAGATAAATCAAAAGAAAAAACAAAACAGACAGCAACAAAGGAAAAGGAAGCCGCAAAAAAGGTGACCGAAACAGCAAAGAAAGAACCGGCAAAAGAAAAGACGAAGGCCGTAAAAGCGGAAGAGTCTACAACGAAGAAGGCTACCACAAAAGCTAAAAAAGAAGTAGCAGCCGCTAAAAAGGAAACAGCTTCCTCAACAGATAAATTGAGCGGTGAAAAATATAATGGTCATCAGGTGTATGTAGGTCCTAAAGGAGGTAAATACTACATCAATAGTAATGGAAACAAAACATATATCAGCCAAAAATAGGCTGATATAATATTGGAAAATACGGCATCTGATGATGCCGTATTTTTTTATGAATAGCTATTTCCGCATGAATACGCTCTCGCCTGCAATCACAGTCCGTATAATCTTTGTGCCTCTGAGTTCCTGATTAGGAATCTGCATAATATCTTTATCCAGAATAACAAAATCAGCATCTTTTCCTTTTTCTATACTTCCCCGTTGTTTTTCCTGAAAGCAGGAATAAGCAGCCCATATGGTCATACCACGTAAGGCCTGTTCACGGCTGATGGCATTTTCCATTTGAAATCCTCCCTGCGGAAATCCTTGAGCATCCACTCGTGCTACAGCAGCATGAAATCCATAAAGCGGATTAAAATGTTCAACAGGGAAATCACTTCCCAAAGCCAGCATGCCGTACTCTTCCAAGAGATTTTTGTAAGCGTATGCTCCTTTGAGCCTTTCCTCTCCTAAACGATCCTTGGCCCAGTACATATCTGAGGTAGCATGAGTGGGCTGTACCGATGGAATAATATGGAATTGTCTGAATTTGTGAAAATCACCAGGTGCAATGATCTGTGCATGCTCTATGCGCCAGCGGCGGTTGATATTGTCTTTTAAATATTTTCCGTAAGTATCTAATATAATCCGGTTAGCCGAATCTCCGATAGCATGTGTATTGACCTGAAAAGGACTGTTTGCCAATTGCCGGATCACGGTATCAAATGCCGAAGGACTATGTAGCAGAAATCCTTTTGTCGGAGCGTCATGGTAATGTGCCAGAAGACAGGCTCCTCTGGATCCTAACGCTCCGTCTGCCAATAGCTTAAAAGAACGGATTGTGAGCCTATCTGCATCATATATGCCTTCTTTCAGATAGTGACTTACATTCTCCGGATTGGTGGCTACCATAGCATAGTCTCTGATTTTTAATTCATCCCTCTTGTAGAAATTCTTCAGCATTTCTAATTGGATATGCGAGAGCCCGGCATCGACAATAGTAGTCAGCCCTACAGACAGGAGTGAATCCTGAGCGACCTTCAGTGTTCGAAGAATAGCAGATTCTTCCGCTTCCGGAATCTGATGACTGACCAGGTCCATGGCATTGTCGACTAGTATACCATTCGGAATTCCGTTTTCTCCGCCTATAAGTCCTCCTTCGATAGTACGTACATCGTTGACTTTTGCAATACGAAGTGCCTGAGAGTTAACTACAGCAGCATGATAATCTACGCGGGAAAGGTATACCGGGATATCTGGAAACGCTTTATCTAACAGTTCTTTCGTTGGAAATTTCTTATCCTTCCAAAGATTTTGATCCCATCCTCCTCCGATAATCCATTTTTTTTCGGGGCGTGCTTTATGATAAGCCTGTAGACGGGTTATTACTTCCTCAAATGATTTACTACCCATCAGATCTACCTGATCCAATAATTCACCGAGTAGGAAAAAGTGAGCATGTGCATCGTAAAATCCGGGATAAATGGCTTTGCCGTTTGCATTAATCTCTTCTTTTGTCGTATACTGCTGCCGGATAGCTGTACCTGATCCTATTGACACAAACTTGCCGTCTTTTACGGCAAAAGCTTCTGCAACCGTAAATGCTGAATCCACGGTGTAGACTCGGGCATTGTATACAATCAGATCGACCTGTTTGGTCGGTTTGCAAGCGAATAGAAGGAATAAACTAAAGACACAATAAAGGTAAATGCTCCGCATATCATAAGGATTGATCACACTAAAATACAAATCATTGGGATACAATACGATGTGAATTTTGTTTTATTTCAATTAAAAGTGTTTTCTTTTTAAAGATATACTATCAAAGCACACTAAACCTTTTCGAAAAAACGTTGTCTATGATAAGCACCGGTGTCTGTATAACCGGTTGGCCTTTAATGATTTCTTAATATATAAATGCAAGGATCAAGTTGTAAATTTATACAGTTAAAAATGCCTCCTATGAAAGTTATGATAAGAATTGCTGTAGTTCTGTTTATTTCTCTTTCTTTTCTTCCCGGAAGTTACAGTCAGGAAGTGAAAGTCAAAGGCAGTTTTCCGTATAAACAAAAAGGACTCACTGAAAAGGAGGCCATTGTACATCTGCTTAGCCGTTTTACCTATGGTTTTGATCAGCAACAGATCGAAAAAGTAGAAAAGCAGGGATTGGAAAAATGGTTTAGACAACAGCTTGAGGGCAATATAAAGGACGATCGGCTGAATAATCTAATGGATAATTATGCAGATGTATTATTAAGCAATCGTGCGATTGATTCCCTCTATCCGCGCTCAGCCCGCGTCCGAAGACAAGCTGTCAAGGAAGGTTTTATTTCAAAGGATTCCATTGATAACAGCAAGCAGTATTATAAAGAGGCGATTCGAAAATTTATGGAAGTAAAAGGTTACAGACCTGAAAACGAATTAAATCGTCAGTTTCTGGCTTCTAAAATAGTACGAGCTGTATATAGTCAGAATCAGCTTCGTGAAGTAATGACCGATTTCTGGTTTAATCACTTTAATGTATCTTTTACTAAAGGGCAGGCGGCTCCGTTTATACCCAATTATGAGGCTTATGTCATCAGACCCAATGCCTTAGGAGATTTTCAGGATCTGCTTCTGGCAACAGCTAAAGCCCCGGCTATGCTGATGTATCTGGACAATTTTTCAAGTGTTGCCGATAACCCCAAAAGCAAGGGAAAAAAGGGACTAAATGAAAATTATGCACGTGAACTGATGGAACTGCATACATTGGGTGTAGACGGAGGATATACGCAAAAAGATGTGACAGAAGCGGCTCGTGTTCTCACAGGCTGGACAATCTATCCGATGCAAGGCTATGGAAATGTACAGAAGGAGAATATCGCTAACAATAAGAATAATGTAACGGAGGGTGATTTTTTGTTTTTGGCTAACCGCCACGATAAAGGAACAAAAACCGTATTAGCCCATACCTTTAGCAATAAGGGGTATGAAGAAGGAGTGGAATTATTAAAAATGCTGGCGTCAAAACCACAGACAGCAGAATTTATCGTTCATAAACTTGCTGTTCGGTTTGTATCCGATAATCCTTCTCCGGTATTGGTAAACCGTATGAAGGATGCTTTTCTGAAAAATAACGGCGATATTTCAGCTGTATTGACGATGATGGTGTATTCTCCCGAATTTTGGGATAAGAAAACGATTGATCAAAAAATAAAAACACCTTTTGAGTTAGCAATCAGTGCGGTCAGAGGCCTGGATGCAGATGTGAACAATCCTATCAAACTTAATAACTGGGTAACCCGGATGGGGGAGCAGAAGTATCATTATATCGCTCCTACAGGTTTTCCGGACAAATCGGACTATTGGATCAATACAGGGTCTTTATTGAACAGGATGAATTTCGGACTATCTTTTACTTCAGAAAATAATTCGGGAGTAGAAGTTGATCTGATGCGGGTCACAGAAGGTAGAGAACCTGAAAGTGCCGAACAGGCACTGGAAGTATTTGGCCGGAAGCTTTTGCCGGATGCAGATATGGATGCGCTGAAAAAGAGACTGACACCTTTACTGACACAGCAGGATCTGCAGGAGAAAGTATCAGCAGCCTCGCAGAAAAACAGAGATAAAGGCATGATGCAGGATGATCCTGCACAGGTACAGAAGATAAGTACAAAGAATAAGAATCAGACCAATGCTATGCTGGCACAGATTGTAGGACTTATTATAGGTTCTCCGGAGTTTCAGCGGCGGTAATAAGATAAAAGAAGATGTTAAACAGACGGGCATTTTTAAAAAATTCAGGATTGGGCCTATTCGGAATAGGTCTGATGGGGGGTATTCCTGCTTTTTTAGCTGAAGCAGTTGCCAGAGAAAAACTACTAAGCCCCTACAGCAAGCGTAAGGTCATGGTCTGTATTTTTCAACGGGGTGCTATGGACGGATTGATGGCTGTAACGCCATTTCTGGATACCCATTTGCAGGCTGCGCGTCCGGATTTATTTTTATCGGCGGCAAAATCGGAAGGAGCATCTGCACTGATTGATCTGGACGGAAAATACGGGCTGCATCCGGGGATGAAAGCATTTGAGGAAGTCTTTCGTGAAAACCGGCTAGCCATCGTTCACGGAATGGGATCTCCTAATACCACACGTTCTCATTTTGATGCGCAGGATTATATGGAGTCAGGTACGCCTTTTGAAAAAAATACCAGCAGCGGGTGGTTGAATCGTGCAGTCGGATTATTGGGACATGATAGTCTGACTCCTTTTTCAGCAGTCAGTATCACGGCAGCGCTACCCCGATCACTATATGGTCAGCATGAAGCTCTGGCAATCAGTGATATTAAGAATTTTAAGATACAGGGCAAAGGGGTGACTTTTAATCAGAATGCAAAGAGCTTTGAAGATCTGTATGATAATACAGTGAATGAAGTCTTACGTGATACCGGTAAGGAAAGCTTTGAAGCGATGAAAATGTTGCAGAGTAATGCCGTTAAAAATTATGAGCCGGCCAATAATGTAACGTATCCGGGAAGTAGTCTGGGTAAGTCTCTGAAGCAAATCGCACAATTGATCAAAATGGATGTGGGGCTGGAAGTTGCGTTTACAGAGAGTAATGGCTGGGATACACATTTTAATCAAGGAAAGGATACCGGAATTTTTGCGCGCAATGTTGCTGATCTTTCCAATTCAATAATGGCTTTCTGGAAAGATATTGAAGCGTATCAGGATGATGTCACCGTCATGACTATGACAGAATTTGGCCGGACTGTACATCAGAATGGTACAGGTGGTACAGATCACGGACGCGGATCCTGCAATTTTATTCTTGGAAATCAGGTGAATGGCGGGAAAGTGCACGGACATATGGACGAACTGGCAAAAGAAAATCTGGAAGACGGGCGTGATCTTAAAGTGACAACCGATTTCCGGGCTATTTTTTCAGAAGTCGCTGACAGACATCTGAGATTAAATGATGATAAAATATTATTCCCCGATTGGGATGGAAAGTCTATCGGTGTAATGAAGGCATAATGTTTGCTTGATGAGGAGAAATAATATTAAATTATGATCAGATTTATTTTCTCTTCGATTCTTTTAGTGATGAGTTTGACGGTACAGGTGTCTGCTCAACAGACATTACCTGTAAAACGTCCGTTGCTTGTCCCTTTTCAGGTTAACGGAGAATATGGGTTAATGGATACATTGGGAAATGAGGTTAAAGCACCGGGTTTTTGTTTGTCTGTTAAAGTATATGGTGATTTTTCATATTATGTCATTATGGATAAAGATGCAAAAGACAACTATATCTATTGGCTTATGGATACGCAGACAGGCAAACCTATTAATATGGGTACTCTCAAAGATAGCAGTCCGTTAATAATTGTCGGTGACATTGCTTATTACCATTTTGAAAAGGATAATAAGACTGTAATCGCTTCTCCGGTAAACTATCAAAGTTTCACACTGGATAAGATTTATTCCAAGGTAGAATCTTTTAGCATTTATGATTCAACAAGAAAAAATAAGGCACAGTACCTTGCTGTATATGATACAGATAGAACAGGGGCGATTATTTCAGTAGCAGACCAATTCCGAAAGGTTGGCACCATTCCTCCGTTTAAAAAATTAGAGCTTATCAGCGCTACGCTTGATGAAGGATATTCGCGTTATACTTTTCCTGTGGCCTTTGCTGTAGATGAACCCGCTCCTAAGAAAGCTCCAGCTACCTCTGTTAAGACTGCCGGAAAGGGTAAGTCCAGGAAGTCAAACAGGCTGGAACCACCTGAAGCAATTAAACCACCGGAAATGTACAATTCGACATATCCGGATGAAAACTGGAAAGCTGTTATCTATGATAATCAATTAGTCCGTAAAGGAGAGAGCCTGACCACTGATTCTGCGTTAACTTCGCTTTTTGGGGTAAAAGTAAGACTGTCCCGTAATATTCCGGGGGAAGTTTCTGTTGGTTCAGGTATTATAAAGGCCGGAATGGGAGGTAATCAGGGGGAAGAATTAAATGATGAATTTGCAATCAGACAGCTTACTAAGGAAGTATCAGGCGGGGCATACCGCGAAATCCACTACTTCGGACATATAAACAAGGATAATACCTTCACTGAACTGATCTCTCAGGATGATGCACAGTTTACCTGGGCCTATCAGAACAAATCTCCATTGCTTTCTATCCGTTACTATAAAGAGGGGGGAAAGGTCGCTGCTTATTTTGATTTCAATGGTGTCGTATTACCGAAAAATAAATTGATGGTTCCTGCAAAATATTATACCGGCAGTATGAGCCCTTACTTATTCTGACCGAAACAGATGCAGTAAAAAAAGCTGTTCTACAATTGTGGAACAGCTTTTTTGTTTCAAAAATCAAAATAGATGATCTAGCAGTACTCGTCAAATGCAGCAACCAGATTGTCTGCTATCATTTGTGCCGGGCGACCTTCGATCATATGTCTTTCAATCATGTGTACCAATTTACCGTCTTTGAAAAGAGCCATTGCGGGTGATGACGGAGGGTAAGGCAACATGTATTCACGTGCTTTATCTACAGCATCTTTTTCCATACCTGCAAATACAGTAACAAGTTTGTCAGGATGTTTTTCATTTTTTACAGCCGCTTTAGCCGCAGGTCTTGCATTTGCTGCAGCACAACCACATACCGAGTTTACAACTACAAAAACAGTTCCTTCAGAAGGAATTGCCGAATCTACCTCTGCAATGGTTTTTAACTCCTGGAAACCTGCATCCGTAAGCTCCTTACGCATGGGTTCAACTAAATATTCTGGATACATTTCTTCTCTTTTTTAATTAAATATCTACAAATATAAGGCACTTATACTCCCCCGTCAAGTTTATACTCTCAAATGAATGTCAGATTTGTAAATGCCAAAAAGCTAATGTTTTGAATTGACTGTCGTTAATGGTATTTTTGTATTCTAAATTTTAAAAGAGAAAATAATTATGTCATCAATAGAAAGCACGTACATACCGTACAAAGTTAAAGATATCAGCCTTGCAGAGTGGGGCCGTAAAGAAATTGAACTGGCAGAAGCTGAAATGCCGGGATTGATGAGTTTGCGAGAGGAATTTGGCGCTGCCAAACCTCTTAAAGGAGCTCGTATTGCGGGATGTCTGCATATGACTATTCAGACAGCGGTATTAATAGAAACTTTGGTCGAGTTGGGAGCCGATGTGACCTGGTCATCATGTAACATCTTTTCTACTCAGGATCATGCGGCGGCGGCTATTGCAGCAGCGGGTATCCCTGTGTATGCATGGAAAGGAATGAATGCGGAAGAATTTGACTGGTGTATCGAACAAACCTTATATTTTGGAGAAGATCGCCAGCCCTTGAATATGATCCTGGATGATGGTGGTGACCTGACAAATATGGTTTTTGATAAATATCCTGAACTTATCAGCGGTATAAAAGGATTATCCGAAGAAACGACTACAGGTGTTCACCGTCTGTATGAGCGTATGAAAAACGGAACATTACACCTGCCTGCAATCAATGTGAATGATTCGGTTACGAAATCTAAATTTGACAATAAATACGGTTGTCGTGAATCATTGGTAGATGCGATTCGTCGTGCAACAGATCTGATGCTGGCGGGTAAAGTCGCGGTAGTAGCAGGTTACGGAGATGTGGGTAAAGGTTCTGCTGAATCTCTGCGTTCAGCCGGAGTACGTGTTATTGTAACAGAAATTGACCCGATCTGTGCGCTTCAGGCAGCTATGGAAGGATTTGAGGTTAAGAAATTTGCTGATGCAGTAAAAGAAGCTAATATCGTGGTGACTACCACCGGAAATAAAGATATCGTTCGTGCTGAGCACTTCAAAACAATGAAAGATAAAACTGTAGTATGTAACATCGGACACTTTGATAATGAAATTGATGTGGCCTGGTTAAATACAAACTACGGTAATACCAAGATTGAGATCAAACCGCAGGTTGATAAATACACCATCGATGGTAATGACGTTATTTTATTGGCAGAAGGTCGTTTAGTCAATCTGGGATGTGCTACAGGACACCCTTCTTTCGTGATGTCCAACTCGTTTACTAATCAGACGCTGGCTCAATTGGAACTGTGGACTAACACAGCTGCTTATGAAAATAAGGTGTATACTTTACCAAAACATCTGGATGAGAAAGTTGCGCGTCTTCACCTGGCAAAAATCGGCGTGGAATTAGATACTTTAACGGAAGATCAGGCTGCTTATATCGGGGTTACGGTTGACGGTCCTTATAAAGCGGATGCTTACCGGTACTAGGAGATTATCCTCATAAACAAAAAGAGCTTCATCTTAATTTTCAGATGAAGCTCTTTTTTGTTTATCCGTATTCTTCTATAGCTTTCAGGGCATTCTTCAATCTCTCTTCTCCTAATCCTGAAATAAGACTATATCTGGCTTCTAAGCTGTCTAATTCTTTTTTCCAGACTGCCAGGAAATGCTCCCGTTCATTCGGAAAATCACGAAGAGGATCATCTTCCCAGGGCAGGTCGATATCCATCAGCAGGTACAGGTCATAATCTCTGCGTCTGATCTCATTTTTAACTTCTTCCGGAGTATCTCCAAACAGATAATCACACCATACCTTGACGGTTAGAATCGTCGTGTCGCAGATCAGGACTTGATGTTGAGAAAGTGGAATAAGGCTGTCCTCCAGAGCAATCTGTCCATAATACATATTGACTTCATCCTGCAGAGTATATTCATTTTTTAGATTTTTGCAATATTCACGTGCATATTCCGGTACACATACTGTATTGAAATGTCTGGCTATGGCTTGTGCAATGGTCGATTTTCCTGTAGATTCCGGACCTACCACTGCTATTTTCTTTAAAATCTGATTCGCCATTCTTTATATTTCTCTTAATAAAAGCAAAGATAAAAGAATAACTGCTCTTTCAACCTCCTTCTTTAGCGGAAGCGCAGCGGGTGAAAACAGTTATATTATCTTATTCAGGACATTAAATATGTCTTTTTCCAGTCTTTATATCCATTCCAGGCAATGACTGCAAATGCAAGATACAGGACTGCTGTCAGTAATAAATCCTTATGATAGTAAAGCGGGATATAACAGATGTCTACAAATACCCATAACAGCCAGTTTTGTAATACTTTTCGGGTCATCAGGAATTGAGCCACGAAGCTTACAGCCGTACAGAAGCCATCAATGTAGGGTACATCCGAGTTAGTCTGATGATCAAGAAAAGTTCCGAGAGCTGCTGTCAGAAGCAAAATGATACCTATGGTCCATAACATCTGACGGTTTGTAAAGCTTACAATAGGTTTGTCGGCTTCTTTTTTTCTTTTGATCCAGTAAAACCAGCCGTATACCGCAGTTCCGAGAAAATAAATCTGTAATACTGCATCTCCGTAGAGTTTGCTATGGTAAAAAAGATAGGCGTAGATGGTTACACTGATTATGCTGACAGGCCAGTTGAGGATATGTTGTCTGGCTGCAAGATAGACGCAGAGAAATCCGGTAATTGTGCCTATCCATTCGAGTAAAGAAGTCTGGACAAACTGCCGGGCAATTTGTTGAAAAAAGTCTTGCATACCTCTATTGCTTATCGCGAATAAAGATACAAAGTAAAGTTAGAAATCCTACTTTAATACGTTACTGTACCAGTTTATTGGCACAATTTGTACTGGCGAAGGATTCCGGTTTTGCTTTGAACACAAATCCCATTCCCATAATATAACCCATGGCTTCTTTGAGCGCAACGTTGGATTGGAAATTTGGATTGGTGTTGATGTCGGCGTGGACTTCGAGATCCACATGGTATTGATCGAGGAGGGGGCAGAGGTGGTAGGCGATTTCTATGGATTTCTGAACTTCAAGAAGCATCCGCTCTTTAATGCTCATGAGGTGGGTTCGCTTGTCTTTATGGATGAACATGAATCCGCCTTTGTGCTCTCGGAGGAAGACGATGACTGTCGCGAAGTCGATGGTCCCCCGTTTGACCTGAGAGTCGGTGCCGATGTAAACCTTGAGTTTGTTGCCGAGCCTTGTTTCCCGGGCAATGATTTCTTCAACGGCATCGGTAATAGGAATGCGAATGTATTCGCCATTGTATTTTTGCCAATTCATAAAATATAAATTTTAGTGGTGAAAAAGAACGAATGATATAATAATATAAATGTAAGTGTTGTGTCTTGATTTTTAACATTTTAACTGCTAAATAATTGTTAATTAATTTCGTGCTTAACGTAAACTTCACGCTCTTGTTATGATCAGTAGTTGCTGTTTCTTACTCTTTATTTCCGTAGGCCAGATCACCTGCATCTCCTAATCCGGGTACGATATATGCTTTGCTTGTAAGTTCATTATCTACCGCTCCGATCCATAGTTGTGCTTCCGGAAGAAAAGCTCTGACGTGCTGGACACCTTCTTCGGATGCAATGACCACTGCTATATGTAACTCTTTGATATTATAATCCGCAAGAAGGTCTTTACAACAGAGGACCAGACTGCGACCTGTGGCCAGCATAGGATCTGCAATAATCACCACACGATCATCCAGATTAGGGGTATTGGTATATTTTTTATGGATCTCAAACTCTCCGCTTTTCTTGGTGTGCCGGTATGCTGCAATAAATGCATTATCAGCCTGATCAAATACATTCAGGAATCCCTGGTGAAAAGGAAGACCGGCACGTATAATCGTACCCAATACCGGGTAATCCGAAGGGACATGTGTGTCAGCAACACCTAAAGGAGTGTCTACAAAATGCTGACGGTATTCCAATGTCTTGCTGATCTCGTATGCCATGACTTCACCTATGCGTTCAAGATTGCGTCTGAAGCGCATTCTGTCCTGTTGTATTTTTACATCTCTGAGTTCTGCAATATACTGGTTGGCAATGCTGTTTTGCTTTGTAAGAATCGTCACCATAATAGTTGTGTTGTTTGTTACTCAATATACACAAAAAAACGGATTATTGTTTGCCTTTGTCGGGATTTGATACTTCGATAAGTTGAGAAAATTGCGTATTTTTATGTTTTATAGATGTACGGCAAATGAAATTCAAATTAACTTCCGAGTACCAACCCACCGGGGATCAGCCTCAGGCTATTAAAGAGTTAGTCGCAGGTGTAAACGAAGGTGAAACATATCAGACTCTTCTCGGTGTTACGGGTTCCGGAAAGACGTTTACCATAGCGAATGTAATCCAGGAAACACAAAAGCCGGCATTGATTCTCAGTCATAATAAGACACTGGCCGCCCAATTGTATGGAGAGTTTAAACAGTTTTTTCCGGAAAACTCAGTTAATTACTTTGTCTCGTACTATGATTATTATCAACCTGAAGCGTTTATTGCTTCTTCCAATACTTACATTGAAAAAGATCTGGCCATAAATGAAGAAATAGAGAAGCTGCGGTTAGCAACTACATCTTCCTTGATGTCAGGCCGAAGGGATATTGTAGTCGTATCGTCTGTATCCTGTATTTATGGTATGGGAAACCCCGAAGATTTTTCCCGTTCTATTTTCCGTTTTGCAGTAGGAACAACTATCAGCAGAAATGCTTTTCTCCACAAATTGGTGGAGATATTATATTCGCGTACAACTGCCGAGTTTAAAAGAGGTACTTTCCGTGTAAAAGGAGATACTGTAGATGTATATCCGGCCTATCTGGATTATGCTATTCGGGTGTCCTTTTTTGGCGATGAGATTGATGAATTGAGTGCGATCGATCCGGTCTCTGCCAAGACAATCAATAAAATGGAAGATCTTGCCTTGTTTCCGGCCAATCTGTTTGTTACCCCGAAAGAAAAATTTACCCAATCGATCTGGGCTATTCAGGATGAATTGATGCAGCGTAAAACCCAACTGGAAGATGAGGGAAAAATGCTCGAAGCAAAGCGTCTGGAAGAACGTGTGAACTATGATCTGGAAATGATGCGTGAACTGGGGTATTGTTCGGGTATTGAAAATTATTCCCGTTTCTTTGACGGGCGTCAGCCCGGAATGCGCCCCTTTACGTTACTGGATTATTTCCCGGATGATTATTTATTAGTTATTGATGAGAGCCATGTTACTATTCCTCAACTTCGCGCTATGTACGGAGGTGACCGTTCGCGTAAGGTTTCTTTAGTAGAATATGGTTTCCGTCTGCCTGCAGCGTTAGATAACAGACCGCTTAATTTTCCGGAATTTGAGTCGTTGACCAATCAGACCATATATGTCTCTGCTACACCCGGTGATTATGAGTTACAGCAAACCGAAGGAGTTGTTGTAGAGCAAGTGATCAGACCTACCGGATTGTTAGATCCTGTTATTGAAGTGCGTCCGGCTATTAACCAGGTGGATGATTTTCTGGAACAGGTGGATAAAACAATTAAAGAAGGTGGCCGTGTACTGGCTACTACTTTGACCAAGCGTATGGCGGAGGAACTGACCAAATATATGACACGCCTGAATATTAAGGTACGCTATATCCACTCTGAGGTGAAAACCTTAGAACGCGTGGAGATTCTGCGTGGCCTCCGGCTTGGCGAGTTTGATGTATTAGTAGGTGTCAATTTGCTTCGTGAAGGACTGGATCTGCCGGAAGTGACTCTGGTTGCTATTCTGGATGCAGATAAAGAAGGATTTTTGAGGTCGGAGCGTTCTCTTATACAGACTATAGGGCGTGCTGCACGTAACGATAAAGGACGTGTGATTATGTATGCTGATAAGATGACGGACAGTATGCGGATCACGATAGACGAGACAAACAGACGTCGTGAAAAGCAGATGAAATACAATGAAGAGCATCATATTACTCCACGGACAGTAGGTAAGACAAGAGAAGAAATTATGGAACAGACTTCAGTTGCTGATTTTAACGGTATGGAACCTAAAATATATGTGGAGCCGGATCCTACGGTAGCTGTGGCTGCTGATCCGGTGATGCAGTATCTGAGTGAGAAAGATCTTAAGAAGGCTATCGAGACGACCAAGAAACGTATGGAAAAAGCGGCGAAAGAAATGGATTTTCTTGAAGCTGCAAAACTGAGAGATGAGATGTTCTCGCTGGAAAAAGCATATGAAGATCGCTTTACTTCCTAATAGTTGTTTGTTGATATTTAATTTTTAATTGCGAAATAATTTGAAGTAAAGATAAATATTTAGTATATTCAGATTATTGTTGCCGTTATATTCCTGAATAACTGCCGTTATTCACAAGGGGTTTCCCCATTTAAGCCAGGACTTTTTAAGCAAAAAAATGCTGTTATCTAATGTTCATCAGATAACAGCATACCTGTATACTCCATTATTTTACTTTTTAGCTTGTTGTAAATTATGAAAAGAAGAGCAAAACTTTATTTAGGACTATTTCTCGCATGGCATGTATTATTTTCGTGCAGCAAGTCTGTTTCTGTTCCCGAAGAAAGGGAATCTTATCGTGTAGACTTTGTTTTGTCCGGTTTTACGGCCTCTGTTTCTTCTCTGGATAACGGGCTGAAACTTGTGGCTAATTCCGGAAACAATATAATATCCGGTGAGCAACCGCTATACTTCTGGTCTTTTAACAACGGTACCTTGAGACCTGATCTTGCATTAGATGAAGATGGAGTACAATGGACCGTCACACCCAATAATGTAGATTTTGTAGCGGGAAAGGCCTATGCAGAATACAATGCCGGACGTGCAGCATCTTTCAGAGGTGTCACACAGATAGAAATCGCTATACCTTTGAAAGATGTGAAATCTTTAAATCAGTTAGCTTTTAATGTCTCAGGATCAGATACAGGCCCTAAAGCATTGGATATCTTATATTCCATTGATAACGGACTTACGTTTGTAGCTTTGCTTTCTGACTATGATATGAGCAGTATAAAGGGAACAGCCTGGGGAGATATTACGGCAGACCTGACCAAATTGCAACGAACTGAAGAAATCCAGAAGATAATCTTCAGACTTGTTTTAAAACGGGGTAACAATGGGCAATTCAATGAAAAAACGGGAACTTTGCGAATAGATAATATGCGGCTTTCAGGATCTTATGACGGAAAGATTGTAACGGTAAATCCTGTTTTACGTCATTTATACTATCATATCTTCAATAGTCAGGATCGAAAACTTGTAACAGAAGGTAGGATAGAGCTTGAAAGAAATTCATTGGAAATGAACCTGCCTCTGACACTGGCATCCGGAAGTTATGATATATCTTTTGTTCTGAGTCAGGCAGTTAAAACGCTGACTCTTCCGCGTACGATCAAAACAGCGGATGATTATTATCTGTATAATACTTTTGATAATTCTGACAATGAGGTTTTCGGTGAAAGGATCATGAGCCTGGAAGTGGGGGAAGATCTGAAAGTTCCTCTGGTATTACAGCGTTATTATTCTCAGGTGAAATTTGAATTTACAGATAAAGCTGATCTTTCCGAAGTCGGAAAAATAGAAATTACACAGGAACACGAACTGCCCTATTATGTGCCTTTTAGTGAGACCAGATTTCCGGATTTGTCCGATGGATCAGCTATTATATTCTATCCCGAATTTGGTAAAACAGAACCTGTACTGCAATTCAATCAGTTTCTGGGTTATCTCCCGGTCGTAAGGGACATAGGATATGCCCTGAAAGTATATAATAAGGAGAATAAGATTATACGGGAATTTTCAGTTTCCTCTACATTAAAGCATAATATGAAACTGACTTTCAAAGGAATGTTGCTGGAAGGTTTTTCATCTAATGCTAACTTCGCGATTCAGCTTAATGAGGAATGGGGAAAAGATGTGGAACAAAAATTTTGAGGCTGGGTTTTGGACAAATACATCGGAGCTGTGTAGCATTTGGTATATGTTGTACGTTTTATGTAAAAAAACCTACTAATATGAAAATAATTCAAAACCTATTTGTTGCTTGTCTGTTCTTGCTGTTATTATCCTGTGAAAAAAGTGAAGAGAAACAGTCCTCCGCAGAGCCTGTTACCATTTCGCTTATGGAACGTGCTGATGGCTCTGCTAAAACTCTCCATTTAATTAATAAAACGGTTAAGATCTTTAATTGTGGTAATTATTACCTGAACAGCGATTTTAAACTCCAGAACGGAACAATTGTTTTAAATTATTATGATGTCAAGTCTCCGGATGTCTGCCTGACAAGTCTGGGGCCGGCGATTTCTCAGTTTGATCTGGTGAATCTGGAGAATAAAAGCTATCCTGTAGAGGTAAACTTAGGCGGAGAGCAGATTAAGGGGAAACTGGAAGTGACGGCTAATGATTATACATTAACTCTTCCGGAACAGCAGATGGTAAAAGTGCTTTATCCTAAACTGAATCGTGTTCCTGCACATATTATTTTTGGTTTTGCCAGATCTACAAAGGAGAAAGCTGCGATTGTTGATCAGTTTTTGACTGACTTGCAGAATAAAGGTGCTGCTGCTGTGCAATTACCTTCTGGAAAGTATACCATGTTTGAAGTGGATAATACAGGCAAAGTGATTATGGATCTAAGCGGATATAATTTAGCAAAACCATTTGCGTTGACTTACCAGGGGGATGTCGAGACGTTGAAGACCTTGGTTAAAAGCTATAAAACAACTCATGGAACTGATTTTGATACGGAAATCCATTTTTCGGATGGTACGGAGATCTATTCCTTTAAGCTGTAATTCTTCAGAAAACTTTATATTAACTGAACTTCACATCCCTGCTGATGGCATTCTTGTCAACAGCAGGGGTGTGATTTATTTTATCCATTCTTTTACATATTTTGCTTGTTTTGTGTCTTTAACTTTTTAATTTTAGGGATTAATGTCAGGCAGAGATAAAAGAGCGGAGTAATAAAATGAAAAAACCTATACTGGTTGTCAAGTTTGGTTCAGCGGCAATCACATCTAAAGACGGTGAAATAGATGAACGGATTGTGCTGGAGATAGCGCGGCAATGTGCAGAGTTACAACAGAAATATAATATTGTACTGGTATCTTCAGGTGCTGTAGCTGCCGGTAAGCGATTTTTACCCAAATATTCCGGTACACTTTCCGAGCGTAAAGCTGCAGCGGCTATCGGAAATCCATTACTGATCCGTACATACAGTACTTATTTCCGTCCCTACAAAATTGCATTGGCCCAAAGCCTTTGTGAAAGGCAGCATTTTGCGAACCGGGATCAGTTTTTACAGTTGAAAAGTACGTACGAAGAACTCTGGAAAAACAATATTATTCCGATTGCCAATGAAAATGATGTCGTCAGCAATAAGGAGCTGAAGTTTTCTGACAATGATGAACTGGCTACATTGATTGCTGTGGGATTTGGGGCAGAACAGATATTATTCAGTACTTCAGTGCCTGGAGTCATGGATGCTGGTGGAAAAGTAATAGCGGAGATTAAGGTTGTCGATAAGGAAGCATTATCTCTTGCCCGAAAAGATAAATCTTCTGTAGGACTCGGAGGAATGACTTCTAAGCTCAATTTTGCGCGTTTAGCAAGTCAGATGGGAATCCGTGCCGTCATTTTCAGCATGCAGACAGAAAATGGACTGCTGAAAGCTGTAAAAGGAGAAACAGGGACGGTCTGCCTTCCGCAGTCTAAGCGGGTTTCTTCACGTAATAAGTGGATTGCCAGTGGCAGTCTGATCAAAGGCGAGGTACGTGTTGACAGTGGTGCTGTGGAAGCTCTTCAGAAACGTAAAAGTTTACTGGCGGTAGGGGTTAAGGATATTATTCAGGGGTTTGAGGCAGGAGAAGTTTTTCATATCTCGGATGAAACCGGATTGAAAATCGCTGTTGCAAAAGCCCGGATAGATGCATCCGCTCTTACAAAGCTGGATCAGAAAAAGAATGTAGAACTGGCGCATGCCAATGATATCGTACTCTTATAACGTGGAAAATATTACCTCACAGCTGTTGGCTGCCCGTGCGGCAACCCAGGCTATTCAACATATTCCTGCTGAGAAAAGAGCGCAGGTACTTATTCAACTGGCAGATGTGCTGGAACAGCATGTCCCTGAAATTTTAGAGGCCAATCAAACGGATCTGGATGCCATGGATAAAGAAGATCCGAAGTATGACCGATTGCTGCTGAATGCAGAGCGCATCGACGGACTATGTTCCAGCTTACGTGAAATAGCTATACTGGAAGATCCTACGGGTAAGATGCTTTCTTCAAAAAAACTGGAAAACGGACTATTAGTTGAGAAGAAGACAGTAGCCTTAGGTGTCGTCGCAGTAATCTATGAGTCCAGACCTAATGTATCTATCGATGTGGCGGCTCTTTGTATCCGGTCAGGTAATGTGTGCCTGCTACGTGGCGGTAGTGATGCCTGGCATACCAATACGGTGCTGGTCAATCTTATCCGGAAGGTACTGGCTGATATGTCTGTTGATCCGGCGGTCGTACAGCTCCTGCCTACAGACCGCAAGTTCGTAACTGAATTGCTGGAAGCTACAAAATATGTTGATATTATTATTCCCAGAGGTTCACAATCACTTATTGATTTTGTGCGTAATCATGCCAAAGTCCCTGTTATCGAAACCGGTGCAGGTGTGTGCCATACGTATGTGGAGACAACAGCAGACCTAGATAAAGCTGCAGCTATCGTCGCAAATGCGAAGATTAGTCGTCCTTCTGTCTGTAATGCTCTGGATACGGTATTGGTGGATCGGGAGATTGCAAATACGTTCTTACCTAAGCTGGTAGATGCTTTTTCAAAAGCGGAAGTAGAAGTTTTTGGTGACAATACTGCTTACGAAGTGTTAAAAAAGGAAAATTATCCGTTTTTAAAGCATGCAGAAGAGTCGGATTTCGGTCGGGAATTTTTAGATTTGAAATGTTCAATCAAAGTATTGGATAACACAGAAGAGGCATTGGATCATATTGCTTTGTATTCTTCCCGGCATTCAGAATGTATTATCTCGAATGATGCAGAAAAAATTGAACGGTTTATGAATAGTGTCGATGCTGCGGCTGTGTATGCAAATGCGTCTACACGATTTACCGATGGCGGAGAATTCGGACTTGGAGCAGAGATCGGTATCTCTACGCAGAAACTTCACGCCAGAGGTCCTTTTGCATTGGAAAAATTGGTTACGGAAAAATGGTTTGTAACCGGAGACGGACAGATCAGATAAGTTTTAAAAAAATAAATGGGAATTAGATTTGAGAAAGACTCGTTGATGAATTGGATGAACGAGATCGGTAAGTACCTTCGATTAATCACAGATAAGTTTACCGCCTTTGACGAACCGGAAGATCCGGATTTTTTTGATAATGGATACAGTACATTTTTCGGAAAAGACAGAGCTTTTTTTCTGAATCAGACTTCTGAATCTTTGCAGGCTTATTTTCAGCAGGAACTGGAAGTAGAACAACTTCGCCCGCTGGCTCTTATTCTGATGAACGATGGTCTTCATACTGCAGATACAGAACAACAAAAGAATCTGCTGACTAAAGCGAAGCAAATATTGAATTATGTGATGTCACAAACTTCGAGTTTTGCTTTTGAGGATTATGCTTATCTGTCAACTATTGACAGTAAGCTCAGCTAAATTTAGTTATGTCTTTCCATAAAAACGGAAAGACATAACCAAATCCGGTTCAAGCCTTCTGTTACCGGATTTTTCTATTCTTATAATACATCTGTACGTTTCCCATCCCAGCTGACAGCCTTGACTGCAGTTGTTCCCTCAGGCATATGTACAATCGTCTGTGTTGCATCTGCTGATCCGGCGCCTACAAAAGCGATTTTAACTAATTTGTCTCCTGCAAAAGTTTCAAAGGCAACAGCATTCTGCCATTTGTTGTTATCAACAATGATTTTTTTATTTTCTTTTGTATACCCGGAGCCTTTGGTACCGGAAACAGCTAATTTATTTTTATAGGCCTGTACACTGTTGGCTGTAATATAGTGAAGTACGGGCGTGTTCGGCTTCGGATATTTGGCAGCGTAGGTTTTGACCTGTTGAATATCATTTGGCGTAATGGTCATTTGCGCACAGGTATAATCATCTACCCACAGATCTATCGGGATCAATAGTCCTGATTGTTCGAAAAAGTCAGTCAGATCAAGTTTTGCAGCATCACAGGCATTTTTAATAAATTCAAGCTGATAATAGGCGTCCGGTTTATCCTTTACCTTTGTTGTGTTAATAGCCTTGGTGAAAATATCACCGTAGAAGTTTTTGTTTTTCCATGCATTTCCTTCTCCTGCAACATTGAAGTACAATTGTAATTGCCATAGCGGTACTAATTTAACGAAATGATCTCCACCCCAATCACGCGGACGCTCTCTGTCCCAGCGGTCCGGACCGGCCTGTGTCAGCCAGGGTTGGCGATGGATAAATGCGGACTCCATATAAGCTGTAATACGGCCTCCAATCTTTGGCTCATCATAATCTTTTAACTTCTCCCGTTCCAGTTTGGGTTGCTTCTGGTTATAGATATATTGTGTCCAGACCGAATAAATGTTGTTTGTAACCTCAGTCGTTCCTACCCATTTCATATTTGGCCGAACCTGGTTTACGTGTCCAAATTCATGTGCTACACCCCATGAATTTTTTCTGAGCCCTGCCACACTGGCCACATCTTTCATGGTATTGTTATGAAAAGCTGCCCCAATACCATCTGCGTGCATAAATCCTTTCCATATAACACGGCCAAACATTCTGTTTTTCGGAATACGGTTTGTTTGCTTAAGTCCCATCAGCTCATGTTGTATACCGATAATGGAGTCATATAGCTTAACCAGTTCAACACCCTGATGAGCAGCACTGGTTTGCAGGGATTGAACGGCATAAGCCAGTTGCACCTGTTTACCGACGATGTCCAGTACAGGGGCTGTTGCATTTGCCAGCAAGTTGTCCCAGTCTTTATTCGTGTGTTTGCTGATATCAAAGACGCCATTCACTTTTCCGGAAAGGATATGTATTTTCACCTTGTTGTTGCCGGCCTTGTCAGGAGTAAAATATTGAATATAGGAATTCCCCTTATTTTCTATTTTAAAGGCATTATACCCTTGCGTTAAGGGGTAATCTTTTTGTTTAAATTCATCATCATCCCAGTTGGTTACACGCAATGAAAGCTGTGTGGCATTTGTTTTTTCGACCCATAAAATGGCTGAATCTCCTTCCGAAAAATATATGCCTGTCGGATTTTCATATTGGGAGTAGGGACTCGTTTTAAGTTTCTTTGCTAATGTCTGGGGAGATTCGTAATTGCTATATTCACGGTAGCGTTTATCCAGAGGATAGTTTTTATTATACAATTGGGTAGCTACATTTTTAAGTGTAGGATTCTGAATCAGATCGATCTGTTTTTCGCTGATATTCTTTTTGAGAGTGGTCAAAGAAGCATCTTTGAAAAGATCTGCTGTTCTGTTCTGTGCATAAGCGATACTGATCAGGGAAAGGCAAGTAATAAGTAGTCTTCTCATAATAGGTTTTGGAACTTTGAAAACCAAATATATCTAATCTGTTTTCAATTTATGCAGTCTGTTGCTGATCAATCGATTGCACTATTTTATCCTCCTGAAGAAAAGTATACGGAGAGGGTAGCCTTCTATAAAAAGTAGTGTTCCAATACGGACAGTAGCGCCGGAATACCCGGATTTCTGTTTTTTGGATTCCATATTAACGACAGTTGACTACGTTGCGGAATATCCTGCAGATCAATAAAATTGACAGATACATCGTAGCCAATCCTTAGAGAGCTGGG
Organism: Sphingobacterium spiritivorum; assembly: GCF_016724845.1. Classification (NCBI taxonomy): domain Bacteria; kingdom Pseudomonadati; phylum Bacteroidota; class Sphingobacteriia; order Sphingobacteriales; family Sphingobacteriaceae; genus Sphingobacterium; species Sphingobacterium spiritivorum. The sequence goes on from NZ_CP068082.1 coordinate 2,741,495, forward strand.
GACTATGGCTACCCCCATACCTTTTTCAACTAATTTGAATATACTAAGTGCATTAACTGTTTTGTGATGCACATTGGGCACGAATCCATGATCTCCGAATATGCTCATTACCAATTCATAATAGGCATTGCTGTAATCTCTCGAAAATAAAATGAAAGCTTCGTTTCGGAACTGCTGCAGGGAGTGGAAGTTGTCTTGCTGAATAGGATAGTTTTTGGGAATAACCAGTGAAAAAGGTTCCTCTGTGATTTTTTTGAGCACTAGTCCGCTGCTGGGAGTGTCCATCCGAACAAAACCAAAATCAAGTTTATTATGCAGCAGGTATTCAACCTGTGTATTATTGGGGAGCTCATTCATGGCAACTTCAATCAAAGGGTGTTCCTGATCCAGCTGATAAAGCAAATCAGGCATAATACTCTGGGCGGCTGATCCGATAAAACCAATGGATAGTTCTGTGATCTTGCCTTCAGCTCTTTTTTTGATCTGGGTTTTGATATTATCCAGTTGATTGAGCAGAATATCAACCTCTGACTTGAGATATTGACCTGCATTTGTCAGTTGTACCGATCGTTTTCCTCTTTCAAATAAAACGGCACCATATATTTCTTCCATCTGTTTGATCTGCCGGGTCAGCCCAGGTTGGGAAATAAATAAGCGTTCAGCTGCTTTCCGGAAATGTAATTCTTCCGCAAGTGTACGGAAATAAATAAGGTGTCTTAGTTCTATTTGATTACTCATGGTTATCAATTGTTGATAATATTGGTATTTCTAATTATCAAATATAGCAGGTAAATTTGATAAAGGACAATTTATGGTATGCATATTTATTATGCTGTATGCCTATAATCTAGTATAAAAAAATACATAACGATATGATTAAGCCACTATTTCATTACGGAGAAGATCATCTAAAGGTCTCCACAGCCTTAGCGATAGGCAATGGACAATATACAGGTATACTTACTGAAGAAAGTCGTGAGCGCATCAGGAAGAGTGCGGGGTTGGTAGAAAAGATAGTATCGTCTGATCGTATTGTTTACGGTATCAACACCGGCTTCGGGCCTCTTTGCACCACACTGATCAGCCGTGAAGATACCCGTTTGCTGCAGGAAAATATTCTTAAGAGTCATGCTGTGGGAGTTGGTGAGCCTATTAATGCCGAATTATCCAAACTGATGCTGATCCTGAAAGCGCATGCTTTGGCCAAAGGATTTTCGGGAATACAGGAAAGTACGATTGATCGTATTATCTGGCATATCGAACAGGATGTGATTCCGGTGGTACCTAAGCAGGGATCTGTAGGCGCTTCAGGGGACCTGGCTCCTTTGTCACATTTGTTCCTGCCTCTGATCGGGTTTGGGAAGGTGCATTATAAAGGTGAAATACGTTCGACAGGGGAGGTACTTGCCATATTCGGTTTAGAACCTTTACATCTGGCAGCAAAAGAGGGTCTTGCACTGATCAACGGAACACAATTTATTGCTGCTCATGCAGTCAAAGGAGTAGAAACGTTTCATCAGGTACTGATGCAGGCGGATTTGATAGCGGCTTTGATGCTGGAAGGAATGAATGCATCTATAAAACCATTTTTCAAGGAGCTACACGAACTCAGAGCATATGCGGGGAATCAATTTGTCGCAGATACTATTTATCATTTACTGGAAGGATCTGAGATTGTCACCTCTCATGCCAATTGTTCACGTGTACAGGATCCTTATTCCTTACGCTGTATTCCTCAGGTTCATGGTGCTTCACGTACAGCCTGGCTGCATCTGAAAGAACTGGTGGAAACAGAAATTAATGCTGTGACGGACAATCCTGTTCTGATTAATGAAGATCTGACAATCAGCGGTGGAAATTTTCATGGGCAGCCTTTGGCAATGGTCTTAGACTATGCCTGTCTTGCAGCCTCCGAAATCGGAAATATTGCAGACAGAAGAGTATATTTATCATTGGAAGGAGATACGCCTAATGTTCCAAAGCTCCTGTTACGTTCTACGGGACTGAACTCCGGTTTCATGATTTTGCAATACACGACAGCTGCTCTTGCGAGTGAAAATAAAGGACTTTGTTTTCCGTCAAGCGCTGATAGTATTCCAACATCTCTGGGACAGGAGGATCATGTGAGTATGGGGTCTATAGGAGGAAGAAAATTGCTGCAGGTGCTGGATAATGTACAAAAGATACAGAGTATAGAACTATTGTGTGCTGCACAAGCTCTGGATTTCCATCATCCGCTGAAACCTACACCTGTTGTGGCAGCGGTACATGCACATGTACGATTGGCAATTCCTCATCTGGAAGAAGATCAGGCTATGTCTGATATTATGGAAACAGCACAGGCATTGACGTACTCCGGTGAACTTATAGCTGTAGCAAGAGCAGCTGCGAAACAGGAAAATAAACCTTATCCGGGTATGGGAGGTAATTTATTTGATGAATTTTAAGGATATGAACAACGAAAATCAATATCGCCTTATAGGGCCTTTCAGGGAAGTGCTGACAATGACTGATCTGCCATTAAAGGGCGCTCTGCAGGATCAGCAACTTCATATTGAGAAAAATGCCGGTATTCTTATCAAAGGAGACCGGATAGAACGTATTGCTGATTTTGAATTGTTACGGTCCGAATCGTCATATCCGGATCTGCAGCTTACGCTTGTAGAAGAAGATACTGTCGTGATCCCCGGAATGATTGATGTGCATACACATATTGCATTTGCCGGTACCCGGGCCAACGATTTCGCCCTGCGTAATGCAGGAAGTTCTTATCTGGAAATTGCAGAGAGCGGAGGGGGTATCTGGAGTACGGTCAAGGATACCCGTGCTGCTACAACTGATGATTTAGTACATCTTATTCTGGAACGGGCAGCAGCACTGATTCTTCAGGGTATAACGACCATTGAAGTGAAGAGCGGATATGGTCTGAATGTCGAAGAAGAGCTTAAGATTTTGCGTGCCATCAAACAGGCTGCTAAAACCTCCAAAGCGCAACTGATTCCTACCTGTCTGGCTGCACATACTTTACCAAAGGACTTTGAAGGGAGTCATGAAGCATATTTAGAGATACTTGTAAAAGAGTTATTCCCTGTCCTTAAGGAAGAGCAACTAAGCAACCGGATTGATGCATTTGTCGAGAAAAGTGCTTTCTCTAAGGAGCAGATTAAGCCGTATTTTGAGGCTGCCAAGGCTTTAGGTTTTGATATCACGGTACATGCGGATCAGTTCAGTACTTCAGGAAGTGAAGTCGCCGTTGCATTTGCTGCCAGAAGTGCCGATCATCTGGAGAGTTCGGGAACTGCCGAAATAGAGTTGCTGGCTGCTTCAGATGTTATTCCTGTTGCTTTACCGGGAGCATCTATGGGTATAGGATGTGCCTTTACACCGGCAAGAAGATTGCTGGATGCAGGTACAAGTCTGGCTATTGCCACAGACTGGAATCCCGGCTCAGCTCCAATGGGACATTTGCTGACGCAGGCATCTGTACTGGCTTGTTTTGAGAAACTTAGCAATGCAGAGGTGTTTGCCGGAGTAACATACAGAGCTGCTGCAGCTTTGGGATTGTCCGATCGGGGCATTTTGTCCAAAGGTGCTAAGGCGGATTTTGTGTTGTTCCCTACGGATAGCATTAAAGAGATTACGTACCATCAGGGTCGGTTGGAACCTATACAGGTGTGGATTGACGGAGCAGTTGTTTTTGATCATAAATAAAAACCAGAGAGATGACATTTCAGGAAGAGATCTTACAAGGTATTCCAGCGGAATTGCCGGTAGAAAGAAGTCGAGATCATAAAGTGAGCCATGCGCCAAAGCGTAAGGATATATTGAATAGGGAAGAGAAGAAACTCGCTTTGCGGAATGCATTGCGCTATTTTCCAAAAGAATGGCACGCTGTACTGGGGAAGGAGTTTTTGGAAGAACTTGAACAGTACGGACGTATTTATATGTATCGTTTTATGCCTTCATATGACCTTTATGCAAGGCCTGTAACGGAATATCCTGCTAAAAGCCGTCATGCGGCAGCTATTATGCTGATGATTCAGAATAATCTGGATCCTGCCGTGGCGCAGCATCCGGAGGAACTGATTACGTACGGGGGCAATGGTGCTGTGTTTCAGAACTGGGCACAATACAGACTTACTATGCAGTATCTGGCAAATATGGAAGATACGCAGACCTTGCATATGTATAGCGGACATCCGATGGGTCTTTTCCCTTCCTCCGCTTTTGCTCCGCGTGTCATCGTGACAAATGGTATGATGATACCGAATTATTCTAAACCGGACGATTGGGAACGTTATAATGCTTTAGGAGTAACGCAATACGGACAGATGACTGCAGGATCTTATATGTATATCGGTCCGCAGGGTATTGTACACGGTACGACGATTACGGTAATGAATGCATTGCGTAAAAAGCTGAAAGCAGGCGAAGACACGAAAGGAAAAGTTTTTCTGACATCTGGTTTGGGAGGAATGAGCGGCGCACAGCCAAAGGCCGGAAATATTGCACGCTGTATTACAGTATGTGCAGAGGTCAATCCGGATGCTGCTCATAAGCGACATAAACAGGGTTGGGTGGATGAATTATTCGAGGATATTGATACACTTGTCTTACGATTAAAGTCGGCAATAGCCCAACAGGAAGTCGTTTCACTGGCCTACATTGGTAATGTGGTGGATCTTTGGGAACGATTTTATGAAGAAGAGATTTTTGTGACGGTGGGCAGCGATCAGACTTCTCTGCATAATCCCTGGTCTGGAGGTTATTATCCGGTAGGGCTGCGTTTTGAAGAGGCTAATCGCATGCTTGCAGAAGAACCGGAACTCTTTGTCCAAAAGGTAAAAGAGACACTGGTGAGACATGTGGAAGCGATTAATAAGCATACGGCCAGAGGAACGTATTTCTTTGATTATGGAAATGCCTTTCTTCTGGAATCCGGTCGGGCAGGTGCAGATGTGTTTGCCGCGAATGGTACGGATTTCAGGTATTCTTCGTATGTACAGGATATTTTGGGGCCTATGTGTTTTGATTATGGCTTCGGGCCATTCAGATGGGTGTGTACCTCGGGGCTTGAAGCTGATCTTCAATTGACGGATCAACTGGCACTCGAAGTGATGCTTGAATTGCAGGCCGATGCTCCTCAGGAGATCGTGCAGCAGCTGGAAGATAATATTCAGTGGATTAAGGCCGCACAGGCTAATAAGCTTGTTGTAGGTTCTCAGGCCCGCATATTGTACGCAGATGCGGAAGGAAGGATCCGGATTGCTCAGAAATTTAATGAAGCGGTGAGAACCGGACGGTTGTCTGCTCCGGTAGTTCTGGGTCGGGATCATCATGATGTGAGTGGTACGGATTCTCCTTACAGAGAGACGAGCAATATCTATGATGGCAGTAAATTTACCGCCGATATGGCTATACATAATGTGATTGGTGACAGTTTCCGTGGCGCAAGCTGGGTTTCTATTCACAATGGCGGAGGTGTTGGCTGGGGAGAAGTGATCAACGGCGGATTCGGAATGGTTCTTGACGGAACTTCTGAGGCTGATGAAAAATTAGTACAGATGTTGTTTTTTGATGTTAATAATGGTATCGCCAGACGTGCCTGGGCTCGCAATCCGGAAGCAATATCGGCTATAGAACGTGAATTGCAACGTTCCAGACAGCTGCAGGTTACACGAGCTTCATTGGTTGATGATGCTGTTATTGATCACTTATTCTAAAGGTCAGGTAGTATGGGACATTTACACATTGAAGATTACGTACCGGGGAATGCCCTTTTGTGGCAGGGGAGGACTGATGGCACTGATGATGCTTATCTGCGTTGGTATCAGGTTGTTCAATGTATTGATCTTTCGGGTGAAGTGAAGCTGTCTTCAGGAAGTTATGTCTTGCTGGGATTTTGTAGTGATGAAGGGGTAAGACGTAATTCAGGCCGGGTGGGTGCTGTGCAGGGACCAAAATCTATCCGGGAAGTGCTGCGCAATCTTCCTGTACATCATGATGCAGATGTGATCTTGTACGATGGGGGAGATATTCTGTGTACAGAGGGTCGTCTGGAGAAGGCTCAGCGACAGCTCAGTTTAGCGATCCTGCAGGTTTTGGAACTTGGTGGTTTTCCGATTGTCCTGGGAGGCGGACATGAAGTCACATACGGACATTTTCAGGCTGTTTATCAATCTGTCGGAGAATTGCAGAAAATTGGTATTATTAACTTTGATGCACATTTTGATTTGCGTAAACCTGTAGATGGGGTAGCTACTTCAGGTACGGGCTTCTTTCAGATAGCTGAAGATTTACATAAACAAGGTAAACAGCTGCACTATCTGGCACTTGGTATACAGAAAATCAGCAATACAAAGGTTTTGTTTGATACAGCACATGATTTTGGCGCAACTTATATTACTGCGGAAGAGATGGGTAACTCGCTCCGGCAGGAACATATACTTGTTCAGTTGGAACAGTTTATTGCAAAAGTAGACTGTATTTATATGACGATTGATCTGGATGTGTTTGCGGCAGCATATGCTCCTGGAGTAAGTGCTACTGCTTTTTGTGGAGTTTTACCGGATCAGCATTTTTTTAAGCTGTTACATACTATTCTGAACAGCGGAAAATTAAGATCCTATGATATTGCTGAACTAAATCCTGTATTTGATGTGGATAACAGGACGGCGAAACTGGCAGCTGATCTGATTTTTAAATCTGTATCGGGGTAAGCAAAAAGGAAGTTAGTATAATAGAAAAAGCCACTACATGTAGTGGCTTTTTCTATTATACTGTTATGTAAAATGGTTATACATTTACTGTTGCATCCATCTGGAAATCTTCATTCATCAAGTGTACGATTTCAGTTGCTTTCTCGTAGTTCGTTGATTTTTTAGAGAAGAAGTCATGTTGTGTTGTTTCTGTATTCAAACCATTAAGCACGATCGGGTTGACTTGTTTTACCTCAAAAATCGGATCGAAACCTAAGTTCATCAACGCTTTGTTGCCGTTGTAACGTACATATTCTTTCACTTCTGCTGTTAATCCTACAACAGTGTAGATCTCTTCTGTGTATTTCAATTCGTTTTCATAAAGCTCATTCAATAAGGTAAGGAAACGGGCTTTAACTTCTTCTTTATTTGGAATACGTCTGAAAATATCCTGGGCAATTAATCCAACGAATACACCGTGGATAGATTCATCTGCAATGATTTTCTTGATAATATCTGCTGAAGCCACCATCTGACCTTGTCCACATAACCAAAGTGGCAGGAAGAAACCGGAATAGAACAGGAATGATTCCAGTAATACGGACGCTCCCAGGGCCATGAACAATTCTTCGTCCGTAGGATCTTCTTTATCAATAGAACGGTAGTATTTGTCGATCGTCTGCGCTTTAAACTGCAGGTGCTTATTCTGCTCTACCCATCCGAATACATCATTGATCTCATTGGTCGTAGATACGGTCGTGAAAATAGTAGAATATGATTTGGCGTGAATCGCTTCCATCATACACATATAAGACAATACAGCTTTATTCTGCAGAGAATCGATATGATCAATGATCTTAGGCATTCCGGTGTGACTTTGTAGTGTATCTAACAATGTCAGTCCGCCTAATGCTTTTTTGTAACATTCTTTCATATCCCAGCTCAGACCTTTCCAGCTGTCAATATCTTTTGAAGGAATGTATTCGGTATCGATCCAGAACTGTTTTATATTCTGCTCCCAGAACATTAATGCATAATCATTGTCCGGGGTATTCCAGTTTACCGCTCTAATTTTTCTGTTCATGGTGGTATTCGTTAAAAGAAGCCGAATACTAACGACTGGTGTCGTTGATATTCAGCTTCTGTATGAGTTAAGTACTTTTTAAACTTTTATGCTGAACAAGATACACACTCATCGATAGTAGATTTGCGTGTACGTGTATAATAAAGGGATTTCAACCCTAATTTATGTGCATAGATATAATATTTTGCCAGATCACGTGTCGAATCTTTCGAGTTCGTGTGAAGGATAGTAGATACTCCCTGATCAATGTGACGCTGGATAACTGAGATCAGACGCAATACTTTCATCTGGTCCATATCGTATGCCGATTTGAAATAGAAATAGTTATCGTTTGTCAGGTATGGCATCGGATAGTAGGTTGTACTGTCTCCGTATTCACGTACTTCAATAATATCTACAATCGGCATTACTGATGCAGTTGCGTTCATAATATATGATGTAGACTGATTCGGTGCGATTGCCAGACGGTAAGCGTGGTATACACCATGTTCTTTGACCTGTTCTTTCAGTTGTGCCCAATCTTCAATAGTCGGGATATGCATACCTTCGAATAGTTCTTTGACTTTGTCCGACTTAGGCATATAATCTCTGCTCAGGTATTTATCGAAATAAGTACCGTCTGCATATGCTGATTTTTCACATCCTACAAATGTTCTCTGACGTTCTTTGGCAATTTCCATAGAAGCTTCCAAAGAGTAGTAGTTCATCATCATAAAGAACGTGTTGGCAAAATCTAATGCTTCGTCTGATTCGTACATGATAAAGCTTTTTGCCAGGAATCCGTGCAGATTCATTGCTCCCAGACCTACGGAATGTAGCTCGCGGTTTGCTTTAGCGATGGATGGAACCATTTCGATATCTGTTACATCAGATACTACTGTAAGGGCGCGCATGGCTGTCTTAACTGTTTCTTTGATGCGTTTGTTGTCCATTACGGTTGCCACGTTCAACGATCCCAGGTTACATGAAATACCATAACGAATGGTATCTTCTTTACCGTAGATGTTAATATCTGAAACTTCTGATACCTGCATGATCTCTGTACACAGGTTAGAGAATTTAACTTTACCTAGTCCGTTCAGGGCATGCTCACGATTGGCATTTTCTTTGAAGAAGATATATGGGTATCCTGATTCTTTTTGTGTTTGTGCAATCTTCACCAGTAAGTGGCGTGCATTGATTTTTTTCTTCTTGATGTTCGGATTGGTAATCAATTCCTCGTACATCAGATCCATATCTAATTCGTCCAGATACTGACCATACTCCTGCATTACGGTATGCGGATAGATCAGGTAAGCTGCTTCGTCTTTTTCAGCCAACTCCATAAATTTATCAGGAACAATGATACCGATAGACAGCGATTTGATACGGACTTTTTCGTCAACGTTGATCTTTTTACAATCCAGGAACTCTTCAATATCTGAGTGGAAGATATTCAGGTATACGGCTCCGGCACCAGGACGTTGTCCTAACTGGTTAGCGTATGAGAACGTGTCTTCCATGATCTTCATGATCGGAAGTACACCTCCTGCTCTTCCTTCCACACCTTTGATCGCTTCACCACGAGCCCGGATTTTGGAAATATTGAAAGAGACACCACCACCGATTGATGATAATTTCATTGCAGAATCTACAGCATAACCGATACCGTTAAGGTTGTCACCGATTTCATCAAGGAAACAGGATACCAGCTCTCCGGAACGTTTTTTACCGGCATTCAGGAAAGTCGGGGTAGCAGGTTGGTATTCCTGATTGATAAATATCTCGGCATATTCGATTGCTTTAGCGACACCTTCCTCACGTGCTAAGAACAGCGCCACCGCCACTACGCGGTCTTCGTAACGCTCCAGGAATTTTTCACCTGAATCATCACGCAGTGCATAACTCTGAAAGAATTTGAATGCACTCATGAAGGACTGAAAGCGGAATTTCTTAGCGTACACAAAATTAAACACCTCTTCCATTTGTTCGAATGTGAACCATTCGTAAAAGTTGATGTAATAATTCTGTTCAATCAGATAATCAATCTTCTCTTTCAATGTATAGAAGAATACCGTATTCTTGTTTACATATTCCAAGAAATAGGCGCGTACAGCTTCTTTGTCTTTGTGTAAGCTATACTCGTCATCATGTTTGATCATGATTTCATTATTAAGCAATATCCAGCTTTTTGCTACCTCGTTCGCTATCATAGTTATGATTCTTTATGATGTCAATAAATTGATTAATATCTTCCATCGTTCCTGACAATTCAAATTTGAATGCCAGAGGGATGTCAAAGTCTGCAGCTATTTTGTCTGCTGCCAGACCGAAATTTCTACCCCAATTGCGGTTTCCGCTAGATGTAACGGAGCTGATCATTGCAGATGCTCTTTTCATAAATAACAGCGTCTGCTCCGGGACTTGTCCGAAATTGGTGGTAAACGTGACCAGATGACCGGGTTCTGTTACTTCCAGATCTTCTGTGATCTTATGTCCCTGCCAACCGGTGATCTGGGTGAGCTTGTCCATAAAACGTTGCACGTTGCCGGTTTTAGAGTCGTAGTAGATGTGTACCATAGCAGTATGTGGTTTAGATGATACCTGCTATTTACTGTGCAATAGACGCTAATTCTTCCGGCTTAAATCCAATGATACGGCTTTTGATCTCTTCGTCTTCCAATACGATGACGGTAGGAACAGTACGAACTTTAAACTTGACCGCTAACTCAGGCTGATCAAAAGGATTGATAGTCTCGTACTGAATACCTTTCTGATCGAGGTATGCCGATACTTGTGCACATGGTGCACAGTCATTTTTTTCAAATTTGATGATTCTTGCCATGATATTAAAGTTAAAAGCCAGACATTCACTTCAGGTGATAAGTTAGTGTCTGAAGATGATGAAAACGTATAGTCAGGAGGGTATTTCCTCTTGACCTGAACAAATATCAACTATTTTAAATAGGAGGGGTAATGATACTTTTCCACACTAGATCAAAACAAACTGCATAAACTGCGTTCCTGTGTTTGTTTTTTGTAGTAACCGTTTGTTTTTCAGTGTATATAGAGAATGTGGATAACTTTAAAATTAATTTTGTGGAGTAATTTCTACAGCTAAAACTTGTAAAAATTGATGACAAAATATAGACAAAAAAACGCAGTTAGAATTCGGTTTTTTGCTCTTTTTTTTGAATACTAAATTTAAGATGAGATTTGCAATACTTTTATTCAGAAAAGTACTTTTTTGATAATTTTTACCGATGATCTGGAAAGTTTCCTGACGAGTGCGAAATAAAAGTACGGAAGAGAAGAAAAGGAGTAACAGACAAAAATTCCATTAAGATTTTTTGTCTGTTACTTTTATGAGGCAAGTCAGATTATTTGACGGCTTTTACTGTAAACGGAACTGCATGTTCGCCCCAGATTAACTGTACTTTGCCGGATTTATCTGCGCTGATCTTAAACTGTTCCTGTGCGGTGTCTGCTGCAGTAGGCGTCACATCTACGCGCAGTGCATCTTCGCTCTGTTCATATTTAGTACCCCACTGATTCCAGGTTTTGTTAAAGATCAGTGTGATCTGTTGTTCACCAGGAATGCTGTAAAGGCTGTATTTTCCGGCAGGAAGTTCCTGACCTTCTATGGATACATCTTTATTGATTTCGAATGTGGTGGCTTCATTGGCTCCTGTACGCCATACTTTGCCTATGGGTGCTACATCAACACCGATCTGACGACCTTTCAGCGAAGGCCGACTGTAATTAACAGCTATTGTAACGCCGTCGTCTGTCGTGATTCTGACACTGTCCGGAGGACTCGGACGTTTGCTCTTGTCTGTCTGCCCGAATGCTGTCGCACTGAGTAATACGAAGAATAATAAGATTGCTTGTGTTTTCATAGTGTTCTAATATACAGTTTGATAGGTTGAAGTTAAGAAAATATTTTTAAGATCAGATCATTAAGTTTTTGTGTACAGGGAAAGGCGTATTCTTGTAATATTTAGTTTTGTTCAATCAGCGTATCAGTATGTGATAATGTGCAAAAAATAGCAAGTTAAATAAAACAAAGAAGCCCTGCATATGGCTGGGCTTCTGTATTGAATAGCGGAATGTCTGTAGTTGATCAGACCAGATATTCGAATAATGTCTGGTCTTTATTGACTTCTATAACATCAAACTTATATTCTTTCATCCGGTCAATAAGCGATTGATAATCTTCGGGCTTGTTGAGTTCTATACCTACCAGAGCAGGCCCCCTTTCGCGTTCGGTTTTTTTAATAAACTCAAAACGGGTAATATCATCTTTCGGACCTAAAACTTCAGATACGAAGAGTTTCAATGCTCCCGGGCGCTGTGGAAATCTGACGATAAAGTAGTGTTTATATCCTTCATAGAGCAGGGATAGTTCTTTGATTTCACTCATCCTGTCAATATCATTATTCCCTCCTGAGATAATGCAGACTACTTTTTTGCCTTTTATTTCTTCTTTATGAAATTCTAGTGCTGCCACGGAAAGAGCTCCTGCAGGTTCTACTACAATGGCGTCTTTATTGTAAAGTTCAAGTATACATGTACAGATTTTTCCTTCCGGTATAGAGCGGGTATGGTCAAGTAGCTGACGGGCTATTTCGAAGGTTGTAGCTCCAATTTTTTTGACTGCGGCTCCATCGACGAATTTATTGATCTGCCCCAGTTCCACCGGCTCTCCCGCACTTAATGCTGCCTGCATGGAAGGTGCTCCTTCCGGTTCTACCCCAAAGCATTTGATGGCGTTGTTTTTTCCTTTGAGGTAGTGGCTCACACCTGCTGCAAGCCCGCCGCCACCTATGGGAATAAATACAACATCCAGATCCGGAAGATCCTGGAGTACTTCTACTGCTACTGTACCTTGTCCTTCTATTACCTTGAGATCATCAAAAGGCGGAATAAAGGTCATGCCATGTTCCTCTGCATAGGTCAATGCTGATTTTTGACAATCATCAAATGTATCTCCCGTCAATACGATCTCTACATTGCCATTTCCCCACATTTCAGTTTGTGATATTTTCTGCTTGGGAGTAGGGCCGGGCATGAATATTACACCTTTGATATTGAGTTTTCGACAGGAGAAAGCGACGCCTTGTGCATGATTGCCGGCACTTGCACATACGACACCGCGGTTTCTTTCGTCTTCCGAAAGGTTGACGATCTTATTGTAAGCACCACGCAATTTGTAGGAACGGACGATCTGGAGATCTTCACGTTTTAAATAGACTTCGGCTTGGTATTTATCAGAAAGATGTTGATTGTATTGCAATGGGGTTCTGTTAACCACATCTTTTATCTGTTCTAACGTCTGTTCTGAGTTTATGTTTAGGGTTGATAGATCGAAACTCATTTTGTAGGTGAAAAGTGAAAAATAAAAGTCAAGGTTGAGGGCTGTAAAATTACCGTCATTGTGCATACTGTCCGGTTTTCGTTCTTTAATGGATTACCGGATTTGATGCACAATGACGATTATGCTCTTTTTAACCTTGTCTGGAAGTGACTAAGGTGACTAAATCTTCGTCACAAATGTCTTTTTTTGCATCGGCCAGTACTAAGAAACGTTGGTAAGTAAGTGCTAATTCTTCTTTTTCCAGTTGATAGCCCAGGCGTTCCAAGTGGTGTTTCAGGGCGTGACGACCTGAACGTGCCGTGAGGATAATGTCTGCTTCTAACAAGCCTACATCTTCCGGACGGATAATCTCATATGTTTCTCTATGTTTGAGGAACCCGTCCTGGTGAATACCTGAACTGTGTGCAAATGCATTACGCCCTACGATAGCTTTATTCGGCTGCACTGGCATGTTCATCATTTCGCTGACCTTTCTGCTGATGTAGGTAAACATCTGGCTATTGATGTTGGAAGTCAGGCCTCCAAACACCTGATTGTGTACTTTCAGTATCATGGCTACCTCTTCCAGAGAAGTATTTCCGGCACGTTCACCTATACCGTTGATGGTACATTCTACCTGACGGGCACCGTTTTGTACAGCAGCGATAGAATTAGCTGTAGCGAGCCCTAAATCGTTGTGACAATGTGCAGAAATAATAGCCTGATCAATGTTTTTTACATTTTCTTTTAAGAATTTGATTTTGGCTCCATATTGATCGGGCAGGCAATATCCGTTTGTATCCGGAATATTGACTACTGTAGCACCTGCAGCGATGACGGCTTCTACCATTTTTGCTAAGTATTCCAGGTCTGCACGTCCTGCATCTTCCGCATAGAATTCTACGTCTTCTACGTAGGATTTGGCATGTTTGACTGCGGACACAGCACGTTCCAGAATTTCTTCACGTGTGCTGTTGAATTTATATTGGATATGCAGATCTGATGAACCGATACCGGTATGAATACGGGGTCTTTTTGCAAATTTCAGTGCTTCAGCAGCCACATCGATATCATTTTTATTGGCACGGGTCAGTGCACATATAATGACATCGTTTACCGCTTTTGACAATTCGACTACGGATTGAAAATCACCGGGGCTGGATACTGGAAAACCGGCTTCGATAACATCGACGCCTAATTTTTCCAAATCTTTGGCAATTTCAATCTTTTCAGGTGTCGTTAACTGACATCCCGGTACCTGTTCGCCATCGCGAAGAGTCGTATCGAAAATGTATAAGTGATTTGGATCGTGTAACATACTTTTAAGTTTTTATGTTTGACCTTGATTAATTCTATTTAATAAACTCTAATACCTTGATACCCATTTCTTTTGTGCCTAACAGCTGTTCTGCAGGTGTGGAAGCATTTGCAATGTCTCCTGTTCTCCATCCCGCTTTCAGAGTGTCAGCTACAGCCTGTGTCAGTTCTTTCGCTTCTGTCTGAAGACCAAAACTGATGTCTAACATGAGTGCAGCGGAAAGAATAGAAGCGAGCGGATTCGCTTTGTTTTGTCCGGCGATGTCATGTGCCGATCCGTGTATAGGTTCGAAGAAGCCAGTGCCGTCTCCAACAGATGCAGATGCCAGCATGCCCATTGATCCTGCAATCTGGGACGCTTCATCTGTCAGAATATCTCCGAAAAGATTAGCTGTAAGTACAACATCAAATTTTTTCGGGTTTTTGACAAGTTGCATGGCTGCATTATCGATAAACATATGTTCGGTCTCTACGTCCGAATATTCTTTTGCAAGCTCCTGTACGACTTCTCTCCACAGACGGGAGGTTTCCAATACGTTGGCTTTATCTACTGAACACAATTTTTTGCTACGGGTACGCGCTGCTTCGTAAGCTTTGCGTGCTATACGTTCTACTTCGTAGCGATGGTAATTCATCAGATCGGAAGCGAATGTGTTGTCTTCATTTCTTTTTTTCTCTCCGAAATACACATCTCCTGTCAATTCTCTGAAAAACAGAATATCTGTTCCGCGTAATACTTCAGGTTTCAGACTGGAAGCATCTAACAATTCGTCAAACAGAAGGATAGGGCGTAGATTGGCATATAGACCTAATTCTTTTCTGATCTTTAAAAGGCCCTGTTCCGGACGTACTTTTGCGGAAGGATCATTATCGTATTTAGCATGACCGATGGCTCCGAAAAGAATAGCATCACTGGATTTTGCTTTTTCCAGTGTTTCTGCAGGAAGCGGATTGCCTGTCGCTTCAATTGCTGTATGCCCCATAATGGCTTCATCAAAGATGAAATCGTGTCCATACTTTGTCGCAACTTTCTCTAATGCTTTCTTACCCCAGGTCGTAACCTCCTGACCAATCCCGTCTCCAGGGATAATCAATATATTTTTTTTCATGTTATGCGTTTTCTAATGCTGTTTCTACAGCTTTTACTTTTCCGTTTTCTAAAATTATTCTGTTGTCAATACAGGAAGGCAGTTGTGTCTCAAAATGCCCGACATAGATCAGTGTATTGCCGTGTGAACAGAGTTCATCTACAATTGCATTGAATTGCTTGGTCTGTTCGTAATCCAGGCCCTGACAAGGTTCATCCAGAATCAGTAATTCGGGATTCTTGATAATGGTTCGTGCCAGCAGCACTAACCGTTGTTTGCCTAAAGGGAGTGTAGACAGCAGCTGATTTTTGTATTCTTTTAAATCAAAAAATGCCAATATCTCATCTACTTTTCTTTGTTTTTCAAAGCTCAGATCCCGAAATAACCCTACGCTATCGAAAAATCCGGATGCGATGCTCTGCCATACTTTTGCAGTAGCGTCAAAGTACCAGTGCATCTCTGGAGAGATAATTCCTAAGTGTTCTTTAATTTCCCAGATGCTTTCACCTGAACCTCTTTTTTTACCAAAGAGGGTGATATCATTGGCATAGGCCTGCGGATGGTCACCATTGATCAGACTGAGTAGTGTTGATTTTCCGGAACCGTTATGTCCCTGCAACAGCCATTTTTCTCCGGTGCGGACTTCCCAATCTATATTTTTGAGAACTTCTTTTTCATCGTACCGGATAGTCACATTACGCATGCTTACCATGATGTCTGATGTGACTTTAGGAGGTTGTTGCAGAAACCCTGGTAGAGGTTTGCTGATACGTTCGGCCTCTCTGGAGATTTCTGAAGCGCTGCTTCGAATCTCTAGCTGTCCTTCTTGTATTTCGGCGAAACGATGGATACAGTCCGGATGTTCTTCATCGTTGGAGATCAGGATCAGTGTGACTCCCTTAGAAGCCAGCTGATTGAATACATTATTCAGTTCATGGCGGGACTGTTTGTCCAGACCAGTATAAGGCTGATCTATGATCAATATCTGCGGTTGCAGCCACAGTGCTTTTATCAATTGGAGTTTTTTGTGTTCTCCGCTCGATAATTCGATTAATTGTGTGTGTTTCTGGTTTTGAAAACCAAATTTGCGGAGGTAAACCTCCAGATTTTCAGGATTCAGATTTTCCTGTTTTCCATAATGCATAAATTCGGCATATACGGTCAGTGTATCGTTGCCCTGATGTTTGTTATATCGTTGCTGATAATAAAAATTACGGTCTCCTTCTAGATTGGTAAACTGATACCAGTTAGAGACGTAAAGTGTCTTTGCGGGCAGGGGGCTGGTGCTGTCAAAATGAATGTCGACATTTCCGCTGAATTGGACCTGATCAGCAATAGCTAATGCTAAGGTTGTCTTACCGGATCCGCTTTTACCTCCTATTAACCAATTTTCGCCCTGTTCAATTTGCCAATTCAAACTCTGCAATACCGATTGATTAGGGTATTGGACAGTTAAATTGGCAATATGGACGACAGGATTTGACATCATTATTTTGATAATTCGTATTTTTCGATCAACTCTTTTTGGTTAAGAATAAAGTCAATATCATCGTAACCGTTGATCAGGCAGGATTTTTTGTAAGGATTAATTTCAAAAGAAGTCTGTGCTCCGTTTTCTACTAATGTGACGGTCTGATTTTCAAGATCTACAATGACTTCTGTATCCGGATTTTTGGTTACTGTTTCAAAAATCGTTTCCAGAAACTCATCGGATACCTGAATCGGCAGTACTCCATTGTTCAGTGCATTTCCCTTGAAGATATCGGCAAAGAATGAACTGATGACAACATCAAATCCATAATCTTGTATAGCCCATGCTGCGTGTTCACGGCTGGAACCGCAACCGAAGTTTTTACCAGCAACCAGAATTTTTCCTTTATAAGTCGGATTGTTCATCACAAAATCTGCTTTTGGCTGATTATCGCTGTCGAATCTCCAGTCGCGGAATAAGTTATTTCCAAAACCTTCTCTGGTTGTTGCTTTCAAAAAGCGGGCAGGGATGATCTGGTCTGTATCGATATTTTCAATAGGTAGAGGAACTACCGTTGAATTTAGTTTTTCAAATTTTTTCATCTGTTTTTTATTTTCCAGCCTTAAATTAATTCCCGGACATCACTTATTTTTCCTGTTACTGCTGCTGCTGCTGCTGTAAGAGGGGATACGAGCATAGTACGGGCATTCGGTCCCTGACGACCTTCGAAATTACGGTTGGAGGTAGATACGCAGTATTTTCCGGCAGGAATTTTATCTTCATTCATTCCCAGACAGGCACTGCATCCCGGTTCACGTAACTGGAAACCTGCAGCTTCAAAAATTTTATCCAAACCTTCTTCGATGGCTTGTTTTTCTACTTGTTTTGAGCCTGGTACAATCCATACTTCCACACCTTGCGCTTTTTGTTTTCCTTTTACAAATGACGCTACTTCGCGCAAGTCTTCTATACGGGAATTGGTACAGCTTCCGATAAATACATAGTCTACAGGTTTGCCTAATACCGGAGCATCATCTGCAAATCCCATATATTCCAGCGCTTTTTTGTACGAAGGCTGTTCTGTCTCCGGCTGTGCTGTAGTAGGAGGAATGCTTTCGCGGATACCCATACCCATACCCGGATTTGTACCGTAGGTAATCATAGGGGCAATATCTTCTGCTTTGAAGGTCAACACGCTGTCGAACTGTGCATCTTCATCGCTGTATAAGGTCTGCCAGTAGGCTAATGATTTGTCCCATTCTTCTCCTTTAGGCGCAAATTCACGACCTTTTATATAATCAAAAGTAGTCTGGTCCGGCGCTATAAGTCCGCCACGTGCTCCCATTTCTATACTCATGTTACAGATGGTCATGCGTGCTTCCATGCTTAATGCACGGATTGCAGAACCGGCATACTCGATAAAGTAACCTGTTCCACCTGCAGCAGAGATTTTAGAAATGATGTAGAGGATGATATCTTTTGCACCAACACCGTTTTGCAAGGTTCCGTTCACCTCGATTTTCATCGTTTTTGGTTTTTGCTGTAACAGACACTGTGTTGCAAATACCTGCTCGACCTGAGAAGTACCTATACCAAATGCAATAGCTCCGAAAGCTCCATGCGTGGAGGTGTGACTATCTCCACAAACCATTGTCTTGCCTGGAAGTGTAATACCCAGTTCGGGGCCGATTACATGGACGATTCCCTGGAAAGGGTGTCCCAGTCCGTAAAGCTGTATTCCAAATTCTGCACAATTTTTGGATAACATATCCACCTGATAGCGGGATAATTCTTCCTGTATAGGCAGATGTTGATTGAGTGTTGGGACATTGTGGTCGGCAGTAGCTACCGTTTGTTGTGGCCTAAAGACGGGAATACCTCTTTTGCGCAAGCCGTCAAAAGCCTGAGGAGAGGTAACCTCATGGATCAAATGGGTATCTATATATAGAATATCCGGAAATCCTTCTTCACGCTTGACGACATGTGCGTCCCAAATCTTTTCTACTAATGTTTTTGACATTTCTCGTTCTCTCTTTAATTTTATCAATTTAATAAGGGGTGAAATCCGAATTTTGTAATTTCACCCCTTATTTAATAGTCTAAATTACAAAAATTTAAACAGTTTTAATTGTTTTCATCGCAGTCATTGCTTTTCTTAGCACTGCACCGACGATTTCTACAGGGTGCGTACGGATCGCCTCGTTCACAGCTATCAGTTCTCTGTTGTCTACCGCACCGTCTTTACCTTCGTTGTAATTTTTGCCAATAATGTCTGTATTTACTGTTTTCATGAAATCAGCTAATAATGGTTTACAAGCATGATCGAATAAATAACAACCATATTCTGCTGTATCAGAGATTACTCTGTTCATTTCGAATAATTTTTTACGCGCAATAGTATTAGCGATCAAAGGAGTCTCGTGTAAAGACTCGTAGTATGCAGATTCAGGTTTGATTCCGGCTTCTACCATTGTTTCGAATGCCAGTTCAACACCGGCTTTGATGTATGCTACCATAAATACAGCATTATCAAAGTACTCCTGCTCTCCGATTTTGACATCTCCTGCAGGTGTTTTTTCGAATGCAGTTTCACCTGTGGCTGCTCTCCATCCTAATAGATTTTTATCATTGTTAGCCCAGTCTTCCATCATGACACGGCTGAATTCTCCGGACATAATATCATCCTGATGTTTCTGGAACAGCGGGCGCATGATTGTTTTTAACTCTTCAGCAATATCAAATGCTTTGATTTTAGCCACATTGCTCAATCTGTCCATCATCGCTGTAACACCTCCTTGTTTTAAGGCTTCTGTGATGACTTCTACTCCATATTGTACCAGTTTGGATGCGTATCCTGCATCAATGCCTTTTTCGATCATTTTGTCGAATGAAAGGATAGAACCTGTTTGTAGCAAACCACAAAGAATCGTTTGTTCACCCATAAGGTCAGATTTTACTTCTGCAACAAATGAAGAACGTAATACTCCGGCACGGTGACCTCCTGTACCTACACAGTATGCTTTTGCTTCAGCAAGACCTTTTCCCTGTGGATCATTTTCCGGGTGAACGGCGATTAATGTAGGAACACCAAATCCTCTCAGGTATTCTGCACGTACTTCTGATCCTGGGCATTTAGGAGCGACCATGATAACAGTGATGTCTTTACGGATCTGTGTTCCTTCTTCTACGATGTTAAAACCGTGGGAATAAGATAATGTTGCTCCTTGTTTCATCAATGGCATTACAGCCTTGATAACAGAAGTATGTTGCTTGTCTGGTGTAAGGTTAATGACAACGTCTGCTGTAGGGATCAGTTCTTCGTAAGTACCTACTGTGAAGTTATTGTCCGTCGCATTTTTCCAGGAGTCTCTTTTTTGCTCAATTGCTTCTTTACGTAAGGTGTAAGAAACATCTAAACCACTGTCTCTCAGATTCAGCCCTTGGTTTAAACCTTGAGCACCACATCCCACAATTACCAATTTTTTACCTTTTAAAGCTTCTACACCATCAGTGAATTCGGTGCTGTCCATGAATTCGGCTACGCCCAATTGGTTCAATTGTTCTCTAAGTGGTAATGTGTTGAAATAATTTGCCATTGTTTTAATTCTTTAATATTTTGTTATTAGGTTGTTTATTTATTTTTGATCATCCGGCGTTGAGCCATTGCATATCCCCAATGAAGATTGTCATGTGCCAGTGTCACCGTCAGTACTTCTTCTATTGTACTCATTTCGGTGCCATATGTACTTGTCGAGAAAGGTTGTATACTGGAAAATACTCCGTTATGGTAATCTTTTTCCAGTTTGGAAATAGTTTCCACAGCATACAATTTTAATTCGTCAATTTCTTCTTTGGATACAGGACGTGTAGGTTTTGTGTCTTTTTTGTAATCCTCATTGTATGCGATCGAAGAAGCATCTGCCAGTATCCCGGTTCTGACATAACATAGTGATTGTGTACTGACTACGATATGACCAAAGTTCCAGATGATATTATTATTGAATCCCTGAGGAATAGCATTTAATTCTTCGGTAGTCAGTGAATCAATAAGGGCTAAAAATAGCTTACGGGTCTGAATGATATAATGAAAAGTATGTGCTATCATGATTACATAGTAAATACGTTGTCTCGCTGATCCAGATATTCGTTCTCCACGATTTCTTCGGAAGGCTGTTTCTTTTCGAATTGTAATAATTTGGAGTGGAATCCTGCGCTATCTTTAATAATCGCGATGCGGGCTCCGCGTACAAATTCAATCAAACCGTATTTGGTAAGTTCTTCCGTTAATTTGTCGATTTCCTCACGATGACCTGCTGTCTCGAATACTGTATAATCATTGCGGATTACTACTGCGGAAGCACCGTACTGTCTCAGCAGTCTTTCTACAGGTGCTTTTTCCGCAACGATATCTGTCGGTACTTTATACAGCGCCTGTTCCTGCCAGATCACTTCATCATTGGTATTGTAATAGGCTTTTAAGACGTCTACCTGTTTTTCCAGCTGACGGCATAATTTGCGTAATACTTCTTCTGTCTCTGTAATGACGATTGTAAACCGGTGAATACCTTCTACTTCTGAAGGAGAAGTATTAAGACTTTCGATATTGATTTTTCTTCTCGAAAAGATAGTCGAAATTCTACCGATAAGCCCGATAGAATTTTCTGTATATAAGGTGATGGTAAATTCTTGTTTTTCCATTTTATTTCAATCGAATTTCGGAAACAGATGTTCCTTGTGCAACCATTGGGAATACGTTGTTTTCTTTTCCCACCATTACTTCTAATAGATACGCTCCATCATGATTAAGCATTGTTTCAAGAGCCTGACGCAGATCTTTTCGTTCGGAAATCTTTTGTCCTTCAATATAGTATCCTTTTGCTACTGCCACGAAATCAGGGCTTGTAATGTTAACAAAAGAGTAGCGTTTATCGTGAAACAGCTGTTGCCACTGTCTTACCATTCCCAGGAACTCATTATTCAAGATCATGATCTTCACTTTGGCTCCGAATTGCATGATGGTACCCAATTCCTGTAGAGTCATCTGGAAACCTCCGTCTCCTATAATGGCTACTACAGTCTTTTCAGGTGCGCCATACCATGCGCCTATGGCTGCAGGCAGTCCGAATCCCATTGTTCCTAATCCGCCGGATGTCACACTCGATTTTGAATTGTTGAATTTGGCATATCGGCAGGCTACCATCTGGTGCTGGCCTACATCTGTTGTTATGATGGCATCACCTCCGGTCAATTCGTTAAGGATATTTATTACTTCACCCATTGTCATTACATCTGTTGTCGGATGTAATTCATTTTGAATGACTTCTTTTATTTCTTCCTGTTCCAGTTGTCTGAATTTTTGCAACCATTCCGCGTGACGTTTTGTTTCCTGAATCTTTGCTGTTAATAAAGGCAGGCTGACTTTACAGTCTCCCCATACCGGCACAGTGGTTTGTACGTTTTTGTCGATTTCGGCAGGATCAATATCCAGATGGACCACTTTGGCCTGTTTTGCGTATTTATCCAGACGTCCGGTTACGCGGTCATCAAAGCGCATGCCTATAGCAATCAGGACATCACACTCATTTGTCATCACGTTGGGAGCATAATTACCATGCATTCCCAGCATTCCTACGTGCAGCGGGTGGTCTGTTTCCAGCGCACTTAATCCCATCACAGTAGCTGCGGAAGGAATACCTGCTTTTTCGATGAACGCTTTAAATTCCTGTTCTGCTCTTCCCAGAATCACTCCCTGTCCGAATAATACGAAAGGTTTCTCTGCGCTGTTTATTAGATCCGCAGCTTTTTCGATGTATTCGTTTCTGACTTCCGGTGCAGGACGGTAGCTGCGGACATGATTACATTTTTCATATCCTTCATAATCGAATAATTGTAACTGAGCATTTTTGGTAATATCAATCAATACTGGACCCGGACGGCCGGTACTGGCAATATAAAAAGCTTTAGCCAGTGCGTGAGGAATCTCAGTCGCATCTGTTACCTGATAATTCCACTTAGTGACTGGAGCAGTAATGTTAATGACATCTGTTTCCTGGAATGCGTCCGTTCCCAGTAGTGACGCGAATACCTGACCTGTAATACAGACGACAGGATTACTGTCAATCATGGCGTCAGCCAGACCTGTTACTAAATTGGTTGCACCCGGCCCGCTTGTAGCAAATACCACACCTGTACGACCTGAAGTACGTGCAAAACCTTGAGCGGCGTGAATACCTCCTTGTTCGTGGCGTACCAAAATGTGCTTCAAACGATCATTATAATCGTATAGTGCATCATAAATTGGCATAATTGCCCCTCCCGGATATCCGAATACGGTGTCAACACCTTCACATAATAAAGCTTCCAGCACCGCCTGAGAACCTGATATCTGTACCGATTCTTTTGGTGTTGCAGCAGGAGCTTTATTCTCTGTTTTTTCAAGTGTACTCATTACTTATTCGATTAGTTTAAAAGTTTTTAGTTGTTGATTATTCGATCTTCCTGTTGTATTACTGATCTGTAACACAACCTTCGGACGCATCCGAAACTGTTTTTGCGTATTTGTAAAGAACACCTTTAGATACTTTCAATGACGGCTGTACCCATTTTTCTCTACGCTTGGCTATTGTGGCATCGTCTACTTTCAGATTGATGGTATTATTGACCGCATCGATCTCAATGATATCGTCATTTTCTACTAATCCGATCAGACCACCCTGATAGGCTTCCGGAGTAATGTGTCCGACTACAAATCCGTGTGTACCTCCGGAGAAGCGGCCGTCTGTAATCAGGGCTACTGATTTTCCGAGTCCTGCTCCGATAATAGCGGATGTAGGCTTTAACATTTCCGGCATACCCGGAGCTCCTACGGGACCTTCGTTGATGATAACGACTACATCACCTTTTTTTACAGTACCATCCTGAATTCCGCGGATCAGGTTCTGCTCTCCGTCAAAAACGCGGGCAGGACCGGTGAATTTCTCACCTTCTTTACCTGAAATCTTGGCTACAGAACCTTTTTCTGCCAGATTGCCGTATAGAATCTGAAGGTGACCGCTTGGTTTGATCGGATTGCTCAATGGCTGAATGATCTTTTGATCATAGTCCATGATGGATTTTACGTCTGCAAGATTCTCTGCTAATGTTTTCCCAGTAACAGTCAGACAATCTCCGTGTAATAACCCCTCATCCAGTAAATATTTCAATACTGCAGGCGTACCTCCATATTGATGCAGATCCTGCATCAGATATTTTCCTGACGGTTTGAAATCCGCCAGTACAGGAGTTTCATCACTCATGCGTTGAAAGTCATCCTGTGTGATATCGACTCCTACAGCTTTTCCGATTGCGATAAAGTGTAATACCGCATTTGTGCTGCCGCCTAAAATTACAATTGCTCTAAGGGCATTTTCAAAGGCTTTACGTGTCATGATATCTGACGGCTTGATATCTTTTTCCAACAGTGTACGAATGTATTTACCTGCCTGAAGACATTCGTCTTTTTTATCTGAAGATACTGCCGGATTAGAAGATGAATAAGGTAGGCTCATCCCTAAGGCCTCAATCGCAGATGCCATTGTATTTGCAGTGTACATGCCACCGCAGGCTCCTGCTCCCGGACAGGTATGCTTGATGATTCCTTCGTAGTCTTCATCGGACAGGTTACCACAGATTTTTTGTCCTAATGCTTCAAAAGCCGATACAATATTCAGTTCTTCTCCTTTATAATGTCCCGGCGCTATTGTACCTCCGTATACCATTATAGAAGGACGATTCAGGCGACCCATAGCGATGACAGCGCCCGGCATGTTCTTGTCGCAACCCGGGATGGCAATCAATCCGTCATAGTACTGTCCGCCACAGATTGTTTCTATGCTGTCGGCTATGACATCACGACTTACCAACGAGTAGCGCATACCTTCTGTACCATTACTCATTCCGTCACTCACACCTATTGTTCCAAAAGTCAAGCCTACCAATTCGCTTTCCCACACACCTTTTTTGACCACTTGTGCCAGATCATTCAGGTGCATATTACATGTATTCCCATCATATCCCATGCTTGCAATACCGACCTGAGCCTTATCCATATCTGCATCGGTAAGACCGATTCCGTATAGCATGGCTTTGGCTGCGGGTTGTGTTTCGTCTTGTGTAAACGTACGGCTGTATTTATTCATTTGATTCTCGCCGTTAGATGATGACTTCATAGTTTTCGTTCTCTAATACTAGGTTTTTATATCTTCTTTGTATGGAAGCTCCGATTGTATGCTCCCAATCTTCTTTATATTCTATGTGATCCACTTGTCTGATGCCTATGATCTCGGCAGCAGTACCGCAGAGAAAGGCGCTGTCTGCAGCATATACTTCTTCTACTGTCAGTGGCTTTTCAATGATTTCGAAATTCAGATTTCTACAGATATTAATGACTGTCTGACGGGTTATTCCCGGGAAGGCATCCTGTTGAGGTGCTGTATAGATCCTGAAATCTTTTTCAATAAACAGATTTTCACTTGATGCCTGTACTACGAAACCATTCTGATCCAGTAATAATGCTTCATCAAATCCTTTCTTAATGGCTTCGCTGCTGGCCAGGATCGAGTTGATATATTGACCACTGATCTTTGAATTGACAGGGAAGGCCTTTGGGTTGGGACGTTGAATATTGGAAATACATACTTTCAATAAGTTTTGTCCCAGATAAGGACCCCATTCCCATGCTGCAATAAGGATTTTAGAATCTGTAGCTGAGGTAAGGTGCATATTGGATCCCGAAAGAACCAAAGGACGTACATAAGCTTCGCGCAGATTATTCAGCGCCAGCAGTTCGTAGGTTTTCTCTACCAGTTCACGGTTATTCCATTTGTACGGAATATTGATGGCTTCACAGGATTGCTGTAATCTTTCAAAGTGCTGCTCAGCTTTGAAGATACGGGTTCCGTTGTGTGTGTTATATGCGCGCAAACCTTCGAATGCACCATATCCATAATGTAATGCCTGACCATAAAAGTCAACACCTGCCTGGGACGCTTTTACAAAGTCCCCATCTAGGTAGATAAGTGTATTGTTATTGTAATATTGCATACCTTATGATTTGCTGTTGTGTTGAATTAAAATACCTATGGATTTATTCCTCATTTTTACCTGTCAAAGGAAGGTACAGAAGATCCCCTCAATTTGATAATTGTAAGATAGGACGAATAAAAATACTAACCAATAGGGTAACTCATTATTTTAAAATAGTTTTTTATTTTGTTATTTTTATTTTTGCAAAATATAATTTTATTTAAATTGAATTATTCGGTATTATTTAATATCTAAAGTAGACCAAAATTAAAATCGGTATACTTTTGGTTTTTTATTGAAATTTTGATTTCGGTCGATTTTCTTCCTGAAATCATCATTTTGCTGAATAAAGTTCAAAAAAATAAGCCCTTAAAACGACTTGTTTTAAGGGCTTATGAAGTGATTAAAAAATCTTAATTACTATTCTTGTATAATGCCCTCTGCCAGGACAATAATGACATTGTTTTTTACTTCAATTACTCCACCTTTAATGTTAAGGACCTCTTCATTGTTTCCAGCCTTAATAATAACCGGACCATCCTCTAATGTAGAGACGATAGGTGCGTGGTTTTTTAATATTTGAAATGAGCCGGCAGATCCAGGGACTGTTACTGCTGTAACGTCGCCTTCATAAGCCAACTTGTCTGGAGTAATAATTGTGAGTTTCATTTATTTTAATAGTATTTAGTAGTAAGTATTACGTATTTAGACTTTTTTACATAGTAATTAGCAGCAATTGACTTTTTGTCGGTTGTCTGACTACTAATTACTAAATACTAACTACTTATTTATACTGCTTCTGCTAATAATTTTTTACCTTTTTCAATAGCTTCTTCTATGCTACCTACTAAGTTGAAAGCTGCTTCAGGGTATTCATCTACTTCACCGTCAATGATCATGTTAAATCCTTTGATAGTATCTTTGATGTCTACTAATACACCTTTCAAACCTGTAAACTGCTCTGCTACGTGGAATGGCTGAGATAAGAAACGTTGTACACGACGTGCGCGGTGAACGGTCTGCTTATCTTCTTCTGATAATTCATCCATACCTAAGATAGCAATGATATCCTGAAGTTCTTTATAACGTTGTAAAATTTCTTTTACGCGCTGAGCTGTATTGTAGTGCTCATCTCCTAATACTGCCGGAGAAAGGATACGTGAAGTAGAATCCAATGGATCCACCGCCGGATAGATACCTAATTCTGCAATTTTACGGGATAATACTGTTGTTGCATCCAGGTGAGCAAAAGTTGTCGCCGGAGCAGGGTCAGTCAAGTCATCGGCAGGTACATATACAGCCTGTACGGAAGTGATTGATCCGTTTTTAGTTGAGGTGATACGCTCTTGCATCAGACCCATCTCTGTTGCAAGAGTTGGTTGGTAACCTACCGCTGAAGGCATACGCCCTAATAACGCTGATACTTCAGATCCTGCCTGTGTAAAACGGAAGATGTTATCAATAAAGAAAAGTACGTCTTTTCCCTGTCCGTCACCTTCACCATCACGGAAGTATTCTGCAACAGTCAGTCCTGATAATGCTACACGGGCACGTGCACCCGGAGGCTCATTCATCTGACCGAATACAAACGTACATTTTGATTCTTTCATCAATTCCTGATCAACAGTTTCCAAAGGCCATTCGCCTTTTTCCATGCCTTCCATGAAGTGATCACCATATTTGATAATACCTGATTCCAACATCTCGCGAAGTAAGTCATTACCTTCACGGGTACGCTCACCTACACCAGCAAATACCGAAAGACCACCGTGACCTTTAGCGATGTTGTTGATCAGTTCCTGGATCAATACTGTTTTACCTACGCCGGCACCACCGAATAATCCGATCTTACCACCTTTAGCGTAAGGCTCTAATAAATCGATTACTTTGATACCTGTGAAAAGAACTTCTGATTCTGTTGACAGATCTTCAAATTTAGGAGGTACATTGTGAATAGGACGACCATTTGTTTTGTCTAGATTTTCGATCCCGTCAATGGCGTCACCAACAACGTTAAATACACGTCCTTTGATTTCTTCTCCAATCGGCATTTTGATAGGAGCTCCTGTGTCTACAACTTTCATTCCACGCACCAATCCTTCGGTAGCGTCCATGGCAATAGTACGAACACAATCCTCACCTAAGTGTTGTTGTACCTCTAAAACGATACGTTGTCCATTCTCTTTCTCGATGTACAATGCATCATAGATTTTAGGAAGATTTTCATTGCCGGCGAAGTTGACGTCAACAACTGGGCCGATAATCTGCGCTATTTTACCAATTTGGGGCATATTATAGGGACTAAATATTTAATAATCAATTACAAAACTCTAAATGAGTCCTATTTTGGACTGCAAAAATAAACTATATCTGCTTAAAAGCAAAACGTTACGCTAATAAAATTCACTTTTTTTTCGCAGTTGGTAGATTTGAATATGATTATGACTGAATAGGTTATGCAAAAGCTGTTTTCCTGTTATATATTCTCCGCCTTTCAGATATGTGATACCTTCATTACAACAGCAATATGTACATATCGCTGCTTGTGTTAAAAGTATGTTGGAGCTGTCAAAAAGCCTGTTTTGTTTTCCTTTGTCTATTATTTTGTTACAATTTATACTAAAACGTGTAATAAATCTGTTATATATGGGTTGGTCTGGTTCCGGACGGAGCCTTGAAACCTGATGCTGATTTACACTTTTTGTATTTATACTATGCTATTTATGATTTCTAAGAAAAACAATCCAAACAGGAGGTATTCCCACTCTCCGACGATTATGACTTCTGCTTTTGCAACTCCTGCCCGTACAGGCAGACATCTGCTGAGGTTGGGTCTTGTAACAAGTTCTAAACCTCCCAGTTACACCTTCCTCTGACATCAACGTTATACAGGTATTCCCATTTTGCTTTTTAACGTATTATTTCATTTCAGATTCTTATAAAAATATTTAAAGTAATGATTCACTACCTCTATCACGCGCTCTTTTTGACATGTGGTCTTCTTTTTTTTTGTCAAACAGGACGCGCAGACCTTATTGAAAACAAGTACCACAGCTCTTATTCTCTCTCGCATTCGTACTTTGCATCTGACTCTATCGAGATCCGCGGTAAGGTCACTGACTCCGCCGGAATGGCCATTGAAGGAGTTGTCGTTACTGAAAAGGGGACATCAAACAGCGGATTAACAGATCAAAACGGCGAATTTAAAATTGCAGCAGATCCTAACGGAATTCTGGTTGTTATCAAATCCGGATTTAAAAATAAAGAAGTCCATGTCAACAATCAGAGGCTTGTAGAAATCTCTTTATCCAGTGGCAAGGCCGAGGCCGAAACAGAGACAGATGCGGATTCTGTAGTGACCCGCCAGGATTCTGCAACGGTCGTACAGACTCCCGACTCTGCGGGTACAGTCAAGCCTGCCGTGACGGATAGCAGTGCTGTTAAACAGTATAGCAGTAGCCAGGTTGTATCTGGTAAACAAGCTTCAGTATCCGGAATTGTCAATGGCCCGAAAGGACCTTTGCCGGGCGTGACGGTTACTGTAGTCGGAACTAATCAGGCTACGAATACAGACGAAAGCGGTAAATTCCAGATCGCTGCCGGTCCTAAGAATAAAATAAAGTTCTCATCGATTGGTTATAAAGCCCTGACGCAGACAGTTGGCAACAGAAAGGACATACAGGTTGTACTGAGTAGTGAAACTAATGTGCTTGACTCTGTCCAGGTGGTAGCAGTAGGGTATGGGACGATGAATCGTGCTACCTTACCAAGTGCGGTATCGAGTATCGGCGCCAATGAAATCAAAGATGAAGTGTTGCCGAGTATTACTCAGGCTATTCAGGGTAAAGCGGGAGGTGTTCAAGTCACGCAGAAGTCTGGTTCGCCCGGAGGCGGTATCAGTATCCGCGTAAGGGGTACGACATCCATTAATGCGAGTTCGGATCCGCTTTATGTGGTAGACGGGATTCCGGTTAACAGCACAACAAATTTTACTGGTGGTTCTACCTTTGATTTTGGGGGAGGTACTCAGGGTATAAATGTGCTTTCATCAATCAATCCTTCCGATGTTCAGTCTATTGAAATATTAAAGGATGCGGCATCCTCCTCTATCTACGGTTCGCGAGCCGCTAACGGTGTTGTACTGATTACGACCAAAAAAGGTGTAGCCGGACAAAGTGAATTTAACTTCAATATGTATGAAGGATTTTCACAAGTACCACGTGAACGTTATTATGATTTTATGAATACGGAACAGTATCAGGATTATATGAAAGACTATTACAAAATCCTGCAGGAAAAGGATCCGAATGCAACTATTCCGGATCAGATATTTTCCAATTCCAATGTTAACACGGACTGGCAGGATGCTATTTTCAGAAATGCAGGTACCCGTAGTTACGAACTTTCTGCAAGAGGAGGAAGCGAGAAGACACAATATTATACCTCAGTTGGCTATATGAAACAGGGAGGAGTGTTGCTAGGTTCAGACTTCAATCGCCTAAGTGGTCGTATAAATCTAAATCATCAGCACAATGATAAACTTAGATTTTCTACGGCTATCAATCTGACAAGAGCAGTTAACAAACGTGTTCAGGAAGAAAACTCGAAAGAAGGAGCGACCAAAAGCGGAATCTTTTCTCCACCAAACTTAACGGTATATGACGCTTCCGGTAATTTTGCATATGACCAGGTACGCTTAACCCGTGAGAATCCTGTAGCTATGTTGACCCTTCCTACCAATGAAGCTCAAACTTTCCGTGTATTGGCAAACGTTGGTGCAGAATATAATATCATTCCTGAGTTATTACTGAAAACCAGTTTTGGGACGGATATTAGTTTTATTGATGAGACATTTTTTATGCCGCCGGTGGGACTTCGTTCGTATGCCAGTCAGGGTGGTATAGGTGCCCGTCGCAATACCCGGGATCAGCTTTGGATCAATGAGACGACGCTGACCTATGATAAAGTGTTTGGTGATCATGCCCTCAATGCATTGGCCGGTTTCTCGGTTCAGGAGTCCAGACTTGAGTTTGTGCATGGACAACGTTCCAATTTTCCGAATAATGATATTCCTTATATTACTGCAGGAGGTGTTGTTACAGGTGCAAATTCTTATCCTGAAGAATGGGCGATCGCCTCGGGGTTTGCCCGTGCAACTTATATCTATAAGGACAAATATATCCTGAATGCAAATGTTCGTTCGGATGGATCATCCCGATTTGGTGCTGACAATCGTTGGGCTATATTTCCTTCCTTTGCGGGAGCCTGGAGACTTTCGGAAGAAGAGTTTTTGAAAGATTCCAAAATACTGAATGACCTGAAGCTCCGCGCAAGCTGGGGAATTACCGGAAATCAAAATATTGGTAATTATGCCAGTCGTTCTCTGTATTCCGGAAACAGCAATTATCTGGGTATGGCTGGATTTATTCCCAACATACTGGGAGACCGTGATCTGAAATGGGAAACTACCCGTCAATGGAATGTGGGTATTGATGCGGGCTTCTTAAATAACAGGATATCGTTGTTAGCTGACTATTATTACAAGAAAACTTCCGATTTGTTAATTGGATTACCAATTCTGACCAGTTCCGGTTACATTAATAGGTTTACAAATTCGGGAGATATAGAAAATAAAGGTTTTGAGTTTGAGTTGACAACCAAAAATCTGGTTGGCGAATTTAAGTGGACGACATCTCTGAATATGACCTTTAACAGAAATAAAGTATTGGCACTACCTGAGGGACTGAATGAAATGAGAGGTGGTGTTGGTGATCTGAATCGTGCCATTGTCGGACAACCTCTTGGTGTATTTTATGGATGGCAGGCCAATGGTGTAAATCCGCAGACAGGTATGATCGATTATCTGGGACAAGATGGTTCTGCTGTCTCTCCTACAGATTATAAAGATCACAGGATGATTGGCGATCCCAACCCTTCATTTTTCGGAGGTATTACCAATAATTTCGCCTACAAAAACTTTGACTTAAGTATCCAGGGACAGTTTACTTACGGAAATGATATCTTCAATTATAATCTGGCTTCCGGATTGGAAGGCTTTAATCCGAGTTCAAATCAGTTTGTTGACTTTGTGGACAGATGGCGTGCTCCGGGCGATATTACGGATGTTCCAAGACCAGCTCCGGGTGATCTGAGTAACGGAGCCGTATCTTCCAGATTTGTGGAGGATGGTTCTTTCTTCAGACTTCGGAATATCACGTTGGGTTACACATTGTCGCCTACAGTAGCAGAGAAGATCAAAATGAAAAAACTTAGATGGTATGTCACTGTACAAAATGCATATGTATTTACCAAATACAGAGGTTATGATCCGGAGGTAAGTTCAAGTCACGGAGGAGCTAATACCGGTCTGATCTATGGATATGACTACGGTAGTTATCCGCAGCCGCGTATATTCACTACTGGTATTAACATGACTTTTTAATTTCGAAAGCTGTAAATCTGAAATCATCGCAGTTCAAAACCGGAAACGATCCGGGCGGAGTGCCGAAAATATGACTGCGATAGATTTTGACTAAAAAGTATAATGATGAAAAATAAAATAATATTAATCTGTTTGGTTACGATGATAGTCACTTTGAGTACATCGTGTAATAAATTTTTAGATCGGGACCCGATGGGGCAGATCGCACAGGATCAGTTCTTTAATTCGGAAACCAATGCAAATGCCGCCGTGTTAGGTACTTACCGTACAATGATGAATTCCTTTTCATTTGGTCAGTCGATCGTAATTGTTCCGGAATTTTCGGCGGGGCATGTCAGACATTCAGCGAGTTTTCCTGAATATCAGAACTTTGCAGAACATAAGATACAGGCTATAAATCCCTGGACGGCCAATATGTGGCAGGCGATCTATGCGACTATAAATGCAGCTAACCAAATTATTGAAGAAGTTCCGGACATGACTCCTACGATGATAACCGAGGAAAAGAAAAATATATTTATTGGTGAAGCAAAATTTATCAGGGCATTGAATTATTTTTTTCTGGTTCGGGCTTTTAATAAGGTGCCTCTAAAGCTGACCTATACCAAAGAAGGTGATAATTTTGATATTCCCGAATCCGGAAAAGAGGCAATCTATACACAGATTATTAACGATCTAACAGAGGCTGTTGCTGCGCTTCCTCAGGCTAATCCTAACACCGGTGATGCTGCCAAAGGAAGAGCTTCTTATTGGGCAGCGAAAGCTTTACTGGCAAAGGTATATTTATATCAGGCCGCTATTACGAATGACTATAAGAAATCTGCAGATCTGGCTAATGAAATCATCACAACAGCAGGATTTGGTTTAGTCACAGATTTCAGCACGATCTGGACAACACAAAATACGAATGAGGCCATTTTTGAGATTCAATTTGATGATCAGGCCACAAACCCGCTTGCTGCAGTGGCCAACGATAATGCCAGTGTGTTGTTTTTTGCTAAAGATTCGACCATTCAGGATCTGTACAGCCCGCAGGACAAGCGGAGAGCTTTCACTGTAAAAAAGGGAAGCAAGAATAATTATTTTATGGGAAAGTTTCCGAATTTCTCTCCGGCAAGCCAGAATCTGACGGTGATTCGTTTGGCTGAAATTTACTTAATCCATGCAGAGGCGCAGGCAAGGGTAGATAATAGCGTCAGTACGACTGCATACAATTCGCTAAAAGCTGTACAGGATCGTGCAGGTGTCACTGTGCCCATTAGCACTTATAGCAATCTGGAAGCATTTATTACAGCTGTGCAGGAAGAAAAGGAAAAGGAGCTTATGTTTGAAGGTGAAACCTGGTTTGACTATAGCCGGACCAAGCTGGCTCTTAAAAAATATGATACGCTGACTGATGAAAGATACCTTTTGTATCCGATTCCTTCCGCTCAGATCGCTTTGGGAACAGGGCTTACACAAAATCCCGGCTATTAACCGATAATATAAAGGATAAAAAGAGTATAAAAAAAGCGGGTGAACCCGCTTTTTTTATACTCTTTTATTTATCTCGTCCTGTAGCTGACGGCGTAATTTCTGTTCATTTTCCATTGATTTTTTACGCAGTGTCTGCAATTCATCCTGCAATTGATCTGTAGTCTTTTTGTGGTCTACCGTATCTACTTTTGCTTTTCTGAATGAAGCCAGCGTGATCAGGAATAACAAAGCCAATACAATTATAATTGCCCACACCATAGTATGATATGTGGTTTTTGAAAAAGGGATTCCGATAAAAGATATGCTATCTGTTTTTGATCTTTCTTTTTCCAGTTCCTGTGATACATTTTTTACAGAGTCCTGGAGGGCTTTGGTATTGGAAGCAAAATTGGTAGAAGAAGACTTTAGGGTGTTGATTTCCTGCGACAGGCGGGCAATACTATCCTGTACATTTTTCTTGATGATATCCAGATTTTCTTTCCTTATCAGTTTGTAAGGGTCTTGGGTACGGGAAATATAATTGAGGTGTTGAAACTGACTTTCTATCGTTCCTTTTTTTAATCCGTCATTACTGTATTTAAAAGTAGAAGTCTGAGCAGTACTCCCCGACGGGAAAGATAGAATGGCAAAAAGTAGAGTTGCCGAAATATAACAAAATAGTTTTTTGAAATTCATACAATCTGTTGTGTTATAGATAAGTTTCATATTCATATTTGGTAAAGATGACGCCTATATTTAGTTGCGAGTGCCACTAATATACAAATAAAACAATAAACCTTAATTTAAAATCAAGAGAAGCATTATTTTGCTTTTTCCGATATACCTTTTTCTCGGCAGTATTGTGTATTTATATCTGTAGAGCATACATGACAGCGCATAACAGTTCGCGAAGTAAAAAGTTATAATTTGCGGTATCTAATAGTATCAATATAACCCTATAAATTGTATGAGCTGGATAGCCGGTGTTTTTTTTCATTTTATTGGCGGATTTGCGTCCGGGAGTTTTTATGTACCCTATAAGCGGGTCAAAGGATGGTCCTGGGAGGCGATGTGGATCCTTGGAGGAATATTCTCCTGGGTACTTGTACCACCTGTAGCCGCTTATCTGACGATTCCTGATTTTTTTCAGATTATTACAGATACGTCTTCATCGATTATCGGATATACCTATTTGTTTGGTTTGCTGTGGGGAATTGGCGGACTGACCTACGGTCTTGGCGTACGCTATCTGGGCGTATCTCTGGGAAGCAGTATTATATTGGGTCTGAGTATGGTATTCGGAGCGCTGATGCCTTCGATCTATTATTTTTTTAATTCTGTTCCGGGTAAACATGGTATCGATTTCTTTTTTACTACCAATTCAGGAATTTGTGTAATGGTCGGACTTTTGATCTGTATCGTGGGTATTTATCTCTGTGGCAGGGCAGGAGTATTGAAAGAAAAAGGGCTGATGAATCTGTCAGGTGCTGCACAGTCTGAATATAAATTCGGATTAGGAATTACTGTCGCTATTGTTTCAGGTATCCTGAGTGCATGTTTCAACTTTGGAATCGAAGCGGGTAAACCTATGGCCGATGTGGCCAATCAACTTTGGAAAGCTGCAAATCCCGGCCAGGGAGAATTCCTGTACCAGAATAATGTGACGTATATCGTTATTCTATGGGGCGGTTTTACCACCAATTTTATATGGTGTCTGTATCTGTTGGCCAAGAATAAAACATTTTCTGATTATACGAAATCTTCAGCGCCGCTTGGCAAAAATCTGCTGTTGTGTGCACTGGCCGGTACAACCTGGTATCTGCAGTTTTTCTTCTATGGAATGGGAGAAAGCAGATTGGGTAACGGAGCCAGTTCCTGGATACTGCACATGGCATTTATCATTCTTATTTCTAATGCCTGGGGCGTTATTCTGAAAGAATGGAAAGGTGTCAGTAAACCTACTTACCGCGCTATTATTGCAGGTATTGCGACCATAATCCTGTCGATCTGTATCGTTGGATTTGCTAAAACTTTAGAATAATAACTATAAAAAATATATAAAAGGTGAAAACATATAAGCACGTTAATTACTTGTGGGATGATGAAAAGGCTAAATCTTTGGAAGGAGATGAAGTTGGATTATTACTGTATCGTTCCAATTTATTAGGATCCGATCTTAGAATTACCAACTATGGGGGAGGGAATACCTCATGTAAAGTCGTCGTGAATGATCCGTTGACAGGATCTGCGACAGAGGTCATGTGGATCAAAGGTTCAGGAGGTGATATTGGCACGTTGACTAAAAGCGGTCTTGCTGCCTTATATGTAGAACGACTGAGAGGGCTGAAGAGTGTATACCGCGGTATAGAGCATGAGGATGAGATGGTAGAGCTGTTCAATCACTGTATTTATGATCTGGCTTCTAAAGCGCCTTCTATCGATACACCGTTGCATGGATTTCTTCCGTTCAAACATATCGATCACTTACATCCTGATGCAGCTATTGCTATAGCTGCAGCCAAAGATGGCGAAAAGATCACACAGGAATTGTTTGACGGAACGATTGGCTGGGTGGACTGGCAAAAACCGGGATTTGATCTGGGCCTTCAGCTTAAAGAATGTCTGGATAAGAATCCTTCAATACGTGGTATTATGTTAGGTTCTCACGGTTTATTTACCTGGGGAGATACAGCCTATGAAAGTTATGTCAATACCTTAGATGTTATTGAGCGTTGTGCGGCTTATTTAGAAGATAATTTTGGTAAAAAAGGACCTGTATTCGGAGGTCAGCAAATAGAAAGTCTGGCTGCGGACGAACGTGTGAAACAAGCTGCAAAACTGGCGCCTGTATTAAGAGGATTCTGTTCAAGTAAACGTCATATGATAGGCCATTTTACAGATGATGACCGTGTACTCGAATTTATAAACTCCAATGATCTGAAACGTCTTGCGCCGCTAGGTACAAGCTGTCCAGATCATTTTTTACGCACTAAAATTTCACCTCTGGTACTGGATCTTGGGAAAGATGAAGATCTGTCCGATACAGAGGCTCTCAAAGCACGGCTTGCTCCGGCTTTTGAAGCTTACAGAGCAATGTATACTGCTTATTATGAGTCCTGTAAACATCCAAATAGTCCTGCCATACGGGATGAGAATCCGGTAATTATACTTTATCCGGGCGTAGGTATGTTTTCATTCTCAAAGGATAAGCAGACTGCACGTGTGGCCGCTGAGTTTTACATCAATGCGATCAATGTGATGAAGGGAGCGGAGGCAATTTCATCGTATACTTCTCTGCCTCGTCAGGAAGCATTCAATATCGAATACTGGTTGCTGGAAGAGGCGAAATTACAACGTATGCCGAAGCCTAAAGCGCTATCGGGTAAGATCGCTTTGGTGACTGGCAGTGCCGGTGGAATAGGCAAAGCTATAGCTAAGAAATTTGTCAATGAAGGCGCTGTTGTCGTCCTTAATGATATGAATGCAGAGCGTTTGGCGGCTGTTGCAGAAGAATTCCAATCTACCTATGGAAAAGATGCTTTTGCGACAGTTGTCCTGGATGTGACGCGTGAAGATCAGATTGAACAGGCCTTGAGTCAGTGTGCACTGGCATTCGGAGGTGTAGATATTGTTGTGAATAATGCAGGTTTATCTATTTCCAAAACTATAGAAGACCATACAGAGAAAGATTGGGATCTGTTGTATAATGTATTGGTCAAAGGACAGTTTTTTGTAACCCGGGAAGCTGTAAAAACAATGAAAAAGCAGGCTATTGGTGGTGATATTATCAATATTGTAAGTAAAAATGCTTTGGTAAGCGGACCGAATAATGCGGGATATGGAAGTGCCAAATCAGCGCAGCTTCACCTGAGCCGCTTAAATGCAGCTGAACTTGGGCCGGATGGTATCCGTGTCAATGTGGTCAATCCGGATGCCGTTATTTCAGATAGTAATATCTGGGCGAACGGTTGGGCAGAAGGCCGCGCGAAGGCATACGGGATTACGGTGGCTGAATTGCCGGCATACTATGCAAACCGTACCTTGTTAAAAGAAATTATTCTTCCGGAGGATATTGCCAATGCCTGTTTTGCTTTTGCAGGAGGCTTACTGAACAAATCTACCGGTAATGTGCTTAATGTCGACGGGGGAGTCGCTATGGCATTTGTAAGATAAGTATGATATTAAAGGATTTGGGGGAGAGATATGAGAATCCTTTAATATATTTGATTTTGCAAGAATTACTGATTATAAACAAACAAACCGAACCATGTTAATTAAAGATAGTTTAATAGAGGAGTATAATAACCTGCATCTGGATGCACATAAACGCAGGTTTACATTTTTAGCCGAGACCCTTTCGAATACGGAAGAAATAATACAAAAATTAGGCGTCTTTCAGATCGCTATTCCAAGCTGGGCTTTAGGCACAGGTGGTACCCGTTTTGGGCGTTTCTCCGGACAGGGAGAGCCCGGGACACTGGAACAGAAAATCGAAGATGTGGGATTATTGCATAAACTGAATCGTTCGAGCGGAGCGATTTCTTTACATATTCCATGGGATATTCCGCAGGATGCAGAAGCGATCAAACAGCTGGCAAGTTATCACGGACTGGTGTTTGATGCAGTTAATTCCAATACGTTTCAGGATCAGAAAGACCAGAAATACAGTTACAAATTTGGTTCCCTTCATCATGTAGATCCCCATGTACGGCAGCAGGCTATTGATCATAATGTGGAAGTGATCCGTCATGGTATTGCTTTAGGATCGAAAGCACTGACTGTGTGGCTGGCCGATGGATCATCATTTCCGGGACAGTTGAACTTTAGAGAAGCATTTCAAAATACACTTTCTTCATTGAAAGAAATCTACAAGCATCTTCCGGCAGACTGGAAGCTATTTGTCGAATACAAATGTTTCGAACCGTTTTTCTATTCTACAACTATCGCAGACTGGGGACAATCTCTGCTATTGGCCAATAAGTTGGGTGATCAGGCCTATACATTAGTAGATCTCGGACATCATCTGCCGAATGCTAATATCGAGCAGATCGTATCCCTGCTGTTAATGGAAGGTAAATTGGGCGGTTTCCATTTCAACGATTCCAAATATGCAGATGATGATCTGACAGCCGGAAGTATAAAACCCTATCAGCTGTTTCTGATTTTCAATGAACTGGTCGAAGGTATGGATGCGAGAGGTATGGATCATGCCACAGGTTTAGGCTGGATGATCGATGCATCACATAATCAAAAAGATCCGCTGGTGGATTTGCTGCAGTCTGTAGAGGCGATTAAGATTGCATACGCTCAGGCCTTGTTAGTAGATCGTGCGGCGCTGAAAGAAGCACAGCAGCAGAATGATGTTGTAAAGGCTCAGGAGATTCTGCAGGATGCATTCCGTACAGATGTCAGAAGTATTGTTGCTGAATCCAGACTCCGTGAAGGTGGAGCATTGAATCCGGTCGAATTATATCGTCAATTGGGTGTTCGTGATATCCTGACACAAGAGCGTGGTACTGCCAGTGTCGCTACAGGATTGTAAGAACAGTAATTTCATAAACTCAACCGTATGAAACCCATACCCGTTATAGCCGTATTTGATGTGGGTAAGACAAACAAAAAACTGTTCTTATTCGATGAGAATTACAGAATAGTATTTGAACGGTCTGCCCGGTTTTTGGAAACTGAAGATGAAGACGGTGATCCCTGTGAAAATCTGGAAAGCCTCAGACTTGCTGTTTTCGATTCGTTGCACGAAGTATTCCGTAAACCTCAGTTTGAGGTAAAAGCTATTAATTTTTCATCCTACGGGGCAAGTTTTGTATACCTGGATGAAGATGGCCGGCCGTTGACACCTTTATATAATTACTTAAAGAATTATCCGGACGCATTAGCACAAAAGATATATGACCAATATGGAGGCGAAGAAACGTTTTCTAAAGAAACCGCTTCTCCTGCATTAGGAAGTTTGAATTCGGGATTGCAACTCTACCGTATAAAGGAAGAGAAGCCCGATATTTTTAAGAAGATTAAGTATGCCCTGCATTTACCGCAGTACCTGAGTTTTTTGTTGTCCGGACAATATTACGCAGACAGAACAAGTATAGGTTGCCACACGACGTTGTGGAACTTTAAAGATAACGGTTATCATAGATGGGTTAGTAGAGATGGTGTCATCGATAAGATGGCACCTATTTGTAACTCTGATGAGGTCTTCAAATCTGCATTTCCGGGTAGTCCGTATGTGATCGGGACAGGACTGCATGATAGTTCTGCCGCTCTGATCCCTTATCTCTTCAATTTTCAGGATCCTTTTATTCTGATTTCTACCGGAACCTGGAGTATTTCTTTCAATCCGTTTAACCACAGCGAACTGACGTTGGAAGAGCTACGGGCAGATTGTCTTTTCTATCTGAGTTATAAAGGAACTCCGGTGAAAGCATCCCGTCTGTTTGCCGGGTATGAACATGAATTGCAAAGCAAAAGGATTGCAACCCATTTTCAGGTTTCTACAGCTAAATTCAGAACGGTGACAACCAACTGGAAGACCATAAAGCAGTTGAAGTCTGTGGATGCTGTTAAAAGTTTTTCAATTAAGACTTTTTCTGAACGAGATTTGAGTATCTTTGAGGACTATGAAACTGCTTATCATCAGTTGATCATGGATATTGTCGAGGTTCAGTATATCGCCACAAAGAGAGTAATGGATGAGACAAATATTCATCGGATATTTGTAGATGGCGGTTTCAGTAAAAACCCCATATATATGAGCCTTTTATCTGAAAAGTTTGAACACCAGGAGGTGTTTGCAGCTTCTATGGCACAAGCCACAGCTATCGGTACGGCATTGTCCATTCATCGCCACTGGAATAGCAACCCTATTCCTAATGATCTGATAGAACTGAAATTTTATGCAAAGAATAACTTTAAAACTGTCAGCTAATCCATGGAAAGTCCTAATTTACTAAAATACGATCCTAGATATCCTTCAGTTGCCGATTTAAAGAAAAGGGCAAAACAACGTATTCCTAAATTCGCCTTTGATTATCTGGAGGGAGGATGTAACGAAGAAGTCAATCTGAGAAGAAACGAACGTGACTTTGAGGATATTCTGTTGAAGCCAAGCTATCTGCAGAAGTATAACGGAATCGATATGTCTACCACGATTTTCGGACATAAGTATGATGCTCCTTTCGGTATTTCTCCAATCGGTCTGCAAGGACTGATGTGGCCTAATGCTCCGGAAATTCTGGCGAAGGCTGCAGCCAGACACAATGTACCTTACATTCTTAGCACCGTTTCGACAAGTAGTATAGAACGTATTGCGGAAGTATCGGGTGGTAAAGCCTGGTTCCAGTTGTACCATCCGACCGAAAACAGATTACGTGACGATATTATCAAAAGATTACAGGATGTAGAATGCCCTGTGTTGGTTGTTCTTATTGATGTACCTTCTTTCGGTTTGCGTTACAGAGAGATCAAGAGTGGTCTTTCGATGCCGCCTAAAATGAATATCAGCAATATATTTCAGGCATCTATCCGTCCCGTGTGGGGTATTGAAACGCTGAGAAACGGTATTCCGAGTTTCGCAACATTAAAGCCGTATATGGAAAAGGGGCTTAATATGAGTCAGCTGGGACAGTTTATGAACCGTACGTTCACAGGACGTGTAGATATTGAAAAGATCAAAGCAATACGTGATATGTGGAAAGGTAAACTTGTGTTGAAAGGAGTTGTCACGGAAGAAGATATGAGAGCCTGTATAGAGATGGGTGTAGACGGAGTTATCGTTTCGAATCATGGCGGACGTCAGGTTGATGCCGGAGAATCATCGATTGCATCACTACAGCGATTAGCGAAGGATCCGGAATTTACAAATAAGATCACTATCATGATGGATGGCGGACTTCGTTCAGGACCGGATATTGGCCGTGCTCTGGCAAGTGGCGCTGAATTTGCTTTTATGGGAAGGCCATTTATGTATGGTGTGGGAGCTTTAGGAACAAAAGGAGGCGATCATACTATTGCCATGTTTAAAGCGCAGCTTAAGCAGGTGATGGAACAGATCTCTTGTGAAAAAATAGTAGATTTTCCACATTCCCTGATCAAATAGTTGTAAACATATTACAAAATATAAAAAGGCTGATTCATCATTTGAATCAGCCTTTTTTAGTGGGTTATCTCCCTTCTGTAAAAGTAATGTGACGTAGATCGAAATTCAGGATGGTGCAGGATGCTGTTTTATGCAAGGTGGGTTATCTTGCGGTAAATAACCAATCAAAAAATTGATACAGCAAATGAAAAATGGAAACATTGTTTTTTGCTAACAACTGGTAAACCGGATTTCTAATGATTTACAACAGAAAGAAATTTTTAACACTTTTTGCACAGACACTTGGGCTGATCGCTTGTCATTCGACAGTGCTTGGACAAATCTCTGTTTTAAAATTACGGGAATCAGCCTTTTCAAAAGGATTGAAATATATTGGCCGTGCATTGGAACTGGAAGGCTACTATGTGTGGTGCAGTTCACCGATCTATGCTAACGATGGTCAGGTGCATATATTCTTTTCCAGATGGAAACAGGAATTGGGAATGGGCGGCTGGCTCAAAGGATCAGAGATTGTACATGCGACAGCCTCTGCACCGGATCAGCCTTTTGTTGTAAAAGAAACAATACTTGCTCCGCGCGGAGCCGGTTACTGGGACGCTACTACTTGTCATAATCCTTCAATAAGCCAGTTCAATAATACGTATTACCTCTATTATATGGGCAATTCTAACGGTAAGACCAATACCAAAAGAATAGGTCTGGCCACCGCTGAATCATTGGACGGACCCTGGAAGCGTACAGATCAGCCGATTTTAGAAGCAGGTGAAGAAGGTAGCTGGGATGACCATTGTACGACTAATCCTACAGTGATACAGAGAGCGGAGAAGGATTACTACCTTTTTTACAAATCCTGGAATACAGCCGATTATCTGGCAGGTAAAGGAGCAATACGCGGCAACCGTAAATATGGATTAGCTGTTGCTTCTTCCCCGGAGGGACCTTTTAAAAAGTATGCGCATAATCCTGTTATTGATTTCTCTGCAAAAGGAGGGAATGCGCAGTTTGAAGATGCTTTTGTCTGGATCGAAAAGGGAGTATTTTATATGATTGCCCGGGATATGGGTGTTCAGAGTCATGAAGACGGATTATTGATGCGATCTGCTGACGGTAAAAAGTGGTCCGAACCTGATCTGGCTTTTAAAGCTGTAACCGCTTATACCAAAGAAGGGCCTTATCCGGCATTTCTCAAACGTGTGGGCCGGCTGGAACGTCCCATGCTGCTGTTAAATAAAGAAAACAAGCCCGAGTGGCTGTTCGGAGCGTCTCAGGGAGGAAAATATAATACTTCTTCCGCAATGGTTTTCCGTTGTACATCAAACCAAATCTGGTAATTTTTTCAAATCGTAACCTATTAAAACAATTATATCATGAACGTATTCAAATGTAATCCGAGAGACCTTGCTCCCAAAGCCATGCTGATGGGCATCCTTTTGGTATTTGTTTCATTCACAGCTTTTGCTACGTCAGACCCGAGCTGGGTGGACAAAGTAGGCGCAAGAAATTTTAAAGTCGGGAAGGCTGTTGTATATGCCAACGACTTTGGAGCCAGGGAAGATGGAATGACCATAAGCACAAAAGCTATTCAGCAGGCTATAGATGCCTGTGCAAAAAAAGGCGGAGGTAAGGTACAATTCCGTCCGGGCAAATACCTGACGGGTTCTATTTTTATTAAATCCGGTGTATTTCTGCATGTAGATGAAGGAGTAGAGCTCTTAGGTAGCCAGTCTTTGGAAGATTATCCTCAAATCAATACCCGTGTGGCAGGTATAGAAATGGTCTGGCCAGCGGCTCTTGTGAATATCAACGGGCAGCAAAAAGCCGGAATATCCGGAAAGGGAATTATCAACGGACAGGGAAAGCCATTCTGGGATGCGTACTGGAAGCTGAGATCTGAATATGATAAGAAAGGATTGAGATGGATTGTGGATTATGATGCACAGCGTCCGCGCACTGTGATTGTAGACGGAAGTGAGGATATCATCATCAGAGACGTGACATTGAAACAAGCTGGTTTCTGGACGGTTCATTTGCTTTACTCTTCATATGTCACCGTGGACGGGATTATTATTAAGAATAATATTAATGGTATCGGTCCGAGTACAGACGGTATTGATATTGATTCCTCCAAATGGATCCGTATACAAAATGCAGACATAGATTGCAATGATGATAATTTCTGTATTAAATCCGGTCGTGACTGGGATGGCCTGCGGGTCAACAGACCGACCGAGTATGTCCTTATCAC
This sequence comes from Sphingobacterium spiritivorum, assembly GCF_016724845.1. Lineage (NCBI taxonomy): Bacteria > Pseudomonadati > Bacteroidota > Sphingobacteriia > Sphingobacteriales > Sphingobacteriaceae > Sphingobacterium > Sphingobacterium spiritivorum. The sequence continues at coordinate 2,785,806 of NZ_CP068082.1, forward strand.
TGATTGTATATCCCGTAAGGGAGATGGTCTGATTACCTTCGGAAGTGAGACTTCCGGTGGTATGCGCCACATTATTGCACGTAATCTCAAAGCACATGGTACTAAAGTTGGAATCCGTCTCAAATCAGCGCGAAACCGGGGTGGGGTCGTGGAAGATATTCTGCTCGAAAATATACAGATGGACAGTGTCAGAACTGCATTTGAAGTTACTCCAAACTGGAATCCTTCTTACAGCTATTCCAAACTTCCGGCCGGATATGACATCAATAAAGTACCGGAGCATTGGAAAAAGATGGTGACTCCTGTAGAGCCTGCCAGCAAAGGAATTCCAACATTTCAGAACATACAGATCAAAAATGTCTTTGTGAAATTTGCACAACGTGCTATCAATGTGGATGGTTTACAGGAAAATCCTTTACAAAAATTCAGCCTTGAAAATGTAGCTATTACTGCAAAGACAGCAGGCGTAATCCGTCATGCCAAAAACTGGCAGCTGAACAATGTAAAAGTAACTGCTCAGGATGGAACGAAGGTCGTACTTGAAGATACAGAGAATATTAACCTATAAGCCCGTAAACTAACATGAAGAATATATTTAACCTCAATATCATAGCCGTTGCTGTCTGCATGCTGATCATGCACGCTGCATCTGCACAGGAAAAAGTCTGGACCGATGTTTCGCAGCCTTTACAGGAAATCGAAGCATTGCGAAAAATCATTGTCAGACCTACATTTAAAAATAAGGATTACAATATTGCTGACTTCGGAGCGAAAGGGGATGGTGTGACCAAGAATACAGAAGCTTTCCGGCTGGCTATAGAAAAATGTCATGCTGAAGGCGGAGGCAGAGTTGTGGTTCCTCACGGCGTTTTTCTGACAGGTGCTATTTACCTCAAAAGCAATGTCAATCTGCATCTCACAGATGGTACTACTATTTTGTTTAGTCGCGACAGTTCGGATTATCCTATTGTATTTACGCGTTGGGAAGGGATGGAATGTATGAACTATTCTTCCTTTATCTATGCATATGGGGAAGAAAATATTGCGATCACAGGTAAGGGAACATTAGACGGAAACTCGGATAATGATAATTGGTGGTGGTGGTGCGGAGCCCGTAAATATGGATGGAACGAATCCAGAAGCGGAGAACAAAAACCTGCCAGAGCCAGACTGCATACGATGATGCATCAGGAAGTCGATGCTAAACAGCGGGTATTCGGAGACGGACAGTACCTAAGACCCAATTTTGTACAGCCTTACAACTGTAAAAATATCCTGATCGAAGATATTAAGATGATCAATTCGCCGATGTGGAATCTGAATCCTGTATTGTGTGAAAACGTAACTATAGAACGCGTTAAAGTGATTAGTCATGGGCCAAATAATGACGGTTGTGATCCGGAAGCCTGTAAAAATGTACTTATAAAAGACTGTTATTTCGATACCGGAGATGATTGTATTGCGATCAAATCCGGAAGAGATGAGGACGGACGCAATATCGGTCGTCCTGCTGAGAATCACATCATTGAAAATTGTATTATGAAAGACGGACACGGAGGTGTCGTTATCGGTAGCGAAATCGCTGGCGGAGCCCGTAATATTTATGCGCTGAATAATAAGATGGATAGTCCTAATCTGGACCGTATCCTTCGGTTGAAAACAAGCTCCAGTCGCGGAGGTATTATCGAAAATGTCTTTATGAAAGATGTAGAAGTAGGAACATATAAGGAAGCTGCTGTCAAATTCAATATGTTTTACGAAAAACCAGGTGATCATATCCCTACTATCCGCAATGTATGGGTAGAGAATATGCACGTTAAGAAAGGGGGTAAATATGCATTGATGTCGGCGGCATACGAAAGTTCACCCATTAAAAATTTCCGTATGGTCAATTGTGAGATCAATGGTGTGAAAGAACCGTATAAAGTGGATTATCTGGACAATATCATATTTGAAAATGTAATTATTAACGGCATAAAAACAGAGGCTCCTGCAGGAAAGTAGAGATGAGATTCAGAAAGATACATATTGTTGGATTATTGGTGACGGGGGCTTCCTTGTGGGTTCCTGTTGCCTTTAGTCAAACAGCAGATTACTGGCATGGAAAAGAGCGGACCTTACATTACCGTCCTGACGGTCAGGATATCGTACTGGTAAAAGGTACACGTAAGTTTAATCGTGCTTTGTATGGTACGAATACGGCCTTTCGCGTAGAAGCAGGAGATCGTCCCGAATTTGCCTTGTATATGCCCGGTATGGGCGGCAATCTGCAGTTTGTGCTCCAATCGGGTGACAAAATGATCCGGTTTGATGACCTTACACTGGCAGATGTACGTTATGCTTCCGGAAGTATGGTCTATACGATCAATGACAACGTTTTGGGCGGAGGACAATTGCAGATCACCGTATTGGCTCAGGCAGATGAAGAGGGGATGATCGTAGAGGTGAACTCCAAAAATGTGCCTGACGGAATAGCATTGATCGCTGTTTACGGAGGTGCAAGTGGAAAAACATTCAGTCGTGCCGGAGATATAGGAGCAGACCCGGAATCGAGTTTTTATCTGTTGCCGGAGTACTGTGAACATAATACCTATCAGATCAATAAAAATAACTTTCAGGTATCCTACCCCAATAAAAAGGGAGAACTGCAATATCTGGCCGGATCATTTTCCGGAAAACCGGAGGTCAGACTGATTAATGCCTCTGCGTTGAAAGATGTGGATCAGTTGTGGACCAGTAAGGCTTCAACAACTCCGGCGATAGCCGCAAAATATAAACTGAATCAAACTGCAACTGCCTATGTTGCTATTCAACGAGGACAAGGCAAAGGAGCAAAAGCACCTCAGCTCTCTCTCCAGAAACTGTTTGATCAAAGTAAAAATAAAGTACAGACCTTAGCCGGACGTATACGGTTACATACACCGGATGAGCATATCAATACGGTCGGAAGTGCGCTTGTGCTTGCTGCAGACGGAATATGGGAATCGCCTACCTATTTGCATGGTGCTGTCGCCTGGCGGATGCGGCTGAATGCCTGGAGAGGTGCATATGTGGCCAATCCCTTGGGATGGAATGACCGTGCAGAAGCCCATTTCAGAAGTTATGTCAATTCACAGGTTACAGAACCCGCAGTAGGAAAAGTTATAGCAGACACCGCACTTAATATTGCCCGGCATCTGGAAAAAATGGGTACGGCCATGTTCTCAAGTGGCTATATCTCCCGTAATCCGAATAACAATACGGTACCGCATCATTATGATATGAATCTGGTCTTCTTCGATCAGCTGTTTACACATTTTCAGTATACCGGAGACCGGACCTTCCTGAAAGAAGTCTGGCCGGCTATCAAGAGACATCTCGCCTGGGAAAAGCGGAATTTTGATATGGACGGAGATGGATTATACGATGCCTACTGTGCTATTTGGGCCAGTGATGGTTTGCAATATTCAGGAGGAGGAGTTACTCATACTTCAGCTTACAATTACCGGGGCAATATGATGGCTGCCCGATTAGCAAAAGTGATGGGGGAAGACCCTGCTCCGTATGCTCGGGAAGCGGAGAAGATCAGGAAGGCTTTACTGGCGAAGCTTTGGATCAGGGACAAAGGTTATTTTGCAGAATTTAAGGATTTACTAGGCGAACAGTTGCTACATGATCAGCCCGGAGTATGGACGATCTACCATGCATTGGATGGACGGTTTATGGATTCGTTTCAGGCCTATCAGGCATTACGTTATATAGATGATTATATTCCTCATATTCCTGTTCGTGTGGCTGATGTGAAAGATCAGGGCTTGTATACCTTATCCACAACAAACTGGCAACCCTATACCTGGTCAGTCAACAATGTGGCTTTGGCAGAGAATCTGCAGACAGCACTGGCCTATTGGCAGGCCGGTAGAGAAGGGAAAGCTTTTGAACTCTGGAAAAGTAATCTTGTAGAAAGCATGTTCTACGGAGCCAGTCCGGGTAATTTTCAGCAGCTTTCGTTCTATGATGGAGAACGGGGTGAATTGTACCGGGATTTTGCAGATCCCATCGGAGTAGCTTCCAGAACTCTTTTTGAAGGCTTGTACGGGATTTTACCGGATGCATTAGCAGATACGCTGACTATACAGCCGGGCTTGCCTGGATGCTGGGAGTACAGTACATTAGAAAGTCCGAATATTGATTTTGACTTTAAACTCCATAACAATGTGGAACACTATACGATCAGGCCTAAATTTCAGCAGAAGATGAACCTAAAACTGGTCCTGAAAGCCAGAAAAGCCGGCATCCTGTCGCTATCTGTTAACGGAATAGCAACGCCATGGAAAATGGTTGAAAATGCTGTAGGAGCAGCCAAAATAGAAATTGTTCCGGCAAAAGCGGATCATTACGATGTTCAGATCCGATGGGCAGATCAGGCATTCGAAAATATCAGTTATTCGCAGACCTCTTTAGCAGATACACATCTGTCTTTACAATCCGGTAAAGCCCAAATTATGGAGATAAATGATCCGCAGGGACTGCTCGAAAGTCAGGATATAAGTAAAGGCACATTTCAGTTTAAAGCAAAGCGCAACCGGGGAACTTTCTTTGTAAAGGTGAAACAACAGGATTTCAGCTGGTGGCAACCTGTGGATGTGCGTATTGCTGAACCGCTGGCGCTCACCGTAAAAGAAGATCCGGATCAAACATCCGTAACGCTGACGATGACAAATCAATCCGGAAAAGCGGTTGAGGGAATTTTGTTTATAGATCAGAAACAAGTACAGTCTGTTCAACTGGCTCAAAAGGAAACCCGCAATGTAGTGTTGCCGATGACCGTATTCCAATCAGGGACAAATACCCTTCAGCTCATGGAAAAAATGGATACACTCGGATCCGTTCAGTATAGCAATTGGACGTTGCCCTTAGCAGCTAAAGTCGAGGTTGTCGATCTGAAACCCTATTTTAACGATGCTGTTACGCAGCTTTTCCAGAATAAATACTGGAGTCCGCGTCCCGCCTCTCCTACATTGCAGCTACCTGTTCAGGGTATCGGAAACTGGTGCTATCCGAATACGACAGCAACTATTGATGATGCCGGATTACGTGCTGCGTCTGTTAACGGAGTTTTCAACCTGCCAAATGGATTGTCTTTCGGCATCTCAGCTGCTAAAGGAAATAATATCCTTTTCACTTCACAGTGGGATAATTTCCCGACAGAAAAAGCAATTCCGCTGTCAGGCAAAGCTAAACATGCCTACTTCCTGATGGCCGGTTCGACCAACCCTATGCAAAGTCAGCTGGTCAACGCCATCATACAGATACAGTATAGAGATGGAACGACGGCAGAACTTGCCTTGCGTAATCCTGAAAACTGGTGGCCCGTAGAACAGGATTTTTCAGAGGATCCCTATGCGTTCGTATTGAAACAGGATCGTCCGCTCAGGGTACATCTGAAAACGGGAAAAGTAGTCAAAGGAGGAGAAGCGAAATATGTAGAAATAAAAGGATTTACAAAACGGGGCATTGACGGAGGAGCCGCAACTGTACTGGATCTGCCCCTGGATGCTAGAAAAGAACTCAAAAGTCTCAAACTTAAAACGATTGCCAATGATGTCGTTGTAGGATTGATGGGGGTAAGTCTGTTGCGCTAAACCATCAGCTCCGCAGCAGGAGACAAAATATAAAACTAAAAAATGTTAAAGATAAAAGCTATGAAAATCAATTTGGGGATAATGCTGTCAAGACTGACTACAGCAGTCGTTTTGATGACGGTACCTTTTGCTGTACAACATACCGATGCACAGCAAAAGGATACCAAAATTGATCGTAAGAAAGTGGTTATGCGCCACAATGTTCAGAATACACAGTTAGATACTTTATCTTCTCTTACTATTGGTAACGGTAAATTTGCCTTTACTGTAGATGCTACAGGATTACAGACTTTTCCCGAATTGTATAAAGGAGGTGTGTCATTAGGGACGCAGTCAGAATGGGGATGGGATACTTTTCCGAATACGGGCAATTATAAATTTGAAGAAACGCTAAAAGCCTATGACTTTAATAATGAAGGCAGACAGGCACTCTATAGTATCCAATGGAAAGATGGCGGAAGAAACAGTGAAGCCACTAATTATTTTCGGGAAAATCAGCATCGTCTGCAACTGGGGAATGTCGGATTAGAGATTACAAAGAAAAACGGACAACCAGTGCAAGCATCAGATATCACATCGATCCGTCAGGAGCTGGATATGTGGACTGGTATTGTTTCCAGTTCTTTTGAGGTAGAAGGAGAGCCTGTGAAAGTATCCACTGCTGCGCATCAGGATCTGGATCAGATCGCTGTGAAAGTCAGTTCCGACCTCGTTAGACAAGGCCGGTTGAAAGTATTCATCCGCTATCCGTATCCGACAGCCAAATTTCTGGATGAAGGCGCATACTATGGACAGGAAGACCAGCACCAGACCAGCATTACCCATAGCAATAATACCGGCGGAGAGATTCGTCACCAGCTTCAGGGAACAGTATACCAGACCGTATTAGCCTATTCTAAAGGAATCGTTAAAAAAGGTAAACAAGCACATTACTTTGTATATGAACCAGTGAAAACGAACAGCACTTTTGAATTTAGTGCAGCATTTGCGCCGCAAACGATTAAGCATGTCCCGTTATATAAGGCTACAGAAGAAAGCAGTGTAAAAGGATGGAATGCCTTTTGGAAAAGCGGTGCAGCAATAGATTTTGAAGGTAGCACGGACAAGCGTGCCTTTGAATTAGAAAGAAGAGTAGTGTTGTCCCAGTACCTGACCAAAGTACAGTGTGCAGGCAACTATCCGCCTCAGGAAACCGGACTGACATTCAATAGTTGGTATGGTAAACCGCATACGGAAATGCATTGGTGGCATGCGGTTCATTTTGCCCTGTGGGGACGTGTGGATCTTATGGAAAAGAGTTTTGGATATTACCAGAATACATTGGAAAAAGCACGTGAAATAGCCAGAAGACAAGGATATGAAGGAGTAAGATGGCAAAAAATGTCTGATAACGAAGGAAATGAAAGCCCTTCATCCGTAGCTGCTTTCCTTATCTGGCAGCAACCCCATATTATCTATATGGCTGAACTGGCTTACCGGGATAAAAAGAATCCGGAAATCCTTGAAAAATATAAAAATCTGGTTTTTGAAACAGCAGAGTTTATGGCTTCTTATCCGACCTACGATAAGCAGAAGGATCAATATAATCTTGGAAAAGGAGTGATTCCGGCACAGGAAGTATTCCGGGCAGCAGACACACAGAATCCGACCTATGAATTAGCCTATTGGGACTGGGCACTGCGGATTGCACAGGAATGGAAAGTAAGACTTGGGCAACCCAGAGATCCGAAATGGGATACAGTTATCCAAAAACTGGCACCTCTGCCGGTACAGGGCGATGTATATCTCGCAAATGAAAGTGCAACCGATTCGTATACCAATCCGCGTTGGCTGACCGACCATCCTGCCGTACTGGGCGGACTGGGAATGGTTCCCGAATCGGCAAAGTTGAATAAGGTAATTATGAAAAATACCCTGGATACGGTTTGGAAAGTATGGTCATGGTCAGATACCTGGGGTTGGGATTTTCCGATGACAGCTATGAATGCTGCCCGGTTAAATCTGCCGGAAAAGGCTCTTGAGGCTTTATTTATGCCGATACGTACCAATACGTATTTGCGTAACGGACATAATTTTCAGGATGGAAGACTGCGTATTTATCTGCCTGGAAATGGTGGGGTACTGACGACTGTGGCGATGATGGCCGAAGGATGGGATGCCAGTACCGGTGAATTACCCGGATTTCCGAAAGACGGTACATGGAAAATTAAGAAAGAAGGTTTTCATAAGATGCCTTAATCAGTCAAGCAACGATCAGAAAAAAGTGTTATGAAAGGTTATAAAGCTGCCTTATTGTCGTTACTACTCATACATAGCGGATATGTGATGGCACAACGCGCTATGGAATATCTGGATCGCGGATTGTCCCTCACCAATGTAGATCCTCAGCATGTATTGCTGAGTTGGAGATTGCTGGGTACTGATCATCCGAATACCGGATTCAATGTGTTTCAAAAACAAACAAACGGCAAAGATATACTCATCAATCCGACACCGATCACAAACAGTACTAATTTACTTGTACCTGTCGCAGCAGATCCTGCCACTTTCTATGTCGAAACATTAAGGGAAAATAGTGCTAATGAGTACTCCGGAACGATTACTTTCCATCCTGATGACCGAAAGAATTATACCAGTATAGCCCTTCAGCCTCTGGAGGGTTATCGGGTGAATGATGCCAGTGCAGCCGATCTGGATGGAGACGGAATTTACGAATTGATTCTGCATCGTACTGGAAGGAGTAAGGATAACTCGCAGGAAGGATTGACAGATCGTCCTGTACTGGAAGCTTATAAACTGAATGGTACTTTTCTATGGCGGATCGATCTGGGGATCAATATCCGCGAAGGAGCGCATTACACCCAATTTATGGTATATGATCTTGACGGAGACGGACGGGCTGAACTTGTTTGCAAGACAGCTGACGGAACAAAAGATGCAAAGGGTAAGATAATTGGAGATGAAAAAAAAGACTGGCGCAATGAAGTAGGTCGAATATTAGACGGACCGGAGTACCTCACTGTATTCGATGGTCTTACAGGTGCAGAGCGGCATACTGTAGGTTATATCCCGGACCGTTATCCGGTAGACGGATGGGGAATCGGTAGCCATAATGATAGTAAGGGAAATCGTGCTGATCGTTTTTTGGCTGCGGTAGCCTATCTGGATGGTGAACATCCAAGTGTATTGATGTGCAGAGGATATTATGGCCGTTCAGCAATTGTAACCTGGGATTTTGTAGATGGTAAACTCCGCCCACGCTGGAAATTTGATTCACAGAATGGTGACAGTCCCTATTCAGGACAAGGATTTCATAATCTTAGTGTTGCTGATGTAGATAATGATGGTCGGGACGAGATTGTATATGGCTCAATGACTATAGATGATGATGGCAAAGCTTTATACAGCAGCGGATTTGGACATGGTGATGCGAATCACGTCGGAGACTTGGATCCGGACAGTCCGGGTCTGGAGATCTTTACGATTCACGAACATCCGAAAGAAGATAAACCGGGTGCAGTACTAAGAAGAGCTTCTGATGGCAAAGTGTTGTGGGCAAAAGCTTATGGTGTAGATGTAGGACGTGGTGTAGCGGATAATATTGACGACTCGAATCCGGGAGCAGAAATGTGGTTTTCAGGAGACAGAAATTTATATAACAGTGCCGGCAAGCGGATCGGCCGGGCGCCTAATTCTGCCAATTTTCTGATCTGGTGGGATGGCGATCTGGAAAGAGAACTGCTAAACGGTACTACAGTTTCCAAATATGGAAAAGGAGAAATTTTCAGAGCACAAGGCTGTGTATCGAACAACGGAACTAAATCAACGCCGGTTTTAAGCGCTGACCTGTTCGGAGATTGGAGAGAAGAAGTTATTTTTGCCAGCGAAGATCAAACCGAACTGCGCATATATGCAACACCACATCCTACCCCTCACAGGTTATATACTTTGATGCATGATCCGCAGTATAGACTCAGTATAGCCTGGCAGAATGTAGGCTATAATCAGCCACCCCATACCAGTTATTTTGTTGGTAAAGATATGGCGCCTATCCGGCAGCCGAATATTAAAATTGTAAAACCTGTACAACCGAAAGATGAAACGATCAGGCCTTAATATCTGCTTGTTAGCAGTCTTCCTCATGGCTGTATCTTTTACAGCTCCGCAACGCAGATCGGTAATCTTTCTGATCGGAGACTCTACCGTGAAAAATGGTAAAGGAAAAGGTGGCGCAGGACAATGGGGCTGGGGAAGTGTTTTGGAACAATATTTTGATACCACCCGGATCGATATTCAAAACCGGGCATTAGGAGGCACAAGCACGCGTACATTTATCAGTAAGGGATTATGGAAAAATGTGCTCGACCAGCTTAATAAAGATGATTTTTTAGTGGTACAGTTTGGACACAATGACGGTGGACCTTTAGATGATACAGCAAGAGCAAGAGGAACGATCAAAGGAATCGGAGATGAGGTAAAGACCATTTATAATCCTTTACTCAGGCAGGAAGAGGCCGTTCATACATATGGCTGGTATCTGACAAAGATGATACAGGAGGCAAAGCAGAAAGGTGCACATGTCATTATCTGTTCACCTATACCACGAGACAGATGGAAAGATCATAAAGTAGAGCGGGCTGAAGGAAGTTATCCCGCATGGGCTGAGCAGGTGGCACAAAACAATAAGGTTCCCTTCATTGATCTGCATAACCTGATCGCTGATGAGTATGACAGAATCGGCAAAGAAAAAGTTGCAGCTTATTTTACTGCTGCAGATCATACCCATACCAGTTATGAAGGTGCTCAAAAAAATGCACAAACCGTAGTACAGGCAATAAAAGAATTAAAACAAACAGAATTGAGGAATTATCTCCTGCCTTAAAAACACAAAAAGTAAAACAGAAGAACTAAACATATGAAGACGAATTCGTTGAAGAGCCTATTTACTATTTTATCCGTTTTTTTTCTGACTGTTCAGGTCAGCGGACAAAATTTTACAAGCAAAAAACAAGTTGTTAAAGATCTGCGACTGGCCAATGATTATTTTATGAAAAAATGGCCTGATCCTACAAAAAATATTATTACCAATAAAGAACGTACTTCTAATATCTGGACAAGAGGAGTGTACTATGAAGGATTGCTGGCATTCTATGGCATTGACCCGCAAAAACGCTATTATGATTATGCTGTAGAGTGGGCAGACTTTCATAAATGGCTGCCCGTAAGAGGAGAGCGATACACACGTCATGCAGATAATCAGAATTGCGGACAATCCTATATTGATCTCTACAGAATTGATCCTCAACCTGTCCGTATAGCCGGAATTAAGGAAAATATAGATTCTGTGATCCGCAGTGGTCGTGTCAATGACTGGACCTGGATAGATGCTATACAAATGGCAATGCCCATTTTTGTCAAACTGGGAGTGACCTATAATGATCCGTCCTACTTTGATGCCATGTACAAATTCTATCATCATATCAAATACAAAGAAGCACAGCACGGACTTTATAATCCGGAAGATCAGTTGTGGTGGAGAGATAAGGATTTTGTTCCTCCATATAAAGAACCAAACGGAGAAGATTGTTACTGGTCGAGAGGTAATGGCTGGATAGCAGCTGCACTGGTGCGTGTACTGGAAGAACTTCCAAAAACGGATCCACACTATCAGGAATACGAAACGGATCTGAAAAATCTTTTGGCTGCTCTCGTTCCTTTACAACGAAAAGATGGATTCTGGAATGTAAGTTTGCATGACCCTGATCATTTCGGAGGGAAAGAAGCTTCAGGTACAGCTTTATTTGTCTATGGTATGGCCTGGGGAATCAATAATGGTATTCTGGATAAGAAAATATATCTGCCGGTAGTACAGAAAGCCTGGACCGCACTGCGCAAAGAATCCCTACACAAAAATGGATTCTTAGGCTATCTGCAGGCAACCGGAAAGGAACCAAAAGACGGTCAGCCTGTCACTTATACCAGTGTGCCGGACTTTGAAGACTATGGATTGGGATGCTTTTTATTGGCCGGAACCGAAATATATAAGTTAGTTAATAAATAGATTGTTTATGAGTTCCTGATAGGGAATTAGATGATTTTATCAGTAGGTGAGTTATGATTTTTAAGAAGATAATTACTGCAGCAATCATGCTGGGGACGTTTTCTCTGGCTCAGGCACAGCGATCAGACTGGCCGGCATTGCAAAACAGTATGAAGCCTTGGGTAAGATGGTGGTGGATGGGAAGTGCAGTCTCTGATACAGAAATATCGGCATTACTCCGACAGTATCATGATGCAGGATTAGGAGGAGTGGAGATCGCACCTATCTATGGTCCCAAAGGAGCCGAGTCCGCATTTATTCCACATCTTTCATCGACATGGGTAGATCGTCTTCAACATACCTTAGCTACTGCTGATGAAATCGGTATGGGCGTAGATCTGACAAACGGTACCGGCTGGCCATTCGGAGGTCCTCAGGTAACAGAAGAATATGCCGCCAGCAATATCATTGTCAACACATTTAGTGTAAGCAAAGGCCGGAACAATCTGGAGATTAGCTGTAAAGATCCGAAACAAAAAGATCCGCCGTTAATTTCGCTGCTTGCTTACGGTCCTGAAAATCAAAAGATCGATCTTCTGAAACAGGTCAAAGGAGGAAAACAATTGAACTGGACGGCTCCTGCAGCCGGATGGACAATATATGCCGGATTTTTGGGTAAGACGCGTCAAAAAGTAAAACGTGCAGCTCCCGGAGGAGAGGGCTATACCTTAGATCATTTTTCGGGGAAAGCACTGCATGCCTATTTAAAACCTTATCAGGAAGCATTAAAAACACAACCTCGTCATCCCAGAGCATACTACAATGATAGCTACGAAGTATACGGGGCAAACTGGACAGCAGAGCTTTTTGATTATTTCCAAAGGATAAAAGGATATGACCTTCGTCAGTACATCGGAGAAGTATTCGGAGATGTAAAACATCCGAATCGGGACAGAATCAAAGCGGATTACCGGGATATCGTATCACAGCTGTTATTGGAGAACTTTACCAAAAGCTGGACTTCGTGGTCTCATGAAATGGGATCTGTAACCAAAAATCAGGCACACGGATCACCGGGTAATCTGTTGGACCTGTATGCTGCCGTAGATATACCCGAAACAGAAACATTCGGATCCAGTTATTTCCCGATTCAGGGATTAAGAAGGGATAGTGCCGATGTCCGCAAAGTGGATCCGGATCCGATGATGCTGAAATTTGCATCCTCAGGAGCACATGTATTGGGAAAAACACTTGTCTCGGCTGAGACATTTACCTGGCTGACCGAACACTTCAAAACATCATGGGCACAATGTAAACCTGAAGTCGAACAACTTTTTCTGTCCGGTATCAATCATGTGTTCTATCACGGTACGACCTACTCTCCGGCAGATCAGCAGTGGCCGGGATGGCTGTTCTACGCATCTGTCAATTTCGTTCCGACGAATAGTCTGTGGTCACATCTGGACGGACTGAATTCTTATGTAACCCGTACACAGTCCATACTGCAATCTACAGCTAATGATAATGAGGTATTACTGTACTGGCCTGCACATGATATATGGAACGATGATAAGGGAACCCTTAAATCCTTGACCATACATAATATTGATAAGTGGCTGCATCCCTCTGATTTTTATAAGGAAGCAGTACATCTGCAAACGAGCGGTTATTCCTTCGATTTTGTTTCGGATGAGCTCCTGAAAGGCATGATTGCAGACGGAGACCAGTGGAAGTTAAAGAACAGCAATACGGATTTATCCTATAAAGTACTGATCGTACCCAAGGTCGAATACATGCCGGTAGAGACATTGGAGAAAATAATAGAAATCGCAGAACAGGGAGGGAAAGTAATATTTCATCAGTTACCGGCAGATGTTCCCGGATTTAAAGATCTGGATAAGCGACGTCTGATCTTTAATAAGATACTAGGTCCCTTGAAAGATAAGCGCCGGATAGTTATCGGGAAAGGGGAGATTGTGATTGGTAATGATATCGTAAACAGTCTGTCTGAGATGAATATAAGAGGAGAATCTCTTATTCAGAAAGGGTTGAAATTTATAAAACGCAAAAAAGGAGATCAAACCTACTATTATGTCGTCAATCATTCGGATCATACCATCGATGAGCAAATTATCTTTCAGACAAAAGCAGCATCATGGAAAATAATGGATCCGTTGAGTGGACAGGTAGGCAAAGCTCAGTTTGATAACGCAAAACCAAGTCAGGTCCGAGTGAAAATCAGATCTGGTGAAGCACTGTTCTTTGTAGCAGATAAGGCTGTTCAGCCTGCCCTTGCGGACTGGAGCTATCTGGATCATCAAAAAGGTGAAGTACAGCTGAATAATAACTGGTCCCTGCAATTTGCAGAAGGAGGACCTGTTATTCCGCAATCAAAGCAACTCTACAAATTACAGCCATGGACTTCTCTTTCGGATTCTATAGCAGATAACTTTTCCGGAAAAGCAGTGTACAGCAGTCAGTTTGAAATGACGGAAGTACTTGCGGACAAACACTATGTGCTACAGTTAGATACCCTGTACGAATCTGCGAAGATCAGGATCAACGGGCAGGATGCAGGACAAATATGGAGTTTGCCCTATAGTCTGCCATTAGGTAATATATTAAAAAAGGGAACGAATACAATCGAGATAGAAGTCGCTAATCTAATGGCAAACCGTATTCGTCAAATGGACCGGAACGGGCAGAAGAGACAGGACTATTATGACACTAAATTTGTCAATATAGACTATGAACCATTCCGTGCTGATACCTGGTCAGTCATGCCTTCAGGACTCGCAGGACGTGTCATTATCAAAATATATGACTAAAAAAACAGGAATGTAAACCCGATAATTGATTTTGAATCAATATATTTGTTAGACCTTTTATCTACACTATATATGCGATCTAATCACCTACATGCCGTATTACAACTTGATAAGACGTCTGCTGCGCCGAAGTATCTTCAGCTGGCCAATGCGATTATGAAAGCTATCCGTGTGGGGGATTTATCCAAAAATGATCTTTTGCCTTCCATCAATGAACTGAGTGCTATACTGGATTTGTCACGTGATACTATAGAAAAGGGATATCGCTATCTCAAGAAAAACGGGATTATCCTATCCGTACCCGGAAAAGGCTATTTTATTGCACATACGGATCTGGATAAAAAAGGTTATATAGCTTTGTTTTTCAATAAATTGAGTGCGCATAAAAAGATCGTGTATGATTCCTTTGTCAAGACAATGGGCGAAGACTACGGCATTGATCTTTTTGTATATAACAATGACATCAATTACTTCAAATCCCTTCTTAAAAACCTTAACAAAGATTATCAGCATATAGTTGTGATCCCTCATTTTATCAAAGGAAAGGATCAGGAAATAGATATTATCCGCGAGATTCCGAAGGATAAACTGATCGTGCTGGGAAAAGAATTACCCGAACTGCAGGGAGAGTATGCATGTGTATACGAAAACTTTGAAAAGGATATCTATAATGCCCTTAAACAGGCTAATAAAAGTCTGGCCAAATATAAAACGCTCAAACTTATCTTTCCGGACAATAGTTATTTTCCCAAAGGAATTATCAAAGGATTCTATAAATTCTGTCAGGAATTCAAATTTGAACATCTTCTGGTCAGCAATATTCAAAAGGAGCAGATCAGTGCAGGAGAAGTATATATCAATCTTATCGAAGAAGATCTTGTTCGTCTTCTGGACAAAGTGCTCTCGCTGGATCTGGAAATAGGAAAAGATGTAGGAGTGATATCCTACAATGAGACACCCCTCAAAAAATTCATCCTGAGTGGCATTACAACCATTTCTACCGACTTTAAGGAAATGGGTAAACTGGCTGCAAAAGTAATCCTTAACAAATCTACAGCTAAGATCGAAGTTCCTTTTTATCTGAAGATGCGAAATTCTCTATAACCTGTTTTTCCCGGAAACACAGCCTGCGGAACACTTCGTTCCCCGCTGTTTTTTTTCTTTTTCTGCTTTTTTCAGTTTTTGCCGGTATTTGACCACAAAACAGAATAACTGCGTTTAAAGCCTTGCTAATAGGAATTACCTCTTTTTTTATGCCCAAATTATAGTCAGGATAGGGCAGGATGGTTGTATTATATGGGCTGCCTATTTTTACAGAACCAGAACATTAAACTTAAATAATAACCAATTAGACAAACAAATTAATCAGGAGATATTCTTGTATAGAAGCAAACTATTCGGACCTTCAGTGCAACCGATTGCTTAACGGAATTTATCTTATGAGGAAGTGTTGTCGACCAGACAAACTAATATTAAACCTATGCAATCCGCTATGAAAAAAGTATACCCTTTTGTATGCAGCATGTTTCTGATCATGTTCTTTTACGGCTGTAGAAAAAGTGAACTGGTGTCGCACTATGAACGCCCTGACTGGTTAAAAGGTAATGCGTGGGAATTGCTTTCCTCCCGCCCTGATCAGCAGCTCTTTTTATCTGCTGTGGAAAAAACGGATATGAAGGGAGTGCTTATAGGAAACGGAATTTCGACTGTTTTGGCTCCCACTGATGATGCTTTCCGCAATTACCTCAATAAAAAAGGTTATGCAGGACTTGATCAGGTTCCTTTGAATGAACTCAAAAAAGTGGTCAACTATCATATTGTCTACTATGCCTTTGATAAGCTGAAGTTTACAAATTATCAGCCGCAGGGAGTAGACAAAGTAGAGCCTTTGCGTGCCGGACTGTATTACAAACACCGCACAAGAAGTAAAGATGAAATCTCTACACTGCCTGATCCGGTAACGGGAGCAACCCGTAAAATATTTCATAAAGACCGCTTTTTACCCGTGTTTTCCAATATGCATTTCAGTACAAAAGGTATAGATGCTAAATCAAACTATGCATATTTCTATCCGGAAAGTACATGGAATGACGGAGGATTCAATATGTCCAATGCACGTGTACAGGAATATGCTATACCTACAGATAACGGATATGTCTATATTCTTGATGATGTTATCGAACCCTTAGAGACCCTGCATACTGTACTTGAAAAACAAACAGATTATGCAGATTTCCTGCATACCTATGACCGTTTCAGAACCCTGTGGTATGATGCTGAGGCAACCAAAAATTATGCGGCAGCGGGCGATTCCCTTTTTATTGTAAAGCATGGAACACTGCCGCATATTTCTTCCGAATGGTCCTATAACGGGGAAGGAGGAATCGCAGATTATGCCAATCTCGGAGAATTGGCTTACACCGCATTCAATGTGTTTGCACCCAAAAATGATGCTTTACAGAGCTTTTTCAATAGCTATTGGCGTAACTATTATACAGATCTCAAATCTGTAAACTTCATGCCTTTAGCTCTGTTGATGGCTAATCATGTCTATCAGGAAAATATTGTTTTCCCCCAGGAAATCACCGGCAGCAAACAATTGAAAAGTACGTTTGGCTCAGTCATCAAATTTGATCCTAATCAGGATGTAGTTTCTAAAGGAATTGCTTCTAACGGAGTCTATTATGGATTGAATAAAGTTATCGTTCCGGATATGTTTTACAGTGTTACCGGGCCGGCACTGCAGAACCCCAAATACAAGATATTTCTTCAGATGCTGGTCAATACCGGCCTGATCACTACATTGATGAGCCGCGATCTGAATTATACCCTGTTTATACCATCCGATGAAGTGATCCTCAATACCCTTTACGGAGATAGTTACATTTTCTGGAATGAAGGAAATCCACTGGTCTTTGGTGATGAAGTCGTAGAGGTAGAAAATACGGAAGGTGTAAAAGTCGCCATGAGCAGACAGGCTCAGGAATTGTTTATCTCTAATCATATTGTGAGTAACAATATCACCCAGATAGCAGGTAAACAAGTGTTCCGTACCCGCAATCCATTCAGCTATGTATATGTCAAGAATGAAGGCGTATCTTCTTCTAATGCCTATAATATGAATACAAATATTAAGGCAACGAAAATAGCCGGATCATGGTTTAACGGATCTGCTTACGAGGTTGAAACAGCCTTATTGAAAGAAACCGGAACGATCAAGTTTACCTTATCAGGAGCTACAGCAGCAGGCAATACATTAAATGAGTTTTCTGAATTTTCCAAGCTTCTGGTACAGGCAGGTTTGATGGAAACCGGAAGTCAGTTGTCCTTTATGTTCGGAAACAATTTTGTCCTGTTCGCTCCGGACAATGCTGCAGTACTTGCAGGGATCAGCAGCGGTAAAATACCAACGGTAAAAGCCGATCTGGCCGAATACCTCAAATATTACTTTGTTTCAGTTCCCGATAATTCGCTCAGTGATTATCCGTTTCCGGGATTCCATGTTGAAGGATCCTGGATAACTGCGAAGCGCAATGGACAGACCTTCAGGACGCTGACCATAAAAGATAGCGGCACAGCCCTCAATCTGACAGCTTATAATGGCGAAACTGCAACGGTCACCAGTGAATTTCCAAAGATCTTCAGTGACGGAGCCGTGTACAGGATCAATAAAGTATTTACCAAATAATAGGAGACGGGATTCAACAATATCAATTAAACCTACCGATTAAGAACGAATTTTATGAAAATTAAATATTTACTTTTCCTCTGTTTGATAAGCTGTTATCTGCATTCATCTGCCCAAAAAAGTCTGGTATTGACGGGGAATGTAAAAGATCAGTTTGGAAAAGCTGTTTTAGGAGCAACCGTATTTGTCGAGAATCAGGAAAAAAGAAATCTAAAAGGATCCTCATCAGATGCAAATGGTTTCTACCGTCTGGAAATACCGGATCAGGACAATCTGACTATTGTATTTTCAAGTATAGGATATAAAACCCAGCGTGTAGCCTATCGAAAGCAGAAAATCCTCAATATGAGTCTCACAGATGATGAAAATTCCCTCGATGAGGTCATCATCAGCAAAGAAAAACCGGCAGATAAAAATGCAATGGGCATCAGTTACCGCAATCAGGTATCAGCCACTGAACGCTTTGATATGAAAGAACTGGAAATGATGCCCTTTGCTTCTATAGAATCAGGTTTGCAGGGACGACTAGCCAATGTCGATATCATTGCCAGTGCAGATCCGGGAGCAAAAAGTTCTATTCGTATCCGTGGTACATCTTCCCTGAATGGAAACTCTGAGCCTCTTATCGTCGTGGACGGAGTACCTTATCCTACACAGATATCGGATGATTTCAATTTCTCTACAGCTAATGATGAAGATTTTGGCGCCCTGGTCAATATCTCACCAAACGATATCGAATCTATAGAAGTACTGAAGGATGCTGCAGCTACTGCTATCTGGGGATCCAAAGGAGCAAATGGTGTACTTCTCTTTAAAACTAAAAAAGGAAGATCAGGAAAAACACAGTTTGCTTTCTCCAGTAAAATAGATGTCAAGAAAGAGGCTTCTACTATTCCGATGCTAAACGGTTCACAATACGTCAGTCTCATACAGGATGGGGTATGGAATACCGTCAATGACCTCGGATACCAGAATTCAACGGCCTATCTCAACTTATTATTCAATACCAATGAGATCAAATTTGATCCTTCATGGGTGTATTTTGATGAGTACAATCAGAATACAGATTGGGTAAAAGAAGTATCTCAGGTTGGTCATTTTGAAGATAATTCACTTTCCGTGAGTGGAGGAGGAGATAAAGCGACTTACCGGGTTTCTTTAGGTTATCTGAATGATATCGGTACTACGAAAGGAACAAAATTCAACCGTTACAATTCCCTGGTAAGTGTAAACTATAAATTTTCAAATAAGCTGAATGTAAATGCGGATATGTCTTATTCCTTAAGCGACCGCAATAGTTTCTGGACAGAAAGTAAGTTGGCAACACCTAGAGGAATGGCAATGACCAAAATGCCTAATATGAGCCCCTGGGTTATCGGCGAAAACGGATTGCCAACGGATCAGTACTTTACACCAAGACAAAACTTTCAAGGGAGCTATATAACCGACAAAAGTTATAACCCTGTAGCCATGGTCAATGAATCTGTGAATAATACCAAGGGTGAACAGGCCCGTGTAGTTTTCAGATTGACATATGATATATTAAACGGACTTCAGTATACCGGTACAGTAGGTTTTGATACCCGCTCTACTAAAAACAAAAAATTTCTGCCGCAGTCCGTCACCGGAGTGATCTGGACAGACCCATACTTTAACAGAGGGTCGGATATGATTTCAGATGACTTATACCTCAATACGGAAAACAAATTTATCTACAACCGCACATTTGCAAAAGACCATCAGGTCATTCTGAGCGGACTGCTTCAGACCAATGAAGCCCGTCGTTTCAGTTATGCAAGTGAGACTTCCGGTAATGCATCTTCTTCGTTGAGTGATCCCACTGCAGGAGCATCTGTATTATCAATGGGATCAGGTAATACCCTGACACGTAGTCTCGGTGTGATCTCCAACGGACACTACACCTACAAAGGAAAGTATATCATCAGCGGAGGATATCGTTGGGAATCTAATTCCAGCTTAGGTAAGAATCAGCGTTGGGCAGGATTCCCTTCGATCGGGGTCGCCTGGCAGGCCGGAGATGAGAAGTTTATTCAGGATCTGAATGTTTTTCAAACCGCCAAATTCAGAGTGAGCTGGGGGCAAAGCGGTAATGCACCTTCAGGAGCATGGCCATATTTAGGCGTATTCAAACCGATCACTCCGGGATATATGGATATGACTGCGATTTCACCTTCTTCCATACAACTGGAAAATCTGAAATGGGAAACCATCACCAGTACAGATATAGGGGTTGACTTCTCCCTGTTCAAAAACAAACTGAACATTACGGCGGAATGGTATCACCGCCGTACGACGGACCTGTTGCAAAAAGATGTGGAGTTACCTTCATCGACAGGATTTTCACAAATCAGTTATTTCAATTCAGGAGAGCTGACCAACAAGGGGTGGGAAATCATGTTTAATTATGATGCTATCCGGAAAGAAGGCTTCCAACTTTCCTTTAATATCAATTTTTCAAAAAACAGAAATGAGGTGGTCGAACTTCCTGAAAACATGCAGTTCGAAAATTATGAATTTGGAAATGGAAAATATGCACATAAGATCATTGAAGGCAATCCTATTGGCTCATTTTACGGATACCGCTATCTCGGAGTTTATCAAAATCAGGATGAAACCTTTGCTCGGGATCTGAGTGGTAATATTATGTATAACCTGAATGGAGAACCTGTCGTCATACAGAACGGACCTCGTAAAGTATATGCCGGAGATGCAAAATACCAGGATATAGACGGAAACGGAGTTATCAATCAGTATGATATTGTATATCTGGGCAACGCAATGCCACTCTTTACCTCAGGAGCAGGATTCAATGTCGGATATAAGAATTTCTTACTGACCACCTTTTTCCATGGTCGTTTTGGTCAGAAAGTCGTCAACAGCACCCGTATGGATACTGAAAATATGAGAGGCACAGGCAATCAAAGTACCGCTGTGCTGAGACGCTGGAGACATGAAGGAGATAACACGGATATCCCCCGCGCACTCTATGGTGAAGGATACAATTATCTGGGATCAGACCGGTTTGTGGAAGATGCTTCCTATGTCCGTCTGAAAACAGTGTCGCTTCGTTATTCGCTTCCCAAAACGTTGGTCAAACGATACGGTCTGAGCAGATTTGATGTCTTTGCTACAGTACAGGATCTGTTTACCTGGACCAAATATTCAGGACAGGATCCGGAGGTTTCGTTGTCCAGTAACATCTATATGTTGAGTCAGGACAATGCGAGTACACCACGTCCGCGCAGATTTGCGATGGGTATATTATTAAACTTTTAATGTAGATATCATATGAAAAGGATCATTTTTATTCTTTTTGCCTTTATAATAACATTCAGCAGTTCGTGCAATAAATGGTTAGATGTAAAGCCCGAAAACGAGCAGATCAGCGACTCCTACTGGTCTAATAAGGAAGAAGTAGAGGCCGTACTGGGAGCTGCATATGTAAAGATGCAGCAGTCTGTACAATTGATGCTGGTCTGGGGAGAAGCCCGTGGAAACGGCTTGTCATTAGGCGGTTTTATTAATAACGATCTGCAGCGTTTCAAATCATTCGACGTTATCCCTTCCAATTCGTTTGTGAAATGGTCTAACTTCTATAGTATTATCAATTACGCCAATATGGTTATCCGCTATGCACCGGAAGTAGTGGCAAAAGATCCTTCGTTTAATGAAGCAACTATGCGGTCTTACCTGTCAGAAGCTTATTATCTCAGAGCATTAGCCTATTTCTACATCGTACGTAATTTTAAGGATGCTCCACTGATCCTGGAACCTTATATGGATGATCAGACTTCTTTTGAAATCGCAACCTCGACCTCCGCTCAGATCTTTACACAGATTATTTCCGATCTGCAACAATCCATCGGTAGCAGCAAAGAATTTTGGCCTACAGTATGGGAATCCAAAGGACGGGTAACCAAATGGGCAGTGTATGCCACATTAGCCGATGTATACCTATGGACAGAACAGTATGATCTGGCTATCGAAGCCTGCGATAAAGTATTAAACTCCGGACGTGTAGGACTGATACAGGGAAAAGTAAATACCAAAAATAATTGGTTTACCATCTTCAGTCCGGGCAATTCGAATGAAGGAATTTTTGAAATACAGTTTGACTTTACAAAAAATCAGACTAATAGCCTTGTTAGTTGGTTTGGATCTTCTTACAACTGGATTATCTCCCCGCTGATGGTTGCCAGATTTCAGCAGAATCCGGATGATATACGTGGTCTTGGAGCATCTTATTCAGGTGTTGATTTCAAGGTCTGGAAATATCTGGGTTCTGAAGGCGGAACTACTATTCCACGTCAGAATAGTGACCAGAACTGGATACTCTACCGTATGGCTGATATCTACCTGATGAAAGCAGAAGCATATGTTATGAAAGGAGCCAGTCATTACCAGGAAGCGCTGGATCTGGTTTCAGCTGTGCGCGCACGTGCCGGAATCACACAGCCCCTCTCTATTGCATCTAATCAGTTGGAGATGCTGAACATCGTATTAAATGAAAAAGCTCTTGAATTTATAGGCGAGGGAAAAAGATGGTACGACCTGCTTCGTGTCGGTAAAAGAAACAATTACGAATATAAAGATTACCTCATCGAACAGGTGCTGTTGGGTACTGCGGGAGGTTCATCTCCGATAATACGGTCCAAATTATTAAATAACAATTCGCACTACCTGCCGATTCATATTGACGAGTTGAAATCAAATCGCCTATTGGTGCAGAATCCCTATTACGATAGCTTAAACTAACCAACTTATGAAACGAATTTACAACTTACACCGAACGATACAGGCGTTATTGCTGTTGTTTCCGCTGTTGCTGGTCAATAGCTGTAAAGATAGCTTCGAAGATAAAACTTTCACGGCTTATGATGAATTTCCGATTTCAGTATACCTCAATCAGCATCCGGATCAATTCTCCCGTTGGGTAGAAGTATTGAAGCAGGCGGATCTGTATAATACTCTTAATCTGAATGCAAATTATACCCACTTTGTGCCGGTTAATGAAGGCGTTGACCGCTATTTAAAGGCCAAAGGATATACAAGTGTGCAGGATATGTCCAAAGAAGATGCCGCTTATCTGGTCCGCTATCATCTGATCGCAGGAACAGTTATTGATCTGGGGCAGTTTCAAAGCGGAGCCATTGACGAACTTAACGAAACAGATGACAACCTGAGTATAGAGTTTAGAGGAGGAGGACTTGAGGCCGTATATCTCAACGGACTTTCCCGATTCAAAAAATTTGATGTTAAAGCTACCAACGGAATTATTCACATTATCGAAGATGTACTGGTTCCGTTGACCGAAACGATTACCGATCGTCTTCAACAGGAGAAATTCAGCATTTTCTATGAAGCTGTGAAAATGGCCGGTTATGAAGAACGTCTGAAAACGGTGTATACACCTTCTACAGATGAACAGGGTAACCCTATAGAAATACGGTATCGGTATACCGCATTTGCAGTAGCCAATCAGACTTTTGCTGCCGATAATATCAGCAGTATCACAGACCTGGTCACGAAATTATCTGCTAATAATGGTCTGCCTTATACAGATGTCAAGAATCCTCTGAATCAGTATGTCGCTTATCATCTTCTGGGACAGTTGAGAGATTATGCCAGTCTGGGGCAGTTCCCTTCAGGACAGCGTAAGATGAATATCAATACTCTGGCAGATAAGCAGCTGATCAAAATGTCGGAAGGACAGGGAGAATTATTATTAAACAGTAATGCGGCCAATACCACAGGAATCAAATTTGTAGAATTCAATGTCCTTTGTAAAAATGGGGTTTTGCATGAAGTGAATAACTGGATGCCGGTATTTACACCGGAGCGGGTATCCGTGATCTGGGAGTTGTCCGATTATCCGGATGTAGAAGCTAATGTGACGCAGTTTAAGAAAGCAAACCTGAGTGCACAGTATAACAAAACATTTGTTACCGGAGATCTCAAAAGTATTATCTGGAGTGCTCGCCCGGAGACGCGCAGCAATGTGCTGATATACCGTAACAGCCGGCCGGCAGACGGTATCTATTACAGCGATGTGCTGAATCACGATCATCTTCGGGTTACGTTGGGTGAGTCAGGCTGGATAGAAATGAATAGTCCGGTAATCGTCAAGGGGAAATATAAAGTGACCTTCTTCTGGCCGAGTCCTATTCAGGCAACGTCTACAGGTATCTGTTCATTTATTCTGGATGGCGTATTGATGCGGGATAAACATACCATCAGCAACACCCGGACAGACAGACAACTGGAACAGGCGCTTGGCAATGTCACTTTTGAAGAGACAACATCTCACAAACTGCGTATACTTTCTTTAGATGGAAAGCTGATTACGCTGGATTATATACGATTTGATCCTATAGACTAAATACTACGATTATGAAAAGATTAATTTTTGCTCTATTGGCAGCAGTGATCTGCTTTTCGAGCTGTAAAAAAGCCTGGGAGAGCCACTATGGAACGACAGATGGTACCACTACCGTATCTCCATTAAATCTGTTGGACTATCTGAAATCAAAACCAGAGTATAGCAAATTTGTCGCAAAACTAGAGGAAACAGGACTGGCACAAGAGCTGCAAAGAGACCAGTATCTCACTGTGTGGGCTGTCAGTAACGAACAGATGGATCGTCTTGCACAATTAAATCTGGATGAAAAATATGTGATGGGCTATCATATCAACAATCTTACATATGATGTCTCTAAACTCAAAAAAGGATTACGCCTGAAGACATTGAATGGAAAGTATCTGTCCATTAATGAGGATGCTTCTGGTAAATATCAGATAGGAGATGCGGCGATCGTAAATGGTAATCAATTATGCAAAAACGGAGTCGTCCACGAGATTAATGAACTCATGAAACCGGATGTAAGTATCTATGAATACCTGGAAGGGCTGGGATCAGATTATTCCATTATCCGGGATACCATTCTGCGACTCAATGATACTATTTTTGATCTGGCAAACAGTGTCCCTATTGGTGTGGATCCTACCGGAAACACCGTTTACGATTCAGCTTATGTGATTAAGAACCCGATTTTCGAAAAGGCGAATATCCGTTCAGAATTTGTGCAGGTCAGTATGTTTTTACCAAGCAATCAGGTACTGAACAATTGTTTTAATGATTTGAGAAGCCTTTATGCTCAATTTGGAAAAACATTTGAACAGGATGATTATCTCAAAGCCATGTCCTGGATCAAGGAAGCCATCTTCTATAATACACTGGTCGATAATTACGGCAGTGAAGAAAATATCTATTCGGCTTTCAACAAACTTTGGAAAACAAGTGTGCAGCAGGTAAATCCGGCTTATAAACGGATGAGTAACGGCAGAATATTTGAAATCTCAAAGTTGAAAGTACCGAATAACGTACATATCGATATGATCAAGCAGTTTTTTCACTATTGGGAATACGTACCGGATAATGAAAAAGGAAACCTGTTTACCGTACTGAATGCAACAAGTGTCGTACCGACAGATCGCGATAATGCAAGTTTCCCAACGCTGGGGCTGGAATACAAATACCGCACACTGGTACTCAGAGGCGCAAAAATCGCAGGAGCTCCGCTCTCTATAGACTTTACACCAGTACTGACTGTTCGCAACAGCGACGGGTCTACAGGTTATAAAGTGGTAGAAGTACCTCCCGGAGAATATAATCTGTATATGGGATTCCGGTCATCTACCCATCCTTTTGTAAACATCTATATCGATGGCAAACTGATCAAAAGCGCACTCAATGTAGAACCGTCCACACCATGGAACTATGACCGTTCAACAAATACAGTTGGCAGCACCAAATATAACGGTTGGGGAGGATTGGTTGGTCCGGTCATTATAGATGGTAATCAGGTGAGACGATT
The DNA here is from genome assembly GCF_016724845.1 of Sphingobacterium spiritivorum. Classification (NCBI taxonomy): domain Bacteria; kingdom Pseudomonadati; phylum Bacteroidota; class Sphingobacteriia; order Sphingobacteriales; family Sphingobacteriaceae; genus Sphingobacterium; species Sphingobacterium spiritivorum. The sequence continues at coordinate 2,811,881 of NZ_CP068082.1, forward strand.
TAAAATAAAAGTAGAATTTGCCGGATTAGGTAAAGGAACGGTTGAACAAATAGAATTATATCATTGGGCGTTGATTCCCACACAAAACAATTATTAAAAAGAGTAAAGCAGTTTTATAATGTTTTTAAAGAATGCTTATTGAACAGTTATGATAAAAAGGGTGAATATATTATATAAAATTTTGCTTGTAAGCTCGGTTATAGGTTTGTGCAGCGTGGAGCAGGCCTTTGCACAGCGGATAATAAAAGGGAAGGTACTGAGCTCCTATAATAATGCTGCAGTAGCAAATGCAATTGTTTCCATAAAAAACAGTGCCGCATCAGCGCAGACCAATAAAAACGGAGATTTTTCATTGAAGGTCGACGACGTCGGTACTTCCGCCCTTATTACTGTATGGAGTCCCGGATTTCACGAACTGCAGGTCAGTACACTCAAACGGGATTCTCTGGTTGTGACGTTGGTTCCCGATACACGATTCAGATTTGACGAAGTCAAAGAAGGTATTTTTGCAAATAAAGGGACCTCAGTTTTATACAATCAGGATTTCAAGGAAGGAGTCTATAACATTGAAGATGTGCTGGCCGGCGAATTTTCAGGACTGAATGTGATCAATAAAAGCGGAATGCCAACCGAGGGAAGCGTGCTCAACTTTCGTGGAATAAGAACTTTAACTGCAGATAATTCGCCTCTCATTATTCTCAATGGAATGCCATACTTTCCGGACAATGAGACCTCAACTATTATCGGCGGATATTCCAGAAGTGTATTTAATGCCATCAATCCGCAGGATGTCAAGAGTATCAGATTGCTGAAAGGTCCTGAAGCTGCTGTATACGGATCATTAGCCTCCAATGGCGTACTCATCATCGAGACCTCTTCTGCAGATGATCTGGAAACAGTAATTGAATTCAAAGGAAACTATGGCATAGGATACAATAACAAACGTATCCCGGTATTGCAGGGAAGCGATTTCAAAAACTTTATCGGAGATGTGGGAATGTCCCAGTTTGCGGATATGAACGATATGATCAGCTATTTTCCGTTTTTAAGAGATGATCCGAATTACTATTACAATTTTCTGTACAATAATCATACAGACTGGCAAAATGAGATCTATACACCGGCATTCGTTACAGATAATCACCTTCGTATCAAAGGAGGAGATGCCATTGCCAAATATGACCTCTCTCTGGGTGTGATGGATCAGAACGGAACATTGGAAAATAGTAAATCTACACGCTACAGTACCCGTCTTAATTCAACCCTTACATTAGGAAAGAAATTTGACCTCTCAGCCAGTGTAGCATTGACATATGCGACAAATAAACTGCATGAGCAGGGAATGCTTCAGGCAACCAACCCTATGCTAGCTTCCTTGTATCAGGCGCCGATACTCAGTCCTTACCGCAAAGATGATCAGAATAACATATTGCCGGATTACGATATCGTGAGACAATTCAATGTGTCTAATCCACTGGCCTTACTCAATACAACTACCATCAATTCGGATATATATGATGTCTTTGTCAATGCAGGTGTTAAGTACAAAGCTACCCGGGATATAAATGTGTACGGTACATTCGGACTATTCTCCAGTTATAACAGACAATCTACCTTTATTCCCGGACTGTCCAGCCGTACTATTCTGCCTCTGGAAAATGGCATAGCACTCAACTCAGCGCGCTCCGGATCAGGTAAAAACTCCAATATCTATTACAAGATAAATGCAGATTACACAAAGCAGCTGGATGAATCCAATATTCAGGCAGGTGCAGGATTTCAGGGAATGATCACCGATAGAGAATATGATGCCGGATTCGGACGCAATACCAGCTCGGATTTCTATCGTACCCTCAATTATGTAAATGCTGCAGGACGTGCTTTTGAAGGCTATAACGAATCCTGGAACTGGATGAGCTTTTATGGTTTTGTACAGTATGACTGGCGCAATTTAGTAAAAGCATCTACTTATCTCTCCTCCGATGGCGCATCCTCTACAGGAGTAGATGTGAGCCGTTTCGGATTCTATCCCGGAGTTGACCTGTCATTTGTGTTGTCAAATACAAGCGTATTCAAAGACATTAGCAGTCTGGACCTGCTGACATTGAATGCCGGATATTCCAAAACAGCAAATAGCAGGTATTCATCCAAACTCAGTCAGGCTTATTACAGCAGCCAGATTTATCGTCAGTTAGCAGGTATTGTAGTTGGCAATATTCCAAATACATCTTTAAACAGAGAAGATGTCAGAAACTGGGATGTCAGTCTGATCGCCAGTTTATGGAAAAAAAGATTGAACTTAAGTGCCTCTTACTATCATACAACAGCTAAAGATGTTGTACAGGCTGTGCCGGTCACACCGATTGCCGGTATCGAAAATATGTATGTCAACGGAGCTACACTGCTCAATACAGGGTTTGAGTTTGATGCCAACCTGACCCTTATAGAGAAAAAAGATTTCGGATTTACAATCGGAGGAAATCTGAGTACCTTGAAAAATGAAGTGAAAAGCCTGAATAGTATAGACCAGAAGATAACCACAGCTCCGTATGGCATGACACTGATCACACAGGTCGGAGGTTCACCATATGATTTTTACGGACATCAGTTCAATGGTGTAATCAGTAATTCAGCAGAGGCTTCACGTCTTAATCTGACAGACTTCAAAAACCTCCCTTTCGAAGCCGGAGATGCTATCTTTGAAGATATCAATAAAGACGGAATCATCGATAAAGATGATCGTAAGAGTTTGGGGAATGCATTACCTAAATTTTATGGATCCGGATTTATAGATGTCAGATTCAAAAAACTGACATTACGCGGATATGTCACCTTCTCTAAAGGCAACAAGATGTACAATGCCGTTCGCCGGAGCTTGGAAGATATGAGTAGCTATAAGAATCAGTCTACCGCTATCCTCAACAGGTGGCAGGAAGAGGGACAGTTTACAGCAATTCCCAAAGCAACTTATGCTGATCCGATGGGTAACAGCCGTTTTTCAGATCGCTGGATTGAAGACGCTTCTTATCTGCGCCTGAGTAATGTAGTTCTGAAATACAATTTTGGAACTCAGAAATTCAAATTGCTCAATAATACCGAAATCTACATTTCCGGGGAAAATATATACACCTGGACCAAATATCTGGGCCTCGATCCGGTGACCGCTTATAGCTATGATGTCAGTCTGTTAGGAGCCGATTATGGTAAAATTCCTTTACCACGTACATTTAAATTAGGTGTTAACCTGAAACTCTAATCGTTGAAGAGATGAAGAAAAATTATTTGAAAATAGCAGCAGCCTGTGCAGTCTTATTTTTTACAGGCTGTTCAAAATACTTTGAAGTAGATACCAATGATATCCTGAAAGACGAAGATTACGTAGGTAATGCCAACGAACTCTATTCCGGTTATATGGGAATAGCTGCGAAAGTACAGAAAGTAGCTGATCAGGCTGTTTTTCTGGCAGACCTGCGTACAGATCTGCTGGAACCTACTAAAAATGCGCCTCAGGATCTCTGGGATCTCTATTACTATCGTGAAAAACAAGGTAATGAATTTGCAAATCCAAAAGGATTCTATGATATTATTATCAATGCAAATAATTACCTCGCAAAGGTCATAGAGTACCGAAAGAAAAATCCGAAAGCAATAGAAGAAGCGCATTACAACTCCATTATATCCGGAGCGATACGATTCAAGGTATGGTCATATCTGATGATCGGTAAACTCTATGGTAAGGCCGCTTACTTTGATGATAAAAATTTAGATATTAATAAGGTCGGAGAAATTCCGGTACTGACATTAGATCAGCTGATTCCCAAACTGATTGACCTCATGGAGTCAGGTGTAGAAGGAGTCAACGGCAAAAATGTACTCGTATGGGGAGACGTACTCTTTCCGGGAGTAAATGCGTCCGAACAGGATCTCGTGTGGAACATGATTTGCCCTTCGCCCGAACCGCTGTTGATGGAGCTGTATCTGTGGAATAAGAATTACAGCAAAGTGGTAGAGGTCGGCATGCCTTTTATCTATGATAACGGTGGTGGTCGTTACAAAATAGGTAACGATGATTATAACGGAGAATGGATTCAGTTTTTTACCCGCAGTCCCGTTACAAAAACCAGAGGACTGATCAATGTGGTACCCTATGATTTTGAACGTAATCAGACCAATAAGTTAATCTCTTATTTCTCCAATACCCAGCCCTCTGTATATTATCTGAAACCCACAGAAGCTGCGATGAACCGTTATAAAAAGCAATTGCGCTATGATGGTAATACATTAGGAGACCTGTATCGCGGAGAAAACTATACCTACTATATGCAAAATGGTGAATGGGTAATCCGTAAGTTTTCCAGAGATAGAGAAAGTGCTTCAGAGATCTACAAAAACAACGTTCATATTGTCCTTTACAGAGACGCTGATGTTCATTTCTTTATGGTCGAGGCCCTCAATAATCTGGGAAAATTCAAAGAAGCAGAAGCTTTTCTCAATGATGGTATAGAATTATACCTGTCCCGTAATGCAAATAACCTCCAATATCCGCTGAATAATGCTGTATGGAATGTGGCTTTAGCCAAGAATTGGGGAATCCGGCGCCGGGTCAATCTGTCTCCTGTATATCCTGCGGGGCTTTCAAAGGATAACCTGAATACACCTGAGAAGATAGAAGCATATAAGAAAGCAGTAGATGATCTGATCATTGAAGAAACATTAATGGAGAGTGCAGGAGAAGCAAAAGCATATTTTGCAATGATACGTATCGCTTCACGTTGGAATGACCCGGGTATGTTAGCCAACAGAGTGAGCGCAAAATACACCGGAGCATATCAGCAAACCTTTAAACAGCATCTGATGAATCCTGTCAACTGGTTTGTCAACTATCCGTTGTAACAACATATACACACATTAAACAGCGTATAAACAATATTTATTCTGATTCTTTAACCTGAAAACAATACAACCAAAGAGAGACCTGCTAGGAAAGAAAGAACACACTAAGTGTTCATGGGGTCTCTCTTTCGGTTGTTAAAGCATTTAAAATCAATTATTAGCGGTATATTTAAATACCTGTCTGTAGATATTCTTATCTATATTTCTTCTGTTTAGCCCTTCCGGTTTCTGCCTGTTTTGAATACGTTTCAGGATAGGTCAGGATAGTTGTGCTTTTTGGTTTTACTAAGTTTGGATTAACCAATCTATAATTTCGTAATGGAACCAACAAGTATAAACCGGAGTGAGGTCGTGTATGCTGATAATTATTGCCGTCAGCACCCTTTCCCATTTTCTTATTATTGAAATACAACAATGAGACAGCAGCCAATGTTGATTTTTCATTGTGCTGACAGCTAGTGCCTTATCAGGATGTATGCAATAAATTAGAATAGCGTAAAATAAAAGAGCTATATTTTAGCTCCTACAGAAAAATAGAAACCGAATACCAGCTTATGAAAAATATGCTTTTTTTAAGAGCGATCTTATGTGCCTTGCTTGCGTTTGTAATGACAGGAATAAGTGTTGCACAAACTTCAGATATTGTTACCGGAAGGATTGTCGATGAGAAGAATCAACCCATCGGAGGAGCTACTGTTGCCGTAGTAGGCACCAATGTAGCTGTCACGACCGGCAGGGACGGCAAGTTTTCCATTCAGGTAAAGCAAAATGCCAATCTCCGATTTACATACGTAGGATTTGAAACAAAAGATGCTGTAGCCAATTCACAGAGTCCTATGGAAATTGTATTGCAATCTGCCAATAATGAACTCGATGAAATTGTAGTCATCGGCTACGGTACCGCCCGTAAACGGGATCTTACAGGAGCAGTCGGTACAGTAAAAAACAGTGATATCCGTAATGTCCCCGTAACTACAGCGGCACAGGCTATTACCGGTAAAGTCGCAGGTGTCAATGTGGTGACCCAAAGTGGCGCTCCCGGAGCTGCGATCAATATTACCGTGAGAGGAGGAACCTCTATTACAGGCTCGACCACGCCACTTTATATTGTCGATGGTTTTGTCATGGAAGATGCCCTGATGAAGATCGATGTAAATGATATCGAAAGTATTGACATCCTCAAGGATGCATCAGCCTCCGCAATCTACGGTTCACGTGGGGCTAATGGTGTTATCCTGATCTCTACCAAATCCGGAAAAGCCGGACGTACCAATATTGATTATAACGGATATGCAAGTTTTGAAAAGCTCAGCAAAAAACTGGACTTACTGAATATCGAAGATTATGTGAAATACCAGTATGAATTTCAAACATTGGGAGGCAAACAACAACAATTTGCCAATATGTTCGGAGGAGATGTCAATGCTGCGGACTTTGCTTCAGGCGCTTATGCCAGAATTCAGCGTGATTATGGCAGCAGACCGGGTATCGACTGGCAGGATGAGGTCTTCGGAGGACAGGCGATTTTACAGAATCATAATCTGAATATCAACGGAGGTAATGAAAAGACAAAACTCATGCTGACCTTTAATAATACCAGTCAGGATGGTATTCTGGCAAAATCCGGATTTCGCAGAAATAGTGTTCGTGCAAAAGTAAATCACGAATTGTTAAAAGGAGTCAATCTTGACTTTAACTCCTTGTTTCAGGATGCCAATACCGATGGTGACGGATCTCTGGGAGGAATGTTAAAAATGTCTATTCTTCAGCCTGCAACCGGTGGAATCCGTTTCACAAATGAGCAATTAATTAATTCGGATATTGCTGAAGATCTTCAGGCGCTGGATTCACAATACGATATTTACAATCCGATTATTACGAACGATGCCATCACCCGTAATAAAGTAGCTCGTCTGGCTAATCTGAATGTAGGGCTTACCGTCAACTTTCTGGATAACTTTACCTTTAGAAGTTCCGGCGCATATCAGTGGAATCAAACCCGTACAGATTATTGGGATGACGGGCGTACCGTCACTGCGCGTAACAACGGAGGGCCATACGGAAGCCGGGCCAATGCAGAAGGTTATCAGTGGCAGTTGACAAATACCTTGTCCTGGATCAAAACATTTGGAAAGCACAACCTTAATCTGTTGGCAGGACATGAGATTCTGTATTCCAAAGATCTGAGCGTAGGACATACCTATTACGGATTCCCTTCCAGTAATTTTGGTTTGAATGATGTCTCTTTAGCATCACGCATCGACAGAGCAGATACAGATGAAGGACGATACGGTCTGGTTTCAGGTTTTGCACGTGCCATATACAATTTTGATGACCGCTATTTAGTAACCGGAACAATTCGCGCAGATGGTGTATCCCGGTTCAGAAAAGGAAATCAGTGGGGTACATTTCCTTCGGTATCTGCCGCCTGGAATATTCATAATGAAAGCTTTATGAAAGATGGAAGTTTCTTTAATCAGTTAAAGCTTCGTGCGGGATATGGATCTACCGGAAATGATAAGATCAGTAATACCAGCTATGCCACACTTTACGGATCTACAGTTGTAGCTGTAAATAATACACAGGTTATCGGTCTCAAACCAGGGACAACATTAGGAAATCCGGATCTGGTATGGGAGAAAACACAGACCAGTAATATCGCATTGGATATGTCATTCCTCGATAATAGAGTCAATCTGACAACAGACTTCTATAATAACGAGTCCAAAAATCTGTTGGTTCGGGCCAATATTCCTACATCAACAGGTTACTCGTATCAGTTTCAGAATATAGCTGCACTGAGAAACAGAGGAGTAGAAGTAACACTGAATACCGTTAATATCAAGAAAGCAGATTTCCAATGGCAGACCAGTTTTAATATTACATTCAACAAGTCAAAAACGAAAGCTTTATTCGGAACCAGTGGCAATGATTACCTCATTACAAATCTGAGTTCAAGAGTAGACTTTATGACGGAGGTAGGAGAGTCTGTAGGTAAATTCTACGGATATAAATACGATGGTGTATATACAACGGATGATTTCAATCAGAATCCGGACGGATCATACAGTTTAAAAAACGGAGTCGCTTCACTGAAAGGTAAAAACCGCGCAAATATCAAACCGGGAGATGTTAAATATTTGCCAACAGCAGGAGAGACAGATGCCAACGGCAACCCGGTCTGGTCTACTAATGACAGAACAGTTATCGGTAATCCTGAGCCAAAATACTTCGGAGGTATGAACAATGCTTTCTCTTACAAGAACTTTGATCTGAGTGTATTCGTCAATTTTGCCTATGGCAATCAGGCATTCAATATGAATACACAACGCTTTATGGGGCCGTACCTGCCTAATCAGAATTCGCTGTCAACGATGGCTTCCCGCTTTACACTTATAGATCCGGCAACAGGGTTAGAAACCAAAGACCTGAGCCGTCTGGCAGCATTAAATCCGGATCAGCACAGTAAAGATCAGGTCTGGAGTCTCAACTCAGGTAATAATATAGCCATTAGCGATGCCCTGGATTATTATCTTGAAGATGCTTCATTCTTACGGATTAACAATATTACGTTCGGTTACACTTTACCGGCTACGATTTCCAAAAAAGCATTTATCAATAAGATGCGGGTTTACCTGACATTGAATAACATCCATACGTTTACCAAATATTCCGGATATGATCCTGAAGTATCCGCAAGTTCTTCTATCCTGACAAGAGGGGTGGATAATTCAGCTTATCCGAGAGCAAAAAGTGTGGTAGCAGGAGTTAATTTAACATTTTAAGATTTAGCGTCATGAAAAAATTAGTCTATATAATCAGTATTTCCGCGGCATTATTCTCCACTTCATGTAAGGATTGGTTAGACTTGCCTTCGCAAAGTGATTTTGATAGTTCCAATATATTTGAAAATGTACCCCGCGTCGAAATGGCTGTATTGGGAGCATATACAAGTACATTTAATAACGAATTGTATTATCAGTTTGGAATGGGCACCGACGAGTGTTTCTCTACAGAAGGGGAGACAAACTCCAAAAATCAGGTTTCCAACTATGTGTATAACCCGGCAACAAGCCCCTCTTCAACGTATACGGCTATGTTTTCGGGAGTTGAGCAGGTCAATGTCATCATTCGTAATATCCCGTTGATGACAAACGTTGCCGAATCTGAAAAAACGAAACTGAATATGCTACTGGGAGAGGCTTATGCCATCCGTGCAAAAAACATGCTGAATGTAGTACGCTATTTTGGAGATGTACCCTATCCTAAGGTTCCGGTGATAGAAGCCGATAGTTATTCATCTTCACGTGTGAGCAGAGATACTATTATGGAGGGATGTATCGAAGATCTGCAGAAAGCCATAACACTGCTGCCATGGAAAAGCGAATCAGGAGTTAGCCCTGAGCGTATCACCAAAAATGTAGCTTATGGTCTTTTGGCACGTACAGCCTTATATGCAGCCGGGTATTCGTTAAGATGGGACCTGAATTCCTATTCACCAGGAAGTGTACAACTGGCCCGAAGAGCAGATACCCAACGTATTCAACAACTCTATCAGATTGCACGCGATGCATGTGAAGAAGTCGTTAAAAGAGGAGAAAATGATCTCATAGATTACGAAACGGTGTTCCGGGATCTGATTAATGGCCGTTACAACAGAGAATCCATGTTAGAATACGGTCAGCTAGGCCTAGACCGCAATGAGGCACAGGTAGGGTACACCAATGGAATCTTTGCACATCAGAATTCATTCTATGGCAAAGCACAACCGGCAATGGCCGTTCTTCCGACTTATTATTTTGATTTCAAAGAAGGAGATAGCCGCAGGGATGTTGCGATCAGTAATTATGCAATTACAGCAGACAATCTGCATCAGATGAATACATATGCCAGTAATACTATTGGTAAATTCAGAGTAAACTGGAAATCCGAAAAGGGACCTGCCGTTAATAAGAGAGATATCAACTGGATAGAACTGCGTTATTCGGATATATTACTGATGTATGCTGAAGCCGAAAATGAACTGAATCAGGCGCCGACAGCTACAGCGAAACAAATGTTGGAAAAAGTCAGATTAAGAGCTTTTAAAGGTGATGCAGGCAAGATCGGAACAACTCCCGGCTCTTATCAGGAATTTAAGAATGCTATTATTGAAGAAAGAAAACTGGAACTGGGTTTTGAAGGATGGAGAAGAACAGATCTGATCCGATGGGGTATTTTATTTGAAAAACTAACAGAAACCAAACAGCAGGTACTCGATCTTGCCGGTAAAAAAGGTCGTTTTGCAAATGTAGATCTGTACAGAGCCTATAAAAAGACTCCTGCTACCACATTCAATGATCCGTTGGTGGCGTGTACCTATATTTCTTTCAAAACGGCACCTACTGCCACAGAAAGAACTCAGTTACAAAATGAAGGATATACGATCCTGGAGATGCACAGCAATGTTGCAGCATTCTTTGCCAATGCGCTTACACCAACAGCGACATGGGTGTCAAACCTCTACAGAGGATTAGAAAAAAATAAAGTAGAACTTTTCCCGTTGAGTACCAAGACTATCGACGATAATCCGGGATTGCGCGGACAGCAACATCCGCTTTACTAATGCTTAACATGAAAACCACTGTATTAAAATATGCGCTGAGCTGCCTTGCATTTGTCCTGTTGGATATTTGCAAGGCAGATATCAGGCTTCCCGCACTTCTGTCTGACAATATGCTTTTACAGCAAAATACCAAAGTCAGACTTTGGGGAAGTGCGGATCCCGGTGAACAGGTAACTGTAAAGGCTTCATGGACTGCAGACAACATAATAACGACTGCAGATCATTCCGGAAAATGGATGCTGACATTAGAGACTCCAAAGGCATCTGATAAAACATATGAATTGCTGTTTAACGGAAAAAATGAGATTCGTATTCGTAACATTCTGGTAGGGGAGGTATGGCTCTGTTCGGGACAGTCCAATATGGATTTTCCGGTAGCAAAATCAACAGGCTGGAGAACCGGTATTCTGGATGAAGAGCAACATATGAAAGAAGCAGATTTTCCGGAAATCCGTTTATTTCATGTCCGGCAGACATTATCTCCTAAAGTACCTTTAGAAGACTGCGAAGGGGAGTGGATGATTTGTAATCCGGATAATTTAAAAGAGTTTTCAGCTGTAGCTTTTTTCTTCGGTCGCAAAATATACAGACAGACCAAATTACCCGTAGGACTGATACAGACGACCTGGGGAGGGACACATGCCGAGTCGTGGACACCAATGCCGGTCATGCAGCACAACCCGCTTTACACTACACTGATCGAAGAACAAAATAAAGCCGAAGAAAGCTATCCACAGGACAGCCTGATCTACCAGAAGGCACTTAAGGACTATGAGGAGGCAAGAAGCAAGGGACAGCAACTACCCAAAAAACCAAAAGAACCTTTGGGAATATACCACAATAAGGCACTGGCTACATTATGGAATGGAATGGTCAATCCGCTTGTCCCATATACTATAAAAGGAGTCATCTGGTATCAGGGAGAATCCAATTCGGTCAGATATCAGGACTATCAGCAGGTTTTCAGCAATATGATTCAGAGCTGGCGGACAGCATGGAAACAAAAAGATATGCCTTTCTATTTTGTGCAGATCGCTCCGCACTACAAACAGCCTCCGGAGATCAGAGAAGCACAACTGAAGACCTGGCAGTCTGTGCAACATACAGGTATGGTCGTCATTACCGATGTAGGAGATTCTACAGATATACACCCCCGCAATAAACAGGTGCCTGGGGAAAGATTGGCAAACTGGGCTTTAGCTAAAGAGTATAAGATTTCGGTAGCGTATTCAGGACCATTGTACAGGAAAAAGAAAATACAGAAGGATAAGGTCATTCTTTCCTTTGATTATGTCAGCAAGGGATTCTTATCAGATGGCAAAGCAATAAAAGGTTTTGAAATTGCTGGGGCAGATCAGCATTATTATCCTGCCACTGCTACTGTTCAGGGAACTCAGTTATGGGTAAGCAGTAAACAGGTAAAACAACCGCTATACGTCCGATACGCCTGGGGAAAATATAAACCCGGAAATCTTTACAATGCAGAAGGATTACCGGCAAGTCCGTTTCGTACAGACAATTAATAAAAAACAAGCTTATGAATAGAATAGGTATGCATCTGCTGATCGTATTATTGCTGGCAGGTTCTTTCGTATCAGCTCAAAAAAAAACATATCAGAAGTTTGCTGACTCCGAGATAAAACGATTTCCCGAGGCCTGGCAACTGGATCATGGCAAACGCCTTTACTTCGGATATGGTCAGGGGCTTGCCTGTCTGGCGATGTTAGAGGTCTGGACTGCGACCAGGGATAAAAAGTACCTGGATTATGTAGAAAAATGGGCGGATACAATTATCAACGATAAGGGAGAGATCCACCTGTATAAAGTCGAAACCTATAACCTGGACTATATCAACCCGGGAAAGATTCTTTTTGAACTGTATAAGCAAACGGGTAAAGAGAAGTATAAGTTAGCAATGGATCGGTTGGTTCATCAACTGGAGGTCCATCCCCGTACATTGGAAGGCGCATTCTGGCACAAACTGACCTACCAACATCAGATCTGGTTAGACGGCTTGTATATGGCTTCCCCTTTTTTAGCGCAGTACGGAAAAGAATTTAACAGACCTGAACTGATCGATGACGCTATAAATCAATTTCTGATCTGTGCCAGACATACCTACGATCCGGCTACAGGATTATACTATCATGGTTGGGATGAGAGTAAACAACAACGATGGGCAAATAAAGAAACAGGCCAGTCGCCCAGTTTCTGGGGAAGAAGTATAGGCTGGTGGTTTATGGCACTGGTGGATGTGCTGGATTACGTGCCTGCCGATCACCCTAAAAGAGCGGAATTATTAAAAATAACAGACCAATTATCTGCTACACTGGTTAAATATCAGGATACACAGGGACTTTGGTACCAGGTCATTGACAAAAGTAAGCAAGAGGGAAATTATCAGGAATCATCAGTGTCTTCTATGTTCATGTATGCTTATGCTAAAGGAGTCAATAAAGGATATATTAATTCACGTTATAAAGCTGTCGCTGAAAAAGCTTATAAAGGCCTGATGGAGCAGTTAATCGTTACAGAGTCTAATGGCAATCTTACGCTGACCAAATGCTGTGCCGTGGCAGGTTTGGGCGGGAATCCTTACCGGGATGGTAGTTACTCCTATTATATTAAGGAGCGTATCCGGGATAATGATGCTAAAGCCAACGGACCCTTTATCATGGGCTGCGTAGCATTGAACAAATAAAAAAAGGAAGGGTGATAATCATTGATTATCACCCTTCCTTTTCGTCAATACTTTGTATAGACCTTATTTTTTAAGTTGAAGAGGATATTGTTTCATAATACCTGATACAACTTTTGGAAGTTTATTGATAGCTGTTTCCGGATTATCAATTTCGTTAGAACCTCTTGCCTGCCATACAACAGTATTTGTTTTTCTGTCTATCGCTTCGATAATCAGGTGACTGTAACGGTAGCGTTCTTTTCCAACAGGATAAGAATATCCGCCATAAAGTCCCCATGGTCTGTAGAATCCCCAGGGACCACCCCATCCCCATCCCCAGCCCATTCCCCAATAAGAGCTTCCGTATACCAGACGGCTTTTATTGTTGACAATGGTTACATAACGAAATAAAATGTCCGGATTCTCTTTGCTGTAGGTAAGACCTCTTGCTTCGATCTCTTTATTCGCAGTACTCATAATATTGCTCTTTGCAATATCATTATTATAGTAATTCTTGGAAAGAGAATCGATCGGAGGCAACCATCCGTACGTTTTGTATTGACTGAAATCTAAGTCTTGTACTCGCGTCGTATTGTACTTATACGATGAACAGGATGCAAACACAATAATGAATCCTAAAGCGAGGAAATATAATAGCTTTTTCATAATAATAACACTCAAGTATCTGTAAGACAATCTTAGTCTTAAAAGGTTTAATTATAAACGATTAAAAAGAATATTTTGCGACAAGAGGCATCGATCTTCCGCTTCCGAATGCTTTCGGACTCACCCTTAAAATAGGAGGTGCCTGAAATCTTTTGAATTCGGCATTGTTGACCAGTTTGCTTATCCGAAGCACCAAAGCCTCATCAAACCCTGTTTTGACTACTTCAGAACCAGATTTTTCCAGTTCGATCAGCTGATATAAAACAGCATCCAATATATCGTATGGCGGTAATGAATCCGAATCTTTCTGATCAGGGCGCAATTCTGCTGATGGTGGTTTGATTATAGTATTCTGTGGAATAATCTCCCGCTCTCTATTGATATATTTTGCCAGATCGTAAGCCTGAGTCTTGTACACATCCCCGATTACACTGATAGAGCCTGCCATATCTCCGTATAAGGTTCCGTAACCAACAGCCGCTTCACTCTTATTGGACGTGTTAAGTACGATATGTCCCAGTTTATTTGAAATAGCCATCAGCAACGTTCCTCTTGTACGGGCCTGTATATTTTCTTCGGTCGTATCCGGCTGCAATCCTTCAAAAGCTTTGCTAAGTGTACCTTCAAAAGCCTGAGCAACGTCCTTGATCGGAATAATATGATGCGTACAGCCTGCATTTTTGACAAGATCCAAAGCATCTTTGAGCGAATGATTTGAAGAGTAGACGGATGGCATCAGTATAGCCAGCACATTTTCTGCTCCGATGGCTTCGCAGGCCAGAGCAGCAACAACTGCAGAATCCAACCCGCCCGAAAGGCCCAGCGTTGCTTTTTTAAATCCGGATTTCAGGAAGTAATCACGCAATCCGAGGATCAGCGCTTCATGGATCAATGCAATTTCTGTATGTCCGCTTGTGATGGAGCTGTTGGTAGATACTAAATCGCCATTTTCAAATGTTACAACCTGCAAATCTTCTTCAAACTTTCCAAGTTCACGTACAATTTCACCACCCTTATTCAGTGCCAGAGAGCGTCCGTCAAAGATAATATCCATGTGGGCGCCGACCTGATTGACATAGAGTAGCGGACAATTGGCCCTTGCCACCTGCTTACGCAATACCGTTAAGCGATTCTCAAAGTGTGTATACGAAAACGGAGAAGCAGCTATATTGACGATCAGGCTGGGCTTTTCAAGAAGCAATTCTTCCATAGGATCACCAACGTAAGAATTAGAACTGTCATCATCCCACAGATCTTCGCAGACCGTGAGCGCTATAGTTTCTCCCTTAAATTTGAAGCAGTTAAAATGACGGGAAGGTTCGAAATAGCGATATTCATCAAATACATCATAGTCAGGTAATAAACCTTTTTTACTGATATGTGATACTTTACCATCTTGTATAAATACGGCACCATTGTAAAGGGATTTTCCCTCAGGATCGGTATTGCGGATCGGTGCACCTATAATGCAGGCAATATCATGACAATTTGCAGCGATCAGGTCGATCGCATCAGCACAGTTTTGGATAAATACGGCATTGCGGAGCAAATCCTTGGCCGGGTATCCTCCGATAGCCAGCTCCGCAAAAATGATAAGATCTGCCTGTTGTTCTTTTGCCCGGGTAATGGTATGTATAATCGCAGAATTGTTTTTTTCGAAATTCCCGATGTGATAATTCAGTTGAGCTAACGCTATTTTCATAAAATTGAAAGATCTAAAAAAGTAAGCCGAGGTTTAATCCCAAATATGAAGCCTTGGGTTTTCCCTCATTAAAAGCTTTAGTAAAGCCATTGTTATAAGACAGCCCGGTAATAATGGAAAGGTTGTTGTCAAATCTCCATTCCAAACCTCCTCCGATCAGTAACCCCAATCTCAATAAGCTGGAACCATCTATTCCGGTAGTTTTATCCGTTCCGTCAAGAGACTCTTTACTGGATACTTTTATACCGGTAGTAAAACCAAATTGTCCGTAAAACCGACGACTGTTTATATCAGAAGTCTTCATCTTTAAGGTCAGAGGAATTTCTGCATATTGTAAACGGACATCCTTGTTTGGAAAAGATGAATTCTGCGGGTATTCCAACCGGCCTTTGATGGTATTGATCTGTAATCCTGTTGAGAAATAGTAATTGCGGGCGAAGCCGATATCAGCAATAAGTCCATAAGAAAATCCGGCTTTGGATTTTCCGTCTACATTGCTGTCTTCATCAAACCGGAACAGACCCATATTGGGATTTACAGTAAGACCTAATGAGATATTTCTATCCCCATACCCCTGAGCAAATGCTCCGGAGCTGCATAGAACGAATAAACTGATCAATAAGTAACGGAATGTAAGTGTCATATTCAATACGGAGTCGGTTTTGTAATTATTTATGCTTTATTTTGAAAAAAACTAAAAATTAGAGAATAATGCTGAAATTCCCTCATTCTACACAAATCTATCTCTTTTTTTTCATACTTACTTTTCTTTCCTGTAAAGAAGGGGGGCGTAATGATATTGATACGTCTAAAATTGACATAAATATTAAAATTGAACGATTTGATCAGGATTTTAGTCAGCTGGATTCTACCCGGGTACTGCAGCAAAATGCCGGATGGCAGAAAAAATACGGTCAGTTTTACGCAGATTATATTCAGTTGATGTTGCATGCAGGCAATCCTTCAGATTCTCTATCTGTGCAGCGTAATTTGCGAACGATTTCCCGGCAACCTGATTTTAAAGCACTGAGCGCTTCCGTTGCAAAGGTATTTCCGGATCTGAAAAAACAGGAAGAAGGATTGACAGAGGCTTTTAAAAGAATGAAATACTTCTTTCCCGAATTACATATCCCTCGCTTTATCTCTTTCTATTCCGGATTTGAGGTACAGACCCCCATCGGGGAAGATTATATCGGAATTGGATTGGATATGTTTCTGGGAAGTAACTCCGAATTCTATCCGGCTCTGGTATCGACTATTCCTTTGTATATTTCTAAAAGATTTACCCCTGAAAATATTGTTCCACGCGTGACAGAGAGTTTTATTCGGGAGGAACTGTATCCCCAGCAAGAGGGAGATGTAAATACACTGCAGCATATGATCTATCAGGGTAAAATCCTGTATGCAATGGACCAGGTAATGCCTGATGTCGCAGACAGCCTCAAAATCGGGTATAGCGCACAACAGATGAAATGGGCAGAGGCTTATGAAAAGGAAATCTGGGCCTGGTTTATTCAGGAAAATCTGCTGTATAATACCGATTATCTGCGTATCCAAAAGTATTTTGCAGAAGCTCCTTTTACTCCGGAGCTAGGTGAAAACAATGAATCTGCACCAAAACTCGGTAGCTATATCGGATGGCAGATTGTCCGTAAATATATGGACAAACATCCCGAATCGGACCTCAAAAAACTGTTTGCTATCAAAGATGCTCAGCTGATTCTGGATGAGTCAAAGTACAAAGGGAAGAAGTAAACAAGGAAGCCACATTAAAATGTGGCTTCCTTGTTTATTTCAAAGCGGATAAAGATCTTAATCTTTTATATCCAATACTTCTATTGTAAAATCAAGCGGAGCATCTTCAGGAACTTTTCCGACAGTCTGATGTCCGTAAGCCCATAAGGATGGTGTTACAAGACGAATTTTAGCCCCCTTTTGCAATCCGTTTACAGTAAGACCATTCAGGTTATATTCTCCTATTTTCTTAGGGAAAAAAGCATACAACCAGGCATTGATAACGGACTTGGCGCCTGTATTCAGATTGGCTCCTACGAGCATATTCGTACCTGTATCAGCTACCGATTTATCGATCTCTACACCGTTTGTAAGACGTGCTGAATATTTCACCCTGACATTTGCCTGTATAAGTTTTGAATTTGCGGTGTCCTTGACTTTATAGGTATAACTTCCTGCGGTTCCGCTTTCCAGTACCTTATACCAGATGCCTGTTACACTGTCATAGACAGCTTCCGGAAACTTTTCAGTCACATACGCTTTGATAATAGGTTTTTCTTCTTCAAAACGTTTTTTAGGATCAAAGAAATCACCGTCATCCATACAGGACGTAAATCCGATAATGGAAATCACCATTAACAGGATACTGTACCCTATTCTTCTCATGGATGGAACTTATTTGATATCTACGACTTCGATTTCATATACAATCGGAGAGTTTGCGGCAATCTTTACGTTACCATCTTTATCTTTTACTTCTTTAGTATCATAAACCCAAGGTGAAGGGGAGATAAAGCGGATTTGAGAGTTTTTCTTTAATCCATTAGCTGTTAATCCACCAATTTTTACATCCTGATTGTTGTAGGAAAGTGTTTTTGGTAAGAAGGCTGTATGCCACGCATATGGACGGTTAGATAACAGATATGTAGTCGTTTTGTCCGTTTCAGTCTGATCTGTTACAGTACCATTGATTAATTTCTCTTTAAATTTAACAGTTACTTCGGGTGCAACAATTCCATTCCCCATGGAGTTAAATCTATACGTATAAGAACTTGCTTCGCCTTCTGTAATGACTTGGTACCAGATTCCTGTCGCTGTATCTAATTTAGCATTTGTGAAATTTGTTTCAGCATATGATTTTAGCTGAGGTGCCTGATTTGCAATTATTCCTTTAATTCTTGCATTTTCAATAGAATCTTTGATTCTCTGCTCTTCAATTAATTTGTTCCAATCTGTATCATCACTCTTGTTACAAGATGCAAAAATAAAGGTCCCCACTAATCCAATAGCGATAATTCTAAATACATTTTTCATTGTGTGTGTTGTGTTGTGTATATATTGTACTAAATGTGTGTTTTGCTTATTTACTGTCTTTATATTCCATTTTTATAACTTCTATAGTGTAATCAAGAGGTGAGTTTGCCGGTACCTGACCCACGGTCATGTTACCATAGGCATAATAAGATGGGGTTACAAACCGGATAATGCTTCCGGTTTTCAGTCCGTTGCGGGTCAATCCCCTGATCTGTGTAGTCACTCCGCTTATTTCATAAGGTAGAAACGCCAATTGCCATGATGCAGGCTGTTGTGCAAGAGAAACGGCAATACCCGTTTCTGTCTGGTTGTTTTGTACCACAGACCCGCTCAATAGTTTGCCGGTAAATTTCACGGTAACAGTAGGTGCAAGTGCCCGTACGACGGATTGGCCTGTATTCGGGTCCGAGACAGTTTCCGTCTTATACTGGAAATTTTCTCCTTCACCCTCTTCAATCAATTCAAACCAGATGCCGGTTGTATCTTTCTTAGCTGTAGGGAAATTGGTTCTTATATAATTCTGGATATCAACTGATTCTTTTTGATATTGTTCGTAGTCATTAAAGACATCATCATCTTTGATACAGGACGCAAACAGGCTTATTGTAGCCAGTCCCATGATCAGTAATTTTCCTAAACTTTTCGCAGTCATTTTTTTAAGTATAATAAGTCAGTCGAAGCCTTATCGATTAATTAGACGTAAGATACCGAATTATTGCTACATTAAATGTTAAAATTATTTAACATATTTTAATAACTCTTTGCTGCTGAGGTATTTGTTTGTGTTTTTTTTGATGGAAAAATCATTTTTTAAAAGAATTAGCTGAGGAAAAATGAGTTTTTTACCGGGAGGAGTGAAGAGTAAAGCCACTTCATGGAAATGTCCGGGGACTTTATGTTTGGAAGTATTATTAAGCATTTGGTCGTCGAAATTTACAGAGTTGGTGCTTTCTGCGTCAAATCTGACAGCATAGTAATGTGTATTAATGTAACGGACAATGTCAGGATTCTGAAATCCTTCTTTCATCATTTTATGGCAGTAGGAACACCAATCCGTGTAGAAAAATAACAAAGTTTCTTTGGGTTGAGCATCCAAGGAATCGGAAAGTTGTTCAAAAGTAAGCCAGTTAATTTCTTGTTCGGTCTGCGCCTGCGCGCTGACCAAACAAGAAAGGAATAAAATATTTAGAAGTAATGCTTTCATGTCCTTCGTAAGGATGATTTTGAAATTTAAATTTTCCGGGCTTAATGAAAATGACCTATTTTGACACCTATCGTAAATGTACGGGGTCTTGAAGGACCATAAATATATTCGGAATCCCGTAGCGCTCCGCGGTCAAAATCTTTTTGATAAGCATTAAATATATTCTGTACACCACCGCTCAATTCCAGATTCAGGTCTTTTTTCAGGCTGAATGTATAGCCAAGTCGGAGATTGATTTCCATAAAATCCGGACTTTTAGTCATGATCATATATTCTCCGTCTATCAGATGCGGAATATCCATTTTTCCGGTATATACTCCGGTCACATCTACAGCAAATGCTTTTGAAGCTTTAATATTGGTATTGAGGTATCCGTATACCCTTGGAGCCCGTACAAAATCGGTGATGTAGATTTCAGACTGGTCATTCTGAAATAAAAGCTGGGATTTCTTGTAGCGTGATCGTTGAATGGTACCACCTGTCTGGATGGTCAGAAACGGAGAAGGAGCCACGTTAATTTCAATATTACTGCCGTATACTTTTGCTCCTTCACCATTGATCATCTCTTCGATCAGTACACCATCTGTTTCGCTGGAAAGTACATTGGTAAAAGGATTTTGTAAATCTGTATAGAAACCCTCTACCAATACATTGGCCTGAACATTACCCAGACTTGGGGAATAATTCAGGGAAGCGGTATAAGCATTGGAGTATTCATTTTTGAGATTTTCCGAAAGCAATACAAATACCTGTTGTCCGCCTATAGAGGTTACGTGCATATCTTCATTAAAGGCCTGAGGAGCACGGAATCCACGTGCATAACCTCCTCTGAATTGAAGATTGTCCATCAGATCATACAATAGAGTAAGTCTGGGGCTGAATGTTCCAAAACTTACATCGGATTTCCGGTCAATATTTTTCAGCTGATACGTTCCGTCTACAATACTGTAATCGTACCGGACACCGGCCAATGTTTTGAAACGGTCAACAGGCTTCCACTCGTATTGAACATAAGAGCCTATATTCTGTGTTTTCTGATCAATACGCCTATTGTAGCCGGGGATATCATCCTTGGTCTCATTGCTTTGATACTCGGCACCCACAGTGAACACATCCCGTTCAAAATTATGTACATATTGCGTACCACCGACCATTGAAAGATCTGTTGTCTTTCCGTAAGCATTGGCAGCAACAAGGCTGTCTGCAGCTGTTCTGTTGCCTCCAAGTCCGCCATAGAAACTATCCCGGTTGCTTTTCTGGGCTGAAAAATAGGCAGACCATTTACGCTTAAAATCTTTTGAATAGTGGTCATAAGTGAGACCTCCAATAAAAGAATTTGTCTGCAGCTGTTCTGTAATATCCGTAAAGTGCGGGGCAATGTCAAGCTGATCTCCCCCTCGTCTGAATTCGTGTAGGGTGCTGAAATCCAGTGTTATTTTATTGAATTCAGAGGGTTTCAGAAAAGCCTTGGCACCAAATGTCGTGTTTCTAAGTTTGGTCATTTCCGAAAAACCATCTCCATTGGCATCAAAAGCCTGTCTGTTGCGGTTCATTCCGTAAAAAGTTACCCCCGACATCAGCTCATTATCTACAAAAGAGGTGTTGAAATCAACCGTGTTGTCCCATTTTTTGCCATCAATAAGCGAGTTTGTACTTTTAATCTGCCAGTCATTTTCAACAGGATCTTTAGTGATGATATTGATCGTTCCGGCAATCGCGTTGGATCCGAATAATGCAGATCCGCCACTTCTCACTACTTCAATGCGGTCTATCATACTGGTAGGAATCTGATCCAGCCCGTAAACACTGTTTAATGCACTGAATACCGCGCGGCTGTTGATCAGAATCTGCGAATAAGCACCTTCCATACCATTGAGTCTGACCTGCGAAAAGCCACAATTCTGACAATTGTTTTCCACGCGTACCCCCGGTTGATAGTTCAGGGTCTCAGACATCGCCACGGACTGTGTAGCATTAAAGAGTTTCGGGCTCAGTACACTGACAATCACCGGCGCTTCCTTTCTGTTCATTCCATAACGGGAAGCACTCACCACCACTTCATTCAGGTTCAGATGATCTTCCTGCAAGGTCAGGATGAGCACAGAATCGGTGGACGAAGGGAGAATGTTCTTTTTGAGAGGTTGATATCCCACTGCCCGGATCTGAAGAGTGAAAGCCTGAGTTGGAGGATTCAGTAGTGTAAACTGTCCGTTGTCGTCAGATGCGGTAGCTTGTTTGGATTTGTCTACCTGAATGGTCGCATGGGATACAGGTGCACCCTGTGCATCCTGAATAACTCCTTTCAGTGCCTTTTGGGCATAGGTATCAATAGAGACTAATAATAATATACAAGCAGTAATGTAACGTAAATACATATAGATCAATAATGTTAAATGGCGTAATAGCGTTAGTGTAGAATGTTTGCAATAAGGAAACACCTGCACTAAAGCTTTTCCCGGCATTTTATTGCGGGAAAAAATAAATTAGAATAAGAAGTAAAGGATTACGCCAGATATGGAGGTCCCCGCAGGAAATTGTGGTCTGTGACGATAGAAACTTCATTTACGATGAGGGGGGTATACTCGCTGATCGTCAGGCTGCACAGAATCGCAGAGGTAAATACGATCATATCCGAATCGATAAATGTACCTTGATAGACTACATTTAAGAATTGGATTTCATCGTCAGATTCGTGGTGTTTTTGTTTGGATTTATTTTTCGTGAAGTCGTAAGGGTGGATGTGTGTCACAATCTCACCAGTAGAGGTGACTTCTTTGTGCATAAAAATCACACCGCTGATGATAATCATGCACATCCATACAGCAAGTAAGGAGGCGATTATGCGACGATATGAACAGGTAAAATGCACGTTGATAAAGTTATAACAAAAAAAACGTTACTGCAAATGCAATAACGTTGCAAAAATATAAAAAAGTTTTTAATGTAACAGAGAGGGTTACATTATTATTTTATCAATTTATTGTTATCGTCCGGGAACACCAGGGTCGGGATATGTTTTCTGGCTTCTTCCATTTCCATTTGAGCATATGAGATGATAATGACGATATCTCCTACCTGCACCAATCGCGCTGCTGCTCCATTAAGACAAATTGTTCCGGAACCTCTTTGACCAGGAATGACGTATGTTTCAAGTCTTGCTCCGTTATTGTTGTTAACGATCTGTACTTTTTCGTTGGCAATAATATTTGCCGCATCCATTAAGTCTTCATCGATCGTGATACTACCGACATAGTTTAATTCGGCCTGAGTCACACGAACGCGATGAATTTTGGATTTCATTACCTCAATTATCATAATGCAAAGTTAGATTTTTAAATAAAAAAAACAGCTACGGGGTTATTTTTATGACAATTAATTCAAAATCATATTATCAATAAGTCTCACTCCTTCTACCCATGCCGTTACCAGAGCTACGTATTTTTTATCTGCTTCTATCGTATGTGCTTCATGCAGAGTCGTTGTCTCACATATAGCAAAATATTCCACTTTTACACCTGCTGTCTGTTCAAGAATGGCAATAGCTTCTTCCTTTAACCGATCAGGAGAAGTCTGCGTGAATTGATCACGCACATAGCGCAACGCTTTTGAGAGTGCCAGAGCTGTTTTCTTACCTGCTTGGGAGAGGCGTGCATTTCTGGAGCTCAGCGCCAGACCATCTTTATCTCTGATAATAGGACAGATAGCGAGCTGTATAGGAAGATGCTTATCCTTTATCATTTTATTGATGACCATCACTTGCTGAAAATCCTTTTGACCAAAGCAGGCAATGTCAGGCTGTACTAATGTAAAAAGCTTATACACAATCTGTGTCACACCCTGAAAGTGTCCGGGACGGTGTTCTCCTTCCCATATGCTGTCCAGGTCGCCCAGATCAATATGCCATTCTTCATTTGTACTGTACATTTCTGCTGTAGAAGGCATAAATAAGATGTCGCAATTTGCAGATTCCAGCATCCGGATATCATGCTCAATAGGGCGGGGGTATTTCTCCAGATCTTTCGGATCGTTAAACTGAGTCGGATTGACAAAGATGCTGCATACCCGTATATCGGCAATGGGTTTGGCGTATTCGATCAGGGAAATATGTCCTTCATGCAATGCCCCCATTGTTGGTATAAGTGCTACTTTCTGTTTAGCCTCACGAGCGGCAGACAGATAGTTCTGCAGCTCTTTTTTGGTTTTAAATATCTTCACTTTTTAAAACTTTTCTGAGGGGCAAAAATGGGGAATTATTTTGTGATTCTAAAGCGATGATCTGTAGTGAATTGCGAAAGTCATAAATTATCTGTATCTTTGTGGACCGATTTTACTGTTCTATTAAATAACTAAATAACTGGAGATGGCTAAAACGAAGATATTGTTTGTAACCCACGAGATGTCGCCTTTCCTCGAATTAAGTAAAATTTCTGAAATTACACGCCAACTACCTCAAGCAATGCAAGAAAAGGGTTTTGAAATCAGAATCCTGATGCCTCGCTTTGGTAATATCAATGAGCGTAGAAATCGTCTTCATGAAGTGATTCGATTGTCAGGAATGAATATTGTGGTGGATAATAACGACAATCCATTGATTATCAAGGTGGCATCCTTACCTGCAGCACGAATGCAGGTGTACTTTTTGGACAACGAAGATTATTTTCAGCGTAAAAAGGTTTTCAAAAATGAAAGCGGAGAATTTTTCGATGATAATAATGAACGCTCTGTCTTCTTCTGTAAGGGGGTTTTGGAAACGGTCAAAAAATTAGGATGGTCTCCTGATGTGGTACATTGCCATGGATGGTTCTCTGCACTGGTACCGGCGTACCTGAAAACAACTTACAAAGATGATCCGGCATTTAAAGGTGCTAAAGTCATGTATTCTTTATACAACGAAGATGACTTTGGAAGTTCTTCATTGCATGCAAAATATGCTGAAATAGCTCCTGAAGGAAGTATGACAGCAGAAGATGCTGCAAATTACGGTAGCGGAAGTTATGTTGATGTATACAAAGGTGCGTTGGCTTTTACAGATGTAGCTGTTATCGCTGATCAGGGTGTTTCGCAAGAGATTATTGATTTTGCAAAGAGCAGAGATATTCAGATCTTCGAACCGCACGGAGACGAAGACTATGAAGCTTTCAATGATCTGTTCGATCAGTTTGCTCCTGTAGAAGAGGAAACAACGGTTTAAGTCGGAATTAATACCGGTTTAATCACTTTTAAACGTATAATATAAATCTCTGTCAGTCGAACTGACAGAGATTTTTTTTGCACTGCACTTATCTCTGGAAGATATAAGGGTGCTTTATTAAAAACGCCCGGAGTATCAAATTGTGGAGAATCTACACGTAGATTCTCCACAATTTGATACTATATACTACCCATGAATTCAAAGCAGTGTTAATCAGCATCTGTTAATTCTTAAAATCTACATTCGGTATCCAGCTGTTTACTATTCCGTCTCCGGCTACAGCATCATGTCCGTTACCGGTGATGTCTTTAAAAGTATTACCCGATCCTTCATCCATAGGCCAATAACCGATTAAGTCCGGATTTTTGGCATTGATCGCAAAATACATGTTATTTTTGATCTGATTCTGCGTAATCGCTTTTTTCCATAACCGGACCTGAGCCATCTGGCAATTGTCCATAAAGTAGAAGCCACTGGCAATCATATGAAGATAATCAAACTTAACTGTTCCGCCTTCAGGTGCTGGTGGCTGAAACTTGACATCCGATTCTCCGTTACGATAGATGGTTAATGTGTTACCATCGTATACAAGTGCCCAGTGGTACCATTTATTAGTTTCCAGATTAGATGCGGTCTGAACCTGTCCGCCTAGTGTCTTGATCTGCAGGTAATTATAAGGACTGTTAGCATCTCCAAATCGGATATAGATGTCATCAGAGTCAAATATAGCCTGATTATTAATGCTGTAGGCAGACATTTTAGTCCAGAATTCAAGACTCCATTGCTTGGTACGGATCCCCCACTTATCTGTCGGAAGAGCTGCTACACGACTATTATTAACTCCGGACATTTCAGGTACAGATACCCGCAATGGCTTTGCCAGCAGGTATATAAAGCGGGATTGTGAATTGGAATTCGCAATATTGCCTTTCAATACGTTCCCTAATTCCACTCCCAATGCATACCTGTTCCCATTTGTTTCAAAGTCTTCTACCCGTATCGTATAAATGGCACTTATTTCTCCGGCAGGAATTATCACCTTTGCATTTGCCGGTAAGGAAAAGTTGGGTACAGGCAAATATTCAGAGCTGGTCTCTTTGTTATAATTATCTAACATAGAAGGGGTAAGCTTTATTTCTACTTCTACATCTTCAGCAACTTTTTTAGCAAGACGCACAAGTATGTTAATATCCGCTCCATTATTCATGGTAATAGTCTCCGCTTTTTCAGAACTATTTGCGGCACTGCTGATATAGATACTGTTATCTATAATCTGATATTCAGCATTTTTACAGGAAAGAATCAGGCAGCTCAGACTTAATATGATATATTTCAAGGTTTTCATTTTCATGTGTTTATGTTACATTTATTTTTTGGCTTTTCGCTCATTGAATATCCGGTACAGATTGGTAATGCCTTTTCTCAGGAAGAAATATTCAGGAGAACCATCGTAATCGCCATTTTGATTTCTAGGTATATAATCAAATCCGGAACGGTATAGTCCTGCACCACCGATCTGCTGATCCATACCATTCTGTTTATAGATAAATTGAGACATTGATAAAAAGTTTCCACCTGTATTGGCATACGATTCGAAGTTTTCGGTTAGGATAGTTCTTCTTACTACTTCATCTGCTGTGATTCTTCCCGCAGCTATATGCACGCTCATATCCTCGATAACACCTCTCACTCTTGTAATCTGAGAGGCTGGAGAAGCTCCGTATGCCTGCAGAACGAAATAATCAAAATATTGGGATTCCCAGTCTTTATCTATTCGTCCCGCTGTTCCGATTTCACCATCTATAATAAGTAAAAGTCCGGGTTTGGCCGGTTTTCTACCATCACGTTCAGTACGTTGAGAGCCCGGTCCAAACCAATACCCTAATTCTTCTACAAAGATTTTGCGCTGTACCCGGTTTTGCCAAAGGTACTCACCGGTACAACCACAGACTGTAGGCTCATAATCCCAGTCAAATCCGTCATAGCCTGCTTTGATAACACCATCATATATTGCTTCTGCATATTTTCGTATTGCAGGCCGTATAACAGCTAGATCCGAACTGTTGCCTATATTGTAAATTGGATCAGGAGGCATATCGTCACCTACTTTAGATGAAAACAGCGTGACAACTACTTTTGTACCTTTCACTTTTTGTACATATTCCATGTCTGCTTTTCGCTCCGCGCTCAGGTCAAACTTGGGATGCCCTCCCCAGTTGGATGCGATTGTAATGGAGTCTGGTAATCCTCTCAGGCTATTTTCACCGGTGGGTGCTACACCTGTCCAGTTGTCAAACCAGACAAAGGTCTGCGGCAATCCGGGAGTTTTCTTCCATTCTCGTAGGGCGGCATAATATGCGTCGGTTTTGGTTGTTGCATTCAGATCTGTTGAATTATTATTTATCGACCCGACTTCCGTCCATTCTTTACAGGATTGGAAGGTCAGGACATATAATGCAGTTATCAGTATAATATGTATATTTTTCATAATGTTGTTCATAAAGAATAAAGTTTAGTTTTTCTTTGCCCACCACAAATCTGTAGAGGCCACATCATCGCCACCTAACAGGGATATTGCCTGTGTCACATTTGCCCCGTTGCTTCTGTACTGTGCTTGTGGATAGGGCAGGCGCCTTACCAGACGGCCGGATGAATTGATAACACTACCTATAAAGTTGCTGGAGCTCAGATTATTTTGTGCAGGAAAAAGCTGTGGAAATCCGGTACGTCTGTAATCAGCCCATGCTTCCATACCATATGGAAAGTTCGCAAGCCACTTTTGCGTAATAATTTTTTCCAGTTTGGAATTCTGTGTGCCCGCAACATCATCCCAGTTTACGGTGATAGGATTAGCTACCGTTACTGTTTGTCCAATAATAAAAGGATTTGTATATGCCTGAGGAACCTTTTTTCCAGTCAGATAAGCTCCTGTTGCAACAGCGTGCTGGCTCATAGAGGTTTGTATGCCAGTTTCATAGAAGTTTTTTGCCAGTGCATCTCCGCCTGAAATCCATCCTTTGAGAGCAGCTTCAGCTTTTAAAAAGGAAATTTCGGCAGCACAAAAAACCAGTAACGGAGTGTTGGGGGAAAATGCAGGTTTTGAAAAATAAGTGACATTACTATATATCGTCTTATTGATATTCTGGATACCCGTTCTAACGCCCCTGTATTCTGATCTGAATGAAGCAAGAGTCATATATTTTGGTCTTCTGGGATCTCCAAAACCATTCATATAGGAAGATAAGGTTGCACTAATCGCTAAATCACCCCAATTCACGGATGCTTTGTAATAAGGATTGTCGTCTGTCGGAATCCAGGCATTATCTGCATTTGTCTCTATGGCTCCGGCCTGCATAGCCTGCAGAAACATGCCTTTTGCATAATCTGTATCCACTGAAGAGATTCGCATGGCCATACGCATTTTTAAGGAATTGGCAAATCTGATCCATTTTGAGAAATCTCCGTTGTAAACAATATCATAGGTAGCCATAGGATGGCTTTTTGAATTATTACTCTCCTGAATAAAATTGTTTAACGTGTTGATGCTGCTGTTTAATTCATCAAACATCAGATGATAAATAGTTTTTACATCATCGAAAGCCACATTGTCATCGTTTGATTCTCCGATTTTGGAATAAGGGATGGGGCCATACATATCAGTTACACGCAACATAGCTGCCACCCGGATAATACTTGCCCAGGCATAGATATAGCCCTTACTTTCCGTTACTCTTTTGATCTTGATAAAGTTGGAATTGAAGTCGACCATAATATCTTTGAAAGGAACTTCCACCCAATCCAATGCTGGATTAAAGGTGCCAAAGTTTGTTCCCTGCCAGTTATTTGTGGTCGCAAAGTATCCTCCGTACTGCCCTCCTACCATCTGTTCTATATGCTGACTCTTATTCTCCTGTGCATAGTGCATGGTGGCAATAAGGGACGGAAATAACGTACCCAGTTTTTCCGAGTTGGTCAGATCCTGTTCCGTAGGATTTGTAGGATGCGTATTGAGACTCTCAAAATTTTTGGTACAGGAGATCGCAAAGATCATACTCGCTACTATACCTACACTGTATATATATTGAAATGTTAGTTTTTTCATAATTTTTCGAATTAGAATTGTAGCTTAAGGTTAAAGCCTATATTTCTGAGGCTGGGTTGCATAAAAAAATCAACTCCGGTATAATAGGTGCTCGATGCTGATGGTACTGATTCCGGATCAAACGGAGCTTTGTTATAGAGCAATGCCAGGTTATTCCCTACAATTCCGATGGTCGCATTTGCTATGTTTCCCAATAGCCTTTTGTTGATTGTATATTCTATGCTCAATTCCTGTAGTCTCACATTGTCAGCTTTATAAACATACAAATCAGACTTGCCTGTTCCTTCAGCTACCACATTCATATAATCCTGTGCTGAGATTTCATGTCCGAGAATATTAATATTCCCCTGACGGCGTAAGTTGGCACTATATTCAGATACACCGTATCTGTCCAGAATAGCTTGTGTATTGGAAACTACTAATCCGCCAAAGCGACCACTTAGTACAACATTCAGTCGTAAATCCTTATACGTAAAGGAGTTTCTCCAGCCCATTTGTGACTTCGGTAACAGGGATCCTAATTTTCTGTAATCGTTCGTATTCAGCGTTTCCATTGACGGTAACAGGGTTGAAGGATTTAAGTAAATATAACCGTTGTTATCCCGTTTAAAATCGGATGTAGAATAGATATCACCCATAGATCCGCCCTCTCTGAGGCGTACTACCGGCGAACCGATACTTCCTAATGTTGCTTTATCTACATAGTTCTGCAGTGTGGGATTATCTCTTAATACATCAGCTCCATAAAGACTTACAATCTTGTTTTTATTGAAAGAAAAGGTCAGATTACTGCTCCATGCGAATTTGTTCCAGGTATTCTGGTAACCAAGTAACAATTCAATACCATTATTCCGGACATTTCCTGTTTGGATGATTCTGCCTGTATATTCCGTACCACTTTCGAGAATTGTGTGTGTCTGATTTTTCGTATCGGAACTGTAATATGTAGCGTTGAGGGATAAGCTGTTTTTCAGAAATTTCATGTCCAGACCGAATTCATAAGAGGTGGTCAGTTCGGGCTTTAAGAAAAAATTAGGACGGATCTTACCTAAGGCGTACGTATTCGTCTGGCCATCATAGATATATTGCTCTGTGGTCAGATATGGGCCGTATGAATTACCAACTTTGGTGTAGGTACCTCGGGCTTTAAGATAAGAAAACCAGGTTGGAAGTGTAAATGCCTCACTCACAACTGTAGAAAGTCCTATAGATGGATAGAAGAACGAGCGTTCCGGAGATTGTGACCAGGCTAAGGCCGAATCCCAATCGTTTCTTCCGATCAGTGTCAGGAAGAGGTAGTTTTTGTACCCGATCTCGGCATTCGCAAAAACGGATTGTGTCTGTCTCTTGAGTCCGTCCTGATCGACCTTAAACGTACCTACAGCTCTGTTCATATTCTCTATACTGAAATAATTTATGATCTGCTGCAGATCGCCTTCAATAGTATAGGCATTCATCCGTTTGTCTTTAATAGATGCTCCTGCGTTGATATTAATATTAAAGGGATCAAAATTCTTTGTATAAGTAGCAATCAGATCCGCATATACCTGTCTCTCTTCACGTGTTGTGAGGTTATGCCTGCCTTTAGGACCCGCAAGTGCTCCCAAAGTGCTGGCATATCGGTTATCTGTACTCTGCAGGTTCATATTGTCTACATTGACCCGTCCTGTGATATTCAGATCGTTAGAGAAGTTGTACTTCAGGGAAGAGGTCAGCATGTATCTTCTGCGATCGGCATTTCTGTTCATGCGGTACATCGTCCAATAGGGATTCTGGATAGATAATCCCTGGTCACCGTAGATCCAGTATTGTTTGTTTACCTCTGTTACAGGGTCAAAACGTTCAAACAACTGAATATTTGAAAAATCTTCGTTCCTTGGAAACAGATACAGTGCAGGTAAAGGGTTAAAATATTGTCCCTGTGCTACCATATTTCTGTTGTTTTGGATGATGTAGTTGACACTTGCATCCAATACCAACTTATTGTCCAGAAATGTAGTGGTGTTCCGGTAAAGAAAATTGTATCTGTTATATCTGTTATTCGGCATGATACCATGTGCATTATTTGCACCTGCTGAAAAGTAATTCTGGCTTTTTGCATTACCGGTAGATAGTGCGACTACATTGTTGACATTTGATCCGGTATTGAAAAAATTTGAAGGGTCATAGCGCATATCGGTTTCTTCTCCCCAGCTCATAACGGATCCGGCCACGTTGCCATATGTATTCTGGAATTTGGGCAATAATAAGGGATCTGAGAAAGTGGTACTGTGACTCAGCGAAAGCGTGGTTCTGTCTGCCGACCCTTTTTTGGTGGTGATCAGGATCACTCCGTTCGCACCCTCAAAGCCATATAACGCTGCTGCAGAAGGACCAGTCATGACTGAAATGTTTTCGATATCATCCGGATTTATATCCGCAATACTCTCTGTTCCGGGTTGGGCTGTCATTTGACCGTCCCCGCCACCGGAGATAAAATTATTCATGGGAACTCCGTCTATTACATACAGCACATTATTGTTAAGTGAAATAGATTTGTTACCCCTCATGACTACTTTTACTGCTCCTCCGGGACCTGCAGAGCTGCTGTTAATCTGTGCACCGGCGACTTTACCGACCAGCGAATTGACAAAGTTTGAATTTTTTACAGTGGTCAGATCTTCGTTTCCTACTTTCTGAACCTGATAACTCAATGTCTTTTCTGAACGCTTAATACCTAAGGCTGTAATAACAACCGTTTCAATCTCCTGCTCCTGAGGCATAAGTACTATTCGTATGGCAGAAGATGATTTCACTTCATGACGCTGGGTATGATAACCGATGTAAGTAATCGTCAATACATCTCCGGGCTTGCCATCCAGATTAAATGCTCCGCTTTGATCTGTAGAGGTACGTTTCTGATTTGCATTGTTCAGAATAGATACACCTGAAATAGCCTGTCCCAGCGAATCCACAATGGTACCCGATAGTCTGGTCTGGATCGTTACACTTGTTTTTATTGTTTCAGCTTCGGGAGTCTTGTCTTTCTTCTGGCTGATGATAATGTATTTCTGATGAATCTTGTAATCCAGAGGCTGGTTTTTAAGCAATGCCTGTAGAGCTTCTTTCACAGGCTTTCCGTTCAAAGAAATATTTAGTTTTTTGGTGTCTCTGAGTACATTTTTCTCATATACAAACGTGTATTCCGATTGCTTTTCTATATGTTCAAAAGCATCCTCAAGTCTGGCATTCTTTAGGTTTAAAGAGATGTTTTGCGAATAGCCCCGACTAAAACTCAATGTCACAAATGACAATAACAACAATAAGGATAACTTCATAATGAGGAAGGCCTTTGTTTTAATACTATTTTGAAATAAATAAATATTACTTTTTTCAATATTGAAAAAAATCATAAATTAGATGGATTAGGTTTAAAATCTTGTTTACGCTCGATGGAAAAGCTATTCACTTTGCCGGTTTGTTGGCGGACAAACCGGTTTTTTTATAGCTATGTGTGTGTTTATTTTTTTGTCTTCATAACTTTTAATGTTTTAAGGTTTAAATCAAATTTTACTTCTTCGGTTAGTTCAATTACTGTAATAAGTTCTTTTAAGCTGATGTCTTTTGGTAATTTCATTACAAATTCAGCCTTTATCGGCTCGGAATAAACAATGTCGACACCGTACCATCTGGCTACTTCAGCCATCAGCGCATTTAATGAAATTGATTTTTTAGTGAAGTACCCGTCTTTCCATGCCATGATCTGATCCAGATCGACATTGTTTTCAAGTTGCATCATATTATCTCCGCTATATTGCAATTGTTGCCCCGGTAAAACAGTTTTTTTAAGATTCGACTTGCTTACAGCCACCGCACCTTCTAATACTGTTGTATAGATTGCGGACTGAGGAGTATAGGAGTTGATATTGAAATGCGTCCCCAATACAGTGACTTGCATATCATTGACATCTACAATAAATGGTTTGGATTTATCTTTTGCAACTTCAAAATAAGCTTCACCCTTTAGTTGTACTTTCCTGCTGCCGGAGGTGAATGAAGTCGGAAATTTCAGAGAAGAAAGTGCATTCAGCCATACACGGGTTCCATCAGGCAGTAATATCTGATAAAATCCTCCTACAGGTGTTTCGATTGTATTAAATGAAAGCCTGGAAGTTGAGGCAGAGCGGACACTGTATGTTATCTGTCCATCATTGGATTTCGTTATCCGTATATTTCCTTCTTCTATAGCAGCGCCCTCAGATAAAGAATCCAATATCACTTTGTTCCCGTCTGATAAGGTAAGTATAGCCTTGTTGCCTCCTGCGGGAATATCGTAAGTAGTCGCATCAGTGATAAGAGGTTGTGATGTATGATTCTGGGAGAAAAAATAGATACCTAAAACAATCAGTATACTCGCAGCGATGGACAGCGGTTTGATCCATCTTATTTCTTTAGATGTGGATACAGAAACAGGTTTTGTGGCAAGTATGGATTGTATTACTGCATGAGGGTCGATTTGTGGCAGACTGTTATCCGGAGCTTCAAATTCATCGTAGTAATGTAACAACAGCAGTTCTTCAGCCTTCTTTCTATTGCCTTGATTTGCAAACCAGTGAAATAGTTGCTGACGCTCTTTTTCTGACGCTGTTTTATCGTAATACTTACGGAATAAGTCATGTATCTGCTCGTCTGTCATTGGTCTATAATAAAAGGTAAAACTGGTTATATGCTATAAAGACATATAACCTTAAAAAAGTGGTAATGAAAAAAAATATTTTTTTAAAATCTTTGATATACTGCAGACAGAATGACGAGCAGGATTCCTCCTTCTTTACCTTTTAATCTGTTTTTCAAGGTCTGATTGGCCAGATACATATGCTTACGGACCGTTTCTACTGAAATATCGAGCATCCGGGCGATCTCCTCATATTTCATTTTTTTCAGTTTGCTTAGACGGAATATTTTCTGTTGCTGCAGAGGAAGATTATCAATTTCCTGTTCAAGAAGTGTATAGTAAAGTTCCAGATCGGCTTTATGTTCTTCTTCTTCTTGTGGGATCTGTTTAAAGTTTGCCTTTTCGTTCAGAGATTCAAATAGTACATTCTTTCTGGATTTTTCATTCAGCAGATTGTAGACCCTGTTGCGTGTGATGATAAAGAGATAATCTTTAAAATTAGTAATCGTATGCAGATTCTCCCGATCTGTCCATATTCTCAAAAATACTTCCTGCAATACGTCTTCGGTCAGAGAAATATCCTCTAACAATTTAAAAACATAATTACCAAAAGGCTTATAGTAGTGCAGAAATAAGGTTTCAAAGCTTTTATGATCCCCATTACTAATAGCGACTAATAAAGTATGTTCATTATCAAGACTGGTTATTTTCAAGTTTAACATAAATGTTACACAGTGCGAATATAGGATATAATGGGTATTGTTTTAGTAAGTGTATTACGAAAGTATGAAAAAGATATATTATTTAACCTCTTGAAATAAATTTAACTGTTAGTGCCAGGCTAATCTTTCTTCTTTTTCTGGAATGGGGGAGGCTTATTCTTTCTGTAGAGAGCTGTATGAACGCTGCGCGTTGTGCACAAAAAAGGCTTCTATACAAACGTATAGAAGCCTTTTTTGTTGTTTTATAAATTTCCTTATGGTCTTGAACTGGCTTTCGGGCGGCTGGATTTACCTGCCTTTGGCGCTTTTCCTGCTTTAACACGTTGATTGGCTGCCGGTCCAAACACGTTGCCGACCATGGTCATCGCACATCTGAATCCGGTCATCGCATTCGACTGATCTTGTTGCATAAAACGTCTTGTAGCCGGATTCAACCAATACGCTCTGTCATTCCATGATCCGCCTTTGTATACGCGGGAGTTATTATTGACAAGCGTTGTATTACCATAAAGTTTAGGATCGATTTCGTCATCAAAACCACGGGCATCGTTGTTATAAGAAGAGATACCGGTAGTTGCTGAGCTGTCTCCGCTGTTTTTAGCGGCTTGTAGTTCTGCCCAGGTTTGTTTTCTCGGAGCTTTTGCCGGTACTTTTACAGGACGTCCGTATTTATCTTTTGCAAGGATGCGTTGTTCAGCATCATCGTATTTTTTATCCGTAAATACATTTCCGCGGAAAGGATTGAAATCCTCAAAATCTTCAAAAGATAATTGTCTGTACACATCGCCTACCCACTCATTGACATTACCTGCCATATTGTAAAGGCCGAAATCGTTTGGTGCATAGCTTGTAACAGGTACGGTAATATCACCGCCATCATTCAGATTGCCGGCTACCCCCATATTGTTACCTCCTGTGATCTTGAAGTTGGCAAGCATTTGTCCTTGATTTTTTCGTTTATCCGAGCGTACACCAAGTCCGTTCCAGGGATATATTTTACTTGTATTGATATTTCCTTCTTCTGTATTTCCGATAAGACCTAATGCCGCATATTCCCATTCTGCTTCTGTAGGCAGACGATAAGGTTGTTTCAAAATACCGTCTTCCATACGTACCGTGCGTTTCGCTCCTGCAGCAGCACCCGGACGGGCATCAGTAGGCATATTCTGTCCGTCATAACCTTCTCCTTTAAGCTGGCCATTAAGGTACATATCGGTATTGAATTTTCCTCCCGCATTCTGATTTTGGGAATTTTTCTGATAATCTACCAATATACCTCCCTGACGTAAAATGTTTTCATTTACACGATCCGTTCTCCAGGTACAATAATCATTTGCCTGATCCCAGGAAACACCCACTACAGGATAGTCCTGAAATGCCGGGTGTCTGAGGTAAAGATTGACATAAGGTTCATTATAGGAAAGCGGATTTCTCCAGACCAAAGAGTCTGGCAACGCATTGTAATACATTTCGCCGTCTTCAGGAAAACTCTGTGCAATCCAGTGCAGATATTCAAGCCAGTCAGCATTAGATACTTCCGTCTCATCCATGTAAAAAGATGCAACTGTAACACGCCTTTTCAAGTTGTCATGAGAGTAGGCCAGATCTTCATTCAGACTGCCTCCCATAACAAATGTACCACCCTCAATCGCCACTAATCCCGGACCGGGAGATTCCTGTACCTTTCGGTTGATATGAAGCCCTCCGTTATATGGATCGTTGTACGCAACACCAGTTTTGGAAGAGACGTCTTTCTTACCTTTATTTGAACTGCAGGAGGAGATCAGCACTACTCCGGCCATTATAAATAAAAGTTTTGACAGACTAAAATTTGAAACGTTCATTATTAAGGTATATGTGTTCATATATATGTCTGTCAAAAGTAGTAAATATTTTTTTTAAAAGTTATAGACAAATAGATTGATTCGTAGCTTTTTAACTACCATAGGAGATTTTACACCTAATATACTGTTTTAGTAGCAGTTGTTCTTTGTAATAAATATTCAGAAATAGGTTTCCTAATTCGCGAAGCTTCTTGTATTTTCGTCAAGATATGAAAATGAAAGTTGGTTTTGGTTTTGATGTACACCAATTAAAAGAAGGGCACCCTTTTGTTATGGGAGGTGTCACATTAGAACATCATGCGGGAGCATTCGGACACTCTGATGCAGATGTACTGGTACATGCAATTTGTGATGCAATATTAGGTGCTGCAAATCTGGAAGATATTGGATATCATTTTCCTAATACGGATGATCGGTGGAAAGGTATATCCAGTCTTGTCTTACTTCAGCAATGTATTGTGCTTATTAAGGAGAAAGGGTGGACACTGGGCAATATCGATGCGATGTTGTGTCTGGAAGCGCCCAAGATCAAACCTTATATTCCCGCAATGAAGCAAAAGATAGCTGAAGCTGCAGGGATAGATGAAGAAGATATTTCCATCAAAGCGACGACCAACGAGACGATGGGTTTTGTCGGCAGGCAGGAAGGTGTAGTGGCCTATGCCGTATGTCTGATTCAAAAATAAGGAATACGAATCTGTCTCTTAAAATATAAAAAGCCGGCAATAGAATCTCTGTTTTACGATTCTGTTGCCGGCTCTTCTTTTTTATTAAAATAAAGAGCCGCAATGCTTACTGCTATTAAGGAAAGTACGGAAGCCATCATAAAGGGTGCTCCCGGAAAATAAGCATTATGCTTATGATTTGTGAAAAATGCAAATATATTGCTCATCAACGGCGGCCCAAAGATGGCCGTAAGGCTGACAATACTGGTAATCCCACCCTGAATCTGCCCTTGTTCATTATTTGGAGTATGGTTAGAGATAAAACTTTGCATCGCAGGTCCGGCGATACCTGCAAATACGAAAGGAACACTGGCCGCAAACAACATCCATGGCTCATATGAAAAAGCCATCAGAGGAAAGGAGATGACATACAGGCTTAATCCGATAACAATACTTTTAGGAAGACCGAGTTTGGGAATAATAATCCGTAATAATCCTGCTTGTACAATCGCAAGAAGTACACCAATAAAACCCATCGAAATGCCGACCATACGCTCATTCCAGGCATATCTTTCCATGGTGTAATAGGACCATGTGCTCTGTACGGCATGGGCTGCGACATTGATCAGAAATATACAGATAATCAGAGGCTTGATCTGCGGATACTTGGCGATATAACGAAATGCACCCACAGGGTTTGCATTTTTCCACTGAAAAGGTCTTCTGTTTTCGGATTTTAAAGATTCCGGAACCATAAAGTACCCGTATACAAAATTCATAAAACTAATGGCTCCGGCGGCAAAGAAAGGAACTCTCGGGCCGTAGTGTCCCAGTAAACCTCCTAATACCGGACCAATGATAAACCCAATACCAAAGGCAGCACTTAATAACCCGAAATTCTGAGCTTTCTTGTCAGGAGTGCTGATATCTGCTGTATATGCTGCTGCTACGGTCATGCTTGCGCCGGTAATCCCTGCCACAAAACGGCCGATAAAAAGCCATAAAATAGAAGTGGCGAATCCCATCAGCAAATAATTTATACAGAATCCCAGAAGTGATAACAACAGAACAGGACGCCTCCCGAAGCGGTCACTTAAATTTCCAAGGACAGAGGCAAATACAAATTGAGTAATAGCATAACTAAACATAAGCCAGCCACCATATTCTGATGCTTCACTCAATGTGCCCCCTGTCAGTTCTTTGATAAGGGTAGGTAATACCGGAATAATAATTCCAAGACCTATAACGTCAATAGCTACGGTAATGAATATAAAAAGAAGACCTGATTTTTTTTGTTCCTGCATATGATTATCAGAATAAAGGTAGTATTTTTATCAGACTAACAAAATCAATTTTAATGTTCGCTGCCTTAGGATAAAAGACTGTTAACTTCCTTCCGGAATCATTAGTAGAAGACCAGAAATTATAAACAGAGATGATTTCTTTCCGAGGGAAAGTATATGAAGATTTGTTTCCCTGATGTCCTTAATATTTCTACTAAAAATTTAATTTTTAGATTTATCAAAAAGTAAAGAGCTTAAAGTGAGGAAATATTGATATTTTTGCTAAATATAGCATCCGTGTGTTTTCTGTAATTAAAGTAACCATATTTTTTAGGTAGCTAAATGATAATCAACAAAAAAAGCTTCATTTTGAAATCCTACGTTCGACCAGTTTTTGCCGTACTGTTGTGCAGTGTTTTATTCTATGCCTGTAAGTCTGGACAAAGAAGAAATAACCGGAATGTAAAAGACGTGGAAGAACCTCAATATAATAAAGTTGAGAATTTTACTTCTAAATATAACATTCTGTATAATGCCAAACGTATGATGGCGGATGAACAGAAGGCTATCGCACGGCTTAAAAAGGAAAACTACCAGATCAATCTTACCGTTTTTGATGAACCGACCGCACAGGGAGATCCGCATCAATTAATGGATTCTTTGGTTCAGAAGGCCTATAAAATCATCAATTCAAAGCAGGAAAGTAAATATGTCAATGAGGCCTATCTGATCGTTGGCCGGGCGAACTATATGAAAGGGTCGTATTATACCGCTAATGAATATTTTGAGTATCTCAAAAAGAACTCAGCAAAACAACCGGAATACAGACCTGTTGCTTATGCCTGGAAATCCAGATCCCTGCTTCAGATAGGAAAAGTAGAACAAGCTATAGCTGCTGTGGATTCTGCCTTTATGTTTTTAGATGACAATGAATCTACCCTGTCCCTGGTCAATGCGGCCAAAGCCAATTTACTGGTCAGAACCGGTAAATCTATAGAAGCAATCCCTTATCTGGAATTGGCCTCAGAATCTGCGAAAAGTAAAGTAGACCGGCTGAGGTGGAAATTTCTATTAGCTCAGCTGTACAAACAAAAAGGCGAAAAAGAGAAGGCTTTTCAGTATTTTTCCAAGATCGCCCGAAGTAATGTCTCTTATGATATGGCCTTTGAGGCAGATCTTCAGGCTGCTTTTTTACAAGGCGAAAAGGGAATGAAGTTTGAAGATCGTGTGAAACCATTGAAGCGAATGTTGAAAGATGGTAAAAACGAAGATTATAAAGATCAGATCTATTATGAGATCGGTAATATGTACTACGCAGAAGGAAAAGAAGATGAGGCTTTAGCATATTACAAATTATCCTTGCGTCAGCTTCACCCAAGTCAATATCAGACAACTGAAACCTATCTGACTATGGCAGATCAGGCTTTTGACAAAAAGCAATACCGGATAGCGCAAAACTATTACGATAGTGTCGCTACAGTGTTGCCCAATGACTATACCAATATAGATCAGTTAAGAAGAAAGCTGATCTATATGAAAGATCTGACTCAGGTATATGAGGAAGTCGCCTGGCAGGATACCCTTCTCGGACTGGCAGCTCTGAACGATGCTGATCTGCAACAAAAGCTGGATGAATACGCATCGAAAAGCTTAAATGATAAACTTTTGGAACTGGAGTTGCAAAAGAAGGAAGCTAAAAAGGGAAAAAAAGGTGGAGAAAGTCAATATAGAAGGACAAATCTGAACGACTATCAGGTAAATAAAGATTCTTACTCAGATGGTAAGTTCTATTTTAATAATCAGGATGCCATGCTATTAGGTAGTTCCGAGTTTAAAAGACGTTGGGGCAGCCGTCCGCTTTCGGATAACTGGAGATACAGCCAGTCTTCGGCATTAGATCTGGCAAGCAGAGCGCAGAAAGCAGAAGTGGATACCATGTTGTCGGAGCGTAAAAAAGATAAGAAAGAACCCGAATTTGATCGAGAGACCTGGGTGAATAATGTAAAAAACAGATATGAGAAGGCTATTCCTAAAAATCAGGTAACTTACGATTCTATTCATCAGATTGTTCATGATGACCTGATCAAAATAGGTAATATTTACCGGGATTACACCAAAGATCCGACAGAAGCTATTAAAGCCTATGAAAACTTCCTCGACCGCTATCCGAATACTCCGGCTGCTGCTGAAGTGTATTTCTCCTTATACCGTATGTATGAAGGAATAGATAAAACGAAATCTTTGGCTTATAAAAATAAACTCATCACTTTATTCCCGAATACCATACATGCCCATGTTGCACAGGATCCGTATTACCTGGATAAGGTAAAACGCGATAAGGAGACGCTCGATAAAGCATACGCCCGTATCTTTGATCTGTACGCAAACGGAGACCATGTAGCCGTTATCAGTCAGGTAGATCAGGAACTGCAGAATACAGAAGATAAACAGAGTATTGTTGCCCAGCTCCGTTACTTGCAGTCCCTTGCTGTCGGACGGGTAGGACGTGTGGACGATTTTGTGAAGTCCTTGTCAAAAATTGTAACAGACTTTCCAAACGACAGTCTGGTTACTCCTTTGGCAAAAGAGAATATTTCGTTTGTGAATAAGAATCCGGATATGTTCTATACGCGTGTCAATGCCTTGCAGGACATAAAAAGCGATCGTATAGCTTTTGTGGATGAACCTTCCATGACCCAGTGGCCTGCACTTTCTATTGATGGCGATTACCGTACGGGGGTAGCCTTACCGATCAAAAAATTGCCGGAGAAAGAAAAACCCAAAGAAAAGGTTGTTGCCAAAGTAGAAGAGAAAAAGATTCCTGAAAAGAAAGAGGAGCCTGTTGTAAAGGCGGAAGAGAAGAAACCTGTGGAAGTACCTAAGGTAGAAGAGCCAAAACCGGAGGAGAAAGTAGCTGTCACCGAACTTAACTCCGGGGAGGTGAAAACTAAGGTGGGAGTCAACGGCGAGATTAATACCAATGTGGAATTAAAGGGACTGGATGTCAAACCCGGACAGGCAAAGATTGATCTGGGACCAAATGATTACCGTGACAAACAATTGTTACCGGATAAAGGCGTTTACTTTTATGTGATTAACGTGGAGAATGCAACAGTCAATCTGGCGCCAAGCCGATATGGTATAGGTCAGTTTAACAGGACAAGATATAATCAGGCTCGTATAGAACATATTCTGAGAAATATCAATGGTGAAAATCAATTGATTTTCGTTGGTCCGTTCAATTCTTATGAGGAAGTAAAAGCTTATGAAACAAGAATTTCACCTTTGATTCCGGATATTATGAAGATACCTTTCGAAATTTATAATACTTTTGTAGCGACAAAAGAGACGATTGGCACGTTAACTGATGGTATTCAAATTAAAAATTATCAAAAAGTTTATTCGGAACAATAGGATCTGCTATTGGAAATATTAGTATGAGAAGAGTATCAAAAAACAGTAAACTCACTGAAGAGGATATTAAGAAGTATACACGCAATTTTTGGACGATTATTATTGCTTGTGTAGCTTTTGGATTTTTGTTTATCCTGAGTGTAAGGTTAGGTGTATTTGGAAAATTGCCTTCTTTTCAGGATTTGGAGAATCCCAAAAGTAATCTTGCTTCCGAGGTGTTGACCGAGGACAATAAAGTATTGGGGACGTATTATGTTCAGAACAGGTCTAACGTAAAGTATAGTGAGTTGTCTCCTTATCTTGTACAAGCACTGATCGCTACAGAAGATAAACGCTTCTACAAACATGCCGGTATTGATTATTGGCGTACGATGACAGTGATCTTTCATACGATGACGGGAAATAAGCAGGGGGGGAGTACAATTACCCAGCA
Source organism: Sphingobacterium spiritivorum (assembly GCF_016724845.1). Classification (NCBI taxonomy): domain Bacteria; kingdom Pseudomonadati; phylum Bacteroidota; class Sphingobacteriia; order Sphingobacteriales; family Sphingobacteriaceae; genus Sphingobacterium; species Sphingobacterium spiritivorum. Next base: position 2,853,987 of record NZ_CP068082.1, read on the forward strand.
GCTGGCTTTGAATCTGTTTTCAGATGGTAGAGCAAAAAGCTTTTCCAAACGTATTTTTCAGAAGTTTCAAGAATGGGTTACAGCAGTTCGGTTAGAGCGTAATTATACCAAAGAAGAAATCATTACGATGTATTTTAATACCGTAGATTTTGGTGCTTACAATACTTTTGGTATCAAATCCGCTGCACGTACATATTTTAATACCACTCCGGACAAACTGACTGCCGAGCAGGCTGCATTGCTGGTAGGTATGCTAAAGGGACCGGGGGTATATTCACCGGTAAGATATCCGGAGAATGCTTTGGGACGTCGTAACGTTGTCCTGAATAATATGTACAATGAAAGTTTTATTACAAAAGCTGAAGAAACCGAAAGTGCAGCCAAGCCACTTGGACTGCAGTTGAAGATCTCCAATTACGGAGAAGGACTGGCGCCATATTTCAGAGCCGTACTAAAAGAGGAGATCAAAAAAGAGTTTGCCCGTCTGTCTATTACCAAATCGGATGGTACACCATACGATCTGGACAGAGATGGACTGAAAATATATTCGACGATCAACTATACCATGCAGCAATATGCGGAAGAAGCACAGAAAAGAGCAATGAAGGAGTTGCAGGGAGCTTTTGATCGTCAATGGAAAGGAAGAACACCTTTCTCAGGGAAGAATGCGCAACTGTTGATTTCGGGGATGAAACGTTCAGATCGCTACCGTATGATGAAAGATCTGGGTGCTTCTGAAGAAGAAATTAAAAAAGCATTCAATACCAAGGTTCCAATGAATGTCTTTACCTGGAGAGGAAGTGTGGATACGGTCATGACACCTATGGATTCTATCAAGTATAACAAGTTGTTTCTCCGAAATGCCATGATGTCTATGGAACCGCAAACCGGCTACATAAAAGCATGGGTAGGTGGAATTAATTTTGAACACTTTAAATATGATCAGGTTAAGTTGGGTACACGTCAGGTCGGTTCCACCGCAAAACCGTTTACCTATGCAGTCGCTGTAGATAATGGCTATTCTCCATGTTACAGCGTCCCTAATTTTCAACAGACGTATGGCAACTGGACGCCAAGAGGAACAGTGCAGGGCGGCAATCCCATTACACTTAAGAAAGCACTGGCTTATTCACAGAACTATGCTACGGCATATCTGATCAATGAAGTAGGGGCAAGTGCTGTAGCGAATCTGACTCAGAAAATGGGAATTACCTCTAAAGTACCTTCTTATCCGTCTATTGCACTGGGAGCTTATGAAGCTTCTGTATTTGATATGGTAGGTGCATATTCCGCATTTGTAAATAGCGGTACATGGGTAGAGCCTACTATGATCATGCGCATAGAAGATAAGAGTGGGACAACGATATATGAAAAGGCTCCTAAAGTTGTTAAAGCACTGAACAGCGAAACGGCTTATATCATGGTGGATATGTTAAAAGGAGTTGTAGACGGCGGTACCGCTACCCGTATCAAATGGTTCTATAAACTTAACTATCCAATAGGAGGTAAAACAGGTACGACAAATGATAACTCAGATGCCTGGTTTATCGGAGTGACTCCTCAATTGGTGACCGGTGTATGGACAGGAGCAGAAGACAGAGGTATCAGTTTCTACAGTACCAACGAAGGGCAAGGCGCGCGTGCAGCGATGCCTGTGTTTGCTTACTATATGCAAAAAGTCTACGGAGACAGTAAACTGAAATATACGAAAGAAGATTTTCCGCTTCCGGCAGGAGGATTGACCCGTGAACTGGATTGCGGTAAATATGCTCCGTTTAATGGTACAGGACCTGCTACAGATGAAAATCTGGATGATGATCGGTTAGGTTTTTAATTATTTAAAATAAGATACGATGCCAACTGTCAGATTTTTCCGAAATTTGATAGTTGGCATATTTTTTTGAATGAGCTCATTTGACTATAAAGAAGAATTAAAGCGTATTCCGCACAAACCGGGTGTTTATCAATATTTTGATAAGCAGGATGAGCTGATCTATATCGGTAAAGCAAAAGATCTGCGTAATCGAGTCGGATCTTACTTTGTCAATGATAATCAGCTAAGTGGTAAAACGCGGGTACTTGTACGAAAAATTAATCGTATTGCTTTTACTATTGTAGATACGGAGATCGATGCCTGGTTATTGGAGAACAATCTGATAAAAAAGCATAAGCCTAAGTATAATGTGATGCTCAAGGATGATAAGACTTATCCCTGGATTGTCATCAAGCAGGAACGTTTTCCCAGAGTATTCTGGACAAGAAAATATATCAAGGATGGTTCCCGTTATTTTGGGCCATATGCCTCAGTCGGTATGATGCACACGGTACTCGATGTGATCAGAGAATTGTTTCCGCTGCGTACCTGCAATCTGTCATTGACGGACGATAATATTCGCACAGGTAAATTCAAAGTCTGTCTGGAATATCAGATTGGCAACTGTAAAGGGCCATGTGAAGGTTATCAGTCAGAAGAGGATTATGATCAGAATCTGGATGATATCAAAGATATTCTGAATGGTAAGATTGCCGTGGTCACTAATCGTCTTAAACAACAGATCGATACAGCGGTTGGAGCATTGAACTTTGAACTGGCTCATGCGCTCAAGTCCAAATTGGATAAGCTGGATTATTACCAAAGTAAATCTACAGTCGTCAATTCTTCTATTACAAATGTGGATGTGTTCAGTATTGCTTCGGATCAGAGTTATGCATTTGTCAACTTTCTGAAAGTAATGAACGGCGTGATTATCCAGACGCAGACCTTAGAAATGAAGCGTCGTCTGGATGAAACCGATGTCGAACTACTGGCGCTGGCAATTCCGGAAATTAGAAATCGTTTTAAGAGCGCCTCCAGAGAGATTATCGTGCCTTTTGATATGGATATCGAAGGAGATGATAATATTAAGTTTACGGTGCCCAAATTAGGTGAAAAACGCAAATTGCTGGACTTGTCTCTTAAGAATGTCGCTTATTTCAAAAAAGAACGCTTATTGCATTATGAAAGATTAAATCCGGATCTCAAAACAGAGCGTATTCTGACCCAGATGCAAAAGGATCTTCGGATGAATGTTCTTCCTCAGCATATCGAATGTTTTGATAACTCCAATATACAGGGTAATTTCCCCGTGTCTGCGATCGTGGTGTTTAAAGATGCGAAACCTTCCAAGAAAGATTACAGACATTTTAATGTGAAGACTGTCGTTGGTCCCAATGATTTTGCGACAATGGAGGAAGCTGTTTTCAGACGGTACAGAAGATTATTGGATGAAGATCAGCCATTGCCACAGTTGATTATTATTGACGGGGGTAAAGGACAGTTAGGTGCAGCATTGAAAAGCCTGAGGTTGCTGGGGATTGAGAAGCAGGTGACAGTCATTGGTATAGCTAAACGTCTCGAGGAACTGTATTATCCCGGAGATCAGTATCCGCTTTATCTGGATAAAAAATCAGAAACACTCAAAATTATCCAACATCTCCGTGACGAAGCGCATCGCTTTGGGATTACTTTTCACCGGAATCAGAGAAGCCGGAAGACTTTTGTCTCCGAATTGGAGAATATCCCGGGAGTAGGCAAGACTTCTGTTGACAAGTTACTGAAAACATTTAAATCGGTCAGAAAAGTCAAAGAGGCGAGTGACGAGGAACTAAAAAAAGTGCTTAACCTGAAACAGGTAAAAGCACTTCGTGAATATTTTCAGGACGATACCCCTGATTAGTCATCATATCCGAATCTTTTCAGGTAGTTTTTCTTACTTCTCCAATCCGGGATGACTTTGACAAAGATTTCCAGAAAGACCTTGCCTCCTATAAATTCTTCTATGTCCTGACGGGCATATGTACCTACTTTTTTGATCATTTCTCCGGCTTTTCCGATCAGGATGTTCTTTTGAGAATCGCGTTCAACAATAATTTCAGCTGCGATTCTGGTGATTTTTGGTTCTTCTTTGTAAGAAGTAATAATGACCTCAGTACTGTAAGGAATCTCCTTGTCATATAGTTTGAAGACTTTTTCACGAATCATCTCAGAAACGAAAAAACGCATAGATTTGTCCGTTAGCTCGTCCTTTTCATAGTATGGAGCATGCTCCGGAAGCTTCTCTTTGATGTATTCCATAATAGCCACCACATTGTGCTGGAGCAAGGCTGAAATAGCAAATATGGTGTCCGGATTTAACTTTTCTTTCCAGAACTCGATTTTTGCTTTTACATCTTCCTCTGTAGATTTATCTATTTTGTTAATCAGAACCGCAACAGGAGAAGAAGTTTTTCTTAATTTTTCGATAACATCATTTTCATCATATTTTTCGTTGATGTCCGTAACAAAAAGAATAATATCCGCATCAATTAGTGATCCCTGGACAAAATTCATCATAGATTCTTGTAAAGAATAGTTGGGTTTGATGACTCCGGGAGTGTCCGAAAAGACAATTTGATGGTTTTCATCGTTGACAATACCAATTATCCGGTGTCTTGTTGTTTGAGCTTTTGGTGTGATGATTGACATCTTTTCACCTACTAAAGCGTTCATTAGCGTAGACTTACCTGCGTTGGGCTTACCAATGATACTTACGAAACCTGCTTTGTGCGACATTTTTTTTTAAATTATATTAGGAATACAAAGAAACAAAATATATCTTTGTACTCCAATTAGAAAAGGACGTTATATTGGTTTCTGAATATAAGAACCCAATTTTGAAATAAAATATATTGCGGGATGGAGCAGTGGTAGCTCGTCGGGCTCATAACCCGAAGGTCATCAGTTCGAGTCTGGTTCCCGCTACTAAAAAGGGTTAGCGCAAGGCTAACCCAAAAATATTAATCGCATATTGCGGGGTGAAGTGTTCTTCAGAACATAGGGTTCATATCCGCCAGTTGGCGGACATCAGTTGAGTCTGATATTCACCTAAAGAGTTAGCTAAAGGCTAACTAAATTTGAAATAAGATATATTGCGGGGTGGAGCAGTGGTAGCTCGTCGGGCTCATAACCCGAAGGTCATCAGTTCGAGTCTGGTCCCCGCTACTCATTGAAGCTTCAGTTTACGGACTGAGGCTTTTTTTGTTTAAGTAGTATTGATTTCTATGTTTACGGTTTATGTTCTGTATTCCGGTGTTTATGATAAGATTTATATCGGTATGACTTCAGATTTGCCATCTCGTCTGCTTTCTCATAATGAATTAGGGACTAAGGGTTGGACAATCCGTTACCGGCCGTGGGAGTTGCTTTATACAGAAGAATATGCCACTAAATCAGAAGCACTGAAGCGGGAACAGGAATTGAAAAGTTATCAGGGGAGATTGTTTATCCGGAGCTTACTGAAAGGGTAGTCTTGTCGTGCTCATATCCGCCAGCTGGCGGACATCAGTTCGAGTCTGGTCCCCGCTACTCATTGAAGCTTCAGTTTACGGACTGAGGCTTTTTTTGTTTAAGTAGTATTGATTTCTATGTTTACGGTTTATGTTCTGTATTCCGGTGTTTATGATAAGATTTATATCGGTATGACTTCAGATTTGCCATCTCGTCTGCTTTCTCATAATGAATTAGGGACTAAGGGTTGGACAATCCGTTACCGGCCGTGGGAGTTGCTTTATACAGAAGAATATGCCACTAAATCAGAAGCACTGAAGCGGGAACAGGCATTGAAAAGTTATCAGGGGAGATTGTTTATCCGGAGCTTACTGAAAGGGTAGTCTTGTCGTGCTCATATCCGCCAGCTGGCGGACATCAGTTCGAGTCTGGTCCCCGCTACTCATTGAAGCTTCAGTTTACGGACTGAGGCTTTTTTTGTTTAAGTAGTATTGATTTCTATGTTTACGGTTTATGTTCTGTATTCCGGTGTTTATGATAAGATTTATATCGGTATGACTTCAGATTTGCCATCTCGTCTGCTTTCTCATAATGAATTAGGGACTAAGGGTTGGACAATCCGTTACCGGCCGTGGGAGTTGCTTTATACAGAAGAATATGCCACTAAATCAGAAGCACTGAAGCGGGAACAGGAATTGAAAAGTTATCAGGGGAGATTGTTTATCCGGAGCTTACTGAAAGGGTAGTCTTGTCGTGCTCATATCCGCCAGCTGGCGGACATCAGTTCGAGTCTGGTCCCCGCTACTCATTGAAGCTTCAGTTTACGGACTGAGGCTTTTTTTGTTTAAGTAGTATTGATTTCTATGTTTACGGTTTATGTTCTGTATTCCGGTGTTTATGATAAGATTTATATCGGTATGACTTCAGATTTGCCATCTCGTCTGCTTTCTCATAATGAATTAGGGACTAAGGGTTGGACAATCCGTTACCGGCCGTGGGAGTTGCTTTATACAGAAGAATATGCCACTAAATCAGAAGCACTGAAGCGGGAACAGGAATTGAAAAGTTATCAGGGGAGATTGTTTATCCGGAGCTTACTGAAAGGGTAGTCTTGTCGTGCTCATATCCGCCAGCTGGCGGACATCAGTTCGAGTCTGGTCCCCGCTACTCATTGAAGCTTCAGTTTACGGACTGAGGCTTTTTTTGTTTAAGTAGTATTGATTTCTATGTTTACGGTTTATGTTCTGTATTCCGGTGTTTATGATAAGATTTATATCGGTATGACTTCAGATTTGCCATCTCGTCTGCTTTCTCATAATGAATTAGGGACTAAGGGTTGGACAATCCGTTACCGGCCGTGGGAGTTGCTTTATACAGAAGAATATGCCACTAAATCAGAAGCACTGAAGCGGGAACAGGCATTGAAAAGTTATCAGGGGAGATTGTTTATCCGGAGCTTACTGAAAGGGTAGTCTTGTCGTGCTCATATCCGCCAGCTGGCGGACATCAGTTCGAGTCTGGTCCCCGCTACTCATTGAAGCTTCAGTTTACGGACTGAGGCTTTTTTTGTTTTAAGTAGTATTGATTTCTATGTTTACGGTTTATGTTCTGTATTCCGGTGTTTATGATAAGATTTATATCGGTATGACTTCAGATTTGCCATCTCGTCTGCTTTCTCATAATGAATTAGGGACTAAGGGTTGGACAATCCGTTATCGGCCGTGGGAGTTGCTTTATACAGAAGAATATGCCACTAAATCAGAAGCACTGAAGCGGGAACAGGAATTGAAAAGTTATCAGGGGAGATTGTTTATCCGGAGCTTACTGAAAGGGTAGTCTTGTCGTGCTCATATCCGCCAGCTGGCGGACATCAGTTCGAGTCTGGTCCCCGCTACTCATTGAAGCTTCAGTTTACGGACTGAGGCTTTTTTTGTTTTAAGTAGTATTGATTTCTATGTTTACGATAAGAGCAGTTAAAAGGGTTTAGTTTTTCTTGTTTTTGAAGATATTTCCATATAATATTTTGTGAAATATAGAATTTTCAATTTATCTGTTTATTTTTTTGATTAAAACATAGTTGTTACAGAATAATATTTTTGTATATCTTTTATAAAACGTTGGCATCTAGTGTTTTTTGGTTTTTTTAGCAAATAATATTGAGCAGTTTTTGCTAAAAAAATACTTAGTGTAAAAGTTACGCAAACGTTTTCGTTTAGTTAACACTTTCTTAACAGTTTCAATTGACCTATTATTGTGGAACTAAACGTACATACCACATATTCTAAACTTATAAGTTTCATGGATATGAGAATAAACTAAAAAAATATGATCAAGAAGTTTTCAATTAAAGCTCCTTTCAAACCGATTTTTCTTTCTTTACTTCTAACCGGAACTGGTTCTTCGGCTCTTATTGTAAAGGCCGGAAGTATGGGTAAGATTGATTATTCCTATGCAAGACATTTGCAACAGGGAATTAGGGGAAAAGTGACAGATGGTACTAATCCGCTAAGTGGAGTTACCGTAATTGTCAAAGGAAGTGCTAAAGCTACATCTACTGATGCCTCCGGAAATTTTAGTATTGATGCTAAAGTTGGCGATGTTCTGACATTTTCAAGTGTTGGGTATGAGCCTCAGGAGGTTAAGGTTGTCGGAGCGACTGTTTCCGTTCAGTTGATATCAGATAATGAAGCATTGGAGGAGGTTGTAGTCGTAGGTTTTGCAAGACAGAAGAAAGTGAATCTGACTGGTGCTGTGCAGGCCATATCTTCCAAAGATCTGGAAGATCGTCCGGTAACGAATGTTTCCTCAGCTATTCAGGGGAAATTTGCAGGTGTAACAATTAGTCAGAATTCAGGACAACCTGGAAAAGATAACGGAACAATCCGGATCAGAGGTCTGGGAACCATTAATAATGCGAATCCTTTGGTAATCGTAGACGGAATTGAGAGTTCTATGAATAATATCAATCCCAATGATATAGAAAATATATCGGTGCTAAAAGATGGTCCGAGTGCCGCTATTTATGGTTCAAAAGCGGCTAACGGAGTTATTTTGATCACAACAAAAAAAGGAGGAAATGGCAAGCCTCAACTGAATTATACTGGATATGCGGGTATACAGGACCCGACAAGGTTGCCCAATTATATGGATTCATATGATCATGCCGTTATCTTGAATGAGGCTTTGACTAATGAAGGTAAAGCGATTCGTTTTTCAGAAGCCGATCTTCAGGGATTTAAAAGCGGATCAGATCCTGATAAATACCCTAATACGGATTGGCTTGATTTATTATATCAGGGTTCAGGATTTCAGCAGTCTCATAACTTACAGGTTACAGGTGGGACAGATGATGTCAAGTATATGGCGTCAGCAGGTTATCTGGGACAAAAAGGTGTAATCAAAATTGCCGCATCAGATCGCTATAATCTGCGGACCAATATTGGCGCTAAAGTTTCAGAGCGATTGAATCTGGATTTAGGGTTGGCATATAATTATCAACGGATTGATGAACCTGTAAATCCCTACACAGGAGACATGGCACAGATATTCAGACAATCAAACCGTATTCCTTCTTTTATTCCTTATAAATATTCAAATGGCTACTATGGTTATTATGGGGATGGAAATCCAATTGCGTGGTTAGATATGGGATCTGTCGATAAGATGATCAACAAACACACTCAAGTGAATTTCTCAGGAGAATTCAAGATCATGGATGGGTTAAAATTCAAACAAGTCGTGGGGTTTCAGCCGATTGATAATCTTTCTTCAAAATTTGTAAAAGATATTCAATACTATGATAATACAACCGGAAACCCAACCAGCAAACAAGGGCCAAATAATTTAACTGTCTATAACTTTCAGTCCGAGCGCTTAACATTTCAGTCCTTACTGACTTATGATAAAAAGATTGGACAGCATCAGTTGAATGTTTTGGGAGGATTTATGGATGAGACATTTAAAGCAGATTATTCCAGCTCCTACAGGCAGAATTTTTTAAATAATGATCTGTCCGAAATAAATTTAGGAGATGTCGATGGCCAAAGGGCAGAAGGCGGGGCTAAAAAGTTAATATTAAGATCCTGGTTTGGTCGTGTGAATTATGTATTTGCAGATAAATATTTGCTTGAAGCGAATGTGCGGCATGACGGTACTTCCCGGTTTTTAGGTACTCACAGATGGAGTACTTTTCCTTCTTTCTCAGCGGGATGGAGAATTTCCCAAGAAGAGTTTTTTGCCAATTCAGGTTTAGCCAATTCAATATCTGAATTTAAATTAAGAGGGGGATGGGGAAAACTGGGTAATCAACAGCTTGCCGCCACGACAGACAATAATTATCCTACAGATGACTCCTATTACCCGGGTGTTTTCGTAATAAGTCCGGGATATAATTATCCTTTTGGCGGTGTTACAAATCCCGGAGGAGCAATTGTTAATTCCGCAAATCCGGTTCTGGCCTGGGAATCTACTCAAAGTACCAATATTGGTTTTGATTTGAATTTCAAAAATAATCTGGGTATTGTGGTGGACTATTTTGATCGTATAACGGATGGAGTATTATTACAGTTACCTGTATCTTCCTTGTATGGTCTGCCTGCTCCTACACAAAATGCAGGAAAAGTTCAAAATAACGGTATTGAAGTTCAGTTAAACTATCAGGGAAGAGCAGGAGAGTTAAAGTATAGTTTCGCAGTAAACGGTTCATACATAAATAACCAGATCAAACAATGGAAAAATACAGCAGCTGAACCCAACGGTACATTTTATGTCTATCAGCAGGGATCACCTATCCGTTCATTCTATGGTTATGAGACATTAGGTATTTACCGTACGGATGAAGAATATAAAAACAGCGGTGTCAAAGGAGTAAACAATAATGTGGGTGCAGGAGACCTTATTTATAAAGATCAGAACGGAGATGGTAAAATTGACGGGAATGACCGCGTATACCTGGGTTCTCCTGATCCTAAATATATCTTTGGTCTGACATCAAATCTAAGCTATAAAAATTTTGATCTGAGTCTGTTTTTCCAGGGTGCGGCTAAAGTGCAGGGATATCTGTGGGGTGAAGCAATCGGAAGTATTTCAGGATCAGATAAGCCGACTGATATTTATGCCGACAGATTCAATGCAAATACAAATCCGAACGGATCAATGCCGAGAGCACTGACAAGCTGGACGCAAAACAGTCCATTAAGTACACCTTCAGATTTCTGGATTCAAAATGCAAGTTACTTAAGGCTGAAAAACATCACAGTAGGTTATACTATTCCTAAGCGTTTTGTAGATAAAATAGGAATCAAAGGAGCCAAAATATATTATAGCGGACAGAATTTGTTGACTTTTACAGGTTTTGCCAAAGGCTTTGATCCGGAAACACCTGCGGATTCAAGAGGTAACTTCTATCCACAGGTAAAAACAAATGTTTTTGGGTTGAATGTGAATTTTTAATTAGAAAAGTTATGAAATTTAATACATATATAGCAGTTGCATTAGGACTTACATCTGTTTTGTTTTCCTGCCAAAAGCTGGATCAGGATCCTTTGGATGCAATAAGTGAAAGTAACTTCTGGAATACGGAAAAAGAAACATTGTACGCTGTTACAGGTTTATATAGCGGTAGAAGGGGAACAGACGGTAAATTAGTCGCCGGTTCATCCTGGGAAGATGGTAGTCAGATCTTCTATATGGATTGTACATCAGATAATTCTAACAGTGATTTTCCCTGGGAAGGATTTCAGGCTTTGGGTAACGGGAATGCAACTCCTACGGATGCCGGAAATGCTTCAACACGATATAGTTATGAGTTGATCCGAAGAGCAAACTGGATTTTGGAGAATATAGATAAATCTCCTGTTTCTGAAACGTTGAAAAACCGGTTGAAAGCCGAAGTCAGAGTTATTCGTGCTTATCGTTATCTGGATATGGCCACATTGTTTGGTGCAGTGCCAATTTTGACAAAAACGGTCTCTATTGAAGAAGCATATGCGCCAGCTAATACGCAAAAAGAAGTTCTGCAGTTTGTGGAGACAGAATTAAAAGATGCAGCAGCTATATTACCTGCAAAATACGACGCCAGTAATGTAGGACGTATGACTAAAGGAGCGGCTCTTGGGTTGCTGGCTCGTTGTTATGCTTTTCAGAATAAACACGAAGAAGTTATCAGTACTACGGAGCAGATAATTACTTCCGGCACATATCAGTTGTTTGGTGATTATGCAAATCTGTTTGAAGAAGCAAATGAGAATAACAGTGAAGTGATGATGGATATTCAGTACGTGGCGAATATTCAGGGGTACACAGATTTAGGAATTATGATGCCAAATCTGTCAGGCGGCTGGAGTTCGATTGTTCCTACACAGAATCTGATAGATGCTTATGAAACAAAAGATGGAGAACCTATCAGTGAATCTGTAACTTACAGTGCTTCTCAGCCATACACGAATCGTGATCCGAGACTTTCGGCTACTGTAGTCTATCCGGGAGCATTATATAGTGGCAGATATTTTGATCCCTTGAATCCAAGTTCAAAAGATCATCCTGCAGCAGCCGATAATGCATCCAGTACAGGATATAACTATAAGAAATATTTGCAAAATCCGTCTTCATACAGCAATGTATGGAATGTAGGCGTTAACATTATTGTGATGCGTTATGCTGAAATGCTGCTGCTGAATGCCGAAGCTAAGATCGAGTCAAATAAAATTGATAACAGTGTGTACGAACATTTAAATGCGGTACGTGTACGCGCAGGAATGCCTAAAGTAAATGAAGCTGTTTATAGTAATCAGACAAAACTCAGAGAATTGGTTCGTCGGGAATTTCGTGTAGAATTTGCTGGAGAAGGAAGACGTAGATTCGATATTATCCGTTGGGGTATTGCAGATGTTGTCATGAACGGAGCTGTTTATGGCAGCTTATCAAAGGGCAGTGTAAATTCTCAAACCGGAGAAGTGACATTTACTAACCTTACAGATCGTTTTTTCGTGGAGAACAGGATCTTCACTAAAGGGAAAAATGAATTATGGCCTATTCCACAGGTGGTAATTGACAACAGTAAAGGGACGTTAAGTCAAAATCCAAATTATTAAAAATTTCAATCCGATTATAATAAGGTCACTCCATGGAGTGACCTTATCTGTTTTTAACTTTAGCATCGGATATTAAATGAGATGAACTCAATTGAAGGCCGAAAAAAATGTTCTTCGTAGATTCGTCGCTATAAATACGAAAACTATAATTGATTCTCAGTCAAATTTAGTATATTAATAAAGGATAATCATTCCTTATTCCGTATCTTTGTTCCCTTAATAATTTAGAATAAATGTGCGGTTCATCATAAATGAACCGATTCAAAATAACAAATATGGCAAATATTGTTGCAATCGTAGGTCGTCCAAATGTTGGAAAATCAACTCTTTTTAATCGTCTTACGGAAAGTAGAAAGGCTATTGTGGATGACTTTAGCGGGGTAACTCGCGATCGTCACTACGAATCTGCCGAGTGGATAGGGAAAAAATTTACTGTTATCGATACCGGAGGTTTTGTACACGGATCAGACGATGTGTTTGAAGAGGCTATTCGTGATCAGGTGTACATCGCTATTGAAGAGGCTTCCGTTATTATTTTTATGGTAGATGTGACTACCGGTATCACAGATCTGGATGATGAGATAGCCGACATTCTTAGAAGAAGTACGAAGCCCGTATATGTTGCGGCCAATAAAGTAGACCACGCTAAACTGCACCATGATTCTGCTGAATTCTATGCTTTTGGTCTGGGTGAAATTTATAATATTTCTTCAGCTACAGGTTCCGGAACAGGAGAATTGTTAGATGCTGTTGTTTCTACTTTTGAAGTTGAAGAAGAAGAAGAATCCACGCTTCCCAAATATACTATTGTGGGTCGTCCGAATGTAGGTAAATCCTCATTGACGAATGCATTATTAGGGAAAGAACGTAATATCGTAACACCTGTTGCAGGTACGACACGTGATTCTATCCGTATCCACTATAATCAGTTTGGTCATGAATTCCTATTGATTGATACGGCAGGTATGCGCAGGAAATCAAAAGTAAATGAAGATATTGAGTTTTATTCCGTTATGCGTACGATCAAGGCATTGGAAGATTCCGATGTTGTTATTCTGATGCTGGATGCTCAGGATGGTATTGAAGCGCAGGATATTAATATCTTTCATTTAGCGGAGAAAAATAAAAAGGGTGTCATGATCGTGGTCAATAAGTGGGATTTGATCGAGAAGGATAATAAGACCATGAAAGAATTCGAAGCCCGTATCCGTGAAAAAATCGCCCCTTTTACAGATGTTCCTATTGTATTTACATCTGTAACGGAGAAACAACGTATCCATAAAACACTGGAGGTGGCTGCGAAAGTATATCAGAATAAAACCAAGAAAATCCCTACTTCTAAGTTGAATGAAGTGATGTTGCAGGTGATCGAAAACTATCCTCCTCCTGCAATTAAGGGGAAATATATCAAAGTCAAATATGTGACCCAGATTCCGGGAAGATCCCCGATGTTTGCGTTCTTCTGTAATCTTCCTCAGTACATCAAGGATCCTTACAAAAGATATGTAGAGAATAAGTTGCGTGAGAATTTTGATTTTGAGGGAGTTCCGATTCAGTTATATTTCAGACAAAAATAGATTCCCATTCTTATAATTTTATGGAAAATAATCTGGTTCTTTATAATACAATAAGCAGAAAGAAAGAGAAATTTAATCCTATTCACCCTTCCATGGTAGGGATGTATGTGTGTGGACCCACAGTGTACAGTGATGTACATTTAGGAAACTGCCGCACATTTGTATCATTCGATCTGATATTCCGTTACCTGTTGCACCTGGGCTATAAAGTACGTTATGTACGTAATATTACCGATGCGGGACATCTGGAAGGAGACAGAGATGAAGGGGATGATAAATTTGCAAAAAAAGCCAAGCTAGAGCAACTGGAACCTATGGAAATCGTACAAAAGTACACTATAGGCTTTCATGATGTCCTTCGCTTGTTTAATACGCTCCCTCCAAGTATTGAGCCTACAGCTACAGGACATATTTCAGAGCAGATTGAGATGATCAAGCAGATCATTGATAACGGATATGCTTATGAAGTGAACGGTACTGTTTATTTTGACGTAGAGAAATATGTTCAAAAATATGATTATACCGTTCTGACCAACCGTAAGCTGGAAGATTTGTTAAATAATACACGCGAATTGGGCGGACAGGATGAGAAAAAGGGGCGTTTGGATTTCGCTCTTTGGATAAAGGCAAAACCTGAACATATTATGCGCTGGCCGGCACCATGGAGTACAGGCTTTCCGGGATGGCATATCGAATGTTCGGCGATGAGCAATAAATATCTGGGAGCACAGTTTGATATACATGGTGGTGGAATGGATCTGGCAGCTACTCATCATACCAATGAGATCGCTCAATCAGAAGCCTGCAATCACACCAGTCCGGCGCGTTACTGGATGCATACCAATATGCTGACCGTAAACGGGGCCCGTATGTCCAAATCCTCCGGTAACGGATTTCTGCCTCAGGAGCTGTTTACGGGAAATCATCCGCTTCTCGAAAGAGGTTATTCTCCGATGGCGGTTCGTTTCTTCATGCTGCAGGCACATTACAGAAGTACATTAGACTTCTCAAATGAAGCCCTGGATGCTGCAGATAAAGGATTTAAGCGATTGATGAATGCTATCGCACTATTGAATAAGATCACGCCTTCTAAAGCTACATCCGGATTTAATCTGGAAGATATACGTAAAAACTGTTATGCAGCGATGGATGATGATTTCAACAGTCCTATACTGATTGCAGAACTTTTTGAAGTTGTGCGTGTCATTAATTCGATTTATGATGGTAAAGCTACCATTAATCAAAAAGGATTGGATGAACTCAAAGCCTTTATGAAAGACTTTGTTGAAGATATTCTGGGATTGAATGATGATAGCAATGCAGGGACGGATAATATGGATGAACTGATGAATGTGATTATTAATATCCGTAATTCAGCCAAACAGAATAAGGATTTTGCAACATCAGATCGTATCCGTGAAGAGTTGTCCTCTATAGGTATACAATTGAAAGACAGCAAAGACGGAACACTTTGGAATAAGATTTGATATTAGACCGTTGTAAAAATATAATTAATGAAATTTTGGACAACAGTAGCTGTAGTAGCCACAGCTTTAACTTTTCAAACCTATAGCAGTCAGGCTCAATTGCCGGATAAAGTTGGAAGTCTGATTACGGTAGATCGTGATGCCGCTAAATTATCACAATCCAGCAGCCCTCATCAGGCTTTCTTATCGATTGTAGATAAAGAATCTGTCTTTTTTACACCATCGGCAGTGAATGCCTTCAATTACCTCAATAACAGGCCCAATATTGCAGATGTTATGAGTTGGGATCCTAATTTTGTATTAGTATCCCGTAGTCAGGATTGGGGCGTGACCAGCGGAGCTATGGAGTTTCAGAAAGTTGGTGCAATAAAGCGTTACGGGCAATATCTGACCGTCTGGAAGAGAAATAAGAAAGGGATATGGAAGGTTAATTTAAGAGCTGAAGTGGAGAACTACGGTAAACAGAAAGCCTCAGATCTGATTTATTATGAGCCGGATGACAACTGGTACCTCAAACACCGTTCGAAAGTAAGACTGGGGCAGCGTGAAGATGTAGTAATGCAGAGTGATAAGCTGTTTTCAACAGTTTTAAAAGCAAATAACCCGACAGCATACGGAGAGTTCCTGACAGACGATGTTAAGTTTTTGTATCCATGGCAGGATCCTATGGAAGGAAAGAAAGATGTAATGGCGTTCCTGAAAAAACAACGTGTAGAGATTCATACTAACCCGACAAACGTAGGTCGTGCATACAGTGGTGAATATGCTTATACGTATGGTACGGCAGATGTAATCACTAAAGATAAAACCGTTAAATATAACTATATCCGTATCTGGCAGCTGAAAGATGACTATCAGTGGAAAGTGATGATTGAGATGATGTTTGAGCGTTAACAAACAGCGTTTATACTAGTCGGATACCAAACGGTATAAAACATAAATCGGGCTTCAACATCATCTGTTGAAGCCCGATTTCCTTTATATGGATAAGTACTTATTTCGCAATATTTGCTGAAGCATTTTCTATCGGCTTGATCCAGATTTTAAGATCATCGCACTTATGAAAATCGTCATTGATAGCGATAAATGTATTGGTTCTTCTGCTCTCGAACCATTCGCTTAACTTTCTTCTTGTTTTATCTTCCGAAGCCGCCTCTTTTATTTTTGAAAAATCCTGATCAAGGTTGGCCTTATGTGGAGGTATTCTTGTCTTCAGAAAACTGATGCGGTAACCGCTCTTCCCTGCTGGACCTTCTTCCTGAAAAAGAGTAGGTTGAGAGTATTCTCCTGCTTTTAAAGGGTCGATGGCCGTAAATACGCTTGCCTCCAGTTTATTAACCGGGATTAGCGTAGATCTGTTCTGATCGGTCACCATACCACCGTTAAACTTGGTTTCCTTATTGTCTGAATATTGTGTAGCCGCATTATAAAAGTCTATTTTCTTATTGATCAGCTTTTGGTACAAGCTGTCCATTTTTACTTTTGTGCGCTCCAGACTTGCATTAGTCGGTTTGATAGAAACCAGAATATGTCTTGCACGAACCTCTTCCCCTCTTCTCTCCAGCACCTGCAGGAAATGAAAACCGTATTCTGTCTCGAATACCTGAGAAATCTCTCCCGGTTTAAGTTTAAAGGCAACAGCTGAAAATTCTTTTACGTAATTATCACGTGTCGAAAAACCAAGATCTCCACCTGCAACAGCAGATCCCTTATCCTCAGAATAAAGTCTTGCTATTGTTCCGAAATCCGAACCGTCCACAATTTGTTTGCGAAGATCTTCAGCCCGCTTGCGGGATGCTTCTTTTTCTTCTTTAGTGAGTACCGGGTACATCACGATTTCTCCGATTTCAACTTCCGTATCAAAATAAGGCAGACTGTCTTTGTTCAGACCTTCAAAATATCTTTTGACCTCCAAAGGAGTTACATCTATTTTCTGAACAATATTCTGCTGCATTTTCTGGGCTTTCAATTGCTCTGCCACACTTGTGCGCATTTCTTCCTTATACTGTAACAGCGATCTGTTCAGAAAACTTTCCAACCTTTCTTTTCCTCCTGCCTGACGGGTCATCACATTGAGGCGGTTGTTGAGATTATCATCTACTTCAGATTCGGATACTTCAATCGAATCCAGTACTGCCTGTTGGGCAAGAAGCTTTTGCGTTAATAACTGCTGAAGAATATAGCATTTGAAATCTTCGTTAGGACTCATGCCCTGAGCTAAGTTTTGAGAATACTGCATATCAATATCTGATTGCAATATGATATTAGCTCCCACTGTAGCCACCACTCTGTCTACTATTTTGCCCTGTGCGAAAGTGAAATTTATACTTCCCAACACACAAAATAGTAACACACATAACTGTTTGATCATTCTTAGTGAAATTGAATTACGTTGTGAATATGATATTTGACTATCAAAATCTTATACTCATCTAAACTAACGCAAAAATATCAGATTAAATTAACTTTTTGATGTTTTGGACAAAAATAATTGCCATATAACATCGAGGAAAGTTATCTTTATCCAACGTTAGTTTTTACAAAAGGCTAAATTACATATTTGGTTAGGATGAGTCATTGACATTTAACCAATTTTAACAAATCATAACTTATGAATACTTTAAGAACCTGTCTGATACCAATGATCTTTTTGTGTACGCTATTAATGCCTTCTGTGGGAATCGCCCAGACAAATGTTCCGCTTTTTGTAGGGACATATACGCAGCCCGGAAAAAGTAAAGGAATATACATATACGATTTTAATCAAAAGAGCAGGCAAGCTAACCTGCTGAACACAACCTCTTGTAACAATCCGTCGTTTTTAGCTAAAAGTAAAGATGGAAAGACACTTTATGCGGTGAGTGAAAAGAATGACGGTACAGAAAACCTTGCAGCTTATCATTTTGATGGAAAACAATTAACGTTTTTAAATGAAGTAAATGTCGGGGGAGCGGATCCTTGCCATGTTTCCCTGAGCAATACGGACCCTATCGCTGTCGTTTCGAATTATTCCGGTGGCTCTTTTGCAGTTTTCAGCCTGAATACCGATGGTAGTATTGCTGCCAGAGATACTCTTGTGCAGCACAGTGGCAAAGGTATAGATGCTTCCCGTCAGGACAAACCACATGTACATTCTGCATTTTTCGCACCGGATTTTAAGACAATCTTTGTCCAGGATTTAGGCACGGATAAGATTAGTATTTATCCGGTAAAACAAACAAATGGCATCTATGGAGTAGGCACCCCATCCATCATCCATACTCCGGCAGGAGGAGGACCACGTCATATCGCTATTGCTAAAGATGGAAAGTCTTTTTATCTGGTCACGGAGATGACTGCAAAAGTTGTTGCATATGCAAAGAAGAAAGGTAAATGGGAACTTATACAAGAAATAGATATCAATAGAGCCGGATTTAGCGGAGGAAACGGTGCAGCGGAAATAAAACTGTCTCCTGACGGAAAATTTGTGTATGCTTCCAATAGAGGAGATGCAAATATAATCACTGCTTTCAAAGTTTTAAAAGATAGAAAGCTAATAGTTGTTGATACATATAATGTGGGAGGCAGGGGACCGCGTAATTTTAATTTTTCACCTGACGGCCAGTCAATTCTAGTCGGAAACCAGTATACAGATAATATAACGCTATTTAAACGTGATATTGCCACAGGTTCGTTACAAAAATTAGAGTCCGATATAAATATTTTTTCTCCCGTCTGTATTGTTTTTTGATTGATATTTGCTAGCTTGCTTTAACAATTGTTAACAACCTGAATATTTTTGAAGAGGGATTATGAAAAGAGAGCCTAACGAATATATATTCAAAAAATATTATCCCCGCCTTTGTCATTTTGCGTGGAAGCTGCTTGGAGTCAAATCTCAGGCCGAAGATGTGGTACAGGATGCCTTCTGCACTTACTTTGATCAGCAGGAAAATGTGTCCGGTGAAGAGAATGCTGTAAAAAACTTTTTATACACAGCTGTACGCTTTTCCTGTTACAATATTCACCGGAGAGAAAAAATTCAGGAACGTTACTGGATGCTCAATCCGATAAAAGAAGAAGAAGAAAGTCAGGTGGAGCATTCCCTTATTTTTTCGGAAGTAATTGCAGATGTATATCGTGTTGTTGCCGAGATGCCAAAATCTTGTCAGCATGTTTTCCGTATGGGCTACCTGGAAGGCCTTTCCAATCTGGAAATAGCCGAAAAACTTGATATTAGTATCAATACTGTAAAAACTCAAAAACAAAGAGGAATGAAAACACTATTAGCCAAACTGGATCCTGAGCTTTTGGCGGTTTTTGTTATTTTGTTCAGTATTAAATAATCCTTTATTTAATTGATTAAGTCCTGTTTCTCCTGATTATATTCCGGAAATAGTATTCTTGTTTACATACACCTAACAAAAAATTAAAATTATTTTAACTTCTTGTCACCCTTTTATGACCTGAATGTTTCTATATATATACAATGTTATGAAAAGAAACCATTTTTACACCAGCCAATTAGTCAAAAAGTACCTCAGAAACCAGCTTTCTGAGCAGGAAGCTATTGATTTCAGAGACTGGCTGGCTTCCGATCATAAGAATAAAGATCTCGTGGAGAACTTTAAAAATGCCAATGCAATAGAAGAAGATCTTAATTTTATGCATGATGTTGATGTAGACGCCGCGTGGGATAAAGTAAATGTTAAACAGGGAAAAAAGCGTAAACCAAACTATTACAAGTATACCGCTGTAGCGGCACTTGTGGCTATGTGTTTCTCTTTGACATGGATCTGGTTAAATCAACAGTCTGATACAGTCGCGCATAAATCAATTGTTGCTGATACTTCAGGAAAATATAAAAATGATGTTCTTCCCGGCACGAGCGGAGCACATCTTATTCTGGCAGACGGAAGTCATGTGGATGTGTCGGATACAAAGACAATTTCTAAAGACGCAAAAGTAGAGGGAAGTAAAGACGGAATACGGTATGTAGATCAGGGAGCGACAAAAGCCCTTGTTTATAATACCCTTGTTGTACCCAAAGCCAGTTTTTTTAAAATCGAACTTTCGGATGGTACTAAGGTTTGGGTCAATGCTGTTTCGAAGTTGAAATTTCCGGTACAGTTTTCCGGTAATGAGCGGAGAGTATACTTGGAAGGAGAGGCCTATTTTGAAGTTGCCAAAGATGCATCAAGACCTTTTGTTGTAGAGGCCGGTGGAAATTCGATAAAAGTACTGGGTACACATTTTAATGTGAATTCTTACTCCAAAGCCGTCAAAACAACTCTGGTAGAAGGAAAAGTAGAGGTTTCTAATGGTGAGATGAGTGCTTTATTATTGCCGGGAGAATCCGCATTATCAACAGATCAATCTGTTAAAAAGTCGAGATCTGATTTTAGAAAAGAGCTTGCCTGGAAAAACAATGAGTTCTATTTTAAAGGAGATAATATAGCATCAATAGCAGCCGAATTATCCCGGTGGTATGATTTGGATGTTTCGTTTATCGGTCAGATAGAATTTGATAAAGGATATTCAGGAAGTATAGAAAGAAATGTTAACCTGAGTCAGGTCTTAGAAATGCTTCGTTACGTCAGTCATCTTGACTTTGACGTCGATGGAAAGAAACTTACAATTATTAACAAACATATAAACAGAAAAACTATGGAAAAATGATACGCTCTAGATTACAAAAAAACAGGGATGTTGCAGCACCCCTGTCCATGAATTAATTAGGAACTGAAATTTAAGTGAACTAACCCAAATTACCCAATTACTCAAATGTATGAAAAACTTATTATTTCGCAAACAGCTTGATTCGCGTCAGGAAAAAGCTCGTTTGCGCCAATTATTACTAACCATGAAAATTACGGTTATACTATCATTGGTTTTTATGACTTGTGTACATGCTGATAGTGTGGCTCAGAAAGTATCCCTGTCATTGAAAAACGCAAAATTGGAGGAAGTATTTTCATCCATCTCTAAACAAACCAAATACAGGTTTTTGTATGAAGATGAGGTGATTAGAAATGCTAAACCTGTAAATGTAGAATTGAAAGGTGCTTCTGTAGAGAGTGCACTTTCTAACGTTTTGAATAGTACAGACTATTCCTTTAAAATAATTGCAGGAACAATTACTGTAAATAAAATTACATCAGTAGCAAGTCGTAATCTTGATATTCAAAGACCTGTTACCGGAACCATCAAAGATGAGAACGGCAGACCACTTGCAGGAGCAACAGTTTCTGTAAAAGGGTCTTCGACTTCGACAAGTACTAATGATCAGGGATATTTTTCTATCAATGCCGCATCTAATGCAACTTTAGTTGTACGATTTGTCGGATTCAATCCAAGAGAAATCAGTGTGTCAGGACGCTCTTCTATTGAAATACAATTATCTAATGAAGATAAAGCTTTAGAAGAAGTCGTTATTACCGGTCTTGGAGCAAAGATTGATAAACGTACCTTTACCGGAGCAACTGCTAAAGTAAATATGAAAGATATTGAATTAGGAGGTTTGCCTGATCCATCCAGAGCGCTGGAAGGAAGAGTTGCCGGTGTGAGTGTGCAAAATACTACAGGAACATTTGGTACAGCTCCTAAAATCCGTGTCCGCGGTGCGACTTCTATTTATGGAAGCTCTAAACCGTTATGGGTTGTAGATGGTATTATCATTGAGGATGTAGCCGATGTTTCATCTGATGATCTTTCCTCCGGAGATGCATTAACGTTAATCAGTTCTGCTGTAGCAGGCCTTAATGCAAACGATATTGAATCGTTTACAGTGTTGAAAGATGGTTCTGCAACATCTATTTATGGTGCCCGTGCAATGGGTGGGGTTATCGTTGTAACGACTAAAAGAGGAACTGCTGGTAGAAATTCAGCAAGTTATGTAGGCGAATTTACTTCTCGTGATATCCCTTCTTATAATAATTTTGATATCATGAACTCGCAGGAGCAAATGTCATTTTATCAGATGTTAGAGCAGCGTGGCTGGTTAAATATGGCTAATGTGGCAAGTAGGTCTGTGTCAGGTGTTTATGGTAAAATGTATGAGTTGATTAAGTCTGGTCAACTGGAAAATACAACAGAAAGTAAAAATGCTTACTTGAGAGAGGCAGAGTACAGAAATACAGACTGGTTTAAGCAACTGTTTAGCCGTACTGTTATGCAAAACCATTCTGTCAGTTTAACATCCGGAACAGAAAAAGCGCAATACTATACCTCATTAAGTGGAGTATTTGATAACGGCTGGACTAAGAAAAGTGATGTAAAACGTTACACAGCATTATTCAATGCTACTTATAATCTTTACGATAACTTAAAATTAGATTTGAGATCTAACGGATCATATCGTGATCAACGTGCTCCGGGTACTTTGGGACAATCTGTCAACTTGGTAACTATGGATGTAAGACGTGATTTTGATATTAATCCATACTCATATGCATTAAATTCATCTCGTACTTTAGATCCAAATGAATTTTACGCTCGAAATTATGCTCCGTTTAATATTCTTCATGAATTGGAGAACAACTACATGGACATTAATGCCGCAGATGTTAAGTTTCAGGGTGAATTAAAATGGAAAGTAATCAAGCCTTTGGAATTGGGATTATTAGCTGCAACGAGATATCAGCAAACCTCTCAACAACACTATATTAAGGATCAGTCAAATCAGGCTTTAGCTTACAGATGGATGCCAACAACGTTTATTCGTGATGCGAATCCATTCCTGTACACGAATCCGGATAATCCTTATGCAGTGCCTGAAACAGTATTACCAAATGGTGGTATCTACAACCGTACAGACTACAAAATGTGGACAAAAGATTTTCGTTTCACAGCAGCATATGATCAGACATTCAATGATATTCATAAATTGTATGTTTTTGCGGGAGCGGAATCTAACTCTGTAGACAGAAATAACAACTGGTTCAGAGGCTGGGGTATGCAATATGATTTAGGTGAGATTCCGTTTGTTGATTACAAAGTATTCAAAAAAGGAGCGGAAGAAAATTCGCAGTATTACACGATAAGTAATACCCGAAGCAGACAAGTTGCATTTTACGGAACGGCAAACTATACGTTTGATAATCGTTATACCATCAATGGAACATTACGTTATGAAGGTACAAATCGCTTAGGAAGAACAACTTCTGCCCGCTGGATGCCGACATGGAACGTGTCTGGTATGTGGAATGTAACGGAAGAGAGTTTCTTTAAGGCATTAGAGTCACCAATATCAAATCTATCTCTTAAAGCATCTTATAGCTTAACAGCAGATAGGGGCCCAGCTTTTGTAACAAATTCTAAAGTAATTATCCGAAGCTTTAATCCATGGAGACCAAACGTTTCAGATAAAGAGACAGGATTAAACATTTCTACTCTTGAAAACTCAGAATTAACGTATGAAAAGAAACATGAGTTTAACTTCGGAACGTCTATAGGCTTATTCCAAAATCGTATAGCTTTAGACTTTGACTACTACAAGAGAAAGAACTTTGATCTAATTGGTATTGTTAATACACAAGGATTAGGAGGGGAAATTTCGAAATATGGTAACGTCGCAGACATGGAATCTCACGGGGTAGAGTTCAGTTTATCTGCAACAATTCTAAAAAATGATAACTTTTCATGGAGTTCCAGCTTCATATATAGCAAAGCGAAAAATAAAGTAACATCATTAGAGAACAATAGTCGTGTTGGTGATCTGATCGTTGGAAATGGATTTGCGCTTGAAGGATATCCTGTTCGTTCATTATTCTCGATTCCATTTTCACATTTGACAAGCAGCGGTTTACCTGTTTTCAATTATATTAACGGTACGCAAACTACTACAGGTATCAATTTTCAAAGCAGAGAAAACTTCGATTATCTGAAATATGAAGGACCAACAGATCCTACAGACATGGGTAGTTTTGGTAATATTTTCACGTACAAAAACTTTAGGTTGAATGTCTTCCTTACGTATTCATTTGGTAATGTTATACGTAGAGATCCGGCATATGCTACAGGTTATTCAGATCTTAATGCAATGCCACGTGAATTCTGGGATGCCTGGACCGTTCCAGGTGATGAAAACTTAACTAATATTCCTGTAATACTGGATAACCGTTTTATCCGTAACAACAGTCAATATAGTTATGCTTATAATGCGTACAACTACTCAACAGAAACACTTGCTAAAGGAGATTTTATCCGTCTGAAAGATGTTTCATTAGCTTATGAATTACCTAAAGATTTAGTAAGATCTCTAAAGATGTCTAATCTGGGAGTACGATTGAATGTGATTAATCCATGGTTGATCTATGCAGATAAACGGTTAAATGGACAAGATCCGGAGTTTGTTAATTCCGGAGGTGTAGCTTTACCGATTGCTAGACAATATACATTAACCTTAAAAATGGGATTTTAATACTATGAAAAAGAAAATATTTTATCTATTGTTGTCTGCAGGACTATTGTCTGCAGGACTTTCTTCCTGTAAGAAGTTTTTGGATCCTTTGCCAGATAACAGAGCTGAACTAAATAATACAGAGAAGATTGCAAAACTATTGACTTCAGCTTACCCCGAAACTTCGTATGCATTGGTAGCGGAGATGTCATCTGATAATGTGGATGATTTTGGACCAACCATGACAAATTATAGCCGGTTTGTAGAGCAGGTTTTCAGATGGGAAGATATTACCGAACCTAATAATGATGGTATCGATTTTATCTGGAGTGCAGGATATGGTGCTATTGCAAGTGCCAATGCAGCATTACAGGCAATTGATGAAGCTGGAAACCCAAGTAGTCTTTCTGCACAAAGGGGAGAAGCGTTGGTAGCCAGAGCGTACAATCACTGGATTTTGGTGAATATGTTTGCTCAAAATTATTCGCAAAAATATTCAGCTACTGATTTAGGTATTACCTACATGACGAAAGGTGAAACAACTTTAAATCCTAAATACCAGAGAAATACAGTAAAAGAGGTTTATGATTTTATTGTAAAAGATTTGGAAGAAGGATTACCATTGATTAGTGATAATGCATATCCTAACAGTAGTGTCGCTAAGTATCACTTTAACCAAAGAGCGGCCTATACTTTTGCTGCACGTGTTGCTTTATTTATGGAGGATTGGGCAAAGGCTGCGGAATATGCATCCAGAGCTTTAAATAATAATCCGAGTGAAACTTTGAGAGATTATAATACAATTGCCAGTTTCAGTGCAAGTGCATTAAATATGGGACGAGAGTATAATGCAAGTTCTATTAAAGCTAATTTTCTTGTTGCTACAGCTTATTCGGCTATAGGTACAACTTTTGGATCAGGAGGATACACTACAAATAATAGAATTAATCATGGATGGCCAATAGCAAGAACGGAGACGCTTTTTACCAGAAATATCTATGGTACTACCGGAAGCTCTACAGCGTATAGAATGAGAGCTTTTGGATATGTAGCGGCTACTATCAATAAAGTATTTGTTCCTCGTGTTGTATATATGTTTGAATATACTGATCCAGTTGCCGGAACGGGTTTTGCAAGAGCAGTATTAAGTCCTATTACATCTGAAGAAGCATTGTTAACCAGAGCGGAGGCAAATATTCATCTTAAAAAATATTCAGATGCAATCTCGGATATGCAGATCTATATTAATAACAATACCCTGGTTAGTCCTTTGACAATTTCGGAGGCATCTATTAACACCTGGGCGAATAGTTTTGCATATTTTACACCAACTGCTCCAACGCCTAAGAAAAAGTTAAATCCGGATTTTGTTGTTGAACCGGGTACTCAGGAAAATATGATACATGCAATACTGTCATTAAGACGATTCGAAAATCTACATACAGGTTTCAGATGGTTTGATGTAAAACGATATGGAATTGAGATCGCGAGACGTGAAGCCTCAGGAACAAATACCAGTGCATTGACTTTTAAACTATTAGATAACAACCTGGTGGTAAGGGACAATCGTCGTGCTATTCAATTACCTCAGGATGTAATTAGTGCAGGTTTAACCCCAAATCCTAGATAATTATGAAAATAAGAAATATATTGACGTTATCATGTCTGATCATGTTATCAGCATGTTCAAAAGAAGATAAGCTGAATCCTAACAGTGTGTTTGTTGATTCCGAAGTACCTAAGAATGCATTGGATAACTACATCTATAACAATTATACGAAACCATATAATGTGGCAATTTTGTATAAATTCGTTGATAAAGAATCTGACATGGCTTATAATTTGGTGCCTGCACCATATGACGGTTCCATTCGGCTTACTAAATTGATGTTATATTCTGTGATTGGTGCATACGATCAGGTAACAGGTAGTACGCAGTTTATAAGAGGTAATTTTCCTAAGCTACTTACATATACCGGATCTGTGCCCGTTAACAATAATGGTACAATCATTTTGGGTACAGCAGAGTCGGGTACAAAAGTATCTTTATATAATTTGTTGGAAATGAACGAAACTAATGGAAAAAATCCAACATTTTTGAACTATTGGTTCTTTAAAACAATCCATCATGAATTTCAGCACATATTGAATCAAAATAAGCCTTATCCAAGTAATTTTGCTGAAATTACAGGAGGAGGTTATGTTGAAGACGAGTGGAGTACAACATATCCAGGAAATACTGCAGGATTAGCAGCAGCTATATCAGCAGGGTTTATCTCTCAGTATTCGTCAAAGAGTCATGGAGAGGATTTTGCTGAGCTGTTTTCTTTTTATGTAACACGTTCACAGGCAGATTTTGATGCTATCCTGAATACTCCAAATGCATCTGCAGCTGGAAAAGCCATCGTACTCTCTAAATTGGCGATCGTTAAGAACTACATGAAATCTTCATGGAACATCGATATGGATGTCTTAAGAGCGGAGATTTTGAACAGATATTCTAAGTTGGGAACCTTTGATCAAACTACATTAAATTGAGAATTATGAAATTGAAATTATTTATAATAGGTATAGCGGTTTTATCATTGGCAACTGGCTGTGAAAAGAAGATGGACCGTATTTTTGAAAAAAGTCCTACTGAACGTCTGAATGCCAGTGTCGCTAGTGCATACGGAGAGCTACAAGCCAATAAAGATGGTTGGTTAATTAAGTACTTTCCAAGTGCAAATAAAGAATTTGGTGGATATACATTGTTCGCAAAATTTACCTCTGCAACGGATGTAACTATAGAAGGTGACAGAAATACTACTGTTGCAACCAGTATGTATACAGTTTATCCGGGTGCCGGACCAATCTTAACTTTTGATACCTATAATGCAGTTATCCATTACTTCTGTCTACCAGGCGGACAGTATACTGGGATCGGTGCTAATGAATCAGGTATGAAAGGGGATTTTGAGTTTTTAGTAACCAAAACCAGTGCTGATTCAATTGTTATGGAAGGAAGAAAAACATACAATAAAATTGTTATGATTCCTATTAAAAGCACGGAAGCGGCTACTATTGCGGCATCTTACAGAGCTGCAGCGGCTAAATTCCAGCCGTTTTCAAACTACAAATTTGAGGTGGGTACTGAATCTCTTCCGGCAAGTTTTGGAAATGCAACGACTAAGAGAGCGTTATCAGTGGCAGGAGTAATGTATTCGTATCGGTATACGCCTACAGGTTTGGAATTCTATCAGGAATACGAACTGAAGGGAGTTCGCTTTAAAGAACTGAAGTATGTTGAGCCTACCGGAACTTATTCAAAAGGGTATTTTACTAATGATGCGGGAACTATTAAGCTAGTTCCGCAAAGTTAAAATTAAAGCTTTCCTGTTGTTTTGAGTCGGCAGGGAAGTTTTATATGTTTATTAATAATGGCCCTCCCGGATTTATCCGGGAGGGCTTTTTTAACAAATATTCATTACATTTTAATACTGACCAATTACTGATAATTATGGAAAATCAGACATATCTGAAAGAAAGAGATATCCGGAAATCAAAACTGGTTTTCTGGGGTTCTGTAGCTATATTGATCTTTTTTGCAAGTACAGTATTCGTTTACGGATCACTTTTATATTTGCCGGAATGGATCATTGTATTGCACAGCATAGCAGATCAGTTGGTCCGAATTCCTGCAATTCTTGGATGTTTTGTCCTTTTGGGAATCTCGGGTTACTATATTATATTTAAAAAGCAATACTATTACCGCTGGTATTTTAATGTGCTGTATAATATTTTCAGTATAGCTCTAATATTTTTCAGAGATTATTTTGTGATTTAGTGTTTAATGAACTTTCTCATCAATAGAATTAAAGATTCTGTTAATCTTACTGTTTACAAAAGAATCAAGTAACTCTTTTCAGTGATTAAATTTTACTATTGACGTTTGCTCTCATTAATAATTATACGATTAGTTCTTCAGATAGCTAATCTGAGGATTAATATATGTGTAATTAATATTACCACAAAGAATTAATAGAGATTCAGAATCATTTATTGGTCTTAAATCTCTATTAAGTAACTTTAATTATTCACATTCTACGAATGGATAAAAAACAGGTTGACTAGGGCCTGGACATGTTAGGCATTGAGGAAGAGGGGTGCCAGTTTCTATAACTTTTCCCATAAAGACTTTATAATATGTTCCTTCATTTCTATAAAATCCATCGGGAAGCAAACATGTCAAGTTTGAATTGTAATAATATAATCCGTTTGCTCCTTTATATACATTAGTAACAGGATCAACCATTGAATCTGAAAGGGAAGCTAAATCTGTAGCATAAGTATATACACCAGTATAATTTTCAGGAAAATTCAAACCGATAGGAGTTTCAATTGGATTGTTGTTGGGAACAACTATTTCATCCCACTGTTTAGGGATTGTTATACCGTTAACAACGACAAATTCCTCTGGTATAGTAATAATAAAGGGATTTTCTGCTGCTAGAGCTGCTATAGCAGAACAATTAATAGCTCCCAGAACTGCTCCAATACCTGCCCCAACCTGGCCTCCAAAAGCTGCGCCGGCAAGACCACCTCCAACCGCACCTAAGAAATCACTTTTTACTATTTTAAAAAATTTACCAAACCATCCTCTAGCAGCAATATTTTGCGGAATTTGATTTAATTGAGGTTCATTACTCCAATGGATATATGAATCTATAAAAACTTCCGACGAAGTTAACAAAATGGTTTTTTCAATTTGATTTAAGTTTTGAAAAGTTGTAGAACTCTCTATAGAATTGATTTGTGTTTCAATTTCTGACAAAGAGTTCCCTTCAATATTGGATATTTGATTTGCTAATATATAAAAGTTCGCACTGTAAGCAGAGTTATTAGCGCTTAAACTTATTTTACTAACATTATCAAAATTAAAGCCTGGAGTAGAACTTCCTAAAAAAGCATATTGCTGAAGGTTATTTTCAGAGACATAATCATGAAACCCCCAATATATTGCTGAAATATCAGCCTGTTGTAAATTTGGAGTTTCATTAGATTGTATATTAGAGTAATGGGATGCTTGGGATTCAACTCTTATTTTAGTTTTTGCGCTAAAATTTTTGATATATTTAAGACCTCCACTATGCATGGACGCTAATTTTTTAATTTCTTCTTTTGTAGATATTTTAGGTTCATTTAAAGGTATTATTACTTCTCTTTTACATGAGAAAAAAGTGATAATTAGTAGGATAATAAGATTTGAGGCTTTAATTTTCATAATGATTAGCTTTAAGTTGTTAATTGGATAACAATATTTATTTAGGATAATTGTAAAATCAAGATTTGAACACTAATGGTTCTGAAATATAGATAAACTTAACTAATAATTTGTTTAAGAAGTTGCTTTTACAGCTTAAATTTTATATTATTAAGATTTTCAAATATTATTACACAAAGTTATAGCATATGAATTATTTTTACTACAACTCTAGGTTGTATTTTAAAAATAAACGATGTAATAATTGGAGATTTTAATCCATCCTTTATTTATAAACTTACAAGGGAGCCAAATTTCCTTATTGAATAATTAGGTTGGTATATTTTAGAATTGGTTAAACTTTATAAGTGTTAATCGATTATTCGTGAGGGGTTTAAATTGATTAAGCCTAATCTTCCTCTTCCCCTTTCAACTGATGGGTTTCCTCATCGTATTTTCCTTCAAGGTCATCTATAATTGTGCCTTTCCATAGCTTTGCCCCGGTAATGTAGGCTGCTCTGCCTATCATATGTGCAGCCACAGGAGCTGTTAATATCAGGAAAAAGGTGATAGCGATAGCCTTGGTTGTGACGGATACATCCGGAAAGATAATCGCTGCACAAAGCAGGAAAAAACCTACACCCAACGTGGCCGCCTTTACGGTAACGGAGAGACGTAAATAGAAATCCGGCATACGCAGAATGCCGATAGAAGCAAATAAAATAGCTAATGCACCTATAGTGCTGAATATGGCTAAAAATATATCAGTCATGATGATCTTTTTTTTCTAGGTAATATGAAAATGCTACTGTTCCCAAAAAAGCAATCAGAGCAAGTATAATAGCGACATCCAACAGCACCTCCTGTTGTGTACGTATACTGTAAACTGTAATGATCCCGATTCCAATGGTGATGATCAGATCTAAGGCAATGACCCTATCTACTACATCAGGTCCCTTAAACAAACGAATAAACGTTAAGATGACCGAAATAGTTAAAATTGGGAGGATTACATAATCGAAATAAGTATTTAGCATCATCTGATAATCTCTAATAATCGTCTTTCAAATCCATTCTTAAGCTGAGCGATAAATTTATCTTTATCCTTGAGGTACATCACATGAATATATAAAGCCGATTTATCGTTGCTGATATCCAGAATCAGTGTTCCCGGTGTAAGGGAAATAATCGTAGCCAGCAAGTTTATCTCAAAATCTGTTCTCGCATTTAGCGGATATCGGATTATACCCGGTTTAAAAAAATATTTAGGGGTAATTACATCATAAGCAACCTGGATATTGGCGACAATCATCTCATACAGAAAGTACAGTACAAATCCTGCCGTTTTGGGTACACGGTAGAAATATCTTTGATCCGTTTCATTGAGATTCATGATCCACAGGATAAAGAATCCCAGCAGAAAACCAAAAAGAAAATTTGAATAATACATCGAACCTGTCAGTGCTATCCATATAAAGCAAAGCAGCAGGTTCATTAAAAATTGTTTTATCATATCAATTATCTTTTATTTGCCCAGTACAGCCTGTATGTACGGACGCGTGTCTAACATTTCAGTAGCAATCTTATCCGAAACCTTTATAATAGCTTCAGCATTGAGGCCAATGTATAAAGATACTCCTGCCAGAATCGCTATCGGAGCGACTAGTAATATCTTTTTGTATAAAGGTAAAGGTTCAAATTTATCCTCCATCTCTGCTTCATCATCCGGCTTCTTCCAGAAGACCTCGGACCACATCTTAGCGATGACGTACAGCGTAATAAAACTTCCTAAAATGATGGCGGCAATAAAAGCATAGTTTTGCAGACGGAAAGCATCCTGAATAAGATAAATCTTAGGCCAGAAACCAGAAAGCGGAGGAATACCAACCAGAGAGAAAAGTACAATGCCGATCAGCAAGGATATCTTTGGATATTCCGCATACAGACCACCGATCTTTTTCATATCCATCGATCCCCTTAATTGCCTTATCAGTCCAGCAATCAGAAACAGATTAGTCTTGACCATAATATCGTGGATCAGATAGAATACAGCACCCATCAGAGCGAGTTTGCTGAACATCGCCAGTCCTCCCACCATAAATCCGATATGACATACAATCAGGTATGAAAATAACCTTCGGATATTGGTTTTTGTCATCGCCCCTAAAGCGCCCGTTACGATAGTCAGAATCGCCAATGTAAGAAGCAGATTCTTCATAAAGGGACTGGGTATAAATATCAGACTGTAAATGCGGAACATGGCATAGATACCGACTTTAGTTAATAATCCGCCAAATGTTGCTGCAACAGCAGACGGAGGAGTATGGTAGGAGGAAGGAAGCCAGAAATACAAAGGAAATACAGCTGATTTGATTCCGAATCCTATAATGAAAAATGAAGATGTAATACCTACAAGTGTCTGATCTTTGACATTCGGGATTTTTAGCGCCAGATCAGCCATATTCAGAGAGCCTGTGATGCCATATAAAATGCCAATCCCTGTCAGGAAAAAAGTCGAAGCCAGAATATTCATCGCCATATACTTTACGGCACCCTCCAGCTGAGCCTTTCGTCCGCCCAAAGTCATCAACACAAAAGAAGAGATAATAATCACTTCAAAATAAACATATAAATTGAAGATGTCCCCTGTCAGAAAAGCTCCGTTAAGGCCCAGTATCAGAAAATGAAAGATCGGGAAATAACCATAGCGTATACGTTGGCGACTGATACCAGTCGCAGAGAATATGGATACTGCCAAACAAGCTATAGAGGTCAGAAGTACTAATGTCGTGCTCAGAGTATCGGCTACAAACACTATTCCGAAGGGTGCATCCCAGTTTCCTGCACTCATTGTTAAGATAGGGCCATCATAGACTCTTGCGAAAAGCTTGATAGCGGCAGACAGTCCCAGGGTGCTGCCCAAAATACTTAATACACGCTGTGTCACTGTCTTTCGCCAGAATATAAGCTGCGCTATGGCGGTAAACAAATGAATAAAAACAGGTGCTAGTATGTAATTGTCAATCATATATCGTCTTCTTCTGGAGTATTTAAATCATCTAAATCATCACTGTTTATCAGGGCGTATACTCTTTTGAGCAATACAATGGCAAAGGCTGTAAGACCAAAACTGATAACGATAGCAGTCAGGATCAAAGCCTGTGGTATGGGATCTGCATAGATATCATTGAATATACTCAGATCCGGATCAATCACCGGAGGCTTTCCTTTCGTGATGTTTCCCAATAGGAAAATCAGAATATTAGTGCCATTGCCTAACAGCATGATCCCTAATAATAATTTGACCATGCTTCTTCTGAGGATCATATATACTCCTGCTGCGTACAGCAGGCCGATCAGTACAACAAGTATCAGCTCCATATCAATCTGTATTTAAGGCTATGGTAAACAAAATAGTCAATACTACGCCGATGACGACCAGATAGACTCCAATGTCAAAAAATAGAGCTGATCCGATCATCCCGATAACGGGAATCTTCTGCTCAATCCAAAGGCCCGTCATAGGAGGTTTTCCAAAGAGCAGAGGCGCTACCATACTTAGACTGGAGATCCCCAGGCCGATTGGAATCAGAGAAAGTGGC
Organism: Sphingobacterium spiritivorum; assembly: GCF_016724845.1. Classification (NCBI taxonomy): domain Bacteria; kingdom Pseudomonadati; phylum Bacteroidota; class Sphingobacteriia; order Sphingobacteriales; family Sphingobacteriaceae; genus Sphingobacterium; species Sphingobacterium spiritivorum. The sequence goes on from NZ_CP068082.1 coordinate 2,887,670, forward strand.
TTGTAACGAAGGATCTTCATGGTTTGCTCTGTACCGTAAGCAAAGCTATGCAGGACAAAAGCTATCGAAGCCACCAGACCGCCAACAAAGCCTCCTCCGGGAAAATAATGACCTCTCAATAAAAGAAAAACAGAAAACAACAATAAGATAGGAAGCAGGTATTTGGATGCTGTCTGTAAAATTATACTTTTCATATCTATTCTTTTTCTGAAGATTTTAACCTTAATTTCAATAAACTGTATACACCAAGAGCTGCAATGGCCAATACTATCGTTTCAAACATAGTATCGATACCTCTGTAGTCCACCAGAATCACATTGACAACATTCTTACCCTTTGCCATCAGATAGGCATTTGCCCCATAAAAATCACTTACGACAGTATCCACCGGCTCCTGGAGTACTTTGAGCGCAATCATAGAAAGTAACGCGCCAAAAGAAAGGGCCACTATAGCATCGCGGATAAGTACTTTGGGTCCCATATAATTCATAAATACGGGTAGCTTATAGAGAACCAGAACAAACAATACGGTAGATAACGTATCGATCGTAAACTGGGTCATTGCGAGATCCGGAGCACTATAGATCACAAACAGAAGACAGATACAATACCCGATAACACTCATAGAGACAACAGCTGTTAAACGGGATGAAGTGCTTACTACGAGGTAAAGTGCACCGATCAGGATAAGCACGATCGAGACTTCGTATATACTTATAGCGGACAACTTGCTGTAGTCTATATAAATCGGCCCGCTCAGATACAGTTTATAAGCGAGTAAAGCCTCTGCAAACAAAATGATCTTTAGATGATAGGAGCGCAAAAAACCATTATGCAGCGTCTGCGTATAGCGATTTGAAAAGACCACAAAACCGTTTCCAAAACGGGTGAATAGGGTCTGTGGTGCCAGTACATTTAGTTTTTCAACTTTTAATAACTTACTGCTGCTGGGTTTATTGATCAGGTAGAGAATCGTACCCAATGCTAAAGTCAGCAGACTCAGAATAAGAACAGTATTAAAGCCGTGCCATAGTTTCAGATGAACTTCCACATTACTTCCGAATATACTGGATGCAGTCTGTTGTGTAAGTATATCTCCAATCCATTTTGGATAGATACCCAACAGTAACCCTAAAACGGCTAATATCAGCGGAGGTATCCACATCGATTTGTAAGGTAAATGCAGATCTTTAAATTGATCCGGAAGTTTTCCTGCAAAAGGTTTGATTCCCGCCATAAATCCAGCTGCAACTAAGCCAATATTCGTGACTACCGCAGCTATCGTTACAAAAAGAGCTAATTGGGTATCGAATTTCAACGTAGCATCATAAATAAGATCTTTGCCGATAAAACCTAAAGTAAGCGGCATTCCGGCACTGGAAAGAGAAGCTAAGAGCCCTGCAACAGCTACCGGAAATAATACTTTTCTTAATCCCTGTAACTTACTGAGATCACGTGTGCCGGTTTCGTGATCGATAATACCTGTAATGAGGAATAACGTCGCTTTGTACAAAGCGTGTACCAGCAGAAACACTGCAGCAGCTATAATCGCTTCTTTTGTACCCATACCCAACAGAAAAGTCAATATGCCTAATGCCGAGATGGTGGAATAGGCCAGTACACCTTTCATATCGATTCTGAAGAGCGAATGTATCGCACCGTACAACATGGTAATCCCACCGACTATGAGAAGGGGATAAGTCCAGTACTCCGTACCACCCAGAATAGGGAAGAAGCGTGCCAGCAAATAAATACCGGCCTTTACCATAGTTGCAGAGTGCAGGTAAGCTGAAACCGGAGTTGGAGCCTTCATGGCTCCGGGTAGCCAAAAATGAAAAGGGAATTGCGCCGATTTGGTAAAAGCACCAATAAATATAAGACCCAGTATAAGGGGATATAAGGAATGCTCTATAATTAAAGATCGCTTATCGACTAATTCAGAGATAGTATAAGTATCTGCAATATTTCCAAGTAAGGTCAGTCCGGCCAGTAGAAAGAATCCGCCCAGTCCGGTAATGCTTAGTGCCGTCAGCGCACTTTTCCGGGAATCACTCTGCTCATTATTGAAGCCGATCAGAAAAAAAGAGCTGATACTCGTCAGTTCCCAAAAGATAAACAACAGGAAAATATTGTCAGAAAGCACCACCCCGAGCATGGCTGCCATGAAGAGACAGAGAAAGCCGAAAAACCTGTCAAAATTGGGATAGCCTTTAAGATAGGAGCGGGCATACAGAAAAATGGCTGTACCGATCCCTGTAATCAGAAATGTAAACAGCAGGGATAACCCATCCAGCCGAAACTGAAAGTCAACTCCAAGGGATGGTACCCATGAAATGTGCTGATGAATAATATTTCCGTCAACTATAGCTGCTGTATATTGGAGAAAATATAGAAATAAGATGCAAGGCAAAAAAGCGAGAATAAAACCCCATTTGGATTTCAGAAATCTCCCAAACGGAACAATAAGGCTCGATGTTATTAGTCCTGATAGAACGGCAAATAGCATTTAGTCTTTGTTTTAAAGTATTACTAGGGAAACAAAATACTAAATTTTTGTCGAAAAATCAGGCTTTTATTGGGTTTTTTACAAAAAAGCGAGACAATATTTGTTGTCTCGCTAATTTTTGTACTATTTCTTAAGTTTTTCAGCTCCTTCTACAATTGTCTGGACAATGTTGGGATCCTGTAATGTAGAGATATCTCCGAGATTGGATACTTCACCTTCTGCAATTTTGCGAAGGATACGTCTCATAATCTTTCCTGATCTTGTTTTCGGAAGTTCAGGTACAAACTGAATAATATCCGGTTTGGCAATTGCTCCGATGATACGTGTAATGGTCTGCAGAATATCCTGACGCGTACTGTTCTCGTCAATATGATGATTTGCGATAACGAATGCATAAATACCCTGTCCTTTTACCGGGTGCGGGTATCCCACAATCGCTGACTCGACTACATCAGAGTGCATATTGATGGCATTCTCTACTTCTGCTGTACCGATGCGGTGTCCTGACACATTCAATACATCATCGACACGACCTGTGATTTTGTAATACCCTTCAGGACTACGGTAACATCCGTCTCCTGTGAAATACATGTTTTCATAAGTAGAGAAATACGTTTGGCGACATCTTTCATGGTCACCCCACGTTGTACGCAGCATACCCGGCCAAGGAAATTTGATACACAAATTTCCGGAAACATCATTTCCTTCTATCTCATTTCCGTTTTCGTCTACCAGCACCGGCTGTACACCCGGTAAGGGTAACATGGCATATCCCGGTATTGCAGGAGAGATGCCGGCAATAGGAGCAATAAGGTGTCCCCCGTTTTCCGTCTGCCACCATGTATCTGCGATAGGAGCTTTCCCTTTTCCGATTTTATCGTGAAACCAGTGCCAGGCCTCTTCATTGATCGGCTCACCTACTGATCCCAGTTTTTTAATAGAAGAAAGGTCTTTGTTGTCAACAAACTGATCTCCGAATGCCATCAGCGAACGGATTGCTGTAGGAGCAGTGTATAAGATGTTTACTTTGAATTTGTCCACAATATCCCAGTATCTGCCGGCATCAGGGTATGTAGGCACACCTTCGAACATCAGAGAAGTAGCTCCCTGAGATAAGGGTCCGTAGACGATGTAAGTATGCCCTGTGATCCAACCGATATCTGCTGTACAGAAATATACTTCTCCCGGTTGGTACTGGAACGTATTCGCAAAAGTATATCCTGCATATACCATATAGCCACCTGTCGTATGGACGACACCTTTAGGCTTTCCTGTAGATCCGGAGGTATATAAGATAAATAAGGTATCCTCTGCATCCATTTCTTCAGCAGGGCAAGCAGGGTTTCCCTGTGTTTCTACTTTTTTGATTTCATCTTCCCACCATACGTCACGCCCTTTGATCATAGATACCGGTGTGCGGGTTCTGGTCAGTACGATTACTTTTTCTACAGACTTGCACTGCATCAGTGCGTCATCCACAATACTTTTCAGTTCGATGGTTTTATTTCCACGGAAACTGCCATCAGAGGTAACGACCAGTTTACACTGTGCATCCGTAATACGATCTGCAATAGACTGAGCCGAAAATCCTCCAAATACAACAGAGTGAATGGCACCTATACGGGCACAGGCTAATACCGCAATAACCAATTCAGGAACCATAGGCAGATAGATACAAACACGGTCGCCTTTGCTGACATTGTTATTCTTAAGGACATTCGCAAATTGCTCTACTTTAGCAAGCAATTGCTTGTATGAAAGGATTCGGTGTGCTTCATTCGGATCATTTGGTTCCCAGATAATAGCAGGTTTGTCTCCCAGGTTATAAATATGACGGTCCAGGCAGTTTTCTGTGATATTTACCTTTCCTCCCTCAAACCACTTAATCTTTGGCTCCTTAAAATTCCAGTCCAGTACATTTGTCCATTTACGTTTCCAGAAGAAATTTTCGGCAACCCCCGCCCAGAAATCTTCCGGATTTTCTACACTTTGTTTGTAGACATCCTGATATTCTTCAAATGATTTAATTTGTAGACTCATATTATTTTTTGGTTTATACTTAATTATATTTGTCACTTATCGGAATCAGACAAATATTTATTCAAATTGTCCATTTTGGATAAATGAAGCACTAATTTACTTTTTTTGCAACGAAATATCAATTTTTAAAACCCTTATACCGAAATTTATGTGTCCCTATAACACGATTGTTAGAGGTTCATTAAGAAACAGGCAGAGCCTTATGAAATTTATCAGACAGCTGTTTTATATATCTATCTACACCAACCTGCTTATTGCATTGGCAGCGATGGCACAGTGTGCACTGACGTATTATGTCTTCAGTCAGCCGATGAACTATGCCATTATTCTGGTAGAAGGGGCAGCCACCTTAATGCTTTACAATTTTAGTTTGTTATGGTCCAGACCTAAAAATCCGCAAGAATCCAGATTTGCACGTACCAGATGGGTCTTTGGAAATGAATGGGTATTGTGGCTCAACACCATTATAGCTGCCGGAATATTGCTGTACTGCCTTTTTCAGATACACTTCAATTCCTTCTTATTTCTGGGTGTCATTGGTTTGCTGAGTGTATTATACGGTTTTCCGGTATTTCGATATCAGGGGCGCAGGGTAGGATTAAGACAATTGCCAGGAGCAAAGATTTTTCATATCGCACTGGTGTGGGTCTGCAGTAGTGTCATCCTTCCCTATATTGAATTGTTTAGCGAGGGGATTATAATCGATACACGATTGTTGGGAGCATTAGCCGTATTAAAATTTCTTTTATTAATTATCTGTACGCTGCCTTTCGATATTCGGGATATTGCACAGGATTCGTATTATCATCTCAAAACATTACCTAACATGTTGGGAGAGAAAAAAGCAAAAAGATTATGTTATGCCTTACTTCTTATCCATATTACCTTGATAGCAGTTACAGGATATAACCCCGGAATTGTACTGGGCTTGTTGCTGACGGATATACTCATTGCTGCTTTTTTAAAGTTTTTTGTTTTCCGCAAGGAAGGCCATTATCACTATGCGTATCTGTTGGATCTTAGCCTGATACTACAGTTTGTGCTGGTATTTTTGACGGTTAACTTGCTCTAATACTTATTTTAAGAATGTAACTACCTTTTCCGCAACGACTGCAGACAGTTTGTAATAACTATCAAAAGTCCAGCCGGCTACATGCGGACTTACCAGTACATTTTCCCGACTCATCAGATCCTCAAACCAGGGCTGTTCGCCTAGGGAAGGGAACTTCTCTACAGGAAGAACATCAAATGCAGCAGCAATGATCCGACCGCTGTCAAGATTTTTCAATACCGCCGGAATATCAACAATACCACCTCTGGCACCCATCAAAAAGAAAATAGGCTTTCTGAAGTGGAATAAATATTCCTGATCAACCATACCTTTGGTTTCTCTGGTTAATGGAATATGGAAACTCAGAACATCTGCATATTTAACAACCTCCTCCATGGAGACCTCTCTGGCGTATTCATCTGAAAACCCGGTTTTATATTTGTCGTAAGCAATTACATTGACGTCAAATCCAGATAGTTTTTTTGCCATTGCCTGTCCGTTATTACCATATCCTATCAATGCTACCGTTCTCCCCTTCAGTTCATAACCGCGATTTTCTTCACGCAGCCATTGTTTGTTCTTTATCTGCTGATGGCTGCGATTAAGATGGTTCATAAGACTAAGCAGCATGCCGGTCATATGTTCACCTACAGCATCACGGTTCCCTTCGGGTGCATTGATCAGTGTAATGTTACGTGAAGCAGCGTAAGCTTCATCAATATTGTCCATGCCAGCTCCTGCCCGTGCAATAAAAGAAAGTCCGGGTACAAGATCCATAAAAGCGCTATCCACCTGAAATTTTGAACGGATCACAAGTCCCGAGTATTCGCTGATTTGTTTTTCAGCCTCAATTCTTGTGATCTCCGGTTGGTAATCATATTCAATTCCGGCTTCCTGTAGTTTTTCCAGTAAAACTTCATGTACGTCATCGACGATTAAAACTTTCGTACTCATCTTTTATTATTTATTTCCATGAAATCAACATTCAATAGCTTGTTCAGTTTGTATTGTTGAAGATTCTCCGGAAGAATTTTCATTAAAAAATTACGCACAGCTATCAGAACCGGGTTTTGCCATTGTGCTATTTTTCCGATAGTCCAGGACGTTTCTGTAATATATCGTGTTCTGGATAATCTTCTTTTTTCGAAATCTACAAAAGCCTGTGCTATACTTTTGTCTTTCTTCAGTTCGTCTATAAGTACAGCAACATCCTCTATAGCCTGGCAGGCACCTTGCCCCATATTCGGAGTGGTTGCATGTCCGGCATCTCCCATTAACAGTATATTTCCGAAAGCTAGCTGATTCAATGGTTTAATATCAATAATATCGTTCCATATAAGCTGGTTATCTTCCGTTTCATTTAATATCTGAGGGATAGGGTGGTGATAAGAAGCAAAATGTTTTCGAAGGTTTTCTATATTCCAGTTGCGGTAAAGCGGATTATTGGCTGTCGTGTTGATACAGGCATACCAGTAAATTTTATTTCCCACCAGTGGGGTCATACCGAATCTGCCTTTAGCTCCCCAGGTTTCAGATCCCTTGTCCAGTTGTATGGTTGAATTGTCTATTGTAGCACGCCAGCAGGTGTAACCGGAGTATCGTGGTGCAGAAGAAGGAATCAGTTGCTGCCTTAATGCCGATTTGACACCATCAGCGATCAGCAGATAGTCCGTCTCGATAGTGTGTCCGTTATCAAAAGTAACGATAATCTTTTCCTCATATTGTTGCACTTGTATTGCTCTATAACCGAGGTGTAACGATGAAGAACTTATTTTCGAAAGCAAGTATTGATGAAGGTCGGCACGATGGATAGCAAAATTGTCCTGCTTGTAGCGTTGCGAAATGGAGGACGTATCCGGAGCAACCAGTATCTGTCCTTTTTCATCAAGAATATTATAATCGGGAAGCAGGTGTCCCAGTAACATTACCTCAGACTTGAGTCCGAGATATTCCAGTGCTTGCATAGCATTGGCTGCAAGACCAAATCCGGCACCGATTCCCTTGAGTACTGGGGCACCTTCATAAACATCAGCCTGTATACCAATTTGCTGCAGACCAATGGCTGCGGTCAATCCGGCTACACCTCCGCCAATAATTGTAAAGTGCTTCATAGACCAGTTTTTTAATTCACAGCTGAAATTTCATTAGTCAATTGGACAAAATCTTCTACAGATAAGCGTTCAGCCCGTAATTCATATAACGGATTGTCGGACATTTTATCTTTTGGAACGACTCCTGAAAGAGAATTGCGCAAGGTCTTGCGTCGTTGGTTAAACCCTGCTTTGACTACCCGCCAGAATAGTTTTTCATCACAATCCAGCTCTTCTCTCTCATTGCGTGTCATGCGGATTACACCGGAAAGAACTTTGGGAGGAGGAGTAAAGGCTCCTGCCTTCACTGTAAAGAGGTATTCTACATGGTAATAGGCTTGCAGAAACACACTCAGAATACCATATTCTTTACTACCCGCTTTGGCGGTACAGCGTTCAGCTACTTCTTTTTGAAACATGCCAGTCATTTGGACTACACGCTGCCGCTCGTCCAGGATCTTAAAAAGAATCTGAGAGGAAATGTTGTAGGGAAAATTTCCGATTACAGCCATTTTTGGGCCGAAATATTTTGAAAAATCCAATGCTAAAAAGTCACCGTGGATCAGGCGATCGCCTAATTCCGGATACTTATCCGCAAGAAATTCGATAGATTCGTCATCTACATCGATCAAATAAGTCTGATATTCCGGTTTTTGAAGAAGAAAATCAGAGAGTACACCCATTCCGGGGCCTACTTCAAGCACATGTGAAAAGCCCAATTTAGGATCTAAAGCATCCACAATCTTCTGTGCTGCGTTTTTGTCGTTTAAAAAATGTTGTCCTAAATGTTTTTTTGCTCTTACCGTACTCATATTGATCTCTTTGTGGCAAAGATAATCATCTTAGGGATGTGATAGGGCAAAAAACGTTTTTATTAATAGGCATAGTGTAGTGGATTTATAAAGAAAAAGCCTTTGGCGGATAACCAAAGGCTTTTTAAATTAAGTGGTGGAGATTACCGGATTCGAACCGGTCACCTCTTGCCTGCCAGGCAAGCGCTCTAGCCAAATGAGCTAAACCCCCGATGGAAAGCCCAAATGTTAGAATTTTTTGTCGATTATCCAAATTAATTCCTCAGTTTCATTCATTAATACGAATTTGATAACCGAAGAGATTAGAACAGTTTATTTCAGAAGTGATTCCAAATAATTCTCACTGATAGATGGAACATGATAGTTAGGATCTTTACTATATTGTTCAGTATATCGGTTAGCTTCTTCTATACTGGAGTTAAATATAGTGTAGATTTCTTCGGAAATCCCGATTTCAGCTCCACTTTTAGCCTTTAATGTCATTTTGTTGTTGTTAGTGACGATATTGGAATAAAGTCTGTAAGCAACGGCCTTTAATTTTTTTCTTTCTTCAGGTGAAATCTTAGGATTCTGGAGAGACGTATTTTGTTTGAAATAGTTAACGTCAATATTTATAAAAGCATTTCCTTTTGCCAGTTTTTCTAATTCCGGATCTATAGAAGTGGCTTTATTCGCGGTCATATCGATTGGAATTAAACCAAATGCCGGGTTAGTATCGTCTTTTGCTTCTTTACAAGAGAATATAGCAAAAAGAAGAGATAGTAGTAATGAAAATGGACGGTTCATAATGTTGAAATTAAAAAATTTATGAATACGGCTACCACGTAGCCACAAATGATATAAAAGCGGCCGATGATCCTGTGCTTATACTGTAGTTATATACTAAGGGAGGAGTTCCGAATATGGAGTCACTTTTATTTATAGTCATTCCTGGAAATATTACACCTCCTGATAACAGTGAAATTCTACTTATTGAATACGTAACAGGAAGTATATTGAAGTTGGAAATAGCAATTGAAATGCTTTGTCCACCATTAAATCGCCATGAGCTAGAGCTGTTGGGAGGATTTATAAGACTTGTGCTAGCGTTTCCGCCCAGTGATGTACGACATGGATGCCATGAAGGTAAATCCTGTATAGGTCTGCATTGTCCACTATCAAATCCCTTTTTATATGGACAACGCTGTATATACCATGTACCTTTTGCGCATATGTAAAATGTACGGCAATCCCAAGCATCGGTCATAGTGTCTCCGGTTTTACAATCTGCCTTTGCGGATTTAAAAATAAAAATACTCACAACAAAAAGACTGAAGTAATATGTTTTTGAGATTAATTTTTTCATACCTCTGTAGCTTTAGGTTAAATAATTGGGTGAATCTCATTACTAATATACAACGGTTGTTTCTAAAATAAAAATATTTACAAAAAAAAGTGAAATATTTTTTCGCAAATGTTTTTCTGATGATTTGACAACATATGCTGATGTTTTTTCGTTATTTTTGAAGCATTAAAGTAAATAATTATGCGTGAGAAACTAAAGATTGGGATTTCTATTGGTGATGTTAACGGAATTGGCCTTGAAGTAATTATCAAGTCGTTGATGGATAATCGGGTTTTAGAATTCTTCACTCCGATTGTTTATGGAAATACTAAAGTCGCTTCTTTTCATCGTAAAGCTATCGGAATAAATGACTTTAGTTTTAATGTGATCAATGAACCCGATCAGGCGAATCCAAAACGTGCAAATATGATCAACTGCTGGCAGGAAGATGTAAAGATTACGCTGGGAGAAGAAAATGAAACAGGAGGTAAATATGCTTTTTTATCGTTGGAAAAAGCTGTTGAAGATCTGAATGCAGGCAAAATAGATGCTTTAGTGACTGCCCCGATTAACAAGCATAATATTCAACAGGAAGGATTTCACTTTCCCGGACATACCGAATACCTGCAGGCAAGGACAAATGCAGATGACGTATTGATGTTTATGATCAGTGAAGAGCTGAGAGTAGGAGTAGTGACAGGGCATATTCCGGTTCATGAAGTTTCTGCTGCTATTAAAGAAGATGCGATCCTGCATAAATTGAGGATGATGAATGAGAGTCTGAAAACAGACTTTTGGATTCAAAAACCCAAAATTGCCGTCTTAGGACTTAATCCTCATGCCGGTGATAACGGATTGATAGGTACAGAGGATCGTGATATTATCCGTCCTGCAGTAGAAAAGGCAAATGAAGAAGGAATTTTCTGTTTCGGACCTTATCCGGCAGATGGCTTTTTTGCAAGTGATACCTATACCAAATTTGATGCTGTGCTGGCTATGTACCATGATCAGGGACTTATTCCGTTCAAACATATTGCGTCAAGAACCGGAGTTAATTTCACGGCAGGTTTGCCGATTGTGCGGACTTCTCCTGATCACGGCACAGGATATGATATTGCAGGTAAGAATGTAGCCTCCCATGATTCCTTTATGGAAGCACTTTTTACAGCTACCCATATTGTACAACGTCGCCGCGAGCAGGCTGAGCTAACGGCTAATCCGCTGGCCTTCCGTAAGCTGAGCAAGGACCGCGACTAATATTTTTTTGACACTGACTTTATCAATACGCTTCGTAAACAGTCTTGTTTGCCAGGCGTGCTGATTTATAATAAAATTCCTTACTTTTGCAGACTTAATGGTTTTTGAGAACCGTGGCAAGCTATGAGTGACAACTTACAACATCCGATTTTCTCCCTTATCAAAGATTTAGCACAACAAACAAGTACCGAATGTTATGTCATTGGAGGGTATGTACGCGACCGAATAATGGGGAGGCCATTCAAGAATGATGTGGACATTGTTGTGATAGGAAGCGGAATTGAGTTTGCCGATAAACTAGGGGAGAGGTTGAATACTAAAGTTACCGTATACAAAAGTTTTGGTACAGCCATGTTGGTATATGACGGATTGAACATTGAATTTGTAGGCGCGCGTAAAGAGTCTTATCGTTCAGATTCCAGAAAACCAATCGTAGAAAACGGAACGCTGGAAGACGATCAGAATCGCCGCGATTTTACGATCAATGCCATGGCATATTCCTTGAATGCGCATAACTATGGAGCTTTATTGGATCCTTTCAATGGAATAGAAGATATCGAACAGCGAGTTATCCGTACACCGTTGGCCCCTCAGGAAACGTTTTCTGACGATCCCTTAAGGATGATGCGTGCTATTCGTTTTGCATCACAGTTAGGATTCAAGATTGATATTCATACAATAGAAGCTATATATAGTACCCGCGAACGAATCAGTATTATTTCAAAAGAGCGTATTACGGATGAGTTGAATAAAATTATTCTGTCAGAAAAACCTTCCGTTGGTTTCAAATACCTGTTTGATACGGGACTTCTGGAGCTTATATTTCCGGCCATGTACCAGCTACATGGAGTTGATATCGTAGAAGGGAAAGGACATAAGGACAATTTCTACCATACACTTGAAGTCCTGGATAATGTTGCTGAATACAGCGATGATCTGTGGCTGAGATGGGCAGCGATTATGCACGATATTGCAAAACCTGCTACTAAGCGATTTGATAAAAAGTTAGGCTGGACCTTTCATGGTCATGAAGATAAAGGTGCCCGAATGGTTCCAAAATTATTTGCAGAACTCAAATTACCATTGCATGATAAAATGAAATTTGTGCAGAAACTGGTGCTTTTGCATTTGCGTCCTATTGTTTTGGCCAAAGATATTGTTACGGATTCAGCTGTCAGACGCCTACTGTTCGAAGCCGGGAATGATATCGATGCTCTCATGCTCTTATGCCATGCAGATGTAACAACAAAGAATGAGTACAAGAAGAAAAAGTACAGAGAAAACTTTGAACTAGTCAAGCAAAAACTAAAAGATGTAGAAGAACGTGATCAGATCCGCAATTGGCAGCCGCCTATTACAGGAGAAGATATTATGACAGTATTCAATCTGGGACCGGGAAGAGAGGTCGGGAAAATAAAGAATGCAATCCGCGAAGCTATATTAGAAGGTGATATTACGAATTCGAAAGAGCAGGCCTATTATTTTATGTTAGAGCAGGCAAAACAAATGGGTTTGGAAGCTAAGCATAAGCTAGTACTATAATCTCATTTTTATTCAGAGAAATAAAATTGTAATTTTAGACTGCAATTTAATATAATACAAATTAAAGATTTCATACAGTTACAGCAATGGCCATATACAGATTTAGAGTTACATTTGAAGACTACGAAGATGTTTATCGTGAGATTGATATGCTTTCCAAGCAGAGTTTTCTGGATTTACATGATGCAATACACAAAACTACAAATTACGAAACAGAGGTTTCGTCTTCATTTTATGTCAGTAATGATCAATGGAAAAAGGGAACCGAAATCGCCCTTCTTCCTTCAGAAAGAAAGATCAGTACCGACGTATTGTTGATGGAGAATATCCGCCTGAGTAAATTTATAGATGATCCTCATCAAAAATTTTATTACGTCTATAATTTTGACCGTCCGTACGACTTTCATGTAGAGTTAATCAAGATACTGAAAGAAGAAGACGGGAAAGAATATCCGGTTGTATTCAAGACTGTAGGAGTAGCTCCTAAACCATTGGGTACTTTTGCAGCTCCGACAACTCCGTTGGATGAGGATGATGATACCGCAGATTATGAAGAAGAGACACAATATGGAGTAGATGAAGAAGACGACTACGACATGTTCGATGATGAAGAAAGTGAAGAAGGCGGAGAAGAAAAAGGCTCAACAGGAGTCGAAGACGAATACTAAGTGAAGCAAAAGACATTAATAGCCATAGTAGGTCCTACCGCAGTCGGAAAGACAGCTATGGCTATACAGATTGCACAATATTACAAGACGGAAATTATCTCCGCAGACTCCCGGCAGTTTTATAAGGAAATGTGTATCGGTACAGCTAAGCCTTCAAAAGAAGAGCTTGCAAGTGTACCCCATCATTTTGTGGACTCTCATTCCGTAGATGAAGAATATACTGCAGGAGATTTTGAAAGAGATGCGCTCGTCAAACTGGAGGAACTGTTCACACATCATGAAGTAGTTGTAATGGTAGGAGGTTCTGGACTGTTTGTAAGAGCCGTATGCGAAGGTCTCGATAATCTTCCTAAACCTTTGCCCGGCATTCGGGAAGCACTGAATGAGCGGTTGGAGACCGAAGGTATCGGAATCCTGCAGCATTATCTTCAAGAGGTAGATCCCGTATATTTTTCTGAAGTCGATATTGATAATTCACAACGTGTTATCCGTGCATTGGAAGTATATGAAAGTACAGGGAAACCATTTTCTTTCTATCGACAGCACACTGTTGCGGAGCGTCCCTTTAGCATTATTACGGTTGCTCTGAATACCGATCGTACACAGTTGTATGACCGGATCAATAAACGTGTAGACCTGATGATGCGGGCAGGATTGGTAGAGGAAGTGAAAGGATTGATGCCTTATAGAGATAAACCAGCTTTGTTAACAGTAGGCTACACCGAAATATTCGATTATCTTGCCTGTAAGATTTCATTGGAGGAAGCGGTCGATAAGATAAAACAGAATTCACGCAGATACGCCAAACGTCAGATTACCTGGTTTAAGAAGGATACAGACACAAGATGGTTTGAGCCGGATGATCAGGAAGGAATCCTCAGTTATACAGATTCTCTATTGCCTCAGTAAAAGGTTGATACGAATCTGAATTAAAAAGGAAAGGGAGAAATCATTGATTTCTCCCTTTCCTTTTTAATTGTAGTCTTCTGATTAAACAATCAGATTCCATCCAAACGGATCTTCAATTTTTCCATAACGAAGATCATTCAGATAGCTCAGTACCTTGTTTGAAAATTCACGATTTTCGACTGCAGGCAGTTCATACAATTCACCGTTGAATCCGATAGTAGATATAGGTGTTAATGTAGCCGCTGTTCCTGCAGCGAATGCATCTGTAACGATTCCTTCTTTGATTCCGTCAATCAACTCCTGTACAGAGACATGGCGCTGTTCTGCTTTATATCCCCAGTGCTGAGCCAGTTCAATAATGGTACGTCTTGTTACTCCATGTAAGATGGTGTCATCATGAGGGGTAATAATGGTGTCACCTATACGGAATACCAGATTTGCTGTACCAGCTTCTTCGATATATTTATGTTCTTTGGCATCTGTCCAGATTAACTGATCAAAACCTTCATCATTCGCCAATCGGGTAGGATAAAGAGATAAGGCATAGTTACCTGCATTTTTTGAAAATCCCACACCGCCTTGTGCTGCACGGGTATAATGAGTCTCTACCTTTAATTTCAGAGGCTTATTATAATATGCTCCTACAGGGCAAGTAATAATAATGAATTTATATGTAGCAGACGGGTGAACACCTAATGCTGCTTCCGTAGCAAACATAAAAGGTCTGATGTAAAGGGAAGTTCCTTCTACATTCGGCACCCAGTTTTTGTCTACTTGTAATAGTTTTTTTAATCCACCTATAAAGATTTCTTCCGGTACCTCCGGCATCTCCAGTCTGGCAGCTGATTTATTGAAGCGTTCCCAGTTCTTTTCAGGACGGAAAATACTGACAGTTCCGTCTTCAAATTTATACGCTTTGATTCCTTCAAAAATAGCTTGTCCGTAGTGTAATGCAGACATTGAAGGGCTAATGGTAAGGTCACCGAATGGAACGACACTCACATCTGTCCATTCTCCGTTTTCATATTCAGCCACCAACATGTGGTCTGAAAAATATTTTCCAAATTTTAGATTGTTAAAGTCTACCTGCGAGAGTCTTGATTGTTGTGTTGGCTCTACGCGAATGGAATGTGTTTCTGTCGCGCTCATCTTTAAAATTTATTTCTTAGGCTAATGTAAGGAAAAGAAACACAGGATGAAAGTTATGGCCCTGAAAATTTTTGAGAATGCAAAGAACTATACCCTTTGGATTTAATGTTCAGACACAAAAAATATTATTTTTTAAAACAAAACAGAATCTCCGTTGTTACATTTCAGCATAGCAGGTTCTGATTTATCAGAATCCGTTTGTTTTATAGAAGATCTGTCTAAAGGATCACAATTATAACATCAATTATTAATGCCAAATAATTCATCTATGAAAAACAATACAGATAATAAAATAGAGCAGGTCGGGATGATCCGGTTTATTTTAGGCTTTTTTGTCTACCTCTATCGGGTAGCTATTAAACCTTAATTAGCTGTGTCAGTATCCCCGGACTGGCAGAGCAGAAATTAAATATTTCTTATACAACTACCTTTAAAGAAATGAAAATTAATCTTGTATAAAAGATTAAATGTTTATTTTTGATTGTAACCTATTGATAGCTAATATGGTAAATCGGGAAAATAGTCAGAGGGACGCTCGTGATATAGAGCTTTCCTTTAGAGATTCGCCTATCAGAAGCACGGTTCTGATACTGAAATTTATATATGGTTTTTTAACTTATCTGGTTGCGGTCATTTTCAGACGAGCCTGAGGTTATTTTCCCATTAACTTCAGTATAGGCTCCAGATATTCTCTGTTATTAGATAGTCTGGGCACCTTATTCTGGCCACCAAGTTTATCTCTTGATTTCATCCACCCGAAAAAGGTGTTTTGAGGCGCATTATGGATAACCGGGAAAGATAAGGCCATGTTTTTGAATCGTTTCGCTTCATAATCTGAGTTGACAGACTTTAGTGTATCATCCAGTATCTGACAGAAGTGCTCGAAGTTATCCGGTTGCTGTTCGAATTCGATGATCCACTCATGTGCACCTGCTTCTCCGTCTTTGAAATACACCGGTCCGGCGGTGTAATCCTTTACAATAGCGTGTGTCCGTTCACAGGCTTTGTTGACAGCCATTTCTGCATTATCAACGATGACTTCTTCTCCGAAGGTATTGATATATTGTTTGGTCCTGCCCGATACCTGTATTCGATATGGAGATAAATCCGTAAACTTGATTGTGTCTCCGATCATATACCTCCACAATCCAGCATTAGTAGAAATAATAAGCGCATAATTTTTGCCGATTTCTACCTGATCCAGACTTAATGTCTTAGGATGTTCATCATGAAGATTCTCAATAGGCAGAAATTCATAATAAACCCCGTAATCAAGCATAAGTAACAAATCATCTGAGTCAGAGCGATCCTGAAGAGCAAAATAGCCCTCAGAAGCATTGTAATTCTCCAGATAATACATGTTTTCTGAAGGTATCAGTTTTTTGAACTGTTCACGATAAGGTTTAAAGCTGACTCCACCATGGCTGTAGAATTCCAGATTAGGCCAGACTTCCAGCAAATTGCTCTTTCCGGTGATTTCCAGTATTCTTTTGGCCATGACCACATTCCAGGTCGGAACTCCGGCCAGACTTGTTACATTTTCCTTAATTGTAATATTGGCGATATTTTCAATTTTTTCTTCAAAATTGGGATTAAGAGTCACCTCGGTATTTGGTGTACGCTTAAATTCGGCCCAGAATGGAAGATTTCGAATCAGAATAGAGGACAGATCCCCGTAGTAAGAATCCGAATTGAAGCTGTTAATCTGAGAACTGCCGCCCAATACAACGGATTTACCTGTGAAGAGTTTGTTTTCGGGTCTGTTGTGACAATAGATAGAAAGCATATCCTTTCCTCCCTGATAGTGACATTCTTCCAGAGCTTCTTCACTGACCGGGATAAATTTGCTTTTATCGGCTGTAGTGCCTGAAGATTTTGCAAACCACTTTATATCGGATGGCCAAAGGATATTTTGCTCTCCTTTGATCATTCGGTCTACATATCCTTTGATCGAATCATAATCCTGGATAGGAACTCTCTCCTTAAATTCCTCGGGTGTAAGAATACTTTTATAATCATATTTCTTGCCCCATTCGGTTGCTTCGGCAGTTGAGACCAAGCTTTGAAACCACTCTTCCTGTACTTCATGCGGGTATTTGATGAAAAGGTCTATCTGATGCATCCTTTTCTTTAAAAACCAGGTGAAGAGTGAATTTAGTAATGCCATAGTCTATATCAACGATTTAGAATATTATAGTTTTTTTCTTCTGAGCTCGAAATGACGGCCGAGATAGAATTTACGGGCCAGTTCATTATCAGCGATTTCTTCCGGTGTACCTGTCAGCATAATCTTGCCTTCCGTCAGGAGATAAGCTCTGTCTGTAATGGATAACGTCTCCTGAACATTGTGGTCAGTGATCAGGATTCCGATATTTCGGGTTTTCAGTTTGGAGACAATCGTTTGGATCTCTTCTACCGCAATAGGATCTACCCCTGCAAAAGGCTCATCCAACAGGATAAACGAAGGATTAGCAGCCAAAGCACGGGCAATCTCTGTCCGTCGGCGCTCTCCCCCGGAAAGCAGATCTCCTCTGTTTTTGCGGACACGGTGCAGGCTGAACTCCGAAAGAAGTTCTTCCAGTTTTGCCAGACGCTCTTCCTTGTTAGGATAATGGATCTCGAGGACAGCAAGAATATTATTTTCTACAGACAACTTTCGGAATACAGAAGCTTCCTGAGCCAGATAGCCTATTCCTTTTTGCGCACGCTGATACATGGCATCGCTTGTGATTTCCTGATCATCCAGAAATACATGACCTTCGTTGGGTTTTATCAGCCCTACAATCATATAAAAGGAGGTTGTCTTTCCGGCACCATTGGGACCTAATAAACCAACGATTTCGCCTTGTTCCACATGAAAAGAAACATCATTCACAACGACACGTTGCTTATACTTCTTGATAAGATGTTCTGCTTTTAAGATCATGAATGTACGTATTTCAAAACTGATGCTTTACAAATATATTTAATATCGTATTGCTTTTATATTTAATTGCAAATTCTTCTTGCCTCTCCAGTTGTTCTCTTCAATGACGTAGCAGATATCAAACGGTTTTCCGCTATTGATATGCGCAATATGCTCGGCTAATCCAAAACCTATACACTCAAAGGCTGCGGAATCTTCCTGACGAATGGTCATTTTGATATGATTGGTGCCTACAAGATACGCATTTCCGATAACAACTACTTTTTTAGTCAGAAAGATAGGAGCGTCATTTTGGGGCCCGAAAGGTTCAAATTGCTTTAAAATTTTGAAGAATCGGGATGTTATTTCCGTTAATGGAATAGTAAGTTCGATCAGAACTTCCTGTTGCAGCATTTCGGGTTTGATAAGCGTATTGACGACATCTTCAAATTTTTGCTGAAATGAAGTGACGTTTTCCAGTTTCATGGTCAGCCCGGCAGCGTATTTATGTCCTCCAAACTGATCCAGCAGGTCACTGCATTCGCTCAGGGCCTCATAAAGGTCAAATCCGATGACCGATCTCGCAGATCCGGCTACATGTCCGTTGGTCTGTGTCAGAATAATAGTAGGTCTGTAGTATTTTTCTGTAAGACGGGAAGCTACGATCCCTATAACGCCTTTGTGCCAGTCTGATTTGAACAGTACCGTCGATTTGCGGGCTTTTAGATTCTCACTTTCATCGATCAGGGCCAATGCTTCTTCCGTGATCCTGAGATCAAAATCCTTTCGGACATTGTTTTGATCGTCAATGCTTTCGGAGAAATCTTTTGCTTCCTGTAAGGATTTGGAGATGAGTAGTTTGACCGCATCTTTGGCGTGATCTATTCTTCCGGCGGCATTGATGCGCGGACCGATTTGAAAAACAATATCATTGACTGTAAAAGTCCCGGTTTTATTTGAAGACAGATTTATCAGTGCCTGTAAGCCACAGCAAGGATTGGTGTTGAGTTTCTGCAATCCGAAATGAGTCAATATCCTGTTTTCACCGGTGATAGGTACAATATCTGAAGCAATACTGACGGCTACCAAATCCAGAAACTGATAACACTGCTGAATATCCATTCCGTTTTTTTGGATAAAGGCCTGGATGATCTTAAATCCTATCCCACATCCGGAAAGTTCCTTGTAAGGATAAGGGCAATCCTCACGTTTGGGATCCAGTACTGCTATGGCATTCGGTAGCACATCGCCTGGTAAATGGTGATCTCCGATAATAAAATCAACATTTCTTGCATTCGCATAATCGATTTTATCATTGGCTTTGATACCACAATCCAAAGCAATAATTAAAGAAAATCCGTTTTCGGCAGCATAGTCAACGCCCTGCATGGAAATCCCATATCCCTCAGCATACCGATCCGGGATATAAAACTCAATACGGGAATGAAATTCTCTGAAAAAATTATAAACTACCGCTACTGCAGTTGTGCCGTCTACATCATAATCTCCGTAGATAAGAATCTTTTCATTATTGCCGATAGCTTTTTCAATTCTGGAGATTGCAATATCCATGTCTTTCATCAGGAAAGGGTCATGGAGCTCTTCTAAAGATGGTCTGAAAAAGGTACGTGCCTGATCAAACGTTTCGATTTCACGGGCGATAAGCAATTCGGAAAGTACAGTACTGATACCTAATTCATCACTCAGTTTTATGACTTTGTTATGTTCAGATTTAGACTTCAGTACCCACCTTTTTTGCATATCTTTGCCTTGATTTAACGTGTAAATATACGTTTTGAAATGCTACTTACCTAATCTTTGGACAGTAACTCAAAATGTTAAAATCATAACTCCCATATTTCCAAGTATATAAATATGATACAGGCAAATTCGCTTTTTGAAGGCTCTTTTTCAGTTGATTCCTCTAAAAAATTTATTCCGTTTGATAAAAATAAGGACGATCCCAAAGACAGACCGGGATCTATGTTTGTCCATGTTCATCCCTTTCTGATCGAGTCTTCAGCAGGCTTGATTCTGTGTGATGCAGGATTGGGACAGACAGACAATGCCGGAAATCTGATCATTCATAATAATATACGCAGACTTGGTTTTGAACCTTCCGATGTCAAATTTGTGCTGATGTCTCATCTCCATAAAGATCACACAGGCGGTATGGTTGAATTCAGGGATGGCGTTGGCAGGATTGCATTTCCTGAAGCCGAATATATTGTACAACGCGGAGAGTGGGAAGATGCCTTTAGCGGTAATTCTTCCTCTTACAAAACGGATATCTTTGATGTAATTCAACGGAGTGGAAATCTGGTGTTGGTGGAAGGAGACGGGATTGTGAATAATGAGATCAGTTATGAGCGTAACGGAGGGCATACACCTCATCATCAGGTGTTTCATATTGAAACAGGTGGTGAGCATTATTTCTTTGGTGGTGACGTGCTTCCTGAACCTGAGGAAATTTTTCATAATTATATTGCAAAGTATGATTATGACGGAAGGAAAGCAAAAGACTTACGTCAGGAATATTGGGAAGAAGGTGCTCCGAATGACTGGGTATTTCTGTTTTATCACTCCAAGAGTATCGCTGTCGGAAGAAGCCAGCAGAAAGAAGACGGTTCCTACAAACTGGTAGAAGCCAGATAAGCGATTTTATCCATAACAGGGTCATTTTGATGTTTTTCGGGGTGATCCAGCGCTATTTATCTTTAATTTTAAGCATTTTTTGGTTATATTTGTAATAAACGGGTCTTAAGTAAATGCCGTTTTATTACTTTTTTTTATCCCTAATCATTTACATTATGTCAATTGTAAGAGAATCTGATCTTATTGGTATCGGTAAAAAGTATCAAATAGAAACGGATGCTGGAGACAGTATGGTTGTAGTTATTCATGATGATGGTCGAAGAGAACTCTATCGTTATGATGTGGAAGAGAATGAGTCTCGCTGTGTGATGACCCTTACCGATGAAGAGTCAAGACAGGTTGCAGGTATTATCGGAGGATTATCCTACAAGCCTAAGGCTTTGGAGACTATTGAAGTCGCATTAGATGACTTGATTATAGAATGGTACAAAGTCGTAGGGACAGATGTGAGCTGTAATAAAACAATCGGAGAACTGGCTGTCCGTAAAAATACAGGAGCCAGTATTATTGCAGGTATCAGAGATACAGATACTGTTATTAATCCGGGACCCGATTATGAGATCAGTCCGGGTACCACTTTGGTTATTGCCGGAAAACGAAGTAATATCAAAGCCCTTAAAGAAATATTACATTAATCACTAAATTCACTCTATGCTATCTACTACCCTTATTTTAGAAATCGGTATCGCTGTTGGTCTTGTTGCAATTGTTGGTTTTATTGCAAACAAGCTGAAGTTCTCGGTTATACCTTTTTTTATATTGATAGGGATGGTATTAGGGCAGCATGCCCCCCAGTTTGGAATAGTGGATCTGACATTTACCGAGAGTAAGCCTTTCATTGATTTTATGGGGCGTCTCGGTGTGCTGTTTCTCTTGTTTTATCTGGGTTTGGAATTTTCGGTCGGGAGATTGATCAAGTCGGGCAAATCCATTGTTACCGGAGGGACAGTATATGTACTGCTTAATTTTATATCCGGATTGCTTATAGGATGGCTGATGGATATGCCTTTCAAAGAAACAATGGTTCTTTGCGGGATTATGACCAGTTCTTCTACTGCCATTGTAGCAAAAGTATTGACTGATCTGAAGCGTACCGCCAATCCGGAGACGGAGGTAATTATGGGTATGATCATGTTTGATGATCTGTTTATAGCCATGCATATCTCGTTTCTTTCGGGATTGATTTTGACAGGAAGCAGTTCATTCTGGACTGTAGCTGGTACTTCCCTGCTGGCACTGGGTTTT
The DNA here is from genome assembly GCF_016724845.1 of Sphingobacterium spiritivorum. Lineage (NCBI taxonomy): Bacteria > Pseudomonadati > Bacteroidota > Sphingobacteriia > Sphingobacteriales > Sphingobacteriaceae > Sphingobacterium > Sphingobacterium spiritivorum. The sequence goes on from NZ_CP068082.1 coordinate 2,909,823, forward strand.
ATTCTGGTGTTCCTCATCGTAGGGCGTAAGCTTGTACCTGCAATTGATAAGTTGTTGCAGGTAAAATCCTCTGAATTATTTATCCTGCTGATCTTTGCATTACTGTTTCTGGTTGCGGGATTTTCAGAAACAATCCACGTTGCAGAGGCTATCGGAGCATTAATGGCCGGATTGGTACTGGCAGATTCGCAATACATCAAAAAAATCGAAGCCATGGTGCTGCCTTATAAAGATTTCTTTGGTGCGATGTTCTTCTTTAGTTTTGGACTGTCAATAGATATGATGTCGCTGGGAGGAGCAGTGATGTGGGCCGCAATAGCAGCAGTTGTTACGATAGCGGGCAACTTAGTCTCCGGATATTTTGCTTCTAAATTTTCAGGAATGAAACCACGTGTTTCGTTTGATATTGGTTTTACATTATCTGCAAGAGGTGAATTCTCTATTATAATGGCGAATATTGGTAAAGCAGGGGGATTGCTCCCTGTTCTGCAGTCTTTTGTTGTTGTTTATGTACTGATCTTATCCATTGTTTCTCCTTTATTTACAAAGGAATCCAGAAATATATGGAACAAATTATTTGGTAAGGATCAGATACAGGCTAAGCCAGTCAAGAAATTAAGCGATCTGGAAGGGAATCAGGAGGCATAAGACAATTTGTCTTATGCACTGCTATAGAAACCCCAGTTCCAGTTTTGCTTCTTCAGTCATCATGTCTTTAGTCCATGGCGGATCAAAGGTCAATTCTACCAACGCTTCTTTTACACCTTCTATTCCGGCCACTTTGCGTTGAACCTCATCCATAATTTCTCCTGCCACAGGACAACCCGGAGCTGTCAGTGTCATGACGATCTTAGCGGTACCGTCCTCTTTTGTGATAACTTCATAGATCAATCCCAGATCTACAATGTTGGCTGGTTTCAATTCCGGATCATAAATGGTCTCCAGTACCTTCTGAATCTCCGGACCCAGATTTAATCTGTCTAAAAAAATGATACTCATACTGCAAAGTTACGACTTAAATGCTATAAGGTTTTGATATTCTGAGCGCAGTTTTCTAATCACAATGTCACGAGTGAAATGTCTTTCATATATCTCATAGGCCTGTTGCACCAGATCTTTGTGCTGCTCTGCTGATAATAGATTAAGCTGAGCTATGCTTTCCAGTATCGATTCTGCTGTCTGCGGATCGAATAAAAAGCCTGTTTCTCCTGGTTTTATGATATCCGGAATAGCGCCAATATTACTTGCCAATACAGGAGTATAATAGCTCATGGCCTCCAATATGGTAATCGGAACACCTCCTTCATAGCATACCGAAGGAACCAGCAATGCCCGGCATGTCGCCAGTTCATGTGCTATTTCGGACTTACTGAGTAAGCCCAGATAAGTCAGATTGGGATGATGAGCTACGAGTTCCTGCACCTCAGGTAACTGCGGACCTGTACCTGCAATTTTTAATTTCACGGGGGTTCCGGAAAGTGCCTGAAGCAGATTGATGATGCCCTTTTCAGAAGACAGACGACCGATATAAAGAAAGTGGTCCTCTCTGTTTGCTGGCTGTGTAAGCGTTAGCGGATCAAAGAAGTTTGGTTTCACTACAAACTTGTTATGATCCACGGGTAAGGTACTGCTGATAAACAGTTTTCTTGAGAATTCGGCCAATACCATATACCGGTCTACCAAATTCCAGGTCCCCGTCTTGCGATGAAGCCAATAGCTGAATGCTGTCCAGAATGTCTTCAAGAGGGAATGATCCAACACTTTATTCCGGACTGCGATCCATGGAAAATGCTGATTGATACTATCCGTGAATAATCTGTTTCTGTAAAAAAGAGTAGCTGAGGGGCATAGCAATCTGAAGTTATGCAAAGACATCACCAAGGCTTTTCCACTTTTTTTTGCATAGCGTATGGCTAGCGGACCACAGGCATATTGTGTATTGTGAAAGTGGATAATATCCGGATTTACTTCTTTTATTTTCCTCTTTACTTTTTGTGCTGCAAAAATATTCCAGGGGCTCAGCAGAAATTGAAATAATCCTTTTATACCTTTTTTATTAGTAAAGGTCAATGTGAATACATCATCGGTTTCCTGCATCGCCAACGCTTCCTGATGGAAGACCGTGTCTTCTCCTCCAAGATCCTGATAATGATTATGAATAATTAGAATACGCAAAACGATAGAATCAAAAGTTAAAATTAGAAATTAAAAACCGGACTACAGGTGTTTGCTATAATAATTCTGTAAATGGCAGCATAGTCTATGTGCTGCCGGCTACTTAATACTGCTGACTAATTATTATCTTCGCAAGGACAACGAAAAACTATGAATACAACTTTAACTCTTTCCCGTTACGTTCAAGAAGCACTTACCTCTGCGGTTTTTCCGCAGGAACCCGCTAATATGTACGATCCTATCCGCTATATCCTGACTTTAAAAGGTAAACAGGTACGACCTGTACTTACATTGATGGGGGCTCAGCTATTCGGTGAAGAAGATATGGAAAAGGTAGTGCCTGCTGCTTTAGCCATAGAGTATTTTCATAATTTTTCACTCATCCATGATGATATTATGGATAAGGCTCCGCTGAGAAGAGGACAGCTGACCGTACATGAAAAATGGAATGATAGTGTCGCGATTCTTTCGGGAGACGGCTTATTGGTCAAGGCTTATGAACAAGTAGCCAAATGTCCTAAAGAGAATCTGTTGGATCTGCTTACAACCTTCAATAAAGTAGCCACTGAAGTTTGTGAAGGACAGCAACTGGATATGGATTTTGAATCTTTGGATCAGGTGACGGAGGACGAATATCTGCATATGATCAGACTCAAAACTTCGGTATTACTCGGAGGGGCACTCCGTATGGGAGCAATCATTGCACAGGCTTCGCTTGAGCAGCAGGAATTTATTTATGACTTCGGAGTAAATGTAGGTATTGCATTTCAGCTTCAGGATGATATTCTGGATGTGTATGGAGATCCCGAAACATTTGGTAAACAAGTCGGGGGAGATATCATCGCAAATAAAAAGACATTTTTGCTGATTAAGTTACTGGAACATGCTTCCGACACAGATCTTGCTCATATTCAGAATCTTTTGACTGCAGATCTTGAACAGGAACCGGACAAGGTGCAATTAATGAAACAATTTTACGCTAAATACGATATTTCAACGTTAGCTAATAGAAAGAAAGAATATTTTACAACGCTCGCTTTTGATACATTAGCAAAAATCAATGTACCTTCAGAAAGAAAGGCAGAGTTGATCAAATTAGCAGAGAATCTATTGAACCGAATTCAATAACATAATTTTTAATTATGATAAATCGGCTATTTTTACCATATTGTAAAACAATCAAATAGTTAATAAAGCGCGCATCGAAAGGCATACATGGAGACAATAAAGATTACTATTTTTCAAGCATATTTATTTTGGGAGAATGTAGAGAAGAACCTGAACAACCTGGAACTTAGGTTATCTTCACTACGTGAGAAGACGGATTTGATCTTATTGCCGGAAATGTTCAACACAGGATTTACAAATAATGTGGAAAAATGTGCGGAAACCATGGATGGCCCTACTATGCATTGGCTTTATGAAATGTCTAAGAAATTTGATTGTGTAGTTGCAGGATCTCTTATTATACAGGAAGAAGGAAAGTATTATAACCGGTTTGTATGGATGTCTCCGAACGGAAGTTTTGTCAAATACGATAAAAGACATCTTTTCGGTATGGCTGGTGAAGATCAGTATTTTGAGCCTGGCAATCAGCGTGTTATTTTGCAGCTAAAGGGTTGGAAGATCTGTCCGATGATCTGTTATGACCTTCGCTTCCCGGTATGGTCACGCAATCAGAATGAAGCATACGATTTATTGGTATATATAGCCAGCTGGCCGGATAAGCGTTCGGGACATTGGAGAAGTCTGATCCCGGCGAGAGCTATTGAAAATCAGGCTTTTGTGATCGGTGTCAACCGGGTTGGTTATGATGGAAATGAAATCTATTATTCCGGCGGTTCTATGTGTATTTCACCAATGGGAGATGTGGTCTATTACAAACCTGAAGATGAGGATCTGTATACATTCACACTAAACCCTAAAGATCTCATTACAGCAAGAGCTGAATTTCCGTTTCTGAAAGACGGAGATGATTTCTTACTTAAATAAACTGATTTCAGTGATTAATGATAAGGTCTTTCCAGTATAGCTTGCTGGATTACGGCCTGTCTGAGGTCAAAAACTACTTTTTCTTCCTTTGATGCTGATACAGGAATTGGTACCTGTATCTTTTTATCCGATTTCAGACGTTCCCTTTCTTCTCTTAACTTCAATACTTCAGCAGGAATCTCATTACTCTCCCGTACAACCTTCTGGTGGCTCATGGTGCTGTATTTTTCTTTTTTTACAACGGGCGGAGGAGGTGGTGTCACAGGAACAGGTTGTGGCTTATGCTGCTGCTGTACAGGTCTTTTTTGCTGACGCATACGTTGCTCGGCTTCTTTTTTTTGCTTGTTAAAATTCTCATAAATTTTATAGGCAAAAACAGCTAAACCAATCAGTAAGGGAAATAATTGCTCCATATATCTTTAAAGATAAGAATATTAGATGTAATAAAAGTAATGTTTTTAATTGCTATTGTAAAACTGATTTGTTTTATTTGCATAAACAACTTAAACCAAACCAAAACCATGATTACCAATGAGGCTATTTACACAGAAGATTTTTTTAATTTTCTGACGGGTAAGGCGACAACCGCCCTTACCAGAAGATTGCAGCAAAACCTGAAAGAATCGGGGATTAATATCACCGCAGAACAATGGAGCATTCTTTACAACCTGTGGCAGGAAGAGGGCCTGACACAGCAAGAACTGGCAAACCGCACCTTTCGGGATAAGCCCAGTGTGACCAGGTTGATCAACAATCTGGAAAAACTGAATTTAGTGATCAGAGTGAATGACAGGGGAGATCGAAGATCTAACTTAATCTACCTGACTAAATCCGGTCGTCAAATAAAGCATAAGGGTCTGGAGCAGGCTTCAAAGACGATTTCTGAAGCATTGACGGGGGTGTCGCCGGAAGCGATTCACAGCGCTCACGATACACTTTCCAAGGTATACGTCAACCTCAAGTAAAACAAAAGCCCAATTCATATGAATTGGGCTTTTGTTTTATTTAGTTGAACACTTTAGGAGCAAAATCAGTATGACTGTTGATTAGTTTTCCTTCCGATCCAAAATAGATCTCTTCAAAACTCATTGTGGTTCTGTTATCCACTTTACGGAAAAACTTGTCTGCTGAAACATCGTTTAATGTTTTGAAACCACAGGCCTCCATAATTTCAACAGTTGCGCGTAATGTATTGCGATGGAACTGCGCTACACGTACATATTTATTTTCTACATCCAATCCTTTGTAAAGATTCGGTTTTTGTGTTGCAACTCCTACCGGACACACATCTTCGTTACATTTCAATGCTTGTATACAGCCCAGGGCAAACATCATTCCTCTGGCGCTGTAACATGCATCTGCTCCCAGAGCAATAGCTTTGAGTAAGTCAAAACCTGTTACAATACGGCTCGAGACCAAAATTTTGATATGTTTCTTCAGACCGAATGCAATTAATGTCTTAGTGACAAATGTGAGTGCGTCATATAAAGGCATACCAAGATTATCGGTGAATTCCAGAGGTGCTGCACCTGTACCACCTTCGGATCCGTCTATAGAGATAAAGTCCGGTACAATCTGAGTAATCTGCATAGCGTGACAGATATCAATGAACTCTTGCTTGTCACCTATACATATTTTAAAACCGATTGGTTTACCATTTGAAAGATCGCGCATGTGCTGAATGAACAACATCATTTCTTCCGGTGTAGAAAATGCACTGTGTGCGGGAGGCGACATTACATCGGTACCCGGTATGACATGACGGATCGCTGCGATCTCAGGTGTGTTTTTGGCTGCGGGCAGGATACCACCGTGACCTGGTTTAGCTCCCTGAGATAGTTTTAACTCAATCATTTTGACATAAGGACGGTTTGATTTCTCTTCAAAAAGCTTATCATCAAATTTACCGTCCTCATTACGGCATCCGAAATAACCTGTTCCGACCTGCCAGATCAGATCTCCGCCATTTACGTGATACTCGCTGATACCTCCCTCACCTGTATTATGTGCAAAGTTTTGTAACCCGGCTCCTTTATTCAGTGCAGTAATGGCTGTTTTACTTAATGCACCGTAACTCATGGCAGAGATATTAAATACACTAAGACTGTAAGGTTGTTTACATTGTGAGTTACCAACTGTAGTGCGCAGGTCGTGATTATTGATGTGGCATGGGAATACGGAGTGTGCTACCCATTCATTGCCAATAGCATTGGGATCACTCTGCATTCCGAAGGCTACCGTCTCCCGTTCATTCTTTGCACGTTGATACACGATAGAACGCTGACGTCTGCTGAAAGGACGACCATCGGTATCTGATTCCCAAAAATATTGTCTCATTTCGGGACGAATAGATTCGAAGAAAAATCTGAAATATCCAACTAATGGATAGTTTTTCAAAATAGCATGTTTAGTTTGGATCGTGTGGTACACAGCGATCAGTAACATTGGAAATGGAATAATTAATAACCAAAACCAGTTGGAGGTGAAAATCAGTCCAAAGGAAATGATAATGAAATTAACTAAAGCAATGGTTCCGATGATTAGATTTCTAACAGGCATAATCTATGATGTTATAAAGTTTGTTATTGTTATAGCAAATAGGGTGCTAAGATTTACGCTAGCAAGTGGTGGTGTAGAATTATAAATGTTGGTAAAAGCATAAATTTTTTAAAATTGAATGCTAAAATAGCAACTTCATAAGTTGCCATTCCTTCAATGAATAAAGCAACAAAATTAGAAAGTATACTGTTCAAAAAGAAATATTTGAACAGTTCTGAAAAGATTTGTTTGATTTGCAATGAAACGATTACTTGTCTCTTCTTTTGGCAATTTCCAATGTCAATTGTTGATAGATTGTTTGCAGGGAAGGATTCTCTCTGAGAAAGTTTAAATGCTTATTTATCGTAATATTGTCATTTCGTATTGCCGGACCGGTTTGCCCGTCAATTGGCGGCATATTTTGTACTTTTTTAGCAGTCTCCTGTATAATCGGAAGCAGAAGTTCAAAAGATAAATTATTATCCTGCATTATTTCATAGGAGAGTTGATAAAGAATGTTTGAGAAGTTATTTACGATTACCGCTGATACATGCAGGGCCATGCGTTGTTTACTATTGCATTCGAATACCCGAGGCGATAAGGCTTTCGCAATTTTCCACAAGCTCTCCATAGTACTGGGGCTGCTGGCTTCTACTCCAATCGGAATCTGTGTGAAATCTGTTTCTATATTTTTAGAAATGCTCTGTACAGGATACAACACTCCTGAGTGCATAAATGCCTGTAAAATGCTTAAGTCCGTAGCTCCGGATGTGTGAACTACGATTCCGTTGATATCAGTGGACAAATGTGCTGCCACCTCAGGAATGGCTTCGTCACTTACAGCAATCACATAAAGATCTGCAAGCGGATCAACGGTATTCAGATCATCTGTAGCAATTGCATTAAAGCGTAAAGCCAATGCTTGAGCATTGGCTTTATGACGACTATATACCTGTACGATCTGATATCCTAACTGCTCAAAGCGAAGGGCAAAATGATTAGCCACATTGCCGCTTCCGAGGATTACGATTTTCATGCTTTAGCAAGTTGTTTTTTTACTTTTTCGTCTTTGATTCTACGATAAATTGACATAATGAAACCAATGGTCATGACAATCGTTCCGCACCAGAAAAAGTTGATATACGGAAACTTGATCGCTTTGAAGACAATCCATTTTTTCTCAGGCAGAGGTTTCTGATAGACCATGATTTCCAATTTATCCTGTTGAGGAATAATATTGGTGAACCGGAATCTTAATCCTTCTTCTTCGATATCTTTATTGAAGTCAAATGTATTTCCGCCTTTGATCAGGAAGATCGGTTCGGCTTCATATTTTTTGTCGTTTTTGGATACCACCTTAATTTTAAGCCCTACCAGTACATCATCCGGAGCCTTTGGAATCTTATTTAATGTTGCATTCTTATTAACCCCTTCGATGACGAAATAACCATTCCGGTAGCGGAGTGTATCGCCGATATTGACCTGGTAAGTTGCAGGTTCTTCGTAATCATCGAAGCTGGATTTTTCTTCCTTATTTTTGCTGGCCGCCTGAGATTGGGTATCAGCCTGTGCAGCTGTGATCAGCGTATAAATATCATGCGTGATATAGTGCTTGGTCGAAGGTGTACCGATCAGACCTCCCATTTTCGGGTTGTTCTGTGCAAACGGCATCAGTACAAATTCTTCTTTTACTTTTCCTGTCTCTTCATCCAGTTTTTCGTATTTGATCTTATAAAAAACATTGGGACTGGCCACACTATCTCCGACATACGTCAGCCGGTATTCTCCCATCTGCACAGGCTCGCCTTCCGTAAGGAAAAGATTTTCTCCGGGTTTTTCAACTTTGTCAAATCCGGCAACAGCTATATAGCCACTGTTGTTTACCGAAATAACCTGATTGGTAGCAGCTGCCACCAATGCTCCTAATACAAGTAGTGCAAAACCTATATGTGCGACTGCCGATCCGGCTAATCTCCATTTTCCTTTGAAGGCATCTCCCAGAATGCGCAGATTGGCAAGTACGCTGAATATGCTGGCGAATGCAATCAGGATATACATGAAATTGCTGTATATTTTGGTTACATAGACTATGCCTGCTGTGAGCAATAATGCAACGATCAGAGAGGCAATAGTTGCTGCGAAAAATTTTCTGGAATCTGTACGTTTGTATTTAAGAAACTGTGTGAATGCCGTAAGGATCAGTACGACTACTGCAAAAGCTCCCTGCCACTTGTTGTAGTGAGGTATAGGATCAATCGGAGGTGCTACGTCAGTCTTGAATATCGCATTGTATACCGGTATGGAGGTAGTGGAAATAATCTGTACACAAGCTACAGTTAGCACTAATGCTCCTATAAATAACCAGAATTCGCGGGAATAAATATCTTCTTCTTTTTGTGAACTCGGCATTTCTTTTTTACGCACTACCAGTAATATGACCATGATAGCTAAGAATGCCACATTGAATACTATAAGTTGACTGGACATTCCTAGACTGGTAAAGGAGTGTACAGATGTTTCGCCCAAAATACCACTTCTGGTGAGGTAAGATGCGTAGATCACGAGTACAAAACTCACCAAAGCTAAAAAAGTAGCTGTAAAGTAAGAATGCCCGGAGTTTTTATAAGCAACCATAACGTGTACGGCTGCTATAAGGGTAAACCATGGAATAATAGATGCATTTTCTACCGGATCCCAGGCCCAGAAACCTCCGAAATTAAGGGCTTCATACGCCCAGAATGAACCCATGATAATACCTACTCCAAGAATCATTACCGCAAACATACCCCATGGCAGTCCGGGTGTGATCCATTCTTTATAGCGTTTGGTCCAAAGTCCTGCTGCTGCATAAGCAAACGGAACGATCATAGACGCAAAGCCCAGAAATAGGGTCGGAGGGTGAATAACCATCCAATAGTTTTGCAAAAGCGGATTCAATCCATTCCCGTCAGCTATCATCGATAGATAGTTCGGGTCGCTAAAGATAGGCGCTTCAAGTGCATTCCTCAGCAGGATGAATGGGGAACTTCCTACTCTGTAGCCAAACAATTCTATACCTAATAGCATAGAGGCCAGAAATGCCTGACAAAGCATGACAAAAGTCATAACCGGACTTTCCCATGTCTTTGCTTTAAACAAGAGTATGCTGGAAAGAACAACTTGCCAGAACGTCCATAGCCAGAAACTTCCTTCCTGACCTTCCCAGAAACTGGAAATAATGTAATGTGTGGGAAGTGCTTTGGACGAATGCGACCAGGCATAGTGGTATTCAAAGAGATGATTGTAAATAATATAAAACAACATCGCTCCGATAGCGACAACAGATGTGGCATTTACCCAGACTCCTATTCGTGCTATTCTTTTCCAGGAAGTGTCTTCAGGATTGCGGGTAGAAAAATAGTAACTGATAAATGATAAAAGTGCCGAACCAAAAGCGAGGATAATAAAAAATTGTCCTATTTTGCCTGGTAGTAGGTGTTCACCAACGTAATTTACGTCCATTGTGTAAGATAAATGATACTGCTAATTATTGTATAGATGCTGTTTTCGGAGTAGCCGCAGATTCGGTTACTTCTATCTGATCCTGATTGTATTTAGACGGACATTTCATGAGTATTTTACTCGCATGAAAGATATTCCCTTCCATTTTTCCGGTTAATACAATTTGTTCTGAACGTTCGATATCCTGTGGTTTTGCTCCGTTAAATACAACCTGACATTCGGTGCTGTCATTGTCATACATGTAGAACGAAAAGTGATTTGCATCTTTAGTCGGCTCGTAGTGGAGTTGTTTCTCCTTATTCAACACACCGACAACATACAGTTCTGTCTTTTTCTCTTTCGCTTGTGTAAACGTAGAATATGTACTGGAATCTGTGTAAATCACTAAGATCATGGCTATTGCGATTGCAATGATGATAATTAATATGATCGAACTCTTTTTCATTTTTAAAATGCACTAAATCAACTGCAAAATTACGAAATACGAATGGAAGTAAGTAAAAAACCAAATTCTGGACCTTATTTAGAATTATTTTAAACAAATTGAATAATATGCTCTTTTTTAACACTTAGGTGATATTCTAATTTAGATAAAATATTTAACTTGCCTTATTAGCGGACCTATATCCGAAATATTACAATGCTTTTTAAGATTAATAGATTTATTTGTCGCTTTTCTATCGGGTTTGCTGTGTTCACCATGTTTCTGTCATCTGTATTTTCGCAGGAACGTCTTCCACATTTGCTGGAATTTCAGAGTGATAATGATGTGTATCTGATGAATGGACAGGACAGGTATTATACCAATGGATTGATTGTTACTTACTCCGTTCCGTTACAACAGAAAGGTAACCGACGGACGGATATCCTTTCCTTTCAGCTGGGGCATCAATTATACAACGGCATTGAGGTGCAGGCCGCAAACTCTTTATACTGGGACAGACCTTCTACAGCCTATTTATTTCTGAACGGTGAGTTTCAGCGCATTTACGGAGATGAATGGGTCTGGACGGCGAAAGCAGAAGTAAATGTTATAGGCAAAGGTGCCAAGGGCAAGGAGGTTCAGAAGTATGTCCACCGATTGTTGTCCATGTATGAGGTGGAAAGCTGGGCATCTGAATTGAATACTTCTGTAGGGGCGGATGTGGAGAGTAAGCTGTCCAAAAAGATATGGAGAAGTACTTCAAATAAGCTTGAGCTGTCAGGAGGCGGTACATTACGTGCCGGGATGGCATTTTCACATGCCTCAGCTCAGGTCACCTTACGCTTTGGAAAGCTGGCGGATTATTATACTTCGCATTTTACAAAAACTGGCGGATTCTTAAATACAGAAAATGAGTATTACTTTTTCTATACACCATCTTATACCTATCAACTATATAATGCAACTATTCAGGGAGGTCCCTTTGCCCGGGATAAGCAAAAATTTTATGAGATTGAACCGTATATTATGAAACACTATGTCGGAGGTGCATGGTCTAACAGAAAGATCTATGTAGATGCGGGGTTTGTATTTAATACAAAAGAAGGAAAGAAAATGTATTCTAACCATCAGTATGGGACGATACGGTTAGGACTCCGGTTCTAGTCGGTATTTCGACATGAAGATCTGCAAACCAGTTCTACATTTATCTATTGCAGCTCCTGATTTGTAAATTTTTCTCCTGAAAAGCGGGCAACAAGCATTGCTGCCATAGTATCTCCTGTAGCATTCAGAACTGTTGCCAGCGGGTCTACTAATGTTCCGATAATCATTACCGCCGGAATAGCTTCCGTAGGTAATCCGTAGACCGATATCATCAGCATTTCTCCGATATATCCGCCGTTAGGTATGCCACCTGCTACAATACTTACTAATACGGTGATCCCTACTGCTGTAATCAAGGTCGCAGGATCGAAAAAATTCCATCCCATCAGCACGAAGGCTACATATATCTTCAGAATGGAGGATAGGGCGGAGCCATGTTTATGTAATGTAGTCCCTAATGGAATCACAACGTTTGCGACGGAAGGCGGAATTCCCATTTTTGGGGAAGCACTCAGGTTGACAGGCATCGTCGCCAGGCTACTACAGGTAGATAAGGCTGTAAAAGTCGGCAGTATATTGTTTTTCCAGTAAGAGCTTACTCCTTTTCTGCCATTGGCAATAAAAGTGTAAATAGTGAAAAACAGGAAGAAATAGATAATACCGTATCCATAGTATATACCCATAGGTTTGGCATAGATATCGAATAATTTGGGCCCCAGATCATAAACCTGAAATGCAAAATAAGCCCCCAGGCCGACAGGCGCTAATTTCATAATCATAATCAATAAATTCTTCATTACTTCATTACCTGCATTGAGGAATGCGATAAAGGATTTGGCTTTTTCGTCTGCTTTTCTTGCCGCTATTCCCACCATAAATGAGAAAATCACGAAAGCAAGCATACTCTGGCGGGACAACAGATTCGAAAATTCTCCTACTGTGAGGAAGCGTACAATACGATCTCCCCAGGATTCTTTATTGTCCATCAATGGAGATGTGGCTGTGGGATCCGAACTTACAACTTGTTCGATAGGAAAGAGTTTCAGCACAATAATCATACTGATCGCTGCAAGAATGATGGTTATCAGAAATACTGCAGCCATGACTCCCATAATACGTCCCAGTCTCTGGTTGCCTTCGATATTGGCGACAGAGGAAGAGATAGCAAAAAAAATCAAAGGTATAATGGACACGAACAGCAAATTCAGAAAAATGTCTCCTAAGGGTTTGATATAGGGGACAATGTCTTTAGCAAAGATGCCAATGAGGCAACCGATTATAATGCCTAACAGCAGCAAAAGAATGCTGCCATAATTTTCTATAAATGATTTATTTGCGTTTTCCATTAGTGTTTGGAATAAAAATAGGTTTTTTTTGTTTTAGTTTTGTTAAAATTTTAGGGAAATGGATTTTGTTATAACAGGAGATGGTTCGAAAACATTATTTAATGCAGAAATAGGGGAGTGTTATCACTCTAAGCATGGAGCTCTGCAGGAAAGTAAGCATGTATTTATAAAAATGGGGCTGGATTTCTATGTGAAACATACCGGATTGCAAAAAGTGTCTGTTCTGGAGATCGGATTTGGTACAGGATTGAATTTTCTGCAGACAGCTGAGTATGTTTTTGCCTCAGGTATTAATGTAGACTATGCAGGAATAGAAGGATATCCACTGCCTCTTGAAGTCATTAAGGATACGGGATACGATGCTTACGTTAATCCCTTGATCTGGGACTCTTTTACAGATAACTATGTGCAGTGTTTTGGCAGTAGTCTACCCGTAACGGAGAAGATGAATCTGCATATTGCCCATACTCTATTAATGGATTTTACTTCTGAAAAACAATTTGATATTGTCTATTTTGATGCTTTTGCGGCTGTTCATCAACCTGAAATGTGGTCTGATGAGGCTTTGGGATATATAGCCAAGTATATAAAACCGGGAGGTGTATTTGTAACCTATGCCATTACCGGTAATCTGAAGCGAAGTATGAAAGCTTTAGGGTTTAAGATTGAAAAAGCTCCGGGTGCTCCCGGGAAAAGAGAGATGTTGAGAGCGATAAAGTATTAGATGTGCTGTCATAATTTCTGTAAAGAAAAAACGGGTCTGAAGTAATTCAGACCCGTTATGTTTTATTCCGAAGAATTAGTGGCTGTGTGTGCCATCCGGACCATGTGAATGACCGTGAGACAATTCTTCTTCTGTTGCAGGACGAACAGAAAGGATTTCAATTTCAAAATGCAAAGTTTGACCTGCCATCGGGTGATTCAAATCTGCTACTACAGCTTCCGGAGTAACTTCTACTACTACAGCACGGAATTGGTTACCCTGGTTGTCCTGCAAAGGAAGAACTTCACCTACCGGAGGCAAACCTGTTTCTTTGAACATGTCAGCTGGTAATTGTGCGACTGCACGCTCGTCTTTTTCGCCATAAGCGTCTTCCGGAGCAAGTTCAAAATCAATTTTATCACCAACATTCAGACCTGCAATATTTTCTTCAAATTTTGGAAGCATCATGCCAACACCATATAAGAAATCCAAAGGATTTTCATTGCTGGTTTGTTCTACGAAAGTTTTTTCACCGTTTTTAACTGTGTGAAGTGTGTAAGTTAATGTTACAACGTTGTTTGTTGCTATTGCCATTAGAATTAAATTATGGGAAACTAATCATTCCCGTTATCATTGAGTAAATTCAGTATTGATGCAATCGAATCCTGTGGAAGACTGCAGGTTTTATTTTTACAAAGGTATGCTTTTGATCCAATACCTTGTCTATTTAATAACAAAGGAAGTTTACTTTTTGTTCCGCCTAATGTAATTTTATTTGGAATATAGTGCTGATCTAATTCCTTTCTCCAGACAGTTGCATTTTCCCCAACAAGCGCAATTTCGTTATTACCATATATTTCTTCAAGAAGGTAAATGCTCCAGTTGGAATAAGCTGATCCATATGTTTTGAGCTGTGGAAATACATTTGCGAAAAGCTGATCAGCTACAGCAGTATAGTCTTCTTTATCAAATAACAAACCTAATTTTTTGAGCTGAAGGACGATGGTCGATGTTGATGCCGGTATCACATTATCCATAATCTCACTTTTCCGGGCGATGAGTTCTCCGGAAGAGTCTGCTGTATAATAAAAGGTTTTTTGATTGCTGTCATAGAACAACTCTAATGCTTTGTCAGCTAATTGCCTGGCCAGATCGAGCCATTTTTCATCAAATGTAGCTTCATAAAGTGCAATGAAAGCTTCTGTCGTAAAGGCATAATCATCCAGAAAGCCGAATATTTCCCGATTGGCGTCCTTTGGCTGATGGAGTATACGGCCATCACTTTTTATTAATTCATCAATAATAAAATGAGCATTTTTTATTGCAGTATCCAGATAGGAGGAATTATCAAAGATACGGTAAGCATCTGTTAATCCTTTTAACATTAAAGCGTTCCACGTGGCAAGTTGCTTGTGGTCGAGTCCGGGTCTTATTCTGGTCTCTCTGTAACTGTATAGCTTTTCTTTGGCTTCAGCTAAACAGGTCTCCCATTCTTCGGCTGAATATCCGGCGTCCAAAGCCATCTGATCAGCATCGGGATCAAGAATGGGAATATTGGTTGATTCCTCAGCCCAGTTTCCTTCCTCTGTTATATTAAAGTAGGAGATGAACAATGGAGCATCTTCACCCAATATATCCTCTATTTCACTTTTAGAAAAGGAATAATATTTTCCTTCTACTCCCTCACTATCTGCATCCAATGCGCAGTAAAAACCATTATTAGGGGCCAGCATCTCCCGGTTAGCCCATTGTATAGTTTCCTGTACTATACGTTTATAAAAGGGCGACGGTCGCTGTTGATAGGCCTCTGAAAACAACGATAGCAGTTGTCCATTGTCATACAGCATTTTTTCGAAATGAGGTATATGCCAGTATGGATCAACAGAATAGCGTGCAAAGCCTCCGCCAATCTGATCATAAATACCTCCTGAAGCCATTTTCTGTAAGGTGAAATGCACATGATCGATGATCTTTTCATCCCCTGCTAGTACCCCGTAGCGTAAAAGAAAGATCCAGTTATTGGGTAACGGAAATTTTGGAGCACGGTTGTACCCTCCGTCTTTTGTATCAAACAATGCTACCCAGGGCGTAATGATAGCGGATAAGTCGCTGCTGTCGTACTGATCCGGAATCGGATTTATAGGCAACCGCTCACTTTGCTGGATTCCGTTGGTTAATTTAGTCGCATATTCTATAGCAACCTGCGGTTGTTCTTCCCACATCTGCGCAATCTGAAGCAGAATATTCTGCCAGTCATGAGGCTTAAAATAGGTTCCGCCATAGATGGGTCTCCCATCCGGAAGGCAGATACAATTTAGCGGCCATCCACCGGCATTGGTCATCAGCTGTACCGCAGTCATATAAATCTGGTCAATATCAGGACGTTCTTCCCGATCTATTTTAACAGGCACGTAAAACTTATTCATGGTCTGTGCAATAGCATCGTTTTCGAAACTTTCACGTTCCATGACATGACACCAGTGGCAGGCTGAATAACCTATACTGATAATAATAAGTTTATTTTCTGTTTTCGCTTTTGTGAGGGCTTCTTCTCCCCACGGCATCCAGTGTACCGGATTATGGGCGTGTTGTTTTAAATAAGGAGAGTGCTCAAATTGCAGTTGATTTGACATAGCAAGCTAAAGGTACAAAAAAGAATTAATCCAGAATCCGGGTAAGTGTACCTGTATTCACACTTAGATTGTTAAAATCAAAGCCTTCCGGCAATGTGATCTGTGCAACATTTGAAGTTTTTAACATGACTGGATTATCCGTTATGTAATCCACAGCATTTGATAATCCCGGATTGTGACCAAATAGTAAAACGGTATGTATTGTTGCCGGTACCTTATTAATGACCTCTAAGATATTAAAGTGATGAGATTCATAGATGGAGTCTTCCAATTGGATCAGATCTCTGCGATATCCCAATACATCCGCAAAAATCTGGGCTGTCTGCCAGGCACGATTAGCCGTAGAAGATATGAACAATGTATGCTCATCTATCTTTACAAGATATCTCAATTCTTGTGCAATACGATGTGCACGTTCTTCGCCCTTTTCGATAAGATTACGATCGAAATCTTGTTTGGCAAAAGAATGCTCTTCTGCCTTTGCATGACGTATGATAAAGAGGTTTTTAAGTTGCATTTTACAGTTTTGTCAAATTATAAAAAAGAATATCAGATATCAGGGATTTATTCTATTTTCGACAAAAAAATAGAATGCCTGATTTCTATGTTAAAGATATAGAAATGATCATTTGAAATAATAAAATTTTATTAGCCATTGTCAAAACATGTGGAGAAATAATTTCTTGGCCCTGTTGTGTTGTGCACTGCTTTTCGCATGTGCCAAATCTGAAGACTCATTTTATGCGGAGGATGTGCCTCCTCTAAAGGCTATTGTCCCAAAAGTAGATACCCCTGACTTTCTGCTGGATATCGGAAAAATCAATATACAGGTTACAGCAAATGGAAATTATGCAGGAAGTTTTGAGTCTGCATTTTTCAAAGATATATCAGGAACAAACAACAGTTACTGTCATCCGGACGTGCAATACTTTCCGAATGGATTTAACGGATATAAGTATTGGATGGTATTTACGCCATATTTCGGGTATGTCGGAACGACTCAGGAATCCAAGCGATATGAGAATCCAACAGTCGTAGTTTCCAATGACGGATTAAATTGGGTCAGTCCGCTGGGAATTATGAGTCCTCTGATGCGTACACCTTCAGCAAGAGAAAGTTTCCTGGAAAATAAACAAGATCCAAGACAGGGATTCTGGTCTGATGTAGACTGGGTATATGTCAATAATAAATTCTATCTGTATTACAGAGGAAGCTTTATTACAGCGCAGACTTTTAAAAATAAATGTGTAAAAAGTAAAAATAACACAGATAAATTAAAAACGAATGCACACAGAACAATTGTGCAACAGACTTCTGTAGATGGTATTCGCTGGACTCCTCTGGAAATTGCCTATACAAGTAATGCTCCTTTTTCACCTAAGAATAATCATGTGCTCTCGCCAACGATGATTCATAACGGAAGCCGGTTTGTTAGTTATGAGGTAGAGTTGAATACAGGAGATAAAAACTTTAAGGGGAAAGAACTGTCTTATATTATTCAAAGGATTTCTGCTGACGGCCTTAATTTTAGTCTGTTTAAGCAGAGTAAGATCGTGAATTTTGTGAATATGCCCTGGAAAAAGGTAGATGAAAATTATGCTCCATGGCATATTCAGGCTGCTTATGTAGATGGCTATTACTTTTTATGTCTGGCAGTGGGTAATGTTAAGAAATATACTGCTGATGCCTTGTATCTGGCTTATTCTAAAGACGGAATTAATTTTGTTGTTTTAGCTAAACCCATGGTAGAAAGGAATGTATACCGTTCAGCCATATTTCCGATGAAAAGCAATAATGAGACCATTGATTTCGGTGCTGTAATAGGATTTAAGTCTGGTGAATTTAAGTATCGGGAGTTCAAGCTTAATAAGCAGAAACTGGAAAGTGCTTTAAAATAGATCCTGTTTAAAGTTTTAAGTTTGTATTTTTGGTGTAATCTCAGAACATATATTTTATAAATGACAGGCTCCACCAATCATATTGCCGTTTCGATTATTGTACCTGTTTACAATGTAGCTCCATTTTTGGAAGAAACCATACAGAGTATCTTAACACAAAGTCTGCAGGAGTTTGAGCTGATACTTGTAAATGACGGCAGTACCGATGAATCAGCATTGATTTGCCAGGAATATCTAAGTAAAGACAAACGTATTCAATTTATAGATCAAAAAAACTCCGGAGTATCTATCGCCCGTAATAATGGTTTGCTTCAGGCAAAAGGCGAGTATGTGTTTTTTATGGATTCTGATGATACCATTGATCCTGAATTTATAAAATCATCTTATAATACGGGTAAGATGGAACGTGCAGATATAGTTGTTTTGGGTGAATTTTATACAAACCAGCTTCCGGATATTATGGCTTTGCCGACCTGCGGACAGATGTTGAGAATGGAATTCCTTCTTGATCACCCTGAAATCCGGTTTCCTGAAGGTCTGCAACCCTGTGAAGATGGATTATTCTCACACCAACTCCTGGCATTGACTACACGAATTGCGGCTAATCCTGATGCCATATATAATTACAGGTCGCATGAAAATCAAAATCATCATCGAATTCATGATAATTGTTGGGCTGTTCTGCGGCAGATACCAACCTGGTTTTTGATATTGGAAAACTTCTATAATACCAATAAGTTCTTTACTTCTCATAGTCAGCATTTAGCGCTATTTGTAGAGCACGAACCTTTTGGATTAAGGTATTTAGGATTGCCTTTAGATACTCAACAAAAATATTTTTTATTTGAATTGATCCGTAAATTCATGGCAGATCATGTCAACCCCTATCTTTCAGAAGTACATAAAAGTGAATTCAGCGAAGTCTTTCAATATTTTCTAAACGCAAAAGATCATGTTCAGTTTGACAGATATTATCAGCGCTATCTAAAAAGACGGGCAAATAAAAAGAAACTGCTTTTGTTTCTGGTAAAGCTAATGCCTGTTTCCGGATTGAGAAGAAATTGGAGACAGCGTATTCGTGAAAAGTATTGAGCATATGAAGATCTTATTTGTACAACATCTATATTTCCTGAACGGGTCTGGCGGAACAGAAAAAATTTGCTCCTTTTTAGCAAACGGGTTCGCTAATTCCGGACATGAGGTGATTATCGCTACTAATCAACATAGTGATGGTAAGCCAATGTTTGCATTAGAAAAAAATATAATAGTCACCAATATTTATGATGCTACAGTACCCCAACAGAATTTAAAAACATTGTATAACTATAAGGGTAAAAATCCGGTTCTATGGTTGATCAGTAAGATTAAAAAGAAGTCTTCAAAATTGTATAACAGTCTGCTCCGGAAAAAATTCGGCGGAGATGAAGGGATTTACAAATACAACCTGCTACACCGCTCCCGGCAATGGAAATCGTATCTGGATGGACTGCAACCCAATCTGATCATTACAATGTCGATCAGCTCTGTATTGGAAATCACCTATCAGAATACTATTCAAATTCCTATTGTTAACTCCGTGAACGGCAGGCCGGATTATGATTACAGCGATATTCTCGGATACAGAAGTCCCATTGAAATGAAGCTTCTGGAAGATTCTTTCAAAGAACTTTCTGCCATTCAGATTATGTTTGATAGTTATCGGGAATTTTTGCCAAAAGCATTTAGAGGAAAGTGTTGCATAATCTCCAATCCGGTTCCTCAAACGTTAGAAAGTGAACTGGTAGATCATTCAAAGTCAAAAGATACATATTGTATTATTCATGTCGGCAGATTAGATGATGATTGTAAGCAACAAAGTGTTGCAATAGATATTTTCAGTGAGTTAGCTTGCAGTTATTCAAACTGGAATTTGGAATTGTGGGGTTTGGGGGCTGATGAACAAAAACTAAAAGATAGAATTGAACAGCATAAATTAGAAGACCGTATTTTTCTGAAAGGATTTACTGAGGCACCTGTTGAGAAAATGAAGAACGCTGATATTTTTATTTTTCCAAGTAAATATGAAGGATTCGGACTTGCTTTGGGCGAAGCAATGTCTGCCGGTCTCCCTAGTCTGGCCTTTCGAAGCTGTTCCGGTGTAAATGAACTTATAGATAATGGAAAGACTGGCTTTTTAGCAGAGAATAGTCTTCACATGAAACAGCAGCTGGAACAGTTGATTCAAAGTGCAGAGTTAAGAGCATCTATAGGGCAACAGGCACATGAAGCAATGAAAGAATATGATCCAGACAGTATATTGGAAGCCTGGAAGAACATGATTTTAGGTCTGAAGAAAAACTAGCAGAGATCAGTATTTCTGTTCAATTTCCTGAATCTTTTTATATAAGTTTTCTTTTGAAAAGGGAGTAAGGCTGTTTTCTGAATTAGATTGAATATAGTGCCATATTTCTTTGTTCGTATAAAGTTGTATGATCTTAGCCGCAAATTCCTGTGCATCTTCTGCCAATAATGCATTTACATTATCTTGCAGATTCATTCCTTCAGCGCCGATCTTACTGGTTACCACCGGCATAAAATATTCAAAAGCCTGACCTATTTTTCCTTTCACTCCTGCTCCTGACCGAAGCGGAGCTACCATAAGGCGGTGTTTTCTGTAATGTTCATTCACATCAGGCACGTAACCATAAAAATGAATCTGCGGATGTTTAATTTCTTCCATCACGAGATTAAGATTCCCTACAATATGTAAGTGTATTTCCGGATGTGTGGACCAGATTAAAGGCATAATTTCGTGCGCCAGAAATCTAACTGCATCTATATTAGGATGATGCTGCGAGCCAATGAAGAATATTCCATCTCTTTCTTCAAAGTCCGGAATATCTGCAATCGTAGCTTTTGTATAATGAATGTTGGATATAACTACCATTTCATCTCTACCGGAGAATTCTCTCATATACTGGGCCTCCTGATCAGAAATAGGAACAATAATATCCGCCAGTTGGGCTGCTTTCTGCTCTTCCTTAAGATATTTTGCATAATTCTGAATGAAGTCTTTATTCTCAGGTTCATGTTCTAACGCTCTTTTATATCGGAGATGGTGGATGTCCACCATGTCAAATATGGTTTTGGCGTTAGGCCATTGTTCTTTTGCAGGTTTGTAATACCTCATAAAACAGGTAGAAGTAGAAAACCAACACAAAGGTGAGCTGAAATTCAGGCTTTTCAAGAAATCCGGCAGTTCGTTGAACAAACGGTAATCATAGATTACACAAACACCTGATCTGCGAAAATATTGACAGTAGCTATTATCTATTCTATTATGTCTGACGACCAAAGTAATGTGATATCCTAATTTATGAAAAGCAGCAATAATCTCCGTAAGCCTTAGGTCTCCGGAGTTATTGTCGAACTGAGGTATACGATCGTGAAAGAAAACAATATTTTTATTGTTATATAATTCCAGAACACGCTGTTGGGATGATACTGCTTTTATATTGCTCCGTGTTTCAGTCCAATTGGTTTTTAAAGTATCCGGCTTTTTGTCTGTTTGACCGGATTTCTTTTTAATTCTGGATTTATCAAAATGTATAACCTTTGAAAAAGGTGTGTAATATATATCTTTATTTTGAAGGTATTTAAGATTGAAACATATTTCGGAGCCTTCAGTACCCGGCATCTCGAGTTGCTCATCCAAAAGGTTAACTTCTCCATTGTCTGTTAATCTTTTGAACAGTAAACTGCAGTTTGGAGCATAATCAATTTTACGGACATAATTCACAACCGGATGATAGATGGCGGGATTATTAACTTCCTCAGATTGACTGTCTGCCAGAAATACACCTCCAGCTCCTTGTAAGGTTCCATCCGGATTAATAAGCATAGACGTTACTGCACCTACATTATTATTATTGTCAAATACATGTAGCAATTCATCTAAAAAGCCATCCAAGACTACAGTACGATTGTCTAATATATATACATAATCTCCTTTTGCATGATTAATACCTTTATTAAGGCTACTGATAAAACTAGTTTTTTCTGTGGCATCAATTAATTTTAAATTAGGTATATCCTGAAAAGCAGTTGTTTTTGTATTGTCAATAAGAATAAGTTCAAATGATACTCCGGGTAGGTGCGCAGCAATGGACGCCAGACACTTCCGGGTATATTGATCCTGATGGAATAAAGGGATAATAATGGACACTAGCGGTTCTTCAAATACAGGAAAGCTTATTTCATTTCCGGCAATAGAAAAGTAGTTCGAATCAATATATCGATATTCCTTTTTTAAATAATTAATATGCCGTCTTTTATGAATATAAGGTCTGAAGTATCTACGTAGTCCCATTTTTTAAGTTCTGTGTACTGATTATAATGTTAAAGGTTTCTAGTGGCTTTGTTGAAGGTCTAATTTGAAACCATCCCATATGCCTGAGAGCACTTTTTTTATGAACGATTTTTTTTCCGAAGAACTTAGGTCTTTTCTCCTGTAAACAGCTTTCATTAATCGCCATCTGTTTTTGATCGCTTTGTAAATATTACCTCCATATTTTCTACATAACCAGATTCTGTTTCGGGTCATATAGTACTCATAGGTTTCTCCACGGGAGCTATCTGTCTGATATGCTTTGACATCCGTATTGATAGCAATTTTCCATCTTTTAGACTGTTTGATACGATAACACCATTCAGATTCTTCGTAATACATAAAAAGGTGCTCGTACATAAAGCCCATATCTTCAAGTACTTCCCATCGGAAGAGCATGGCACTACCTGTTACATACTCCAGATTATAGTTTAATCCTGTTATAGATACATCCTGCAGTTCCAGTAAGCAGTTAACATGTCCCCCTTCAAATCCCCTTTTCGGTCTTAATATTCCTCCGTCTGAAAAAATCATGTTTTCTTTATCTTTAAACATGATTCGTGGTCCCACTACTGCCAGATCTGGATCCTGAGCAAGGTTGTTACATAATTCCGATATACAGTTGGCATCAATATATATATCCGGATTGAGGATCAAAAAGAAATTTTTGCCATCACTTTTTGCTTTTTTTATTGCCCAGTTATTGGCGTGAGCATAACCTAAGTTACTCCCCATCTCATGAAAAAAAAGGTTAGTATCCCTGCAAAATCCGGCAAGGTTCTGACCGTCAGATGAATCATTATCAATGATATAAAAACACGTCTTTTCTATACCTTCATCCAGAAGAGTATTGACCTGACGACGGACATCCATACTTGAATTATAGTTCAGAATAATTATTGCTAATTCTTCTAATATCTGATTTTTGTTCATATTTGCAATATTGCAAAATTAGTTAAATTAACGCTGTAAATAAATGTTCCATAAGAAGATTTTATATTTCATGCCTGAGAATCCTTTTTCCTCAGAAGCTGGTAATTTGACGAGATGTCGTCAAATCCTCAGCTATTTTGAACAGAGAAAAGAGAAAATGCAAGTTGATTTTATTTCATTTATAAACTGGAATGAGGAGAGTATAATTAAATTTAAAAATCATTATCCTAATATAAAATTAAGAATAGTACCTTTTAAAATGAAGAAAGGTAATATTATTCAGTATTTTTTAAATGATAAGCTTCAGAAGGAAATTAATAATATGCTGAAAGACAGTGATATAGATAGGGTTTCTCCTTATTTCAAAAGACAATTGAAGCGAATCATAGCTGAAGAACGTTATGATACGGTGATTATTAGTTATGCGGAGTATGGAAATGTGATCGATAAAGATATAAAAGCATATTCAATCATAGATACTCATGATTTTATTACATTACAACATATAGCAAAAGAGAGCAAAAGCAAATCTTCAAAAATGGGAAGCAGATTAGAATCCGAAATGAAGATATTAAAGAAATTTGATGAGATCTGGACGTATTCTGTGGAAGAACAGTTTATTTATGAGCAGTTTACGAAAAAGAAAGTCAGCTTGTTGCCAATCTCCTTTGATAGTAATAAAAGTAATATTGTATTAAAAGACAGAGTATACGACATACTTTATGTGGCTAGTGATAATTTTCATAATATCCGAAGTATGGAATGGTTTCAGGAATCAGTCCTGCCTTTAATCGGGCAATTCAAAATAGGAATTGTTGGGAAAATAGGACGTGTCGTTAAAGATGCAGATAATATTGTAAAGTTAGGTATGGTTGACGACTTAGAGAAAGTCTATCAAAATGCTAAAATCTGCATTTGCCCTATGTTAAGTGGTACCGGAATAAAGATTAAGGTTTTAGAAGCACTTTCTTACGGATTGCCAGTCGTCACAAACAGGAGGGGGATAGACGGTCTTATTAATAAAAGTCAAAACGGATGTCTTGTTGCTCAGGATCCTGCCGAATTTGCAAGTCGTATTATACAACTGCTAACAGATCACCAATATTATGAAAAAATATCCGATGAGGGGGATAACTATTTTAGAAATAATCATAGTCGTAAGCGTGAGGTGGAAATTTTGGATCGAATTATGTTGAATAATTAAGAAGGAATAAGATTTATGAAAACTACAGGATTAGCGAACATATGAAAGTATCATTAATTATATCTACATATAATTGGCCTGTTGCATTGTCATTATGCCTGAAAAGTATTCTTACACAATCCACTTTCCCGGATGAGATTTTGATCGCAGATGATGGCTCAGGAGAAGAAACTGCGGAGGTAATTAAGAGGTATCAACAGATCTTTCCTTTTCCTGTTATACATGTCTGGCAGCCTGACGAGGGTTTTCAGAAGACGAAAATATGGAACAAAACTCTGGTTCGCTGCTCAGGTGACTATATTGTACAGATTGATGGAGATGTGTTACTACACTCCTGTTTTGTTGAAGATCATATTAAGTTTGCTAAACCCAATTCATTTGTCAGAGCAAGTAGAGTTTATATGGACCAAGAATACTCTACAAAAAAGATCAGCGAGATGTCTGTAAACGTTAATCCTTTTTCTAAAGGTGTGTCTAATTTCTTCAGTGCTTTCCGGTTCCGTCCGTTTTGGAGCTTCTTTGAAACAAACTATAAAGTCAAAGGAAATGAAAAATGGGAAATACACGGATGTAATATGGCCTTTTGGAAAAAGGATGCAATTAAGGTGAATGGCTATAACGAAGATTTTGTCGGTTGGGGTCCTGAGGATAAAGAATTCATTGCCCGCCTTATGAACAGTGGGGTAAATAAAAGATTTCTGAAATTCGGAGGAATTGTATTTCATCTTTGGCATAAGATAAATACTAGAGAGAGGTTGCTAAAAAATGAAGAGCTCTTTGAGCTAACCAAACAAAAGAAACTTACCTATTGCAATAACGGTATTGATAAATATATATAAGCTGCCCCTAAATTAAGCTCCATTTATGGATTAGAAAGAATATCTTTGCGAAAAAACATCTTGTATTGGAAGTTTCACTGATTATAACCACCTACAACAGACCGGATGCACTGGAAGCAGTACTGGTTTCGGTTTGTGGATTGCATATCAAACCTCAGCAGGTAATTATTGCGGATGATGGCTCAGGAGAGGCTACTGCAGCTGTTATCGATAAGTATCAATCCATACTCCCTATTCCGCTATTACATGCCTGGCAACCTGATAACGGTTTCAGAGCTGCCGAGATCCGTAATAAAGCTCTGGCACTTGTTAAGTCTCCTTATGTTATTATAATAGATGGAGATATTATTCTGGATCCTTTTTTTGTGAAAGATCATTTACATCATGCAGAAAAAGGGTGTTTCCTGCAAGGTGGGCGTTTTTTGCTGACAGAGAAGAAAACGAAAGAAATTCTTAGTCAACCCCAAAGACCATTTGTCGCCAGATGGGGCGATCCGGATATTGAATACCGATTTGAAAAAAGATTTTTCGCTTTCAGAAACGCTCTGTTAGCAGGCTTAATTAAACGAAAAATCACATATAGTCATCATGCTATAAGATCCTGCAATATGTCTTTTTATTATGAAGATGTGTTGAAAGTAAATGGTTTTAACAATGATTTTGTAGGGTGGGGAAGAGAAGATAGTGAATTTGTAGAACGGTTATTCAATGCAGGTATTAAACGTATTAATATTAAATTTTCAGCTCTTGGATATCATTTGTATCATAAGGAAGAATCGCGGGCTTCCTTACCTCAAAATGATCATATTCTGAATGAAGCGATTGCCAATAAGACCACCTGGTGTGCGAATGGACTTAACCGCTTCCTGGATAAAGATGAAAATCCTATTTCTTAATTCCGTTCGGATTCTTTTATGTTATCGAAAACCTGTTGGTATTGTCTGATCACTTTATCCCAATTGTAATTGTCTTCCACGTATTTCTCTGCATTTTTGCGTATTTCTATGAGCTTTTCCGGATAGTTCACAACCATGTTTAAGATTGTTGTGAAACTGACAAATGAGCTATAGCACTGTACGGCTCCGTTACTTTTGCGCTCATGCTCTCTCATTACATTACATTTCTTGTTTGCAATAATAAATTTCCCTAACGACAAGGCTTCCAATGTTAAAAGGGAAAGACTTTCTACTGTCGAAGGGTTGATAATAGCCATGGCATGCATCATCAAATATGTTTTTACAGGCTCGGGAACAAATCCCATATATACAATTTCATCCGAGACAGTTTTTTCCATCATAATGTCTCCTGTCAGCACAAGACGCAAGTCTCCGGGATTCTGTTGCTTGTATTGCAAAAAGTCATTTATTAGAGAATTTAACTTTTCAGATGTTACACGTCCCGAATATAAAATATAGTGTTCAGGTACCGGATAGTTCTTTTTTATATTTTCTGCATTTTCAGGTTCTGACAGCGTAGTGCCTACTGCAACGACACTGTTTGGAGACATTTTATGCTGAAACAGCTGATGGCACATCTGGCGTTCTGTGTCCGTATTGAAGGCTATGAAAGCAGCTTTTGTAAAGGAATGGCTGTTGATGCTTCTGAACAGCATTCCTTCCAAATGTGCTGCAGGCATGAGTATAGATTTCTGCGGAGCCACCATTATTCCCAGTTGAGTAAGTGGATTTTCATACGAAAAGAATATAAGCGCATCATATTCGTGATGTCTGGCTTTTATGTAATCGATGAGATCTTTAGAATAAAACTTATGTAGTCTCATCAACTCATACTCTTCCGTGATCTTAAAGTTCCAAACAGGAAACAGTTTAAAAATAACTGAACTGAGCTTAAATCTGAAAATCAGCCGTCTTATTTTTCTGCTCCATTTTGCTTTTTTCTCTGCCTGCCGAAAGCGTTGATGATCATATTCCGTATTGCTGAAACGCAGAACCTTTATTTGATTTATTACTTCTTCACCCGTGGGAAATGGATTTTCAAAGCTGACATAATTTCGGATAGTGGTCGTCAATACATCTATTTCATTTTGTGGAGCTAATCTTTCAGCTAACATTCTACAGTGGAATTCAGCTCCGCCATTGATTTCTAATCCGTATCGTACTGTTATTAAACCAATTTTTCCCATTAATTATTGTCATTAGAATAAGTTGCGACTTTACCTCTGCAATGACCTTCTGTCTCGCCAGGAAAAAACAGGTCTTACACGCGCACATATCATGTACAAACTTAGATAAAGTTACCTGTATATACAATACGATAGGATTCTCTTAAAGAAAGACTTTCAAAATGAGGTTTTTATTTATGATATTTTGTAACAACAAAAATATGATAATAAGCCATTCTGAGTAGTCGGATTAAATGTTATCTTAGCAGGTAAATTGTGCTTAATTAGAGAGGGTTACAGTTGGAATGGAGTAAGAAATATATTCTTCTCATCATACAACATGTTAAAATAGAAGAAGGATGGCCATTCCCAAAATAATATATCAGACGTTTAAAACAGATAAAATTCCCTTACTAACCAGGTTTTATATCTGGAGATTTATGCGAAAAAATAAATCATTCAGTTATAAATTTTATGATGATACTGAAATTTCCCGGTTTATAGAAAAGAATTTTGACAAGCGAACTTCTGATGCCTATAATCTTCTTCAGATAGGGGCAGCAAAGGCTGATTTTTTCCGTTATGCGGTATTATATATACATGGAGGTATATATCTGGATCTGGATAGTGATCTTATTGCCGATCTGGATAAGTTCTTACTGGAAGACGATGTGGCCGTTATTACCAAAGAAAATGGTCGACATTTGTATGCGCAATGGGCACTGATCTATGATAAAGGCCACCCTTTTCTAAAACGTACAATCGATCTTATAGTACATAATATAGAAACAAATGCTTTTCCGCATGATGTTCACGCTATGACCGGTCCCACTGTGTATACCAAAGCTATATTAGAGATACTACAGGAATTTCCGGACACTGCCCGTAGAATAGTTGAAGATGACTATAAGGGTATTATGAAATTTAAGTATAAATTTGGAAAAATCCTGATTTACAGAGACCGGTCAAATCATTGGAAAAAGCTTCAGAAACGAATTCCTGTAGTAAAGCCAAAAGATTAAAGTTGACTATAAGATTTGATCCATTTTTGAGCTAAGACCTCATCATTAAATTGCTGTGCGTATGCCAATCCTTTTGTTTTCATTTCCTCCTGCATTTTCTCAGAACCAAGTACTGATTGAATAGCATAGCTCATCTGTTCGGCATCATTTACATTGATGTAATAAGAAAATGGACCGCCTGCTTCTGGGAATACTCCTGTACCATTGGTGATAACCGGAGTTTCTGAATACAATGCTTCAATAATAGGGATGCCGAAACCTTCAAATATGGAAGGATATACAAAAGCCTTTGCTGCGGTGTAAAGTATGGATAAGTCTCTCATAGATAATCCTTCCAGGAAGAAGACTCTTTTCTCCATCTTATGCTTTGTGATGTAGTTGTTAATTTCCTGCTGATATGCTGTTTGTCTGCCTACAATGACTAAAGGACAATCTACATCCTTTATCGCTTTGATAATAGACAGCGCATTTTTTCTCGGTTCAATAGTTCCTACGTTAAGGATAAACTCAGCCGGAAGTTGCAGTCTGTCTGTAAGCTGCTTTTGTTCAGACTTACTCTTCTTTATTTTAAATTCCGGATGACAACCCTGATAAATAACATCTACTCTCTCTTCCGGAATTTTGAAAAATTCCATAAGATCAAGTTTAGTCTGTTTGCTTATAGCTACGATCTTGTCCGTATTTGTACACGCATATTCGAATTTTTTGGTGTAGATTTTCCTGTCTAAGAAGCGATACAATTCCGGATAACGGATAAAGATCAGGTCATGAATAGTTACTACCGATTTAATACCTGTATTTTTTAGCCCGATCGGCAATTCGCCGGATAGTCCGTGGTAGATATCTATATTGTCTCTGACTAAATCTTTGATAATACCTTTGGTACGCCATAGATTGGGCAGAATGCTGTGAAATAT
Source organism: Sphingobacterium spiritivorum (assembly GCF_016724845.1). Classification (NCBI taxonomy): domain Bacteria; kingdom Pseudomonadati; phylum Bacteroidota; class Sphingobacteriia; order Sphingobacteriales; family Sphingobacteriaceae; genus Sphingobacterium; species Sphingobacterium spiritivorum. The sequence goes on from NZ_CP068082.1 coordinate 2,939,540, forward strand.
TCCGGAAGGCAATCTGAAGTCAGATAATTTCTCCAATGCGGAATATTTGGAAGAAAGCTTGGGTGTATATAAAAGATAATCGTTTTCAGGAAAGTTTTCTGAAAGAATACGTATCAGATCACGACTATAGTTTCCTAAGCCCGTGTTATTATGAAAATATCTTTTAGCATCAAAACCTATTCTCATATCCCGGATATCCCTATTTTATCAATAACCATTTCAGGTGTTACCAAATCTATTGCTTCTATGCCGTCACAGTCACAAGGTTTATTACCATATACTGAACCTGGACGATTGGGGTGATCGACCTGAATACAATCCTCCAATACCTGTCCGTAACCTAAAAAACCTGCAAACGGATGTGTTGCTCCCCATATGGACAAGCATCTGATACCCATCAGAGATGCCATATGCATACCCGACGAATCCATACTGATCATCAGATTGAGGTTAGAAATAATCGCTAATTCTTCCTTTAAAGTAAATAATCCTATGGTATTATGTACATTTCTAAATTGACTTTCCCATTGGGTTGCTATCTTCTTCTCCTCGTTGCCGCCCCCGAATATAAAAGTCTCGTAGCCTTTTTCTGAGAGGGTTTGAATAACTTTACCCATCTTAGCTAACGGAAATACCTTGTAAGGATGTTGTGCAAACGGGGCAATTCCGATTTTAGCAGTTCCTTCATCAGCAAACATAGCTCTGGCCATTTGTGGAAGCTGCTCTTTTCGGGTAATCCTTGTATGAGAAAGGTGTATGGTAAAGCCTAACTTTCTAAAGACATCTGCATAACGCTCTGTTGTCTGTCTTAGTGGCTTTAATACTTTATCAACCGTCCTTGTAAGTTGTTTTTTTTCTTTCCGGCCCTTATCCAATCCAACTACGCGGGTACCTGACAACCGAAATAAAAAACCAAGTATCCGGGATCTCAGGTTGTAATGAAGGTCTGCTACAGCTGTAGCCTGATACTGATCCAGTTCTTTTTTTAGTTGTCGTATTCCCAAAATTCCTTTATGCTTACCTTTCGGATCGAAAGGGTGAAATGTAATTTGGGGGATCTCCTCAAAAAAAGCCCGGAAAAAAGGTCTGCTGACCATAATTAATTGCACTTCGGGATATTGCACGCAGAATTCCTTCAGTACAGAAGCAACCATAGCGACATCACCCATTGCTGAAAAGCGGGTTACAATTATTTTGGAGGGCAGATGCATCATATTATTTTCCTGCAGTATACAGCACGGGGTTAAGAGCAGGATCGTTATACATCTTCATCTGCTTATAAACTTTCATGTATTTATGGCCTTGCTCTATATCATTTAATAGTTCATCAATGCTCACGGAAAGATCTTTACGTTGTTCCAAAAGAATGTTGAGCTTTTGCTGACATGCTTCAATATGCTCAGCAGTTGCATCTGCACGCAAAGTTTCCTGTTCCATATGGTATATTTTCAAGGCCAGAATAGATAAGCGGTCAATGGCCCATGCAGGACTTTCTGTATTTACCTTTGCATCAGCCAGCGGTTGTATATCTGCGTATTTCTGAAGATAGTAGCTGTCTATATATTCAACAGTGTCCGTACGATATTGGTTTGATTGGTCGATGCGGCGTTTCCAGTACAAAGCATCCTTCGGATCGATTTCAGGATTACGGACCACGTCTTCCATATGCCATTGTACAGTATCAATCCAGCATTTGAGATATAATAAATGTTCCAAAGATGTTTTATCATAAGGATTCTCAATAGGATGATCTATGGCATCATTTACGTGATAATCTTCGATCGCACGTTGAAAAATCGGATTTGCAATTGCACTTATCATGATGCAAATATAAGATATTAAAGAATAGATTGGAGGGTCAGATTACAGCAAACGATCTAATAACATATCCGGGAATATCCCTAAAATCAGGATCAGAAATGTACATATTACAGCAATAACCAGTAGTGTAGACCATTTCAACGGCTTAGTTACTTCCTGTTCAGCTGTTCTTAAAAATCCCTGCAATGGAATTTTGAAATAGAAAAATAAGGAAATAACAGCCGTCAGTGCACCCACTATCAAAAGGATCATCAACAAGGCATAGTTGTCCTGTTGATAGACTTCAAAAACACTGGAGAATATCAATAGCTTCCCGATAAATCCGGCAGTCGGAGGAAGCCCTATCAGTGATATAAGTACGATAGTGAAACTCACGAATAATACGGGATACACTTTGCCGAGACCGGCATAGGAAGTAATTTCCGTATTACCTTTGATGCGTTCCAGCTGGTCGATAAAGATAAAGGACGCCAGATTCATCAGCGTATATACGATAAGGTAATACATCAGTACCTGAGGCTGATGTGAAGTATAGACCAGTACCATCATCAGCAGAATACCCGTGTGGCCAATAGAAGAATAGGCCATCATACGTTTGATGTCCGTCTGTCTTAAGGCTGCTAAATTACCAATCAGCATGGTTGCTATTGCTGCAATAATCAGGATGTAATAGAAGAAGTCCGAAAAATAAAAAGGAGTATCCGACCAGGTGGTGTAAATACGTGTCAGGAATACAACGACTGCAATTTTAGGAACTGTTGCCAGAAAAGCGGTTACAGGGGTAGGAGCGCCTTGATACACATCGGGACTCCAGATATGAAAAGGTACGAAACTGAGTTTGAAGCCAATCCCTGTAAAGATAAACAGCAGAGCTATACTAACTATGGTTTCAGGCGCATCAATCAAACCTTTGATATGATCAGTAGAATTGAAGGTCAGGCTTCCTGAAAAACCATAAAGTAACGACAATCCATATAACATGACGGCGGCACATACTGATCCGAACAATACATATTTCATTGCTGCTTCAGACTCTTTCCGCTTCTGAGAGAGAAAGCCGACCATCACATAGGATGCAATAGATAGTATTTCTATACTGATAAAGACTAAAAGCCAGTTGTTGGTCATTGTCAGTACATTCATTCCGATTATACTGGCAATCAGTACAGGATATATATCGGCAGATCTTTTCCGATAAGAATAATAGCTGAAATATTGTTGGATAAAGAGCAGAAGAACAAGAGAAGCTACTGCAATGAGCAGGCGTGCATAGACGGAGAACTGATCGATGCTGATCATTTCAAAAAATGCAGGTGGTAATTCCTGTCCGCTCTGTTGACACAGAGCATAGATTGCACAGGCTATTCCGGCAACGCTGATCGCAAAAGAAGACTGTCTCCATATCCGGTCTGTAAATAAGGACGCACAGATACTGAGTACAAAAGTCAGAATAAGTGCAATCTCAGGCCCTAATACAGAGACACTGCCAATGACATGATCCAGAATATTGCTCAGATTGTTACTTTCCATATTAACCGATATATTGGTGAAGAATGGATACAAAATGAAGAACAGAGGTATTCATCTTATCAAAAATTAGAAACGGAAAAATTCCGAGGACCAATGCCAGTGCGATAGTCGGAAACAAGATGATCTGTTCTCTGAGGTTAATGTCTGTTAATTTTGAGACCCAGGATTCACCACCCTTCAGGCGGGTTTGTCCAAAAAACATCCGTTGTAATGTCCACAGGAAGTAGGCTGCACTTAACAGAATTCCTATAGAACCTGCGATAGCCATCCATCTCGGTAGAGCCGATCCTATACTGGCTGCATTGAATGTCCCGATGATCACAAATGCTTCTCCGATAAAAGCCGAAAATCCGGGCAGACCAAGAGAGGCAAAGAAAGCTATAGCCACAAAAGCTGTATATTTCGGCATAATGGTCGCCAACCCTCTGAAATGATAGATATAACGGTCATGCACACGGTCATACACCACACCCACCAGAAAAAACAGAGCTGCGGACAGGAATCCGTGACTTATCATCTGAAACATAGCACCCGAAATTCCTTCTGTTGTCAGCGAAGCGATACCTAATAATACAAATCCCATGTGCGATACCGATGAATAAGCGATCATGCGCTTCAGATCTTTCTGTGCCAAAGCATTCATTGCACCGTATAAAATGGATATCACGCCTATAAGTCCGATCCACCAATTGGTCTGTACTGCAATGTCCGGGAAAATGCCATAGCAGATACGGATTATTCCATAGCCACCGATCTTCAGCAATATTCCGGCAAGGATGATGGAGATCGGAGTAGGAGCTTCTACGTGTGCATCCGGCAACCAGGTGTGTAAAGGCACAATAGGTACCTTGATCCCAAATGCAAAAAACAATACAATAAATCCTACAAGCCTTGTAGACCATCCAAAGATAGTGGAAAGGCTGTCAGGGGAAAAGAATCCTCCTTCTACATAATTGTCCGGATTCATCATAGACAACATATTGAAGGTGTATGCACCTGTCACCGGATTGGTAACCGAAAAATAAAGACCCACAATGACAAGTAGCATGAATACCGAACCAAACAGCGTATAGATGAAAAATTTGATTGCTGCATATTCTCTTCGTGTTCCGCCCCATATTCCGATAAGAAAATACAACGGAAGGAGCATCACTTCATAGAATACATAAAAAAGGAAAAAATCCAGTGCACAGAAAATGCCCATTACTGCCATATTGAGTACCATCAGTAGGGCAAAGTATCCTTTAGGACTCTTCTGTATATTCCAGGAAGCGCCTATAGCCATGAGCATCACAAAAGCGCTTAGCAATACCAGCGGTAAAGAAACACCGTCAAGCCCCAGGAAATAATCTATTTCTAACTTGCCAATAGTGCCAAGATCAAGACGGATCCAGGAAAGCTGTTCGACAAACTGATAGCCTTCTACTGTATTAATCCCTGTTCGTGTAGCATCAAAATGAATATACAGATAGCCTGCTATGAGTAACTGCACAACTGTAAATGCCAGAGCAAGGTATTTGTATGAGTTGTTCCATTTTGTCGGAAGCAGCAGTATGAAGGCTGTTGCGATTAAAGGAAGAAATATGATGAGCGTAAGTAATCCCATTTTATTTTATGATCAAATAAACTAAACCAATCAAAACCACGAAAAACACCGAAAACAGATAATACTGCAGACGGCCATTCTGTATGTGACGAAACACATTTCCAAGCCAATAGGCTGTTTTAGCCACCAAATTGACAAAGCCGTCCACAAGTACCCGGTCAATCCAGTTAATGACAGCTGAGAAACGTAATATAACAATAGAAATCAGGTGAACAATACCATCCACGATATTTCGGTCAATCCAATAACAAATTTTTGCCAACTTTACGGTACCATTCACGAAAACAAATGTATACAGTTCATTTAAATACCCTTGTTTTAAAGAAGCTTGTATTAATCGGTGTTGAGGATTGAACGGATATTCATTTTTGACATACCACTTATAACCGACCCACCAGCTTCCCAAAGCGCCAAGCGTAAGGATAACCGGAATAACAAGGTGTGCTAATGGGTTGGTAGCATAAGGATATTGATCCAGCAACCCGTCCACAATCCAGGCATGATGGTAAGACAGCGGATTGAAGGAGAAAATTGGGAAGAAACACCATAGTGCCAGAAAAAACATGGGAATAAGCATCATCTTTGGTGCTTCATGCATAGGTGCTGTCAGCGATGAAGGCACACGTAGCTGTCCGAAGAAAGCTTTAAAAATTAATCTCCCAATATAGAATGCTGTCAGGATACTGACTACGATCAATACTACAGGAATAATATGATAGACTGCTCCATGTGTACTGCTCCATTCGAATGCTGAAATAACAATGCTGTCTTTGGACAGATAGCCCGATGTCAGCGGGAATCCTGATAAAGCTAGCGAGGAGAGTGCCATCAGTGCAAATGTCTTAGGCATATACTTGCGGAGTCCTCCCATATTTCGAAGGTCCTGCGCATCAAAATCCTGCTGGCTCTTTTCTTTAAGATGCACCATCTCATGGATTACAGCTCCGGCACATAAGAATAGCAGACATTTAAAAAATGCGTGTGTCGCCAGATGGAAAATTGCTGCATCCCATGCGCCTATACCTATACCCACCATCATATATCCCAGCTGAGATATAGTAGAAAAGGCCAGAATTCGTTTGATATCATATTGTGCCAATGCAAAATATGCCGCACTTGCTGCTGTCAGGGTTCCAATTACAGCAATGACAAGTAATACGGTTTCATTAAATAATGGAAACAGTGTCGCCATTAAAAATACACCGGCTGCTACCATAGTAGCAGCATGAATAAGAGACGATACAGAGGTAGGACCTTCCATCGCATCCGGAAGCCATACGTGTAAGGGAAATTGAGCAGATTTAGCCATAGCTCCGATAAAGAAAGCTATCCCGGCTGCTGTCAACCAACCTGCAGGCATAGTATTATTCATTGGAGATATCCATTGGCCATCACTTAATATGGCCTGATATGCCAAACCATCGGAACCAAATAATTCCACGAGATTTAATGTGCCAAACTGACTATATACAATAGCAATACCGGTTAAAAATCCCAGATCACCAATACGGTTAATAATAAATGCCTTTTTGTTTGCCTGCGCTGCTGACTCTTTTGTAAACCAAAATCCAATAAGCAGATACGAGGCAAACCCGACCAGCTCCCAGAAAATGTACATCAGCAACAGGTTATTCATCATCACCAGACCCAACATGGCAAAACAAAATAAGCTCAGATACATCCAGTAGCGATGAATACCTTTATCCCCGTGCATATATGATCTGGAGTATAAATGTACCGGAAGTGCTATAACAGGTACAATCAGCAGCATCAGTGCGGTGAGATTGTTGAGCAAAATGCCTACTGTAAATGTTTTATTGCCTATCGTAAACCAATCGGTCTGAATGTGGACTGTACGGTAGTTCCAGATTTCAACAAATGTCAGAAGACCAAAAAGAGCGCTTAAGGCTATTGCAATAGCCGGAATAATACCGGACTGTGCTCGTTTTCCTAAAAGTGCCTGATAGAGAAAAGCCGCAAAAGGCAGTGCTAAAGTAAGCAGTGCAGTAGTAACGGGCGATATGTCAGCAAAGTAATTCAATACTAATCTTTTAATTCCTGTACCTGATCCGGATTGATTGTGTTATAATGGCGATAGACATTCAGAATAATCGCCAGACCTACAGCTACCGCTGCAGCTGCGAGTACGATAGCAAATAATGCGAAAACCTGTCCGCCGTAATTGATTTTATCATAACGACCGAATGCTACAAAATTAAGAATCGCCGCATTGATCATCAGTTCAATACCCACCAGAATCATAATCGCATTTTTTTTCGACAGGACTGCATACAGACCAATACAGAATATACACGCACTCACGACCAGGAAATGAGTTAAAGTAATCAAAATTTATCCTCCTTTCTGGATAAGTGAGCAGCACCGATCAATGTCATCATAAGGAAGATACCAATGAGCTCAAAAGGAAGAATATATTGTGTCATAAACTTGAATCCAAGTTGTTGAATATTATTGTCCGATGGATGGATCAAGGTGTTGTTAATTCGTGCCTGCTCGATCCATGCAGGCACCTCGGACTGCCATTCTACTACAGCTGTGATCATAATAATCAAAAAAACCGAACTAAGAATCAAAGACTGCCAGTTAGGCAAAGTCAGAAACTTACCGGAAGCATGTTGCAGATCTTTGAGCAATTCCTTGTTGGACAACATAAATGCAAAGATCATCAGGATCAGTACACCACCTACGTATACCATGATCTGAGTGATCGCTACAAAATCTGCAAGAGCAAAGAGGTAAAGTCCGGCCATAGCAAACAAGACAATGAAAAACAAGAAAAGTGCCCTTGCAGTATTTTTTAGGTTAACCACCAACAGCGCCGAACCGATAGCCAGTGCTGCGAAGGCATAAAACAAAAGTTCTTCAAGTGTCATGATTGTTTTTTTGCAGCCTCCTTCTCTGCCTGAAATTTGGTCCACTCTTCTTTACGTTGTGCTACTTCTGTGTCTGACATATCCGAGAACCCATAGATAAGGTCCGTCAGTTTGGATGTGCTGCGGTCATACTGATTGGTCATGGTGATGCATTCTGTAGGACATACAACAGTACAAAGACCGCAATACATACATTTGGCCATATCGATGTCGAATTTCTCCGCATAAAGACGTTTTACACTTCCGTCTGAAGTTTTTCCGATCGCTTCCGGTGATTTGATAGACAGTATATCTATACAATCCACAGGGCAGGCTTTGGCACAAAGATCACATACGATACAATCGTCTATCTCCACCTCCAACTGATAACGGGCGACTTCAGGAATAGGCATTTTCTGCTTAGGAAACTGTACCGTAGCTACCCCGTCCTGCTTGTCAAAATAATGATCTTTTGTGATGTCGAGCTCATGACGTGCACGACGGGCACCAATGAGGTGCCTTACAGTCAAAGAAAGTCCTTTGACAGCCGTGAGTAATGCATTTATGGTCGTCTTTATCAACATCATATTAATTCATAACAATTAATCTCCATATTCCTGAGATCGCCATACAGACAAACGCTGCAGGGATCAGTATTTTCCAGCATAATGCCATCAACTGATCTGCTCTGAGTCGTGGAAGTGTCCATCTGATCCACATCTGTACACCGACGATAAGCAGTGATTTGGCCAGTGTCCAGAAGATTCCCCACCATAATCCGGTGGTCCAGGTAGCCAATTTCAAGGCTCCGATATTGGGCAGAGGTGTATTCCATCCGCCAAGGAAAATAACAACCCCCAGCATGGCTACTAAAAACATCATGGCATATTCCGCAAGGAAGACAAATGCAAATTTGATTCCCCCGTATTCGGTATGAAAACCTCCGATGAGTTCAGATTCTGCTTCCGGAATATCAAACGGAGCTCTGTTACATTCTGCTAATGTGGCTATAAAGAAGATAATATAAACCACTAAGAGATGCGGAGCCTGAAAGATGTTCCAGGCAAATATTCCTCCGACTGTATTGACTTCCCAGAATCCCAGAAACTTAATGTTTTCTGAAGACAGGATTCCCTGGTTTATACCGATTTCATTGAGATTCAGCGTCTGCGTAATCATCACAGCTGCAATCAGAGACAATCCTACCGGAATCTCGTACGATACCATCTGTGCTATGGCGCGGATAGAGCCTAATAAGGAGTACTTATTATTGGATCCCCAGCCAGCCATAAGTATACCTATTGCATCAATAGAAACAACCGCCATAATAAAAAACAGTCCGGTATGTGTATCAGCAGGAATAAATCCCGGAGCCCAGGGCATTACACTGAAACCAATAAAAACAGCAATAAAGATAATAACAGGAGCGGCGGCGAACAATATTTTGTCTGCGGCAGAGGGAGTAATAAATTCTTTTTGGAGGAGCTTCAGAATATCTGCTATTGTCTGCAGGCTTCCGAATTTTCCGGTTTCCATGGGGCCGAGACGATCCTGTACAAAACCGGCAATTTTACGCTCCGCATATACCGCAAACAGCGTGAAAATAGCAATAAAACTAAAAATTGCTACAGGTACCAGTATATCGATTAACAGGTCGGTCAAGTTTTTTAGAATAATTCTTAATTAGATTGCAAACATAAGGAAAACTCCCCATTATTTAAGCATCTAACCGTGAAGTTATACTTATTTAGTAGATTTTTTTTGAACTAAAAAAGGCACCCGTAGAGAGTGCCTTTTAATTCTATATTCAAAATGAATTATTTTCTGTTTTTCAGCTCTACGTAGTCGCGTTTTTGTGAGCCCGTATAGACCTGTCTCGGACGTCCGATAGGCTCTTTGTTTTCGCGCATCTCTTTCCACTGAGCAATCCATCCCGGAAGACGACCCAAAGCGAATAATACGGTAAACATTTCCGAATCGAAACCTAATGCACGGTAGATAATACCGGAATAGAAATCTACGTTTGGATATAATTTTCTGTCAATGAAGTACTGGTCGCTTAATGCAGCTTCTTCAAGGCGTTTTGCGATTTCCAGGACAGGATCATTAATGCCCAGTTTTTCTAAGATATCATCACATGTCTTTTTGATAATCTTAGCACGCGGGTCAAAGTTTTTGTATACACGGTGACCGAATCCCATTAAACGGAAAGGATCATTTTTATCTTTAGCTTTAGCCAGATATTTATCTGCATCACCACCGTCATTTTTGATCGCCTCAAGCATCTCGATAACTGCCTGATTAGCTCCTCCGTGAAGAGGACCCCATAAAGCGGAGATTCCTGCGGAAACAGACGCATAAAGATTCGCATTGGATGAACCTACGATACGTACTGTAGAAGTTGAACAGTTTTGTTCGTGATCAGCATGAAGGATCAGCAATTTGTGCATCGCATCAATGACAATCGGGTCTATAGTCACATCTTCCGTTACCTGACCGAAAGTCATGCTTAGGAAATTGTGTACATAGTTAAGATTGTTTTTAGGGTAGATCACCGGATGACCCAATGATTTTTTGTGAATCCATGAAACAATTGTCGGCATTTTTGCCAGTAATTTTACAATTGTCAGGTTATCTTCTTCTTCAGAAGCATTAGGATTCAGGGATTCAGGATAAAAAGCAGAAAGGGCTCCAACCAAACAGGACAGTTGTCCCATTGGGTGGGATTTTGAAGGAAATCCGTCAAAGAATTTCTTCATATCCTCATGAATCAGTGTATGCTTGCTGATGTCATGTCTGAATTTTTTCAAAGTCTCGTCTGAAGGTAATTCACCAAAGATCAATAAATAAGCAACTTCTAAAAATGTAGATTTTTCGGCTAATTGTTCAATAGGATAACCTCTGTAGTGAAGAATACCTTTTTCACCATCTAAGAAAGTAATGGCACTTTTCGTAGCTCCTGTGTTTTTAAATCCCGGATCTAAAGTTATATACTCGGTTTGATCTCTTAGTTTGGAGATGTCAATAGCTTTTTCATTTTCAGTTCCTGTGATTACAGGAAGCTCATATGATGAATCGTTTAAAGTAAGTTTAACTGTTTCAGACATAGTTTGAATATCTTGTATTATGCAAATGTAAATAAATTGAAATGTAAATCAATATGTCAAAATGAATTAAAATGCCATATTTAAGTCATATAGGGACAATTTGATATAGGGTTAAAACTAATTTTGCGTTGCGTTAACAATACTTTCCAAAATATTCATAATAATCAGAAAATTCAACTTTTTTGGAAAAAAACAATTGACGGAATAAAAACTTGAAATCCTGTTCTGTATTCAAAATCAGCTCAAAACAGATTTGTTTAATGTGTTTAAACATGTGTAAGTTGCTTATTTGCAGGTTTTCATGAGATCTCAGATTCCTTTTTTTATCGATAGTTTAAAAGAAAAGCATTATATTTAAATAGTAGATCTGCGCAGAACAAAATTTGTTTTACTGCACGACTGAGCGTATGGAAATAAAAAAATATGGACAAAGAACTAATCCGGAAAATACAGGATAGAAAGCATTATTACGAACATGTGGAAGCATTGCAAAAGCATCTGGACGAGTATTTCGAAAGTGAGGACATGACTGTTTTTCACGAGATGCTTTCTCTGGACTTTCATCTGGATGTATATTTTATTCAACCAAAAGACAAGGAGTTTAACCTGCTGATCACTTCCGGTATGAGTCTGTTGGAGATGAATGTTCCCGAGACTATTCAGGATAGAGCGGATTATACATTTGCCGAGCTAATGCTATTGATTCCTAAAGATATGAAATTTAATAAAACCTATCCGAGCGATGATAAAAATGATTGGATAATAGGTATGATGAAAGATATGGCGAGATTTCCGCATCATCAGGATACCTTTTTGACCGAAGGACACACTTTGCAGGCATGGAACGATATAGCTGACCCATACGATAAGCATACACTTTTTACAGGCTGTATATTATTGCCTTCCGCTACTTTCGGGGAAGATTTTATGCAGATCACCTGCGAAGACAGAATAATAAATTTTTACAGTCTGTTTCCATTATATAAGAACGAAATGGAGTATAAAATACAGCATGGTTACAGCAAATTTTTTGACCTGTTAATCGAAAATGATGTAGCGGAAGTGTTTGATGAAAAACGTGAAAATTTACTTGCGGTATAAAGATTCGTATGAACCAACGTCACCTGTCGGTTTGTAAGCATAGGAGTAAATATTCAAAAATGAAAGTATCGTATAAAAATGACAGTTTCTGAATTTGAAGATAACCTACAAATTATTCGTCAAACATTGTTTAGTATCAGGCTGACTGAAGATGGCGATACGGCAGGAACATATGTTGATGTACTGCATTCTTTTAATAAAACCTTACCGGAGAATAGTTATCCTTTTTTAGCCTATCTGGAAGATACTATCGACAGGATTGAATTTAGTATATACGGCCGGAATGCAGATCTGTTTATGTTGAGAAAGAATGAGCTGGTAAGTGATAAAGATCCGATCCCTTATATCAAAGGCAAGAGAGCATGGGAGTCTTATGAATTTACGCTGTCTGCTTTACTCCTTACAGAATATACAGATTGGTTATCAGAGCAGGCAGAATATAAATTTGAACTTCAACTGTCAGGATACGGGATATATGTGCCTGTTAAAAAATATTGGAATCAGTTTTTTAATCCTTTTTCCTATCCCAATAAAATATGGCTTGGAAAGGATCATAAATCGGTTTTATATATCCAGAATGAAAGTAATATGCTAAAATGTGTGGCTAATAATGTGGAGGATTTGCGATTTGCAGAAGAAGTTTTAGGCAACAACTAATTTATACAGATATGCAAAACGAAAAAATTGTTAAGTATTTAGAAGATGAGCCAAAATTGTTAACTGAACATCGAAGTTTATACCATTCTGTACTTCACCAGCATGGTTTTAAAGAAAATTCGGTATTTGTGGACTTTGCGACGACCTATGGTACAGAATTTAATTGTTCTGAAGGTTTTATGTTTAATGTGGTGAGGGATCTGATGGATCAAAGTCCAACCGGTGTAAATTATAATATGCATGTGAAGCAAAATGTCCCTCAAAACTTAATTTCTTTACTGGAGGATACTTCTTACGCATTTTTGCTTTACGATACAGATAATGACTCTGTTATTCTGGTTGAAGATGCAGATGTTAGAAAAGTTATCGATGGTGAGTACGATCGAAAATGGAATACATTCAATTAATTTTTGGAAGAATTTTTTGGAATAGAAATTTCAGATGAAGTTTGATATCTAGGGCTAAAGAGCAGATGAAGGATTTGTAAAAATCAGATTCTCTCAAAATGTGCCCTGGACCTGATAACAAAATTCCAAATAGAATATAGCTTTTATGGAGAGGCATTATAAATTACCCGCATTTGACAAAATATGAGAAATAACGATCTGAAAAGTGCTAATATATCCGGGAAGATTGCCTGGATAAAAGAATTGACGTTTCAACCTGAAAATGAAAATTTAGTCCTGTTAGGATTTGAGATAACACATTTTAATGAAGCTGGGAATATCGTTAGGTGGGAAGTATACCATAGCGATGGGCGACTGACGAAAACCTTAACCAAAACATATAATGCGGAACAGATCATGGTAGAAGATACGCTAAAACAAAGCGATGGTAAATATTTCAGTCAAAACATTTACGGAGATGATGGGGCATTATTGGAAAAACAGTATGATTACGGACAAGGTATTTCCTGTAGAGAGATTTACGATAATGATGGAAATGTTATCAGAAATTTTGAAAATGGTATTGAGTTGGAAGTCGATGAAGCCGTAAATGAAGATCCTTATAATGAGCAGTGGGATAGTAAAGAAATCATTGACCGCTCAGGAAAAAAAATAAGAACTACTCACTACCATTCATTTAACCAGCTTTTCGATATTACTCAAAGTACATTTGATACGGATGATAAGCTGATAGATGAAAAAGTATTTGCATCGGATGAAGAATTAGAAAAGGATAATTATATAAAAAGAGATACTTACACCTATGATACGTTTGGCAATCTCACGAGAAAGGAAAGCAATAATAAATCCTATAATGGAGGAGATTGGATAACCATACATATCAATACATATCACTATGATAGTCAAAATAATTGGGTCGAAAAGCAGGAAATAATGAATAATAAAATAACAGACTTCAAAGATAAATTGCAGTTTGTCCGAAAGAGAGAGATTCAGTATTTGGACTAAGTGGCATAATAAGAGATAGTTTTGTTAGGTTGATTTCCGGTTTTTCCAAGGATAAATTTAAAGGAATTAAAGCTAAATGTAATGGATAGTTACCTTGAAGAATTAATGCAGCGGGAAGATATACACCGGATTACTGATGAAGCAGGTAACCTGTATGGTATCCGGGTTTTAGGACGGGGTGAGAATTTGCTATTTATAGAAAATGAGAAGGGATTGATCTGTACGATAGATGCAGAACATGGTGCTATATTTACCAGATCGGTAAAAAAATGGGATAGTTCTGATGAAAAGATGAGTAAAAAGGAAAGATTAAGAGTTGTAGGTGTGATTGAGAAATATTACAGGAAGTTTTATAATCCGGATGTTATTCTGATAGATGATTATTAGAGAGTGGCGCAGTAATTTGTTGATTAATTTCTCCATAAATTAATTGTGCAGTAGTCTTTGGCTGGTACGAGCAGGTGCTCATGAAGGAACAAGCGGACGCTTGCCCCAAAGCTGTGTGTCCGTACCAAAGTAAGAATCATTAAGATAATGTTATTGCCAAAGGCACAGGCAAGTTGTTTGCCAGCGAAAAGTTTCCAAATGAAGGATCTTAGCGAGGTTGCTTTCTCTCCTTTTAAAAGATAACAACAGACGCATCAGTAGCGTTTGCGGGTGTCCTCATCGGCAACTTTTAATGGCATAAGCGGAGGTTTGCACCAAAATTGCGGATTGTATCCACACCAAAATGACCTTATCATTAAATAAAATAAATAGTTTGAACAGGAGTTTATAAATAAATGCATATGATATTTGAAAGTAAGCAGATCGTTTACAGTCTGGAAGATAATTGGGATGAATTGGTCAGTATTACATTTGTTAATGCTGAGAATTATCTTTCCCTTAGTTCTTTAGCATATGAAGATGAAATAGGGATAGAGATAAATGATCAGACAAATTGTATAAGTGCACTTAAAAGTGATTTTAAGTACGAATTTGCAGAAACTTCTATTCACTTTACGATAGAAAATCCAATAATTCAAAACAACGTTCCGGATCTGAAATTTGTTGTAAACTTCAGCACCAAAAATGCAGATAAATTGAAAAGTGCAGTAATTGCATTGGTCGGAAAATAGTAAATATATGATGCAATATTTCGGCTAAATGCACAGAAGAAATAAAAGAATCCGACATACAGATTATTGATTTAAAAAATAGAAACCATTATAAGTAGGGTGTATTACTCCAGGATATATGTATAAAGTAACATTTAAGGCAAAATTTGCCTATGCTTCCAAAGAGGAAGATGAGGAATATTTTATGGTTGGTCTTTCTGAAGATGAGTTTGACTATGAGAAGTACATTCTATTTCAGAAGTCATATAATATGGAAGAATCAGGAGACATTTTTATTGAATGTAACGGAGACCAATGCATAAATTGTTGTACACATCTATCGATCAGTAATACGATCATGATATTACGTATAGAAGAGAGTGAAATAACTATCGACATTGGGCATGTCATATTGCCTGAGAATTTTATAAATTATTTGATGCAGATATTCGGTGATATCTTGCAGGTAAAAGACTGACAGGGTATAGGATTAATCTCCATAAAATCATTTAAAGTATACAAATAGTAACTCACAAGTAAAAGTCAGAACGAATGAAAGATGCAGAAATATCAGAATGGTTTTGGTCCCTCATTAAAAATGCAAATTTGAACAGGGATACGCTTAGGGGGCTTTTAGCTAATTTTTCAAAAGATGATCTTATAAAATTTCAGGAAGAATTTATTGATGCTTCAGTAGAATTACAGGAAGCTCCTTTTACAGATTATATGGAAGAATCTGAAGATGGAGTTGAGGATATAGCAAACTGGATTGTAAGTAATGGAAAAGCATTCTATTTTCATATCCTCAACAATCCCGGTGAAACACCAAATAATGTTAACGATTTTAGCGATCAGATTCTTTATGGAATAGCAGATGAAGTTTGTGTGGAAAAATACGGGGAATCAACAGGTATCTGTTAATAATAAATAACAAAATGGTTAATTCTTTCTTTAGGAATACAGTTGTAATAAAATCATGTGCTGTCATAGAAGAGGCGTATCTTAGATGTTATATAGAAAGTGGTAATCAGCAATGTGGATCTGTTGATTTTATTTCAGAAAAGATCAATTTTAATATTTACGGTAAGAACATTTTTTATAAAGGGATGGATAGCATAAAGAATATCAGACTTGAATACAGGGATGAAATGTTAGTTTTTACATTCATGAATAAGAAGAGCCTGGCATTCAATTGTGGTATGAAGGAGTTTGGAAAAATCAGTGATTATATCAGACAGTATGAAAATTATGGAAGCAGTCAGGATCATAAAGCATCATTTTTTAATGACTAATTAGCGGACAGTAAAAGTAAACAGACATTACTAAATTATTGGAAAAGGGTTTGCTTATGAACGATACATTGTGGTCATAAAAGAGTGGTAGTATATTTTGAAGAAGTAGAAATGAAAGTAAAAACTTCTAAATGCCAAATCGTATGGAAATAAGTTATTCATCAGGTGCCGGGCCTATTATCTAAATTTACCGGATGGTCTGTTACCTTTAAAATATATACAGATGCAAAAGATACTTTTTTGGATACCACTCTTTCTTTCGATCCTGGCCTGTAACAATCGGCCAGGGAAGACAAATAACCAAAAGGATACCACTATGCCTGAAAAATTTGATGTCGAATTGTATAAAAAATACCAGCAAGGTACAGGTTTGCTACTTCTGGCCAACGGTAATACCATCTTATCGATGACTGCTCCGGAAAATAGAAAAATAGGGGCGCAGCAGGAACTGTTGCCAAAACCTTCCTTCTTAGTTTGCTATAAAGAATTTTATCCAAACGGCAATTTGAAGCTTAAAGAGCTTTTGCTCAGCGAAACTGTAAAAGTGGGGAAATCTGAATATTATAATCAAGAGGGGCAGCTGGAGCGCACAGTAAATGAGGATGAAAAGTTTGGCAAAGTAAAGTATCAGCAGGTTTTGAATTTTCTCGATAATAAAGGCTATATCAATACTAAGGATGGTTCAGGGAGGCTTAATGAAGACGGAACACCAAAGTATGATATTCAATATCAAACCAAAGACAAGCAATGGATTATTATTGTATATCAGGGAAGAAAGGTTTCAGAACAGGAATTTTTGGAAGTCTCAAGACAGAATACAGGAGAACCCAATCCATGGAAACCTGTTTATTATGTTATGAATGCTGATACAGGATCGACAAAGGAAGTATTGCAACTGCCAGAATAACAGAATCCAACAAATCTGATCTAAAATACCCTGCTGACTTATAAAAAATGAAAAGTCAGCAGGGTATTTAAGTGTTCAACACTGCGATTATACTTCGAATCCGTATTTCTTATAAATAGCTTTAGCTATAGGAGATTGAAGGTATTTCATAAATGCTGCCGCAGCTTCCGGATTCTTTGCTTTTTTCAGCTTTCCGGCCATATACTTAGCGGTAATATTATGCTCTGCAGGTATTTCTATACCGTCTACCGGATGGTTGATGAGTTTCTGAAATACAACTTCTGAATACCATACCGGAGCAACATCAGCTTTCCCTTCCAATATGCGCAAAGGACTTTCCCTGTGGTGAATCCGGGTCAGGTATGTACTTTCATCCTTCGTTTTTATATCCATTACAGCAGACACCAGCTGATCTCCTCCTGCTTTTTTATATGCTGTCTTGATCTGTTCACCTACACCTTCCCAGGCAGGATTGGGCATACTTATCCGTACATCTTTGCGTTGCAGATCTTCTAGCGTCCGGATATTCTTGGGGTTCCCTTCCGGAACCATCAGGATGAGTTTGTTGCGGGCGTATTCAATAGTCTGATCAAAATAATCGGCCATTTCAGTAATACGTCTTTGACCGGCAGTATAGATGTCTGCTGTATGCGTGAGTTTCAGATTGCCTATAGTCAGTGAACCGCCCTGTATTTGTTTGGCAAGAATTCCGGGAGGTAATGTTTCTACAAAAATGCGTTCATATTGAGGATGTTCTTTTTTAAATCCTTTGATCAGATCATCGATGACCATAAACTGATTGCCGGCAAAGAAAATCACCAATTGCGGATTCTCTATCTCACCGTACAGATCAGGAATATTGTCTATTCCGGGAATAGTGAAATTGACTGCGGATTCAGGAGGTGTATTCCACGGAGGATCAAAGCGGTGATCCTGCGCCTGCGCATTAGAAAGTATTGCGATAAATGCGAATATGTAAATAACTAACTTGTGCATAAAAATAAGATTAAGGTTTAATAATTGTCCAGCCTTGCAGAGAACGAATAATCAGTTCTCCGTTTCCGCTAGGTACATAAGCAACGAAATCGAACAGTTGATCTTTGCTGAGATTACGTTCTTTTAAAGAATTGAGACACTGAGCTACAATAACACCACGTTGGATCAGTTTTTTTAACGGTTCTTCAAATTTAGATGAGCTTTTCAGATACGCTTCCGTTCCCCCCGAAAAAGTGATCAGTTCAATCTGAAGTTTGCCTTGCAAACGAGGGTCATCCAGTGCATTATTGATGTTGCGGATAGCTTTCTCAATAATCTTGGGATCATTGCTGTCCAATTGATAGATAGCTTTATAGCTTTTAAGCTTCGCCTCCGCACCCGTAAATTCTTTGTTGTGTTGTAAAGGATCTTTACTTTGGGCATACACAGTCGTTATACTTACCAGTATAAGCATCATCAACATTAGTTTTTTGTTCATCATTTTAAAAGTTATAAGGTCCATATTTATGTTGTAATTGACTTATTTGATCATTGAACGGAGGATAAGGCGAATCTTTCGGCTTCTTCTCCAGATTAGGATAATCCTTTTCTTTGTTTGCCTTCACAGGTCTTGGAAAGGAGTTGATATACGCCGCTACATCATAAGCTTCCTCATCCGATAAGACAGGGGCTTCATAAGTTGCGCCCAATGGCATATTAGCTTTGATAAATTTAGCTGCAGTCAGCAATCTTGCCATTCCTGCACCATCATTGTACGAATCCTCACCCCACAATGGCGGATATTGATATCCTTTATTATTTGTTAATTTGACACCCTGTCCAGTGTTTCCGTGACAACTTTGACACTGTTTCTGGAAGATGACAGCTCCCATCTTTGGGTTAGCAGCGCGTTCAGGGACGACGATTTTCACAAAACCCTGTCCGGCGATTCGCTTACCTATAGGAGCTTTTGCACTGATTTGTTTGATGTAGGTTACTATGGCGCGCATTTCCGTACTGTTCACATCGATAGCTTGTCCGTTCATACTACGTTCAAAGCATCCGTTGATACGTTCTTCCAGTGACTCAATCTTATCTTCCCTGCCGATATACATTGGAAATACTCCGCTCAACCCTATGTAAGGAGCCGCAAATGCTTTTGTACCGCCATTCAGATGACAGTTGGTACAAGCCAGCCGGTTACCGATCTTTTGTCCATCCTTATAGAAGTAATTGTAGGTTTCCTTAATCAGTTTTTCACCTTCAGCAGCCAGTTTGCCTTCCGTATTATCCCCAAAGGAGATTCCTTCGTACTGATCAACATGGGTCAATATACTATCCGGCTGTTCCGTTGCCATTGCCTGAGATATGGGCGGATGAATAGTGAAATACAGACTTAGCACAATGAAGCAGACCAGTATGATGCTTAAACCGATCACATAACGGATTATTCTTCCTGATATTCTTAATTCTTCCTCCATAATTATTAGATTTTGTACAAATCTAGTGGAACAAGTAATGGAGTTATAATATCATATTATTATATGGTATAATTAAATGTTATGAGTAGATATGGTTTTTATGCTTCTGTATATACTTTAAAAATGTTTCAGGAAGTCCTGTCAATCCTCCATGCAAATGTGTGATGTAGAAATAACGTTCAATATTCAGATCTGTCAATTCTATGATCTGAAGCTGATTAGCATTGAGTTCATTGCTGATCGCATGGATAGAAACAAAAGCCGCAGCCTTACTGTATTTGAGGTATTCTTTGATGCTTTCGGTAGAAGAGAGTGTAATCTCGATCCTCAGTTTGTGAGTAGCGATCCCTTTCTGACGCAATCTTTCTTCGATAATATCCCTTGTGCCGGAGCCTGTCTCCCGAATTACCAGTGGGATATTATAAAGGTCATTAAGCCTGAATTCTTTTTTGTTTAATAAATGATTTTGGGTGTTGGTGACCAATACGATCTCATCCTTAAGAAAAGGTGTGAATTTTAAGGAACGGTTGTCTGTAAGTCCTTCCGTGATTCCGAGATGTATTTCTTTTCGGAGCAGGAGTTCTTCAACTCTTTTAGAATTATATTCATATACCTTGATATCGTTCTGCGGGCATGATGCAACGAATTGCGCCAGTATTTTTGGAATGACGTATTGGGAGATAGTCGTACTGATACCTATAAATAAACTGCCATTTTCTTTTCCGATGATTTTGTTGATTTCATACGAAGCCTGATTATACTGTTCAAATATTAGTTGAGTATGATGATACAGTATAGAACCTGCCTTGGTCAGTATCAGCCGGTTACCAAGCCGTTCAAAAAGAGGAGTGCCTACTGCATTCTCTATTTCCTGAATATTTTTACTTACAGCAGGTTGAGATATGAATAATTCTGTTGCTGCTTTTGTAAAATTCAAGGTATTAGCAGCTACGTAAAACACTTTAAGTCTATAATCAAATTCCATATATGCAGAGTGAGCTTTAGCCAAATGAATGAACGCAAAGCTATCAAAAATAATCAAAAAATTAAGTACCCCGATAATATTGTTATAATAAAGATAATAAATAGGCTTAGTAGAGTATTATGGGGAGGACAGATACTTTGTTACAATTATATCTCAGTTAAAAGCAAGCTATGATGTTATATAACACTGATTTTCACATTCATTTAAAAAATAATTCTAAAATTATCGTTAATCTACGAATATTTCGTAAAATTGTATTGTGTTTAAATCTAAAATCACAGATATGGAAAAATTAACGATTCAGGAAGAAGAGGCGATGCTATCTATCTGGCAGCTGAATGGGGGATTCATCAAAGAAGTACTGGACAATATTAAAGGTTCTGTAGTTCCTTATACCACACTGGCTTCGACAATCAAAAATCTGGAGCGCAAAGGTTATGTAAAGGCCGTAAAATATGCCAATGCCAAACGTTATGAACCATTGATCACGGAAGAAGAATATAAGAAGCGATTCATGAGCGGATTTGTAGGCGATTATTTTAAAAATTCTTACAAAGAGATGGTCAGTTTCTTTGTAAAAGAAGATAAGTTATCCGCTTCCGAGTTAGAAGAGATTATGGATATGATCAAGAATAATAAGAGCTCGTAGCCATGGAAAATCTACTTTATTATAGTATACAGATAAATCTCTTGTTGATCATTGTGTATGTAAGCTACATCGGATTATTAAAAAATCTGACTTTCTATGCCCTGAACAGAGTATATTTTTTGACGGGTATTATCTTTTCTTTTAGCTATCCCTTTCTGGATATCAAGAGATGGTTTTCAAAGCCAATCATAGCAATAGGTGAATACCTCACGATCCTCCCGCAGATGACAGAGCCGGCTGTAAAAGAGCTGAGTCTGAATGATATCATTATTGCAGTTTTAGTGACCGGAGCGAGCATGCTGCTGATACGTTTTCTTGTGCAGTTAGCAAGCCTTCTACGTATACATATGTACAGCCGGCCTGCACAGTGGAGAACATTTATCTTCCGGAATGTGTGGATACCTATTGTGCCTTTTTCATTCCTGAATAAAATCTATGTCAATAAGAGTCTCCATGAAGATTTAGAACTGGCAGATATCTTCCATCATGAAGAGATTCATGTCAAAGGAAAGCACAGTTTTGATATTTTACTGAGCGAACTGACATTGATCTTGTGCTGGTATAATCCGTTTGTCTGGTTGATGCGGAAAGCCATCCGTCAGAATCTGGAATTTCTTACCGATCAGCAGGTCCTGAATAATGGTGCTGACCGTAAGACCTATCAATATAGTTTGCTGCATGTTACCAAACAGGGAGCTGCTATTGGCATCAGTAATCAATTTAATTTCAAAACACTAAAGCGAAGAATTATGATGATGAATAAAAAACGCTCTTCAAAATTGCAATTGAGCAAATATGCGTTCTTATTACCTGTGTTTATTTTTGCAGGCGCAGCTTTAACTGTTAATCAGGCAGAAGCCAGAATCGAAAAGATTGTATCTGTGACAAAAGCGACAGCTTTAGACGTTAGCCTTCCGGCACTTAAGCAAGACACGGTAAAAGTGGTAAAAGTTGTCGGAGAAGCCAATGTGGATAAAACTGTCCGGGATAAAGTCATCATTAATAAAAAGGATACCACCATCAATAAGATTATTATTCGCTCGGCTTCGGCAGGTAAACAACCTATGTATGTGGTGAATGGTAAGGAAATTACCAAGGAAGATGCAGATAATATCCGACCGGAGGATATAACAGCTATTAATGTATTGAAAGATGCTTCTGCTACATCTCTTTATGGAACGAAAGGTGAAAACGGAGTCATAATGATAACACTTAAAAACGGCAATTCCGGGGTTATTAATACAGGTAATGCTTCGACTTTTAAGAAAGATAGTGTGGATAAGTTCGTTAGAGGAAAAGTAACAGGTGTCACGATTTTAAAAAGAAGTGACAATCAGGCTGGAGGAGCTTCTCAATTACAGATCCGTGGGTTGAAGGAGGGTAAAGACCCGATGGTAATCATTGATAATGAAATTCAGGAAGGCAGTAAGAGTTTAAAGGATCTTGACCCTAATTCCATAGAATCCATAGAGATTTTAAAAGATGCTGCAGCAACTGTATTGCATGGTAGCAAAGCTGAGAATGGAGTCATTAAGATTACGACCAAAAAGAAGCAAATAGAAGAAGAGACGGAGAAAAAATAGGGGTAGGGTAAAACTGCTCCGCTATTGCCATCACATAAAAAGACCGGAAATTACTTCCGGTCTTTTCTTATTTATTCATATTGGTCATGGTCAGTTCTATACCAATATTGATAAAACTGTTGACCATCTGTACAGAGCGTTCTATAAGAGCAGGTAATTCCTTCTGCTCATCATTATCAAATGGAGCGAGTACATAATCTGCCTGACGCCCCTTTGGAAAGTTGTCACTGATTCCAAAGCGAAGTCTTGGATAGGCCTGTCCCCCGCAAAGTGCTTCTATAGATTTTAGCCCGTTATGTCCTGCACTGCTGCCTTTGGGTTTGAGGCGTATAGTACCAAACGGCAGGGCCAGATCATCCACTATAACCAGAAGATTAGCGATAGGCACTTTCAATTGCTGCATCCAGAAATTGACTGCTTTACCGCTTAAGTTCATGTAAGTCGTTGGTTTGATAACATACACATTATGGCCTCGCTGCTTATACTCTGAATAATATGCATGCTTCAGTGTAGAAAAAGATCCCCCTGCCTGAGCGACCAATTCATCTGCGACCATAAAACCAATATTGTGACGCGTATCCTCATATTCGCGCCCGATATTTCCCAGCCCTACAATTAAATAATTCATTTCTTTCTTAAACTTTGTCTGCAAAAATAATAAAATCCTACTTTGTAAGTGGATTTTCTGCTATAAACTATAGGATTCGTGTTGAATAAAGATGAATTCAGACAGTAAAGAAAAAGGCATCGGAATTTTCCGATGCCTTTTTGCAATATGGTTGATAATCGTGTTTAACGATTATTTTTTACCACCTTTAGCTGCCTTAGCTGCTTCCTGCTCTGCCTGACGCAATGCACGTGACATAACAACTGAAACGATAGTATCATCAGAGTTGTTTAAGATTTTAGCATCTTTCAACTGAACCTGAGCAACACGTACTGATTTACCTACTTCTAAAGATTCCATAGGAACTTCGATAGACTGAGGCAAGTTGTTAGGAGTAGCTTTAACGCGAAGTGTACGCAGTTTTTGAACTAATTTACCCCCCATTTTAACACCTGGAGAAGTACCAGTCAATGTTACAGGGATATTTACAGAAACTTCTTTGTCATCACTCAACTCTAAAAAGTCAATGTGAATAACTAAGTCTGTCAAAGGGTGGAATTGAGCGTCTTGAACGATTGCTTTAGATTTTTTTCCGTTGATGTCTAATTCTACGAATACAACTTCCGGAGTGTAAAGCACTGGTTTCAAATCAGCTGCGGATACAGATAGGTGTGTCTGAGTACCACTACCGTAAAGAACTGCAGGTACCTGACCTTCGTAACGCAATTCTTTTGCATCTCTTTTCCCTACGTTCTGTCTTGCAGAACCGCTAATAGCAATTGATTTCATGTTTTAATTTATTAAAATTTGAGGTGCAAAGATAGAGATTAAAAAATTAAAAGTCAAAATTAAAAAATCAAAATCCCTGACCTGCTGTGTGTCGCAGGAATCTGAAGGTCTGATAATGCTGATAATTTTCTTTCCTGATCTTTGCTACGATATGTTTAGTCTACCTGAAAAAGATCAGATATAGAGCTGTGCTCATTTACATTTTTGATTGCATTGGCAAACAGATCTGCTGTAGATAATACTTTGATCTTGCTGCATGTGCTCATCTTGTCAGCATCCAGTTTGATGGTATCAGTTACAATCATTTCTGTCAAAACAGAGTTTTCGATTGTTTCGTAAGCTTTTCCTGAAAGTACAGCATGTGTACATACCGCACGAACAGATTTGGCTCCGTTTTCCATGATCAGAGCAGCTGCTTTAGATAAAGTTCCTGCTGTATCACAGATGTCATCGATCAGTACCACATCCTGTCCTGTTACATCTCCGATGATAGACATAGATTCAATCTCATTAGCACGTTTACGACGTTTGTCACAGATAATAACTTCAGCATTGAAGAATTTAGCAAATGTACGTGCTCGGTACGAACCACCCATGTCTGGTGATGCAATTGTCAGATTAGGAAGATTCAGTGATTTGATGTAAGGTACAAAGATCACAGATCCGTCAAGGTGATCTACCGGAATATCAAAGAATCCCTGGATCTGTGCAGCATGCAAATCCATTGTCATAATACGGTGTGCTCCTGATGCAGTGATCAGATTGGCGATCATTTTGGCGCCGATAGCTACACGTGGTTTGTCTTTGCGGTCTTGACGGGCAAATCCGAAATAAGGAACTACTGCAGTAATGTAGTGAGCAGAAGCTCTTTTTGCAGCATCAATCATCAACAACAGCTCCAAAAGATTGTCAGTAGGCTGATTGGTAGATTGGATAAGGAAAACATCGCTACCACGTACAGACTCATTGTAGAATGGCTGGATCTCTCCGTCGCTGAATTTTGATAATGTTTTGTCCCCAAGAGGTTTTCCGTAAGATTTTGCGATTTTTTCTGATAATTCCTGTGTACCGGAACCAGCAAATAATTTTACGGTGTTAAATTGCAAAGGCATGGTGAGTGTTTTTGTATAAGGATTAGAATAGAATTTACTTCAATAAATTTCTTTATAATGTACTTAAAGTTGTCCCACCTGGATTCGAACCAAGACAAACAGTACCAAAAACTGTCGTACTACCCTTATACTATAGGACAATCGTGGCAAAAGCGCTTGCTGATGTTGGGGCAAAGTTATGTAAATGTTTTATAATCGCAAAGATCACATTACGCAAATTTAAAGTATTCCAAAAAATCCTTTAAAAATCAATTTCAGTGACTGTTGAGCGTGTGAAAATAGGAAGGAGGAAAGGGGATAACGAATAACAAAAAAAGAGAACCGTTTTTGCGATTCTCTTTTTTTGTTGTCCCACCTGGATTCGAACCAAGACAAACAGTACCAAAAACTGTCGTACTACCATTATACTATGGGACAAGCTTATCAGCATAGCTTGCTGATATGTGTCAAAGATAGGCAAATGTTTTAAATAATCCAAACTAAACCACATCAAAAAACTGTCTGTCGGAGCTGTAGAGGGGATAAATTAAAAAGAGAGAACCGCATTTGCAATTCTCTCTTTTTTGAGTTGTCCCACCTGGATTCGAACCAAGACAAACAGTACCAAAAACTGTCGTACTACCCTTATACTATAGGACAATCACGTCTTGAAACGTTGTGTTTCATTTTGACGATGCAAATATACGGGGCTTTTTTATTTCTCCAAAACTTTTTTTACGAATTTCTATATCGGGTCTGATTTTCAGTAAAATAATTTATTTCGTTCTTTGGTGAAGCCCTGATTCAGGCATGTGCGGTGACTAATATAGGCTCCTGAAATTGAAATTTTGTGTTAAAAAAGCATAATATTGTTCCTAAGTCCGTTTGTATTCCTTATTTTCGGAGCGTATTATCAAAATACCAGCATAAATTTATGAACTATACTAAAATTAATAACCTGCTTGGGTGGCTGTGCGCTATTATTGCTACAGTAGTGTATGTGATGACCGCCGAAAGAACGGTGAGTTGGTGGGACTGTGGTGAGTTTATTGCCTCTGCGTACAAACTTCAGATCGTTCACCAACCTGGGGCTCCTTTATTCCTGATGCTTCAAAATATCTTCTCTAACCTCGCAATGGGAGATACAATGCGGATTGCATTTTGGATGAATATCGGTTCTGCAGTATCCAGTGGATTGACTATTTTATTTTTATTCTGGACAGTAACGGCTTTAGCCCGTAAAGTGCTGGTCACACAAGGAGAAGAGATCTCTTCCGTTGCTTTGATCCAGATTATGGGAGCTGGTGTAGTAGGAGCATTAGCATACGCATTTACAGATACATTTTGGTTCTCAGCTGTTGAATCTGAAGTATATGCCATGTCATCACTATGTACTGCTGTGGTATTCTGGGCTATATTGAAATGGGAGCATCATGCAGATGAGAAGGGCGCAGATAAATGGCTGGTATTTATTGCCTACGTAATGGGACTTTCCATTGGTGTTCACTTATTGAATTTATTGGCTATTCCGGCTATCGCATTAGTGATCTACTTTCGCAGGACAAATAAAGCTACCTCAAAAGGAGCAATCTCCGCCTTGTTATTAGGTGTTGTGATATTAGGCCTTATACTTTGGGGAATTATACAATTCTCTGTCAAATTTGCAGCTTACTTCGATCTGTTCTTTGTCAATACATTAGGACTTGGATTCGGTTCAGGAGTTACATTCTTCCTGATATTACTGATGGGAGCTCTGATCTTCGGAATCTGGTATTCTGTCAAAAAAGTAAAACCTTTATTAAATATAGCATTGCTATGTACGGCATTTGTGATCTTCGGATATAGTTCATTTGCGATGATCATGGTGCGTGCAAAGGCAAATCCTACATTGAACAACAGTGATCCGGAGAATGCGTTTACATTCCTGAGTTACCTCAACAGGGAGCAATATGGGGATGAGCCGCTGATGAAAGGTAAATATTTCGATGCGCAGCCCATCAGTTCCAAAGAGACAGGTAATGTATACCGGAAAGACGGAAATAAATATGTAGTGGCTAAGAAAAAAGTGGATTATGAGTATGATCGGGAGACGATTTTTCCACGCATATACAGTGACCGAGGTGGCCACCCTATGTATTATCGTGATTACCTTAATCTGGGTGAAAATGAACAACCTACATTCGGAGATAATCTTAAATTTTTCTTCGGTTATCAGATAGGTCATATGTATGGTCGCTATTTCCTTTGGAATTTTGCAGGCAGACAGAATGATCAGCAGGGTAACGGGACATTTACGGAGGGTAACTGGATCTCAGGTATCAAACAGCCTGTGGATCAGATGCATGTAGGTGGTCAGAAAGCTTTGCCAACCTCTGTAATTACCGATCCGTCTTACAATAAATATTTCTTCCTGCCACTTATCATTGGTCTGATCGGTGCATTCTGGCATTTCGGCAGAAGACAACGTGACGCGGGTATTGTGGGACTTTTGTTTTTCTTTACAGGACTGGCTATTGTACTTTACCTGAATCAATCTCCATTGCAACCGCGTGAACGTGATTATGCATATGCAGGATCTTTCTATGCATTTAGTATATGGATAGGATTGGGTGTCGTGGCTATAGCTGATTTCCTTAGAAAGAAAGTAGATCCTAAACTTGCCGGATATATTGCTACAGCAGTATGTATCATAGGTGGTCCTGTTATTCTTATTGCGCAAAACTGGAATGATCATAATCGATCAGAAAAATATCTGGCCCGTGATATGGCCCGCAATTATCTGGAGTCTTGTGCGCCTAATGCTATCTTATTTACCTACGGAGATAATGATACGTATCCCTTGTGGTATGTACAGGAGGTAGAAGGATTCCGTACAGATATTAGAGTGGTCAACCTGAGTCTGTTAAGCTCGGATTGGTACATGAAACAGATGATGCAGAAGGTAAATAATGCAGATGCTTTACCTATGAATATTGATCCCGAAAAGATCAAAGACGGTGTCCGTGATATTATTTACTATCAGGATGCTGGTATTCCGGGATATGTAAATCTTAAAGACCTGTTGACAATTATGTTGTCTGACGATCCTCAGTATCAGGCGCAGTTACAGAGTGGGGAGATGGTCAACTATCTTCCGACAAAGAAAATGTTCCTGCCAGTAGACAAACAAGCAGTACTGGCTAATAAAGTTGTACCTAAGGACTGGAATGAAGCCATTACTGACTCACTGGTATGGACCTATAATAAAAATATCGTTTCCAGAGCTGAACTGGCAATGATGTCCCTAATTGCTAATAATAATTGGAAAAGACCTGTTTACTTTACTATTACCGTTCCTGATGAAAACTTTATGGGATTAGATCGCTATTTGGTTTCAGAAGGATTTGCCCTTCGTCTTATGCCTGTGGATATGGGAATAAAAGAAGGAGGAGGGCGTGCGCTGATAGATCCGGCAGCAGTATATAATAATGTACTGAATAAATTTAAGTGGGGTAATATTGCAAATGCATCTTATATCGATCCGGATTCTTACCGCTATATTTCGTTGTATGTCGGAAGTATCTATGGTGATGCAATCTCTCGTCTGGAGGCACAGGGAAAAATGGCTGAAGCCAAAAATCTGGCATTAGATGCATACAAGAATATGCCTAAACGTGTCTACGGTATGCCGGAGACATTGAGCTACTGGACGGTAATCGAAGCATTGTACAAAACGGGTGAGAAGCAAAAGGCCGATGAGATACTTTCTCGTAACCTGAAATTCATTAAAGAAAATATTGCTTACTACCAGGCTATTGCAGAGACAAAACCAGATCTGGAAGGGCGTAATATACAATACGGATTCTATGCGTTATCGAGGTATAAAGATATATTAGCGACACAAGGCAATAATCCGTTGGCAAAAGAAGTAGATGGACTGATCAATCAGTTGACACAGCAGTATCATATACAGCAATAACAGATTGTCAGCTTGTCAGAATGATATTTTGACATTTTAATACTGAAATTGAAAGACCCGAATTCACTGAGAATTCGGGTCTTTTGCTATTAAGTTCTCTATCATTTCTAAGAGTATGATTGATGAGAGGTTTTACATTATATCGCTACTTGTGATAACAGCGGCCAACTTAGGGAGTTTAAAGAGGAGAGGTGAATATGGGATATGGGAAAATAAACTAAAGTTGGAGATTAATTGCAGAATATTTGTAAGTTTAGTTCCATAAACCTACAAAATGAAAAATCAACTAAAGCTTTGGGATGCTGTCATGATCGTAATGGGATCAATGATCGGTAGCGGTATTTTTATTGTCTCTTCTGATATTATGCGACAACTGGGGTCTGGTTGGTGGATGATTATTGTATGGTTGATCACAGCTGTAATGACTGTTGCAGCAGCGATCTGTTATGGAGAATTATCTGCACTATTCCCGAAAGCCGGGGGACAATATACCTACCTTACAGAAGTTTTCGGTAAAATGACCGGGTTTCTGTACGGATGGAGCCTGTTTACCGTTATCCAGACAGGTACTATTGCCGCGGTAGCTGTGGCTTTTGGTAAATTTACAGCCTACCTGATTCCTGAGTTGAATAATGCTGCACCAATATTCCAGTATGGAGATATTAAGATTACCTGGATTCAGCTTATAGCTATTTCCATTATCCTGCTGCTTACCTTTATTAACACAAAGGGGGTACAAAGCGGAAAAATTGTACAATCCATCTTTACGAGTTCCAAGATACTGGCTTTGGTAGTCCTGATTGTTGGTGGTCTCTTTATGATCCGGCAGAATTTTTTTACTGAAAATCTGGCATCGGGTCTTCAGGCTTTTCAGAATCTGAAAGGAGAGGGTTGGAAAGAGATATCAGGGAGTATGGTCATGGGTGGAGTGGCAGCAGCCATGGTGGGTGCGGTATTCAGTAGTGTGGCCTGGGAAAATGTGACATTTGTGGCCGGAGAGATTGATAATCCCAAACGCAATGTCGTCCGTGCAATGGTTATGGGTACTGCATTGGTAATGGTACTTTATCTGTTCTGTAATTTTATCTATCTGGCTGCATTAGGACGCGATGAAATAGCCTTTGCTGAGAATGACAGGGTTGCAGTGGCAGCAGCTGAAAAGATACTTGGCCATAGCGGAACAATTATCATGGCGATTCTGGTTATGATCTCTACGTTCGGTTGTGTCAACGGTATCGTTCTTTCCGGTGCCCGCGTATTTCAGACCATGGCCAAAGACGGTCTTTTTCTACGTGTAGCAATCTCCAATAATAAACAGGGCGTTCCTGAAAAATCACTATGGATTCAAGGTATATGGGCTTCCTTATTATGCCTGAGCGGACAATATGGAGATCTGTTGGATATGATATCTTTTGTGATTGTGCTTTTCTATATGTTGACCGTATTTGGAGTGATGTGGTTGAGATGGAAAAAACCGGATTTGGAAAGACCTTACCGTACATTTCTTTATCCTCTGACTCCTGTTTTATACTTACTGATAGGAACAGCTTTCTGTATATTACTGATTGTTTTCAAACCCCAATATACCTGGCCGGGATTTATTCTGGTATTAATCGGTGTACCTGTATATTATTTTATTAACAGACGCCAAAAGGTACATGTCGGATAAGTGTAACCTTTTTACAGCGATTGATTTTATGCAGGAAAAAACAAGAGCAGATTCCTCTTTTTCCAAAAAAAATAGTAGGTTTGCCTAAATATTCCTTTAATGAAACAGTCGATTTTATTAGACGGTCCCAAATTTCAAATAACAATCAAGAGACTTTGCCAACAATTGATTGAAAATCACGGTGATTTTTCAAATGCAGCATTGGTGGGTATCCAACCCAGGGGCACGTATTTAGCTAAACGTTTATCCAAAGAATTGGAAATTATGCTGGGCCATCCGGTTCCGACAGGTATTCTGGATATAACATTCTTCCGTGATGATTTCAGACGCGAAGGTTCTAACCCACTCCTTGCCAACAGTACCGAAATAGATTTCATTGTGGAAGGCAAAAATGTCGTTTTTGTAGATGATGTACTCTGGACAGGCCGTACCATCCGATCCGCTATGGATGCTATTCAGGCATTCGGAAGAGCCAAAAGAATCGAATTACTGGTATTGGTAGATCGTCGTTTTTCTCGTCAGATCCCTATAGAACCTGATTATATTGGTATACAGGTCGACTCCATTGACTCGCAGAAAGTTGCAGTAAACTGGGAAGAGGTCGACGGTATGGATAGCATTACGTTACTGACAGAAAAAAAATAAATATTACAACTCTATAACTTGATATAAATGTCATCTTCAGCAGAACAACTAAGTACACGTCACCTCTTAGGAATAAAAGATCTGAATGAAAAGGATATTAATTTGATTCTCGATACCGCTGCGAACTTCAAAGATGTCCTCAACCGTCCTATTAAGAAGGTGCCTTCTCTTAGAGATATTACGATTGCCAATGTGTTTTTTGAAAATTCGACGCGCACAAGACTGTCGTTTGAATTGGCGGAAAAAAGACTTTCTGCAGACACGATCAATTTTGCAGCTTCATCTTCATCCGTAAGTAAGGGAGAAACACTGATCGATACAGTCAATAATATTTTGGCGATGAAGGTCGATATGATTGTTATGAGACATCCTTATGCCGGGGCTGGTGTATTCCTGAGTAAGCATGTCGATGCACAGATTGTCAATGCCGGAGACGGAGCACATGAGCACCCGACACAGGCATTGTTAGATTCGTTTTCGATTCGTGAGCGTTACGGAGACGTTGCCGGACGTAAAGTAGCGATTATCGGAGATGTACTGCATTCCAGAGTGGCCTTATCTAATATCCTCTGTCTTCAGAAACAAGGGGCTGAGGTAATGGTATGTGGTCCGACTACATTGATTCCTAAATATATACAGTCTTTGGGCGTAAAAGTGGAACATGATCTCCGTAAAGCACTCAACTGGTGCGATGTAGCCAATATGTTGCGTATACAGCTGGAACGTCAGGATATTGCCTACTTTCCATCTCTGCGAGAATATTCCATGCTTTACGGATTAAATAAAGAAATTCTGGATTCGCTGGATAAAGAAATTATCATTATGCACCCCGGTCCCATTAATCGCGGGGTAGAGATTACGTCCGATGTGGCAGATAGTAAACACTCTATTATCCTTGATCAGGTCGAAAACGGAGTTGCAGTACGTATGGCTGTACTCTATTTACTAGCCGGAAAAAGAGGGTAGTAAAACTAAAATCAACGATATGATCAAACGCCATTGGCCTTAAGCCAGTGGCGTTTGATTTTACAGAGATGTTTAGAGATTTTATCATCTTAATTTTCCGTTATTAATAAGATACTTAATGCGATGTTTAAAGGGTAATTGCTACTGTAATTGTCTTTGTATAGAAGGCTATAACGGAGTTGGAAACGAAAAGAAATATACAGCCGGATTTTTTTTGAGAAGGTATATTTTTTTTGTTAAATGTACGTTATAGTATCAGTTCCTAACAGGTGTTAATAACTTTTGAGGAAAACTTGCTTACGAAGTTCTAATTTAGTATTTTGAAATAGGTGTATCCAGTAAGTATGTGTTCGGGAAAAGTATATTTTTAAAGCCGTATTTCACCCGCAAAAAAGAAGATTTAATAGAAAAAGATTACTTCGTTATTATGAATAAAAATATTTACAAAGTAGGTATTGCTCTGAGTTTAATGACCACGCCGGTTTTTGCGCAGCAGACGGCCTGGCAAGATCTGAATAAAGCCTTCAAGTCCGGTATGGAGCTTTTTGAAAGAGGAAAATTCAGTTCAGCAGCCAAACAGTTTGATAAAGTGGAAGAGATCAGGACCAAATCTACTTTGCAATTAGACGAAAATGAGGAGTTGACTCTGCTGAAAGAGAATGTACGCTACTATCAGGCGATCTGTGCCTTAGAGCTTGGTGACTCAGATGCTGAGGGAAGATTTTTGAAGTACATCAAAGATTATCCGGCGAGTCCTAATTCCAAAGCCGCATACTTCCAGATCGGTCGTTCGTATTACGCAAAAAAAGACTATAAAAAAGCCATTGAATGGTTTACGAAGATCGATGGTAAAAATCTGGCCGGAGCCGAAAATACAGAGTACCGTTTTAAGTTAGCGTATTCCCGGTTTATGACAGAAGATTATACTTCTGCAAAACCCGTATTCGAATCACTGAAAGACCAGAAAAGTGAATATCAGGAAGCATCGATCTATTACTACGCATACTTGTGCTATCTGGATGCTGAATATAAAACTGCACTTAATGAATTTGAACGCCTTCAGGGATCAAAAACTTATGAAAGCAGTTATCCGTATTACATCACAGCTTTATACTTCCTGGACAAGCGATATGATGATGTACTGAACTATGCATTACCTATTCTGCAGACAACAAAACAAGATAACGAAACAGATATGTTCCGTGTTATCGCAGCAACGTATTTTATCAAGGGTGATCTGAAAAAATCTAAAGAGTATTACGATAAATTCCAGTCCCAGGATCAGGGTAAAACACAGAATAATCAAGACAGTTACCAGATCGGTTATATAAATTACAAGCTGGGTGATTATGACAAAGCAATCACTGAACTGGAAAAAATGACCGAACCGGATGCCTATTACCAAAGTGCGATGATCACATTGGGAGATGCATTCCTGAAAAAAGGAAATAAACAAAGTGCCCGTAATGCTTTTTTCCGTGCATCAAAATTAGACTTTGATCCGCAACTGAAGGAAGAAGGGCTTTTCAATTATGCTAAGTTGTCTTATGAGCTGGAATTCCATCAGGTTGCTTTGGATGCCATTCAGGAATATATAAAGACCTACCCTAACAATGTGCGTAATGAAGAAGCACAGACATTGTATGCCGAGATTCTGTTGAGTACCAAAAATTACAGAGCAGCGGTGGATGTATTGGAGTCGGTTAAGAAAAGAGGTAAAGAAGCTAATGCAGCTTATCAGAAGGTAACATATTACCGCGGTCTGGAATATTACAATGAGCGTGCTTTTGAAAATGCGATATCCATGTTTATGCGTTCTGAAGCGAACCGTTATGATGAAGAGATCAATGCACTGGCCATTTACTGGAAAGCAGAAGCCATGTATGAGGTCAGAAAATATAAAGAGGCAACCGCTAACTTCAATAAGTTTCTGAGTCTTCCTGCAGCCAGAAATACCGATGTCTATAATTATGCAAATTATGCCTTAGCGTATGCTGCTTTCAGAAATGAAAACTACAATACATCGGCAAACTACTTTGAACGTTTTCTTTCCATGGGCGGCAAAGAGGGCATCGAACTTAATACCCGTAATGATGCTATCGCACGTCTGGCAGATTCGTACTTTTCATTAAAAAACTACGGTCGGGCAATGACTGAGTACGACAAGCTGATCAATTCCAAGGCACAAAGTCAGGATTATGCTTTATTCCAGCGTGGAATTATTCAGGGATTACAAGGAAACAGCAGTGGCAAGATCGCTACCCTGCAGTCTGTAGTACAAAAGTATCCGAAGTCTAATTATGCAGATGATGTGGCTTTTGAAATCCCTTACACATACTTTACACTGGGACAGTATGATCAGGCGATTTCAGGATTACAATCGATGGTAGAAAAATACCCTCGAAGCAGCTATGTTCCACGTGCTTTGGTGACTATCGGTCTGGTACAATATAATCAGGATAATAACGACGCCGCTTTAAAAACTTTCCAACGTGTGGTAGATCAGTATTCTACTACGGACGAGGCTAAGCAAGCGATGCGTTCGATTGAAAATATTTATCTGGATAAAGGAGATGCAACAGGATATATCCGCTATGCAACAGGTACTAATATCGGAGACCTTTCAACATCTGAACAAGATTCGCGTGCATTCTCTACTGCGACTACACTATTCTCCAGAGGTAATTATCAGGGAGCAGTAGAAGCCGTAAATGCATATTTTGATAAATTCCCTAAACCTATTCAGGAGAAATACGCACGATTTATCCGTGCAGAAAGTAACGCTGCTTTAGGTAAAAATCAGGAAGCATTACACGATTACAATATTATTCTTAATGACTGGACCAGTGCTTATACAGAACGGGCATTAGTAAGTGTTTCGCAGCTTTATCTGAAACAAAAACAATATAATGAAGCCGTTCAGCAATTGAAAAAACTGGAATTGACCTCAGAATACAAGTCTAATTATGCATATGCGATCAACAATCTTTTGGTCAGTTATTTTAATATCGGAGATTACAAAGAGACATTGAATTATGCTGCGTTAGTCAAAAACTACGAAAAGTCTTCAGAGGAAGAAATCGGTACAGCTCACCTTTACGCTGCTAAAGCATATCTGGCAACAAGCAAGCCTGCTGAAGCAACTAAAGAACTGAATCTGGCGGCATTGAAAAGCAAAACGGCAACAGGAGCAGAAGCAAGATACTTGGTCGCTGAGCAACAGTTGAAAGCGAAAGAATACGATAAAGCAATTAAATCAGCTTTTGATATTTCAGATTCATTTTCTTCGTATGATTATTGGGTAGCAAAAGGATTTATTTTGATGGCAGATGCATATACCGGTAAAGGAGATGCATTCCAGGCCAAATCAACTTTAGAAAGTATCATCGATAACTATGAAAATAAGGAAGATGGTATTCTGAAAACAGCTAAAGAAAAATTACAAAAATTAAATACAACAAAGAAATAGGAAATAATGATGAAGTTGCAAAATACTGTGTTTAAGAAATGTGCCGTGGTAACCTTGTTATTAGGCGCAGGTTTTAATGGATTTGCTCAGCAAGAGCCTACAGACAAAAAACCAGTAACGATTGATTCGTTTGATGTTGTGCGTGATTATAAGCCTATTCTTGCGGATGCGGTGAAAATCCGTCGTAGTCCCGACATGACCAACAAAAGAAGCTACATGCCAAAATTGACATATGGTAATGTAGTAGATAAAAAATTGGACATCAATACCGGTCTTTATAAGCTTGATGTTAAG
Source organism: Sphingobacterium spiritivorum (assembly GCF_016724845.1). Taxonomy (NCBI): domain Bacteria; kingdom Pseudomonadati; phylum Bacteroidota; class Sphingobacteriia; order Sphingobacteriales; family Sphingobacteriaceae; genus Sphingobacterium; species Sphingobacterium spiritivorum. Next base: position 2,976,107 of record NZ_CP068082.1, read on the forward strand.
GAAACTCCTTTTTCTCAGATTAATGATCAGACCAGCAATTATGTGAAATTAGGTATCGGTAATTTTAATACTATCCTGGGAGAGGGATATTTCTCCTACGATCAATATGAAAATGTAAGAATCGGTGGTTTTGTGAAGCATCTGAGCCAAAAGGGTGATATCGAAAATCAACGTTTTTCAAAACAAGAAGTAGGTGTATTTGGCAGACGTGTCTATGATGCCTTTACCGTTGATGGATTAGTCGGATATAATCGCTATGCCACCCGCTTCTACGGAAACCCGTTGGATGTAAATGGTGTATCACTGAATCCGGATCCGGAGAAACAAGCTTTCAATGATATCTATTTCACCGGAGAGCTGACCAGCAACTACGATCCAAACAATGAAAATGCACTGAGCTACTCAGCAAAAGCGGATGCTTATACATACAAAGACCAGTTTGCGGCCAAGGAAAACTCTATTGCCTTGTCAGGTTACCTGAACAAGAGAATGCGTGCATTCAATATCGGAGCAAACCTTAGTGTGGATGTAAATAGTATTAACGGTACTGACAATGTAGACGGCAAAACCAAGAACTCTGTTGCCAGTATCAATCCATACATCAGCTTCAAAGGAGATAATTATGTGATTACATTAGGAGCTAATTTAGTTTCAGAATTCGGAGATTCTTCCCGGTTCAATGTATTTCCTTCTGCAGAAGTAGACTTCTCCTTAGTTCCGGAATATATTCATCTGTTCGGGGGGGTAAACGGAAATGTTAAGAAAGCATCTTTGCGCTCATTCACCAATCAGAATCCTTACCTGAGTCCTGATCTGAGTATGATCAATACTATAGAAAGATTGAATTTCTTCGGAGGTATAAAAGGAAATGCCGGAGCAACATTTGGCTATAAGGTACAGGTAATGTACAAACAAATTGAAGGACTTCCTTTATTTGTCAATAACAGAGAAACACCTTACCGTTTTGATCTTGTTTACGACGGATTGGGAGAAGATGCTGCTAAATATTTCGGTTTACAGGGAGAGATTAATGTTCGTTTGTCGGATGTAGTCAATTTGGGAGGTCGTCTGAATATTGATCAGTACACTATGCAACAGGAAGAAGAAGCATGGCATATGCCTAAAATGAAACTGGCCGCAAATGCACGTTTTAACATCTCTGAAAAACTGTATATCGATGCAGAGGCACTGTTCCAGGGAGATACCTATGCCCGTGAATATACATACACCGTCAATGGAAGTACAGTAGATATTTCTCAAGGATATAAGAAAGTGACATTACCATCTTTCTTTGACCTGAATGCCGGAGCAGAGTACCGTGCAACTAAACATTTAGGGATCTTTGTGAAAGCAAATAATATATTCAATAAAGAATACCAACGCTACCAGTACTACCCTCGTTTAGGATTTAATATACTGGGAGGGCTTAATTACTCCTTTTAATTTAAAATAGTAACTTTGCGTCCCAACGATATTGATAAGGATGAATTTAGGAAAAAGCATAAATCATGTACTGAAAAGACACACCGAAGTAAAGGTAAATGGAATAGGTGTCTTTAAGCGAAAACATACTCCTGCGACTTTTGATCAAAGTCGCAATGCTTTTTTACCGCCTATCAATTATCTGGAACTGGATACGCAGGCGGATACCGGCTATGACTTTGTCACATATGTACAGCGTCAGCAACAGGTAGATCGTAATCAGGCAGAGTCCATTGTTCAAACGGAGGTTAGCAAGATCAAAGAGGAGTTGTTGCAATCCGGTCAGGCCAAACTGGATGATCTTGGATATCTGGTAAACTATGGAAATACTTATGTATTTAAACCTTTAGACCTTACCGGATTTCATTTTGAACCCATACAGGACGTAGACGATAAGATCCGGAGTTTAGAAAAGGAGATTATTCCGTCGCAGGAGACAATACCGGCAAAAGTACTGCCTCCGGCAATACCAGTACCGGAAGTACCTGTAGAAAGAGAGCAAGCAAAACCTGTAGTACAGGAGCCTGTAAATACGATCAGAGAAGAGTTTGTATTTGAGGATGAGCGAAGATCGAGTAATACCATTTGGTATATTATTTCAGCAGTAATAGCAATTGGTCTGATAGGAGGGCTGTACTATTGGGATACTTACTATAATAAGCCGCAGACTCCGGCTCCTGTTGTAAAACAGGATACGTTGAGAGATACAATTCCCTCAACTCCTAAAGATACCGTTGCAGGATTAGTACCCTTAGATACAACAGTTCATGAGATGCCTGCAAAGGATAGTGTAGAAATACATCCGGGAGCAAAGGAACCACAAGCCGGGCATGAATACCAGATCGTTATCGGATCACATGCGGGATGGACAATGGCAAAAGAACAGGTCGATGCCATGCATAAGAAAGGATATACACAAGTCTATATCCATGAAAGCAAGAAGTCCAAGAAATGGAAAAAAGTAGTCTGGAAATCATTTTCAACACTTGAAGAAGCACAGAAGGAACTGAAACATGTTCAGGAGACAATTGAACCTCAGGCCTTCTACGAACGGATAAAGAATTAAACTGAAAACTAGAACATTAAATATTTAAATAGCATTATGTCATTGATTCAAGACACAGCATTAGCATTAGACTCGTTAGGTCAGGCAGCACAGCAACCTATACAGATGGCGACACAGGAAGAAACAAATCTGATCCAGCTTTTGATGAAAGGCGGATGGATTATGTGGCCCATTGCCTTTTTGTTTTTCTTAGGATTGGTCATCTTTCTGGAACGTTATATTACCATTCGTAAAGCGTCTAAGTTTGATAACGGATTGATGTCACAAATCAAAAGTAACGTGATGTCTGGTAAACTGGATGCCGCTGTAGCAGTGTGCCGTTCCAGTAATACACCTTTATCGAGAATGTTGCAGAAAGGACTGTTACGTGTAGGTCGCCCTATCAAAGATATAGAAGGAGCTATCGAGAACATCGGTAAGATCGAAGTCTCTAAACTGGAGAAAAATATTAATATTTTAGGGATTATTGCAGGTATCGCACCGATGCTTGGTTTCGTAGGTACGATCTTCGGGGTAATCCAGATCTTCCGTGATGTGGAGGCTGTAGGTGGTATTGATATCGGTTCGGTATCAGGAGGTCTCTATGTGAAAATGATTTCGTCCGCATCCGGATTGACTGTTGGTATCCTGGCGTATATCGGATATCATGCACTTAACATGATGGTAGAGCGTTTGATCCTTAGAATGGAAACGGATGCAGTAGAATTTATTGACTTATTAGACGAACCGGGAGCATAAGCTATAAGGCTCTTTTAGAAAGGATTTAATTATGAATATTCGTAATAGAAGGAACAGACCTTCTGCCGAGGTACATACTGCAGCATTGAATGATATCATGTTTTTCCTGATGTTATTCTTTCTGTTGGCCTCTGCCGTGTCCAATCCTCAGGTCGTGAAATTACTTTTACCAAGATCAAGTGCGGGAGAACAGTCTGTGGCCAAGAAAACCATGACCGTATCCATTACAAGTGATCTGCAGTATCACGTAGATAAACAGATAGTTCCATACGAGAGTCTGGAACCCTTAATACAATCAAGAATGGCATCCGGAGAAGAATTGACTATTATGCTTTATGCAGACAGTAGCGTTCCTATCCAGAATGTAATTTCTGTCATGGATGTAGCGAACAGGTTAAAAATTAAGTTAGTATTAGCAACAGAGCCGAGGAAAGATAAATAGTATTGTTACTTATTATCTGATCAAAAGGCCTGATTTTTGACTGTTTAATTTTGATTTTTTAATTTTGATTATATCATGCAATATCATCTTCAAGAAGAAAATAACCTTCCTAAAGCATTAGGGATATCCTCCATAATCATGGGGATATTAGTTGCTATAGGTTTTTTCATTGTGTTCAACAAGGAGTTGCCAAAGATTGGTATGGGAGGTATCATAGTCAACTATGGTACTTCGGAAGAAGGGATGGGAGATGATTATATGAGCGTAGAGGAACCTTCAATGGATCCCAATGCCAATAATGTAAAGCCGGATAAAATAGATCCGACAGAAACACCTACTCCAACCCCTACACAACAGGTCTCTGATGATGCTGTAGCGACTCAGGATATTGATGATGCACCGGCTATTACAAAGACAGAGAAACCCGTGAAAGTAAAAGCGACAGAGACAACGACGGAGAAGAAAAACAGTACACCTGCTGTCAACCCCAATGCATTGTACAAAGGAAAGAAAAATAACGGAACGGGCTCCGGTGATGGTACCGGTACTACACCGGGTAATCAGGGGAGCAAGTTAGGAGATCCTCTGGCACCGAATTATGGTGAAGGAGGTTCCGGAGATGGCAATATGATGTTATCGATTGCCAACAGACGTTTCGTTGTAAGACCCAATATTGATGACAAAGGTCAGCAGTCTGGAAAAGTTGCCGTAGAAATACGTGTAGCACCTAACGGTACGATTACATATGCACGTGCAGGCGTTAAAGGGACTACTTTACCTGACCGCTCGTTATGGGAGAAATGTGAAAGAGCCGTGCGTGGTGCCCGACTGAATGAATTGGAAAAAGCACCGGATTCGCAGACAGGAGTTATTGTATTCAACTTCAGAGTTAGATAAGTTTCATTTGCTATGAAAGCATATAAAGAGGTAATCGAGTATCTGTATACTCGATTACCTATGTTTACCCGTGAAGGTGTTTCTGCCTATAAGAAAGACCTTGATAATACCATCGCACTTTGCCAGGCGTTAGGCAATCCTCAGGACAAATTCAAATCTATACATATTGCAGGTACAAACGGCAAAGGATCTTCCTCCCATATGCTGGCTTCGGTACTGGCATCAGCAGGATATAAAACCGGTCTCTATACCTCACCGCATTTAGTTGATTTCAGAGAGCGGATCCGGGTCAACGGAGAAGTTATCCCCGAACAGGATGTTATAGAATTTGTCGAAACACAGCAATCTCTTATAGAAAAGGTACAGCCTTCATTTTTTGAAGTGACAGTCGCCATGGCATTTGATTACTTTGCAAAAGCTCAGGTAGATGTCGCTATTATCGAAGTAGGATTAGGCGGACGCCTGGACAGTACAAATATTATCCGTCCGGAGCTATGTCTTATTACAAACATCGGTATGGATCATATGAATCTGTTAGGAGATACCTTGCAGGAAATAGCAGGGGAGAAAGCTGGCATTATCAAAGCAAATACCCCGGTTGTTATTTCTGAAAGAGATCCGCGTACAGCACAGGTATTTGAAGAGATCGCTGAGGAAAAAAAGGCTCCGATCCGGTTTGCATCGGATGTATTGGAAGCAACGATTACTTCCCGCCATCTTTCTGGTATGCAGGTATCTGTCACTGACAAAATAACTTCTCTGACAGAACAATATGATCTTGATCTGACGGGGTCATATCAGTTAAAGAATCTAATAGGAGTTTTGACGGCAGTTGAAGAGTTAAACCATATAAACTTTACTATTCCTTCTGACCGGCTCCGGGAAGGTCTGAGTCATGTTCAGCAGTATACAGGATTGCAGGGAAGGTGGCAGACAATCTATACAGAGCCGTTGACCATCTGTGACACCGGACATAATGAAGATGGTATTCGTGAAGTTCTTAAAAATCTCCAACTTACGCCTTACAAGGTACTTCATATTGTAATGGGGGCAATGAAAGATAAAGACCTTGAACATATCCTGCCTTTACTTCCGAAAGAAGCAATATATTATTTCTCCAGCCCCGATATGCCCAGAGCGATGCCTGCAGAAGAACTGTCTGCTGCGGCCTTAAGTTATGGTCTTCAGGGAAAACCTTACTCCAGTGTGATGCAGGCGTTCACTGCTGCAAAACAGGCTTATCAGGCAGGGGATTTGGTTTTTATAGGAGGTAGTAATTTTGTGGTGGCAGAGGTTTTGACTGCTCTTGAAAATAAAGCATAAGAAAAGGAGTTGCTACACAAATAGCAACTCCTTTTTAAGATATCATCGTAAAATTTTCCTAATCATTTACAGTCAGCTCACCCCGGATATCTTTTTCTATCCAGTACGCTACATCTTTTTGATCTTCAAATTCTCCCTGTAAGTACATAAGTTTGGTTACTGCTGCTTCAAAGGTCATATCATAGCCATTCAGCACTCCGATTGATTTCAGTCCCTGACTTGTTTCATAGCGTCCCAGTTCGACAGATCCAACTTTACATTGGGAGATATTCAGAATATTTTTACCCTTATCTATCGCTTCCTTTAACAGGTCGAGAAACCATTCATCTGTAGTCGTATTACCGGATCCAAATGTTTCCATGACGATAGACCGGACATCCGAATTCAGTATGGTACGGATAGTATTGGCATTCATTCCCGGGAAGAGTTTCAATACAGCCACTCTGTCATCCAGTTTCGTATGCAGGATAAATTGTTTATATCTATTATCTAATAGGGCTTCATTGTTATACTTCAGGTGTATACCAGCTTCTACAAGAACAGGGTAATTTGGAGAGCGAAAAGCTTCAAATTTGGCTGAATTGTATTTGAAGGAACGGTTTCCTCTGAATAATTTGTTGTCAAACAAGATACATACCTCCTGAATAAGGGAAGTTCCGTTCACCTGAGCAGATGCAATTTCCAATGCCGTCATGAGATTTTCACGGGCATCTGTACGAATTTCGCCAATCGGAAGCTGTGATCCTGAAAGGATAACCGGTTTTTGTAATCCCTCCAGCATAAAACTCAATACAGAGGCAGAAAATGCCATTGTATCTGATCCGTGAAGAATCACAAACCCGTCATAGTGGTCATAGTTTTGCTTCACAATATTGGCCATCTCAATCCAAACTGTTGGATTCATATTAGAAGAATCAATGATAGGTGTGAAGGAATGTACCGTGAGTTTGTAATTCAGTCTGCTCAGATCGGGCAGATTCCGGGCAATCAGTTCGAAGTCGAAAGGTACAAATGATCCGGTCAGTTCGTCTTTGACCATTCCGATAGTACCGCCTGTATAGATAATAAAGATATTATGCATGTCTTATTTTATATTCCGAATATGCGTTTTGAATTTGCTGTGGTGACAGCTGCTACTTTTTCGATGCCGACTTCATGTAGATCGGCTACTTTCTCTGCTATGTAATGTAAATAGCTGCTTTCATTGGGTTTGCCCCTGAACGGAACCGGAGCCAGATATGGAGCGTCAGTTTCCAGGACGATATGTTCCAGATCGATTTCTTTTACCACAGCATCCAGACCTGATTTTTTGTAAGTGACTACGCCACCTATCCCTAATGCAAATCCAAGGTCAATTGCCCTTTTGGCCTGATCTAAAGTACCTGTGAAACAATGCAAGACACCGAAGAGCTTATCATCTTTAAGTTCATCGAGTAATTCAAATAATTCATCAAAGGCTTCTCTGCAGTGTATATCTATAGGCAATCGCAAATCTTTGGCCCATTGTACCTGAATACGGAATGCTTCTTTCTGAATATTCAGTGTCGTTTTATCCCAATACAGGTCAAGTCCGATTTCGCCTATAGCATATACTTTATGTGTGGATAAAGCCTCTTCAATGGAGGACAATTCTTCTCTGTAGTTTTCTTTTACATCGCAGGGATGAAGACCCAGCATTGGAAAACAGTTTTGAGGATAAGCATGCACCGTATCCATTACTTTTGGAATAGATTCGGTATTTACATTCGGTAAAAATATACGTTCAATACCGCGGTCAAAGCATCGTTGCATTTGTTCCTCCATTAGCGGAGTTCCAATGTGATAATAAAGATGGGTATGTGTGTCTGTTAAAATATAAGGAGTAGGCATGTTAAGATGCTGTTAAATCGTGGCTAAATTTAGCATTTTGTGAACAGACGACCTAATTATAAACGAAAAAACACGATTTGGTTAACCAAATCGTGTTTTTATTAATAAAATTTTAAATTTCTATTTTGTTTTTGGAGCTGCCTGTGCAGTCGGAGCAACATTTACAGGAGCTGCCTGTGCAGGTGCCGGTTCTGTTTTAGGTCCCGGTACAACATCCACTAGCTCTACTTCAAAAATCAAAGGAGCATATGGAGGAATAGCACCGCCACCACCACGCTCGCCATATCCTAATTGTGAAGGAACGATGAAAGTAGCTTTACCACCTTTGTTTAATAACTGCAATCCTTCTGTCCAACCCTGGATTACAGGATCATGACCAATACGGAAACGGATAGGTTCGTATTGACGCATTGCGTTGTGAAGTTTGTTCTTTTTAGCCGCTTCAGCATTGTTTGTATCAAATACTTTTCCTGAAGTCAGGGATCCTGTGTAGTTTACAACTACAGTATCACCTATAGCAGGTTTAACACCTTTACCCTGATCTTTGATAACGTACTGAAGACCGGAAGCAGATTTCTTAGGCTCTAATTTGTTAGATTTGATGTATCCTGCAATTTTGCTTTCCTCAGATTTTTTCAAACCTTCTAATTCACCTTCAAAGTATTTGTTGATTTGTGCGTAAAGAGCAGAATCAGTCAGGTTACCTTTTTTGAAATGCTTTCTGACTTTGATTGTAAAGGTTACAAATTTATCTGCAAATTCAACTTTAGGCTGGCTCATTTTAGCTGCCATAGTATCTACATTCAGACGGAATACCGCACTGTCACCTTCTCCTAAGAATTTGAACATAGAGTTGTAATCTCCTTTGTAAAGTCCAGGGATACTATCTGGTGCAATATTTACGATTTGCGGTAAACCTAATTCGTACGTACTGTTTAATACAGAGTCTCTGTCAGAAGTAATGACCATATCTACAGATAACAAATCACCTGCTTTGGCTTTGTCGCCACCGTTGTCTTTTACTATTTTGTATTCAAGACCACCGTCACCTTTTTTAAAGTTCTGGCAAGCAGTTGATAATAATGCAACTGCTGATAATAATAGAATTGATTTCTTCATTTCTGTTTATTCACTATAGTTATTTTATTAATATTTCGTTGTATTCCGGTAATATGGATTTAAACTTATGGACTACACTTTGCAAATCTCCCTCGGAACTTCCGCCTGCCGCATTAAAGTGACCGCCTCCGTTGAAGTGTTTTCTTGCGATCTCATTGCAAGGTACATCACCGATTGAACGCAAAGATAATTTTATTAATTCAGTTCTGTCAATAATTAATGCAGCTAAACGAATTCCTTTTACAGAAAGGGCATAATTAACCAATCCTTCGGTATCACCAGTGGTCACCTGAAACTGTTCAAGATCTTGCTTTGAAACTGCAAAAAGAGCTGTATTATACTCATGAATGACTTCTAAACGGTTCAGCAAACAATGTCCCAGAAATTTTAATCTGTTTTCAGTAGAACTGTTATAGATATGTTCGTGGATCTCCCAGTTGCGGGCGCCTGAGCGGATCAGTTTGGAAATGATCTCATGCACCTGTTCTGTAGTCGATCTGAATCGGAAAGAACCGGTATCTGTCATGATCCCTGCATAAAGACAGGTTGCAATCTCAGGAGTAATTTCGGAAACTTCATCAACACAACCTTCAATAAAAGTATAGATTAATTGAGCTGTCGCAGCAGCCTGAGGATCCCATAACCGGTAATCATCAAATCCTTCAGGATCTAAATGATGATCGATCATGTATTTTTTTGCTGTAGATGCACGAAGTACACCTTCCATAACATTGGTACGTGAAAGCGCATTGTAATCCAGACAAAAGATAAGAGAAGCCTCATCTATAAGAGATTGACACAATACCGTCTGATCAGGGTAAATTAATACCTCATCCCGGCCGGGTAACCAGTCCAAAAATGTAGGAAAGTCAGATGATACAATTACATGGACATCATGATTTTGGTTTTTTAACCAATGGTATAATCCTAATGAAGAGCCTAATGCATCCCCGTCTGGTTTATGATGGGTCGTGATAATTATTTTATCTGATTTGGATAGTATTTCTTTATTCTCGTTTCGTGTCAGCATAGCCAATTTAAGATTGCAAACCTACTACAAAAAATTAGTATTTGGAACTATTTTCTGAATGATTTATTTGATTTTAACCTTTTTTAATAAATGAATTTAAAATAATGGAAATCAAATTATTAAAAAGGAAAAGCGTACAACTTATGATCCCGTTTTGTACAGAGTAAAAAGTTGCCACCGGCATAGTTAATCTTGCCGAAATAAAAGTTTGGCAAAGCCTCTAAAGGAAAACCTTCCATCAGATTTCCGTTTTCATTAAAAAGACCAATCAGATAGTTATTCCGGGAGCCTATACCCAATGTAAATCTATCCTTTTCCAGAGGGAAAAATAATGGTCTCTCCTCAATATCTCTGGTGAATGTGTATTGAAAATACATCGTCGTGTCTGTGGTACTGTATACCGCCAGCTTATTCTTATCAATGATAATAACATCGGCTTTACTATCCGCAGTGATATTTCTTATATCGGCATAGTATTCGGATGACCAGTCACCTGTTTTTCTGCTTTTAGCATCTCCGTTCAGACTGAATGTCACCAAATTACCACCCGCATCTGTTGCCATTACCAGTAAATCATTACCATCAGCACTTGGGGTGACGTGTATAGGATTTCGGAAAGAAGATCCGGTTGGATTCTGCACCTTTTTAATAGTTTCTCCATTTTTACCTATGAAGTACACCGAACCTGTTTTAGTGGAAGTAATGAGGTAATCTGTGTTTTTGAATTGTATAGTTTTGATGTCAAACAATAATTCTCCGTCAAGGTCCACATTTTTCCAGTTTGCTAAGCTCTTTCCTTCCAGGTCATAAGCCAGAATGGTATTCCCTGCAGGAATAAGCAGCATATTATCATCAAAACTTGCTACTGAAGGTCCGTCATTTGCCTGTTGAGGTATGCCAAGTGAAAAACCTTTGTGTACTTTGCCGGATGTATCAAATCTGTATAGCCTGCGGTTGTCCGTTACCAGTACAACTGACCGGTCAGGAAGCTGAATAGGAGAACCTATTACACGCCCGGATAAGACTGCAGACCATAATTTTGTGCCTTTAGGATGAATAGCATGTATAGTATGATTTTGCTCCTGTGCCAGAATCATCTTGCTGGTATCCGAATGTTCAAATACCCAGGGTTGACCGATCAGCTTTCCATCAAATTGATAAGTCCAGTCTGGTGTTCCGCCAAGGGCATTTTTACTTTTATAGATACCATAGATGCTGGATAGAAAGCTTCCGTTGTTGCCACCAAGCTGTATGGACCAGGAATAGAAATCCTGAAATCCAAAATTCTCTTTTTCTCTGTAATTTTTTAAATAAGAGGAGGCTAGAGAACTAGCGATAATACCGCTGGCATTTTTGCTATGCAGAAAAAAGGTAACATTAGCTTTGTTCCCCTGAAGCTTTTCAAAGTTTTTGAAACCCAGCGTTCCCGTAAGCAGGCGTTGTGCATTCCATGATCGCAGGTATTCCTGCAGATTGGATTGGTTATTTGCAAAGACAAGTGTACGTTTATCAATAATGGTAAAGTATGGGCGCTGAAACTGTTTGAATGCGTCTCCGAAAGCAAAATATAGCGTGTTGGAAAAATCTAACTGATAGATAGAATCTCCCAATTCCTTGCTCAGTTTAGAAATAGTTTTGCTGAAAGATACAGAATCTGCAATCTGAACAAATCCCAGCAGATCCCCATTGTCAAGTTCTGCTGTTGCAAAGTCTGATCCCCATATCTTACGGATATTCTTAGCGTAGGTCAGCTTCGTGTTGCTTTCTATATTGCGGATATGGTTGTTGTATTTTTTTACATCATCTTTCTTCTCAAAGAACTTCATAAGTTTATTGCCAAAGGAAGCCGTATCACTAATGGAATATTCGATATACGTCGCCGTATTAGCCGGAAAATAGTTGTATAATGTCTGGTCTGTTTTGGATTGGCTTGCGAATACAGCAAGATAACTTGAGTCATTGGTTATTTCACTTTCTCCAACCAGCATCAGGGCATCATTCTTATAATTGATATTCCAGGCAGATTCACCTCTCAGGTCGGCAAACATATTGACATAGAATCCCGGTTTTCGATTCGTCAGTTGTTTTGCGATAGGATTGATCTGTCTGTGATCAAAATAGACACTCATCGGCGAGTTTTTAGAATTGTGTTTGATAAAAAAGTCAATCTGGTGTTGATCCATTTTGACGACCTTATCATCCAATATCGTCCCAATCAGTTTTTTTGAATAGCTTGCAAATACAATCTGATGATCATAGGCTACATACAATACCGTATCCTTCTTACCTTCGTCAAAAGCATAAATCGTCTTGCCAAGGCTGTCCTGTTTACTGACACGAAATTGTTTGCTGAGTCCGCTGAATACTGTGGATAATTCTTCTTTTTTGAGATCTGCGGAGAAAGGAATAATAAAGACAGGTTTGATTTCTTTATCTTCAGGATGCAGAGAAATAAAAATTTCCTCATTTAGGGTATAAGGCTGTATGGCTGCATTTCTTAATAAGACGTTCTTTAATTTGCGGATCTCATCGGTTTCTTTCTTTCCCAACAGTGCATCAAAGATTTCGAAATCCTTGAAAATATTATCGGTAGTTTCATCATTTTTGAAAGAGCTGATCAGATAGGTTTCCTTCGGTAGAAATTTGAGCGGTTTTACGGCGTCTTTATGATCCTGATTCAAATCTGAAAAGTAATATATAGACGCTCCGATCACAGCAATGAAGAGCAAGACAGTAACAATAATCGTATTTCTCATGACTAAACAAACCTACTAAAAAAACATCCAAATAGAAACTTTTATGCGTTTACGGGGCTCTCTTCCTTTTATTTCCATAAAAAAATCAACATTGTGGACTATATTTTATACTTTTATAAACGTAATACTGAGCATAAAAATATTGACTTAAACTCATGAACAAACAAATTATTCTCACAGCGTCCTTTTTTGGATTATTAGCTGTGGCATTGGGGGCTTTTGGTGCGCATGGATTAGAGGGGAAAATCAGTGAAGATCATATCGGTACATGGAAAACCGCAAACCAATATCATTTCTACCATACCTTTGCGCTCTTATTCCTTTCCACATTTTCCAGAGCTAAAAATACATCTATACGTGTTGCTTTCTTCGCATTTACAATTGGTATTTTACTTTTTTCGGGCTCATTGTATATATTGAGTGTACGTGAAATAACAGGTTTTGGAAATCCCCGGATATTAGGTCCCATTACACCATTAGGAGGACTCAGTTATATGATAGGATGGGTGGGACTCTTTGTAGCAGCTCTGAAAAACAGATCATAGAACCTTTTTGATAATAAAATATCAAGCCCTCGAAAGCATGTCCTTTCGGGGGCTTTTTTGTATTTTTGCAATATGTCTATGGACCCATCTTTATTTTCAGCTGTACGCAATACGTGTTTTGTGAATGTTATCCTGCCTTTGGCTATTTCCAAGACATATACCTATCGTATCCCGCATGAGTGGAGTGACAAGATCGCTGTAGGTATGCGTGTCATTGTGCAATTTGGAAAGAATAAAATATATTCTGCCATAGTAAAGGAAGTCACTGAACTGGCTCCTGAACGCTATGAAGCAAAATATGTATTGGATATTTTAGATCAGCAGCCTATTGTGGACGGCGCACAGCTCAAGCTTTGGGAATGGATGGCATCCTACTATATGTGTACGCTGGGGGAAGTGATGCAGGCGGCTCTTCCGGCAGCTTTGAAACTGGCCAGTGAAACCAAAATCATAGCTTCGGATCAGGAAGGATTGGATAAAAGTCAGCTTTCTGATAAGGAGTATATGATCATGGAAGCGCTGGAGATTGCCGGAGAACTACGGGTGAGTGATATTGTCAAATTGCTGGGGCAGAAAACAGTATTTCCTATCCTCAAGCAGCTTTTCGATAATGGTTTCCTGATGATTTCCGAAGAAATCTCCGAGCGGTATAAGCCAAAGAAAAAAAACTACCTTATTCTGAATGCAGAATACACAGATACAGAAGGAAAGCGGGAACTGCTGGATTCGCTGAACAGAGCTCCGAAACAGCAGGATGCGGTGTTGGCTTATCTTCAGCTTTCCAAAACCAGTTCTGAGATTACACGTCAGGCTATTATGGAGGCTGTAGGCTGCGGACCAGCAAGTATTACTGCGCTTATTGACAAAGGGATCTTTCTGGTAAAGGAGAAAGTCGTCAGCCGTTTTGAAGGAGAAGATATTGAACTCACAGCTTCTTTTACCTTTAATGAAGGACAACAGGAGGCCTTTGATCAGATCAATAAGTTATTTCATAATAAAGATGTAGTGCTCCTACATGGAGTGACGGCTTCCGGTAAAACGCAGATCTACATACGTATGATTGAACAAGCTATTGCGGAAGGGAAGAGTGCGCTTTATTTATTACCCGAAATTGCGCTCACAGCCCAGATAACAGAGCGGCTTAAATTATATTTCGGCGATCAGCTTGGCGTTTATCATTCCAAATTCAATGATAATGAAAGAGCTGAAGTATGGCATAAAGTATTGAAGAATGAATATAAAGTTGTTATTGGTGCCCGTTCTTCCTTATTTCTCCCCTTTCATGAGCTCGGAATAGTAATTATAGATGAGGAGCATGAGAGTTCTTACAAACAGTATGATCCAGCTCCCCGATATCATGCCCGTGATACAGCGATATACTTAGGTTATATTCATCAGGCCAAAATACTTCTCGGGTCAGCTACACCGTCTATCGAAAGTTATTACAATGCAAAAGCCGGAAAATACGGATTGGTTCAGCTCCTGAAACGATATGGTACTGCACAGTTGCCGGAAATAAAAATTGTGAATATCTCTGAAGAAAAGCGGAAAGATAATATGCACTCTTATTTCAGTGGTATTCTGCTGAAAGAAATTACAGAAACTATAGCACGCAAAGAACAGGTTATACTGTTTCAGAACAGAAGAGGGCATACACCGATTATTCAGTGTAATACATGCGGATATGTAGCTAAATGTGTAAACTGTGATGTCAGTCTGACCTATCACAAGACCACAAACAGGATGCATTGCCACTATTGCGGACATCACGAAGCTCCTCCACAAATCTGCCCTGCCTGTGGTACTACCCATATGGAAAGTCGTGGATTCGGTACCGAACGTATAGAAGAAGAGCTCGAACTGTTGATGCCTGATGCACGTATCGGAAGACTGGATCTCGATTCAACTAAAGGAAAGCACGGATTTGATAAGATTATAACGGCTTTTGATGAACATGAATATGATATTCTGATAGGAACCCAAATGATTGCAAAAGGACTGGATTTCGGAAAAGTAAGTCTTATCGGAATTATCAATGCAGACACTATTATAAATTTTCCCGATTTCCGGGCATATGAACGTGCATTTTCGTTGTTCTCACAGGTGTCTGGAAGAGCTGGCCGGAGAGATTCGGTCGGTAAAGTAATTATACAGACCTACACACCCAATCACCGGGTGATAGAGCAGGTCGTGGCACACGATTATGATGCTATGTTTTTGGAAGAAGCGACAGAACGTAAAAATTATCAATATCCTCCGTTTTACAGGCTGATCAAGATCGATGTCAAACATCCTGATATTCAAAAGTGCTTTGATGCGGCAAGAGATCTTGCTTCAGGGTTGAGAGCCACACTGGGTAGCAGAGTTATTGGTCCGGAGCCACCACTTGTAAGCCGGGTGCGTAATTATTTCATTCAGACAATCACGTTAAAGATCGAACGTAATAATGTCAGTATAGCTAAAGTGAAGGAACTCATGCAACAAGCTATTCTGAGTTTTGAACTGGACAAATCTCATACAGGAGTTCGCATACAGATTGATGTGGATCCTTCCTGATTTGGTATTCCTTTGAGTGCAAACATTTTGCATTTAAATAGCTTAAATATGCGTTTTTAACGGTATTTTTGAACAGCAATGGCGTACAAATTCGTAGATAATTACAGAGAGAGAGGAGCAAGGAAACAACTTGTCAAGCATTTAGAAAAACGAGGGATCGAGGATAAGCAGGTATTAAAGGCAATAGGTAAGGTACCCCGGCATTTTTTCTTTGATGAGACATTTTGGAATCAGGCTTACCGGGATATTGCTTTTCCTATAGGTGATGGTCAGACAATTTCCCAACCTTATACTGTCGCATATCAATCCGAATTGCTCCACGTGAAAAAAGGAGATAAAGTATTGGAAATAGGTACAGGATCCGGTTACCAGACCTGCATTCTGATGGAGTTAGGCGCTGATGTCTATACAATAGAACGCCAGGAAAGTCTTTACAACCGTACAATACAAGTGCTGCCTTATATGGGATATAATCCAAAATTCTTTTTGGGAGATGGTTCAAAAGGTATTCCCGGAAGTGCTCCCTATGATAAAATCATTGTGACTGCAGGTGCGCCTTTCGTACCGGAGATTATGCTGAAGCAACTGAAGATCGGAGGAGTTTTTGTGATTCCTGTGGGAGATGAGAAAACCCAGAAGATGGTGACCATCCTTCGGGTAGGAGAAAATGATTTTGAACGAATAGAATTAGATACATTTAGATTTGTTCCTTTAGTAGGAGATCAGGCTTGGTAAATTCCAGGCTTTTTTTATAACTTGATGCCTTATGGATACATCGATTTACTCCACGTATGCAAATGCCGTGGAGCAGACAAAAGTCGCAATACAGATTTTAAATAAAAAGATTAATAGTAATAGTTTTGGCCGGCTGGCCGTTATTCTGGGAGGAGGAGGGCTTCTTTTCTGGAGTTTTCAGCAGAAGCAGATTTGGCTGGTGTCCCTGCTGTTTGCTCTTATTATTTTATTATTTGCCTTTCTTATCCGAAGACAAAGCCGTCTGGAGAAAGAGAGGGAGAATCTCAAGGCTTTTCTGCGGGTCAATGAGAACGAAATTCTCCTGCGTGACCAACGAAAAAACTGTTACTCAGAAGGTCAGGAATTTGAGGACGGAAGACATTCCTATCTTTCGGATCTGGATATATTTGGCCGGTATTCACTGTTTACACTAGTCAATCGTGCAGCCACAAAGCTGGGCATACAACAGTTGGCGCAATGGCTCTCGTCTCCTGCAAATAAAGAGACCATACAGCAACGCCAGGATGCTGTAAAAGAACTGTCTGCCGAACTCTATTGGTGTCAGCAACTGCAGACTACGCTTATCTTTAATCTGGATCAGCAAATTGAAGTCAAAGCGTTTCTTCGTAAGTATTTTCAAAGCGGAGACTTCTCCTTTGGCAATGCCTTTATGCGGATCTATGTGGCAATAGTACCTTTTGTAATGCTTTCAGGTATTATCCTTGCCTTATCAGGAGTCAAAGTTATGGGCTATGTCTTTATTCTTGCATTAGTACATATCTTCTGGACATTAGCTATGGCAGGCAGAGTTTCCTTATTTTCAAGCAAGATCGACAAAGTAGGAGGAATACTAAATGCGTATGCTGACGGAATACGTTTGGTAGAAGAGCGTCAGTGGTCATCCGCACTTACGAATTCACTACAGCAAAGAGTCTCGGTACAAGGAAATAAAGGAAAATTATCTGCCGCATTTAAAGAATTGGGAGGATTAATTAATAAACTGGATGCACGCAATAATATTCTGGTAGGAACAGTTCTTAACATGTTCCTGTTGTGGGATTTCAAACAGGTGATGGCTATTGTCAAGTGGAAATCTAGTTATGAGGAGAATATTCTGGAAGCTTTTGATGTTATAGCCGAATATGAAGCATTACTGAGTTTTGCGACATTAAAGCGTAACTATCCGGACTGGGTTTTTCCGGTGATTCTGGAAGATACAAAGCAAAGTAAAATTACAGGTGAGGCTATCAATCATCCCCTGATTAATGAAGCATATGCTGTTGCCAACAATTATGATGCAAATGAGCACAGGATAGCCCTTGTGACAGGCTCTAATATGGCGGGCAAAAGTACGTTCCTGCGGACGGTAGGTATTAATGCTGTACTGGCATATGCCGGAGCTCCTGTATGTGCAACTTCTCTTCGGCTTCCTATCTATAAGTTGATTACGTATATGCGGATCAAAGATAATCTTAATGAAAGTACCTCCACATTTAAGGCCGAACTTGACCGTATGAAATATATCCTGGATACAGTTGACCAGGATAAAGACAGTTTCTTTCTGATTGACGAGATGCTTCGGGGAACCAATTCTGTAGATAAATATCTCGGATCACGTGCAATTATTAAAAAATTGATCAGCATGGATGGAAAAGGTATGGTCGCTACACATGATCTGCAATTATCTACATTGGAAGCAGAGTATCCCGGTATAGTCCGGAATTATCATTTTGATATCCAGGTAAAGGAAGGAGAAATGCTATTCGACTACAAACTGAAAGATGGAGAGTGTAAAGTATTTAATGCCTCCATGTTGCTGAAAGGCATAGGAGTAGAGATCGAAAACTAATTTATTTTAATATTCACAATAACTAATACATGACTTTAGAAGAACGTATAAATCTAGCAGAGACCCGTGTTTGTACAACTGTTTTCCCATTTCTCACCAATCATCATGACACCCTCTTTGGAGGAAAGGCGATGGCCATCATGGATGAAGTTTCTTTTATGGCAGCTACCCGTTTTTGTCGCAAAACCTTAGTGACAGTTTCCACAGATAGAATCGATTTTACAAAAGCTATTCCTTCCGGAAGTATTATTGAAGCCATTGCGCGTGTCGATAGTATAGGAAGAACAAGTCTAAAGGTGAAGGTAGAAATCTACCTTGAAGATATGTATAAAGAGGGACGCGAATTGGCTATCAGCGGATTATTTACATTTGTAGCGCTGGATGAAGCTAAAAAACCAGTGCCTGTCCTGCAAGGTATCGCCATTGAGGCTTAATACTCAATACCATATTACATTATTCATTTCGAATTACAGGAGCTAGTTTATCTAGCTCTTCTGCTGTAAAAAGCCTGTAATGAACTTTGAATGTCTTACCTAAAGGTGTCTCGAGTGAGAATCCACCCGGACCAAATCCATCCAGTACATCCAAAGTGAAATGTGAGTATTGCCAGTATTCAAACAAGTCCCGGTCAATCCAGAATTCATATCCTTCCACCAGTCCGATCATCGCATCATTCATCCGGGGAAAGAATCCTCCTTTTTCAAAACACTGAGGCTGTGTTCCCTCACAGCATCCTCCTGCCTGATAAAACATCAGATCACCATGTTGAGCAGCAAGCTGTTTGATCAATGCTTTTGCTGTATCCGTTACATCTATTCGATTTGTCATTGCTGAAGAGTTTTGTAAAGTAAAAAAAGAGGGATGAAAATTGTCACATCCCTCTCCATAGGTCTAACCTGCAATATCCAATACCATTCGTCCGTCTATTTTTCCGGCTTTCATCTGATCAAATACACTGTTGATATCTTCTAATTTTGCAGCTGTGACAGTCGCCTTAACGAGACCTTCATTTGCAAAATCCAAAGCCTCCTGTAAATCTTTCCGGGTACCTACAATAGATCCTCTGACGGTAATACGTTTCAGTACCGTTTCAAAGATAGGTAACTCAAATGAACCGGGAGGAAGTCCGTTGAGAGCAATCGTACCTTTGCGTCGTAAGACATCTATCCCCTGCTTAAATGCGATAGGAGATACAGCAGTAATAAGCGCACCGTGTACTCCGCCTATTTCTTTCTGAATATATTGGCCCGGGTCTGTAGTTTTTGCATTTACTGTAATATCAGCGCCGAGTTTCTTCGCCAGATCCAGCTTGTCGTCGGCTACATCTATTGCGGCTACACGCATACCCATAGCTTTTGCGTATTGTACAGCTACATGTCCCAGGCCGCCGATTCCGGATAT
This sequence comes from Sphingobacterium spiritivorum, assembly GCF_016724845.1. Classification (NCBI taxonomy): domain Bacteria; kingdom Pseudomonadati; phylum Bacteroidota; class Sphingobacteriia; order Sphingobacteriales; family Sphingobacteriaceae; genus Sphingobacterium; species Sphingobacterium spiritivorum. Next base: position 2,995,915 of record NZ_CP068082.1, read on the forward strand.
CGCTACCCATTCACCGGGTTTTGTTTCCGTTTCTTTGAGTCCTTTATATACCGTCACTCCGGCACACAAAATAGGAGCAATCTCTAAAAAGTTGACATTGGATTTTAAATGGCCTACATATCGGGCATCCGCAATGACATATTCTGCAAATCCTCCGTCAACACTGTATCCTCCGTTTTGCTGAGCTTCACAAAGGGTTTCCCATCCCGTAATGCAAAAGTCGCAACATCCGCAGGCACTATAGAGCCAGGGCACGCCTACCGCATCTCCTTCTTTTACATTCTGCACATCCGGACCCGTAGCCACCACATATCCTACTCCTTCATGCCCCGGGATCAGTGGCATTTTTGATTTTACAGGCCAGTCACCTTCGATGGCGTGAAGATCTGTATGACAGACACCACATGCCACTACTTTGACCAATATCTGATTTCGCCCCGGTTGTTTGACCGGAACCTCTTCTATACTTAATGGCTGGCCGTAACCTCTGGCCACTGCCGCTTTCATAGTTTTTGGAATCATAATTCTTTATTATCAGATAAATAAAAAAGAGCCTAATTTTAACAAGCTTCTTAAAAAAATCCTAATTTCTCTTTGCTGTAGGAGATTAACATATTTTTTGTCTGTCTGTAGTGTCCCAGCATCATTTTGTGGTTTTCACGACCTACACCAGATTGCTTGTAGCCTCCGAAAGGAGCTCCTGCAGGATAACTATGGTACTGATTGACCCATACCCGTCCTGCCTGAATCGCTCTAGGTATCTGGTAGAGCTGATGTGCATCACGTGTCCATACACCCGCACCCAGTCCATATATCGTATCGTTTGCTATAGCAATCGCTTCGGCCTCATCTTTAAAGGTGGTGACAGCCAGTACTGGGCCAAAGATTTCCTCCTGAAAAATACGCATCTTATTATGACCTTTGAATAGTGTAGGCTTGATATAATAACCGTTTTCAAGATCTCCGCCCAGATGGTTTACATCCCCTCCAGTCAATACTTCAGCACCCTCTTCTTTACCCAGTTTGATATACGATACGATCTTATCTTTTTGTATCTGTGATGCCTGTGCACCCATCATTACTGTCGGATCAAGCGGATTTCCGACTTTGATTTTATTCACACGGTCAATTACTTTTTCAATAAATCTGTCATAAATATCTTCCTGAATAAGGAGACGGGAAGGACAGGTACAGATTTCGCCCTGATTGAGTGCAAACAGAACAGCTCCTTCAATGGCTTTGTCCAGAAAAGCATCATCTTCATCCATAACCGAACTGAAGAAAATATTAGGTGATTTACCACCCAGTTCTAATGTAACCGGAATAATGTTTTCAGTGGCGTATTGCATAACAAGACGTCCGGTTGCTGTGGATCCCGTGAAAGCCGCTTTTGAAACCTTTGGATTAGTCACAAGGGCACGGCCCAGTTCAGACCCGAATCCATTTACAATATTAACAACTCCGGCCGGCAACAAATCTCCGATAAGTTCTAAGAGTACCAGAATAGAGATAGGCGTACTTTCGGCAGGTTTCAGTACCACACAGTTGCCGGCTGCCAATGCTGGAGCCAGTTTCCATACAGCCATCAGAATCGGGAAATTCCAGGGAATAATCTGAGCAACCACACCGATCGGTTCGTGTACAATCAGCGATACAGTGTTTGCATCCAGTTCCGATAACGAACCTTCTTCGGCACGGATTACTCCTGCAAAATATCTGAAATGATCAATAGCCAGAGGAATGTCCGCATTTAGCGTCTCACGAACAGCCTTACCATTGTCTACTGTTTCAACAGCGGCAATGTAATTCAGGTTTTCTTCAATGCGATCCGCTATTTTGTTAAGAATAATACTTCGCTCGGTAGAAGAAGTTTTGCCCCAGGATTCGAATGCCTTTGCTGCGGCATTTACAGCGAGCTCCAGATCATCTTTAGTCGAATGGGCGGCTTGCGTAAAAACTTTACCGTCTAAGGGAGAGATGACATCAAAATATTTGCTCTGAACGGGAGCTGTAAATTTTCCATTAATGTAGTTGTCATAGCGCTCTTTGAACGCAGGTCTTTCTATTACACTCATATTGATTATGATTTTAAATAAATACTTATATTTGGCTATTTTCAAATATATAAATATGATATTCAGTGTTTTAGCATTATGCTATCATTCTTTAGCACTATGCTATCATCCGGAAAAATGTATGGTGTAACAGAAGAATTTTCATTAAAGAGGAGGGAAGGGAGGCTGATCTTAAAATCATTCGGTCGGGATACCAGAGTTTGGTTTTGAGCGTTATTTTAATTAACTTGTTATTCTTGGATTATAAATCTTACAGGCATGAAACATCTTCTCAATCATCTGCCATTTACAGATAAAAAAGAAATTACTACTCTGGTAGAAAACAGACGTGCATTCACCTTAAATAATTTTGAGTTGAATGTATACGAGACGTATCAGGAAAGTAAGCTTGTGCCTCTTAAATTTAATGATCTGGTGATTATCAATATGTTGAAAGGTAAAAAGGTCATGCACCTTGTTGATCGTCCTCATTTTGATTATCTCCCTGGCGAAACCATTGTCGTACCCCCGTCACTGTCTATGAAGATTGATTTTCCGGAGGCTAAGGAAAGTGATCCTACCCAATGTACAGCTCTCGCTGTCGGGCATCAGAAAATACAGGAAACGATTAACTACCTGAATGAGTATTTTCCAAGGCAGTACGGTGAACAGGAGTGGAGATTTCATTACGACCAATATCACTTTTATAATAATGCCGAACTTGCTTATCTGACTAATAAACTCTTTGATATATCCTTAAGTAAAGAATTACACAAAGATGTACTGGCCGATCTGACACTTAAAGAACTACTAATCCGTATTATGCAGACCCAGAATCTGTTGGTTGTAGACGGACCCGTTTTGTCGTCCAATAACAGGCTTCAGGCAGTGACAGAATTTATTCAGAACAATATTCACGAAAATATTACGGTAGAACACCTGAGTAAAAAAGCGAATATGAGTAAGCCTAGTTTTTACCGAACCTTTAAAGAGGAGACAGGTATAAGCCCTATGGAATATGTCATCCGGGAGCGTATAAAGAATGCTAAAAAGGTGCTGCAAAGCTCAAAAAGTATTAAAGAAGCCTGCTATGCAAGCGGCTTCAGTAATATCAATTATTTTGTACGTATGTTTAAAAAACAAGAGGGTATCACCCCGGGAGTTTTTTTAACGATGTCGTAAGTTTTTATCTTTTCATAGCCCGGTCAAGCTCGCGCTTGGCATCCCTGTCTTTGATCGTGTCACGTTTATCGAAGTCTTTTTTACCCTGTGCCAATGCGATTTCAACTTTTGCAAATCCTCTTTCATTTACGAAAATACGTAAAGGAACTATAGTGAATCCCTTTTCATCCCCTTTTGCTCTGAGCTTTTTCAGTTCTTTCTTTGTAAGTAACAGTTGACGATCACGCTTTGCTTCATGATTATAGAATGAACCATGGGAGTATTCTGCAATGTGCATATTGCGGATGTATAATCCTTTTTCAAAAAAGGCACAAAAACTGTCATTGATATTTGCTTTTCCTTCACGTATAGATTTAATTTCTGTACCCAAGAGTTGAAGTCCTGCGACATATTTATCTAATAGGTGATATTCGAAAGATGCTCTTTTATTTTTGATATTTATATTTGCTGCTAATGTCATTTTATTTTGTATATTGCTTATTAATTGCTTTACAAAGGTAATCAATTACGGCCTAACCGTTTCGAGACCTGACGAGATTATTTATGTACGTAGTGTTAAAATAAAATTAAATTTATGATATTTACATGTCAAAAAATTGTAGTTACAAACAAGGAATGCTGGATTTAGTTTCGTATGTTTGCACGAGTTTTTGAGTTCCTTTATGGAGCTTAGTTCTTTTTAATTTATTGATAATGAGGGTTTTGAAGAGGGAAATGTCATTATTTTTTGAGGTTTTTGTTGCGAATAAAGTGTTTTATTTGTTGAACATTTGTCCAAAATGGTAAATTATCAAAGAAAAAAATAGGAATTATATTGATTTTACTAAAATAGAAAAAGCCTTTTATTCGCATGAGCAAAGGAAAGTTAAGCGAGAGAATTTCGCATTTTAATATTGTCGAAGAGCTGAAGTCGAAAGGTCTGTACGCTTATTTTAGACCTATCCAGTCAAAACAAGATACAGAGGTGATGATCGACGGCAAAAGGGTGCTGATGTTTGGCTCCAATTCATATCTGGGATTGACAATTGATCCGCGTATTATTGAAGCGGCTCAAGACGCTCTTTCAAAATATGGAACAGGCTGTGCCGGATCTCGTTTTTTAAATGGAACGCTGGATATTCACATTGAATTAGAGCACAAGTTGTCTCAATTAGTGGGTAAAGAAGCCTCCATCCTTTTCAGTACTGGATTTCAATCCAACCTGGGTCCGATCTCATGTCTGATGGGACGTAATGATTATATTTTACTGGATGAGCGTGATCATGCATCTATCATTGACGGTAGCCGCCTGTCTTTCTCCAAAGTAATAAAATACGGTCATAATGATATGGACGATCTTCGTGCCAAATTATCACGTCTGCCTTCAGAAAGTGCTAAACTTATTGTTACTGACGGTATTTTCAGTATGGAAGGTGACATTGTCAACCTGCCGGAAATGGTCAAAATTGCTGATGAGTACGATGCAGCTTTGATGGTAGATGATGCGCATAGTCTGGGTGTAATCGGAGAACATGGTGCAGGTACTGCTTCTCACTTCGGGTTGACGGATAAAGTTGATCTGATTATGGGAACGTTTAGTAAGTCGTTAGCTTCTCTTGGTGGTTTTGTAGCCGGTGATGCAGATGTTATTGATTATTTAAAGCACAATGCACGTTCCGTAATGTTCAGTGCAAGTATGACTCCAGCTTCTGTAGCTTCAACGTTAAAAGCGTTGGAAATTATGATCAGCGAGCCGGAGCATATGGAAAATCTTTGGAAGAATACAAATTACGCAAAACAACTATTGTTAGAGAGCGGTTTTGATCTGGGAGCTACTGAAAGCCCTATATTGCCAATCTTTATCCGTAACAATGAGAAAACATTCTGGGTGACTAAAATGTTGCAGGACGACGGCGTTTTTGTTAATCCTGTAGTATCTCCGGCAGTTCCTTCAGAAGAATCTTTAATCCGGTTCTCACTGATGGCAACACATACTTTCGACCAGATCGATGAGGCCGTAGAGAAAATGGTTCGCGTTTTTAAACAAGCAGAAATTGAATCTTTAATCTAATCTCCTATGATTCAGATTATTCCCGTTGAAACAAAGAAACAAAGACGGATCTTTATTGATTTTCCGCATGATCTTCATGCGGAAGATCCAAATTATGTCCCCGAGATCTTTTTAGGTCAGGAGGACTTACTCACCCCGGGCAAACATCCTTTCTACAAACATTCACAGGTTCAACCATTTTTAGCGTATCGCGATAATAAGCTGGTAGGTCGTATAGCTGCAATCTGGAATGTACGTAACAATGAGTTTAACAAAGTAAACGAAGGTGCATTTGGTTTTTTTGATTGTATCAATGATCAGGAAGTCGCTGATAAATTGTTTGCTGCCGTTATTAGCTGGGTGAAAGAAAAAGGAGGTGATCATATTGCCGGACCATTTAATCCTTCCACGAATGATGTTTGTGGTCTGTTAATTGAGGGCTTTGATCTTCCGCCGATGGCCATGATGCCATACAATCCTTCCTATTACATCGATCTGATTGAGAAAGCCGGACTTTCCAAGCGTGTCGATCTTCTGGCGTATTACATTAATACTGCAGAAGCAGATCAGCGGTCGGTACTCTTGCTGGATAGATTGGAAGAACGTTTGAAACGGTCAGGTATTATTCTACGCCAGATTAATCTTAAGGATTTTAAAAACGAATCAAGTAAAATAAGAGAAGTCTATAACAAGGCCTGGGATCAGAATATGGGATTTGTGCCTATGACTGATGATGAATTTGATTATGTGGCCAAAGATCTGAAAATGATTGTTGATCCCAGATTTGCATTAGTAGCTGAGAAAGGAGATGAACTTGTAGGTTTTGCGGTAGGAATTCCAAATATCAATGAAATTCAGATCAAGATCAAACGTGGAAGGTTACTTCCAACGGGTATTTTCAAACTCCTTTTTGGAAAAGGTAAGCTCAAAACTCTTCGCGTGCTGATGTTAGGAGTTTTAGACGATTACAGAAAAATGGGTATTGAAGCTTGTCTGTATGGCCGTATTATTAAAAATGCATCACCTGCAGGTATCAAAGGAGCGGAATGTTCCTGGATGTTAGAGCATAATTACATGATGAATCACGCCATTGAGCAAATCAATGGTAAATTATATAAGCGTTATCGTTTTTACGAGAAAGCGATATGAAAGAAAAAGTCCTAATAACCGGGGCTAGCGGATTTGTCGGGTTTCACTTAGTTGAAGCAGCCAAATCCGCCGGCCTTGAGGTTCATGCGGCAGTACGTAAATCCAGTGCCGTTTCCCAAATCGAGCATGCTGTTGACAAATTCGTTTATCCGGATTATGAAGATACAGACGGATTAGTAGCCTTGTTGGAAGAACATCAATACCAGTATGTGATTCATGCCGCGGCAATGACAAGAGCTAAAAAGGAAGAAGACCTGGTCCGGGTCAATAAACAATATACGCTAAACTTATTCTCTGCTGTTTTCAAAGCCGCTATTCCTTTAAAGCGCGCTACCTTTGTAAGCAGTCTGGCTGCGGTCGGACCTATTTCTATCGAGCAAGGTCTCATTTCTGAACAATCTCCGTATCACCCTGTAACTGCATATGGACGCAGTAAACGTGAATCTGAAAAGGCAGTGAAAGAACAATTTGGAGATAAACCATTAACCATTATCCGGCCTACAGCAGTTTACGGGCCTCGGGAAAAAGATATATATGTTCTTTTCAAGACATTAAATAGTGGAGTAGATGCTTATATCGGACGATCTCCTCAGCAACTCAGCTTTATCTATGTGAAGGATTTGGTACAAGCGATCCTTCAATCCTGTTTTGCAACACATGCTCAGTTTAAAATATACAACATAACAGATGGTCAGGTCTATGACCGTTATGAAATGGCTAATATTTTTAATAATGTACTGCAAAAGAAAACCTTTAGAATTCATCTTCCAAATGGGGTAGTTGGATTAGTGGCACGATTATTTGAGTGGGCATATAAACGTTCCGCAAAAATACCAGTCTTATATCCGGAGCGATTGAACGAACTCACGGCTGCAAACTGGGCATGTGATATTACGGCAGCAAGAAGAGAGCTGGGATTTGATCCGCAATTCGATTTGAAAAAGGGATTGGAAGAAACATTATTTTGGTATAAAGAGCATAAGTGGTTATAATTTGAGGTTGTATGAGTGAATTGAAAATAAATAAAAAATTGTTTCAGGATCGTAAGCGAACAAATATTCTGAGCAATCCTGAACAAAAGTTGATTACCTATCTAGTGCCTAAAATACCTTCCTGGATTTCTTCTGATATGCTGACAGGTATAGGGACATTTGGATCAGCACTCATCTTATTAGCCTTTATCTTAGCCAAACATATTGCTGTTGAATATTTACTGTTAGGAATACTGGGGTTTATGATCAACTGGCTGGGTGATTCACTGGATGGACGTCTGGCATTTTACCGTAACAAATCCCGCAGATGGTATGGGTTTTCTCTCGATATTATTATGGATTGGATCAGTACAGTTATGATCGGATTCGGTTATATTATTTATGCAACCGGTGTATTTGAGGTGATTGGCTATATTCTGGTTGCCTGTTATGGCTGGAGTATGATTATTTCCCAGTTGAGATATAAAGTCACCGATAAATATACGATAGATGCCGGATTTGTTGGCCCAACAGAAATTCGTGTTATTATCAGCCTTGTACTGGTACTCGAAGTTGTTTTTCCGGGAGTAATCAATTACCTGGTTGCAGCTATTTGTGCTATTCTGGTATTTATTAATTTCAGAGATACCGGATTGTTGTTAAAGATGGGGGATGTGAGAGACATGGAAGAAAAAGCTGCCAAAGAACAGCAGGAACGATTGAAAAAGGTAGATTAATCCCTTCCCCTGGAGATGAAACAAAAAATAGGAGCGTTTATTAAAGCGCAGGCATCAGCTTTTATCGGAGGAGCATTCGACTATGCTGTCATGGTTTTTTGTAAAGAAGTAATTGGTATTGATGTTAAGAATGCAATTCGTATATCCGGAAGCCTTGGCGCAGTTGTCAATTTTACTTTAAACCGGTATTGGGCATTTAAAAAGAGTGACAGTCCTGTTGGTAATCAGATATGGAAGTTTGTTCTGGTTGTATTAGGTAGTATCTTTCTTAAATCCGAAGGAACCCCATTAGTTTCTAATTTATTCCATATTGATTATAAGATTGGAAGATTGGCCGTAGAGCTGATCGTTTCTTTAGGATTTAACTATCCTTTGCAAAGATTCTGGGTTTTTAAATAAATATAGGATTAAGGCATAATAATACAAAGAAGAGCGGGAATAGTCCCGCTCTTCTTTGTTATAACGTATTTTATCTTGTATATTTTCAGGTAGTTATGTTTTGTTTTAGAAATAAGGTTAAAAAAGGTTTGGAAGTAATGAGTATAAAGTTCTACCTTTGCACCACTCCGCAAGGGAGGGACGGTTGTTTCGAAAGGGATGACTACTGAAAAAAGGGGTTTAGAATATACGGGAGCGCAGATTTTTTGCAAAAAAGATTTGCGGGTTTCGAAAAAGATTTCTACCTTTGCAGTCCCTTGAGAGGGGCAAGCCTACCAGCCGGAAAGAAGAGCTTTAGTGCTTAAGATGAAGACTGGGGGTCCGATACCGCAAGGGAATCGGGGAGGTTAAAAAGGGAGAGAAAAAAGGCCAGAAAATATTTTCACAAATATTTTGGAGTTTTAAAAAAGATTTCTACCTTTGCAGTCCCTTCAGAAACGAAGGAAAAAAACAAGATCAAAAGGGGCGCAATGCCTTGTTGAAATAGAAGCTGAAACGAGAGTGGAAGCGCGAAGTTCTTTAAAGAAATAATCATGTAGCGTAACGAGTAGTTGATAAGTCAACGAAAGTTAACAAACAATCAACCAAGTCAATTCAGGTTAGAAATAAACAAAGACAATTCTAATTATTTTTATTGATAAATAGTTAGGTGTCGAACAATTCATTATTACAATGGAGAGTTTGATCCTGGCTCAGGATGAACGCTAGCGGCAGGCCTAATACATGCAAGTCGAACGAGATTATCCAGCTTGCTGGATATGAAAGTGGCGCACGGGTGCGTAACGCGTGAGCAACCTACCTCTGTCAGGGGGATAGCCCGGCGAAAGTCGGATTAACACCGCATGACATTATTGATGTGGCATCACATTATAATCAAATATTTATAGGACAGAGATGGGCTCGCGTGACATTAGCTAGTTGGAGAGGTAACGGCTCACCAAGGCAACGATGTCTAGGGGCTCTGAGAGGAGAATCCCCCACACTGGTACTGAGACACGGACCAGACTCCTACGGGAGGCAGCAGTAAGGAATATTGGTCAATGGAGGGAACTCTGAACCAGCCATGCCGCGTGCAGGATGACTGCCCTATGGGTTGTAAACTGCTTTTGTCGGGGAATAAACCTACGTTTGAGAACGTAGCTGAATGTACCCGAAGAATAAGGATCGGCTAACTCCGTGCCAGCAGCCGCGGTAATACGGAGGATCCAAGCGTTATCCGGATTTATTGGGTTTAAAGGGTGCGTAGGCGGTTCTTTAAGTCAGAGGTGAAAGACGGCAGCTTAACTGTCGCAGTGCCTTTGATACTGAAGAACTTGAATGCGGTTGAGGAATGCGGAATGAGACAAGTAGCGGTGAAATGCATAGATATGTCTCAGAACCCCGATTGCGAAGGCAGCATTCCAAGCCGTTATTGACGCTGATGCACGAAAGCGTGGGGATCGAACAGGATTAGATACCCTGGTAGTCCACGCCCTAAACGATGATAACTCGATGTTGGCGATAGACAGTCAGCGTCCCAGCGAAAGCGTTAAGTTATCCACCTGGGGAGTACGCCCGCAAGGGTGAAACTCAAAGGAATTGACGGGGGCCCGCACAAGCGGAGGAGCATGTGGTTTAATTCGATGATACGCGAGGAACCTTACCCGGGCTTGAAAGTTAGTGAATGATCCAGAGACGGATCAGTCCTTCGGGACACGAAACTAGGTGCTGCATGGCTGTCGTCAGCTCGTGCCGTGAGGTGTTGGGTTAAGTCCCGCAACGAGCGCAACCCCTATGTTTAGTTGCCAGCATGTAATGATGGGGACTCTAAACAGACTGCCTGCGCAAGCAGAGAGGAAGGTGGGGACGACGTCAAGTCATCATGGCCCTTACGTCCGGGGCTACACACGTGCTACAATGGTCGGTACAGCGGGCAGCTACACAGTAATGTGATGCCAATCTCTGAAAGCCGATCACAGTTCGGATTGAGGTCTGCAACTCGACCTCATGAAGTTGGATTCGCTAGTAATCGCGTATCAGCAATGACGCGGTGAATACGTTCCCGGGCCTTGTACACACCGCCCGTCAAGCCATGAAAGTTGGGGGTGCCTAAAGCATGTAACCGCAAGGAGCGTGTTAGGGCAAAACCGATAATTGGGGCTAAGTCGTAACAAGGTAGCCGTACCGGAAGGTGCGGCTGGAATACCTCCTTTCTAGAGTACTTGAATTGGTGCTCGTTACGTATACACATGATTAAAAAAAGACATTAAGAAGAAAGTACCCATCCCAATAAAAGGAATGGAGTTACCGAGAGAGATTAAGAAAAAGCTAGTCCCGTAGCTCAGTTGGTTAGAGCACTACACTGATAATGTAGGGGTCAGCAGTTCAAATCTGCTCGGGACTACCACACAAGCCGGGGAATTAGCTCAGCTGGCTAGAGCATCTGCCTTGCACGCAGAGGGTCAACGGTTCGACTCCGTTATTCTCCACCATAGAAAAGTGTTATCGCAGGATAACACGATAAATTTCTTAACGAGTTCTTTGACATATTGAAAGAAAAAAATTACAAGAGAAGACAACAGTAGAGACGTTTTCCATTAATTTGGAAGACACAATACAAGCATCACCATAGTAGCAAAAGGGCTATGGTTGAGAAGAAAGTAAATAAGGGCACACGGGGGATGCCTAGGCTCTCAGAGGCGAAGAAGGACGTGATAAGCTGCGATAAGCATCGGGGATTGGCAAATGCGAATTGATCCGATGATTTCCGAATGGGGCAACCTAACATACTGAAGGTATGTTGTATAATACGCGAACGCGCTGAACTGAAACATCTAAGTAGGCGTAGGAGAAGAAAATAATAATGATTTCCCAAGTAGTGGCGAGCGAACGGGAAAGAGCCCAAACCATATATGTTACGGCATTTATGGGGTTGTAGGACCACGAGATTGTATTGACCGTATGAAGTAGAAGCAGATGGGAAGCTGCACGATAAGGGTGATAGTCCCGTATACGTAAAGAGGGTCAGCATAGTGGTATCCTGAGTACCGCGGGGTCGGAGACGCCCTGTGGGAATCCGGCGGCACCATCCGCCAAGGCTAAATACTCCTGAGAGACCGATAGTGAACCAGTACCGTGAGGGAAAGGTGAAAAGAACCCCGAACAGGGGAGTGAAAAGAACCTGAAACCGTGTGCTTACAAGCGGTTGGAGCAGAGAGATTCTGTGACAGCGTGCCTTTTGCATAATGAGCCTACGAGTTACTCTTGTCTGGCAAGGTTAAGTGGTTCAGCCACGTATCCGAAGCGAAAGCGAGTCTTAATAGGGCGCATAGTCAGATGAGGTAGACGCGAAACCTTGTGATCTACCCTTGGGCAGGTTGAAGTTGCAGTAACATGTAATGGAGGACCGAACCGATAAACGTTGAAAAGTTTCCGGATGACCTGAGGGTAGGGGTGAAAGGCTAATCAAACTGGGAAATAGCTCGTACTCCCCGAAATGTTTTTAGGAACAGCGTGAGAGTTTAGTTTGATAGAGGTAGAGCTACCGATTGGGTGCGGGGGAGTCAAATCCTACCAAATCCAGACGAACTCCGAATGCTATCAAATATATCTTGCAGTGAGGCTTTGGGTGCTAAGGTCCAAGGCCGAGAGGGAAAGAACCCAGACCATCAGCTAAGGTCCCCAAATATACACTAAGTTGAACTAACGAGGTCCGGTTGCCCAGACAGCTAGGATGTTGGCTTGGAAGCAGCCATTCATTTAAAGAGTGCGTAACAGCTCACTAGTCGAGCGGCCGGGCGTGGATAATAAACGGGCATCAAGTGTATTACCGAAGCTATGGATTATATACATGAGTATATACTGGTAGGGGAGCATTCTATAGGGGGTGAATCGTCATGGTAATGTGGCGTGGACTTTATAGAAAAGCAAATGTAGGCATAAGTAACGATAAGGCAGGTGGGAAACCTGCCCACCGAAAGACTAAGGTTTCCTGATCAACGCTAATCGGATCAGGGTTAGTCGGGGCCTAAGGTACACCCGAACGGGGACAACCGATGGACAACTGGTTAATATTCCAGTACTTTTTATAACTGCGATGTGGTGACGGAGTAGTGACACTGCCGCGAACTGACGGAATAGTTCGTTAAAAGGCGTAGGTATTAGAGATGTAGGCAAATCCGCATTTCTAGCTGAACCCCAATAGTACAGCAAAGCTTCGGTGGCGCTGATAGAGCAGGTAAGCAGACTTCCAAGAAAACCCGCTAAGCTTCAGGTTATAAAAACCCGTACCGTAAACCGACACAGGTAGTCGAGGAGAGAATCCTAAGGTGCTCGAGTGAATCATGGCTAAGGAACTCGGCAAAATGGCCCTGTAACTTCGGGAGAAGGGGCGCTTCCTCACGAGAGTGAGAAGCCGCAGTGAAAAGGCCCAGGCGACTGTTTAACAAAAACATATGGCTTTGCAAAATCGAAAGATGAGGTATAAGGCCTGACACCTGCCCGGTGCTGGAAGGTTAAGAGGGGATGTCATCGCAAGAGAAGCATTGAATCGAAGCCCCAGTAAACGGCGGCCGTAACTATAACGGTCCTAAGGTAGCGAAATTCCTTGTCGGGTAAGTTCCGACCTGCACGAATGGTGTAACGATCTGGGCGCTGTCTCAGCCATGAGCTCGGTGAAATTGTGGTATCGGTGAAGACGCCGGTTACCCGCAACGGGACGGAAAGACCCCATGCACCTTCACTATAGCTTAACATTGGAATTGGGTACAGGATGTGTAGGATAGGCGGGAGATGTTGAAGCGGCTTCGCCAGGAGTCGTGGAATCAACCTTGAAATACCGCCCTTTCTGTATTCGGTTTCTAACTCGATTATGTCGAGGACATTGTTTGGTGGGTAGTTTGACTGGGGTGGTCGCCTCCAAAAAGGTAACGGAGGCTTTCAAAGGTAAGCTCAGTACGCTTGGTAACCGTACGTGGAGTGCAATGGCATAAGCTTGCTTGACTGTGAGACCGACAAGTCGAACAGGGTCGAAAGACGGACATAGTGATCCGGTGGTTCTGTATGGAAGGGCCATCGCTCAAAGGATAAAAGGTACGCTGGGGATAACAGGCTGATCTCCCCCAAGAGCTCATATCGACGGGGAGGTTTGGCACCTCGATGTCGGCTCGTCACATCCTGGGGCTGGAGAAGGTCCCAAGGGTTGGGCTGTTCGCCCATTAAAGTGGCACGCGAGCTGGGTTCAGAACGTCGCGAGACAGTTCGGTCCCTATCTGTTGTGGGCGTTGGAAGTTTGAGTGGATCTGATCTTAGTACGAGAGGACCGGATTGGACAGACCGCTGGTGAACCTGTTATGCCGCCAGGTGTACGGCAGGGTAGCTACGTCTGGAATAGATAAGCGCTGAAAGCATCTAAGTGCGAAACTAGCCACGAGATGAGACTTCCTTATAGGGTCGTAGAAGATGACTACGTTGATAGGTTGTAGGTGTAAAGGTAGAAATACCATAGCCGAGCAATACTAATAGCCCGAAGCTTTCTCAAGCAGATAACACTGTTGTCTTCCTCTTTAATTATTTCTTTCAATATAATGTCATTGATGTTGTGCTGACTACATACAACTGGTTAGTTTATAATATCAAAAAAGTATTCAGGTGCCTATATCGGCGGTGTCTACCTCTTCCCATTCCGAACAGAGCAGTCAAGCCCGCCAGAGCCGATGGTATTGCCGTAACAGGTGGGAGAGTAGGTCGGTGCCTTTTTTTAAACGAAAGCCCTTTCTGGAGACAGATAAGGGCTTTTTTGTTTTCAGTCCAGGGGATAACCGAACCAAACCGAAACCTGAAGCTAAAGTTAAACCAAATCCGGATATTGCAGACTTCATTATACAAAGTATCAGGCACAAGCAGCGCTTCGCTAAAGCTTGCTCCATACAAATGACAACGGCTAACCGAACTGTTCTTCTCACCATTTTAAGGAGAGATCCCGATGTATCGGGAGAGAGGTTAAAGACCGATATTCCAGGTGTACAGTTCTGTTACCTTTTAACTGCTTTACTTCTATGCTGTTGTCCCACCGGCAATACTACAAAGGCACAAGCAGCGCTACGCTAAAGCTTGCGCCATAAAAGTGACAACGGTTAACCTAACTGTTCTTCTCACCTTTTCAAGGAGAGATCCCGTTTATCGGGAGAGAGATTAAAGACCGATATTCTAAAATGCATACCGTTCTGTTACTTTTTAGGCTACTCCACTTCTATGCTGTTGGTGAGGACACCAACAGACGCATCAAGGACGTTGTTTACTGCTATCCACACCGGTAATACTACAAAGGCACTAGCAGCGCTATGCTAAAGCTTGCTCCATACAAACTACAACTGTTAACCGAACTGTTCTTCTCACCTTTTCAAGGAGAGATTCCGTTTATCGGGAGAGAGGTTAAGGACCGATATTCTAAAATGCATACCGTTCTGTTACTTTTTAAGCTACTCCACTTCTATGCTGCTGTCCTCACCCGGAATACTATAAAGCACAATCATCGCTACGCTAATCCTTGTGTCATAGAAGTGATATAATAAGTCTCTCTTTTAGAGATCAAATGGGTGGTATAGAGGGGGTAATAAAAAAGCCGGAGTAAAATCTACTCCGGCTTTTAAATATTTCAGTAAGAACGCTTATTTAGCTAATTCTTCAGCGATTGCTTTTCCGATTTCAGCAGGGGATTCTACAACACGAATTCCACATTCTGCCATGATTTTCATTTTAGCAGCAGCAGTATCATCTGCACCACCTACGATAGCACCAGCGTGTCCCATACGACGTCCCGGAGGCGCTGTCTGACCTGCGATAAAACCAACAACAGGTTTTGTACCGTGTTCTTTGATCCAACGAGCAGCTTCAGCTTCCATACCACCACCGATCTCACCTATCATGATGATACCTTTAGTCTCAGGGTCATTCATTAACAATTCTACAGCCTCTTTAGTAGTTGTACCAATAATAGGGTCACCACCGATACCAATAGCTGTGGTAATTCCTAATCCTGCTTTCACAGTCTGATCCACTGCTTCGTATGTTAAGGTTCCTGATTTTGAAACGATACCTACATTACCTTTTTTGAAAATAAAACCTGGCATGATACCAATTTTAGCTTCATCTGCAGTAATAATACCCGGACAGTTTGGACCGATCAAACGAGAGTTTTTGTCGCTCAGGTAAGATTTAACCTGAATCATATCTTTTGTAGGAATACCTTCAGTAATACAAACGATTACTTCGATACCTGCAGCAGCAGCTTCCATAATCGCATCAGCAGCAAATGCCGGTGGTACGAAGATGATAGATACGTTAGCACCGGTTTTGTCTACAGCATCCTGAACAGTATTGAATACCGGACGGTCCAAATGTTGCTGACCACCTTTGCCCGGGGTTACACCACCTACGACATTTGTGCCATACTCAATCATTTGAGTTGCGTGATAAGTACCTTCTGTTCCTGTAAAGCCTTGTACGATAACTTTTGAATCTTTATTAACTAGTACACTCATTTTTGTCTTGTTTTTTGCATCACAAATCTACTGTTTTGCGATGATATCTAAAAGTTTAAATAGCGAACTTCTGAACTATTTTTCAATTAAATCTGTTTTTTACAACAAAATCCCATAAGACGATACCGATTGTGACAGAAATATTAAAAGAATGCTTGGTGCCGAATTGAGGAATCTCCAGACATCCGTCCGAGATCTTCATGATTTCTTCATCTACACCGTGTACTTCATTGCCAAAGACAAAGGCATATTTTTGATCTGATGAGGGTTCAAACTGATGTAGCATCACACTGCCTTCAGCCTGTTCGATTGCCAGTATCTGATATCCTTCATCTTTTAATGCATTCAGTCTGCTGATCAAATCAGGAGCATGTTCCCAATCTACAGATGAAGTGGCACCCAGTGCTGTTTTTTCTATTTCACGATGAGGAGGAGTACCGGTGATGCCTCCCAAAATAATTTTTTCGACCGCGAAAGCATCTGAAGTACGAAAGGCTGAGCCTACGTTGTGCATACTTCTTACATTATCCAATACCAGTACAACCGGTATTTTAGATTGCTTTTTAAACGTTTCGACATCAGGACGCTGCAATTGGTCCATGGATAATTTTTGCATATGCAAAGATAAGCAAGCAAAACTTTAATTTAGATTTTGATATATGAAAAATATGGGTTATTTTTGCAGTCCGAAATTTAAGTAAAGAAATAAATTTAGCTAATAGAAATGGCAAATCATAAATCAGCGATCAAAAGAATTAGAGCAAATGCAACTAAGCGTTTGAGAAACCGTTACCAAGCAAAAACGACTCGTAACGCAATCAAAAAATTACGTAACACTACTTCAGCAGAAGAAGCTAAAACTTTATTACCTCGTGTAATTTCTATGTTGGATCGTTTGGCTAAGAAAAACGTAATTCACAAGAAAAAAGCTGCTAACAACAAATCGAAATTGACTAAATTGGTTAACAAATTAGGTTAATTCCTCGTTAGACCTGTTTAAAAGCGATATAGTAGGGATACATGAATAATGTATCCCTTTTCTCGTTGCGATAAGACAGAGGGCCTGATTATAGCTAATCAGGCCCTCTGTCTTATTTCTGTGTAATGATTTGCTGTACGATCTTATCCAGTTTTTTAGGATCTTTCATGTAAGGCTCCAGATTATATAATTCGACCTTTTTGAAATCTATAGGGTGACTTTCACTCTGAAGAGAAATATATCCCTGCTTCAGCAACTGCCCGTCTTTTTTCTGAGCCGGATCATAGTCAGATACACTTCCTCCTCCGATCTGAGGTTTATTATACTCCAGTACTACCTGACCTTCCAGAATATGCTGAATAACAGAATCTCCTAATACCACAAAGTCTGCTGTTACCCATTGATCTCCGTGGTAAGTTTTGGATTTAGAACTGATACAGTGGGGAGTGAATAATTTCTCATTCATAACGACATTGGTACCCGGGGTACACAGGTTGCTTGTGGTACGTTCATTTTTTCCGTCTCCACCTAACAATTGTCCTTCAATAGATATCGGAAAGTCCTGATTTTTTAACATTGTACGCGGATCCTGACCATGCAGCATTGCTCCGCTGTTGCGCCATGCCCAACCTTCACCCTCCGGTGCCTGTTCTCCTACGAAGCGGTATTGTACCCGTAGGACGTAAGCACTGAATGGTTTGTCATAGGCAATATGACCATATTGTTTGTCAAAGGATTTGTAACCGTCATATCTTACTTTTAGGAGTCCGTCTTCAACTCTGAATGTATTTGCATAATTATCGCCTACTTCGTGTTGACGGATCTTAATGATCCAGTTTTTCATGTCTTTTCCGTTGAATAACTGGATAGGTTTTGGAGTTTTTACAGTTTGTGCAGCTAAGGGAGCAGAGGAGAATAATAAAACTCCTATGCTTAGAGCTGCAAATGCATTCTTTAGTTTCATAGTATGGTTTGTGTCTTGCGCTAAAGATAGTGAAAAAATAACAGGAAGCAGAGGCCAGGCTTACAGCAAGTGGTTTTTGTGCTTGACATATTCACTCGGACGAACTCCCACTATTTTATTAAAGGTGTTGCTGAAAGTAGGAAGGCTGCTGTATCCGACTTTGAGAGCCACTTCATTGACCGTTAATTTTTCATCCAGTAATAATTTCAACGCCTTTAACATCCTTAGAATGGTATAGTATTGTATAAAAGACATATTAAGCTCTTTTTGGAAAAGTCTGGCCAGTGTGCGTTCACTGATATCAAACTGTTTGGCAACGTCTTTAAAACTTACGTTTTCTTCAATTCTGCTATCCAGATAAGTAATAATATCCTTTAATTTGGTATGACTGGGATAAGGCAAAGCCAGAGGAAGCTCTGTCTGAGATAGTTCCGGCAGAATTAGTTTGAATGCTTTGGCAATAGAGTACTTAGGCTCTTCAACGGGAAAGATATTACCATTCCATCTGTTAGTAAACATGATCAGTTCAATCAGCAGATCGTTTACGGGATAGATGTTAATCTTGTCGAAAAAATCTGTATCCGTTTCAAATTTGGGAAAATAAAGATTTCGCATAATCACTTCAGGACTGCTCGGATGAATGCTGTGTTTCATACCCGATGGTATCCAGATGTAATGACGTGCCGGAAGAAAAAAAGATTTATCCGGTGTCTTCAGAAATACAACTCCCCCTTCAGTATATAGAAACTGCCCTTTTTGATGCATATGTTCAGCAATAAAGCTTTCACCCATCACTTTATGATGACAATAGATGCTATCCTCAAATGCATCTACTTCTGTCATGTAATACCGATCTACATATTTGGCTTCCATCTTCGCGAAATTTTAATGATTAAATCCTTGATTAACAATTATAATGTGTAAAAGTAAGTTTGTACTTACCTGTAAACTGCTCAAAAGTTAGTTGATACTCATTTCTGAGGATTGTCCTCCTGATTATAACGGTCATACTATCAATATTTTACACAGATAAGAATGTCTCATTCCGGTAAAAAAGAAGTTAATAAAATGATATTAATCACTGATTCATAAATATTTACAAATATATCGTCTTTATTGGATAATTTTGTGGCAAAACGCAATAAAATGCCAAATAAATAAATGGTTAATATTGTCTGTGCTCTTTATGAGCTGGTTGTAAATGAGGTTTGATAAGTTTTTATTTATAAATATGACAGAGGAAAGAATTCGGTTAGAAAGTCTTAAAGATAAAGTAGTCAGTGCTGCTGAGGCAGCTCTTCTCTTCGAAGATAATATGGTTGTAGGCTCCAGTGGTTTTACAAAAGCCGGAGATAGTAAAGTGGTATTGCCAGCTTTAGCTGAGCGGGCGCAGAAGGAGAAAATAAAGATTACATTAATGACCGGAGCTTCACTTGGTCATGATACTGATGGCAAACTGGCTGAAGCAGGGGCACTGAAGAAAAGAATGCCTTTTCAGGTAGATCGTGTGTTGCGTAAAAAGATAAATGATGGTGAAGTTCTTTTTATAGATCAGCATTTGAGCGAAAGTGCAGAACTTTTACATAATAAAAATCTTCCTCCGGTCGACATTGCTGTTCTTGAAGTTGCTTATATCGATCGTGACGGAAGTCTTGTCCCTACTACATCGGTAGGTAATTCGGCTACGTTTGCTGCTTTGGCGAATAAAGTTATTTTAGAAATCAATACTGCTGTTCCGTTGGATGTATTAGGTATTCATGACATCTATCAGGCAGAAGACTATCCATATCGTAATGTTATTCCTATAGTAGCTCCCTGGAATAAAATTGGAAGAAAGACGATTCCGATTAATCCTGACAAAATCGCAGCTATTGTATTTACAGATATTGTAGACAGTCCGGCAGATATTGCTGAACCAGATGTCAAAACTACAGCTATTGCCAATCATATTATGGCATTCTTTGAAAATGAGGTGAAGTTAGGTCATTTGACAGATCGTCTACTTCCTTTGCAGGCTGGTATCGGGAAAGTGGCAAATGCTGTATTAACAGGTTTTAAGGATAGCAATTTTTACGATCTGACTATGTTTTCGGAAGTATTGCAGGATAGTGCCTTTGATCTTATTGATTCTGGTAAATTATCCTTTGCTTCAGCTTCTTCTATCACGGTTTCCAAAGAATGTTACAGCAGGGTATTTGATAACCTGCAAAAATACAGAGATCGTATTGTGCTGAGACCGCAGAATATTTCAAATACTCCCGGATTGATTCGTCGTCTCGGAGTAATCGCAATCAATACCGCAATAGAGTTTGATATCTATGGTAATGTTAACTCTACACATATCAGCGGTACAAAGATTATGAATGGTATTGGCGGATCCGGAGATTTTGCACGTAATGCGTTCCTAAGTATTTTTGTGACGCAGGCATCCTCCAAAGAGAATGCTATTTCTCATGTGTTGCCAATGGTATCGCATGTGGATCATACAGAACATGATGTGGATATACTGGTGACCGATATAGGTCTTGCAGATCTAAGAGGATTGGCTCCACGTGAACGGGCACAGGTTATTATAGACAATTGTGTACATCCTGATTTCAGAGAAGAATTGCAGTCGTATTTTGACCGCGCAAAGGAAAGAGGAGGTCATACTCCTCACTTGCTGGAAGAGGCTTTCAGCTGGCATATCCGTCTCAGCGAGACTGGTACCATGAAGAAATAATAATGAACTAAATATAGAGCCGTCACTAAATACTAGGGGCGGCTTTTTTTGTATACTTTCTTTTTCGCAACAGCTGTTGCAGCAATCCTGCCAAAAACAGAATAACAACGGGTAATACTACATTTATAAACTGCCACTGCAGCTTATCTTTCCGAACAAGCGCCTGATCGAGCATACGCAGTTTGATTTCTCTGTTTCGGAGTGATATCAGAGAAGTATCATTTAATAAATAGTCCACAGCGTTCTCCAGGAATGTTTTATTTGCAAACTGCTGATTGGTATAGCGATCCCATCCCAATGGAAAAGGAGATTGATCGGATGTATTGACCTGATTGATCAGCCAGTCTCCATCTGCAATAGCCAGCATTTTTGCGGGCTTAGATACCGAAGACAAGTCTGCAGGATTTTGAATTCCTGCCGGAGCCGGGCGATTTTCAAAAATATAAGGAAATTTCCCCTGTAGCAACACGGCTACGGTAGCCGGATTGCTTTTGAAGCGTGCAGGATCTGGCTGTTCTTCTACCATTTGCAATGATATTGTGGCCGGGGTGCTGAGTATACGTGTAAAGGGAGAGGATTGGAGTATGATCTCTTTTTTAATGCCTTTTGCTTCAATAGTATCTATAGTTCCTGTGAATTCGGTACGTATTCCGTCCAGGTTTTTAACAATAGGATTCGTGGATACTGGCATAAGAATAGGATAAAATAACCAGGGAGCGAGCTCTATTTGAGATTGTCCGCCAACATTGCCTACACTGATTGGAATCTGTCCGCAGTTCATATCTGCTATCAGGTTATAATTAAAACGTAGGCCATACAGGAAGAGCTGATCGTCCAGATTGAGTTGTCGTCCTATTATGGGCTGTTCTCCTGTTGCTCTAAGTTGATCCAGACTTGCATCTATCTGATCGATTGCCCATATGACATTTCCACCATTTCTTATAAAATAATCTATCTTGTATTTGTCACTTTCTGAAAATGCTTTAACCGGTTTGGCAATGACCATGATATCCAGCTTTTTCAGACCTTCATAATCGAGGGAGTCCAGAAGGATACGTCCAACCTCATTCCCGTTCATAAGCGAATGCATGGCATCATACAAGTGCAGGTCTGTAGCTTCCCCATGTCCTTCTGTAAATCCTATGTATGGAAAATCCTTCTTTGTAACTTTAGTAATAGCGGATATAAAGGCATATTCCAGATTTTGAATAGAATTATTCAGGATCTGTTCCGGACTTGCACTGCTTCTGTTCTGCAGGAGATTGAGAGCAATTTCCCGGTCCTCAGTAGAGATAATGGCACCGGGGAAAATCATTTTTTGATTGAATCCGGATTCAGATTTTACACTGAGATTGGTGGGGTATAATCCTCTTCCGACCAATGCCTGCGTAAATTCCTGTTGTTCCGCAGGTGTACCTGTCAATGGATTTAATATATTGAATTTAATCCTGCCATTGGAATAAGAGCGTAAGTCTGATGCCATATCAATAGCTGCTTTTTTAAGACGGTCAAATCCACTGGGTAATTCTCCATCAAGAAAGATGGTAATATATATGTCTTTATCTAATTTCTGAACAATGTTTTTGGATGTATCAGTCAGGGTAAACCGCTTGTCTGCTGTGAAATCAATACGGTCAAACCATGAATTCATAAGCCCTGAATTGAGAAGAATGACAATAGCTATGGTAGCTCCATAATAGGTAAAGGTCTTCTTTCTGGGATTGAATCGACGACGGAGATGTCCTACAGTCAATACTAAAAAGAACAGGGGTACAGAAATAAAATAGAGAAAATCAGATACTGTAAGTACACCGCGGCTGATAGCCAGATAATGTTCCTGAAATCCGATGTTTTTGACAAACGTCTCATAAGAATTAAGGGCACTTAACTGGCTGACGGCATCAAAACCATAAAACGCTATGAAACTACAAAAGACAGCCAGTAAAAAAGAAACAATTGCATTTTTTGAAAGGGAGGAACAAAAGAGTCCTATAGCAACAAATCCAATCCCTAATAGTATTAATCCGATATATGAACCAACAGTCGCACCGATATCTATATTGCCAGTAGGGTTTGCTAAAAAGTAAACGGAAATAGCATAGATAATAGTTGGTAAAATTGCTAATGTGGTGATGGTAATACCACCTAAAAACTTACCCAGAACAATCTGTTTTACTGTAACCGGACGACTTAGAAGAAGGTCATATGTGCCATCCGCTTTTTCTCCGGCAATAGACCGCATTGTAACGGCAGGTATAAGAAATATAAAGAGGTAAGGTGTAAGCGAAAAAAAACCTTCCAGGGTAGCATAGCCATTGTCAAGAATGCTGGTTTCCGGGAATACCCAAAATAATAAACCGGTAATCAGGAGAAATAGGCCTATAGCAAGATACCCGATAAGTGCATTGAAATACGAGGATACCTCTTTTTTATAAATACTAAGCAAAATGTCTTGTTTTTTGCTTCGAAAATAGCAAATAGAAGGCGGTAAAACAAGAAAGTACCGGCTGATCAGCCGGTACTTTCTTAATGGATTAAGTTAAAACTATCTTTTTCCCGGAAGATAGATCTGGAAACCTACACCCACACCAAGACCGGTAGATTTATCTGCACCGCTCACATTTGCTTTGGAGTAATTGTATCCAAATGTTGCTTCCAACGCCACTGTTTGTGTAATAAAGTGTGCATACCCTATGTTTGCTCCTGCTGTAAATGTTGCACCATCTCCTAATGAGCTTCCAGCAATACCAACAGAACCCTGACCAAAGAAACGGCCTGTAGAACTAGCTCCCTCCGGGAAGTAGTATCTTACGAATGGAGCAATACCATATCTCCAATCGTTTTCTCCATCTTTTATTGTGGTCAATCCCAACATACCTTCAGCTCCAATAGCAATACCATCGGATACAAAATATCCTGCACGGGGATTAAGTGCTGCATTGAAAGATTTGCCTTCAAAACTATAGCCAAGGCTTCCGATAGAACCACCTACCATCCAGTTGCCTGTCTGAATCGGTCTCATACCTACATCTGCTGATGTCTGAGGCTTAGTTTCGATTTTTTGAGCTTGAGTAACACCGACTGTTCCCAATAAAAGAATAAAAGGTAAAAATAATTTTTTCATGTTTTCCTGTGTTTATTGATATTCAATATAGTAATAACAGTCGAACAGAAAGAAAGTTTTGAAAATTTTATTTAGTTATTTGAACAAAAATATCTTCCATTGTTAAGCCAGGGTATTTTGCGGCTGATTCGTTTAATGCAAAATCTTCCATTACTTTTCCTTTTTTAAGGATAACGACAGCATCACAAATGGCTTCCACTTCCTGCATGATATGGGTAGAGAATAATACGGTTTTTTCTTTTCCAAGTGTTTTGATAAGACTTCTGATTTCGAGAATCTGATTAGGATCTAATCCTGTGGTAGGTTCGTCCAGAATAAGCACCTGAGGATCATGGATAATAGCCATTGCCAATCCCACGCGTTGTCTGTAACCTTTGGAGAGTTGTTGTACCTTTTTATGTTGTTCGCTTTCCAGGCCGGTAAGGTGCATGACCTCTTCTATGCGCTGGGATTTATTTGCGATCTGATGTACTCCTGCTTCAAAAGCAAGGATCTCCCGGACGTACATTTCTCCATACAGCGGGTTATTCTCCGGAAGGTAACCAATCAATTTTTTGATTTCCCGGTGTGCATTTTCCAAATTAAGCCCATTGATGACTACAGTGCCTGAATCTGCAGGGATCAGACCAGTCATGATTTTCATAGTGGTTGACTTTCCTGCTCCGTTAGGGCCCAGAAAACCAACTATAGTATTGGGCGATACATCGAACGAAACTTCGTCCAAGGCCTTTTGTTGGTGGTACGTTTTAGTGATTTGTCTGAGTACAATAGACATGTGTGGTTCTTAATTGATAAACGGAGATTTTATTCCTCTTTTCAAGATGTAATATTTCAGGGATTTTCCCGCCTCTAATGGTCTGTCTGTGCTTAATATGTCTGCTCCTCTATCCACGTATTCTGCATAGACCTGATTACCATTTGCTTTTGCCTGTTTATCGAGGTTACCCATAGTGCCAAGGATAATGGGGATGCCATGACCATGCAGGAGATCTACAAGACCTTTGTCAGCTTCTCTGGTTCCTACAAAGGCTACTAATCTGTTGTCTGGTATATCCCGGTCATTAAGCCGTAAGAGATCTCCTGAGTTGCGTATAGAGGCTGAAATCATAAGGTCAGGTGCCAGACTGAATATACGGTCTGCCTGATTCGGATTATAAGTAATGATAATGACATATGCTTCAGCTCTGGTCTTACGGATCGCATTAATAACCAGACTATAGGGTGTTTCCTGTTTTACATCCAGGGTGTAAATTACCTTTCCTATTCCCCAGGCCAGTGCTTCTTCTAAAGTTGGAATGCGATATAAGGTCAGCTTTCCGTTGTTGTCTTTGAGTTTGAGTTTTTTTAATTCAGCAAGAGTATAATCACTCACCTTACCTGTGCCGTTGGTCGTACGATCCAGTTTGTCATCATGCATGAGTACCAATGCAGAATCTTTAGTCAGTCTTACATCGCATTCAATAATGGAAGGTTGTTTACTGGCGATGTAATCGAAGGTTTCAATCGCATTTTCAGGATATCCCGGATATGGTCCGCCACGATGAGCACTGACAAGAGGATATCTTTTTTCATCATAAGTCAGAAACTGATATAAATCATCTACGGATTTGAATTTAAAAACGGTACCCTGAGTCAGGGATGGCTTATTCGATGAAGCCATTTCTATGCAACTGCTGACAGTTGTCAGCAGGATAAATCCAAGTAGAAGTATCAGTATTCTTTTATTCATATAGTAGGACTATTTTCTTTATTGTGTGTATGTATCAGTTGAATGATTTCATTCAGATCACGATCCAGTTTTTCGAAGATAATATGAGCCTGATTATAAAACGGCTCCCGTTCTTCAAGTTTAGATTCAATGAACTGATAAAGCTCTTCCCCCTTTAGCCCGAGCAGAATCGGCCTTTTTTTTACATCTGATTTGGATAATCTGTCCCAGAGTGCTTTCGGAGTCATTTTCAGATAGAGAGAAATTCCTCTCTCATTGATCCAACCCATATTATCATGGAAACAGGGTGTTCCTCCGCCTGTAGAAATGATACCGCTAACTCCTTCCTGTTTTTGGAGAAACTCACGTTCCAGATTTCGGAAAGCTTCTTCACTGTGTGTTTCAAAATACTGAGCAATCGGCATACCAATATGTTTCACTATCTCTTCGTCAAGGTCGATAAACGGTACATTCATTTTACTGGCAAGCTTTTTACCGATAGTTGTTTTACCGCTTCCCATATAACCGATTAAAAAAACAGGCGCATTCATTATTTATCTTCCTTAAAATATTTTTTTTCTAACTTTTCGACTGAAGGAAAGTTATTGTGCGACCATTTGTTGATCACTGTCCCATTTTGTAAAAGGAGTACTCCCGGATTAGATCTTACCATGCTTTTAAGCGGAACCTGATCGGCATAAAAAATCTCAAATATCAGATCCATATGTTCACTCAGGTAATCAGCGTCTGTCGAAGAACTCGCTGTCAGCAAAACGGCTCTAAGATTATAGTCCTCTGCAATTTGTTTGACGGTCTGATTGATCTTACCCAATGCTTCCAGTTCGCCTTTCCCCATTTTAGTCAGATCTTTACTGACAACCACAAAGTTGTAGTACGGATTGCTGATAATTTCCTGTGTTTTATCATTTCCGTCTACATCTGTAATCATCAGATCCGGGATCGGGATAGCGTATCCTTTTTTGATAAGTTTGCTTTTAGGATCTCCCACAATTTCCCAATCACTGTCCTCCCATATTTTTTCGGACATGTACACTTTGTCTGTAACTTCCTTTGTCTCGCCGGTTTTTACATTTTTCATCGTATAGATGGTCTCGTATACATCTCCTTCTTTACCTTCAGGTAAGACCATCAGGGAAGGGATATTATTGCCTTTTTTGTAAGGAAGAAAATCAATAAATGGGAGGTAATGTGTCGTGTATATACCTATACCCATGGAAATGACGACTATGGCTGTTGTCAGCAGGTTACTGGTGAAAGGATCCGCAATAATAGGTTTTATCTGTTTGCGGTAGATAAAGATGATCAGAATCAGTGCCAGTAAAACGAGGTCTTTGGAAAAGGACTCCCAGGGCGTCAAAGGAATAGCATCTCCAAAACATCCGCAGGATGTCACTACCTCAAAAAAGGCAGAATAGAAGGTGAGGAATGTGAAGAAAATAATAAGAATCAGTAATCCCCAGGCAACCTTGCGGCCATGGAAACCTAATAATAACAGTGCACCGAAAATAATTTCCAATCCGCAGATCAGGATAGCCAGATAGGTGCTGTAATCGTTAAGGAAATTCATGTTGAACACATGAAAATATTCTTCCAGTTTATATCCGAATCCGGTGGGGTCATTGGCTTTTATCAGACCTGAAAAGATAAAAAGCAGTCCGGTGATGATTCTTGAAAATCCTAACAGATAGTTTGTCTTTTGTTTGGCAGGTTGAATGTAAGTACTTTGCATATCTGGTTTATTTTTGTGTTGCCAAACCCATTTTGATTAAGGCGAATACGGCATAGTTTAACATATCTTGATAGTTGGCATTGATTCCTTCCGAAACGATGGTTTGTCCGCCGTTGTCTTCGATCTGTTTGACACGGTGTATTTTCATCAGAATAAGATCAGTCAGTGACGAGATCCGCATATCGCGCCAGGCTTCTCCATAGTCGTGATTTTTGGCCAGCATCAGATCACGGGTTTGTTCTACTTTTTCGTTATATTTTTGATTTACAAATGTCGGATCCAGATTTTCCTCTCCATCTTCTCCCAGTTCGATCTGCAGCATGGCGATAACGCAGTAATTAATAATACCGATATACTCCTCGGCAATACCTTCTCCGACTTTGGAGACTTGTTTTACCTCCAATGTGCGGATTCGTTGAGCCTTAATATAAATTTGGTCTGTAATAGATGATAGCCGCATGATGCGCCATGCTGTACCATAATCTTTTGTTTTCCTGATAAAAAGGTTTTGACAATGCTCGATAACACTGTTATATTCTTGAATCGTATCCATGAACGGTGATTGTATGCTCTTAATAATTTGTTGATTAGCAAATATAAGTAGAATAAGTAAAATTTGCGGATAAAGCAGGAACAGGCTTTGTAATTATAGCATCATATTCCCTGAAAATATGATGCTATAAAAAGAAAACAGTAATATTTTTGACTACCAGCGGACCAGTTCTCCGATACGATAGGTCAATACACCTGTTGCGGGATCGTATTTGTCTGTTGAGAGTACAGGCATAGGCATTTTGATTTGATCCTGATCCGGATGGTGAGTGCGGTTGTGATATGTTTTGATTTCTTTAGGAATAAATACCTTTCCGTTGATGGTCAGATTGCTGAGGGTCATGTCAATGACCGGAATGTCCTTGTAGTAGATAAAGTTGTCTCCTAAATGTCGGTCAGGAGTTCCGAAATCAAAGTATTTATGGTATTGCTCTGTGAAATAAACAATAGTTTTATCCATACGGATTTTTTTGCCGGGAAAGGCCAATGAACCTATAGTGTCTGTCCGGTGAGTTTGTAAGTTTTCGACTGTATAGGTTACCCATGAATGCTCTACATCTCCCCAGGAAAAATATAAATCCTTTGGAGTGAAATCTGGAGCTACGCTTTTTCCTTTCAGGTAGCTCGTTTTTGTCAGCTTTAACCTGTACTTCCCTTTATTCCAGTTTAGTTTATTGCGCACACTTATAAAATCACCCTCACCGTCACTGCTGTTGTAATATCCGGCAGAATTTGTTGCCTCTTTGCTGCGTTCGTACCAGCGGGAGAATATTCCTCCGCGTCCGATTTGCTGATAGACATTATCTTTGACGCTGTAACCATCCGAATGGGTCTGTATACCTCCATACACAGGCATGCCGTTTAGCTGAATATTGAAAGGTGATATGTAGAATGCATATTCGTCCGGAATATCATTTAGGATATCTACATCTATACTGAAGGACTGAAAATCCGTTATAGTGCTGTCTAACTGAACAAAAGAATTAGTAAAATGAAGAGGCGGGAGAATAACACTATCGGGGTAGTTGTGTGTATTTCTCATTTTCTTCTCCGTTTCTTTGTGGAGGTCGCTGTTTTCATATTTTTTCTTCAGTTCTTTTTTGGATTGAGCATTGACCACAGTACCGGAAAGGCAGAGTAATAAGATAAAGACATAATTTAAGGATTTCATACAGATATGTTTATTACATCTAAAGTACGGATTTTTACAATCGATGAAGACGGATAAGGGACAAATCTGCAGAATTCTTACTACGCTTATGTTTTATTTTTATGATATTTACAAAATAAGCCTTTTATACTTATTTCCGATTGGAAATGAGCCCATATATCAGGCTGTTAATGACATAAGTGATTGCAGATGAATATTAAAGAATTGGATATCCGTGAAGTGAATATTATCCGGTATGTGCAACCTTTTCGGGAAGGTGGATCTCTACCGGCTCTTGTAGATGCAGATGACGGATTTAGTTATGTTATCAAGTTCAGAGGTGCGGGGCAGGGGCGTAAGGCTCTGATTGCCGAATTGATAGGGGGTGAACTGGCAAGGGTACTGGGGCTTCGGGTTCCTGAAATTGTCTTTGCCGAGCTGGATGATTCTTTTGGACGTACAGAGCCTGATGAAGAGATTCAGGATCTGCTTAAATTCAGTGTCGGTAAGAATCTAGGTTTACATTTTCTGAACGGAGCTATTACTTTTGATGCGAATGTGGATCATATTGGTGCTGAAGAAGCCTCAAAAATCGTTTGGCTTGATGCGTTGCTGATGAATGTAGACCGTACAGTAAAAAATACGAATATGTTGATCTGGCACAAAGAGTTGTGGCTGATTGATCATGGTGCCTCCCTGTATTTTCATCATAGCTGGGACAATTGGGAGGAGCAGTCCGTCAAACCTTTTGTGCAGATTAAAGATCATGTATTGCTACAATATGCCACAGAGGTAAAGAAGACAGATGAGATCTACAAACCTCTGTTTACAGAGGAAATCATCCGGAAAGTGTTATCAGTTGTACCGGATGAATGGCTGGAAGATGAAGTAAGAGAATTGAGTGCGGAGGATGCCCGATCAGTCTACATTCAGTTTTTATGTAACAGACTGGTGCATTCGGGATTGTTTGTTAATCAAATTATAGAAGCACGTGAAGAACGTATTTGAATATGCTGTAGTGCGACTCGTACCGAGAGTGGAGAGAGAAGAGTTTATTAATGTCGGTGTGATATTGTATTGTAAGAAGATGCGCTATTCCGGATTTTTGTGGCAATTGAATGACGATAAATGCAGTGTATTGTGCGGAGATTTGGATGTTGCCATGATTCGTCAGCATTTGCATTCATTTGAACAGATCTGTAATGGTTCAAGCGATGGGGGTAAACTGGCTGAATTAGATCAGGCGGAACGTTTTCGTTGGCTGACCGCCCGACGAAGTACACTTATACAGTGCTCGCCTGTACATCCGGGCTTAACTGAGAATCCTGCGGATACACTTCAGGACCTTTTTGAAAAACTAGTAATCTGAGACAGGAATTCAACTACCTACCATTCGTAATGGGAAATAGCTGACTTGCTCAAAAAAATAAAATATGTCTGCTGATAAAAATATGGAAAGCTTCTATGACCATTTGTATGCAAAGCAACTGGAAGTACAGGATATGCCTTCTAATAAACGAATAGCCCAATGGGCCATGAATCTTTTGCATCTGCTTTTTCCGGAGCGGAACTCCAATAGTTACCAGTCTGTAGAAGAGATCAGAGTTGCTTTTCAGCAATCCGAAAACGAGCTTTTTGACCTTTTGATCCGAACAAAGGCTTGTTCGCAATGTGATAATCAGGAGATTTCACGTGTGTTTTTTACCTGTTTGCCCGGGCTCTATGAAATTATGCTGACCGATGCACGATCTATAGTAGCCGGAGATCCTGCGGCGAAGAGTATTCGTGAGGTGATACGTACATACCCCGGATTTATGGCGATCAGTGTATTCCGGTTAGCCAACCAGCTTCATAAGCAAGGGGTGCCTCTGATCCCACGGATTCTTACGGAGTATGCACATTCCAAGACTGGGATAGATATTCATCCGGGTGCAACGATCGGACAGTATCTGTATATCGATCATGGTACGGGATTGGTAATCGGTGAGACCAGTGTGATAGGAGATCATGTCAAACTGTATCAAGGCGTTACTCTGGGCGCTTTAAGTGTGGAAAAAAATATGGCTAATCTGAAACGTCATCCGACCATAGAAGATCATGTGATCATATATTCCGGAGCAACGATTCTGGGTGGTGAGACCGTTATCGGGCATCATTCCATCATCGGAGGCAATGTGTGGCTGACTTCCAGTATAGATCCATACACTACCGTCTACCATCAGGCTAATTCTAAATTTGTTGACGCTAAACCACTTACATAATTATGGGAAATATAATAGATACCATAGGAAATACACCGTTAGTCGAGATTACCAAGTTTCATAACAATCCAAAGGTGAAAATCTATGCTAAAATGGAAGGAAATAATCCGGCCGGATCTGTGAAAGACAGGGCTGCGCTGAATATGATCCGCTCGGCTTTGGAACGGGGTGAGATTACGAAGGAATCCAAGCTTATAGAAGCAACAAGTGGTAATACTGGTATTGCATTGGCTATGATTGCAGGTATGTATGGCTTAAGTCTGGAATTGGTGATGCCGAGTACTTCTACTCGTGAACGAACACTCACAATGGAAGCTTTTGGAGCTAAAGTGACACTTCTGGAATCTATGGAGATTTGCAGGGATTATGCGGAGGATAAAGCGGCTTCAGGTGAATATTTTATTCTTAATCAATTTGCGAATCCGGATAATTATAAAGCACATATCAAGACAACCGGACCTGAGATCTGGCGAGATACAGAAGGAAAGATTACCCATTTTGTGAGTGCGATGGGAACGACGGGCACTATTATGGGAAACTCAATGTTTCTGAAAGAGAAAAATGTGGATATCCAGATTGTCGGTTGTCAGCCTACGGAGGAATCTTCTATTCCCGGTATTCGCAGATGGCCTCAGGAGTATCTGCCTAAAATATTTGATGCTTCCCGTGTGGACAGGGTCATTGATATTTCACAGGCTGAATCTACACAGATGTCCCGTGAACTCGTGAAAAGGGAAGGTATATTTGCGGGAATGAGTACAGGAGGTGCTTTTGCTGCAGCACTCAAGGTTGCAAATGAACTTGAGGAAGGTGTAATTGTATTTATTGCCTGTGATCGCGGAGACCGGTATCTGAGCTCTGACTTGTTCGGATAAAATAAATAATATTGTATCAAAAAGCGCTGTCCGGTAAACGAACAGCGCTTTTGGTTTATTCTGTTTCTCTGCTCCAGATCTCAAAGATCGGATCACCCTTTGAGCTTTTACCGCTGTGATGCCAGTCATTACCTTTTATTTCTCCCTGGAAGCTGAGTGTGGCCCCCACGCGTCTATTATCCCTTGAGAAGAACAGGAGTTTTTCTGTGTATTGGTTATCCCGGAAAGAGTAGTTGCCACCTCCGGTACCGTAGAATCCTTTTTGAGCAGGATTGATAGCAATCCACTGAAAATAACCATCTACCAATATTTTAATGGTTTTGCGGTCCCCTCTTTTAATGCTGTTGATGTTTTCTCCTTCTTTTCTGCCTGTGATTCTCCATAAACCATCCAGATTTTGGGGTTTTCCGACCGCTTTTGTATAGGTTTGCTCATTCAGCGTCAACGTATTTCCGGTCATTTTTGATTTGAATAGCTGCTTACTACCCACTTTGTCAGAATCCTGAGAATTAAATTCTACCGCTACTTGTATTCCCTTGCTATCAGCCTGAATGGGCCCTCCCCATGTGTAAACAAAATTATTTTCACTGAATTGAGTATAGGTACAATACTGATCTTTAAATAACCAGAGCTCCGTAGTGCCATCCTTTGTTGAAAGATAAGCCCCTTCTAACGATGGTTGCTGAGCAGAAACAGGAGAAAGGCTACATAGCGCAATGATAAGTGTAAAAAGCAAAGTTCTCATGACGTATAGTTATTGGTTATCCATTAATATACGAATGAAGCTATGCTTTTGTTTGCCGGAAGAGAAGGGAATGAAGAATCTGAGCTTGCTATCTGCCGCCGTACAGATCGAACAAATGCTCCCATTCTGCTGAAAGAGATGAGGAAAAAACAGGTTGTTTTGCTCTGTTATACCAGTAATTGGCATTCCATTGATCTCCTTCTTTGCGGTGTAGATAAGCATGTATATGTGCGGATACCGTATCGTGTAACTGATCTATAAGATCATGGGCGGTCTGCCAATCCCCTTTAGCATCATACCATAACGACTGAAGATGAACTGAAAAATCTGCTGGTGGTACAGGATGCAACAGAGACGCATCAAATGTAGAACGTTCCATAGAATTAAAGTAGACAAACTCGTTTAAAATAAAAAATCCTTACCCGTAAAGGATAAGGATTTTCTATCTCCGAAAATTGAAATTATTTTCCGTCGTTTTTCTTAGCAGTAACTTCGTTACGGATGTCTTGTGCTAAAGTTTTGATTTCTTGTAAACCTTTACGTACACGCGTACCTGCAGCAGCGTTTCCGTTGTTGAAAAATTTGTCCGCATCTGCTTCGATTGAAGCTACCAGCTCTTTTAATTTAGTGTAGTTTTCCATTTTTAATTAATATAATTATAGTTTTCTTTAATTAATCCTCAAACGATGTTATAAATATACAAAAAGCAATGAAAGCATAAATATTTTTTCATCTTTTTTTGCTGAAAAAGTTATTTAACAGCAGTTATTCTACAATTTTCAGTTCTTCAATGATATTTGTAGCTCCTGCAAACTTATCAATGATAAATAATACATAACGGATATCTACAGATATTGTACGTTGTAGTTTTGGATCGAAGATCACATCTCCGGCCATTGCTTCAATGTTACCATCAAAAGCCAGGCCAATTAATTCACCGTTGCCGTTAATTACAGGAGATCCTGAATTTCCTCCGGTAATGTCGTTGTTGCTCAGGAAATTAACAGGCATGTATCCTTTCTTGTCTGCATAACGACCAAAGTCTTTTGTATTGTACAGATCAATCAGACGCTGCGGAAGGTCGAATTCTTCGTCTCCTTTTTTGTACTTCGCAATCGTTCCTTTTAACGTTGTATAGTAATTTTCCGCTGCATCATTTTTTGCATTTGGAGGGAGTGCCATTATCGAACCATATGTTAAACGTAAAGTACTGTTCGCATCAGGATAATATTTTCCTTTTGGGTTTGATTCCAGTACTCCGGCGATGTATTTACGGTGCGCGGCCTGGAATTTTCCTTCTGCTTCTTCCTGACCTGGCAATACTTCGCGGTATTTGGTCATTAAAGCTGAAGAAATAAGGAACAACGGATCTTGTGCAACGGCTGCAGCATCAGGGTTGGCAAGAAAGGCATTTACTTTTTCAGATGAAGCGAAGATGCTTGTGGCAAAGGCCTGTTCTATATCCTTACTGAAATCTCCGCCATTTTTGCTTGCTAATGTAGCAATGTAAGGAGCAATAGCGCCACCTTTCTTAGCATACAGATTAAGTTCTTGTGTCAATACTTCTATCTCCAAAGGCTGATACAGTTTTTCATATGAGTCCTGAACGAAAGCATTTAGCTTAGGAAGCATCTCTGCTCTTTTTGCTTCATTTTCTTTTGCATATTGAGCAAGACCTCCACCCAGATTTGCCGGAAGTGCAGCGAAAGTTGAAGAACGGATCATACCGGTAAGGTAATTGTCGTGTCTTGCTTTTTCATTAGTAGCTGCGTAATAATCGTTGATGGTTTTGATAACATCCCCATACTTAGCCTTATTAGCTGCTTTGTTAGCCCATTTATTGAATTTAGCTTCTTCTACTGCTTTTGTAGCTGCTGTCTTATGGAAGGTCAGTGCATCGATCATACCCTGACGGTTTTTCCAGTAGTTGGCTACACCCGAGTATTTGGAAGCATAGTTGATTTTTACTTCCTGATCCCGATCCATGTATTTTTTCATGGCATCCAGACCTGTTTTTGAAGATTCCACCCATGCCGGATAAGCAAATTTTACATTTTGCTCAATACCTGCTGAAGGCATCCATCTGTTTGTACGGCCCGGATATCCCAGAATCATTGCAAAGTCGTTATCCTTAAAACCTTTCAGACTGACAGGAAGAAAGTGTTTTGGTTTCAACGGAACATTCTCTTTGGAATACTGTGCAGGGTTACCGTCTTTGTCTCCGTAGACACGGAAGATAGAAAAATCCCCGGTATGGCGTGGCCATTCCCAGTTATCTGTATCACCACCGAATTTACCTATGCTGTTAGGAGGCGTACCTACCAGACGAACATCTGTATAATCCTGATAAACGAAGTAGTAATACTCATTTCCATTGTAGAAAGATCTTACAGATACTACATATTTACCACCTTCGCTGTTTTCTGTCTGGATTTTTGCAATTTCCTGATTAATAATTTTCTCACGTTCCTTTTCGGTCATTTTATCATTTACAAGACCAAGAATACGCTTTGATACATCATCCATGCGTACGAAAAAGCGTACAAATAAAGATTTAGGCTTTAATTCTTCCGCTTTTGTTTTAGCCCAGAATCCGTTTGTTAAGTGATCATTTTCTGGTGTAGACAGCTCCGCGATAGCACCGTAACCACAGTGGTGATTGGTAAATACCAGACCTTGATTAGACACGATCTCTGCTGTACATCCTCCGTTGAATTGTACGATCGCATCCTTAAGACTGGAATTGTTAATGCTGTAAATTTCTTCAGCTGTTAATTTTAAGCCTTTTTTCTGCATATCTGCCATATTCAGGCGTTTGATGTGCATTAAAAACCACATCCCCTCGTCGGCAAATGAGCTTAGACTTACTGCAAATAGCAGTACGAAAATCCATAATTTTTTCATATCAACCTTTTAAGTTCTTTTATATCTAGGACAAAGTTGCTTTAAAATAGGTGTAAATCAAAATCTGAGGGTTGCATAATCGGAAAAAGATGAGTTTTATCGTACGTCTCAAATCATTGTCCGCAGCCTGCGTCAGTGCTTTATTGTGCAGTACCTCCGGCCAAATCTGATGGTAATGTGACCTTTTCATATAAATGCTTTTCGCTATCTTTGCCAGATGCAAAACTCTTTTGAAGATTTCAAGTTCAATAAACAGATCCTCAATGCTATCTCAGAAGCTGGTTATTCCGTTCCGACGGAGATACAGCAGAAGGCCATTACCCCTGTCCTGGCAGGGCAGGATATCATGGGGATAGCGCAGACGGGAACGGGGAAAACAGCCGCGTTCGTCTTGCCTATGTTGATGAAGCTGAAATATGCGCAAGGTAAGGATATGCGTGCGCTTATCTTATCGCCTACACGGGAGTTGGCGATGCAGATCGAAGAACATATACAGTTGTTTTCAAAATATCTTGATCTGCGTACAGTCGTGCTTTACGGCGGCTTAGGACCTAAAACGCAAATTGAAAACCTGGAAAAGGGGGTAGATATTATTGTGGCTACACCGGGAAGGTTTTTAGATCTTTATCTGGAAGGGCATATCAATGTCAAGTCACTGAAATTTCTGGTCATGGACGAGGCCGATAAAATGATGGATATGGGGTTTATCTCCAAGATCCACCGTATATTGGAAGTCGTACCCCGGAAAAGACAAAATCTGTTGTTTTCAGCAACTATGAGTGAACTTGTCCGCAAAATTGCAGGAGATTTTCTGGCCTTTCCTACAGTAATTGAAGTTACAGAACAGGCTACTCCGGCTAAGACAGTACAGCAGGCTGTCTATAAGGTGCCTAATCAAAAAACAAAGCTCAATCTCTTACAACATCTTCTGAAGGATGATGAATCTTTTCACCGTCTTATTGTATTCTGTAAAACAAAGACTGTAGCAGATAATGTATTCCACTTTCTGGAACGAAAATATGGTACAGAGCAGGTGAGAGTGATTCATGCCAACAAGGGACAGAATACGCGTATCAATTCGATCAATGCATTCAAAGAAGGTAATATCAGGATTCTGGTTGCTACGGATGTAGCGGCACGTGGGCTGGATGTTTCTAATGTCAGTCATGTGATCAATTTTGAGGTGCCTATAGTTATTGAAGATTATGTGCATCGCATAGGACGTACAGGCCGTGCATTTAATGAAGGAGACGCTATTACGTTCAGTAATCCTGCGGAAGAATATTATGTTCGGAAGATCGAAAAACTTATTCGTCAATCGATTCCGGTTCTTGAAATTCCGGAAGGAGTTTTTGTCGAAAAAACAGGTTTTGAAGAACGTCAGGCTATAGCTCGTGAAATTGATAATCAGAAGAAAAAAGATGATCCTGATTTCAAAGGCGCTTTCCATGAGAAAAAATATATGCTCAATGGTGGCGGAAAACCTAAGCCTGTCAAGAAAGCAGGAGCAAAGAAGACGACAGCAACAGGAAAAAAGAAAAAAGGAAAGGCTTTCAAGCCTAGTAAATAATGGGACTGAAACTTACACCGTTAAATATCACGCTGGCCTGTATTCTGGTTTGGTTTTTTAGTGAACTGGGACATCCGGAGACAGCAATGATCTCCATTCCCTGGTTAGGGGTACTGGTGGTAGTATTGGCTGTTGTGGACCTTTTATTCCGGGTGTGGATAAAGGATCTGAAACGTGTGTGGATGTTTGAAATAGGATTTATTTTGGTGGTAGGTATTGTCACCGTATTGATAAGAATATAAAGAGTATGAAAAAGGCAGAAATTAAATTACAGATAGAATTAGACGAGCAAAATGTCCCTGAGACTATTCACTGGACATCCAGTGATGGCGAGTCTTCAGACGAACTTCCTGCAAAGGCCATGTTTTTGGCATTATGGGATGCGCAATATAAAAACTCCATGCGTATTGATCTTTGGACCAAGGATATGCCATATGACGAAATGAAACGTTTCTTTTATGAGACATTGCAGACTTTGGGCGATACGTTTATCCGTTCGGCTGGTGGTGATCCTATGGCTGATAAAGTGATTGGTGATCTTCGTGATTATTGCGCACATTTTGCAGAGAAAATGGAAGTTCTGGAACAACAACAATAGTTAGATATTTAGTATATGAATTACTTTTTAGTAAAGTCTGAGCCTTTCAAATACAGCTGGGAGCAGTTTAATAAAGACGGGCAGACCTTTTGGGACGGAGTGCGTAATTATCAGGCCCGAAATAATATAAAAGCAATGAAGGAAGGTGATCTGGTACTTTTCTATCATAGCAATGAAGGTAAAGAAGTAGTCGGTATCGCTAAAGTAGTAAAAGAATTTTATCAGGATCCTACGACAGAAGATGAACGTTGGGTGGTGGTAGATCTTGCTCCGGTGGAGACGTTTAAAAATCCCGTGACACTGGAACAGATTAAAAGTGATACACTGCTTCAGGATGTCGCATTAGTACGTCAGGGAAGGCTTTCGGTTATGCCGTTGAAGCCGGAAGAATTTGACAGAATAGTAGAGCTTGGTAATCAGGATATTTAGTAGCATGATGGGAGGATTGTCTTCTCTGTCGCTTAATATAAATTTCCACCCACAGGTCTTCTGACTTTTATAAGCTATAGATATGAGTATATATCATTATTGAATACTCATATCTATAGTAAGATTTAATCCTTCTGTTCGAGCATCTTTAACAGCTTCTTGATCCCTGTAGCATGCTGGGGTTTAATTTTTCCCGCAAGTATAAGCCTGAGTTCCCGACGCTGCAAAGCTTCATCATATAGTTTCTGTTCTTTTTCTGTTTCCGGAATCAGCTCAGGTATAGGCTGAGGTTGAGTATTCTCGTCGACAGCAACAAATGTATAATAAGCCTCATTCGATTTTACTTTTGTACCCAATGGCAGATTCTGCGCAAATACTTCCATCCGCACTTCCAGAGACGTATTAAAAGCGCGTGTCACCTGAGCTTCTATTGTTAATACTTCTCCCAGTTTGATAGATCTTTTGAAAGATACATTGTCCACAGACACGGTGACCACAGGGCTATTCGCATGTTTCTGAGCTGCCATAGCAGAGCAGATATCCATCCAGTAGAGCAGACGCCCTCCCATCAGATTATTAAATGTATTGGTATCATTGGGCAGAACAAGCTCGTTCATCACCATGTAAGATTCCTTTGCAGTTTTTGATTTCATATGTTTTTACTTAACCATTCAATGGTCTGAATGTTTTGAATTGCTGGTCAATCAGATGCAGACTTTTTCTAAAAGGAGTAGGCTGGTAGTCTAAAAGACGCTTTGCTTTTGACAGGTCAAATCCGGTTTTGCAGGGTCTGTTTTCTGTTTGTCCTATCGTAGCGGCTGATATCTCGCTGATATATGTACGGTCAAAATTCCAGAAATCAGCTATTGTGTATACGGCCTCTGCAATGCTCATCATTTCTTCACCGGAGATATGAAAGATACCTGTTTGTTGCTTTTCGATAGCGGATTTGCAAGCTCTTGCCAGATCATCCACAAATGTAGGCATTCGCCACTGGTCATTGACCACCTTTATCGCTTCTTGTTTACTGAGTTTATCTTTGGCCCATAATACCAGATTAGATCTTTTCTCATCGGCAATAATCCCGTATACCAGAATAGTACGAAGTACAGCATACTTACATTGAGTCAGCGCAAGAGCGTTTTCCGAATCGACCTTACTTCTACCGTACGCACTTAAGGGATTCGTCGGATCATCCTCTTTATAAGGACCGTTTTTTCCATCAAATACGAAGTCAGTGGACAGATGCACCAGATAGCTATTGTTCAGTGCGGCATACCTTCCCAGTTGTGCTACAACATCAATATTCAGGCGCTGGCATAATTCGGGTTGTTCTTCACAGGCCTCTACACTTGTTAATGCTGCTGTGTGGATGATAGATGCCGGCTTATAGTGTTGCAGTATATTATTTAACGATTCTGTATCCAGAATGTCCAGCTGTCTAAAAGTATAGTCGGCTTGATTGGGATTTCGGTTCTCTCCTTTAGAAGTAGCAATGACTTCATACCGGGAATCTGCAGATAAGAGATCTGTCAGTTTTTGTCCTAAAAAGCCGTTCGATCCTGTGATCAGTACTGTGCTCTTGCTCATCTGCTGGATTAATTGGTAAACTGAAAATCTAATTTTTGTTGCTGTTTCATGATATTATCTATAACCATAAGTTCCAGTTCGATAATACCTTTTAAAGACAGATAATCGATTTTGTCAGCATCATCTGTCGGCATATGATAGTCAGGGTGTCCTCCGGTGTGAAAGAATAGTACCGGAATATCTTTTTTGTAGAAAGAAGTCTGATCTGATCCGCCATTGCCGTCGTGACCTGTATAATATTTGATAGCGGGTTTGATTCCTTCAAATATTTCCGGCCATTTTTTGCTTGTGCCATATCCGATTACAGCCACTCCCTGCTGCGGATTATAGCGCCCTATCATATCCATATTCAGCATAGCCGTGATCTGATCTAACGGCAGGGTAGGGTTTTCTGTAAAATATCTGGAGCCGACGAGTCCTAACTCTTCCGCCCCGAAAGCTATAAACAGGAGGTTGTAATTTTCTTTTATATTATTTGTGCTGTAATGACGAGCCATTTCCAGCAGAGCTGCTGTACCTGAGGCATTGTCGTCAGCACCATTGTGGATTTTTCCTACGCCCAAAGAATCCTTTGAGCTTCCCTGATGTCCGGTACC
Source organism: Sphingobacterium spiritivorum (assembly GCF_016724845.1). Lineage (NCBI taxonomy): Bacteria > Pseudomonadati > Bacteroidota > Sphingobacteriia > Sphingobacteriales > Sphingobacteriaceae > Sphingobacterium > Sphingobacterium spiritivorum. The sequence continues at coordinate 3,036,512 of NZ_CP068082.1, forward strand.
GAGATGGTCATAATGTGCGCCTATTACTACTGTATATGGCGCTCCGTTATCTATAAATCCAATGATATTGTCTGCCTGTCGGATACTGTCCGGCACCACTACACGGCGTACCTTTGCTGTAAATGTCTGGCGGTAGCCTTTTTCTCCTTTCGGGGTCAGTCCGTACTTCCTGAATTGTTTTTCAATATAATCAGCAGCCTTTTTCACTTCTTTACTCCCTGTACCTCGTCCTTTCATTTTGTCTGAAGCCAGAAAATAAATGTGTTTCTTCAATATACTTTGATCGATTTCTTGTGCATAGCCCGTTTTCATTCCCAGTTGTAACAGGAAAAAAATAAAAACAGCCGTTAGGGTTAGATGACGTTTTAACATAGCGCAAAGATAGGAATGTTAGCGGATTGAAGGAGAATAAAGGATTGCTTTAACAGAACTGTTGCAATTCTTTTACCTGATAAGGATAAATATTCAGGACAATTAAGGGGTATCAAATTATCCTGAATATTCATGAATTATGTTTCAGAGGATTTTAGTCTTCCAGCATTTCGCTGTGGACACTTGATTTTTCCTCGTGTTCTACTTTGAAGTATCTTTTCTGGAACAAGAGTATTAACACCACACCTACTGATATAGCTGAGTCAGCTATATTAAAGATAGGACGGAAGAATAAGAATTCTTCTCCTCCCCATATCGGAAACCAGGTAGGGAAGTGCCCGCTGATCAGCGGGAAATAAAGCATGTCTACAACTTTTCCATGGAAGATGGTTTCGTAACCGCCCCCTGCAGGGAATAATGTTGCCGTATTATACCAGGAGCTTTCGCTAAAGATCATTCCGTAGAAAGTGGAATCGATGATATTACCGGTAGCTCCGGCCAGTATCAGCGCCACATTCATAATAAACCCTCTGTTGTATTTGTGCTTGATCATGTAATGAAGTCCGTATCCGATACCGGCTACAGCTATGATTCTGAACAGTGTCAGAAATAACTTGCCTGCTTCACCACCGAATTCCATACCATAGGCCATTCCATTGTTTTCAATAAAATGTATTTGAAAGTATTCTCCCAGAATCTTGTAACTCTGACCAATGGTCATGTTGAGCTTGACCCAGAACTTGGAGATCTGATCTATCAGCAGAATAATAACAATAAGAAGAATGGGTTTGGTATAGCCTTTCATATATGTCAAAAAGTGGATCAGGCTATTCGCCGGATCCACTTAGGGTTTTTTTAATTAATATTGTTTGTTTTTTGCTTCAATACTTAGCGTGGTATGAGGAACAGCTTTCAGTCTTTCTTTCTGAATCAATTTTCCTGTTTCACGGCATATACCATAAGTCTTGTTTTCAATACGTACCAATGCTGCTTCCAGATTGTCAATAAATTTCTTCTGTCTGGCCGCTAACTGATTGGTCTGTTCTTTTTCTAAAGTGGCAGAACCATCTTCTAATGTTTTATACGTACCAGCCGTATCATCAGTACCATTTGCGTTGCTGTTGTTTAGTGATTTTGTTAACGAAGAAAGTTCTTCCTTAGCAACACGCAATTTTTCTAAAATAATGCTTTTGAACTCTTGCAGTTCTACATCGCTGTAGCGAGTTTTTTCTGTGTTATCTGCCATAATTTAAACTTTTACGATTAATACTGTTAGTTCTTTTTCGTCAATTTCTATTTTGTCTCCTGATGTAAGAGTTTCTTCAAAATCCAGTGTATCTGCCAGAATTTCAGCGCAAATATACGATAAATTTTCTGTGGCTGCAGCAGTTATTTCCGCATCTGAAGTTAAGGTTACTTTAATTCTGTCTGTCACTTCCAGTCCTTTGTCTTTTCTCAGATTCTGAAGTCTGTTAATCAGTTCACGGGATAACCCTTCTTTTTTCAATGCTTCCGTGATATGTACATCCAATGCAACAGTTAATTTACCCAGATTAGCCACTTGCCATCCTTCCACATCTTCGGCAATGATTTCCACATCTTCCGTCGTAATGGTATAAGGAGTATCTGCTAATGCAATTGATCCTTCTTTTTCCAGTGCACTTATAAGTTCGGGAGTCAGATTATTAATTGCCGTTGTTACTAACTTCATATCCTTACCAACTTTCGAGCCAAGAGCTTTGAAATTGGGTTTTATTTTTTTCTTAATAATACCGGTTGTGTCTGTGATAAACTCGATATCTTTTATATTCGTCTCAGAAAGAATAAGATCCTTTACTTTTTCGACTTTTTCCTGAAACGCATTATCCAGTGCCGGAACAAGTATTTTATTCAGCGGCTGGCGTACATTAATACCTGTTTTCTTTCTTAACGATAAGGTCAATGATGAGATATCCTGTGCAAGAGCCATTCTCTCTTCCAGATCCCGATCTACCAAATGATCGTGGTATTCCGGGAAATTAGCCAGATGTACAGACTCAACGGTTTCTTTTTTCGTTACTTCATTCAGATCCAGAAATAAACGATCTGAGAAGAACGGAGAGATCGGAGACATCAGTTTGGCTATCGTATTCAGACAGGTGTACAGCGTCTGATAAGCCGATATTTTGTCTTCAGAATATTCACCCTTCCAGAAGCGTCTGCGACAAAGACGTACATACCAGTTGCTTAAGTGCTCATCCACAAAATTCTGAATTGCACGGGCAGCCTTTGTAGGTTCGTAGTCCGCCAGATATTCGTCTACTTCTTTCGTCAGGCTGTTTAACAGTGAAATAATCCAGCGATCTATTTCGGGACGGTTTTCAATTGCAATATCTGGTTCTGCGTATGCAAATTTGTCAATATTTGCATACAAAGCGAAGAACGCATAGGTATTATACAATGTTCCGAAGAATTTACGGCGTACTTCATCCAGTCCTTCAGTGTTGAATTTAAGGTTATCCCACGGAGCGGCATTACTGATCATATACCAACGCGTAGCATCAGCACTGTAATGGTCGATTGTCGCAAAAGGATCTACCCCGTTACCGAGACGCTTGGACATTTTATTGCCGTTTTTGTCCAGTACCAGTCCATTAGAAACTACATTCCTGAAGGCCACGGATTTACGCAGCATTGTAGAAATAGCATGAAGGGTAAAAAACCATCCACGGGTCTGATCAACACCCTCTGCAATGAAATCTGCAGGGAATGCGGATTCAAAGCCCTCTTTGAACGGGTATTCTTCACCACGAGCCAGCTTGTCGTGATCCAGTCCCCATTGTGCATAAGGCATTGCTCCGGAATCAAACCATACATCGATCAGATCGGGTTCGCGGAACAACTTCTGACCGCCATCAGATACCAATACGATATCATCTACATAAGGACGGTGTAAGTCCAGCGTTTCGGTACCGAACTTATCCAGATAAGCTTTATTTTTTGCTTTTTCATCTTCCGATAGCACTGCTGAAGTCAACGATGCTTCCAGTAGTGATCTTAACTCCGGAAGTGAACCTATGCAGATTTCTTCGTTCTCATCTTCAGATCTCCAGATCGGAAGAGGTGTACCCCAGTAACGTGAACGGGAAAGATTCCAGTCAACCAGGTTTTCCAGCCAGTTACCAAATCGTCCTGATCCGGTTGCTTCAGGTTTCCAGTTGATCGTTTTATTTAATGATACCAGATCTTCTTTTACGGCAGTAGTACGGATAAACCAGCTATCCAGTGGATAGTACAAAACAGGTTTGTCTGTACGCCAGCAATGCGGATAGGTGTGCTCATATTTTTTTACATCAAATGCCTTGTTGTCCTCTTTCAGTTTGATGGCGATCAATACATCTGTAGGTCTGAAGTCTTTGTCTGCACGTACTGCATCCGAATAATATTCTTCTTTTACAAAACGTCCTGCAAAGTCAGTGATCTCTTTTACAAAACGACCTGTTCTGTCTACTGTAGGAACTTCCTTGCCATTTTCATCTTTTACCAGAATGCCGGGTACATCATTCTCTTTGGCGACTCTAAAGTCATCCGCACCGTAGGTAGGAGCAGCGTGTACGATACCTGTACCGTCTTCCGTTGTTACAAAATCGCCCGGAATGACACGGAAAGCTTTTTCCTGTAATTCTTCACTTGTGATGTAAGGCAGTAATTGTTCATAGCGTAAGCCTACCAGTTCTTCGCCGTTAAACTCTGCTGCAATTTCCCATGGAATGATTTTATCCCCTAATTTGTAATCCTGAAAGGAGGCATCTTTACCTTCAGCTTTAAAGTGTTTGGCAATCAGGTCTTTGGCCAGAATTACCGATACCGGGCTTCCTGTGTATTGGTTGAACGTTTTTATTTTGACATAAGAGATTTTCTTGCCAACTACAAGAGCCGTATTGGATGGCAACGTCCATGGTGTAGTAGTCCAGGCAATAAATGCCACATCTTCTACAGCATCTTCCACCAGTTTTTCCATTGCCGGGTGGATCTGATCTTTGATCAGTCTGAATTCAGCAACGATTGTGGTGTCTTTTACATCTTTGTATGTTCCCGGCTGATTCAGTTCGTGAGAACTAAGTCCCGTTCCTGCAGCAGGTGAATAGGGTTGTATCGTATATCCTTTATATAAAAGTCCTTTTTTATACAGTTCCTTCAACAGATACCACAGCGTCTCAATGTATTCATTTTCATAAGTGATATATGGATTTTCAAGATCTACCCAATATCCCATTTTAATCGTAAGATCATTCCATACATCAGTGTATTTCATGACTTCTTTACGACAAGCCGCATTGTATTCTTCTACAGATATTTTTTTACCAATATCTTCTTTTGTGATACCTAATGTTTTTTCGACAGCCAGTTCTATAGGAAGTCCATGGGTATCCCATCCTCCCTTACGTTTGACCTGATAACCTTTCAGGGTTTTATAGCGGCAGAAAATATCTTTGATAGAGCGAGCCATGGCATGGTGAATTCCGGGCATACCATTTGCAGACGGAGGTCCTTCATAAAAAGTATATGGTTTACTCGCTGGACGGTTACTAATACTTTTTTCAAAGATATTTTCACGTTCCCATCGTTCTAATATTTCTTTGCCGATCTCAGGCAAATTGAGCTGCTTATATTCCTTGTACATCAGTAATTTGTCTTCTGTTTTTAAGGTTGCAAATTTACGCATTTTTAATGAAAGGTGCTAAGTTTAGATGAATATCCATGAAAAAACAAATTATTAATAAAAACAAGGTGTTTTGCTGCGTTAAGCTAATCAGATAATTGATAATATTGCTTGATAAACAGGGTTTTAAATCCTTTTATTTTTTGATAGACTGCGATGATATAAACGAATAGCGCCCTGAATTTAAAAGTTCAGGGCGCTGTTTATTTTATGTAAAATTACTTTTTATGCAGAAAATGAACTTCCACATCCGCAGGTACTGGTTGCATTGGGGTTGTTAAACGTAAATCCTCTTGCATCCAGACCATTTCTGAAATCTACTTCCATACCAGCCAGATATAAGCCGTGAGCTTTATTCATAAAAATACGGATCCCCTCGATCTCGTATTCAATATCTCCTTCTTTTTTTTGGTCAAAACCTAATATATAGCTCATGCCTGAGCATCCACCGCCTTCGACACCAACACGTAAACCGAAGTCTTCCGAAATCTCTTGTTGGTCTCTTAACTTCTTTAATTCCTTAACAGCACCTTCTGTCAGGGTAAGCGGAGCTTTCTCAACAATATTCTCTGTACTCATCGTTATTTATTTTAAAGTCAACTAAACAAAAATACATATTTTTAGCCAGTTTTGTGATGGAACACAATTTTTGACACTTTGTAAACATTATAGGGAATATGGATTATATTGAATTTTTTAAGAATTTATTTTTAATTGCTTTTGGCGTTTGCGCAGGATTAATCCTTGCATTCAGGCTTGTGTGGCCCAGGATAGAAGCTCTGATTATTAAAACAAAAATGCTGGATAAGAAAATGTCGGAGCAAAAGGGGAGTACAGGAGGAGAAAGAGAACAGTTAAAAGCCGGAGCATATGAAAGGTTGCTGTTGTTTACAAGCAGAATAGAACCCCGTAACTTAATCGCCCGTCATCTGGAGGATAATCAGCATGTGCGAACTTTGCAATTACGATTGATCCAGGAAGTGGAAAATGAATTTCAATATAATTTTACACAGCAGCTGTATGTTTCTGCAGATGCGTGGGAAGCTGTCAGACTGCTGAAAGAAAATACTGTGATTCTGTTGAATGATGCGATGAAAGATCATACAGATACTCAGGAAGTATATGCGGAAGAGGTCTTGAAATTTCTGAGTACTTTGCGTCCTGATCCTTACCAGACTACCCAATTGATTCTCAGGCAGGAAGCTAACCAATAAAACAGAGCCTTGCCGCTATTGGAGAAAATTCGTTAAAAGATGATTTTATGCCAAAATCAAAATTATTTTGAGGATTGATTGAAATAAATAAAATCTTGACACTGAATATTTTTAAGTATTGTACTATATTTGCATTTTCAATCTAAAAGTATAATAATTCACTATTTAAAAGAATAAAATGGAAAGAGATCAGGCCATATTTAATCTTATCAACGACGAGTTGAAGCGTCAGGAAGAGGGCATTGAATTAATTGCATCGGAAAACTTTGTTTCGAAGCAAGTTATGGAAGCGGCAGGTTCAGTATTGACCAACAAGTATGCAGAAGGCCTTCCGGGCAAAAGATACTATGGCGGATGCGAAGTCGTTGACGAAATTGAAACGATTGCCATCGATCGCGCAAAGCAATTGTTTGGTGCTGAATGGGTAAATGTTCAACCACATTCTGGAGCACAGGCGAATGCTGCGGTTTTCCTTGCTATTTTGAAACCGGGAGATAAGATTTTAGGTTTTGATCTTTCTCACGGCGGACACCTTACTCACGGTTCTCCTGCAAACTTTTCAGGTAAATTGTATGAGCCTGTATTCTACGGTGTAGAAAAAGAAACAGGACTTATCGATTACAAACAGTTAGAAGAAACAGCACGTCGCGAAAAACCAAAAGTAATTATCTGTGGTGCTTCAGCGTATTCACGTGACTGGGATTATGCACGTATTCGTAGCGTAGCGGATGAGATCGGAGCACTGGTTGTTGCTGATATCTCTCACCCTGCAGGATTGATCGCGCGTGGTTTGTTAAATGATCCGCTTCCTCATTGTCATATCGTTACTACTACTACCCACAAAACACTTCGCGGACCACGTGGAGGAATGATTATGGTAGGGAAAGATTTCGAAAATCCCTGGGGAATCAAGACTCCGAAAGGAGAAATCCGTACGATTACCCAATTATTAGATCTGGCTGTATTCCCGGGTACACAGGGTGGACCATTAGAGCATACTATCGCTGCAAAAGCTATTGCTTACGGAGAAGCATTATCTGATGATTATATGAACTACATCGTGCAGGTGAAGAAAAATGCTGCAGCCCTTGCTCAGTTTTTCGTAGAAAGAGATTACAATATTATTTCAGGTGGTACGGACAACCATTTAATGTTGGTTGATCTTCGTAATAAAGATATTTCAGGTAAAGAGGCTGAAGCTGTATTAGGTAAAGCCGGAATCACAACAAATAAAAACATGGTTCCTTTTGATACTCGTTCACCTTTCGTCACTTCAGGTGTACGTTTTGGTACTGCTGCTATCACTACCCGGGGAATCAAGGAAACAGAAATTCTTCAGATCGGTGAATTGATCGACAGCGCGATCAACAACCATGCGAACGATGCTGAACTGGATAAAATCCACAGCAAAGTGAGAGAAATGATGGCTGAATTTCCGCTTTACAAATAAGAAATAGCGATACACGAATGAAAGAGGCATTGTAATACGTTACAATGCCTCTTTTGCTAAAATACAAGTGTAAAGCAAATGTGAAGAAATGTTAAAAAACAGTTCTTAAATTTGAATAACCAATTATTTTCTTTTGATTTGAAGTATCAAACAGAACAAAAAACTAAAATAAAATCGCCTATAGGGAAAATTTACTCTTAAAATTCAGTGCTTATTAATAGAATGCTAACTGTTAAATGTTGGGGAAAACGTTATGAAACTATTAAATAAAAAGAAGAGTGATCAAGAGTTAATTCATGCTTATATAGGTGGTGATGAATCGGGTTTGGAAGTTTTGCTGGACCGTTATAAATCAAAAATCTATACTTCTATTTATCTTCAGGTTAAGGATGAACATCTTGCAGAAGATATCTTTCAGGAAACCTTTATCAAGGTAATCAATACATTAAAGGCTGGTCGCTATAATGACGAGGGTAAGTTTTTACCCTGGGTTATGCGTATTGCGCACAATATGGTAATCGACCATTTCAGACGCGAAAAGAGAGCTCCTTCTGTTGTAAATGCAGATGGTTTCGATATTTTCGAAGTGCTTCAGTTTGCAGATGATAATGCAGAGTCCAGGATGGTGAAAAATCAACGTGATATCGACTTGCGTAAAATTATACAACTGTTGCCTGACGATCAGAAAGAGGTGCTGATTATGCGTCATTTCTGTGAGATGAGTTTTAAAGAGATTGCAGATATTACTGAAGTTAGTATCAATACGGCTTTAGGACGTATGCGCTACGCATTGAGCAATCTCAGACGAATGATTGAAGAACATAATATGATTCTTCAGACTGGATAAGAATGTATTTCAGATATTAGTATTATTAAATATTTAATGATCAAGGTCCGTCCGGTTGATAATTCTGCCGGACGATTTTTTTACGTATCCTTTTATTTTCATCATTTTCGGAATGGGACAAGATGAACATTCGTCATGTGTAACTCACAAGTAAGAGTTCTTTTTGAGACATTCTGTCATTTTTGTATCTTAGGGGTTGCAAAAGTTCCGATCTGTAAGGATTGGAATATGATTTGATAAGATTTAGATATAAACAGAAAAACAGAAAAGATATGTATATAATATTATTTGTGGGCATCATGATTGTAAGTTTTGTTGTCCAGTGGAGATTTAAGAATAAGTTTAAGCAGTATTCGGAGACACCTTTATCCAGCGGGCTTTCCGGAAAAGAGATAGCACAAAAGATGTTAAATGATAATGGTATTTATGATGTGCAGGTGATATCTGTGGACGGACAGCTGACTGACCATTATAATCCACAGAACAAAACTGTAAACCTCAGCCCTGAAGTGTACGAGGGTAGAAGTGTGGCTGCGGCAGCTGTTGCTGCCCATGAGTGCGGTCACGCCGTTCAGCATGCTACGGCTTATTCATGGCTGCAGTTCAGATCGGCGATGGTGCCGGTAGTGGGATTTGCATCTAAACTGACTTCCTGGATTCTGATGGCGGGTGTTATTATGTTTGCCATATCTAAGGGAGGTAACTACTGGTTGCTTGCAATTGGTGTAGGTGCTTTGGCTATTACGACAGTATTTAGTTTTATCACTCTTCCAGTTGAGTTTGATGCTTCTAACCGTGCACTGGTCTGGTTGAATACCGCTGGTATTACGCATAGCAGGGAAGAACATGACGGAGCAAAAGATGCACTGAAGTGGGCTGCAATGACTTACGTAGTTGCTGCATTATCTGCATTAGTCACGTTACTTTATTATGCGTCCATTCTGATGGGGGGACGAAGAGACTAAACTCCTTCATCGTTGTTTAATATTCAAAAGGCAAATTACTATCATTTGCCTTTTTGTTTTCAAAACAGACAAGGGTTGATTGATACAGAGCTGGCCGAGGCAAATCTTTACGTGTAAAGTATGTTATTCATTTCAAGGCAATTTTGTAACTTTGTCCCTTATCAAGAAAAAGACTTTCAATTATCATGTTTCAGAATCTTCAGGATAAACTAGATAGAGCCTTTAAAGTATTAAAAGGTCAGGGTAATATTACAGAAATCAACGTCGCGGAGACAATGAAGGAAATCCGTAAGGCCTTACTGGATGCGGATGTTAACTATAAAACAGCTAAGAGTTTTACAGATGATGTAAAACAGAAAGCGCTTGGTCAGAATGTACTGACCAGTATTTCTCCGGGTCAGTTGCTGACCAAAATCATGAATGATGAGCTGACCGAACTTATGGGCGGTGCAGTTACGGAATTGGATATATCAAAAAATCCGACCGTTATCCTTATTGCTGGTCTTAACGGGGCAGGTAAAACTACCTTTTCAGGAAAGCTTGCCAATTATCTGAAAGATAAAAAAGGAAAAAAACCTTTGTTGGTTGCAGGTGACGTATATCGTCCTGCAGCGATTGACCAGTTGGAAGTGTTGGGTGGTCAGGTAGGTGTTCCTGTATTTGTGAATCGTGAATCTAATGATCCTATTGCTATTGCTCAGGCCGGTGTGGAAGAGGCAAAACGTAACGGTCATAATGTAGTGATCATCGATACGGCGGGACGTCTGGCTATTGATGAAGCACTGATGGTTGAAATTACTGCTGTAAAAGAAGCGACCAAACCTCAGGAGATCTTGTTTGTAGTGGATTCGATGACGGGACAGGACGCTGTGAATACGGCTAAGGCATTCAATGATCGTCTGGATTTTACAGGTGTGGTGCTGACTAAGTTAGACGGTGATACCCGCGGTGGTGCGGCTTTATCTATTAAATCTGTTGTCAATAAGCCTATCAAGTTTATCGGTACAGGGGAGAAGATGGAAGCATTGGATGTCTTTTATCCGGATCGTATGGCTTCCCGTATTCTGGGGATGGGTGACGTTGTATCTTTGGTAGAACGTGCTCAACAGCAATTTGATGAGAAACAGGCAGCCGAACTTCAGAAAAAGATTCGTAAGAATAAATTTGATTTCAATGACTTTAAATCCCAGATTCAACAGATCAAGAAAATGGGTAATATGAAAGATCTGATGGGCATGATTCCGGGAGTAGGTAAGGCGCTGAAAGATGTAGAGGTAGATGATAATGCATTCAAGCCTATTGAAGCGATTATTGACTCTATGACTCCGTTTGAGCGTGAAAATCCGGATGCTATTGATCAGAAACGTCGTATTCGTATTGCCAAAGGATCCGGAACAGACATTAATGAAGTCAATAAACTGATGAAACAGTTTGGGGATATGCGTAAAGTAATGAAGCAGATGTCTAATCCGGCTATGGCTGCTAAAATGATGCGTAATATGCCTAAAATGCCGGGCAGATAGTTGATATAACAACGGACACGTTTTTTAACGTCATAAAAAGCGAGAGTATAAAATTACAGGAAATAAGCAAAGTCTGTCAGACTTTGCTTATTTTAGTAATAAAAAAATGCTAATTTTGTGTTATGGATGATCCCGCGCAGTTATCAGAATACGGCAAGATCCTTATCATTGCTTTGGTAGGAATCCTGTTGGTATGTGCGACCATATTTCTTGCGAAATTAATTTCCCCTAAAAAGCCTAATCCCGAAAAATTGAGTACATACGAATGTGGTGAGGAATCTCAGGGAACCGCCTGGATTCAGTTTAATCCGCGTTTTTATGTTATCGCCTTAGTATTTTTATTGTTTGATGTCGAATTGATCTTTGTATTCCCCTGGGCCACTGTGTTCGGTCAGAGTGAATTTATCAATGCTGACCTGCGTTGGGGATGGTTTACTATGGTCGAAATGGCAATGTTCCTTGGGATTTTAGTTTTAGGATTAGTATATGTTTGGCGTAAAGGAGATCTGGATTGGGTGAAACCCACGCATGTGACACCATCCGTACAGGTGAATATTCCCGCGGGAGCTTATGAAGCATTAAATAATAAGACGTACGCTGTCCGTGATTATAAAGCGACAGCAGAAACTGCAGATGAGACATCCGATCAACCTAAGGTAGAAAGCAAACCGAAAATCGGGTTCAGACCTGCATTTAAAAAACCGGGAGCATCATCATGAGCATAGAAAATCAATTACAGAATAACGGTGTAGTAGTCGCGAAGCTGGATGACCTGCTTAATTGGGCCAGACTGTCATCTATGTGGCCTGTCAGTTTTGGTATTGCCTGCTGTGCAATTGAGATGATGGGGGCAATGGCCTCAACGTACGATCTGGATAGACTGGGTGTATTTCCAAGGCCTTCTCCGCGTCAATCGGATGTTATGATCATCGCAGGTACAGTTACTTTCAAAATGGCTGATCGTATCCGTAAGCTCTATGAGCAGATGCCTGAACCTAAATATGTAATTTCGATGGGTTCATGTTCTAATTGCGGAGGTCCTTACTGGCAACATGGATATCATGTGGTAAAAGGAGTGGACAGGATCATTCCGGTGGATGTATATGTACAAGGCTGTCCTCCACGTCCGGAAGCATTAATTGGTGCATTTTTAGAATTACAAAAGAAAATAGAAAAAGAAAGTATTTTAGGTGAAACCTTTTTTCATGCTAACGTATAAAAGATAAAATTATTTATGGCAAAAGATTTTTATGGTGAGTTGCAATTAGGAATTTTGGGCGGCGGACAATTGGGACGCATGGTCATCCAGGAAGCAATTAATTATAATGTTAATATACACGTCCTCGATCCGGACAAGAATGCACCATGTCGCAAATTGTGTAACCGGTTTGAGGTAGGATCATTAGGGGATTTTCATACCGTATATAATTTTGGTAAAGATCTCGATATGCTTACTATTGAGATTGAAAAGGTAAATGTGGATGCACTGGAAAAACTGGAGGAAGAGGGTGTGCAGGTATTTCCGCAGTCACGCGTTATCCGATTGATCCAGGATAAAGGCTTACAGAAGCAATTCTTCAAACAGAATGATATTCCTACAGCACCTTTTCAACTGATCTCTACAAAAGATAATCTGCTGAATGCGAATATTAATATTCCTTATATCCAAAAATTGAGAAAAGACGGATATGATGGAAAAGGTGTGAAAAAGATTGCTTCACAAGAGGATCTGGAACATGCGTTTGAAGAACCAAGCATGATTGAGGAGTGGATTGACTTTGAAAAGGAGATTGCTGTAATCGTTGCCCGCAATGATAAGGGGGACATTTCGGCATTTCCGTTAGTTGAAATGGAATTCAACCCACAAGCTAATCTGGTCGAGTTTCTGATCTCCCCATCGACATTGAGTTTTGAAATTCAGCAACAGGCAGAGGAAATCGCCAGGAAGATCGCCAATGATCTGCAAATCGTAGGGTTACTGGCAGTGGAAATGTTTTTGACAAAGCAAGGTGAGATTCTGGTCAACGAACTTGCACCAAGACCTCATAACAGCGGACATCAGACAATTGAAGGAAACTATACTTCTCAGTTTGCGCAACATTTGCGGGCTATTTTTAATTTGCCTTTAGGCAATACCAGTACGCGTAGTAATGCAGTGATGATCAATCTGCTGGGAGAAGAAGGGTATGAAGGACTGGCAAAATATGAAGGGATAGAAGAGATCCTGGATATGGAAGGTGTATATCTGCATTTGTATGGTAAAAAATATACAAAGCCATTCCGAAAGATGGGGCATGTATGTATCGTTAATGATAACAGAGAACTGGCGATCAGTAATGCACGCAAAGTTCAGGAAATATTAAAAGTAAAAGCATAAAAATAATGAGTTCAGATAATAAGCCTTTAGTGGGTGTAATAATGGGGAGTAAATCAGACCTTCCTGTCATGCAGGATGCGGTCGATGTACTTAAGACATTGGGTGTATCTTTTGAAGTGACTATCGTGTCAGCACACCGTACGCCTCAGCGTATGTTTGACTATGCTGCAAGTGCTGCGGAGCGAGGTCTCAAAGTAATAGTGGCAGGTGCAGGCGGAGCTGCTCATTTGCCAGGTATGGTGGCATCTATTACCCATTTGCCTGTTATCGGAGTGCCTGTTAAATCTTCAAATTCTATTGATGGCTGGGATTCCGTACTATCTATTCTGCAGATGCCGAATGGTATACCTGTAGCAACAGTAGCGTTGAATGCGGCAAAGAATGCCGGTATTCTTGCAGCTCAGATTCTGGGTACATCAGATCCGGAACTGACGCAGGAGCTTATCCGCTTCAAAAAGGAATTGGGAGACAAGGTTGAGAAAACGGCCCTTGAAGTCGAGAAAATGAAATTCTAAAGAAAACAAAAAAGGGAAGTCTACACTTCCCTTTTTTGTTTTTATCTGACCTTTGTCAAGGTGTTCTCAACGTAATCGTAACTCTTTTGGATGCTGGCAAATTTGTCAGCCATATAGATGTCGTCCTGCTCTACGAAAGCATACTTCAGACCCGATTTGTCAGCGTATTTGACAATGTTCGTAAAATCTATATTGCCGGTACCTACTTCAGCATATTTGATTTCTTTTATAATATCCCCGAATCCGAGTTTGTCCTGTTCGCCACCTACTATCGGTTTGGTAAAGGCTTTGTCCATATCTTTCACGTGCCACATAGAGAAGCGGTTTGGATATTTTTCAAAGTAAGATTGTGGGCTCAATCCTGATTTTTCAATCCAGTAAAGATCCAGTTCAAAATCCACCAGTTCAGGTTCCGTAAATGCGATCAGGATATCTAATCCTTTTGTTCCGTTGGGCTGATCTCTGAACTCCCAGAAATGGTTGTGATAACCCATTTTAATACCGGATTTTTTAGATATCTCTCCGGCTTTATTGAGTTGTTCTGCGGCATATTGATAATCTGCAGATTTTAAAGCATTAATGTCAAACATAGGCGTTACCGGAGCGACGACATAAGATTGGCCTAATTCTTTGGCAATCTCTACATAGCGTTCGACACTTTCTTTGTCTTCATGATTTTTGCTCAGGTATTTTGACAGATCATAATGTCCACTGTGTGTTTCCAGATTATTATCGTCTAATAGCTTTTTAAAATCCTTGATCGGTAATCCGAAAAACTCTCCTTTGGCCACATCTACACCAAATGTCTCGACGTGTTTGTAACCAATTTTTGCGATCTTCTCAATCGTTCCCTTTGCATCTTTTGCCAATTCATCCCTTAGGGTGTACAATTGGATTCCGATATGCTGGAAAGGTCCTTCTGCGATCTTTTTGGATTCACAGGAAAGAAGATACGGACTTAAAAAAGCTGCTGAAACACCGACACCAGCTTGTTTTAAGAATTTTCTCCTAGATTTGTTCATAGTTTGTTTTTTAAGATAATCCAATGTCAATTTACACAATATAAAACTAAATAAAAAGAGCCCTTAATTTAAGGGCTCTCATTATCTGAAATATCAGGACTTAGACAGTCATAATATCTTTTTCTTTCAATTCGGCCAGTTTATCTACCTGTACGATGAAACTATCTGTTAGTTTCTGTACTTCAGCTTCACCAACTTTAATTTCATCTTCTGAAGCGCCGTCATTTTTAAGTTTTTTGATAGACTCGTTTGTATCCTTACGGATGTTACGAATAGCTATACGTCCTTTTTCGGCTTCTTCTTTCGCTTTTTTTACAAGGTCACGTCTTCTTTCTTCAGTCAATGCCGGTACTACCAAACGGATTACTATACCGTCATTTTGTGGATTAAGACCAAGATTAGAATCAATAATTGCTTTTTCGATAGCACTTATCAATGATTTTTCCCAAGGTTGGATAACAATTGTGCGTGCATCTGTGGTATTGACATTACTCACTTGTGCTAATGGGGTAGGGCTTCCGTAATAATCTACAGAAATACCATCTAACATAGACGGGGATGCTTTACCTGCACGGATTTTTGTCAATTCAGACTCCGCGAATGATACTGCTTTAGTCATTGAATCCTTACAGTCATCAAGTTGAAGAGAAATCAGTTCGTTCATATTATGTTTGTTATATTTTCTTATGTATTATTAGCGGACAACAGTTCCTACGTGTTCTCCGTTAGCCAGTTTTTTCAGGTTGCCTTCTTTATTCATATCGAATACTATGATAGGCAAGTTGTTTTCCTGACAAAGTGTGAATGCTGTCATATCCATCACATTCAATCCTCTTTCGTAAACTTCGGTGAAAGAAATCTCGTCAAAACGGGTAGCTGAAGGATCTTTTTCAGGATCTGCGGTGTATATACCGTCTACACGTGTACCTTTGAGTACTGCATCTGCATTGATTTCGATAGCTCTTAATGAAGCTGCTGTATCTGTTGTGAAGTACGGATTTCCGGTACCAGCTCCGAAGATAACAATTCTTCCTTTTTCCAGGTGTCTTACTGCTCTTCTGCGAATAAAAGGTTCACAGATCTGTTCCATCTTGATCGCTGTAAGAAGACGTGTTTTTAACTCGACTTTTTCAAGAGCATCCTGAAGAGCCATACTGTTGATCACTGTTGCCAGCATTCCCATGTAATCTGCCTGAACACGATCCATACCAGATTTTTCAGCACTTAATCCTCTGTAGATATTACCTCCTCCAATAACGATTGCGATTTCCATGCCCAGGCTATGGATTTCTTTGATGTCATTGGCATATTGTCTGACACGGTGAATGTCGATGCCGTAATTTTGTTCGCCCATTAAGGCTTCTCCGCTGAGTTTGAGTAGGATGCGTTTATATTTCATGATTTTCTTTTGGAAGTTTTCCAAAAGCCAAAGATATGATAATTTTTTTAATCCCTTTATTGCCTGTTTGAAGAAAATCAACCTTTTTTGACCTTCTCAATTACTTCATTGTAGTAACTTTCATATTTGGGCATAATATTGCTCAGCTGGAAGTCTTTAGCGCGGTTGAGTGCAGCCTCTTTAAACTGTAGAAGTCTGTCACAGTCTTCCAGTACGCTGATGGCATTTGCGGCCATTTCGTCCACATTACCGACATCACTGAGATATCCGGTCACACCATTGACATTCAGTTCCGGCAAACCTCCGGTATTGGTCGAGATGACAGGCACTTTGCAGGCCATAGCTTCCAGGGCTGCCAGTCCGAAACTTTCGGAGCTGGACGGCATCAAAAACAGATCGGAAACGGAAAGTATTTCTTCAATAGCATCCTGCTTACCTAAGAAACGTACATCCTGACATACATTGAGCTGACGGGATAATTCTTCCGCGTTTCTTCTTTCCGGTCCGTCGCCTACCATGAGCAGTTTGCTTGGTATTTTTTCATTAACCTTCTGAAAGATACGAATCACATCATCTGTCTTCTTTACTTTACGGAAATTGGATGTGTGTATGAGGATACGCTCATCAGAAGGAGCAATAGCTTTTTTGAAGTGCGAACGATCTTTATTGCTGAATCTTTCCAAATCAATAAAGTTAGGAATGACCTGAATATCCTTATTGATATCAAAGTATTCCAGTGTTTGTGACTTTAGATTTTCAGATACTGCAGTTACACCATCAGACTGGTTGATAGAGAAGGTCACGACAGGGCTGAAGCTTTTATCTTTACCTACCAGAGTAATGTCTGTACCATGCAGGGTCGTAATGACAGGTATATTAATACCATAAGTGGCCAGGATCTGCTTTGCCATAAAGGCTGCTGAAGCATGTGGAATAGCATAGTGTACGTGTAGTACATCGAGATTTTCGAACCTGACGACATCTACCAGTTTACTGGCAAGGGCAGATTCGTATGGTAAGAAATCAAAGAGTGGATATTGTGATACGGCGACTTCATGATAGAACAGATTTTCAGAGAAAAAATCCAGACGGGCAGGTTGACGGTATGTAATAAAGTGTATCTCATGACCGTTTGCTGCCAAGGCCTTGCCTAATTCTGTAGCAACAACACCACTTCCTCCAAATGTAGGGTAACAAACTATTCCTATTTTCATGTTCAAAATTTATCTGATGCAAATTAAAGATTATTTCGGACAGGAGAGGATAACTTAATTGCCATAATTCTGCAAAATTTTTGAGACAGCATCGCAAATCTGCTTTGTAAAGTAAAATAGTAAATGTAAAATCAGCCTGCTAACAGGATATATTATGTAAATTGGGATATTATTTTATCTGTTTATGAAATATGTGTAGGAGAAGATACACGGATACTTATGCATACAATCTGTAACCGCCGACTGGCGGATAACTCTTGAAAAGTAAATTATATATATGAAAACATTCGTCAGCGATATTTCCGGCAATCCGTATCCTATACGAGATAAGGTACTTGGCTCTACTCTGAGAAATGCAATAGTGCAGCTGATTCAGGAAGATCATCAGGGATTTGACCGGGATAAATGCTTGTCTACAGGTGAATTGGATTATTATAAAGAAAAATATCTGTCTTCTATTCTTAAAAAGGAAATCGGAGAGCTCACGCAACTTGATCAGATGGTACTGGATAGTCTGAAGAATAATGAGCTTATATCTGCGTCTTTGGATCAGGACCAGGATACAATGAACTTTGGAGATAAAGTCTCAGACAAAGTTGCTGAGTTTGGAGGAAGCTGGACATTTATTCTTTCTTTCATCGCTTTTCTGATCTTGTGGATTTTGGTGAATATATACTGGTTAAGTAACAAAGGTTTTGACCCTTATCCATTTATTTTACTCAATCTGATTCTATCTTGTATAGCAGCGCTGCAGGCTCCTGTCATTATGATGAGTCAGAACAGGCAGGAAGAGAAGGACCGTGAAAGGGCTAAGAATGATTATATGGTCAACCTGAAAGCTGAACTTGAAATCCGTGCGCTGCATGAGAAGATCGATCACCTGATTATCCATAAGGAACAAGAACTCGTAGAAATGCAGCAGTTTCAGGTGGATGTTATTAAAAATCTGATTGAAAAGATCGATAAACTTGAAAGCAAACTGAATAAGTAGGAACTGCCTCTTAAACTTTCTATTTTTGTGTAATGATAGCTAATAAAGAGATTCTGCTTACAGAACTTGTATTCAAATTTTCCAGATCCGGCGGTGCCGGAGGTCAGCATGTCAACAAGGTCTCTTCCAAGGTATTACTGCAGTGGGATGTGGCCGGGAGTACATTTTTTTCTGAAGATCAAAAAGCTATTCTTTTTCATGCGCTCTCTAATCGCATTAATAAAGATGGAGTATTGCAGTTGGAAAGTGATAATGACCGCTCTCAGGTGAAGAATAAAGAAATCGCAATTCAGCGGTTTCTGACCATTGTAGACACGGCGCTAATACCAGTTAAAG
The DNA here is from genome assembly GCF_016724845.1 of Sphingobacterium spiritivorum. Lineage (NCBI taxonomy): Bacteria > Pseudomonadati > Bacteroidota > Sphingobacteriia > Sphingobacteriales > Sphingobacteriaceae > Sphingobacterium > Sphingobacterium spiritivorum. Next base: position 3,055,439 of record NZ_CP068082.1, read on the forward strand.
CCAGAAAAAAAACGAGAATCCCTTATTCTAAAGTCGTTGACCGTCTGGACAGGAAGAAGAGACAGTCAGAACTGAAGAAATCCAGAAGCAAGAAATTTGATGAGTAATTGTTGATACAATAAAATTCTTATTTAAATTTATTTTGCTGTAAATCAGGAATTTATATTTAAAAACTAAAAAATTAGTTGTGAAACTATATTTTTAGTTTTAAACTTGTTTTATAATCGATTACTGGCAATATTGTCTTATTATTCATAGAGTTATGGACGAAATCAAAGAACTTACAAAAGCAGAGGAACAAATTATGCATGAGCTTTGGGAGATAAATGGCGGATTTGTAAAGGACGTTATCGAACGCCTTCCGGAACCGAAGCCAGCATATAATACCGTGTCTACTATCGTGCGGATATTGGAAACCAAGGGTTTCCTGATGCACAAATCTTACGGCAAGAGTCATCAATATCTGCCTAAGATTTCAAAAGAAGAGTATAAGAAAGTAATTACGGGTAAATTACTGAACAATTATTTCGATAATTCAGCGAAGAGTATGTTGTCCTTCTTTCTAGAGGAAGATAAACTGAATCTGAAAGATGTAAATGAATTGTTGGAGATAATCGCCAAACAGAAAAAATAACCAAGCGGATCTACATTATTATAAACAAAAGTATTATGATGACTTACCTGATCATGGCCAATTGCAGTATGCTTGTATTGTATATGTTGTACTACCTGCTGCTAAGAAAACTTACTTTTTTTCAGTGGAACAGAGTTTATCTGATAGGAGCATTATTAGTTTCCCTGATTGTACCAGCATTGCAGTTTATGGATTTTTCCGATAGCGTATATGCCGCCGATATTATTCCTGTAATCAAAATGAATATGATCGCTGTGCAGGGAGACGTCATTGTGCTGAATCCTAAACCTCTTACATTCAGTGTGATTGTGGTATATTGGGTAACTGTAGGTGTGGCCGTTGTTTATTTTCTAATCAGATTGCTGCGTATTTTCAGATTATTCAAAAAGCAAAATCCGAAAATTTCTTTTTCGTTTCTGCAACAGATCTATGTTGGTGATGCAGTCGCAAATGCTTCTCTGATCTATGCACATGAAGATGTCCACGTGAAACAACGACATACTTACGATATCCTGTTTGTAGAGATTGTCCGTATTTTCAACTGGTTCAACCCTGTACTATACTTTTATATTAAAGAATTAAAATTTCAGCACGAGTGTATAGCTGATCAGATTTGCTCCGGGCAGGACAAGCGTTCCTATGCGGAAGTATTGATTGCGAATGCTATGAACGTGCCCCCTCATGTTATATTTCATGAGTTTTCTAATCAATCATTTTTAAAGAAAAGAATTATGATGTTATTTCAGAACAGATCAAAATCCATCAATAGGATAAAATATGTGTTGCTACTTCCTTTAACCGTTGGTTTAGGGGTTACAGCATTAGCCTTTAATAAAACATTAGATGTTGTCAAGACAGATCTGGTATCTAAGGTAATGGATGTACATCTTCCTCTACCAGATGCACCAAGTTTTCAGAGGCAAGAAGTAGATGTAGAGGATAAGAAACCTGCGCAACAGCAAGAGCCGGTCGTAAAGACTGCGGAAGTTCTTCCTGAGCCTCCGGGAGGTATGAAGGCCTTTATGACATTTATAGGGCAAAATTATGTATATCCTGATGCCGCAATACAAAATAAAGTAAATGGGATAGTGACGATAGCTTTTATCGTGGAAAAAGATGGATCTTTGTCAAATTTTAAGATTACAAAAGATATTGGCTATGGTGCAGGAGAGGAAGTTATACGAGTACTTAAAATGGCGGAGAAATGGAAGCCGGGATTAAATAATGGTAAAGCGGTAAGGGTTGCTTATACAATTCCTTTGAGATTAGCGGCTGCCAGCGCCGCACAAAATACCGAAACAGAACAGCGGGATATTTCTCCAAAAGCAGGTGTACCTAGCCCTCCGGATGAGTATATAGTTTTAACGAAAGTTGAAAAAGGTCCGGAGCCGACAGAAGGTTTTCAGAAATTTATGATGTTTATCGGGAATAATTATCAGTATCCAAGTGAAGCCGTTAAATCAGGTGTAAATGGTAAAATACTGCTCACTTTTGTCGTGGAGAAAGATGGTTCACTGACAGATTTCAAAATTGCACAAGACCTGGGATATGGAACAGGTGAAGCTGGACTGGCTGTGTTAAAAAAATACAATCAGAAATGGACTCCCGGGGTTCAAAACGGGAGACCGGTCAGGGTAATGTATACGCTGCCAATACAACTCAATACAGTGAACTAAATTTGTGCTTAGCTGAAAAAATCCCGACAATCAAATTGTATCGGGATTTTTTATGGTACTGGCTTTTAGTGTTAGTTGGCCTTGATTAATTCGGTCTGTAGTATAATAGTTTCAAATTCCTCAATAGGGTAATTGGATTCTATCATTTTGATAAGCAGCTCTGTCGCTATTTTACCCATCTCTACTGCAGGTTGTCTGACAACATTCATGGTTGGGGAGAAGAGACTCACGACATTTGAATTGGTAAAGCCTGATATCGCAATCTTATTGGCCAATTCCGGATTTTTGGTTTTGAGAGCCAGCAAAAAACCGGTGGACAGACGATCACCTGATATAAATATCGCATCGAAATTCTGCTCTAAGAGTTCATCTACAACATTTTCCAGTTCATGAAGGTTCATACCTCCGTATAAACAATGTTTTACCAGATCCTCATTAAACGGGATGTGGTATTTTTTCAATGCATCCTGATAGCCTTTTAACCGCTCCCGCGTGATGGAAAGATTTTTGGCATTGTTGAGATGTGCAATTTTTCTTTTTCCAGACAGGATCAACTGTTCTGTAGCCGCAAATGCTCCTTTGTAGTTGTTGACAATGACCTTGAACGTATCGAAATCCTCAGGCACCCGGTCAAAGAATACAATAGGAAATCCTCTTTCATAGAGTTTTCTTAGGTACGATATATCTTCTGTCTCGGAAGCTAAAGCGATCAGTAATCCATCTACGGATCTGGAACTCAGATATTCTACATTGAGTTTTTCTCTTTCAGCCGATTCATGGGTCTGGGAGATCATTACATTATAGTTCTTCTGATAGGCAACAGACTCTACGCCGTTAATGACCTGGGAGAAAAAATTGTTTGCAATTTCACTGAGTACAATCCCGATAGAATAGCTTCTTTTTTCTTTGAGACTTCTGGCTATAGGGTTGGCACGGTAGTTTACTTTTTCGGCATACTCTAATACGATTTTCTTAGTTTCCGGACTAATTTCATAGCTATCTCTTAGTGCTCTGGAGACTGTAGAAGTAGATAGATTAAGTGCCTGAGCAATATCCTTGATCGTATAGTTTTCAAATTTCATTCCTAACAAATATAAGCAATGTTGGCAAGATTACGGCAAAATGGGATTTCGTATTTTCTGACCGCAATCGATGTCGGGAACGATTGCATAACTTTTGGCTCAAAAACGGCTTCTACTGGAATTTACTTCGCATTTTTGTGATATGATAACCGATTATAAGAATTAGACAGATAACCGTAACTAATTGCCTTCTTCTTATTAAAAAATAATAACATCTATTAACTCAAACTAATCACTTATGAGTAAAGTGCTTATGCTATTAACTGCTTTTTGTCTGTCGATAGGGGTTTCTTTTGCCCAGAACAGACAATTGCAAGGTACAATCAAGGCTGCAGACTCGGGGCAAACGTTATCCGGAGTCAGTATAAAAGTTCTTGGTACCAATGTCAGTACCAGTTCTGACAGTAAGGGGAATTTTAAAATTAATGTGCCGGCTCAGGGCGGTACACTTCAATTTTCCTATGTGGGGTATACGACACAATCTGTACCCTTCAAAACCGAGTCAACCCTCAATATCTCTCTGCAGACTGTAACGAATGCACTGGAAGAAGTGACCGTCAATGTAGGGTATGGCGTCGTCAAGAAAAAGGATCTGACAGGAGCCGTGGCTTCCGTGAGTGCGGATGTCATTTCCAAAGCTCCGGTCGCATCGGCTTTGGAAGCTATACAGGGGCGTCTTTCCGGTGTGAATATTTCCAGCACGGAAGGATCTCCGGATGCCGAAATGACAGTACGTGTACGTGGGGGAGGTTCTATCACAGGAGATAACTCGCCACTCTACATTGTGGACGGATTCCCGGTAACGACTATCGCTGATATCGCACCTTCTGATATCGAATCTATTGATGTCCTGAAGGATGCATCTTCTACTGCTATCTATGGTTCCAGAGGTGCGAATGGGGTTATTATTGTGACCACCAAGACCAGCAAAACAGGTAAATTTTCTGTGAGTTACAATGCTTTTGGCGGTGTTCGTAACATTGCAAATACGCTGGATGTATTGCAGCCGCTGGACTATGCCAGGTGGCAGTATGAGCGTGCTTTACTAACCAGGAGTATCGATACCTACACCAAATATTTTGGAAACTTTCAGGATATAGACCTGTATGACGGAGTGGCTACGAATGACTGGCAGGATATTGTATTTGGCCGTACAGGTAATACTTTTAATCAGAATGTGAGTCTGAGTGGAGGTAGTGAGAAGACGAAGTACAGCTTTAGTCATAATTTTATCAAGGATAAGGCTATTATGGTGTCTTCAGGATACAATCGCCAGAATATCAATTTTAAGCTTAACCATAAACTACATAAGCGTGTATCACTGGATCTTGGTTTCCGTTTTTCGGATATGAAGATTGAAGGAGGAGGTGCGAATGAGCAGAATGAAAAATCATCGGCAGATTCGCGTTTGAAAGCTGTAATGGTATATCCGGGTATCCCTGTTCAGGGCTTAACAGATTCGGAAGAGACAGATGAGGGCTTTAATCTGTTTGATCCGCTGACTTTTATCGCTGACAATGATCAGCTTCAGAAGCGTCGCAGTTACAATTTAAATGGTAGTATAGGTTGGGAAATAGTGGATAATCTACGATTCAAGACAGATTTTACCTTTGATGACGGAAATAATTCTAATGATCGTTTTTATGGTAAAACGACCTATTATGTGCGAAATACACCGGAGGATAAGAATCAAAATCTGCCGGCTGTGATCTTGTCGAAGATATCCAGACAATCTATCCGAACAGCGAATACGCTGAACTATGACTTCAAAAGCCTGCTCAATAAGGATCACAATCTGAATGTTCTGTTGGGTCAGGAGTATATTTTTACTAAATCCAATGCATTGACAAATACGGTTCACGGATTTCCGTCTACCTTTACCTTTGATCAAAGCCGAAAACTAACCGCTCAGGGTAAGCCATTTTCTACCGAGAATTTTTTCAATGCAAATGATATTTTATTATCCTTCTTCGGTCGTGCTAACTATGATTTTCGCGGAAAGTATCTGTTAAGTGCTACCTTCCGTGCCGATGGTTCATCTAAATTTGGCCCGGGTAATAAGTGGGGATATTTCCCATCCGTTTCCGGAGCATGGAGAATCTCTGATGAGGCATTTATGGATGCTTCAAAATCCTGGCTGAATGATCTGAAACTAAGACTGAGCTATGGTACTGCAGGTAATAACAATATCCCTACAGGACAGATCGATCCTACGTTTACCGTAACACCTACTTCCTGGATTAACGGATACAGCAGTTTCTGGTCTACTTCCAAGATCATGTCCAATCCGGACCTGAAGTGGGAAACAACTATTACCCGAAACCTGGGATTAGACTTTAGTTTATTTAATAGCCGTGTGACAGGTACAGTAGAGGCTTATCTGAATAAAACAAAAGATCTTCTGATTGACTATCCGATCGCAGGGGTAGGATATGACAGCCAGTACCGTAATATGGGTGAGACGCAGAATAAAGGTGTTGAAGTTGCTTTAAACTGGGCTGCTGTTAAATCTAAAGATTTTGATCTCAATGTATCGGCAAATATTAGTTTCAACAGAAACCGTGTTAATTCTCTGGGACTTCTGAATGCGATTAACTGGCCTTCGAGATGGGCTTCTACAGAGATCGGATCCGATTACTGGGTACAGCCGGGTGCTGCTGTCGGCCAGATGTATGGCTATAAGTCAGCCGGCCGATATGAAGTATTTGATTTTACCGGATACGATGCTGCAAAGGGTATATGGACACTCAAAGAAGGAGTTGCTACCGCTAATGATGTGATCGGTACAATTCGTCCGGGATCTATGAAACTGGAGGATCTGAATAGAGATGGTAAAATAAACGAAAATGATAAGACGATCATTGGTAATGCTAATCCTAAACATACCGGAGGTTTCTCGATCAATACACGGTATAAGAATTTTGATCTTACAGCACTCTTCAACTGGAGCTTCGGGAATGATATCTACAATGCCAATAAGATTGAATATACCCAGACCAGTAAGTATCACTCCCGTAATATGATCTCTATTATGGAAGAAGGTCAGCGCTGGACGAATCTGCTGCCTGACGGAACTATCAGTAACGATCCTGCTCAGCTGGCAGCCATGAATGCAAATACAACGCTGTGGTCGCCGCTTACCAAACAGTTTATCTTCAGTGACTGGGCTGTAGAAGATGGTTCGTTCCTGCGGCTGGGTACATTGACATTGGGGTACACATTTTCGAATGAACTGCTACAAAAGGTCAAAGTAAAGAACCTGCGTATATATGGTACAGGGTATAATCTGTTTCGTATCACAAACTACAGTGGCTTTGATCCGGAAGTATCTACCAGAAGACAATCGGCACTTACACCGGGAGTAGATTACTCTGCTTATCCTAAGAGTCGCTTGTATGTGGTAGGGGTAAATCTGAGCTTCTAAGGATTGATATCAATTAATGATCAAAAAATTTTAGAGATGAAAAAGACATTTTATAAAATAGCATTTGCAGCAGTATTGGGGACTTCTCTGGTCTCTTGTAATAAACTTCTGGATGCACCTGTACAGTCAGCGATGGATGAGTCTGTTATTTTTTCTTCACCTGTACTGGCAGAAGGTGCAGTAGCAGGAATCCTGCAGTCATTCGGAGAGACAAATTCATATCGTGGGCGTTACCTTGTTTATTACGGTATCAATACCGATAATGAAGTGGGAAATTCACTGAAAAATACGACTGATGAAAAAAGTCTGTTAGCCAATTATCAGACGAATGCAAATAATACCCAGATGAATACAGATAATAATGCCTGGGCTAAATTTTACGAAGCTATTGAACGTGCTAATCTGGCTATCCGGGGATTGCGTGCATACGGAAATATTGAAAATAATGCACAATTGGCTCAGATTCTTGGGGAAGTGCTGGTCTTGCGTGCTGTGGTTTACAACGATCTTGTAAAGGGATGGGGAGATGTACCGGCACGATTTGAGCCTTTAACATCTGCCAATACATATGTTCCGAGAAGTGACAGGGATATTATTTACAAACAAATACTGGCCGATCTCAAAGAGGCCGAAAATTATCTTCCATGGCCTAACGGCAATACAAAGACACAGTCTGTAGAGAAGGTCAATAAGGCATTTGCAAAGGGATTGCGCGCACGTATAGCGCTGGCTGCCGGTGGATATGCACAGCATGCTGACGGGGTGCGCCTGAGCCGTGATCCGGATCTGGAACGCACAAAGATGTATCAGATAGCGAAAGAAGAATGTCTGGATGTGATCAATAGCGGCACATTGAGACTTTTAGGTTTTGAGGAAGTGTTCAGAACGCTATGTCAGGAAACGAATCTGGCGGGTAAAGAGTCTATGTGGGAGATCCCGTTCTCTGAAGGTCGCGGGCGTGTATTGTTTGATCTGGGTGTAAAACATACGACTACTGATAAATATACTATGCAGAATAAAGGCGGTACCAATGGTCCGAATCCGATTATGTGGTATGAGTATGATAAGGATGATGTTAGACGTGCTGTATCTGTGGTGCCCTACGAGTGGACCAATGGTAAACAGGTACCTACCAATCTGAATAAGTGGTATTTTGGAAAGTACCGTTATGAATGGATGAAGCGCGTAGTAACTTCTACCAATGATGACGGACTCAACTGGATGTATATGCGGTATTCAGATGTAGTACTCATGGCTGCAGAAGCTGTAAATGAACTGGATGGTCCGCAGGCTGCTGCTACATATCTCAAAATGATCCGGGATCGTGCTTTCCCTACACATCCGGAAAAAGTAACGGCATATATGTCTGCTGCAACGGTGAGTAAAGAAGCTTTTTTTAATGCTATTGTTGACGAGCGCTCCTTAGAGTTTACAGGAGAGATGCTGAGAAAGGGAGACCTGATTCGCTGGAACCTGCTCTCTGCCAAGCTTAATGAAGCCAAGCAAAAGCTGCAACTACTGGAAAACCGTCAGGGCAGATATGCAGGCTATCCTAAGAATGTATACTATAAGACATTGGCAGATGGTGAATCTGTCGGGATCTATGGTCTGGAAGCCGGAGATACTGATGCAATAGGAGCTACATACGGCACATCTAAAACATGGAAGCTGGCTGCTGATAATGATCAGGTCGCTTACTGGGACGCGATGTTCCTTCGGGATCCGAATCTGCAGCAGTTCTGGCCTATATGGCAGTTCTTTATTGAGGCCAGTAACGGACAACTGACGAATAGTGGTTACAATTTCTAACTGTTTTAAAGATTAGATATTATGAAAGTACATTTAAAAAAATACGCTATATACGGGCTGTTAGGAATTTCCCTCTCTTTATCGGGTTGTTCCAAAGAGGCTCTGGATGTGATCAAAACACTGAATACGGATCAGTCTTTTTCACCTGTAGGTTTAACGGCTATTCTGGATGGTAAGACTTCTATCGTATTGACGTGGACAAAAGCGATCAATGTAGAGGCTTATACGGTTGAATTGTCTGAAAGTGCGAATTTCGAAGGAACTCCTTTTAAGACCATTGAAAATATTAAGATCAGCGAATTGCCATACACTATTTCGGGTCTGTCCGGAGATACGGAATATTATATTCGTGTTAAGGGGACTATGACCGGTAAGGAAGATTCAAAGTGGGTAATGACAACCTTAAAGACTGCATCTGAGCAGATCTTTAATCCGGTAGACCTGTCCACTATTACAGCTAAGTCTGTGGTATTGAGCTGGCCTGCAGCTGCTGCGGTTACCAGTATAAGTCTTTCTCCCGGCAACATTCAGCGGAGCCTTACAGCTGATGAGATAGCGAAAGGTTCGGCATTGATTGAAGGCCTGATCCCGGAGACGAGCTATAGTGCGATATTATTGAATGGAACAAAAACAAGAGGTACTGCGATCTTTAAAACAGGGATAGATATAGGAGATGCTATTCTGGTAACTTCCGTGGCAGAATTAACAGCTGGTATTGCATCTGCCAAAGGAGGAGAAACTTTTGCGCTGACGGGAGGTAACTATGATTTTGTCGGAGCTACGGGTGTATCACTGGCATTATCCAAGCCTGTAGCTATTGTGGCTGCACGTGTATCGGAAAAACCTGTATTGAATAATGTCGGATTTACGTTGTCCGCAGGGGCAGCGTTGAAATTTCAAAATGTAATTGTTGACGGAGGTAATAATCTGAATAATGCAATCACTGTCGGAAACGGAGTGTATGGGGAGATCATTGTCGAAGGCAGCGAGATACGGAATTATAAAGCAGGAGTCATCATTATGAATACCTCAGGAACTTCATCCAGTACTGTTGCAGCATTGAAGATCAATAACAATATCTTCCGTAATTATGGAAACAGTGGCGAGTTTATTGATTTTCGTACAGGCTTTCCGTTAAGTATCTCTTTTACGAATAATACAGTTTATGGGGTTGCCGACCGGGAGTTTATTCGTATAGATGCGGCGGGTACTAATGTATATCCGGCCGGAGGAGTTGGTATTTCTGTGAGTAACAATACTTTGGTCGGGCTGGCCAATGCATCCAGCAGGAGATTTTTCTATGTACGTATTCCGGCAGCAAATCACAGTATTTCATTTACTAAGAATATAGTAACGGGTACGGTAGGTTTATTAGCCAATCAATCGCAGACTAATATTACGACATTGAGTGGAAATAACTACTTCAATGCTACGAGTCTGCAGGTTACCGCATCCGGGACTGTTAAAGTAGATGCTAATGGTACAAGCCTGGATCCGGGATTTGCAAATGCTGCAAATGGTGATTTTACAATCAGTAACAATACACTCAAGGGAAATGGGATAGGAGATCCGCGCTGGATCAGATAGAGATTTAGTTAGTTATCCATATTTTAAATTTAAAGGAGTATTCAGCATATCGGATATTCCTTTATCTGTTTATTGCTTAAAGAAAAGATTTAGTACCTGTTAATATGAATTATTGTACACTCAAAAGAGGATTATCGCTCCTTGTTATGATCGCTGTGATCATCGGTTTGTATGCTTTTACTGATAAGGAACCTGTTACACTCTACATTATCGGAGATTCTACAGCTGCAAATAAGACGGCTAAAACTTACCCTGAAACCGGATGGGGGATGAAACTTCAGGAGCTGTTTAATGAGCATGCGGTGATTGTCGACAACAGGGCTTTGAATGGTCGCAGCACAGCTTCCTTTAAGCATGATTACAATACCAAATCCCATACGGTGGTCAATCATTGGAGGCTGGTACTGGAAAAGATAAAACCCGGAGATTATGTATTTATCGAATTCGGGCACAATGATGAAAAAATTCATAAACCTACTGTAGGTACTTCTCTGGAAAAGTTTAAGGCCAACCTTACAGAGTATGTGGAAGAAACGCGTCAGAAGGGGGCTATTCCTGTGCTGTTGACTCCTATAGAACGCCGAAACTGGATAAACGGCAAGCTGGTTGAGACGCATGGCGGTTACCCTGATATCACTCGTGAGGTGGCAAAACAGTTAAATGTACCCTTAATTGATATGCAGATTAAAACAAATAGCTTACTTTCCCGTTTAGGAGAGGAAGGATCTGTTTCCTTATTCAATCATCTGCCTCCGGGACACGAGAATTACCCAAAGGGTATTCAGGACAATACGCACTTATCACCCAAAGGAGCAGAGCAACTTGCGAAGCTGGTAGTTGATGGCATTCAGGAATTAAATCTTACGCTTGCAACTGCACTTCGGTAGTAAATCTCTGCTGTTATAAACAAAAAATGAGCCTCGTCTACAATCGTAAACGAGGCTCTGATTTTTAAAACAATTAAATATTAGAAGATATACTTCGTGCTTAGGAAATTAGATTCATTTTCACTCACAATTTCATTGAATAGCTTTTTGTTGCTATCGGTGAATTTGGTGGCTACTAATGAGCGGATAGAGAAGGAGCGAAGTGCATCCACTACAGACAGTGTTCCTTCGGCACTGTCTTTTCGTCCTGTGAACGGAAAGACGTCCGGTCCGCGCTGACACTGGCAGTTGATATTGACACGGCTCACCTGATTGACCAATGGATCTATAAGTGATGATACCACAGAAGCATTGTTGCTGAATATAGATACCTGCTGACCATGAGGTGAGCCGATCAGATATTCTATAGGTTCTTCCAGATCATCGAAAGGGACTACAGGAATAATAGGACCGAACTGTTCTTCACGATACAGCTTCATGGCATGGTTTACCGGATATACAATCGCCGGATATACAAATGACTCCAGGGTCTCCCCACCGTGCTCATTGACAACTTTGGCTCCATTGGCAATCGCATCTGTGATACAGGCTTCCAGATATGCCGGTTTACCAACTTCCGGAAGAGGAGTAAGGGCAACCCCTTTTTCCCAAGGCATACCGTATTTTAATTTGGCTACTTCTACAGAGAGTCTTTTGAGGAACTCCTGGGCAAGGCTACGATGTACATATACGATCTTGATCGCTGTACAACGCTGTCCGTTGAATGACAGAGAGCCTAATAAAGTCTCGGATACAGCAAGATCGAGATCCGCATCTTTGGTAATGATCGCCGCATTCTTAGCATCAAGTCCCAGAATAGCTCGCAGACGGTTTACTTTAGGGTGCAGCTTTTTCAGTTCATCCGCTACACGACTGGATCCTATGAGTGTCAGTACATTGATCTTGCCGGACTGCATTAACCCCGGAACAATATTATTACCACGTCCATAGATGGTATTGACTACTCCTTGCGGAAAACTGGAACGGAATGCTTCCAGTAAAGGATAGTGCAAAAGTGTACCATGCTTAGGTGGTTTGAAGAGTAAGGTATTGCCCATGATAAGTGCAGGAATCAGCGTCGTGAAGGTTTCATTCAACGGGTAGTTGAATGGCCCCATACAAAGCACCACTCCCAGTGGTGAGCGACGTATCTGTGCGATAATCCCCTGTTCGATCGTGAAGCCCGATGACTGGCGATCTATATCTTTTAACGCATCTATCGTAGCATAGATATATTCTACCGTGCGGTCAAATTCTTTTACGGAATCGGTATACGATTTACCGATTTCCCACATGATCAGTTTGACGACGATATCTTTCTGCTCGATCATCTTATGTGTAAAGTTTTCTACACAGGTGATCCGGTCAGCAACACTCATTGTCGGCCATTGACCTCTGCCGTTGTCATATGCGGCTACAGCAGCATCCAGTGCTTCCTGAGATTCTTTTTCCGTACATACCGGAAAACTACCAATACGCTTTCGCTGCAAGCCATCTTTGGTCTTGACACAGATGGGTGAAAAGACTTCGTTGACAGGGCCATTCCAGGCTTTCATCTCTCCGTTGGAGAGATATTCACGTTGGTCAATCTGCTCATGCAGTGCATACTCGTCAGGAATATCTTCCTCCTGAAGGAATATGTCTTCTAGGTTTAAGGACATAATATTTAAAGGTTGATTAATATATTTTTATTTATATGGGGTATTCGTCATATGGAAATTCATGGTGTGAAATAATCTTTATTTCTAGAAATTTACGATTTTCATTTTAGGAACCAAAGCCTTCATCACTACCCATGCAATAAGATAGGCTATGGCACAAAAAGAAAATATGATGAAATATCCTGCTTCAGCACCCTGAAAACCCAGGAATTGCATATGTGTTTGTTCAGCATGATCAAATAGCCATCCTGAAATTTTGTTGATAAAAAATGATCCTACCCCTCCTGCGAGTCCTCCTATTCCGGTAATGGTAGCAATAGCTGCTTTCGGAAACATGTCTCCTACCGTAGAAAAAATATTCGCCGACCAGGATTGGTGTGCAGCACCTCCAATCCCCACAAGAATCACGGGAAACCAATAGGAGAAATGTCCTAATGGCTGAGCAAATAAAACCAGTAGCGGGAAGAAAGCGAAAATGAGCATGGCTTTCATACGCCCTTCGTATGGGTTCATGCCTTTTTTCTCTACTAATATTGTTGGCAGGTATCCGCCATAGATGGATAATAATGTAATAGCATAGAGCACGAAGATCGCTAATTGCCCTTCTCCGTCAGAGGATTTGATGTGGTAGACTTCACTGAGATAGGCTGGCATCCAGAACAGATAAAACCACCATACACCGTCAGTCATAAATTTTCCAAAGGCAAAAGCCCAGGTTTGCTTGTGTTTGAAGCAATCTTTAAAGGATACTTTCTTTACTTCTACTACACCTGCTGCAGTATCAGCAAGACTATCTTGTTGTATATAGGCCAATTCCGCAGCATTGACTTTAGGGTGTACTTCGGGTTTTTTATAAATAAACGTCCAGAAGCCCATCCACACAAAACCTGAAGCCCCGATAATAATAAATGACATTTCCCATCCCCATTTTGCAGCGATAACAGGTATCGTAATCGGAGCTGCCAGTGCTCCTATAGTCGCTCCGGCATTAAAGATACTGGTGGATAAAGCTCTGTCTTTTTTCGGAAAATATTCTGCAGTCGCTTTAATGGCTGCGGGAAAATTGCCGGCTTCACCTACTGCAAGTAAGAACCGGGCAAAGATAAACAGGGTTACACTGACATTAATGATCAGGCCGACATCGTTGATTTTCGAAATAGCTTCTTTTGCACCGTGAAATCCGACAAGCCATTCTCCTGCCACTATTCCTGAAGTAGCAATACCACAAAAAGCATGCAGTATGGCTCCGAAAGACCATATCCCAATGGCCCATAAAAATCCTTTTTTTGTATCCATCCAATCTACAAACCGTCCTGCAAACAGCATACTCACGGCATAGAAAATAGAAAATAAAGCGGTAATAGTACCGTAGTCGTTATTGGTCCAGTGAAATTCAGGAGCTATAAAGTCTTTCCAGGTCAGGGACAGTACCTGTCTGTCTAAATAATTGATCGTAGTAGCAAAAAACAACAGGATACATATTGTCCAGCGAAACTTGCCTGCTTTTATTTGGTTCATAATGGTAGTTGGTTTTAATATTTACTTTCTTGTACAAGCTTCAGTGCTAATACCGTATTATCATATAATTCGTCGTACAATCCTTTTTCCATGACTTGCTGGCTGATCAGTTTGCTCCCCATGCCTACGGCACATACCCCTGACTTAAACCATTTACGAAGATTGTCGATATGAAGTTCGACTCCTCCTGTAGGCATAAATAGCTGTCCCCGGAAGAGATCTCTGATAGAAGAAATAAATTCCGGACCCAGTATGTTGGCCGGAAATATCTTGATAAGTGCTGCCTGATGCTGTTGTGCAAGACTAATCTCGGTGGGTGTCATACAGCCCGGAATCCATAAGAGCTCATTTTTCTTTGCGACAGCTGCTACATCCGGATTGATGGTAGGTGCTACCAGGAAATCTGCTCCTGCAGTCACAAAATCTTCTGCCTGGCCGGCATTCGTGATCGTACCTATTCCTATGTACAACCCCGGAAGTTCCTGATCACGTACAGCGATCAGTTTTTTGAAATTGTTTAAGGCGAATTCTCCTCTGTTGGTATATTCAAAGACACGTATTCCGGCTTTGTACAGTACACGCACCAATGCGATTGTACCTTCTTCGCTATCCTGATAAAACAGGGGAAGCATACCTTGCTGAAGAATAGCATCCAGTACTATTTGTCTTTTATTACTCATTTTCTGTTTTCATTTTTAGTACATCTGCCACACTGCTGGTAGTCGCATCACTTGGGATAAAAAGTTTGTCATAGGCTGCTGCAGTCGCAAAAGCCAATGTTTCTTTTGCTGGTAGCTGATGGTAAAATCCATAGATAAGGCCTGCCATAAAACAGTCCCCGCTTCCCACTTTATCCAATATCTGTGTTGAGATATATTCGCGCGAAACGGTCAGTTCTCCTTGTGTAAAGAGGGTGGTATAATAGCGTATACCTTGTCCGTAATCGAATCTGAAAGTATTGGCTACGGCTTTACAATGGGGATAAGCAGCGATAATTTCTTTTGATGTTTCGGTTGCCTGTTCCAGTAATATGTCTCTTTCGTATTCACTGTTTTCAGTCAGAGAATTATGTAGTGCTGTACCCAGCATTTTATTTGCAGCCCATACGTTTCCCATTATAAGTGTACAATAGGGTGCCAGCTCCGGTAATATTTCCAGAGGTTCTTTTCCATATTTCCACAGTTTGCTTCGGTAATTCAGATCTAACGAAACTGTAATTCCTTTTTCTGAGGCTGCCTTTACTGCCTGAAGACATATATCGGCGATTTCCTGACTGATGGCCGGACAGATAGCGCTGAAATGAAACCAGGAAATGCCTTCAAAAGCTTTATTCCAGTCAATGTCACCGGTTTTTAATTCTGCGTAAGACGAATTGGCTCTGTCATATATTACACTTGCATTTTTCAGGTCTTTTCCTTTCGGAAGATAATAGATCCCAAAACGGTCTCCTGAAAATAATACAGGATCCATATCGACACCTATACCGGATACAGAATTGACAATATCATGTGCTATTGCATGATCGGGAACTGCTGTCAGATAGGAAGACGGAACGTCCCACAACGCTAAAGCTGTAGCAACGTTCAGTTCTGCACCTCCGATGTAAAACGGAAGTTTGTTTTCGGCCAGCCACATTCCATTTCCATCCGGACAGATACGTAGCAGCAGTTCGCCAAAACTTAATACTTTACCTTTTCCTGCTCCCTGAAAATCTTGATCAATCATGCCGGATTAGAACTTAAAGTAGTTTTTGGCATTGAAATAAGAAATATCAGCGATGATCTTTCCGATTTCTTCCATATCATTTGGCAATTCTCCGTTTTCTACATCCTGTCCAAAAAGATCACATAATAATCTTCTGAAATATTCATGACGCGGAAAGGAAAGGAAGCTGCGTGAATCTGTCAACATCCCTACCAGGCGACTCAACAGTCCCATATTGGATAGGGCATTCATTTGTTTGGTCATCCCGTCTTTCTGATCCAGAAACCACCAGGCTGATCCAAACTGGATCTTACCGGCTACAGACCCGTCATTGAAATTGCCGATCATAGTAGCGATCAGCTCATTATCAGCAGGATTGAGGTTATAGATAATTGTCTTTGCTAATTTATCCTGCGTATCCAGTTTGTTTAAGAATTTGGACAGGGCTCTTGCCTGACTGAAATCACCGATAGAATCCCATCCGGTATCCGGACCGAGTATGCTGAGCATACGGCTGTTATTATTACGCAGCGCGCCCAGATGATACTGCTGTACCCAGCCTTTTTCATGATCCCATTCTGCAAAATAGATCAGCATGGCCGATTTAAATTTCAGATTTTCCTGATAGGAGATAGTCTGACGGGCTCTGATCTTAGCGAAGATGTCTGCGATTTCCTGTTCTGTATAGTCTTCTGCATAGATCTGCTCCAATCCGTGATCTGAAACAGAACATCCGTTGTCTGCGAAGAAATCATGACGTTTTTTTAAGGCATCCAGATAGTCCTGTAGAGTGGATATGGAGCGGTCAGATACAGATTCCAGTTTATTGATATATGCATTCAGCGCCTCTATGTCATCACTATTCATCGCTTTGTCGGGACGAAATGCAGGTAACATTTTGAAAGACTCTTTTTCTCCGGCGAATTGTTGGTGATAGTTTAAGCTGTCAGTCGGATCGTCTGTTGTACAGACGACTTCTACATTCATTTTCTTCAGTAATCCTCTTACTGAGTATTCTGTTGTCTGTAATCTGGCTGCAGTCTCTGCATAGATTTTATCTGCTGTCTTTGCAGATAGCAAATCTGTGATGCCAAAATATCTTTGCAATTCCAGATGAGTCCAGTGATACAGCGGATTGCGCATGGTCGAAGGAACCGTTTCTGCCCATTTTCTGAATTTCTCTTCATCAGATGCATTACCGGTTATATATTTTTCATTGACCCCGTTGGTACGCATAGCCCGCCACTTGTAGTGGTCTCCGTTCAGCCAGACCTGGCTGATATTTTCAAAAGATGCATTGTTGGCAATCTGTTCAGGTATCAGGTGATTATGATAATCAATGATGGGTTGATTCTTAGCAAAATTATGATATAAGTCTTGAGCGGTCTTTGAATGTAAAAGAAAGTTTTGGTCTAGAAAGCTTTTCATTTTTGAATAAGTTGTAGTACTTTTTGTGTTTTAATATTCTTTGTTCTGTATCCGGCTAATTTTAAAGGCTTACTCCTCTTTTCCATGGAATAAAATCGTCCTGATTGAGCAGCACAGCTTTTGGAATGATTTCACCACTTGCAGCCCTGATACAATATTCCAGAATATCTTCTCCCATTTGAGCTATTGTTTTTTCGCCTTCTATAATAGGTCCGGTGTTTATGTCAATAATGTCGCCCATTCGGTTTGCAAGTGCGTTATTCGTTGCGACCTTTATAACGGGGCAGACCGGATTGCCGGTAGGTGTACCCAATCCTGTGGTAAACAGAATTAAGGTTGCTCCTGAGCCAGCTTTACCTGTAGTAGCTTCTACATCATTCCCTGGTGTGCACACCAGATTCAGTCCCGGTTTTGTAGCCGGTTCGGTGTAATCCAATACATCCACCACAGGAGAGTTACCTCCTTTTTTAGCAGCCCCGGTACTTTTTATGGCATCTGTTATAAGGCCATCTTTGATATTACCCGGTGAGGGGTTCATATGAAATCCTGAACCTGCGTTTTCTGCCGCATTGCTATAGGCTGTCATGAGCTGTATAAATTTGCGTGCGGCAGATTCATCAATAGTTCTGTCTATCAGATTCTGCTCTGCACCACACAGCTCAGGGAATTCGGCAAGCAGTACTGTTCCGCCAAGGGTTACCAGTAGATCTGAGGTATATCCTACAGCTGGATTGGCACTGATACCACTGAACCCGTCACTGCCGCCACACTTAACCCCTAACACCAATTTACTTATTGGTGCCGGCTGACGTTCTGTTTCGTTTACTTCAGTGAGTCCGACAAATGTTTTTTGGATCGCTTCCTTGATCAGTTGTTCTTCACTTTGAGATTGCTGCTGTTCGAAGATGAACATCGGTTTGTCAAAGTGCGGGTTACGGTTTTTGAGATCTTCTAAAAAGTCCTTCACCTGAAGATTCTGGCATCCAAGACTGAGGATGGTGACACCTGCTACATTAGGGTGGTCCGCATATGCTGCTAATAATTTGCTGAGTACAGCTGCATCCTGACGTGTACCTCCACATCCTCCCTGATGATTCAGAAACTTGATTCCGTCTACGTTTTTGAAGAGACGCCCGGCCTTGCTTTGACTGGCAGCTAAAGATAATTCGTCTGCAGCAGACAGATCTTCACCATTTTTATAGGCTTCGACCAGATGACGTGTATAGGTCTTATATTTATCTGTAACGGCATAGCCCAGTTCATTGTGCAATGCTTCACGGATGACATCCAGATTGCGATTTTCACAGAATACAGTAGGGATGAATAACCAATAATTTGCAGTGCCGACACGACCATCCGGACGCACATAACCATTGAATGTACGACCTTCAAACTTAGAGATGTCCGGTGCATGCCATTCGTAATGGTAGGGGCGGTATTCATACGGTTCGGAAGCGTGTTTGGTATTTTCAGTATCCATTAATCCGCCCTTGCCGATATGGTGCTGAGCTTTTCCGACCAAAACACCATACATCATGATGGGATCTCCCGCATTCATGTCCTGCATAAAGAATTTATGTTTGGCAGGGATATCATCGAGTAAAGTGTAATTTTCTCCATCATAAATAATGGTCTCTCCTTTGACTAAATTTTGTAAAGCCACTAATACATTATCATTGGGATGGATTTTTAAAATTCTGGTTACCATGTTTATTAAATTGTTTTTTCAGCTTGTAAAGATTCGATTGCCGACTTTGCACCGCTGTTTTGTAATGTATTCAATTGTTTCTTTACACTGGTGGCAAAGCCCGGTAAACTGTTCAGATCCGTACCCCATAGACTTTGATCTGCGAGTACTTTTTCTACCAGTGTTTCCGGATCGTTCCAGTAGCCTGCCAGCAGGGGAGCATGTTCATCCTGAAGGATATACTTCTTTTCTCCTACAGTGCTGCAGTAGCCATCACTTGTGCTTTTACTGTTCATAAACAGCAGGTAAGCAGCAAAACCTAAAGCCATATGCTGCGGGACATGTTCAAATTTTTGATACCATTTTTCAAATAGTTCCCGGTTTCGCATCTCCATTTTTGATGTATAGTTCATCGCGATAGACTGCCATTTATGTTCGAGAGAAGGATTACTAAAGCGGTCAATTACACTATTGGCAAATGAAGCTGTATCTTCACGACTAATGCTGTCACTGAGAATTGCCGCAGATATTTCGTCTTCCATAAGACCTTTGACATAAGCTGTAAAAGCTTCATTCTTCATCGCTTCTCTGACGGTTTCAAAACCGGCTAATATGGCCAGCGCACAGCTTAAGGTATGTGTGCCATTCAGTAAGCGTAATTTCAGTTCTTTGAATTTGCTGATGGAGGGAACGATAAATATGCCTTTGTCTGCTTGTGCAAAGGAAAGTATTTCGGCGACCCGGGAATCTTCAGATTCTATAGCCCAGAGCCGGAAGGGTTCTGCCATGATGGTCAGCTCGTCTGTATATCCGAGTTGCTGTTCCAGTATATTTTGTTCGTCCTGCGGAAGTTTTCCGGGTACAATTCTGTCTACCAGTGTATTGCAGAAATGGTTGTTTTCTTTTAGCCAGGTGATAAATTGTTTGTCCAGATTATTTTGTTCGGCCAGGTCAAATACGATCTGTTGAAGTTTGGTTGCGTTATCACTGATTAATTCGGCCGGTACGATCACCATTCCGCTCTCCGGAGTTCCGCCAAAAGCGCTGAATCTTTCGTATAGAAACGCAAGCAGCTTGCCCGGGTATGAGGATGGAGGCATATCCGTTACTTTGTCTTCACTCATCACTATCCCGACTTCGGTAGTATTGGAGAAAACGACCTGCATCTCCGGACGATGTGCAGCTTTTAAAATTTCTTTCCAATCGTTTGCTGCGGAGAGTACACGGCTGATGGATGAGTTAATAATATTCTCGTGTATTTTCTTACCTTCTTCGATTCCCCGTATAGCTACTGTATACAGACCATCCTGTGTAGAAAATGCATCAACTCCACCCTGACTGGTAGATTTGACGACAAGTATCCTACCGTTGAAGATACCCTGACGATTGGCCTTGTCAATAAAGTAATCCGGCAATCCCCGTAATAATACGCCTGTTCCGAACTGTAATATCTTTTCGGGAAGATCGAGAAGATCTGCCGCAGGTTTGACCAGTCCGGTATGCTGTATATGTTCTAAATTCTTTCGGTTGAGTATCATTGTATTTACTTTTATTCTTCTATCTTATTTTTCTTTATCCACTTTTGATAATCTTTCTGTACAAAATTCAGCGGCCACACGCCATACCATGCATAGCCGTTACGCCGTTCTTCGCTTACTTCAGACAGGTTATATTTGATGGAATTATCTCTGTCTCCGAAGATGGGGCGATTATCCTTCAGGTCATAAAAACGTGCCCATACTACAGCATCCGGATCTTTTACAAGCTGACGTGTAGGTTTATTCGTTTCCGGATCTTTGCTGAAATCAAAGCGGTATCCCTCAATATCGTTTGTTTCAAACCACTTCTTGGCTGATTTGACGGCCTGTATTACTTCTGCAGAAGGTTGTTCAAGGCGCATTAAAAATTTCACGACCCCCATAGATTCACTAGTGCTGAGGGAAGCCGGTTCAAAATTGCGGGCTTTAGCCGGTTGGAGCGTATTCTGATCATATTGTGCAGCCCAGATCGTAAGAGTTCCATTCTGTCTGACCTGTGTTTTCAGAATACAGTCTAATCCGCGTTTTACAGCATCTTGAGCCCGTTTGCTAAGACCGGAGCGTACCACTTCATATCCTTCCAGTTTGTTCGATACATTGTAAAGAATATCCAGTGCATTAATCATTGCATTATCGTTGTAGGTGATTTCACCCCTGTAAATAGAGGCATTGGGATAATACTGCGGAAACCCACCGTTTGGATACTGCATTTTCAACAGATACTCTATACCTCTTTCTACCGCTTTCAGATAATTAGGATTTTTAGTTTTGTGGTAAGCCTGTATCAGATATTCAATTTCACGTGATGTAGCTTTATTATCTATAGTTGCATACTGATCCGTAGTTTTGCGGATCTTATCGGCCAGAGACTTATCTATCGGTTTCGAATAATCTACTGTGGATTTGTCAGCGAGTTGTTTGGACCATGCTCCTACAGGCAACTGATAACGCAACATTTTATCTGCCAGGGTATCTATCTGTGTCTGTGCATGTGCAATGCCTGCGCTTATCAGTATAAACAGTATTCCTAAAGTCTTTTTCATACGTCCTCTTTTGTTATTTTGATTGACTGATTAACCAGTTTACCAGATCATTAGTGGCATTCCAGTTTTGATATTCGGCCGGCAATTTGCGTCCGTCGATATACTCATTATAAAACCAGGGATCTCCTACTGCAAACACGGTACCTTTACCATATTTTGCGGTAGCAATGATAATATCACCCTGATCTGTGAGATTGGCTACAGCAGGTTTTGTGATCTGTAGGGTAGAAATTTCTTTGATGTATATTTTCGATGTTGTCTTGAAAATTGGATTTGATTCCGGGATCAGGATTGCTCCCTGTTCAAAGTTTTTGCCTTGTACGCGGTTACGGCTGTCTTCATTAAAGGTGATTCCGAATTTTTTGGACAGTGTGTTGAATTTTGCAATTTCGCAATTACCGCTATCATTTAATAAGAGCACGAGTACACCGCCTGATTTGACCCATTTTTCTATAGCTGAAGCCTCTTTGTCATTCATAAAATGAGGATTTTCAGTTTCTTTCTCTGTATCCGGATCAACGATAATGTAGATATTGCTGCCTTTTAATTGCTGTGCATCAGGAGCTGTTCTTAAGGTATTGATGTTGGCTCCTGTACGATTAAAGATTCTTCCCATAAAAGAAAAACCATTGTTATCTTCTCCATTCCAGAGGTAGTGGTAAGGCTCTTTCAGTCCGGATGGCTCTATTTTGTATTCGTTATTGTAATAATTGTCAAGAGTGACGACCTTGCCTTTTCCTTTTTTCGGAGCATTGATCCATTCGAGCTCTAAAGCAGCCAGCATAAAAGGTCCTACACCTTTAGGATCATTGGAAATAACCGGCTCACTCATATAGTATTCGAATGATCCGTCTCTGTAATTCTTCGAACCTCCTAATCCGGATACAGCTACAGTCTTATTCAGGTCTACACGATCTGGTCCTGCCGTCGTAACAAATTCTTTCAGTAATCCCTGATATCCTTTGCGAACTGCAGGAAGGTAGGATTCAGAAATGTAGCCTTTACGCACGGATTTGGCAAGGCCGTAAACAAACATACTTGAAGCTGAAGATTCAAAGTAATTCTCCTTTCTGTTCACATTCAGTACGTCATACCAGACTCCTGATTTTTTGTCCTGAAAATCTATAATAGCTTTTGCAGTACGATTCAAGATCGCTAACAGCTCCGGTCTGCGCGGATGATCTGCCGGGAAATTATCCAGTACATCTACCAGTGCCATTGTATACCAGCCCATTCCGCGAGCCCATACATGAGGGGAAAGGCCGGTCTGGGGATCAGACCATTTTTCCTGACGGGATTCGTCCCATCCATGATATAACAATCCTGTTTTCGGATCACGGGCATTTTGTTCCATGAAGCGAAACTGATCTGCTACATCATTGAATACTTCAGGTTTGTTCATGAGTACGGCATATTCCGTATAGAAAGGCTGTCCCATGTAAAGTCCGTCCAACCACATCTGGTAGGGGTAGATCTTCTTGTGCCAGAATCCGCCCTGTTTGGTTCTCGGGTGCTCTTTGAGCTGGTCAAACAGTATAGATGCAGCTTTTAAATATTTATCTTTTCGCGTTACTTTATACAGCATCAGCAAGGTGCGGCCGTTTTTTACATTATCGATATTGTGGTCAGCAAGTTTATAGTTTTTGATGTTACCTTCATTGTCTACATATTGATCCATCCAGCTCTGAATGTAATTAAAATAAACTCCGTCTCCGGTGTTACGCCAGACTTCGGTCATCCCTTCGAGAGTCACTCCCAGATCGTAGGTCCATTTCGGACCTTTCTTTTCATTGACAAAGGTTTCATCCTTAAACATTTTGTCAATGACGGTCAGAGCCATTTGCTCGGAAGTAGCTTTCTGTGCAAATGCTGAAGGTACATGAAGCACTAATATGGCTTGTATATAGAAGAATAATCTTTTCATTATTGGTCTGCTATTTAGCTATTTTGATTGCATTTTTAGATACTCCCGGGCTCAGATTGGTTGTCTGTCTGGCTTTTGACACATCTGTACCGGAAACATTGATATTCTTGCTTTTCTCTCCGGAGATCTGAAATAGTGTTTCTGAATCGGCAGGGTAACTGAATGTCGAAAATTTTATATTCTGGCTATTGTCAATATGCACGACCGGTTTTGTCTCAGGTGTAATAACCTTTACATTTTTCAGTTCTATGTCTGTAGATTCGATGATCTCAATTCCTTTTTTGGACTTGATGGAAATATTTTCCAGACTCATACCCTTGATGTTCATTTCCGGTAAACCTCTGAAGAAAATGGCTTTATCGGCGCCGTTCACTACGACATCTTTGATTTTGAAATTGCGGAATTGAGGAGTGGCTTCAGTGACCGGAAGTGTAACTGCTTTGACCGCTTCCTGTTTGTCTCCGATCAACGGAATAGGATCTTTTGCTTCATAATACATGTCTACCAGAATAGCTTCTCCCGGAATATCAAACATGCTGATACGATCTATAAAGATATTCTCCACGACACCGCCACGGCCACGGGTTGTCTTGAAACGCAAGCCAATGTCTGTACCGATAAATGAACAGTCATATACCCAGATGTTGCGGGCTCCGCCACTCATCTCACTTCCGATTACAAAACCGCCGTGCGCATGATAGACTACATTGTTGCGGATAATAACATTTTCTGTAGGAACAGCACGCAGGCGACCCGCTTCATCACGCCCGGACTTGATGCATATACCATCATCGCCGACATCGAAGGTGCTGTTTTCTACTAATACATTTTTGCAGGACTCGATATCGATACCGTCCCCATTCTGTGCATACCATGGGTTTCTGACCATTACATTGCGCACTGTCAGATCCTGACACAATAGGGGGTGGAGATTCCATGCAGGTGAATTCTGAAAAGTAACTCCTTCCAGAAGAATCTGTTTACAGTTATTCAAAACCAGCAAATTGGGTCTGAAGAAATCTTTGACATCGGCATAGTCTGCAGCAGTCTTTCCCGGGACTACAGCACTTGGATTTTTGGTTTTAGAACCATTCAGCGAACTTGCTGAAGGATACCAGATATTTTTCTCATCATTCAGAACACCGCCGGATTCAATGAGTTTTTTCCATTGGGAGGCAGTCATTTTACTTTTTTTGACCATTCGCCATGCACCACCGTTACCATCGATGATACCTGTTCCTGTGATTGCTATATTTTCAAGATTACTTCCGGAGATAGGACTTTGGTTACGCCATGCTGGCTGACCTTCCCAATTTGCTTCCACTAATTTATACTGATCAAAATCATCCGTGAACAGCAGAATAGCATCCCGCTGTATATGCAGGTTGATATTACTTTTCAGCTCTATCGGACCTGTCACCCATACACCGGCAGGGATCAATACGACTCCACCTCCTTTTTGACTCGTCTCAGCAATTGCCCTGTTAATAGATTGTGTATTCAGGGAAATCCCATCGCCCTGAGCGCCAAAGCGTACGATGCTGATGGTATCGGCTTTTACATGGACTTGTTTAATGCTTGGTAAAGAAGGGGCTGTCTGTGCTTGAGCCGGATTGTAGGAAGATAGTGTAAACCATCCAAAGAGCGCAAACTTTAAACCCAATACTATTGTTTTGATCTGTGTCATCATATGGTATCCTAAATATATAATTGGTTTGTTCATAGCAAGTGTACGTTGTTTCATATTAAAATTGAAGAGAAATCTATGCAATCGTTACCGGTAAATGTTGTCTACCGGAGAGATAATAAAGGGTTCCAATCTTTGAAAACAGCCTCTAAAGTCACTTTTTGGGCTTCATCTTCAGAGAGTTGATGTGACCATTTGACTCTATTTTGTGACAAACTTCCTCCACCTGTATTATTATATTCTGCATAAAGTACTGTTAGTTCATTACTTTCCTTACCCCAGTTGTGCCAGCCTTCTGCTGCAATAAAGGAAGGCAACTGAGTATTCATAAAAATGACTTTCGCATAAGGTCTCCATGGACGTCCCAGATAAAAACGTTTGGTATCCTTGTCGCCCGTAACACGGCATTTGTTGAAAACATAGCCATAGGCAACGGTATCAGGAGTTGATGCAGCAGTGATATATCCGCTGTTTTTGCAGTACAGTTCACATTCTTCAAACCAGGCTGTCGAAGATCCGAATATATAATCTACAGTACCTTCTATATAACAGTTATAGTAATACTGCCGGCTACCTTTTCCGTAGGTGTAGAGTGTATCCTGAAAACCTAAAAAACGACAGTTTGAAAAGACTGCACGGTCACTTGCCACCCATACTGCTACAGCCTGACCAACCGGACCTGCAGAATTTTGAAAAGTAAGGTTCTCGGCAACAAATCCATCTCCGTAGAGATACACACTTGAAGAACCTGAAGTCCCTTTTTCTTCTCCAAAAGTATTTTTACGTTGCGCAAAGTCATCGTATGTCAATATGGTTTTTTCTACCTGCTCGCCGATCAGTCTGACATTCTGTTTTGATCCGGCCAGAATAAGTTTTTCTTTATAAATTCCGTTTTTGATGTAGATAGTGGTGACTGTTTTACGAAAATCAGGTACAGCATTCAAGGCTTCCTGTACTGTTTTGAACTGCCCGCTGCCATCCTGTGCAACAATATAATCATAGGATCGGGCAACAGCATATTGAAGACCTGTAAATAGCATAACCGTAAAAAGCACTAAATTTCTCATCGCAATGGATTCTTAAATTGGTTGTTTTTTGTTTACAATTTGATTGGCGTGATTCCAAATTACTCATTAATAGATGAAAAAAGTCCTGTTTGCATGGGAATAAATCCGCAATCGATACCGGCAACGATTGCGTAGTAATACATTGCTATTTTAATGTAAATGGGCTATTCTTGTACTGACCGATTGCCCGATGGTTTATAGAAGCCATTAAAAATTGTAAACCTTATTTCTGTCCTATGAGACTACCATTGAAAATTTCATTCCTGCTGTATAGTATTAGTTCATTAAGTCATTTTGTGTATGCCCAACAACCACAGGGCTCACCTTCCAGTGTCTGGGTAGCTGATCTGGGAGATGGCTATTACCAAAATCCGATTTTGAATGCAGACTATTCCGATCCTGATGCGATTCGTGTAGGAGATGATTTTTATATGATAGCTTCCAGCTTCAATCATGTTCCGGGGATTCCTTTATTGCATTCGAAGGATCTTGTTAACTGGACTATCTTAACGCATGTCCTTCCGCAACAGAAGCCTTATGATGTATTTCAGAAAGTGCAGCATGGAAATGGGGTATGGGCTCCGGCTATCCGTTATTATAATAATGAGTTTTATATTTATTATCCCGATCCTGACTATGGGATATATATGGTGAAAGCAAAAGATGCGGCAGGCCCGTGGTCCGATCCGGTTCTGGTATTTGAGGGAAAAGGACTTATCGATCCCTGTCCTTTCCGGGATGAAGACGGACAGCATTATCTGGCTTTTGCTTATGCAGGCAGTCGTGCAGGACTGAAAAGTGTCCTGGCAATAGCACGTATGAATGAAGCGGGGACAGCGGTATTGGACAGGGGAGTGATTGTATATGACGGACATAAACTGGATCCGACAATTGAAGGACCTAAAGTATATAAGCGTAACGGGTATTATTATCTGTTTGCTCCCGCGGGCGGAGTTTCTACAGGCTGGCAGCTGGTACTCCGGTCTAAGGATATTTATGGACCATATGAGCGTAAAGTAGTCATGCATCAGGGAAATACGCCAGTCAACGGACCTCATCAGGGCGCATGGATAGATACACAAAGCGGCGAAGACTGGTTTGTACATTTTCAGGATAAAGATGCCTATGGCCGTGTCGTACATTTACAGCCTATGAAGTGGGTGAATGACTGGCCTGTGATTGGTATCGATAAAAAGGGAACAGGCACAGGAGAGCCTGTAATGAAGTTTAAAAAACCGAATGTGGGGAAGACTTATCCTGTAGCAACTCCTGCTGAATCCGATGAGTTTGAAACAACTTTATTAGGTAAACAGTGGCAATGGCAGGCAAATCCAGACGGAAGCTGGCTGATGCCAAGTGATGCCGGACATCTTAAATTGTATACCGTAAACGTACCCTCTTCGTATAAGAATTTACTGGATGTACCAAATATCCTTACACAGAAAATGCCTGCAGATGAATTCATGGCTACAACGAAGCTAAAGCTTATTCCTAATGATAAGTTAAAGAATGAAAGAGCAGGTTTCACAGTATTGGGAGAAAATTATTCTACCCTGTTTATCCGGCAATCGGCTGAGGGACCTGCGCTGTACTATGCAAAATGTACAAACGGACTGAAATCAGGAATCGAACAGGAAAAGCTATTGGCTAAAGTGGGGAAGGAACAATATGTTTATCTTCGGGTAGAAGTCCGGAAAGGGGCTGTATGTAACTGGTCATATAGTCTGGACGGAAAAAAATTTATAGCGGTAGAAGACAAGTTTGTGGCTAAACCCGGGCGATGGATAGGAGCGACCCTCGGTCTGTACGCTATTCGGGATCAGCAGATCAACGACAGCGGATATGCAGATGTAGATTGGCTGCGGATAGAAAAAATCAGATAATGAAGATTAAGATCACAATATGGTTCCTGCTGTTGTATACAGCAGTGTTTGCGCAGCAACCTCTGAAACTCACGGTAGCACAGCAGGGGACGGCTGATTTCAGAACTATACAGGAAGCCGTTTATGCAGTAAGAGATCATTTTGAACAACCTGTACAGATATTAGTAAGGAACGGCATTTATCGTGAGAAATTGATTATTCCGGCGTGGAAGCGTTATATCCATATCGTGGGAGAGAGCAGAGAAGGAACGATTATCCAGTATGATGACTTTTCAGGAAAGGACAATCCTGATAAGACAAAAGGTCTTGATAAGATAAATACTTACCTGTCTTATACAGTTCTGGTACAGGGTAATGATACGAGACTGGAAAATCTGACCGTTGAAAATACAGCGGGGCCTGTAGGTCAGGCTGTGGCTTTACACCTGGAAGCGGATAGGGTAGTTGTCAAAAACTGCAATGTATCAGGCTGGCAGGATACTTTTTATCTGGCGAAAGATGGTACCCGAAATTATGTAGAGGACTGCTATATCTCCGGATCGACCGATTTTATTTTTGGGGCTGCCACTGCCTTTTTTAAAAACTGCGTTATCGAGAGCCGGAGCAATTCATATATCACTGCTGCATCTACGACCCAACAATCGGCATTTGGATTTATATTTCAAGATTGTAAACTGATAACCAAAGATAAAGCGGTAACTAAAGTGTATCTGGGCAGACCATGGCGACCTTATGCCAAAACAGTGTTTATCCGTTGTGAACTGGGGGAGCATATAACAGCTAAAGGCTGGGATCCCTGGGACGGAGATAAAATGTTTCCGGACAAACATAAGACAGCCACTTACATCGAGGTGGCTAATTATGGTGCCGGCGCCGCAGATCTTACGGGACGTGTAACATGGAGCCGGCAATGGAGGAAGTACAATAATAAGGATTATGCTCTCCAAAAAGTTTTCGGGGACTGGAATCCATTGAAAAATCAATAAGAAATGCTATTCGATATGAAGTATATACGTAGTTTCTTTATTCTTCTGTTTATTCTGCTGACAGCTGCTGTATCAGCTCAATCTAATTTTCCGCGTGATACCAGTTTTACACTTAACAGCGCTTATCAGAAGGATCGGAAAAAATTTCCGGATATCCGAACAGTTACCGAATATAAAGGAGACGATATCCGGACTCAAAAAAATATTCTTTACAAAGAAATAGGAGACAGAAAACTTCTGTTGGATATATATGCTCCTGCTAAACAAGATCGGAAATATCCTTGTGTCATTATGATTCACGGCGGAGGCTGGCGTTCGGGTGATAAGGATATGATGGCCGGCTTTGCTTCTAACCTTTCTCTTCGGGGATATGTGGTGCTCAGTGTCGGGTACAGATTATCTCTGGAGGCAAAGTATCCTGCAGCAGTGCATGATTTGGAAGATGCGATTGTATGGGCCCGGAAGCATGCAGATCAATACCAGATTGATAAACGAAAAATAGTAACACTGGGTACGTCTTCAGGCGGTCAGCTTGCCAGCCTGCTGGGAACCAATACTTATTCAGACAGACGCAAGCAGGTTCAGGCGACTGTAAATATAGACGGTATATTAGCCTTTCATCATCCCGAATCTGCGGAAGGTGAAGTCGCTGCCTTATGGCTGGGAGGTAAATATGAAGAGGTCCCTAAAATTTGGGAACAGGCTTCAGCCCTGTATCAGGTCAGTAAAAGAACCGCTCCTGTCTTATTCCTGAACAGCTCATTTCCCCGGTTTCATGCCGGAAGGGATGATATGATCCTGAAGCTGAAAAAGTATGGGACAGATACGGAAGTCTGTACTTTTGATCCTTCGCCCCATACTTTTTGGTTTTATGAGCCCTGGTTTACTCCAATGCTGGAAAAAATAGATCACTTTCTGAATCGGGTATTGTAGATCTATACGTCGCCGGAAGGTTAGCCCTGTTCCAGACTTCTCATTTTTGCCTGTAGCAGACGTAATTCTTCCTGCAGACGTTCTACCTTCTGCAACAAATGGTGTGCGACTTCTATTCCTTGCGGATTGACATCCAGATCATAATATAAGGCCGCAAATCGTTCCAGATTTCTCAACTCATCCTCATCCACATATTCCACATTCTGCTCTACAGTGATATGGATCAATTCGCTTTCCCTCAGTATCTGAATAAAAGATGCCTCCACCTTTCTGGAATGACAAAAGTCTATTATTTTAATTTTTGTAGTTTCCATCACTTACTTTTTTAGTTCAGCTAATTGTTTGAATAATGCTTTCTCTTCTTCAGAGAGCTGTGTCGGGATTTGTACATTGATTGTAACATACAGATCTCCGAACTGATCCTCTTTTCTATAGATGGGAAATCCTTTTCCCTTTAAGCGCATCTTAGCTCCATTCTGCGTTTCGGGTTTGATTTTAAGTTTAACCTTACCACCAAAGGTGTCCAGTGTCGCTTCTCCGCCTAAAACAGCGGTATAAAGATCGATATCCAGATTAGTATACAGGTCATTTCCTTCTCTTCTGAACCGTTGATCCTTATCAATAGTAAAAGTAATATAGAGGTCTCCTTTAGGTCCTCCGTTTATTCCTTCGCTGCCGTGTCCTTTTAATTTTATCTTCTGCCCGTCTTCTACACCAGCGTGGATCGTGATCCGGATATTCTGCCCGTTGACCGTAAAAGTCTGCTGATGCGTAGTATAAGCTTGTTGTAAGGTGAGATGCAGTTCCGCATTAAAATCCTGGCCTTTGAATGTACTTTGTCTTCCTCCTCCACGACGGCTTCCAAACATCTGCTCGAAAAAATCGGAGAACTGACTGTCATCAAAATTTCCGGAGTATGCATTTGGATCTGTACCTGCTCCTGCAAATGGGTTCCCTCCTCCCGGGTTTCGTCTGTATTGCTGTTGTGCCTGCTCATACTCTTCCCCGTGTTTCCAGTTTTCTCCGTACTGATCGTATTTTTTACGTTTTTCGGGATCTGTAAGTACCTCATTTGCTTCATTGATTTCCTGAAATTTTTGTTTTGCTGTTTCATCATTCGGATTGAGATCCGGATGATATTTCCGGGCAAGTTTTCGGTAAGCCTTTTTTACATCATCCTGAGAAGCGGACTTATCCAGCCCCAATATGTTATAATAATCTACAAATGCCATTTTAAATATTGCTTTAGATCACGTGTTTATTTGAAAACATACAATTTACAGAAAGGTTTAATCTTTTACCTTTATCAGATTAAATTTATGTACATATCCCAGTAAAAAATACTGACGTAAGACAATTGAATTTACATAATAGGTTGTATTCCCCTGTACACCCCAATAATTACTGTTATTTTGATTGAGTATGTCAAAACCCGATAATTTGATCTGGGACTGGCTATTTATATTATAGAAAACTGAAGCATTCAGAATATTAAAATTTTGTCTTGCATTCAGACCGCTGGCTCTGTTTTCGAGAGAATAGCTGGATTCGAGAGAGAATCCTTTTATCGGATTAATATTTAAGCCCATTCCGAAAGTATGTGTCTTGTACTGACTTTCAATAAAATCCGGATTATCTTTGACTGTATTAAAATTTCGGTTGGTAGAGAAAGTATATTTAGGGGATATGCCGATCAGATTGTTCCACATGAAAGATAATTCCTGTGTGAAGGTACTGGACCAGGTCGTAGATTTATTAGCAATATCATTGATGGTGGAGTAATTCTGATAGCTGTAACTATTCGAGTTTTGAGAAAAGTACAGTTGCCATTTTTTGCCGGTCAGTATATTATAGCGCAGGTAGAAAGAAGCATTGGCACTGCTGACTTTACCGGACTGAAATGCCTGCATGGTATAGTGTCCAGTTTCATTCTCTCTCCAGCTTTTGTACCCAACGCTTCTGTTCTTAAAGTTAAATCCGCCATTGATTCCCATTTGATACTTCTGTGCATATTTATTGTAGCTTAATCTGAAATCCTGGCGTTCGATATTATCGAAATCAAGAGAAGGCAACACGGTATACAGCGGGTCCTGATCCCTGCGCTGGACGACAATTTGTTGTGTCTCCGGACCTTCCAGATCTTTAGCCCATGATAGTTCCAGTTCTTTATACCGTACAGAAATATTAGGCAACCAATAGCTCTGTTTTTTATTGATATCCGGTGCTATTTCCAGGAAGTCAAAATAATTCTTCTTGGTCTGATAAGCTGTCCCGAAATTAACGGATAACTTATCTACAGGCTTCCAATAGAACTTTACTCCCGAAATATAATCCTGATCCCTGTATCTGTAACTGTTTTCCAGTTCCGTAGCCCGTATCGTACCGGTGTTATCTTTATTGAGCAGCAGTGATTCCATAGAGCGGTTACCGGAAGTGTTAAAGGTGAAGTAAAGTTCAAAATTGAGCTTTTTTATAGTCTTATTGCCATAATTAAAGGAGTTTCCGAAGGTATTAGATCTTTTTTTCGCATTCATATTCTGCCATATGTTGCGTGCAGACCCATCATTCTGTTTGTATATAAGAGCGATTTGCTCATTGATATTATCATTTTGACCACTATTGATGTTGAGATTATTTCTGAATGAAACAACATGATTTGGTGTTATTTGCTTTTCAATAAAAAATCCATGTTCATAGGTCAGTTGTTTCTGATCTCTGTTACTATTGTTTTCACTTCTGTTGAGCATAGCAGATTCCGTGCTGTTTTCTCCGATACTGCTATTCTTGTTTTTAGTGTTTTCTAATTGCAGACGAGGGGTAAACTCAAAATATGCCGTTGTGTCAAAACGATGCCGAAGCAAGGTCTTGATATTGTGTTTCCATGCTTTGCTTTGGGCGTCAGAGAAATATGTGCCTAATTGCTTCTCTCCGTCATAAAGCGAGGTGCTGCTATTCCTGTTTTCACTGTCATTATTGTTGTAGGAAAGCATATACATGAGATTGAGTTTGGTTTTCTTTCCCCAGTCATTATTGAGATTGAATCCACCTGCAACATCATTGCCGATCCCCCAGTAATTCCTTCCCCCGAAATTATCAAACCCGTAGTTCTCTGCTCTTCCAAGTCCTGCATGCTGCTGGAGTTCGCCATAGTCAAAACTTTGTCTGTTGATGTTATTACCGAATCCTATAAAACTCAATTGTAAGGTATCTCTGAAGGTATTAAACAGGCCTCCGGCCTCATATCGCTTGCGGGTACCGCCACTGCCATAAACTTTTCCAAAATCTGCTTTCAGAAAATCTTTTTTAAACTTAAGATTGATCGTTACAGGAAGGTGTTCTTCATTTTCAACAATTCGCTTTGATTCTCCTTTATCTCTGTATACCTGTACCGTTTTGATAAGAGAAGCATCCAGATTTCGGGTAGCGATTTTTAAATCCGTAGCAAAAAAATCTTTTCCATTCACTTTGACTGAAGATACCTCTTTTCCCTGATAATAGATCGTGCCATCCATATTGACCTGAAGTCCCGGCAGCTGTTTCAGTAATTCTTCCACGTTTGCATTGGGTCTGGTTTTAAAGTAAGCTGTGTTATATTCCAGCGTGTCTTTTGACATCCGGATAGGAGGGGCACTTGTGATACTGACTTCTTCCAGCATGTTTTCAGATAGTTTGAGAACGCCCATATTTTTTGTTTCATGATCCTTAAGAGATAAAGTCTGCTGAAAAGGTTGTCCGGATATGTGCGAAATATAGAGTAGAAGCTCCCTTTCCACGGGAAGCTTTACGAGACGGAAATTACCCTTTTCATCAGTCAGTGTATAAGAAACTACAGTTGAATCTTTTTTGTTAAGAACACTTACAGTGGCTTTTTCTAAAACTTTGTTTTCGGGATTGTGTACAGTACCCGAAATTAATCCGGAAGATTGAGCAAAGGAAAACTGATACATAAGCATGAAAAGCCCGAGTAGCACTAATTTCATAAAGGGTTTATTGATTATGCTACAATAATATTAAAATATATTTAACGGGATAATTAATAAATGTTAATTAACAATTATTAACTAATTGGGAGGATATATTTGTTTCCCTAAAGCCAATTCACACTGCAAAAAAGCCTTTTCCGTAATCCGGAAAAGGCTTTTTACAACTTAGTTAAGAAGTAGAATTTTTTATTCTTTATTACTGTCTACGACAAGTCTTTTATCCCGGTTGGCAATTTCCCAGGCGGTGTAAAAGGCTAATTTTTCACGTTTGGCCATCATCGGAAAATCTATCTTTTCAATGGTGTCTTCTGGGGTATGATAGTGAGGATGTAATCCTGAGAAATAGAAAATAACCGGGATTTTGTGTTTGGCAAAATTATATTGATCCGACCGGTAATAGATGCGCAAAGGATCTTTTGGATCATCATACATATAATCCAGTTCCATCTTTGTGAAATCATCATTAGCTTTCTTATTGATTGCATGTAGTTCGGAACTTAATTTATCTGATCCGATAACATGTATATAATTGTGATTTCCATTCAGGTGTTTATCATCAATACGGCCTATCATATCCATATTCAGGCAGACAACAGTATTGGATAGGGGATATACAGGATTCTCCGAGTAGTACTCAGATCCAAGGAGACCTTTTTCTTCTGCTGCAAAAGCAATAAATAGGATACTCCGGCGTGGGCCATGACCATCAGCCTTAGCCTGAGCAAAGGCGCGGGCAAGATCCAGTACTCCGGTCGTGCCGGATCCGTTATCATCAGCACCCGGAAAAATAGTTCCGTTCTCATCGATCCCGTCATGATCATAGTGACCTGATAAGACCACTATTTCTTCTTTCAGATCTGTACCTTCCAGTAGTCCTAATACATTTGCGTCATTAAGCATCTCTTCTGTGATCCCATATTCTGCATTAAACTTTACGGGAATCAGGGTAGATTGTACGCTGTTATTTTCTTTAAATTTTTGAAAAGATATGTTCTTTACCTGAAGAATATCATTTGCAATCGCAGGGGTAATAAAAGCGACTGCAGGGGTTACTGAAGTCTGCTTTTCAGCTTCTTCCTTATCCTTTTGCAATTCATAAGAGCCTCCTGTCAATCTTCCTGCCATTCTTTTCAGCATGAGTTCGGTTGTGACTGAAGCTGCCAGAATTAACTTTGGATTCTTTTTCATCAGATGTTGCAGCTTTTTATTTCTGGAAGTACTCCACTCTGATTTCTTAGAAGTACCCGTGATCAGGGAATTTCCATTTTTATCTGTAGGTTCATCGTCTGTAATCAGTAAAACTACTTTATTGCTGACATCTATATTTGCGTAATCGTTGTATTTTGAATCTTCAATACCATAACCTACAAATACGATGTCTTCAGTCTTTATAACCGTCTTTTCATTATCCCCCAGAATAAAAAAGTCTTTTCCGTTTTTGAAATCCTTACTTCCTACAGTAAACTGATTGACTTCAAAACGTCTGTTTTTAAGATTTATTTTTTGGAAATACCCGGATTGCGGAGCTTTCAGTCCTAATCTTTTAAATTCAGCTGCAATGTATTGAGCTGCTTTTTCGCCACCTTTCTGTCCGGTACCGCGACCTTCGTATTCTTTAGATGATAAAATAGTAAGATGTTTTTTTGCGCTCTCCTCATTCAGCATTTCAGCGTATTTTTTCTGAACAGGCTCCTGTGCAAAAGCACAGCTGTATAACCAAGGCAGAACACTCAGAAGTATTAGTAGTTTTTTCATCAGAAAATAGGTTTACTAAATAGGGTAGCGATGAGCTACCCTGAAATGTTATAATTAACAAGAGATCTTATTGACGCGGTTAGCGTGACGGCCGCCTTCAAAATCTGTAGTCATAAATGTTTTGACGATTGCTTTTGCCAGATCCGGACTAATGAAACGTGCAGGAATACATACAATATTCGCATCATTGTGCTGACGGGCTAATGCTGCAATTTCTTCGAGCCAGCATATTGCCGCACGAATATCCTGATGCTTATTGGCTGTGATCGCTACACCGTTGGCACTACCACAGATAAGTATACCTTTGTCAAACTCCTTGCTCTCCACAGCGGAAGCTACAGGATGTGCAAAATCCGGATAATCTACAGAATCTGTAGAATATGTTCCAAAATCTTTTACTTCATAACCCAGCTCCTGCAGAAAGGGGATCAGTTCTTTTTTGTAATCAAATCCTGCGTGATCGCCTCCGATAGCGATGGTTTTTACTGAACTCATATTCTCTATTTATTGCTATAAAATTCTTTTTCTTTCGCAGCTCTTGCCTTCTTTACATTCGCGGATACCATGATACTGATCTCATAAAGAATAAACATCGGCGCACTCACTGTAAGCATAGTAATGACATCTGCACTAGGTGTAATCACGGCCGCAATTACCAGAATGATAACGACAGCGTATCTTCTGCTCGCCCGCATAAATTCGGGTGTCATCAATCCGATCTTGGATAAAATGAAAATCAGGATTGGTAATAAAAATACTATTCCACAACCTAAAGATAGGGTCGCAATAGTAGACAGGTAAGAGTCAATGGTAATCTGATTGGTGATCTCTTCACTTAACGATACGTTAGAGAGAAAATTTACCGAAAGCGGAACAACGATATAGTATCCGAAGAGCACTCCTAATGCAAACAGGATAGTCGCATAGAAGACAAATCCTCTTGCTGAGCGCTTTTCTATATCCGTCAGCGCCGGTTTGACGAACAACCATACTTCAAAAAGAAGATATGGGAATCCTAAGGCAACAGCTGTAATCAGACAAGAATTAATCTGTAGCATAAACTGGCCTGCCATCTCGGTATTGATAATATTGAATGGGATCCTCTCCACACAAAAACCATCAATATGTAGTAATTCACCAACTTTACACATCATTCTGTATGTCCAGAAATCAAGCTTTTTAGGGCCCATAATAATTTCATTGAACACATAGTCATAGAAGGTGAAAGCTAATGTCGCAAATACTGCTACGGCTAATACAGAGCGGATGATATGCCATCTTAAGACCTCTAAATGGTCAAAAAAGGACATTTCTCCTTCAATATTCTTTCCTTTATCTTTAATAGCTTGAACCAGGCTTGATTTAGTCATTTTACTCATAATACATGATCGCGAAAAACAAAAATACCATTCTTATTGGTAAGAATGGTATTTTTTGCTTCTGTAAAAGAAATTTTATGTATTCTCCTCTTCTTCAGGATACTTTGACAGATCGAAAGTCTCCATGAATTTAGTAGTGAAGTTTCCTGCTCTGAAATTCGGATCCTTTAAGATTCTCAAATGCAGAGGGATAGTTGTATGTATACCTTCGATAACGAATTCGCTTAACGCTCTTTCCATTGTCGATATAGCTTCTTCACGGGTCTGCGCTACAGTGATCAGTTTAGCGATCATAGAGTCATAATTCGGAGGAATAGTATATCCGGAATATACGTGTGTATCTACACGGACACCATGTCCACCCGGAGAGTGGAAGTTAGTAATCTTTCCTGGTGAAGGGCGGAAGTTTTGGAACGGATCTTCAGCATTTATACGACATTCTATGGCATGCATAGTCGGTTCGTAATTCTTACCGGAGATAGGAATACCTGCCGCAACTTTGATCTGCTCTTTGATCAGGTCAAAGTTGATAACTTCTTCTGTTACGGGATGTTCTACCTGAATACGGGTATTCATCTCCATAAAGTAGAAATTACGGTGTTTATCAACCAGAAATTCAATTGTTCCGGCACCTTCGTAATTAACAGCTTTTGCACCTTTAATAGCGGCTTCACCCATTCTCTGGCGAAGTTCAGGTGTAATAAACGGAGAAGGAGCTTCTTCCAATAATTTTTGGTGACGACGCTGAATCGAACAATCACGTTCGGATAAGTGACATACCGTTCCATATTGGTCACCTACAACCTGAATTTCGATGTGACGCGGTTCTTCAACATATTTTTCAAGATATATACCATCGTTTCCGAAAGCTGCTGCAGATTCCTGACGTGCAGAATCCCATGCTGCTTCAAAATCTTCATCCTTCCAGATGATGCGCATTCCGCGACCACCGCCACCTGCTGTAGCTTTGATGATCACCGGATATCCGATTTCATTGGCAAGTTGTATACCTTCTTTGAAGGTGCTTAACAGGCCTTCAGAACCCGGTACTGTAGGGACATCGGCCTCTTTCATAGTTGCTTTAGCGGAAGATTTATCTCCCATTTTTTCGATCTGTTCTGCAGTAGCACCGATAAATTTGATGCCATACTCCGCACAGATAGCAGAAAAACGAGCGTTTTCGGATAAAAATCCGTACCCCGGATGGATCGCATCTGCATTAGTCAGTTCTGCTGCAGAAATGATGTTAGGGATATTTAAATAAGAATCTTTACTTGGCGGAGGTCCGATACAGACTGCTTCGTCCGCAAAACGGACATGAAGACTATCTCTGTCTGCTGTAGAATAAACCGCAACACTCTTAATGCCCATTTCACGACACGTGCGAATGATGCGTAAGGCGATTTCACCTCTGTTGGCAATTAATATTTTTTTAAACATGAGTCTTAATTGATGTTTCTGTTAGGCGATTTCTCGCTGAATATGCTAATACTCCTTTATAAGAGAAGTATATTCTTAGCTAGGATCTACCAGGAATAATGGCTGATCGTATTCAACAGGTTTAGCGTCATCAATTAAGATTTTGACGATTTTACCTGAAACTTCAGATTCAATTTCGTTGAAAAGTTTCATTGCTTCTACGATACAAAGAACTTTTCCGGGAGTGATCTCATCACCAACATTAGCAAAATTTGGTTTACCCGGGCCTGCAGCACGGTAGAATGTTCCGATCATCGGAGATTTTACAGTGATGTAGTTTGCATTATTGTCAGCAGCGGCTGCAACAGGAGCAGCAGGTGCAGTAGCAACAGGAGCAACTGGTAAAGCCGTTGCAACAGGAGCTGCAGTAGGTACAGTAGCTGTAACGATTGTAGGTTCCTGATTAGTCTTTATTGTGATTTTAAAATCTTTTTCTTCGATTGCAACTTCATTTACACCAGATTTTGCAACGAATTTGATCAGATCTTGTATTTGTTTAATATCCATACTCATATTAGCAGGTTTTAGATGTTTAAATGTTTAATGTTTCAAAAAAATTAGCCTGTAAAGGTAATAAATAAATAGGGTATTAATAAGCCCACTTTAAATAAATAGAACCCCATGTAAATCCTCCGCCGAATGCAGCAAGGATTAGATTGTCTCCTTTTTTCAATTGATTCTCCCATTCCCAAAGACACATTGGAATAGTAGCGCTGGTCGTATTTCCGTATTTCTGGATATTTACCATTACTTTTTCTTCGGGCAGACCTACACGCTCAGCCGTTGCATCGATGATACGCTTATTGGCCTGGTGAGGTACTAACCAGTTGATGTCTGCAGATGTCAGATTGTTCTTATCCATTATTTCCGCTGCTACATCAGCCATATTGGTTACTGCAAATTTGAATACAGTACGGCCTTCCTGATAAGCGTAGTGCATTTCGGCGTCCACGGTCTCATGTGTTGCAGGGTTTAAGGAACCTCCGCCTTTAATATTCAGGTATTGTCCGCCTGATCCGTCCGTTTTGAGGATAGCATCCTGAATACCCATTCCTTCTTCATTAGGTTCTAACAATACAGCACCACATCCATCACCAAAGAGGATACAAGTGTTGCGATCCTTGTAATTGACTACTGAAGACATTTTATCAGCACCTACAACCAATACTTTTTTGTGGGTACCTGATATAATAAATTGTGAGGCTGTGTTCAGTCCAAATAAGAATCCCGAACAAGCTGCCTGCAAATCAAATCCCCAGGCATTTTTTGCTCCGATCTTATCTGCCAGAATATTGGCAGTTGCCGGAAACAACATGTCAGGAGTACTCGTACAAAAAACAATCAGATCGATCTCTTCCGCAGTAATTCCTCTTTTTTTCAAAAGACCCAATACTGCAGGTACAGCCAGGTCTGAAGTAGCCTTACCTTCCCCTTTCAGGATGCGTCTTTCTTTGATACCAGTACGAGAGACAATCCACTCGTCATTGGTGTCAACCATTGTTTCAAGCTCCTTATTTGTAAGCACATAGTCAGGAACATAGCCATTAACAGCTGTAATAGCTGCATGAATTTTTGACATAATACGTTAATTGAAAACAGATCTGATCTTATCGATAAAATTCGATTGGATCATAGCTCTTGATTGTAAAACCATGTTTTTGATAGCTTCCGGAGGAGAAATACCATGTCCTATAATAACAGGAGCATTCACTCCCAGAATAGGTGTACCTCCGTACTGTTCGTAATTGAATCTATCAAAGAATTCATCATTTATTTTCTTTTTCTTGGTCACCACATAAAAGGACTCCGCCATTTTCAAAATAACATTACCCGTAAATCCATCGCATACCATTACATCAGCCAGATCTGTGAAAAGATCTCTTCCTTCAATGTTACCGATAAAATTTAATTGGGGATTGTTTTTGAGCAGTGGGTAGGTTGTGGTTGTAAGGATATTTCCTTTTTCTTCTTCTTCGCCAATATTGACTAATCCGACTTTAGGAGATTGTATGCCTAATACATGTTCAATGTAAAGACTTCCAAGGATAGCAAATTGATTTAGCATTTCGGGTTTGCAATCTGCATTAGCTCCTACGTCTAACAACAGTCCGCTACCACCTTTGAGTTTGGGAACGTTAGTGGCGATGGCCGGACGTAGAATTCCCGGTACTGCCTTCACGCTGAAAAGAGCACCGACCAACATAGCTCCGGTATTACCTGCTGAAGCAAAAGAGTCAATCTCTCCGTTTTTCAAAAGGTCAAAACCTCTTACTATACTGGAATCCGGTTTTTTGGCAATTGCTTTGGTCGGGTGTTCACCCATTCCAATATTATCAGGAGCATGGACAAAATCAAAATCCTCAATACTCGCTCCTAATTCCTGGATACGCTGCTTAGCAGCATGTTCGTCACCGATAAGAACAATACGTTGTTCTGCTGGTAACACTTTCTGAGCTTCAATAGCTCCTAAAATTGTGGATTCCGGAGCAAAATCCCCTCCTAAAATATCTAAACCAATCTTCATTCGTTATTATTTTTCGATTCAATAATACGCAAAAACATCCCAAAGTAAAGCATAAAAGATAAATTTTACACTTATTTTGGGATGTTTAATGTCTTGAAAGATTGTTAGACAACAGCTGTATTTTCGATGATTAATTTACCGTTGTAGTATAAATTTCCATCTACTGTGTAAGCACGGTGAGGTAAATGAACCGCGCCAGTTTCTTGACAAACTGTTAAGCTAGGTTTTTCTGCTTTATAATGTGTTCTTCTTTTGTCTCTTCTTGATTTAGAAGTTTTACGCTTTGGATGTGCCATCTCGTATTTCCGTTTTAGTTATTTTTTATATTTCTTAATGCCGACCATCTAGGGTCAATGTGTTCTTCTGCACTGTTCTCCTCTTGTTCCTCGATTTGATTGACTTTCGCCAACATCTCCGGGTCGCATGATTGATTTAAACCTTGTTCGCTGCACTTGGTGTAGTAAGGTACCGCTACATTGATATACTCGTAGAGTAAATGTGCAATGTCAAATTCATAATCATTTTTAGATAAAACAATTACTTCTTCGGTATCTTCTTCCCAGTTTTCATCTGTGAATTTGACAAGGATCCGTTCTTTTACATCGATTGGACAGTCAAATTCGGACAAACATACATCGCAAGTCAGTTTGATCGTTCCGGTAATAGTAAAGTGGACAATCAACATGTTCTCTTGCTTCTGCAAGTCAACCTGGGCTTTTAAGTTTCCATCTTTGACAATGGAATGCTCAAAACAATCAAAGAACTTCTTTTCAATGTCAAAATCAAAACTGTGTTTCCCTGCATTCAGCCCGGAAAAGGGTATCCTATATTGTTTTAGATATTTCACAATTCTGCATTTGAGCCTGCAAAGGTAATTATAAATCTTATAGAAAGGAAATTTTTTTCAATTTATTTGAGAGCCTCAAAAGGCTTGAAAAACCTTCCTGAATTACGCATGCAGGGGAGTTATTATTCGTAGTAATTTTTTCCTAATTCTATACGGTCACGCCCGTTTTTTAATCTCCAGTGATTCGTGTCGCGAAGAGAATATGCACAACCGCAATATTCCTGCATATAGAATTTTTCTTTTTTGGAGACCTCCAGCATTCTTGCCGATCCGCCTTTCTTTCTCCAGTTGAAGGTCCAGTATTCCATCCCTTCATGACGGGATGCCGCCCGAAGTCCGCAGTCATTGATCTGCTCCATGTTTTTCCATCTGGAAATACCTAATGAACTGGAGATAACATCAAAACCGTTTTTTGCAGCATACTCTGCTGTTTTTTCAAATCGCATATCAAAACACATCGTACATCTTATGCCTCGTTCAGGCTCCTGCTCCATGCCTTTTGCAAGTTCAAACCAATGATCAACGTCATAGTCTGCGTCAATAAAAGGAATATTGTGCTTTTCTGCAAAACGTATATTTTCATCTTTACGCAAGTCGTATTCCTTGCGTGGATGGATGTTAGGATTGTAAAAATAGATAGTAAAATCAATATCCGAAGCAATCAATGCTTCCATTACTTCCCCGGAGCACGGGGCACAGCACGAATGAAGCAATAGTTTTTTGCCTTCGTTCGGGAGTTTTAATTTTTCACGCTTAAATTCTTTGCCGTCCATACCAGTCCTGATTAAATGCGTTGCAATTTTAACGAAATTGCACAATATTTGCAACAATTGACTGTTAATGTAGCAGGAAGGCTGCATAATACGTCCTCTTTTCAGATAACTATTTTATACA
The DNA here is from genome assembly GCF_016724845.1 of Sphingobacterium spiritivorum. NCBI lineage: Bacteria > Pseudomonadati > Bacteroidota > Sphingobacteriia > Sphingobacteriales > Sphingobacteriaceae > Sphingobacterium > Sphingobacterium spiritivorum. The sequence goes on from NZ_CP068082.1 coordinate 3,098,497, forward strand.
TTTGTAACAGCATTTAAGTTAGCATTGTAAAATGAAGAAATTCTCTAAAGCCCTGATTTTATCTTTAATGGTCGGAAGTGTGATCGCCGGGATAGTATCCTGTAAACGTTCAGATGATGAACCACCTGTTACGAAAGGAAAAATCGGACGTTTATACATATCCTTTTCAAATTACCGTGACGGAGCTACTCCTTTCCCTAGTATAGGTATCATTGATAATGCAGATTCTGTACTGGCAAACGGAGGAGATATGTCCACTATCTTCAAATTACGCAATATATCCATTACCTCAGGAGTTAAAGGTGGTGCTACTCTTTATTTTGATCCTTTTGTACAGCGTATTTATCAGGCCCCTAAAAATGAGAATGGATTAAGTGATACGGTTTTAAGACATATGAGCTATAATCTCAACGGAATTCCGGCCAGTACCAATAGTATTCAAAACAGTGTAATGGGGAGCGTCAGAGGTATGGCTATTAATATTCCGGAGAATAATAATGAACCCAGATTCCTGTATGTTACCAAAACAAGCCGGACAGGTAATAATAGAGATGTACAACCTGTAGGAATCTATAAATTCAATAGTGCTATTGCAAACGGATACGTCAGGTATGGACAGAAAATTACCTTAGCCGGTCTGGGTGAAGAGAGAGCACCATGGGGATTGGCCATAAACGGAAAAACCTTGTATGCTTCTATATCGGGGCCTAACGGCGGGGTCATGGTATTGCCTAATGTTGTCAATAACTTAGATACGTTGCTGGCTGATTATTCCAATACACAAATGCATACAATTGCCGGAGCTTCAAAAGTAAGAGGAATTTCTTACCACCTTTTGAAGGATATACTGGTGTTGACTGATTATACGGGAGAAGGACCTTCTGCAGTAGGAAAAATATATATCATTGAAAACTTCTCTAAACTTCCGGCAGGCGAAATTACACCAACCCGGACTATTCAGGGGGCAAGTACAGGGCTTTTAGAGCCGGTGGATGTTTCTATTGATAAACGGGCGAATGGCACATTCATGTTTGTAGTGGATAAATCTTCAAGATATATATCCAGATTCAAAATTACAGATAATGGTAACGTTGCGCCGGATGCCAGACTGATAGTGGATAGGACTCCCGAAACAAATATAGCTGTGCAAATGATTCCGGAAGGGATATTCTTTGATGGAAGAGATTAATCTTTTTCCATCAGATCCAGTAATATTTCGATTTCCTCTTTTTTCTCCATATTATCTATCTGGGTATAGGAGGAGATCAGATTTCTTAGCACTCTTTTTATAATAGCTACGTTATCGCAAGGCAATACATATTCCGGAGACGGAGCCAGATTGAGCTGTTTTAAAAAGGAAAGGATATCTTCCATTTTCATCACCTGCCCCTTATTAAATACGTTGATGTAGAATAATGGCTTTGAATCCATGCTATCCTCATTCATATAAGCCAATACAAAGTGTTTGGGCAGATTGACTCCGTAAATTGGGATATCCAGACGTTGCGCAATGACGCAATAGATACAGGCCAATGTAATCGGATTGCCCTTCTTGCTTTCCAGCACCTTATTCAAATATGAGTTTTGCGGATCATGATAGTTAGCTGTATTACCTGACAAGCCGAAATCCTGAAACAATACATGATTGATGAGTTTGACCTTTTCATAAGGACTCATATCATATATCAGTTCATACCAGACTTCTCTTCTTAATTCGGCTAGCTGAAACATAATCTGGTCCACATTCATTGCCGGATACTGATATCTGTTGATAATGAGTAAACCGTTAAGCAAATCAAATGAATTACTCATCTTCCATACCTGCAGCTCGTTTTTGATCTGATCAAACTGGATTTTGTGAATAATATTCTCAATCCGGGTCTGCATCAATACATCGAAAGAACTTTCCCAGGAAGATTCAAGGGAGGGGATGACCTCAGGACCACACGTAATCAGTTTTTGTTCGATCTCTTCAAAAATAGTAGTGTCCGGATCATCTAACAATGAGATTAAAGCCTTTAATTCATTATCGCTCATATTCAAACTTAATTAAAATTTCTTTTATTTAAAAGAGGGAAAAGTCAACATATTAAAGAAATTACAACCTTTTGACCTGGTTTATCAGGAATAATTATCGGCAGGAGGGAAGGTAACTGTTACAGATATGATGCTGCACAAATCAACTTTTTATTATGTTTGTGGCATGGTTTCCTTAAGATACAGACGCTCCGGATTTATACACGCCCTTACTTCAAATACCCGTCACGGTACACATTCGCCTTTTGTATACAAACTCGCTGATGAAGCTATTTATCAACGATCAGCAAAAGGAGTTGAAATCAATCCGAGCGGTTGGAATGCAAAGAAAAAAGCTGTGTTAGCCCGTATACTTTATCATCTCGGAATACAGACCGTTCATTCCCTGTCAGACAACAGAGGTAATGAGGCTGAGAAGAATGTTGTGGAGACTCTGGAGGATTGTTTCAAACAAGCCATTCTGATCAGTAAGAATGAGCTTCCGGAGCAGGGGCTGTTTCTTCGCACCGGAAGGCATACTATATATATATGGGATGAACCTTATTTCAACAGAGAGCGGCAGAGCGCCTGGCAGCAAGTTCAACAGGAGGAAAGGGTAACCTTAACAATAGATCTGTTTTATTTTGGCCTGATCATCTTCAGACAAGGTCAGCGCAAACAGAATTTTAAGCTGAGGTTTCCCCGTTTCTGATTAGAAAGCCTCACTTATGGATAGGTAAAATCCGGATTGTCTTTTTTCTCCCGGTCTTTTTTCTCCGAAAGAATAATCAAAACGAACCGTACTGCTATGTTCAAGACTAAAGAAATAGCGGATCCCTGCTCCATAGCTTGGTACAAGACGGATGTCATGTTCTTTAGAAAATGTACTGCCTGTCCCTCCAAAGCCCGTTATTCCAAAACGCGGGTGAAAGCGGTAACGCAATTCAGCCTGACCTGCAACATAATTACGGTCTTTATATCTGCCCAGATAATACCCGCGCATTATATTATCTCCGCCCAGATCCCGGTATTGATAAAAAGGAATGCGTTCTCCGAAAGTAGATCTGTAGATTCCCTGCATGGCTACAGACAGCGTTTTTGAAACAGGGTAGAAACCTCTGAGGTCGATATCAAACAGATTGCCTCTGAAATTTTCCTTACCCCAGAAGTCAGGAGCATACGCATACCGGAGTCTGGCATAATATCCTTTAGTCGTAAAAGTGGTTACATCCCGGGTGTCAAAGAGTTGAGAAATTCCAAATGCCAGAAATTGTCCGCCGGTTTTACCAATCAGATCCTGCTGATCGTATATTCCTCCCGTTTCCTGATCTTCGTATTTAAAGTGTTCATAATTGATATTGATCCCTGCATAATAGGAAGAAGTGATCTTTTTCTCGACATCGATGCGTGCGCGAAACAATTTCTGGCCTATCTTATCTTCATCAGATTCCCAGGTGTCGTTGCCCAATCCGTAAAAATTGAAAGGCCAGTCACGGTATCTGAACTCAGAAAGAATATGGTAGTCGTTATTTTTTGTCCAGATATCACTGTTGAGTTTTATATTTTTTTGACTTTTAGTGGTCATTGTTCCCATCAAAATCAGACTTGATGTGCGGTTTGTGGGGTCAGATTTGTCTACATAAAAATTATAAGTGCCGGCAATTCCGTATTCGAAACCTGACTCTTGTGCATATCCGGCTGCCGGTAAAACCATAAAACTTGCCGATCTGGTCGAATCTTTTTCACTGGAAAGGAATTTATTTTTAAATTTTTGAACAAGATTCTGCTCCTGAGCGTATGAATTTGGAAGAAAAATTAAAAGAAAAACAGCCATGCTAATACCGCTAAGCATGGATTTGGAGATCAATTTTTGCATTTTCAAATATAGGATATTGGCCGGATTTAATAAATTGAAATCTCGGGCTGAAAATTATTTCCTTGCATATCAGCTACATGGTAATTATGTGTAAGTTTTTTTGCAAAAATATTTTTGTAATGTCATCGGAGTATCTATCTTTGCAACTCAAACAAACAGGGTCTGTAAGCGTCCCGAAAGCGTTTGAAATGTTCTTTAAGTCGTTTGATAATAATTTTTAAATAAAACTTGCAGAAGTCAAAAATTAATCTGATTTTTGCACTCGCTGATCGAAACAGCATCGTTCTTAGAGAGTTTAAAAATATTAAAATATAGAAGCCTCCTTAGCTCAGCTGGTAGAGCAACTGACTTGTAATCAGTAGGTCATTGGTTCGATTCCGATAGGAGGCTCAAGAATTGCAATCTTAAATTGCAGGTATCTGGAGGGGTTCCAGAGCGGTCAAATGGGACGGACTGTAAATCCGTTGCTTCGGCTTCGAAGGTTCGAATCCTTCTCCCTCCACACCAAATCAGTTTACAAATCCGAGCTTGTTTTTCAAGCTTGGTATTTGTAAGCAAAAGCGGAAGTAGCTCAGTTGGTAGAGCGATAGCCTTCCAAGCTATAGGTCGCGAGTTCGAACCTCGTCTTCCGCTCTCTTTTTATTATACGATTTAAGTCTCTGTCTCATTTGATATAATAATATCTTGCAGGTGGAGGCGTTTATCTATAAATGGCTTTTGAAAGCCGAAGTAGCTCAGGGGTAGAGCACTTCCTTGGTAAGGAAGAGGTCGTGGGTTCAAATCCCATCTTTGGCTCGTAATAACAACTTTTTTAGAAGAAAAAAAATAAAATTTTAATTTACTAATTCGCATAAACATGGCAAAAGAGAAATTTGACCGCAGTAAACCACACTTAAACATTGGTACAATCGGTCACGTTGACCACGGTAAAACTACTACAACTGCAGCTATCACTAAAGTATTAGCGGATGCAGGTTTATCAGAAGCTCGTTCATTTGATTCAATTGACTCTGCTCCTGAAGAAAAAGAACGTGGTATCACAATTAATACAGCACACGTAGAATACCAAACAGCTAATCGTCACTATGCGCACGTTGACTGTCCAGGTCACGCCGATTATGTAAAAAACATGGTAACAGGTGCTGCTCAGATGGATGGAGCTATCATCGTAGTTGCGGCTACAGATGGTCCTATGCCTCAAACTCGTGAGCACATCCTATTGGCTCGTCAGGTAGGTGTTCCTGCACTAGTAGTTTTCTTGAACAAAGTTGACTTAGTAGATGACAGCGAATTATTAGACTTAGTTGAAATGGAAGTTCGTGAATTATTATCATTCTACGAATACCCAGGAGATGATATTCCAGTAATCAAAGGTTCTGCTTTAGGTGCATTGAACGGTGAGCAACAATGGGTTGATTCAATCATGGAATTGATGGATGCTGTTGATAACTACATCCCAATCCCTCCACGTTTGACTGAACTTCCTTTCTTGATGCCGGTAGAGGACGTATTCTCGATCACAGGTCGTGGTACAGTAGCTACAGGTCGTATCGAAAGAGGTGTGATCAACTCAGGAGATCCAGTTGAGATCTTAGGTATGGGTGCTGAGAACTTGAAATCTACAGTAACAGGTGTTGAGATGTTCCGTAAAATTTTGGATTACGGTGAGGCTGGTGATAACGTAGGTTTATTGTTACGTGGTATTGAGAAAACTGATATCCGTCGTGGTATGGTTATCTGTAAACCAGGTTCAGTAACTCCTCACGATAACTTCAAAGCTGAGGTTTACGTATTATCAAAAGCAGAAGGTGGACGTCACACTCCATTCTTTAACAAATACCGTCCTCAATTCTATTTCCGTACAACAGACGTTACAGGTGAAATCACTTTAGCTGAAGGTACTGAAATGGTAATGCCAGGTGACAACGTAACAATCACTGTTAAGTTGATCAGTCCTATCGCAATGGAAAAAGGTCTACGTTTTGCAATCCGTGAAGGTGGTAGAACAGTAGGTGCTGGTCAGGTAACTGAAATCATTTAATCTGAAATAGATTAGAAATATAGATAAGCTAATCAGCTGAGGCTGATTAGCTTATTTTTTCTGATGCAAAAGTGCATTAAGAAATAGTAAAAAAAAGTGAAATATATTTGTTGCAGAGGCGTGAAAACGCTATATTTGCAACGTCAAAAAACAAAACCCACGGGCATAGTTCAATGGTAGAATAGAGGTCTCCAAAACCTTTGATCAGGGTTCGAATCCTTGTGCCCGTGCAAACTATAGATAAACTATAAAATGGCGAAAGTACTAGATTTTTTTAAAGACTCTTATGAAGAGATCACACAGAAGGTAACTTGGCCTACCTGGGCTCAGTTGCAAAGTTCAGCTGTGATTGTACTTATTGCTTCTCTTATCATCGCTCTTCTAGTTTTTGTGATGGATAAAGCGTCGAGCAACGTGTTAGAGTTGTTGTACGGTATTACTTCATAATTTTTTCAGTATTTAATTTATGGCAGATCAAAGTTTAAAATGGTACGTGGTTCGTGCTGTAAGTGGAAAGGAAAAGAAAGTAAAGCAATATATTGATGCTGAGATTAGTCGCTTAGGAATCCAACACCTGGTAGCTCAGGTACTTATTCCAATGGAAAAGTATTACCAGATGCGTGATGGTAAGAAAGTGGCAAAAGAACGTAACTACTACCCTGGATATGTGTTGATCGAAGCATCTCTGGATGCGGAAACAGAGCACGTAATCAAAAATATTAACAGCGTGATCGGTTTCTTAGGTGATAAGGCCGGAAATGCTATTCCGTTGCGTCCAAGCGAGGTGAACCGCATCTTAGGTAAAGTAGATGAGATGGCCGAGCAAGGCGAGACAATCAACGTACCTTATTACGTTGGTGAAACGGTAAAAGTAAACGATGGTCCGTTTAACGGATTTACCGGAGAAATCGAAGAAGTTCACGAAGACAAGAAAAAGCTGATCGTGATGGTGAAAGTCTTCGGAAGAAAAACCCCATTAGAACTTAACTACATGCAAGTAGAAAAAGAATAAACAAAAGAAAAGAGGAGAATGAAAGTTTCCTCTTTTCTTTTGTTTATTTATTTTTTTGTATTTCACAAAAAATAGTATATCTTTGCACCTCATTTGGTGCCTGATTTCGGTCCGGTATCATTGAATAAATAAATGTTACGTTATATGCTTCCAACTTACTAACAAACATTTAATAATTAAATTCAGAACAAAATGGCAAAAGAAGTCAGTGCGTTAGTAAAATTACAAGTTAAGGGCGGAGCTGCAAATCCATCGCCACCGGTAGGACCTGCATTAGGTGCTAAAGGTGTTAATATTATGGATTTCTGTAAGCAATTTAACGCTCGTACGCAAGACAAACCAGGCAAAGTATTACCTGTTGTCATTACAGTTTACAGCGACAAATCTTTTGATTTTATCATCAAAACTCCTCCGGTAGCAATCCAGTTAAAGGAAGCTACAGGGTTGAAAAGCGGATCTGGAGAGCCTAACCGTAAGAAAGTAGCTTCTGTTACTTGGGATCAGGTGAAAACAATCGCTGAGGATAAATTGGTAGATTTAAACGCATTTACTGTAGAAGCAGCTATGCGTATGGTAGCTGGGACAGCACGTAGTATGGGTATTACCGTGTCCGGTAATGCTCCTTGGAACAATTAATTAACGAAATCAGTTTAAGAAAAGTGGCTAGATTAACAAAAAATCAAAAAGCGGCACTATCCAAAATTGAAGCTGGTAAAGCATACTCTTTGAAAGAAGCTTCGGCTTTGGTAAAAGAGATATCATTAACCAAGTTTGACGCTTCTGTGGATATCGACGTTCGTTTAGGCGTAGATCCTCGTAAGGCAAATCAAATGGTTCGTGGTATTGCAACTTTACCTCACGGAACTGGTAAGACTGTTCGCGTTTTAGTTTTATGTACTCCTGATAAGGAAGAAGAAGCTAAAGCAGCAGGCGCAGATTTCGTAGGTTTAGATGACTATATCAGTAAAATCGAAGGCGGTTGGACTGACGTTGATATCATTATTACCATGCCTAGTGTTATGGCTAAAGTAGGTAAATTGGGTCGTATTTTAGGTCCAAGAAACTTAATGCCTAACCCTAAAACTGGTACAGTAACTACAGAAGTAGGTAAAGCTGTAACAGATGTTAAAGGTGGTAAAATCGATTTCAAAGTTGACAAAACAGGTATCATCCACACTTCGATTGGTAAAGCGTCGTTCGATGCAGATAAGATTTATGATAACGCATTAGAGGTATTACAAACTATCTCTCGTTTGAAACCATCTGCAGCTAAAGGAACATACTTTAAGAGCATTCACATTTCATCAACAATGAGTCCTGGTATTCATGTTGAGACTAAATCAGTAGCGGGAATTTAATCATGAGAAAAGAAGAAAAACAAGAAATTGTTCAAGCTTTGGCCGAGCAGATTAAATCATACGGTAATTTTTATATTGCTGACACTGCTGATTTAAGCGTTGAGAAGGTGAATGGCATTCGTCGCAAATGTTTTGAAAGCGGTATTGAAATTAAAGTAGTAAAAAACTCTTTAATTAAAAAAGCATTAATCGAAGCAGGTGTTGATTCGGAAGAGATCTTTGGTACACTGAAAGGTGCATCTACATTAATGTTCTCGGAAGTTGGTAACGCTCCTGCTAAATTAATCAAGCAGTTACGCAAAGAAGGTGACAAACCTCTTTTGAAAGCAGCTTATATCGATTCAGCAGCATTTGTTGGAGACGGTCAATTGAACGCATTAGTGAATCTTAAGTCTAAAAATGAACTTATCGCTGATGTTATCGCATTGCTTGAATCTCCTGCGAAGAATGTTATTTCAGCTCTTCAGTCAGGCGGAAATACAATTTCGGGCTTAGTAAAAGCTTTAGAAGAAAGAGGCTAACGAATCCTCTCTAACAGAAACATTCGTTATTATTTAATTAACAAAAATTTTTAAAAGTAAATTCAAAAATCAAAATAAAATGGCAGATTTAAAACAACTTGCTGAACAGTTAGTGAACTTAACAGTAAAAGAAGTTAAAGAATTAGCTGATATCTTAAAAGATGAGTATGGTATCGAGCCTGCTGCTGCTGCTGTTGCAGTTGCTGCTGCTCCTGCTGAAGGTGGCGCTGCTGCTGCTGAAGAGAAAACTTCATTTGACGTTATCTTGAAAGAAGCTGGTGGTCAGAAATTAGCAGTAGTTAAATTGGTTAAAGATTTAGCTGGTCTAGGCTTAAAAGAAGCTAAAGATTTAGTTGACGGAGCACCTAAAGAATTAAAAACTGGTGTATCTAAAGACGAAGCTGAAGCTTTGAAAAAACAATTAGAAGAAGCTGGAGCTGTTGTTGAGATCAAGTAATCTCACATATTAAGCACCTTAAAGGTTTAGACTCTGACGGTATATCCATCAGAGTCTATTCCTATTTTAACACACCACTATCAGTTATGTGTGCTGTTGCATAATTGTAAATGTGAATTAAGCAGCATATAGTTAGCTCAGTTTTTTTAAACTAAAATTCTTATTCCCTTGGCAAACAATAATATTCAAAAAGAAAGAGTAAATTTTGCGACAAGTAAGAAGGTTATCGATTATCCTGATTTCTTGGACGTACAATTACAGTCTTTCAAGGAGTTTTTTCAATTAGAAACTACTTCTGACAACCGCCATCAGGAAGGGCTGTTCAAAGTATTTTCGGAAAACTTCCCTATTTCTGATTCAAGAAACATTTTTGTGCTTGAGTTTTTGGATTATTTTATTGATCCTCCCCGCTATGATATACAAGAGTGTATCGAGCGTGGTCTTACTTATAGCGTTCCTTTAAAGGCAAAATTAAAGTTATCTTGTAATGATGAGGAACACGAAGATTTCGAAACCATTGTTCAGGATGTATATTTGGGAACTATCCCTTATATGACTCCTAAAGGTACCTTCGTTGTAAATGGTGCAGAGCGTGTGATCGTTTCACAATTACACCGTTCACCAGGCGTATTCTTCGGTCAGAGTAGACACACAAATGGTACTAAACTTTATTCTGCAAGGGTTATTCCTTTTAAAGGATCTTGGATCGAATTTGCAACAGACGTAAACAACGTCATGTATGCTTACATCGATCGTAAAAAGAAATTCCCAGTTACAACTTTATTACGTGCTATCGGGTACGATTCAGACAAGGATATCTTAGAATTGTTTGATCTTGCAGATGAAGTGAAAGTTAGTAAGTCTGGTCTTAAGAAATACGTTGGTCGTCGTCTGGCTGCCAGAGTATTGAAAAAATGGGTAGAAGATTTCGTGGATGAAGATACAGGTGAAGTTGTATCTATCGACCGTAATGAAATTATCCTTGAACGTGAAACTGTTTTGGAAGAAGACCACATTGATTTTATCATCGATGCAGGAGTGAAATCTGTCATTCTGGCTAAAGATGATGCATCTAACAATGCGGACTATTCTATTATATATAATACCCTTCAGAAAGATACGTCCAACTCAGAAAAAGAAGCGGTAGAGCATATCTATCGTCAGTTACGTAACGCTGAACCACCTGATGAGGAAACTGCTCGTGGTATCATCGATCGTCTGTTTTTCTCTGACAAACGTTATGATCTGGGGGATGTTGGTCGTTACCGTATCAACCGCAAATTGCAATTAGATACTCCGGCAGATACGAAAGTGTTGACTCGTGAAGATATCATTGCGATTGTGAAGTACCTTATTAATCTGATCAACTCTAAAGCTGAGGTCGATGATATTGACCACTTGTCTAACCGTCGTGTTCGTACGGTAGGAGAGCAGTTATATGCGCAGTTTGGAGTAGGTCTGTCACGTATGGCCCGTACTATCCGTGAGCGTATGAATATTCGTGATAACGAAGTATTCACACCTACAGACCTGATCAACGCACGTACATTATCGTCCGTTATTAATTCATTCTTCGGAACAAACCAGTTATCTCAGTTTATGGACCAAACAAATCCATTGGCGGAGATTACGCACAAACGTCGTTTGTCAGCTTTAGGTCCAGGTGGTCTTTCCCGTGAAAGAGCCGGATTTGAGGTTCGTGACGTTCACTATACACACTATGGTCGTCTTTGTACTATCGAGACGCCGGAAGGACCGAACATCGGTTTGATCTCTTCTTTGGCTGTTCACGCTAAAATCAATAACCTTGGTTTTATCGAAACACCATATCGTAAAGTAGAAGCTGGTCGTGTAGTAGTAGAAGAGCCTGTTATCTATCTGTCTGCTGAAGATGAAGATGAGAAAACAATTGCTCAGGCAAATGCCATCTACGATGAAAAAGGAAATTTCGAAGATCCGAAAGTAAAAGCAAGATATGAAGGTGACTTCCCGATTATCGAGCCTGAGAAACTGGATCTTATGGACGTTTCTCCAAATCAGATTACTTCGATTGCAGCATCATTGATTCCTTTCCTGGAGCATGATGATGCCAACCGTGCCCTGATGGGATCAAACATGCAGCGCCAGGCGGTGCCATTGTTACGTCCGCAGGCGCCTATTGTTGGTACAGGTCTTGAAGGTCGCGTAGCGCGTGATTCACGTACCCTGATCAACGCTGAAGGAAATGGTGTTGTTGAATATGTAGATGCTGAGGAAATCAAGATCCGTTATGATCGTACGGAAGACGATCGTTTGGTATCATTTGATGATGATATCAAAACATATAAATTGATCAAATTCAAGAAAACCAACCAAAGTACATGTATCAACCTGAAACCGATTGTCAGAAAAGGACAGCGTGTTGAAAAAGGTCAGGTACTATGTGAGGGTTATGCTACTGAAGATGGTGAATTGGCATTAGGACGTAACCTAAAAGTAGCTTTCATGCCTTGGCAGGGATATAACTTTGAGGATGCGATCGTAATCTCTGAGCGCGTGGTAAGTCAGGATATCTTCACTTCTCTTCACATTGAAGAATTTGAATTGGAGGTTCGTGATACAAAACGTGGTGAAGAGGAACTTACTGCAGATATTCCTAACGTTTCAGAAGAAGCAACCAAAGACCTGGACGAGAACGGTATTATCCGTATCGGTGCAGAAGTTGGTGAAGGAGATATTCTAATCGGTAAGATTACACCTAAGGGGGAGTCAGATCCTTCACCGGAAGAGAAATTATTGAGAGCAATCTTTGGTGATAAAGCCGGAGATGTAAAAGATGCCTCTTTGAAAACTCCTCCGTCAATTAAAGGTGTTGTGATTGATACCAAATTGTTCTCTCGTGCGAAAAAAATGTCTAAAGAAGTAGAGCGCAAAACGCTTGAAAAATTAGAAACTACACACGACAGAAATGTGAAAGTATTAAAAGATCGTCTGGTCGATAAATTATTTACAATCGTAAATGGTAAGACCAGTCAGGGTATCTATAATGTGTACAAAGAATTATTGGTGCCAAAAGGTGCTAAATTCACACAAAAGATTCTTGCTGATCTGAATTACGATAACATCAATCCAACAGGCTGGACTACAGATGATGATAAAAACGAATTGATCAAAGCTGCTCTTCACTTCTTCAACATTAAGTTGAACGAAGAACTTGGAGCATTCAAACGTGAGAAATTCGCAATCTCAGTAGGGGATGAACTTCCTTCCGGAATTGTACAGATGGCTAAAGTTTACGTGGCTAAGAAACGTAAATTGAAAGTTGGGGATAAAATGGCGGGACGTCACGGTAACAAAGGTATCGTTGCACGTATCGTACGTGATGAGGATATGCCATTCTTAGAAGATGGAACTCCTGTTGATATCGTGTTGAACCCACTTGGGGTACCTTCACGTATGAACTTGGGACAGATCTATGAAACTGTATTAGGTTGGGCAGGTCAGAAATTAGGTGTCAAATTTGCAACGCCAATCTTCGATGGTGCTGAGCCGTCAGAAGTAGAAGGATGGATCGCTAAAGCTGGATTACCGGCTTCAGGTAGAACTTATCTTTACAACGGATTGACCGGGGACCGTTTCGATCAGCCGACAACTGTAGGGGTGATCTATATGTTGAAATTAGGCCACATGGTGGATGATAAAATGCACGCACGTTCTATCGGACCATACTCATTAATTACACAACAACCTCTGGGTGGTAAAGCTCAGTTCGGTGGTCAGCGTTTTGGTGAGATGGAGGTTTGGGCACTTGAGGCATTCGGAGCATCTAACATCTTACAGGAGATCTTGACCGTGAAATCAGATGATGTTGTAGGTCGTGCCAAAACTTACGAAGCTATCGTAAAAGGTAACAACCTGCCAACTCCATCCGTACCGGAATCGTTTAACGTACTGGTACATGAGTTACGCGGTTTAGGTTTAGATATTACATTAGATTAATTAAGCAATAGAGCTTAAGAGGCTTCAAAATCCTCTTAAGCTTCTTTATACAGCTTTAACTTTGGAATAAAAGTATGTCTTACAAAAAAGATAATAAAATTAAAAGCAACTTTACGTCAATCACCATTAGCTTGGCGTCACCGGAAACAATCTTAGAGCGTTCCAGTGGTGAAGTTGTAAAGCCGGAAACGATTAACTATCGTACCTACAAACCAGAACGTGATGGTTTATTCTGTGAGCGTATCTTCGGTCCTGTAAAGGATTACGAATGTCACTGCGGTAAATACAAGCGTATCCGTTATAAAGGTATCGTATGTGACCGTTGTGGTGTAGAGGTTACAGAGAAAAAAGTACGTCGTGAGCGTATGGGACACATCAATCTGGTGGTTCCTGTAGCGCATATCTGGTATTTCCGTTCACTTCCTAACAAAATTGGTTATTTATTAGGTCTTCCAACCAAGAAACTGGATATGATTATCTATTACGAACGTTATGTCGTAATCCAGGCTGGTATTAAAGAAGAAGATGGTATCAACTACATGGACTTCCTTACTGAGGAAGAATATCTGGATATCTTAGATACATTACCAAAAGAAAACCAATACCTTGATGACAACGATCCTCAGAAATTCGTTGCCAAAATGGGAGCAGAAGCATTAGAAGAATTATTAAAACGCCTTAACCTGGATCAGTTATCATATGATCTTCGTCACCAGGCTGCTAATGAGACTTCTCAACAACGTAAAAATGAGGCATTAAAACGTCTTCATGTTGTAGAGGCTTTCCGCGGAGCAAATGAGCGTATTGAAAATCGTCCGGAATGGATGATCGTAAAAATCGTTCCGATTATTCCACCGGAATTGCGTCCGTTGGTTCCTTTGGATGGTGGTCGTTTTGCGACTTCGGATTTAAATGACTTATACCGTCGTGTTATTATCCGTAACAACCGTCTGAAACGTCTGATCGAAATCAAAGCACCTGAAGTTATCTTACGTAACGAAAAACGTATGCTTCAGGAAGCTGTGGATTCCCTGTTTGATAACTCACGTAAGGTGAATGCTGTGAAAACAGAAGGTAACCGTGCGTTAAAATCACTTTCTGATATTCTGAAAGGTAAACAAGGTCGTTTCCGTCAAAACTTATTAGGTAAACGTGTGGATTATTCGGCTCGTTCGGTAATCGTCGTTGGACCTCATTTGAAATTACACGAATGTGGTCTTCCTAAGGATATGGCTGCAGAGCTTTACAAACCGTTTATCATTCGTAAGATGATTGAAAGAGGTATTGTAAAAACTGTAAAATCAGCAAAAAAAATCGTGGATCGTAAAGATCCTGTAGTATGGGATATCCTGGAGAATGTATTGAAAGGTCACCCTGTATTATTAAACCGTGCACCTACGCTTCACCGTCTGGGTATTCAGGCTTTCCAACCTACATTGGTAGAAGGTAAAGCGATCCAGTTGCACCCGTTAGTGTGTACTGCATTCAACGCCGATTTTGACGGTGACCAGATGGCTGTTCACTTACCATTAGGTAATGCAGCTGTATTGGAAGCGCAGATTCTTATGTTGGCTGCACACAATATCCTTAACCCTGCAAACGGTTCTCCGGTAACAGTACCTTCTCAGGATATGGTACTCGGTCTTTATTATATCACTAAAGGCCGCAAAACTGCTGAAGATAAAGTTGTAAAAGGGGAAGGAATGTCATTCTACTCTGCAGAAGAAGTTATTATTGCTTTGAATGAGAAGAAAATTGACTTACACGCTTTCATTAAAGTAAAAACTAAAGTAAGAAATAAAGACGGTGAAATCGTTGATACCTTATTGGAAACGACTGTAGGTCGTGTAATCTTTAACCAGATTGTTCCTGAGGAGATGGGTTTCATCAACGAATTGCTGACTAAAAAATCACTTCGTAATATCATCGGTGAGATCGTGAAAACTACGGGTATGGCCCGTGCAGCGAAATTCCTGGATGATATGAAAGAATTAGGATTCCAGACAGCATTTAAAGGTGGTCTTTCCTTTAACTTACAGGATTTAAATATTCCGGCTGCAAAAGCTGATCTGATCCAGCAAGCTACAAACGAAGTTGAAGAAGTAATGGGTAACTATAACATGGGTTTCATTACTAACAACGAGCGTTACAATCAGATCATCGATATCTGGACACGTATCAACAATAAGTTGACAGCACACGTAATGGACATCCTGTCTAACGACAATCAGGGATTCAATTCGGTGTATATGATGCTTGACTCCGGAGCCCGTGGTTCCAAAGAGCAGATTCGTCAGTTGTGTGGTATGCGTGGTCTGATGGCTAAGCCTCAGAAATCAGGTGCTTCAGGTGGTGAAATTATCGAAAACCCGATTCTTTCTAACTTTAAAGAAGGTCTGTCAGTCCTTGAGTACTTTATCTCTACTCACGGTGCGCGTAAAGGTCTTGCCGATACGGCATTGAAAACAGCCGATGCGGGTTACCTGACTCGTCGTTTACATGACGTTGCACAAGATATGATCGTAGTTGAGCAGGATTGTAACGGTCTGAGAGGTATCTACACGACAGCCTTGAAAGACAATGACGATATTGTAGAACCATTATACGACAGAATCTTAGGCCGTGTATCTCTGTACGATGTATTAGATCCTGAAACTAACGAGATCATTGCATTTGCTAATCAGGATATTTCTGAAGAAATAGCAGAACGTATTGAAAACGCAGGTATCGAAGGTATCGAAATCCGTACGGTATTAACTTGTGAGTCTAAACGCGGAGTATGTGCTTCATGTTACGGACGTAACCTTGCATCCGGTAAACGTGTTCAGTTAGGTGAAGCTGTCGGTGTTATTGCAGCACAATCTATCGGTGAGCCGGGTACACAGTTAACACTTCGTACGTTCCACGTGGGTGGTACGGCATCTAACATTGCTGCTGAGTCTCAGATTTCAGCAAAACATGAAGGTGTCATCGAATTCGAAAACGTACGTACTGTATCTCAGGAAGGTGAAGATGGTACACACCAGGTGGTATTAGGCCGTTCAGGTGAGCTTCGTGTTATCGAGCCTACAACTAAGAAAGTACTTTATCAGCAAAATATCCCTTACGGTTCACAACTTTACGTGAATGCAGGTGATAAAGTTGAGAAAGGTGCACGTTTGGTATCATGGGATCCGTATAACGCCGTGATCATCTCCGAGTTCAGCGGTAAAGTTGAATTTGATGCGATCATCGAAGGTGTAACCTTCCGTGAAGAATCAGATGAACAAACTGGTCACAAAGAGAAAGTTATTATTGAAACGCGTGATAAAACGAAAAACCCTACGATCAAAGTTCTTGATCTGAAAGGTGAAGTCGTTCGTTCATACAATATTCCAGTTGGAGCTCACGTTTCGGTATCTGACGGTCAGAAAATCAAAGAAGGTGCGATCTTAGTTAAGATCCCTCGTTCTACAGGTAAGACCCGAGATATTACAGGTGGTCTTCCACGTGTAACTGAATTATTCGAAGCTCGTAACCCTTCAAATCCTGCTGTAGTAACAGAGATTGACGGTGTTGTAGCATTGGGTGGTGTAAAACGTGGTAACCGTGAGATTTCTATCGAATCTCGTGACGGCCAGATCAAAAAATATCTTGTTCCACTTTCTAAACACATTCTTGTACAGGATAATGACTTTATTAAGGCAGGTATGCCTTTATCAGACGGTTCGATCTCTCCTGCAGATATCTTATCGATCAAAGGTCCTTCCGCAGTACAACATTATATCGTAAATGGTATTCAAGAGGTTTACCGTCTTCAGGGGGTAAAAATCAACGATAAACACTTCGAGACAATCGTTCACCAAATGATGCAGAAAGTGAATATTGAAGATCCGGGAGATACTCGTTTCTTAGAAAAAGAAGCTGTAAACAAATGGGATTTCATGCAAGAGAACGACTCATTGTACGACAAAAAAGTTGTTGTAGATGCAGGAGACTCTAATGACCTTCGTCCTGGTCAGATTGTTACATTACGTAAATTACGTGAAGAGAACTCCAGCCTGAGACGTCGTGACCAGAAATTAGTAGAAGTAAGGGATGCTATTCCTGCGACTTCAAGTCCATTGTTGCAAGGTATTACCAGAGCTTCATTAGGTACTAAATCATTTATCTCTGCAGTATCCTTCCAGGAAACAACCAAAGTGTTGAATGAGGCAGCTATCGCAGGTAAACGTGATGATTTATTAGGTCTTAAAGAAAACGTAATCGTAGGTCACCTGATTCCTTCAGGTACAGGTTTACGTGATTATGGCAATATTATCGTAGGTTCTCGTGAGGAATACGATCAATTGTTAGCATCGAAAGAAGAAGATTAATTAATCTTGCTGATATAAGAAAAGGGGTAACAATCTGATTGTTACCCCCTTTTTTATGTTTTTTAAATTATGCTTTTGACCATTTTAGTAATAACTGACAGCGTTCACTCAACCAGTCTTCCCCGTTTTCATCTGCAGGAGGGCTGAATAGCTTTGATCCAAGTCCGACAGCATATACACCAGCCTGTTTCCAGGTGCGGATGTTTTCCTCTGTAGTATCTACACCACCGGTAGGCATAAATTTCAGTTCTGGGAACAACGGTTTTATGGCTTTCAAAAAGTTAGGACCAAGACTATCGCCCGGAAAAAGCTTTACAAGAGAAGCTCCTAATTCTTCGGCTTTTGCGATCTCTGTAGGAGTCATGCAGCCGGGGATCCATAGCAATCCATGTTTTGCTGTTACTTCAGCTATTTTTTTCTTGATAATAGGACTCACGATGAATTCCGCTCCAAGTGCAATAAATTCCTTTGCCTGTTCTCCCGTCTTAATCGTTCCGATTCCTAACTTCAAATCCGGAAAATGCTCATTCTTAAAGGTCAGAAGTTGTTTGAAATTTTCCCTGGCATTGACACCTCTGTTTACAAATTCAAATATACGTATACCTCCTTTGTAGCTCTTGGTAAGAACATCTATACAAGAATCAATGTTATCATTATAATATACCGGAATGACCGGATTGTCTCCAATTAATTTAAGTACTTCATTCATATCACTAATTTATTTTTCCATTTCCAAAATCGCCTTCAACAAATAATTTTTGAAAGCCGGCCTGAGTAGCCGTATTAATAATATCCTGCGGAGATTGTTCCTGTATTACAGCGTATATCAGACCTCCCATAAAAGCATCACCACTTCCGATGCGGTCAATCACATTATTTGTTTCCAATGTCTCCGATACGGCATCAGCTTCTCTGCTATGATATGCTCCATAAAACAGATTATGGGTGGCATTATCCATAAACCTGAATGTATTTGCGACATGCTTACATTTAGGATAAGCCTGGAAGATGTTAGCAGCTGACTTTTTAGAATAAGCTACATACGTTTCTTTTGAAGTCTCACGGTCTAATGTTTCATCAATAGGACTATTCAGCATCTTGTTTGCAGCCCATATGTTTCCCATAATCACATCGGCATATTGTACCAGCTCAGGCATAATTTCATTTGGCAGCTTCCCGTATTGCCACAATCTGTTTCTGTAATTCAGATCTACAGAAATAGTAATGCCTCTTTCAGCCGCTCTTTGTAAGGCTTGTTTACAGATATTCGCCAATTCTTGATTAAGTGAAGGCGTGAGTGCTGTAAAATGAAACCAGTCAATACCATCAAAAATAATATCCCAGTTTATATCATCTGTCGAGAGTTGACTGAAGGAGGAATATTTACGATCATAAATAACTTCTCCTTTACTCAATCCGTTGGCTGACAGCAAGAAATAACTTCCCAGACGATCGCCCTGAATTTTCATTTGGGAGGTATCTATCCCATAGTTTCCTAATTTGGACAGAATTTCCTGTGTAAGGGCATTATCCGGAGCAGCACTGAGATAGGTAGTCGGGATACCTAATCGGGCTAATGTAACAGCTACATTGGCTTCTGATCCGCCAGGGTATACTTTTAAAGTATTCCGGTTTGTTTCAAAAAAGTATTCTGAAGTGGCCTGCATCCGTATTAATAATTCACCGAAGGAAAGCACTTTCTTATTGGGCATAGATTGATTATTTTATTGTTGAAAACGAAAATACTAACTATTTGTTATTTAAAGATTGGAGGACTATAATATTTCCGAAATCGTTATCGTAAAAATACAGAAGTGTAAACTTTACAATGTAGTTGGAAATTAGCACTTTTATAGATTATAAGATTATAAACAAGCATCCTTATGAATATTTTAGAACAATTTTCCTTAAAAGGACAGGTTATTGTCGTAACAGGCGGTACCGGTATTTTAGGAAAATCTTTTGTGAAAGCATTGGCTGAAGCTGGAGCCAAAGTCGTTATTATCGGGCGTAATCAGGAACGTGCAGATGAGCGCGTGAAGTTAGTAGAGACGTTAGGAGGGGAGGGACTTGCAATCGTTGGGGATGTACTTAGTGAATCTGAAATGATTGCTGCAAGAGACAAAATAATAGAAAAATGGGGTACAATAGATGGACTGGTAAATGCAGCGGGTGGAAATATTCCCGGAGCGACCATCGGACCAGATCAGAATTTATTTGACTCCAAAATAGAGGATACATTAAAGGCTATAGAGCTCAATCTCAATGGAACGATCATCCCGACACAGGTACTTGGTCGTGTACTGGCAGAAAAGGGAAAAGGATCGATAATTAATATCGCTTCTCTGGCTTCCAGCAGTGCTATTACCCGTGTATTGGGATATAATGTCGCTAAATGCGGGATTATCGGATATACAAAGTGGATGGCAACGGAACTCTCCTTACGATATGGAGATAAAGTCCGTGTCAATGCAATTGCTCCGGGTGTCTTTTTAACCGAACAAAACAGAACATTACTGACCAACGAAGATGGTACATTCACCGCACGTGCGCAACGTTTTCTGAATAAGACTCCTTTTTCGAGATTAGGAGATCCGTCCGAACTGGAAGGCGCACTGATATTCCTGCTGAGTCAGGCTTCAGGTTTTATAAATGGGGAAACGCTCTATGTAGATGGAGGTTTCAACTCATGGTCAGGTGTATAATATTTAAAGTTAAAAATCAGAAAATGAACAGATTAGAGCAGACATGGAGGTGGTACGGTCCTAATGATCCGGTATCTCTTCAAGATGTTAAACAGGCAGGCGCAACAGGTATTGTCAGCGCTCTGCATCATATTCCTCACGGTGAAATATGGACATTAGGAGATATAAAAGAGAGAAAAGCCATTATTGAAGCAGCAGGTCTTACATGGTCTGTAGTAGAAAGCGTACCTGTACACGAAGCGATAAAGACTAAAAGTGAAAATGCAGGTCTATATATAGAAAACTATAAACAATCTCTGCGTAATCTCGCGGAGTGCGGAATACATACGGTCTGTTACAATTTTATGCCCGTACTGGACTGGACACGTACGCATCTGGATTACGGCATGACAGACGGTTCTAAGGCCCTGTACTTTAATTGGTTTGACCTGGCTTTCTTCGATCTGTATATACTCAAAAGAGCAGGAGCTGAGCAGGATTATCCACGGGCTGTACTGGAAGAGGCATTGGCAAAATCTCACCAGTATACCAAAGCTGATATTGATAAATTATCTGAAAATATACTGATGGGAATTCCGAGTGAAAAAGGGATAACACTCGAAGACCTTACACAAAGTATCCGTGTATATCAGCATATAGGTAAAGATGGTTTGCGGGACAACTTACTATGGTTCTTGTCTCAGATTGCGGAGACCTGTGAGCAAAATCAGATAAGGATGACCATCCATCCGGATGATCCGCCTTATCCTATATTAGGATTGCCAAGAATTGCTTCTGATAAAGATGATTTTGAATTTATTATTAAAGGAGTCGATCAGGCTTTTAATGGTGTTTGTTTCTGTACAGGATCTTTAGGTGCAGGGGTAAGTAATAATGTCTTAGACATTTTTAATGTAGTCAAAGAACGTGTCTATTTTGCACATCTGCGGAATGTGAAGAAAGATGTTTTCGGAAACTTTTATGAAGCAGATCATCTTGACGGGGATGTAGATATGTACCAAGTCATGAAGGTATTAACTGCAGAAAATCAAAAAAGAGAAAAAGCGATTCCATTTCGCCCGGACCACGGGCATCAAATGTTAGACGATTTGAATAAAGTGACGAATCCGGGTTATTCTGCCATCGGAAGATTAAGAGGTTTGGCCGAATTGAGAGGATTGGAACTTGGAATTTTAGGCAGTTAAAGATGCAGACAGAACAGTTTTTAAATGACAATTTTCTGTTGTCAACTCCTTTAGCACAAAAGCTTTATCAGGATTATGCTGCCAGTTTACCTGTTATTGATTATCATTCCCATTTACCGCCTTTAGATATCAGGGAAAATAAGAATTATAAAAATATAACTGATATCTGGCTGGCAGGAGACCATTATAAATGGAGAGCAATGCGTGCTTTTGGTGTAGAAGAAAAATACATCACAGGAGATGCCAGCGACCGCGATAAATTTCAAAAATGGGCAGAGACAGTACCGTTTACAATTAGGAATCCACTGTTTCACTGGACGCATATGGAGCTTAAAAATCCATTTGGATTCACCGGATTGCTGAATGCACAGAATGCGCAGGATGTTTTTGATAAGACTGAACAACAATTGCAAACATCAGCGTTCTCCACTCAGGGATTATTGCAGCATTTTAATGTAGAGATGGTCGGCACTACAGATGATCCAGCAGACGATCTGGCAGATCATAGTGCTATCGCAAAATCTGATTTCAAAACAAAAATATTACCCTCATTCAGACCGGACAAATCACTGCAACTTGACGGCGGAGATGATTACAGGACCTACCTCACCCGGTTGTCTGCGGTAGCAAATGTACAGATCGTAGATGTAGACTCCCTGATCGCAGCATTACATAATCGTATTGAATTTTTTCATGCTTTGGGCTGTCGTATCTCTGATCATGGCTTAAGCTGCTTTCCACTGAAAGGAAATACAGATACTGAAAAAATAAATCATATATTTAAGGCTGTATTGGATGGGGATGATACAGGTGTCACAGTTGAGATAAAAGATAATTTTTCATTCTATATTTTAGCAGCTGTATCCAGAAAATATCATGAAAAAGGCTGGGCACAGCAGTATCACGTCGGTGCGTTGCGTAATAACAATCAAAGGCAACGTCTTTTATTAGGACCAGATACAGGTTTTGATTCTATCGGCGATTATCAACATGCTGCAGCCTTGTCCGCTTTCCTAAACCATCTGGACAGGACAGACCAATTGGCCAAAACTATTATTTACAATTTAAATCCTGCCGATAATGCTGTTTTTGCATCCATGGCCGGGAATTTTCAGGGAGAGGGAATAAAAAGTAAAATACAGTTTGGCTCAGCTTGGTGGTTTCTGGATCAGCTGGACGGAATGAAAAAGCAAATGGACGCTTTATCCAATATGGGACTGATAAGCTGTTTCATCGGAATGCTCACGGATTCCAGAAGCTTTTTGTCCTATTCGAGGCATGAGTACTTCAGAAGGCTGTTGTGTAATATTTTTGCTGAAGACATTCATAAAGGATTGATCCCGAATGATCCTGAATGGATCGGTAAGATCATAT
The DNA here is from genome assembly GCF_016724845.1 of Sphingobacterium spiritivorum. Taxonomy (NCBI): domain Bacteria; kingdom Pseudomonadati; phylum Bacteroidota; class Sphingobacteriia; order Sphingobacteriales; family Sphingobacteriaceae; genus Sphingobacterium; species Sphingobacterium spiritivorum. Next base: position 3,121,374 of record NZ_CP068082.1, read on the forward strand.
CAGATATTTGTTATTTTAATGCAAAAGAGTATTTCGGTTTTTAACCGGAATACGCCTTTTATAAACCTTACTTATTATGAACCAAAAAATAGGAAAGTATCGCTGGACGATCTGCGCCTTATTATTTTTCGCTACTACAGTTAACTATCTGGATCGTCAGGTGTTGAGTCTGTTGCATCCCATTCTGGAGGATGAATTTGGCTGGACAAATACCGACTATGCCAATATCACAGCAACTTTTCAGTTTGCATATGCCGTATCTATGTTATTCGCAGGACGTTTTATAGATAGGTTAGGCACAAAAATGGGATTTGCCATTGCTATTATTATATGGTCTATAGGAGCTATAATTCATGCATATGCTGTAGAGATGGGAGAGATATCTGCCCGTGTATTAGGTATGACAGCCATTTCGACATCAGTATTAGGTTTTATAATCGCACGGATTGTACTTGGCTTCGGAGAATCCGGTAACTTTCCGGCAGCTATAAAAGCTACTGCGGAGTTCTTCCCAAAAAAGGAACGCGCTCTTGCAACGGGAATATTTAATTCAGGATCTAATATTGGTGCTATTCTGGCGCCGTTGACAGTGCCGTGGATGGCGCATAACTGGGGGTGGCAGTCTGCATTTATTATTGTAGGCGCAGTAGGATTTATATGGCTGATATTTTGGTTTATCCTATATGACAGACCGGAGAAAAAGCTATCTAAGGAAGAATATGATTATGTAGTAAGTGATTCTGTACTAGTTGCTAACAGAGATTCTGATGCTCCTCAGCCTAAAATATCTTGGTTCAAATTGCTTGGGTATAAACAAACCTGGGCATTTACCTTAGGCAAATTTCTGACGGATGGAGTATGGTGGTTCTTTTTATTCTGGCTGCCGTCTTACCTGAAAACGCAATATGGAATGGAAAGTACACAGATGATGCTTCCTTTAGCGGTATTATATAGTATGACCATGTTTGGATCTATTGGTGGAGGTGCTTTTCCGATGTACTTTATCAATAAGGGATATGCGGCATATGACGGTCGGATGCGTGCTATGTTTGTCATCGCCTTATTCCCTTTAGTGGTACTGGCTGCACAGCCGCTGGGACACTATACTTTCTGGATTCCGGTAGTGCTGATAGGAATAGGTGCCTCTGCACATCAGGCATGGTCAGCCAATATTTTTACAACTGTATCTGATATGTTTCCCAAAAGTGCCGTTGGCTCCGTAACCGGTATAGGCGGTATGGCCGGTGGTTTCGGAGGAGTGATTATGTCCAAACTAGGAGGTGGTCTGTTTGATTACTATGGTGGTTTGGGACATATAGAGACCGGTTACACAATTATGTTTTCTATCTGTGCATTAGCTTATCTGGTGGCTTGGTGTGTTATGAAAGCACTGGTTCCGAAAATGAAAGTCGTTCAGGTAGACTAACTTTGAATTGAAGATTTTCTGAATGTAAGAATGGTATCAAGTTCTGTAGTTTCTATCTGAACTTGATGCCAGTTTTTCTTCGCTATAAATTTCATCAGTTTTTCCATAGCCATATCACCTATTTCCAGTGCAGGCTGACGGATAGTAGATAGAGCAGGATTAAGCGATCTTGCAAAATCAATATTGGAAAAACCGATTACCGCTAACTCATCCGGTACCGAATAGCCCAATTCTGCCAACACACCCAGCAACGTAACAGTAATGGTGTCCGAAGAACCTAATATGGCATCAGGCTTATTCTCCGCATTCATTAGTCTGGTGATCGCATTCTTCAACTCTACATCCAGTACTTCCTGATTTTGCATATTACACTGAATATGGAACTGGTCGTCAAAAGCAATACCTGCATCTGTAAGTGCCTGATGATATCCTTTAAAACGTTCACCTGAAAGACCAAATCTGGATGCTGTGATATTTACAATCTTAGTTCTTCCCGAATCAATCAGATGTTTGGTCGCAAGGTAAGCTCCCTGAAAATTGTTCACTCCGATCTTGAAAGTTTCCAGATTGTGCTGTATCCGGTCAAAAATAACGACCGGAAAATTGTGGTCATGGATATCTTCCAGCAATTTTTGATTAGATGTCTCATCTACCGGAGAAATCAGCAGTCCGTCTACACCGCGTTGCATTAGTGTCTCTATGCATGATCTTTCAATTTCCGGATTTTCCCGGCTCTGCATAAAGATAACCTCAAATCCTACTTTAAGCGCATGCTGCTGTATGCCCTCGATGATCTGAGAACAAAAGGGATTGTTGATAGACGTCAGTATCACCCCAATAGTGTTGGATTTACCGGTCTTCAGATTTTGTGCCAGAAGGTTTGGTTTATAGTGATGGGCTTCCGCGTATTCTAAAACTCTTTTTTTTGTTTTCTCTCCAATTTCATGACTGTCATTCAAAGCCTTGGAAACAGTAGAAATGGAAACATTCAGCGCTTTGGCAATCTCTTTAATAGTAATGCTTGACATGTTTTAAGTTTCAAAGGTGAGTAATAAAGTTAAGCTGAAAATCTGACAAAAGCTAAAAAGAAAAGGGAATATCGGTGTTGTATTCCCTTTTTTGTTACTTTATCTGAGATCGACAATTTCCATTCCCGGATATTTCGATTTATTAAAGGTAAATGTACTCGTTGCTATTGATGCATTACCGTTTAATGATTTTATAGTGTATGTATACCGGGAACCCGACTTGTCAAAAATGGTAGCATCATAAATTAATTTCGATGCTTTATTAATACGCAGCTTTATCTTGAAATAATTCTTCTTCGTATCAATAGGAGAGAGCTCGATTACATTTAAGGTTGTTGCACCCACTTTCTCATCATCAGCACTCACATACTTAAATCCCGTTTTGTAGAATGAAAAGATATTACTCGGATTGATATTGTCATTAGACTGGTCCGCATCATTTATCTGTACTTCGTCTTCTTCTTTTAGAATGGTCCATGTACTTTTTCCGTCACTGATAAGGTCCTGAGATTTCATCTCGATCAGATACTTATTCGCTTTCTTATCCAGATATAGCGTTCCCGCATCTGTATACGTTCCTCCGTTTGCTTGTTTGGCAGAGAAAGAGAACGATGCTTTAATCGTTTTGTAACCGTCGTATTTTGCAGATACCTGATTCAGTAGCTTTTTTGCAAAGGCTTCCTGTTGTGCTGAAACCGGATTACTTATGAATAGCATAAACGCAGCTACCACAAATGACCATAATGTTGTTTTCATCTTTAATTGTCTTTTCTTAATGTTTCCAAATACTGTTCTAACGAGTATTCATCCGGATACAGCACCTCGCGTGCTTTACTTCCTTCAAACGGACCTACAATACCTGCAGCTTCCAGTTGATCGATGATTCGTCCAGCTCTGTTATAGCCCAACTTTAATTTACGTTGGATTAAAGATGTTGATCCTTGCTGATGCATGACAATTAAGCGGGCAGCATCTTCAAACAGCTGATCCCTGTCATCCATATCAAAATCTGCCAGTCCACTACCTTCTCCGTTTTCATCAACGTACTCCGGCAGCATGAAGGCTGAAGGGTAACCACGCTGACCACCGATATAATCGGATATCTGATCTACTTCAGGCGTGTCTACAAAAGCACACTGAATACGAATCAGATCACTACCCGTTGACAATAGCATATCTCCGCGACCAATCAGTTGATCAGCACCTCCTGAATCCAGGATTGTACGTGAATCGACTTTGGAAAGAACGCGGAACGCTAATCGAGCCGGGAAATTGGCTTTGATCGTACCCGTAATAATATTGACCGAAGGACGCTGTGTCGCAATAACCAGGTGTATACCTACCGCACGTGCCAATTGTGCTAGCCGTGCTATCGGCGTTTCTACCTCTTTTCCCGCTGTCATCATCAGGTCGGCAAACTCATCTACTATAAGAACTATAAATGGTAAGAATCGATGACCCTCCTCAGGGTTTAATCTGCGATTGACAAATTTTGCATTATATTCTTTTAAATTACGGACCTGACCGTTTTTAAGAAGGTCATATCGCTGGTCCATCTCGATACAAAGTGAGTTTAAGGTATTGATTACCTTCTTGGTATCCGTAATGATCGCATCATCTTCTCCCGGAAGTTTGGCTAAGAAATGACGTTCAATTTTTTTGAATAAAGAAAGCTCTACCTTTTTTGGATCCACTAGTACAAACTTTAATTCAGCAGGGTGTTTTTTATAAAGCAGAGAGGTTAGAATCGCATTGATACCAACAGATTTACCCTGACCGGTGGCACCTGCCACCAACAGGTGAGGCATTTTTGCAAGGTCTGCAATATATACTTCATTTGAAATAGTCTTACCCAATGCAATTGGAAGATCCATATCGGTCTTCTGAAACTTTTCTGTAGCCAGTACAGAACGCATAGACACCATTTCAGGCGTACTGTTAGGCACCTCTATACCAATCGTTCCTTTGCCGGGCATCGGAGCAATGATACGGATACCCAATGCCGCAAGGCTTAGTGCGATATCATCCTCCAGGTTTTTTATTTTCGAAATCCGGACACCAGGTTTAGGGATGATTTCGTAAAGCGTTACCGTTGGTCCGATGGTAGCTTTGATATGCTCGATTTCAATGCTGTAGTTACGGAGTGTATCTACAATCTTATTTTTATTAGCTTCGAGTTCTTGTTGATTAATGGTAATCTTACCACTACCGTAATCTTTCAAAAGCTCCAATGGAGGATATTGATAGCCGGACAGATCCAGTTTCGGATCATATTCCCCAAACTGAGCAACCAGATCATTGGCCGTTATAGGCTTTTCTTCTATTACTTTTTCTACCCGTAATACAGGACTGGCCGGAATATCTTCTTCCACCTCCTCTTCATCAGTATCCGGATGATCAATAGTGAAGGAGATATGAGGTGTAGAATTCGAAAGTACTTCCGGTTCCTCTTCTATAGATAAGGTCGGTTCCTCCCTGCGAGCGTTATTGTTATAAGTTTCTTCCGGTTCTCTGAATTGGTTGAACTCCTGTACCGGAGCTTTATCATTCAGATCTATAGGGTCGATAACATACTCTTCATCTTTGAGAATACGTGTATTTTTAGGACTGCTTACAGGATTACTTTCTGCATCATCGGTATCAAAAGCTAGGTCCTCATCATATATTTTCTTTTTGGACTGGAATGTGAATTTCAGATCCAGATTATAGATCAGAATAAGGACAGTCAGGTAGGCAAAGACAACAATTCCGGCCACACCTGCGCTTCCGATCTGTGCTTCCAAAAGTCTGTTGGTCCAGAATCCGAATTTACCTTCCAGAATATGGGGTGTCTTGGCAATGAAGGATTGCAAAAAGCCTAGTGTTACCGAAACATAGATAATAGCAATGGAAGAATAGAGGAGAGACTTACCTACAGGAAGTATATTTTTACGGTATAATAATCTGTATCCTGTTACGAAAAGAATAAAGATAAAGATAAAGGAAGCAATACCGAACCACTCATAAATAAACTGATTGGCTAATAAGGCTCCGAACTTTCCAAGTTTATTCTGTACCACCGGAAGGTCAATGGCATCGCTGTCAATTTCTTCAGCTGTATTGAACAAAGTACTCCAGCTTCCGTTGGATTTTGAAATATAGCTCTGATCCTCTTCCCAGGTGAAAAGGTAAGAAACAAAGGCTATGGTGAAAGCAAAACTCAGGATGAATAAAAATACACCTAATATTTTCATTATCTTTTCCTGGGTTTCACTTAATTGTACAGGTTCCGAAGGCTCTTTGTAACTTTTTGTATTATAGCTTTTTGAAGAACTTTTAGGGGCTTTCTTTGATGAGTTGTCACCACCATAGTTCTTAAATGTATTTCCTTTATTTAGCATGAAAACAATAATAATGTTCTTAGTACAAACTTAACGATTTTATATAGAAAAAATCAGACCAAAAAGCCAATTGTTTTGGTACTGTAGCATTTCTATTGTAATATACGTTTTAGTTGTGAATATGTGATTTTAGAATAGATAATGCACTATGAATAGCGTTAAATTTCTTTTAGGTAGTTTCCTTTTATGTCTGTTATTGTTTACATCCTGTAGTCTGGATAATGACGACTACGGGTATGGTGAATTGTCCGGCACAGGCGCTGTTAATGCTGTGCCTCTGGCAATCAAATTAGATATTGGTTTGGATCAGAATAAGCTCAATCTTTCTAATGAAAGTTTTGATTTCGGAGATTATTTGCCTTATCGTAATGCTTTTCCTGGTAATCGCCTTGTAAGGGTCTTTGATCGGGACAGTATCGGTAAGGGGGCACTAGTTTCTAAGCAGGTGGCTTTTGCTCCGGGTAAAATTTATTCTTTATTCGTCGTTGGTGATACGAAACTGGATGTAGTCAGCTATGAAGACAAAGCAGATGTTCCGGCAAAAGGAACCGCAAATGTACGTTTTATCAATCTGAGTCCGGATGCACCTGCACTTAATCTGGGATCTGAGGGTTCGGATACACTGCTGGTAAAAAATAAGTCTTTCAAGGAAGCCAGTGCCTACCTGACCCTGCAGACGGGAAAAAAATATAAGCTCTTTATTACATCAAATGTAAACAGAGAGTTGGTCAGTTTTGAGTTTGAACCGAAAGATCAGTCTATTTATACCATTTGGGCAAAAGGTTTGATCAATGCGACTCCGGCAAATGAGAAATTTAAATTCGGATATAAGATTATCCAGCATTTAGAATAAACTTTATACATACAACTCAATACAAACGAAGAAGGGCTCCCAAAAATTTGGAGAGCCCTTCTTTTATTTTATAGCTTTGATTACTCCGCTATGATAAGATAGTAATTCTTCTTACCTCTTTGAGCAATGATATATTTATTGTTGATCAGATTTTCTGTTGTAAAGGTTGCATCCGTTCCGGATACTTTTTCTTTATTTACAGACACACCACCACCTTCAGTCATTTTTCTGGCTTCACCTTTTGAAGGGAAGATCTGCGTTTTTGTCGCTAACAGATCTAATATGTTGATTCCTTCTGCAAGTTCGCTCTTACTGATTGTAAATTGAGGTACTCCGTCAAACACATCTAATACAGCTTCATGCTCCAGATCGCCTAAGAAATCCAGTGAACCGTTTCCGAAGAGGAATTCAGATGTTTTGAGTGCTGTCTCATAATCTTTTTCCGAGTGTGTACGGATTGTGATATCTTTTGCAAGTGCTTTTTGCACGGTGCGGGTATGAGGAGCAGCATCATGTTCTGCAATGATTGCGTCTATTTCTTCTTTTGGTTTTAGTGTAAAGATTCGGATCCAGTTTTTGGCATCATCATCTGTTGCATTCAACCAGAATTGATAATATTTATAGGGAGTTGTTTTCTTTGCATCTAACCATACAGCGCCTGATTCCGTTTTTCCAAATTTCTGACCATCTGATTTTTTGATCAGTTGGGTTGTAAGCGCAAATGCAGTTCCCTGATCCTGGCGACGGATAAATTCGGTACCGGTAACGATATTTCCCCACTGATCCGATCCGCCCATCTGTATTTTACAATTATGATGTTTCCATAGATAATAGAAGTCATACCCCTGGATCAGCTGATAAGAAAATTCTGTAAACGATAGTCCATTTTCACCTTCAAGACGTTTTTTGACAGAGTCTTTGGCCATCATGTAGTTGACTGTAATCAACTTACCAATATCGCGGATAAAATCCAGGAATTTGAAATCCTTAAACCAATCGTAGTTGTTGACCATCTTTGCATCCAGTTCACCTTCGCCAAATGTTAAGAATTTGCTCAGCTGATGCTTAAGGCTTGCAACATTGTGATTTAAAGTTTCCTCATCAAGTAAATTCCTTTCGGCCGATTTGAATGACGGATCACCGATCATTCCGGTAGCCCCGCCAACCAGTGCAACAGGCTTATGACCTGCGTTTTGAAAATGAATAAGAGTCATGATCTGTGTCAGATGTCCGACGTGAAGCGAATCACCTGTAGGATCAAAACCAATGTAACCGGATACTTTTTCTTTGTTTAACAACTCTTCAGTTCCAGGCATGATGTCTTGTAACATGCCTCTCCAACGTAATTCTTCTACAAAGTTCATAATAATACGGATAAGAAAATTTTAATTAAGTTGCAAAGATAGTAAGATTAGCTGTATCTTACGTCAAGATTTAAGATATTACGCTTTTTGCGTGATTTTATTAAGATCAGAATGAATTTTCTCTCGCATTTTTATTTCGAAAGGTATGCTACCCAGCCCGAACGCGTGTTGGGCGGAATACTGCCGGATCTGCTGAAGAATGCGGATAAGAAGTATATGTTTCATCCCAGCCGGTTTGAGACCATATTGCTGGACCATCCACAGTTTAAGCCTATTTATGAAGGTTGGAACAGACATCTGGAGGTAGACCGCATCTTTCACAACACACCGTTTTTTTTTGATCACACCCATCGTTTGCGGATTCAGATACAGGATAGCCTGAGTGGATTACCTGTTCGTCCTTCATTTTTGGCACATGTCGCGCTTGAACTGATTCTGGATCATCTGTTGTTAAAACATCAGGTAATTAATGTAGACCGCTTTTATGAGGACCTGGAAAAGGTACATCCGGATACGATTATTAAGTTTCTGAAAATTATAGGATTAGAAGATACGACTAAATTTATGTCGTATTATGAGCGTTTTGTAAACTCTAAGTACACATATGAATATGCAGATATTAGCAGAATATCATATGCATTGTTTAATATTGCAAAACGAATCTGGGATTTTGAACCGGAAGCCGGGCATCATCTCAGACTTACAGAAGAGTTGATTATGTATACAGATAAACAACTTACTGATTATAAAAGTGTCTATTTTGAAATTCAGGACAGACTTGCTTTAGCAGAATGATACTAATTAATAAACTTATAAAGTAACCTGAGGTTGCAATCTTAAAATTTACAGACAGTATGGGAAATCAACTTTTCAGAAAGAAAAGCATAGATCAGATTATTAGTGATTCTGAACATGGGGGTTCAGGATTATCCAAGATTCTTGGTATCAGGGATCTTGTTTCTTTGGGGATTGCAGCGATTGTAGGGGCTGGTATTTTCAGTACAATCGGACTGGCCAGTTTCAATGGCGGACCTGCGGTTTCGCTTCTTTTTGTTTTTGTGGCTTTTGCCTGTGTTTTTACGGCACTTTCGTATGCACAGTTTGCAAGTACCGTTCCGGTCTCCGGAAGTGCGTATACGTATGCATATGTTGCCTTTGGTGAATTGTTTGCCTGGATTATAGGCTGGGCTCTGGTACTCGAATATGCGGTATCCAATATGGTGGTCGCCATATCGTGGTCCCAATATTTTGTATCCATGCTGGAAGGTTTTGGTTTACATGTGCCCAGATGGCTCTCTATGGCACCTGCTTATGCCGTCGAAGCAAATCAGAAAATGCTGGAAGTTGGGGTTGATAAACTGACAGGTATTGATAAGCTGGCACTGGAAGCATATGTAACAGCACCCCGTATCGGAGATGTGCCTATTATCTTTGACCTCCCAGCAGGTATTATCACCTTTCTGGTGACCATACTTGTCTATGTCGGGATTAAAGAGTCTAAACGAGCCAGCAATATCATGGTCATGATCAAGGTCGGTATTATACTGGCTGTGATCTTTGGGGGATTATTTTTTGTCAAACCGGAAAACTGGACTCCGTTTGCACCTAATGGATTGGGAGGAGTTATGAGTAGTGTCGCTGCGGTTTTCTTTGCGTTTATCGGGTTTGACTCCATTTCAACGACAGCAGAAGAATGTAAAAATCCGCAACGGGATCTGCCGAGAGCAATGATATACTGTTTATTGATCTGTACGGTACTTTATGTAGCTATTGCTTTAGTCCTTACCGGAATGGTAAATTATACTGAACTGAATGTAAAAGATCCGCTGGCTTATGTATTCCAATATGTAGGATTCGATCATATGGCCGGTATTATCTCTGTCACTTCTGTGATCGCCATTACAAGTGCTCTTTTGGTATATCAGCTGGCACAACCGAGAATATGGATGACGATGAGCCGTGACGGACTTTTGTGGAAGAAATTTGCTACTATTCACCCTAAATATAAAACACCTTCATATGCTACAGTTGTGACAGGTATTGTCGTTGCTGTTCCCTCTCTGTTTTTTAAAATGGACTTCTTTGTGGATCTGACCAGCGTAGGGACTTTCTTTGCCTTTATTCTGGTATGTGCAGGGGTGCTTTATATGGATCATTCAGGGCTTTCCAAAAAATCAAAATTCAGAGTTCCCTATGTAAACGGAAAATACCTTGTGGGGCTGGGTTTCCTGATCGCCATGGTTTTGTTGTTTGTATACGGACAGGATACTATTACCGAATGGAAGTCTATGTCTGCGCTTTATATACTAGAGCATAAATCTTTGGTTATTATTTTCTGGTTAGTTTGGATCGGTATGAGTTTTTATGCTTTCCGGTTGAACTTCTCTTTACTTCCGACTACAGGTATTCTGATCAACCTGTATCTGATGACTGAACTGGGAGCCAGTAACTGGATTATTTTTATACTTTGGTTAGTTGCCGGGTTGGTTATCTACTTTATGTATGGTTACCGACATTCCCGATTAAATAAAGAAGCAAAAGCAATAGCTGATTAAAAAAACTAAGGGCCTCCGATTCGGAGGCCCTTAGTTTTTTAATTTATTCGATTGATAACGACTTCATGTGTCCTCGGTATGCTCAGCGGCACACGTTCTATAGTCACAAAACTTGCATCCAGACCAAATCCTTTTTCTTCGGACAGACTGAATTTCTTGAGAATTTTATAGATCTCGAAGATAATACGTTCATGCCATTTCAGATCATTAGTCTTGGATAACACTTTTTCCAGGATAACAAATCTGAAATCTCCGGGTATTTTATATTTTTTCAACGAATCATACTGACTTACAATATCGATCTCCTTGCGTTGTACCATATCTTCCACTACTTTCCGGAACAGTAAACTGATGCGTTGCTCTTCCCTGAATCCCAGTTTAAAGTCTATGCGGATTAATTTGCCCGGAATAATCTGTTCTACCGTATACTCTCGGGTATGTGGATTATCCATCACATCTACGTGCACCAGCCAGTACACATCTGCTTTCTTAGGCTTTTTATTGATCATGGAGTAGATGATCTTGTATTCTATCTCATTCCTGTTGTTTGCACTGGTCAGATAGACCAGTTGTGATGCGAAAGTAGGAATAGTAGGATCTTTACTCATTTCTGAAATGATGTCATTATAATCCCTGATATTAACAAATTTGACAAAGCGGTTTTTGATTTTTCTGGCATTATACCAGGCGTACATAACCGCGATCAGCGCCAGTGATAAGACTAAGGTCAACCAACCTCCGTGTGCAATTTTTACAGAGTTACCTGCCAGGAATCCAAACTCGATAAAGAAGTAGAAACCTACAAATAAGAAAATCAGGTACTTGTTCACCCGTTTCCATCTCAGGAAGAATCCCATTAGAATAGTCGTCGTGATAAACGTCGCATTGATGGCCAGACCATATGCAGCCTCCATATTGCTGGATTCTCTGAATACAGCGATGATCAGCATACATCCCAGCCATAGTATCAGATTGATGGATGGTACATATAATTGTCCTTTGTGATCACTTGGATAACGTATGGTGACTTTGGGCCAGATATTAAGGCGTACAGCTTCCGAAATCAGTGTAAACGATCCTGATATCATCGCCTGGCTGGCAATAATAGCTGCAATGGTTGCGATGACAACTCCATATCCCAGAAACCATTCCGGCATAATGGCATAAAACGGATTTTTCTCTCCGATCTGGGTTCCAGAATGCGCCAGTAACCAGGCTCCCTGTCCAAAGTAATTAAGCAATAAGCATATTTTTACAAGTATCCAGCTTATTCTGATATTGGCTTTTCCACAGTGTCCCATGTCGGAGTAGAGTGCTTCTGCACCTGTCGTACATAGAAATACACCACCAATAATAAACAACGCATTTGGCGTGCTTACGATTAGTTTGAAAGCATAATAAGGGTTGATTGCTTTTAATACCTGAGGAGCTTCATCAATGTAGCTTACCCCCAGAATCCCTATGGTCAAAAACCAGGTGAGCATAAGCGGTCCGAAGACTTTTCCTACGATGGAAGTCCCAAAGCGCTGGATCAGAAACAATCCTGAGATAATAATAATTACAATAGGTACTGTCTGGATGGTAGGATTGTTGATTGCTAAACCTTCTATTGCTGAAGAGATGGTGATAGCCGGAGTCAGCATACCGTCAGCCAACAGTGTGGAAGCTCCGATGATGGCCGGGATAATAAGCCACTTGGCCTGCCTCTTGACCAGTGAGTAGAGGGAAAGTATACCTCCTTCACCATTGTTGTCTGCGTTCAGGGCAATCAATACATACTTAACGGTAGTTTGAAGGGTGATAGTCCATACGACACAGGATAATCCCCCGAGGACGAGGTCTGGTTCGATAGTTCCTTTGTTAATAATAGCTTTGAATACATAGAGAGGGGAAGTTCCGATATCTCCAAAGATAATTCCTAAGCTAATCAGTAAGCCGCCGAGGCTCAACTTTTGAACGTCGCTCGCGTTTTTTGTTGACATTCTAAATAAATTTAATGACTAAATCTTCAATTTTTCGCCTGTTAATCAGTATTCTTGATAACAGAATTGAACTGCCAAAGTTTGGTTTTTTTTGTGACAACGTCAAGAGTTGTTAAAAATTGTTAAAGCCATTAAAAATCGTCCGATTAATTAACGATCAGATAAAAAAAAATCTATTTTTGTATGAAGATAATTGAGAAAAAGGTTTATATTTGATTAAACCAATTAACAATACAACTGTCTCAGACATATGATGAAATTTTTTACTAAGATACACATTATTAAAACCCTTACGAACGCACTTGTGCTTATGGCAAGTCTGAGCTTTGCTTGGGGTTCCAATATGGTATTGGCGAGTGATAGTTCATCAAAAAAAATGGGCCATATGTATATGGCATCCAATGCCTCAAAGGCTGCTAAATATTTCAATAACGAATCTTCATACGACTTTGGTATGTCAGCTGCTAAAATTTTTTCTGCAGCAGAATCAGACAAACTGATCAATAATGTAAAAGTATTCTACAATCCTATTGCTGAACAGGTAACTGTATCCTTCAAATTGGGTAAACAGAATGCCGTTTCCATAAAGGTCATGGATGCGTTGGGTAATGAAGTTTTAGGGCTTATGAATAATACGCTTGATGCTGGTAATCAGAATCTTGCGTTTGAAACAAATGGCAAGTTGTCTTCAGGCTTTTACTTTGTGAGAGTTGTAGCAGGAACAGAAACAGTCATTAAACGTATATCCGTCAGATAACGGTCGGTTTTACAGATAAGATAATTATATCAAGATATAAAAAAAGCGGGACTTCATTTTGAAGTCTCGCTTTTTTTATACTGCAGTTTCTTGTTCTTCAATCCAAAGCCCGTCGCCTTTGATGATATCGATAAGTTCATCAAGAGCATTTGCTGAGCTTACATTTTTCTTGACCACTTCTTTACCTCGGTAGAGCGTTATTTTGTCCGGCCCTGCACCAACATAGCCATAGTCCGCATCTGCCATTTCACCCGGTCCGTTGACGATACAACCCATGATAGCGATCTTCAACCCTTTAAGGTGATTCGTCCGTGCACGGATCATCTGGGTGGTATCTTGTAAATCAAATAAAGTCCGTCCACAGCTTGGACAAGAGATATATTCTGTTTTGGATATACGCGATCGGGTAGCCTGCAGGATTCCAAAAGATAAGGATACCAGTTTGTCGATAGGTGTAGCAGGTGAATCCACCCATATGCCAGAGCCCAGTTTGTCAATCAGTAAGGCGCCCAGGTCTGTTGCTGCATACAGCTGAATCTTGGAAATCGGTTCTTCCGGATTCATAATATCTCCCACGGGACCTGAAAATTCTTCTGACGGATAGGATCTCTTTATAATAACAGGATTGTCGAGCCCTATTTCCTGAAGATTGGCGAAAAACTGACGCTGATCTGCCATCCCGTGAATATGATCCGTTTCCAATACAAATACAACAGTATTATCAATAGCTGAATTACCGAAAATTTCGGATTCCAGATCATTATTTTTTATATATATCAGATTGAGTACAGGGTCTTTGCGGGATGCTGCATTAAACTGTTCCAGATCAAAGACAGGGTGTATATTGGTTGGATTCGCAATCGTTAACCAGGTATTGTAATTATAAAGCTGCTTCAGATTGCCTGGCATGGTGAAAGAAGGTAGCTGATCTCCCAGAAATACAAAATCTACCGATTGTTCTCCCATATGATACTTGTCATTGAGGATATCATAGCGATATCCTGTTGCTGTCAGGATATTCGGATCTTTCAGATTAGATGCCGAGATATCAACAATGACGCGGGGAACGAGGGAACCGCCAATAAAAGTATTGACTTCTTTGGATTCGTAAGCTACTGTTTCGGAAGAAGGATTAAGCTGTATTATTTCCCGGCTTTGTATAGCTGCTTCCTGCAGCATTTTAGCACGTTTGCTGTAGCGGTTTACGAGAGCTATGGCTACAGGTGCTTCTTTTTCCGGTTCTTCTGTTAGGGATACACGTACTGTATCTCCCAGACCATCTTCTAACAATGTGCCGATACCAACAGCCGATTTGATACGTCCGTCTTCTCCATCTCCTGCCTCTGTGACACCCAGGTGGAGCGGATAGTTCATATTTTCGATGACCATCTTCTCGACCAGCATACGATAAGCCTGTACCATTACCTGGGGATTACTGGATTTCATCGAAATGGTCAGGTTGTAAAAATTAAGATCTTCACAAATGCGTATAAATTCAAGTGCTGATTCGACCATTCCCTCCGGTGTATCCCCGTAGTGGCTCATGATACGATCAGACAGCGAACCATGATTCGTGCCTATGCGCATAGCAGTGCCATATTCTTTACAGATACTGACTAATGGAGCAAATTTTTTATAGATACGGTCTAATTCCGCCTGATATTCGTTTGCAGAATAAGAAAGCTGATCGAACTTTTTTTTGTCCGCATAATTTCCGGGGTTGATCCGTACTTTTTCTACTATTCTTGCTGCAACTTCAGCTGCATTCGGAGTAAAATGAATATCCGCAACAAGAGGTACATTATAGCCTCTGTTACGGAGTTCTTTTTTAATATTTGCAAGATTTTCGGCTTCTTTTATACTTGGTGCAGTGATACGGACATATTCACAACCAGCATCTACCATGCGGATAGTCTGCTCTACAGAGCCCATAGTATCCATGGTATCTATAGTGGTCATACTTTGGATACGTATGGGATTATTTCCTCCCATAGGTATATCTCCGATATTCACTTCCCTGGTTACCCAACGGCTGTAATCTGTTTTAGAATTACAATATCCTCCGGGTAAGCTCAATAAATTACTTGTATCCATATCTACCACAAAGTTATGGATTCTGAAGTAATAATTTCGTAAGATTTAATATTGAATGATCTTGAAAGAAGTGACCCCTGCGTCAATAACAATGTTGTATTTTGAAGTAGCCTGTGCATAATTCGCTGTTTCACTGACGCCGTCACCTTTTCTCACAAAACCGCTGCCTAATTCTATAGATGAGAGTCCGCTGTCTGAAGTTACCTGGCAGGGTACATCTTTAGGGATTCGGATCTCGACAGAAGAAGCTCCGGCATCTATATTGATCGTAGATGTTTCTACAGGTCTTCCAAGCTTCATATTTACAGAGCTTGCTCCGGTATCAAAGTTAATGTTTCTTATTTTAAAAGGAGAAAGGTCCATCTGTACATCTGAAGCGCCGATGTCAAAGTTGAGATCCCACACTACATCTTTATTCAGTTTGAATAATGTCGTGTTGTTTTTGCTGCGTCCTTTTTTTCTCTTTTTACCCGTTAAATCAATAGTTGCTGTACCGTCTTCGGCAGAGTCTGATGTGAGTTTAAGAAAATAAGAGTCTGAAGAATTTCCCGCCTCAAATAATACGCTACTCGGTTGGCTGGACAGTTTGAGATTTGTGGTACCGATATCGAAATTCGCTTTAGCTACTGATAGATTTTTAGGGAGCTGTATCGCAAGGCTCTTACTTGAAGAGGAAGGAATTGAATCATCCACTTCATCTGTGCTTATATGAATATTAGATCCCTTGAAGAATCTGGAAATTAGGCTTTCATTCGGAGTTGTAAAGCCGACAAATACCAGAAACCCTAACAGCAGGCAGGTAAAGCCTAATTTGGCGATCTGTCCGGATTGTCCATTAGGCATAAGCATATTAATACCGCCCAGAATAATCAATAATGGCCAGTAACGAATAATTTCAAGCCAGTTGAACTCAATGATGTCCAGGACATCAAGAAGCAATATAATCCCCACAAAAAGAAAGATAAGTCCTGAGGTAATTCTTTTATTGTTCATTATGTTTTATAGTTATGTTGTCGATTCTAATTGTTTAACTGAATCAAAATTAAAGTGAAGATGATAAAAAAAACAATGCAATTAGGTTATTTACTGCATTTATTCGGTAAATGTATTAAATCTGTCGGTGAAAAATTAATATTCCGTTCTATGGCAGCAATGCCCTTGCGAGGTAACAGGTTTTTGTGGGATTATACCTATATTCGTTTATATTTTGATATAGCAGGGGAATGGGTCATACGAATCCCTCAGAAGAAGGCGTTTTATAGCAAATAATATACTAAAGGAAATATATGTTAATTTATCATATCGGAAAATACATTTTACTTTTAAAATCAGTTTTTAAAAAACCCGAAAAGGGAAAGATCTATTGGAAAGAAACCATGTTTGCGATGACCGATATCGGACTTGGTTCGTTGGGTCTGATCGTGATCATCTCGACCTTTATCGGGGCGGTAATGACCATGCAGATCGCCTTTCAGCTGGTGTCCGATCTGATTCCGAATTCGATTATCGGACAGATCAACCGAGATTCCAATATTCTGGAATTGGGACCTACAATCTCAGCGTTGGTCTTAATGGGTAAAGTAGGTTCGTCTATTTCTTCACAGATTGGTTCTATGCGTGTCACAGAGCAGATCGATGCATTGGAAATTATGGGGATCAATGCCCCAGGTTATCTGATTCTGCCTAAGATACTGGCTGGTATTACCATGATTCCGGCTTTAGTTATTGTGGCGATTTTCTGTGCGATATTGGGCGGACTTTTAGGAGGTGCATTATCCGGTGCAGTTAGTACGGCCGATTATATACAGGGTATTCAGGGTAGTTTTAATGGCTTTACAGTATCCGTTGCGATGGTCAAGGCTGTAGTTTTTGGATTTATTATTACCTCAGTGCCTGCTTATAAAGGTTTCTATGTGAGCGGAGGTGCTTTGGAAGTAGGAGAGGCAGGTACGCAGGCCGTAGTGATTGGGTGTATTACTATACTGGCTAGTGATTATTTGATCACAGCTTTAATGTTGTAAGGAAGATGATTGAAATTCAGAATATTCATAAAGCATTTGGTGAGAAAGAAGTATTAAAAGGAATAGATGCTATTTTCGAACCGGGAAAGGTAAGTTTGATTATTGGTGGTTCCGGTTCCGGAAAAAGTACTTTACTCAAGTGTATAGTGGGATTACATAATCCGGAACAGGGACGTGTGTTTTTTGATAAACAGGAATTTACGAAGATGAGTTTTGAAGAGCGTGTGCCTATCCGAAAGGAGATAGGTATGCTTTTTCAGAATTCAGCTCTCTTTGACTCGATGACTGTAGAACAGAATCTGATGTTTTCATTGGATATGTTTACAGAGATGTCAAAAAGCGAAAAAATAGATCGTGCAAATTTCTGTCTGGAGAGAGTCAATCTGAAGGGAACCAATAAACTGTTTCCGGCCGAGCTCTCAGGAGGTATGAAAAAAAGGGTTGGGATTGCCCGAGCAATCAGCATGGGGCCTAAATATCTTTTCTGCGATGAACCCAATTCAGGGCTTGATCCTGAAACGTCGATTCTGATTGATGAATTAATTCAGGATCTGACTCAGGAGTACCAATGTACTACCGTAGTGGTGACACATGATATGAATTCGGTAATGGGTATCGGAGAATATATTCTGTATTTATATAAAGGTGAAAAATTCTGGGAAGGCACCAATCAGGATATCCTTCAGTCGGACGTCAAGGAGTTGAATGATTTCGTATTTGCAAGTCCGCTGATGCAGGCTGCCCGCAAAACGATGAAGCATGACAGTTAATAGCTGTATATAGTATTAAGTTTTTATGATCGTTGTATATGAAACCAGTGGTTATTAAACAAAGAAATATAACGCCAATTGTAGTCAAGGCTCCGCTAAGGTTGCAAGAT
This sequence comes from Sphingobacterium spiritivorum, assembly GCF_016724845.1. Lineage (NCBI taxonomy): Bacteria > Pseudomonadati > Bacteroidota > Sphingobacteriia > Sphingobacteriales > Sphingobacteriaceae > Sphingobacterium > Sphingobacterium spiritivorum. The sequence continues at coordinate 3,139,714 of NZ_CP068082.1, forward strand.
CAAAGTGCTGAGGATCTGGAATACTGGCTAAAACAGCCAGTGATATTTAGATTAAGGGCTGTGACCTTTTTGGTCTCTCAATCCTTGAAAAAGCAGGAGAAGATGGATAAAAGTATTGTCAATAAAAGGAAAAGGTGAAGAATGGATTTTTTTGACGATTTTAAGGATTTCGTTTCTTTACTGAATGACTACCATGTAGATTACATGATTGTCGGTGGATATGCATGGTCAACCCAGATATACCGGGGATCTTGATATTTGGATTGATGTATCTGAACATAATGCAGCATTAATGGTTAATGTTATCCATGATTTCGGGATGGGGTCATTGGGATTGGTGGAAGAGGACTTTCTTAGACCAGGATATATTACTCAAATAGGAAATCCGCCCTTGCGTATAGACATCCTGAATGATATCGATGGTATTACCTTCTCTGAAGCTAAAGAAAATCGACAGGTCATTGAGGTTGAAGACTTAAAAATCTTTTATATAGGTGTCTTTGATTTTATAAAAAATAAGGAGGCTAGCGGAAGACCGCAGGATCTTATTGATATTGTTGAAATAAAGAAAAAGAATAAAATCAAATAAGTACACCTATTTTTACGACTAGTCAGCCATTTAATAAACAGCTTTCTGTTTTGTTTCCAGATATTACCAGTATCACTCACTCACAAATTATAAATTGAAATAATTAAAACTTCTTGTTTGATGAAAAGTATATTTTATCAGTATACTTATTACGAAGTATAGGTAGATTCATGAGGTTTGAATGATTAACTGTATCTTTGCTGCAAATTTTTGATTTTGAAAAATACTGAAATACAATTACTGACTCCTCAGCATTGGAAGGATTATGAACTCATCGATTGTGGTGATTTTGAAAAACTGGAGCGTTTTGGTCATTTGGTACTGATTCGTCCGGAACCGCAGGCTGTATGGCCTAAAACACTTTCTGATGCCGAGTGGACAAAAAGATATGATATTCGATTTAAAGGTCGTTCTGCAACTTCGGGGGATTGGGTGAAAAAAAATCCTAAAGCGCAGGATCGCTGGCATATCGAATATAAAAATAAAGATGCTGCAATTAAATTCAGACTGGGACTTACTTCTTTCAAACATGTGGGTATTTTTCCGGAACAAGCTGTTAACTGGGATTATATCTCGGACTCTGTACGCTCTTTTAAGACGGACAAACCTAAAGTCCTCAATCTGTTCGCATATACTGGTGGAGCCTCATTGATCGCAAAAGCTGCGGGTGCAGACACTACGCACGTAGATTCTATCAAGCAGGTTGTGACCTGGGCAAATGAGAATCAGGAAATTTCAGGTCTAGATAATATCCGTTGGGTAGTAGAAGATGCTCTTAAATTTGTAAAGCGGGAACTTAAACGCGGAAATACATATAATGGAATTATTCTGGATCCGCCAGCTTACGGACACGGTCCGAAAGGGGAGAAGTGGAAACTGGAAGACCATATCATGGAAATGATGAAGGATGTCGTGCAGCTACTGGATCCGAAAGAACATTTCCTTATTTTGAATACCTATTCTTTAGGCTTCTCTTCCGTTATTGTTGAAAATCTGATCAGAACTGCTTTTCCGAAAGTGGAAAATCTGGAAATCGGAGAGCTCTATCTGCAAGCTACAGCAGGACCTAAATTACCATTAGGCGTGTTTGGTAAATTCAGAAAGATTGCTAAAGACTAAATATTTATTATGGTATGCAGCGATAGTGTAATGAATCGCTGCATACCATACCTGATTTTTGAAAGTCAAAGCCGATTTTTATCTCAGGTACAGGGTTTCCAGCTCCTCTTCGATCTCATCAAGCTGTTGAGGAAATGTAGCCAATACCGAAGCCTGGAAGCCTGTCAAGTCTTTTATTAAAGTCCTGTAATAGTTAATACCCTCCTTTAACTGAGTCTTGAATTTATCCAGATACTTAATCTTTTTATCGTCCACCTCTAGCTTATTTACGTCTATGTATTTGCGGATATGCTCCACATAGAGTCTAAGCTCATTGATAAACAGAATAGGGCGTTCGGCAGACGGAATAAGATTGTCACGTCCATAAATATGATTGACCATCTGATCCAATGAAAATATACCTTTGAACCAAAAAGTATTAGGTCCGGGACAGATAGCTACAGCGGCAGACTCTTTCGGCTTAAGGATATCATACTTTAAATATGCCGGGGTTGCCAGACCTTCACACAGGCATGTTTTTGCTGTAATGTCCCGGAAGGCCCGTTCGTATGCTTCGGTTGTCAATTCTTGCTGGTCAAGCTCCTTTAATTTCATGTGTTGATATTCACGGGAAGCTGTACAGATCGGTTGTGCTGTGTATGCTGTACTGGAGACTAGATATTTCTTTTTACATGGACTGCCCGGACGACCTTTTTCAATCCGCTGAATCCTAAGTTTCTCTGCAGAGCTTTTTCTGAAATTGTTGAACGGAACACCGAGGGGTGAGGATCCGCTGATATAAAAATCATCCGCTTTGGATTCAACCAACGCCTGTAATGTATCATTATCTACTGTAGTAGCGTCAGGAACCAATAGAAATGGCGATCCCCAGCCAACAGCATCAAAATCGTAATGACTTAATAGAAACTGATGTTCGGCCGCAGTGCCGACGCCTCCCTGTACTGTATACCTGATGTGTGGTGCTTGTTTACAAATGATATTCTTTGCTTCCCAGTATTTGCGGTACGTATCAAATAACTCTTCTTTTAATTGTTGCTTTTTGTCTTTAAATTCAGCCAGTATCGGACCAATGAGATAACCGTCTGTTGCAAAAGCATGTCCTCCGCAGTTTAATCCGGATTCTACTCTGAACTCAGATACCCACAATCCTTTTTTTGCCAAGAATCTGGCTTGTATCATAGCAGAGCGAAAGTCACTTACTTTGAGCGTGATCTTTTTCTCAAATTCCTGATCTTCCTTTGGCTGGAAGACTTCCAGTTCAGACAGGTAGCTATACAGCCGAGGGTTCATACCGGCTGATAATACAACGGAAGAATGCAGATCTGAATTGGCAAAACCACGTAATGCAGCCAGTGCATCGGCATATTTTTCGTCTAAAGCCTCACCATCGGCGGCATAATTAATTTTATCCACTTTAGACATGATATTGACGTCGATATCTCCAGGCTGAATACAGGAATGCAAGTGTAGAGACAGTTGATTTCTGGTCTTATCATCTGTTTCTTTCAGCATCTGATCGTATTGCGCCTTGATTGGATTATTATCCGGGAGAAGGTTAAAGTAACGTGCAGCTTCAGCGTTTGCCTCCATAAGCTGGGCGCGCATGCCGGCTGTTTGTTCTTTGACAAGTTGCTTTACCAGATTAAGGTATGCCGTAATACGTTTTGCTCTAAAATCCTGATCTTTTTTAGTAATAGGAAGAAAGTCTATATTATTTAGTTTGCTGTAGTATGCCCGGATACGTTCTATAAGTTCGTCATCCACAATAGAAATTACAGATGAAATACCGTACCTGGCAACTTTGAGAGGGGAATCTATAGAAAAGGCCAATCCCAGTACAGGAATGTGAAAGGAGTGCGTCATTATTCAGTTCTTATTTCGATACGAAATAAGCGATAATTATGCATGTAAAAAGTAACTGGGTAGACTAGTAAATAGTGATGTTGATCATATTTCACTCAACACTATTCAAAAACAACTGTTTTATTGCGGTCCAGCATCACTCTGTCTTCCAGTAACAGACGGATTGCTCTGGCAAGTACTGCTTTTTCGATTTCTTTACCGGCAGTCATCATATCCTGTACAGTATAGGTGTGGTTGACTCTTCGGGTATCCTGTACGATAATAGGTCCTTCATCCAGATCGTCTGTTACATAATGTGCTGTTGCACCTATGATCTTCACTCCGCGGGTATGTGCCTGCCGATAGGGATTAGCTCCTATGAAAGCGGGAAGAAAGGAGTGATGGATATTGATAATCCGGCCCTGGTACTGCTGCACAAATGTCGGAGAAAGGATTCGCATAAATTTGGCCAGGATAATATAATCAAACTCATATTGGTCAATTTGTGCTGTCAACAGGCCTTCAAACTCGTCCTTACTAAGGTTTTCATGTGAAACATAGTGATAGGGGATGTCAAATTTTCGGGTGAATCCTTCCAGATCGCTATAATTACCTATTACAGCCTGAATATCCGTATCCCAGGTTTCGAAATGATGGCGAATTAGAATATCTGCCAGACAGTGATGCTCTTTGGTGACCAGTATGATTAATTTTTTTCGCTCTGACGGATTGATTTTTATGCTGGCATTTTCCGGAAGATTTTGTTTTAAAGCAGAAAATAATTCTTCCGTGTTTTCGAGTATTCCCGTACATACTACGCGAACGAAAAACTTACCGGCTTCCTCATCTACAAATTCACGCATGGTGACGATATTCAGCCGGTACTGTGCCAGTGCATTAGCTATTTTTGCAACTAATCCAACGTCGTCCTGACATTGGATTAGAATCAATATGGGTTTAGTCATTAAGGTTAGGTTCGATTAGTACTCAACTATACCGCTTGTTTTGTCAGTTCTGCTTCCAGATCGACTTCTACACGCAGATTGTTGACAATATGTTTCTGTCTGTCCGGAGTATTTTTTCCCATGTAATATTCCAGTAATTGCTGAATTTTATTGTCTTTGGTCAGAATAACAGGATCCAGACGGATATCCTTACCTATAAATAAACCAAATTCGGACGGTGAAATTTCTCCCAACCCTTTGAAACGTGTGATTTCAGGTTTTGCACCTAATTTTGCAATAGCCCGTTGACGCTCTTCATCCGAATAACAATATATAGTTTCTTTTTTATTCCGTACACGGAAGAGAGGAGTCTGTAAAATAGCTACATGCCCTGCTTTGACAAGATCAGGGAAAAACTGAAGAAAGAAGGTCAGCAAGAGCAGACGGATGTGCATACCATCGACATCGGCATCTGTTGCGATTACAATGTTGTTGTAACGAAGGCCGTCCAGACCATCTTCGATATTGAGTGCGTGCTGTAAGAGGTTGAATTCTTCATTTTCATAGACAATCTTTTTAGACATGCCGTAAGAATTTAAAGGTTTACCTTTCAGACTGAATACAGCCTGGGTCTGTACATCGCGTGATTTGGTTATCGATCCGCTGGCCGAATCTCCCTCTGTGATAAAAAGGGTAGTCTCCTGGTTACGTTCGTTTTTGTCCGAAAAATGTACTTTACAGTCTCTGAGTTTGCGGTTGTGTAAGGAAGCTTTCTTTGCACGTTCATTTGCCAGCTTCTTGATTCCGGCAATATCTTTACGCTCCCGTTCGGATTGCAGGATTCTTTTTAATAAAGCATCTGCGGTATCCGAATTGCGATGTAAGTAATCATCCAACGCTTTTTTGAGGAAGTCATTGATAAATGTACGTACTGTGGGGCCATCAGGACCTATGCTTTGAGAGCCTAATTTTGTCTTTGTCTGTGATTCGAAAACAGGCTCCTGAACTTTTATCGCAATCGCTCCGATAATGGAGGAACGAACATCGGCTGCATCGAAATCTTTTTTGTAAAATTCACGGATGGTTTTAACCAAAGCTTCTCTGAATGCGGCCTGATGAGTACCTCCCTGTGTAGTATGCTGACCATTGACAAAGGAATAATATTCCTCACCATATTGCTGACCATGGGTCAGCGCTATTTCTATATCTTCTCCCTTTAGATGTATAATAGGATAACGCATAGATTCAGTATCTATATTGCGTTCTAAAAGATCCTTAAGTCCATTTTCAGAGATAAATTTCTGACCGTTAAAATTGATAACCAGTCCTGAGTTCAGGAATACATAATTCCAGATCATATTTTCTACAAATTCCATACGGTATTTGTAGTTTCTGAAAATACTGTCATCCGGATAGAAGGAGACCGCCGTACCGTTTCGTTGAGTAGTCTCTTTCTTTTCATCAGTGACCAGCTCGCCTTTGCTGAATTGAGCTATCCGGGTTTCACCCTGGCGGTAAGATTGTACTGTAAATTGTGTTGATAGTGCATTTACGGCTTTAGTACCAACTCCGTTAAGTCCTACGGATTTCTGAAAAGCTTTACTGTCGTATTTACCTCCGGTATTGATCTTTGATACAACGTCTACTACTGATCCGATAGGAATACCACGACCATAATCTCTCACAGATACCTTGTTTTCATTGACCGATATGTCAATGATCTTACCAGCTCCCATTACAAATTCATCGATGGAATTGTCCACTACCTCTTTGAGTAGTACATAGATACCATCATCATACGCTGATCCATCTCCCAATTTACCAATATACATTCCGGGACGTAGACGGATGTGTTCCTTCCAGTCCAGGGATCGTATGCTGTCTTCGTTATATGTAGTCATAAGGTCTTGAAAATGTTGAAAGCAAAAATATAAAAAAATAAATCGAATATAGGGCAGTATAGCTATAAATAAAACAGAGAAGACGAGTTGCCACGTCTAATGGTTAACTAACATCAGTTTAGTCTATCTTAACATCTGGATAAAAGTCTTTCAATTAATCATTCCTTAACGGAAATAAAAGTCTCTACCTCTGCATTATCACCATCGAAGTATTTTTTGCCGTGGATCGTGAAGTCTGCTTTATAAGCCCGTTTTGAATGAAGTGTTTGATCTCCCCAGATTTCCAGCCAGGTATTGAAGACCGCTTCAGGCATTTTACCTTTTGATACAAATTTTTTATAAGATGCTGTTTCAATGGTCAGGCCTACGAAACCCTCCGGAATGGACTCCAAAGAGCTAACCGGTAACCCTATAATTGTGGTGTAAGGACCGGTAAAGTCCGTTTCGTAATCTGTGTAAACAGCATAAAACTCGTCGCCCACTTTGTTTGGAATCTGTTTTTGGATCTCTTCGTTCCAAAATCTGCCCCACAACGCTTCGATATCTTTAGCAGCCTGTCCGTTTGCATTCGTCGTTCTTGTCGAAATACCGATTACGTAAAATTGCTGAATAATTTGATCGTCCATAGTTTTAGAAATATTTGTTTGAATTTGAGATTGAGCGGAGCCTGATAGTATTATAAATACTAAAATCAGTATGCTGTAGCGGTTTTTCATTGTCCTGTTGTTTTGATGACTGCACAAATGTAGCCTGTTGTATTGACAACACTATGTCAGTAGTCTCAAACTTTTTCTATTCAACTAATGATCCTTTTTATCCCACATATACCCCCTTAACTTTTTTATAGAAATGATTTTCTCTTAAATAAATTTTAGAACACATATCTGTAATTGTGTAAAAAAACAGAATGTAAAGCGATATACATTTGTGATAGAATCAATTGTTTGTTTCATAACTTAAAAACAAGATAATGTTTTACAAATATCGTACACACAAATTAGGAATACTGATTCCATTGTTAAGCATCCTGTTCACAGCATGTGAAAGCAAACCTAAAAAAGAAGAAGCGGCTGCTCCGGCAGCTGCAGGTAAATTACCTGTAGACGTAATTGTTGCACAGGAGCAGGAGCTCGATCAGCAGGAAATCTTTGTCGGTACGCTGTTACCTCTTCGCGAAATCTCAGTGGTAAGTGAAACCGCACAAAAGATAACCAAAGTGGCTTTCACAGATGGTAGCCACGTTAGTCAGGGAGCTGTATTATATACGCTCAATGACTCTGACATCAGATCACGGCTCAGACAGGTACAGGCTGAGTTGAAACTGGCCCGGCTGAATAAAGACCGGATGACCAATCTCCTGAAGACTGAAACTGTACAACAGCAGGAGTATGATGAAGCACTTACACGTGTCAGCTCCCTTGAGGCACAGCAGGATTATCTGCAGACAGAGCTCGCCAAGACTGTAATCCGTGCACCATTTTCAGGTAGGGTAGGGATTACCAAAGTCCATCTGGGAGCCTATGTGTCACCTGGGACAGCTTTGGTAAACCTGCAGGATCAAAGCAGTATCAAAATTAATTTTACGTTACCGGAAAGGTACCTGCCCTTAATAAAAAACGGTACCCCGATTCAATTCAGTACCGGGTCTTCAGAAGAGCAATACAATGCCAGCATTACCGCTACCGAACCGGGGCTTGATGCAAAGGGTCGAAGTCTGGAAGTACAGGCTGTAACTAACAACAGTAGTGGGAAATTTCGTGCCGGACAGTCCGTCAAAGTATATTTCAGTACCGAACAGAAAGGAACTACAGGTGTGATGGTACCTACCGAAGCATTAATGCCCGGCGGGCAAGGCTATAATGCATTTATCATAAAAGGCGGTATAGCCAAACCCGTACCCGTAACGATAAGCAACAGAACGGAGACAGAAGCCATTATCACTTCCGGAATCACTTCCGGAGACAGCATTGTTGTTTCCAACATGATGCGCGTTGGGGATGGTACTCCGGTACAAGCTGTTGTCAAAAAATAATCCACCTCAATTTGCAACATTATGAGTATATCATCTTTAAGCATAAAAAAGCCGGTTTTAGCCGGTGTATTTTCCCTCCTTATAGTCATCTTGGGCGTGGTTGGATGGAAACAACTGGGGATTCGGGAATTCCCGCTCACCGAGCCGCCCGTTATCTCCGTCGTTACCTTTTACCCGGGAGCAAGCCCCGATGTAATCGCATCCAAGATTACACGGCCAATGGAAGAATCCATTGCCGAGGCAAACGGAATACGTACCATCTCCTCCGAATCAAGAGAGCAGGTGAGTGTTATTTCGATAGAATTCAACCGCGAAATGGACATCGAAGATGCCCTGAACGATGTCAGAGATAAAGTCTCTAAAGCACGTAAACAGCTTCCGGCAGACGTAGATCCACCCATTGTACAGAAAGCCTCTTCGCCCGATAACCTGGTCGCCTTTCTCGAAGTAGAAAGTGATACCAAAGATATAAAAGAAGTAAGCCATATCGCCTCTACTGTTATCAAAGATCGTGTGCAATCCATTCCCGGTATCAACAATGTCGCTATCGTAGGCGAGCATAAATACGCGATGCGCCTGCGCTTTGACCCGATAAAACTTGCGGCCTACAGACTGACTCCTGAAGACATACGTCAGGCCTTGCTGCGGGAGAATATAGATGTTCCGTCCGGACGTGTAGAAGGAAACAACAGCGAGCTTAGTATACGCACACTGGGCAGGCTGACTACGGAAAACGATTTTAATGAAATGATCGTCAAACAGACCGAAAACTCAGTTATCCGCCTCAAAGATGTCGGCTCGGCAGAGTTGGGAGAAATGAATGAACGTACCGCTATCATCAATGAAACCGGCAACCTCAATCGTGTAGGTATTGGTGTCGCCATACAGATACAGCGAGGTGCCAATGCGATTCAGGTAGTAGATGAATTTTACAAACGTCTTGATCAGTTGCGCAAAGACATTCCGTCCGAATACCGTCTGATTGTAGGTTTCGACTTTACACAATCCGTACGCGAATCCATCAAGGAAGTAGAAGAGACGCTCTTCATCGCCTTCGGTCTGGTCGTTATTATTATCTTTCTGTTTCTGAGAGACTGGCGTTCTACCATTATCCCTGTTATCGCTATTCCGGTATCTATCTTGTCGGCATTTTTCATTATGTATATTTCAGGCTTCTCTATCAATGTATTGACTTTGCTTGGACTGGTACTCGCGATAGGACTGGTGGTGGATGATGCAATCGTGGTACTCGAAAATATTTATAAAAAAATAGAAGAAGGTATGCCGCCGATACAGGCAGCCTTTAAAGGTTCCAAAGAAATATATTTTGCCGTTATCTCTACGACTATAACATTGGCAGCTGTATTCTTACCCATTGTGTTTATGGGTGGTATCAGCGGCCAGTTATTCAAAGAATTTGCTATAGTGGTCTCCGGATCCGTATTAGTATCCGCATTTGTTGCTCTTACGCTGACCCCTATGCTCAGTGCCTATTTCCTTAAAAAGAAAGAAGGTCCGGGATGGTTTTACCGGGTAACTGAACCATTTTTTGTTCGTATGAATAATGGGTATGCTCATTTGCTCAAGGCCTTTATGCGTGCCAGATGGCTGGCATGGATCTTCCTGATTGTCACTACGGGACTTATCTATTTTGTGGGTAAAAAACTACCTTCTGAGCTTGCGCCGATAGAAGACAGATCCAATATGAGCCTTATTGCTATTGCACCAGAAGGAGTGTCTTTCGATTATATGAAAAAACATATGATAGATGTCGGTAAATATGTCAATGATTCTACAGACGGACTGTATCAGACCTATTCCATGGTTGCTATATCCTTCATTCCGGCTCCGGCTCCTGTTAATGTTGCTGTACAAAGTATCTATCTGAAAGATCCGAAAGAAAGAAAAGCCAGCATACAGGATTTGTATAATCAGTATGGAGCGGCTTCGGCCAGTTTCAGAGGATTTCTCTTATTCCCTTACCTGCCACCTACCATTGGTTCCCGTTATGGAGGGGGTATGCCCGTACAATTTGTATTGCAGGCTCAGGATCTGGATACTCTCACTGCAGCACTTCCAAAATTTCTGAATGCAGTACGCCAAAGTAAAAAACTGATGTTTGCGGATGCTGATCTTAAAATCAATAAACCTGAGATCAAAATAAATATTGATCGACAAAAGGCCGCCCTTATGGGAGTCTCCATAGAAGAAGTTGCCCGTACACTTCAACTGTCACTCTCCGGACTGCGCTACGCTTATTTCCTGCGTAACGACAGGCAATATGAAGTCATCGGACAGATGAAGCGCGAACTGCGGAATGATATTACCGATCTCAATTCTATATATGTACGCTCTAATAACGGACAACTGATCCCACTAAACAACCTGATTACTACAGAAGAGGCTGTAAGTCCTGCAGCCATATACCGTTACGATCAGTTCACCTCTGCTACCGTATCAGCAGCACCGGCACCAGGTGTGAGCCTGGCAGAAGGAATTGAAGAAATAGAACGCATTAAAACTGAAGTTCTGGGAGAGAATTTCAAAACGTCATTAGCCGGCCAGTCTCGTGACTACAGAGAAAGCCAGGGAAATATAGCTTTCACACTAATTCTCGCTCTGGTGATTATCTACATGATTCTGGCCGCACAATTTGAGAGTCTGCGTGACCCGCTGACTATTATGCTTACCGTACCGATGGCGGTCACAGGAGCTATCCTCAGCCTCCATTGGTTCGGTCAAAGCCTTAATGTATTCAGCCAGATTGGTATCATCACACTGGTAGGGCTCATTACGAAAAATGGTATCCTGATCGTAGAGTTTGCCAATCATCTCAAAGACACCGGACTCTCCAAATTCGAGGCTGCGATACAGGCTGCAGAACAGCGGTTCCGTCCTATTCTGATGACCTCACTAGCCATGATATTCGGTGCACTGCCTATTGCACTGACAGCCAACAGCCGTCAGTCGCTGGGTATAGTTATCGCCGGAGGATTAGTGTTCTCAGGCATACTCACACTGTTTATCATACCGGCCGTGTACTCTTATCTGTCCAGTAGCAAGCGCAGAAAAGAAGTCGTAGAAATGGAAGATAGTGAAATAGAAACTAGCCATGAATAATGACAGATATAAAATAAGTCCGGCTATCTCCCCGCAGTTGATACTTCTCCAACTGAGAAGGAGGATAGGCGTGAAAACAAAATCAAAAAAATCGGCTAATCTTGATTATAAATATTTTACGATGAAAAAAGCATCATATATACTCATAATGATTCTGTTGCTTGTGGGCAGCAGGCCATTACTTGCCCAAAAAAAGGAGCTTTCACTACAGGAAGCTCTGATTATGGCAAGACAGGGAAATAAAATCCTGCAGGTGCAGACACTGGAAGAAAAGAATGCTACAGAACAGACACGGGAAAGTAAAGGTAAATTATTACCCGATCTGTCGGCAGGAGTAGGCTATTCGTATTACTTTGACCGGCAGAATATCTTCCTTCCCGGATCCTTTGCAGGAACGAATAAGGCGGTACAGGAAATTGCTGTAGGCGGTCGAAATATTTTTAACGGATTTATATCTCTTTACCAGCCGGTTATGGATTTAGGTGCACACAGGCTCACAAAGGCTTCCAGAATCAATGAAAAAATCCAAACGGAAAAGACTGAGGATTTGAAAAGTCGCATAGCGCTTGGAGTTTCTACCCGCTACCTCAGTATACTGATGATGAAGCGACAACTCAACCTCTTGTTACAGAGTCACGAACGCAACGTCCGTGCTTTGAAAGATTCACGCGCCTTGCTGGCACAAGGAAGAGGACTGAAGTCGGATACGCTAAGAAGTTTTATTGCTGTAGAAAATTTAAGATCTTCTGTTTCTTATCTCAATAATAATATTGAAGTTTCCGGTATGGAACTCAAAAGACTGATAGGACTTGAAGATGCGCAGGAACTGGAGCTCACAGACGAGTTAGAGTCTGATGTAAAGGTGTATAAGGCTGATTTTCTGAATGTTAGTGAAGCATTGGAAATTGCCGAATCCAACCGAAAAGATCTGAATGTACAGGAACTGGTCATTGCTATGCGGGAACAGAAGATATATGCTACCAGAGCGGAACTATTACCTAAGATTGCTGTAATTGGTCAATATCAGGTACAAGCGCAGGCAGATAACCTGAAGTTTAATAATTATGTATGGCCAAGAACATCTTTCCTGGGGTTGCAGGTGAGCGTACCGATATTCAACGGAGGACAAAGTAAATCCAGAATTAGCCAGGCAAGGATCATTGCACAACAGGAGCAGGTAAAGATGAAAGATCTCAAAGATGAAATAAAAACAACACTGGCTAGCATTATCAGCAAATGGAAAGAAGCTGCCTCTCAATTGAAAATACAGGAAACCACCGTACAATCTGCAGAACTAAATCACCAGATGACCGAAGACCGGTTCAAAAACGGATTGGGTTCCAGACTGGAATTGACGGATGCTGAACTGGCCCTTACACAGGCTAAAATAAATTATCTGCAGGCTATGTACAATCTACGTATACTGCATACAGAGCTTCAACATGCTTTGGGATTGCTGGAATTGTAATAAGATCCTGTTTTACAAAAGTAGATAAATAATATTATGACAAGGTCTATGGAGCATGCTTATAAGCCGAACCCTACCTGAGGTGAATATGTTATTCTTTATCAGAAGAATCATTCGAATGCATTAGTTGTTGTTTGGTATAGAAGAAAGATATTGCCGTATAGGTATAAACAAGATAATTGCCAACAGAGGAATATCTGACTCTGATGAGCTGCTCCAATCTTGTCATTATTTAATTAGACACGATAGTCTATCGCATAAGGATTACAATGTGTCTGATGCAAGCCTTACCAGAATATCAGGTAAGGCTTTTGTTCATTAATAATGATGAGGATGAAAGGTAGGGTCTGCAGAGAAGCAAAAGTTACTACTTAGGAAATGACAATCTAAATGAGAAAGATAATCAGAATTCCTGACTCTATTTTAATATCATTTTATCATGCGTACACTTTAAATAAATTTTACACTATATAGCCTTAATTATGTAAAGTGTTTACATACAGTCGTCTATATATTTGTTGGGACAATCAAATTATTTGTTTTCTGCGCATATTATGTGAGCAGGAGAAAAAATTAATATTCAAATCTAAATACTTACTAAAGAATAAATATGAAAAATACTTCTCCACCTGAACAATCAAAACCGTACAGTAAACGATGGGCGGCACTCTTCTTATTATGTACTGCTGAGTTTTTGGTCATAATGGATACTTCTATTATTGGGGTTGCATTGCCCGCTATAAAAGCTGATTTAGGATATACGCAAACCGGATTACAGTGGATTTTCAATGCATATGTTATTCTGTTTGGAGGTTTTTTATTACTGGGAGGGCGGTTGTCAGACCTGTTTGGAGCACGAAAAATATTTATGTGGGGCTTTGTAATTCTAACATTAGCCTCTTTACTTGCAGGTGTTGCATGGTCTGAGTCAGCGCTCAATATGGGAAGAGCTTTGCAAGGCTTAGGATCTGCATTTATTGCTCCGGCAGCCCTTACACTGGTTTTATCCAAATTTACAGATCCGAAAGAACTTAACAAAGCACTCGGTTTTTGGGGGGCATCTGCTGCTGCTGGAGGATCAGCCGGCGTTTTTCTTGGTGGAGCCATTACCGAATGGCTTTCCTGGCACTGGATATTCCTCATTAATATTCCTGTTGGCATCATAGTATTGCTTCGTAGTCAGAGTCTTCTGTTTACCGGCGAAACCAGAAAGGGAAAAGTAGATATGGCAGGTGCTATTCTGGCCACAGCCTCTCTTATATTGATGGTGTATGCTATTGTTTCATCCGAAAGTGAAGGGTGGGGTTCGGTACATACTATTGGTCTCCTGATACTATCAATCGCATTGTTGATCGCCTTTTATATTCTTCAAAAACAGAAAAGAGAACCGTTAGTTCCTATGTCTATTTTTAAAGTGCCGAATCTTTCAGCGGGTAATATCGTAATGGCATTACTGGCAGCCGCATGGATACCATTATGGTTTTTCCTTAATCTGTATTTACAACAAACACTTCATTATTCGGCTTTCAATAGTGGACTTGCACTATTGCCTATGACACTGGCTATTATGTTTCTGATGGTGGGCGTTACCGGGAAACTGGTCGCTAAGTTTGGTTTTAAGTCCAATATGATTGTAGGGTTGCTAGCACTTGCTGGATCACTTATATTGTTCAGCTTAGTGCCTTCTGACGGGACATTTGTAGCTAATGTATTGCCTGCTTCTTTGTTGGGAGCAGTCGGTATGTCGCTTACGTACATCCCCGGGACTGTGGCTTCTATGTCGGGTGCAAAACCAGAAGAAACGGGACTTGCATCCGGATTGGTGAATACAAGTTACCAGGTCGGATCAGCTTTGGGGCTGGCCATTATTGTTGCGATTTCGGCAGCCAAAACCAATACACTTAAAATGGCAGGTGAAGTCGAAGCCACTGCTCTTAATTCAGGTTTTCAGACTGCCTTTTTCTCTGCCGGAATAATTTGTATTGTCGCAACGGTAATTGCTGCGGTCTCCATACGAACCATGAAATAATACTTGCCCTCTATATAGACTGATTTTTAGTTACTGTTTAATTATCAGTTGTTGACCCCGCTGTATCAGCGGGGTTTTTTAATGCCTGTCCAATTAAAAACTTTATTCACTTTCGGCAAGCTCCTTCAGTTTCTTATTCATTTCGTTAAAACCATTTCTGGTTTTTTGCAGGTTAAACAGCCACACAAAAATGCCGCTGAATTTCTCGCTTTGTATAAAGGTTGTTGTTCCGTCACCGTTGTCTATCAACTCAAATAAGTGTGTGCCATCAAATAGTCCTTTAAACAGGAGTTTTCCCCGCCAGCTTAGTTCTTTATTGTCTGTTTTGGTCAAAATAGTAGGTTTAAAAGTCATTCCTTTTCCTTTGGGAGGCTTGATGCTGACTATAATTTTATTTCCTTTTTCAACTTCGCCTGTAATAGAAGTTATAAAAGAGTTCCAATGCGGATAGTTTTCAAAATCGGTAAGTATTTTCCATATTTTTTCAGGTGCTGCCTGAATAACAATTTTTGTTTTAATTTCTTTTGCCATAAGAGTCAAACTCATCAAGAGGATTGCCGATACTAAAAATATACGTTTCATTGTGAATGTTATTTAACTGTACTTCACAAAGTTCGGGTTTGTGTAATAGGTTCTGCTTGATAAAAATCAAGAATTTAAGAAAGTTACTTTTTTCTAATCCGGCTCTCATTGCAGGCATGGACGCTATGTACTACAGTAGTACCTGATTAAATAGCTCTTTATTGTTAGCAAAGAAAAAATAGTAGCGTTCTTCTGCAATCATAGACAGGCTGCTGCTCTGGTTGAAATAATGGGACAATAGATGATAATTCTTTAGTATTTACAACTCCTAAATACGATTTTATGCTAAGCTCTGGTTCTGTCATGCTTAATTATATTTAAAGATGAAAGAATACTAATGCAATGAGCTTTTTTATTTCAATTGTTTAAATTCATATGCTATTTCTATGTCATCACCTGTAACTTTTGCATTTAGCTTATCTCCATTTTTCCAGTATTTTATAGTCTTTGGAAAGTTCAGTGAATCGTTTTTGCAGGTAAATGACCCGTTCTCCATATCCGATACATCAAACTTGATAAAGTCTTTTTCTTCTCGGGTTTTAACTAATAAATTCCATTTTCCATAGGTCTTAACAATTTTCATCTGTTCCTGACTGACGGTGTCTTTGTTTTGCATGGTAAATCCGACACCTTTGTATGCGAAATCATCGACTTTTTGCCATGTCTCAAAAGTCATTTTGCCCTTTTCTTCATTTGTCCGCTGCCAATTTCCTAAAAGCCAGTCAAAGTTATCTGTCTTTGAACTTCCATTTTGTTTGTTGCTGCACATTGTAAAAACAAAAGCAGAGAGTATCATTACGATCAATTTAAGTGGTGTTTTCATATTTTATAACGGAATGAGTTTGTTTTCTAGCAGGTATTCTCTTCGGATTTTCTGGTTTATTTTATGGATAACCGAAATCAATAAATCGTGGGAGGCCTTTGGCTCTGCTTCCTTCAGTAGTTTAACTTTCACTAAAGAAAAATAGATATGTTCTCTGGGTAACTGTTGTTCAATTTCATTAAGGAGTGTCAGCGCTTCTTTCGTTTTCCCGATACGGCTCAGACAAAAGCAATAATTTAGTTTTACTATAGGTGACTGCGAGACCTCAAGCATTATTTCGTATAGTTTTACAATAGCCTCCCAGTCCGATATGGTTAACGGTTGTATCGACATATACTTGCTGATAATGATAGCTTCAAGATAAAACCGGTGAATAGCATTAGGTTCTCTGAGGTAATGAAAACCTGCATCAATTAATTGTTTGTTCCATTTATCCCGGTTCTGGTTGAAAAAAGAAATGAGTTTTCCTTTATCAATCCGGGCAGGGATTCGTGCGATATGAAAGCAAAATAAGGCTAATAAGTTGCTGGTTGAATCGTATTGATACTGATTAAGCAACAATTTGAGTAATGAAAATGCTTCTATACACAGGTCTTCATTGATAATATTGCCCGTTTTTTCATTGAAAGAATCAAAACCAATATTGAAAACGGCATAAAGGATTTCTTCTATAATAGAAATAGTCTGTTGGTCTGGCGTAACAGAGTTTATGTCAATAGTCCTGTTATGAAACTCCAGACGTAGCGAGTTTTTAGTCCTGTTAATACTTTTGTAAATAGCTTCCTCATTGATTAATGTACTGTCTCTAATTTCAGTGACATTTAAACCAAAAATATTTTTAAGTATAAAAAGTATTTTGGCCTGATTGGATACACTTTCCAGAGAAGCAATGAAAAGCATAGTCTGAAGTCGCAAATCTTTGTCGGTTATAGCCTCTTCATCACTATTTGCTACAGGAATAGTACTTTTTCTTTTCTGTTTTTCTTTAATCTGGTTCAATACATCATTGCGGGCCACAATGAAAAGCCAGTTCTCTTTATTATCGGGAATAATGTTGTGTTTCCACGTTTTCAACGATTTTAAAAATGAATTTTGAATAGCATCTTCAATCTCCGTAACGTAATCCGTACCAAATTGATATAATAATCCCGAGAACAGCTTTCCTTGCAGTGATCTGTAATTCGTTTCTTGTTCTGGAAGCACCTTATTGCTCATAATCTTCCATTTCCATGATAGGGCGTATTTCGGTAGTGCCTCCATACAGGTGTGTCGGACATTCTTTGGCCAATGTTACAATTGTTTGCAAATCGGTTGCCTGTAAAAGGTAATAACCGCCAATAATTTCTTTAGATTCCAGATAAGGTCCGTCTTTGATTACACAATCCTTTCCGGTGATAAGAATGCCTTTTTCATGTAGTCCGTCACCCGAAATTAAATGTCCGGCTTCTGCCAGTTTAGTCGCCCAGTTCATATGGGCCTGGGCTAATTCTTGCATTTCTTTTGATGATAATTCACTGATCTTTTGAACATCTTCGTGAAGTAGTAATAAGAATTGTTTCATGGTCAATTTGTTTTAGAATTTTAATAAAGACATTTTACCATTCCCGTTTTGGACATTTTTTTAAATATTTTTTAAGAACAGTAAAAACAGGGCATTTTCACATATGAAATTTAGGCGTTTTAGTTATAACATACATTCCGATTGCTAAGAAATGGAGATCAACAACTATGTTTGGCAGCCCGGCCCAATCCTATAATTATTGAAGTGACTAAGACAATCGTGTATGCCCACATAAGCCAGGAGCCAAACGTAGCAGCATTGCTTGCCGGCATATTAGGGAATAGAGCACCAAAAAACTGAATAACAAAAGTATCTATCAACATTCCCGGCAATACTAAAAGTACACCCGCAACTACATTTTCAAGTCCTGTTAATCTGAATTTTCTGCATGTAAGTACAGTCACCAATCCCAATACGGGTACCACTACGATGTACAAAATGCTGAGTACAACAGGTGAATCGGTAATAAAAAAATATTGCCCTGCCACTCTGAAAGCAATAGTAGCAAGTAGCCAGATGAGAAATCCTATACCGAGTACAAGGATGAAAGAACGTTTTTGCAGAGGTGTCATATTTTTAATTTTTAGGATTACTGTGAAATGCTAAAATAAGACAATTCGCTTTGGTTAGCAATCAAATTTCTATTCCTTTTGTATTATTTGGCCGATCTGACTAAAGAGTTTTCAAATTAAGAAAAAAACTGCCATTTGATAGAAGGTTAATACCGATACTTCAGCTTTCTTGTAAATAAGAGTAATGATACAGGTACTAAAAGTGAAAGGAAGAGTAGAGAAAATTTTGCTACGGTAATCCATGCCAATGAACCGGCTACCAACAGATGTTGCTGAGGAAATTCCGTAAGGAGATAAAATACAGTTGCATTCTCAAGCATATCAAATCCAAACCATATCCACGGGAGTGTCTCTACTGTTTTGAAGAAATATTTTGTGAGTGCTACCCGTTGCAGTGTGAATTTGGAAAAAGTATGCAGAAATAAGAGCATAGATAAAGGAAAAATAACATCAATAGTGTAGGTAAAACGTTTATACACCTGTATTCCTATCTCCGGAAATGATTGTATGTAGTGATATACTGCATCGCTCCCGAATATTGGTTTTTTATCGAATATTTCCAGTCCTCCTAATAACATACTTACTTGTTTGGAACCTGCGGGAATATTAAATGAATGTGTAATGATAAATACTATAATAAAAATCAGAAAGACAAGCCCCAGCTTTTTTGCACTTACTTTTCCATCTGCGGATACAGTATTTGAGTTATTGCCGAGAAGTATTCCAAAAATAAGACCCAGCAAAAAAATTGTGGGTATATAAAATAGATGTTGAAAAGTCATAAGCTTATATTTTTACCGTTTTATGAATGCTTCAAAGAACAGTTATTTTTCCGGTAAAAATATTGGTCTGCACCAACATCAGAAGCGCACGCTATTCATCAGTTTGCTAAAGTTGGTCGGGTCTATTGCCAGATAAGCGGCTATATATTTTTGGGGCACTTGCTGTAACAGGTGCGGACTTCTTTGGCAAAATATCTTAAAGCGTTCTTCAATAGTAGTAGAGCGGAGTTCTATCTGCCTGTTGATAAGACCTATGGACAAATTTTCGGATAATTTTCTGAATAACCGCTCTACTTGCCGGGATTGATCAAAGATTTCCTGTAAGGTAGAATAATTCAGGTAGTTTAGTGTACTGTCTGTAATGCAGGTAACGTTGTATGCTGATGGTTTCTGAAAAATAAACGATTCCATTACAACACACAGGTTTGGAGGATACGCAAACCCCAGAATATTGTTTTTACCCAGCGTATCAAAGTTATACATCTGGATGCCTTTCTCAACAAAGTATATATTGCGTTGTGTCTCGCCTTCATGCACGATGTGGTCACCTTTTTTGAAATGCTTCGTCCGGAAATCTTTTGTCAGAAGTTCAAAATCGACAGAGGTAAAAGCTGGATCTAATCCACAGATATATTCATATAATAAATTCATTATGAATTCGGTTATAAAAAAATATTACCTGCAATATATAACATAAAAATCTGGAACTAACCCTTGTTAATAAACTACCGCTTGTACCAGAGAAAATACTTTACATCACCACCGGACGTCGTTTTAAAAATACAGGCCATTTTAAAGGATTTCTTAAACAATCATATCAACAATATAAAATTGATTGCAATTTTGTATTCTAATTATACTAAAATTTACAGAAATGAATACATCAAAAATTGCTATTGTAACAGGAGGAAGTCGTGGTTTGGGAAGAAACGCTGCTCTTAAAATTGCTAAAAATGGAATCCATCTTGTGATTACTTATCACAACAACAAGGAAAAGCAGAGGAAGTAGTAGCTGAAATTACCGAAATAGGGAGAAGAGCAGTCGCAATTCAATTGGACACGAGCAATGTGAAAGAATTTCCAGCTTTTATTGAAAAACTAACTGTTTACTTAAGCAAAGAATATCAGAACCCTAATTTTGATTTTTTAATTAACAATGCAGGAACAGGAGACATACTTTATTTACAGACGCTACTGAAGAAGAATTTGATTCAATGGTGAATATTCATTTCAAAGGTGTTTATTTTCTTACACAAAAGTTGTTGCCATACTTAAATAATAGGGGAAGCATTATCAATATTTCATCTGGATTAGCGAGGTTTTCTCATCCAAATACATCAATGTATGCTAGTGTAAAAGGTGCAATTGAAGTAGTGAGCAGAATTTTGGCAGTAGAATTAGGAACAAGAAAAATCAGGGTAAATACTCTTGCATCGGGAGCTATTCAGACAGATTTCAATGGAGGGACAGTTCGTGACAATGAAAAGGTAAATAAAATGGTTTCGGATTTAACAGCTTTAGGCAGACCCGGAGTTCCTGACGATATTGGTGGAGTGATTGCCTTTCTTTGCACCGAAGAAGCTCGTTGGATAAATGGACAGCGAATTGAAGTTTCAGGAGGTATGCATTTGTAGATTATGAAGGAGCAATAATATTAATCTGTTATTATAAAGACTTCTGCAATTTTGGAAGTTGGATATCATTTTTAAATCCTCTATAATTCTGTAAGTCTGTTTGTTATTTGTGTTTTCTTTGTGAAAGAAGAAGTGCATTTCAATCCAATTACAAGAAATAATTTTTGTATATTGTTTCACTACAAACCAATCGGGTTACCGATTTGCACTTGCTATTTCGTATACCTGTCAAGCTATTCTGTAAAACAGATATAAATATTTATATGAAGAATATTGATACTATAAATGCCTTTAAAACCACTATTCAAGAAACAGATTTCGGCGTCATAACCAGATTGGTCGCAGATGTAGAAGTTTCGGCCAAAGACAGTATCCTGTTTGGAGCAAAAACACTGATGACAAATTATGTTTACAATGAAAACGGAACCTACAATTTGATATATACCATTATCAATACAGACGGAGTTACCGAAAGTTTTGCAGAGGACGACGGAATACTGCCAACCCTGTTTCTGAGTCCGAAAGAGGACAATTATGTTTCCATAGTACCCTACGACCCGGATAAGGAATTGGAAATCAGTATTCCTGTTTTCAATCGTGAAAATACAGCACTTCCAAAAGGAAACAGGCCTTTTAAGGGAGATTTTATAGGTGTATCGGCTCAGTTTTCGATTTTTTATGATGTAGATATCTGGTCAGATACAAAACCGGATAAAATGCTTGCCGTCGAATTTAAAGACAATGCGATAAAAAAGAAGCACAACATCAAAGTGCCTTTGCCAAGAAATAACAAAATATGTATTGAAAACAATGAAATCCACTTGTTGGCAAAAGATGGAGATAGATGGCTGCACCGACAGATTGATGAAAAAGGGAATGTTATCAGGCAGCGAAGAATCGAAACAAAACAAAGGTATTTCAGAGAGATTTTAAGCTTATCATTCGACAGAAACTCCTATTTGCTAACCCAGACAAAAGGGAAAATAATTGTTGAGGTGATTGATCAAAACGGAGCGGGCAACACTGTGGAGCTTATGGATATAACAGACCCGTTCTTCAATACCTGGCAACCTGTAAAAGTATCAGAAAACACTTTTGTTACAAAATTTAACGGCGAGTTTGGCAACGGATGGTTCACCACCAGAAATGACCAGCTTTTAGAAATATTTTACAGTAAGGGTGAAAAAGGATATAAAAATTTATTGACGAACGAAGTTTTACAGATGGATCATGAAAATTTAGTCATTTCAGGTTTAAATAAAACTGATGATAATAGTTATGCTGTCGTATTTTATCCAATGGTGGATAGAACTACTAAAAATAAAACCTTACTTATTTTAAACCGTAAGATTAAATAGCGAACCAATAACAATAAGAATTCCGTTTTAAAATGCCTGCTGCGCATATCTTGCAATACACTTTTTATATTGCCATTAAAAGTAGAATAACGTCTTCAATCTTTTAGAGCCACACTGTAATGAAATATAGAGAAATTGAACCAAACGGATTTTTAAGCGACTTTGTAAAGTGTTTTTGGTATTATGAAACTGCCGGCAAGGAAGTCCTGCACACCATTTTGCCGGATGGATATTTTGACCTGATTGCAGAGTTTGAAAACGAAAAATTGACCACCGTAAAACTTACAGGCATATGGACAAAACCGAAAGACATAAGAATTTGCAGAAATACAACATTCTTCGCCATCAGATTCAAACTTCCGGCAATAGAGTATCTCTTCAGCAAAGAATTGAAATCTATTTTGGATACAAAGGCAGATTTACCTTTTTCGTTCTGGAACATCCATAAATATCAGTACGATGAATTTGAAGGTTTTGTTTCCGGCATTATCCGACATTTAGAAACTTCGCTTAAACATGTGCACCGGATTGACAGCCGGAAACTGAAATTATTTGAGATTATTTATCAGCAAAAAACGAAAACGGTTTCTGAAATTTCGGATGAAATTATATGGAGCAGCCGACAGATAAACAGGTATTTCCAATCGAAGTATGGTATTTCTTTAAAAGAATTTTTAAACATAGTCCGTTGCAACGCTGCCTATCCCGAAATTTCAAATGGCAATCTAAATCCCAATTCCGATTATTTTGACCAGCCCCATTTCATAAAAGAAATTAAGAGACATACGGGTGTAACCCCAAAAGAACTGAACAAAAACGAAAACGACCGATTTTTACAATTATCAAAGGAAGTGGAAACGTAAGTTTGGGATATAATTTTAAACCCGGAAAAAATGAAAATAAGCAAACTCTCCCCAAACTTTGAAGTAACTGACGTAAGAAAAACGGTTGCTTTTTATACCGAAAATTTTGGTTTCAACCTCATTATGGCAGTTCCCCAGACGCAGGACGGAATAGACCCCGCTTTTGCAGAAAACAAGGAATATGTGTATGCAATGGTGCAAAGGGACGGTGTAGAATTTATGTTTCAACGCTCAGATACATTCAAGGATGATATTGTTTTTTCAAAAGGACAAAATATAGGTGCAACCGTTTCTTTTTATATGGAAATAGAAGGCATAAAAGAGTTTTATGAAAATCTGAAAGGTGAAAATCTTATAATGACCGAATTGCAAGCCACATGGTATGGCATGCAGGAATTTTACGTAAAAGACCTGAATGGTTATATTCTTGGATTTGCTGAAAAAGCTGATTAAATATAAATTTTTGATTTCTGAAAAATCACAAAACTATTGTTTGATAAAAAATTAGTATTGATGCTTCCGTTTTTTGCAAATGAGGGTAAGAAGCAGGCACTAAATGTTTATATCAATTTCTAAGACTTCATCCGGAAGCCAGCCTTCATCGTTATTGCTTATTTTTCGTGCCCAGCTCCAGCCATTCAGAGACTTTATCTTTATCACCAATTCGTCTTTGGTTATGTCTAATTCTTTGGCACTATAGTTTTCTAAGATGAGTCCTTGTTTTCCGTCTTCTAAATTTTCAATGATCTGAACAGGAATCCATCCTCCGAGCTGGTTGTCATTTTCAGCCCAGATCCAGTCTTTCCAATTCTCTTCCGGGGCAAGATTACCCAGTTTTACAATTTCTCCTTTAGATAATTGAATAGGGTTTTTGTATGATGTTGTATATGAGGTGATTGCTTTCCATGTTTTCATAATTCAAAAGGCTGTTTTGAGTATTGTTTTTATAGTTATGCGAATTGCTGTTACTGATAAATATGATTTTTTAATATTGGAAATAAAAGTCCTTGAAAAATTCATTTTTTATACCAATGCCATTTTACAATAGGCGTTGAAGACTTTTGCAAAGAAATTTTTACTAATGCGGTCTAAATCGTTCAAAGGATTGCCAGTATTTGTCTTTATATATGTTATATTTTATGTCTAACTTATTTGAATATTTTTTTGACAGTTCGTGTAATACTTTGGACGGTTTTCTGAAGTCGTGACAGGCAAAGTAAATTTCTCTTGAATTGTCTGCCGTTTGCCTGCCGATATTCAGATAGCCGTCAATGTCTTTTAGTTTAAGCATTACTTGGTCTTCTAATTCGTTGAGCAGTTCATATGTGTTTTTATCAGGCATGCCGTTATTGTTGCTGTCCTTGTAATTGATTTCAATTGTTAAAATCCATGGATGTGATGCCTTGCTGTTCCACTGCCGTAATGTCGAATTGACAATCGCTATCAAAGGTAGGCCGTTATTAAGTTCAGCTTCCAGACTGGCATAACTGTCGTTTTCGGTATTGTAACGAATTCCGCTATATTTTTCAACAAATTCTTTTTCTCTCCAAATCAGGTAGTCTTTAAGTTTGATAATAGGAATTGGTTCTTTCTCTGCTTGCTCTCTGGAAATTACTATGGCGTTGTCTATTGTGGTGACCGCATTTAGTTCTCCGAGATAATTGTCAAGGAAAATGAATGTTCCATTGATAATTGTTGATTTGTCCTCTTCATTATAATTGCTGTGCATGATTACAATGTCAACCTCATCAGGATAACCTGCATGGTCAATGGCATAAAACGAAAGATTGTTGCTGTTAAATTCGTAATTACCCATTTTTATCCCCAGGTTTTCAATATCAACGGAAGGTTTTAGTGCTGTAAATTTCCAATGAGGTAGCGTTGGTGCGGCATTCACAAGTTCTTCAACAAATACGATGTTCTGAATAATTCCGTCTGGAGTGAAGACTAACTCTGCGGTATTATCGTTGAGCATCCCCACTAAAAAGTAAAAGCCATCTTTAATTTCGCCCAGCTTTTGAGATAATTTGTCAAAAAAGTCTTTTTCGGGATTTTTGCCGTTTTTGATGATGTTATGAAATGTTTGTTCGTTAGCTTGAAACCATGCCCAAAAATCCTGATAGGTTTTAACTGTTTCTTTCTTGTTGCCGAAAATGTTTTTTAGAAAACTCATTTTTGTTAGTTCTTGGTATGTGTTTTACTGTTAGTTTAGCCTTACAGCCAATGTGATTATAAATACTATGAATCTACTCAAAATATTTTAGTATACAGTTAAGCTTGTTATCTTTTTTGTTTTGGGGATACCGGAGCCTGTTGGCTAATTCTAACTTGTTGCATAACAGGGTGGTGAACAAGTAATATTATATTTCTATGAGATCCTTCAAATCAATATATATCCTTCAATTTTTGTCATATCATATTTAAATCCTTTAGTATGTAAATTATTTCTTTGAGAGATTTTTCTAAAGTTGTTTGAATTTTGTTGTGTTTTTCTTCTAAAATTCGGTTCTGTGCCCAGGTTTCAGGAGTATAACCTATAAACTTTATAATATAAATAATAAATAACGTAACACTCTGATAAATATAACTTTGCATTTTAGCGCTCTAAAACAGACGAGAATTATGAATGCAAATGTTAGGTGGAGTAATGTATATATCCTGTTTGTTTCACAAGCGCTTTATCAGACGGTTTCCATACTTGTGATCACATTGTCAGGGATCATCGGTATGCAAATGGCACCTGATAAGAATCTGGCAACACTACCTGTGGCCATGACTACTATAGGCGCAGCAATCATGATGATACCTGCTTCTTTGATTATGAAGAAAACAGGCCAAAGGAAAGCTTTTATGATAGGTACAGTCATTGGTGCTTTATCCGGAGTCGTATCGTGGTATGGTATTATCCACCAGTCCTTTTGGATATTTTCGATTGGAAATATGTTGTTGGGTATCTATCAGGGTTTTACACAATACTATCGTTTTGCAGCGGCAGATTCTGTTCCGGAGTATGCAAAGAGTAAAGCTATCTCCTGGGTAATAGGTGGTGGTATTGTTGCTGCTTTTGCGGGACCTAATCTCGCGAGATTTACACAAGATTTAGGCGCTGTACCCTATGCGTATTCTTATCTTTCAACTATTCTGCTGAGTATTGCTGCTTTGGGGGTGGTAGCCTTTCTGAGGCTTGATAAGAATGTTGTTTTGAAGACGGGTAAATCCACATCATCCGGTCGCTCACTAAAGGAAATCATTAAAGACAAAAATACTGTTCTGGCCTTGTTTTCTTCTTCTACTGCTTTTGCTGTAATGGGGATGTCTATGACTGCTACACCTATAGCCATGCATGATTTCGGACATTCCTCCAGTGATACGGCAATGGTTATCCAATGGCATGTATTGGGTATGTTTTTGCCATCTTTTTTTACAGGTGCTCTTATTCAGAGATTTGGTGTACATCGCATCATTCTCACAGGAGTATTAATTCTGTTTACATACTTAATTGTTGCGCTTTCAGGGATCCACTTTATCAATTTTATAATAGGATTATTTATTGTTGGACTAGGTTGGAATTTCTTGTTTATAGGAGGGTCTTCAGCACTTACAAAAGTTTACAGACCTGAAGAAAAAGAGAAAACTCAGGCCTTCCACGATTTTACCGTCTTTGCCATTATCAGTATTTCAAGTTTTTTTGCAGGTAGTTTGTTTAATCTATGGGGGTGGATAGGATTAAATCTGGTATTACTGCCATTACTTATCCTTACATCTGTGCTGGTCATACGGGTTATCAAGAGTGGTAATAATTCGTAAATATTATAACTCTATTCAGGAATATCGTAACAATAGAAATTCTTAATAATGGAGCTTTGTATGTTAAGAAATATAAATTATTAAATATGAATACACATGAGCATACAGACCCGCCGAAAGTAAAAGTGATTTTCGAGCCGCAGATAATAGAAGCAAATAAACCAGCTTATTTTGTTATTTCAGTTACGGAGGATGGTAAGAATGTTCCTTTGGAAGTCGTCCATACTATGAAAATGCATCTTCTGGTGGTCAATGAAGAATTGACATGGTTTGATCATATTCACCCCGAGAAGCAAGCAGACGGGACTTATTATGTCTCGGAAACTTTTCCATCAGCAGGAAAGTATTTATTCTTTATTGACTATAAGCCGGTAGGTCTTCCAGCAAATGTAAGTATGAAACTTGTTGGAGTACAGGGGCGACGCCTTCGTCAGATACCAGAACAGGATATAAAATTGGTTTCAGTTGTTGATGGTTATACCGTTACTTTACTTAATGGCAATGATCTAAAGACAAATACAGGACAGAGCCTGCAATTTTCGATAGAAAAGAATGGTAAAAACCTGGATGAAAAAGACATGGAGCAGTACCTTGGAGCAAATGCTCATATTGTAATGATCAGCCAGGCAGATAAGGATTTTCTTCACATTCATCCAATGTCAGATCATCGTTTTCCTATATATGCACATACCTATATCAGGAAATCCGGCTTATACAGAATGTGGGTACAGTTCAAAACAGACGGAAAGGTACATACAGCTGATTTTACTGTTCTGACCTCTGAGGGTGAGATGCAAGGCGGAGACCACAATAGTCATGGAGCCCATCATTAGATGAATTCCATATCCCCAAAAATCTAACAATTTTCTATTTTAATAAATTAAAAAACCGGTATAATCTATACTTTATTATCCCGGAATCAGGAAGGGCAGAAGCAGACATTTCTGCCCGCCTGTTTTTATTGTTTATCAGACAAAGCCTTATCCAGTTCTTCTCCTAAAGTCGTTTCACGCTCCTCGGTATATCCGTATACGCTATAAGATATATACCCGTTTTTGTCAATAATATAGAAAAACGGGGCTCCGGGTGCGTTATATTTCTCTTTAATCTGCTGTGCATCATAAATGACAGGAAAATTGATTTGATTAGTTGCTGTATACTGCATAAGTTCTTTTTTTGAGCTGCCAAACAGGCTCAAAACCACTACTTCTTTGTTTTGATATTTATCTGTCAGATTATTCATCATTCCTATTGACAGTTGATTACCAAGACAACTGATGTCCGTCATGAATAATAGTAGTGTCTTACCTGCAAAAGACTTTGAGGAATACGTGCTCTCTAACATATCTTTACCTGTCCATTCCGGCGCTGGAGTACCTTTTTTTAACAGCTCTTTTTTCTCATAAGGTTTATAACCCGGAGGAATCTGAAAGTTTAACAGATAATTTTTCCGGGAATTTATATTAAAATCCGAAAATACAGATCTGGAGTGCATCGAAAGTTCAATCGTGTTATTGTCTGCTGCATAGTTTGATTTTGAAATAATAGTATAGCTTTTGGGTAGAAATGTAGTTTTATCCACGGCAAAATACATATCAATAAATGCTCTTTGTTCGTTAATAACCGAATCGAAAGCATTGACAAAAAAGTAGAAATAGTTCTGTGTGTCAATTGTGGTATCATTGAGTTGTTTTATTTTATCAGGAGCAGTTTGCTGTATTTTACTTACCGTTTTTTGTAGTTCTCCATCGGAGAATATATCCGCATTCCCTATCCTAAGGGCTTTATAATCTTTCGTCGTATACGTACCATCTTTTTCAAAATCATATATTTTTTTATCAGCATAGACCGTTCTGGATGCATAATTTTTATCCTTTATTGTCGTACTGACGTCTGCATATGGTAATTTATAGTTGGGGTCAAAGAAAACAGTTACCTCCCTGTAGATTGTAGCGGTGTCATTTCCAAAGGGATTTTTATCATAGCTTATCTGATTATAGGATATACTTTCAATTTTTTCCAGTTGCTTAAGCATGCTTTCAACTGGTTTAATTGAGGTTGATTGTGCGTACAACTGAACTGCCAAGAGGTTTAAAGCAATAAGCGTAATTATAGTTCTCATTTTAATAGCTGTAATGTTTTAAATATTCTTGTCCAGATATTTAGGTGTCAATCTGCATGCAAATTAAGAGTAGCCCGTTCTTTATTATTTTCTATATTGAACTTGTCCAATTTGAACTTGCCAGCACTACAGATGTTTCTATTTGTCGGATGGGAATTGTCCAGTATCTGGGTAATAAAATATTTATTTCTGATCTTTCTAAAAGTCTGAATCCATTTTTAAGGTAGAAACTGATTGCCCACTTTGCATCTGTCCATGTGCCAATAAGTACAGGTGTTGTCGCCATTGAATTTAGATGCGCTAATAATTGTCTTCCTATACCTTTACTTCTTTCCTTTGTGCGAACATAGGCATGACGAATAAGTGTGACTTCACTTTTGTATTGAATTCCCATTACACCAATAAGTGTTTTACCTTCTTTGTACCCCCAGAATTCAACACCATCAGCAATTTGGTTTTTTAATTCAAGTTCGGTCATATATGGTTCATGCCATCTATCATCAGGAATTACCCCTTTATATGCAATTGATGCATCGTTAATGATTTCATAAATTTCATTAAGGTCCTTTTGTTCACATTTTATAATCATAAAGTTTCATTTTTTACCTGGGATAGCCAACTTCTAATATCAGAAATTAATAGCAGAGCTACAAGATGCAGATGTGTTAAGAAAGATTAATAAATATCTTGCAACTGACAGATCCGTTTTTAAATATTATCAACTGTCTATAGTGAAAGAGCCAATTCCACTTTTGGAACTGGCTCTTTAAAATATATTAAAAATAGAAAATGGCTAGAAAATATATTCAATTGATCCTTTTAAACTGTCTGCTGCAGATTTGAAGGATTCTGTTTTTACGACCTTTTCATCTACTTTGATTTCTAAGGTGATTTCTCCGTTTCCGGCAGAAGCGAAAGCTAATTTTGCTTTCTCCCCTTGTTTTGAGATTAATCTTGGAACAGATTTATTGAAAGGAACTTGTCCATTTGTTTGTACAGAGTCTTTTCCTGTACTGTCTGTAAAAGTCAACTTACCCATTTTAATATCCTTGGATTTGGAAGTTATGCTGTAAGCAATTTTCACATTTTTGGGATATGTCGATACATTATTGTCGTCTTTATCACAAGAATACAATAAAGAAATACTTAATAATACTGTAAGAGCTGCTAAAATACCTGATTTGAAATTCATCTTTTTCATTTCTTTTTTGTTAAAAGTTTAAAATTAATTAGATGATTGCCGGCAAATCATTTTTCAATAATCTAAACGCAGGCGACTTGATTTTTGCTACAGTAATATCTTTTTAAAGATAATGGTAGATTAAGTTTTAAATTTAATTTATTCATAATCAGTATTTTGTGATTTTATTTTACCTCAGCTATTGTGTAATTAAAAATATGCTCTACATTTGTAGAATGAATTCTAATAACATAGAGACGAGTTTATCCAAAAAGGAAGAAGAGTTGATGGATTATATCTGGCAATCGGGCAAACCATTTCTGAAAGATATCATCGAATGTTATCCTGATCCCAAACCCGCTACCACAACAATTGCGACATTGTTGAAGCGATTACAGGATAAGGGGGTGATTGATTATGAGACGTTTGGCAATTCGAGAAGATATTTTCCGTTAATTAAAAAAGACGCATATTTTTCAAATCAGATGAGCGGAATGATTAAGCAGTTTTTCAATGATTCAGCACTTCAGTTTGCCTCTTTTTTTACGACTTCATCCAACCTAAGTGATAAAGAGCTGGAAGGCTTAAGAAAAATAGTAGACCAAGAACTTAAAAAAAGAAAAGATGATTGATTTTGTTCTGAAATTCCTGGCAACCTCCACAATATTTATTGTGTTGTATTTTGTACTGCTGCAGTATGTAAAATCTTTTAAAATCAACAGATGGTACTTATTATCTTCTCTGATTTTGGCTTTAATGATCCCTTTCTTTGTATTTGAAGTGGAGAAACCTGCGATGGCGATACCTTTGATAGAAGAGATACCTGCAGTACAGGATGAGACACCGCTGGCGCCACAACATGATTTTGTTGAGACTGCTCAACAAGTTGAAGTACAGGCTGTACCTCCCGTTGAGAATTCGAGACCTGTTATCTATGATATTATTATAGGTGTAATGGTTCTTTATTTTGTCGGGGCGGTGGTCATGGCCATTCGATTCAATAAAAATCTGAGGAGATTATACCGTAAGATTGTTAATGCTGAGCAGATCAGAGAAGATGAGGTAACGATAGTTCTGTTAGATGAGCCTATATCTCCGTTCAGTTTTTTCAGATTTCTTTTTGTAAACAGAGATGAATACCGTAGTGGTCTGGAAAAAGATATTCTTCGTCATGAAATGGCTCATATCAGGCAGAATCATACCTGGGATGTCATATTTATAGAGACATTACTGGTTTTCTTCTGGTTCAATCCGGCCTTGTATTTTTACAGAAAAGCTATTCAGACAAATCATGAATTTTTAGCAGATGAAGCTGTCGTGTCTACAGGCAACCATTTTAACTACTTGTCATTACTTATTAATACTGTTTCTCAGAAGCATATCACCACATTAGTGAGTCCGTTTAACCATTCATTAATTAAAAAGAGATTACTTATGATTACCCGTAAACCATCACATTTGAGATCACATGCATTTCAATTGTTAAGCGTACTGATATTACTGGCAACAATTGCTATATTCAGTGAACGCACATATGCAAAAGCAGAAAATCCTGCTGGTGCAGATAATACTTCTTCGAATACTGATCTTATGTCGGGAGTATCCCATGAAGTGTGTACAGATACTATCATTCAGAATGCTGTACAAAGAGATACTATTGCGGATTCTCTGCAGGCTTTGGATCCACTGGCGATAAAACCTGTTGCGCCGTTAAATGTACAGACGCCGGTAAATCTGAATCTTAACTTTGACTCATTGGGTCTTTCAAAAGATCTGGCTTATTTATCTTCCCCTGAGTTTATAAACGGTATTGTAGATGTTGAAGGTTTAAGTAAAATGATCAGCGAGACTGTAGGATCAAAGGAGTTTACTGCTAATCTGCAGAAGTTAACAGATAAAGCAATAAAGGACTCTGAATATTACGATTCTCCTGAATTCAAAGCACATATTAAGAAAATAGAAAAGGACGCTGCTAAAACCGAGGCTTATTATAATTCCCGTAAGTTTAAATCAAATATTAAGAAAATAGAGGATGATGCAGCTAAAATCGAGGCAAAATATAATTCTCCTGAATTTAAGGCACATATCAAGAAAATAGAGGATAATGCAGCCAAAATCGAGGCTTATTATAATTCCCCTGAATTCAAAGCAAAGATTGAAAAAATAGAACGCGAAGCGGAGGAAAGAGCCCGTAAGGCTGAAGATGCAAGGATTAATTCGCCTGAGTTTAAAGCAAAGATTGCCAAAATAGAACGTGAGGCGGAGGAAAGTGCCCGTAAGGCAGAAGAGGCGAGGATTAATTCCCCTGAGTTCAAAGCAAAGATTGAAAAGATCGAACGTAAAGCGGAGGAACAAGGTAGAAAGACAGCGGAAAAAGCTAGAAAAGCTGCAGAAGCCAGAGCGTTAAAATCCAACTAAATAATCAGATTATTCTAGTTGTAATACACAAAAAAGAAATTGTTTTATATGTTTATGTTGGCGCGAGGCTTAACGAGAAAGAGGGGAAAAATTCCCCTCTTTTCTTTTATCTTCCAAAGTCATCCTGTACACGGATAATATCATCCTCATCAGAAGGATTGTCAATATCCGTATGTTGCCAGATTTCTGCCAATACACCATATTCGGATAATCCTACCAGACGGTGACGTTCGCCCTGACGGAGTTTAATGCTTTCACCTGTTGTAAGTTTTTTAAGTTCCTGCTCATCATCTGTATCACTTGTCACTACACCTACAGTACCTTTGATTACTCTCCAGATTTCTGCACGGCGGTGGTGATACTGCCATGAAAGACGTTTTTCAGGAGCAACGATCAGAATTTTAGGACTTAATTTGCCTGAAATCTTAAGATCCTGTACATTCAGACCTTCAAAATATTCATCTGCAAACTGCTGTGCCTGATCTTCATTTATGACAAAAAAACCTCCCCAGGGACGGGTTTGATCTTGTTTTTCGATGCCAAATCCTTTGTCTGTAAGGATTTTTTCTATTTCACTGAATAATTCGGCTTTATCTACGTATTCCATTTTTATTGATTTACTTAAAAGGGTGAAGTTAGGATTTTTTTTAAAAATATGTATCAACTATTGTTACTTTCAATTCACAAATTAATATCTACCTTTGCGGACGTTTTTAGTAACTCAATTTATGAAAAACAGGTTTTTGGGCTTGGTGATACTGCCGGTCCTGGTGAGTTGTTCCGCAGGTCAGGATAAAATTAACACACAGATTAAGATTATTGACAATATTGAATCCCATATCATTATTCCCACACATCAGCTTCTTTGTGAACGTGTTATTGATTTGCAGGGAGCGATCCAACGTATAGAAATCGGTAATGATATTTCCCTTTTGCAGGCAAGAGACGCCTGGCTAGAGACACGTGAATTGTGGGAACAGGCAGAAGGATATGCGATAGAAGAGAGTAAGATCGTCAGCATCCGTCAGCGAATGGATGAAGGCACCTATGCTTTATCCCAACAGCAGCCTGACCGGATCAATAAAGGTGAATTTCAGCAGATTGAATACATATTATGGGGTTCTGATGGTATGCGTATGGCTGCTGATCTGACAGAAACTGATCTGGCTTCTTTAATGACGATTTCAGATAGTATGGTTGTGCAGACGACTCAATTGCTGGCGTTTACAAAAGAAACAGCATGGACAAAGGCAAAGTTAAAAGCTAAAAATGAAGAACAACGTTCTCAAATCTGTCAGCAGCGTATGAAAGACTATGTAGGCGGCATGATAGGAGTGACGCAACAAATTTTGGAGACTAAGATTACAGAACCTGATGCTCCTATATCCGCTGTTCAGATAGAAGAGCCCTATAGTGATAATACAAAATCTGATATCCTGAATAATATTATTGCTATCGAAAATCTGTACACAGGCAGGTTGGATCTGCACAAAGGAGCAGGAATAGCGGCTGTGGTAGACCGCCAGGATAAAGTATTGGATGAAACTTTGCGTAAGTCTATAGAAGACTCCAAAAAGGCAATAAATGCATTACCCGAATCCTACAGTATGGCGCTGTCCAATGACAGAGATGCGGTACTGGTGGCGAAGGTAAAATTGCAAACGCTTCAGGAACTGCTTAAAGACCGTTTATTACCATTGGTCTCTCAGATCTGAGATAGACAGTTTTTATTTGTTATTTTTGTAAAAGATACCCTGTCATATGGTATCTTTTATTTTTTATGATTATTCCGATTATTTTTTCTCATGAGTGAATTGCCTTTAGATAAACAAAATACAGCCTTTATGCAGGCCGTAGCTTTTGTCAACCAAACGAACCAAAACCTTTTTCTGACAGGGAAGGCTGGTACGGGAAAGACGACATTTCTACGGTATATCAATAAGCATTCGTATAAGAAGATGGCTATCACTGCTCCTACGGGGGTTGCTGCGATGAATGCCGGAGGTACTACGCTGCATGCGCTATTCTGGTTGCCGTTTGGCGTCTTTCTGGAGGATTATGAGATGAACTGGAGCGCAGAGGATAATAATATCTATAACAAAAGCCGTCTGTTCAGTACAATAAAGCTTACCAAACAGCGAAGAGCAATTCTGCAGGAGCTGGAACTGTTGGTTATCGATGAAGTGTCGATGGTACGTAGTGACACCCTGGATGCGATAGATGTCATATTGAAATCTGTGAGACGTGATCAGCGTCCTTTTGGTGGAGTTCAGGTATTGTTTATAGGCGATTTATACCAGTTGCCTCCGGTGGTCCGGGATTTTGAATGGTCTGTTCTGAGAGGTACTTACTCCAGTCCGTTCTTTTTCGATGCCAAAGTAATGCGGGAATACCCACCTGTCATGCTGGAGCTCAATCATATCTACAGACAAAAGGATGATTCGTTTATTAATCTGCTTAATAATATCCGAAACAATCAGGTCTCTAAAGATGATCTGGAACAATTGAATGCACATTATAAAGCCGATTTTGAGCCAGTTTCTTCGGATCAATATATTACGCTGACTTCTCACAACCGACTAGCTGACACGATCAATCAGGAAGAACTGGTGCGCTTACCCGGTAAGATGCTCAATATAAAAGCAGTCATCAAGGACGAATTTCAGCAGGGATCGTATCCTACAGACGAGACGCTGACCCTGAAAGTAGGTGCACAGGTTATGTTTATTAAGAACGATACAGGTGATGACCGTAAATATTTTAACGGAAAAATCGGGACAGTCAAAGAAATCAATCTGGATAAGCAATACGTGCTGGTCTCCTTTCCGGATGGATCTGATGACGTCATGGTCAAAAGAGAAACCTGGGAAAATATACGATATAATTACGATAAAGGACAGGATGAGATCAATTCCGAAGTGTTGGGTACATTTTCTCAATACCCTTTACGTCTGGCATGGGCAATTACGATTCACAAGAGTCAGGGACTGACATTTGAGAGAGCGATCATCGATGCAGGGACTTCATTTGCTGCGGGGCAGGTGTATGTTGCGCTCAGCAGGCTGACCGGTCTGGAGGGTTTGATCCTGAAATCTCCCATCCCCGGACATTCCATTCGTACAGATTTTCAGGTGGTATCGTTTATGCAACGTATGCTTCCTGAGGCCGAACTGCCGGCTGTGCTGGAACAGTGCCAGAAAAACTACCTGGGTCAGATCTTGCTTAACAGCTTTCGCTGGACTTCGCTGATTGACGAGACTGTAGCATTACAAACGTCTCTGGCTGACCGGAATATAGATGATAAAGCCGGAGCAGAGCAGTATTTTATTCAGCTTGTAGCAGATCTTCGAAAACAAGAGAAAGTCGCGCATTCATTTATCAATCAGCTCTATACGTTACTTAGTGACAAGTCCAGTCTGGATTATACACGTATATGCGAGCGGACAAAATCTGCTGTGCAATGGTTTCAGTCTAAGATTGAAGATGAATTAATTAAACCTACGTTTGAACATATCAACGTCTGGAAGATCAAGAAAAGGACAAAGAAGTATATTGATGAGCTGAATGGCCTGCATCTGGATTATAAACGTAAACTGGATCAGCTGTTGCACTGTCTGACGATTGCCGAGACCCTCATGAGCGACGGAAATATCGGTGAAGCCGTCACGCAGATGGAGAAATTTGAAAAATCCAAAGATGATCAGGTGAAGACGGCTACAGATGATACAGAAACAAAAGACCTGACCAAATTGGATACCAAACAGATCACGCTGGAAATGTACCAGGATGGTAATTCTATAGCGGAAATAGCCCAGAAAAGAGGCATGGTTGCCGGAACAATATATGGTCATCTGATTCATTTTATTGGTGAGGGAGTGGAGGCACATGAACTTATCGAGCAGGACAAACTGGATAGAATCATTGAAGTGATCCGTAAACATCCGGACGCTTCGGCTTCCGAATTGAAGAGTATTTTAGGTCCTTCAGTAGATTATCCGGATATCCGTATCGGACAAAAAGTGTTAAGTGTAGATTAAACAAAAATTATCACTTATATTTGCCGGGTAATATGACGGAATCTGAGGCATATTCCTGATCTAACACGTAATTATGGAAAAGAAAAGTGGTCCCAATAAATGGATGATGTTTATCGCTATGCCTTCTCAGATGGGGATCACTGTTTACTTATTTTATATGTTGGGTACCTGGCTGGACAAAAAGTACGGCTGGGAGAATGAGGTAGCCATGAAGGTATCTACATTTATAGGGGTAATTGTATCCATGTATTATTTTATAAAACAAGCAAATCGATTGAGTAAGAATGACTAAGAATATCCGCTATTTTATACTGTTACTGGTAATTGGGCTAGTATTGTATGGAGTACATTATGCTATATTGAAGGGACTGGACTTGCAGGATGTATGGCAGCAGAATGATTATAAGCTATGGGGATTTTATCTTGTCGGTGGAATTTCGTCTTTGGTTATGCTGATAGTGGTTATTATCATCCATAATATGATGCCCAATAGTGTCGGGTTTGTGTTTTTGGGGTTACTTACCCTTAAGATGATTGTTTCATTTCTGTACGTGAACAAAGGCTTAAATCAGCAGCCCGAAAACTTTATTGAATATAATTTTTTGGCTGTCTTTTTTCTTTTTATCGTATATGACGTATTCATGGCGTATAAAGTTATGAATCAAGAGAATAAACAGTAATTTATATAAATTAAAAAAAGTTTCATTTAATCGCAAAAGATGATAAATAAAATCGTATTTTTGCGCAAAAATTAACGAGAAAACATGGAGAGTCTAAGGAGAACGCTTCTTATTTTTACAGCAGTATTATTCACATTCAACCCTTTCCTGGCGGGAGCTAGTGAAGGAGTAGATGAGCCAAAGTCGCAATCTGAGGAGATCAAAGAATACAGTGAACACCATTTACAGGATGATTACTATTTTTCTTTATTCGCAGATAAAGAAGCAGATAAGGTGTATGGTTTTCCACTTCCTGTTATCTTGATTGATAACGGATTAAAAGTTTTCTCTTCCGCTGCATTTGATCACGGTCATGCAGTAGTTGAAAAAGATGGTCAGTATTATAAACTTTTCCACAACAAGATCTATAAAACAGATGCTGCAGGGACATTGACTATGGATGACAAACATCATCCGACCAATGCCAAGCCTTTGGATTTTTCGATTACTAAAAATGTTGTGGGTCTGTTGTTAGCTACACTCTTGTTGTTCTGGGGATTTTTGAGCCTTGCTAAAACATACAAAAAAGGAGCAAATACACTTCCAAAAGGAGTAGGTCGTGTGTTAGAGCCGCTTGTATTGTATGTGCGTGATGAAATGGCGATGCCAAATATCGGTTCACGTTATAAAGAGTTTATGCCTTACCTGTTATCGGTTTTCTTCCTGATTTTCTTGTTGAACTTATTAGGATTGACACCATTAGGTTTCAATGTGACAGGTAACATCACGATAACGTTGTGTCTGGCCCTGTTTACCTTTTTTATCATTCTTTTCAAAGCAAATAAAAACTACTGGAAACATATTTTCTGGATGCCGGGTGTACCTGTTCCGTTTAAAATAGTTTTGGCACCAATAGAGTTACTGGGTATGTTTACCAAGCCATTCTCACTGATGCTGCGTTTATTTGCAAATATTACTGCAGGTCACTCTGTTATAATGGGATTGATTGCAATTGTTTATTTGTTTCAAACCCAACTGACTGTAGGAGGTAGTATTGGTGTCTCTATGTTACTGACACTTATACTCATGCTTCTGGAGTTATTAGTTGCATTCCTTCAGGCGTTTATTTTTACCATGTTGTCTTCACTGTTCATAGGTATGGCAGTAGAGGAACACCATGACCATCATTAATCAGAATTTTTTTTAAATTTTTATATAATTAAATTGTTATGATTCCAAATTTAGTAGGTGCAGGTTTAATCGTTATCGGTGCAGGTCTAGGACTAGGTAAAATCGGTGGTTCCGCAATGGAAGCTATCGCTCGCCAGCCAGAAGCAGCATCAAAAATTCAAACTGCAATGATCATCATTGGTG
This sequence comes from Sphingobacterium spiritivorum, assembly GCF_016724845.1. Classification (NCBI taxonomy): domain Bacteria; kingdom Pseudomonadati; phylum Bacteroidota; class Sphingobacteriia; order Sphingobacteriales; family Sphingobacteriaceae; genus Sphingobacterium; species Sphingobacterium spiritivorum. The sequence goes on from NZ_CP068082.1 coordinate 3,178,530, forward strand.
CCCTAGTAGAAGGTTTAGCATTCGGTGCTTTAATCTTAGGTAGATAATCCAATGTTACAGTACAAGCACCATTTGCAACGGTTGGTTGCAAACGGTGCTTCTTCAGGTAAAGAAAAGAAAAATTAAAAAGAAATAATATTTTATAATATATACAATGGAAGCATTAATTAATCAGTTTTCGTATGGTCTGTTTTTTTGGCAACTGATCATATTATTAATAGTAATCTTTATCTTAGGTAAATTTGCTTGGAAACCTATTGTTAATGCGCTGGATGAGCGTGAGACAGGTATTTCTAACGCATTAGCAGCAGCTGAGAAGGCAAAACTGGAAATGACTCGTTTGACAAATGAAAACGAACAGTTATTAAAAGAAGCACGTGCTGAGCGTGATCTGATCCTGAAGGAAGCAAAAGAGCTTAAAGAAAAGATCGTTATTGAAGCCAGAGACCAGGCGCATGCTGAAGGAAAGAGATTAATCGCTCAAGCTAAACAGGAAATCGATACGCAAAAGACTAAAGCTTTGGCTGAAGTGAAAGCACAGGTTTCTGAACTGTCTATTGAGATCGCTCGCAAAGTGTTAAGCAAAGAATTTGAAGACCAGGGTAAACAGCAGGCATTAGTTGCTGATTTGCTTAAGGATGTTAAATTGAACTAATCATTCATTCAGGTTTTCAAATTATAATTTATAACTATGTCAGTATTTAAAGTAGCATCTAGATATGCAAAGTCGTTGATCGACTTGTCGCAGGAACAGGGTCAACTGGAGGAAGTGAAATCCAATATAGATCAATTTGTATCTGTGTTGAAAGAAAATTCTAGCTTGCGTGCTGTCTTAGCAAATCCGATTATTACCTGGGAAAAGAAATATGCCATCCTTGAACAAATATTTAAGGATAAATTCGGTGCTTCCGTACTGGCGTTTTTCAGAATCATGATCTTCAAAGGTCGTGGTGAGATCCTTTATAATACAGCACAGGAATTTTTACGTGAATACAATGTGATCAAAGGTATTGTAGAAGCTACTGTTATTTCGGCAGCACCTCTTTCTGCAGAGAATCTGGATGCATTGAAAAAAGTAATCACAGAAGAGCTCCATGCGCAGGTATTGCTGACAAATAAAGTCGATGCTTCCCTTATCGGAGGTTTCATCGTAAAAGTAGGTGATAAGCAGATCGATACCAGCATCGCACGTAAACTGGATGATTTAGAAAGATATTTAACTGCTCAGTCGGTATAACGATTGAACTTGATAATAAAACAAAAATAAAAACCCCTTATAAAAATTACAATGATAGAGGTAAGACCAGATGAAGTTTCGGCAATCTTGAGAGAACAATTGTCAGGCTTTAAATCAGAAGCCGAACTCGAAGAAGTGGGTACAGTCCTTACAATAGGTGACGGTATCGCTCGAATCTACGGCTTAACTAAAGTACAGTCAGGAGAGTTGGTAGAGTTTGATAACGGATTACAAGGTATCGTGATGAACCTGGAAGAAGACAACGTAGGTGTTGTACTTTTGGGCTCTTCGGAAGATGTGAAAGAAGGAGATACTGTAAAACGTACCGATCGTATTGCATCCATTCAGGTGGGTGAAGGACTTTTGGGTCGTGTTGTAAATACGTTAGGTCAGCCTATTGATGGTAAGGGACCTGTTGTAGGTGAGACATACGAAATGCCGATCGAGCGTAAAGCTCCCGGTGTAATCTACCGTCAGCCTGTAACGGAGCCATTGCAGACAGGTATCAAAGCTATTGATGCAATGATTCCTATCGGTCGTGGTCAGCGTGAGTTGGTAATCGGTGACCGTCAGACAGGTAAAACTGCGGTGTGTATCGATACCATCCTTAACCAAAAAGAATTTTACGATGCAGGTCAGCCTGTATTTTGTATCTATGTTGCTGTAGGTCAGAAAAATTCTACTGTAGCGAACATCGTTCGTGTACTGGAAGAAAGAGGCGCTATGGCTTATACTGTTATTGTCAATGCTTCTGCTGCAGATCCTGCTCCAATGCAGTTCTACGCACCAATGGCCGGTGCTGCGATCGGAGAGTTTTTCCGTGATACAGGTCGTCCTGCATTGATCGTATATGATGATTTGTCTAAACAAGCGGTAGCTTACCGTGAAGTATCTTTATTACTTCGTCGTCCACCGGGCCGTGAGGCTTACCCTGGAGACGTTTTCTATCTTCACTCCCGTTTATTAGAGCGTGCAGCAAAAATCAACTCTTCAGATGAGATCGCACGTAATATGAATGACCTTCCGGCTTCTATCAAGCATTTGGTAAAAGGTGGTGGTTCACTTACAGCTCTTCCTATTATCGAGACTCAGGCTGGTGACGTATCCGCATACATCCCTACAAACGTAATCTCGATCACTGACGGACAGATCTTCCTGGAGTCTAACTTATTCAACGCTGGTATCCGCCCGGCCATCAACGTAGGTATCTCTGTATCACGTGTAGGTGGTAACGCACAGATCAAATCGATGAAAAAAGTTTCAGGTACCCTGAAATTAGATCAGGCTCAATACCGTGAGTTAGAGGCTTTTGCTAAATTCGGTTCAGATTTAGATGCAGCTACTAAAGCAGTAATTGATAAAGGTGTACGTAACGTTGAAATTTTGAAACAAGGTCAATTCTCTCCAGTACCTGTTGAAAAACAAGTAGCGATTATCTATGCCGGTACAAAAGGTCTTTTCCGTAGCGTACCTGTAAATAAGGTTCGTGCTTTTGAAGAAGACTATTTGACTCAATTGGAACAACGTCATCCGGAAGTATTAGCCGCTTTGAAAGCTGGTAAATTCTCAGATGAATTGACTGATGTGTTAGAAAAAGTTGCTAAAGAATTAGCATCACAATATTAATAAGATATGAGTAACGAGTATTGAGTATAGAGCCTTATACTCAATACGCAATACTCAGTGCTCAAATCTCAATTATAGTATGGCAAATTTAAAAGAAGTAAGAAACCGTATTACATCGGTATCATCGACGCAGCAGATCACAAAGGCCATGAAAATGGTATCAGCCGCTAAATTAAAGCGTGCTACCAATGCTATTGTGCAACTACGTCCGTATGCTACCAAACTAAGAGATATCCTGGCAGATGTATCTGCGAGTGTAGAAGGAAATGATTCTCCTTTTACAAAAGATCGTGAGCCGAATAAAGTGCTTTTGATTGTCGTATCATCTAACAGAGGACTTGCAGGTGCTTTCAATGCGAATGTGATTAAAGCAACTAATAATCTCGTTGCTTCAAAATATGCTGAACAGCTAAGAAAAGGTAATGTAAGTATTATCGCCATAGGTAAAAAGGGAAATGACTTTTACGCTAAGCGCGACGCTTATCATGTGATCGCTAATCACAGTGATCTGTTCACTGACTTAAACTTTGAAAATACGTCAAAGATCACTGAGTTTGTAATGGAGCAATTCAAATTAGGAAACTTTGATCGTGTAGAAGTTATATACAATCAGTTTCGTAATGCTGCAGTACAAGTACTTACTGCAGAACAGATTCTGCCTTTATTACCAAGCGAAGACAGTAAACCAAAAGATAAGCAACCTAAAGAAGTCGATTATATTATCGAGCCTTCTAAAGAAAAGATTATTGAGGAACTGATTCCTAAAGCAATCAAGACACAACTCTATAAAGCGATCCTGGATTCTCATGCTTCTGAACACGGTGCACGTATGACGGCAATGGATAAAGCAACAGAAAATGCAGGAGATCTTTTGAAAGCATTGAAATTGTCTTACAACCAGGCACGTCAGGCTGCTATTACAACAGAACTTACTGAGATCGTTTCAGGTGCTGCTGCACTATCTAACGGATAAACGTAATTTTTATATAAGGAAAAAGGGGAAATCGATAGATTTCCCCTTTTTGTTGTATTAAAGATGCTGATTTCGTCTTACCATCTGATCAATGCTGATCCCCAGGTAAAGCCCGCGCCGAATGCAGCAAGGCAAACCAGATCTCCTTCTTTGATCTTTCCCTCTTCCCAGGCTTCACACAAGGCAATAGGTACTGAAGCGGCAGTCGTATTACCATATTTCTGGATATTATTAAATACCTGATCATCTCTTAGTCCAAGTGTTTTTTGCACATATTGAGAAATTCTCAGATTCGCCTGATGGGGGATGAGCATATCGATGTCAGCGGCAGTGAGGTTATTTTTAGCGAGTGCTTCTCCAATTACTTCCGGAAATTTGACCACTGCTTTTTTGAATACAGCCTGTCCGTCCATATATGCCGAAGTCGAACCATCTTCGAGCATTTCTTTAGTCATGTAGAGTCCGCCGAGTTCCTGATCCGGCCATTGCGGAGGATTCTCCAGCCACTTACCTGCAGAAGCTCCCGGATAATACATCGCCAGTTTCTCTGCATCGGCCCCGTCAGAATGAAGATGAGTGCTTAGGATGCCTTTGCCGGCTTCCTCTGTGGGTTGTAAGACCACAGCTCCCGCTCCGTCTCCGAAGATAACAGATACCGAACGGCTTCTCGTTGCAAAATCCATAGCAAAGGATTGCTTCTCGGAGCCGACAACGAGAATGTTTTTGTACATGCCGGTTTTGATAAACTGGTCAGCCACCGATATAGCATAGATAAAACCCGAACATTGGTTGCGAATATCAAGTGCACCTATTTCTTTCATTCCCATTTCGCGTTGCAGCAGTACACCACAGCCCGGAAAGTAATAATCCGGAGACAGTGTCGCAAAGATCACAAAATCAATTTCCCCGGCAGTCGTATTTGCGCGTTCAATAGCGATTTTAGAAGCTTCGATAGCCATCGTGGTCGTAGTTTCCCCCAACCGGTCGGCATAACGACGTTCCTTGATTCCGGTACGTTCCTGGATCCACTCGTCACTGGTGTCCATAAAACGGGTGAGATCATTATTGGTATACACATTTTTTGGGACGTAATAGCCTATCCCGGCAATTTTGGATTGAAACATATTTCTTTATCTTACAATTTTAAGAACTTCAAAATTACACAATTTTTGAAAATTACTTACTTTTGTATTATGAGTGTACAGACACAAGAGGAAACCTATTCATTAGAGGAGATTTTGGCAGCAGCTAAAAGCTCTAACAGACTTATTCTGTGGAATGATGAGACCAATACTTTTGACCATGTTATTGAATGTTTGATGAAGCATCTTCAATATACCGAAAAACAAGCTGAACAGATCGCCTGGAAAGTACATACTGAAGGGAAATGTGCTATTCTGGAAGGATCGTTTACAGAAATGGAAGTGTACAGAAAGATACTCAAATCTGAAGGACTTACCGTTTCTGTGGAATAAATTTGTCTGTTCAGGTGACTATGAATTCTTCGTAATAATGCGGTTACGAATAAGCGATTACAAGTAAAAAGAAGCATTTTTGCTTTTCCATTTGTAATCATATACAGCATGTCACCGAAAATCTTACTTTATTTTGTATTTACGCTACTACCCATTTTATCATTTGGACAAAATGTTCAGATCAAAGCTATCGTTGTTGATGAAAAGTCTAACGAGCCTATTCTAGGTGCCAGTGCTGCGCTTCTGAAACATTCTTCTCAGGCATATGTCAAAGGACAGCAGTCTGATATTAAAGGTCAGCTTCTTTTCCAGGATGTAGATGCAGGTGTGTATACACTGCGTATTTCCTATATGGGATATACCAACCTGATCCATGAAAATATCGTAGTACAGGCAAATAAAAATGTAGATCTCGGCACTTTGTCAATGCTGGAAGACGGCAAGATGCTGGGTGAAGTACTGGTAGAAGGAAAAGTACCTGCTATGGAAATCGGGATAGACCGTAAGGTCTTTAATGTCGGTCAAAGTCTCGTCAGCGTTGGCGGTACAGCTACAGATCTGCTGGCTAATGTGCCGACCCTGCAGGTAGATATGGATGGGACAGTGAGTTTACGCGGATCCAGCAGTGTACGTATTCTGATCGACGGGAAGGAATCTGCAATGGCAGGAAGCGATATTACAAGTCTGTTGCAATCTCTGCCCGCAAATGCAATTGAAAAAGTAGAGGTCATCACAAATCCATCTTCAAAATACGATGCCGAAGGTCAATCCGGAATCATCAATATTGTTTTGAAAAAAAATGTAAGAACCGGACTCAACGGTACTGTAAATGCTTCTGCAGGTTCCTATAATAACTATATGGCCGGAGCAAGTCTCAACTATAAAGATGAAAAATTCAATTATAGCGGAAGTTATAACTTCAATCGCCGTAATATGGTAGGCGGGGGCCTTACCAATAATACCTATCTTAATAATAACAGCCAGATTAATAATACGGAAGATTCCGAAAGAAAGGGAATCAATAATATGGTGAAACTAGGGGTAGAGTATTCACCAAATGAAAAGACGACCATTGGAATTTCGGGGAATCTGAGTATCCGGGATAATGATCGTCGTAATGATCTGAATTATATGTATTTCAATCATCCGGAGTTGTCCGGTACAAGCTTTAGAGGATCACGTCAGAAAGAAGATGATCTTGGGTATGATCTGAATCTGGATTTTAGCAGAAAACTTGCCAGGGAAGGAGAGGAATTGACGGCTAATTTTATGTACGGCAGAGATACCGAAGACGGAACCAATGATTTTGATCAGACTTTCTCTTCCGGACTTCCTCCGACCAGCAGATTGAATAAGACTTCTGAAGACGGAAAAAACATGAATATTCAGGTGGATTATGTACTTCCGTTTTCAAAGGACAGCAAATTAGAAACAGGATATAAATCTATTATTCGAAAATCATTTGATACCCAGTTTTCCGATACGCTGGACAACGTATCCGGTAATTATTTCCCTGATTACGGTATCAGTAATGATTTTGACCTGACTAATTCTGTGCATGCACTGTACGTAAATTATCAGAATAAGCTGACGGATAAGATTTCGTATCAGATCGGATTGCGTGGAGAGCAGACATATCTGACTTCTACGTACTTTAAGAAGGATCCTTCACTACCGGCAGACGAGATAGAGACAGTTGCCAAACAGGATTATTTCAGACTGTATCCTACTGCTTTTCTTACTTACGCTATAGGAGAGAAGGGAGATAAAATTCAATTCAGTTATTCACGTCGTGTACAACGTCCACGCGGCTGGCAGGTAAATCCCTTTGAGGATGTGTCCGACGATATGAACCGTCGTCAGGGAAACCCTAATTTATTGCCGGAGGATATCCATTCATTTGAAATGAGCTATGCTAAATTCTATGATAAATGGAATATTCTGGCTACAGGATATTACCGTCGTATGAAAGATGTGATGCAACCTTACATTTATGAAGTGGATACACTCTCCAGTGTGACCAGAAGCCGTTGGGAAAATCTGACGAATTCCAGTGTAGCAGGTCTGGAGCTTATCTCTAAAGTAAATGCAACGAATTGGCTGGACTTCACGATTAACGGAAATATGTTCTATAACCGTATAGATGGTAATGCGGACTTTGGAATCAAAGAGAGTGACGGAATCAACTGGAATGCTAACCTGACCTCTAATGTGAAGATACTCTCTACCTTGTCCGGACAGGTTCGGGCGGATTATAATGCTCCAAGATTGCTTGCACAAGGTAAAACAAAGGCTATGACAGGAATAGATGTTGGTCTGAAGCAGGAAGTCTTAAACAAAAAGGGAAGTATTATGTTTAATGTAAGGGACTTATTCAACACCCGTAAATTCGGAGGATATGTCAATACGGCTCAGGTAAATTCATCATTTGAACGCCGATGGATGAAGCGTATGTTTATGTTGTCATTCTCTTACAGGTTCGGAGCGCAGGATTTCGGAAAGAAAAAGCGTCCTGAGAATTCTATCGATATGGAGGGTGGCGAACAATTCTAATACAGATGATAAAAGGAATTAGCAATGTCGTAGTATTCGATTTTTTTTATTAAATTTAATCATCAGTTTGAATCGATTATAAAAAACAATACCATGAAATCAACATTTAATTACCTGTATGCAGGAATGGCTGCGCTAACTTTCTTGTTAGGCTCCGGAGCATTTCAACACGTTCAGGCACAAACAAAAAAAGCAGCGGCAACTTCTTATAAGCTGTTAGATCTTCCAAAAGTAGATATTAAGAAATTCCCGAAAAACAGTAAGGGTGCTTACATCATTTTTGACGGTAAATCTTTAGAGGGATGGAGAGGATATAATAAGGATCATGTGCCAACAAAATGGGGTATTGAAGATGGTACAATCAAATTTACAGCCAAACCTGTAGGCAGTACTGCCGGTGAAGGTGGTGATTTGATCTTTGCTCATGATTTCAAAAACTTTGAACTGGAATTTGAATGGAAAATTTCAGAAGCCGGAAATTCAGGAACATTTTTTCTGGCCAAAGAAATAGAAGGCCAGCCTATCTATATTTCCAGTCCGGAGTATCAGTTGCTGGACAATGAAAACCATCCTGACGCAAAAATGGGTGTTGATGGAAATCGTAAATCAGGATCACTTTATGATATGATTCCTGCAAAACCACAAAACGGTAAACCTGCCGGCCAGTGGAATTTGGCAAAGATTGTAGTTAATAATGGTAAAGTAACGCATTATCAGAACGGTGAAAAAGTAGTGGAATACACACTGTGGACACCTGAATGGATAGCACTGCTAGAGGCAAGTAAGTTCAGCAGTGAAAAATGGCCACTTGCATTTGAATTACTTAGTAAGGTCGGTGGCAAGACCAAATCCGGTGTGATTGGTTTCCAGGACCACGGCAATGATGTATGGCTTAAGAATGTAACGGTAAAAGTGCTGTAAATCCAGAGATATTATATAAAGCAAAAAGCAACGTAGGTGATACGTTGCTTTTTTGCTTTGGTATGAAGTTGCGACAAGATTACCTAAACGTTCTTCTTGTTATAAAATAGTATATTAAAAGCAAGGATTAAAAGTAATAATACAGTAATTCCTCCAGCAATTGTGAAAAGATAATCAACAATGCCCTTGTATAGGTTAATATGGAAAAATCCATTAATCATCAGCAGTATAAACAATATTATGTCTATTATGATAAATGTCAAAACAAGTTTAATGAGTATATGTTTCATGATACTTTATCTAACATTTGTATACGAAATAGTTGCTCCACGACTGTTTCCTTTTATTGACACATTGTAGGATCTAAAATAGTTAGCCGCACTGCTGAGGCTTATAGACTGTGTATAAAAACCTTTAATTGAGAAATCTGGATCAGCATTCCCACTGGCTGTTCCTGATAGTTGAGTATACCTTATATCACCAGCTTGAATTCCCTCATATTCAAGATAAGAAGTGACATTTCTGGTTGGAGATTGTGAATACTCACTATCAAATGAAACAACGATAAAAGCTAAACTAGGAAAACCACGCTCTTTGTAATAATTAGATCTTATTGTGTAATTATAGGTGACCCCTCTGTTTCCGCTCAAGTCATATCGACCATCAATAATTTTTATTGTATAACTTTTATCAAAATAGTCTACTGATGCAAAGCGGGCATTTTCTGATGACAACAATTGGTCTGTGCGGTCCAAATAAGAAATTAGTTCTGAAGAAGTGTTGAATTCCTTTGTGATATCAGCTTTTATATTAGGTGAGGAGGAGGCTAACTTCAAATTATATTTTTTAATAATTTCGCTACTCAATATTTTATCTGTTCCGATGTCTGATACTATTATTTCGTTTTTTTACAACTTAAACAAGTTGTAAGAATTAACATGAGTAATAATATTTTGTTGTTTTTTGCTTTCATTGTTTTTTATTAAAAATAATTATTTTTTTACGAAAAAATGCATTTATTTTTAATAAATTATACTAAAATAAATTTCAGGTTAAAATAAAAGATCATTAAGCATGTTTGCTGCGTATCGCATAATTTAGATAGCGGCCTAGAAATTTCCTCCCCGAAACTGTTGCTTAACTTCAGGATGAAGACGAAAAAACTTTTTGGCTGCAATGCTTTTAACCGCTTGAACAATACATTTAACCAGCAACACAGGCTCACTTTGTATCAAAACATTAGCATGGTTATGATCCGCACCAATCTCCGCGAAAAAAAATTGTAATGCAATTTTTGTCTTTGATAGTTGCCTGGCTGGAGGGAAGGCGTATCTTATCTACTTTTTCTTAATCAATAGGGTGCCGATTGCTTTTCCAAGATTCTCATACATGGCCTGTTTTTTTCTTTGTTGTTCAGCCTGTGCTTCCTCAATTTCGTCTTGTCTGTCCTGTTCGGCCTGTTCTCTCTCTTCCTTCTCCTGTGCCAGTACTGCTGTGGATTTTCTATTTATACTGGCCGCATAGTAGCCTTTTTCACTTGGACTATACTCGCTGTACATATAGATTTCTCCGATCGCATTGCCTGCTAATAATTGGTTCAACGGTAATTTACTGTACACACTTCCTGTACCATTATAGGTGTTGGTAATAATTTTGTCGTAATCATCTTTGTCGGATTGTCGGATAGTCTGCGTGATCCGTACACTTTTATTAAAAGGATAAGTGCTATCAGTGATATCATTGACAAAAGTAAATGTAGTAATAATGTTGCTTGTATATGATTTTTGCTGTTGTTCGGACCATCGGTAATAATCATAAATATACTGAATCGCACTTGCTGAAACTTTTATATTGTAAGTGCTTGATGACCAGTTGTTACCTGAATTTTTGTCTGTCCAGGCGCTCCACCCGCTCCAGGCATTCATACTATTGTCCCATGAATTTGAACAGTCTTTATTAATAAAGTATTCGACTATCTGCGCCTGTGAGCTTAATGCGGACATAGTCAAAAAAAACATAAGTAATATACGTTTCATAATAATCGGATTATAATTGGAGAAAAACGAAAATTATACTTGTTTATTGATCCGCAACGAAAGCTAATAATGCCTGCTTATTAGCCGGACATATTGCGTTCCGTTGCAGAAACCTGGCTTACAGAGGATAGAAATTTTCCGGCAACCTGGTTTGTGAGACAGGTTCACCGGAAACAAGCTATTCGGCATGCCTAAGATCAATTATTGCATGTCGTTACATCATAATTGATCGCACCTGTCAATGTTATTTTTTTTACGATAGCCGTATTTTCTATTTCTGTTTTTAATGCCTTTTTTGCCTCTGCATTATCATCATACATACAGTCTATGGCTACATTAATAGTTTCTATATCACCAACCTTTCTTCCTTGTGTGCTTTCATAGGTTGTTACATAGGTTACTTTTCCGCTAGCGCTGGCTGTTCCGCCATACTTCTTGCCTGAACGTACCACGAACCCCATTAGGACAGTCGTGATTAATGTTAAAGCCAATAGCATCATCATGTTTTTTTTCATCGTGGTATAGTATTTATCTGACCTACTCTGTTCAATATCCGATTTTCGGTGTACTCGTTTGTAGTTATGAAAAAGTACAGTATATGTTTATGATATAATCAGGTTGCTGTCCTTATATTCAGCTACTTAACAAATTTACCTGCTGTGTAAGGAAATTTTATATACCGAGTAGTAGGTATATTTATATATCTAATATTAGTACTATATTTATAACACCAATATTAATTAGCCTTTTTTATAAACAGCCATGAAGAGTTTTCTGTTGTTCTGGATATGTATCCTTTGCGGATGGTCTGGACTTGCTCAAGGCAGAGGGCCTATATTGATCGACAGTGCAGAACGTTTTAATATCAGCAATCACGGTTTTTTTTATGAAGACAGAATGCTTACAGCGACCATTGATACCCTGATACGCCTTAAGAATCAACACAGGCTGGATCCGCTTACACCTCATAAGACCTTTAATAAAGGGTTTAGTGAAAGTTACTGGTGGATTGTATTTGATGTTCATAATATTCTTAATGAAACAGTTCATCTTTTTTTTAATGAGCGGAGTAACAGTATCAATCGTCTTCAGCTATTCAAGGTGGACAGTACCGGAAGAGTAAGTGCAACAGGTTTGACAGGAGATCATTTCAAATTTAGCAGCAGGCAGGTAGAATACCACAATTATTTATTCCCCGTAAAACTAAAAGCTAATGAAAAGGCAACATTTTTTCTGTGGGCAGATAAAAGAGGTCAGAATATGACCATGCCTCTCGGTCTGGCTAAGGATGTAAGTTTGATGAGGGAAGAAATTCCTTTTTACACTGCATTCGGGATCTTTGTCGGTATCTACCTGTTTGCAATCGTCTTTAATCTTTTTCTCTATATTTCTCTCAGAGACAGTATTCATATCTATTATGCGCTTTATGTCATTTGCGTACTGATCTTCAATCTGGAGGATGAAGGTCTGGGATTTCAGTGGTTATATCGTAACCTGCCTTATTTGCAGGATTATCTGCGTAGTTTTATTGCTTATGCCAGTTCGGCTTTGCTGGTTCATATCATGTTACTTTTTATTCATCAGACCAGAGACAACAGCAGGTGGTACCCCATCCTCAATGGCTATAAGTGGTTTTGTGCCCTTTTGATGCTTTTGCCGGCTTATCTTTTTTTTGACAGCAGCCTGTGGATGGAAAAGCTCAATTTTTATACAGCCAATATTGTTGCGCTGCTGACTGTACTCATTCTGATTGTGAATACGATTGAACGCATTATCAGCGGATACAGACTGGCCTGGTATTATCTGGCTTCCATGTTGATACTGTTACTGGGTATCTTAAATTATGTGTTCAATATTCTGGGGATTACAAGCTTCTATTTGTTCAATACTACGGGCCTGGTAATAGGTCTTACTGTGGAGATTGTTTTTCTATCATTTGCTTTGACTCAGCGCTATAATTTTCTGAAAAAGGAGACCAGGATCCTGCAGCAGGAAAAGGCAAAACTGGAGATTGCTCTTGTCGATGATGTTTTTGCCGTTCAGGAGAAAGAGCGTATCCGCCTGGCAAGAGATCTGCATGATGATCTTGGGGGTACATTATCAGCTATTAAACTAAATGTTACGGCCTTCAAGGCTAATATTGTAAAATCACCGGATGAGATTCATGCATTTTATCAGCAGACGATTCGTATGATTGAAACAGCATGTGAGAGTTTAAGAGAAATATCCCATAACCTGATGCCCAAAACACTGGATGAGAAAGGCCTTACACATACGCTGTCAGAACAGCTTACTGAGCTTAATCAGTCTGGTCATATTACTTTTGAGTTTGTACATGAAATCGGAAGAGCCATATTGCCGGAGACGGAACTAACGCTATATCGCATTATGAAAGAGCTGATAAATAATGTGGTCAGACATTCTGCCGCAACAAAAGCATCTCTGCAGATTATTTCTACAGATGAACATATCATCGTGATGTGTGAGGATAATGGTACAGGATTCGATACCGGATCTACTCCTGCAGGTATTGGTCTCAGTAATATAAGGTTAAGAATAAATCACCTTAACGGGACGCTTAACCTGGAAAGTAATGAAAAGGGGACAAGCATTAGTATATTTATACCTCATTATGAATAAGGTTCAGGAACATAGTATCACTATTATGATCGCTGATGATCATCTGCTGTTCATGGAAGGGTTATGCGGTCTCTTACGCAGTCAGCCGGATTTCAGCGTTATTGCAAAGGCTACAAACGGCAAAGGTACCTTACATGTCTTGAATAAGCAGCAACCTGATCTTTTGATACTGGATCTCAATATGCCGGGTATGGATGGCGAAACCATAGCTGTCAAAGTTCATGAACAATATCCCTGCATTAAAATTCTGGTACTGTCGATGTACAGTAGCCCTGCTCTTCGGCGAAAATTAAAAGAAATCGGAGTTCATGGCTATCTTCCGAAGGATACCAGTACAAAACTGCTGTTTGATACTATCCGGGAGATCTGTAACGGTAAACCTTGTTTCGGGTCTGTATCCAATAATAATGAAGAGAATAAATTTTTGAGCAGTGATGTCTTTTTAAAGAAATACAAACTTACTTCCAGAGAACTGGAGATACTAAGGCTAATCGGTCAAAACTTTACCTCACAGCAGATCGCCGAAAAACTCTTTATCAGTATGTTTACTGTCGATACGCATCGTAAGAATATGATCTATAAACTTAAAGTGGATAAAAAGAACGGCTTATTTCAGTTTGCAATGTCGCATAATCTGAGTTAAATCAGGGGCTATTGTAGACAGGTTTTTTGCAGATAGACTAAAACATATGTTTCAATTCACTGAGATCAGTAATCGAATATGATACATCCTTTGGTAATTTCATATGATTGGGATTGAAATAAATGGCATCCATTCCCACGTTCTGAGCGCCTCTGACATCCGCATCCAGATTGTCTCCGATCATTACAGCATGTGCGGCAGATGTACCTGAAGTTTGCATCGCATGGTGAAAAATAAGTGGATCCGGTTTGTTCACACCCACCAGTTCAGAAATAAAAATATGCTGAAAATATTGCTTCAGATCGCTTTTCCCCAGTTTTACTTCACAGGCTTCTTTAAATCCGTTTGATATCAGATGAAGATTATAACGCTCTTTCAGATAGGCTAAGGTTTCATGTGCATTTGGGAATAAATTCGTTTTCTGCGGACAGATAAAAAGATATTCTTCTTCAAAATCCTTTGGAAACAAAGATGGATCTACGCCCAGATCCGTAAATGTACTTTCAAACCGTGCTTTTCTCAGGGTAGGTTTATCGATTTTTCCATGATGATACAGATTCCATAAACGATGATTGTTCGAGGTGTACGTAGAGATGAACAGATCCGCACTGCTATGATTGAACAGTTTATCAAAGTCATATTTAAAAAACAGTTCGTCTAAGGTTTCTTCAGCATTCTTATCAAAATCCCAGATCGTGTGATCGAGGTCAAAAAATATATCTTTTTTATGATGGAACATATGTAAAGTCAAAATTAGAAATTAAAAACCAAAATGTATATCTATTACAGGGAACGAAGGTCCGTATTATTTTATGCTCTGAAAGAGAGTGTAATAAACTCCCGTAAACACAGGCTGTAGCAAAGGTGATAAATGTTTTTCCTATTATTGTCATAATGCAGTAGATACTTTATAATACCTGATCTATTACCTATTTTTGTCCTTCATTGTTCAGTTTCTGTATGAGAAAGACACTTTTTCTGTTTTATTTTTTAGTGTTTTATGCCATCTCCCAGCTAATCTGGTGGGGTATTATGTTAGTGAAATACGAACCTCAGCGCAAGTCTATGATTATCGGTGAGGGCATGTTTTTTCTGCTGATATTTCTATGGGGGGTATTACGGTTGAAGAACAATTTCAAAAGAGAACATAAAATACATCAGCAACAACAAAATTTTTTGTTGGCGATTACGCATGAGTTAAAATCTCCGCTGGCATCTGTGAAACTGTATATTCAGACTATTCTGAAAAGAGATCTGGATAAGGAGCAGCAGCAGATGTTTTTACAAAATTCGCTAAAGGATATTGAGCGTCTTGATGATCTTGTAGAGAATGTATTACTGACAACTAAACTTGAGAACCGCAGTTATAATCTGCCAAAAGAGGAGTTTAATCTGACAGAGATGGTCGAATCTATCGTAGACCGTTTGCAGAAGAATTCCTGCAGATCGCAGATTATCAAACCTGATCTTGATGCAGATGTGCGTTTGGTGGCCGATAAATTTGCGATTACAAATGTCGTGACCAATCTGATTGAAAATGCGATCAAATATTCTCCGCCATGTGCGAGTGTATCTGTACGATTGAAAAGAGAGTCAGGCAAAATGATATTTTCGGTAACAGATCATGGTATCGGTATTCCGGATGAAGAAAAAAAGAATATATTTAATAAATTTTATCGTGTAGGGAATGAATCTACACGAAAAACCAAAGGCACGGGTTTGGGGTTATATATAGTGAAAACGGTTTTGCAAAAACACAATGCCAGTATTAAAGTAAAAGATAACACTCCTTCAGGGAGTATTTTTGAAGTAACATTTGACAACTATGCAGGCTAAACAACGCATACTTTTAGTAGAAGATGAAGAACATCTGCTGGAAGCAATCAAATTAAACCTCGAGCTAGAGGGATATCGTGTAACTACCGCTACAGACGGTAAAAAAGCACTAAAAGTTTTTAAAGAAGAGAGGTTCAACCTGATTATTCTGGATGTCATGATCCCTGAGATCGATGGCTTTCAGGTGGCTGAAACTATTCGTCTGCAAAACAGTGAAGTTCCTATTATGTTCCTGACGGCCAAAAACAGCAGTGAAGACCGTATCACAGGACTTAAAAAGGGAGCGGATGATTATCTTGTCAAACCTTTCAATCTGGAAGAACTTATCCTGCGTGTAGGAAATCTGGTTCGCAGAGGAATGAAGGGGGATGACCTGAAAGAACTGAATTCGTATACAATCGGCGATAAAACCATTTATTTTAATTCCTATGAGCTGCACCATGCAGATGGTACAATTACCTCATTGACGAAGAAAGAAACTATGCTGTTGAAATTACTGATAGAGCGTAGAAATGAGGCTGTATCGCGTGAACAGATTCTGGAAACGGTATGGAATTATGATGTGTATCCATCGACACGTACTATCGACAATTTTATTCTGACATTCCGTAAATATTTTGAGCCGGATCAGAAACACCCTATTTATTTTCATTCCATCCGAGGTGTTGGATATAAATTTACAGACAATCCATAATATCCAATGACAAAAAAGACTAGATATATAGTCATTGCCATTGCTGTATGCTTTCTTCTCTATGCCATCTATGCCAGGCACTATTACGCATGTGTCTATATCGTAGGTGGTATAGGCTATTTAGTGTGGAGCCAGTATAGAGAAGGATCTGTATTTATAGCAACGCAGGCTTTTCATAAACAGGATTATGAAAAAACCAAAACTTTGCTTTCAGAAGTGACGAATCCTGATGCCTTGCGAAAAGGGAGACGTAACTTTTATGAATTCATGATGGGAAATATTGCCCTCAAGGAAGATCGTATCGACGAAGCAGAATATCATTTTCAGCTTGCATCACGCTTGCCCTGGAAACGGGAACATGAAAAGGGAATGGTGCTGATCAATCTTGCCAATATCAACCTCAGAAAGCAAGCATATGACAGAGTGAAAGCTTATCTGGATGTGGCAAATAAATTGAAGTTGACAGAACGTCAGAAATCAATTGTTGAAAAAATAGAAAACGAATTATCAAAACATTTATAGTGAATAAAACTTTACAAAACGATTTATTTATCAGAGCTGCTTTTGGACATCAAACCGAGCGTCCGCCAGTCTGGATGATGCGTCAGGCAGGACGTTACATGCCTGAGTATTGGGAAATCAAGAATAAATATACTTTTCTTGAGATGTGCAAAACTCCCGAAATAGCTGCAGATGTAACTATGTTGCCGGTAGACCTGCTGGATATTGATGCTGCTATTTTATTTTCGGATATTCTGGTGACTCCGGAAGCGATGGGTGGAGATTTATCTTTTGAGCAGGGGGTAGGACCTCGTTTTTCCAATCCGGTCAGAAGTTGGGAAGATGCAGAAAAACTGAATGCCCAAAGTGTAGACAGATTGCAGTATGTAGCAGATGCGATCAAAGTAATCCAGGAGCGGTTGAATGGAAGTATTCCGTTGATAGGTTTTGCCGGGGCTCCTTTTACGATCCTGAGTTATCTGGTAGAAGGTAAATCGTCAAGAGATTTTAAGCTCACTAAAACACTGTTGAATAATGATCCTAAACTGGCTCATTATATCTTACAAAAGATCACCGATCTTACTGTTGATTATCTTAATATGCAGATCGCTGCGGGTGTGAATGCCGTTCAGTTGTTTGATAGCTGGGCTATGGCATTGACCTGGAATGATTATATAGAATTTGGTCATGCTTATACACAGCAGATTATTTCCCGTATCAACAGAGAAGGTATTCCTGTTATCTCATTCGCACGCGGTAGTTCCGTTTTCTATCCTATTATGAGTGAAGCAAAACCGGATGTTATATCATTAGACTGGAATGCGGATATTCTGAATGTAAAAAATAATCTGCCAAAAGGAATTGCAGTTCAGGGAAATTTTGATCCGATTATTCTGTATGCAGATAAACCTGTAATCAGGAAAAAAATACATGAACTGTTCGAACGTATGAGAGGACAGGATGGCTTTTTGTTCAATCTGGGACATGGTATTATGCCGGATATGTCTTTTGATCATGTCAAATACGCTGTGGATGTAATTAAAGAATTCAGATACTAATACCACATAATTGCAGTATCTGTAAGATGCTGTCTGGATAAGTTTGGTTGGATTTGTGGAACTGCATTTGTTTCGCAAGCGGCATAAAGGCATCTGTTCAGACAGCTTCTTTATATCTTTGTTGAAAATAGAATATTTATTACATGGTTTATTTATACGCTAAAGCGATTCATATTATTTTTGTCGTATGCTGGATGGCCGGATTGTTTTATATCGTCCGGTTGTTTATCTATCATATAGAAGCCAAGCGTAAATCTGCCGAGGAATATACGATACTGCACAAGCAGTTTGTTATTATGGAATCGAAGTTGTGGTGGATCATCACGACACCAGCCATGTACCTGACTATCGCCGCTGGTGCGCTCATGCTCTATCTCAGTCCGTCGTGGCTGCAAATGGGCTGGATGCATGTCAAACTGCTGTTTGTAGCAGGGCTCGTCGTTTACCATTTTATATGTCAGAGGATTATGCGTCAGTTAGCTGCCGAAACCTGTACATGGTCTTCCACCAATCTGCGTTTATGGAATGAACTGGCTACTCTTTTTCTTTTTGCCATTGTGTTTACGATTGTACTCAAGTCTGCTATCAACTGGATCTTTGGAGTAGTGGGACTGGTCGGATTGTCTGTTGTACTGATGATGGCTGTCAAACTGTATAAGAAGTATAGAAAATCTTAAAGCCTCTTAATCCTTTCCCTTACATAGTAGTCATAGAATTAAATTAATACCCTATTATATGATTATTCGTAAACTCTTTTTTAGCCTTATTGCATTTCTTTGCCTGACAAGTGCTTTCGCTCAGACCCCTAATTCTACGAATGGTGTATTCAGCGTTTTTTCGGAGCGGGAGCCTTTTATTTTATATCTTAATAATGTTCGTTACAACGATCAGTATAGCACTGCAGTACGTATTGAACGATTAGAAAAGAGATCCTACGATGTACGTCTGGAATTCAAAAACAGAAGACTGGCGAGTATCGTCTCCTACAATTTCAGACCTACAGATGAAGACGGTTATTTTATGGATAAAATGTACCTCGTGCGTTATTCCAGAGTCGGAAGACCGGAGTTAAGGTTGTTTGCGATGTTTCCTGTAGAATTCAGAATGCCGGATCAGCGTAGTTTTGATACCTATGATTTTGGTTATCCTAATGATCCTGTTTTTGTTGATCCCGGAGAAGGAGAATATAGCCAAAGAGTCATGACAGCCGACGAGTTAAAGGATGCAATACGTGTTGTCAATCGGCAGGGCTTTGATAGTGACAAAGCCAAGGTAGCCTCTATGATCGCACAGAAAAACAGTATGACCGTAAAGCAGATCGGTCAGGTACTGGATTTATTTTCGTTTGATGATGGTAAACTGACATTTGCCCGGGCAGCTTATGCTACTTGTTATGACCGTAGAAATTATCATACATTACTGGACAAACTTGTCTTTTCAGATAGCAAAGAAAAGCTAATGTCGTTTATCAATTCTTCCAAATAAGCTGAGTATTTATGTTTTGACGTGCATTACACGCCAAAACATAAATATTTGATTTCCATATACTCATCCAATCCGTATCTGGAACCTTCGCGACCTACCCCGGATTCTTTGACTCCGCCAAAAGGAGCTGCTGCATTGGATATCAATCCTACATTAATACCCACCATACCTGCCTCCAATCTTTCTGCGACACGTAAACAGCGATTCAACTGCTGACTGTAAAAATAAGAAGCCAGTCCGAATTCTGTATCGTTAGCCAATGTGATAACTTCTTCTTCTGTCGTAAATCTGAAAAGAGCACATACCGGTCCAAATGTTTCTTCATGTGCGATCAGTGCATCTGTCGGGACATGAGTCAGTACTGTAGGTTCAAAGAATAATCCGTCTATATGCTTTCCTCCGGCAGCAATTTTAGCTCCCCGTTTTGTTGCATCAGCTACATGTAGCTCTACCTTTTCAAGTCCTTTTGCATTGATTAGCGGACCGACCTGAACCCCTTTGTCCAAACCGTTTCCTACTTTTAGTCCCTTTACAGCTTGCGTGAGTTTTTTTGAAAAAGTATCATACACACTATCCTGAATATAAAACCTGTTAACAGACACACAGGTCTGACCTGAATTTCTGAATTTTGCTGCGATCGCTCCCTGTACAGCAGCGTCTATATCTGCATCATCAAACACTATGAAAGGTGCGTTACCACCTAATTCCATAGAAAGTTTTTTGATATTCGAAGCGGATTGTTCCATTAGCGTTTTTCCGACTTCGGTAGAGCCCGTGAAAGATAATTTCCGGATACTTTTATGAGTTGCCAGTTCTTTACCGATACCTGCACTATCCTTACCGGTGATGACATTGATAACGCCTTTAGGCAGTCCCGCTTCTTCCGCCAGCTTTGCAATAGCGATTGCTGTAAAAGGAGTTTGAGATGCCGGTTTTAATATGACCGTGCAACCTGCAGCCAGTGCGGGCGCTACTTTACGGGTCACCATTGCTAAAGGGAAATTCCATGGAGTAATAGCAGCCACAACTCCTATTCCCTGTTTGATGGTCATCAGGTGCATTCCTTTTTTTGAAGAGGGGATGGTTTCTCCGTAAGCGCGTTTGGCTTCTTCAGCAAACCACTCGACGAATGAGTTGCCATAATCTACTTCCGTAAGAGACTCCTGTAAAGGTTTTCCGCTCTCCAGTGTCATAATCTCAGCAAGAGCTTTTTTATTTTCGAGGATCAGCTCATACCACTTCCGGATCAGGGCAGAACGTTCTCCCGCAGGTACATCACGCCAGGATAACCAGGCTTTTTCTGCTGCAACGATTGCTTTCGTACATTCTTTGACCGAAAGATCAGGCAGCGTGTCGATAATCTTTCCGGTTGCAGGATTAATGACATCAAATGTTTTTGTACCGGAAACGAATTTACCGTTGATATATGCTTTGTTAATCAATAATGAGTTTTTCATCTGTATATAATTTGTATTAAGGGCGATGCTACAACTGATTTTAGGCAGATGTATGCATCAGGATTTTATATCTGTTTGAATAAAACAACGCTATCAGATAAAATGCTGACGTTCCTCAGCAGTCGGAATCCTGCACTGTTCTCTTTTGCCGAACCATTTGTATCTGTTGCGTGCTATAAAGTCATAACAACGATCGCGTAAAGAAGTTGGCAGTGGCTTGAAAATAAAGCAAAGAGACCAGGGAAATCCCAGATCCTTAGCGATATAAAGCACAGCATTACTTTTATTCCAAATTTTGTTTTGTCTGATGTAGAGGATGGAGTCCAGCTGATGTCCGGTTTGTTGCTGCACTTGCTGACCAAGAGGGGATTGCAGCGATGAAAAATAAAATTTATGCTGCTTGTCGTGCTTCATAATAAAATTCACCGTGCCATTGCAGACATTACAGATGCCATCGAATAAAACGATATTTTTAGTATGTAGCATCAAAATTACTGTTTTATTAACCCTATAAAAGTACGTATAATCACATCTAATAAGGCCATTTTGAAGTCAAAAAGAGAACATGTAATCCTTATTTCTAATCTTATAATTGCAAAACATAAACTCTTCTTCTCTCCGAAATACATCTTTTTTGGCTAGATTTGAAGTATTGGACTATTAGACAGATTATGCAGATATTACTTGTAGAAGATGATGCCCGGATCAGTGATTTTATTGTCAAAGGACTGGAAGAGAACGGATTTAATGTACAACTGTGTGTATCTGCTGAAGAGGCACGTGAAGTCGTTTTCGAACATAGCTTTGATGTTATTATTATGGATGTAATGCTGCCCGGTATTGATGGTATCCAGCTTACGAAAATGATCCGTTATAAAAAGAATCTGACGCCTATACTGATGTTGAGTGCATTGAATGAAGCCGAAGACAAGATTGCTGCTCTGGATAGTGGAGCCGATGATTTTCTGGTGAAACCCTTTCATTTCAAAGAACTTATTTCCCGTATCAATGCATTGACACGAAGAACGAAATACCAAAAACAGGAAGTATTGAGTAACAGTCTTGTCATCCAGAATTTAAAGATCGATCGGGATAAATATGCGGTATATCAGGATGGTGAGAAAATTGAGCTTTCTCCAAAAGAGTTCAAATTATTATTATACCTGGCAGAGAATACTGATAAAGTAGTTTCACGCACAATGGTCTTAAATGCGGTATGGGGAATCAATTTTGATAATAATACCAATGTGGTAGATGTATATATATCATATCTGCGCAACAAAATAGATGAAAGTAAACATCAATTCATTCTGACTGTAAAAGGTACAGGATATATGTTTCAGGGATAATATGAATTTAAGAAACAGATTAGCATTTATTACTTCACTGATATTCGGTGTGATCTTCTCTGTGGCTGCAATTCTTATTTACTGGACATTTTATAAATCATCTGAACGTTCCGTCTTCAAGGAACTGGAGAAAACCTGTCTTATCACGGGTATCTATTATCTGGAAAAAGATGAACAGTCAGGAGAAAAGCATAATGAGTTTAAAATTCAGTTTGAAAACCTGATCCATCGCTCCCGTGTAGCCATTTATGACGCTACAGGTAAAGTCCGGTTCGGAGACCTTATGCATGATCAAAACATATCAGCAGACAGGCTGAATCAATTGAAAAAAAGCAAAAAGATTTCTTTCCAATCCACTAATCATTTCTACTATGGCATGTATTATCCGGACAATCAGGGTGATTTTTATGTCTTTGTGAAAGAACAGAATTCGGAGTTTGAAAATCAGATCAACAGACTCCTGGCTATTTTGGTAGTGGTACTGCTGGCAGCCTGGACAAGTATAGTCGTACTGGCTAAGGTGCTGAGTAAGATTGCTTACAGGCCGATAAAAAGGGTGGTGGAAGAAGTGCGTAATAAAGAGATAGCTACTATTCATCAGCCGATTTCTTCTATAGATTCGGGAGATGAGCTTCAGGAATTGGTAGACACCTACAATGCGTTGTTGAGTAGAGTTTCCGAGACCTTTGCAATCCAGAAAAATTTTGTCAGTTATGTTTCGCACGAATTCAGAACACCACTGACCGCTATATCCGGAACACTGGAAGTTTTTTCCCAGAAGGAACGAAGTCCGGAGGAATATCAGCGGGCTACCCGTATTGCACTTGAAAATGTAGATGCTTTGGAAGATATTCTCAATAATATGCTGATCCTGACGGAAGCACGAAATTCGACAGATTTTTTTCAGCAATTTCGTCTGGATGAAGTGGTTTGGGACATTGTGAGTCAGTGTCAGGAGGAATATCTGGCACAGATAGATGTAGATCTGCAAGTAAGAAATCCCGATGTACTGAATGTGAAAGGCAATGAAGTGCTGATCCAGTTGTCTATTCTGAATATTGTAGAAAATGCCATTAAATATTCCGGTAATAAACCGGTATTGATCCGGCTTGAGCAGGTGAATGAGCGATTAAACCTTTCTGTTATCGATCAGGGGATAGGTATCTCTGCTCATGATCTGCCTTTGATTATACAGACATTTTACAGAGGGAAGAATATCGGAGCGACCAAAGGCAGCGGTATCGGACTTTCACTGGCTTCTGTGATTTTCAAGCAACACAAAGTTGATTTTCATATCGAATCAAATTCGCAGGGAACAACTGTGCAGCTCCTGTTTCCGAGTATACTCTAATCAAATTCTAACCCGTTCTAACCAAATTCTAATCTTCCTCAAATCCGGGTGTAATCTGCCACGATTAGTTTTGTTGCAAAATTAAATCGTGTGAAATATTTAGCAGCTATAAGCGTATTCATTACTGTTTCTTTTCAGAGTTTTGCGCAGCAGGACAGCGTTGTGGTTCGTTCCAAAGAGCAGATCGAACAACAGTTCCTTTCTTCCAATCTGGAACTGCTGGCAGGCAAGTATAAGATTGAACAGTCAAAAGCAGCCATCCTGCAGGCCAAACTGTGGCCCAATCCTACATTTTCAATTTCGGAAGTCAATCTCTGGAAAAATAATCCTGTGGAGACAATGTCTCCATTGATAGGGAGCTGGGGAAGAAATCAACAGGTAGCCTTAGAACTGGAACAACTTATCGAAACGGCGGGGAAACGTAAGAAGAGAGTAAGACTGGAGCAACTGAACCTTAAGAATCAGGAACTGGAATTTGAGGAAACATTGCGTAATCTGAAGTTCGACCTGCGGGAGTCGGTCATTGAATTACAGAAGTTGCAGGGTCAGGAATCACTGTATCAATCCCAGTTTGAACTGTTCCGTAATCTGTCTGAGGCTTTTGAGAAACAATGGAAACAGGGGAATGTAAGTGAAATGGAATATGTACGTATCCATTCGGAAATGCTGTCCTTTGAAAATGAACTGGCGGAAATCAGAGCCAGTAAGATTGACCTGATCAAAAAGATAAAGACCTATTCCAATGTAAAAGGACCGGAGTCTATCTTGCTGGCCAATGCCTTGCAGATCAATACGTACATTATTCCGGATTTATTGAGATGGAAAGAGACTGCATTGGAGAACAGAGCGGATTTCAGGATGGCGAGCAATCAGCTGGACATCAGCAGACAACAATTGTTAATAGAAAAAGCAGAGCGAAAGCCTAATGTGCAATTGAGTCTGGGATACGATCGCGGAGGAAATGTGATGCCGGACTTCATCGGTCTTGGTGCGAGCATTGAACTCCCTGTTTTTAACCGTAATCAGGGGAATATCCGTATTGCTCAACTGGAAATCGAAAAAAGTACTACAGAGCTTACCCAAAATAAACTGATGATCGTAAATGAAATCGATGCAACGGTACAACGGTTAGTTCAGTTGCAGCGGATTCTGGAAAAGCTGAGCGGTGCTTTTGACAAGCAACTGGATCTTTCCCTTGAGAAATATACCCGGAATTTTCAGAATCGTAATATTTCCGTAATGGAATTTGTGGATTTCGTGTCCTCTTATCTTGAAAATAAGAAAAACCTTATCGACCGTAAAGAACAATATTTAAAAACTATCGAAGAACTGCAATATGTTATCGGAAAAGATATTTAAGATGAAAAAGATATATTATACTCCCGTATTAATGGCGCTGCTGCTGTCTTTTGTTTCCTGTGGACAAGGGACTGATCAAACAAAAGAAGGCGAAGAAGACAAACAGGATAAATTTTGTCTGAATGAAGAATTCAAAAAGAAAATAGCACTCGAACCTTTAGCTTACCGGCCTGTAAAAGAACAAATCTCGCTGACGGGAAGTATCAGCTATAATGAGGATGATGTGGTCAAATTTAAGAGTATGCTGGAAGGTGTAGTCGAGAATGTACAGTTCAATCTGGGACAATTTGTTAAGAGAGGGCAGGTGCTGGCTACTGTACGCAGTACGTCGGTGAACGATATGTCTAATGAAAGGCAAAGTCTGACAAATCAGATTGCACTGGCCAGACAGAAAGTCTCCTCTACGCAGAGTATGTTTCAGGATGGTCTGGCTTCTGCCCGTCAGGTAGAAGAAGTACGTATGGAACTGGCCACTCTGCAGTCGGCTCTGCAGAGCCTCGATGCCAATATGAATCTGTATAATGCGACCTCTCACAGAGGTGTTTTTGAGATCAAGGCTCCTAAAGATGGCTATATTGTAGAAAAAAACCTTAATCCGGGAGCTAATATTAATAACGAGGATCAGCTCTTTGCGCTCAGCAATCTCAGACAGATATGGGTAATGGTCAATATCTACGCAAATAACCTGCAGTATGTCAAAAACGGAGCTACAGTTGCTGTCAAGACATTGGCCTATCCGGATGAAATTTTCACAGGTAAGATTCAGCAGATCTCTAATGTGTTTGATCAGGATGAACGTGTCCTGAAAGCCAGAGTACTCCTGGATAATGCAGATTTGAGACTGAAGCCCGGCATGAGTGCGGATGTGATTATAGATAAATCATCTTTGGTAGGAGAGTCCCTGATCGCTATTCCCAATCATGCGATCATCTTTAACAATAATCAGAAATATGCTGTCGTGTATAATGGTGATTGTGATCTGTTGGTCATGCCGATTAAGGCCGTTGCCGAAAATAATGAATATACCTATGTACGCGAAGGGTACAAAGAAGGTGACCAGGTAATCACTAAGAACGAATTGATAGTATTTGAAGAGTTGATGAAATAAGATGAAGAAATTTGTTCAACATATAGTAGCCTTCTCATTAAGGCATTCCCTTATTGTTATTTTTGCAACAGTTGTCCTGTTGTGTTCCGGGGTATATGCTTATCTCCATACACCTATTGAAGCCTTTCCGGATGTGACCAATACCAGGGCACGTATTATTACGCAGTGGTCCGGGCGGAGCGCGGAAGAAATAGAAAAATTTGTAACACTGCCGATCTCAAAGGAGATGAATACTATTCCCAAGAAGTCGGAAGTACGTTCCATTTCTCTTTTTGGTCTTTCCGTTGTGACCGTACAGTTTGATGACGAAGTAGATGATTTCTATGCACAACAGTATGTGGCTAACAGAATGAACGGGGTCGAACTTCCATCGGGTGCAAAGAGTGAAATCGAACCACCCTATGGAGCTACGGGAGAGATATTCCGCTATGTCATCAAGAGTGATCTGCCTATCAAAGAAGTTTCAGCGATTCAGGATTGGACCATAGAACGTGAATTAGTCTCTGTTCCGGGGGTTGCTGATGTCGTGAGCTTTGGTGGAGAAGAAAAGATCTATGAGATAAAGATCAATCCTACTGAACTGGCTAATTATAATTTGTCACCTCTGGATGTATATGAAGCGGTATCCCGATCAAATATTAATGTGGGAGGGGATGTGATCCAGCAGGGTAATCAGGCCTATGTCGTCAGGGGTGTCGGCTTACTGGACAAAGTAGATGATATTAAGAATATTCTGATCAAAGTGAATGGGTCTACACCTATTCTGATCAGACATGTGGCAGAAGTATCTATCTCTGCCAAACCAAGATTAGGACAGGTCGGCTATAATGAGGAGGACGATCTCGTGGAAGGGATCGTGGTGATGTTGCGGGGAGAGAATCCTTCAGATGTTATCGTACGGCTGAAAGCCAAGATTGAAGATCTGAATACCCGCATATTGCCCAGGAATGTGCAGATCGTTCCCATTGTAGACCGGACAAAACTGGTTGATAATACCGTACACACGGTTTCCAAAAATCTGGTGGAAGGTATATTGTTGGTATCTTTTATTGTATTTATCTTTTTATACAATTGGAAAACTACTTTTATCGTAGCCTCAGTTATTCCGCTGGCCTTTCTTTTTGCTATCATTATGCTGCGGATACAGGGGCTTCCTGCTAATCTGATCTCTATGGGCTCTCTGGATTTTGGTCTGTTGCTGGAGGGAACACTGGTTATTGTTGAAACCGTCTTTGTTGCGCTGGAGCGGGAGGCACATCACCTCGGAGCTGCACGATTCAACAAGATTTCAAAACTGGGTATTATTAAGAAAAGTGCAGGTTCAGTAGCCAGTTATATCTTCTTTGCTTTATTGATTCTGATCGTAGCTTTATTGCCGATCTTTTCTTTCCAGAAAGTGGAAGGTAAGATGTTTTCTCCGTTGGCATTTACACTTGGATATGCTTTGCTGGGGTCTCTGATCCTGAGTCTGACCTATGTGCCGGCAATGTGTAAATATCTGCTCAATAAAAATATCAGCGAAAAGGAAAATGCTATTTCCAGGTTTTTCAGGAAATATGTGTTTAACTTTTTCAGGTTCACCTTTAAACATAAGAAATGGACAATCGGAGTTTTTTTATTTATTTTAATCGGATGTGCCGTTCGCTTTCATTTTTATGGTTCGGAATTTTTGCCCAAACTGAATGAAGGTGCTATTTATGTACGGGCTACACTGCCGAATAGTGTGAATCTCGATGAATCTGTCAAACTGACGAAAGAAATGAAGGAGATGCTTAGAACAGACTTTGATGAGATAGACTTCATTATGACGCAGACAGGAAGACCAAATGACGGAACAGACCCTACAGGATTTTTTAATATTGAATTTAATATTGAACTGAAGCCCAAAGAAAAATGGAAGCAAAAGATCTCCAAGGATGAGCTCATCGCCCAGATGCGGGAAAAGCTTCAGCAATATCCCGGAATTACATTTGGATTCAGCCAGCCCATACAGGATAATGTGGAAGAATATGTGGCCGGGGTAAAGAGTCCGTTGGTTATTAAGATTTTTGGTGATGATCTATATGAGCTGGAAAAGAAAGCCTTTGAAGTCGCTAATGCTATCAAATCGGTACACGGTATTACAGATATTAATGTATTTAAAAATATCGGATTGCCGGAATTGAGGATACAGCTTCACGATTCTAAAATGGCTAAATATGGCGTGTCTACTAATGATGTGCAATCTGTTATCGAGATGACTATAGGCGGGCAGTCTGCAACGACTTTCTATGAGAACGAACGTATGTTTGATGTAATGGTACGTTTTCAAAAGGATTACCGGGATAATCCCGAAAAGATCGGTAATATCCTGATTCCTACTATGAATGACCAGAAAGTTCCGCTTCGGGAGATTGCAACGATTGACTACCACACAGGTCCTGCATTTATTTACCGGGAGGGAAATTCCAGATACATAGGGGTCGGCTTTAATATTGAAGGCCGTGATCTGGGAAGCACTATTCAGGAGGCTAAGGCGAAAGTGAAACAGGATGTAAAACTTCCGAAAGAGAATAAAATGGTCTGGGCCGGGGAGTTTGAAAGTAAAGAACGTGCATCAAAACAGTTGATGATGGTGGTTCCGGTTTCGTTGGTGCTGATCCTGATTCTGCTGTATGCCAACTTTGGAAATGTCAAAGATACTGTGATATCTGCTATTACGTTGCCATTTGCCTTTATCGGCGGATTCCTGTCGCTTTGGATCACCGGGACTATCTTTGGTATTTCTGCCGGAATCGGGTTTATCATTCTCTTCGGAGTGGCCACTATTGATGGTATTGTACTTATAGGTGTGATGAAGGAAAATCTGAAACACAAAATGAAGCTGAAAGATGCAATCTATGAAGGTGTCAAAAGCCGGATCCGTCCGGTGGTCATGATCGCATTGATGGGTTCAATGGGATTGCTGCCTGCTGCACTTTCCAGCGGCATGGGCTCTGAGATCCAGAAGCCTTTGGCTATTATGATTGTCGGGGGATTGATTATCTGTCTGATTCTATCTTTCGCTGTCTTACCTGTAGTCTTTTATCAGGCCTATAAAAAGGAATACGCATAAAAAAGTGAGGGCTCATCATTGATGAGCCCTCACTTTTTTATATTGATCTTACAAGTTTTTCATGATCGTATGCCCCATACGGTCACGTTTTGTTTTCAGATACTCTTCGTTGTATTGATTTGCCTGAATCTCGATAGGTACATTCTCAATAATTTCCAGACCATATCCTACCAGTCCGGCACGTTTTGTCGGATTGTTAGACATCAGGCGCATTTTAGTGACTCCAAGATTACGGAGGATCTGTGCACCTACACCGTAGTCTCTTAAGTCGGCTTTGAAGCCAAGCTGCAGATTGGCATCCACTGTGTCAACCCCACCTTCCTGCAGTTTATAAGCGTGCAGTTTGTTGATAAGACCGATTCCTCTGCCTTCCTGATTCATATATACAATGACTCCTTTACCTTCTTGCTGAATCATTTCCATTGCTTTGTGAAGCTGAGGCCCGCAGTCGCAACGGCATGATCCGAAGATGTCTCCTGTCATACATGAGCTGTGTACACGTACTAAAATAGGCTCATCTTCTTTCCATTCTCCTTTGTACAGGGCTAAATGCTGTGCGCCTGTATCTTTTTGTGTATAGGCTTTCAATTGAAAATCACCATATTCCGTAGGCATATTCACCGTTACTTCTTCATTAATCAATGAATCATGTTTCAAACGGTATTCGATCAGATCTTCAATGCTGATAATCTTAAGGTCAAAACGTTTCGCTACTTCAATCAATTCCGGCAGACGTGCCATTTCTCCGTCTTCCTTCAATATTTCGACCAGTACACCAGCAGGTTCAAATCCGGCAAGACGAGCCAGATCTACAGTTGCCTCCGTGTGGCCTGTACGGCGAAGTACACCACCATCTTTTGCAATGAGCGGGAAGATATGTCCCGGACGTCCCAGTTCTTCAGGACGGATATTCGGATCTATTAAGGCTTTGATAGTCTTTGAACGATCTGAAGCGGAAATACCAGTTGTGCATCCGTATCCCTGTAAGTCTACTGATACGGTAAAATTGGTCTCATACACAGCTGTGTTCTGTCCTACCATAAGGTCAAGACCCAGTTCATCACAACGTTCTTTTGTTAAAGGAGCACATACTAATCCACGGCCATGAGTAGCCATAAAATTGATGATTTCCGGAGTCGCATTGCGCGCTGCGGTAACAAAATCGCCTTCATTTTCACGATCTTCATCATCTACTACAATAATTACTTTACCGGCTTGTATATCGGCGATTGCTTCTTCAATCGAATTAAGCTTTATTTCCATTTTAATTTAAGAAAATATGTTTTTACAAAGTTAGAGTTGTTTACACAAGTATTTATAATGAACCTGTCATAATTATACTGAAGTGCCCTGCTGGGGAATATTTTTATCCTTAGTGAACCGGCTTCTGATCCATTTCCAGATCGATTGTGCCTTGAGTTTATATTGCTCAACATCGAATAGGGAAGAGTCTGTAGTAGATTTATAGGTCAAAAATATAGCCAGTGGTGTAAGTATTATTATAGCCATCCACATCCCTGTCATCGGGGCTAAGCTTGCATCTTTTGCTGCTTTTTCAGATACCGTGGATATGATGTGATAGATCAGAAAGAAAATAATCGCCATTACTACCGGAAGTCCTAATCCTCCTTTACGGATGATTGCACCAAGCGGTGCCCCGATACCAAAAAGGAGTAAACAGGAGACTGCCAATGTGAATTTGCGATGGAATTCTAAGCGGTAGCGGATATCTTTATCTCTGAACGCCTTGTATTCCAGTGTTTTATTGCCTAAGGTCTCTGTGATATAACGGGATTGTGTCATGGCTGATCCGACGATCTGTCTGCGTTCTGTGGCAGGAACCACATCTTCCAATAGATTCTTGAACGGTTTTACTTTGGCCGGAACAATTTTCATACCCGGAGAACGGAAGTAGTTGGAATAATAATTATAATAATTTCGGATATCATGTTCAGCCATACGCCCTACGCTGTCCATCTGACGATGATTAGAGTCCGTATACATCTTGAGCTGACGAAGATTCAACATGGCATGATGTGATTTAAACAGATTTTCGTCTGTACGTTTCATCTGAAAATCACCCATATCAAATTTTTGTTCAGTCTCCTTAAACTGAAAACGTACAAACTGCTTCCGGGGATCGTAGGACTTGCTGTCTTTCCCTTTTGACTCTTCGTACCGGATGCCGTCTTTTAGTCTCAAAACCATATAGTTGTTGTCCGGAGAGTTTTGAACAAAGCCTTCTTTGGCTAAGAGTACATTGTTGGATGAGCTGCCAGATGTATGATCGTAGATCATCAATTCATTTAATACAGTACCATCTTTACTTTTACTTTTTGCGCGGATAGCATATCCGGGAATGGTATTGTTAAATATTCCGGGTTTGATCAGAAAATCTGCTTTCTTATTCCGTACATCATAGAGCAGGGAACCCATCTTCAGATTTACGACCGGTAATATATAATCGGAGAACAAAAAAGAACCTGCACTGAATAGGGCGACGAGAATAAACAGGGGGGTCATGGCTTTGCGAAGAGATACTCCGGCAGCTTTAATGGCTACCAGTTCATAACTTTCGCCCAGGTTACCAAATGTCATGATCGAAGATAACAACATGGAGAGGGGGAGAGCCATCTGCATTTGTACGGCACATTGATAGCCGATAAGCTGCAGGATGACGTACCATTCAAACCCTTTTCCAATCAAATCATCTATATATTTGAAAAGGAAAAGCATCAATAGCACAAACATCACGATACAAAATGTGACGATAAACGGCTTTATGAAAGATTGAAGAATTAATAAGTGAATTTTTTTCATTCGTCAGCTCACTGTACAACCCATCACTATTAATTTAGAATAAGTTGTAGCATAATATATTATTATGCTACAAAGATAAAGATTTTTTATGCTCCAATAACACTTTGGAGATATTCTATCTGATTGTCCCAGATTTTTTTTCGATCTTCCAGATTATCCTCTTTGGCAAAATCAACGATGGATAAAGCAACATCATTTGTCAGCTCATCCTGATTGATTTCCATTTCGAAAAAATAGGGTTCATCGTCCAACCATTTGAACTTTACACTTTTGTTTTCTTTGGAAGCGATAAGTTTGGCCTTGTGGCTTTCATTATCCCATATAAATTCATAGGTGTTGTCACGGAAGTGAACTTCGTCAGCAAACCATTGCGCCAACGCATTTGCCTCTTCCAAAAATGGGAAAAGAATACGTGGAGACGAGTTGATGATATATTCGCGTTGAAATTTTACTTTTTCTTCCATACGATATTTTGCACTTGTTTAGTTGTTTTACTTTTGCCTCTCTACTGTTAAAAACCGTGCCATTCTTGTTTGTTAAGAAGGCCTGTAATTGTGCTTTTAAAAGCAGCAGATCACTCTCTTTTTGTAAGTATACAGATTTATTTTGTTTAAAAAAATAGAATAAGAGTTTTATTAAAATAAATTTTTAAAATCTTTTTTCTGTGTATTTTTTTCATTTTTAGGGATTTGTGCGGATGGATAGGCGTGAGGATGAAAAAAAGGAGAAATTATAGCTAAAATTACTTTGAATGTAAGTTGATATTGCTATATTTGCATACTCAAAAACGGCGGGGTAGCTCAGATGGTTAGAGCGCAGGATTCATAACCCTGAGGTCGGCAGTTCGATCCTGCTCCCCGCTACTAGAAAGCAGATACGAAAGTGTCTGCTTTTGTTGTTTTAGGCGGTTTTGGAAGGGGTTTATTTATTTCAGTAGTGCCATATAGCTGTGGCACTACTTTTTGTTTAAGGTTTTATTTCGCCTGTACTCAGATACCGAACCATGATTTGTGTAAATAGAGCATTGTATTTTGTCTGGATAAGCTCACTTTCCAATGTGAGCAGATTTGACCTTGAGGTGCTCAGATCGTATATACTGATTCTTCCTGCTTCATAACTTTTCAGGCTTAATTCAAATGCTTTTCTGGTTACTTCCAGAACATTTGCTGCCAATTTATATTGTCTTTGGTAATTATCCAGATCCAGTAACTGTTTTTCCAGGTCCTGTTTGATTGTAAGTTGCTCTAATTCCAGTTGCTTCGCATTTTCAGCCTGTTGTATCTTATTTTTCTGAACCGCTATTTTTACTGCATTCTTATTGAATACAGGTATATTGATTGTTAAACCTATCTGCTGAGAAAAATTATTCTGAAGCTGATTGAATAAGGGAAGTTTACCAAAACCGGTGGACAGATTACTGAAATAGAAACTTCCCAGTGTCAGACTTGCATCTATGGTGGGATACAGTTGCGCTTTTATAGCTTTTTGATCAAATTTCAGTGCTTCATTCAATAAGGCATATTTTTTCAAAGCCGGATGTTGCTGCAAAAAGGAGGCATATAAGGCTGCGCTGTCATAACTCGATTCCTGTAGGGATGATAAAGCCTGAAGCTCTGTATTAATCTCAAAATTTTGATTCTGTTCCACAGCCATGATCTGTTTGAGTTCCAGTATTGCTTTATCTACAGCATAGTGTGCCCGTCTTTTCTTTTCGTTTTCACGTTCATAATTCGCCTTTGCTTCATATAATATCGTCAGTGAAGTGGCGCCAAGGTCTGTAGACTTTTGTACTTTCTGGAACTGTTGCTCAGCAAATGTCAAAGCTGTATCGACAGCTTTGCAGATTTCTTTTTGCAGCAAGACATTCAGGTAACCCTCGATAGTTTTCAGGGTTATTTCTCTT
The DNA here is from genome assembly GCF_016724845.1 of Sphingobacterium spiritivorum. NCBI lineage: Bacteria > Pseudomonadati > Bacteroidota > Sphingobacteriia > Sphingobacteriales > Sphingobacteriaceae > Sphingobacterium > Sphingobacterium spiritivorum. The sequence goes on from NZ_CP068082.1 coordinate 3,212,649, forward strand.
TTCAATAACGCCAGATCCTGTCCGCTGGCTTCCATTTCTTTCTCTGATCTTTTAATGGAATTTTTCAGTTTACCATTATTCAGGATCGAATAGGATGAAGACAGACCAAGTGTGCTGTTAAAATTATCATTTCTCGCATTATTCCCGAAAATATCCTGTGATTGTCCAAAATTGCTGAACATATTTGTAAATCCGTTTAAATTGGGCAGCCTTTCATTTTTGTAATTTTTTATGTCCAGGGTTTTGTTGTCCAGAGCCAACATCGCTTTATCTACAGCGATGTTTTTTTCAAGAGCAATAGCAATACATTGATTTAAGTCAAAAGTCTGCTGTGCCGGCAAAATCTTGTGAGAAACCAATGTGACTGTGAGGGTCAGCAGTATATATCGAAAAAATGTAAACATTAGTTATCCTGGTATCTAAGTAAACTTCTCAATTGACTCAATATCCTTTCTGCCAGGGTTAGCTCTTCTGTGACGATATCAGCCGTTCCGCTCAGCTCTTTGTCAAATGCGAGAGTTTTATGATAAGAGGTTTGTAATCCTTCAGGCAAACTTACCTCGACGTAGTATTTGCTGTCTTTATCCTGAACCATAGCGATAGATTTGATTTTCCCTTTTATTATTCCGTATTCCTGATATTTGTAGTTATCAAGCTTGATCAATACTTTCTGATCTGATTTTATCTTTCCCTGATTCTGTGCGCCGATATGCATTTGTCCTATTGTTATCTGTCTGTTATTCGGGAGTACACTTAGCAATGTCGTTCCGGCTTTTACAAACTGTTTCTCTCCTAAAAACTGCAGATAGCTTAATGTTCCGTCTATAGAAGCATAGACCAGGTAATTTCTTTCCCATTGACGCAGAGATTTCTTTAGTTTTTCAAGCAACAGGACAGACGCAGAGGAATAGGATGTTTTCTCTTTAACAATATTCACATCTGCACCGGATTTCAGTTTTCTGAAATTTAAAATGGTTTCTTCCAGCTGAGCAATGGCGATTTCCGTATTCTTGAAATTTTTCTGAGCTTCTAATAATTTTAATTTTTCATTTTCAAGTTCCAGAGCAGATATTACGCCTTCGCGATGTAATGATTCAGAACGCTTATAATTTTTTTCGGTCAACTGGTATTTACTTGATTCCAGTATATGCTGTTGTTTCAGATTGGCGATACGTTCTTTATAATCTGTGATACCTTTTGTTGCGGTGACTTCTTCTGCAGCATAAGGTTGCAGGCTGTTGAACAATATTTCTTCTTCCAGTGCCTTCGCAAAGGCATTGTAATCTTCCTGGACTTCTCCTAATCTGAAACCTGATACAAGATGTAACGGGAATCTGGAAAGGTGCTTTGTAGAAATGGAATCAAGAATTCCTTTCAATTGATGTATATCTTTATCATCTGCTGATGACTCTAATACCATGAGCAAGTCTCCTTTCTTCACTGTTTGCTGATCCTTTGCTATCAGCTTTTCAATCCTGGAATCTATCCTGATCTCGATTTTCTCCGGCGGATTCTGAGAGGAGATAATAATGGGTGACGTGATAAATTCAGGATATTTAATGACACAGGCCAGTGAAAAAAATAAGAGAATTATGCCCAGAATAACCAGACTTCCCCAACGAATAAGCCAGTTTGGTGGTGTTTCCAATACCTCCTGAACCTGCTCTGAACGCAGATTGATATTTTCTAATATGTTGCCTTTAGTTTCCAAGTTCCAATTGATTTTTTACTAACCGATAATATTCTCCTTTTAAGGATACAAGTTCTTCATGATTACCTTCCTCTACTACCTTACCTTTATCTAGTACGATTATTTTATCTGCATTTTTTACTGTAGATAACCGATGCGCTATAATAATAGCTGTACGCCCTTTCAGGAACTGATTCAGATTATCTGTGATTACCTTTTCAGTATTTGCATCCAATGCAGATGTTGCTTCATCAAAAAATACATACTGAGGTGATTTATACACCGCCCTCGCTATTAACATTCGCTGACGCTGTCCTCCGCTCACACCTAATCCTTCGTATCCTATTTTTGTATTGTAACTCAGAGGCAGGGATTCAATGAAATCTTTAATATGTGCGATTTCTACAGCATGCTTTAGTTTTTGCTTATCCACAGTAATATTTCCTATAGCAATATTATTCGCAATACTTTCATTGAAAATATAACCGTCCTGCATCACGACCCCACAGGAAGCACGCCACATGCTTGGTGCTATATGACGTATATCGGTATGACCTATCTTGATTTCACCTTCGTCTGCATCGTAAAATTTAGTTAAAAGCTTCATCAGTGTCGTTTTTCCGGATCCGCTTGCTCCCACAATAGCAGTAGTTTTTTCATACGGAATCACCAGATTTAACTGTTCGAATACAGCAGTAGTTGATCCTTTATACCGAAATGTCAGATTGGATACGGAAATATGCTGCTCCGGAATCTCAGATACATAACTGTTATCCATCGATTCTTCATCTTCCTTGCCATGAATTTCATTCAGTCGTTCCAATGCAATTTTGGCATCCTGAGACTGTCTGATAAAGTTCATAAATTGGGCTAACGGACTATTCAGTTGTCCGATGATGTATTGGACAGAAAGCATCATACCTAAAGTCAACGAGCCATCTACGACTAAGCTTGCTGCTACAAAACTGATGAATACATCTTTGAGTTGATTGATAATATTTCCGCCGATTGTCTGTACCTGTTCAAGCTTAAGCGCCTTGATTTTAATACGGAAAACCTTTATCTGAATGCCTTCCCATTGCCAGCGTTTATTGGTTTCGGCATTGTTCATTTTGATTTCCTGCATGCCGTTGATCAGTTCCATGACCTGACCTTGCTCTTCGGCTAACTGAGAGAATTGTTTATAATCCAACTCTCTTCGTTTTTTCAAAAAGAATGCAATCCAGAAGAAGTAAAGAATGGCGCCGACCAGATAAATCAGAAAAAGTTTATAGCTGTATAGAAGAAGGACAACACCAAAAATCAAAAAGTTGATCAATGAAAATATCGTCTGTAAGGAGTTATTGGTCAGTAATTGTTCGACCCGACCGTGATCAGCTATGCGTTGCATAATATCTGCTGTCACCCGTGAATCGAAAAAACTGATAGGCAGGCGCATCAGTTTAATGAAGAAATCAGATACAATAGAAATATTGATCCGGGAAGAAAGATGTAGCAGAATCCATCCTCTGATCACTTCTATTCCCATTTGTCCGATATACAGCATAATCTGTGCAAACAGCACCAGATATATAAAATTCAGGTCCTGATTCTGAATCCCAATATCAACTATACTCTGTGTCAGAAATGGAAATACCAGAGAGAGCAAACTTCCTCCGATCAGTCCCAGAGCCAATTGAATGATAAAGGATTTATATTTTAAAAAATAGTGTTTCAGATAGTTTGTAATAGAGAAAGATTTATCTGTAACATCCTGTTGTTGATCAAAACGTGCTGTAGTTTCCAGCAGGAGTACAATACCTTCTTCTGTTGTATCAGTCGCACCTCTGCCGATCCAGTGTTGCAAAAACTCCTCTTCTGAATAACTGATCAACCCGTAGCTTGGATCCGAAATATGTATGCGATAGCCCTGACGATTTTTTTCGATCTTATAGACAACAACAAAATGTTGTTTCATCCAGAATACAACACAGGGTAGAGGTGCTTCCTCCACAAGAGTCTTAAAATCTATTTTTACGGAAAGGGTCTTAAATCCTATGGATTCGGCAGCTTTACTCAGCCCCAAAAGACTGGAGCCTTCGCGGGTCGTCTCGGACAGATCGCGAAGCATCTGCAGCGATAATATTTTCCCGTAATATTTACTGATAATACGGAGACAGGTAGGTCCGCAATCTTTGGAGTCGGGTTGTTTATAAAACGGAAATTTGGCCATGTCTATTTTTCTTGAGCTAATTTTTCAAAACCATAATATGTCATCGCCAGTTCCTTTAAAGGATTTAATGACCATTCTGACCATTCATTACTGTAGGGGTCATATCCGCATTTCAAGGGTTTAGAGACATCCAGTCCTGATTCATTGTAATCTGAGCGTTCTGTAAAAGCCCTGCAATCGGTACACACATTTCTAAATTCACAATCTTTACAAACTGTAATTTCGTCTTTTGTCATGTTCCAGTATTGCTGAACAGCACCTTGCTGCAGCACTTCTTCTAAAGTCATTTTGTTTATGTTGCCAAAAGATTGAGGCATTGCCGGGCAATTCTTAATATTGCCATTTCTATCAATTCCCAGCTTTTTGTGAAGGCAGGAATTATGGTTAATGGCTTCCAAAACTTTAGGCATATTCGTATTGAAATAATCAACGTTTACTTTTCCACAGGAATGGATCGATAGCGGATCTTTTTTGAAATCCAGTGTAAATCTGTAATTCGTATCCGGGCTTAGAGGAGTCTCCTCACATTGATAAAATACAAGGTGATAAATACGCTGAGTGTAATCGTGAATATTCTGAAAAAAATCTGCGTTTAACTCCGTTGAATAAGCTGAATATAGTTCCAGACCTTCCAGTGCTGTATTGTCAAAAACTTTGTCAAAATCTATTAGTTCCTGCGAAGAAATTGTGCTTCTGCAAAAGACAACCAGATGTCTGATCCTCAGGTTGGCTATGGATTGTACTAACGATTCAGGTATTTCTAATTTTTCAACTTCTATAAACAGATTAGAGATTTGTTGATAATCGTGGTACTCATAAGATAAGGGGAGAAAATTTTTATCCCAGTCACCTTCTGTTATAAAACCATATTCCCTTTCCAATAGATAACCGATGTATTCCTGTATAATAATTTTGGATCCGGGATCATAATTTTCCAGTACGGATTCAATAGAAGCCGATTTTAATTCTTCTATAAGTTCATATAATTCTAAGGGATATAATTTGGAAATACTTCTTCCTAAATCCGAAATCAGTATACGATTATATCCTTTAGTTATATAGATATCACTGTACAAATTGAAGAATCTCATAGTAGTCTGGTCAATGGTTTGAATGGTTTTGTGCGTAATAAATAATCTGTCTGATACGTCGAACATTTCAGGTAATCCGATGAAGTTGAATCCGGATTATCCGAACGTTTATTGCCAAAAAACTCCATGTATTCAAAGGTCAGTGGCAATTTGTTCTTTTCCTGTAGTATCAGGTCTTTTACTTTGTCTTCCATATTATAAGTATGCTGCTATTTCTTTTTCCAAGCCATAGTTGCAGGTGTTTGACATGCCTAAGAACTGGCCAATGGCGTTGATTTCCAGAAAGTAAAACGTATCACCGGACTTAATAAAATCCAGAGAGCCGCTGTTTAAGTCTAAGGATTGCATCAATACATCAATTTTATGTTCCACTTCTGCCGGAAGTTTATATCGTACATTTCTATTTGGAGTTTGGGTATTGTATCTTCTGTGATCTATTCGGGTCTTTTCATCGTTTTGAGAGATAATAGCTGTTGAGTAAATTTTCCCGTTTAAAAAGAAGCTTCTTACTTCAAAATCTTTTTCGATCTTTTCCTGAAAGAAAGAAATAAAGAAGTCCGATTCTTTTTTTTGCTCAATCAGCGATGTATACATTATTCCGCTCTGGTTTTCCTGAATATCATCTATTATCGGTGTTCCGGATATTGGTTTTACAATAGTCTGATTGGCGATAACATCTTCCATATCCTCAGCCAAAAAATAGTCCGGTACATCCAATCCTGCTTCTTTTGCTTTTTCCAGAACCAACAGTTTGTTTACATGGCTGTTACTTTGCTTGTTAATATGTTTTTTCCCTTCCAGAGTCTGGATTACATAATCCGTTAACCAATGTTGTACCTCAAACATATAGCGATCTATAGCTTGATTATGATATCTAAGTTCATTAAATGCTATCCCTCCCCGTCTATACCATACAGCGCTTATCTCATTCAGAAAAAACTGATTCCGCTGACTTTTTAAAACGATTCTTTTTTTAGAAGTATGTATTTCAAAAACTTCATCTTCATGAATGCGGATAAAGGGCTTATGCAATGCACGAAGCCATTTTATGACCGTCGTAGTCGTGATTTCATTGTTTTTGGAGATGATTAAAATCATACTTTTAAATAGTTTGGTATATTAAGGATTATACTTTTTTAACGTAAGCTGCTTTTGCAAGCAGCCTACGCTTTAAAAATGTGTGAAAAATGAGATGGGGTTTAATCAAAGTGTGGGAATCGTCCGTCTTTGATCCATACTCTTGATAAGTATGCACCGCCATTTCCATCATACACATCTACATCGCGGCAACCATGTGCATCTACGAAGTTTGATTGGATTTCATAGAATCCCTGGTTCATCGACATCGCTAATCCACCGATGACATTCAAATCGACTTTCTTCTTTTCCAAAGCAGAAAAGTCCTTCATTCCTGTTAACTTTTTCATTTCTTTAAAACTTGAAGATTAACAACCTGAACAATCGTAAAATCTTGCGCGCCATTTACCACCGTGGTAGTAGTCAACATCTCTGCATCCGTTTTCATCCAGAAAATTAGATGCGATGTACTTAGGACCACCTTCCAAACTACCTAATACTGCTGTAGAACTGTTCAAATCCAGTTTTTTGTTTTCTAATGAAGAGAAACTCTTCATTCCATTTAAATTTTTCATTTTTTTTAAAATTTAGAGATTAGTAAATAATGTACAGCCCGTGTGTACATGTTAAGATTAATTAATAATGAGTAATTGGACAGTCTGATGTATCCCATCCGCGGCCTACAAATCTGCCCCCAACGTACATGTCATAATCGCGCGCACCGTCAGCATTTAAGAAATTAGAAGTGACTTCGGAGTAACGTTCCTGAGCACGACCTCCTGCTACACCTTCCAGGTTTTCACTTTCTAGTTTTTTGTTTTCTAAAGAAGAGAAGCTCTTCATTCCATTTAATTTTTTCATTTTTTAAAAAATTTTAAAGATTAGTAAATGATGTGCACAACGTTTGCACATTTTAAAATTAGTTATTAAGTGAAAGGTCTTTTGGGGCGATACATATTCGACTGGTACTGGTATATTTTTGCAGATTTCTGAGAAATATTCGTTTCCGCAATCTTTCGCATCCTGTTACTTTTCAGGAAGTCATTAACAGTGTCTGGTTTATGAGGAGGAGTATTGTGAGACAGGGGTATTATAAGACTTTCTTTCATCTGCAAAGTTTTGCATATACCAGTTTTGACTCTTTTGCAATGGATTACCCGTAATCATTTTAATGTAATCGGAATCTTAAGAGCCAAATTTCATCTGAATATTTTAATTTTAATAGTTATGAAGGATAAGGTAATGTATAATACAATGCAGGAACATTGGCATCAGTCCGAATTGGTAGGAATAGATGCTATAGTTTTTTCAGATGGGAGTATGAAGTTAATTGATATCTCCGCGAATGAAAATCAGGAAATAAAGAATACTTTCGGAAAGGAATACCATTTTAGTATTTCAGGAACGACTTCCTTAAACGAAATCATTGAAAAGTATGACAATGACATCTGGTCCGTTTGCCAGATCAATGATCAGATTACGATAGACAACCTATATAATTTTGTTTGCGGAGAGGGGGAAATGGGAAATGAAGGTTTTATAGCCAAACTGGATATAGACGGAAAAATAGTATGGTCTCTGTACAGTACCACATCAAATCCTTTCTGCAAATTAGAGTATTCCAACGGCCGGTTACGGGCTGTTTCAACTTCTAATTTTGCTGTTATAATAGATGCTTACGGTGACGGTATAACAATAGACAATTATTTATGATCTGCCTAATTTAGACTTCTGTATTCATTCGGCGTATAGCCAACCCTTTGCTTAAACAATCTGCTAAAGTGTTGAGGATATCTGAAGCCTAATTCATATGCGATTTCACTGATCGTCTTATTACTATCGAAGATCTTGTCCTTCGCAATATCAATAATTTTATTCTGGATGTATTCCTGAGCAGATTTACCGGTCTCTTTTTTTATAAGGTCTCCAAAATAATTAGAGGAGAGATTCAGTTCATCCGCAAAATAAGCTACAGAAGGTAAACCTACACTGTAAGGTTTTTCAGAAGCGAAATAACTGTTCAGTGATTCTTCAAATTTCTCTAATACACCTTTATTTACATTATCTCTGGTGATAAATTGTCTGTCATAGAACCTTTCACAGTAATTCAAAAACAGTTCGATATTAGAGACGATCAACTGCTTGGTATGCTTATCTATACTATGTTTCAGTTCGTATCGGATCTTGTCAAAACAATCCAGTATAATCTTTCTTTCCTGTTCGGACAGATGCAAAGCCTCATTTACTGCATAGGAAAAAAAGGTATAGTCCCGTATCTTCTTTCCAAGAGAGGTACCTAATAGTAAGTCCGGGTGAAAAACCAGAGCCGTGCCCTGAGGTTGATAATACGTATCTCCGTTTTCACCTATAACCTGACCGGGTGCCAGAAAGATCAAAGTACCTTCTTCGTAATCATAATTATTCAGACCATAACGAAGATCCCCGCAATGTATTTTTTTAAAGAATACAGTATAGAAATCATACTGCAATCTTCTGAGCTGACGCGGTTCAGCTTTATCAAGATCAACAATACTTACCAACGGGTGTAAAGTCTCATTGTTATTGAATACGTTGTATTCATGAATGTTACGAAAATTAATGATATCTCCCATGGCCTTCGTTTTTATCTATACAAAAGTATACTTTATAAAATAAGAATACCAATTGACAAACTCTTACAGGTAATATTGGTACCACAATCCGTAATCTGTATACAATTTCATTGCAGATCAAATCAGACCTTTGTACTATCAGGAGTTCTGTATGACGGATATGAAATGGTTCTCTAAACATATTAAAGTTAAAACAATGAATAAATTCAACATAATATTAGTATTGGCAGGTCTTTCAGTAAGTTGCAGCACCTATAAAGGAGGAGCAGCGAAAAATGTACTGACCATAGAAGAACAGGGTAGTTTTGCTGTTGGCGGCACCAAACGGACTGAACCGGGTTCTTTTGATGTGAACAATGCATTGAAACCTCAGGGACAGACTTATCACGGCGATCATGCCTATGCATTCTATCAAAAACCGCTTCACGCTCGTAAATATCCCCTGATTTTTCTGCATGGTGCAGGTCAGTCTAAGAAAACTTGGGAAACGACAGCAGACGGGAGAGAAGGTTTCCAGAACATTTTCCTTCGCAGACAATTTTCGGTTTATCTGCTTGATCAGCCGAGGCGTGGGGATGCGGGGAAGAGCATGGTCGAGACCACAATAACTCCAGCAGCGGACGAACAGTTTTGGTTTACACAATTCAGGATAGGAAATTATCCCGACTATTTTCCCAACGTACAGTTTCCGAAAGACAAGGCTTCTCTTGAGCAGTTCTTCAGACAGATGACGCCAAATACAGGAGCCTTTGATGCAAATGTTATTTCAGATGCTGTATCTGCATTATTTGAGAAGACTGGTGAAGGCATTCTGGTTACTCATTCACAGGGAGGAGGTCCGGGTTGGATGACAGCCATCAGGAATGATAAGGTAAAAGCCGTTGTAGCCTATGAGCCGTACAGTTCATTTCTGTTTCCGAAAGGTGAATTGCCTCAGCCGATAAACTCGACAGGACTTTTCGGTGCATTGAGTGGCGTGGAAATAGCATTGTCGGATTTTAATAAGCTCACCAAAATACCGATTGTCATTTACTATGGCGATAATATAGCCAAAGAACCCAGTGCGATCTGGAATAAAGATCATTGGCGCTCCGGCTTAGAAATGGCAAGACGATGGGCAGAGACTGTCAATAAGCATGGCGGGGATGCAACAGTGATCCATCTGCCTGAAGTCGGGATCAAAGGTAACACCCATTTTCCATTTTCAGATCTCAATAATATTCAGGTAGCTGACGAGTTATCGAAATGGTTAAAGGAGAAAAAACTGGATTAAAATAAAGAGAAGGGCAATGAAAAAGTTGATGAGGTATTGGATGTTATTCAGCATCGTTTTATTTACGGGAGTATCCTGCTCTGCCGAGCAGTCCGGAAAAGAAAAACTACAAACTGAAAAAGGTGAGAACTCAGGAAATCCGAAGATATTAATTGTCTATCTGTCGCGAACAAGAAACACGAAAGCTGTTGCCGAATTGATCCATCAGAAAACAGGCGGTGATCTGGTATCTTTGGAATTGGTTACGCCGTATCCGGAGCATTATCAGACAACTGTGAATCAGGTAGCAGATGAAAATGCACGTGGTTACCTGCCTCCGTTAAAAACAACCTTTGAAAACATCGCTGATTACGATGTGATTTTTGTCGGGTTTCCAACCTGGGGTATGCAATTGCCTCCGCCAATGAAGAGCTTTTTGAATACCTATAAACTGCAGGGGAAGACGGTGATTCCTTTTAACACCAACGGAGGTTACGGCATTGGAAGTACCTTTGAAACGGTCAAACAATTCTGTCCGGATAGTAAAGTTCTGGAAGGATTTTCTACGAGGGGCGGCGTGGAAAAAGACGGGATACTGCTGGCCATAGAAGGAGACAAGGAAAAGCAGGTACAGGTGGAAGTGGACAACTGGCTACGGAAAATAGGGCTGACTGAATAGCCAGACTTTCGATTAATCTTCATTTATAAATCAATAAAAACTCTTTGCTATGAAAACATTCACCCTCACGTTATTTTTAACCGTTTTTGGTACAGTATACCTGTCCGCACAACAGTCTGATGTGGATAAGGAAATCATTGCACTTTCCAAAGAAAAATGGAAGTGGATGTCGGATAAAAATGTGGAAAAGCTGGACGAACTCTTTGACGGGAAATCAATGTTTGTGCATATGGGCGGATCATGGGGCAAGCAGCAAGAGCTCGATGTAATCAAAAACGGAAATATCTGGTATAAAAAAGCAGATATACATGAAGTGTCTGTAAAAATAATTGAAGAAACTGCCATATTATTAAACAGAATCGATCTCCTGGCCATTGTCGGTGGAAATGAAGTAATAAATCCATTTATGGTAACGGAAGTATATATCAGAAAGGATGGAGTCTGGAAACTGGGTTCGCTGTCATTTACGAAGTTACTTACTCCTGCTAAGAACTGATATACAGCAATCAGCGGAATGCTGAAAAGGATGAATAAGTAATATGGGTAGGGAAAACCGTAATACGTATCCGCAAAAACTATAATCTGATGAGGATCTTTGTAGGGTCAGGATTTTTAGAGAGAAATACAGATTTAATATATGCTGAAAAATACAAAAATTATGCTGAAGAAAATAAAATCAATACTGTTTGTCGTGACCGTAATTTTTACAACTGATGCGAATGCTCAAATGTCAGAAAGTCAAAACCTGAATGCACAGCAGCAGGCGTATATTGGCATTGCAGCATTAGCAGGAAAAGGCGAGCTTTCAAAGTTAAAAACACAGTTAAACAAAGGACTTGATGCCGGATTGACTGTCAATCAGATCAGGGAAGTACTTATACACGTCTATGCTTATGCCGGATTTCCCCGGAGTCTCAGAGGTTTACAAACCTTTATGGCGGTGGTGGATGAGCGTAAGGCAAAAGGGATTGAAGATATATCAGGGACTGAGGCATCACCTATAGCAGATCAGCAGCCTAAGTACGATAGAGGAAAAGCTATACTGGAAGAGCTGAGCGGTATCACTGAAAGCGGGCCAAAAACCGGATATGCTGCATTTGCCCCTCCTATAGAGATCTTTCTGAAAGAACATCTCTTTGCCGATATTTTTGAACGGGATGTGCTGACGTATAAAGAACGGGAACTGATAACCGTGTCCGTACTTAGCGGTATCGGTGGAGTCGAGCCCATGTTACGTTCTCATTTTAATCTGTGTCTGAATGTGGGATTAACACCTGATCAGTTGCAGCAGTTTGTAGGTGTTATCAAATCCACTGTCGGCAGCAAAGAAGCAAAAGCAGTACAGCATGTTCTGAACGAGGTATTGAACAGTAAGAAGTAGAATCTAACAATATTCAAAAGATGAAAAAATTATCATTAATAGTCGCATTTGCGATGTCAATAGCGGAAACAGCTAATGTGAATGCACAAACTAAACAAAAAGAACAGGATAAAAATCCTTACACTCTGGTATATGACGGAGCTATTATTAAAAATGAAAAAGGAAAAGTAAATATCCATCCTGTCACATATAAATTAAATGGGATTGATATCGCTGCCAATGTGTATACACCTGCTGATTACGATGCTGCAAAGAAATACCCGGCCATCGTGGTCGCACATCCTAATGGCGGTATAAAGGAACAGACAGCCGGGCTGTATGCCCAGCGTCTGGCTGAAGCAGGTTATATAACCCTTGCTGCGGATGCAGCTTATCAGGGCGCAAGTGGCGGAGAGCCTCGTCATACAGACAATCCTGCATTCCGTACAGAAGATATTCACGGTATGGCTGATTTTATCAGTCAGTATGCAGGGGTAGATGAGAGTCGTGTAGGTGCTTTAGGTATCTGTGGCGGGGGTGGTTACACCCTTAAAGCTGCTCAATCTGACAAAAGACTTAAAGCAATTGCTACGCTAAGTATGTTTAATTCAGGAGAGGTAAGACGCAATGGTTTCCAGAACTCTCAGATAAACACGATCCAGGAGCGTCTTCAAAAAGCATCGGATGCGCGTAGACAGGAAGCCGAAGGTAGGGAGATCCTTTATTCAGGCGTAGCAAGTGTAACAGACGACGAAATAGCCAAAACTCCGGCAGGCTTGTATCAGGATGGATTTGTTTATTATTACAGGACTCATGCACATCCCAATTCAACTTTCCTGTATACCACTAGTAGTTTACTTGACTTAATGACCTGGGATGCTACTAATCAGATTGAATTGATAGATCAGCCTTTGTTAATGATGGCCGGAAGCAAAGCCGATACAAAGTATATGACTGATGAGGCATTCCCCAAAGCAATCAATGCACGCAACAAGGAGTTATTTTTGATTGACGGAGCCAGTCATATTGAGACCTATTGGAAGCCTGAATATGTAAAGCAGGCAGTTCATAAACTGGATAGTTTTTTTAAAGAATATCTGAAATAAATAACGACGTAAATGACCTTTCCCAATACCGGGATTAGTAATGCGTATATTGTACTATCTGTAATCGCAACAAAGGTTAGCCGGTTAGCATCTTCAAAAATTCTATAAAGTTCATCTTACACATTTTAATACTTAATATCCATTCACAATGACATACATAAAAGTAATTTCTCCTTTGATAATCGCTTCCATGCTGGTTGCATGTGAAGGCAATACTCAATCTGTTGAAAATAAAACCTCGGAAATGAATAACCAGATCTTTGAAAAGGGCGAAAAAATAGCCAATGATAATTTTACCGGAACAGCCTGGCTGAATAATCTGGTCACAGCAGATAGTATCAATCAGAATGCTGTAGGAAGTGTAACCTTTGAGCCCGGAGCAAGAACAAAATGGCATTCCCATCCGGCCGGACAGATTATTCTGGCACTCGATGGTGTAGGTTATTATCAGGAAGAGGGAAAGGAAAAAGTGGTCATAAGAAAAGGTGAAGTGGTAAAATGTCCGGTGGACGTTCCGCATTGGCATGGAGCCAGTGCGGATACAGCATTTGTACAGGTAGCCATAACCGGCCGTGAAAAAGGGGAAACGGTATGGCTAAAGCCGGTAACTGATGCAGAATACCATAATGGTCCAAAACATTAAAGGTTTTAGAAGCATTAGACAATTTTCTTTTTGAATTTCATATTTTTATTAGCACAATAATTAACTTTGCGCTGAAAAGAATTGAAATCATTATTAATGCTAAATATAAAACTAAATGGCTGAAAATTGTCGTAACTGCAATGCACTTATTACCGGTAATTATTGTTCAGATTGTGGGCAAAAAGTGAAATTGGATAGGATAAACGGTCATTATATTAAACATGAAATTGAACATGTCTTACATTTTGAAAAGGGAATTCTTTATACGATAAAGGCATTACTGCTTCATCCGGGAGCAAGTGTTCGCGAATTTATTTCCGAAAACAGAAACAGACTTGTCAAGCCGATCATCTTTATTGTTATCACTTCACTCATTTATTCGTTGACGGCACATTTTTTTCATATTGAAGAAGGGTATATAAATATTGCGTATGCAAAGAAAGCATCTGCCGTTAACTATCTTAATCAATGGGTACAAGGTCACTATGGATATGCGAATTTAATAATGGGAATCTTCATAGCAGCCTGGGTAAGATTATTCTTCAGAAAGTATGATGTCAATTTTTATGAAATAATCATCCTTTTATTTTTTGTAATGGGTATCGAAATGTTGTTTTGCGCGCTATTTGCACTATTGGAAGGAGTGACCCATCTGCCTTTGGCACCGGTTGCTTCAGTGATCGTATTAATATATACAACATGGGGAATTGGTAATTTCTTTGGCAAAAAAACGGTTAATTACCTGAAGGCCTTCTTTGCCTATGTGTTGGGTACAGTTTCTTTTTCTGTAGCCATCCTGATTATCGGTACGATGGTCGATTTATTACTAAAACACTAATTGGTATTCAGATATCCTCTGAAGAATTTATAATACGGTATCTTTGTACGGTAAAAGCTCAAAACAGTATGGGAAATATCATCATAAATAAAGTTACGCTTAGTGATGTAGATCAATTGCAACAGATTGGTAAGCGGACGTTCTCGGAAACTTTTTCCACAGAGAATTCGGCAGAAAATATGCTTAAATATCTGGATGAAGGATTCGCATTAGATAAGCTGACCGCCGAACTTCAGCATCCGGATTCTGAATTCTATTTTGCTGTGCTCAACAGTGAAGTGATCGGTTATCTGAAACTGAACCAGGGACAATCTCAAACAGAACTTAAAGATGATAAAGCACTCGAAATTGAGCGTATCTATGTGTTGAAAGAATTCCATGGTCAGCAAGTCGGCCAGTTGCTATATGATAAAGCAATACAAGTAGCACAGGAAAAAGGCGCCTCTTATGTATGGTTAGGAGTATGGGAAGAAAATCCGCGGGCCATCCGGTTCTATAAGAAAAATGGTTTTGTGGAATTTGATAAACATATTTTTAGATTGGGTGACGAAGAACAAACCGATATTATGATGAAACTGCAACTGGTATAGAATAAGCAACTGTTGCTATAATAAGATAAAAAGGGAGCTATTAAAACTTATTTTAATAGCTCCCTTTTTTTGTTCTTACCAGTATCTGTTTACTTATTCAGCACATATTTATTTAGAATATATGGAGTTACTGGTTTCAGTCTTTTCTCCGGGAAAAGCGGATGAAATCCGCTGCCAGTATAGAATTCTGCACTATCCACGGTTATTTTAGTATACCAGAGGTTATTTATGGAACTTATTGTCAAGGTCTCCGGAACATTTATTTTTCTGAAGTTGAACAGTTTTGCAGAGTCTAATGCCAATACTGTTGCACCTTCTACCTTTTCCTGACAGGGGACAGATTTGTAGCGGTCACCCGTCCAGTACATGCAGCCCTGACTTCCATTGTATGCGAACATATATGTCCCTCCGCATAATGTTGTTGCTGCCATCAGACTCAAAGCTGTTTGCTTAATATTTCGTTTGAACCATGGTTTTTTAGGGCCTGGGGAAACAGTTTCTCCTGGCTCTGTTTCTTCTTCTCCTGGTGGTAAGTCTTTAGGAGGATCGGAAGTGATTTCAGGCTCAACTGGTTTATTTGCTAGTCTCCATTCTTCAAATGGTCTCGGGGTAAAGTCTACAAGCCATGCTAGAAGTTTTATGTTTTTATCTTCTGTATCTCTAGTTTCACGTTTGAGATAATTTATAAGAGGTTTGAACTTATCAACATCCTTAAATTTCCTAATACTTTGAGCATAATCTGTCACATCATTTCCTATTTCGAAGAATTCCCTGATAATATCTCTGTCTGTTTTTAGAAACCTTCTTTCAAGTACCGTCAAGCATTCTCTTCTTAGTTTAGCTGGAGTAGGACATTCCAAATTCTGAGAAAGTTCATGCTTTTCTTTCTTATTTAGATAAGAATTTAGTACTTCCTTTTTATAATCATCAAACATCATTTCAAAAATTTAGAATTAAAAATACACCGGAATTTCCGGAATCTTTTACGGTTTTCCGGAATTCCATCGGAATTGATGGAATCATCGGAATTGTTTGGTAATTAGTTGGTTATGCGTATTAATTTTGTTTCAGCAATCAGGTCAAGCTTTGATTCAATAGCTGAATAAAGATACAAAACTGATTTCAAAAAAGAGAAGATAACACGGAGGTTAGTAGCCGGTTTGGGAAGCAGTTACCCGCTTCCGTGTTTGAATCTCACACACTTCCCAAAAATTTCAGAAGGCCTTCTGATTTACAACGTGTAGCAATCGCCGCGATCTGTTTCGCGGTGAACTACAGAGTATTTCACTTTTAAAATTTTTGACTTATGTTATCATTTTTTATTGCTTTATTATTAGGACTTATATCTCCTTCAGGCACACCGACAACTCATAACAATAACGGTACAGCGACAACCTATAACAATACTAATGATCCGGATACACCAGATGACGGAGATACAGGTGGAGACACAGGGCAGGTTCGTCCTAAATAAGAATAAAAAAGTAGGGCAGGGTTAACCGCCCTACTTCTTTTAGAATATTTTCTTAATTAGATTTAGAATATCAGAATTCCTGATATTACTTTGAATACAAGAGTGTGCTATAAAAGAATACTTTATGCAACACAAATAAACCAAAGGGATATACTCTTTGGTTTATTTTTTTGTAATTTAGAGGAAATTATACTTGTCTTGAGACCTCTTTTTTTATACTTGTTGTTTATATCTTTTTTATCCTGTAGCAAAGAAGCTGATCATCAGGAAAAAGTGGTTGTTAACCCTTACTTTGATAAAGCATTCGAATTTGTTGAAATAAATAAATTGGACAGTGCTTTTATCTATTTTGATAAGGCAAAAGAATTATTCCTGTCAGTAAATGATAGTTTAGGAGCTGGTAAATGTTTAATAAATAATGCAATCACGCTAACAGAACAAGGCGACTTTTTTGGAGGGCAGGAAACATCCTTAGAGGCGATCAAATATTTAAATGAAAACATAAAAAAGCACCACTATTATCTAGGCTCCAATTATAATAATCTTGGAGTTGCAACATATAATCTAAGAGACTATGATAACTCTTTAAGGTTTTATGAATTGGCTGTTAAATTTTCAGAAGACTCTTTGAATACCCGTGTTTATCTAAATAACATGGCAAAAATTTATCAGGAAATTGGAAACTACACGGAGTCATTAAAATTGTTTCAGCATATTCTTGTTGGAACAAGTAAGAATAAAGTTGAATATGCACGTGCATTAACTAATATCGCTTATACAAAATGGCTTCAGAATCCCAATTACGATGCTCGTCCAGAGCTTTTTAAAGCATTAGCAATCCGAACACAAGAAAAAGATCTTTGGGGACAGAATTCTAGCTATGCGCATCTTTCAGATTATTATCATAAAAGCATTCCCGATTCTGCATTATACTTTGCAAACCGTATGTATGCTGTAGCTAAAGAGATAAAAAGTGCGGATGACCAATTGGAGGGCTTACAAAAACTGATTAAGCTTAGTCCTGCGGCTTTATCAAAGCATTATTTTGAAATTTATCAGGCACTTGATGATAGTGTACAGACAGCCCGTAATGCAGCAAAAAATCAGTTTGCGTTGATACGGTATGAGACAGAAAAACATAAAGCAGAGAACCTTAAACTTCAACAGGATAATACAAAGAAAGGATTCATGCTTGTCAGTTTGCTGTTTCTGGTTTTATCGGGCTCAGTTATAGTCATAATCTTGTATAGAAAACGACGGCAACGTCTGGAATTGAAAACGGAAACTGCTATCCGGGAGAATCAGTTGCGAACTTCAAAAAAGGTACATGATGTAGTTGCGAACGGATTGTATCGGGTGATGACCGAAATTGAGAATCAGGAGGAATTAAACCGGGATAATGTGCTGGACAAACTGGAAGATATGTATGAAAAATCCAGAGATATCTCCTATGAAAAAATTGAATTTGAACACCAGAATTTCCATGAAAAAATAGCGGCTCTGTTAAGATCTTTTGCGACAGACCAGGTCAAGGTTGTATTGATCGGAAATACCGGGGAACTGTGGAAGAAAGTGGATGCAAAAGTTAAGTATGAGGTAGAACATATTCTCCAGGAATTCATGGTGAATATGAAAAAACACAGTGGTGCCAGTAATGTTGCTGTGAAATTCGAAAGGAATGATAATCGGATCCGGATCTCTTATTCGGATAATGGAATAGGCATCAAAGATAACCTTCAATTTAACAATGGTTTGAAAAATACGGGAACCCGTATTGAGAATATTCAGGGAGCAATTACCTTTGAAACTCAAACGGAAAGAGGATTGAAAATACAGTTTTCCTTTCCTGTATCTTAAATTGACAAAGGATGTTTAGAAAAGTATTAATTGCAGAAGACCAGGAGAGTGCCAATATTTCAGTACGGAAAACACTGGCTGATCTCGGAATACAACATACAGACTATGTGTATTACTGTGATGACGCTCTTACACGTATAGAAAAAGCTTTGAAAGCAGATCAGCCTTATGATTTGCTCATAACTGATCTTTCTTTTGAGGAAGATCAATATCGGCAGCGACTTCCTAATGGCGATGATCTTATCAAAGCAGTCAAACTGGAACAACCAACAATAAAAATCGTTGTATTTTCCGCAGAAGATAAGTCACAGGTAATTGATACGCTCTTTGAAGAGTTGAGTATCGATGCCTATGTCAGGAAGGCGCGTAATGATGCCCAGTATCTGAAAGAAGCTATTAATACCATCTACCAGAATCGGAAATACCGTTCTCCTAATCTAAAGCCAATTGTTAAAGAACGAAATTCTTACGAATTTGCTGATTTTGATATCACAATTATTTCCCTGCTCTCTCAGGGAGTTCTGCAAAAAGATATACCCTTCCATCTGCAGCAGCGGAATATTAAACCTTCCGGACTAAGCAGCGTAGAGAAACGTCTTAATCATATGAAAGAATCTCTCGACTTTACAAAGAATGAGCAACTCATTGCTTTCTGTAAAGACATCGGGATTATATAAGTTCCTGATCTAAATCATAACTATATTTTTCAAGTACAGATCTGTTCCGGATAAAAGGAATAGCAGGATTTCTGGTGCTTTAACTGAACTTCTTTGATAGGCTGTAAAGTTTCTATGATCAGTCTTCTACTGTTTTTTTTGTGATGTTTTGTGGATATAAGGGAATAGTTTCTATTCCCTTCCCTTTTAAGGATAGCCCCCTTTTTATAGTTTACAAAATTCTCCGTCATAAATTTTAAAAATACTTCTATGCTTTACGGGTTCCCGTAAATAAAGCCCTCACCGCCTTTCTACTTTTGAGGAGTTAAACAATTAAAAAAATCAAAATGGGAAAATTTATACTGACAAAAAGAACAAACGGTGAATACCAGTTTAACCTCGAAGCGGCCAATGGACAGGTTATTCTCACCAGTGAAGGATATAAGACAAAGGCATCCTGTCATATCGGCATAGCATCAGTAAAGACTAATGCTCCTATGGATCATCGCTTCGATAGCAAACAAGCCAGAAACGGTGCGTACTACTTCAATCTCAAAGCCGGAAACGGAGAGATTATTGGCACCAGTCAGATGTATGCCAGCGGTGCAGGTCGGGATAATGGGATCGCTTCCGTAAAAGCAAATGCACCCGATGCTGAAATAATAGATGAAACGATCTAAGCTGATGGATATGGAACTTAAACTTAAACTGGAGCAATTACACCAACGTGTAAATGGTCTGAAAGATCAGATCAATACCGAAGAAGCCACAAAGAATGCTTTTGTGTTGCCCTTTATTCAGCTATTGGGGTATGATATCTTTAATCCCACAGAAGTAATACCCGAGTTTATCTGTGATATCGGTACCAAAAAAGGAGAAAAAGTAGATTATGTGATCAGAAATAATGATGAACCCATTCTGATCATTGAGTGCAAACACTGGAAAGAAAATGCTGATGCCCACAACTCACAGTTGCATCGCTATTACCATGTCTCCAAATCCCGGTTTGGAGTATTGACCAATGGGTTGAAATACAATTTCTATACCGATCTGGAGAAGCCGAATATAATGGATGAAAAACCATTTCTAACCATTGATATTGAAGATCTGAAAGACAGCTCCATTAAAATTCTGGAAAGCTTTGCTAAGAATCAGTATAACCTGGAAAATATTCTCGATTCGGCAGAAGCCTTAAAATATATCAAAGCCATCCGAAAGGAATTTGAAAAAGAAATTGAGAATCCTTCGGACGAAATGGTCAAACTGTTAGTGAACCGTTTTTTTGATAAATCGTTAACGGCAAGCCGTATGACGGTATTTAAGGAGTATACTAAAAAAGCCTTGACAGTTTCAATCAACGAATCCATCAGCGACCGGTTAAAGTCTGCCTTGCATATCAATGAGAAAATCGAGAAACAGGATAGCAGTAAGCCGATTTCTATAGATGAAAATAAAGACATTGAAAAGGTCATTACTACTGACGAAGAAATGGAAGCCTTCCAGATTGTAAAAGCTATTCTTCGTGAAAAAATATCTTCCGAAAGAATTGCACACCGAGATACGCAGTCTTATTTCGGAGTCTTGTTGGATAACAATAACCGTAAGCCAATCTGTAGATTTCATTTTAACACCTCTAACAAATACTTAGAGCTATTCCATAACGGAAAAGATGCCGGAGAAAAGATAATGCTGACCGATCTGGATGAAATCTATAATCACAGGGCTGAGTTACACCTCACAGTGGATAATTATTAGCCTTTATTACAATGAGATACTTTCGATTTATTTGGATTTGGATTAAAAATTCTTTCAATCTTGACGAACCATCTTTTGTTCTTTTTGATTATGTAGATTACATTGCTGAAGAGAAAAATCATTTTGTCTTTACCTGGAAAATGGAAAATGCTTTCCGCTTAAAGATCAAGTCTGCAAATTTTAAATCTTTTTTGGTAGCTGGATCCACATACATAACTCTTCTGGAAAAGGTAGAAAATTTAGAAGTGATTATATCCAGTTCTTGGAGGAGCCGAAAGTATCTAGTAACCCTTAAACACATTACTTTAGATACATCACTGGATTTTATTTTAAATGTGAGATCTTCTTTTTCTGCTGAGATCAATCTGATGACAACGCAACCAAAAATTTCAAGATTCACTATTAATTCATTTAAAGCCAAACTTATGGATAAGAAGTATATCCAAAAAGTTATTAATCTTTCATATCCCAATTAACATCTTATGGACAAGGAACTTTATCAATCCCCTAAATCTAGTAGTTTTATGCGCCTTTTTTGGAAAGCCGCTGGTGCAGATCGTTTTATTTTGGAACGTAGTACTTACGCTGATCAGATCAAATATGTTTGTCTCGGAGGTATTATTATAGCAACTGGTGTAATGGCAGCTATCGCAGGAGGATACGCTTTCTATACCATATTTGCACCTAAAGGTAATGCTATAGATTCGTTTAAAATGGTTGGAAATGTTGCTGGTGACTATGATCCAACACATATTCCGACAGCATTAATGTCTATCGTGTTTGGGATGATATGGGGGGCTATAATTTTTAATATTGATAGGTTTATAGTAACCTCAACTGGTAAGGGAGATGGCACTGAGGCTATCACCAAAAAAGAATTATTAGGTGCTCTACCAAGAATTATTATGGGGGCTATTATAGCACTAACCATATCAAAACCAGTTGAGATTAGAATGTTCAAAACTGAAATAGATGTAGCTCTGCATGATAAGCAGATACAACAGCAGCAAGCATATAAAGCTAATATTGATAAGGTGTTTAATTCTGAAATAGAAAAAAAGGAACAAACTATAAAAACCACACTGGAAAAAATTGCTCAATTGGAACAAATCAGTACACAGCGTAAAGCTGATATAGCTTTTGAAACTTCTAATGGTGATTGTAAGAGTAAGTGTATGGAGTTTAAAAGCCAGCTAGCTGCCAATGAGGCTGAAATTACTTCTATTAAAGGCGATCCCGAATACATTAAGGTCAAAAAAGAATTAGATCAGTTAGAAATTGATCGGGCAACAAAACTTAAAGAGTCAGATAAGGTATCAGCGGGTCTGGATGGATTATTGGAGAGGATCAAATTGGCACATGAACAAGCTGGCTGGGTAATCTCTCTATTTGTTACGTTACTTTTCATGACTATTGAGTTGACTCCTATTTTTTTTAAGCTCATGTTGATAAAAAGTCCTTATGATTACATGGAAGAGAATATAAAAGAACTCATAAAGGCAGACAAAGGTATTGAAGTGCAGTACAATTTTTTTCCTGCAGAAGACGGGAGAGAAGGACATGAACGTGATAGTATAACGAATCATCAAGTTATCAAATTACTGAAAGAAAAAATTAGTTTACTGGAAGCGCAAAGCGAACTGAGTGCTAAAGCAATAGCCACCTGGAAAATTCAAAAGCTTAATGATATAGAAGAAAACCCTTCTGACTATATGAAAGAAAATTGATATGGGAAAGCTACATTACCCTAATGTAATAAAAGAGAAGTCCATCGTGTCGTTAATAGGTATTGATTATTACCTTTTAAAAAAATCCAAACATAATTTAATCAAGTTCTACATTTCAGGAATTCTAATTATTTTGATTCTGTTCATTAGTTTTTTCTCCGTTTTCTATGGATTTGAATTAATGTTTAAGATGTGGTATGCAGAGCTCTTGTTTTCCCTGTTTTTCTCTTTAATGTTTTGTAATATCTATGTTTTTCTCATCCAGACATTTTCAAAAGAAGTATTCCCTGGTCCAAAATTAAAGTTTTTCAATCTATCCAATATTTCAAGAGTAGGGTTTGTGCTGTTAATCGGTTTTCTAATTGCACAGCCAATCAAAATATTCTTTTTGAGAGATCAATTAAAAATAGATATACGAAAACACAAAATGGAGTTATATCAGAATTTCTGTTTGACAAATAAAAATCTGTATATATCTGAAATTAATAAATTAAATCTTAAAAAGAAGCATTATATGCTTTTTGGAGAAAATACTTCAATGCTAAATCAACTTACTAAAATTGAGGAGCAATTGAATGATATAAACAATCGAATAGATCAAGCTAATACTGCTGCTTTTGAGAAAATAAATCGTTCCGATTTTTTTATTAAAAGAATAGAAATTGCTGGTAGGTACCGTTTAGGTGTGTTGATTAATGTATTGATATTAATAATTTTCTGTGCGCCTCTATTACTTATATATTCTATTTCAGGAAATCGCGGATATTATCAGTTAAAAAAGGAAAAAGATAGAGAACTAGTTATCCGTGAATATGAAAATTTTAAAGAAAACTACACCAATACTTTTGTTTTGAAATATGGATTATTCGGTGTTAGTTTTTATGAGCCATATATCGACCCCCCATTTAATACCATACGTAAGCAAAATCCCTACTATCGTTCTCAAGATGATTTTTTAAAACAATTTCCCAATGATTGATTTTGAGAAAAATTATTATACCATTCTTGAACTTCAAGAAGGAGCGACGATTGAAGAAGTAAAACGCTCATATCGTCGATTGGTTAAAAAGTATCATCCCGATCTCCATCCTGGAAATGAGGAGTATGAGGTTAAAATACGTCAAATTAATGAAGCTTATGAAGTTATCAGCAATGAGGAAGATAAGGCAATTTACGATGACTATAGGAAAAGACACAAAGAAATAAAAGAAAAGGATAGTAAAACTGATCCGCTCAAGTCTAATAAAAGACAGTATGTAAGAGAAAAGACTATAACTCAGGAAACGCGTATTTATATAAAAGGAAAACTTCAGATTAAATATAAAGGAGTCTATATAGAAGAAGGTTCTGTCAATTTTCTAAGTGAAGTATTTTATAGAATGGAAATCTTAGAAGTGAACGCAGAAATTCAATCTTCTGATATATCTATTACCGATGAAGTTGAAGGAGAATTTAAATCCGTCTTTGAAAAATTTCAACCATTAGAATTAGATCTTAAATTACCTGTAAAAAGCGTAATATTTGATGGTGAAAAGTCTGTTAATTATGCTCTCAATATACAAAGAGTTACTATTCCTGTGCCTCGAATAGAAAAGGTTACCAAATATGATAATGAAAGTTATGGTGTTTTAAGCGGAATCTTCTACGGTTATATTTCGTCTTTTAAAACTACAATAGAAGAGGAGATTGTTACTGAATGTTTTGGGGAGACTGGTAGAACAGAGACACTTGAAGAAGATGGTCACAAATATTACAGAAAAGAGTATTTCTCAGCGGATTGTACGACTTATTGGGGTGAATGGGTTAGGATTGAGACACGTGAGACCTATGTTCCAACCGGAGTAGTAGAAAATAAAGGTAATTATTACCGAAATCAATATTTTAAGAGTGACTATAAAGATGTTTATTGGGGTAAATGGAATTATAATTCTCAATATAAAGCAACAAACCCTTCAGGGTGTTTGGGAGGTAGTTTGGGGTGGTTAACCATGCTTATAATCACTGTTATATTTATTTTCATTTTTCCAGCTTTAATCTTTTTTCTACTATTTCCTGCCATATTATTCCTTTTAGCACTGTTACCACCAAGTATTTTAAAGTGGATTTTAAGATTTTTCTGGATGGCCCTTGGTTGTCTTTATTTGTTAGGATTTGTTAGTCTTTTTACGGAGATAAATAAAGCAAAGACTAAAAGTCAGCGTCATTCGCAGAATTCATTAGTTCAAAAGAGACAAATACGACCAAAGCAACAACAAATTATAGTAAAAGATTCTATGATTGTGAATCATGTAAAATGGGAAGATTATTCAGAAAATACATATGAAGGAACATATACCGTAAAATCAGCTGACTTGAGATCTTCCGCATTTAACAAGCTTAATATTCCAATAGAAGCCACCAATCAGCAAAACTATAACCGTATTATTCATACATTAAAAGAGTTTGATCAAAATAAAATGGGAGGACTTTATAGTATGTTTGATTCCATAAAAACAGAAAAAAAGCTTGATCAAAAGGCTTTTGCTGAAAGTATAGTTTCATTTGTTCAGAGTATTCCTTATACACTTATATTGCCAAAGGATTGTAATCCCTCTCTTTATCAGGATGAATTCACGACAAAATATTTGACTTCAGTTGATGCTTATTGTGAAGGAAACCAAAGGTTCGGAATAAATAGCCCGGTAGAATTTATATCAAATCTTAAAGGTGATTGCGATACGCGTACTCTATTACTTTATACCATGCTCAGCCACTATAAATATGATGTAATTCTGTTGAGTAGTTCACATTATAAACATTCTTTAATCGGTATAAATCTGCCTTATGCTGGAATTAGATTTCCATATAAAAAATCAAACTATAGTCTTTGGGAAACAACGACATACAAAGCAGAAGCGGGTGTAATTCCTAATAAAATATCAAATCTTAATTATTGGAAAATATCTCTAAAATCTAAAATAAAATGAACAATTTAAAATTTATCATTGCCTCGTTAATCATATTGATTGGAATTATGCTTTTTCTCACGATGTTAAATGTAATATTGAGAAAGTTTAAAGCAAAGTATGATGAAGAAGGGAATATCAATCTTTCTTTTGGGATTTGGTTCTCTACACTTTTTATTGCTTGTACATTAATTCTTGAGAAAACCTTTTTTAAAACTACAGAATCGGTCGATATTCTATTAAGATTAAACACGGCGGATGTTTATTTGGATATTGGTAAAGCAACAGGGTTATTGATAGGTTTGGCAATTCTGTGGTTCTTTTTCTGGTACTTCATCAGTCATTTTTTAATTAAGATCGTAATTAGAGAAACTAATGATGAAGCACAGATGGCATCTAACAATTACAGTTATTTTTTAATTAAAGGAATAGCACTATTAGGGATAATTGTATCTGTTTCTGACTTGTTGACTATGATATTAAATCTTTGTGTTCCTTCCATAGAAATCCCTTTATTTAATTAGCATACAACTACTTTTTTGTAATATTTCTAAAATATCAATCATGAAAACCTACCTCATATTCCTCCTGATCATTAACAGTATCACCTGTACCAATCCACGAACTGAAAATAGTAAAGATGTTCCGGTTAATGCCTTTGCAGATACTAAAAGTACATCCGGTACGAGTGCCGGATCAGCTTCAGATAAAGTCTATATCTGCAGTAGTAAGACCGCCAAAAGATACCATTTCAAAGAAAACTGCAGAGGTTTGAGCAACTGCGGCTCAAAGATCGTCAAGACTACGATTGAAAAAGCAAAAAATAACGGCAAGACATTATGTGGCTGGGAAGACTGATCCTGCTGATCACATTGCTGACCTGCTTCTGTCCGGTACACGGACAGAAGCAGATCCGGCAACCGTTGCAGAAAAACCTGAAAGGGCAGACCTTCAGCGCCAAAGTGATCCGCATTATAGACGGAGACAGCATGGAAGTGCTGTATGAAGGTCAACCGCTCAAAATACGGCTGTCACATATTGACAGTCCGGAGTTGAAGAAATCACAACCCTATGGTAAAGCCGCAAAAAAAGCCCTATCCGATTTGTGTTATGGGCAGTACGTCACAGTGCAGATAGAAAAATACGACCGCTACGGCAGGGCTATAGCTCTTGTTGTGAATACCAATAAACAGATCGTCAATCAGCAAATGATCATACAAGGTATGGCCTGGCACTTTAAAAGATACTCCAAAGATCCATTGTATGCCCGACTCGAAAGAGAAGCCCGAAAGAACAGGGCAGGCCTCTGGAAAGATCCCGATGCCGTGGCGCCATGGGAGTGGCGGTCGGTGAGGAGATATTCATCAGGCAGGATAAAATCCTATTCCGGCAGGTTCAATTAGCTTAACAATTTTCATCGTCATTTCATCATTTTTGCTTACATATTGTCATGGTCCGGACAGTTGATTTGTATCTTTTTTAATACAATTAATTTGATTTAAAGTTTTGTTAATCAATTACTTGTGTTTATTTTGATTGTGCTGTTGTGACTTCCGGAAGGTAAACCATTAAGCGCATAAAAAACTGGTCTGTAAATTGATTATATCTGATTATGATTAGATTATTAAAGATTTTAATGATAGTTGCAGTAGTCGGGCTCTTAGGCTGGCTTGTTGCTGACAAATTTAGTCCCAAGACCACGGTAGAAAGTAAACACCAGATATTGATAGAACGCATAGAGGCAATGGGTAAACTGGAATTGGTAAAATACCGTTTCAGCGATGTAGTAGAACATAAGAATGTATCCACGTTTTTGCCGGATGCCAGTGTGTTGTTGATTATTAAGGCTGATGCCGTCGGTTGTATCGATCTTACTAAACTAAAGGCAGAAGATATCACAGTCACAGGAGATTCGGTATCTATAAAACTTCCGCAACCGGAGATATGCTATATCAAGATCGACCACAAAGCTTCCCGTGTATACGATACAAAGATGGCCTTTTTCAGAGAAGCCGATCTGGTAGACGAAGCGTACAAAAGTGCCGAGCAGGAAGTTGCTGCTGAAGTGCGTAAATCGGATATTCTGCAACAGACACGTACAAATGCTGTCACGGTATTCAAACCACTGTTGACAGGTCTGGGATTTAGTAAAATGAGTTTATCATTTGAATAATATGCTATTCCTGCTCATTACAGAATGAGCAGGAATAGTAACTTTTTCAGCCTTAGCATTCAGAACTGTTCTTAGTCAAATACAATCAGAGCTTTAATGACATCTGCATCTTTGTCAGATAAAGTTCTGAATTTATCTTTGACCTCATTGAAAGCGACGCGGTGCGTAATAAAGTCCAACGGCTTAATCTGCCCATTACGAATACAGCTTATAACAAAATCAAAATCCAACGGAAGAGCATTTCGGCTACTCATCAGTACCGCTTCTCTTTTGTGAAACTCGGGGTGAACAACTTCTATCGTACCCTTTTGTAGTCCTATCATTATAAATTTTCCGCCATGAGCCAGGTATTCAAAGCCATTATTGATCGCATTCAGATTACCGGTACAATCTATAATTACGGTTGCCATATCACCATTTGTAATAGTTTTTATCTGCTCTGATGCATCCACCTTTAGTGGGTTGATAGTATGCTCTACGTCCAGTTTTTCCCTGCAAAAGTTTAGTCGGTTGTTATTTACATCCAGTACCATTACATTTCCTCCAGCAATTTTGGCAAAAGCAATAGTCCCCAATCCGATAGGACCCGCTCCTAAAATCAAAACATTATCTCCCGGTTCAATGTGTGCCAGACGTACACCGTGTGCACCTATAGCAAGAGGTTCTACTGTCGCCAGTTCCTCTGCTGTCAATCCTTTTCCTGTGAGCAAAGAAGAAGTAGGAACTACAATATATTCCTGCATAGCACCATCAATATGGACTCCGAAAACCTTGATGTTCACACAGCAGTTTGTCTTTCCTCTGCGGCAGGCTATACATTTACCGCAATAGAAATATGGACTTATTGTCACCAGATCGCCTGTTTTAAAGTCTTTGTTTTCCTGTGTCTCTACTACTTCTGCAGCAATTTCGTGTCCTAATATTCTCGGATAACTGAAAAATGGCTGTGTTCCTTCAAAAGCATGGTAATCCGTTCCGCATATTCCCAGTCTTTTCATCCGAAGCAGGGTATAGTCAGCAGGCAAAGCCGGAATAGATTCTTCTGTATATACAAACTCTCCGGGAGTCAGACAGACAAGTTTTTTCATTATAAAAGTTGGTTTATATATTGAGTTTGATTTTCAAGTGATTGAATCAGAAAATCCTGTTAAAACGATACTTTCAAATATCAGGATTTTTTTCGAAGCTAATGGATCAGGAATGATCTTTGTAAGATTATTCCTAAATAAAAACCTGGTTTCAAATGGCATTATATATCTTTCCGCGCGAAAACATGAAAACATTTCTGATAATGACAGTGATGCTGTCCTTATGGAGTTGTGGAAATCCCGATAAAAATAACTCATCTGCTAATGACCTCAACACAGATCAAGAGACGGACAGCATTCAGAATAGCAGACCGGCGCATACTACAGTAAAAGAAAAACGGGTAAGAGAAGTGTATCCCGAGCCAATAGATGAAGAATCCATGCAAAGAGCAGAGATATCCAAGACAGACAGTACGATCCATGTCTACAACAATATAAGAGCAGATTACCGTGTTTTTGGATACAGTAAACCGGATACAACTTCCCAAAAGATGTTTCTGATATCTGTATTTACCAACGATGTAAAAGATAACCCCAACAAGTGTTTGTATGGATCGTATTATGATTCTGCAAGTATGTCGGATATCAGCATTAAATATCTGGCTGATGCGGGAGCATTTGTAAAAGCAAACCTCTACCGGGATGATATCTTACTTGCTCCGGTATATCTGGAAAGGAAGTGGGTAGAATTTGAAGAATAGCAGCCTGTTCATTTTATGCCATTCCGTCTAAAATGAATTGCCCGAAAGTTCCTTTAATCTGATCTCCGATAATTTTGCCTGATACTGAGCGGTGTAGCTTCTGGCCATCGCATTGATATAATTCAATTGCGCAGTTCGCACTTCCAGAGTTGTAATGGTCCCTATTTTAAATTTCTCCAGCGTAATATCCATATTCTCTTTAGCGAGTTCTTCATTTTTCTTCTCCAGATCAACCAGGCCGATATTAGTTATATAAGTCTGGAAAAGAGTAGTGACCTGTGCATTGATCGTCTGTTTCTGTTGTCCGATCTGCAGTTCTGAATTCTCAATTTCGATCTTCGCAATTTTCTCATTTCTGTTTTGGATAAAACCATTGAAAATATTCACAGAAGCCGTTACACCATAGTTGAATCCCTTGCCTTTGTTTTCCGTGGCGAATCCCAGAGACGAGTGCGATTCATTGAAATTATAACCGCTGTTGAGCGCAATGACAGGATAGCGTTCGCCTTTTATCTGTTTAAGGTTATATTCTGATATGCGTTTATTAATGAGTGCCAGCTGGATTTGCGGGTTCTGATTTTCAGCGGTCTGCAACAGTTCACCCAGTTTAAGCTGATCATTGATCGCAATGCTGTCCATCACCCTAAAAGGAGTATTCAGATCACGGGTCATCAGCTGATTGAGATAAGTCTTGGTGTTAGCATACAATTCCTTTTGCTGCAATAAGGCTGTTTTATCCGTATTGAGATCCACCTGAGCATTCAATACTTCCAGTTTTGCAGCTTTTCCGATCTCAAATCTGTTTTTTGCCATAGTCAGACGATATTCTGACAGATCTATAGCCGTATCCAGCGCTTTTAACATTTTCTGTTGCTGCACCAGATCGTAATACGTCGCAATGACTTCACTTACCTGCGTTAGTATTTCATATTTCACTTCCGTCTCACCCTGTTTCTGAATCTCACGCAGCTGGTCATATCTGGCAAACATCCTGAATCCGTCAAAAACAGTCCAGTTCAAGGTTACACCGTAGTTCATATTATCATTTTTGGCATTATTCAGTTCCTGCACCTGTCCGTCAGCCCTTACCTGTCTGGAATTCTGAATAGAATTGGTTCGGGTGAAATTGCCTGTCACCCGTGGCAGGATCCCGGCATTTCCCAAGCTGAAATTTTGCTGATCAATACGTGTATTGTTTTTTGCTATTTTGATATCAAAGTTGTTTTCCAGCGTAATTGTCAGCGCATCTTCCATCGTCAGCAGCTCCTGTGCGTAGGTGCTGAAGCTGATGCTACAAAGCAAAGTAAGCAGTGTCAATGTATGTCTCATCGTCTATTTTTAAACTTCAATATTATCAAATTCAGGTCTGTGTTTTTTTGCTCTGGACCACATGTAATAAATAGCAGGAATCACAAACAGTGTCAGTATGAGGGAGAATATAGTACCGCCTACGATAACGACACCCATCCCGATTCTACTGGTAGCGGCAGCACCCAGAGACAGCGCAATCGGCAAAGCACCCAGAGCGATAGCCAGACTGGTCATCAGGATGGGACGAAGTCTGGATTCGGCAGAGTGCATAATCGCTTCAAATTTTGGCATCCCTTCTTCCCTCAGCTGATTGGCAAATTCTACAATCAGAATACCATTCTTTGTGACCAGTCCTATAAGCATAATCGTTCCGATCTGACTGAAGATATTCCATGTCTGTCCGAACAACCAGAGACTGATCAATGCACCTGCTACGGCCATAGGCACGGTCAGGATAATAATAAACGGATCCAGAAAACTTTCAAACTGAGCCGCCAGAATAAGGTAAATCAATAGCAGAGCCAGACCAAATGCAAACATCGTATTCGAACTACTCTCCACGAAATCGCGGGATTCACCGCTCAGATCTGTCGTGAAGGTTTCATCCAGTACTTTAGCTTTTGCCCGATCCATCGCAGCAATACCGTCATTCATACTCATACCCGGAGCCAATCCTGCAGATACTGTAGCAGACATATACCGGTTATTGTGGTACAATTGGGGAGGACTGCTTTCTTCTTTTAGCTGTACCAGATTATCCAGTTGTACAAGTTGCCCCAGATTATTCTTAACAAAGATTGCACTCAGATCCAGAGGCGTTGCTCTTTTGTCATCTTCAATCTGACCTATCACCTGATACTGCTTGCCATCCTTCATAAAATAACCAAACCGCTGGCCACTCAGGGACATTTGCAGCGTTTGTGAAATATCCAATACCGAAATTCCCATCGTCTGGGCTTTGGCCCGGTCAATAGATACATGAAGCTCCGGTTTATTAAATTTGAGATTGATATCTGTAGTGGAGAAGGTGGGATCATTATTGATTTCTTCCATAAATACCGGAATCTTTTCCCGCAACTTATCAAAATTCTGAGCTTGTATAATATACTGAACCGGCAGACCTCCGCGGCGATTGACAGATATGGTCGGGCGTTGCGAAACATTGGTTCGTACACCGTCGTATTGCTTGGTCCATTTCGTCAATTCCGAAGCTACCTGATCCTGTGAACGGGAGCGATCTCCGGGATCTACAAGTGTCATCCTTACCCGGCCGTTATTGACAGACCCTGTTCCAAAAGTAGGAGAGGTCATCACAAGACTGATTTTGTTTTCAGGAACAGAGTCCGCAATCAACTTATCAAATTCCTGCATATACCTGTCCATATATTCAAAAGTCGCTCCTTCGGGGCCTGTTACGTTGATATTCACATTGCTGCGGTCATCATATGGAGCTGTTTCTTTCTTGATGGATCCGAAGATGATACCGATCACTACAAAACAAAGAATCAGAATCGGAAAACTGATCCATTTTATTTTCATAAAATGCTCAAGTATCTTCGCATATCCGCTATTCATTTTTTCAAAAAACGGTTCTGTCCAGATATAGAATTTAGATTTTTCGTGACCAGTTCCTTTGATGAGATAGGCATTCAGCATAGGGGTCAATGTCAGCGATACGAAGGCCGATACCAGCACCGCAGAAGCTATGACGACCCCAAATTCCCTGAAGAGCCGGCCTACAAATCCCTGCAGAAAGATTACGGGAAGAAATACAGCTGCTAACGTCACCGATATCGAAATAACAGCAAAGAAGATTTCTTTTGATCCCTTCAATGCAGCCTCAATAGGAGACATACCGGCCTCTACTTTCTTAAATATATTTTCGGTGACGACAATACCGTCATCCACGACCAGACCAGTGGCAAGGACAATCGCCAGAAGTGTCAGTACATTGATGGAAAAGCCGAAGATATACATGATAAAGAAAGTCGCAATCAGCGATACCGGAATATCAAGTAAAGGTCGGAGTGCGATTCCCCAGTCTCTGAAGAAAAAGTAAATGATCAACGTTACCAAAGCAATAGAAATCAGTAAAGTCTCCGCCACTTCGATAACAGACTGTTTGATAAATGTGGTATTATCAGCGGCAACATTGAGGGTAATATCTTCAGGGATATCCTCTTTCAGCTGGTCGAGTAATTTGTAAAAATCATTGGCAATGTCGATGTAGTTGGTACCCGGTTGAGGAATAATCGCTACCCCTACCAGTTGCTTCCCATTACTTACCATTTTTGTTTCCAGATTTTCAGCCTGTAATTTAGCATAGCCCACATCACTGAACTTTACAATCCTGTCACTATCTGACTTAATGATAATATCTTCAAATTCTTTTTCAGTCGATAGGTTGCCGACAGTTTTGACGGTAAGTTCGGTATTGGCACCCACGATTTTTCCGGACGGCAGTTCGACATTCTGTGCACTTAGAGCTGCCCTTACATCATCTACTGTTACGCTGTAAGCTGCCAGTTTAGCCGGATCAAACCATAGCCTCATCGCATAACGCTGCTGTCCCCATATCTGTACACTACTTACTCCGGGTATTGTTTGCAGACGCTCACCGATTACATTCTCAGCATAATCACTGAGTTCCAATTTGTCCCGGGTATCACTTTGCATGGTCAGCGTAATGATAGGTTCAGAATCCGCATCGGCCTTGGAAACTACAGGAGGAGCGTCTATATCCTGTGGAAGACTTCGCAGCGCCTGAGACACTTTATCCCGTGTATCGTTCGCTGCTTCCTCCAGGTTCTTTTCCAATTCAAATTCTACAGTAATATTACTTGAACCCTGGCTACTGGAAGATGTAATGTTACGAATACCATCGATAGAGTTGATGGATTTTTCTAAAGGTTCGGTGATCTGAGATTCGATAATATCGGGATTGGCCCCGGCATAATTTGTACGGACAGATACGATAGCGGGATCGATAGAGGGATATTCCCGTACACCCAGAAAACTATACCCGATATAGCCAAACAGGATGATCGTCACGTTAACTACGATTGTCAGTACCGGTCTTTTAATAAATATCGCGGAAAGATTCATCTGTTCTATTTCTTTAATGTGACTTTCACTTCTGCACCATCCTTCAAGGTCAATACACCTGTGGTGAGTACAGTATCTCCGGCTTTAAGTCCGGATAATACAACGATATCCTTATCCGTCCGGCTACCTGTCTGTACTTCCACCTGTTTTGCTT
Organism: Sphingobacterium spiritivorum; assembly: GCF_016724845.1. NCBI lineage: Bacteria > Pseudomonadati > Bacteroidota > Sphingobacteriia > Sphingobacteriales > Sphingobacteriaceae > Sphingobacterium > Sphingobacterium spiritivorum. Next base: position 3,246,745 of record NZ_CP068082.1, read on the forward strand.
TTCCATTTTCCATGATAAATACTTTCTTACCATCCTGTACCGGTACAATCGCCTGTGAAGGGATCGAGATAGCCGTCACGCTGTCATTGAGCGGCAACAGCACATTCGCATAAGACCCAACTATCAGTTTACTTTCCGGATTCTGCGCCATAGCACGCACGGTCATTGTCCTGGTGTTCAGTGCCACTTCAGGCTCTATAGCATAGATATTACCCTGAAATGTACGCGCATTATTAGATACTGTAAATTCTATTTTGGAATTTGTCTTGAGTTGACTGGCATATTTTTCAGGTACCGAGAAGGTGATCTTTACCCGATTATCTTTTACCAGATTCGTGATCAGTGTCGTCGGCGAAATAATAGTTCCGGGAGAGATATTACGCAAACCAATAGTACCGCTGAACGGTGCCCGTATTGTTGTTTTGGAAATCTGAGCCTGGATCAGTTGAATCTGAGCGAGAGAAGTTTTATAGGCCGCGCTCGCGATATCATATTCCTCCTGACTGATAGCACCTTTTGCCAAAAGTAATTTTGCTCTTCTTTCATTTTCAGCAGTTAACTGATTGTTTGTCTGCGTCTGTTTGAGTTGTGCCTGCAGTTCAATATCATCAATTTTAACTAAAACCTGTCCCTGAGCTATACGTTGCCCTTCATTGAAAAAGATTTTATCTACCCGGCCACTGACTTCACTTCTGACTTCCAGTTTTTCATCGGCATCGATTGTTCCCGATAAGGATAATACATTGTCAAATTCGGTAGGACTGACGATTAGGCCCTCCGCAGTAAGAAGTGTGGATTTAGGCTTATTTCCGTTTGCAGAATTGGCATTGGTCTTATCTTTTCTGAAAAACAATGCATATGCGATCAAGCAGATACCCACAATCAGTATAAGGTAGATGAGCGTCTTTTTTTTCATATTGACTTTAGATCAGTGTTATGTGAGTGAATTGATTATAGGGGTTTGAGGTAATCTTTACTTAAAAAATGTTAAATCATTATGTGTTCCGGTAGTCTTCAATATTCTGATTCCAAATCAAATATATCGATAAGAATCTGTAAATTTTTATTGTCAAAAGCATGTTACAACGTTTTTTATAGTGATATGTATGGTTTGATACCTGCTTTTTAACGGCCCTGTCAATACGATTAAATTGTCATAGAATTTCTAAACTCCATAAAACTTAGGCATTTCTTTTGTTATAATCCCTATATTAGATATTTATTGAAATACCTTAAATCTATCGATAATGATGAAACAATCGGTTTTACCCATATCAATACTGCTGTCAGGTTTGTTTTTAACAAGTTGTGTGAGCAGTGGAAAGTTCAAAAGCCTACAGACAGATTACGATAAGCTGCAAACAGAGCATCGCGATCTAGCACAGAAGTATCAGCAGGGCCAGCTTGACCTGACGGAAGGTCGTACACGTATCAAAAGTCTGGAGGAGCAGTTAGCATACGAAAAGGCAAACAATGCTCAATTGAAAGAGGCATATGCTAATCTGCAGAAGACATTGGATAACAGTATTAATCAGAATTCGCAGGGAAATGTTAATATTTCCAAACTGGTGGATGAGATCAATGCTTCCAATAAGTATATACAGCATCTGGTGAATACAAAAAACAAAAGTGATTCACTTAATATGGTATTGACCAATAATCTGACCCGTTCGCTGAGCAGAGAAGAAATGAAAGATGTCGATGTTCAGGTATTGAAAGGGGTAGTCTATATATCTTTATCAGATAATATGCTTTACAAATCAGGAAGCTATGAAATTTCAGACAAGGCAGGCGAGACATTGAGTAAGATTGCGAAGATTATCCAGGATTACAAAGACTATGAAGTGTTGATCGAAGGTAATACGGATACGGATCCTATTTCTAAAACGAATATCCGCAACAATTGGGATCTGAGTACACTACGTGCTTCTTCAGTTGTACAGGCACTTCAAAATACCTATGGAGTAGATCCTAAACGTCTGACTGCAGGCGGACGCGGACAGTATAATCCTATCGCAGATAACAGTACCGCTGCAGGTAAAATGAAAAACAGAAGAACACAGATCATTATCACACCTAAACTGGATCAGTTTATGGAGTTGATTGACAAGGCTCCGGAAACGGAAAACAGCAGTGTCACAGAAGGTCTGTAAAATAATAAAGTATGAAGGAGGCTCTGATTTATCAGGGCCTTTTTTGTGTCCTAAAAGTTGGTTGCAGTGCTAATTTATTCAATAACGTATATTTTGCACAAAGTAATGCTAAAAAAAATAAATTTTTTTACGTTGATTATGAGTGTGTTAGATATGTGTTAAAAGTACAATCGTTTGCATTTTAGCGTAATAAAGTTCTAATTTTACGCTCAAATTTAAAACTTTTATGGCTACAGAAAAATTAGTCAAACTTGATTTAGCATACCTTGATATTGACAACAGTAATGAGGTAAATTATCAACTGGATGTCTCTACTTTAGTGGAACATGCAATCAAAAATTCAGAAGGTACCTTGTCTGATACAGGTGCGCTGAATGCAAGGACAGGAAAATTCACCGGCCGGTCGCCCAAAGACCGGTATATCGTGAAAGATCAGAAAACAGCAAATCATGTTTGGTGGGGTGACGTTAATCAGTCTATTTCGGAAGAAGCCTTCGAAAAGTTACGCATCAAAGTTGCTGAACATTTGAGTGCTGCACGGCGAATCTATGTCCGTGATGCTATTGCCGGAGCAGATCCTGCATATGCTATTTCGCTACGTGTGATTACAGAAACAGCTTATCAAAGTATCTTTGCCAACAACCTGTTTATCCGTCCTGAAGTGGCAGATGCTTCGGTAGCTCCCCAATGGACTATTCTTGCAGCGCCTTCTCTGGATATGGAGTCCATTGAAGGATATGAGATCCGCAACAAGAATTTTGTCATTATTGATTTCACCCGTAAGATGGTACTGATCGCTGGTACAGGATATACCGGAGAAATCAAGAAGAGTATTTTTTCTATATTGAATTTTATTCTTCCTCTGGAACATGCTGTATTATCTATGCATTGTTCGGCCAACAAAAGCAAAGAAGGAGAGACATCGCTGTTCTTTGGTTTGTCCGGCACTGGAAAAACAACATTATCTGCAGATAGAAATCGGCTCCTGATCGGGGATGATGAGCATGGCTGGTCTGCAGACGGAGTCTTTAATTTTGAAGGAGGCTGTTATGCCAAATGTATAGGTCTTACGGCTGATAAAGAACCGGAAATCTTTAATGCTATCCGATTCGGGGCTTTACTGGAGAATGTGGTCTATGAGCCAGGCACTCGCACGCCTGATTATGAAAATATCTCAATTACGGAAAATATCCGCGTTTCTTACCCTATTTCGTATATGGAAGGAGCTGATCTGTCCGGAAAAGGCAATACACCAAAACATATTTTCTTCCTCACAGCAGATGCATTCGGCGTACTTCCTCCGATCTCTCTGCTCAATAATGAGCAGGCGATGTATCATTTTATTTCAGGATATACAGCGAAAGTAGCCGGTACAGAAGTCGGAGTTATAGAACCTACAGCTACGTTCTCTGCTTGTTTCGGGCAGGCCTTTCTCCCCTTACATCCCGAGCAATATGCAGCGCTTCTGAAAGATAAGTTACTATCCGATCCGTCTATCCGGGTATGGCTGGTCAATACCGGCTGGATAAAAGGACCATACGGGGTAGGACACCGAATCAAACTCAGTTATACCCGAAGTCTGATCCGGGCGGCTATGAGTGGCGAATTGCAGGATACAGATTTCAATAAGCATGAGATATTTGGCTTACGCTACCCGGTAAGTTGCTATGGAATACCGGATGATATCCTTAATGCGAAGAGACTTTGGAAAAATGATGAAGCTTATGATCTTCAGGCAGCCAAACTAGCGGCTCTGTTCATAAGCAATATGAATAAATACGGCGTATCTGAAGATATTTTAAAAGGAGGTCCTCAGGTTGCTGTTCAGAAAGCAGAAGTATAAACAAAATGTAACCTCAAATTATGAAGCAGCCTGCTTAGATTCCTGAGCAGGCTGTATTTGTTTACTGAACCTTATAAGTCATCCCTCTGGAGGCGGGTAGTGTGTCTTTAAAACCAAATTTTTCGTAGAGAAAAGAGGCATCTCCGTCAGCGATCAGACTGACATAACAGGAGGAGGGAAGATTAGTATTGATAAAATCCATCAGATTCCGGATGATCATTTTTCCGACACCCTGCCCCTGATATTCCGGAAGAACTGCAATATCTACCACCTGACAAAAACAACCTGCATCACCAATGATTCTGCCCATTCCGATAATCTGATTCTCATGTTGGATCATGACCGAATGTATAGAATTTCTAAGCCCTGTTTTGGCGGCTTCCTGCGTTTTCGGTGATAATCCCGCAGCCACTCTGAGCTGTCTGTATATATCAACCGGGATAGTATTTTCTATGACTTTCATATATGCTGTAAGCGTTTTTGTTGACGTTCGTTTTATGCTCCTGTCAGACTGTTGCAGGAGAAGGCTTTTCTTTTTTTACCTTTCTTATTTTCAAATATAAGAGCAATACAGATAATAAGAAACAGATAAGCATAATGATGGTTAACGCGATCATAGGTTTGTGAATAAGATAAGCCGGAGCCTGTTCTATAAACAATAACCTGAAAATCTGCAGGTAATGGGTCAGGGGAATGACATCGGATAATACCTGTACCCAATGCGGCATCTGACTTAGCGGCCATGTAAAACCACTGAGGATAAAGCTGGGTGTAGCAATCACCATCAGGATCTCTGTCGCTTTTAATTGATTGGGGACAGCGATGCTGACCAGAATGCCAATAAAGCTGGCCGCTAATATAAATAACGTTGTGGATAAGAGAAATGGCCAGATCTCTACCTGGATAGGCATTTTATAGAAAACAGAGAATCCGTAGTAGAGAGCCATTACTCCGATAGACATCAGGAAGTAGGGGAATACCTTGACAAATATTAATGTAAACGGATTTGAAGTTTTGGAAAGCAATTGCGAAAAAGTATTGTTTTCAAATTCTGAAGCAAAAGACAAGGCTAGTCCTAACAGCAATATCTGCTGGAATACCGTCATCAATACCCCCGGAAGCATAAAATATAAGTAGTTACCGCTTCTGATATTCTGTTTGATGATCGTAGTCTTAAACGGTTCATACTGCTGACTGGCGACATAACCCGGCACCCCTTTTTTCTTTTGGGTTTCGATCTGTATCCCCGCCTTCATTGTGGCGGCACATACATTAACTGCGAGCATAGCATAGTTAGACGTCAGCGTATTGGACGCATCGACAAATACGGCGATCTCCGTCTGTCTGTTCTGGCTGACAGAAGCCATGAACCCTTTCGGAATCTGTACAACTACAGTCGCTTCACGTTCCAATGCGAGTTGGCGGGAGTTGAAACTGTCGTTCAGTATATCGGATACATAGATAACCTCACTCTCATTGAACATATCGATCAGTTTGCTGCTCATAGGCGAACGATCCTCATCTACTACAATGATAGGCAGGTTGGTTACTTTCCCTTTCTTATACACATTGCCAATAAGCACTCCGTAGAGAATCGGAGCACCGATAAACAGAATGCGTAGGACTTTGTTGTTATTAAATAACCTGAACTCACGCTTGATTAATTCCCATATCATTTTCATGCCCGTCTCCTTTACTTAGTCGCTACACTGCTGATGTCTAATGTCGCATTGCTCTTGGTCAGCAGTTCACGAGTTGCATTCTTATCTGCCGGCACTACCTTGATTTCAAACAGAGATTCCTGTTGGTCAAAATCCGGATAGGCAGTAGCAATATTAGCATATGAATTTAATGCTTTGATATACGAAACAGATCCTTTGATTACCTGATTGTCTTTATAAGGAATACGGACATTTACTTCTGTACCCTGGCGTAATGCCGCCATCTTTTTTTCCGTCAGTGTAAAACGGAAATAAGTAGTCTCATCAAGATATCCGTTTACAATAGCGTATCCGGCCAGCGCAAGCTCTCCTACTTTCAGGTTAATACTTTCTACCGTCATATCCTGCGGAGCAATCAGAAAACGTTCCTTAGCAGCTACGTTTACTTCATTGACAGCACCTAATGCACGTTCTTTCTGCCCTAAAGCCATGCGCTGCTGCTCTACACGTGCACCATTGCGAACGTCGCTAAGTTCGGCTTCAGCAGCAATATATTGATTTTTTGCCCCCTGATATTTGGCGTAGACCTCATCATATTTTTGCTGAGGAACCAGACTGTCCCGTAAAAGATTAGAAAGTCTGTTCAATGATTTTTCGGCAAAGTCCAGCTGTTCCTTAAGTCCCGCCACCTTAGCATTCAATTGTTTAAGCTGTCCGTCAGTAGCTCCTTTTCTGGCCATCTCATACTGCGCTTCAGCTGCATCCAGTGCACCTTTAGCTTGTTCCTCTTTGGCAGTGACCTCCGGTATTTCCAGCATAATCAGTGTGTCACCTTTCCGGACGTGTTGTCCCTCACTTACCAATATTTTTTCGATCTTGCCGGGCACTTTCGTCACTACACTCAGTTGATCGCGTTCTATTTTGCCTTCAATGATATGATCCGAATTTTTGTTTTCATTTTTACAAGCTCCAAAAGCAAGTACCAATACTAAGGAAGGTAAAAAACTAATATATCTTTTCATGTTATTTTAATATGCTGTTAAGTAAATCACCAGTGGTATGTAAAACTTCAAGAGCAGATTTACGTTGCTGTAAAATCTGCGAATAGTAGCCCAGGCTCGATTTGTAATAATCATTTTCGGAAGCCAGCAGTTCGGTCACATCTATTAATCCTTCCTGATATTGCTTGGATGAAAGATTAAGATTATTCTTAGCGACTTGTACCTGCTGATCGTTGACCTTTAGTTTTTGATTGGCCGTATTGTATTCTACCTTGTTTTTCTTAAGTAGAAGTCCCAGTTTTTCTGAAATATCATCCTTTTTATTCTGGTTGATATCCAGATCCAGCTTAGCCTGTTTCAGTTTGTTTTTGTGCTCTCCGCCTTTAAAAATTTCCCATTTGGCGCCTACTCCCACAATAAAAGTAGGGAAGAGCTGCAATTGATCGGAGCGCAGATGTATATCTCCCAGCAGGCTGACATCCTGAATCGTCAGCTTGGATTTAAATACATTACTGTATGATGCAGATCCGAACGCAAATACCTGCGGAAGACCGGATCCTTTTTCTTTTTTATATACATACTCATATGCACGTTGTGAAGCATCCAGTGCTTTGAGCTCATAGCGGTTTTCTATGCTGTTTTCCTCCTTATTAATCACGATTCCTTTTAGTTCGTAATTAATATGCTGTAACTGATCTGCCGGCAGGTGCGTATCCTGCTCAAGTTTCTGCAGAAGTAATTCTTTTGAACCTTCCAGTTCTACCTTTTTAGCCTCCAGTTCGAGCATGGCCAGTTTAATCTTATCCCGGTCGTAAGGGATAGCCATACCGTTTTCTATAGCCTTGACTACTTTCAGGTGCTCTTTATTTAAGCGTTTTTCAGAATCAATAATCAGTTTTTCCACTTCTTTCAGCAACATCAACTGATCAAATGTGCTTATAATTTCTTTCGCAATCGTCTCTTTATCAGCCTCCAGCAAATAATTCTGAGCCTGAAGCTTTTCTCTTAAAGCCTTTTGTCCGTTACTGATCTGCAGACCACTAAAGATCACCTGAGTAGCGGTCACACCTACCAATCCTACCTGACCTTGCAAACGAAAGTCCTGCGCACCTTCAAAGAGACTGATAGGGGTATTGCCAATGGGGACAGCAGGCAGGTCAAGTTTACCTCCTGAATTAAAGTAGGAATAAAAACCTGCTGCGGAGACACTGGGAAGCCGTTTGTTGCCCACCATATCACCTTCAATTCTGGTCTTCTGATTTTCCATATCTTTTCCTGCCAGCTCTCTGTTTGTGCGGATGGCACTGCGGATAGGTTCTTTTAATTGCTCATCCACGATATGTTGTGCATGTGCAGCTGAAAGGGCAAAGACTAAGAATAATGTGGTTGTAGTTATTTTTATCATCGTCAAAATACGCTAATTAAAAGTACAATCAAGCGAGTAAAAGGTTTGCTCAAATTAAATTTCAGTAGATTGCCATTAAGTTAATAATTCACTCAAAATAACAATATTTAAACTATTTAATGTTGTTTATGCAACTAAAATTTTGAATAAAAGTCAAGCCTGCTTTTTAGAAAGGGCAGGCTTGACGGGTATACTGTTTGAATAGCAGGAGGATGATTTCCTGCTGAGCAGTCAAAAATTATGCGCCTAACTGAACACGTTTGAAAGCGGAAACAGTCAATCCTTTAGCTACTGAGTCTAAGAATTGAGCGATATTTTTTGAAGAATCTTTTACGAACTCCTGGTTCAATAAAGTAGACTCTTTGTAGAATTTATTCAATTTACCTTGTGCAATTTTTTCTACCATTTCTTCTGGTTTTCCTTCTGCACGGATTTGCTCTTTAGCGATTTCTAATTCGCGTTCGATAGTTTTAGTATCCACACCATCTTTATCGATAGCAACCGGGTTCATCGCAGCGATTTGCATTGCTACGTCTTTACCAGCTTCTTCTACACCTTCACCAGCAGCAGAAAGACCTACTAATACACCCAGACGGTAGTTACCGTGGATATAAGCGATCACTTCTTCAGCCTGAACAGCTTCGTATTTAGAAACTTCGATTTTCTCACCGATTTTACCAGTTTGCTCAATCAAAAGTTCAGCTATCGGGCGACCGTCAATTTCTAAAGCTTTAAGTGCTTCCAGAGAAGCTGGTTGGTTAGCGATAGCAACGTCAGCGATTGACTCAGCAAATGCTATGAAATCAGCATTTTTAGCTACGAAGTCAGTTTCACAGTTTACTTCAACTACAATACCGCTTTTCTTATCGGCAGAAGCTTTTGCAATGATTACTCCTTCGTTAGACTCACGATCCTGACGGCTGGCAGCTACTTTAGCTCCTTTTTTACGCAGGTAATCGATAGCAGCTTCGAAATCACCATTTGCTTCTACTAATGCTTTTTTACAGTCCATCATACCAGCGCCTGTTTGTTGACGCAGTTTGTTTACATCTGATGCAGAAATTTGTACTGACATGTTATTTTTTATTTTTTATAAAATTACATTTTGAAAAGATCACAACTTCTTTTTTTGTGTTAAGCAATTGTGAATTGTTAAACCTTACTCCCGGGTTTTAACAAGAAAACCGGACAGATATGCGCCGTCTTAGGAAATCATGATCTCCACAAACTAACACAGGTCTATCCGGTTTAATATAGAAAATATTATTCTCCGTCTTTCGCTTTGCGAGGGCGTTTAGCACCAGCGTTAGCTTCTTGAGCTTCACCACCGTTGTCCACTTGCGCTTTAGCAGCTGCAGCTTCTTTTTCAGCTTCGTCTTCTTTGTCGCGTTTACGCTCGTCTAATCCTTCCTGGATCGCCTTGCTGATAATACCTGCGATAAGGCTGATGGATTTAGTCGCATCATCATTTGCAGGGATAGGGAAGTCGATGTTAGTAGGGTCAGAGTTTGTATCGACCATTGCAAAAGTAGGGATGTTCAACTTGATTGCTTCAGAAACAGCGATGTGTTCTTTTTTCACATCGATGATGAATAAAGCAGCCGGTAAACGGTTTAAGTCAGCGATACCGCCCAAAAGGCTTTCTAACTTGATACGTTCACGTTGAATCATCAATTTCTCTTTTTTAGACAATACATCATACGTACCATCTTTTTGCATTTTGTCGATGTTCGACATTTTTTTGATGGACTTACGTACTGTTGCGAAGTTTGTAAGCATACCACCTAACCATCTTTCAGTTACGAAAGGCATATTTACTTCTTTCGCTTGTTGTGCGATGATTTCTTTTGCTTGTTTTTTCGTAGCTACGAATAAAACTTTACGACCTGATTTTACGATTTGTTTGATAGCTGAAGCAGCTTCTTCTAATTTCGTAAGAGTTTTGTTCAAGTCAATGATGTGGATACCGTTGCGTTCCATGAAAATGTACTTAGCCATTTTCGGATCCCATTTACGTGTAAGGTGACCAAAGTGCACACCTGCATCCAATAAGTCTTGATAAGTTGTTCTTGCCATTTTTTGATCCTCCTTTGATTAACGTTTACTGAATTGGAATCTTCTACGTGCTTTACGGCGTCCTGGTTTTTTACGCTCAACCATACGGTCATCACGCGTTACTAAACCTTTTGCACGTAATGCAGGTTTTACTGTAGCATCAAGCTCAATAAGTGCTTTTGCAATCGCAAGACGCACAGCCTCAGCCTGACCTTTCACACCACCACCATTCACGTTAACATTGACATCATAATTTCCGGCAGCACCCGCTACTTCAGTAGACTGAGTAACGATGTATTGCAATGGCAATGTTGGGAAATATGTTTTATAATCTTTACCATTTACGGTAATGTTTCCGCTACCAGCAGTTAAGTAAATGCGGGCAACAGCAGTTTTTCTTCTTCCTGAAGTGTTAGTTGTTGACATGTCGATTCTCCTTAAAATTTAACTGGTTTTGGATTTTGCGCATCATGTTTGTGCTCAGTACCAGCATAAACATAAAGGTTTTTAAACAATTGACGTCCTAAACGGTTTTTAGGAAGCATACCACGAACAGCTTTCTCAATGATGCGTTCCGGGTGTTTAGCCAATAATTCCTTAGGAGTAATGAAACGCTGACCACCTGGGTATCCAGTGTAGCGAACGTAAACTTTGTCACCTAATTTATCGCCTGTCAATCTAATTTTGTCTGCATTGATAACAATAACGTTATCTCCACAGTCTACGTGAGGGGTAAATGTTGGCTTGTGTTTTCCACGGATCACTTTCGCAATCTCGCTTGCCAAGCGCCCCAAAATCTCGCCTTCAGCATCAACAACAATCCACTCTTTGTTGACAGTGTTCTTGTTGGCAGAGACAGTTTTGTAACTTAACGTATTCACTTGCTTTTGATTAATTAATTAATAAATTGTTATTATCTTCTTTTCCTTTATCACAAAGGTCTGCAAAGGTACGTCAAATCTTTTTAATATAAAAGCTATTTCTTGTTTATTTTGCTGTAACTCAAACTTTCACATTTATTAACGCTTGCCCTATTAAACTTTTGTGTTCATTTGTCATCTTTTTACTAGCTATTGAGTACTTTAGTATATTATTCATATGAAAGCTGTAATTCTTTAAAATAACATTATAATACATGGTGATAAAAACAAATCGTGCTTGCCGATACTTATTTGTTGTGGTGATGCTACTTCTTCAGTCGGGACTTTATTCCATTGCGGAAGCACAACAGAATGATAAAAAACCTTATCAGGATCAATTGGTACTTATTGAGGCCAAACTCAGAAACGGCGAGTTTCAGGAAGCATTCCGGATCATGGATGAGATCACCGCTAAATACCCCCAGGCTGATGAAGTATATTATGGCAAAGCATTGTTGTACGGCCAGTTTCGTAATTACGATGCGGCAGTGTCAAATATTCAGCAAGCCATAGCACTCAATAAAGACCTTCGTTATTATAATTTTCTGATCGATCTGTACAAGTCCAGACAGGATTATGATAATGCCCTAAGTGTGCTGGATCAGGTGATCACCGAAAAACCGGATGTTCCGCAGGCATACCGGGAAAAGATTATGTTGCTCCATATGCGTAAAAGATCGGACGAAGCATTGACTTTCTATGAAAGTACAAAGAAAAAATTCGGGATATCTGATACACTGGATTTGCTGAAAGCCGAGATTTTGATGAGTCAGAATAAAAATGAGGAAGCGAAACAGATTCTCAAATCATGGGAACAGAAAAATAGTCCGCTTCGTCAGGTCTACAGTACCTTATCCTATCTGTATATACGGGATAAGGATGCCAAACAAGCGGTAGCAACTGTCGAGAAGGGAATCAATATTACGCATGATGATCTGCTGTATCTGGATATGGCGGATGCCTATTCTGCAGCAAAAAACCAGAAACAGGCATATGTTTATCTCAAAAAAGCATTCGAATCGGACAAAATCGATTTTCAGGAAAAAAACCGTGTTGTACACGCGCTATTGATAAGGGAGAATGGTTTTACGCTGGATCAGTTGCAGGATCTGACTAATGTGCTGGTCTTGAAACATCCCCGTATGGCAGAAAGCCATATGGCCAAAGGAGATGTGATGTGGAGACGTAAAGATCCGCAGGGCGCCCGTTCCTTATTTCTGGTCGCAGTCGGGATTAATCCGGCCAATATTGATGGCTGGCGTATGCTTGTTAATACAGATATGGCACTTCAGGAAGTAGATGTAGCTATTGTACATGGTATGGAAGGGTTGAGGGCCAATCCGAACAATCCTACATTGCTGTATTTTACCGGACTGGCATATCTTATGAAAGACGATAAGGATAATGCACGCGAACTATTAGAACAGGCGCTGAATAACAGTGAGAATGAGAACAAATTTGTACAGTCTAATATTTATGCAGCATTAGGCGATGTCTATCATCAGCTGAAAATGGAGTCCGCATCTGATGTCGCTTACGAAGAGGCGATCAAGCTGGACAGTACCAATGTCACGGCAATGAATAATCTGGCCTACTATCTATCTCTGCGAAAAAAGGATCTGGAAAAGGCAGCTACCTATTCTAAACTGTCAAATGAACTGGATCCTGCCTCGGCAACATTTCAGGACACGTATGCATGGGTCTTATTTCAACAGGAAAAATATAGCGAAGCATTGGTATGGATCGAACGTTCCATCAAGAACTCGGCACAGGCTTCCGCAACACTACTGGATCACTACGGAGACATTCTGTTTCATGTCGGAAGAGAGAAAGATGCTGTAAAGCAATGGGAGAAAGCATTGGTTCTGGCTGATTCTGAAGATATAGATAAAGAAAAACTGGCGATTAAAATAAAAAACAGAAAATATGTGGAGTAAATGGAGCATAGGATTGATGGTGATGGCACTGACATTGTATTCCTGTAAGAGTAAAAAGAGTATAACGACTAAGGAACAACCGAAAGTCGTATCTCCTATAAATTCAACTGCCGATGCAATCAAGACATTTGAGTTGAGTAATCTGGACTTTCATACTTTCTCCGGAAAAGCAAAAAGTACAATTACGCTGGGGGATAAGTCCTATGATGCTACTGCTAATGTACGGATAGAGCGGAATAAGGCGATATGGATATCGGTTACCTCTTTTCTTTCGATTGAAGTCGCGCGCATCCTTATCACACCTGATAGTGTCAAGATCCTGAATAAACTGCAGGGAGAGTATATCTCCAAACCTTTCAGTTATATATACCAGTATACCAACCGGGCTGTTACATTTTCTAATCTTCAGGATATCCTGATAGGAAATGTATCTTCCAAATTACTCAATACCGACAATCTGCAGATGGCCAGCAGTTCACAGGATACACAGATGGTCGGTATTAAAGATGGTATGAGATTTCATTATATTATCAATACGGATAACCGTCCGGTTACCTTCCGCTTATCAGAAGACGGACGTAATCAAAAGCTTGAAGCCATTTATGGTCAACATTCTGTTGTGTCTGGATACAATTTTCCGCAAAAATTACGTTTGAATCTGATAGGAGAGAATACCAAGGTGACTGCAGATCTGGTCTTTAATAAGGTCAATTTTAATGAAATTCTGGAATTACCATTTAATGTACCTTCAAAATATAAGGTAATAAATTAGTGAATATTAATATATAATGCGTTAGTTTTATTACTTTCGCAAACTGTAGTTCTTTATCTTTATGTGTTTCACGTGAAGGTAGAGGGAGTAATGAAAATCAGTTCATGGGTTTTAAAAAAGTATTATTAAGCATATTAGCACTGTTTTTTGTAGTGACTGCAAGTAAGGCACAGAGTAGTGCTTTATTACAGAAGCAAAGAGAGCAATTGACCAAAGAGATTGCCGAACTGCAAAAAGTATTACAAAATACCACTAAGGAGAGAAAACTTTCCCAACAGGAGGTCAATGCGCTGAGTAAGCAATTGAATCTTCGTGAGGAGAAGATATCTACTATCAATGCCGAAGTACGATTGATCGATAATCAGATCTCCAGTAATAACAAGGCCGTAGATGCACTGAAGGCTGAGCTCGAAAAGCTACGAAAGGATTATGAGAAAATGATCATGTTTGCTTTTCGTAATAAGAATGCGTACAGTAAGATGATGTTTATCTTTGCATCAAAAGATTTTAATCAGGCTTACCGTCGTGTAAAATACCTTCAGCAGTTTAATGATTCCCGAAAAATAAAAGCGGACGAAATAGAGGCCACTCAAAACAAGATCAAACAAAAAATTGCGCAACTGCAGGCCGATAAGAATAAAAAGAATGTCCTGCTGAAGGATCAGCAAAATGAACGTTCTGTAATCGCTAAAGATAAAGCCGAGCATTCGAAAGTATTAAATGAACTGGCCTCTCAGGAGCGTAACGTAAAATCGCAGTTGAGTAAAAAGCAACAGCAGGAACGTAAACTGGCAGCACAGATTAAAGCAGCCATCGCACGTGAGATCGCTGAAGAAAGAAGAAGAGCAGAAGCTGAGCGTAAGCGTCTTGCCGAAGCTGAAGCCCGTAAAACAGGTAAAACAGTAGCAGAAGTAGAGAAAAATACCAAACGCAAATCAGACGGAGATGTGTTGAAATCTACGCCTGAGGCAGCCCGTTTATCTGCAGATTTCAAATCCAACAGGGGCAGACTCCCTTGGCCGGTGGGACAGGGTAATATCATCCGTAAATTCGGTATGGGCTCTTACGGAAGAAATGTAACGGTGTACAATCCGGATATCGTTATCCGTACCGGTGAGAATGCAACGATAAAAGCGGTATTCCCGGGTACAGTTGTGCAGGCCTTTACATCTGCAGGTTCTGGTAATGTTATTATAAACCATGGAGAGTATTTTACCGTATATAGTGATATGAAAGGATTATCCGTGTCCAAAGGTCAGAAAGTCTCTGCAGGACAGGCTATAGGTACAGCAGGAGAGGATACAGAGGAAGGTATTTCCCTTGTTAAATTCTCTATCTTCCAAGGAATGACGGAGTTAAATCCGGAATCTTGGCTGGCAAGATAATAGAAATAAAAAATTAAATGTTTACCTTTGGAAGATTTCACCGGGGGTGAGTTAAAGCAATAGGGCATAAAAAATAAACACAAAAATAGATTATGTTAACATCAGGGCTATTATTTATAGGAACGCAAGAGATCATTATCATTGTTATCTTGGTTCTGTTATTATTTGGGGGTAAAAAGATTCCTGAATTAATGCGTGGATTGGGACGTGGAGTGAAAGAGTTTAAGGATGGGCAGCGGGAAGAACCTACTGAGTCCGGCAACAACAATACGAATAACAAAGAAAATTCAAATAACGCCCACTAATGGACGTCCAGAACAAAAGATTCCAATGTGATCAGATCTCAAAGGAATCTTTTGTTTTTTCAACCGTTTTCAAAAGCTGACAAGGGATATTCAGCAGTTGAAAAGACCGAAATTATAAACATGCATGGAAGTACAGCTGATGTTTGAATAAACAAAGGCTATTATAGAATAGGGATTCAACCTTATTTTATGCATTAAATTGATCTTATGGTTAAAATGAAAGTGACGACCCTGTCTTTATTTGGCTTTTTGTGTATCGCACAGGCTAATGTTCAAGGTCAATCCTCTTCATCTTTTAAAGATGATCTACAAACTACACTTCTGCAAAATCTGGCAGATGAAAACACACAGATCTTAAAGGAACTTGACAGTATTAAATTTGTCAACGCCGGAGAAAAAAACGTCGATAATGTCGTTTTTGATATTCAGGATGTGGGAATAGTACGCAAATTACTCTCCCTCCAGCGGGAAGTGCCGTTAAATTACAATGCTCAGGTACGTAATTATATAGAACTATACAGTTCTAAGAATTATAAACCACATATGAGTAAAATGCTTGGACTGGGTCAGTACTACTTCCCGATCTATGAAAAGATCTTCAAAGAAATGAATGTTCCGGATGAGATCAAATACCTGTCCATTGTCGAATCAGCACTCAACCCGCACAGTGTATCACGTGTAGGCGCTACGGGACCATGGCAATTTATGTACGGAACAGCCAAATCGTACAACCTCATCATGGATAATTATCTGGATGAGCGGAAAGATCCTTATGCATCATGCTATGCTGCAGCCAGATACATGCAGGATTCTTATCAGGAATTCGGCGACTGGCTGGTTGCTATTGCATCATATAACTGCGGAAAAGGAAACATCAAACGTGCAATAGCCAAATCAGGAAAAACCAATCCCAACTTCTGGGAGATATCTGCATATCTTCCGAAAGAAACCCGCAATTACGTACCGGCTTTTATTGCTATGACTTATATGATGGGATATGCAGCTGAAAATAATATTGAAGCTGCAACAACAGATTATCATTTGGCTACGGATATGATGATGGTTGACAAATCTCTTAATCTGAATAGTATTGCTCAGGCGCTTAATCTCTCAGAAGAGGCTTTAAAAATGCTCAATCCGGGATACAAGAAAGGAATAGTTAACGGAACGGCAGAGATGCCACGCAGGCTTGTTATACCTAAACTGACAGGCATGGACGAAGAGAAGCTCTATACTGCTCTTAATTCGCCTGTAGAGACTATGGGCGCAGTTGTTGAAGCCGTTAATGATGATCTGCGCGTATCTCCTAATGCGATGACCAGACACCGTGTCAGAAAGGGAGAGACATTGCAGAGTATTTCCAGGAAATTCGGGGTGAGTGTACAAAACCTGAAAGCATGGAATGATATCTCTTCAAGTCGTGCTCCGGTAGGTCGTACCCTGATCGTATCCAGTCCGGGAGTCAATGAACGCTTAGCGAGCCGTGTAAGTAAGAGTAAGGCTGCTACCACCAGCAAAAAATCTACGAGCACTTATCTGAGCTATACAGTAAAGAGAGGGGATACGTTGTCGGATATCGCCAACAAATATAAAGGTGCTACCGTAAGTAATATTAAGGCAGACAACGGACTGAGCAGCAGTAAACTCAAACCCGGAATGAAATTGAAAATCAAGAAATAGAAAAACGAATGTTTTTCATATGAATGTACAGGATGCGGTCCGGTTATACTAACCAGGCCGCATCTTCTGTTTTATCGTATTCTTCCAAAGTCACTTCCACATGTTCCTTCAGGATAGTCGAAAGCTTCAGGCCATAATAATCGCTGAAAATAGGAAATTTGTGATGACTTCTGTCAATCAGTACAGCTGTTCTCATCTTTTTCAACGGAACGTCCAGAAAGATTCCTAAGCCATACGCTAAAGCTCTTCCGCTGTTCAGTACATCATCGACAAGGATCACCACTTTATCTTTCGCTGTAGATGCTGCTACGTCTGTAGAACCCACCAGGCTCCGGCTGGTCTTGTTGATCGTTACTTTGATCAGCTCGATTGTTTTTTCGGGCGCTAACGTAACAAGAATTTTCTGAAGACGCTGAGCGAAGATATAGCCTCTGTCTGCAATGCCTACAATGACGATTGCCTTTTCCTCAAAATTATCTTCAAGTATCTGATAGGCAATACGAATTGACTTTTGTTTGATTTGCTCTTTATTTAGAATAAGGGTTTTTTTTGAAGACATACGGCTCAAATTTTACTGAGGTAAAAATAAGAAATCTTTTAAACAAAAAAGTCCGATTGCATGAACAATCGGACTTTTGAATACTGTTTTATTGATTAATTGACAGTTGCTTTTCTTTCTTTAAGAAGATCTGCAGTCAATACTCTTCCAATTTCTTCTGAATTCTCAATCGGCATACGTCCGCCGTTGTAGTAGTAGCGCTTCCAGTAAGCCTCATTCAGATTACTGATCATAACACCTTTACTGGATGAAGCGTGTGCAAATTTGTCATCTCCAAGGTATACCCCTATGTGTGTGATGCTTTTGCTTCTGATTTTAAAGAAAACCAGATCTCCCGCTTTTAGTTCACTTTTGCCGATAGGATCTACCTGTGTGTAGATATTACGGCTATTGTAACCGATAGAAGTGTTAAAAACTTTGTCGTATAGTTCGTATGCAAACTTCGAGCAGTCAATACCTCTTTTGGAGTCGCCTCCGAGACGGTAAGGAGTACCGATCCAGTCGTATACAAATTGATAAAGTTTGGTATTTGTAGTTGCTGAAACAGCTACACCCATGATTTGCGAGAAATAATCTTTTGCTAAGTTATCAGGATCGGCTGATTCTGATTTGGATTGGGTTTTGGTTGATTGTGCCTGCGACACTAGACATAAGCCTATAAATAGCACTAAAGCTACTATTTTCTTTGTTTTCATTCAATCGCTTTATTAATACAACTTTAAACTTTTACATGCGCACTGTATATTTTATTCTACAGCACTGTCGCAAAACTAAGTCATTCTGTCTAGCAATCCAAACTTTTTGACGCAGATTTAACAATTCTTTAACCTTTTTTAACAATTCAAAACCGAAGCTTTCTGAGCTGTATAAGACAGTATTTCATTAAAAAGTTAACGAAATATAGCTTTAAAGGCGAATTTGATAAAAAAGATAAAATATTTTTGAATATTTCGAAATTAATATCCTACCTTTAGCACAAGCAAAAAACAGAAATGAATTTTAACACCATTACTACATCGATTATTATTACCACCGGGGGCATATACGCGGAGGAAGTAGTTTCTATGTATTAAAAAGTGTACATAATATTGATGAAAACGCCTTCCTCCGCAAAGAGGAAGGCGTTTTTTGTTTTAATCAGTCAACTAAACAGTATAATTAAATATGAAAGTTCTAAAATTCGGTGGTACATCAGTAGGCTCGGCAGACAGCATCCGCTCAGTGCTCGCCATTGTAACAGCCGCTTATCAGGCAGGAGAGAAACCCTTAGTCGTATTATCCGCTATGTCAGGCATTACCAATCTGCTAACGCAGATGGCGGAAGATGCTGCTGAAGGAAAACCATTTGAGTCCGGGATAAAAGTTCTGGAAGAAAAACACTTTGAAGTGGTCCGGAAACTGATCGCTGTAAAATTCCAGAATCCTGTTTTTACCAAATTGAAGTTGTTCTTCAATGAAATAGAAGATCTGCTTCAGGGAATCTATGCACTGAAAGAGCTGAGCAATCAAAGCCGGGATCTGGTGGTGAGTTATGGGGAGCGCTGCTCTACCTTTCTGGTGTCAAAAATAGCCGAACAGCATCTGGAGGAATCCTTGTTTGTAGACGCTTCACATTATATCAAGACAAATTCAAATTTTGGACATGCCAGTGTCAATGATGAGATCACCGATCAACTGATCCGTGCACTGGCCAATACTAATGCTGACAAACTGATGTTTGTAACCGGATTTATCGGTTCTAACGAAAATGGACGTATTACGACTTTAGGTCGGGGAGGATCAGACTATACAGCTGCTATATTCGGGTCTGTACTGAATGCTTCGGCTATAGAGATATGGACAGATGTAAACGGTATGCTGACTGCAGATCCGCGTATCGTGAAGAAAGCATTCTCTTTGCCAGTTCTCTCTTATACAGAAGCAATGGAGCTTTCCTATTTTGGTGCGAAGGTGATTTATCCGCCGACCATGATTCCTGCATTCCTGAAGAAAATTCCGATTATTATCCGTAATACATTCCAGCCGGAATTTGAGGGAACAGTTATTCAGTTTGACAGCGGAAAGACCAGTTATCCGATAAAAGGTATTTCTTCTATCAGCGATATCTCTGTGATCAATCTGAGCGGTTCAGGTATGATCGGCAAATCCGGTTTCAGCGGTCGTCTGTTCACCTTACTTGCACGCGAACAGATCAATGTCGTATTGATTACGCAGTCTTCTTCCGAGCACAGTATTACATTTGCCGTGCACCCGGATGATGCGCGCAAGGCTGTTCAGCTTATAGAAGCAGAGTTTGAGCTGGAACTGGAAGCAAATAAACTGGTACGGCCTGAAATTGAAAATGATCTTTCCGTACTTGCCATTGTCGGTGAGAATATGAAGAAAACCCCGGGAATGTCGGGCAAACTATTCGCCGCACTGGGAAGAAACGGTATCAATGTACGTGCAATTGCCCAGGGATCTTCTGAATTTAATATCTCGGTGATCATCTCCAAGATCGATCTTGCAAAGGCACTGAATGCGGTTCATGATGCTTTCTTTGCTGAACTCAAGAAAACGCTGCATGTCTTTAATCTGGGGACAGGGAATATTGGTTCGACATTGTTCAAACAATTGGAGAATCAGCATGATTTCCTTTCTGATAAAAATGATATTGATATCAAGGTAGTGGGGATATCGAATAGCCGGAAGATGGTTTTCAGTGAATCAGGGATCAATCTGGGTAACTGGGAAGAGGATCTGAACGAAAATGGTATAGATGCTGACTTGCCACTGTTTGTAGAGAAGATGAAAGCAATGAATCTGCCTAACTGTGTTTTTATAGATAATACAGCAAGTAAAATCCCGTCTTCCTATTATGAAGATATCTTCAGATCCAATATATCCATTGTAACCTGCAATAAGATTGCAAATTCGGGCAAATATGAGCAGTATAAGTCTCTGCATGACACTGCGCGTAAATATGGTGTAGATTTCTTTTATGAAACAAATGTCGGTGCAGGACTGCCCATTGTACGGGTTCTTAAAGATCTGATGATGAGCGGAGACCGTATTATCAAGATAGAAGCGATCCTGTCCGGAACAATATCCTATATTTTCAATAACTTTAAAGAAAATGCTTCGTTCTATGACGTGGTTATGAAAGCACAGGAACTGGGGTATACAGAGCCTGATCCGCGTGATGACCTCGGAGGAGTGGATTTCATGCGTAAGATGCTGATTCTGGCGCGTGATGCAGGTCATGCCATTGAATCTGAAGATGTAGATCTGGGCGCCATTCTGCCTGAAGCCTGTCTGAAAGCAGATAGTGTGGCTTCTTTTTATGAAGAACTGAAAAAAGAGGATGCGTATTTCGAGGCATTAAAAGCAAAAGCTAAGGCTGAGAATAAAGTAATCCGTTATATCGGTAAACTTGAAAATGGGAAAGTGGCTATTTCAGTACAATTAGTGGATGAGACGCACCCTTTCTATTCACTTTCGGGAAGCGACAATATTATCTCCTTTACAACCGAACGCTATAAGGAACGTCCTCTCGTTGTCAAAGGACCGGGAGCAGGTGCTGAGGTAACAGCTGCAGGTGTATTTGCGGATCTGGTGAATGTCGGTGCTTAATCCTGATGACTGAAATACAATTACTGAATATTAATTACTATACATACACAATGGAACTATCGCAACTGAAAAAAGATATCAATCTGGAAAAGATGTTGGATGAAATAAGGGTTTTTGCGCCGGCAACGGTTGCCAATATGATCTGCGGATTTGATATTCTGGGTTTCGCACTGGACGAACCGGGCGATGAAGTCATCATGAAAAGGGTCTCAACACCCGGGGTAGTGATTACCGAGATAACAGGTGACGACGGCCGTTTGCCTTTAGATCCTGAAAAAAATACAGTATCGGCATGTGTGCAATTTCTGCTGCATAATCTGGGATTGCAGCATGAAGTAGGTGTCGAAATCAAATTACACAAACATATGCCTATTGGTTCCGGACTAGGTTCCAGTGCTGCCAGCACTGTTGCAGGTCTCTTTGCCATCAATGCGCTGTTAGGAAGCCCGCTTTCTAAGGAAGAGCTTCTTCCTTACTGCGTAGAGGGAGAACGACTGGCCTGCGGTACAGGTCACGCAGACAATGTAGCTCCTGCTCTTTTTGGAGGCATTACACTGATTCGCAGCACAGAACCTCTGGATGTTATATCCCTGCCGACTCCGAAAGAGTTATATGCAGCGGTCGTGTTTCCGCAGGTAGATGTCCCGACAAGAGATGCGCGTCAACTCATCAAAGAAAAAGTATTACTGAAAGACGCTGTCACACAATGGGGAAATATTGCGGGACTCGTAGCCGGCCTGTTCAAGGAAGATTATGACCTTATAGCAAGAAGTATGCATGATGTATTGATCGAACCTACACGCGCTATTCTGATTCCGCAATTTTATGAAATGAAGCAAATAGCGCTGGACGAAGGCGCATTGAGCTTTGGTATATCGGGCTCAGGGCCGTCTGTAGTAGCCGTGACAAGAGATAGAACCATAGCTGAAAATATCAAAGCACGTATACAGCATCACCTGAATGAATCCGAAATAGAAAGTTTCGGATATGTATCATCCGTCAATGTAGAAGGACCTAAAGTTTTAAACTAACAGAAAATGAAATTATACAGTACTCAGAATAAAGATCTGCGTGTATCCTTCAAAGATGCCGTATTCAATTCACTGCCTGCAGACAAGGGACTTTATATGCCCGAGGTGATCCCTCAGCTGGATCCCATGTTTATCCGTAACATTCAGCAATACTCTTTAGAAGAGATTGCATTTACGGTTGCCCATGCTTTGATCGGGCAGGATATCCCGGCTGATGATCTTAAAAAGATCATTAAGGATGCCATTAATTTTGATGCTCCTGTCCGCTTTCTGAGCAAAGATACAGCGGTATTGGAATTGTTCCACGGTCCGTCTTATGCTTTTAAAGATTTCGGAGCTCGCTTTATGAGCCGTGTTATGGGCTATTTCTCTCAATCTGATGATAAGTTGTTAGATGTACTGGTGGCTACATCAGGTGATACCGGAGGAGCTGTAGCATTAGGCTTTTTAGGTGTAGAAGGGACAAGAGTAACGATTCTGTATCCAAAAGGAAAAGTTTCCGAAGTACAGGAACAGCAGCTTACCACCAACGGGCAGAATATCCGGGCACTGGAAGTAGACGGTACGTTTGATGATTGCCAGGCGCTGGTGAAGAAGGCATTTAATGATGCTGAATTGAATAGGGAATTAAGATTGACATCCGCCAATTCTATTAATATTGCACGTCTTATTCCGCAAACCTTTTATTATTTCTATGCCTATGCGCAATTGAAGGCACAGGGAATCAATCAGGTTGTCTTCAGTGTGCCAAGCGGCAATTTTGGAAATATAGGTGCCGGATTGCTGGCCTATAAGATGGGGCTTCCTGTTGAAAAATTTGTGGCCGCAACCAATGTCAATGATACAGTTCCGCGTTTCTTGTCTTCCGGACAATACCAGCCTAAGCCTTCTGTACAGACACTTGCCAATGCTATGGATGTCGGTGATCCGAGTAATTGGGTGCGTATTCTGGATCTGTTTGATCAGGATCCGGAAGCCTTGAAAAAGGTTGTTACATCCTATACTTACGATGATGATGCGACTAAGGCTGCTATGAAACAGCTTTATCTGGAATATCAATATGTCGCTTGTCCGCATACCGCTATTGCCTGGTTAGCTTCACAAGCTTATCTTGGCGAACATCCGGGACAGTATGCTTCCGTATTTCTTTCTACTGCGCATCCCTGCAAATTTCCGGATGCTATCGATGCAGATGTATTCGAAAAGGTTAAACTTCCGGAAGGAGCGGAGTTGCTGTCCGGAAAGGAAAAACTGGCAAAAGAATTACCGGTTGATTACGACTTGTTCAAAGCCTATTTGTTAGAAAATAAATAAACATTAAATGGCTTCTTTCAGAAGCCATTTAATGTTTTACGAAAATCATATACTTGTTACGAAGTGCTGTCTCCTTTTTTTAATATTTGCTTACCTTTGCGACGATGAAATCAGTCATTCTGAATAAGGGCAAGGATAAAGCTGCCTGGCAACTGCACCCCTGGGTATTTTCCGGAGCAGTAAACAATGTCTCCGGCAATGTAGAAAACGGAGAAGTCGTATCTGTATTCAACAGCGATCGTGAATTTATTGCTTATGGTATTTACCATAACCAATCGCGTGTTGCTGTTCGTTTGCTGGAATGGCATCCGGATGCGGCTATTGATGAAAATTGGTGGCGCAATCGCATCCGTAAGGCTGTGGAAGCCCGTCAGCATCTTTTGACAACTGAGACCAATACTGTTCGTCTGATTTTTGCAGAAGCAGATTTTATCCCCGGACTTATTGCAGACAAATACGCCGATTACATTTCTATTCAGGTGCATGCTGCAGGTACGGAAAATGTAAAAGCGGTGATAATAGATGAACTTACCCGGTTACTTCAACCCAAAGGAATATATGAACGCAGTGATCTGAAGTCCCGTGAGTACGAAGGTCTTCCAAATACTAACGGTCTCCTGTCCGGAGAATTACCTCCGGAGTTTGTCGATGTCGTAGAGAATGGTATCCGTTATAAGGTGAATATTATAGATGGACAAAAATCCGGTTTCTATTGCGATCAGCGTGAAAACAGATATCTGACTGCACAATATGTGAAAGACAAAAGAGTACTGGACTGCTTTTGTTATTCAGGAGGTTTTACTTTGAATAGCATTCAGCAAGGTGCGGCTGCGGTTACTGCTGTGGACAGTTCGGCTCTGGCGATCGAAACATTGGAACGCAATATGGTTGTCAACGGATTTGAGACTTCCGCTCATCGGTTTATCTTATCGGATGTGAATAAGCAGTTGCGTACTTTTATTGAAGAGGAAGCGAAATTTGATGTCGTGATCCTGGATCCGCCCAAATACGCACCTTCAAGATCTTCATTGGAAAAAGCATCCAGAGCCTATAAAGATCTTAACAGAAGAGGCATGATGCTATTGGAAAGCGGCGGATTGCTTGCTACTTTCTCCTGTTCAGGAGCCATGGATATCAGTACATTCAAACAGGTCATTGCCTGGGCTGCACTCGATGCAGGTAAGGAAATTCAGTTTATAAGACAATTTCATCAACCTGAAGATCATCCCGTCCGGGCTTCCTTCCCCGAAGGGGAGTACCTCAAAGGTTTATTGGTACGAATACTTTAACAATATTTTGGAAGGCTGTAGAGGAACAGCCTTTTTGTTTTTAATTTATATTTTATTATGGTTGCTAATTTTAAAGATAACAAACCTGTTTTTTCAATTCTTTTTGCCGTAAGTTTTATTCACCTGCTCAATGACTTTGTTCAGGGCATTATTCCTTCTGTGTATCCTTTACTGAAGGACGAGCATCATCTTACCTTCTCCCAGATCGGGATGATCACCTTTGTGTATCAGATGGCCGCATCTATCTTTCAACCCGTAGTAGGGTCTTTCACAGATAAGCGACCTCAGCCGTATTCTCAGATTATCGGGATGGCATTTTCATTAGTAGGACTTATCCTGTTTTCGTATGCACATAGTTATGAGATTATTCTGATAGCTGTGTTTCTTGTAGGTGTCGGATCTTCTATTTTTCATCCAGAGTCGTCCAGGGTAGCCTACATGGCTTCCGGAGGAAAAAGAAGTCTTGCTCAGTCTATCTTCCAGATCGGTGGTAATGCCGGAACAGCGCTGGCACCTATTCTGGTTGCATTTTTTATTCTTCCCAAAGGGCAGCAAGCCATTGTCTGGTTTGCGATTGTCCCTATTTTAGGTAAGGTAGTTGCACTGTATATCGGTAAATGGTACAGCCGTAAATTAGAGCACCGTACCACCGTCAAGAATAAGACGATCAGCGTACCGGATCTTTCTAACAAGAAAATCACTTTGTCCGTCGTAGTCTTGCTGCTGCTGATCATTTCTAAATATTTTTATATTGCCAGTATTACCAACTATTTTCAGTTCTTCACGATGGAGAAATTTGGTATCTCTGAAGTACAGGCACAGGTATTCTTATTTTACTTTCTGATAGCAGTGGCAGTAGGGACGTTGTTGGGAGGTATATTCGGTGACCGTTTTGGCCGTAAATATGTGATCTGGTTTTCTGTACTGGGTGTAGCACCGTTTTCATTAGCTCTTCCGTACGTTGACTTTACGACGACTGGTATTCTTATCGTGATTATCGGATTGATCCTGTCTTCTGCATTTCCTTCCATTATTGTATATGCGCAGGAGCTGCTTCCCCGTAAGTTAGGAATGGTGTCAGGATTGTTTTATGGGTTTGCTTTTGGTATGGGAGGCTTGGGATCTGCATTGTTAGGCTGGTACGCAGACCATACTTCTATCACCTTTATCTATCATATCTGTTCGTACTTACCATTGATCGGTATTGTGGCCTATTATCTTCCTGATCTGCAAAAAACGACATACAGAGAAGTCGAATTCTGATCTCCTGTAATGTATAAACCGGTTTAAAAGTAAAAAGACCTCGTTAGCTGCTATTGTTAACGAGGTCTTTTTAGTATGGGTAAGGCGGATACGTATAAATTTCCGGTATACAGGATTATTTAATGGTATTTAACCAGGATTCTGCCATTAATGTTGCTCCTGCAAGACTGGTATGTACGCCATCTGTAGTCCAGTAATTACCCGGAGCCTCAGCGAGTGCCTTGTCAAAAATAGTCTGATAAGGGATCAGGATCGCTTTAAATTCTTTCGCAACATCACGTGCCGCCTGTTGATAGCCTTCAAAAGCCGGATACCATGCATCAGTTACATGTTTTACCCCTTTCAGTCCAAAGGGTTCACCGATAATAAGCTGTACGTTAGGTAACTGTTTCAAGGTGTCGTCCAGCAGTTTCTGATACTGCTCTTTATACTGTTGTGCTGTATTGCTGGCGCCGCTATCCATTGTCCTCCAAAAGTCGTTAACACCGATCAGGATGCTCAGGATAGTAGGTTTGATATCAAAAGTATCCCTTTGCCAGCGTTTTTGCAGATCCGGTACCCGGTTACCGCTGATACCTTTATTGAAGATCTTAATGTTTTTGGATGCATGTTCGGACAACAGACTGCCTGCTGCTAACAGGGCATAGCCGCTTCCGAATGCGGAAGTTTCATTGGGATTAGGATTGTCCTTCTGACGACCGGCATCTGTAATGGAGTCTCCCTGAAAAAGTATGATATCATTTTTCCTAATGCTGATCTGATTACCTTTTGCAGGTAAGGACAAATTGTTTTCACGACCTTGTAGTAATGAGGTGCCGGCCACGGCTGCACCTACGGTAAGCAGACTTTTGCTGATAAAAGATCTTCTGTTTGTATTCATGATAGAGGTTTATGCTTATCTAATATAAGCATTGATTATTATAATTATAGTTTTAAAATGAGATTTATTTGGTAATAAGATCACAATAAAGGGTTGCATTTTTTTGTCCTTTTTTTGTGTACTCTCAGTGGAAGGTTTGCAGAGATTGTCTGTAACTGTAGTCATTAGCTATTGCAGAGCTGGATTTTTACGAATAAATATCCGTCAGAAAATATGAAATAAATAAGGGAACATCTGATATGTTCCCTTATTTGTATATACTAAGTATATTTTTCTACTCCTGCCAGAATAATAGTACAGGCTTCTCTGATCTGATCTGTACTGATGTTCAGCGGAGGTGCTACCCTAAGTGCTGTCTCGCAGTGCAGGTACCAGTCTATCATCACACCGTGTTCAGCACAATACTTACTAACCTGGTAGACCTGATCAAAATTTTCCAGTTGCAGACACATCATCAGTCCTAATCCACGTATCTCTTTAATTTTAGGATGCTGGAGCAACTGACGGAAAAGCAATGCTTTCTCCTCTACCTGTTCAATCAGTTTTTCATCTTTTATGACTTGTAAGGATGCTCTTGCTGCGGCACAACTTACAGGATGTCCGCCGAATGTGGTAATATGGCCCAGCATAGGATTGTCTTTGATTACATCCATAATCTGTTTAGGTGCAACAAATGCGCCCAGAGGCATTCCTCCACCTATACCTTTTGCGAGCATAAGAATGTCGGGGACAATGCCAAAGTGTTCGAAAGCAAAGAGTTTTCCGGTACGTCCGAATCCGGTTTGTATTTCATCAAAGATTAACAGTGTTCCGGTTTCATCGCAGCGTTTGCGCACAGCCTGCATATAAGCCACATCCGGAACACGTACGCCGGCTTCACCCTGAATAGCTTCCAGTATGACGGCTGCGGTCTTATCCGTGATCGCAGACAGATCCGAAAGATCGTTAAAGGTGATAAAGTCTATCTCCGGTAATAAGGGTGCGTAGGCTGTTTGATACTCTTCATTACCGATGAGACTCAAGGCACCCTGCGTGCTTCCGTGGTATGCTTTTTTTGCAGCTATGATCTGTCTTCTTCCTGTGAAACGTTTTGCGATTTTCATGGATCCTTCTACAGCTTCTGCTCCGCTGTTTGTCAGGTATACTGATTCAAAAGAGGGGGGCAGGACCGCCAGCAGATCTGTTGCAAACTGTACCTGTGGCGCCTGTACAAACTCACCATATACAGTTACATGGAGATACTTATCCAGTTGCTGCCGTATTGCCTCCAGTACCTTAGGATGTCTGTGACCTATATTGCTCACATTAAAACCGGATACCAGATCCATATATTGTTGTCCCTGCGGACCATATAAATAAATTCCTTCTGCTTTTTCTACTTCTACCAGACGGGGAGAGTTTGATGTCTGGGCTGTATTCATCAGGAATAATTCACGATTACTTAACATGTTGATTTTGATTTAAATAAAAAGAAGAAGTCTTTTGGACTTCTTCCTGTATTATCTTCGGCCTGAACCGTTTTTTCGGCTTTGCCATTCTTTATAGAGAAGTTCTATGAAATTCTGCTCGATCTCAAAAAATTGTGAAGCCCGTGAATTGCCTATGATACGGGCGAATTTTGCGCGGTATTCTTTCTTGATTTCCAGTTCTTTGGCATCATATGCGATTACATCCCGTGATCCGCCTTGTCTGAAGCCGTTACTTCTACTTGGCGCACTCTGTTTGGGACCAATTTTTTCGTTCCGTATAGCCCACATTTCCTGTGAATACTCATTGTAGAGCGGGAAGAACTGTTGTGCCTCTGAACTGCTCAGGTTGAGCTCTTTGGTAATATAGGCAATTTTCTCGTTCTCTATAGCTTTGAAACGCTCATTATCACGCTGTGCATGAGCAGACAAAGTCAATAGAAATACAAAACAACATGCTGCTAATATCTTTTTCAACTGTAACATCACTTATAATGAATATTTTAAGTACTCTTCAATATCTTCGTTATCAATCTGACTTCCTACGCCGGTTGATTCCTCAGGTTCATAAATATATTGTGTGAAATACACCATATTATCACCACTGTTCGTGGCAGCAAGATAGTTTATAATTTCAGCATCAGATACATTTGCCAGTTCTGAATGTAGATCAGTTGTAGCTGTTTCTTCTTGTTGAATACCGAAATATGCACCCAATCCCAGTATCAGTGTAACCGAGGCCGCAGCTGCATAACGCATCCAGTTGCGACGTTTCAGACCTCCGATAGGGACAATTTTTGGTTGTTCTTTTTCAAATGCTTTAGCCTGTATATCTGCAGATAACTGATCAAAGTAATTGGAAGGAACGGTATATCCGTCTTCTTTTACTTCTGCTTTCAATCGATCTGTAGCAATACCTGCAAAAATGGAATCTTCTAACGTATTGAAGTAGTCTGCCGGTACGGCAAAACCTTCGTCTTTTAGCTGATCTTTCCAGCGGTCTGCAGTGATATTTGCGGTGATCTGTTGCTGGAGCTGATCAAAATAGTTAGAAGGAACTGTAAATCCGTTTTCCTCTGTATCTGTTTTCAGCTGATCCATCTTTACCGCAGTCATCATACGGGATTGAAGATCGTCGAAATAATTTTCTGGAATACTAAAGGAATCTTTTTCGGAGGGAGCGGCATTCAAAAGTCTGATCTGTGAGCAAAGACCGGATTCGAGATTTTCAAAATAATCTTTAGGTACGGCAAAAGGGTTTACACGCAATGATTCCGGAAGATTATTACCTTCGGTATGATCATGATATGTGTTATTTTCCTTCATAGTAAGTAGTATAGAATACACTAAGCATAAAAGGTTTAATCGTGCGTGTGAAAAAAGTGCTCAATTTTTTTTACAGCCAGATGATAAGAGGCTTTTAATGCCCCTACACTGGTTCCCAATACATCTGATATCTCTTCATACTTCATATCATCGAAGTATTTCATGTTGAATACCAGTTTTTGCTTTTCCGGTAGTGTCAACAGTGCCTGCTGCAATTTCAACTGAGCTTTGTCTCCGTTAAAATAGCTGCCATCCGACAGGGAGTCGGCCAGATAGGCAGAGGTGTCGTCATCTAACGACACATTCTGCTTCTGTTTTTTCTTATTCAGAAAGGTAATACATTCATTCGTAGCGATACGATATAGCCAGGTGTACAATTGGGAGTCCTCGCGGAAGTTACCCAGATTGCGCCATACCTTAATAAAGATATCCTGTACCACATCATCGGCATCGTCATGATCGATTACCATCCTTCTCACATGCCAATAAATTTTTTGCTGATATTTCTTCAACAATAATCCGAATGCTTCCTCGCGCGTGGCTTCGTCCGCAAATTTCGAAATTATTAAAGCATCTTCCATATATTGACGTTGTGGTCTTATTATTTTCTTTTGATTACTTTCTGAGCTGCAGCAACAATTGCTTCTGCATTCAAACCGTATTTCTCCATCAATTGAGCCGGAGTTCCGGATTCGCCGAAACTATCGTTTACAGCGACATACTCTTGTGGAGTAGGCAAATGTTGCGCCAAAACCTGTGCAACACTGTCGCCAAGACCACCAAGGCGGTTGTGTTCTTCAGCAGTTACCACACATTTTGTTTTACCAACAGATTTTAATACAGCTTCTTCGTCCAGTGGTTTAATCGTGTGGATATTGATGACTTCTGCACTGATACCCAGTTCTGCCAGTTTTTCTCCCGCTTGAATAGCTTCCCACACCAGGTGACCTGTAGCGATGATCGTTACATCAGTACCTTCATTCAACAGGATAGCTTTACCGATTACAAATTCCTGATCCGCAGGTGTAAAGTTAGGTACTACAGGACGTCCGAAACGTAAGTATACAGGGCCATGATGTTTGGCAACAGCAATAGTAGCTGCTTTGGTCTGGTTAAAATCACAAGGGTTGATCACGGTCATTCCTGGTAACATTTTCATCAGGCCGATATCTTCCAGGATCTGGTGCGTAGCACCGTCTTCTCCCAATGTAAGACCCGCATGTGAAGCAGCAATCTTTACATTTTTGTCCGAATAGGCGATAGACTGACGTATCTGGTCATAAACACGACCTGTAGAGAAATTGGCAAATGTACCTGTGAAGGGAACTTTACCGCCTATTGTCAGACCCGCTGCGATACCCATCATGTTTGCTTCAGCAATACCAATCTGGAAAAAACGCTCCGGAAATTCTTTTATGAAATCGTTCATTTTCAATGAACCGATCAAGTCAGCACATAAGGCCACGACATTTTCGTCCTGCTTACCAGCTTCCAGTAATCCGGCTCCGAAACCCGAACGTGTATCTTTTGATTCTGTGTATGTATATTTTTTCATTCTTTTAGTATGGAGTAGTTGGTATTTAGCCTTCAGATTTTTCTTTTGCTGTCTAAATACAAAGTACTAGAATCTAATATCTGATTAATAATCTCCTAAAGTTTGTTGTAACTGACCTAATGCAGATGTTAATTGGTCATCATTCGGTGCTACACCATGCCATTTGTGAGATCCCATCATAAAGTCAACACCATTACCCATTTCGGTATGCATCAGGATCACCACCGGTTTTCCTTTTCCGGTACGTGATTTTGCTTCTTCAAGACCTGCCACGACAGCAGTCATGTCATTACCTTTTGCAATTTCAAGTACATCCCATCCGAAAGCTTCCCATTTGGCGCGAAGATCTCCCAGTGATAATACCTGATCTGTAGAACCGTCAATCTGCGCTTTGTTGTAGTCAACAGTTGCGATCAGATTGTCTATTTTGTTATGAGGTGCATACATCGCTGCTTCCCACACTTGTCCTTCCTGAAGCTCACCGTCACCCATCAGGACGTACACCAGATTATTGTCTTTGTTTAGTTTTTTTGCTTGTGCAGCACCGATCGCTACTGATAATCCCTGACCCAGAGATCCTGAAGCTACACGGATTCCCGGAAGACCTTCGTGTGTAGTCGGGTGTCCCTGCAGACGCGAATTGATTTTTCTGAAAGTAGCTAACTCGCTTACTTCAAAATAACCCGCTCTTGCCAGTGTACTGTAGAAAACAGGAGAAATGTGGCCATTTGACAAGAAGAAAAGATCTTCTCCGATTCCGTCCATGTTGAATGACGGATTGCGTTTCATAGCGTTGAAATAAAGCGCCACAAAATAATCGGTACAACCTAATGATCCTCCAGGGTGTCCTGACTGACAGGCATGTACCATACGTACGATGTCACGTCTTACTTGCGATGCGATTTGTTCTAGTTTGTTTATATCTGCACTCATTTTAATATTTGGTTTTCACAACTCCCGCAAAGTTAGTTATTTTTAATAGAGTAGCAGATAAAAAGTTATTTTAATGTCTGAATTAAATTATTGACTGATAAGATGTTTACAAACGATTCTGTTCATCTGTTTTCCTTATAGTTTTATTGTTTCTGATGGTCTGATTTCCAAAGTTAAAGCGTAATTTGGCACTTATTTTACGGGTGTCCTGATAATCCAGGAAATAATTGTTCTGATTCGCATAATTGGTTGCAACTTTGACTTTCTCTGATTTGAAAATATCCAGAAAATAGAGACTCAGTTCTAATTTTTTATGTATGAACTTGCGATTCATAACTAAATAGGTGGATGAAAATCCTGAAATTCTGAACGGTCCCTGTATAGATGGGGAGTAATAGGAATTGCCCACTTCTATGTTCCAGTCAGTTTTTTTGTTAAGGATAAAACTGGTACTTAGTGTGGTATTAAGCTGGTACACATCATTTTTATGAATCAGTTTGTCTACTCCTTCAAAATAGTTCTCATTGTACATGGCCGAAAGCATTCCATTTACAGACCACCAGGGTTTGATATCCAGATTCTTACTTATATCTATTCCTGCGCCTTGTCCCTTTTCTATATTGGTGTAGTGATAGATCAGGTTGTGCGTGGCATCATCCTGATAGGAGATTTCCATAGAAGGCCATTTCTCATAGCGGTAGAATAAGTCAATATTCCAGTTATTTCGGGTATAAGTCAGGTTCAGATTATGGACTATAGTTGCACGCAGGCGGGCATCCCCCTGAAAATAGGAGAAGAGGTTGTAATAGGATTTGGTCGGATTGAGCCAGGAGTAAGACGGTCTGCTGATACGTTTACCATAGGAAAATCCGATCTGTGACTTGTCATTCGTCTCATATTGTGCATAGAAAGTAGGGAAGAGTGTCAGGTAATCGGTCTTGTTGATATCGGA
Organism: Sphingobacterium spiritivorum; assembly: GCF_016724845.1. NCBI lineage: Bacteria > Pseudomonadati > Bacteroidota > Sphingobacteriia > Sphingobacteriales > Sphingobacteriaceae > Sphingobacterium > Sphingobacterium spiritivorum. The sequence continues at coordinate 3,280,042 of NZ_CP068082.1, forward strand.
CGGTTGCGATACGGTTCCTGTTAAGTTTGTGTATTCAGCACGCAGGCCGGCTTTCAGACTCCACTTTTTCCATTGATAGGATGCTGATCCGTATCCGGCGACATTATGTTCCTGATAATCAAAATCACTGCTTTTTTCTGGTCTGAAAGCTAATTCACCATTTTCATTGTCTGCAAATATCAGTTTACTGAATGTGCTTACGTAGCTGTATTTTCCTCCAAATTCCAGTTCCAGCCGCTTTCCTTTGTGGCTGAAATCTACCTGTGAGGAGAATAGTCTGGTCTTATTGTCATTGTCACTGGTGAAATGTGAGGTGGACGGATCCTGATCTTTAAAATTGAGCTCCGTAAGTATGTCCTGATAATTAACCCTGTTATTGGTGGTGTAATAAGTGGCCCAGTCTAAGGTATTTGTTTTAGAGAGTTTTTTGACCAGTTGCAGAAACAGATTATTGTTTTTTGTGCTTCTGTAATGATCATTTGTTGTCAGATAGCTGGACTCTACCTGCTGCTGCTGATTATAGATAAGCGTAGGTACACGGTATATTCCTTCGGAATTGGGGCTGTAAAAACCATTCCATCCAAAGGATAACGTCAGTGTACTATCCGGATTATAGTCTGCTGTAAATACATAGGTTTGTTGATTTTTATTGTCATCTATACGGTCCATTTTGCTGATCCAGGTCGTATTATCACTTGCGTACTGTACATAGTCTGTGCCGTAGCGTGCATAAGTTCCTCTGCCGAAATTATAGATTCCTTTGAAATTGAATTTTTCTGTTTTGAAATAGTTGGTAAGTCCGAATATTTGTTTGCCGTAGTTACTTTGTTCAGCCTTAGCCAGAAGTACCCCTCTGTAACCATACAGTTGATTCTGTTTCATCTTGATATTAATAATAGCCGTTCCGGAAGCCTCATATCTGGCCGGAGGATTGGTGATGACTTCCACTGCCTGTACATCAGTTCCCGAACTGTTCTCCAACAGGTTTTTCAATTCTTCTCCTGTAAGTGTGACCGGTTTGTCATTAATCATTACCAGTATATTGCGACTTCCCTTGATACTGATGTCTGAGCCAAGTACTTTGACCAGTGGTGTACGTTTCAGTATTTCCCAGCTGCTCAATGCAGAGATATTACTGTTTTGTACATTGAATTCAAGACGATCTACTTTTCGGGTTACCCGGGGTCGTTTGCCTTCTATGAGTACCTCTTCCAATTGATTTGACTTGGCTAAAAGACGGATCAGGAGCTGGCCTTGTAGGGTGTCCGGTTGAATAAATTCTTCGTAGCTCTGATAATTAAGATCCCTGGCGCTGATATAATAATTGGTGTTGTTGTCCAGGGAGAGCGTAAATTTTCCGGATGCGTCTGTCCGTGTTTCATGGAGTGCCTGATACAAGCTGTCCATGAGGACTACTGTTACATTTGCCAGTGTTTCGTTTTTATCATTGATTACTTTACCTTGCATCTGTTTTTGCTGTGCCCATAAAAGAGAGGGGAAAAGAAAGAGGAGTAGAATGTGTTTCATGTTTGCTGATCGTATCTGATAGGGCAAAAGTGTTTATTAGGTTTTACAGACTCGGTTAATGAAGCGTTAATGATGGGTTAAGGTCTGTTTAAGATCGGATCTACTGATTATATTTGTTTTATGAATGGAAAGCTTTCACGGTTAATTCTTACATTTTCAACACTTTTTATTGTGCTGATCGGGATACAGGTCTATTTTATCTCCAATACGTATCAGCTCAAGCGCAGAGAGATTATTGAGGACGTGAAGCAGAGTTTGTCCTCTCTGGAGGATGATGTGGATATCTTTGACAAGAGTCTGCTGAAGGATGATGAAGCACAGGAGGCTGTATGGAAAGTGGAGAAAAAACAATGGACTGAAAATGATTTGCGTAGCTTGTATGCCCGCAAGGCTAAATCTGTGGAAGCGAAGCTTACGCGGTATGTGGATAGTACTTTTGCAGAGAAGGGATATAAGGTCGGGGTGATGAAAGAATTCGTGAATGTGATTTCACGCAGTACTAATCAGCCTCTTATTCAACAGCCTCTCCTGATATACAAGACCAGTACACCGGTTTCTAAGAAATATCTGCTGACATCCGGTAAATGGGAGACCAGTTATAACTCGACTACGACTACGGACAATAAAAAGGCTAAGGTATCTTCCCAAAGAAAATACAGCTATCATCTGTTACGTAAGACGTATTTTGAGATCAATAATCTGAAATGGGTGGTTTTTAAAGACTTGTTGTTTTTGATTATTACATCGCTGTTGATTCTGACAGCGGTATTGATTTTATTCTATCTGACGTACAAAAATCTATTGCGTCAGCGAAAGCAGATTGATGTGCTTCATGATATGATGGACAATATTTCACATGAACTCAAAACACCTATTGCCACCCTCAAGATCGCATCAAAAACACTGGAGCACAATACCGACCCGGAAGTTGTGCAGGTCATCGGACGTCAGGTCGATCGTCTTGAAAATATGTTGCAGCCGATTATGCAACAGGAGAGAAGGGAAGAACAGACATACTGGACCACTGCTGATGTGAAGGCTTTTGTGAGTGATTTTCAGATGGCTCATCCGATGATCAATTTACAGGTGGAGCAGCTGTTTGATCAGGATCTGCAACTCGATAAATATGATATCGAAACTATTCTGACCAATCTTTTGAATAACAGTATAAAATATGGAGCGAAGTCTGTATCCTTATCTTTTGAGCTGAATGAAGGACTGGTCAAAATTATTGTAAAAGATGACGGAGTTGGGATTGATAAAGTAGAGCAGCCTTATATTTTTGAGAAGTTTTACCGTATCCAGAAAGACAATATTCATGATACCAAAGGATTGGGCTTAGGCTTATATATTGTCAAGCAGATTGTGAGTAAGTATAAAGGAGAGGTGACTGTTTTTAGTGAACTTAGCAAAGGTGCGGCATTCCGTATATCATTACCTTATGAAGTATAATATTTTATTAGTCGAAGACGATGAGGATTTTGGCTTTATGCTGAAGCAGTATCTGGAACTTTCGGGGCTGGAGGTAAGGCTGATTGCCCATCCGCAGGAAGTGGAGACATTGCTGGACCAGGATTTTACCTTTCACCTCGCTATTCTGGATGTAATGATGCCCTATATGAGTGGCTTTACACTGGCGCAAAAGATTCTTTCCCGGTATCCGGGATTTCCATTTATCTTTCTGACTGCTAAGGATCAGAAGATAGATAAGCTTACGGGGCTCAAGATCGGAGCGGATGATTATATTACAAAGCCTTGTGATCCGGAAGAGCTCGTTCTTCGTATTCAGAATATTGTCCGTCGCAGTCAGCCGGTATTGCCTGTAGCTGAAGTCAAAATCGGAACGTATGTATTTGACCGGTCTAATTTTCTGTTGATCCATCCGCAGGAAACTTTCCGGCTGACCGAACGCGAGGTCAATCTGCTCTCGTATCTATGGAGTCAGAACAGACAATTGGTGACGCGTGAGCAGATACTGGAACAGGTCTGGGGAACTACCGATTTTTTTACAGGGAGAAGTATGGATGTATTTATCAGCCGATTGCGCAAGTATCTGAGCCATGATCCCGCATTACAGATTAACTCGGTACGGGGAATAGGCTTTGATGTCAGGTTATAAGCTGTATAATCAGTCTTCTTTATCCAGATTTTGCCAGTAAGCCAGTACCTTATCTTTGACCGGTGCAGGTAGCTGCTCAAAATTAGCTGAAAAATAATCCTTCTGATAGCTGTCAGCAGCTTTTGCTTCTATTGTATAGAACTGTTTTTTATGAAACAGTAACAGAATGACAGCATGTTGCTGATCGATATTGCTGGCTGCATTTTTGGAGAAAATAAACAGACTTTCGGGATAATGATCCTTGTCGCTGTCAAAGAATGCTTTGCGGTTGGACCATGTCATCAGAATTTCATCCGGAAAGCAAAAGTCTTTTTTACTTTGAAGGATCCATTTATCATTTTCTTTCAGGAATTCTTCTGCATACAGGGAATCTTTATCCGTTCCTTTTTCATTTTTTGAAAAGATATACATGCGGGCAGGTCCGTTTGTCTCTACAGCGTCTGCCATCATAATGCGTGTGCCGCTGTAGGGGATTCTGTTCCGGTCGATATTGTCTTTGTTTACCGTGATAAGGCTCACCTGTGCCCGTAGTAATGATCCGGTAAGCAGAAGTAATAAAATGATCAGGTGTTTTTTCATAATGTCAAGCTATAATTAAAGATAGTACAAAAAAACGGGAGTATGTTATCTATACTCCCGTTTTATATGTTTACGATATACGTCTTATTACATGGCTTCAGCAACGACTTCTTCTACTTCAGGTACCATTCTTTTCAGAAGGCCTTCAATACCTGATTTCAGCGTAATGGTAGAAGACGGACATCCACTGCAGGACCCGCGCAGTTCTACTGTTACGATGCCGTTATCAAATGATTTGTAGTGAATAGCTCCGCCATCCTGTTCAACTGCAGGACGTACATAGTCGTGCAATACCTGCTGGATCTTGACTTCTACTTCTGTTCCTTCAAAATTAGTGTCCTCATCGTGATGAACTTCTTTTACAGCCAGTTCGGACTCTACTGCTCCTTTTACAAAATCTTTGAGGATAGCTTCAATATCACTCCATTCCACATCGTCTGATTTGGTGATGGTCACGAAGTTACTTGCGAAAAATACACCGGTTACAAAGTTGAACTTGAAGAGTTCAAATGCAAATGGTGATTCCTGAGCTTTCTCTTTATTCGGGTAATCCAGACTTCCGTTGATCAATAATTTATTGACCAGAAATTTCATGGTTGCCGGGTTAGGAGTACTTTCTGTATATACGTTTATGGTTGCCATAGTTTTCTCTCTAAGTTATATGATGACAAATATAGGTGTTTTACTTATGCCTGCCCGTCATCGAAGCGTCAAAGGTTACAGTTCTACTCCGGTATAGTTTGATGGCGAAATCGCTTTTAACTCAGCTTTTACAGTTTCACTGACATTGAGGTTCTCTACAAATACAGCAATGGTGTCTTGTGTTACGTGTGTATTTGTACGTGTGAGATCTTTCAGTGCTTCGTACGGCTGCGGATATCCTTCGCGGCGAAGTACTGTCTGTATCGCTTCTGCTACTACAGCCCAGTTGTTGTTGAGATCATCCTGTAACGCTTTCTCATTTAAGATCAGTTTACGTAAACCTCTCAATGTAGATTTGATTGCGATAAGGGTGTGTGCAAACGGAACTCCGATATTACGTAATACCGTTGAGTCTGTCAGATCGCGTTGGAGACGTGAAATCGGGAGTTTTGCTGCCAGATGTTCAAAGATGGCATTAGCCATGCCCAGATTACCTTCCGCATTTTCAAAGTCAATAGGATTTACTTTATGAGGCATAGCCGAAGAACCAATCTGTCCGGCGGTAATCTTTTGTTTGAAATATTCCATCGAAATATATGTCCAGATATCTCTGCACAGATCGATGATAATATTATTGATACGTTTCAGCGCATCGCAGCTTGCAGCAAAATTGTCGTAATGCTCGATCTGCGTAGTGGTCTGTGAACGGTCTAATCCTAAGATGTTATTAACAAAATTATTTCCGAAGTCTACCCAGTTTTGGTTAGGATAGGCGATCTGGTGTGCGTTGAAATTACCGGTAGCTCCTCCGAACTTAGCAGAATACGGCACCACATTCAATAATTGAAGTTGTTTTTCTATACGCTCTACAAATACTTTGATCTCTTTTCCCAGTTTGGTAGGAGAGGCCGGCTGTCCGTGTGTACGTGCCAGCATCGGAATAGCTGTCCATTCTTTCGATAGGGCTGTCAGTTCATTTACCAGTTCCTGAATAGCAGGAGTGTAACTTTTCTCGATTGCTTCTTTCCATGAATATGGAATGGCTGTGTTGTTGATGTCCTGAGAGGTCAGTCCAAAGTGTATAAATTCCAGTGAATCATGCAGACCGAACTGCTCGAATTTGTCTTTAATAAAGTATTCTACAGCTTTGACATCATGGTTGGTGATTTTTTCTTTATCCTTGATCCACTGTGCATCTTCTGGTGTGAAGTCTAGGTACAACGCTCTTAATTTTTCATTTAATGATCCGTCAAAGTGTTGTAACTGTGGAATGCCGGATCCTGTCAATGCAATAAAGTATTCGATTTCTACCAGTACACGATATTTGATCAGTGCAAATTCAGAAAAATATGCAGATAGTTCGTTGGTCGCATTATAGTAACGGCCGTCTACAGGAGACACCGCTGTTAGAGAAGATAAAGCCATGTTTGTCATTTATTTTGACAAAAATAGCAAAACGAGCACGTATTCCCAATTTAGAGTGGTAAAAACAAAAAGACCGGTACAAATTTGTACCGGTCTTTAATGAGTTTTTTATACTCTCAATCGGAGATTAGTGAGCAGCTTTAACTGAATCAGCGATAGAATCACCTTTAGCTTTTACTGAATCAGCTACGTTGTTCAAAGAATCAGCGATAGAGTCAGTAGTAGCTTGGATTGAATCACCTAATGAATCTGCAGTTTCAGCAGTTTTAGTAGATGAGTTACCGCATGAAGCGAAAGCTAAAGTTAAAGCTAAACCTAAAAATCCGAATTTGAATAAGTTTTTCATTTTTAATTTTCTATTTTAATTGAAACAAATTTGTTTATTTACCTTTAATACCCGTAACCTAAAAAGGTAACCCCGAATATTTTATTTTTTTTAATTTTTTATTTAAACTGCTGTTTTTCTGTGTTTTAAAATTTTAAAAAATGTTATTTTTTATTTTTAAAGCGACTTGAAAAACAAATGATCGTTTAAATATGGCGCAAAGATGGGATATTAATATGACGTTGTCAAGACTTTTATTCTAATTGATGTGTTTATTTTTGATATATTTTTTAACTTACTTATAATCAGTAATTTATATTTTGTATCAAAGGATATGAAGTTGGCCGGGACGTGAACTGATGCGCCTTTTAATTGCTTGATTTACTTTGTTTTAAAAGAATTGGTGGGGACAGCAATTGACGCGTCTTCTTCTCTTTACCTTATTCTTCTTAGTCAGTAAAAGATAGTTATGCTATACAATTGGCAGGGACGTGAACTGATGTACTTGTTATTGTATGGCAGCTACTTCTCAGGTGACTGCGAAAAGTAGTCCTATTATTTTTCAATAATAAAAACTAAATTATAAGGCCCTTTGTTGTTAAAGGGGTTTAAACCGATACAGTTATGTTTGATAAAATAAAAAATATGATGGGCCTGATGAAGTCTATCGATCTGGAACAAATTGAAAAGATATCAAAGAAGATAGATCTGAAACAGGTTATGGAGGCGATCTCTAAAATGGATGATAAGCAATTGCAGGCTGTAACCAAAATGCTGACCGGAGGTGGTAAGAAGAAGGAGTTACCGCCTATAAATGGTGATTTCTATGATATTGATGCCAAATTAGGTCCTGAGGATCGTGCACTTCAGTTGAAAGTGCGTTCTTTTATGGAGACAGAGATCAAGCCAATTGTCAACAATTACTGGTTAAGAGATGAATTTCCTTTTGAGATCATTCCCAAGTTTGCCGCTCTGAATATCGCCGGATATACCTATGAAGGATATGGCTGTGCCGGAGGAACTTCCCTTATGGAAGGTGTCGTTGCTGCTGAGATCGCTCGCGTAGATGCTTCTATTGCTACTTTTTTCGGGGTGCAGAGTGGTCTCGCTATGGGATCAATTTATATCTGTGGTTCAGAGGAACAGAAACAGGAATGGCTGCCGAAGATGCAGAAGATGGAAGTGATTGGTGCGTTTGGCCTGACGGAGCCGGAAGTAGGGTCGGGAGCTGCGGGCGGTCTGACTACAACCTGCCAGAAGACAGAACAGGGCTGGGTACTCAACGGACAGAAAAAGTGGATCGGTAATTCTACCTTTTCGGATATTACGATTGTGTGGGCCCGTGATCTGGATGACGGAGAAGTCAAAGGGTTTATTATACGGAAGGATACACCCGGATTTGAAGTAGAGAAGATAAAGGGGAAAATGGCGTTGCGTATTGTACAGAATGGCTTGATCACGATGACAAATTGTGTGGTAGCAGAATCTGACCGTTTACAGAATGCCAATTCTTTTAAAGATACGGCTAAGGTGTTGCAGATGACACGTGCCGGTGTGGCCTGGATGGCTGTAGGTTGTGCGCGTGGTGCATATGAAAATGCGCTGGACTACACGCGTCAGCGCAAACAGTTTGGTAAACCTATTGCCGCATTTCAGCTTATTCAGAATCATCTGGTGGAAATGCTTTCCAATCTTACCGCGATGCAGACACTTGTATTCCGGTTGTCTGAATTACAGGATGCCGGACAGCTAAAAGATGAACATGCTTCTCTCGCAAAAGTCTTCTGTTCGCTCCGGACACGAGATATCGTTTCCAAGGCCCGGGAAGTAATGGGAGGAAATGGTATTTTATTAGAATATAATGTGGCCCGTTTTCTGGCTGATGCTGAGGCTATTTATTCGTACGAAGGTACCAAAGAGATCAATTCTCTGATCGTCGGAAGAAGTATTACGGGGTTCAGTGCATTTGTTTAGCATGATAATTGTAACGAAAAAGTGATAATCTGAAATGCTTTACGGCATTTCAATGAATAGTTACTTTATTATATTAGTTATGATCAAAAAGATTTTATTAACCTCTTGTGCTGTGGCGTTGTTGTCATCAGTAAGTTATGGACAGTTTAAGCTGAATTCGAAGACAGTAGGTTCTGCGACTAAAGCGGTCAAAGCAGTGACCCTGAGCAACGAAGATGTTGTAAAATATACGAAAGAGTATATCAAATGGATGGATGAGAACAATCCGGTGGCTCCGGATAATGATGAGCTGGCTATCCGTTTGAAAAAACTGACTTCAGGATTGAACAATTACGATGGGCTTGACCTTAATTTTAAAGTATATCTGGTACGTGATGTGAATGCATTTGCCTGTGCTGATGGTAGTGTGAGGGTATGCGCGGGATTGATGCAGGTGATGACCGATGAGGAAGTATTGGGTGTAATTGGTCATGAGATCGGTCACGTGAAGAATGAAGATTCTAAAGATGCTTTCCGTACGGCTTTACTGACTTCGGCATTGAAGGATGGTGTATCTTCACAGGGGGGGACTGCAGCTGCGCTTTCTGAATCGCAACTGGGAGCTTTAAGTGAGCAGATCGCAAACTCAAGCTTTTCCCGTAAACAGGAATCTCTTGCTGATGACTATGGATACGAGTTTCTGAAAAAGCAGAAATCCAATCCGTGGTATATGGCTAAAGCTTTCGAAAAACTGAATGAACTGTCAGGTGGTGAGAAACAAAGTGCTACTCAGAAACTGATGTCTTCTCATCCGGATACACCTAAGCGTGTAGAGACGATGTCTAAAAAGGCGGAAAAAGAAGGATTCAAAAAGCCTGAATAAAAGGAATTATCTGTTATAAAAAAAGTGGCGGCTTCCATATAGAAGCCGCCACTTTTTTTATGATGAGAACCGAAGTTCTATTTTTTATTTTTCTGTGCCTGTTGTTGTCTCATCATTTCTTCCATTTTAGATTGGAAAGATGATTTTTTCTTTTCAGACTCCGGTCTCTTTTTATTCTCTTCGATCTTCGCCAGAATTTTATCATCATCTACGAATGAACGAATCAATAATTGCGTCAGGAATGTAAATACCGCACCTAAGAAGTAGTAGTAGTTAAGACCTGCCGGGAAGCTGTTCAGGACGAAGAAGAAGATCAGCGGCATAAAGTATCCGATATATTTCATCTGTCCGGTCGCTCCGGATGTTGCATTATTGTACCAGGTAGTCAGTAGGGTCGTCAATGTCATGAGCACACACATTAAAGAGACGTGATCGATACCGAAGATTGCCGGGAATGTGATCGGCGAATCGTAGGTTGACAAATCTTTTACCCACAGGAAGCTTTCTCCTCTTAATTCGAATAGATTCGGGAAGAAGTAGAAAAAGGCAATGGTAAATGGCATCTGCAGTACCAGCGGGAGACATCCCCCCAATGGATTTACACCGGCCTGTTTATACAGTTTCATCTGCTCCTGTTGCAGCAATACGGCATTATCTTCACCTACTTTGGCTTTTATTTCATCCAGTTGAGGCTTCAATACACGCATTTTGGCCATAGACTGGTATGACTTGTACGTCAGCGGGAATAAGACACCTTTCAACAGGATCGTCAGAATCAGGATAACAATACCATAGCTCATGTGGAATCCGTCCAGAAAGTTGAACACCGGAACCGTGATCCACTGGTTAATCCAGCGCATCGGGCCCCAGCCCATGTTGATGATACTGTTTGAACCGTCATTCTGGGCTTTCAGGATATTGTATTTGTTCGGACCAAAGAAGAAATTAAAAGAATACTGGTTGTCTTTCTGGTTTGAAAAATCAAGTTTCGCTTTAGCACTGTATAATTTTACGATATCTGCTTCAGCAGCGGTTTTCACATCCAGATCAGCAGAGGCAAAACCTGTCTTGCTGGTCAGAATGCTTGAAAAATAATGTTGCTTGAATGCGATCCATGTTAATCGTTTGTCCAGCTGGTCATCATCATCACCGGATTCTTTTAAGTGATCTACATTATTTTCTGCAGTTTTGTAATAGATAGAGGACTTATCACGCTCTCCTTTTACATTTTTCTCTTTCTGATACAATACAGCTCCCCAGTCCAGAAGGATTGTTTTTTGATCCTGAGGGATCAGGTTCTGCAAACCTACGGCATTGATATCCAGTCCCAGGTTGTAATCATCGCCTTTCAATGTATAGGTATACTCGATATATTGCGCATCGTTATAGCTCAGTCTGAACTTCACTGTCTTTGAATCTCCTTTGCTTATCGATACATCTGCATCTGTCGTCTGGAAATTAAGATTGTTGGTAGAGATATTCTGACCGGCAGCGTTGAACATCAGACCAAATCTGTTGTTATTCCCGTCAAACAGGATTAACGGAGATCCGTCGAAGTTCTTTTCGTTTTTGAGCTCAACAGATTTTACACGACCACCTTTAGAGGTGATCTTTGCAATGATCTTTTCATTTTGCAGGGTGATGATTTTTTCTTCACCGTATTTTGCAGCTCCGAAAGGTTTTTTCAGTTCGGCTGAATCTACCTGATTGGTATTAACAGCAGTTTTTGCCGGAGTTTTTGTTGTGTCAGCTACCGGAGGTAAGCCTTCTTTGACTCTTTTCAGCGAGTCTTGCAGTCTTTGTTCTTGTTTAATCTCCGATTCTGAGGGTTTCATTAAATAAAATGATCCACCTAAGATGGCGAAGATCAGGATTAAACCAATTAGGGTATTTCTATCCATCTTTAATTATTAATTTCTATTCAATATTATCCGCAACCTCTTATTTTGTTGCTTTCGCTTTTTTGCCTGCCAGAGAAGCGGCTACAAAGCTAACAAAAAGTGGGTGAGGATTTGCAACAGTTGACTTTAATTCTGGATGAAATTGTCCGGCCACGAAAAAAGGATGGTTTTTCAGCTCGACTATTTCTACAAGACCGGTTTTCGGATTAAAGCCTGAAGCGATCATACCGGCTTTTTCATATTGCTCCAGATACGCATTATTGAATTCGTAACGGTGACGGTGTCTTTCAGATATTTTTGCTTTTCCGTAGATACCGAATGCTTTTGTTCCTTTTTTGATTTCACAGTCATATGCACCTAATCTCATGGTTCCTCCCATGTTTTTGATGTTTTTCTGTTCTTCCATCAGGTTGATCACCGGATAAGGCGTGCTTTCGTCCATTTCAAAGCTGTTTGCTCCTTTCAGACCCAATACATTACGTCCGAATTCAATCACTGAGCATTGCATACCCAGACAGATTCCGAAGAAAGGAATGTTGTTTTCTCTCACATACTGGATCGTCGTCAGCTTACCTTCCAGTCCGCGTTCTCCGAATCCCGGAGCGACTAATACGCCATCCATAGCTTTTAGTTTGTCCTTCACATTTTCAGGAGCAACACTTTCAGCAGCGATATAATGTACTTTTACTTTACATTCATTGCTTGCTCCGGCATGGATAAAGGCTTCCGAAATGGATTTGTATGCGTCCGGCAATTCGATATATTTACCTACCAGTGCAATATTTACTTCGTTTGTAGGATTTTTCAGTTTACCAAGGAATGTTTTCCAGTTCGTCAAATCCGGTTCATTTTTGGTGGAAAGTTTCAATTTCGTCAATACCGTTTTGTCCAGCTGTTCTTTCAGCATCAACAACGGCACATCATAGATTGTAGATGCGTCGATAGATTCGACTACGGCATTGATATTTACATTACAGAACAGCGCCAGTTTCTTACGGATATCCTGTGAAAGAGTATGTTCGGTACGGCATACCAGAATGTCGGGTTGAACCCCATATTCCAGCAATGTTTTTACCGAGTGTTGTGTTGGTTTTGTTTTGAGCTCACCTGCTGCTGCAAGGTAAGGTACCAGTGTCAGGTGGATGACCAGAGAATCATTATTGCCCAATTCCCATCTTAACTGACGTACAGCTTCAATAAACGGCAGCGATTCGATATCACCTACTGTTCCGCCCAGCTCTGTGATCACGATATCGTATTCACCGGTTTCACCCAGCAGTTGCATACGACGTTTGATCTCATCCGTGATATGCGGGATTACCTGTACAGTTTTACCCAGATAGGCGCCTTCACGTTCTTTTTGAATGACATGCTGATATATTCTACCAGTCGTGACGTTGTTAGCCTGAGAAGTTGCTACATTCAGAAAACGCTCGTAGTGTCCGAGGTCAAGATCTGTTTCTGCACCGTCTTCGGTAACATAACATTCACCATGTTCGTACGGATTCAATGTTCCCGGATCGATGTTAATGTAAGGATCAAATTTCTGGATGGTAACCTTATAGCCACGTGCCTGGAGAAGCTTGGCAAGAGAAGCTGCAATAATGCCTTTCCCTAACGACGAAGTAACGCCGCCCGTAACAAAAATATATTTAGTCATAGCAATTTTGGATTTCGAACTAAAAAATATGGGGGGATTGGTCCCCATTCATCAGCTTTATGTACGGGATACAAAGATAGAAATTTTTTCTGGATGTCGTGTTTTTTCCGGCCTGAAAAAGTAAAATGTTTCAGCAATCTCCGGAAAATGAAAAATGGCTATTAAACCTGTAGGCTATATCTCCTTCCACCGATGAGATTAGCCTACAGGTCTTTGATGGGAATATATTACCCGAATTTTATTTTTTTAATGGCTTTCAGAACGTCTGCATTAATTTCGGATTCACCGAATAAGGATACGCCTGCAGCACCGTTTTCTTTCGCCAGCTGAATAGCGGTTTCCAGTTCGTGTACATCTTTGAAATCCGGTAAATAGAGACCTGCATACAGCGGAAACTTTTTATGCAGTGTATTCACTCCTTCTGATACGGCTTCCCCGATCCAGGATACCGGTTCCCGGTAAAATCCGTGATAGATCATCGGAAATACGGCCGACAGATTCCAGTTGGTCCAGTCCTGACGCACGATGCGTTTGGCCAGGTCAGGCGTAGGAAATACGGCTGCAGTCAGGGGTTTATGGTATTCCTTAGCGACTTCAGCGATTCGGTTTACGACATTATTGATCTGTCGGTAACGAAAGCTGCGCCAGGAAAGGCTTTGTGCCGGATATTCCAGTTTATCGATGTCGATTCCTGTTTCTTTTCTGAAAGCATCTTTGCTGAATTTGCTGTAACAGAAGTCATAGTCCGGCAGTTCGCTGCTTTGATCCAGTTTGTAGTTTTGCCAGAGGTTGACCGGCAGTACCACGTCCGGATAGCGGATATAGTCCAGGTGCAGACCGTCTACATCTTTTTTCTCCAGCTGCTCTCTGGCTTTGTCTTCGAGATATTTGGGAACATCCGGATGGGAGGGGCAGAGGAAGCGGTAGTAATTGACATAGGCGGGATCGGTAGCGCATGATTTTCCGGATCTGGACACTGCGTACCACTCGGGATGAGCCTGCAGTAATTCTTTCTCCCCTCTGTTCATGGTCCACATCCAGCGATGGGTCTGCAGTCCCTGCTCTTTCGCTATTGCAAAATGTTTTTCTGAATAATTCTCGAAAAGCAGTCCGACTACTCCCGCATCTTTCCACGATTTGTATCTTTCTTTTAACGTTGCGGAGCTATCTTTTTCATTGGGTCTCACCCAAAACCAGTAGTCAAAACTGAAAGAATGCTGCGGAGATATTCCGGCTATCACATCCGCAGGTTTGAGACTTAGCGCTGCAACACTTCCGGCAGCCAGTTTTAAAAAATTTCTTCTGTTACTCATGAGGTTTATGGATTAGTATCAAAATTTCCCTTGCTGTCTACTATAGCAGTCTGTCTGGGATTGGACTTGCTGCGCAGGAGCAGGCTATAATAGTTTTTTTGCGAGTTTGTCAACAGTTCTGCGTCATAGGCTTTCAGATACGGCTGAATATGTGTCGTATAGGAGGGCAGATGACTTAGTTTGGCTGTATAGACCTTATTCTTGTCAAAATACAGTTTTTGTAAATAATGGATGTTCCAGCTCAGTTTGGATATCGTATAATAAGGAGGTAGTTCCGGTACGGTATCCTGCTGTTCGGTGACAAACTGGATATAGCCCCAGCGTTCCGGATAGTGCATATTGATGACTCCTATCGGTGACCATACCCAGTTGTCTTCTTCTATGCGTTTATTGTTTTTTAATTTTCTGCTGTATTTTCCATTCTGGATTTCATGCTGCCACTGTACACGTGAGAAGTTGATCTGCCAGTAATCTTTTGGCTTAGGGGCATTTCCCGGTCCGTAAGCGCGTAAAGATTCAAACGGAATGGCCATTTCTACAGCCCAGTACTTGTCTGTATCATCCGGATTATTGACTGTTCCTTCGTTGTGAACAGCCGAACGCAATCCTTTAACATCCCAGTGAACGAGTGCATTTCCGCCAAAACGGTAAGGTTTGGACAGCAACAGGTCAAAAATGGTGTTGAGTACATTTACTTCTATCTCATAATATTCACTTTGGTGTATATTCGGTTTGATAAAAATCTCAAAGTCATTATTGTGGTAAATAATGTCGTCATGCTTCTCCAGATTTCCCCATATATGTGGCTCTTCCATCTGTGCATATACATAGAGGTATTCGTCATCCCAGAGCATCTTGACCTGTGTCTTGTATGCCGGATCGGGAAGTTGCTTCCCCTGTATATCGACAAAGAGATTTGTCCAGGCTGTATTCTGCCAGTCTTGTTCAGTGGCTTTCCCATCAATTTCTATCGGATTGCCGGTCTTTACTACAGCGTAGGTCTGAGGTATGCTTTGCAAGGCCTCGAACTGGGCTATATTTTGTTGACCGGGGGAAGGGGAAACCAGCAACAGTGTACAGATCGTCGATAGCAGGATGTTTTTCATGTATAGGGCTAATATAAATGATGAAGTTAAAGTAAATTGTTTTAGCAACGAAATTCTGACCATTCTGTAAAAGAAATGTTGCAACGAAATTTTAGAATTCCTGTTCTTAAATATCAGTCTGAAAGTATACCTTTAGTACGTATATAAATTAGATAGTTTTTATGGAATATAGAAGAATGGGAAAGACGGGGCTCCAGCTGAGTGTGCTTTCCTTCGGATCCTGGGTGACTTTTGCCCGTCAGACGGATGATCAGCAGAACGATCGCCTTATGTCTGTGGCTTATGATGCGGGGATCAATTTTTTTGATAATGCAGAGGTTTATTCCAACGGTTTGTCGGAGGAGATGATGGGACGTATCCTGAAGCAGAAGGATTGGGACCGCTCCTCTTATGTGGTATCCAGCAAGGCTTTTTTTGGCTGGAAGGGTGCGGATAAAAAGCCTAATCAGCATGGTTTGAGCCGCAAGCATCTTACGGAGGCTTGCCATGAGGCGCTGACACGCCTGCAGGTGGAGTATCTGGATTTGTATTATTGCCATCGTCCGGATAAGAATGTGCCGATTGAAGAGGTGGTGCGTACGATGAATACGCTGATTCAGCAGGGTAAGATTCTGTATTGGGGTACGAGTGAGTGGTCTGCAGCAGAGATAGTGGAAGCGCATGCTGCAGCAGGTAGACTGGGACTGGAGGCTCCTGCTGTCGAACAACCGGAATATAACTTGTTTAACCGCCAGAAGATGGAAGCGGATTACCTGACTATCTTTAAAAATCTGGGTATGGGTACGACGATCTGGAGTCCGCTGGCTTCGGGTCTGCTGACCGGAAAGTATAATAACGGTATACCGGAAGATTCGCGTCTGGCACTGGAAGGATATGGCTGGCTTAAAGACAGAGCACTGGCGCAGGATAAACTGAACAGGGTAGAGGAACTGGGAAAACTGGCGGTGCAGCTGGCTGTATCGTTGCCTACACTGGCGATTGCCTGGTGTGTACGCAATCCGAATGTAACTACAGCTATCTTAGGTGCAACCAAAGAGAGTCAGTTGCTGGAAAATCTGAAAGCACTGGAGGTATTGCCGTTACTGACACCGGAGGTGTTAACGCAGATCGACGATATTATGCAGACCAGACCTTTTGTATCCGAATATTAATCCGGATGTAGCAAAGTAAACATAAAAAAGGCTTTGAAGTATTTTCAAAGCCTTTTTTATGTTCGTTGAGTAAATAATTATACTCGTCTTGTTTTGATACGAGCAGCTTTACCAGTACGATCGCGTAAATAGAATAATTTCGCACGACGAACTTTACCGTAGCTATTTACTACAATTTGGTCAATGTTAGGGGAATTTACAGGGAAAATACGCTCAACACCAATACCGTTAGAGATTTTACGTACGGTGAAAGTTGCATTAGTACCTTCGCTGTTTAATTGGATCACCACACCTTGGTACACTTGCACACGCTCTTTGTTTCCTTCGCGAATTTTATAATGAACGCTGATGGTATCTCCTGCTTTGAAAGCGGGAATTTCGTTTTTCGTAACCGCTTGTTCTTCTACAAATTTTACTAAATCCATGATTTCGAGTAATTAATAACGATTTTGTCCTGTAAAAATCGGAATGCAATATTACAGCTTTTTTTTCAATTTCAAAAATACTTTTTTCAAAAAGTTGAGTTCTTGTATTTCGGATGCAAAAGTACACAATTTTGCGGGTATTATATAAGATGTAAATAATATTTAATAAAGTTCGTTATGAGTGGGTTACAGATATATTTGGCAGAGAAGTCAAAAAATATTTGACAAAATGGTTTTTCGCCGTATATTTGTGCCACACAAAACAAAGGTGATACCTTTTCGGGGTGTAGCGTAGCCCGGTATCGCGCCACATTTGGGATGTGGAGGTCGTAGGTTCGAATCCTGCCACCCCGACAAAAGCCACTGATAATCAGTGGCTTTTTCTTTTTTCGGACACATTTCGGACAAATTATATCTGAATATTGATTATTCAATAACCTAAGCAAAGTTAAGTTAAGCTAGAAGAATAACCCTTCTTAAAGAATGATTGGAACATAATGCTTGTTTCTATAGAGCGTGAAAAGTTCATCTTATTCTTATAAAAAATCAAGAGGGCTAGGAGTCTTTTGCTTGTCTATGTCAGTGATATGAGTGTAGATCATAGTCGTTTTTATATTTTCATGACCCAATAACTCTTTTACAATTCGGATATCGATACCTGATTGGATTAAATGTGTGGCATAAGAATGTCGCAATGTATGTACAGAGCCTTCCGACTGAACATTTGCTTTGATCAATGCTTTTTTCAGAATCAACTGTACACTTCGTTCGCTATACTTGCCACCCCTCTCACCTTCGAAGAGGTACTCCTTTGGCTTGAATGCTTGATAATAATGTCTCAAAGTCGCCAGCAATTTGTCTGGTAATGATACAATCCGATCTTTATTACCTTTGCTTTGATGGATTCTGATAATTCCATCGGAAGATTTTATGTCTTTGATTTTGAGATTCAACAGTTCGCTAAGACGTAGTCCACAACTATAGATTGTCATCAGAATAGCCTTGTGTTTTAGATTTTGAGTGTTATCGAGAATATTTCTTACTTCTTCTTTTGAAAAGAATTTAGGTAATTTAGAAAATGATCGTTTCGGGTATAAGTAATCCAGTTGGATTTTTTTGTCCAATATCAGTTCGTACATCTTCTTGATTGCGCCCACTAATCCTTTTTGATAGGAAACACTAATTTTCCCATTTTGAACTTTTTCGTTTATAAACGCCTCAATATCTGACAGTGGAATTTCTTCAAGGGAGGGATATTTGCTAACATGTTTAAGAAATATACTAGCGTAATCCTTGTACGATCTAATGGTATTGCCAGCATATCTCTGCATCAGCAATCTCTTTTCGAAGGTTTCAAGTATGATTTCGCTATTCATATCAGGGAAATAGTATTTTATAATATTTTGTTTCGCTATTTGTGCGGTTTTATTTTTTAAATACAAATATATCAATATCTTATGTAGAAAGAAAAGTCAAATAACGAAACACGTATAGGGTTGGTTAAGCGAAATTTTCCGTATATTCGTTTCGTTAAAACAGATGTTGTTAGCAATCCGCTGCGCTCCTTGCTAACAATGGCTCGGCGACTTACGTCGCTTGCCGTAAGCCGCCGCTTCGCGGACTGCTTACAACAAGCGACTTGGCTAAATAGCTCCGCTTTTGTATCTTCGATACAGCTTCGCTACTTCGCCAAGTCGCCGAGCCATTGTACGACATAGTAAAACCGAACCAAACAAAATGAAAGTCAGAGAAGAAAAGTTAAGAACAATTATAGAATGGTCGGAGAAAAACGAAGATGTAAGAGTTCTTCTTCTGACAAGTTCACTTGTAAATCCTTTAGCACTTGTTGACGAATTTAGTGATTTAGACATTGAATTTGTTTTTGAGGATAATACAAATTACATTTCAGACAAAAGCTGGACGCTTAAATTCGGAAATCCAATTGCTATGATTGAAGAAGACGAAAGTTGTTTTAACCATAAACACGCAATGAAAATGCTACTTTATGAAGACGGTGTGAAAGTAGATTTTAAACTTTACAGCAAATCAAAATTTATAAAGGAAACGCAAGAGAAAGAATTACCAGAAGATTGGGATATTGGTTATAAAATTTTAATTGATAAAGATGGTATTACAAAGCAAATGCTGAAACCAACTTATCAAATTTCCATTATCAAAAAACCGTCTGAAAAAGAGTTTCAAAATCTAATAAACGATTTTTGGTGGGACACAACTTACGTGGCAAAGTGTCTTGTGAGAGATGAAATATTCTATGCGAAATTTATGTCGGAAACCGTTATTCGCACAGAATATTTAATTCCTTTAATTGAATGGCACATTGCAAGTGAACACAATTGGAACATAACGACCAATAAATATGGACGGCTTTTCAAAAAGTATCTTAACCAGGAAATGTGGGCTAAAACAGAACAAACATTTTCAGGGAGCGATATAAAGGAAAATTGGACTGCTCTATTTTCAATGACTGATTTAGTTTCAGAAATAGGAACTGAATTGTCAAAAAAATTAGAGTACAAATACCCGGATAAATTAGAAAATGACATACGAAAATATTTAGCTGGACTAAAACCCAAAACATAACTACGTTGTACAACATCGTATTGGCAATAGGCGGGCTGAACGGCTTCGTATCAACGGAAGTGCAAAATTCAACTTCTGTTCTTCGATTAAAGTTCAGTGCTAAAAATCCCGCCCATCGCCAATACGCGGCACGTTAGCGGTCAGGCCAAAATAGCTTTATAATATAGAACAAGAGAACATCCCCGAAAAATGAAAACATTACAATTTAAACGAGCCAAACCAAACGATTCAGAACTTTTATCAGAAACCGCATTTAAGTCTAAGAAAATTTGGAACTATTCAGATGAACAGATGAATTTATGGACAAACGAATTGACAATAACAGATTCCTATATTAAAAGAAATAAAGTTTTTAAAATATTCGATAGCAAAAATTTTTTAGGTTTTTGCTCTCTTGTCTATAAGGAAAAACATATTGAAATAGACCACTTTTGGCTTTTACCTGAAAATATTGGGAAGGAATATGGGAAAAAAACTTTTGATTTCATCAAAGAAACAGCTAAAGAAAGCAGCTCGAATATTATAAGAGTTTATGCGGAACCTAATTCTAACGGTTTTTATAGAAAAATGGGTGGAAAAATAATCCAAAGAAAAGAGAGTAAAATAAAAGGACGATTTTTAAATGTCTATGAATTTGAAGTTTAAACAAAATAAAAGCCCGAACCGCTAACAAACAGTTTGCCGCAAGGGCGGTTATGGTTTAAAATTCAACGGTCGGTTTTCTTTGTACGCAAAAACCATTTATTAAACTTTTTGATTAAATTTAAAGCTTAAAAATGGTTTTTGCTCGGGTCGGTTCTGAAATCGAAGTTTTGGCTTCTTTTCCCGCCCCAGCGGCAAGCTGCAAAACGTTGTTAGCAATCCGCTGCGCTCCTTGCTAACAATGGCTCGGCGACTTACGTCGCTTGCCGTAAGCCGCCGCTTCGCGGACTGCTTACAACAAGCGACTTGGCTAAATAGCTCCGCTTTTGTATCTTCGATACAGCTTCGCTACTTCGCCAAGTCGCCGAGCCGTTATTCAGGACTGTTTAAGTTTTTGATCTCCTGACGTTTTTGGTCTATACTGTTTAATAGTTTATTTTCTTCCTCTCTTTTAATCACCAAATTATGGAATTTCTTAGGGTTAAGAGAATGAGTAGAATCGATATGCGATGTTACATGCGGTAGCTCCAATTCTATCATTCGGTAACGCATTTCATACGATTTTCTATCGTCTAATTGTTTGTTCTTCTCGTATAGAACACCGAGACCTAGCGAAATAATGGTAGATAATGCTATCATAACAATGATCAGAGGTGTTGATTTGAGATCAATGCCGTAATGATGTTTTACAATGACCTGATCAGGAATTTCAGCTATCTTTGAAACAATGTCTTTTTCTTTGATTGTTAATACAGCTAATTCCTGTCTAGTTATTGTGGAGATTTCATTAGCTACATCCTGAAGTGTCCCATAATCGTTAATGATCTTAGATAGTACATCGTTTTCTCTTTTAATAAATTGCTTGATCTGTTGTAGTAGTTCCTGATCCTTTGCTCGCATTTCATGAAATTCCTGCATTTTCTTTTCATTTTCAGAAAGTAGGGAGACAATTGTAGGCATTATTCGTACAATATCCTGCGTGATCAAGTCTGTGTTTTCCTGCAATGCGCTTACCTGTTGCTGTATATTTTCTAATTCTGTGTTCATGGTATTAACGTTTTAGTCCGTAATTCTCTTTCTTTTTTCTTTTCTTGATCAACGGATCATCTTGCTCTGGTGTAATTTCGGGGTTCGAAAATAAAGCTGATGTTATGTGACCAAGTGTTTCTCCGATATTTCTGTCTATAGAATGATCCTTCGAAACATAGCTTCCAGTAATTTGATTTAGTTCAATAGAATTATCTATGCTATTTAAAGCCTTGTCGATCTGTCCGAAGCTCAATGAGCGGTCTATGGCAGAACCCCGAAATGTCTGTTCATCTTTGATGAACGAAATACCTTGAACCTCATCCGACCCCAATCTATATTTAAACTGCATTTCCACACCTCTGTAACGGATATAATTTTGTAGTTCCTTCCAGTTTTTACTGTGTCGTATGCCTGCCTTGACGGTGTCGTAAATTTGGTATTTCGTTAGATCATTACCTTTCAGTCTACCTCTGTTGACATTTCGTTTTCCTTCGGACTGCTTAAAGCCATATAATGCATTTAATTCTTTACAAGCTTTAAAGCTCTTATACCGCTGATTGCTATTGGAGATAGTTTTGCCATGATCGTTTACCCGATTAAAAATAATATGGATATGATCATGTTGGCGGTCGTGGTGGCGCACCATTAAGCATTGGGTATCCCTAATATCTAATTTTGATAAATAACGCTTAGCTGCGGATAGCATGATGTCATTATTCAGCTTGTTTTTATCTTCTGTATTCCACGAAAGAATAATGTGTCCGACTGCCTTGCCCAATCTTGGATTCAGCATCCGCTGAAAATTAAAGTCCTGTGTGATGGTCTTTGCCGAATCCGTCCGTAATCCATTTACATGGATAATCTCACTATCTTTTTTCAGGGCGTATCCAACGCATCCGCCGAAAGATCGGCCCTCAATTATCTTCGCTATCATGGTGCAGTAGTTTATTGATACAATGGTTAATGTGATGGATCGTATTTTTGCATTCCTGTGTCACCTCAATCAGTCCAGACTGGTGTGCTTTTTTAGTTAGCTGATTTAGATTGTTCGAAGCCCCAGTAATCGCCCTAAAAGCTTTCAATTGTTCTTCGGTAAACCTAGGTGTAATTTTTCGTAGGATCGCAGATTTGCGTACCCATTCCGATTTGCTCATACCTGCAATTTTTGCATTATGCAAAACTCTGTTATGTTCGCTTTCATCGAAACGGACATTGATCCTGAACTGTTTTTTATTTTCGAGTGCGGGTCTTCCGCCTTTTTTCTTGTTATTTTTCATCTTGTTTCTTTTTAGCTGTGACCATCGGGAGCCAATCGGTTTTGGGGTCACCAAAACACAACCTTGCTTCCTACCTATTCGATAGTTTTCTTCCCGATTGAATATTTTGGGTCTGTTCTTTGGATGATGTGAAAATCAGATAGTCATTGACATCCTTGATCCTGTTGTCTTGCCTCTGCAATTCTTCCATTCCATTTTTTACGGTGTGCGTTTTTTCAAAATGGCTTCGCAAACTGTTGTACGATTTTAAACCACTGCTATCTGTGTCCAGATAGCTTGTTATTCCGTTATGTCGCCCTAAGAATGGATATGCTTTTTGCAGATTGGCGGTCGTATTCAGGATACAGAAGTTCGTATTTAGATACGGCTTACCTGCATTCTTTTTTAACGTCATAAAGGATAGCAGATCCGTGAAGCCCTCAAACAAAACAACATCTTTGTTGCCGTTATCGATCGTGGTGATCCCCTTTGTCAATAGGGAGCGTTTATCATAGCTGTTGCGCAGTTCGTATCCACCTGCATCATTCTTAAAACTTGCGGCAAAGTACGTCTGTCCTTTTGCCGTCCGGTAATAGATTTCCTGACAGTATACTCTGGCAATTTCAATATCTATTTTGCGTACGTCGGTCAGATAGTCTGTCAGAGCTTTGTTTCCGAGAGGCTCAACGGAAAGGATGGTGTAAGCGCGTTCATTTTCTTGTTGCATGACCTGTACTTTATCCAATACGGTCTGCTGGTGAAAAGAAAAGATATTTTTTCTTTCATCAGCCCAATCTAAAACAGTTGATAGGTTTTCCGTATCCAAAAACTTCATCAGGAAGTCAATGTTATTTCCTCCGAATCCTTCCGAATGCGAGTACCAGATATTCCTATGGATATCCAACTTTGTCGAAGCCGTTCTTTCGTCTCCTCCATTGAATGGGTTTTTAAACCATGCTTCACGGCTGTTCATCCTTGCGCATGGTATCTGTAGATAATTTAATATGGATATGAGCGGTATGCGCTTTAATTCATCACATGTCATAATCTTAATTTTAAAGTAGGTTTAGTTTAGTCTATTACTATATAGGGGCGGACTAAACTAAACCTGTTTTTTAATAATAGAATTCAGGGTTGAACCGGTAGGTCTTATCGTTTTTGATGACCATCCGTTTGTTTTCCAGAAATGTCTTCAGCTGTTTGGCTTTATTGATGCCGAAATTGAAGCCCTTTGCCAGATACGCATTCCGTAATCTGCCAACATATTCATCATATGTGCAGGTTATTTCACTGCCGTTGAACATTTCCTGTAACACTTCCCGATGGTTCTCTTTGGAAAGCTCCTGATAGTCGAATCCCTTTCTCGATACTGTACCTGACAGGTCAAAGTTCTCATCCAGTACGGGCAAACCATCATCGATAAAAAAGGTAAATGGCTCAAACTCGATATCCCTGATGAACTTTGGCGCCACGGTGCTGTAGTTTGTATCCAGATCGCTTTTGGTGACCTGTAATATGGATTCAGCCTTATTGTTCAATTCTGTCCCCAAATGCCCTCTGGTGTTGTCATCACCCTTGTTTAGGTGCAGTACGGTATGGATGTGTATATTCAGCTCCTGTGACCATTTCATCAGCTTGCCGGTAATTTCGGTCGCTTCCGTAGCATTATTGATGTCGTAAACAAGATCCCTGATCCCGTCTATGATGACCAGACATATTTTGCCCGCATATTTGGACAGGGCATATTCGATGATACTTATGCGCTCTTTAGTGGGGTATTCCCTCAGGGATATAAATTTTAGGTTTTCATGGACTTCCGTTGTCGGGTAATTTATGAGTTTGTAAACCCTTGAAATCAACCTGTGGCAATGGAATCTGCTCTGCTCCGTATCGCAGTACAGTACCAATGGACGGTTTATGGGAACTTTGACCTTATACTGTAATATCTGTTTTCCGCTCAATGCAGCAGCGACCAATGAAATCACATTGAATGTTTTCCTACTCTTGGCCTTTCCGGTGGATGCGCTGAAATTTCCTAATGTACCGATAACGGAATCGGAATTGCTGATTGTTATCATGATCGGAGGTTCTAAAAATTTATCTGTTATTTTTACTATAGCCCTATCCAATGCAGTGGCTATGTCCTGGTTAAACGAGATCATTATTTACCTCCTTTGTTATGGTTGAAGTTCGTCATGGATGCCATAACATCTTCTTTGTTGAAGTAAATGCGCTTTCCCATACGTTTATAGGGAATACGCCCCTGTTTCATCCATTCGGTCAGGCTGACAAGGGAAATATCAAGCTCGTTTGCCATTTCCTTTTTGGTCATTAGTTTTGTCGGTTGCTTTTTTTGCGGAGGATCGTCCATATTACCAACCTTTGAAATAAAAACCTGTAGTTCTTCCCTAACTGCATCCTTGACACAATCTCTAAGGGCATTTCGATCCAGTGTAATCATACTTTGCTCATGTTTATCAATTTAAGAATGTCGAAGTCATGGCCACTTTCTTCGTTTAATTAACTTGACACAAAATTGGGCAAGCAAGACCACAAAAAATGCCGTTCAGAATTTTGAACGGCATCTCTGCAAGGGGGTGGTATGATTTATCTTCTGGCTATTCAATTGGAATAATTTTGAATTTGCGATCTGAATTGTCAATGTCGGTGGGTTTACCGTCACAAAAATAGTTCTCTACTGTTCCGAATGGAATTGGCTTATCATGTTCCAAAAAATGATTGGAAATGATTTTTGCCCATGTTATATGGGCGTTAGTCCCTAGGAATGTTTCTGCTTTTCCGTTGATTATTATCTTTGCTTTCATAAATTCATCAAACAACGCGATCAGATTAAGTTTGTCGCCGTTCAGTATATTGATTTTATGATGATCCAAGGAATTCAATCGGGATTTCTCTTTTTTGAGCTTTTTAACCTGTTCTTTAAATTCATCCAATTCTTTTAATGTCGTATTATACTGTGCTAGCAAACGATCGAGATTTTGTTTCTGGATGAATTGCTTTTTTAATTCTTCCTGTTCCTCTTTGTTCGAATCTAGATAGTTCTCCAGAATAGTTTTTATGGTATTTATATTGGATTCTGTACTTGCATTGGATGAATTGGCAAGTTTCGTAAATGCCGAATCGATCAATTCCTGTGTCCGCTGGAATTCTATTTGAGTTTTGCTCTTTACTTCTTGCAATAGTTGCTCGCTGACTATCTCATATTTTTTTGACAGACTTACCGTGAAATTCCATCGGTCATATTTGGGAAGGATATTCTCGATGAAATACTGGAATTTCTGTATTCTAAGGTCGTTTCTTCTTTTCTGTGTCGCCGACAGCTTTTCCTGTGATTTGCTTCTTTCCTTTTTTAGCTCGGAATTAACAGTCTGCCATAATTCTTTAAAAAACTCTCTGCCGTCAGTATCGTTGAATTCAGCTTTGTAATAGTTGAAGTGGCGCAAAAAGAGATCTTCAAGTTGACTCTCTGGAAGTCGCTGAACTTTTATAAGAAAGTGTACATCCGCATGCGTATCGTTCTTGGAAAAAGGGACGCCCACGTCCAATGGATGCGGATCAAAGTCAAACGGTTTTCTTCTTCTGAAATATTTACTGTTCATAATTTTAAAATTTGTTCAGTGCATCGATTAACGAATCCGTGTTTGCCGATTCGTATTTCATTAAAGTCCTTATGTCGGAATGTGCGGTCAGTTTCTGCACAAGTGTAATGGGTACGTTCCTGCTCAATAGGTTCGTTACCATTGATCTTCTGCCGACATGGCTCGATAGGAAGTCGTACTTCCTTTTTTCTATCACCAGCTTTTGCTTACCTGAATACCTTGTGATCTTTATGATTTCGTCCATTCCTGCCAGTTTGCCGACAGTTTTGATATATTCATTGAACTTCTGGTTGGATATCTTGGGCACGGAGTAACCGATACGCTCCAAGATATCCTTTGCTGGGGCAATATACCCCTCAAAAGGTACGATCACCCTTTTTTTGACTTTTACCGAAATGAAGTCCCAAGCATTGTTTTTTATGTCCTTTGGGTCAAAGTTGATCAGATCCTCAAATCTTTGCCCTGTGTAGCACAATAGACAGAACAGATCCCGTACCCTTTCCAGACTGGGTCTGTCCGAAAGATCATGGTTCATCAGTTTCTGTATTTCGGATTCTGACAGGGCAATGATCTCATTGTAGGCTTTCTTCTTAAAGTTTGTCTTCTGGGTCTTGAAGACATCGGGATGCACCAAATAATCATTGTCGTTGCACCACTTTAGGAATACCTTTAACGTGGAGATGTACTTGTGGATGGTGTCATTCAGCAAGCCCTCTTTATCTCCATCGTTCGTGTTCTTTTTCCTGCTTAGAAATACCTCAAACTGATCGAGAAATTTACCGTCCATTTCCCTAAGGATAAGTTTTGTTCCCTTATGCTTCTCAAAATCCTCCAATCCCTTAAAGACTGTCCGGTATTCTTTTAACGTACCCTCTTTGACAAAATTGGATTTGTAGGAAAGGAACTGGGTTTTCAGGTGGGAAATGGATATTTCACTATTGACGGCATTGTCCCTGTCAATACAGTCCTGTACAATCTGTTTATAATCCTCTTTGGAAAGAAACTGGTTTGTTTCTTTTTTTCGCATTGCTTCCCTTGTACAGCAGTTTGCAAGGTTGTTCAGTTCAACATTGAATTCCAACGCTCCGCTGGCACTTGGTTTAAGCCTTTCCTTTTCAAAATCCCAACTTTTGGGCAATATCTTATAGTTTGTCCTGTATTTTATCCTACAGGATTTATCCGGTGAAAAGAAGAGATACAGTGCAGTGGGCGATGGATTCCAGAACTTTTGTGCAAGGTTCTTCTTTTTCCCTCCAACCTTTGCCAATTCCTGTTTGACCTTTTCAGGCGAAATATCGGGATTATAGGGCTTATCTAAATAAAAATTCACTTTCATATTTCTCGGACATATTTCGGACAGAAATGCTTAATATTACCATATTTTACCTTTGTAAGGTTAGGTAAAGATAGGTAATAAAATTTGTAAATACCTAATAATCAGAGTAAAATAAGAAAAGTAAAAGTAAGATATGATAACGGTTCGAATCCTGCCACCCCGACAAAAAAGCTCTGACGAAAGTCAGGGCTTTTATTGTTTCGGGCCGGATGAGAAGGCTGAGGATCATATGGAATTCTTGGGAGATACTCTTTAAGTATATAATAAATCAGTTCAGTTAGTATAATCCTGCACTTAGATTTCTGAATGAAATATAACATTTGAGCTTTAGTGTGAAAAAGTTAATTTGTGGAGTCTTAAAGTATTTCCCATTTTTAAAGAATTAAATCAACTTGTATGATTAATGAACTTTACGAATGTAAAATTTTAAGAGCTAGCAGGACTAGGTTATTGCAATTGATAGAAACAGTTGATTACGAGATACTCTTCAAAATTCCGGAAGGTTTTAACAATAATATAATTTGGCAAATTGGTCATTGTATTACTTCTCAACAGAGGCATATGTATATGCGTAGCGGATTACCAATGCATATTTCTAAAGAATTTATGGAATCCTTCAAAATTGGATCGTCTCCAGGTTCCTGGCAAATTACTCCCGATACTAATGAGGTGAAGCCCTTATTGATTGATACAGTTAATATCCTTGAGTCGGATCTGGAATCCGGATTATTTATAAACTATGAACCCTTTGATTTACCGATCGGAATTCATGTGAAAAATCATATCGAAGCATTACAAGCTGCTAACTATCACGAAGCGGAGCATAGCGGAAAGATTTTTATGTACTTGAAGTTACTCGTCAAAGAGTGATGCAGATCAATGAAGGGGCACATTCAATAATTTGATAAACAAGTGTCAGAAGGAAGATTTACAGATAAGTCATGCTCACTAAAGCGCTTTATCATTTCTAAAAATATCTGTCGTAAAGTTTATTTTGATTTCCAGGCTTACTATGGTTTGATGAGCTATATTATTGCATACTGTTAAAGAGCATCCGAGTATTTATAACTGTGCCTAATTACCAATTAATGACCCATACTTTTTTCACGCCATTAAAGCAATTTTTACATAAGTTGATTCATGTAGGGATTTATCCCGATATGCCTTATGTAGAGTCCCGATATACCAAGCTGCTGAATGTATTGAACTGGCTAGGATTATGTTTTATGCTGGGGTATGCTATTCTGAACTTAACGAATGGACGTTATTTTCTGACGGCTTTGAATATGTTCAATATGGTAGATGCGACTGCTGTATTGATATTGCACAGGTTGAGAATGTATCTGAGTGCCCGACTGGTAATGGTTGGATGCAGGATTGTAATCTATACGATCTCCGGACTTTATTTCCATAATGGTGCAGAATACTTTTTATTAACGCTGTTGATCACCACTATTATAATCTTTGACAACAGGTGGATCAGAACATTTCTGTGTTCGCTTATAATATTGGCCTGTATAAGTGTGGTTCTGTTTCCTCAGCCTCCGTTACTGGGGGTGCCTGTTATGGAAGAGCAGGCTATTGTAAATATGGTGTTGGCTATTGGATTGATTATTGGCACAGTAACCTTTTTCAAAAGTATTCAATATGGTTATCAACAGGAAGTGGAAAAACAGAGGCAGGCACTAATTGAGTTAAACCGGGACAAACAACGTATGTTCTCTATCCTTGCTCATGATATCCGAAGTCCGATGGCAACGCTCGAAAACTTGTTGCAGATATTTTATGAGAACTTATTGACGCGTACCGAACAGATGAAAACTACTCAGTTGCTGAAAGATCAGGTTATACAATTGGGCACCACAATGGATGATCTCCTGAACTGGAGTGCCAGAGGTATGCAGGGCATGGAGACAGTCAAGACATCGTTTCTTCTTTATCCTCTTATAAAGGAATTATTTCAATTTTTTGATCTGATTATTAAACAAAAGCAGCTTGAAGTGGAGATGTGTATCGATAAAGAGTTGATATTGTCTGCGGATCGGGATCAGATTGCCGTTGTCATGAGAAATCTGTTGAGTAATGCCTGCAAGTTTAGCCACAGGGGAGGGCATATACGTATAGTTGCTGTAGAAAAAAACAATAGTATAGAAGTATTCATTGAGGATGAAGGTGTAGGTATGGATGAGAACAGGATAAACAGGCTTTTTACTTCTTCAAATTCTTCCGTTCAGGGAACTGCAGGTGAAAAAGGATATGGATTGGGTTTGATGTTATGTGCGGAATTTGTACGTTTGAATGAAGGGAATATTGCGGTGAAAAGCAGATTAGGTGAAGGTTCGATCTTTACTGTTAGGCTGCCTCAATAAGGGAAGTCGTTTTATCCTGTTGTCTCAATTATGGAGATTGCTTTATACAAGTGAATTATTTATTGTGTATCAAAAAATGAATGTACAAAGTTTAGAAAATACAGATCTTGATGAACTGCTGGAAGTCATTAATGTAGCCTTTTCGGATTATATTGTACCCTTTCATCTTGATCCGGATCAGCTTAAATTTAAGATTTTCACAGAAGGAATACGTCTTGATTTATCTTTTGGCGTTTACTCGTCAGGCCGGTTAGTTGCTTTTGTGTTGCATGGGCTTAATAAGATCGGGGATGAGCTTGTCGCTTATAATGCTGCAACAGGAGTGGTGCCGGATTACAGAGGCAGAAAACTCGTTGGTGTGATGTATGATAAATTGTTGCCGAAATTAAATGAGCTTGGGGTAAAGAAAATGATCTTAGAAGTGATCGAAGGAAATCTGCCTGCTATAAGAGCATATGAAAAATTGGGTTATACAGTTCATAGAAAACTGGACTGCTTTAGTGGTCAGGTAGAGACTGCAGGAAAGGATACGGATATCGAGATAAGAGAAATTAAAGAATTTCAATGGCCGATTTTTACTTCATTCTGGGATATACAGCCTTCCTGGCAAAATGACGTGAAGACTTTAGCAAACAGTGCAGATCATTGTCGTATTGTTGGAGCATACCATGGAGATATATTAGCAGGCTATGCGGTGTTTAATCCTGCAACCCGACGAATTCAGCAAATAGCAATAGCTCAGGATTATCGCAGGAAAGGAATTGCGACGAATATCATGAACTATATATCCAAGACTCTTGGGCAGCAGGATCTCGTTATTAATAATGTAGATCATACTTCAGACGGAGCTTTGTCCTTTATAAAACAACTTGGACTTTCCTTTAAACTCGCTCAATTTGAAATGAAGAGACTGGTGTAAAGAAGTTACAGATATAAAATAGCTAAAGTCAATATTAGTTTTTGCGAAAAAGATATTGTAAATTATATTGAAATTCTTGAACATTATAAAATTGATCGGATCAACAAAGCTGAAACGATAATAAATAAATGTGATAGTAGTAAATTGAAATATAAAATTGTTGTGCATTCAAAATGTCATTCCGAATGCAAGCCATAGTCGTTTTGATACATTTCTAAATCCTGCATGAAAATATTGATACCCATACTGACAATACTATTGTTGCTTATTTTCTGTAAGTATGATTCGATATCTATGAGCACTCATGTGAACCTAGAGAATAACGGGAATGATAAAAAACAAAGCATTGAGGATTCGGTTGAAATTTTTCACGACTCTTTATATGTTGAACTGCAACTAAACTTTACAGAAATATCGGAAGAAGAGTTTCACGTTTACAAAGATAAATACAGCACAAGCTGTGTTATAGATTCAAGCCATTTTATACAAGGATCAAACATGTATATAGCACAGGACTGTAAAGAAATCTGTGACACATATCTTTGTGAAAAAAATACTGACAGGAAGTTGCGGCTACCATCCGGTTTTGATTCCGGAATATCGACAATTTTACTTTCCCCTTCCTGTACTCAAATGATTATATGCTCCTCTTATGATGGTCCTGATTATAGTGATTATTATGAAAATAGAGCGGAAATGTTTGTTTTCAATGTAATTAATGGAATGGGTATAAGAGGGGTGAAACCTGCTTTTAAATATTATTCCAGAAAATGGTCAATTGAAGAATTGACTTGGGTTAATGAGCATACAATAGCTTTAAAAGTCTATCAAGCAAACCGAAATACCGCTCAGTATAAATATCTGAAAACGGAACTTTCTAAGTAAAAAGATGTTCTTATAGTAACGTCTTCGACTTTACCTTCATCAAAAAAACTAAAATGGTTGTATAACAAAGATGCCCCGGCAATTGCTGAGGCATCTCTGTATCTGCGATTTACCTGTCTTATAAAGTATCGCTTTTTCAACGATAGAAAAGTACAACATTTTATCCGGCAAAAATCGAAAACGCAAATCCACTATTTAAAACGCACCACTGAATTATTTTTCTTGATACCTCCTGAAAACGGAAAAGATAGTAGTTTAATCAATAAAGTCAAATTTGCCTTCAAACATTTTTCCTACAACGGGAATAGGTTTCTTTTGCTCATTCACGGCATTGATCAGGCCGAATATCCAAAGGATAAACAGGATAATACCGATATAGCTCAAAAAGGTTAAGGCCGGTACTATAAACACAATCACAGAAAGTGCTACATTGATAATTACTGATAAAATAAAAAATCCAAATCCCTGTTTGAGATGATAGTTTACTAAATCACTCTTTGGTTGTAAATCCTTGTTTTTTACATAAGCAACAATCCATCCGATGATTGTCACGTAACTTAAGATAGAAAGTGTTTTTTTGTCCATAACTATTTTATTTATATAGCCAAAAGTATAAACCATTCGGCTGGTCTCCTATGTCCGATTTGTCTTCGGTCACTTTGACTTGGTATTTGTGCACTTTGGCTATATAAGTGTATGGCGAAGATGATTAATCTGACTTCATTAATCTGAAAAAAGCTTCCTTTCTGGCCCTGGACACAGGTACTATAGTCTTATCATCCATATAAATCAGACCTTCTCTGGAAAAACTTTTGATATAATTGGTGTTGATCAAATGCGACTGGTGTACCCGGAAGAACAGCGGCGGCAAGAGAATATCCTCATAATTCTTAAGGGATTTTGAAACCATAATATTTTTGGAACCGGTTAGAAAGAACGTAGTATAAGATCCTGATGTCTCACAACGGATGATCTGATCTATTTTTACAACATGCATTGCTTCCTGTGTCGGCAGGACAATTTTGTCAGGATTCTTTCTGAGGTTATGGGTTAGCTCCGCCACCTGGCTCTCTTCCAAAAATTTCCCCCTAAACTGTTCTATACGTTCTATAGCAGTTTTCAGATCTTCCGGATCTATAGGTTTTAGAAGGTAATCTATTGCACTGAATTTGAAAGCACGGATGGCATGTTCTTCATAAGCAGTGGTGAAAATAAGATGAAATGACCGGTATGTTACCTGTTGGAGAACATCAAATCCGCTTCCGTTCTTTAACATAATATCCATAAAGATCAGGTCCGGTCTGAGTCTGTCTATTAACTTTACCGCTTCCTCAGCACTTTCGGCATAGCCTATAACCTGCACTTTTGCCGGAGCGGCAATCTCCAGCATGATGGAAAGAGCTTCTCTCAAATGGTATTCATCTTCGATTATAATAGTTCTGTACATTCGCATTAATTTATAGGGATATGTAAAATTACCACACAACCCCGACTGCTATCTGTTTTATCCGACTCCTCTACACGGAATTCAGTATGGGGGTTGTCTTTAAGCATATGACGGAGGCGTTCGTCTGTGATTTGGGAAGAAAGCGAACGATGTGCATCTTTTGGTCTCCGCTTTCGGGATTCTTTCAGGCCAATTCCGTTATCCGTAATTGTACAGACAAGAATGTTGTCCTCTTCATTCACAGAGAATGATAGTGTTAATAATCCTCTTCGATCAAGTAAAGGTTTCAGGCCATGTTCTACCGCATTCTCTATAAACGGCTGGATCAATAGGGGAGGTAAAAGAATATCGGTGTCTAAGTCATCATTACAATGGATCTCATAGTCAAAGCTATTGTTGAGCCTAAGTTGTTGCAACTCCATATAATTGCGTAATGTCTGGATCTCATCTTCCAGTGTAATGGTTTCCATACGAGACTGCTCCAAAACCTGCCGGGTTAACTTCGCAAATTTACCCAGATAGCTAACGGCCATTGTAGGATCATGCTGCAGGATCATACTTTGTATATTGCCTAATGCATTGAAGATGAAATGCGGATCCATCTGCGAGCGGAGCAATCTGCGTTCTAAAGATAATTTCTCAGCAAGATTTTCCAGTGTTTCCTTTTCCATAAGTTGCACTTTGAGCTCATTATTAGCTTGTTGTTGTTGCAGATTGTCCTCCCGGTTCTGGTAATAGCGCTGTCTGTAGTAATAGGAACGATACATAAAGATGAGTCCGATGAGTAATACAGCGGCAATAGCATAGCCCAGCAACTTGTTTTTCTCCTGTAATCTGTTCTCCTGCTCCAATTGTTGTATACGGGATATTTTCTTTTCAGATTCATACCGGGCATCGGCATTTTGCAACATCTGTTGTGTTGTATGATCGTGTTTCAGCCGATTATATCTTGCAAAGAGCTTATCATATTCATAATAGGCTTTATAATTATTTTGTAATATAGACACATCTTTTAGACAACTGTAGAATGTCGCCAATACATCATTGTCTTTATAGGGAAGTGTCAGCTGGTAATCAATACCTTCTTTGAACAGGTTTTCGGCATATTGATATTCTCCCTTCTGCATAAAATATTGACCCTTAAGACCTATTGAGCTGCGGTATATATTTTTAAGATCATACTGCTTAGCTATAGATGTGGCTTTTTCCAGATTAGAAAGAAAGGCTTCTTCATCTACAGGCTGAGGACCATTCATATACAATACAGCAAGATTGATATAAGCAATTCCTATATTACTTTTACTTACAATCTTCTCTTCATCTTTCTCAGCCAGGAGTATAGTCTCATTGAAAAATGAAACGACTTCCGACCATTGAGGCAAATTTCCGGAGACTATAGCGTCCGAAAGGTAACTGCCCACAGCGAGACGTGCATGTAATATGCTTTCGGGATTTCCGGATTTGATCGCATATCGCAGAGCTTCATCCGCATATTTTTTTACTTTGATCTGAGAGCCCGAAGAAAAGAGGTAAGATATATCTGCTCCGATACGTGCAGACATGTCATAATCCTGAACTTTTATAAAGAGATCGTAAGCCTGCAAAAAATAATCTATTGCATTAGACTTGTCATCAATATAGGAACGGAGACTTGCCATCGCCATCGCTGCATACGCTTTAGCCCTTTTGTCTGAGATTGTGGCGGCGACATCATAGGAAAGTTCAGCATAGTGTGCAAATTCCCTGAGATGTAAAAGACGACGGTGCGTCAACGCCAGATAAGCATAACATATCGCTTCATCTTCTTTATCATTATTTTTTTTTGCCAGTTCCAGCGCTTTCATCTGGATATTCAGACTGGATAGTGAATCGGTAAAGCGGAGAGCATAACCTTCACGTGCTGTTTTTTCGACGGAAGACAGTTTTTGTGCTTCCACAGACAGACTAAGCAAGAGTATAATTGCTGTAAAACAAGATGCAATAACTGGATAAATCCAGTTTTGAAAAGATTGAAAAATATTCAAATAAGTCTTCATCAACATAGTAAAAGGATGACTAAAGTACCAATTATAGAATGACGTGCAAAATATGTGAAATAAGTTTTTGTATAAAAGAAGAGGTTTGTTGTAAGCCTTTTAAGCGTATTGAATGAAGCTGTTTTTCGCATGCAGGAGATAAGCTGCCAAATAAAAATCAAAAGCCACCATTTACCAATTGGAGCTTGCTGATTAATTCAGCAATTTTTAATCTTGTTCCACATACTTAATTTAATATTAGATCTTATGGAAAGAAAAAAAATATTCGGGCTGATGATAATTTTTTGTTTATGTCTCGGTATAGCACAGGCACAACAGATAGACGAAAGACGTATGAAGATTGAAATGACGGTCAGGCAGGGTAGTGAAGAGATCATTGCGGCTCTGACTTCTGCAACAATTTCTTTTAACAGGGGTCTCAATGAGAGTCTTGTTTTAGATTCTCTTTCCAGACAGGGAGCCAACAAAGAAAATTTAAGACTTTATGATATAGGGATAGCGCTTGACAGACAAAACATTAAATTATTAAGTGCTTTTGTAAAAAATAAAAATGGTCTTAACGGACATATAATACTTACAGATACCTATAAGAAATTACCATCCCGTAAGATTGAGTTTACATCTGCCATTCTGGATGCCCTGAATGACCAGTTTACAAATGATTACAGTTCTGCATATATGAGTATCAAATGTGGTACACTGATGATTGATGGCCTGGATCTTGAACCTTAAGTTTGAATAAAATAAGAAGATCGTTTAAAATGGAGTTTTTACCGATTATAGAGAAAGAAAAGTTCAAAGGCCAGTCAGATAAAGATTGGGATTTTATATATACGATTCTCGATCCCTATCAGCATGCAATTGATGAAGTCGAAGATGAAAATGTAATTCTTAATCAATTATGTGATGATCAGCATACCTTGCTGATATATGATGCGCTGTATGGACAGGTGACAAATGGTGGTTTCCTGCAGCTGATACATAATGGTTACGGACCATTTGTTTTTGACCCGGTGTTTATTGAAGATCTGGAAAGATGGAGTTTGAATGCCACTGCCGAATTATTGAAAGAAGCGAATGTGATCTATCTGAATCATAAAGATTATCTGGAGGAAGAGAGGGATCTGCGAGAATTTTCTGCTCTTTGTAAGCATTTTAAAGAATTTGAACCCTTTGATGATTTGTTCTATGAGATGATGGAAGATGAGGTCAGTCGATTTCGTAAATACATAGAAGATCATATAGCAGACTTTGCCAAAATAGTATAGGAACTCTGGTCAATAGCACATATTCTACGGAAATGAATACCAAAATGAAATTTTTAAAATTTAAGGAAGTCAAACATAGAATGCCCAAAGACAGTGGGATGTATAGTCGCGGTGAAAAAAACAACGGCGAATTTGACGAATACGGGGTGTTATTTTTGGAAGGGGATTATGAAGTCGAAAATCTGGATCTTGATGATCCGCTGCGTTCTCTTAACTTTTTGTCCGAATCCGGGTCAGATGAGGAAGTCTGTATTGCTATTCTGGTGGATGGCAATCTGCGAGCCGGCAATATTTATAATTATGAGACTGACGGCTCTGCAGGATTGTATGTGCTGGGAAATGTGGATGCAGAAAATATTCTGATCGGCGGACAGGAATTTTATGTGTCGGGAAACCTGAATATTAAAGACTGTTTTTGGGGTCATTATAATCACGGAGATCTCCTTGTAAACGGTAATACCTGTGCACGAGTATTTGTAGCTACAGAAGAATATCATTATGATTATAATAAGCTTCGGATCAGGGCAGACTTCTTTTTGTGCGATCATGATCGTGAAGATGATGTATTTGATCCTTCTGTACCTTACGCCATCTTTGAAAAAGCGATGTTGTATACAGAAAATGATGTGGAAACAGATGATCTCTTCACCTGGAAAGACTGGATGTCGCGTTCCACAGCTATTCGTTTACTGGAAAAGAAACAACCCATTCTGTTAAAAGATATACATATTGTCTCTGAAGCGGAAAAACAGGCACTTATCTTAAAGGAGATTCCTCATAAATTCAGCGAAAGCCATTTTAATGATGAGGAATCATTCCGGTCGCAACTG
This sequence comes from Sphingobacterium spiritivorum, assembly GCF_016724845.1. Taxonomy (NCBI): domain Bacteria; kingdom Pseudomonadati; phylum Bacteroidota; class Sphingobacteriia; order Sphingobacteriales; family Sphingobacteriaceae; genus Sphingobacterium; species Sphingobacterium spiritivorum. Next base: position 3,317,289 of record NZ_CP068082.1, read on the forward strand.
CAGAACTTTGAAAAACTGCTGGAGATTAGCAAAATGCATAGTGAAGATGATTATCAGTATTATGAATGGAAGGGTTATGAGGTTCAAATACATGGTGATACCTCCGAAGAGCAGGGACATGTCATGTTTACACATGATTCGGGTCTGACCTTTTTTATCTGTATCGAAGAGAACGAAACTCCTGCCTTGTCAATAAAGACATTATTCCGTAAAAATGAAAATAAGATTTCTTTAAGTGCTGTTTATCGTAAAGATTCCAATGATTCGTTTTCGAATGTTTTTGATCAGACCACGAACTCGTTCTATTCGGAAGAACTACAGTTACTTTGGAAAGAATTATTAGTAAGAGCGGAGCGTGGAGCATATTTTTACAGTAAATTCAGCGAAACAGTCAGGGTTGAAAATCTGCTTCAATATTTGAATCTGCCTGTTGTACAGCATAAATATAATGATTACTGGGATTTAGACAGGAGCTATTTCTGGTATAATTATTACTGCTTCACTATGAGACTGCATGCTGCTCGCGGACTTGTCGGCAGTATAGATGTGGCACAGGAAATAAAAGGAGAGGTATTTGATCTGCGCACATTTTATTTTCGTCCTGATGCAGTTGTGAATCCGCAATATTGTGAATTATACTATGCCTCCAGTCAGGAAGGGAGGACTTCAGACCGTTACTCAGCCGTGGATAAACGTGTCAAAGTATTTCTTTATGACTGGCAGCTTTATCAGGAGGCCTTGCAATGGTATCCTAAAATCGAAACCGCATTATCATATGAAAACCAGAGCTATCTGGAGGATCAGGAATTGTAAAATACTGTAATTTCCATATCCTCTCAGCTGAGCCTGCTCAATATTAACCTTTTAATATTGTTCGTTTATTTTGTAAGATCTTGTTTAACTGTTGAGTCCAGTTTGATGACAGGTGCTGCTACAAGTTGTTCTTTCTTTATTCTGGAAAGATTCGCCTTTTGTTCCGCCTTAATTTTCAGATAAGGATTGTGATACTGATCGTAAAATCTTTTTTTATCATCCCGGTATGAACTTACCGCCCCAACCTGATGTAATAATTTGATATAGTACCAGGCCAGATCCACCTGATGCGGTTGAAATCCGCTTCTTGCACTTTTAGGAAACAGGTGGTGGTTATTGTGCCATTCACCGGCAACTATTCCGGGCCAGAGTTGATTGATAGATTTATCATGCTCACTAAAGTCCGTTCCTTCACGTTGTTTGTCTTCTCCCTTAGCGTGTCCTTCATAATTAAATGTACGTACACCGACCGCCCAGAAACCGGCAGCACCAAAAAGGCTGCATGCCAGAGCATGTCCTCCCATCAGGTAAAAAGCAAGATACCAGAATGACCAGTTCAGCACCCAGGATAGAACAGCATATCCGGGATTGACATACGACCCCCATTTTTGGTATTGAGTGTAACTATTGGCTGGCACGCCGGTATGTTTCATTAGTAATTTAACACGGTTATAGTCCGATTCGCTTAGGTCTTTAGCAATCGGCTGATGATTCACATCTGCCAGGAAGCAGTATAAAAATCCAGCCTGTGCATTATAAGGATCACCCGGCTGATCTGACTTGGCATGATGAACATGATGAGATATAACATAGATTTCTTCCGGAATAACATTTATGGTAAGATTCTGAGTAAAGAATCTCCAAAATCCATTCTTGAATTTGTAAGCACCATGTGTACAATATCGGTGGTGCCATATTGTACCGTGAGTCCCCATTATGATCATGCTATATACAAAGGCAGCGATAAGGGTTCCCCAGCTTAAATAGTTAGTCAGAAAAATAAAGAAAAACGGAATAAGACAAAATACTTTTAGCCAACTGAAAAAAGGTAGCCAGTTATGCTTATCTTTTATAATATTGAGTCTGCTGAAAAATTCTTTGAAAATCTGACCTTTAGTTGGTTTGATAAGATTTCCATTATCGTCTTTCCATCCATAAGAAGGACGTTGTAGTACATGATCTAAAAATGACATGGTGTTGTAGATTTAGCTTTAGTTTGATATCAATCACTATGTATTTCGGATCGAGTTACAATGATAACATAAAAAAAGGACTAAGTAGTAACAAATTTTCATGAACATGGGGCAAACCTGTATAGTGTATACCCAAATGATAGACCTCAAAACAGAAGTCTCTTTCATCCAGAATGTATATAATACAAGGTGTGAATACCTTAAATAGGGAGACAATTTATAAACAGGTGTATTCCAACTGTTGGATCGCCTGCATCAGATCGGAAGGTGATCCGTCAGATATGCTATATGAAAATCACTTCTATTGTAACAACATCAGCATATAGCAACAGCTTATTTTTTCTTCCGGACGGATTGATCCGGATGTTATTTCCTGTCAAATACTTTTTCCATATCCTGAAAAGCCCAGTTTGCCATCGCATCAATTACCGGAAACAGCCCCTTGCCTGCAGCACTCAATTTATAGGTAACAAAGGGTGGTACTACAGGTTTCGCTTCTCTGATGATGAGTTGATCCGCTTCCAGTTGTTTAAGATGTTGAATCAGTACCTTTTCCGTTATAGCAGGAATAGCTCTTTTAAGTTCACTGTATCGTTTGTCTCCTGTATGTAAATGGTAGATAATGATTGGTTTCCAGTAACCGCCTATTTTTTCCATTACATAGGTTACAGGACACTGAGATAAAGCATATCGCTTATTTTCTTGTATAGTTGAGCTTTCTTTAATTGTTGTCATTTATACATACTTAAGGGTGAGTACTTGTATATAAGTAAGTACAAATATAACTTTGTTTAATTTAAAAAACGAAATATATGAAAATTACGATTACAGGTTCTTTGGGGAACATAGGAAGATTTTTAACGGAGAAACTTCTTCAATCCGGACATCATGTAACTGTGGTAAGCCATAGTAAAGACCGTAAGCCAGAAATAGAAAGGCTGGGTGCTGACGCTGCTATAGGATCAATAAGTGATGTTGTTTTTCTCCGAAACGCTTTTAAAGATGCAGATGCTGTTTTTGCAATGACACCACCGAATATGGGAGGTACACATATTATCAGCAATACGGTAGAGGCCGGTAAAGCAATGGCACAGGCTATAAAGGAGTCCGCTGTGTCTCGTGTAGTCATGTTAAGCAGCATTGGTGCTGATCTGCCGGACGGAAACGGACCGATAGCAGCCTTGCATCAAATTGAAAAAGCTTATGCAGGACTGGAAGGCGTATCAGTTACTTTTCTGAGAGCAGGTTATTTCTTTACCAATTTTTATAATGATATCCCTTTAATAAAGACGGCGGGTATTACAGGATCAAATTATCCTTCCAGCACAAGTATACCTTTAGTTCATCCGTTTGATATTGCAATGGCTGCTGCGGAAAGACTGGAACAACCTTTTACAGGAAAGAATATGCAATATGTTATCAGCGATTTTCGTACCGCCGGTGATGTAGCTGATGTATTAGGGAATGAAATTGGTCAACCTGAATTGCCTTGGATAGAGTTTACAGATGAAGAAGCTTTTCAAGGCATGATGCAGGCAGGTGTACCGGAAGAGATTGCCGGATTATATGTAGAAATGGGAGCAGGGATTCGTGCAGGGAAAATTCAGACAGATTTTAAGAATGTGGGGGCACCTGTAACCGGACAGGTTAAATTAGAAGATTTTGCGAAAGCATTTGCAGGTAGATTTTAAAGTCATCATTATTTCTGAAGAAAATACCATATGTATAGGAGTCAGGCAATTTGCCTGACTTTTTCTATATTTAAGACCTGTCGATACACCATTTTAATGTTTTTTGTTGATTATGCATATTCTGGCGGCTTTCTATCGCATTAAATTGTCGCTAAAGTTGTATTTACAATATGTATTTCCTAAATTCATTTTCCTGTTTCAATTCAGTTACTTAATTACAATAATTTATGAGCGATTTTTTAAGCATTAATGGTGTATCTGTCGAAAGAGATGACATCAGAAATGTTCTTTTGGGAGAGGGTAAGGTGGCGGCCATTAAATATGTAGTAGATTGTACACAATGTAGCCTGAAAGATGCTCATATGGTAGTTACGGAAATTGAGGAAGGTGTAGCGACTGTAAAAGTTCCTGTTGTGGAGCAGACTGTCCGGGAGAAAGCTGTTGTAAAATATGTGGATGGCAAGATTCAGGTTACCTATCAGGATAATGATGGCGTAGTCTATGAGAATGTAAATCCTGCTCATCCGGTATGGATGGCTGTAAAGAGGCTGATGCCGGACAATCAGACGCTGATGGATATGGAAGAATTCTATGCTCAGGATGAGCCTGTGATCAAAGCGTCTCCCTTTCATAGTTATAATGAAGAAGTGCTAGGACACCGTAAACCGAACTTCCTGTTGATTGGTGTAATTGTTCTGTTGTTAGTACTGTTGCTTATTTATTTCTATTATAACATGTAAAAAGCCGTGTTCAGGCTGTTTTAGACTTTTCGGTTTCATTTTATCTTGTATATTTTCAGGTAGTTATGTTTTGTTTTAGAAATAAGGTTAAAAAAGGTTTGGAAGTAATGAGTATAAAGTTCTACCTTTGCACCACTCCGCAAGGGAGGGACGGTTGTTTCGAAAGGGATGACTACTGAAAAAAGGGGTTTAGAATATGCGGGAGCGCAGATTTTTTGCAAAAAAGATTTGTGTGTTTCGAAAAAGATTTCTACCTTTGCAGTCCCTTCAGAGGGACAAGCCTACCGGTCGGAAAAAAGAGCTTTAGTGCTTAAGATGAAGACTGGGGTCCGATACCGCAAGGGGATCGGGGAGGTTAAAAAGGGAGAGAAAAAAAGGCCAGAAAATATTTTCACAAATATTTTGGAGTTTTAAAAAAGATTTCTACCTTTGCAGTCCCTTCAGAAACGAAGGAAAAAAACAAGATCAAAAGGGGCGCAATGCCTTGTTGAAATAGAAGCTGAAACGAGAGTGGAAGCGCGAAGTTCTTTAAAGAAATAATCATGTAGCGTAACGAGTAGTTGATAAGTCAACGAAAGTTAACAAACAATCAACCAAGTCAATTCAGGTTAGAAATAAACAAAGACAATTCTAATTATTTTTATTGATAAATAGTTAGGTGTCGAACAATTCATTATTACAATGGAGAGTTTGATCCTGGCTCAGGATGAACGCTAGCGGCAGGCCTAATACATGCAAGTCGAACGAGATTATCCAGCTTGCTGGATATGAAAGTGGCGCACGGGTGCGTAACGCGTGAGCAACCTACCTCTGTCAGGGGGATAGCCCGGCGAAAGTCGGATTAACACCGCATGACATTATTGATGTGGCATCACATTATAATCAAATATTTATAGGACAGAGATGGGCTCGCGTGACATTAGCTAGTTGGAGAGGTAACGGCTCACCAAGGCAACGATGTCTAGGGGCTCTGAGAGGAGAATCCCCCACACTGGTACTGAGACACGGACCAGACTCCTACGGGAGGCAGCAGTAAGGAATATTGGTCAATGGAGGGAACTCTGAACCAGCCATGCCGCGTGCAGGATGACTGCCCTATGGGTTGTAAACTGCTTTTGTCGGGGAATAAACCTACGTTTGAGAACGTAGCTGAATGTACCCGAAGAATAAGGATCGGCTAACTCCGTGCCAGCAGCCGCGGTAATACGGAGGATCCAAGCGTTATCCGGATTTATTGGGTTTAAAGGGTGCGTAGGCGGTTCTTTAAGTCAGAGGTGAAAGACGGCAGCTTAACTGTCGCAGTGCCTTTGATACTGAAGAACTTGAATGCGGTTGAGGAATGCGGAATGAGACAAGTAGCGGTGAAATGCATAGATATGTCTCAGAACCCCGATTGCGAAGGCAGCATTCCAAGCCGTTATTGACGCTGATGCACGAAAGCGTGGGGATCGAACAGGATTAGATACCCTGGTAGTCCACGCCCTAAACGATGATAACTCGATGTTGGCGATAGACAGTCAGCGTCCCAGCGAAAGCGTTAAGTTATCCACCTGGGGAGTACGCCCGCAAGGGTGAAACTCAAAGGAATTGACGGGGGCCCGCACAAGCGGAGGAGCATGTGGTTTAATTCGATGATACGCGAGGAACCTTACCCGGGCTTGAAAGTTAGTGAATGATCCAGAGACGGATCAGTCCTTCGGGACACGAAACTAGGTGCTGCATGGCTGTCGTCAGCTCGTGCCGTGAGGTGTTGGGTTAAGTCCCGCAACGAGCGCAACCCCTATGTTTAGTTGCCAGCATGTAATGATGGGGACTCTAAACAGACTGCCTGCGCAAGCAGAGAGGAAGGTGGGGACGACGTCAAGTCATCATGGCCCTTACGTCCGGGGCTACACACGTGCTACAATGGTCGGTACAGCGGGCAGCTACACAGTAATGTGATGCCAATCTCTGAAAGCCGATCACAGTTCGGATTGAGGTCTGCAACTCGACCTCATGAAGTTGGATTCGCTAGTAATCGCGTATCAGCAATGACGCGGTGAATACGTTCCCGGGCCTTGTACACACCGCCCGTCAAGCCATGAAAGTTGGGGGTGCCTAAAGCATGTAACCGCAAGGAGCGTGTTAGGGCAAAACCGATAATTGGGGCTAAGTCGTAACAAGGTAGCCGTACCGGAAGGTGCGGCTGGAATACCTCCTTTCTAGAGTACTTGAATTGGTGCTCGTTACGTATACACATGATTAAAAAAAGACATTAAGAAGAAAGTACCCATCCCAATAAAAGGAATGGAGTTACCGAGAGAGATTAAGAAAAAGCTAGTCCCGTAGCTCAGTTGGTTAGAGCACTACACTGATAATGTAGGGGTCAGCAGTTCAAATCTGCTCGGGACTACCACACAAGCCGGGGAATTAGCTCAGCTGGCTAGAGCATCTGCCTTGCACGCAGAGGGTCAACGGTTCGACTCCGTTATTCTCCACCATAGAAAAGTGTTATCGCAGGATAACACGATAAATTTCTTAACGAGTTCTTTGACATATTGAAAGAAAAAAATTACAAGAGAAGACAACAGTAGAGACGTTTTCCATTAATTTGGAAGACACAATACAAGCATCACCATAGTAGCAAAAGGGCTATGGTTGAGAAGAAAGTAAATAAGGGCACACGGGGGATGCCTAGGCTCTCAGAGGCGAAGAAGGACGTGATAAGCTGCGATAAGCATCGGGGATTGGCAAATGCGAATTGATCCGATGATTTCCGAATGGGGCAACCTAACATACTGAAGGTATGTTGTATAATACGCGAACGCGCTGAACTGAAACATCTAAGTAGGCGTAGGAGAAGAAAATAATAATGATTTCCCAAGTAGTGGCGAGCGAACGGGAAAGAGCCCAAACCATATATGTTACGGCATTTATGGGGTTGTAGGACCACGAGATTGTATTGACCGTATGAAGTAGAAGCAGATGGGAAGCTGCACGATAAGGGTGATAGTCCCGTATACGTAAAGAGGGTCAGCATAGTGGTATCCTGAGTACCGCGGGGTCGGAGACGCCCTGTGGGAATCCGGCGGCACCATCCGCCAAGGCTAAATACTCCTGAGAGACCGATAGTGAACCAGTACCGTGAGGGAAAGGTGAAAAGAACCCCGAACAGGGGAGTGAAAAGAACCTGAAACCGTGTGCTTACAAGCGGTTGGAGCAGAGAGATTCTGTGACAGCGTGCCTTTTGCATAATGAGCCTACGAGTTACTCTTGTCTGGCAAGGTTAAGTGGTTCAGCCACGTATCCGAAGCGAAAGCGAGTCTTAATAGGGCGCATAGTCAGATGAGGTAGACGCGAAACCTTGTGATCTACCCTTGGGCAGGTTGAAGTTGCAGTAACATGTAATGGAGGACCGAACCGATAAACGTTGAAAAGTTTCCGGATGACCTGAGGGTAGGGGTGAAAGGCTAATCAAACTGGGAAATAGCTCGTACTCCCCGAAATGTTTTTAGGAACAGCGTGAGAGTTTAGTTTGATAGAGGTAGAGCTACCGATTGGGTGCGGGGGAGTCAAATCCTACCAAATCCAGACGAACTCCGAATGCTATCAAATATATCTTGCAGTGAGGCTTTGGGTGCTAAGGTCCAAGGCCGAGAGGGAAAGAACCCAGACCATCAGCTAAGGTCCCCAAATATACACTAAGTTGAACTAACGAGGTCCGGTTGCCCAGACAGCTAGGATGTTGGCTTGGAAGCAGCCATTCATTTAAAGAGTGCGTAACAGCTCACTAGTCGAGCGGCCGGGCGTGGATAATAAACGGGCATCAAGTGTATTACCGAAGCTATGGATTATATACATGAGTATATACTGGTAGGGGAGCATTCTATAGGGGGTGAATCGTCATGGTAATGTGGCGTGGACTTTATAGAAAAGCAAATGTAGGCATAAGTAACGATAAGGCAGGTGGGAAACCTGCCCACCGAAAGACTAAGGTTTCCTGATCAACGCTAATCGGATCAGGGTTAGTCGGGGCCTAAGGTACACCCGAACGGGGACAACCGATGGACAACTGGTTAATATTCCAGTACTTTTTATAACTGCGATGTGGTGACGGAGTAGTGACACTGCCGCGAACTGACGGAATAGTTCGTTAAAAGGCGTAGGTATTAGAGATGTAGGCAAATCCGCATTTCTAGCTGAACCCCAATAGTACAGCAAAGCTTCGGTGGCGCTGATAGAGCAGGTAAGCAGACTTCCAAGAAAACCCGCTAAGCTTCAGGTTATAAAAACCCGTACCGTAAACCGACACAGGTAGTCGAGGAGAGAATCCTAAGGTGCTCGAGTGAATCATGGCTAAGGAACTCGGCAAAATGGCCCTGTAACTTCGGGAGAAGGGGCGCTTCCTCACGAGAGTGAGAAGCCGCAGTGAAAAGGCCCAGGCGACTGTTTAACAAAAACATATGGCTTTGCAAAATCGAAAGATGAGGTATAAGGCCTGACACCTGCCCGGTGCTGGAAGGTTAAGAGGGGATGTCATCGCAAGAGAAGCATTGAATCGAAGCCCCAGTAAACGGCGGCCGTAACTATAACGGTCCTAAGGTAGCGAAATTCCTTGTCGGGTAAGTTCCGACCTGCACGAATGGTGTAACGATCTGGGCGCTGTCTCAGCCATGAGCTCGGTGAAATTGTGGTATCGGTGAAGACGCCGGTTACCCGCAACGGGACGGAAAGACCCCATGCACCTTCACTATAGCTTAACATTGGAATTGGGTACAGGATGTGTAGGATAGGCGGGAGATGTTGAAGCGGCTTCGCCAGGAGTCGTGGAATCAACCTTGAAATACCGCCCTTTCTGTATTCGGTTTCTAACTCGATTATGTCGAGGACATTGTTTGGTGGGTAGTTTGACTGGGGTGGTCGCCTCCAAAAAGGTAACGGAGGCTTTCAAAGGTAAGCTCAGTACGCTTGGTAACCGTACGTGGAGTGCAATGGCATAAGCTTGCTTGACTGTGAGACCGACAAGTCGAACAGGGTCGAAAGACGGACATAGTGATCCGGTGGTTCTGTATGGAAGGGCCATCGCTCAAAGGATAAAAGGTACGCTGGGGATAACAGGCTGATCTCCCCCAAGAGCTCATATCGACGGGGAGGTTTGGCACCTCGATGTCGGCTCGTCACATCCTGGGGCTGGAGAAGGTCCCAAGGGTTGGGCTGTTCGCCCATTAAAGTGGCACGCGAGCTGGGTTCAGAACGTCGCGAGACAGTTCGGTCCCTATCTGTTGTGGGCGTTGGAAGTTTGAGTGGATCTGATCTTAGTACGAGAGGACCGGATTGGACAGACCGCTGGTGAACCTGTTATGCCGCCAGGTGTACGGCAGGGTAGCTACGTCTGGAATAGATAAGCGCTGAAAGCATCTAAGTGCGAAACTAGCCACGAGATGAGACTTCCTTATAGGGTCGTAGAAGATGACTACGTTGATAGGTTGTAGGTGTAAAGGTAGAAATACCATAGCCGAGCAATACTAATAGCCCGAAGCTTTCTCAAGCAGATAACACTGTTGTCTTCCTCTTTAATTATTTCTTTCAATATAATGTCATTGATGTTGTGCTGACTACATACAACTGGTTAGTTTATAATATCAAAAAAGTATTCAGGTGCCTATATCGGCGGTGTCTACCTCTTCCCATTCCGAACAGAGCAGTCAAGCCCGCCAGAGCCGATGGTATTGCCGTAACAGGTGGGAGAGTAGGTCGGTGCCTTTTTTTAAACGAAAGCCCTTTCTGGAGACAGATAAGGGCTTTTTTGTTTTCATTCCAGGGGATAACCGAACCAAACCGAAACCTGAAGCTAAAGCTAAACCAAATCCGGATATTCCAGACTTCATTATACAAAGTATAAGGCACAAGCATTGCTACGCTAAAGATTGCTCCATACAAATGACAACGGCTAACCGAACTGTTCTTCTCACCTTTTCAAGGAGAGATCCCGATGTATATCGGGAGAGAGGTTATTTCAAAGATATACTTCTATTACCTTTTATAGTTAAATACAGGTGGTTATGAATCCTCTTTTGTATCTTTGCAGCTATGGGTACATTATTGGATACTGGACAGAAACCTTATAATCATTACGGTTCTTATCTCAAAGAAAAGTATGACGGGCAGCGTGTGTTTAAAGTAATTGTGGATGGTAATTTTACTTGTCCTAACCGGGATGGTAGTAAAGGTTACGGTGGTTGTTCGTATTGTAATGTGGATTCTTTCACTCCTGAATCAGCACGTAAACTGCCCACTATTAAAGAGCAGGTCGAAGCAGGTATAGAAAGAGCGCGAAACGGATATAATGCGGAGAAGTTTATTATCTATTTTCAACCTAATACAAATACTTATGCGCCTACACATCTATTGAAGATGATGTACGATGAGGCGATCAATGTATGTCCTGAACATACCGTCGGACTTTCGGTAGGTACACGTCCGGATTGTATTGATTTCGAAAAGATAGCCTTATTGGAGAGTTATACGGACCGGTTGGATGTGGATCTGGAAATGGGTATGGAATCTATCTATGACGAAACACTTACCCGTATCAACAGAGGATGTTCACACGGTGAACTACAAAAAGCACTGGCTCTGGTACAAAACAGTCCTTTAGAAATTTGTGTGCATACTATCTTTGGTTTCCCATGGGAGACAAGAGAGATGATGTTGCGCTATGCTGATGAGATAAATAAGCATCCACAGATTAAATTTATAAAACTCCATCACCTGCATATTGTCGAAGGCTCTATTATGGGAGTACAATATAAACGGGAGCCTTTTCATGTCTTTTCAATAGAAGAATACACTGACTTCTTGTGTGAATTTATTCCTTTATTAAGACCTGATATTATCGTTCAGCGATTGTTCGGTCTGGCTGATAAAGAGTTGTTAATAGCGCCTAACTGGGGACTTGGCAAATCAGCTATTCAAACATATATTGATAAAGGCCTGGAGCAGCGAAATGCTATTCAAGGCAGCAGATATAAAATATTGGCATAAAAATAAACAGGGAGCAAATATTATTTGCTCCCTGTTTATTACAGTGTATTGAACTTATTGCTCAATAATAGATTTTAAATCTGCAGGGGAGTAATAAATCGATTTCAACGTTTTGTTGTCTCCTTCTCTAAATACCAGAAACAGGCCGTCAACTTCCTTAAAATAACTATCTACACCTTTTTCTTCTTTATAATACTTCATCGTTTCTTCCGCTTCTTTGACGGATTTACATGCTTTGCTCATATTAGAACGTTGCACTTCTTCAAAAAGAGCATTGAATTTATCTTTTAAACCAAACTCCAGAACTGCTCCGGATAATACGTATTGGATATCACAAAGTGCATCGGCTATTTCTACCAGGTCTTTGTTTTGGATGGCTTCTTCCAATTCTTTTAACTCCTCAGCAATAAGCGATACGCGTAGTTCGCATCTTTTCTCAGCCGGAATAGTAGGCTGATCTAGTATAGGGTGTTGAAATGTTTTATGAAATTCTGCTACAGAAGTCAGTGTTTTTGGATCTGTCATGATATTTTATATTTTTGATAAAATTAAAAAAATAAGAAGAGATAACTGCACTAAAATATAAAAAGCAGCGGTTAAGCTGCTTTAAATTTTATGATCGGGTTGATCTAGATCAGATGTTTCAATTGAATCAGCTCTTTTTCTTCCAGATATCTCCAACGACCTCTTGGCAGATCTTTTTTCGTAAGATTAGCATATACTACACGGTCCAGTTTTACGACATCGTATCCTAAAGATTCGAAAATACGTCTTACAATACGATTTTTGCCGCTATGAATCTGAATTCCCACTTCACGTTTACTACCGCCCTGTACATAGCTCAGATCGTCAGGTTTTACAAAACCATCTTCCAGTTCAAGTCCAAAAACAATTTTGTTGAAATCGCCTTGATTCAGACTCTTATCCAACTCCACATTATAGATCTTGCTGATATTATTCCGGGGGTGTGATAATTTTTCTGCAAGATTACCGTCATTGGTCAACAGAAGCAGACCAGTTGTGTTTCTGTCTAAGCGACCTACAGGATAGATGCGTTCTTTAGTAGCATTTGCGACCAATTGCATTACTGTGCGGCGTTCCTGAGGATCATCAGTAGTCGTGATATAATCTTTTGGTTTGTTCAAAAGTACGTATACCATTTTCTCTCTTTTCAGACGCTCTCCATTGTACTTTATTTCATCTTTAGCCGGATCTACTTTACTACCTAATTCCGTAACTACTTCTCCGTTTACAGATATAACACCTGCTGTGATCAGCTCATCAGCTTTTCTACGGGAGCATATACCTGCATTAGAGATGTAACGGTTAAGACGAATCATTCCGTTATCATCGTAGTCAGATGTAGCTTGTTTTACCGTTCTGCTGCTTGGTCTGCGTTTTGCAAATGTTCTTTGTTCACCATCTTCGGTTTTCTCGAAGGATTTTTTGTATGGTTTGTCGAATTTACGGTTATCTCCGAAATCTCTGTTTTTATCTCTAGGTCCGCTTTTGCTGAACTTTTGGTCACCAAATCTTTTATCGGAACCTGGTTTTCTATCTCCGTATGCTTTTTTATCACCAAATGGTTTTCTGTCTCCAAAGGCTTTCTTCTCTCCGAAAGCACTTTTTTCTCCAAAAGGCTTTTTATCTCCGTACGCTTTTTTATCGCCAAATGCCTTCTTCTCTCCAAAGGATCTTTTTTCTCCGAATGATTTCTTTCCGTCGAATGACTTTTTATAGCCTCCGGTTTTACCACCTTCAGTTTTTTCGAAACGATCAGGACGATCATTAGAGTCTGATGATTTTGAGAATGATTTTCTAGGAGATTTGTTGTCATTGTAACCAGAAGACTTTTCTGATCGGCTGCTGTTGCCTTTTGATTTGAAGTTTTCTGAGTTACTTCTTGATCGTTTGGAGTTGTCGTCACGACTGTTCCGATTTCTGCTGAATGGCATATTTTACTTTAAAAAAATGTGAACTACAAAGATAGCTATTATATTTATTCTACAACTATTATAATGTAAATATTTTATGAAAATCGTATACAATAAAGCTGAATTTCAACGTTATAGATCTGGTCGGATTTGTAACTATTTGTTTTTTAGCATAATAGTACGTATCTTTGCCACCTTGAATTTGTACCAAGCTATTTTTTGATCGATATTATCGTGGATAGGATAGCAGTAAGGGAGTGAATGATTAGAAAGAAAGTATTATGTTGTGGCTTGATTTTGGCAGGGATGTTACTGTCGAAATTGTATTCAAGCACTAAAGAAAATGCGGTCGCAGCCAATGTCAGATATGACGATGCCAAGGCCCTGAACATCAAAAACAGAATAGTAAACAAAGCGGCTTTATCTGACAATAATGGAGATAAGGACAATGAAGGAGAACATGATTATCTGATATCGATCACCTTCGCAGAAGAAAGCCTTCCACTGGACCTGCCTCAGGTCGAAAGGAAGCTCACACAGTACTTAAGTCGTTTTTCTTTTAGAAAGCAACAGACGTACAGTTTACACAAGCAAGCAGAGAAACACCTACCACAGATTGCTGCAATCTTAAAATCACATGGTATTCCGGAAGATTTTAAATACATACCACTTGTTGAAAGCGGGATGGATAGTCGTGTGGTGTCCAGTAAAGGTGCAGGTGGCTATTGGCAGTTTATGCCGGCAACAGCACGTCTTTATGGATTGAAGGTGAGCGGTAAAGTAGATGAAAGACTTAATCTGACAAAATCAACACATGCTGCTGCACGTTACCTCAAATATCTCTATCGTGAATTTGGAGATTGGACATTGGTCGCCGCTGCCTATAATGTAGGTGGAGGAAGCCTGAGAGGAGCCATTCGTCGTCAAAAACAAGACGATTATTATAAGCTGAAGCTCAATAATGAAACAGCATCATATGTTTATAAATTAGTCTCTGTCAAAGAGATTATTGAAAATCCTTCCAAACATGGGTATACCAGATATGCGAAAGCACCTGTAGCTGATGAGGAAAGGGAAAAGAATATGCTGTAATCCATCATATCAAAAAATGTAGAAACGGACTTAAATATTTAAGTCCGTTTTTTTTGTTTAATAGCTTGGCTCTAAAGACTGTTGTTGTGACTGAAAAGTAACATAAATCACTTTTTAAGCCGTGATATATCATTAGAATGTCATGAATTAAGAGATAATTTTACCCACAGAAATCAACACAACAAGTAATGCAGTTAGAGCAGTTTAATTACGACAATAAGATTGTCAGAAATTTCGGGTTAGCCACCATTATATGGGGCATCGTTGGAATGTCCGTGGGATTATTGGTAGCATTGCAACTGGTATGGCCGGATATGAATTTCGGAATACAGTATACGACTTTTGGTCGTGTTCGTCCTGTTCACACCAATGCCGTCATTTTTGCATTCGTAGGGAATGCTATTTTTATGGGCGTTTATTATTCGCTGCAACGGGTCCTCAAAGCAAGGATGTTCAGCGATGTACTAAGTAAGCTCCATTTCTGGGGTTGGCAACTTATTATTATAGCATCCGCCATTACGCTTCCGATGGGGTTTACTTCCAGTCATGAATATGCGGAGATGGAATGGCCTATTGACGTGGCTATTACTTTGATTTGGGTGGTATTCGGTATAAATATGTTCGGTACTATTATCAAACGCAGAGAAAGGCATATGTATGTCGCTGTATGGTTTTACATTGCAACATTCGTTACAGTAG
This sequence comes from Sphingobacterium spiritivorum, assembly GCF_016724845.1. Classification (NCBI taxonomy): domain Bacteria; kingdom Pseudomonadati; phylum Bacteroidota; class Sphingobacteriia; order Sphingobacteriales; family Sphingobacteriaceae; genus Sphingobacterium; species Sphingobacterium spiritivorum. The sequence continues at coordinate 3,332,474 of NZ_CP068082.1, forward strand.
CTGTACTTCATATCGTCAACTCTATCCAGTTACCTGTCACATTCTGGAAAAGTTACTATGTCTATTCCGGAGTACAGGATGCATTAGTCCAATGGTGGTATGGCCATAATGCTGTTGCTTTCTTTCTTACCACTCCTTTCTTAGGTATGATGTACTACTTTTTGCCTAAGATGGCCAATCGTCCTGTATATTCTTACAAACTGAGTATTCTGCATTTCTGGTCACTGATATTTATATACATCTGGGCAGGACCGCACCATTTATTATATACGTCATTACCTTCATGGGTACAATCATTGGGCGTCGTATTTTCCATCATGTTGATTGCTCCTAGCTGGGGAGGGATGATCAACGGTCTGTTGACATTGCGTGGCGCATGGGATAAGGTTAGAACAGAGCCTACTTTGAAGTTTATGGTCGTTGCTTTGACGGCTTACGGTATGGCTACATTTGAAGGCCCTATGTTATCCTTAAAACAGGTAAATGCGATTGCCCATTTTACCGATTGGATCGTGGCTCACGTACACGTCGGGGCACTTGGATGGAACGGTTTTATGACGTTTGCGATACTATGCTGGTTGGTACCGCGTATCTATAAAACAGAGCTGTACTCTAAAAAGCTAGCCAATGTGCACTTCTGGATCGGTACATTAGGTATTTTATTCTATGCTATTCCAATGTACTGGGCAGCTGTTGTACAGGGGTTAATGTGGAAAGAATTTACGCCTGAAGGTGTATTGAAATATCCGAATTTCCTGGCTACTACATTAGAAATTCTTCCCATGCATATGATGCGTGCGGTAGGTGGTGCATTGTACCTGTCCGGAGCATTGCTGATGACATTCAATCTGGTCAAAACAATGGCTAAAGGAAAACTGATGGCTAATGAGCCGGCTGAAGCTCCTGCTCTTGAACCTGTGACTAAGAATGAACGTGAGACTCATCGCCGTCTGGAGCGTAAACCTATGTTATTCATGGTGCTTGCCCTTCTCGCTATACTGATAGGAGGAATTGTGGAGATGGTACCTACTTTCACCATTCAATCTAATATTCCTACTATAGCAAGTGTCAAGCCATATACTGCACTGGAGTTACAGGGAAGAGATCTCTATATTAAAGAAGGTTGTGTAAACTGTCATACTCAAACGGTAAGACCATTCCGCTCGGAGACTTCCAGATACGGAGAGTACAGCAAATCCGGAGAATATGTATACGACAGACCATTCTTATGGGGATCCAAACGTACCGGACCTGATTTACATCGCGTAGGAGGGAAGTATCCTAACAAATGGCATTTTGATCATTTGCTTGATCCTACCATTACTTCGCCGGGTAGTATCATGCCGACCTATCCATGGCTGATAGATCAGAAACTGGATAATAGTATCATTAAAGAGAAAATGAATGCAATGCGTGTATTAGGTGTACCCTATTCAGATAAGGATATTGAAAACGCACATGCTGATATCGCTAAACAGGCAGAAGCAATAGCCAAGGATCTGGCGGCAAATCAGGTTAAGGTTGGAAGTGACAGAGAGATTATAGCGATCATAGCTTATTTGCAACGATTAGGAACGGATATTAAAGCAGCACCTGCAGCAGCGGCAGCAAGTAATGTGGATAGTCAAAATTAAACTGTAAAACGATGTTCAAGCAAATAACAAACTTAAATGGCGATGAAATTTATCTGATCACATCGCTGTGGATATTCCTGGTATTCTTCGTTGCGGTAGCATTGATGCTATTCTGGATGAAGAAAGATCATATTCAGTATATGAAAGAATTGCCTCTCGATGGTCAGGACGAACAAAATGGTCAAACAACAGAATAAAAATAGATTATGAAATTATTTTTAGTAGCAGATTCTACTGCCGTAAGTTCAGGTTGGAACATGAGTACCGGCAATATATATAATGATATCCTTATCATTCTGTTGGTGGTGGTATTGATCGTCCTGCTCTTTACTGCGCTTTCCGTTAGTAAAGCGATAAAATCCATTTTGAAGATTACTATGCCTGAAGTGCTTTTGCAGGAACAGGCGGCAAAAGTTGCTGCAAAGCAGGCCCGTAAAATCAAATGGTCGAATAACTGGAAAAAGATAATGGGACTGAGACCGATCTCAGAAGAAAAGGATATTGTGATTGATCACAGTTATGATGGTATAAAAGAGCTGGATAATCCGATTCCGATCTGGTTTAATGCCTTATTCTATTCTACTATTACATTTGGTATTATCTACCTGTTGGTGTACCATGTATTTGGATGGGGATTGAATCAGGATCAGGAATATGTGAGGGAAGTTGCTCAGGCTGAAAAGGCCAAACAGGAGTATCTCGCCCAGGTAGCGGATCTTATCGATGAAACATCTATTACGGTGGATGAGACGGGGGCTATGGCTGCAGCAGGTAAAGCCATCTTTGCAGCGAACTGTTCTGCATGTCATGGTCAGGCCGGAGAAGGGGGAATCGGACCTAATCTTACAGATCGGTTCTGGTTGCATGGCGGAGAGATTAAAGATGTTTTTAAAACAGTAAAGTATGGTGTGCCGGATAAAGGTATGGTGCCATGGGAACAGACATTGTCTCCGGCACAAATAGCAGAGGTAAGTAATTACATCGTTTCGATACGGGATACAAAACCGGGTAATCCTAAAGAACCGCAGGGAGCAGAAGTAGAGTATGCATCTGCGGAGAAAGATGCCGAAGCCGAAACAGATACTACAGCCGTACAATAGGTATATAATTATGCAGGTAACAACGAATATTCAGGATATCAATCCTCCGAAATCTAAAAAGAGAAATTGGATCTATGCCAAGAAACCTTCCGGCAAGCTCTATAACTATCGCCAGTGGTTTGGATATTCGTTGTTGCTGTTTTTATTTGCAGCTCCGTTTATTAAAATCAAAGGAGAACCTTTTTTGATGTTTAATATCATTGAGCGCAAATTCTCTATTTTCGGAAATTTATTTTATCCCCAAGATCTGCATATTTTCGTGTTCGGCATGCTGATCGCGATGGTATGTATTGTGTTGTTTACTGTAGTTTATGGACGGGTCTGGTGCGGTTGGGCCTGTCCGCAAACTATCTTTATGGAATTGATATTCCGCAAGATAGAATACTGGATAGAAGGAGACTGGACACAGCAGAAGAAATTAAATGCTGCAGAAAATTCTTTGGAGAAGAATAAGAAAAAGATACTCAAGCATACGATATTTCTGATTATATCTTTTTTTATTTCGAATATCTTTCTGTCTTATATTATTGGTACTGATGCACTCATTAAGATTATTACGGATCCTTTTGATGCACACATTGCGGGGCTGATTTCCATTTCTGTTTTTACCTTGGTTTTCTATGCTGTATTTTCTTATATCCGCGAGATTGTCTGTATTGCGATTTGTCCGTACGGAAGGCTGCAAAGTGTATTGCTGGATGATCAAAGTACAGTCGTAGCGTATGATCATTTCAGAGGCGAACCGCGGGGTAAGCAAAGAAAGGATGATCATAAGGAAAAGGGAGACTGTGTGGATTGCAATTTATGTGTACAGGTGTGTCCTACAGGTATAGATATCCGTAAGGGATTACAGATGGAATGTGTCAGTTGTACCGCATGTATAGATGCCTGTGACGGTGTCATGAAAAAAATAGGAAAACCAAGTCGTCTTATCGGGTTTTACGCTATGGGTGAAATTGAACGTAAGGATGATTTCAAAAAGAATAATGTAAGAGCAATTGCGTATTCCATTGTATTAGCCGTATTGATGGGAGTATTTGGTTACATGATATTCAGCCGAACACAAGTTGGTGCTACACTGCTGAGAGCCAAAGGAAGTACTTATCAGTTAAGAGAAGATCATACCATTTCGAATCTTTATTCGCTGGAACTGATCAACAAGAGTGGTAAAGAAATGCCTTTTACGCTGGAAAGCGAAGATCCCAAATTAACACTACAACTGGTTAATAAAATTAATAAACTGAATAAGGATGGCAGTGCTAAACTCAGTTTTTTTCTGATTATCAATAATAAAGATGTGGAGCATTATAAATCAAATGTCAGAATAAATATTATGTCCGAAGGGAAAAAGATAGAAACCCTGAAAACGACATTTATTGCTCCTCCGGGAATGTAGTATAAAAAACAACGAAGTATGAATTGGGGTAAAAAAATAGTAGTCAGTCTCGCCGTATTTATGTCAGGTATTATAGGTGCAGGAATATATATGGTGAGTCATAATGCGGATACATTAGAGGAAGAGGACTATTATGAAAAGGGATTAAACTACGATGATACCTATAATAGAAAATCAAACGTGATCAGAGATCATGCGGAACCCGTTATAAAAGCAGTGAATGATACTCTTTATATTGATTTTCAGCATCCGCAAAACAAAGGTAAACTGGTATTCAAGCGTCCTTCTGACAGTCATCTGGATATTTCCTTACCGTTTGCTACGGCTTCGACCGGATATCGTTTGCCTATACAGTCTTTTCAGAAAGGACGCTGGAGTCTGGAAATACAATGGGAGGGTAATGCGGTTCCTTATATTTTTGAAAAACATATATTCCTGTAGCATATGACTTATCATTATCTGGCATTTTTTATGGGTTTATTAGGTAGTCTGCACTGTGCAGTGATGTGTGGTCCTTTACTGATGGCTTTTCAGGGAGGTCAACAGATGTCCTGGACTGTAGTGCTTAATAAAATCCTGTATCAATCCGGCCGGATATTGACATATGGGCTTTTGGGTGTTGTCCTGGGTCTGTTTGGTAACTTGGCTTCTATACAAGGCTGGCAGCAATGGATGAGTTTGTTGACAGGATCTATTCTGATAGGAATTGGTCTTTTCCATCTTTATGGTAAACAAAATAGCAAATTTGCCAAATGGCAGACAACCTTTATCACGCCTTTCGCTAAACTGATGGGAAGGTGGCTGTATCGTCCGGGAGGAAGTTTTGTGGCTGGTATATTAAATGGATTACTACCTTGCGGTATGGTTTATATGGCTCTGGCTGCTGCTTTGAATGCAGCTACTGTTTCAGGCAGTTTTATGTTTATGGTACTTTTTGGTACCGGTACTTTACCTTTACTACTTGCAGTTTCATTTGCAGGCCACTTTCCAAATAAAATATTTAAGTTCAATTTTAACAAATGGCTGCCGGCACTCTATCTTCTGATGGGCATTTGGTTTATGCTGAGGGGTGCTAACCTTGATATTCCTTATCTTAGTCCATTGATTCATATGAATGGAGCTGCACATTGTGCATAGCCGTATCTTCTCTTCTTTTATTTTTCTTAATGCTAAGAAAATAGCCTAAATTTATTCCAAACCTGTTTGGGGTTGCTTTAAATAAAAGATTTTTGTTCTGATTGCTGTGCATATAACAGCTGTTATTATAATCAGACCAATGAAAATGCTATGGAAGTGCTTGCTATCGAATCACATCATGTCAATATGGTATGGGAGTTTTTAGTACAATGGTACTGGATACCACTCTCTATCTTATACATTGGGGTTATTTCTACTATTCTTATCGAAAACCGAAATCCCAGCAAGACTGTATCATGGGTAATGGTAATCGTTTTTCTTCCCGTCATCGGTCTTATTCTGTATTACCTGTTTGGACAGAAGTTTCAGAAGATCCGTAAATTTCAACGTATGAGCCAGCAACAGGCTGAGCTGCTGGAGCGGGAATGGAATAAACTGGAGCCCGAAATGGAACGCGATCTGGAGACGATAGAAGAATGGATAGGCTCAGCTCATCGTGTATTTACCTTTCTCAAGAATGAACGGCTATCTTCTCCTTCATTGCGTAACCGGGTTACTTTGCTTACTAACGGTGAGGAAAAATTCCCTGCATTTCTAAAAGCAATCCGGGAAGCCAGACATGCTATTCATTTAGAATATTACATTTTTGAACTGGATAACATAGGACTGGAAGTGTTAAATGCATTGGAAGAAAAGGCAGCCGAAGGGGTCAAAGTACGTTTGATAGTAGATAGTTTCGGATCGCCGGACTTGGTCAAATATCTGGTTGCAAGTAAAAAGAGTAAAATAGAATTTCAACCCTTTCTGCCTGTGACTTTTACCTCTCTGGCCAATTCCAATTATCGTAATCACCGTAAGATCGCAGTGATAGATGGCCATATTGGTTTTGTTGGGGGAATTAATATTTCAGATCGCTATATCAATTATCCGGGACAATCTAATGCCGTTTTCTGGAGAGATACCTCTGTCATGATCGAGGGTGAAGCTGTAAATATGTTGCAGGTGAATTTTTGGATGTCCTGGAATCAGACTGACGGCGAACCATTTATGATTACCCGTGAGTATCTGTGCAGCAAACCTTTTCAGTTTCCCGAACAGGCTGCAGTGGCTTTCACATCCAGTGATCCGGGATCGGTGGGACCATTTAATATGGAAGCAATCTTACTGGCTATCAGCGAGGCCAAGAACAGAGTACAGCTATGTACACCGTATTATATTCCCAGTGATGAGTTATCTACTGCTTTGCAGGTCGCTGCCGCTTCAGGCGTAGAAGTTGAATTAATGATGCCGGCTCAATCGGATTCTTATTTTGTGCAGCATGCCAGTTTTTCATTTCTCAAGTCTCTCTTAAACAGAGGGGTCAAAGTGTATCTGTATACTAAAGGATTTATCCATGCCAAGACATTGTGTATTGACGGCAAAGTCGCCTTTATCGGGACTACTAATTTGGATATACGCAGTTTCTACATCAATTTTGAGATTTCTGCTATTATTAGTGACCTGCAACTATGTGTTAATCTGGAAAATCAATTTGAAAAGGACAAAACCAATTCGGACTTGCTCACATTGAAGATATGGAAAAATCGTTCCAAATGGAAAAAAGGAGTGGATTCGCTTTGCCGGTTACTGGCTCCATTGCTTTAAGGAATGTTAAATTTCGGGGCTTCCTATGCTTGTTTCGCTAAAAATGGATATATTTAGCATTCTGAAAAATACGACGCTATACATGAAGTCATTAAATTTTTTTATTGTATTCCTGATTGCTACATTTGCCTTTCAGGCCAAATCTCTGGCACAAGATAAACCCACTATTCCGATTAATACTGTTGTTGAAAAAGCACAGAAGCTTTTTCAGGTCTATCCGATCGAAAAGGTTCACGTGCACTTCGATAAACCGTATTATGCGGTAGGAGACACACTCTGGTTTAAAACTTATCTGAATCGCAATCTGTTTGAATACGATCCTTCGAAGATCACCTATGTTGAGGTGTTGAATAGCCGGGATTCTCTTATCCAGACTTTCAAAATTCCTTTAAAAGAAGGTGTAGGTAACGGATATTTTGTATTGGATCCTCAGTTTATGGTCAAAGACAATTACCGTTTCAGAGCTTATACCAAATGGATGGCCAATTTTGATCCAGTATATTTCTTCAATAAGATTATACCTATAGGAGATGCTATTAATAATAAGGTCATTACCAATATTGAATTCAAACCAAATGACAACGGTACCAAAACACAGGCTATTGTTCAGTTTAAAGATAAGACAGGTAAGATATTAAGTCGATCCAAAGTCAATTGGGAAGCTATATCCGGATGGGAAACCATCAGTAAAGGAAAAGGTGAAACCGATGATATGGGACGTATCACAATGAATATTTCTGCCAAGGATCGTGAAATACTGCAAAGCGGAGAGCTGACGGTCAAGGTCGATGGAGAGAAAGGGCAACCCCCTTTAGTGGGTAATTTTTTACTAAAAAATGCCGTATGGGATGTAGATGTTCAATTTTTTCCGGAAGGTGGGGATCTCATTGCAGGACTGGCAAAGAATGTCGGGTTTAAAGCCGTGGGTTCGGATGGAAAAGGACAAAAAGTGACGGGCCGGATTGTAGATTCAAAGAATGCCACTATAACAGAATTTAAAGATCTGGGGTTAGGAATGGGTATGTTCTCTATGCTTCCTATTGCGGGGGAGAAGTATAAAGCCAGCGTCAAGTTTGAAAATGGACAGGAGCGCACCTATACACTTCCGGATGTAAAAACCGAATCTGTCAATCTGGTATTCCATAAGGAAGCAGATACCACTATTCAAATGGGAATCGTGACCAGCGATACCTACTTTCAAAAAGTTCAGAATCAACCCTACTATATTCTGGCCGTATCCAACGGACAGTTGTGTTATGCGGCACAGGCTACACTGAAAAATCCATCATTTTTACTGACCATACCAAAAAATCGTTTTCCAAACGGGATTGCTCAGATTACACTCATGAAGCCGGATGGAACTCCCATCAGTGAACGATTGATCTATATTCAATCCGATAAATTGCTGGACATAAAAGCAACGGCTGATAAGCAAGCCTACAAACCAAAAGATCTGGTCAAACTGAAACTGGCGATCGATAATAATGGTCAAAAATTTCCGGGTAGCTATTCGGTCGCTGTCGTAGACGAAACGAAAGTTCCTTATGATGATCAGGAAGACCTTTCTATAGTGAGTAATTTCCTGCTAACATCGGATATCAAAGGCTATGTGGAGAAGCCAAACTATTACTTTGATGAAAAGGTGGAAAACAGATTACAGGCTCTGGACGCATTGTTAATGACGCAAGGGTTCAGAAGGTTTTCTTATACAGACATTATAACTGATAAATTGCCAGCTATTAATTTCCTTCCGGAACAAGGAATTACTATTTCCGGAGTACTCCGTATGAATACGGGTAGAACTGTTCAAAATGCAGGACTGCTTTTGAAAATCCCGGCAGCAGGAGTCAGCAAGGATGCGTACACGGATGTAAACGGTAAATTCAAATTTGAGAATGTGGTATTCCCGGATTCTTCAAAAGTAACGGTAAATGCCAGAAGTAATGATAATTACAGAAGCCTGGTTATCAATATGGATCAATCGTATTTTCCGGGTATTGATAAGAACAATCCTTACGAAAGTAACAGGATTGACAATATAGATCGTTCAATTGCACCTTATCTGGATAACAGCCGCAAGGAATACCGTACATCTATCTTATTGGATGAAGTCGCGGTTACCGGAGTGGTGAAAAAAGTAGTATCAAGTAAAGATTTTCCATCTTTGTCCGGATTATCGATGCCTGAACACAGAATAGATCCATCCAGACTTTCCGGATGTAATATTCTTACTCAATGTCTGACAACAGTTTTGACAGGTATCACATTTGATACTCAGACGTTAAAATATTATGTAAGCAGGGACTACAATGCAGGAGGACGTATTCCGGTACAATTCTTCTTAAATGGTATGCCTATAGATGAAGCCAGTCTTAATTCTATCAATGTGCCCGATATTGAAGGGATCGAGATCTTCCTTCGGGATGAGTTAGGTACAGTGAGCAGAATGTATCAAAATAATGGTGTTGTCTCCATTTATACTAAGAAAGAGAAGAAACAACCTCGTATGTCCCTTGCACAGATTGAGAGTATGTTGCCAAAAACAAATGTTATTGATATGTATCCGCTGGGATATATCAAAGAAAGACAGTTTTATCTGCCTAAGTATGATACACCGCAACGTAAAGCTGCGAATGATCTGCGTACGACAATCTACTGGAATCCGAATGTAAATGTAACCGAAACGGGTGAGATAGAACTTGAATATTATAATGCAGATGGCAATGGTAATTATAAAGTCGTTGTCGAAGGAATGGATAAAACAGGTAATGTAGGTCGAAAAGTATTGATATATCAAGTCAAATAATGCAGACCGCAATCCTAAAAAACAAGGGCTTCCTCTATCGGAAGCCTTTGTTTTTTTATAGTCCCTTAAATCTGTAAATAAATAGATTTAAGAAAGAACCTGATTTAATCTTTTTCAATTTCAGATACATTCATAGGTACTTCAGGAGTACTTTTTGAAATTTTGCGTTGTCCGGTTTCTACGTCTATTTCCAATTCTGTCTGTTTAACGAGAACTGCAAATGAAGTCGGCCGAATTCCTTTACCGTAACGTATAGCAATTTCTTTGGTAAACTCTGCTCCGAAGTAGAGAATAGCTGAAGAGTAATATACCCAACCTAACAGGACTATAATAGATCCTGCAGCCCCATATGCACTTGCTGTGGCCGACTGGGTGATGTACAAAGAGATAGCATACCTTCCGAACATAAATAATAAGGCGGTAAATATAGCTCCTCCTAGTATATCCCTGAACCTGACTTTGGCATCCGGAAGGAAGGAAAATATAAAGCCGAATAAAGCCGTAATAACCATAAATGTAATTCCGGTATTAATCCAGTCCAGCATGGGCAGACTTATATTTTCAAAATACTGACCAAAGTAATTGGTGAGTGCCACGATAATCCCGTTGATCATCAGTGAGGCAATCAGTAGAAATCCAAGACCCAATACCATGGAAAAAGATATAAGTCTGTTGATAATCAGTTTGAGCCATCCTTTTTTCGCTTTGGCCTTCACCTTCCATATTGTGTTTATAGAATCCTGTATATCTACAAAAATGGTCGTTGAGGTAATGATAAGTGTGACGATTCCGACAATAATTCCGATGTTCGATCTGTTTTCAAAGCTGATCTTTTGGATCGTTGACTGTACCTGTACAGCTACATCTTTTCCAAAGAGTTCTGAAAATTCCTTAAACACTTCATCACGCGCACCTGTGGGGCCGTCTAACTGTGTACCATAGAAAAATCCAATACACCAGATGATGATGATGATAAGCGGACCTATGGAGAATACAGTGTAATAGGCAAGTGAGGCGCTCATTTTCATACATTTGTCATCCAGAAAACCATTGATGACATTCATCATGAGTCCTCCAAAGTCTTTTACTCTGGCCTTAAACGGAATTTTTGACATAAACTGTTAGCTTTTACTTCCTGTTTCTTCATAAATACCATTGATGGTATCTTCGAATTTCTGAAGGATAATTTTACGTTTTAAACTTAGTTTTGGTGTGAGTTCGCCGCTGTCAATACTCCATTCCTTATTGAGCAATTTGAATTTTTTAACCTGTTCCCAATGTCCGAATCCCGCATTTAACCGATCTATTTCACTTTGATATTTTTCGATTACTTTAGGATCTTTGATGATTTCATCTTTGGAGGTGTAGGCTATGCCTTTATGTTTACACCATTTTTCCAGCTCTTCAAATGCCGGAACAATCAGTGCTGACGGGAATTTACGGTTTTCTCCAAGCACCATTACCTGTCCAATTAACGTAGATTCCATGAATTTGTTTTCCAATACCTGCGGAGCGACATATTTACCTCCTGCAGTTTTGAACATCTCTTTCTTACGATCAGTGATTTTCAGGAAGCCATCCTTAGATAATTCGCCGATATCGCCGGTGTGAAAATATCCTTCTTCATCGATAGCTTCTTTAGTAGCCTCTTCATTTTTATAATATCCGGCCGTGATACTGGGGCCTTTCACCAATATCTCTCCATCCTGGCCGATTTTCACATCCAGATTACTTAATACTTTACCCACCGTACCAAAACGAACACCGTTTGGTTGCCACGTGTTGACCGCAATAACCGGAGAAGTCTCCGTCAGTCCGTAACCTTCCAGTACTTGTATGCCGGCAGCCCAGAATACACGTGCCAGGCGTTCCTGCAAAGCGGCTCCTCCTGATACAATTAGCTTGATCTCGCCACCCAACGCTTCTTTCCATTTGGAGAAGATCAGCTTGCGGGCAATACCCAGTTTGAGGTTGTAGAAAGCTCCGTTTTTTTCAGGTTCCTGATATTTATGACCGAGTTCCAATGCCCAGAAGAATAAAGCCTTTTTGATTCCGGTAAGCGCTTTACCTTTTTCTACGATCTTGTCATAGACTTTTTCCAGTACACGTGGTACCGTTGTAAATGCCATTGGCTTCACTTCATTGATATCTGCCACGATATTGTCCAGATTTTCTGCATAATATATCTGAACACCGCGTGAGAAATACAGATAAACAACCATACGCTCAAAGATATGGCAGAGCGGAAGGAAACTTAATGCCTTATTGTACTCTGTCTTCAGCAGGTGATTTGAGGCATTGACATTACTCATGACGTTTTTATGCGTCAGCAATACCCCCTTCGGTTTGCCAGTCGTTCCTGAGGTATAAATAAGTGTCAGCAGATCGTCTTCAGATACCGCATCTTTATAGGGCTTCAGATCGATATCCTGCTCTTTTCCGAATGCGATCACATCATCCAGTGTCGGCAGGTCATCAATTTTTTCGAATGTAAACAGGTTAATTTCCAGATTATTCTCTTTCAGTGCTGTTTTGACTTTACCGGTCAGTTCCGCATTGCTTACAAAAATAGAACGCACTTCAGCATCTGCAATTATATAGGTTAAGTCCTGACTGGAAAGTGTTGGGTATAAAGGTACAATAGCTGCCCCGATCTGATTGGCTGCGAAATCTACAAAGTTCCATTCCGGACGATTGCCGGACATTAATGCTATGCGGTCTCCTTTTTTCACCCCTCTGGCCAGCATAGCCTTACTTATATTGTCGATAATCTCAATAAATTCGTCCGTTGAATATGTCTTCCACTTGCCTTCCCTTTTTCCGGCAACCATTATGGGCTTGCTAAATTCTTCTTTATAACGTGTGATGAAATCGAATACTCGTGTTAATGTGTTCATAGTTACAATTTAACGGGTTTATAATAGGACAGCATGTTATACTGATACCAATATAATCATTTTCAGGGTTTATTTGTATCAAAAGCTTGTCAAATATATACCAAATATCTTTTTAAACCGTTAAAATCATGTTACATTTGACATTAATATTTATAAATTTTTTTAAATGAAAAAAGCATACTTATCCGCTCTTATTATCGGCATACTAACGTTGTTTGCTATAGATGCCAAAGCTCAATTGACCAGTGATCATGCCATAGGCGGACGATTTGGTTCTGCTCAGGGTATTACCTACAGATACACTATGCGTGAAGATCGGGCTATCGAAGGAATCGTCAGTATTCAGAGTAATTCTACTTCGAGAAGATTCAGAGTGGTAGGTTTATATGAGTTTCACAAACCTTTGACAGGAGATTTTACCTGGTACTACGGATTTGGGGGAAGTGTGGGAGGATATACACGTAAGCCGTATACAGATGGAAACGGAAATCGTTTCAGCAGATCTTCTGAAGCCATTATCAGTGTGGATGGTATTGTCGGTATAGAATACAGCATTCCAAATGCACCTGTTTCTATTTCTCTGGATGTCAAGCCTTATCTTGATTTTATTCAGAGCAGCAGCCTTAAGTTGATTGACCCGATCGGTTTTTCTATCCGGTATAAATTTTAATCTAACAAAAAAGACCTTGATCATTCAAGGTCTTTTTTGTTATCTGCTATTCAGCCAGTACAGAGCCAGTTGTTTCTGTGCTGCTGTTGCTTCAGGCAGAGGGGATATTTTAAGTGATTTTTTATTACTGATCCCTATCATAATCTGTAATTCCCGCATCAGACCATCGCGGGCAACCAAAATAGTTAATATATCCCCCGCATCGCCGGAGTTGAGTGCATATTCGAGTTCGCGTCCTGCAGGATCGAGTCTCACGCCATTGATAGCGATAAGTTCATCCTTTACGCTTAATCCTCCGGCCCATCCCGTGCTGCCACGTTCCACATGAGTGATCATCACGCGCTGATCGTTTTTACTGAGCACGATGCCCAGACTATGGGTCTGTGCGTCTGCCAGTGTATCCAGCATTTCGTAACCTACAAGATTGAAATAATGGTTGTAGTCCAGTTCTTCATGAGCATATACGGCTTCGAATATTTCCTGAAATTCCTGACCGGTCACCTCTTTAGTCAGCTTTCTGAATTCCTCTTCTTCAAAACCTCTTCCTTTTTCTACATAAAATCGCTGATATGCTGCTCTGATGACATCATCCAGACTTTGTTTTCCATCGCTGTGCGCTATAATACTGAGATCAAGAGCACAGGCCAGCATTGCGCCTTTGTTATAATAGGAGATGGAGGTATTAATACTGTTTTCATCGGGCCGGTATTGTTTGATCCAGGTGTCAAAACTGGACATGCCTACGGATTGCAATTCATAGCCCGGACGATTATAGACTGTATTGAATTCAGCTGCCAGCAGTTGTAAATACTCTTCCTCTGAAGTAAATCCGCATCTGCGAATGATATGATTATCATAGTAAGCCGTAAAACCTTCCATAATCCAGAGACCGGTAGTATAATTCTCTGCTTCATAATCAAATGGACCGAGAGCTTTGGGACGCAGTCTTTTGACATTCCACAGGTGAAAGTATTCGTGTGCAGCGAGACTTAGAAAATTTTTATAGATCGTTTCCTGATTATACCCATTACGTGTAGCACCCAAAACGGTAGAGTTGAGATGCTCCAGACCTCCGCCACCGGAGCAATAATTGTGGGTAATGAAGACGTAACGATTATTAGGATTGGTCCCCCAGATACGCGTCTCTTCTTCGATGATAAGCTTAAGATCCTGAGATAAGCGTTCTTTATCATAATTTCCTCCGCCGACCATTGCGAATTCGTGCGGAATATTAGCTGCTTCAAAGTGCCAGATATCCTGATTTCCTACCTCTATCGGACTATCAAACAGAATGTCAAAATCCGGCGCATAATAAGTATTTGTCTTATCAGGGACAGCCGTTAATCCGGTAGAAATCTTATCCCAGTTCTGATAAGGAATCAATGTGACTTCAGAATCATGAGCCAGGTGGCCGTCAATATAGAAAAATGTAGCTGCAGGTACTATAAATGCATGTGTATCATCTACAAAGTTTGTTCTTACGGATACTTCAAAACAATAGACCCTGTAGTATACATGGATATCCTGTTTGCCGGCAAATATCCGCCAGGTATTTTTAGACAGTTTCTCAAATGCTAAAGGCTTATCATCTCTATCTGAAGCACGAAAAGACTCCAGATTTTTAGCATATTCACGTATCAGATAAGAACCGGGTGTCCATACAGGCATCTTTACATCAATGTAATCCTGATTAAAGTTTGAGACAGACATTTTGATATCGGCATAATGTGCCTGAGGTTCAGAAAAGGATACTTGAAATGCTATGGATGAGTTTGCCATGTGTTACGATTAAGTTGGAACTGATAGTTATCGTGAATTTGTTACAAATGTAAGGGTATGTATTTGTTAAGCCAAATAAATCCGGATGTTATTGATTGTCTGTTTGCGGAATTCGCGCTTAAGTTCTTTTTTTGATTCTGCTTTTTGCGTATATTTGAAGTTAGGGGATCTCCCACTTTTTGAATAAACATATATGATATTAGTTGCAGACAGTGGTTCGTCAAAATCAGATTGGATTTTGGATTTGCCGGATAGTAAACCGTTAACCTTCTCTACGAAAGGACTAAATCCCTTTTTTGTGAGTGAGAAAGAGATTGAAAGGGTTTTGAAGGAAGTTCCGGAGATTATTCCGTATGCTGATGAGATCAAAGAAGTATATTTTTACGGTGCCGGTTGTGTGACTCCGGATCGTCGTGAATTGGTTTCCAATGCGCTCACCCAATTGTTTCCTTCTGCTTTTATATCTGTTGAGTCAGATCTTCTGGGTTCTGCTCTGGCGACTTGCGGTATGAATAAGGGTTTTATTGCGACTATGGGTACAGGATCTGATGTCAGCTTTTTCGATGGAGAGCTTTTGCTGCCCAGTCACAATGGAAACGGATATGTATTAGGCGATGAAGGCTCGGGAGCGTGGTTTGGAAAGCAGCTGATTACCAGCTTTCTTTATGGTAAAATGCCTGTTGATCTGGCTGGTAAATTTGAAGAGAAATATCGTATATCAAAAGATGTTGTGATCAAGAATGTCTATCAGAAAGAAAGACCTAATACTTACCTGGCGAATTTCGCGGAGTTTATGGATGTAAACAGACTACATCCGTTTATAGATAGTCTGTTACGTAAGGGAATGGATGAGTTTGTCAAAACAAATATTCTTACATATCCCAAATACTGGGAGTATGAGTGCCACTTTGTAGGTTCTATTGCCTTTCATTTCGATTTGATATTAAGAGACGTTTGTAGAATCCATGGGGTACGTGTAGGATCTATCCTTAAATCTCCGATTCAGGAAATTTTCAGTTTTGTAATAGAACGGGAAAAAAACTCTATCTTAGATATTTAAATGTTATAACTATGATTTTAATGACTTTAATGGTGTGTATGTCGATGATTACGAATACCCCAACCGTGTATGATTACAGTTTTAAAGATATGGAAGGGAAGACAGTCAATCTTTCGGATTATAAAGGAAAAAAGATTCTGATAGTCAATACGGCTTCCAAGTGCGGGTTTACCAAACAATATAAAGATCTTCAGGCTCTCTCAGAGCAATATGGTGATAAAGTAGTGGTTATAGGTTTCCCTGCAAACAACTTCGGAGGCCAGGAGCCCGGTTCCAATGAAGAAATTCAGGACTTTTGCGAAAAGAATTTCGGTGTGACTTTTACTCTTTCAGAAAAGGTAGAGGTGAAGGGAGATCAGATTGACCCTTTATTTAAATTTCTGACTAATCAGGAGAACCCGGATTTCAAAGGCGAGATTAAGTGGAATTTTGAAAAATTCCTTATTGATGAAAACGGTAAACTGATTCATCGTTACCGTTCAGCAGTGAACCCTCTGGATAAATCCATTACAGCACAATTGTAAGGATATATAAGAAATAAGAGAACCGGAATTATTGTTCCGGTTTTTTTGTCCTGTACCAAAAAAAGAAGCGACTCCTGTGGGGCAGAAGTCGCTAACTAACCAATTATAAACCTAAATTATGAAAAGTATTTTGTTGCTTATTACTAAGCTATCTTATTTGCTATATAAGGTATATATCAAATAGTTTGCCAAAATCACTTTTAAATATTAATTCAATGTTAATGTTTTGTTAATTTTAATGTTTAACCCATGTTGTAATAGCAGGAACGGCATCGGGGCTCATAACTTTCTTTTTCTCCTAATAAAACCTGCTTATCATTATCCGTTAAACGATAAGAATAATTAGCAGGAGCACCGCACCGGACACATACAGCATGCACTTTTGTCACGTGTTCTGCTACAGCCATGAGGGCAGGGATAGGACCGAAGGGTTTTCCTTTAAAATCCATATCCAATCCTGCCACAATGACACGTAATCCTTTGTTTGCTAACTGTACACATACATTGGGCAATTCATCATCAAAAAACTGGGCTTCATCTATTCCTACAACACGGGTATCAGCACTTAGTAATAAGATCGCTGAAGAGTTAGAAACCGGAGTAGAGGAGATGCTATTCTGGTCATGTGACACTACCCGCTGTTCATCATACCGGATGTCTACAGAAGGCTTAAAAATCTCCACATTCAGTTTTGCAAACTGCGCTCTTTTAAGTCTTCTGATCAGTTCTTCTGTTTTACCGGAAAACATCGATCCGCAGATCACCTCAATACTTCCGTAGGTCGCTCTTCGCGCTCCAAAATTATGTTCAGAAAATAACATCTCTTAAAAAAATATGTGTCGAAATTATAAAATATAAGGGCTTGAAAAACGTTAGAATATTGACGTTTAACCGATATTACAGGACGCTAATATCGAAATAAAATGTTAGATTTGACATAGTCAATTAGAGAGTCTTTCCGAAATTGGTAATTATCAATTACTTGAATTTCTAATTGTTCATTCCTTAGTTTGTATAACAACATAACAGAAAAAATATCAGGATGGCAGCTACAAAACAAGACATCTTCGCTAAAATCGGCGATTTACTTTTAGAACTAAATGATCAATATGCTACTTGCAGTGAGCATGAAAACTGTGACTTGATTGAAATTTCACTGTTAGAAGCCAAAGCCAGATTCCTGGCAGATCATATTAATATTTTAAAAACGTTAAACCTGCAGGTGACTGCCGCAAACAACCAGCAGCCGGTACAGGAAGTGACTGATACCTACAAAGTCAATCCGGAGGTAGAGAAAGTTCCTTTTGAAACATATTTTACACCTTCTTCCCAGGTCGAAAAGGAGGAAGTAGATGAGCAGCCTGTACATGAAGAGATTGTCGAAGATATACCGGAGACAACTAACACGATGCAGGAGGAATCATCGATACAGGAAGAAACAATTGAAGAATATACCGAGGCGAATGAGACGGAGCACTATCATAATGATAATGCTGACGAGGCAGAAGAGGAAACAGTACAACACAGTGAACTGGAAGCAATCGTAGCCGATAAGGCAGAAGAGCAGCCTGTAAAGGAAAACATTCGTTTTGAAACACCGGTTTCTTTTTCCCAACCGGAATCCGCTCCCGTTCAGCCGGAACCTGTTACAACAACGCCCGCACAACAGCCGGAGCCTGTTAATGAGCAGCCTGTAGCAGCACCTGTAGTAAATACTGTTGTTATTGAAGAAAAGGCAATTGTAGTAGAAGAGTCTGTAGAGGAAAAACCTTCCAGACCATTGACGCTGAACGAGCTGATCTCTCAACAGAAAAAAGCCGGATTAGGACAAGGTAATATTTTTCAGACTTCACAAAATGGTACGGAAAGAGTCAGTGACCTGAAAGCTGCGGTAAGTCTTAATGATAAACTGTTATTTATCAAAGACTTATTTAACGGGTACAGTCTGGCTTACAGCGAAGCTATAGAATTATTAAACAGATTTGATAATCTGGCAGAAGCGGATGCATTTTTGCAAACAAACTATGCCTTGAAAAATGGCTGGAGTGATAAACCGCAGACAGTAGAAAAATTGTACGCTATACTCCGTAAGAAGTTTATTTAAAGAACTAACGGGATTATATAAAACAATAACAGGCATTCCATCCGGAATGCCTGTTATTGTTTTATCCGAGATCAAAGTTGACCCAGTCAATGCCCTGATGACCGAAAATAAAATATTTGGGCTGGATGATCTCTGCCAGTATTTCCAGTTCCAGTAAATAATCCTTACCCGGTACATTTGCGAAATCATCTTTTTTGATAATATATATTTTATTATTCTTAATAGCAGGAATACTGCTCCATTCTTCCTGTTGAATAAACTGGGGCAATTGTCCGTATAGTAAGAATTCGTCCTGCTTGATAAGGAGAATATCAGCATCCTTATATTCCTGAATCTCTAGTGGTACTCCACCTGCAATACGAATGCTCTCAGTTGTCAGGGCAGACTGAAGAGGGGAGGCCGGGTCTATATTTTCAAGTAATAGTACTTTTGGACGTGTCTCTGTCGGTATAAATTTTAGCTTGTGAACCAATATATCTACCTCTTCTTCCAGCTCTTCTGCAAGATTACTGGCGGGCGTATGCATATGTGTAAATCGTTCAATGAACAATTTGAGGTCTTCAAAGGAAGCGATATCTTGTGCGGATTGTACGAGTGCAGGCTCAATGCTGATTTGTTGCAGATTTAATTTTTCTACCAATTCATCAATCAGTTCGTTTTTATATTCAAGCATGCTGCAAAGGTAATAAGGATCAGGATAACTACCTAATTCCATTGGTTTGACAGAAGTAAATTTGTTATTTCAGCGCTGTATTTTGTAAATTGCATCTTCAAAACAGCTAAATAAATACATAAAGATATGTTTGATAAACTTTTCGAAGCCCAACAAAAGGCACAGGAGATTAAAAAGAGACTGGATAATATTTCTGTTTTCGGTGAAGCAGAGGGTGGTGTGATCAAAGTGGTGGCCACGGCAAATAAAGAAATCAGAGAGATCACTATTGATTCTGTTTTTCTGGATAATGCAGACAAGGAAGAGTTGGAGGAACTGTTGATTGTCGCACTAAATAAGGCTCTTGTACAAGCCGAAAATGTCAGTCAGTCCGAAATGCAGGCTTCTGCTCAGGATATGCTGGGTGGTTTTGGCGGATTGGGTAATTTGTTCAATAAATAAAACGGGACGCTATATGAAAGTTACTTATTACGGTCAATCCTGTGTGTTATTCGACTTTGACGGACATCAGGTTTTATTAGATCCTTTTATTACGTATAATCCGATTGCGGAGCATGTGGATGTCAATGCGCTTAATCCTGAATACATATTTGTCAGTCACGCACATCAGGATCATGTCGCTGACCTGCTGACGGTACAAAAAAACAGCAATGCTATCGTTGCTACAGTCGTTGAAACTGCAGCATGGGTTAGAAAACAAGGTGTTGCGGATGATAAAGTTATGGAATTCAATCTCGGAGGCACTATTGAGACGACTTTTGGAAAAGTCAAAATGGTGATCGCTATTCATACCAACAGTACACCGGACGGAGCATATGGCGGCTGGCCAGTAGGTTATGTGTTTTTCGTCGGCGACAAAAAAATCTATTTTGCCGGAGATACAGCGTTAACCTATGATATGAAATTGTTGGAAGATCTGCAACTGGACTGGGCTTTCTTACCTATCGGAGGCCATTATACTATGGATGTGGAGGATGCTGTAAAAGCAGCTCAATTTATTAACTGTAAACGTATTGTCGGTATTCATTATAATACATTCCCTCCGATAACGATTGATGTGGAAGAAGCTAAGCGTAAGTTTAGTGACGCAGGATTGCAATTGTCTTTGCCGGGAATAGGAGAGACAATAACACTTTAGTACAGGATTGGGAAATGAACCAAAGTGTATAACATAAAAAAACCGGAAAATCATTTTTCCGGTTTTTTTATGCTTAATTCTTATTTTTTTGCTGCACGGTTCATGTGGAACTGTACCAGATCATCGATTGGCGAACGAAGGATTTTTCCTACTTTCATTCCATAGTGACCAGCTTTTTCTTCCAGTACATTGCGGAAATTGTAACCTACAGAACCGATACAATTGAATGTATAGCTCTGGTAGTTTGGATACTTACTTACCAGGTTGCTGAAGAAAGCCTCGAAAGAGTCCTCTACAATTTTGCGGGTATATTGAATATTGACATTATTGTCATATACGAATTTGCTGAAACTTGCGCAGAAACGGTTAGCTAACGGCTTAGTGTATACGCTGTCCATGATTTCATCAGGTAACAGCTTATAGGTTTCATAAAATACTTTCTTTACATCTGCAGGCATAAGATCACGGATATAATCTATCAGCAATTTTTTACCGATGTAGCTTCCGCTTCCCTCATCTCCTAATATATAGGCACCTGAGTCAATGTTTTTTGTAATCTCTTCACCATCATATATACAGCTGTTGGTACCTGTACCTAGAATAGCTGCAAAACCAGATTCTGTACCTAATAGTGCTCTTGCTGCTGCAAGCAGATCGTGACCAACTTCAACTTTAGAATTTGGGAAAACCTGCTTAATCGCATTGACTACGATTTGTGCTTTCTCCTGATTGTGAACTCCTGCTCCGTAATAGTTTACTTCAGAGATTTTATCAAATGGTAAGTCAAGAGGAAGTCCTTTTTTTAATGAATTAACGATGTATTCACTATCCACAAAGTATGGATTGTATCCTTCAGTATTAAAGTAAATTTTCTTGTTGGAATCATCTAACAAACACCAGTTTGTCTTGGTAGATCCTCCGTCAGCAATTATAATCATTATGTATGAAGTTAATTTGTGTTTATATTGTTTGTTTGTTGTTTCTTGTACTAAAATGATATGTTTATCTCTCCGAAAATACGTTTTTTATGCATAAAACAATAATATTTAGATTGTTTATTTTGAATAATAATGAGTCGGTCATTACTTTTTAATAAAAAACGCCGCTTACAGTGCTGTAAACGGCGTTTGTGAATTTCGTCACAATTTTATTCAATAGTGTACTAAATACAATTAGTCATTCAGTTTTTACTGAATTAGTGACCTCCTTCAGCTTCTATTTCATCAATATTGATTCCTTGTTTCTTTAAGAATCCTCTTACCATAATGGCAAAGATGACAATATAAACGAAACCGAAAAGTGGTAATATATACGAATTGTGGATACCGATAATGTCTGCTAATTTCCCCTGAATAGGAGGGATAACACCACCACCCAGGATCATCATTACTAGGAATGCTGATCCCTGAGCTGTATATTTGCCTAATCCAACGATGGATAGACTGAAAATAGAAGACCACATAATAGAACATGCAAGTCCACCTGCAAGGAAAGCGTAGATTGCTACAACACCTGAAGTCAGGAGACCTGTCAGCATTGCGCCGATTCCGAATAATCCGAAGATAATCAAGGTACGAACCGGTTTTTCTTTACTCAGGAAGAAGGCTATGATCTGAATAGCAATACATACCGCGTAGAAGTAAAGATGTGACATCTCAAATCCTGCTAATGTATTGACCCCTATAATCACAGAGAATGCTATAAACGGAACAATAATCAATAATAATTGCTTGGTAGATTTTGCCAGTTTAAATGCACTGATTGCTCCTGCCCATCGTCCGATCATCATACTGCCCCAGTACATAGATACATAAGGTGTGATTTGTGAGGACTGCAGACTTCCGAATTCTTTCAGCGTCAATAACTCTCCCAGATTACTTCCGATTGCAACTTCTACACCTACATATAAGAATAAGGCTAACATTCCCAATACTAACTGAGGGTATTTCATTGCTCCCCAACCTTCTGCATTTTTCTTAGCACTCAGATTAGAGTATAATAAACCTCCTACTACCACTATAAATGCACCAGCCAGCCACATCATTCTTGTTTTTTCAAGAGGATGCGATATTTCAGCGATTTGTGCCTTTAACTGGTCGATAGCAGAGGAATCTGTCAATGTTTTAAGTTGTTCACGCAGAGCTTCAAGCTGAATGGCTTCATCGCTTTTGTAGCTTAAGAATACAGGCGCAAACATAGCAAATAACAAGATGGTCATGATGATGAGCGTCGTCAATGCCTTGCTTGCTTTTTCCATTGGCTCATCACTGATACCTGCAGGTACCTTTTTAGAGAAATGGAATAATGCTGCCGCCAGAACAAATAATAAGCCTACACCTATATATAGGATGATGACTTTGTCTAAGGGAAGGTTAGCGATCTCACTGTCAGAGATCGTTTCGAATGTTCCGAAAAGTGCAAATCCAATAACCAGAGGACCGATTGTAGTTCCGAAAGAGTTGATTCCTCCTCCAAGATTGACACGCGAAGACCCGGTTTTAGGATCGCCCAACAGGACAGCAAACGGGTTGGCTGCGGTTTGTTGTAGGGAAAAACCCAAAGCAACCGTAAACAGCCCCAGTAACATTCCTACATACAAGTTGACTTCCACCGCAATGATCATCGCCCCTGCACCGAGTGCAGAAAAAAGAAGACCATAGACAATACTTTTCTTGTACCCCCAATGGCCAACCAGATCTTTTCCTTTTACGGTGCTGAAAATAAACAACAACAAGGCTCCAATGTAATAGGCCGTGTAAAAAGCAAAGTCAATGAGCTGAGATTGAAATTGATCTAAATGGAAATAGTTTTTACAAAAAGGAATGAAAACACTGTTTCCAGCAGCAATGAAACCCCAGAAAAAGAATACCACTACCAACGTATAAAGGGCAGGGTAATTAGTTTTAATTTCGTTTTCTTTCATGAAAGGTGATTTTAAATAAGACAGCTAACATACAAAGAATTCAAAACAAATCTCCATAATTTAACCAAAAAAGTTACGTTAAAGTATTTAGTAAAACGATTTACTTAACAAAAGACTCTTGTAATTTTGTTTTTTTTACAATTTTTCTTTGAAATTAGAATACTTATGTTTTTCTTTGTGGCTGTTCTCAAAAATTATTCGTTTCTGGCCTGAAAGAATTCACTTAGTTCTGGAAGCCAAGCATTTTAACAGATACGGCATAAGTTGAAATTGTTAAAACTAAATGAATAGTTTTCATGTTAAGTAAAAAATCCTATATCTTATAATACATATAAAAATTAATGGATGTTAATGAATTGAATGCAAAGCTCGTTTCCGAATTGCGCGAGATTGCCAAAGCTATTGGTATAGAAGATGCCGATAAATTAAGAAAGCAGGAACTCATTGATAGAATTATCCAGACCGGAGATGAAAACAATGCCGAAGCTGCCTCTTCAGAGCCTTCTTCTATCCAAGATGATGCATCTGAAAGACCAAGACGCCGTACCCGCACTGTAAAAACAGAGCCTGTGACGATCAGAAGAAGATCTGATGACGATGTTGATACTCAAGAACATCCTGAGAAAACGACAGAAGCAACAGAAGAAACAAAGGTTGCAGCCGCTCCTAAAGCTGCTCCGGTAAAAACAGAAGCTGCTGTTGTACCTACAGATTTTGATAATGTGATCGTAAATGAAGGTGTACTTGAAATTATGCCTGACGGATACGGTTTCTTACGCTCCTCTGATTATAACTACTTAACTTCTCCAGACGATATATATGTTTCCCAATCTCAGATCAAACTTTTTGGTTTGAAAACGGGTGATACTGTCCGGGGTAGTATACGTCCTCCGAAAGAAGGTGAAAAATATTTCCCGTTAGTACGGGTGGAGGCTATCAACGGCCAGAACCCTGCTGAAGTGCGGGACCGTGTGCCGTTTGATTACCTGACTCCATTGTTTCCGACCGAACGTTTGAACCTGAATATGGGCGCGAATAATTATTCAACCCGTATTATGGATCTGTTTACACCGATTGGTAAAGGTCAACGCGGACTTATTGTCGCTCAGCCTAAAACAGGTAAAACAAACTTATTGAAAGAAGTAGCAAATGCAATTGCCAAAAATCACCCTGAAGTATACCTTATTATTCTTTTGATTGATGAGCGTCCGGAAGAGGTGACAGATATGGCAAGAAGTGTACGTGCAGAAGTGGTTGCTTCTACATTTGATGAGCCGGCTGACCGTCACGTTAAGATTGCAAATATTGTATTGGAAAAGGCTAAACGTATGGTCGAGTGCGGACATGATGTGGTAATCCTGCTGGATTCAATCACCCGTCTGGCGCGTGCTTATAATACTGTAGCTCCTGCATCGGGTAAGATTTTGTCCGGTGGTGTGGATGCAAATGCTTTACACAAACCAAAACGTTTCTTTGGTGCTGCCCGTAATATTGAAAACGGTGGTTCATTGACGATTCTGGCAACAGCACTTACTGAAACCGGATCTAAAATGGATGAAGTTATCTTTGAAGAATTTAAAGGTACGGGTAACATGGAATTACAATTGGATCGCAAATTGGCCAACAAACGTGTCTTCCCTGCTATTGACCTTACAGCGTCGAGCACACGTCGTGACGATCTGTTGTCTGATAAAGATACTTTACAGCGTGTCTGGGTGTTACGTAATCACCTTGCGGACATGAACTCCAATGAAGCAATGGAATTCCTGCTTGCTCAGATGAGAGGTACGATGTCCAATGAAGAGTTTTTGATCAGTATGAATGGGTAAAACCATTTAAAATGTATAATTTTAAGCCATCTTTGAAGATTACGATCTTTCAGAGATGGCTTTTTTAGTTATTTACTACATGAAAAAATACATTCCGAATACGTTGACCTGCCTGAATCTTTTTAGTGGATGTGTAGGTGTCCTGTTTGCTCTTAAGGGAGAATTTCAATATACCTTTTACTGTGTGTTGTTTTCCGGAATATGTGATTTTTTTGATGGTATGGCTGCGAGAGCTTTGCATGTCAAGTCCACTATCGGCAAAGAGTTAGATTCTCTGGCGGACATGATTAGTTTTGGTTTCTTGCCGGGAGCTGTGATCTACTTTTTATTAAAGGAAATCAATACGGAAATGTCTTTGCTGCCTTATCTGGCATTTGTGATGACGGTATTTTCAGGATTAAGATTGGCAAAATTTAATGTGGATGAGCGTCAGTCTACCGATTTTATCGGTCTTAATACACCAATGAATACCTTTTATATTATTTCTTTGCCTTTTATTGCGCAAATCTATCCGGAGATCATTATGAATAATGTATTCCTTTTGATTACAGTGGCGGTATCCAGTACGCTGTTAGTCTCCGAACTGCGGCTTTTCTCCATGAAATTATCTTCTTTAAGCTGGAAAGTTAACCAGTTTAAATATCTGTTTCTGATTCTGAG
Organism: Sphingobacterium spiritivorum; assembly: GCF_016724845.1. Taxonomy (NCBI): domain Bacteria; kingdom Pseudomonadati; phylum Bacteroidota; class Sphingobacteriia; order Sphingobacteriales; family Sphingobacteriaceae; genus Sphingobacterium; species Sphingobacterium spiritivorum. The sequence continues at coordinate 3,358,448 of NZ_CP068082.1, forward strand.
TGTCGTGTTGCTGGCCTTACTGAAGTTCCTCGCAATCCCTTTTATTCTTTTAGCCTATATTGTATTTTCTATTATTCACTTCCGTACGATACAGCAGGATAAAGGCTAACCAAGAGAGTTGAGATAGTGTTGCAATTCCTGATATAAATCCTGTAATTGCCTTTCCAGTATAGCAAATTCATCTTTTATCAGATCTATATCTGCCTGCTCTTTGGCTAAGGATTCTATCGTGATGATTCTGTCTTTTAAGGCAAATGCTCCTATATATTCCATTGTTGGCTTGATATGGTGTGCCTTACTTGCTATTTCATTCAGATTGTTATTTCTTATTGCAATTCTTAAAGCTTCTTCATCCAGTGGGGTCTGAGCCAAATAAAGTGTTATAAACTCACGTATAATATCACTGTTGTCCATCATCGTAGACGAGATTAAACTTGGATCAATTAGGTTATACATATTCTATTTATTTAAGGATGTTAACAGATAAGGAGTCTTTGCTGTTTTCAAATAATACTAAATTAGTTTTATGCAATACAGGGTGTTCAAAATCTGCTGCAATCTCGGCTAAAGGAGCCAGTACAAAGTTTCTTTCCTGAATGTAGGGGTGAGGGATTGTCAGGTTTTCCTGATTTATACAACTGTTATTGTAATACAGGATATCGATATCAATCAGGCGTGCCCCCCATTTTTCATGACGTACTCTACCCAGATTGGTTTCGATCTGTTGCGTTTGTTTCAAGAGGTCATCCGGAGAAAGCATAGTCTCCACTTTTATTACCTGATTTATAAAATTCGGCTGATCCTCAAGGCCCCATGCTTCACTTTCGTACAGGCCGGATGCCTTTGTCAGCCTGCCGATGTGATGCTCAATCTGTATGCGCGCTTCTGCCAGCTGTTCAAGAGGTTTTCCAAGGTTGGCTCCCAATAGCAGATATGTCTGGTTCATTTATAAAACTATATTTTGATTTACTTGTATAATATATTGTATTAAATAATTTATTGATTTACATTTATGACAGCTTACAAAAGTTAATTCAAATTATATACGCACACACATGAAATCATTTTTAAAATATGTACTGGCGACTATTACCGGTATTGTCATTGCAACGGTTATTCTTTTTATTGTCATTGCCGGGATAATAGGATCTTTGATCAGCAGCGCATCTACAGATGCTGCTCCGGTTGTTGCCGATAATTCTGTTCTTTATATTACGTTGAATCATGAAATAAAAGAACGGAGTGAAACAAATCCGCTTGAAGGTGTCGACATTCCGGGATTTGGTACTACGAAAACCCTTGGACTGGACGACATTCTGGAACGTATTCAATCCGCAAAGAGTGATAGCAAAATTAAGGGAATTTATTTGAATATATCAGGTGTAAATACAGGTTTTGCAACTTTACAGGAAATACGTGATGCGCTGATAGATTTTAAAGCTTCCAAGAAATTTATTGTATCCTATAGTGAAGGATATACACAGAAGGCCTATTATCTGGCTTCTGTTGCGGACAAGATTTATTTAAATCCCGAAGGGAGTCTTGATTTTCGGGGATTAAGTACTTCGATCATGTTTATGAAAGATGCCTTGGATAAACTGGGGGTAGATATGCAGGTTGTCAAAGTCGGTACATATAAGAGTGCTGTGGAACCGTTTATGTTAAACGGGATGAGTCAGCCCAACCGTCTTCAGGTCGAATCTTATTTAGGGAGTTTGTATGCCACATTTCTGGACAACGTGTCTGCGAGCCGTAAGATTCCGGCAGACTCTTTACGTTCTATAGCAGACCGGTATGCTGTACGTGATGCAGAAGATGCAGTCCGTTTGAAGCTGGTAGATGCAGTGTTGTATAAAGATGAATTGATAGATGAGGTAAAGAAAAGATTAAATATCAAAGATAAGAAGAAGGATTTTTCAACGGTTTCTATTCTTGATTACCGTGCTAATTCCACTACTTCTGAGGGCGAAGGACGTGTCGCTGTGTTGTATGCTGAAGGCGATATTGTGTCGGGGGAAGGTGAAAGCGGTCAGATCGCTTCGGATAAGGTTTCACGTGAATTACGTAAACTGCGGGAAGATGACCGTGTGAAGGCGGTGGTTTTTCGTGTGAATTCGCCCGGAGGAAGTGCACTGGCATCAGATGTTATCTGGAGAGAGGTGATTCTGACTAAAAAAGTAAAGCCTATCATTGTTTCTATGGGTGATTATGCAGCTTCGGGAGGCTATTATATCTCGGCAGCAGCAGATTCCATCTTTGCAGAAAGGAATACAATTACCGGATCTATAGGTGTATTCGGACTTATTCCTAACTTCAAAGGATTGCTGAATGATAAACTGGGGATTCATTTTGATGGTGTAAAAACAGGGGCCTATGCTGACCTGATGTCTGCTCCTGATCGTCCATTGACAGCCGAAGAGCGAAATATTATCCAGCTGGAAGTGAATAAGACCTATGGTTCATTTACAAAAAAAGTAGCTGAAGGACGTAAACTGTCAGTAGCAAATGTAGATAGTATCGGACAAGGCAGGGTGTGGACGGGTGAACAGGCCGTTGAGATCGGACTGGTGGATCGTATTGGAAGCATTGGTGATGCGATCCGTTCTGCCGCCAAGATGGCAAAATTAAAGGATTATAAAGTAGTTAAATACCCTTCACTTAAAGATCCGTTCTCCTCTATCCTGTCGACATCCAAAGAGAAGATCAGTGTCTGGTATATGAAAGATCAGCTGGGTGATCAATATAGATACATTCAGGAACTGAAATCAGTAACCCAACAATCGGGTATTATGGCCAAATTGCCGTATTCGATTGAGGTTCACTAATATTTTGATAAAAAGGGAGTGTATTTTTTTAAGAAACACTCCCTTTTTTATATATTTATTCCCTCAACTTGAATCAAACAGATTCGACGCTCAAAATTTAAGTTTTAAAAATATCATGAAAACGATTGACGATTTGAATTTCTCAGGCAAAAAAGCCTTAATCCGTGTAGATTTTAACGTCCCTTTGGACGATCAATTTAATATTACAGATGATAACCGTATCCAGGGTGCAGCTCCAACGATCAAAAAAATATTAAAAGATGGTGGATCTGTGATCTTAATGTCTCATTTGGGAAGACCAAAAGACGGACCTACAGATAAGTATTCCTTAAAACATATTGTTTCCCATCTTTCTAAGGTATTAGGAGTGGATGTACAGTTTGCTGCGGATTGTATTGGACAGGAAGCCGTAGATAAAGCTGCTTCTTTGCAGGCAGGAGAGGTTTTGTTATTGGAAAATCTTCGTTTTTATAAAGAAGAGGAAAAAGGGGATGTTGCTTTTGCAGAAAAGTTATCCAAACTGGGTGACGTATATGTAAATGATGCTTTCGGAACAGCACACCGTGCACATGCTTCAACAGCTGTTATTGCTCAATTCTTCCCTGGTAATAAATATTTCGGATATCTGATGGCTGCTGAAGTGCAGAATGCTGAGAAAGTATTGAACCATCCGGAGCGTCCTTTTACAGCTATCATGGGCGGAGCAAAAGTATCTGATAAACTGGAATTGATTGAAGCGTTATTGGAGAAGGTGGATAATCTGATTATAGGTGGTGGTATGGCCTATACTTTTGTGAAAGCAAAAGGTGGCGAAATCGGTCAGTCACTGGTGGAACTGGATAAACTGGATCTGGCTAATCATCTGGTGAAAAAAGCAGAAGAAAAAGGTGTCAATCTGGTACTTCCTACAGACAGCCAGATAGCAGACAGATTTGCTAATGATGCAGAAGTGTACGATGGGCCAAATGATCAAATACCTGCAGATAAAATGGGATTGGATATCGGTAAAGAGTCCGGAGAACATTTTGCGGAAATTATCTCTGCTTCTAAAACTATTTTGTGGAATGGGCCTATGGGTGTATTTGAAATGGATACTTTCGCTAAAGGGACCAAAGCTGTTGCTGATGCAGTTGTAGCAGCAACAGAAAGAGGCGCATTCTCCCTGATTGGTGGTGGTGATTCGGCTGCTGCGGTATCTAAATTCAAAATGACAGAGCATGTAAGCTATGTGAGTACGGGTGGTGGTGCTTTGCTAGAATATATGGAAGGAAAAGAACTTCCAGGTGTAAAAGCTATTAACGAATAATAAGGTTTTTATAATACAATATATATTAAAGGCCTGTCTGATAAAGACGGGCCTTTGGTATTATATGGAGAGTATAGATAAATTTAATAGGTATATCCTAGACTAAAAGCTGTGACTACCTTTTGTCTTGCTGTAGGATCATTGATATAGGTAAATTTGACGCCGCAATCAAAATCAGGCAGGACATACCGCAGGAAGTTGACATCAGCAGATAAGTTTAATCCGAATGTTTTGGGAGCAACGCTTCTGTTGTGAACATTCTGATAATCTGCGAAAAATCCACCTTTAAATCTTTTTATATAAGCTAATCCGCCGATAGTCCAGTCAGGATACGCTATCGGAAACCGGTAGTTGAAAAGTAAAGTGTTCGTGACGCGTGGTGAATTGAAGAATCCATAACCACTTACTGTAGGGATGTCCATACTGTATTGATATACATTCGTCGCTTTCTGGACCCCGAATCTGACTTGAAACCCATGGTTGGAGACTAATCCCGGGAAGTAAAAATTGCTTCTGAAAGACAGCAGGGTGCCGCTCACAGCATTCTCAAAAGGAGAATGGCGGTAGGTTACACTAAAGTTTTGTCCCCATTTGGGAGCAAGATCCATTCTGCCCTGCATGGCATTTCTGTTGAAATAGGCCTGATAACTGAGTGGAAACTTTAATTCTCTTCTGAAATTGGGGATATTCTGCAGACTGGGATTATACCTGTTCTGATAATATGTAGCTAAATTGAATCCAAAACTGTACACCTGATTGTGCCGGTATACGGACCATGGAAGACTCATCTGGGCAGTTACCAGGTGCTCCTGCCAGTCAAAGGATACAGAGCTGTCTGGCTTATTTATAAACGATGCCCGGCCAATCTGTCCTTTATTTTCATATCGGATCGTGAATTTTGGGAAATACTTCTGATATTGTATCTGTGCAGAATAAATCCCCTTATCCAGATCGGTGTCGTACTCGTATCCTAAGCTGATCTTAGTTGTGTTAAGCAGATTGTTGGAAATCCAGAAAATTCCCGGCTTGTAGTTGTCAAAACTTGAAAAATCAGTGCTGCTGATGGTTAAACTATGGAAGTTGACCGCTCTTTTTATTCCGGTATATGGCTTGATTTCGAATGCTGTTGTATCATATAATGCTTCGTTTACAGGAATTCTGGCCAGCGAAGGTTTGTAATAATGAATAAACCGATCGGGAGTTTGCCGGATATCTTTTGCCTGTATGCTGTTCAATGAAATTTGGGCCAGTTTGTACCCGTCTACTGCATAATCATTGAAGAATAACTGATTGGTTTTGCTGTCCACATAGGGTGAAAATGCACCGAACTGTGCATTTGTCAATGCAGAAATTTGTTTGTCGGATCTTGTGTACAGATAGATATTATCTGTCCCATTATAGTGGGCTTTAAATATAACGTCATTTTGGCTATATACAGGGCGTTCAAGTTGCTGGTTATCCCAATCTGTCAGTTCGCTCCAGATATTGTCTTTAAGGCTGTATTCTAAAAGGCAAGTTCCTTTCTCACTCACCCCGATCATCACAATTTTGTCTCCTGAAGCATCGAACTGAGGTTGTTGGAGGTGAATGTTATGAAGAGAAGCGACTGTTTTTATCACTTGACCAGTCTCACTATCCAGTATTACAACAGTTGCTTCATTAGTCATATTTACGTCTATACATACAATCTGATCTCCAGAATAGCTTAGCGCAGGTGTATAATAGCGCGTTTTTGTCGTCAGTGTTTTTGTCTTTTTTGTGTTCAGATTGTGAATGTTGATGACGTTATAGCTGCGCTTGACATACCTTGCATCTCTTCTGTATTCATCCCAGACAAGCAAATTACCCTTCAGATCGAAGTAGGGCATTAGCTGAATTCCGAGGTTTAAAATAGTCTTTTGGGAACCAGACAGGGTATCGATCTTCACGATTTGAGAAACATTTTGAGGGGATTGGTAGAGGCTGTACAACTGTCCGTTTTGGTCAGTCTGGGGAAGCATCCAGTGCTGAGGGTATCTGGATTTTTGAGTTTTTAAATGAGCATAGCTGGTCGGTTGAATTTGATTTTCCTGATTTTTCCAGTAGTATTCAAGCTCTTTTATTGTGCTTTTAAACAGTCGGGACCCGGTCATATTCGTGTGTTTTTTTAGGGCCTTGTTAAAGCTGTAAGGTCGTAGCAGATGATTTCTGATGTCGGTCAGCATCTTTTGCTGAATGTCTTCGCCGAAATCATTTTTCATCTTGGTTGCCATGAAATATCCAATGGTATAATAAGAGGGTACGATGTCCTTAAATGATCCTAATGTATATTTCTCATAGCTGTATTTTTTGCCTTCCAGTATATTTGTGCGTATAGGCATTTCCCATGAAGGGAGCCTTCCACGGCCACCTTCAGAGAGTACAGTTTCTGTATATACAGCGTCTCCTTCGAAGTACCAGCTTGGCAGGTGGAGACCGTATAAAGCTAAGCCCAATTGCTCGAAAAGAGGTGCCCGGAAAGTGCCTGTCAAATTGTCAAACTGAAGCACATGCCGGGACTCGTGCAAGGCGAGGTTATCCAGCCAGGATTGGTTCGATGCAATACCTGAAGGTGTTGCATACAACTCTGATTTTCTGGGCGCGAGTTGCACATAACCATTCTGATCAAGAGTGTTTGTCTGAAGAATAAATGAAATTTTCCGGGGCTTGCGTTTGAAATCCTGTCCTACGCGATGGATGATTCTGGTTAGCTGATGAGATAGGGTAGAGGCCTGCTTGTGGAATTCATGAGGGAAAATCAACTGGAAATCTTTGGTGCTGATCTGCTCCCATTTTATACCAGGAGGAGCCTGCGTGTCATCAAAAATCTGTGCTGATGATACAAGTGGATATATAATTGATATAATTAATATTAAAAATCTGTTTTTCATTGTTTTATGATTAACAAAAGTGGTTAATTATTGAATTGCTAATATTTTTAGTTGAAATAGCGTGTTTTATATACTTTCATTATTTATATTGTATAGTTTAATAGATTGAATTTTAATTATTTATAATAATGTTTAAAACACGCTAAATAATGATTTTTTATATGTATTTGTGCTTTCAAAGTTCCTTTTTATCTTATAGATTTCAGGATGTGGATACTGTAAAATACAGATTGCTAATGTACATTTTCTTTTGCTAATTTCTAATAGTAATTAAGGATTTGATATTCGACCTTGTACAGGATTTGAAAAATAACAGATGCTTAGTTTTCTTCCCTCCGGCGATGAAGGTTCTGAATCTATACTTTTCGTTTGAGTAGAGATGCAGACGGGAGATACCAGTAAAAGTCTGTACTGAGTGGTCGCATTATAGTGTCTGTATTTTAAAGAGCACTCGTATTCAGGATGGAAGCAGATGTTATGGAAATTGTTGTTTTTATTTTAGTGACATTTTGGCATTTTTGTTATTTTATGAATAAGCCTTCACTTCAAAAAAATGCAGCAGATAAAGTGAGGATTAAGTACAAAATACAGATTGGTTGTCTGTTCTTAAAGTCACTGTTTCTTTTCGGAAAATTAGTGTTTAAACAATTATTTTTAGAGATGTTATTTTAGGTTATAATATTCCATCAAAAAAAACGATTTTTGCAGAACTAAAATAGTTACCCGAATGTAAAATTCAAAAATAAAGTAAGGCCCGATATGGAGAATTTGGAAATGCAGGTGGAACGCGTAGAGCAACTTTTCGAGTCGCAAAACTTGGAGGAGCTTGCCGAATATTTGAACGAACTGAACATCTCAGATGTTGAAGAGTTAATAGATGAATTGCCCGAACACGCTGCCCTTTTTCTAGAGGTCCTTAGTTTGAATCGCGCAGTAAATGTATTCCGGATTTTAGACTTTCCCACTCAAGAGAGAGTCTTCAAAAAACTTTCCCCATCGAAAGTTCGTGAGATTATAAATGAGATGCCTCCGGATGACCGGACTTCGTTCTTCAGTGAGCTGAAAGGTGATGTGGTAAAACAGCTGATTATCATGCTTACTCCGCAAGAGCGGAAAGAGGCACTCTCGTTACTTGGTTATCCCGAAGATAGTGTGGGACGTCTGATGACACCTGATTACATCACGGTAAAAGAGTACTGGAATATGGCCAGGGTGCTGGATCACATCCGTCGGTATGGGAATGCATCGGAGACTATTGATGTGCTGTATGTCATTGATGGAAACGGTAAGCTGATCGATGACCTTCGGATCCGGGATGTCCTCATTGCAAAGGAGGATGCTGTAGTAGGTGATCTGATTGACAACAGACTGATTTCATTAAAAGCGAATGATCCGCAGGAAGAAGCGGTCACTGTATTCCGTATGAACAATCGTGTGGCACTCCCTGTTGTCGATGATCAGGATATCATGTTGGGGATTGTGACGATAGATGATATTCTTTGGGTGGCAAATGAAGAATATACAGAAGATATGCAGCGTTTCGGGGGAACAGAGGCCCTTGACGAGCCTTATCTTGACGTAGCCATCTCTCATCTGGTAAAGAAACGGGCCGGCTGGTTGGTGATTCTTTTTCTGGGGCAATTACTGACCGCAACAGTTATTGAGCATTTTGAGGCGCAATTGGCGACCGTCATTGCATTATTTGCGTTGGTGCCGCTTATTATGTCCAGCGGTGGTAATAGCGGCTCACAGGCTTCGACGTTGATTATTCAGGCCATGGCTCTCGGAGAGGTGACATTGTCGGATTGGTGGCGTGTAATGAAAAGAGAGTTTTTGTCCGGATTATTTCTCGGGCTTATTCTCGGGACGCTGGGTTTTATCCGTATCGCTACCTGGCAGAGTTTTTCGCATGCCTACGGCGATCATTGGGCAATCATAGGGGTAGTCGTGAGTCTTTCATTAGTCTGTGTCGTGTTATGGGGTTCTCTTACAGGGTCGATGCTTCCGTTTTTGCTGAAAAAACTGGGCGCAGATCCGGCAAGCTCTTCAGCACCTTTTGTATCGACATTGGTCGATGTAACCGGCCTTTTGATCTACTTTACTTTCGTTACCTTATTGTTGAGCGAAGTCCATCTGTAAAAGATGAAAATTATTTCGCTTGAAAGCGAGGTAGTTGATATATAAAATGAAAAAATATTTGCACGTTTCAGATAAACTTCCGATACTTGCATCACTTTAAAGGGAAGCCAATAAAGTAACGGTCATTCCTGAATAGCTCAGCTGGTTAGAGCATCTGACTGTTAATCAGAGGGTCGCTGGTTCGAGCCCAGCTTCAGGAGCAAATGGAACAAAGCCTTTCAGTGTAAAACTGAAAGGCTTTGTTATTTTCTGTTGTTCCCACCCATGATTTGGAAATTTCAGATCGTGTTGGATTCAAAAGTTGTATGCCTTGAGTGTTTCTTTGCTCATGCCACGCAGACATATGCATTCAGAAATCTTTTATTGTCTGCTTTCTGTTTGCAGACATACCCACAGATATATTTCTGAATTGGAAGAAGGGTTTTTACAGCTATAGCTTCTTCCGAAATATGAAAGTATTCTGATGGCTTATCTCTTCTACTTTATCTCCATTTTAAAAGATGATGCATTTGTTTTCATTGTGAAGTTACTCACGCCAAGGAAAACTATAACCGTTTTATTCCAAAATAAAAATATTCATCTAAGTCTGATATTTGATGAAATAAGCTATTTGTTGTAGTATTTAATTTACATAACATTTAAATGTTAAAAAATGTGAAAATTACGCAAACGTTTGAGTTTGCAAAGACAAACGTTTGCATAGACAAGCATTAAAAAACGCATGATCTGGTCGGTTTCTAAAATGTAGCATTATTACTACCTTGGCCGAAACATGTGGTTTACATGTAGCTAACTAAATCCATATTATGATTATTAAGATTTTCGAACTTTTTAGAAGGTCAGGACCTTTAGTGTTGACTTTGCTATTTTCTGCCTACTTTCATTACGGTGTTGCGCAAACAGGCGTTTCTGGTAAGGTAACTTCCGGGACAACAGCTTTAGCCGGCGTAACAGTAAATGTAAAGTCTAATCCCAAAACAGCTGCAGGAACTGATATGAACGGTCAATATAGCATTAATGCCGGACCATCTGATGTTCTCGTCTTCAAGTTAATAGGGCATAATCCTGTAGAAGTCTCTGTAAACGGAAGAAGCCGTATCGATGTGATTATGGAAGAATCTTCTGATGAATTAAGTGAGGTTGTAGTTACAGGCTATACGACCATTAATCGTAAAAAAGCTACGGGCTCTATAGCTTCCATTACATCCAAAGATATTGAGAATTTACCTGCTGCCAGTATTGATATCTTATTGCAAGGAAAGCTTCCTGGTGTCAATGTGCAGAACTTCACCGGTCAACCCGGTGTTAAGACTTCTCTGGTTATACGTGGAAATACCAAGATTTCAAATTCTACAGAAGGTTTTAATACAGATGACCTGTATAGTAATCCTCTCTACGTTATTGATGGGATACCGGTATCTGATGACGAAGTGAGGGCATTTAATACGACCGGAACCAATTATCTGGCGAGTTTAAATCCCAATGATATTGAATCTGTCGACGTTTTGAAAGATGCATCAGCTGCAGCATTATATGGTTCACGGGCTGCAAATGGTGTAATACTTATCAAGACTAAGAGAGGTTCCTCCGGAAAACCACGTCTGAGTGTGAACACTTACCATGGTTATATTTCAACGCCAAGTAAAGTGGGTACATTAATTGGTGCAGCAGAAAGACGTAAAAAGCTGGATCTGATTTATCAGTATGCAAGTGATACACAACTGAAAAATGGTTTACCACAGATGCTAACGGACAGCTTAAACCCGTCTTTTAACAACAGTAATGATTATCAGGATTTATTTTACCAGTCCGGAAAGGTTCACAATGCAGATATTGCAATTTCGGGTGGAAACGAGAATTTGAATTACCGGGTCAGCGGAGGATATTACGATGAAAAAGGGGTGGTACTTAATACAGGACTGAAACGCTATTCATTTACTTCTAATATTCTATTCAAAATCAATAAAGACCTGGAATTGCTAACCAATTTAAGAGCTTCCACCTCCCGCCGGTTTGATGGAAAAGGAAGCACGGATTTTAGTAAAGTAAACAACTACCGCGATATTTTTACCGTTAGTCCTGTAAATATGCCTTCTTCTTTACTGCAACTAACGCAGAAAGATCTTAACAGCATTCTTAATCCGTATGAATATCAGCGTGATGATAATGTAGATGTGAGTCTCAATGGTGTTGGAGAATTGCGCTATACTTTCCTGAGAGATTTCCGGATCAGTACTCGTAATATCATCAGTTATTCGACAGCCAAAAATGATTTTGCTTCACCTTCTGAAATAAACAGCGACGGTTTAGCTGTTGCTAAATCAAGTTATTCACAATACAAAAAATATGTATTGACAAATAACCTGATGTGGAACAGAACATTTGAAGATAAGCACGCATTCAGTGTAAACTTGATTCAGGAATTTGAAACCCGGAGAAATGAATCTATGTTCCTGTTAGGACGCGGTATTCCAAGTGACAATATTCAGGTGGTCAAAGGTGTACAGGGCACTAATCTGCAGGGAAATACTAACTTGTCTACTTATTCCAAGCTTTCGTTTTTAGGAGCATTGCATTACGATTATAAGAGCAAGTATCTTTTTGATGCCGTATGGCGTGCAGATGCTTCTTCCCGTTTTGGTAAAAATAATAAATGGGGATATTTCCCGTCTTTAGCCGGAGGTTGGTTATTGTCTGAAGAAGAATTTGTGCAGGATCTGGGTTGGGTGAATGAACTGAAGCTGAGAGCCAGCTGGGGGCGTACCGGAGACGAAAGTTCTATTACTGATTATGACCGTTACAATGCATACTTAGCCGGCAATGGACGCTATCCCGGATCAGAAGCTCCTTCTTACGGCGGAGTAGCATCGGTTATTCCAAACTATAATGGGATTACTAATGATGATATCACGTGGCAGGAATCAAATGAGTGGAATCTCGGATTGGATGCTTATTTATTGAATAACCGTATCAATCTGAATGTGGATGTGTACAAACGTGAAACCACAGGACAAATGCTTCGTATTTTGTTTCCGGAATATACCGGATACGACAATACATTTACGAATGCGGCAGGTGTCAGAAATACCGGGTTAGAAATCAACTTACTTGGAAAGGTCTTTAGCCAGTCCAGCGCTTTTCAATGGAATCCTTCCATCAATATTTCCATAAACAGAAATATGGTTACCCAGCTTCCTAATGGAAACAGAGATTTGTACTACGGGTCTGCTGTATATGTTGTAGGCATGCCATTAAACATGTATTATGGTTATTTAGTTAATGGAGCTATTTCTTCTCAGCAAGATATCATTACGAATCCATACACTGGTGCTGTAGGTTCTACCAAATGGGGGACTTTGAAACCAGGTTACCCGAATTGGGTAGATGTCAATGGTGATTATAAAATTTCTGACAATATTGGTGAAAATGATATGACCTTCTATGGTAATGCCAATCCAAAAGTAACAGGTGGTCTGACCAACTTTTTCAGCTATAAAGACTTTACGCTTCAGGTGTTGACGACTTTTACATTCGGACGTGATATTATGAACAGGACTTTTGCACAAAGAATGTCAAATGGCTTTTTCTATGGCAACCCTGAGGATTTTGCCAAAGCTTCTATCGTCGATCTGAATGCTTACGACTTCTGGCAAAGAGAAGGCGATCAGGCGAAATATCCTGCAGCCAATCCATACATGGGCTTATATGTATGGAGAACCGGACAATCTATGTTTATGGAACCGGGATGGTACATCCGTATCCGCAATATCAGCTTAGCGTATAATTTCAAACCGGCAAATCACGAGTGGATGCAAAGACTTAAGTTGAACTCCTTCAGGTTGTATGGGAATATGGATAATGTTGCTTTATTCCAGAAGTTTTCAGGAATCGATGCAGAGCGTGTGGACGGGCAGGGAAATGATTACGGAGACGGTTATCCGATTCCTAAAAAATTCACTTTAGGCCTTCAGTTTGACTTTTAATAAATATTGCCATGAAAAGACTTTTAAAATTATATAGCACTAAATATACAATCCTTACTATGCTCGCAGCTGTGGTGTCACTTAGCTCTTGTGAAAAGGATCTGGAGAATAAACTTCGTAATGATACGTATGCAGATACTTATTGGAAGAATGAACGGGAAGCCAACAGCGCGTTAGCAGGTACTTATTCGCTTTTTCGTAAAGCACATGTAACCAATCAGGCATTTTTTATCTGGGGAGATGGTCCGATAGGTATTATGACTTCAAAAGAAAGTACCAACTATACGGGCATCTATACCGGAGGCAATTTTGTTACACCATACCGTGAAGAAGGTGTGCACAACTGGAAAAACTGGTATCGGATCGTAGACGCTTCCAGTGCGGCTATTGAGAATATTCCAAAGATCCCCGATGATCAGTTTGAGCCCGGCCGTAAAAGTTATCTGTTAGGGGAAGCGTATTTTCTACGTGCGCTGGCTTATTTCTATATGACTAGGGTATGGGGAGATCTTCCTTTACAAACAGAGGCTACGACAACGGCAGGACAGGGAGTGTTAAAAGGGCGTACTTCTACAGAGGAAATCCTCAAGTTTATAATGACTGATGCCCAAAAAGCCTCTTCTTTGTTAACCTGGGAAGGCATAAATACCGAAGGCAGGAGAAGAGCGAGTAAGGCCGCTGCTCTGGCATTGCTGGCGCATACTACTGCATGGGAAAATGATTATGCAAAGACAATTCTTTATACCGATTCAATTATCAACCGTGCGGATTATTTTGCGTTGCAAGGCCGCGATGCTATTCGCGATGTATTTAAAGATGCCACAGCACGTGAAAATATTTTTGTCATTACCAATAAAGATGCAGAAAATGAATCCAGTGCTTTTAGTCAGGCATTAGGAACGGATAATAATAACAGTTGCTCGGTAGGTTTCCTGACAGTCAGTTCTGATATCATCCGGAATATGCCATATGCTGTGCCTACCTATTTTGGTGAAACACCAAAACTGGATTTACTTTATGAAGTAGTGGCCAATCCTAACGATATCCGCAGAACTCAGTTTTTCAGATCTACCAATACACCAGATGTCAACTCCCTGATGAAGTATTCAGATGTTGTTTATAAAAATCCGGCATCAAGTTCTGATCCGAGAACAGAAAGTAATATGGTTATCTTCCGACTGGCGGATATGATTCTGTTAAAAGCGGAGGCACTGGAAGCTACAAGCAGACCGGGAGAAGCTTTGATCGAGATGAATAAAGTCCGGGCACGTGCCGGTGCAAATCCTGTCTCCTCTACAATAAACCTGAAACGTACTATCCTGCAGGAAAGACAGCGGGAGTTGGTAGGTGAGGGGCAAAATTACTTTGATATTGTCCGCAATATTCGCATATCAGGGAATTTTACCTTGGTGAGTCTTCTAACTTCATGGTCAATGGACAGAACACGGTTTGAACAAAAAGGCTACCTTTTCCCGATTCACAACAGCAATATTAATACAAACAGACTGATTACGCAGAATCCATATTGGATGGGTCGCTACTAAACGCTAAATAAAAAACTCATGAAAACGAATATTATCCTCATATTATGTACCCTTTGTCTATTTGCGGTCTCCTGCAAGAAAGATCCCGTAGTCGACGGAGGTATACATCAGGCTAAGGTCAATATGACTACTTATGACTTTTTGAAGTCACATCCCCGGAGTATGTTTGATACCACTATTCTGATTGTAGATAAAGCAGGGCTTAAAGACCTTGTGAATAGCCGTGGTACTTTCTTTGTGCCTAACGATTATTCTATTGCTAACTTTCTGGCTCTGAAACAGGCTGAAGTACGCAAGAAAGATGAACGTCTCAACTATACGTTAGATTCCCTGTTTAAATACTTTACACCACAAATGTTAAAGGATTCTATAGGTATGTATTTTATTCCCGAAAGACAGGTGAGCTGGCCGGATTTGGCACAGACCTGGACTGAATATCAGACTTCCGTGTCTAATCTTACCTTATGGGCAAATCTTGAAAGTCTGGATGGGTATAACGGAAGCGGTATATTCTCTGAAAAACCTAAGGTAGTCTACCTGAATAAAATAGTAGGTGAAAAAGACCTTTTTGTCAATGGCCGCTATGAAGATCCGACTAAAGATCCTAAAAAGTTGGATTTACGTTCAGTCTGTCAGACATCCGGTATAGAAACAACAACAGGGATTGTCCATGTGCTTGCTAACACACATACCTGGACTTTTAAAACATCTAATTAATGCCAATTATGAAATCAACAATAAAACTATGGACTATTGTCGCTACAATTGCGGCATTAGGCTTTGGAAGCTGTAAAAAGGTCGAAACTGGATATCTGAGTGACAACATTCGCTATGCTTCCAATCCGGTTACAGTAGAACAGGGTGTGTTTGTTATTACACAGGGCATAATTCCGGATGCTTCCACACCACCATTTAAAATTACACTGCTGGATATCCGGAATAAAGAAACGGGGAAACGTGAAGAAGCTTTTTACAAAGATTATAATGTCACGGTATGGAAGCAGCCTTACAATCCTAAAACGGATACAACATTAGCCTTAATTACTGCCAAGCAGGGAATAGAGAAAAAGGCAGCTTTTTCTGTTCTTGAAAAAAGCGGACAATTTCTCTTTACTCAGGCTACGGATAGCATCCCTGCAGGGGATTATCTGGTCGATATCAAGGTTGAAAATCCGAGAGGCGTGAAAACGTACGAAGGTGTTACAACTATACGCATTAAGCCTGTTCAGCAGTATACCTATGAAAATGTTCCTTACTTCCTGGCATTACCGGCTAACAGTGAGACAGCTATTCGTTTTCCATACGATGATCAATGGTTCAATCCGGATAAAGGACAATCTGCTTCTATGACACTAAAGATTACCCGTGTGGCTGATGGTCCTAACCAGATCGTATTGAAAGTGGTAGATAAAAATGGGAAAGTGTTCCCGGGTAGAGCATTGGAACGCAGACCAAGTGGTAACAGCTATTTAAATACATTATCGACTTTTGCCTATAAGACAACTGTAACGGATACGGCTGTGCTTTACGATTATGCGCAGGCCAGATTCCCTGATGTGTACTGGGATACGCAGACTAATGGTATAAACTGTTACTACAGGATTTACGAAAAATGGCTGGCATCCGTGGATAAGGTGGATCCGGCTTCCTGGAATCCCCCAAATTCGGTGGGTTATCTAACATATACCGATCAACCGGTCAAAATCAATATCCGATTCAACACCAAAATTTATAAGCCCGGTAAATACATTTATGAAATGAAACTTCGGGCTACTCTGAAAGACGGTGCAAAATAATTACTAGTACTATTACTATATACAAGGCCGTGACTGTTCAGTCACGGCCTTTTTCGTAACAGATATTTGCTGTCTGATTGGATTTAGTCATCAGGAGAGTTTTATCCCGACTGATCAAAATGCCATTTTAAGATGGTTGATAATGTCGGAAATAACGGATTTGTAAGCTGGTCTGCAGTCTTCAAAAACTGACTCTTTATGCATTGAAGGCATTATATAGGTATTTATCAGCGATTATTTTCAAATAATAACTTTGAAAATCAGGGAAATACCGCTTTGTTTCACTAATTCCACGTGAAATATTTGTAAATTTGTAGAAAAGCCGTATTTTTGTATCGCTTTGAAAAACAAAGATAATTTGTTTGAGAAGATGAAATTCCTGAATAGCTCAGCAGGTTAGAGCATCTGACTGTTAATCAGAGGGTCGCTGGTTCGAGCCCAGCTTCAGGAGCAAGAATTGAAACCGGCTATAAGGCCGGTTTTTTTGTTTTGGAATATTAAACAGCAACTATGAGTTTAGTAATTATTGGTACTGTTGCGTATGATGCAATAGAAACTCCATTTGGAAAAACAGACAAAATTGTAGGCGGTGCAGCTACCTTCGCAGGTATGGCCGCATCTTATTTGTATGACCATGTAAAATTGATTTCTGTTATTGGAGAAGATTTTGGCGATACAAACCTGAACCTTTTAAAAGATAAAGGTATCGATACAGAAGGAATTCAGATCATCAAGGGAGGGAAGTCTTTCTTCTGGTCCGGCAAGTACCATAATGATATGAACAGTAGAGATACATTGGCTACAGAGCTTAATGTATTGGCTGATTTTGATCCTATTGTTCCTGAAAAGTATCAGGATTGTGAATACCTGTTATTAGGAAATCTTACTCCGCAGGTGCAGTTGACGACCCTTGAACGGTTAAATCACACGCCCAAACTGGTTGTACTTGATACCATGAATTTCTGGATGGATGTGGCCCTTGACGACCTCAAGGCTGTCCTTAAGAAAGTAGACGTGCTGACGATCAATGATGAGGAAGCGCGTCAGTTGTCAGGAGAATATGCACTGGTGAAAGCTGCGGAAGTAATCCTGAATATGGGGCCTAAATACCTTATCATTAAGAAAGGGGAGCATGGTGCCTTACTCTTCGGTGAAAATCAGGTGTTCTATGCGCCGGCATTACCTTTGGCAGAAGTTTTTGATCCGACAGGAGCAGGAGATACATTTGCCGGTGGATTTGTAGGTTATCTGGCGAAAGTAAATACAGTAAACTTTAATAATATGAAGAATGCGATCATTTACGGATCTGCATTAGCTTCATTCTGTGTGGAGCGATTCGGTACAGAGCGTTTGCAAAATCTGACTCAGGAAGATATCAGCAAACGTATTCAACAGTTTATAGCATTGTCAAAATTTGAGATAAGCGAATAATCGCTTATCTCAAAATTTTTTTATAGTTCCAGTTTTCCAATAACCGGGAATCTTTTAAATACCTCATCTGTATGTGGCGCATCAGCAAGCTCGGCTGTCAGATCCTGCCCTGCCCAATGCTCATAGTGCTGTCCTTTACGCCATAGGCGACTGGTTGATACATCATATATCAATCCCTTATAAGCTACCCATATTTCTGGTCGATCCTGCCCGTTTCTTAGGGCAAGCCGCGATTTTGTAAAAAAAGGAAGGGTATTGTCTTCAATCATTTTACAAAAGTAATAAACTTCATAGGCGTTTCTCGCAGATAGTGACTACTTGTAGGCAGTCAGCGTTTTTTTCATTGCTTTACGTGCAACATGGATCCGGGTTTTGACCGTACCTATCGGTATGTTCAAGTGGTCGGAAATCTCATGATACTTATATCCTTCAAAATACATGCTGAAAGGGATATAATATTCGTCCGAGAGATTGGTCAATGCTTTATTGATGTCTTCCATAATGAATTTGTTTTCGCCATCATTGTGTGTTGCAGATACGAACAGGTTCGCACTGGTAATTTCTTCTTCTTTGGTAATAAAAGAATTGGTCTTTACAATACGTCTGTAGTTATTGATAAACGTATTTTTCATGATGGTGTATAACCAACCTTTGAGATTAGTCCCTTCCTTGAAATTTCCAAAGTAAGTGACAGCTTTTAATAAGGTGTCTTGTACTAAATCGTTGGCGTCATCTTGGTCTCTCGTAAAATTTTTAGCGTAGAGTTTGAGAGAACTCGCTTGTTGGATAACCATTGAGTTAAATTCGAATTTAGTCATACTAGATCTGTTTTTTTAGTTTATACACAGTCGTGTATAAAAGTTAACACTATGATATTCAGATACTCTATTATATATGCACTCTTCTATTTATTTTTCCGGAAATTTTAAACCAGAGCTACGGTTTCAAGTCTAATGGTGCAAATACTATGCTAAAAACTGAAGATATCGAGATTCGATAAGCAGGGAGGTAAGATTCTACTGGGAGTTAATATGAAAGAATAGAGCCTTAAGGTGGGATGAGGCTCTATTATGGATTTTTTTATTTACTTTATGAGGGTATAATTTAACTTAAAAATAATATTAAATTTTATAAAATGTTTACTTCGCGCTCCAGTCTTATGCCGAATTTTTGATACACATCGTTCAAAATTGTGGACGATAGGTTATAGATTTCTTCACCCGAAGCGTTATCTGCATTGATCAGTACCAAAGCCTGATTATGCCATACACCCGCGCGACCCAGACTTTTTCCTTTCCAGCCACATTGTTCTATCAGCCAGCCTGCAGCCAGCTTTACGTGTTCCTCATCTACATTATAATATACAATCTCTGGAAAGTCAACAATCAATCTGGCCAATATGTTTTTGGGAATGATAGGATTTTTAAAAAAACTACCCGCATTGCCTACTGTACTGGGGTCCGGAAGTTTTTCGACACGTATATAGGATACTACTTCTGCAATATCTTTTATGGTAGGGTTGCTGATCTGTCTGTTGCTGAGTTCTTTTTCAATAGCTCCATATGAAGTATTGAGCGGAGCATCCAGATTTAGTTTATAGGTAACCTCGACGATGATATAGCGGTTCTTATGTTTGGATTTAAATACACTGTCTCTGTAAGAGAATTCGCAGTCCTCTTTTGCAAAGGTTACAAACTGCCCTGTTCTCGTATCAAAAGCTACACAACTGTAGAAGATGTTCATTAATTCAGACCCGTATGCTCCGATATTCTGTACAGGAGATGCACCTACAGTTCCTGGGATTAGCGCCATATTTTCCAGTCCCGGAAAATTGTTGGCGACACAGTGCCATACCAGGTCATTCCATATTTCGCCTCCCTGGGCTGTTACAAAGACAAAATTTTGCTGAATGGTATTATGAATGCCTTTCAGTGCTATTTTGATCAAAAGACCCTCATAGTCTTTGGTGAAAAGGATATTGCTGCCTCCGCCCAGGATCAGAAAATTATCATTGAAATACCCCTCATTGTATATTTGCAGTAGTTGTTGTCTGTTTTCTATTTGTACAAAATGTTTGGCTAAAACGTCTACTCCAAAAGTATTATATGATTTCAGTGAGATATCAGACTGTATGAGGTTATTCATTTTTTTGACTCTTGTTTTCAAATGTTCAAAAAAAAACATTAATTTTATCAATGATTTAAGGGGATAAAGATAGTACATAGCATTTACTTAGAAGAATTAAAAAGAAGAAATGGCAAACGCAGATTTGAAAAGAACGAAAATTTTAGAGGCGGCAACGAGGAGATTTGCGCATTTTGGAATGGCTAAAACAACCATGGCAGAAATTGCTAAGGATTTGTCATTCTCTAAAGCATTACTATACTATTATTTCCCGGATAAAAACAGCTTGTATTCAGCAGTCTTTGAATATGTAATGGATGAGATGATGACCGAAATAAGTGATTATATCAGTAAATCGGATAATTATGAAGATGCCATGATGTTTACGCTGGATAAACGGATTGAGCTGATTAATAAATACTATAGCTTGTTTGAGCAGTCCACAGCTTTGGTGAAAGAGATGCCTGCTGAAATTGAAAAAGTAATTAAAGAATGTTTTGAGAAAGAGGCCACTCTTCTGGGTAAAGTATTACAGATAGGTATAAACAAAGGTGAGCTTGAAGTGGATGATCTGGAAGATACAGCCAAACTGTTACTTTACTCGCTGTTCGGTATGCGGATAGGTATTATGAAGGATATGAAATGTCTGATCTTCCCGACCAAGGAAGAGTTTGATTTTATATTGACGCTGCAAAAGAAAATGGTGAAGATATTTCTCAACGGATTGAGAAAATAAGCTTACTTACCGGATGTAATATGATTGATAATTTGAGTGGCATGAACCCTTGAATTCTCAATAAACCACAGGTGCGTATTTAATCCTCCGCAGACTACACCTGCAAGATATATTCCCTTCATATTCGTTTCCATGGTTTCTTCGTTATGTTCAGGAATCATAGGAGACTCTTCTGGCACATTTATCCCGATTTTTTTCAGAAAGTCAAAGTTAGGCCTGTATCCAGTAAGTGCCAGTACAAAATCATTCTTAAGTGTGATCAATCCCTGGGGAGTTGAGACTTCGGCTGCTTCTTCGGAGATGCTGTGGATATGACTGTTATATAAGACATCAATCTCTTTGAAAGCTATACGGTTTTCAATGTCCGGGCGTACCCAATATTTGACTCTCGGACTGACTTCATGGCCACGAATGACCAGTGTTACTTTAGCTCCTTTTCTGTAAGTCTCCAATGCCGCATCTATAGATGAGTTACTCGCTCCTACAACAATGACATGCTGACCTGCATAATAATGGGGGTCATTGTAATAATGCCTGACTTTTGACAGATCTTCACCAGGGACATTCAATAACATCGGAATATCATAAAATCCCGTTGCGACGATGATATGTCGGGCACGATAGGTAGCCTTATTAGTCGATACGATATAGGTACTACTTTCTGCCGGATCAACCGTTACAACCTCTTCAAAAAGATGTGTGTTTAATTCAAATTTCTGACATATGCGTCTGTAGTATTCTAATGCTTCCGCCCGCTTAGGTTTTGGATTTGTCGTTACAAATGGTGTCTCACCAATTTCAAGACGTTCGGCAGAGGAAAAGAACGTCATATTAACCGGGTAATTATACAGCGAATTTACCAGACACCCTTTTTCTATAATGATATACGAAAGATTTGCTGCTTTTGCTTCGATTCCACAGGCCAATCCTATAGGACCTGCTCCGATAATTAAAATATCTAAATCAACCATTTTTTACTGCTTCCTGCTGAAGGTCGAGTTTTGCCTTTTCTTCAACGTCTATTATGTGAATTACTGATTTTTGTAAATCTGAGCAAATCTTATTCAAAAACTGTAATTGTTCTGTAATTAATTTAGATTCTTCAGATACTATTCCCTCTTCTTCCTCTTTCGGAACATTGTATTTGACCGGATAGAAAGTATCTGTATCCGATTCATCAGTCAGCAGTACTATTACATTTTCTAGAGAACTTAATGCTTTTTTCACAAGTTTGAGGTGTTCATTGTTTAGCTCTGATGCATCAGCTTCCCACACTCTTCTGGTTAAAGTGGCAGAGTAAGAGGATAGGATATGATTAAAAATTACAAACCTGTTTACTTCTTTGGTGTTCTTTTGTTTCCTTTTAGGTTCAGTCAGCATACGTTGAAATGTTGACCCCATATTGGCTGTTGCAATATATACCTGCTTACGGGCCAGTTTGTATTCTGTAATAGTAGGTTTCTGCCCCGAAATAATAGAAATAATCTGTGAAATATAATTGTAATTGGCAATAATCAATTTTCGCATATTACCACGTACCTGGGTGCTTTCCCAATTGGGGAAAATAACATAACTGGAAACAAAGGCCAGCATTCCACCCAGGAAAGTGTCAATTATTCTGTTTTGTGCCATTTCCATGGTATTCATGCCGTTGAAACTAAGCATGATTAATACATATGGAGTCATAAACATGACCGCTATAATATAATTGACACGGAATAAGCTGTAAGCTGTCAGGAAGAAAAATACAAGCAGTACAAAGCGTGTCGTATCATCCTTGATGGTGATCAATATAATCGTTCCGATAATTCCCCCGACAACAGTTCCGATGAGACGTTGTACGTTTCTTTCTTTGGTCAGTCCGAATCCGGGTTTGAGAATGACCATAATAGTCAGCATGACCCAATAACTGTTGAACTGTCCGAATCCCAGCATATGGGTCAGTACATATCCGAATGTCATGACAATAGACATGCGTAGTGCATGTCTGAAAATGGTGGATTTAAGGGTAAGGTTTTCTTCAAACTGACGAAAATCCAGATTAACCTTATTTACAAACTTGTCTGCATCTTCAATGTCCGAATTTGTAATTTCTTTGGGAATGGCGTATCCGAAGCTGTATATGCGTTCCAGATGCGATACAATATTCTTTATATTGATGACGACCTTTTTGAGTGCAATAGTGTTGTATTGATACTCTTTTTCTATTTTATCAATGGACTCCATCAGGTGGTCCACATCAGTTCTGAAATTGTAAAGAGGTTTGGGAATCTTGTTTGCATTGAGTTGGTAAGCAAGATGATCCAGTTCGTTTGTCACTTTCAGAATGGTGAACTTGAATTCATTCAGTATTCCTGTATGGCCGAATTTTTCACTCACAGCATTGTAATCGTAGTGTGTAGCCATACTTTGTTCAAACAGATCGACGATATCCGAAAATACCAGCGTGAGATATCGGCCTGTTTTGGTGGTGTCTTTTATAGAGCGCTTACTCTGAAATAAATGATCCCGTACATTTTCCTGATGTTCATGTACCAGAATCTGCTGTTCGATCAGTTTGAGATAATTACTGTCATTATCGATTTTTACATCGTAAAAATTCGCCTTGATGCGGATGTAGTCAGCTACTTTACGAATCGTTTCCGAAAGCTCCTGCTGCGCCAGTCTGTAAGGTCTCACCTGGGTCAGGGAGAGGCTGATGATGATGTACCATAATGCTCCGATAATGAAATAAAGGAGATGAAAGGCAAAATCTGTAAACGACTCGGAGACATCGATATGGATGAGCAACATCAGTATTCCCATAGAGCCGATATTGGCCGCTCTTGAGTTGAAAACGGCAAGCATAGCATAGAGAAAACACAATGAAGCAATCACAATGGTCGTGAGGATCAGCGATCCGGCAGAAAGGTAAGTGACAATATACGTAAAGACCGTAATGCCCAGACATGCAAACATCCCGAATCTGCGGTGTGCAGGAGCTCCGGGAGTATCTGATAATCCGACAAGTAAAGCTCCAAGGGAAATAAGTGTCCCCGTACGGAAATCACCCAGTGCCGCACACACAAAAATAGGTACTATACAGCCAATGGTAATCCGTACGCCATCTGCAAAGTATTGACCGTTAAAGAAGTTTGTAATTTCCTGAATTATTTTCTTCATAATCTATGCCAGGCAAAGATACAGATAGATTTAGGATAAGTGTTGAAAAAAGATAGCAAAAAAGACTGCTGAACAGTCTTTTTTGTAAAGAGTTATACAGCTTTGATGCTGACTTCGATATTCCCTTTTGTAGCTTTTGAATAGGGACACACTTTATGCGCTTTATCTGCCAGTTTCTGAGCTTCTTCAATGGATAGGGAAGGCACATGTATTTCTAATTCGGCTGACAGAAAGAAAGAATGATCTTCTTCATTAAAGGAAGCTTTTACCGTCACTGTAGCATCTTTCAGATCTATATGATCTTTTTCTCCTACAGCACCCATTGCTCCTAAGAAGCAGGAACTCCAGGCTGCAGCAAATAGTTGCTCCGGATTAGTTGCTCCGCCTTTTCCACCCATTGCTTCGGGTTTGTGCACCTCAAAATCAATTATTCCGTCCGACGACTTTACAGCACCGTCTCTTCCTCCTGTAGCGGTGACTTCTGCAGTATATAGTTTATTGCTCATGGTAGTGTGTTATTTGTTTTTCAATAATATAATAACACTAAAGTCGGCATAATGTTGTTGTTAAAATTTTAAAATTTTGAAGTCTTGTATTTAAAATTTACATTATAAAGGATATTTGAGTATAAATTTTATATATTTGATTTTCGGAGGTTGAAATCAACTAAATCAAACAAACAAAACACACAACCTCGTGTTATTTCAAAACCATGAAATTAAGTCAAAAAGAAGCTACCTTTCAAAACGAGGTGTTGACCCGTTTTGAACTTTTCAAGAGTTTATTCCTTACTTTACCGTTTCAGCGCGTAAAGCATACGGGTACATTGTTGCCTTTTTTTACTACACATTGTGAGAAGGGGGTGGAAGAACATCTCGCTCCGGAGGAGATCATAGATAGTTTTTTTGGACAATATGAGCAATATGTACAGGAAGAGGATCGTGTTGATCTTCTTTTCAGAATCGTACAATATGTAGAGCGTCAGGTTGTTTTATTTGATGCCGTAGAGGATTCTTCTTTTCAGTCTATAGGGCGTGCAGATGAAGCGGGCCTTTTGGAACCTCTTTTCCGCCAAACAGAAACAAATAGCAAGCTCAGAAAACAAATTGTCAACAAACTGAAGGATTTTTCTGTTCGATTAGTCCTGACAGCACACCCTACACAATTCTATCCGGGAGCTGTACTTTCTATTATAAATGACCTTATTGAAGCAATTAAGGACAATGATATCAATAATATCCATTTACTTCTTCAGCAACTGGGTAAGACTCCGTTTATCAATAAGCTGAAACCTACTCCGGTGGATGAGGCAGCGAGTCTGGCCTGGTATCTGGAAAACGTCTTCTATAAAGTGGCTTCCGAAATTCAGGCTACAATAGATGATGAACTGGAGATGCCTACTGAAGATGTGAAACAACTTATTGAACTAGGATTCTGGCCGGGCGGAGACCGTGACGGAAATCCAAATGTAACCGTCGAAAGTACCCGTAAAGTGGCGACAATGCTGCGGACTATTTTGTTCAGATGCTATTATCGCGATTTTAGAGTCATCAAGAGACGCATTACGTTCAGAGGGGTGGAACAGTATATGGATACGCTGCAGGAATTGTTCTATGAAAACAGTTTTAATCCGGTAGAGAATCCTAAGGATGAAACGGATCGTATCCTCACGAATCTGAAAGCTATTAAAAAAGTACTGATTGAAAAACATAATAGCTTATTTATAGATGTAGTGGAAGATCTGATCCGTAAAGTCGTGACTTTCGGATGCTACTTTACAACCCTCGATATCCGTCAGGACAGCCGTGTATTACGGGATACCATTACTTACCTTATTACCAAGCATCAGAAAAAAACAGGATTAGCAGAAGATTTTGAAGGATTGAGTGAAACTGCCAAGCAAAAGGGGTTTCCTTTCTCAGAACTGGATCTTGAGGTAGGCGAAGATGCTGCTCTGTTGGTAAAAGATACTTTGGAAGTCATTCCTTTATTAAAAAGTATTCAGAATGCCGGAAGCGAACGGGCAGCGCAACGCTTTATCATCAGTAACTGTCAGCAGGCTTCGGATATCCTGGGATTGATGCAGTTGTTTCTGTGGTCGGGTTGGAAGAAGGAAGAGCTTACTATAGATTTTGTGCCACTGTTTGAAACAGTGGACGACCTGGTCAGAGCCGGAGACGTCATGAAGGCATTGTATACACATCCTGCATATGTCGCACATCTCAAATCCAGAGGTAACAAGCAGACGATTATGCTTGGATTCTCAGACAGTACAAAAGACGGGGGGTATCTGATGGCAAACTGGTCTATCTATAAGGCCAAAATGGATCTGACGGCTATTGCCAGAGATTACGAGGTAGATCTGGTGTTCTTTGATGGTCGTGGAGGCCCGCCTGCACGCGGTGGAGGTAAAACGCAACGCTTCTACGCTTCAATGGGACGTGAGATTGAAAATAAACATATCCAACTGACCATTCAGGGGCAGACGATCAGCAGTCAGTATGGCTCACTCGATACGGCTAAGTATAATATTGAACAATTGCTGCATGCAGGTATCATTTCTGAAATAAGACAAAATGAAGGCGATACACTGACCGCAAAACAAAAGAATGTGATCGATCAGATGGCAGAGGTGAGTTACGAAAAGTTTATGTCTTTGCGTAAGGATCCTTTATTCCTGAATTACCTGGAAAATCTGAGTCCCCTTAAGGTGCTCTCCACCATCAATATCAGCAGCCGTCCTGTGAAGCGGAATTCGGATAAAGAATTGAAGCTGGAAGATCTGCGTGCCATCAGTTTTGTGACTTCATGGAGTCAGCTGAAACAGAATATTCCGGGATTCTTCGGGGTAGGTTCTGCTCTACAATTTGCAGAAGAAAACAACCTTTGGTCCTATGTCCGCAATCTGTATGAGCATTCGGGTATGTTTAATACCATTATTGACAACTGTATGATGTCTATGACGAAATCCAATTTTGATATCACATCTTATATGCAGTTTGATGAACAATACGGAGATTTCTGGAAAATGCTGCATGCCGAATACGAGCTTACTAAGAAATATGTCCTTAAGTTGAGCAATACAAAAATTCTGATGGAAAATTATCCGGTAGAACGGGAATCAATTCTGGCAAGAGAAAAAATTATTCTGCCTTTATTAATTATTCAGCATTATGCAATCAGAAAGCAAAAGCAGCTGGAAACAGAAGATCCAAAATACGATGTATATTCAAAACTGATTGCCAGGACAATATATG
Source organism: Sphingobacterium spiritivorum (assembly GCF_016724845.1). Taxonomy (NCBI): domain Bacteria; kingdom Pseudomonadati; phylum Bacteroidota; class Sphingobacteriia; order Sphingobacteriales; family Sphingobacteriaceae; genus Sphingobacterium; species Sphingobacterium spiritivorum. The sequence continues at coordinate 3,385,660 of NZ_CP068082.1, forward strand.
GGGTTGTAAACGCCGGAAGAAATTTAGCATAATCACAGAAGAATAGGGAATTTAGCATATTATTTATATTTTTGTGGTCGTAATCAAAAGAGAATATGAAACTTAATACTTTATTTGTAGTAGCAGTTATCGGAGGTAGTACATTATTTGCTTCCTGTAGTAATAAGACAGCTGAGCAGAATCAGTTGAAATATACACACACTTCATTAGTGGATGGTGATGCATATCGCTTTTTCCAGACAGTAGGAGAGAAAATCCCTTATGAATTAGCTTATGCAGAATATGCAGGGAGTGTTTCATCTGATGCAAAAGTGAAATCCTTGGCCGCTAAAATCAAAGAAGTTTACGGATCATTGATCCCTCATTTGGATAGCATAGCTACAGAAGTGCATGTTGACTTCCCGATCAGAGGAGCACAGGCATTCCAGGCTCCGGCTCAGCAAACTGCCGCTACAGACAGTACTGCTGTGACGTCAAAAGTTGCAAGTTATTCTGATGCTGCTTTCCTGAAACATGCAGAGCATGAGCAAACCCTTATCAAAGAGCAATTCGACCGTGTTTCCAGAAATACAAATGTGAAATTGCAAAAATTTGCTGCTGATCATGCAAAAGCTTTGGAAGAAGTGTATCACGCTGCCGGAGTAAAACATGATGAGCATGCTCACCATTAATAAATTAAATAATACTGTATGGCTGTAAAGCAAGTAGTTACAGGAATATTGTCGTATGGAATGTCCGGAAGGGTGTTCCATGCGCCGTTTATAGCGGGTAGTGATAGGTTTCAGCTGAAGGCTATTGTGGAGCGTAAAACCAAACACGCACACCTGGATTATCCGGAAATCATAAGCTATTCCAGTGTAAAGGAATTACTGGAAGACGCGGAGATCGAACTTGTCATTGTCAATACGCCAAACGATACGCATTTTGAATTTGCCAAAATGGCTTTATTGGCAGGCAAACATGTCCTGGTAGAAAAACCTTTTTCTCCGACTGTCAAAGAAGCAAAAGAACTTTTTGCTCTGGGACGTAAAATGAACCGACATGTACTTCCTTACCATAACAGACGCTTTGATTCTGACTTTCAATCCCTGAAAGCAACACTGGAATCAGGAAAGCTGGGCAAACCGGTCGAACTACACCTTCGATTTGACAGGTATAAGACTGAGATTGGTGTCAAAAAATTTAAGGAAACCAAACGTCCGGGAAGTGGTATATTGTATGATCTGGGATCACATCTGTTGGATCAGACAATTTCGCTATTCGGCAAGCCCAGGTCAGTAACAAAGATCTTATCTACTAATCGCCCTAAATCTAAGGTGGACGATTATGCCTGTCTGCTCTTGAATTACGGGAAAGGACTGAGCGTATTTATTACCGTCAGCCTAATGGTTGCCAATCCGCAAAAAAGCTTTGTTTTACATGCTCTGAAGGGATCTTTTGTAAAAGACAGAAGCGATGTACAGGAGCAGCAGCTGCTGGCAGGAATGTCTCCGAATGACAACGCTTACGGAATCGAACCGGAAGGGAAAGAAGCGTTACTAACCTTAGCAGATGATAAGGGAAATATGCTGACTGAATCTCTGGTTGCTGAGAGGGGTGATTATCGTAAATTATTTGAGGCCGTATACGAGACTTTACGTCATGGAGTCCCTTACTTCGTAACCGAAGATCAGATTTTACTGCAACTGGAAATACTGGCGCCATCAGGTTAGCATAGATTTAAATTAAGAAAGTGTTAATTATTTCTTAATGAATAATTAACATCAAGTCTTTAATATTGGTCTGAAAAATATTAAATTTAAAGATCTAAAATCTTATTATTTTGAGCGACCAATTTCCCGTCCTTAATCGCGAGCTTAGCTGGCTGCAATTTAACGAACGTGTGCTTCAGGAGGCCGCAGACGATACCGTACCTTTGTTGGAAAGATTGCGTTTTCTGGCTATCTACTCCTCCAACTTATCTGAGTTTTACAGCGTTCGCGTAGCCATTCTTCACCGTATGGTGGAAAATGAGCTGAAGAACAAAAAAATAGGATTTAAACCTAAAAAAGTGCTGAAACAAATTCAGCACAGCGTTTTGAAACTGGACAAGAAGTTTGATTACCTTTTTGATCAGGTGTTAATGAAACGTCTGGAAGAAGAAAATATCAATATTCTGGAAGCGGACGATCTGCGGGATGATCAGCGCGAATATCTGCACACCTATTTCCAGGAAGAAATCCTGAAATATCTGATCCCGATCTGGGTCAATGATCAGTTCTTTCCCAATATCAATGGCAGAAGTCTACATTTTATAGTAAAACTATCCCATAAGGATCAGGAAAGGATTTCTATTATAGAAATGCCTAAAAATGTGATCAGCCGTTTTCATCATGTACCTAACAGTGCCGGACAACATGAGATTATTCTTCTGGATGAAATCATCATGATGTTTCTGGAAGATATCTATACGGCAGTGGAATTTGATGAAATATCCGGTTACCGCTTTCAGATTACCCGCGATTCAGAGTTGGATCTGGACGTAGACCGCAGTGATAAATTTCTGGAAGTATTAAAAAAGAGTCTGATTGACAGACAGACAGGAAAAGTCATCCGGCTGGAGTATGATGCCAATATGCCCCCTTCGTTATTGAGTTATCTGGACAATCAACTGGAAGTAGACGATGACGGGTTTATTCCTATGAATCGTTATATGATCTTCAGCGATTTTATTAATTTTCCCATAGGAAACCGTTCGGATCTGGCTTATGAGCCGGTAGCAGCATTACCTGTATCGGGATTGGATATTAACAGGAGTCTTTTCAAACCGATAAAGAAGAGAGACTATCTTATCCATTTGCCTTACCAATCCTATGACTATGTTTTGCATTTCATACGGGAGTCGGCTATTGACCCTACTGTAGAAGAGATCAATATCACTTTATACCGGGTGGCGAACAATTCTAATATTATGAATGCACTTATCATCGCAGCCAAAAACGGGAAGCGCGTCAATGCATTTTTAGAAGTGAAGGCCCGATTTGATGAAAAAGCAAATATCTACTGGCTCACGAAACTGGAAGAGGCAGGAGTGAATGTTTTCTTAGGAAATGTCAATATTAAGCTTCATGCCAAATCATGTCTGGTATTCAGACGTGAAGGTAAAAGAAGAGTAGCCTATACGTACTTGTCTACCGGTAATTTTAACGAAAAGACAGCCAGAATATATTGTGATATCGGATTGTTTACGGCTAACAAGCTTATTACACGGGATCTCAAACGCCTGTTTACAGGGTTAAAGAAAAGTGTATACCATGACAATTATAAGTCACTGATCACTGCACCTCTGGCTATGCGGGATATCTTCTATAGAAAGGTCGATCAGCTCATTAAATTAAGTCAGCAAGGTATAAAAGTCTCCCTGATACTGAAGATGAACAGTCTTACGGATGAAGATATTATTCAGCGTCTTTATCAGGCAAATAATGCCGGTGTAAAGATCAATCTTATTATTCGCGGAATGTGCTGTCTGATCCCGGGAAAAGAAGGTTTCAGTGAGCATATCCATGTGACCAGTATTGTTGACCGTTATCTGGAACATGCACGGGTATGGATCTTTGATTACGGTGATACGAAAGAGATCTATCTTTCTTCAGCAGATCTGATGACACGCAACCTGAACAGGAGAGTGGAGATTGCCTTCCCGATTGAAAATGAAGACCTGATAGCCGAAGTATATGATCTGATCAAGATTCAGCTGGCCGATAATACGAAGGCAAGGATTATCGATGCCCAACAGAAAAACAGATATAAACGGAGCCCGGTAAATGCCTCTAACCGTGCTCAGGTGGATACTTATAATTATTTAAAAAATAAAATCGAAATTTTGTGAGATACGCAGCAATAGATATTGGGTCCAATGCTGTCCGGTTACTGATAGCCGACATTGACCAAACCAAAGAAGAAATATCGTTTATCAAAAATACCTTGTTGCGTGTACCCCTGCGCTTAGGCGATGATGCTTTTATCCAACATCATATTTCTGATGTAAAATTTAAGGATATGGTCAGTACAATGACCGCATTCAAAAATCTGATGGATGTATACAGAGTGACTGATTATATGGCATGCGCGACTTCAGCGATGCGGGATGCCGGAAATGGAAAGGAAGTCGTGAAGGCATGTAAAAAAGCCGGAGTGGATATCCAGATCATAGATGGCAGTCTGGAAGCAGAGATCATCTATAACAGTCACCTGGAGCAGGATATGGACAAGGATAAAGTGTATCTGTATATTGATGTAGGTGGTGGTAGTACGGAATTGTCTTTGTTCGCTAATTCCAGGCTGGTCGCTTCCCGTTCGTTTAATCTGGGGACTATCCGTATTCTGGATAATCAGGATCAACCGGAGACATGGGACGAACTGAAAGATTGGGTGAAGACACATACACAGATGTATAAGCAAGTGTATGGTATCGGAACAGGTGGTAACATCAATAAGTTGTCCAGACTGGCCAATGCAAAAGAAGATAAACCTATGTCTTATTCTAAGTTAAAGGCGATCTATAATCATCTTACTTCTTATTCGCTTAAAGACAGGATCAATGTATTGGGATTGAAACAGGATCGTGCAGATGTTATTATCCCTGCAGCAGAGATTTTCCTTACGATTATGAAGATCGGACATTTGAAAACTATTGTAGCTCCCAGGGTCGGTCTAGTTGATGGAATTATCCAGACATTAATCCGCAGGAATTTGAAAAATAACAATTAACATCCTATTAAAAGATGATTTTTAGGTTGCAGGTTCCGAAAAAAGGATTATTTTTGCAACTCAAGATGCCCAGGTGGCGAAATTGGTAGACGCACCATCTTGAGGGGGTGGCGCCTGAATGGGCGTGGCAGTTCGAATCTGCTCCTGGGCACTTCAGCAGCTAGATCTTTAAATCAAAGATCTGGCTGCTTTTTTATGGTTCACTTTTCGGAGAAGGAAAAGTATGTGTATAAGCTTATTTAAGAATATTGCCAGAAACCGGCTATTACTTCATCAGTTACTTTGTTTTTATACAGATATAGCGCTCCGTACATAAAGACATAATCAGATTCTTCAGCATATCCTTCTTCTTCTATCTGTAAAAAGAAGGAATAATTATCCTTTTCCAACTGTTCATAATAATGACTTTTGGGTTGGATAAGTCGAGGCTCTCCTCCGGCTTTTAGAAATAAAAAATCACTTTCGTTTACTACAGCATACTTACTTATGGAATAGATCCCAAGCGAGGAAATAACCTTATCTGTTCTGTCTCCAATTTCCGAGTGCTCATGTTCTATAACCTGCACAGCTATGTTGGGATAAATATTGTTTTCTAAAAGCACATCAAAATCACTATGTATGAGTATAGAAAGCATTTTATCTGGTTTTTCCGGATGATGGATAACAGCATAAAATTTATAATCATCAGGAATACTGTTTTCAATTATTTCAGGAGGTTTACCCCCTATTCTTGCATATAGATTGTTGTCATATATCAAACAAGATGCATAGAGTTCTTTCATACTGGTTATGATATCTTTTAATCTGATTTAGAGCTTTGTTGAGTATAGTAGCTGAAATAAAGCATTATCTCTTTATTTTTTGTACATAATGCACTCCAAATTCCTATCCTAATTTAATGAATTTAAGTAGTTTTTTTGGAAAGATTAATCTTCACTAATTCGTTGTTTAGATATGTACTTTATTTTGCGTAATTTTTGTAGAATATAATATTCGGCAGGGGGAGTTAGTTACGTCATGTCAAAAAACAAAAGGATGTTATGAAACAGAATATTTATGATGATAGTGGATTCTTTGATGAGTATGGAAAAATGCCACGTTCTAAAGAGGGGTTGCATGCCGCTGGAGAATGGCATGTTTTAAAAACGATGTTTCCTGATTTTGAGCATAAAAATGTGCTTGATCTGGGCTGCGGATATGGCTGGCATTGCATATATGCTATGCAGCAGGGAGCAAGCCATGTAATTGGAGTCGATCTCTCTGCAAAGATGATCCGTAAGGCAAAAGAGAATTCTGCAGGACTAGATATTGATTACCGGCAGATGGCTATTGAAGATGTTAATTTTGCAACGGAAGAGTTTGATATAGTAATCAGTTCACTGGCTCTTCATTATATAAAGGACCTGGAGAACGTCTTTCAGAAAGTGAATCATTTTTTGAAAAGAGGGGGGAGCTTTATCTTTTCTATGGAACATCCGATATTCACAGCAAGAGCGGAGCAGGATTGGTATAAGAATGAACAAGGTACACGCTTGCACTGGCCTGTGGATCATTACCAGCAGGAAGGCAGAAGAAATGCAATGTTCCTGGGACATGACGTCATCAAGTATCACCGAACCATGGAGACTTTGTTAAATGGAGTTATTGCAGCTGGATTTACGATTAACCGAATAGCAGAACCGAAGCCTTCAGATGTGGTGTTAGAAGAATTTCCTGAGATGAAGGATGAATCCAGAAGACCTGTTTTTATTCTTATTTCTGCGACAAAGAATTAAAGGGATTGAGAATTTTTGTGAATAAAGGTTGGTGTGAGGAAAGAGCTTATATAACAGGCAGTCCTCAAATACTGCCTGTTAATTTAAAGTTTATTTGCTTTGACCGTGATCTCTGCAATATCCAGGACCTGAATCTCGGCTTCTTTATCTTTTATTTTGACACCATCCCGAAGCATGGTCATACAGAATGGGCAGGCCGCTGCTACTATCTGCGCTTCAGAAGCAATTACATCTTCTATTCTTTCAATATTAATATCTTTATTTCCCGGTTCGGGTTCTTTAAACATCTGGGCTCCGCCTGCACCACAGCAAAGACCATTGCTACGACATCTTTTGAGTTCCACAAGTTGGCTGTCCAATACTTCCAAAACCTTGCGCGGGGCTTCATACACCTCATTTGCTCTTCCCAGATAACAAGGATCATGATAGGTAATCTTCTTTCCCTTAAACTCATGTCCGTCGCTTGGTTTTAACTTTCCTTCATCAATCAGAGACTGAATCAGCTGGGTGTGATGTATGACTTCGTAGTTACCTCCTAATTGTGGATATTCATTTTTAATGGTATTGAAACAGTGCGGACAGGCCGTTACGATTTTTTTTATTTCATAGGCATCCAGTACCTGAATATTGGTCATGGCCTGCATCTGAAAAAGAAACTCATTTCCTGCGCGTTTGGCCGGATCTCCTGTACAACTTTCTTCAGTCCCCAGAATGGCATATTTAAGTCCCACATGATGCAGAATCTTACATATATCTCTGGTGATACGTTGCGCCCGTTCATCAAAACTTCCTGCACAGCCTACCCAAAATAATATCTCGGGAGCTTCGCCTTTGCCGGCCAATTCGGCTACAGTAGGTATGTGTAATTGCTCTTCCATAGTTGTTGAATGATTTATTGATTCGCCCAGTTTGCTCTGTCAGCCTGTGCATATTTCCAGGGAGCACCATTGTTTTCCAGATTACCAAACATAGCATTGATACTGGAGGGAGCCTGAGATTCTTCCATGACAGCATACTGTCTGAGCCCCATGATGATCTCCAATGGGTTGATATTAACCGGACATTGTTCTACACAAGCATTACAGCTTGTACACGCCCATATTTCTTCTCTGCTTATATACGTATCAAGCAGTGATTTATTATCTTCTACAGCGCTTCCGTTCTTGTCTATATTCTTACCCACTTCTTCCAAACGGTCTCTTGTATCCATCATAATTTTTCGTGGGGAAAGCAGTTTACCAGTCATATTTGCCGGACATGCTGATGTACAGCGTCCACACTCCGTACAGGTATATGCGTCCAAGAGATTCTTCCATGTGAGATCCTGTACATCTTTGACTCCGAATCTGGAAATTCCATCAGTAACCGGAGGAGTAAACGAGGGATCAAGCATAGCTTTGACTTCGTTGGTTACAGAAACCATATTTTCAAACTTGCCTTTAGGTTCCAGCTTGCTGAAATACGTATTCGGGAAAGCCAGTATGATATGCAGATGCTTTGATATAGGTAAATAATTCAGGAACAACAGTACACCTATAATATGAAACCACCAACAACCTCTTTCAATAGCTATCAGCGCAGAAGGATTATCCGGAAGTATACCCATTAACCAGGAACTAACCGGAAATGAGCCTGCCTGGTGATAGTGGCTTACACCTGCCAGTTGAAGCTTGTGGTCTGCTGCATTCATAAAAAGAAAGGCTGCCATCAGCAGTATCTCTGTAATAAGAATCAGATTAGCATCTGTCTTTGGCCAGTTATTCAGTTCCTTTTGTTGAAGGCGTTTTATTTTTAATACATTTCTGCGGATAAAAAAGATCACACAAGCTGCTAATACACTAAATGCTAATAATTCGAAAGCATAGATCAGAAAATTATAGAAACCTCCCATGAAAGAAAGAACACGATGTGTACCGAAGATACCATCGATAATAATCTCTATCATCTCGATATTTATAATACAGAATCCGGCATATACAAAGAGATGAAGCAGGGCAGGAAGGGGTTTTTTGAACATTTTCTGTTGTCCAAAAGCAACCAGTAACATAGTTTTCAACCGTTCACCCGGACGGTCAAAGCGATCTACATTTTTTCCCAAACGTATATTGCGCCATATCTTACGGGCATTGCCTGCAAAGAAAACTATAGCTGCAATAAAAAGAATACTAAAAATGATTTGACTGATCATAACTGTTCAAAATCAGGTGTAACACAAATATAAAATAAATTAAATACTATGCTTGCATAATATTTAATTTATAATGGTTAAAAATAAAAGCCAGTTGCATATATGCTTTTGCAAGCATTGAAAAAATAAAAACAAGAATATGTGAGAAATAGTTTTGAGATATGGATTTGAATCTTTAGTTTTGGATATTATTTTTAATGAGTCTAAATAAATATAACAAAGTATCGATTGGATTTTATCCTGTTCCTGGTGTTAGGAAGATACTGTTTAGGAAGACCGGATATAGTAAAGTCAAAAGATATTTTTAAGCATATGTGTCAATCCATCTTATTGAGTGAAAAAGGAACTACGCATGTAAGTCTGTGCAATAAGTGTCAAACCTTTTACATTTGGCAATCTTCATTCGTATTGACTTTCACAAGACGTCAGTTTGAGACTTTTGTAGAAACGACATTAAGTCAGGGTAACGATCATTGTTTTGTGAGTTTTCCTGATGGTGAATTCAGACTATTATTGAATACACCTTGTCCGGAGATTGTTTTCAATTTCAGAAAAGAGGAATGGGATGACTTTGTAGAGGCTCTGACAGAATCATTTTATATGCAGGAAGTATATAGTATGATCGAAAAGTCTTAAAAAATTAAGTCCTGGGCTGCGTTTTTTATCATCGTGAGTGAGTTTTACAGTATCCAGGCACAAATGTTCAGCACAGCTTCCTTACTTATACTACTGATCTGATGAGATTGTTGTTTTCTCTCTCTCTTTGCAACAATCGAATAAGCACTAGGATGAGTATTTAAGTAGGGGGGATGGCGCTGAGAAGGGTAGGTTGGTAATTGACAATAGTTCTAAACAAAAAAGACAGCTCATAAATATGAGCTGTCTTTTTATTATACGTTTTTTCGTCTTATTTTTTTGCCGGTGTTGTAGCTGCAGGAGCTGCAGTAGCAGAGATTCCCAACTTGGATTTTACCTCAGTAGTCAAATCATCACCACCTGCAAAGTAAGGAATATTAGTGCTTGAGATATCAAATACATAAGCATAACCTTTTGCTTTAGCGATATCGTTAACTGCAGTCATTACTTTTCTTTCGATCGGCTGGTATAGTTCTTCTTGTTTTTTACCTACTTCTTCCTGCGCTAAACGTTGTACTTCATTGATACGGGTTTCGATATCACGAAGTTGTGTACCTAACGTATTCAATTCTGCATCAACAGTTTCTTTGTTAGCTTCACTGCGGTTGCGCATTTTTTCATTGGCATCAGTTTGTTTCTTCTGGTATTCCGCATACATACCTTGCAATTCTTTTGTTTTGCTATCATTCAACGTTTTAAGTTGATCCTGAGCAGCTTTGAATTCTGTAGTACCGGAGATAATGTCTCCAAAATTGATATGTCCGATTTTTTGTTGAGCATTTACCAATTGAGTTGAGAAAAGCAATCCCGCTGCCAATGCTGCACTTTTTACTAAATTTTTCATTCTTTTGATTTTAATCTTTGGTCTTATTCAATTATGGGAATAAGATAATTGTTTATTTTTTAAAACTATAATACCTTTTAATTGTCCGTCGCAATGATAATAAAAAAAAATTATTTTACAAGCGCTGCGTCTGGTTTAAATCCTAATTTTGTAATGACATCATTACTTTTATCCAATTTTGGATTTGCATACAGGAATGTTACTTCATTTCCCTTATCCAATACGATATCTAATCCCTGATTAGTAGCAAGATCCTGAATGGCTTTTGCTACACGATCCTGAATAGGTTTGATCAGACGGATACGTTGCTGATAAAGCTCTCCTTCATATCCGAATTTCTGACGCTGAAATTCTTTAGCTTCTTTTTCTTTCTTAACGATCTCGTCTTCTCTACGGCGGCGCATGTCCTCGTTTAGTAATACCTGATCATTTTGATACGCTTTATACAATTTTTCAATTTCACCGTATTTGGCATCTACCTGTTCCTGCCATTGTACAGACAGGTCATCCAATTGTTTTTGTGCGGAAACATATTCCGGAATATGTTTTAGAATATATTCCGAATCCACATATGCGAAACGTTGAGCAAATGTAGCAGTCGTAGCCAACGTTAAAAAGGCGATAATAGCTATTATTTTTTTCATTTTTATCTAGATAAATCGTTAAACATTTCTCTTTGTTGTTATGGACAATATTTATTCCAAAAAGTTTAAAATTCTTTTATGTCCTCTACTAAATACATACTTAATTACTTAAGCACCCAAAAGTAATAAAAAAGGGGGAAATAAATGTTTTATTTCCCCCTTTAACAATATTTAACTATTGTATGTTATATTTTATACCGAAGCGTTTTATATGGAAAAAGTCATGATTAATGTGGCTTGCTAAAATAAGAAAAAAGGATAGAGAAATTCTTTATTCACTATAGATTACTACCACCATTTTTGTTGATTCTCGTGAAGTGTAAATGGACGTGAAAGTTCATGCTTATCTTTATGCGGTTTTAATCTGTAAATTGTGTTGCCTGGAATGTTTGCAAAATCAATTATTGAATCAGTTTGACATTTATTTGTACTCAAATACTCCCATTCTCCGGTCTTGTTGATATAGAATAAATCGTATTTATTTCCCCTTTTTACCCAAGATTCACTTCCTGTATTGATTTTGTGAAGCCTAGCGCTTATTCTGGAATACATAGCTGGATTAATTTTTGAAATATTTCCTAAAGAATCCACCATATGAACAGCGTCAGATACCTTAATCCCATCTTTACTTGGTTTTGCGAATCTGTATAACATTGGAAACCCCATGTTATTGAAAATATAACTTTTGTCCTTATTTGATTTTCCCCAATATATAGGTGTCCATTTACCATAATTAAATACACATATATAAGCAAATGAAGGTTCTAAATCACTTAATAAGGGATCTTTCCAAAAAATCGTTTTTGAGTTAGTGTGCTCATTTGTAACATCTTTCCAATGATTATGTTTAAGATGTGATAGTGCAAAGTCACTCGTGTCAACATATTTAGAAATAGAATCTTTCCATTGATTCTGCCGTTTGAACATTAATCTAAAAACTTTTGCAGGTCCTGTAATTTCTCTTCCTGAAGCTGCAATCATTTTACCGGATTCATTCAGAAAAACTTCTGTTGAATGTCCTCCGTTTTTAATTCCCCAAGCAGGAATAATATCAACCGTTGCCGGGATCCCAATAGAACGCAAAAAATAAACGCCTAAATAAGAGCCTCCAAAACAATCACCGTATCTTAAACAAGATATTTCATTAAATCCTGGTCTATTAGTTAAATACTGAGGAATGGGATTATATGTAAATAATTCGTCGATTCTATTAACAACAAATGCATAGTATAAATTATTTGTTTGCGCGTAAACCTTTTTTAAAGAATCATTTCCTGAGTAATAATATTTGTTATATTTTTCGAGATCTTTAGAAAAACGTTTTTTTAAGTCCTGACGCCAGTTATCTGGATATTCATCTAAAATTTTATATGGCAAAAGATAATTTAAAAAATTATCAAATGATACATTCTTACTCCATGGGTATTTATTCCAAACTTCAAATGTATCTTCTATTAAATTTCTAATATCATTTGTGGACAGAATAGTAATGTCAGGGGTATCATGTATCTTATAAGAAATTTTTTTAGAATCTAAAAAATCAAAAAAGGAAGTGTCATTTTCAAATTTTCTAAAATCAAGATTAATTTTATTGTTGTTTTCTTGGTCATAAAAAGTAATTGTTTCACTTTTTAAATCAGTCATATTTTCTTTTAAAAACTGAAGTGAAATCAATTTTAAAGAATCTTTTGGGTTAGCATATTCTTTAGACAGTTTCTGCCAATTGATTTGGCCTTTAATATCATCACTATTCTGACACCCAAGTAGTAAAAATAAGACTAGAAATGGTATGAATTCATATCTGCACATGTTGAGTAATAATTTTTTATGGTTAATCAATGTTAGCATGGTGTTACACTTAATGTTGCCAACATTTAATGTCATCTTTTCAATAACTATTGTTTAATGACTCTTTGTTACTGACTGATTTGACTTGAATAGTTATATGTTATTAATTTTGCTCATTAAAAATTTTATATGTCTTTTATACTTTATTATTTCAGTATTTTCAATTTTTGGCTGACTTTCTAATATATCCGCTGCTAATTTTTTAAACTCTGGAAATCTGTTTTCTGTGTAGAGAGTGATAGCCCTCAAATATTTCGGTCTTAAAAGATGAGGAATTGCTTTTTCAACCACTACATAGTAATATCTGGCTTTTTCATAGTTTCCAATTTTTTCATAACAATTCCCCAAACTATAGTAATATTCCTTTCTAAAATTATTTTTAGTGGCCTGTGTTAAAAAAACTATAGCTTTATTGTAATCTGTTTTATCCATATAATATTTAGAAATTTCGAAAAGAAATTCGCTATTACTTTCTAATATACCTGTGTACTTTAAAAATTCGGATTCTGTCATTCCATTTTTCTTGGATAAAGCCCAGGATGAATATGCTTTAGATAAAGTGAAGCAATAAATAATAAGTATTGTAGCTACTAACGTTAGTAATGATAGTACAGGATATCTGGAAAGGTTTAATAAATACTTATTGGAATAGTTACTCGAAACTATAGCTACCAGCCCCCAGAAAATTGTATTGATAGGTTGAGTTTGCAAAGGATAGGAGGTCATTCCCGAAGAAAGAATGATCAACATACTACAGGGAAGAATAATATCTGAACGGATCCATTTATTCTTTGTCTTCGCCGAATAATTAAAATAGTACTTAAAATATAAATATATGATAATGGAAAAAAATATTATTCCAAAAATTCCCTTTTCACTGAAAATCTGTAAAAAATCGTTGAATGCAAATACAGAATCAGAAGCAAGAAATTTGTATTCTTTAGGTAAATCAGGGTTATTTAAAAAGTACTCTCCTTGAAAAAGTGAATAATTAGCTCCAAACATGCCATTACCTACTCCAAGAAAAAGATTCTGCTTTACTATTTCCAATGAAGTTTTCCATATTAGAATCCTTCCGTCAGCAGATTCTGGTCTAAGGGTGTAAAGCCATTGAAATAAAAAGATGAATAAGAAACTACAAATTATAAAAACAGCAATCTTAATAAATCTGTTTATCTGAATAGGGCTAATTTTAGCCCTTACGTAATAATTGATAATAAATCCAACGCAAATAATAATACCGATCCAGGAGGATCTGGAGTCTAAATTATAAAGTATGAAAAGGAGTAATATTAATAGTACTGATATACTCGCTGCTTTTTTAATACTTACATTTTTAAAATAATCCAATGCAATAATAAGGAGGCAACCCACACAGATGGCTAATAATATAGCGAATGGGGCCGGATTGAAAAACATTCCTGTAATTGAATAATGATGATAAGTGGGCAGATAATTAAATAACTGGAAGAATGCAATAATCAGTTGTAAAATACTAAGTACTATTATTGAATCTAAAAAGCATTTTAGTATTTGTTTGTTCTCGAATTGTGAAAACACAATTTTGCATGAGATATAGATCATCATAAATGTGAGCGAACTGAGTAAAGACAAAAGTGATATATAGTCTAAGAATATATATTGTATAATCGGAAGGATAATTAGATATAGAAAGGATAATACATCCATGACGTTTAGCCGGACTTTGCTGTTACGGTTCAGAAGTATTACAACGGAAGCAATAACACAACAGCCAATGCCTGATAGAAATAGACCAATATCCTTTGATAGTATTGCAGAAAGTGGGAAATCTTCTGATATATAGACTGTGTTGAATAATAAACAGAAAAATAACAGATACAATAGCTTTCTCATAAATGCTCCTGTAAGTATAGACTTATTTTTGGATTAGCAGTCTTTAAGGATTTAGTTCAATTTTTTCTAAATAATTATCAATATATTCGGGATTATATATGTTTGCTACAAAAATATTTTTTATAGTCCCCTTATTGAGTATAAAAGAAAAACTATTATTAGCCTGAAATTTATTAAAGAAATCTTTATCCTTGGTCCATACTACATTAGCATAATTAGAGATTGTATTTTTAGAATACTTCAGGTAGTTTTCTTCATCCACAACAATAAATACTTCATAATCTTTTAATATTGGCTTATTTTCTAATAGAGAAAGAAGAAATGTTTCGAAGCAGTTATTGCAAGCATCTTTCATATGTCTGAGGAATAATTGACTGCGTGATTGATTTAACTTTACTTCTTCTACAATGTTTCCACTTTTCTTGTACAGCAGAACATTGCCTATATTATTGTTTAATGTATTTAGTTTTTTTATATCATAGTTTGAAAAAACTAAATAATCTAAATAGGCGGTTTTTTTCTCAAGCAGTTGATTGGCTAGTGTTAAAGAATCAATTGATCGAGTATGAGTTTTTATTAATTTTGTTTCCCGGTATCTCAAATATAAAACTATAGAAACACACAAGAGAAATAAGCATATAAATCCAGTATTTTCTTTTAGAAATTTTTTCATATTAAAAGTTTATAAAAATGAGGACAGGATTATCACCCTGTGAAATTTTCTCAATTTTTTTTAGTTCGGCAGTTTTTATTCCCTTTGCTTTTATACTGTCAATAAAACTTTCTTTGTTTTCAAAATCGGGGTAATACGCAGCGATAAATCCCTGCCCGGATACACTGAATATTTCACTTGTCATAGGGATACTTTTGCTCACACTATTCGCAAAAATTGCAGTTTTAGTATTCTTTGAAAATAGGGTACTTATGTTTTGGTTTCCTTTGTGAATACAGAAGTATAGATAATTATTATTTTCATAAATTTCAGTTATATCTTTAATGAAATCTACATTTGATAAATTATTACGGGCTTTTACAGCTTGCTGTATATTATCTTCCGTGGGAAGTAAGTCTGTATCAATCATTACACGCCTTTTTAGCGATTTGTAATCATAGCTGTAAATACTGTTTGAAAATCTTTTATAATAAGATAAAGAACTCTGAGACTTATATAACCCAAACGGTGAGAAGACTGTAATTGAACTTTTGTCAAATAAGGGATCGGCTTTTTGTATTCTGGATATTTTTGATTCCTGCTGGTCGTAGGTAGATAGAATATAATCTACATCCTTATTCCCAAATGTTTTGAATAAAACCAAATCCTGGGATAAGTTTTTGTTGATAGCAAACTCCAAAAAAGGTACAGGCAACTGAATTTCATTTTGCGGAACTCCATTTGAAAATTTAATTATTTTTCGGGATTGCATATCGCTTATATAAACATTACCATGTTCATCTACATCGAAGTCATTTAATGTAATATATTGGCCGAAGCCTCTCCCTTTATTATCAATTTTATATAGAAACTCTCCTTTGTCTGAAAAAATAAATAAAGCAGATGTTACATGTGCATCTAAAATGTAAAATTTACCATTTTTATGAATTAATTTGGATATTATAGCAAATAGGCTTTCTTCTTTTGTCTGTAAGGGTAAAAATGTATAGTTGCTTATGGGGAGAGAATCTGCTCTAAATGATTTATTATTAAAAAGAATAGTATCGATAGCATTTTGGGTGTCAATTTCTCTACTCTGTTTTGTGTTACAGGCCGTGAAAATTATAAATATTGCGCAAGGTAATATGATTTTAAAGTTTAATGTCATAATATATACGATATAAAAACAAATACTATACTTATTATACTCTTGTTGGATTGGTTATTTTATAAAGGAATATTTATTTCTGTGCTTCCACGGTAACAGCGTACAGCTGTGGTTACGTTTAAGCATTTTGTTACTATGATTGATGGATTTCTGGGATCAGTATAAGTGAATGGATTGTATTCATCAATCCCAAATGCCTGAGTGGGTTGAACAATCTGTATATCTCCGTTTTCGAAACTTGGGGCAAATCCGAGCATAAATAAAATAGCGAATGAGCTTGCAGCCAGTATTTTTTGAATTCTTCTCATGATATTAAAGTTTAAAATTTAAAATTGTGAGTATATAAAGTATAGTATTGTCGGAAATTTTTGACATAGCTTATCGGCTATGAAGATTAAAATGTCATAAAATATAAATTGGCTATATTAATTCTTTTTTATCTAACACTTTATATCATGTCAATTATAAAAAAATCAATATTTTCTCTTAATCATGGTCTATTAGTAAAATTAACACTTTTTTTAGTATTTTAATTTCTTAACAAGATAACGGATTAATTTTTGTTTTTATTTGTACGCAATTTATTATGACAATAGTATGACTTTAGTTGTTGTGCATACTATGATACAAGCGTTTAAACTGAGGATTAGTAAGAGAGGTGGGTAGAAAAAAATATGCAATCTAAGTATTCCGTAACAGTGTACAGTTTTTTAAGTCGAAGAGAAAGCATAAAAAAAGCAGTAATAAATCTTGTTTATTACTGCTTTAAATCTTATGTGCGATTTAGCAAAGGAGGAAATTTCTAACCTTAAAATCCTCCCATATTTTGCATGATACTGAATGTGAAATTCTGTTTCCATGAACTTTCTGGTAATCCCGGGATTGGATCAAATGCATGACCGTAGTCAATACCCAGCATACCAAAGATAGGTAAGAAGATACGTGCTCCCACACCGGCAGTACGTCTTACTTTGAATGGATTGAACTCACTGAATTTGTTCCATGTGTTACCTGCTTCAGCAAATGCCATTACGAATACTGTAGCCTGATCATTTAACATTACAGGGTGTCTCAGCTCGATCTGGTATTTCGTATAAATAGGGCTACCCGAGTTGATGGCTATCTGCTGGAAGTTATTAGGTGTGCTTTCCGGAATGATAACACCATTGGCATATCCTCTGAGTGCAATAATCTCAGAACCTTGAAGGAAGTCAAATCCTTGCATACCGTCACCCCCAAGCTTGAAACGTTCGAAAGTAGATGTTTCTGTCTTGTTGGTATAATTTCCTAAGAATCCAAATTGTGCCTGTGTTTTCAGGACAAGTTTACCTGCAATCTTGATATACCACTGTGAATCAAATTTCCATTTGTGGTATTCTGTCCATTTATATTTCTCTTCCTGAGGAGCTGTTTTGTAATTGATGTTATTCCATGCAGAGTATGGAGGCGTCAACTGAACTGAGAATTTGATGTTCGAACCTGATGTAGGGTAAATAGGAGCATCTACTGAGTTACGACTGATTTCCTGGGTAATGTTCATGTTGTACGCTGTACCGTTTGAGAACAGGAAGTAGTTACCGTAATTCTGTAATTTGTAACGTTGGAAAGACAGTGAAGTATTGATCTGAAAGTAGTTATCAGGCCATTCCAGACGCTTTCCTAATGTCGCAGTTACCCCGGTCATCCAGATACGTTGCAATTCAGAATCCTTAACCATTTGCTCTCCTGTATAGTAGTTGAATCCGCCATATGAAGAGTTAGATGTATAGGCACTCAACCCAAAATAAATAGGTTTTTTACCACCTAACCATGGATCTGAGAATGAGAAACTATAGGACTGGTAGCGTTTACCGGATGTCTGTCCACGAAGACTTAACTTTTGTCCATCTCCGCGAGGCAATGGTTTCCATGAGCTTTTATCAAAGAAATTACTGGTGGAGAAGTTATTAAAGGTCAGACCTAGGGTACCAATAATCTGTCCTGCTCCGTATCCACCTGATAATTCGACCTGATCGGAAGGCTTTTCAGTTACATTATAAAGTATATCTACTGTACCTTCTGCAGGATTATAATTGACTGGATTTGGAGTGATTTTCTGTTCATCAAAGTTTCCCAGCTGTGCAATCTCACGTACACTTCGCATAATCAGATCTTTTGAAAATTTCTGACCCGGCTTCGTATATATGGAACGTAATACTACTTTATCGTTTGTTACATCATTTCCTTTAACAATAACATTGTTGATAGTATACTGAGCCCCTTCATACATACGGATCTCCAGATCAATGGTGTCACCATATACTTTTGTTTGTACAGGATCTGCCGTGAACGTTAAATATCCGTCGTTTGTATACAAAGATGATATATCATCACCATTTCTGGTAGGACCAGCTAATTTAGTAACTAATTTTTCTTCACTGAATACGTCTCCTTTCTCAATTCCAAGAATTAAATTCAACACAGAATCTGAATATTTAGAATTTCCTGACCAGCTGATATTACCTACATAGTACTTCGGACCTTCGTAGATTTCCATATCAATGGTTACTTCGTTGGCATCAAATCGTTTTACAGAATCACTGATGATCTCTGCATCACGGTAGCCTTTGTCATGTAGTTTAGCAACTAATTTTTCTTTAGCTTCCTTGTATTTTTCATCTTTGAACTTACCAGGTCCGAAGATGCGGTACCATTCTCTTTGTTTTACACCTTTCAGCGCTTTTCGTAGAGCACGTTGTGAGAACTCTTTATTGCCGGTAAAAGTGATCTTACGTACTTTCACCTTTTTATTGCGTTGTACATCTACAACAAGGATCTCATTATTTACCTGTGCGGTATCTTTAAGTGTTTTTGTGGTGATATCCGGATATAAATATGCTTTTTCTCTCAGGAAGCGCTGTATGGTAAAACGAGTCGTGTTGATCAGGTTTTCGTTTACAATCTTACCTGTATTACTATTGAGGCGTTTACGAACTTCTTCGGTCTGACTTTTGCTCAGGCCATTGATATCAATACGTGTCAGACGCGGACGTTCCTGCACTCTGATGTTAAAGAAGATGTTGTCTCCGTCTACGCGATCTGCATATAGCTGTACATCATCAAAGAGACCCTGAGCCATTAAATTTTTAATTACATTGGCTGTAGCATCACTTGGCACTTCGATGTGCTGACCAACAACCAGTTTGGAGATGGTGATCAATACATCATTATCCAGGTACTG
The DNA here is from genome assembly GCF_016724845.1 of Sphingobacterium spiritivorum. Taxonomy (NCBI): domain Bacteria; kingdom Pseudomonadati; phylum Bacteroidota; class Sphingobacteriia; order Sphingobacteriales; family Sphingobacteriaceae; genus Sphingobacterium; species Sphingobacterium spiritivorum. The sequence continues at coordinate 3,405,262 of NZ_CP068082.1, forward strand.
CGTACCTGAGATTGTAACACCGCCAATTACGTAATCTCTGGGAGTTAAATAGCTAATTTCATCAGGGTTACTTAAATTAATTGGTTTATTGCCGGTGATTTGCGCCTGGGCTGAATAGGAATAAACCGAAGAAATAAAAGTTATTAAAAATACTATACGCTTCATCTATGAATTTTTATCGATGCTAAAGTACACCAATCTGTTGTTAAATTTTGTTAAAAGAAAATATTGCTAAATTATTATCTAACAATGGTATTTTGCGTGCAAAGTTAAGAATTAAGATTATAATTGTTCACTTGTTTTTCCGAATCGTCTTTCGCGTTGCTGATAGTTATAAACACATTCGTAAAGATCGTCACGGGTAAATTCAGGCCACATTTTAGGTAGAAAACTTAATTCAGAATAAGCGATTTGCCAAAGCAGGTAATTGCTGATACGCTGCTCTCCGCTGGTCCTGATCAACAGATCCGGATCCGGCATATTCCTGGTATATAAATGATTTGCAAAAACCTTTTCATCGATAGCATCAATATCGAGATTGCCTTGTATAACCTGTTTGCAGATTTCTTTTGTCGCATCTACGATCTCTTTCTGTGAGCTGTAGCTTAATGCAAGTGTAAGTACACAGGTCGTGTTATGAGCCGTTAATTCCATGGACTCCATCAGTTTGGCACGACAATTTTTAGGTAACTTATCAATATCTCCGATTGTATTGAGCCGTATTCCGTTATCCTGAAATGTTTTGATTTCTTTACTGAGTGTAGTGACCAGCAATTCCATCAGAGCAAGTACTTCTAATTTTGGACGATTCCAGTTTTCTGTAGAGAAAGCATATAAGGTGAGGTAGGGGATACCTAGTTCTACAGCGCCCTCCATTGCTTCCCGTACTGCGGACACCCCGTTCTGGTGTCCAAATATTCTTAATTTACCTAATCCTTTGGCCCATCTTCCATTGCCATCCATAATGATAGCAACATGCTGTGGCAAATTATTACGGTCAATTTTATCTTTGATATTCATGTTTTTATTGAATTGTGCCGGCTTACCACCAGTAACATTTTTGGCTGATAAAGGTATAGGTTACCGTTAAACCAAAAGTCATATATGCATCATGCGGACGACCATCTCCGCGAAGTTTTCCTTTGTTTGCTTCCCAGTTTCCGGATCTGTCAGCAAGACTTTCCCAGACAAGGGGATCGATCTGTTGCTCGATTCCTTCTTTCATACTGGTCGCATAGTTTCTGTTGACGTTGTCAATATTATCCGACAATACTACCCGATAATTCAGTTCCGCACCTACACTCCACGGACCTTTGATATTATATTTAAAGCCTGCACCAAATGGTATAGCCAGTGCAAATTTACTGTATTTTCCGGGATTATTAGCTGCATCATATTCCAATTGCAGATCGCGGAGATCATATTTTTCTCCTGTTCTGAATTTGACATACGGATTGTGATAGATCGCTGCTACTCCTGCGAATATATAAGGTGTGTAGGCCAGTTTGTTTTTGCCGGGAACGAATCTGAAGAAATTGAATTCACCAATAGCCGATATTTCGATTGCTTTATTTTGAAAAGCAAGATTTCGCTGGATCTGACGTTCGTTGCTGCTATTGGCATCTGATCCGAACAGATGCAGATAATTGATGCCTCCTTTTACTCCCCAGGTGGGGTTAAAATTATATTTGCCGGTCAGACCTCCGCCGAGACTTTTGAAATACAACGGATTATTGGGGTTGATATCGCCCATATATCCTGTTGTTCCCAGATTGGCCCCCAATTCCCATTGCTGGGCGGAAAGGTTACAAATTGGAAAAAAACAAATTAGTACTAATAAGCTATAGAAAAGTCTTTGCAAAATAGTTTTTTTGCGGTAAAGATAATGTATTTCAATCAATAGCATTGTATAAAAAGTTGTTAAAATACATTAAAACAAAACACGAAGCTGCTTATACTCCTAATAATTTCGTACATCTATTCCCCACAGCAACTTTTCTCTTAATGTGCTGAAATAGCCTTCTTTATCTAACCGGATAAGGTTAATGAAGAAAGGAGCCTTTTTTATTTTCAATTTTGTAGTAGAGGACAGGGTGACACTTTGTGAGTCACAGCTTAAAATGTATTTCCCGGTACGGCTTTCAATCTCCAGATTCAGCTCAAAATCTGAAGAAATGACGATTGGTCTTACATTGAGGTTATGGGGAGATATGGGGGTGACAACAAAATTGCCGCTTCCAGGCATAATAATCGGACCACCACAACTTAATGAATACGCTGTAGAACCTGTAGGGGTAGCGATGATTAATCCATCTGCCCAGTAGGAATTCAGCAGTTCCCCGTTGATATGCGCATTGACCGTGATCATGGCTGAACTATCATATCGAAAAACAGTGATATCATTCAAGGCGAAGTTTTTTCCTTCAAAAAGTTTTTCTTCATCAGATTCTACTGTCAGCAATGCTCTTTTTTGCAATGTATAGGCATTATTGAGAATCTGAATCAGTGCTTTTTCAATATCGGTTTTATTGATGGTCGCTAAAAAGCCCAGACGTCCAAAATTAATACCTGCAACGGGAAGACCGGAATCTTTTATAATGGAAACAGCGGACAGCATCGTTCCGTCTCCGCCAAGACTCAGCATAAAGGCTACATCTTTGGGAATATCTTCGTGGCTGGTAAATGTGCTGAGATTATCCTGACAGGGGAATTTGCTTTTTAAAAATTCATAGAAATCTGCATAAATGCATATCTCAAGATCCTTTTTGTTTAAAAAATCAAACAATTGTTGTACATACGACAAAACCGAAAGGTTAAATTCTCTTCCGTAGATCGCTATTTTCATACTTATATTTCTGCAGCAATACAGGATTGCTATTTGTTATTTTTTTCAAAGATGAGAAAAAAGTACGCTAATACTAAATATTGAGGTAATTCATAAGCAGATCGTATCGCTGTTGCATATCATTTTCATCATTTCCATCATTAAATGTAGCCTTGACCACATAATCAAATCTCCAAAGTGTAGCTACCAGAGATGAAATGTTAGTTTTGTTGACTTTTATTGTCAATTCGAGTTTTGAAGAATCCGGTAATGTTTTTACTGCGGTACTCAGAATACTGGCATTATCTGACTCGATAATATGTGCGATATGTGACAGGGCATTATCTTTCGCGCCGATTTCAAGAACGATTATCGCTCCCGTCTCATTGTTGGATTGTAAACTGTTAAGGGCCTGTAATACGTCCTGTGCTGTAATAATGCCTACGTAACGATTGTCTTTATTCAGAATCGGCAACAGTTCGATTTTGTAATTAGTAAGATACAGCATTGCATCATAGACGTGCTGATACTCATAAAGATACAGAGGTGCCAGATTGAGTTTGAGATTTTTGATAATATCTGTTTCATCTTCATGATTCAGAAGTTCATCTTCATTAATCATTCCGATGTACTCCTTATTCGAAACAACCGGAAGATGGGACAGGTGAAATTCACCTATCTTATCGAGTCCCTTCTGAACAGTGTCTGAAGGACTGACTTCACAAAATTTTTGAGATAGTATTTCACCGATGTACATATGCCGTGTTGCTTTTCTATATTAAACACTCAAAAAAGGAAAACGTTTAATCTTATCGTGCTATTTGTACGAAGTTAAGCAATATGTGAACATATGCAAATAGTATATGGAGTATTTAATGAGGTATTTAAAATTTATGTGACGATACACAAAGAGCGTTGGATTTTCACTATTTTTACATTTCATTAGCGTATCGACTATAGCAACCATATGCAGCAGGAAGAACAGAAGAAGTTTATTGAAGTAAGAGAAGTAATTCGTAAAAAGAGTCCTAAACTGGCGAAATGGATTCCATCTCCTTTTATCAGTTATCTGGAAAGGGTAATTCATGAAGATGAGATCAATTATATCATGAATAAATTTGAGGATCGTTACGGATTAGATTTTGTAGATGATTTGCTGGAAGAGCTTGGTGTGGAGGTCGTGTTGGAAGGAGAGGAGAATATTCCGCTTGAAGATAGTGTGATCTTCGCTTCTAATCATCCTTTGGGTGGATTGGACGGCGTAGCTTTCATGCACGCCGTAGGAAGATATCGCAGAGATGTCAAATTTTTGGTCAATGACATTCTTCTAAATATTAAAAATTTACAGCCTCTTTTTATTCCGGTAAACAAATTAGGTACGCAGGGTAAAAATGGAATAGAGATGATCGAAAGGGCATATGCGGGCGATGACGCCTTGCTGGTGTTCCCTGCCGGGCTGGTTTCCAGAAAGCAAAATGGAAAGATCATGGACCTGGAATGGAAAAAGAGTTTTATAAACAAAGCAAAAAAATATAAAAAGGATATTATTCCTGTGTATATTGAGGGAAAGAATTCCAACTTTTTTTATAATTTTGCTCAACTCAGACAGAAATTGGGTTTGAAAGTGAATCTGGAGATGTTGTATCTTCCGGATGAGATGTTTGCCCAACGTAATCACCGTGTAACTATCAAGATCGGAAAAAGAATTCCCTACACGCATTTTGATACATCAAAAAGTGAGAAAGTGTGGGCAGAAGAAGTGAAACAGTTGGTCTATAACATGGCTGAGGTAAAAAAATAATCTATGCAAGAAATTATTGCTCCTGTTGACAAAGAATTGATAAAGGCTGAACTTACAAAGGAGGCTTTTGTACGCTTTACCAACAATGGAAATAATGAAGTCTATGTAATCAATCATCATAATGCGCCGAATGTTATGCGCGAAATTGGACGATTGCGTGAAGTAACGTTCAGAGCAGCAGGCGGAGGTACGGGCTTATCCATTGATATTGACGAAAATGATACAAGCGAAGATTGTTATGATCAATTGATCGCCTGGAATCCCGAAGAGGAGGAAATCATTGCCGGATATCGTCTTATTAAATGTTCGGAAGCCAGCTGGAAAGATGGAGTGATCAATCTTTCGACAGCTCATTATTTTAATTTTTCTGAAAAATTTATTTCGGAGTATCTTCCGTATACAATAGAGTTGGGGCGTTCCTTTGTTCAACCGCGTTTTCAGCCGGCAATTGATAATCGTAAAGGTATCTTTTCTCTGGATAATCTTTGGGACGGACTGGGGGCTCTGGTCATGCTGAATCCCGAGATCAAATATTTATTCGGGAAAGTGACTATGTATCCGCACTATAATGTGGAAGCAAGAGATTTGTTGCTCTATTTTATGGAACATTACTTTCCGGATCCGGATAATTTGGTAACGCCTATTCGTGCTGTTGGTTATAAAACCGATATGAGCCAGTATGCGGGAATGTTTGAAGGATTGGATTACAAGGAAGGGTATAAGTTGCTTAACTCTAAAGTGAGAGGTATGGGAGAAAATATTCCTCCATTGATCAATACCTATATGAATTTATCCCCGACGATGAAGTCATTCGGGACTGCCCGCAATGATGAGTTTGGAGAGGTGGAAGAAACAGGGATTCTGGTTACACTTGATGATATCTATCCGGTTAAAAAGGAAAGGCATATGTCTACCTTTGAGAGGGATAGTGAATATGGTAATCCCAAGAAAAAGAAATAAAAAGAAAAGCGCTTGTTAAAAGCGCTTTTCTTTTTTACTGAGGTTTTCTCAGCATCTCAATATGTGGGATACCATCTTCCAGGTATTCTTCTGAGGCTTGCTGAAAACCAAAGCTTTCATAGAATGCTTTGAGATAAAGCTGTGCACCGATACGTATATCTACTGCTCCGTATTGATCCATGATGTTGTCTACTGCTCTTCGCATCAGCTCGCGGCCAATTTTCTGTTTTCTGTAGGCTGGATTAGACAATACCCGCCCGATGGATACCTCTTTAAAAGATACGCCTGCAGGCACTATACGCGCATAGGCCGCGATATCATTGTTGATCATAGCCCACAGGTGGTCACATTTCTGATCTTTATTATCACAATCCAGATACGGGCAGTTTTGCTCCACCACAAAAACTTCGTTGCGAAGCTTCAGTATCTGATAGAGCTGATTGGTCGACAGTGCATCAAATGTTTTATAAAACCAGACTGTTGTCATATCTGAACTATTTAGGAATATTAAGAAAGTAAACTTTTGACGACTTCAGAAATCGTTCTTCCGTCTGCCTGACCGGCAAGTTTCTGATTGGCTGCGCCCATGACTTTACCCATATCTTTATCGGATGAAGCTCCCGTTTCCTGAATGATTTGCTTGATGATGGATTCAACTTCCGCACGATCCAGTTGTTTTGGCAGATACTCTTCGATTACGTTTTGTTCTTCTACTTCTATCTGATACAGATCTTCACGATTCTGTGTTTTATATATTTCTGCAGATTCTTTACGCTGTTTTACGAGTTTCTGAAGCACTTTGATTTCGGTGTCTTCTGATAAATCCTCACTACCGCCTTTTTCAGTTTTGGCGAGTAGAATAGCAGCTTTTATTGCTCTAAGACCACGAAGTTTTGCATTGTCTTTCGCGATCATAGCAGCTTTGATATCCTGATTAATTTTTTCTTCTAATGCCATATTATGTATGTTTTATTTTTTTGTATTTGTTATTCTCCTCTGTGTACGATTGTACCTGTTGCCTGTGCTGCAGGCATGATCAGCAGATCATTGATATTGACATGTGCCGGGCGCGAAAGCACAAAAGCGATGGTTTCTGCTATATCTTTTCCGGAAAGTGGTGTGATATCCTTGTATACTGCAGCAGCACGGTCTGTATCTCCGTGGAATCTTACTTCTGAAAACTCGGTTTCTACCATTCCCGGATTTATTCCGGTCACTTTAATGCCTTTGGACAACAAATCTATTCGCATTGCTTTATTCAGGGCATCTACGGCATGTTTGGTAGCACAATATACATTTCCGTTAGGATAGACCTCCTTCCCGGCAATAGAACCTAAATTGACAATATGACCTTTTTTACGGGCCTCCATGAAAGGGACTACTGTACGTGTCACATAGAGCAGACCTTTTATATTGGTATCTATCATCCGATCCCAGTCTCCTATATCTCCATTTTGAATCGGATCCAGTCCCTGGCTGAGTCCTGCATTGTTGATCAGGACATCAATGTTTTTCCATTCCTCCGGCAGATTGTTGACAGATAACTGTACTTCTTCTGCATTGCGGACATCCAATTTGAAAATATAGATGTTACAGTCCGGATATTGAGCGGAAATATGCTGTTTTAACTCCTCTAATCTTTCTATTCTTCTTGCACATAGCAGAAGGTTGTAGCCTTCTTTTGCTAATACTTCAGCACAGGCAGCACCGATTCCGGAACTGGCTCCTGTAATAAAAGCGATTTTTTCCATTTTTATATTATTGAAAGATTAAACTAAAATATACGTTGCGGATCAGTGTTTTGTCCAGCGGGCGCATAAATTTGTTATTTACGGCCAACGGATGGTTCTGATCAAGTACATTACCAAAACTCTGAGCAAATTTAATCTCAGGAGACACTTTGAAGTGTGTAAAGAAAATATCTGCTCCTATGCCGGCTTCCCATGAAAGGTAATCCGGTTTGATGATAATAGGGTCGGGAGATTGCTGGTTACTGGCCATCAATGCATCATAATCGTTGCTGAGCTGACTCCATTTTGTCCATTTCACACCGGCTATCATATATCCTCTGTATCTGTTAAACTTATTTTTGAGAATTTTCTCATCTGACCGGAATTTGAGACTTAACGGAAATTCAAATGAATTAAAATTTGTCCCTCCCTCTGATCTTGTGGTATGTCTTGTTCTTCGGGTCAGGCTTTTCTGTGTAGTGCCGTCGTCATTTGTTCCGGTATAAATGATACTGGAATTGTTTATAAAAACAAATGTAGGGCTTAGGGTGCTATAAAGGTTGTCTGTGATTCTGAGATGAATAGGTATTCCTACACCCATACCATGGCCTACTCCGGATTTGATGGACCGAAGATCTTTGATTTCATTAATATTTCCCTCAGGATAATCTAATGGGTACCCGGACCAATCTTTTTTTAGTCCCATGACATATCGTGAATTGACGTAGGAGTATTGTATACCAAACAGGAGCGTAGCATCCTCGTCATATCGGGATGAAAAAGGCAATGAGATGGATTGTGCACTTACTAAAAAGGGCAGGGTAACCAGACCAATTATAAAACTGAGCTTTTTTATCATTTTGTAGAAACATAGATGGTACATACACCAAATGTCTGCGGACGTATGATTGTTTCAGAAAATCCTACTTCTTTCATGATGGTCGCAAACCTGTTTCCATCCGGAAACTTAGCCACAGATTCAGGAAGATAAGAATATGCACTGCTATCTTTCGAGAATAATTTGCCAATTAATGGTGTAACATTATGGAAATAAAAATTGTACAGCTGTTTAATCGGGAAGGATTTGGGGTTTGAAAATTCCAGAATGACCGCTTTTCCTCCCGGTTTGAGTACCCGACAAATGTCTGCAAGCCCCTGTTCCAGGTTTTCAAAGTTACGTACTCCGAAAGCGACTGTTACTGCATCAAAAGTATTGTCTTCGAACAGCAGTTTTTCTGAATCTCCAAGTTGAACTTCAAATTGTTGCTGCAGACCTTTACTTGTAATCTTTTCCTGCGCTACCTGTAACATTCCTTCCGAAATATCTACACCTATGATTTTTTTTGGATTTAATATCTTGATAGACTCTAATGCAAAATCTCCGGTTCCGGTTGCTACATCCAGCATGAGTTGAGGTTGAATCGATCTGAGGGAACGGATTGCTTTTTTACGCCAGATAATATCAATACCTAAGGACATAAAATGGTTCAGAAAATCGTAAGTCTTGGATATATTGTTGAACATATCTGCAACTTGTGTTTTTTTGTCGCCTTCTGCGTTTTTATATGGCTTTAAAGTGGATGATTCATTTGTCATAGTTTACAAAGATACAATATTATCTTGCAGCTAGTGACGTCCTGTTTTAGAAATATTTTTTCACTATTATTCTATAAGTCATTGACTGTTAATCGCTACAGGCATTAGCTGTATATGGTGCTTTAATTAAGCGAAATCGGTTTGTGTAATTTTATGTTGTTAACAAACGCTAAAGTTATCCACATTTACATAACAATTTGATAATTTAGCAGTTATAATAGTAACTCACATTTTATTCACATTTGCTGTTGATAACTAAGTCGCCTTAAGCGGTCTGTACCAACAGTTTTTAGTATGATTGTTGAGGCAACTTTTAAGGCTGTGTACAACTCTTTGTTTGGACCAAAAGTATTTTTTATACTTTTGTTATCCCCAATGCGAGAGTAACTAAAATTCTCAACAAAGGATTTCAAAATATTTAATCATCGACAAACAAACGTAGGTCCTCAACATGAGCAACGAAAACGAATTTTCAGGCAATAAATTTGACAGCAATAAGCGGGCAAATTACGGAGAGCGTCGGACGCGTCTCAATAATCTGGTCAGTGGGTTGGGCAAGTTACCTCCGCAGGCAATTGATCTGGAAGAAGCTGTTTTGGGTGCTCTTATGCTGGAGAAGAATGCGTTGAGTGAGATCATTGATATTCTGAAAGCGGAATCCTTCTATAAGGAGGCTCATCAGAAGATTTTTGAAGCGATCTTCAATCTGTTTCAGAAAACTTCTCCTATTGATATTTTGACGGTGATCACCGAATTGCGTAAGATGGGTGCACTGGAGATGGTTGGTGGGGCGTACTACATTACGTCTCTTACGGATCGTGTGGTATCTGCGGCAAATATTGAATACCATGCCCGTATTATATCCCAAAAGTATATTCAGAGAGAGCTGATTAAGGTTTCTACTGAGATTATCAATAGCTCTTATGACGAGACGGCGGATATTTTTGATCTTCTGGATCATGCGGAGAAGAGTTTGTTTGATATTGCACAAAACAATTTAAGAAGAGACTCCCGTAAGATGGATGACATTATGCGTGAGGCTATTTCTTCTTTAGAGTTGTTAAGAGATAAGACTGACGGTCTGACGGGTGTTCCTTCCGGTCTGACGGCTTTAGACCGTATGACCTCAGGATGGCAGCCTTCGGATCTTGTTATTATTGCGGCTCGTCCTGCGATGGGAAAGACGGCATTCGTCCTTTCTGTAGCGCGTAATGCCGCTGTGGATCATAATAAACCTGTAGCGGTATTCTCACTGGAGATGTCCTCGGTTCAGCTGGTGAATCGTCTTATCGCAGGTGAAACTGAAATTGAACAGGAAAAACTTAAAAAGGGTAACCTCGCGGATCATGAGTGGCAACAGTTACATTCCCGAATCGGGCGTTTGACAGAGGCTCCTCTTATTATCGATGATACGCCTGCCCTTAACGTTTTTGAATTCCGTGCTAAATGTCGTCGTCTGAAAGCACAACACGATATTCAGATGGTCATTGTAGATTATCTGCAGCTGATGCATGGTAAATCTGAAGGCAAGGGAGGTGGTAACCGTGAGCAGGAGATCGGTAGTATCTCCCGGGCACTGAAGTCTGTTGCCAAGGAGTTGAATATTCCTGTGTTGGCTCTTTCGCAGTTGAGCCGTGCGGTAGAATCCCGTCCGGGAAACAGTAAACGTCCAATGCTCTCCGATTTGCGTGAATCGGGATCTATCGAGCAGGATGCGGATATGGTACTCTTCCTGTATCGTCCGGAATACTATGGTCTTACCGAAGATGAGGAAGGACGTCCTACGGCGGGTGTAGGTGAGGTAATCATTGCCAAACACCGTAATGGGGAAACTGGTATTGTGCCTTTGCGTTTCGTTGGTAAATTCGTAAAGTTCGTCGATCTCGAAGATGAATTCTCGGGTATGGGAGATGCTGGTGGTTTCGGTGCCGAACCAACTTCGTTTTCTTCATCAGCCATGAATCCTTCAACTTCATTTGAAGGTTTTGGTGGAGGCGGTATCACAATGCCTTCGCGTATGAATGATATGCCGGATGACGCTCCGTTTTAATCTTTTTAGATTGTACTGAAATTTTAATTCTTCAGGCAGACTGAATGTTAATATTCTTTGTCTGGGTAGTGATTTATGATTAAGGCTGTTCAGCAACTTCTTTCGCTTTTTGTAGTGCCAGAGGAAATGTCTTATTCATACTTTCTGTATATTCAGTCAGTGTATCTACTTTCACTATGAGCTTAGTCTTTTGTCCTTCCGTATGAAGTTCGTATATTTCGTATAACTCTCCCCATTCCGGATCGTGATTGGGTACTTCTTCAAAATTGACTATTTCACCGAGATGCTGAAAGGATATATAGTCCGGATACTCAAGCTTGTTGATCAGACTGTACATCCCGTCTCCGCGCGGAGTCAGAAAATGAATGGTATTTCCTTCTTTAAAATCTGAAATCTTATAATAACTTCCCTGGCTGAATACATTTGTCCATATTTTGTAGTTTTCCTGATCCCAAAGTGTTTGCCAGATTTTTTCGGGAGTTGCATTGATTTCAATGCTGTAAGTCAGTGTTGTCATAGCGAAATGTGTTTTTCAATTTGATCTATTCTACCGGAAAGTTGAAGTATTCATTTGGATAAGGTTCATCTTTAAGGGTATAATGCCACCATTCTTTCCGGTAAGATTTAAAACCGTACTTTTCCATTATTGTTTTGAGAATCTGGCGATTTTCTTTCTGTCTGCCAGTGAGATCAGCATAATCGTGATGGGAAGGTGTGCCGAAATAGTCAAACGGGCTTCCCATATCCAGTTCGATTTTGCTTTTGATATAGATAAGTGTGAGGTCTACGGTGCTGCCTCTGCTATGTGCTGATTTTTCTGCGATATATCCTGATTTGAAGAGGTCTCTTTTGTCGGTATCCGGATAGAACTCTTTCTTAGCAAGGGTATCTTCTATAATCAATGCCCACTCTTTGAAATTATCTACTGCTGCCTGAGGACGGTAGGCATCGAATATTTTGAGTCCCAATCCTTTTCTGTTCAGTTCCCGCTGAATTTTCTTCAGCGCCTTTGCTGCGGGTTCTGAAAGGATTGCTACTTCTTTGTTATAGCTGTTGATCTTTTTCCCTGTAAAGTTGTGGTTGCCTGCATAGCGGATGTCATACTGAATATTTGGAATCAGCTTATGGATATACACAAAACCGTCCGGAAGCTTTTGTACAGGATGTATGGAGGCGCAGGAAAGGGTGCCCAAAAGAAGCTGACTGATTATAATGATCTTTTTCATTTTGATATCGGTGAACATAAATTTAAGAACTTAATGGTGAAAATACCTTATTTGTAAACAAACAAAGGCTCCGTCCACAAGTGACGAAGCCTCTGTATTATACTGTCTGAAGAATATTAGCTTAGATTAGCGAGACTTTCTTCAAGGATTTTGATTTTCGTTTGTGCATCATCCTTTTTGTTTTGTTCATTCTGAACAACTTCAGGTTTTGCATTTTGGACAAAACGTTCGTTAGAAAGTTTTTTGTCTACCGAGATCAGGAAGCCTTTAAGGTATTCGATTTCTTTGCCGATACGTTCACGTTCTGCATTCACATCGATATTATTTTCCATTGCAATATAACATTCATCACGTCCTGCAAGGAAACTCACAGCACCTGCGATCTTTTCTTTTACAAATGTCAGTTCTGATATATTTGCAAGTTTGATAATGCTGTCCTGATATTTTCTGAAGTCAATATCGTTTGCATTTATTGCCAGTGGCAGTGCTACCTTGGGCGAGATCTGCTTGGTATTCCGCACATTTCTTACTTCAGATATAACTTGTTTTACCGTGTTGAATTCTTTGATAAGCGTTTCATCAAAAGCTGCAGTTTTAGGGTATTCTGCTACGATACAGCAGTCTTTATCCTCGCGTTTGCCGAATAGTTCGTCATGCCATAGCTCTTCTGTGAGGAATGGCATAAACGGATGTGCCAACGTCAATACCCGCTGGAAGAATCCCTTTGCCGTTTCAAATGTCTCAGCAGGGATCGGAGATCCGTAAGCCGGTTTGATCAATTCCAGGTACCATGCACAGAAATCATCCCAGATGAGTTTGTATGTCGCCATCAAGGCGTCTGATAATCTGTAGCTTGCAAAGTGTTCTTCGATTTCTACCAGTGCCTGATTAAATCTGGATTCAAACCATGCTGCAGAAGTTCTGTCTGCTTCCGGTGCCGGTTCATTTGAGATTTCCCAACCTTTTACCAGACGGAATGCATTCCAGATCTTATTAGCAAAGTTACGTCCTTGTTCACAGTAGGATACATCAAACATAAGGTCATTTCCGGCAGGGGAGGACAGCAGCATACCTACACGTACTCCATCAGTACCATATTGTTCCATCAGTTCGATAGGATCCGGAGAATTGCCCAGTGATTTAGACATTTTACGGCCCAGTTTGTCGCGTACGATTCCAGTCAGATATACATTCTTGAAAGGAGCTTTTCCTGTATAATTATGCCCCATGATCATCATACGTGCTACCCAGAAGAATAGAATTTCGGGAGCTGTCACCAGATCGTTGGTCGGGTAATAATAGTTGAAATCTTCGTTTTCAGGATTACGTACACCATCAAAAACAGACATTGGCCATAGACCAGAAGAGAACCAGGTATCTAATACATCATCTTCCTGACGTATACCATCCGCTGATTTGCCCTGGCTTGTGAATTCCTGAATGGCTTCTTCCTGCGTTTTGGCAACTACCCATTCGTTTTTGTCATTATACCAGGCCGGAATACGTTGTCCCCACCATAGCTGACGGGAGATACACCAGTCTTTGACATTTTCCATCCAGTGCTTGTAGCTGGCTGTAAATTTGTCCGGTATCAGGTTGACTTCACCGCTGATTACATAGTCCAGTGCCGGTTTGGCCAGTTCATCCATTTTACAGAACCATTGCATCGACAGCTTAGGTTCGATGGCAGCATCTGTACGTTCGGAAAATCCGACCTGGGATTTATAATCATCTATTTTTTCGATCTGATCTGCTTCTTCCAGTAGTTTTGCTACTTTTTTACGGGCGATAAAGCGATCTTCACCAATAAGGATAATAGCTTTCCCGTTTAGTGTACCATCATCATTGAGGATGTCTATAACTTCGAGATTGTGTTTTTGTCCCAGTTCGTAGTCATTAAGGTCGTGTGCCGGTGTTACTTTTAAACAGCCTGTACCGAATTCCATATCTACGTATTCATCTTCGATGATTGGTATCTCTCGGTTTACCAGAGGTACAAGAATTGTTTTTCCTTTTAAATGCTGGTAACGTTCATCATTCGGATTGATACATATTGCTGAATCGGCCATGATAGTTTCAGGACGTGTGGTCGCAATGACAACGTACTCGTCAGAATCTTTTACCTTATAGCGGATGTAGTATAGTTTTTGGTTAACCTCTTTACGGATTACTTCTTCGTCGGACAAAGCTGTCTTTCCCTGAGGATCCCAGTTGACCATACGTACTCCACGGTAGATATATCCTTCTTTATAGAATTTGATAAAGGTATCCAATACCGCTTCGGAAAGATCCGGATCCATTGTGAATTTAGTGCGTTCCCAATCACATGATGCCCCTAATTTTTCCAGCTGCTTCAGGATGATGCCTCCGTATTTTTCTTTCCATTCCCAGGCATATTTCAGGAAATCTTCTCTGCTGATCGATTTTTTATCAATACCCTGTTCTTTAAGCATAGCGACGACTTTAGCCTCCGTAGCAATAGATGCATGATCTGTTCCGGGTACCCAGCATGCATTTTTACCTTGCATACGTGCACGACGGATCAATACATCCTGAATCGTATTGTTCAACATATGACCCATGTGTAAAACTCCGGTAACATTAGGAGGAGGCATTACTATTGTATACGGTTCACGTTCATCTGGAGTCGAACGGAAAAATCCGTTATTCATCCAATAGCTGTACCATTTTTCTTCAGCTTCTTTAGGATTGTAAGTTTTCGCTATACTCATTTTTGTAAGTAAAAAATAAAAGAATACAAAAATAAGCATTTGTCCTTACTTATTTGAAGATTCCGTTTGTAAAAGAGTCATCATACTTTGATAATATTTTGTTAATACAGAATTAACTCACTGAATTTAGTGTACTTTTGCACCATTATTTTTATTTGACGTTAACAATGAATGATATAACTAATGAGGTAAGGGCTCTGGTTCAATATTTTTTGTTTTGGCTCCTTATCACTTTTGTGGATCGCCTGTTATTCATCTGCTCTTTTTTTGAGAAGGTAGGCTTTAATCATTTCGCTGATATTTTCCGGATTTACTATAACGGACTCTCACTAGATCTGTCTGCAGTCTCTTATATTGTAGCGCTTCCGTTTCTGTTCTATAGTGTACTTTCTTTTTTTCCTAAATTGCGTTTTTCGAGAAGATGGATGGACATCTATACCGTCAGTGTACTGACGGTATATGCTATAGTTACCTTTATCAATATTAATATTTACAGAGAGTGGGGCGATAAAATTTCGCGGAGAGCTATTGATGCTTTCTGGGCATCTCCCTCAGGAGCAGTTGCGTCTGCTGAATCTACTCCTATTTTTGTCCCTATCCTGGGGATGATCATTTTTATTTTTGTAGGATGGAAATTGTATCGCTGGATGTTGGGTAAGGTGCATTATTTTAACCTGAAGAAAGTTTTACCCAATGTATTAAAATTTGTTGGCTGTGTTTTTATTCTGTTTACGTTTATCCGTGGCGGATACGGGCGTGCGACCTTAAATCCAAGTAAGGCTTATTTTTCGGAAACAACATTTTACAATCATGCTGCAGTGAATACGCAATGGGCACTTTTGCGGGATTATTTCAAAAGGAGTACTAAACTGAAGAATCCGTATAGTTTCTACCCGGACACGAATTCCCTGACGAAAGCATTGGAACCTGCTTTCGTTGCAAATCAGGATTCAACGGTGGAAATACTGACTAATAAGAGGCCTAATGTAGTGCTTATTCTTCTGGAAGGTTACGTTGGTGATCTGGTTGCTTCTATGGGAGGAGAGAAGGGTATCTCGCCGAATTTTGAAAAACTTATCCGCGAAGGGGTATTCTTCGATCACATCTATTCTGCCTCGGATCGGTCTGATAAGGGGATGGTAGGTACGCTGAGTGCTTTTCCTGCTCAGGGACCTGAAAGCATTATCAAATATATAGATAAGCATGAGAATATGCCGGCTATAGGACAGGAGTTGGATTCTGCGGGTTATCATACTTCTTTCTATCACGGTGGTCAGAGTGAGTTTTATAATTTCAAATCTTACATGTATATGCATGGCATAGCTAAGATTGTAGATAATGCCAATTTTGATAACCATGTTGACCGTGCTTCCTGGGGAGCATATGATCATGAGGTGTTCAAACGTATGCTGTCAGATTTTGATAAGGAAAAGAGACCTTTCTTTTCTACAATCTTTACACTGATCAATCACGAACCGTTTGAACTTAAGAACGGATATAAGTTTGGCAATAAGACGAATGCTGATAAATTCAGAAGTACCGCATATTATACGGATTCGGTGATGTACGATTTTATTACAAAAGCTAAGCAGAAAGAGTGGTACAAGAACACCCTTTTTGTGGTGATCGCAGATCACGGACATCGTTTGCCATCTGAGAAATGGGATCTGTCTCATCCTAATCGTTTTCATATCCCGTTATTGTTTTTCGGAGATGTCATAAAACCGGAGTATAAGGGTAAAATTTACTCCCGCATAGGTAATCAGACTGATCTTGTAGCGACTTTGTTGCAGCAGATGGGGATATCCTCTCATCGCTATCACTGGAGCAGGGACTTGTTTAATAAGACTACTCCGCAGATTGCGTTTTATAATTCTAAGGATGCCTTTGGGGTAATCACTCCTGAGCAGGCCTTAAGTTTTGACAACATCGGTAAAATCATCAATTACAATCAAAACAGAGCTTATCCTGTTGCCAAAAATGATAGTTTATTAAATATAGCTAAAGCGTACTACCAAAAGGTTTACGATGAATTTTTGAAGTATTAGATATGAAAATATTGACATTAAAGCATACTGTGGCTCCTTTTATAGCTGTAGCTCTCCGTTTTTTACTGCTTTTATTTATTTATGCAGTATTGCGGATTGGTTTTTACTGGATTAATATTGGTTTGTTCCCTAATGTAAGTGGAGGTGAACTTTTTATCATGATGAGAGGTGGTGTCAAGTTTGATGTTGCTGCTTTGCTTTATCTCAATATTCTTTATATTTTACTCTATATTATTCCTGTTCCTTTCAAGTATAACGGTACTTACCAGCGGATAGCGAAATGGATATTTGTTATTACAAATAGCATCGGTATAGCACTTAACCTGATCGATTATGCCTATTATCCTTTCACATTAAAGAGAACTACAGGGACTGTAATTGATCAGTTTGCCAATGAAAGTAATCTGCTGAAGCTTACTTTTGATTTTTTGCTGGGTTACTGGTATCTGGTTGTATTATTTGTCGGACTGGTTTATCTTTTAGCAAAGACATATGACCTTATCAAGGTTGAAAAGCCTCGGGTATTCAGCTGGAAAACAGCGGGTATTCACCTTATACTGATGTTGTTTTATGCTTTTCTGTTTATCGGGGGAGTACGTGGCGGATGGGCACACAGCACGAGACCTATCACTTTGAGCAATGCAGGAGATTATGTCAAAGTGCCTGAGGAGATGAATATTGTGCTGAATACGCCTTTTTCAATATTGAAGACACTTAAGGCTGTTAATTTAAAGCCTGTTCATTACTTTACTGATGAGGAACTGGATAAGATTTATACAACTGTTCATCAGCCTGCGGATACGGCTTCATTCCGTAAGCTTAATGTAGTCTTCCTGATTTTGGAGAGTTATGCAAAGGAACATATTGGTGCCTTGAACAGAGATATTCAGAACGGACAATACAAAGGATATACTCCGTTTCTGGATTCGCTGATCGGACAGGCTTATACTTTTGATCATTCTTATGCAAACGGACGTAAATCTATAGATGCTTTGCCTTCTGTGATTACGGGCATCCCTTCGGTTGGAGAGCCTTTTGTACTTTCTATCTATTCGGGTAATGAAACAACTAGTATCGCAAAACTGCTGGGTGATAAAGGCTATGAAACTGCATTTTTCCATGGTGCTCCCAATGGAAGTATGGGCTTTTCAGCGTATACCAGACTGGCAGGAATCAAGAATTATTTCGGTAAGAACGAATATAATAATGATGCGGATTTTGACGGAATATGGGGGATCTGGGATGAGCCGTTTATGCAGTTTATGGCAAATAAGATAAACACTTTCAAACAACCTTTTTTTGCCAGTTTCTTTTCTTTGTCTTCACACCATCCTTTTAAGGTACCGGAGAAGTATAAAGGTGTTTTTCCAAAAGGACCTTTAGAAGTACAGGAGCCTGTAGGATATACAGATCATGCTTTAAAAGAATTTTTTGCTACAGCGTCAAAAATGCCCTGGTATAAAAATACACTATTTGTAATCTGTGCCGATCATGCTACTGTAAGTTATCTTCCGGAATATAAGACATTGCCCAATGCGTATGCGATCCCGATTATATTCTATTATCCGGGCGGAGATCTCAAAGGTCGCTCTTCAAAGCTCATTCAGCAAACGGATATTATGCCAACTGTACTGAGTTATCTTCATTATGATAAACCTTATTTTTCATTTGGTTTTAACGGATTTGATGAACAGCAGCATGACAACTTTGTGGTCAATAACAATTCGGGATCTTTTAATTTCTATTACAAGGATTACTTTATGACCTATGACAGCAAAGGTCCGCTTACGTTATTTAATCTGAAAGAGGACCTGTTTATGAAAACCGATCTACTTAAGCAACATCCTCCTGTTCTGGATACAATGGAAACCAAAATGAAGGCTTTTATTCAGCAATACAACAATCGTATGATCGCGAATAAGCTGACATATAATAAGTAAATTACTGTTTGTTTACTTCTTATTTACACGAATACCTCTGTTCAAAAGATAACGCAGTGTAAACATTTGCTGGTTGTCTATCCGGCCGGGAGTGAAATGCAAAGCGAGTTTGAGTGTACCCTGAATATTGGCCGATTGAATGGGAGACCAGCCAACATCAAGCCGGTCATATGTGCTGTATCTGAAATGACTGTCTGCATAAGGCGTATTTTGACTCCCTCCTTTATAGAATGTGTTTTCTAATGAAAAGGACTTAAAAGCCATGTAGATATTAGCAATGAACCCTTTCTTCACTCTGAAATCATATTGGGATCTTATCCGGTCTATACCGATCATTATACCGGCATCTATTATTAAAGAATCTAAAGGTGTTTTGTTTGTCAGATTGCTTCCCAGTTTGAATATGCCGACGCCATTATCCTGAATATGCTCATCAATATTACTATTTGCGGAAAGAGCATTATGCCATAAAATGAGATCGTCCGAAAAATAAAAATCACCAACTGTTACTTTTCCATTCATGCCGACCAAAAATCCTTCACGGTATTTGTCAGATTGTTTGCTGGTCCAGTCTATAAAGAGCCTTTGCTGAAAATGATCGTTTCTGTACGCCAGCATCATTCCTTCAATATTGGGTCTGAAGTAGATGAGCGTATCATTGAGAATAGCACGTGGGGTATTCTTCATCAGATCATAACGTGGAATATGGCCTATGGAAAAATCAAAGTTTTCATTCCTGTAATTATAGTAAATAATGGGCCTCAACATAGGATTTTTATGCTCTCTTTCTCCGAATTCCTGAGCTACATGTATTCCTCCATGTACAGTATGGTTGTCGCCCAGTTTGAAGTAGAGTTCGGGGGATATACGTGTTCCGAAAATTGTTTTGGATTCGGTATAAGGAGCTTTAAATTCTCTGTTATCAGCGTATCCCAGAAAATCTATTTGATAGCCAATATTCTGCGCATTGGAATTTAAATATAATAATAACAAGAGGAGTGACGTAATTAATCTTCTAACCATAAGTATAGAGATTTTAGCAAGTAAGAAAATAAGGAACGGAAACAGGCTATATTGTTAGTATAGCCTGTAGTATTATTTTATGGAATGTGACTAAAGAACTATACTTCTAATAGTAATCTAGCAGGATCTTCCAGTAATTGTTTTACACGTACCAGGAAGCTAACAGACTCACGTCCGTCGATAATACGGTGATCATACGATAATGCGATATACATCATCGGACGGATCACTACCTGGCCGTTTTCTGCAACAGGGCGTTGGATGATATTGTGCATTCCCAGGATTGCAGACTGAGGAGCGTTGATAATAGGAGTGGACATCATAGATCCGAATACACCACCATTTGTAATGGTAAATGTACCACCTGTCATTTCTTCAATAGTCAATTTGTTGTCGCGGGCTTTACCGGCTAATTCTCCGATTTTTTTCTCGATTTCATGTAGTGAAAGAGATTCTGCATTACGGATGATCGGTACAACTAATCCTTTTGGTGCTGATACAGCGATAGAGATATCTGCAAAATCAGAGTATACCAGTTCGTTTTCTTCGATACGGGCATTTACTGCAGGCCACTCTTTTAGTGCTGTTGTAACTGCTTTTGTAAAGAATGACATAAATCCAAGACCTACACCATGTTTCTCTTTGAATGTGTCTTTGTATTTAGCGCGCAGATCCATGATCGGCTGCATGTTAACTTCATTGAATGTAGTCAACATAGCTGTCTCGTTCTTCACTGCTACCAGACGTTTAGCAATGGTTTTACGTAAAGAAGTCATTTTCTCACGACGCTCGTTGCGTGCGCCGGCAACCGCAGGAGCCGATGTAGCAGCAGGAGCAGAAGTTGCTGGCTGAGCTGCTGCAGGTTTAGCACCGGCCTGCGCTTTTTCAGCATCTTCTTTTGTGATACGGCCATCTTTTCCTGTACCTTTTACAGCAGCAGGATCGATTCCTTTTTCTCTTAATATTTTAGCAGCAGCAGGAGATGCAGTACCTGCAGCATATGAATTTTGATCTTCATCGTCTGCAGCCGCTGGCGCAGGTGTAGATGCAGCAGGCTGTGCAGCAGCTTTGGTTTCTTCTGCTTTAGGGGCAGCATCACCGCCGGCAGGTGCAGATCCTTCTTCGATTGTACATACTACAGCACCAATTTCTAAAGTATCTCCTTCTTGTGCAATGATTTTCAAGATACCGGCTTTCTCCGCAGGTAATTCGAATGTTGCTTTATCAGATTCCAATTCGGCGATGTTTTCATCCATTTCTACATAATCGCCATCTTGTTTCAACCATTGTGCTAAGGTTACTTCCGTAATCGATTCACCTACGGCTGGTACTTTGATTTCTAAGCTCATATATTCTCTTTTTGTGAACTACAGCTGATGGTAAGATCAGCTGCCGTTTTATGTTTTATTTTTTTAATTCGAATGCTTTATTAATAATGGAAGCCTGCTGGGCAGCGTGTTGTTTCATGTATCCTGTCGCTGTACTTCCGCTCTCTTCTCTTGCAATAACAGTCAGATTGAGATCTGAACCATTGAATTTACGCAGATAGAATGGCCATGCTCCCATATTTTCGTTTTCTTCCTGTACCCAGATAAATTCTGCTTTTGCATATTTCTTACGCAATGCAGCGATCTGATCAAAGGCAACAGGGAAGAGTTGTTCTATTCTAACAATCGCCACATCATTTCGTTTGTCTGCTTCTTGTTTTTCCAATAATTCGTAATAGATCTTACCTGAACAAAGGATGACACGTTTCACAGATTTCGCTGTTACGTTTGGATCGTCGATTACTTCCTGAAAAGCTCCTTCAGTGAAATCTTCTAATGTTGATACCGCTTTTGGATGACGAAGCAGACTTTTAGGTGTAGCTTCTACCAATGGTTTACGGAAGTCTCTATGCAACTGACGACGCAACAGGTGGAAGTAGTTTGCCGGAGTAGTACAGTTCGCTACGATGATATTATTGTTGGCACACAGCTCCAGATAACGTTCAATACGTGCTGAAGAGTGTTCAGGACCCTGTCCCTCATAACCGTGAGGTAATAACATAATAAGGCCATTAGAACGTCTCCATTTTGTCTCTGCACTGGAAATATACTGGTCAAAGATAATCTGAGCACCATTTGCAAAATCACCGAACTGTGCTTCCCAGATGGTCAGTGAATGTGGATTGACAGAAGCATATCCATACTCAAATCCTAATACGCCGTATTCTGAAAGGTGTGAGTTGTAGATGTTGAATTTGTCACCACCTTCAATATTTGCTAAAGGCACATATTTTTCTTCTGAATCTTCCAATGTGACTACGGCATGGCGGTGCGAGAATGTACCACGTTGTACGTCCTGACCCGAAATACGGACACGGTTTCCTTCATTCAGAAGTGTAGCATAGGCCATCAGTTCTCCCATTGCCCAATCATAATTGTTGTTTTCAATCATTTTCAGACGATCTTCAAACACTTTTGTGATTTTACGGAAGAATTTTTTATCGGATGGAAGTGTACTGATTTGTTTGGCAAGTTCCAGAAATTTCTTCTTGTCTACTTTTGTATTTGCAACTTTAAAGATATCATTGGCCTTTGCCTGACGAAGTCCTTTCCATGCTCCTGAGAACATCGGCGTTTCATCATTTAATTTTTGAGATTCCTTAGCTTCATCCAGACGACTCTGTAGCAGGCTGCGGAATTCTTTTTCCATTTCTTTTGCCAGATTGGCATCAACACTGCCCTGATCCAGTAATTTTTGTGCATAGATCTCACGCGGATTGGCGTGTTTTTCTATCGCTTTATAAAGCAGAGGTTGTGTAAATTTAGGCTCATCAGCTTCGTTATGACCGAATCTTCTGTAGCACAACAGATCTATAAATACATCTGTTTTATATTTTTGACGGTATTCTACTGCCAGATTGATAGCGTATACCAATGCTTCTACATCATCTCCGTTCACATGGAATACAGGAGATAATGTTACTTTAGCAATATCTGTACAATATGTTGATGAACGTGCATCTTTAAAGTTGGTGGTAAAACCTACCTGGTTGTTGATGACAATGTGGATCGTTCCTCCGGTTTTGTAACCATCCAGTTTGGACATCTGAATGACTTCATATACGATACCTTGTCCCGCTACAGCTGCATCTCCATGAATCATAATCGGAGCGATCTTAGATGAATCACCTTCATATTTCATATCGATCTTGGAGCGTACCATACCTTCGATGATAGCATCTACTGTTTCTAAGTGAGAAGGGTTAGGAGCAAGACTTAAGTGTACGGATTTACCGTCATCAGTTTTTACATCTGAGGAGAATCCCAAGTGGTATTTTACATCACCTCCGAAGTGGATTTCAGGATCTTCCTCCAGCATCTTACCTTCGAATTCAGAGAAAATCGTTTTGTACGATTTACCCATGATATTGGCAAGTACATTCAGACGGCCACGGTGAGCCATACCCAATACAAATTCCTGTATTCCGATTTCTGAACCTTTTTCAATGATAGAATCCAGTGCAGGGATGAGACTCTCTGCTCCTTCAAGAGAAAAGCGTTTCTGACCCAAAAATTTGGTTCCCAGAAAGTTCTCGAAAATTACAGCTTCATTTAATTTTTTAAGGATACGTTTTTTCTTATCCAAAGAGAAGTTTGGCGTACTGCGTTCCACTTCCATTTTATCCTGAAGAAATTTGATTTTCTCCGGGTTACGGATATAACGAAATTCGGCACCGATAGAGCGACAGTATGTGTCTTCAATCAGCTGGCGGATATCCCTGAGTTTGGCAGGGCCTAGACCTACTTCTACACCGGCATTGAATACAGTATCCATGTCAGCCTCTGAGAGACCGAATGTTTCTAATTCTTTACCTGGAAAATATTTACGACGTTCACGGACAGGATTAGTTTCGGTAAACAGGTGACCACGATCTCTGTAGCCGTTGATCATGTTCAATACATTGATTTCTTTTAAGAAATGTTCCGGTGCAGCACCTGCTTCTCCTGAGATACCTGCTTTTTCTTCTGTCAATCCAAAATCAAATCCTTCAAAAAACTTTTGCCAACCGAAATCAACGGATTGCGGATCTTGTTTATAAGCTTGGTACAGACCGTCAATATAGCTTGAATCGGCGTTGCTCAAATATGTTAAATTGTCCATTTAGAAACGTAAAAGTATAATTTCGCCAAAGTTAGGAATTATAAAAGAGTTTTGGCTAATCATTTGTCAGAAAATAGTATGTTTTTAAAGTTCATAATGAGAGTATTGACCTTTTCAACGCATGTTTTCGAAAAACCGTATTGCTCAGGTCAAATACTTTTTAAATATGTCGGTTTTGGCTCTTAGAGCTGTTCGATTATTTATTTAAGCCACAATATTTTGGTCAAAGAGGGGTATTTCCAGTCCGTTCGGATAACTATTCTTCATTTGAACTTCCCAGGATGCCGGAGTATTGTTTTTAATACTCGTTCCTACACCTGCATAATGCGCCCAATATCCGTATGTGGTAGCAGGAGCATAGTCTATGAGAATATCTTCAAAATAGGATGCGCCTTTTCTCCAGTCTCCCTGATATTCCTGAACAAAAAACAGGCTGACTATTTTTTTAAGGTCTGATGGCAGATTGCCCGTCTGTGACAGGAATTGCATCGCCTTATCTATAAATACATGGCCTGTCTGTCCGGATTGCCACTTTTTCAAATCTTCAGGGTTGGTATCGGTATTTGAATATTCATTCTTGCCTGTTCCGTTTTTCTTAAAGAATACATTAGGATATTTTTTAAGCATAAAACGGAAGTAGTCTCTCCACAGTAGCTGTGCAGTCAATTTTTCTGTTCTTTTTTTATTCAGGACAAGTTTTGCATCTTTTATTTTATGATAAAGATAGATCGGGGATAGTGCACCTGCAGCAATGTAAGGTGACAGCATCATATAGTCCAACTGCTCATTGAATTGTCCTGATAGTACTTCTTCAACTTTTTTGAGGGCTTCATCTTCCCCTCCGCGCAGATGGATAGGGTTATTATTTGCAGTTTGTATTTCCTCGGCCGTATATCCCAGTTCCTCCAGTGTCGGTATAGTCGTTTTTTCCAGATGAGGGTGCGTTACCATTACTTCCGGAGTCGGGAAGGGTTGCCTTACTGTACTTTCTCTTTCTATTTTCTTTTTGAATACCATGAAATCATTGGGAATATCACGGATAGGAAAAGGAAGGTCTTCTTTATGGTATAAGGTGTGTCCGATAAAATGTTTTAGATTGATCTTGAGTTTCCAGAGTGCGGTTTCTACGTTTTCAGAAATTATGGTTTCGCGTGATGCGACCTCTCGATGATGAAAAACTTCATTGACTTCGTATTTGGCTGCGAGTCTGGGGATGATTTCTTCAGGATAGCCAACAAAGCTCATTAAATCACAACCCATCGCCGCAAATTTTTCCTTCAACTCTCTTACTGCATCCAGGATAAAGCGTGCTCTGTGAACCCCTGTCTTGCGATGACCGCTGGATTTTTTGGAAAAATAACGGGGATCAAAGCAATAAACAGGAATAATAATAGGACTTTTACTGACTGTTTCAAAAAGAATCTCATTGTCATGAAAACGAAGGTCGTTTCTAAACCAAATAAGAGTCACTTTACTTTCCATAAAACTTTTCTTAAACGCTTCAACAAGTTATGTTGAATCTTTCTAAATAACTACAAATATACATTATTTATTAGGTTATATATGCCAGTTTTAATTCAATTATGCTATAATTGACAATATTCGGACATTTTTTTTGTACGGGTAGTTTTTGAAGAAGTTTTGTAACATTTACAGTTTTCCTAAACATAAATAGCCTACGGATGTTCCTTCTTTAACAAAAACTGATTGAGGAACATTCAACTAAACAAATTCAAATCGGAATGAAAGAAGTGCTGATATGCGGATTGAACAATTATCTGGGAAAGAGAGCTGCTGCACATCTTGCTAACCAAGAGCTGCGTGTGACAGCTATAACCCGTAATACGGAACTCTTTTATTCCCGAACTCCTGAGCCGGTGACAGCACAATTGTATCCTGTAGACCTGATACGCAGAACGGGGGATTATGATCATTTCCAGATCAAACATCTGGATGCCGCCATTTATTTTGCTCAGGTACCGACCTTAAATGATCCTGTCAATATCAAACTGGAAATGGTAGCCCTGCGTAATTTTATAGAACTGGTCAGAAGGCAGAGTTGCTGGCGTATTACGTATGTAGCACGTCTGATGGACAAAAAGCATCTTCGTCCCATAATAGATCTTTTCAATGCACAACATATACAATATACAATTGTATTGAATAACTGTGCGGTAGGACTGGGGTCTATGCTGGATAATATATTCAAAGTACTGGAGCAACAGAGAGTGGTGGCTTACGTCGGCCGGATTGCTAAAATCCGCTTTCAGCCCATTGCCGCTTTAGACGTAATCCGTTGGTTGCAAAAAATGCTGAAAATGGATGTGTTTACAGATAAAGTGATAGAGCTTGGAGGACCTTCTGTTGTCAGCTTCCGTGACTTTTTTAATCTTTATGCACGCTTTAGTCCGGATCAGGCTCCTCCGCGAACGCTGATACTTCCCAAGCCTTTGGTCAAAGCGATATTTACAAAATTATATGATATCAACGGGGAAGATTTTGAGGAATTCAGGCAGGTTATCCGCTATGAGGATATTGTCGATAATCAGCATTGGCAGCAGTTGATGCCACTGGAACTCACTCCGCTGGAACAAGCGATCGAACAGGATTGCTAAGCTGTCACTGTTATTTTGATAATTCTGTCGAAATAAGCCTTTACTTGGTATATTCTGTTATTTTTGTAATCTTCAAGATACGACAGTTATGGGATATAAAAGTTTAGCGGAATGCGTGCTGGATCTGGAAAGACATGGCCACCTGATACGAATAAAAGAAGAAGTCGATCCTCATCTGGAGATGGCAGCTATTCACATGCGTGTGTTTGACAAGGAAGGACCGGCCTTATTTTTTGAACGGATAAAGGGCTCTGAATTTCCGGCTGTTTCTAATCTTTTCGGTACACTGGAACGCTCAAAGTTTATGTTCAGGGATTCTTTGGATCACCTCAAAAAACTTGTGGACGTCAAAATGAATCCTGCTGCTGTACTTAAAAATCCTTTTCAATATGTAGGTTCCTCCATGACTGCACTGGGTGCTCTCCCCTGGAAACGCAAGAGCGGAGCTCCGATTCTGTTTGGTAAAACGCAGATCAGCAAGTTACCACAAATAGTGAACTGGCCAATGGATGGAGGTGCTTTTGTGACGATGCCTCAGGTATATACCGAAGATGTAAGCAAACCCGGTATTATGAATGCTAATCTGGGTATGTATCGCATACAATTATCCGGTAATGAGTATATACCAGACAGGGAGATTGGATTGCATTACCAGTTGCACAGGGGAATAGGCGTACATCAGACCAAGGCAAATGAGCTGGGGATACCTCTGAAAGTAAGTATTTTTGTAGGCGGACCTCCTTCTCATCCATTATCTGCCGTAATGCCGCTTCCAGAAGGATTGTCTGAGATGATTTTTGCCGGTGCTTTGGGTAACAGAAGATTCCGATATTTCTATGATGAAGAAGGCTTTTGTATCTCTGCTGATGCTGATTTTGTCATCACCGGTACTGTATATCCTAATGAAAACAAACCTGAAGGTCCGTTCGGGGATCACATTGGTTATTATAGTCTGACACATCCTTTTCCGTTGATGCGTGTACATAATGTATACCACAAGAAAGATCCGATCTGGTCGTTTACTGTGGTAGGGCGACCTCCGCAGGAAGATACAAGTTTCGGAGCTTTGATCCATGAGATCACCGGTTCTGCAATTCCGCAGGAGATCAATGGATTGCATGCGGTGAATGCTGTGGATCCGGCAGGGGTACATCCTTTGCTGTTTGCTATAGGTTCCGAGCGGTATACACCTTACCAGCAAGTGGATCGCCCGCAGGAAATCCTTACTATTGCTAATCAGATTTTGGGAAAGAATCAATTGAGCCTTGCTAAATATCTTTTTATTTCTGCTTATGAAGATAATCCGAAGCTAGATATCCATAATATCCCTCAGTTTTTCGGACATATATTAGAGCGTATAGACCTTACACGTGATATTCATTTTCAGACGAATACGACGATTGATACGCTGGATTATTCGGGAGATGGGCTGAATGCGGGGTCTAAAGTGGTATTTGCCGCTGCCGGCACAAAGAAAAGAACGCTGGCTACTGAGCTTCCTGCCGGATTTGAGCTGGCAAGACCTTTTCAACATGCACGTATGGCGATACCGGGAGTGCTGATGGTGGAAGGAAATGCATTTACAAATTATGAACAGGAGCAATCCGTTATAGAGGAATGGTGTAATCAGGTCGCTCATCTGGACTGGACTGGTATACCGATGATCGTGTTGACAGATGATGCCGGCTTCGCTGCAGAGACAGTCAATAACTTTGTGTGGGTAACTTTCACAAGGAGCAATCCTGCATATGATATTTACGGTATCCGCAGTTTTACCAGATTCAAGCATTGGGGCTGTGAAGGTCCGTTTATTATTGACGCCCGCAGTAAACCTCATCATGCTCCTGCACTGATCAAGGATGAAGCGGTAGAACGCAGAGTCGATGCACTGGGTGAAAAGGGGGGATCGCTGTACAGTATTATTTAAATTGGAGATATCTGTTAAGGATATGGAA
Organism: Sphingobacterium spiritivorum; assembly: GCF_016724845.1. Classification (NCBI taxonomy): domain Bacteria; kingdom Pseudomonadati; phylum Bacteroidota; class Sphingobacteriia; order Sphingobacteriales; family Sphingobacteriaceae; genus Sphingobacterium; species Sphingobacterium spiritivorum. Next base: position 3,433,911 of record NZ_CP068082.1, read on the forward strand.
AACATTAAAATTTAAGAATTGTGAAACGTGTACTCTTAATCGATGACGAGCATAAATTACGGACACTGCTTGCCCGTATTATAGGGCTTGAAGGTGAAGGCTATGAGGTGACTGAGGTGGATAGTCTCAAACCTGCACTCAAACAACTGAATAAAACAGATTATGATGTGGTGCTGTGCGATGTCAAATTGCCGGATGGGGATGGCGTAAGTTTTATTCCGCAGATCAAAGCCGTTCAGCCATTTGCAGAGGTAATTCTGCTGACTGCATATGGTAATATCCCCGATGGGGTGAAAGCGATCAAAAACGGTGCATTTGATTATATTACTAAAGGGGATGATAATCACCGGATCATTCCTTTGCTGAATAAGGCATATGATAAGGCGTCTCTGGCAAAACGTGTTCGTCAACTGGAGCTTAAGATTGAGAAGAAGTATTCTTTTGAAAGTATTATCGGTAAATCCAAAGCTGTATTACAGGCGGTGTCTTTAGGAAAGAAAGTAGCTCCTATGGACACGACGGTCTTGCTGCTGGGAGAGACCGGGACCGGAAAGGAAGTATTTGCGCAGGCTATCCATTATGAGAGCAACCGAAAGAACAAGCCTTTTGTAGCCATTAACTGTTCTGCATTTGGAAGAGAGATTCTGGAAAGCGAATTGTTTGGTCATAAAGAAGGATCTTTTACAGGTGCGACCAAAGATAAAAAGGGTCTTTTTGAAGAGGCAAATACCGGCACTATATTTCTGGATGAAATAGGAGAGATGTCTGTAGATTTACAGGCAAAGCTGTTGCGTGTGCTGGAATCCGGAGAGTTTTTGAAAGTCGGAGATACCAAACCTACACGTGTAGATGTGCGGATACTGGCTGCTACTAATCGTAATCTGGAAGAGGAGATTGCAAAAGAACATTTCCGAAGCGATCTTTACTATCGGCTGTCTGTATTTACGATTACGCTACCTCCTTTGCGGGAGCGACAAGAGGATATAGCATTACTGGCGAAGTATTATATACAGATATATGCCCTTAAAGCCAATTTAAGTACGATGACGTGTACGCCGGATTACTTAGCAGGGCTAAAGAACTATTCGTGGAAAGGCAATATCAGAGAATTGAAAAATATTATCGAACGGAGTGTGATCGTATCAGATGGAAATGTGCTGGATATGACCTGTCTGCCGGATGAATTTAATAGAATAGACAGACAGTTGCATCAACAATCGCCTTTCTCTATGGCATTGGCGGAGCAGGCACATATCCAAAAGGTATTACTCCATACACATGGAAATAAGGCTGAAGCTGCCCGGCTAATGGGAATCGGTATTGCTACGCTCTATCGTAAAATAGACGAGTATAAAATCAGTATATAGGTGTAAACAGTGAATCTGTTCCGGAATACATAACCCATTTATGAAGCGTCTGTTGGGCTCTCAAATACTTACTGATCTGGGACAGTAATAACAGAAGATCAGCATACTTCCTGTAAAGAAAGAAATAAATTAACCCTTCCATTTTAATAATGAGCCTATCATTTTGATAGGCTTTTTTATGTCTGAATTTTTGCTAAACCTCTTGTTTTTATTGATTTTCAGTTAGTTGTGTTTTTTATGATTCGATTGGTCTCTCTTTTGGCATGGGGGATTTCAAATCAGATAACATAAAATATAAATTTTATACCGATGAAAATTATTCACAAATCAGATCTGCTTCCTCTTATTTCGGCTGAGATCCCGGAAGTCAGTGAGGAAGTCAACAGACTTAGTTCGAGGGAGAATATCGCAGGTGCTATTCAGATCGTAGTCACTTTTATGAAAGATATGCTTCAGCATCATAATCTGCCTCGTGTGCGCTGGAGCATGATGTTTATGGGATGGCTTTACGGGAGAAGTGATGCTGCAGTCAAAGAGATTATTGAAAATCTCTTTGTACGCTCATTCAATGGGATGAAGCGTATCTGTAATCCGCAGGAATGGCAATCGGTAGAGACTAAGATCCCTTATTCATTGCGCTCAGTTTATATCCGTCAACTTTCATCATTATAATCATGAAATCAGTATGTACTTATCAGGATAAGAGAAAGATTGTCGGCAGATGGAGCAAGGTCAGACCCTTCCGCCTGTTGATCTATCTTTTTATTTACATAATCCTGATCGGTTCATCTTACAGATTTATGTATCAATATCTACACTTACCCATGCTTACAGTCTTATTAATTATAGCAGGCATTATATGTTTTGCGCTGTTCTATAAATCCATCAATTTTTTTGATAAAATCTAATTATTCATTCGCGATATGGAAACTAAAGTTATTAAAACAATCCGTGAATGGCTTCCGCAGGTCATCCATGAGCAGATCAGTGATGATTACACCGCTTTACAATCACTGGCAGGTTATTTTTTGCAGCACATCCAGGGTGATGAAGACCAACAGGCATTGGCTATTGAAGCCGCCCAGATTGTCAATATTCTATATCTGAACGGAAAGCTGCACGATAAAAATGCTATTGAGAATGAGTTTCTGAGCCTGATAGCAAATGAGGAAACTCCAAAAAGTCTGAAGAAACACCTGGCATTTTTTCCAAAAGAACTGAGACAGGTGTATTTGAAAACAATAATTGAAAATTAACATGGCCGCATTATTTATTATCTCGATTCTGGTATTTGTATACATCTGTTATGTGTTACTCAAACCAGAAAAATTTTAAGTCAGTATTTACAGTTTGTATGTCTTATACGCAGCAACAAATAATCTAAAACAATAATATGAACACAGAAATTTTAGGTATAGTCTTTATGTTTGCCCTGACGGTCATTCTAGCTATACCTTTTGGAAAATATATCGCTAAAGTTTTTGGAAATGAAAAAACATGGCTTGACCCTGTTTTCAATCCGCTGGAGAGATTAATATTCCGTACCAGCGGTATTGATCAGCATCAGGAAATGAACTGGAAACAGCATATGGCTGCATTGCTGACCATTAATATGCTTTGGTTTTTGGTGGGTATGCTTATCCTTATGACACAGCAGTGGCTGCCCTTAAATCCGGATAACAATCCCAATATGTCAGCACATCTGGCTTTTAATACCACTATCTCTTTTGTCGTCAACTGTAATCTTCAGCATTATTCGGGAGAGACCGGTGTGAGTTATCTGAGTCAATTCTGGCTGATGTTTCTGCAATTTGTAAGCTCAGGTACAGGTATGGCTGCCGGGGTTGTCCTTTTCAAAGCATTCCGCGAAAAGAGAAGTGATACACTGGGTAATTTCTACAGCTTTTTTGTTAAATCCTGTACGCGTATTTTACTTCCGCTATCGATTGTCGTGGCATTGATTCTGGTCTTTAACGGTACGCCAATGACATTCAACGGAAAAGATAGTATGACTACGCTGGAAGGTAAGACAGTAGAGGTGTCTACTGGTCCGGCTGCGGGTTTTATTGCTATCAAACATGTGGGAACTAACGGAGGTGGTTTTTTTGGTGTCAATTCTAATCATCCGTTTGAAAATCCGAATTATCTGACCAATATCACGGAGATGTTTGCACAGATGATCATTCCGTTAGCGATGATCTTTGCCTTTGGCTATTTTATACGACGGAAAAAACTTTCCTGGATGATTTTCGGGGTTATGACTGTAGGATTCTTACTGCTGGTCATTCCGAATATTATAATGGAAGCAAAAGGTAACCCTGTAATAAGCGGAATGGGTATTGATATTTCTTCCGGTAATACGGAAGGAAAAGAAACCCGGTTTGGGGCCATTGCTTCCGGTTACTGGAGTATTGCGACCACGGTGATCTCTACCGGATCTATCAATGCTATGCATGACAGTACTATGCCTCTCAGTGGTATGAATGAATTGTTGGCAATGATGATTAATGCCTTCTACGGCGGAAACGGAGTGGGACTGCTGAACTTCTTTATTTTTATTATTCTGGGTGTGTTTATCAGCGGTCTGATGGTCGGAAGGACTCCGGAATTTCTGGGTAAGAAAATCGAAGCCCGTGAAATGAAGATCGCTATGATTATTGCGCTTTTGCATCCTTTCCTGATTCTGGTGGGAACAGCTCTTGCAAGTGCATTTCCTGCTTATGGATTAGCAACATTGAACAATCCGGGTTTTCACGGTTTCAGTGAAATGCTCTATGAATATACGTCTTCAGCCGCTAATAACGGTAGTGGATTTGAAGGATTGGGTGACAACACGTTGTGGTGGAATGTCAGCACCGGGTTTGTATTGATTCTGAGCCGTTTCCTGCCAATTATAGGACCTGTAGCAATTGCAGGACTGCTGGCCGCTAAAAATTATATTCCTGAGGGTTCCGGAACATTAAAAACAGATACTGCGACATTCGGACTGATGGTTTTTGCGGTAATCGTTATTGTCGCAGCCCTTGCTTTCTTTCCGGCATTGACACTGGGACCTATCGCCGAACATTTTTCACTAAACTAAGCTATGGCTCATTTATAAATATGAATAACAATATGAACTCAACTAATAAATCTTTGTTTCAAAAAGATCTGATAAAAGAAGCTTTTGCTCAATCTTTTGTCAAGCTCAATCCTAAGCTTATGTTTCGAAATCCGGTGATGTTCACTGTAGAAGTCGGTACGCTGGTGATGCTGGTTGTCACGGCCTGGACATTGAGCGGAGACCGTTCACAGGGTAGTTTTGGATATAATGCAACGGTGTTTGTGGTCTTATTTTTCACGCTTTTGTTTGCCAATTTTGCGGAAGCTATCGCTGAAGCAAGAGGAAAGGCACAGGCGGACAGTCTTCGCAAAACCCGTGAGGAGACTCCTGCAAAGCTGGAGAATGGAACTACTGTCTCTTCTTCTTCACTGAAAAAGGGTGATATTTTTATCTGCGTGGCCGGAGACGTGATTCCGACCGACGGGGAGATTATTGAAGGACTTGCGACTATTGATGAAAGTGCTATCACCGGAGAATCTGCTCCTGTGATCCGGGAAGCTGGTGGTGATAAAAGCTCAGTAACCGGAGGAACCAAAGTCCTGTCGGATCATATCAAAGTACAGGTCACTACACAGCCCGGAGAAAGTTTTCTGGATAAAATGATCGCTTTGGTAGAAGGTGCAAGTCGCCAGAAGACACCGAATGAAATTGCACTGACTATATTGCTTGCAGGATTCACACTTGTATTTATTATTGTAACGGTGACATTGAAACCTTTTGCAGATTATGCAAACGTATCTATCACTATAGCTTCTTTTATTGCCCTGTTTGTGTGTCTTATTCCCACTACCATCGGAGGACTATTATCCGCTATCGGTATAGCCGGAATGGACAGAGCACTTCGTGCAAATGTCATCACTAAATCGGGTAAAGCGGTAGAAACTGCCGGAGATATTGATGTCCTGTTACTAGACAAAACAGGGACTATTACGATCGGTAACCGGAAAGCTACTCAGTTCTATGCAGCAGACGGAATAGAAGAGAAACAACTTATCCGGGCTGCGGTTCTCAGCTCTATGGCCGATGATACGCCTGAAGGAAAGTCTATTCTTGAACTGGCTAATCCGGATCCGTTGACACTGCAGATAAAAGATCCGCATTATATCAATTTTACTGCTGAAACACGGACTTCGGGTGTGGATTTTACAGATACACGTATCCGTAAAGGCTCTACCGATGCGATCCGCAATATTGTGCTGAAAGCCGGCCATACCTTTCCTCAGGAAATTGAGGCACGCGTCACACAGATTTCCAGTAACGGAGGCACACCGCTTGTCGTATCCCAAAATGAAAAAGTAATGGGTGTAATAGAATTGCAGGATATCATAAAACCGGGAATACAGGAGCGCTTTGAGCGGCTGAGAAAGATGGGTATAAAGACTGTGATGGTTACCGGTGATAATCCGCTTACCGCAAAATTCATAGCAGAGAAAGCAGGCGTGGATGATTTTATCGCTGAAGCTAAGCCTGAGGATAAGATGAATTACATCAAACAGGAACAAGCTGAAGGACGGTTGGTCGCCATGATGGGAGACGGTACAAATGATGCTCCGGCTTTGGCGCAGGCAGATGTTGGTGTAGCTATGAATAGTGGAACACAGGCTGCTAAGGAAGCCGGTAATATGGTTGATCTGGATAATGATCCTACCAAACTGATTGAAGTTGTGGAGATCGGTAAACAACTCCTGATGACCCGTGGTACACTGACGACATTCTCTATTGCAAATGATGTGGCCAAATATTTTGCGATTATTCCGGCATTGTTTATCACTGCTATTCCCGCCTTACAGGGACTGAATATTATGCATTTGGGAAGCCCTCAGAGTGCTATTCTGTCTGCTGTAATCTTTAATGCAATCATTATTCCGGTATTGATCCCGTTGGCATTAAAAGGAGTGACTTATAAACCTATCGGAGCCTCTGCCTTATTGCGACGCAATCTGTTTCTGTATGGGTTTGGCGGGGTGCTTATTCCTTTCGTAGCCATCAAACTCATAGATCTGGTTGTATCACTATTTATATAATATTGAGGTTCTGTCATCATCGTTTCATAATACATTGATAAAGTTAATCATAATGAAAACACATATTCTACCAGCGATTAAGCTGACTTTAGGAACACTTATTCTATTCACTGTCCTTTATCCTGCACTTATCTGGGCTTTTGCTCAGGTCAGTCCTAATCAGGGTAAGGGCGAGATTATCAACTATAATGGCCACACCTATTACAGCAATATCGGCCAGTCATTCACGGAAGATCAGTATTTCTGGTCTCGTCCTTCTGCTGTTGATTATAATGCTTCCGGATCAGGAGCCAGCAACAAGGGGCCATCTAATAAAGAATATCTGCAGGCTGTCCAGGCGCGTATAGATACTTTTATGCAACACAATCCCGGTATTAAAAAATCGGATATCCCGGTAGACCTGGTTACTGCAAGCGGAAGTGGTCTTGATCCGAATATGTCTGTACAGGCAGCTAAAGTACAGATTCAGCGGATAGCTGCAGTCAGAAATCTGGCGCTATCTGAAGTGGAACAGTTGGTGAATCAGCAGACCGAAAAACCTTTGTGGGGACTATTCGGTCCGGAGAAAATCAATGTTCTAAAGCTGAATATAGCTTTAGATCAACTGAGTAAAAAATAACTGTACCAACTGTTCTGACATAATACATCTATAACATATGAATACAACTCTAAAATTAATAGCTATGCTGACGGGTATTTGTCTATCAGGGATAAGTGAGACGGTCTTTGCACAGGCTAATGCGCAAACAAACCCACTGCGTTTCGGGGGATACGCGGAAGTTTACTATACACAGGATTTTAACAGACCTGATAATCATACCCGACCCGGGTTTTTATATAGTCACAACCGGTCTAATGAGGTCAATCTTAATCTGGCCTATGTGAAAGCTTCTTATTCTGCAGATCGTGTACGCTCCAATCTGGCATTGGCTGCCGGGACGTATATGAGTGCAAACTATGCTGCAGAAAATGATGTTATGAAAAATGTATATGAAGCTAATGTGGGAGTGAGGCTTTCTGCAAAGCATGACCTGTGGATAGATGCCGGTATAATGCCTTCTCATCTGGGCTTTGAAAGTGCAGTAGGCAAAGACAACTGGGCATTGACTAGAAGTCTCTTTGCCGAGAATTCTCCTTACTTTGAAACAGGAGCGAAGATTACGTATACTACAACAGACGGACGGTGGATGATGAGTGCGCTTGTCCTGAACGGATGGCAGCGGATCAGACGGGTTGACGGAAATAACACGCTCTCTTTCGGACATCAGCTGACGTTCAAACCTACGGAGAGGTTAACTTTGAATAGCGGTTCATTTGTCGGAAGTGATCAGGCTGACAGCATACGGCAGATGCGTTATTTTCATAATCTATATGCTATCTATCAGGTCAGCGAACGATTGGGGCTGACTGCCGGATTTGATATAGGTGCTCAACAGCAGAAGAAAGGATCAAAGGATTATGATGTGTGGTATACTCCTGTCTTGCTCGCGCGTTATGCTGCATCAGATAAGGTAAGTCTGACAGCAAGAGGTGAATATTATCAGGATAAGAAAGGTGTAATCATTGCTTCGGATTCCCCACATGGATTTCAGACCTTTGGCTATTCTGTCAATATAGATTATCATATCCTGTCTAATGTGATCTGGCGTACGGAGCTCAGAAATCTGAACAGTAAAGATGCTGTTTTTACAGACCGGAATCAGCGTCTGACAGACAATAGCTTTACGGCAACCACTGCTTTGGCTATTAGTTTTTAACATATTTTGCAATAAAGTATATCAACTACCGGACATGGAAAATGAAAGAAAGAATGCAGAACATTTTCTCTCTCTGATCAGGAAATCAAAACAAGGGAAGTTTAAGATCTACATCGGTATGAGTGCCGGTGTAGGTAAGACTTACCGAATGTTGCAGGAGGCACATTCGCTGCTGCGAAATGGTATTGATGTAAAGATCGGCTATGTAGAAACACATAACAGGGTGGAAACGGTAGAACAATTAAAAGGTTTGCCAGTCATTGCACGACGTACTTCTTTCTATAAAGGCAAGGAACTCGAAGAACTGGATGTTCAGGCTGTTATTAATCTTCAGCCGGAGGTCGTGATTGTAGATGAACTGGCACATTCTAATATTGAAGGGAGTAAGAATGAAAAACGCTGGCAGGACGTGTTGGAAATACTGGAGGCCGGCATTAGTGTGATCAGTGCAGTCAATATACAACATATTGAAAGTCTGAATGAAGAAATAAAGACGATAACCGGAATAGAGGTGAGAGAGCGAATCCCCGACCGTATTATTGCGCTGGCGGATGAGGTGGTCAACATAGATCTCACAGCCGAGGATCTGATTGCACGCCTGAAGGAAGGTAAAATATATCCATCTGATAAGATACAGTCTGCATTGAATAATTTTTTTCAAAGTGACCACATTCTTCAGCTTCGGCAGCTTGCGCTCAAAGAAGTTGCGGGACATGTGGTGAGACAGGTAGACCATGTGGTGCATAAAGGAATGATGGTCAGACATGATCGTTTTCTGGCATGTATAGGGAGTGATGCTAAGAAAGCAAAGAATGTGATCCGGAAGACTGCACGTCTGGCAAGCTATTATGGCGGAGAGTGGTATGTCTTATATGTGCAGACTCCCCGGGAAAGTGTGGATAAAATCGCTTTGGATAAACAGCGTTTGCTGATCAATAATTTTAAATTAGCAACTGAATTAGGTGGACAGGTATTGCAGGTGAAAAGTAAACAAGTCCCCAGTGCCATCCTGGAGCAGGTGAGTAAAATGAATATTACAACCGTTTGTATAGGTAAGCCGAAGTTGACCTTATTTGGGATTATTCTGGCAACAGGAGTGTTCAATGAGTTGTTAAAAAAACTGTCATCAGCAGATATTGATTTAATTATTTTATCTTGACATCTGTTATGTCAGGGACTGAAAATATTTACAGGATATGAGAACTAAAGAAAAACTGACGTTTGGAGTAGGTGTTTTATTTCTTCTGATTGTGTTGCTGGCTGGGGTAAGCACCTATTATGTCAATAGCCTGAAGAAGGATACCAAGAATATTCTGCTCGCCAATTACAATACATTGGAATATGGGCGCAATATGTTGCTTGCGTTGGATAAACTGGATTCAGATCCGCAGGCTTTAACGGATTTTGAGAAAAACCTGCGGCTACAGCGAGCTAATGAAACTGAAAAAGGGGAGAAGGAAGCTACGGAACAAATTGTAGTTCATCTGGATGAATTGAAAAAAAATCCGCAAACTGCTAACCTTAAGGCCCTGATCCGCGAAGATATTGCAGAGGTCATGCGTTTAAATATGGAAGCTATAGGACGTAAAAGTGATATTGCGAATGAAACGGCAGCTTCTGCTATTATCTGGATATCCGTGACGGGAGCACTTTGTTTTCTGATTGCCTTTGTCCTGTTTGTAAATTTGCCTGGCAATATTGCCGATCCTATACGCGAACTGACCGGTAGTATCAGGCAGATAGCCGCTCAGAATTATAGCGAACGGGTACACTTCGAAGGGCATAGCGAATTCGGTGAGCTGGCCAGATCTTTCAATACCATGGCGCAGAAACTGGAGGAATATTCAAACAGTAAGCTTGCCACTATCCTTAAAGAAAAAACAAGAATCGAAACACTTATTAATAATATGCACGATCCTGTCATTGGGATTGATGAACAGAAAAAAATATTATTTGCCAATCATGAGGCTCTAAAGGTTACAGGACTGGACTTGACTACTATACAAGGCAGGCAAATACAGGATATTGCTGTGAGTAATGATCTTGTAAGACTGTTGATCAGAGATATGATGAATCCGGGACAGGGTTCTGCCGAACCGGTCAAAATAGCTGCTGACGGAAAACAACAATACTTCGAAAAGGAAATCATTGATATAAATGTTGTTCCGACAGGAGAACAGAATTCAGAGCTGATCGGCTATGTCATTATGCTGAAGAATATTACTCCTTTTAAAGAGCTTGATTTTGCAAAGACCAATTTTATTGCTACTGTTTCACATGAGCTCAAAACGCCTATTTCTTCTATCAAAATGAGCCTTAATATTCTGGCACATGAACGTACCGGTACGCTGACAAATGAACAGCAGCAATTACTGGAAAGTATCGGAGATGATAGCGAACGATTGCTGAAGATTACGTCCGAACTGTTAAATATGTCTCAGGTTGAAACAGGCAATATTCAGTTGAATATGCAGGCGAATGACCCTTTGGAAATTCTGAAATATGCGGTAGATACGACACGTATTCCGGCAGAACAGAAAGGATTGTCAATTATACAGCAGGTGCAGCCTGATCTTCCTTTTATACAGGCAGATGCCGAAAAAACGGCATGGGTGCTGACTAATTTTATTACCAATGCTATTCGCTATTCTTCGGACCATAACGAAATCATTGTTTCACTATACAGAGAGCAGGACAGGTTGGTCTTTGCTGTACAGGATTTTGGTCGCGGAATTGATTCCAGATATCAGGAGCGTATATTTGAACGTTACTTTCAGATTCCGGGAAGTGCCAAATCGGGTACAGGACTAGGGCTGGCTATCAGCAAGGATTTTATAGAAAATCAAGCTGGGAAAATAGGTGTGGAGAGTAAGCCGGGTTTAGGAAGCACATTCTATTTCTCGTTTCCTGTCGAAAGTTAGTTTGTCAGCAGGTGTCACAGATCATTAATCCGTCTTCCTGTCAGCGCAGAGAATCTTTTGTTTTTAGGTTCACCAATCATCTGTTTTCCGTAAATACTTGTGTTTCCGGAAAACAGGTAGGCCAGTATACAGGCAATGGCGATATATACTGCAGCCTCAGCGCCGAACAGTTCTATTCCCATAATACTGCAGGCCAGTGGCGTATTGGTGGCACCGGAAAATACAGCAACAAATCCCATTCCGGCTAATAAACCTAAGGGCAGCGGAATAAATAAAGATAAAGCACTTCCCAAAGTTGCTCCGATAAAGAAGAGTGGCGTGACTTCACCTCCTTTGAATCCTGCAGCTAAGGTGAGGATCGTAAAAGCCATTTTCAATGCGAAATCATAGGGTTGAGCTGTTTGCTGAAAAGAGGCTTCTATGCCCGGGATGCCAAGTCCTATATAGGCTGTAGTACCGATACACCAGACTGCTGCGGCGACTATTATCCCTCCGGTAAAAGGGCGTAATGGCGGGTAACTGATATAAGATTTGAAGAGCTGGGCCGTTCGCTTCAATGTCCGACTGAATACGGTTGCACATAGCCCGAAAAGAATTCCGGCAAATATGGCTAATGTAATGTGCCAGAACGAAAGATCCGGAACGATGTCTATATGGTAGTGGGTATGATGTGCATTCCACAGTTTAGTAATAAGATCTGCACAGATCGCAGAAGCAAATGCAGGAAAGATAGCATTATAGCGAAGCCGTCCGATAAGGAAAAATTCCATTCCGAATATTGCTCCGGCAAGGGGAGTGCCGAATACGGAACCAAACCCTGCTGCAACGGCTGCAATAATTAATATTTTTCGTTCTTCGGAGTTGAGTCTGAATCGTTTGCTGAACTGATCCGCAATGGCTCCTGCCATTTGCAGCGCTGTGCCTTCCCTGCCTGCTGACCCACCGAATAAATGTGTAATAATGGTGCCTAAATAGACAAAAGGAGCCATTTTAAACGGGATAGTTTGTTCCGGTGTATGAATAGTGTCAATCAACAGATTGTTACCGGCTTCTACATCTTTACCCCAATAATAGTACAGTAATCCTACAGACAAGCCACCCACAGGAAGCAGGGCGATGATCCATTTGTGCTCCTCCCGATAATTGGTCACCCATTCCAGTGAAATAAGAAAACCTGCGGAAGCGGATCCTATACATATCCCCAGAATAAGGCTGATAAATACCCATTTAAGAATATAAGGCATTGTTGGATAGTTCCGAAAGAATAATCGGGTCCGGATCTGAGTTTTTTGACGAATGGATTTTGGTTGTTTCGTAAGCATAATTATTCCTGATTAAATAGTTTAACATTTATCAATCAGGCGTCATCAGCTTACTAAAGCGGTTTGGTTAAGGAAGAACACCATTTCCTTTTTAATTGTCTGTGAGCAAATCTAAGAACTATCTTTCAGGAATACAAGATATCTAATTGTTTTTATCGGTGATAAGATGGTATAGTACCTGCAGACTAACCTCTCTCCCGATAAAATCAGGATATCTCCTTAAAAAGGAGAGAAAAAGGCTTTTCATGCTAGTTTTCTCTCCCTTTCAGCAAGTCCGGTTACTTTGGTATAATAGACAGTGAAAGAGTCTTTGCTTCAAATTTGCTGCTTAGGACAGCATCAAATGTGTAATCCATACTGATACAAATACGGCATAACAACTCCTGCGTCAGTTGGCGTCCCCGCCAACTGTTATCTAACCGTTCTGTATTAAAACAATACGTCTTTGATCTCCGGTGACTTGTCAAATACCGATTTGGCAAAAGGACACAAGGGTAATATTTTGATATGGTTGGTACGGGCAAAATCAACTATTTCCAACACAATCTTTTTTCCAATAGATTGTCCTCTGTATTCATCGCTTACATCTGTATGATCAATAATGATTTTGGTTTCTCCCGCATAGGTATAAGTGATTCGTCCTGCTTCGATATCCTGATCCATCATTGAAAAGTATCCTTTTTGTCCTTCCTGTACGTGTTTGATTTCCATTTTTTTATGTTTTTATAAGTTACTGATCTGTATTGCAAACCAACTACTGATAACAACCATCAGTTTTTGGTTTTGTTTTGTAGGACAAAGCTATTGCTTCAGGAAGAAGTAAACATTGAGGCATGATAAGAAAATCACAAAGGTTTGAAATTTCGCGTAGCCAGATCTTTCCGTACGCGACTCAGACTTTCAGGCGTTATTCCTAGGTAGGAAGCAATGAGCGTCTGTGGAACTCGAAGGGTTAGGCTTGGATATATTTTGATAAAATCAAGATACCTTTCCTCTGCAGTAGCGCTAAGTAACAGTGTGATCCTCTTTTGTAAATGACGGATATGATTATGCAGATTCTTATTGTTAAATTCCAGAAATGAGGGGTTATCCTGTGAAAGCTTTATAATAAATTCTTCTTCTATCAGCATGACTTTACTATCTTCAAGTGCCTGAATATAATAATGGGATGGAAGACCGAAATATACACTTCCTCTGTCCGATACAAACCAATTTTCCGGGGCAAACTGAAGGATATGCTCTTTGCCTTTTTCATCTATGGAATATTGTTTGAGTAGTCCCTGTTCGACAAAATAGGTGTATTTACCAACCTCACCTTCCCGAAGAAGATAATTCCCTTTTTTAACGGCTACAGTGCGGCAATGGGATACCAGTTGTTCGACACTTTCTGTATCTATTTCAATGTTAGAAGTCAGGTAGCTTACAAAGGAAAAATTGTTCATGCGTCAATAGATGTTTATGGTTTAAACTTAGCCATTTTTTTAGATCTTAACGAACCTGATACGAGTTTAGTGAAAAATGTATGCATAAACAGATGTATATATTTATGTATCAATATAGTCTGTTTAAAAACTAAATGTTACAGGGCTAGATAAGTTATACTTAAAATTGATTTTATTTTTTTATATGAATATTTGATTTTTATTTTTTGTTTTAAATCTGTGTTGATGTTGATTTGTTTTTAAGGTGTTTGTTTTCAGTTACTTGTTTTCTGTTGATCTGTTGTTTTAATGAATGGTATACACTAGAAAGATTTAAAAAAATAAAAGTATGTTTACAATCTATTATTATTTAATTTTGAGTACTATAATTTAGCAAATAATGTCTATGATACCTAAGAACTTGTTGATTCAGGTCATCGATCAACTGGATGAATATTGTGCACAATATCCTGAAGATCTTACATATGAAGGATTTGCATCTTTTGTACATGTGAACCGTCTTTCTCAAAATACCGTCACCCGACAGGTGGGCGGGGACTATGTGCCCATTATGGAGCGGGATATGCCGGCTGAAGATATCGGAAAACTATTGGTCATGTTATACAGATATGCCAAAAATTATATAAAAATAGCATTTGCGGGTACGCCCTTGCAGACTCCTGAAGAATTCACCTATCTGATGGTTCTGTTCACTTATGACAAATTACCGCAATCGGAATTGATCCGTAAGAATATTATGGAAAAAGCCTCCGGTAATGAAGTGATCAAGAGATTGATGCGGATGGGAATGATCATGGAGGCCGAACGATCCGGTGACAAGCGATCCAAACCGATTTCGATTTCTCCTATGGGGCGGAAAGTACTTATTGATATGCTGCCTAAAATGAGAATGGTGGGAAATGTCGTGTCCGGAAATCTCAATCAAACAGAACGCCAGTTGCTGATCTATCTTCTGGCCAAACTGGACCATTATCACCATGATCAGTACGGACATAAAGACAAGCAGGAGCTTGAAGATTATCTCCACAAAGAAAAGTAACTATGCTTTTACTCCAAAAAGTTCTTTAAGAGCATATAGTGAAAAAAGGAAAATCGGTAACTTGACGAAAAGTCTTAATTCTTCCAGGAGAGAAGTGTCGTTATTAAGAAAGCGAAAAACCCGGGCGGCATCATTTCGCTGAAACATACTGAATAAAATACGATGGCCTTTTTCAGGCTGATCTTTTAGGATACGTAATAAGATCCGGTCATAAAAATGGAACCTGTCAAACGTTGGAGATGAAGCGTACTGATCTAAGGTTTCATTTTTGAGATGGTTAAGTATCTGCCCGATCTGTTTCTGTATAAAGTAAAAAGTATACCCAGTAGAAGCCTTGCTACATCCTGCTGCAGTACCGAGATATATAATATTTCCCTTACGTCTGGGAAAACGATATGAAGTCATCGGGATTTTGCCTTCTTCCGTTTTCGTTATTTCATAGTGATTACGACCAATGTGCTGATCCAGATATTGTCTTAAATTTCTTTCAAAATACTCAGGGGGTTGTAAGATCGGTGTAAATAAGGTGTATTCTATCAGAGCTTTATTCGTATCGGAAGGTAATGTATAAAAAAAAGCAACATGATTCTTTTGTTCGGCTCTGAAATCCATAATATCTGCTACCTCCTTGTCGAAAGCTGCGAAATCAGTTTTAACAAAATAACCCTGAAATTGTTGCCAGAGTGTATTGGCATTTGAATGCTTCAGCATATCCGGATCAAATCGGCTGTCAAATACAGAATTGGTTATGAATCTGCCGGATTTTGTCATTACAATAAGCTCCTCCCCTGTAGATTGGGTAATGTCGGTTACATCATCCGTGTGCATCGTGATTTGAGGATGGGACTGAATGATATTAAAACAATAGGATCTGAAATCTTCTGAAGATACAGACTTATATGTAAAGGGATTTGTAGGGCTGATAATCTGTTTTTCATCCGTATACAATCTTAGCTTTTGCCAGCGTGTATGGCATAAAAAATCAAAATTACCATGATGTTCCTCCCAGAATGACCATGTTCTGTTGGCGTACTCCTCAAAGCTGCGGTCTATCAGTAATAATCTTTTACCTGTGGAAATGAGGTAATCCTTTAGTGCTGTGACAAGACTAAGGCCGGACAGACCGGCACCTATCACAATATAATCAAAGCTATTTTTGTGGGCTTCGGTTTCTTTCATCATCTGCCTTGATCTTATTTCTATACTTTTTTTCTACCCACAAAAATCCAAATGACTCACCGGGATCAGCATTTAAGTGCTTATGATGCATCTTGTGTCCCCATCTCATCGCTCTTATATAACTGTTTTTGGAATTTCTGAGCCATTTGATACGTTGATGGATAATAATATCATGTACAAGAAAGTAAGCAATCCCGTATAATAGAATTCCTGCAGCTACATAACTCAGCCATGGAGTATCGGTTGAATTTCCGCGTTCAAAAAGGATAATACATGGGACGGCAAAGATGACCGCAAACCAGTCATTCTTTTCTAATGCTCCGGGAGTCGTCTGGTGATGGTCTTTGTGGAGGAACCATAAGAAACCGTGCATTACATAGCGATGTGTCAGCCAGGTAATGACTTCCATTAGACAGAATGTAAAGAGTGTAATAAGAATACCCAGGATCCAGTGCATGATGTTAAGATTTAGTATTTAAGTGATCCATATAATGCTGGAAAATAATTTTGAACCAGATTGTAAACGATTGAGGTTCCTGTTGTATACGGGAAGAAATATCATCCAGAGTCAGGTAGGTGAAGGAAGATACTTCGTCGGGATCAGGAATTATATTACCGCTGTAGGTGCCAACAAAAATATGATCCATTTCATGTTCGATCATATCATTATCCAGATTTGCGAAATATTTGAATTTGTAAATGTAAGATAAGGGGCAGTCGAACCCCATTTCTTCCTGAAGTCTTCGGTGTGCAGCCTCTATCGTTGTTTCGTCCGGACGTGGATGACTGCAGCATGCATTTGTCCACAGCCCCCCGCTATGATATTTTTGATCTGCTCTTTTCTGTAAGAGCATTTTTCCTTCTGTGTCAAAGATTAATACCGAAAAAGCACGATGCAATATTCCCAGACGATGTGCTTCAGATTTGGATGTTGTTCCTGTTTTTTCATCGTTGTCATTGACCGTTATGAGTTCTTGTTCTATAGGTGTTATCATGATTCTATCATATAGCTATGCCAGATTAGTGGCTAATCTGCTTCCCAGACTTATTCTAAGTAAAAGCAATAATTTTTGATAATCAGGTACTCTGATCCTCTTATTTAAAATGTTTTCGGGAGGTAATCGTTTTATTTTTTCGAACAGACACAGGTAGTACCGGTAGGCCAGCAATACCCCATATCTGGATTTGGCAGGTAGTTGCATCAATCCGTCAAAGGCTTGTTCAAAATCTTTTGTGATCTGTTGTTCAATTTTGATTTTGGTATCCTTATCGAATTGGTCCATCTGTATATCATGAAAATATCTTCTTCCCAGATCGTACGTATCTTCCCGAAGATCCCGCATAAAATTTACTTTTTGAAAAGCTGCTCCCAATGCCTGTGCCGAGGGGGTTAGTTTTCTGATAAGTTCCAGATCTCCCTCACAGAAAATATGCAGACACATAAGACCCACCACCTCTGCTGACCCGTAAATATAAGCATTTAGTTCATTCTGATCTTTCCAGACCTTCTTGTCTAAATCTGCATACATACTTTCAAAAAAGGCATGTATATAATGATGATCAATTTGATATGTATTGACTACCCACTGAAAGCTGTGTAGTACAGGGTTTATACTTACTCCGGACTGTATCGCCCCAAATGTATCCCTTTTGAAATCGTCCAGCAGACTCTTTTTATTATACCCGTGAAAGCTGTCCACAATCTCATCCGCCAATCTCACAAATCCATAGATGCTGTAAATTGGTCTGTGCAGATCAGCGTGTAACACAGATATGGCACTGCTAAAGGATGTGCTGTAAAGCTGGGTGACCTTTTTGCTACACAGGCGGGATAGTTCATTGAAGATTTTGAGATTGTCCATGGGTAGATGTTTATTAGATTTTGGGGGATGATGTCTTGCTTAAATATCGGGCAACTTGATCTGCGACTATTTTTCCGGAAAGTAAAGCCGGAGGCACGCCCGGTCCGGGGACAGATAGCTGACCGCAGTATAACATATTGTCCACTTTGCGGTTTTTAAGACTTGGTTTGCCAAATGCAGTCTGGCTAAGTGTATTTGCCAGGCCGTAGGCATTCCCTTTAAAGGCATGATAATCGTCTTTGAAATCTTTAATGCTGTATTTTTTTTGATAACAGATATGCGACATAATATCGGTCTGTAGTCTTGTTTCCATTCTCCTGATTACATTTTCAAAGTAAAAGGATGCAATTTCTTCAATACCTTCCTCTAATCCTGATGCCAGAGGAATTAATACAAAAAGGTTCTCATGTCCCTCAGGTGCTACAGAAGGATCCGTAACAGAAGGAGCACAGACATAAAACATAGGCTCTTTTGGCCACTCTTCCTTATCATACAAAGAGCTTGCATGAGCATTAAAATCACTGTCAAAAAATAAGGTATGGTGGGTGAGCGCCAGTTTTTTGTTGATTCCCAGGTAAAAGATAAGACACGTAGGAGCCATCTGACGCTTACTCCAGTAGGTTTCATTATAATTGCGGAGATGTGCCGGTAGCAACTGTTCCATGTAGTGGTAGTCGCCACTGGCGATGACAAAGTCAGAATGAATAATTCTATTATTAACTTTTAATCCTTTTACATGTCTTTCTTCTACAAGCAACTCGTTGATATCATGATCAAAATAAAAGGATACGCCCAGTTCTTTTGCTAATTTATATTGCGCCTCTATAATGTTATACATACCGCCTTTAGGGTACCATGTACCGAGAGAAGCATCTGCATAATTCATCAAACTGTACATGGCCGGGATTTTATCCGGCATTGCTCCCAGAAAAAGTACCGGAAATTTCATGAGCTTCTGTAAATACGGATTTTTGAAATACTTATTGACATGAGTATCCATATTAGACAGCAGATCCAGACGCATCAATGCTTTGAAAATATCCGGTTGGACGTACTCCATGACACTTAAAGAAGGAAATGTAGCGTATTTCTTCAAGCCTATCTCATATTTGACAGCTGCATTATGCATAAACTGTCTTAGCTTTTGTTTACTGCCAGGCTCTATAGATTCGAATAGATTTTCCAATTCGGTCATATCTGCAGGTACAGGTAGCTCCATTTCATCAAAAATGATTGTATAGGACGGATCTAAGCGCTGTAATTCATAGTAATCTGAAACTTCGTGACCAAAATCCTGAAAGAACGAAGCAATAATATCCGGCATCCAATACCAGCTAGGGCCCATATCGAACACAAACCCTTCTTCCCGAAATTGACGGGCACGACCTCCTGCTGTGCTGTTCTTCTCAAAAACGGAGACCTTGTGACCTTGCTTTGCCAGATAGCAGGCTGCAGCCAGACCCGATATTCCTGATCCTATTATTGAAACATTCATATAGTTTGATAAAATTCAAATGTTATCAAATATAGTATTTTTTAATTCTATTTTTGTTGATATTTTAATTAAAAAAGTTTTAAAACAAACATATTGTAGTAAATTTAGTCTGTTATAATATATTTGGTTTTTAGATAATGGAATGTTTACAACAAGTTAGATGCTTTTTAATCAGGGGTCGTTGTACATAGAAGAATGCTGACAGAGTATAACAATGAGATACAAACAGCATAAGATGTGTTTTTAAGTATGGAATCTGGGTTGATTCGGAGAAAATGGATTGGGGTGAAATCCGGATGATATAAATTATCGTAAATAAGGAAAAGCAGAAGAAATTAAACTATGTGCTGCATCGCCTTTTTATAGCTTATAACTTATAATGAAACCTTTATTTAATATAGTTTATAGTTAGTGTAGTGGAGTGGTAAACGTAAGTTTACCACCCATTCTTATTGAACGGAATAGTTCCATTCTTCTTTTAGCATAGAAAACACCACCAGATCCAGGAATATACCATTTACAAGTTCGGATTGCCGTAAAATACCTTCCCTTTGAAAACCCAGTCTCTGAGGTATAGCCTGACTTTTGGTGTTTTCTACTGCTGCTTTTATTTCTATGCGGTTTAATCCAAGTTCGTTAAATGCAAGATCAATAATCTGCCTGCAGGATCTGCTGATTATCCCTTCTCCTTCCATATCTCTGTTCAGCCAATATCCGATAGCAGCACTTTTGTTCTGTTGATTTATATGATGTAGTCCTATTCTGCCTACGATCGTCTGGTCGGAGAGAATGACAAAACTTATCTCCTGTTGCTGATCATACAGATCCATACAATATTGTATATACTGATCAAAGTCTGTCACTTCCTGCATATTGCCTACCCATGGTAAAAATCTGGAGAGATGATCCCGGTTCTGATCCACAGCTTTAAGGAGTCCCTCTGCATGTTCGGGAGATGTCTGTTGCAGTTTGATATGTTCATCTATTTTAATTTCCATTTTTGGCTAATTGCTTTCTGTATGTATATCTTATATTTTTATGGAATTTATATAATTTAATTCGGTGTATTAGAAAAATATATTACTTTTCGATCAGGAATTATTATCTGCAGCAGGATCTTATTTTGATGTTATTCACAGAAAGAAATGAAGAAAAGAAATTTTTGGATCTGTAGTGTTATTTTGCTTCTTTTAACGTCTTGTGCTTCGAGTCGTTCAAAGACTATAAACAGCAATATTCTGACATTGAGAGACAGCTACTGTAAGTCCCCTTTTATTTATGATTATAAGAATGTAGTGCCGTCCTATAACTCGGATTCTATTCTGAATGCCAATATTTCCCTGCGTAAATCATTCTCTGATCAGAGTATTTTAATACTGAATGCCTTAGGGAATGTAGATGAAGTGGAAGCCATTATGAAACTGAAAAGTGATTCGACAATGGCATCTCAGTTGAAAATTCTTCAGCTTAAAAATGTAATTAACAATAAGATTAGTATTTCATTGACAGAACTCGATGCTGTTGCTGCTGAATATGACTGTGAAGGAGAACGTGTGGCGCAGATGGGAAATTTTGTAGATAATATAAATGCCAGTAAATCCAATAAACTAATTTTATACTCCATCGTAGCAGGAGCTGCAACCTCTATTGCCGGTGGAATAGTCAAAAATGATATGTGGAGTGATATTATCGGTATTGGCGGTGGCGTGTTGGGAGCGGGGTTTGGATTGGCAACCTTCAATCCTAAGGGTAGAAAAGTGGAATTTATACATGGAAGAAATCTGCTGCGTGATGTATGGCATGAAAAGTTGGAATCCCCTAATTTTCCTCCTTTTATCTGGTATATGTTTACGGAAAAGAAATTCTCCAACAGAGGTGAAAAATCATTGATTCAGAATATGAAGGAGCGTTGGTTGAAATATCAGTTTGCCGGCGATACAGAATCTGCAGATAAATCAGTTATCTTTAGTGACGGAGGTCAATACCTTGCGGAAGACTTACATAACAGAGCGACTATGCTTAATCAAATGCAATCAGCTACACGTACAATTAATCAGAATATTAGTTATCTATTGCTGGAACTGGACAAACTGATTATTTAGAATAGTTGTATATGATAAGAAAATTTGTTTTCTTGTCATATGAAAAGCAAATCAGACAGGAATGACATTATATTTGGTTACTGTCAACAATAGAAATTAATCTAACATAGAAATAACACATATGTCCTTTCAAACGTATTTAGAAAATATCGAGGCCAAAACGGGGAAGAGTCCGGAAGATCTGCAAGCCTTAGCTACAGAAAAGGGTTTCCTAGAAAATGGAAAACTAAAACCTGATGTTAAAGCTGCACAGATAATAGAATGGCTCAAAGCAGACTTTGATCTTGGACACGGACATGCGATGTCTATATATGCTTATTTTAAAGGAAAGAGATCTTAATCTAACTTTGGTTAGGGAGGTACAGGTTTTCCCAAAAAACCTGCTTATTAAGGAGATATTATACTCCTATGAAAAACAGAAAAACCGGCAGTAGCATCATAAATCGGATGGAGCTGTCGGTTTTTATTTTAATAGAGTTTGTTGTTCAAAGTTGAAATAAAAGCTTGGAATAGTGAAATTCAATCATTGTTTTGTTGAAATTTAATTTTAACGCATTTTGATTAAACTTTTCGGTAATTAACAACTTTTTTATTTGTAATTATTTTATATCAAAGCTGATAATGGTTTAGAAAATAAAAAAATATTATTCCATTTTAATTTATTCAGTATATTTGCTTTTCAACTATTATTAATTTATTTTATGTCAAATATTTGTCGGTTTTTAAAGTGCTTTTTAATTCTGTTTGTCTTAATTCTGGCTTTTTCATCTTGTCAGAAGAATGAGGAAAAACTAAACAAGGAAGATATTCAGCTTGAATATCGATTGGATCTTCTGGACAAACAGACTGTAAAAATTAATGATAACATTAAAATAGTCCAGCAACAAAATAAAATTAGTCTTGAAGAGTCTAAAATTCTATTAGATATTAATACAGGTGTTAACAAACTTATTTCTGGTATAAGGAATAACTATTCGAATATGTATAATTATAAGATACAGTTGACAGATGAATTAAAGATGATAGATCAAAATATTGGAAATGCTATTTCCGTCCTATCTTCACCTGATATAGTTAATACATTGAAGCAGTTTACTGAAAATCTGAAAGAAGATAAATTGCTAAATAACATTATGGCAAAGGATGTAGAGTACTTAACACAGTTTGTCACCAATTTTGGCTCAGATATAGAATTTATCAAAAGAGGAGAACTGAATCCTACATTGGATAGACCTATCGAAGTCATTGCATCAAAAGGAGATTTTGGAAAGCAAATAACAGTTACTTGGGTGAATATGCCACAAGCTACAAATTATCAATTATATAGGTTTAGTGCTGTTAAAAATGATTATGAATTAATTTATGAAGGTAATTCAAATGAATTTGTAGATAAATCGACTGTAGTTCCTTATACAAAAGTTTATTATAAAGTCAGGATATACAATAACCCAAAAAGTTACAGTCCTTTTAGTGATGTAGTGTATGGATATCTTTCAGGTAAAAATTACAGTCAGTATCTTTTCTTTGGTTATGAAGGAAATACTCCTGGGCTATTGGGACTAATTTTACACCTGTCTACTGATCAGGAAAACAATATCTATTTATCAGATGATTATAATAAATGGGTCCAAAAATTTGATAGTAAAGGTGTTTTTAGAGAGATATATCATAATGGAAATTCTCCAAGAGGATCTACATTTCTTAAAAATGGAAATGCTGTAATAACCACTACACAGACAAATACTTATGTCAAGATTTTTGATAAAAATAAAAATATCGTAAAACAGTGGGGATCTTATGGTACTTCTGATACACAATTTCAAAATATTGAACAGATTACCGTAGATGATGAAGATAATATCTATTTAATTGATGGGACGGGCAATAGTGTGAAAAAGTACGATTCTAACGGTAACTTTCTGCTTAAATTCACCGCTACCATACGGACAGCTCAACAGACTGATGGACCATATCCTATGGGGATTACATTTATGAATGGAAAAATATTTGTAAGCTCTGCAAGAAATGGTTTGATACGCACATATGACAAAAATGGTAATTTTGTATCAATGTGGGATACAGGATCAAAATATGGAAATGATTTAAGTTCTTTTGATGGTAAATTATATATTGCTTGTGACGGATATATTATGAAAACAGATGAGAAAGGTGAAGTAAGGGAAAAAATTGGTGAGACAGAATTAAAAGGTAGAATCTTATCGGGATTATCTGTTAATAAAAATGGAGAAGTCGTAGTGAGTGATCCCTACAGCCGAAAGATCTTTGTATTTAAACAAATATAATATATTTACTATTCTTTCTGTATAATACTTTTATACAGAAAGAATAATTATAATGATTAATTATTATTGACTCTTTGCATGTAATAATTTTTATCATCGCAATTATCACTTTTCAGAATATTATATAAACTGTAATTTTGCTTCCATATTTTAAATGTGATTCCAGCATGTACAGTTTTAAAAATGATTACTCAGAAGGTGCCCATCCCCATATTATTGATCAGCTTGTCCGGACCAATCTTATCCAGCAGAACGGCTACGGTGGAGATGAATATTGTATCGAAGCTAAAGAAATTTTAAGACGTGAACTGGAGAATCCGGGTGCTGCTGTTTATTTTGTATCCGGCGGCACACAGGCAAACCTTATTTCTATAGCATCCTTATTACGTACTCATGAGGCCGTCATCAGTGCGACTACAGGACATATCTTTGCTAATGAAACAGGAGCAATAGAATCTACAGGACATAAGGTGATTGCTGTAGACAAATCGGATGGAAAGCTAGAGCCTGCGGATATAGAGCGTGTGCTATCCGCACATTCGCTTGCTCCGCATATGGTCAAACCCCGACTGGTTTATATCTCCAATTCAACAGAAATAGGAACACACTATACGAAAACAGAATTGCAGCAACTATCGGTATGCTGCCGCAAAAATAGTTTACTTCTGTATATGGACGGAGCCCGGCTGGGGCATGCACTTACTGCAGCTGAAAATGATCTGACACTGGCGGATATTTCCCGGCTTACAGATATATTTTACATCGGTGCCACTAAAAACGGCGGGCTGCTCGGAGAAGCGATAGTGCTGCCGGATCCTACTCTTCATCCGGATTTTGACTTTGTGATCAAGCAAAAGGGAGGGCTACTTTCCAAAGGCAGGTTGTTGGGAATTCAATTTATGGAACTGTTCAGGGACGGGCTATACTTTAGGCTGGCACAGCATGCTAATGCTATGGCAATGAAAATAGCTCATGCGGTGAAAGAATGTAAATATGATATGCTTACGGTATCGTTCACCAATCAGATTTTCCCTATTTTTCCTTTACATGTAATCGAAGAGCTGAGTACGAAGTATGATTTTTATGTATGGAAGCAGATCGATGGATCGCACTCGGCTGTCCGACTGATTACCTCGTGGGCTACAGAGGAATATTATGTAGACGAATTTATCAAAGACCTGAAGCGTATATCATCATAATACCAGGCGAATGATATAATATGGATATTCTTGATCTGTCCGGTAATTGTTTTCGGATAGCAATACAACTTGTAATTTCTTTTTTTTGTTAGCGCAAATGATACCAGAAATGGAGTTGATTTTCATAATCAAAAATCTCTTTTGCTTCAAAGCCTAGTTTTTCCAGCACTTTTTTTGAATCCAGATTATTAATGTCTGATATGGCATGGATAGAGTAGTTTGTCAGGTGCGTTTTGGCATATTGCAAACAGGCTTTACCGCTTTCTGTGGCATATCCCTGGCCCCAGGCTTCCTGAACAAAACGGTAACCGATATCCAGATAGTCAATATGATTATTCGTCATTACTTTGATCAGTTTAAAACCAGACCATCCGATAAATTCATTTGATTCTTTTTGGATCACAGCCCATCTTCCGATTCCATGTTCCTGATATTGCTTTCGTATGAAGGCAATAACTTCAGACGCCTGTTTTTCGGTCGTCAGTGGCTTGCCTCCGAGGTATCTGTGAACTTCAGGATTAGAATCTAATCTGAAAATACCTCTGCAATCAGAATCCTCCAGTTCTCTGATTATTAATCTTTCCGTTTCAATTATTACTTTTCCCATGTTAGATATGTCCTAAATTAAAAAAAGTCTCGCTTTACTGCAATACACTGATTTCGAAAAATGAAAGATTAATGTAAATTTTGTTAAATATAGGGTTAATAGTCTGTAAATATGAGCAGAAACGTTGTTAACAAGTCTTGTGCTGAAGAAATATGTTGCATTTAGCTGACAATTTTCCATGTTTTCTATTGTCAGAAGATAATATATTCCGGGAGTGACTGAGAAAGAATCTGATTTGATGAAAACAGGTGGTATTAAAGATAGTTATGCCTTATAATCGCCGTTGTTCCATAGCTTCTCTGTTATTTCCTTGATCCCATACTCAAAGTAGTTTCCGTTTTTATCCTTGTTGCGCTGAAAAAGTTTGGGATCATAGGACTTGAAATTTAATTTTAAGAATTTATCGAAGTATCCGTTGCCAAAGGTAAGATGTAAGTGGAACGTAGACCGGAATGAATTTGTACTGTCCTCATACTCTTCATAGGTCTTTAACCGGCGTACTATTTCGGAAAGTTCCTCTATAGTAATATTATCTGTTTTTTCAGGATCCGGAAGGCTGATGTCAAAAGCCAATGCTTCGGCTCCGCTTTCTTCCCACCATTCCCAGAGGTTAAATGAAGACATTTCTTTGCCGGTAAGAAGGTGTAAGTGCTGTTCAAGCCTTTTGTATTCAACCAGTTCTTCATCTCCATGCTCATCGCAATAGTTTGTGTAGTCTAGTATGAGTTTTAGTACTTCCGGATAAAGTTTTTCTGCGATATTCAGACGAGGCTCTATTTCTTTTCTCAATTCCATAAATTCAGGATTTAATCTTTAATGATATTGCCAGATAAGAATTCTTTTACTATGGGAATATCCGCTTCTGCCCAGTCATAGTTCATTAATTGTTGTCTGGAGACCCATATAGCCTGTGCATGTTCCTGAGGAGTGAGTTCTCCGGCTATTACTGTGCACACAAAAGGAAATAATTGGAGGGAAAAATCAGTATAATGGTGTTCCACCATTTGCAAAGGTTCATTTACCTCAATATGGAGATGCAGTTCTTCTTTTATTTCCCTTATGAGGCAGTCTTTTTTACTTTCTCCGGCTTCTATTTTTCCTCCGGGAAATTCCCATTTTAAAGGTAGCTTCATCTTCTCTGACCGTTGACAGATCAGAATTTTCTCCTGATTGATAATGAGTGCACATGTAACATATAACATATGAAGTGAAGATACACAAATCTGAATGCAAGATCAATAAGAAAAGTATGGAATGTAAGAGTCAGAAAGGAGGGAAGGGGCATTGTCTGAAAATTAACAGACCATGTACAACGCACTTAACATGGTCTGTTAATTCTGTTTATTTTTTAGCGTGATCGCGTTCAAATTTACCTGAAGCCTCATTCACACCATTCGCCATTACTTCGAGCGCATTGTTGATGTTATTTAGTAACTGCTGCTCTGTAGCCGGATCCTCTTTTTTGTTTTTGCGCAGATCAATTAGTTTAGGATAATCTTCAGCAACAATTTTTTTGTATCCTTTTAGCCCTGTAAGGATTGCGGTCTGAAGGTTTGCGTCTCCGTTGAAGTCTCCAATTTCCTCTACTTTTTTGATGTCTTTATCCAGAGCTGTGCTCCATTCCTGTTGTACTTTTCCTGCTTTGTCAAAGTCCCCGGCCTGCATTGCACTGTTCATTTCTGTGATATTCTTTTCCCCGCCATTGATAACAGTCATGAGTTCATTGTTATACTCTACAGGATCTTTTTTTGCACCACAGCTCATAATCAGCAGAACCGGTAACATCAGCAAACTTTTTGAAATAATGTTTTTCATGTTTTTTAAATTAGTTTATAAATATGATAGCCTCATTCATTCAGGCACTTTACAAAAGTAGAGCTAAATGAAAAGGGATAGTATCCCCAAAATCAGTGATTTTGATTATGGAGATATTATTTTCTGATCAATCCGTATTCTAAAGCTAATCCGATAACTGAAGCGATGTTTTTTACCTTAAATTTTTCGATCAGATTTTTCCGATGACTTTCTACAGTATGTGAACTGATAAAGAGTACATCTGCAATTTCTGTTGAGGTAAGACCTTTGGCTGCTTCCTGTAGTATTTCTTTTTCCCGACGTGTTATTTTAGGGACATTGCGCAGACCCTCTGCTGTCTTCTTATCCATGATCAGCTTTGATTGCGCACATAGAAAACGCTCTCCGGCATATACTGTCTGAATGCCTGTAATGATTTCGGCTCCGGAAGCATTTTTCTGAATATAACCTGATGCACCTTCGCTCAGCATGCTGTTGATAACTGCAAATTCGTTATGTACACTCAGAGCTATAATCTTCATATCCGGGTGTGCCGATTTGAGCCTGGCTACTAATTCTATACTGTTGATATCGGGAAGATTGATATCCAGAAGCAGAATATCCGGTTGTTTTTCTTTCAGTCCGGCTACCAGAGATGCGCCGTCGGTGAAGCAGGCTGCAAGATTCAGATCTTCTTCTGTAGCCAGTACATTTTTTAAACCTTCCAATACCATCGGATGGTCATCTGTGATCATAATTTCTATCATGCGTATTAAGCGTTGGGATCCAGTGGGAAATCCAGTTCTATTGTTGTACCTATATTATGTTGAGAGTGAATATTTATTTTTCCTTTTAAGAATGAAAGCCGGGTTTCTACATTATGCATACCTGCAGATTTTTTTCCGTTTAGTTGTTGCGGATCAAATCCTTTTCCATCATCTTCAACAGTAATGTGTAGCCTGTTGTCATTTTCGGATAGTTGCACGATAATCTGACTTGCTTCTGCATGTTTAATGGCATTATTGACCAGCTCCTGAATAATTCTGTACACCAGTATCTGCCGCTCCTGATTAAGTTGAGTAGTACAATTTACAAACACTGCTGAAACCTCCAGTTTTTCACCAGACATTCGCTCCGTATATTCTGTGATTGTTTCCTGCAGACCGTATTTTATCAGCAATTCAGGCATAAGATTATGCGCTACCCTTCTTAGCTCCTGTACTGCAATATCGATCTGATCCAGAGAGGAGTTGATCGCTGTTTTGAGTTCAGGTTTTTCAGCTTTTTCACTGGCACGGGAGAGTCCTATTTTTGTTCCGGACAACAGCCCTCCCAGTCCGTCGTGCAGATCTCTTGCTAATCTGGATCTTTCAGCTTCCTGGCCTTCCAGCATGGCTGTCAGATTGGATATTTTACTGTTTTGTTTTTCTCTGGCCAATTCCAGCAAATGCATATTTTCATTTTGTTTGAGTGTTTTTGAACGCTGTCTGTAGGCATATAACAAGAGTAGTGCGCTAATGAAAAATGCGCAGACCAACAGGAAATAAAACGTATTGATGCGGGTTTTATAGTCAAGTTGCTGTTTAGAAGAAAAAAGCTCATTAGCCCGCTGTTGCGTCTCAAGACGGGAAAGCCGGAGTTCCTGTCCTCTTTTTTCAGCTTCCAGTTGTACGACCTCCAGTTGCTGCCTTTGGTTTTCCTCATTCAGCTTCATGTTTTCCAGTTGTTGCATTTGCTGTCCGGACAGGGCGTGCATAAGGGATAATTGCTGCTCTTTTTTGTCCGCCTGTAACTGCATCTGAATAAGTAATTGCTTCTGTCTTTCTTTTTCAAACTGCGCTTCCAGGCGACGGCCCTGTTCCATTTTTTCAGTATTGTATACGGCTTCAAAAGCTGCAATGTATTGCTTGTAATAGTGTATAGCCTGTTTGTAATCTCCTTCTTCTTCGTAGAGTTCGGTCAGCTTTTGAAAAAGACTCATAGCCACACCCTGGTCGATGAAATTCTCCTTCATTAATGCAGCTAACGATGCCAGAAGGTAATCTTTAGCCTCGTCACGTTTATTGGCCTGCAGGCTGAATTCCGAAAGGATTCCGTAGGCTGCTGCGACATGTGTGTACTGCTGCGTTTCCTTCCCTTTTTCCAGGGCCATTTTTGCATAATTCAGGGATTTTTCTTTATAGGAGTCCGGGTAAAATTCCATATACAGGTTGGCCAGATTTATAGCTGCAAAGGACAGATCTGAAGGGATCGCCATTTTATTTTTTTGCTGTTGATAGGTGTTAATGGCAGCGAGGTAGTATTCTTCAGCAGCTTTTAATGCTTTCTGATCTGTACGATTTTCCTTATGCTGTTGCTCATACATATATCCCATCAGCATATACGCATCAAAGATACTCATGGGATCTTGTCTTATTTTGGCCACCTCAAGCGTTTTTTCAGCATACTGTTTTTGCAGATCATAGGCTTTCCAATTGGAGTAGATGGTACACAGTTCTTTATATATAGCTGTTTTTCTGTTTAGGACCAACTCTGTATCAGGTGCTTTGTCAAGCAGCGTTAATGCATTCTGAAAACTCTTTACAGCTAAAGCCTCCTGCTCGTCCCGCACTTGCAACCAGCCTTCACAGTATATCACGTAGCCTTTTGTAATGATATCGCTGGTCTCATTGGCATAGTGTTTTGCTTTTTTAATATATTGATCTGAAGCTGTTTTATTGTTTAAGATCCGGCTGTTCATTGCCGCTATGCTATTCAGATATGCCGCATACTGACCGTCTTTCTTCTTTTCAGCCACCCGGATGTTTTTTTCCAATAAACGGAAAGCTTCTTCCTGACGATTATTGAAGAAAAGTGTCTGCGCATATTTTCCTGCCAGCATAAGTTGTTCGGTACTTTCGGGAACAGCCTTTTTGTAACGGATTTCAGCTTCTTCTATGGCAGATTGTGCATTACATATGTGGGATACAAATAGTAAGAATATACATAATATACTACTGACAAGATAAATAGAAATCGATTTGTTCATTACGCAACTGTCTTGACTGTCTGTTGAAACGGTTAAAATATAAAAATGACGTGATTTTCGGGTAAAGAAATCTTAAAAATAAGAAAATACCCAACATTTGCTTTGGAAGACAGGTGTCTTATTTGAACAGACCGAAATTATCTGCTATTGCCTGAGCCGCAAATACAACAAATGGCTTTTCTTGTTGTAAAAATGCTGCGATTCTATTTTTTGTCCATCTTAGATTGTTTGATTCTCTTTTTAGATTTGGTTTCCTTAGGAGTTGGATCAGAGATACGAAGTGAATCTGAATAGTTAACAATTTTAAACGGATTGAAACTGTACTTTTTCAGATTAGACGGAGATATTTCCGGGAGCAGCAAATTATTCTGTACTATATTTAATGAACCATCCTCATGCAGAGGGTAAACTCCCTGTACTACTGAAATAGTACCACTGTTCATATTGATAATATGACTGCCATGTATTGCAGAAATTGTTCCGTTTGAATTTACAATATGATTTCCATGTTTTACAGAGATGCTTCCATCTGAACTAATGATATGGTCGCCATGGATGGCAGAAACGGTTCCGTTTGAATTTATAATATGACTTCCGCTTACAACAGAATGTGTTCCGTCAGGATTGACTACGACCTGTGCAGACACTGTAGCTAAGCATGTAAGTAATAATCCGGTGAAAATGAGCTTTTTCATAAGAACAGACTTTGATATAAATATAACATATTTTTCTGAGTTTCTGTTTTTCAGCTCCTTGTGTGATTTACTTTTTTGCAAAATATGTGCTGTATTTCATTTCTCTTTTGTTAAAATTGTATTTTTCATTTACCATATTATATAGCATGAGCGATACCCTAATATTACGTCCGGCCGGAATAGCAGATACAGATAGAATCTGGACCATTTTACAACAGGCTATTGAATTGAGAAAGCAGGACGGAAGCCGTCAATGGCAGGATGGATATCCTAATCCCGATACGATCCGGCAGGATATTGAATCCGGATATGGGCACGTTTTACTGCAGGATAATACTATTATCGGTTACGTTGCCGTTATCTTTGACGGTGAACCTGCTTATGACTCATTGGAAGGTAAATGGCTGAGTGAGAAGGAATATGCTGTCGTTCACCGTTTGGCGGTAGCGCAGGATATCAAGACCAAAGGTACTGCAACATTTATAATGCAGCAGGTCGAAAGTATTGCCACTGGCCGTAAAGTATATAGCATCAAGGTCGATACGAATTACGACAATCTGGCTATGCTGCGTATTTTTGAAAAGCTTGGCTACAGTTATTGCGGTGAAGTATATTTTAGAGGAAGTGCCCGAAAAGCATTTGAGAAATTGCTGCCGGTAAATTAGAGCGTGATTGAAATTTAGATAGTCATTAATTTTGAATATGAAGAATATCAGGATATTATTGTTTGCCATGTTGGTCTGCAGCGTGCAGCTGGGATTTGGGTAGGGTAAGTCTGAGAACGAAAAGGAAACATATGAGAAACCCTATCATCCGGAGGCGGATGCTCAGAAAGACATAGATGCTTTAGTTGTAAAAGCACAAAAGGAAGATAAGACCATTATCATTCAGGCCGGTGGTAACTGGTGTATCTGGTGCCTGCGCTTTAATACCTACATTCATGAAACCCCGGAGATCAAAGAATTGCTGGATAAGAATGTATTGTATTATCACCTTAATTATTCCCAGGAGAATAAAAATGAAGCTGTATTTCAGAAATATGCTCCTGAAGGCGGTAAATTAGGCTATCCTTTTTTCATTGTGATGAATAAGGATGGCAATGTGTTGAATGTACATGACAGCGGAAGTCTGGAAGCCGGAAAAGGGTATGATAAAGAAAAAGTCCTGACTTTTTTCCGGAAATCAATTAGCCGGTAATCCGGTTGCTGTTACTTTTTAGTACCCGGCCTTTTTTTCATTATTGCGAGATAGCTTGAACTAAAGGCTGCGGCACTTTTGTAGCCCACCATATGTGCGATCTGCTTGAGGGTATATTTTCCGGAATCACTCCATTCTATACTTTTAATGATTCGAATCAGCTGAATATATTTCTGTACGGTAATCCCTGTTTCCTGTTTAAAAATTCTTTCTAAAGTACGTACAGACAGATGAGCGATCTCGCTCAATTGCAGAATCTGTACCTGTTCATGGAAGTGCATATTGATATACGCACATACAGGCAGTAAACGTGTGTCTGAAGGTATTGGAATCTGAAGACTATCAGCTTCTTTGCAAAAGTAAGGGAGACTGGTGAGCAGTGCATTTAAGAAAGCTTCTTCCTCCTGGTCGGGAGCTGTTTGCTGACTCCACTTTTGTGCATATAAAAGCATTTCCTTCAGAATAACTGGAGCTGCAAACACATGAATATTTTTGTAAAATGCTTCGGTCTGCTTTTCATGGTACAATACTGTCATTAAATTCACAGTCTGTGCTTCAGACGTGGTACGATGACTGATGGAAGAAGGAATCCACATTACATGATTCTGCGGTAACAGATAGATATTCTTTTCCAGATGAACATATTGATATCCCTCTTCGACATAAAGCAGTTGGGCTCGGCTGTGAATATGTTCATAATCATCATGTTTCCAATCTTTTTCATACCAGACATATGCCTGCTTGCTGATCGTGTCAGACAATTCGCCTTGTTTTTGCTCCAATAAGCCA
Source organism: Sphingobacterium spiritivorum (assembly GCF_016724845.1). Classification (NCBI taxonomy): domain Bacteria; kingdom Pseudomonadati; phylum Bacteroidota; class Sphingobacteriia; order Sphingobacteriales; family Sphingobacteriaceae; genus Sphingobacterium; species Sphingobacterium spiritivorum. The sequence continues at coordinate 3,467,136 of NZ_CP068082.1, forward strand.
CATTTTATGTCGTTTTGCATGTCTTTTTTGGCAAAATTAATAAAAACGTCTGCTTTATCTTTGCATCATATTTTTTTTTACAAACAGATTAAAGAACAAATTGTATTAATATGAGAATAGCAAGAATAGTTTTCTTAATGATATGGGCTATGATTATGACTAATGGTATAGAAGCACAACAGGACAAGACGAAAGTTTTGGTGTTATTCTACTCCGATAACGGAGGGACGTATGATTTGGCTAAAGAAGTCGCTAAAGGTATAGAAAAGAACGGTCAGGCGATTGCCATAATCAAACAGACAGCTGTTTCTGCTCACCCGTTATTAAAGGATATTCCGGTAGCATCTGCAGATGAACTGTCCGCCTATGATGGTATTGCCTTCGGCTCACCGGTTTATTTTGGTAATATCAGTACAGGTATGAGTGCATTTCTGTCAAATACGGTAGACATCTGGCAACGTCATGCCCTCGAAGGTATTCCTGCGACCGTTTTTATGTCTGCAGGAAGCGGTGCCGGGAGAGAGCTCGCTATTCAGGGGTTCTGGAATAGTCTGGCTGTGCATGGGATGATTATTGTACCCAGCGGTATCCGGGGGTATGAACATATCGATAAAACTACTTCTCAGGGAAATACGGTGCTGGGTACGACTAGTCTGGCTTCTCTGAAGAATGTGGCAAGACCCAGTGAAAGTGAACGTTATCTGGCTCAGTTGCAGGGAGAGGCTCTTGCAAAGGTCGCATCTGCAATGAAAGGAACATTTGTGAAGGCAGAAAAAACATTGCCGGAAGCTAAAGCCGACCATAAAAATATGTTGAAAGATCTGGGGATTGTCTTACCTGAGGTACCTGCTCCGGCGGGCAATTATCAGCCTTTCGTAAGATCAGGAAATCTGATATTTATTAATCAGGTTGCTTTACAGTATGGAAAGATCGTAAATCCGGGCAAAATAGGTGCAGATATAAATGAAAATCAGGCCAGGCAGGCCACAGAAGTGACTATGTTAAATGTATTGGCCGTATTGAATAAGGCTGTTGATGGTGATCTGAACAAAGTAGTCCGTTGTGTGCAATTGACTGGTATTTTTAATACAAAAGAGGGGTATGGCAAGCATGCAGATCTGATGAATGTAGCTTCAGATCTTACCGTCAAAGTATTTGGAGAAAGAGGAAAACATGCCAGAGGTACATTGGGGGCATCGTCTTTACCGGTCAATTCTGCTGTGGAAATACAGGCGATATTTGAAGTTGAGTAAATTCCTGTTATACGGTTTAAAAAGTTAAGATTTCTGTATTCTGCTCAGATCCTGTAAGGTCTGAGCAATACGATCTATTTTCTCCGCTTCTTTTTTAGCAGAACAGATTCTGGTAATAATGGATTTTATCTCTTTTTCTGGAAGATCCATAAAGCATTTGTATAGATCAGGTTCATCCATAAGGCAGTCTTTAAGTTCTTCCGGGATTTCTAATCCCGAACTATCCCGAAAGAGTCGGATATGTACCTGATCTCCATCTTTTTTATTTATCTTTTTTCTAATATCAGCTTTAACGGGTAAAAACAGTATACCGTTTCCCATGGCCTGAAGATTGTAGTTTCTGATCTCATAATGATCAATCGTACCCCTAACGCTGACCCAGCCAAATTTAGCATTTCGGTCCTGCGCTATTTCCGGAAGACGTACATAATACCAGCCACCTTTTCCTTCAAATTTTTCTATAGTATATACTTTGTCAACAAGAAGATCAGAATCTCCTTTGTTTGTCTGTTGAATTTTGGTCATTATGCAAATGTAAAGATACTTGTGACAACACTATGTCAACAGTGAAACCGAAGGTAAACAAAAAATGAAGATAACAGGAATGTGGAAAATTGATAGTTAAAATGTTTTGATTAAACTAATATAATTAGTAATATTGCTAATATAATTAGTTTATGTCAGATCGAATAAAACAAAAACTGGAAATACTGGCCGATGCTGCCAAGTATGATGTAAGTTGCAGCTCCAGCGGAAGTAATCGTAAAAATACAAAAAAAGGACTTGGCGATACCGGAGCCGGTATCTGTCATACCTATACCGAAGATGGAAGATGTGTCTCTTTGCTGAAGATATTGCTGACCAATCATTGTATTTTTGATTGTGCGTATTGTGTTTCCCGAAGCAGCAACGATATCGAAAGAGCAGCCTTTACGGTACAGGAGGTTGTGGATCTGACCATCAATTTCTACAGACGTAATTATATAGAAGGGCTTTTCCTGAGTTCCGGTATTTTCAAGAATGCTGATTATACAATGGAACGGCTTACAAAAATTGCAAAAAAGCTAAGACAGGAACACAATTTCAATGGGTATATCCATCTTAAAACAATCCCCGGAGCTTCAGATGAACTTATGTTTGAAGCAGGCTTATATGCAGATCGTCTGAGTATCAATCTGGAAATACCCACAGAGCAGGGGCTCAAACTTCTGGCTCCTGAAAAGAACAGAGCAGATATGGATAAGCCGATGGGCTATCTTAAAGACGAAATCATCCGTACCAAAGAAGAAAAGAAAATCATCCGCGCTACACCCAAATTTGTTCCTGCCGGACAGAGTACGCAGATGATTATTGGCGCATCCGGAGAATCTGACCTGCATATTATGAAGACTGCGGATCATTACTATCAGCAATATAACCTGAAGCGTGTTTATTATTCAGGTTATGTGCCTGTTTCCAATGATAAAAGGCTTCCGGGCCTTGGCTCAGAAGTTCCGATAATGCGGGAAAACAGACTGTATCAGACAGACTGGCTGTTAAGATTTTATGGATTCAAGCGTGAAGACATCCTCAATGAAACACATCCTCATCTGGATCTGGATATAGATCCCAAGCTCGGATGGGCATTGCGGCATATGGAACAGTTTCCTGTGGATATTAACCGAGCGTCGTATGAAATGATTATGCGCGTGCCGGGTATAGGTGTGACATCCGCAAAGAAAATCGTGGCTGCCAGAAGATTTGGTGCCTTACGCCTGGAAAACTTACAGAAAATAGGAGTATCCGTTAATAAAGTTAAATATTTTATAAGCTGTCAGGGATTTGTACCCATTCGTTCGGATAAACCGGCAGAGGTGATCAAACACTATATTCTGACCTCCGGTAAATCCAAATATGAAAAAATGTTCAATCAACAGTTGTCTTTATTTTAAAAAATATGATAATCGTACAATACGATGGAAGCTGGCCTGGATTAATGTCATTAATCTTTGAGGTATACGAATTTAAGATGGAAGTTCACGCTATCTGTAAAAGCAATGAAATAAGCCAGCAGCATTTATTTGGTCAGCAACATATAGTGTATACAGATGGGAATAAGGCTGAGCGGGTACTCAAAGGAATTGCCCTCAAAGCAGGGAAAAGTGTTGTGCAGGAGCTTTACTGTGCTTATCTTTCGGAACAAAATGATATAGAATTACTGATCCTGCGCCTGGTTCAATATTACCTGGGATCAATGGTTAAGGTATTTGCTAATTACGGACATGAAGATGTGCTGAAGCTCAAGCAAATTATCAAGTCTGTATCCCGTGAACGTCATCGGTTTAAAGCCTTTGTACGGTTTAGACAGATGGAGGATGGATTGTATATGGCCAAAATAGAACCTGATTTCAATATTTTACCGCTGATCAGTTCACATTTTAAAAACAGATATGCAGATCAGTTGTGGCTCATCTATGATGTGAAGCGAAATTATGGAATTTACTATGACAAGTCTGAGGTGACGGAAGTTCAGTTTGATCTCATCCCTTCAGATCAGCATGTAATACATAACGCTCATGAGAGTGAAGTTTTATATGACGATTTGTGGAAGCGATATTTTCAGAGTGTAAATATTAAGGAGCGTAAGAATATGAAATTGCATATACAACATGTTCCCAGGCGATATTGGAAATATCTTAATGAAAAATCGGTAGCTTTGGGGTGACGCATTCAGGAACTTCAGTATATCCTTGTTATCTTATGTATGTTGAATAATTTCATTATCCAAAGCCATTTTAAAAGCGTTTGGAATCTATTAAGCAATAACTCTATTATATTTTAATGTGTATTTCCATGATAACATTTGACATTATACCTGCATATGTAAATGCATTTATTTTTGTTTTTCTTGCCGTTCTGCATGTATACTGGGTTGTGGGTGGAGAGTGGGGGATAGCGGGTACGATACCAACAGATAGTAATGGGAGACGAACATTTATACCCAGAAAGGGAGGTACATTAGTCGTCGCTCTGGGGCTTTTTTTGTTTGCTGCGATCAATCTGATGTATGTCGGTCTTCTTCGTGTAGACATCGAACAATCTATATTACGTTATGCCATTATCGGAGTCGGAGCCCTCTTTTTACTAAGGGCTATCGGAGATTTTAGATATGTAGGAATGACCAAGCGGTTTACACGTACTACTTTTGCGGTCAGGGACAAGTGGATTTATATTCCTTTATGTTTAGTGCTGGTGCTGGGACATGTATTGCTGCTGATGTGACAGGTACTCTTTGTTAAATCAAATGGCCCCGTCAGGATCTTGCTGACCGGGCCATTTGATGTATAAGGTATGTGTTGTCAACAAGGTTGCTTTATTTCATTTCCAATAACTGAGAGAATGTTTTTCCGTTCCAGATATAGGTTTCCTGTTTTTTTGTAATTGTCATTTTAGAATCTTCTTCCTCTGATTCATACCCCTCACCCTCTTCAATTAGTTTGTATACCAGATTCGGGGCTTTTTTATGTTCTGAAGGAAAGAGTATTTTCTCTTCATGGTAGAATATTCCTCCGTCACTTACTGTATAGCGATTTGGCATATCAATAAAGTTACTCCCGTTCCAGCCTACATAATAATACTCAGTCGGAATACCACAAGCCTCACCGGCAAATTGAAGTCTTAAAATATTTTTCAATCCCTCCAATCCCATGTTAGGTAAAAGTTTGCTTTGAAAATAGCCTTGATCAAGGTAATCATAGTGAAAATTATATTTACTGATCAGTTGTCCTGCTTTATCCAATAACTTGACATCGCAGCTATAGTACGCAGGAGTTTCATTGCGTTCGGGAACGAATCTGTTAAAACCAAAGATATACTGATTTCCTTCATTATCTACCTCCTGTCCCAATGCCAGTAATCCCAGCCAGATAAATCCTCTTTTTGTTTCGTTATTCTTTTGATAGGATACTTCATGCCAGGGGGCATAAAAACCTTTTATTTTATTGCCATTATAACCAGGGCTCAGGATTTTTACAGCTGTTCCCATAGTCACCGAATCTATCAGTTTGGCCGTCGTATTCGGATAGGACCGTATGTATGCCTGATCTGCTATTACGTATGCAGTAGCACCTTGTTCGAGATTCCATAAATTATACTCGCTGGCTAAAGCATATGCTGCAGGCTCCTGAGCATTACTTTTTAATGAAAAGATTAAAGTAAGTAAGAGTAAAATGTAATTTTTCATGCTGTAAAGTTAGGATTTAGTTTTTAGAATTAAGAAAATATATATTTGGGTTCTGTGTGGAGTCGATATTTCTTATGTTTTTAATTTTAGTGAAAGTTTTCAAGGGTGAGAAAATACGGCAAATAATTCTTAAATCTTATATTTTTGCAGGTAAAGGATTTATAACTATAATATTATGGAAAGTCAACCTATACGTATTGAGCAGGTGGTAGCTCCGCGTACCTGGAATATACGTCAACGTATTCTTTATCCCGACGGATCATTGAGAGATGTACAGATTGATGAAGACTTTGAGGGAACACATTTTGCGGCTTATCATGATAATGAGATTATTGGGGTAATTTCCGTTTTTCGTCATGGCGAATTATTTCAGTTTCGGAAATTTGCGGTGCTGGAAGATTATCAGCAAAAAGGTATAGGCAGTCAGTTGCTGTTGGCTGTTTTTGAATTCTGTCGACGTTTTGATGCTGCAGGTATCTGGTGCAATTCCCGTATTCAGGCAAAGACCTTCTATGAGAAGTTTGGTATGCAGCAGGTTGGGGATCCTTTTGTCAAAGACAATATTCAATTTGTCCGGATGGAGTTGATATTCTGATAGCATTGTCGTGAATATACCTGGGTTTTTGGGAACATGAAACTTTTATTTTCCGAATCCTGATGCATGGTCACAAGCCCGTGCTTTAAGTTCTGTTATAAATGATTTTCATCATATATTGACTATTCTTCTAAACTTCTAAAACATTTTTATAGTAGAAAGGGTTAACTTAGTTATTATCCTATTATTTAAATAAACTATATTAAAAAGTATGGAAAGTACAAAAATATCAACATTCGGTCGCAAACTTCAGTTAGCTTGTATTGGATTGGCCTGTGGATTATCTCTTTTGCCCTCATCGTTGGATGCATGTACACGACTGGTCTACAAAGGGCCGTCCAATACAGTGATAACGGCGCGTTCCATGGACTGGAAAGACGATATCCCTGCTAACCTCTGGATTTTTCCAAGGGGGATGAAGCGAAACGGTGAAATCGGACAATATTCGCTGGAATGGACATCCCGTTACGGTAGTTTGATAACCAGTGCCTTTGATATTGCGACTACCGATGGAATGAATGAGAAGGGATTAGTTGCCAATGTACTGTGGCTGGTAGAATCCGAATATACGCCGTTTGATCCTAAGGATGGCAAGAAAGGATTGGCCATCTCTGCATGGGCGCAGTATATGCTGGACAATTTTGCTACTGTACAGGAAGTCGTTGATGCCATGCGTAAGCATGAATTTGTGGTGGTATCAGATGTGATACCGGGAACGGATAAATTTACTGCATTACATTTATCTGTTTCGGATGCGGGTGGTGATAATGCTATTTTTGAATATATAGCGGGTAAACTGGTCATCCACCATGATCCGTCTTATACCGTTATGACCAATTCTCCGGTCTTTGACCAGCAATTGGCTCTGAGTAATTATTGGTCATCTATTCCTGGTAATATTATGTTGCCCGGAACTAATCGTGCTGCTGATCGTTTTGCGAGAGCTAAATTCTATCTTGGTGCTATTCCGCAGACAGATGATACCCGTGTGGCCGTAGGAAGTGTGATGAGTGTTATCCGCAATTGCTCTGTTCCGTTTGGAATATCTTCCGAACAAGAGCCAAATATATCGTCAACGAGATGGAGATCACTGTCTGATCATAAAAATCTGGTTTATTATTTCGAAACTGTGCTGACTCCAAATACATTTTGGGTAGATATGAAAAAGGTTGACTTTAGTGAGAAAGGTAAAGTGCTGAAACTTTCAGTTGCTCATAATGAAACGTATTCAGGTGAATCTTCCGGCTTATTTAAAGTCTCTGCTCCGTTTAAATTTGCAGGTGCAACTTTTTAGTATAAACGTACATTCTCTTTAAAATAGAGCTAAGAAACTTCTATAAATCTTTGTTTACAGAAGTTTTTTGGCTTTTGAATATTGAGGTATTAAACTGCAAAAAGTGTGGTTTGAAAAAATAATGAACTGAAATAAGGGGGGAATAGGTTTTCCATCACTTGACATGTCTTTATAATAATGATTCGTATATTTATTAGACTACTAGCCAGTTTATGAATGCAAAACCTGACAAGAAAATGAGCGACAAATTAGAAATTGAAATATCAAACGGCGTAAAAGATTTAGACATCCTTAAGGACAGAGATTTATCAGAAATCAGAGACCTGATGCTGATTTTCTTCAAACCGATTTCGCTGAAATTCTTGAAAAGTTTTAAAAACATTGAAAGGCTTACTCTTGCTGGAAGTATAAAAGACTTTTCACCAGTATCCGAATGTTTGGGATTGAAAGAATTGCAAATTTCAGGCGGAAGTCTTGAAAACTTGGACTTTATAAAGAATCTATCCATAAAATCTCTTACTATTGATACATTCAAATCAAAAACAAAAGAGTTTACTATTCCAAATCTAAATTCACTTGAAAGACTTGTCATTACAGAAGTGCCCTGTATTGTAGATCTATCGTTTTTGAGAGAGTTTAAAGGATTACAAAGTTTAATGTTATTTCATCTTAAATCAAAAAATCTTTTTGACCTTTCAAAACTGACAAACTTGAAAGATATATCCTTGATAAGTATGAATTATTTAATCGGTTTGAGCGAATTGAAGAATGCAAGAAGTGTAGAACAATTATGTATTACTAATCAAAGATTTGGAGCTTCTAAACCTAAAATGAATGTAAAATCAGAACTTTTAAAAATTCTTCCAAGTCTGGTGAATCTAAAAAGTGTGACATTGGACGACAAGACGAGTAGTAATTTCATAATGACTTACCGCATTGAGGAAATTAAAAACGTATTAAACACTTAACAAAAGTTTTGATCATGATAAATGGTTGATTTGACCCATGTCGAGCATCTATACAATTCTATTTTCATCATTTCTTATTCCAATACATTACTCAGATAATGGTCATTCTCACGCTGTGGAGTATTGCATTCCTTATTAGGAAACGGTGTGGTTATTTTGGTTTCTGCATTTTGTTTCACTACCCTAAAAGCAGGATTGAAAAACGGGTGATGGCTATAGACCAAATCACCCTTATATGTAAAAGCAATATTTCCTACGGACTGGTCAACTGTTGCAAAAAATCTGGTAATCTGCTTTTTAAGAATAAGCGAAGGTGCCTGTCACTATGCTTAATACTAAAATAAACCACTTCAATGCTTTTGTTTTCAGATGGACTGTATAATCTTGTCTGTATGGAAACGGGATTTGGGTAATACTTGAAGGATGTGTTACATCATTTGTATCAGCATAACCTACTGCAGCAGCAAATAGCGGCGTATATCCATCCTTCGGTAATAGATCTTTATAGGCCTTACGGTTAATGCCCTCCATTGGTGTGGCATCCAGACCCATACTTATGCAGGCACTCAGAAAATAACCTAACGAGAGATAAACCTGATGCTCCATCCATGATTTTACTGCAACATCGCCATTTGATTTCACCAATTGCTCATAAAAGGCAATCCATCCTTCGGGTAAAATAGAAATATTGTTCTTCTCGAAATCTTCAATATTTTCCATGACGCTGAATACAACCAATAGACCGACATCGTTAATCGAATTTTCGTTCATGTAGGATTGAGAGGCCAGTTGTTTTTTCAAAACTTTGTCTGTAACAAAAGTGAATTTCCATGGTTGGCTGTTGATTGAAGATGGGCTTAAGCGTATGATTTCTTTTAATTCCTCAATTTGTGTTGCTGATATTTTTTTTCATTATCATACTTTTTAGTTGCGTATCTACGCTTTGCAAGATCTAGAAAATTCATAATTTTTTAATTTAAGTTATACTATACTTTTTATTTAAATATAAGTGTAATATTTTTCCTTATCAATAGCGGTTAAAGATGGTAGTAACAGATGTGCAGTATAGGTGGTGGTGGTGGTGGTATTTTTTTTGTTAATGTGTTGATAATTAATGTTGTGGGTTCTTTTGATAAGTTGTTGTTATTGTATACTTTATCGAAAAATGTTACACTGAAATGATAAATGTGTGTGAGGTAATTACGGAATGAACACTAAGCCTTCAATTAAAGTAAATACAAGAGGATGGTAATTTCATACTCTGAAAGTTACAGAGGACATTGTAGGTTTTACAGTTTGGTTTAGTGAGGCTAACACTGACGAGGATTCACGATAATCTATTGAAAAATTAAAAACAGAACCAAATCAATTGGCCAAAAATAAGATTTTTATAATCTGGTTCTATATGAGATTCCCAGTGCAAAAAAGTATTTGGGAGCGATATCTGATAACCCAGCTCCAGAAGCGAAATCAATCATAAAATCCGGAGTAATAAGATAAGTAACTCCGCCATCAATACGCGAATCTGCCCTGGCATCTTGAGTATAAAATCCATAAGTTTCTATGTAAGCTCCGAATCGTCTGCTGATCGTACGTCCATAAGCGAGGGTGTAAATGTAAGTGGGGATATTGTTTTCCGTATTCCATTCCATCCCTATATTATATCCTAAAGAGTTGTTTTCTGATATACTGTTTTGAAATGTAAACCGAAACCGGGGTATAATAGTATTGGACTTAGCGTATTCTCCACCTTTAGTATTCAGGATAAAATGACTGATTAGGGAAATTTTTGGTAAGATTCCTTTCTCTTCTGTAAACGAAGTTTTAAAACCCAAAGATAGTGGCCGTACTATTGTGACTCTATTTTCTCGTGCCAGATCAGTTGTCATTCGGAGTTCTGTTTTATCTGTTATTCCATACTTCCAGAGAACCGAAGGAAACTCATATGCGTTTTCCTTTTTTCCGATGTGTTCAATCCGAAATCTGCTTTCAAACTGAAGATATTTTTCAGGTACTGTATACACTGTTTCCGTTTGATCCGGACGATCCAGCTGTATTGGATTTAGGATTTGCGGCTGAAGAAGCAAAGGGTTCGTATTCAGAAAAAAATAAGGCATCGGAGTGTCGTGAAAAATGTAGATGATATCATGATAAATTTTTTAGTTTAAGCTAATTATTTATTAACATAAAGCCAATAATATTGTTAGTTTAAACTAATATTTTGTTTAACAAAAATAAAAAAGCTTTCCATAACTGCATATGGAAAGCTTTTATCACTATTTTTTTGTTAACCTCTTATTTTGGAAGTACAGGATGTTTTTTGAAAGCAGTCAATACTTCTTCAGCCTGTTTCATTAACCATTCATAAAGCTTGGCCCCGTGACTCAGTCTTTTGACGCCCAACTCTCCCAATTCATCAAAGGGAGGAAGATTAGGTGTCAGAAAAACATTAAGTGGCAAGGCTACTTCAGTTGTAAATTGTTGAATATCTGTTTTTGTTTCTATAACCGGTACAAAGATGCCATCTGCTCCGGCCTCCTGATAAATATGTGCACGTTCTATAGATTGTTTTAATGCATCTTGCTGTTTAGTTACATAGGTGTCAGTACGGGCATTGATGTAAATATCTGTTACAGATTTGATCGCTTTTATTTTGTCGGCCAGCAATTGTGCACTTCCAAGACTACGTTTCCCATTTTCAACCTGACCATCTTCCAGGTTGATCCCTGCTACACCGATATCGCTAAGTTGTTTCACATATCTGGCCACAGTCTCCGGATCATCAGCATATCCGGCTTCAAAATCTACGGATACAGGAATCTTTACGGATTTAACAATACGTTGTACAATGAAAAATAACTCTTCGAAGGCTATATTCTCTCCATCTTCATAACCCAGAAGGTTAGCGATAGCATGACTGGAAGATCCTAACGCTGCGAATCCTGCTTTTTCTGCAAGCTGAGCGGAATGTGCATCCCATACATTTCCTAATAGAAGAGGAGTAGACTGTTGATGTAATTGTTTGAATAAGGATTGTGACATAGACTTTTAATGTTGATAATACCTATTAAACGCCCGTAGGGTACTAATTGTTTGGATAAAAAGCGAATGGAGCTTATGAATGTGTAAACTACCGCTATCAAAATCAGACAAAACAAGTGCCCTGTTTTACGATCAAAAACGATCGTACATGCCTAAAAAACCGGTTAGTCCGCCAGTATGAATAAGTAGAATGCGGGATCCCGGCTTAAAATAATCCTTTCGGATGAGGTCGTCTATTGCAAAAAACAGTTTCCCTGTGTAGGTAGGTTCAATCATAATGCCGGTACGTGATACGAATGCACGTATAAAGTCCAGTAGCTCCGGTTTAGTTCTGGCGTAACCACCAAAATGATAATCTGTATGCAGTATTATCCCGGAAGGATCTACAGCAAGGTTTTCCACTTCATTACGAATAAATGCTCCCCCTTTTAAAACCGGTACAGTGTGTAGTGTGGTCTTGAGGTTAGCTTTCTTGAGTCCCATTTGTAATCCGGCTACAGTAGTACCTGTACCTGATGCACAACAGATATGATCATAATCTTGCTGAAGCTCTTCGATAATATGAGCACAGCCTTCTGCGGCTTCTCTGCTGTATCCACCTTCATCAATAAAGAAAGCGTTGTCCGATTGTTCAGCAAAATAGTGCAGGAAAAGTGCTGTTTTATCCTGATATTGATCCCGGCTTACAAAATGGAGTTTCATTCCGTACAGACGACAAAGTGCGAGGACAGGATTATTGACCTCTTCACCTCGTACCATACCATGAGTCCGGAATCCGAATTTAGCTCCTGCACAGGCTGTTGCCAACAGATGATTGGACCATGCACCTCCGAAAGTAACCAGGGTTTGTTTGTTTTGCTGAAGCGCTTTCCGGAGTGGATACTGAAGTTTTCTCCACTTATTTCCCGAGATATAAGGATGAATAAGGTCATCCCGTTTGACATATATCTTTACTTTTTTTTCAATATAGAGAGGGGATACTATTTCTTCTTCGGGACTGTGAAAATCGAATGTCAATTCCATTGTAAAAAATTAAACCTTATCTGTAACGTCAAATGACTGACATATTCGGTTACTTTTACAAAAGTAAGAGGATTTTGTCTTAATTCAGTTATTTTTGTATGATGGCAGAAGATTTAGCATTACAGGAACAGGACGAGCAGGAGTTGTTCGAGCATTTGAGAATTGAAGTAGACAAGGGACAGGCTTTGCTGCGTATCGATAAGTTTTTAATGAACAGGGTCGAGAACGCTTCCCGCAATAAAATTCAGAATGCAATAGATGCAGGATCTGTACTGGTCAATGACAGCGTTATCAAATCCAGCTATAAGGTGAAGCCATTTGATATCATCTCAGTGGTATTACCCGATCCGCCAAGAGATACGGAAGTATATCCGGAAGATATTCCGTTGGATATCATGTTTGAGGATGATGAAGTGATGGTTGTTAATAAAGTTGCGGGCATGGTTGTTCATCCCGGATTTAATAATTATACAGGAACGTTGGTTAATGCATTGACCCATCATTTCAACCAGTTGCCGACTATGCCGGGTAATGCCGGGCGTCCGGGATTGGTGCATCGGATAGATAAGGATACAAGCGGTCTGTTGGTGATCGCCAAATCAGAATGGGCAATGACCTATCTGGCGAAACAGTTTTTTGATCATAGTATTGTACGAAAATATGTGGCTATGGTATGGGGGGATATCGCTGAAGACGGTACAATAACCGGTTATATAGGTCGCAATCTGAAAGACCGCAGAGTGATGACGATGTATGATGACCCGGAGAAAGGGAAATGGTCGGTGACCCATTATCGTGTATTGGAAAGATTGGGGTATGTAACGCTGATCGAGTGTCAGCTGGAAACAGGACGTACCCATCAGATCCGCGCACATATGCAATCCATCGGACATCCTTTATTTAATGATGCTGCCTATGGCGGAGATCGTATTCTGAAAGGTACGGTATTCAATAAGTACAGACAGTTTGTCGAAAATTGTTTTGCTTTATTACCGCGCCAGGCGCTTCACGCACAGGTTCTGGGATTTGAACACCCTAAGTCAAAAGAATTTTTAACATTTGAAACACCATTACCGGAAGATTTCCGTTTAGCATTAGAGAAGTGGCGTGGTTACTCCACGACATTCGGTCAGGAGACCAACTAATTTATATTTAGAATTTTTATGTCTACAACATATATTAATTGCAACGGGAAGATTGTGCCCGAAAGCGACGCTGTGGTGTCTGCCGACAACAGAGCTTTCCGGTATGGTGACGGTCTCTTTGAGACTATGCTATGGAAAGACGGAGATATCCGGTTTTTACCCTTTCATATAGAGCGTTTGCAGGAAGGACTCCGGATGCTGCATATGGAAGATGCGCATCGGTTTGATGCCTTTTTTATCAAGTCCAAGACGGAAGAATTGATTCGTAAGAATAATATGCTGGGGCAGCAGGTACGGGTACGTTTGATCGTCTATCGTGATGGGGGAGGATTATATGGTCCGGAAACCAATAAAACGGCTTATGTGCTTCAAATTGCACGTATACCGGAATCGCTAAGAGATAAGAAGGTTGGCCTTATTGTAGATCTGTATACGGAATACCGCAAACCTTACAGCGATCTTTCCAAGCTGAAATCCAATAATGCTTTGATATATGTCATGGCGGGTCTGCATAAACGAAAGCATCGTTTTGATGAAGTATTGTTACTTAATCAGGAGGGGTATCTCTGTGAAGCCTTGTCTTCGAATATATTTGTGTTTTATGAAAAGGTATTATACACTCCTGCGATCTCAGAAGGTTGTATAGCCGGGGTAATGCGCAGAGTGGTGATGGATATGGCTACGGATGAAGGTATAGCTGTAGTAGAGGCGCAGATCAGTCCCGAGATTATGAGTCAGGCAGATGAGATCTTTTGTACCAATGCGGTGCATGGAGTACAATGGGTAATGGGGTACAAGCAAAAACGATATTTTAATAAAATATCCAGAATATTACAGGAAAAATTGCTGACCTGGAATTATCAAACCGAAGAATAGAGGTTTATAAAGTTTTTGACTCTTTCTTTGTTGAGTTATAAAAAAGGTTGTCTGGCCATTCGTCAGACAACCTTTTCAATTTACCGGGCTAACCAGGTTTCAATTAGGGATTTAAGTTTAGGGTCACTCGGTCTTGGACTGTCTGTCGTAATAATATTTCCTTTTTTATCAATCAACATATAACGTGGAATACCGGTTACCTTATAGGCTGCTGAAAGGTCATTGCCCGGGCCGGCATGTAGTTGTATACCTTTTAGATTTTTCTCTGGTACATATTTGTCCCATGCTTTTTTATCCTGATCTACCGATATCCCGACAAAGGCAATATCTTTTCCTTTAAACTGTTCATTCAGTTTCTCCCAATGAGGTTCTTCCGCTTTACAGGGGCCGCACCATGTTGCCCAAAGATCTATCAAGACCAGCTTTCCTTTCAGGTCTGCCAGAGAAACTTTTTTACCGGTTATATCCGGATAGCTAAAGGCAATCGCCTGTGTACCTTCTTTCGTATCTGCCAGCTTAACAGCGATAGCTTGTGCGCGTTCCTGTTGATCCTTCAATATAAAGTATTGCTTGTATTGGTTGTACATGTCCTGATAGTCACTATAAGAGCGGGCTCCTGAAAGTCGGGCTAATACATATTGTCCTTTTATGACATCAGCAGGAATAGCTTCTACCTGTTGTTGGAAAGTCGGTTTACTCGACATATCTATTTTTTTATACACTAAACTGGTCATGAAACGGTCTCCATAAGGAAACTTTAGCAAGTCTTCCGAAAGAAACGGATCCGATTTGAACTGGATATAGTAATCCGAAAGTTCTTCTTTGCTTGGATGTGCAGAACGAGGTGTATAGAGATAACCGATAGCCAGATTGGCAAAATCAAAATCAACTATTTTGGAAAAAAATGCATCAAATTTAGCATTTCCCGTTTTATTACGTGATTTGATTGCATCGAGTTGAGTATACATTTCTTCTACTTCAGGGAAGAAATCCATGTATGTACTTATTGTGGTCCAATAGACGGATTTATCCAATAGCGAATAAGATGCCTTGAACCAATCCGTCAATGCAATGTTTTCAGGACTATTGTTTCCGGAAAGCGAATAATTTGCTTTTTCTAAGCGGATGTTCAGTTCGTCATTTCCTTTAAAATAGAATTTAAATACATGACGTAAACTTAGCGCATCCGATCCACCGACCGCGTACAATCCCTGATATTCAGGCGTGAATTTGAACGCAAAACGTTCGGATGAGTCAGGCGTAGCCGTAGCTATTTCCACCAAGCGACCATTCAGTACTTTGTAAAGAAATACCTTTGCATAGGATTTCTTGTCTGCAGTCCCATTAATAATAGTGGCATTTTGAGCCATCAGACTACTGGTCAGGAGACTCAGTAGCAGAATGAATAAGGAAGTTCTCATATGATTTATAATATTATTTTCAATTGCATTTATGAAAGAGAGACTATCTGTTGATTGTATAAGATTGTGTAACCGTATCAGATTGTGATTCTATGGTAATAGCAGTGCCTTTTTCCAGATTCAAGATGCTCTCCAAAGCAGTCTTATCCTTTAGAAAAGTATGTGTCGGAATGCCATTGATACTCGAGATGGCTGCTCCGGTTGCTAATTTTACTTTTTCATCCGCCGCACCAACTACACTGAGTAAGCGTAATTTACCTTCTGAATCATAACCGAAGAGATAACTGCCGATTGAAAAATCCTGAGGATAGGGGTACAGGTGATTAGGCTCCAGATATATCTCCCGGTTTTGGAGATTGATCGTGAAATTATATCTGCTGATCAGGCGTACGCCAATAGATCCGTCAAATTCAGGTTTCCAGTTTTCGTTGTTGGCGCCGCCAGCCATTAGCGTTACGGGCAAATTCGGAACTGCAGGGAGATGTGAAAAGGAAAAGTTGTGACTTCGTCCTGTAAAAGTAGGAGAGACCATACCCATGCTCGCTGTCGTGCCCTGATACTCCGGTTTAAATCCGCTGACCAGCAGTCTGTTTGTCCGCACAAAAGGTCTGAAGCATATCAATGAATAAGATGCTCCTGTATCAAAGACAAAATTTCCGGTATAGGATTTTCCGGCACGGATTTCCAGATTCCCCGGAATAATAAGCAATCCTGCAGGCATTTCAACAGGGATTGCGTGTCCTTGTTGTTCGTACTGATAATCTCCAAAATCGTAGAGCAGCAATTCGCATTTGTCATAATCAACTTTTGTGATAAATCGCTTTACCAGACTATTTCCGATGATGCCATCTGTCTCTCTGTGCATCTCCGGGAATATCGCAATACCCTGACCCTGCAATTTTAGCGTATCTAAGGAAATGGTATTATTATCAGATACCTGAATCTGCATATTACCTCCCACTACAGAGGCATTATTCTGCCGCGTTACTTTGAGTCCGATTTCATCCGCAAGTTGTTGGCTGACGGCCATACCGTCTGCTCCTGTGTCAAATAATAACCGCAAAGGGCGTTTAAAATCATTAATCTTTACAGACAGTATTATTGTCCCGTCGTGATTCTCAAATGGTATTTTAGCCCGTAATCGAGACGTTTGATAACGATTCATGCCGTAGAGCTGATCAAATAGATCCAGATAGAGCATACGATCTGCTGAGTCGGTATAAAAGGCTGTCTGCACGGTGCTCTTATCTGTTTTGCTGATCTCTATTGCTACCTTGTGTCCTGAGTCTTGCTTTTGCGTGGAGATGAATCTGACATTCTCAGCAGGATAGCTCGAGAGAATGTGATCCAGATAGCGTACTGCTCCTTGCTGAGTGTTGCCGGCAATAGAAAATGAGGGCGCTAATGCTGCTTTTAAATTAGCAGAGTTCTTGTCCTTAAAGGCTTGCCGGATTTGCTGTACAAGTTTGTGATCCTGTTGTGCAAATACATTATTTATTAAAGTCATGATCAGAATGGTAAAAAGCATTCTGATTTTTTTTATCTCTTCTTTTATCATTATTTTGCTTTTACCAACCCAAAGGGGCGTCTAATGAACATACATCTGCTACTTTTCCGAATCCTTCAAAAGAGTAATAACGATTGTAAGGGGCATTGAACTGGGGAATATCATATATATCTACTTTGCCGGAAGTAGCAGGAGTGTTGGGATCATATGTTGCCACGATTAAACCATACAAAACTGCTTTAAATCTTCTTCCATATGTGTTTTGAAGAGTCGGATGGTTAACTGTAACCGGACTTACATATGTTGTCTGATCGTATTTTAACATGGTGATAATTCGATTACCATAATCCTGTTGCATTTTAGTTTCTTTGGTATCTACATCGTATTGATATAATTTACCTCCTACTGCATATTGGAGATATCCGTACTGTTGATCTACAGCAAACGCAGTCGCCTTTGAGAGTTCTGGTAATGTACTTATATCATCCCAATAAGTAGCATTAAAACTAGCTGCATTATTCATTCTGGCAAGGTAGTATCCTGAGTTATCTTTCAAAATAGCATAAGCACGGCCTCCATAGGCCAGTGTCTGTCCCATCCATACCAAATCTTTGCCAACATTATTAGGGTTAAATGCTGCACTTGCCGTATTATAGGGCAGAGGTGATGTAGAGGTCATAGATCCGTTGCTATTTCGTACAAATCTTTTATTCGTATTGTCGTACATCAGTGTAGACAGGTTAATGGTAGAATTTCGATTGACGGCCAAGAATGGAGCTATCTTAAAGTAAGAATTATCTGATAACCTGTTTATGGGTGTGCCAAAGTTGTATTGGAAAGTGGCATATCTCAGGAAAGCATCTCCATTATAGGTAGCAAAACCGTTTCCACCTCCGCAAGAAAAAATTTGGTCAACCTTATTTAATGCTGCTCCTCCACCGGTTTCAAATTTAAAAGCGTATCGTTCGCTGTAGATAAAGCCATCAGTTAGGTTTAATTTTTCCGTTGCATCTTCAGTTCCTATGTATAAAAAGTACTTGATGGGATTTCCGGTCGCCGGAATACGATTGGCCCAACCATGTAAAAATTTTGGTTTTCCGGATAAAGTAAGTGTTTTTCCAGTCTCTGAATCAGAAAAAAGGAGATTAAATTTACGAAATTCCTTAGGGTAAGTGTTTGTTTCAAAGTTATATTCAAAGAAATCTAATTGACTTTGATTATTTACTTCACTCAGGAAAGCCCAGCCTCCTTTAAATGATCCCTCTACTTTCAGACTAAATGTTTTTTGCCAGCTTATTCCCGAAGATTTTTCAGTTACTCTATAGAATAGACTATAATTCCCTATTCCAAAAGGAAAAGGCATATTTAGTATTCTTGTTTCCGCTACAAGTTTTCGCTGTTCGCTCTGAGGTAAAGCCGGATTAAAACTGATCCACTCATAACTATAATCTTCTTCCTTAAAGTCCGGATCCTGTGTGAATGTAAGTTTGGGCTCAATCTTAATATTTTGGCCGACTGTAATACGATAATCTGTATCGATTCCATCTATAGTAAGATCGTTAATATCCTTATAATCATAATTACCAAGGTCTTTTTTGCAGGAGACAAAAGCTGATAATACGAATAGAATAATAATGTATCTGGTGTTTTTTAACGTTTTCATTTTATATTGAACATTAGATTGTTATTTATCTTGCATATCTTCCCATAGTGATCACCTGTCCTGTTTCATCTTTATGAATCCTTCCCTCACCAGCTTCTTTTGCAAGCCAGAATTTCATATATCCACCCCAATAGGACAACAACGCGATAGTGAAATAATTTTCTTTAGCATATTTCTCATCGATAAAATACTTTGGTTCGATATCAAACAGATCCAGTAATAATTGAAGTTTTGTTTTTGAATATGTACCCAGATAATCTTCAAGCATTGGTTTATAAGGAGCAACAGACCAGGCATAGGGAGCATTGAGTATATCATCGATTTTGATTGTGTACTTTAATAGAGAGACTTTAAAATTCTGATTTGGTGCAAACCTATATTTGATATTTGTATTGAAATTCTCATTTTCTTCCAACATCAGTGTTGCACTTAGTTGTTGCTGTTTCATATCAGCAGTCCGTTTCAAAATAATATTGAGAGATCCTGTATTTTTTCCTGCCGGAATAATCAGTTTATCTTCATCTATGTTGTAGTGAATGCCTGGCTGTAGGGAAGATTCAGGACTTGATGAGATCTTGAAAATCCGGTCCACATTCATAATAGGTCCTGTTGCCAGCACATCTATCTTTTTAAAAAATACATTTACAGTATCAGGCATATAGCCAAAGGATTGTTCAAAGACGAAATCTTTCTTTCTGTCCAGGGCAGTATTATATATTTCAGGAAAATAAATACTGCTTCCGGAAACCTCCTGATTAAAAGTCTCTAAAGGATCTTCTTTACAACTTAATAATAAAACAATTAATGAAAGGGCTATAATCTTTTTCATAATTAGTAGATTTAACGGTTATTTAATTCTTCTTCAGGAACAGGCACAGCCCATGCAGAAGCAGGTACCACGAAGCCATTTAAGTTGGATGGGGAAATGATATTGCTGATTTGTTTTCTTTTGTAGTAATACCATAACTGACCTTCTCCATAAAATTCTTTTCTATACTCCTTTAATATTTCATTTTCCAGACCATTTGAAGAGGATAAACTGCTTATACCCCTATGGTTTCGTACCGTATTAATGTAAGATAATGCTTCATTTGGGTCAGTAGCACATTCAGCAGCGATGTAGTACATTTCACTTAGACGGATTAATGGGATAGTGAATCTTTGTGGTTGTCTTGCATCTTTTTGTACAAGGTCAGCATACTTAAAGAATGTTGGGAAGGCTACCCCGGTAGGTGGAACTTTCCAGATATAATCTTTTCGGTAGTCATTGCTGTTATTTTCATAAACAGTATTGATAAAAGATGCTGACCCACTGGCCAAGAGACTTTCACTGGACAATTCGTAATAGAAATATTTATTGTAGTCATTATACAGTTCTCTAGAGTACGCTGCAAATAATAGTTCGGTCGAAAATATACGATCAGGATTTTCATTGTCTCCTGTTATCTTATTCGGAATAATCCAGGGAAATAAAGCTGACTTATCTATGATAGTTTTTGCAGCTTGATATGCCCCTGTTTTATCATTTTTCCACAATAATACACGCGCTTTTAGTCCCTGAACAGCATAATAATTAAAGCGTAAATGATTATTGTTTAATGACCCTTGTGTCAAAGCTGGGTCCTGATCCAGGTATTTTGATGCCTCTTCGAGATCAGTTAAGGCGAATTGTATAACATCTTTTGCAGTTGAGAAATCCACTATATTTTGTCCCAACTTATGGTAATAGGGAATGGACAACGCTATAGGATCGGCCGTGTATGATCCGGGACCAAATAATCTCAGAAGATCAAAGTGTAAAAAAGCTCTCAAACCTAAAGCTTCACCTTTTATTAACCGGGCTTTGTCTGCGGAGATATTTGCTTTATAAGTCTCTAGATTTTCTAAAAGCTTGTTTACGTTTGCAATAGCAATGTAACTGTCTTGCCATATTCCTGCAAATATCTTTTTTACATTGTCTTTTTGATACTCATATGCAGCTATATCTGTATTAAGTGATGTCCCCGCAGTCTGATATCGCTGGGCTAATAGCTCTACGGTGCTAAGTGTTAGGTGATTACCATAAAGATTATTTTGTCCCATTAAGATATAGATACCGTTGAGTTCGTCAATAAATCCTTGTTCATTGCGAAAAGTCTGTTCTTCTGTAAATTTGTCTTCAGGTTGTACCTGAAGCCATTTTTGACAAGATACTGTTACAGTGAACACTGCTATTAGCAGAAAAAAATAATATCTTTTCATGTTATCTAAAATTGGCGGTTAAACTAAAGGAAACTGTTCGTGCATATGGAAAGTCTATTCCACGTTCTCTCCTTACGGTAGATAAACGTGCGATATCATTTAAGTATCCAGTGAGACGTAAATTACTCAATCTGGCCTGTTGCATCCAGGATTTGTTTCTCCACTCATAGCCTAAACTTACTGATTCCAGTGAGATCGTATTTTCCTGTTGAACAAATCGGCTGGACATCTGTGTCGACTCATCAATTCCCATAAGGTTATTGTATGCCTGATTGTAATCATTAAGTTGTATTTTTCTGAATTCGCTGATGTCACCTGGATTTTTCCATCTCGAATATAAGGCTCTTTTATCCTGATTATATTTGAGCAATTGTTGCATTGTGATGTTTTCAACTTTGTTGAATAAAGCAGAGTTGAAAATATCCTGATCATATATATATCTGATACTTATACTTGTCGTGAAACCTTTATAAGCAAAATTAGTGTTGAATACTCCTTGCCATTTCGGACGAGTGTTACCAACTACCACCGCATCTTTCCAATCGTATTGATAAGAGTATGTCCCATCTTTCTTCAAAAAGATTTCAAGTCCTGTTGAGGGGTCAATCCCTACAGAAGGCACCGTCCATATATCTGCCGGATCCCCTCCGTCCCGATAAGCGATAAGTGATTTATTATTGCGAAGAGAAGTATTCAGGCTTTCCAGTATATTGTTAAATTTATTGTAAATCTGTTTATTGGTAGCTGCAGTAAGACTAACTGTCCACATCGTACGATTTTGAGGTTGATTAATAATATTATACTTCGTCATAATCTCCATTCCGTCAACGGTCAGACTTCCTGCATTAAGAGGATATTTTGATAATGCTGTTGACGGTGGCAGAGCAACACCTATTACTAGTGGATCTGTAAGTTTACGGTAAGCATTTAATTGTATGGTCACTCTATTGTTCCAAAGATTAGCATCCAGACCTAAGCTGTATTGTGTGGTATTCTGCCATTTCAGATCTTTATTTCCCAAAGCACTGATAATAATTCCCTGACCATTTTGGTTGAAGCTGTTTAGATAATCATAAGTACTAACTGAGGTATAACTTGCAAAATTCTGGTTACCGGTCAACCCTACATTCGCTCTAAGACGAAGTAAGTTAACCCAGTCCGTTTGAGCAAGAAAATGCTCTTTGTGTAGATTCCAGCTTAATCCTGCTGAAAAGAAGGGTGAGTAAATGTTTTCATTTCCAAATGCGGTAGAACCATCATAAGTAAAAGAAAAATCCGCATTATATCTTTGATCATAGGAATAGTTAAAAGAAGATATAATAGAATGTCTTCTGCTAATACTCTTAGAAGCCTCCGGTCTTCCATTAGGAGCATAACCATAGGCAAATTTGGGATTTCCATTGCTTGCAGATGGAAATCCTATTGCTAAAAAACCATTACTGGTTGCATCTTTACTATATAATTCGGTTCTTAAAAAGGCATTTATAAGATGTTTGCCAAATGTTTTTCCAAACTGTCCGTCAATATTCCAGATGTAGCTAAACATGTTTAGGTTTTTAGAATTAAGCGAGCCTCTTTCTAATGTAGGTTTTTCATAAAAAGAGTTATCTAAAGGGGAAACAAATACATTTGTTTTTGTGTCATTTTTGCTGATTTGCAATGAGGTAGAAAACTTCAGGGAGCTGTTTAAGTCGTAGCGAGCCTGAAGATTATTAACCAGTGAAAAATTCTTCCCACGGTCAAAATTTCCCAAAGAAGCATTGTATTGCGGATTTGAAATATATTCAACCTGTGGTCTGTAAGGATTTTGAATTATTTCTAAAAAGCGATCTGTTGAGCCTATTTTCTCATAGTAGGGATTCGTGTTGACCCATGTTTTGAAAGATCCATATGGAGATTCGTTAGAAGAGTAGCCATTAATGTATAGATTATTACTGATATTCAATTTTTGATTGCGGTAAGATAGGTTAAGTGTAGTACCCCAAGTTTTTCTCCCTGAACCTTTCATTGCTCCCGAAGTATTTTTATAATCTCCTCCTACTGTATATACCAGTGAACCTTCTCCTCCTGTTACTAATAAGGAGTGACGCTGCGAGAAGCCTGTTTGTACCGGATCACTTAGCCAGTAAGAGTCAATTCCCTGATTGATTTTTTTCAAACGATCCGAATACAATTGGTCAAGATGCATTTGTGTGATAGGGTTATCTAACCGTGGATGTCTTATATAACGCCCAGATAAACGCTCAAATTCAAGTTTTTCAGCTGCATTCATCATGTTATAACTACTGAGATCAGGTAAATCCACATTCGCATCCAAAGTGTAATTGATATTTATATCTCCTGCTTTGGGTCTGATAGTTTCGACTACTACTACACCATTTGAAGCTCTGGAACCATAGATTGCTGTAGAGGCCGCATCTTTTAATATCGTTATAGAGGAAATCCTGTTTATATCCAAATCCGTTATTGTACGTAGCGTTGTAGGAAATCCATCCAATATGAAAAGTGGTTGATTTGGATCTTCTCCGAATTCATCTCTTAAACCTTCTGTCGAAATACTGGTCTGACCTCTCAACTCTATGGTCGCTAGTGCATTAGGGTTAGAACCCGAAATATTGTTCTCCATGACCAAAAAAGAAGGATCCAACGATTTTAGAGCCTGAATGACATTCGTATTACCAATAGATTTTAAATCTTCCTTACTAAAAGTAGAGGTGGCTCCGGTAAATGTTTCTTTTTTCCGGTTTATCATACCTGTAATGACTACCTCATCAATATTTTGGTCTGATTTATATAGTTTAATCACAATCGGAGATTGGTCCATAGTTACCCTTACTTCAACAGACTTAAAGCCAAGATAAGAAACGACCACGGTCTTATGATCCGCAGATAATGGTAGGGTGAAAGTACCATCATCCTGAGAAGAAACAGCTTTTTGAGGATCCGACTTTAATCGTACAGAAGCACCTACTATAGGTTTTCCGGATTCGTCTATTACCTTTCCTCTGATATAAGTTTGTTGAGGTATCGATATGACAAAGCTCTCATTCATTACAACCTGAGATCTCTGGACAGGTCTTTTCTTTAAAACCACCGTTTTATCAAAAAATTCAAAACCGAACCCGGCATCCTTCAGGATCGTGTTTAAAGCTTGTCTTAAAGGTGTCTTTTCCAGATGAACAGAAAGGTTTTTTACAGTATTTACATCCGTCTTTTTATAGAAAAAGACGTAACCGCTTTGCTTCTCAAATTCTTTGAGTGTACTTTCCAGCGTGATATTATTTTGCTTTAACGTAATGTTTTGTCCATACGAATTAGCATGTACCTGTAATAGCCCTATCCCCATCAGGAAAGCTATAATTTGCACTTTCATAACTATAGTCGTTAGTGTCTTATTAAAATGCATTTTGCTTAGCTGATGAAAGAGACAGGTAGGAAATATATCGCCCTTGCTTCGCTGTACAGCAGGATGCATTTCGTCTTTTTTTGAAAGACGGTTTAGATTAATTTTCATTAACTTTGTTAAGTTTAGATGTAAAATTTAATTATTCGATAATTAGAAAAAACAATTGCCACTGTTTTTTTTAGCAGCTAAACGTATCGGTCCGGATCGTGTTGGCGCACTTTCCGGATTTTTGTTTTACTGCAGTCGCCTGGGTTAGCTGGTTCCGTAGTTGTGTTTCATTCTTTTCATTTTTAGTTAAGGTTAGTTTATGATTAATTTTCGTTTGTTTTGTTGATTGGTCACTGCCTGTACGTTTATATCTGCGTACTCCAGTAGTTTTATAAGTTTATCCAGCGATAGATTTTTCGGAATCTTTCCGCTATAGGTGATCGCATTTTTGTTGGCATACTCGATTTCTACATCATACCAGCGTGCAATTTGCCGGAGGACTTCTTCAGAGTTGGTGCCGTCAAAGCAAAACTGTCCCTGTGTCCAGCCTATAGCATAGCTGGCATCTACCTGCTGACTCAACATCTTATTTGCTTGTAGTACAGTTTGCTCATCAGGTTTTAAGATGATTGGGGTAATGTGTTTGTTGTTTGGATTTACACGGACAGATCCTTCGGCAAGCGTTGTCTTGACGACAGGTTCATCCTCGTAAGCATTAATATTAAACTTTGTCCCTAGTACTTCTGTGCTTTGTTTTGCTGTCTTTACAATGAATTTGCGATGCTGCGGATCTTTGGTCACCTCAAAATAGGCTTCTCCCTGAAGCATGACAATACGATCGGTATTTCCAAATGTTTCCGGATAAGATAAACTGGATTCGGCATTAAGGAATACTTTGGTACCATCCGAAAGTACAATGCTATACTGTCCGGCTTTAGGTGTTTTTAGTGTATTTAATTTATCCGGATGGGCAGTTGTAGTTTTATTTACGTAGGTAATCTGACCAGAAGCATCTTTGGTAAACAATCCGTTGCCTGCAGTCAGAGACTGGTCTGTATCCAGATCGCTCAGATCTATTATTTTTCCATCCGCCAGTGTTATAGTCGCTTTATTTTCTCCCGGAGTTATAGCCGCGATTTCCTGAGCCTCCATAGGACTGAAGCTATTGCGGGCATTAAAATATGTATATCCAAAATAACCGATCAGCAATAACCCTGCTACTGCACCGAGTTTATACCACAGAGGTTTGATAACAGAGGATGTCGGATTGATTTCTTTCCATAATTTTGCTTTTGTCCGTTTCTGAGAAGATACGGCATCGGCATCTGAATGCACATGGTCGAGCTCATCATACCATTTGTACAATGCCTGACGTTCCTCAACGGTTTCTTGCCTGCGCAAATATTTAGTTAGAATATGACTGATCTTCTTGTCTGCTTTCATAATATACGGCTGTTAGCTAATGACTGTACAGTTCGGTTATATATATAGTGAGACTTGCGGGGGACAGCACCTACTCCTTTTTTTATTTTTTTTGAAATATTAAAGAAAAAAATGAAAAAAATGACGTGTGACAGATTTTAATCTCTTGATAGCCTTGTTGATATGGTTTTCTACAGTAGATTCAGAAATATCAAAATCTTTGGCGATTTCTTTATTTGTCTTGAATTCCTCTCTGCTCAGTTTGAAAATCTGCTTGCATTTTTCAGGTAAATTCTCTATTTCCTGTTCTACGATATCCAGTACATAACGATAATGTAAGCGTTCCTCAAGAGGTTGCTCTTCCAGCAGAAGATCATAATCTGACAAATCATCGTAATATTCTACTGCCGTTTTCTTTTGGTAGTAGGCAATGACAAGATAACGACAGGAAGAGTACAGGTAGGCAGGCAGAGATTCAATTTTTAATAAATTTTCCCTGTTTTTCCACAAACTCAGGAAGAGATCATGTAATAAGTCTTCTGCAACACTGCTGTCATCAATTTTTTGGAGGATATGTCGAGACAAGGAAGGGTAGAACATATCATACAGTTCAGAAAAAGCATGCTGATCATGATTAGCTATCTTAGCTAACAGAGGCAGGTAGATATGTTCTGTACTTATGTTCATGTGTTGGGTGCGGGCAAATGTAATAAATTAGTGGCATTTAGTGCAATAGATGCGCTTAAACTCACATCTCAAGAATAAACTATGGTTGCTCAAACAAGATTGGGATATGTATGCTGATCTTTATTCTGTGAAATATTTTTAGAGACTTCGTAACAACAGATTAAAGAAAAGGGGTTTTAAGGCTTATTTAAAAATACATTCAGAATTTGTTTTCACAGCATTTCCTGTCTTTATTTTGAATCCTTCCTGCAATAGTTAGTTATATATTTTGCTGTTTTTTTACTTAAAAATAGCAGAATATATCCGATTTAAAAAATCTTTTGCGGATTCCTGCTGCTATGCAATTGAATATTTAGGAGGAAAACAGGAGGTATTTATTTAGATAATAAAAGGTGCCGAATCAGAACAGCATTTACATCGTCTGTCTCAGACTTTTCGAAAGTTGATCCAGCTCTTCGAGAAGATTTTGGATAGCTTGTATTCTAAGCTCAAGCTGTTGTGATTTCATAGCAGACTGATGTTGCACTGTAACATTGATCGATAAACCTACGATCAGTGAATTGATACGATATGCAAGCGCATGGAATGCATTCGCATCAGACCAGTCTTTCTTTTTATTACCGGGTTCGTGCTGCAGCTGTGTTATTGTATCTGAAAATGAAGCCAGCGCAGTCTGTGCCTTTTTTCTAGCCAGACGAATCTCGTATATATCTGATTGATGATCTTGCAGCTGGCTGTCAACTACCTGAAAGTATTGTCTATTATGTTGTACGACCAGATCGGCCAGATTCAACATACCACGTTTCTGTCTTATAGGAACAAAGAAATAGCCGGCCACAGCCAGCAGACACCCGATCAGTGTAAATATGATACGGCTTCCCAAGATTCGGTCAATATTTCCCTCATAGCTATTTAAAGTAATGACAATCCCTGCTGTAATAAACAGTACACTGACCAGATAATTGGGTTTGTTGAACAGAAAGAAACCGTAAAGACATACAGCTGCTATAATAAGGAGTACAGGTATATTCGAAATTAAATTCAAAATTAATATGCCTAAGAGAATACCTGTAAGTGTGCCTGTAATGCGTTGAAAATTACGTCGCTGAGTGGTTGCAAAACCGGGGCGGGCTACAATTGCAATGGTCAGCAAAATCCAGTAGGTGTATCGGTATTCTGGCAGGATCATACCGAATAGCCCGCCTAATCCAAATAAAACTGCCAATCGCAAGGCAAACGGAAATATGGTGGAGTGAAAACTGAGTTGATTCTTGACCGCAGTCCATCCTCTGGGTGGTAAAGAAAGAAAATGCTGGTATTCATTTTCCTTTACTGTGTTGTATACCTTCGCATCTGATGTCGATCGGATACGTGTAATAAAATCAAGAATATGCTGGATATTGCGAATAGTAGCATTTAAAATGGAGTACGCCTCGCCCTCTTGCTGATCCCGTATCGTGATAAGCTGATTCAGCAATGGAGTAATCTGTATACGATTAGTATGCTGATCAGATTTCTTCTTTAAATGGTTTGCCGCTAATAGATCTATCTCGCGGGCGATCATAATGATAAGTTTGCGTATATGTTCTAATGCTCCTGTAGGCCCCAAAGTCTTGCGGATAGACTCATAATCATGATCAAGAGCCATTAATAACTCATATAGATCGATCAGCTGATAGACCTGATCAAGCCAGATTTTTCCATCTTCAGAAGAGATCAGTTTTTTTTCTCTTAATAAGAGAAAACGTATGGTTTCCTGCTGATCACTGACCTGAATATGCAGCCTTCCGAGTTCTCTGTATGCTTTTTCTAACGGGACATGCTCATCATAACACTTTGCTTTGGCATGAAGTAATACAGCCATACTTCGGAAACCGTCTGCCATGGCATGACGTAATGAACGGTAAGGTACAATATAAGCCTGCAGAATACTGATGATATAAAACCAGACAGCACCTAAAGTAATTTCCATGCTGAATGACAGTGGGTGAGAGGGCCATAAACCAACGACAAAACTGATCAGAATAAGAGTTAAAGTTCCATTAATCCCAACCCGCAGACCGAATACCGATAGCATGGCACAGACAAAGCCAGATATCATCAGTAAGGGTAGGAGGAGCCAGGCAGAAGAAATGGCATAAGCAGTAGCAAAGGACGCAATAAAAAATAAGGGTATACACCATTTTGCCGATTTCCATTTATCCTGACGGTTGCCGGGAAGGTCGGTTAAAGAGGATAATAATGCACCCATACCTACTGTAATAGCTGTGTCCAGATGACCGGTATAAAAGATTATAATGCTGGGTACAAGCGTTGTAAAAATGTTGCGGAAAGCATCGCCACTGTTTTCCCCTGCGATAAACTGGAAAACAAGTCGTGAAATCGAAGAAATGCTGTGCTTAAGCGCATGGAATGCCATATAATCAGACATTTAAATTTTGTGCAAAAATATAAATATTTATGGATCTATTATGCGTGCATATAAAATCATTCTTAAAAATGACAATGTAATCCTGAGATGCCGGAAGGTCTTTGCGTTAAAAAAATATTTGGCTGAACACCTAAATAAATAATGGAAATACCTACATTTAAAATATAATTGTCGAAAAAATTACTTTTTTATGAATTTTAGTGTGCTTTAGATAGAAATCTGTTTTCTTTTTTTCTAAATACTGCTCCCATAAATTAGTATGTGATACTATAATAGAGTTATCCCCCAACAATCTTTGATCGTTGTCTAAACCGCCTTGAGAAAGTTTTGGATTCAAATACTTGACTTTTTTGTAATTGGGAAATTAATATTGAATAATAAACTGTAAGAGAGAATGCTCGCAGAGGAACTTAGAAATCTGTCAGTCGAAGAGGTATTGTTACCCATACTTAACGGAACCACTCAAGGTATGGTTGTGTCACGTCCTGACGGAGGGTTGGTTTTCTGGAATGAGAAGGCAGCACAAGTCCTGAACATAGACAAAGAATCCTGTTTAGCAAAGAATGTTTATGATTTGTTTGCCAATTTCTGTGATGAACACTTTATTCCTTTTACAGCTGAAAAATTTCCGGTTAAAATTACTGCTGAAACAGGGATAGCACAACAAGACGTGATTGTGGTGTCCATGCAGCAGAATAATCAGATGCTCTGGCATTCGCTGAATGTCTCGCAGATCTGTATTCGGGATATACCTTTTATCCTGACTTCCTTTTCGGATGTAAGCCGCATTATGAAAGTAAACCGCAAGGTCTTAGATAATGAAAAACAGCTTCACCTGTTGGTTGCTTCATTGGATGATATTGTTTTCGAAGCTAATGCTGAGGAAATCATTCTCAATTATTGGGTAAATGATCTTAAAAGTCTGTTCTATGTTCCCGATTATTTTCTGAATAAAAATATAGAGGAATTATTTCCTGCCGATCTGGCGACATCTTTTCTGTCTCTTATACATAGTTCTTTAAAATACAGGGT
This sequence comes from Sphingobacterium spiritivorum, assembly GCF_016724845.1. NCBI lineage: Bacteria > Pseudomonadati > Bacteroidota > Sphingobacteriia > Sphingobacteriales > Sphingobacteriaceae > Sphingobacterium > Sphingobacterium spiritivorum. The sequence goes on from NZ_CP068082.1 coordinate 3,497,352, forward strand.
TTCTAATGAAATGGAGTACCAATCTCCGTTTGATTCACACAAAGACAACTGGTACAGAATACAGACTCGTCCCATCCGGCTCATGGAAGATCGGGTAGCTATCATTGTTTCGGATATCACTGAACGTATAAGGCGGGAGGAGATGACACGAATCAATGAACAAAAATTCAATCAGGCTTTCCAGTATTCAGGCATAGGTATGGCGATGGTGAATCAGGATGGTGTATGTCTGGAAGTAAATAAGACATTATGTAAGATACTTGGTTATACACTGTCCGAGCTGACCAGTATGCGTTTTCATGACTATACGCATCCCGACGATCTTGATCTGGATGTGCAGAATATGGAAAAACTACGATTGAGTGAAGTGGAGAGCTATACAATGGAAAAACGGTACAGGCACAAAAAAGGACATTTTATCTGGTGCCTGCTCACACTTTCCAAAGTTTCGGACACAAAGGGGATCCCTGTTTTCTTTATTGCACAGGTTCAGGATATCAGCTTGTCCAAAAAGAATGTGGAAATACTCGAACGTCAGAAGAAACAGCTGAAAACAGCTATGTTTGATCTGGAAATAAAAATTCAACAACTGGAAGAGTTTAATAAGATCGTAGCTCATAATCTGAGAGGACCAGTGGTCAATATAAAAATGCTTGTTCAGGAGATTCTGACAGCAGAGAATGAAGATGACAGGGAAGAATATCTGCAGTTGCTGGAGTCAAGCAGTGACGGACTTACAGAGATTTTACAGGAATTGATTGAAGTGCTTGAAATTCGTAACCAACAGACTATTCCTTTTCATTATTGTGACTTTGATCAGGTATATAATAAGGTTTTTCAGCAGTCCATTGTTGAGATACAAAGTAAAGAAGCGGTCGTAACAACTGACTTTGAAGTCAGGGGAATTTACTATTATAGAATATATTTGGAAAGTATTATGCTAAATCTGTTGAGTAATGCGTTAAAGTATTCTGTAGAAGGCAAACATCCCCGTATACATATTCGTGCTTATCATGACCGGAATAATGTATGTCTGAGTTTTGAAGATAATGGGGTAGGGATAGATCTTCTCAAATATGGTAATCAGTTATTTAAATTCAGAAAGACATTCCATAGAGGATTTGATAGTAAAGGAGTAGGTTTATTCATGACGCGGTGTCAGATAGAATCGCTCGGAGGGAAAATCACCGTCACAAGTGAACCCGGTAAAGGAAGTATATTTACTGTACATTTTTATTTGCACCAGGATGAACCTATTCTAACCATATGATAAAGACCTTACGTGTAGCTATTGTCGATGACGATATTATATTCCGCCTTATTTTCAGTAAAATGCTGGAAAGTTTTTCGGAATTACCTGTTCAGGTACAGGTATTCGAAAATGGTCTGGAGGCATTGAACTACTTTCGGTTGTATCAGCATGATAAGGACAAACTCCCGAATATTCTGTTTGTAGATATTGATATGCCTTTTTTATCGGGATGGGAGCTGATGTACGAAATTATGCAGGAAGGCATAAACTTTGTATTGCATATTCCTGTGTATATCCTGAGTTCATCCACCAGTACTGCTGACAAACAAAAAATTCACAATTATGTGTTTATCAATGAGTATATAGAGAAGCCTATCACAAAGGACAGGCTTTTCGGGTATATTAGAGAATATTTATCTGACAATCACTAATGATCAGGATTCCGTCTGATTAGCTTTCCGTTTCTTGACGATCAGATATCCCAGATAGAGCAGAATCAACCATATAGGAATCAGTTCTACAGAAATCTTAAGACCGGTGATCCACATCATCGCTAATATACCGACCAGAAAAATCAGGCAGATATAGTTACTGACCGGATATAGAAATGAAGGGAACAGCGTTTTCTTACCTTCTTTAATTTTTTCCTTTTTGAAGTACAGATGCGTAATGGATATCATCAGCCAATTGATGATCAATGCGGATACAACCAGAGACATCAGAATACCCAAAGCCTTTTCCGGTATCAGTTTATTTATAATAATGCAAATTGCGGCAAATGCTGCTGAAACCAATATTGCCATGATAGGCACATGATTGCTGTTAAGTTTGAGCAGGAAGCGGGGTGCATTGCCCTGTTTGGCTAATCCATACAACATACGACTATTACTGTATACGCTGCTGTTGTATACCGATAAAGCGGCCGTCAGTACTATAATATTGAGTGCATTGGCAATGATGGAAGTAAAGTAAAATGTATTTCCGAACAGTGAAAACTGAAATCCTTTGAGGTTCTCAAAGATCATGACAAACGGACTACTACCTGCTGTAATATTCCGCCATGGCGACAAGGAAAACAGAATAATCAATGCGCCGACATAGAAAATCAATATACGATAGATCACCTGGTTGGTTGCCCTCGGAATATTTTTCTCGGGATTTTCAGCTTCTGCAGCAGTGATACCAATCAGCTCTAATCCTCCGAAAGAAAACATAATCAGTGCCATGGCTGCCAGTAATCCCTGAAATCCACCTTTACCATCTTCTGATAACCAGCCCTTGGGAAAGAAACCACCGTCATTCCATAGATTCGTTATAGATGCCTGCTCGCCTCCTGAACCGCTGAATAGCAGGTATGTTCCGAAGATAATCATGGCTACTATAGCCAGTACCTTGATTATAGAGAACCAAAATTCAGCCTCACCATAAACTTTGACTGAGGCCAGATTAAGCGCATTGACAACGATGAAAAAGAATAAGCTGGATTGCCATAATGGAATTTCCGGCCACCAGAATTGTACATACACACCAATAGCAGTAAGTTCGGACATGCTGACAAGAATATACAGAAACCAATAATTCCAGCCGGAAGAAAATCCTGCAAACGGTCCCATATACTTGTTGGCAAAATGACTGAAACTACCCGAAACAGGTTCATTTACCACCATTTCTCCCAACTGGCGCATAATAAAAAATGCAATAATTCCTGCTACTGCATATCCCAGGATAACAGCAGGGCCGGCTAATACCGCTGCGGGACCTATCCCTAAAAATAAACCGGTACCGATCGCGCCACCTAAGGCGATCAGTTGAATATGACGGTTTTTTAATCCTCTGTTTAACTCTTTTTTTTCTGAAGTGTTTTCTTCCACTGCTGTATGATTATTTACGATTATTAATACTGACTTCTCCAAAACCCAGGAGTTCATCCCAGAAGGTTCCTATTTTACGGTTGTACAGAAGGATCTGATAATTGTTGCCCGTCTGATAAAAGCTTCCTGAAAATGCATCAGTGATAACTTTTCCCGAAGGGTCTTGCAGGACATATTCGTAGTCATACAATCCTTGTTTGAGCGGTAATACTACCTGCCACAATTTGAGATTTTCATTATAGTGCAGTTTACCCGCTGATGTGCGCTGATAATTATTGAATCCACCCACAATATAGATATCACCTTTTATAGTCTGATCTGTCTTTAAAGAGAAGGTGACCTGAGCATAATCCCCTTCTAGTGTAGCTTCCCGCTGATCCATATTACGGATATAGAATTTTCCGTTTTCATCAAATGTGGAAGCGTATGTCGAGGTGCTGTTGTCTTCATCCGGATGCAGGTCCACTCTCACCACCGAATCAATACGTATACTGCTGACCCGTTCGGATCCCAATTTCAGACTGCGTAAGTCCACATATCTGAATTCATTATTGCCCTTGAAGTCCAGTGTCTGACTATTGTTGTAGTTGATCTCTGATCCTCCGGCAAACATAGGGTCAGAAAGACTCATCATATTGTCTGTACGTTGATTCTGTAAAGCGACCACACGCAGATCTCTTTGCGGATTGGTAACCGTAACAGCTCCCGTCTTTACAAATACATCCAGTTTCTGATTTTTATTGCGCAGACTTACTATTGTTGAAGGAGTTACTTTGGCCGATAAGCTCATCAGCTTGCGGATCACATAGAACTTACGGGTCAGAATTAGTCTGCTCTTGTCTGCATCTTCATACACTTTCAACAAATAATTTCCGGGGAGCTTAGGACCCACATATTCATCCGGAAAATTGACCTGATAGTTTGTATAAGGCTGAAAGGTAGCTTTTGAACTGGAGTAATTATCTATACGCCCCTCATTAAAACCTTCTGCATATTCCAGAGGAGACAGTCTGCTGGGCATCCAGTTTGCGTCGCAATGTTCAATACTAAAATAAAAGTTACGGATATCAGCTCTCAGATCATCAAAGCTGAGCAACAATTGATTTTTTTGTTCCAGATCAATAACAGGAAGTGTAGACTCAGCAGTACCCGGATAGAGCTGCACTGATTGTATGGTAGGCAGGTAATTGATGTTATCGTATATAAGCTCCTGTTTGGGGGAGCGATCCGAATCATTATCTTTTTTCTTTTTTTTCTTCTGCCCATAGCAGATGCCGGCAACAAGGAAAAAGACCAAACCTAGCGCTATACATTTGTTCATGCCTGCAAAAATAAGGACTTAAAGGTTTAAAACTAAAAAAACCGCTGTAAACATACGGCGGTTTTCTAAGATAATCATTTTTTAATAAATATTCAGTTGCTTGTCTTTCGGATATTTGATCGTGTATCCGAATCTGACTTTCTTGGTTGTGCCCGAAGGAACAGTTATTTTCCATCTGAGTATTCCGGTCTCTCTGTTTACTTCTGCAGCACCGTCATCATCTAATGTGATTTCCATAGACTTGTCTGTAGAGATCGGGAATTGATCTTCCAGCAGGATCGTTTCACCGTTTTTCTTATTGTTTTTGATGCTTATCTCGTATACGAAGCTTTGTTTTTTACTGCCTCCAAATACTTTTGTCTGGGACAGATCATTTACTTTGTCGCGTTTGATGCTGATCATCTTATCTCTGCCCATACTTAATTTCAGGGTATCCGATGTATTGTTAGGGTTAATCGTTGTTTTACCCACCATCATATTTTCAAACATGATGTTTGCTGCTCCCGGCATCAGATTCAGTTTTTCATAATCTGTAAGCTCTGCCATCAGATATACAGTCGGATCCAGACGGGGAACAGCCGTATATGTATAATTGGCCGTATGGCTATATTCTTTCAGGGATACACTATGCGGTTTACCGTTAGAAGCGATATCATATGGAATAGCAATATCGAAAGTGGTATTAAGTTGATTTTCGACTTGTTGCGTATAAGCACTGATGCTGCTTTTCACTTTTGCTTTTTTATCATTTACAACTACGACTTCCTCCAGCTTATTCTCATCCAGTGCGATGCCCGCTACTCTTCCTCTGAGTTGAGCAGAGTAACCTGGTAACGGCATATTGGATTGATAATAAAGAGACCAGGGTTGTAAGGTGGGTACCATTCCGTATTGAGTCGGACTTCCTGTTGCTAATGTAAGATGTACCTGTTTCCAATCCACACCTGTGAGTTGGGTGACATTTGCTTTGTATATGATCTGTAAAGGTGAACTTGTATTTGCTGCACGCAAATCATAGGAGGCATACCATGAAGCATTCGGACTTTGGTAAGTCACGTCAAAGGGCTGATTGCCGGCTTTATTATTTAATACCTGTACAATAAGCTGACCTCCCGAACCTGTATTCTGGCCTTTTACCTCATCAAGCTGGATTTCGGCTTTTTCCACTACCTGCTTCTGCTTTGTGATCTTGTCATCCAAAGCAGAAATATTATTTTTTACTTCCAGATATTTTGTTTTGTAGTAATCTGCCATTTTAGAAAGCTCCAACACAGTTGTATTGCCATTTGTTCCGGCTATTTTTTGATTGCTTTCCAATAATTTCAAAACGCTTTCTTCAGTAGACTTCTGATTCTGCAATGCTTTTAAGATATCTTCCTCTTTTTGGTAAACCTGTTCCGCTTTTAAGTAAGCATCAGTTTTTACATCCGTCTGTATATAGTTTTGAGCTGCACGTACAGACATGACAGTGACGTCCGGAGAAGTCCCGATCTGTATGCTGTTTTCATCTATTCCGTTAGCTACATGTGTAAATACAATCTCACTTGTCCCTGTGGGTAACATCAGGTCTGCATGATGATTGAGCTCTGCTGAATTAATATACAGGGTGACGTCTTTTAAATCCGCTTTAACAATTTTTGATTGTTGTGCGTTTGCTCCCGAGATTGCTAACAGGCAAGTAAGAGCGGTTGTTATTGTTGTTTTGATCTTCATAATAGTGAAATTTGGACAAGGATGCAGTACTCATCCACATTCCACAAAAAATAGTTCATTTTTTTTCAAAAGATTTTTTTCGATATGCAGAGAGTCTCGGGAAAGGGGAGTATACGGGTTGGGCTGTGTTTTGAAGGTATGGAAACAGTGAGAGTGATGCTATAAAAAAAGGGAGCTAATACTTGCTCCCTCTGTAGATTCTTATTGTTGCTTTGTAGACTCGTTTATGTTGCAGCAGGCTCCTTTGGAGCATCCGCAGCCTCCTTTGGATGAACCCTTCATTTTGCGGTATAGAAAGACCACCGCTGCAATAAAAACAACTGCAATAATACTGTATTGTATAATTTCATTCGTCATAATCGTCTATTTTAAAAGTTGATAAGTGATGAATGCTGCTATATATGCAAGTCCTGTCATCATTCCTGTTTGTAACAGGGTCAGTTTCCAGGATCCTGTCTCTTTTTTGACAATGGCAATGGTACTCATACATTGCATAGCAAAGGCATAAAAAAGTAATAACGAAATTCCTGACGCAAAATTGTATGCCGGCAATCCGGTATTTCTATTAATCTCTTTACGCATCTGTCCCTGTATGGTAGATTCGTCTTCTGTATCACCTAGAGCATAGACTGTGGCCATCGTACTCACAAATACTTCGCGGGCTGCAAAAGAGGAGATCAGACCTATACCCATCTTCCAGTCATAGCCTAATGGTGCGATCGCCGGTTCTATAGTTGTGCCTAATATACCTAAAAAGGAGTTTTCCAGCTCAAATGATTTGATATGATTCTCCAGTTCTTCTTCTGTAGCATCAGGATACTGCTGATTGACTATTTCTTCAGCACGATTGAATTTGCCGGGACCGAAACTACCCAGTACCCAAAGAATAACGGACATCGCAAGAATGATCTTACCTGCATTGATAATAAAACCGGAAGATTTTTCCCATACATTCATGGCTACATTTCTCCAGTCCGGAAGTTTATAGGTAGGTAATTCGAAAATAAGGAAGGTCTTATGTTTGCTCTTCAGCATTTTACTTAATAACCAGGCCGAACCCAGTGCACTTACTACACCGAGGATATATAGTGCAAACAAGGTGATACCCTGGATATTGAAGCCCAAAAAATTGGTGTCCCGGATAACAAGTCCTATAATAACAATATAGATCGGGAGCCTTGCAGAACAGGTCATGAATGGGGTCACCAACATAGTGATCAGCCTTTCTTTGCTGTTTTCAATATTTCTTGCCGACATAATAGCTGGAACGGCACAGGCTGCTCCGGACATAAGGGGAATAACTGATTTGCCGTTAAGCCCGAATGGACGCAACCATCTGTCCATCAGAAAAACCACACGGCTCATATATCCTGTCTCTTCCATCAGCGAGATAAACAGAAATAAGATGGCAATCTGCGGAACGAAAATAACGATACCCCCTATACCGGCGATAATACCATCCGTAAGAAGACCTGTGACAGGCCCTGCAGGAAGTAATTCCTGAACATATGCTGAAAGTGATGCAAATGTCTCATCAATAAAATCCATCAGGGGGGCAGCCCATGCAAATATGGCCTGAAACATTAAGAAGAGAAGACCGAAGAAAATAACGTACCCCCACAGCGGATGTAATAATATACGGTCAATCCCATGTGTTGCACTTTTTTTCTCCTGATGATTATAAGAGATAATGCCTTGTAACTTTTCATCAATCAGTTTATGCCGGATCAGAGATTCACTTTTCTGTAGCATAGCTGTATCGAGATTATATCTCAGGCGTATATCGTTTAATGCGGCTCTTTTGTCGTTGGATAAAAAGTCAACATTATTTTGAGCAAGAAACTGCCAGGTGGAATATTCTGTTTCCAGCGGGAATAGCTTTTTGGCTTCATCCAGTGCGGGATGAAACTGTTCATCAATTTCTAAACTGCCAAAATAATTTCCCGGTATAGATTTGAATTGTTTGATAACTTCATTTATCCCCTCACCGGTGCGGGCATTGGTTTGATAAACTTTAGTCTGTAAGTATTGTTCTAACTTTGGAAGATCGATATGTATACCTTTAGTTTTGGCTTCATCGATCATGTTCATTACAAAAATAGCTGGCAAACCGAGTTCTCTGGCTTGTTGATAGAGTACGATAGATCGTTTCAGATGCGTAGGTTCACTTACAACGACGACCAGATCAGGAAAGTTGCTTCCTTGTTTGTTATGCAAGGTGTTGAATACAATTTCCTCGTCAAGAGAATTGGGAAACAGCGTATAAGTTCCGGGAAGATCGATAACACGGTAGGTTTGGTTTGCATAACTCACCGTTCCTTCACGTTTTTCAACTGTAATACCGGGATAATTTCCGACTTTTTGATGTAACTTTGTAATTTTGTTGAATAGGGATGTTTTTCCAACATTGGGATTCCCTAAGAGGGCTATTATAGGGGACTTCATGCTATTTCTCGACAATTATATGTTTAGCTTCGGATTTGCGTAATGCAATAAGGGCGTTATTCTGAAGAATGTTGACACAAATTGGACCATTGAACGGAGCAATATGTTTTATTTCAATATCAATACCCGGAAGAAAGCCAATTTCAAAAAATTTGGCAGGGATATCTGTAGAAGTATAACTAAGTATTTTTGCTCTTTCGCCTTTTTTTAATTTATCCAAGCTATTATTGTGCTGCATTTTGTATATTTAAAGTTAATGAACAATTAAACCCCAAATATAGTAATTGTTTTGAGGAAATAGGGGGAGATCTTGTCATTTGAGTGTATTAAATTTATTTAGACTAATTATGAAGATTGAGGAAGAATTAAAAGTCAGACAGTTCAAAAGCGAGTGGCATAAAGTGACGGTTAATCTTGTTTTTACTGCGAATAAATTGACCGAAATTCTGGAAAAGCGGGCAGAAAAACAGCAAATTACTTTGCAACAATTCAATGCGCTGCGTATTCTTCGTGGGCAATATCCGAATCCTGCGACCAATAATTTGCTGAAAAGCCGGTTGTTAACCAATACACCTGATATTTCGAGACTGATGGATCGTCTGGTAGCAAAGGATCTTATCTCCAGATGCAAAAGTTCAGGAGATAAAAGGTCTGTAGATCTTCTGATCACGGACAAAGGTTTGCAGGTTCTGGAGGAACTGGAAGAGGTCATGTTGCTTAATGACATCCTGCCTAAGAATTTTAAGGAAAAGGATTGTGAGAAACTCAGTGACCTGCTGGATAAATTAAGAGGCTCACTCTGCTCGGGAGAAGAATAGAAGAAATACCAGTATAAAAAAAGTGTCATTTGTCTGAAAACGAATGACACTTTTTTAGATACCTGCCTTTCAGGATATCTGTTTACTAATGCTGATGATCATGCTGTTTCGTATGGTCATGGCCTTTATGATCACTGTGATCGTGGCTGTCAAATAAGAAGTTGAACAGTGATACAGCTACACCCAAAGCCACAGCAATCATTTTTTTCTTGTTAAAATGATGATGATCAGCCGAACCGGATTCAAACAGTATAGTCGTGGAAATGTGTAAGAATATACCGATAACTACGGCCATGATCTTATCAAAGTACAATTGAATATTTCCTACTTCACCGGCACTGATACCCTTGCTTAATAAAAAGCCCAGCGGTGTCATTGCTGCAAAGATAATGATGAATATACTAATCTTTGTTTTGGTCAGTTTGGTATTTAGCAATAGACTTCCCAAGGCAAATGCCGCAGGAATGTGGTGTATAGCGATACCAAAAACCAGCTCACTCTGATGTGCGGATGCCAGCGGCATTCCTTCCAGAAAAGCATGCAGACACAGACTTATCATAATCCCGATCGGGAATGCCTGATGTCCGTGATTGTGAATATGCCCGTGTTCTATACCCTGAGAAAATTGCTCCAGTACGAGCTGAAACAAAAATCCACCCAGTACATACAGCCCGATAATCTCGGGGTCGGTATTGGACGCCTGATACACATGTGGTATCAGGTGCAGTACAGTAATCGCAAACAGATAGGCCCCGCTAAAGGAAAGTATCAGTTTGAGGTTGCTGGTATTGTCTCTTTTGACAAAAAAGACAGCGATTCCGCTGGATAAAGCAGAAATAAATAAAATTGCTATGATAAGGGTTGCGCTCATTCAGTAATTGGAGAAATCGAATTAAAAAAGTCCGGCCTCAGTTTTTTGAAAAGATTTCCGGTCAGTAATCCGATGCAAATTCCCAGAAGTGCCCCGCACAGGACATCAAATGGATAATGTACACCGACATATATTTGAGATACACTGATCAGTGTAGCCCAGGTAATAGCCAGCCACAGTGTATGTTTCCATTTTCTGCGGAAAAGTACAATCCAGAAAAAGGCCATTGCAAAGTGATTGGTGGCATGTGAAGAAGTAAAGCTAAAGCCGGAGCCACATCTGACCCGTATATTGACTTCTTCTTTGAATTCAATATCATTACACGGACGTACACGTTTCACCGTTTTCTTGATCAGATGGGAAGATACAGCGTCCGAAATACCAAAGTTCGCAAGCGTAAAAACCACAATCAGAACACCCATTTTGCCATATGTCTTGATGAAGAAGATCACCAGAAACAAGTATAAGGGTGCCCAGGTATATGGATTTCTGAGAATAGGAAGTAACCAGTCAAAAAAGGGATTACTAAGTCCCTGATTAATCGCTAAAAATATAGCCTGGTCAATTTCAATGAGTTGTTGAATCATGTTTTCTATTTAATGATGAACAGTGCCTGTATGAGGTAAACCAATACCAAAAGTAAGAATAATTTGTACCTACAGAAATAATTCCATCAAATGAAACTTTGTTGCAACAAATATACGGTTAGTTCAGCAAAAAAGAAATAGTTAATTATAAAATATACAGCTATTCTCTTAAATTTACCCGGTAAACATAATTTGAGATGACATTAATAAAATCAATATCAGGTATTAGAGGTACGATCGGCGGTCGTGCAGGAGAAGGGCTGACTCCGATTGACATAGTTAAATTTACAGCTGCATTTGGCAAAATCATTGTCAAAAAAAGCGGAAATAATAAAATTGTTGTAGGACGCGATGCCCGTATTTCGGGAGAGATGGTCAGCAATCTTGTGATCGGCACCTTACAAAGTATCGGTATTGATGTGATAGATCTGGGATTGTCGACTACACCTACTGTAGAGATAGCGGTTCCCAAAGAGAATGCAGGAGGAGGAATTATCCTGACTGCTTCCCACAATCCGGGACAATGGAATGCCTTGAAATTATTGAATGATAAAGGGGAATTTATCAATGATGCTGAAGGAAAAGAAGTCCTGAGCCTAGGTGAAAGCCTTGATTTTGACTTTGCTGAAGTAGAGCAGCTGGGTAAGGTCGAAAAGAATGATTCTTATCTGCAAAAACATATTGCTGATGTATTGGCCTTAGATCTGGTTGATGCGGAAGCTGTGCGCAATGCGAATTTTAAAGTAGCTGTGGATGCGGTGAACAGTACCGGAGGATTATTTATCCCGGCACTACTGGATGCATTGGGTGTACAGACAGTGTATAAAATCCATTGCGAACCAAACGGACAATTCCCGCATAATCCGGAACCTTTGAAAGAACATCTTACTGATCTTTCGAAAGCTGTAACCGAAAATGCTGCTGATCTGGGTATCGCTGTAGATCCGGATGTAGATCGCCTTGTATTTATGATGGAAGACGGAGAGCTGTTTGGAGAAGAATATACTCTGGTCGCTGTTGCAGATTATATTTTACAACATACAAAAGGTAATACAGTATCTAATCTTTCTTCTACCCGTGCCTTGCGTGATGTGACTGTCAAACATGGTGGTGAATATTTTGCAGCAGCCGTGGGTGAAGTGAACGTGGTGACCAAAATGAAGGAAGTGAATGCAGTGATCGGTGGAGAAGGGAATGGCGGAGTCATTTATCCGGCGTCTCACTATGGTCGTGATGCACTGGTCGGAGTAGCTATCTTCCTGACGCATCTGGCCCGGTTAGGTAAAAAAGTGTCCGCGTATCGTGCTGAACTGCCTCAGTATTATATGTCTAAAAATAAAATCACATTGACACCAGAATTAGATATTGATAATCTGCTGGCTAAAATGGAAGAAAAATACAAACACGAAGATCATTCGACAATTGATGGACTGAAGATTGATTTTGCTAATGAATGGGTACACCTTCGTAAATCTAATACCGAACCGATTATTCGGATTTACTCCGAGGGTCCGACAGCAGCTGCTGCAGAAGCCATTGCACAGAAGATAATTCGTGAGATTGAAGAAATTATTAAATAATGGAAAACGGGCGCTCAAAAGCGCCCGTTTTTTATTGCTGCAGATTAGTCTTCACGACTCCCGTCATCAGCCATTCGTACAATTTTTGGCGAGAAAGTAGCCAGTACATCGATCAGATCTGTCTGTGCTTCCATTACAGTATGGATATTTTTATAAGCCATAGGTGCTTCATCCATTCCGGCACCAAGCAAAGTGACTCCGTGATCCTCCAGCATTTGTTTCCACGCTTTTTTGGATAAAGTCTTGATGGCCTGGGTACGTGACATCTGACGCCCGGCACCATGTGAAGCAGAATTAATGGCGTTTTGTTCACCTTTGCCTCTTACCAGAAATCCGGGTGCAGTCATGGATCCCGGGATAATTCCCAGCACCTCTTTACCTGCAGGAGTTGCTCCTTTTCGGTGCACAATGACCTCTTCTTCATGCCATTTTTCTTTCCATGCAAAATTATGGTGATTCTCTACTTTTGCCAATACTGTTGCCCCCAGTGCTTCAGCCATTTTTGTGTGTATGATCTCATGGCAGGCAGAAGCATAATCACCTGCAAGATTCATCGCCAGCCAGTATTCCTGTCCGGCTTCACTGTTCAGATCCAGATAAGCAAGGTTGCTCGCCGAATACGGTAACTTACAGAGTTCTTTAGCGATCTTTGTGTAATGTCCGGCAATCGTAGCACCCAGGCCACGGGATCCGGAGTGCGTCAGTAAAGCGACATAAGTACCAGCCTGTATTCCTAATGTGGTATCAGCTTCTTTGAATTCAATGATTCCGAATTCCACAAAATGGTTGCCTCCACCTGAAGTTCCTAATTGAGACCAGGCTTTATCCTTGAGCGTACTGATCAGAGGATGTTCGTCAAACAAAATATTGTCCAGGACAGCGTGATCGCTTCGCTGATATTTTAAAAATCCGTGTCCGGCACCAAAACGTGAATTGTCAAGTATCGCTTTCTGAAAGATTTCTTTGTTTTCCGTTAGCTTATCCGCTGGTATATCGTAAACAGATAAAGCCATTCTGCAGCCTATATCTACACCTACACCATAAGGGATGACTGCATTTTTTACGGCAAGTACACCACCTATCGGAAGACCGTATCCCTGATGCGCATCGGGCATCAGTGCACCGGCTAATGTTACAGGTAGTTTCATCGCGATATTCATTTGATGTTTGGCTCCGTCTTCGATTTGTTCTGAACCATAGATTTTATAATCCTTCGGATCTTCATTCAAAGGAATCGTTGCGTCAACAGGCTGGCTGTTTTCATCTATCAGCACCTGAGCCAGCGGACAAAAGATGGGGTCATTCAGAAAAGATTCCGGATCCTCCAGGATTTCTTTATAACGGTTTAACATCTCCTCTCTGCTCAATCCTATTCTTTTTTTGTTGATCTTGAGTGCTATACCTAATGAAAAGTTTTCTTTATATCCCAGGGCAAGTAAATCATTGCCATTAATTCGTTGTGTCATATCTGTATAATGCAAATTATTAAAATTTTATTGTTCTTTACCGGCGCTTTATGCCTTTAAGCTACACCTCTCGCAGGTGACAGGATTCCAACCTGTATCTCCGGAGCTTCTCAAGTCATCGACCTGACAATACAAAGATGCATGAGGTGTAACGCAGTGCTTTTGCGTAGATAGGTATTATTTTGTTATAAAGTGTTAAATGTCTGTTTGTTAGTTTTTTAATTTTAAAATTCAGATTTTAAAATCTCTTTTTTGCTTTATTGCGCAGTTTGGTTGCGTAGATACAGTGCGAATTGATTACTTTTAAAAATCAAAATAAACGATAACAGTCCCATTCATTAAAAAAACCTGATAGTATGGCAACCAATAAGCTCGCCCTGATACGCTATAAAACGATTGATGATTGCCTCCGAAACAGGCACCGAAAATGGACATTGGATGATCTTATTGAAAAAGTAGCCGATGCCCTATACGAATATGAAGGAATTACAAACGGTATTTCCAGACGGACTATACAGGCGGATATTCAACTCATGCGCAGTGATAAGCTGGGATATAATGCCCCGATTGTCGTTACAGACCGCAAGTTTTACAGTTATTCGGATCGGGAATACAGCATCAGCAATTCTCCTGTGACAACTGCCGATATGGACAAAATGAAAGAAGTAGTTGATGTACTGAAACACCTTAATGGCTTTTCTTATTTTGATGAAATGAGCGATTTGATTGCCCGGTTGGAAAATAGTCTTCATAGAACAGGCAAAACGGAAAGAAGTACCATACAGCTGGAAGGAAATAAATTGCTGCGGGGTCTGGACTGGATTCCTGTTATCCATCGGGCTATACGGCAAAAGATCCCGTTGTTAATCGGTTATCAATCCTTTAAGTCTCCGTATCCTACAGAAAGCGTTTACTATCCGTATTTGCTGAAGGAATATCGTAACCGCTGGTTTATGATATGTAAACCCCGAAAAGGAAAGATGTTACTGACACTGGCACTTGATCGTATGAAAGAGATACAGGAAATGGCAAAGGATGGTTATGTGGAATATGATGGGGTGGATTTTGAAAGATACTATTCTGATGTCATTGGTGTCACTAAGACGGAGAAAGACAGGGGACAGCGGGTCATCCTGGAAGTGGATGCTTACAATGCAGATTATGTACTGACCAAACCCATACATAGTTCACAGCAGCTGCTGGATCGTAAAGAAAACGGGAGCATATTGATTCGTCTGGATGTGGTGCTCAATTTTGAGCTGGAACGCGAAATCCTGGGTTTCGGCGAATGCATTAAAGTGCTTTCTCCCCGTAATCTGCAGACCCGGATTGCGAGGAGGATAAACAAAATGAATGAACTTTATAATCCAACAGATAAGAGTTAGCTTTTCGGTAGCGATTTGCTTTCAAATGTATCCGGAAGTGCCGGCTATACTACAAAAAAGCCGCTGTTATAAAAAACAGCGGCTTCAGTTTTTGTATTAAACAGTTAAGACCATCTCCAGGCCAGGATGCGGCTTATTTTATTGCCTTGTTCCATTTTGATGATTTCGATATCTTTTGCTTTCTTAAATTCAAGCACTGCAACCAAAGGCTTCAGGTTATCTTTGTTTGCGACCAATGTTGTACACCAGCCCAGTTGTGCTTTGTAATCCATACTTTCATAGATCATCGTACGGATAAAAGCTTTTTCCCCGCCTTCATACCACAGTTCGTTGGCATTACCTCCGAAATTCTGAACCGGAAGAGCTTCTTTATTCTTATTGACATTCTGGAATTTCCGGGTTGTACTTTTCCAGTTCTCTTCCCGTGAACCATAAAAGGGAGGGTTGCAGAGCACCAGATCATATTTTTCACCCGGTAATATCACACCTGCAAATACATGTGCTTTATCTTTCTGTTCTCTCAAAACGATTGATTTTTTCAATGCTTCGTTTTTGGAGCTGTTCATATACGCATGATGCAAAGATTGTGAATCAATATCTGTACCTACAAAGGACCATTTATATTCCTGATGGCC
The DNA here is from genome assembly GCF_016724845.1 of Sphingobacterium spiritivorum. Classification (NCBI taxonomy): domain Bacteria; kingdom Pseudomonadati; phylum Bacteroidota; class Sphingobacteriia; order Sphingobacteriales; family Sphingobacteriaceae; genus Sphingobacterium; species Sphingobacterium spiritivorum. Next base: position 3,513,296 of record NZ_CP068082.1, read on the forward strand.
AATGATCGGATAGATCAGACTGCTTCCCGTACCAATGTCCAGCACTTTTACCTGCGGGCCACGCGGAATATTTCCATTGTGGTCTTTCGCCAGTAAATCAGCGACATAATGTATGTAATCCGCTCTGCCCGGAATTGGCGGACAAAGGCTGTTTTTACCAATTTCCCAGTGCTGCAGATCGTAATGTAAGAGCAACAATGTCTTGTTAAGCTCAAATACGGCTTTCGGATCTGCAAAATCGATAGTCACCTGTCCTGCCGGATTGTTGATTAAGAATCCGCTGAGTGCCGGATTTTTTTTCGTTAAACGCTGAAAATCGTAACCCGAAATATGTTTATTACGCGAATGAAGGGTCTTTTTTATTTCTTTTGGGGACGGTTTCATATGATGAATTTTAAAAAACAAAGGTAAGATTTAAATCCTTACCGACATGTATAAAATTGCAAGGCTGTTATTCTTCATAAGGATCTACATATTCTTGATCTCAGCGAAACAAAAAGATTACATTTTGTTAAACTGGAATTCTTATTTTCACTGTCAAAATAATACCTGTGAAATATCTATATCGAAAAGACTGTACATACACAAGGAAATAAGGGGTTAATACGTTCTTTACTCTCGGTCCGGATATTCCTGTAATCCTTAAAATACAAACAATATACATATGAAAACCTATTGCAAGCTGTTTCTGACACTTTTTATGTTTACCTGTTATACTATTTCAAATGCTTTTGCACAGAAACTTCACACACAGAATTATAAAACGGTAGCGGATATGTACAAGGCTTTTCAGTATGCACCTGAGAAAAAAATAATAAGCGGACATCGGGGGACAATAGAGCAGGGACTTCCTGAAAATTCTATTCCGGCTTTTGAGGCAGTGTTGAGACATACGCCCGCTATCTTTGAGATTGATCCCCGGCTGACAAAAGACAGTATTGCTGTGCTGCTGCATGATGTTGAGCTGGAGCGGGTCACAAACGGCAAAGGAAAAGTATCAGATTACACCTGGAAGGATCTGAAAAAGCTGAAACTTAAAGATCATGCCGGTAACCTGACTCCTTACCGTATCAATACACTTGATGAAGTCATAGAATGGGCCAAAGGAAAGACAATCCTTAATCTGGATAAAAAAGATCTGCCAATGGAAATGACAGCAGGTATTATCAAAAAACATAATGCCTATAATTGGGTCTGGGTCACAGTACATCATGTAGACCAGGCTAAATTTTATCTGGAGAAAAATCCTGATCAGTATATGTCCATGCATATCAAGGATCAATCGGCACTGGACAAGTTTAAATCGTCAGGACTGCCTTATAACCGGATGATAGTGTATATAGGTCCTGAAATAAAAGAAGCAAATCAGCAGATGTACGCCTTTTTTCATGCCAAAGGAGTCATGTGTATGATTTCTACAGCCCCGACTTATGATAAGTTGAGCAGCAAAGAAACCAGAGCAGAACGATACCGCGCTGTCTTTGAAGACGGAGCTTCTATACTGGAATCTGATCTGCCTGTAGAGGTTTCACAGGCATTGAGATAGGGGTGAGGTAGGAGATTGAATTCTGAGTGAAAAGTATCTTACATTAAATAATTTAAATTAATATACGGTGAATTTTTAGTGCATTGTTTTTTTTTTTTGTTATTTTAGGAGTAAATTATTAACCAATTAATACTGGTCTATGTATACTAGTGAATATTTCGGAATAAAGATTATATTTTATTTACTAAAACCTAATAAGTATTTCGGAAAGTTGGATAACAAATGAGGTATAAACTACTTTCAATTTGTTGTGATAGTTTGTCAAAAGATCAATACCTAATAATTTATACTTAAATTATGAAGAATTCTAAACAGTTGCTTATGCTTACATTATTTCTGTTGTTATTTAGCACAAATAGTTGTAAAAAGAATGAGGTGATTTCTGACCTCAACAGCAATACTAATAAAAACCTCTCACTTGAAGAAGCCAGAACACATTTTGAAAAGAAATTTGCTATTTCTTCCACAGGTTTCAATAAAATAGCTTCAACAGAGATAACAATACATCAACATGATGAGAATAGTACAGTCATCATGAGTAAAAAGCCTATGTGGGATGGGTTTAAGTATAAAGAATTACTTTCAGGTTATCAGGCAGTATTGGTTCCAATTCATAAAGAAGGAGAATATTTAGAAGTTTCCGAAGGAAAGTTTGTGAAGTATGGATTTCTTAATTATTTAATGATGTATAAGGATTCTTCCAATACTATATTGACAGAATGGGTTCAATTAAAGCCTAGCCTTCAATGGATAGATTCAAAAATATCAAGAAAATACGATGGAGATATAATCATAAAAGACTGGCAGGGAACTGTAAAGAAAATATTTAAATTTCGTAATGGTGAAAAGGTTGATTACAGAAGTCCGTCTAATCTAGATAAACAGGCAACTTTGAAAAGAAAAATGGCTACTTTACCTCCAAATCAGTCCTATATCTGTACTACAACTAAAACTTTGACTTTTAAACCGGGTAGTAACTGTCTTTGTGAGAATCATACATGGGCTGAACGAGGTCAATGTACCTGTCCTTATACGATGCCAGGAGTAGCAGGGAATTATCCAAAACCAAGTGTTACTACTATCCATACTAGTGTTGATTGTGTACCATTGGATGAGGAAGAGCCTGCAGGAGGAGGTCCGCCGAAAGGTGGAGGAAATCAAGGAGAGAATGGAGGTAGTGGTGGATCAGGAGGAAATAGCGGAGGAAGTAGCCCTGAAGATTATCCTCCCGGTGCATGTAATCCTGATCCGAATTATACTGTTCCGACGGTTCCGCCACCAGCTGGACAGAGTTATCAGATTCCTTGTTCAGAAATTGAGCTTCCGGTTGAAGATATTCCTAGCTCCGGTAGTGCCGGAGAACTTCTTATTTCTGCGTTTACTTTGAATGGATATAGTGTACCAACAATATCTCCATTATCTGACGAAGAAAATCAAGTACTTATAGATTTTATTTTTCAGCGAGGGGATAATGAAGATCTGATAGAAATAGCATATTGGGCAATGAATAAATTATCCTCAAATAGCATTACTTTGGGACAATTTGAAAATTGGTTTACTGGGGAATCTTCTTATAATTCAAAATATGTCTTATGGGCAATTAACGAAATGAAAGAAAATAATTCTAATGATGTATTTAGTTATTTTAGTAATAAACATATAGATTATATTGATGATGGAGAAGGAAGTATTATCCATGATGATGGCAATTATGACACATCTGTAGCTCCCACAATTAATATATTGCAACAAATCACTTGGCCAACAATCCTACCAATTATTCCAATTGATAAATTTGTAAGATTTGATGGTTCTAATTGCTATACACTGGCTAAAAAACAAATCGAACTGATGGGGTATACTACATCTGATTATTATGCGCATGATGCATATGGAGAAAAGCAGACGATTAATATTTTTAAAAAACCAAATGATGATTTTTATACAGAAGGTGAGGTTAATTTCACTGAATTACAAAGAGGAATAAATTATTTACATCATGCTTTAAAAAGAAATATTCCTATAGTTGTTGGAGTAGATTATGGTGCAACAAATACTGCTAATAACGATAATAAAACAACAGATCATTTCATTGTAATAGTTGGTATGGGCAATGATAGTAACGGGAACTTCTTCCAATATTATGATAGTGGTTCTAATTTGATTAGTCAAGGTACTCATAATACTAATAAGCTATACTATAATCATATAACTGGGAAAGTTGAAGGTAAAGGTGTGCTTCAAAGAGAGGGGGCGAATGGGAATGAGAATGTTCATTATATCATTACAATGATTAGAAAAAGTAAAACAAAAAAATAATGAAATCAACACTTATCCTTTTGTTATTAGTCTTGTTGCTAGGCTGTCAAACTAAACATATGAAATTTCAGGAGTCTCCAATTACAGGAGATACAATTTTTATTGATAAAAATAAATCATCACATCTATATATTGATCCTGATCCGGAGCGGCAATACACGTTTATTAATGCATACCACGAAAACATCAAATGCAAGACAATAAAAAATAATAAATTTCCAAACCAGTGGACAGAGATTGTCTTGCATAAAAACCAGTATTATTTTCATTTGTCGTTTGGTCCGGGAGGATTAAATAAATTTTTATTTTGTAATCATCATCTTTATCAGACCTTTAACTCGGGAGATGATCCGGAACCAGTTGAAATTATGAAAACAAATGTGATATCGGATAAAGAAGTGCAATATCTAGTGAGATATCGATATCAAAAATCTGAAACCTCAACTTTCATAGAAACAACTCGTCAAATTCGTATTTGTATTATTGATGAAAAAAGGAAAATTGCAGTTTTAGAAGAAACAGTAAAAGAAGATTTCGGCAGGAGATTTCATTTGGTAATAGCAAAAAATATAAAATATGATATTCCTGTCATGGTACACTATCAGAAAGAGATGAGGTTAATAGCATTTGACGATTTTGATAAAATAAATTATGAAAAACTACTTCAAGAAAATGGGTTTAAATTAAACTAAAACTTAAGTAATGTATTTTTAATGAAATATTAATATGCCTAATAATTTTTCTGCCGTTTCATACGTATGTATTTTCCATATAATTTCCTGAATAAATCGCTCTTTTTTTAAGCTCCTCCTTAGCTTTTTGGTCTATTATTTAGAAATTCAATTATATTTGAATTATGACCTATAAGCCGAAATTAGTATACTTTCTTTTTTTGTTGCTGTTATTTCTACCTGATGTATTGTTTGCTCAGTACCGTTTTGACCATTTATCTGTAGCAGACGGATTATCCAACAGTACCGTGCTTTCTATCGGGCAGGACCGGAGGGGTTTTATGTGGTTTGGAACACGGGATGGACTCAATCGTTATGACGGTCGTACTGTCTCGCATTATTCGAATACTGCCGACGATCCCACCACACTTATTGACAATGATTATATCTACAGTATCAAAGAAGATGACACCGGTAATATCTGGTTTGGTTCACAGAAAGGGCTAAGCTACTATTCGCTGGCCGAAGACCGTTTTGAACAGATCAATTATCAGGTAGCTGGCAAAAGCAGGCCGCATTCATTTGCTATACTTTGCATTTATATCACAAAAGATAAAAGAATATTTTTCGGGACGAATGAAGGTTTAAGTTATCTGGAGAACAACAAATCCCGGAAATTTATTCATATAGGTGATAAGGAAGGGCTTGTCGGTCAGCAGGTGAATACAATCTGTGAAGATGCTTCAGGGAATATTTGGGTAGGGACAGATAAAGGACTAAATAAAATTCAAATCGGACAAAACCGTAAAATTGCAATAGAGCAGGCTCAGCTGTTGCAACCTTCCGGACCTTACTTTGTCAGAGCATTGGCATGCGTTGACGATCAACTCTACGCAGGAATAGATAATAAGGGAATTATACGGTATGATCTCAGGAAAGGTACACTGCATAAGTATACAAAGGAGAATGGAAAATTAAGCAATAATATTATCCGCAAAATCATCTATTCCAAAAGATCCGGTAAATTGTATATCGGCACAATGAGCGGATTGACGATAGAGGATCTGAAAAGCGGTCGTATAGATCAGATACACAAAGATCTTTCCAATAGCAGCAACCTTTCAGATAATTCCATTAAAGATATTTTCGAAGATAAAGACGGTTCTATTTGGCTGGGAACCAATTTCGGAGGTGTATCTGTATTCCACCCGACCAAATCCTATTTTAAAATATACAGGGCTAATCCGTACGTCAATAGTTTAAGCGGAGATCTGATCAGCCAGTTGAAGGTCGACCGGTTTGACAATCTATGGATAGGAACCGAAGGCAACGGTCTGGATTATCTGGACCGGAAAACCCAGCGGTTTACCAGTATATCGGGGACTTACGGGCAGATTCGTTCTTCCACAGTCAAATCCATATGGGTAGATGCAGACCGTATATGGATTGGTTTGTTTGACGGTGGAATAGATGTGCTGGGGCAGAATGGAAATAATATACAGTCCTTATCTCCCGGTTTGCATAGTCTTAATCAGGGATATATAAGCAGTATACAACGGCATCCGGACGGAAAATATTGGATCGGCACCGCCTCCAACGGAATCAATATTTATGACAGCACACATCAGCGCTTTTCTTATATCAACGATACCTCCAAAGTTCGTTTGTCCAACAATTACATAAAGGATATACTGATCGATCAATCTGCGAATGTTTGGGTTGGGACAGTTAAAGGATTAAATGTCCTGTGGAAGAATACCACCCAGTTTGAGCTGTATGAGATAGGAGAGGAAGGGCTGACATCATCTTATATCCATTGTATCCGGGAAAGTCCATCCAAAGAAATATGGATAGGCACCTACAAGGGAGGGGTCTATAGATTTGATAAATCCACACATAAATTTGATCGCTGGAGTACACAGGAAGGGTTGCCAAGTCCTAATATAATGTCGCTTGAATTTGATGAACAGGGAATGGTATGGGTAGCAACGGATAAAGGATTGGCCAGACTAAATCCCAAAACCGGCAATATCCAGCTTTTTGATACACATGATGGATTACCCTCTTCCGAATTCAGCCTTAACGCTTCCACCCGTGCGCATGACGGTCGTTTGTATTTCGGGACCTATAAAGGACTTGTGGAAATCAATCCATGGCAATTCAGCGGACAAACTAAGAATCCCGAAATCCGGCTTTCAGCACTCAAGCTGTTCAATACCATTGTACACCCTCATGATGCTACCCATTTGCTGGAGCAGGATATAAGTCTCATGCCCGGGCTCACCCTCAACTACGACCAGAATTACTTCACTATAGATTTTATTTCCATTGACTATATCAATCAGTTTAAAATAAAATACAGGTACAAACTGGATGGTTTTGATCAGGAATGGAACAATGTAGACCAACCTGTGGCCAGTTATACTAATCTTTCCCCCGGTAATTATACCCTGCTGCTCAATGCGACAAATGCAGATGGTAAATGGGGGGATAAACCGTACGAGCTGACCATCAAAGTTCGGCCCCCGCTCTGGCAGACCTGGTGGGCTTATGTGCTCTATGCGCTGATCTTGCTTTCCGGAGGATATCTTTTTGACCGCTTCAGACGCCGGCAGATCCAATTGAGCAATGAACTGCTCTATCAGCAAAAGTATGCAAAGGATCTGGATGGTCTCTATCAGGCAAAACTGGACTTCTTCACTAAAATTTCACATGAAATCCGTACACCACTGACGCTGATTGTCGCTCCGCTGGATAAATTGATGGAACAGATCCGGGAAAAAGAAACGGGATCATATTACCTCAGTATCATCAAAAAGAATGTGGATCGCCTCTTGCTGATGGTCAATGAATTGCTGGACTTCCGGAAAATAGAAGAAGGTAAAGTGGAGTTAAAATTACAACAAGTCATGTTGTTGCCCTTTATACAGGAACAGGTTGAACTGTTTCAGGAGGCTTTTCATACGGGAGAGATCGGGTTCACTATGAAATGTACCGTTACAGAGCCTGTTTATCTCGATCCTTATCAATTCAGTAAGGTAATGTCCAACCTGCTGGTCAATGCGATCAAATTTACACCTGCAGGCGGATCAATCAGTATCGTGGCAGAGAGACAGCAAAGTCAGGTGGCTGTCGTCATAGCAGATACAGGTATGGGGATAGCTGAGGAAGATCTGGGTAAAGTATTTGCCAATTTTTATCAGAGTGACCAGGTGCGTGAAAAAGGCTGGGGAATAGGATTGTCACTTTGTAAAGCCATCGTTGAACAGCATGGTGGAACAATCCGTGTCCAATCTAGTGCTCAAAAGGGAACCGCATTTACCATTTTACTGCCAGCCTCCTTACCGGACTTAGGTGCTGTAAATCCGGAAAATACAATATTCCGGCATGACAACACGGAGGTCAGTGCTCCGTTTGCCGGGCAGACCCTCATACATCCTAAGTTGAAAAGAAGCCTTCTGATTGTAGAAGATAACAGAGATGTCGCAGACTTTTTGCTCAAATCACTGGAGCTTGAATATGATGTATATACGGCAGCCAATGGCGAAGAAGGTGTGCAGATGGCATTAGAGATCCTTCCCCAATTGATCATTTCTGATGTATCTATGCCAAAGATGGACGGTGTGGAGCTCACGCGTATACTGAAGTCTGATCCCGCAACCAGTCATATTCCTGTAATTCTCTTAACTGCAATGGACAAAGAGGTACAGATCACAGCGGGATATCTGGCCAAAGCCAATGCATATATTATCAAACCATTTAGTATACAGGTATTATTACTGCAGATAAGCAACCAGCTGGATCATGTAGACCGGCTGAGAGAAAAATATACGGAATCACTCTTAAATCCTTCTTCAGAAGAAACGTATACGGATCTGGATGCTGTTTTTCTGAAAGAATTGAAATCACATATAGAAAACAGGCTGGAGGATGCAGATCTGCGTGTCACGGATCTCATAGCACATATGGGAGTTTCACAAACTGCCTTTTATAAAAAAGTCAAGGCACTTACCGGACTGACGATAGGTGATTTTATAAAAATACTACGTCTCAATCGTGCAGCGGCATTATTACAGGAGACAGATTTGCCGGTGTCCCAGATTGCCTATAAAGTTGGTTTCAACGATCCTAAATATTTCAGTAAAGAGTTCAAAAAATATTTCGGAAAGAACCCTACGGATTATTCAAAAAAATAGCTCCTAAAGCATAACAGAAGCATATTGTAAAATTTTCACCCTAAAAAAGTAAAATATTACCCCGTTCAGCTCTCCGGATCTTTGAATATTTGACTATCGGAATGCAGATACACGCTATACCGATACGACCAAATTGTAGATAAACTTAATACGTGATCAATGGGAACCTTGAACCAAATTGTTTTTCTGTTCACCTTATTCATGCTGACAACAGGGTCTGTTAGCGCGCAGCAGCGTCCTAATATTATTCTTATTCTGTCAGACGACGGAGGATACGAAGACTTTGGCTGTTATGGCAGTCAGGATATTCCTACTCCACATATAGATGCCCTGGCTAAGGGCGGAATTCGTTTTACCAACAGCTATGTCACCGCTTCTGTATGTGCACCCTCACGTGCGGGGCTCTTAATGGGACAATATCAACAACGAAGTGGATTTGAACACAACGTTTCTGATTTACCTGCAGACGGCTATCAGATACAGGATATCGGTTTGTCTGATACCGTTCGTACCATTGCAGATCAGATGCAATCAAACGGATACGAAACAATGGCTATAGGGAAATGGCATCAGGGAAATGAGACAAAGCACCATCCTCTCCACAAGGGGTTTAATCATTTTTTTGGATTTATAGGTGGCCACAGAAGCTTTTTTCCTATCCGAACCGCTATTAAGCAGGAAGAAAAGATCCTGAATGATTATACTGAAGTAGATGAAAAAGATGTCTATTACCTTACGGATATGTTTACGGACAAAGCCATATCCTACATGCGCCAAAAACGTGATAAACCATACTTCATATACCTTTCCTATAATGCAGTGCATACCCCTGTGGAGGCAACTCCTCAAAAGTTAGCACAGTTTGCGCGCCTCAAAAATGCTCATCGTCGGAGTTATGCCGGACTAATGTCCGCTATGGATGACGGTATAGGCCGTATCGTAGAAGAGCTAAAGAAAACCGGGCAACTGGAAAATACTTTACTTATTTTTCTCAATGATAATGGTGCTGCCACCAATAACGGAGCAGATAATGGTCCTTTGAGAGGACTTAAAGGATCTAAATGGGAAGGCGGAATCCGTGTTCCTATGATTATGCACTGGCCGAAACAGTTACAGGCAGGAAAAGATTACAAGGGCTTAGTCAGTTCGCTCGATCTGGTTCCTACCTGCGTTGCTGCGGCACAAGGAACAGTAAGATCAGACATGCAGCTGGACGGGGTAAATATTTTACCGTTTCTGACCGGCAAAAATAAGCAGGAGCCTCATGATTTTCTCTGCTGGAGAAGAGGAGTTGCAGCCGCTATCCGCAAAAAACAGTGGAAACTTATTCAGGTCCGGGGAGAATCGCCCTTATTATTTGATCTGAGCCGGGATAAAGGGGAGACTAGAAATCTGGCAGAAACCCATCCCCAAAAGGTAAAAGAACTGACTGCACTCCTGCAGCATTGGGAACAGGGACTGGACAATCCGCACTGGACAAGTTCCTATGGAGATTACAATCAGATTATGAAACATAAAATGGACGTCATCGGAAGAAAGATGGAACGCCAGTATCCTTAATAATATTCACTTACCTATGAAATACCTACAGATAATTATGTGCTTCCTTGTCCTTATGCTGACCAAGTCAGTATCAGCACAGGCTACCTATCCTTTTGGAACGATCAGCAAACGTATCGTTGATGATCACCTGCGTACAGATGCCGGAGCGGATAAGCGGGCTGAAGATATGCTGGCCAGAATGAGTAAAAACGGAAGCTGGGAAGATATCGATTATGCAGATGTCGTTTTTACAAAATGGACACCTTCTGATCATCTCACACGGCTGTCGCTCCTTATTCAGTCCTATATCAACAAGGACGGAAAGCATTACAATGATCCTAAGTTTTATAATGCTATCGTACAGGCTTATCAATTCTGGTATGATAAAGACCCAAAAAGTGGCAACTGGTGGCACAACGAGATCAGTGTACCACAGCAACTAGGAGTCCTGTTGATATTATCCCGCTACGGAGCAGAAAAACTTCCGGCAGACCTTGATCAAAAGTTGATAGAACGCATGAAAAGGGGAGATGCTGCAGCGAAGACCGGTGCAAATAAAACAGATATAGCCATGCACTATTTTTACAGATCACTGCTTACCGAAGATAAAGAACTTCTGAGCTATTCTCTGAGCGAGCTGTATCAGCCCGTACAATTAGTGGACGGAGAAGAGGGGCTGCAATATGACTATTCTTATTTACAACACGGCCCTCAACTCTATATCTCAGGATATGGAAATGTGTATCTGACCGGATTATTCACCATATTAAAATACGTTTACAATACACCTTATTTTATTGCTGAGGATAAGTTAGCACTGCTAACTGGCTTCTATCGTCATACTTTTCTCAATATGCACCGCGGTAAATACATGGATTTCAATGTAGAAGGAAGAGGTGTAAGCCGGAAAGATATCCTCCTCAAAACTAATGAAGCAAAACGTCTGGATATCGCAATGCTGATCGATAGTAAGAATATCAAAACTTACGAATCAGAGAAGGCTAAATTTGAAAGCCCTGCTAATCTTTCAAAAGAGGTAAAACCACTTCACCGATATTTCTGGAAAGCCGATTTTACTCTTCACAACCGTCCTGAATATCATGTGTCCGTGCGGACAGCAAGTGACCGTACCAACAGAAGTGAGGCCGGAAACGGGGAGAATTTGTACGGAAGATACCTGTCAGACGGTGCCATGAATATACAGCAGAGCGGACCAGAATACATGAATATAATGCCCGTCTGGGAATGGGATAAAATCCCGGGTACGACATCTCCGGATCACAAAGAAGATAAATTGATGGATACAGAATGGGGCGTACGCGGCAACAACCAATTTGCCGGAGGAGTATCCGACAGTCTGTATGGAGTTACAGCTTATCAGATGAATTATGATGCAGTACAAGCCAAAAAATCATGGTTTTTCCTGGATCAGGAAATTCTGTGTCTGGGTGCTGATATCAACAGCGATCTGGATATTCCGGTTACGACTACCATCAATCAGGCCTGGTTACAGGGACCGGTTCAGTTAGATGGCAAAACGACTGTAAAGAAACAAGCTCCTGCGCAGGTTTCAGCTTCACAGTTGTGGCATAACGGATCAGGCTATGTAATTGCAGAAGGGCAGCGGACATTTCTTTCTGCTGAAACACAGGAGGGATCCTGGAAACGCATCAATAAATCAGGAGAGGCTGCCCCGGTTAAGGGAGACGTATTCAAACTGTGGATAGATCACGGAATACGTCCTAAAGATGCACATTATGAATACCGTGTATTGCCTGCTCTGACCAATGCCAAAGCATTTGCCAAAGTAAAGAATCAGGCTCAAGTGATCGAAAATACAAAGCGGGCTCAGCTTGTATATAACGCTGGAAATCAGTTACTTATGGGGGTAATGTATGAGGCTGGCAAAATTGAACATGAAGGATTGATGTTGACAACGGATAAGCCCTGTGTTTTTATGCTGAGAAAAACCGGCAATCAGGTTATTCTGGATATTGCAGATCCGCTTTATAAGGAAACGCAGATCACCGTTAGTGCAGGACTGGGGACAGCAGGACAACCCCGGACGATATCCCTTCCGCAGCAGGAACTGCAAGGCTCTACAGTGAGACAGATTATGAATTAAAACCCAATAAACCACTATAAACCAACTATATTTATGAATAGTATTCGAATAATAAGCCTGTTCCTGATGCTGCTTATATGGCAGACAGGATCTGCCCAATCCGGCAGGACCGTTACCGGGACGGTCTATGATGAGGAAACCCGGCAACCTTTACCCGGGGTGTCTATTTCCCTGCAAAATGCAAAGGCAGGAACAGTCACCGACACACATGGTAAATTTAATTTAACGATATCCGGCAACGATGTTGTATTAACGTTCAAATACATAGGATATGAGTCAAAAGATGTCAGTATTCCCGCTACTGGCGCTATGTCTGTGACTATCCGTAAGGACAACCGATCTTTAGATGAGGTCGTTGTCATAGGCTATGGGGAAGTGCAGCGTAAAGATGTGACCGGATCTGTAGGTTCCGTCAAAATGGAGGACATCAAGAGAGCGCCGGTAGGTTCAGCTCTTGAAGCTCTTGCCGGACGGGTTGCAGGTGTGCAGGTTACGTCTGAAAGCGGCAAACCGGGATCCGGAGTTAATATCGTCGTAAGGGGAGCCAACTCACTGACACAATCCAACGAACCGCTCTATGTTATCGACGGATTTCCTATGGAAGATGCCAATGCCAATGTGTTGAATCCAGCGGAGATCGAATCCATAGAAATCCTGAAAGATGCTTCAGCTACCGCCATATACGGAGCCAGAGGAGCTAACGGAGTTGTACTGATCACCACCCGAAAAGGTAAGGAGGGAGCACCCGTTATCAACTATTCCGGTTATGTAGGTGTACAGCAAATTATCAATAAAATGGAGCTGATGAACCCTTATGAATTTGTGAAATTACAGAGGGATATTGACTCCGTCGGAATCAAACTCACCTATTTCAGAGATGGGAAAGGACTGGAAGATTATCGTAATGCTGCCGGAAACGACTGGCAGGATCTGCTTTTCAAAACAGCGACTATGCAGGATCATTCCTTATCGGTAATGGGGGGAAATAAATCCACAAAATATTCCTTTTCCGGAAATGTATTCGATCAGGACGGTATTATTATCAACTCCGGTTTCCGGAGATACCAGGGTAAGATGACCTTAGACCAGACTTTCAATAAACTCAAAGTAGGTGTTAATGCAATGTATACGGCAACCAAGACTTCCGGTACAAATCCATCAGCACCGGATGCTACATATTCAGCGATGAATTACCTGATGTACAGCGTTTGGGGATACCGCCCTGTCGGCTTCGGAAGTGATACCGATCTTGTTAACTCCCTGATAGATCCGGATGTGGATGCCAGTAACGACTATCGGATAAATCCTATTATGTCTGCTGAAAATGAATACCGCGCCAATTTTAACAACAGGCTGATTGCTAATGGTTATGCTGAATATGCTTTTACCAAAGATCTGAAGCTTCGTATCAACGGAGGTATCAATAAGACCGACTGGAGACAGGAGTCATTCAATAATTCCATGACACGCTATGGTTACTGGGCCAGTATCAATAAAGTAAACGGCTCTATAATGTATACCGATAGCTATACCTGGCTGAATGAAAATTTGCTGACCTATAATAAGAAATTTGGTAAAGATCATACACTGAATGCCGTAGCAGGTATTACATTTCAGGAAAATGTATGGAAGCGATATGGTTTGTCAGCTATCCAGCTTCCCAATGAAGATCTGGGGCTTGCCGGATTAAGCCAGGGTATTGCGCAACCTGTTACCTCCCTGAATACAGAATGGTCACTGATGTCTTATCTGGCTCGTGTAAATTACAGCTACCAGAATAAATACCTCCTTACAGCTTCCTACCGCGCTGATGGTTCTTCCAAATTCAGAAAAAACAACAGATGGGGATATTTTCCATCGGCTGCATTCGCATGGAGACTGATCAATGAAAGCTTTATGAAAGAACAAACCCTGTTTTCAGATGCGAAAGTACGTCTGGGATATGGTGTAACGGGGAACAACAGAGTCAATGAATATGCAACCTATGCGCAGTTGAGTTTTGACAATACAGGACCGGCAACAAATGGCTATTATCCCTTTAACAATACCATTACGCAAGGGGTATATTTAAGTTCCATTGCTAATCCTGACCTTCGTTGGGAAAGTACCAAACAATCAAATATAGGTGTGGATCTCGGACTGTTCAAACAACGTTTGTTAGTAACGGTAGATTATTATAAGAAAAAGACCACGGATCTGCTGTTGAATGCCAGCCTGCCTCTGAGTACTGGATATTCCACTGCTTTCAAAAATATAGGAGCGACTACCAATCAGGGTCTGGAGATTAGTTTGTCCGGAGATGTTATCAAGAAAAACGATTTTAACTGGAATTCATCATTCAATATCGCTTTCAATAAAAACCGTGTGGTATCATTGACCGAAAATCAGGAAAGCATTACAAGTACAGTGCCCTGGGATCAGAACTACACCTCCATTCCACTCTATATAGCGAAGATCGGACAGCCAATCGGACAGATATACGGATTTATATGGGACGGAGTATATCAGTATGAGGATTTTAATCAGTTGCCTAATGGGACCTATGAGCTTAAATCCGGTGTGACGACAAATGGTAATTCCAGATCCAATATCCGCCCGGGAGATATCAAATACCGTGATCTGAATGGCGACAATGTAGTAGATAACTATGATCGTACAGTGATCGGTAATGCTTATCCCATTCATCAGGGAGGATTCTCCAACAACTTCAGATATAAAAATTTTGATCTGAATGTCTTTATGCAGTGGTCATATGGAAATGATGTAGTCAATGCAAACAGACTTTGGTTTGAGGCCGGAAATAAAACCAACCTCAATCAGTTTGCGACATTTGAAAACAGATGGACTCCCGATAATCAGACCAATGATATGTTTAGAGTCGGAGGAATGGGGCCTTATGCCTATTCATCACGTGTCGTGGAAGACGCCTCTTATCTCCGTCTGAAGACAGTGTCATTTGGATACAATTTTGACCCGAAGGTATTAAGCAAATTAAAGATCAGAAGTCTGCGGGTATATGCGACCGCTCAAAACCTGTATACGTTTACAAATTACTCCGGCTATGATCCGGAGGTAGCAGTATACTACTCGGCGCTGACTCCGGGATTTGACTATTCGTCTTATCCTCGTCCTAAGACATTTGTATTTGGTATAAATGTAGGTTTGTAAGATTATAAAAGAAAAACATGAAAACAACGATAAAAAATATTCCTTCAACAGCGTTTTTGCTACTGTTGATGCTGATCGTATTCCTGTTGCCGGGATGTAGTAAGTTTCTCGATAAGGATCCTACTTTCATTGTTAAAGAAAACTATTATAAAACGGAAGCTGATGTACAGGCCGGACTGACTGGCGTATATGATATATTGGGTAAGGAAGAAGTATATGGCAGCAACCTGTCGGTTTACCTTCCTATTTCAGACGAAGGTGTGTACTACCGAAGTGCTTATGTGACAGGATTATCTGTTTATAATTTTGATGCTTCGGAAAGCAATGTGCGTGCATTGTGGCGCTATCTCTATGAGGGGATTGAAAGAGCAAATACACTGCTCTACCGGATCAATGAAGTACATATGGATGAAACGGTCAAAAAAGTGACGATCGGAGAAGCTAAGTTTTTGAGAGCCTATTATTATTTTCTGCTGGTTAGCCATTGGGGAAGTGTTCCGTTGAAAACATTGCCTACTGCGTCTGTAACGGATGTCAATATTGAAGGTACCCCACCTAAAGATATTTATGCCTTTGTGGTATCCGAAATGGAAGCTGCAGAAGCCATGGTCAAGAATATCAATGAATACGGGTATTCAGGTCGTGTGACGAGAACTGCGGTACAAGGTATTCTGGCACGTGTCTATCTTAAGATGGCCGGCTTTCCGCTAAATGACGTGTCCAAATATGAGAAAGCATTAGAATGGTCCGGAAAAGTAGTACACTCTTCAGGATATCAGCATGCGCTGATCGGTGATTATGCCAAACTGTTCAAAGATATGGCATCAGACAAATACAACATTCAGGAATCTATATGGGAAGTTGAGTTTGCAGGCAATCGTGCCGCAGATTTTGAAGCCGGACGTCTGGGAAATGCGATCGGAATTCAATGTAATGATGAGGCATATGGCTATTCATACGGATTTATAGCAACCACTAAACGGCTGTACCAGGCATATGAAAATACAGACCTGCGCAGAGACTGGAATATCGCTACCTACAAATATTCTTATGTGAATAACAAAGTAACAGATTCGGTGTATTATGTGGCTACAGATATTGAAAACCGCCATGCTGCCAAGTACCGCAGACCATACGAGCGGGTATTGCCACGCAATAAAAACTATACGCCTATTAATTTTCCTTTATTACGTTACTCCGATGTACTGCTGATGTATGCAGAAGCTGAAAACGAAGTCAACGGAGCTACAGCAGAAGCCAAAGCAGCTGTTAAGCAGGTGCGTGACCGTGCTAAAGCATCTGATAAGAGTACAGCTATAGGTACTAAAGATGATATGAGACAACTCATCCGTGATGAGCGTTTCCGTGAATTAGCGTTCGAAGGTATCCGTAAGTATGATCTCATACGCTGGGGACTCTTTCAGTCAAATATGAAATCTTTGGCAAGCGAGATCGAAACCTCTGCACCTGCAGCAGTCAAATACATGGCTTTGGCAGGAAAAAATGTAGCGGAGAGGGATCTTTTGCTTCCTATTCCTATTGCTGAAATATCATTGAATAATGCTATTAAACAAAATCCGGGTTGGTAATGATCAGTTGATACTTATATGAAAAAGATAGTCTATATATTGTCACTATGCTATATTCTGGTAGCATGTGAGAAAAGAGAAAATTTACCGGTATCCTTATCGGTCAGTACAGAAAAAGTAAATTATAAAGTCGGCGATACCGTTCGTTTTACATTAAGCGGTAATCCGGATCAGTTGGTATTCTGGTCAGGAGAGGAAAGTCACCGTTACATCTATCGTGACCGGACACGTGCTGAGAGTGAAGTTATCCAGCTTTCATTTGCGACAAACAGGCGCTATGGGGCAGATGCCCAGCAGCCGGGTTCTTTGCGCTTACTTGCTACTCAGAATTTTAATGCAGTATATGATGCTACAGGCATCAAACCATCCGATTGGGTGGATATTACAAGTGCTTTTACACTCTCACCCATTCAGTCTAATGATGCTACATATGCACCTTCAGGTACAGTCAATATATTGGCCTTACAACAGACAGGTTTGACTGTAGATGTTCAAAAACCGATCTATTTTGCGTTTAAGTATACCGGTGTGACAGGATCTACACAGCCTCGCTGGTGGATCAATGCATTTAATATAAATACTATAACCAGTGACGGACAGGTGCTTACCGTATCCGGAATCAAAGAAGCCGGATGGAAGTTCGTAAAGGTGTTGCCTTCTTCTCCGGTTACCTGGATTTTCGGTACAGATAATATCCTCAAATATGCCGGAGGAGCCGCTGCGGTAGGAAGTAATCAGGTGTGGGCAGTGACCGCAGGTCTGAACCTGACAAGTGTAAGTCCGGATACAGGTGTTGCGCTCAAAAACATGGCCACCCGAATGGATACCTACAGTCATGTCTATACAAAACCGGGTAAATATACTGTAACCTTTGTGGCTGCCAATGCCAATATATACGGACAAGATCAGGTTACTAAAGATGTAACGATTAATGTGGCGGAATAAGAACTTAACGGAACTCAAATCATAAAATAAATTATATATCTATATGACACTATTATTTAAAGTCACAGCGCTGTCTATGTTAGCCGTTACGCTGGCTTGCTCCTCCACTTCAGGCAATTTTGTTGCGAAGGATTTCGAAAGGGCAGAAGAGCAGTACACCGTATTACTCAACAATTCCAAAGATATCACCATTTTTCCGCGGACATTGGATTCTGCAGGCAATGTGAAAGGTACGGATGTGTGGGATTGGACAGGAGGTTTTTTTGCGGGAAGCCTGTGGAATATATACGAATACAGCAAAGATCCCAAATGGGAAGCTACAGCCATAAAATGGACGGAAGCACTGGAAGAAGGGAAATTTCTGACACAGCATCATGATATCGGATTTGTCATGTATTGTTCCTATGGTAACGCTATAAAAAATCTGAAAGACACAGCAAAAATAAATGCATACAATAAGATACTGATCCAGTCCGGTGAATCGGCTCTGACTCGTTTTAACCCAAAGGTAGGGTTGATTAAATCATGGAATTCAAAGATGTCATGGGATAAAAAGACACTTTGGAATTATCCTGTCATCATCGATAATATGATGAATCTAGAAATGCTTTTTTATGTAAGCAAACTGACAGGAGATGATAAATACAAAAAAGTAGCCATCAGCCATGCTGATCAGACAATGAAATACCATTTCCGTCCGGATTACAGCACCTACCATGTGGTTGATTATGATACCACCTCCGGTAAAGTATTACATCAGCAGACCAATCAGGGTTTTGCGGACAATTCTACATGGTCCAGAGGGCAAGCCTGGGCAGTATACGGATATACGGTAATGTACCGGGAGACCAAAGATCCGAAATATCTGACGACAGCAGAGCATGCAGCAGATTTTTTTCTGAATCATGCTAATTTGCCTGAAGATAAAATACCATACTGGGATTTCAATGTGAACCAGGAAGGCTATAAACCTGATTGGGCATATGATTCAAAACGATTTGATGTTATACGCCGTGATGCTTCTGCTGCAGCTGTTATTGCCTCAGCACTACTGGAGCTCAGCGGATACGCACAGGAAAAAGGAAAAGCATACCTGAATGCGGCTGAACAAATTCTTAAGGCCCTTTCTTCAGATGAATATCTGGCCAAAAAGGGTACAAATGGAGGCTTTCTACTCTTGCATTCTGTAGGCAGTATGCCACATAACAGTGAAATCGATGTGCCGTTGACATATGCAGATTATTATTTTCTGGAAGCACTTAACCGCTATCGAGAGCTGAAAAAATAGATAAAAACTAGTTGCCAAAGTAAGATCAGTCAGGCTGATCAGGCAGTCGCTATAAAATACCCTCTCTTTTTTAAGGAGAGGGTAATCACAACTTTACAAAATACAAGTAGACCCTGAACCTGCATACCTCACGGTACTCAAGGATTCAGGGTCTCGTTTTTGGACCTTATATGTCTGTTAAAAATTAATAATTGAGCGACAGACCGGCGCCGAATCCCATATCACTGTCATAGTGGGTTCGTATACTCATATTCTTTGTCAGGATGTAATTAAGCCCAAGCATGTACTCCTGATCTGTATTGTACATAAAATCACCGCGCAATCTTTTTGAAAGCGGTATATCCTCGCGCATGACAGCCAGACGAACAATACCATCGTGATAGACCTCTGCCTGAAAATTAATGAGCATTGGCAGGGTGTACATAAAACCTAAACTGACTGCACCTCTTTTGTCTTTCTTATTAGTCTGTCCGAATAGATTCTTTTCATGTTCATCTTTTCCCATTTTACGGTAACGCCAGTCAAAACCTACAAAAGGCATCAGCCACTGCATTTTTCCGATATATCTGCCTACATGCGTCTCTACTTCATAGCCATGCATGTCATTATAACCCAGTCGCCATTCCGTTCCGACACTCCATCTTGCATTCTGCACCATCGCCTGACCGTCATTACCATTTGTGGCAAAATCATTCTGCGCCATAAAATGCCACATATTACTTTCTTTTTGAAGCATCTTATAAGCGCCGGCCTTGTCAGGCAGGATAGGGTTTTGATAATCGCCCACTTCAAACACCCTGTTCATCCCGGACATCATGTGATATAAGATATGACAATGAAAAAACCAGTCACCTTCCTCATTGGCCAGAAATTCAATCGTATCGGTCTCCATTGGCATAATATCCAGTACATTTTTTAACGGAGACTTATCACCCTTCCCGTTGATCACTCTGAAATCAAATCCGTGCAAATGCATAGGGTGTCGCATCATAGAGTTGTTGTACAGCGTGATGCGTAGAATCTCTCCTTTTTTAACCGGTATTTTGTCTGTTTCCGAAAGGACTTTGTTATCCATACTCCATACATAACGATTCATGTTTCCGGTCAGTACAAATTTTAATTCTTTAACGGGAGCATCTTTCGGAAGTCTGGTGTCGTAAGGAGAGGACAACATGGAATAGTTGAGGGTCACGATATCACCCAAAGCATTTGCATTATAGCGGTTTGGATCAGCATCCATATTGTGTTTGCTATGATCCTGCTTTTTTGAATTGCTTCCCGTAATTTCAGGATACATGACGACATTCATATCCATTTTATTGAGACTCATCTGCATCCCCATATCATCCAGATCGCCATTCATTTTCATCATATCATTCATCATCTTCATGCCTTCAAAATACTTAAGACGCGGAAGAGGAGAGAGCAATTGCTTGACACCATTACCGATAAAGTAACTGGACGAATTGGTACGGTCTTCAGTCGTTGCCATAAATTCATAGGCTATACCATCTTCCGGGATGGTCAGCACCACATCGTACGTCTCAGATACAGCTATAATCAGCCGATCTACTTCTACAGGTTCTACATCATTACCGTCATTGGCGACCACGGTTATTTTTCCTCCTGCATAACGGAGCCAAAAGTAAGATGAAGCGCCCCCGTTAGAGATACGAAGCCTTACTTTATCGCCGGCTTTGAGCGGTTTGCCGTCTACGCTTTTGAGGTCTGTAAATGGATTGCCATTCATTAAGATCTTATCATAATATACATCACTGACATCCATAGCCAGCATTCGCTTCCATTCATTCTTAAGCTTGATTTTGAGCTTTCCTTCTTTGACAGCTTCAGCATAGGATTGTGTAGCGCCTTTTTTTATTGCTGCCCAGTCGTTTGCATTGTGCAGCATCCGGTGCACATTATCCGGATTCAGATTAGTCCATTCACTGAGTATGAGCGGTACGGCAGGTAGGTCATCAATACCTTTTCTGAACGTTTTGTCATTTGCTCTTTTCTTCATGATGAAACTTCCGTACATACCGATTTGCTCCTGTAGCCCCGTATGAGAATGATACCAGTGCGTACCGTTTTGAATAATGGGAAACCGGTAAGTAAAAGTAGCTCCGGGTGCGATCTGGGGTTGAGTCAGATAAGGTACGCCATCTTCCTTATTCGGAAGAAACAAACCGTGCCAGTGTAAGGAGGTATTTTCTTTGAGCTCATTATGAACCACAATCTCCGCAGTGTCACCTTGAGTAAATTCCAATGTAGGCATAGGTATCTGCCCGTTGACGGCAATAGCCCTCTTGTTTTTGCCTGCATAGTTTACGATAGTATCTCTTACATACAGATCGTAGCGTTTGACTTGCTGAGCTCCTGATTCCATCAGAATGAACAAAGCGAAAAGAGATATAAATATTAATCTTAGTTGATGTTTCATTTAAATTTAAATTATGAACCGTTCGCTGAACAGCTCAAAATGAAGATATTATTTGTCGTTTTAGCATAGTTACAGTTTTTCTTCTTTTATGATCAATTCATTAAAATAAGAAATCAGTTCGTCACGTTCATCCTTTGACAGCGATCCATGCATCAGGCTATACGAAGTCAACGGCATACTACCGTCTTCGAGCACCTGAATTACACTGTTAAATTTAGTTAGTTTCTTACGCTTTCTGTACGTGGTAAGCTCATCAAAGTTTAACCTTTCTTTTCCTTCTGTTATATGCGCAGACATCATATACTCTATCGGCTGAATAGTTGTATACCAGGGATATTCAGTATAATTACTGTGGCAATCAAAACAAAAGGTTTTTAACAAACTGTTAATGTTTTCCGGCGGTAAGAAATGCGTGGTAAAATTAAAACTGTTGTCCTCCCGGATATTTTTAGGAGTTGCAGGGATAAACTGGAGAATAACAAATACCCCTGTAATTATGCCTGCAACTATTCCTCTTGTTTTCATTAGTTTAAAGTTTCCGTCAGTGTTCCGCAGACCTTTTTCTCTATTCCAAGATATGGATTTTGTACCTCTCTGGTATCCGATAACCAGATCTGAGGTTTACTACTCAGCTTACACTCAAATTTGTAAAGGGTATGCTGTACACCCACTAATTTGATATAGTCATAAATGTCCTGGCTAATGATTTCATAGTGTTCTCTTTGATGGATAAGATTGTCTTTACTGTCAAGAATATGCTGAATATTTTCAGTTGTATTTTCCTGTATATCTTTCAATTCTTCCTGTGAAGCCGTGTTATCTGCAGGCTGTACTTTCAATACCTTTGCAAATGTATTCGCAGCTTGTATTATTTTATCCTGATCCTGCAGATAAAGAGATTTTCCCAAATCTAAATATGCTGTAACGATAGGGCTTGAATTGCCCGAGTCGGAAACCTCTGCTGTATCTTTCAACGATGAAACTGAATCTTCGGACTGAGTTTTGTTTGTTGTAGTTCCGGATTGACAAGCCATCAAAAATAGCGGAGCCAATACTAATATGATCATTCTTTTCATAATGTGAACTGATATATGTGTTAACTATTCCGACTTCTTATTTAATTGTTTCCTTTGTTGATCCGCATGTCAGCATCTGTGATCCATAGTACGGATTCTGTATTGCTTTTTCTTTGCTTAACCAATTGGCTCCTTTGCTGTCATTGAACATCGGACAATGATTATAGTATACGGTATATGCAGGATCAGTAGCTTTGATCAGTTTATAGATATGCTCTGATAATGTCATGAAAGCTATGCGTTGTTTTTCCAGTCCTTTTGAAGACTGAAGAGCAGCAGTCTGTTTTTCAAGATCTTTCATCACCATCATCCATACATCATGTTCTTTTGGCTGCAGTTCACCCATTTTAATTGCTGCAATGCCCGATTTTAAGTTTGCAGCACCTGCTGTTACAGCTTTGCTGTCACCTTTTATCAAGGCATCTTTTATTGTAAAGTAATTCTTGTACAAAGATTCGAGTTTAGACTCCTTGGCAGTATGTCCGTTGGTATCACCTGTGGTTGAATGATCCATTTTAGAATGGTCTGTTTCCTTCGATCCGTTGTCTGCCTGATGACTTGTTTTGATGCTGCCCTTGTACTGGCATTCAGGACTGAGCGCCTGATATACATCAGTAGGTGCGAGATACATTTCGTTATCGAATCCAGCTAAAGCCACGCGCTTCAGAACTTCATCTTTTGAGGTTTTCTGACTGTTATAAGTGAGTGCGGCTTTCTTTGTATTTGTATTCCAGTCGAGTGCAGCTTCCCCTTTTTTGCCTCCTGCCTTTTCAATAAGGGTTTTACAAGCTTCTGAATTTCCTTCGATGCGGATGGATTCAGTTTTTGCATTTTTGATCTGTGCAGCAGCCAGCACAGGTGTAGCTGCTATTCCTGATAATAAGATCAGTGAAAATATATTTTTGAATGATTTCATGTCAGTATTGTCTTTTGATACCCATGTTTCCAATAAGATTCAGGGTATGATGTCCATATAGATTAATTAGTATTATAATGTCACAAGTGGATATAATGTTTTACATCTACCGGTAAACAGAGAAGGTGCTGTCCTTACGGATAGGGCACACTTCTGGCTATACATTACCTGTTAAACTAGTCGCGGCGGCTGCCAGATGGATAAGACAACAGACAGGATCGACATGTCATTCTTCCAGAATACGGAGTTGCTGATGTCGAAAAGATGAGGATTGAATGTTAAATGGGATGATGCAGAAAGATTTACTTTTGCGGGTATATGACAAATCTGGCCGCTACATTTCTGATCACAATCTTTTGTTTCGTGATGTTTTTGCTGATCATCACAACAAGACTTTTGAGATTTGCTGTTGCGATCAGTGTTGCAGCTGGAAGATGATGCAGGCATATGTTCTGCCACGGGCTCACAGGAGAAAGCCTGCTGCGGAGAGAAGATCAAACCGAGCCATAAGACAGAAAATATGATATACCATGTTTTATACATCAGTACAAAATTAATGTATGAAGGCTGAAGAATAAAATCAATCTGTTATATTATTACAGAAAAGATGTGTAGAATTATGGTGACAGCCCGAATGATTGGTAAGTTGTTGTAAATGCTTTATAATTAGGGATTTTAAATATTTTAATCTTTTTAGTGGTAAAATATTGATGGATCATTCTGCCGGAATCTGAGAAATTCTATAACCATTATCCGAAATAATATAACTCCTATACGTCCATAATTGAGCATTTTTGTGCCGTATATGAAAAAAATATTTCTGCTTTTTCTTTCTTACCTGTATCTGATGTCAGCCTTTGGTGTGGCTATTCAGACACATTTCTGTAAAAAAGAAACTGTTCAGGAAACGAGTTTTTTCACTAAACCCATTCCCCGGGAAGAGCCTTGTGCGATCTGCGTAAGTAAAAATAAGGGACAGACCAGGAAAAAAGAAGGCTGTTGCCAGCACGAGACAAAAGTACTCAAGTTAACAGATGAGCAGCAGAAAATTGTCAAAACGGATCTGTCTTTCAAATTCTGGAATGAAGCCATTTTGCACCGGTTCTTTGGAGCTGTATTCGAATCCCCTTCAGTTCATCAGACCTCTGCCTTTGAGCACTATCCTCAACCTCTTCTCTCTGTACAGGTAACTCCGCTGTACATTTATCATTGTGTATATCGTATTTAGACAATAACCTCTTCCATTTAGCAGTCTCCTTACATTTTTTTTGAATGTAACATCCTGTCAGCAGATGCTGTTACGGGCCGGACTCTATTTATTGTCTCATTTTACTATATATGATATGTATCCAAAAATTATAGCATCAGGGATACTGTGTCTTGGATTCACCCTTGTACAAGGGCAGATTCTAACACTCCCGGATGCAGCAGAACGATCCGTTCAAAACTATCACAAAATCAAGGCTAAGAAGTCTTTAACAGATGCTTCTTCGGAAAATATATCTTTCCGTAAAAGTATGTACCTGCCCGATGTAACGGCTATGGTGCAGCAGTCATTCGGCTCGGTGAATGCACAGAATGGTCCCATGTACGCATATGGCGGTCTGGGTGTAGCATCTACGTCTATGCCTTTGGCCGAACAGAATTGGAATTCAGTATTCGGATCACTGTATCTGGCCAATATCAACTGGAATGTCTTTACTTTCGGCAGACTCAAAAGCGAGCTTTCTGCGGCACGGGCCGGTTATCAGGTGCAGGTTTCTGATTTAGACCAGGAGATTTTTCAGCATCAGATCAAAGTAGGTGCCGCTTACCTCAATCTCGTAGCCAGTCAACGTCTCAGATACGTGCAGGAGCGCAACCTGTTTAGGGCACAGGTATTTTATGATATGACAGAAAGCCGTGCAAACAGTGGTTTGATTCCGGAAGTTGATGCTTCCTTAGCCAAAGCAGAAGTGTCAAACGCCCGATCTGCGCAGATCAAAGCGTATGATAAGGTGTTGGCATATTCCACAGATCTGGCAGTGTTAATGGGTGAACCTTTTCAGCATTATAGCATAGATAGCCTTTACTATACTTCTGAACCTCCGGCAGCAATGGTATCCGGGCTATCTGCAGGACAACATCCGGTACTTTTACTTCAGCAACATAAAATCAATGAAAGTGTGGAGCAGGAAAAAGTAGCTCTTGCCACAAAGAGACCTTCACTGTCCGCATTTGGTGTGATTCAGGGAAGGGGTACAGGCTTCGACTGGAACTATGTCCAGGATAATACGGCTTATTCCTCATCTTACTGGAAAGGAGCAGGTATAGACAGAACCAATTATATAATAGGGTTCAATCTGAGCTGGAACATCAGTAATATCTTTCGTAATGATCATAAACAGAAGCAACAACAATACCTTACACAAGCTTTCAGAAATGATTATGAGCGGATGAATGAAGAGTTACTGGCGCAGGAAGCGTTGGCAAATGCACAATATGAGAATGCCAGAGACAACCTCAAAGAGACGAAGATTCAACTAGAGTCTGCAACATTAGCGTATCAGCAACACAGTGCACTTTACGAAAATGGATTAACAACTCTGATTGACTTTACACAGGCACTCTATGCACTCAACCGTGCTGAAATTGAATATGAGATCGCAAAGAATAATATCTGGCAGGCCCTGCTGTTGCAGTCGGCCGCAAACGGAGATCTCCATATGTTCCTTTATTCACGTTCAAAATAATTCCGGAAAATGAATCTAATACGTTTCGCATTGCGAAAGCCTGTATCCATTATGGTAATGGTGATGGGACTTTTATTCTTTGGAATCAAGGCCACCAAAGAAGTTCAGGTCGATATACTTCCTGAAATGAACTTGCCTGTAGTCTATATTGCACATTCCTTTCACGGATATACTCCGCAACAGATGGAAGGATATTTCACTAAAATGTATGTGAATATGATGCTCTTTGCCAATGGGATCAAGAGCATTGAAACCAAAAATACACAGGGACTGACCCTGATGAAAATAAACTTTTATGAGGGTACAAATATGGGAGAAGCTATTGCCTCCATCAATGCGCTATCCAGCCGTTCGCAGGTATTCCTGCCGCCCGGAGCGCCTCCTCCGTTTATTATTCGTTTTGATGCCTCTTCACAGCCGGTAGGGCAGCTGGTATTCAGAAGTGATACGAAAACTAATAATGAGCTGCAGGATATAGCCAATTTCAATGCCCGGCCATTTCTCATCGCTATTCCGGGGTTGACTACGGCACCGCCTTTTGGCGGTAGTCCACGGACGATCGAAATCAATATCGATCCCAATAGACTGAGAACGCATTCGCTGTCTCCTGAGCAAGTGGTGGAGGCTATCAGCAGACAGAATATTACCTCTCCGTCCGGAAATGTGTATATCAATGATATCAACTACCTGACTCCAACCAACAATACCCTGAAGACGGTAGAAGAGTTTGGAGATATTCCGATTTTTAAAGGACAGGTTGATAATGTCTATATCCGGGATGTGGCTACGATAAAGGACGGAGCAGATATTACGACCGGCTATGCGTTGATAGATGGTAAACGCTCTGTTTACATCAATATCGCTAAGTCGGGTAATGCTTCTACCTATGATGTCGTGCGTAATCTCAAAAAAGCGATTCCGAATATTCAGCGAAATCTGCCTGAGGGAGTATCGATCTCCTATGAATTTGATCAGTCTGTATACGTGATCAATGCCGTGAAAAGCCTGGTCGTGGAGGGAGTATTGGGGGCGCTACTGACCGGATTAATGGTCTTGCTTTTCCTGAGAGACAGGCGTGCAGCCTTGATCGTAATCCTGACTATTCCTATTTCCATCATAGCGGGTGTGTTGTTTCTGAAGCTATTCGGACAGACTATTAATATCATGTCGTTGTCCGGATTGGCACTGGCCATCGGAATATTGGTAGATGAAAGTACGGTTACAGTAGAGAATATCCATCAGCATTTTGCAATGGGAAAATCCAAAGCACAGGCCATTTGGGATGCATGTAAAGAAATAGCATTTCCCAAACTGCTGATCCTGTTGTGTATTCTGGCTGTATTTGCTCCGGCAATAGTGATGACCGGGATACCGGGCGCATTGTTTATGCCGCTTGCATTAGCCATTGGATTCTCTATGATTATATCTTTTCTGATGTCTCAGACTTTTGTGCCTGTAATGGCCAACTGGCTGATGAAGAATAAAAAGGAACATGAAACAAAAGAAAATGGATTTGACAGGTTTAAAGCACGGTTTTTACACTTTTTAAACCACCTCATGCAGCGGAAGAAAGTTATCTTTTCGCTAAGTATGATTGCTGCACTTACAGTTGTTTCTTTTATGTATATCCATATCGGAAAAGATGTATTGCCATCCGTAAACTCCCGCCAGTTTCAGGTACGGATCACTGCACCTGAAGGTACACGTATAGAAAAAACCGAACAAAAGATCAAAGCTGTGTTAGGTGAACTGGATACTTTATTAGGCCAGGACAATGTGAGTATCTCATCCACCTTTATCGGACAGCACCCTTCGACTTTTGCCGTGAGTCCGATCTATCTCTATAATGCCGGACCGCATGAAGCCCTGATGCAGGTTGCTCTTCGGTCGGTAGACGGGGATACCGATGCTATGAAAGATAAAATCCGAAAGCATCTGCAGGAGCGGATGCCTGAATTGAAATTATCTTTTGAACCTATAGAACTGACCGAAAAAATACTGAGTCAGGGAGCAAATACTCCTGTTGAGATCCGTGTTTCGGGAATGATGAAAAAGATGAATATGATGTACGCCAATAAGCTTCTGACTAAGCTCAAACAACTGGACTACATGCGTGATCAGCAGATTCCCCAGTCCATGAACTATCCGGCTCTGGAAATCCATATTGACCGCACCCGGGCTGCCCAGTTGGGATTAGATGCTCAGGATATTGCCAAATCACTGGTTGCGACTACAGCTTCTTCCCGCTATACCAGTAAAAATATGTGGGTAGGAGGGATGATGCATATAGCATATGATGTACAGGTACAGATGCCTCAGCATCTGCTGACTTCAGAAGATGAACTTGCCAATATCCCATTATCTAAAAATTCGGACAGACCGGTACTCGGAGATGTCGCAACGATCACACCTGTCAAAACAATGGGTGAGAGTTACAATGACGGAACAATGGGATATACTACCGTCACCGCTAATTTACATCAGGCAGATCTGGCAAGAGCGAAAAAGGATGTAGAACTGGCGATTGCATCCTTGGGCGAACTGCCCAAAGGAATCAATATCAAACTGGCCGGAATGGCTCCTGTACTGGATGATACATTCAATAGTCTGTTGAGCGGATTATTAATAGCAGTCATCGTGATTTTTTTGATGCTGACCGCCAATTTTCAATCCTTTAAAGTTTCATTTGTCATCCTGACTACCGTACCTTTCGTGGTACTGGGGTCATTATTGCTGCTTCATCTTACCGGCTCTACTCTCAACCTGCAGTCCTTTATGGGTATTATTATGTCGGTAGGCGTTTCTATTGCCAATGCAGTCCTGCTCATCAATAATGCAGAGACCCTGCGTCTGCAGACCGGAGATGCGACTACATCAGCACTACAAGCCGCAAATCTGCGTATGCGCCCTATTATAATGACAACCCTGGCGATGGTAGCCGGCATGTTGCCGATGGCCATCGGATTCGGAGAAGGAGGAGATCAGGTGTCTCCGTTAGGTAGAGCCGTAGTAGGCGGACTCTTTGCTTCGACCTTTTCCGTACTGATTCTCCTGCCATTACTATTCAGCTGGATACAGCAAAAGAGCAGTATCACCTCTGTATCTCTTGATCCTGAAGATGAATCCAGTATCCATTATTCACCCTCCAATACTAATCTTTAATTATATGAACAATTTAATATATATGCTGGCTTCGGTCATCCTGTTTACATCCTGTGCCGGCTTTAATAAAGACGAGAAACAAACCTCAGAAGAGAAGGCTATGGCAATGCCGCAAAATCTCAAGACAGTCGCTATTCAAAAAAGTAATCCCCTTGTCAGACTGAAGCTGGCAGGAGAGCTGTCACCCGATCAGCAGACGGATCTCTATGCAAAAGTCAACAGCTATGTAAAGAGCATTCGTGTGGATATAGGGGATCGTGTCAGCAAGGGGCAGGTTCTTGTAATTCTGGAAGCACCCGAGATTCAGTCTCAGCTGGCTACTGCAAAGGAAAAGTGGAAAGGACAAGAAGCAATTTATGCGGCGACAAAAGCTAATTATGATCGTATGTTGAAAGCGAACGAGACTAAGGGAGCTATTTCACGGGACGCGCTGGATCAGATCACGGCCAAACGCCTGGCTGACGAAGCGCAGCTCAATGCGGCCAGAGCAAGTTATCAGGAATTGAAGAATATAGAAGATTATCTGCTGATCCGTGCGCCGTTTTCAGGAGTTATCACGGATCGTAATGTCGATCTCGGGGCATACGTCAGTCCAATGGGAAAAGGAGGAGAGAAACCACTGCTTACCGTACAGAACACGCAAAAGCTAAGATTATCTCTGTCCGTTCCGGAAGCGAATACGGGTTTTCTTCATCTGGGTGATACCATTCATTTTACCGTACGTTCCCTGCCACAGAAAAAGTATTTTGCAAAGATATCCCGTAAATCAGGAACGCTGGATATTAAACTT
This sequence comes from Sphingobacterium spiritivorum, assembly GCF_016724845.1. NCBI lineage: Bacteria > Pseudomonadati > Bacteroidota > Sphingobacteriia > Sphingobacteriales > Sphingobacteriaceae > Sphingobacterium > Sphingobacterium spiritivorum. The sequence goes on from NZ_CP068082.1 coordinate 3,543,801, forward strand.
CGTGCTGAAAAAATTGAAGCTGATTTTAATAATGTGCAGCAGGAACTAAAACCCTTTATGGTTGCGGAGACGCTCATTCCTCTGCAACATGCTGAAGCGACCTTCTTTGTTCCGAAAACTGCATTGGTAGAAAGCAATCTGGGACTATACATTCTCAAAGATGAAAATGGAAAAGTAAGAAAAGTTCCCGTTTCCAAAGGACGAAGCCTGCCGGATCAGGTAGAAATATTCGGAGATCTGGAAGACGGAAACCATATTATACTGAAAGCTTCTGAAGAAATTCAGGAAGGCACAACAATTTCGAATATAAAAAATAAAAAATCATGAAAATTATAAAAATGTTAAGTGGATCAGCTATGTTGCTGATCCTGTTATCAGGATGTCAAAATAATAATACTCCCGCTAAAGTGACATCTGTAGAAGAGAAAAGCCCGGCAAAACCGGCAGCATTGCCCGGAACAGTTAAAAAAGGAGATCATGTTCCTTCGGAATTAGTCTGTATGGTCAATGATGCGTATATGGGTAAAGAACAGATCAAGGTCGCTTATGAAGGAAAGACCTATTACGGGTGTTGCAATATGTGCAAGGAACGTATTCCCAAAGATGCTGCTGTCCGTACAGCTATAGATCCGCAGACTATGAAAAGCGTGGATAAGGCTTCGGCTTATATTGTCATGATCGGCGATAACGGAGAGGTAGCCTATTTTGAGAGTAAACAGACCTATGATCAATTTCTGGAAAAGCAACAAGACTAAGTTTTAGTGCATGAATGACCTATAATTGCCAACTGTATCACAATTTCCAAAAGCCCGTAAGGGCTTTTGGTCTTTAAAGGAAGAAATGCAGGTTTGTCCCAAATTATACCTCAGATTTTCCAATTTTGAAAAAATCGCTATATTTGCAGCATATTTTAAAACACACATCATCATATGGATAGTTGCTCTATATAGAATTTACACCTTTCGTGACAGACTTGTCGCCTAGCTGGGTATAGGATTTCTTTTAAATTCTATCACAATGTTTCCGTTTCCGGAGCATTGGAAATCATTTTTTTATTTTTATGGACAGAGTGTGCCTTTTAGGGTATTCTCAAAATTAGTTTATATGCAAAATTCCTGGAAAAAGAAATTTTCTATTATATGGGTGGGACAGTTTATCTCCCTGTTAAGCAGTACAGCAGTCAACTTTGCTGTCATTATCTGGTTGAGTCTGGAAACAGGCTCTGCTGAAGTATTGGCTTACGCAGCTATTGCAGGTCTGCTTCCACAGGCTATTATCGGTCCGATAGCAGGTGTGTATATTGATCGTTGGGACCGTAAGAAAACAATGATGTTTGCGGATGGTTTTGTCGCATTCTGTACACTGATTATGTCGGTCAGTTTTTATATGGGTAATGAAAGTTTGTTGTTACTCTATGTTATGCTGGCACTGCGCTCTGTAGGTTCTGCATTCCACATGCCGGCTATGCAGGCTGCGATTCCTATGCTTGCACCTCAATCTGAATTGTTGCGTATAGCAGGTATTAATCAGATTATACAATCTGTATCGAGTATTGCAGGGCCTGCACTTGGAGCGCTGGCAATTGGATTTATGTCGATCGGCAATGTGTTGCTTCTGGATATTGCCGGAGCAGTCGTGGCGATTACTTCCTTACTGTTTGTGCATATTCCCAATCCTGAAATAGCAGAGAAGGCCAAAGCAAGTGTACAGCAGGTGTGGAAGGATATCAAACTGGGATGGGAAGAAATACGTAAAAACAGAGGACTTTCTTACTTGTTTTTATATTCGGTCATTGCTACTTTTTGTATTATGCCCGTTGCTGTACTTTTCCCATTGATGACTATCAATCATTTTGGTGGAGACAAAATAGAAATGAGTATAGTCGAAATGGCCTGGGGTGTAGGTATGCTGATCGGTGGCGGATTGTTGGGTATCTGGAAACCTAATATCCATAAAGTCATTATTATTAATACTATGCATATGCTGCTTGGTATTAGTCTGGCGATATCCGGCTGGCTTCCGGTTTCCGGATTTATTCTGTTCGTCATGCTTACGGGTATCGGTGGATTAGCCGCTTCAGTATACAATGCCAGTTTTATGACGGTATTGCAGGAAGAGGTCAATCCGGCCATGATGGGACGTGTATTTTCAATGTTCTTTAGTATTGTGGTAATTCCTTCTGTGATCGGGCTGTTAAGTACGGGTTTTGTAGCAGATACCATAGGCGTGAATCTTACCTTCATTATCCTCGGACTGGTAGTAGTGGGAGTAGGATTGCTTTCTTTCTTTACGCCTTCTCTGATGATGTTGGGTAAAGTGAAGGAAACGACACAAAAAGAAGCCGAACCGTCAGAAGAGGTCTGATAGCTATCCGTATTAACGACTATATACAAGAGGCTGTCTGAAAGGTACTGTAAAACCCGAACCTTAGAGACAGCCTCTTTAATTTTTATATCTTTTTACCGGATCACTTCACTGATCTGTACAACCGGCATGACATTGGTATATTTCGGGAAGTCGGCTGCAAAAGTTTCTCTGTTCTTTTTTAACCCTTCTTCATAAGCGGCTACATTCTCAAAGTATAAATGTCCTATCGCCATATAAGGCGCGGGAGTATCGGGAGATCCGCCTCCGATTCCTTTATCTATCGTAAGACCTTTTAATGCATCGCCATATACCCGCTGAACTAAAGGCATATGCTTGTTGATATAATAATCCATGTCAAAAGTTTTGCCTTCCCCATTCGGATAGAATATGGTCACTTTAATCATCCCTTTCTTATGAAAGGTTAAAGATGGAGCAGAATTTTGCTGACAGCTGACCAGTAGAGCCAGCATAACAATCAGTAATCCGATTTTTGTTTTCATAATGTCTGATATTACAAGGGTTTATAATCTTTAATGGTTAAGATTTACGAATATAAAGATGGTGATTTTTCATTTAATTAAATGACAGAGAATTTGAGCTGAAATTCCCTCTCCTTATGAAGAAGAGGGGTAGGGAGAGGTTTTAATAAAAAAAATACCCTCTTTAAGCTAAAGAGGGTATTTTTATAATATACGTCTGAAAGACTATTTTTGATTTTCAATCCATTTGCGGGCATTGACAAATGCTTCTATCCACGGAGATACTTCATCTTTGCGACCATTCGGATAATAAGCCCAGTTCCACTGAAACGCCGAACGTTCGATATGTGGCATGGTTACCAGATGACGACCGGTTTTATCACACAACATAGCCGTATTGTAATCTGAACCGTTAGGATTTGCAGGATATTGTTCATAAGCATATTTCGCTACGATCTGGTATTGATCTTCAGATTGCGGCAGATTAAATTTACCTTCTCCATGTGAGATCCATACACCTAAAGTTGATCCGGCAAGCGTAGATAACATCACTGAATTGTTGTTCTGGACTTTTACAGATACAAAGTTAGACTCATGTTTCTGTGAAGTATTGTGATGCATTTTTCCGTGTACCTCATGATCAGGGTTGATCAGTTCCAGTTCCATGAACAACTGACATCCGTTACATATCCCTACAGATAAAGTATCCGGGCGGGCAAAGAAATCTGTCAATGCTTTTTTCGCTTTTTCATTGTAAAGAAACGCACCTGCCCAGCCTTTGGCCGAACCTAAAACATCAGAATTAGAGAATCCGCCTACTGCTCCGATAAACTGAATGTCCTCTAATGTTTCACGACCTGAGATCAGATCGGTCATATGCACATCCTTTACATCAAATCCGGCAAGATACATTGCATTTGCCATTTCACGCTCGGAGTTTGAACCTTTTTCACGTAATATCGCTGCTTTTGGTTTCGGACGACTGTTATCAGTAGCTGGTTTTCTGCCATCAAAATGAGCTGGAAACACATATTTCAACGGCTGGTTTTTGTAGTTACTATAACGTTCCTGGGCCATTCCGTTCTTAGATTGTCTGGAATCTAACAGGAATGATGTTTTATACCAGGTATCTCTTGTCTCTGCTACGTTAAATGTAAACAGGTCTTCATTATTCTTGAATGTTACAGCTGCACCTTCGATAACTTCACCGATCTTCACCGCTTCAATTCCGTTTTCCGTTAATGCTTTTTCAAATGTAGCATCGTTTTTAGCCTGAAGGACAACAGCGATATTTTCATTAAACAATGCTTTTACGCTATCCGTTTCCTGTAATCCGGACAGATCATAGTTTGCTGCAAGATTTACATCTGCAAAACACAATTCAAGTAAAGTCGTTACCAAACCACCTGAACCGACATCATGTCCTGCTGCAATCTGATCTGCTTTGATAAGATCCTGAATTGTATTGAATGCCTTTCTGAAATAAGCTGCATCCGTAATTGTCGGTACTTCCGTACCTACTTTATTTAAAATCTGGGCAAAAGAAGAACCGCCTAATTTGAAGCTGTCTTTTGAAAGATTGATATAGTAAACAGAACCTGCATTTTTATTCAGGACAGGTTCTACGACCTTATTAATATCTGTACAATTTCCCGCTGCTGAAATAATCACAGTTCCCGGAGCAATCACATCCCCGTTTGGATATTTTTGCTTCATAGACAGGGAATCTTTTCCTGTAGGGATATTTATGCCTAAGGCAATAGCAAATTCTGAACAGCTCTGTACTGCTTCATACAGACGGGCATCTTCTCCTTCATTGTTACAAGCCCACATCCAGTTGGCCGATAAGGATATACCTGACAGTCCGTTTTTGATCGGAGCAAATACGATGTTGGAAAGTGCTTCGGCAATAGCCGTGCGTGAAGCTGCAGCCGGATCTACCAATGCAGCAACCGGCGAATGACCTACAGTTGTGGCAATACCTTCAGCAGATCTGTAATCCAAAGCCATTACACCGACATTGTTCAGCGGCAATTGTAACGGACCGGCACATTGTTGTTTGGCAACACGGCCTCCCACACAACGGTCTACCTTATTTGTCAGCCAGTCTTTGGACGCTACTGCTTCCAGTTGCAATACCTGATTCAGATAAGTCGGGATATCGTTTTTCGTATACTTCAGTTCAGCATACGTACGGTTAACCGTGCTGTCGTTCATAATGGTTTTCGGAGAAGACCCGAAGAAATCTTCCAGTGCAAAATCCATTGGCTTTTCTCCCGAAGTTTTGGATTCGAAAGTAAAGCGATGATCGCCGGTGACATCTCCTACAGTATACATCGGTGAGCGTTCCCGATCGGCTACTTTTTGTAAAGTAGCAATGTCTTTTTCACCGATAACCAGTCCCATACGCTCCTGAGATTCATTACCTATGATCTCTTTTGCGGATAGAGTAGGATCCCCGACAGGTAATTTGTCCAGGTCTATCAATCCACCGGTTTCTTCTACCAGTTCCGAAAGACAGTTTAAGTGTCCGCCCGCTCCGTGGTCATGGATGGATACGATCGGATTGTGATCCGATTCTACCAGTCCGCGGATCGCATTGGAAGCTCGTTTTTGCATTTCAGGATTGGAACGCTGAATGGCGTTCAGCTCGATACCCGATCCGAAAGCTCCTGTATCTGCAGAAGATACAGCTGCTCCTCCCATACCGATACGGTAGTTTTCACCACCCAGGATCACCACTTTATCTCCCGGTTGTGGCTTATGTTTTTTTGCCTGATCCAGCTTGCCGTAGCCTATACCTCCGGCTTGCATGATTACTTTGTCATATCCGATCTTACGGGCATCTTCTTCATGCTCGAACGTCAATACTGAACCTGTAATAAGCGGCTGGCCAAATTTGTTGCCGAAATCTGAAGCTCCGTTGGATGCTTTGATCAGGATATCCATTGGTGTCTGGTACAGCCAATCTCTTTCCTGCATTGCTTTTTCCCATGGACGCTCTTCATTGAGGCGGGAATAAGATGTCATATAGATGGCTGTCCCTGCCAGTGGCAAAGAACCTTGCCCACCAGCCAGACGGTCGCGGATTTCACCTCCTGAGCCTGTCGCAGCTCCGGAGAAAGGTTCTACGGTAGTCGGGAAGTTGTGTGTCTCTGCTTTTAAGGAAATCACAGATTCGAACTCCTTTTCCGTGTAATAATCAGGCTTATCAGCAGATTTTGGTGCAAATTGTGTCACAACAGGACCTTTTATAAAGGCCACATTGTCTTTATATGCTGAAACGATATCATTAGGATGTGTTTCAGAAGTTTTTTTGATCAGTTTGAATAGAGAAGTCGGTTTAGCCTCACCATCGATCACAAATGTCCCGTTAAAGATTTTATGACGGCAGTGCTCTGAATTGGCCTGCGAGAATGCAAAAACCTCAGAGTCTGTCAGCTTACGACCCAGTTTTGCCGAAAGGTTGTTGAGGTATTCTACTTCTTCCGGATTTAATGCCAGACCTTCCTGCTTATTGTAAGCCGCAATATCATCCACATCCATAATAGGCTCAGGAGTAATGTTGATAACGTATATTTCCTGTGTAAGTGCGCTATACTTCTGGGAGATCATCGGGTCGAAGTCGGCGAAATCAGCTGTCACCGGTTGAAATTCTTCAATGCGAATAATGCCTTCAATGGCCATATTTTGGGTGATTTCGACCGCATTGGTACTCCACGGAGTGATCATTGCGGCACGAGGGCCTACATAGTAATCATCAAGAGTGGTTTTTTCAATTTTGGTTGCGTTGCCAAATAGCCAGTTGAGTTTAGAGATATCTTCGGTTGATAAATCTTTTTGAGTTTGAACAGCATAAACAGTGTTCGATTGGTTCACAAAGAAATGAATCATTACTATGAAATTGTTGTCTTGTAGAATTAAAGTACAAAAATACGTTAATCCTTTGACTTAAATAGCATAACAGCGTAAAAAATGGTGTGTAGTAAGGAGATATTTGTATTTCGCAGTCAGAGCAGCAAGCAGGGGTAAAAAAGAAGGCGAGTTGCCCCGCCTTGAATGTTTGCACAACGGAATAATCCTTATTGTGAATTGCTTTCAAGACAAAGTTAATAAATATTTTTTATTTGAAATACGGGAAACCGTAATTATGATGTATTTTATTTTTTATATATTTAGGAAACTATAATTGCGAATAAATTATGAAACATATACTTGGACTTGATTTAGGAACTAATTCTATTGGATGGGCGTTGATCAAACAGAATTTCGAAAATAAACAAGGAGAAATCCTTGGAATGGGCAGCAGAATAATACCGATGGGAGCAGAGCTAAGTAAGTTTGAACAAGGACAGGCTCAAACTAAAAACGCCAACAGAAGAATTGCAAGGGGAACAAGGAAACTCAATAAAAGATATAAGCAGAGAAGAAATAAACTGATTTATATTTTACAAGGGCTTGGGATGTTACCAGATCAAATTAAGCTGGTGAATCAATTTTCTGATCCAAATAAGTTAGATAAAATTTCAATACTTCCAATCTCTAAGAATCAACAACAATTAACAGCTTTTGATTTACTGGAATTACGTGTGAAAGCATTGACGGAAAAGATTGAATTAGAAGAATTAGGGAAGGTTATTTATAAATATAACCAACTTAGAGGATATTCCGGGGGTAACTCAGAGCCGGAAAAGGAAGAAAATAATGAAGATGAATCTGAAGAAAATGAAAAAACGAATGATAGTTTTGTAGTTTTTTCCAAAGTTCTGTCATTAGGATTGCCTGAAGAAATAACTTTTAAAGGTAAAAAGCTAAGTAAAAGAAAAATTGCGATTGAAACAGAAGACGGAATCATCGAAGCTGAAACTTTTTTAGATAGTTTAAAAGAAAATGACTCCTTAGAACTTCATGTTAATATTCGTCGTGCTAAATCCGGAGATACAATTACCATAAAACTCCCCAGCAAAACAAGTTGGAGGAAAAAAATGGAAAATATCGAAAAACAATTGGCAGATAAGTCAAAAGAGCTTGGTAGAGAATATTTTATCTCAGAACTGTTATTCGATATTCTTAAAGAAAATAAATGGGCAAAAATTCGCAACAATGTGATTTTGCGCTCTAGATATGAATCGGAGTTTGATGCTGTTTGGAGCGAACAATCGAAATATTACCCAATCCTTAACCATTTAGAAACAGACAGATTACAAAAAATATTAGAGTTTATATTTCCAGGACAAAAAGAAAGCCAGGAAAAGCTACGACAAACAGGATTAAAAGAAGGACTAAAATATGTTATTAAGAATCAGGTTGTATTTTATCAGAGAGAACTTAAGGATCAATCAGATTTAATATCAAACTGTCGATATGAGCCAACTGAAAAAGTTGTAGCCAAAAGCCATCCTGTTTTTCAGGAATATAAAATTTGGGAGCAGATCAATAAATTAGTTATTAATACCAAAATTGAAAATGGTGTAAATAGAAAAGGGGAAATCAGATATAAGTATATTGACAAACCGATTCCGGTGGCTCTAAAAGAGTGGCTGTATGAAGAATTGCAAAGTAAAAAAGAAGTTTCTTTTAACCCAATACTTACAAAACTCAAAAAAGAATTTAAACTGAGAGAAAATGTTGACTTTCTTAATGGGATGAACGCCAAAGATAAGCTGAAAGGAAATGAGACAAAAGTAATTTTGCAAAAAGCTTTAGGGGAATTGTGGAATATATTTGGTTTGGATGATTCTGAAAGACAGGTGGAGCTCTGGGAAATACTCTATAATGGTAAGGGAAATGAATATGATTTAACAAGTGAAAGAACTTCTAATATATTAGCGTTTATTGAAAAATATTCACCTGATTTAGAAAATAAGAACGATGTAGCTATTAAGATTTCTAAAATAAAATTTAGCAGAAACTATTCGAACCTCAGTTTAAAAGCAATTGATAATATTTTGCCATTAGTGAGAGCAGGAAAGTTTTTTGATCAAAATTTTTCTGAAGCATTAAGTCACAAAATTGTTAAACTTTTGAATGAAAATGTGGAAGATCCGTTTGAAAAGTCGGCTCAGGAGTTTTTAGATAAAAATCAAGACGTTTTATCAGATGGAGGAATTGTAAACGCTATTGCAACAATATTAGTTTATGATAAACATACCGCTAAAGAATATTCTGGCGATGAACTAATTAAAGAATTTACCCAGATCTCAAGATTAAAACAAGGAGAACTAAGAAATCCTTTGGCAGAACAAATCATCAATGAAGCACTAGTTATTGTAAGAGATATTTGGAGAAAATATGGTTTTAAGCCTGATGAAATAAGAGTAGAACTGGCAAGAGAGCTTAAAAACAATGCAGTTGAGCGTGGTAAAATGTATTCTGCAAATTTAAAAAGCCAAAAACATAATGCAGAAATAAGAAATAAACTTATAGAACTTAAGCAGGAAATTTCTATTGCCAACATTGAAAAATATAAATTATGGGTTTCTCAGGAAAACTTACAGGAAGTATATCTTAAGAACTATAACGATCCGTCTAAATCTGAAATAGAAAAATTAAAACTCTGGGAGTCTCAAGGTCATATATCGCCTTATACAGGACAGCCAATTTCGCTTTCGGAACTGTTTAATCGTGAAAGATATGATGTTGATCATATCATTCCGCAGTCAAGATATTTTGATGATTCTCTGTCTAATAAAGTAATTTGTGAAAAATCTATAAATAATGAAAAAGGGAACAGAACTTCTATGGAATATTTCGAAGTAGGTTCAGTAAATTACCGGATTTTTACAAAAGATCAGTTTATTGATCATGCAAATAAATATTTTTCAGGAAAAAAACGAAAAAATCTGTTGGCAACTTCCATTCCTGAAGACCCTATTCAGAGGCAGATAAAAGATACTCAATATATTTCTATTCGAATCCGTGAAGAATTGAATAAAATTGTCGGGAATGAAAACGTAAAAACTACAACAGGAGGAATAACGGATTATCTAAGAAACCATTGGGGGTTAACAGATAAGTTTAAAGTTTTATTGAAAGAAAGATATGAAGCTGTATTACCGAAAATTGCTCAATTAGAATATGATAATTATAAGAAAGAAACTGAAAAGAAGTTTACAGAATATAAAAATGCTGATGTTGAATTTAATGAACCTATTTTGGATGAAGAAATTTTTATTGAAAAATTTAGAAGCGAGTTTATAAGGAAGAAAAATAATAAACTGATTATAAAAGGCTGGAGCAAAAGAATAGATCACAGACATCACGCTATGGATGCTCTTGTAATAGCCTGTACTCAACCAGCACATATTAAAAGATTGAATGATCTCAATCAGGTTCTTAAAGAATGGTTGGATAAAAATAAAGAAAAATTTTTTCCCGGTTTTAGTGGTACTAAAACAGAATTGCTTGATGAAGTACTGAATTTAGAAGAAGAAAAAAGACGGGAAATATTTAACCAGCTGGAAAAATTCAGAGCTATTGAAATGCCTTGGAAGGGTTTCCCGGAAGAAGCAGAACAAAAACTTAAAGAAGTTATAGTTTCCCACAAGCCAAAAGATAAACTTTTGCTGCAATATGATATTCAAGGAAATAAGCAAATAAAATTAAGAGGACAATTACACGAAGGAACTTTATACGGTCTTTCGAATGGAAAGGAAATATATAGAATTCCAATCAATAAACTTGCAGGAAAACAATTTGCTACAGAAAAAACCATAGAAAAAATTGTAAATCCTTTTTTAAAGAATGTAATAGAAGAACATCTAAAATCCTTTGGTAAAAAAGAAGAAGCATTTTCAGCAGAGGGAATTTTAGATTTAAACAAAAAACTTGCTGAGCGAAAAGACGAACAACAAAATCCTAAACCACATCCTCCTATTTCAACTATAAAAATTTATTACAAAGATCCATCAAAATCTAAAAAGAAAAAAACAGATGATGAAGATGATATTTCGTTACAAAAATTAAATAGGAAAAAATCTTTTAATGATTCTCTATACGTTAAAACAGGTGATAATTATCTATTTGCAGTAATGGAGAAAGAAGTTTTCAATAAAAAACTAAATAAGGATAAAACAGAACGTCATTATGACTTGATAACTTTTTTTGACGCTGCTAATCTTTTAAAATCAGAATTCAATGCTTCAAATGACAAGAGAAATTTTAATAAAGAGGATTTGTTCAGAAAATATTTTGAAGAAAAAAATAGTGCGAGGTTACTCTTTACATTGAAACAGGGAGATTTTGTATATGTCCCAGATGATAATGAAGAAGTTATTTTGGACGAATCAAGTCCGTTGTTTATAGATTACTGGAAAAACATATCGGAAAGAAGTAATAATATACATGTGGTACAAAAATTCAGCGGAAAGGAAATTTACTTTCTGAAACATACCATTGCTGATACCATTGCAAAGAAAATTGAATTTGGATCGCAAGATTGTTATCAAAGTTTAAACGGAAAATCTATCAAAGAATTTTGTATCAAGATTGATTCAGACCGTTTAGGAAATATTTCAAAAGTCTAAACTATGATCAAGCGTACCTTGATGTTTTCTAATCCTGCTTATCTGAGTCATGCTAACAGGCAATTAATTATTGATCTTCCCGGAGAAGATAAGAAAAGGACGGTGCCTATTGAAGATATTGGTGTGATTGTTCTCGAAAATCAACAAATTACTATCTCTCATGGTTGCATTGCGGCTTTATTACAGAATAATGTAGCAGTGATTTCATGTGACAGCACACATATGCCTACGGGTCTGATATTACCTTTAGATGGGGGGCAAACCCAATCCGAACGCTTTCGCTATCAGATAGAAGCATCCCTACCTTTAAAAAAACAGTTGTGGCAACAGACGATTCAACAAAAAATCTATAATCAGGCCAGAATATTGGAAGATACGGGCCTGAAAGTGGATAATATGTATTACTGGGCAAAATCGGTTCGTTCCGGCGATCCCGATAATTACGAAGCACGAGCTGCCGCTTATTACTGGCAACATATCTTTCGTGAATTTTTTGATTTTAACCGGCATCGCGCAGGAGATCCGCCTAATAACTTACTTAATTACGGTTACGCTATATTACGCGCTGTAGTAGCCAGAGGATTGGTTTCTTCCGGCCTCCTTCCGACCTTTGGTATTTTTCACCGCAATAAATATAATGCATATTGTCTCGCTGATGATATTATGGAACCCTATCGGCCTTATGTAGATCGAATGGTTTATAATATGTTGTCAGAAGGATTGAATTGTAATGAATTGGATACTGCATTAAAAATGAGACTGCTGCAATTACCTCAGGTTGATGTACAGTTTGAAGATATTACAAGTCCGTTATTAGTTGCTGTTTCCAGAACTACGGCTTCATTGGCGAGATGTTTTGAAGGAGTTGTCCGAAAAATCAATTATCCAGCCTTATAAATAAAATAAGTCAATTTATGTTGTGAACCGTTTAAATCAATATAGAGTTTTGTGGATATTAGTATTTTTTGATCTTCCTACTGAAACGAAAAAAGATCGTGCTGTTCATGCCCGGTTTCGAAAAGAAATTATGCAGGATGGTTTTACTATGTTTCAATTCTCTATTTATCTGCGACACTGCAATAGTAGGGAAAACGCTGATGTACATGTTAAAAGGGTTAAAAGACTACTGCCCGAAAAAGGACATATAGGGATTTTAACGATTACAGATAAGCAGTTTGGCGATATAGAACTCTTTATAGGTAAAGACAAGAGTAAGCGGCCTGATACACCACAACAACTTGAGCTATTTTAAAGATCAGGATTTAAAAAACGGTATCAAATAAAAAAATACGGATCATATTGGTCCGTATTTTTTATTCTAATTTTTGATTTAACTAATTGATTTTTATGAATTTACGGTTTGGTATGTTGTTGTAAATATCATTAAATCAAAGAATGAAAGCAATTCACAACCCATTTCTAAAGTCTCATAGCGAATAAAAAGTTGTTGTAAATATCATTAAATCAAAGAATGAAAGCAATTCACAACTACCCGCTCGCACTACTGCAGTAGACAAACGTTGTTGTAAATATCATTAAATCAAAGAATGAAAGCAATTCACAACAAGGTTAACAGAATCAAGAGTATACAATGGGTTGTTGTAAATATCATTAAATCAAAGAATGAAAGCAATTCACAACTTTACCGCTGTTTTTAAGCCCTACTTCGATGTTGTTGTAAATATCATTAAATCAAAGAATGAAAGCAATTCACAACAGAATAACCCGAAATCTGATTTTAAGGCTGGTTGTTGTAAATATCATTAAATCAAAGAATGAAAGCAATTCACAACGATAGTCGAAGGTTGAAGATAGTATTTTTCGTTGTTGTAAATATCATTAAATCAAAGAATGAAAGCAATTCACAACACTCGCAAGTAGTTGCTCCAACTCCTGCACGTTGTTGTAAATATCATTAAATCAAAGAATGAAAGCAATTCACAACTGCCGAAACAAAAGGGAACCCTGGCCGCCGGTTGTTGTAAATATCATTAAATCAAAGAATGAAAGCAATTCACAACCACATCTTGGTGAACAAGAGATATTAAACAGTTGTTGTAAATATCATTAAATCAAAGAATGAAAGCAATTCACAACAACTCTATTAGAGTTCCTTCCGTCAAATCTGTTGTTGTAAATATCATTAAATCAAAGAATGAAAGCAATTCACAACTCTTCGTTGGCTAGCCGCCAACCCCTGGCCGTTGTTGTAAATATCATTAAATCAAAGAATGAAAGCAATTCACAACGTGGAGTGATCAATCCCTTGTTAATCCAGTGTTGTTGTAAATATCATTAAATCAAAGAATGAAAGCAATTCACAACGGAGTGGAAGCTACCTATTTTATGTTGCTTGTTGTTGTAAATATCATTAAATCAAAGAATGAAAGCAATTCACAACTTAGACATGATAATCTAAGATAATATTGCGGTTGTTGTAAATATCATTAAATCAAAGAATGAAAGCAATTCACAACACTAACAGACTGGCGGCGCTAACAACGCCGGTTGTTGTAAATATCATTAAATCAAAGAATGAAAGCAATTCACAACTCACACCTGGGTCATCCGGGAGGTGTGCAAGTTGTTGTAAATATCATTAAATCAAAGAATGAAAGCAATTCACAACCCCATTATTTATAAACCCATTTACCGTTGAGTTGTTGTAAATATCATTAAATCAAAGAATGAAAGCAATTCACAACAATTGATATACTTCGGAACCTCCTTTTTATGTTGTTGTAAATATCATTAAATCAAAGAATGAAAGCAATTCACAACTGACCGATCAACTGCAATATGGAGGTCCCAGTTGTTGTAAATATCATTAAATCAAAGATGAAAGCAATTCACAACGCACACCAGCTTTGCCCGGAAACTCATTAAGTTGTTGTAAATATCATTAAATCAAAGAATGAAAGCAATTCACAACTGACCGATCAACTGCAATATGGAGGTCCCAGTTGTTGTAAATATCATTAAATCAAAGAACCGACCATATTAGAGTTTAGCCATTCCGGTAATGTATAGTTCATAATACAGCAATATCTAAATTTACCCAAAAAATAATACATTCCATCTATAGAGTTATTCAAATTTTACCGGCCGTGGAATCCGTATTTCGTTACAAAGTTCTATCTTTGTGCTTCATATAGATTAGACAATGAATATTTCATATAACTGGTTAAAAAATTTTGTTGATATAAAGGATAAGACTCCTGAGCAAATCTCTCATATTTTGACAGATATTGGTCTGGAAGTAGAAGTGCTGGAAACAGTTCAGAGTATACCCGGAGGATTAGAAGGTCTTGTTGTAGGGGAGGTTAAGACCTGTGAACAACATCCCAATGCGGATCGTCTTCGTGTCACAACTGTGGATGTTGGACGTGAAGAATTGTTGCACATAGTCTGTGGTGCACCCAATGTAGCTGCCGGACAAAAAGTAATAGTAGCTACTGTCGGAACTACTGTTCATCCACTGGAGGGAGAACCTTTTAAAATCAATAAATCTAAAATCCGTGGTGAAGTTTCAGAAGGGATGATCTGTGCAGAAGATGAAATTGGCTTAGGTAAATCGCATGATGGTATCCTGGTACTGCCTGCTGATACACCGTTGGGACAGACAGCCCGCGATTATTTTCACATTACGGATGATTACCGTTACGAAATCGGTCTGACACCCAATCGTGCTGATGCCGCTTCTCACTTAGGAGTAGCGCGTGATCTGGCCGGTTTTTTCAGAACCTCCTTTACATTGCCGGATATTACCGCATTTCAGTCTATTGAAAGCGCTGTGCAGACAACAGTTTCTGTTAGAAATACAGATGCTGCGCCCCGTTATACCGGTGTCAATATTTCAGGAGTGACAGTAAAAGAATCTCCGGATTGGTTGAAAGAAAAACTCAATGTTATCGGTATTCGTCCGATCAACAATATTGTGGATGTAACCAATTATGTTCTTCATGACCTGGGACAACCACTACATGCCTTTGATGCCGATCAGATTGCCGGTCATCAGGTCATTGTGCGTAATGCTACAGAAGGAGAGGCTTTTACAACTTTAGACGGAGTTGCACGTACCTTGTCAGCAGAAGATCTGGTTATTGCAGATGCAGAAAAACCAATGTGTATAGCCGGAGTCTTCGGCGGATTGCATTCTGGAGTAAGTGCTTCTACCGTAAATATATTTTTAGAAAGCGCATATTTCAATTCCGTATCTGTTCGTAAAACAGCAAAAAGACACGCTTTGAAAACGGACTCTTCTTTCCGTTTTGAGAGAGGAACAGATCCGAATATGACAGCATTTGCACTCAAACGTGCAGCATTGCTGATTCTGGAAGTTGCAGGCGGTACAGTCAGTTCAGCGATTACAGACCTGTATCCTGATCCGGTAGCTCCGTTCGAGTTTACCGTGAATTATACGAATGTACAACGCCTTATCGGAAAAGCGATTCCGAAGGAAGATATTCGCTCTATCATTACTTCTCTGGGAATAGCAGTTGCAAAAGAAAATGAACATGAACTGTTGGTACAGGTTCCTCCTTTCAAAGTGGATGTGACTCGCGAAGTGGATATTGTTGAAGAAGTTCTGCGTATATATGGTTACAATAATATAGAGATCAAGCAGCAGATCAATGCCTCTTTAAATACTTCGGAAAAACCGGACAGAGAAGTGGTATTGAATCAGGTTGCGGATTTATTGATCGCTAACGGCTATAATGAGATTTTGTCGAATTCATTGACCAAATCTGAATATGTGGATGATGTGGATACAGCCGTGAAATTGTTAAATCCCTTAAGCAGTGATCTGGATACCATGCGTCAGAATCTGGTGTTTTCTGCTTTGACAGCAGTGTCTTACAACCAGAAGAGAAAAAGTACAGATCTGAAATTCTTTGAATTCGGGCGTACTTATCATTTACTGGAAGAAGGTTATCAGGAAAGACAGCATCTTGGACTCGCTCTTGCAGGAAGACAAACCGGCGAAAAATGGAGTGGAGAGGCGAAGCCTGTTACATTTTACAACATTAAAGCCGCTGTGGATACTATTATCCGCAGATTGAATATACAGGGACTGGAAGTCACAGATACAGACTCTACCTATTTTGATTACGGATTATCGTACAAAAAGGGGCAGAAAACCTTAGTTGCATTTGGTGCAGTAGCACAGACTAGCCTGAAAAAAGCGGATGTAGACGGACAGGTATTTTTTGCTGATTTTGACTGGGATCAGATACTGAAAGTAATTCGTAAAAATAGCATCAAATACAAGGAAGTTTCCAAATTTCCGGCTGTTCGTCGTGATCTGGCATTGCTTGTTGATGAGGCTGTTACATTTGATAAACTACGACAAGTGGCAGTTAAAACAGAGCGTAAGTTGCTTACTGAAGTCAATATTTTTGATGTCTATAAAGGTGATAAACTGCCTCAGGGTAAGAAATCATATGCCTTGAGCTTTGTTTTACAGGATGAAGAAAAAACTTTGGCGGACAAACAAATTGACGCTATAGTTCAAAAATTAATTCTTAACTTTGAGAAAGAATTAGGCGCAGTAGTGCGCTAATAGTGGAGTATAACTTTAATTGCAGTAAATAAGTATGGCATCTTTATCAACACAAATGAATATTATCGTTGAGAAAACGAAAAATTTAATTCAATTGTGTGAAGCCTTGCAGGAAGAGAATGATTTACTTAAATTAGAAGTGCAATCGTTACAGGTGGCTTTGGATACAAGCTCCGAAAAAGTAAAGCAGACAGAAGAAAAGGTGAAAGCCCTTGCTGTAGCGCGTACTTTGGAAGATTCGAATGTGGATAAAGACGCAATAAATGAGAAAATACTTGACACGAAGCAAAAAATTAACGATTTTGTTAAAGAAATAGACAAGTGCATCGGCTTATTGAAGTAAGATAACGGAGATAAGGAATTTCAGAAAAAGCATTTGTTTACTATAAGCTCAAAGGAAAAATGGGAGATATTTCCATAAAAATAAATATCGCTGATCGGGTATATCCGTTGAAAGTGGATGCAGGTGAGGAGGAAATTATCCGTCATGCAGCGAAATTGGTTAATGAGAGAATAAAAGAACTACAAGACAACTATGCAGTTCGGGATAAACAGGATTTATTGTCCATGTGTGTCCTGCAATATGCAACAGGAATGTTGAAAGCCGAAAAAAATGCGCAAAACCACGAAGAAGGGGTAGAGCAGGCTGTTCATGAGCTGGATCAGTTGTTGACAGGTTTCTTTAATAAATAACAAAATCGTTCTTATACAACGCTTTGTAACTACGAATTTGCCGCAATTAAATTCGGGTTGTCACTATTTTAAACTTAACGCTTCAATATCACGGGCGAAAAAAAGATGTAGACCATTTTGCGTAAGCCATCTAGGTCATGATCAATCGCTTAATCATGTGTAATGGAAGTTTAATAATACTTGGTACCCGTTTATATTTAATTGCGGTTTTTTTTTGCAAAAAAAATTAAATCAAAACATATAGAAACAATTTTTATCAACTAATATAACACACATAAAAACAAATGAATATACAGATCATAATAGCAATCATAGTTTCCCTTATCGTGGGTGTTCTGATTGGCCGTTATGTGCTGCAAATGTTGTTTAAAAGGCAAGAACAAGCTGCACATGAAAACGCCAGGAAAATCGTGAAGGAGGCAGAACAGGAAGGGGAGCATATCAAAAAGAAAAGACTTCTGGAAGCAAAAGAGAAGTTTTTACAACTAAAGGCTGAGCATGAAAAAGAAGTAAATCAGCGTAATAATACCATTGTCCAAAAAGAGAATGCTACCCGCCAGAAGGAGCAGTCTATTAACCAGAAACTGGAGAACCTGAACCGCGAGAAACAAGAACTGGACAATACCAAAAAGCAATTGGAAAAACTTGTAGAGCTGAATGAGAAGAAAAGCGAAGAAGTGGACCATTTGAAATCTCAACAAATCAAACAACTTGAAAATATTGCCGGAGTAACGGCTGAAGAAGCCAAAAATCAACTGGTTGATTCTTTACGTGAAGAAGCCCGTTCTCAGGCGATGATTCAGATCAAGGATGTCGTAGATGAAGCCAAACTTACGGCAACCAAAGAAGCTAAGAAAGTCGTTATTCAGACTATTCAGCGTACAGCAACCGAATCGGCTATCGAAAATACAGTTTCCATCTTTAATATCGAAAATGATGAGATCAAAGGACGTATTATCGGTCGTGAAGGTCGTAATATACGTGCGCTGGAAGCTGCTACCGGGGTTGAAATTATTGTAGATGATACACCGGAGGCTATCATTCTGTCCGGCTTTGATCCGGTACGCCGTGAGATTGCACGTCTGGCTTTACACCGTCTGGTGACTGATGGTCGTATTCACCCGGCGAGAATCGAAGAGGTGGTAGCGAAAACAAGAACACAGATCGAAGATGAAATCGTAGAGATCGGTGAGCGTACAGCTATCGATCTGGGTATACATGGCCTTCATCCGGAACTGATCCGTATGGTAGGACGTATGCGTTACCGTTCATCTTACGGACAGAACTTGTTGCAGCACTCTCGTGAAGTGGCCAATTTTGCAGCAACGATGGCAGCAGAACTGGGGTTGAATGTGAAACTTGCAAAACGTGCAGGTCTGTTGCATGATATTGGAAAAGTACCTGATGATAATCCTGAACTGCCACACGCAATCTTAGGCATGCAGCTGGCCGAAAAATATAAAGAACATCCTGACGTTTGTAATGCAATCGGAGCTCACCACGATGAGATCGAAATGACTTCATTGATCTCTCCGGTAGTACAGGCTTGTGATGCGATCTCAGGTGCTCGTCCGGGAGCTCGTCGTGAAGTGGTGGAAAGCTATATCAAACGTCTGAAAGAGCTGGAAGACCTTGCGCTGTCGTATCCTGGTGTGGAGAAAACATTTGCGATCCAGGCCGGACGTGAATTGCGTGTTGTCGTTGAAAGTGAAAAAGTAACAGATGCGCAGGCTGAAATTCTGGCTGCAGATATCTCTAACCGTATTCAAACGGAAATGACTTATCCGGGACAGATTAAAGTAACTGTAATCCGGGAGACACGTTCTGTGGCTTACGCGAAATAAGATAATAGTAAATTAAAAAGGAGAGCTGTCTGAGAGAATTATTCTTTCAGACAGCTTCTTTCTGTTAAAAGAGTCTCATGAGTAATAAAAAGAAAAACAAACCGAGCCCTGCTCCTCAGGAAGTCTTAAGACCGGTAGATATTTATTTTAAAGAGTTGTCAGCTATATTTGCAAATCCTCAAAACAGAGGACTGTATGCTGCTTTTTTAACTTTATTTTTCTTTGGGCTAATGGGACTGATCTGGATGATTCCATTTCCGCAATTTGATTTTATGGTCAAAATGGGATGGCATACTTTTCTTAACTGGGGATCAATTTTCATTGCAATTATTGTTTATTCTTATCTACGTCTGGCTCCTACGCTGTCTTATGCTATGCTGATTGAGATTGGTATTATGAGTTTCTTTATTGTTCAGCTGGAATATCTGGAAAGAGCAGGAGGGCCTGCAGTATGGCTGATTGCCGGACTGATTATGCTGGTGTCATTGGCTGCGCTGATTGCAATCACAAAAAGAGAAGCAGTTCCTGTATCGACTAATAATCTGATCAGATTGATCACAATAGGACCGATATGGTTGTGGAGCTTTGTTTTTAAGAAGCTTAACCTGAAGTTTTAGTTTTTATATCCCATAATAGATAAAAAGAGGATGGCCAGCTGGTCATCCTCTTTTTGTAATGCCGGTGAGGACAGCGGCAAACGCAGTGGTGAAGATTACTGATGTCTACTTTGCTACTACGTGATCTAAGTACAGTTCTGCGCGTCAGTTGGTGTCCCCACCAATTGCTAACATAAGTTTCAATGGAATGTAGAGTATCTTCCTTTTTTACTACCGGTGAGGACAGCGGCAAACGCAGTGGTGAAGATTACTGATATCTACTTTGCTACTACGTGATCTAAGTACAGCTCTGCGCGTCAGTTGGTGTCCCCACTAATTGCTAACATAAGTTTCAATAGAATGTAGAGTATCTTCCTTTTGTACTACCGGTGAGGACAGCGGCAAACGAAGTGGTGAAGATTACTGATGTCTACTTTGCTACTACGTGATCTAAGTACAGCTCTGCGCGTCAGTTGGTGCCCCCACCAATTGCTAACATAAGTTTCAATAGAATGTAGAGTATCTTCCTTTTTTACTACCGGTGAGGACAGCGGCAAACGCATACGTATATAATTACGCGTCAATCCGGAGTGCAACCTAAACAATTTGATACCTTTTATTGTCTTATACTAAATGTAGCATAAGAAAGGAAGCCAGGGATTATATGAAATTACTATCTGTGACGAGCAAAGGTCTGTATTGTAAACAAGCGAATATTTATATTGATCCATGGAAACCTGTTGATAATGCCCTGATTACCCATGCACATAGTGATCATGCACGCTGGGGGATGGGACACTACTGGTGTCATCCGGATAGTATTCCGATACTGCGTCTGCGTCTTGGGGTTGAAAACAATGTTACAGGCATGAAATATGGAGAGGTAATGTCTGTCAACGGGGTAAAGATCAGTCTGCATCCTGCAGGACATATTATCGGATCGGCTCAGGTGCGTCTGGAATATCAGGGAGAGGTATGGGTATTTACTGGTGATTATAAATGGAGCGATGACGGTCTGTCACAACCTTTTGAGTTGCTTAAGTGTGATCATTTTATCACAGAATCTACATTCGGACTTCCGGTATACCATTTCCCTTCTGCATTTGATGTGTATGAAGATATCAACCGCTGGTGGAAGCAGAATCAGGATAAAGGATTAAATACAGTATTGTTGGGATATTCGCTGGGTAAAGCACAAAATATCTTAAAACACCTGGATACCTCCATAGGTGAAGTGTACCTGCACGGAGCTGTAGCGAATGTTAATCAGGCACTACAGGAAGTAGGATACCAGTTTCCGGGACAACGGATTGTTGCGGAGACGGATCGATCCGCAATAAAGGGCGCGCTTATTGTCGCACCGCCATCTGCAATGGATACTCCCTGGATACGAAAACTAAGACCTTACAAGATCGCCATGTGCAGCGGTTGGATGCAATTGCGTGGAGCAAGACGAAGAAGAGGAGTGGATCAGGGATTTGTCCTGTCTGACCATTGCGACTGGACACAGCTTAATGCTGCTGTACAGCAAACAGGTGCCCGTCATGTGTACGTGACACATGGTTACGAAGCCGTGTTTTCAAAATGGATCAATGAACATCTGGGCGTAAAAGCTTCTGTCCTCAAAACACTGTTTCATGATCAGGAAGAGGAGGATATGGAATGAAAGATTTTGTAGAACTTTTCGAAGCGCTGGACAGTACGACGCGGACAAATGAAAAAATTGAAGCCATTCATCAATATCTTATAAATGCAAGGCAGGAGGACCAGTTGTTTGGTATCGCGCTCCTTATGGGTAATAAACCAAAACGCCCTGTCAAGACCAGTATGCTAAAAATCTGGGCTGCGGAGCTGGCCGATATTCCGTTATGGCTTCTGGATGAAAGCTACTATATCGTGGGAGATCTCGCTGAAAGTCTGGCTCTGGTATTACCAACCTCCAAGACCCAAATCCTATTTGAACTGCATACGATCTATCAGCAATTAATAGACCTGTATGGACAGCCGGAAGACGTACAGAAAGAATTAATTTTAGGATATTGGACACAATTATCCGGAACGGCGCTTTTTCTTTTTAATAAGTTTCTGACCGGAAATTTTCGGGTTGGAGTATCCAAAAAGATTGTAGGAAAGGCGCTGGCTCGTTATCTGGAAATGGAAGAAGCGGTCGTGGAACACAGGCTGATGGGAAAATGGAGTCCGCTTACTGAAAAGATGGATTCTTTATTTTTCAGTGATCTGAATGCAGATAAGCATTTCCTCCCTTATCCTTTTTATCTGGCATATGCTATTGATTCTCCGGTAGAAGAGTTGGGTAATCTCGAAGAATGGATACTGGAACCTAAACTGGATGGTATCCGCGGACAGCTTATCATCCGGAAAGATGAACTGTTTGTCTGGAGCAGAGGAGAAGATCTGATGACGGAGAAATTTCCGGAATTTCATAAATTAAAGGATTTGCTGCCCAACGGTACGGTGATCGATGGAGAGGTAATTCCGTGGAAGGAAGGTATACCACTTGATTTTAATGTTATGCAGACCCGTATTGGTCGTAAAAACCTGTCTGCTAAAACATTGGCAGATGCTCCGTTAGTGATGGTGTGCTATGATCTTCTGGAATGGGAAGGGAAGGATCTGAGAGCTCTTCCATTAACAGAAAGACGTAATCTTCTGCAACATGTGCTCGATACAGCCGGTGTGTCGGATGTCCTGTTGCTGTCTCCGGCTTTAGAGTTCAGTGCATGGGAGGAAGCAGCATCTTACAGAGCACATGCAAGGGAACATAATGCGGAGGGACTTATGATCAAGCGCAAGTCAAGTCCCTATGAAACAGGACGGAAAAGAGGGAACTGGTGGAAGTGGAAAACGGATCCTATGACGATAGACGGGGTATTGATTTATGCACAGTCCGGACATGGACGAAGGGCAAATTTGTTTACAGATTATACTTTTGCGGTTTGGGACGGAGAGCAGTTAGTACCTTTTGCGAAAGCATATTCCGGATTGACAGACAAGGAGCTGATCAGTATGGACAACTGGATCAAACGGAATACTATAGAAAAATTCGGACCTGTCAGAAGTGTCAAACCGGAGATGGTCTTTGAGCTGGCATTTGAAGGGATTAATCTCAGCAGCCGGCATAAATCAGGTGTCGCCTTACGGTTCCCGCGGATTCTGCGATGGCGAAAGGATAAACTACCAAAAGATGCGAATACAAAACAAGATTTGTTGGACTTAATTGAATCGTTGAAATGAACCAGTTTGCAGAAGTATGGTTTCATAATCAGGGATGGAAGGCTCATGGTTTTCAGCAGCAAACCTGGAGAGCTATTCGTGAAGGAAATTCCGGATTGCTGAATGCTCCTACCGGATACGGAAAGACATTTGCTGTATGGTTTGGGATTCTGGATCATTACTATGCGCATCATGAAGGTGCAAAAAATAAGAAATTACATACACTTTGGATAACACCTTTACGGGCTTTGTCCAAAGAAATCTATAAAGCTGCTAATGCAGTTTCGGAAGAACTGGATCTGGATTATACCATTGAATTACGTACGGGCGATACCACTGCATCGGTCCGGCAGCGACAACGTAAAACTCCTCCGCAGGCCATGATTACCACACCGGAGAGTGTACATCTGCTGCTGGCTTCCAAAGACAGTACAGCATATTTCAAATCACTGGAATTTATCGTGATTGATGAATGGCATGAATTGTTAGGCAGCAAGCGTGGTGTATTGGTAGAGCTGGCCTTAAGCCGGCTAAAGGCTATCAATCCCCGGCTGAAGATATGGGGTATTTCTGCAACTATAGGTAATCTGGCAGAGGCTAAGGAAATCTTGTTGGGGCTAGAAAATACTGGTGTCATGGTCAAAGCGGATATCAAAAAGAAACTTCATATCGAGACCGTTTTGCCGGATTCACTGGAAAAGTTTCCTTGGGCCGGTCATTTGGGAATCCGGTTACTGGATAAGGTCATTCCTATCATTAATGCACATCAGTCTACTCTGATCTTTACGAATACAAGATCCCAGGCTGAAATATGGTACCAGCAGATTATTCTGAATTACCCTGAATTTGCAGGACTACTGGCAATCCATCACGGTTCACTGAGTGATGAGATCCGTTTTTGGGTGGAAGAAGCATTGCATGAAGGCCGCTTAAAAGCCGTTGTGTGTACCAGTAGTCTCGATCTGGGGGTTGACTTTCGTCCGGTGGATTGTGTGGTACAGGTAGGTTCTCCAAAAGGGGTTGCCCGTTTTTTGCAGCGGGCAGGCCGTTCGGGGCACAGACCTGATGAGACTTCAAAGATCTATTACGTTCCTACGAATTCGCTTGAAATTATTGAAGGAGATTCGCTGAAATATGCTGTAAAAGAGCATATAGTCGAACAACGTATACCTTATATCCGGAGTTTTGATGTGCTGATCCAGTATTTAATGACGCTGGCCGTGGGAGATGGGTTTGATGCGGATCAGATCTTTGCAGAAATCGTGCAGACACATTGCTATGCGTCGGTATCCAGAGCAGAATTTGACGAATGTATGGCGATGCTTATCCACGGGGGTAAATCACTTACGGCATATGATGATTTTCACCGTTTGGAATATACTGACGGATTATATAAAGTTACATCCCGCAAACTGGCTATGCGGCATCGGCTTAGTATAGGTGCGATTGTATCGGATGCCATGATGCGGGTTCGGTTTATGAATGGCAAATATCTGGGGTCTATAGAAGAATCTTTTATCTCCAGACTGAAAGAAGGAGAAGTGTTTTGGTTCTCCGGAAGACAACTGGAATTGCTGCATACCAGAGGAATGGATGTGACAGTTAAACCTTCTACAAAAAAGAAAGGAGTAGTACCGTCGTGGATGGGTGGACGCTTTTCCATATCTCCTGATCTTGGAGATGCGATCCGCCATAGTTTTCAGCATATTCAGAAAAGGAGTTATCAAAGTGAAGAGATCCGTTTTTTACAACCTCTTTTTAAGGAACAGAAAGTGCGCTCTGCTTTGCCGGTAGAAGACGAGCTGCTGGTCGAGTATATGGAAACCCGCTATGGACACCATTTATTTGTTTATCCTTTTGAAGGTAAGCTTGTGCATGAAGGAATGTCTCAGGTCATCGCTTACCGGTTAGGTAAGATTCAGCCCGCAACCTTTAGCATTGCGACGAATGAGTATGGATTTGAACTGGTCTCTGAGACGAAATTTGATATTACTCTTCCCTTATTACAAAAAGTGTTTTCTCCTGAGCATCTGCATGCCGATCTGTCAAGCGGAATTAATGTGCAGGAAATGGCAAGAAGGCGTTTCAGAGATATAGCCGGCATCGCAGGACTGGTTTTTCAGGGATTCCCCGGTAAGAATGTGAAAACAAAACATCTGCAGGCTAACTCAGGATTGTTTTTCTCTGTATTTCAGGATTATGACCCCAACAATCTGCTGCTTAGAGAGGCCTACGATGAAGTGTTTGATTTTCAGTTGGAAGAAGGACGAATGCAGACTGCTTTCAACCGGATCAGCGGGCATCGTATTATATTGACGCATCCTGAAAAGCTGACTCCGTTTGCTTTTCCCGTTTTTTCCGAATCTTTCCGCGAACGCTACAGTAATGAAGATTGGCAAAGCCGTTTGGAAAAACTGAAAATGCAGTTAACTTTGGAGTAATGGCAAAGAAGATTGTATTGAATGGATTAGATTGCTTTCTACTGCCTCAGAAAGTATTGTATATTCCCTTCTATCATTTGTTGGTCTTGTCGGACTGGCATTTGGGTAAGATGAAGCATTTCCGGAAGGAAGGACTATTTGTGCCTCCTGTAGAAGTTGAGGAAGAAATCAGCCGGCTGGAATTGTTGTTTCAGGAACTGACAGTAGAACGGGTAATACTGCTGGGTGATCTGTTTCATTCAGACTGGAATGAGGACTGGACCGCATTTGCCCTGTTTACACATCGTTATCCGAACATCAGTTTTTTGCTTACCCGCGGAAATCACGATATTTTGGTAGATGCACACTGGGCTGAAGCTCGTTTACAGATTATTCCACAATATATTCTGGCTGAAGGGCTGCTGTTTTCACATGAGCCAGTCGCTGATCTGCCCGCCTATATGTTCAACATTGTAGGGCATCTGCATCCCGGATGTGTCGTCCGGGGAAAAGGAAGGCAACAGTTTCGGCTGCCATGTTTCCATTTGAAAAACAATGTTCTGACATTGCCAGCCTATGGCAAATGGACCGGACTACATATATTGCCGAAGGAAGATAATGCCCGTTTTTTTTCTGTTATTTATGATGAAGTTGTGGAAATAAAGGAATTTTTCTAACCCGGATACAGCACATCGGAGCCTTGCATAACAACTTAATATACCTGTTAAATCTTTCTTTTGATATGCTGCAAAAGTGCTATCTTTAATCCATATAAACTTGAAAAATATGGGATTGTTAGATAAAATCAGAAATGAATTTATAGATATTATCGAGTGGGTGGATGATACCAGGGACACCATTGTCTGGAAATTTCCACGCTACCAGAATGAGATAAAAATGGGTGCGCAGCTTACTGTGCGTGAAGGTCAGGCCGCTGTATTTATGAATGAGGGACGTATAGCAGATGTATATTACTCTGGCCGATATGAGCTTTCAACGCAGAATATGCCTATTATGACGACTTTACAAGGCTGGAAATACGGTTTCAACAGCCCCTTCAAAGCAGATGTATTTTTTGTGAGTCTACGGCAGTTTGTGAATCAGAAATGGGGAACCAACAATCCTATTATGCTGAGGGATGCTGAATTCGGCCCGGTACGCCTGCGTGCATTTGGTAACTATGCTTTCAGCGTCAAGGATCCCGGCTTGTTTATCAAGACAATTTCGGCAACCAATCCTACATTTACAGTAGATGATATAAATGAACAACTGCGTAATATTGCAGTTACCCGTGGTATGGATGCTGTCGCCGAATCCAGGATTCCGGTTCTGGATCTGGCCTCCAATTATGATGAGGTATCTGGTCTTATTCAACAGAAAATAAGTCCTGAATTTGAAGAGATTGGGTTACTGCTTAATAAATTCTTAATTGAAAATGTCTCTCTTCCCGATGAAGTCGAGAAGGTATTAGACAAACGCAGCAGTATGGGCATCGTAGGCGATCTGGGGGCATATGCGCAGTATCAGGCGGCCAATG
Organism: Sphingobacterium spiritivorum; assembly: GCF_016724845.1. NCBI lineage: Bacteria > Pseudomonadati > Bacteroidota > Sphingobacteriia > Sphingobacteriales > Sphingobacteriaceae > Sphingobacterium > Sphingobacterium spiritivorum. The sequence goes on from NZ_CP068082.1 coordinate 3,571,059, forward strand.
CAATGGAAAAAGCTGCTGAGAATCCAAGTAGCGGCGGATTGATGGGTGCCGGTATGGGCGCCGGACTTGGAATGGGAATGGCTGGAAATATGGCCGGAGTCTTTCAGGAACGTAAGTTTGAGGGTAATCAGCCTGCTGCTCAGGAAGCAGGGGCAGTGCCGCCGCCGCTTCCTGTTCAAGTTGCTTACTATGTTGCTGTCAACAATAAGCAGGAAGGACCCTTTGATATGACGCAGCTTAAAGATATGATTGCAAGTGGTAAACTCACTTCTAATATGCTGGTATGGAAAGCTGGATTTGATAATTGGATAGCGGCATCACAGACAACAGACCTTGCCCTGTTGTTCCAGCAGACTCCTCCTCCGATACCAGGCGCCTAAGCAAATTCAATCATTGTTCATGGCATTTGAAGAAAAAACTGCTGAAATAAATAAAACATTTAAATGTACCGGGTGTAGTGCTCCTCTGGCCTATAAACCCGGTACAGATTATCTGTTATGTCCGTATTGCGGAACGCGTAATACAATAACACAAAATGTGGAGAATGCTCCTCCGCTTACCTTTCCTATAGATTATGAGCATTACATTGCTTCTATAAAAGATGTAAATGACAACAGATACGAGGAGCTGCAGGAAATTGCGAAATGTACAAACTGCGGGGCATCTACAACACTCCCTTCGCATGTGGTTGCTGCAAAGTGTGCCTTCTGTTCATCACCTCTTGTTATAGATCATCATACCGAACATATTGTACGGCCTCAGGCGCTGGTTCCTTTTTTTATTGATAACAAGCTCGCTTATCAGCAATTTAAAACCTGGGGAGGTAAGCGCTGGTTCGCCCCTAATGATTTTAAACGAATTTTTGATACATACTCTCTGAACGCATTGAAAGGGGTGTATATTCCTTTCTGGGTTTTCAATGCAAATACAGTCACCGATTATACCGGAGAGCGGGGAGATCATTATTATGTGGAGCGGACGGTAAGAGATAAAGACGGGAATACAACCACGGTACAGGATCAGCGTACACGCTGGCGATATGCCTCCGGAAGAGTATCTGTAACCTTTAAGGATATTACAATATGTGCTTCTCAGTCACTTTCTCAGGCTTCCAGTGACAAACTCGGACCCTGGCATTTAGACAGACTCGTTCCTTTCAATGAACAGTATATCAGCGGATTTTCGGCACAGACCTATCAGTTGGATCCACAGGCAGCCATGGCTGAAGCCAAAGCGGTCATGCAGTATCAGATCAGGGGATATATAAAAGACGATATAGGTGGTGATGAACAACGTATTGATTCTGCAGATACAGATTTTAGTAAAGAAGGGATACGGTATGTGCTGTTGCCGGTATGGCTGACTTCCTACAAGTATAATGGAAAATACTATCAGATCATGATCAATGCCTTCAGTGGAAAGGTGTACGGGGATCGTCCGTATAGCACATGGAAAATTGTTGGTGCTATTTTGCTGGGAATTATTATTCTGTATATTATTGGTCTGTTTTTAGGAGTAGGGTAGATGTGAATATTCCATAGTTCAGGATTCAAATTCTGTACTATGGAATGCTTGAAAGACCTTAGAAATCCCGGTATTCATCAAACCATTGACTGGCTTTCTCAGATGAGATGGATATGGAGGAGGATTGTATAAGTTGATCTACAGCCAGACCTGCGTCTTCGCGCTCTGTGGTCTCTATATCCGGTAAGGTATTGATAACCCGGATTACTTTACCAACAGAGGCTTTCACTTCATCTTCCGTTTTTGCCTTGCTGATTTCTTTTAGCGCTGTTTTATAAGCTTTGGTAGCCAATTTTGCATTCTTATCTGCCCAACCGGCAAAAGGGATTCCGTATTCTGTTGTAAACCAGATCTTTTTTCTTAGTTTGGATACTGAAGCATACGTAAATACTCTTTCTTTGCTGAGTTGCTGCAGTTCTTTCTTCAGAACTTTTCCTGTCTCTTCCTCTATGTTCCATCCTATAAAATACCTTAGTTGAGGCCATGCTGTTAATGCGGGAATATCAGCCAGATCAGGGACGTATCTCAGTTCTATAGATTCCAGGTGTTTCAATTCTTTCAGTGCATAAAGGTTTGTCAGATTTCCGCTCAGGCTTAAAGACTTCAGATTTGTGAATTGCAGAAGACTTTCACAGTCAAATGCCTGACCTGCAGGAGGGACATTTACGTCTATGTGTGGTACTTGCTCAAAATTCCTGAATACAGGTAGCTTATAGGAGACTATCTCTTTCTTTGCTGTGTCCGGAGAGAAATGCAGGTAGGGAATCCGGGCAGACTGCTTTATCTCGAACTGTGCCAGATTGCCGGACAGATAGAGTCTTCTGATCTTGCTTCCCAATGTTAATTCGACCTGCTCTCCTGCAGAATGAACATGAAAATTTCCTATATCGGCTTTTGTCAGATCTGCTGAAACCGATTCATACGGAAACCAATGAAAATCTTCAACAGATCTTTGTTCTGACCATTGCACAAATCTGTTATCATTACCTGCATAATATAAAAATCTTGGCCAGCGTGAACCTGCAGGTGTACTGAATTCATCAAAGCAATTCCATTGTATCACATCTCCCTTTTCTACCCAGGTATCATATTTACCTTTGGAAATGCCTTTAGTACCTATAGAAAAGCTTCCCTGTCCTGCAGGGATAGTTATTTTATGACTTTGAGCTGCGGTTAATGAAATACAGACAGGTTGGTCTTTTTGCATAGGAGGGAGGTTTTGTTCACGTTTATACAAAGCAGATAGTGCTGCAGAGTCCATACTCTGCAGCACTATTTTTACTTAATAATCCTTTTTATCTTATTCGATTTTTTGATCAGCTTGTACAGCTCATCATAGTCTTCTTTTTCGATAGCCTGATGTAGTAATTGCAGCTGTTTGATATGTTCATCCAGCACTTCCAGGACATTTGCCCTGTTTTGTTTGAATATAGGCGTCCACATGTCTGGCGAACTCTTAGCCAGACGAACAGTAGATTCGAATCCCGAACCTGCCAGTTCAAAAATACGTCCCTGTGATTTTTCTTTTCCCAATACCGTGAGTGCAAGAGCAAAAGAAGTGAGGTGTGAAATATGGGATACATATGCTGTGTGTACATCGTGTTCATTGGCATTCATATACGAGGTTTTCATCTCCAGTTGCTCGGTAATAGAGTCTGCAAGTTCAAAGGCATCTTCGTCCGAACGGAAAGCTTCTACATATACCATCATTTTATCTTTAAAAAGATTAGGTACAGCCGCTTCCGGACCTGAATATTCTGTTCCTGCCATCGGGTGTGCAGCTACATAGCGTCCTCTTTTAGGGTGGTTCTCTATAAGTTTGAGAATATTTTCCTTTGTAGAGCCCATATCAATGACAACCTGATCTGTGACCAGATCCAGGATTTTAGGTGCAAGTTGTAAAATTGCATTTACCGGAGCGGCCAGAATAATCACCTTACAGCTTTTTACAGCTTCTTCCAGAGAGGCGATCTCATCAACCAGATGAAGCTGAAGAGCTTTTTTCTGATTAGATTCACTCTTGTCAACTCCTATTATTTTAGAAAAATTTCCTTTTTCTTTCAATCGGATGGCTACTGATCCTCCGATCAGTCCGATTCCGACAATTGCTAAATTCATTAGAAAATGATAATTAAAACGTAAAAATTAAACAGACGTTACACATCAGCTTTTGTATCGCTTTTATGTACCGGCTGTTTTCAACCTATCCCCTGATCCGTGCTATGGCTTCTTCAAATACAGCTTCTGTAGCACATAAGCTGACGCGTATATAACCATTGCCGGCATCTCCGAAAATTCCTCCGGGAGTGATAAAGACACGAGCCTTATTTAAGACTTCATCGCTCAGTTGATATCCGTTGGTATACTTTTCCGGAACTTTGGCCCATATAAACAGACCCACCTGATCTTCTCGGTAGCTGCAACTAAGCAGGTCTAACAGTTCCAGGGCTTTATCTTTCCTTTTCTGGTAAGCTGCATTCAGCTCCGTATACCATGCGCTATCCAGGCTAAGGGCTTTAGCAGCAGCAAGCTGCAGGGGCAGAAACATTCCTGAATCCATATTGCTTTTGAATCGCAGAATCTCATTGATGCGTTCTTCTGCTGCGCATAGCATACCTATTCTCCAACCGGCCATATTAGACGATTTACTTAATGAATTAAGTTCTATAGCTACATCTTTGGCTCCTTCTGTCTCCAGAATACTCTGCGGATGATCGTTCAGAATAAAGCTATATGGATTATCGTGACAGATCAGGATATTATATTTTTTACCAAAGGCGATCACAGCTTCAAAAAAAGAAGTAGTAGCCTTAGATCCGGTCGGCATATGCGGATAGTTGATCCACATAATCTTGACTTTGGACAGATCCGTTTGCTCCAGCTCATTCAGGTTGGGCAGCCAGTCATTTTCCTCAGTCATCGTGTAGGGAACAGCTGTTGCACCACTGAGACGTACAGCCGCCGCATAGGCCGGGTATCCCGGATTAGGGATAAGGACTTCATCTCCTTCCTGCAGGTACGTCATACAAATATGGACGATGCCTTCTTTGGAACCGATCAAAGGTAAAATCTCTTTTTCAGGATTAAGAGATACGCGATAATATCGTTCATACCAGTCAGCAATAGCTTTGCGTAATACGGGGCTACCTTTATAATTTTGATAACCATGGGTATTTGGCAAGCTGGCTTGCTCATGAAGGGTTTGAATAACTTCGGGATGTGGAGGCAAATCGGGGCTTCCAATTCCCAAATTGATCACGCGGGCTCCGCTTTTGTTGAGCTCGTCAATCTCTCTCAATTTTTTAGAGAAGTAGTACTCTTCGGTCTGTTGCAACCTTTTGGCAACGTTAATTTGCATTTTAATTTGTGTTTTGAAAACTCTAAAGTAAAAATAATGAACCTATTTACGCTAAAATATAATAAAAAAGCGAAAGGAAAGTGCCGGATAAAGCTATTTCCTTTTTGGAGCACATTTCCTTTTTTGTACATTTATCATTCATTCAACATCAACCAACTACATGAATACATCGGGCAGAAGAGAGTTTATCCGCACAGGTAGTGCAGTTCTGGGCGCAATGATGATACATCAGTTGCTGTCCGCAACAGCTGTAAAGGGTAAAAGAATAGGAATTATCGGTCTGGATACTTCCCATGCTGTCGCCTTTACCAAAGCGATCAATACAAACCCTGCTGCGTACAGAGATTACCATGTTGTAGCGGCATATCCTTACGGAACAAAGACTATCCCTTCAGCAACAGACCGTATTCCTAAATATATAGAAGAAGTAAAAAGTCATGGAGTGGCTATTGTAAGTTCAATAGCTGAGTTATTGAAAAAAGTCGATGCTGTGCTGCTGGAAACGAATGACGGACGTCTGCATCTCGAACAGGCTACCCAGGTCTTCAAATCCGGTAAACCTGTTTTTATTGATAAACCTATCGCTGCCTCCTATGCAGATGCTTACAGGATTATGAAACTGTCCCGTCAATATAATACCCCTATGTTCTCTACATCTTCGCTGCGGTATATTGGTGGAATGGAAGAAATCACCGGAGGAAGATATGGAAAGGTATTAGCGGCTGATGTTTTTACACCTGCAACGCTCGAAACTACACATCCTGATTTTTTTTGGTATGGCATTCATGGTGTAGAAATGTTGTTTGCCGCAATGGGAACAGGGTGTAAATCGGTGTCACGCGTGCATACTACAGATTCGGATCTTATTGTAGGGGTGTGGGAAGGAGGACGTATAGGTACTGTACGTGGTATGCGTATGGGAAAGAATGATTTTGGCGGAGTAATTTTTTGTGAACAGGAAAATGTGAGACTGGGGGAATTCAAAGGTTATGAGCCGCTGCTGCATAAAATTGTTGATTTTTTCGATTCCGGCGAACCTCCGGTAGACGAGAGCCAGACATTAGAAATCTGTGCTTTTATAGAAGCTGCAGATATCAGCAAAAACAATAACGGAAAGGCCGTCGAACTGTCCGGAATAAGCGCTGTATCTGAATAGTTAAATTGGCGTTAGCGAATTAAAAAATAAGCGGTATTCCTGTCTTAATTGTGTAACATTGTTTATTATAATGTTCAACTTTATGCGTAAGGTTGACAATTTTACTATTTTTGTTGGCTTATATCATTAAATGAAGACTTACTTTAGACTACTTTCATTTGCCAAACCCATTGAAAAATATGCGATCCCGTATATTATATGTACGTTGGTTACAGTCATATTCAGTACGCTCAATCTTGCATTGTTAGCTCCTTTACTGCACACGTTATTCAATACGGAAGGAGAAGTAAAGGCTGCTTTAGTCGAGCCGGATGGTATGTTTGATATTCTGGGCTATTTTAATTACTACGCCAATTGGGCTAATCAGCAATATGGTCCGTATGAAGCACTGAAGATCGTGTGTATAGTGATTGTCATATCGGTACTGATCAGTAATGCTTTTCGATACTTTTCTCAGCGAATAATGGAAAATTTACGAATCCACACGCTGTTGAATCTTCGTAAAGCTGTATTCGGGAATGTCATGGATCTGCATCTGGGATATTTCAGCGGACAGCGTAAGGGAGACGTGATCTCCAAGATAGCTTCGGATGTACAGGTGGTACAGTTTTCAGTTACAGGTACACTGCAGGTCGTGTTTAAAGAACCGTTGCAATTGATCGCTTACCTGGTTATGCTATTTGTGATATCGGCCAAGCTGACTTTATTTTCCATGTTGGTGATCCCGGTCTCTGCATTTTTCATTTCACGTATTGTTAAGACATTAAAAGCTCAGGCACAGGAAGGACAACAGTCCTATGCCAATATGATTACCTATCTGGATGAAGCTCTGTCCGGTGTGCGTATTATCAAAGCATTCAATGCAACAGATTTTGTAAAGAACAGGTTCAATAATGAAAACCACCGCTATGCGAATATTATGCGCCGCATGGTTCGCAGGCAGCAGATGGGATCTCCTGTATCCGAATTGCTGGGGGTAGTCATGGTGGCCGTCATTCTGTTGTATGGCGGGAGTCTGGTGTTAAGCGGAAGCGGTGATCTTCCGGCTGCAGATTTTATAGCGTATATTGCTATCTTTTCTCAGATTATGCGTCCTGCAAAAGCTATCACCGATTCATTCAGTAATATTCATAACGGAGTCGCTGCAGGTGAACGTGTATTGGAGCTGATCGATGAAAGAAGTGAAGTGGTGGATAAAGCAGATGCGGTGGTAGTCGATAATTTCAATTTAGATATCCGTTTTGAACATGTGGATTTTGCTTATGGTGAACACAAGGTGCTGTCGGATATTAATCTCACGATTGAAAAGGGAAAAACAATTGCGCTGGTGGGTCCGTCTGGTGGTGGTAAATCCACATTAGTCGATCTGATACCGCGCTTTATGGATGTGACCGGAGGAAAAGTATTGTTCGATGGTAAAGATCTGAGGGATCTCAACCAGGAATCCCTGCGCCGATTAATAGGTGTAGTGAATCAGGATTCCATATTATTTAATGATACGATCTTTAATAATATAGCTTTTGCCAACGAGTCTGCTACACAAGAGCAGGTAGAGGCCGCTGCAAAAATTGCGAATGCTCACCAGTTTATCCTGAATACGGAAGGGGGGTATCAGACCAATATCGGTGACCGTGGTGCTAAGTTGTCCGGAGGTCAGCGTCAGCGCCTTTGTATTGCGAGAGCTGTCCTGAAAAATCCGCCGATTATGTTGCTGGATGAGGCGACGTCAGCATTGGATACTGAGTCCGAAAAACTGGTGCAGGAAGCGTTGTATAAACTTATGGAAAACAGAACAACTGTGGTCATTGCACACCGGTTGAGTACCATTCAGAATGCGGATAAAATTGTCGTTGTGGAAGGCGGTAAGATCGTGGAATATGGTACGCATTCTGAACTGCTGGTTAAACAGGGGCTGTACAAGCGCCTTATTGATATGCAACAGTTTGGCGAATAGTAATCTTTTTGTAAACTGAATGTTTTAACAAGAATCTGCTCGCATTTTTATTCTAATATTGGTACATTTGTCTAATAGGAGAAGAGAAATGGAAGCTAGACATAAAATAGATTTTTTAATCAACGATAGCCGTTTAGACCCCGAATTGCGCCGCATTGCAGAGAAAGTTGTAGCAGGAGAGCGTATTACATTTGATGAAGGGGTATTGCTCTACGAAAAGGGAGAATTGAGTTACCTGGGGGTATTAGCAAATTATATTCGGGAGAAGAGACACGGTGATATCACCTATTTCAATCGAAATTTTCATATCGAACCTACTAACGTATGTGTATACGATTGTAAGTTCTGTTCGTACTCGCGCATGATCAAACAGCGTGAAGAGGGGTGGGAAATGGATGTGGACGCTATGATCGATATTGTCAAAAAATACGATGATGAGCCTGTCACTGAAGTGCATATCACAGGAGGTGTTGTACCTAAGCAAAACCTCGAATTTTATGCTGATTTCTTCCGTAAGTGCAAAGCGCACCGTCCGGAATTACATATCAAAGCATTGACACCTGTTGAATATTATTACATCTTCAAAAAAGCTAAATTGAGCCACTTTGATGGTATGAAATACCTCAAAGAAGCGGGGCTGGATTCTATGCCGGGAGGCGGAGCCGAAATCTTTCATCCGGAGATCCGAGAGCAGATTGCACATGATAAATGTACTGCAGAACAGTGGCTGGATATACATGAACAGGCGCATCTGCTGGGCATGAATACCAATGCAACCATGCTTTATGGGCATATTGAAAAATTCTGGCATCGTGTAGATCATATGGAACGCCTGCGCCAGTTGCAGGATAAAACAGGAGGATTTCAAACATTTATACCGCTGAAATTCAGAAATAAAGAAAATCAGATGTCTGACGTTGATGAGGTTTCTGTTATTGAGGATTTGCGCAACTATGCGGTTGCCCGTATTTATATGGATAATTTTCCGCATATTAAAGCATACTGGGCTATGATTTCCAGAGATACCGCACAAATGTCACTGAGCTTTGGGGTTGATGATATCGATGGTACATTAGACGATACGACCAAAATATATAGTATGGCCGGAGCGGAAGAGCAGACACCGGCAATGAGCACGCAACAATTGGTCGAACTGATCAAGAATGTAGGACGCCATCCAATAGAACGGGATACGCTATATCGTGTCGTTACGGATTATAAGGATCATGTATTTGATGATGAGTCTGCAAAGAAGAAAAACTATTACGCTTTGCCGGTTCTTAACAGCTGATTTTTTGAAAAAGACATTTTATTTTATACGCCACGGACAGACAGATCTCAACCTCAAAGGGATCGTACAGGGAAGAGGAGTTAATTCTCCGCTCAACGATAACGGAAGAAAACAAGCTGATGCTTTTTATAAGGCTTACAAAGATGTACCCTTTGATAAGGTATATACTTCGACTTTGTTGCGTACTCACCAGACAGTAGAGCCCTTTATTGAGCAGGGATTAGACTGGGAACAGCTTATCGGACTGGATGAGATCAGTTGGGGCATTTATGAAGGTCGCGAACAGACTCCGGATATCATGTCCGGATTTGAAAAGGTTATACAGGCCTGGCGCAGCGGAGAACTGGATCTGAATATTGAGGAGGGCGAATCTCCTAACCAACTGGTGGAGCGTCAGAAGGAAGCAATCGCATATATGCTGGATCAGCCGGAAGAAAAGACTATTCTGGTCTGTCTGCATGGACGTGCTTTGCGTATTCTGATGTGTGTCCTTACGGATACGGATGTAAGCATGATGGATGATTTTCCACATACAAATACCGCACTTTATATTGTTGAATTTGAAAATGGCAAATTCAATGTCATAGATTATTATAATACCAAACATTTGGAAGAAATAGCCGAGCATGAATAAAATAAGAATATCTGCCGTATCCTACACCAATACACTGCCTTTTTTAAACGGAATTAATCATTCCGATATCAAAAATAAAATAGATCTTCGCGTAGACCATCCAAGTGCCTGTGCACAACGTGTGATTGATAATGAAGTGGATATGGGAATTATTCCCACAGCAGCTTTATTGAGTCTGCCGGAATATTATATCAATACGGATTTTTGTATCGGTACCGAAGGTGCTGTAGATTCCGTATTTATCTTTTCGCAGAAGCCTGCAGACCAGATTTCTTCAATTCTTCTTGATCCGCAGTCCCGCACTTCCAACGGACTCGCGCGTATTCTTTTGAAATATCATTGGAAACGGGATGTGGAGATTCTTACAGAAGGAGAAGCAGATGCTTATGTACTGATCGGTGATCGTACATTTGGTAAAAAAGGTACGGTTCCTTATGTATACGATATGGGATTGGAGTGGAAAAACTTTACGGGTCTGCCATTTGCTTTTGCTTTATGGGTTTCCAATAAGAAACTCCCCGAATCCTTTGTTGAAGAGTTTAATGAAGCCTTGAAGTATGGCGTAGAGCATGCAGAAGATGTGATAGCCGGTCTTCCTGTTTACGAAGGCATGGATTACAGACAATACCTGACGCAAAATCTGGATTTTCATTTAACAGATGCTAAACGTGAAGCGGTAGAACGCTATCTGGAGCTTTACAGATCATTATAAGCTCATCCTTAGTATAAAATAATGGAAGGCCCCGGATTTTAATCCGGAGCTTTTTTAAATAGTTTCTCTCACCTTTTCAAGGAGAGATGCCCGCAGGGCAGAGAAGGTTTTAGTGAAATTATAGCCTGTATAAGCACAAGCGGACGCTTGCGCCATAGAAGGAAATTCTAGAGACTGTAGCGGCACAAGTAAGATTCATCTTAAGAAATAGATCAAAATCTCCATATTACAAAATGTTGGCGGGGACGCCAACATACGCTGGTTGAAGCAAACGGATCAACTTAACAAGTGTTTTGCAATATGCTCACCGTGCTGCCGCGCACCGCATCTTTTTCTCTCCTTTTTAAGGAGAGATGTCCGCAGGGCAGAGAGGTTCTGGTGGAATTATAGCCTGTAGCGGCACAAGCGGACGCTTGCGCCATAGAAGGGAGGTTTTAGTGGAATTCTAAAGCCTGTAGAGGCACAAGTAAGATTCATCTTAAGAAATAGATCAAAATCTCCATATTACAAAATGTTGGCGGGGACGTCAACATACGCTGGTTGAAGCAAACGGATCAACTTAACAAGTGTTTTGCAATATGCTCACCGTGCTGCCGCGCACCGCATCTTTTTCTCACCTTTTCAAGGAGAGATGCCCGCAGGGCAGAGAGGTTCTGGTGGAATTATAGCCTTTAGAGGCACAAGCGGAGGCTTGCGCTATAGAAGTGACAAGGACCAAACCGGATTAATTCTCTCCTTTTCAAGGACAGAGGTTATTGTATCAAAAGTTTGACGGTAACAGCTAACTGAATTTTAGTATTTTAGAATAACCAAATACTAAGTACTAAACCGAATATGATGAATGACACCGATTTTGATGTGATTGTAGTGGGCTCAGGTATCAGCGGAGGATGGGCTGCAAAGGAATTTTGTGAAAGGGGATTTAAAACGCTGGTTATCGAACGCGGGAGAATGGTTAAACATATCAAAGATTATCCTACAGCCAATACGGATCCCTGGCAATTTCCGCATCACAATGCCAAAACCCGTGAAATGATCGAACAAAATCCGGTGATCAGTAAACACTATAATTACAGCGAAGCTACTCAGCATTTCTATATTAAAGATAAAGATCAGCCCTATATTCAGGAAAAGCCTTTTGACTGGATCAGAGGATATCAGGTCGGAGGTAAATCCTTGTTATGGGCAAGACAAACCCAACGCTGGAGTGATTTTGAATTTAACAGACCCTTACGTGATGGATTTGCGGTAGATTGGCCGATCCGCTACAATGATTTAGCGCCCTGGTACAGCCGTGTCGAAAAATTTGTAGGAATTTCAGGTGAGAGAGATAATATAGATAGTCTGCCGGATAGTGAAGTAGTCGGTGCATTTGAAATGAATGTGGTAGAAAAATATATCAAAGAAAAAATCAATACGCACTTTAAAGACAGACATGTGATAATAGGTCGTTGTGCGAATCTCGCTGAGTTAACCGAATTTCACCGTCAGCAGGGACGTATGAAATGTCAGGCACGTTCACTTTGCGAACGCGGATGTCCCTTTGGCGGTTACTTCAGTTCCAATGCTTCTACTTTGCCTTTTGCGGAAAAGACCGGTAATCTGACTTTAATGACCGATACTGTAGTTGAGTCTGTTGTATACGATGAAGTGTCGAAGAAAGCTACTGCTGTACAGGTAATTGATGCTAAGACAAAGGAAAGAAAACAGATTACAGCTAAAGTTATCTTTCTGAATAGTTCGACCCTTAACAGTAATCTGATCCTTATGAATTCGAGATCTGCAGCTTTCCCCAATGGACTGGGAAACAAAAATGATATTCTGGGGCGTTATATAGCTTTTCATAATTACAGGGGGCGTATCTCTGCTACCATAGATGGATTTGAAGATGCATATCATTACGGCAGAAGACCAACAAATCTATATGTGCCGTCTTTCCGGAATCTGTACAGCAAAGATGCCGATTTTCAGGGAGGTTATATGATGACGCTGGGTGCTTCCAGATCTGGATGGAGCCGGAGTCTGGAAGGGCAGGAGCTGGGCGCAGCCTATAAGGATACTCTGACTCAACCTGGCGGATGGGCTGTATACATGTCTTTACAAGGGGAAACTATTCCTATTTACGAGAATCACGTTCGCATCAGTGATACGGAGAAGGACCCTTATGGTATCCCTCAGCTCATTACTTCAGTTGCCTATACGGAGAATGACGAGAAAATGATGCATGATTTCTTTAAGGAAGGGGTATCTATGTTAGAAAGAGCCGGTTGTAAGAATATTCAGCCTACAGATCATAAAATAACCGGTAACCGCACACCCGGTCTTGAAGTGCATGAGGTGGGAGGCGTACGGATGGGACGTGATCCGCAGACTTCTATGTTGAATGCAAACAATCAATTGCACCATTGTCCGAATGTGTTTGTGACAGATGGCGCCTGTATGACTTCTATGGGGGTTCAGAACCCTTCATTGACCTTTATGGCGCTTACGGCAAGAGCAGCCAACTTCGCAGCAGATCAGCTTAGGGAAGGTATATTATAAGATGTTTCTGAGCTTTATCCGTTGATTAATGTCACGGCTACGTTGGTCATCATGCGTACACTTTCGGGAAGAATATCTTCATCGATATTAAAATGGGGATTATGCAGTTCAGCTGTCAGATTCTTTTCCGGACATTTTGTGCCGATCAGATAGAATGCCGCCGGATAATGCTTGGCATAATAAGCGAAATCTTCTGCAGCCATCCATAGATCCGTCTCTGTGATCTGCTCTGGAGCGAAAACAGAAAGGGCAGCTTTCTTTATTTTTTGAATCAGTAACTCATTATTGAGCAAAGCCGGGTATCCTCTGCGGACTTCTACCTCTACTTCCGCACCCAGTGTTTGTGGAAGTTCTTTGATAATATTTTCCATCAGGCTCAGCGCTTTTTCGCGCCAGGATTCATCCATAGTTCTGAAAGTACCCTCCAGATGTACGGTGTCAGGTATAACATTCGCAGCACCGTTGGCAATTACCTTTCCAAAAGAAAGTACGGTTGGGATAGCTGGATTTGCATACCGGGATACAATCTGCTGTAAGGTTACAATAAGTTGTGCAGAAATACTTACCGGATCTATATTCAGATGCGGTTGCGCACCATGACCTCCTCTGCCTTTGATATCGATATACAATTCATCACTCGAGGCCATGAATTTTCCGGCACGGTACCCAAATTTTCCAACTTCGATTTTCGGAGAGACATGTTGTCCAATCACACCAATCAGGTTAGGGACATCCAGTACACCTGATGCGACTACAGCCTGTGCACCTCCCGGGATCTTTTCTTCCGCAGCCTGAAAGATCAGGATAATGTTGCCGTCTAACTGCTGTTCCATTTTCTTGAGTATAGTGGCTACACCCAGTAAGGTTGCTGTATGGAAATCATGTCCGCAAGCATGCATGATTCCTGTATGAAGTGATTTATAGACGACGTCATTTTCTTCAGTTATCGGCAATGCATCTATATCTGCACGTAATGCCAGTGTCCTGTCGCTCTTACCGTTTCCATTGATAAAACCAATGACACCTGTCTCCGAGACCGAGCGAAAAGGAATAGCTAATTGTGTGAGTATATCCGTGATATAACGGGTGGTTTCGTATTCCTGAAAAGAAAGTTCAGGATGCTGGTGAAGATGTCTTCTCCAACTTCGTATATCATCTGTTAATGTAGCTAAATGGTTGTTGATCTGGTCTTTCATGTGGTGCAGGTTCAGGTAGACGGTAGCCGTCTGCGGGCTAAAAATAAAAAATATTTATGGAGATTACTAAATAAACCGAACCATCAGCGCAACCCAGCCTATAATCATCAGTAATCCTCCAAGCGGAGTGACAGGACCTAAAAACCTTAGATTTTTCTTCCAGTAGTCTGCAAAAGAAAGAAAGTAAATGCTTACCGAGAACAATAGGGTGCCGGCCGTGATGGTATAGTATGCTGTTCTCTCGGATGGCAGATCAAAAGAAAGATTAAAACCTATAATTAATAGTGTCAGTGCAGCGTACATCTGATAACGTACACCCGTCTCAAAAGAAGCTAATTTTTCTTCACTTAATAATTTTTTAAAGGCATGAGCTCCAAATGCACCCAGTACAATGCCGGATGCCCCGAATATGGCGGCAGTAATGATAACCAGTTCTTTCATCTGTTTTTGATTTTTATGCTATCAAAGGTAGTAAAACCCTCTTATAAAGAATCAATAGAATCGTGCACCTGATACGTTTTATTGTTTTGATCCATAAAACTGTATTGCAGATCCAGTAACTCTTTTTTAGCTGCAAAGTATTCAAATGAGATCAGGCTGGAATATAAAATTATACTATTCATTAGCAGATCTAAGTTTTCGTCGTTGTAGGTCACACCGTCAAAATAAGACATCTCATGTGCTGAGCTGTATTTCTCCAGTGTTTCTAATGTTTTTCCTGAAAATTCTTCCCTGATCATAGGGTTTTCGAGCAAGGTTTTGATCTCTTCTCTCAGTCTCAGCTCTTTTCTGCTCAGGTCACTCAGTCTGGCTGTTATTTCTTCAAACGGAGTCTGTTGAAAGGTGAATTTAGTGTCCTCAATAAGCTGCTTGTAAAAATCATATTTATCATTGAAGAGCTGGTCGAGTTTGTAGAATTCATTATACTTCTTTTTGAGAACCGCTGCCTGTCCTGTTTCTTCCGCTTTCTTAATAAAGAATCGGTACACATTCTTGTTGTAGCGGATTATTTCTGCTTTTTTTTCTTCAACCTCCTGATTAATCCGTTCGATGAGTTGTGGTATATCATCAAGCGTGTATTTTGCATGATCGTAGTCAAAGGTTTTGATTGTATGCACTTCCTGTAATAAGCTTTCAAGTGTAGCTTTGTCATTTTCAAGAGCTACGAGTTCATAGGTTGTATTGGCACGGGCAGTCGAAAACAATTCTTCCGGTGTATATCCGGATTCCTGTTCTGCCCCGGTTTCTGCTTCTTCAACCAGGGGGTTATTGTAATCATAAAATCCATTGTAGATCTTTTGGAAGGTATTGCGTTGATGTTTTTTGCAAAACTGTTCCATGAATTCATCATGGCTGAGGGTAGAGGTGACATCCGAATAGCTGACCCTGTCAAACAACTGTTGAGTAATCGTTTCACTCAGTTGTTCACGTTCTTCCAATAAGAGAAATGCAGGGCTGTTGACTGTATTTTCTTTATGGATATTGAGTTTGTCCAGAGCTGTTGCACGTTCCTGCATACTGGGATGAGAAGCCCACTGATCTTTGATGTTTAATTTGGATTTATTGTATTTGGTAGTGTCTTCCATAGTAATGTGCGGAAGATCATGTTCAAATCTGTAGTTGTTTTCTTTTCCCAGATATTCCATTACCCTGGCCTGTTCACTGAAAATATTCTGACTTCTGATATTGTCCGGTATTTTGGCGTCATAAAAAGTAAATACACTGTCCAATGCAAAATTGGCAAATTCCAGACGCAGTAATGAATGTTTAAGTGCTTGTGATCCTGCAACATTTGCGGCGATCTCGTCAGCATGAAATTCCATTTCGCGCGACAAGGCCATGTAATTGATGTTGATATAGGTATACATTTTTTTCAATACCCACTGAATCCCTACAATTATACGTACAGCTAAACTGGTGAAAAATGCAAAATATCCGCTTGCATTGGACCAATTCTGAATCATATTTTCAAAGCCGGTATTGTTGTACAACATATTGTAAATGATCTGATTGACATTGTATACGTAACTGCCAACCTTCATACTCTTTTGTGAAAAATGACCGAATTCATGTGCCAGGATTGCTTTTAACTCCTGCTGAGTCACTGCATTGATCAGTCCCACACCGATCTGCAAATTCTTTCTGATAGGAAAGAACATACTCCAAAAACTGGAATCATAAAATACGGAAGCATTTACTTCTGTAGACAGATATACTTTTTTCGGCGAAGGGCTTTGTACCTCAGTTACTATCTCATCGATCATACGGAACAGTTGCGGATATTCCGTTCGCTTGATTTCTCTAAGATGACTCCGGTCTGTTTTATTGCGGATAAATATGAATTTGACAAGGAAAAAGAGTACCATAAAACCAATACTCCCCAGACCTATTCCGACCATAAATGTGAATATCATTGGACGGAGTACAATAATATAGATGCCTCCTGCCACACAGGCTACTGTCAATGCCACAGCAGACAGTAAGAGAGCGAGGTAAACAAAAGAGAATAAGATAATGGAGGTAATGGATTTTTTTCCGTATTTCCTGAAATTGGGAGAAACCTGCACATTCATAATGCCAAATCAGTAGGTTAATAATTTAAAACTCAAAATATACAACTTTTTTAAGTTATATGAAAACAGTGTTTTAAAATTATGTTACTTTCTGGTTGAAATCATAAAAAAAGCGGCAGTACTGTTCTGTACTTCCGCTTTTTTTATAGATAGCTGGCTGTTTTACTGGTATCCCAGTAACTTCATTACCTGTTTGGAGTTCTGTTCTTCACCAAATACCTCATAGTTGAATGTTTCATCCCGGTTACGTCTTACCAGTACATGTTTAGGTGAAGGTAGTAAACAATGATGTATACCTCCGTAGCCACTCAATACATCCTGATATGCTCCTGTGTGGAAGAAACCAAGATATTGTACTTTACGGGTTTTAGGCATGAACACCGAGTTCATATGCGCTTCCTGATTGTAATAATCCTGTCCGTCACAGGTGATACCACCGAGATTGACACGTTCATATTCCGAATCCCAGTTGTTGATCGGCAATAAGATATATTTTTGATTCAGCGCCCATACATCCGGTAGGTTGGTGATAAATGATCCATCGATCATAAACCATCTTTCACGGTCATTCTGTTGTTTACGTCCTAATACTTTATATAAGATACCGGATGCTTCAGCGACCGTATATTTTCCAAATTCTGTAATGATATCCGGTTCCATGACTTCATGGTGTGCGCAGATCTGTTTGATTCGGTTTACGATTTCGTTGACCATGTATTCATAATCAAAATCATGTACCAGCGAATCTTTGAAAGGCATACCTCCACCGATGTCTAAGGTGTCCAGCTCCGGATTTATTTTTTTGAATTTACAGTAAAGTGTAACATATTTCTCCAGTTCATTCCAGTAATAAGGGGTATCTGAAATACCTGAATTGATGAAGAAATGCAGAAGTTTAACTTTGAAATTGGGATTATCAGCAATTTTATTGTTGTAAAAATCAATGATATCCTCGCTTCGGATTCCGAGACGTGAGGTATAAAACTGAGAATCCGGCTGTTCTTCGGATGCGATACGGATACCCAGTGCACAAGGTTCATCCAGTTCGATCTCATCGTCATACAAGTTGAATTCTTCCTTATTATCCAATACCGGAATAATATTTTTGTACCCGTCATGGATCATATCAATGATGTACTGCTTATATTGATACGTTTTGAATCCGTTACAAATAACCGTAATGTCTTTTGTTACAGTCCCTTGTCTTTCAAGTGTGTCAATCATCGGCATATCAAAAGCAGATGAAGTCTCCAGGTGAATATCATTTTTCAATGCCTCTTCGACTATATGCTTAAAATGCGATGATTTGGTACAATAGCAATATTTATATGAACCGCGGTAATTGTGTTTCAGAATTGCTGTCTGAAACAAGATTTTCGCTTGTTGGATTTTTTTGCTGACAATAGGCAAATAAGTAAAACGTAACGGTGTCCCGTACGTTTCTATCATTTCCATGAGATTCAGATCGTGAAAATACAATTCGTCGTCGATGATTTCGAATCCGTCTTGCGGAAAACCAACACTTAGGTCAAGAAATTCCTGATAGCTCTGCATTTTTTATTATTTTTGGCAAAGATATGCTTTCAATGCGAATACCTGAATAGTGAATGCTATTTATTTGTCGTTCAGTATCAGAAAGTTGTAAATATTACTTAATCATTACATGAGTCAATTCATAGAAAAAGCGCTTATAGACCATACGGTGCAAGCGGTACACGAGCTTTATCAGGCCGAAATTCAGCCTTCCCAGATCGCATTACAGGAAACACGTAAGGAATTTGAAGGCCAGATAACTATTGTGGTTTTTCCGATCACTAAATTTTCTAAAAAGTCTCCTGAGCAAACAGGAACCGAAGTAGGTGAGTTCTTACAATCCCGAATCCCGGAATTATCAGGATTCAATGTGATCAAAGGATTTCTCAATGTAAGTCTTTCGGATAACTATTGGATAGAGCTGTTGAATTCAACACTTTTAGCTTCTGATTTCGGATGCTTTCCGGCAAACGGAAAGAAACTGATGGTGGAGTATTCCTCTCCGAATACAAATAAACCTCTGCACCTGGGGCATATACGTAATAATCTTTTAGGTTATTCCGTTGCTGAAATACTCAAAGCTTACGGATATGATGTGATCAAGGCCAATCTGGTCAATGACAGAGGTATTCATATCTGTAAATCTATGCTTGCCTGGCAGAAATTCGGAAACGGAGAAACGCCTGCATCTTCCGGATTAAAAGGAGATCATCTGGTGGGTAAGTATTATGTGATCTTTGATAAGGAATATAAAAAACAGATCGACGAGCTGAAGGCTGAAGGACAGACTGAAGAAGAAGCGAAAAAGAATGCGCCGCTGATCCGTGAAGCTCAGGAAATGCTCCAGCAGTGGGAGGCAGGTGATCAACAGGTCATTGAACTGTGGTCTACCATGAATGGTTGGGTATATTCGGGATTTGAAAAGACATACAATCAGCTTGGGGTTGATTTTGACAAATATTATTATGAATCCAATACCTATCTGTTAGGTAAAGATATTATTCAGGAAGGTCTGGACAGTGGGGTTTTCTTTAAAAAAGAAGATAACTCGGTATGGATAGATCTGACTGACGAAGGACTGGATCAAAAACTGGTCTTAAGAGGTGACGGAACTTCAGTTTACATCACACAGGATCTCGGTACAGCACAGCTGAAATATGACGAGTTCCATATGAATGAGTCCATATACGTTGTGGGTAATGAACAGGATTATCACTTTAAAGTGTTGTTTCTGATTCTGAAAAAACTGGGCAAATCCTGGGCTTCAGGTTTGTTTCACCTTTCCTATGGGATGGTGGATCTGCCTTCCGGCAAGATGAAATCCAGAGAAGGTACAGTCGTTGACGCAGATGATCTGATGTCCGAAATGGTTGAAACTGCAAAAGAACGTACAGAGGAACTTGGTAAAACAGAAGGTTTCTCGGAGACTGAAAAAGCTGAACTGTACAATACAATCGGCATGGGAGCACTGAAGTATTTTCTGCTGAAAGTAGATCCTAAGAAACGACTGTTATTTGATCCGAATGAGTCTGTTGACTTTCAGGGACACACGGGGCCATTTATTCAATATACACATGCGCGGATTAAATCGGTCTTAAACAAAGCCGGCTTCTCGGAAGCAACTCCTGTTACTAAACCGGCTTCTATCTCATCATATGAACGGGATCTGATCCAGGTATTGGGAAATTTTCCTGTAGTTATCGAAGCTTCGGCAAAAGAATTCAGCCCTGCACAATTGGCCAACTACATTTATGATGTGGCCAAACTGTATAACAAATTTTATCATGAAGAGAGTATTCTGAAAGCAGAGGAGGAAGAGGTGAAAAATTTCCGTCTTCACTTATCTGCTACAGCTGCCAGAGTCATATCAAAAGGGATGAATCTGTTGGGAATACAGGTTCCGGAAAGAATGTAATCAATTGGTGTATGAAGCTCCGCTACTCAAAAGCAGGGCTTCATATGCGTTCTGTCAGAGCGAGTCACAGCGTGTCATGCCGGCGGGAAAAATATAATGTGTATCAATAATTGTATTCAATGAAAAGAATTGGTGTAGGATTAGTTGGATTTGGGATCTCCGGGCAGGTGTTTCATGCCCCTGTAATGCGAGGTGTAGCTGAATTGGAACTGCTTAAAGTAACGGCTCGCAAGCCTGAACAGCAGGCTATTTTACAGGCTAAATACCCGCAGGTAGAGATCGTGCAGACGATAGACGATATTTTAGCTGACGACCGTATCGAACTGGTGGTCATTGCCACGTCCAATGATATGCATTATCCGTTTGTAAAGCAGGTCCTGGAAACCGGGAAGCATGTTGTTGTAGAAAAGCCGTTTACGAATACAACCGCGCAGGCAGACGAACTGATCGCACTGGCAAAAGCAAAAGGATTGCAACTGGCTGTGTATCATAACCTCCGTTTTAACTCCGATTATCGTACGGTTGAAAAGGTCGTTAAGAGTGGTGAACTCGGACCTGTTGTCAATTTAGAGAGTCGTTATGACCGGTTCAGAAACTATTTGCGACCGAACGCATGGCGTGAAAATAATCTTCCCGGATCGGGTATATTCTATGATCTGGGGGCACATCAGATTGATCAGACGCTACAACTTTTTGGAAAACCAACAGGAGTTTTTGCAGATTTAGCCATTCAGCGCACCGGAGCACAGGCTGTTGACAGTTTTGATCTGTTGCTGTATTATCCTAATCTGCGGGTATCATTAAAGGCATCCATGCTGGCTAAGGAAGAAACGACCCGATACCTCATCTTCGGTCTCAATGGTACCTTTACAAAGAATGGTTCGGATCCGCAGGAAACTTTGCTGCGCGCCGGACATTTTCCGGACGAAGACCCGCATTGGGGAGAAGAAGATCCTTCCATCTATGGCAAACTGAATATATTGAAAGACGGGGAAGATATTTCAAAAATCATTCCCTCCGAAAAAGGAAGTTATCTGGATTTTTACAGAAATGTTGTGGATGCTATCCGGGGTGCTGCTCCTTTGATTGTACAGCCTGAGCAGGCACGTGATGTCATCCGTATCATTGAGCTTGGCTATCAAAGCCAGCAGGAGAGACGTGTGATTCCTATCGAAGATCAGCTGATCGCTTACTAATTATGCAATATGATGCTGTAATTATAGGAGGGGGTGCCTGCGGACTGATGTGCGCTGTGCAGGCAGGCTTATTGGGTAAGAAGACGCTGATCCTGGAGCGTAACAATAAACCCGGTGCCAAAATTCTGATTTCAGGTGGAGGGCGTTGTAATTATACCAATCTGGGAACTACTACTGCTAACTTTGTAACACAGAATCCGGACTTTTTGCATGGCATATTCAAGCGCTGGACTGTAGATGACACGGTTCGTTTTTTTGAGTCATATGGCATTTCCGGACAGGAAAAAACATTAGGTCAACTCTTTCCGACCACTAATAAAGCTAAAGATATTGTTGCCGTATTTACAAATCTTATGTTTGAGACCGGACAGGATATCTGGCTGGATAGCCTGGTAAAGTCCGTGGATCAGGCAGACGGAGTTTTCCGTATCTGTGTCGATACACCTTCAGGGGAAAAAACTTTGAAAACTGCGAAGGTTGTTATGGCCAGCGGAGGGCTTCCGGTACAGAAGCTGGGTGCATCTGATTTTGCATTGAGGCTGGCCCGTAAATTTGAATTATCTATTGTTCCTACAGCTCCGGCATTGGTTCCCCTGACTATTACCGGCAAAGATGCCGAATGGTATGCCTCTCTTTCTGGAAACAGTGTTTTCTCAAGAGTATATAATAAAGAGGTCAGTTTTGAAGAAAATATCTTATTCACGCATTGGGGCCTGAGTGGCCCGGCTATTCTGCAGATTTCTTCTTATTGGCGGGCCGGACAGGAGTTTACGATAGACTTGTTACCGAAATTCAGTCTGGAGCAAATCATAAAAGATGAACGCAACAGCGGTGGTAAGCGATTATTGTCTCAGGTGCTGAATGATTATTTTACCCGCAAGATGGTGGATGCTTTTGGTAAATTTTTGCCATTGACGACCAAAATTGCTTCTTTGAGTAAGGCAGATGCAAAGCTGATTGTAGAAACAATTCACCGGTTTCATGTGAAGCCTGCAGGCGACAAGGGATATGATAAGGCTGAAGTGATGCGTGGCGGGGTTGATACAAATGAGCTAAATCCATCCACTCTGGAATCAAAACGGATTCCCGGATTATACTTTGGCGGGGAAGCTGTGGATGTGACAGGCTGGCTTGGCGGATATAATTTTCAATGGGCATGGGCATCAGGCTATACCATTGCTCAGGCGATCTGACCGCAGGCTGCCGATTTTCGGCTACTGCTCATAAAAATCCCTGATCTGATTTTTTCTAATACTTACTTCTTCTTAACGATTCCTCATTTAAAAGTCTTACTTTTGCTGCTGAAGCAAACTGGTTCTATCGCTGTTCCGTTTATTCGGGAAAGAGGAAAGTCCGGGCAACACAGAGCAACTCACTTCCTAACGGGAAGGCTCCGCTCAGGCGGAGACAGCAAGTGCCACAGAAAATATACCGCCTTGTCTTCGGACAGGGTAAGGGTGAAAACGTGAGGTAAGAGCTCACGGTATTGCATGGCGACATGGATTACGGTAAACCTTGAGTGTTGAAAGACCAAATAGGTTACGAAACTCGAAGGCTGCTCGTCTTCTTTTACTTCGGTAAGATTCGTAATGGGTAGGTTGATGGAGTCTGTCAGCAATGGCAGATCTAGATAAATGATAGAAAACCGATTTTTCGGTGTACAGAACCCGGCTTATAAGGTTTGCTTCCTTTTTTGAATATTGCCCCTAAATTCTTAATTTGTACACGACAATTAGATAGAAGAGAGTTACCTCATATGACTACAATATTAATAATAGACGACGAACGTGCAATAAGAAGTACGCTGAGAGAGATTTTAGAATACGAAGATTATAAGGTTTTTGATGCAGATAATGCTCTTGACGGTCTTGAAATTCTAAAAAAAGAAAAAATTGATCTTGTACTTTGTGATATTAAGATGGAAAAAATGGATGGATTGGAGGCGCTTACATTTGCGCAGACACTCAAACCTGAAGTTCCTTTTATTATGATATCGGG
Organism: Sphingobacterium spiritivorum; assembly: GCF_016724845.1. Taxonomy (NCBI): domain Bacteria; kingdom Pseudomonadati; phylum Bacteroidota; class Sphingobacteriia; order Sphingobacteriales; family Sphingobacteriaceae; genus Sphingobacterium; species Sphingobacterium spiritivorum. Next base: position 3,594,640 of record NZ_CP068082.1, read on the forward strand.
GCACGGGACAGTGGAAACTGCAGTAGAGGCAACTAAAAAAGGTGCGTATGACTTTCTTTCTAAACCGCTGGATCTGAACAGAATCCTGATTACGGTGCGCAATGCACTGGAAAGAGGCTCCCTTGTAGAAGAAACTAAAGTGCTGAAGAAAAAAGTATTCAGTTCCAAGACCAAAGAAATACTGGGTAGTTCGGATACCATCTCCAAGATTAAAGAAACGATAGAGCGTGTTGCGCCTACAGAGGCAAGAGTATTGATCACAGGAGAGAATGGCTCGGGTAAAGAGCTTGTTGCCAGATGGCTGCATGAAAAATCAAATCGCTCATCCTTACCGCTGATCGAAGTCAACTGTGCTGCGATTCCTTCAGAACTTATCGAATCGGAATTGTTCGGACACGAAAAAGGCTCCTTTACCTCTGCTGTAAAACAACGTATCGGTAAATTTGAGCAGGCCAGTGGCGGAACTTTATTTCTGGATGAGATCGGTGATATGAGCTTATCAGCTCAGGCAAAAGTATTGAGAGCTTTACAGGAGCATAAGATTACACGTGTAGGAGGGGAGAAAGAGATAGATGTCAATGTGCGTGTGATTGCGGCGACCAATAAGGATCTGTTGAAGGAGATTGATGCCGGTAACTTCCGGATGGACTTGTACCACCGTCTGAGTGTGATCCTTATCCATGTGCCGCCTTTGTCTCAGCGTACTGATGATATCCCGACAATAGCAAACAGCTTTTGTGAGGAAATCTGCGGTGACTACAATATGCCGGTCAAGAAGATCACTATGGAAGCGATGAAAGCCCTTCAATCTCTGCCGTGGACAGGTAATATCCGTGAGCTTCGCAATATGGTGGAACGCCTGATTATCTTAAGTGATAAGTCGATCACAGATGCAGATGTACTGACTTACGCCAATCCATCTATCGTTAATCCTGCTAATGGTTCTTCTGCAGGAAATGAAACGGGTAAAGCTGTTGACTATAAAGGCATATTCGAACGTTTTGAATCTTTTCAGGACTTTAAGGATCATGCCGAAAAAGAGTTTATCAACTTCAAACTGGATAAAAACAGCTGGAATGTTTCCAAAACAGCTGACGATATCGGTATACAGCGAAGCCATCTGTACAGTAAAATAGAAAAATTCGGTCTTAAAAGAGACTAAATGCTTATACAAAAGGGGATCAAATTAATTTGATCCCCTTATTGCTTGCAATAATGAATGGAAATTTTAATCGTTAAATCTCCGTTTTTGCTTGTTATAAAGTGTAAAAACAACAACTGCTATAAGAATAAGACCAATAACTAAATATCCTAAGGTGGAATGATCTTGTCTATCCGTCTCATGCTGAGCAAATACGAAATTTGCTATTCCCATCATTAAAATTAATAACCACGCTCTCATAATAAAATTTAGTTTGTGAACGTAGGAATTTACAATTTTTATGCCATTACCGCAATATTTTTATTGTAACTTTTTGGATACAATAAAAATGCGCCTTCTACTTATGTAAAAGACGCATTTTGTGAAAATGGTTACTTCATTTCAGAAGTAACGGGTTGGTTTATGGTGAGTTGCCTCTTATGCGATTTCAGCGATAAATACACCATCTTTTTTGATGTCAGCCAGATGAGTTATAATCTGCTTAAGATTGATCTTTCCAATAACATATTTGAAGTTATCAGCATAATAACGCTCACTGATTGAGCTAAAGTTTAATTTATTAATCAGTGTATCGTCTTCATATCTTAAATATACGTTCAATTCATAGTCAGTGCTGTAGGAAAGTTCCTGTGCTTCCAGGTGTTTCTTATACTCGTATCTGTAATCATAACGCAGTGCCGTAATGTCTGATAATACTGCTGAGCCTGTGGGATGACCGCCCGCACCTTTACCATAGAAGAATTGCTCGTCCGCAAATGCTGCTTTTACAAGTACGCCGTTGTTTTCATTCTCGACATTGTAAAGCATATTGTCTTTGGTAATAAATTTTGGCAGAACATATAACACTACCTGCGCATTATTGATTTCTTTGGCCAATGGCACGAGCTTAAGTTTGTAGCCTTTCTCTTTTGCAAAGCGGATATCCTGCTGATCCAGTTTGTCTATACCGATATTCAGAATATCATCCGGTTTGATATAGAGTCCGTAAGCATGTGAAGCTACAATAGCAAGTTTGTACTTAGGATCATATCCTCCTACATCGAGTGTAGGATCTGTTTCTGCAAATCCCAGTTCCTGTGCTTTCTTCAATGCGGTATCATAGCTTTGATTTTCATTGAAGATCTTGGACAGAATATAGTTGGATGATCCGTTGAATATGCCACTTACCGAATGCAAAAGTTCGTTGTCATAATATTCTTCCAGATTACGGATAATGGGAATACTTCCGCAGACCGCTCCTTCATAAAGCAGACTTGTACCCGTCTGTTGCTGGATCTCTGTAAGTTCTTCCAGATGTGTTGCAATCATTTTTTTATTTGCTGATACCACATTTTTTCCGGACTTAAGCGCCGTCACTGTAAACTGGTAAGCAGCTTCTGAATCGTCAATTAATTCGACAACTGTATTGATCTCCGGATCGTCCAGTATGACAGCAGGATCTGTTGTAAATAATTCAGCAGGCAGAGAACGTTTCTTGTCGGCATTTTTGATTACAAATTTTTTGATCTCTAAATTTAAATTCTTCGTTTTTATTATATCATAAAGGCCTTGTCCTACTACTCCAAATCCAAACATGCCTAGTGTTAACTTCTTACTCATTTGTTTTTAATAAATATCTTTTAATCTTATACTGTTGTTAATTCTATTGATTCATCTTCTGCAAATTGTTCTGTCAGGAATCCGGAGATGATTTGAGAAAGTATTTTTGTCTCTATCAAAAAGCCATCATGTCCATACAGAGAATCCAGCTCATAGTATTCGGCTCCTGAAATGTGCTGCGCAATAAATTGTTGCTCTGTTGGTGGAAATAATACATCTGTCGTGATACCGATGACCAGTGTTTTTTGCTTTAATTGCTGCAATGTCTGTGCGGCAGAAACACGACCGCGTCCCAGATGATGACTGTCCATTGCTTTAGACAAAAACCAATAGCTGTAGGCATTGAAGCGGTTAACCAGTTTTTCTCCCTGATAGCTTTGGTAAGAGGAAGCCTTGTACTGCTCTGTTTTTTCAATATCAGATTCTGTCTGTGTAGCTGCATAGGTATCATATGAGCGATAGGATAGTAGAGCCAGGCTTCTGGCTGCTTTCAATCCTTTGGCTCCGCCATCAGGTTTGTTTGCATAAAAGGTACGGTCAGCAGTGATTGCCAATCGTTGACTTTCATTATACGCTATGCCCCAGGGTGAATGCACGGCATTGGTTGCGATAACTATAAGATGGGAGATGTCGATCTGTGCGGAAGCTGCCCATTCCAGTGCCTGCTGCCCTCCCAGTGAACCACCAATCAGGATGTTGATCTTCTGTATCTCCAGATGATCGGCCAGCAACTGATTTGCCTGTACAATATCACGTACTGTAAACTGTGGAAAGGATAAGTAATAAGGCTGGTCTGTCTGTGGATTGACAGATAAAGGACCAGAAGATCCGTAGTGTGAGCCCAGAACATTGGCACAAACAATAAAATAATCCCGGGGATTGAAAAGATCGTTTTCTCCAAATAGTCCTTTCCACCAATCAAACACATCGGAATTTGCCGTCAGGGCATGGCATACCCAGACGACATTATCTCTATCCGCATTTAACTTTCCATAGGTATGGTAGGCAATCTGCAGATCATCGATCTGCCTGCCGTTCTCAAATACAAATGGTTCAGTATATTTAAAAGTTTTGCTACTCATGTATGCTTTATTGTATTGTCCCCACTGAAGGGGATTACATATTATCCGAAAAACAGATACTTTACAGACCTTTAATAGTCTGTAAGGTCTTTTTATTTAATCTTTTCAAATGCTTGCTGAAGATCCGCTTTGATATCATCAATATGTTCGATCCCGACAGAGATTCTCAATAAACCAGGATATACTCCGGCACCGATCTGTGCTTCTTCGCTCAATTGCTGATGTGTAGTCGCCGCAGGGTGAATAATCAGGGATTTGGTATCCCCGACATTGGCCAGGTGACTGATGAGTTGCAGGCTGTCAATAAATTCATTTGCTTTTTGAGGATCTCCTTTAATCGCAAAGGAAAGTACGCTTCCGAATCCGTTGCGTAAATATTTTTGTGCATTGTTGTGGTACGGAGAGCTTTTTAAGCCCGGATAGCTTACTTTTTCTACCTGAGGATGTGCTTCCAGCCATTGTGCTACTTCCAGTGCATTATCTACATGGCGTTGTACACGAAGAGACAATGTTTCAAGACCCTGTAACAATAAGAAGGAATTGAAAGGAGACAGGGCGGGACCAAAGTCACGAAGGCCTTCTACACGTGCGCGGATCGCAAACTGGATGTTTCCGAAAGGACCATCAGGACCAAATACATCTGCGAAAACCAATCCGTGGTATCCTTCCGAAGGTTCTGAGAACTGTTTGAATTTACCATTCCCCCAGTTGTAATTTCCTCCGTCAACTATGACACCACCAATACTGGTACCGTGTCCGCCGATCCATTTCGTAGCCGATTCAACGACTACATGTGCTCCGTGCTCCAATGGTTTGAACAGGTAGCCTCCTGCACCAAATGTATTATCTACAATCAGGGGAATATCATGTTTTTTAGCTATAGCTGCAATTTTTTCGAAATCAGGAATGTTGAAACTCGGATTACCGATGGTCTCGATGTAGATCGCTTTAGTTTTGTCGTCGATAAGCGATTCGATCTGCTCAGCTTCGCTGTCCTGTGCAAAACGAACTTCTATACCCAATCTTTTGAAAGCTACCTTAAACTGATTGTAAGTTCCACCGTAAAGATTGGATCCTGCAACAAAGTTTTCTCCGCTTTCGAGAATATTATTCAGTGCAATAAACTGAGCTGCCTGTCCTGATGCGACTGCGACAGCTGCTACTCCGCCTTCTAATGCAGCAATACGTTTTTCGAATACATCTGTTGTCGGATTCATGATACGGGTATAGATATTGCCGAATTGTTTCAGGGCAAATAAGTTGGCACCATGTTCCGCATTTTCAAATACATAAGATGTGGTCTGGTATATAGGTACTGCTCTGGATCCTGTGGTCGGATCTGCTACCTGACCTGCATGTACTTGTAGTGTTTCGAATTTTAAGTTTGTATTTTCTGACATGTCTTTGGAAGTTTAAAATTGTAATTGAATTATTGATTAAAAGAATACACTTGTTGCTGCTCAGTCCTGTGTCTTAGGCGTGAGGTAGCCGTGCTGAGGGATAAGAAAAATCTTAGCAACACATCGCATTGTGCATTCGCATTCGGTTGGAAGACAACAAAGAATGGTATGACAAGAGGTTGGGATCCTGATTACAGGATGTTCCGAATGATGTGAAATTGTAAAATGTAATGTTCATAGCCTTTTCATTTATATGCTCCAAAGCAACATTGCTTTGGACAGGAATTGGCACCTTTTCAAACGTTTTTTGAAGGTTGCCAGTGGGTCATTGAGCCAGTCTCTCGCCACTTCTTTATAAATCAAAACCCTACGATATAGAGAGGTAATGATTAGGTTGTCTTCCGCTGAAGACTCTGCAAATATATCTTTTGATTTTTAATCTTGCAAATAATTGCTCAAAAACTTTTAAAAACAAGGTGCTGAAATGTCCGGAATGCAGGGTTGAAGAAAGATTTTAAAACAGCTGAAACCAGCCTTTAAAAGAGCAGAAAACGGATTTTTTTGATGCCATAAGCTGAATATGTTTGTGAAGTAAAATCAAGGTCATATAAGATGAAAGAAATAGAAGAATTAAACTGGAATGATATTACTTCAGCGTTACATAATAAGGGATATGCTCTGCTTTCGGATGTTCTTACTGATCAGGAATGTGAAGATCTGAAGGCAAATTATTCGCATCCGGATGCTTACCGAAAAACTGTAGTGATGGAGCGTTATCGGTTTGGAAAAGGAGAATACAAGTACTTTGATTATCCGCTTCCGAATCTTATTGCAAAAATCCGAAGAACGGTTTATCCGTATCTTGCGGCTGTAGCCAATGCATGGAACCGCGCTTTACATATCGAGGTAGAATTTCCGGTGGAACACGAAGTGCTTTTGAAGCAATGCCACGATCAGCAACAAACCAAAGCGACTGTGCTGATCTTGAAATACGGACCCGGTGGATTCAATACGCTGCATCAGGATTTGTACGGAGAGGTTTATTTCCCTATGCAGATTCTTCTTTTTCTGAGCGAACCGGAAGTGGATTTTACGGGAGGTGAATTTGTATTGCTGCAGCAGATACCCAGAGCCCAGTCTCAGGCTGTTGTGTTGAAACCTAAGAAAGGAGATATATTGATTTTTACGACCAATTTCAGGCCGATGAAAGGAACAAAGGGATATTACCGGGCCAATATGAAACATGGAGTAAGTGAGGTGCATAGCGGGGAGCGCTATACACTGGGTATTATTTTTCATGATGCGCTAAGCTGATGCCAATCCGTCATATCGCATATGAAGATGCGGAAATAAGAAGTAAAATCCGGACTGCCGAAATATGTTTTGCGGGTAATCGTAAATTGAAAATCTACGGGAAACTATCATGCAGATCGGGTAAAAGGATGCTTCGTCAGAACAGGGTTTTCTTTGCTTCTGAGAAGCAGGCTCTGCTATGCGAATACAGACCTTGTGGCCATTGTATGAGGGCTGAATTTGTGAAATGGAAAAATACAGAGATACAGCAAATGTAAGTACACCTGCATAGGACAATGCATATGTATTCAAATATCAGCTTATAATTTTGTGGATGGCCATTTCTATTATATCAATAGCTTCTTCTATTTCGGATCGATTCAAGGAGGCAAATCCGAATCTGAAAGCATTCAATTCTTCGTTAAGCACTTTAATTTTTATACCGTTTCGAAGTAAAATTTCGTGTAGTTGGCGGACAGGAATTTTTTTGTCCAGCTGAATCCACATGGCCATTCCGCCACCGGGCAAGCTAAGTGAGACATAGGGGCCTGCTTTTTTGGTGAGAAGATCATAAAGGCGGTCTCTTCGCCTATGGTATGCTTTCTTTGCTTTTGTAAGGTAACGTTTGAGTTCTCCTTCCTGAATAAGAGAAGCGAGTGCATCCTGCATAAACATATCGCCGCCCACATCTATGGATTTTCTGAAATCTGCAGCATGATCGATAAAATTGCCGGGAGCAATCATAAAACCTATGCGTATGGAGGGTGCCAGTATCTTAGAAAAGGATCCGATATAGATCACTCTTCCTTCATGATTGGCACTTGCAAGAGGCAGATAGGGTGCTGAATCGTAATGGTAATCATAGTCGTAATCATCTTCGATAATCACAAAATCATATTGTTTAGCCAGCTCCAGCAGGCGCATTCTGCGTTCTGTACTCAGTGTTACTGTCGTCGGATAGTGGTGATGAGGAATCACATACAAGAAATGAATAGTCTGGTGCGCACAGATCTGTGCTATTGCATCTACGTCCAGGCCATATTTGTCTACCGGTACACGGATCACTGTTGCACCCATATCTGTAAAGACCTTTGTTGCTGTGGTATATCCGGGATCACCTGCTATTACCTGTGTATTATTATTATTATTAATCAGAAGATGGGCAGCAATATAGATACTCATCTGTGCACCGTGGGTGATGAGTATATTTTCTTTGCCAATGTTTATTCCTCTTGTCTCGGAAAGCAATAAAGCCAGCTGCTCGCGCAGACGGGTAGAACCGCGGGCATTGTCTTCCTTGCTCTGTTCGATGTTATTTTTCTTAGTTAAAATAAAACGGTATGATTTTAACAGTGTATCAATAGGAGAGAGGCGTACATCGGGATACCCGTCATCGATAATTAATTTCAGAATCGTCGTATGATCTTCCTGTTCGGCAGGCTGTATCATATGTTCGCCCGGGATTTCCAAACGATATCCATAGGCATTAAGCATGCGTTCACTGTTCCATTTTTTAGGTTTCAGCAGCGGCAGTTGTTCGGATACATAAATTCCTTTTCGGGGAATGGCTTTGATATAATCCTGAGCAATAAGTTCTTCGTATGCAGCAAGTACCGTTTTGCGGTGTACCACTAGTTTCTGTGCCATTTCCCGACTACCGGGTAGGGCTGCTCCGGGCTTCAGTATACCGTTGCGTATAGCATTACTGATTGCAAAGGCGATCTGCAGGTAAACCGGATTTTTGTGTGTTCTTTCTATAGTTATGATCGACTCAAACGGAAACATACTGGACTACTTGTTGGTTTTGTTGTGGACTACAAAGGTAGTCCAAATAACGCATATGTTTGTTGAAAATTAATAACAAATAATATGGATATGAATTACAACATTAAAAAAGTGGTCCTTGAAGATCTGGATCAGGCAGCAGAATTATTTGATCTTTACCGTGTTTTTTACCGTCAGGAATCGAATGTAGAAAAGGGGAAGAAATTTTTGCGGGAAAGAATACTGAATGATGAATCGCATATATTTTTGCTGTTTGAGGATAAGAAAGCGGTAGGATTTGTACAGCTGTACAAATTGTTTCACTATACCAAACTTCAGAAGCAATGGCTGTTGAGTGATCTGTATGTTCACCCGGAGCACAGGGGAAAAGGTTATTCGGTGGCTTTGATTGACAGATGCAAGAAGTGGTGTGAACAGACTGATGCCTGCGGACTGATGCTGGAAACAGAAAAGACCAATGCTATCGGCAATACATTGTATCCGCGCTGTGGATTTGAGTATGACGGATTGCACAATTACTATTATTGGTGGAAGTAAAGTTTACGCAATAGAATAGTACAGGAAGTCCCGGTAAATCCGGGGCTTTTTGTCTATTTTTGAGTAATTTATTAGATCGGCTTTATATGAAATATCTGTTATTTTCTTTTACTGTTCTGCTTTTTATCTCTTGCAAAAGTTACAAAACCGGTGATTCCGTAAATAAAAAATACGAAATTGAGGAGGTCAGCTTTAGCAGAAAACCTTGTTTCGGAACATGTCCGGTATTTGTATTGAAGATCAGTAAGAATGGTACAGCACAACTGGATGCTGATAATTTTCTGAAAAACGGACTTAAAGGAAAGTATGTTACACAGATCAGTACAGGCGATCTGTATAAAATAATGAAGCAGCTTAATGAGTTGCAGTTTCCGGAATTAAAGGATGATTATGGCAACAGACTTATTTCGGATCTGCCTTCAGTACATTTAGAGATCCGTTATCAGAATGATAAAATAAAGAAAATCCGTGACTATGGTAATCGGGGTACAGCTGAACTGGAAAAATTATATAAAACAATAGACGAAATACTCTACGCCCAAAAATGGGTACCGGCACAATAGTTTTTGTACAGATTCTCATACCGCATATTTTGCTTTCTGTCCGCTGACTGAATAAAAGCAAGGTGTAAGTGATAAATAATTAATACTTTAGTGTATCCAATTTTTATTAGCCACTCTCCGGTATGAATACTGAAATACAAAAATTGCATCGTATCTGGCAGAGTTCCCGTGCTGTCAAAACTACCTTTTTTCCTAAAAACGGATTTAAGGAACTGGCCAATACAATTACCAGTTCAGGCCCTTTTTATTATTATATAGTGGACTTCTATGATATGTCTTTATCTCATATCAGCCCAGCTATATACGATCTGCACGGATCGGATCCGAATACTGTCACTTTTGATGATATCCTTCAACTTGTCCACCCCGATGATCTGGATTTTGTATCCAGAGCCGAGTCGAAAATAGCAGACTTCTTTAACAATAATATCGGTGCAGATAAGTTGCTCCATTATAAGATAAGTTATTGTTTCAGGGCGCTTACCAAAGATAGCGGATACGTATTATTCAACCATCAGGCACTTATGCTGACACTGGATGATACCGGGAAGTTCGGCAAATCTTTAAATATTCATACACGTATTGATCATCTCTCCAAAGAGAATACAAACAAAATTTCACTGATCGGACTTTACGGCGAGCCTTCTTTTATTCATTTGAATGTGGATACTCAGGAGAAGAAAGATACTAAATTTTCCAAGCGTGAGGTTGATATTATTAAGCTGATAGCAGAAGGGCTCAGTAATAATGAGATTGCCGAAAAATTGTTTATTGCATCGGTTACCGTGAAAAAGCACAGACAGAATATATTGCTTAAGGCTGGTTGTAAAAATACAGCACAGCTTATCAAAAACAGTGTTCTTCAGGGACTGATCTGATTTCCGGTTTTTTCAAAATACTTCTTTAGGAGTATTTCTTTCTGATCTGGCCTGAGGTAAATTTGTGGTATTAATTCAGTAATACTTACTCTACTAAATGAATAAACCTATATCCCCGCGAATCAAAATTATACTGTCTGTAGTTTTGTTTCTATACGTTTCACTCGCATATGGTCAGCTCCATTTTAAGAATAAATACCTCAAACTTCAGCATGAGATTATTTTGACTACAAATTATAATACACTCCCTGATTTTATGAAAAAGAAGGGTTATACCGTGGATGATAATCTTAAAAGCAGTGTGGAGCAGGATATGAAGGACCGAGATACGCCCGGATATTGTCATGCATTTAGAGATGACAGTCTGCAATATGTGCTGGTATATTATGATGAGCCTAAGAAAATGACCACGATCTTAAGCAGCGTGATAAAACCGGGCGGAACTGAGGTTGAGAACGAGTTAGTGGAACTTGCATTTGCCAAAAGGATCGATAGTATAGATAAGAGTGAGGAATATACACTCTTTGAGCGCTTTGATTATCCGCATGGTTTTACGCATCAGAAAGTGGAGGGTACAAACTTTACCTGGTTGTATCTGGTGGCTGATCTGCCGGGCAAGCCGAAGTTTTCTGAATATTTAAATACATCTGAGAATAAGGAGTAGTAGTATTCCTCTTAATTATCAGATATGCTGATCAATAAGGATAGGATTGCCGTCCGGATCCATAATAAAAAATCCGGCCGGACCTGAACTTTTTATATCAACTTCTTCCAGGGGTTGTATTCCGGCTTCTTTGAGTGCCATCTGTATAATGCGTACATCATCAAAGTTTGAGAGTAATTTGGCATTCGAATCCCAGCCCGGATTGAAAGTCAGCAGATTTTTGTCAAACATTCCCTGAAAGAGACCGATTAATGTCTCTTCATTTTTCATGATCAGGTAGTTGCTTTCCAGACTTCCCGCAAAAACTGAAAAGCCTAATTTTTCGTAAAATTCTTTTGAAACGTTAATGTCTTTGACATTGAGACTAACAGAAAATGCACCTAATTTCATAATACTTCTTTTTAAAATTATCAGGATCGTTTATAACTCTGGTTTTATCTGTACAACGTAATAAGATCGTGCTGTCCGTACAACTTTTATTTGCTGAGTTTGTGTAATCTGTTTAATTCCAGTTGCTTAGTTGGTGTTTGTTGTGCCTGAGTTTGTATTTTTTTGGCTGTGTATCTATCTGTATTCTTTAAATTAGCTGTTTTCGGGGATTTTAAATTGCTGTTCGAAGAGATACTTTTGTTGAAGTTATTCATCAAAAAAAATATCATGGACAGAAAAACGATTGCAATTATCTCTTACATCACTATTATAGGTTGGCTTATAGCTTATTTTCAATACAAAGATAAAACGAAGGACGCATTTGTCAGTTATCATCTTAAGCAATCCCTGGGTATAACGATAATAAGTATCCTGCTTGGATTGGTATTGAATATTGTCGTTATTGCTGTACCTGCCTTAGCTGTACTTACCTACGCCAATATTTTTATATTGATCTTATGGATTTTGGGGATTGTTAATGCTGTAAAAGAGGAAATGAAACCGGTACCTGTAGTTGGGACTATATTCGAAAAGAAGTTTTCCTTTCTTGATTAATTTCCCACCCACGATTTTGTAATACTATTGACTTAAAAAAATAATAATTATGCAAAAGATTGGTTCATTTATGGTTGTTATCGGCATTCTGGCGATAATACTTGGTTTCTTTAATTACGTACCTAAAATATTGATGTGGATCTACCAGTGGGGAGAGGGAGTGGCCTGGAGTATTAAAATCGGTCTTATAGTTTTAGGCGGACTATTGTATCTTTTGGCAGGAAAGAGCTCTGAGCAAGTAGAAAGTTCTTCTGCAGAGCAGAATGATGCCGCACAAAATTGATTGGTTTTATTGTTGTTTTTAAGGTTTTGCAGATATAAAGCCGGTCTTTATAATGCAATACTTCAATTAGAAATACGCCTTCGGGCGTATTTTTTTGTTATGCTATGTCTGATTCCCTACTTCATTATAATGAAGGTAACTTTCATTGGCAAAATCCCGGAAGTCAAAGATTTCAAAAACTATTTTCCCTATTATGTAGTGTAACCGGGATAGGATTTCTTGTTTTTCTCCTTTCAGAATCAATGTGAGTTTGGTACCATTGTGATCTGATTCAAAACCTGATTTCAGGAGATCATGTATTTGAAACTCATTCCAAACATGTTTTTCCAATAGTTTCTTAATATGAGGTATGGTGACTTTAAGTATTTTTCGGGAATATGTTATGTTGAGATGTATATTTTGCTGCTTGTTTAATATCAATTTTAAATCTTTAATACTATTTGCCAGCAGTTTTTCAAGTACCTGCTGAAATAGATCAGGATCCTGTTGAATGGGTTTGGAAACAGGTTGAAGTTTAAGTTTTTCAAGCTGTTCTTTTGATTTATGCAGGCTTTCTTCAAAGTATTCTTTAGCGTACACGAGCTTTTTATCTTTCAGAAGCTTTTCATAGAAGCGGATATTCCTTTGTGCATATTCTTTCTTCTCGTACAAATTATCTGTGAGCTTATACAAGGTACGAAGCCTTTGATTCAGACGACTTAAGGCCCGGCTATGGTAATAGGCTTCAAGGTATTCCATTTCTTTCACACAATTCTTAATGAGCTTTTGAAGTCTTTTCTTTTCGGCTTCATATTGGGAAATCAAAAGTTCAGGAGAATGTTCCATGTTATTTGTGATGTATTTTAGTCTCGGATTCGTTTGAATATATATGTATTTGTGCTTTCTGATTTTTTTAAGAAGTTGTCTGTAAAGTTGAGCATACCGTTACATTCATAGATAAGGAGTTTATCAACAGAAACAGATATTTCGCAATAGGGTGCATGATGATCATCATTTTCTGCAGGCATAATAAGTTTACCGCCTTTGATAAAGGCTTTATATGCATCTGTATTTTCAGCAAGAGATCTGTCTTTTATTGTTTCCATTCCTCCGGTCCAGTCATTAATCAGGACATAAGTTAAAGTGGAATCGTAGGAAATGCTTATGTTACGGTTGTTGGCATTGTCTCTCCATATACCCTCATATATCTTTTTTGAATTCGCTATATCAGTTTTATGCTGAGCATATGCAGTCTGCGAAATACAGACAAGTAATAAAAATATATATCGGATCCGAACGATCATGCTATCTACAGCTTTAGGGTCAATGTTTGACTAAAATTAATAAATTTTATTGGTCAATTGAAGGTTCTATTCTGAGCATAAGTGTTTTTTTAAATTGGGAAGGTCTAATGCGATGGGTCTTCCCTTTTTAATTTAACAACCACCTGATGATCACCGGCTTTCAATATAACAGTCTGTTTCTGATAATGATCTTTCTGAAAATTTAGTTTTACCATTTTGCTGGTGCCGATAAATCCGCTTCTTATTTCATAAAACTCAAACTGACCTATGGAATCTGTAAGGTATGGTATACTGCCCTTTCTGCTGTTGACAATTACATATTCAACCTCAGGAAGAGGTTTTCCTGTCTGAGCATCGGTTACAATTCCGCTGACCCTAACCATCATGTCACAGGATGACAGGGATAATGTCAGAAGAAGAGCTGTATAATATCTTTTCATAATGTAATGCATTGAATATATAAAAATACAGATATCGTTATACGTATACATCACTGTTTTTAGGGATATTGCAGTATGATTGTTGATGTTCAGAATAATCCGGATCTATTTTGGTTGTTGCTGTGTGACACAATGTACCATCCCGCCATTTGCAAATAAATTGCGACAGTCTATTCCGATAACTCTTCTTCCCGGATAAAGCTTTTGAATAATAGCATTGGCGACTGCATCATTAGGATCGTTATAGTTAGGTACGAGTACTACAGTGTTGCCAATGTAATAATTGATATAGGAAGCTTTTCCGACATTTTTACCATATGTCGTTGTTACATCATTTTTAGTAAGTGGTACATTTACAAAATTGTAAGGCCGACCATCCTTGTTAACGGCATTATATAATGTCGTGATGTCATGCTCCGGAACCTGCCAGTATAAAAGATCATCATCTGCCATTGTGATAATAGTAGACTTGTCGGCAAATCTGGCAAATCCGTCAATATGCATGTCCGTGATATCGAGTCCTGCTTCTCCCTCCAGCCAGATAAAATGTGTAGCGCCCAGATATTTGGTAAAGATAGTTTCAGCCTGTTGCTGTGTCATGCCGGGATTCCTGTTTTCATTGAGGATCGAGCTCTTACAGGCCATTAAAGTGCCGTTGCCATCAATCTCTATGCTTCCACCTTCATTGACCATCACCTCATTGAGATTGATAGTTTGTACATGTTGATTAGAGGTGAGTTGTGCCGGGATACGATCGCAATTTTCATACTCCGCTTTTTCTCCCCAACCATTGAATCCCCAGTCTTCAACGAGGAGTTTCCCATTGTCATCTTTTACATAGATCGGTCCATTGTCACGAATCCATACATCGTCGGTACGTGCTATTGTAAACTCCACATGAGTAAGAGAGACCTGGGCTTTCTTTAGTAATGCGCTGACTCTTTCCAGTTCGGTATTGTCATACACGATGATATGTACTTTTTCACTGTTTACAAGCGCTTTGGTCATAGCGACCCAGGTTTCATCCAGCCTGTCGCAGAAAGTCTTTCCATATTGGTATTCGTGTGGCCATTGCAGCCAGGTGCCTTCATGTAAAGCGGATTCTTCAGGCATTCGGTACAGGACTGTAGAATCAACAGGAGAAACCGGATTCGTCGTGCTGCTTTCTTTTGAGCAGGATAGAAATAGGGTGGATAAGATCATTAGTGTGATTGCCATTTTGTACATCATTAATGTTATAAATTTTGTTAAGGCAAAGCTACGAGCCTTACAAAACAGATTGTTGTCCAAAATTGACAACCTTATTTTTTTAATCTAAGGGTAACCATATGTAGGTTATCTGCTCTTCAACGGAGTCTGTGTTGTCCGGGTGTCTGGTATATTTTTCGATAACAGGGGTATGACTGAACCGGAGTCCTGCTGTCAGTATCCAGCCGGAATATATCTGGCTGTAGGTGTCTTCGATGGTTTCATATCTGCCATAATGGGTAAACTGTGCATATTTCCCTCCTCCAATTGTCTTGGAAGGGAGCCTGCTTGTCAACGACTGCAACGATGAGCAGGTATCGTATCTGCAGTTTAGATTTTCTCTGATAAGCGGTTCGTCAGCAACAATTCCATAAAAGTCATTTCCCTGTTCAGGAAATTCGTTTTGCAGGAATGTATCCCACTGTGATTCGATCTCTGTATCTATATAATTGATAAAGGAACTTCTGTAATAAACTGTTGTAGGACGGACATATATAATCTGCGGCTGGAGAATCTGTGTCGCTTCGACCGGTAAAATATCGGCTTTCATAAACAGGGGGGTCTTCCCGGCTCTGGCTTCCTTCGGAGAGATTAAAAAATGTTGTTTAAAGGCCTTTGAAAAAGATGCTACATTTGAAAATCCTACCTTTAAAGCAATTGCAGAAATACTATGATCGCTGTAGAGCAATATTTTATATGCATTTTCTACGCGCAACCTTTTCTGGTAAGCACCGATAGTTTCCCCACAGGTGTAGCGGAATATCCGCTGAATATTTCTGTATGAATAATGGGAAATATCTTCCAGCTGCTCAATAGAAATAAGCTGATCATAGTTTTTTTCTATAAAGCTCAATGTGTTATACACACAGTTTAGATTTGAAGAAATATCCTGTTTCATCCGGATTTTATATTATCTATCAAATATACCGGAATCAAACTGAGTTTTGAAATACCAGAATGTGCGCAATTATCTCCATATCATTGACCTATCTATGTAAACAAAATACGGTATTTGTTGTTCTAATTTCATTGAGATTTAATATCTGATAGCGTCTTTGTATAATATTACCTGATCATAAATCCAAGTATATGAAAGCGAAAAAAATATGGGCAAACTTTAGCGTTAAAGATGTAAACCGCACCCGCGAATTTTATACACATTTGGGTTTTACTGCCAATAAGTTTAGTAATAATCCTCAACTCGTCAGTTTTCTCTTCGGGGAAAATGACTTCGTTATTCATTTTTTTGAACAGGGCTCACAAATAGATACCTACCTGTCTCCTGAAATAAAAAACAGTGAGATTATATTCACACTTTCTGCTGAAACGGCATCGGAAGTGAAGGCGTGGTCGGATAGAGTTAAACAAGCCGGAGGTACTGTTTTTAATGAAATGAGCCGGGATGATTCTAGTTATTATGGTTTTACCTTTGCAGATCCTGACGGTCACAGGTTTAATATCCTGTTAATGGAGACGGGAATGTGACGACCTGCAGCCTCCCTGTTTATTTTGAAGTTTTATTCTTTCTTTGTTTTATAAATCTGTAGGAAAGAAAAATGAGCAGGGTAATAATACCTGCAACAGTAATATCCCATATCAGCGCATAGGCAGAGAATTGAGTTGACTCACCAATCATTCCTGTTGATAGGGACATTACATATACTGATTTCTGATAAATCATTAAAGGAAATCCAAATGAAAGGCTGCCGTCATTGTGTGTGTCATCATGGTAGCTGAGCAGGCATATGCCAACAAAGACAAGCAATGTAGTTATACTGTGTTGTATGATTTTGTTAATCCTTTTCATTTTTGATGTACTATTTAAAAATAGCCGATTTTATTTATATATCTGTAAAAAGCACCTGCCGTATGTAATTTGAAATTAATTCGTTTGCGATAATTGTTTTTATTTGATTTTTTAACTACCAGTAATTTGTTGTTTTTTTTAAGCCAGTAAAAAATAATTTGTAACTTTCGTGTAATCACACTTGATTAGGGGTTAATATATGTTCGATTCCTAAATTTTGTTTTTCGCAATTTATTGCCTTTTTTTTGCAGATAATCTTGTTGGTTGAATAGAATTATATTCTAAGGATGGAATCTTTTAGTTTCATAGGGTTCGTAAATCTTAATGAAATGTTATTGAATGCAAAATCGTGAGTACAAAAATTGAACACACTAATTCACACTATACATTAATTAAAAAACCAAAAATTTATGAAAAAAAGACGAATCAACCCGGGTTTTATTCTTGTCAGTTGTGTCTGTATCACGACGTTGTTTATGACGGCTTGTCAAAAAAATATCTTACAACCGAAGCTGGATTTAGAGTTGACTACCGCTGGTATTCCCAGTTCCGGAGCCGTACCGCAGGGTATGGAACTTTTCTGGCAGGATGAATTTAATGCCGGGCAACTAGACCGAACCAAATGGTTTACGGATTACTATTCAACATGTGACGGACCAGTTTGGAATGTTGTACTGAATTCACGCCCCCAACCTATTATGAATTTCACAGACAGTTCTATTATTCTATTGGGAGATGGTCGCATTTCTTCTATTCAGACATACGACTGGGGGAGCGATCAGAATAAACTGGATAATAGCCATGGCGGTTATTTTGAAGTTCGGGTGAAAAGGGGTAAGATAGACCCCAATGGACAGAATCCCAATACAGCTTTTTGGCTGGATGCTCCGGGTCCTGATGCGAAACGCTATATGGAGACTGGGAATACAGCTTTTGGAGCGACAGGTATAAGGCCCCGGGGTCAACTGTTTGAAATTGATGTGTTTGAGCTTTTAAATGCGCAATTCGTAATGCATGGAAATGTCTCGTCAACAGGATCATTTCAAGGAAATCTCGTAACTCATGTTGCTAACGGGTACACTCATATTGATAACTGGGTTACTCATGGCGTATTATGGGGGCCAGGCATCGTGAGTCATTACATTAATGGAAATCATATCAAAACTTACAGTAATAAAAGCAACATATATCCCCCTAATCATTTTATGAATGTACTTCTGGGAGCTTATCATAACGGAAAGATGGAAGTTGATTACATCAGAGGATATCGCTGGCCGCTTACAGGAGGTAATGAACTACCCAATCCGGGCTTCGATATAAATACAAATATGCTGCCTTGGGAAGGTACAGCAACATTAAGTACGACCACAAAATATTCAGGCACAGCCGCTGCAAGATTAGCTGCCGGACAGTATATCACACAATATGTTTACTTAGACAATAATACCAATTATCAGTTAAAATACTGGTTACAGGGAGTCGGTGATATGGTGGTCAGAGCAGAGAATATTACACCTGTAGTGGGGACCGCAACCAGTACATTTACAAAAGCATCAACAGCAGGATCTACATTTGTCAATGATGTCATGGATCTGAAAACAGAACCGATGTACGGTACTGATCTGAAGATCGTGAAACTCACTTTTACAAATATTGGTTCCAGTGTGATTACATTGGATAATATAGCACTTACTAAAGGTGGAAACGGCGGAATGAATAGTACAGGATACTGTTCTGCTTCAGGTGGAACGGCGGTTACTTCTGATCGTTATATTTCTTCGTTAAGCACTATAAATGCCATCCGTAATATCTCATACACAAATAATGTCAAGCCAGTCAATGGGTATAATTACTATTCGGCAGACAGCATTATTGTCTCACCTGGGGGATCATTTACCCTAAAAATGAATAATACCCCTGATACAAAATGGTCAAGAGTCAAAGTATATGTGGACTGGAATGGCAACGGTGACTTTGTGAGTGCAGGTGAAGATGTGTTAGCGCTAGGTAATGCATCACAGGATAATAGTTCTACTGTACTTAATGTCAGCAGTAATATAACTGTGCCGGCAACAGCAAAAGTGGGGAAAACACGTATGCGTGTTCGCTTTTACGACGCCTGGAATTCAGATCCGGGACCCTGCGGAGATGTAAATTATACGACTACACAGGATTTTGTAATATCTGTAAAAGGAGCAGAATATTGTACGGCCTCAGGTGGAATAAATGCAGCGGATCGTTATATTACTTCACTAAGTACTACAAATGCTGTCCGTAATATAGCCTATATAAACAACGTACAACCGGCTAACGGATACAATTATTATTCTGCTGACAGTATTGTGGTTTCAAAAGGAACTTCTTTCACATTAAAAATGAATAATACATCTAATACTAAATGGTCCCGGATCAAGGTATATGTAGACTGGAATGGCAATGGCGATTTTATCAGTGTCGGAGAGACTGTACTATCACTTGGTAATGCATCTCAGGACAATAGTGCAACTGTACTCAATATCAGCAGTAATATAACTGTACCATCAACAGCAAAAACCGGAAAGACCCGTATGCGTGTTCGCTTTTATGATGCCTGGAATGTTGATCCCGGTCCATGTGGTCAGGTGGATAGAACAACGACCCAGGATTTTATAATATCTGTTAGGAATCCATAATTAACATTACGACCTGCTGATAGATATATCCTGGGTTTTATCAGCAGGTTCTTATTATATTCTTTACACTGTATGAGTAATCAAACTGACCAACATCCTAATGATTCTTATCTGTACCTTTTTATAAAATAAAATAAAAGAGAATAGAATACTAAAAATATAGTTTACCCAACCAGCCGTATTCAGAAAGGTAGAAGCGAGTGTAAAAGATAGATTTCAGATCTTTTAAACAATATTCTTAAGGTAAACTGTAAGATCTGTCTCCGAATCCAGGTTAAACTTCTGTTTGAGACGATACTTAGTCATACGTACACTTTTGGGCTCTACATTGAGCAAATGGGCAATTTGTTTGGTTTCCATGCCAAGGTAGAGATAAGCACAATATTTAAAATCAAGATTTGTCAGTTTATGACTGGCTCTTTCATTGAGATTCTTAAAAAAATCCGGATGCAGCTCCTGTAAACTGAATTTGGCCTTTTCAAATTCGTGGTCCATACGGTACTCTTCTTTGACTACCTGCCGGATATTAATATCTTTATCGGATAATCTGTTTTCCAGTTGTTGAAGTACTTCGTTTTTATGCTGTAAATGAAGTTGATTTGCCAGTGCTTCGCGCTGAAGTTGCTGTTGTTTCAATGTAAGCAGTTCCTGTTCTGCTTTTAGTCTTGCTTTCTCTTCTTGCTCCAGTTTAAACTGAATTTCTGCCTCATGTTTTTCGGTGATCAGTTTTTTCTCACTTTCTAACGAAAAACGCAGTTTGAAATGATAGGAACGAAACATAAAAAATGCTCCAATTAATCCAATGACACCTAATCCTATATACAGTAATTTTTCACGCTTAAGGCTTGCGGTCTTCTCTGTTAATGTCTGAAATTCTGCTTCTCTTTTTTGCGCCTGATACTGTGCTTCCAGTTTTTTTGCGGTAGCAGCCTGATTTTCATTATACAGCAGGCTGTTGTATTCCGTTGTTTTGGATTGATATTCATAAGCTTTCCGGAAGTTTTTCTGATCCGCATACAGCTTTGCCAGATCGCTTACAATATTCAGCAGTGTATAATAATAAACGGGTCTTTGAGTCACCGCAATAGCTTCTGCCTTAAGTAAATACTGTTCGGAGAGCAGCACATTGTTGTCTTTCATAGCCAGATTGCTCAAAATACCAAGAGCACCTGCCTGAAGAGGCTGACTGTTGGATATTTGCCGGGTAAGTTGGAGTATTTCATTAGAGGCGCTTTCAATTTCCCTGCGAACTGCAGGCTTTATAACCGGGTACATCAGATTATAATTAGCCAGGTTCAGTAAAGATAAAGAATAGGTATAATCCGAAATATGTCCCGGAAAACGATGGTATAGTGCTACCGCCTTTTGACACATTTCAATCACAGCATCCAGATCTTTGATATCTCCTGTTTTCTCATATTTATATGCATAGCATACTGCTAATGCAGAGTATGCTGAGCTCAACATATTTTTATGCCCGGACATTTCAGAGAGCGCTATTGCTTTTTTTGCATATAAGGTTGCATTTTCTGCATCGTTCCATTCTGAATAAATTCCTTATAAAATATAATTGAGTTTGGCCTTTAGCAGAACTTCATCAGGCTGTTTTTCTATTTCGGGTAATAGGACCTGAGTCAGTTTTATGGCATTCTCATATTCTCCCAGTGTGTTGTAATAATATATGCGGAGATAGCTGGCATAAAGCTTTGCTATTGGAGTACCGGCTCTCTTTGCGGCTCTCTCCGCTGCATCCAGATCCGTCTGAAACTTATCATATTCTGATTTATTGAGTGTAATTACTCCTTTTTGGACCAGCGCTTTTACTTGTTCTGTCTCATTACTTGTATTCTTTGCTAAGAGGAGTTGCTGCTGTACAGTTGTTTCTGCTAAAGGATAATTGTCATTTATCCGGTACAGCTCAATAAGTTCGTTGTAAATTCTGAATTTTTCGGTAACAGAAACAGCATTCCCTTTCAACCTGTTTTGCAGGCTGTCTGTCAGCAGATTTTGTGCAGTACAGTAGGTCCCCGCACAAAGTACAATTATAAATAGAAAACAAAACCTGATTTTCATGCTGTTAAAGTACAAAAATTGTAGACACACAGCAATGATTTGCGCAGGTTTCGAAATAATCAGTTGATATTTAATTTGTTGATCTTTAGGTTGTTGTTTTATTCTGTAGTCGTTTTGTAGTTGCCTGTTTTTGTTGTAGTAGCTGTTTTGTAGGAATTCCAAAACAAATTTTTTGTCGGAATAGGTGCAACTTTGACTCAACGAATTTCAAAACAGAATTTAAACGTAATCAAATACATTATTATGGACAACAAAACAATTTCAATCCTATCGTACATTACTTTAATCGGATGGCTGATCGCTTATTTTGCAGGGAAAGAAAAGGCAGACGATTCTGCAAGGTATCATTTGAAACAGGGACTTGGCTTGATCGTTTTTTCTTTCGCATTGAGTATTGTACTGCAGATCTTCATGAGTATTACGCATATCTATGCGTTAAGCTATATCAGTGTTATTTCACTGGTACTTCTTATTATCGGAGCGATCAATGCTTCAAACGGGGCTAAAAAACCACTTCCGTTTATTGGTAGTTTCTTTGAAAATAAATTCGCTTTTATCGGATAAACCTTTCTTTAAGGAGAAATCTGAGCAGGTAAAACCGGATTAAGGAAGCTTTCAGACAGATTCAGTTTTATAAATGGATGTTTCAGCAGTGTAGTGATTGACTCAAACAGCCAGACCATTATCCGGCAATCGGGACTGTTTTTATCCCAGGAAGCAGTTCCTTTTGCGGATATTGAAAATTCTAATTCATGAAGCAGTTTCTGGATAAACAGATCTTGTACATCAGGAAATATCATAAAAACAGTATAATAATGCAAGCATACAAGTATCTCATACAGGACGGTAATAGTTATAAACTGAAAAGTTTTATTTCTTTTTTTCATATTATTATCGTAGCCTGGTGGCTTATCGGAGCAGCAATAATTATCTATAGCGACCACTTCAAAACAGGTGTCAGCATTATAGTTTTAACTTCGCTGATGCTGGTACTGGTATTAATAAGACTATCCAAAACCAGAATATTTCCTCAGGAGAGAAAGTTTAAAATTGATACAGGAGTAAGGGGACAGGCCCCTTTGCTCTATAGCTTTTCGGAGATTGAAAGGTTAGAAATATATGTTATAAAATGGATTTTCGGAATACCGATCCACGTCACTTTGTATGTGAGATTCAGATCTGCTGATAAAACGAGGCGCTTTGAGCTGGCCTCTTCACTAAGTAAGAAAAAGATACAGCAACTGTACAACGAACTGGAAGAAGTCTTAAATCAATAAAAACAGCGTAGAAAAAATGATGAGAATATATTCTGTAATAGTTATGCTGAATAAATAGTTATGCTGAATAATAAGTAATGAGCATCAGAGATAAACTTAGATTTGAGGATACATCTGACAGTATCTCCCTGCAGCCTAACCGCAGAATTGTATCCTCATTGTTGTGTTATGCTGTAGCAGTTATGATAACTGTTGTCGTGCTGAATTTGTTTGTACAGCAACTTGGGGATGGCGGCAGGATCTTATGTTTATCCATAATCATCTATTTTATACTTCATGGCTTATATGATATACTTTTTCGTTTGCATGTGCGGTACATTTTTGACAGATACAATCGGGTTGTCTATCGCGAAAACCCTCCTTTTGGCAGACGAAAGCTGATGAAGTTTGATGAGGCTGTGATTTTTATAAATGCAGATTCGGGATGCTGGCATTATAGTCTGGGTATTAAAAAGAAACAGTTTTTAAAGAATTATAAAATCAGTCCGAATTATAGTAAACGAAAGGTCTGTGAAAGAGAGTCAATGGAATTTGAAGAAGAAATATTAGACCCATTAATGCATTTACTGGAATCCTAAAAACAACAAAATCCTATATTAGTCCTAAATTGCTGTTTTTTATTGTTGTAAGATTATAATCCATTTGATATACGCTTTTAACTTTGTGCTGTGAGTAAAATAAAGAGAATAACTCCGACAGATTTCATAGGGCAGTTTATGTCAGAAATGTCGACTGAATTTGCGATTTTAAGAACGCCTATTCAGATACACGATATAGCAAAAACATCAGGTTTTATTAAAGTGCCTACACCGTTACACAGGCCGGAATTCAATTTTATTGTTCATATTACCAGAGGAAGCGCCAAACAGCAGGTAGATGCTAATCTGGTATCCCTGAAAGAAAATGAGATCTTGTTTGTCAGACAGGGGAATGTAACCTCTTTAAGAGAGGTGAGTCCGGATGCTTCAGGATTTATGATTCTATTTGAAGATCAGACGCTTAATCAGCTGTTATCCAAACAGGAACTTATTAAGCTTTTTTCAGCCAATGTGGTTGTTCAGTTACCGGAGGAAAGCAGTGTATGGCTTAACTCATTATTTGAGTTGTTGAGTACCGAGCTTTATCACCCCAATCCAAATCTGGGAATCTGCTATTCACTTTTTCAGGCAGGACTGCAGAAGATATTTACTTCCAGTAAGGAGTTGAATAAAAATATGAACCGAAGTGCTGAGGTTACTTTTAATTTTAAGGAACTGGTATACAAGCACTATCTGGAACATAAGACCATCAGATTTTATGCCGCTACGCTATCTGTATCTGAAAACTACCTCCATAGATGTGTAAGTGAAACTATCGGTGAAAGTCCGAAAGAATGGATCAACAAAGTAAGTATCCTGCAAAGCCAGCTGTTATTGCAGGATCTGACCAAAAGCATTTCCGAAATTGCTTTTGAACTCAATTATGGTGACCCCAGCTATTTTGGACGCCTCTTTAAAAAAATAACCGGAGTAACTCCATCGGAATATCGGATTGCTTTTATGCAGGATTTGTCCGAGTAAAACGTGATTTCGTTTTAAAGCACTGTTAGTTTTCAGGCCATCTTTGTATTAATAAATTCAAAGAAAAATGAAAACATTAATAGTTATTAAAAACGGTGATAGCGGCAGCAGGCTTTCGGTCACCCCTCATGGTAAGTATAAAGCGTTGATCAAATGTGCACGTCTGTATTTGGTCGCTTTATTTTCTATCTTCTTTATAAATAACAGTTACAGCCAGCTTATTCAGGATATTGGTGGAATTGCAGTTACGAGTCATAATAAAGCTGATTTTAAAGATTTTCCTTCCGAAAGTTTAAGTTCAGCAAACAAGTTTCAACTGAATACCTATGATGCATGGTTGTCGGTTCCTCCTGTTAATATTGGTAAAACAAGCATTTTTACTAACCTTAATTATCGGTTGATGGACTTCAATTATGATGACAATACGATCGCTGATCCAAATCGTATCGGAAGGATTCAGGAAATTAAATCAACCATAATTATCCAACACCCCATTTCGCGTAAATGGTCTGTCATGGCGATAGCTATGCCAACCCTTGCTGGAGAAAAGTCCGTCTCGTTTGATGATCTGATTTTGGACGGTATACTTGGGGTATCCAAAAAATTTGGTTCTGAATCAAATCTTGAGATAGGATTTGGCGTTCATGCACTGTATTCTTTCGGAGAGACATTGATTACGCCGGGAATAACTGTTGATTATCGCAGTACTAACAATAAATGGTTGGCACAATTTTACTGGCCCCGGTTAAATGTGCTTTATAATGTAAGTTCGAATACGCAGGTCGGTTTGGCAGGCTCCATAGACTGGACACGGTTTAACCTGAAAAATTATCGCGGTTATAACGACAGAGAGATAGATTATGCTCAGTTCTCCACGATTCATGGCGGATTGCAGATACATCAACGGCTGATAGGAGGGCTCTGGTTGCAGGCACAGGGAGGAATGGGACTTTTGAACAGTTACGAACTGTACGACACTAACCAAAAAACTGTGAATAAGTTCTCTATTTCTAATATGGCATACGGAAAAGCAGCATTGACTTATCGTATTGGTAGGAGATAAATAATTTAAATCCATTAAAATAATCCATTGAAAATCATGAAAACAACAATTTTTACAGCTCTTCTCCTGTGTGCTTCAGTTATGGCGAGGGCGCAACAGGCAAAATTGAGTATCAATGTTATGAATGTTGAACCGGGTAAAGGCACGGTCGTATTGAATATTTATGATAAAAAAGAAGATTTCCTGAAGAAAGTCTTCCTGAGTAAAACACTTAAAGCAGATGATTCAAACCTGACATTCGTTATTGATTTGCCCAAGAAAGGTATCTACGCCATTACTGTTTTTCAGGATAAGGATGACAATAAGAAATTAAAACAAGATTGGTTTGGTATTCCGCAGGAACCTGTTGGCTATGGAAATAATTTCAAACCATCTGCAAAACCCGGTTTTAAGGATTGCTCGATAACGGTAGACCGTGATCATGTGATTCAAACGATTAAACTTTATTAAATACTATTCCGAACCGGATTACGGCTCAATTCAGAAAGTTTTCCGGTTCTTATAAAATAATACATTATGAGAAATAGAGATTATCTTCCTTCCGCTTTCAATTTACGTGAATTGGTCGCTGCGGCTGTACCTTCTTATGTATTCCCGGCACTGATGTCTTTTTTGTCTGGTTATTTTCTTCAAAAAACAGAACTTATGAGGGCAAGCTATACGACTATAGGTCTGTCTTCCTTATTGTCAACGCTATTGAGCTTTATTATACTGTGGCAATTTGAGTCGAGACAGATCTTAGCGCAAAACAAACTGATAAGATCCCTTCTCGTTGTCTTTTTGATGATCAGCCTGGGGATATTTTGTACATCCCTACTCAACCTGCCATCGGAATGTTTTAACATCACGTTTTCAGCTTTCCTGGGAGCAGTCATATTAACGACCCGTCAACACGTGAAAAATTATAAAGATGAAAAAAATTAGACCAACTATAGTTGTTTTTGGATGCACAGGTACAGTTGGAAGTGAAGTGATGCATCAATTAACAGAGCATGACTGCATAGTAAGAGGGGTGCTCAGACATCCTGAACGGACATATCCAGTACGGACAGACTCCCGGACTTCAAATATAACGTATGTAAGCGCTGACCTGAATTCAATAGAACAGCTTCAAAAAGCTTGTATCGGAGCAGATGCTTTGTTTCTCCTGACAGCAACATCACCACATCAGGTGCAATATGAAATAAATATAATAGATGCAGCCAAACAAAGCGGCGTCAAAAGGATAGTGAAGTTGTCTGCTCCGGTCGTTCAGCCGGCTGCTCATGTCGAGGTGAGTCAGTGGCATAGTATAATTGATGATTACCTTGTGCAGAACATGGATGAATTCTGTTGCCTGAGACCCCATTCGTTTATGCAGAATTGGGAACGCAATACATTTACCATTCAATATTTTGGTAAAATTTACGGAGCATTAGGAGAGGCGAAGAGAAATTATATTGATAGCAGAGATGTGGCAACGGTAGCGATCCATTATTTGTTAACCTCGGAACAAGTAAAGGAGAAATCCGTTATTCTGGCAGGCCCTCAGGCTATTACTAATATAGAAATAGCCGGCAAATTGTCTCTTGTAACCGGACGTAAAATCGAATATGTAAATATTACACCGGATGAATTCTTTAGTCAGTTAACCAGAAAAGCAAAATTGCCTGAATGGTTAGCCAGCCATATTGTAGAACTGGATAATCTGGCTCTTCATATTCCGGAACCTGAGTGCGATACGATCACCAACTTAATTTTAAGAAAACCTCGTATTATGGATGAATACCTCCAGGAATACAGACATCTTTTTAAAAGAAAACCTTTCTGGAAGTTGTTGATATAAATAAGAAAAGCTCAATCTTAAGATTGAGCTTTTCTTATTTAAAACTCTAACCGGCAATCCCAGGCTTTCAGATAATTGATTTGAAGTGATTTATTAAAAGCAACTTAAAGAATGAAAATATGAATTGATTTACGATACATATTGTATCTTTCGTAACAAAAAGACTAACCCGGATCATTTGACCAACTGCCTGTGATTTTGAAGAACCGGTTTCTGAACTTTGCAACGTTTTTACGTTTTTTGACGTCATATAGTAAAATGTAATACCTGATATGAAGTCCTCAAATTATCATGTAATGAAAAATTTAGTCAAAACCAATATACTGTCTATACTACTGCTACCAGTCTGTATTCTGATTACGCATATTAGTAAAGCACAAAAAATTACTCATTATGAAGGTAACGTTTCTTTAGATTCTCTAAAAAGTATCAATGCTGCTTTTAATATCAGTTATCTGAATGGAGATAAAAATGAGCTTGACTTCTATCTCAATAAGAATGCGGATATTAAACAGCTCCGGTTCGGGAACAAGTCTGTAGAATATACAATTGAAGGTGTTGTAGAAGATCTGAAAAAGGTCCGTATTAAAAACACATTTCCCAAAAAATTTGTCCTGAATATCGTATATACATATCCTCTGGACAAGATTGAGAGTAAAATATTTACTTATAATCCCAACTGGATCGAATTAAGCCTTTATACAGGTTGGTTTCCTGTAAATATTGATGACAAAAACTACTCGTATCAGTTGAATTTTAAAGTCCCCGAAAATTACGATATTATTGGCAATGGAGTGGTTAGAAAAAAGGGCTTAAATACCATAATTACCAATACCAGCAATCACTTTGACATTCCTGTTGTACTTTCCGGAAAGTTCCAGAGATTCAGTACCCGTAATAATAAAATAGAATTTTTCAGTGTACAGCTTCCTGCTGAAAAGATTGAGGAAATTCAGGAAACGTCCCTTGAAATGTACAATTTTTATGAAAGCAGATTTGGCAAAAGTGCCACCGACAACCTCATTGTGACAGTAAATCCCTTTGGGCATGATATGTCTTATGCAAGAAGAGGATTTATTTCATTATCATTACTGGATAATTATGGTCTTGTCGATAGAAAAGTCCTGGCACACGAAATAGCACACCTATGGTGGCAAAATGCAAAGACTGGTGTCTGGGAAGACTGGCTAAATGAATCTTTTGCAGAATTTTCCACTTTGAAATGGATGGAGAAAACGCTCTCCGATGAAATATTTCAGAAACAACTGAAAAAATATGAAGATGCATACAAAAAGCCTGTAAAAGTTTCAAAGACGAAAACGGGAGATACTGACTGGCACTCGGTTGCTTATTTTAAAGGACCCTATATGTTATATCAATTGGAAAAAAATATTGGAGAGGAAAAAATGCTGCAATTCTTGAAGAAGGTCTACAAAGACAAAATCTCCACCACAGAAAAATTAATAGAATTGTTAAAACACTATGCTGATGAAAAGTCCGTGAAAATATTAGAAAATGAAATCTATTAAATACCATAACTGAAAACGGTTGTTTCAGTCTCATGGATCAGAAAGGGTCGGAGATCACTAAATGATAAGGTATGACCAGATAAAAGCACGGGCTGTAGCAACATAATTGATAGTAAATTACTAATTATATGGGTTCTAGAATCCACAAGATTCATCTCAGAAATTAAATGCTTTAAAGACTAGCTACCAATCTATCCTCAACAAAAACAAATGGCAACAGGCTTTTAATTCCGTTAACTTTCAAAACTTCACCATTAAGACAATAAAACAACACCTGAATAGGTCTGTTCTGTTTCATTTCAAATTCGGCCATTACCTGTAGGCAGGCTCCGCAAGAAGTTATGGGTTTGGTAATTTCAAAAGCATTTGTTTGAGCAGTAATAGCCATACTTTCTATTACTCCATCAGGATGCATTACTCCAATTGAAAAAAGCGCAACCCGCTCGGCACATAACCCTGAGGGATAAGCTACATTTTCCTGATTACTGCCTAAAAAAGTCTCACCTGATTCAAGCTTAATGGCTGTACCTACTCTAAATTTGGAATAAGGAGAGTAAGAACTTTCCAGCGCCTTCTCGGCCATCTCACATAAATTTTTGTCTATTTCGCTTAACTCTTCAATATTGGCGTAATGCTCGTAAGTTATATTTAAATCGATCGATCTCATCTTAATGTCTTTACTAAAATATCCCCGATAATTTTAATATCGGGCAAACAAATTAGGGTAATTTATTGGATTATTCAAATAAATATGATGTTATACTAGATTTTGATTGCCCGGCTACTGAAATATATAGATGTGTAGGTAAGCTGATGAAACCCGAGCTAAAGAGTGTTTGGGTTTTGTAAATACTTAAATATGAGTATTGTGTCTGCATTATTGTTATATTTATTCAGATGAAGATGTCCGTAAAATAATAGTGAAACAGATGAAAAATAAAGATCGGGTAATCAACAGAATCGGCTGGGTAACACAAATAAAATCCACTCCGCCATTAACGGAGGAATATATCCAAAGGCAATACTGTTTCTTTGAAAATCAGGTACATTTTCTGCAGGACAATGGTTTTACTACTTGCACTACTTTGAAAGCCGGTGAAAAGGCTACTGATGATTCACAAATAACCGTTGGAGACCTCACTCCACTAGGACTGAAATTTTTCAGACCATGGACTGCACGCTATAACAGAAATAAAGACAAGGATAAGGCCGCCGATGATCTGAGTTTTATTAATAAAAAACTGACGGATTTTATAAAAACGAATGGCGTTAAATAGGGTACGAGGATAAATAGAATGAAAGAAAAAAATACTGATGATTTCCGTTCTGTGGTTGCCGAATTTGGGAACCTTATTAACGACTTTGGTTTCTCTTGTCCTGAGAAGCTGTGGTATCCTAATCTTATTTCCTTGAGCAAAAATGTAAAGGATATTTATTATTGTTATGTTATAGCCCGTGTGTATAAAACTGACGGCTCTTTAGAAACGACATTATGGGTAGGTCCGATAAACAGACCGGACGATGGTTTAGAGAACCTATCCGCAAATATCAAAATACAGATCGGTTACACTCAGGTATCGGATCCGCTATTTTTTCGAAATTGTGAATCTAGAATTATCACACTTATTGAAAGGGACATTCTGAAAACTCTTTTGAAGGATGTCCAAAATGAGCTAAACCATCCTTCAATAAAGAACGTCGATATGAGGTTTATACGCAGTATCTTCTTCCTTTCTTTTTAAAAGTCAGAGAAGCTGGCGGTAACGATAAAAGTGTAATGAAGGATAAGAAAAAATGTCAGGCTTTGATCGAAAATGAATTTGCAACTCTCTCCTCAGATAAAAAAGTATTTTTCGATCAGCTAGGGCTTAAAGCTACACAGGATAAGATCTGGGAACTGTGTTATATTTATTCCCTCTAAACCTGTACCAACGCTTCGGTACAGTCATTTCATGTAAAGGAAACAGCACGGAGAAGTCGGTTTAGAGGTTTTGGAGATATTATTTTTTCCTGTTCAGACTAATCAAATTATTTATTGAGTCCACAATTTTATAGTTGATTCCAACCCTTCTTTCGAATACTGATACTATTAAACAAGAAAAGCTAATCGCAAGATTAACTTTTCTTTTGGTTAACTCCTTGGTTGTAACATCGAACCAATTTTTTATGGATTTAGCGTGTGTTTTGAATTTATGTTATTGATTAATAGTGATTTGTTATTTATTATGCAGGTTTATATCCTGTTGACGATTTTTAAAATGTATTCTCTAATCTTTTGTTTTAGATTTCGGGATATTTTTTATTTGAAGATTTGTTTTTTTTGCTGTATAATGTATGATAACTGCACTTAAAATCATCAAAACAGAAGCCAAGAAAAAAGGAGCCCCTGAAAATTTAAACGGAGCTTTATCGTGGGTAAAATAGTAAAAAAGATGGGTCATAATAGGCGGCCCAATAATTGAAGTTGCACTTATCAGACTTGTTAATGCTCCCTGAAGTTCACCCTGCTGATTGGAAGAAATACTTTTGCTAATCATCGACTGAAGTGAAGGCCCGCAGATGCCACCCAATGAATAAGGAATAAGAAACATCAGCATCATCCAACCTTCATTTGCAAAAGAAAATAGTAATAAACCTAGTGCGTAAAAAATCAATCCGGAATATATGCTTGTTTGCTCACCTAATTTAGGTGCTGTCCATCTTATTAAAACACCTTGAACAAATCCCAGCAGAAGCCCAAGTACCCCTAACGATAAACCTACGGTTCTTTCTGACCAATTAAATTGATACATCGTAAAGAAATGCCAGTTACTTTGTACAGCTTGAAGCCCGATATATACTAATATTAAAGCAATCACTAAACTCGAAATTTTTGGATGCTTTGCTAAAAACTTCAGTGATCCGATGGGATTTGCACGTCTCCAATCAAAGGGTCGCCTTTTGTTTTGATCCAAGCTCTCAGGAAGAATGAAATACCCATATAGAAAGTTCAATAAACATAAAACAGATGCCACATAAAAGGGAATTCTGGCGCCATAGTGGCCTAGTAGCCCTCCAATTACTGGTCCTATAATGAATCCCAAACCAAATGCAGCACCGATTAATCCAAAATTCTTAGTTCTGGTCTCATCCGTAGACACATCGGCAATATAAGCACTTGCCGTTGAGATACTGGCTCCAGTGAGCCCCGCAATGATTCGCCCGGCAAATAACCAACCCAAAGAAGGGGCTACTGCAAGTAACAGGTAATCTAATGCAAATCCCAGGAGCGAAATTAATAGGATAGGACGTCTTCCGTACTGGTCACTAAGATTGCCGACGATTGGTGAAAATATGAACTGAGTGAAAGCATAAGCAAAACCCAACCAACCCCCATAGGTCGCCGCTTCAGTAATATCACTATGAATAAGCTCTCCAATAAGTTTAGGGACTACAGGAAGTATAATTCCCCAACCTGTAATATCAATCAGCAAAGTGATAAATATAAAGCCAACTGCTGCTTTTTTACCTGTTTTTTTCATGCTGTAAAACTAAACAGAGATAAAAACAAAGGATTGACAATTTAATGGAGTTTAAGTACAATTTGAAAGCTAATAATTCGCAGCGATCAGTAAATAGCTTAGATACATAAGTAAATTAAATTATTATTCGTTTCTATAAGTTTTTGGTGAAACTCCTGCTATTCTTTTAAAGTATCTGCTAAAGACACTTGTTTCTTCAAAATGAAGTTCATTACAAATTTCCTTAATTGATAAATTAGAAGATTTTAATAATGTTTTAGCATGCAGAATTGTGATATGATCAATCCACTGTAATACAGATTTTCCAGTTTTCTGTTTTAGGAAAGTAGAAAGATATTGTGGTGTTAAATGTAGCTTTTCAGCATAAAACGCAACACTTCTTTGTTGGTTAGCATGCTTTGAAATTAGCAGATAAAAATTGTCAATAATCTCATGTGTGCGGTTTTTTACTAAGCTTTTGTTCTTCGGTGAATTAGAATATACTTCAGAAATCATACTAATCAGAACCATAACCAGATGCTGTAGCATTTGGGATTTATTAGCACTCGGATTTTTATGATAGAAATTTTGTATAAGCGTTAATAGTTCATTCTGGAGCTTTATATCTTCGGGCTGAAGTCTGATAATGGGGTGCCATCTGATTTGATTGTTCATTACAAACTCACGTAAAATAGGAAATTCTGTAATAAAATCTAAAGAAAGACCAATCGTTACTATTTCTGCATCTTCACTCAATAATTTTGTGTCAATCATCAATTGTGGTTGTAAAATAGCAATATCACCCGCATTTATTTCATACTCTAAAAAATGGATTTGCGATTTCATGGATCCTTTAATCATGAAGCCTAATAATAAACCATCAAATAGGCGGCTATGTGCTGTATATTTCTTCTTTGGGTCATTTCGTTGACTGAGAACAATTATCCCTTCCGTCTTTTTTGAAGGATCAAGATTATACAATTCATAGACATTATCTAAAGTTATAAATAGAGCCATATACAAATATCCAAAAAACGAAGCTGAAAAAATACTAAAATAAACTACAAAACAGCAGTTTTGCTGTCTGAAAATGGGATATTTACAAATGATGAGGAGTATTATAAATGGCTACTCATCCCGAGGGAAACAAAAAAAAGCAACTCTTTTGAAGTTGCTTTTTTGTGATCCCGCTGGGATTTGAACCTTGTCCAAATATCAGCGTTTAATAGTATTTAAAGGTGCTTTTAAAATCTACTCACCGAATAGCTCACCATTTTTTTTAATACATTTTAGCTGCAATTGCTACAACCAATATACAAATAAATGCTTATATAAGCAATTAATAATTAGCGTTGTTCATTGATGCAGTCTAGTTTCTGCTTAAGCTATAAAATATGTTAATTTGTTTTAGCTTCGTATTCAAAAATATATTCCCCAGGCTGTAGTAATGAGCCAATTTCGGTCGATTTGATATGAATGTGAAAATCAAATGTAGTGCCTGCTCCAATTTTTAGGCCGTGACTTGGACTTCCTGGAGGGCAACTAACTAATTTTACTTTTAATGATGGAACTCTGCATAGATTAGGATAGAAATGGCCACTACAGGTAAATTTGAATGTTGATTCTTGTAACTCAACAGATAATTTTCCCACTGCGGAATCTATGGTGTTTATAGATGGTTCTTGATAAATCTCCTTTATCAAAGGAATCTCTCGGGTGCGTTGACGCTGACTGACAAATTCTCTGATCTCTTCAACTGCATCTATATTTGCCTGTGAACTTGAACTTTCATTGGAAAACTCCAAAAACCTATCAGTTCGATAAAATAAAAAACGTTGTCCCGTTTCCATATAAAACTCTTTTAATAGTTCATATAATGGACCAGTAATTTGACCTGAAGACTTTTCCCACCAATCCTCTTTTTGTTCTGAAGTAACAAATATTAAAGGTTGTTTCGATTCTTTTACATGCTCAATAATTTGACGCCAGATTATATAATCTCCAAAAGGTCTATCACCATCTTTATTTGAATCTTTAAATCCTGGTGGGATTTTATTCTCTTTTCTACGCTTTGCTTCTTTTAAAACTTCATTCAAAATTTCCTTCTCAAAAGGTAAACCTACACTGGACTCAAATAAATTGCAAATACTTTTTAATATAGGATCATTTTCTTTATAGTTAGGATATTCTGATCGAATTTTTTTTAATGATTCTTCTGCACCACTTATACTTGCGTTTATGGCCGTCTCTAGATTTTCTTCTAATTCATCTGGAATGATACGACTGTTTTTGAGCTTCTTAAGAGGTTCTTCTACGGATTTTTTAACTTCCAGCAACAGTCTCTCTGCCTCATTAAATGCTCCAGCAGCAGATAAAATAACACTATTACGATTTTTAAAGAATTCATCTGCTACTTGATGAGAAAGCCAAGCCCTTCCCTTAAATTTCTTTAAAGATGATAATAAAGCCTGACGAGTATTTAAATGATATCGATATAAATCCAATAAAACATTTGTGTCAACTGTTAAAATACCTTTTTTCCATATATCTTCAATTTCCTTCTTAGTTGATGGAAAATACCATTTGAACATTTCTTTCATTACGATTGCGTTTTTGTTTTACAAAATAGTTTTTTTTAAATAATAAAGCTTCATGTTATTTAATCAATATCAAATACTTCTCTATCACCTTAAAACTGCTTATTGATTAACTGGGAATTTTAAAGCAATTATTTTGTTGAATTATTTAAATTTTGGTTAAAATGAATAACCTTAATACATATATTTTTTCGCTTTAACCACTAATCTTTTAGATTACACCTCTGAGTTGATTTTTTTGTCGAATAAAATGTATTAATACATTTTATTTATCATTTAAATTGTTTTATTGATATATTTGCATACATTTGTAATGTAAATATATTGTTATTATGGGAGAGTTTAATGTTGATGATTTTTTGGGTAAAATCATTTCTGATATGAATGAAGGGGACTCGGAGACATTGACCACTGTGTTTGAGAAAAGATTAGCCGAGCTTAATATTAATCAGACCGCTGCTGCTGAGATAATGGGGATTCAGCATAGAGGACTAGTTGGTGTCCTTACTGGTACATTGAAGAGAGTCGATTTCTTAACTTTAATAAAGTTATCTTCTTTTTTACAAAGACCAGAAAAAGAAGTTTTAGAATTGTTTATGAATTCCTTTAGGGATAATCTTCCTTCAAAAGACAACCAAGAAAAAGTTACGTTTATTCGGGATAATTTTGACCTAGCTATGTTAAAAAAAGTTGGTTTTATAAATGATATTACCGACGTCGATGAGATTGAGGAAAAAATTTGCAAGCTCTTTCGTTTGAACAATGTACTCGATTATAAACCATCTAATATTGTTCCAGCTTTTAGTTCTGGTAAGATAAAAAAGACAAATAGCCTGAGTCAGAATATTTGGCTAACTAAAGCTGAAGACATTTTGAAAGATCTTGATAATCCTTACACTTATGATAGAGATAAGTTAATAAAAGTTTTCCCAAAAATAAGATGGTACTCTACTCAAGAAAAACTTGGTTTAAAAGATGTCATCTCACAGCTTTACAAGTGCGGAGTTAGTGTTATTTTTGTGCCTTCTTTTCCAAATCTACACGTGCGAGGAGCAACTATTCCAGTAAATGGCAAACCAGCAGTGATATTGACTGATTATAAAGGTTTTTACGCCACATTATGGTTTGCTTTAATACATGAGTTATATCATGTTCTCTTTGATTGGGAAGAAATATCTCAAGGGAATTATCATTTGAGTTTAGATGAAACAGAAAATGCTGTTTTAGCACAAAAGGAACTGGAAGCAGACAGTTTTGCTAGAAAGTATCTTTTTTCTAAGGAGAAGTCTGCAATGATAAAAAGACATCTTAATAATCATCAAGAAGTATTAAAATTTGCAAAATTTAATGATGTTCATCCATGTATGATTTATCTGTTTGAAGCGTATGATGCGGGTAATAAGGCAACTAATTGGATGAAAGCAAGAATATATAATGTCGATGTATCTCAAAGTTTAGGTGATTTAAGTTCTGCTTGGGATAATATTGAAAGTATTGACAGATATGTATTCCGTAATAGAGAACTATATAGTTAGTTATGAAAAAAAGAGAAGATAAAATAGTTGCCAGCTTTTTACATCCTAGTGTTGATAAAAAGCAAGATCACTTGAGTAAGGAAGCTCTGCAAGAATTAATTTTTGATCTTACAGAAGCACCTGTTAAAGAAAAATTTTCTGATTTTAATCTTGACCGAGAGAATGAGAAGATACTCCTAACAGGTGGAAGGGAAATTTCCTTATCTGATATAAAGGACAAGCTAGATATATTTATAACTGCGTATGCATCTGAATATATTAAGCGGTTTCCTCAATCATTTTATGATGAAATTTATCGGCTGAACAATTGGCCAATTCCCAAAAATAAGACTTTCCGTAAATTTATTATTGGTAGATACACAAATGAACTTATATATATGAGGTTTACTAACGAGGGGCTGTCAAAACTTCAAATTATGAACCCGTATGTGCGAATGTTTACCAGAGAATTTAAGCATTTTCAATTTCTAAATGATGAAGCTAAAATATTGCTTGATCGATTTATATATGAAGCAACGGAGTGCATGAAAGAATGTACAACATGGTATGAGTTTAGATTGAAATATGGAATAAGATATAACCTTAATGTACAATTGAGGATGTTTGAGCAGTTAGGTTCTATAAAATAGATTAAGGAGATATGAAAAGTTAATTTTTTAGAGATTGAGATGATAAATAAAAAACTCAGGAAGATCCTACTCAACCTGAGTCTTTATAAATTTTACGTCATCATCAAACCAATCAGCTAGGATTGAAAAGAAGACTTGGTAAACGTGTTTGTCTAAAAAACGCTGCAAAGGTATAATTTGTTTTATATGTAGCAAAATAATTCCACTTCTTCTTTTTCTGATTGATTTCATGGTCGCTTATTAGCGAAAGGTATGAGAATCTGTTGTTTTCATAGCTAGTCAGCCATGTCAATGCTTTTTGACGGAAAGTTTATTAGATTTTAAAATGAATAAGTATGGAAATAAAGGATTTCTTCTTACAGAAGAATTACAAAATGGAAAATTTTGTGGACAGTAAAGGCTACATATACTCTGATCAGTTAATTGACTTAATAAAAAATGAAGAAGTCAAAGATTTAATTGTAGCTAAGTATAAACTGGAAGATGACACGAAAATTGAATTTGATAAGATAGATCAACTTGTGCCACTGGTGAAGAAGTATACTTCTCGATTTGAGCAAATGAGACTCATGGCTACTAGCGATAATGTTCTCACATCATTTGATAGCAATGAAAATAACGATGTTGTTTTCACAATTAGAAATGCAAAGATCGAAGATACAGTAGTGGATGAATTGGTAGCTACAGGACTTTATGATTCTGTGAATATGTTTTATAAAGGAAGGAAATTAAGCCAATATATCAATTACTTGAAAAAAAATGTTCGAGATCAACATTTATTACATGCGGTCAATAAATCATGGCAAGACCACTATTTAGAGAAGAAATCGAAATTATCACAGAGATTGTATAGAATATTATATGACAGTGTAGACGAGAGGTATTTTTTAAAAAGTATTAATTCTGATAAGTATAGAGAGTACGGAGTTGCAGAAACATTTGTATTAACGATTTTGGAATTAAACCGAGTTAGTGCAGTTAAAGGAAATAGTTTCAAGATTAGCTCCGTTGCTTTAAGTGAATCTAAAATTGAGATAATTCTCCGAAGTTCTCAGCAAACATATTTAAAAGAATTAGGATATATTTATCCATCAATAGCTATTCGTAATGAAGATCAAGGGAACACCTCAATTGGATTTTACAGTTCTTTGGAATTTAAATTAGCCCATGAGGATGAGAATGGCAAATTATATTTTTTCCCTAACAAGCGTGTTAAGGACATTAAATTAGATAAAACAATTAATCATACCGTAGTAGCTAAAACATTCGTAGAGAGCTATGGAAACATATCGGAGTTCTTTCACGATATGGAATCTTTCAAAGAAGAATTTTACTTCTTGAAGGATGCTACTTCACCAGATGAATTACGAGCGAAAATAGAAGAAAAAATTATAAGTTCACGTAGTCCATTTAAGGGAATAAAAGAATTGAAAGATTTGTTTACTAGAGACAAAGTTGGACATGTGGACAATCTTAGTACTCTTTTAAAATTATGCGGCAAGGCTGAGATGATAGATATGAATTATGATCTGAAATTTGAACTTCGTTATCTAATTTCAAATGTTCTTCTATATGGTAAACATACAGAATAAGACAACTTATTAAAAGCATTTTGCTTATCGGAAGTGATAAACCAGCTGATTTTTAGTTGGTTTATTTATTTAAGGTGAATAAATTATATCTACAGTAAATTACGGAGTCTGGGGATCAATGAATTCTTTGTTAAAACAATCAATCTCATTAACGTGCTAATTTTCATTAATTTAGCAATATTAGTGTCCAAAAATCAAAACTTATGTTCTTTACCCATCTCAAAAGTTTCAGCCCCTATTCTGGCCACATCTATAACGAGCTAAGGGCGGGTATCATAAGAAAAAACGGCAAACTAATCATCAAGAGCGATGACCGTTTCGACCTGATGGAGCGCACGGGTTATTTTCCTTTCAGGGAAATGCGCAGGAACGGATGTGCCTATTTTGTCAGCGACTTGGAACTGTACGATTTTTTTCTGGCTACCGAAGAAACACTAAAAAACTACCATGTAGAATATTATCGGGACTGGAATTTTAAGGCCAAAGAATACCTGTTAGAAATATTCCTTAGTGGTTATGAGATCGGGATCACAGATTTTAGAAAGAACATAGGAATATCCTACAACGCCCTAACATATGGCCATAAATTGGAATACCTGCGCAACTTCTGTCTGTACTGTTTGGACTTCCTTTATTTTGACGGGGAGCTTGATAAGACCTTGTTTTATAATCTCGGTTATATTCAGGCAAACCTGTACCTTGCATTTGTCGAGATCAATAATCTAGAAGCTTTGGCCGTTTCTTCCTCTGAGACGGCAATGCCAAACGAAGAAGCACAAATAGTAGAAGAACCCAAACGCATCGAAATTTATTGCAATACGAACGAAATCAAAAAAATATGGGAAGTGCTTACAGCTCCGATCAGTACAGCTAAAGGAACTGAACAGCCAGTTTTCAGCAGGAACGAACTTGAAAAGTATCTCGGCTCAATGTTTTGTTCGGGTGCCTTCCCTGATACTTTCAGGTCACATGGCTGGCCTACTCCAAAGAGCATATCAAGAGGCGATATGCGTAACGTTTTAATTGCGCTGATGTATTCTTGTTATTGCCTCAATAGGAAGTTTCACAGGGGCTCAAACCAGATTATGTACGTAGCTATGCTGAAACGTTATTTTTCTGTTTTTGGAACTTCCAAGTTAGAAAGTACCAAAAGTGTGATGGCTACTTATACCCCAAAGGGAATTGAAGTGCTGAAAAACAGTATCAAAAACAATCCGTATATCGAAGAAATGTTAAGCATCCTTAAAAATCATAAGCTAATACATTAATGTCATTGCGATTTTAAGCGAATTAGCACTATTTCTTTGTGTTCATAAACGAAATATTATGGACACAAAAAAAATCCTATTTACCGCACTATCCGCAGAGGAACTTTCCGAAATCATGGAAACTTCTGTAAGGAACGTTATCGGACATAACGAAATCAGGCAATCCTACACAGACCAACTTCTGAATGCAAGAGAAGCCTCAAAACTCGTTAACTACCGCAGGTCAACTATCTATGGTTTTGTAAGGAATAACAAAATCCCATTTTCCAAAACAGCAGGAAAACTACTGTTTTCCCGTACCGAACTGCTTGAATGGGCAAGACAATACAAAAAGAAACCCACAGATGAAACTTAGACATATGGATAGACGGATAACCTTATCGTTACATTACTATGTATCGGAATAGCTGTTTAGCTAAATAGTCACATCAGTGTATATCTGCTTTTTCATATAAGGGTGTATATGGACAAAGCTATTAAACCCAAAAGGGAGCATATGGGAATAGGCTGGTAAGCATACTTTGAGTTTTCACGATGCTATTAAACATGGCTAAAGGCATCGTTTCTATTCAGTCAGTCCCCTTTTCGGGGCTGAGCAAGCGGAAGTTGGGCAGAGCCCTACTTGCTTGCCCTTACGCTATCGCTACAGGGGTTTCAAGTAGCTTCCAGAGCTACTTTGGGGCTTTGTAAGCCTTTTAGAAAGCATAAACGGTATACTTTCGGGTATACCAATTAGCTAGCTAATTAGATATATGATTAGCCAGCTATCCAGCAAATTAAAACATCAGAAAGGAACGAAATTTATGAAAATTGACATCATTACCATCGATGACCTCCGCCAGTTCAAAACAGAACTATTGCAGGAAATAAAAGGAATCATCGGACAAAATACCGAAAGACAACAGAACGAAGAATGGTTAAGAAGTGCACAGGTTCGCAAAATGCTAAATATATCCGCTGGCACTTTACAGAATCTGCGTATCAATGGAACATTGCCGTTCCGCAAGATTGGTGGCACAATTTACTATAGTAAAGTACAAATAGAAAAAATATTGAAAGGAGAATAACATGAAGAACTATCTGAACATACAACATCACGCCCTTAGCGGCTATTTTGAACGGGTATCAATGGAAAGCCGATTTTATGCGACCCATATCAGCCTGCTGATGGCCTTGTTCTATTACAGTGACAGCGATGCACCCGAAAAATCCTTTAGGGTCAGCAGGCCGAAGCTGATGCGGTTCTCCCGTATCAGGTCTATAGCCACCTACCATAAGAACATTAAAGATCTTGTAGAATACGGCTACATAACATATAATCCCTCGTGGCACCCACAACTAGGTACGCAGGTAAGACTTATTATTGAAGCATCAGGCAATCCTTAAACATTTGGAATATGTAGGATATCAATACAAAATCGGTGCGCTACCCTGTGGCCACCGATATTAAACTGGAAAAAATAGCACTCAAGCTGGGCAGAACAAAAAAGACGACAGTGATACAAATGGTAGAATATTTCTACCGTAGCAAAAAAGATCCCATTGACCTCAATGATGAACTGCTGAAAAAAGAGCTGGTAAACGGGAACAACCGTATTATTAGTTTTTTTAAAACGCAGGAAAAAGATTTCCTGTTGCCCGTCTTTAGCGATGTCGGCACACTGCTCGCTATTGCAAAACAACATACATTATATTTTAAAGAAATTGGGATATATCTTAAACAGGACGTAGAAAATGTAAAAAAGCTTGCAGAGCGGATGATGACACTGGAACGTGGTATTGCCAAAACACAGACCTATCTGGAAGAAAAAGCGTTGCTGAAATCACGCTTTAGCAAGATACTGGAACACTACATCACACAACGGGAATCACTGGGCTGGACTACGGCCAACGTTAAAAAAGAAGAACTGCAAGCCTATATCAGGCAGTCGCTCGAAAATCTATAGCTTATGTTCATCAATATCACTACATCAGAAACAGGAGATAACAAAGGCAGCAGCGGAGCACTGGTCAACTATCTCGAAAAAGAGAACCAAATGCAGCTCGAAAAAGGAAAAAGTTTCGGACACGAAAATTGGTTTAACGGTACAGGTAGCGAAATACGGAGGCAGGAAGTAAGAATGAAAATAGATAGCAACATTGCTAAACTTGGACGTAATGACAGTAAATTTTTTCTGATAAACATCAGCCCCAGCCAAAAAGAACTGGCGCACCTTTACGAAAAATATGGAAAGGAAGGCACAAAAGAGAAGCTAAAGGAATTTGCCGTGAAGATAATGGATGAGTATGCTAAAAACTTCAAAAGACCAGGCATTAACAACCATAAAGATTTGTTATGGTATGGCAAGCACGAAAATTACCGTTACTACAAACACACCGATAAGGAAGTAAAGGACGGGACAAGGCAAATAGGTGAGCGCAAAGAAGGGCGGCAGGATCATATCCAGATCATTGTAAGCCGTAAGGATATTACCAATAAGATTAAACTTAGCCCACAGAATACATCAAAGGGTACGAATAAGGAGCATTCAGCCAAACTTGGGGAATTTAACCGTACCGTATTTAAACAATCAGGCGAAAGCCTTTTCGACGACTTTTTCGATTTTGAAAGGGGACTGAAAGATACCCTTGCCTATGCCAACACGATGCAAAATGGAACGGTCGAACAGAAAAAACAGATGAATTTATTGGAAAATATTCCCTATCAAAATGCTGACCAGACCATCATTAACGATTTGGGGAAAAGCGTTGCTGAAGGAGTGTTTGAAAGTGTCGGAGAGATGGTCGGCACAGCTGGAAAGCTAGGTGCTGATTTGTTAGGTATGCTTATGGAGCCTGTTTATACTGCGCCCCAAGATAACCCAATAGAACCGAAAAAGCGTAAGAAGAAGAAAATAATATAACGGTCCAGAGGACTGTATCTTTAATTTCTAAATATGGTTTCCCGTAAGTAGAACTTGTATACTGTCATTAATTTAGTATATAAATAAAATTATTTGTATGAAGACATATCTTATAGGTTATGATTTAAACAAGACAGGTCAAGATTATAATGACTTGATCGATGCGATAAAAAAGTTATCGCCTACATGGTGGCATTGCCTAGATTCTACTTGGATTATCAAATCAACAAGTACAGCCAGTGCCATACGTGATACTTTGATGTCACACATTGATAATAATGATGAATTGCTTGTAGTCCTATTGAGTGGAGAGGGTGCATGGACTGGATTTACTGATGAATGCTCCAGTTGGCTAAAGAACAATCTATAGCTACTTCAATAGCTTAATTGTATTTCAAAATAAGGCCTCTGTAGCGATTACAGATGCCTTAATATTGTGATTGAAAAGTACTAGTTAGAAAAGTTAAATTTCCGTACTTTTTCCTCTCAATAGTTCTACCTTCTCACGCTCACTAGCAAGCAATCGCTCATAAAGACTTTTGTTTTCCTCGATAACTTCCATCAATTTATCAAGAGGATTGAATGTACAGCTATGGTAAGTATTGAAAGAATGTGTTACTTCATCATTGAAAGTATTAAAATAGTTGAAAATAGCCTCTTCATTAAAATTCTTTATTCCTTCAACTGTAACACCCAAGACGGCGGCGATTTTTTCTAATGTCAAATCTTCTACCTCTTCACTTTGCTCAATCTTTGAAATAGTCTGTTGGCTTACGCCAAGTTCGATAGCAAGATAATCCTGCTTTATACCACGTATTTCTCTGATTCGGCTGATTTTTCGGCCGAGATGCGCTTTGTTGGATGTTGTAGGCGTTTCCATAAAACAAATATAATAAATCCCTAATATAGTAATAAACAAATATGTAGTAGTAAAATACCCGCTCTTTTGGTAGGTTACGCCAAATCATGCCCGTAATTTTAACCTGTCAATTAAAATAGTGTAACAATTATGGAAGCACAATTCACACACTAAGAATGGTATATAAGTTTTATCAATAAATAAAAAAGTTATGGAAGAAATTTTAAAGGCTTTACATTATCAACCCGTTAATATATCTGATGACGACCTTGATAACCCTGTGCCATCAATAGCCTATTTTTTCGTGAACCATCCCATTCACCAATCCCGCACCAAGCTATGGGAACTATACAAGGGATGGATTTATTTCGCTGCCGAGTCGCCCGATGGAGAGGAACTGACAGAAATGCTGTTTTTTTATAATCAATTGGAGGAATTGCTGAACCTGTGCTACATCTTAGCCCAAAAGGCCGAAAAAAACAAATAACGATACTATCAATCAAATAACATTTACTTGATTAATGTCTGAAAACTGGCCGCCCCACATTTGCGGCCTGCGGAACGACCACGCTCTTGGCCGTTGCTGTTCCCGCTTTTGGCATATACGGAGAAGCCAGTAACAGAAAACTACAGTTCGTCAGGTTTGAACCCAATGCGTATTCTTTTAGTTGCTGGCCGTTCCTGTTTCTCCAACAGTTCGTCAAGATAGCGGAATACGATCTCCATGT
This sequence comes from Sphingobacterium spiritivorum, assembly GCF_016724845.1. Taxonomy (NCBI): domain Bacteria; kingdom Pseudomonadati; phylum Bacteroidota; class Sphingobacteriia; order Sphingobacteriales; family Sphingobacteriaceae; genus Sphingobacterium; species Sphingobacterium spiritivorum. The sequence goes on from NZ_CP068082.1 coordinate 3,639,257, forward strand.
TTTTATCTTGGTTATCCAGTTTCCCTTTAATCCTTTCAATTTCCAGCCTGATCTCTGTATTGTCGGATAGCAAATGGCGCATTTTGGTAAAAATGCGGATGATCTGGATGTTCACCTCAATAGCCCTAGTACTATTTAGCACGCTTGAAAGCATTGCCACGCCCTGTTCTGTAAAGGCCATGATTTTATATTTGGAGTGTGCGCCATGTCTTAAGGTGCCAAATTGGCTCCTTAAGATTTTCTGTTCCTCCGTGTTTAGCTCAAACATAAAATCTTCGGGAAAACGTTCTGCGTTTCTTTTTACCTGCCGCTTTAGCTGTTTGGTTTCCGCTCCGTATAGTTCAGCCAGATCGGCATCCAGCATCACTTTATGTCCTCTTATGATATAAATCTGGTTCATAACCAGTTCATCAGAAATATTGATCTTAGTTTCCATTCTTTAAGATTTGTTTAAGTACGGTCGGCACCTCATGTGCCGACCGAATCGGGCTAAATTGAAGTAAATATTTCCCTTAATGGTGCCATATCACTGGCAACCTTTTCGTCAAGTATCTTCGCATACAGTTGCGTGGTGCGGAGATTTGTATGACCAAGCATTTTTGATACGCTTTCAATAGGCACTCCGTTCATGAGTGTTACCGTTGTGGCGAACGTTCGTTTGGCTATTCGGTTTCCTAATGTTTTGTCTACACCAGCAAGAGCGGCAATTTCTATTAAATACTCGTTCATTTTCTGATTGCTGGAAATAGGTAGGGCTTTGCCCTTATTAATACACATGGGATGATCTTTGTACCTGTCGAGAATTTTTTTAGCAACAGGAAGCAGTGGAATAGCTGCTCTCGTATTTGTCTTTTGCCTGTAAGTAATGATCCAAGGCTCTCCATCCGCACCAATGCGAATGTCAGCTGGTTTGAGTTTCTGTACATCTGCATAAGATAGACCAGTATAACAACTGAACAGGAAAAAATCCCGCACCTGTGAAAGTCTTAATGTAGTAAATTCCTTCTCTACTATCTTCTGCAGTTCCGTCGCTGTAAGATAATCGCGATGTACATCTTTGGATTTTAGCTTATAGCCAAAGAAAGGGTCTGCATTTATCCATTTTTTTGAAATACAGATCCTAATGTTTTTACCTAAATTTTTGAGGTGTTTGATGGCCGTGTTATTCGTATTAGCTTTTTCGGTGCGTAGGTAAAAATCAAAAGCGCTAATAAAATCGTGGTCTATACTTTTGATATTGATGTCGTTTTTGCGGTATTGAAAAGCAAGGAAATCAAGTACATGTCTTTCTAATACCTCAAACCTTTTGAGCGTTCCTTGCGCATAGTCCTTACCCACAAGTGCTTTCATATTTTTATTATGCAATGTAATAGCCTCAACTAAAGTGTGTGGCTTTTCTGCTTTGCCGAGATACTTGCACTTAATACTTTCCGTAGTAACTTCATCATCCTGTAGGCATAATGTTGTATAAGCTGTAGTAACACCCGCTTTCATTTTATCCAAATAGGCGTTAAAAGTTTTGGTATCCTCTTTAGTGCCTCTAATGTGTCCGATTTTTGAGTTCCATTGTTCGGGTTCACATTCCTTTCCTGTGGCAAGCTCAGCACGTTTTCCGTTAACGGTAATCCTTAAATAGATAGGTACAATGCCTGTAGTGTAATCTTTTGGCCTTTTAAGATAGAAAAGCAGACTGAAATTAGTTTTCATGATAACTGATTTAAGGTTAAACAAAGTTAGCCTTGCAGTCTAAACATATCAAGTCGTTCAATGACTGAACTTTCTGTAATACAGATAGTTATATCTAATTCGGTGAGTTGAAAAACCCAATTTTTACTCACCTAATTACTCACCATTTTATTTGTGAATTATTAGATATTTTGGGTTTTTTCAGTAAACAAAAAAGCTTGCAATCTTTTGATTTGCAAGCTTTTACGTAGTTTTGATACTATTTTCTGTGATCCCGCTGGGATTCGAACCCAGGACCCATACATTAAAAGTGTATTGCTCTACCAGCTGAGCTACGGAATCCTTTCTTTTTGTGAAACTAATTCCGTTTCTGAAAGTGATGCAAAGGTAGGAATATAAATTATATATGCAAAGAATTCCGTTGTTAAAACACAAAAAAAAGTAAAACTTATTCATTTATAGTGATTTATTTTTTCAAATAAAATTGCACTGATGATAGTGCCATGCCATATTTCCCTTTTCTTTCCAGAATTAAACCCTTATTTTGTACAATATAAGTTGAATACAGCATGAAAATACTAATTGTAGAAGACGAGCTCGAATTGCAGAGGAGTGTTCAGGAATTTTTGGAGGCAGAGCAATATGTCGTAGAAGTAGCTTCGGATTATTCTTCAGCCTTGTCAAAGATCAATCTGTATACCTATGATTGTATACTGTTGGATATAAATCTGCCGGGAGGCAACGGGCTTACGTTGCTGGATGAGTTGAGAGGAAAAGAGCAGCAGCATACCATTATTATTTCGGCCAGAGATTCTATAGATGATAAGATAAGAGGGCTGGATCTCGGGGCGGATGATTACCTGACAAAGCCTTTTCATCTTTCCGAATTGAATGCGCGTATCAAAGCTGTATTGCGACGTAAGCAGCTTGCCGGCAACCCTGTTGTTCAGCTCAATAATCTGCAGATCAATTACGACACACGTAGTATCTGTGTCGATGATCAGGATCTGCATTTCAGCCGTAAGGAATTTGATGTATTTTCTTTTTTTGTCCTCAATAAAAATAAGCTGGTGACGAAAACCGCATTGGCGGAGCATGTATGGGGAGATGATTCAGATATGGCCGATAATCTTGATTTTATTTATTCACAGATTAAAAATATTCGTAAAAAGTTGAAAGAGCATCATGCGCAGCTCGAAATACAAGCGATCTATGGTGTAGGTTATAAAATGAGCGTATAAGATGAGACTGCTGAACCGAACTATGTTGTATCTTTCCGGTGCACTGCTGCTGATCCTGAGTGTATGGGCTGTGATCTTCTATCTGGATATGATGGATGAAGTGTATGACAGCCTTGATGATGGTCTGGAAAACCACAAGATGCTTATTATACATAAGGCATATGAAGATGAGATGGTTTACCAGAAGAGAGACTTTGGCGAAAGCAATTACAGATTGATCCCTGTCCCGGAGGATATTGCAATCAGCGGGCTGGAAACTTATTCTGACACATCCATGTATATGGTTAATGAAGAAGATTTTGAAGTCGTGCGTATGCTGACAACCTATTTTCAGGATAATGATGGTAAATATTACAAGTTGCAGGTTATCTCCTCTATGGTGGAGGAAGATGATCTGATCAGCAGTTTACTGTACTCTCTTCTTACGCTCTTTGTCGTGGTTATGATATCTATTTTTATTATCAATAAGCTGATATTGAGTAAAATATGGAAACCTTTCTATCAACTGGGGTATCAGTTGAAAAAATTTGAACTGGGGAAAAGAAATACCTTTGTTGCTCCCAAAACTTCTGTGCTTGAATTTAAGGAGCTGAATAATACAATCATCCAGCTGCTGGATGATAATACGGCTGTCTATGAGCGGCAAAAAGACTTTGTCGAAAATGCTGCACATGAATTGCAGACACCGCTGGCCATTTCACAATCAAAAGTAGAAATGCTGTTACCTCATTTTGAGAAAGATGAAGAAGTATTAAATCAGCTGGCGGAGGTGCTGCATCAACTGGACCGGATGAAAAGATTGAACAAATCGCTGTTGTTGCTGACTAAAATCGATAACCGGCAATTTTTAAATCAGGAGCCAACGGATTTCAATATGCTATGGAGAAAGCAAATAGAAGCCTTCAGAGAACTTTTGGAGCATAAAAGTATACATGTAGATCTGTCGGAAGAAGAAGTGCTTATACTCGATTTTAATCCCGATCTGGCGCAGATGCTTATTTCTAATCTGCTGCGCAATGCACATATCCATAACTATGAGGGTGGGCATATTGTCTTGCGTATCCGCAAGAATGGATTTACCATAGCCAATACAGGCAAAGAAATGGCGCTTAATACGCAGCATATCTTTGATCGTTTTTATAAGGATGTGGAAAATCAGCAATCCACAGGTCTGGGACTAGCGATCGTCAGATCTATAGTGGATTCGACAAATGGTCACATTGACTATACATATACAGATCATATGCACAGCTTTACGGTACATTTTGACTAATTAATCGTTTCTCAGATACTCTTCGTCTTCTGCACTCAAAGATTTGGAAGCAGGAGGGAGCGTCTCGCCTGCATCACCTGTAATACTGTATACTGAAGGGTGCTGGTCTTTTTTCTTTCCTGACCGCGCGAGTATCAAGCCTACAATAATACCCAGCAGAAAGAATACAGCCAGAATAGCCAGTTTGGAAACACTATGGTCGCCAAAAATCCAAAAATTGACCGATTCTGTATTCTTCATCAGCACAATAGTGAGCAGAATGGTCAGTATTAATAAGAATATGGTCTTAATGCGCATTTGACAATGAATTACCTGAAACCGAAAATAATAAAAAAAGGAGATAACTTGCGTTATCTCCTTTATATTTTGTGTTGAATAACAGTATTATTCAGCTACTACTTCGAAAGGAACCTGAACTTTAACTTCTTTGTGAAGGTTCAAGTTAGCGATATATTCACCAACTAATTTTGGTTCAGTTTCGAAAGTGATGCGGCGACGATCTACGTCAAAACCTTGCGCTTTCAAAGCATCAGCAATCTGAATGCTGTTTACTTTACCGAAGATTTTTCCTGATTCACCAGCTTTAGCACCGATTGTCAACTTGATAGCTTCTAATTTAGTCGCTAATTCTGTCGCATCTTTTTTAATTTTCTCTTGTTTGAATTGCGCTTGTTTGATGTTTTCAGCTAATACTTTCTTTGCAGAAGATGTAGCCAATACAGCGAAACCCTGAGGAATTAAGTAGTTACGACCGTAACCCGGCTTTACTACGACAACATCGTCTTTTTCGCCAAGGTGTTTGATATCATGTTTTAAGATAATTTCCATGTCGTATTCTCCTTATTTTAATGAGTCAGTAACGTAAGGTAATAAACCGATGTGACGAGCACGTTTAACGGCTTGAGCAACTTTACGTTGGAATTTCAATGAAGTACCAGTAAGACGACGAGGTAAAATTTTACCTTGGTCATTCACAAATTTCAAAAGGAAGTTTGCGTCTTTGTAGTCAATGTATTTGATACCGTTCTTTTTGAAACGGCAATATTTTTTACGGTTGTCCTCTACTTTAGGAGCAGTTACGTATTGGATGTTTTCGTTTGCCATTAGTTTGCTACCTCCTCAGTTTTAGTTTCTGCTTTCTTGTTGAATGCTCCGCTACGTTTTTTCTCGCTGTATGCAATAGCATGTTTGTCTAATGCAATCGTTAAGAAACGCATTACGCGCTCATCACGTCTCAATTCAATCTCAATTTTTCTGATTAATTCACCTGGAGCCTTGAATTCAGTTAAGTGATAAAATCCAGTTGTTTTTTTCTGGATAGGATACGCTAATTTTTTCAAACCCCAATTGTCTTCAGCGACAATCTCGGCTCCGCCTTCTGTTAAGATGTTTTTGAATTTTGCGATTACTTCTTTCGCAACATCATCAGAAAGCAACGGGGTAAGAATGATTACAGATTCGTACTGTTGCATTTTGTTAAATATTTTTGTTAATTTAAAATTTCCGCACTTACGGAAGTGCAAAGGTATAAAATTACTTTTATTTATAAAAGAGAAATTTAGAATAAGTGAGCTATTGTCAAAATCAAGGTACAAAGTATTGCCTGATGCAAATATTTAATAACTTTACTTGCTATGAAAACAATCCAAAATTACTTTCTCAGCCTCTTTTTAGTCTTTTTTATTAGCGTTGCTCCATCTGCGGTCCTGGCACAAAAAGATCCGCTCGATGATGGTGTATTAAGGATATTAGCTATTGGTAACAGTTTTTCAGAAGATGCAATTGAAAATTATCTTTATGAGCTGGCAAAGGCCAGTGGCAAAACCATGGTCATCGGTAATCTGTATATCGGAGGGGCGCCTTTGTCTCTGCATGTACGCAATGTGAATGAAGATAAGGCTGCCTACAGCTACCGCAAAATAACCTCCGACGGAAATAAAACCGTCACTCCCGATGTCCGTATATCAGATGCTTTGGTTGACGAACCCTGGGATTATATCAGTTTTCAGCAGGCCAGTCCGCTTTCGGGTAAATACGAAACATATCAGGCCGATCTTCCGGCTTTGTTTGCCTATGTAAAAACACATGTACGGTATCCCTCTACAAAGTATATTCTGCACCAGACATGGGCATATCAGCAGGATTCCAAGCATGATGGTTTTGCAAACTATGACCGGAGTCAGTTAAAGATGTATGAAGCTATTGCGCGTACTTCTCAGCAAGCATTCAAACTGATTCCCTTTGACTTATTAGTTCCTGCAGGTACTGCTGTGCAGAATGCGCGGACAAGTTTTATAGCCGACCATTATACAAGAGACGGTTACCACCTTAATCTGGACTACGGACGTTTTACAGCAGCCTGTACCTGGTTTGAAACTCTTTTTCAGCAGGATGTAACAACCAATGTTTACAAGCCGCTAAAAGTGACTGATATTCAGGCTGAAATAGCAAAGAAAGCAGCACACGAAGCTGTTTTACATCCTTTTGCAATAACACCTCTTAAAGCCTTTCAGATAATGGATATATCCAGATAAACTATATATTAATCAAAACCAACCTATAACTAATGATAAACCTTCAAAAAATCAGACTGCTTACTGCAGCTTTTTTGTGTTTGAGCACAATCGGACTACAGGCTCAGGAGAGAAAGCCGAATATTGTGTTTATTCTGGCCGATGACCTAGGCTACGGTGATCTCGGTGCGTATGGACAGAAGAAGATACAGACGCCTAATATTGATCGTTTGGCTGCAGAAGGAATGAAATTTGAACAATTCTATGCCGGCACCTCCGTATGTGCGCCTTCCCGATCTTCATTAATGACTGGCCAGCACACCGGTCATACCTATATCCGTGGCAACAGGGAAATTGAGCCGGAAGGACAACAGCCTCTTGCGGATTCCGTACAGACTTTTGTGCAGTTGCTTCAGAAAGCCGGCTATGCTACAGGAGCCTTTGGCAAGTGGGGTTTGGGTATGGTCGGCACGACAGGAGCACCGGATCAAAAGGGTTTTGATGAATTTTACGGATACAATTGTCAAAGGCAATCCCACCGTTATTTTCCTACCCATTTGTGGCACAATGATCAGCGTGTGGAACTTCAGGGAAATGATCTTAAAAATAAGGTGCAATATGCACCTGCATTAATTCAGGAACAGACACTCCGGTTTATAGATGCGCATAAGGATGAACCATTCTTCCTGTTTATTCCTACCGTACTGCCACATGCCGAATTATCCGGCATTGACGATGAACATTATCAGAAATATGCTTCACGGTTTGAAGAAACTCCACATAAAGGCAATGATTATGGTCCCGGAGCTACCGTTACCGGATATGCTTCTGTTGAAAAGCCAAGAGCAACTTTTGCCAGTATGGTCAGCAGGATGGATGCTTATGTAGGACAGGTATTGAAAAAGCTGGATGATCTCGGACTTACAGAGAATACAATCGTTATATTTTCCAGTGATAACGGAGCACATCGTGAAGGAGGTGCAGATCCTGTTTTCTTTAACAGTTCGGGAGGTCTCAGAGGATACAAGCGGGATCTCTATGAAGGAGGTATCCGTACCCCTTTTATTGTCAAATGGCCTCATAAAGTAAAATCCCATAGTACAAGTGAATTTACCGGCGCCTTCTGGGATGTAATGCCTACTCTTTTAGATATTACAGGAGCCGGGAAAGCCCGATATACCGATGGTGTATCTTTAGTGCCAACACTGTTGGGCAAAACAAATGAGCAACAGCAGCATCCTTATTTGTACTGGGAATTTCAAGAAGACGGTGGCCGCCAGGCTGTGCGCGCAGGAGACTGGAAAGCTGTCAAACTACAGGTAAAGAATAAGCAAAAGACCGTTACAGAACTATATAATCTAAAGAAAGATCCTGCCGAAAAAAAGAATGTCGCAGCAGAAAATCCTGAACGGGTAAGGCAGCTGGAAAACATTATGAATCAGGCACACACAGCTAATCCTTATTTTACGTTTTAGACCGTATATAACCTATGAAAAGAAATTTATTAATTGCGCTGCTTTCAGGTGGTATTCTGATGAATCTTTCCTTCGTTACTGATACGGAAGTCACAAAAGAAGGAGAGGAGAAGATTGTATTTGCATCCGGAAAAGACGGATACGAAAGTTATCGTATTCCAGCTGTTATCAAGGCTGCGAATGGTGATATCTTAGCTTTCAGTGAAGGAAGAGTGGCGCATGCCGGAGACTTTGGAGATATCGATATCGTAATGAAAAGAAGTACGGATAAGGGAAAGACATGGTCAACTCTGGATAAAGTAGTGGACTATGGAAACTTACAGGCAGGCAATCCTGCTCCCGTGCTGGATATGACGGATCCAGAGTATCCGAAAGGACGTATCTTTTTGTTCTACAATACAGGAAACAATCACGAGGGTGAAATCCGTAAAGGGAATGGTGTGCGGGAAGTCTGGTACATCACCTCTACAGATCAGGGAGAAACCTGGTCCTCTGCAGTTAATATAACGACTCAGGTACACCGACCAAATGCACCGTCATTTCATCCGGCCTATACCTTTAAAGAAGACTGGAGAAGCTATGCCAATACTCCGGGACATGCTATGCAGTTTGAGTCCGGAAGATATAAAGGACGCATCTTTGTATCTGCCAATCATTCTGCCGGTAATCCTCAGGCTGCTTTTAAAGATTATCAGGCACATGGTTACTATACGGATGATCACGGCAAGACATTTCATCTGGGAGCTACTGTACTGGCTGAAGGTGGCAATGAATCCATTGCTGCGCAGATCAGCGGGGGCCGGTTGCTGATGAATAGCAGAAATCAGCAAGGTCAGGTGCGTAACAGGTTAATAAGCGTCAGTACTGACGGAGGAGCAAGTTGGGATACTACTTACTTTGATAAGGATCTTCCGGACCCTGTCAATCAGGGAAGCATATTATCACTGAGTGGAAAAAAACAACTGCTGGCTTTCAGTAATGCAGCAAGTAAGACACAAAGAGACAGCCTGACACTGCGTGTAAGCAAGGATGACGGAAAAACCTGGTTTTATAATAAGCGGATTGCAACAGCTCCCGCAGGATATAAGGGCGATTATGCCGCATATTCTGATCTGGTACAGCTGGATGCTAAACGGATAGGCGTGCTGTATGAAAAAGATAATTATAAGAATATCGTATTTCAGCCCGTGAAGTGGCATTAATAAGTATAATATAAAAAAAGAACTCCCGTTATGTTTGTCAGACATAACGGGAGTTTTCAATTCCCGGTCAGACTTCTTCTTAGTATTTAGTGTGTGCTGGTCTTTTTCGAATCCTTACCTTTATTTTTTGTGGTATCCTGATTGGCTTTTCTCGCCATTTCGAACAGTGCGGGGTCAATATGGCAATAACCTTGTGGATTTTTGTCCAGATAATCCTGATGATAGTCTTCCGCTTTGTAAAAATTAGTCAATGGTTTTACTTCTATGGCCAGTGGCTTTAAATAATTTTTGGATAGTGCAGCTATACATGTTTTGATTACAGAAAGATCCTTTTCGTCTTTGTAATATATACCTGTCCTGTATTGTTCTCCAATATCATTACCCTGACGATTCAGACTGGTCGGATCTATCGTTTTAAAATAAAGTTCTATCAGTGTTTTGAGAGCTACCTTTTCCGGATCATAGCGCACTTTTACAGTTTCGGCATATCCGCTCTTGGTATGGGAGACGATATCATAGGTCGGATTTTTGGTCTTTCCGTTTGCATATCCCACCTCAGTGCTTTTCACACCGTTGATTTGTTTGAAAAAATGCTCCGTTCCCCAGAAACATCCTCCTGCAAAATAAATTTCCTGCGTATTACCTCGCTCTGTCTGAGGGACTGAAGTCGTGTTTTTACTCCTGACAAGTCCGATACTCAGCGTGAAGATTATTAAAGTCATGATGCTGTATTTCATGGTGTTGCAATTTGATGTTAACAGATTTTTTTAGTTCGTACGGATAGGGGATGGCAGAGAAGGAAGCATAAGGCCAAATCCAAGCAACAGCAGATCTTTAAGGATAAAAAAGTCTGTTGTCGGAATGCCTTCTCTGAATTTCCACATTCCCGAAGTGGTGAAAAGGAAGCTCAGGGTAAGCACAAATGTGATAATCATACCGATAGATGCTATTTTTCTCAATTTGATCCATTTTATACTCAGTATCAATACAAGTGCCAGTAATATTTCTGTAATACCTATGATGTTGGACACCTGTTGTATAGTAAAGATACTGTACATCCAGGAAAGTAATGGATGTTGTTCCATCAGTGGTCTGATCGCCTCGGCCTCTACAGCAGTAAACTTATAAATTCCTATCCAGAGGAGTATAAGAACACTTCCTGCCAGTGAAATAAAATATCCGGCTCTGTACATGACTGTTGGTCTGCTGCGGGATGTCGAAATTAAAGATTCCATGTCTATGATCAATTGATATTAACTATTCGATTTATAGTTATAGTCGCTGCCTGATCAAAATCCTGACACAGAAAGAAGTTATTTTTTTATGTTTTGTTTAACTTTTTCTATAAAGTCCTTGTTGTCAGTAAAATATTTTTTTGCATCCCCCTCATGCTGTTTGATATAATAGGCAATTGCATGTTCAATAAAGTCGGCTTTCTTGGAATAGATATGACAGGATTTGCAGGCCTTCAGATGTACGCCGAGCTGTATTTTTTTCCATACCGGAATATCCATATGCAATCTCTTTTCCACTAACAGTGTTGCCTGACTGCAGGGGAGAATGATAGTATGTATGATCTTGTCAAGCATTATTCGTGTTATTAAACCATTTGATATCGAGGCATTTTCGTAGCTGCATACGGCTTCGTTGCAGGATCTTCCAGTAATTAGTCGTTGAAATACTGACTTCCTGACAGATTTCTTCTGCTTTTTTTTGTTGAATGTAACATTGCCTGATTAGAAATCCCCATTTCTGAGGGAGTGCCTGAAGACATTCCTGAAGTGATTTATTGAAATTCTCATTATCCAGAAGAGATGCAGATGTGTCTGTGCTGATATCCCAGTGATGCCGTACATCCTGATCTCGCCAGCTTCCGTTCTCATCAAAAAAGTAATCCATACTGACAGTTTCATTACCCTTGTATTTGCGTCTGTACAGATCAGCGGCTTTGTGGTTTAAAATGCCTTTAAGCCAGGTCAACGGGCTACTCTTTCCCTGATAACGATCTTTCATCAGAAAAGCAGTCATAAAAACATCCTGTACCAGATCTTCCGCATCCTCTTTATTGGCCAATAAAAAATAAGCCTGTCTCAGTAGCGATCCGGAATAGTTTTCGATCCATAGTTCAACATCTTTTTGGGAAGAACTCATAGGTATTTAATAATTGATTGCAAATATCAGCATTCAAAAGTATCAAATTGTCCGGATATAATTATTAATCCTTGTCATTTCCGGATTTTTTTGTTGTAAAAAATATTTAGGTTACCCTATTTAAATACTGTGATAATATTGCTTATCTTGTATTCGGATCATAAACCCTCAAGTTTGTGCGCTCCAATTTATTAATCCTAAAATGCGAACCTATGAAAAGCATTGTGACTATAGCAATAGCAGGGCTGCTCTGTTATTTCATTTTTCGTTGCATCAATACTTCTGCTCAGGCGGGGCGTACAGCTGATAACAGATTGCAGATGCGTATGCATGCTGCTTATATGTATTTTGGCTATTGCTGTCTGATGATTTGCGCAGGCATCGTAGGTGGTGTGATATATGATTATTCAAAGATAGATGCTGCTGCGACAGTGCTTGCAATTTCCGTTTTTCTTTTGTTTGGCATATTGGGAGTCTATAATCTAAAATTGTATTATGTGCATACCGTACTTTATAATGAACATCATATCACCTGTTATAATACCCGGGGACAAGAAAAGGTGATTCACTGGAAAGATATCAGACATGCCGTCTACAATACTTATACGGGAAGTATAAGGCTGTCCAGTAGTCGCAGGGAGTATATCATTATTCATCATGATCTGGGAGGTATTGACGATTTTTATCAGGAGTTTTACAGGCAGAAACCCCGTATAGCTCAAAAAGTAAAAATAAGAGTATTGACCTGAGCGCTATAAAGATCAGTGAATATAATTTAGTTACTCCCTGACACACCGCATAATTACCTCTTTTCCATCCTTAATTCACCGCAAACTTTAGTAATTCCCATATACTAAGAGTTTTTACTTTCAAAATTTCTTATTTAAGAATCTGATTATCAGTGTTTTTTTTGTTATTTCAAAAGCTGGCGATAATATTTCTGTTATTTTTTTTCAAATAGACTAGCCCTTAACCGGTGGGATTGCCGTCATATACTAAACCAGAGTATATAACCTTTTGAATGAAAAATCAGGAAGCAAAAGCGCTATTGGAAAGATATCGTAACAATAGATGTACGGAAGAAGAATTAAATCTTCTGTATTCTTGGTATGTGCTGCATAATGCAGAACAGCCGGATAGTCTATCGTACAGTGATTGGATCTCGCTTATGGATATGCAACTCACCGACAGATCAGTCAACAGGAAGATCATTAGACGGAAACAGATAGCCGTGGCGGCATCCTTAGTACTTTTTTTAAGTGCAGGTCTGCTTTATTATTATAGAGGACAGCAGGCTTCCCTTCCGGAAGACCATTCTGTGATCGTACAATCAGTCGGGAATAAAGCCATGCTTACCTTATCCGGTGGTGAGCAGATTAGTCTGGAAGATGCACAGCAGGGTGATCTGGCCAGAAAATCAGGTATTAAAGTGACCAAAACAGCGGACGGAGAAGTCGTCTTTACTGTTGCGGATGCACATGCAGTAAAAGAGAAAGCGGAGAATACCCTTTCGACACCGAGGGGAAGACAATGGCAGGTGCGTTTAGCAGATGGGTCGCATGTGTTTCTTAACGCTGCATCTTCTATAAGCTTTCCAAGCTCTTTCTCCGGATTAAAGAACCGTATAGTCAAACTCAAAGGAGAGGCTTATTTTGAGATTGCAAAGGATAAAGAACATCCTTTTATTGTCCAAACGGAAAAACAACATATAGAAGTGCTGGGTACACATTTCAATGTAAGCAATTATCAGGATGACGGGTATGTCCGTACCACTCTGCTGGAAGGTACTGTAAAAATACATACTGAAAATGCTTCGGTAGCAGATGTATTATTGAAACCGGGGCAGGGGGCTTGTTATAGCGGCAATACACTACAGATAACAGAGGTAGATGTTGAAGAATCGGTAGCATGGAAAAACGGGGAATTTAGTTTTGCAGATGAAGATATCTATGGCATTATGCGCAAAATAGCACGATGGTATGATATAGAAGTTGTCTATGTCAATAAGACAAATAAGGCAACTTTTGACGGCAAAATATCCGTTAACAGACCACTGACAAAAACCTTACATCTGCTAAAATCAACAGGCAAAGTCGATTTTCAAATAAAAGGAAGGAGGGTGATCGTGATATAAACATTTACAAATAACAGATCAAAAAGTAAACGAAAAGAATATCCTGCCCGGGATACCATATTGCTTTACTATTGATACGTATACTAAACCTCAATCACACTAACTATTAACCAGTCCCTGTTTCCAAAAAATAGGGGATTTAAATTTAAATGTATGAAATTTCACCTGAACCATTTGGTTTCAAGTCAGATCCGGCAAATCGATAGGATGAGATGTCTGATGCGTTTTCATCTGACTCTTTTTATGCTCACCACATTTTTTGTGCAAATTAGTACAGCCTCCTATGCGCAGAGGATAAGTTTGAATAAAACAAATGCACCACTACAGCAGATATTTAAAGAGATAGGTAAACAAAGTGGTTATGATTTCGTGTACAGTACGGAGCTGATGAAACAAGCTAAAAATGTAACTGTCAACGTAAGTAAAGCTTCTTTAAAAGAAACCTTGGAAGCATGTTTTACCCGACAACCTCTTGATTATGAAATCTATGATAACAGTATCATTGTCAAAGAAAAACCAGTGGTTTCAAAAGTAATGATAGGGTATCAGACAATGCAGATTACGGTTACGGGGTGGGTCACAGATGAAAAAAATAAACCTATTCCTGGAGTAACAATCAGGCAGGCTAACAGTAAGGTTACTGCCATCACCGACTCTTTCGGAAAATATAGTATAAAAATTTCGGATAGGAATGAAGAACTAATCTTCACACATATAGGGTACGAAGTATATAAAGTAAAACCGGGTAATGAAAATGTCATTATAGCTGTATTAAAACCAGGCAAAAATGAACTGGAAGATGTGGTCGTTACAGGATTGTTTTCTAGACCAGTTGAAAATTTTACAGGAGCGGCGACTACAGTTACCGGCAAGGAACTCCGGGAAGTCAATGCTATGAATGTATTGCAAGCCCTGAAAGTATTTGATCCCGCTATTCGCATGCCCGATAATATACAGATGGGCAGCAACCCTAATACACTCCCTCAAATCAGTTTACGGGGTACTAATAACTTTCCTGTGCAGGGAGGATCTGCTAAAATTCCCAGTTCAGGAGCTGATTTTATGTCCGCTTATGTATCTAATCCCAGTATGCCCCTGTTTATATTAGATGGTTTTGAGGTCAGTTTGCAAAAAATATATGATCTTGATATTAATCGTGTGGCCAGTATTACTATTCTGAAAGATGCTGTAGGTACTTCGGCTTATGGATCCAGAGCTTCAAATGGTGTAGTAGTAGTGGAGACTATTCGGCCTAAAGAAGGTAAATTACAGCTCAGCTATACCTCAACCCTGCAAATTACAGGGCCAGATCTTACTTCATATAAACTGTTAAATGCAGCCGACAAACTTGATCTGGAAGTGAAGGCAGGAATGTATAAAGATGCAAGACTGAACCCTCAGAACCAACTCTATTATGATAAGTTGTATTCAAAAAGAAGAGCCGATGTAGTAATGGGGGTCGATACCTATTGGCTGTCTCAACCTTTACAAGTAGGTATAGGTAATAAGCAGTCTTTATACGTAGAGGGAGGGGACGAATTTATTCGATATGGTGTAAATTTTGGATATATGGCAAATCGTGGTGTAATGAAGGGATCTTCAAGAAAAAACTACGATGGAGGAATGTTTTTATCTTACCGAAAGAAAAGCCTGTTGGTCAGAAATCAGTTAAATATCAGCGCCAACCGTGCTGACGAATCGCCGTGGGGAAGTTTTGCTGACTATTCATCTCTTAATCAATATTGGTCGCCATATGACGAAAAGGGCAGAATTAGAAAAATAATGGAAATTATTTTAAATCCAGGCTATTTAGATTATGAGGATATTGTTTCTAATCCCATGTACAATGCTACTTTAGGTACAGCAAACTATGCTAAGTATGTAGGCTTTAATAACAATACTATGCTGGAATTACGATTGGATAACGGTCTTAGATTAACCGGGAAATTGGGAATTACCAGCCAAAAAGATCAATCAGATCTCTTTCTGCCGGCAGATCATACTGATTTCGTCAAAATGACAGATTATAATAATCCGGAATATTTTAATAGGGGAAGATATAGCAAAACCAACGGCAGTTTTTTATCCTATGATGCAGGTCTCTTTATTGACTATAGTCGCAGTATTAATAAGCATCTTATTTTTGGTACATGGGGTATATCTGCCGCTCAGCAAAATAGCCAAAGCTATGGTATTACTGTCAGAGGTTTTCCAAATACCAGACTTGATGAGGTTTTTTTAGGAAACGGTTACCAAAAAGACAGTCGTCCCATCGGCAAAAATAATATCAGCAGGCGAGCTTCAGCATTCACCAGTCTAAACTATACTTATAACAGACGCTATCTTGCTGATTTTTCCTTCAATATCGACGGATCTACGCAATTTGGAGCCAGAAACCGTTATGCACCCTTTTGGGCTGCTGGTCTGGGCTGGAACCTGCATGAAGAAAATTTTATGTCAGAGCTGAGTAAGAAAACCATCAATCGATTCAAGATAAGAGTTGGAATAGGTACCACTGGAAATCAGCAGTTTCCACCTTTTATGGGGATAAGTACCTATCAGTATAATACTTCGCAGGACTATTTGGGTATGTTAGGGGCGTCATTAATGGGCTTTGGAAACGAATCTTTACGCTGGCAACAAACGTTAAAAAGAAATCTGGGAGCAGATATTTCTTTACTGAAAGACAGAATCGGTATACGTATCGATGCTTATCTGGAAACTACCAACGATATGCTATTAGACATTAATACACCCCCTTCATTAGGTGTAAGCAGTTATAAGGAAAATGTAGGAAGGCTTCAGAATAGAGGTATTGAAGGAAATGTCAATGTGTTTATTCTGCGAAATATGGAAAAATCTACCACCTGGAGTGTATTTATAAATGGCATTCACAACCAAAATAAAATAATAGAAATCTCCAATTCTTTAAAAAGGATGAATCAGGACAATGATGCTATCCGGGATCCTGACGGTAAGTTAAAGCAACTCAGACCACAGCTCAGATTTGAAGAAGGACAATCAGTGAATGCCATTTGGGCAGTGCGTTCTGCAGGTATAGATCCTAGCAACGGCCGGGAAATTTTTATTAAGAGAAATGGTGATATTACTTATGATTGGAGAGCATCTGATAAAGTGATTGTAGGGGATGCTCTGCCAAAGCTGAGAGGTAACCTGGGAACGAATGTTAACTACAAAGGCATACAGTTAGGCCTGTATTTTAGCTATCAATGGAAAGGACAATTGTACAACCAGACACTGGCGGACCGAATAGAGAATGCAAATATGTCTCGCAACGTTGATGAACGGGTATTGCTTGGAAGATGGCAAAAGCCGGGTGATAAAACTTTTTTTAAAGGTATAGTAGATCTTAACGGAGAGACTGTTACCACACCAACCAATGCTACTTCAAGGTTTTTACAACAAGACAATTTTATTCAGTTGGAAAGTCTTTCACTAGGCTACTTGTTTGCAAACAAAATCACTGCAAAATGGGGCTTGAAAAATACACGTGTAAGTTTTCAGTCTAATTCCTTATTCAGATTTGCAACTATAAAGGCCGAACGCGGATTAGATTACCCTTTTGCCCGAAACTTTACATTCAATATAAGTACCTCACTTTAATGAGCTAAAGCTATGAAACTAAAAAATAAATATTTGTTCTTCTTCTTACTTGCCTGTAGCCTGTACGGTACGGCATGTACAAAATGGCTCGATATAAGGCCTAAAACTGAGGTAAGTGAAGTTGTGCTGTTTGAAAATGAACAAGGATTCAAAGATGCAATGACTGGTGTATATACCCAAATGGCCTCCCGTGATCTCTACGGACGGGAGTGCACAATGGGGCTCATTGAAGTCCTTGCCCAAAATTATGACGTTAGTCTCAATACACATAGTTATTATCAGGCCAGAAACTACAATTACAATAGTATAATGACGAGACCTAAAATTGATTTTTTCTGGAATTCGTCTTATAAAGCTATAGCCAACCTTAATAACTTATTGAAACAAATAGATCAAAAACAGAATGTGTTTAGCGGAATCAATTATCAGATCATCAAAGGGGAGGCGCTGGCATTAAGAGCTTTTTTACACTTTGATCTGTTGAGAGCCTTTGGTCCTGTACCTGTTGGTAATATGGATACCGAGGCTATTCCATACCGAAAAGAGTTTGATATGAATATCAGACCTTCGCTCAGCCTGAGACAAGTAACCGATGAATGTATCAATGATCTTAATGCAGCCGGCAAACTATTGGCAGCTGACAAAAACGTCTACTATGGACACAGTGACGTATATAGATCCTTTACCCGTAATCATATGAACTACTGGGCTGTAACCGGCCTAATGGCAAGAATATATTTGTACAGGGACGAAAAAGTACTGGCATATCAAAAGGCTAAGGAAGTGATCGATGCAAAAAAATTTCCTTTTATAAGCTCTTCTGCTATCAGCAACAGTAATTCTGCCCCTGACAGAACCTTCAGCACCGAACATTTGCTTGCAGTTTATGTAGCCAATCTACGAGAAATTAACGATGAATTATTCAGAGCAACAGTGGATGCCAGCCAGATACTTAATAACACAAATGATTTTATCAACACTCGTTTTGAAACCAGATTTGGAGGAAGTACAGATTACCGGTACCTGAATTTATGGAAAACAGATGGTCCAACAGCCACAAAATATCCTGTAAAGTATCGGTTTGATGATATTGGCAGTAATGCCAGCGCTACTACAATAAAGAGAGTTCCTTTGATCAGGCTTTCTGAAATGTACTATATCTGTGCTGAGACGAGCAACGATAAAGATGAAAAAATTGACCTCCTGAATGAAGTAAGAGCAAACCGGGGGTTACGTGCGTTATTAAAAACTTTATCAGATGAAGATATTGAAAATGAGCTTTTTAAGGAGTATAAAAAAGAATTTTATCAGGAGGGTCAACTCTTTTACTACTACAAACGCAAAAATAAGTTGAAGATAGATGGTTACGGGCCTGAGGTTAGCAGCAAAATATATGTACTGCCATTACCTGACGATGAAATAGAATATGTCACTGAATAAAATATCAAAAACAGATGAAAAAATATACATATCTGATTATTGGCTTGCTTTGTTTAGTAAGTGCAGCCTGTCAAAAGGATAAATTGATGTCCTTTGATCAAAAACCAATGGTATATATCTATAAGACTAGTCAGTCATGGGTGCAGAGCTTTTACACAAATGACAGCGTTACTTACTCTTTTGCTGTACGGCCGGATAATACGCAAAACGATACCATTCTAATCCCGCTCAGAATTATGGGGGATGTAGTAAATTATGACCGCAAAGTAAATTACGAATTAATGAACAGCTCTTTGGCTGATAAGGAAAGTTATCAGTTGTTACCGGCAGTAATTAAAGCCGGTAAATTTGATGGTCATATACAGGTATTGGTAAAGAAAGCTACTTCACTCAAAGAAAAGGAAAGCAGACTATGGGTAAAAATAATAGCTTCAGAAGATTTTGAACCCGGCATAGTCAACCAGCTTACTTATCTGATTAAGATTAATAATTACCTTTCCAGACCTGCAACATGGACCGATGACTATCTTGGAAAGTATAGTAATACCAAATATGACTTTATTATAGAAAATACAGGATATATCAGCTTTAATGAGTTTAATGAAAGTGAAATGTTTTTTATTACACAAACCTGTAAAAACGCTTTATTGGAATACGAGTCTCAAAATAATAGCCCGCTAATGGATGAATATAATGAACCTGTAGTGTTCCCCTAATCTTTTTAATCAAACAGACATGAAAAAATATAGCAGTATACTTTTGGGAATATGCTACCTGTTAATTGCAGGCTGTTCCAAAGATAAAGGCAACTATGATTTGGTTCCCATCAATCAGATCAGTATCGATGATCAGGTAACAGGAACTATTCCTGTCTTTCAATATGATAATCTGAAACTAACACCCAGATTGGAACAAACTATGGCTGTGGATGAGGATAAACTTGTCTATTCCTGGCTGGCATATGCTGAAGCCAATCCAAAAACTTCTTATCCTATCAGTAATACAAAAAATCTTGATGTGAAAATAGAATTGTTGCCAGGTAATTATATCATACTTTACACGGTCAAGGATACACAGACTGGAGTGCTGTTTTTCAAAGAATACAAAATAGCGGTTAGCACCAGACTGAGTGAAGGCTGGATGATATTGGAGGATATATCGAACGGAAAACAGGAAATCTCTATGATTAATGCGAGTGATGAAGTGTTTCATAACCTTTATCAAACGGCTAACAATGGTCAGAGTTTACCTGATAATGCACATACCATAAGGGTCGTAAATTCAGGGCGTGGCAATGCACAACGTATATTTGTACTGGCTGATAATAATGCAATTGAAATTAATTATGCAGGGTTTAAAAAAATAGACGAAATGAAAGACTGGTTTTTCTCTATGCCATCTGTTGTTAATGTTCAAAATTACAGTTATGGTAAGTTAGGAGCCGTAGCCTTTGTTGTAAATGATAGTGAGTTATATTCGTTAAGTCTAATGAGTGGTGAAGACCCGATTTATAAATTTGGGGCTCCTATAAAGGGGGATTGGAAAATATCACCCTATATTTTCCCGTTCACATTTGGGGACTATGCACTGTTGTATGATGTTAAGAATCAGAGGTTTTTGGCTCATTCTTACGCATCTATATCTTCCCTTTCTAATCCGCCGGGCTCTGCTTTTGATCCTGGAAATGTTGGTAAAGAAATGGTTTTTGGAGGAGCAGGCTCGAGCTTTGGTAGTTATTATAACTGCCTGATGAAGAATAATAACGAGAATAAGTTCTTTGTATATACGGTAGATGCCAGTGCTTTTACTGATGTTATTGCAGTGGAACAATATGAAGTTGAAGACGCAGCTGAACTACAGAATGCCAGTCTTTTTGCCTTTTCCGGAATGTTTCCGCATATGTATTATGCGGTGAACAATAAAATTTACCTGTTGGATATACCTGCTCAGAAATCAAGATTGGCATATAGTTTTCCCGCAGGTACGGAGATAACGGCTATTAAACTGAAACAGTCAACAAGCCTTGTAGTTGACTATCCTGATGATAATAAGCAGTTTGTAGCAGCTACCTATCAGGGCGGAGAAGGTAAAATATACAAATTTGACATTAGCAATACAGGCGATTTTGAAGGTGATACCTATGCAAAGGAATATACCGGGTTTAAGAAAATTAAATACCTTGAATATAAAAATAAGAAATGATTTCTGAGCAGGAAATCTGAAGTGCTTTTTTGGTTGCTTAATTCTAAGAATAAGAAAAATGATAAAAAAATTTTTAAATGCAGCTGTTTTAGTCTCGATG
The DNA here is from genome assembly GCF_016724845.1 of Sphingobacterium spiritivorum. NCBI lineage: Bacteria > Pseudomonadati > Bacteroidota > Sphingobacteriia > Sphingobacteriales > Sphingobacteriaceae > Sphingobacterium > Sphingobacterium spiritivorum. The sequence continues at coordinate 3,660,298 of NZ_CP068082.1, forward strand.
TCTGTGTGCCTCTTTGGACAACAAAAAGCCAATCCTGTGCAAATCAAAGGAGAATTGAAATATAAAGCAGATAATGTACGGTTGTTCAAAGTCAGCGAAGGCCGGATCATAGAAATTGCAAACAGTACAGTAGCAAAAAGCGGGAGGTTCGGCTTTCTGTTTTTTCCGGATTACGAAGGTATATATGTATTAGGGACAGGAAATGAAAATCAACAAATGGATAACTACAAGTTTTATCTGAAAGGGGAGGATCAGCTTGATATTACGTTGATGGATACGACCTACCTGCTTAACGGTACATCAAATTCAAAAGAAAATACGATTATGAAACAGTGGTTCGATTTTACTAATTCATTGTTTCAAAAATCCATCAATTTTATGAAAGTTCAGAGTACATATATTGACTATTTTCCACAACAGGAGGCCATAATAGCTAAATCTAGAGATTTTTTAGTAGGAAAAGCTACCGGTAATATCCGATTTGACAAGGAAATCAAAACCATTATGCAAATGGATCTGATCAACTATGCAACTTTTTTTATAAGCAGCAGCGCCAGAACGGTACATCCTAAAGTTGAAGAATACAGTCCTTTTTATGCTACATTAAAAACAAAAGAATTGGCTGTAAATACACAGAAAATATACAATTACCCTTATGGCCAACAGGTGCTCTCGTCCTTAGTCTGGATGAATATGGAGCAGGATAAAGTTGGTAGTGATGGTCTGGTCAAGGCAATCGAGTATATACCAAATGACACCTTAAAAGGAGATTTAGTGCTTGAATATCTAGCTCAGATCAAAGATTACAAAAGATATAAATCTGTTACTGATAAATATGGAAAATATTTGCTTACCAAAACACAAAAAGAAAATTACATTAGTCTTATAGCTCCTTTACTGACTTATGACCGGGGAACCGACGGTTTTGAGTTTGATTTTCCAGATAAGAATGGAAACCAGATTTCTTTTAGCAGTCTAAGAGGTAAAATAGTGTTGGTTGATGTCTGGGCAACCTGGTGTGGACCTTGTAAAGCAGAGTTTCCCTATTTAAAACAGCTTGAAAAAGATATTCAGGGTAAACCTATCCAGATAGTAAGCATTTCAGTAGATGACAATGAAGACAAAGAGAAATGGTTAGAAATAATTAAAAAAGAAAGTTTGGGTGGGATACAGCTATTTGCCGGATCAAAAGATAATTTTTCTGATTATTATAAAATAAATACTATTCCTCGTTTTCTGGTCTTCGATAAGAACGGAAAAATTGTTACTGTAGATGCTCCACGTCCTTCAGACCCTAAATTAAAAGAACTGTTACTTTCAGAAGCAGATAAATAATAAAGAAAAACTGTTGTTACCCAATTCCCTCTCCTTTCTAAGGAGAGGGTTAGGGAGAGGTTCTGCACTTTTATTATCAACTTTTCTACCAATACATCGGGATCTTTCCTTAAGAAAGAGAGAATAATTATAACAACAGTTCTTACATATTAAGTACAGATTGTATTGTCTGCCTATCCTTTGACTCCTCCTAGTATACTGAAGGTGATAATAGCCAGTACAATACAGGTAATAATAATATACAGACGATCTCTTTCCAGAACAAATCCAAAAAGTGAACAGATAATCCGTAATACAGGGGTAGCAATAAGAATGACAACACCAAACTGAATGATCTGCGGTGCCTGAAATTTGCCTACACCTTCCAGAATACCACTTATTGTAGTATTGACTTCCCCTTCACCAACAAAATGCTGATAGTCCGGTACCAGTTGTTGCCCGTGAGCAATAAGGTAAACAATACCTCCGATGATCACTACTATTGAGGCGGAAATAACACCGATTCTTAATATCTGACCTACCAGAATCTCAATATCCTGATCTGCCCAGTAGTCTTTAGAAAATATTTTTTTCATATGATTAGAATTGATGATTAAGACCGTTGTAGATCATTTCGATAGCGACCAGTGTGATGGCTACCGCAAAGATGATCCGTAATACTTTTGGATTGATTCTGGTCAGTAACTTCGAGCCTGTAAATGCTCCGGCGAGTACACCCAGTATCACAGGAAAAGCGATTCCCGGATCCATATATCCTCTTTGCAGATATACAACGGCCGAGGCTGCTGCAGTTACACCTATCATAAAATTGCTGGTTGTCGTACTCACTTTAAATGGTATACGCATAGCTCCGTCCATAGCCAGGACTTTCAATGCGCCCGAACCAATACCCAGCAGTCCGGATATCACGCCTGCAAGTGTCATAATAGAAAAACCTCCGGCTACATTCGTCAGCTTGTAAGATACACTTTTGCCATTAACAGGGTAATCGTTGTTGAGCTTGAGCTTTTCAGCCAGTTTACTGCCTTCTGTAAGTGCGCTCTCGTTTTTCTTTCTTAAAGTCATAGCAGCTGAAAAAATGAGTACGACACCAAATATAACTGCAATAGTATTTGTGGGGGTATAGATCGCTACAAGTGCTCCGATCACAGCTCCCAGCGTCGTAGCGATTTCCAGAAACATTCCGAGACGGATATTTGTAATACCCTCCTTTACATATGCCGTAGCTGCACCGGATGACGTAGCAATAGAGGCGAGTAGAGCTGCACCAATGGCATACCGGATATCTACATGAAAATATAGTGTAAGCAGAGGGATAACAATAACGCCTCCTCCTAATCCGGTCAGTGATCCCAAAAGACCGGCAAAGTAAGCTCCCAAAAGCAGGATAAGTGAAAAGATAAGGATGGTCATGATGAATGATTATTAGTCAGGATGCTAGCCAATACATGAAGAGCCTGTTGCTCATCCTTAGCTTTAATCGCCTCAAACAACTGTTCGTGCAGATGATGACTCATCGCAAAGTAGCTGATTCCGCGAGGTTCACGTTCCTGAAAGAAATTAGAAATTAGATGTGTGAAATTCTGGTATAAAATAAAGAATACATGATGATTAGCAGCTGACGCAATGTGCAGATGAAATTGTATGTCAGCATGGATACAGGCGGATTTATCTTCCGTGAGGATAGCCTCTTTCCGGAGTTGCAGGTAATGTGCTACCTTATTGAGTTGCGGTATGGTAGCAGAAATACAGGCTCTGCGCACGAGTTCAGCTTCTAAAAGCCTGCGGGCATCATTTACTTCTTCAAAATTTGCCGTCCGTAAATGTTCATCGATAGCAGACTCTTCTGATAGCTGTCGAACGTAAGTTCCGTCACCTCGTTTGACCAACAGTATACCCGAGCTGGCTAAGGAATTGATAGCTTCCCTTATGGTAGAGCGTCCCACTTTATAGATATCCATTAATTCACTCTCACTGGGAATCTTATGTCCGGCCACATACAGACCATGCTGTATATCTTCTTTGATGCGCTTATAGACTTGATCTGATAGTCTTTCTTTTTGTTTTATCATGATCTTACAGTAAAAAACAATACAAACATATGATGTTTAATTTAAACATCATATGTTTGTAAGGAAAATAGCATAAATTGTTACAAAGCAAGAAAAGGAAACTTTGTATAATACATCAGGAAAACATTTCTTAATGGTATTTTAAACAGGTTGTATTATTCCGGTATTCTTACACAGAAATTCTATAAAACATATATAAATTTGTATAATATGTATTTGTCAGGAAGAGACAGCCTGTACTATTTTCTGTTTCTGCGTGTAGGAAGATGAGGGGGTATATCCAGTTTGAAATCAAAAAGCTGGACTGGCTGAATTTCTAATGCCCGGCAAACAGCCATCAGTCCGCTGACAGACATATTGTTATCACCTCTCATTATTCGGTATACCTGACTGTAACTGAATCCGGTTCGGTCCTCTATATCTTCGAGTGTGATTTCTTTCGCTTTAGCAATCTTCCAAAGATTATGACGAATTACTCTTAATGTTTCTCTATCAATATATTGTTGTACCATTTATATCAAAAAGAGTACATATCTGTGAATTTTATTATTCCAAATTTGGAATAATAAAATATTATCTTTAATATTGACATTAATGTTGATGGAGTAAAAATAATTATTTTTAAAGGTTTGTTTTCGTTGTTTATCAATTTTTGTAAATTCAATAAAAACATGAGTGTAATTTTTTTTAAATAAAAGTAATTTCTGATCCGATTGTGCTTTTTTAACCCATAGGGTCAGCAAGTTCTTTATAAGAAGGCTTTATGAAGCTTTTTTTGATTCTTTTTCATAATTGTCGAATGCGCGCGCTGTAATTCCCCCCACGACTCTGATCCGATTCCACTTCTATAATAAAGTAGTCGTAAATTACAGCGCAAGCGCTTCGATAAATTTAAATATTCTCTAAAACAGAATGATAAGGTCACACCTGAATTTTTCGATTTTCTGTCCGTAGCTCATTCTCATATTCTTTTAAAATAGTAAATTTGAATGCCTTCGGACGTATTTCGTACCTTACTTGATATCGGGAATAAATAAATTAAATCATTATATGGAAGAATTACTTGCTCAATTGTCTGCCAGACAAGCAACATTTGCCGATGTACTGGCTTACATCGCTGTTCGCTATGATTATACACCTGCAGCTTTTCAAAACGGACTGCAATATAATGCTGCAACCGAGAATCAGGGAAGTGCGAAAGTATTTGCATTTGCTCAGGATCAGGAGCTTAGCCAAGACCAGACATTGACGTTATTTGCAGAACATTATGCCGCTGTACTGGAAACACCTGAAGGTACTGACCATCAGAATATCCGACAGTTTATGATTAATGGCTGGGAGGGTATCCGTTTTGAGGGAGAGGCCTTGAAATTGAAATAAGATTAGCTGTTAAACAATAAAGGGTAATGATTATATAATCATTACCCTTTATTGTTTTTTTATTAATCCCAACCATCCAGTAATCTTCGGTGGTAGTTGATCTGTCCGAGATGATAAGCCAGATGAGTGGTAAGGTGTATTAAAAAATACATTACTGATGTCTTTTGATCAAATACCAATATCGGATATTCCTTATCTAGATCGGATTCAGATAATGCATTCAGCGAATCGCGAACTGTCGTTATCGTATCATCCAGATGGCGTATGAGTTCAGCTCTTGGAATATCCCGCAGAGAGAACTCCAGTTCACGATGACGTATATATCCGGTTTTGCCTATTTCAGCACCTATGTATGTATTTAAATTTCCGATAAGGTGGAGACATAAGTTTCCGGCAGAGTTTGCAATTCCTTTTTCTGCGATCCAAAGGTTTTCTTCATGTTTATACAGGAGAATCTCTATTCTTAATTTTTGAAGATCCCGCTCAAATAGTGTCTGCAAGGTATCTATAAGCATATGGAATATATTAATTTCTTTTATTTAAAGATACCTTTTTCTCCAGATTTTCAATAATAACAGTTGTGTAATCCTCTTCATTAAGAGCTGAAGCCTGAGGCAATGCACCTGGACTGAATACATTTATCTCCATGATCTTATTGCCAACGATATCCAGTCCGACAAAGTACATGCCGTCATGTTTTAATTTTTCAGATACTTTTCCGACCAGTGTCAGGATCTCGGGAGTGATATGTGCAACCTGTGCTTTAGCTCCCTGATGAATGTTGCTTCGTATTTCTCCAGCCTGCTGTACGCGATTGACACTTGCATATTTACCGTTAACAACTACAGGTTCGCCATCCAGCAGGAAAAAACGTATATCTCCTTTCTGAGCTTCCGGCAGATATTCCTGGGCGATGAGATATCCGTCTCTGCAGATTACTTCAACGATCTGTTTCAGATTTTTGACTTCATTCTTATTCACCATAAATACATTCTTTCCACCGGAACCTTTCAGGGGCTTGAGAATGATATGCTGATCCTGCTCCTCAAAAAACTGCAATACGTCTTCATAGCTTCTGGTTACCATCGTTTTGGGTCTCACTTCTTCCGGGAAGTTTTCCAGATACAACTTGTTTTCTGCATCAATCAATGCATGAGGATCGTTGATGACCAGGACATTCTGTTTTTGAGCAAGCTGTGCAAACTGAAGTCCCATAGTAGCGGCCCACGGCCTGCCGATCATATCCAGTACCGGGTCAAATCTCAACCACATGACATCAATATGGTCCATCTCGATCCGTAGTTTGGCGGTAGAACGCAGGATATCCAAAAGTTGCTTAGTGTCTTTGATATCCGGTGAAGGAGCTACAGATCTGGCATGAGCAGCGACTCTTTCTTCTTCCAGATAAACAAAATCTGCCAATCCGATATAGCAGATGTCATGCCCGCGCTGCAAAGCCCGTAATGCCAGCAAGGTGGTCGTGAAGCTTGCCTCTTCTTTGTGTGTTTGATTAATAACAAATGCGATTTTCATATAATAGATAGATGTGTTTTAGAACTTAGAAAGGTTGAAGATATTCCCGCCCTGTGTGATAGCACTGATATTGTGAAGATACGGTTCTGAAAGATACCGGGGTTTGAGAACAGGGGCAAGGAGCAGACCGCGCTGAGTCAGTTCCTCTACAATAGGGATATAATCTTCCCTTATTTTACCTACAGTCAGTGCTGACAGATTCCGTCCCTGACGTATATATTCGATAATACCCAATAATCCTTTGAGATAGAGGGCATCCTTTGTAAGGCCACCACCGCGGTACACCCGGCTCGTCATATGAAAAGCTGTTTCCTCATCAAACTCATAATCTTCGACAAGTAGAAAGAACGTATCAACAAATGTATTTCCGGCAAGCATATGATGTACGGCTACCACCCGCGCAGCCAGAATACGAAGTCTTTCCGGAGTCAGTCCGCCGACCATAAATTCGGAAAAGACGGCCATCCCCTCCTGAAGCTGCTCATAACCGGGTACACCCAGACTGAATAATTTGAAGGGTTGAGATTTCCCGTTGAAATAGGTGACGATATGCGTCCCTACTTCATGCTGCAGAAGAGCTAGTGCGCGTGATTTTTCTATACGGTAGTGGGTGCTGATATTAAGTATTCCCCGATTGACCATGATACCGGAAATGTCCTCCCGTACCCGAACTCCGCTTTCCAAAGTTGGAAGTTGATGCTGCAAAAAGCGAAGTTCTTCCCTCGCCAGTTTTGCAAATTCCTGCGCATTCAGCATTTCGGTATTTGTATTTGCGGATTTGTTGACTCCTCCGTAAACAACCAAAATAGCCTTTGCCGTTTCCAGCAATTTATCATCCACGTTGCCGAATATCTGCAGACTGCCATGTAAGAATCCGGTATTGCCTCTATCCATGAGCATGGTCATCATAGCATCCAGTTCTTTTCGTTTATCACGAAACAGATAAGCAATCGTCGGATCATCCAGATCTTCTATACGCAGATTATACAGATTTCGCTTTACCAGTTCAGGATCTATCGGCATAGGACGATACTGAAACCGGGGCGTTTTCATAAATTTATCTTTTCTGAATTGCAACCAAGCCTCATGTGAATTGATAGGACTGACAAGTAATAAGAAATCAAACCGCTGACTTTCCTGTGCTAAAGCGCGATCAATCTCCCATACCAGAGGTTGCAACTCCGTAGTTCCCAGCATCTTAAACTGGGAAACTTTCATCGAAGTGTGCATGCGTATAAATTCCAGAAAACTCTTTCGTATACTTCTGGAAAACGTATCGCGGTAGCTTCGCAGAATCAAAGGATAGGGTTTGCCTGTATGCGGGTCTATATATCTCGGTTTAATACTCAGGCCAAGTCCCAGCAATTGTTTGAATTCCGGAGCCTGAGGATCGACCAGCGGTTCAGTACCTGACGGTTTTGGGAATTTCGTTTCCTTTTGAAGATCTATGTTGAGATGGATATACGGATCATCGCTACTCTGCAGGCTTTTACGAAGTTTTTCTGCAATATTAAGAGCAGTCTTTTGAGACAGATGAATGGCAATATCCTGTTCCAGATCTTCTTCTCTCCAGATTTCGATAAGCAGGCAGGAGCCGAATTCTTCTATAAGCTGACGCACGACAGGCTGCACTATGCTCTGAAAATTAATGTCTTTTTCTTTGCCAATTAAAAACGAAACCTCAGATTTGGCCAGAGCTGATATCATCTGATCTTTCCCGGATTCAGGTATACGGTATACCAGCAGAAAAGGATTGATCCGTTTGAAAACCAGTTTGCCGTCTCCGGCAAACTGAATGTGTACAGGCTCCTTTTGTTTGATCGCCTGAATAGCTTTCTGTATTGATTTAGCCTGTTCCATATATTAACTGATTTGATCGGGTACCATTAATGCGACAGAGCGCTCCAACAACTGGCGGAGTTCCTCCAGACGTTCAGGATACAACTCACCTGTCCATTCGTTCATAAAATCTTTCCTGAATTCTATAGACAATACACATCCGTATGCCCCGTAACGCTCATTGATCCACTTAGACAGATTACCGCCGGAAAATTTAACATTTTCACGGATATCAATTTGTTGGCCGTCAATCTTCTGTGTCTCTATGTAAGAAATGAACGTATTGATAAACGGTCTCCACTTAGGATCGTTGTGAATAGTTCCGACATTGATTTGCGGGTTTGTCAGCGTGTCCGTTATTTCATCCGGACCTGAACGTTTACTGTTGTAACTATGGATGTCATAGATAATAAAATATCCGTACTGCCGGATAGTCTCTTCTAACAGTAAGCCTATCTCGCTTAGTATGCTGTGATATGCGTTCTGCATTTTAAGAATCTGTTCTTCCTCAGGATGTATCTTCCATACCTGTAAGCCCCATGCCTGATCAGGATGCAGGTAAACAGCATTTTCCAGTGGACGATTAAGATCAACCTGAAAACGGGATGTATGTACTATAAACTGGCTGGTATCAATAGCTGTGAGCATGCCTGTGTAAGGATCTTCTTCACGCAGACGTTCTGAAGAGGAGAGTTGTATTAATCGCTGCAGATCGTCATGCACCACATGGCCATCATGTACAGCAAAGGCCCATACAGGCCCGTCTTTTTTCTTCAATGTATAAGCAATATCCATAAGCAGAGGTATTCGATGTGATGTACCTTATATTAACAATCAGGAAAGTAAATGGTTTGGCAGGTTGATGATTCCTTATCCCTGAAAATGGCTATTTATACTCTGTAAGGTGGATCTTGGATCGATGTTTGTTATTCATTTATGGCTGTTTCAAAACAGATTTTACAGCCCAAACTAAAATTTTTATATCTTTAACGGAAACACATTTTTATGTTAAGAAGAATTATAAGTTGTATTATACTTTTTGTCGTATCTCTTTCACTGACGGGGTGTCTGGATATCGTAGAAGAAATTGATTTAAAGTCCAATGGATCCGGAAGTATTCAGGCAACACTAAATCTGAGTAAAAGCAAGACAAAAGCATCTTCACTGATGATGCTTGACCAGGTCAATGGTATAAAGATTCCTTCCAAATCCAAGATTCAGACAGAGATCAATACCATCGTCAAACTATTAAAACAGACACCCGGTATCTCCAATGTCAGTTCAAAGGTCGATTTTACAAACTTTATTGCCTCTATTAAATGTGACTTTACCGATGTAAAGGCTTTGAATGCATTTACAACTACACTCTCTAATCATTTCAAGGTTAAAGTATCGGGGCATACAAGCTATGCGTTCGACTCTAATAAAAAAGCATTTACACGTAATTACAAGTTCTCTCCGGAAGGAAAGAAGGAATTTGGAAAGCTGAATGCTGAAAATCAAAACGCATTTAAGGATGCCTATTATACCAGTATCTACAGGTTTACCGATCCGGTGAAAAATCAGGAAAATACCAACGCTAAAGTATCACCAAATAAAAAAGCTGTGATGCTTAAGACGGGAATCGTAAATCTGATCAACGGACAGATAGATTTGTCCAACCGAATACAATTGAATTAATACTACTATTTTTTTAGTAAAAACCCAATATTAATATATGAATATGAAATTTTTGCTTACAGTATTGACGACTGCTGCTGTCTCTGTAGGCGCTTATGCACAGGATCTGGTTCGTAAAATACCTGCTGATGCCAATCTGGTTGTTACTCTTGATACAAAGAAATTCTTTTCTTTGGCCAATCCTCAGGACTTTAATGAAACACTGCGAAAAGCAGGATTTTTCAGAAAGATGGATGAAAGCAATTTTAGAAATGTAAAGAACATCGAAGATCTTGGAATAAATCTTTCTTCTCAGGCTTATATTTATAACCTTAAGAACGATAGTATCAACTATATAGGTGCATTGATTCCATTGGCGGACGCCCAAAAATTCAGTGCTATGATCCCTGCGCATAAAAAGATCGAGATGGTAGATGGAATGCAGACATTCTATTCTAAAGATCGCGAAACACGTGTGAGCTGGGACAACAATACGTTGTATATGCTGACAGGAATCATTACAGATGAGTACTTTCAGCAAGATAGTATTGCAGAACGCTATGGTTTACAAAGCAGGGGACTGAGTCATCTGTATGATGATGTGGAGGTAGATTCTGCAATGGCAGATACTACTTATGCTGATATGTATGATGATATGGAAGTAGATACTGTAATGGCAGAAGAGGTGCCGGAAGTAGAAGCCATAGAGCTCACGGAAGAAAAAACGCTGGCTGTCCCTGTATCTCCGCCTAAAGCTCCTGAAGTCATCGCAGTTCCGGAGATAGAAACACCACCAACCGGTGTTCCCGAAATCGTAATGGATGTACCTTATGATGACAGTGAAGAGGACGATGAGGATCAAACGGATTATTATAAAATGGTTGTACATGATGATTCCATCAAAAGTGCCATTGTAACTCAGGCGATGAATCAAAGATTATCCACCATTATTAGTGCTCAGGGAGCGAATAACTTTTCCAATACCGGATTTGCAAAGCGTCTGAATTCAAATGCAATTGCTAATATCTGGGTTAAGAGTGTGCAAGGATTGTACAATGATTATTTTCCAAAATACTTCTTGTATCTGACTACCGGATTTGACCCGTTGTATGATTCCAAATTCAAGTTTGGATTAGGAGAATTGACAGCTAATCTTGTTGTTGAGGGTAATAAACTGCAACTGGTCGCAGATATGGAAGTGGATAAGAGTCTGGTTCGGTATTATAAAGATATCTATAAGAAAAAACCAAACCCTAAGTTTTACCAATACGTAGATCAAAATGCACTTGGTGTGATTTCTGCAAATATCAATACAGAAGCTTACCTGAAGTTTATGCCGAAGTATATGGAAGGCTATTATGCTTCTCTTATTCCTAATTACAAAGAAGCACTGACTTTGGGAACCACGCTGTTTGATATTCTGCTGGATGAAAAAGCAATAGCCAAAGTACTTCCTGGGGATAACCTGTTTGTATTGAATGGTGTCGTCAAAGAAGAAGTGAAATATACAGACTACGAATATGATGAAGATTATAATAGTATTCCCGTAGAACGTACCAAAATGGAAGAACTTCCTAAGTTTTTGTGGATGTTCTCTTCTGCGGATCCTAGAATTTTTGAACAATTGCTGAAAGTCGGACTGAAAGAAAAGGTCGTGCTGTATAATGATGGTGTATACGAATTTGAACGCAAGAGAGGGCAAGATATTAATGCGTTTGTGCTGATCAATAACGGAATTGTATTCGTAGGAAATGACCGTCAGGAATTAAAAGATATACGGGATAATAAAATTCACAAAAAAGCAGGATCAACGTATACCAGGTTATTGAAGAAAAACAGTTTCCTTGCTTTTCTGAATACATCCCGTATTCCTCAGATATTGAGAGATTTGAATGTTCCTGTTATATCAGAGATGCAGGAGACGGTTAATGAGCTGGAACAATATGGTCCGGTTTATATTGCTTCTCCGGGTATGAAGGGGAATAAGATCAGTGGAGAGATGTCTGTCGAATTTCCGTCAAAAGGAAAGAATGCAGTTTCATTTATTATGGGTACAATAGATTCTTTTCTTAAAACAGCAAAATAGATAGAAGCGCATGAAAAAGGTATTCCTATGGATTTTAGTTGTGATTATTGTAGTGGTGCTGGGTGTGTGGGGGTATCTGACTGTGCGGCAATCGGCTTCGGGAGATGCACAGATACATGTACAGAGTAAAGCTGTAATCCGTATCTCTGTTGACCGGATGCTGACTTCTCTTGCAAAAAATGCATTGATTCATCCGGGTACTTACTTTGGTGGTAAAAAAGAATCAAAAAGAGATAGTCTGGAGCGGATTAAGATATGGAAATCCGGATGGGATATCCCGGCCAATGTCTATCTGTTTTCACTGCGTAACGATCCCCATACTTACTATACCATTCAATCCCTGAAGGATAAGGAAGCTTTTGCTAAATTTTTGAAAGTCAATTTTGCACTGGAACCGGTCTTACTGGAAGGATCACAGTTCTATTTTGTCAAGGCGCGAAATCAACGGTCAGCAGTTTTATTCAATCAGGACAGATTTGTAGTTGCATTCGGAATGGAAGCGGCAGAGCGACTTACGGTAATGCGTAGCTTGTTAGAAGATACGAAGAATCTGGCTACCGCAAAATCCATGCAGTTAGATACATTAGAAGCAGATCTGCTGTATACAGATTTGATTGATAAATCGGTCATCAGGACAAACTTTTATAATGGGAATATCAAGGTGGAAGGTAATATATATTCGGCATTATGGCATGCCCCTGAGCAGGCAACTGCTCGTCAGCTGGATACATCCAGTGTAGCGTATGGCTGGTTGAATGTGGATTTCAGACCTGTTTTAAATCAATATAAAGACAGTCTGGAAAAGCATAAGATTCCCGTGGATACGCTTTCCAAATACCTTGGCGGATATGTAGATCTGCAATGGAGACGAGATCCTGTCAAACAGATCGATACTATTGTCACTTATGATCTGGATGACAATTTTGAAATGTCGGAGAAGAAGGAGGTCAGAGAAGCTGAGGTGCCGGACCTGCAGTTTGTCATCCGGTCATCTCCGCATCTGGCGGCTTATCTGCCGGAAAAGATGTTCTATAAATTCAAAAAACAGGTGAAAGGTGATCTGATAGCTTTGAATACCGGAACTCCTGCAGATTTTACAAATACCAGGAATAATGTCCCGAATTACTTCTATCTGCATTTGCGCGCTGATAGCTGGAACAGAATGTTTTTAAAGAAAGATTCCGGATCAGCATGGAATCATATCGATAATATCACATTAAGTGCAACAAGATCAACAGCAGACTGGTCAGTTCTGAAAGGTGAAATTAGACTGAAACAAGCGGATATACATGCTTTATACCAGCTGTTTTAAGTATTTATACCCAGAATATGAGTTATGAGTAAAAAGAGTCTGAACTATATTCAGACTCTTTTTTTATTTTAAAATCTATGTTTAGAGCTTGATTTACTGAGCAGTTATTTCTCTGTGATATAAGTGCTCTTTTCAAGCGTCGGTTGGTGTCTCCGCCAGCTGTTGAAATGTTGCCGGTGAGGAGTCAGCCAAACGTCTATGGAAACATTGAAATGACTACAGCATTAGGAAACTTTCTCGCGTCGGTTGGTATCTCCACCAACTGTTGAAATGTTGCCGGTGAGGAGTCCGCCAAACGCCTATGGAAACATTGAAATGACTACAGCATTAGGAAACTTTCAAGCGTCAGTTGGTGTCTCCACCAACTGTTGAAATGTTGCCGGTGAGGAGTCCGCCAAATGCCTATGGAAACATTGAAATGACTACAGCATTAGGAAACTTTCTCGCGTCGGTTGGCGTCCCCGCCAACTGTTGAAATGTTGCCGGTGAGGAGTCCGCCAAACACCTATGGAAACATTGAAATGACTACAGCATTAGGAAACTTTCCAGCGTCAGTTGGTGTCTCCACCAACTGTTGAAATCTAGCCGGTTAGGACAGTATCAACGGCAAAATATAAAAGTGATAAATGAAAAATCCTCAAACACCGGGGTGATGAATGAGGATCTTATCAATTATTAACCTAAATTATGAAAAGTCATTTTTAACACTACTATAACGCTGTCAGAATTGCAATAGTATGTGTTGAAATGTTAAGAGATGTTAAAGTATAACATCATTATCCTGTAGCGATCTTGCTGATATCTGCTTGCTAATGAGAATATGGGTCAGCAGTTTCAATTTTTGTTGATAGGCTTTCGTAATCTGTCCCGGGTTTCCTTCATCAAAAAGTAAGGGTTTTACGATCGGTACACTGAAGGGTACCGGCCAGGCACGCAGAGATTTGGCGATAGCATCCATAGCATTAATACCTTGCAGTGCCTGTCCGCCATCAGCCCATGAAATAAGACCGATCATTTTATCTGTCAGGTAAGGTTTTGATTCCTTTGCTGATATTTCTAACCAATCCAGACAGTTCTTCATAACTCCCGTCATACTGCCATGATAGAGAGGAGTAAGCCAGATATGCGCATCAGCTTCTCTGAATTGCTGCGTCATGATCTCTACAGCGACCGGTGTTTTAGAAAGAGTAAAATCAAATAAAGGTATGGCAGATCCTGCCAGATTGAATACGGTAGAATGGATCCCATTTTCTTCCAGTGTTTGTTGTAAAAATTGAATGATACTATGTGAAGTAGAAGATGGTCTTCTTTCCAGAGCTCCGTTAAATATTAGTATGTTCATAACCTGTATTATTTCTTGTAAATAACTTTTGGCATTCCCACCTCTCCGTACATAAGTCCGGATACCAGTGGTAATAACCGGGACGTAACAGCCATATAGATTCCTTCAGGTACCCGGATATCATTGCGGACAGCTACTTTTGTCCCTTTGAGATGTGTAAAGTCAGCTGCTGTAATCGCGTTTATCCAAAGTGATTGATAATGATGATCCTGTTCTCCAAAGGATAAGCTGAATGCATGGGGACGAAGTAAAGTTGTCAGCAGCATGTATGCCCACTGAGGAACAATTGCGTCAGAGGAACACATAATAGTGACCGCCTTGCCTTCGAACAAGGAAAAATCGAGCTGCTGCAGTTTCTCCCTGAATTCCTTCTCCCTGAGCATCATACCCATATACAGCATATCTTTGATGTCCAGTTGCACAAAAGATACCTGCGGTGCATAATCCATGAGGTCAAGACCGATGATACCTGACTGCTGTACCTTGTTCACAATTGATCCTGTCATGATTGTCTGTTCTGTATAGTATTATAGTTGCGGGATACAGCCTCCCAGTCTAATATACTCCAGAAAGCAGCCAGATAATCAGCTCTTTTGTTTTGATATTTCAGGTAGTAAGCATGCTCCCATACATCTATCCCCATTATCGGGAATCCCCTGTCTGTAATATTGATGTCCATGAGCGGATTGTCCTGATTAGGAGTAGAACATATCGCAATACTGCCATTATATTTGACATACAGCCAGGCCCAGCCGGAGCCGAATCGTGTCATTGCAAGCTGGCCAAACTGCTCCTTGAAATTGTCTAATGAACCCCAATTAGCCAGAATGGCATCTGCAAGTGCTCCCTGTGGTTGTGTCTGTGGCGAAGGAGAAAGAATATTCCAGAATAATTCATGATTGTAATGCCCGCCGGCATTATTACGCAATGCAGGAGAATAATTACTTATATTTTCCAGTAAAGCTGTTAAAGATTCGGGATTAGTCTGACCTTCAAGAGCTTTATTCAGGTTGTCTACATATGCCTGATGATGTCTGTCGTGGTGGATTTCCATGGTTGCCTTGTCGATGAAAGGTTCTAATGCATCGTATGAGTAAGGCAGAGCCGGTAATTGATAAGCCATAATTTTTGTAATTTTGTTTTTGTTTAACAAAGGTATTAACTTTGTTTATTAAACCAAATAATTACTTTGTTTATTATGAATAATAATTTGCCGGATAATGAAAAATCACTTTGGATACTCAAAACCAAAGGAGCACTTCCGTTGGCTGCTTTGGCCAAAGAGATGGGAGTGACTACTGAAGGCGCACGTTTCCATTTGTTAAAACTGGCAAATGAAGGTTTGGTAGAGTCTACTACTGAATCAAAAGGGAGGGGACGTCCACAACAAATATGGGCACTGACCTCCAAAGGACAATCCCGTTTTCCGGATACACATGCAGATCTGACTGTTAATCTTATCCGTACTATCCGGGAGACATTAGGTGAAAAGGCATTAGAGCAAGTCATAAAAGCTAACGGAGAAGAAATTCTGGACCGTTACACGCAACATCTTTCCGGGATAAGAGATCTCGAACCACGTATAGAAGCACTTGTCGATATTCGTCAGCGGGAAGGGTATATGGCCGAATACAGAAGCGAAGCGGATGGTGAATATCTGTTTATCGAAAATCATTGTCCTATTTGTGCGGCAGCTTCACAGTGTCAGGGATTCTGTGATAATGAGCTTAACACCTTCCGGACAGTATTAGGTGCGCAGGTAACGGTAGACCGGATCAGTCATATTGTGGCGGGTGCACGTCGCTGTACATATGTCATTAAACAAAAGGAGTAAGATTACTTTACACTTTCTAAATCATTTGTTAATCTATTGGTGGTCATAAGTTAATACGCTACAACTATTTTAGCCCCATCAATAAACAATGTATATGAAAGGATATTTACTTACTATTTTATGCTTATTGTTATGGGGTCATTATGACGTCATGGCACAAACGACACAAGCCAGTATTTCCGGAAAGATTACAGATGGGGCAGGACATGCAGTAGCAGGAGCGACAGTACAGATCCGAAATGAATCTACAGGATTCAATACCAAAACATCTACAACAGCTAACGGAGATTTTACATTCAAAGAACTTCCGTTAGGAGGCCCTTATGTAGTACGAGCTACATATGTAGGTTATAGTGAGCAGGTCCGTAACGGATTTATGCTTAATCAGGGAGATATCATTCGCGTGGTCATTCCGATGGAAGAATCCAGTAATACACTGGATGTCGTAGACGTGACTGCTAATGCTATGAAAAATAAGATCGAGAATCTCGGAGCAGCCACAGCGGTATCCGCAAAAGACATCGCAAAGCTTCCTGTGAACGGTCGTAATTTTACCTCTCTTATGGATCTTTCACCTTTAAGCAGAGGAGATAATCTTTCAGGACAATTGGGCTCATCCACTAATTTTACCATCGACGGTATGACTGCAAAAAATCCGACTTCTGCGGGTTCTACGACCAGTCGAAGCGGAGCACCCTATTCTATTTCAATCGAAGCTGTACGTGAATTCAAAGTGGTCACCAATCAGTATGATGTGACATATGGAAGAAGTGGCGGAGGAACAGTGAGTGCTGTGACCAAGGCAGGTACCAATACCCTGAGCGGTAGTGCATGGACATACGCACGTGCAGACTGGTTATCCAGTCCGTATGACATTCGTGGTAACAAAC
This sequence comes from Sphingobacterium spiritivorum, assembly GCF_016724845.1. NCBI lineage: Bacteria > Pseudomonadati > Bacteroidota > Sphingobacteriia > Sphingobacteriales > Sphingobacteriaceae > Sphingobacterium > Sphingobacterium spiritivorum. The sequence goes on from NZ_CP068082.1 coordinate 3,677,580, forward strand.
GTAACAACAAGTTTTCTACGTATCAGTATGGCTTTACTTTAGGAGGTCCTATTATCAAAGATAAACTTCATTATTTTGTAGCCTGGGATCATCAGAGAGATGCACGCCCTCTGATTATTGCAGATGTACAATCTGCCACAGACGAAAGCCGCTTTAATATCACACGTGCTACGTTAGATCAGTTTGTTAATATCGGCCGTAGTAAGTATGGTCTGGGAGATGGATCTCAGTATGGCTCATTTGACAAGACCCGTGGTTCGGATGCCGTATTTGCACGTATAGACTGGCAGATCAATGAGAAAAATTTATTGACTATACGCGACAATTATACCAATGACAGAAACAAATTAGGACTGGAAGATAATACAGCCATTAATATGTTTGAATCGTATGGGAATGATAAAAACATAGATAACAGTTTACTGGCAACTTTGCGTACATCCTTATCTCCGCGACTGACCAATGAACTAAAAGTACAACACTTGTACACGTATCAGAAAAGCAGTCCGGGCGATCAGCTTCCGGGGGCGAATATTCCGAGAGCTATTGTTGAAAATATTGCCTCTCCTGTAGACGGAAAGTCTCTAGCCACTAATGTGCAGCTGGGAGGACACCGTTTTGCTCAGGAAGGATTTACTAATAATGTGATCCAATTGGTAGATAACGTGTATTTGAGTACAGACAAAATAAACTATACGTTTGGTGTAGACCTGATGTATACGCATGCAAAGTCTCTGTATGGCAGCGAGGTGAACGGACGTTTTCAGTTCAGACCAAGTGATCAGTTTACAGCATTACAGAATTTTGATAACCTGACTCCATATGCATTCTATCGTGAGGTTCCTTTAATGGCTGACCCTACCGTAACCGGTAATATTTTTAATGCCGGTATCTACGGGCAGATGCAGACCAAACTTGCAAGAGGACTGGATATGACAGCAGGTCTTCGTCTGGATTATGGCCGCTATCCGACTTCGCCGCTCAATGAACTGTTGCTTTCTGAAGTAGGAGTTCGTACAGATAACAAGCTGAAATCATTTGTCGTACAACCCCGTGTACAGTTTACCTGGGATGTCAATGAAAACAAGACCGATTTTCTTCGTTTCGGAGCAGGTATCTTTGCGTCAGACATCAACAACTATATGACCATCAATAACCTTACTTTTGATGGAAAACATTTTGCAACTGTAGACGTACGAGGTGCGGATGTGCCAAGACCGGATTTTAATGCCTATCGTCAGAATCCGGGTAGTATTCCCACATTGGCAGCTTTTCAGGTTCCTACCATCAATACCTATTCAGACAATGCAAAGATTCCGGTTGTATACAAAGCCAACCTTTCCTATACCCGATTTATCAATGATCGTATCAAGGTAGGTGTGACAGGTTTTGCGACATTGGGACGTAATAACTATATGTATGTAGACCGCAATATGGTAGCAGATCCGTTTTTCAGATTAGCTAACGAAGACAATCGTGGCGTATATGTGCCTGCTACTGCAATTGTAAATGGTGCTGCAGACTGGAAACAAGGGCGTATTAGTAACAAATTTGGCCGTGTGTTGGAATTGAACAGTGAAGGTAAAATCAATCAATTTGCCGTAGTCGTGGATGGATCATATCAATACTTTCAGGACGGCTCTGTGTCATTGAGTTATACGTGGAATGATACAAAAGATAATACTTCCTACAACGGTAACGTCGCAAATACAGCTACTCTTTCTCTTCCTGTAAAAGATGATCCCCGTGATCTGAGTAAAATGAGCTATTCAAACGGCCATTTCAGACATAAAGTGGTATTCTATGGTACTTTACCTACATTCTACGGTGTGAGTGTCGGTGTACGTTACTCCGGAATCGGCGGTACACGATACAGTTTACTTGCGGGTGGTAATATCAACGGTGACTTTGTATCTAATACCAATGATCTTGCCTATATATTTGATCCGAATAGTCCGAATACTGCTGCGAATGTTACTGCCGGATTGAATGATCTTCTGAACAATCCGAATGCAAGTCAGAGTCTGAAAGATTATATCCTGAAATATTCAGGTAAAATAGCTGAACGTAACGGCGGAGTAAACGGCTTCTACGGAATAGTAGATCTGCGTGTAGCTAAGAAATTCAAGTTTGGCCGCACACAATCACTGGAAGTATCTGCTGATGTCTTCAATCTGGGTAACCTCTTTAAGAAAGACTGGGGTGTCAACGAATCATTGGGTTCACAGGCGCTCTATGCACTGGGTATACCTGAGAATAAAGAAACCGGCACAGCTGCTGTACCTCAATTTGATGTCACAAAACAGCAGTTTAATTACCGGGTCAACAACTCCGGAATTGTCAATCCTTCCGGAAATCCATACCAGTTCCAGTTAGGTCTACGGTACGGATTCTAATCCTTAATGATATCTTATTCAAAAAGCACGTCCGTAAGACGTGCTTTTTTATTTGACTGCTATAAGCCCGAAACGGAGAAGTAGATCAAAAGATATACGTTGCTTATTGCTCTATTGCATCTTTAAGCAATTGCAGACGTACCCATGAGGGACATTTTTCTACATCTTTTTCCCACATATCTACGCATATAAAGCTAATTCTTAAAAATTCAGGAACATTTGTCACCACCATGTGTGGTGCTATTCGGATTTCGGTAGGTAGTTCTCGGCTTGAAAAATACTGTTTTAGTTCAGCTGCATCCATAGCCGCAAATATAGCCAAATAACCAATAGATATACGTCAATTAATGTTCAATCTGCAGATTATATTTATCCAGTAATCCGGCTATTCCCGAAACTGAAAACCTGGCTTTTTTAAGTTTATTATTTTCAGGGTCGATCGAGTAATTACAGGCCGACCGGAAATCTGCCTTTTCCAGATTGGTGTGGTAAAAATTGGCTCTGAGAAGATCACAATTCTCAAAAACTGCCTGCGAAAGATCACTCTCCGAAAAATCTATTTCCTGAAGAGAACATTCCTTAAAAACTATTTTCTTTAGAGAGAGCCCATAGAAAGAGGAATGCTGCAGCTGACAGCGAGTGAATGAAAAAGCAAGTCCGAAATCCGTACAGTTTTCATAGCGTATGCCAATCATTTTGCTGTCTTCAAAGGTAATATCGCGCAATGCTGTTTTTTCCAGGCGAACCAGGCTCAGATTACAATGCTTAAAACTACAGTCTATAAATTTGAATCCCGAAAGATCCTGTTCTGCAAAATTGCAGTTGATAAATGTACAATTATCATATTCCCCCTTTGCCAGAGCAAGAGAAGTATAGTCCATTCTTTCAAAAGTTTCATCCTGTGTATACTGTTCACTCATGAGATAGATTTGTATTAGCTTGATTTGTTAAATAGTTCCTTTTTCAATACCATATTCAGCGAATTCAGCATTTGCCCATTAGAGGATTCTATAATTTTATTGTTTTCAGGGCGGAATGAAAAACCGTTCTTTTGATAGCAGTGTATAGCAGCATCATTCCAGTCAAATACATTGAGTTCTACTTCTTCGGCCTGCAAATCGTTAAATGCATACCTGCACAATACGTCAATCAATGCAGAGCCAAAGCCTTTTCCTCTGTCCCCGGAAGTTCCTATTAATACCCTGCAGATTTTGTAATGATTATGTTCGCTCTTGTACAATTCTGCATGACCAATATATCGGTTTTCAGACAGTGTAAAGACAGCAAAAGCAATTCTGTCAGGATCACTTGAATAGAAATCTAATTGTTGAGAGGTAAGTGGGAATGAAAAAATAGAGCCGGCAAATTGTACCAGTAATTCTTCATCTGGCACCATTCGGATCAATTGCTCAAAGTTGGATTGTTGGAAAGGAACCAGACGGATCATTTGCTTTAGTATTAGGTACTAAAGATACAAATCCTTTTACAGCAGCCCAACAAGCTGCAGGTTTTTCAGAAAAGAAAACAGGAGTATGAGAACAGTTTGAGATGTTTGGACGGGTATACGGTAAACAAAAAAGATGTTAAAATAAACCCAAAATCAGGTAATATCTACCCGTTATCGGATTGATTTTAACATCTTCAAACATACCTCTTTAGAAACTATGTTAATTTAAATGATGTTTATCATTATTTTCAACATCCCTTTGTGCAAGCAGTGAAGATTCACGGTTAAGAATGTTGCTTTTATTCGCATAATTCTGATTATCGGCATAGATGTAAAGAAGAGTTCCCTCTTTAATCGTATTGATAATCTCGGCATTGAGTTCACGCGGAAGTGCAGGACATCCATAGCTCCGGCCAAGACGTCCGGTAGAAGCAATGACGGCTTCACTGCAATAATCTGCTCCGTGCATCACTACAGCTCTTTCCTTTGCATGGTCATTTATTCCTTCTTCCAGACCATTCAATACCAGCGAATAGCCGTTACTACCCTGATAGGTTTTTTCTGTAACATAAAAACCCAGCGAGCTTTGGTACGAATTGTTGCGGTTAGAGAAAGAAGTCGCAAATTTTTCGCCGCTGTTGCGACCATGCGATACCAGACTGTGATAAAGTACTTTTCTGTTTTTCAGGTCGAGTACGTACAGTCTTTTTTCCGTTGAAGGGAGTGTAAAATCAATAATCGTCATCGTGTCCCTGTTGTCCGTTGACAACATACTCCGTCCGCGCATAGCCTGCTCAAAAGCCTCTAATTTGAGAATAGGCTCCAGATGCATGCTGGCGTACAGTTGTTGAACAGGAGATACTTTTTTACTTGGTTTTACAACGGTTTTTTTTTCAATATGCTTACCTGTATAAACAGATGCTGATGACGAGGTAAACAATACTAATGAGAAAATATACAAAAATCTAATCATAACACAAAATCACAATTTTCCACTACAAAGGTAGTAATAATATGATTTTCAAAATGTTAAATAACGTTAATCTATCACTATTACCAGTGCATTCATGGGTTTAGCCCAGTTATAGACGAATTTTGCATGTGAAGAAGCATTGCGAACACACATATGTGAGCGGGGCACAGTTCCCAGCGATGAGCTATATTCAATAATAGCTGTAGCCGGTTTGTTGACCGGTATTCCATGTATATACGCTCCGTTGGTAAAGCGGCTTGCGTATGGCGCAAAGCCGTCAATACTGGTCGTTCCGTCTTTATAATAAAACATTTTAGACTTGTGCTCCTGTATCATAAACAAGCCTACAGGAGTCTCTTGCGCATGAGGCGGTTTGTGTCTGCCGGACGTTGCCGGATTCATACTCCGTATAGTCCAGTCCTTGCCGGATCCTTCTAATGTACATATATTCTGGTTGCGTACATCGACGACAACGACATGATTGAAAGTCGTCGAATCGCTGATAGCTTTGACATATCTTTTGGGCACATCCCAGGTGCCGTCAAATGAAATACCCTCAACCTTGACCATATCCAGTGTATCACTGCTCAATAACCTGACTAATGATCCGTCTCTTCCGTATCGGGTCGGTTTATCTGATTCACCAACTACATATAGGGGGGCCGACTGATAGCGTTCCACACCCAGTGAATCAGAGACACGGGTATAGGCATTCCGCTCAAAGTGTTTGACAACCGGAGCTTCCCTGTTTTTGTTTTTATAATTCTGAAGGATAGCGTATTGTCCGGCTTTCTTTTGAAAATTTACCACATATGCCAGTCGTTCTTTTATCTTATCCCACTGAAAACTGCGTGTAGTATCTTTATAAGGATAAGTGTCTTCCAGACTGTGGTTGTCATAGAGAAAATCTTTTTTCAGATTGATATCTGAAGCTTCGACCGGCTTTTGCCGTTCAGCTTCCTTTTGCATTTTTGCAACCTGCTCCAGTGAATCCTTTTTGTTGTTTTCCTGTGTCTGCTCAGGACTCTTTTTAGAGGTACATGAAGATAATAAGAGTATAATGTAAAAAGTTAAGTAAACCTGTTTTGTTTGTTTCATAATTTAAATAGCCGTTGCTAAGTCATCCTGATGTGCTTTTTTTAATCAATATACTGCCACTTTTTGTTATATCAAAGCAAAATCAAATAATCGTAGTACATCAGGTATGGATTTGTAATAGCTCAGTTATACAAAAAGTGTGCTAAAGTGTCCTGATCAACCTGACGATGTCCGGATTGTCGTATATTTGCATCATTTTTCAGAAAAGAAGTTTCTGAGAACAGAATAAAAGGCAGTATTAAGAGAATAGAAGATATGGATATATTGAAAGATCGGATTTTGAAAGACGGACAAAGTTTTGCGGGAGGTATTCTGAAAGTAGATAGTTTTATAAATCATCAGATGGATCCTGTGTTGATGAAATCGATCGCAGTAGAATTTGTAAGGCGTTTTGGTCACCTTCCGATAAACAAGATTATCACCATTGAAGCCAGTGGGATAGCACCGGCAATTATGCTGGGTTATCTGCTGGAACTCCCTGTGGTATTTGTGAAAAAGGCAATGCCCAAAACAATGCAAAATATGCTTGTATCCTCGGTTTATTCCTTTACTAAAGACAAGACATATGATATCTGTGTAAGCCGTGACTTTTTGGGGGCTGCAGACCGGTTAGTATTTATTGACGATTTTCTGGCTAATGGTAATGCCGCTTTAGGCATTTGCGATCTGATAAGAGAAGCCGGAGCAACACTGTTGGGGATGGGGTTTATCATTGAAAAATCTTTTCAGAAGGGCGGGGAATTGTTACGGGCAATGCCGGATATTCAGGTAGAGTCACTGGCAAAAATTAAAGAGCTGGGAGACGGAAAAGTCGTTTTCGGATAGGAAATTAACAGTATACTTTTTTATTTAAAGGAGTGGATGATTAAATAAACAGCCCGGACAGTATCCATACTGTCCGGGCTTTCCGTTTATGATATATTATTTGCACCTGTTATACTTGATCGGACAAATAAATCTTTGGCTATATAACGGGTAGAATATAGTGGATATTATGTGTTAAATACAATTTAACATAGTTTTTTGAACATAATATTGATTTTCAGAAGAATAAAAATAACAGTAGTTCTTTTGGTGTTAGCTACATGTTAAACTGCTGTTAATATTAGCTTTTTTAACTGGTATCAGGCTTCTTCAGAGTTTGGGTTTTGATTTTATTTATTATGTTTGAAAGAGATGCCTTAAAATATGAAAATATTCTCGTAACATAGATTTTACTTCGCGGATATGAATATACGATTGTATCTGCGGTTGGCAGCGGGCATTAAAGCAAATTATACACGATGAAAGACAACACCATATTCAAGATAAGTTCAAGGATCAAAGAGATCCGTAAAGGAAAAGGAATTACTATACAGGATCTGGCAGACAGGGCAGGTGTGAGTAAAGGACTAATTTCTCAGGTGGAGAATAACCGTACTGTTCCTTCACTACTGGTTCTGATCAACATTATCGGTGCGCTGGAAATTGACCTTACAGAATTTTTTAAAGGATTTACATCTGATGGCGATTTAGGACCGGTCATTGTCCGTCGTAAAGAGCAGTATGAACCCTTTGAAAAAGAACATGCACTGGGATTTATGTACAGAAGGATCTTCACGACCTCAATCGTCAATTCGACAATGGATATTGTGCTGCTGGAATTAGAACCCGATGCAAACCGTCCTATGGTCACTACAGAAGCTTTTGAATACAAGTACATTCTGGCAGGAGAGGTGGAGTATATTTTTGAAAATGAAATTATACACCTCAAAGAAGGAGATTCTATATTGTTTGACGGTAGACTTTCTCATTCTCCACGTAATTCAGGGACGCAGAAAGCAAGCATGTTGATCGTGTATTTTTTTGAACAGGATAAAGCCTGATCTTTATACGGATATTAATATAGCTATTTATTATAATCACGCTGCCAGGAATCTGGTTGCTTTACCGCTATCCTACTCAATCAGAGCTAAGGCAGTGCTGTTAATACCTTTTTAATATATTGGCACGTATCTTAAAGGTGCATTTGTCAGCCCGGACTTTGTTTTTCAACTTAACCTAAATTTCACTGATTCCTCAATATCAGCACTTCTTTTTAGTATAGGATTTAAGAAGATGAATTCTTTATTATAAATACCGCTAATCTTAAATTGTAAATTAATTACAATTAGTGTTGTTAATATGAAATATTTGTTTTTAATTTACATTTGTAGATTATTTACATTTTTTGATAATTAAAAACATTTTTTATATGAAACGATATTTAATAATTCTATTGATGTTCATAATAACTTCATTCGCTATGATCACTACTACAAATGCCCGTAATGTAACACTTAAGACCGGATACAGACTGTCCGAAAAGGAAATCAGAACCTATTTGGAGGAATTGGAAAAAGTAATAAGAATTCCGGATGGATACAGCTTCCACACAGTGAAAAATGTAAAATCAAATGATGTAGAGGCTTATTTGTTCCGATTTGAAAAACCGGAAAACAAAGGTCTTCAAGGAGAACATTTTTCATTCCTTATTTCAAAAAAGGACAAACAGATTCTAGGGTTTAGTACGATGGATAAAAAATATTCAAATGTACACATGCTGTCTGAATCCGAGACAGAAAGAATAGCTATGGAATTTTTATTCAAACTGGATAAAACGCTAGCCGCTAATCTGAAGAATCTATGGATTGAAAGACATGATGAAGTTATCCTTATCGATGGAGAAAAAACGGCAGTAGCCGGAATGAAATATAAATGTTATTATTCCGCTCAAAACGATTATTGCTGGGTGGTTGTCGGTTTTGACGGTTCCGTAATTACATATGAACGTAATATAAAATGGGATAACAGTAAAAATGCACGGATTACCGAAAAATGGTTACACGATGACAGGTTGATCCATACTTCTAGAGATACAATGACAGATGAGCAGGTACTAAAGACGCTTGTGGAAGAAACATTTGCAAATGCAGCTTTGAATAAACTCAATGTGGAAGAAATGTCCAGAGGTTTTCATCCAGACTTTGCTATCCTTATAGCGAAGGACAACAGTCTTTTTCGTCTGCCTCTGCAGGACTGGATGAAAGTCGTAAAAGCGTATAAAAATACTCCGGATAAAAGGAAATCTGGAATCAGAAATCTGGATTATGCTATTGAAATAATGGAAGTTACAGGAAATGCGGCGATAGTGAAAACACAGTTTTTTCGGGATAAAAAATTGATTATTACAGACTATCTGTCCTATATAAAATATCATGATGGCTGGAAAGCTGTTGCTAAAGTATCGAACGAACATATTGTAAATCCGTTACAGCTAGATTTATAAAGAGGCTGTAATATAAAAAATATGTAAGTTATAAAGGGCGGTTTGTGGTTTACGTAATCACACCGCTTTTTCTCTGAGAGTTCATAGCTTTATTTTTAATATAACGGATTGTAATCTGTTTTTTAGTAATTAATTAATATAAGGTAAAACCACTTAGCAATCCTTTTTTGTGATTTTATGCAATCCATGCTCTTATAAGCGATGGCCTATAATTATTTTGGAAAAATATTAATTTAACATTAGCTTAGCATTACAATTATAACTTTGTGCTGTGGATGATACAATAATTCACAGTTAAAAGAATACTTAAATTTGGGATGGAAAGTCATGAATACGTGGTCCGATAAAGAATTGTTTGATGTAATTAAAAACAACAATACGCAAGCCTTTTCGATTTTGTTTGACAGGTACTCGGATATTCTTTTTCGTTTTATCCTGAAAAGAACACATTCTGTTACAGATACAGAAGATATTTTGCAGGAAGTATTTCTATCGTTATGGAACAGGCGTGCAAAAATCGAGGTAGGAGATTCCATATATCCATATCTGTTCAAAGCTGCACGTTACGAAGTAATAGACTGGATGGTCAAAAGTGAAAAACGCATAAAGCATTTTGAGCGGTTGGAGGTCAAAGCAGAAAAAGATATAATCTGTCCGCACAATAGTGAGGAAAAACTAATGGCCAAAGAGCTGGCCAAATTACTGGAAGATGAAGTCCAGAAGATGCCCGTCACTATGCGCTCTATATTTAACCTGAGCAGAGGAGAGGATATGTGTATAAAAGATATCGCCTGCCAATTGTCCATCTCAGAGCAAACAGTCAAAAACAATATTTCTCTGGCCATGTCACGTCTCAAAATCCTGGTCAAATAATTTTTTCAAATTTTTTCATTTTTCTTCGGTACTTTTTTCGGTTTAGTCAGGTTATATGGTTGTATGAATGAAGACAACCTGAATAAGCAGGCTAAAAAATTATTACAGAAATATCTGAATGGTCAATGTACTCCTGAAGAGGAGCAACAGGTGATGGAATGGTTCTATTCTTTTGAAGTAGAGGGGCCGGCAGTCCCTGAACAGGAAGATGTGCTCAAAAGATCCAAGTCGGCACTCCTGGATCAGATTCAGCTACAGGACGATAGGATAGTATCTCCCGGATTCTTCACATGGAAGCGTATGCTGATTGCTGCGGTTGCACTTATTGTTATGAGCGGAGTCTTAGGAATATACTGGAAAAACAACTCCTTGTCTGTAACTGCTGACCTGGCGGCTGTAATTCCGGACTCTACCGGGCAATACAAAAATGATATTATGCCTGGTTCTTCCTATGCTGTTATTACCTATCCCAATGGTAAACGTGAGACCTCTGCGGATTCGCAGGCTGATCACAGCCTGTCTTCATCTGCCGAAAACGGTATGTTGTCAGTAGAGGTTCCCAATGCCGGAAAATATAAAGTGATTCTGAGTGATGGTACACATGTCTGGCTCAATTCTTCCTCAACACTGACTTATCCGGCGACATTTGGTTCGGATCAGCGTATAGTGAAATTATCAGGAGAAGCCTATTTTGATGTTGCAAAGGATGCACACAGACCTTTCCGGATAGAGCTGAACGGGTCAGTAATAGAAGTACTGGGTACCAGTTTTAATGTCAATGCCTATACCGAAGAAATCAGTACCTCACTTGTAGAAGGAAAGGTGAAGATCATTACCGGTCAAAAGGAAACTTTCTTATCTCCCGGAAATGAAGCACTTATAAAAGGCAGTCATGTAGCTGTTGCACCCGCAGATATTCAAAAAAATACAGCATGGCAGAGAGGTGAATTTTATTTTGACAGTGATAATCTGGAAGAGATTATCAACCAGGTGGCAAGATGGTACGATGTGGAAATTGTAAATGCGGACTCTTTAACAGTAAACACTACGTATAAAGGTGCCATTAGCAGAGAGATGAAACTGTCAGAAGTACTGAATATACTGTCATCGGCCACGCAACGCAGATTTGAAATAGACGGACGTAGAGTCATCGTAAAATAATGAACGATAGTAATTATTAATCTAAACCACAAGAATATGAATCGAACCTGAGGTATCTGACTTAGTGCCTGAACAATAAAAAAAGGAGGTGTTGGAGCACCCCCTGTATTGAGAAAGGCAAATTTTAATTGAAATGTGAATTCTATTGATTTATTAACCTTTAACAATTCAAAGTTATGAATTTTTTTTCTCCATTAATAGAACAAGTTGACTGGAGAAGTCGATCAAATCCACTTGTTTTTAAAGTCCTACTAACTATGAAGTTAATTTGTATTCTGGTACTGCTGTGTACAGTGGGAGCCAGAGCATCAGGATATGCGCAGGAAGTGAGTCTTTCTATGAAAAATGCAAAAATCGAAAATGTACTTCAGGAGATATCCAAACAAACGAAGTTGCGTTTTTTTTATGATGAAAAATTACTCGAACGCGCAGGCCGCATTAATGTATTTGCTTCTGAATCGGATGTGCGGGTTGTTTTGGGCCGCGCACTAAAAGACCAGAATCTGGCAATTGAGATTCTAGGAGGCACTATTATTATCAAAGAAAGAAAAAAAACAGATAATGAAGTATCCGGAGTAGTCAGTGATTCTACCGGTGTCATGCGCGGAGTCACAGTATCTGTATTGGGTGTTGCAGGACTTTCAACCAAAACAGATGCCAACGGCAGGTACTCCATCCGGGTTCCTGAAAAAGGAATACTTCTATTTCGTTTTATAGGATACAAAGATCAGCAAGTCGTTGTAGGTAGCAAAAGTGAGATTAATGTGCGTATGGAAGCTGAAGAATCCCATCTGGAAGAAGTCATTGTAGTGGGATACGGTACACAGAGAAGAGTTAATCTTTCCGGAGCAGTGGATCAGATTGGTGAAAAGTTCTTAGACAGCCGCCCGATTACCAATGTAGGGACTGGCTTACAGGGGGCTATGGCCAATCTGAATATTACCCCTACAAGCGGGAGTGCAAACAGTTCCCCGCAGATCAATGTGAGAGGATATACTTCGCTTTCAGGAGGAGGTCCGCTGATTGTGATTGATGGGATACCTACTACCAATGACGAACTGAACCGGATGAATCCAATGGATATCGCTAGTGTAACCGTACTCAAAGATGCGGCATCTGCAGCGATTTATGGTAGCCGGGCTGCATTTGGAGTCGTATTGGTCACTACCAAGAATGGAACAAGTACAGATATCAAGATTGCGGCAAACTCGATTTTTGCGGCAAAAGCAATCACCCGTTCGATAGAGGTTGAAGATAATCCCTATGAGGTAATGAAATACCGGAATCTGATGTCTGCACCCTGGTATAATCTATATGATGAGAAAATGCTGGCGTACGGGAAACAGGTAAGTGAAGATCCTTCCTTACCTCGTGTGATCACAGATCCGCAGAATCCGAATGCCTATATCTATCTGGGTTCTACAGACTGGTTTAAGGAAGTGTATAAAGATGCTCAGCCTTCTTATACCAATAACATTAGTATATCGCAGAAAAATGAACGTTCGTCCTATTATATATCCGGCGAATATTTCAGACAGAACGGAATGCTCAGGATAAGTCCTGATACCTATGACCGTTACAATTTCAGAGCCAAGGGAGATTATAAAATAACGGATTGGTTTACATTATCTAATAATACGACTTATACAAATACTAAGTACGATCAGCCGTCTGCAGTAGATCAGGGCTATCTGTACTGGCATAACGTAAATCGTCAGCCATCTCTGGATATGGTCTATAATCCTGACGGAACGTATACACAGACGGGAGTCAATATCATAGGAGCGGTTGCTGAAGGGGGGAGAAGTATCAAGCGTATAAATGATTTTCAGAGCAGCTTTGGTGCAAAGATAGATTTTATCAAAGGTGTCTGGAGCCTGAATGCAGATGCTACATTCAGAAGAGTATCCGGTAAAAGTAATTTCTATATGTTACCCCTGCAATTCAGTACAGGTCCTGGTATTGTCAATCGTCAGAATTTTAACAGCATTGCTTCCAATGGCAGCGAAGAGACACGTTATAATGTATATAACATCTATTCGCAATACCAGCAGACAATTAAGGACCATTACTTTTCGGTCATGCTTGGCTTTAATCAGGAAGAGCGTATCTATGAATCTTTTTCTGCATCAAGAGATCAGTTAATTTCCAATTCACTTCCTAGTATTGGACTGGCTACAGGTGAAAGACCCAATGTAGGAGCCTACGATTATGCCTGGGCAGTAAGAGGAGCATTCGCCAGATTAAACTATTCCTATAAGGATAAGTATATTCTGGAGTCCAATCTGCGATATGACGGAACATCCAGATTCCCTAAAAAGAACCGTTTTGCATTTAACCCATCCGTTTCCGGAGCATGGGTCGTTTCTCAGGAAAAATTCTTTGAACCCCTTAAAAAAACGGTTGATAACTTCAAGCTGAGGGCTTCGTACGGATCCTTGGCCAATCAGGATCTACGAGATAATTATTATCCGTATATCGCTGAAATGCCAAAAGGAACAGGTGTAATCCTGGATGGCAAACGTCCTCCTATTGTAAACAGTCCTGGTCTGGTATCCTCTACACTTACCTGGGAGACGATTACACAATCCAATTTTGGTGTAGATATCGGTCTGTTCAATAATCAGTTTTTCGGATCCTTTGATATGTATCGCCGGTATACAAAAGATATGCTTACAGCAGGCCGTGTTTTACCTATCGTACTTGGAGTAGGTGTGCCTGTTGAGAATGCGGCAGATCTGATGACCAAAGGCTGGGAGCTGACGTTGGGCTATAATAAAGAATTTATGGTCGGACATAAGCCCCTTTCTTTCTCAGCACGATTTAATCTGGCTGATAGCAGAGCATTTATCGAAAAATACAATAATCCTAAGAATAATCTGAATGATTACTACGTAGGACAGGAGATAGGTGAAATGTGGGGATTGACCACTTTAGGATTTTTTCAGTCTAAAGAAGAGATCGCCGCCCATGCTAATCAGTATGATGTAACTTCTTATCCCGGCACGCGCGGACTGGAGCCCGGCGATCTGAAATTTGCCGATATCAACGGCGATGGTAAAGTAAACCGTGGAGACTGGACGCTTGCAAACCCCGGCGATTATAAGATCATTGGTAATTCCAGACAACGGTATACCTATGGTTTGGATTTGAGCTCGGCCTGGAATGGAATTGACCTCCGTGTATTCCTTCAAGGAGTAGGCAAAAGAAATTATTATCCTTCCGGTGGAGATCATTACTTCTGGGGTATCTATGCTCAACCGTGGGCGAATCTGACAAAATTTAATATGGATCACTGGACCCCGGAAAATCCCAATGCTTACCTGCCCAGACCAAAATCTTATGTTGCTGAGCAAAGTGGAATCGAACTGGCAGCAACGCAGACCAAATACTTGCAGAATGCAGGATATCTGCGTGTTAAAAACATCACAGTAGGGTATACATTGCCCAAATATCTTACAGATAAATGGGGTGTAGAGCGTGTACGCATATTCGGAAGTGGTGAAAATCTGTTTGAATTTACCAAACTAATGGATTATCTGGATCCGGAAATTGTAGGAGACAGAACTGTTTATCCATTTCAGCGAACTTATTCTTTAGGCCTAAACTTTATTTTCTAAAAGGAGTATGATCATGCAAAATATAATAAGAAAGATAATAGCCGGAGGCAGTTTGTTGGGAATACTGTCTCTGATGATTGGCTGTAATGATGATTTTATGGAGAGGTATCCGACTACATCTATTACACCTGAAGTGTTTTTTACCAGTATTACAGATTTAAAGACATATACAGATGGGTTTTACGGATATCTGGATGCGCCTATTGCGGATCTGGGTACTGACAACGTAGCACACTATAATTCGGGAAGCACAATTGACGAGATAATGAGAGGTGGAGTTACCCCTCAAAATGCAGCTGTCTGGAGCTGGAGCAGACTTCGGAATATCAACTTCTTTCTGGAAAACTACGGACGTGTCAAAAATGCAAAAGCAGAAGATGTCAATCATTATGTTGGTGTAGCCAAATTTTTCAGAGCGCGTTTTTACATTGATAAAGTCAATACGTATAATGATGTGCCCTGGTATGGAAATACTATGGGTACCGGCGATACCGAACTGCTCAATAAAAAGCAGGATAGCAGGGCACTGGTTGTAGATTCTATTATGGCCGATCTGGAGTTTGCAGCAGCAAATATCAAACCTGACGGACATAAATCGACTGTTACCAGATGGGGAGCATTGGCTCAGTTGGCTCAGTTTGCTTTGCAGGAAGGAACATACCGGAAGTACCATGCCTATCTGGGTTTGAAAGATAGCTATAAGAAATTCCTGGAGAGAGCAGTGTCTGCATCTGAAAAGATAATAAATGAAGGAGGATTTCAGATCAGTAAAACCGGAGGAGTAAACCGTGCCTACCGTGATCTTTTTATCAGTCAGAATTTGCAGGCCAATCCGGAGACAATTCTGTTTATCGATTATGATAAAGATCTGGGACGCCGACGTAATGCACACACGGTGCTGGACTACGAATGGGCTTTGAGTCAGACACTCATGGAAAGCTATCTGATGAAGGACGGGAGCCGCTTTACAGACCAGCTTAATTATAAAACTAAAAACATTGATGAAGTATTTGTAAACAGAGATCCACGTCTGGAACAAACTTTTATGAAACCCGGATTTCAGGCAGTAAATGCCACTGCTCCTCATCGTCTCAAGCCGACATTAGGCGGGTACAATCAAATAAAATTCTATCCGGAGGTAGCAGATATGATAAGTTGGGAAGCTGCATATACAGATGCATTTGTATTCAGATATGCAGAAGTCCTGTTGATTTTTGCTGAAGCCAAGGCGGAATTGGGTATTTTAAATAATCAGGCTGATCTGGATAAGTCTGTCAATCAGCTCCGCGCCCGTGTAGGTATGCCGAATATGATTCTAAGTCAGGTGAGTGCTTCTATAGATCCCAAACAACAGGCTTATTACAGCAATGTAAATGAGGGTGATATAGGTCTGATATTAGAGATTCGCAGGGAAAGACGTGTGGAACTGGCCTGTGAAGGTCAGCGATACAGAGATGTATTCAGATGGGAAGTAGGTGAGCGCTTTGCAGATCTGCAGCAGGGTATGTATGTAAAAGCATTGGGACCAATGGATGTTACAGGAGATGGTAAAGTAGATATTGCTATACTGGAATCAGCCACCAGCACAGGTCCTATAAGTCATCTTACTGAGGCTGAATTAAAGAATATCACTTTGTACTATCTCAAAGATGCTAATGGTAATAATACCACTATATATCTGGAAAACGGAAACAGTGGCCATATCATGTTTACCATAGGAAGAGATAAAAAGAAAGAGTTTATTAAACCGAAGTATTATTACTACCCGGTGGCGAATAGTCAGTTGGTGTTACAGGGAAGTAATCTGGTACAGACGCTGGGTTGGTAGATGTTCATTCAGGTCAGGAATTGATCCCGGATGAGTTTCGAATCAATTTCTGTCTCTTTTAGTAATATTTTAATTTTCTACGGCAAGGGTGTGATGACCTGTTTAGTTGATGCATACTTATAACAGTTCTGTTATGAGTATGCATTTTTTATTTGATGTATGTTTAATTTAAGTAAACATTTGGGTTTTTGTAAAATCTTAAAATTTCATTTATGATATTTTAAGTCTTTTAGAAGCGCTTTTGTTGATTCTAATTGTTTACAAATACTTAACAAAAGTTTGGTTTTTAAGTAATATTTGAATTTTACTTTTGAAATGACGCTAAACGCTTTTTAAAGAAACGTTGGCTGCATAGATCTAAAACAAATATTAATAAAAACAAAGAATGGCAATTAAACTCGTTGTATTCGATATGGCCGGAACTACGGTCAGAGACAAAAATTATGTAGGAAAATCATTTACAGAGGCCATGCGTAAGCAGGGGTATAATGTAAGTGTAGAAGATGTAAACCCGATCATGGGTTATAAGAAACCTGTAGCCATACGTATGATGCTGGAAAAATATGAGCAGGATGGTGCTAAGATTACAGATACATTGATTGATACTATTCATGAAGATTTTGTGGCACTGATGTTAGATTTTTATCACACATCGCCTGATATCCAACCTTTGCCGGGTGTTGAAGAAACATTTGAGCAGCTACGCTCTTCCGGTATTCATATCGGACTGGATACCGGCTTTTCAAAAGATATAGCACAGGTTATCATCGACCGGTTGGATTGGAGTGATAAAATAGATGTCATGGTAGCCAGCGATGAGGTAGAAGCCGGACGTCCCTATCCTTATATGATCTACAGAATGATGGACAAATTTGGGATTCATTCTGCGGAAGAAGTGGCCAAAGTAGGAGATACTGAAGTCGATATTCATGAAGGACTGCAGGCGGGTTGTAAATATGTAGTCGGTATCACCACTGGCTCCTTCTCACGAAGTGAACTGGAACCGTACGGACCTACACATATCATCGATCATATCTCAGATATCTTACCTATTATCCGGTAATAATTATGAAACTGCTCACGCTCTTCCGAACCAAGGCAGCAAACTGGAATTATATTACAGTATCTGTTTTTGCAGCTCTGGCAGCTTTTAGCTGTTATACCAGTATGTACGCTTTCCGGAAATCTTTTGCAGCAGCCACATTTCACGAAGCTGAATTTCTGGGACTGGACTACAAAGTCTGGCTCGTTGTCGTACAGATGCTGGGCTATATGTGCAGTAAGTTTTATGGTATACGGTTTATTTCTGAATCTAAAGGTAAAAACAGAGCAAAGTATCTCTTGACTTTGATCGGTATCTCCTGGTTGGGACTGTTAGGATTTGCACTTATGCCTGCACCGTATAATATCGTCTGTCTGGCTATAAATGGTTTTCCGCTTGGCATGATCTGGGGATTAGTTTTCAGCTATCTGGAAGGGCGTAAAAGTACAGAATTTATGGGGGCTGTCATGTCGGTAAGTCTGATCTTTGCTTCGGGATTTGTCAAGACTGTAGGACGGACATTGATGGAGTTATTTTCGATCAATGAGTTCTGGATGCCATTCTGTACAGGGTTGGTGTTTCTGTTACCTTTTCTGATCAGTGTGTTTTGTCTGGAAATGATTCCTGTACCTACAGCTGAAGATGAGCGGTTGAGAACCAGAAGAGAGCCTATGAATGCACAACAACGGAGAAAATTTCTTATGGTGTTTCTGCCGGGTATCATTATCACAATTGTAATCTATGTGATGCTGACAGCTTTGCGGGATATCCGGGATAATTTTGAAGTTGAAATCTGGCAGATGATCCATGTTCAGGACAATCATATCTATGCTAAAGTCGATGGATTGATTTCTCTGGCTGTGCTGATATTAATCAGTCTGCTGATATTGGTAAGAGATAATCTCAAAGCTTTTCAACTGATCCATCTGCTGATTGTATGCGGGTTTGTGATTGCCGGATTGTCAACATATCTTTTTGACAGACAGTATATCGGTGGCGTAGCCTGGATGAGTGCAGTAGGTCTGGGATTGTATATGGCATATATCCCGTATAACGCTATTTTCTTTGAGCGTATGATAGCCAATTTTCATGTTAAAGGAAATATCGGATTTATAATGTACCTGGCAGATTCTATAGGTTATCTTGGCAGTCTGTCTATCCTTGTCATCAAAGAATTCAGTCCTGTCGAAATTAGCTGGGCCATGTATTTTAGTCAGTTGGTATACGTGATGGCCATTATCGGCGCCTGTTGTACCGTAGCTTCATGGATGTATTTCGTCAATAAAACAAAGTCAAAAAAGAATATATTTATACAAACTCAGGATTTAAACGTGAATGAACACTTTAACCGAAGTGTCGTGTCTACTAAATTTTAATAAACAAAAGAATAATGGAACAGCAATCTTATGATTTAATTGTTATTGGTGGGGGAGTCTTAGGTACTTTTCATGCTTATCATGCCTTGAAACTTGGAAAAAAAGTACTCCAATTGGAAAAAGACAATTTTCCGGTAGGCTCCACCGTACGCAATTTTGGTCAGGTAGTTCCTTCAGGAATGTCTGGTAAATGGTTTCAGTACGGAGTGAGAGGATTGGATATTTATCAGGAAATTCAGCAGGAATTCGATCTTTCTGTACGCTGTAACGGAAGTGTATATATTGCCTCTGATGATGATGAGCAGACCCTGTTGCATGAACTCAAAAATTACTACGATACACTGGGGTATACACAGCAATTATTAAGTAAGCAAGAGATAGTTAGTAAATATCCCGCTATAAAAGATTCGTATGCAAAAGAAGCATTGTTTTTTGCACAGGAGGTGAGTGTAGAACCATTGGTAATGATCCGCAGATTACAGGAATACCTTCAGGTGAAATTCAAAAATTATACACTGCAATTTGACGCACCCGTTATTGATTGTGCGGTGAAGGGCGCAACTGCGGAAGTCGTGTTAACGAACGGGGATAAACTGCGGGCAGATAAAGTGATTCTGTGCTGCGGATATGAATTTAAGCTCCTCTTTAAAGAATTATTTGAGAGCAGCGGGCAGATCATCAGTAAATTGCAAATGATGCGTACTAAACCCTTAAAAGATATCGGCCTAAAGGGAAATATTCTGACAGGCCTTACAATAAGAAGATATGAAAGTTTCGCAGATAATTGTCCGTCTTTTGGTAAAATACCTACACCCTCACATTATGATGAGCTAAAGAAGTATGGAATACATATCCTCTTCAAGATGGCTCCTGATGGAAGTATTATTATTGGCGATTCACATGAGTATGCCAACGGTTCGAGATTTGATGATCTGGGATTTTCTTTAGATTCTTATATTAATGAGTTAATGCTAAACGAAGCAGAGCGCATAGTAGATTTTGATGTCAGACAACTGGCCAGCAGCTGGGCAGGTTTTTATGCTCAGCATGCAGACGGTATTCTGGAATACAATATTGATGAACGTATTCATATACGTACTTGTATAGGAGGTAAAGGCATGACAGCAAGTGCAGGATATGCTGAAGCCAGCATTGCTGATATTTATCATATTTAATACCGTATGATCAGGTAAATATTGTACTTGTAAAGGGGCTGTCCAAAAAGGCTGGATAGCCCCATTTTTATGCGATTCTATAAGTACCTATTTAAAGATAGGCAATTCTACAAGGCGTTGACTTGACTTTTTTTTGCATCCTCTTTTCGTTATTCGACAGACCCTAACCCTCTCATTTTTAAGGAGAGGGTTAGGGAGAGGTTTTGCACTTTTACAATTAACCTCTCTGCCCTTAGGGCATCTCTCCTTTAGAAAGAGAGAAAAGTTATAACACGGTCACTACAATAGAATTGAGCCGTCTAAAAAGATTGAATAAACCATTTTTCTACGATTTTATACGTACCTCCCTTACAGCATCATTTCAGATATACAATTCTCAAAGGGTTTGACTGGACCTTTGAGACACCTTCTTTGTGTTTACAGCAAATGCAGTTCCTGTCGCAGTTTTGTAGCTGAAAAGCTACAACTTTTTGATTTACTGCATACTTCCGCTATTTTAATTCCCCTAATCCTGGCAGGTAAGGTATATTTGTTATTCGTTTTAACGACATTTTGTTAAGCAATAATCCGAAAGAATGATAATGTAATCATTTGACGGAGTATCGACCTGATGGAAATATTAACTTCTAAATTTAGACTGCAGAATTCTAATGTTTGCCGGCCTGCGTATCAATACGCTGCTGTAGAAAATATGGTGCCTGATACAGGCAGACCGTTTCTAAAGTGTAAGTTGCAATTCCGGATTTTTAGTCTGCTTATACATACTCAATTCCTGATATGGGCATCATGATTTATATTGTGTATACCATACTGATGGCACTGTGCCTGCTCTCCCTGCATCTCATCTACTCGTTGAGAGAACGCAGAGCATTTGATTGGGTAGGAGCGGGCTTTTTGGTGGTCGCAGGAATCCATGTAATACATAATTCCCTGTTCAGAAGTACATATGTGGATCATGTACTTATGTTTAAAATAGCTCCTTTTGAATTCTTGTACGGGCCGCTGTTATATCTGCTATGCATCATTTCGGATACAAAAAGATTATCCTACTGGCACCTTTTTCATTTTGTACCGTTCGGATTGGCCTGTCTTTGTTACTTTATAATTTTATTTTCAGCTCAAAAAACATTCCTGAATATATTTTACGATCTGCATGATTATATGGTAGCCTGTTCGTGGCTTATCTATTCGATTGCAATATGGGTGTATATGGCACTGTATCAGGACAGCAAGCAATATCGTTCAAAGGGATTGTACTGGATTGCTACTGCAGGAGGATTGTCAGCATTGACAGTGTTGGTGATAGATGTATTCAACGTAGATGACGAATCTAAAATGTTGCTTACAAATCTATCTAATCTGGTGATGTTTGGTCCTGTTCTTATCACCGTAAGTTTTCTGTATCTGTATTATTTCAAATTGCTTTTCCTGAAGGCCTCTGTTAAAGATAAAAATCCTGTAGATGAGGAATATCTGAGTTACAAAAGTTCCTCCCTGAACATTACACAGATGGAGGCCTATGCGATGAAGATCACGAAATATCTGAATACAGAAAAATATCTTGATATTACACTGAGTCTGGATATACTGTCCAGGCACACCCGTATTCCAAAACATCACCTTTCCCAGGTTTTTACCCGATATTTTAAATGTAATTTTACTAAACACATTAATATGCTCCGAATCGATTATGCATGCCGGATTCTTGAGCAACAGGATTTTGCAGAAAATGTGGATAATCTGGTTGAAAAATGTGGTTTCAAGTCAAAAGCTTCTTTTTACCGGAACTTTAATCTGCTAAAAGGCTGTACACCTTTGGAATATCGTCAATCCAGAATCGCCTATCAGTCTGATTCGGAGTCAAAAGATAGATATATAGGAAAGATTGAACTAAAAATAGATAGCTAATTCCGATCTGTGTCCTTATTTTTGTTCATCAGGTTATGAACTGAAAAATCAATAAAATTCTATACATATGAAAATACAAGGTTTAGTATTACTGGCAGTAGTAGCTATTGTAGTAATTGTCGGTTTAATGTTTGGGTTACCAAGATATTCTGTATGGCAGCAGGAAATGGCAGGTAAAGCTCGTCTGGCAGAGGCCACGCAATCCCGTCAGATCCTGATCGAACAGGCAAGAGCGGAAAAGGAAGCTGCTGTTTTACAGGCGGAAGCTATCAAAATCATGGGGGAAGCTGCTCAAAAATATCCCGAATACCGCAAGCAGGAATTTATAGGTGCATTTGGAGAAGCTTTGAAAGCCGGAACTATCAGTCAGATTATTTATGTGCCAACAGAAGCGAATATTCCGTTACTGGAAGCCGGGAAACGAAGCATTGTAACAGAATAATTGCAGGCGGTCAGTAATTTTGGCACGCATATTGAATAATATATAACTCATAATTTAGGTTAATAATTGGTTAAAAAGCCCTGCATCTCCCCGGTGACGGGGCTTTTTGTTATTATAAGTATTTACATATTAAAACTTGGCAATTGTTTGTGATTGAGTAAATTATAAAGCTCCGCAATATTCTTGACACCAAGTTTTTTAAACAACCTGATTTTATAAGTGCTGACAGCAGTTTTACTCAGATTTAGCACTTTTGCTATATCTTTTATACTTGATCCTTTTAAAAGTAAAAATGAAACTTCCATCTCCCGTGGAGAAAGTATAACACTAATGGTTTGGGTTTCGTTATTCAATTCTTTTAATGTAAACTGTTGACTTGTCTTTTCTTTACGAAAGTGTTTGGAACCTGATAACACGGTCTGTATTACATTTCGAATATATTCTATAGATTGATCCTTGGATACATATGCAAATGTTTTTTTCATAAAGCTGGCAGAGGCAAGGAATTTATTATCTTGTTTACTGAGAATAATGATTTTTAGATCTTTCTGAACACTAAGAATCTGATCTATTATGGCAACCCAGTTCCCGTTAGGTAACTCAATTTCCATAATAAGAAGGTCATATTTAACGACGAAAAGCATAGATTGCAATTCCTCAAAACTACTTGCAATATAAATATCAATATCCGTTAAAAATTGTTCCAACAATGTAGAAACACCTAATCTTGCGACCGGATGACTATCTGCAACTAATATATTCCTTGTTGACATTCTTTTAACTATTTTAATCGGGTTTCTTCTATTCTTAACATTAAAAATAAAGTTGCTAACGATTAGAATATTCCAGTCAATTAAATTCTCTTAGCATAGCGATGTCTTTTTTTCTCTGTCTGTCAGTTCTGAGAAGCATCAGTACATTTTTGCTAATTCATTGCAAAATAAGGGAACATAACAACTTACCGAATTGTTAATCTTTAGTGTTTTTATTGTCTAATATCAAGAATATGTTTCTCTGTTAGTGTGTGTGAGAGATACTTTTGCAACGTTACAGAATTTATTGAATAAAAGCAAGAATTGTTATGTATAGAATTTTCGGTATTTTTTATAGAATTTTTGATTTTATTAAGTAGAATCACTTTAATTGATCTGAGTTTTTTAATTCCAATCTCTTTACTATCATCAGTACACTAATGGAATTTTATTTTTATGACCTGACATAAGGATTTTCTTAGAGATGTTGATTCCAACTTAAAGAATAGAAGAATATATTAGATATCCTTAGATGTGGTTATATTTCTTACTGAGATAACGTATTGCAGTATGTTTTTAGGGCCAACATTTATTTTTGATCTATATGTTAATAGAGCAGTAAAATCAATATTACTATAGTTTTATCTAAATGTTGTCTGATATGACGCAAAGCTATTGTGATCTGATTCTCTACAGTCCTTTGAGAGATTTGTAATCTTGACGCAATCTCTTCATTTTTCAGATTTTCAAATCGGCTCATAATAAATATCTCCTGACAGCGCTTTGGAAGTTTTGACAAAATATTGCGCAATGTATTATCCAGTTCTTCAGATTCCAGTTTATCAATTGCTGTATTTGAATTGGAGGCCTTGCTGACTGTAGACAGGTCATCTGTAAAGTTTAATAGAGATTTCTCTTTAACTCTCAGATATTTGTATACATGATACCGGGTTGCGGCATGCAGATAGGCCGGGAACGTTGTAATCTGCAGATGATGACGTTTGTTCCAGATATTAAAAAAAATATCATGTGTTATTTCTTCACTTTGTTCTTTGTCTTTAAGATACTTAAAAGCTGTCCGAAATAGTAAAGACCAGTATTTATCAAAAAGCATGGCAAAAGATGACTGGCAATCCTGAGTCTGGGTTGCTAACCACAATTCCTGGTCAGTTTTATTCTTGTCATTGACCGATGGCTTTTTGTTTAATTGCATATTTGTGGCTGAAAAAGGTTAAAATCGTATATTATGAACCATTACAATTAATATTATAAAGATACCCTAAAATATAGAATTATGAATATAGAATTATGAGTACTGGCAAAATAAATTAAATATTTATGTGTGTGTGATCCTAAAATTGTCTCTATATAAATAATTAGACACTTTAAATGTTTTAATTAAGTAGTAGAAAGTAAATTTTAATCATATAAATAAAGATCTCTAACACTAACTGTTAATGTATGTCCTTAGGACTTCAGCCCGTTGTACACAACGGGCTTTCTTTATTGTTTTGTAATTTTCAGATTACCATATCTGATCTCTTTCATTTTATTGTCAATACGTACTTTTATTATTTATACTAAATAATATCTTACAGACGATGTATTCTTTTGCTGATCAGTGTGCTAAAAATGCTATATGAATAATAAAAATGAAAATAAATAAAATAGTTATGTGTGTAGAAACGCTAAACGGTCTCTATACATAAGAACCTTACTTGAAAAACAATGTTAACCAAAGACCAATACATACAATTATATGAAAAATATACAAATGGTAATTGCAGTAAAGAGGAGTTGCAACAATTGGAAGCCTACAAAGATGACTTTCAATGTGTAGAGACTCCATGGGATAGAGATTCCATGGGCGAATCTGATGAAGTGCGAAAGCGTATCTATGACAAGTTGTTTTACAAGATCAATGAAAGTCCTATTAGTAAACAGCGTAGTTATAGTTGGCTTAAATGGGGGGCAGTAGCAGCCACACTAATGGTTTTTATGGGATTAGTATGGATAATTAAGCGTAATCAAGTGGTAGAACCACCAGAACAATCCATAATCGGGAATCTCATAAAACCGGGAAGTGATAAAGCTATACTTATTTTAGAAGATGGAAGCCAGTTAGATCTCGAAAAGATAAAATCCGGTGCGATACATAACAATGGTAAATATATAGCTGAAAAGATCAAAGGAGGACAATTAGCATATAAGGATGAGGATGTAAAGACTGTTTCTGATGTGGGTTATCATATTTTACAAACCCCTAAAGGAGGACAGTTTCAACTTAGATTGCCTGATGGTACTATAGCCTGGCTCAACGCGTCCTCTTCAATTAAATATCCGACTGCCTTTGTTGGTGCAGAGCGTAGAGTAGAGATCAGCGGAGAGGTGTATTTTGATGTTAAAAAGAAAAATGGAAAACACTTTGTGGTGAAGACTGATGATCAGGAAATTACAGTATTAGGTACGCGGTTTAATGTTTTTGCATACCCTGAAGAGCCGTTTGTACAGACTTCACTGATAGAGGGTAAAGTTCAGTTGAACACTAAAGATCATCAGTTGATGCTTAAGCCAGGGTTGAGTTCGGTTTATAATAAAGCCACTGAAAAAGTAAGAACAAGAAGTTTTGATCCTGATGAAGTATTAGCCTGGCAAAGGGGATATTTTAATTTTAATGCGGAGCATATTGAAAGTGTAATGCGCAAAATTTCCCGTTGGTACGACGTAGAAATTGTGTACCAGGGAGATATGAAAGGGAAATTTTTTTCAGGGACGTTGTCACGGTCAAGCAATGTGCAAGATCTCCTGGATGTGATGGCTCTTACAGAGACTGTGAAATTTAAGATTGTAGAAAGGAGGATATACGTTATGGACTGTATAGAACCCCTAAATCCATAAAAAAACCGAGAGCGTTGACAGCACTCTCGGGAATATTAGCTTATATGATCAAATTGTTGAATTCAACAGACGTGTGGCTAACAGCCAGAGCGCAGATTATAAAGTTCTTTTTCATATTCCAAATTCCTATTTGTTGGAATCTAAAGGGAAAATAAAACAAAATACAGGTTATTAATTCTCTTCTTACGAATAAAATAAAAGAGAGAATAAAAAGCAATGTATTCTCTCTTTTGCGGAAAATTAAAAAATAAAGATCAGTAATCTGATTTTAATTTT
The DNA here is from genome assembly GCF_016724845.1 of Sphingobacterium spiritivorum. NCBI lineage: Bacteria > Pseudomonadati > Bacteroidota > Sphingobacteriia > Sphingobacteriales > Sphingobacteriaceae > Sphingobacterium > Sphingobacterium spiritivorum. The sequence goes on from NZ_CP068082.1 coordinate 3,704,152, forward strand.
TGATTAAGTCTTTTTTTTGTGTATATTAAATATTTTATAAATGTTTTTTTTGAAAAAATGAACAAACAACTAATACTTGCTATTTTTGCTCTGTTAATTACATCTACGCATCAACTTTATGCCCAACAGATAATTTTTAGTACCAATCCGGAAACAGGGGCAATAAGTAGCTTAAAAATTGCTAAAGATGGTCGATCAATGAATTGGCTGGTAGCGACAGATGGTACACAATATAGTTCTGTGACCCGTAAGTACGGTTGGGGGTTGGGATATTTTACAGAAACAGTAAATGGTATTCGAACTTCCAGATCATGGGAAATTCCTGTATTAAATAAGAACTGCGGCAAGCAGCTTTCATACAGAACAGGCGATTTACAGGTAGATGTCAGGAGAAGTTTGACAGGGAATGACCTGATAGAAGAATATATATTTACTAATCGGGGAAAACGCACAGTTTCTGTTTCGGATCTGGGCATATATACTCCTTTCAATGATAATTATCCAAATGCAGAAACATGTATTACTTCGCGTACTCATGCACATATATGGGATGGAGGAAATGCAGCCTATATTAATGCCACGCAGATGGGAGCAAATGCTCCGCATCTGGGCCTTATACTATTGGAAGGAGCGATAGATCACTATGAAATCTGGGACCGTGATATGCAAAAAAGCATGTCAAATACACGTGGAATAATCGCTATGATGATGCCGGAAATGACGCTGAAATCCGGAGAAAAGACATCTGTTAAGTGGCGTATATTCACTCATTCAGGTTGGGCTGATTTTCATAATAAAATACTGGAAATGGGAAATATAATTGCCCAGTGCAATCAGTATACTTTTCAAAAGGGAGAAAAGGCATATGTGGAAATACAAGGAAATGAAAACTTGCTGAAGAATTGTACTGTTACTAAAAATGGTAAACCCGTTCCGGTAAGTAAGTTGGGGGAAAGGTGGGTTGTAGAAACAACTATGGATGAACCTGGTAAGGTTCAGTTTGAGATTAATTACGGGAAAGGTAAGCGTACGCATATAGACTGTATGGTCTTTAGTAATTATGAGAGTTTGATTGCCAAACGTGCAAATTTCATTATCGATCATCAACAATTAAATAATTCTTCGGATCCTCGTGACGGTGCATATATGGTTTACGATAATGAAACGGATAAGATTTTTATGAATACTACCGGGAGTGTAAGTCCTGCAGACCGTAATGAAGGTGCTGAACGTCTGGGGATGGGAGCCTTTTTAGCAAAGCAATATCTGGTAACTAAAGATCAAAAGATCAGAGAATCCTTAATGAAATATGTAAAATTTGTACGAAGCAAATTACAGGATAAAGATTATACAACATGGTCTTCCGTAAAAAGAGATTCGAGAAACAGAGCATACAATTATACCTGGGTAGCAGAATTCTATTTTCTTATGTATAAGGTGAGTGGTGATCCGCAATACGCAACAGATGGTTTTAAAACAATGAAATCGATGTATAGTAATTTCGGACATGGCTTCTATTCTATCGGTACACCTGTACGTTTGGGATTGAATGTGTTGAAAGATGCCGGAATGCACGACGAATATAAAAGCCTGTTAGCTGATTATTTGAAAATAGGAGATACATACATCGCTAATGGATTGTTTTATCCTATTTCAGAGGTAAATTATGAACAGAGTATAGTCGCACCATCTATACAGCTTCTATGCGAACTCTATCTGGAAACAGGTGTTCAGAAATATTTAGTTGAAGCAAAGAGACAAATGCCTGTTTTAGAAGCTTTTGCGGGTTTTCAGCCCAGCTATCATATGAACGAAATAGGTATCCGGCATTGGGATGGATATTGGTTTGGTAAATATGAGTTTTGGGGTGATACCTTTCCGCACTATTGGAGCGCAATCACGGCGGCTGCATATCATTATTATTATCAGTGTACACAAGATAAAAGTTACCAGCAGCGTGCTGAAAATATCGTGCGAAATAACCTAAGTCTATTTTCAGAAGAAGGACGTGGTTACTGTGCTTATTTATATCCTCAACGAGTGAACGGGAAAAAGGCCGGATTTTATGACCCATATGCAAATGATCAGGATTGGGCATTAGGGTTTTATTATTTGGTGAATTTAGAATTATAGACTATGATCCTGAAGTGGATTTACATGCATATGTTCAGTAAATGGTAGTTTTAAAATGCTCTTCAATGGGGTTTATAGATCAATTATAGATTGGACATACCGTCTATAGAACAAATGGCTTTTCTGAAAGGAGAAAGATTAATGAATAGATTCAACGTATATGAGTAATATAGAATCTTTAAAATACCTTATTAAAGAAAGGGATATAACACTTATTATCTCGGCTTCTGATATTACGCACTGTGTTTCTATGGGGGCGTATACTGAAGTAGTCAGAACGAATCAAAAGGGGTACGTTATAAAGAAAAATATTAAGACTGTCCTTGAAGAGTTGTCTCATCCTTACTTTATGAGAGTGAGCAGATCGCTTGTGGTCAATATTAAATATTTAAAGTGTATTCATAACAGAGAGAAACAATTAGAACTGGAAAGTGGTATCCGTCTGGAGTTTAGTATTGCAGCTTTTAAGTTAACTCAGGAAGTGGAACATATATTTAAAAATAGCTTAAAGTCTTATCCGTTATATGTAATGGATCGCAATAATTCAAATGAATAACGGTAAAATAGAATGTTGGTAAGAAACAATAATATATTTTGTATTATTGTTTTTTAATCTGTTCTTTGATATGAATTTCTGATCTGTATGATAGACCGGTTAAGATTTCAGTGTTATGCATAAGTTTCACAAATCAGATAAAGAGCAGAAATGTCAAGATACGATTTAGTTTTTCCCGAATGATCTTTAATGCTGCTTTGATGTGATTTTTTACTGTAAATTCTGAAATTCCCAATTCATCTGCTATTTCTCGGTGGCTTTTAGGCGTATATCGGCTCATCGTATATACTTCCCGCATTTTGGGTGGTAATGCATTGACAGTTTGTTCGATATATGCAGCAAGCTCTGCTTCAATAATATGTTGATCTGTCATACAATGCCCTTTACTTATAAATTCCTGCAGGGAATCAAGATATTTGCTTTCCACTTTATGATGTGCAATATAGTCCAGTATACGGTTGCGAAGTGTAGTGTGGAGATAGGCCTGAATATTTAGAATATGTGGTAAGGTATAGCGTCTATCCCATAAATTAGTAAACAATTCCTGAACAAGATCTTTAGCTTGTTCCAGATTCCCTGTCTTTTGATAGGCATGGGTATATAGTGCCAATTTATGTCGGTTATAGAACATAGAGAAGGCATCCTGATCATCTGCTTTTGTCAATACAATCAGTTCGTCATCTGAAAGAGTATGATACGATTTCATGATCAATATAATTGCATCAATTGTTTTATTTGACGTTATTTAGGTTAATTGTTGTGTTGAAAGACTTTATTTGCTAGTGTTATTGTCGCCTAAGTTAAGAAGTGTGTTTGTGTTTTGCAAATAATGATAAAAATGTTGTATAAACCTAAACGTTAAGTGGTATTAAAATTTAAATAGTAACTGTATGAATAAAGTTTGTAAAGTAATATGTCTTATATGCATCTTACATTTTTCATTTTCATTAAAAGCAAAGGCTATTGATGTGATTCCCCGGCCCGCTTCTGTTTCAGAGAGACAAGGCGAATACTTAATTAAAAATAATATCGGCATCTATTCGAATGATAACTTGAATAATGAGATCGCTTTCATTGTAGAAATTTTAAAAGATGAGCAAGGTTTGAAATCCTCAAAAGTAACATCTTCCAAGCAAGCCGGCATTCGTTTATTAATCAGAAAAACATTACAGCAAGAGCTCGGAACAGAGGGATATCGTTTGGAAGCTGATGGAGAAGGTATTCTGATTGAAGCACCGACTTCTACCGGTGTTTTTTATGGTATTCAAACGTTAAGGCAATTAATAAAAAAAGGAACAGGCTTTGCAACACTCGCATGTATAAGCATCAGTGATTCTCCACGATTTTCATGGCGTAGTTATATGTTGGATGAGGGAAGGGCTTACAAAGGCAAGGCTGTGGTAAAAAGACTGCTAGAGGAAATGGCAACTCTGAAAATGAATGTATTTCACTGGCATCTGACAGAAGATCAGGGCTGGCGGCTGGCGATTGAAAAATATCCCAACCTGACCAAAATAGGAGGGCGGCGGGATTCAACACAAATAGGTGGATGGAACAGTAAGTTGTATGATGGAAAACCAATAGAAGGGTACTATACACGTGCTGACATAAAAGAAATTGTAGCCTATGCCAAAGCGCTTCATATAAATATTGTACCGGAAATTGAAATGCCGGGACATGCCAGTGCTGCAATAGCTTCCTACCCGTGGCTTGGCGTTACCAAACTTCCTATAAGTGTACCTACAAGTTTTGGTGTGAAATATGATGTGTTTGATGTGACAGATCCAAAGGTAACTGGATTTCTTCAAGATGTATTGAGTGAAGTGATAACTATGTTTCCCTCAGATGTAATTCATATCGGAGGTGATGAGGTAAAATACGATCAATGGAACAATTCTCCGGAAGTTCAGGCTTACATGAAAAAACATACATTAGCTTCTCCAGCCGATCTTCAGATCTCATTCACAAATGGCATTTCTAATTTTTTGGAAAAAAATAATAAGCGGATGATGGGTTGGAATGACATAATGGGTGCTAAATTACATGACTATAACCAGGATGCAGCACCGGTAACGGGTACTCTTTCCAAATCTGCCATTATTCAGTTTTGGAAAGGTAATGTCGATCTGATGAAAGAAGCTGCACGCAACGGATATGATATTGTTAATTCCTATCATGAGGCCACCTATCTGGATTACAGTAATATTTCTCTTGAAAAAGCCTACAGCTTTAATCCTGTTCCTGATGGTCTGGATAAACAGTACCATTCTAAAATATTAGGACTGGGCTGTCAGATGTGGGGCGAATGGATATCTGAAGTGAAGGATATGTACAGACAGACATTTCCCCGCATTGCCGCCTATGCAGAGGTAGGATGGACTAAAGTGGAAAACAAGAATTATGCAAAATTTGAGCAAGCTTTACCCTATTTCTACAACAGGTGGAGTAAAAAGGAGATAGACTTTAATAAATAATATTCTGAGTCCAAAGAATTTAATAAGGGAAATATTCAAAATAATTATTCGATTTATAAAAACAAACCAGTCGCAAATTGTTATATTGTAACATCATGCTCCTGAAAATATAACTTTTCAATATTCATGTGTCGGGGAGATCGAAGATAATATAGAGTGGTTCAAAGTGAAATTTACTAAATAGATAAGATTATGAGTATTGTAATATTTAAAGATCAGGCTTTTGACACTAAGAAATTAGTGAACATTACCCTAAAAAGTGAACACCTTAATTTTCTGGCTAAATTGAAGCGTGTAGATACCGCTAAGCTGGTGTATGTTCACAGCAATACGGAAGATGGTGCTGATGTTCCTGCCTATCTGGATAATAAATATCTGGCTGAAGTATGGGAGGACAATAAATTTACCGGAAATGTTATTCTTATAAATGAAGAGAACGCTGATATAGAACTCTACGAGAAATAGCAAGGTAAACTGACAGTTTTTTCTAAGAATAGTCCCTGGGTATTATTTATCTAAAATATAAGGGCTCTGTTTTTTGATTAGATTGTATACTAAAGCTATTGCCACTTTCGCAGAAAACAGATTTAAGTTGACCCATTGAGCTTGTCAAAATATTCCTAAGGCTTTGACAAGCGCAATGGGCAATAGAAGACATTCTGTTTTTTAAGGCAGTAAATCAATAAATTTCTTGTTCTTGGCATCTAATTTTTTCGGTTTGCCAATCCGGCCTTCCCTTACGCTGAATTTCTCTTCACCCATCGCTTTAATGTCGTCGTAAACAGGATTGATAATCCAATTGCCTTTTACATCAACTATACCTTTTAATTGTTCAGCTTCATCAACTGCTGTAAAATAACCCTCCTTGCCAATTGCTTCTATTTCCTTTAGCAATTTAACGTTAACCTTTTTTGTGATATTTTGCGGTTTGTCATTTTTTACATACACCAATATATAATTTACAGGCCCTGCAAAATAATATTTTGCGTACTCTATTTGAGCGTCTTCAGCAGGTTTTTGAGGTAATTTACTTTTTAAAAAGCTGTCAACTTCCTGATCTGTTTTTATTTTTTGCTGATCAATTAATGCAATTGCTTGTTTATAAACAGGCAGTGTTTTTTTTAACCATGCTATGGTTTCTGCAGATGAAATACTGTACGAGCTACTTCCTGATCTTCTAAAGGCCCTGTCGTTTTTGTAATAACCCTGTACATCGCTCAGCTTTTCCGATAAAGATTTTGGATAGCTCAGTTTAACCTCGCCATCAGCATTGCTTTTCATTTCTATCCAATCTTCTCCGATTTTTACTTTAGGATGTGAACTATCCAAGCGATAAGAAGTCGAAGTGTAATGCCTGAACTCAACATCAAAATCAACAGAGCGTATAGGCTTGGAAGCATCTATCAGAAAATGGTTATATGCCAGTTCTTCTGCATTTTTATCCTCTTTATAGTTGGCATCTGCTGAAGTTCCATCCCAGAAATGCAATATACCCGGTTTAAACTGAGGCGCCACCGAATAACCTTCCTCTGCATTATCTCCAAATCCTAGTAATTCATTTGCGTCTAATAAGTTAAGTGAAATGGAAACAAAACTCTTCGGCTTTCCGACTTCCGTAGTCAGGAAAAAATCTTTATTTACTGCCGCCAGGAAATCATTTGTCGAAAGATATTTTGTTTGCTGATCAGTAAAATTATACTCGTCATTCTCATCAAAAGCTTTATTCGAATTAGCTTGTACGGGTTTAATACTAAACTCCAGCTGCGCTAAATCGATCATGTTTTCAGAATTCTCGATGTACTCTTCAAGCCCCGCTTTTATTTGTCCAATGTCGTTCTTTTTTTCTTGTGAACAACCGTAATTAAAGAATTGGCAACATATAAATAATAACAAATAGCTGTTTCTAGTCATGATCTAATTTAAAAATATTATTTACCACTGCAAAACGACTTATTTTTCAGGTAGGCATTAAAACTTTATAACGATTGGCCTCTTTTATCTCCTCTGGCAAGCACATATAGGACTAATCGCAGAATGTTGAACTAAATAGCCGGTTTTTCTAATAATAATCCAGGGGCTATATTTATCTAAAATACAGACCCCGGACTTACTTTTTCAATTTATGTTCAGGTATTAGTATGCTGAATGCGAAACCAAAAATGAATACTACAAATCAAATTCAACTTTTCTTTCTAAAGTGGATCCCATAAATGCGGAATTATCCTTTACGGAAGAAAAGGTATAAAAGGTCGGAGCGTCTCCGAACGGTCTGAATTTGTACGTCTTTTGTTTCACAATTTCGGTAAACAATTGCAATCTTCCTAATGAAGATTGGAGCAGTTGGCTGAATCTCCAGTCTTCAGGTGTTCCAAAAAAGAAGCATCTTATGGTAGATTTGCTTAAAATATTGCGTTCAAATTCGGATAAACTATCAAAATCAGCTATAGCCTTATTCAGCATTGCCAATATTTCCTGTGACTGGTTGCCTTCAATAGTTACGAATCCATATCGGCCATAAGTAATGGAATTTATAAAAATAGGCATGCGTTCCGCTTGTAAAGCACTACTAAGTTCTCCTTCTAAGAATTTCCAGCCCGATTTTGTTGTATCTATTTTTATGCTGTAATAATCTTGTCTGAAGAAAGCAAAAGTACCTTTTCCCGGGACAACGGCATTATCAGTGCCGAATTCCAGTAAGCCTACACCCGGCTTAAAGCTATCCCAATACATGTTAGATCGGTTAAAAAACACAGAATCTTTGACATCACTAAAGCTGGAGAAGAATCCGGTTTTAAGGGATACATCTCCTACATGCTGATCAATGGCTGGTTCTCCGATGTCTCTCAATGTGCCGGACTGAAACTGTTTGAGATCAGAATTTCGCAGTTCCATCTGTTTTCCTTCTGCGATCTTTACATTATTCTTTCCGACAATAATAACATCCTGTCTCAGAGGTAGAGTGTTGCCTGTAAGTGGTAATCCGGAAGAGAATACCCCTTCTTTGATAAATACGTTTCCATTAAATACACTGCCTGTATACAGGTCGGGATATGTTTTTAGGTCTGGGCCACCACCTGGTTCAAAAACACCAAATTCCTTTATACTATTTGACCTTGAAACCTGAAAGCTTACTTTTGAACTGTCCTGATTCACCACCGGAGTTGATACGGAGTACCCTTTTTTTATAAGATCATTTTTCAGCGAATCTACAATCTGTTTTTTTGAACGTACCTTCTGTTCAATTATTGTTGGTTTTTTGTCTTCAATAATATCTTTTTTACAAGATACCATAGCGCAGACAGTCAAAGACAAAAGTAGATAGGCGTGTAATTTCATCATAGTACAGATTATAATATGTATTTATTATAAAAATAGAATAAATAAATTACATTTAAGGAATATTTGTTATGTTTTTTGATTAATAATTATTAAATAAGGTATAAGGTTGTTTATATTGTAACAAAGCCCTGAAAATAAAAATGCAGTGTCTGAACAGGACACTGCATTGTAAGCTGCTACCTTTTGTTTAATTATACCGTCAACAGGTATAGTTAGCAATATGTTTTTTGCGGATAGACCTCTATTTTACTTCTTTTCCTGATTTGTCTAAATAGAACTTTCTTCCATTTTCGACAACTTCCGCTTTACCATTTTCGAAGCCTGATACATCTTCGTATTTTAAAGGAATGATTTCTTTCCCGTTTTTGTTAATCAGTCCCCACTTATCATTCAGACTCACACGGGCATAGCCATTTTGAAAATCAGATGCCAGATCATACTTCAAAGGAATAACTTCCTTTCCTGTTTTATCTGCAAAACCAGTCTTATCATTTAATTCAACTTTGGCAAGACCATCGTAAAAACGAGGTATATTATCATATTTTAGCGGAATGATTTCTTTACCTTTCTTATCTATCGATCCCCATTTTCCATTACGTTCTACAGGTGCCGCTCCATCACTAAAACCCATGATATCATCATAGATAAGCGGTATTACTTCCTTTCCTTTTTCATTGATAAATCCCCATTTTCTATTAGCTTTTACACCATAGTAGCCATCTCCGGTATATCCTACCCCGTCATATTTAAATGGGGTGACAGCGTTTTCATCATCATCGAAGAATGCAATTTTATCATTCTCGTCTTTTAATGGGGTCAAATCCTGTGCAAATACTGACACACACAGGAGACCAAAGATCAGGGTTGTTGTTAGCTTTTTCATAAGTTAATGGTTAACATGGAGATGGCTCACAGACTGACATCTCTTTATGACAAAGTTATAGGCAGGTGTGTTACTTTGCAATACGTCTAAAGGAGTATCTTTGCTGGCTGGAAATATAGTATTGCTTCAATTCCGGGCAAAGAATCCACTATATGTGAAATTACATTCTGACTAAGATTAAGCACGAAAACTTGATATCTCTTTTAATATTTTTTTAGGAAAACAGAAGGCCATTTTTAGATTGACACTAATTTTGAGATACAGTTTTCTTCACAATCTCTTCGTTCAAGCCGGGGTATTAAGCATTATCAAAAAGATAATAAGTACTCATGTTGATATTTGATTCATTTTCAGCAAAGCAGACTCTTATTCTGGAGACAACGGTCTCTTTATTTAATGATAGTTCATACCGCAAATCTTCAAATTGAAAGATTATTCTATCTACTTTATTCTGATCATATAGCGAATAATAAATACGAAGATTAGTAAAAGGAGCTAAATGTTGTTCTATATATGCAGCCTTTCCAAAATCCGAATCAAGAGGAATTTGTTTAACTAAAAAGTCGGTGTGCTGCGGATAATTATGCACATCTAAATCGATGTACGCTATTTGGGCAGGTGCTTTATTTGTCTCAGCAATAAAACCAATCATAATACCGCTGTCTTCCATCTCAATAGGGAATTCATCAATTTCATCATATTCATATTCAGACAAAAAATCGTTAATTTTGGTTTGAAATACTTTTTCAAATTCTTTATTGAAATCTTTATTTCTTATATCCGTGCGAAACAACTTAGACGTTATCGGATTATCTCCTGTGGTTCTCATAATAAATTGTTTTCTCTTAGTGTATCATAAAAATCGCCGTCACTTTCCATTTTTTCGATGATTTTTCCCATGAGTTCTTTGAAACCCAACTTAGGGGATTCTTGTCCGAATACAGGATGAATAAAGAAATTCAGCTCCTGAGGGTTGTCTTTTATCCATTTTAGAAAAATCACCGAATCCACTTTGCTTAATGTTATTGGTAACTCGCAATGGCTCAGGTAGGCTTCCATATAATACTCGTCCTGCCACAATAGAAGTGTGCTACTCCCGTCATTACCAATAATTACCTGAAAAGTGTCTTCTGAAGTAATGGTAGTAAGAAAATTGCTTTCTCTTTTCGGGTAATTTGAATCCTGAATATTTTGCTTTTTCATTTCAACCCTTGTGTTCATTTATTAATGATGAATAACTTTTGTTCAGCATAACCCGTATTTCTTTCATGTAAATTTATGATTTACTGAAAAAATAATAACAAATTGTTATAAGCAGGTTGTTTTCTCTTACATCTTTAATATGCTTGTTCTGCTAAATACTTATATATGAAGATACAAAAAGGTTGTGAATTCAGATCATGCTGTGGTACAAACTTTATGAGGGACAAATCCGAAAGCGAGGTATAATAATGTTGTATTAATGTATTCCATAGAATTGAAAAGGGTTAAACCAGATTAATTCTCTTCTTTTTAAGGAGATATCCCGTTTATCGGGAGAGAGGTTAAGAACCAATATTCTTACACTTCATTATAAAAAGGATAGCGGGTATCTAACCTGTCAATATCTTACCTCTTAGTTATACTCTCTGTTCTTTTGTGGTTTAAAGAATAGATAAATCACACATAACCCCATTATCATTGCTGCTATATAGCCGATAAATGCAATTGTTTCAGTCTGTTGTTCGGTTCCTTTTTGTACTGTTTCGATTAAAAATCCGGTGTTACCCTTGAATCCCAATAGCCAATGTGTTAAGTTCCATGCAAAATGAATTCCGATGGAGAGTGCAATGTTTCCTGTTCTCAACGTCGAAAATCCAAACAGGATTGCGCCCAATCCAGATCCAACGAAGGCATTTACAACAGAATATCCACCAAAAAGATGTTCAATACTAAAAATAACTGTGACAATAATCATGGCAACTACAGGTCCGGTAATTGTCTTTAATTTCCAAAGCATATACGTTCTGAAGGCAAGTTCTTCACGAAAAGCAACAAAAAGAAAGAGGGGGATATGTAGGACAAGAATATTAGGATTAAATGTTTGAGATCGGGTAAAAGCAACATTGCTGAAAGTGATGGTAATTACAGTCATCAGCAGTACCATAATAAGGCCTGTTCCAAATCCGGATACAAACCGTACTACACTCTTTTTATCAAATCCTAACCCGTTTTTGGAAAGTACACTTTTATCACTTCGTACAAACCAGTAAATCAAAATAAAAGTAAATATGGATGCAGTGATTAAAGACAATAAATCCGGTAAGAAACTTTGCTTTGTAAGGGCGGAGGAGCCGATAAAGATGAGCAATGTGAAGAGATAAAAAATAATTACCTTCAGGTAGCCGGATACTTTCTTCATTTCTAATTGGTTATTTTGCATGAAGTTAGTGAATTACTTACTGAAAATAGTGGGTGCAATGCAGAAAAATAACCTTTCTCGAAAGATGAAGGTTTTGCGGAGAGGGCGGGATTGATTTAGTCTCACCTGGCTCCAACACAATGCCCAAACCTTCCTTTTGATCTCGGATTCTCATCCCTTGATTGTTGCATGCTACGTAATATTCCTGCAAGACATAAGAATCGTGTATACAAAAAAAGAGTCCAATTTGCATTGGACTCTTTTTACTGTTGTGCGGAGAGGGCGGGATTCGAACCCGCGGTACCTTGCGGTACACACGCTTTCCAAGCGTGCTCGATCGACCACTCTGACACCTCTCCGTTAGGAGCCACAAAATTAATATCTTCCGGCAATAAACCAAAACATTTCTGCATAATACGGATAAAAATGTAAAAGAAAAGATAACATTTGTGGCAACTTGTTAATTATCACTACCTTTATTTTTGTTAAATCACATCATATGATTACCAAAAACAAATTATGGGCAGTATTGCCGGCACTGGCTGTGCTTGGCTCATGCCAATCCAACAACAGTACGTCTACATCTGAAGAAGTAAGAACCAATTTTTTTGATGTCAGCGGTATGGACACAACGATTAGTCCGGGGGACAATTTCTTTCTGTATGCCAATGGAGGGTGGCTTAAGAAAACCGAAATTCCTGCGTCAGAAACCGGTTGGGGCTCTTTTTATGTCCTGCAGGATGAGAATACGGCAAAACTGCATCTTATCCTCGAAGAAGCCGCTAAAGCAAATAGCGCTAAAGGCTCAGATACACAAAAAGCCGGAGACTTTTACGCCAGCGGAATGGATACCGTGGCTATAGAGAAGTTGGGAACTAAACCTGTAGAACCTCTGATCAGCAAGATCAATGCGCTGAAAGATATGAATGAACTGATTGCATTCAGTGCAGATGGTTTTAAAGAAGGGAACGGTGATCTCTTTCACTTTTATGTAGCTTCGGATGACAGGATTTCCAATAAAAATGCTGCGACTTTCGTACAGGGCGGATTAAATCTTCCGCAGGCGAGCTATTATCTGGATAACGATGAGAAGTCAAAAAAAATACTGGAATCCTATAGAGCCTATATTGTGAAATTATTCACATTAAGTGGCGAAGAGAAATCAGCTCAGCAGTATGCGGATAATATCATTAAGCTTGAGACAGCTATTGCTAAGTCTCATCTTACCCCTGTAGAGCTGAGAGATCCGGTAAAGAACTATAACAAATTTGCTGTAGCTGTTTTTCAAAAACAGACTCCAAACCTCAACTGGCAGGATATTTTGTCCCGTCTGTTGATCAAAACAGACACATTGTTAGTTCAGCAGCCTAAGTATTACATAGCAATCAATACGTTGTTGAAGTCCGAACCTTTGGATGTCTGGAAGCAAAAGTTAAAATTAGACGCACTTAACGATGCGGCTACAGCTTTACCGAAAAGCTTCAGAGATGCCAAATTTGATTTCTACGGTAAAGTACTCAACGGGCAGAAAGAGCAGAAGGAACGCTGGAAACTGATGGTAAGTGCGGCAGATGAAAGTCTGGGTGAAATCGTTGGTAAACTCTATGCGGAAAAGTATTTCAAAAAAGAAGCCAAAGAACGTATGATGACGCTTGTCGATAATCTTCAGAAAGTCTACCGTACACGGATTGAAAAGCTGGATTGGATGACACCGGAAACCAAAAAGAAAGCTATAGAAAAGCTGGAAGCCTTTACAAAAAAGATTGGGTATCCGGATAAATGGAAAGATTACAGTGACGTCGAGATAAACAAAGATACATACTATGCTAATCTGCAGTCTGCAGAACGCCATGCCTACAAGGAAATGGTAAATAAGATGGGTAAGCCTGTAGACAAGACAGAATGGTTGATGACTCCGCCTACGGTTAATGCCTATTACAATCCGCCTTACAATGAAATCGTGTTCCCGGCCGGAATTCTGCAATTTCCGTTCTTTGATTTCAATGCAGATGATGCCATCAATTACGGAGCCATCGGTGCAGTTATAGGTCATGAAATGACACATGGATTTGATGATCAGGGAAGGCAGTACGATAAAGACGGTAATCTGAATGACTGGTGGACCAAAGCCGATGCAGATCAGTTCAACGTAAAAGCCAAAAAAGTCGCTGATCTGTACAGTGGATTTACACTACTTGACAAGCAACATGTAAACGGTGAACTGACCCTGGGTGAAAATCTTGCTGACATCGGTGGTCTGAGTATTGCGTTTGATGCTTTCAAATTGACCAAACAAGGACAAGCCACTGATAAAATAGATGGTTTTACACCAGATCAGCGCTTCTTTCTGGCATTTGCACAGGTGTGGCGCATTAAGACACGTGATGAGACTATGCGTCTCCGTCTGAAAATGGATCCCCATAGCCCTGAAGAATTCAGAGTTAATGGTCCGCTGTACAATATGGAAGCTTTTTATAAAGCCTTTGATATACAGCCAAATGCCAAAAGCTATGTGTTGCCTGCAAACAGAGTAGGAGTGTGGTAGAGAAATTTTAATAAAAGATGTTTGAATATTGGAAAAAAGTTTATACTTTTGCCCTTCATTAAATAGAAACATAAATAATTTATTAACAATGTACGCAATAGTAAATATAGCAGGACAGCAATTCAAGGTTGTAAAAGACCAATATCTTTTTGTGCACCGTTTACAAGGAGATGAAGGCGCTAGTATTGAATTTGACAATGTATTGTTAGCAGAAAATGCAGGTAAATTCTCAATTGGTACGCCAAGTGTAGAAGGAGCTAAAGTTTCAGCTAAAATTTTGTCTCATTTGAAAGGTGAAAAAGTGATCGTTTTCAAGAAAAAACGCCGTAAAGGTTACAAAAAGAAAAACGGACACCGTCAGCAGTTCACTAAGATCTTGATCACAGATATTACATTATAATTGAATTTTTAATCAGACATTAGTCTTAAATTAAGATAAAGAAATGGCACATAAAAAAGGTGCGGGTAGTTCGAAGAACGGCCGTGAGTCACATAGTAAACGTTTAGGTATCAAAATTTTTGGTGGTCAGGCTGCTATCGCTGGTAACATTATCGTTCGCCAACGCGGTACTCAACACAACCCTGATTTGAACGTAGGTATTGGTAGAGACCATACATTGTTTGCTTTAGTTGATGGAAAAGTAGTTTTCCGTAAAAAAGCAAATAACAAATCTTATGTTTCTGTAATTCCTGCAGAAGAGAAAGCATAAGGCTTCGCCTAAAATCATTATAAAGCCTTTCGGGATTTCCGGAAGGCTTTTTTTGTGCTTTCCCAACTATTGGAATAGACTACCGGTTATCTGCAAAGTACTTATAACTGATATTTTGACTCAAAGCGTGCTGAAATACCTTATTCCATCATCATGTTGATAAGCTGGATTATTTTTACAAGGACAACGTCAACGTATGGCCTTTAGAGAACATCGCGATATACAACGTTTTCAAAGCTGAAGGCTGTGTGTTTAAAGGATTATATAAAAAAAGCAATAGTGTTATTACACTATTGCTTCTTAATCTTTTCAGCAATTGTTATTTATAAGGTTAAATAGTATAGTTATATGGCTTCCAGAAGTTGCTTCTCATGCAGTTCGTAGTATTCTCCACCCAATGTCATCAGCTCCTGATGTGAGCCTTGTTCAACGATGCGTCCCTGATCCAGGACAAGGATATGATCTGCATTTTTGATGGTGGAGACACGGTGTGCGATAAAGATGGAAGATTTTCCCTTCATAATGCGGCTCAGGTTGTTCAGTATCTGCTCCTCCGTCTTGGTGTCAACCGCTGAAAGACAGTCGTCAAAAATCAGTATCTTCGGTTCTTTGACCAGCGCTCTTGCGATGGAGACCCGCTGTTTCTGGCCTCCGGACAGGGTAATGCCACGTTCACCTATAGATGTTTCGAATCCCTCTTCAAAAGCAATGATATTGTCATATACTGCAGCGTCTTTGGCTGCCTGTTCGACCTGCTCCGTAGTAAAAGTATCGAGACCGAAAGCGATATTATTAGCAATGGTATCCGAAAACAAGAACACTTCCTGCGGCACATAGCCGATCTGTGAACGCAGATTTTCAAAGTTGAACGCCCTGATATCAGTTCCGTCGTAAGTAATAGTTCCCGTATCCGTATCAAACATGCGCATCAGAAGATTTGCCAGTGTCGATTTGCCGGAGCCGGTCTTACCGATGATGGCAAGTGTTTTTCCGGCGGAGAGCGTGAAAGAAATATTGTCTATAGCTTTGATACCTGTCTCCGGAAAAGTAAAACTGATATTTTTAACGGTTATATCTCCTGCCAATATTTTTTCTGTAGTACCTTGTTTGATAACGGATTCAGTCTTCAGAAATTCATTGATCCGTTTCTGAGAAGCTGCCGCGCGCTGCACCAGTGACGTTACCCAGGCCAGTGACATGGCAGGAAAGGTGAGTTGATTGACGTAAATAATAAATTCTGCAATATTACCGGCAGTGATGGTGCCTTTGTTTACTTCCAGTCCTCCTATATACACGGTAATAATCGTGCTTAATCCGATCAGGAATACAATCAAAGGAAAGAAGATCGCCTGAATCCTTACCAAAGCCAGAGAAGTGTCTCTGTACACATTACTTTCTTTCGCAAAAGATTTCATTTTATCGCGCTCTCGATTATAGGTCTTAATTACTCTGATCCCCGAAAAAGTTTCCTGTACAAAAGATGACAGCTGCGACAATTGTCTTTGTATGCGCTCACTTCGCCGATTGATTACTTTGTTAATTACAAGGATAATAACAGATAAAATAGGTATTGGCAATAAGGAGTAAGTAGCCAATGTAGGATTGACATCATACATCGCATAGATAATCATTATAGAGAGTACTACGGTATTGATGGCATACATAATACCCGGACCGAGGTAATTTCGTACCTGATTGACATCCTCCGTAGCCCTGTTCATAAGGTCTCCGGTATTGTTTCTTCTGAAAAATGCAAAATCAAGCTTTTGATAATGTTGATAGATTTCATTTTTAAGGTCGTACTCGATGTGTCTGGAAGTCAGGATCAGCGTTTGTCGCATCATAAATAGAAAGATACCTCTAAGTATAGCCAGAATCAGTACAATACAGCCGAAAAACAAAAGACTGCTGCCAAATACCTGATAGACGATCTCCTGTCTGTCAAAACCTTCATAAAGGCGAAACAGATCAATGTTTTCTTTGACAAGATCAAAGGCTACACGGATCACTTTTGCCGGCAGAATGCCAAAGTAATTCGAAATAATAACAAACAAAGTTCCCGGAATAAGTTTCCAGCGATATTTGTAAAAATATTTATTGAGGTAAGCGAGCTCCTTCATAGTTCAGAACAAAAATACAGTATTATTCAATAAACTTGGTGACCCTATAGTTTTATTACTGTCATTAATTGGCAGAACGCATTTATTTGGCTTTTTTATCCAGTGGAGTGTAAATATTTTTCTACTTTTGTAAAAGTTGATTTTAACTATATTTAAGAGTTATCTGTTATGCAAAATAGTAATGCGTCGCTATTTGAAATGATGGGTCAGTTTGGCCATCAAAATTTATTGTTCTGTAATGATGAGGCCGTAGGTCTGAAAGCTATCGTGGCCATCCATGATACTACCCTTGGGCCTGCGATAGGCGGGGTTAGAATGCTTCCTTACAATACGACTGAAGAAGCCATAGAAGATGCGCTTCGTTTGTCAAAAGCGATCACTTACAAAGCTGCTGTAGCTGGCCTGAACCTCGGCGGAGGAAGTGCCATTATCATAGGTAATCACCGTACAGACAAGACCGAAATCCTGTTGAGAAGACTGGGTCAGTTTGTCGAAGGACTGAATGGTAACTTTATCGCATCTATCGATGTCGGTACCACCCAAAAAGATCTGGAATATATTCACACCGAAACAAACTATGTAGCAGGTCTTCCTGAGTCACTGAACGGGGGAGGAGATACTACAATTTTTGCTGCAAGAGGTGTTTTTTACGGAATCAAAGCCGCTATCAAAGAACTTTACGGAGACGATAGTCTGGCAGGACGTAAGGTCGCTGTGCAGGGAGTAGGTAGCGTAGGTGAGCACCTGGTGGCTATGCTGAGAAATGAAAATGCACGTGTATATGTCAGCGATATGACTGAAGAGCGCAAAATGAAAATTGCAGCCAAGTATAAAGCAGAGCCTATCACCGATTCCACAAGTTTTGAGATGGATGTGGATGTCTATGCTCCATGTGCATTAGGAGGTACTGTAAATACAGAGACTGTTCCGCGCATGCGTTGTAAAATAATTGCAGGATCTGCCAACAATCAGCTGAAAAACGAACAGGAAACTACACGTATGCTGAAAGAGCATGATATCTTGTATGTACCGGATTTTCTGATCAATTCAGGAGCTTTGATCAGTTGTTATTCAGAGTTAGAGGGATATGGTTCAGAGCGTACAGAATCATTGATCCGTAATATATATACCATCACCAGAGAGGTGATTCAAAAATCAAGAGAAGAAAGTATTACTACGCTGGTCGCTGCAAATCAGATTGCCGAGCAACGTATCGCTGATGTAAAGAAAATCAAGCGTTAGTGTTTTCTGAAAATTTACAATCGTTCTTATATTAAAAATCGTTCTTTATAAATTATGTTAAATAGAAGACACCTACGGGTGAAAGTGATGCAGACATTGTATGCATACAGTTTGTCATCGGACAAGCAGGTCAAAAATTATGAAAAGGCACTTTTGAGAAGTGTGGATGAGGTGTATGAGATGTACATCTGGACGCTGAATCTTCTGGATGAGGTTTCCGAGTATGTACTTATCGATGCCGAAGGCCGTGCGAATAAGTTTCTGCCTACAGAAAAGGATTTGTCGCTGACTACACGATTGAACAACAATACGTTCATCGAATCATTAAGACAAAACAGAGATTATCTGGAAGGTGTCAAGAAGTATAAAGTGGACTGGAGTTTTGACCCTGAGATTGTACGCTCTATCTTTGCTCAGCTCAAGGAATCGGATATCTATCTGGAATATCTGCAGTCAGAAGACCGCTCTATCGCTACTGAAAAAGATATTATCAAACATATCTTTAAGAAAATTATTCTGAAGTCACCTAATATTGAGCAGACTTTTGAGGATAAATTTATCAACTGGCCGGTTGATAAAGAAGTACTTCAGGCATTGATCGCCAAGACTTTTAAAAATTTCAGCAGTGAGATTCCGCAACAAAATAAGCTTGCAGAGTTGACACAAAACTGGCTTGATGACAGAGAATTTGTGCTGGACCTGTTGGCAAATACAATCCGTTACGGAGAAGAGTATCAAAGTCTGATCGCTGCTAAAACCAAAAACTGGGAAGCAGATCGTATAGCCTTATTAGATACTATTCTCATGCGTATGGCCATCTGTGAGCTGATCAATTTTTCGTCTATTCCGGTGAAAGTAACCATCAATGAATACATAGAATTGTCAAAAGTTTTCAGTACACTGAAAAGTAATACATTTATTAATGGTATCTTAGACAAAATATTGGCTGATTTGAACCAACAGGGTCGGATCCGCAAACAAGGTCGTGGATTAAAAGATTAATACAAATGAAAATTAACAAATTAGCTTTTGCAGGTATATTGTCAATGGCTTGTCTGGTAAGCGCTTGCGGCAACAGTAACAAAACAAACGTTGCTAAAGCAGCTCAGGGAGACAGTGTTTCCGGAGATACAACACAGCAAAAAGGACAGGAAACATTAGGTAAAATTGAATTTGAAGAAACCGCATTCGACTTCGGCCAGGTAAAAGAAGGTGAAGTTGTTCAGCATACATTTACATTTACCAATGTAGGTGAAGCTCCGGTTATTCTTTCTGAGGTAAATGCATCCTGTGGCTGTACTACACCGCATTACTCCAAATCACCTGTATTGCCGGGTAAGAAAGGTGAAGTAAAAGTTGCCTTTGACAGTAAAGGGCAGGTAGGTAAACAGCAGAAGATCGTGACGGTCATGTCTAATGCAACCAACGGCATCTCTACCGTACAATTAAGAGGTGAAGTGCAAAAAGCTAATTAATTTTTAGAACAGAAATAAAAATAAATAACACACAAAAATGATAAGTACAATATTCTTACAAGCCGGTGGATCAGGCGGTGGTTTTATGACATTCCTTCCAATGATCTTAATCATCGTGGTTTTCTATTTCTTTATGATCAGACCACAGATGAAGAAACAAAAAGATCACAAGAAATATATTGAAGAGTTAGGTGTCAATACTAAAATTGTAACTACTGCAGGTATTCACGGTCGTATCGTGGAAGTAAGCGAAACTACTTTTCTTGTTGATGTAGGTTCAGGAGTTAAGATCCGTTTTGATAAATCAGCAATTGCACTGGATGCTTCCAAAGCAGCTAATGATGCGAATAAAGAAAAATAAGAAGTCACGGAAGTGTTCTTTAATAATGAAGCCGCTAAATATTGATTTGGCGGCTTTTTTATGAAGAATACTGTTCATCTTCTGATCAAAGGTGAAAAATGCTTAAGTTTGTGACATATGGCTTTAAGACGTTTTAATAAATCCCAGAAAAGAAAAATTTCCATCTTCTTAAGATGTATTCTGATTTCTTTTATTGCGTGGACTTTATTTGCCATTTCCAATAAATACGTTTACTCTATGAAGGCCGGAATTCAGTACGTGAATCTTCCGGACAATAAAGCCTTTCATCCGCTACAGTCCGATACGGTCAGTCTCAAAGTAGAGATGAGTGGGTGGAAACTGTTGCTTTCACGCTTCAGACAGGATACGGCTAATATTCAGGTAGACCTGAGCGGACTGAAAAACCGCAACTGGATCGTGTTTTCCAATCAGATTGGTTTTATCAACAGGCAATTTCCGAATGATAAACATGTCGTATCTGTAAGTCCGGATACTTTATATTTTGATTTTTCTAAACAGACACAGCGCAAGGTCCCGATTAAAGCGGTATATAGTGTGGATTTTGCAAAGCAGTACGGTATTATCGGCGATACCAGGAGTTTACCGGAGTATGTCACGATAACAGGCCCTCTGGAGGATGTGGCTAATATTGAATCCTGGGAGACCGACACTATCCGGGGTACAGGAATCAATGCGGATATCCGAACAATGGCGTATCTGGATCGTAATCAAAAGGCTAATATCAATGTTTATCCCGCTTATGCAGAAGTGACCATCCCGGTAGGAGAGCTGACGGAGAAAGTCATGGAACTACCGATCAAGGTCGAAAATGCAGAAAAGTATACTTCTGTAAGAACATTGCCCACCAAGGTTAAAGTAATCATCCTTGTGTCGCTTAAAGACTATAATAAATGGACACAGCGGGACTTTGAAGCCGTGGTGGATATAGAAGACTGGGAAGAGAACAGAGTTCCTAACCTTCCTGTCATTCTGACTAAGATACCACCGTATTGCAAGATCGTGAGTGTAGAGCCTCAGAATGTAGACTTTTTCATTCGTAAATAAATAGTCAGGTCGCGGACCGGATAAAACAAAATAAACAATCAGATCAGCTATATGGGATTGAAAATAGGGATTACAGGAGGAATCGGAGCCGGTAAGAGTATTATCTGTAATATCTTTAAGGTATTGGGAATACCGGTATACAATGCCGACCAGGAAGCTAAGGATATTATGATCAAAAGTGAAGAAGTAAGGACTGCATTGATGCAGACCTTTGGAAAGGAAACCTATTTTGAAGACGGTTCTTTAAACAGAGCCTTTCTTTCTTCAAAAGTATTTGGAGATGACGCCCAGTTGAAGCTGCTGAATGGTATTGTACATCCTGCCGTAATCCGTGCAGGGGAGGAGTGGTCACAAAAACAGACTGCTGCATACTCTTTAAAAGAAGCGGCCCTGCTTTTTGAAACAGGTTCTTACCGCCAGCTTGATTATACCATACTGGTTACAGCTCCCGAAGATATCCGTATAGCCCGTGTCGTTGCCCGCGATCATACCGATGAGGCAAAAGTAAGGGACAGAATAAGTAAACAGATGAGTGATAAGGAAAAATCTGAATTGGCAGATTTTATTGTTATCAATGATGGTATACAACCCCTTTTGCCACAGGTACTGCATCTGCATCAACAATTTTTAACATTTTAAATTCATATTATGCCCGATATACTGGCCGATTTTTTAGTTCGGAGACCAGAAGGATATTATTGCCGTTACGGAGATTTTTATATTGACGCCTTAGAGCCTGTGCGTATAGATGTAGTATCACATGCGCATGCTGATCATGCGACCAAAGGACATGCACAGATTATAGCTACTGAAGCTACGGCAGCTTTTATGCAGTACAGGTACAGTAAGCAGCCTTTGCATACCTTCCTTGTCAAAAGATTTGAAGAGCCGTTTAACATTGCTGAAGTCATACTGACCTTTATTCCTGCGGGGCATATTCTGGGCTCTTCACAGATATTAATGGAGTATAAGGGAGTACGTTATTTATATACGGGAGATTATAAAGTGGATACGGATCCTACCTGTGAACCTATACATATTGTTAAGGCGGATGTACTGATTACCGAAAGTACATTTGCAAATCCTGAAGTGAGTCATCCGGATGCAGTGACAGAGATCCTGAAGCTCAAAGATCGTCCTTTTAATATTTTATTGGGTTGTTATGCTTTAGGAAAGGCACAGCGGATCACAGCACTCTTAAATCAGCATTGTCCTGAGCGAAAGGTACTCGTTCACCATAATATACTGCCTTTCCATCGTATTTATGATCAGCTGGGTAATTTCCCTATGAAGTATGAGCCATATAACAGGCAGATCATGAAACAAGGGGAGCCTGATAAAGTCTATTTAGTACCTCCGATGACGTTTAACAGTTATTTCAGAGCTACAAAGGTACAGCGCGCATTTGCTTCAGGTTGGAAGCGTTTGCAACAGCACAATGATATAGAACTGTATATATCGGATCATGTCGACTGGCAGGATATTCTGGATTATGTAGATCAGGTGCAGCCCCGTCAGATATGGACCATACACGGAGACGGCAGACTACTTAAAGAATATTACGGAGCCAATCTCGAAGTAAGGGATATTCTTTAAGCAGAGATTAGTCAATCAATCCTTCATCCAGCAGATGTTTGAAGATGATCTCATCTACAGCAGAGCATCTTTTTGCATCTGCAGAAGACATAAAAGACAATTCTTCTATTTCACTCATAGGAGTCAATTCTCCTTCAAACAGCGCTGAATAACAAGTCATCCTGACTATTTTTCCTTCAGGATGGCTGTCTGCCTGTGCTCTGAAAATACCGCAAAACTGAATAGAGGAAGGGATCACATCCACATTCAGTTCTTCCTTTATTTCCCGGATAAGTGTGGCCGTGTCATTCTCTCCGGCTTCACGTTTACCGCCGGGAATATAATATTTGTCTTTCCCTTTTGAACGTGCGGTCAGAATCCTGCGATCCTGAATATATATCAGGGCAACTTTATCTATTTCTGTCATGTAAGGGTGAAGTTAAGAAAAGAATGTGGGAAATACTGGGTTCGAACCAGTGACCCCTACCTTGTCGAGGTAGTGCTCTAAACCAGCTGAGCTAATTTCCCAATTGGAACATTTTAAAAAAGCTTCGGATGAATCCGAAGCTTTTCAGGTGTGGTGCCAGCTGGATTCGAACCAGCGACACAAGGATTTTCAGTCCTTTGCTCTACCAACTGAGCTATGGCACCTTACCAAGATTTTTATTTGAATCTGTTTCTTGTCAGATTTTGAGGTGGTGCCAGCTGGATTCGAACCAGCGACACAAGGATTTTCAGTCCTTTGCTCTACCAACTGAGCTATGGCACCTTTTGCAGCAGAGAATAATTTTTCTTTGCGTTGCAAATGTATGTTCTTTTTTTGAATTCCGAAACTTTTTGGTTCAATTATTTTACATATAATCGACAAAGCATTGATTTTGATTAAGATAAAATTACACCAAATAAACACGCTGCAATTGAAATAAGCCTTATCTTTGCACTTCAATACGTTAAAATGAGTAAAAGAGGAAGAGTACTAGTAGCAATGAGTGGTGGAGTGGATAGTTCGGTCGCAGCCGTAATGCTCCACGAACAAGGATATGAAGTGATAGGGATCACGATGAAGACCTGGGATTATGCATCCTCAGGCGGTTCATCCAAGGAGACAGGTTGCTGCAGTCTGGATAGCATCAATGATGCACGTGCACTGGCTGTAAACTATGGATTTCCGCATTTTATATTAGATATCCGGGATGAATTCGGAGATTACGTAATCGATAATTTTGTAGATGAATATATTGCAGGTCGTACGCCAAACCCTTGTGTATTGTGCAATACACACATCAAGTGGGAAGCACTGATCAAACGTGCAAATAAACTGGACTGTGAATTTATCGCTACAGGACATTATGCTAATATCCGTTTGCATGAAAACGGACGTCATGTTATATCTAAAGGAAGAGACGAGAATAAGGACCAGTCCTATGTATTGTGGGGAGTGACGCAGGAGAATCTCGCACGTACCCAGTTTCCATTGGGAAGTTTTACAAAAAAAGAAATCCGTCAGATGGCTGCTGATATGGGACAAATGGAGCTGGCGAATAAGTCGGAGAGCTATGAGATCTGTTTTGTGCCGGATAATGACTACAGAGCGTTTCTAAGACATAAAATGCCCGATCTGGATGAAAAGGTAGGTCCGGGGAATTTTATCCTTTCTGACGGTACCGTAGTAGGGCAGCATATCGGTTATCCGTATTTTACAATCGGACAACGTAAAGGTTTGGGGATCGCATTAGGAAAACCTATGTTCGTGATCGAGATTCTGCCTGAAAGTAATTCTGTAATGCTGGGAGAAGAACATGAACTGGAAAGAGCACAAGCCTATGTACGTAATATCAATCTGGTGAAGTATGCCAGTCTTTCAGAGCCGATGGAAGCTGTGACAAAAATACGTTACAAGGATTCCGGTGCATTGTCTACTATTACGCAACAAGGCGATATTATGAAAGTAGATTTTGAACATTATGTAAAGGGAATAGCCCCCGGACAATCAGCCGTATTCTACGAAGGAAACGACCTGATCGGGGGTGGATTTTTAATGAAATAACAGTTTACAGGAAAAGAGGTTGTCTGCACCTGATACAGCATCCTGTTCCGGCGAAACCGGAATGTTGCTGAACAGAAGTTTGGCGACCTCGTTTCTTATCTTCAGTTGCCGCCTTAGCAACTGCCCAAACAACAGAACAATACAGTCCACCGGTGCAGAAGTTTGCCGCTGCTGACAGGGACGGTTATCTGTTTCAAAGTAAAACCTTACTTCTGCTTATATTCTACTCATATAGTAGTCAGCGATCCTGTCAGCTGTATCTGCGTATTATGGAATTCTTATTCTTACTGCATCTATAGTACAGATGATGAGGAAGTCGAAGGAAATCAAGTTATTCGGGTTAATTGTGGTGATGTTGTTCTTCATCATCTATTATTCCTTCTTTAATTAAAAAAGGTCATGGTGCAATACCATGACCTTTTCTGTTATATAAGGTGTAGACCTATCGAAGACTACGATAATTTACCTACTTCTTGTACAAGATCTACGATTTTGTTAGAGTAACCCCACTCGTTATCGTACCATGCTACAACTTTTACAAAGTTGTCGTTAAGAGAGATACCTGCTTTTGCATCGAAGATAGAAGTACGTGCGTCACCTAAGAAGTCAGTAGAAACTACTTCATCTTCCGTATAACCTAGAATACCTTTCAATTCACCTTCTGAAGCATCTTTCATTGCTTTTTTGATCTCTTCATAAGAAGCACCTTTTTCCAGGCGTACTGTTAAGTCTACTACAGATACATCAGCAGTAGGAACACGAAGAGACATACCTGTCAATTTACCTTTCAGAGAAGGCAATACAAGACCTACAGCTTTAGCAGCACCAGTTGAAGAAGGGATAATGTTCTGGTATGCACCGCGTCCGCCTCTCCAGTCTTTTGCTGAAGGACCGTCTACCGTTTTTTGAGTTGCTGTAACCGCGTGAACAGTAGTCATCAGACCTTCCAGAATTCCAAAATTGTCATGCAATACTTTTGCCACAGGAGCTAAACAGTTAGTTGTACATGATGCATTAGAAACGATATGTTGATCAGCTTTCAGTTCTTTGTGGTTTACACCCATTACGAAAGTAGGAGTGTCGTCTTTTGCCGGAGCAGACATAACCACTTTTTTAGCACCTGCATCGATGTGTTTCTGTGCCGATTCCTGAGTAAGGAAAAGACCTGTAGATTCGATGATCACTTCAGCGCCTACTTCATTCCATTTCAGGTTAGCCGGATCTTTTTCTGCAGTGACACGGATCGTTTTTCCGTTTACAACAAGATTACCGTCTTTTACTTCAACAGTTCCGTCAAATTTACCATGAGTTGAATCGTATTTCAACATATATGCCATATAGTCTGGCTCTACGAGGTCATTGATACCTACTACTTCTACATCTTGGCGATTGATCGCAGCTCTGAATGCTAAGCGGCCAATACGACCAAATCCGTTGATTCCAATTTTCATCTTTTTAATTTTTATTGAGATTTAAATAATATTTTACTAAGTTGTGAATGGGTTCCTTAATGATAGTTCCGATTTCCAGACCAAATTCATTTTCACCGATATCTCTCAGCCAATCTGCATAATGCGTCGCTACAGATCCTGTAAAGTTGATCTTGTGATCCGGATAACGCTCGCTCAGCGGTACGAGATACGTATCGCAATACAAGAACAGACCTTCTTTTATAATAGTAGACAAATAAGGTTCATCTTTGTTCTCCTGTACAAAATCAGCAAACGAGGTCAGGAAGATATTGGGGTTGGGATGGTTATAGACTTTTTCGAGGATGATCTTACGATCCAGATTGTATCGGGACAACAACTTTTCGCGTATATCTACCGGCATGGTGCCGCTTAGAAAATCTTTTAAAAGCTGTCTGCCTATCCAGTTTGTAGAGCCTTCATCTGCCAGAATATAGCCCATTCCGAAATTGTTCTTAAGTATTTTTCTGCCGTTATAATATGCTGCATTAGATCCGGATCCCAGTATACCGATGATGCCTTTTTCATCTCCGAAAGTAGAGATAGCAGAGGCCAGTACATCATGATTGACTTTTACCTTTGCATTTTTGAAAAAAGATTCAAATACTTTTTTGATTTTGGTTTGTCTTTCCAGAGACGATGCGCCAGCACCGAAAAAATAGATACGTTTTATTTTTTCAGCATAATTAATCAGGTTCGTATTCTTATTCAGTAACTGCGTTATAAATCTTTCATCCTGAATGTAAGAATTGATTCCTGTGGTTCTGAAACCACTGACAACACGGCTCTTATCGGCCAATCGCCAATCCGCATACCTTGATCCACTAAAAACGACTGCAATCATATTGCTTATAGATAATATGTCTAGATCGCCATGATCTGGGAAATCTCTAACATATCGTTACTTAATTTAAATTCCTTGTTATTGAGGGCTTCTTCCAGAGGAGTCAGGATGATCTCATTTCCTCGAAGACCTACCGTCATTCTGGTTTTTCCCTGAAGGAGGTGCTTTACAGCTGCATATCCCATTCTACTCGCCAGTACGCGGTCAAAACTACTTGGAGACCCCCCTCTTTGTAAATGCCCTAATATACTAACTTTTGTGTCATAATAATCAAATTTTTCTTTGACCCGCTTGGCGACATTGTACGCACCACCGTTTTTATCTCCTTCTGCTACGATAACGATAGTAGATGTTTTTTGTTTAAAAGCAGCACGCTCCAACAGATCAATCAGCTCGTCTATAGCTGTTTCCTTCTCAGGAAGCATAATGGCTTCTGCTCCTCCGGCAATACCGGCATTAAGCGCAATACAGCCCGAATCACGTCCCATCACTTCGATGAAAAAGAGACGACCGTGTGAAGCTGCTGTGTCACGAATTTTATCAATGGCATCAATAACTGTATTGGTAGCGGTGTCGTATCCTAATGTATAGTCTGATCCATACAGATCATTGTCAATCGTGCCTGGTATACACATTACCGGGATGTCGTATTCTCTGGAGAAAAAATCTGCTCCTGTGAACGTACCGTCGCCACCGATAGCGACTAAACCGTCTATGCCCTGTGCTTTCAGGTTTTCATAAGCTTTGGCTCTTCCTTCCGGAGTTCTGAACTCCATACATCTTGCGGTTTTGAGAATAGTTCCCCCTTTTTGGATAATATTGCTCACCGAGCGACTGTTCATTTCGACAAATGTACCATCCAGCATACCCTGGTACCCGTGATATATGCCCGTCACTTTCTTGCCTTCGTAGACCGCTGTACGGACGACTGCCCGAATGCAGGCATTCATTCCCGGTGCGTCTCCTCCGGATGTAAAAACTCCTATATTTGATATTGTATTCACGTGTTTATTTCTTTAATCAGGTTTCACGAATATACAGTGTATTTTTTACACTATTAAATTTTTTGATTATTTTTTTTGTTACTTTGCTATATTTAACGGATACTTGTGTAGAAGGCATGTGTAAATTCGTACAGGTCTATCGTTTAGAAGTCTTAAACTAATAAATTATTGAGCATTGTTTACAAATTTTACCATTGACTGCGTCATATTTGGCTTCCATGACGGTTATTTAAAAGTTTTACTGACAGAAAGAAATGAATATCCTTTCAAGGATTGGTGGGCTCTTCCTGGTTTTTTCGTAAACAACGACGAGGAGATGGAAGATGCCGTCAAACGGATTCTGTACGAAAATACAGGACTGAAAGATATTTATATGGAACAGCTGGCTGCGTTAGCCGGATTGAAGCGACACCCGCAGGGACGAATTCTGACCGTAGCCTATTTTGCTCTTATGCAACTGGATCATGCAAAGATCAAAGTAAAACCTGTGACATCGTATATGCGACAGGCCAATTGGTTTTCTGTGCATGAACTTCCGGATCTGGCTTTTGACCATAAACAAATTATAGAGCTTAGTCTCGAAAAATTGAAACGTAAAATCGGATATAGTCCGGTGGCATTTGAATTATTACCTGAAAAATTTACCCTTACACAATTACAACTGGTCTATGAAGCTATTCTCGGCAAAAAGCTGGATAAACGTAATTTTAGAAAAAAAATGCTCAATTACGGCTTCCTGAAAGAACTCGCTGAATTTCAGAAAGGTGTCTCGTATCGGGCGGCCCGATTATATAAACTGGATAAACGCAAATTCCACAAAGCATTTTCGCATGAAGATTAATTATTTCTTTCACAAGGGATAATTGTCATCTTAAAGTCTTTTTTCGCTACTTTTTTCAAGATTATATCTCTGGAATTTGATTTCTATTGCTCTTTTTTTACTTTTGACCCTGATTTGTAAAAAGTCAAAAATAAAAAAATGGATAATACACAAAAGAAGAAAAACCAGATTGTTAAAGCCGCTCTCAAACGCTTTGCTCACTTCGGTATTCCGAAAACCACCATGAGTGAGATAGCAGATGATGTGCATTTGACAAAAGCTAATCTTTATTACTATTTTCCTGATAAAATTTCCCTGATCAAAGATTCTATTCTGGCTATTCTGGCTATAGTGGCTGAAATGGATGTGGTGGAACGGGATGCCATGAATACCGAAAAAGGAGGAGTACTGGTACTGTTGAACAGATTACTGGATATACGGGCCTTCTTCGTAAAGAAATATTACATGTTCTACATATTTGAAAATGTAGACTGGATCAAAGATCCGAGTATTTCATTAGAGATAGATTCTCTTATTCAGCAGGATGAAGATCAATATTGTCAAATCTTCGAAAAGGCCAGGGAGCAGGGCGAATTAGCTGATCTGGATCCACGTTATCTGGCCAAAAATTACAGCGATACTATGCGAGGACTCGGATTGATGGGAAATGTGACCAATATTATACAGGGATATCCGAGTATTGATAATCTGGATGATATCCTGGAAAGACAGAAAGAGGTCACTGAGATTATGTTCTACGGCATGCGCAAAAAATAGAGAAGACAATCACAATGTACATACTAAATATAAATATGAATAGAATAAGCAAATTGTTAATGGTCCTGCTGAGCATTGGAATCTTAGGTTCTGCACATGCTCAGGAAGAACTGACACTCAAAGAGGCCATACAGTATGCGCTTCAGAATAAAGCTGATGCTAAAAAATCAAAACTGGATGTAATCAATGCAGAAAATAAGATCAGCGAAGTGCGCTCCAATGCTTTACCTCAAATTAACCTGAGTGCAGGTTTGACCTACAATCCGATTATACAGAAAATTGCTCTTCCGGATTTTACAGGACAGACAGGCGGAACGACATTAGTCGAGATGGGACAGAAATGGCAGGCGACTCCAACTGTTTCACTGACTCAGCAGATCTTTAATCAATCGGTATTTACGGGTCTGAAAGCAGCAAATACTACAAGAGCTTTCTATCAGGTTAATCATGAAATGACGGAAGAGCAGTTGATCGAACGTGTAGCAAACAGTTACTACGATGTATATCAGGCAAAAATGCAACTGGAAACCATAGAGAGCAATCTCAAAAGTACCCGGAAAACACGTGATGTCATCTTTGGTTCATATTCAAACGGACTGGCTAAAAAAATAGATCTGGATCGTACAGATGTAGCTGTCAACAATCTGGAATCATCCAAATTGCAAAAGATGAATGAAATCCAGCTGAAAGAGAATGCACTGAAATTTGTAATTGGTATGGATGTCAATAAAGATATTCAGATGCCGAAAAGTACATTTAATATAGATCTTAAAATCGCTAATCTGGATACAGCTCAACTGGACAACAGAACGGAGATAAAATTGCTGGCTACACAAAGAGAACTGAATGTATTCAATAAAAAATCAATTGAAGCTCAGTATTATCCAACTTTATCTCTACAGGCAAGCTATGGATATGCCGGTTTCGGACAGAAATTTCCATTGGTTAACAACAATGGGGTATGGGCGAATTTTGCTTCCATCGGTGTGAATCTTTCCTTCCCGATATTCAACGGATTCTCGACACGCTCTAAAGTAAGACAGGCACAGATCGATATCGATAAGCTGGATGTGGATATTTCGGATAAAAAACTAAGTCTCATGACCGACGCGAATAATGCACAGAAGCAATTGAAAAACAGCCTTCTGAATATCAATATGCAACAGGCAAATATGGAACTTGCGAAAGAAGTGCTGTCTAATGTTGAGAATAACTATAAAAATGGTTTGGCTACATTAACAGATCTTTTAGATGCAGAAAAAGCATATGCTGAAGCTCAAAACAATCATTCTACAGCTTTGTTGAATTACAAAGTTGCTGAAATACAAATTATTAAATCAAACGGGAATTTAAAATCACTTATCAACGAATAATTAACCACAGATGAAACGGACAATCATAACCATCGTAATTATAGTAGCAGCACTGGCTGGTATTATGTTTATTTTGAATAAGAATAAAGAAAAGAATAAAGCGGAAACTGAAATCGTAGCACAACAGAATGCAGCAGTAGCTGTGCGTATTGATACTGTTGCTGTTCGCGAAATGAATGCCCAGTATATTTCTAATGGTACATTTATGCCATTTAAAGAGATGAGATTATCTGCCGAAACACCGGGTAGAGTAAAAACTGTACTTGTTGATGAAGGTGATTTTGTGACCGCAGGACAAGTACTTGCAACTG
The DNA here is from genome assembly GCF_016724845.1 of Sphingobacterium spiritivorum. NCBI lineage: Bacteria > Pseudomonadati > Bacteroidota > Sphingobacteriia > Sphingobacteriales > Sphingobacteriaceae > Sphingobacterium > Sphingobacterium spiritivorum. The sequence continues at coordinate 3,735,676 of NZ_CP068082.1, forward strand.
TAGTAGGAGACAAGCTGAATGTGAATACACAGAATGCACAGGCCTCGTATAATACTTCTAAAGCAGATTACGAAAGATACAAAAATGCTTTTCAGACAGGAGGTGTGACACAGCAACAATTGGATCAGGCCAAATTAAAAATGGAAAGTGATCTGAATAACCTGAAAAGTGCGCAGCTGAATGCTTCTGATGCAACGGTAAGAGCAGGGATCAGCGGAACGATCAACGAACGTAAAATCGAACCGGGTACTTATGTATCTCCTGGTACAGAAATGTTTTCACTGGTGAATGTCGGTACGTTGAAACTAAGAGTGAATGTTGACGAGAAGAATGTTGTAAAGCTTAAAGTTGGTCAGAATATCAAAATCACTGCAAGTGTATATCCGGACAAATCTTTCGAAGGAAAGATTACCTTCATTGCTCCTAAGGCGGACGGAAGTCTTAATTTTCCTGTAGAGATCGAGGTAAAAAACAATCCTAATAATGAACTTCGTGCAGGTATGTACGGTACTGCAGTATTTGGTGCAGATCAGTTAATACCGGTACTCACTGTCCCTAGAACAGCATTTGTAGGTAGTGTAAGTTCCAATCAGATATTTGTCAATGAAAACAATAAAGCAGTCCTTAAGACAATCACTTCCGGACGCAATTTCGGTGACTATGTAGAAGTGCTGGACGGACTTTCTGCAGGTCAGATCGTGATTACAAGTGGACAAATCAACTTGCTGAACAATACGCCGATCAGCATTATTAAATAATTGTTTGAAACAAAAGATATTTCATGAAAATTTCAGAAATCTCCATAAAGCGCCCCAGTATAATCATCGTACTGTTTATTATACTTACGCTGGGTGGTTTATTTAGTTATAAGCTGTTAAGCTATGAGTTGATTCCCAAATTTGAAATCAATGTTATTACAGTACAGACCGTATATCCGGGAGCCTCGCCCTCTGAGGTAGAAAATACCGTATCCAAGAAAATTGAGGATGCGATATCTTCTCTGGAGAACGTAAAACGTGTAGAGACAAAGTCATATGAGAGTTTATCATTAGTCATGATTACCCTTAATGATAATGCAGATGCCAACTATGCATTGAATGATGCACAACGTAAGATAAATGCTATCCTGAAAGATTTACCGGATGATGTGGATCCTCCGTCACTGGTTAAATTTTCACTGGATGATATGCCGATCATGAATCTTTCCGTGACCAGTAAGTTGTCTGAGAAAGAGCTTTACGATCTGCTGGATAAGAAAATACAACCTATCTTCTCCCGCATCAACGGGGTTGCGCAAGTGGATATGATCGGCGGACAGGAGCGTGAAATCAAAGTAACGTTAGATCCTAAGAAAATGGAAGGTTACGGATTGAGTATTGCTCAGGTTCAGCAGGATATTTTATCTTCCAATCTGGATTTCCCTACCGGTAACGTAAAGACCAGAAGCAGTCAGATTTTGATCAGGTTGTCAGGTAAATACAGATCTATTGAAGATATGCGTAATCTGCCTATTACGGCTAAAGCAGCCGGTAGCGGAGGACAATCTCTGGATATTCCGATCCGCTTGGGTGATATCGCTGATATCGAAGACGGTCAGAAAGAGGTTGAAAAGATTGCTCGTCTGGATCAGAAAAATACTATCCTGATGCAGGTTAAAAAGCAGTCTGATGCTAACGCAGTGGAGGTTAGTAAACTCGTAAAAGCGAATATTGAGACAGTTCAAAAGGATTATAAAGATCAGGATATCAAGATTCTGGTGGCGAATGATACTTCCGAATATACCCTGAAAGCAGCTAATAACGTTTTGTTTGACCTTTTCCTAGCGATTGTACTGGTAGGTGTGATCATGTTATTCTTCCTGCACAGTTTACGGGATGCGGCAGTCGTCATGGTGGCGATTCCATTGTCACTGATTGCTACATTTATCGGTATCTATCTGATGGGGTATACGCTCAACCTGATGAGTCTTCTGGGACTCAGTCTTGTGGTCGGTATTCTTGTGGATGATGCGATCGTAGTTGTGGAGAATATTCACCGGCATATGGAGATGGGTAAGAGCAAGATCAGAGCTGCATATGACGGAGCGGCGGAGATCGGATTTACAGTAACAGCGATTACTATGGTAATCGTGGTGGTATTCCTTCCTATTGCGATGGCAAGTGGTCTGGTCGCTAATATCCTGGCTCAGTTCTGTGTGACGGTTATTATTGCGACAGGATTATCTCTGTTGGTATCATTCACCGTAGTGCCATGGTTATACTCCCGTTTCGGTAAATTAGAACACATCAATCCGCATACTTTCTTTGGTAAGATTATACATGGTTTTGAAGCAGGACTGACCGCTTTCACACACAGTATTTCGGATCTGTTGAAATGGTGTATTGATTCCCGTAAAAATAAAGTGATCACCCTGTTTATCGTACTGATTGTCTTTGTGGCATCCTTAGGTCTGGTGGGTGCCGGCTATATCGGTGGGGAGTTTTTCCCGTCTTCAGATAAAGGGGAGTTTTTGGTGCAGTTGGAACTGAACAAGGATGCTTCTATCGAATCTTCCAACTTTATGACGCAACGTGCCGAAGCTTATATCTCTAAATTTAAGGAAGTAAAACGTACGATTACTACTGTCGGACAATCCAGTGATGGTATGGGAGGTACTACCGGTACGAAATATAAGGCAGAGATCCATGTCATTCTGATAGACCAGAAGGAACGAACCGAGAGTACTAAAGTATTTGGTGCCAAACTGAAGAGGGGACTTGAAAAAGAACTTGTCGGTTCTAAAGTGAAAACAGTAACCGTTGGTATGATGGGAGCTGAACAGGCACCTATCACGATGACTGTAATCGGTTCGGATATGAAAGATGCCCTTGAATTTGCGAATAAAGCGGCGGATCAGTTGCGTAAGATCGAAGGAGCTACAGAAGTCAAGCTGACATCTGAAGACGGTAACCCGGAGATCAATGTGCAGGTGGATCGCGATAAGATGAATTCTCTTGGCCTGGGACTTTCTACAGTAGGTATGGCCATGCAAACAGCCTTCAGTGGTAACACGGATGGTAAATTCCGTGCCGGTGAGTATGAATATGATATCAATATCCGCTTTGGTGAAGAAGACCGTAAGAATATCGAAGACGTGAGAAATCTGTTGTTTATCAATAATATGGGACAGAAAATACGTCTGGAACAATTTGCAACCATCAGTTACAGTTCAGGTCCGACCTTATTGGAACGTCGTGACAAATCACCTTCTGTATCTATACAAGCGCAGGTTATCGGACGTCCGTCCGGAACAATTGCGGCAGAGTGGGAAACTCAATTCAAAGAATTGCCGCGTAAACCGGGAGTGAGTTATATGTGGGGTGGTGATATGGAAAACCAGCAGGAAGGTTTCGGTACATTAGGATTTGCATTGTTAGCATCTATAATCCTTGTTTACCTGGTGATGGTGTCTCTGTATGACAGTTTTGTCACACCATTTATCGTCATCTTCTCTGTACCGTTGTCTTTTATCGGAGCATTACTGTTAATGGCTCTTACGGATACGTCTCTGAATATCTTTACGATCCTTGGGATTATCATGTTGATTGGTCTGGTATGTAAAAATGCGATTCTGTTGGTCGATTTTGCCAATATGCGTAAAGACGCCGGTGACAATACACATGATGCATTAGTCGCGGCCAACCATGCCCGTCTTCGTCCGATCCTGATGACTACTATTGCGATGGTATTCGGTATGGTGCCGATTGCGATAGCTACAGGTGAAGGTGCGGATATGAACAGAGGTCTGGCGATCGTGATTATCGGAGGATTACTTTCCTCCTTATTCCTGACACTGGTCATCGTACCGGTTGTCTATTCGATCTTCGACAGCTTGCAGAAACGCTTTGGTCAACATGAGAAGCTTGATTATGAAGCATTGATGAAAGCCGACTACGAGCCGAATAAGGATTATGTAGACGAGATGTCTGTCAAACACTAGAATACCTTTATTTTACAATTTGTTTATATCAGCCATTCCGGATTCCGGAATGGCTTTTTTTATTTGGTAAGACACGACTCCTCATCTGTTTTTACCCTCCCTTGTTACACATTCCCGTCACAAAAAACCGGCTTAATTTAAAGCAATCCGTTAAAAGATTATTAAAGTTGTTAATATTAAGCAATCGATTGCGTGAATTTTATATTTTTGGGCAGACTTTATGAGAATATTAATCAATTTATGTGTGGAATTGTAGGATACGTAGGCGATCAGCATGCCTACCCCATTATTATTAAAGGGCTGAAGCGACTGGAATACCGAGGGTATGACAGCGCAGGAATTGCACTGCACCAGCAAACAAAGCTGGGGGTGTATAAGAAAAAAGGAAAAGTAGCCGAACTCGAAGAAGAGGCACTTGGTAAAGATATCAGCGGCACGATCGGAATAGGGCATACCCGTTGGGCAACCCACGGTGAGCCGTCAGACCGCAATTCGCATCCCCATGTGTCCTCTTCAGGAAAACTGGCTTTGGTGCATAACGGGATTATCGAGAATTATGCGCAGATCAAATCTGAACTGATCAAAAAAGGCTATGAATTTCATAGTGATACCGATTCAGAAGTGTTGCTCAACTTTATCGAAGATATCCGGATCAATAACGAATGTTCTCTGGAAGAAGCTATCCGTATTGCGCTGAAAAGAGTAGTAGGTGCATATGTGATTCTCGTCATCGATGAGGATGACCCCAATACGATTATTGCTGCCCGCAAGGGAAGTCCTTTGGTTATTGGTATTGGCAAAGGCGCACATTATCTGGCTTCAGATGCTTCTCCGATGTTGGAATACACCAAAGAAGTGGTTTATATCAACGACTATGAGCTTGCTATTGTAAGACCAGACGAGCTGATCCTCAAAAATCTGGGCAACGAGCGGATCACTCCCTATGTTCAAAAACTTGATCTGGAACTTTCGGCTATTGAAAAAGGTGGATTTGAACATTTCATGATCAAAGAAATATTTGAACAGCCGCAAACGATCTATGACTGCCTGAGAGGCCGTCTGGATCTGGTACAGATGGATATTCATATGAAAGGGATCGAGGAGCAGGCAGAGGCACTGATCCGGGCTCCCCGTATTATTATATTAGCCTGCGGTACCAGCTGGCACGCCGGACTGGTTGCTGAATATATTATTGAAGAACTCTGCCGGATAAATGTTGAAGTCGAATATGCTTCAGAATTCAGATACCGTAATCCCATTATTAATCCGGGGGATGTTATTATTGCTATTTCCCAAAGCGGTGAGACCGCCGATACGCTGGTCGCTATAGAGACCGCTAAATCCAAAGGAGCGATTATTCTGGGTGTAGTCAATGTAGTAGGATCATCGATCGCAAGAGTATCACACGCAGGAGCGTATACACACGCCGGTCCGGAGATCGGTGTAGCCAGTACAAAAGCTTTTACAGCTCAGCTTACTGTGCTCACTATGATGGCACTCAAGATTGCTAAAATAAAAGGGACAATCACTGATGAGCGGTTTGCGAAACTGCTTATAGAACTGAATGCTGTACCGCAGAAAGTCAGTGATGTGCTGAAGAACCATACCGACATAGAGCGTCTTGCCGAAAAACTTACTTCGGCTAAGGGCTTTTTGTACCTGGGACGCGGATACAATTTTCCTATAGCACTCGAAGGAGCATTAAAACTCAAAGAAATCACCTATCTGCATGCTGAAGGGTATCCTGCAGCAGAAATGAAGCATGGGCCGATCGCATTGGTAGATGAACACCTTCCTGTCGTATTTGTGGCTACTAAAGATGCTTATCATGAAAAGATCGTGAGTAATATGCAGGAAATACGTGCACGTAAAGGAAGAGTATTTTCTGTCATTACCGAGGGAGATGTGATCTCACCAGCATTATCTGAAGAGGTCATGATCGTGCCGGAGGCAGATGAGATTATTGCACCTATACTCTCCGTAATCCCATTGCAGTTACTTTCCTACTATCTGGGAGTGCTAAAAGGTCTCGATGTAGATAAACCACGTAATCTTGCCAAATCAGTAACAGTAGAATAACGACTATAACTACCCTGTGAATAGAAGCGAAAGTGTGCGGATGGGTATTCCGGACGCTTTTGTTGATTTTATTTTTCCTTCTATATGACTAAAATACAAAAAGGTCAGCTTTCCAACCTGGGACAACAATTTATAAAAGCCGAATATCTGGCACCCGGACAGGACGAATATGAACTACGTTATGAACAATTACCACGCAGTGACCGGTTTCGTCATCTGACGCAAGAGCAGATCGAAACCCTGCGCAGCAATGGTAATACCGCTGATAACTGGTCCAATATTCTGGTTACAAATCATTTTATTCCGGAACAGATTCGCGGATGCAGATTCTACGGATTGAATCGTATCGGAGATATGGAACCGATTTATCTGGATTATCGGGAATTGCGTCTGCCCACAGGGATCTATCATTCTACCATAGTCAGTTGTGATATTGGTAATCATGTAGCCATTCATGAAGTGTCCTATATGTCTTATTTTATTATTGCAGATGAGGTCATCCTTTCCAATATCGATGAAATGCAAACCAGTTCAAAAGCAAAGTTTGGGAATGGTATTCTGCGTGCCGGGGAGTCTCCTGATGTACGCGTCGCATTAGAACTTCGCAATGAAAACGGCGGGCGTAAAGTATGGCCGTTTGACGGAATGTTGTTAAGTGATGCCTATTTATGGACACGTCACAGGGATGATGAAATCTTTCAGTCCAAACTGGAGCAAATGACCAATGCACGCCATACTTCCAAAAGGGGTACATACAGTACAATTGATACCGGTACAGTTATCAAAAACTGTCAGGTTATTAAAGACGTCAGAATTGGCGGGCAGGCGTACATCAAAGGAGTCAATAAATTAAAAAATGTTACTATTCATTCTTCAGAGACCGCACCTACACAGATCGGAGAGGGCTGTGAGCTGGTCAACGGAATTATCGGAGAGGGCTGCAGGATCTTCTATGGTGTCAAAGCAGTGCGGTTTATTCTGGCGGCACATTCCCAGTTAAAATACGGTGCCAGGCTCATCAATTCATTTTTAGGTGAAAATTCCACAATTTCCTGTTGTGAAGTGTTGAATTCCCTGATCTTTCCGGCACATGAGCAACATCATAACAATTCATTCCTCTGCGCATCCCTGATTATGGGACAAAGTAATATGGCGGCAGGCGCCACAGTAGGTTCCAATCACAATTCCCGTTCACCGGACGGAGAGATTGTTGCCGGAAGAGGATTCTGGCCCGGACTGTGCGTGAGTCTTAAACACAATTCCCGTTTTGCATCTTATACCCTTATTGTAAAGGGAGACTTTCTGTATGAGATGGATATCCGTATCCCATTCTCACTGGTGAGTAACCATACCACAGAAGATCGTCTTATTATTGTACCCGGATACTGGTTTTTACATAACATGTATGCTTTAGCACGCAATCCGAGTAAATATGAAGCCAGAGATAAGCGATCAGAAAAGAAACAATATTATGAATACGACATTCTGGCACCTGACACCGTCAATGAACTTTTTGAGTCATTGCAGATCATGAAAACAGCTGTAGCAAAAGCGTATTATTCTACTGAAATATTAGCTGATCAGGAAGCGATACTGCGGGGAGCAGAAATCTTAGAGTCAGACGCAGATATCAGTCATCTGGATATTCTGCTGGACCATTTTGAAAATTCCAAACGCAAGGTTCAGCTTATGAAAGTAAGACAGGGGTATAAGCTGTTCAAAAAACTGATCCGCTATTACGGAGCCTCAGCATTAGCAGCATACAGTGATCAGATGGAATATACACTTCAGCTGCTTCAGCAGGAAGTATCATGGGAAAGAGAAGACTGGGTAAATATCGGGGGACAATTGATTCCGGCATCCAGATATAAGGAACTGATCCATCAGCTCAAAACTGATCAGCTCAATTCCTGGGATGAAGTCCATGCCTATTACTTTGCACAAAGCGACCAGTATCAGCAGGATAAAATCATACATGCAGTGTCAGCATTGGCCGAACTGAATAATCTGAAAGTTTCTGAAATCACAAAGGAACATTTGATTGTTTTATTTGAAGAAGCGTTGGAAATCAAACAATGGATCACGGAGGAGATTTATCAGACAAGGGCTAAGGATTATGAGAATTCATTCCGGATGATGGTTTATGAGTCCAGAGAGGAAATGGACAAAGTAGTGGGAGCTTTGGAAAACAATAGTTTTATCAGGCAACAGAAAGAAGAGTTTAAGTATTACCATCAGCGCATTGCAGATAAGATAGCACAGCTAAAATCCTGATACGCATAAAGGAGCTTTGAAGCAACCAAAACTCTAGGCTGGCTCAACGAAAAATATTTATTTCAGATTCACTATCCGGGTTTGCTGCTGCATATATGGTCAAACCCGGATAGCGTTCCACTGCTGCTCCAAAATCAAAGCTATCAGCGATTGGTTCTGTTAAAATTACGTTGCATAGAGCGGATTCGCGCCTCATTTTTACCATCTACACGCGAAGCTACTGCCCAGATTGCTGCGGGTAGCCAACCGATCAATGTACATTGCAGGATCAGGCATAATATACCTGAAAAGATCTTCCCTCTCAGAAAAAAAGAAAGCCAGGGCAACAATACGGCTATTAAAATCATGATATTAGGTTTTTTTAATTATAGGTAAATATAAGTATAATTTACAATATGATCAGCAGCAGGGCAGAAACAGCTACTAAAGCCATGACCAGTATCCGGAATTGTTTTTCCGGAATTACTTTTATAATACGGATACCCAGATAGCCGCCTAACAGAATAAAAGGAATAGCGAGCACGTTCAGAATAATCCCTGCCCAGGAAAGATTGTGCCACACAAATAATTGTAAGGGAATCTTGGTATAGTTTAATATCATAATAAACCAGGCGCCGGTAGCGACAAATGCGTATTTAGGTAATTTTCGTGACAGCAGATATACCGATAAGGCTGGTCCTGCAGCATTTCCGATCATGGTTGAAAATCCCGCAATAAATCCAAATAGCGGGGCGTACCAGCTCTTTTCTGCCACATTAGAGACCGATTTACTCTTTTCCATCCAGATCATAATACCTACACCGCTCAGAATACAGATTCCCATTAATATGCGGAATAACTGGTCATCCATATTATTGGCCAGAAACAAACCACCCAATAACCCTACAAAAGCAGCAGGCAACATTCCTTTGATCTCAGACCAGCGGAATTGCTTTCTGTAATAGATCACTGCAATCAGATCGGCCATACAAAGTAATATGAGTACAATTCCCGTAGAATAGCGGGCTCCGAACAGAAAAGCAAACAGGGGTACAGCAAGTGTACCTATATTCTGTACACCTGTCTTGGACATTCCGATGAGCATCGCACAAAAGAAGTACAATACCCAATGATATGGAGCGTGCAGCAGGTCAAAAGCTTCCTGCATATCAGCTGTTGATCAGCTCTTTTACTTTCTGAGCTGTTATTTCGGTATAATCAGAGATGTATGCATCACAAGGAGGCAACTGCTCGCGCGTATGTGAACTCAATACGCCGACTACTTTCATGCCTGCATTCAAAGCTGCAGAAATACCGGAATAGGAATCTTCAAACACCAGACATTGCGAAGGATCTACACCTAATCTCTCGGCAGTTAACAGATACACCTGCGGATCGGGCTTGTGTTTAGTTACATTTTCACTGGAAAGCATAGATTCCATTTTTGGGGCGAATTGCAATCCTTCCACGATAAGATCCATATTGGCTTTAGGAGCCGAAGTGGCTACAGCAGTTTTGAAACCTTCCTGTTTCAGTTCATTCAGAAATTCAGGAAATCGTGCGATCGGTGTAATCTCAGACTTATAAATCTGTCTGAACATATCTTCTTTTTCAAATTCAAGACGCAGAAGTTCTTCTCCTTCTACAGGTCTTTTGAAAAAATAGCTCATAATATAGCTGTTATGTTTGCCATACATATGATCCTGAAATTCCTGTTCGCTGCTTTCGATATTATATTTGTTAAAAAATGCCTCGAAGGCTTTAGCATGATAGGGATTTGTGTGACAAATGACACCATCCATATCAAAAATTACGGCATATTGACTCATGTGGCAAAGATAGAATTTTTAGAAGAGCACATTGTGATAAAAACGTCAAAATCAGTCACACAACTATTACAAAGTCCTGCCTTATGTTCTTTTAAAATATATGTAGATTTATGCTGCCTTTTAATACATCAACTTATTACCTTCTATGGAAAGCAGAAGAGAATTTATCCGAAAGTCCATCCTTTTCTCGGGAGCAGCAGGTCTTGCAACCGTTATGCCCGCATCTATTCAAAGAGCACTTGCAATTGATCCGGATCCCGGCAGCACATATCTGGATGCGGAACATGTAGTTATTCTCATGCAGGAAAACCGGTCTTTTGATCATACACTTGGAAGTCTTTCAGGTGTTCGCGGGTTCAATGATCCGCGGGTGGTAACACTTCCTGATCAGAATCCGGTCTGGTTTCAGACAGATCACTTAGGAAAGACCTATGCACCGTTTCGGTTGAATCTTATGGGTAGCAAAGTGACCTGGATAGGTTCCCTACCACATTCCAGAGCCAGTCAGGTAGATGCCTTTAACGGTGGTAAGTATGACCAGTGGCTGACATCAAAAAGATCCGGAAATAAGAAGTATGCGGATATGCCGTTGACACTGGGGTATTATTCCCGCGAAGACCTTCCTTTTCATTATTCACTAGCCGATGCATTTACAGTCTGTGATCAGAATTTCTGTTCAGGCATGACCAGTACCACTCCAAACCGTTCTTTTTTCTGGACCGGAAAGATTACACAGGAGCTTGATGGTATGCAAAAAGTAAATATCCGCAATGATGATTATGCTTACGGCAAGCATACATGGAAAACATTTCCGGAGCTATTGGAAGAAAATAAAGTAGCATGGAAATTTTATCAGAACGAAACAAGTTGTGGGGGAGGTTTTGTAGGAAAAGAACGCTCGTGGTTATCTAATTTTGGTTGTAACCTTTTAGAATTTTTTGAAGCATACCGAGTCAAATTTAAGGATTCTTATCTTGATAATTTAAGGAAGCAGGTGGAAAAGTTACCGGGCGAAATAGGTAAACTGGAAGAGGCCAGTCCTTCTTCTTCGGAAGAATCTGCACGGATAAGAGAAAGTCTGAAGAACAAGCAGGAGGCTTTAAATAAAGCTGAAGAAGAGTTAAAAATGTATAGTGCTGAGCAGTATAACAAGCTAAGCGCATTTGAAAAATCCCTGAATCAGCGTGCATTTGTCACAAATAAGGAAGATGCAGACTTTCGTTCATTAGAAAAGCTGACCTTTAATGAAAATGGAAAATTACGGGAGGTAGAAGTGCCAAAAGGAGATATCCTGCATCAGTTCAGGGCAGATGTTACAGCCGGTAAACTGCCGGCAGTCTCCTGGCTGGCAGGGCCGCAGAATTTTTCTGATCATCCGAGTGCACCCTGGTACGGAGCCTGGTATGTGTCCGAAGTGCTGGATATTCTGACCCAAAATCCAGAAGTCTGGAAGAAAACTATTTTTATTATCACCTACGATGAGAACGACGGATATTACGATCATATTCCGCCTTTTTCAATTCCGGATAACAATAAACCTGAAACCGGTAAATGCTCTGCCGGAATAGATACAGAAATTGAACATGTACGTCTGGAAAATGAACTGAAACAGGGAATTCCTAAAAAACAAGCCAGAGAAGCTCCTGTAGGATTAGGATTTAGAGTGCCGATGTATATTGTCTCTCCCTGGAGCCGGGGAGGTAAGGTCTGCTCGCAGGTATTTGATCATACCTCTTCACTGCAGTTCCTTGAAAAATTCATTAACGCCAAATACAATAAGTCCATCCACCTGGATAATATCAGTGCATGGAGAAGAACCATATGTGGTGACCTGACATCTGCGTTTACGCCTTTTGAATCATCAAAAGATCAGCTTCCGTTTCTAAACAGAAACCAATACATTGAAAATATCTACAATGCACAGTTTAAAGAGGATCCTTCAGGGTTTGAGGAATTGACAAAAGCCGAAATCAAAGCAGTTCAGCAAAAACATACCATAAGTAAATTTAACCGTCTTCAGGAGAAAGGACAGCGAAAATCTGCGGCTCTTCCCTATCAGTTTGACGTATTCGGGAAAGTCGCCGACGGGCAGTTTACGATGCATATGGAAGTTTCTACAGCTATTTTCGGTCCACGTACAGCAGGTGTACCGCTTACCGTATATGCGCCCGGAAAATATATACAGCGCAAAGGAGAGGAGCCTGAAATCTGCAGAAACTGGAACTTTGCTGTTAAAGCCAGCGACCGTCTGGATTATCAATGGCCTGTGGCTTCATTCGAAGACAATAAATATGCACTACGTGTACACGGACCAAATGGCTTTTACAGATCATTTTCCGGTGAACACTCTGATCCACAATTGCTGGTAAAGATCGTTCCAGAGCAGAAAAGTATGACAAAATCAGCGACAGGCAATGCTGTAGTACTGATTGAAAACCTGGGGGATAGTCCTTTACGTGTACATCTGCTATCCAAAAATTATAAGGATGTAAATATAGACAGAGAGATCAAAGGTAAGACCGAAGTTCAGATTGCTCTGGATCTTTCCTCATCCGGAAGCTGGTACGATCTGAAACTCACGTTGCCTGATTATAAAAACTTTGAACGTCATATGGCCGGACGTATTGAATCCGGGAAAGAAACAGTAACGGATCCATTATTATCCTGATCTGGAAAACCATTTGGCTCATCATTTTGTTATCTTTTTATACGAAAGGAGATAAGACTATGATCAATAATGAGGACAACAATAAGCAAGGTAAAACAGACGAAGAAAAAGATAATCTGGCCGATAACCTGAGTTATAATACAGAAAAGCACAGTTATGAGCTGGATGTTGATGATGACGATCCGGATTATGATCATCCTGCAGACTACGATACACTGGCAGAAGGGGCGGAAGATGATGATTCTACCTATGACGATTCGAATCCTTTTGTAGGGGATGAATATGCAGATGAAGATGATCTGGAAGCAGACGATTGGGAAAAGGAAGGTATGCATGAAACTGATGCGGAACATCTCAAAGTATCCCGCAAAGATCAGGAGCTCTCCCGTACAGCCGAAGACCTGAGATATGATCTCGATGAAGAAGGATATCCAAAAAATGATTAAATAAATGACAGGCTCTTATTTCAAAATAAGAGCCTGTTCATTTTGTTATCTTCTGTTATAAGTTGTATTGTTAAATTTTTATATTTACAACATAACCTTCAATAAGGCAGTCTGGTGACAATATGCATGATGATCCGCAACATAAATCTTTAGCCGATATCCACGAAAGTGTGGACGTGACAAAAGGCAAAACCAAGTGGAAACGAGTTCTTAGTTTTTTCGGTCCGGCTTATCTGATCAGCGTCGGATATATGGATCCCGGCAACTGGGCTACAGATCTGGCCGGAGGAAGCCAGTTTGGATATACACTCATCTGGGTCTTACTGATGAGCAATATCATGGCCTTATTGCTGCAGAGTCTCTGTGCAAGACTCGGGATCGTGCGTGGAAAGGATCTCGCACAGTGTAATCGGGAGACTTATCCCAAAAGAATGAATTTTGCTCTTTACGTACTGGCCGAAATTGCGATTGCAGCATGTGATCTGGCGGAAGTGCTGGGGATGGCAATAGGGCTAAATTTGCTTTTTGGTATCGATCTGTTATGGGGAGTATTGATCAGTTTTGCGGATACCTTTCTGCTGCTGTACCTTCAGAAACTGGGGATGCGCAAGATGGAGCTCTTTATTATCGGCCTGATATCCATGATCGGGATGTGTTTTATGGTCGAAATGTTCTTTGCCAAACCGGATTTTACGGAAGTCGCCAAAGGATTTATTCCCAGTATTCCCAATAGCGCAGCACTATATATCAGTATAGGTATTATCGGAGCCACAGTAATGCCTCATAATCTCTATCTGCATTCGGCACTTGTACAGACGCGTAAGATACCGAGGGACAGCCTGTCAATAAAGAAAGCATTAAAGTATAATTTTTTCGATAGTGCTATTGCACTTAATCTGGCTTTCTTCGTTAATGCCGCAATACTGATTCTGGCCGCTGCTGTATTCCATAAAAATGGGATGCATCAGGTTGCGGATCTGGAAGATGCCTATCACCTTCTGGGAACAACATTAGGGACAGAGTGGGCGTCCAAATTATTTGCAGTTGCACTTATTCTGGCAGGGCAGAGTTCTACCGTGACCGGTACACTCGCGGGGCAGATTGTAATGGAAGGGTATCTACGGCTGCGGATCAGTCCGGTACTCAGACGTGTTATCACGAGATTACTGGCTATTGTGCCGGCCGTGCTGGTTATTCTCATCGCAGGAGAAGGACAGGTCGGCTCGTTGCTGATCTTTAGTCAGGTATTATTAAGTATGCAGCTGGCGTTTGCAGTCGTACCGCTGATTCATTTTGTGAGTGACCGGAAAAAGATGGGCGAATTTGTAATCAAGCCCTATGTGCGGATAATGGCCTGGACTATTGCAATAGTAATTGCTGTTCTCAATTTTCAACTGGTCTATGAAGAAGTAAGAGGATGGATTGAAGAACTGGATAATATCTGGTGGACCATTGCCCTTATCTCCGGAAGTATAGGATTAGCCGTATTATTACTGATGACGTTCTTTTATCCGATATGGCATAAACGCAGACCTACCACAGTAGAAGTACATCCTCCGTTTGAGGAACTCGTGTTTAGAGACGTTAATCCTTTTCATCATATTGTGGTTGCTCTGGATTTCTCTTTTTCAGATACCAAAGTAGTGGAATATGCTCTGCAGCTGTCCGATAAAAATACCCGTTTTGTATTGGTGCATATTGTTGAAAGTGCATCTGTGAAATATACGGGAGGAGAATCCGGAGACTATGAATCGCGGAAAGATCTGGAACGTCTGATGAAATACGTCGGGTTCTTTAAAGAGAAAGGATATGCTGTGGAATATGAACTGGGATATAATAATCGGGTGAAAGCTATTGCAGATATTTGCCTGGCACACGATAGCGATCTGCTCATTGTAGGAAGTCACGGACATACGGGAGTAAAGGATTTTGTATTCGGAGAGACCGTAAATAAGCTGCGGCATGCTGTCAAAATTCCTGTTTTTATTGCACAATAATATTTAGAAAAGAATCACTATGAAAATATCACTGATTGGAAAAACGGCTATGGTAGGGGGAAGCACCTCCGGTATTGGTAAAGCAATTGCGATCGCATTGGCAGATTGCGGTGCTCATGTCATTCTTGTCGCCCGAAATGAAGAAAAATTAAAAGCGGTACAGGATATACTGGATACGACACATGGGCAACAGCATGATCACCTTGTTGTGGATTTCAGTTTATTTGATCAGGCGAAAGAAAGGATTGCCGCCTTCTTTTCAGGTAGAAAGGTAGATATTCTGGTCAACAATACAAATGGCCCTTCAGCAGGTGGAATTAAGGAAAAAGCAGCCGAAGATTATCAGCAGGCTTTTGAGTTGCTATTTCAGTATGCAGTGTATACCACACTTCAGGCGTTACCTCATATGGAAGCAAACCAGTTTGGACGTATTATCAATGTGTCTTCCATGACTGTGAAGGAGCCGCAGGATACACTTGTACTTTCCAATACTATGCGTACAGCACTTGTCAGCTGGAGTAAATCACTTTCGAGAGCAGTTGCTGCTCATCAAATTACAGTGAATACGGTTTTGACCGGTTATTTTGATACAGATAGGTTAAATAGTCTTATGGAGATGCAGGCTGGGAAGATGCAGTTAAGTTTTGAAGAAGTGAAAGCCAAAAGAATAGATGCTATTCCAATGAAACGTCTGGGTAAGCCCGAAGAATATGCCTCACTGGTCACTTTTTTAGCGTCAGATCATGCCGCCTATCTGACAGGTACAGCCATTCAGCTGGACGGAGGATTAATGACAGGAATGTTGTAGTCAACAGCTCCTGTCATTTGTCTTTCTCTATATTTACTCGTTTTCGAGTTGATTCTTGTATTTCTTTATATGGCCCTGGATTTCTTCACTTAATTCCGGGTATTTGATATCAGTATATTGCTCTAATACTTCCAGCATAATCTGTGCAACCAGATAACGCGCTGTCTCTTTGCAATCGGACGGAATAATATACCAGGGTGTTTTCTTTTTGGAAGTATGTTGTATTGCCTCTTCATAGTATTCCATGTACTTGTCCCAGAGCTGACGTTCTGAAAGATCACCGGGTGAAAATTTCCACTGATGTTTTTCTTTCTCCAGTCTCCTCAAAAGTCGGTTTTTCTGCTCATCCTTGCTCAGATTCAGAAAAAATTTGAAAAGGATAGTCCCATTCTCAATAAGATGATTTTCAAAGTTAGTGATTTGCTCATAACGTTTTTCCCACAGCTCATTCGTTACATCTTTTTCTTCCCGGATGTCAGGAAGATTCTCACTCAACAAATAGGAGGGGTGCACACGCGTCACCAGTACATTTTCATAATGTGTCCGGTTAAATACTCCGAATTTCCCTTTTTCGGGTAATGCGATATAATGTCTCCACAGGTAATCATGCTGATGTTCTTTTTCCGAAGGAGTTTTGAAACTCTGTACATCCACACCTCTTACATTGAATTTAGCAAAGACTTCTCTTATCAGACTGTCTTTACCGGCAGTATCCATACCCTGCAGACATACCAATACATTATATTTATCATGCGCATACATGACATCCTGTAATTTGCTGAGCTTTTTGCGCACATCCTTTAATCGGGCTGTCGCCTCATCTACACTTATATCTTCTGAAATATCAGTAGCATGATCACTGATCTTGAAATTTTTAGAGGCCTGAAGCCTTTTGGAGTAATTCGTTTTCGGGCTCATAATATCGACGTTTCCTATAAAAATATTAAATTTTGTTCATAAACATTGAGGGTTGTAGCAAATAGTTTAAATCGTTAAGATAGTTTTTCTATAAGTTTTGGTAAACAAAAAAGTCTTTACCCCTCAGGAGTAAAGACTTTTTATAATAAGGAGCAGAAAGGATTATTGTTGTACCAGTTCGGTATTGACTGTGATCGTTACATCCGAACCTACAGCAGCCACTCCTGAAGGAAGCTTGTCATTGTATTTGATACCGTAATCCAGACGGTTTATTTTTGTAGTAGCCGTAAAACCTGCGCGTGTCTTACCCCATGGATCTGTAATGTTCTGGCCGTTTTGTTTTACATCAAAAATAACGCGTTTAGTCACATCACGAATCGTAAGATCAGCTTCTAATTTTAACTTGCCGGCTTTGTCTTTCTTTAAGGATACAGATTTCAATGTAATTGCAGGATACTTCTCTGCATTGAAGAAATCATCAGATTTCAAATGTTTGTCTCTGGCTTCAATACGTGTATCGATACTGTTTACATTGATTTTGAAATCGACCTTTGCATTCTCAAATCCAGTTTTTGTAGGTGCGTCGACCGAACCTTCAAAAGAATTAAATTCTCCGTCAATAAAGCTGATACCTAAATGTTCAACGGTAAAACGTACATTAGTGTGTGCAGGATCTACAGCCCATTTTACCTGAGCGACTGTAACATTCATTGCCACAAATAAAGCAATGATAAGAGGAAATAGTTTTTTCATGATAATTGATATTTAAATAAGTGTTATAACATGTATTTTTTCAAAGTATGCAAATGTCTTTAATTAAAATCAAATTTCCTAATGATTTGTTTTGAAAATAAAATAATCATTATATATAATGATATTTATAATTATCACTATATTTGTTGATAGTGTTTGTAATATTATGAAAAACAAGAAGTTAATAGCGGTAATAACGGGAGATTTGATAGATTCAAGAAAAGTGGATGCAGCCGTGTGGATGCCTGTATTGGATGAAACTTTAAAGCAGATTAGCAGCCGGTATGATATTTACAGAGGAGATAGCTTTCAGTCAGAAGTAGAATTAGAACAGGCTATACATCATCTTTTTTATATTAAAGCAAAGATAAAGAGTCTGAAAAATCTGGATGTCCGGATGACTATAGGTATCGGAACGATCGACTATCAGGATGCACATGTGAGGACATCAGCAGGGGAGGCATTCTTACACGCAGGTGAACGATTTGATGCGCTAAAGAAAGAAACGGTAGCCATCAGGAGTCCCTGGCCCGATCTGGATAAAGGGGTAGAGCTGATGTTGCAACTGAGCATGGAAATTGCAGGACGATGGACTGAAAATATGGCTGAGACAGTTGCTGTAAGTCTTCAGCATCCGGATATTAATCAGCATGAGCTGGCAGCAGTGTTGAATCGCAAATATCAAAGTCAGGTAAGTACAGAGCTCAACAAAGCCGGATATTCTAAAATAAGACGAGTCATTGATTATTGTACGGAACAAATCGTAAAAAAATGTTATATACAGGACTGATCTTACTGATCGCTCACATATTGGGTGATTTTGTCTTCCAACCAAAAAAATGGGTGGAAGAAAGAGCGCGTCATATCCGTTTTATTTTTTATCATGTAGGTGTTCATGCCGCATTGTTATGCCTGTTTTTCGCAAGAGATTTGCCAAATTGGTGGCCCGCAATAGCCGTGATTGTTTTGTCTCATTTGGCCATTGACAGTCTTAAAGTTTCTCTGGAACGTAAAATGAACAGCAACCCATTATTACTGTTCAGTATTGATCAGCTACTCCATTTGACAGTACTTGCAGCAGTAATTGGTTCTCACTACGGTATTCCGGAGAGTTTTATATCTGCGATATGGTCTGTGCAGGCACAGATACTTCTGATTGGATTTTTGTTGACCGCATTTGTTTCTCCTATCGTACTTCGTGTCTTTTTTAGCAAGTGGAATCAATCTGCAGAGGTCAATGCCCAGCGACAGGATTCATTGATTGATGCAGGCTGGATCATTGGAGTGTTGGAACGTCTTCTGATCGTGTTTTTTGTAAATATCAATTTTTTAGAAGGAATAGGGTTCTTATTAGCCGCCAAGTCTATTTTTAGATTTGGGGATTTAGCCAATGCAAAAGATAAAAAATTTACCGAGTATGTACTTGTTGGTACATTGGCCAGTTTTGTGATGGCAATAGCAATTGGTTTCCTGATCAAATGGCTGCTGCAGATATCGTAGCTTGATGATTCGTTCCATAGACAGCCCGTTTAAAACCTGATTACATGCCATCAGTACCGTATTCCTTAGCTTATCAGACTTGCACTTTTGGGAAGTTATTTAATTTCACTTTTCTATTATATAATTGCGAAATAAGGGATACTTCACCGATTTGTTTTAAATAAATCTTTATATTTGCAGATTAAGTAGACAATCTGACTTTTTGATGATTTTCATTATAAAGTCAGAATTGTAGCTTTGTTGTTCAAGTTTTAGTGGTTAGATTCTTATCAAAAGGAAATGGCAAAGAGAAATTACGTATCAAATTCTACGGAATCCACACGAATGTTTAAAAATGATTTTTTAGAATCATTGACTAAGGTTCACTATTCTGTACCGATTATATTTTATCTTCCGGTAATCATATATTTTTCATGGAAGGCTATGGGTCCGGGTGAAATGAGTGTATGGATGTATATCGGGTATTTTGTTTTCGGTCTGGCTTTCTGGACTATTTTTGAGTATGCCCTGCATCGCTGGGTCTTTCATTATCATCCGAAAGGAAAGCTTTTAAAGCGTGTCCACTGGATTTTTCATGGTATTCACCACGATTATCCTAAGGATCGTCTTCGTCTGGTAATGCCGCTGTCAGCGAGTATTCCACTGGCTACACTGGTATATTTTATGTTCAGTCTGTTTTTTAGTAACGAATTTATACTGGCTGCATTTTTTGCAGGTTTTATGATTGGTTACCTTATCTATGACGAATCTCATTATGCTATGCACCATGCCAATTTTAAAAGTGGTATAATGAAGCGTATCAAACAACATCATATGTTGCACCATTATCAGGATCCTGAAAAAGGATTCGGAGTAAGTTCAGCTGTATGGGATGTCGTGTTTGACTCTGGTTTTGAAGAGAAAAAAGAGAAGGAAACCGAAAAGCAGCAAACAGAAAAAGAACAACTTTCGTAAAATCAAAAAAACAGGAACGGTAATGCAAAAAACATTACCGTTCTTTTTTATCTTTTGACAGCAACGATCACACCTGTAGACCAGTGCAGGCGCGTAAGGCAGAGATCATTCCGGCCGTCCAGATCACGAATAAGATGACGTACCTTTTGATCGTGTCCTTCCGGCCAGTTGGGCTGCGGTAAAAGATCATCTATAAAATATATACCCCCTCTGTCGAGCATATCCAGACATGTTTCCAGTTCCAGAAACTTACCATGCCAGGTGTCTGCAAAAATAAAATCAAATTTTAACTCCTTATTCTCAAGCAGCCATTCTCCTGCGTCCTGCTGCACCAGTGTAAGACGAGGATCTGAAGACAGATATTCCTTCGCAATAGTCAGAAAAGCCGGATCATGATCCACAGACAGTAATGTAGAGCTATCATCCATGCCCGACAACAGCCAGGAAGTCGAAAGACCTGTACCCGTACCCAATTCTAAAAAACGGGCATGCGGCTTGGAGGCAGCAAGCGTTTTCAGTAAGGAGCCTGTATGGATATCACTGGCCATGTTAAAGCCGGAATTACGTGTTTTAAGAAGGATATCCGTGAATTTATCCGGATAGGAGTAGGTATCAGAGTTTAACATATTTTCAGCCTATGGTTAGCATAAAATGGATCAGATATATAAAAATATGTAAATTAGATGAGATTATAATCCTAACACCATGTCCGATATCCAAAAAATTATATTTTCCCTGCTTTTTATCTTTTCTTCAACAGGTATTTACGCCCAGCATTCCGGAACGGCAAAGTCCATTCAGCAGATTGCTGAAAAATATCAGGCAGTAGGGGTAGCTGCAGTCGTGGTGAAAGACAGTAAGATTGTATTTACCAGCAATTACGGTTATCAGGATCAGGACACGCGGAAGTTACTCAATGACTCCACATTGTTTAGAATCGCTTCTATCTCAAAATCGTTCTCCGCTACTTCCGTTATGCAACTGATTGAAACCGGCCGGTTATCACTGAAAGATGATTGCAGTCAATTGATCGGTTTCCCCGTTCGTAATCCAAAATTTCCTGAGCAGGTCATAACATTGGAAATGTTACTGTCACACACATCAGGTATCAATGATAAAAACGGTTATTTTGATCTGGATGTAATCAATCCGCAAAAGAATAAAAACTGGTCAGATAGTTACAACGACTATGCGCCGGGGAAAGGTTACCAATACTGCAATCTTAATTTTAACATGATCGGCGCTATTATAGAAAGAGTCACAGGTCAGCGCTTTGATCAGTATGTGGAAGAGCATGTTTTACGTCCGCTGCAGCTGTATGGTGGCTATTGTGTGGATTCTTTGGATCGTTCCAGATTTGCCACCTTATACGCTTACGAGAATGGCAGTTTTGTGGCACAGCCTGCGGCCTATAATCCGCGTAGTGAAGAAATACGTAACTATACATTAGGACATTCTGCTCCTGTATTTTCACCGACAGGTGGCATGAAAATTTCAGCAGGAGATCTTGCCCGGTATATGATCATGCATATGAATTACGGTCGGGGTAACGGCAAAAAAATAATTAGCAAAAAAAGTGCGATAGCGATGCAGACCAAACGAAGTGATAATGAAAATTACGGTCTGGCGCTTTGGAGTACAGATAAACTTATTCCTCATGTAAATCTTACGGGACATACAGGTTCTGCATACGGATTATACAGTACTATGTTTTTTGATCCGAAACATAAATATGGTTTTGTCGTTATTACAAATGGATGCAGGCTGTCCGAAACCTCCGGATATAATCTGATGTTACAGGAAATTGTGAATCTCTTATATCAGGATTATATTAAATAAAGATTTTATAGCCTGATTGGCGCGAAATTTGAATTTAACATTTACACTGGCGTAACTTTTAGAAAATATCTATATCTTAATATTGATGAAATTATTCGTTACACAGAAAATGATATCATATTTAATAACGTAAACTCTAACTATTATGCACAAACTCATTTTAATAGCTTTATTGATCGTTGCAAAGTCGGCATATGCCCAAAAAATGGATTTGGATCAGGTGAGAAAAGATTTTAATAAAGGCGTTAAAAATGAAGAACTCTGTAAGAACCACCTGGAGGTATTGAAGAAAAATGCGAAATCTCCTGAAGAGTTGGGTTACTATGCCGCATATCATATGTTTATGGCCAATCATACCGGCAATCCTTTCAAAAAAATGAGCTATTTCAAAGGAGGAAGAAAGGTGTTGGAAGATGTAATCAAGAAAAATCCGCAGAATATAGAACTACGTTTTATTCGTCTATGTATTCAGTTTTATATCCCTAAGTTTCTCAACTATCATGATAATATAGAGACAGACAAAGATTTTGTCATGAATAATCTCTATAAAATGAAAGATAACGATGTAAAGTTGTTGATCTTTAATTATTTAAAAGGAGCCAATATGTATACTAATGAAGAGCTGGCTCTTCTGGGGAGATAATAGTAATCCTGTTTTTCTGTTTACCTATCGTAAAATTGTCTCAAAACAAGCTTTTTGGAGTGCTATTTGATATATTCAGACGTATTAGATGAAATTATATGCAGGTATTATCTGTACGGTAAAGTATGGGGATAATATCAAAATAGTATTCACTTATATCATTATTCTACAAAAATTAAATTACAGACAGATGAAAAAAATAATCGCAATCGGCTTTTTGTTTATGTTGGCCAAAGTTGGTATGGCGCAAACCAGAGAAGTGGGTCCTTTTGCCAAAGTAGAAGTTACAGATAAAATCAATGTTGAGCTGATCAACAGCAGTACATATAAGGTCGTTATTTCAGGAAATCCGTCTAATGAAGTAGATGTCATCCAGAAGAACGGGACATTACGTCTCAAAATGAACACGCTGAATATGATGAACGGAGAGGGAATACATATCAAAGTATATGGAAATAATATCAGTGAATTGACCGCAAAGAAGGGCGCAATTGTGAAGGCAAATGAGGAGGAGATCTTAAGCAGCAATATTCTTAATCTGTCTGCTTCAGAAGGAGGTTTATTAAGTCTGAAAGTGTCAGGTCAGGAAATCAAAGTGAGTGCAAGTAAAGGTGGTACAGTACAGGCGAGCGGAAAGACACCTCGTCAGGAAGTTCAGCTGACATTCGGAGGCAATTATGACGGCCGATCCCTGGTGTCAGAAAATGCAAAAGTTACTGTCAATGGAGGAGGAAGATGTGAAGTAAACGTCAAGCAAACTATTGATTCACAAGTCAGAGCCGGAGGTATTATCCACGTATACGGTAATCCGGCTCAGCGTAATGAGAAAAAACTGGCGGGAGGAACCATAGAATACAAGTAATGCCGGGATTCAGTCCGGATAGCTATTCATTTAATTTAAATATAAAGCTAAAATCAGCAATCCCGGATTTGATCCTGTAATATTCGCAGATAAGCTGTATAATTGCTTATTATAACCTTTGATGGAGGCAAGATAGTGACAAGAGAAGAATCTTCTGATGACAAATTTAATATTAAGAGCTACCTGATCATTAGCGCAGTAGGCGCTGTGCTATTGGTGTCGCTTACGATATTTGTAATGAAGATTTTTATGGAACCTGAGAAAAAAATCAGAGCCAAGGTCTTCAATCAGGATATGACACTCAATCAGGATCTGATCTATATCGATAATACGGCGGGTGCACAAAAATGGCACTGGGACTTTGGAAATGGAGATGTGTCTACCCAGCAGGATGGTAAATACAGATATAAGTCAGCCGGAACGTATGTCGTAAGGCTGGTCGTCAATGACAATCTCCATGAACAGTTTTTTGTAACAGTAAAAGATTCTGTCGCCAAAGTCGTAGACAGCACGCTGCAGATATCGGGCCCTTCAGCCGGAACTATTCTCAAAGAGGTCAGAATGGAGGTCGACGGTCCCGGAGAGATCTATCAGTGGCAGTTTGGAGAAAGCGGTAAGGTAGATGTTATCGGCAAAGTCGCTTTGTATACCTATTCCAAACCCGGAAGGTACCGTGTGAAAGTTAAATCCGATAAAACCCTGTCTTATACCTACCACACACTTGTGATAGACGGAGCAAAAACAGACAGTCTGGATAGTCTGGCCGCTGAAAATCAGGTACAGAAGGTTGCAATAGATGATCTGAAAGCGCAGCTACAGGCTATTGCAGACGGCGGAGATTTCAATGTGAGATACAGCTACATTTTAAATAAGTTTTTTTGTAAAAATGAACGTACAGGTGTAACGATCAAAAGTGGTGGAGCAATCAAACAACAGGATATATACAGTTATTGTATAGGACTCACCTTTGGGGGCGGAGTGAAGATCGATAACATACTTCTGATGAGAGTGCCCAATTCCAGCTGCTATCAGTCACTTATTGTGACACAACATAAATAAGAATATTCAATCCCCCTGAACTTAACCTCAAGGGGGATTGAATGCATGTATATTTTACTTCAGCTCTTTGATTTTGATAGAGCGGAAAGAGACATTGTCACCATGGTCCTGCAAAAGGATATGTCCCTGCGGTGCCTGACCAAAGTTTTTCCAGTCTTTGTATTTACTGCCAGCCACCAGATCCAGATACTCTTTAGAGCCCCTCACATAAGATAGCATAAGTTCACCGTTGAGGTAATGTTCAACCCGGTTGTCAGGATAAACGACGATGCGTCCCGTATTCCATTCTCCGATTGGTTTTACTGCTCTTGCATTCTTTTTGGAAGTGATCAGATCGTAAAGTGAGGCAAGTGTACGGTTTCCGTCTTTTCCCAGTTTCGCATCCGGATGTTCTTTATCATCCAAAACCTGATATTCCAAGCCTATAGCCGAGCCCGAAGTCTGTTCGTTAAGAGTGACAAAATATTTAACTCCGCTGTTGGCTCCAGGAGAAAGCTTAAACTGAAAAGTCAGATCAAAGGCTTTATATTGTGCATCAGTAACAATGTCACCTCCATTTGTAGACTCCCCACCAGTAGATGGCAGTACGGAGATAGTACCATTTTTGATCTCCCAGCCTTTTGAAGGAAATTCTTTACCCCTTGCACTATGCCATCCGGCTGTACTCTTCCCGTCAAATAATAACTTATACCCGTTTTGCTGTTCTGCCTTTGAAAGCTGGTTGAGGTGCAGGTTTGTGATATAAATATCTTTTGGAAATGCCTTAGCTTTAAGATTTTCCGTTTGAATGCGGACATTTTTAAAATATACTTTCTTACCGTCATCCGCATCTGCGATATTATGTACCTGCAGACCGATATAACCAGTCTGATCTATAGTGTCGATGACAGCTGCTGTAGGAATTCCGTTGACCCAAGTTCTCACTTCATCACCAATAGCTTCAATACGAATAGCATTATACTCATTCTTACGGAATGCTTTTTTAGCATTTTGATTGAGATCTAAGGGATATAGCCAGCCTCTTCGTGCTTCATCATAGATACCTCCGGTCCAGGCTCTTGCTGTCGGATCCACTTCCACCTGTTTGCCATACATCCGGCCGCGGCCATCATTAGCCTGCGGGTCAATATGGCTTCTGATCTGTATACCCGAATTGGTATTGTCGCCTTCAAGTTTGACTTCAAGCTCCAGTATGAAATCACCATACTCTTTTTCAGTAACTAAAAATGAATTAGGTGTTTTCTTCGTCATAGTACCTACTATAACTCCATTCTCTACAACATATGGAGCTTTACCGCCTACGGTTTTCCAGCCAGCCAGTGTTTTGCCGTCAAAAATAGTAGCTTTAGTTTGCTGAGCCTGTGTTGTAAATGTGGTGGATGCAAGCAGGCATCCGGTAGCGAGCAGAATTTTTGAAATAGAACTTAATTTTGTGTGTGTCATAATAGTTTAGGGTTGTAAAGCCTTTTAAAAGTTTATTTTGGAGTTATAAAATTGTTAATTTTATTTGGATTTTTATATAGAATTAATAAAAAATAATTAAATTAGAGGGGTAAATTTAATTTTTGTCTCTGTAATCCCGGACAAACTCTTAATTATAAACTTGTAATCTCAAATCATGAAAAATACAACCTCTTTTTCGAGACGGACATTTTTGCGCAATAGTCTGTTGCTGTCGGGTGCTACTATCGCTTTACCGTCTTTCTTAGCTGCTTCAGCACCGGTAAAATTAGCACGACCTAATGAACGGATTAATTTGGCCTGTATTGGCATCGGAAACAGAGGTGCAGATATTATTCAGGATCTTTACAAGACAGGACTGGTCAATATTGTGGCACTGTGTGATGTTGATATGGGCGCACCTCATACGCTTCCGATCCTTCAGCAATTTCCGGATGTACCCCGGTTTCAGGATTTCAGGCAATTGTTTGATAAGATGAGTAATCAGATCGATGCAGTCTCTATAGGAGTTCCGGATTTTTCTCATTTTCCGATAACCATGATGGCCATAGATCTTGGAAAGCATGTGTATGTAGAGAAGCCAATGGCCAGAACTTTTCAGGAAGTAGAATTAATGATGAAAAAGGCTGCTAAGTTCAATAAAGTGGTGACACAAATGGGTAATCAGGGACACTCGGAAGCGAATTACTTTCAATTTAAAGCCTGGAAGGAAGCCGGAATTATTAAAGATGTAACGGCAATTACCGCACATATGAATGCTCCCAGACGCTGGCATACCTGGGATACGAATATCAAGTCATTTCCGCCTAAAGAGCCAACACCTTCGACATTAGATTGGGAATTGTGGCAGATGGCTACTCAGGGGCATGACTTTAATAAAGATTTTGTCAACGGGCAATGGAGATGCTGGTTTGATTTTGGAATGGGCGCTTTGGGAGACTGGGGTGCACATATATTGGATACGGCACATGAGTTTCTGGATCTGGGATTACCTTATGAGGTGAATCCTGTTAATCTGGACGGTCATAATGACTTTTTCTTTCCGATGTCTACTACGCTGGCATTCCGCTTTCCTAAGCGGGGAGATATGCCGGCTCTGGATATTACCTGGTACGATGGTATCAACAATCTGCCACCAATACCGGAAGGATATGGCGTATCCGGATTAGATCCGAATATTCCGCCTCCGACAACCGGTAAGATCGAACCTGCAAAACTTAATCCGGGTAAGATTATCTACAGTAAGAATCTGACTTTCAAAGGTGGATCACATGGTAGTACACTGTCCATTATACCGGAAGAACAGGCTTTGGCCATGGCCGGAAAACTTCCGGAAGTACCGCAGAGTCCGTCCAATCATTTCCTTAATTTTATTCGCAGTTGTAAAGGAGAAGAAAAGACAAGATCTTCCTTCGACATTGCAGGTCCTTTAAGTCAGGTCTTCTGTTTAGGGGTATTGGCCCAGAAATTAGGGACAAAACTTGAATTTGACCGTAAAAGCAAAAAAATCACAAATAATAAGTTTGCTAACAGCTTACTAGCGGGACCTCCTCCGAGAAAAGGCTGGGAGCAATATTATAAAATCTAAAAGATCAGGCCAAACTATTTTAGTTCCTGAAATTTATATAATAGTAAAGCCGTTCTTTTAACAAAGAACGGCTTTATGCTGTCATTTTAAGTAAGTATTAGTCCAGATTGATTACAAAGTCCTTAACTTCTTTTCTTACTTTTTTCATATTTACCAACCAGTCATTTTCAGTATCACGGTATCCCAATGCTAAGATCGTAACGGATTTAAGACCATATTTTTTCAGTTCTAATAAATCATCCAGTTGCTCATTGACAAATCCTTCCATCGGAGTCGCATCTACCTTTTGTTCAGCTGCAGCGGCAATGGCAAGACCAAATCCGATATAAGCCTGACGTGCAGCATGCTCAAATTGTTGCTGTTGTTCACGTGCTGAAAGTGAACTGAACAATTGATTTTTATAGTCATCTGCAAATCCTGCAGGTAATCCGCGCTCTACTTCCTGTTGTGTGAATACCTCATCGACACGTTGCTTTGTATACTCATCATAAGCAGCGAATATCAATAAATGTGAAGCATCTACAATCTGAGATTGATTATAGGCAATGGGCTGGATCTTTGCTTTCAGCTCCGGATCAGAGATTGCAATGATTTTGTACGGTTGCAAGCCCGAAGAAGTAGGAGCGAGGCGAGCTGCTTCGATAATGTAATCTACTTTCTCCTGTGCTACCTGTTGTCCGTTCATTTTTTTTGTAGCGTATCTCCAGTTTAAATGTTCTAATAAACTCATCTTTTTATTTAATTAATTAGTGATTTGATATACCCATCCACGGCATCTTTAAGTATAGCGGATGGTTCGATTGATTTTTGATTAACAGATAATAATTCAATAGCAACAAGACCGTGCATGATAGACCAAAAAGTTTTCATTTTTAAGTACTTATCAGTGTCTGTCCGGTTGCTTTGCAAAATAGCCTCTTCAATGACTGTCAGTAAAATTTCTGAAGTCTTTCTTTTCTCCTGTACAGTCTGTATCGCTTCGCAGGTCGGTATGCCCAGACCAAACATGATCTCATAATGCTTCTGATGGGTGAAGGCAAAGGACCAGTAAGCTTCAGCGATATGAAGGATTTTTACTTCAGCAGAGTCATCCTGACTGATAGCATAGGCAAGTTGTTCGGCCAGTAAACGAAATCCCTCTTTCGTAAAATATTCGATCAGGTCATCTTTGCTGCTAAAGTGCTTATAGATCACCGGTACGCTGTATTCAATCGCATCCGCAATCTTACGCAGAGAGAGTGCAGCCCATCCTTCCTCCGCCACAATACTCCATGACTGCGCTACGATAAGTTGTTTTAATTGCTCTTGCTCCCGAAATCTTCGTTCCGATATTCCCATGTCTAAACATTTAGTTAACAGTGTTAGCAAAAGTAACAATGATTTTTAAATGTTTAAACACTTTATGTTTTTTAGACTTTTTAATGACAATCTCTTTCTCCTTAAATATTGTAATTTTAGCGTTATGAATGCAGCAAGGAAAAAACATGTTTCATTGGTTCTGGGAAGCGGAGGTGCCAGAGGGATTGCAGAGATAGGAGTAATTCGTGCTCTGGAATCCAAAGGATATACAATAGATGAGATAGTTGGTTGTTCTATAGGCTCCTTAGTAGGAGGGGTATATGCACAGCAGAAACTTTCGGATTTTCAGGATTGGCTGAAGACACTGAGCAAACGTGAAATTTTCAGGCTTATGGATTTTACCTATTTTGGATCGGGCGTCATGAAAGGTATACGCATCTTTGAGGTGATCAAACAAATCGTGCCGGATATAAATATTGAAGATTTGCCGATACGGTATACAGCTGTGGCTACTGATCTGAAAAAAGAACAGGATGTCGTGTTTCGTACAGGTAGTATGTATGATGCTATACGTGCTTCCATAGCAATACCGGCCGTATTTACAGCCGTTAGTATTGATGAGCAGTTTCTGGTTGATGGAGGTGTACTCAATCCTTTACCCATCAATCATGTGCAGCATAAGCATAATCTTGTAGTCGCAGTCAACCTGGACGGTCTGCCTGATCCGGAACTGGTACAGACAAAGAATAAACCTGTAAAAGTAAATTCAATAGGTGTATTGACGCATGCTTATTATGCGATGAGACGTCAGCTGGCTGCACAAAGCATAGCCTTGTATAAGCCCGATTGTGTAGTCACGATTCCGCATAATATTTCTGGATTATGGGACTACGACCGCTCAGAATACCTGATAGAAAAAGGAGCTTTGCTGACCGAAAATGCCTTATCTGATCTGTAAGTTTCTCAAAAACTCATGGAGCAGACTGTTGAATCGTTCAGGCTGTTCCAGATTTGGAAGATGTCCGGCATTTTCAATTTCTATATAGGAAGCCTGCGGAATAGCTGCTTCAAGTTCTTCCATAAGCTCTTTGGGCGTAATGGCATCATTTGCACCTCTGATGAGCAGTGTGGGAACAGGGATAGCTCCCAGCATATCGCGCGTGTCGGTACGACTGGCTAATGCAAGTTGTGTAGCACAGATACTGCTTATGCTGTTGCGACGGATACTGCTTTTGATTAATTCTACAGCTTCAGGATTGTTGCTGATTGTATCCTTATGAAAGACGTTTTCAACAAAACCTATGGCAAACGGTCTTCTTCCATATTGTAAAATGGCCTGAATAGAATCAAATCTTTTTTGTTTGCCTTTGTTATCATCAGCTCTTGCATGGGTATCACACAGGATCAGACCTTTTATGCGGTTTGGAATCAACTGATATGCTCTAAGTGCAATATATCCTCCCATGGATATACCACATAAGGTAACCTGTTCGAGATCTAACTTCTTGATAAATACAACAAGGTCTTTGGCAAAAACATCCACACTGAAAAAACCATGCCCTGCAGTTGTATTGCCATGCCCGCGAACATCTATTGCGATTCCGGTCACATTGTCTGCCAAACTCTCAAGCTGTGGCTTCCAGGTTTTCTTATTAAAAGGAAATCCATGGATAAAAATGATAGTTTCG
Organism: Sphingobacterium spiritivorum; assembly: GCF_016724845.1. Classification (NCBI taxonomy): domain Bacteria; kingdom Pseudomonadati; phylum Bacteroidota; class Sphingobacteriia; order Sphingobacteriales; family Sphingobacteriaceae; genus Sphingobacterium; species Sphingobacterium spiritivorum. The sequence goes on from NZ_CP068082.1 coordinate 3,766,299, forward strand.
GTTGGTTCGGAAGTAAGTGCTGGTTTGATATAGTATGAGATACTGATATCACCAATTCGGATCTTGCTGCTCTTAAAGTTACGCTCTGTCATGTATGGGGAATGTATATTATGAAAAAAAATATTTCAACATAAATATAATAAAATCAATAAGATAATTAGAATTATATTCCTGCAGATACTAAAAATGAATATTTTTATTTGGAAATAAGATAAAAGTAACGATATTTGCATCACCAAAACAAAACGGGGTTATCTCCGGGACACACAGGAACTGCGCTCATAGCTTAATTGGATAGAGCACCTGACTACGGATCAGGAGGTTAGGGGTTCGACTCCCTTTGAGCGCACACATTTTCTCTCTCATTACACACACATTCATTCCTTCACTTTTTGTCAGATATGTAACAATTGGATTATTCGGGTAATTCTTATCGATTGATGCAGTGTTCTGCTTTAAAATGAAAAAAAATTTGTGTGAAGATGGAATTTCCCTATATTTGCATCACCAAAACAGAACAGGCATAAAGTCGGGAAGTGTTGGTTGCCGCGCTCATAGCTTAATTGGATAGAGCACCTGACTACGGATCAGGAGGTTAGGGGTTCGACTCCCTTTGAGCGCACTTGTTAAACTCCAAGCCTAATCAAAAACAAGATTAGGCTTTTATTTTTTACGGAATTACAACTATGCTAAACCTTGTTTTATTCGGTCCTCCAGGTGCGGGCAAAGGCACTCAATCACAAAAGCTTATTGATAAATACCAATTGGTGCATATCTCAACAGGTGATCTTTTCCGTGCTCACATCAAAGACCAGACAACATTAGGCCAACAGGTTAGTCAGATCATTGCGGATGGCAACCTGGTGCCTGACTCCGTAACGATAGCAATGCTGGAGGAAGAAATTAAAAAAAATCCAAATGCAAAAGGATTTATTTTTGATGGATTCCCGCGCACTGTAGCTCAGGCTGAGGCTTTGGATCACTTCCTTGAGTCTAACAATTCTTCTATCACAGGAGTAATTGCGCTGGATGTCAACGAAGACGAATTGAAAGCTCGTATCGCTAAGAGACAAGAGATTTCAGGCCGCGCAGATGATGCAGCGGATAAACTGACGAAACGCATAGAAGAGTATTTCGAAAAAACTATTCTTGTATTACCATATTATGAAGCTCAGGATAAGCTTTCTAAGGTAAACGGAATCGGAGATATTGACTCTATTTTTGGGGAACTGACCCAGATTATTGACCAATACTAATAGTTTATTAGTATTTTTTTCTTTTTTAGCTTAACGAAGTATAATAAATGGCTCAGGGATCAAATTTTGTAGATTATGTGAAAGTGTGTTGCCGATCAGGTCATGGTGGTGCTGGTTCAGCGCATTTGCATCGGGATAAGCATACTGCCAAAGGTGGTCCTGATGGAGGTGATGGCGGCCGGGGAGGACATATTATACTCAAAGGAACAAGTCAGTTGTGGACACTGCTCCACCTGAAATACAGAAAACATATCATTGCATCCAACGGAGATCCGGGAGGTAGTGCGTTGCGCTCCGGAGCTAACGGTAAAGATGAAATACTGGAAGTACCGCTGGGTACTATCGCACGTGATGCCGAGACGGGAGAAGTCCTGTTTGATATTACAGAAGATGGCGAAACAAAAATTTTGACAGCAGGTGGTATCGGCGGACTGGGTAACTGGCACTTTAAGTCTGCAACGCAGCAGACTCCACGATTTTCTCAACCGGGAAGACCCGGAATAGAGCAATGGGTAATTCTGGAACTCAAAGTACTAGCCGATGTTGGACTGGTAGGATTCCCGAATGCAGGTAAATCAACACTGCTGTCAGTAGTGTCAGCTGCAAAACCTGAAATCGCAAATTACCCTTTTACTACATTGGTACCCAATCTGGGGATTGTAAGCTACAGAGATAATAAATCTTTTGTAATGGCCGATATTCCGGGTATTATCGAAGGAGCTTCTGAAGGTAAAGGATTAGGATACCGGTTTTTGCGTCATATTGAACGAAACTCAGTTTTACTCTTTATGGTTCCGGCAGACACAGATCGTACAATCGCGGAAGAATATCATATTCTTTTGAAAGAATTGACGGCTTATAATCCAGAATTGATGGATAAGCCCAAATTACTGGCGATTACTAAATCTGATATGCTGGATGAAGAACTGGAAAATGAAATGAAGGCTCAGGTGCCTGATGATATTCCTTATATTTTTATCTCTTCCATATCCGGTAAAAATATTCTTCAATTAAAAGATATGATCTGGAAGGCAATCAATTCCTGATTGCCATTCATCTGCATAAAAAAATAAGGATTCATTTTTAATTAAAAATGAATCCTTATTTTTTTGCCTTCTTCCAGTAACGTTTATATAATCGGGAATAATCTTTTCTGCAGAGAAGGAGAGAAGTGTTTATGTACTGCATTAGTAAAGCATTGATAAACCGCATCGTTTTTCATAACCAGATATGGGATTTCTACAATACCTGCTGTCGTTTTCATCCGGTAATACCCAAATACAACTCCGTTGGTATGCTGTACCGCTTCTATTTGCTGCACTGCTTTTACATCTGTCTGCAGCTTGAATCGTATAGTCTGTTTATTCAGACTTTCAACAATAACTTCTTCTTGTTGCGGATCAAACCAGATTTGTTGATTTCGGGTAGCTTTCACATGGTTGGTCAACACAAAAAGCTGTCCGATCATATAAAAACTGATAGGCAGCAGAAACAGCAGGATCTTGATCTTCACAGCAAGTAATACCACTATAAGTAACAGAATGATGCCGATACCTACATTGACAAATGTTTTCTTTGAAACCTTTGTAATCAAAGCAGTAGGTGTATGCATAAGCAGAAACTGTCCCTTTCTGATTGCTCCGGAAGGAGAACCTGTAAGACCCGATAGCTTACGTGATACAAAGTAGATCACCAGTCCTATCAATCCGAGTATAATCAGAAATTTGAACATCTTTGCTTAAGTAGTATAATTAATATTGTTCGTTTTCATTCGGGTAATTTACAGCTTTGACATCAGCTACATACTGGCCAAATGCTTTGGTCATTTCCTCGTACAGATTAAGATACTGACGCAAAAACTTAGGTTTAAAACCTTTCGTCAACCCCAACATATCATTTACGACCAATACCTGACCGTCACATCCGTTTCCTGCTCCGATTCCTATAGTAGGGATATGCAAAGAAGCAGATACTTCAGCTGCCAGTTTAGCCGGAATTTTCTCAAGTACCACAGCAAAACAACCTGCTTCCTGAAGGGCTAATGCATCTGTTTTTAATTTTTCCGCTTCCGCTTCCTCTTTAGCTCTTACACCAAAGTTTCCGAATTTGTAAATGGACTGTGGCGTAAGCCCCAGGTGCCCGCAAACCGGGATTCCTGTCTCAACTATCTTACGGATGTTTTCGATGATCTCTACACCACCTTCCAGTTTGAGTGCATGTGCTCCGGATTCTTTCATGACGCGAACAGCAGCTTTATAAGCATCGTTGATATCGCCCTGATAAGCTCCGAAAGGAAGATCTACGACCACCATCGCACGTTTGGTACCTCTTACTACCGCTGAAGCATGATAAATCATGTTGTCCAGTGTCATCGGCAAGGTCGTTTCGTAACCGGCAAATACATTAGCGGCAGAGTCGCCGACTAAAATGATTTCAACTCCTCCCTCATCCAGTGCGCGTGCTATAGAATAATCATAGCCGGTCAGCATCGCAATTTTTTCTTTACGATTCTTCAATTCCTGAATGGTAGAAGTCGTGATTCGTGTAATTTCTTTGTTTACAGACATGTCTTCGTTTGTTGAAGAAACAAAAGTATAGAAATTTTAAGCAAAACTATGTTTTAAAACCCTAATAAATGCTTGTTGGCCTTATCCGTAAAGGTAAATCGCAGCTATCTCAAAGGTATTTTGTAAATTTGCAGGATGAAGCAAAGCGAAGCTAAACTCTTTAAATTTCCGAAGTTCACTGATCTGATCATTCACGAAGATGAAAATATAATTGTAATCAACAAACCCCCTTTTATCGCCTCGCTTGACGAGCGTGAAGGCGGAGAGGTCAATATACTGCGTCTGGCTAAGAAATACTACGCCGATGCACAGATCTGTCACCGACTGGATAAAGAAACTTCAGGCATACTTCTTATCGCTAAAAATCCGGAAACCTACCGTTTGATCTCCATAGAATTTGAAAAGAGACGGGTAGATAAAACCTATCATGCTATTATAGAAGGAACTCATATTTTTCAGGATCTCAAAATAGATCTGCCGATACTTAATCAGGGGAATAAGAATGTGACCATAGACCGTTATAACGGTAAACCTGCCGAGACTATCTTTAATTCTATACAATATTTTAAGCACTTTACATTAGTAGAGTGCAAGCCGATTACGGGACGTATGCACCAGATACGTATTCATTTGGCGACACAACATGCAGCCATCGTAGGTGACAGTATGTACAGAGGAAAGCCGGTATATCTTTCGCAGATCAAAAAGCGGGGTTTTACATTATCAAAGGATGAAGAAGAGCAACCGATCATGAAACGCTTTGCATTACATTCCAAAAAGGTAAGATTTAAAGTTGCTGATAAGTCTTATGAATTTGAGGCTGAATATCCGAAGGATTTCGCTATCTTACTCAAACAGTTAGAAAAATTTGATGCTTAACCCATTTATTTTGTGATGAATCCAAAAACTAAAAAAATTGTAATTAATGTAGTTTTCGTTGTGCTGATCGCATTGATGGTATGGCCAACGAGTCGTGCCTATTTTCAGCAGGGACTTATGAAGATAGGTCTGTTCAAGCCTAAACTTGAAGTGCCGAAGACACCAGATGCTATACCTGAAGGAGCTAATGCTGTTCAATCAGGAGAGCCTAACGTTGCTTTTGCAGATGCTTCCGGTAAAACTATTCAGACGCATGATCTCAAAGGAAAAGTGGTGTTTGTTAATTTTTGGGCAACATGGTGTCCTCCGTGTAAAGCAGAAATGCCGTCTATTCAGAAGCTGTATGACAAGTTTAAAAACAACGATAAAGTAGCTTTCCTGATTGTAGAAATAGAAAACGATACAGAAAAAGCACTGCAGTTTATGCAGGGAGAAAAACTTACAATGCCTGTACATTTTCCTGCAGGGGAGATTCCGAAAACCTGGTTAGGAGGATCTATTCCAACAACATTGATACTGGATAAAACAGGAGCAATAGTCACCAGACATGAAGGAATGGCGGATTACAGCCGTAAAGAGGTTGTGGATTTTATAGAGGAACTGATTAATAAATAAGATCCTTCCTTACTTTTCAATTTTTACTTTTGAATTTTTAATATGACCAGAGCAGCGCTCATTCAACAAATCAAAACAAAGCGTTCATTTCTCTGTGTAGGTCTGGATACAGATCTCACTAAGATCCCTGAACATTTACTGGATAATGAAGATCCTATCTTTACGTTTAATAAAGCCATTATAGAAGCGACAGAGGATCTTTGTGTGGCCTATAAACCTAATATCGCTTTCTACGAAAGCTATGGTGTAAAGGGCTGGGAATCTCTTCGTAAGACCTGGGAAGCTTTGCCTCAGGATTGTTTTAGTATAGCGGATGCCAAGCGCGGTGATATAGGTAATACCTCTAAAATGTATGCCAGTGCATTTTTTGATCAGCAAAACTCGGGTATGAGCTTTGACTCGATTACTATTGCTCCTTATATGGGTAAAGATTCGGTCACACCATTTTTAGATTTTGAAGGTAAGTGGGCTATAGTACTGGCGCTTACCTCTAATCCGGGAAGTCTGGATTTTCAGAATTTTACCAATTCCTCCGGCAAACAGTTGTTTGAAGAAGTACTGGATAAGGTAAATACCTGGGGATCGGACGAACAGATTATGTACGTGGTAGGAGCAACCCGTGGCGAAGGATTTATCAAGATACGTGAACATGCTCCTGATCATTTTCTGCTTGTGCCGGGTGTAGGTGCACAGGGAGGTAGTCTGGAAGATGTCTGTAAATACGGTATGAATAAAGACTGTGGATTGCTGGTTAACAGTACCCGTGGTATCATCTATGCTTCAAATGGAAAAGACTTTGCCGAACGAGCCAGAGAAGAGGCATTGATTCTTCAGAAAGAGATGGAGCAGCAATTAGTACTACATGGCATTATTTAAGTTATAAAAGAGAATACAGGAAGCTGCTTTAAAATCTAAAGCAGCTTTTTTTTGTTATTATAATTTACACTTTAACTAATATTGTATAATGCCGTTAGATAGTGCTGGCTTTGAGTCTGGTTATTTTTTTATATTTAAGTTTGAAAATTACAAAATAGAATTATTCGAATTATAATTATCTCTCTAATTGGTTAAACCTAAACTACCTTTAAGGAGTTGTTGGAGCAAAATTTTGTAAAAAGCTCTGGTTCTGAATAATGTAAAGGATTAAAAATAAACAGAGATAATTTAAATATTCTCGCTGTTCTACTGGAAAATTTATTTGATTGTCAGAATAGAAATAAACATGACATTTTTTTGGATTGTTATGACTCGATGTAGAGATCAAGCCGAGGGATTATATCCGAGGATGCACCCATAAAAGGAAGTAATATAAATCGTAGCAAGTTTCACTTATTTTTGATAGATTTTTTGAATTTTATCTTTCCATATTTGAGAATATAATTGGATATATTAAACTAAAATGAAAAAAATAAAAGGTATTAAAGTCGGAAGGGATATATATGTTTTTAGTGAACAAATAAAGATGTTTTCATTTTCATATTTTAACTTGTTTTTACTCGAAAACCGAATGATGCCAAATAAAAGAAATGAAATTTTTTTTAACTCTTCGCAAACATCATCTTTGATTACAGGATTAAAAAAATTATTGGATCAATTATTAGAAGCCGGATATGAAGAGCCTAATCAGATGCATTTACAAAAATATCCCACCCGGTACGAAAAGATTACTTTTTGTGAGAAGGTATACATATTAAATTATAGAACGTCAGAAATTGGTCAACTGGCTTACTCAATTAAAGTTTTAATGGATTTTTTAGATAATTCTGTAATAGATAAAAAGGAAGTTATATTCATGTTAGAAGATTAATGTTATATTTTTCAATATTAGTTTGTCAAAGTATTTGAACTCTATTTGAAAATATTAAGTTTAGAAGCAATAGCTACGATTGAGGATAAATTTTACTAAAGTAAGAAGCTTTAAAAGTTCGGAGGATTAAATATGGATAACTTTAAGATAGATATTACAGATAACTTGAAGCATGCGATAAAAATTAACAGCGAATGGTCATTCCGATTTTTTTTGAATGTGTTGAATTGTTTAATAAAAGCCAACTTTCTGTTTCTTATTGGAAGGACGAAGAGAATTGGATGACTCTCTCTAATGAAAGTAATGTCATTGCATACATTTGGCATAAATATCCATTGATATTTGTAGATGAAAAATTTATTACAATGGTAAAAGATGTAATCACTGATCAAAATAATTTGATATTAATTTCTGCTTCGGATTTAAACCAAAATATTTTCAAAGTAGAGGAGGAGTTTCATCTGATTGATTTTGAGTTCGGATTCAACAAGATGAGTTTTTCTGCAGAAGACTTTTGGTATTATACTAATGATACAGTTTAGACACCTTAATACCTGGAAAAATAAACCGATTCTGCTTTCTGAATATGCTGCTGATAAACATCTCAGCGGTAAACAGATAATTTCAAACTACTTTTACCGTTATATTGTTTTTATAGAATCATATTTCAGTACAAATCCGTAACTTTGGCCCATGCCAGAAAAAATTATTATTCTTGATTTTGGTTCACAGTATACACAGTTGATTGCCAGACGTGTGCGTGAACTAAGTGTGTATTGCGAAATCCATCCTTTTAATCATCTTCCAGAATTTGATGAAACAGTAAAAGGTGTTATTTTCTCCGGAAGTCCGTACTCGGTACGCCAGGAAGATGCACCACAAATAGATTTCAAATCTATTCAGGACCGTTTCCCGTTATTAGGAGTGTGTTACGGAGCACAATATATCGCACAGCAATCCGGAGGAGAGGTGTTGCCTTCGGAAATCAGAGAGTACGGACGTGCTAATTTACAATTTGTAGATGACGCTAATCCATTATTGGTAGGAGTACCGACCCAGTCCCAGGTCTGGATGTCACATGGAGATACGATCAAAGATGTTCCGGCAAACTTTAAAATTATTGCCAGTACGGATAAAGTAAGAGTAGCAGCCTATCAGGTAGAAGGTACACAGACTTTCGGGATACAGTTTCACCCCGAAGTAACGCACAGCACTGATGGTCAGGTATTGCTGAAAAACTTTGTTGTTGACATTTGCGGATGCGAACAGGACTGGACTGCAGATGCTTTTGTAGAAACTACAGTTGCAGATCTTAAAAAACAATTGGGTAATGACCATGTGATCCTGGCACTTTCAGGAGGTGTAGATTCTACCGTAGCAGGTGTGTTATTGCATCAGGCAATCGGTAAAAATCTTCATTGTATATTTGTAGATCACGGCTTGTTGCGTAAAGACGAATACGAGCAGGTGTTGGATTCGTATAAAAATATGGGGCTGAATATCAAGGGAATCAATGCTAAAGACTTGTTCTATGGCAGATTGGCTGGTATTTCAGAACCTGAACAAAAGAGAAAGATCATTGGTGCTTCATTTATAGATGTTTTTGATGAAGCGGCAAAAGAGATTCAAAAAGAATTGCCTGAAGGCGTAGAGGCTAAATGGTTGGGACAAGGTACAATCTATCCGGATATCATTGAATCTATATCGGTAAAAGGCCCTTCAGCGACGATCAAATCACATCATAATGTGGGTGGTCTTCCTGACTTTATGAAGTTAAAGGTTGTAGAACCATTGAAAACACTTTTCAAGGATGAGGTACGTAAAGTAGGAAAAACATTAAATGTAGATCCGGCTATTCTGGGAAGGCATCCTTTTCCGGGACCGGGACTGGCAATACGCATTCTGGGAGATATTACTCCGGATCGTGTACGTATCTTACAGGAGGCAGACGATATCTACATCCGCAATCTGAAAGAATCCGGATGGTACGATAAAGTATGGCAGGCAGGAACAATATTCCTTCCGGTGAAATCTGTAGGTGTAATGGGAGACGAGCGTACATATGAGCATGTGGTAAGTTTGCGTGCTGTAGGTTCACTGGACGGTATGACTGCAGACTGGATTCACTTGCCATATGATCTTCTGGCAAAAATTTCTAACGAAATCATTAATCATGTTAAAGGAATCAACAGAGTTGTATATGATATCAGTTCCAAACCGCCGGCAACGATTGAGTGGGAATAATTTACTGTTGTTAGCAGCACTTTTACTGGCTGTTACATCATGTTCTCCTAAGACTACCGGCGTGCTGCGTTCACCTGATTATAAAGGTGGAAATACAGGTGCTGCAACAGAGAAAAAGGATAAAGATAAGACTACAGTAAAAGAATTGTCACCGGCAGAGCAAAAGGCGGCAGCAAAAAGGGCTATGGTCAATCAGATAGCCCTGATTCTTCCTTTCCAGCTGACTTCTGTCAATACCAGTCTTTTATCTGAAAATGATGTCAAGCGTGCAGCATTGGCACTGGACTTTTATCAGGGATTTCAGACCGGATTAGATGATCTGGCAAAGCAAGGAACTAATTTCACCTTAAATGTGCTGGATTCCCGGGATGATGTGGTACGTACTACAGCGATTGCCAAATCCGATGATGTGCAGTACGCATCATTAATTGTAGGTCCTATTTATCCGAAAGAGATCAAAACTTTCGGTGCAAATTCTGTAAACAGGAAAATTCTGCAGGTATCGCCGCTGGCAGCTACTATGCCTACAGAATTTAACAATCCTAATCTTGTGTCACTTACTCCGCCGATACGCGTACATATGCGGGAGATGGCAAAAGAGATTATCAGGGAGTACAATACCGGAGATGTTGTCATTGTCTACAATACCGGAGATGCAGATCACAAACAGTTTCTTACAGGATTTGATACAGAAATAGCAGGAGCAAAGAAAAAGCTGGATGTACGTTCGGTGACAAGCATAGACCAACTGAATCAATCGCTGACGCAGACAGGCAAAAACATTATTGTCACAGGTACCACAAGTGCAGTGCAGCTTAGAGCATTATTAAGTAATCTGGATGCTAAAAGCCTGGAATCACCATATAGATTTGCCCTGTTCGGACATCCGACATGGGATAAATTTGATTTTAAGGCATTCAGTAATGTAGATGACTATTCGATTACGATCAGTTCTTCATTTGTACTTTCGTCGTATTCATCCGCCGTGCGTAAATTTAAGACCACATATAAGGATACTTATGGAGTAGAGCCATCAGAATATTCATTTAAAGGATATGATGCAGCTCAATACTTTGGAAGACTGATTGCCAAATATGGTAAAGATTACGCCGCACATGTAGAAAGTGAAGAATTTGACGGGTTGTCTAACTCCTTTAAATTTCAGTATAATGCTGCATGGGGGTATGTCAATAATGCTGTTGGTTTCTTAGTGTACCGTAATGGTGCATTTCAATCAAAATAATAACCCTAACTATTGGGTAAGCTAATGGAGGTCAACGAAAGACGTATAGGGCAGCAAATTCGCAATTTTGAACGTGCGCTGTCTTCATATCCGAATAAAGAACCGTTCTCAAGGTTTTTAACACAGTTTTTTAAAGATAACAAGCAGATGGGGTCATCCGACAGACGGATGACTTCCAGGCTTTGCTATAACTTTTTCAGGTTAGGTACAGCTGCAACCCAACTTTCGGTTACTGATCGGGTTGTGCTTGCTGAATTTCTGTGTGAGACAGAGAGTACAGTCGTCTCTTATTACAAACCTGACTGGACTTCACGATTAGGGGATCCTGTTTCCGATAAGATCGATTTTTTGGTCGGTCTGGATTTGATAAACCGCTCAGACCTCTTCCCATTACAACAACATTTATCAGCTCCTATTGATACAGAGTTATTCCTACAAAGTCAACTGGTGCAACCGGATCTGTTTATCCGATTGAAAAGAGGATCAGAAGCTAAAGTAAAACATATCCTTACAGAAGCAGAAGTTACATTTGAGAATATTCGTCCACATACATTAGCCTTACGTAATGGAACAAATCTGCAGCAGTTGAAAGGATTATCCGGACTTTATGAAGTACAGGATCTGTCTTCCCAAAAGACGATTGATCTGATAGAAGCAAAAGATGGTGAAAGCTGGTGGGATGCCTGTGCTGCATCGGGAGGGAAGGCTCTTCTGTTTCTGGATAAATATCCGTCAGTAAAATTACTGGTGTCTGATATCCGTATGAGTATACTCCGTAATCTGGATGAGCGTTTTGATTTCGCCGGAATCAAAAATTACCGTAAGAAAGTTATTGATCTGACACGTGATCCGTTAACAATACTGGATAAGGAATTGTTTGATGGTATAATTCTGGATGCGCCCTGTTCTGGTTCCGGTACATGGGGAAGAACGCCGGAGATGATATCGCAGTTTAAGGAATCCGCTATCGAAAATTTCTCAGTACTGCAGCGTCAGATTGCCAAGAATGTATTACGTCACCTTAAACCAGGTAAAACGCTTCTATATATTACCTGTTCTGTTTTTAAAGAAGAGAATGAGGACGTCGTAAACTTTATCAGTGAACATCTGGGCTGTGAGCTCGAGGAAATGGTCACATTGAAGGGGTACGAGCAGCAGGCCGACACCATGTTTGCGGCCCGGTTACGTAAAAAATAAGCTATTCTGCTTTTCCCGGGATTACCATTACCGGACATAACGATTTGCGGATAACGCCTTCAGAAACACTACCTGAGATAAAATGATCAAATCCTGTACGACCATTTGAGCCCATAATTATCAGGTCAGCAGCCCATTCCTGTGCTACTGAAAGAATTTCCTGTTTCACAGAACCCACCTTGTTGAACACAAAAACTTCATTCGCTTCTTCAAATTCACGGCTTATTCTTTCCAGAAATTCCTGCGCTGATTTTTCCTGTATCTCTGTAACTTCAGGTACAATAATGGGTTGTTGTCCCAGAAGCGGGTCTGCACCATAGCTTGCAGGGGTCGTGGGCGGTACTACTGTAACTAAGGCAATAGAAGTTTTTAATAATTTCGTTACTTCTTTAGCATACTCAATAGCTTTTAATGAGCAAGGACTATCGTCGATCGCTACAAGAACACGTTGGAATTTTGGATGTACTGTAGTCATAATATTTCACTTTAAAGGATTATCTTCGTAGGAATAAAACATATGAAATAAGCATTTTGTTTCATATCTATATAATTTGTTTTTTAGCAATGAACAGGCATTGATATATGGTAGTACGATAACCGTATTTTTAGAACTGTTCTACAGAATATTCATATTATGGCTTTTGGAATCTGTAATCTTTCTATTGTACCCTTGAGGGCAGAAGCTGCACATCGCAGTGAAATGGTATCACAATTATTGTTCGGAGAATGCTTTGAGGTTCTGGAAGAATCCGCAGACTGGGCATATATTAAAACTGAAAGCGATAATTATGAGGGATGGTTGCAGTTGGGGCAGTTTACATATGTCACAGCGGAGGAGTACAACTCCTGTCATTCATCAAAACGTCTGTTGGTAGGTCCATCAGGGGCTTATGCTGTTTCAGGCTTTGTACGCATACAATTAGTACATGGTACATATGTGTATCCCGGCCAGGATAATACGATGAAAGTCGGCAAGGTTGCCTATAACATTGAGGGCGATGTGTTTGCACCGGACACCGGTTCATTTGAAACAGAAATAGCTGTTGTATCCCGTGCCTACGAAGCTGTTCCGTATCTCTGGGGAGGACGTTCACGGGCCGGTATAGATTGTTCAGGATTCTCTCAATTGATTTACAGACATTTTAACCTAAAGTTGCCCAGAGATGCGTATCAACAGGCGGAACTGGGAACTACTGTAGATTTTCTTCCGGAAATAAAAGCCGGAGATCTCGCTTATTTTGATAATGCAGAAGGGCGAATTACCCATGTAGGTATTATGTTGGATAGTGAACGTATTATCCATGCCTCTGCAAAGATCAGAATAGACAGGATGGATTCGGAAGGAATTTTTAATAAAGACTGGAATAAATATACACATCGGTTACGTATTGTAAAACGATATATTTGATATTTTTATCATCAAAATCAGTGATAATTATAATTATCACTGATTTTGATGATAATGTATTAAAAAAAATAAATAATCGGGAGTTATACTAAAACTATATCATTTGACTGGAATGAATTTTAAAATTATAGTGCCTTTTCTTCTTACAGGTATTTGCTTATCAGCAGGATGCCAATCGAACAGCAATATCAAAAATATAAGTCAATCGGATACTGCTATTGCCTTAAAAGCAGACTCTATTGCTAGAAAAGATACCATCACAGTTGGGGTGGATGACTGTATCTTTGACAATGACATGGAAAGACTGACAAAAGATGCAGTGTCGGAATTTGATCCTGCTCTCAAAGGAGTCTGGGATACCACTACTCACCAGCTTACAGTCAATTTGCGTAATGGCGACCGTCTGCAACTGATGATTGGAGGCTGCAATCATTTTATTTATGATGCCTATCTGGAAACGGATATTCCATTTGAAAATACATCCGAATTGCTTCAAAAGATGGTCTGGATTACCTCTTCATTTTTTGGAAAAGGTTATGGAGAAGATTATCAGCGGATAGTGGATAAAAAGCAATATCAACTGAGCAGAACCGAAATAGATGACAATAAGGATACCGTGCAGTATTACGACATCACAGAACCATCTGCAGAGCCTGACAATATGATCAGAGAAGGCTTTTATCTATATGATAAAGGGCAAAAAGGTGCAGCAATACGTGTTTCGTTTTATATGAATTAAGGACTTTCTTACAAAAGTTTTGAGTATTTTTGAAGTATGGATAATCTGGATGATCAAATTTTAAGATTGAAAAAACAATTCAAACATTTAGGTCTGGATCAGAATATATCATTTCTCCTGACGGGCTTATATCTGTTTCCGCTACCTGAAAATAAAAGAGAGTACAGCATCAGCATGATTGATTCTCCGGCGATCTCTCTGGCCGTATCAGCGATCAACTGTTATACGAAAGATGATCTGGAAGGAGCGCATGGCTCTTATACTAAAGGGATTGAGGAGTTTGGAGAGCAACCCTTTTTTCATGCCTGCAGAAGTTTATTGAATTCGTTGATGGGAGATGATGAGGGCGCCTTTTACGATTATCAGGTCGCTAAAAAACTTGATTTCAATTATTATTCCTTTTTTGAATGGTTGGAACAGCGTGAATTTGAACACGAACATCTCGATAATAATGATCAGCTGGCAGAGCTGAATTTACTGGTCAAAAAGGAACCTTCAAAAGTTAATCATTTGATCAACAGAGCACTGGAGAAAGTGTATTCTTTCTCTTACTGGGGCGCTTTGGACGACTATACACTTGCTATTTCATTACAACCCGAGCTGGCCGAATTATATGTATACCGCGGAGCATTACAGACCCGGCTTTTGCGCTATGACGATGCTTTATTTGATTTTGACAAGGCAATTTTATTAGCACCGGATAATTTTCAGGCCTATATATATCGGGCTAAATTATTTGTTGCAATCGGAATGAGCGAACTGGCTCTGGAAGATTTCAGGTCTGCAGAAAATCTTCAGCAAAATAATGCTGTTGTATTTGAAGAACGTGCAACACTGTACGAAAAGACTGGAAATCTTCAATTGGCTAAACTGGATTATGACCGTTGGATCAGCCTTACCGAAGAGGATTTTTATCCCTATACACTACGGGCTGAACTACAAGAGAAAATGGAAGATTGGGTAGGAGCCTTGCAGGATTATGATCATGCTATACGTCTCAACCCATACTACTCTGATCTTTATCAGTACCGGGCATCAGTGAAAGAAAAACTGGGGGATGAAGAAGGAGCCCGTATAGACCTCAGGAAATTTGAAGAATTAGAACAAGAAGGTTAACCGGACTGCCAGTATAAAAAAAATCCTGCTTGTATTCTCAAGCAGGATTTTTTTTGCAATATGACTATGGATATTACAGTACATATTAAAATAATTCATTCTTTCGCGGGCTGCGGATATCCAGACCAAAAGTATCATTCAATTTTTTGATGAAATGATTTGCCAGCAGAGGAGACTCCACTTCAATATTCTGATGGATAAAGAAATACAATTTCTCTAATCCGGCTTCACGCCACTTTTTGATAACCTCTATCCACTCATCCAGTCTGCTGTAATCACTGCTGTGATTAGCGCCTACATACCGGATAAAAGCGGTAGGAGTCGTCATACGCATATGCAGCATATCTCTTCTGCCGGCAGTATCGACTAATACATTGGATACATGATATTGCTGTAAGGTCTTATATAGCTTCTCCCGTACTTCCGGATCCGAAAACCATTCTGCATTACGTACCTCAACAGCAAGAGGAATACCCTTCGGAAATTCACGAACAAAATCCTCCAGACGTTGAAAGTCTTTCGGTTTGAAATTATCAATCATCTGCAGAAAGACCATACCCAGTTTCTCTTCAAAGAGCGCAACAGCATCCGTAAAGGCTGTTACTTTCTCTCCGGTATTTAGCAATCTGCTGTAATGGCTGATGGATTGTGGAATTTTCGGGAAAAATTTAAAATCTGCAGGAGTTTTTTCTTTCCATGTCTCCACCTGTTCTTTGGAGGGAGAATTGTAAAAAGTAGCATTAAGCTCAATACTGTTGAATTGAGTAGAATAATAAGCCAATTCATCTTTTGTACCCCGTGGGTAGAAGCCTTTGAGATCTGTTTTATTCCATTTTGCACAGCCTACATATACTTCAAACGGTTTGCTGCTGTCTCCCTTAGTCAGTACTTCCAATGTTTCAGGAGGTGTAGGAGGAAGCGAAAAATCTATATCCTGAGGATTATTAACCTGACCAAATTTCATATGCTATACTGTTTTGTTATTAATCTTTTTATCAAATATCAGATGCGCTGCCAATGCTAATGCTGTGAAGAAAATCCCAACGGCCACTACACCAGTCCATTGTTGATATTTCCAGGCCTGTGCCGCCAGATAAGTACCTGTAGATCCGCCTATAAAATAGGTGACCATGTATACTGTATTCAGTCTGTTATTTGCTCCGAGATTGAGTGCAAAGTAACTGGACTGATTCATTATATGCATAGATTGCAGACCTAAATCTACCAAAATAATTCCAATGATCAATCCAATATATGTATAACCGCCAAAGTAAAACACAATCCAGCTTACCACCATCATGAGGATCGCATAAAGAATAATCTGGAAAGAAGTAAACCTGCCTGTAAACCTCCCGACAAAGGCTGCGCCCAAAGCTCCGGCGGCTCCGACGAGGCCAAATGAACCTACCACAGCCGGACCGTCGTGGAAAGGAGCACCTTCCATATGGAAAACAAGTGTAGTCCAGAAGGCGCTGAACCCCGCAAATCCCATTGCTCCTCTGAATGCAGCTAATCTCAACACAGGTTGCGTACGTGTCAACCGGACTAATGACTTCATCAGGTCTTTATAAGATCCGGTAAAAGATGGACTGTTTTCCGGAAGTTTAACTGCTATCAGTATGCCTAATACGACCATGCATCCTGCAGCAGCCCAATACATTTCTCTCCATCCGAAATAATCGCCAATAATTCCGCTGACCACCCTGGATAGTAAGATTCCGATCAGCAGACCGCTCATGACCATACCTATAGCCGAACTTCTTTTATCAGGGCTGGCCATTTCTGCTGCCATAGGTACAAAAATCTGGGGCACTACCGACGTAAAACCTACCATAAAACTCAACGGGAACAACCAGTCAACAGACCGGGTCGTGGCCATTCCGATGAGAGAGGCGATAATAAATATAAAATCAATCAGGATAAGTTTACGACGTCTGAACATATCACCTAAGGGGACAATAAATAGCAATCCGCAGGCATAACCAATCTGCGTCAGCATCGCAATATTGCTGATGCGGGCTTCCGATACATCAAAATCTTTGGCCATTAGTGCAAGTAAAGGTTGATTGTAATAATTATTCGCAACTACGAGACCACTTCCAATAGCCATTAACCAGAGTAGGGAAGGAGTAAGTTGGGGTTTTGTATTTATACTCATGTTTTTCTTTTTCAAATCTGTTTTTCTATTGCCGGATAGCAAGTCAGCAGATGCTGACGGTTGAGCGCATAAAATTACTATTTAAAATGTCCATTTAAAGTAAAGTTAGGATAAGAATAGCTGAAGTTTTAAGAATAAAAAAGAGAGCCTTCCTGACACAGGAAGGCTCTCATATATTTTCTAAGCGAAAGATGAGGAATTAGAATTTACCTGATACATGGTAAGTATTCTCTCCCATCAGCTTGATGTGTTGCTTTTTTGAGATTACATATGCCGAATCCACCGTATAAGTCAGATTTTCTTCCGTGCTGTACAAGATATTGTTTGTTATCTTTTCGATCTGAATGGCTCTTACTTCACCCTGATGATTTTCTCTGATAATAATCTTCTGAACGGAGACACCTGGTTGTAAAGCCGTATAGATAATATCACAATCTCTGTTTTCGACTTTATATAACCCTACATTCGCTCTCTTATTGATATCTGAAGAAGTAAATGCTGAAAGTTCATTTTCCCAATTCTTGATTTTTACGGATTTACTTTCCTCTTCACCATCTTTAGCAACCGTTTTGGATATAAGCGGATTCTCTTTTTGTAACCTTGCGGTCTCTGAGCGAAAAAAACTATCCAATGAAAAGTAGTACTGTTCACTTCCGCTATTTGTTTTAGAAGTAGGTTGACTGCAGCTTGTTAAGCATAAAGCACCACATCCCATCACCATCAGTACTTTATAGACAAGATTACTCATTTCTGCGCTGTACGATTAACTAACCAGTATATCACCTGACATTTCTACAGGAATCTCTACACCTAATATTTTCAATATCGTAGGAGCGATGTCTCCAAGTTTGCCATCCTTTACATGTTTGTAATCCTGATCAATCAGGATACAAGGAACCAGATTGGTGGTATGTGCTGTATTGACAGATCCATCCTCATTGATCATAAATTCCGAATTACCATGATCTGCTATTATAATAAAGGAATAGCCCAGTGTAAGTCCTTTTTCCACCACTTGTCTGGTACAGGAATCAACAGTCTCCACGGCTTTTACGACAGCCTCGAATACTCCGGTGTGACCGACCATATCCGGATTAGCAAAGTTGAGACAGATGAAATCAGGATGCTGCGTTTCCATATCATTTACAATAGCGTCTGCAATTCCCTGAGCACTCATTTCAGGTTGTAAATCATAGGTGGCTACCTTTGGAGAAGGAATCAACAGGCGGTGTTCACCGTTAAATTCTGTCTCACGACCTCCCGAGAAAAAGAAAGTAACGTGCGGGTATTTTTCTGTTTCGGCAATACGTGTTTGTGTTTTGTTATTTTTCTCCAGTACCTCTCCCAATGTTGCCGTAAGATTATCCTTCTGGAAAACTACTTTAACATTTTTGAATGTATCATCATACGAAGTCATCGTTACATAGTAAAGATCCAGCGCATGCATGTTATATTCCGGAAAGTCCTTTTGCGTAAGGGCAATAGTGATTTCGCGACCACGGTCTGTTCTGAAATTATAGCAGATTACGACATCACCTGGCTTGATCACAGCTTTTGGAGTTCCGTCAGCATTGGTGATGACGATAGGTTTTACAAACTCATCTGTTACCTGATTGTCATAGGACTGCTGAATAGCTTCAATAATATTATGGGTAGCTGTACCTGTACCGTTGACCAGCAGATCATACGTTTCTTTGACACGTTCCCATCTGTTATCTCTGTCCATTGCATAATAACGACCTATAGCAGATGCCAGAGTACCTGCAGAATGAGTTAAATAATCCTGAAGATCTTTTACATAACCTATTCCTGAATTAGGATCTGTATCACGTCCGTCTAAAAAGGCATGTATAAAAACCTGGTCACTGGTCAATCCTGCGTGTTGAGCTGCATCACATAACCCTTTCAGATGTTTGGTGTGTGCATGTACTCCTCCGTCAGATAATAGACCTATAAAATGTACATTTTTACCATTCTCTTTAGCATATTTAAATGCATCCTGTATTACAGCATGGGTATTAAACACACCTTCACGAACAGCCTTATGTATACGGCCTAGTTCCTGATAAACCACACGTCCTGCACCCAGGTTCATGTGTCCTACTTCAGAATTACCCATCTGTCCTTCCGGTAGTCCTACAGCCTCTCCTGAAGCTTCTAATTTGGCATTAGGATAAGTCTTTAATAAATAATCTAAATATGGGGTGTTAGCGGCAATTACCGCATTTGAATCATCTTGTTTGCCATATCCCAGTCCGTCCAGGATTAATAGCGCTACTTTTTTTGTACTCACATACAAATATAACTTATTATATGTCTTTTTTTTAATGTAATTCATGTTTTTTGAATTTGAAATGTTAATATTGGCGATCTTAAAATTAATGGCATACTTTTGGTGCAAAACAAACTGAGAAAAGTGTCTTTGGGTTAAATTGATATTTAATTACTTAATTATTAATATTTTTCTGTTAAATATAAGCGTGTAATGAAGAAATGGATTATAATGGCGACGGTCGTTCTTTCATTCCTGAGCAGTTTTGCCAGAGGATGGGGGCAGGATATTGCGGAGAACATTTTAAGTAGTCTCCGGGCCGGTAATTCCAAGGATCTGGCCAAGAATTTTGCCAGTACAGTAAGCGTTGCCGTGAAACAGGAAGATGGTGTATATTCCAAATTTCAGGCAGAGTTAATATTAAATGAGTTCTTCAGACAAAATAAACCATCTTCTGCACGCATCATGCAAAAAATGAACTCCAATTCCTCAAATGCATACTACGTATTTTCGTTAAAGACACAACGGGAACAATACCGTGTCTTCACCAAATTAATCGAAAATAACGATGTTCTGTACATATCAGAGATCAGGTTTGAGCCTGTTCTTGTAAAATAGATTTGTTTATTTCTTTTAGAATTTAATTTATTTCCTCATCTTCGTGCTACCTTATCGTGCGTTATTATAATATGGATAAAGAATTTGTCGAAAAATTAGCTGTTTTTGTTAGGGAATCCTTACAGGAGGATGTTGGCGATGGAGATCATACTACTTTATCAACTATACCTGCGGGACAGCAGGGAGAAGCTAAATTACTGGTTAAGGAAGATGGAATTCTGGCCGGTGTGGAAGTTGCCCGCAAACTCCTTGAGATAGCAGACCCTGCATTAAAAATCAAAACATTATTAACGGACGGCACTGCTGTAAAGGTAGGAGATATCGCGTTCTATCTGGAAGGAGACATACATAGTATTCTTAAAATTGAGCGTCTGGTGCTGAATGTCATGCAGCGTATGAGTGGTATCGCTACCCGTACGCATGAATATGTCTCGGTACTGGAAGGGACGAAAACGAAAGTTCTGGACACCCGTAAAACGACTCCTTTGCTGCGTTTTCTTGAAAAAGAGGCGGTGAAGATCGGAGGTGGTGTAAATCATCGCTTCGGATTGTACGATATGATTCTGATCAAGGATAATCATGTCGACTATGCAGGAGGTATTACCAAAGCGCTTACCTCTGCTGAAAATTATCGTCAGCAATTAGGAAAAAAAATACAAATAGAAATCGAAGTACGCAATCTTAAGGAACTGGATGAGGTATTGGCATTCGGATCTGTTGATCGTGTAATGTTAGATAATTTTACACCACAGCAAGTAAAAGAAGCCGTAGATATTATTGAAGGAAGACTGGTTACAGAAGCGTCAGGTGGAATTACTATAGATACCATACGTGCATATGCTGAAGCAGGAGTTGATTATATTTCTGTAGGAGCTTTGACCCATTCTGTGAAAAGTCTTGACCTCAGTCTTAAAGCTAAACTTATTTAATTATATTAGGACTATCTATTAAAAGAAAGTAATGATTTCAATTTACCTGTTAGGTATCGTAATATTGGCATACTTGTTTGGGTCCATACCTACAGCTGTGTGGTTGGGACAGGCATTTTATGGTGTGGATGTGAGGGAATACGGGAGTGGAAATGCCGGAGCGACCAATACCTTTCGAGTATTGGGACCGAAAGCAGGTAGCGCTGTTATGTTTATCGATATTCTTAAAGGCTGGACGGCGACTAATCTGCCCCATTTATTAGATCCTACTATTGTAGGCATGCCGGAAGCACCTCAATTTGTCAACTTTCAACTGGCTTTAGGTGTAATTGCTGTATTAGGTCATTTATTTCCCATTTTTGCAGGTTTCAGAGGCGGTAAAGGTGTTGCCACCTTATTCGGAATGGTGTTGGCTATTCATTTGCCTGCCGCTTTATGTTGTGTGAGTGTATTTATTCTAACCTTACTGATCACACACTATGTATCGTTGAGTTCTATACTTGCCGGCTTTACATTTCCTTTTAGTATTGCCTTTATTTTTCATACGTCAGTGCCTTCTGTTTTATTGTATGGAATAGCCATATGCGCACTTATTCTGATTACCCATCAGAAAAATATTGAACGGCTTCTCAAGGGGCATGAATCCAAAATCTATTTGTTCAAGAAAAAAAACAAGACTTGATTTTAGGCACAAGAATTGAGAAGTATTTCTGTAAACAAACACGCCATGAATAATCTATACAAATATACAAGCATGCTGCTGGTCGGTGCTACACTTGCAGGGTGCTCTACTGTACCTTTGACCGGACGCAGACAATTAAGTCTTGTCAGCGATAGTCAGGTGGAACAGCAGGCTGCTGCTTCCTATAAAGAATTTTTAGGCTCAGCTTCTACAAAAGTAATTACCGGAACAGCTAATGCAGCATTGGTTAAAAAAGTTGGAAACAATATTGCTGCAGCTGTAAATACCTACCTGACCTCTCAGGGAATAGCAAATCAGTATAATTTCAACTGGGAATTTAATCTTATTCAAAGTGATGAGGTCAATGCCTGGTGTATGCCTGGTGGTAAAGTGGCTGTTTATACAGGTATCCTGCCTATCACTGTCAATGAAGCCGGATTGGCTACTGTAATGGGACACGAAATTGCCCATGCAATTGCTAAACACTCCAGCGAACAGATGAGTAATCAGATACTGCTGCAGACTGGCGGACAGGTTGTAGGAGCAGCTACTTCAGGTAAGAGTGCGATTGTACAGAATGTTGTAGGTACATTGTATGGTGTAGGCGGACAGTTGGGGATGCTGAAGTATTCCAGAAGTAATGAATCTGAAGCTGATCGTTTGGGATTGATATTTATGGCGATGGCCGGATATGATCCGCAGACTGCAGTCGGATTTTGGGAAAGAATGTCAAATGGAAAGGGACCGGGTACTCCTGAGTTTATGAGTACACACCCCAGCGATGCCAGACGTATTTCAGATATACAAAAACTGCTGCCTGAGGCAAACAAATATTATAAGAAACAAAGAGTACTTAAATTATAAAAAAAAGCCGTCAACTGACGGCTTTTTTTGTAGCTTTTTCTATCCGAAAACCGTTTTAAGAGTATAATAAATAATAAATGTTATGATAAAATTTTTTAAAGTGTTAATGATATTGATTTCATTAGGAACTGCAAGTGTATATGCACAGCAATCTGTAAACTCTTCTGTAAGTATGTTTCCGAAAGCTGAGAAAGGACAGGTACAATATATCATTGATGTACCCCATTCTGATAAGGATAATTTAAAGAAAATAGAATTTTTTGCTGGAAAAATTATGGAAACTGACGGATGTAACAGCTACGGTTTAGCTGGTCAGTTTGAAGAAAAGGATTTACAGGGCTGGGGCTACAACTATTATGTATTCACTACAAACGGAAGTGTTCGCAGCACTATGATGGCTTGTCCGGATGCTAAGAAAATTCAGCAGTTTGTTTATTCTGAAGGTAAACTTGCACGCTACAACGGAAGATTGCCAATCGTAATCTATGCTCCGGAAGGATACGAGATCAGATATAAGATTTATACAACAAATGATGAGACATTTGTCGGAAAAACAGTGAAATAAGCTATTCTTTTTCAGGTAAAGAATTAATGGGCTGTATCAAATCTTTGATACAGCCCATTTTTTTGAAGAACCTCACTCTAACCCTTCCGACGAGTCGGAACAGGTTCTCCATCAACGGAGAGGTAATTAGTTCTGCAGGAATGCCGTTCTAACTATTCTCTCCTTTCGAAGGAGAGATGCCCGGAGGGAAGAGAGGTTGAAGATAGAAGTTTTGCAAAGAACCTTGTATCTATAAACGACAGAAGCCTGATCGTCAACGACCAGGCTTCTGCAAACTATAAGAACTATTAATTGTTTAATGGGCACTTAGATTTTTAGCCTTTTCTTCATCAAAATTAGCTTCAAGTTCGGCTAATTTTTTCTTGCCATATGCCATACGAGTGATGACCACAAATAACACAGGAACGATAAATATAGCTAAGAATGTAGCTGCAGCCATACCTCCGAATACTGTCCATCCAATCGTCTGACGTGATACAGCACCGGCACCAGTGGAAAGCATCAACGGGATAATACCCAGAATAAATGCAAGTGATGTCATGATGATAGGGCGTAAACGCAGTTTGACTGCATCTAATGTCGCTTCGATCAGATTCATACCGATATCTACACGCTCTTTGGCAAACTCCACGATCAGAATCGCATTTTTCGCAGCAAGACCGATAATCGTGACGAGACCAATCTGAGCAAAGATATTGTTATCCAGTCTCGGGATCAGAATCAATGTCAGGATCGCTCCGAATACCCCCAGAGGTACAGAAAGAAGGATGGAGAATGGTACTGACCAGCTTTCGTATAAGGATGCCAGAAGCAAGAATACAAAGAGTATACAGAGTGCAAAGATCATAATCGTCTGTGATCCCGATTGTTTTTCCTGCAAACTAAGACCCGAGAACTGATAGTCATAACCGTTAGGCAATGTCTGTGCAGCTACTTCCTCCAATGCTTTTAACGCATCACCCGAGCTATAGCCCGGAGCAGCACTACCCGATACCTCGATACTTCTGAAGATATTGTAGTGATTGACGATCGATGGACTGGTTGTCAGTTCATAACTGACTAATGTAGCCATCGGTACAGAAGATCCGGCTGCATTTCGAACATACAGTTTGTTGATATCTTCTATTCCCATACGATATGCTGTATCCGCCTGTGTAACGACACGGAAGTTACGGCCATATTTCGTAAAATCGTTGACATAACTACTACCAAGATAAGCAGCTATAGTCGAATAGATATTGGAAACAGGAACTCCCATTCTTTTTGCCTGTTCACGATTTACGTGCAGTTTATAGTTAGGGGAGTTCGAACTGAACAGGGTATAGGCCATACCGATCTCAGGACGCTGATTAGCAGCGGCCAAGAATTTACCTACTACACCTTCAAATTCTTTGATATCTACCGTCTGCTGATCTAACAACATCATAGAGAAACCTCCGGATGTACCAAGACCCGGAATAGCAGGAGGCGTTACTGCCAGAATACGGGCTTTTTGATAAGCCATATATTTTTGCATAATAGCACCTGTAATCTCTGCTGCTGTACGCTTACGGTCATTCCAGTGTTTCAATGAAACGAAGAGCGTTGCTCCATTTGGTTTAAATGCACGATTAAGGATATTGATACCCGAAATAGTCGTTACGTGATTGATTTCAGGGAAATCTTTCTTTAAGTCCGCTTCCAGTTCGTCGAGGACCTCATTTGTACGGGCAGAAGAAGCTCCTTCAGGCAATGTAACTCCGGCAAAGAACATACCTCCGTCCTCGGAAGGAATAAATCCTGTAGGTTTGGCATTGAACATCCATCCTGTGCCGACAAAAATACATAACAGAATAATCAGTACCAGAGGAGCCTTACGGATACATTGCTGTACACCTTTGGAATATCTGTTTGTGACTTTTTCAAACCATACGTTAAATTTGAAGAAAAACTTATTCAGTCCTCTGGCTTCTTTATTAACGGATGTTGGTCTCAGCATCAGTGAACAAAGGGCAGGAGTAAGGGTAAGTGCTATAAAAGCCGATAACATTACAGATACGGCAATTGTAATGGCAAACTGTTGGTAAAGTTTACCCACCATGCCTGGGATAAATCCTACAGGAACGAATACTGCAGAAAGAATCAGCGCAATTGCAATAACTGGGGCTGTAATGTCTTTCATCGCCCGGCGGGTAGCTTCTTTAGCATCAAGCTTATAATGATCTATATAATGCTGGACAGCTTCCACGACGACGATGGCATCATCCACTACGATACCAATTGCGAGTACGAATGCAAGCATCGTCAGGTTATTGATAGAGAATCCAAACAGTAAGAAGAATATAAATGTTCCTACAATAGAAACCGGGATAGCCAGTACAGGGATTAATGTTGCTCTCCAGCTCTGCAGGAAGAAGAACACCACTACCGTTACCAGTAATAAGGCTTCTAAAAGGGTATGGATAACCGATTCTATAGATGCATTTACAACCGAAATGGTTTCATAACCAACAACATAATCTACATCATCCGGAAATGATTTTTTCAATTGTTCCAGTGCTTTGTAGATACCATCGGCTGTTTCTACCGCATTACCTCCAGGAGTCTGATTGATCATCATACCTGTAGATACCATGCCGTCAGTCTTGGTAGAAGTGCTGTAAGAGAATTGTCCCAGCTCTACACGGGCCACGTCTTTCAACAATACGATAGATCCGTCAGTATTGGCTTTTACAATAATATCTTCAAAATCTTCTACATTGGAAAGGTCTCCATCTGTCAGGATAGGGTATTCGAATACAGTAGAAGATTCCTGCGGACGTCCACCCACACTACCTCCCGGCATCCGTATATTCTGTTCCTGAATAGCATTTGATACATCTGCAGGTGTAAGTCCAAGGTTTGACAGTTTGTTTGCATCTAACCATACCCGCATAGAGAATGGCTGTCCGAATACTGTCGCATCACCGACACCTTTGACACGCATAATCGCATCTTTGATATAGAGGTTGATATAGTTGGATAGAAACTTATCATCTCTTGTTCCTTTAGGAGAAACTAAGGAAACGAGCATGAGGATATCTGTATTTGCTTTACGTGTAGTCACACCCAGACGTCTTACCGCTTCCGGTAATGACGGTTCAGCAATACCTACACGGTTTTGAACGTCAAGCGTAGCAATATCAATATCTGTACCTACTTCAAAGGTTACAGTGATCTGAGACTGACCATTGGAAGTACTGTTTGAGGACATATAGATCATCCCCGGGGTACCGTTGATCTGACTCTCAATAGGAGTAGTCACCGTTTGTTCTACAGTCTGTGCATCGGCACCTGTATAGTTAGCCGTAACAGATACTGTCGGAGGAGCAATGGAAGGGTATTGACTTATCGGCAGTGTGGCAACGGATATCGTTCCCAGAATCGTAATCAATATTGATATTACGATTGCCGTTATGGGTCTTTTTATAAAAACTTCTGAAATCATATATTAATCGTTAAATGAGGATCGTATTACCCTTTTTTAGGAGCTGCACCATTCTCTGTTCCTTTACTTTCAGTTACTTTAACACCGGGCTGGAGATTCATCACTCCTTCAACAATTACTTTATCACCCGGAGTAATTCCTTTTTTGATTACAATTCGGTCACCGATCTTGGTTCCCAGTTCGACATGACGAATCTCAGCTTTACTGCTGTCACCTACTACGTATACATTGAAGACTCCCAGTTGTTCCATTACTGCTTTGTAAGGGACAACAAGCTCGTTGCTGGCAGATTCCTGTTTGATGCTCAGTGTCAGGTTCATACCGGCTACCAGGCTTCTGTTGACATTGTTAAATGCAGCACGTACTTTTAATGTTCCTGTATTCGGATCGATAGCACGGTCAACTGTGTGAATGGTTCCATGTTCAGGATATTCAGTTCCATCTGGCAAGGTTAATGAAATAGCGGATGATTTGTGGCTGTTTCTGAGTGCTGTGAATTTGCTGATATCTTTTTCATTTACCTGAATTTCTACTGCGATAGGATCATTAGATGAGATTGTATTCATTAATGTAGTTCCTGCTGAAACCAATGCTCCTGCACGTACCTGTGAGATGCCTACTGTTCCTGCAAAAGGAGCTCTGATCACTGATCTTGCCAGGTTTGTATTAGCTGTTGTCAACGCAGCTTTTGCAGAAGCCACCTGCGCTTGTTGATTAGCCAGGTCTGTCTTTGCATAGTCTAATGTCTGTTTAGCGATCGCATCCTGCTGAGCAAGTTTTTCGTAGCGCTTCAAATCAGTCTGTACACGGTCATAATTGGCCTGCGCAATATTCAGATTCGCTTTTGCCTGATCTACTGCGGCAGTATAGCGTATACCGTCAATTTCATATAATTTCTGTCCTTTTGAAACAACAGCTCCATCAGCAACATATATATTAGTGATATAACCATTAACTTCCGCACGTAGTTCTGTTTCATTCAATGCGACGACAGAAGCCGGATAAGTAATATTACCTGTTACAATTTCTTCGTTAACAACAGCTGTAGTAACCGGAACTACCCGTTCAGCAGGTGCCTGCGCAGCGCCTTGCTGTTTAGCATCCTTATTCCCACATGATTGCCACACAAGTGCAGAACCAATAAAAAATGCCGTTAATAAATGTCTCTTATTCATGATATTGTCGATTTCTTAAGTGATTAATTCGTTTGTATATTTCCCAATGCTTTTTGAACATCCAGTTTGCTGGACAATAATGCATACAAGGCATTCAGATAGTTTAGCTGACTTGTTTTTAAATCAGTCTCTGCTGTCATCAGATCCAGATAAGTCTTGATCCCTTCATCATATTGAAGTTTGATAGTGTTATAGACTTCTTTGGACAGATCCACATTGTCTTTTGATGTTTTCCAATCACTCAGATTTGCATTATAAGAAGCCTGAGCAAGTGAATATTCAGTGCTGATCTGATTGTTCAGATTCTGAATATCCCAGTCTATTCTTGCTTCCTGAAGTTGGGATTTATTGATCTGATTTTTTCTCTTAAATCCCTGAAAAATAGGGAAAGTCAGATTAAGACCTACAGTAGATCTCGGGAAGCTGTCATTGTAAAGGTCTCCGAATTTATCATTACGGTAATCAAGTCCGTAATTAATAAATGCACTAAGACTAGGCAGATATGTCCATTTGTAGTATTGCGTATTTAGCTGTTGCAGTTTTTTCGCAGTTTCTAATTGTTGGAATTCTATCCGCTTACTGTTATCCAGTCCGCCTGTTGTATCTAAAAGTATTTCAGTTTCCATATTCGCATTGTCAAATGACAGCGTCAACGGATCTTTTATATCCAAAGCCAGAAGTTGCTTCAGGTAGTCATACTTATATTTACGCAGTTCCACTGTTCTTTTTTCATCCGCTCTTGCATTACTCAACGCAATCTGTGCACGTTTGAAGTCCGTCTTATCCACCAGCCCTACTTCGTATCTCACTTGTGCATCCTTCAATTGTTTGTCCAGTCTGATGATATTTTCCCTGACAATGTTGATTTGTTCTTCACTTGTCAGAATATCATAATAAGCTTTACTGACGTCGACTACAGTATTGATCCGTACATTCTCTGTATTCTGTTTATTAGAGAGTCTGGTCAGTTCAGCTGCTTTAGACGCTTGCATAAGGGCAGGATTCAGTAATTGCTGATCAGCCTGAAGTGTCAGGTTGCTTGAGTTTTTCTGTCCCATGACAACAGTTTGCCCGCCAAAAGCATTGGTAGGTATCTTAAGATTATGATTATAATTACCTGTCAATGCCAACTGAGGATACCATCCGGAAAGAGAGATGTCAATATCTTTCTCGCCGATGGCTTCATCTATTTCGGCTTGTTTGATAGAAATTTTGTTCTGCAAAGCATAATCTATAAGCTGTTGCAGCGTAGCCTTTTGAGGTACTTGCTGTGCAAACGCCCAGTTGAAAAGGGCAGTGGTGGCTAGGATGGATAATATAATTTTATTGGACTTCATATTTATTTTCATTTGAAACACCATCCCAAACAATCTGGATCAGTTGGTCGTAATGTGTCTCTGTGTAATTTACTTTTGCGTATAGTATGATTCTGATAGTAGATGTAGCGACTCCAATGTATGAGGTTAATAATATGTTGATATCTAAATCCTTAAGCTGTTTCAGTTTAATTCCTTCAACAAGGAAATCATGTATATTGTTTTCACTAATAGCACTATGTCGGAATTTTTCTTTAATATTCTCCATGTAAGGGGAGGAATAGAACTGCTCAAGAAAGCCAAACATATCTGGTTGCATTAACCCGTAATGGATAAACCGCTTCCAAATGGTAAAAAATTTTTCTTTGTAATCTTTAATCTCGCTAATATTTTCAAAGATGCGTGCATTCAAAAACTTTTTACATTCCAGATGAAGCTCTTCTATCAGACAGTCCTTAGATGGAAAGTAATGATAGATGGTACCTGTAGCAACCTGTGCCGATTTTGCAATCATACTCATAGAGGTGCCATGGAATCCATGCTCACCAATAAGTGCTATAGTCGTATTGAAGATAGCAGCCTTTTTTTCATTTATATCTCTAAACCGAACGTTCATTCGGTTGCAAATGTAGATAAAATTAAGTTCAAAAAGTGTCAAAATAATGTTATAAAGAACATCTTTAAGAGAATTTAAGATTTCTTAACAATTTCTTTATTTGTAGGCCAATTGTAACGTTTTGGCTGTTTTTGAAATAGTGGTAAGTGTTAATTGTCACTTTTTGACATAAAGCAACCGGGGACTCAAAAATATTTCAAAAAAAGATTTGGAGTGAATTGAAATAAGCTGTACCTTTGCAGTATCATAATTTAGGTTTATAATTGGTTAGTAAAGGTTTCCACTCTCCCCGTTTGGAAACCTTTTTTTATGCCCTTAATTTACCCAAAACCTATTCTTAATGACTGAGATTAGCCCCCCGTTTCATACCATCTTATTCTTCGTTTTTTATTCTTCATCAGCATTCCGGTACTATATGTTTTGTATTTAGCTTTGAGTTAAGAAGCAGAGGGGGATTGCTTTAGGATATATTAAATTAAATGTATATATGGTATTCATCTATAAGGTATATTTGGAGGGTTATTATAAACGTATTATTTAATCTGATCTGAAATTGAAACGAGAGATTCTATTTAAAGATGTAACTGAGCTAAAGGTGAAAGGGAAAAACAGGTGTTCTGCTTTATTACTTGTAGTACTACTAGCATTGTTTGTAAGTTGTAAACAAGAGGATAAATTTGATTTGCTGAGTGTGTCCTTTCCGGTTAAAAAAGAGCTGCTGAATAGTATGGGAGTCGAGACTAAGGATTATAATACGCATCTGGACGGGGAGATCAGAAAATTCAGTTCTGAAAAAGATTCGGTTTTAATTTTTGGTAATATAAAATTATCCGGAAATATCAGTAGATACAATAAAGACCTTTTTTTTGCCAATTATGTAGAGTTTTTCGAAGATCCTGTTCAAAAAAATATAGGCGCATATCAGGTCAATATTCATACAACCGAGGAAACTAAAGCGCTGGAAGAGTTTATGGCAGCACACTTTGGTAAAACTGATTTTTATTACAAGGACCAAAAAATAAGCTGTCGTGTCTGGGAAGCAGATAAGCGTATATTCTTCTTTGGGGTAATGGAGGATCAGCATAGTCCGGATTTTTCCAATAGACTGCATAGCACCTGTTTGCTTTTTGTCATTGCTAATTCGAATAAGGAATTAATGAAGGAATCACCTGCAGGAAGTTACTTTAAGTTTTATAAGGATTACCTGGACAAAAAGGAATCTACTAAACAACAAGCCGAGGTTTATACATATAGTGATTTCGTGCGTGATAGTGGAAATGAAACTATTTATACAACCAATTATGTGGGAGATAAATTAGCACAAATAAACAATTTGTTATAAGCACTTTGTGTCAGTTTTCATAATAGGATCAATGCGGATGCTGGTGTTTGCATTGTGCATTACAGCGCATTACATGTCATATTACTATTTACAGTTTTGAAGGTTCGTCCGAACCTCTTCCTGACTGTATTTTTCGGTCTCCTGAACAAATGTTGTCGTGATATAGGTCAGAATATAGGCTATATCAACCTCTGTGAGTTCAGGTACTCCCGGCATTTTTTCATTAAATGTTTCTCCGTTAATCTGTATTGGTCCGGAGATACCGTTTTTTATAATACAGGGCAGTATGTTGCGGTTGTCTTTGAAATATTTGGCGTCTGTAAGGGGTGGATACAGCTTTCCAAGTCCTTCTCCTTTTGCCCCGTGACAATTCTGACAGTGCGTTGTATATAGTTTTTGACCATTGACGGCATATTGAGCTGTCTGAATGCTGACATTAGGTTGACAGGCATTCAACAGACTGATAAGATAGACTGCCGCTAAACAGCTCAATATGGTCAAAAATTTCATGTTACTTGTATTCTTTGAATAAGATCTCCAGATCTTTTAATAATTTGTCTACCTGTTCTGAATCTGTACCGTCATAAGCACCACGGATACGTTTATCCTTATCCACGATCACCAGATATCCCTGATGGTCATATCCTCCCGGTACATTGCTGTCTTCTTTGGCAAACACAAGGTAATCATTAGCAATCCCATATATGTCTGCTTTAGACCCGTTAACGAATTGCCACTGATCATTTGTGACTCCCAGTTTATTAGCATATGCTTTTAATATGTACGGATGATCATATTTGAAATCAATACTGTGGGAAAGAAATGCTATACGTTCATCTCCTTTATATTTTTCATATACTTTCAATAAGTTACGCTGCATAGTAGGGCAGATGCTCGGGCAATGTGTAAAGAAAAAGTTGGCAATATATATTTTATTGTCAAAATTCTTATCTGTTATCAGCACACTGTCCTGATTGAGAAAACTGAATGCAGGAATAGTATGATATGCTGTATCAATAACGACTTTACCATCTACGTTTTTTTCCACAGCTTCTCTGTCTCCGTAGATCGGAAGCCTTGTATCATTACCTGAACAAGAGGAAAGAAAAATACCGGCAGCGAGTGTCAATATATATAGTAATCTCATAGTTGTTTAGTATTTGCCTAATATGGTTTTGCTTTCTGCAGATACATCGGTAAATAGTTTTTTCATTGTATTTACTTTGTCCAGCTCTTTTTGCTGATACTCCACGCTTGCGCTATCAACTGCATAGCCCATCATCCAGTCTTCCATAGAGCCGGTTGCCTGTTCCAATTTTGACTTGAGCGCCGATAATTCAGTTCGTGCTGCAGCGGTATCAAGTGCAGTATTTTTAGCTTTTAATGCTGCAATATTGGTCAGTATAGAATCTATACGGACAGTATTTTTATCAAAAGTGGAAATCTGCGGCATGATCTCATCATGTATAGCGATAGCTTCTTTTTTTATTGTTTCGATGTCACCACCTTTCTTTTGATCTCCTGAATTCTGACATGAGATAGCAAAAGCTGATCCTGCTAATAATAAATAGGCCAAATTTTTCATATACATTATTTTTAGTTTATGGAATTAATATTTATTTCTGAAGTGTTTATTTCTTCCGTTGAAGGAGTATGCGGGGATTCATGAAGGAGATTGCGAATGTATATCTCATTATTGGAAACGGCGCATAGATTACGGTGTTTGTCATAGATTTCTATGGTGAATATTTTGACAATCTTACCTTCATTCTGAATAGAACGAAGAGCGTCACTGATATCGTCCTGAGAGATACGTATGGATATATACAGATTACCGTCTCCCGGTTTTTTATATTCTATACGTGCAGATTTAACCCATACTACTGTCTTTTTATATCCTTTTGCCTTGAATATCTGATCGATGAGAAGGGGGTGTAATGGATCTGTAGCTGAAAATATGGTGCCTCCGAATATTGTTCTGTTACCGTTAATATTAAATAGGCTTCTGAATATCTTGACATCTGCTCCGCTATAGTCCGGAAGGATCTTTTGTATCCAGATCCGCTGGAATAGAAAAGGCGGATAGCTACGGAGTATCCATTTGAGCATATTGGGACGCAATGTCAGCATAGTATTTACAAAAATAGCACAAAAATGAGAGGAAGGCGAACTTATGGGGAATATCTTGCATTAAAATGAAAACTATATTAAATTCGCTTTTCTAAATTAACCAAACCATGTCTGAACTACAGCAAAGTGTGCTCCCCAATAAACGTGTCTGGATTATTGTTTTCGTTGCTGCCTTAGGGTATTTTGTCGATATCTATGATCTGATTATTTTTTCTATAGTTCGGATACAGTCTTTTGGAGATATTGGAGTTGCAGAGGCTGATATGCGAAGTAAAGGCGAATTTGTGTTGAACATGCAAATGGGAGGACTGTTGATCGGAGGAGTGATCTGGGGTGTGATTGGTGATAAGTACGGACGCCTGAAAGTACTTTTCGGTTCTATTTTACTCTATTCTGTTGCCAATATTACCAATGGATTTGTTCATGATGTGACGACATACGGAATTATTCGTTTTATTGCCGGCATTGGTTTAGCCGGAGAGCTGGGAGCAGGTATTACTCTGGTAAGTGAGAGTATGAGTAAAGAGAAAAGAGGATACGGGACCATGATCGTGGCGGGAGTAGGAGTGCTGGGGGCTATATTGGCTTACTTTGTAGCAGAATTATTTGATTGGCGTACCGCTTATTTTGTAGGGGGAGGAATGGGATTACTATTACTGCTGTTGCGTGTTGGCGTATTTGAATCAGGGTTGTTTCATAATATGAGTAATGCGAATGTACAGAAAGGACAGCTTCGGATGTTGTTCAACAATGCTGCACGTTTCAAGCGGTATTTGTATTGTATGTGTATCGGGCTTCCGATCTGGTTTGTTGTAGGCGTACTGGTTACACAGTCTCCCGAAATCGGCAAGGCACTGGGTGCTCCGGTCGTATTGAGTGCAGGAAAGGGGGTTATGTTTACGTATCTGGGAATATCACTTGGCGATTTTATTGCAGGCTTATTGGCTCAGTGGCTTAAATCCCGTAAAAAGGTGGTTTTCATATGTCAGATTCTTATCATTATAAGTTCGTGCTGGTATCTGAATAGTGAGGGGCTGACTGAACCTGCTTTTCTCGCGTTAGCCTTTCTGATGGGATTAGGTGTAGGCTACTGGGCAACTTTTGTTACGATAGCGGCTGAACAGTTTGGAACTAATCTGAGAGCTACAGTAGCCACGACAGCACCGAACTTTGTCAGGGGCGCTCTTATTCCGTCTACCTTGCTCTATGGATATTTTGTTGATATATGGGGCATCGTTACAGCAGCTCTGATCATGGTATTTCTCCTTTCAGGAATTGCCATATTTGCACTGACGCAATTAAAAGAAAGCTTTTCCAGAGATCTGGATTATATTGAGGAATAACCCATTATCTTTTGGGACATTTCTTGCACCTGCTGCCTCTTTTATATTTTTTGCAGCACTTTTTGAATACACAGCAGGAAAATCCTGCTGTCGGATTTAATCTTTTATGAAGATCCTCCATCTGTAATTCCGGGGCACATAAATCAAGCATTATTTGATTTTCTCGATCAATCATGCTGCAAAGATAAATATTGTTTAGATTTGTTATAAATAATATTTTAAAATATGACAATTCAGCGAGTTAGGCGGTATTGTCTGATTTTTTTTATGTATGTTGTAACAAAATGTATAATTACGATACCAATTGAATATTAACAGTTAACTGCTTTATGAATTTATTAATCCAAGATCTTAGTAAAACTTATTCTAACGGCGTAAAAGCGCTGGATCATGTCAATCTGGAGATTACTCCCGGAATGTTTGGACTGCTTGGTCCGAATGGTGCGGGTAAATCCTCCCTGATGCGTACTATTGCTACTTTACAAAAACCGGATTCGGGAAGTATTCAGTTTGATCATATTAATGTGCTGGAGAATCAAATGGAACTGCGCAAGGTATTAGGATATCTTCCTCAGGAATTCGGCGTTTATCCTAATCTGTCAGCTCAGGAACTCTTACAATATTTTGCCCGTCTTAAGGGAATTTCTTCAGGTGCTGACCGTGAAAAAATTATCAAGCGGGTGCTAGAAGTTACTAATTTGTGGGATGTGCGTAATAAGAGTGTAAGCGGGTATTCAGGAGGTATGAAACAGCGCTTCGGCATTGCTCAGTTATTGCTCAATGATCCGAAACTAATTATTGTAGACGAACCGACAGCAGGTCTGGATCCGGCTGAACGTCATCGTTTTCTGAATGTACTCCGTGAAATCGGAACGAATCATACCGTAATTTTCTCCACTCATATAGTGGATGATGTCCGTGAATTATGTCACGAACTGGCCATCCTTAACGGCGGTAAGATTTTGCTTCAGGGCACACCAAAGGATACTATAAGCCAACTTGATGATAAGATCTGGGTGCGTATTATCGGCCGTGAGCAGCTGGACGAATATATTGGTAAGTTTAATGTTATTTCGACCAATTACAATCAGGATAACACTCTTAATATTCGTGTCTATAGTGACAGTGTACCTGACGAAACCTTTGTAAAAGCTCAGGTTCAATTAGAGGATGTCTATTTTGTTGCCCTTAAAAAAGATCAGCGTCATGTTTAGTACTATCTTTAATTTCGAATTTAAACGATGGTTCAAAAATGCTGCTATATATGTTTACATGGCCTTATTTTTTGGACTGGCGTTGCTGATTATGCTGATGTCACTGGGAATATTTGACGGAATCACAGCTACGACTTCATCCAATACCTATATGAACTCTCCGCTGGCGATCAGTGATATGATCAACGGCATGTCTGCCCTGATTTATTTTCTGATCCCGACTATCGTAGGAGCTTCTATATACCGTGACTTTCAGTATAATGTTCATACCATACTGTTCAGTTACCCCTTTACAAAGACAGATTACCTTCTGGGGAAGTTTTTCGGATCCTTGCTAGTGGTTCTGATTGTTGTTCTGTCTTCTACATTAGGAATTATTTTAGCGCAGTATGTGCCGGGGATCAATCAGGAATTGCTGGGGCCTAATCATATTTTTGCCTATTTTCAGACTTATCTCGTACTGATTATTCCAAATCTGATTTTTATAAGTTCTATTATCCTTGTACTGGTCACGCTCACCCGAAATGTGTATGTGGGTTTTGTGGCCGTTCTGATTCTGATGGTGCTGCAGGGAGTGATTCACAACCTGAGCAGCAATGTAGATAATCGTTACTGGGGCGCGCTCCTTGATCCTTTCGGAGAGTCTGCTATCACTTATTACACGCAGTATTGGTCACCCGAAGAGAAGAATGTGAATAATCTTCCTTTTGAAGGAGTTGTTATCTACAACAGATTGATCTGGCTTGGGGTTTCGGCATTGTTTATAGGAGGTTTTTATACTCTATTTTCTTTTTCACAGAGCAGACTTTCTCTGGTAAAGAGTAAGAAGTCTGAACGGGTTACCAAGAATAATTTCGGGAGTATATTCAAAGTTGATCTGCCAAAAGTAAACTATCGTTTTTCCATGGGGCACTACCTGAAAACGACATGGTCCCTTTCTAATTATGATTTCAGGTATATCGTCAAAAATCCGGTATTTCTGATTATTTCTCTGATCGGAATTTTATTTGTGCTTCTGATGGCCTCTACTTTCGGAGAAATATTCGGAACATCCACCTATCCTGTGACCTGGAAAATGGTCATGATACCAGGCTCTACATTCAAATTTTTCATGATGATTCTGACTTTCCTGTTTTCAGGACTGTTGCTTCACCGCGGAGAGATCTCCAGAATGGGAAGTCTGATCGATTCTACTCCTGTTCCTAACTGGACATTGCTCTTGTCCAAAGTCATTGCTATTATCAAGATGCAGCTGTTTCTGATGCTTCTTGTGATCCTGACCTGTATGGCTTATCAGGCCTATTACCAGTACTATAAATTTGAGATCGGACAATATATTATGACCTTGATGGTATTTGGTATGTTAAGCAATATCATCTGGCTTTTTCTGGCTGTATTTATCCATACCTTATTTAAAAGTTATCTGAGTGGTTTTTTTGTACTCCTGATTCTTTATATAGGCTTACCATTCCTTTCCTTTGCAGGAATCGAACAGGATATCTTTAAGTTTAATCAAGGTCCCAATCTGCAATATTCGGATATGGACGGCTTTGGGTTTATTCTGCCATTCCTGACCTACAAGTTTTATTGGTTCCTGTTTGCTATTGTATTGTTGATTCTGGGATTGCTACTTTGGAGAAGGGGAATATTTTCCGGAGCAAGGGAAAGATGGAATATGCTGAAATCCGGTCTGGATATGAGTAAAGGTATTATACTCGCTGTATGTCTGCTTGGATTTTTAAGTATAGGATCTGCGATCTATTACGAGGATAATGTAAAGAATCCGTATTATAAAGCGCTCGATATTGAAAAACAAGCTGTACAGTGGGAAAAGAAATATAAAAAATATCAGTATCGTGCTCAGCCTCGTGTCGTGGACGTAAAGTTTAATCTGGATCTTTTCCCTTCATCCAGATCATTTAAGGCAAAGGCTTCATATGTTCTCAAAAATAAGACAGCCCAGGCAATAGATACGATATTTGTAAATTATAATGATTACGAATATACCTTCAACTGGAATGTACCTGTCAAACTGATTTCAGAAGATGATGTGTATAATTTCAATATCTACAGACTTCAGCAACCTTTGTTACCGGGCGATTCTATTGTGCTGACTTTCGAAACAATGAACAAGCCTAATACCTGGATCCATGAAAATTCACCTGTAAAAGGAAATGGAACTTTTATTAATAATATGATGTTTCCAAGGATAGGTTATTCGGATCAATCCGAACTGGTGGATAATGATATCCGTATCAAATACGGATTGCCGGCTAAAGAAAGGATGGCAAAACCTACTGATCAACGTGCCAGACAGAAAAATTATATCTCTAATGATGCAGACTGGATCCGGTTTGAAGCAACTATAGGTACAGATGAGAATCAGTTAGCTATTGCTCCGGGATATCTGGTGAAAGAATGGACGAAAGATGGCCGTAAATATTACCAGTATAAAATGGACAGTGAAATGCTGAATTTTTATGCATTTAACTCAGCTCGGTATGCGGTAAAAAAGGACAAATGGAAAGATGTCAATCTTGAGATTTATTACCATCAGGGGCATGAATACAATCTGGACCGGATGTTAGCTTCCAGTAAGGCTTCATTAGATTATTACACCCGCGAATATAGTCCGTATCAGCACAGGCAATTGCGCATTATTGAATTTCCACATACCGGAGGTACGTTTGCGCAGTCATTTGCCAATACCATACCTTTTTCAGAGGCTATTGGTTTTATTGCTGATGTAGATGAAAAGAATCATGATGCTGTAGATTATCCTTATGCGGTCACTGCACATGAGATAGCGCACCAGTGGTGGGCACATCAGGTTGTAGGTGCTAATGTACAGGGAGCTACTCTGATGTCCGAAAGTATGTCGGAATATTCTTCCCTGAAAGTACTGGAACAACGATACGGTAAAGGACAGATGCGCAAATTTCTGAAAGATGCACTGGATAATTATCTCAAAGGCCGCAGTGCCGAACGGCTTGGTGAAAACCCTTTGATGTATAATGAGAATCAACAGTATATTCATTATCAGAAAGGTTCACTGGTCTTGTATGCGATGAGCGATTATCTGGGAGAAAGTGTGTTCAACCGGACTGTAAAAGGATATCTGGAGCAGACAGCTTTTCAAAATCCGCCTTATACTACTTCGCTGGAATTTGTAGATCATTTGCGGAAAGCTACTCCGGACTCGCTTCAATATTTAATAAAAGATATGTTCGAGACGATCACTTTCTATGAAAATAAGGTTGAAAATGTATCCACTAAGAAGTTAGCCAATGGAAAATATCAGGTAGATATCGTCTTTCAGGTCGCTAAGTACAGAGTGGACAAAAATGGTAAGCGGATATACGATGACGTCAATCCTGCTGCACAGCCTAAATCCAAAAAAGGAGAGATCCGATCCCTGCCTTTACAGGATTATATTGAGGTGGGTGTATTTGCTGAATCCAAAAAGGATAATAATGACCAGAAGGAATTATATGTGAAGAAGCATAAGATAGGTCAGGTCAATAATAAACTGTCTATCATTGTAAATGAAAAACCAACTGCAGTCGGAATAGATCCGTACAACAAACTGATCGATACCAACTCTGATGACAACAGGAAATCAATTTAAGGATTTAAAAAAAAGCGGCTTAGCCGCTTTTTTTATATTGTTTTTATTTTATGCTTCACCTCCTGACAGATCTCATCTGTCACCATTCGGATAGGTTCCGGATCATCAATATTATTGATGATTACTTTATCACAGAATTCTCTGTAGGGTAATAAATATTCATTATAAGACGGTACGACATGGTTTACCCATTTGTAACGTACATCGTCTTCATCGTATCCGCGTTCTATGAGGTCTCTTCTCAGACGTCTTTCCAGAGCAACAGATTCTTCCGCATCCAGAAATATACGCATATCCAATAAGTCATTGACTTCTGTATAATAGAAGATAAACAGCCCTTCAATAATCAGAATGGGAGCCGGTTTGATCTCCAGCATTTTGGGTGTAAGAGCCGGATTATTGAATGTATACTCTTCTTTAAAAACTGTTTTTCCATCGAAGAGATCTTTGATGTCATTATAAAAAGCGGATCTGTCAATAGAGGTCGGTATATCAAAATTGTACAGTCTGTTTTCTTCCTGAGTCTTTGTATTTGCCGGAATATAGTAATCATCCTGTGAGATGAGTGTGATCTCATCTTTTGAGAAATGCTGCAGGAAACTATTTAAGAAAAATGTTTTACCCGAACCGCTACTTCCTGCGATTCCTATGACGAAGGGTTTGTTATTCATTTATGATACGATACTGTTTAATTTTCCAAAGGTACACCATAATTTATTTCTACCAAAAAACGCTTATCCAAAGCTCCTATGTAGGAAGCTGCCGATTTGGATAATACGACAATGGCGTTTTCCGTTTCTGCATTGTCATTAAACTTTCCGACTACTTTGGCGTAAGTGACATTATGCGTCATGGGATTGGTGATTTTGAGTATAGTGCCAATAGGAGCTGTTTTATGAAGTGCAAGGTTGCTCTTTCCGTCCGAATTCAGATTACTCATCCATACCGCAATACCTCGTTCTTTTTTCTCCCGGATACCATATTTATTGGCTGAGATTTCATTGTAAGATGAATCCCGTTCTGTAGAGTCTACACGGGTCGTATCTATGGGTGTCAGAACGATCTTGGGCTCTTCTACAGGTTTCGGAGGTGTAGGTGTGCTGTTCGGAATTTTTAACAGTTGATTTTCCTTCAGTGAATTAGAGGTCAGATTATTCAGTTTTTTGATTTCGTCTACAGATACACCGAATCTTCTGGAGATTGCATATAATGTTTCGCTTTTTCCGACTTTGTATTCTGTAAGAGGAGTTTGCTGCTGTGTATTACCTGTGTTTTTTGACTTTTCCGGTTGAGCAGCTGGTTTTGCAGCTTGCTGAAACGGTCTGCCGGTGGGAATTTTTACGGTATCTCCTGGACGTAAATCCTTGTTGTTGTTTGCAGCCATAATATTTTTGACTATGGCATTGTACTGACGGCCTAATTTATAATAGGTATCCTTTTGTTCAACTTTATGAAGGATGTAAATTTCTCCTTTCACATTTTCAACTCCGATGGAGTCTTTTGGGCTAAAATCTGTTTTCCACGAAGAGGCGTACAGATTTGAAATAGAAAAGCTAGCAAAAGCAATGACAGCTATCTTTTTATAAAGAGATGATTTCAATAGTTTGTCCATGATAAAAATTATGCAATTATACTAAATACGAAACAATTTCCTGTTTATTATAGGCCATAAGAAATATTTGATCGTCAATTTGAAAATAAGGCTGAGGAATCATTTTAGAATTCTGCTCCAGCAGGCAGCATCTGTGTATCTCTCTGTATTGATCAGAAATACAGATATTCAGGTCAAATTTATCCTCCTTCCGGGTGTGATAGCACCAAAGATACCGTTGTCTGATCTTGCTGATCCACATCGTGTCTTCGTATACTGTCGATTGTAAAAAATGCGGTAAATTTCCGTTATAAGCTAACGGAAAGCTGATATGATTAGCACAATACTGGATTTCGCTATCCGTTGTTTGTAACGGAGTTCCGGTAGAAAGGGAAATATATTCTTCAAATCCGGAACTGATGGTATGATGTCTTACTTTGAGTAAACCTTTGAAAATGTCAATCAGCAAATACTGATGCCATTGTTGAGTAATTGTACGAGACGGAATATGTAATACGGTAATTCCTGCTGCATAAGGGGTATTGGTGCCTAATTTTTTGAGAATCAAGTAGTCCCCCTGAATATCTGCCAGCGTCCATTCTTTAGTTTTTAACCTAAAGTTGTCTAATAATCGGGTACCTGTAAAACTAATAACATGAAAAGCAGGCAAAGTACTTTCCTGATCACGGGTTTCCACAGCCAGTAACCGGGTATTGGAGTCGGCTTCAATTTTCCAGATAGGATCCGAAAAACTTTCCGCAAATACTTTATTAATTGTATATTTAACCATTACGCTCAACACAAATTTCAACCAGTCAATGATTGAATACATGAACAAATTTACGAAAACCTTTTTAACCATGCTATTTCTGATGTCATGTTTTGCGATAACAGCAGTACAGGCACAGGAAGTGTATCATGTTCGTATCCATGATGAAATAGGCCCTGCCGCATGGCGTACATTCGACAAAGCCACTAAAAGAGCTTCAGAATTAAAGTCGGCTTATATGCTGGTCGAGTTGAATACATTTGGCGGAGCAGTCAATTATGCAGATTCTATACGAAGCAGGTTGCTCAACTCTCCGATGAAGACAGTTGTGTATATTAATCATAATGCGGCTTCTGCAGGCGCATTGATTGCTATGGCTTCGGATTATATCTATATGCAAAAGGGGGCGAGTATAGGAGCTGCCAGTGTAGTGGATGCAAAAGGGGAGGTGCTGCCGGAAAAATATCAGTCTTATATGAGAGGACTGATGCGTGCTACAGCTGAAGCAAAGGGCAGAGATCCGAAGATTGCGGAGGCTTTTGTCGATCCCTCAGTCTCCCTCCCAAACCTGAAACCTGACGGCAAACTGCTTACTATGACCGCAGACGAAGCTGTAAAGGCCGGCGTAGCTAAAGCAGAAGTGTCTGCAAATAAAGAAATATTTATTGATCTCGGTATTAGTAAACCAACTGTCACTGTGCACGAAGTAGGGATGATTGATAATATCATCGGCTTTCTGATCAACCCGGTTGTAAGCGGAGCACTTATTCTCTTGATTATCGGAGGTATCTATGCAGAAATGCAGACTCCGGGAATCGGATTTGCCTTAGCTGTTGCACTTATAGCTGCTGCATTATTCTTTGCCCCGCTTTATATGGAAGGATTGGCGGCGCATTGGGAAATCGCACTCTTTTTTATAGGCGTGATACTCATCGCGTTGGAAATCTTTGTTATCCCGGGATTCGGGGTCACAGGTATATTGGGGATTATCTGTCTGGTCTGCGGGTTGGCATTCAGTATGGTATCTAATGATTATTTTGATTTTAAGCTTGCACATCCGGGTATGTTGTTTAATTCTTTTCTTATTGTAATAGGCTCGATGTTTCTGGCCGTCATATTAATGGTGATCTTTGGTAAGAATATTTTGAAATCTTCCGCCTTTAAGAGACTTGTACTGGAAGATGAACAAAAGTCGGATCAGGGATACACTTCTTCTGTATCAAAGGCTGATCTTTTGCATAAACAAGGTGTTGCAAAAACTGTTCTTCGTCCTTCCGGTAAGATAGA
The DNA here is from genome assembly GCF_016724845.1 of Sphingobacterium spiritivorum. Classification (NCBI taxonomy): domain Bacteria; kingdom Pseudomonadati; phylum Bacteroidota; class Sphingobacteriia; order Sphingobacteriales; family Sphingobacteriaceae; genus Sphingobacterium; species Sphingobacterium spiritivorum. The sequence goes on from NZ_CP068082.1 coordinate 3,809,335, forward strand.
AATAGATGGAGTATGGTACGATGCGGTCGCGTTGGATGGGTTTATAGATGCAGGAGATCTTATATATGTAGAGAAACATGAAAATTATAACCTTTTCGTTCGTAAGATAGAGGAGCTAAAAGGCTAACAGCTAAAAACAGATATTATAAAAAAGGCTCGGATTCTTCAGAATCCGAGCCTTTTTTATAATGATAACCTTTGGTTTAGAATTTTGCACCCAAGGTCAACACTGCATTTGTGCGGTTATTTTTGATTTCTGCTACAGGGTTGGGAGTCTCCCAGAATCCTTCTTCAAAAGTATACGGACTTTCGTAATACTTCAGCATATTGTGTACTACCGCTACATCCATATAAAGGGAACTGGATAATTTTACACCCAGACCTAAAGTGCCCGTATAGTGGCTGTAGTCTGCGTTCTTATATGGATTACCATAATAATTAAATCCGGCACGACCACTTATAATGTTGGTGATCAGATATTCCCCGCCAATTCTGGCATTTATTGCCGCTTTGTACATACCTTTGACTGATTTTTCCATATCTACTTCCATCTGTGGATTATAGCGGTTAGGCGATCTGAATTTGGTTGTAGAATAGTCTGTCAGATCTGCATCTGCGGTAATAAGACCTCTTGGGAAAAATTTTGTAACACCCAGACTGTATTGAAATGGCGTAATGATATTGATATCATCTTCCGTGTTATAAGAGTCTGACTTGTAAGGATCTAATGCTGTGGTTCCTCCTGTATAATAGATATCCGTATAGGAATTTGTATTGTCCTGTACAGCTATCCAGGTTGGTGTCTTGATGGTAAGTCCCAGATTCCAGTCCTGTGCAGGTTTGTATATCATACCTAATTTGAAATCCACTCCTGATCCCTCTGTATATTGATTGTAGTAATCGTCAAGTGCATATTTGATTCCTACATATTTGCTTTCTGCTTTGGTAGGGTCAAGATATGGGGAGTTTGGGTTTCTACCTTTGATCTCATCGCTGCTTTTAGTAGATCCTTCTTCTGTAAACTTCTGTGCAGTCTCATATTTGAAAGAAACCATCGAGAAGGAAGCTCCTATATAAAATTTGTTGCTGTAATTCGCTCCGAAAGAGAGCGTTGTTCTTGAACGATCTCCTTTTTCAAGAATATTATTTTGCTGATATTTATCCGCTCCTTCTTTTGCCAGGGGGAAATACCCTCGTTTATCAATATCCGCATAGCCTTCCATAAAATAAGAACTATACAGATCTTTCCCCCAGGGTGTATTATCCTGTGTATACATCAGATCTGCTAGTGTCTGCCCCTTGGTGCTTTCGTTATTGGTTCCTGAATACAGAATCTTGTTGCGAAAATTGTTTGTTTTATCATAACTCAGACCAACATTAAAATTAAGCCATCCTTCTGTCAGATCTGCTCCTAATCCTCTTGCTGAAGGAAAATGGAAAACAACACCGGCATTATCAATCAGAAAACGACCCTGATTCTGACTGTTGGACTGACCGAAATAATTTGTCTTGCTGTTATTATTGAAATAATTAAAGGTGACACCGATATCTGACTGCCCGTAAAATCCTAAACCTGCTGGGTTGCCGGCAATGGAACTCAGATCGCCTCCTAAAGCGGTCTGTACATTACCCATACCTTTGAAACGTGCTGTTCCTCCAGGATATTCCTGAGAGAAGAGAAGAGCTTCTTTTTCAAATTGCGCATGTGCTGTTCCTATTATTCCACAAAGGAAAAATGATGAAAGTAGTAAATGTTTGATATTCATACGTAAATGAAGTATTTATTGCAAAATAATAGTCAATACGCTAGAGCATATTGACTATTAGTACGTTTGTTCATGGTTTAACGTCTTCCGGAACGTCCAGAGCCTCCGCCGGATGAACCACCTCCCGATCTGGAGCTTCCGCCACCCATGCTAGGGGATGCAGATCTGCCCGAAGATGGCGCAGGTGTATATGACGGTCTGGATGCCGGTTGATCATATGTTCTGCCTGAAGAAGAACGACCTGAAGATGTTTCTCTTGATCTGGTGTCAGCCGGACGTGATGTAGAGCGGGTAGACGGTGTCACGCGTTCTGAAGTCCCTTGTCTTGAGCTGGTTCTGCCTGAGTTAATATCTCTGTAGATTGCGTTGTTATCTCTTGCTGTTCCGGATCTACCTGATGCAGTTCCAGTTCTACCTGAACTGCTTCTGTCAGTACCGCTAACTGCAGATCTGCCGCTGGTCGAACGTGATGATCTTCCTGAGCTCGTACCTGTGATTCTGCCATTTGCATCTCTGCTTACCGCTATACCGCTTCTGTTGCTGCTTCTTCCTGAAGATGCACTTCTTGAAGAAGTTCTTACATTAGAATAATTATTACGGTAAGCTGTCGAACGATTGGATGCTACACGGTAATTACCTGCGTAATGTCCGTTGCCGTAGTAAGGATGACCCCATGAGTTATAGTATGAATTATATCCCCAGTAATTGCCCCATCCGAATCCGGGATAACCGTATCCGTAGTAAGGGTAACCACCCCAGCCGAAGCCTCCGCCCCAACCGAAACCACCACCCCAGCCAAAGCCAAGTGACCATCCGCCACCCCAGCCCCAACCTAGGCCTAATCCAAATCCGCTATATCCGTACCATGGATCAAACCATGGATCGTAATACGACATACCGGGTGAAGAATAATAGAATCTGTTGATTCTGTTTGCATATTCCAGTTCGCCCATGTCATCATATCCACCGTTGTTATATTCATCGTCCGAATATTCGTCCGAATAATAGGAATCATCCTGTGCATATTGATCTCCGTCAGTATAATAATAATCCGGACTCTGATACACTCTCTGAGCCTTAGATTGGTTATTATAGACATCATCTCTATAGGTGATTTGCTTATTGGTTGAGCAGGAGCCAAGTGCTATGACCGCGGCTATTGCCAACCCACCGAATAATAATCTATTTTTTTTCATGATTTCCATACCAGTTAACCTTCGACAATTACAGTCTTATTTGTTATCTTAGACGCCGAATTAAGCGATTAGTTTAACGCGTCCTGTAAAATAATTTAAAATTACGGATTTTAATCCATTCACTACTTATAGAGACGGAAATTAATCACATATTGTTACATATTTTTGAAGAAATACACATATGAGTAAAGGAATTACGAGTAGAGCAGAAGATTATTCACAGTGGTATAATGACCTTGTGATCAAGGCGGATCTGGCCGAATATTCAGCGGTAAGAGGATGTATGGTGATCAAACCATACGGATATGCCATCTGGGAACGCATGCAGGCGATTCTGGACAAGATGTTTAAAGATACCGGTCATAGTAATGCTTACTTTCCTTTATTTATCCCCAAATCTTTCTTTTCTAAGGAAGCTTCTCACGTAGAAGGGTTTGCAACGGAGTGTGCCGTAGTTACACATTACCGCCTGAAGAATGACGGGGCCGGAAATATTATTGTTGATGAAGATGCAAAACTGGAAGAAGAACTGATCGTAAGACCGACTTCGGAAACGATTATCTGGAATACCTACCGCGGCTGGATAGAATCCTACCGTGACCTGCCGATTCTGGTGAATCAGTGGGCGAATGTTGTTCGTTGGGAAATGCGTACACGTTTGTTTTTGCGTACTGCAGAATTTTTGTGGCAGGAAGGACACACTGCTCATGCGACAAGTCAGGAAGCTATAGAGGAAACGGAAAAAATGTTGGGTGTATATGCCTATTTTGCGGAAAACTACTTAGCTGTTCCTGTGGTAAGAGGTCGAAAGACTGAAAACGAACGTTTTGCCGGAGCATTGGATACCTATTGTATTGAGGCTTTAATGCAGGATGGTAAGGCTTTGCAAGCGGGAACTTCTCACTTTTTGGGACAGAACTTTGCAAAGGCTTTTGATGTCAAGTTTACTTCCAAGGAAGGTAAACAGGAGCATGTCTGGGCATCTTCCTGGGGAGTGTCTACCCGTTTGATGGGAGCGCTTATCATGGCACATTCGGACGATCAGGGATTGGTATTGCCTCCTATGCTGGCGCCTATTCAGGTGGTGATCGTGCCTATTTACAGAACGGATGAGGAAAAAGCAAATATCGATGTTTTCGTAGATGGTTTGAATGCTGAGCTGAAAGCAAAAAATATTTCTGTCAAATACGATGACCGTGATACACAACGTCCGGGTTTTAAATTTGCAGAATGGGAACTTAAAGGAGTGCCTTTGCGTGTAGCTGTTGGTGCACGTGATATGCAGAATGATACTGTTGAACTGGCCCGCAGGGATACACAGACCAAAGAAACAGTTTCTCAGGAAGGATTATCGGGTCTGATTGAAGGTTTGCTGGATACCATACAGGAGAATATTTTCCAGAAAGCGCTGACATTCCGGGATAGTCATATTACGGAAGTGAATTCTTACGAAGAGTTTAAGGATGTACTGGAAAACAAAGGCGGATTTATTTCCTGCCACTGGGATGGAACTGTCGAAACTGAAAAGCGTGTGAAAGAAGAGACTAAAGCGACTATTCGTTGCGTGCCTTTAGATGCTAAGGAAGAAGAGGGAGTATGTATCTTTACAGGTAAACCTTCTAATAAGCGAGTTTTATTTGCTAAAGCTTATTAATAATAATTGATTGACAATAAGAAGTTTTACTTCTTTAAATTACTGATATATGCGTTACCTTATATTAGGTTGCGGTTGGGTAGGAGAATATATTGCCCGTTTGTGGATTGCTGAAGGGCATGAAGTATGGGCATCTACTACCTCATCAGAAAAATACCATCGGCTGTTGTCTGATGGTATTTTTGCTTTTGTGCATAATTTTGATGATGACAATGCTATTCCGGATAATTTTCCGGAAAGCTTTGATTATATTCTGGTTAGTATACCTGCGACTAAGCGTCATAGTGAAGACATCCTTGTCAAAAGATTTGATCGTGTATTCGGGTTTGTCTCGGGACTGACTTATAACAAACTTATTTTTCTCAGTTCTGTAGGAATCTATCCGGATATTTCCGGTGATATGTTTGAGAACGGATGGGAGAGTAATCAGCTTGATGCAAAGTTGTTAAGCGCTGAAGAATCTATGCGGCGGCTTAGTGGGGTGATTGTATACCGGCTGGGGGGCTTATTTGGTCAGGAGCGGATTTTTGCCAAGTATTTTCAGCACAAGGTGTGTACAACCGGCGGGCAGCTTTGCAATTTTGTTCATCTGGAAGACGTGGCTGCATTGATCCGTCTGGGGTTTGATTCTGATCTTACAAACGGGCTGTATAATGTAGTTACTCCAGCTCATCCGCTGAAGCATGATGTGATCTTAGCTTCGGCACGAAAGTATGGTTTTGCTGTTCCTGAAGCTTTTCGGGATGAGGATTCTTTTCAAAAAAAGGTACACGGATCTTTACTTCAGGATGAACTGAATTATACTTTTAAATTCCCTTCTCCGTTAGATTTTTGATAAATTTACATTTCACTAAATAAACAGAATAATGGCTTATAAATTTGCAACAAAAGCGATTCATGCCGGTCAGCAGTCAGATCCGACTACCGGAGCCGTCATGACCCCTATATATCAGACTTCTACATATCAGCAGGCTTCTCCGGGAGATCATAAAGGTTTTGAATATTCGCGGGGAACTAATCCTACGCGTAAGGCTCTGGAAGATTGTCTGGCGGCGCTGGAAAACGGAAAGCACGGACTGGCTTTTGCAAGCGGTATGGCTGCTACGGACTGTGTGCTGAGACTGTTGAAACCGGGGGATGAAGTGGTGACAGGTGATGATCTGTATGGCGGGTCGTATCGTATATTTACAAAAGTATATGAGCAATATGGTATTACTTTCAAATTTGTCAATACATCTGATGCCGAGGCGGTGCGTGCTGCCATCACGGATAAGACAAAACTGATCTGGGTAGAAACACCAACAAATCCTACGCTGAAACTGGCAGATATCGAAGCTATCGGTCAGATTGCCAAAACTGGGAATGCGCTTTATGTAGTCGATAACACATTCGCTTCTCCTTATTTACAGAATCCTCTGGATCTGGGAGCAGATATTGTAATGCATTCGGCTACGAAATATATCAACGGGCACTCTGATGTAGTCATGGGAGCTTTGATCCTGAATGATGACGAATTATACAAACAATTGTGGTTTTACTATAATGCCTGTGGAGGTACTCCGGGACCTCAGGATTCTTTTCTGGCACTTCGCGGTATCAAGACTTTGCATCTTCGTATGGAGGCTCATTGTGCCAACGGACGCAAGGTGGCAGAATTCCTGAAAAATCATCCTAAGGTAGAGACAATTTACTGGCCGGGTTTTGAAGATCATCCTGGACATGAGATTGCTAAAAAGCAAATGCGGGATTTTGGAGGAATGATTTCTATTGTCCTTAAAGGGGCGGATATGCAGGAAACTTTCCGTATTTCTTCTCGGTTCAAGGTGTTTACGCTTGCTGAATCACTGGGAGGAGTAGAATCGCTTATAAATCATCCGGCCACCATGACACATGGCTCTATACCGAAGGAAGCAAGAGAAAAGGTAGGAGTAGTGGATAATCTGCTCCGTCTTTCGGTAGGTATTGAAGATGCTGATGATCTGATTGAAGATCTGAAACAGGCATTGAGTTAGTATTACTTTTTATCTGGGGCTGTCTCAAAAATATCTTTTCATAGCTTATCTGTTTCCAAATCTTAGGATAGGAATCTTGTTATAGCATGTAAGTATCGGATTTGAGACAGCCTTATTTTTTAGATGACCATGTCTGATTTTAATATAAAAGAATTTCTGGATCAAAAGGTTGAGCAATACAATCAGCCTGGTTTTATTCCAAATGATCCTATTTGTATTCCTCATTTATTTTCCCGAAAACAGGATATTGAGATCATGGGTTTTTTTGCTTCTGTTCTGGCCTGGGGGCAGCGCAAAACTATTATTAATAAATGCAGGGAGCTGATTGACCGTATGGATGGAGCTCCTTTTGATTTTATAATGCATCATCAGGAGACTGACTTGAAACAGTTGCTGGGATTTAAACACCGTACCTTTAATGATACAGATCTATTGTATTTCATCTCCTTTTTCCGATATCATTTCTCAGTGTTTGATTCTTTGGAAGATGCCTTTTTGATTGGTCAGGAACAGACTAAAGAAGTTTCAGTAGAGAAAGCACTGAATGCTTTTAAGGCTTATTTTTTCTCTTTACCTGATTTTCCCTTACGTACCAGAAAGCATATCAGTGCTCCTGTACAAAAATCAACGGTAAAGCGTATAAATATGTTTTTGCGCTGGATGGTACGTCAGGATGACAAGGGTGTAGACTTTGGAATCTGGACCCGGATTCATCCAAAGGATCTGATTTGTCCGTGCGATCTTCACGTGGAAAGAGTGGCTCGTAAATTCGGGTTGATTACGCTAGATAAAGTGAATTGGAAAACGGCTCTTGAACTTACCGTCAATCTCCGGATGCTGGATCCGATGGATCCGATTAAATATGATTTTGCATTATTTGGACTGGGAGTAGAAAGGGAAATGTAAAAATCTTATGGCCGCCTATTTTATGTAATTTGGACTAGAATCTTCCTGATTTGTAATTTTTTTTCTTTAATGATAATTGTGTTTCTGAGTATTCTTTAAAAAACTGTATATTAGCTGGATAGGTTTGTGTTTAAGATTAAATGTGAAGGGTAATTCGTGTTTTCTGGAGTTCTTCTGTGCAGTTAATTGTTTAAAACCTATTACACTAACACATTGTTTTATAAACACCATCATGAGAAAATTGAAACCAGTTTTTACAGCGGCTTTGTTATTTGTTATTTTAAGTTTTAGTATCCTTAATTTATATGCTCAAAGCGGAAAGGAATTGCAGATTACAGATCAAAAATCCACATTAAAAAATTCCAGTTTTTCTTATTTTTTAGCATATTTTAAACGTAATCTGGAAACTGAGAATCTGGAAAAAATAGAATCAGTTTATTATAATAAAACCATTCATACGCCTCTTCTAAAGATTGAAAAGGAAAGAGTTTGGGAACTTTGGAAAGAGGCTAACAACGAGAGATTGGCGACCTTGCCTTCTGCAAGTAAAGATGGAAGCGAATTTATCTGGGATATTCCACAGGGACAGCGTATGAAAATACAAACCTTTACTAAAGGAGAAAAACCTGCTTCCGGATATCCTTTTTTCATCAACCTGCATGGGGGAGGGGGATATGGAGATCTGTCAGGCCCTTGGGATTCTGAAACAAACTCTGATGAATGGACTGCAGCCAAAATGCTGGGTAAAGCCTATCAGGATAGTTCAAGCTATTATTTTGTACCCAGAATGGCTGATGACAGGATCGGAAGATGGTATTATCGCCCTCAACAAGTTTCCTGGCTGAGGGCCTGGCAACTGGCTGTACTTTCAAATGAAATCGATCCTGACAGAACGTATATATTGGGGATTTCGGAAGGTGGATACGGGAGTTTCAGAATGGGAACTTTCTACGCAGATTATTTTGCCGGCCTTGGACCTATGGCAGGGCCGGAAACTGAGGAAGCTGCTCCTATAGAAAACCTAAGGAACACCTCTGTTCGCATAGAAGTAGGAGAATTTGATCGCGGATTCGATCGTAATAAAATGGGAATCTCCTGGAAGCAAAGACTTGATAGTGCAGCTTTGGTTAATCCGGGATATTTTAATCACGTGGTGAACATTCAGACTGGTAAAGGGCATGGTATCAATTATTATAACGTGACTCCATGGTTGATCAAACAAAGTAAGCGAGTGACTTATCCCGATGTATTATCCTTTATGTATTATGACACGGACGGTGATTATAGAAAGGGTTTTGGATATGTGCGATTAGACGGATTGAGTAAAGAAGGAGGGAGGAAATCCTTTAAAATTGAAAAGAACGGAAATAACTATGATATTACTACACAGGAAGTGAAAGGTAAGGTCTCCGGAAAAATTAGCCTTTATGTAGATAAAGTAGACTTTATAAAACCCGTAAAAGTCCGGCTTAATGGAAAAGAGGTCTTCAACGGGAAAGTTAAAAATAATTTTGCTGTAATAGTGGAGAGTATAGCGCTATTTGGTGATCCGGCACGTATTTATGCCGCTAAAATAGAATTGGATATTTAGTAAAGTAATCTAGTTTGGACCCGTAGTAAAGGGGAGATGTAAATATAAGTCTGCAAGCAACTGCTACAGTGTTTTTTTACACTGTAGCAGTTGTAGAGTCTATTTTTAACAGCAGATCTACGAGTCTGTTGGAATATCCGAATTCATTGTCGTACCAGCCGACTACTTTTACAAGCCCGCCTACAATAGAGGTCAGTTGCGAATCAAATACGCATGAGTAGGGATTATTTATAATATCTACAGATACAATGGGATCTTCAGTATAATACAATACTTCTATTAATGAGCCATTTGCAGCAGCTTGAAACTTTGCATTGATTTCTTCTACTGTAGTCTGTTTTTTTAGGGTACAGGTGAAATCTGTGAGCGATCCGTTTAATACGGGGACACGTATTCCTGCGCCTCCTAACCGGCCTTCTAAATGTGGAAATACATTGGTGATGGCTTTCGCTGCGCCTGTACTTGTGGGTATAATGGAGGAAGATGCTGCACGTGCACGACGCAAATCACGATGTGGGGCATCATGTAAATTCTGATCCCCTGTCATGGAGTGGACAGTGGTGATGTACCCGTCTTCTATTCCCCAGTTTTCATCCAGAATCTTTACCAATGGCGCTACATTATTCGTTGTGCAGGAGGCATTGGAAAGTATAGGAGCGGATAAGTCGAATGACTGATCATTGATACCCAAAACTATAGTAGGAATCTCTTTGTCAGGTGAAGGGGCAGATATAATGACTTTTTTTGCTCCGGCCTTCAGGTGTAAAGCCGCCTGCCCGCCGGAGGTAAAATGTCCTGTAGATTCAATAACAATATCTATTGCGAGTGCTGTCCAGGGAAGAAGCTCCGGATTTTTTTCTTTGCTGACCTGTATCTGTTGTCCGTTGATAAACAGGTGATTTTCATCATAGCTTACGGTGCCTTGAAAAGGGCCGTGTACCGAATCATATTTGAAAAGGTGTGCTAGTGTTTTGGTATCCGTCAGGTCATTAATCGCTACTACGTGCAATTGTTCACCGACATTCCTAAGAAGAATATTTCGAAGTGTATGTCGTCCTATCCGTCCAAATCCATTGATCGCAATATTGATCATGTGTTATTTTGTGTAAGCTGCAATAATCTCGTTAATGTTTTTGTCACCTTCCCAATGCTCTTTAAGCTGTCCGTCCGGACCGTATACATAATTAGCCGGGAATTGTGAAGGAACATGGAATTTTTGGATAAACTCCTGATTGCGGTCATACAGTAACTCTACGTTTGATTTACCGTTTAATTTTGGTCCGAAAGTGTCAAAAAATGAAGCCATTAAAGCAGGATCATTCATGGAAACGAAGTAAACGTTTACTCCTTTTATCTTGTCGTAGTTGTCGGACAGGGCAGTGGCTTCGTGTTGACAGTGGCTGCATCCCGGATCGAAAAGAACGAATACAGAGTTTTTATCTTTCGCAAGATCGACTTTTCCAAAGCTGATGCCTGATTTTAGTTTGTAAAATGTGAAATCAGCAGGCAATACTCTTGCGATTTCTTTTGTCATCGGCGGAGTATCCTGAGCGGGAGTATGAGCTGTTTGTCCTGCATGCGGGTCTTCTGCAGGTGCAGCTGTCTGCTCTGAGGATGTCTGTGTGGCTTGTTTGTTTTCTGAATTGCAAGAGAAAAGCAGAGATGCTGTAAGCATACTCATCGCTCCTAAAACTAACTTCTTATTCATATGGATATTGCTCTTAATGATATTATGGCTTCAAAACTATGAAAAAAATATAAGTTTAAAGGTAAGAATACTGTTATATGACAGTAGACTGTTCTTTTCAAAAATGTATTTGCTTCAGGGGAGCGTTTTATCTTCTGATGCATCAGGTATACCACTGTTGGAACGTCCGTATTCATTGCTGTAGACCTTTAGTAATACACCTACAGAGGATAGAATAAGGGGCCCGAAAATAACACCCAGCATTCCAAAAAGTTTCAATCCGAGGAGTACTCCGAATACTGTGATCAGCGGAGGGACATCTCCTAATTTTTTGAGTATAGTAAATCGAAGCACGTTGTCAATACCGCCAATAACAATAAATCCGTACAGCAATAATCCTATACCATTCCCGATCTGCCCATTGGCAAACAGGAATATAGACAGCGGTACATATACTGTCATAGTCCCCAGTACCGGGATTATGGTAGATACAGCCGTCATTCCTCCCCAGAGAATAGGGTTTTCAACGCCTAGAAACCAGTAACCTATCATGGCTACAAAGCCCTGACAGAGCGCCAGTATAGGGATTCCGATGGCATTTGACCGAACCATCATATTGACCTCAGTCCACAACTCATTTTTACTTTGTGTTGAAAAGGGGATAGCATGATATATTGTTGATTCCATGCGTTTGGAATGTACCAACATAAAGTAGAGTACAAATAAAGATACGAGAAGGTTGACTCCTACCTCTGCGATCGAGTTGAGTATGCTGGGAAGGTAACGTGTGAGTTTTTGTAAGATATTTAACAATGCTTCTTCGGAGAGGTCGACATTTTTTAGTAAAGGTACAGTTGCTATATAATCTTTTATTGAATTGAAATTTTTGATAATATCATTTTTATCGCCAACAAGATTTGTCAGCTCAGGAGTGATGTAATTTATAATTCCCCAGGTCGGAAAGACAATAAATACAACTGTAAGGAGCACCATGAGCAGGCTGACGAGCGACTTGTTCCATTTTCTCTGTTCTGTCATTTTGAAATAGGCATTTCTAAAGAGAATATATAAGGTAACGGCTCCCAGAAATCCGGGAAGGTAGTACGATAGATTGGTGAAGATGAGTATGCAGATCAGAATGATAATAATGATCAGCATGATCTGATTGATAGAATTGTTATGTATTTGCTTGTACTTCATCCTGAGATCCGGTTTATTTTTTTAATAAATATCATAAAATAGTTTAACAAATAAAAAAAGCGCTAAACTATTAGCGCTTTTTAAGTTTTATCCGTAGATCCATTTGAATTTATATTCTTTCAATGGTGTTTTCATGCGGTCTGCCAACCGGAGCAGGCGATCGGGTAATTTGAGCAGATAATCTCTTGCTTTCTCTGCCTGTTCATTAAGTCCGGTCAGTTTATCTATATTCCAGTCTGTATTTAATTCTTTCAGGATATCAACATAATCTATTGCTGTATATACACCCAGACGTTGTGCTGCATCGGAAAAGTGAGCAAAAGCCTCTCCCTGAGGTTCTCCGGATTCTCTTAAAAATTGTGCCGGCATAACGATTTTTTTGCGCATCATGTCTTCAAATGCCAGAATGACTTCGCTTGCATCTACGACAAGTGCCTGAGAAATAAAAGACATATACGCTTTTGCGTGTCTGGCTTCGTCTGAAGCGATGACACCACACATTTTTGCAAGAAGTTTGTCTCCGTGTTTTTTTGCCAAACCAGCTACCCGGCGGTGTGATACGTTGGTCGCTATTTCCTGAAAGGAGGTGTAAATAAAATTACGATACGGATCTCTTCCTGTACCGATATCAAATCCGTCCTGTATAAGGTATTGAGCCGAACGCTCAAATTCTTTCATGTTAACACGCCCGGTGAGGTATAAATATTTGTTCAGTAAATCTCCGTGACGATTTTCTTCTGCAGTCCATGCGCGCACCCATTTCATCCATCCTCCCTGCTCATTTTTCTCCACATCATCCACCATAGTCAACCATGATTCGTAGGTAGGAAGGGCTTCTTCGGTAAGTGTATCGCCGATAAGTACTGCAACTAAATCATAAGAAAGTTCTTTGGCACTTTCCTGCAAGTCTCTTACCTCTTCAAAGAATGTATCTCTGGAAGCATCAGGCAAAAAATCTGCCGGTTGCCACATTTCTTCAACAGGCTTTAAATATTCGCTCATCTCATTCAGCATGAACGGCTCCAAATAAGTCATGACCTCTTTACGGGATCCTTCTGGTATTTGTTGGTTTAATTCTTGCATAGCATACAAAGGTAACTAAATAATGATTAATTGTATTTTAATAATTTCATAATTTGAATGGAAAGTGATGCAAATCATATTGTTTAGAGGAATGTTAATTCTATCGATTTTTCAAAAGAATACAGTGTGCTGACGTATTTTTTGTCTAAATACTATTAACTTTGTCTACTTTAATAAACGTGTATACATTTTGAAAAATTTCAATATATCCCAAATCAGGGCCGATTTTCCTATTCTTTCCAGGTCGGTAAACGGCAAACCTCTGGTGTACCTGGATAATGGGGCTACCACACAAAAACCTCAGCAGGTCATAGACGCTATTGTTCGGTATTATACGGATATGAATAGTAATGTGCACCGCGGAGTACATTTTCTGAGTCAGATTTCTACCGATGCATTTGAAGTTACCCGCCGTAAGGTGCAGGCCTTTATCAATGCTGCTCATGAACATGAGATTATTATTACGACAGGTACTACTCATGCTATTAATATTGTAGCGACCTGCTTTGGTAAAGCTAATATCGGGAAAGATGACGAGATCATGATATCTGCGATGGAGCATCACTCTAATATTGTGCCCTGGCAGATGTTGTGTGATGAGGTAGGTGCAAAATTGAAAGTTATTCCTATGAATGAAAAGGGCGAACTGGATATGGATGCCTATCGCGCGCTTTTTTCTGAAAAGACTAAAATCGTATCTTTCACTTATGTGTCCAATGCCTTGGGTACAATCAATCCGGTGAAAGAAATGATAGAGATTGCACATGAGCATGGCGTACCGGTGCTGGTAGATGCTGCACAGGCGATTCAGCATATTCCTTTGGATGTACAGGATCTGGATGTAGACTTTCTGGTTTTCTCCGGTCATAAAATGTATGGTCCGACGGGAGTGGGTGTATTGTACGGTAAAGAAGATTTACTGAATGCTATGCCTCCGTACCAGGGTGGAGGAGATATGATCAAGGAAGTAACGTTTGAAAAGACTACCTTTAACGAACTTCCTTTCAAATTTGAAGCGGGTACGCCTAATATTGAAGCAGGTATCTGTCTGGGTGATGCAATAGATTATATTAATGCTATCGGACTTGATCAAATTGCTGAATATGAAGCAGAGTTGCTGGCGTATGCAACTGAAAAGATGTCCGCAATTCCGGGAATGAGGATTATCGGTACTGCCGATCACAAGTCCTCTGTATTATCATTTGTAATAGATGGTGTGCACCCATACGATGTGGGTGTGATACTGGATAAGCTGGGAATAGCTGTTCGTACGGGACATCACTGTGCACAACCTGTCATGGATCAGTTTGGTATCCCGGGAACAGTACGTGCTTCTTTTGCATTTTACAATACTAAGGAAGAGGTAGATCAGCTGGTAGCAGGAGTGGAGCGTGCTGTAGGTATGCTAGTCTAAATTAAAGTAAAATATGACAATCAACGAGATACAAGATGAACTCATAGAAGATTTTTCATTCTTTGAGGATTGGATGCAGAAATACGAATATATTATTCAATTGGGTAAAGAATTGCCTTTGGTTGATGAACAATATAAGACGGAAGATTATACCATTAAAGGCTGTCAGTCTAAGGTCTGGTTACATCCGGATATGGAAGACGGAAAGATTATTTTCAAGGCGGATAGTGATGCTGTGATCACAAAAGGGCTGGTCAGCCTGATGGTGAAAGTATTGTCGGGTCACACGCCTAAAGAGATAGTGGAGTCAGATCTGTACTTCATTGATCGTATTGGTTTGCGTGAGCATTTGTCTCCGACACGTGCCAATGGTTTGCTTTCAATGGTGAAACAGATGAAACTTTATGCCGTGGCGCTGCATGCAAAAAATTAACTGAAGTTATCATTTATCAGAGAAGGAGGTTTCGTTATTCGCAACCTCTTTTTTTTGCTCCCTTCATTTTCTTTTATATTTAATTTATAAATAATAAGAATATTATATATTCATTATACGTAAATAAAAGTGTGTTGTAAACACGAAAACGTTATAGTTAGTTACGCAAACGGTTGTGTTTTTGTGACATTCTTAAGTGTCGTTCTATAGTTCTAATATTGCCCTACCAATTAATTAACATAGAACTAACAAGGCTATAAACCTGATGAAGAGAAAAGCCATTATAAACCTTGAAGTCTCTAAGTTTTTTTAGGTAAAAGTGTTCATCTTTTAAATCCGTTAAATGAAAAAATTATACGTTGTTGCTACGGTTTTTTCTCTTATTGGTGGATGTTTGACGGGGATCGTTTCGGCTTCTCCGGGAACTAAGTCACGAAGTAAGGGAGTTACTGGTTTCGGGATAACCAATTTTTCCAAAGGGCAGGTTGATACCACGCAAGTTGACTCAGTCCTCATTTATGATCTGAGTGCTGCCAAGCCTTATTTGGGAAAGGACAGTCTCGCTATGGAAGCTGCCAGATTGAGACCTTTTGTATCGGTACAACAGATGCTGAAGGGAAATCTCTCGGGAGTGTATATCCAGGAATCTTCCGGCGAACCCGGAACAATCAAACAGGGAGTAACTGTAAGAGGTATTTCTACGCCTGTATTACATGCGACAGACTTCAATAAGAATAAGCCGCTGATTGTTGTCAATGGAATTCCGCTGACGGAGGATCCTGCAATTGTATATGATATTCAGAATTATACAATACAACCTGTAGGATCAGCAACCAATATTAACACGGTATTGGATCCGGACAATATCGAATCTATTTATGTATTGAAGGATTACAGTACTGCGGCTATCTACGGACCAAGAGCAGCGAACGGAGTTATTTATATAACTACCAAAAATGCATCTGCAGGGGAGAGACGTATCAGTGTTAACGGTCATTTCGGATTTGCGACGCCGTCGAATGTATCTACGATAAACGGAGAATTTGAAAAGAATTTCCGAAAACCATTTTATGATCGCTATGCAGATATCCTGCAGCAGGCTTCTTATCCTGCTTATCTGAGTGATTCTTCCAATGTCAATTATTACGGTCCTTCAAACTGGACAGATCTGTATTATAAAACATCTCCGATCTATTCCGTAAATGGTAGTCTGGTCGGTGGAGGAAATCGTTCTAATTTCAGATTTTTTGCAGGACATACTTCAGATGCAGGAGCGGCTGATGCAGCGAAGTTCAAAAGATATCAGGGCGCATTCTATATCAATATGGTTCCTCTTCCCTGGTTGACCATCTCCAGTATGATACATGCTACTCGTCTGGACCGCGATCGTAATAAATCGATCATCGAACGGTTTGGTGAGACCCGCTATGTGCCGGATCTGAGTACACCTATCTCTCCGAATAAAGATATGTATGGCTTATATCTGAAGGAGTATGATAAAACTATTGATGAGAATTTCAATAACAGTATTATCGGTTATTTCGCACTGAATTTTGCTATTCTGAAGAACCTTAGTTTTTCTCCGAAGCTAATGATGGATTACAATGAGAATACAAGAAACGTATTCTGGCCTTCAACGCTTATGTCAGGCAATAATTATGTTTCCAATTACTTCGGCTATAACGAACGGATGGTATTTGATAATACGCTGAATTACTTTTATGATGTCAATGATAAAGATCGTTTAAGTTTTGCGGGAGGATTCAACTATCAGGCTGATGTACAAAAATATAATTATGCACAAGGCTACAGAGGGCCAAACGATTTTATTAAGGTCAACGTAGTGGAAGGAAATTCGCAGTATGCTAATTATCTGCAGTCTATAGGTTTTATCCCATACTATTATTCAGACAAGATCCAGCACAGACTGGCTTCGTTCTACGGAAAACTGAACTATACCCGCAAAGATGAATGGAATGTAGGAGCATTGATCAGAAATGACGGTTCATCTGCCGTACAACCTTCTGAACGTTGGTTTTTATCTTATGCGGTCAATGCGGATTATAATCTGAATCATGTTATAAAATCTGACTTCTTCGATTACTTCAAAGTACTGGCTTCCTATGGCCGGCTTGGAAATATTCCGACCACAGACCGGGATGCTGCGGGACCTCAGTATGCCTCTGAACTGGGCTGGGATGGTAATAAGGCTGTGTTTTCATATAATGGATTAGGAACATTGAGCCGTCCGTATCAGTCGGGCTGGGTAGGTTACGATCTGCCATGGTCCTATACAGAAATGTTAAATGTGGGTCTTGATGTTTCTCTTATGAAAAACATGCTTACGGCCAGAGTTGATTTTTATAATAAAGATAATAAGAACGCTATTTTTAACGTGCCTATCGTGGCAGAGTCCGGATATCAGTTCGAACGAAAAAGCGGAATGGTGGTCAATAATAAAGGAGTGGATCTGACGCTGAATTTTAATCTTCCTTCGAAAAACGATTTCTCATGGAACAGTTCTCTTAACATCTCTTATAACAATAATAAGCTGAAAGCTTTACCAAACGGTCTGCAGGAGATTGAAATCGGAACCCGAAAACTGGCTGTAGGTGAGCGTATCGATCACTTTTGGTTATTGCAGAACAGAGGAATATTCAACAACGACCTGGATGTACCGGTGAACCCGTCGACTTACAAAATCCTGACGTATAACGGTACCGATATGAAAGGCGGAGACCCAAGGTGGGTAGATGTGAACGGGGATTATGATATCAATAATAAGGACCGTCAGTTAATGGGTAATATTTTCCCTAAGTACACGGGAGGATTCTATAATCAATTCAAATACAAGTCTTTTGATATCAGTGCTTTGCTTTATTTCAATCTGAAAAAAGATATCCTCAATTCTCAGGCCGCCAGCTATTATGATTTTGCCAATCAGGATGAGTCCAACGCTATCGGAGCGGTAAGAGATATTACATTCTGGGAGAAAAATTTTGATGATAAAGCCTATCCTTTATATAATCCCTGGTCTCCGGTATCGCCTTATCAGGCAGAGCAGGATATGTTTCTGGAAGACGGTTCATTCCTGAAACTGAGAAATCTCACTTTGGGATATGATATGACCAAACTGATGAATCGGAGTAAGGATAGATTTTCAAAATTTTATGTGTACGTGAGCGGAAGCAACCTGTGGACCCTTACAAAGTATACGGGAAGAGATCCTGAGTTAGTAGATTTTTATGGATATGACACGGGTTTGGGTCTGCGGATTCCGAAGACATTCATATTAGGTGTTAAAATGGACTTGTAATCATAGGGTTATGTTAAGAAAAATGAAAATTAAATATTCTAACAAGCGTTTTCTGACCACAATAATGATGGGAGCAGTGATGACCATTGTAAGTGTCAGCTGTAATAAAATGCTGGATATCGAGTCTCAACATATTGTTGATGAAGAGAATAAGTGGAAAGATATTAACGATGCACGCGGTTCGATGCTGGGTGTGTATGGTTTGCTGCGTAGTGCTTTGGCGGAGAACAATTCACAGTGGATGTATGGTGAGCTGAGAAATGGAGATTTTACCTCATTAGGCAAACGCGATCTGCAGGTGATCATTAACGGTGAGCTGAACTCATCTTATGCTTTAGTTCAGAAACTGAGTAACTGGCGTAAATTTTATGCCGTCATCAACGCTGCCAATCTGTTTATAGAAAAATCTCCTGAGATCGTTAACAACGATAAGCAGTATACAGCCTTGAATAATAGAATAGATGTTGCACAGATGCGTGTTATCAAAGGATTCTGTTATTACCTGCTGGCACGTACCTGGGGTGATGTGCCGATCTGGGACAAATCTTATGAAGGCAGTTTTCCAAAGGTGAAACAATCCACAGAGAAAGAAGTATTAGCGTATGCAGAGAAAGAGTTGAAAGCTGCTGCAGAAATTCTTCCATTTCAATATGGTTCGCGATTCGATGAAATCTATCCTACCGAAAAGTACATGGGATTCGATCAGACAAAATGGAATGGGGTATTATTTAACAGGATTTCTGCTAATGCTATTCTGGCACACGTGGCTGCCTGGAGTGGCAATTATCTGGAAGCTTCGGTATATGCAGATTATGTGTTGAAAAATGCAAATAAGGCTGGCGCAGCTTATGTAGAATCTTCTTTTTTGAGTTCAGAAAAAGGATTTTTCAGCAACTCTAATTCTTCTCAATTGGTCGCTCTTCCTTTTTCATGGACGGCAAGCGAGGCTTCATTTGAAGGTCATCTGGAACAGCTTACACTGGCGGCTCCATTAGTATCTAAACCTGTAGCTGATATTTATATACCTGCAGACCAGATCATTCAGATTTTCCATGAAGCAGGAGATGTACGTTTCAGTATCAATAGTGCTGGTGCTGTACAGACCACTTACTTTACTGATTTTGGTGGAGTCAGACCTATATTCAGTAAAATCAAAGTGATCCGTGAAGGAGTTTCCGGAACAGACGGTTCGCTGCCTTTATTCAGTTCGGCTATCGTATTTACACGTATGGAAGAGATTGCCTTGCTGCGTGCTGAAGCTTTAGCTGTATTGGGGCAACGTGAACTGGCTAAAAACATATTGGATCAGATAAGAAAAAGCCGTGGTCTTTCGGAGTCTTCTTCTGCTACGGATCTCATAGATGAAATCTTTGCTGAACGTCGTCGTGAACTATTGGGCGAGGGATGGAGATGGTACGATCTGGTTCGCTACAAAAAGATCAAAAGAAATGATGCAGCCTTCAATATCCTTATCGATCAAAAAGGAATTTTCTGGCCGGTTGCATCTGAAGTATTATCAAATAATTCTGAATTAGTACAAAATCCTTATTGGAAATAACCTCCTGAATTATGAAACAACAATCTATACTATTCGTCATTATGCTACTTGTCACTGCCTCCTTATTGAGTTGTGCCAAGACTGATGGTTATTATGACTATGAAAATAAGGAGAATATCTTCACAGGAAATACGATTGAATATTTTCAGTCTAAACCTCAGGTATATGATTCCTTATTGACTGTGCTGAATAAATTTCCGGCATTAAGAGATTCCATTGCAACGACGGCAACAACCATTTTTGCGCCAACCAATTCTTCTTTTCATTCTGCTATCACCAATCTTAATTTGGTTCGGAAAACACAAAATAAACCTTTGTTGTATATCCGCGATCTGGATCCTGTACAGTTAGATACTCTGATCAGCAAGTACATCTCCAAAGATCTGGTAACTACAGATTCTATGCTTTTTGTAGACGGACTTTTTATCAATGCCCGGTATAATCAGGATATGCATGCCCAGAGGCTCAAACAAGAGTCTTCAGGATTTGTAGGAGGTGGATTGGTGACTGTGTATTACAGCGATACCAAAGGTTCAAATTTTCAGAGCCAGTGGACACGCACAACAACACAAGCTGTAAATATCAAGACTTCAAACGGAGTGGTACATATCCTGAATAACGGACATGAGTTTGGTTTTGGTGAATTCCTGACACGCTTTAATAAGTAATCAAATTATGAAGAGAATATATATCAATTCCATTGCAATAGTCATTTTATCTGCTATTGTATGTATTGGATGTAAGAAAAATTTTCCTGAAGATCTGGATGCTTTCAGTCTGGACATGAATTTTACGAGTTCCGAATATAAACCAGTATTGGGCAGAACAACTTATTTTTCGGGCAATTTTAATCCTGGACAGACTACACTGCCCCTTACATTCCGGATTTCTGCTGTACGTACACATGAAGGTAAAGCTGCTCCGGAATTACAAAAGTTATTTCCGGTCTCTGTATGGAAAGATCGCTATACAGGGGAGGAAACATCTCTGGAGCAAATCAATGCTAAACGTGAAACGGTAATGCGTCCGCTATGGGAAATCGGAGAACACTCCGGTAATTTTATTATGCATTCTTACGCTAATTCGAATATCCTGAAAACATTTCCGGACTCAGGTTACCTGTTTGATGTAGAGGTAAGCAGCAACGGTGGAAAGCGGTTTTTCAGAGATATGAAATTAATGCCTGAAAAGGAACGTTCTTATGAGCCTTATAGTGATAACGGATCTGTATCTCCTATGTTTATGATCGGTGTGAGAGGTGACTCTACCCGTACATTGATGGCAGGTTCGGATATCAAAGTCTGGTTTAACAAAGTAGGCGAAGGAAATTCACTGACCTTTAAATTTCTCGATCCGGATCTTAAACCAATTAAGCTTTCCAAATTTAATACAACGAAGTGGGAGGATTTGGTACATGGTTTCAATATGACATTTGCATCAGATTCATCTTCTGTGCGCTATGATGTTGCCTACCCGATTCCTCTGGTTCCGACGATCAAGACTAAGTATAACAACGGTGCCCTTGCACAATGTATGTTCAGTTATAACAGAACAGCCTTTGGCGGAATGCGTGAAATATCAATTATCGGGATGAACTATACTATACTGGAAAAAGGAGATTGGGAAATGATTTATTATTTCTCCAATGAGGCTCCATTATTTGATAACGATTAACAGCCATGCATATAATTATGAAAAGATTTATACTATTAAGTTTGATTTTAATGTTATCCGGGCTGGTGTATGGACAACAGACAATATCAGTTTCGGGATTTGTCCAGGATCAGAGTTCACGTATCGGGATGGGAGATGTGACTATACGTTCTACCAAATTGAAGCGTGCGCTGGGATCTACGGATAGAAAGGGACTTTTTAAAATTCAGGCGCCTGTAGATGATATTTTGATTTTTACCAGTACAGGTTTCAAAACTGTCACTGAAAATCTTGCCGGAAAGAAGGCTTTTGTCTTTACTATTTATATGGAAAAGCAAGAGAATGAATTGGATGAAGTAGTGGTTCAGGGTTATCAGCAGCGTAAGCGTGAAACACTTACAGGTGCATCGGTGACTATATCCGGAAAAGATCTGCAGGATAATCCTGTTTCCAACGTAACAGAACTACTTCAGGGTAAGGTCGCGGGTATGAACGTACAGATGACGACCGGACAGCCGGGAGTCAGAGCTTCTGTACTGATACGTGGTCTGAATAGCATTTCATCTACAGGAACAGGTTCGGATGCGTTTCTTACACCTACTTCTCCGCTTTATATCGTGGATGGTGTGCCTGTAGATGATAACACTGATTTTCAGTATGGATTCAACAGCGGAGGTACTGGTATCAGTCCGATTTCGTTGATTCCGCCTGAAGATATCGAATCGATGGATATTTTGAAAGATGCTGCAGCTACAGCGCTGTACGGTTCCAGAGGTGCATATGGTGTTATCCGTATTACAACCAAAAGAGGACGCTCGAAGATTCCGATTATTCAATATACAACAAACCAGTTTTTCAGTGTTCCTCCGCAGTTAAGATCTGTATTAGGAGGTAAGGATGAACGACTGATCCGTATCAATCAGGTTTTGGAAAATGACGTGGATTATTATACCGGAAGGGATAAAATCTACGATAATCAGATTCTTTCGGATAGTTTGAACCCGTATTTCAATAACTCGACTAACTGGCAGAAAGTGTTTTACAAGCCTACTTATAACCAGACGCATAATGTGAATGCTTCGGGAGGTGATGAAAACTTCAACTACAAGATCAACGGTCAGTATTACAATGAAAAGGGTATTATTCAGAATACAGGATTCAGTCGCTATACTTTAAGTATGAACTCCGAGTACAGACAATCTGATCGTTTCAGACTCTTTGTAAATATGTCCGGTAATATCGGAGAACAACAGACCGGAAGTGGAAACTCTGTGACACAAGGTGGTGTGGCGAAGGCTTCTTCGGCTTCTTCATTGCTGCCTGCGCCTAGTTCTTCTATTGTAGGAGGAGGGTTGGTATCTGCACTGGAAGGACGAAATGATAACAGGACTACAGATGTCAAAGCCAATGTGGATCTGGAATATGAAGTTTTCAAAGGCATGAGAGCTAAGAACTCTTTCAGTTATAACTATATCACGTATCGTACGGATAATTTTACGCCTGCCATTGCTAATAATAATATCTCTCAGAATTATAACTACGATGCGCAGCGCAACTCGATGTATAATCTCTTTCAGTTGTCTTACCTGAAGGCTTTCGGTGCAGAAGAGAAACACCTGATCAATACCTATGTCTTTAATGAGTTGAATCTTAACAGCTTCAAAGCTAAGGCGCAGCGGAAATCCGGGTATCCTAACGATCAGCTGGAAGGACCTTTTGGATTTGATGCCGGCAGCGCTGTGGGTGGCGTACTGAATAATCTTGCAGATGTTCGCTCGGCGGGTTTTGCAGGTGCATTCAGTTATCAGTATGATTCCAAATATATTATTGACTTTACCTACCGTCTGGATAAATCTTCTTCTGTAGGTCCGGATGTGCCATGGGTCAAAAATCCATCGATCTCTGCACGCTGGAATATGGCGAAGGAATCTTTCATGGATGTTTTTACAGATAAGTGGTTAGATTACCTTTCATTCAGAGGAGGATGGGGTAAGAATATTACACCTACAGGAACTGTATTTGATGCAAACGGAAGGTATATTTTCACAGGAGCTTTCAATAATAATCCTACTATCGGTTTCAACTGGAATCAGATGCCTAATAGTAAATTAGTTCCTTCGACAACTACATCTTCAAGTTTGGCGATAGAAGCGGGTTTTCTGAAAAACAGAATCACGACAATCCAGGAGTTTTACTACAAACAGGTAGACGATCAGTTATGGTCCAGGAATCTGGCCGATCATAATGGTTTTACATCTTTGCAATCGAATGAAGTCAGCTTTGTAAACTATGGATATGAGTTCACATTTATGTTCAGACCTTTGTCAAATCAAAGTAAAGTGAACTGGAGTATCAGTCTGAATGGAGCGATCAATAATGAAATATTGACGCGTCTGCCTGATAACAGCCGTGAGTATCTGAAATATGATGCGAATAATAAACTTCATACGCTTTACCGTCTTGGTCGCAATACGATGTCGCATGTATTGTTTGATTACCGTGGAACATTTGCTACAGATGCCGCTGTACCGGTCAATCCGGCTACGGGTGAACCTTACAAAATGATCAAAGACGGAGCTGTTTATTATTTCCAGGCCGGAGATCCGTACTGGACGGATCTTAACGGTGATTATATTCTGGATGAGAATGATCTGGTGACGGTAGGAAATTCACAACCAAAGGTCATCGGAGGTTTGTCCACATTTGCACAGTATAAAGGAATCAGCTTGTCTATCAATACCTCTTTTACATTAAAGCGTGATATCATAAATGAAGCTCTGGCTAATCAGATGAACTCTTATGGTAACCCATTGATGGGAGGTACAAATGGTATTGAAAAATCAACTTTACTGCCTCTTGAAAAATATAATTTCTGGCTTAATAACGGCGATATAAGTGCTTATCCGAATCCTTATGGATTTACCCGTCAGGGCATTATCACTCCGTTTCGTGCCAATCAGACCTTGTTTATGGAGGACGGATCTTACTGGAAGATCAACAGTGTGACACTTTCCTATACGTTCCCGAGAGAAAAAACACAACGTTATAAGATATCCTCTCTGCGGGTGTACGGAACAGCAAATAACGTATACACTTTTAGTAATTATTCAGGTCCCAATCCGGAGAACGTGACGGATATGGGCTATGACAGAACAGATGGGTACCCGAATAAAAGAACATATACGCTGGGATTAAATGTACAGTTTTAAGATGAAAAATTTGTCAAAGATGAAAGGGAAAAGAATTGCTAAATATATGGTTATCGTAGCGGTAACAATAAGCTTTTTGGGATGTAAAAAATTCCTCAACGTCGAACCGATCGACAGTCTTTCCGGAAATAATTTCTGGAAAGATCAGAATGATGCGGAGACGTTTACGAGAGAGGTATACCGTCTGTTCCGTGTAGGGGTAGGGATAGACCGTCCTTTGGTACTGATGGGCGATCTGCGTAATGCTCCCGTACTGAAGACAGAAACATTTCCAAACAGAAATGATATCCGTATCATTTCCAGAGGAAGTATTAAAGAATTGGTGAGTACAATCCGCCCTACACCGGGTACCGACGCCGAGCGTTTCTGGACTTATAATGTAGAGTGGGATAAGATCGCAGACTGGAAACCGGTTTATAAAGTAATACAATCAGCCAATATCCTGTACACTTTAGTGCCCAAAGTAGCGGAGAATGATCCTTCTTTCACGCCTGCACAAGTCCGTAAATATCAGGCTGAAGCTGTTTTTATGCGCAGTATGTCATACTTCGTTTTGCTGAGATTGTTCGGAAATGTACCTTACTATACGGATGCATACAATCAAGATCCCCTGCCACGTATGGATCACAGAGAAGTAGCCAGAAAATGTATTGAGGATCTGGAAAAAGTAAAAGACGATCTTCCATGGACATACGACGATCCGGCCAATCGCGGGGTAAGAGCTATGAAAGGATCCGCATTGACGTTGATGATGCACCTGAATATGTGGTTAGCCTGGTTCGATAAACCTAATGCGAATCAATATTATGCTCAGGTAGACCGTTTAGGCGATGAATTGAGACTGGAGAATAATGGTGCATATGAATTGCTTCCAATCGAACGGGTGGCTGAGATTTTCAATGGTCGCTCCAAAGAAGGGTTATTTGAAATTCCGAATAACGTAAACTATGGTGAATCGTATGGTAGCCTTCGTAAGACCTATTTCGCACATGTACTTCATGCTCCTTATTTCATTCTGAATGCAACGACTACTGACAAGAGTGAACTGGCATACGAATCTTCATATATGAAGACTTTATATCCTGAAGGAGAATCAGACGGAAGGATACAGAGTTGGTTTACAGATAAACAGGGTAATAATTTTATGTTTTCCGGCAATGGTAATTTTACCTTTTTCAAATTCTTCAATTTAGCCCTCGGATCAGGTAATACCGCACAGTCTATTGGTAACTATCAGGTGATGTTTCGCTATGCAGACGCTATCCTGTTACAGGCTGAGGCGCTGGCTGCCATGGGCGGAAATGATGATAAGGCCACTATGCTGCTCAATCTGATTCGTTCCCGTGCTAAAGCAGGTCTTTATCCGGAAGCCAATAACTATGACAACAAACTGCAGGATGCTATTTATTGGGAGAGATGTAAGGAATTAATGGGAGAGGGACATTACTATTATGATCTGGTACGCACAGGCAAACTGTATGACGCTGCTTATTCGTGGCATCCGATGGCTTACTCGGCATATCTGCAGGAAGCCTGGACCTGGCCTATCGATCCTAAAGCATTGGAAAACAATCCTTTTATGACACTAAATGAATACTGGAAATAAGAGAAAGAGATATGAAAAATTTACTATACATACTAACCGCACTGCTTGTATTAGCATCTTGTAATAAAGACGATTATTTTTCGGATTCGGGGGTACATGATCCTAAGTTCAATGGAAATATGATGCAATATCTGGATTCAAAAGGTCAAAAACCACAGGATCCTTTTGATACGCTGACCCAAATCATCCGCTATGCCGGAATGGAAGATAATTTTAAAAATGACAGGCTGACCTTTTTCGCTCCTCCCGATCCAACGATCCGCAAGGCACTGAACTACCTGAATGTGGTTCTTTATTTAGGCGGACAGGATACGATCAAGAGCTATCAGGAAGTGAAACCGGCGGTCTGGAAATCTATCTTATCTGAATATATGATTAAAGGGGATTTTGGATTGAATGATTTTCGTCAGGTAGATACTACTGCATTGTATGCTTTCAGCGGGCAGATCTTCGAAACATATAATGAAACTCAGCCGATCAATGTGGGTGCGGTCTATCATGATCTCAATAATAATGGAGTTGTGATCAAATATGCCGGACCTAGACAAATTTTACTTTCGTATGTGCCGGATTATTCCAGACCGACATCTTCCTGGGTCAATACTTTTGTGGCTTCTTCTAATATCCAGCCGACTAACGGAAGAGTTCATGTATTGAATTACAACAGACATGTATTTGGGTTTTTATATAACCGGTTTGCCAATCTGGCAATCGAATATGGTATTGATTATAAATAAGATCTGATATGAAAAAGAATTATACAGTTTACTCCTTTATTATCTTGTTCGCGTTAGCGCTGCTAGCCTCCTGTACGGACAAAATAACATATGGACCAGATCCTTATGCCGGTGGGGCAGAACCTTTGGGTATCGGATTCAGAGAGGCATTGCCCTCACCTTCACAAGCCAGACCCGGTACAGATGTTACCTTTAAAATAGATGGTTTGCTGAAATATAAACCTGAAGATATTCAGTTATTTATGAATAATATTCCGGCTCGTATTGTCAATATTACAGATACTTCCGTGACTTCTACCGTTCCGGTCAATGCCAGTACAGGTGGTGTACGCGTAGTCGTAAACGGACAGATTTTTGCCGGACCATTATTACCAATTATTGGTAAAGCAGGTATTGACCTGACATTCAGATCCGGAACAGGTACGCTTGGACCTGTTTTTTCGATCAAGCAACTCAGCAACGGACAGATTTATATAGGAGGTAATTTTACCGATTACAACGGTTTTTCTTCTTCTACCAAAATTGGGGGTATAGCACGTTTGTCGAATTCAGGCGATTTTGTAAAAGGCATGAAATTCGGTGAAGGGGTAAAGGGATCCATATTGTCAATCAATGAACTGGCTAACGGCTCCCTGTTGATCTCGGGTGCATTCACCAATTTTGATACCATCAATCTGGTGAGAAATATTACACGTATCACAAATACCGGAGCATTAGATGTTGCAAGTGTGCCTATTCTGAATCTGACATCTGATCCGAAAAAGAGCAATCTTATCGCACCGACATTTAATGGCGGAACAGACCTTTCTGTTGTGAAGACTTTTGTTCAGAATAATAAAGTAACGGCTATCGGCAATTTCCAGTCTTATGCCAACAATTATTATACACGTTCCACATTTGATAATATTCTGACAGATTATTTCTCTACAAAGCAAGTTGTGCGTATGGATATGAATGGTGTGCTGGACTCTAATTATTACATGAATAAAACTACGCTTCCGATTAAGGGACTGGCGGGGGTTAATGGTAATATTAATGATGGTTATCTGCAGAAAGACGGCAAGCTGGTATTGGTAGGATCTTTTACCAATTTCAATGCAACTCAAAGTGCAGGCAGGATTGTCAGGCTGGATGTCAATGGTAATTATGATCCGAGTTTTTCTGCCGGTTCAGGTGCGGATGACAGGATTATGAAGATATTCTATTCAGCTACTACTAATAAATATATCGTGGTAGGCAGCTTCAATACGTTCAATGGTGTACCGTCAAATGGTATTGCAGTGTTGAATGTTGACGGAAGTGTTGATCCTTCTTTCAAAAGCTATGGCTTTGCAGGTGGTAAACCAAACTATGTCACGCAACTTTCGAATGGACTTATCCTTGTCTCGGGAACATTTACAAAATACAATGATGTGATCCGGGAAGGTCTGCTGATCCTTAATCCTGACGGTACGCTTGCTGCTGATTATAATAACACAGGCAAGCTTGTTGGTAGTATCTATGATTCTCTGGAAGGAACCAATTCTCTGGGGCAGCGAACGATCACGCTAGTGGGAAGTATCAGTTCCTTCAACGGACAGCTTAATGTCGGAAATATTGTACGTATGACGATTGTTGATTAACAGGTGTATTAAAGAGATTTAGAAATGAAAAATAGCAATACAATTTCGATCAGGAAATATAGCCGTCAACTGCTGCTGTTGACTACAGCTGTATGGGGGCTGCTATCCTGTAATAAGGATTTTGAAAATAAAATTCAATTTGGCGATGATGAGCCTAACCTTAATATAAAGGGATCTCAGTTTCGGATGGCTTATATTATTGTAGAAGGAGCGGTAGGTTCAGTGGTCGGTAATCAGGCTACGGACTATGGGGTGATGCCCAATTTGTCTGAGATGACTTTTAATGCCATGTTTAGCTGGAACTCGGTAAGTGCGGCCTCTCCAAACGATGGCACAACATATGCCGATCTGTTGACTGGTGTCGAAAAAGATAAACATAAAATAACCAGTACCAATCTTTCCGGTAATAATCTGGCAAAATATCCAAGTCTTTTTACGCGGATCAAGCAATATACCAAGTTGCGTACAGCTCTTGTAACCAGTAATAATACGGTAGAAGGGATTGTGAATCCTGCAGATATTGATCAGAATGTAAAAGTCAATACGGATACAGAAGTACTGACAGGAGCGCAGACCGAACTGAATCATGCAGATGCAGGTCTGGTGGTGGCTACGTTTAAAGATGTAAAAGCTGCCGGAGATGCTTATGGATACGGTCCTGATTCGGAGCGTTATCTACAGGCATTGCATCAGTTTGATCAGCGATTAGGCGAGCTGATGAAAACGATTAAGTCAAGACCGAATTACAAAGATGAAAAATGGTTAGTCATCGTCGCATCGAACAACGGCGGATCTTATACCCTGAAACCGGGGCTGGATGACGGAAGTGTCTTTTCAAAAACAGATCGCAATAATTTTGTCCTGATGTATAATAATCAGTTTGCTTACAAACTGGTGGAGCGTATTGAAACAACAGATCCGGCCTGGAGCTCTTCTGCGGTTCGCTACACAGGTAATTCGGGTTTTGCAGCCATAGCTCCGTCCGATGCTAAACTTTATGATCTGGGTACAGGAGCAGATGCTGGTAATTATACCATACAGATAAAACTAAAAGTACATGAGATGAATGGCAAAGGGGGGAAGACCGGAAGTGCACTAAATGGTGTTATCGTAGGAAAGATGAACAGCGCTCAGAATTTTCCGGTGGGTTGGAGTATTACCTATAACGGAGGTAACGGATGGCGATTTATATCGAACAGCAGTTCATCTTCCAATTATGCATTTGATAGTGCTCCATTTGAATTGGATACATGGTACACGCTGACAGCCAAGATCTATAAAGACGGTACCAATCGTGTCGTCAAGTTATTCAGAGACGGCGTATTGAAGCAGACACTTACCAATTTTGCTGCCCGTAACCTTTCTTCTCCGGATATCCCATTACAGTTAGGATATCAAAAAGGGTCTTATGGCGACAATTCAGGATTTGTTCATTCTATAGCAGATGTCCGGATTTACAATGCGGCATTACCGGATAATTATATTGCTGCAAATGCATGTACTACACTTTCTACGCCTCAAAAAGATAGCTATTATGCTAATCTGATCGGATATTGGCCAGCCAATGACGAAGGTACACAGATTAAAGACCTAAGCCCATACAAGAGAAATTTTGTACTCAACGGATCTTTTGTGTGGAACAGTTTTTCAGAACGTGCCGGCAATTTATGTCCTACCGTTCCGGATAATCTGGAAAGATATGTTATCCGTACAGTAGATGCACCCCTGATGATGTATAGTTGGTTAGGGATATTAGAAGTATCTCAGTTCGATCTGGATGCACAGAGTTGGTCTCCAATATTTTCAAACAAATAATTATTGAACGATGAAAAAGCAATTGTTTTACGGTTTTTCATTCTTATATATACTGGCTTCTTTAGCTTCATGCTCTAAAGACTACGGGTATAATTTTGAAAACGGATATTCTTCCGGTGAATATGAAGATACAGTAAATGTGAATATAGACACCAATCGGTTTAAGATCGATTATTCTAAAATAACACAAGCCCGACTGTTTCCAGGTGTGGTCGCAACCACAGAACCGAGATTAGAAAACTATAAGGTCAGTATCGATCTGAATTATGTAGAAGTATCTCCTTCCGATCTGCGGATCAGTGTAGCTCCCGGAGCATGGCAGAGTACAAGTATGTTTGCTCCTGCGGGCGAACTGATTGTGATCGATGTACCCCAGGGTGTATACGGTCTTAAAGCGCAGGTCGGTCCCCATGTGTATACAGGAAGTACGAAAATCGAGTTTCCGCGCAGAGATGAAAAAATTGTAGTGAGCAAGGATCTTTTCCCGGGCAAAAACTATATCCGTAATCTATACGGTGGACTTGTATATATTATTCCTGAGCGTCCTTTGGGCAGAGTTGTAGATCTTCTTTTCTCCGGGACAACACTTGCGCCAAGTTTCAAATTAGGCAAAATGACCGATCAGCAATGGAAAGACCTTGTTAATAAATCTTCAGTTCCATGGTTTGAACTGGAAGGTAACCGGATTGTATTTACACTGCAGACAGAGCGTCTCAAAAGATTTCCGATCAACAGTCCTACAGAGTTGATGGAACTTTGGGATAAAATGATCAAAGAAGCCTATTGGGACTGGACAGGTATGACTGAGGGAAATCCTGATGTGAAGCATCGTGCACCATTCAATAAGTGGCGTATTGTACATGATGTGCTGTTTGAGCCGGGAGTAGCACAAGTATCCGGATATCCGGTACGTGCAGGAGCCAATGATCAGTATTTTGGCCAGGCCGTGACTATAAATTCGGTTCGTACGCAAAACTGGGGAACGTATCATGAGCTTGGACACAATATGCAACAGGGTAGAGTATGGAGCTTTGACGGAAACGGAGAGGTGACAAACAACTTATTCAGCTTTAAAGTAGCCATGATAAACGGCCGTCAACATACGAAGATAGCGGAAGTATGGCCTACAGGACTGGAATGGATTAATTATGTGCCTAAAGATGCTGCAGATGCTAATCGTAAGATTTGGGCTAATATGCCGACTTTATCAAAAAATCATAATGATGCCAAACTGATCATGTATGCACAGATCTTCGAAAAATACGGATACGGGTTTATGACTTATCTCTATACCCGTGCACGTAATGCCAGATTTGAATCGGCCAATGATCAATCCAAGATTGACTTCTTCTACGAAGCATTGTGTGAATATACAAAAGTGGATATGGAACCTTTCTTATGGATAGGGTGGGGCATAAAAGTAAGTGATGTTTCCCGTAATTACGTTAAGTTTCAATTGGGGCTTCCGTTACTGAACAAGAAATTCTGGCTTTTTAATCCAGTAACAAGAAGCGGGGGCGAAGATCCTTATTATGATGTTATTGAAGTTGCAAAAACCGGATGGACAGCGACTGCTTCAAATTATAATCCGTCGTATGAGCCTAAAAATATGATAGATGGCAATCTGACGACCTTTTGGAATTCGTGTTGGAATACCACCTGTACGCCAGCAAACAGTTTTGTTGCGAATGGTCCTTGGGTGATTAATCTACAGACAGGAGCTAATGCAATCAGTGCAAGTGGTATTAGTTTTACGCAGCGTCAGGTTGCAAATTCCACGAATCATGTCAAAAATTTCAAACTGGAAGTGAGTGATGATAATGTATCATGGCGTTCATTGGGAACCATCACCGTTACACGTGATCTTCCAACGCAATATGTGTATTTCAATAATGGTCAGACCGCTGAAACATTCAAGTATGCAAGACTTACAGTCAATAAGTCTGACTTGTATGTGACCACAGACTTTCCGGTGATAGCTGAGTTAGGATTTTACAACAATAGATAAGAAAGGGGATAATTATGAAAAGTAATAGAATAACAAAATTCCTGTTGATGTTGATGCTTTTGGTAGCAGGTCTGACATCTTGTAAGAAGTATTTTGATCCTCCTTTGGTATTTGAGAAGGAAGTCGTCACACCGTTCGTGAAAGAAAGAAAAGTCTTGATGATCGTTGTTGACGGATTGTCTGGTATTGAACTGAAAAAAGACGTTCCGACCAACATCAAGGCTTTATTACCCAATAGTAAATATTCCTTCAATGCACTGGCGGATGCCAATACCGGTGATGCTTCTACCTGGACGACTATCGTGAGTGGAGTAGGGCATAATAAGCATGGTATCGAAGGGGATGATTTTGATGAGGAATTTGATGAAGATGATCCGCATGGTACGAACAACCCGCAGAGCGGAACAGGTTTCGTTACGTTTTTTCAGCGTATACTGGAATCCGGCAAAACAATGAAATCTTATGCTGTAACTCCCAATGCTTTAATTTCAAAGAATCTCTTTGGATTAGCTGATGGGAATGTATTGGTCAGTTCGGATGCAGCAGCAAAGGACAGCATTCTTTCCAAACTTGGCCGTAACGAGACGGATCTGGGTGTGGCAGTTGTCAACTTCAGAGGTGTAAATGAAGCGGGTGTAAAGAGTTCCTTTTCAATGTCAAGTGCTATGTATAAAGATGCGGTAACTGTAGCTGACGGATACATTGGTGAGATCCTGACAGGTCTAAAAAAGCGTAAAGATTATGCAAAGGAAGACTGGCTGGTGATTATCACCTCTAATCATGGAGGTAGCGGTAATACCTATGGTGGTGCATCTCTGGAAGAACGTAAAGTGCCTGTTATCTATTATTCTCCAAATATTGTGGGGAAAGAATTCGAAATACCGGATCTTAAAAACTCATTAACCGTAAATGCTATTAATGCCTTCAACCCGACAATCCTTAATGCAAATGCAGGTCAGTTCAATGTAGGGAGTACAGGTGATTATACCATCATGTGTAAGGTTAAAGTAATTACAAAATCCGGAACCAATTCGGTTATTGTGGGTAAAACCACACATGCTTACAGTGCGACCAGAGGCTGGCATCTGATGATTGCTTCCTCAGAGAATAAATTCAGAGCCATACTGGGAGACGGTACCTTATATTTTGTCTATTCTCCGAAAACATTTGTAATCGGACAGTGGCATACCATAGCCATTAAAGTGTATACTGAAAATGGTAAAAGATATGGTCGGGTGTATCAGGATGGTGAACCGGGAGCGGCTGTAGATGTGACAGGTAAAAACATTACCGGTACAGGTGACTTTTTCGTCGGGCCAGGTAAAAGTGGAGTGGCATATGGTGCCTCCAGCAACCTTGTAAATAATCTTGCATATTATAATGTGAATCTTCCGGATCAGTATATCAAGGATTTTGCATGTAAGCAGGAGCTGGATGCTACAGACACGTATTGGAATCAATTGCTTGGATACTGGCCGATGGGTGAAGGATCCGGAAGTGTACTTAAAAACAGAAAAGACGATTCCGGGAAAACTGACTTCTTGTTTCCGGGGTCACCTTTCGCATGGAACCTTGCACAATCCTGGTCTTGCAGTACAGAAGAAAACCCGAATATATACCTTACTTATGATAAAGATCTGATGAGTAATATCCTGTACTGGCTGAAAATACCAATCGTGGCTTCCTGGAATCTGGAAGGAACACCATGGTTGCAAAAGTATGAAACAGAATTTATCAAGTAATTAATCCGGGGATTGGTCTAGTTTATAATATAACGACACTATTATTAACCTAATATGAAGAGAAGAATATATATATGGATGATACTTTTTACAGGCGTGAGTCTCGTTGCCTGTAAAAAGAATGATTTATGGAATCAGTCTGCTGAAGTAGATCGTGGAAGGATCGTGGGTCAACTGATCAATACGGAGGATAATAATCCGTTGAAGGGTGTAAAAGTCTTGTTTCAGCGTCAGACCAGAGCAAATGGCACCCAAACATTTATTGATACGGTCAGTACAGACAGTGAAGGTAGATTTTCATATGAGATAACGTATCCGAATAAAGTACAGGTAGTGATCCGCGATACAGGAAGATATGCCGCCGATACAGTACAGGTTGTCCTGGAAGAGAAGAAGGATTATACCATCGGTCTTAAAAGTCATCCACGGTTCGGATTGTCTGCTATAACGACTACGCTCACAGATAAAGATACAAAAGCACCTTATGCAAATTATAAGGTTGTTCTTTTTGTTAAAGAAAGTGCTACCGAGTCATACTCAGCAGCAGATACATTGGTAACGGATATCAATGGCCGCGTACAATTTAAGGATATAGCATTTCCGGTTTATTACAAAGTCAAATCTGTAGCTAATGAAAATCTTTATACACTGGATTCTCTGGAAGGAAGAATAGTTACAAAAGATCCGTTGAATCTAAATCTGGCTAATGCCAAGAGAGCTCTTAATTACTATTTCAACAGTAAGAATTTCTATTCTTTAAAAGCAGATCAGGATGCCAGGATCCGTATACAACTGAAAAAAGCAAATGGAAATTATGAAGATGCTAAGGATTATTCTTTCGATAGTGAAGGTACCGTTGTCATCCAGTTTAATGCTGAATATCTGGGTGGAGCAGCGCGTGTAGTTGCTGTAAATCCTTCTGAATACCCGCTATTCGGGGAAAAGATATTTCCTATTACAGAAAACACCATTAACAATCATACGGAGTTAGAGTTTAAAAATGCAACTCCAAAATATGCAACACCTGTCTATACCAACCTGGAAGTTTCTGAGCTCAATACCGGGTCTGTAACTTTTGGATTTCCGCAGGATGCCGTTTTTGATCCTGTCAGTGGAAATACATATATCACTGATGGTGCGGTGACCAGTGGAAATAAGATTGTTAAAATTGACAGGTTTGGTACAGCCTCTGTGTTGATCGGTTCAGGTGGAGCCGGCTATGTTGACGGCAGTCTGGCTGATGCGAAGACAAACGGAGCATGGGGTGTGGTAGTGGACAACAAAGGAGATTTGTATTTTACCGATAACAATGCGACAGGAGGAAACCGGATCCGTAAAATAACATTCGATGCTTCTGGTAACGGAACCGTAAGTACTATTGCGGGGCAGGCCAGTACCGGTAATGCCGATGGAATAGGTGCTGCAGCTTCGTTTAACAGACCTTCAGGGCTTGCAATCGATAAGAATAATAATATATTGTATGTCTCGGAGTGGATAGGCAACAGAATACGAAGAATCGATCTGTCTACTAATCGTGTAGAATTACTTGCCGGAAGTGCAACAGCACAAAGTGGAGATGTGGAAGGTATAGGTAGTGTTGCCAGATTCAATCAATTAGGAAATGCACTTGAACTGTCACCTGATGGTAAGAAACTATTTGTATCCGGCAATTCAAGTCGGTTTGGAGTAATCGATATTCCAACAAAAAGCTATAAATTTTATACCACTAATGCTGTAGGCAGCGGATACCGCTCCCGGGGAATGGACATTGCTCCAAATGGTGATCTGTTTATTTACAGTCCGAGTACATTCAGGCTTTATAAAACAGATGTCAATCAACCGGTAGGAACAGCCGTATTAAAAGAAATTGCAGGAACTGTTTCAGGACGTGTTAACGGACCTGCAGCCTCAGCTAGTTTTAACGGTGTATTGGGTATTATGTTCAATCCGTATACGAATACCTGGTATCTGATGGAAGGAGATGCGTCTGGAACTAAAGTCAGAGTCATTAAATCCAAAGATGTCCAATAATCCTGTAGTCTATAAATAATAAAAAAAGTTCCGGATGATCTCCGGAACTTTTTTATAATCATTGCTTATGTGTATAACTTAATATATATAGTTAACAAAGTTTTGGAATTATAATGTATTATATATTGTATCTCAGGTTGTTTTTTTTGATTACAGTTGCACAATTTAAAATAACTGGTATATTTACTTTAACATTTGATTATCATATACTTCGTTAACCTAAAGTAAACATGAATAGAGTAAGGTGGAGGGCTTGCTTTCTATTGGTATTTCTGAGTTTTGCAGCCTCTTCTTTCGCTGATGGTTCTAAAGATCTGTATCCTGCCGGGGTACAGGGTAACCGGGCTTTTATGATGTCCAAAGGAGAAAATGGTCAACCCACTACAAGCTTTCCGTTTCCGACGCCGGGTACACACTTTGTTTATGTCCGTATGGGAGAGACTATTGCGGCAGCTTCAAGTGCTCAAAATATATATGAGGGACGAATCCGTGTAACCAGTCCATCCGGCAAAACCTATCTGTCGGCAGCAGATAATACAGGTAAAATTATGGATAAGGGGCAGGGAACCCGCAGAGCCGAACTCGACGGTCCTGATGTTGGCTATACACCCTATAAAGTGGCTGCAGATGAAGAAGGCGTGTGGAAAGTCGAATTTATTTCACCTTTAGGAGAATATAATGATATAGACAATGGCGGCCTGCTACCGGACGTTGCTGCCGGTGCGGATTGGGAACAACCAATTGGAATGTACATAGCAGCCTGGGATGTATCCGTAAGAAATGCCGCAAATACGGCCTGGCTGCCGGGAAGAGTATATACCAATGTCCTCAATCTGTATATTAATAGTGGAAGACTTTCAAATGCGGATGGTGCATTCTACGGCAAAAATTATGTCATGACTAATGATGGATACGTGTACAGGGTAGATGGAAATGGTAGTAATGGGATAGCCTTTACCTCATTTGTCAATAATAAGGGATTTTCAGGCGCAAACGGACAGTCTGTTTATAAGAGTCTTAACTATGTACCGGCTGCCGGTTCTTCCGGTGTAATCGATCCCCGGGCTGCAGATGCCAATGGCAATATCACGCATAAGATGATGTATACATTACCGGATATGAGTATGCCAGCAGAAGCAGTAGGAGCTGTTCCGGGTAAAAAAACATGGCTGATCCGTCATCGTATAACAGCTCAGGTAAGTGATATAAATGTGACGGGAGTCGAAGGAAATGCAGATCATGTCAGCAGCAAAGGTGCCTGGGTGCAATTCAAGACAAATCTGGCCGGCAATTATAAAATTACAATTTCAAGTCTTGACAACAGACATTCTTTTCCGGATGCACAATTTATATATCTGGCAAAGGAAGGGGTAAATAATGCCTATTGGAACGGACGTGATCTGAGTGGGAATCTGGTTCCTGCCGGAGATAAATATCCGGTAAAAATCAAAGTCGAATTGCTGGGGGGAGAAGTACATTTTCCTTATATCGATATGGAAATCAATCCTCAGGGAATTATTCTCGAATTGCTTTCTGAGGATCTCCAGATGGTTGAATCTGATATTGTGTATTGGGATGACAGTAATGTCAGTGAAGGGCTGCCTTCGGAAAACAGTGATCCGAGAGTAAATCTGGAAGGCATTAGCAGCCGTATCAACGGGCATCGCTGGGGGACATATTCGAATGCAACAGTTAGCAGGAATAATAATCAGAATTATGGTAATTACAGCTTTGGAAATGAGAAAGCTATGGATACCTGGGCTTATGCACTGAATATTGCTGAAATCAAAACTCAGGATATAACCGTGAAAGTAGCCGATCTGGAAGTTGTATCTTTAGAAACAGGCAGCAATCAGGTAGAATTGGGAGAGAATTTTACGTATATAGTCACAGTGAGAAATAATGGTCCTTCTGCAGTTGATAAAGCTCCGTTTCATTTTACTTTACCGGAGGGAGTGATCATACAGCAGGTAAATCCGGTTTCCGGGTCGGGCATTATATCCGGAGCACTGACTAATAATAACCGCTATGCAGCCTATCTCACCTTAGCAGATCAGGAAGAAGTCGTTCTTTCGTTTACCGTACGGGCAGATGTTGTTCCGGATGCGACCTATGGATATGTTCCGGCTAAAGCTACCATTATGCGTAAACCGGATATGACAGATCCTGATGCGACTTCAACAGATATTTTAAAGCTCCTTCCGAACACTGCAGAAGAAGAGTGTGTCAAT
This sequence comes from Sphingobacterium spiritivorum, assembly GCF_016724845.1. Classification (NCBI taxonomy): domain Bacteria; kingdom Pseudomonadati; phylum Bacteroidota; class Sphingobacteriia; order Sphingobacteriales; family Sphingobacteriaceae; genus Sphingobacterium; species Sphingobacterium spiritivorum. Next base: position 3,847,805 of record NZ_CP068082.1, read on the forward strand.
AACGGAAAGGGTGGAACCTGTAATAATATAAAGATCAACAGTCAGGTATTTTTATTAGAGCCGCTAAACGAAAGGGGAAAACTGGCGCTGCTGAAAACAGCAGTTTTCACGGATGAAAATAAAGATTCCTACATGCAGGTTGGTGAAACGATACAATACACGCTTCAAGTGGAGAATGTAGGCTATGTACCTGTCAAAGATATTAAAGTGCAGGATCCGCTTATCAGATCTGCTCAGATTATGATGACACCGGCTGTACTGGCAGCACAAGGGAAGAGTAGTGTTACACTTTCATACACGATCACACAACAAGATTTTGATAAAGGATTGATTACCAATTCGGCCAATGTTACAGGGAAAAATCCAAGAGGATTTGATGTAAAGGATATATCAGGTTCAGCTGTTGATAATGATGAACCGACAGTGACACTCATAGATCGTATTCCGGAAGTGTATCTACGTAAACGAATCACTAACCGCGGGTCAGGAGCCGGAGGATTATTTATTGAGGGAGATCAGCTGGAGTATACGTTTACAGTGTGGAATAAAAGCGGATTCGCGATCTATGATCTGCATCTGGAAGATCCGATGTTGTTTACAACAGCAACTTCTATTTCCTCAGGTGCTCTGGCTGCAAACGATTCCGTGCAGTACGTTGTGCGGTATCAGTTGCTTGATACAGATTTTGACAAAGGAAAAGTGAGTAACTCAGCGCTGTTGATTGCAAAAGAAAGTAAGAAGGGGCGTACCGTAAAAGATATCTCAGGTACGCAATATGATAATGACACTGCTACAGAAATTACTATAGCGAAAAGACCTGTGGCAGTCGCAGATTCCTACACAGTAAAGCAGAACCGGAAATTACAAATGGAAGTTCTGAAAAATGATATTACCGAACGTACAGTTATCAATGTCAGTTCAGTCCGTATTACTAAAATTCCTGAATATGGTACGCTCAGCATCGAAAAAGATGGTGCCATAAGTTATATTCCACAGCATAATTATTTTGGTCCCGATGAGTTTTATTATGTTTTTAGTGATGGAAACAAATTAGAGTCTTATCCCACAAAAGTAAATATTGAAGTTGCAAAAACAGTTCCGCTCGCCATACCTGATACCGTCAATGTGCGCTACAATACGACTATGGTCATTCCTTTACTTAAGAATGATAAACCGGAGGAGTATGCTCCATTGGATCCTATGACTATACAGATTGTTTCATTGCCGCAATATGGTAAAGTAGTCGTGAATAACGGAAAAGTGTCCTATACTCCGCAATTGAATTTTACAGGAAAAGATCAGTTCGGTTATCAGGTATTGGATGCTAATGGCAATTGGACAAATATAGCCTCAGTAGATATCATAACCTATGGATTCTTTGTGCCGAATGTCTTTACGCCAAACGGAGACGGTAAAAATGATGAATTTGAAGTTATTGGAACGGGATATTATGATCGTATAGAAGTTCAGATATACAACCGGTATGGCAAGATTGTATATGAGAATGATAATTATAAAAACGATTGGAATGCTGACGGTTGTTTAGATCAGACTTATTTTTACACTGTGACGGCTCATAAAATTGGTGAGGAATCCAAACGCAAAACAGGTTATGTACTGATTGCAAGAAGGCTTGCACAGTAAAATCTTATTTATTTTTTTCAGATAACAGGAGAGGCGGATAGCCGGAGATGACTATATTTGATAATGCAGCGTGCCTGTTATGTACGCTCAACAGAATCTATATGTCAGAATTATTTAAAAAACATCTGCAGAAATTCATTGCAATTGACGAAGAAAAATTCAACGATGTGCTTTCTTTTTTTGAACAGAAAACAGTAAAGAAAAAAGAAAATATACTTGTGGAAGGCCAGGTCTGTAGGTTCAACTATTTTGTGTTGAGCGGTTGCATGAGAATGTTCTTTATCAATGAAAAGGGTGTTGAACATACGACTCAGTTTGCTATTGAGAACTGGTGGATTACTGATAATATGGCATATGAACATCAGTTGCAGACCGAATTTTATATTCAGGCAATAGAAGATACCCGTCTTTTGATCATACATGCCGAATCTCAGGAAAAATTACTGTCCCGTTATCCAGAGATGGAGCGTTATTTCCGGTATATATATCAGAGAGCTTATGCCGCATCCCAGCGTCGCATAAAATATATATACGATTTTTCCCGGGAGGAACTTTATAATCATTTTCAGCTGGTCAATCCTCAGTTTGTACAGCGTATTCCGCAATACCTTATAGCATCTTATCTTGGCTTTACACCTGAATACCTAAGTGAGATCAGGCGCAAAAAACGAACTTAAACTGGTTTAAGTTTTTTGTGTGATCTAACGCTTAACTTTGTCTTATAATCATTGAAAAACATATCATTATTTAATTAATATATTATGAGTGAGAGAATTAATATAGCAAAGTCAGAGCCTCAGGGATATAAAGCAATGTCCGGTCTCGAACAATATATTCAGGCTTCGGATGTATCAAAAACACATCTGGAACTGATCAAAATCAGAGCTTCACAGATCAACGGATGTGCATTTTGTCTCGATATGCATACGAAAGATGCCTTAAAAAAGGGAGAAACAAACCAACGCATATTTTTGCTGAATGCCTGGAAAGAAACCACTTTGTTTACCGAGGAAGAGCGTGTCATCCTAAGTATGACAGAGGAAGTGACCCTGATACATGAGCATGGACTTTCTGAAGCCACTTATCTCAAAGCAGTAGAATTATTAGGTGAGCAGTATGTTGCACAGGTACTGATGGTCATCGTGACGATCAACGGATGGAACCGTATAGCTGTAAGTATGCAATACCAGATTCCGGAATAATCTTTATTTTGAATGGACAGCAGCGTATCTTATTCCGCTGCTGCCCCTTTAAATTTTTTCCATTTTCGTATTCTGGCTCTTGCATTGATATATGGGGAGGCTGTATTGAATTGGATCATACGCCCCAGTGTCCACTTTTCATACCAGGACTCTTCATACAATTCACGATTTGTTTTACGCTCGATGAGTTGTAAAATATCTCCTACAGTAGTATCCAGACGTTTTAATAATTCAGGATAAGGAATAGTCTCGTAATCCCTGTAAAATTTTTGTGCAAGTATACCCAGCTGATTCCATTTATAGCCGGATTCCGGAAAATCTACTGTCTCCTGCATATCTTTTTTTCTATTCCATTTAAGAACCAGCTCCCCCCATCCGATAAGGTAGGAGACAAGATTGTGCACACTCATACAGGTATCTTTAGCATGCCCTTCCAGTTCGGGAATAGCAGTGTCAGCTAAAGTAATGTCCGCTAACTCTTTCTGTAGCTTGTCGTAATTGTCCGTAATTCCGTGCAACAATTGCGCTTTATTAGTTGGAATAGCCATTTTGCTTTTCAATAAGAAATCAGATGTTTGAGATATTCAATATACACAAAAACAGTAATACATCAGGCTTGTTTATCTAATGTTCGCACGGCTTTTTTTAAGATATAAAGCGTTTCTTTAGTCGGACTCTCCATCTTCCATCGGGAACAAATATCCAGTACAAATGCAGGATTAGTTTTACTTGCATCATTTAACCAATTGCCAACACTGTCTCTCACATATTTGGAAGAATCAGATTTTAATTGTTCGAGTACAGGCAATGCCAATTCAGGTTGTTTTTTCAGTATCTCGATATGTGCACACCATACACCTCTCGGTCGTATAGATTCAGATGCAAATCTTCTTATGTTTTCATTCTCATGAGCTGCCCAGACGGTCAGCACCCGTATACTCTCTTCCAGATGCCGTACAATACTGTTTCGAACAGCCATCCAGGCGATTTCCCGTACTCCGAAGTGACTGTCTGCTGCAAAAAACTGAATCTGATCCAGTTTTTCTGTAATGGACAAGTTCTCATTATTTCCCGTCAGATATGTGGCCCAGCACCTAACCATATCTGAGGGATGAGTTTTTAAAGCTTGCCTTATGTGCTGATCCGTATAAGAGATTGATAAAGTAAGTATTGTATTTCCGATGGCTTCATTAACAGTATTCACTGTTTTTTTGGGGAGCTTATCTATTGCTGCGGATACAGGTGCTATATAATGTTCCCTGCCCATTTGAGATAATACGTGCTTCAATAATATGTTCTGATCAATGGCGAGCCATTCCGTCAGATTAGCAGATTCGATCAATCCGCTGTTGAGTTGTTCCAATACCTCTGCAGGAATATCTTTTGCAGATCTGGTTCCTTTTCTTTTTTCGTCTTTCATAATTGTGCTATCAGCAAATCCGGATCTATCCTGTTGGTGTAGTCTGTATCTGCAAATGTATATAGAACCGTGTGATCAGTGTCCACAACAAATACTGCAGGAATAGGAAGTTCGTAGGTATCGTTTGCATTAAACGCTGCCAAATCAATTCCCAGCTCCTTGTAATAAGGTTTTACAAAATCCTGTAATTCGAAGGTAATCCCCAGCTTGCGGGCATAGTTATTATCCTTATCTGTCAGTACATCAAAATCAAGCTTATGTTGTGTAGCCATATTGCTGTTGCAGGATAAAGATTGCGGAGAAATAGCTACCAAAGTGGCCTTTTTATCCGATACCTGATTGAGCTGATTATTCAGTGCCCTGATCTGCAGATTGCAGTATGGACACCATATACCTCTGAAAAAGGCTATAATTAATTTGCCCTGCGAAAGGAGCTGTTTAGAACTTATGATATTATTGGCTACATTTGGTAATTCAAAATCCGGTAATTTTTCACCGGTACGGATTACTCCGGCTTCGATATTCCGCTGTTTCAGATCCTGTACGGATGCTTCAAAGGCCTGCACTGTGGAAGCCGGGAGTTGAGTATTTATTTGCGCGCGGAGCGCAGCTGTTTGTTCGGTCAGATTACTCATATTGTACGTAATTGTTTTTGCAAATATTTAAAAGTATTCCGGCTCTGACAATACCGCATAATTTTACCCCTATGGGTTAAAAAAGTCACTTTTTTATGAAAACAAAGGAATCAACGATTATAGAGAAAATTTGTCCTTTAGAATTTGCTGTTAATGCGATCAGCGGTAAATGGAAAATTCCTATTGTATGGCAGATCAATGAGGGCAAAAAAAGACCGAGTGAATTTTTGCGTGGTATTGGGACGGTTGATCGGCGGGTTTTGAACCAACAATTGAAAGAAATGGAGCAAGCCGGAATCCTGACGAAGGAACAGTTTGCTGAGTTGCCTCCCCGTGTTGAATATTCTCTTACACCTATAGGAGAAAAATTAGTTGAAGCATTATGGTTGCTGAATGACTGGGGAAAAGTATTGCTTGAAAAAGAAGGACTGCCGGCAGATACAGATAAGCATTCATACTAATGCCTGCATAAAGTATTTTCCATTGTTAAATAAGCTTTACGGTTGTATCCTGCACCAGATTATTCCGGCTGTACAGGTATCTGTATGCCCTTTCCTTTTTGAATAATCTGACTTTAATACTTTCTTATTAAGATTGTTTGTAAAATATAAATAAATTCAAACAATTCTATTTTGTATTTGTAATTTATATACCAAATACCAATTAACATAACTACCGAACAATGAAGAAACATTTATTTTTTCATATGAAAATACATGCCTTATGTCCTTTCTTCTTGATTTTAATAATTCATGTATTCCCTCTGAATAAGGTACATGCTCAGGTACCTGACAGCACATGGGGAAAGGATTTTGAAAATTACCCCAAATTTCAGTTTAAAGGATTATTTCAGGCAAGGTTCACCACAAGTCTGAATAAAGATGTAGATGTAGGAGGTTTACATCATGCAGATCATTCAGGCACAGACAACACATTTGCATTGAAATATATGCGTGCTCAGGTACAGGCTAAGATCAGTAAGCGCACTGAAGTAGTCGCTTTGGTAAATCTGGCTGATTTTAAATCTGATCCAAAGACTAAAGTATTGGAAAATGCCTATCTGAAATATACATTTAGCCCTAAAATAGCGTTGACAGTAGGGCAATTCAGACCCTGGTTTGGAATAGAAGAAACTTATCCTGTAGATATTATCAAATCCTTAGACTGGTCCAATCAGTATTTTGAATTTGGTAAAAATGGCTGGACAAGCTTTCAGCTGGGAGCTTCGGTAGGCGGGACTTTACATTTTGGAACGATGCCTTTCCAGTATGCCCTATCAGTTGTAAACGGTAATGGTAAAAATCAGATTTCTGATAATAACAACGGGAAGCAATACCTGTCCAGAATGGTATTCGGCTTGTCCCGCAAATATGGGGTCAATCTGGGCGTCAACGGTGGAGTAGGTGATGCTTTCCATAAGACTGTATATGCACTCGGGGCCGATATGACCAGTAACATAGCCCTTTCTCCGCGCTGGTTTCTGGATATGCAGATAGAGGCCAAACAGGCTGTCAATCATAATCTGTATTTTGCATTAGGAGAGGATGTCCGTTCTCCTGATATCAATGATTATCAGATGCGGGGTATATATTTTCTGCCAAATCTGCGGTATGAGATCAAACATAAGAATCTGAGTGCAATAGAAGTTTCCTGTCGTTATGAATATCTGGACGTCAACTTCAAAAAAGATAAAAACCCGAGAGAAACGATTACGCCTATGTTCGGTCTGGAATTTCTTAAAAATTACGGAGCAAGGATTCAGGTTGGTATGCAGATAGACCGCTATAAGCATCAGATCGAAAATACCACTACATACAATGGAAACCTGTTTATTCTACAGGTACAAAGCAGACTTTAAAAAACTAAACTATACGAGATCATATGAAGGAGATTAACATTAAGAATGTATGTATTACATTTATTGTGGCGATCATTATCTGGTTTATACCTACACCCAAAGGTGTCACTCCGGAAGCATGGCATTTGTTTGCCATTTTCGCTGCCACTATTCTGGGAATTATTCTCAAAGCAGCTCCGATGGGTACCATGTGTATGATGGCCATTGGTTTTACGGCATTGACGCAAGTACTTGCACCCGGTAATGCCAGTGCATCTATTGTCAAATCACTCAGCGGCTTTGGAGACAAGGTAATCTGGTTGATCGGAATTTCATTTTTTATTGCCCGGGGGTTTATTAAGACAGGTCTTGGCAATCGTATTGCCTTTTTGTTTATCAAAGTATTCGGAAAGAGTTCTTTGGGATTGGCCTATGGGTTAGGTCTGGCAGATGTTTGTCTTGCTCCTGCGATCCCCAGCAATACCGCCAGAGGAGGAGGAATCATCTATCCGATTATGAAATCTATGGCGATTAGTTTTGGTTCAATGCCTGACGATCCCAAAACTCACCGCAAGCTTGGGGCCTTTCTCACCCTCAACAGCTATTATATGAATCTCATCGCTTCCTCTATGTTCCTGACAGGGACAGCGAGTAATCCGATGTGTCAGAAATTTGCTGCAAACCTGGGTATCGATATCACGTGGATGTCCTGGGCTATTGCCGGATTTGTGCCGGGAGCAGTTGCGTTTTTTATTGTCCCTTTGGTTCTGTACAAATTATTTCCGCCGGAACTTAAAAAAACCGGAGATGCACCAAAAATGGCATCCGAGAAACTGAAGGAAATGGGGCCTGTTAAGAAAAATGAATGGCTGATGCTATTGGCGTTCTTTATCCTGCTGTTTCTTTGGATTTTCGGAGGTTCACTGTCTATTGATGCTACGACAACAGCCTTTATCGGTCTGACCCTGCTACTATTGACCTCTGTACTGACCTGGGAAGATGTCAAATCAGAAAAGGGAGCCTGGGATACCATTGTATGGTTTGCGGTATTGGTCATGATGGCAAGTTCTTTAAATGAGCTGGGTTTTATAGGTTGGTTCAGTGATCTGATTAAAGTACAGATAGGTGGTCTCAATTGGCTGGTTGCGTTCCCGGTGATCATATTGGTTTATTTTTTCAGTCATTATATTTTTGCCAGCGCAACAGCACATGTGGCTGCTATGTATGCGGCACTATTGGGAGTAGGGGTATCATTAGGTATTCCTCCGATGCTTCTGGCCATGATGCTGGGATTTATGGGATCTATATATGGTGTACTGACGCATTACGGACATGGTCCTGCTCCGGTATTTTTCGGAAGCGGATATGTCGAACTCAAAGCCTGGTGGCTGAGAGGTTTGGAGATCGGGATCGTACTCCTGATCATATATATGGCCGTAGGCGGATTATGGATGAAAGTAATAGGTTATTATTAAAAATAAAAAGATATGCTGTCTACATTGTCTAAAAAAATAGTCATGTGCCTTACCGGATTGTTCCTGTGCTTTTTTCTGATCATTCACTTTCTTGGCAACCTGCAGTTGTTCCTGCCTGCGGAGCAGGCAAGGGAGCAGTTTAACTGGTATTCTCATTTCCTGTCCGGCAATGCTTTGATCAAAATAGTGTCTTATGTGCTGTATGCAAGTATACTGCTGCACATGCTGGATGCACTGGTCATCACTATTCGTAATCGCAAATCCGGAGGATCATACCGTCAGGATAAACGGGGAAGAGCGAGTAAATGGTATAGCCGCAATATGGGCATTCTGGGAACAATCATCCTGATTTTCTTCGTGATTCACTTCCAGAATTTTTGGTATGTGTACAAATTCGGAACACTGCCGCTTGATGACAACGGACACAAAGATCTCTATCTTCTGGTGGTGACGACTTTCAAGGAATGGTGGTACGTATTGATATATGTTGTAGCTATGATTGCGCTATGCTATCATCTGATTCATGGTGTATATAGTTCTATACGTACGCTGGGATTATTCCATCCGAAGTATATCAAATGGTTAAAAATTGCCGGTATTGCCTATTCTGTGATTATATGTGCAGGATTTGCACTGATGCCGGTATATGTTTATTTCACAATAGATTAATCTTTAACACTTATTAGGGATGAATTTAGATGCTAAAATACCTCAGGGTCCCTTAGAGGACAAATGGGAAAATTATAAAAAGACAGCCAAACTGGTGAATCCGGCCAACCGGAAGAAACTGGATGTCATTGTGATCGGAACCGGACTTGCCGGAAGTTCTATAGCCGCTTCACTGGGCGAGATGGGTTATAATGTCAAATCATTCTGTTTTCAGGATAGTCCGAGAAGAGCACATTCCGTCGCTGCACAGGGAGGTGTCAATGCGGCCAAAAATTATAAAAATGACGGAGACAGTGTATACCGGATGTTTGTGGATACACTCAAAGGTGGAGATTTCAGAGCCCGGGAGGCTAATGTATATCGTATGGCCGAATGTTCGCTCCATCTGATCGATCAGGCAGTAGCCCAGGGTGTGCCATTCGGAAGAGAATATGGCGGCTATCTTAATAACCGCTCATTCGGTGGGGTACAGGTAAGCCGTACCTTTTATGCAAGAGGACAGACCGGTCAGCAGTTGCTGTTAGGTGCTTATCAGGCGCTGATGCGACAGGTGGGTAAAAAGACAGTACAGTTGTTTTCCAGACATGAAATGTTAGACCTGGTTGTAGCAGATGGAAAGGCCAGAGGAGTCATTGTACGTAATCTGGATACCGGTGTTTTAGAACGCCATGCAGCACATGCTGTTATTCTGGCTACTGGCGGATATGGTAAAATTTATTATCTGTCAACCCTGGCGATGGGTTGCAATGGTTCAGCGATATGGCGTGCACACAAAAGAGGTGCATTGATGGCCAGTCCGAGCTGGACACAAATCCATCCGACATCGTTACCTCAATCCGGAGATTACCAATCCAAACTGACACTTATGTCGGAGTCTCTCCGCAATGACGGCCGTATTTGGGTACCTACTGATACGGAAGAACGACGTGCTGCCAATGATATTCCGGAAGAGGAAAGAGATTATTATCTGGAAAGACGCTATCCTGCATTCGGCAACCTGGCACCTCGTGATATTTCTTCACGTGCAGCCAAAGAACGTATCGATGCCGGATACGGGATAGGTCCGCTCAAGAATGCCGTGTATCTGGATTTTGCAAAAGCAATCAAAGAGCAGGGGGTGGAAAAGATCAAAGAGAAATATGGAAATCTATTTGATATGTACCGTAAGATCACCGGATATGATGCATATAAAGAACCTATGATGATATCCCCGTCTGCACACTTTTCTATGGGCGGACTGTGGGTGGATTACGAATTGATGACTACTATTCCCGGTTTGTTTGCGTTGGGAGAAGCAAATTTCGCAGACCATGGTGCCAATCGTTTGGGCGCAAATTCATTACTGCAGGCCTCTGTTGATGGTTATTTTATTGCACCGTATACCATAGCAAATTATCTTTCAGGCGATATACATACAGGTAAAATATCAACTGACTTACCCGAGTTTTCAGAGGCTGAAGAACGTGTGCAAGCTCTTTTAAACCGTCTGATTGGTCGCAAAGGAGACAGAAGCGTGGATTACTATCACAAAACCTTAGGTAAAATTCTGTATGACTATTGCGGTCTGGCAAGGAACGAACAAGGACTGAATTTTGCAATATCCGAAATCCGGAAATTACGTCAAGAATTTTATGAACGGGTACATGTGCCCGGAAGTCTGTCTACGATGAACACTGAATTAGAAAAAGCAGGAAGAGTAGCTGATTATCTGGAGATAGGAGAGCTTATGTGCTATGATGCCTTGACAAGGAATGAATCCTGCGGAGCACACTTCAGAGAAGAATATCAGACTCCTGAAGGAGAAGCACAACGTAATGATGAAGAGTATCAGTATATATCGGCCTGGGGCTGGAATGGAGAGGATGCTGCTCCGATCCTGAATAAAGAACCATTGGAATTTGAAGTCTTACAGCCTACAGTGAGGAGTTATAAATAATCTACTAACAATCGAAACATGAAATTACATTTGAAAATATGGCGTCAGGAAGATCGTAATTCCGCAGGGAAACTGGTCGATTATGAATTGGAAAATCTTAATCCTCATATGTCTTTTCTGGAAATGCTGGATACCTTAAATGAAAAATTAATTGTAGAAAATGATCAACCAGTGGAGTTTGACCACGATTGCAGAGAAGGAATCTGTGGGCAATGTGGTATGATGATCAATGGTATTGCACATGGTCCGCTGGAAAATACGACAACCTGTCAATTGCATTTAAGAACCTTCAAAGATGGCGAAACTGTTTTTATCGAACCTTTCCGGTCGCATGCCTTTCCTGTTAAAAAGGATCTGAAAGTAGACCGGTCGGCATTTGACCGTATCATCTCTTCAGGAGGGTTTGTATCTGTCAATACAGGTCAGGCTCCGGATGCGCATGCTATTCCAGTAACACATCAGTCTACAGAGGCTGCTTTCGATGCTGCTGCCTGCATAGGTTGCGGAGCTTGTGTCGCTACATGTAAAAATGGAAGCGCTGCCTTATTTACTTCTGCCAAGATTGCACATATGGCCTTACTGCCGCAAGGAAGAGAAGAACGAAACGAAAGAGTTATTAATATGGTTCAGCAGATGGATCAGGAGTTTTTTGGCCATTGCTCCAATACGGAAGCATGTGAGGTCGAATGTCCGCAGGGCATATCGGTGATCAATATTGCCCGAATGAATTACGAATATAACAGAGCTTTATTCTATAAGAAATAGTGCCTGCAGGTCTTGATTTACTAAAATATATTGTCAAAACAACAACAAAAGCAGATCCTAGATCTGCTTTTGTTGTTGTTAAAAGAAAACCTGAATCTTTGACAGAAGCGTAAAAGATAGGACTAAATTGTTCAAAAAACACTAAATTTAAGACTTTAACCCTAAATGTTAATAATCTATCTAATCTTACATGAAAGATATGTATTCTTTTAGTTGCCGCTTTCCATATTGCATTATTATAATATCTATGATGTTGTCTCTTTTAATAGGGCGTACTCAAGTGAATGCATCTGTTCTGGAAACTGAAGCACCACCATCTGTCATTCAGGAAATACAGTCTTTAAAGTTTGGATCCGTCCTCAATCAGGACAAAACGCAATATGCAGATGGAACGCATGGTCAATCCTGGTGGATCAAAGGTACCTTGAACGCAGAACAGCTTCATAAAGAACTCATACTCCAGATTCCTTCGCCACATTTCAGAGATGCCTCTTTATATGTGTATTCACAAGGAAAATTAGTTCTTGTAACAGATAGCAACCATGCTGCAAAAGCGGAATCTTTTGCCAGATATAATCAATTTCATTTCAGTACAGATCAACCGGTATATTATATCAAGAGTAACAGTACGATGTACAAAGGTATTCATGTCGTTGTCAAAGAAGAGAATGCTTTTTTTCGTCATGAGGCTTCCCAGTTATTTGGGATTGGTGTGTATTACGGGCTTGCGGTTATGTCTGTCATCTTTAATTTCGTATTCTACCTTATTTTCAAAGACCGACGGTTTATTACCTATTGTTTGTTTCAACTGATCGTGTTCGCAGAGTTCTTCTATGAAGATGGTATGTTTTATTTCCTTTCGGAAGGAAAACTAATATTAGAGCATTTTGTAGTCTATTCCGTTCCGTTCTCCTCTTCTTTAGCCTGTTTATTTGCCTATTATTTTCTGGATCTTCGGAATAATTTTAGAAACTACTGGAAAGTGGTTACTCCGTTAATGATTTTGTCATTTGTCGGGTTGATACTTTTTATCATTTTTGAATGGAAAGGCTTTATAAGCGTAGTCAACATATCGAGTTTTGCTGCGACATTATTTGCAATAGCTTTAGCAATTAAGCAATTCCGTAAAGATGTATATGCACGGTTTCTGGTCCTAACGTTTGGGGTAATACTGCTTGTCGGAATCGGATTTGTATTGAATACGAATTTTAATCAATCCTGGTTGTCTGTTTTCAATATGGACACATTGAGACTGGTAAGTGCTTTTGAAATTATTAGTATCAGTTTTGCCATTGTTTTTAAGGCCCGTGCTTTACAGGAAGAAAATGAACGCTGCCGGAATGAGATCAATAGCTACCTCAATCAGTTGAATGAGTTGAAGGATAATCTTCCTGTCGCTAAAGAAACAGTTGTACTGAAAGAAAATACCATCGTATTCTTAAAGGAAAACTATCAGCTTACGGAACGCGAGATGGATGTGCTGATGGGATTGTGGGAAGGCTTATCCAATCAGGAACTTGGTGAAAAATTATTTATTTCTTTAAATACAGTCAAGTATCATGTGAGTAATCTCTATATCAAACTGGATATAAAAAGCCGTACGCAGGCACTCAAATTTAAAGAGAAAATAGGAGGTCTGGCCTGATATCAGATTTTATGATTTTTTCCTTATAAAAATAGAAGTCAATAGTACCTGCCTGGGGGGACAAATTGTGTTATTTTGTTAAAATTCTGATTTTCAATATTTTATAAATAAGGTTATTTTCAATCCTATACTTTCGGGTGGGGATAAAATGGATCCGGCGTTGTACTTTTACATCGTATTTAACCAACATCTTAAAATGGGAGATAGCTTATTAACCATCCATTTATTCTTTAATGTGCAGTCTTGGGGAAGGGCCGGCCGCAATTAGTTTTCCGGACGGTTATGTACATTTTTTGTAATTGGTTAATAAAATCTCAAAAGGGAATAATTTCGATTACTACAGCAAATTGGATTATTCCCTTTTCCTTAAGATTGGTGAGCAACGGCTATTGCGGGATAATATTCAGCCTGTTTGACAGGAAATAATGTAGAAGCAGAAAGAAGACCGGACAAATCGGATTTTCTTATGATACATCTTTAAAGCGCAAATTATTAACCCAAATAAATCATCACTTCTTGTGGTATCTTTTTAAGGTGGATCTTCCTGATCCACCTTAAATTATGCTTAAAAGTCAGACTTTTATAGTACTGGCTTTTACGGGGTGTCCGAAAAATATTTCAGCTTTCTCTTCAAATCCTGAAGCATCATCTGTGGTAAAAAATTGTAATGTAGAACCTTTCGAACAATTTTGCTCTACTTCAGGATGTCTTTCCAGATAATTTTTCAGGCTATGTGCTACAATGGGTCCCTGCGAGATAATCTGAATATGAGGAGGAACGAACTGCTTGATTACTGGAAGTAACAAAGGGTAGTGCGTGCATGCCAATACTATGGTATCAATATCCGAAGATTGCGAAAGAAGCTCGTGAATATCTTTTTCTACAAAATACCGGGCACCTTCTGTATCTATTTCATTGTTTTCTACCAGGGGTACCCAAAAAGGGCAATCATGCTGAAACACCTCAATTTCCGGGTAGAATTTGTTGATTTCAATTTTGTAGGATTCTGATTTTACCGTGCCGGTAGTAGCCAGTATACCTATCTTATTTGTAGTTGTATATTCCTTGATTATTTCGGTTGTTGGCCTGATAACACCTAGTACCTTCTTCCCGGGAGGAAGGTCATGTTGCTGTATAGATCGTAAGGCTTTTGCAGATGCGGTATTGCAGGCCAGAATAACCAGATCGCAGCCCAGATCAAATAATTTGAAAACGCATTCTTTCGTAAACTGATAGACGGTTTCAAAAGAACGGTTGCCATAAGGAATACGGGCATTATCACCCAGGTATATATAGTCGTATTCAGGAAGTTCCTTTTTGATTTCTTTAAATACAGACAACCCTCCGTAACCGGAGTCGAATACACCTATAGGGCTGTTGTGAAGTACAGTATTGGACATAAAAAACGCTATTGAGAATATTCCCAATAGCGTTTTACCTTAAGAATATTCTGTTTACTTAAGCAAAGATGGCTTTTCTTTATAAGTTTTCCATAGTAATTCTCCAAATAATGTATTTGCCCATGCAAACCAGTGACGGGTGAATTTAGCGGGATCATCTTTATGGAAGGATTCGTGCATAAATCCGGTGCCTCCATGGGTATTAACCAGCGTCTGAATGCAGTTGCGGATCTCTTCATCATTCGTAGAAGTGAATGCACGCATGATGATCGACATTGGCCAGATCATATCACGACCGATGTGCGGACCTCCGATACCTTCAGCTTTTGTTCCTTTAAAGAAGAACGGATTGTCTGAAGAAAGGATATATTTACGTGTACGTTGGTACACTTCATCATTGACATCTACAGCCCCAAGATATGGTAAAGCCAATAAGCTTGGCACGTTAGCATCGTCCATCATAAGATGACTGCCGAAACCGTCTACCTCAAAAGCGTACACACGGCCAAACTGCGGATGATCGATAATACCATATTTCTGAATAGCTTGTTCTACTTCATTGGCAAGGCTCTCCATTTTAGAAGCAAGGTCCGTGTTTTTGTTTACAACACGTAAGATTTCGGCGGATTGTCTCAAACTGACTACTGCAAACAGGTTTGAAGGAATCAGGAAGGAGAAGATAGTCGCATCATCCGATGGACGGAAGCTGGAACAGATCAGTCCTACAGGTTTTACAGGATAACCTAATCCATCTACTTGCAAGGTATCTGTACCGCGAGCCGTTGTACGTTCGAATTTGTATGGTCCTACACTTTCTTTACGTTGTTGCTCTACAAATGTTTTGTAAATGTTATGTTGTGCTTTTACCCATTCCTCATCAAATGGAGTTGCATCATTTGTCGCCTTCCAGTATGCGTATGACAGACGGATAGGGTAACATAGAGAATCTATTTCCCATTTACGCTCGTGGATACCCGGTTTCATATCCGTATGGTCACTGAACCATTCTCCTTTTTTAGTAGGATCGTTGTAGAACGCATTTGCATAAGGATCAATGATGATACACTTGCTCTGCTTGCGCACTAATCCCATGATAAGATTCTGAAGATTCTTATCTTGCTTCATAAAAGGAAGGTATGGCCATACCTGCGCACTGCTGTCACGAAGCCACATCGCATCGATATCTCCTGTGATGACATAGGTAAGTGGTTTATTTCCATCTTTTTCAGGATAAACAGTTGTGTCCAATGTATTTGGAAAACAATTGTTAAACATCCATGCCATCTCTTTATTCGAAACTCCTTTCTGGAATTCGGTAATCACATCTTCAATGACTTTACTGGAAAAATGTCTTTTATCTTTTGCGATACGTACTACCGGAAATGAATTTTGCATCTCGGCGAATGAAAGTTTACTGGCCATCATTCCGGACGTCAGAAGGGCGGCATTTTGAATGAAAGTTCTTCGTTTCATTATGGTGGAGTTATAAATTAGTTTCTGTAATAATTTGCAATATAATAAAAATATATTTCTTTTTAAACGCGGCAAATACGTTTTAGCTTTATCAAAACTGACATTGATAAAAATCGAGTCAATAATATTTAGTTAATTTGCAGTTAGGAATGGATTTTGCTTGTAGAATCCGTTGAAACTTGATATATATATGAAATTCACTTTACTCAGACCCTGGCTGCGTTGGACCTTTGCCGTATTGCCTTTATTACTTGTATCTCATACTGCATTAGCACAGGTCAGAAATCAGACATATTCTTATCAGTATTATCAGAAATTCAACGAACTCGTGTATTCTCCTGATACCCGGGAATTTACATCTTCCAAACCCTTTATATTTAAGGATCAGCTATTATCAAAATATGACTCTTTACAAAATTTAGGACATGTCGATTCGGATAATATCTTTATGCGTAAGATATTTAATGAACATCTGGTACAGGTAGAAAAAGAAGATCATACTTTTTACCTTGATTTTATGCCGGATTTTCAGATTGGTAAAGATCTGATGGGAGACAAACGCAGTACCTGGATGAATACACGCGGAATTCAGGCAGGTTTGACTATAGGAGACAAGTTTACATTCTATGCCAATGCTTTTGAAAACCAGGCGCGGTTTCCGGAGTATCTGGATACGTATATGACCCAGAATAAGCTTATTCCTGGACAAGGAGTTACCAAATTACAATCTAATAATGTTAAAGACTGGATGTATGCAACCGCGAGTGCTACTTATGATGTAAATCCCTACTTACAGGTTACACTGGCGTACGACAAAAACTTTATCGGAGACGGTTACCGCTCCTTATTACTTTCGGATTTCTCATCCAACTATACCCATCTGAAGTTAAGAGGTAAAATCGGTAATGTACAGTATACCTCGATATGGGCGTATATGACAGATCCCAAAAATCCGAGAGTGGATTCGCTGAATTCAGGAGGCCGCTTCGGGGATGGAATCAAGTGGGGGGCATTTCAATATTTAGATTATAATGCAACAAATAAGTTGTCGGTAGGTTTTTTTCAGGCCGTGATCTGGGCTAATCAGAATGAAGCCGGTAAAAGAGGATTTGATTTTAACTATATCAACCCTATTATCTTTTTACGGGCAGTAGAATCAAATAATTATTCATCTCCGGATAAAATGTTTCTAGGACTGAATGCCAAGTATAAAGTCCTGCGCAATGCAACTGTATATGGTCAGTTCTTACTGGGAGAATTTACAGCAAGCGAATTTTTCAAAGGAAATGGCTATGCGCACAATAAATGGGGTGTACAGCTCGGTGCACGTGGATTTGACCTGTTCGGTGTGAAAAGTCTTAATTTTCTGGGAGAATTTAACACCGTACGTCCATATACTTATCAGCACTTTACCTCTATATCTAACTATAGTAACCATGGTGAACCTCTGGCGCATCCCTCCGGAGCTAATTTCAGAGAATTTATCGGAATGCTGAATTATTCTTGGAAGCGATTTGATTTTTCAGGCCAGTTGATTTATAACAGATTCGGTACAGATCCCAATCCGGATATCAATATGGGGGGTGATATCTTCCAATCTTATGAGACTCTCCCAAATAGATATGGAAATTATATCGGACAAGGTGTAAAGAATAATCTGTATTATGCTGATATGAGAGCTGCATATGTGTTGAACCCGAAGTATAACCTGAGGTTTGAAGTGGGGTATACCCAACGCTATCGCCAGATCGAAAATCTTCCGACGCAAAAATCAGGTGTTATTTCAGTAGGATTGCGTTCGTCGTTCCGCAATTTTTATGGAGATTTCTAAGAATAACCTATCTTTACGGAATAGCATAAGCACATGAAAAAAATATTAATAATCAACGGTCCGAATCTTAATCTCTTAGGTGTGAGAGAAAAGAGCATTTACGGAGATCAGGATTTTAAGTCATATTTTGAAACATTGAAACAGCGGTTTCCGGAACTGGACCTGAACTATTTTCAGAGCAATTCAGAAGGAGCCATTATTGACAAAATTCATGAGGTAGGTTTTGATATCGATGGAATTGTGTTAAATGCGGGTGCATATACGCATACTTCTGTAGCTATAGGAGATGCTATTGCGGCAGTGAAGACTGCGGTTATAGAGGTACATATTTCCAATGTATACGCCCGCGAAGAATTTCGCCATAAATCATATCTGGCGAAGAACTGTAAAGGCGTACTTTGTGGTTTTGGATTGGACGGCTATCGCTTAGCTATAGAAGGACTGATCTAAAGCATAACATAATCATATAATGAAAACGGGCTGTTCTGATAATCAGAACAGCCCGTTTTTTGTATTATTCAGTAGCAGGTTTTAGTAATTTCGGCAGATATGAGTATATAATAAGCCCTAAAAACGAGCATGCAGACATGACAATCACCATTGGCAACGAGGTGTTGTTGTGCAGTATACTCACTGCTCCGGAAGCCAGTGCTCCAATGCCCATCTGAAAGCAACCCAATAAGGCAGAAGCACTTCCGGCAAGTTCTTTGAATGGTGCTAAGGCCAGGGCAGAAGTATTCGGGAAAATAAATCCCTGAGCCAGCAGAATCAGAAAAATAAATCCGACCATAGTAGGAAGGGTGATCCACCCCCCTAAAGTCACAACAATAAATAATGCAGAGATACTTACCTGTAAGCGTGATGCAAATTTGGAAATATCGCTACTTGACCATCTGTTGAGTGCAATCCTATTGATCTGCGTAGCCAGGATAAGTGCAGATGCGATTATTGCGAATACAATTCCATATTCTGATTCTGTAAGTCCGTATAGTTCCTGCATGACGAACGGCGATCCGGCCAGGTAGGCGTATAGTGCGGATGCAGTAAGTGCGCTGACGAGACAAAAGCTCAAAAATTGCGGGTTTTTACAAACCGTCCAAAAGTTAATTGTGACCTGTTTCGGTGCTAAAGAAAGATTCTTATTTCCGGCAAATGATTCCGGTAACAGGAAAATAACGCTGATCAGAATAAGGACAGCCATGACCGTCAGAATGGTAAAGATCATATGCCACTCAAAGTGTGACATGACGAATGCCCCGACACTCGGTGCCAGAATAGGAGAGATACCCACGATAAGCATCAGCATACTGAATATCTTTGCAGACTCCTGCGGACCAAAATAATCTCTCACCATTGCCCGCGAAGCGACCATACCCGAGCAGCTGCCCAGGGCCTGGATAAAGCGAAAAACAATTAACTGTTCAATACTAGTTGAGAATATACACATT
This sequence comes from Sphingobacterium spiritivorum, assembly GCF_016724845.1. Taxonomy (NCBI): domain Bacteria; kingdom Pseudomonadati; phylum Bacteroidota; class Sphingobacteriia; order Sphingobacteriales; family Sphingobacteriaceae; genus Sphingobacterium; species Sphingobacterium spiritivorum. The sequence goes on from NZ_CP068082.1 coordinate 3,867,185, forward strand.
ATAGATGCGAAAATATACAGACTGATTCCTACGATCAGTGGTTTTTTGCGTCCGAATTTGTCAAGAAGAGGTCCGTAAACAAGCTGACCAATAGCTATCCCGATAAAAAAAGAAGAAAGAGATAGTTGTACGCGATCTACAGAAGTGTCAAAATCCGTTGCTATAGTTTTGAAAGCCGGCAGATACATATCAATAGAGAAGGGACCGATAGCCGATAGCAGACCCAGAATAAAAATAATAGTACTTCGTTTGAATTTACTGAAATTGTGCATATATATTAAAAATGAAAAAGCCCTTTTTTCTTAAAAAGGGCTTTTATGATTATTTGGATTGACCTTCTTTCGGTTTTCGGAAGATCAGATAAAAACCCGCAAGAATAAATGGGATACTCAGGATCTGTCCCATATTAAATAACATATTTTTTTCAAAATCTTCCTGATCTATTTTGAAGTATTCCAGAACAAATCGCGCACCGAATAATAACACCAGAAATATTCCGAACAGATATCCGGGTTTGAGAAAGCTCTTCTTATTGTACAGGTACCACATTACAATAAAAATAATCACATAAGCCAATGCCTCATACAACTGTCCTGGATGACGGGGAATATTGTCAATGTTTTTGAATACCACACCCCAAGGGAGATCTGTAGGCGGGCCAATCATTTCAGAGTTGAAGAAGTTACCTAATCTGACAAAAGCTCCTGCTATCGGTACGACAATCACAAGACGATCTGCCACCCACATAAAATTGATCTTTGTTTTTCTGGCAAAGAGATAGATCGATGTCAATATCCCGACCGCAGCGCCATGGCTGGCTAAACCTGCAAAACCTGTCATTTGGAAATTGCCATTTGCATCCCAACGGAAAGGAAGGAAAATCTCCATGATATGATCCTTATAGTAATCAAACTCATAAAACAGACAATGTCCCAGACGGGCACCGATTAATGTTCCTAAGAAAATATAGATACTTAACTGATCCAGTTGTTCCTGGGTCTTGCCTTCTCTTTTGAAGATCTTCAGCATCAGGACATACGATATTGCAAATGCTGCCAGCCAGCAGAGTGCATAATAGCGTAATCCAAAAGAACCAATCTTAAATATTTCGGGATGAATATCCCAATTGATTATATTGAAAAGATTTTCCATTTGTTATGAACTATTTTGATGCTGTAAAGATAGTATTTCTCCACCTTTTTAAAAGGCTTTGGCTAAATGTTTTAAGCCCGGTGAAAGCCTTGGCGGAATATACAAGATCTTATTCTGTTATAGTAAGGTTATTCTGTGTAAGTTAGAACATACTTCAAACCCGCAGGTAATATTTTTAATACATCTTCAGCATTATAAATAAGACACTCAGCTGATCTCTGAATTAATATAATTATAATCTTTCCGGAAAGAATCAGGGGAAAGAGTGCTTTATTGTGATTTTTTGATTATTTTACATTCGTATCCCCGCATAGGGTTTTATGCTGTGCTGTCAGGGGAGAAGATGTACATTATAATCCTTGTTTTTTAACGTAAATTAAACTGAATAGAGGTTTCCGGTCCGAAAACTTAAGATTATCTTTTTTAACTTTGTCCTGACCTTACTGTGTAAGCAATCGTATCTGAAATCATTAATTGAATATGGCTAAGAAAAGTGAAAAAATAGAAAAAAAACACATTCCGATAGTGACAAAAGAGTCGCTTTCTTTTTTTGAAAAATATATAAATAACCCTTCACCAACAGGTTTTGAGTGGGAAGGGCAACGCATGTGGCTGGATTATCTGAAGCCATATGTAGATACAACTTATATTGATAATTACGGTACAGCTGTAGGAATTATCAATCCGGATGCGCCTTATAAAGTAGTGATAGAAGCACATGCAGATGAGATTTCCTGGTTTGTAAATTACATTACCAAAGACGGATTGATCTATGTCATCCGTAACGGAGGTTCAGATCATCAGATTGCACCTTCCAAGCGCGTAAATATCCATACAGACAAAGGAACGGTAAAAGCTGTATTCGGATGGCCGGCTATTCACACCCGTTCCGGAGAAAAGGAAGAAGCACCTACTCTTAAAAATATTTTTCTGGATTGCGGTTGTACCAGCAAAGAGGAGGTAGAGGCTCTGGGTATTCATGTCGGTTCGGTAGTGACGTATGAAGATGAATTCATGATCCTCAATGACCGTTATTATGTAGGACGCGCACTGGACAATCGTGCAGGCGGATTCATGATCACTGAGGTAGCACGTTTGCTAAAAGAAAATAAGAAAAAATTACCTTTCGGTCTTTATATCGTTAACTCCGTGCAGGAAGAAATTGGTCTTCGCGGGGCAGAAATGATCGCTGATTATATCAAACCTCATGTCGCCATTGTGACCGATGTAACCCACGACACACAAACACCGATGATCAATAAGATTACCCAGGGAGATCTGGCCTGCGGTAGCGGCCCTGTGTTGTCTTATGCACCTGCAGTACAGATCAATCTGAATAAACTCTTAGTCAAGGTTGCAGAGCAGAATGAGATTCCGTTCCAGAGACAGGCCTCATCCCGTTATACAGGGACGGATACAGATGCCTTTGCTTATTCTAACGGTGGTGTACCTTCGGCATTGATCTCTTTGCCGCTTCGTTACATGCATACTACAGTAGAGATGATTCATAAAGAAGATGTAGATAATGTGATCAGACTGATTTATGAAACTGTATTGGCAATAGAAGAGGGACAGGATTTCAGAACATTCAAAAGTTAATAATAAGACTATATTATAAAAACCCTAAACATATATTACAATAAGAATGGAAAATAACAATCAGGAGAATCAGGAATTGAGTATTGAACTGACGGAAGAAACAGCAGAAGGAGTATACTCCAATCTGGCTATTATTACACATTCATCTACAGAGTTTGTTGTAGATTTTGTTCGTATTATGCCAGGTGTACCGAAAGCGAAGGTCAAATCCAGAATTATTTTGACTCCCGAACATGCAAAAAGGCTTTTAGGTGCTTTGCAGGATAATATTAACCGTTTTGAAGCTCAAAACGGATCAATTAAAGCCAATGATAATACATTGCCGCTTAATTTTGGAACTCCAAAAGGAGAAGCATAAGTAAATCTTTTGCGGCCTTTATCCGAGGATAAAGGCCGCAATTGTTTATAAACGAAACTCATCCTTTCAGCCGTTGCGATCCACATGTACCAGCCGGTATATCAGGATATTCAGACTTTCTTTCGTAAAAATTAGCTGATTAATTTCAAAAAAATGCTAAGTTAGGATAACAGTTGGCATTATTTTTTGTTTGAATGATGTACGATCGCTGATCTTAATTTTTCACTTACATTAAATTTTAAAAAATAATATATATGGATATACAGGTAAGACCTTTGACCAAGAAGGACTATAGAGATTTAAAAAACTCAATGGAAGAAGCTTATCAGGGTATGGGAGAAGTCTGGAGCCGGGAAAATATTGTCGATCTTATTGATTTATTTCCCGAGGGGCAGTTATGTGTGGAGGTCGATGGTCATGTTGTCGCTTGTGCCTTATCCATTATCCTTAATTCAAAAAAGAATAATATCTATGATAGTTATTATGATATTATTGATGATGGTAAATTCAGTAAACATACGCATGAAGGTGATACTTTATACGGGATAGAAGTTTTTGTTCATCCGGATCATCGTGCATTACGCCTGGGACGAAGACTTTATGACTCCCGTAAGGAACTGTGTGAGCAACTCAATCTCAAAAGTATTGTAGCCGGAGGACGTATTCCTAACTACCATAATTACTCAGAAAAAATGAGTCCCCGTGTTTATATCGAAAAGGTAAAACGCAAAGAAATCTACGATCCGACGCTCACGTTTCAGTTGTCCAATGATTTCCATGTCAAGAAGATTCTGAAAAATTACCTGCCAGAGGATATGGATTCCATGGAGTTTGCGGTATTACTGGAATGGAATAATATTTATTACGAACCCGATTCCCGTTCCATTTCTACATCCAAACAAACTATACGTCTTGGACTGATACAATGGCAGATGCGCCTCTTTGATAATGTCGAGGCTTTCTATGACCAGATTGAGTTTTTCGTAGATACGGTCAGCGATTACGGTGCTGATTTTATTATGTTTCCCGAATTTTTCAATACTCCTTTGATGAGTCCGTTCAATGATCTTCCTGAAAGGACTGCAATGAAAAGACTGGCGGAACTCACCAATGAGATCGTAGATCGTATACAGCAGTTTGCGGTATCATATAATGTTAATATTATAGCAGGGTCTATGCCTGTTTATGAGAATAATAAACTGTATAATGTTTCCTATCTCTGTCATCGGAGCGGTAAAGTAGACTCCTATCGTAAGATCCATATCACCCCGAATGAGTCCAAGTATTATGGTATGATAGGAGGGAATGAAGTCAAAGTATTTGATACAGATTGTGGTAAGATCGGATTATTGATCTGCTATGATGTAGAATTCCCGGAATTGAGCCGTATACTGGCCGATCAGGGTATGCAGATTTTATTTGTACCTTTTATGACAGATACGCAGAACGGATATATCCGTGTACGTACCTGTGCACAGGCACGTGCTATAGAAAATGAATGCTATGTGGCTATTGCAGGTTCAGTCGGTAATCTGCCCCGTGTCAATAATATGGATATTCAATATTCCCAATCGGCTGTATTCACCCCCTCTGATTTTGCATTTCCCAATAATGCCATCAAAGCCGAAGCTACTCCCAATGCTGAAATGGTGCTGATCGCAGATGTGGACTTATATGCGTTGCGGGATCTGCATGAATATGGTACCGTCAAGATCATGAAAGACAGAAGAAAAGATCTGTACGATGTACGGTTATTAAAATAAGAGCAGGAATAGTAATAATCAGGTCCTGATATAAGAAAATCTTCACCCGGCATGTTTTACAAATTTGCCGGGTGAAGATTTATTTTTTAAGCGACATCTCTCAGGTCGACGGCAACTACTCTGGAGATTCCCTGTTCTACCATGGTCACACCGTAGATGACATCTGTACTTGCTATAGTACGCTTGTTGTGCGAGACTACTATAAATTGTGAATCGTTAGAGAATTCACGGATAATATTGTTGAATTTGTCAATATTGGTATCATCAAGCGGAGCATCTACCTCGTCGAATATACAGAAAGGTGCCGGCTTCAGCAGATACAGGGAGAATAACAGCGCTGTAGAAGTCAACGTCTTCTCTCCTCCCGACAATTGATTAATAGAAAGTGGTCGCTTGCCTTTAGGACGTGCAATAATGTCAATATCCGATTCCAGTGGATTGTCCGGATCAGAAAGGGTCAGGTCACAGCTGTCTTCTTCATTAAATAATGATCTGAACACACGGATAAAGTTTTCGCGGATCATAGTAAAGGCCGTCATAAACTTATCTTTAGCCGAGTCATCGATCTCCTTGATGGTGGCCATTAGAGAATTTTTGGCTTCCAGCAGATCAGATTTTTCTTTCGTTATGAAGTCCGACCGCTCGTTCATTTCATCATAGGCTTCTTTAGCCATAGGATTGATTGTCCCGTACTCATCCAGTTGTTTCTTGATCTTTTCACAGGCCATCTGCAGCGCTTGCTGAGACAGGCTTGTTTCGGGAGGTTCTGTTTCCAGAAGATCTTTGAGGTCAATATTGAACTCTACAGAAAGACGCTCACGAAGAGCATTCAGATCGATCTGTAATCTGGTCTTTTTATCTTTAATCTCACCGATCAGCATATCGGTAAGCTCTTTGGATTTGCGTGATTGTGCTATAGCTTCTTCCAGATCATTGATGACTTTGCGTGAAGCATAGAAGTCCTCTTCTATGTCCTGTAAGCCTTTTTCAAGAGCTTCTTTCTGAGCGTACATAGCAAGCAGATCCTCATCGTTATGATCTACGTGCTGAAGTGTGTCTTTTATACTTTGTTGTACCTCTTCATATTCAATCGTATTCTTTTCGATGCGGGCTTCAAATGTTTCTTTCTGAACATCTCTGTATTCCAGATCCTTCTGAATACCCGATACTTTATTCTGTTGCTGATGAAAATGAATATTCTGTTGATTGAATACCGCTGATTTTTCAGTCAGGATATCAGATATTTCATTAAAGTTTTCCTGCAGATCCTGTACCTCCAGATCTCTCTTTTGGTTTTCAATTTTCAGATCCTGCAAGGTCGGGTCTGCCGTCAAAAGATCATTGGTAATAGCCGTGATTTTGGCTTCTATATCCTGTTTACGGTTATGACTATTGGTGATAAAAGTCTGGTATTGTTCCTGTTTGGTTTTGACGGATATCAGTTCATTGTTGAGACGATTAAGCTGATGGCGTAATTCATCTATAGTCTCCCGTTGTGAATTATTCTTCAGCGACAGCAGTTTACCGGATTGCTCTACTTCACGGGTTTGCAGTTCTACGATCTGCTGATTCAATGTTTTGATTTCTTTTGCAAGATTCTCCAGGTTTTTGGCCCTTCCGATTCTCTTTCCTTCAAACAATCCTACCGAACCACCCATAAGTCCTAATCTGTTTTTTGCAAATCGTCCCTCTTTGTGCAGTATGATTGTATCATCCTGCGGAAGCTGCGTTTCCAGATCTGCAGATTCGCCTTGTTTCAGAATGAAAACATGTTGTAGTAAGATCTCGCACAGCGTTCTGTACTTTTCTTCTACAGTGATCACATCCAATGCCCGGATCAGTTTTTCATCCTCAACGGCAGGGGCGGAGGGAGAAAGTGAAGTGATAGCATCCAATACAAAAAAGTTTGCTCTTCCTCTCGACGCATCACTCAACAACTGGATGGCCTGTACGGCATCCTGTTGTGAATCTACCACATAATGATTCATGATAGGCTCCAGGTAGTTCTCCACTGCAACACGATAGTCTTCTTTACAAAAAAGAATATCCGAGAAGAGCGGAAATTGTTTTTTCCAACCTGCACTTTTGCGCAGGAACCGGATAGACTCCGGAAATCCTTCCAGATTATCGACCAATGACTTGGTCAGATTATATTCGTTCTGTTTAGCATCGACTATACGACTTTGTCTGTTGAGCTCATCCTTAATCGTCTGCAACTCAGATTCCGTAGCAGAGATCTGTAGCTGAAGTTCGCTTTCAGATTGTATAGCGGATTCATATTGCTGCTGCTGAGAGTCCACACGACCTTCAAGATCTGCAACGGCAATATTAAACTGGTTTAATTCCGTTTCTTTAGAAGCGGTATCGCTGACATTGCGCAGAGACTCCTGCTGAAGAGCATCTTTTTGTATATTGAGTACTGCGATATCTTTTTCCAGCTGATAGATTCTGCTCTGAATTTCTCCTCTTTCTTTTTGAAAACTGTCTAACTTGGCTTTGGCCGACTGTTGTTGTGCTCTCAGTTCTTCTACTTCAGTCTTGTTAGCATCCAGATCCGTTTTTATAGTGTCAAATTTGGATTGCTCTTCAAATAGCTCCTCATTGAGTCTTTTTATATTATAGAAAGCATGGTTGAGTTGTTGCTTATCATTTGCCAGTTCTGCACTTAATCTCGCTTCTTTTTCCTGCAAATGACGCATCTGCTCATTTTTGATCTTTTTCTCCGATTCGTATGCTCTTATCTTATTGACATACTCGTGTGTACTCTTTTGTTGTACAGAGAGATTCTTCTCTTTAGCAAGGATATCCTTTTTCTTCTCCTGCAGCTCCGTTTCCTGCAGGCCGATCTGAGACTGATTCTGCTGAATAACTTCCTGCTGTGCAGCTTCCTGTTCTTCCAGTTTTTCCAGGTCCTGGCTGAAATCTGCCAGTTTGAAATAGGCCAGACTTACGCTGGCATCTTTATATTCATCCTTGAGACGGAAATATTTATCAGCTTTCTTTGCCTGATTTTCCAGACTCTTCAGATTCTTACCAATCTCAAATAGGAGGTCATCCACACGGCTAAGGTCGTTTTCTGTTTCTTTCAGTTTAGAAAGCGTTTGTTTCTTACGAACCTTGTACTTGGATATACCGGAGGCTTCTTCAAAAAGATTACGTCGGGAATTATCTTTATTATTGATAATCTCGTCAATCATTTTCAACTCAATGATGGAATAGGTGTCCGCCCCAAGACCTGTATCCAGAAAAAGATCTGTAATATCTTTTAAGCGACATTTTACATCATTCAGTCTATATTCACTTTCTCCGTTTCGGTAGAGTTTTCTGGTGATATTCACGGTTGAGAACTCTGTAGGAAGAATGTTTTTTGTATTATTAAAGGTGAGGGATACTTCGGCCAGATTAGCAGGCTTACGGTTTTTAGTACCGTTAAAAATGATGTTTTCCATCTTTTCCGAACGCAGCGCTCGGGTGCTTTGTTCACCCATTACCCAACGGATCGCATCTACCACATTGGATTTTCCGCAACCGTTAGGGCCCACAATAGCCGTCACACCATCATTAAAGTTGATCGTAATCTTGTCACCAAAACTTTTGAACCCCTTTATCTCCAACTTCGTTAACTGCATATTCGTTAATTTACTTCTTCTAAAAAATAACGTGCGAAAATACTAAATATGTTTATATCCACGTAACATAGATTTTAAGTTAGGTTTATTTTTGAAGGATATTGGCTGTATGCCGGTCAATATATGTTTTCTTTTAGAAGATCCCATATTTCTGTGCTTTCAAACCCTCTTCCGGCAGCATATTGAGCCAACTTGTTTTTACGTAGATACGGATCGTCCTCTTTTAGCGAAGCTGCTTTTTTTTGCAGGATATCTGCCAGACGGGAGATGTACTCATCGTAATCAATTGCTGCTAATGCTTGTTTGATAAGGGGAGGAGATACTTTTTTGAAAGTAAGCCCTTGTTTTATCTTTATCCTTCCCCAGCCTTTCATTCTGAATTTACCCGAAGCATAGGCCAGAGCAAACCGTTCTTCATTGAGGAAATTGTCGGAAATAAGCTCGACAATTATATTTTCCACATCTTCTTGATGTAGTCCCCAATCATAGAGTTTATCTCTTACTTCCTGTTGTGCCCGTTCCTGATAAGCACAATAATTCTCCGCTTTGAGCTTAGCTTGTGCCGCTGTCAGTACCCTCTTTTTCTTTTCATCGTCCTGCATCTTACAAAAATTAAAAAAATACCCAACTTATGGAAAAAATGGCAATCTTTGATCTACCAAAAGAGAGGTAGTATGTACACGATTTCAGAGATTCAGGATATTATTAAGCCCCGCAGATCTTATTTAGCCGATACCAAGGTAAGTATCCATTACCTGCTATATGACAGTAGAAAGATTGCACATGAAAAATTAGGTGTTTTCTTTGCATTTACCGGACGTCAGGACGGTCATCTTTATATTCAGGACGCTTATAATAAAGGAGTGCGTAATTTTGTCCTGGAAAAAGATGCAGAACAGGAAGTACAGATGCCCGATGCCAATATCCTGTGGGTTGCAAATTCATGGACAGCCCTGCAATCTTTGGCAAAACATAACAGATCACAATTTCAAGGGCCAGTCATCGGTATTACGGGTAGTAACGGAAAGACTATAGTAAAGGAATGGTTATTTCAGCTGATGTCTCCGGAATATAAAATCTACAGAAGTCCTAAAAGTTACAACTCTCAACTTGGCGTAGCTCTATCTCTATGGGATCTGTCCAATCAGTATAATCTGGCTATTATCGAAGCTGGTATCAGTCATGTCGGTGAAATGGATCGTCTGGAAGCTATGATCAAACCCACTTATGGAGTACTTACCAATATTGGTATTGCTCATCAGCAGGGATTTGCTTCTAAGCTGGAAAAAACCGAAGAAAAACTCAGGTTGTTTAAAGATGCAGAGACGCTTATTTACCCGGCCAAATATCTGGAGGCTGTACAGATCCCCTATAAACCGCGTAAACTGTCCTGGGGAGAAGAAGAAGATAATCAACTGGAAGTCTATTCTATCCGCAAACCGGAGGATGGAGAGACCTATGTGACGCTATACTATGGCGGAAAGACGTTTGGCATTTCGGTTCCGTTTACAGACAGTGCCGCTATGGAAAATGCTATTACCTGTGTAGCGGTGATGCTACGTTTTGGTTACGATACAGCGCTGATAGCCGAGCGGATCAGGAATCTGTTGCCGGTTGAGATGCGTCTGGAATTGAAGAACGGTAAAAATAATACATCTGTTATAGACGATTCATACAGCAATGATCTGGTGTCCCTGCAGATTGCTTTGGATTTTTTAAATCAACAGCATCAGCATACGAATAGCATACTCATCTTATCCGATATTCCGGGTGTAACGCTGACTGATGAAAAGAATCTCAACAAGCTCAAACGTCTGGTTGCGGACCGTAATCTGACCCAACTGATCTTAATAGGCCCCGTGCTGAGGCAGTACGCTGAACAATTAGGGGTGCCTTCTCAATGCTATGCATCTACGGCCGATTTCATTGCTAATCTGAAGGATATAGAATTTCGTGATGCTACCATATTGCTGAAAGGAGCGCGTGACTTCCATTTTGAGGACATCAGCAAGCTGTTAGTCGCAAAATCTCATGATACGGTATTAGAGATCAATCTGAATGCATTGGAGCATAATCTGAATGTGTATCGCGGACTGGTACCCAAAGATGTGAAAATGATGGCTATGGTTAAAGCCTTTTCTTATGGAAGCGGAAGTTTTGAAATTGCAAACCTCTTACAGTTTAATCAGGTAGATTATCTTACTGTAGCCTATGCAGATGAAGGTGTGGAATTGCGTAATGCAGGAATTACGCTGCCTATTGTAGTCATGAGTCCGGATGAAAATGCTTTTGAATCCGTAGTTCAGCATAATCTGGAACCTGAAATCTATAGTTTTCGTATTCTTCATGCCTTTATTTCATTTGTCAGGATCAAAGGCCTGAAAAATTTCCCTATTCATATCAAGGTAGATACCGGTATGCACAGGCTAGGTTTTATGCCGGATGAAGCAGAAGCGCTGATCGATATCCTGCGTCAACAGGATGTGGTCCGGGTACAATCGGCATTCTCTCATCTTGCCTCTGCTGCAAATTCACAGGATAATGCATTTACGGCTGAGCAGATCCTTAAGCTGGATCAGTTTGCGAAGAAACTGCAGCAGGAGCTGGGATATAGTTTTTTACGTCATATCGCAGCTACTTCAGGAATTGAGCTGTGGCCGTCCGCTTATTTTGATATGGTGCGTTTGGGGATAGGTATGTATGGTGTTGAGGCGAGCAGGACGGATCTCAGCTTACAGACAGTAGGTGTATTAAAGACGAATGTAACTCAGATTAAACATATTCCGGCATCAGAGACTGTCGGATACAACCGTCATGGAGTATTGTATCGGGACAGCAAAATTGCAACGATCAAGATCGGTTATGCAGATGGATATGACCGTCGGTTTGGTAACGGAGTAGGGAAGATGCTGGTCAACGGACATCTCGTGCCGACTGTAGGGGATATTTGTATGGATATGTGTATGCTCGATGTGACAGATATTGCTGTAAGTGAAGAAGATGAAGTTGTTGTGTTTCCGGATATTACAGCGGCTGCAAACAGTATTGGGACGATTCCGTATGAGTTACTTGTCAATATTTCACAACGGGTAAAAAGAGTATATTTTTACGAATAATGCGCTGATGATTTCGCATCTTTGTAAATCATTTTTTAGGGTATAATACACCATGTTTTCAAAAATTTTTAGAGGGTTTTTAAACTATCTGATCAAGGGTACCTTGGTCATGGTTCCTTTAGCAGGAGCAATTTTTCTGATTGTCTGGATTGTAGCATCAGTAGATTCGACTTTGAATCTGACCGAACATTTCTTAGAGGATGAAAGCGGTCATCCCTTGTATATTCCGGGTATCGGGATATTAACCGTTATACTGATCCTGGTTCTGGCTGGAGTTATATTCACAAATTTTGTGACAGATCCGATCAAGCAGTGGATTACACGCCAGATTAACCGTATACCTTTGTTCAATACCTTGTATTCCTCCATTAAGGATTTCACGGAAGCTTTTGTCGGGGATGCCAAGAAATTCAACGAGCCGGTATTGGTTACTGTAAACGATATGGGACTTAAGAAGATCGGATTTCTGACACAACATGATCTGAGCAAACTCAATCTTCCGGATGATGTGATAGTTTACTTTCCCTATTCCTACTCTTTTGCAGGTCAGGTCGTGATTGTTAAGGCTGATAAGGTAGAAAAATTGAATATGTCTGCTACAGATGCGATGAAACTGGTTGTTTCAGGCGGTGTCAGCGGTTTGGAGTAAGATAATTATAAATATATATCGAAATGGCCCTGCAAATTCCTTGCAGGGCCATTTTTGTATTATCTGGTTTTTATCTGATTCGTGAAATTGTTATTCTCATTGCGAAGGTCAAACTGCTTTGCCAGTAACTTTGCTTTATCCAGATAGTAAGTGTAAATCTCATCTACCGTATAGGTGTTTTCCGGGCGATACAAAGCGTGCGAAGGAGGAATATTCAGCGTTACGGTTTCTCCGCCTTGTTTTTGAGATAACGCTTCTGCCATTCCTCTTGCAAAGAAAAACCTTGTGCTCTTATCAGTATCCAATGTCCATGGGATGAATTGTTCTACATAATTCCAGGCTGATTCGGGTTTTAAGGCAAAGATGACAGGCATAAAATCTCCCAATGAACTAATGAGGTAAGTATCTTCTTCCCGCTCCGATAATTCCTGTATCACACGATCCAGGTATTGCTGTGCAATATCCTGCTGACCGTTTATCAGGGCATGGTAAGCAATATTGACACGTGTTACAAGCGGAACACGTGCACAGGTATACTGTTCCTGAAGGATAGGCTGAGCTTTATTCAGACCTTCCTCAAAATTATTATCCTGCAATAGCGTCAGTACTTCACTGTCGAGTTCACAAGCTTGACAATCACTGATTCCGTCCCGTGGAAAGAGGTTGATCTGGCTTTGCAGGTAAAGACTCTTTTCCACATCCATCTGTTCTGCTGCTTCATGCAAGAGTTTGGAATGATAAGCTCGCAGATTATATCCTTCCAGTTCAGATCTTCTTTTGAAATCGTCCATAATATTATTCATGTGTGCAAGGCTGATTTCAGGATTAGACTGTACTTCACTTATGATCCATTTGTATTTCCATAGCAATTCTTCGACATCATACTCATCAGGAGAAGCATCGTATGCGTTGAGCAGCCAGCTGAATGTAGGCAGGAAGTTCTTCCGGTCGGTATGTTCCCATTCGATGTCCATCAGCTGCATGCGCAGTTCATATGCCCATTCAATATCCTGATTATCATCTGCAAGCTGTATAGCCTGTAAAAAGTATTTGATCTTATCTTTATTTTTATCATCCAGGTAAGATGCTTTATTTAAGAGTTTTTGTATTTCTAATGTATAGATCATGCTGTTGTCTGCTAAATATTTAAAAAATTGTCAATGCCCATGACCAACATGTCATTAATGGCTTCGTTGAATAATGTCATCTCGGTATCACTGACCGGATATTTACCAAGAAGCAGTGATTGTACATACAGGATATGAACAATAGACCGGATCATATAATCGTCTTTCAGGGAGAGAAGATTAGCAATCAGCTTATTATTACCGTTAAGACACAATAAGGGTTTATTTTCATTCTTTTTGGCGGCGAATGAGCCTAAAATATCATTTAGCGGATTCGCTGCTGATTTTTTGACTGATGACGACTTGATTGCATCCGTTCCGGTGATATAAAGTGCCGGAATATCTTCCGGTGCATAAGCTTTTATCAGCACCTCACAGTTTTGAGGCTTCAGTACATCATTAGCCTTATCTATAAAGGTTACATAAGCTATTTCCTGCTCGGGTGATAAATCCCGGAAACGCGCCATGATATCTTGTGGTGTGATCTCCTTTACCTGAATGGATGTATCAATGTACTGTGCTTTTTTCAACAATTCTTCCTCAAAGGTATAGGCTGCATTGATCACCAGTATTCCCTGTGATTCTGCAATTCTGCGCATTTGCTTGAAATCATCAATGTTGGGTGTGTAATAAATACAATCCTGATAATTTTTGATATTCTTAAAGTTCCGGAATCCTTTATTTGTCTCAAAAGGCAGGTCATCGAGGAATACCCGGAGCATATCATTATCTTCTGCAGCTATAGCCTTGATATGCAGATAATGAGTATTGATCAGACCGTTGTATACCTTATTATCTATTGTACGTATATTCCGGAGGTAGTCTTTGATCGCTTCAGCTATTTCTTTTTGAGTTGCTTTCAGGCTTTCATTTGCCATTAATGATTCACGTGATGCTGTAGCCTGCAACTGATTGCTGTTGATAATACAACGGATGAAAAATGCCCATCGCGGTAACAGCCTGCAGTCGTCATCACTCAAAAACATTCTTTTGAGATACAATTTGTGTTGCTGCCGATTCGAAAACTGTGCTTTATGAGGCAGTATATAAGCTATAGCCTTTACTCCTCCGGAGGGAGCTTCGATACGGAAAGCATCAATAAAGTTGGTATGAAAGGTTTTCTTTCCTATTTCGAGCAATTCCTCTTTGCTGATATCATGTTCCATCCATTTTCCGGCAGCAGGATTGATCAGTAATTCCTGATCGCCTTCTATGCAGGTAATAGGAATAGGGAGCAGGTCCCCGTAGTAGCTGAGATTTTGTTCAAGAGAGGAAAAAGCAAAAAGATGCATCCATTCCTTTTTTGGTGTCAACAGCACGCGTGTTCCAATGGCTCTTGGTTCAGCGATATGTTCAATTTCGTAAGTTCCGTTTGCGTGTCCGGTCCAGCGAATTGCCTGTTCGCTCATAGCAGAGCGGGTTTCCAGCACGATCTCATTACTGACCACAAAACAAGAAAGGAGACCAATACCAAATTTTCCAATAAAATCCTGAGCATCGATGCTGTCCCTTTTGGAACTCTCTCCGATCACGGCTATAAACTTATGAATTTCGGCTTCGGTCAGTCCGATGCCGTTATCCTCGAATATCATCTTTTTGTCTTCCAGACGGACCGTGATTTTTCCCTGATGCGATTCATCCAGATTTTGAAATGCTGTGATCGCATCTACTGCATTCTGGAGTAATTCACGCACAAAAGTATTCGGATTACTGTACAGGTGCTCTGAAAGGAGCGAAATCATCCCTTTCAGATTGACCTGGAAAATATATGACTCTTTTTTTTCCATGAATTATCTTTTTGACTTTCTGACTATTTTTTCGGCTTTTTCATGCCCGTTTTCTGCTGCCAGCTCATACCAGTACATGGTCTGCTCTTCGCTTTCTTCCACACCGTCACCCATCAGGTAACAGTTGCCCAGTTCGAATTGTGCAGCAGCATGGTTTTGTTCTGCAGCCTGGCGGATCAGTTTAATACCTTCTTCTTTATTCACGGCAACGCCATTTCCTTTCAACAGTAATAGACCTGCATTAAATTGTGAAGGGATATCACCATAATTAGCCGCCGTTGCAAACCAATGATACGCCTGACTTTCATTTTTACGGGTGCCTGTACCGCTTAAGTAGCATTTACCAAGTCTGTACATCGCATTTTTGTTGTTTTTGTTGGCGGCTATTTCATAGTATTTAAATGCTTCAGAAGCGTTGGCTTCTGTGCCAAGTCCGTATTCATAACAAATACCGAGTCCATCAGATATGACTTCATAATTGTTATAAGCTTCCAGGTATAGGGACAATGCTTTCTCATATTCATTGAGCTGATCATAATCATATAGATAATAATCTCCAAGTTCAAGGAAAGCATAAGGCTGATTGTTTTCTTTAGCTTTATTAAGCCATATGAGGGCCTGTTCCGTATCAGCCAATATAGGTTCGCCCAGACTGCCGTGCATCAGATATGAGCCCGTCTTGTATTGCGCAAACGGATAATTCATTTCTGCAGCCTCCTTCATAAGGTCGAATGTTTTCTGTGCATCAAAACTGACTCCAAATTCATAGTCATAGCACATTGCCAATTCGACCATTCCTTTAGGAAGTCCTGCGTCGGCAGCTTTCTGAAAGTATGCAACAGCAAGATCCGGATTCTGTTCATGTACAATTCCATACCGGTAACACCGCCCCATTTCGTAGATACAATTGATCTCCTGCAGTTCAGCGCCTTTTTCATACATACGTACCGCCTCCTGCTGATCAGTCTCACCGTCTGTATGGTAACCAAACTCCAGATACTGACCTCTTATATAACAGGCGTATCCATACCCGCCATTGGTTTCTGAAGCGAGAGTGAATAGTTCAAAAGCCTTTGCGTAATCTTTGTCAAGTGTGCCATCTTCATACATGAAAGCAAGTTCGGTTATACAATAGGGATTACCCTGTTCCAATCCTTTTTCAAAATATTTTCTGGCTTTTTCATTGTCAACTTCTGTCCCAATACCGTAACGGTGCAGTCTGCCGGCATTGTTATTTCCGTAGAAATGATTCAGCTCAGCCGCTTTCTCATAGTAGGTGAGTGCTTTATCCGGTTCGGGCGTGCCAGTTGCAGTCATTCCGAGTTCATGCAGGTATCCGAGACGGTAATAGGCATATGCGTTTTGATTAGCTTCAGTTGCCCTTTCAAAATATAACTGTGCTTTTGCTACATCTTTAGGGACGATCTGATCCTCCAAATATATTTCAGCTTTCTCTACCAATGCATCCGACAGCTTTTGTTCGCATGCCTGATCCAGGTATTCCAGACCTCTTTTTGTATCCTTGTAAGCTTCAACATGAAGGTATATCAATGCAAGACGATAGGTCGAAAATGCATTTCCGTATAGCTGACCGACAGTAAACCATTTTAATGATTTTTCATATTCCTCTTTAGGAGATTGTTCTTTAGGAAATGCCAGGTGTCCTAAATTATTCATAGCGTCGATATTTCCTCTGACTGAAGCCTCTTCCAGCAGATTCATGGATTCTTGAGGGCTGTTTTCATAATTAATTAAAGCATATCGGGTCATTGCATAAGCTGATATATAGTTCTCCATGCAATACTTGAATACTTCTTTCGCTTTTTGTGGATCTCCCTGCCATTCATAGTAACAAGCCTCCAGAATATAGCCGTTCTTGACAATTTTGGTATCTGTGCTTTTTTGCAATTCCTCAAAAAGAGGAGGGATGCTGTCAAATGCTTTTTTATCCAGATACATATAGCCGCGGTACAATTTGCCCCATTCGCTGTTGTCTTCTTCCAGTATGCGGGTAGCTTCTTCTTTATCCTGGCGGGTCAGATAGTCATAATACAGGAAATAAGCATATACGGACCTTCCTATGGCCGCTCCGTGATGAGTAGCTGCAAGCAGGTATTCTTCTACTTTGGCTTTGTCCTGGAAGCTCTTGCGGGCTTCCTGATATTGAAATGCCAGTTGTGCATAAGCTTCCGGCCAGTGAGCAGCCAGATTTTCTAATACTTCATTGATCTTGGTCCAGTAAAAAATGTAATCTTCATCATTTAGGGAATAAGACGAATGAAAGTCAAGCCCATCATGGAAAAGATTCTCATAAAGTTTGACTACAGCTTCTTTCTTCAGATTGAAGTAAGCAATGCTTTTTTCTAAAAGAGCCAGGCCTTTGAACCAGTTTTCAGGATGCTGTAAAAATGTGTATTCTGTTTTAAAATTTTCCAATGTGGAAACATCAGTTTCAGCAAGTATGCTTTCGTAACGGGAGTTCAAATTCATGTTTAATTCGATTTTGTCCTAAAATATGGTTTGAATATAATAACGATTTGTGTGATCTTTTATTCAAAATAATTAAAATTTTCTTATTTGCCTAAATATTAAGAAAAAAGATATGAATAAAACAGGTGACGGAGTTGTTTGAAGATTCTTTTAAAAGAAATAAGTAATTTTGACCATACAAAATAACAGATCATATGACCTCGATTTTTAATAAGTTATGGAATCGTACTGCTACCGGTAACAGCGGGGTGTCAGCTATTGAAAATCAATTGTCGTTTTTAGAATGTCAGGTAGACCGGAAGCTTCTGGATTTATGGGCATCTGCCTGTATAGAAAACAGAGATGAATCCTGGCAAATCCGGTTTGCAAAACTGCAGCAGAGCGGTTTGTCACGAGTGTGTTCTCAACCTATATCTGTTATTGATGAAATCAATTATCTGAATGAATACTGCTTAGTGTATCAGTATATTAAATCAGAAGAATTGCATGTTAACTTTAAGTCTGATTATACAGATTCAACAGCGCTTATTTATCCTTTTATTTTGATATCACTTGTACAGAATGCTATTCATAACGGATATACATCCAT
This sequence comes from Sphingobacterium spiritivorum, assembly GCF_016724845.1. Lineage (NCBI taxonomy): Bacteria > Pseudomonadati > Bacteroidota > Sphingobacteriia > Sphingobacteriales > Sphingobacteriaceae > Sphingobacterium > Sphingobacterium spiritivorum. The sequence goes on from NZ_CP068082.1 coordinate 3,885,444, forward strand.
GGAAAAATATCCTGTCAAAATAAAAGTATCCGGCTCGGCCAGGCTCCTGATTATGGAAGTCAGCAACAGAGTAAATCATCGTATTGCCGATCAGCAGGATACCGATAGTATAAGGCTGTTCAGAGAAAGATTGCAATTCCTTTATCCGGATCGTCATGATCTCTTATTCAATAGTAACAGTAATACTTTTAAAGCATCACTGACGGTACAGCTTTAGATGATATTATAATGCTTCAGTGCATTCCAGATACCATTATTGTCTACGTCATCCGTGATATAATCTGCTATTGCCTTTACTTCTGGATTTGCATTGCCCATAGCTACACCAATATGTGTATGCGCTAACATGGTGATATCATTGCCTCCGTCTCCGAATGACATGGTCTCATGGAGTTCAAGTCCGAAATGTTGTACAAACACATCGATACCTACCTTTTTACTTTGGCCGACAGGGTTGACATCCGCAAAAAGAGGAGTCCAGCGGGAAGCTATGGAATTGGGCATTATAGTACGCATAAAGTCTTCTTCTGCTTCCGGTTGAATAAAGATATTGGTCTGCAGTACGGTCGCTTTATCAAAGTTGTCGTAGTTTCTCTGCATAGGTACGGGCAGATTGAGCTGGTCGTACATCTTTTGTATATCAGGCGTGACATGGAAGATCGAAATTTCATTTTCAGACATCAGCGAAAAACTAACCGGCTCATTATTCATTGCATAATTGAGCAGAGACTCAATATCTTCCTGTGGAATAGGTTTTCTAAACAGCACTTCATCATCTTTTGTGACGCAATATCCTCCGTTAAATGTTATAAAGCCATCAAAATTGAGGTATCTGATATGATCTAAGCTGTTGATAGATCTACCCGTAGAAATGATTACTTTAATTCCTCTGGATTGTAATTCACGGATAGCTTTTTCGGTAGACTCAGGGACGAGATGTGTTTTGAAACTTAATAGTGTACCGTCGATATCAAAAAATACTGCTTTGATCATGTTGTAAGGGCTGTTCTTATATGCAAATGTAGGTAAAATATTCGGAAGCTAAAGCCGGTTAGTTAGCGCAAGAGGCTGAGCAATTGCTCTTTTGTAAAGTTTTGTAATAGCGGATTTCCTTCTTTTCCGATCAGTGCCGAGGCCAGTTCATTCTTGCTCTGCTGCATTTTAATCATTTTTTCTTCAACGGTATCTGGGGTAATAAGACGGACAGCTGTAACCGTTTGCTGCTGACCTATGCGGTATGCACGATCTATGGCCTGATTCTCTACAGCAGGATTCCACCATGGATCTACCAGATACACAAGGCTGGCTGCTGTCAGATTGAGCCCTGTACCACCAGCTTTGAGTGAGATTAGGAATACCCTGTTATCTTCCTGTTGTTGAAAGTTGTGCACGACCTGTTCTCTGTTTTTTGTCTTCCCTGTCAGCATATAGGCATTTATACCTTTTGCGGATAATGCTTTCTGAATAAGATACAGCATGCTTACAAATTGAGAAAATACAATAATCTTGTGGTAGGCAATGTTATCTTCGATTTGTTCTATAAGTGTTTCTATCTTAGCTGAATTATCCTCTGTACTTAAATCTTCAGTTTTCAATAATTTGGTCGAATTACAGATTTGCCTCAGTTTGGTCAGCCCTTTCAGAACGTACATCGGGCTTTTACGAATCTCATCACCTTCAGTAGCAGATATGAATTCCCTGAACTCTTTTTCATAAAGATCATAGATGCGGCGTTGAGCAGGTTTCATCTCACAGTAGATGATCAGCTCATTCTTTTCCGGCAGCTCTCTGGCAACTTCAGCTTTTGTTCTTCTGAGGATAAAAGGATTGATCTTGTTGTAGAGCATTTCTGTACGCTTGCGGTCGCTGAATGCATCTATAGGGGTAGTAAAGACATCTTTAAAATATTTTTTACTGCCAAGTAGTCCGGGTGAAGCAAATGATAACTGCGCATACAGATCCATAGTACTGTTTTCAATCGGCGTACCGGTCATTACTATACGGTTACGTGACTGTAAAAGGCAGGCTGCTTTATAGCGTTGAGAGTTTGGATTTTTAATCTGTTGAGATTCATCCAGAAATACATAATTAAACCTGAATTTCTTTAGATAGTTGATATCCGTTAGCAGGGTATGATAAGAGATCAGTATCAGTTCGTATTGATCAAAATCAGTGGTATTTCTGACACGGTCTATACCATCTAATAGTAAATAGGGTATACTGGGTGCAAATTTTTCCAGTTCATGCTGCCAGTTAAACAACAGTGTTTTTGGAAGCACAAGCAGGTTGCAGTTCTGAACGGCCTTATCGCGTTGAGAAAGAATAAAAGCAATAATCTGGATAGTCTTGCCTAATCCCATGTCATCTGCCAGGCAGCCGCCAAAATTGAAATCATCAAGAAAATTGAGCCACTTCAATCCTTCCAGTTGGTAGCTGCGTAATTTTCCGTTAAAATGTTTAGATACATTTACTTTATTTAAATCTTTGAAATTCTTTGCTTTATTCTTTAATTGTTCAATTTCTTGTTTAGTTGATTCATGTAGCTGAGAGGTCTCGAAGAGACGATCTATATCATTGAAATTTGTCTTTGCAATCAGCAATTGTTCCTCGTCATTCCATTCGCCTGCCTGAAAATATTCTTTAAACTTTTCCAGCCATTCTTCAGGTAATATACCATGTGTGCCGTCATCCAGCAGAACAAATTTGGATTTGTTACGTACAGCCTTTTCCAGATTTTTGGCCGATGCCTTTTTACGGCCGAAATTTACATTGACATTTACATTGAACCAATTAATTCCGCTTAAAACTTCAATGTTGATATTCGCTTTGAAAGGACTTATAGTATTGTTCTTTAAGGTGTCAAAACCAATGACCCGTATGCCCTGGCTGTGCCATTCCTCAAATACATTTAAAAACCAGTCTTCATTCAGGAAATGTTTTCGGTGAAGATAGAAATACAGAAAAGATTCGTCCAGTTGTTCTTCAAAGTAAGGATGTTGCCGGATCAGCAGACCTGAAAGTGCCGTTTCCCGATCCTGTTGTCGCTCTACAATATAACTTTTACCGGATTCATCGATGCCAAAGATCTGCCGTTTGGATCGTACAGGTACTTCCACATCACCATAGCGCATCACAGGCGTGAGTGTTACATATTCCTGAGATTCGTCCAGATAAATTATAGCTTCAGTATCCGTGTAATAAAGATGTTGATCCAGTTGTTTCTTGCTGGCTCTCGGAATATCGGGATAGCTTATCGATACCTGATCAGAGAGCGGATCCAGAATCTGTGTTTTGAAATACTCAAACTTGGATACATGAATCCAAAGCGCATTATTGCGGTTTTTGAATATCTGTATCAAAGACCTTACTGTCTTATCATGTATAAAGTAAAGAGAATGTTTGACCTGCACAAAATAATCAAACTGTATGTTTACATCACTCAGGGCGATTTCTTCTCTTCCCACAAGGAGATAGCCTTCCACAGAAAGAAACGATCCTTTTTTACGGATACAGAGTTTACTTTGTACAGAACTCTGTTTCAGGAGCACGGCATTCAGACTGGAAGCCAGTATATTTTCCGATAAGGAAGCGTCGTGTACAAATACCTCTAATTGAAAAGGGTTATGTACTACAGCCTCCAGTGCTTTTGGAAGATTAGGATCTGAAGCATCCTGTGTATTCTGTTCCAATAATCGAATGGCTGTGAAGAACCTGCTTTCTGTAATATCTTTGCATTTCCAGATCTGCTCTGATGTATCTACCGGTTTAACCGGATTTTTAAGCTTTCCGTTTTTTGTTATCTCCGATTCAAAAAGCTGAACCTGCAAGTGTTTGTAGAATTTATGCTTTCGGAAGACAATAATCAATCGGCCGGTATCTGTATGGTGGGTAGATGGGTTTAAAGTTTCTTTGTTAAATAAATCTATGTTATTCAGTGGAATAAGATGATTATTAAGAACTGACACTTCAATAGTGTTATTTGTGTATCGCAGTTCAAAATACTCTTCCAGAGCATGCTCCTGCTCTATACCGTAAGCCAAAGCTGCTTTGGACAAAAGTTTTTGATAGCGCATCGGAGAAAAGAAAGTCAGCCAATCTTCCTGACGGATAAAAGTAGCGAAGACCGCTTGCTGGTGTTGGCAGAGACCTTGTTTTTCTGAACAGGAACAATAGATAGATAATACGGGTTTTGTGTATTTCAGTAGCACTGTCTCTTCGTTTTCGGATAACCTAATACGAAATCTGGCATCATTTACAGACAGGTGTTCCACCTCAATCAGAATCCCTATATTCGTCGTGCTGTCTATCTCCTGAAAATAGCTGTACCTATCCGTTCGATCCATGTCGATATCTGTAATAAGATATTGATGGTAATCGGAATGATAATTTATAAGCTGAGGGTCTTGCTTTGACATACGAACCAAAGATAATGAGATGTGAGACGCACATAGGAATAAAAAATAAAAAAAATGTAACCTTTGGAGTTCGGGTTGCATCTTATGAGCAAAGACTAAAAAAATTATGGAAAAGGAAACAATGGTAGCTACTATAATCGTAGCATTTTGCTTAAGTACATTTTTATCCCTGTATTTCTACTGGCTGGCCAGACATAAAGAACGTATGGCACTTATCGAACGCGGTATGGATCTGAGTGATTTTTACAATAATAAACTCAAAGGCTCCAACTGGCTTAAAGTAGGGGTAGTAGTAGTGGCTTCAGCTGTAGGTTTATTGATTGTAGGAATTATTAGTGAATCCAAAGTCGAAATTCATTCAGATGCGATTCCAGTAGCTATAATAGGTATTTTTGGAGGAGCGGGTATGATCGTCGCAAATTACCTGGATAAAAGACCATCTTAAGATACCGGATGGATCAGGTTTATATTGATAAAATATTAGCGGGAGACCGTGAGGCTTTCAGATATTTTCTGTCAACATATAAGGATATGGCCTTTTCCGTAGCAATCAGCATCGTAAAAAGTGAGGTTGTTGCGGAAGAGGTTGTTCAGGATGCTTTTGTGAGCTGTTATCATGCCTTGAAATCTTTTCAGGGAAAATCCAAATTCAGCAGCTGGCTCTACAGGATTGTGGTTAATCATGCTTTTACCAGGCTGAGACGGATCAAGATAGAGTTTGTGCCTATATCCGAGCAGGACGAGTTGTCTGTGACCGATGAAGCTGCTCTATGGCAACTGGAGCAGAACGAGCAGGCTCAGCTGATTGAGGAGGCTTTGCAGCACTTACCCGTTAATGAAAGTCTGGCTTTAAGATTATTTTATCTGGAAGAAGAGAGTATAAAAGATGTATGTCAGATTACGGGATGGACGGAGTCCAATGCGAAGGTTATTTTACATCGCGCCCGCAAACGTATACATGGAATATTAAGTAAACTAATGAAATCGTAGAATATGGAAAAGGATCGTGATATTTTACAACAACTGATGAAGCAAAGTACTCCGAAAATGCCGTTTTCGGATTTTGAGGATCAGGTCATGGCCAGGATAGAGAAGCAGGAGATGGCTTCACCCGAGATCCTGAAGGTTAAGATGAAAGGAATATATTTCTTTCTTGCAGGAACGATATTCGGGCTTGTTATTAATTACGTTGCAGTAGGATATATGTATGAAATAAAATGGACAACTATTTCAAAAGAACAGATAATGCTGTTCTCCCAGCTGATTTATGTAACACTGATATTATTGTTTTGCGACAGGATTATAAGGCTTTTCAGATTAAAACAGCATAGCTAATAAGAGATTTTTAATCCTCCGTAATAATTTCTGCCCGGAGCTGCATTAAAAAAGCGATTGCCGAACGCATTGATGTCGTTACCCAGACTGTATTTCTGATCCAGAATATTATCAGCTCCGGCAAAGAATTGAATCTGTAATTTTCCGTTTATCGGACAGAGCCAAGCAAGTTTGGCCTGTAATAAATGATATTTAGTCCCGTAAGCGGTATTCGCATCGTTCAGCGGGATACGGGAAGTAAAGTTGTGCATGATATTCAGTTCTATGTGTTGTGCAAACTGAATATTTGCATGATTAACCCATATCCAGTCCGGGACAGCAGTAAGTTTGTTGCCTGAATAATCGTTTTCTCCTACCTGGTAAGCCTTGAATTTATAATCATTATAGGTCAGATTGCTGCTTAAAGACAAACTCTGTACCCAGCCGGAGGTACGCGGAGCAATAAGATAGCCGGACAGAGAGGCTTCTAAGCCCTTCTGGTCGGTCTTTCCGGCATTCAGATAATATTCTGCTCCGTTTTCCCGGATCTGTCTTATAATAGCATTATCCATCCGGTAATAATAGTAAGAAACATCCGCAATAACTCTTCGGTCTGCAGTTTCCCATCTGATGCCCGCTTCATAATTCGTTCCGGTTTCGGGATTCAGTTGTCGGTTGATTATGTTATCCGAAGAACGTACCTCTGCAATGGTAGGAGCGGATAATCCTTTGGATACTGAACTGCGTATAGCCATTTGAGGAGTGATAAGGTACGAAAGAGCAAACCTTGGCATCCAGGTGTTCTCAAAATCAATCTTTTCCCATTTATCAGCAAGTACAGGGAATATATTCTGATAGGAAATAGTATTGTAATTAAGCCCCAGTGAACCTTCAAGGGTCAGTTTTTGAGCAACGAGTACCTGACCACGTAAGAAATAGAAATGCTGGCCGTTTTTCAGATCATCCTTGGCCTGAGGATCAGTAGCTACGCCACCTTTGTTATTATAATTATCAATTTTATAACGTCCGTTTTGCGCTTCCAATCCAAGTTGCATTTGCCAATGTAACCGCTGATTGCTGTTGTCTGCATAAGAAAAGTAAGTGCGGATGCCCATATTCTTTTCATCACGCTTTTCGTAATTGGTAATAAACGGATTTTTGATGTCCGAATGACTTCCGAATATACTGACAACGTGTGTCAGATGTGTCGTGATGTGGTATTGGTTAGAAAGACCTCCAAAAAATGTTTTGTTGTATATTCCAGCCTTTTGATCAGCCGCACCGGGATTTGGTCCTGCTGCAGGTCTGGCGAGTTTTGGATTTTCATCATACTGTGCTTGTGTAAGGCCGCCGGGAGTTCTGTATCCCAGATCTGCATAGAATCCAATCGCTTTTAACTGTCCTTTATCAGAATAGTCCCATTGATGAGCAGTCTGTATAGTTTTTTTGTTTAATGCAGAGTTCTGGCGATACCCGTCACTACGGGTAAAACTTTGGTCCACCGCAAAACGGTAGTTAGGATTGACTTGCTGCTTTGTAGACAGTTGTTCCTGAAATAAACCGAAAGAGCCGCCCTGTAGCAGCAGAGAGCTGCCTGAGCCGGTGTCAAAGCCATTCGGAGCAATCGTAATCACCCCGCCTGAATTAGGCCCGTAGATAGATCCGTCAGGGCCCTTGAGTATATGTATACTGCTGACAGCCGCCGGATCTACCAGATTAAAATAGGTATTTCCTCCGGCATCGGTTAACGGAAATTCATCGAGGTATATCTTGATGTTTCGTACTCCAAAAGGTGATCGGATAAGGCTGCCTCTCATCGCTAACCGGTAACTGCCCGGCGAACGCTCTTCCATACGGATACCAGGAACAGTATTGATCGCTGTCAAAAATGTAGTGTTATTCTGACTGGAAATAAGCCGGGAATCCAGCGTCTTTGCAGAGGAAGTAAGTGATAAAAGAGGTTGGTTGGCGAAATAAGCATTGATCTGTACCGGAGCAAGTCTGTTGAGAACGGTGTCTGTCAGTTTTGTTTCCTGAGCCACAAGTTGGTTGGTCAGGAAAAATAAACAAAGTGTACTCAAAGTCTGGTAAGATCGCATACTGTTTTCGGTTTAGCAGTCGCTAAAATAGTAAAAACAAGGCATAATCTTAAAGTTGCCTATTGATTGCAGGATTAAAATGCTTCATTAAGACCTAAGAAAAAGCCTCTGTTTCCATATTTTCCGAAAGCATAGTCCAGACAGAGGTTTGTTCGGGTTGCTTTATTAAATAAAACACGGAGTCCGGCACCTCCACCGGGTTCCCAGCGCTGAAACAGGCGGGTGCCGATCTCGTCGCTTGCAGACTGTATATTAAGAAATGTCACGCCGCTCAGGAATTTGTTTTTCGTAATCGGAAAGCGGTATTCCACTTCTGAGTAAGCAAAAGATATACCCTTGAAATAGCCTATAGTATAGCCCCGTCCTGTTCTGACATTTGTATCTTTCCCTGTTCCGGGAAGATCAAAGTAGGGTAGTGTTCCACTGAGTTTATAAGATCCCCAGTACCAGAATCCTAGTACGTGCTCCGGATTTTTCTTAGATAAACTAAAGTATTTTCTGAAATCTGTTACCAATTGTACAGCGTTCTTTGAACTTCCCATCCAGGTCTGATTGACACGTATACCTACATCGGAGTATATACCGCTGTAAGCCCTGTTCGGATTATCCCGGGTCATGTACTGCACATTGAACAGTAGTCCGTTGGAGTTGTATTTTTTTGGATTAAAGCCGTGTTTTTCGCTGTACAAAGAGGGCGGCGTAGGACCGTTGACTAATTGCGGTTCCTCTATTTTCCTGCGAAGATCGAATGATACTCCTGCACCCAGAAATAATCCGTGGGCAACCTGACGGTAGACCTTTTCATTGAAAATATAAGAATTGTATCGTGATCCGAATATTTTGCGGTCAGGGTTAGCAATAACGCGCTCTTCTTCAGTCGTCCATGCATTCATATTCATCCCTATACCGGCATCAGGTGCAACCATGTGAACAGCCGCCAGACTTCCCTGAAAATTCCAGGTATTGCCCGGTGTAAACACATTATGGCTCAGGTAGAACACCATAATACCTTTTGTAGTGATAGAAGCTGAAGTGGCTGCGACTGACATAGTGGTATTGGGGTGGTTGCCTAATACCTTACCGGCTACGGCTTTTACTCCTCCCTGTGCCCCGATAGTCGGATTATAGGCAACATTAGGCATCAAAGTTATGGGAGAACGTCGTTTAGAACGGTCCGGTTTGCGTTTGGGATGAAGAATAGTCCGAAACAGATCACTGATATCATAGTGATCCTGATAAGGAGAAGCTGTTTTTAAGCTGTCTGTGCCAGCCAATGTGTCTTTGCGCAGTCTTACCGTGCTGGTTGTATCATGCTGAGCAAACGAATACGATATATGAAACAACAGAAAAGTGAATATAAGAGCTACTCGCTGCATACTTAGCTGTATTTTTTGGATGTGAGGGTGAAAAATAATGCACGGTTTTTTCACGGACTTTTTGTTTAAATAGATATAAATAATATGATTTCCATTATGTACAACAACTGATATGATATTTGGTTTATGGTTTGGTAAAATTCTGAAGCAAATAAAAAAGCCGGTACATTGCAATGTACCGGCTTTCTGTTTGTGTATGTAGTATCTGTTATTCTACGACGTAACCCATTTTACTGAATTTGTCGATTCTTTCCTGTACTAATACTTCAGCTGTCTTCGCTTTAAGGACCGCCAGATCAGAAAGGATTTTAGTTTTTACATTTTCAGCTGCAATAGCAGGTGCCTGATGTGCTCCGCCCATTGGTTCAGCAATGATGCCGTCAATCAGACCATTTCCAAGCATGTCTTCAGCCGTTAATTTTAGTGCTTCTGCTGCTCGCTCTTTGTGATCCCAGCTTCTCCATAGAATAGATGAACAAGACTCTGGTGAAATGACCGAATACCAGGTGTTTTGAAGCATATATACGCGGTCACCTATACCAATACCCAATGCTCCGCCGGAAGCGCCTTCACCGATTACAATACAGATAACAGGCACTTTTAATACAGACATTTCAAGCAAGTTGCGGGCAATAGCTTCTCCCTGACCTCTTTCTTCTGCCTCTAAACCCGGGTAAGCACCCATAGTATCGATAAGCGTAATAACCGGCTTATTAAATTTTTCAGCCATTTTCATCAGACGCAAAGCTTTGCGGTATCCCTCGGGATTTGCCATTCCAAAGTTGCGGAACTGACGTTCCTTGGTGTTTTTTCCTTTTTGATGGCCGATAACCATTACAGGTTCGCCGCCGATAGAAGCAAATCCGCCAACTATAGCCTTATCATCCTTTACATTGCGATCGCCATGCAGTTCGATAAACTCCTCACAAATCATCTCGATATAATCGAAAGTCTGCGGACGCTCAGGATGACGTGACATCTGTACCTTCTGCCAGCCAGTCATATTGTTATAGATCTGCAGTTTGGTTTCTTCCAGTTTTGCTTCCAGATCCTGGATAGTCGCACTCATGTCGACCTTGGTCTTTTCAGCTACCTGATTTACTTTCTCTATCTGTGTTTGCAGATCTGCAATAGGTTTTTCAAAATCAAAAGTTGTTTCCATGTACTTTTATGAAAAATTAGAGGGCTAAGGTAAGGGTATTTTTAGGTATTTTAAAATTTTAGTAGACATTCCTCTGACACGCCATATGAATATCATTTGTTATTTTTGTCTCATCCAAAGTAACATTAATGTTTTTGTAAGCATCTATACTATTTGGTTTATTTTACTGCTATGATGAAATATTACTATCTCCTGATAACCTGCATGTTGCTGGTATCTAATACATTGAAAGCGGATACTTATCCGGAAGTTGTATTCGATAATAGTCTTGTAGGAGGGAGTTATGCAAAGAGTTTAGTCCGTTATTCCGGTGGTAGCTGGGTCGAGAATGTACGCAATCATCTGTTGGTATCGGACACGCTTTTTTTTACTCCCGGTAACGCTTTGTCTCTCAAATACCACAGTTCTGCAACCGGAAGCTGGGAAGCAGATATCTTATATAGCCGTCAAAAGTTTTTTTATCAGGTTTCTAAAAAGGATGTTTTGGTATTTAAAATGTATGTACAGACTGCATCTACCAAAATCGAGGAATTGCCGGATGTTGTCCTGAAACAGGGATTTAAACAAAGTGAACCTGTTTCATTGGCACACTTTATTGATGATTTTGAGCCTAATATGTGGGTCAATGTAGAAATTCCGGTAGATAAGATTAAGGGATTTGAAGAAGGTGCTATACGGTCTGTAAGTTTTGTGCAGAGAAATGCTTCTAACAAGACACATCATATCCTGTTGGATCAGATTGAATTTTTACCCAAAAATCCGTCCAGTGTTAAATTGTCTTCACCCGCAATCTTATCGGAAGCAAAAGCCTATGATAAACAAGTGCTGCTGAGCTGGCAATTGCCACTGACACCTAGTATACGCTATATCAAGATCTACCGCTCCACAGATAAGGAAAACTTTGAACCTGTAGCCATCCGCCCGATTCAGATGCAAAGTTGTCTGGATCGTGTTCCAGAAATAGACAAAACCTATTATTATAAGATTGCCTGGGTAGATTACGATTACATAGAGTCCCCTTTTTCCGCTGTCAAAGAGGTGAAGACAAAGAAATTGTCTGACGAGGAACTGCTCAATGTGGTACAGGCTGCTCATGTAAATTATTTCCTGGAAAACTATGATTTTAACAGTGGTATGTATATGCCTTACCGCCGTAAGGATAAAGCAATTGTTTCCGTAAGAGAATCGGGGTATGCTGCACTGGCCTTAATTGTCGGAGCAGAAAGAAAATTTGTGAACAGGAATGTCGTATTGGCCCGGTTCACAAAAATGGTGAACTTTCTAAAGAAAGTACAACACAAAGACGGTGTTTTTCCGGAGTACTTTGACGGAAGAACCGGTTTGCCGGAATACAGACAACATATACCTAAATATAGTCTTACAGCAACTACGGCCATGATGGAAGCTTTACTTATTGCAAGACAATATTTTTTTAAAGAAGATGTAGCAGAAGAAAAAGCTCTTCGTGAGAATATTACAGCATTATGGGAGCGGATAGATTGGAAAGTATTCTCTTCAGGAGAACATAATAATGTGCTGTGGGATAGCTGGTCTCCGGTAGACAGCACCAGAAGATCACATATATTAGGTGGTTTTAACAGCAGTCTCAATACGTATTTACTGGCGATATCATCTCCCACACACCCTGTTTCTATGGATGCCTATACATTTGGTTTTGGCAATGTCCATGTACACAGTAATCAATTGCCGACCTATTTTTCAAGATTCGTAGTTGGGGAAACTTCCCCATCAGACTCGGTTTCTGTAGAGGAGCATGCATCAGATACTTCACAGACACTATGGTCAAGATCTATTATCCGAGATACCGTAGAGTATGGTCTGCAGACCAAAGTGCCCGATATAGGTGTTCCGCTTGTAGATGTGTATCGTATGTTCTACACGTTAGATCCAAGAGATAAAAAAGATTCCTTACTGGATTACAATACAGAAGTTCGCAATATGATCCGTATTGCCAAAAGAAGAGATAATGAAATGGGTGTAGGAACGGCATTTTCGGATGTATGGGGATATTATACTGTAAAGGATACAGTTTCTTTAACTCGTATCAATCCTGCTGTAGGTCCGTCAGCACTGTTTATCGATAAAGAGATCGGTATGAAAGCTATGAAAACGCTGTACGAGAAATATGCTGATATTCTGTTTACAGAATATGGATTCAGAGCATGGTTAGATCTTAAAGATAATGATGTGTCTGATGAGTACCTGGCTGTCAATCAGGCTACAGTAGCTATTATGATTGAAAATTCCCGTTCAGGATTGATATGGGAGTTGTACAAGGAGATACCGGAGATTAAGGTAGTGACAGATAAACTGTTTAAGACGAAGAAAAAATGATAAGTGGATTAAAGGATCTGAAAAATCTTTCGGATAGTCTCCGAACACAGTCTAAGTTAATGCCTGTGCTTTTTGTCGGTCATGGCTCCCCGATGAACGGGATTGAAGACAATGAATTCTCCAGAAACTGGAGCAATATGGCGAAAGAAATTCCGCAGCCTCAGGCTGTATTAGTCATTTCGGCACACTGGTATACCGATAGCACAAAAGTGACGGCTATGGAAAAACCAAAAACCATTCATGACTTTTATGGATTTCCGAAAGAACTGTTTGCTGTAACATATCCTGCTCCCGGAAGTCCTGAACTGGCCATGGAGACAAAATCGCTGATTTCGCATACACAGGTCGAACTGGATCATGATTGGGGACTGGATCACGGAACCTGGACAGTGGTCAGATATATGTATCCCGATGCACAGATACCCGTGTTACAACTGAGTATTGATTACCGCCAACATCCGTCCTGGCATTATGAGCTTGGGAAAGAATTACTGGCTTTGCGTAAAAAAGGAGTGTTGATTATCGGAAGCGGTAATATGGTGCATAATCTTCGCATGGTTTCATGGGATATGATTCATGGAGGTGGATACGACTGGGCGTACCAGATGAACGATACATTCAAGAAACTGATTGAAAGTAAAGAGCATCAGAAACTGATTCGGTATGATGAACTTGGTTCAGGAGCAATGCTTGCGATCCCTACTCCGGAGCACTATCTGCCTTTGCTGTACAGCTTATCTTTACAACAATCCAATGAAGGAGTATCGTTTTTTAATGATAAGCTGGTAGGAGGCTCGTTGAATATGACCTCTCTTAAAATCTCGCAATAGACAGGAATTAATTGAGGAATTACGCTATTTTTGCTATATTTATCGAACAAAATCATAAAATTCAAAAGAATTAATCATTTCATGAAGCAATTAAACATATTTACGCTGATTTTATTTTGTGCTGTTACCTTATTCTCCTGTAAGCAACAGGCGCTCACAGTTAATCCCGGTGCAGTACTTTCAAAAGACGGTACAGATGACGGGTTGAAAAACGTCAAGGAAGAATTTAAAGATGCTTCCAGAACAGAAGAGGGAATCAAATTTTCGTTGTCATCTGACTTTTTATTCCCGACTAACTCTTCTTACCTGACAGATAAATCCAAAGGAGAACTGAGTAAACTGGCCAAATTACTGAAAGATAATTCCAAAACAAAAATCCGTGTAGACGGACATACCGATGCAACTGGTACACCGGAATATAATCTATGGTTGTCTGATAAAAGAGCGGTTTCCGTTAAGAAATTTTTAGTAGACTCCGGAATCTCTGAAAGCCGTATTACCACTAAAGGTATCGGACAGGCAAAACCTGTAGCAGATAATAAAACTCCGGAAGGCCGTCAGATGAACAGACGTGTAGAAGTCGTGTTACTGAATCAGAAGTAACAAGTAAAGATATAAAATCCAAGGGCAGTTGAAAAACTGCCCTTTTTTATTTTGCAGTGAAATGATCCTTGATTAAAGGATATTTATGTCTTAACGAAAAAAGATAGACACATGAGCCGATAACAGGCAGGAAGAAGACCAGCACAATCATTAAGATTTTATCGCCGCTATCCGTGAATTGTCTTTTAAGGATGTCAATTAATGATATAATAATCAGTATGGTCGGAATAAAACACATAACCATTACCATAATAATAAGAATTAACTCCTGTGTTCCGATATTCAAAAAAAGTAAGTTCATAAGGCCAAAAATTGTTATGTATAAATATAGTAAAAACTCTTTTTATCCCAAAATTAATGCAAATAAATGTTTTTCAGATTTATTTTATTTCTTTAATTTTATTTATATAAATTTAATTTTATAAAACTTCGTTTTTGTGGAGTTTAAATTATATTTATTAACTCTTTTTGTATTGTTGGCCTGTAATAAAGAATCAGGTATAAATAATTCTTTAAAGAATGAAAGAATAAGTGATTCAAAATTATTCAGCGCATCAACAATATTAACCCAGGTATTTGCAGATAGCCTTAATGCTTTAGCATCAGATTTTAATCTAAAAAAAGTTGATGGAGAAGTTGATAGGAGCAGCTCTGTTGTTGAAGAGTTTAATGACGTTGCTTCTGCGCGCTTATTTCTTCAAAACTTAGAAAGGAGTGAAATTGTGAATGAAAATAAACCTTTGAATATGTCTAATAATTCGATATCTCAATCCGGATTTTCGCCCAGATGGGGATACGTAGCTCCTATAAACTTTCAGTTTGAGATCCCAAGTCGTATATTTAGATTTTGGGAATGGTCTTGGAGATCTCCGGTTAGATTTGTGATTTCTGGTTATCTACATGCTTCCGGGCAAAGGAAATCGTCCTCTATTTTGTTTGGTTTGAGCAGCGGGATTTAAAGGAAATGAATGTAAATCTATACGGACCCCATATTTTCACTTCATTGGGAAGTAGTTATAAATATTTTCAAAGACTATATACTGGTTTGCATGGTCAGTTTTCATTTGCTGGTACTGTTTCTATGGTCGTTTTGATTAAGGATATTGGAACGATTTATTCCATACCGTTATCTGGTCGCATAGTCGCTAAAATGGAACCATATTATATTAATTATTCTGGTGATGTTGAAAGTAGTCCTTACAGTACTCAGATGATTAGTTATTATGTTTCAAGATAAAACAATCAAATTTATATATTATGTCTAGAAGTGATTTTGATTTATGGTTAATGACAGTGTGGCCAATTATTGGAACTATTCTAAGTTTGATGGTTATTTACGGAGTGATTCGGCTAATAATGTGGGCTATAAAATCTTATGTAAGAAAGATAATCAAAGAAACTGAAAATAACAGATAGGCTAGATATGTCATAATCATGTTTAGCTTTAAAAAATGTTATGTCATATTCGGTCTCATATTGATAATTACGTAAATATGTAATGACAGAATTTACTATTCTTGAAAATGAATCCTGCTCTACAAAACAAAAGTATATGTAAAATGATTCTTCTAATGAGACTTGCTTATATTGAATTGCATTCTTATATTAATATTTGTAGAAAATACATTACCTTCTAACCTGCTACTTAATTATGTAAATTGTATTTATATTGTTTCCAATTTCTCCAAAACGAATTTTCTGTAAATAAAGAGTAATCCTTCGCTATTTCTAATTTCATCAAATACAGATACCTAAATCTTCTTATATTCGCTATCAAAATAAAACTGTTCTGATGAGGAATTTGAAGCCTGTTCAGAAGAAGAATAAACAACTTAAACCATCAGTTTTCAACTGTTGTAACAATTGATCTATGAAGCGACTACTTCTTTTCGTTATACTATTGCTCCAATATTCCTATTCTTTTGCGCAGGATAACAAAAATAGAATCTACACCGATAGTCTGTCAAAAGTGCTGCACACAGCGGCTAATGATAGTATTAAAGCCCGTTCTGCGTACCTGCTTTCTAATTATTGGATCAAACAGAAAGATACCTTACAGTCTTTGAGATACCTTGATAAAGGCAAGCAACTAAGCGGTAAGAACAGCTATCTGAATGCACTCTATGCTTTTTATAAAGGCAGTTATTTGTTTATAAAGGATGGCGAGACGCAGGAATGTATGGATTTGTATAAGCAGGCAGCTCTTTTATTTGCTAAACACAAAAGCAAAGAAAGCTATGAATTTCAGGTCAAAAGCTGGCATAATTATGCCATGATGCTGGACCATAAAGACAACAAAAAAGGGATGGTAGAAATACTGATCCAAAAAGCCATTCCTGCAGCAGAACTGGCTGAAGATCATGAATGGGTGGCACGCTCGTACGGTAATATAGGAATGGCATTTGCAAATACAGCCACCTATGATAAAGCCATTGAATATTATGAAAAGAGTATCCGGTATTATGAACAGCATAATCTTTCAAAGGATAGATATGCCATCGTATTGTTAGATCTTGCACGGGTATATGTGGAATCTAAAAAGGCGGACAAAGCTACGCCTTATATCCGCAAAGCGGAAACTATACTGCGTACTATACCTAAATCTGTGGCACACCTGATATTGGGAGAAACGGCTTCTATGTACTACCAGCATAAAAAAGACTATACTAAAGCTGAAGAATATATCAAACAGGCAATAGCTGTTGCTACTGAACTGAATATGCCCTATGAGCTGAATAGCCTGAGGTACCAATATTTTAATGTCTATTTTAATCAGAAAAAATTTCCGCTTGCGCTGAAAGAGTTATATGCTGTAATGGAAAATATGCCGTTTGAAATGGCAAATAACCGACAGCAAATCGCCTTGGACCTTTCCGATACCTATAAGGAAATGGGCGACTACAAGAATGCTCTTACCTGGATGAAAAACCACGCAGCATTAAAGGATAGTATTTATGAAGAAAATACAAAGAAAGAGATAGCTGATCTTGAAATTAAATTTAAAACTGCCGAAAAGGAGAAAAAAATAGTGCAGTTGGAAGCTGAAAAGCAACAAACACTGTTACAACAAAAGAATCAGTTATTATTTAGCTGGATATTAGGTATTGGAGCCTGTTTATTACTTTGTGTGCTCTCCGTATTTATATATTTCTATAAACAACACAAGAAACAGGCGCAACAGCAGCTTAGCATATTGAAGCAACAGCAGGAACTGAAATTTGCACAGGCTATGCTTGCCGGAGAAGAACAGGAGCGAAGCCGGCTTGCGCGCGATCTGCACGATGGTCTCGGAGGCGCATTGGTAGGAATTAAATATAAACTTGCGGCGGAGGCAGAGACGACTAGTATTAATGATATACGAACGCAGCTGGATAACAGTATCAGCGAGCTAAGGCATATTGCCCGCAATATGATGCCCGAAACATTAGTTCGTTCCGGACTTACAGTTGCTTTGGAGGATTTGTGTACATCTTTACATCGGGAAGGTTTGGTTATAGAGTTGCAGTGTGATGAGATAAAAAGTGATACTCCTCCTGGCGTGCAATCCAATATTTACAGGATTATTCAGGAATTACTGAACAATGCTATTCGTCATGGTAATGCGACAAGAATCATTGTACAATGTTTTCAGAATGAAGAAGGATTTCTCATTACTGTAGAAGATAACGGAAAAGGATTTGATCTCAGTCAGACAGAGCAGCAAGGGAAAGGTATCGGCTTACAGAATGTAAGAATGCGGGCTTCTTATATGAAAGGAAATGTAGATATCAGCTCTGTTGCAGGTGAAGGGACGAGTGTCAATATAGAACTGTTATTTGATAAGGGGTAAGTATTTGTTTTTCAGTTTGTTTTATTGTTGTAGCTTATTCGGATATGGCTTGCTGTGTGCTGTGCCTTTGTTTCTGAGCTGTTGAGTCCTTACTTATAATTTATTGTAGATTAACAGGATAAAAGATATCCCATTTTTAAAGTGCGATGACTGGAAATCTTTAGTAATTTTGTAACTTCATGTAAGCTTTGAACGGCAAGTTTTATGTCGCTCATGTTGCAGTAAGAAAAGGATAAGGAAGGACGATATGTATATAATTTTTGATACGGAAACTACAGGTTTACCTAAAAGATGGGATGCACCGATTACGGATACCGATAACTGGCCCAGATGTATACAAATTGCATGGCAGCTTCATGATGATATGGGAAATATGGTGGAGCATGCAGATTTTCTCATCGCACCGGATGGCTTTAATATTCCTTATGACTCTGAAAAGATACACGGTATATCTACAGAGTTAGCGCAGGAGCGCGGTATCCCTATACAGGAAGCATTGGTCAGGTTCAATGAAGCATTGGCAAAAGCCAAATTTGTAGTCGGACAGAATATTGGCTTTGACCTAAATATTATGGGGTGTGAATTCTACCGTTACGGAGTAGAATCACCTATGGCTGAGATGCCTGTGCTGGATACCTGTACTGAAGTAACGGCTGAGTTGCTGAAACTTCCCGGTGGACGCGGAGGCCGGTTTAAACTTCCTAATCTGACGGAGTTACACACTTATCTTTTTGGAGTTCCCTTTGCTGAAGCACACAATGCAACCGCCGATGTGGAAGCGACGACTCGTTGTTTTCTTGAATTAGTACGTCTTGAAGTCTTTACATTAGATCAGCTTCAACAGGATACCGGATACTTTGTTGAGTTTAAAACACAGAATCCCGGACCAATAGAAACGGTAGGTCTCCAGCACCTGAACCTGAAAAAGGCTTCAGATGAGATCAGAGCACGTCAGCAAACCTCAGGAGCAGATGAAGTTGTCATTGATCAGGAAGCTGCGGCTGCCCTGGATGATGCTGTATTTGCTCATTTACATAACCACTCCCAATTTTCAGTTTTACAATCCACGATCTCTATTGGAGGTCTGGTTGATGCCGCTGTTAAAAATAAAATGCCCGCAGTAGCCCTGACCGATCATGGAAATATGATGGGGGCTTTCCATTTTGTAAGCCGTGTACTCGGTCATAATAAGGATGCGGAAACCAAAAATCAGGAACTTATAGATAATGGGGAAGCACCTACAGAGACTATAATCAAACCTATAGTAGGATGTGAGTTCTTTATCTGTGAGGATCACCTTGATAAGAGTCGGAAAGATAACGGTTATCAGGTTGTCTTCCTGGCTAAAAATAAAAATGGCTATCACAATCTGGCAAAAATGTCATCGGTAGCGTATACAAAAGGATTCTATTATGTGCCGCGTATTGACAAAAAGGTTGTAGAGCAGTACAAAGAAGATATTATTGTCCTTTCGGGTAACTTGCAGGGGGAAATTCCGAATAAGATACTCAACATCGGAGAGAATCAGGCGGAAGAAGCATTGATCTGGTGGAAAGAACAGTTTGGGGAAGACTTCTATATCGAAGTCATGCGCCACGGACAGGAAGATGAAAACCGTGTCAATGAAACATTGGTTTCGCTGGCGCGCAGACATGGGGTAAAAGTCATCGGAACAAACAATACTTACTATGTCAATAAAGCAGATGCTCATGCTCACGATATTTTACTTTGTGTAAAAGACGGAGAGAAGCTCTCTACGCCAAAAGGAAGAGGACGTGGTTTCCGTTTTGGTTTGCCCAATCAGGAATATTACTTTAAGTCTGCTCCTGAAATGAAGAAGGTGTTTGCCGATCTTCCGGAGGCCATTGTTAATATTCAGGAGATTATTGATAAAGTAGAGATATTCAAACTAAACAGGGATGTTTTGCTTCCTAAGTTTGAAATCCCCGAACAGTTCCAGGTACAGGAAGATAATGAAGATGGAGGTAAAAGAGGGGAGAACAAGTATCTGGCTCATCTTACCTATGTGGGTGCGGAGAAACGATATGCCGAGATTACGGATGATATTCGTGAACGATTAGATTTTGAACTCGCGACCATTGAAAAGACAGGATATCCGGGTTATTTCCTTATCGTACAGGATTTTATTGCTGAAGCCCGCAATATGGGGGTTTCTGTAGGTCCGGGACGTGGATCTGCTGCCGGATCAGCCGTTGCTTACTGTCTGGGTATTACAAATATTGACCCTATTCAGTATGATCTGCTTTTCGAGCGTTTCCTGAATCCGGATCGTGTATCCATGCCCGATATTGATATTGACTTTGATGATGAAGGCCGTGGAAGGGTCATGCAGTATGTAATTGATAAATACGGTGCTTCTCAGGTTGCACAGATCATTACCTATGGAACTATGGCCGCCAAATCTTCGATCAAAGATACAGCCCGTGTATTGGATCTTCCGCTCGCAGAAGCCAATGAGATTGCCAAGCTGATTCCTAATCTCAAGCTGAGCAAGATCTTCAATATGGATGAAAAAGCATTGAAGGAAGCCCTTCGGGCTGAAGAGCTCGAAGCTGTCCATAAACTCATCTCGCTTGCTGATGGCGCCGGACTTGAAGCCGAGACAATCAAGCAGGCAAGAGTACTCGAAGGTTCTATGCGGAATACAGGTATTCATGCCTGCGGAGTTATTATTACGCCCGATGATATCACTAATTTCGTTCCGGTTTCATTAGCGAAAGACTCCGACCTTTATGTAACGCAGTTTGATAACTCCGTGGTGGAAAGTGCGGGTCTCCTGAAGATGGACTTTTTAGGGTTAAAGACACTTACCCTGATTAAAGATACTGTTGCTAACGTCAAACTGAGGCATAATCTGGATCTGGATCCGGACAATTTCCCGATAGATGATCAGTTAACATATGAGTTATTCCAACGCGGAGAGACCATCGGTGTATTCCAGTACGAGTCGCCCGGTATGCAGAAGCATATGAAGGATCTCAAGCCCACTGTGTTTGCCGATCTGATTGCGATGAATGCCCTGTATCGTCCGGGGCCGATGGAGTATATCCCAAGCTTTATCAAACGTAAACACGGAATAGAGCCGATTGTATACGATCTGGATGCCTGTGAAGAGTACCTGAAAGAAACATATGGTATTACCGTATATCAGGAGCAGGTAATGCTACTGTCACAGAAACTCGCCGGATTCTCAAAAGGTGATGCCGACGTATTGCGTAAGGCGATGGGTAAGAAACAAAAGGCTGTACTGGATAAGATGAAGCCTAAGTTTGTAGCGCAGGCTGTAGAAAAAGGACATAATGCCAAAGTGCTGGAAAAAATCTGGACCGACTGGGAAGCTTTTGCGAGTTATGCCTTCAATAAATCACACTCTACCTGTTATGCATGGGTAGCTTATCAGACAGCCTATCTGAAAGCGCATTTCCCTGCTGAATATATGGCGGCTGTATTGTCCAATAATATGAATGATATCAAACAGGTGACATTCTTTATGGAAGAGTGCCGGAGAATGGGGCTGGAAGTATTAGGGCCGGATGTCAATGAATCACATTATAAATTTACTGTAAATGATAGAGGGGCTATTCGTTTTGGAATGGGAGCCGTCAAAGGAGTAGGTGCAGGGGCTGTGGATACGATAGTACAGACTCGTGAAGGCAACCCTTATAAATCAGTATTTGATATGGCCAAGAGGATAGATCTTCGTGCTGCTAACAAAAAAGCATTCGAAAGTCTGGCTTATGCCGGAGGTTTTGATAGTTTCAAGGATACACATCGTGCCCAGTATTTTCATGTGGACGGAGATAACTCTACCGGACTGGAAAAAGCTGTCAAGTTTGGTCAGCGTCACAAAGAAAATGAAAGTTCAGCTCAGGCGAGCCTGTTTGGAGGAGGTGGAAGTGCTGAGCTTCCGGAGCCTGTACTGGCGCCATGTCCGCAGTGGGGACTCATCGAAAAACTCAAGTACGAGAAAGATGTGATCGGTATTTACCTGACCAGTCATCCGCTTGACAACTATAAATTTGAGATCAAACATTTCTGCCAGAACAACGTAAGTGAACTCCAACTGATCAATAAAGTCAAAGCTTCAGAAGTGGAAGAGGATGTATTGCTAGAGTTCAATAAGATCAAAAATAAAGAAGTCATTATCGGAGGGATAATTGCAGCAGCAAATCATCGTGTTTCCAAGAATGGCAAACCCTTTGGGATACTGGTTATAGAAGATTATTCGGATTCATTTGAAATGATGGTCTTCGGTGAGGATTATGTTAAATTTAAGGGCTATCTGCAGGAAGGATACTTTGTGCAGATCCGCGGATTGGTTCAGGAAAGATTCAGGCAGGTCGGAAACTGGGGTTTTGAGCTGAAAAATATCCAGTTGTTATCGGATCTTCGGGAGAAACTGGCGAAAAGTTTTACCGTACAGGTGCCTTTACAGGTTGTCAATCCTGAATTTGTACAGTTTATGAAGAACTTAATAGACGGTACGCGGGTAGAAGGACAGGATGCCAATTGTCAGTTGAAATTCAAAATTGTGGATATACAGGAAGGCTTCAATATAGAGATGCCGGCGAAAACTATAAAAATTAACCTCACAAACGAATTTTTGGATGGGATAGAGCAGTTTGAAGGTGTTAATTATAGATTGAATTGATACAGCATAGTTATTATTTAACCCGTCGATGACTAAAATTCAGATGACGTTGTTTATCTTTGTTAGAGATTAAAGAGATAACCCATAATGATGTAAATCATTGTTTAAAAAAAAGATAATTATGGCTTTAGAAATTACAGACAGCAATTTTGAAGAATTGGTATTAAAATCAGATAAACCGGTATTGGTAGATTTTTGGGCAGAATGGTGTGGTCCTTGCCGCATGGTAGGTCCGGTTGTAGAAGAGATCGCTAAAGAATATGAAGGTAAGGCTGTTGTCGGAAAAGTTGACGTAGATAGTAACCCTGAAATTTCAGTTCGTTTTGGTATACGTAACATTCCTGCACTATTGTTCTTCAAAAACGGCGAGATCGTTGATAAACAAGTTGGAGCAGTACCAAAATCAGTATTGACAGAAAAACTTAACAAGCAGTTCTAAGAAATAGAAGGTTTTTAACCTTAGAAAGGAGATGATCAATGATCATCTCCTTTTTTTTGTTGCCAATTTTATCTTTATTGATGAATTTTATTTTGAATATGATTATATTTTTGAATATTTTTTGAAAAAAATATACTTTTTTTATTGTTTTTTTAATGAATTAATATATTTTTGAGTAATTATAAAGCGTAATATTAAATATGAAAAGTAAAAAGTCTGTTTTTCCGCTGATTTTTATGGTGGGGGTTTTGATCTTAGCTCTGATTTTCCCTTCAGTTCCTGTTAGTGGTAGTGATTTTGAATATTCAGGTGCGGATACAGCCTGGATGTTGACATCTACGGCTCTGGTTTTGATTATGACTCCGGGTTTAGCTTATTTTTATGGAGGAATGGTGAAAAAGAAGAATGTAATCTCTACGATGTTGCAGAGTTTTATTTGTATGGCAGTAGTGGCGGTGATATGGGTTGTATTTGGTTTCAGTCTGGTGTTTGGTACCTCGATTGGTGGTATTATAGGTGATCCACGTACCTATTTTATGTTTGAGCATGTGATAGGAGGTAAGCCCTGGCCGGGCGCACCAACCATTCCGTTTACCTTATTTGCGATGTATCAGCTTAAATTTGCAATTATTACTCCTGCATTGATAACAGGTGCTGTGGCCGAACGTATCCGTTTTACCTCTTATATTTTATTTATCTGTTTGTTTTTTATTTTTATTTATGCTCCGCTGGCGCATGCTACCTGGCATCCGGATGGTGTGCTTTTCAAGCTTGGCGTCCTGGATTTTGCAGGTGGTACAGTTGTACATATGTCTGCAGGACTGACTGCATTAGCTGCAGCGATCTATCTTAAACAGGGTAAAGATTTTCATGCCCATAATCCGGCACGCATTACATATGTGATGCTGGGTACGGGGATGTTATGGTTCGGATGGTTTGGATTCAATGCCGGTTCAGCTTTCGGAGCCAATGCGCTGGCTGCTACAGCACTGGCGACTACTTCCGCAGCCTCAGGTGCAGCGGCATTGATGTGGATATTTTTTGATGCAGCAAGAGGGATTAAACCATCTGCGATGGGGACTTGTATCGGCGCCGTAGTAGGACTGGTTGCTATTACACCTGCTGCAGGATTCGTGACCGTACCACATTCCCTGATTATTGGTGCTGTAGCAGCACTTATCAGTCGGATGGTCGTCGATTGGAGAACCAAATCACGTGTGGATGATACGCTTGATGTATTTCCGTGTCACGGATTAGGTGGTATGGTGGGGATGCTACTTACCGGAATATTTGCTACTAAAGCGATAAACGGGGCTGTAGAGCATGACGGATTGTTTTTCGGAGAGACTACGCTTTTTTTTGCGCATGTGATAGGTTTGGTAGGAGCGACTCTTTTTACATTGATACTGGCTTTTGTACTTTTAAAACTGACAGACCTGATCTCTCCGTTGCGGGTGAGCGAAGAAGAAGAAGAAATCGGACTTGATCTTTCTCAGCATAATGAGAAATTATAATATAGCTTAAGACTAACATCCGCAATCCCCTGTAAATCATCCGATATACAGGGGTATTTTGTGTTGGATAAGAAATGACATTGCGAAAACTTTAGAAAGACTTTTTATGAAATATTTTCTTAAATAATATGTAACTTTGCGTCATCAAATCAAGCTATGAGTGACGCTATAAAACACGAGTGCGGAATTGCACTTATTCGATTGTTAAAACCCCTCTCTTATTATCAGGAAAAATACGGTACGCCCTATTACGGGATTAATAAGCTGTATCTATTAATGGAAAAACAGCACAATCGCGGACAAGATGGTGCTGGTATTGCGACGATCAAATTTGATACGCAACCTGGTAACCGTTACATCAGCCGTTATAGAGCAATGGGTTCATCTGCTGTGGCAGATATCTTCGAATATGTTCAG
This sequence comes from Sphingobacterium spiritivorum, assembly GCF_016724845.1. Taxonomy (NCBI): domain Bacteria; kingdom Pseudomonadati; phylum Bacteroidota; class Sphingobacteriia; order Sphingobacteriales; family Sphingobacteriaceae; genus Sphingobacterium; species Sphingobacterium spiritivorum. Next base: position 3,910,469 of record NZ_CP068082.1, read on the forward strand.
AAGAAATTTGCTGCCGTTCAGAAGGCATATCCTAAAGAATCGAAAGATACAACCTGGCTGAAAGAGCATGTAAGCTTTACCGGTGAAGTGCTTTTGGGACATTTGAGATATGGAACTCACGGAAAAAACAGTATTGAGAGCTGTCATCCTTTCCTGAGACAGAATAACTGGATGAGCCGTAATCTGGTTGTAGCCGGAAATTTTAATATGACCAATGTGGATGAGTTGTTGCAACAACTGTATGAGTTGGGACAGCATCCAAAGGAGAAAGCGGATACGGTAACTGTATTGGAAAAAATCGGACACTTCTTGGACGATGAAAATCAGGAGTTATTTGATAAGTTTAAAAAAGAAGACTACTCTAATGTGGAAATCAGTTCACTGATTGCCAAAAATCTGGATGTAGCCAAAATATTAACCCGTTCTGCCAAAACCTGGGATGGGGGATATACTATTGCTGGTATATTTGGTCACGGTGATGCTTTTGTTATGCGTGATCCGGCAGGTATCAGACCGGCATTCTATTATCAGGATGAAGAAATACTTGTTGTTGCTTCAGAAAGACCGGTAATACAGACTGCTTTTAATATTCCGATTGGAAGTGTTAAAGAAATCAAGCCAGGACATGCACTCATTGCGAAAAAGGATGGTACTGTCACAGAAGAGATGTTTCGCCAGCCGGTTGAGAAAAAATCATGTTCATTTGAACGTATTTACTTTTCCCGCGGTTCTGACGCAGATATTTACAAGGAACGTAAAGAATTGGGCCGTCTCCTGACTCCGTTGGTGTTGGAATCTATAAATTACGATATCAAAAATACCGTATTTTCTTTTATACCTAATACTGCTGAAGTTTCATACTACGGTATGACTGAGGGTGTAAATGCATATGTGCGTGATCTTCAGAAACAGGCTTTACTAAACCGGGAGGATAAAATTTCGGATACAGAACTGGAAGAAGTACTGAGTATGGCGCCACGTTTTGAAAAGTTAAATGTAAAAGATGCTAAATTAAGAACGTTTATTACACAAGATGCAGACCGTACAGATATGGTACAGCATGTGTACGATACGACTTATGGTATCGTCAGAGATGATAAAGATACAATAGTAGCTATAGATGATTCTATCGTAAGAGGAACGACATTAAAACAGAGTATTCTGACGATTCTGGATCGTTTGAATCCGAAGAAGATTGTTATCGTTTCATCTGCACCACAGATCCGTTACCCGGATTGTTATGGTATCGATATGTCACGTATGGGCGAGTTTGTAGCATTTGAAGCTGCAATTAACCTGTTAAAGCAACGTGGACTGGCACACATTATTGATGAAGTTTATCAGAAGTGTGTAGCTTCTCTGACAAAAGATAAAGAAGAAATTGAGAATTATGTAAAGGCAATCTATGCGCCGTTTACAAATGAAGAAATTTCAGCTGAAATTGCGAAAATCATCAAACCTCACCATTTGAAAGCAGATGTAGAAGTTATCTTCCAGACATTGGAGAACCTGCATACAGCTATCCCTGATCATAAAGGAGATTGGTATTTTTCAGGAGATTATCCGACTCCTGGAGGAAACAAAGTTGTGAATAAAGCTTTTATGAACTGGGTTGAAGGTAAAAATGTAAGAGCCTATTTCAGCAACTAACAAAATATAAGAATTTATCAAAAAGGTCTTATGCAATGCAGCGTAAGACCTTTTTTGTTTAATGTTATGATGTAATCTTATTAAAGCTGGTTTTGAAGCGCCTCTGGATCGTATCGCATACTATAAAGGTCGTAACCCGGAGCCCAGTAATCTTTGGCTATTTTGGTAAGTACAAACCCGTTCTTTTCATAAAACCTATAAACAAGTTGGGATGTCCTGACAGTTATTTTCTGAATGTGATAGGTGTTCTGTAATTCCTTGATCCGGTATTTAAGTAATGCACTTCCTATGGATTGTCCCTGGAAATCCGGGTGAAGAATATCCCAACTAATCTTTCCGACCGTTTTATCTTCAGCGAAGTTGATACCTCCGCATCCGATAATCAGTCCGTTAGATTCCACAACATAATAGTGGTCTATTTCATGTTGAAGGTAATGGATCAGATCGACTTCCTCTTCCGAAGAAAAATATTCAGGTGTATTGAGACGTAATAATCCGATGACAGGAGACTGATCATCTGCCTTGTATTCTCTGATGATAAATGTTGCTTTTTCGGTCATTTGTATTTATGTATAATGACATAAGGTCTGAACGGATCAGACCTTATGTTTATAACCTCAGACTACAGAATATTGATTCCCTGAATTCTAAGATTTTCTTTTTCCTGCTCATCCCAGATACTGACCTGTACTTCACCTATATGCGATTTCTTAAGCATAAACATACAGACTCTGGATTGGCCTATCCCTCCGCCTATGGATTCAGGAAGATGTCCGTCAAGGAGCATTTTATGAAAAGTAAGTGATGCTCTTTCTGTATTATTGCGGATTTCGAGCTGATATTGCAATGCTTTTTTATCTACGCGTATACCCATAGATGAAAGTTCAAATGCGCTGTTGAGAACAGGATTCCAGACAAGAATATCTCCATTCAGGCCGTTGTAACCGTTTTCATTTACACTGCTCCAGTCGTCATAATCGGCAGCGCGTCCGTCATGTGCTTTTCCATTGCTTAGTTCGCCACCGATACCATACAGGAATACAGCACCAAATTCTTTGGTGATTGCATTTTCTCTTTCTTTTGGAGTGAATGCAGGATATTTCTGCAATAATTCTTCTGAAGAGATAAATGTGATGGTATCCGGTAGAATAGCTTTAATCGCCGGATATTGTTTTTCGACCTGATGTTCTGTGAATTTTAAAGATTCATAAATTCTCACCACCGTCTCTTTAAGGTAATTCAGATTACGGTGTTCAGGCAAAATTACTTTTTCCCAATCCCACTGGTCTACGTAGATCGAATGGATAGGAGTATAATCTTCGTCCGGACGTAAGGCACGCATATCTGTAAGAATACCTTCTCCTGGAAGCATGTCCAGTTCACGGAGACGTAGTCTTTTCCATTTTGCCAGTGAATGTACGACGACAGCAAGGCGCTCTTCCAGTGCTTTGATTGGAAAAGCTACAGGACGTTCTATGCCGTTCAGATCATCGTTGATACCTGTACCGTCCAGTACCACCAGAGGTGAGGAAATCGGTATTAAATTTAAATTGTGTTTTAACTGTTGTGAAAAAGTGTCTTTAACAAAACTAATAGCCACTTCTGTTTTCAGTAGTTCTCTTCCTTCCATGAAGTATATTTTTATTAAAAATGCCTTTTCTTAAAAAAGACATTCGATTGTGGATTTATCTCCAGATCATAATGTAGATTGCATTCAAACCTAAGTTTTACTTTGTTCCCTTTATGATGTGAAACCTCATATTATTACGTTAACAAAAATAGTATAATTTAATTCAAATGGAAGTTTTGTTGATAATATTATTTTAATGCTGTTGTATTATTGATTAATTTTTAACGAGAGGCCAGATTTCTACGATACTTTCTTATTGACTTAATAAAATCAAACTCCATGTAAAATCCCTATCTTTGAATGTATTTATATTGCATTTCAGCGTGTTTTCGTAGATATAGGACCTTAATAAGATGTGAAGCTCTGAGATTCAGGATCGTAAGATTGCAAAGGAACCGAATTCTTGTCATTACCATATCGTAATTACACACAAACCCATTTATTGAGTAACCAAAAAGATTAATCCCTTAATGCGTATTGTATATTTCTTTTTTGCAATGATGTTTTTGTTTTCTGCAGATGTTTTTGGACAGCAGAATCTTTTACCGTATTCGGATGTAGAGAAAAAACTGGATGATCTGATCCGACGTCAACATTATTTTGTAAAAAAGAGAGAGGATATGATTGCTGGTCTGAAGCAGCAGGCTGCATTGGTTAAACGGGAACCAGGAAAATATTTTGATGCTAATTACAGGATTTATGAAGGCTATAGAAAGTTTCAGTCAGATTCAGCGATTGCTTATGTCTTGAAGTGTCAGACATTAGCCCATGAATTGAAAGACGATGCATTGCGAATTCGTGTAGATCTAGACCTCGCTGCATTGTATTCTACTGTAGGCCGTTATATTGAATCAAAGAAATTGTTGGAGAATATTGACCGGAATAAACTTGATCCAAAATTTTTGCCTCCGTATTATGAGACGTACAGCTCTTTTTACAGCCATTACGGTCAAAGTAATAATATGAGTACCTATTATCAGCAAAGTGAATTGTACAGAGATTCCTTGCTTTCAGTTCTTGACCACTCTTCAGAACAGTATGCGATCGTACAGGCTACTCAGACGTTGTTTAAAGGAGACAGAAATGCAGCAGAAGGGATGTTGCTGAAATTATTAGATACATATCAGAATGATCTGGAAAACAAAGCCATGACAGCCTATTTTTTGGGATTGATATATCAGCAGAATAATGATATCCCAAAGAAAAAGTATTACTATGCTGTATCAGCCTGTGCAGATATAGAACATGCCACGCGGGATAATGCTTCCTTACAGGATCTGGCATTGAGTTATTATGAACAAGGAGATTTTGACCGGGCATTTAAGCTCATCGAGAAAGCTATAGATGATGCGATGGTTTCCAATGTAAGATACCGTGTTATTGAAGGTACATCATTCTATCCTTTGATCAATGCTGCTTACCAGCAGCGTATTGAACAACAGAAAAAAGTTCTTTTAATATATCTTATTCTTATCAGTGTATTATCTGTCGTGCTGATTGCAGGTATTGTATATCTGTACAGGCAGATGAGCCATTTGGCTAAGACCCGGAAAGCATTATCCGAGACAAACGAAAGATTAAAGGACTTAAATGAAGATCTTTCCCTGGTCAATATGAACCTGTCTGAATCTAATCATATCAAAGAGGAATATATTGCCCGTTTTTTTGATATGTGCTCTTCTTATATAGATAAGATGGAAGATCTCCGGAAGTCTGTACTCAAACAAGCCTCCAATAATCAGATCAAACCACTGATCGAACAGTTGAAATCTACCCGAATGGTGGAACATGAGGTGGAAGAATTGTATAAAAACTTTGACCGTATTTTTCTCAATCTCTATCCTGCCTTTATTCAGGATTTTAATAGTCTGTTGCTTGCTGAAGAACAGATATGGCCTAAGAAAGGAGAACTGCTGAATACAGAGCTCCGTATATTTGCGCTCATCCGGTTAGGAATAACGGACAGTGTCAAGATCGCGGGTTTTCTGCGATATTCCCTGCGTACCGTCTACAATTACCGCACAAAAGTACGAAACAAGGCTGCCGTAGAACGGGCTGATTTCGAAGATATCGTTCGACAAATAGGTCTTAAAGTGCGGAATAATCATTAATTGCTTCTTAAACAGGTACTTTTTACAATACATTTATTTGTGTAATAATCTTGTTGTCAATGTGTTGCGTTTAATCGCAAGTACTTTTTCACTATATGCCCTTAAAAGCAGGGGCTCCCTTTTATAACTTTGGTCAATATCGCGGTCTGCTCTTTATGCGGTCCGTATGAGTAATAATAACCAATCAAATAAATCATCAATTTCAAAACATTATGAAGCTTTTTATCCAAAAAGGTAAGTTGTTCATCTATCTGTTTCCGATGCTCCTGTTGATACTAAGTCAATCTGTGTTATTTGCACAGGAAAGTATTACGGTCCGAGGAACCATAACTGATGCACAGACAAAGGAGGCGCTGACGGGGGTGTCAGTTGTACAGAAGGGTACTTCCAACGGTACATTGACAGACCGGGACGGACGTTACGAACTTAAGGTGCCTCGTAATGCCGTACTTGTAGTGACGTATGTCGGTTACAATCCGCAGAGCATTACGGCAACCACATCATCACATTCTGTAGCATTGCAGTCTGCCATGAATGAGCTGGAAGATGTCATTGTTATCGGCTACGGTACCGCCAAACGTAAAGATGTCACCACGGCCATTTCTTCCGTATCAACCAAGGATCTGGACCAGCGGCCGATTGTGAATGTAGGTCAGGCGATTCAGGGTAAAGCTGCCGGTGTATCGGTGATACAACCCAATGGTACTCCGGGAGCAGAAATGTCTATCCGGGTGCGCGGGACAACTTCTTTTAATGGTAGTAACGATCCGTTATATGTCGTAGATGGAGTGCCGGTAGACAATATACGTTTTCTCTCGGCAAATGATATTGCCGGCATGCAGATTTTAAAAGACGCCTCCTCCGCTGCGATCTATGGATCCAGAGCGGCCAATGGCGTAATTCTGATATCGACCAGGTCTGGTGTCGCAGGTGAAGCAAAAATAGATCTGAATGCACAGCTTACCCACAATGTGGTTGCCAATTCATTCGATGTACTCAATACAGATCAATATCGTGAATTACAGAATGAAATCGGTTTGGTTTCTTTGCCGGCAAATCTAAAAGATCAGACAGACTGGTTCAAGGAAGCCTACAAAACGGGTAAGCTGCAGAATTATCAGCTATCCATTTCGGACGGTACTGAAAAACTGAAATACTTTCTTTCTGCAGGTTATGTTGATGAAAAAGGAGTTTTAAATGCAGCTTTTTTTAAACGATATAATTTCAGAGCCAATATTAATAATCAGGTGCGTAAGTGGTTGAATGTAAGTGCTAACGTTAACTACTCAGATTATTCTAATAATGGTATTTCTACGGGTACAGGTGCTAACCGGGGTGGTGTAGTATTGTCTGTCATCAATACGCCTACCTATGCGCCGATCTGGAATCCGGAAAATCCGGCACAGTATTATAATAATTTTTACGGGATAGGGAACATTACAAGCCCGCTGGAAAACCTGGCCAGAAGTGCTAATAATAAAGATAAGGAAAACCGTCTTTTGGCCAGTGGAAGTACATTGATCACTTTTCTGCCCGAACTGACCTTTAAGTCTTCCTTTACACTGGATAGAAGAAATGCGGTAAATACCAGATTTCTGGATCCTATCGCCACTGCCTGGGGACGTAATCAGTTTGGTGAAGGAGCGGATTTGCGAAATATGAATACAGTTCTCACCTGGGATAATGTCCTGACCTATAACAATAGTTTCGGGAAACATAATATAGAATCTATGCTGGGAAGTTCATGGACAGATTCCAAGTATACTAATAATTACATTTATGGCTCTCACTACCGTAATGATCTGATCCAGACACTGAATGCTGCGAATAAAATCTCCTGGAATAATACGGGGTCAGGTGCATCAGCATGGACAATCATGTCTTACTTTGCACGAGTCATGTACAATTTTGACAGCAAATATCTGGTCACTGCAAATGTGCGTGCAGACGGATCATCTAAGATACATCCGGACAATCGCTGGGGAATATTCCCGTCCGTATCTGCTGCATGGAGACTGTCTGCAGAGGATTTTCTGTCTGATACCGAATGGCTGAATGATCTGAAAATACGAGGAGGTTGGGGAGAGACCGGAAATCAATCGGGGATAGGGGACTACGCCTATTTGCAACGCTATGATATTGGTCGGATCGAATGGTTCAAGGAAGGTCAGCAAAATGCTCTTCCTACCATATCTCAGGCTAATCTGCGTACTCCCGATCTGAAATGGGAAACAACAAGGCAGTCTAATGTAGGAGTGGATCTGTCTGTATTAAACGGTCGTGTTAATGTCGCACTGGATTACTATTACAAGCATACCCGAGATATGCTGATGTATCTGGTACTTCCGGCCGGCTCAGCAGCAGTGGGTAATATTGCCCGCAACGAAGGGGAAATGATCAATAAAGGATTTGAAGCTACTGTAGGGAGTAAAAACCTGACAGGTGACCTGAAATGGGAAACGGATTTTAATATCTCGTTTAACCGTAACCGCTTAGAGAAACTGGAAATGCAGAAAATCTATAATGATGCTGTTACAAGCGGTGTTGTGAATGAGGCTGTTGTGCGGAATGAACCAGGCCGTCCGATGGGTGGTTTCTATGGATATATCAGCGATGGTGTAAATCCTGAAACCGGAGAACTGATGTATCGGGATCTCAATAGTGACGGCAGATTATCTCCTTCGGACCGGACCTATATCGGGGATCCTAATCCGAACTTTACTTATGGGATGACAAACAATTTTTCATGGAAGAATATAGACCTGAGCATTTTTATACAAGGGTCATATGGAAATGATATTTACAATGCCAGCCGTATAGAGACTGAAGGAATGTATGATGGTAAGAATCAGACAACACGTGTGCTGGACAGATGGCAAATTCCCGGACAGATCACAGGTGTGCCCAAAGCCGGATTTAATATCAAAAACTCTACATACTTCGTAGAAGACGGTAGTTATCTGCGCCTTAAGAATATCTCGCTTGGTTATAATATTACATCAGAATCGCTCAGACGTATCGGTATTCGAAAGTTGCAGCCCTATGTATCCGCAAGTAATCTCTTGACCTGGACAAATTATACAGGTATGGATCCTGAAGTGAATCAATGGGGAAATAACGGAGCAGTACAGGGAATTGACTGGGGAACCTACCCGCACAGCCGTTCATTTGTAGTCGGATTAAATGTTGGATTTTAATAGTTAAAGATATGATATCAAGATATATATTAATTCTTTTGCTGAGCAGTATGGGATGTACAATGATATCCTGCTCATTAAACAGAGATCCGTTAGATACCTATTCAGATGTCACTGAAGGAGTAACGGAGACAGGCAAAAAGGTAGTGTTTAAAGATAAGGCAACTGTACTGAGTCATATGAAGACTCTTTATCAGCAGATGAGAGACCGGCAGGAACACTGGTATCTGGATCTCTTGCTGATTGCGGAGTCACATGCAGACAATGCATATGCCGGAACAACCGGAGCGGAGGTTATTCCGTTTGAGAACAATGCTATAGAGGGTTCTAATTCAGTAGTCAACAGGGATTGGAACCGGTATTTGCAGGATATCGGTCGTGCAAATCGTCTTATTGTCAATATTGACAGTGTGAAAGATAATGCGCTGACTGCACAGGAACGCAAGCAGTATAAGGCGGAAGCGATGATCTTCAGAGCGATGATTATGTACGATATGGTGCGCATATGGGGAAGTATTCCTGTGATTACGACAGAAGCAGCTGATATTACATCGGAGACACTCGAAGAAGTCTATCCGCAATATTTTCCAAAACAGGCTACCGAGCAGGAGGCCTATCAGCAAATTGAAAAAGACTGTCTGGCTGCGCTGCAGGATGCTCCTAATAGTGTAGCTTCAGACAAAACGGTATTTTCAAAATCTGTAGCCAGGACATTACTTGCTAAGATATACGTAGAAAAACCACTTCGTGATTATGCCAAAGCTATTCAGTACTGTGATGCCGTAACTGCAGACGGATTTGATCTGGTATCGGATTTCAGTGATCTGTTTGGAATGAATGCAGGAAATACCGATGCAAAAATGCGTAATACAAAAGAATCTATTCTGGAAGCACAGTTTTTTCCGGGCAGCGGTAACTGGGCCACCTGGATGTTTGGACGTGACCTGATCAATTACGATAATAATTTTACCTGGGCGAAGTGGGTTACACCTTCACGCGATCTGATCAAAGCTTTTCAGGAGGAGGGAGATCAGATCCGGTTCAATCAGTCTGTTGTGTATTATGTAGCCAAATGGAGTAATTATTATCCGGCCAGCAATTATCCCTTTATGTATAAGCTGCGTTCGGCCAATAGCAGTATTATCAAATACAGATATGCCGATGTATTACTGTTGAAGGCTGAAGCACTGATCCAGCAGGGAAGTTCTGACCTGTCTGCCGCTGCCGATATAATCGATCGTATTCGTGTACGGGCAGGATTACCCAAACTTACAGCAGCAGCAAAAGCCTCAAAGGAAACGATGCTGAATGCTCTTCTTAAAGAAAGACGTCTGGAACTGGCTTTTGAAGGTCAGCGTTGGTTTGATCTTGTCAGACTGAATAAGGTGGAAGAAGTGATGAATGCCGTATTTGCAAAAGACAGCGGACGTAAACCACTGGTCTATCCGTTTAATACAAATTCATACCGTTTACCTGTGCCGCAGGCAGCAATTGACCAAAATCCGAATCTGGTGCAAAATCCGGGGTATTAATTAATTCTATCAAAGATGAACAAGTATAATAATAAGTATATGATTTTAACATTCCTGTTTTCGTGCCTGCTGACTGTGGGATCATGCAATCGCGAAAGCTACGCTCCTTCCAACGGTTACTCATCTGCAGAAAGTGGAGATGTCACAGTATATGTTACGACTAACAATCGTAGTTATGATTTCCAAAAGGAATTCAAACCATTCAGTACCAAATTTAATATGTCGCCCAATACGATTACATTGGACCCCGCAGTCAAGTTTCAGACGATGGACGGATTTGGTGCGGCAATAACAGGATCCACCTGTTATAATCTGATGAAGATGAAAAAGGAAGACCGTACAGCTTTTCTGAAAGAAACATTTTCAGATAAGGAAGGTATGGGGATGAGTTACATCCGTATAGCTATCGGATGTTCGGATTTCTCCTTGAGTGAATATACCTGCTGGGATACACCGGGAATAGAAAACTTTGGACTACAATCGGAAGAGAAGGATTATATTATTCCGGTATTGAAAGAGATACTCGCTATTAATCCTGATCTGAAAATCATAGGATCACCATGGACCAGCCCCCGATGGATGAAAGTAAATAACCTGACTGAGTTAAAAGCGTATAATTCATGGACCGGAGGTCAGCTTAATCCTGCACATTATCAGAATTATGGAACTTACTTCGTAAAATGGTTGCAAGCTATGGCTGCACAGGGCATAAAAGTGGAGGCGATTACGCCTCAGAATGAACCGTTGAACAAAGGAAATTCTGCTTCTTTGTATATGACCTGGGAGGAGCAAAAAGCTTTTGTAAAACAAGCACTGGGGCCACAATTGAGAGCTGCAGGTCTGCAGACAAAAATATATGCCTTTGATCATAATTATAACTATGATAATATTGCCAGCCAGAATGATTATCCGGTCAATATTTATAAAGATCAGGAAGCTGCATCTTACTTTGCCGGAGCGGCTTATCACAATTATGGTGGTAATAAATCGGAGCTACTGGATATTCATCAGCAACGACCTGACAAAGAGCTGATCTTTACAGAGACTTCTATAGGCACATGGAATGACGGTCGTAATCTGTCCACACGGTTAATGGAAGATATGCAGGAAGTTGCACTGGGTACAGTCAATAACTGGAGCAGAGCCGTGATTGTCTGGAATCTGATGCTGGATACAGAAAAGGGACCGAATCGTGAGGGCGGATGTCAGACTTGCTATGGTGCTGTAGATATCAATTCGGCAAATTATAAGACAATTACCCGTAATTCACATTATTACATTATCGGACACCTGTCATCGGTCGTAAAACCGGGAGCAACACGTATAGGAGCATCCGGATATACAGCTGACGGATTGCTGTATTCCGCTTTCCAGAACGTAGATGGTAGTTATGCAGTAGTATTGCTGAATAATTCGAATGAAAACCGTGCGATTACATTGAATGACAGTAAAAATCATTTTAGTTATCAGGTACCTGCAAAATCTGTGGTATCCTATCGTTGGACTTCTAAATAACAGTAATCATGAAGAAAAGTATTCTAGCAGGATTTTTACTGCTGCATAGCGTAGGAATCTTTTATTCCTGTAAAAAGGATGAAAAATTAAGCCCCGGAAACCCGGAAATGATGCTGAAATCAGAATTGAAAACGGCTCTATTTGGAGATAGCCTTTCCTTTGAAGTACAGGTGTCTGATGCTACTGTGCCCTTGTCTACGCTCAAAGCTCAATTGTATTATACAGATGATCAGGTGGCCGAAACGGTTATACGAACCAAAGAGAACGGAACATATTCCGGAAAAATCTTTATCCCGTTTTATAAGAATGTACCTAATGGTACTGCTACATTGAAACTGGTCTTGCAGAATATCAGTAAGACTATTACCGAACAATCTCTTGATCTTGTCGTGAGTCGTCCGGATTTTCCTTACCTGACTTTGGTTGCTGAGGGGAAAGAATATAAGATGCAGAAAAAGACAGCTAACCAATATGCGGCAACTGAGGTTTTTCCATTTTCTGTTAAGGGATATATCAAAGCACCCAAAGTAGGGGCAAATGGTAACGAAATGAACTTTGGATGGGAGAGTAACGCAATCGCACTTGGATCCACTTCTCCGATTCCTTTTTCCAATTCTTCATCAGGTACATATACCATTGCATTTAATACCTTTAATTATGAAGCATCTCCTTTTATTATTGCTTATGCGATTAATCAGAAAGTCCTGAATAGGGTCAATGATGATAATTTCAGGACAGATCTGACTATAAATAAAGGTGATCAGGTAACTATTGATGGTTTTTCGGATCTTAAAGACTGGTGGATTGATCCGGATTTCTTTACAAAAGACAGCAACGGCAAACTGACTTTTAATGCCATAAATGGTAATTATAGAATTACGGCTAATTTTCCGAATAAATATTTTATCGTAGAAGCGCTGGACGGAAGTAACTATGCTTCATTGAAAGCGGATGGAACAGGAGCGATCTGGATTATCGGTGAAGGAGTAGGGAAACCGTCGGTAGCGAATAATCAGGTTGGTTGGAATACAGATAAAGCTCTTTGTCTGGCACCAATAGGAAATAAGAAGTATCAGGTTACATTTAGAGGAAAGGAAACGATAAAACTTGATAATATTAACTTTAAATTTTTCCATCAAAAAGGATGGGGCGGTGAATTTGGTTCTGCAGCCATTAAAACCTCCGGAGATCTGATCTTTATCGGTAACGGATCCAATGGCAGAGATTCCGGAAATTTGGGACTGCTTACAGGTAAAACCCTGGAAGATGGAAAAACTTATGTATTGACTGTGGATGTCAGTGCCGGTAATACAGCTGCAGTACTGACTGTTCAGGCTAAATAATTACTTTGGAATAAGGAAAGTATGGAGACGATCCCCTGATCAGCCAACCGGCAGATCAGGGGATCTTGTTTTGTTAGTGTCGCTGAACAGGTGACTGGCTTAACTACTGTTACTTCTCTGGCGCAGGGATGTGCCTGTTCCTCTATAATGTTGTCGGTGTGGACACCGACAAACGCAGTTGAAGCGTCTGTTGGCGTCCCCGCCAGCAGTATGCGATACAAATAGTTTTTTAACTATAAAAGCACAAAAGTTTTAACTTTATTAACTATATCAACCTTATCAACTTCTTAGTAACCTCTCTGCCCTGCGGGCATCTCTCCTTTAAAAGGAGAGAATTAATCAGGTTTAACCGTTGTTATTTCTCTGGCGCTGGGATGTTGTCTGTGCCTCTATTATTCTGGATACGAGTGTGACGCTCGCACCAGCTTTTGTTTTTCTTTGCGTCTGTTGGCGTCCCCGCCAACAGTATAACATGCTTGTAACAAGCTGCTTATTTTTGAATTTTTAGTTTCAAGGTCCATCAGATATACTTCTGTAATTTTTTTCTTTCAGAAAAAAACACTAAATTATGCTGTTTTTACAGTATAACGATATAATAAAAGATTGAAATTCACCGAATTTGGTTTAGCTCCTCTATTGGAGGAGGGGTTAGACAGTATGGGTTATCTTGATGCAACTCCTATACAAGGACAGGCTATTCCTGTTATCCTCCAAGATAAAGACCTTATTGCCTGTGCGCAGACAGGTACAGGTAAAACCGCATCTTATCTCTTGCCTATCTTACATAAAATTGAAGTCCGCAAATCGGAACATGTCAATACCTTGATTTTAGCCCCTACACGTGAATTAGCCCTTCAAATTGATCAGCAGATTATGGGACTTGCTTATTTCACAGGGGCGACTTCTATTGCTGTCTATGGCGGAGGAGACGGGATGGGGTACGAACAGCAGAAAAGAGCAATTCGCGAAGGAGTAAACATTATTGTGGCGACTCCCGGAAGATTGATTGCTCATATGACATCCGGTAAATTTGACTTCTCTAAACTGGAACATCTTATTCTCGATGAAGCTGATCGTATGTTAGATATGGGGTTCTACGAAGATATTCTGCGGATTATCAGTTATTTGCCGGCGAAGCGTCAGAACTTGCTTTTTTCGGCTACAATGCCGCCTAAGATCCGTTCTCTGGCCAAACAGATTCTGCATGATCCTACAGAAATAAATATTGCGATATCCAAACCTTCAGACGGCATAAAGCAGCAGGCATATCTGGTATATGATGAACAAAAAACGGAATTGATCAAAACGATTCTCTCTGATGACAGCTATTCCAGTGTTATTATTTTTGCATCCAAAAAGGAAATCGTCAAGAGACTGACGCATGAATTGCAGAAAAAGGGAATAGCCGCTGAGGCATTTCACTCCGATCTGGAACAGACTCAGCGTGAAGAGGTCATGAACAAGTTTAAAGGCAAGCGTCTGAGTGTACTAGTCGGAACAGATGTGATATCAAGAGGGATAGATGTAGTGGGAATAAGCCTGGTAATCAATTATGATGTACCTCCGGACCCCGAAGACTATGTGCATAGGGTAGGACGTACTGCCAGAGCAGCAACTACCGGTACTGCCATAACTTTTATCAATACCAAAGATCAGAATCGTTTTGGCCGTATAGAAGCATTGATAGGTAATGAAATCGAAAAAGTACCCTTGCCGGAAGGATTTTCCGAAGGACCTGTATATGATCCGAAAAGCCGGCCTGCAAAAAAAAGATTCAATCGGAAAAAGAAGCCTTTCAGAAAAGTCGCTAAGAAACAGGATTAGCAAAGACAAAAGATATACGAACACGAACTTTCCATTATTACGGAAGTTCGTGTTTTTATTTTAAGTCTTTTTTTTAAGAATGGACAAATTTTAAAAAGTCTGTTCAATAAATGTTTTGGCTATTCTTTTATTAATATTCAAGTACCTTTATTTCAGTTCGTCGATTAGCCTGATGCTCTGCATCTGTACATTTTACCCCGTCTTTACACATATTAATTAATCTGCTTTCCCCGTAGCCTTTAGCTATAATTCGGTTTCGGGCTATACCTTGGCTTACTATATAATCCACCGCAGACTGCGCCCGGTTCTGAGATAATTTCATATTGTATTTAGCTGTAGCTCTGCTGTCTGTGTGACTTGAAAGCTCGATTTTAAGACTCGGGTTGTCCCGAAGAGTATGGACCAATTGGTTGAGAACAGGTTTAGCATCTTCTCTGATATTAGATTTATCCAGATCGTAGTAAATATTCTCTAATGTAAAACTTATTCCTTTTTCAATTACTGGCTGTAAATGAAGTGTCAGATGGATTGTAGTATCACGATTGGCAATAGGAGTTGTGAAAACTACCGAATCTCCGTGAAAACCGAGCTTCTCTCCAACAATGCTATAATGCAACCCGGCATCAGTTGGGAAGTTAAATTCGCCATTTTGACTACTTAATTTGCTCTGAAGTATTTGCCCTTTTTCATTCTGCAATGTCAGTTGTACAGCTGTGAGTGGTTCTGAAGTAGCTTTGTTCAATGTTTGCCCTTCCAGGTACAGATGAATTTTTGGTTGCTGAAAAGAGAAGGAATAGATATCATCCAGCCCTTTTCCTCCCATACGATTTGAAGACAGATATCCGTAAAAAGACTCGCGACTGTCATGAATAACTACATATGAAAAATCATCTGAAGCGGAGTTTACCGGAAAGCGAAGATTTTTGGATCTGCTGAATTTATTTTCTTTTATTTCACTCATAAATACATCCAGTCCTCCCATACCAGGGAAACCATTACTGGAATAATAAAGTATATTTCCGGAAAGGGAGGGAAACATCTCGTCCCCGGATGAATTAACTTCCGGGCCTGCATTTACCGGTTTGCCCCAGCTACCGTCGGGTTGACGTATACAATACCAGATATCTACGCCTCCCATTCCTCCGGGCATATCCGAAGCAAAATAAACTGTGGCTTCATCCTCGCTAAGTGCAGCATGTCCTGTAGAGTAGCTCTTTTTGTTATTATATGGAAAAGGGGTGGCTGTCCAGGAATCTCCGGATCGTGTATAAATGATTAGCTCCAGGTTATGTTTGTTGAATGTATAGTTGCCTGATCGTTGTTTTTCTGCATCTTTACCGGGGTAGGTACGGGTGACAAACAGGGTATTTCCTTCTTTATTGGTGGCGACAGGCCCAACATGATATTCTGTATCGTTAAATACATCGGGCAGGATGTTGGGATATAATAAGGTAGTAGCATTTTTATCCCGGCTTGCTGAATACACGCGAAGATACGGCCGGCCGGTACGTCCGGAAATGCCTGTACTCCAGGTGCTGGGTTCACCGGCATATAAGACATTGTTATGAAGCGGGATAGTACCAAATTCAGAATAGCGTGTGTTGACGCCATCCTCATTCTTTAGTTTATGTAAGGTAGGTGAAGCCATCCATATGACTGCAGAATCAGCTCCCTGTATTGAAAGGGTCACCTCATCAGCCTTACCTGTACGTGTACCATACTGACGGAACTGTTCTTTGGCCGCACTATAATTTCCTGTCATCTTCAGTAAATCTGCATAAATCAGTTGCGATCGATCTGAAAATTTACCTTGACTTATAATGCGGGCATACCAGTTTTGTGCCAGACTATAGTTATCAATAAGGTAATAACATTCAGCAAGACGCTCCATATCCTGAAGACGGGGTTTCTTTGTGTCAACGAGCTTCTCATAAATACGAGCCGCACTATAATATTCGTATTGATGATAAAGTTTATCAGCAGTTGCTCTGAGACTTACCTGCTCCTGAGCTTTTACTGAAATTACTACGCTCAACAATGCTCCGATAGCCAGTAGTTTATATATAGAATGTAGTTTTTTTGCCATTATTTTGCTGTTATCAGGAAACCTTTGAGATGGTATTCCTCTATAGTTATTATAGATCATTATTTCTGCTGTACATCCTTGATTTCTCTTAGAAAAAACGTGGGCTCAGGTATTGGCTCGCCCCGCGGCTTCCGAATGTCAGTCCCAACGTGATTTCATGAGATCCATTTTGTAGCCCACTCATACGGTTGATCATTGCATCATACGAATACCCGATACGTAACCGTTCGGTCACATAGAACTGTGCAATACCGGTAATGGCGTTCATTGCGCTTAGTTTGTCTACAGTATGATCCTGATAAGCGCGGTTAAAGAGTTTAGCCCGTGTACGATATCCTGCTCCTATCCAGAATTTGCTGTTGAAGATTAACATCGTATTTATATCCAGCGATGTCGGTCCTTTAAAATCTTCTTTTAGCAGCATACTGGGCCGGAGGTGGACACCCTGACTCAACTCCAACAACATACCTGAAATCACATACATACTTACCGTACGATAGAGATTTTCAGAAGTATTCAGATTGAACCGGTAGTCTGAACCGGAATTTGTACCATTGAAAAGATCCTGTACTGATACTCCGGCATACCAGCGGGGATTAGTGTAGTATACACCTAAGCGGATATCCGGAGCCCAGTCCGATATTTTTCCTCTTGGAATTATCTGATCATTATAATCGTTGGGATCCAGTTTATTTCCATCAAGACTGTATTGGGTGACGCCCGCTGCAATGCCGAGACTTAGTCGCTGTGTATCTTCGTCATCCAGTTGTAAACGGAAAGCATAGTTTCCATAGATGGCTGTTGCTGCCTGTGCACCCAATTTGTCTGCAGTGAGGTTAAGCCCTACAGCATGTCGTTTATTCTGCGCATCTAAAATACCATCTATTGAGACCGTTCCCGTTTTTGGCGCTCCTTCCCAGCCTGTCCACTGGCTACGCAGGCCTACCTGTGCAAACCATTCTTCCTTGTAGCCTGCATAAGCCGGATTCACACTCATGGAGTTGAAAATGTATTGCGTAAACTGGATACTCTGCTGGGCATAGCTCTTACAGAAGCCAACTAGCCCCGTCAGTGTGAGTAAAATGTATTTTCTGTATTTCATTTTTAATAGTTCTTAGTTAGTTTTTAAGACAATCACTATTATTGGGGTTTGATCAATACATCTCCTTTGAACACACGTGTTTCTCCACCCTTCGTAGCTTCGATAATATAGAAATAGGTGCCTGTATTCAGACCGCTGCCATTCCATTTATTATCATAAGTACTGTTACGATATACTTCATTTCCCCAACGGTTGACAATGGTTACTCCAATACGATCATAATATTCATAGCCGATAATCTCAAAATAATCGTTGATACCATCTCCGTTAGGAGTGAATACATTCGGAATATGAAGGTCGCGGGAAAGGATATTAAGTGTCACACGGGCTGTATCTGAAAGACCATATTCGTCAGTGATGCTATATTCAAAGGAATCTTCTCCTATGTAGCCCGGATCGGGGGTATAAGTGATGCTACCATCTATATTGACAGTTACTTTTCCATGTTGCGGCTGACTGAGTATAGTGACTGAAGAAACGATAATGGGGCTGGATCCTGCATTGTCATTTTGCAATACATGTAATTGATTTTCCTTGTTGAGATATTCATCTGCATAGGCTATCGTAAAGGTGTCATCATTGGCTTCAGGACCCTTGTAGCTGAACTTAGTCATCCAGGTACCGCTCAGCGTGGGAGCAGCATAAGCTAATACGTCCTGCCGGCTGTGTATACCTGTCCCTATTAATGTGGTAACATCTCCAATCCAGTTGCCATTGCCGGAATATTGCATAATTTCTGCTTTGCTATCCACAAAGAGATTTCCATTGGTGATGGCCTGATGAATAAGGGTGTAATCCGCTCTTAGCTCCTTACTGGCATAGATATGCCAGATACGGTCCATACCCACTTCTGTATCCTTAATCTGGATTGTTGTCGCAGCTTTATAATCTATAACGCCCACATGGATATCATCGGCTGCTTTTGGAGTAAGGATTGCGGGAGTGTAACTGCTTTCATTTATACCTACCGGAAACAGAAACTTTTCCCCCTGTTTCAGACTCTTTACAAGTGAACTGCCTGGTATATTACCTGTCACGACATAACCGCGTATATTCTGATTCGGAATGTTAATACTACCTGCGTTCAATAACTGGGCATTAGATCCCAGCATCAGTTCAAATCCGTTGAGCAGAATATCCCCTCCCTGTACATTAAAATCGATATTAGCATCTACTCTCAGACTTGCGGTATTATTTATTCCTGTCTGAATACCGTATCCCGGATCTGAAATGTCTGCCAACTTGATATTAGAAGGGTTGTCAATTGTAATATTTACCTTAATAAATTCTCCGCTATTTGCATCGATCAGTGTAGGTTGATTACCCCAGCCTGAATAGTAAGGATTGGAGCCTGGATCTTTCAGGATAAGTTTACCACTTCCGGTGATTTTGGCAGTAGGAGCAATCCATACTTTAGTACTGTAGATATATAAGTCTCCGTCAATCTGCCATTCTGCATTAGGGCCTATAAAGAGACTTTCAGAATATATAACATCCGCTGTGCCCTCAGAAACGATAAAATAGGAGTTATTTGAAAAATCGGAATTTTTGCCATTTTGAGCGTATAGAGATAGGCTAAACATCCCAATGGCAGTACTAAGGAAAAATTTGATAGAATTTTTCATACTAATACATGTTTGTACCTTCATGTACAGATCACGGTACCTTGCTGACAGCAATCTAAAACTGTCCATACCTGTTATTAATCTGCTGTATAGTTTCATCTTCAGGTCTGTTTATTGTTACTCCTTGTTTTACGATTTTTATTGTACAGGAACTGCGTAAAAATAATTTTCAGAATTGTTGGTCGCATATTGGAAAATATCAGTGGCCCACCTTTGAAGAACAAGATATATAGTTACTCCTGCGGATGCAGTTACATTAATAACCGAACTTCCGGATATAAAACTTGTCCCATTTGTATCAGTTGGCGAGGCTTTAGCAGCTTTCAGCAATATACCGGCATAGCAGGTGTTATTACCGGCAGGACCTGAATGGGTAAAGTCTGCCTGCGCTATACTTGCTGGGCTAGAAGATAAGTAACAATGTTGCCAGCTGTCGCTACTGATATTATTAAATGTCATGCCTGCATTTACTGCCCATTTACCCTGAGGAAGAGTGATGGATACACCGGAAGCGACATAGTTACCCGTTCCGTCATTTGCATGTACAGTATTGGCGGTGCCGGGGAAATCCCCTAATACGGTGGGACGAAATGCCGGAACCAAAGTCCAGCTGCCAATTCCGTTTGCATCACTGGTCAGTACATAGCCATTGGCCTGTGTACCATCTATAATCTTAATGGCAGCTCCGGCAATGCCGTTATCAATAACGAGTTTTGTGGTAGGGGCTATGGTGCCAATACCAACATTACCTGTATTGGTAACGACAAAATCATTAGCAGGCTGTGTCCCTGTAGGGGCTCCGCTGGCATTATTATCTTTACTGCCATCTACATGAAGGACAGTTTGGGGATTTTTGGTATTGATTCCTGTATTTTGTGCGTAAGCGGATGCAAAGCAGATCGTAGCAAGCGCTGTAGCTATAATTTTAAATGTTTTCATTGTGTTGTATATTAATAACATTAGATATTATTTGCTTATGCAGATAGACTGATATTTCATTATGGTAAAAAGTATCCGATATTAATCTATTGGTTTCGCAAAAAAATAGTTTTCCAGATAACTTTGTGCATTGAATTCGTAAGCACCCGTGGGCTGATTCTGTAACATAAGGTAGATGATGGCCGTAGATGCTGTTACTTCTATGGCTGCACTACCTGTAACAAATCCACGTTGACCAGTTGCACTCTTATCAGTGATATTGGTTGCTACTATCCCACCATAACTGCTCTGCGCCCCCGCAGGCCCCAAATAAGTAAAACCATTTTGCTGCAAAGCACTATTTGAAGATGAAAGATAACAGCGTTGGAATATGGTTCTGTTACCTTGTACAAAGGTAATCCCTGCATTTACTATCCATTTTCCTCTGGTTAGTGCTATGTATATATTTGAATATTTTGGAGTTTCTCCTCCATCTGGTGTTACCTTTGCATTGCTTGAAAAAATACCATTAACTACCACTTTTGATACAGCCGGATAATTCCACTTGGCAAGACCGCTGGCATTACTGGTCAGCACACTTCCAGCCTGCTCTCCTCCATCTATAATCTGGATTTTTCCCCGGATATCCAACTTGTGTGTAGGACTGATAGTTCCTATTCCTACACTGCCGGCTGATGTGACTACAAAATCGTCAGCTTCCTGTGTAGTCGGATTATTATCTTTTTTAGCATCCACGTGCAGGACAGCTTGTGGATTTTTGGTGTTAATGCCGGCCTGCTGAGCCTGTAATGTGGCCAATCCGGAAATCCATAACAACAGCAGTAATGATGTCGTCAAACTATTGATTTTCTTTTTCATGACTAGTATTACTTTGTATGAGAAGGCTGTGTTCCGTAAAGTTTTTCGATACGTTCCAGACGTTCGTTCATATTTTTTACGGTTTCCTTTAATGTTTCAATCTCCCGGTCCTTGTTGTCTAACTGTTTCTTTTGTTCGATAGTATGCAGATATAATTCTTCTACTTTTTCCAGTATCTGGACACTGAGTTCGGATATATTAAAAATATATTCGCCTTTCTCATTTTTGCTCAGTCCTTTGATCCCTGTAACCCCCGGAAGATGTTTGTTTTCATTTATAAAAGTTTCTACTTCATCTAAAGATTTAAATGAATAGTCACTATTCAGCTTAGAAGTTCCTTCAAGATAATCTTCAAAAACGTAATCAGCATATAGTGAAGACGCTGTAGTAATAGTTCCGTTGACATATAGTTTGGCATTTGCGTCTGCTCCGGTCAGAGCAGTTGCCCCAGCTCCAATGGCCACATTGCCTGTCTGGTAAATATTATCTGTATTGGTAGTTGCACCGTTGGAAGTTCCTTGTACTCTCCAGGGTTCCAATTTGTTTTGGTCTATCCATTGTGGTATTCCTGTTCCGCCAGTGATTAGTACCTGATTGCTGCTGGCAATGGCTATCTTTTCAGGTGTAAGTGTGCTATTGGCAATATCTGCATTAACAATAGTAGCATCGGTTATTTTTGTTGAAGTAATGGATCCATCAGCTATGCTTAAAACGGCATCGGCCAAAACAGAGCTGGCTAGCGAGTTAACTGTATTCACTTTAATAATACCATCGGTAGTTATTGTTTTACCTAAGCTGGTTGCTACATTTGCAGGATTTACAGATAGTTCTCCATTGACAATATTTACAGTCGGGTCGGTAGCAGCTTCTTTTACTACCCCTAAGGTTGTTGCATTTGCTGTTGCTACATCTACACTAAAAGGTTTTAATACTGCTCCTGTTGGAGTACCACCAAGTATAACTTTAGAGCTCCCTGCAGTTACATCTTTACCTAAGCTGGTTGCTACATTTGCAGGATTTACAGATAGTTCTCCATTGACAATATTTACAGTCGGGTCGGTAGCAGCTTCTTTTACGACCCCTAAGGTTGTTGCATTTGCTGTCGCTACATCTACACTAAAAGGTTTTAATACTGCTCCTGTTGGAGTACCACCAAGTATAACTTTAGAGCTCCCTGCAGTTACATCTTTACCTAAACTGGTTACTACATTGGCAGGATTTACAGATAGTTCTCCATTGACAATATTTACAGTCGGGTCGGTAGCAGCTTCTTTTACTACTCCTAAGGTTGTTGCATCTGCTGTTGCTACATCTACACTAAAAGGTTTTAATACTGCTCCTGTTGGAGTACCACCAAGTATAACTTTAGAGCTCCCTGCAGTTACATCTTTACCTAAACTGGTTACTACATTGGCAGGATTTACAGATAGTTCTCCATTGACAATATTTACAGTCGGGTCGGTAGCAGCTTCTTTTACTACTCCTAAGGTTGTTGCATCTGCTGTTGCTACATCTACACTAAAAGGTTTTAATACTGCTCCTGTTGGAGTACCACCAAGTATAACTTTAGAGCTCCCTGCAGTTACATCTTTACCTAAACTGGTTACTACATTGGCAGGATTTACAGATAGTTCTCCATTGACAATATTTACAGTCGGGTCGGTAGCAGCTTCTTTTACTACTCCTAAGGTTGTTGCATTTGCTGTTGCTACATCTACACTAAAAGGTTTTAATACTGCTCCTGTTGGAGTACCACCAAGTATAACTTTAGAGCTCCCTGCAGTTACATCTTTACCTAAACTGGTTACTACATTGGCAGGATTTACAGATAGTTCGCCATTGACAATATTTACAGTCGGGTCGTTGGCAGCTTCTTTTACTACTCCTAAGGTTGTTGCATCTGCTGTTGCTACATCAATAGTGAAAGGTTTTAATACAGCTCCTGTTGGGGTACCACCAAGTATAACTTTAGGGCTTCCTGCAGTTACATCTTTACCTAAACTGGTTGCTACATTAGTTGTATTTACAGCTAGCGTTCCGTCAGTTGCAATATTTACTGTTGGATTAGCGGATGCTTCTTTTACTACCCCTAAGGTTGTTCCATTGGCTGTTGCTACATCATATTTATAAGGTGTGGTACTAGTCCCGTTTCCAGTTAAAGTGGCATTGGTTCCATTAGCGAACTTTAATGCATTTTGTATTGCAGGTGCTAAGTCTAATGCTGTAGCAGGGACCCCATTTACTGTCGTAGTCAGATTTGAACCGGATAAGCTGTTTGCAACCGTATTGACAACTTTCGCTGTAGCTGTTACTCCGTCTACTGTTGATGTAATTGTATTTGTTCCGTTGTTCACTAAGGTGTTTGTCGTAGCAGGAACCAATGTGTTTTGGTTTACCCATTGTGGTAATCCTGTACCGTCAGTGATGAGTACCTGATTGTTACCTGCATTGGCTAATTTGGACGGTGTAATTACACCGTCATTTATATTTGCTGTTACAGTTGTAAGGGTTGCCCCTGTTCCGCCTGTTATATTCAGATCTGTAGAAGTAAAATCTTTACCAATACCTCCCGCACCTGAAGTGTTCACGGACAACGTTCCGTCGGCCGCTACCGACAATCCGGAGCCTGGTTTTACCGCTCCGGTAGATGTTGTTGTAGCAGGAGTTACATTTATGGTATAAGCGGTGTTGTTACCAACCGTGGAGGAAGTCACAGAGGTTGCTGTTCCTGCGACAACTGTTGTTGTTGTTTGATTGTTTTTGACCAGCGTACTTATGTCCAGACTATTCTCATTACCTTTCTCGTCTTTGTAGATTAGCTTGTTGTTGACCGGATCATAACTGAGTACGGTCAGTGTCTCATTTCCTGTAACCAGTGAACTGATATCAATAGGAGTGGGTACGCCTTTTTCGTCTGTATAGGTTAATATCTTATTTGAATTGTCGTAAGCGAGAGTTGTGAGCGTTTCGTTGTTTTTAACCAGATTGCTGATATCTATTGTGTTGATTGCTCCCTTCTCATCTTTATATGTCAAAGTATTTGTCTGTGCATTGTAGCTGAGTACGGTCAGTGTCTCATTTCCTGTAACCAGTGAACTGATATCAATAGGAGTGGGTACGCCTTTTTCGTCTGTATAGGTTAATATCTTATTTGAATTGTCGTAAGCGAGAGTTGTGAGCGTTTCGTTGTTTTTAACCAGATTGCTGATATCTATTGTGTTGATTGCTCCCTTCTCATCTTTATATGTCAAAGTATTTGTCTGTGCATTGTAGCTGAGTACGGTCAGTGTCTCATTTCCTGTAACCAGTGAACTGATATCAATAGGAGTGGGTACGCCTTTTTCGTCTGTATAGGTTAATATCTTATTTGAATTGTCGTAAGCGAGAGTTGTGAGCGTTTCGTTGTTTTTAACCAGATTGCTGATATCTATTGTGTTGATTGCTCCCTTCTCATCTTTATATGTCAAAGTATTTGTCTGTGCATTGTAGCTGAGTACGGTCAGTGTCTCATTTCCTGTAACCAGTGAACTGATATCAATAGGAGTGGGTACGCCTTTTTCGTCTGTATAGGTTAATATCTTATTTGAATTGTCGTAAGCGAGAGTTGTGAGCGTTTCGTTGTTTTTAACCAGATTGCTGATATCTATTGTGTTGATTGCTCCCTTCTCATCTTTATATGTCAAAGTATTTGTCTGTGCATTGTAGCTGAGTACGGTCAGTGTCTCATTTCCTGTAACCAGTGAACTGATATCAATAGGAGTGGGTACGCCTTTTTCGTCTGTATAGGTTAATATCTTATTTGAATTGTCGTAAGCGAGAGTTGTGAGCGTTTCGTTGTTTTTAACCAGATTGCTGATATCTATTGTGTTGATTGCTCCCTTCTCATCTTTATATGTCAAAGTATTTGTCTGTGCATTGTAGCTGAGTACGGTCAGTGTCTCATTTCCTGTAACCAGTGAACTGATATCAATAGGAGTGGGTACGCCTTTTTCGTCTGTATAGGTTAATATCTTATTTGAATTGTCGTAAGCGAGAGTTGTGAGCGTTTCATTGTTTTTAACCAGATTGCTGATATCTATTGTGTTGATTGCTCCCTTCTCATCTTTATATGTCAAAGTATTTGTCTGTGCATTGTAGCTGAGTACGGTCAGTGTCTCATTTCCTGTAACCAGTGAACTGATATCAATAGGAGTGGGTACGCCTTTTTCGTCTGTATAGGTTAATATCTTATTTGAATTGTCGTAAGCGAGAGTTGTGAGCGTTTGGTTGTTTTTAACCAGATTGCTGATATCTATTGTGTTGATTGCTCCCTTCTCATCTTTATATGTCAAAGTATTTGTCTGTGCATTGTAGCTGAGTACGGTCAGTGTCTCATTTCCTGTAACCAGTGAACTGATATCAATAGGAGTGGGTACGCCTTTTTCGTCTGTATAGGTTAATATCTTATTTGAATTGTCGTAAGCGAGAGTTGTGAGCGTTTCGTTGTTTTTAACCAGATTGCTGATATCTATTGTGTTGATTGCTCCCTTCTCATCTTTATATGTCAAAGTATTTGTCTGTGCATTGTAGCTGAGTACGGTCAGTGTCTCATTTCCTGTAACCAGTGAACTGATATCAATAGGAGTGGGTACGCCTTTTTCGTCTGTATAGGTTAATATCTTATTTGAATTGTCGTAAGCGAGAGTTGTGAGCGTTTCGTTGTTTTTAACCAGATTGCTGATATCTATTGTGTTGATTGCTCCCTTCTCATCTTTATATGTCAAAGTATTTGTCTGTGCATTGTAGCTGAGTACGGTCAGTGTCTCATTTCCTGTAACCAGTGAACTGATATCAATAGGAGTGGGTACGCCTTTTTCGTCTGTATAGGTTAATATCTTATTTGAATTGTCGTAAGCGAGAGTTGTGAGCGTTTCATTGTTTTTAACCAGATTGCTGATATCTATTGTGTTGATTGCTCCCTTCTCATCTTTATATGTCAAAGTATTTGTCTGTGCATTGTAGCTGAGTACGGTCAGTGTCTCATTTCCTGTAACCAGTGAACTGATATCAATAGGAGTGGGTACGCCTTTTTCGTCTGTATAGGTTAATATCTTATTTGAATTGTCATATGCGAGAGTTGTGAGTGTTTCGTTCGCTTTGACAACATCCTTCAAATTAATTGTTACAGGATTACCATTGACATCTATAAATGACATCTCGAATGTTGACGGATTGTAGGTAATATTAATAGCTCCATATGAGTTCCCTACGGCAATCCACTTGTGTCCGTCATTATAATATATCCCGGGAGAAACATCACCGACTTTTGCCGTATTATATACCATCATACCCAGTACATGTTGATTACTCTGTAATGGAGCAGGATTAGTAGTGGATTGTAGCTCTACTCTTGAAAAGAGTAACCCTTTGTACTTACTTGATAACTCAAGTATGGCATCTTTATTTGGCAAATTTGATGCTCCGGAGATCGAACCGTCTCCGATTTTCTGCTGAGCATATCCCGTTGCTACTGCAAGACATGATAGCAGCACTAATAATGAATGTTTTTTCATATCAATGTCAATAATTGAAAATATTACTTAGATGTAAACCTTAAAATAATCAGGTGTTAATTCCCCTTTATAAATCTATTTTTTGCGAATATATAGATAGATAATCCGGATTCTAAAGTAGTAAAAAATTTGTAGTACAATAGCTACATTTTAAATTAAATGAATGAATATTCTGTTTTTTTATAAGAGATATAACTACACGTTATTATCTAGCTTGTAGCTATTTCTCCACAAACAAAATATGTAACCGTTCGGTGTTTAATTATTGTTCAGAAATTCAATGAGATATGATCTTTTATAACAAAATTTTAAAGCCAATTATTGAATCACTTATATTTTAAGATGGGATCAAAAAAAAGCCTCTTTTAGAAAACTAAAAGAGGCTTTTTTTTTATTTTGATAAATTGAATAATAGCTAAAATCAGACAGGTTCAGAGGTCTTTAATACATTTCTGTAAGGATAGGAATGAAAAATGTGTCTTCTTGCAAAGCGACCTGGTGAATCAGCATTAATGAACTTGATATAATCATTTTTTGCCACACCAAAATATTCATACTGACTTCCATCGTGAAAGGTAATTACCAGAACCTGTGATTTCCAGTCAAAGTCTGCAATACCGGAGTTGGCTATAGTTGCAGTATATATGGGAAGTTGATTTTCCAGCGTTTCCGGACAGATACTTACTAAAAAATGATAGGCTTCTATCATCTCTTTACTTTTGGTCTCAGCGGCGATTCTTCCTTCTTCATCATTAACAAATTTATCAGGATGACACTCTTTCATAATCGTTCGATAAGTCGACTTTAATATTTTAAGATCGGCTGATTTATCTACGTTCAAAAGTCTTCTGTAGTCTGCAATTTTTTTCATGGCTGCAAAGGTAGGTATTCTTTAACGATAATCTGCTATCCACAAGCGAATTGCTGTATTAACGTTAGGAAATTATTAAAATAAATTTTCTGACGACAGATAGAAAAATTTTCTTTACAACTTCGGGAGGATATATTATTTATTACTGATAATCCGTACATATAATTCTTCAACCTTCTGACGCGCCCAAGGTGTTTTTCTGAGAAATGTGAGAGATGATTTCACGCTGGGATTCTCATTAAAACAACGAATCTGAATACGTTTGCCCAAACCTTCCCAACCGCCGAAATGATCGACCAGATATTCGATAATGCTATCTAAACGGACTCCGTGTAAAGGATTATTAGGTTGTTCATTCATGGTGTAAAAGTAAGGATAATCAGTGAATTTATATTTTTATATTGCTGATCCTGTATTTAAGTTTCCATATAAGGATGGAGTTTATTGAAGTATAGCATGTATATTTACTAAATTTTCAGCTAATCAAATGGAAAACCTGATGACCACGGCCAATATCAAGGCACTGATCCTGTCATTGCTTATTTTTATTTTTACCTATTGGTATTACAGCAGTCAGCAACCGAGCTTTTTGAGCTTTGGCACAGCAGTATTTGCAGGACTTATCAGCCTTATTCTTGTGTTGCTAGGTGCATGTATAATCAGAGCACTTGACCAACTTATACTATCACAGATCATCTATCCACACATTCTATTTCGCTTTTTACAACCATTTCTGATACTGCTATTGCTGTTTTGGTTAAGTTATGGAATATTTTATACAGGTAGATTTGGCTATTCCTATGAATTTACCTCTTCTGTTAAACAGTTTTTTCGTTTACATCTTCCTTATATAACAGTAGTTTGTATCCTGTTGGCGATCGGGTTGTCTTTGCCCTTTCCCTCGCAGAAGATGAGTGTTGGCGCCTTGTTTTACAACAATATCAAGTTTGCACTATGTGTTGCCGGAATAGTTGTTGTCAGTATCTTTCTGATTTACTGGATTAAGCTTATAAAACAGCCCAATCTCGGGACTAAATTTGTCTTATACGAAACTTTAGATAATCAGTTTGACCTGGATGGACTTGAAGTAAAATTGCTATTGGACGTAGGGACACAGCATCATGCCAGTGAACCCTATTTTCTGCCGGACAGGAATGAGCTTATTATTAACGCATTGGCCGAAAGTTCAAATAAGATTCCTCCTTTGCACAAAAGCTATAAGGTGGACAAAGAAGGAAAGGTCATAGCCGATCTGGATACCGATATCCAATTTGCCGGAGCGCAAGGTCCTTTTACATTTGAAGAGGGGTATATCAAAGCCAATCAGGCTGATCAACTGGTCACCTGGGTGTTTGACGGGAATAAGGAAATCAGAGATGTCAGCAGTTTTTCTGTTCCTTATAACCGGATTATCACTAGATTGACCCCTGACCAGAATCAGCCTAAAGCAGAATATTTCTATAAGACATCCAAAATCCGGTGTGCGGATACAGAAGTGAAATGGAACGGTACACGTTATTATACGATAACTTATCAGGGTGACACCGTGAGATTCAAAATAGACCACGTATATCTGAAGAATGGTCCGCAAAAGGAATGTACGGAACAGACGGTTGAATATTTTGAATGTAAGGGCATGAATTTTGATCTGATCCGGTTAAATGAGCAGGTATATTATACCATAAAGCAAAAGAGAAAGTAATATGAAAATCTTGATTTTACTGTTATTGGTATCCCTGACTGCTCAGGCGCAGAAGAAGGAGATAGCCGTAGGATATGCAGATACTTATGATAAGCTGCCTTCTATCAAATTTCAAAAATCTTCGAAGGAAGAGTATGACTTATGCCGTCAAGCCCTGAGACCGGATTCTTTACCGCTCAAAGATGTAAACGGGCATATGTTGGTGCCTACAAAACAAGGAACAATCCGCTTGCAGAAATATACCGATTCGGCTAAAGAAGATTTCAGAGGATATGAATACGCCGGTTATTTTCCCGGATTAAAGATGTATGTGGTCAATAGTATACATGTAGCGGAACATATAGGATTCAGCGACCGTATATTAATAGATAGCACCAGCGGATATCAATATGCTATTGTATCTGTCGGGGATGATGCTGTAGAAATTCCTGTACCCTCTCCTGATGGTAATTATATACTGTATTATTACAATTATGTCTACGAAAAGAACAGTTGTTTTATAGGGATATTGAATCTCAATAAAACAACTCATCCTGCAAAACGGTTGTCTGAGAAAATGAGCTTTCAGACGAAGGACTGGGCTGTAGAGGAGATAAGGTGGAAAGATAACCGGACTTTTATGGTGAAAGCCAGCGTTACCGCAAATAAAAATAATCAGCAAAATATTAGTTATCTGTACTTTATCGCTCAGTTAAATCCTTAGGTCGAAAAAATGTTATGAAAAAGCTCTCAACTCTTTTCGTTCTGTTAATCCTGTTCTTATGTACTTTCACCGGTACTGCTAAAACAGCTATTCGCTGTGTTAAGTATAGTCAAACTATCCTGCTGAATGTGGATACGACATTAGATTATTATCCCTTTAAGGATAGTACTTATGTACTTTCTGTAAAACCTTCTCAAAATCCGGAGGCGCTGGATACATTAATTTATATGCGAAAGACTTCCGATACTACCAGCACTGTATTGTGGAAAGAATTTTTTTCTCTTCCTGAAGCAATAGACTTTCGGTCCGAAGATTTTAATGGAGACGGGCAGGATGATGTATTGATTTATGCCGGAACAGGAGCCAGGGGAGCGAATGAATTTTACCATTTGTATGTAGCAGATCCTAATGAGTATACATTATTCAGGATTCAGGGGTTTGAAGAAATTCCAAATACGGTATACCTGTCTGAATATAATATTATTGTGGGATATGCTTATAGTGGAGAGAATTATTATATAGTCTATAGAATTGATAAAAATAATGTTATTCACCAGATGGGAGAATCATTTAAAGATGATTTTGATAGTGATCAGGACGACTTTGATAAACGAATTAAGATTATTCTGAATGCTGAAAAAGAAGGACACTAAAATCAATCTGTACCTGATCATTAGCTTGGTGCTGTTGCTTATTCTCTGGCTTATGATGGGGGTGAGTCAAGATGACGAGTTTAATGAATACAGCGTATTCGTAAAGTATCGTCCCACAACACAACTTTATTTTAAATCTCCTTTAGGAATGGACGATATGCCTCCGGATTTCCCCGAAAAGCTAAGGACAAAAAAGGCCATATATGATGATTTTGTACTTACAAAACATTGGAGCGATCATGAAATGATCAATATTATCGGCGGGATTCTTATTCTTATTACTCCTGTATTCCTGTTGGTCGGTATTTATAAGCAAATAAAAAAGTAAATCTACGGTCTGGTTGTTAGAAGTTATCCCTCTTTCTTGATTGTTTCTTCTGATTAATCTATTTCCTGAGTATTTTTTTATTTCTCACATTGCTGATTTTTGAAATATTATTTCCCGGAATAATTTGTGTTTTTTTCTTTCCTGTAGAATTGTATTCGTGAATAGAATTTGTAAATTCACTTAACCTTAATCACAACTAATTATGAGTACTATTAAATCAACCAAACTTTTTACAGCCAGTTGTCTGGCTCTGCTGGTCACTTCCCTTTCCTTTGGGATACGTGCCGGAATGATGAATCAATTGGGAATAGATTTTCAATTGAATGCCACACAGCTAGGAACGATCACAGCTACTGCCTTTTGGGGTTTTCCTTTGGCTATTGTAATTGGTGGTTTTGTGGTGGATATCATCGGTATGAAACGTTTGCTTGTCATGGCATTTTTGTTTCATCTGGCAGGAATTATATTAACCATTTTTGCACAGGGTTATTGGACTTTATTTTTTTCGACTTTATTGATCGGAATCGCTAATGGTACAGTTGAAGCAGCTTGTAATCCATTGGTTGCAGCACTGTATCCGGAAGACAAGACTACGCGTCTTAATTACTTCCATTTGTGGTTTCCGGGCGGAATTGTCATAGGAACACTTTTGGTAACCCTGTTTGTTAATATTGGACTAAGCTGGCAATTTCAGGTAGCTACAATGCTGATTCCGACATTAATTTATGGTTACCTTTTCTTAAAACTTGAATTTCCTGTTACAGAACGTGTATCATCCGGCTATTCTAGTAGAGATATGTATAAGGCTGTTTTCAGTCCTTTATTTCTGTTTATGTTTGTCTGTATGTTTATGACGGCTATTACAGAACTGTTCACCGGGCAGTGGATTAGTCTTTTACTGAAAAATGTAACGGATAATGCTATTCTCTTGTTAACAATTACTACCGGTATTATGGTTGTGGGGCGTGCTTTCGCCAAACCTATAGTAAAGAAGCTCGCCCCACAGGGTGTATTGCTTTTTTCTGCTGTTTTTGCAGCTCTGGGGCTATATCTGTTAAGTACACTGTCCGGAAATTCTATTTTCTTTGCTGCCCTTATATTCGGAATAGGTGTATGTTATTTCTGGCCTACTATGATTGGTTTTGTAGCCGAAAATATTCCTAAATCCGGAGCGCTGGGTATTAATCTGCTTGGGGGAGCCGGGATGTTTGCCGTATCAATATATACTATCCTGATGGGTAATTTTTATGACAGTCTGATCGTCAAACATTTACCTGAAGGTGCCGATATTCAAAAGTATAGCACAGCGGCTGAAGGTTCAGCAGAAGCTATTGCATTTGGCTCAGCAAAGAATCTGGCCGGACCGGAAGTATTACAGGTTACGCTGATCCTTCCTGTTGTATTGATCTTTGCTTTTCTGGGATTAGTCTTGTACATGAGATTTCTGAAAAAGCAATCTCTTACATCTGGGATATAGTATCAAAGAGTTTTACAGAAAGAAGAGATAGAATTTCCTTCAGCCTATTGTCAGGAGAAATCTATATTTTGTAATCGTATATATACTGTTGATCGATCAAAATCTGTACTTTTAGACTAATTGACGTCAGTCTGTACTGACAAAAATCAGCGGTATGATCATTTACAAAAATATATACATGAGACTTACATTGTTTGTGTGCTCTTTTATCTGTCTGTTGGCATTAGTATCTTGTAATGAATCCAAATTATCAAAGGAAAAGATTACAGCTCTTTCTCTGATAGGGACAGATATTTCGATAGCACAGAGTCTCACCGATAAAAATGATAATGAGATATCTGTAAAACTATTTGACAAGGATGGAAATATCATTAGCAATGATAGTGTACATATAAAGGTCAATGGAGCTGATATGGAGCTTCAGAAAAGACAGGGATTATATTATACAACAGAGACCCGATATTATAAAACTAATATTCCTGTTGATAAAGGCTATCACCTGACGATAAGTCTGAATGGTAAATGGTATGCATTAGGCAGTGTAGCATGCTTAGCTGAAGTAAATGAGGAGGATATTATTACGGATAAAGAAGCAGACCGGCAGAAGGATTATCACATAAAATGGAATAATCTGAAGCAGATAAATGAATTGTCTGTTTCAAAGAGCGTTCTCTTAAAGAAATCCACTCCTCTGGAACAGATGCATGAGTACAGCGAAGAAGAAATTCATAAGATATCGGCGGATGGTCAGTTTACCGTGCCTGTATCATATTTTTCGGATTCAACGTCGGCAATCAGCTTCTTAATACTAAAATTTAATGCTTCAAAACAAGGAAAGGTAAATCCGGACTTGATCAAAGAGAGTCAGATCAATGTGAAAGGATCAATTAAAAAGACAAAGGACTTTGATAATGAGCATAACCCTTAGTCCGGTTTTTGGTCATCAGGGTTTTAAATTAAAGTTCTGCCAAAGCATATAGCCGCTGGACGTCTTTCCGGATGTATTTGTATAATTGACAAATATCCATTTATCATCAATAATATTCTCCAGTTCAATGTATGCCTTATCGCCCTTTATGAGATAAGTCCGGAGGCGTGAATTGCTTTTGGTCGTTTTATAAAAATATGCTTTAGCTGTTTTGATCAGGTATTCTCCGGGGATTTGAGTTGTTATTTTAGTATAGCTACCCGCAAAATCTTCCGGTAAATTTTCTGCATTACAATCTGAAAATATTGTATTTAATGCGTTTTTACTAAAGCTAAGTCTGACGGTACAGGCACTTTCTTCCTGTTTCCTGAGTATGCATACATTGTCTTTGAGTACACCTTGTCCGCTGAATGCACCGTGTGTGCCGGAAGAGGTATTCCACCAGGCAAATATTTCACCTTTCAACTGGGATTGACTCTTTTGTACTGCAATAGTGCAGGAAGCGCCTGTTTTGTCTGTACGGCGGTAGGTGCCTGTCTGGGCAAGTACAGAAAGCATTACAAGACTGAAAAGTATACTGATAAAAGCCTTCATCGGACATATAACATTTGTAATACGATTTTGTTACGGAAAAGGGTTTAATACATGCTTTATCCGGCTAATAAATTGTTTTAATATTTATATCTGAATGTGTGTACGGGAGTTATTAAAGCAGGAAATGGTAGGTCCATATTTTTATATTCAGAAAGAAAAAACAGATTACCGGATGTATGAATTTAATTTATATTTTTATACCCGTACAAATAAAATATAACACATGGCATCAGGTTTTTTTGCGATTTTGGATGATATAGCTGCTTTAATGGACGATGTAGCAGTTACGAGTAAAATAGCCACACAAAAAACAGCAGGAATACTTGGCGATGATCTGGCCGTCAATGCAGAAAAAGCGACAGGATTTCTTTCCTCACGCGAACTACCCGTATTATGGGCGATTACAAAAGGATCTTTAATTAATAAGCTTATCATAGTTCCTATTGCTTTGCTTTTAAATGTATTTTTTCCGATAGCCATTAAGTTTATACTTGTTTTAGGAGGTTTTTATCTGGCCTACGAGGGTGTAGAAAAAATTATTGAATACTTCTTTCACCGTTCGAAAAAAGGGCATGAAGTTATAGCGGAAAGAAAGGAAAATGATAGTGAAGTCGAAAAAACTAAAATAAAATCTGCTGTTACGACTGATTTTATTCTTTCTGTAGAGATTGTCATAATAGCCCTGGGTACAGTGTTGGATAAGAGCCTTACCTTACAGATTATAACTGTTTCTGTGGTGGCTCTTGTCGCTACTATCGGTGTGTACGGGATTGTGGCTTTAATTGTCAGAATGGATGATGCGGGTTATAAACTGATAAAACATTCAGATGATAAAGGTTTGTTATCTAAACTAGGGCACTTATTGGTAAGTTCACTTCCGATTATTATCAAATGCCTAGCGGTAGTGGGAACTGTCGCTTTGATACTGGTATCGGGTGGTATCTTTGTTCACAATATCGATTATTTACATCATATTGCTCCTAATATTCCTTCCATAGTAAAAGAAGTGACAATCGGACTGATAGCCGGACTTCTGGTAGTTGCCCTTGTGACAGGCAGCAAAAAACTGATTGGCCTGTTCAGAACAGCAGATTAAATATTTAGCGAAGCTAATTTTCTCTCCTTGGAAAGGAGAAACGGTTGATCCTGGTTAATTCTCTCCTTTCCAAGGAGAGATGCCCGTAGGCAGAGAGGTTGATTGTAAAAGTTAATAGGGTTTATAAAGTAGATAAAGTTAAGAAGTGATAGAGTTAGAGGGTTGTACTTGTGTCTGTGCTACTACTGTTGCTGCTATTCTCTCCTTTCCAAGGAGAGATGCCCGAAGGGCAGAGAGATTGATTGTAAAAGTTAATAGGGTTTATAAAGTAGATAAAGTTAAGAAGTGATAGAGTTAGAGGGTTGTACTTGTGTCTGTGCTACTACTGCTGTTGCTATTCTCTCCTTTCTAAAGAGAGATGCCCGTAGGGCAGAGAAGCTTTAATACTATTCACTAAAGTACATCAGAAAAAAATGAGTATACATGCGCCAGACGAAAAAAATCCCGGATTCATTAAGAATCCGGGATTTTGTTTATTTAATGCGTATCAAGTATCTGAAACAGACTTTTGATACAGCCTTTCCTTTTTTAAGAAAACAATTTCTACTTAGCGAATGAAAAGTAACTCTCTCAATTTCGGTAAAGGCCATTTACTGTCATCTACGATTTGCTCCAGTTTGTTAACATGGTAACGGATCTGATCGAAATATGGTTTTACCAATTCGTCATAAGCAATAGAACGCTCACGTACATCTTCCAGAGCATTTGCTTTTTTACGTTCCTGACGCATAGCTTCAGCTTCTTCAAGAATTGTGTTAGCGTGTTTAGAGATCCGTTCGATCAGGTTCAGCTGAGAACTGTATGCTTCTTTTGGAAGACCCAGATCTTTTAATCCTTTCACATTCGTGATCAGGTCATTCTGGTAGGTGAATGCTGCTGGAGCGATCAGACTACTTACGATCTCACCGATAACACGCGCTTCGATCTGAAGTTTCTTGTAGAAGTTCTCCAACAAAATCTCGTGACGTGCTTCACTTTCACGGTGGCTGTAGATACCCATTTTTTCGAAGAGATCAAGAGAACTTTCTTTCGTGTAGATATCCAATGCTTTTGGAGTAGACTTGATATTAGACAATCCTCTTGCTGCAGCTTCTTGTTCCCACTCATCACTGTAACCATTACCTTCAAAACGGATAGCTTTTGATTCTTTGATGTATTTGCGGACAACATTAAGAATCGCAAGATCTTTTTTCGTGCCTTTTTTAATTTGTTTGTCTACTTCGATTTTAAATTCAGCCAGTTGATTTGCTACAATTGCATTCAATACTGTCATTGGCAATGCTGAGTTCGCAGATGAACCTACTGCACGGAATTCAAATTTATTACCTGTAAAGGCGAAAGGAGAAGTACGGTTACGATCTGTATTATCCAATCTCAATTCTGGGATTTTAGGAATACCATGCCATAAGTTTGCTTCAGCTTTTACTTTTTTAGCTACACGTGCAGATTCAACTTCTTCCAGTAATTCATCCAGTTGAGAACCCAGGAAGATAGAAATAATTGCAGGTGGTGCTTCATTGGCACCCAGACGGTGATCATTGCTCGCACTTGCGATAGATGCACGTAACAAATCTGCATGCTCATGAACAGCTTTGATCGTATTTACGAAGAAAGTCAGGAACATCAGGTTGTTTTTTGGTGTTTTGCCCGGAGACAATAAGTTGACACCTGTATTTGTGATCAGAGACCAGTTATTGTGTTTTCCTGATCCGTTAACACCACTATAAGGTTTCTCATGTAGTAACACTTTGAAACTGTGGCGTAAGGCTACCTGGTCCATTACGTTTTGCAACAATTGATTGTGGTCGATAGCTAAGTTAATCTCTTCAAACATCGGAGCACACTCAAATTGCGAAGGCGCAACTTCGTTGTGTCTTGTTTTCAAAGGAATACCCAGTTTCAGAGATTCATTTTCAAGATCTACCATAAACGCAAGTACACGCTCAGGGATAGCTCCAAAATAATGATCTTCTAACTGCTGACCTTTTGCAGAAATATGTCCGAATAATGTACGGCCTGTAAGCTGTAAGTCAGGTCTTGCATTGTATAAGGCAAGGTCTACAAGGAAATATTCCTGCTCGATACCCAGAGATGGAGTAACTTTAGTGACAGCTTTATCAAAGTACTGAGCTACTTCTACAGCAGCTTTATCAATAGAATTGATTGCTTTCAGCAAAGGTGCTTTATAATCTAAAGACTCACCTGTATAGGATACAAAAACGGTAGGGATACATAAGGTCTTGCCACCACCTGTTTCGAAAATAAATGCAGGGGAAGTCGGATCCCATGCGGTATAACCTCTGGCTTCAAAGGTATTACGAATACCTCCGTTAGGGAAGCTGGAAGCATCCGGCTCTTGTTGAACTAATGCATCAGCAGTAAACTTTTCAATTGCGCCACCATCACTGTCCGGCTCAAAGAAAGCATCGTGTTTTTCAGCTGTAGAACCTGTTAATGGTTGAAACCAGTGCGTGTAGTGTGAAGCTCCATTGGCAATTGCCCAGGATTTCATTGCCTGGGAGATGTGTTCTGCCAAGTCACGGTCAATCGTTGTTCCCTCTTCAATGATCTCTACCAACTGCTTGTAAGAGTTTTTTGGTAGAAAATCCTTCATTTTAGAGATGGTAAAAACATTTTTACCATAAAGGGCTGTTGCTTTTTGCAATGCCAATGGTTGTGTAGAGGTCTTAGGTCTGCCACCTGCTGCTTCTACGGCCTGGAATCTTAAGTCTGACATTTAGAATTAGTGTTGAAATTTCTTTTTTTTAATTAAAAAATCATATTGATCCTCTAATAATGTTGTAAAAATATGGTGTTTTGGTAAAAATAAAAATATTTTTTTAAAATAATTTGAATTATTCTGTGATTTTGTTGTGAATTTTTAGCTTTTTGTGTTTTTGTTTATGATTTTTATTGCCTTTAGGGCTGTTCTTATTGTATTTTGTTTGCAAAATTCAGGAATTTACAGTTTTTTATTGATTTCTTATTGTTTTGTTAATGCTGCCTGTTGTGTAATAAAAAAATCTGATTTTGATGGAGTATTATGTAAAAGGCAAATAGAAAAGATATGTTTTAGTAAAAAAACTGCTATTTGTGTTTTCTGTACTTTTATTTTTTGTCATAAAGCTATTTGTTTTCATGATATTGATCAGACAGACCAAAAGATATTCTTTTGTACTTTTGATCCGATTTTTTAATATTATAAAAGGATGGATAGAATACAGGAAGTACAAGATTACATTCAGGCAGAAAGAGATGTTTTACTAAAGCACCCGTTATATGAAAAGCTAAATGATCTGGAATCATTAAAGCATTTTACAGAAGTACACGTATATGCTGTATGGGATTTTATGTCCTTATTGAAAGCGCTTCAGGTAAAATTAACCTGTACACAGGTTCCCTGGTTTGCTTCCGCATATCCCAATACCCGATATCTGATCAATGAGATTGTACTCGCTGAAGAATCGGATGAATATATAGATGGTTCCCGTCTAAGCCATTTTGAAATGTACCTCGACGCTATGCTTACTATAGGAGCAGATCCGCAGGCTATGCTGGATTTTATTAACAGCCTCAGGAATGGGGAGAATATACAGACAGCAATTGATTCAAGTAAGCTGGATATACGCATAAAGGATTTTCTGAATTTTACTTTCGATACAATAGCAAAAGGCGGCGCACATGAGATTGCTTCTGCATTTACATTTGGCAGAGAAGATCTGATACCGGGCATGTTTACCTCCATGCTTAGCAATATACAGAATAACTCACCTGAGGTTGATCTCAGTAAACTGATTTATTACTTTGACAGGCATATATCTCTGGACGGTGATGAGCATGGCCCTTTGGCTATGCAGATGATTACTGAACTGGCCGGAGAAGATGATACAAAATGGCAGGAAATCAAAAATACAGCAAAAGCAGCTCTGAAAAAGAGAATTGCGCTGTGGGATGCCATAAATGACGGACTTGCCCAATGATCAGATTAGCCATCATCAGTGATATACATGGAAATCTGCCTGCATTACAATCTGTATTGGAAGATATCAGACTGAGGGCTATCAGTCAGATTTATTGTCTTGGCGATCTGATTGATTTTGCTCCCTGGGGAAATGAAGTAATCGATCAGATTAAATCTCTGGGTATTCCCTGTCTTCTGGGAAATCATGATGAGCGAATTGCTTTTGATCAGGAGATAAGACCTTTGCCTCACCACAGTGAAGAAGAGACTGCCGTAAGGTATTTAGCGATCAATCACTCTAAGGCAACAATTACTTCGGCTCATAAAGAATTTCTCGCTCAACTTCCGTATCAACTCAGACTGATGTATAAAGTCGGAGCAAAACAGTGGAATATCCAGCTGGTGCATGCCAGTACCCGAAGCAATGATGAATATGTATATGAAGATCATGAGGAGGCAGATCTCATCGAGATGCTGTCACAGTCCGATGCAGACCTGCTGGCAATGGGACATACACATTTATCGTACCGGCGTAAGGTTACGCTTCCTTCAGGAAATGTCAGTACAGCGTTGAACTGTGGTTCTGTAGGTCGTTCAAAGGAGAACGATCGTAAAGCTACGTATGCAGTTATTACGCTTACTGAAGAGGCGTTAGAAACCGAAATTATAAAAGTGGACTATCCGATAGCAGAAGTAGCAGAAGCTATTGCAGAAAGTAGTATCCCGGATTTTTATGCTGATTTTCTATTAAAATCTACATAGAAGAACTTCATAAAATCAAATTTTGGATAAATAAACTCTTCCGCCTGAATCAGTAGATAGGTTGGAACTATTACATTAAAAACCCCGGATTCTTCAAGAATCCGGGGTTTTTAATGTATCAACTTGTGTAGATTGACTTTACTTCATTATTAATTTGTGTCAAATCCCCAATCTATTCCTTTGTTTATTGCAGGCACACCTTTGGAAATCCAGTTTGGAGCAGGTTTTCCTTTCAGAAAGTGATCAAAAAACTGTGCTTCACGTATCTGTATATCCTTACGGTTCTGACGTTGGATAAGATTATGCTCTTCACCATTATAATTGAGCATCCATACAGGTTTTTGTAATCGTCTTAATGCGGTAAACATTTCAATTCCCTGGTACCATGGCACAGCGCCATCATTGTCATTCGCCATAATCACTACAGGTGTGTTTACTTTATCTAACTGGAATAAAGGAGAGTTTTCCAGATAAGTATCCAGTCCTTCCCAAAGTGTCTTTCCTAAGCGGCTTTGCGTTTTTTCATACTGAAACTGACGAGACATACCGGTCTGCCAGCGTATGCCACCGTAGGCCGATGTCATATTGACTACCGGTGCTCCGGTCCATGCTGCAGCATACATATTTGTTCGGGTAATCAGGTGAGCCACCTGGTATCCGCCCCAGCTTTGTCCCTGTATACCCATTTTAGTAGAATCTACCCATGAATTTTGAGCCAGATATCGCATGCCGGAATTGATATATTCTTCAGCCGATTTGCCTGGGCTGCCGATTTCATAGCGAATGTCAGGAGCAAAGACCAGATAACCGTTACTTACGAAATAAGAAATATTCAGACGGGATGGAGTAGGTGCAGGCGCCTGATAGGTGTAAAGACCATCGGATAGCTTTTCGTAAAAATAAGCGATGATAGGATACTTCTTGTTCGGATCAAAGTCTTCCGGTTTATAGAGAATACCCTCAGCAGCATATCCGTTAGGTGTCTTCCAGTGTACCAGTTCTGCAGTTCCCCAGTTGTATTGTTCCTGTTGAGGATTGATATATGTTAGTGGGGTTTCTTTTACAAAATCCGATGTCAGATACAGATCCGGGCTATCTTGGTAATCCTCTTTTGTATAGATGATCGCCTTTTTGTTGTCCGAAGCGCTGTATCTTCTGAAGGTGTAAGGCGCCATGATAATCTTTTCCGGATTTTTGTTTTTCTTATTGGAAACTTCATAGATACCGCTTTCTTTACTCACTTCATTGAAAGCCGTTACCAGATAACTGGTGTTATTCGCTATCAGTGTAGATTTGCGATCTTCTTCACGGGAAAGGTCCAGATAACGTAATACCGTATTTGACGCGCGACCAAGTCCGTTTGTTGCAATAGACTTGTCTTTTCCGTCTAATGCAAAATTCCAGATGTCATATTTATCATTTATAAATACCGATTTTCCGTCTGTAGACCATCCAGCGATTCCGTAAGAGCCAGCCTGTGCAGGCATATCATTGTCTTCGTCAGAAAAGTTGACCGGAAGATCTTTATTTAAGTGTATGGTCTGCCCGCTGGCAATATTAAAACTGTACCAGTTGCTGTTGTCCAGATTGAAATAAACAATATGTGTGCCGTCAGGGGAAATATCCGCATGACCGGAAAAGTTTTCAATTACTTTTTTCTTTTGACCGTTTAAGGTAGATATAACATACAGATCCTGTTTTATTGACGTATTCCATTGGTAAGCTATTCTTCTGCCATAATCTGAAGTAGCCAGAATCCATTCTGCATTTTTGCTGTCACTCAGATAAGTTCTGGAAAACGTATCATCGACAAGCGGTAAGATACGGTTGCCCTGAGCAGGATAGATAACGGCCAGATAGTTTTTAGCCAGATCTCTTTTCAGGTTAACTAATTGTTGTGTTTGCAGATAATCATCCTGCCAGCTCCAGATATCAACTTTAGCATGTTCAAAGTCTACCAGTGTCGTATCGCGTGTACGGGGAACAGGAGCAAGACCGAAAAATAATTTTTCACCGTTATCGCTAAACTGAATATTTCCGTCTCCACTAACATACCAGTTCTGAGGTATATTGGCGCTGTTTTTAGCAGCGATTACAGTCGCCGAATCCTGGCCGGATTTGAAATAGAACAGATTGAAATCCTTTAACAGCGATTTTGCTTTAGAAAGATCACCCAGATAGGCGATCTGATTGCTGGATTTATCAAACTCAAAATTTTTGAAAGCTCCTTTTCTGTTCGTAATCTTAGTTAATTTCTTAGCCGGAAGATCGTAAAGATATACACCCGGAACTTTTGAAAGGGAATCCTTATCCTCTACTTTAGTTGAAAAAATCAATTTTGTTCCCGCCTCATTTATTTTATACTGATCCACCTGTGCAAAATTGGTGGTATCGCCCGTTTGCAGATTAAATAAATGCAATGTGGTAATTGTTTTTTCCTTTTCTTTTTTCTTTTGTGTTGTGTCTTGTGAAGGTTTTGATTTTACATCAGAGACAAATGCCATATATGTGGCTATTTCCTTCGGAACCTGATAAGATTTTACATTTGGAAATTTATATTGATTTCCGGTTTTTACAGCATATACAAAAAGAGAATCTTTGGGCATTTCCTCTGCTTTCTTCTTTTTGA
The DNA here is from genome assembly GCF_016724845.1 of Sphingobacterium spiritivorum. Lineage (NCBI taxonomy): Bacteria > Pseudomonadati > Bacteroidota > Sphingobacteriia > Sphingobacteriales > Sphingobacteriaceae > Sphingobacterium > Sphingobacterium spiritivorum. Next base: position 3,953,137 of record NZ_CP068082.1, read on the forward strand.
TCTTGGCCTGGCGTGTTTCTTCAAAAGTCGGCTTGATCAGTGATACAAAATAACCTTCATCTTTAGTGAGCTGACTGTTATATCCTCTTGGAAGTGTAATGATTTCCTTATTCTCATTATTCTTGAGAACAAATAAACTATTGCCTTCCTGCGGTGTTATACTGTAGAAGATATACGATCCGGAAGGGCTGATATTCGCAGAGCTGATACTTTTCCAGTTGTCATAGACCGTATGGTCGACTGGTTTTTTCTGCGCAAATGCACTTGAAGTAAGAGCTAGTGCTGTGAAAAGACAAAATCTGACTTTCATTTTCAGGTAGTGTTAAAATTTTGTTATAAATGCCAATAATAGTTAATAAATGCTATATTTAGGGTAGTTTATTTGCAACAATGTAGTTAAATTATAATTATTTGATACGTTATGAAGTCTAATGCTGTAGTTATTGCGGTTATCGCAGGTCTTTCCTTTATTATTTTTGGATCCGTACTCGGAGGAGCCTATCGTTATAAATTCAAAAGTTCCAATACGATTAATGTCACAGGAAATGCAAAGAAAGACTTTGAGTCTGATCTGGTAAAATGGACGGCTGTGTACAGTCGGAAGTCTATGGAGCTTAGTGAAGCTTCGGAACAGCTTAAAAGAGACAGGGATCTTGTACGGGACTTTCTTATTAAACAAGGGATCAAATCAAATGAGATCCGGTTTAATGCTGTCAGCATTACCAAAGATTTCAATTATACCAATGACGGTAACGGAAATAGTTACAGCACTTTTTCAGGGTACAGCCTTTCGCAGAATGTAAGCATTGAATCCCGGGATCTGGACAAGGTAGATGCTGCCTCCCGAGAGATTTCAACACTAATCTCTCAGGGTCTGGAGCTTAGTTCCAATACACCGAGTTACTATTACTCCAAGCTGGAAGATCTGAAACTGGAGTTAATTTCTCAAGCCTCCAGTAATGCACATCTGCGTGCCGGTAATATTGCTAAAGAAGCCGGTTCAAGTTTGGGTGATTTAGTAAAAGCAGACCTTGGGATCTTTCAGATCACCGGACAAAATGATAACGAAGAGTACTCTTACGGAGGCGCTTTCAATACGACTTCCAGAAGTAAAACAGCAAATATCACTGTCAAGACCAGCTATTTGACAAATTAAATAACGATACATCAGCATCAACCTGCTGATGTATTCAAAGGTTGTTAAAATGAAAATACTGAATGCGATCCAGTTAAAGGCAGCCGACCAGTTGACGATTGCTGCGCAGCATATTTCTTCATTGGAACTGATGGAAAGAGCTTCCTTTGCACTGACGCTGGCAATAGAACGGGACCTGAAGGATATTTCCGGTTATTCCTTTGCGGTGCTGTGTGGCTCCGGAAATAACGGAGGTGACGGACTTGCCGTTGCCCGCATGCTGCAGGAGAAAGGGGCTGCAGTGCAGATATATCTTCTGAACGCCTCCCGTTACAGCGATGATAACCTTCAGAATCAGAGAAAAGTTCACCCCGATTTTATTAAATCCTTTGAGGCAGGGCAACCTCCTGAAATTAATAAAGACGCCATTATTCTGGATTGTCTTTTCGGTGCAGGCTTGTCCAGACCCCTTGATGAGAGCTATCGTGCGTTGATTGAAAGTATTAACAATCATCCTAATTATATCCTGTCGGCAGATCTTCCTTCTGGATTGCAGGCAGATGTGATCAATACCGCTGATGCAATTGTAGTAAAGGCAACCAAGATATATACATTTCATAGTCCTAAGCTGGCTATGTTGCTTCCTCAGCATCAGGAATGGGTAGATAAATATGAAGTGATTGATATCCGGCTGGATCCGGCTGGGATCCGGCAACAACATGTGGATCATTATTATGTGACTGAACAATGGGCATCCGCAAAGTTGAAAGCCCGCAATCGATTTGCACATAAGGGCACTTTCGGACATGCTTTATTGATCGGCGGAAGCTACGGTAAGATAGGAGCGGTCAGGCTGAGTGCTACTGCTGCTGCCAGATCCGGTTGTGGTCTTGTTACTGTGTATATACCGGGCTGCGGATATACGCCTGTTCAGGCTTCCGTTCCTGAAATAATGGTGCTGACCGATTCAAATAATAATTATATCGCCAATTATCCTGCTATCAAACCTTATACTGCTATAGGAGTAGGTATAGGAATGGGACAGGAGGGACCTACGGGAACTGCATTTGTGAAATTGATGCGATCTCTTGCTTCAGATACCCGACTTGTACTTGATGCAGATGCATTGAACCTGTTGGCTACACGACAGGATTTGATGGCAAATCTTCCCGCAAATACGATTCTTACACCGCATCCAAAAGAATTGAAAAGACTGATCGGAGAATGGACGGATGATATGGAAAAGATAGAAAAGGTCCAAAATTTTACATCCCAGCATCAGGTGATTATCATTGTTAAGGGGGCTAACACGATGACCGTATTGCCGGATGGGAAGTTGTACTTTAATTCTACAGGAAACGCAGGTATGGCAACCGGAGGTAGTGGCGATGTATTGACCGGAATTATCACTTCTTTACTGGCACAGGGGTATGCTGCAGCAGATGCGGCTATACTGGCTGTATATCTTCACGGCGCAGCGGGCGATGCCGCACGAAAGGAATGGGGAGAAGAAAGCCTGATTGCATCTGATATCATTAGCTGCCTGAGCACAGCGTTTCAACACCTCAGATCTTCCCGTATATTTTAAGTAAACGAAATTCGTATCCTTTACAGCGTTGATGTATACCATGTGTAAATAACTTCAGCTCTGTAATTAGTGATCCGAAGTAATATAAATAACAGACAAAAACAGTAATAATGGCAAGTAACGAAATATTTTTTGCGCCGGGAGACAGTCCGAAGATGATGGATGCTTTTAAAAATGCACAACAGACATTTAAATACTTTTGGCGGGAATGGTCCTGGGAAAACAGACGAATTATCCCTGCTTTGACTGTTGCTTGTGTAAAGGTCGCTTTTTCACAGCGGCAGGCAGATCAGGAAGATCCACTGGTGGAGCATATGTGGATCAATGAAGTCGATTTTGACGGAATTAATATAAGAGGGATCTTGGTTAATAGTCCCAATGCATTGACAAATATTGCAAATGGCGATTTTGTAGAAATTCCTTTAGAACAGATCAGTGACTGGTTATTTGCGATACCGGAAAGCAAACCAAAAGGTTTTTCCAAGCTTTTTTCAGGAAATCCTTTACCAAGGGCATATGGCGGATTTACAATTCAGGCTATGCGCTCCGATATGTCTGCTCAGGAACGCAAAGAGCATGACAAAGCATGGGGACTGGACTTTGGTGATTACAGCGAAACATTACTCGTTAATCAGCAAAAAGAGCATCCCGAAAATCTGGAAGAGCATCCTATGAGTAAGAATATGAAAGAAAAACTTATCGAATTTATAAAAGATAATCCGGATGAACTTACCCAGGCAGACGAAGAAGGATATACGCTGTTGCACAGGGAAACCATTGCCGGAAACAAGACGTCTGTGGAAGTGCTTTTAGCTGCCGGAATGGATAAAGAAGCCAAAACAAACCAGGGATATACAGCTCTTGATTTTGCTGCAAAACTGGATTGGAAGCATATCCTTCCTTTATTTGAAACTAAATAGTCGCCATCCTCATGACAAAAATACACCATATCAACTGTCTGAAGATAGTAACAGCAGTGAATGACAATGTGATAGGACATTGTGTATTGATCGAATCGGATCATGAACTATTTCTTATAGACACTGGTGTTGGTCTTTTGGATACAAAGCATCCCAATGAAAGAATAGGAGAGCAGTTGATAGAAATGGCAGGATTCCGCTTTAATGAAGACTGGACTGCAGTAAGGCAAATTGGTGCGTTAGGATTGGAGAATAAACCTGTCACACATTGCATTATTTCCCATCTGGATCCGGATCATATAGGAGGACTTGCTGATTTTCCTGCAGCTACAGTACACGTAGGAAAAGAAGAATATGACAATTTTAATAGCGGAAATCCACGTTATCTGATACATATGCTGGATCATCATCCTGTGATACAAACATATGCCAAAACTACGGATAAATGGTTTGGACTGGAAGCCAGGAAAGTTAATATTAAATCCGACATTGATATATACCTTATTCCCCTGGTCGGGCATACATTGGGACACTGCGGAGTTGCATTCCGACAGTATGACAAATGGTTCTTTTATATAGGCGATGCTTATTATATGAAAAAAGAGCTGACAGATAAGGGGCATCCGGTCAATGATCTGGCTAAAGCCAGAGCGGATAATAATGAATGGAGGTTGGATACACTGCACAAAATACGTGAATTTATGGATCATCATCCGGATGTAGAGGTTTTTGGTTATCACGATATAGAAGAGTTCGACGCCCTGCTGGATAACATAAAATGAAAAGGAGATACTAAACATGGCAAAGCATAGGTCTTATGATTGATAAAATAAAAATTGTGGATACGCAGATCCTTTCAGACAATTGGTATGTACTGCGTAAAATTACCTATGAATACGTCAAAAAAGATGGGACAAAACAGATACAAAGCAGGGAAGCATACGACCGGGGCAACGGAGCTACTATCTTACTCTATAATGAACAGCAAAAAACAGTGATTCTTACCCGGCAATTCAGATTGCCGACCTATGTCAATGGCAACAGCAGTGGCATGCTTATAGAAACATGTGCGGGGTTATTGGATCAGGATAATCCGGAAGATTGTATAAGACGGGAAACGGAAGAAGAGACGGGTTATCAAATAAAAGATGTGCGGAAAGTATTTGAAGCATATATGTCTCCGGGTTCGGTAACTGAGATCTTATATTTTTTTATTGCTGCATATGATAAAGAAATGAAAGTCACAGAGGGTGGGGGACTGGAACAGGAGGAAGAGAATATCGAAGTGCTGGAATACCCTATTGAAGATGCTATGAATATGATAACAAATGGCGAAATCAAAGACGGTAAAACTATTATGCTGCTCCAATATATAAAATTGCACGGTATTCTATAGTCATATGGATTATTCAGATACACATACAGCCGGTGAAAACACCGGCTGTATGTGTTTGGCAGCTATAGCAGCAGATTTTTTTGTCTATGCTGCAGCCTGAAACAGGTGCTGCTGTTTCCGAAAAAATAATATGTTTTGGAATATCTCATTGCAAAACTTTTACTAATAGTATTTTTCTCGTAATTTGTATCAAATTACCATTGTGAAACAATAACCAATATGTATTCCTAATATGAGATACCTTATCGTCATATTATTTTTATGCTATGTATTTCCAATACGTGCTCAAGGTCATTTTGAATTTATAAAGGATGAAGAAAAAGCCGTTATCCCTTTTCAGTTCGTAAGAAATCTGGCTCTTGTTCCTATTAAGATTAATGGGGTGGATCTGATATTTCTCGTAGATACCGGTGTTAAGGAAACAATCCTGTTTAGTCTGGAAGACAATACGCTGAGTTTCAAAAATACCAAAAAGCTTAAGTTTAACGGATTGGGTGAAAACGAAGGGATAGAAGCTATTCAGGCTACTGGTAATACTGTAGAGGTGGGCGGAGAACTCATCGATACGGCACACACAGTATATGTGATATTAAACAGTGATTTTAATTTTTCGGCTTATGTTGGTGTGCCTATAAACGGTATTCTGGGAAGTCATTTTTTTAAAGATCATCCTGTAGAAGTAGATTTTGTAAAGCATAAGCTTACGGTTTACAGGGATAGTGAGCAGATTGAACGAAAAGTCAGAAAATATGAACGTCTGGATATAGAACTGGAAAACAGCAGACCTTATATCGATACCTGGTTATCGTTACAGCAGGAGGGTATAAAAGCCAAAATGCTGGTAGATATGGGCAACAGTGATGCTATTATGGTATTTCCTTCGCGCGTACGTGATTTCAGACTGAATGAGCCGAATATAGAAGAATTTATAGGGCGGGGATTTAGCGGAGATATACATGGCAGGATGAGTCGTATCCATCAGTTTCAGATGGGAAAATTTATCTTCAGGACTCCTACATCCTCATTCCCAGACAGTATTGCTGTCCGTTCTGCCAAACTCGTAAAAGATAGGGTAGGTTCGGTAGGAAATGAGCTGCTGATGCGCTTTAATATCGTATTTGATTATACAAGTCAGGCTATTTATATCCGAAAGAATAAATTTTACAACAAACCATTTCTGGTAGATATGAGTGGCTTAGATGTCAAGCATGATGGTATGATTTGGGTACAGGACTGGGTAAAAGTAAATATTCCGTCGGAAGTGAAAAATGATCAGTTGACCAGTACCAAGCCTGTATATGAAGCATCTACAGGAGCTTTACAATATAAATTTGTGCTGAAGCCATCCTATTCTATTGTCAGTGTCAGAAAAGGTTCTCCTGCAGAAAATGCAGGCCTGAAGAAAGGAGATATGCTAATCAGTATCAACAGAAGAATGACCGGAATGATGTCTTTGGATCAGATACAACATTCTCTGAGTGAAGATGAAGGAAAAAAAATTAACATGGTCATCCGAAGAAATGATCAGGATGTTAAGGTTTCTTTCCGGCTTAAAGATCCGATTCCTTATATAGAGCCATCGTAGTTTACAGGCTTGCTGACAATCTTCTCTATCTCATATTGATAACTTTGTCAACAATATATACGGTGTTGCCTCTCCAGGGAATCACACCGTGAAATTCCTTATAATGAAGGTCGAAATATTTACCACTATTCATTTCCAGTACATGAAATACGGAATCATCTTCGATCGAAAATTCAAATTCATAGCTGGCCAGTCCTCCCGTTTTGCCTTGTCCGATTCCCTCCTGTATCAGTTTGCCTTCATAAGTTTTGAAGATATTTCCCTTTTTGACTGCAAAATTCAATTTTCCGGACTTGACCCCTTCACCAAATACGAAATAGTACTTGTAATAAACAGATCCGGCTCCAGTAGCAATTAAAATGAGAAGGAGAATGATTAAAAATTTTTTAAATCCGCTTTTTTTTCTTGGGGCTGTATTATTATCTTCCATATCCTTAGTTATTAACTGCTGAATGACAACTAAAAGTAAAGAGAATAATTGATAATTAACACATGGGTATAAAATAAAAAGAGGTGAATTTTTTCACCTCTTTCTGATTATCCTAATGTTTTCATTTCCTGTTCTATCGCCTGTTGAGTCCTGACACTTACAGGTACAAGCGGTAATCGTACATGATCCCTGCCGATACCTTTCTGCTGTAATATGTATTTGACACCGGCCGGATTGCCTTCTATAAAGCATAGGTCCGTAATTTCCAGTAACTCATTATGAATTTGTCTTGCATCAGCATAATTACCCTCTGTGCAAAGTCTGGATAAGGTGGCTACTTTTGCCGGATACGCATTTCCGACTACCGAAATAATACCTACAGCTCCCAGTGCCATCATGGGCAGTGTAGCGGGATCATCTCCCGAGATAAGGAGAAACCCTTCAGGTTTATCTCTCATAATGGCACTGAACTGAGCAAAATTCGCGGATGCTTCTTTGATCGCTACGATATTATCAAAATCCTTTGCCAGGCGAATCGTTGTTTCAGCTGTCATGTTGCTGCCTGTTCTTCCCGGAACATTATATAAGATAACCGGAAGTTTTGAAGCGGTAGCTATTGCCTTATAATGCTGGTAGATACCCTCTTGAGTAGGTTTGTTGTAATATGGTGAAACAGAAAGAATCGCACAGTAAGCACTGTTGTCAAATTCCTGTACCTGAGTGACAATTTCTGCAGTATGATTTCCACCAATTCCGGCAACCAATGGAACGCGGCCATTCACCTGTTTGGCAGTAAAATCCCAGATACGCTTTCGTTCTTCTTTAGAAAGTGTAGCGACTTCGCCTGTAGTTCCTAAAGAAACCAAATAGTTCATACCTTCATTGATCTGAAGCTCGATCAGTTGTGCCAGGGCTTCAAAATCAATAGATCCTTCTGCATTAAACGGAGTGACTAATGCGACTCCTGCTCCGTGAAGCTCGTTCATTGTGTTGTTTTTGATTAATGGATATTGTTAATTGTAATATATTTTGTTTAGTTGTTTATCAGAACCAGCAGTTCCTGTTCGTTGATAATAGGAACCTGTAATTTTTCTGCTTTCGCAAGTTTGGATGGTCCCATCTTGTCTCCTGCAACCAGATAATTGAGTTTGGCTGATATACTGCTCACCATCTTACCTCCATGACTTTCGATAAGTGCCGTTAATTCTTCTCTCGAAAAATCTGCAAATACGCCGGAGATCAGAAAAGTCTTTCCTTCCAGACCGTTGCCGGCAAGTATGACTTCTTTCTCTTCAATCTCAAACTGCAGTCCGTAATCTTTTAATTTTTGTATCTGATTCTGATGTATCGGTGTATTCAGGTATTGATGCACACTTTCAGCAATACGACCTCCGATATCCTGTACGGAGGCGATTTCTTCTACAGAAGCCTGCGCCAATGCATCGATATTCTTAAAATACAAAGCCAGTTTTTTTGCGATAGTCTCTCCAACATGACGGATACCCAATGCAAAAAGTACTTTCTCAAATGGTTTTTCTTTGGATTTTTCTATACCCTTGAGCATATTGTCAATAGACTTTTGCCCAAAGCGTTCCATTTGTTGCAGTTCCTCTTCATGCTCTTTAAGACTATAGATATCGACCACGTTTCGGATCAATCCTTTTTTGAAAAAAGTCTCAATGGTCTCATTTCCCATGCCTTCGATATCCATCATTTTACGTCCGATAAAATGTTGCATCTTACCTATAATCTGGGGAGGACATCCATCTTCATTTGGACAGTAATGTACAGCTTCTCCTTCTTCACGAACGAGTAAGGTCTGGCATTCCGGACAGTGTGTAGGATAATGAAATGGCAGGGCATCCGGCTTACGTTTTTCCAGATTGGCGGCAATGACTTTAGGAATGATTTCGCCACCCTTTTCTACGTAAACTGTATCCTGTTCGTGCAGGTCCAGACGCACTATTTCATTTGCATTGTGAAGAGAGGCACGCTTTACGGTAGTTCCTGCCAGTGACACAGGTTGCAGATTGGCTACAGGTGTTACTGCTCCTGTACGACCTACCTGATAGCTGATAGACTTTAAAATAGTCTCTACACGCTCTGCTTTAAATTTATAAGATGTAGCCCAACGCGGATTTTTGGCTGTAAAGCCTAATTCTTCCTGTTGCGCATAATCATTAACCTTAATAACTATACCATCGATTTCATAACTCAGATTATGTCTTTCTGTATCCCAGTAATTGATAAAAGAAAATACATCATCTATATTACTGCACAATCTGGTGTGGTCACAGACATGAAATCCCCATTTGCGGACCGCTTCAAGACTTTCCCAGTGTGTGCTGAAATGTTTTCTTCGGTTGTCCATATAGAGGAAATACAGAAAACAATCCAAAGGTCTTCTTGCTACTTCTGCAGAATCCTGTAGTTTGATAGTCCCTGCAGCAAAATTACGGGGATTAGCATAGATCTGATCACCATTTTCCTCCCGCTCTTTGTTCAGTCTCAGGAAGGCAGATTTGTGCATGAATATCTCTCCGCGGATCTCAAATTCTTCCGGATAATCATTGGTTTTGAGTGTAAGCGGAATGCTGCGGATTGTCCTCACATTGGCAGTCACTTCATCACCCTGAGTTCCGTCTCCTCTGGTTACCCCTTGTACGAGTTTACCGTCTTTATAGGTCAGACTTATGGAAAGGCCGTCAAATTTTAATTCACATACATACTCAAAATCGTCACCGATAATTTTGCGTACCCGTTGATCAAAGTCCCGCAACTCTTCCTGGCTGTAAGTATTGCCAAGAGAAAGCATCGGCCAACGGTGCTTTACGGTATTGAATCTGGATGTAATGTCTCCTCCTACACGACGCGTAGGGGAGTTGGGGTCGGCAAACTGTGGATATTGCGATTCAAGAGCTTCTAACTCTTTGAGCTTCTGATCAAAATCATAATCAGAAATAAGACTCTGGGCCAGGACATAATACTGATAGTTGTAATGATTAAGTTCCTGAGTGAGTTGTGCTATTTTTTCTTGAATTTCAACTGCCGACATAGTCAGCGAAATTACGAAAAATATCCCCTCTAAAGCAAGTAAAGTGGATTTTTAATGTTAAAATGCACAAATGGTAGACTGTGCTTATTTATGCGTTTTTTTAATCATCAACGTAAAGCAGTTTATTCGAAATTTTCAACAGGAAGATCCGAGAATTTCCGACGTTTATTCATGAAATATTCCCATATAACACAACCTCTGTATTTTCCTTTTTTGTTTTCAAACCGAATCTGTTCCTTACGTTTTTCTGCTGTTTTGAAAATATTCAGGAAAAAATATTGATGTGCACGACTTACAGCCCAGGCATCTTTGAATTTTTTTTCAGCTAAAAACTTAAATATTGCTGCAAGATCCAGCCACAAACGCGCAAAAATAACCCATATACCCGTCCAGAAGGGAAGATTCTTCTGTAACATCAACAGATTGTTTCTGAAATTCAGATATGTCTTTTTCGGATTGCTGGTGTTGAGTGTTCCGCCGCCTACATGATACACCGTCGATTGAGGGCAATATCCGATTTTATAATCCATTTTTTTGAGTCTCCAGCACAGGTCGATTTCTTCCATATGAGCAAAGAAATCGGTATCAAAGCCATTCGCTTCTCTCCAGGCGTCGGATTTAATAAAAAATGCAGCTCCCGAGGCCCAGAAGATTTCTTTAGTATCATTATATTGGCCATGATCTTCCTCCAGATGATCCATAATACGGCCTCTGCAGAAAGGGTAACCATAAGCATCGATAAAACCGCCGGCACCACCCGCATGTTCAAATTTCTGCTTATCGTGGTAGGCTAATATCTTGGGTTGGGCTGCAACCATGTCCGGATCTGCTTCCAGCATATCGATGACAGGAGCAATCCAGTTTTCAGTCACTTCGACATCTGAATTCAGCAATACATAATAATCGGCTTCTACCTGTTCGAGCACTTTGTTGTAGCCTCCGGCAAAACCATAATTTGTATCGTTTTGTATAATCGTAATATGGGGATAATAGTTTTGAACAAATTCTATAGAATTGTCCGTAGAGTTATTATCTCCAATTACAAATTCAATATTAGGATAAGCGCTATTGTATACTGAAGGCAGGAATTTTTCAAGAAAAAATGCTCCGTTCCAGTTCAGGATAACAACCGCTACTCTGGGATAATTTTTCATTTTCTACGTTTACGTTTCCAACGTCTGTGAGACCACAGCCAGTATTCAGGTTTTTCTTTGATAATGTCCTCTGTAAATTTGTTGTGCAAATGGGTAATTTCGTGCTCCGCATACAGCGATACATCTTCTACTAATGTAGTAAATTTACAGTAATAATAACCTCTTTTTTCTTTACGTCCGATATGACAATATACAACAGGATCATGTGTCATACGGGCGATGCGTTCGGTACCGGTATACACCAGTGTCTCCTGATGTAGAAATTCCAGAAAGTAATCTGAATCCTGATAAACCGGCGTCTGGTCTGCGACAAACATACTGATATGAGGTTGTTTTTTTAACCGTATGATAGCTCTCAAAATTTGCTTCATAGGTACCATCTGTGCTCCAAAACGGCTTCTTATATTGTTATAAAGGGTATTGAAAGCGATATTATTAAGCGGTTTGTATATGATCAACACCGGATTCGTAGTCATCAGACTTAGCCGGTGGATACCTAATTCCCAATTACAATAATGTGCCGTCACACCTATTACGGACTTGCCTGCATCAAAATGACGGTATACTTCTTCCGGATTGATCAGTTCTATACGTTCCTTGACCTGTTTAGCCGAGATACTTGCCATTTTGACAGCTTCTATTACCAGATCAGGAAAGAATCGGTAAAATCTTTTAGCGATCAGTAGTCTTTCTTCTTCTGTCTTTTCCGGAAATGCATTTTTTAGATTTTCCAGTACTACCTTTTTGCGGTATTTGATCCCGTAAAAAAGCAGATAATAGAAAAGATCGGATAGCGCATAAAGAACCCAAAAGGGTAAGATAGAAAGGCAGAAAAGTATACCTGACAACAATTTGATTTTCATGCTATATCTCTTGAAATGCTATTTTGTTACAAATATCCTTAATTTAAGTTACTTTTGCCTTATAATAAAGAGCTAATTTCATTATGTCAAATCATATCTTATTGCCGGCATGCTATCTGCCTCCTGTTTCTTATTTTCATGTAATCAAACAACATGACTTGCCTTTGTTTCTGGAGAAAAAAGAACATTATCCAAAGCAGACATACAGAAACAGAACGAGTATCATGACTTCAAACGGCAAACTGGATTTGACGGTTCCGATCATGCATAAACGTAAAGATCATGTTGCTATGGGGGATATCCGGATTAATTATGATCACAACTGGCAAAGATTACATTGGCTGAGTCTGCAGACTGCGTACAGAAGTTCAGCTTATTTCGAGTATTATGAGGATGATTTTGCACATTTCTATAAACAGGAATACGAATTTCTGTATGAATTGAATAAAGAACAACTTTTATTGATGCTGAAGCTGCTGAAACTAAACAGAACAGTAACAGATACGGAGATCTATGTCAAAGAAGATGAAAATGCAATTGATCTTCGTTCTCTGATGCATCCTAAAAAACCTTTGTTACAGGAACCGGTTATTCCGTATTACCAGGTTTTTGAAAACAACAACGGCTTTATGCCGAATCTGAGTATTATAGATTTGCTCTTCAACCAGGGACCTCAGGCAAAAAACTTTTTGTAGCAAATATTGCTTCGGTTCACAAACCTTTGGAGAGGTTAAGTGTTTTTTTGAAAACAAGTATATGTTAATGAAAACAAGTTTAGCTTTTCTCCTTCTTCTGTTTTGTGTTCAGGGAGCCGTCAGGGCGCAGTCGGGTGTAGACACATTACATTATCGTAAAGTTTATTATTTCGGGGGTACAGGGCTTGCATTTCCTATGGGAAAGACCAAGGATGTTCTTACGCCTAAGTTTTCAGGAAGTATGGGGCTTGATATTTCCCTGAAAGACAGTCGCTTCTATGTGATGCCGGTGCTTTATACGCTTTCATTTGGTTATAAGCAGCAATCGCTGGATAATACGAGTCCCTATCGCATCAATAACGGAGATGCTACATTTTACAATCTGAGTCTTTCAGGTGGTATGAGAAAACAGCATAAACGACTCAATACATACGGTTATATTGGTCCCGGTTTCGGTATTTTCCTTGAACCGAGGGCTATTGTCAATGATGCCACATCAGTCGTGGAGATCGAAAAGAAATCCAAATTTAATTTTTCTTCAAAACTTGGTGTAGGTGCCGATTATAAGTTTAAAGGGTTTTTCGTAGGTCTGGAAGTCGGGTATGTACACAGTTTCACCAAGATTCAGAATACCCCTATTAATGCAATGACCGTGATGATAGGACTTAAATCCGATATCACCCGCCTGGGAGATAAGGTGGTGTCTGTATTGGGGGTAGATGGAAGTATAAGCGGTAAGCAAGAAAAGTAGAGGCAACATATGATATATGAAATATCGAAAATAAAAAGGGTAGGACGTATAGCTAAAATCTTGTCCCAATATGGATTTGGCGAACTAATCTCCCGTTCTAATATAGATACTTTTGTGCCGGACAGTCTGTTACATCTGAACAGTGATACAGAAAAGCTCTTCGAAAAAGATTTTAACGTACGTGTCAGACTGGCTATAGAAGAACTAGGTCCTACATTTATTAAACTGGGGCAATTGCTGAGCAACAGAGAAGATATTATCCCAAAAGATCTGCGTGATGAACTGGTTAAGTTGCAGGATAATGTCCCTCCTGAAGAAATGGATGTCAGGCAGAAACTTCGTGAACATTTTGATATTGTACCGGAAGATCATTTTGAATATATTGACGGAAAGCCTCTTGCAGCAGCATCTATTGGTCAGGTGTATAAAGTTCGTCTCAAGTCCGGTAAAGATGCTGTTCTCAAGATAAAAAGAAGCAATATCCGGGAAGTCATTACCGCAGATCTGGCTTTTATCAAAGATCTTACAAGATTTCTGGAGAGTAAGTATGAGGTCATTTATAAGATGAACCTTTATCAGATTATTCTGTCATTTGAAAATTCGCTTATGCGCGAGTTGTCTTTTGTAAATGAGCTGAATAATATGGAACGTTTCCGTAAGAATTTCAAAGACAATACTCAGGTGTACGTACCAAAGGTATACCGGGCCTATTCGGATGATGAAATGCTTTGTATGGAGTTTATTGACGGGGTCAAGATCAACGATGTTGAGGGACTGAAAGCATTAGGCTTAGATCCGAAATCAATTGTTCAGCAAGGACTTGATCTGTATCTGGAACAGGTGCTTGTACATGGTTTTTTCCATGCTGATCCGCATCCGGGAAATGTATTTGTCAATAAGAAAGGTCAAATAGTTTTTATAGATTTCGGAGCTATGGGGATGATGATTCCTATGGACAGAAAGCTGATCGAAGCTATGGTCATTAATTTTTTGATGAAAGACGCGAGAGATCTGATCCGTAACATCAAAAAATTAGCTGTTGTACAACATATTGAAGATGAGCGAAGGCTTGAGCGCGACGCTTATGAGATCTTCGATATTCTGGATCAAAATTCATTAGCCAACATTGAGATTTCAGTCTTGTTGCGTATGGTAAATAACACCTTGCAGCATAATCATATTCTGATGCCTGACTTTATTTATATTCTGATACGGGGTATTGTATTATTGGAAGGAATAGGCAGGCAACTGGATGCAGATCTCAATATTCCAAAAAGTATTTCCCCGTTTGCGGACAGAATAGCGAAGCAAAAAATATCTCCCGGATATATCAGAGAACAGACTATAGAGAAGGCGAAGTTTTTAAAGGGATTGTGGAGCGATATTCCGGAGGATGCCATAGCATTGCTGGATAAGGTTAAGAATGATAAAATACTTCTTAACCACCGACTCCGGGATTTTGACAGTTTTCAGCTAATTCTGCACCGGATGGGCAATAAACTTATGTTGTCCATATTAGCTATGACATTTGGGATAGGAGCAAGTATTCTGGCACACGGTAGAGTAGGATATTTGCTGTGGGATGTACCTCTGCTTTCCTGGTTAGGGTTTCTGATGAGTTTCTTATTAACTGTAGCTTTGCTGCTGCAATTGTTCCGGTCAAAATAAATAAGTGAAAATATTTTTAACAGGATACAATAAATAAATTTCGCAGACGTTTATAATAGCGAAATATAAAATTTCATAATTTAGGTTAATAATTGGTTTGGAAACCCCTGAAGCTCCCCGCTTCAGGGGTTCCATTATTTTAGACCTTAGTATTAACCTTCTTTGCTGTTGAGATCCAGAACTTTAGCGTTTTTTACTTTCTTGTCCAGTAAAGCTAATTTAATGACCTCAGACATTTCGGTAACATAATGAAACGTCAGGTCTTTGATATAGTCCTCTTTGATCTCTATAATATCTTTCTGATTGGATTTGCAGAGAATGATTTCTTTGATGTTTGCCCGCTTGGCCGCCAGTATCTTTTCTTTGATACCGCCTACAGGAAGTACTTTACCTCTTAGCGTGATCTCTCCTGTCATAGCCAGTTTGGCTTTGACCTGTCTTTGTGTGAATAATGAGGTTAGTGCGGTCAGCATCGTCACACCAGCCGAAGGGCCGTCTTTCGGCGTAGCACCTGCCGGCACGTGTATATTTACATCCCACTGATCAAATACCTTATAATTGATACCGAAATCTTCCGCATGAGATCTGAGATAAGCCATGGCTATACTGGCAGATTCTTTCATAACTTCCCCCAAATTGCCGGTCAGGCTTAATTTACCTTTTCCGGGGCTCAGGCTCGATTCTATAAAGAGAATGTCGCCACCTACAGAAGTCCATGCAAGACCAGTGACTACACCTGCCACATCGTTATTTTCATACATGTCCTTATCAAAGATAGGTGCTCCCAGAATCTGTTCAATATCAGCTTCAGACACATTCGGATCATACTCCTTTTGCATTACGATACGGGTAGCGATACCGCGCACTACAGAACCTATTTTCTTTTCCAGACCGCGGACACCTGATTCACGTGTATAATCTTCTATAATTTTTTCCACCACTTTTGGACGCATAGCTACATCCTTGGTCTGTAGACCGTGCATCTCGCGCTGTTTCGGAAGAAGGTGTTTTTTCGCTATCTCTATCTTTTCTTCTATTGTATATCCGTTGACCTCGATGATTTCCATACGGTCCAGTAAGGCCGGCTGTACACCATTTAATGAGTTTGCCGTAGCAATAAACATTACCTTCGATAAATCGTATTCCATCTCCACATAATGATCGTAGAAAGCCGTGTTTTGTTCCGGATCAAGTACTTCCAGTAAAGCAGAAGAAGGATCTCCTTTGAAATCAGCACCTATTTTGTCAATCTCATCCAGTACAAATACCGGGTTTGAGGTTCCTGCTTTTTTCAGGGATTGTACAATGCGTCCCGGCATGGCACCAATGTAAGTCTTACGGTGTCCTCTTATCTCTGCCTCATCACGTACACCACCCAGAGCCATACGGGTATATTTACGACCCAAAGCACGCGCAATTGATTTTCCTAAGGAAGTTTTACCCACTCCCGGAGGACCTACCAGACACAGAATCGGCGCTTTCATATCATTTTTAAGCTTCAGTACGGCAAGATATTCAACGATACGCTGCTTTACTTTTTCCAGGCCGTAGTGATCTTTGTCCAGTACTTTCTGTGCACGGGCAAGATCAAAATTGTCTTTGGTAAATTCTCCCCATGGCAGATCCAACAGCAGTTCCAGATAATTCAGCTGAACGGAGTAATCTGCTGCTGCAGGATTGATACGGGCTAATTTTTCAATTTCTTTATTGAAATGTTTGGCGACATCATCCTTCCATTTTTTGGATTTGGCGCGTTTCTTCAGTTCTTCCAGTTCGAGATCCGGAGTGCTGCCACCCAATTCCTCCTGAATAGTTTTGATCTGCTGATTAAGAAAATAATCACGCTGTTGTTTGTCCAGATCTATACGTACTTTATTCTGAATCTGATTTTTTAGTTCAAGCAACTGGATTTCGGTTGTAAGATATTCCAGCAATTGCTTTGCACGTTTTCCGAAGTCTTTCATTTCCAGTAATTCCTGTTTACTTTCTACTTCCAGACTCATGTTGGAAGCAATGAAATTGACAAGGAAAGTCGGACTTTCGATATTTTTTATAGCAATACCTGCTTCACTTGGCAGATTCGGAGACAATTGAATAATTTGCAACGCCAGTTCTTTAATCGAAGAAATAAGCGCCTTGAATTCTTTATTAACCTTTGGTTTTTCTTCCTTGAATCGCTCTACTTTTGCTTTCAGATACGGCTCTGACTGAATAGCTTCTGTCAGTTTGAAGCGTTGTTTACCCTGAATAATGACAGTTGTGTTGCCGTCAGGCATCTGCAGCACCTTAATGATATTGGCTACTGTTCCGATTTTGTTGAGTTGTTCAACATTCGGATCTTCAATAGTCATATCCTTTTGGGAAACGACACCTATTGTTTTGTCGCCTTTGTAAGCATCCTTTACCAACTTGATGGATTTGTCCCTGCCTACAGTGATAGGGATCACAACACCGGGAAATAACACGGTATTGCGAAGAGGTAAGATTGCTAATACTTCCGGTATGTCAGCATTGCTCATCTCATCTTCATCCTGTTGGGATAGTAAAGGGAAAAATTCAGTGTCTTCGTTTATAATGGGAATGGCTTGATTGAAATCAAAGGGCTCAAATTTGCTCATATAATATTATTAATGTCTCGGACAGACTGTCAGACTTTGTTGTTTTAAAATTTAAAAAAAAATACTATTTGGTATATGCAAGCACAGTGCCAAGATAAAAATTGGTATTATTTATGCTATACTAACATAAAAAGGCTGAAAAAAAGACAGTCCCCGGTTCTGATTTGTCATAAATATTTTTAAGACTGCAAATATACGAATTGAAGTTTTTAGCAGTTTATTATATAGTGAAATACATGCAGATAATTATAGAAATGTGGAAATGTGAATAACTTCTGATTGTGGTATTAAACTATTTGGATCAACTTTACTCTATTCTAGGGAATTGGTGTTCAAGCGACATCGAAACAACATTAAAAACGAAATAATTTAGATATGAAACTTAATTTCTTAAACATCACTTTGAAAAATGCCAAAATGGGTTTGGCGACTCTAGCATTAGCTTTCTTCGCTCTTAGCGCTTCTGCTCAGCAAAAGGAACAAGAACACAGTAATCCTAATGTGAGATTGGGTCAAAAAGCACTATTGGACGGTGATTTCAAAAGTGCAGCAACACATTTGGAAAAAGCTCTTCCTAAAGAAGGCAGTGATCCGAACGTACTGTACATGTTGGGTTACTCACAATTCCATAATGGTGATTTCAAAAAAGCATCAGATACATTTGGTAAAGTAGTGGCTTTGGATGCTAAGAATGGAACAGCTTATTATTATAAAGCTAAAGCGTCAAATAACCTTGCTGTACAGACAGAGTCAAAACTTTCGAGCGCTAGCCGTGAACAATTGTTGAAAACGGCAATTGATGACTTTTCTAAAGCTATCGCTATCAATGCAAGTGATGCTAAATTATACCAGAACAGAGCTATTGCTTACCGTGATTTAGGTATTTTAGTAGGTACTTCAGGAGCCGCTAATTATAATAAAGCAGCTGCAACAGATGCTTACAATAAAGCGATTTCAGATTACCAAAAGTTGTTGTCATTTGATTCGTCAAGAAAAGACATTCAACGTGAAGTAAAGAAAGCTACAGTTTACAGAGACAATCTGAAGTAAACTAAAAGTATAACGAAAGAAACGGGTCGAAAATTTTGATTTTCGACCCGTTTTATTTTTATAGCTGATTTCTTTTTTTTGCAGAATGTATAAGCATTAGATGGGAATCATTCAGCCACGAACGTCTGCTTGTGCCTTTATCGGAAGTAAATCATATAATTGGAATGGTATTAACCTCTCTGCCCTGCGGGCATCTCTCCTTGGAAAGGAGAGAAAGTTGGCTATGCTTGAAGTGCGTTGCGCATATTTTAAAGCACTTTCAAAGTTGATGAGTTTTGTTCAACCAGCGTATGTTGGCGTCCCCGCCAGCATTTTACGATATATAGATTATCTAATTAAAGAGTATTCACCTTGAATTTATCTGTAATTAAATGAATTACTCTATTTTTGCAATTATATTTTTTGAGTATGCCGATTCAATGTATAAATAGAGCCCAGCTATTCTTTTTCCTGTTAAGTACGATACTAATCGGTTTTCAGAATCCAACATTGGCGCAGGATTTTCCATTTTCAACGCAACTAAAGGATACCACAATAACAGATCCCTATCTGAGAAAGACTAAACTGGATAGTCTTCGATTACCGGATTATATGGATACCCTATATGCCAGCAAAAAGAATTTCTGGAGGGCAGCGACAGAATGGACGCTTACCCAGGCTTTTCCGGCCTCATTCAACTATTTTGTACGAAAAGATCCTTATTCACATATCACTTTCAAAAATTTTATGGATCATCAGCGTTTAAGCGCATGGAAATGGGATGATAATGAATTTATGACTAATCAGATTTCCCATCCTTATCACGGGCAGTTATATTTTAATTCCTTTCGAAGCAATGGTTATTCATTTACGACCTCTTCACTTGCCACACTGGCAGGAAGCTATATCTGGGAGACAGGTGGAGAGACGCAGGCTCCGTCTATCAATGATCTGGTTAATACCACGTATGGTGGTATCGTGTTAGGAGAAATGACACATCGGATTGCAAATAATATACTTGCGAAACCTGCTTACGGCTTTCAGAAACAGGCGAATGAGGTAGTTGCATTTTTGGTCAATCCCATAAATGGCCTGAACCGTCTGCTGGATGGTAAATGGGGAAAGTATGAGAAGCGGAATCTGACAGACTCTTCTGTGATAACAGCAGAAGTGGATATGGGAATAAGACGGTTTGATACAAAAGTTTCCAACCTGCTGGAGAAAGGGAAAAATGCAGCATACGGCAGGTTGCGTATTATCTATTCTGCAGGTGACAGCGAGTATAAGAAACCCTTTGAAGAGTTCTATGTAAATCTGGAACTGGGAAGTGATGACAGTTCATTTGTCAATTCCGTCAATGCGTATGGTGTGCTTTATGGAGAGCCTCTATTGATCAGACTACCCGGCAAACATTACGGCACGATCACAGCCAACTATGATTTCCTGTACAATGAAGCGTTCTTTTATGGAGGACAGAGCCTGAACTACAATGTACTGTCAACGTTTAATCTGGGACGTAAGAATAAGCTAAAAACAGCTATGGGTATGGGGTTTGTTCTGTTATCCGCAATTCCGGATCCACATCTGCTATACGGAGAAAGTCGTAATTACAATTATGGTTCCGGATTCTCTGTAAAATTTGATTCCGAACTCAACCTCTTTGGTCGTTTACGAATAGGAGTCGGATACAACGGTGCATATTCGTATACCTGGGAGAAAAGCGGCAATGCATCCACCTATTACCTTCACGCTTTCTCCGGTAACTTTGGATTCAGGTTCTACAAAGATCTGTCCCTGAATCTCAATTCCGGTTATTATCGTCTTGAAGGCGAATTCAGAGATTACCCGGAACTGGACAAAACATACCCCTTTGCACGTATTTCACTGGGGTATAATATTCGGTTTTAGAAAATGAAGGCCAGTCTCCATTTGTCTGATATTTTCTTAAACCAGTTTAAGTTTTTTATGCAACTGGTAACTGAAATTTGTAAGAATTAAAATATTTCTAATGGAACATACTGATACCCCCCTTTATACACAGTTTTTTCTTCGGTTAACGATAGGCATTACAATTCTTTCTGCTGTTGCTGATCGTTTTGGATTATGGCCTGCAGCAAATTCTGTCTGGGGAAATATGGATCACTTTATTGCATACACAGGACAGATTACCTCATTTCTGCCGACCGTAATGACAAAGTTAAATGCCTACTTTGCTACTGCTGCTGAAATTATTTTAGGCATATTGATTATTCTTGGGTTTAAGACAAGAATAGTCGCAATTAGCTGTGGAATACTGTTGCTGATTTTTGCGCTTTCTATGACCGCGACATTGGGCATTAAATCTACTTTTGATTTTTCTGTATGGATAGGAAGTGCAGCATCTTTTCTGTTAGCAACCCAGGAGAAATTCGCCTTTAGTCTGGATGAAGTACTAAAAAAGAGAAATAAATAATGTAAAGACCTTATGTTCCGACGGATCAACCTGAATGCTGAATTGTAATGAGAAAGTAAGTTACATAATTGACGACAGTCTTTTATATGGTATGAGATACAAAAAAGCCCTTATACCTAAGATATTTAAGATATAAGGGCTAAATATGTTTATTTCTGTAATTAACGTTTATAGTTAAACCATTTTATCATTTCCTTAAAGCTGGCTTTCTTACCGTACATTAATATACCTACTCTGTAAATCCGGGCAGCTACCCATGTGGTCAGGAGAAATCCACCTACAAGTAATAAAGCTGACACAATAATCTGCCAGGTCGGGACGCCGAAAGGAATTCTGACGAGCATCGCAATAGGAGAGGTGAGCGGAATAAAGCTCAGCCATGTTGCAACCGGCCCGTTCGGATCATTGACCAATACACCAAATGACAGAATGTAGGTCAGCAAAAGCGGCATCGTAATAGGCATTGTAAACTGGGATGCTTCAGTTTCGCTTTCTACTGCCGATCCTGCTGCGGCAAATAATGCACTGTAAAGCAGATATCCGCCGATAAAGAAAATAAAGAAACAGATAATCAACTGAGGGAAATTTACAGATTGCATAGCTTCCTGAAAGTCAAATCCCGAAGAATTCATAGCTTCCAGTTGTTGTGCCTGTCCCTGACTGTTCATGGCGCCGGTGAGATCCTCTTTAGACAACATTGTCGAAGTCGCTATAGTGGTCAGTCCTACTGTGAGCAGCAGCCATAGAATAAACTGCGTAAGTCCCACCATACCGATTCCAATGATTTTTCCCAACATAAGCTGGAAAGGTTTTACACTGGAAATAATGACTTCGACTATACGACTGCTTTTTTCTTCAATAATACCACGCATCACCTGTGCACCATAAAGGAACAGAGAGATATAGATCAGAATAGAGAGTCCCATCGCTATTCCCATGGCCACCTCCGTATGGCTGGCCTTTTCAGAACCTGTTTCTGTTAATTCCTTGGCTACAAGATGGATTTTAGGACGTATATTATCTAAGGTCTTTATGTCAATGCCTGCTTCCTTATATTCATAGTTTCTGACAATTTCTTCCAGTTGATTTTCAATCTCAGACTGGGTACTTACACCCGCTTTGCCTATTGTTAAGTATTCTATGTTTGTCGTTTTATAAAAATCTTTCGGAATAATAAGAATACCTGAATTGTCTTTCTCCGGGTCAAGATCTTTCTTCTGATCCTGAAGCGACTTCAGGGATTCAATATAGGTGATATTCTTATTGCTTTTTAACAGTGCGCCTGTATTCCCTTCATTGTCTATAACATAAACAGTCGCATGAGAATCTTCAAAGCTCTTTTTTGTTAAGTAGAATATCAGTACATACATCCCGATAAAGAATAACGGCACCAGAAAGGTGAGCAGTAAAAAAGATTTCTTTTTTACTCTTGAAAAATATTCACGTTTTATAATCAATAATACCTTATTCATAAGAGGAGCTGTTAAGTTGGGATTTCGTTACATTTTCGATAAAGATGTCCTGCATAGAAGGAACTTTTTCTATGATCTGATGGATGCTGATTTTAGGAATAAGATAAGAAAGCGCATCATTAAGTTTGATACCTTCCTGAAGTTTCAGGGTTATCTCGGCATGATCATCCGATGATTCATCAGGCTGCGGATATGCGATTACTTCAAAAAGCTCCGGATTGTGCCAGTCCTGCAGGCTTGCATCCTGTTCGAATTGCAGCGTAAAGGTCTGATTTTTATATTTCTGTTTGATCTCTCTGACGGACCCGTCCAGAATCTTCTTTGATTTGTTGATCAGTGCAATATTATCGCACAGCTCTTCCACGGTCTCCATCCGGTGGGTAGAATAAATGATAGTAGCCCCCTTTTTATTCAGTTCCAGGATCTCATCCTGAATGATCTGAGCATTGACAGGATCAAATCCCGAAAATGGTTCATCCAGAATAATCAGTTCTGGCTCATGTACAATTGTAGCTACGAACTGTACTTTCTGTTGCATACCCTTGCTCAGATCTTCTACTTTTTTGTCCCACCAGGATTGAATCTGCAGTTTTTCAAACCAATATCGGATTTTGGTAGAAGCTTCAGCTTTTGAAAGGCCTTTTAATTGTGCGAGATACAGCATCTGCTCGCCAATTTTCATTTTTTTGTAAAGGCCGCGTTCTTCAGGCAGATATCCGATTTTACCAATGTGATTGGGGTTTAAAACTTCTCCGTTGAAAAGAATCTGTCCTTCATCGGGAGCTGTGATTTGATTGATAATGCGTATAAGGGAAGTCTTTCCTGCTCCGTTAGGTCCCAGAAGTCCGAATATTTTCCCTTTGGGAATAAAAAGTGAGACATCATCCAAGGCTCTGTGGTTAGCATACTGTTTGACGATGTGTTGAATGTCAAGCATATTGATTTTGATTATTTTGCCTAAAATAAATGAAATAAACCAGATTATAATACATCACATCAGGTTAACTGATTATTTTTTTATTAATAGTATATACTATGATTATAGCCAGCAGGTTGAGTGCTCACTTGTGTGAAGCTTTGGTTTGCAGATCATATATCCGGTATCCTGTTTCAGATCGTTACGAAACACAGATGTCAGTACTCATTTAATTTTCCAATCAATTAATCATACCTTTGTCCTATGCTAGTAAAGAAAGCTGAATTCGTCTGCAGCAATACAAGAGTCGACAAACTTCCTGATCCTACATTGCCTGAGTATGCTTTTATCGGACGTTCTAACGTCGGTAAATCTTCTCTGATCAATGCTATGACCAACAAAAAGGGACTTGCCAAGACCTCACAAAAACCAGGGAAAACACAACTGATCAATCATTTTATTATTAATGATGAATGGTTTTTGGTGGATTTACCGGGATATGGCTTTGCCCAGACTTCAAAGACAAACCGCTCGGAATGGCAAAAATTTATCAGAAGATATCTGACACACCGCGATAATCTGCAGTGTGTATTTGTGCTGATAGACAGTCGCCATGAGCCACAGAAAATAGATCTGGATTTTTGTTGCTGGTTAGGGGAGTGCGGACTTCCGTTTATGCTGGTTTTCACAAAAGCCGATAAACAGTCTGCTGTGAAATCGGATGTGAATATCGCTAAATTCAGAAAATCACTGTTACAATGGTTTGAAGAGGTACCTCCTCATTTCCTTACTTCTGCGGAAGCAAAGACAGGCTGTGAACCTATTTTGGAAATGATCAATGACATTAATACGCGTTTCGTTCCGCCGGAGGTTGACGATAAGTTTTAAGTAGTTTGTATGAAGAAGTATTTTTCTTTAGTCTTATTTGCACACAGTGTTTTTGCCCTTCCGTTTGCCCTGATCGGATTTTTTCTGGCCGTACACACTACATCTTACTCATTCGAATGGATAAAACTTGTACTGATGCTGGTTTGTATGGTGACAGCGCGGAATGCTGCTATGGCCTTCAACAGATACCTGGACAGAGATATTGATGCTAAAAATCCACGCACAGTTATGCGTGATATCCCTGCAGGTCGTATCAGCGCCCGTCAGGCTTTATTATTTACGATTATCAATTGTGCGATTTTTACAGGAGCTACTTACCTGATCAATCCGTTGTGCTTCTATTTGTCACCGATAGCTTTATTTGTTGTCCTTTTTTATAGTTATACCAAACGCATCACTCCTTTATGTCATCTGGTACTGGGAGTTGGTCTTGGACTGGCGCCAATAGGAGCTTATCTGGTGGTGACAGGACAATTTAATATCATTCCGGTCTTTTACGGTATCGCTGTCATGACATGGGCCAGTGGTTTTGATATTATTTATGCTTTGCAGGATGAAGCATTTGATCGTGCCAACAATCTGAATTCTATTCCGGTAAGACTGGGGACCAAAAATGCCTTGCGGGTATCTGAGTGCCTTCATGTCATCTCTTTTATATTTGTTATCCTGCCTGCATTTTATATGCATGTCAGTTGGTTCTATTATCTGGGATTGGCATTTTATGGTCTGTTGCTGATCTATCAGCACAGGATTGTGAGCCCTGCAGATCTCAGCAAGGTAGACAGGGCATTTATGACGACAAATGGTATTGCCTCTGTCATATTCGCAGTATTTTACCTTTTGGATGTGATTTTTTTACAATAATAGCCGGAGATTTTCATAAGTTTGCCCCAATATAGTGACGACAATAGTTGTCTATTCTTTAAGAAATACTTTTATTTGCAGAAATCAAAATACATAGATGGCTAAAAATTTGCTCATAGTAGAGTCGCCTGCTAAGGCTAAAACAATCGAAGGATATTTGGGAAAGGACTTTCTGGTGAAGTCTAGTTATGGACATATCAGGGATCTGGTGAAGACAGATGATGCCATTGATACGGAAAATAACTTTCAACAGAAGTACGAAGTTCCTTCAGATAAAAAGGCTGTAGTCAGTGAGTTGAAAAAATTAGCAAAAGAAGCCGAAATGGTGTGGCTCGCGTCCGATGAGGACCGGGAAGGAGAAGCGATTTCCTGGCACTTATACGAAACTTTAGGACTAAAAGAGCAAAATACAAAACGTATTGTCTTTCATGAAATTACAAAGCCGGCTATTCTGAAAGCAATAGAAACTCCCCGCACAATAGATTACAATCTGGTAAATGCACAGCAGGCCAGACGTGTGCTGGATCGTTTGGTGGGATTCGAATTGTCACCTGTATTATGGCGTAAAGTCAAACCTTCTCTTTCTGCTGGTCGTGTACAGTCTGTGGCTGTAAGACTTATTGTAGAGCGCGAAAGAGAAATCAATAAATTTGAAGCAGAGGCTTCATTCAAGATAATTGCTCTTTTTCTGACAGGAAAGGGCAAAGAACAGTTTAAAGCTGAATTACCTCAGCGCTTTGAAACGGAGGCAGAAGCAGCACAATTTCTGAAAGATTGTATCTCCGCTTCTTTTTCAGTGTCCTCACTGGAGAAAAAACCGGCCAAAAGAACACCTTCAGCACCTTTCACGACCTCTACGCTTCAGCAGGAGGCCAGTCGTAAGCTGGGCTTTTCGGTTGCAAGAACAATGCAGGTCGCACAGCGCCTTTATGAAGCCGGACGTATTACCTATATGCGTACCGACTCAGTCAATCTGAGTGATACTGCAATAGAATCGGCTGAAAAAGAGATTACAAATGCTTATGGTAACAAATACCATAAGATGAGAAAATATAAAACAAAAGCGGCAGGAGCACAGGAAGCGCACGAGGCTATTCGTCCTACCTATTTCTCTGATCACACCATTGAAGGTGATTCTTCTGAAAGACGCCTTTATGAATTAATCTGGAAACGTGCTATCGCTTCGCAAATGAGTGAGGCAGAGTTTGAAAAAACAACTGCAAAGATCGCTGTATCCACACGTTCGGAGATGCTTGTTGCGTCAGGAGAAGTGATGAAATTTGACGGTTTCCTCAAAGTCTATATGGAATCTACGGATGAGGATACCGATCCTGGAACAGATGACGATTCTTCAAATACACTTTTACCTCCTTTAGAGCAAGGACAGGCTGTGCAGTTGAAAACAATGAATGCTATTCAGCGTTTCTCCCGTCCTCCGGCGAGATATACAGAAGCTTCTCTGGTGAAGAAACTGGAAGAACTTGGTATAGGCCGTCCGTCTACTTATGCGCCTACGATTTCAACGATTCAAAATCGAGGATACGTAGAAAAAGAAGATAGAGAAGGACGTTCACGCGACTATCAGGTTTTGACCTTAGAAAACGGTCAGGTAAATACGGTGACTAAAACAGAGATTACAGGTGCTGAAAAATCTAAAATGTTCCCTACGGATATCGGTGTCCTGGTCAATGATTTTCTGGTAGAGCATTTTAAAGGGATCGTAGACTATCATTTTACGGCCAAAGTAGAGAAAGAGTTTGATGATATCGCTCAGGGACTTACAGAGTGGACAGAGATGATGAAAGGATTCTATGGCCCGTTTCATACCGAGGTACAGGATACACTTGAAAATGCCGAACGTGCTACACACGAACGTGAACTCGGTACGGATCCTGAAACAGGAAAACCGGTAACTGTCAGAGTAGGTCGTTTCGGACCATTAGTACAGATTGGTAGTGCAGATGATGAAGAAAAACCAAGATTTGCGTCTCTTCGTAAAGGTCAGATGATCGAAACCATTACTTTTGAAGATGCTTTGGAACTGTTCAAGCTGCCTAAAAAAGTAGGTGCTTTTGAAGAAAAAGATATGACCGTTGCGATTGGTCGTTTCGGACCTTATATCAGACATGACGGTTCATTCTATTCCTTACCGAAAGGGATGGATCCGCATGACGTGACGGAAGAAGAAGCGATCGAGATCATAAAAGATAAAAGACAGAAAGATAAAGATAAAGTAATCCGTGTATTTGATGAAAATCCGGATGCACAGATCGAAAATGGAAGATGGGGACCTTTTATTCGTTTTGGTAAGCAAAATATTAAAATCCCTAAAGGTACAGAAGTAGAGAAAATCAGCTATGAAGATGTATTGAAATGGGCTGAAGCAGATGCGCCGAAAGGTAAAGCTGCGAAAAGCACAGCCAAAAAAGCTGCTCCAAGGGCCAAAAAAACAACAGCAAAAAAGTAACTTTAATCATTGATATAGAGCGTTGCATGAAAAAAGATTTGCCTGAAAATATTGTAGAAGATATTCTGATTTCTGTGGTGTTGGAAGGAGATACACCGACTTCACAAAACTGGAAAGTATATCTGATCAATGAAAAAAATGAAGGATTGGAAAATGTGTTTGTCACTTCAAAAGGCTATGGAAAAAAAGACGGTAAGGAAGTGAAGACTACAACCCTCAGACATTTTATCGGAGATGTTGCACCGGTTTCGTTCGTTAAAATAGAGGCCATTGATGATCAGGTTTTCGGATTGACAAATGAGTATTGGTTAAGTTATTATATAGGAGGGGTGATTTATGATAAAAAATACATCTTCCTTCCGGAAAGTATTGTTGATGAAAATCTCTCAAAGGTTCCTTTGGTCAACAAGCCAGGAGTCATTATAGGAGGAAATGTTTAAGATATGAGCACCCGACATAATTTTATTATTGCAATAGATGGTTTCTCTTCCTGCGGAAAGAGTACATTGGCAAAAGCTCTTGCTAAGAAATTAAATTTTGTATTTATCGATAGCGGAGCGATGTACCGTGCAGTCACACTGTATTTTATCCGTAAACAAATAGATATGAACAGTGAAGAAGCAATTAACAACGCTTTGGATCTTATACATATAGATTTTATTCCTAATACCGAAAAAACCGAGATACATCTCAATGATGAAGATATTTCAGACGAAATCCGTCAGATGTATATTTCAGATAAAGTGAGTGAAGTCAGCGCTCTCAAAGCTGTTCGGAAAGCCATGGTCGCTCAGCAACAGAAACTGGGGAAGAGAAGAAATATTATCATGGATGGCCGGGATATAGGTACAACTGTATTTCCGGATGCCGATCTTAAGATCTTTATGACGGCAGATCCGATGGTTCGTGCAGAACGCAGATACCTGGAATTAACGGCAAAAGGGGAACGCGTTACAATGAAAGATGTGATGGAAAACCTTGCTCACCGTGATCATATAGACAGTACCCGCGAAGAAAGTCCGCTAAGACAGGCTGAAGATGCTATTGTACTGGATAATTCGGATCTCAATCAGGAAGAACAGCTCGAATTTGTAATCGAAGAGTACATGAAAATTAAAGAAAGCCGAAAAGTAGTCAAATCCTAAAAGTAACATCAGGAGAGAATAATATATAAAAAGGGTTGCAAATTTACATTCGCAACCCATTTTCATTTGTAATTTTGAAAAAAACTATTTAATACTGTTGATTTGTTGCTGTTCTTTTAGCTTGTCAACATTATTTTTCTCACCGAAATCATCCGTTTTCTCCTGAAAGGAGTTTAACAAATCCCGTATTGCATCCGAATTGTCAGCTGTACGCTGGTAAATATCCGGAAGTGTGTTTTCCAGATTTTTATCTCCAAGTTCAATATTGTCAACTTCAATTTTGCCGATTTTTTCTAATACAGCTTGTTGACTGTTACGTACGTCCTCGAGTTCACGTACAATCTTTTCCATCAACTCAAATTTTTTCAATTTATCCATACTATTCTATTTAAATCGTTACTACTATATAAACGATCAGCAGGCTGAATTGTTTTATTAAAAAGCCTTTTCATGTTTTGCATGAAAAGGCTTTTTAATATTTTTAGTGTTGTAATGATTTGATTTACAGTGTTCTGCCTGGGTATTCGGCAAGCGCTTTTTCAAGGCATATAAGTGCGTTTTTTAAGTCAGACTGATTCAGTACATACGCCATACGTACCTCATTCAGACCTGCTCCGGGTGTACTGTAAAAGCCCGTTGCAGGTGCCATCATTACTGTTTGGTTTTCATATGAAAACGATTCCAGCATCCATTGACAGAATTTGTCAGCATTATCGATTGGTAATTTTGCAACGACATAAAATGCTCCTCCGGGATTAGGACAGAATACACCTTCAATACTGTTTAGTCCCTGGACCAATGTGTCTCTGCGCGCTGTATATTCTTTGGATACAGCTTCAAAATAACTGTCCGGCGTATCTACCGCAGCAGTGGCAGCAATCTGCGCTACAGCAGGAGGACTCAAGCGAGCCTGTGCAAATTTTAAAGCAACATTGTACAACTCTTTGTTTTTGGTCACCAGGCATCCCAGTCTGGCACCACAGGCAGAGTAACGTTTTGAAACAGTGTCAAAGATGACAACATGTTGTTCCAGACCTTCCAGATGCATAGGTGAAATAAAAGCTTTGCCATCATAGCAAAACTCACGGTATGCTTCGTCCGAAAATAAAAACAAATCATATTTAAGACACAGATCACGTAATGCTTCCAATTCTTCACGGGAATACAGATATCCGGTCGGATTATTCGGGTTACAGATCGCAATAGCCTTCGTTTTATCGGTAATCAGTTTTTCGAATTCCGCAATAGGAGGCAATGCAAATCCATTATCAATATAAGACATAATCGGTTTGACAACAATATCTGCAGCACAGGCGAATCCGTTGTAATTTGCATAAAACGGCTCAGGGATAATAACTTCCTCTCCCGGATTAAGACAAGCCTGCATGGCAATGGTAATCGCTTCGGAACCTCCGTTAGTTACCAGGATGTCTGAAGCAGTGACATTATAATCAAGTTTATTGTAATATTCAACCAGTTTATTTCTATACGCCGCAGTTCCTTCAGAAGGGGTGTAGGCCCATACTTTGAAATCAATATTCTTAATGGCATCTAACATAATCTGAGGCGTCTCGATATCCGGCTGGCCAATGTTTAAATGGTAGATTTTTTTTCCTTCTTTCTTGGCTTTATCTGCAAATGGTGTTAGTTTACGGATTGGCGAAGCGGGCATGTGAATGCCTTTACTTGAAATTGCTGGCATAGTAAATTGTTCTAAAATTTTGATGCCAAATCTACGAAATTTTTAATACTTAGCGGCTAGTATTTAGATATATATAATCTGTTCAGGCCGTTTAAACGAACAAAGGCATCCGTTTGGATGCCTTTGCGAATTTTCTTTTGAAGGGAGCTTGTTATTCAACAATTCCTTTGATGTATAATGTTTTTACCGGAGTTTTTGTATTAGAAGTTACAGTAAAACTCTTTGTAAAAGGACCTTTTGAAGCCGCATTATACGTTACTTTTACTACACCTGCATCTCCGGGTTTGATCGGAGTTTTAGTGAATTCAGCAACTGAACATCCGCAAGCTGGCTTTACATCAGAGATGATAATAGGTTCTGAACCGCCATTTGTAAATTTGAATTCATATGAAGCTGGCTTTGCTACAGGAATGCTGTTAAAGTCATGTGTTTCTTTCTCGAATTTAAATTCACCTTTACCTGTCTGCATCGAGGTAAATCCTACGAATGCAATTACTACTGCTACGATGGCGAAGAGATTTTTCATATTTCAATTTGTTTAAGTTAAGTATATCAATCTATGTACCAAATTTAGGCTATATCTATTTAAAACAATGGGTTATAACACCTTTTTAACAACAATATTACGAAAATGATGTAGTATTGTTACTTTAACTTGTCCTGTGTAGCCATTTTCTTAATTCTTCCGGCCAGATTCCCGAGAGTCAAGCCCTGAACTAATATAGAAAAAATAACAACAAAATAGGTAATTCCTAAAACTAAGTCTTTATGTTCACCAACCGGAAGAGAAAGTGCCAGAGCGATAGAAACGCCGCCCCGCAAACCTCCCCACACCAATAATGTGGTTGCTGCTTTATTAATATTTAATTTGGGGAATAATCTTCCGGGAACATATATGGAAACAAAACGTGCAATCAATACCAGCACTACAGAAGTAAAGCCTAAGATCCAATAATTAGGAATGCTGGGTATGATTAACAGTTCAAATCCGATAATCAGAAACAGAATCGCATTCAGGATCTCATCTATCAGTTCCCAGAATTTATTGAGGTAGTCTTTAGTTTCTTCAGACATGGCACCCTTTGTATTGTTTTTATTACCGATGATCAACCCTGCGGCTACCATTGTAAGCGGTCCAGAACAATGAAAAGAATGTGCTACCAGATAACCGCCCATCACTACAGCCAGACTCATGAGTACCGATACTTTATAGTCATCAATCTTTCTCATCAGATAGGAGCAGAGCTGACCGAGGGCTATCCCAAGTACAAGACCTCCGCCGGCTTCTTTTACAAATAACCAGCCTACATTGGCAAT
Organism: Sphingobacterium spiritivorum; assembly: GCF_016724845.1. Taxonomy (NCBI): domain Bacteria; kingdom Pseudomonadati; phylum Bacteroidota; class Sphingobacteriia; order Sphingobacteriales; family Sphingobacteriaceae; genus Sphingobacterium; species Sphingobacterium spiritivorum. The sequence continues at coordinate 3,985,247 of NZ_CP068082.1, forward strand.
CGTTACGTCTGTAGATGTGCCTAATGCAATATTCAGTAAGACGGCGAAAAGAACTACTGCAACCCCGTCATTAAAGAGGGATTCACCCGCAAATTTTGTTTCAAGCGCTTTGGACACACCTGTTGTTTTGAGAATACTCAACACGGCAATCGGATCGGTAGGAGAGATTAATGCTCCAAATATCAGGCAGTAGATCAGCGGTAGGTGGATGTTAAGAACCGGTAGGATATAATACATCAGTAAACCTACCATGAAAGTAGATATAACGACTCCCAAAGTAGAGAAGAACATGACTGCTCCTTTTTGACTTTTGAGATCGTTGATATTGATATGAATCGCTCCTGCAAAAAGTAAAAAATTAAGCATAGCCCCCATGAGCACATCCGAAAAGTCAAGTTTTGTGATCATAGAAGAAAACTTCGAAATTTCATTGCCAGCTATCCTGTCTCCGAAAAGAACGATGCATACGGATACCAATAATGCAATCAGCATAATGCCAATCGAAGAAGGCAGCCGGAGAAAGCGATGATTGAGGTAGGCGAAAATAGCTGCCAGAACTATTAAAATAGAAAATGTGTAGTATAATTCCATGTGAGTAAGCGTTTGAATTCAAGAGTGCTATGCCGGAATTGTTCCGATGCTTACACGATTAGATTATTCCTTCCTTCAACAGATCCTGTATATGTACTATACCTGCGTATTTTCCGTGTTCCGTAGCCAGTAGCTGCGTGATATTATTGTCTTTCATCTGGTGAAGAGCATTGACAGCTAATTCATTTTTGTCAATGAGCTTAGGGCTTTTACCCATAATATCCTTTGCTGTGATGTGAGACAAATCTTCGTGCGTTTCCAGCATGCGGCGAATATCTCCATCCGTAATAATACCCAGTATAGTGCCCTGATCAATCACGGCTGTTGCTCCGAGGCGAAACTGTGTGATCGTAATAATAATTTGTCTGACGGAAGCCTCAGGACTCACTTCAGGTTTACCGTTTTGATCTGAAAGATCACTTACTTTAAGATACAGTTGCTTACCTAACGCTCCTCCCGGGTGGTACTTGGCAAAGTCACGGTCCGAAAATTCACGGCATTCCTGCAGGACAACAGCCAGCGCATCTCCCATTGCCAGTTGAGCAGTAGTGCTCGTAGTGGGAGCGAGGTTGTTGGGACATGCTTCCCGCTCGACAGTAGTATCCAGGATATAGTCGGCATGTTGAGCAAGAAAGGATTCGGTATTTCCGACTATGGCTACAAGCTTATTTTGTGTTTGTTTCAAAAATGGAACGAGAACTTTTATCTCCGGTGTATTGCCGCTTTTGGAAAGTGCAATGATCAGATCCTGAGGCTGTACGATGCCCAGATCGCCATGTATAGCATCTGCGGCATGCAGAAAAATAGAGGGTGTGCCTGTGGAATTGAGAGTGGCTACAATCTTCTGTGCAATAATGGCACTCTTGCCGATTCCGGTGACGATAACACGACCTTTGATATTAAGAATTTCATGTACAACACCTACAAAATCTTCATTGATATTGTTTGTCAGATTCTGTACGGATTGCGCTTCCAGCTCTATCGCCTCAATGGCTATGTTTTTGATTTCAGTATTGTTTTTCACAAATATTATATCTATTTTTATATATTCATTTATTCACAAAAATAAGTTATTATTTAACTTAAAAAAAGGTTGTAGTCTATCTTAATTTTTTCCCTTAGTCAATGGATATAGAAAAGTCATTATTTGATAATCTTCAGGATTTTTTCGGGTTTGATACGTTTAAAGGAGACCAGGAGGCTATTATAACAAATGTGCTTAATAAAAAAGACACTTTTGTAATTATGCCGACAGGTGGGGGTAAATCCATATGTTATCAGTTGCCTGCGCTTATGAGCCAGGGTACCGCTATTGTCATCTCTCCGCTCATTGCACTGATGAAGAATCAGGTAGACCAACTCAGAGCATTCGGAGGCACGGATAGTATTGCACATTTTCTGAATTCTTCTCTCAATAAGGGAGAAATTACGAAAGTAAAACAGGATGTAACACAGGGTAAAACCAAGTTGTTATATGTCGCTCCGGAATCGCTGTCAAAAGAAGAAAATATAGAATTTTTAAGACACATCACTGTGTCATTTGTCGCTGTGGATGAAGCGCATTGTATCTCTGAATGGGGGCATGACTTCAGACCTGAATATCGTAAGATCAGACAGGTAATCAATGGTATAGGTGAAAATATTCCTATTATAGCACTTACAGCTACAGCCACGCCTAAGGTGCAGTCTGATATCCGCAAGAATCTGCAGATGACCGATGCGACACTGTTCAAATCGTCCTTCAACCGTACCAATCTTTATTATGAAGTGCGGACAAAAAAGAACGTTGTTAAAGAGATTGTCCGTTTCATCAAAAATAATTCAGGAAAGACAGGAATTGTATATTGTCTTAGCCGTAAGAAGGTGGAGGAAATCGCCGAGGTATTAAATATCAACGGTATCAAAGCATTACCATATCATGCAGGGCTGGATGCCAAGACACGGGCAGATACACAGGACAAGTTTCTGATGGAAGATGTAGAGGTCATCGTGGCGACAATAGCCTTTGGTATGGGTATCGATAAGCCGGATGTCAGATATGTCATCCACCATGATATTCCAAAATCAATGGAAGGTTACTATCAGGAGACCGGACGTGCAGGACGGGATGGTGGAGAAGGAGTCTGTGTCACATTCTATTCTGAAAAGGATGTTGAAAAGCTGACCAAATTCATGAAAGATAAGCCGGTGTCAGAACGTGAAATCGGTACACAGATATTAAAAGAAGTTATAGATTATTCGGAGTCAGCAGTATGTCGCCGTAAACAGATTCTTCACTATTTCGGTGAAAATTTTGATGAGGCTGGTTGCAACAATATGTGTGACAACTGTAAGACAAAGAAGACATACTTTGATGCAGAAGAGTCTCTGCTCAAAATATTGGGATTTATTAAAGAGCAGGGAGAGAAGTTCGATGATCAGCACCTGATCAATGTCCTGATGGGACAGACTAATCAACCGGTATCGGCCTATAAGCACGACGAACATGCTTTGTTCGGTAAAGGTAAAGAGCAAGGTGTGATTTACTGGAAATCCGTACTCAGACAGGCTGAGCTTGCTAATTTTCTGAAGAAAGATATCGATCATTACGGATTATTAATGTTGACGGACGGTGGCCGTAAGTATATCGATAACCCATATGCCATCAAATTTATTCTCAACAGACCCATGGAAAAAGCGGATGTCGACGGTTCTGAAGAACCTGCACAGAGCTCGGGTGCTATGGATACCGAATTGCTGAAAATGCTGAAAGAATTGCGGAAAAAGATTGCCAAGCAAAAATCTCTTCCGCCGTTTGTTATCTTTCAGGACCCTTCACTCGATGAAATGTGTACCTGCTATCCGATTTCTATGGAGGAAATGAAACAAATCCATGGTGTGGGATCAGGGAAAGCGCTCAAATTTGGAGCACCGTTTGTCGAACTTATCAAGAAATATGTGGAAGATCATGATATTGATCGTCCGCAGGATATGGTTATCAAGAGTACGGCTAATAAATCAGCACTGAAAGTCTCCATTATCCAGAATATAGACCGTAAGATCGGACTGGAAGATATCGCCTCCTCAAAAGGGGTGTCCTATGAAGATCTTCTGAAAGAAGTGGAATCTATCGTTAATTCGGGTACCAAACTCAATATCGGATATTTTGTTGATGAAATGATCGATCAGGATCGTCAGGATGAGGTCTATGATTATTTCAAAAGCGCAGAAGTAGATTCTATAGAAGCGGCATTGAAAGAACTGGGTGAAGCTGATTATACCTATGAAGATATTCAACTGATGCGTATCAAGTTTATGTCCGAACTGGGTAACTAACAACAACGAATTTTTTTATTATTACATGATACAATCCTATTTACCTCATATTAAAAACGGTCAGTCTGCCAATTTTTTTCTGATGGCCGGCCCTTGTGCAATTGAAGGAGAAGATATTGCTCTCCGCATTGCTGAAAAGATCGTTACTATTACAGACAAACTTAATATCCCTTATATTTTTAAAGGATCATACCGCAAAGCAAACCGTTCACGCGTCGATTCATTTACCGGAATAGGAGATGAAAAGGCATTGAAAATTTTGGAAAAAGTTGGACAGACATTTGGAGTGCCTACTGTTACGGATATTCATGAAAGCCATGAGGCAGCTCTTGCAGCGGCCTATGTAGATGTTCTTCAGATTCCCGCTTTTCTATGTCGTCAGACCGAATTGTTGGTGGCTGCGGCTGAAACAGGGAAAGTAGTTAATATTAAAAAAGGACAATTCCTTTCTGCTGAATCAATGAAGTTTGCGGTAGATAAAGTAATCGATTCGGGGAATAATAAAGTTTTTCTGACCGATCGCGGAAATACCTTCGGATATCAGGATCTGATTGTGGATTTCAGAGGAATTCCACAGATGAAAGCATTTCAGGTGCCTACAGTAATGGACTGTACGCACTCTTTGCAACAACCCAATCAGACTTCGGGTGTGACAGGAGGGAAACCTGAGCTTATCGAGACCATTGCTAAAGCTGCTATTGCTGTAGGAGCAGACGGTCTTTTTATCGAAACACATCCGGATCCGGCTAATGCTAAGTCTGATGGCGCAAATATGCTTCATTTAGATCTTCTGGAAGGTCTTTTGACAAAATTGGTGCGTGTCAGAGAAGCAATCCTGTAACAGACCCAAAAGAATATCATTCTATAAAATAAAAGCGGTGACCGTATATGCAGTCACCGCTTTTGTTTTATATGAGCTTTAGTTGTCAGTCTTATGGATTTTCAGCTGTTGCTTCACGGGCCAGGCTCACTTCGTCATCTGCTTCTCCCAATGCTTTGTCCAGGTTGAACAACGATTCGTCTGAAGCTTTGTCTCCGCCGGCGATTTTCAGCTTGTCAATTAATTCCAGCGCTAGTTTCTCTTCTTCAATCTGTTCTTTGACAAACCACTGTGCAAAATTCCACGTTGCCCAATCCTGTTCTTTCATCGATAGATTGACGATGTTGTATATGGCTTCTGTATTGTCTACTTCATGCTGAAATACTCTATTGAAGCATTCTGTCAATGATTTGGGGTCTGCAGGAGGTGCAGGAATAGCTTCTACACGAGGTTTACCTCCGCGTTCCAGAATATATTCCATAAACTTTGTCATATGATTCCGTTCCTCATTGGCATGTCTGAATAGAAAATTAGCAATACCACCATATCCCTGATCATCCGCCCATATGCCCAATGACAGGTAAATTTGTGCTGCACTGGCTTCTTTTGTCATTTGAGCGATCAGTGCGGACTGCATTTCTTTTGATAATCTGTTTGTATTCATAGTATTAAAAGGTAAATGTGCTTTATATACACTGTATACCTTAATAACGATCTACACTTGATTTGGTTTTTGAATACAGGTAAAATAGAATCGGTCTTAATCCAGAAGACGTTGTTTTGCAAAAGGATGTTTAGGTTCAAAATAATTCCAGAGTAAGCTGGATATACTGCGTGTCAATACTTCGGCTTCATTGGATTTTTCCCAGCTCCTGTCCTTGTTATTTTTAGTAAATACACTGAATACATAATCTCCGCTTGGAGCATTCACCAGTACGACTTCAGTTCTTACATCCTCCAGAGAGCCACTCTTTGAAGCAGTCTTTATATAAGATGGTATCTGGGATAATGAACGCTCGTTGTAAAAAACATTTCCCAGTATACGATACATCTTGTCGGACAGATCCGGCGATATCACTTTACCTTCACGTATCAGCGTCAGAAGAGTTGCCATCTCCCGTGGCGTAGTATGTCCCCATCCGTATTTTTTCCAGATAGCTTCTCTTCCCGCTGTCCGGGAATTGACACGGGTATTGGGCAATCCTAACTCATCCATCAGCTCATTAATTTTGGTGCCTTCGGCCAGTTCCTGACACCAGATCGAAGTGACATTATCACTGTATCCTATCATCAGTGCTGCCATAGTGGACAGATCTGTCTCTACGCTGTCTTTAAAAAACTGCATCAGTCCCGAACCACCATACGCCCGGCTCTGACGATATATAAATTTGTCGTTGTATTTTAATTCCCCTTTTCCGATCTTATTAAATACACCTGCCAGAATCGGTACTTTGATAATGCTTGCCGTAGGAAAAATACTGTCTGCATTAATCATAACTTCTTTGTTCGTTTTGAGATGACGTACATAGATACCTATATCACCATGGAAATCACGGGTAAGTTCTTTAAGTTTCTTTTCCAGTTTTTGATCAGTCTTTTGAGCAAAGGCTGAGCTTGCAACGGATAGCAAAAACAGTGTCAGGAGTAAGGAAAGGTTTTTCATTTGTTTTTTATAGATGGTGTTTATTTGAATATATTTAAGTGTAATTTGCGAAAAATATTTGTCAATTTGTCTAATTATGGAGCAGAAATTATTTATGGTATTGCTGGGATGTAAGCCTGAAGGCCGGCATACAGAACAGCATGATATGTATTTTGGAATAGGAGAGAGCCTGCCATCCCTTTTGTTTTCTATGCGGGATTTCTGGAAAGAAGCATCCGGCAATCTTCATGTAGATGTATGGCGTGAAGTGAATGTAGTGGATGGCTATACGATTGAAGTGGTTGAAAAAGGTAAGCGTGAAAATGCAGAATTGAAGCTGTTCTTTGTGAATCTTGGCGGATATAAGGAAAATGATTTTGAAGAGTATCATTACAAACAGCTGGTGGTTGCAGAGCATATGGCTGCTGCTATTGCTGCTGCAAAAGAAACGGTCTTTTGGAAACACCATACTTCTTCGCATATCGATGACAAATACGGGATAGATGTAGACGATGTGTATGAGGTGGAAGATCTGTTATCTGCAGAATTCAGATCAAAATATACACTGTCAATCCGGCAAACTGAAATTGCAGAAGCTGATGAGCTTCATATCGGATATCTGAAATTCTCAAAATTGGAAAAAGGAGAGGTGTAACCTTTGTATGCCAACGAGGACTTTTTATGACGTTAAATAACTTGTCATATGATATATATCAAGCAGGTGGAAAATATCCGGCCTAATTCACAACGTATTTCATATCCTTATAATATTCCATCGATCTTTCACCTCGAAAAATTCAGATTCAGACAGCCGGTTACTTTTATCGTGGGAGAAAACGGATCCGGCAAGTCTACATTTATTGAGTCCATTGCTATACGATCGGGTTTCAATCCGGAAGGCGGAAGTCGAAACTTTAATTTTTCAACGAAAAATTCGCATTCAGATCTTTTCCAGGATATCAAAATTGGAAAAGGTATTGACCGCTTCAGAGATGGCTATTTCCTTAGGGCAGAAAGTTTTTACAACGTAGCCAGTGAAATAGATCAATTGTATGAAGGTGATTATGGAAATCTGGAACGTACATATGGGGGATCATTGCATGAATGTTCACACGGAGAGAGTTTTCTGGCGCTGTTGCATAACAGGCTGTCCGGAAAAGGTCTGTATATATTTGATGAGCCTGAATCTGCACTTTCATTCGGAAGTCAACTCAATATGATGGTCAGAATAAAAGAACTGGTAGATGCAGATTCACAATTTATAATTGCTACGCATTCTCCGATTCTTCTGGCTTATCCTGCCGCAGAAATTTATAAAGTAACAGACGAAGGACTTCAGCTGACCGTATATGAAGACACTGACCAATACAGGCTTACAAAATTCTTTATGAACAGTCATCAAAGAATACTGGATGAACTGGGATTGTAGTCCTGATGAATAAAAATAAAAGAGCTGCAGCAAACTAATCATTGTATGAATAGTTTACTGCAGCTTCTTATATAGCTTGTCCGCTAAGGACGCTAACTTTTATTTGGTCTCTTTATCCTTATTCAGGAACACAAACTGTCCGTCGAACGTATCCAGTTGTATAATTGAATCTCTGGAGATCTTTCCGGAAAGGATTTCCTTTGATAATTCATTCAGTATACGTTTTTGGATCACACGTTTCAGCGGTCTTGCACCATATACCGGATCATATCCGAGTTGAGCCAGCCAATCCAGTGCTTCATCTGTAGCGGAGATAAATATATTCTGTTCTGCCAACTGATGTTGAACTTTATTGAACTGAAGACGGACGATGTCGCCAATCTCGGTTCGGCTCAGCGGTGTGAACATGATAACTTCATCAATTCTGTTCAAGAACTCCGGACGTATAGATTTCTGTAGTAATTCGAACACCTCACTTCTGGTTTTAGCTACTACTTCATCCCTGTTCTCATCATTAAGATGAGAGAAGTTTTCCTGGATAATATGTGACCCTGTATTAGAAGTCATGATGATAATCGTGTTTTTAAAATTGACAACACGACCTTTGTTATCCGTCAGATGTCCGTCATCCAATACCTGTAACAGGATATTGAAAACATCGGGATGTGCTTTTTCAATCTCATCCAGTAATACCACCGAATATGGGCGACGTCTCACCGCTTCTGTCAGCTGACCACCTTCATCATAACCTACATATCCCGGAGGCGCTCCTATAAGACGGGATACGGCGTGACGTTCCTGATATTCGGACATATCGATACGAATCATCGCCTGCTCGTCATCAAAAAGAAATTCTGCCAGAGCTTTGGCTAATTCAGTCTTACCTACCCCGGTAGTACCCAGGAAGATAAACGAACCGATCGGGCGTTTGGCATCACTCAGTCCGGCGCGCGATCTGCGTATAGCATCAGAGATGGCTTCTATCGCTTCATGTTGTCCTGCTACACGTTTGTGTAACTCTTCTTCCAGCGTCAGGAGCTTTTCACGTTCGGATTGTACCATTTTATTAACCGGAATACCTGTCCATCGCGATACAACATCTGCGATGTCTTCAGAAGTTACTTCTTCTTTCAGCATACGGCTGCTGGCTTGCTTTTCCGCCAGTTCAGCTTTTAACTTCTCGACATGATCCTGTGCTTCTTTAATTTTACCATATCGCAGCTCCGCTACTTTACCGTAGTCTCCTGCACGCTCCGCCTGATCTGCTTCCAGTTTGAAATTCTCAATATTGGCAATCTCCTGATTGACTTCATCTACAAGAGATTTTTCAGATTGCCATGCGGCTTTCAGTGAATCGCGTTCGGAAGCCAGGTTGGCAATCACCTCAGACAGTTCGTTCACTTTCTTTTCATCGTTTTCTCGTTTGATCGCTTCACGTTCGATTTCCAGTTGCATGATCCGGCGTTCCAGTTCATCTACTGCTTCTGGAACGGAGTCCATTTCTAAGCGAAGTTTTGAAGCCGCCTCGTCCACAAGGTCGATAGCTTTATCCGGTAAAAAGCGATCCGTTATATAACGCTGAGAGAGCTCTACAGCAGAAATAATGGCTTCATCCAGAATTCTTACTTTATGATGTGTCTCATATCGCTCTTTTAGTCCTCTTAATATAGATATGGCGTCCTGTGTGTCGGGTTCACCAACCATTACTTTTTGAAAACGACGCTCTAAGGCTTTATCCTTTTCAAAATATTTCTGATACTCATTGAGTGTAGTTGCACCTATAGCACGGAGTTCACCTCTTGCTAAGGCTGGTTTCAGAATATTAGCCGCGTCCATAGCACCTTCACCACCTCCGGCACCGACCAGTGTATGTATTTCATCTATAAAAAGTATAATTTCTCCGTCACTGTCAGAAACTTCTTTGACAACGGCCTTTAGACGCTCCTCAAATTCTCCTTTATATTTCGCTCCGGCAATCAGCGCACCCATATCCAGAGAAAATACCGTTTTGGATTTCAGGTTTTCCGGTGCATCACCCTTGATTATACGGTGAGCAATACCTTCCGCAATAGCCGTCTTACCCACACCCGGTTCACCCACGAGTATAGGATTATTTTTGGTCCTGCGGGAAAGGATCTGCATTACCCGGCGAATCTCTTCGTCACGGCCGATGACAGGGTCAAGTTTTCCGGATTCTGCAAATTCATTCAGATTCCGGGCGTATTTATTTAAGGCATTGAAAGTGGCCTCCGCATTCTGATCTGTAACGCGGTTATTTCCGCGTAGTTCCTTGATCGCCAGTTTCAGATCCTTTTCATTTACACCCTGATCTTTAAGCAGGGAAGCGGTTTTACCTCCTGCATTCAGTATCCCTAAAAGTAAATGCTCAATGGAGACAAACTCATCATTGAACTCCTTGAGATAGGATTGTGCTTTCTGAAGTGCAGAATTAGCCTCGTTACTCAGATAGATATTGCTTCCGCTTACCTTTGGATACCCTTGGATCTGCTTGTCCACTTCTCCTTCAAGATAGGCGATATTTACATTTAACTTTTTTAATAAGTGACCAATGATGTTTTCGTCAACGGTCAATAATGCTTTTAGAATATGTGCGGGTTCGATCGCCTGCTGCTGATTGCCTGAGGCGATTTCAGAAGCCTTTTGTATGGCTTCCTGAGCTTTGATCGTATAATTGTTGAAATTCATATCGTATTAGATTTTCTATGAGGGTAACAATCATTATGCCTATACGGTTTTCATAAAATAATCGGAAAAAATGTCCGTTTAAATTGATTTGAAGCGACATATTTTCAGGTAAGAGCAAATAAAACTGAAATTATGTCTAAATAATTGGCTTGGTTTTCAGTTGTTTGCTTACAAATGGTGAGAAAATGGATAAAAAGACTTGCAAAAAAAAGATCAGATTTCGATATTTGCACCGTTAACGGAAGACGTTGGCGATCAGCGATGCCTCCTTAGCTCAGCTGGTAGAGCAACTGACTTGTAATCAGTAGGTCATTGGTTCGATTCCGATAGGAGGCTCACAAAGGCCTGGTATTTATATACCAGGCCTTTTTATTTTGCCTAAATACTTAAACTTATCTATTCTTGGTACAATATTTATATGTATATCGGACGTTAATACATGGTCAACACATATTATATGAATAGATTCGCCGCAGTTGTACTGCTTTTCTCTGTATTGGTTTTAATATTAAGTAGTTGTAGTTCTATCTATATGCCCAATGTTCCGGCAACTCCGATGTTTAGTAAACAGGGAGAGGGATATTTATCCGGACATGTTAATCTTAAAGGAAATGTGAGTGGTAATGCAGGTGTGGCCATATCGGATCATATCGGTATTATAGCCAACGGTTCTTATGTCAATCACAAAAAACAGATTAAAGAATTCAAGCAATATCTCTATGAAGGAGGATTGGGATATTTTACAACAATAGGAAAATCCAAAAGGCAGATTTTTGAAGTATATGCCGGATATGGGATTGGGAATTCGGTAGAGACAGACCTTCGATCTACTACCACAGGTATGCAGCCGGTAGAAATACGGGATATGGACTTTGAGAAAATATTTGTGCAGGTCAATTACTCTTCGACCAAGAAGGATAAGATAAAATTGTTTGGCGCAAAGCGTGAGTTAAATTACGGAACGGCTATCCGCATGAGTCGTGTGGCTATGAAAGATTTTACCATTGATGAGGTTAATGCTGAAAAGGAAGATAATATTTTTATAGAACCTGTTTTTTTTACGAGATTAGCACTTAATCGTAATTGGCAGTTGCAATATACCACCGGGTTTAATATCGGAGTTAACAGCAATGAATACCTTAAGGCGGGCAATGCGGTTTTTACATTGGGTGTAAGTTATAATTTTGGTAAAAAGAAAAAATAAAACATGAATGGATTAAAAGGACTGGGTATCTGCCTGATCGTATTTCTAATGGCGGGTTGTGGCGTGAACAGACAAAAGGCACAGATAGAAAACCTGAGTAAATGTAAGTATGAACTGGAAGCTGTAGACAGTTTAATGCTGGCAGGTGCAAGTTTTAAAAATGTCATGCAGGATGGCGAACTGAATCTTTCGGCGTTGCCGGGACTGGCGATAGCAATGCTGAGAAGAGATGTTCCTATGGAAGCAAATCTCAAACTGAAGGTAACGAATCCTACAGCTAAAAAAGCTGCTATCAATAAATTTCAATATAAGATTGCCTTTCAGCAAACGGATCTGGCCGAAGGCGAGGTAGAACAAAAGCTGTCTATCGATCCGAATCAATCTGCTGTTGTACCCATCAAAATAAAGATGAATCTGTACGAATCGCTTAAAAGTGACGGGATTCAGGATTTCTTAAAAGCTTTAGAAAGTAACTCCGGTAATAAAGGTGTTCTTACTTTAAAGATTAAGCCGGCTATAACCGTTGCTGGACAGTCGTTTTATTATCCTGGATATATTACTATTGATAAGGAAGTAAGTCAGAAGCTGTTGTTTTAAATTTTTTTATTCCGTTAGAGGCACAAGCGGACGCTTGCGCCATACAAAGACTGAGGAATCTAGATTACAATGTTGGCGGGGACGCCAACATACGCTGGTTGAAACAAAACTTATCAGCTTTGTAGGTGTTTTGCAATATGTTCAAAGTACTACATATCATAGCGGCTTTTTCTCTCCTTTTTAAGGAGAGAGGTTTTCCATAAAACACAAAAATATTTTCTGTATGCAGCTGAATTAGGTGTTAATAAATGCGTCAAGAGCATTTGTAGCAGTATCTTATATAGAGGACACAAGCGGAGGCTTGCGCCACAGATGGAGAACGTTGGCTGCTGTCCTCACCGGTAATAATATACAGGCAGAAGTTTTCGTTTACGCCAGACAAAGACCAGATGTAAAGTGGTATCAGTGTTTTTTACCAAATGTATATCCTGCAGTCCATTCAATATAGTCTGCTTTACCCATATGTGCTTTAATTGATACGCCGGCATTGATGTTTTTGTACACATAATAGCGGGCTCCGGCTCTCAGATAGAAATTTTCAATTTCTCCGTTAAAATCATTTTTATGCAGATAATATCCGATATTTCCATTCAATACCAAACGTTCATTCAGGACATGCGCCATATAGAATGCCGGACCTCCGGAAAATAAGGCTCTAAATTTACCTTTTTCACTGCCCGCAATTTCCTCTGCATTTCCGGATGCCGAGTAAAAGAAATCAAAGCCACCTCCAAATCTCCATTTATAAGATACATGGCGACTCATATAAGCACTTAATGTGGCTTTGTGATATCTCTTGTCAATCTGTCTGTCAATTTGTTTGAATCCTCCGGCTATATTAATGTGATACAGCCAGGTCTGCTCAAACGGAGGAACTTCTGCACGGCTGTAATCTGCTGACTCGGAGTTAGGTGTATAGGTGAGTGATGCGGTCAGCGGCAATAGGTTCACACCTTTATTTGGCAGACGCATAGCGCCGTTTGAAAAGTGATGAAATGCCGCTCCGACGCCTACATCGAAATTTTTATGAAATTTATATTTGGCCCGAAAACCAAAGTCTATAAAAACATTATTTTTTGTTCCGATAACTAAGTTCAACGGATTTGTTTCTTCATTATATGGCTTGAAGTTGCCGGACAAACCCAATGCAATGCGGTATTCATAAGTCCATCTCTTATCATTTTTAGGATGTATAGGTACGATTACAAATCCATAAACCGCATAGGGACTGCCGATGATATTGGTGTTGAAGGTACTGGAATACAGTCCGACTCCATATATCGGATAGTTATAGAGTTGATGATAAATATCTTTGGAACGCTGGGTTTGCCATCCTACACGTAGATTGACACCATTATAATATGCATCTTCAAAAGTGACTTGTTTAACATCCTTGGAAGCAATAATACCTCCGTTTTCAGCCTCAATTTCAATTATCAGCGGATTTTTGCGACGAGCTGGTGTGACGCTGTCCTGCACAGTCCACAGCAGGTCCGACTGTGCTTCGCAGATGCCATGCATAAAAACTAATAAAAGAACTAAAGTAAATAAATTAAAATTTTTCAATATAGAATGATTAACCTGTCCGAATAGTTAAGGAAAGTGCAAAAATATGTATTTTCTATGAAAGAAACTTTTGATTGAAAGTGTTTTTTGGTCAATGTTTTGCCATAAACTTAGATAAATTGCGTCCGGATGCAATTCAAACCTGCAATGAACAAAAAAATGAAATACTCTTTCCGGTATTGAAGACCGCATTATTCAAAAGACTATTATAATGTTTGCCTGAAAAATTTACCTTTGTTAGCGTATTAAATTCTAAACGGGTGGCCAACTTTATTTTAATTATTATATGCATTGCTGCAGGATATATACTGAAACAGACTAAAAGTATTCATCCTGATGCACATAAAGGAATTAATACTTGGATTCTGTATTTTGCTCTTCCTGCTGTCTCCTTCAAATATCTGCCTCATATCGACTGGAACAGAGATCTTATTGTTCCTGTACTGAGCCCCCTTATCGTGCTGCTGGGCAGTATGATTTTTTTTCGGATTTATTGCTGGCAAAAGCATTACAGTGCGCGCACGGAGAGTACATTGACAATGGTTTCGGGATTTAGCAATACCTCTTTTGTCGGATTTCCCTTAGTCGCTGCTTTTTACGGAGAAGAATATATGAGCATCGCTATTATCTGTGATCAGGCTACTTTCTTTTTGCTCTCGACACTCGGAGTTTATCTGGCAACTAAAGGAAGTGCTGATTCTGCGGCTAAACTTAATTTGGGATATATCATCAGGCGTTTATTCACTTTTCCTCCGTTTCTGGGCTGTATTGCCGCATTGATATTGCCCCGCTTTGTTGATCTGACGGCTATGGAGCCTGTGTTTGATAAATTAGGCGCTACCGTATCTCCACTGGCCTTATTCTCTGTAGGTTTGCAACTGCAGTTCAAAGGATGGAAGAAACAGATTTCGCAGATATCTTTTTCTCTGTTTTACAAATTGCTTATTGCCCCGGCCTTAGTTCTGATCTTTGTGTTGCTTACAGGAGCAAAGAAGGAGATTGGGGCCGTTACCATATTTGAAATGGCTATGCCTACCTTGGTTTCGACCAGTATTGTGATTGAGCAGTTTCGGTTGAATAGTAAAATCGCAAATATTATCATCGGTTTTAGTATTCTCATTGCTTTACTCACGGCAGGAATCTGGTCTGCTGTGATTCATTATTTTCTTCATTTCTAAACGATCTGCTTATCTGTAACAGATTTGTTATTTCGATGATATGTGTATTTTGTACAATTAGTGTAACTTTAGTCTTCCTGAAAAAGATGTAGTTATTTTCAGGAAAATTTAAACCGAGGAATCTAACTGATTATATGCGATTAATACTATCATTCTGCCTATTCGCCTGCGTTCACTATGGACAGGCACAATCAAATTTTCAAAAATACACTCAGGATATTAAAGGTACCAAGCTTAGTTTCACGATGGAGGCCATTCCGGGCGGGACTTTTAAGCAGGGAAGTAATACCGGTAAAGAAGATGAGAAACCTGTACATGAAGTCAAGATCAACCCTTTCTGGATGAGTACCTATGAAGTCACATGGGATCTTTACGAACCTTTTGTTTATAAAGACTATGAAGTGACTCAGTCTGTGGACGGGCAAGTCAGTGCCGCTGTAGATGCAGTGACCAGACCGACGAAGCCATATCTCGACATGACATTTGGAATGGGGAAAGAGGGACACCCTGCTTTGGCCATGACACATTATAATGCAATTCAGTTTTGTAAGTGGTTGTATGTCAGAACCGGAGTGTTTTTCAGATTACCGACAGAAGCGGAATGGGAATACGCAAGCAGAGCCGGGAGTCAGGACGATTATTTCTTCGGAAATGATGCCTCTAAGCTGGATGAATATGCCTGGTATAAAGCAAACAGCGATGCGCAGACACAAAAAGTCGGTTTGAAAAAACCAAATAAATGGGGTCTTTATGATATTTTGGGAAATGTAGCTGAATGGACCTATGATCAGTATGATGAATCCTTTTACAAGCAATTTGCCGGGAAGACAGCAGACAATCCTGTGAATATCCCTACTAAACTATATCCGCACAGTGTGCGGGGGGGAGCATTTGACAGCGAAGCAAAAGATCTCCGATCGGCCAACAGAATGGCTTCAGATCCATTCTGGAAACAACTCGATCCTCAAATTCCAAAATCAAACTGGTGGTTTCCGGAAGCACCTTTTATAGGGTTGCGTCTGGTACGTCCTCAGACAGCTCCTACACATGAGGAGATCATGGCTTATTATGATAAAGCTCCGATCAAAGATTTTTAAATTTTATATAACTTTTAAACCTAATAAACTTATAAAAATGGAAAGTAATTTTCTGCGTAGAGATTTTTTAAAAGCAGGAGCAGCTGTAGCGGGTACGGCAGCCTTAAGCTCAATGCCGGTTTCAGCTGTTTTTGCTGCGGGCAGTGATGTGATTAAGGTCGCTTTAATCGGTTGCGGGGGCAGAGGAACCGGAGCGGCATTTGATGCATTTGCCTCAGGGCAGAATATCAGATTGGTGGCTATGGCAGATGCTTTTAAAGATAATCTGGATAGCACATATAATACATTAAAAGAAAAATTTCAAGATAAAATAGATATTCCGGATAGCCGCAAATATGTTGGTTTTGATGGCTACAAGTCCGCAATTAAAGATGCAGATGTTGTTATTCTGACAACTCCTCCGGGATTTCGCCCTATTCATTTTGAAGAAGCTGTAAAGCAGGGGAAACATGTGTTTATGGAAAAACCGGTAGCCACAGATCTTCCGGGAATCCGTCGTGTACTGGCTGCTGCAGCGGAAGCAAAACGTAAAAAACTTAATGTTGTAGTAGGTTTGCAACGTCGTTATCAGACAAATTACAGAGAAGTTATCAAGCGTGTTCAGGATGGTGCTATAGGAGATGTGGTATCAGGTCAGGTCTATTGGAATAGTGGTGGTGTATGGGTAAGACCCCGCAAGCCGGGTATGACCGAAATGGAATATCAGATGAGAAACTGGTATTACTTCAACTGGTTGTGTGGTGATCATATCGTAGAACAACACGTACATAATATTGATATTGCAAACTGGATCAAGGGAAAATATCCGGTCTCCATACAGGGTACAGGAAGTCAGGCTTTCCGTAAAGGAAAAGATTACGGTGAAATCTATGACAACTTTGCTGTGGAATTGACGTATGATGATAATTCTGTCGTATACAGTCAGTGTCGTCACTTTGAAGGAATCTCTAACAGGGTAGATGAAACATTTCAGGCAACTAAAGGGCGTACCTATCTTTCAGCAGGAGGACAGGGGGTACTCTGGGATGCAAACGGAAAAGAAATTTACAGACACGATCCTAAAGGAAATCCGAATCCATATCAGCAAGAGCATAAAGAATTATTTGAAGCGATTGCAAAAGGAGAATATAAATTTGATAATGCCGAGTACGGAGCTTACAGCACACTGACAGGTATTATAGGTCGTATAGCGTGTTATACCGGAAAGACAATTAAATGGGATAAGGCGCTGGAATCGAATGTAGATCTTCAGCCTGCAACATATGCCTGGGATGCAAATCCTAAGATATTGCCTAATGCAGATGGTTTATATCCTGTGGCTGTTCCCGGACAGAATACAAACCTTTATATCTAAAGTTCTTTTCATGAAAAGATCATGGACGGCTTTAGTATTCTTTTTTATTGGTTGCCTGGGCGCTTACGCCGGGCAGCCAAATAAAGCAATAGATCGTCATGTGATTGATGGAAGAGCGCAAGGCACGACTTACCATATTGTCTATTATGCTGAAAGAACAATATCGAAAACAGCCATAGACAGTATGCTTATGGATATTGATAATTCGATGTCCGTCTATAATAAAAATTCTCTTATTTCTAAATTCAATCTTCCGGAGACAACTTCAATTGAAATGGATCACCATATGCAAAAGGTGGTGAACAAGTCATTTGCTTATTATAAGCTTTCAAAAGGACAGTTTGATATCACTGTCGCACCTCTGGTACAATTGTGGGGATTTGGTCCTGCACGTATATCTGCCCTCCCGGATGAAGAGCAAATCAGAGAGACATTGAAAAATGTGGGAATGAATCAGCTCAAAGTAAGAGGCAAACGACTGCTAAAGAAAAATCCGAAAGTATCGATCGATCTGAATGGTATTGCACAGGGCTATTCCGTGGATGTACTGGCAGACTATCTGCTACAGCAGGGTATTCAGGATTTTATTGTCGAACTGGGAGGGGAGTTGCGTATCAGTGGTAAAAAACCTGACGGAGAACGGTTAAAAGTGGGAATAGAACGTCCTGTAAAAACAAATGGTAATACAGCGCTAAAACAGGATGTAATAGTACCACCCGGCGGAGCTATTACTACAGCCGGAAATTTTGAGAAATATCTAATGGATAAAAACCGTAAAATTACCCACCACATTAATCCTAAAACCGGCTATTCTTTTGAAACAAGTATTGTGAGTGTCACTGTACATGCACCTACGGCTATGGAAGGAGATGCGCTGGATAATATTTTTATGGCAATGTCTCCTGATGAGGCAATTGTTTTTGCAAATAAGATAAAAAATATAGATATTTATATTATATACAATAACCAGCAAGGAGATATTCTGGAAAAGCACACGAAAGGCTTTGAGAATCTTTTTGACATAAACCCAATTCCGAATTTATCGCTATGAAACGAAGTGATTTTCTTAGAAATGCTGCTTTAGTATCAGGTGCAGCGCTTACAGGCAATGCACTACAAGCCTCCGAACAAAAAGCACAGAATCTTTTTACTGAACAAAAAGGTAAAACGTTTAAGCTGAACTATGCGCCACATCAGGGCATGTTTCAGGATTCCGCAGGTAAAAACTTTTTGGATGAAATCAAGTATTTTTATGATCTCGGATTTAGAGCCATTGAGGACAACGGTTATCTGGGACGATCGGTAGAAGAACAGGAGAAAATAGGTGATCTTCTGGCCAAATTGGGTATGACTATGGGCGTTTTTGTTGTGGATGGCGGTCAGAATTGGATGACTTCACTTGCTACCGGTAAACCTGAATTTCTGGATCACTTTGTGAAAACTTGTCAACGCTCAGTAGAGGCTGCAAAGCGTTGTAATGCCAAATGGCTTACTGTTGTTCCCGGATTCTATGAGCGTAAACTTCCGTGGGGAAATCAGTTTGCTAATATTGTACAAGCCATGCGAAAAGGAGCGGAAATCTTCGAACCGCATAATCTGATAATGGTACTGGAAACCTTGAGCGATACCCCGGATCTTTTTCTTCAGCAAACGCACGAAACCTATGCAGTATGTAAAGCTGTCAATAGTCCAGCCTGCAAAATACTTTATGATATCTATCATATGCAGCGTACAGAAGGTGATCTGCTGGTCAATATAGATCGTTGCTGGGATGAAATTGCCTATATACAGATAGGTGATAATCCGGGCCGTAAAGAACCTACTACAGGTGAAATTAACTATAAGAATGTATTTGCACATTTATATAAAAAAGGTTACAGAGGTGTAATGGGAATGGAACACGGGAAGTCGAAAGGTGGAAAAGCTGGGGAAGAGGCACTTGTGGCAGCCTACAGGGAGGTTGATAGTTTCAGTGTGTAACTTTTTTAATAGTGTATTTTTTACAATTTGATTTTTTTTATAACTTGCTAAATATTTAAACCATAATAATTGTAATATCATAAACCATCTACCTCTATGTCTACAGGAATAAAAATAAAATTATCTTTCATGATGTTTCTCGAATTTTTTATTTGGGGAGCATGGTTTGTTACGTTGGGGACTTTCCTGAGTAAGAGCCTTAATGCAACAGGTCTGGAAAGTGCAAATGTATTTTCGACTCAATCCTGGGGAGCTATAGTTGCGCCATTTATCATCGGTATGATTGCGGATCGCTTTTTTAATGCAGAGCGTATCCTTGGCGTACTTCATATTGTAGGGGCTTTTCTGATGTATCAGATGTATCAGTCTACTTCAGTGAGTGAGTTTTATCCATATGTACTGGGATATATGTTGTTGTACATGCCAACGTTATCTTTAGTCAATTCGGTTTCTTTCCGTCAGATGAAAAATCCGGAAAAGGAATTTTCGAGTATCCGTATCTGGGGAACTATTGGCTGGATCGTTGCTGGTCTGGCGATCAGTTATCTGTTTAAATGGGATGCCGGAGAAGGTTTATTGAAAAACACCTTTTTAATGGCAGGTATAGCATCATTGGTGTTGGGTTTATTTAGCTTTACACTTCCTAAGACTCCACCTGTCAAAATTGAACAGACTGAAAAAGCGACCATAGGACAGATTATCGGATTGGATGCCGTTAAACTGTTGAAAGACAAAAACTTTTTATTGTTCTTTATTTCATCTATACTGATCTGTATTCCACTGGCATTTTATTACCAGAATGCAAATGTATTCCTGAGTGAGATTAATCTGGAAAATCCTACAGGAAAAATGACTATAGGTCAGATTTCCGAAGTCTTATTTCTGCTTTTGCTTCCCGTGTTCTTTACCCGTTTTGGTTTTAAGAAAACTATTCTGGTAGGTATGCTTGCCTGGGCCGCACGCTATCTGATGTTTGCTTACGGAAATGCGGGAGACCTTACCTTTATGTTAATTACCGGAATTGCATTACACGGTATCTGTTATGACTTTTTCTTTGTTTCAGGACAGATCTATACCGATAATAAAGCCGGTGCCAAATATAAAAGTTCTGCTCAGGGATTAATTACATTGGCGACCTATGGTGTGGGTCAGCTTATCGGATTCTGGGTGGCAGGATATGTAAGTGATATGTACATTGATCTGAAGTCAACGGATATCGCATTATTCTGGAATAAAGTATGGGTGATTCCTGCCGGAATTGCAATTGTTGTTTTCTTATTTTTCCTGATTTTCTTTAAAGATGAGAAGATAGAGAGTACCAAAGAAACTGAAACTATTTAAAACAAATTATAAACTAATAAAGAGAAGAGATATGGCAGATAATGTATATGACGCAATTGTCATCGGATCAGGAATAAGCGGTGGTTGGGCTGCAAAGGAACTGACGGAAAAAGGACTTAAAACAATTGTTTTAGAACGTGGTCGTAATATCGAACATGTGAAAGATTATCCATCGCCCAATAAAAATCCTTGGGATTTTGAACATCGCGGAGGTCGTACAACACAAATGGTCAAAGATTATCCTGTTCTTAGTCGTGACTATCCCCTCAATGAAAAAAACCTGGATTACTGGGTCAATGAGAAGGAAAGTCCATATACAGAGGTGAAAAGATTCGACTGGTACCGCGGGTATCATGTCGGAGGCCGATCGCTGATGTGGGGAAGACAAAGTTACCGTTTCTCTGATCTGGATTTTGAAGCCAACCTTAAAGATGGTCATGGTACAGACTGGCCAATTCGTTATAATGAAATTGCTCCGTGGTACAGCTATGCAGAGAAATTTGCAGGAATCTCCGGTAACAGAGACGGCCTTGCCGTACTACCGGACGGAGATTTTATGCCGGCAATGGAGATGAATATTGTAGAAAAAGATCTTGCGGCACGATTGAAGACGCAGTATGGCGGTAAAAGACACTTTATCATGGGAAGAACAGCAAATATTACTGTTCCTCATCATGGACGTGTCAACTGTCAATACCAGAATCAGTGCTGGTTAGGATGTAATTTCGGTGCATATTTCAGTACACAGTCTGCAACCTTACCGGCTGCTGTGAAAACAGGTAACCTGACTTTGAGACCTTTCTCTATCGTGAAGAATATCATCTACGATAAGAATACTAAAAAAGCAACAGGAGTAGAGATAATTGATGCAGAGACAAATAAGACCTATGAATTCTTTGCAAAAGTAATTTTCGTATGTGCTTCAGCACTTAACTCTACATGGGTATTGATGAACTCCGCTACGGATGTATGGGAAGGTGGATTAGGTAGTAGCAGCGGACAGTTGGGACACAATCTGATGGATCACCACTTCCGTTGCGGAGCAGGAGGTTCTGTAGAAGGGTATGAAGAGAGCTATACATTCGGAAGAAGACCTAATGGTATATACGTTCCGCGATTTGTAAACGTAGACGGCGATACCAAAAAACGCGATTATATACGTGGATTCGGATATCAGGGTGGTGCCAGCCGAGGACGTTGGTCGGGCGCTGTTGCTGAAATGAGTGTCGGAGATGCCTGGAAAGATGCGATCCTGGAACCGGGAGGCTGGAGTGTAGGCTTTACAGCTTTCGGTGAAATGCTTCCTTACCATGAAAATAAAGTTACCCTCGATAAAAATGTAAAAGATAAATGGGGCTTACCGGTATTGGCGATCGATGCGGAAATAAAAGATAATGAGATCAAAATGCGTAAGGATATGCAGGAGGAGATGAAAGAGATGTTGGAATCTATCGGTGTGAAAGATGTATATACTTATGACAACGTTTACGGTTTAGGACAGGGAATTCATGAGATGGGTACTGCCCGTATGGGTACAGATCCTAAAAATTCTGTATTGAACAGTCACAACCAGGTATGGGATGCAAAGAACGTATTCGTTACAGACGGAGCTGCAATGGCTTCAGCTGCATGTATCAACCCTTCACTTACTTATATGGCATTGACAGCGCGTGCTGTTGATTTTGCGGTCAGTGAGCTGAAAAAAGGAAACCTATAATCAAACGTCTTCATAAATTATGGATAAAAACAGTAGTACTTCAAGGAGAGATTTTATAAGGTCGGCTGCGACAGCAGCTGCCGCATTTATGATTGTGCCGCGCCATGTACTCGGTGGTACCGGATTTATTGCACCAAGTGATAAATTGCAGGTAGCCGGAATCGGGGTTGGCGGAAAAGGAGCCAGTGATATTAATTCATTCTTCGCAAGTGGTAAAGCCGATATTGCTTTTTTGTGTGATGTAGATGATACAAGAGCTGCAGGTACCGTTAAGAAATTTCCGAAAGCAAAATATTATAAGGATTTCCGGGAAATGTTAGACAAGGAACATAAGCATATAGATGCTGTTTCTATCTCTACTCCGGATCATAATCACGCTATTCAATCCCTTGCAGCGATGCAACTGGGTAAGCACGTGTACGTACAGAAACCTCTCACTCATGATGTGTGGGAAGCAAGGGTACTGACAGATGCGGCTAAGAAATATAAAGTAGTCACGCAGATGGGTAATCAGGGTGCCTCTAATGATGGTCCGCGTCAGGTACGTGAATGGTACGAAGCCGGTATGATCGGTGACGTACATACCGTATATTGCTGGACGGACAGACCGGTTTGGCCTTCAGGTATTCCATGGCCTACACAAAAAGGTCAGATCCCTAAAGAGCTGGATTGGGATCTGTGGTTAGGTACTGCCCCTCAACGTGATTATATTGATAAATTAGTTCCCTTCAACTGGAGAGGCTGGTGGGACTATGGGACAGGTGCGTTGGGAGATATGGGATGTCACTTGCTGGAAGTGCCTTTCAGTACATTAGGATTGACCTATGTGCAGGATGTACAGGCGAGTGTGGGTACCGTCTATGTGGATGAATTCAAACGCGGATATTTCCCAGAAAGTTGTCCCCCTTCCAGTCATGCGACACTAACCTTCCCTAAAGGTAATCGTACTGCTGGTCCTGTGACCTTACATTGGATGGATGGTGGTATACAACCTCCGAGACCGGATGAATTAGGTCCTAATGAAATCTTTGGTGATGGTGGTAATGGTATTTTATTAGTAGGTACGAAAGGAAAAATTCTGGCAGATACTTACGGACAAAATGCACGTTTACTTCCGACTTCCCGTAAAGAAAATGTAGCACAAAAATATGCACGTGTTGCAGGTGGTGCAGAAGGTCACTATGGTCAGTGGGTAGAAGCATGTATTGCCGGCTATGGTAAAAAAGAGGTGAGCTCACCGTTTGAGATCGCTGGCCCGCTTACAGAAGCATTATTAATGGCTAATCTGGCCATTCGTGGCGCAGATATGCGTATTAATAATAAATATCCGGGTAGAAACCTGAAATTACTGTGGGATAATCAACAAATGAAAGTGACTAACTTTGATGAAGTCAACCAGTTTGTGAAAAGAAATTACCGTACAGGTTGGGATATCAAGTATACAATTTAAGCATTAACGTTTTAAAACGATAAAGATATGAATAGAAGAGAAGCATTACAGCGTGTCGCCCTGTTGATGGGAGGAACTGTCATTGGCGCTAATCTTTTCCTGGAAGGCTGTTCACGTTCAGCTTCAAAAGATACAGCAAAACTTTTTGAAAAAGATTCGGTCAATTTTCTTGGCGATCTGGCAGAAGCGATCTTGCCCAAAACAAGTACACCGGGAGCGAAGGAAGCAGGCGTAGGAGAATTTATCCCTGTCATGATCAGAGACTGTTATGCAGACACTGAGCAAAAGGTATTCTTAGACGGAATCAATACTGTTGATGAACGTGCTAAGAAGGAATTCGGTAAGAAGTTTCAGGAACTAAGTAAGGAAGATCAGACTAAATTTGTCAATATTCTTGATAAAGAAGCCAGTGAATACAACGCTAAGCAGGCAGAAGCTACAAAAGCACAGCGTGAAAAGGATGCATTGAAACAAAATGAAATGTATCGTGTGCCGAAAAGCGATCCGCCACACTGGTTCACGATGTTCAAGCAATTGACCCTTACAGGTTTCTTTACTTCAGAACTGGGCGCTACTAAAGCGCTACGTTATGTGAAAATTCCGGGGAAATTTGATGGTAATTATCCTTATAAAAAAGGAGAGCACGCCTGGGCATTATAACAGAATGGAACTTAAGATAAAAAAAGCGGACAACTGTCCGCTTTTTTTATCTTAACCCTATAGCCATCAGAAAATTGATCTTTGGATTCTTTTCAACCTTAAAGAAGATCTCTTTATCGGTATGTGCACTCGAAATGGTGACAACATCGTGATAGGTGAGTTCACGTAAATAGTTCATCTCCAAAGAATGAATATTGTTTTCCAGTACCAACTCCGGTTTCAATGTGTCCAGACACCAGTCCATATATTTTACATTGTTGACATGCTTGACGATGTCCAGATCAGACAGCACAACCTGATAATTTTTAATAAATTCTGTTTCCGTCGCAAGGTTTAATCGGGAAAAAGGTTTGGATGTCGCTGTTCTGTCCGGATATGTGGTAAAACCTTCTGTAGAAATCGCCAGATCTTCCGAGCCTCGTTTCAGGGTGTTGATCACTGCCCAGTAGGTGGTTGCTGCCAGATAGAGTTCTCCTTTAACATAAATTTCGAAATTGCGTATGGACCTGGCTCCCTCAAATTCCTGAACCCAGGTTTTAATATGGATCTTATCCAGCCACTTGGGTAATCTGGAAATTTCCATCCGAATTCTGCTCAACACCCATGCCTGATTATTCCGGGCCATTTCAAAAAAGCCAAACCCGGCAGCAATAGCATGTTCGCCGGCTGTGATCTGAAGCATATTGCTCATCTCGGCGTATTTAATCAAGCCGGAGGCATAGCAATGAGTGAAATTGACTTCCCACTCTTTCTCGTATATAGACGGTCTTTCCATAATCCTGTTTGAGCATAAAAATAATGTAAATGTCAAAGAAACCCAATCTGTTTCAAAATAGTGTCATGTAAAAGAAAAAATACGAATGGATGTTGTTTATAAGTGAAAGTATATCTAAATTTAGCTAACAAGATACAAAAAAGCCTGAAATGACGTTTGTATCATAAGGTTCCTGTGTACATTTTAAAATTGTTGATTATGATGATCGGAGAATTAATAGCAAAAGAAGAATTGCCAAATTATAAAATAATACCTGCCCCTGTAGATCATTCTGAATTGTTGAAGGATAAATTAGAAGGAGCACTGCGGTTGGGTAATGCATTTAAATCAAAAACTACAATCGTCTTTCAAACGGAAGACGGTCCAAAACGTATAGAGACTACTATATGGTCTGTTACCGATAAATATTTACAGATCAAAAGCGGCGTACTGATCCCGTTAAAATCTGTCCTGGGAATAGAATATTAAAAAGAAAAGTGCTGTATGATCAGCACTTTTCTTTTTTCTCCTGAGCCATCTCTATATCTTCCTGATCAACTTCCATTGCTTCCTGCTGATATTTTGCTGAATTTTCAAACTGAAGATGCGTGAATATCGGAAAGTGATCTGAATCGTAGTTATGCAGTCTCTTCATACATACTAATTTGAAATCCGTACTGCAGAAGATATGATCCAGCGGGAAACGCAGAATCGGATAATGGGCATGGAATGTATTCATGAAGAAACGACCTCTTCGGGGGTCTAATAACTGACTCATCTTTAAGAACAGCTCTGTCGTGTAGCTCCATGCTACATCATTCAGGTCTCCGCATACGATGACCGGCAATCTGGATTTGCGTGCCATATCAGCAACTAACAGTAGTTCTTTGTCCCGTTCTGTCGATCTTGGATTTTCATTCGGTACGGGCGGAGTAGGGTGTAAGGCATAGATTTGTACTTCCTGTCCGTTTTGCAAAACGATCTTCGTGTGTATAGACGGTATATCATCCTCTACCAGATATTTTACTTCAGCATCCCTTAATTCGAATTTTGAAAACAAGAGCATTCCGTAGGTGTTATCTATCGGCTCTTTGACGCTGTACGGATACTTTTTGTCTATACTGCGCAACGCTTTTTCCCAGGCATGGCTGGTTTCCAGCAGCAATACTATATCCGCATCTGTATCATTAATCACACCTATACAACCATCATAGTTGTTGTTATCTTCATATACATTTGAAATCATAATCTTAAGATCCTGCTCCGGTCTGTTGTCTTTTACCTTCAATACCTGTTTTGCTGAAAACGGAGTAAAAGGCAAAATCTGTTTTAGCAGATAGAGTATCGTCAATCCTAATCCTGCCAGTAGAATATTTCTAAATGTTGTTGAAGGGCATAATATGATCACGGACACAAATGTGGCTGCGGACAATACCAGTTTTTGAAGGCGGGGATACTCGAAAACCCGGAATGTCCAGTAGTCATGACGGATAAGGGGGATAAAGGTCATAAGTATCCACAGTACGGATAAGATATATAGAAAAATAGTCATGCAATAAGATGTAAGTGTTGTGCTGAACTATTAATCAAACATTATGCTAAAGCTACTCATTAATGCTAATATTTTATGAAATAAATATGAATTTTAAAATAATGAACAGTGTTAATTATTTGTTTTATTTATCTGTATTATTTATTAATAGTCTCATTATTAGGTTTTATTGAATATGTTTTGTCTGATTATTATTCGACTGTTAAAAATAATTTTTTAATATTTTTCTTTTTATTAACAGTGTTAATTATATTTGAACTGTTAATATATAAGTATGGGAATAAAGGAACGAAAAGAGAAGCATAAAGAAGATCTTCGTCAGCGCATTCTGGATGCAGCGAAGGAGTTGTTTTTGAAACATGGGTATGAAGCAACTTCTATACGTAAGATAGCGGAGAAAATAGAATTTAGTCCGACTACGATCTATTTATATTATAAGGATAAGACGGATATTATGTACGCCTTACATCAGGAAGGTTTTAAATTATTAGGGACACAATTTATGGTTTTACAATACGTACATGAACCTTTTGAACGGTTGAAGGCAATGGGAAGAGTTTATATGAGCTTTGCGCTTAATAACCCCGATTTCTATGAACTGATGTTTATTCAGAAAGAGCCGCTGGAATTTGTTAAAAATAATTGTGTAGACGAAGGCTGGGAAGAGGGTGAGCAATCATTTAATGCTCTGATACGCACAGTAGAAGATTGTCAGTCTGCAGGATATTTTACACAATTTGATGCCAATACATTTGCGCTGAATGTATGGTCACTCATGCATGGTTTGTGCAGCCTCAAATTGCAGGGGCATCTGGATCATGTTGCATCGGTCAAGCTGGCCGTAGCAGAAGGAGAGAATGTAATGGACCAGACGTATGAAGGATTTATCAGGGTGCTGGAAAGTCTGAAACGTTAACTATTAACACTGTTAATTATGAATTTTTTTAATACCGGCAGATTAGCCCTTTCTATTCTGCTGACAGGCTTTATAACAGTTACCTCACAGGCACAGGAAGTACTGGATGCCTATGTTTCGGAAGCATTCCGGAATAATATTGTCTTACAGCAAAAGGATGTATCATTAGAGAAAGCACAGTACGCTTTGAAAACGGCAAAGAGTCTTTTTCTTCCTACGGTGGCTTTTCAGGGAGCTTATCAGACTGCAGATGGCGGACGTAATATTCCTTTGCCGTTGGGCGATCTGTTGAATCCTATTTATACAACGCTTAATCAGCTTACACAATCCAGTCAGTTTCCGGTAATGGAGAATCAGAATATCAACTTCCTGCCGAAGAATTTCTACGATGCTAAGATCCGGACGACCATGCCGATTATCAATACAGATCTGATGTATAACAAACGTATTTCAGAACAACAGGTCGTACTTCAGCAATTTGAAGTGGTGATTTATAAACGGGATCTGGTCAAAAATATTAAAACGGCTTATTATAACTATCAAAGTGCATTGCAGGCTGTGGATATTTACAAATCAGGCTTACAGCTTGCGAATGAAGGGCTGCGGGTCAACGAAAAGTTACTGGAAGGCGGGAAGGGGTTGCCTGCTTATGTGCTGCGCTCCAGAAGTGAAGTCGAACAAGCTACTGCTCAACTGGTCGCTGCGGAACAACAGGTGCTGAATGCAAGGATGTATTTTAATTTTCTCTTAAACCGGAATGCGGAAACAAATATAGATCCGGATACAGATAATAAAGCAGGACTGGATAAGGTGAGTATATTGCTGGCAGATCTGTCTCAGTCTGAGAAAAGGGAAGAGCTAAAGGCTATAGATCAGGTTGTAGAGATCAACAGGACGGCTCTGAAGATGAATAAGCAGTATGCGGTGCCTAAGCTGGCTGCTTTTGTGGACTTAGGTTCTCAGTCTGAAGGATTCAAATTTAACAACAATACCCGCTACTACATGTTAGGGCTGCAACTGGATATTCCGATATTCACTGCAGGTAGAAATGATATCAAGGTCAGACAAAGTAATCTGGATCTCCGTAATGCGGAATTACAGGTCGATCTGGTAACTCAGCAGCTGAACTTAGCGACCCGGACGGCTCAGAATAATCTTAAAGCAGTCTATCAGAATTATCAGTCATCCTTAAAACAATTTGAAGCCGCATCCAGCTATCAGCGGTTGATAGAAAAAGGGTATAAAGCAGGTACAAACACATTCATCGAGACTATTGATGCCCGTAATCAATATACCTCTGCTCAATTATTAGTCAATATAAACAGGTACAAAGTGTTAGCTGCAATGGCAGATCTGGAACGCGAAACGGCCGCTTATTCAATACATTAATTTCATACAGATGAAAATGAACATATCTTATCCGGTATTATTGCTTGTGGCGCTGAGCCTCAGTGCCTGTGGTAATAACAAGTCACAAACTTCTACTATTGCTAATCAGGATACTATTCCGGTGAAAATAATGATGCTGCAGATGGAAGACGCAAATCATGCTATTCAGTCTTCCGGGCAGTTTACAACGAATGATGAGACTTTTCTTTCGTTTAAAAACGGAGGGATCATTAATAAAATATATGTGAAAGAAGGAGATCCTGTACATAAAGGGCAGTTACTGGCTTCTGTCAATCAGACAGAAATCTCTGCGCAGGTGCAACAGGTAACATTATCTTATCAAAAGGCTCAGCGGGATTATGACCGGGCGAGTCAGCTGTACCGGGACAGTGTCGCTACACTGGAACAGATGCAGAATGCAAAAACGGCTCTTCAGGTTGCAAAGCAGCAACTGGACGCCATCAAATTCAATCAGAATTATTCAGAAATCAGAGCGACCAGCAATGGATATGTTTTGAAAAAACTGGCTAACGATGGTCAGGTGGTAGGGCCGGGAACTCCTGTCCTGCAGATCAATGGTGCAAACCAGAGTAAATGGGTACTGAAGATCGGCCTGAGCGATGAGCAATGGGCGGCGCTAAAGATCGGTGACAGAGCAGACATTACTACTGATGCACTTCCGCATACGGTCTTACAGGCAAAAGTGAGTCGCAAAGCAGAAGGAATAGATCCGCAAAGCGGAACCTTCGGAGTAGAACTGACCCTGGATGAGGCCAATACAAAAGGATTGGCTGCCGGACTGTTCGGAAAGGCGACTATTATTCCGACTAAGACAACCAGCAGTTATTCGATTCCTTACGATGCTCTTCTGGATGCCGGTGAAAATGAAGGTTATGTGTTTGTGACGGATGATGAGAAGACCGCCAAAAAAGTAAAAGTGAAACTGGGAGCCGTGTTGAAAGATAAAATCAATATCAGAGCAGGTCTGGAAGATGCCCGTGCATTGATTATTTCCGGAAGTGCTTATCTCACTGATGGCTCAAAAATAAAAATTGTGAAGTAAGAAGGATAAACAAATAGAATCCAATGAAAATATCAGAATACGCGGTCAAAAATTATCAGTTTACCCTGATCATGGTCCTGATGGTCATGGCACTGGGAATCTCTACCATATTCACTATGCCGAGATCCGAAGATCCGGATATGAATGCGCCAAATTATCCGGTAGTAGTAGTATATCCCGGAGCCAGCCCCAAGGATATGGAAGAACTGGTGGTAAAGCCTCTCGAAAAACGAATATACGGTCTGGAAAATATCAAAACGATCAAGACAACTATTCGCGATGGTCTGGCTGTACTGTTTGTCGAATATAAGTATAATGTCAATGTAGATGACAAGTATCAGGAATTGGTTCGTGAGGTCAACAGTGAGCGCGGGAATCTTCCTGCTGAGATATACAGCATGGAGGTGCAACAGGTATCTCCTTCGGATGTGAATGTACTGCAGATCGCACTGGTGTCCGAAAATGCATCCAGAGATAAGATGAAGGCTGCAGCAGAAGATTTGCAGACAGCTCTTGAAAAAATACCTTCGCTTAAGAACGTGGAAATTATGGGCTTGCCTGATCAGTTGGTCAGAGTAGATCTTAATCTGGAAAAACTGGCTCAGATGCATATTCCTGTGACACTGATTGCTAATGCGATACAAAGTGAAGCTGCCAATATACCGGGGGGAAGTGTCAATGCCGGTAATAAATCATTCAATATAAAAACGAGTGGAAATTATCAGAATATCGATGAAATCAAAAATACGGTTGTCTTTAGTGGTAACGGCAAAAATGTCGCTTTAAGAGATGTGGCAAATGTTTATTTCGATTACTCACAGGATAAGGATATTACCCGTTTGAACGGATACCGTTGCTTGTTTGTCGTAGCGGCACAAAAATCAGGTGGCAATATTACGGCAGCACAAAAAGCTTACCTGCCTGTCATCGATACGTTCAAAAAGACCTTGCCCGGCAATATTGATCAACAGGTTATATTTGATCAGGCAGATAATGTAAACAGTCGTCTGGGTGGATTAGGGATAGATTTTGTAATAGCGATCCTGTTGGTTATTGTCACACTTCTGCCTTTGGGGACTCGAGCATCTGTGGTGGTGATGGTGTCTATTCCGCTATCTCTGGCTATCGGGATTGTGATGATCAGTGCTTTGGGTTTCAGTCTTAACCAGTTGAGTATTGTAGGGTTGGTGGTCGCACTGGGGCTGCTGGTGGATGATAGTATTGTAGTCGTAGAAAATATAGAACGCTGGATGAGGGACGGACATAGTCGTCTGGATGCAACGTTGAAAGCAACTAAACAAATCGGTATGGCTGTTATCGGTTGTACAGCGACATTGGTGATTGCTTTTATGCCTCTCATGTTTCTTCCTGAAGCTTCGGGAGAATTTATACGAAGCCTTCCGGTAGCTGTTATCTGTTCCGTGATTGCATCTATGCTTGTTGCATTGACGGTAGTTCCGTTTCTGTCAAGTAAACTGTTAAAACCACATGCAGATGCGAATGGCAATATTTTTCTACGTACACTACAGAAGATTATCCATGGCTCTTATGCCCGATTACTGGATAAAGCACTCGCCAGACCTGTACTGACGATTGTGATTGCATTGGTTATTTTCGGAGGGTCAATTGCATTGATTCCGGTCGTTGGATTCAGTTTATTTCCTGCTTCTGAAAAGCCACAGTTTTTAATCAATATTTCTACGCCTTTGCAATCGAATCTGCACTATACGGATTCCATTACCAGACAGATCGAAAAGGAACTCCGGGAGATTCCCGAAGTACGTTATTTCGCTTCCAATGTGGGAAAGGGTAATCCGAGGATTTATTATAATGTGTTGCCTCAAAACGAACGCACAGATTTTTCGGAACTATTTGTACTCCTGCAGCCTGATGTCAAATCAGACCGTAAGCTGGAGATTATCGAAATGCTGCGGAAGAAATGGACCCCTTATCCGGGAGCAAAGGTAGAAGTGAAGAATTTTGAACAGGGACAACCCATTATCTCGCCTGTAGAAGTGCGGCTGTTGGGTGATAATCTGGACACTCTTCGTAATCTGGGTGGCCAGATTGAAAATATGCTGTTGCAGACCGAAGGAACAATCTATGTCAATAATCCGTTGAAAAATCTGAAATCGGATATTAAAGTCAATATTAATAAAGATAAGGCTCAGGCATTGGGTATTGCCACGATCAACATTGACAGGACCGTACGTATGGCTGTCGCAGGTATCGATGTGGGTAAATATGTCAATCCCAATTCTAAAGGTGACGACTACAGTATTTTGCTGACAACCAGTCATCCGTCTTATCCTGATCTGAGTGTGTTTGATAATTTGTATGTCAATAACAATCAGGGACTTTCCGTTCCGCTGATGCAGGTTGCTTCGCTGCAACTGGAAACTTCACCATTGAGTATCAATCACTACAACAAGACAAGGACGATATCTGTAAATGCCTTTGTACAAAAGGGATTTTTGAATGATAAGGTTATTCAGGATGTCAAACAGAAGATGGATACTTTCAGGTTGCCTGCAGGATACAGTTATGAAATGGGAGGGGAGATCGAAAGCCGAAATCAGTCCTTTGGTGGTTTTGGCAGTATTATACTGGTTACCTTGTTTATGTTTATTGCCGTACTGGTGCTCGAATTCAAAACCTTCAAGAGCACGTTGATCGTGCTTTCTGTGATACCTTTAGGTATAGTCGGAGCTGTGCTGGCACTGTTGTTTACAGGCAATTCACTTTCATTTGTGGCGACAATCGGAATTGTGGCATTAGCCGGTATAGAGGTAAAAAATACTATTTTACTGGTTGATTTTATCAATCAGCTGCGGTCAGAAGGAAAATCGCTGAATGATGCTATTGAAGAAGCCGGAGAAATCAGATTTTTACCTATTATTCTGACGACACTGACCGCCATCGGTGGACTGTTGCCTATTGCTTTGTCCAGTAATCCTTTGATTTCTCCGTTAGCTATTGTTATTATCGGTGGATTGATCAGCTCGACTCTGCTGTCCCGCATTGTCACACCTGTAGTATACAAGCTGATGCCTCCTAAAGTAGAGGTGATGGCTAAAGAAGAAACACTATAAAACTGTATGGAATGCTACTATCAATGCTCATTAATCCTGAGCATTGATAGTAGATTGAATCTGTGTTTTCAGTCGTTCAAATGATTTGTATAGGTCTTCAGAAACCTTTGTCTTATCCACATCGATCAGGAGATGATGAGATCTCAGGATGACCGTGTAGCCATCTGAGGAAGTCCATGTAGCTGATGTTTTATTATTTTCAGTTGGTTTACCCAGTGTATTGGCTATTAAGGTTTTCAGTTGTTTTTCTTTATCCGTATCAAAGCTGGCAGTAAGCGAAAGCTGCTTGTTTGTGACAGATGTCGAAATACTTGTTTTACTTGAAGATGTAGCTTCTGAAGTCGCTGATTTTTGTGCAAAGACATGTACTGAGAACAAGATTGCAATTGCTGAGAGAGTGAGATTTTTCATTGTTTTTGTTTTACTTATTGTACAGCAAATATGAACATACTATCCAAAACAGTTGGTTAATAAAGGGTTAATGAAGGGTTAAAGGGATGCCGGAACTAAATACCAAAGATGTATATTTAGAATATATTTTATAAATCGATATGAGAATAAAAAAGTTCTTGCTGCTATTTGTTGTAATAACGGGTTGTGTAGCTCAAAAAAAAGGTGACTTTGAACTTAAAGACTTAGTATCTGCCGGATATGAATTTGAAAAGGAAGGTAATACAAACCGGATCGATTATTTGTATGCAGACGGAGACTTTTCGTATCGTCCGGAGGAATATAAACTGCTGAAACGTAAAGCCGAAGAAAAAAGGGCAGGCCTGAGCAGGAAAGAATATGCACTGCATTCCCTTTACATATACAAGAAAACAGACATTATCAATCAGCATTACGGTGAAGGGAAGGAAGGTCTGGATGGCCACAACCGGGATCTTATTGCTTATATACGATATAACGCAAATAAGATGGACATCTGTTATATTATTGAAGAAGGGAATGTAGTCTATGATGCGCTTACAGATCAAAGAGAAAATTTTGAATTTGAGAAATAGCATTTATACAATAAAAAAAGCGAGGTTAATACTTCGCTTTTTTTGTGTACTGTTATCTTTTTTTTTTGACTAAACGAAGTTGATTACATGTGCTGAATCTCTCTGAGTATAACTCCTTGTAAACCTTTTTAATATCTTGAAAATAATTGATATATTCGTTTCTGAACCAACTAAAACAATTTAATAGCTTTTTATATTGTTATCAAACTTTTTTGCTTTCGTCTGTCCGGAAGAGGAAAAGGCTATGAAAAATAGGATAAGAAAATGCGTAAACTTTTATTGATTGCTATTGTGTGTATGAACAGTATTGTTTATAGCCGGGTACAAACCGAATGTATGCCCATCGGGCTGAAATGTGAACATCTGGTAAATCCCTTAGGAATAGATACGTCTAAGCCGCGCTTTAGCTGGAAGCTAAGCGATAAACGAAAAGGAGCACGGCAATCCGCTTATCAGATCTTTGTAAGCAGTGATTCTCTGGCATTAGCAGAGGATAAAGGAGATCGTTGGAATAGTGGCAGGCAATCCGTATCAGATATGCTGGTTGAGTACAGAGGACCCGATCTGAAAGCGCAGACAAAATACTTCTGGAAAGTCAGGGTCTGGGATAAGGATGGGACAGCCGGTACATCCTCCATTGCATCTTTTGAGACAGGTATGATGGGAGCGGAGCGATGGAAAGGAAAGTGGATCAGCGACAATCACGATATCCATTATAAGGCAGCACCTTATTTCAGGAGAATATTTGATATCAAAAAACCAATTAAATCTGCCCGGGCTTATGTGGCTGTGGCGGGACTTTATGAGCTTTCTGTAAATGGCAAGAGGATCGGAGATCAGCGATTGAATCCGATGTATACCCGTTTCGACAGACGTACACTGTATGTGGTAGAGGATGTGACGGCTCAGCTTCGCTCCGGAAAAAATGCAGTGGGGATACTATTGGGTAATGGCTGGTATAACCATCAGCCTTTAGCGGTCTGGGATTTTCATAAGGCTCCATGGCGGGACCGGCCGGCATTTTGTATGGACCTGCGTATAGTCTATACGGACGGGAGTGAAGAAACGATTACTTCTGATAATAACTGGAAAACTTCCTCAGGTCCGATTACCTATAATAATATCTATACCGGTGAGCATTATGATGCTCGTCTCGAAAACCCGGAATGGGATAAACCCGGATTTGATGATACTGAATGGCAGGATATCCGCTACAGAAATCCGCCATCCCCGACGATTGTCTCTCAACAGATTGCACCTATCCGGTTAGTCAACACTTACAAACCCCAATCTGTCCGTAAAATAGATGAAAAAACGTATGTATTCGATATGGGGCAGAATATGGCCGGAATCACACAATTGAAAATCAGAGGCCCTGAAGGTACTGTTCTGCATATCAGGCATGGAGAGCGCTTATATCCTGACGGCAGACTGGATCAGTCTAATATTGATGTGTATTATCTGGGAGATAAGCAGACAGAACCTTTTCAAACGGATATCGTAACTCTTAGTGGTAAAAAGGAAGATGAATTTATGTCCAGATTTACTTATAAAGGATTTCGCTATGTTGAAATAAACAGCAGTGAAGCTCTGCCAATGGACGAATCCACGTTAACAGCTTATTTCATGCACAGCGATGTAGCTGCTGCCGGTAAGCTGGCAACATCTTCAGCTTTGGTAAACAGTCTCTGGAAGGCCACTAATAATGCTTACCTTTCTAATCTTATGGGATATCCTACGGATTGCCCTCAAAGAGAGAAGAACGGATGGACGGGAGACGGGCATCTGGCTATAGAAACTGCCTTTTACAATTTTGACGCCATAACAGTGTATGAGAAGTGGATGGCCGATCATAGAGATGAACAGCAGCCTAATGGGGTATTGCCGGATATTATTCCTACCGGAGGATGGGGATATGGTACTGCTAACGGATTAGACTGGACAAGTACGATTGCCATTATCCCTTGGGAGGCTTACCTGTTTTACGGGGATCCGCGATTGCTTGAAGATTGTTATCCCAATATAAAACGTTATGTGGACTACGTAGACAGTATTAGTCCGAGCGGCCTGACGACTTTTGGAAGAGGGGACTGGGTACCTGTCAAATCTCAATCTAATCTGGAGCTTACTTCCTCGGTTTACTTTTTTGTGGATGCGACCATACTGTCTTCTGCGGCAAAATTATTGGGCAAAAAAGAAGATCAAAAGAAGTATGAAGCCTTGCATAAAAAGATCAAAGCAGCCATTAATAATAAGTTTTTAGATTCTTCCAGCGCTATCTATGCCAGTGGAACGCAGACCGAACTGAGTGTTCCGTTACACTGGGGAGTCGTTCCGGAAAATATCAGGGACAGGGTCGCAGCCAACTTAAACAAAAAAGTAGAAGAGACGAATTTTCATCTGGATGTAGGGGTATTAGGAGCAAAGGCTCTACTGAATGCTTTGAAGGACAACGGATATGCCGAAACAGCTTATAAGGTGGCCGTGCAGGATACATATCCATCCTGGGGTTGGTGGATCGTCAATGGCGCAACAACCTTACTCGAAAACTGGGATCTGAATGCCAAAAGAGACATTTCAGATAATCATATGATGTTTGGAGAGATCGGAGGCTGGTTCTTTAAATCCATAGGAGGGATATTGCCGGATTCCAGGCAACCCGGATTTAAACATATTCTGTTAAAACCTATATTTCCAAAGGGACTGAATCAATCTTCCATAACGTATACTTCTCCTTACGGAGATATTCTCTCATCATGGACTGTTCGTGATGGTACCGTTAAATACGAAATCGAAATACCACCAAATTCATCAGCAACTTTTTATCCTCCTGAAAATATCAGGAATACAGATGTCCTGACGCTGGAGGCCGGGAAACACAGCCTTCGCTTGGACCTGAAATAGAGAAATATGATCTTTTGCTGCTGAACATAAGATGCCAGCAAACGGAGGAATTTGTGAAACTGAAACACAATTGAGCCAGATAGCTGTTATTAGTATAGAATAAAGCGATATATTATGACACAAGAACTAAGTAAAGATCCTGTTTTCGATGGAACAGGCTATGAGCCATCTGCCTTTTCCAGAGCTATGTTTGTTACACCTAAAACTGATTATGATCATACGGTTTACGAAAATGCAAACAGCAATAAAAATAAAAAGATATTGGT
The DNA here is from genome assembly GCF_016724845.1 of Sphingobacterium spiritivorum. Taxonomy (NCBI): domain Bacteria; kingdom Pseudomonadati; phylum Bacteroidota; class Sphingobacteriia; order Sphingobacteriales; family Sphingobacteriaceae; genus Sphingobacterium; species Sphingobacterium spiritivorum. The sequence goes on from NZ_CP068082.1 coordinate 4,022,834, forward strand.
TGTATGTACCGAAGAGCGGTATATGGAAATGAAAAACGGCAAAAAGTTTTCTACCGGCAACCATCCTGTAGAGACACTTGTACCTTTGCTTCATCTGGAAGCTGCCGGCTTTGAGGCAGATATTTACACCGCTACCGGCAAGCCTGTAGCTCTGGAAATGTGGGCTATGCCTTCTGAAGATAAAGCAGTCAAAGAAATTCTGGTCAGATATGAGGACCAATTAGACAAACCAAAAAGTCTGCGAAAATTTGTAACCGATAATATGGAGACTTCGGTTGAATATGTAGCTGTATTTATACCGGGTGGACATGGTGCTATGCTTGGCTTACCTGAAAATGAAGACTTGAAAAAGATAATTAACTGGTCTATAGATAAGGATATATTTATGCTGGCGATCTGTCATGGCCCGGCGGCATTACTTGCGGCTTCCGTTAAGGAATCTCCGGAGGATTTTCCATACAAGGGTTATCAGATAAATTCATTTCCGGATGAGATCGATACCAAAACTCCCGAAATTGGATATGTCCCCGGTGAGATGCCCTGGTTTTATGGAGCAAAACTGGAAGCATTAGGAATTGAAATTCTGAATACGGATATTAGCGGAGCCTGTCATGTAGACCGTAAGTTGATAACCGGAGATAGTCCTTTGGCCGCCAACGCTTTTGGTAAAGTAAGCGCAAAGGCTCTTCTGAAGAAGTAATGTCTGTTTCAGGAAGAGTATTGGAGTGAGTTTCTTAAAGCAACAATCTTATGTACACATCTGAATTGTTGCTTTTACTGTGTTTTGTAAATAAGATTGAAAGTGGGGCATGTGGGGAAATAAACCTATAAAAAAATAAGAAATGCTGAATATGAGATTGTTACTGCTGTTTGTTTTATTTTCTGTTTTGCATTTTAATTTGGATGCGCAGCAAGTTAAAGAGCCTGTTCAAATAGGTCTGATTGCAGACCCGCAATATGCCGATAAAGAGGTTAGCGGAACCCGCTATTACAGAAATGCGCTTCTTAAGTTAGATACAGCGGTTTCTGTTCTTAATAGAGAGTCATTGGATTTTTCTGTGGTTATGGGTGACTTTGTTGATCAGGGAATTAAAGACCTCCCTGCAGTGATGTCCCGATTGCAAAGATTGAAAAGTCCTGTGTATGGTTTACTTGGAAATCATGACTATGTCGACGCACCGGATAAAGACAGTTTGTTTTTGCAGTTCAGCATGCCAGCCTCTTATTATAAATGGGAACTTGGAAACTGGACATTTATTATACTGAACACAAATGAACTTTCAAAATATGCGACTACCGAAGGATCTGCCGCTTTTGAAGACTGGAACAAGCTGAATACAAATCTGAAGGATCAGGGAAGAAAAAATGCAGCACCCTGGAATGGGGGGATCAGTGCCAGACAGTTGTCGTGGATGCAGGAACAGCTTGCTGAAGCAGAAGCCGCTTCCAGAGATATTGTTATTTTTACCCATCACCCGCTTTTTCCGGAGAATGGTTTTGAAGCCTTGAATAACAGGGAAATATTGTCGGTTATTGAAAAGCATCCGCGTGTACGCGCTGTTATATCAGGGCATCATCATGAAGGAAATTTTGCACGGTACAAGGGTGTTCCTGTGATTACGTTAGAAGGAATGATAGAAACAGAATCTCAAAATGCATATGGAATTATGAAGCTGTTTTCTGACCGTATTGAAATAGAGGGAAGCGGCAGGCTTACTTCCAGGACATTAAATTTTGAGTAGTTGCATTTGCTTTGTTATCCGGGACTGGTTATGATTCTGTTATTAAAGCTGCAAAACATTCGCTGCTCTGCAGCTTTAATAGGATTTAACCCTTCACATCTTCAAGAGATGCACCGAAATTGATATGCAAAACATTTCCGTTAGGTGTCACCAATGCGGGTACGGACTGAATACCTGCTTTCTCGGCTTCCGGGATTCTGGTTCTGTCTTCTCCGATATTTACAACCTCCACATTAGCTTCTCCGATAAGAGTAATAATGTCTTGTTCTGCGCTAACGCAAACCGGACAGCCGGCATGATAAAAAATTGATTTGTTCATAGTAAAATGAATTAAAAAATGATGACGTTATTGTCATATCAAAATTAGCCAGGTCAACGAACTGTATCCTGATCCAGAATTCAGAAAAAGAACAAAAACTGGCTGAGTTTCGGAGATTATTTTTGAAAGTTTACGAAACTGAATTGCTATTGAAATATGCTGCTTTTAGTTATAAAGTTATTCCATAGGGGAAGAGAGAGTCATTGGTAATATTCCTGATCCGCATGCAGCAAACTATTTTTTTGATATAGCGTTTGACGATCTTACTGCCGAAGAAATAGTCGATAAGTCACTTTCTTATAAACCTTTTCAATTTTAAGAGACCACATCAGGAGGTAACATTAAAGTACTTCTAATGACAAAATATCTATCGGTATAAACAAAATTAGTAAAACTGCGTTTACTTATTATAACATACTGTTTGCCAGGAGAGTCTTCTATAGTCACGGGCAGTGAACCAGTTTTTTCCGTCAAAATTTTTATATTTACTACATAAACAACGCATAATCTATGAAAACTAAACTTCCATTAGCATATTTACTTTCGGGGATAGCTTTATTCTCATCCTGTAATTCGAATGCGAAAAACGGTGAGGAAGTATCCGGTACGGATACCACTTCTTATCCGTCTGTAGAAAAGAATCCTGCAAATACCGACTATAAACCTGCTTTTGTGGGGCAAACCCGTATCAAGGGAGTAAAGACAGCTACAGCATATGAAGTCAAAATATTAAGTCGTGATCTGAAATCTCCATGGGGTCTGGTTTCCTTGCCTGACGGACGTCTGCTGATCACAGAAAAGGAGGGAACACTACGTATCGCAACTGCCGACGGAAAACTAAGCGAGCCGATCACCGGACTTCCTCCTGTAGATGCAAAAGGACAGGGAGGTCTTTTAGGGATTGCTTTAGATCCTTCGTTTGCTTCCAATCGTATGGTGTACTGGACTTTTTCACATAAAGTAGATGGTAAGAACCTGACTGCATTAGGTAAAGGTAAGCTGGCTGATGATGAAAAAAGTATTCAAAATGCGCAGATTATATATCAGGCAACTCCTGCATATAATGGTACTTTACACTACGGGTCCCGTATTTTATTTGATAAAACAGGAAATATAATTTTCAGTACCGGAGAGCGTTCTGATTTGGAAACCCGTCCTCAGGCACAGGATCTGAAATCGGCACTGGGTAAGATTATCCGGATCACTCCAGAGGGTAAGCCTGCTCCGGGCAATCCATTTGAAGGCAATGCGAATGCACGTCCTGAAATCTACTCGTACGGACACCGTAATGTGCAGGGACTGGCGCTGCACCCGGAGACCGGAGACCTTTGGGAAACGGAATTCGGACCTAAAGGAGGAGATGAGGTGAATATTGTGAAGCCTGGCAAAAACTATGGCTGGCCGACTATTACCTACGGACTGGAATACAGCGGAGCTAAAATAGGAGAGGCTATTCAACAAAAAGACGGTCTTGAACAACCTGTATATTATTATGATCCGGTGATCTCACCAAGTGGAATCACTTTCTATAGCAGCAATACAATTCCGGAATGGAAGAACAACCTGTTTATAGCTGCATTAAGTGGTACACATATCGCTAGATTAGTGATTAAAGATAATAAAGTAGTGGGTGAAGAACGTTTACTGGCTGATCAGGGCCAACGGTTTCGCGCTGTAATCGAAGGTAAAAACGGAGAGCTTTTTGCCGTTACAGATGCAGGATGGCTGGTAAAAGTTGCTAAAAAATAAGCTGATACTTATCCGAAATAGTAAAGCCACGACATCTGTCGTGGCTTTACTATTTATATACTTATACTTTAGGTTTTGATGCCGTTAAAGAGTAGACCATTGGAATTTTATTTTCCATTCCTCTCACCTGAAATTGCTGAGGAGCTATTTCTACCAGATTGTTAAAGCAGCTATACGGCGAATACTTGTATTCATTAAACGATGTGATAGTTAATTGCTGTCCTATTAGGCTGTTGAATACTTCTTCTAAAGCATGATTCCAGGATACTGTTTCATGAGCAATATCAGCTTCCCGGTCAGCATATGAGCCGGTCACATTTTCTATAATGGCTCCATCTTTAAAATAAGAATATTGGATATGCTTAAAATCTTCATCCCAGACCCACATAAATGGATGGAATTCAACAAATACAAATTTTCCGTCAGGTTTCAGAAATTTTGAAACGACAGAAGCCCACTTATCCAGATCCGGAAGCCAGCCGATAGTGCCATAGCTGGTATACACGATATCGAACTCTTCCTCTAATACCTGAGGAAGTGCATATACATCACTGCAGATAAAGCGTGCTGTCAGTTCTAATTCGGTCGCTAATTCCTGAGCCACCTGTATGGCTTTATCAGACAGGTCTATACCTGTGACATCTGCTCCCATACGCGCAAGTGAAAGTGTATCCTGACCGAAATGACACTGCAGATGCAATATTTTCTTACCTTTTATATCGCCTAACAGCTGTAGTTCAATATCATTTAAAGAAGATTTGCCCTTTTTAAAATTTTCAACGTCATAAAAATCTGAGTTGATATGTACTGTCGTTTTAGTATTCCACGACGTTTTGTTTATTTCTATATAATTGTTTTCTTTATTCATGTTTCAGAGAATCATTTAGATTTTTTTTCCTAAGATTTTGAGGCTTCGTTCTATACTATCAAGTTCGGCAATATCCGGAAGCATGGCCCATTCTTCAAAGCCAAAGTGTTCGAAAAGGTGAAGACTCGCTGTATTATGCGCAAATATAAATCCGAGAAGCGTCTTGATGCCATAAGCCGGAGCCTGTTGTATAGCATAATCAATAGCCAGTTTTCCAAGCCCCTGCCCACGGTAAGCCTCATCGAGATAAATACTGATCTCTACAGTCGCCTGATAAGCCGGACGCCCGTAGAAGGACTGAAAACTGATCCATCCGATGATCAGTCCTTCTTCATTTTCAAGAACCCACAGCGGTCTTTTTTCTGTGTCATGCTTTTCAAACCACGGGATTCTGCTATTGGTACTTACCGGTTCGGTATCAGCAGTGACGACACGTGATGCTACAGTAGAATTATAAATTTCAACGATCCTGATCAGATCGGATAAGATGGCATGTCTGAATTGCATAACGGATTAATTATTGGCTTTTGTAATCATGGGCAGATTATTTCTGGACCATTCACTCCACGAGCCGACATATAGTTTAGGGATTTCCAGTCCTGCTGCGGCAAATGCCAGAAGACTATGACAGGCCGTGACTCCTGAGCCACAGTGAACAATGAGTTGTGCTGCGCCTTTGGATTCCAGTAAAGGCTGATATTGAGCTGTCAGTTGTTCCGGTGTGCGGAATAATCCGGTATTATCCAGATTGGATTGAAACGGGATATTGACCGAATTGGGGATATGTCCGGCAATCAGGTCTATAGGTTCTGTAATACCATCATAGCGTATCTGATCCCGTACATCTACTATGGTATAGCTGTCATCGGTGGAAGCTTGCTGCACTTCAGCAAAGGAAGCGACAGGTAATAACCAGTCTCTCGAAGGATATACAGATGCCGGTAGCGGAGTTGGCAAGCTGTTGCTAAGAGGTATTCCATAGTTTTTTGCAGCCTGCAGTCCTCCGTCTAGCAGCTGTACCTGTTCATGTCCGATTGCTTTGAGCATCCACCATAGTCTGGCAGCTGCATTGGCTCCGTTTTTATCATCATATACCACAATACGATGCGAAGGGAGTATCCCTGATTCTGAAAGTATATTTGCAAAGATCTTGGGTTCCGGAAGGGGGTGACGACCTCCGTCAGCGGCATTCTGAGGTACTGCTGCCAGTTGTGTCTCCAGATCCATAAACAAAGCTCCCTGTAGATGTCCGGCACGGTATTGATCAAAAGCCTGTGCACCTGCAGAAGCATCTATCAGTACAAAATCTTTTTGATCCTGATACAGTTGGCTTAATTCTTCAACACGGATAAGAGGAAAGGAAACTTTCATGATGCTTTTGTTTGATACGCTAAATTAGGATTATTCTTTTATATAAGCGAGTTTTTCAAGGGAGGATATTTGGATTTTGAAAAGTGATTTTTTTCTTTAGCTTTATGGCTTTAATATCATCTTTCAGCATAATATTCAATGAATTTTTGATTTATAATCCGGGTAAAGAGGAGAGAAAAAGTGCCTGAACTGAATATATAAGACTAAATATTAAAAAAGATGTTTCCGGATAAAGTAATTCAGCCGGAAGATCGTCTTCCTTTCAGATGGCAGAATACGATAAAGATAAAAGCTTAATATTTCTATATTAGGATGCAGATAATTAAAACGAGTGAACACTAACACCGTATCAGTTTAAATACAAGACTGACTGGTTTTTAATCCCTTTCATGAAAAGAACAATTAAAATTATTAAAAAGACAATGACTATTTTTATTATAATCGTAGCGCTGGTATCAGCCGCAGTTTATTTATATATGCAAAAGGCGGAATTCGGACAGGTACCTTCCGGTGTACGTCTTGATGCAGTAACAAAATCTACACATTATAAAGAAGGTGCTTTTCAAAATGTACATTATACTCCTACACTGACTGAAGGCTACAGTATGTTTGGTGTAATGAGTGATCAGCTCTTTAAGAACTTTCCCAGAAGACGTCCTGTTGACAGCCTGCCTTCTGTAAAAACAGATTTACATGCTCTGGATCCTGACAGCAATGTATTAGTCTGGTTTGGTCATTCTTCCTATTTTATCCAGCTGGACGGAAAACGTTTTCTGATAGATCCTGTATTCAGTGGTAATGCTTCTCCTATTCCGGGTACAAATACAGCCTTTAAAGGAGCAGACATTTATAAGCCGGAAGATATGCCTGCAATCGATTATTTGCTCATCACACATGACCATTACGATCATCTGGACTATGAAACTATACTTGCTTTGAAGGGTAAGATTGATACGGTGATCTGTGGATTGGGTGTAGGGGGACATTTTGAAAAATGGGGGTATGATGTGGATCATATTATAGAAAAGGATTGGTATGAGCATATTCCTTTAGCCTCTGGCTTCAGTCTGGATACAGCTCCGACACGACACTTTTCAGGTCGGGGATTTAAACGCAATAATACGCTTTGGCTCTCCTTTATATTGAAGACACCGAGCCTCACTCTTTATCTTGGAGGAGACAGTGGTTACGATACACATTTTAAAGAAATCGGTGATAAATTTGGTCAGATAGATTTGGCATTGCTGGACAACGGTCAATACAACAAGGCATGGCAGGCTATTCATATGCTGCCGGAAGAAGTGATAAAGGCCTCGGGAGATCTGCATACAAAGCGCCTGTTTCCGGTTCATTCATCCAAATTTATGCTGGCGCAGCATCCCTGGGATGAACCTTTATCCCGTACCTCCAAACTTGCAGCTGAAAAGGGGATACCTTTAGTAACGCCGATGATAGGCGAAGTCGTCAGACTTACCGATCCGGATCAGGTGTTTAAAAAATGGTGGGAAGGAGTTGAATAATAATTAGCCTTAAAACGTAGCATACAGTCTGAGGCTTAAAAAATATCATTTTGCGGAGAACAAAAAGGCCCAAATCCCTATTTTATAAGTAAAACAATATACTTATGAAGCAGGGAATGATTTTTTTTTGGCTACTGTACATGTTATTTTTTTGCATACCTTTTCCTATAGGCTTGCATCTTGCTATCTACGATGATTCCCGATTGCCCAGTAATTCGGTGTTGTGGAGTTCTGTTTTTCTGTCACTTTCGGTGGTTATATGGATCTATCTGCTTTCATTTTATATCAATCAGTTTCTAATCAAAAATGTGAGAACGAAGCAGGAGATTTCCAGAATCTTTCAGTCCGGGATCAGGAGAGTAGCTGTAGTTACTGAGAGTGCTGTTGTCAAATACGATGACAAAAGGGAATCAAATCTGATGCGCATAAAACTACAGTTTGAAAACCGGAATGGAGTATCTATATCGGATGAACAGTTCTTTTGGGATACCAGACCTTATGAGTACCGCTTTGAAAAGGGAAAAGAAGTCAGCGTTCTCTTGAATGATAATCCGGATACGGAACCTTATTTTATTATGGAAGAGCAACGTACCCAGTATAATATGAGTGGGGTGCTGATCAGGGTTGGGATATTGATTCTCTTTATTGCATATATAATAGGCTTGTACATTTTCTTCTATCATCTGGAATCTAAAGGCTATGGCTGGCATTTTGTGTCTTTTACCCATCCTGTTGTTATGACGGGATTTTCAATGCTGGTGCTGGTATTTCTTTATAAAAGACTTGTAAAAAAATTTATATTCGGAAAGAAGGGGGAGCGGAGTCTGTTGTATTCGGGAGCGCAGGCTGTAGCCCGTATTAATCAGGTCCGGCAAACCGGACTTACGGTAAATGATCAGCCCGAAGTCCGCTTTGAAGTTTCCTTTACAGATACCAAAGGCCAGTTGCGACATGCTGCATACAAGAAGATTATCAGTCTTATTGATTTGCCACTCATTCCGCGTAGCGGAGAGGTCAGTATTCTGTATGACGCAGATAAACCGGAAAATATTATTATTCCGGATCTGTTGGCTGAGCGATAATATATAGCAGATTCTAAACTTTGGATTTCAGTCTGCTCAGCGTTTCCTGCGAGATCCCGAGGTAAGAGGCTACGATCTTATTAGGTAAGCGGCGTACAATCACAGGGCTCTGAATCAGTAGATTGCGGTAGCGGTCTAAAGCATCCATGGATATAAAAGATTGCAATCGTCGGGTATTGTTGACATAGCCAAACTCCAGATACTTACGGTAGAATTTTTCCCATTGCGGGATGATTTCCAGCAGATGGTAGAAGTCATTGTGATTAATATAGAGAAGCTCAGTATGCTCTATCGCCTGTATAAATTCATCTGAAGGATCGCCTGTAATAAAGCTGGTCAGTGCGGTTGCAAACTGATCTTCAAAGGCAAAGTAGCGGGTGGATTCCTGGCCGTCTTCGTTAATAAAGAAGATCCTTAAGCAACCTTTGCCAACGAAAAATGTCCGTTGGCTGGTTTCACCCTGAAGCAGCAACAGCTCATTCCTTTTGGGTTTTAAGGGTTTGAAATAAGATAATATAGTCTGAAGCTCGTCTATACTTACGGTAATGGTATTTTGAATGTATCTGCTAAGTTGTTCTCTCATTTATCTGTATAATCACAGACAAAACTACGGTAAAAAATAATATCTTCTATTGATAACACGGTTAATCCGTGAACGATTCCAAAATGTATGATCTGCGGGAGTCTGGCCATGCTGCCGTCATCATTCATGAGTTCACATAGGACAGCCTGAGGTTCTAATCCAGCCAATAGCATAAGATCAATACTTCCTTCAGTATGTCCGTTACGTTGCAGTACACCACCTTTTCGGGCTCTTAACGGAAAAATATGCCCCGGTCTCGCAAGATCTTCCGGTTTTGCATTTCTGGCAGATGCTGTTTTTATAGTTTGAACACGATCTGCAGCAGAAAGCCCTGTTGTAACTCCTTTTGCGGCTTCTATGCTGATGGTAAAGGGAGTCTGAAAGAGGCTGCTGTTTTCCGCAACCATATAAGGGAGATCAAGTTCATCCGCTTTGTGATCTGTAAGACACAGACAAACGACCCCGCTGCAGTGCCGGATCATCAAAGCCATATCTTCCTGTCGTATGTGCTGAGCTGAGTATATAAGATCCCCTTCATTTTCTCTGTCTTCATTATCAATGAGCAGGACTCCTTTTCCATTTTGAAGATATGTAAGAGCCTGCTCTACCCGTTCCTGACTGGTATTCCCGAAATATGTAAGTGTTCTTTGCTCCATTATTCTTTAATAAGTAGTTTTTCGGCAATTTTTCGCGCATTAGGGATAATAATAAAGGCAGCCATATAGGCAACCGGAAGCATAGTTGTCCATGATTTCAAAAATTTGAAAAACCAGTCTTCTCCAAAGCCATAGGTACGCATAAGGCCTACGATAGCCATGATAAGGGTCATCGGAATGACAACAAATAAGGTGTTGACATATTTAAAATACTTCTGTTTCATATTTTTAATTATTTAATATTAGAATGGAACAAAAGTGCAGCGCTCTGTATGGATAAACATTGACAAATGTCAATAAATAAAAAGAAGCGGTAAAAAAAACTCCCGGAGATCTTCCGGGAGCTGATACGTTTATTTTTTAAGATATTTTTCTAAGAACTGATCCTGTTCCCACAAGAGGTGAAGGATATTTTCCTTGGCTGCATATCCATGTGATTCTTTCGGAAGCAGCAGCATACGTACCGGTGCGCCCAGATTTTTCAGTGCCTGGAAGTAGCGTTCTGTTTGCAGTGTGAAAGTACCCGGATTGTTATCTGCTTCCCCATGCACCAGTAACATAGGAGTTTTCATTTTATTTGCATTCATAAACGGAGACATCTCATTGTATACCTGAGGGACATCCCAGTAGTTGCGTTGCTCATTCTGGAATCCGAATGGTGTCAGTGTTCTGTTATACGCACCACTGCGTGCTATTCCTACTGCAAAGAGATTGGAATGTGTCAGCAGGTTGGCTGTCATAAATGCTCCGTAAGAGTGTCCGCCTACGCCCACACGACTACGATCTATATATCCGAGCTGGTCTACTGCATCGATAGCAGCTTCTGCATTGGCTACTAACTGCGGAATAAAGGTGTCATTAGGTTCTTCCGTTCCTTCTCCGATGATCGGGAATGCTGCATCATCCAGGACAGCGTAGCCTTTGGTTACCCAATATACAAATGATCCATAGTAAGGGAATGTAAATTCATTTGGGTTGGCTGTACTCATACCTGCTGTGTTTTTATCTTTATATTCAGCAGGGTAGGCCCAGATCAGTAAAGGCAATTTTTCCTTTTTTGTTCTGTCGTAGCCAGCCGGCAGATAAAGAGTGCCTGAAAGATCGACTCCGTCTTTACGTTTGTAGTTGATCACTTCCTTATGCACATCTTTAATACTTGCAAAAGGATTGGCAAACTGTGTCAATGCTGATACTTTATTGTTTTTAATGTTTTTGATGAAGTAATTCGGATAGTCATTTTTAGACTGGAGCATCACCAGTATTTCACCGGTTTTGGAATCCAGGATATCGTTGATATCTTCCTTCTGATCTTTCAGTTTGGATGTGTACAAACGTTTTGTTGCGAAGTTTTTAAGATCCAGTTCGTTTATAAACGGAAACTGTCCATCTTTTGTATATCCGTCACCGATCCAGTATGTCTTACCATCTTTGATCTGAAGTACATTTCTGTCATATTGATTGCGTTCTGTCTGTACTTTTCCCGGATCATTATATACGTCCTGAAAATTACGATCATTAAAGAGCTTCGTTTCTCCGGTTTGCGGGTTCAGCAGATGTGTCTTTCGGTTACGGGTATCATACCAGCTTTCATACAGAAAAGCGTGTGTTGCATCTCCCCATAGGATACCGGCATATCTGTCTTTTGTTTTAGCCAACGCTTTAGGCTCAGAAGTAAAAGGGGCATCCCAGGTAAATACCTGATCACGGTATTCTACTTTTTTAGCCTGATCTCCTTCATCCAGAGCCTGTGCAAAGTACAATGTCGAAGGCAGATCATCTCTCCAACCCATAGCACGTTTGCCGGTACGGACAGAAGAAAATCCTTTGGGCATGATCTCTGTCAGTGGTACATCGTTTACTTTTTTGATTTCCTGACCGTTCATATCATATACGATACTCTCCATAGGAAAGCGATTTAACGGCACTATATAGGAGTAAGGTCTTTTGATAGTGGTCAGCATGATGTATTTGCCATCCGGAGAAAAAGAGGTGGAAGTGTAGATCGCAGCATTTTTAAATTTGGTTGCTGCGCCATTCAGGTCTACTTTAAAAAGTTCTGATGAAGCCAGGTTTTCAAAGTTAGCTTCATCTTTAGGATTCTTCAGCAGATCCTGATAGGTTCTGTTTTGGGAAACTTTACCATCACTTGTGGATACGGTTGGTCCTGTTGGAAGATCTTTTTTCTCATCCAGTAATGCAGGTCTGTTAGCCGGCAATACATTTATTAACAGCGATTTTGAATCTCTGTACCAGGAATACGGACTTCCGAGGTTAGCATTGAGATTGTCCGAAGTCAGTTTTTTAGCCTGAGCTGTTGCGAGATCGATGACCCACAGTTCTACGCCTTTGGCCGTGGTATTTGTAAAGGCTAATGTCTTTCTGTCCGGTGAGAAAGATAAATTAGTGATTTTTGCCTGTTGAGGAAGTCCCTTTACCTGTGTTTCCGTTGCATCTTTTATTCTTTTGATCTTCAGGTTGTATTGATATACAGCTGTACTTGAAATATTGGTAACAGGATTGACCCGCAGACCGGCCAGTTTCATTTCTTCCTGACTGAGATCTTCAAGGGTTTTATAGGTGGGGCGGTAGGAGAGGACCATCCACTCTTTTTTGCTATCCATAGAGACGGATGGCGGTCTGTCATATTCTGCCAGCTGTAATATTTCAGCAGATGGCTTCTGGTAAGTGATACTCTCCTGAGCAAAACTAAAACTCGCCAGGCCTATAAAAAGTAAGGTAAGACGTTTTTTCATATGTATGTAAGTTGTTTTCAAATGGTTGTCCGTCAACTGGCGGATATGAATTGTATTCGTTCGTATTTTAAAAATTCCCGTTGAAAAGGTTATTTTAATCTTCGAAAATACTGATTTGATTTGACTTATAAAAGTAACATTGTTGCAAGAAAGTGTTGGTAGAATTACTACCGGGCAGGAGTCTGCGGAAAATTAAGCGGGGGTAGTTTTGTGTCAGGAAACACAAAAAAAGAGAATACCCGATTGGATATCCTCTTATATTTCAATTAAATATAGTAATCTGCTTACTCAAAGTATTCTTTGATACGCTCAAAGAATGATTTTTCACTTCTTCCGGGTTGTGGTTTGAAGTTCGGCGATTCTCTTAATTTTTCCAAAAGAGCTTTTTCTTCTGAAGAGACTGCCTTAGGCGTCCATACATTGACGTAGATCAGCTGATCTCCCTTGTGGTAAGAATTTACTTCGGGAATACCTTTGCCTTTCAGACGCAGGATTTTGCCGCCCTGTGTTCCCGGGTCGATTTTGATCTTTGCTTTTCCATCTATAGTTGGAATTTCTACAGATGTACCCAGTGCTGCATCTGCAAAGTTGATATACAGATCGTAGATCACATTGATTCCATCACGTTTTAGCTGCTCATGAGGAACTTCTTCGACCAGAATGATCAGATCACCCGGTATACCGCCTCTGGGAGCTGCATTACCTTTCCCACTCATGGAAAGCTGCATACCTTCGCTTACACCTGCAGGAATATTTATAGAGATTGTTTCTTCTCCTCTTGTCAGTCCTTCACCTTTACAGGTCGTACATTTTGCAGTGATCTCTACACCTTCACCATTACATGTCGGGCAGGTGCTTGTTGTCTGCATCTGTCCTAATATCGTATTGGTAACGCGTCTTACAGAGCCTGATCCTCCACAGGTATTACAGGTATGATAAGAAGATTTATCTTTTGCTCCTGTACCGTTACATGTAGTACAGCTTACCTGTTTGTTTACTTTAACTTTTTTCTCTACTCCCTTGGCAATTTCATCCAATGTGAGTTTTACTTTGATGCGCAGATTAGTACCTTTCTGTACACGTCTGCCACCGCCGCGTGAACCTCCGCCAAAGAAACTTTCAAAAGGATTACCGCCTCCGAAAATATCGCCAAACTGACTGAATATGTCATCCATATTCATACCGCCACCGCCAAATCCGGAAGCCGAATTGCCGGCATGACCGAATTGGTCATAACGCTGACGTTTTTCGGGGTTACTCAGTATTTCGTAAGCCTCAGCGGCTTCTTTAAATTTTTCTTCAGCCTCTTTATTATCCGGATTTTTGTCCGGGTGATATTTGATGGCCAGTTTACGGTATGCAGACTTGATCTCCGAAGCATCTGCTCCGCGTGCCACGCCTAATACATCATAATAATCTCTTTTTGACATCGTCTTCCTTATTATTTTCCTACTACCACTTTTGCATAACGGATTACTTTGTCGTTGAGATAATAACCTTTTTCAATTACATCCACGACTTTATCTTTGAGGTCTGCAGAAGGTGCAGGGATTGATGTGATAGCTTCCTGAAGGTCTGCATCAAAAGGTTGTCCAAGGACATCCATCTCTTTTAATCCTTCCTGTTCCAGTGTTTTTCTGAATTTATTATTGACCAGCTCAATACCTTCTTTTACAGATTGTACATCCTGAGCTGTTTCCATGGATTTCAGCGCACGGTCAAAATCGTCCAGTACAGAGAGTAATTTAGCGATAACATCTTTACCTGCTGATTGGATCAGTTCTACACGTTCTCTTGAAGTACGTTTTTTGTAGTTGTCAAATTCAGCAAACAGACGGGTGTATTTATCCTGTGCATTTGCTAACTGCTGTTCCAGTGTTACCTCATTTGCTGTGTTTTCTTCTTGTTCACCAGAAGTGTTTTCAATGGGTTGATTTTCTTCTTGCGGAGCTTCGTGCTCACCATTTATATGTTCTTTTTCACTCATGATCGCTATAGAATATAATAATACTTTAAGTTGTTAAAATACCTGCTGATGCTGGCTCAAAGTTATTGCCAAACGAAAAAAATCCGACAGCTTGTCAGTTTAAATTAAAATGAACTAACAAACTGTCGGATTACAGCCTTTTATGTCATGTCGTCAGTGCGACTATATTTCCACATTGTCATGCAATGCGCCATCCGAAGTTTTGAGGATGCGGGCAGGCATATTGCGTATGATCTGGTAATCGTGTGTAGCCATCAGCACAGCAGTACCCGAAGAAGCAATGTCACGCAGCAACAGTACGATTTCTTCAGACGTGGCAGGGTCAAGGTTTCCGGTAGGCTCATCCGCAAGAATAATCTCCGGATTGTTCAGCAGTGCTCTTGCTATAACGACACGTTGCTGCTCACCTCCGGACAGTTCATGCGGCATTTTCTTTAATTTGGAGCGCAGACCTACTTTTTCCAGTACATCCAGCATTCTGCCCTGAATCAATCCTTTATCTGTCCATCCGGTCGCTTTGAGTGCAAATTCCAGATTCTTTTCAATAGTACGATCATTAAGAAGGTGAAAATCCTGAAAGACAATGCCTAATTTACGTCTGAGGTAAGGTACATCATTGTCATGTAGTTTTCTCAGGTCGAATCCTGCTACCATCCCTTCTCCGTTACCAATGTACAGATCTCCGTAGATAATCTTCAGCAGACTACTTTTACCACTACCGGACTGACCGATAAGGTAAAGGAACTCTCCCTGATCTATTTTGAGATTGACATTGGACAGAACTAAATGTTTTTGTTGGTAGATATCAACGTTTTTGAGCGTAATTACGGTATTTCCTATCATCTTATGCTTATAATTCTAATTTCTTAATCTGACCAAAAGGAAGCTCCTGCACAACCTGCATAATATATGCAGCTTTATCCCCAAGGCCAATTTTTTCTAAAGATTTGTCGGGTCTATCGACTCTAAAGTAAGCCAGCAGCGTAAACTCGTCGTCTCTGAGCTGTACGTAATCCGGTATTTTAGCGACTCCTTTTACTTTAACGATATACATATCTATACAAAGTTAGAATTTTTTGATAAACCAGACTTATGAATGCTAAAATAAAGCTATCCTTAAGCGTTTGCAAATAAAAACTCCAGCGTGTTGACACCATCTGCGTAATCATCCAACGCAGGGCACTGACTATCTCCTAATGCAAACAGCGGTACATTCACCTGAAGATCAAGTGCCGATGTGACACATTGGATCTGCTCCGCATGTTTATTCAGATAGTTCTCTACATCTGCTATATTGTCATATTCCTCATAGAAAACAACTGCAAGAGGGGAGGCTGTACGTGTGTCCTGCTTCAGCAAAACAAATCCATTGTCATAATGTTTATCCCGGTTGATGAGATATAAGGATTTGTTGTAATCATAATTGTTTACATATTTATTATGATGCTGTATAGCCTCAAATGATGCTATACCTTCAAATAAATGTGCTACATCATAATCTTTCGGTATCAGTATCTTGGATACGGAGCGACATCCTAATCCAAAATAATCAAAGATATCATGTCCCAGACCTTCCAGTTGCTCTTTCGTCTCCGATCCTGAAATTACCGCTACAGAGTTTCTGTTTTTACGGATAATATGTGGTTTTTTACCAAAATAATATTCAAAATAACGGGAGCTGTTGTCACTTCCTGTGGCGATGACCAGATCGAAATCTGAAAGTCTTTCTGCAATGTGTATAGCATCGGAGAAACGTGGCTCGATTGTAATCAGCAGCTGTAAAACAGCTGAAGTAAGTCCTGCATCATCGGATGAGACCTTTATCTGAGCCTTGAATCCGGCAATAAGGACACACAGAATATCATTGAAGCCTACTAAGGGTATATTTCCTGCCAATACCATTCCCACAGTTTTGTCAGTAGTGATATCGGGATAGGGAGCCAGCCAGTTGCTGAGCTGCTCTGTTGTCAGATTATTCGCAATGGCGGTCACGGCATTCTGAACATTGGAGACCGTATACCATGAGTTTCTGGTCTCTGCTCTTGTCATTATCTCTGAAAATTCTGAAGAGGGGTTAAGGAGCTGCTTTCCCAGCTCCGCAAATGCATGAATGCGTTGTTCTTTTGTCAAAATCTTTAATTCTTATATGTTAAAAACATCAAATTGTCATATCTTTGTCGCAGCAAAGGATTCACTTACTGAATATTACTTTAATTCTATACGATTAAAAATCTAATGTATTATCTTTGCAATGCAAAAATAGTTTATTTATCATAATTGAGAGGTTATAAATGGCAATTAAAATTACAGACGAATGTATTAATTGTGGTGCTTGTGAACCAGAGTGCCCGAATAATGCAATATATGATGCAGGAGTAAGCTGGAAATTTTCGGAAGGAACTTCTTTGGACGGAGTTATCGATTTTGGAGATGGTGTTACATTGGATGCTAACGAGACACAGGATGCCATATCTAATGAGGTTTATTATATCGTCTCTGATAAGTGTACGGAATGTGTAGGTTTTCATGATGAGCCACAGTGTGCAGCGGTATGTCCGGTAGACTGTTGTGTGGATGATGAAGATATCAGAGAGACAGAAGAAGAGTTACTGGCTAAGAAAGCATGGCTTCACGGCGAATAATAAAGATTTTATCTATTTGTATATAAAAGGCTTATTTCTAATGGGATAAGCCTTTTTTGTTGGCCCTTGTTTTTATCGACTTGCGATAAAATAATGTACAGTAAAAGGGATAATCCGCGAATAAAGTTTGTCGGTACTGCCATATTTTTTATTTTTGTTCATTAAATAACCTTAATAAATACTGAATGTTTAAATCAAAAATGGGTCTTTTGACCTTTGCAGTTCTTTCAATAGCCACTATATTAACAGTTCTCTACGAATTTAATTGGGTGAGTATTTCTCCTGATGTAATGATGGTAGTTCGGTGGGTTGTTGGGGTTGTTTTAGTTATTAATGCTTTTCAACGTAAGAATCTAACTTCATGGATTCTTACCTGTATGATTCTCGGAATTTTTGTAGGAATTGATTTTCCTAATTTTGCAATTGCCTTACAGCCTTTGAGCAAAGGATTTATCAAATTGGTAAAAACTATTGTAGGACCTATTCTATTTGCGACATTAGTCTACGGGATTGCGGGACATTCGGATTTGAAGCAGGTAGGTCGTATGGCCTGGAAATCCATGCTTTATTTCTTTTGTGCTACTACCTGTGCTATTTTTATAGGTCTGGCAGCTATCAATATTACACATGCCGGTGTAGGTATAGATATACAGCATATGCCCCATGAAGAGCTTCCTGTAAAGAAAGAAAATCCGGATCAGAACTCATTGAATCATTTGCCGGAGAGTGTACACGGAGTATATAAGTTTACTGCATTTTTCAGAGATTTGTTTCCGGAAAATATTGTAAAATCAGTGTATGAAAATCAGGTCTTACAGATTGTGGTGTTCTCCGTACTGTTTGGTATAGGTCTGGCTTTGGTAGAAGAAAAGAAACGAAAGCCGCTGGTAAACTTTACGGAAAGTCTTTCTGAAGCTATGTTTAAGTTTACCAATATCATCATGTATTTTGCTCCGGTCGGAGTGGGGGCAGCGATGGCTTATACTGTCGGGCATCTCGGAGTGGATATACTCAAGAATCTGTTTATGCTGCTGGCAACACTGTATATGGCGCTCATATTCTTTTTGCTTTTGGTATTACTTCCGGTGGCATTATACCTGAAAATACCTGTTCTGAAGTTTATTAATGCAATCAAGGAACCTGTGTCCATTGCTTTCGCAACGACCAGTTCGGATGCGGCATTGCCTAAGGCAATGAGTGCTATGGAGCGCTTTGGTGTTCCTCGTCGTATCGTTTCCTTTGTAATTCCTACAGGATATAGTTTCAATCTGGATGGGACTTCACTTTATCTGTCTCTGGCTGCTATTTTTGTGGCACAGGCAGCAGGTATGCATTTATCATTCGGACAACAGTTGATGATTGCGTTTACGCTGATGATTACCTCCAAGGGCGTAGCTGCGGTACCTCGTGCATCGCTGATTATCCTGATTGCTACAGCAGATCAGTTTGGTCTTCCGGTATTTGTCATTGCCGCTATATTAGGTATTGATGAGTTAATGGATATGGCCCGTACATCTGTCAATGTGATCGGTAACTGTCTGGCTACTGTCGTTGTTGCGAAGTGGGAAGGGGAATTTGATGAAGATGCGCCTTATCGTACCGATGATCCGGACGCACTTTAGTCGTCATTCTGAATATAATAGAGAAAGGACTCGTACGCAACGGGTCCTTTTTTTATGGATATATTGCAAATGTGGCCTGTCAGCAATGTAACAAATGCTACACGATAACGTTTTCGGAAATTGTGCAAACGTTTGTGTGAAGCGAACTCAGGGACATAATTGATATATTTAAAGAATGTTAAACCAGATTATAAGTCCTAACTGTGATTATCTATGCGTAAATATTTGATTTTTAGCTTTCTTTTATGCTTTACATGCGTATGCGCTGCACAGGTACAGAATAGTATCCGGATTATACCGCAGCCACAATCTGTGCTGATCGGAGACGGTTTTTTGAAATTGCAGCAGTCTGCGAATATCTGGTCTTCAGGTACACAATTTGCAGGTGCTTTGCAATATCTTCAGCGGGAGATATTGAAAAATAAATCAGCCACCTGGTTCAGAAGTGACGACTACAATAAAGCGCTTATTCATTTTATATCAGATACGAAAGTGTCTGAGGAAGGTTATGTAATCCGTGTCGCTAAAGATAAAGTAGAGATACGTGCATCTACGGGTAATGGAGCATTATACGGGGCGGTTAGTTTACTTCAGATGATCCTCACGACTTCTTCCAAGGTAATGGAACTGCCTTATTGTGAAATTAAAGATCAGCCTGCATATGGCTGGCGTGGTTTTATGCTGGATGAGTCAAGGCATTTCTTTGGGAAGCAAAAGGTCAAATCCTTACTCGATTGGATGGCTTTTTATAAACTGAATAAATTTCACTGGCATCTGACAGATGAACCTGCATGGCGTCTCGAAATATTGCGTTATCCTTTGCTTACCCTGGTCGGGGGAGTAGGATCGTTTACGAATGCCACTGCAGCAGCGCAGTATTATCAGCAAGCGGATATAGAGGAGATTGTACGCTATGCGGCCGATCGTAATATCGAAGTAATTCCGGAGATAGATATGCCTGGACATGCCACCGCTGCTAACCGGGCTTATCCGCAATACAGCGGAGGTGGAAATGATAAACACCCTGATTTTACATTTCATCCGGGTGAAGAAGGTACCTACGGATATCTGAACCATATCCTCAAAGAAGCAAATGTGCTTTTTCCCGCCCGGATGTTACATCTCGGAGGAGATGAAGTCTCTTTCGGGAGTGAAGCATGGAACAATGATGCACAAATTAAGGAACTGAAAGCTAAATATCAGCTGGCGGATAACAAGCAGGTGGAAACCTATTTTATGCGCCGTATGGCAGATAGCGTTTATAGTATGGGAGCTAAGGTGCTGGCATGGGATGAGATGGCTGATGCCGGATTGCCCAAGGATAAGACCATCCTGATGTGGTGGCGCCATGACAAGCCGGATCAGTTGACAACAGTGCTTCAAAACGGATATCCTGCCATATTATGTCCACGTCTTCCGCTTTATTTTGATTTTGTACAGGAAGAGAGTCACCGGTACGGACGTAAATGGGGTAAAGGTTTCAATGCTCTTTCAGATGTGTATCATTTCCGCCCGTCAAAATACGATTCATTGACAGTACGCAAAGATCAGATATTGGGAATACAGGCGAATCTCTGGACAGAGACTGTAACCAATACGAATCGTCTGGATTATCTGATTTTTCCGAGACTTGCAGCTATGGCAGAAGTCGCATGGAGTACAGATAAAGTGAAGAGCTTTGACCGTTTTTGCGATTACCTTCCCGCTCATCTCAAATTGTACAGGGCAGCAGATCTGTATTATTTTGATCCTTTTAATAAGACCAATCCGGAGCCTGTCGTTTACAAAACACAGCGCGCCTATATCGATAACCCTGAATAATAATGAATATGAAAAACAAATTGTATATAGCCTTACTGGCTGGTGCAGGTTTGCTCAGTACGCTTTCAGCACACGCACAATGGACCGGCCCTAAGGAAAAACCAAAAGAAAGAATCGAAGTCAAATACGGACCGTTAACACCTGCTCATCGTACGGATGAGGCTATGGAGCGTTTTCGCCAGTATGGTCTGGGACAGTTTATCCATTGGGGATTGTATGCTATTCCCGGAAATGAGTGGGAAGGAGTAAGTGCACGGGGTGGCGCCGCGGCATCCGAATGGATACGCACATGGGGCGGATCTACTGCACCTAAAGATTGGAAAAATACATATGACAATCTTTACAAGCAGTTTAATCCTAAAGACTTTGATGCCAGACAGTGGGCAAAGCAGGCAAAAGATATGGGAGCCCGATACGTGATCTTCACGACCAAACATCATGACGGATTTGCATTGTGGCCTACAAAATATACAGATTATAATATTACAAAATCGCCTTATAAGAAAGATATCGTAAAGCAGGTAGTGGATGCATACACAGCTGAAGGTATTGATGTGTATTTGTATTTTTCTATTCTGGAATGGAATAATCCTGACTATATGGGGAAAGAACCTAAAACGGAAGAAGAGAAGGCAAAGTATGCGAAGTTTCTGACGTATACTAAAAATCAATTACTCGAATTGTTGAAAAACTATCCGCAGATAAAGGGATTTTGGTTTGACGGTACCTGGGATCAGTCCTGGATCAAGAGCTATGATTTTACCTATAAGCTGGAGAAAGAATTACGTGAAAAACATCCCGGTCTGATTATCGGCAGCCGTTTTCGGAATGATGAATTCGGAAAGCGTCATTTTGATTCAAACGGAGATATGTTAGGTGACTATGAACAAGGTTGGGAACGTAAACTGCCTGAAGAATACAGCTGGCTGGAAGGCCGGGACTGGGATTGTGTCATGACTATTCCGCCTAATGGTTGGGGATATATGAAAGACTGGACGGGATTATACACCAAGACTTCGGATGATCTTATTGATATGCTTATGCATTCTGTATCTATGGGGGGTAATTTTGTACTCAACTTTGGTCCTGATGGCAACGGTAAAATGCATCCGGGAGAAGATAAATTGGCGAAAGAGCTGGGCGATTGGATGAAGATCAATTCTGAGGCGGTATATGGTGTCAGATATGCCGGACTTTCACCTTCTAAATACGGATACTTTACACGTAAAAATGAGCAGGTGTACCTGACTGTGTTTAACAGACCTGTTAATAATATTGTACGCATAGCTATCGATAAGAAGGCTACCGAAATACCTGCCAGTGCTTCTTTATTGATCAATGGTCAGTCGTTAGAATTAAAACGCAGTGATATCGGATTGGATCTGGATAAGAATGCCTATTTTGATGTTATTCTGCCTAAAGATTTCCAATCCGAGAAGCCTTTTGTTATTAAGATCGCTACTGTAAAAGGTGGTGTCAAAACGGATAAACTTATGGACGCTAAAATGTAAGTGACCGTTATACCGGACTTTTGAATAGTGATGGGCCAGATTTGAATATGTTCAAATCTGGCTCTTTTATTTATTCTCTAAGTGAAGATAGGATCATCTCTCCTGCGTCAGTTGGTGTCCCCACCAACTGTATAACACACTACGATCTTGTTAGCTTTTTCTGGCGCAAGCATATTGCTTGTGCCGCTATAGGCGTCTGTTGGAGTCTACATCAGCAGTCTGCTATACAGATAGGATTATTAACCTCTCTGCCCTTCGGGCATCTCTCCTTAGCAAGGAGAGAATTAATCCGGTTTAACCGTTTGACTTTTTCTGACGTAAGTATGTTGCTTGTGTCTTTTTCAATAATAGCAAGCTCTCTTTTTGCGTCAGTTGGTGTTCTCACCAACTGTATAACACACTACGGTCTTGTTAGCCTTCTCTGGCGCAAGCATATTGCTTGTGCCCCTATAGGTTGCCGGTGTGGATAGCAGTCAACGCAGTTGGTGCGTCTGTTGGAGTCTACATCAGCAGTCTGCTATACAGATAGGATTATTAACCTCTCTGCCCTTCGGGCATCTCTCCTTAGCAAGGAGAGAATTAATCCGGTTTAACCGTTTGACTTTTTCTGACGTAAGTATGTTGCTTGTGTCTTTTTCAATAATAGCAAGCTCTCTTTTTGCGTCAGTTGGTGTCCTCACCAACTGTATAACACACTACGGTCTTGTTAGCCTTCTCTGGCGCAAGCATATTGCTTGTGCCGCTATAGGTTGCCGGTGTGGACAGCAGTCAACGCAGTTGGTTGAAAAGGAGAGAAGAGTAGTCCGGTCAAACTTCGTAAGTTTTACTGCTGAGATAGTACAGCCTGATGAAGTATCGCTATACTTTCTTCCATTTCTTCGATTGTAAAATGTCCAAAACCGAGTCGTGTAGCTGTAAGTGATGAATTTTGGTATAGTAGTGTGCGCGGGATAAAAAGATTGTTTCTGGCACAGGAGCGGCTTAATTGCAGGAGATTGATCGGCTGTTTCCAGGTCGCCCATACAGCAAGTCCTCCCGAAGGTTTTCTGAAATCCAGATATTCATGCAGCTGTTGTTCCAGAAGGGAAGTGAAATAATCTCTGCGCTCCTGATATACTTTAAGCGATTTTTTGAGGTAGCGATGAATATCTCCTTCTTCTATCATTTCTCCCAGGACCTGTTCCATCATAATATCCCCTTGTCGGTCAATAATACCCAGATGTTTTCGCATTTCAATCATCAGATTTTGCGGAGCAACAATAAAACCTGTCCGGAATCCCGGTGCCAGAGATTTGCCAAAAGAACCGATATAGACGACCATACCATTTGTATCGGCACTGGCTAAGGGAAGTACAGGAGCTTTGTCGTAGTGAAAGTCATAGTCATAATCGTCTTCCAGTATAATAAATCCGAATTGGGAGGCCAGATCTAACAATGCAATACGACGCTCTGCACTGAGGGTGACTGTAGTAGGATAGTGGTGGTGAGGTGTGATATACAGCATGCGTACCCGTTGTCGTTCACATATTTCCCGGACGGCATCCACATCTATACCTTCTTGGTCTATAGGTACAGACATAATATGTGCTCCGGATTTTTGAAAGATCATATTGACCGAAAAATAACTCATCTCACCCACTAATACTATTTCTCCAGCAGAAAGCAGAATTTCAGACACAATGTATACACTCATTTCTGTGCTGCGTGTGATCAGAATATTATCTTTTGAAATATGCAGACCACGGGACAGATTGAGGTAATTGGATAAATTCTTTTTGAAATATTCGCTTCCGTCATGATTGTAGTACCCTAATTTCTTACGGTTGCTCTTACGTTTCAGATTGGCACTGTATAAACTGGAAAGATGGTCTATCTGTGTAAGCCGTATATCTGGTATACCGTCATTAAAGACATATTCACAGGCTGAATGTTCAAATGGATTGTCCAGTAGAATAGATTTTCGGAATGAATATCCGGTAGAAGAGGGGTATACGGCAAGTTGATTTTGTTGGGCAGACCGGATTTTCTGAGGTTTATCATCGGATTTGGCGAGCACAAATGTGCCTTGGTTAGGACGCATTTCCACCCAGCCTTGTGCGTGTAATTCGTCGTAGGCAGCGACTATGGTGTTTCTGTGGATCTGCAGTAAGTTTCCTAAAGTCCGGGTGCCGGGCAATTTAGTTCCTGCAGTCAGAAAACCTCGTTGTATAGCATTTATCAGTTGATTACTGATCTGTAAGTATACAGAACTGTCTAAATTTCGATCAATTTGAATAAAACTTTGATATGGAACACTAACCGGACTAGCCATAATATAAAAACTGGTACATATTTAATGTCCGGCAAGATACTACATTTGACCCAAATTAAAGAGTTCGATATGTACAATCTACTTCAACACATTGTGGATAATGATGTGCTTCATGCGAAATGGCTGAATACGCTTTCCTTTATGGAAAATGCAGGAGCGCGAAAAATATCTGCCTGTGAACATACAACAGATGTAAATCTGATACAACTAAAACATGCCGCTGAAGAGCATCGTCATGCCTATTATCTCAAAAAGCAGATTGCGAAGACTAATATCCATACTTGTAAAACATACAGGGGTGAAGAGCTTATTGCCTCAGCCTGTACACGGCATTATCTGCAACAGTTGGATATACATGCCTGCCGTTACCTCAAAAATACCTTTGGTTTACGGGATAATGAACTCAAATACGCAGCTTATTTATTTGTGACATATGCAATTGAAGTGCGCGCAGATGATTTATATCCGATTTATCAGCAGGTACTGGATGCATCCAAGAGTAAGGTTATGGTCAAATCTATTATTCTGGAAGAAGAGGGACATCTGGAAGAAATGATCCATCAGTTGGAAGGCTTTGCATCCGACTGGGAAGTACATGCCAAGAAGATACAGGATCTGGAACAGCAATTATTCGAAGAATGGGTAGCAGCCATAGCGCTGGATGTAAAGCATGATAAATAGTCTTTGGGATCTTCTGAACCATAAGCTGAAGTTAAGAGCAGATAAGGGTAATCTGAGAAGTTTGAAGATTCCTGAGCAAGGAATTGATTTTTTTTCCAATGATTATATGGGGCTGGCCCGCAATTCTGTTATCCATAAGCAACTGGCAGAAAAGATATATGCTGATCCTTCGATCCTGGGCGGCGCTACAGGATCGAGGCTGATCAGTGGCAATTCTTATGAAAAAATGCAGGCAGAACAAGAAATTGCTGCATTGCACGGGTATACAGCCGGCCTTTTATTTGACTCCGGTTATCTGGCCAATCTGGCACTCTTATCTGCTTTGCCCGGCCGTGGAGATACCATTATTATGGACGAACGGATTCATCGGTCAGTACATGACGGTGCAGGATTATCAGCAGCTCAAAAGTGGAAATTCAGGCATAATGATCTGAATAGTCTGGAAGATAAGCTTAGAAGAGCCGGCGGTCAGATTTATGTAGTGGTGGAGAGCTTATACTCCATGGATGGTGATTTTGCTCCCCTGAATGAGCTTGTCGTGTTGACCCGAAGATATGAGGCTGCGCTTATAGTAGATGAGGCACACGCATTTGGAGTCTTCGGATATGGTCTGGTACATCAGTACGGTTTACAAAAGTACATCTTTGCAACAGTGATTACCTATGGTAAAGCTTTAGGAGCTCATGGCGCTGCTGTATTAGGTGACAAGGTGCTCAAATCTTACCTTATCAATTTTGCTTCTCCTTTTATATACAGTACCGCTTGTCCGGATCTGTTTGTACGTCATATACGATTGGGATATACGTTTTTGAATACACATTCTGAACTTTCAGCTCAATTGAAAAGACGGGTAGCTTATTTCGGTCAAAAGAAGATTCCTTCCGTTTCAGATCCGATGAGTCCTATTCAGGCAGTTATCATTCCGCAGCATAAGGTATTGATCCATCTGCAGCAACAACTTCAGAAGAAGGGACTACAGACCTATGCTGTCCATAGTCCTGCAGTACAGGAAGGTCAGGAGCGTCTCCGCATCTGTCTCCATCAGTATAATACAGAAGAGGAAATAGATTTACTCACAGCAGAAATTAATAGTATACTATAGATAGCATTGAGCCATCAGAAATAGAGCATTTACGACATGAAGCAACAGATTTTTATTAGCGGAATAGGGACGGGTATTGGGAAGACTGTTTGTGCAGCTGTATTGGCCAGACTATGGGGGGCTGATTATTGGAAACCTATACAATCCGGAGATCTCCATTATTCAGACAGCATGCTGGTGCGGGAGTTGGCAGGTAAGCATGCTGTTATTCACCCCGAGCGCTACAGATTACGATTAGCAGCTTCTCCTCATGAATCTGCAGCAGCCGAAAATCTGCAGATAGCTTTGGAAGATTTCGAACTTCCGGACACTCCACGGCCATTGGTGGTGGAAGGTGCCGGCGGATTGTTCGTTCCGCTCAATGAGGAAGCGTTTATCATTGATCTGATTTCTAAACTATCTATTCCCGCAGCTCTTGTGGTCAGGGATTATCTGGGATGTATCAATCACAGTTTACTTTCTCTTACGGCTCTCCAACAACGGAATATACCGATTCGTTATCTGATACTCAACGGATCATTCAATCCGCATAGCGAAAGGATTATCTGCAGAGCTGTAGGTTCAGCAACGGCCATTTTGCGCATACCGGATCTGGAATCTTTAAGTTCTCAGGAGGTGGATCGTGTATGCTGTGACCAGATTGATAAGATTAATTAGTTATAGGGTACAATAGAGATATATGTGCCTCGGAAATATTAAAAAAATATAAATTATTAGAAGAATTATGAATACAGCAATCAGAAACAACTGGACGAAAGAAGAGATTCAGGAAATCTATGATCAGCCGTTGCTTGAATTGGTCTATCGTGCAGCTACGGTGCACAGAGAATGGCACCGTGCATCAGAAGTTCAGGTGTGCACATTACTGTCTGTCAAAACAGGAGGGTGCCCTGAAGATTGTTCCTATTGCGGACAGGCAGCCCGGTATCATACAGATATCAAAGTACAAGCTTTGTTGCCGACTGAGACCGTTATTGCTCACGCACAGAAAGCAAAAAAATCGGGTTCAACCCGTTTTTGTATGGCGGCTGCCTGGAGGGAAGTTCGTGATAACCGGGATTTTGACCGTGTCATCGATATGGTAAAGGGAGTAAATGATCTGGGACTTGAGGTCTGTTGTACTTTAGGTATGTTGACCGAAGAGCAGGCCTTACGGTTAAGAGATGCGGGATTACATGCCTATAATCATAATCTGGATACTTCAGAACAGTATTATGAGGAGATTATCTCGACACGTAAGTTTGATAACCGTATCAATACGATCAATCATGTGCGTAAAGCTGGTATTACTGTCTGTTCAGGAGGTATTATAGGTCTTGGAGAAACACATAAAGATCGTATATCCATGTTACTGACATTGGCTACTATGCCAAAACATCCTGAATCCGTTCCTGTCAATGCATTGGCAAGAGTGAAAGGAACACCTTTAGAACATAATCCTAAAGTCGATATATGGGATATGGTGCGTATGATTGCTACAGCCCGTATTGTCATGCCGGCATCCGTCGTGCGCCTTAGTGCCGGACGTATTGAGATGACGGAGACAGAGCAAGCCTGGTGTTTTATGGCAGGTGCCAATTCTATTTTTACAGGAGAACGCGAAACCTTGCTTGTAACACCCAACCCGGGAGTATCGGAAGATATGCAGATGTTCCGGAATCTGGGATTAAAACCTATGGAAAACAAAAAAAGCGAAAGTTCATGTCAGGTACATTAAGAGTACGAGACCGAAAAGTCAACTGGCATCCGTATACGCAGATGAAAGGTGCGGAAGATATTATACCTATTGTCCGCGGCAACGGTGCATATCTTTATGATGATAAGGGCAATCGTTATATTGATGCGGTCTCTTCCTGGTGGGTTACTTTGCATGGACATGCCCATCCTTACATTGCCAAACGTGTCTCTGAGCAGTTGCTTACACTGGAGCAGGTGATATTTGCCGGATTTACGCATGAGCCGGCCATCAGACTGTCTGAGAATCTGCTCAGGCTGCTTCCGTCTAATCAGCAGAAAGTATTCTATACGGATAATGGCTCCACCGCTATAGAAGTAGCGCTCAAAATGTGTATACAGTATTACTATAATCAGGGACTGAAAAGAACTAAGATACTGGCTTTTAAAAATTCCTATCACGGCGATACATTTGGGGCTATGTCTGTCAGCGGAAGGGGAGTGTGGACAGCTCCCTTTGGGGATATGCTCTTCGAGGTGATTTTTATTGATGTCCCTACGGAAACGAATATAAACACGCTGTTTGCTACTATCGATCAGTATGCACATGAGCTGGCTTGTTTTGTATATGAACCTCTTGTGCAGGGCGCTGCGGGAATGTTAATGCATGACCCTGAGGATCTGAGTATACTGATGGAGTATTGCCGTAACAAAGGTATATTGCTGATACAGGATGAAATATTTGTAGGCTTTGGTCGTACAGGACGTCTGTTTGCTGCGGATTATCTGTCTGCATATCCTGATGTGATGTGTTTCTCTAAAGGACTGACCGGAGGAACTATGCCTTTAGGACTGACGACCTGTTCGGATGTAATATATGAAGCTTTTTATTCCGATGATAAGAAAAAGGCTCTTTTTCATGGTCACTCTTTCACGGCCAGTCCGCTGGCCTGTACAGCGGCTTTGGCCAGTATGGAGCTTCTGCTGCAAGAGTGTACTTTAGAGAATATTCAACGTATAGTATTGCAACATGAACGCTTTGCTGCAACTTTACGATTACATCCTCAGGTAGAAGCCGTCAGACAGCAGGGGACCATTCTGGCATTGGAATGGAGAATAGGAGAAGAGACTTCCTATTTCAGTGATATGCACGATAAACTGTATCCTTATTTTCTGAGCAAAGGTATTCTGCTTCGACCTTTAGGCAATATTATTTATCTGGTTCCTCCATACTGTATAACAGATGATGATCTGGGTTATATCTATGAGACGATACTGGAAGCATTAGATTCCTTATAAGATATACGCATTTTGCATGGGGAGGTAAGTGATATTCAGGAAGGTATCAGGAGCTTCTTCGTGAATGTCAAGAGCCACATTTATTTTTGGACATCAACTTTATTGGTCTATCTTAAGAATAATGCCGAAATTTGATACTGAAAATATACAAGCATGGATATCCTTATTATTGAAGATGATCTCAGAGTAGCAGAACTGATTGAACGCGCTGTCCAGGAGCAGGGATTTCAGACGATGCTGGCCTACGATGGAATGTCTGGTAAGAAATTAGCCTTACAACATGATTTTAGCCTCATTATCACTGATATTATTCTGCCAAAGATTGACGGATTAGACTTGTGTAAAGAAGTGCGCCAACTGAAACCGGATCTTCCTATTATTATGCTGACGGCATTGGGTACCACAGATAATAAAGTAGAAGGATTTGATGCGGGAGCAGATGATTACCTGGTCAAGCCTTTTGAAATGAGGGAGCTGATTGCCCGTATACGTGCTTTATTGAAACGTAAGGATCAATCTGCCAGTGTTGCATCTTTCGTATTGAAATATCATGATCTGGAAATGAACCTCAATACCAAGATGGTGAAGCGGGCCGGTATAGAAATCGAACTTACACCCAAAGAATTTAACCTGCTTCAGTATTTTTTAAGTCATCCCGAAAAGGTGCTGTCCCGATCCGATATAGCGGAACATGTGTGGGAAACACATTTTGATACAGGTACCAATTTTATTGATGTATATATTAATTACCTCCGTAAAAAAATAGATAAGGGCTTTGATCACAAACTTATTCATACCAAGCCGGGAATGGGATTTATTTTAAGAAATGCGTAATGGGAGCAAGAGCGAGACTGACCCTGTTGTTTACACTTATCACAGCGACTATACTGCTGATTTTTGGGGCGGTCCTGTATTTTTCTGCCAAGCAAAACCGGCAAAAGGAATTCTATGCTTTGTTAAAAAAAGAAGCAGTTACCAAAGCTAATTTATTTTTCGTCGCAGGAGTAGATGTGCGAACTCTGCAAAATATATATCATAATAACCGTAAGATAATCAATGAGGTAGAAGTAGCTATCTATACTCATGATTTTCAACTTCTCTATCATGATGCTGTAGATATTGATGTCGTCAAAGAGAACCTGTCGATGATTGATCAGATTTACAATAAAGGTGAAGTACAGTTTTACCTTAACGACTGGCAGGTGATAGGTATAAGGCATGTGTACAAGGGTAAAACGTATATAATTACGGCCGCAGCCTACGATCAATACGGCTATAATAAACTGGCTAATATGCTTTGGGTTAGTATTCTTGTATTTGTGGTATCTATCCTTTTTATCTATGTGGCAGGGCGGTTCTTTTCACGAAGGGCATTTGCCCCTGTACGTGAAATGACTGAGAGGGCACGTCAAATCTCTACAACCAGCCTGCATATGAGATTAGATACAGGTCATGCGAAAGATGAACTTACGGAGCTCGCAGAGACATTCAATGATCTGTTAAACAGACTTGAAAACTCATTTGATGCCCAAAAACAGTTTGTATCAAATGTAGCACATGAACTTCGTACGCCGCTGGCTGCTATTACCGCCGAACTGGAATTGTCTACCTCCAGAGAAAGAAGTATAGCAGAATATCAGGAAGTGATCCGAAATACCCTGAATGATGCAAAAAAATTAGGCCGCTTGTCGAACAGCCTTTTGGATTTTGCAAAAGCTACTTACGACCCTGTAGAAATCTCTTTTAAATCAGTGCGTGTGGATGAAATCTTACTGGATGCACAGTTACAGGTACAGAAAGGAAATAAGGATTATAAGATATCCATTAATTTTGAAAACGATTTTGAGAATGATAAGCAAATATCTGTAAACGGCAATAGTTACCTGCTGATGGTCGCATTTGCTAATTTGTTTGAGAATGGTTGTAAGTTCTCAGACGATAAACAGTGCCGGCTTACGGTTTCCTTTACATACACCAGTATAACATTACGTTTTTCGGATCAGGGTATTGGCATTCCGGAAGAAGATCTGAAGCATATTTTTACACCTTTCTTTAGGGGACAAAATAAAATGTTTGCAGAAGGTAACGGAATAGGATTGCCACTTACTAAGAAAATTATTTCTCTGCACAAAGGAGATATTACTGTCGCCTCCTCTACTGAAGCAGGTACAACATTTACGGTGACACTCCCGGTACTGATGAATACTTGATAGAAGATAATTCCCTCCACTTTTTAAGAAGAACTTGTTCAACTCGTCGAAAGGGTTAGGGAGAGGTTTTAAACTTCTACAGATTAACCTCTCTGCCCTTCGGGCATCTCTCCTTTAAAAGGAGAGAAGTGTTATAACGACGTTTTTTTACGAAACTTGCTCCCTCTCATTTCTAAGGAAAACCTGTTTCGACTCGTCGGAAGGGTTAGGGAGAGGTTCTGAACTTCTATGGATTAACCTTTCTCCCGATAAATCGGGATATCTCCGAAGGAGAGAAGGATTATGGTGCCTACATCAACTTAAATATTTAACCGCGTCATTTGGCGTCCCCGCCAAATGATAGAACTGAAATTACCATACTGCCGGTGAGGACACCGGCAGACGCGACCAGAAATAGTTATCCTGTTAAAACTTATTCCCTCTCATTTTTAAGGAGAGGGTTAGGGCCTTCTACAGATTAACCTTTCTGCCCTTCGGGCATCTCTCCTTTAAAAGGAGAGAAGGATTATGACGCCTACATCAACTTAAATATTTAACAGCGTCGTTTGGCGTCCCCGCCAAATGATAGAACTGAAATTACCATACTGCCGGTGAGGATACCGGCAGACGCGACCAAGTTACCCTGAAACAGATTCTAATCAAATTCTAATATTTTTCTAAAAGATCTCTAACAGCTCCCTTACAGGAGCTGTTTTACTTTTGCAACGTCAAAAAAATAAAAACAACATGGATTCAGGTCCCTATTATCTTACTCACAAGCTGACAGCTTAATCCGTATCGTTCTTGAAGGAGCGTACCTAAGCTCCTGTTTGTATTATACAAAAGAACGATGAACACACTCGATTTTACTATTCGTCTGGCCCTATCTCTGTTATTGGGAGCTTCCATAGGTTTTGAACGTCAATGGAGACAGAAGAGCGCCGGTCTCCGTACCAACACACTAGTTTCTTTGGGTTCAACTGCTTTTATATTGTTGTCTATCAGTATTGGAGGAGATGCTACCGGAAGAGTCGCTTCATATATTATCAGCGGAATTGGTTTTCTCGGCGCCGGAGTAATTATGAAAGACGGGATGAGTGTACAGGGGCTTAATACCGCTGCTACCATCTGGTGTTCTGCTGCAATTGGCTCGCTTGTGGGCGTCGGATTATATGAAGAAGCTATTATTCTCAGTTTTTTTGTTGTATTGATCCATCTGCTTATGCGTCCGCTTGGTCAACGCATCGGACAATCTCATTATATCAAATCTGCCGTAATTCAGACAGATTACCGGTTTTCGATTATCTGCAGAGCAGAAGTAGAGAATCATATCCGTATCCTTCTGCTTCAGCAACTGGGCAATCATGAGAAGCTACTGCTTAAATCATTGAGCAGTGATGATTATGAAGATCCACAGAAGGCTATTATTACAGCGGAGATACATGCAGCATCTCAGCAAGACAGCTTTATGGAACGTGTCGCCAGTCTGTTGACGATTGAAGAAAAAGTAATGAAAGTGAGTTGGGAGATTATAGGTACGCAAAGTGATTTATAGCTGTTATTTTGTTAAAGTGATAGTTTTCAATATTTAATTTATATATCATATAATCAGGTAATTAAATTTATTTTAAAAAAATGTAATTCCGGTTCGTAATAAAGGAGTGAAAAATGAAAAACAATACTACAACCCTGCATAAAAAATCGAAAGAAATGTTGAGCAGATCAGGAATGAATGATGGGACAACTATCAAACTGCAGAATATCGCCATGCAGGAAGACCAGTTTATCTATGCTATGCTGGAGAGTTCTGCCGAAGGCATCACGTCCGCTACAGCAAAGGACAGGATACAGCGGTTTGGGAAAAATGTCATACAGCATGATCGTGCACCTTCCTGGTTAAAACAGCTTATACAAGCTTTTGCTAACCCGTTTATATTGATTTTACTTGTGATTGCTCTGATATCTTTTGTGTTGGATATATGGATGGCATTACCTGAGGAACGCGATTACAAGACTGTAATAGTAGTATTCACGATGATGATAATCAGTGCATTGATGCGATTTGTGCAGGAGTTCAGAAGTAATAGGGCTGCAGAACAACTCAAAAGTATGGTAAAGACCACGTCAACTGTGTTGCGTAGATATAACGGCAAGCAGGAACTGCTTATTGAAGAATTAGTTCCGGGAGATGTTATTTTTCTGTCCGCCGGCGATATGATTCCAGCCGATTGCAGAATATTGCATTGCAAAGACCTCTTTGTGAGTGAATCCATGCTCACAGGAGAAGCGCTTCCTGTAGAAAAGAACTGGTTATCGGTTCCACATGCCGATCAGTGTTCTCCCATCGAAATTTCCAATATCTGTTTTATGGGAACTAATGTGATCAGTGGCTCGGCATCCGCAATTGTAGTAGCAACAGGTAGTTCCACTTACTTCGGGACTATCAGCAAAACAATTGTGGGCGAACGTCCGGAGACAGCTTTTGATAAAGGAGTCAATAAGGTAAGCTTCCTCCTTATCCGGTTTATGCTTGTTATGGTTCCGGTTATTTTGCTCATCAATGGTCTGCTCAAAGATGACTGGATGAATGCCTTACTGTTTGCGGTGGCAGTGGCTGTGGGACTTACTCCCGAAATGCTACCGATGATCGTAACTGCTAATCTGGCCAAAGGAGCACTGAACATGAGCAAACGTAAAGTGATCGTAAAAAGATTGAATGCTATACAGAATATAGGTGCAATGGATGTACTGTGTACAGATAAGACCGGTACGCTTACGATGGATAAGATCGTATTGGAAAAACATCTTAATGTATACGGAGCCGAAGATGATGAAGTATTGAAATGGGCTTATCTGAATAGCTATCATCAGATGGGGTTGAAAAATCTGCTTGATAAAGCAGTGTTAGAACATGTAGAATTACATGATTATCTCAAGGTTGAAGAACATTACGTAAAGATTGATGAAATCCCGTTTGATTTTCAGCGGCGAAGAATGTCGGTTGTCCTGAAAAATGCAAACGGCTGCCACTTGCTGATCTGCAAAGGAGCCGTAGAGGAAATGCTCAGCCTCTGTACACATACATTCGATCCGGGGGAGGATCGCAGTATTCATACCGAGCAGGATAATATTGTGCAGATGAACGACACAATGCGCGATCAGGTAATGCGTACAGCACGGAAGCTCAATGAAGAGGGATTGAGGGTGTTGCTGGTTGCCATACGCGAATTTGAAGGCAACCATCCGCTTACTTATGCTGTTGAAGATGAGAACAAACTTATACTGACCGGTTTTATAGGTTTTCTGGATCCGGCCAAACCTTCCGCAGCACCAAGTATAAAAGGTTTACAAGAATTGGGGATAGCTATAAAAGTGCTGACCGGAGACAATGATATCGTGACCCGTAAAATATGTCGGGATGTTGGAATTCCGATCCGTAACATCATGCTGGGTGATGAACTCGATATGCTGTCTGCAGAAGAATTGAAAACACAGGTAGACGATATCTCTGTATTTGCCAAACTCAGTCCCCTGCAAAAAGTAAGAGTCGTGCAGGCGCTGCGTGAGAAGGGACACACCGTAGGTTTTATGGGAGATGGAATCAATGATGCGGCCGCTCTCAAAGAATCCGATGTCGGCATCAGCGTTGATACTGCAGTGGATATTGCCAAAGAAAGCGCTGATATTATTTTATTGGAAAAAGATCTCACCATATTGAGAAAGGGCGTCATTTACGGCAGAAGAACTTTTGGCAACATAGTCAAATATATCAAAATGACCGCAAGCAGTAATTTCGGTAACATGTTTAGTATGCTGGGAGCCAGTGCATTTCTGCCTTTTCTACCTATGCTTCCCGTCCAGCTCCTGGTTCAGAATCTGTTATACGATGTCTCTCAAGTGACCATTCCCTGGGATAGTATGGATAAAGATTTTCTGGCTGAACCAAAGAAATGGGATGCACGAGGCTTGCAACGCTTTATGTTATGTATAGGGCCTATCAGTTCTGTATTTGATTTTATAACGTTTGCCGTTATGTTTTATGTATTCAAAGCTAACAGTCCTGAGCATCAATCTTTGTTTCAGAGCGGTTGGTTTGTAGAAGGGCTATTGTCGCAAACCCTGATTATCCATATGATTCGTACACGTAAAGTACCGTTTATACAAAGCTGGGCTACAGCTCCCGTTGTAGCTATGACTTCTTTGATTATAGTGACAGGCATGCTTATTCCGTTTCTGCCAGTCGCCTCTGCATTAGGGATGCAACCTTTGCCCTGGACCTATTTTCCGTGGCTCATCGGTATTCTGTTTAGCTACTGTTTGCTGACGCAGGTTGTAAAGAGGTGGTATATCCGCAGATTTCAGGAATGGTTATAACGAGCGGTTATCGTTTTCTGGTCAGACAAGACATAATTACATAAAAGGGTTGGAAGGACCAACCTGAAAAGTTAAAACTATATAGCAAGAAAAAGGTAATGAAAAAGATGATCCTCTTCATTGCAGGGGCAGTTATGTTGCTATCCTGTAGCCATCAACCGGCAGAAACTACTTACATCGATTTTACGAACAAGGGCGATACCATTATAATTCCTGATGAAAGTCGTTTGAAAGACAAGATCAAAGTTATAAAAGTGGAGGAAGAAGACTATCAGCAGACACTGACAACAGACGGATTCGTAAAAGTGATCCCAAATCAGTACGCTGAAATCGCTCCGCCATATTCGGGAAGAATCAGCAAGGTTCACCTGCAGTTAGGTCAGCGAACGAGTCCGGGAACAGTACTTTTTGAACTTATATCGCCCGAATTTACAGATGCTCAGAAACTGTTTTTTCAGGCAAGATCCGAATACCAATATGCAGGTATTGCACTGAAACGTCAACGTGATCTTTTGCAGCACGGCGTAGGAGCCGAACGAGATATGGAAGAGGCAAAGGTCAACTATGATATAAAGGAAAAAGAATACCAGAATACCAAAGAAGCTTTGCAGGTATTTGGCGTAAATGTAGACAAACTCAGACTGGGACAGTCTCTGGTTGTCACTTCTCCAATAGCAGGTGAAGTTATATGGCATGATGTCGTAAGCGGACATTACCTCAAATCAGATGATCCGGCACATGTGAAAATAGCCGAACTGGATAAAGTATGGATAGTGGGAATGATTAAAGAAAAAGATATTCAGCATATACGTATCAACGGAGAAGTTCAGGTGAGATCTGCTGCTTTGCCCGATCGTATTATCAAAGGGAAAGTATATCATATCAATGAAGCTGTAGAGGAAGATGCAAGAAGTATTCAGGTACTGATCGAATGTGAAAACAAAGATCATGCGCTGAAGCCGGGTATGTTTATCACCGCAGAATTTAAGAGTGAATCCCGCAAGACCATTTTTATTCCATCCACATCCTTACTCCAGTTTAATGAACAGAGCTATGTATTTGTTAGGGTCGGAGACCACAAATACATTAAGAAAACGGTAAAGACCGGAGATACTGATCAGGATAAGATTCACATCCTTTCCGGGCTTACAACACAAGATTATATTATTTCTGAGGGCGCATTCTATCTGCTTGACGCTAAATAACCTACCCATATGCAAACAAATATATTTGAAACCACCATTGTAAAAAGATGGCTGTTACTGGCACTCTTTGTCCTATTATCTGTATTTGGTTACTATTCGTGGACAAAATTATCTATAGAAGCCTATCCTGATATTGGAGATGTGACATCCCAGATTGTGACCCAGGTGCCGGGATTAGCAGCCGAAGAGATCGAACAGCAAATAACTATTCCTATTGAAAGAGCCATCAACGGGCTGCCCGGAATGCATGTGATGCGAAGCAAAAGTACATTCGGACTGTCTATGGTGACGCTCGTATTCGAAGATGGTGTAGATGATTATTTTGCCCGGACCCGTATTCAGGAGCGGTTGCAGGAAGTTTCCCTCCCTTATGGTGCAGTACCCGGACTGGATCCGCTGACTTCACCTACAGGCGAAATATACCGTTATATATTAGAAAGCAATTCACACGACCTGCGTGAGCTGACCGATCTTCAAAATTTCACAGTTATTCCGCGCATCAAACAAGTCGCAGGAGTTGCAGATGTAACCAATTTCGGAGGTATTACCACACAGTATCAGATCGAACTCGATCCACATAAGCTACAGCAATATAATCTGTCTCTTAATGAAGTGGTAGAAGCCATCGGTAAAAACAATGCAAATGCCGGCGGAAGTGTAGTCAACAGGGGGGATCAGGCCTATGTGGTAAGAGGAATAGGATTAGTGAAAGATCTCAAAGATATAGCTCGTGTCGTTGTCAAGTCTGTAAATGGTACAGCTATCTATCTGGAGGATATCGGAAGTGTACGGTATGGTAATCTCGAGCGCAAAGGTGCACTCGGATATTCAGACAAGCGCGGAGCAGACTATGCTGACGGAATAGAAGGAATAGTCTTGCTGTTGAAACATCAGAATCCGTCACAGGTATTGCAGGGTATACAGCAGGCCGTAGACGAGCTCAATAGTACTGGTCTTCCGAAAGGTGTTCGTATACATACTTTTCTCGATCGTACAGATCTGGTCAATACTACACTTTCTACCGTCTCTCATACGCTGATGGAAGGGATGTTGCTGGTTATTATCGTTCTGATATTGTTTCTGGGTAGCTGGCGGGGAGCGATACTGGTCGCATTGACTATTCCGGTTTCTCTGTTTATAGCCTTTATATTGATGAAACTGACTCATATTCCGGCTAATCTGTTGTCACTTGGAGCGATAGATTTTGGAATTATAGCCGATGGTGCTATCGTGATGATCGAAACCATACTAAAGAAGAGAGAAGACAATCAAAAGGAATACCTTACTGAAAAAAATATTGCAGAGCGTGTACGGGCAGTCGCACGCCCCGTATTTTTCTCAGTGATCATTATCATTACAGCCTATCTGCCCTTATTCGCTTTTGAGCGGGTAGAGAAAAAACTCTTTACACCAATGGCCTTTACGGTAGGCTATGCTCTCTTTGGAGCATTGTTAGTGGCACTTTTTCTGATTCCCGGAATGGCCTATCTTCTGTACCGCAAACCACAGAAGATGTATCACAATAAATGGCTGGAGCACCTTGCTGATTGCTATTACAGCCGCATAAGTAAAATAATGCTAAGCCCTGTAAAGGTGCTGTTGCCACTGGGTATGATCCTGATACTCGCGGTGACCATGACCGTTCGGATTGGTAAAGACTTCCTCCCGCCGTTGGATGAAGGGTCTATTTGGTTACAGGTATCTCTCCCTTCAGGAATTACAGTAGAGAAGTCCAAAGAGATGAGTAATGAATTTCGCAGAGTAACCTTACAACAGGAGGAAGTCACTTATGTAATGGTTCAGGCCGGTCGCAACGACGATGGGACTGATGCCTGGACGCCTCCGCATTTTGAATGTAGTATCGGAATCAAGCCGTATAACCAATGGCCAAAAGGTAAGCGAAAAGAGCATCTTATACAGGAACTGGCAAACCGCTATGAAAAAATGCCGGGTTACAGCGTGGGATTTTCACAACCGATGATTGATGGTGTGATGGATAAGATTTCCGGAGCACACAGTGAACTTGTAGTTAAGATATATGGTAATGATTTCAAAGAAACAAGACGGATTGCAGAAGATGTAATGAAAACCCTGCAGCAGGTGAAGGGAGCTGTAGATCTCGCCATCGATCAGGAGCCACCGCTGCCACAGATACAGATTATTGCCTCCAGAGATAAAATAGCACAATACGGACTCAACGTCGAAGACGTTACTGAACTGATAGAAGTAGCTCTGGGAGGGAAAGCTGTCTCTCAAATATTCGTGCAGGATAAAGTGTACGATATCATCTGTCGGTATAAGGATGATAGTCGCAATACACCCGAAAAGATCAGTAATCTCATGCTTACCAATGTTTCCGGAGCTAAAATACCTTTGGCTCAGGTAGCAGATGTGCGGCTGAATACCGGAGAAAGTACCATCTCCAGAGAAATGAACAAGAGACACCTCACCGTAAAACTCAATCTGCGGGGAGCTGATCTGACCAGCTTTCTGAAAGAAGCGCAGTCCGAAATCGAAAGACAGGTC
The DNA here is from genome assembly GCF_016724845.1 of Sphingobacterium spiritivorum. Taxonomy (NCBI): domain Bacteria; kingdom Pseudomonadati; phylum Bacteroidota; class Sphingobacteriia; order Sphingobacteriales; family Sphingobacteriaceae; genus Sphingobacterium; species Sphingobacterium spiritivorum. The sequence continues at coordinate 4,062,421 of NZ_CP068082.1, forward strand.
AGGTATGATCATGAAAAATTTACCATCAAATGGGGAGGACAGTTCGAAAACCAAAAACGAGCTTTCGGTCATCTTGCGATCATTATCCCGCTGGCGCTGGCCTTAATGTTTATCCTTCTGTATGGAGCATTCGGTAAATTTTCGCAGGCAGGCTTGCTTATGAGTATTGTACCGTTAGCACTATTCGGAGGAATGCTGGCGCTGGAAATCCGGGGAATGAGTCTTAATGTTTCATCCGCTGTAGGATTTATAGCACTGTTTGGCGTCGCCATTCAAAATGGAGTATTGATGATTTCTCACTTCAATGAGCTAAGAAAGCAGGGAAAAAGCCTTTACGATGCAGTGACTATAGGTGCAAAACACCGTTTTCGACCGGTGCTGATGACTGCTACAGTCGCCATATTAGGGCTGTTTCCGGCATCACTGGCTACAGGTATCGGCAGTGATGTACAGCGCCCATTGGCTACGGTTATCGTTTACGGTCTGCTGTTTTCTACTGTCATCACCTTATACGCCTTGCCTGCGCTGTATTACCTGATTGAGAAGAAAAGAGAAAAAAATGAAAGATATAATATTACTCATACCTCCTAACATACTAAACAATGATTTTTACAATAAAATACCCCTGGCTGGCCATATTGTGTGTAATGCTGATACACGAAAATAGTCTGGCACAGCTTATTACAGGAGGTCATCAGTACACCTTATCCTACACGGACTTTATGCAGACTGTAAGTCATTCTAATCTGGAATACACAGCTGAGCGATTCAATCTCAATCTGGCTGAAGCTGCAATCGAGCTGGCAGCTGTATTTCCTGATCCTCAATTACAGGTGTCAGCAACAGACAACGGGCAGCGCAGAATGAAGATGGGATACGGACTCAGCACGTCACTGGAATGGACTGTTGAATTGGGCGGGAAGCGCAGAGCTCGTCAGGAGCTGGCATACAGTCATTCGGAAATGACAAAAGCACTCCTGCAGCAATATTATCAAAATCTTCGGGCCGATGCGACATTGGCCTATCTGGAAGGTGTGAAAAATAAACAGCTGCTGCAAGTGCAGTATGATTCATTTAATAATATGAAAGGTATTGCTGATGCAGACAGTGTGCGCTATGCATTGGGACAGATATCACGTGTGGATGCGCTTCAAAGCCAGTTAGAAGCCCGGAGTATGCGTAATGAAGTGTATCAGACAGAATATGAATGGAAAAACAGCCTGATCCGACTGGGGTTATTTATGGGGAAACAACTTCATGACACCTTGTCCATACAAACCCTGAAGATACCTGTATTGGAAAGAAGTTTTCACTATGAAGGCTTATTGAATGAGGCGCTTCATAATAGGGCAGACCTTATCGCTGCACTGCGTAATAAAACGGTTTCAGAAAAGATGTTAAAACTGGCTAAAGCCAATCGCCGGATTGACCTGGGTATAAATCTGGGTGTTGGCAGTACATCACAAGTCTCCAATGTAGTCGCACCGACACCATCCGTTAATGCGGTAACGCTGGGTCTGTCGGTTCCGCTGAAATTTTCAAACCGTTACAAAGGAGATCTGAAGCAGGCACAATGGGAACTACAACAAACGGAAGTATTGTACCGACATACTGAATTGCAGATTGCAACTGAAGTTTCACAAGTCTGGAATACCTATACCACTGCCCGTAAAACACTCATGCAGTTCGAAAACGGAATATTAGAAGATTCCGGTAAAATCCTTCAGGGCAGGATGTACAGTTACAAAAGAGGAGAAACTACACTCCTTGAATTACTGGAAGCACAGCGCTCATACAATGCTGTTCAGATCAATTATCAGGAAGCTCTTTTTCAATATGCAGTTTCACTGATCGAAGTGGAACGTGCAGCAGGAATATGGGATATTAATTTTTAAAAATCATGATCAGGAAAATAACAGGAATCATTGCCATGCTATGCAATTTAATAGTTGCAAAGGCACAAGACAGACCTACTTTAGATCTGACAGCAGGCATCAGCAGAAATATGTTGTCAGGTAATCAGTTAGAAAATCTTTCAAATAGCGGAACAGTTCAGCGTGGCTGTAATGTCATCATTGGCTTGTCTGTTTTTAATCCGATAACAACATCTTTTGGATTGAAGCATGAAGTTTTATATTCACCCACAACCGTCATTCTTCACTTAAATGATGGAAATCAGCCTGTATACAAGAGTAAGCTAAATCGTCAGATTATACAGTTATATCCCTTAAGTCCTGCCTTCCATTATAAGAATCTGCAGGTCAGTGCCGGACCGTATTGGGGGATAGTGTCGGGTGGATCAATTCAACGTAAAGATCTGCAGGGAAATCTCTTCAAAGATCATACTATATATGGAAGTTCTGCTTCTTCCGGCGGATATCTGCATAAATGGGATCTTGGAATAAGCGGTACTTTAGCGTATACGCTATCCTCAAAGCTACATATCGGACTTCGCTATACACAAGGATTTATAGCATTGACAGAAAATACAGCAGAACAGCAACAACAGCAAGTATATAGTAAGTATACATCACTTGCTGTCGGGTACAGGTTGTTTTAAAGGAAAGTCAGATGAAGTTTCTAAACTTATATTCTGACCATCTTTTATGAAATCCTTTTTAAGGAATATAATTATCTTTGTTTTAAAGGAATTATGAGTCTTTATGAAAGAAAACAGAACCAGTTTTAACCTGTCACAAAAGAGATCTGACAAAGGGCTGACCCAGCAAAAACTGGCTGAATTAGCCGGGCTGACCACACGTACGATTCAACGTATAGAAAAAGGAGAGGTGATTCCACAAGGCTACACTTTACAAAGAATAGCTGAAGCTCTGGATATCAGTATAGAAGAGTTAAGTGCCGAAATCCGGAAGAACAACAAGGATACCCAGGCTTCAAACGAGATGGTTTCACTTTTTCATTTCCTACCGCTCACAGGACTTATATTCCCATTTGGGAATATATTGTTTCCCCTTTTTCTCTGGATATACTGTAAACAAAAAAATCTGCAGTATGATGTTCATGGCCGTATCTCTTTAAACTTTCAATTTACAATTACAATCTTAATGCTTTTAGCCATTGTATTACTGGTTATCTATTTTCCTGTTGGTTTTTTTCTACTGGTTCTTACGACTGTTACTGCTATTATACTCTGTGTTGTCAATGGTATCCGTAGCTTTAAAAATCTAAAACCAAGGTATTATTGTTTTTTTCCTTTTCTTAAACCTGTTCCTGAGAATTCCCCTGAATAACTGCTTTTGTCATCTCTTTTAATTCAAACAGCCTCATCTGTCGTCTATATGTCGTCACTGTGTCGTTGACAGCATCGGTATGATGCAAGAACTTTGAATAAAAAAAAAAGCAAAATGAAGCAATCTGTTTTAACACTATTTTACTTCCGGTCAGCTGTACAACTATTGTCGGGACGGAATCTTTTTTTGGCTTGTTGTGCCAAGCCATATCGACTGATACTCGTACTTATATGCTGCGTTCAGCTGTCTTATGGACAGCAAGACCATATTACCCGATTAGATCGAAGCACATTAACCATATCTGAGATTGATCATAAAGTACGTGCTGTGATGGATAGTGCAGATATCCCCGGACTTAATCTGGCAATTCTCAATCACAACAAACCTGTATTCATTAAATCATATGGCTATCGGGACGAAATCCAAAACGAGTTAATGGATACGACCACTCTTATATATGCGGCTTCTTTTAGTAAAGCTGTCTTCGGATATCTCAGTATGCTGCTTGTTCAGGAAAGGCAACTGGATCTGGACAAACCTCTTTATCAGTACTTAAAAAACCCTTTGCCTGAGTATCCCTATTTTTCAGATTTAAAAAATGATGACAGATGGAAGCTAATTACTGCGCGTATGTGTCTGAGTCATACTACAGGTTTACCCAATGTAAGATGGTTTGACCCCAGAGATTCTAATCCGGTATTTGATTCAGTAGGAGTGATACGTATATATTTTCAGCCCGGTAAACAATATGCTTATTCAGGAGAAGGATTCAAGCTACTGCAGTTAGCTGTAGAGGAAATTACTGGTAAGAACCTGGATGAACTGGCCACAGAAAAGATTTTCAAGCCTATTGGTATGACAAGATCAGGGTATATATGGCATGATAATTTTGGAGATAAACTGGTCATCGGACATAATGAAAAAGGCCAGCAGAATGTTAAGAGAAAGCGAACTGCAGCTGTTGCTGGTGGTTCTATGGTCACGACTATTGCAGATTACACACGTTTTATTGCATATGTTACACAAGGTAAAGGGTTGGAAAAGAAGTATTTTGAGCAAATGATTTCTCCACAGATAGACATTCATTCTAAAACTCAGTTTCCACCGATTACTACGGAAACAACTGCAGATAATAAAGCTATTCATCTGGCTTACGGACTGGGATGGGGATTAATGAGGACTAAATATGGAAGAGCATTTTTCAAGGAAGGAGGAGATGATGCATGGAAAAACTATAATATTAATTTTATAGATAAAGGAGTTTCTATTATCATAATGACCAATAGTGTCAACGGTTCAAAAGTCTTCAAAGAACTTCTGGAGACATTGATTGCTGATACATTCACACCATGGAAATGGGAAGAATACTACCCGTATAATTACAGGTAGACAGCAGATTGTTGGACTGATCTTTGCAAATAATTTATCTTTGTCGAATACAATCAGAATTACTAAAAAAAACATCTGGATATGTTTTCAGCAGAGCTATTAAAGCAAATAGATTTTATTAAAGAGATTGATAAAATCAAGTATATTCAACGTAAAACCAAGCTATTCAATAGTGACCGGAATGAAAACGATGCAGAGCACAGCTGGCATCTGGCATTAATGGCTATTGTGCTGGCAGGCCATTCCAATGAAAAGATTGATTTATTGAAAGTCCTGAAAATGGTGCTAATTCATGATATTGTAGAGATAGATGCCGGCGATACCTTTATTTATGATATGCAGAAAAATCATAGTAATACCGATGAAGAAAGACGGGCAGCCAATCGTATTTTCGGTCTGTTACCTCTGGAACAGGGAGAAGAACTTATCGCAGTATGGGAAGAGTTTGAAGCAGGAGAGACTCCTGAAGCTAAATTTGCCAGAGCAATGGACAGACTGGAACCTCTTCTGCAAAATAGTTCTAATAATGGTGGAACATGGAATGAACCGGGTGTGAATTATACGAAAGTGTATACAAAGAAAAGTATCATAAAAGAAGGGGCTGAAAAGATCTGGGAATACGCCGAAACGCTGATCAACGAAGGTGTTAAAAACGGAGTTTTGAAGAAAGAATAGACTAAGTGCTCATTCCCGGAAATTAAAAAAGATTAATAAAGCGATGCCACGCATTCCTGAATATAAAAACCAATTTAATGGAGGGTGAAAATCTGATAATTTCATTACCTTAATAAAACCAAATTATACACAGATGAAAGTAATCATTACAGGTGCAACAGGAATGGTAGGCGAAGGCGTACTCTTGGAATGTCTTAATAACACCGCCGTGGTGGGAGTATTGATAATTGGAAGGAAAAACTATCCATTATCACATCCAAAACTAAAAGAACTGATTTTAAAAGATTTTTCAGAAATAGAAGACCATGCAGATCTGTTGACCGGTTACGACGGTTGCTTTTTCTGTGCAGGAGTAAGCTCAGTAGGGGAAAACGAAGAAAGCTTTACTAAAAAGACTTACGATTTTGTTATTCCGTTTGCCAGAACACTTTCTGCCATCAACCCGGAAATGATTTTTATCTATGTATCCGGAAACCGGACCGACAGTACAGAACAGGGAAAGGTAATGTGGGCAAGAGTAAAGGGAAGAACCGAAAATGAACTGATGAAACTACCCTTTAAAGGTCAGTACAATTTCCGTCCGGCTATAATGAAAGCGACAAAGGGACAGGTCAACGTAAAAACAATATACAAAATAATGGGGCCGCTGATTGCTCCGTTTATCTCAGCAAAGACTTTGAAACTCGCAGATGTTGGCCGGGCCATGATCCATGCTGTATCTAAAGGTTATCCAAAACAGATTTTAGAGGTTGATGATATTATACAATTAGCAAAGTAAGGATGCTGGTGTGTAACCTGATTGATTTATGCTGATGCATGAAGATGAGCTTCAGGTACATTCGAATAAATAAACAGATATGTCACAGTCTTTGTCAAAAATGTATGTACACATTATTTTTCATACAAAGTATAACCAGCCGCTAATCCAGCCGGAGGTTGAAAAAGAACTGTACGCTTATATCGGAGGGATTATCAAAGAAAATGATTCTGTACCTGTAAAAATTAATGATACACAAGATCATATTCATATCTTGACAATAATGTCAAAAAATATAGCTCTGGCAAAACTTGTAGAAGAAATAAAACGAAACAGCAGCCGCTGGATAAAATCCAAAGGTGCAAACTATCAGCAGTTTGCCTGGCAAGGAGGTTATGCAGGTTATTCAGTAAGTCAATCGGTAGTAGGTCGGGTAAAAAAGTATATTGAAAACCAAAAGGAACACCATAAAACAAAATCATTTCAGGATGAATATGTAGCATTTTTAAAAGAATATGAGATTGATTTCGATGAAGATTATCTATGGACATAGATATGCTGCCCTTTCAGGGCGCAACTAAATATTGTATGAAGCCCTCAAGATAAACCTTGGGTTGATATAGGAAAGGCCTTCAGCCTTTTATCTGGAAATAAGACAAGTCTGTAAGGCTTGTCTATATTGAGCCCTATGTATCGCATTGGGGTCTAATGAAAAAAATCCTGTAAGGGTTGTATAATGTTGAACAGCATGTTTCGCATCTGGATTTAAATAGAATATAAGCCAGTAGGGCTTTTCTATATTGAGCTCTATGCATCGCATTGGGATCTAATGAAAAAAATCCTGTAAGGGTTGTATAATGTTGAACTATGTTTCGCATCTGGATTTAAATAGAATATAAGCCTGTAAGACTTGTCTATATTGAGCCCTATGAATTATAGTGGAAACGAGATCGTAAGAAATGGAAAGTAATAAGAAATCAGAGTATAAAGATATGCCCTCCGTACTTGGGGTAATCAGACTTGTTGCTACAGATGCCGGTCTTGCAGCCATCTTATGGGAAGGAGAAGACTATACACGAACGAAACTTTCCGCTCCGGAAAGAAATGATCAAAATCCAATACTCTTAAAGACAGAACAACAGCTGACTGAATATTTCGCAAAAACAAGAACGACTTTTGATATCTCCCTTGATTTTTCAGGGACAGAATTTCAGAAGAAAGTATGGAAAGCCTTGTTGAATGTACCTTTTGGTAAGACCATAACCTATGGCGGATTAGCAAAAATATTAGGCGATATCAAAGCGGTAAGAGCAGTAGGAGGTGCTCTAAATAAAAATCCGGTCGCAATTATTGTTCCTTGTCACCGAATAGTAGGAGCAACCGGTAAAATGGTTGGTTTTGCAGGTGGCATCGCCAATAAAACTATTTTGCTGAATCTGGAAAATAAATACAAAATGCCTTCTCTTTTTGACCAATAAACAAGCTATACATACAGCTCCGGTTTTATAGCAAAGTAGGTGAGAGGCAGAGCAGTTTATTTAATAAAATCAGCATACCAGTGTCCGGAGGACTTGATAATACGTTGCTGCGTCCGGAAATCTACATACACCAATCCGAATCGGGGGTGATATCCTTCTGCCCATTCAAAATTATCCAGAAAAGTCCATACAAAATATCCGTTGACATTTACGCCCTCGTTTTTAGCACGTAATACCTGTTGCAATATATCCTGCATATATTGTGCTCTTTTAGGATCATGTACCCGTTCATTCTCCGGCAAGTCAGGAAAAGCAGCGCCGTTTTCTGTGATGATCAGAGGCGGAATATTCTCGTAAGCCTGAAATTTTTTCAGCATGTGGTACATGGATTCCGGATACACTTCCCAGTTCATGGCTGTCATTTCTACCTTACGCTCTTTAGCAGTAACTATTTTTGCCTGTAAAAAGGGAACGAAGAAAGAATGACGTATGATTTCCCTTGTGTAATTCTGAATACCGATAAAATCCATATCGAATTTCAGGTTATTTTCATCATTTGGTTTGATATATTTTTCAATCCTTCTCAATACTCTGATCTCTTTCGTAGGATAGCCCATCCCCAGTAAAGGTTCTATAAATAACCTGTTGAGCAATACATCTGCTTTTTTAGCAGCTATTATATCCTTTTCCCTGTTGGTGAAAGGTTCAACGTGTGAACATGAAAATGTAGTGCCTACTGTAGCATCCGGGTGCAGGGCTTTGATGATACGCGCACCGTGTGCCTGAGCCAAAGCAGCATGATGGGCTGCTGCCAGAAAACAATCTATACCTTTTCTGCCGGGAGCATGTACACCAAAGAAATAACCCGCAGCACTGAATACCGTAGGCTCATTCAAGACCATCCAGTTTTTTACCCGATCACCAAAATTTCTTACACATATAGCTACATATTCTCCAAACCAGTCTTTGATATCCCGGTTTACCCATCCGCCTTTTTTTTCGAGTTCAAGAGGAAGATCCCAATGATATAAAGTGACCCAGGGAGTAATTCCCAGCTCCAGAGACAAATCAATAAGTCTGTTGTAAAAGTCAATTCCGGCCTGATTGATTTCACCAGTTCCATTGGGAAGAATACGGCTCCAGGAGATAGAAAATCTATAGTTACGGATATTCAGGCTGTACATCAGATGCAGGTCATCTACATAGCGGTTGTAATGATCGCATGCAATCTCCCCATGATGATTCTGAAAAATCTTGTTTTTTTTCCGGACAAACTTATCCCAAATAGAAAGACCCTTTCCATCCAGATTATGTGCACCTTCTATTTGATACGCCGCAGTTGATACTCCCCAGATAAAATCTTTGCCAAAGGCCTCCTTCGTCAAAAGCATTTACACTGAAGATTAATTAATAACACAAACATTTTTCGAATATACCGTTTAGTTTTTATGAAACCTAAGCGGAGAATAGAACGAGCTGAACTGTGTTAGAAACAGACGGAAGACCATCTTCTGAAAAAAATAAACGATCGTTTTCATAATGCTGATGTTTTAAATAACAGTATTACATATACTTACATTATAAAGTTACGCAGTTTTTGTATATCCAATATTAAGGGAATATTAAGTTTTCAGCTCGCTATGCAGACTTCATGATCACACAGTTTTCATGATTTATTAATATAGTAACAAAGGGTTAACCATTCTATAAACCAAACCCAACACTCGCTTAACACGAGAGGATTAGATTTGACACAAATCTATTTAAGTTGAAAAAATAAAAACATGTACTTTAAATCAACCAAACTATTATGGCTTCTACTGCCATTAACCACAGTTTCATTAACCGCTGAAGCAAGTGCCCTGAAGATCGGACTGTTGAAAATAGAGTTAAAAAATCAACAACAGATTTCAGGAAAAGTAGTAGATATCGATGGTAAGCCCGTTGCCGGAGCTACCATCACGAATATCCGTACACAGCAACGTTTTCAGACAGACGAAAAAGGAAATTTCTCGCTGGCAGGTACAGTAGGAGATACTATTTCTATCCGCTATATCGGATACAAAGAGGTTCGTCAGGTCGTCTCTTCCCTTCAGGGATTAACAGTTACATTAGAGGCCGAAGGACAGCAGATAGATGAAGTCCTGGTATCTATCGGATATCAGAAAGTTCGTAAAGCAGATGTGACCGGCGCGATAGCGAGTGTAAAAGCTGAAGAACTGAATCTGACTTCACCCAAACTTTCACAGGCTTTGGTGGGTAAGGTCGCAGGTGTGCAGGTGATGCAGACCAGCGGTGCACCATATGACGGGACCAAAATAAGAGTTCGGGGAATGGGATCTATCAATGCCGGCTCGGACCCATTGTATGTTATTGATGGCTATCCTGCAGGCAACAATCTCAATATCAATCCCAATGATATTGAGACAATTGACGTTCTGAAAGATGCAGCTTCAGCTGCGATCTACGGTTCCAGAGCGGCCGGAGGTGTAGTGTTGATCACGACCAAACGAGGTAAAGAAGGACGTAGCAATATAGATTATGAAGTACTTGGAGGATTTGGCCAGCTATCCAAAAAAATAGATGTGTTGAATGCTGGAGAATTTATCGATTTGCTGATTGATGGCAGAAATAATACCTACAGAGATTTGCTTGCCACGAAGGGTGTGACCTGGACTGATCAGAGACGACTGGACAATAACAAGGCCAGAGTAGATGCAGTAGGAAATGCGGGCTCAGTCACCATTCCTGAAGAATATTATGATTTTGCGACAGGTACAGCCAAAGCATCTAAATATGATACAGACTGGCAGGATGCCTTATACAGAAATGCACCTTTCCAACGTCACAATTTATCCGTATACGGCGGAAATGATAAAAGCCGCTATTTCCTGAGCGGATCTTATCAGAATCAGGAAGGGATCATGCTGGGAACAGACCAGAAAGTATTTAACTTCCGGGCCAATATGGATTCGAAAGTCAGTAAACGACTTACTGTAGGAGCCAACGTATCGTTTACCTACAATGATAATAATGAGGTGACTACAGGGCGATACGATCGGAGTCCTTCCATGGCAGCTTTGATCTATCTGCCTACCTTACCGGTATACAATGAAGATGGCAGTTATGCCAAATACTTAATGGCTAATCTGTCAGCTAACAACTATGGAATACAGAATCCTGAAAATCCGCTGGCCTATGTTACCGAAATCAAAAACAATAAAAGAGGAAAAAGAGGATTGTATAATGCTTTTGCGGATTTCTCCATTATTGAAGGATTAAATCTGAAGATCAACGGGGGACTTTCCACTTACGATGAGAAATACGATTACTACCGTCCAACCAGTATTTCGGATGGCAACAATGCGCCTTACTCGGATCTTGCAAAAACAGCTGCGTATGCGGATGCACGTACCAGAAGTGAAATTGATAAACTTGTCGAAGCTACTCTTAATTACAACAAGACATTTCAGGAAAAACATCAGTTAAATGTATTGCTGGGCTATTCTGCACAGCGGACAGACATCGACCAGATGACCGTTCGCGCCAATGGATTCCAGAATGATGCGATAGGCGAGATCACCAACAAAGGAGCAGATCCTTCCAACTTCCGGTTGCTCAAGGATAACGGAGAGACTTTCAAACGTATCACGACCCTACAGTCATATTTTAGTCGTGTCAACTACAGTTACGATTCCAAATACTTCCTGTCCGCCTCTTTCCGTACAGATGGTTCTTCCCGATTCGGGCCTAACAGCAAGTGGGGAACTTTCCCATCGGTATCTGCCGGCTGGACAGTATCAAATGAAGAATTCTACGACAATTGGTTAGGAGCAGGATCTACTATGAAGTTTAGAGCAAGCTGGGGTAAAAGCGGAAACAATAATATTCCGGACTACAGAGCGATAACCGCTTACAATTCACCGGGCGGAGTTATCATTGCTGATAAGGTTGCTACAGCATTGTGGCCGGATGATCTGCGGGATCCTAATCTGGGGTGGGAATCCACTTCACAGTATAATGCAGGGCTTGATCTGGGATTACTGCGCGGACGCCTGAATGTAATGACCAACTTCTATCTCAGCCGCTCTTTTAATCTCTTGTTTAATCAACCTATTACTGCAATTTCCGGAGCGACAACAATTTTTACCAACCTGCCGGATAGTAAGGTCCAGAATAAAGGTTTCGATGTGCAGATCGATGCTACGCTTATTCGTAAAAATGACTTCGAACTTGGGTTTAGCGGTAATATCAATGTGAACCGCAATAAAGTGCTGGATCTTGGAGGAGCTTCTACTATTATGACTAACGGAGCAGAACGTTCTTATATTACCCATATCACGCAGGAGGGAAGTCCGATCGGTATGTTTTACGGATTCAAGGTACTCGGAATCGCTACCGAAGAAAACTATAAAACTGTAGCACCTTCAGCGGCCTCCACAAATCCGTTGCAGCCCGGAGACCTCTATTTTGAAGACGTAGACGGCAATGGCGTTGTTAATGATCAGGATAAACGTATTATCGGAAATCCGCACCCGGACTTTACCTATGGATTTGCCTTAAATACCAGCTATAAAAATTTTGATCTGAGAGCTTCTTTTAATGGTTCTCAGGGTAACAAGGTATTGGATGGTTATGACTATTACCTGTATAATATGGAAGGATCCGGCAACCAGTATGCTGACGTGGCACAACGCTGGAGATCGTCTTCTAATCCGGGAAATGGTACTGTCTACCGTGCAGCTAGAGGTGGTACGCAAAGTAACAGTACACGTCTTTCATCCTTTTACCTGCAGGACGGATCTTTTCTGCGTATGACCAATATTATTCTCGGATACAGTCTGCCGAAAGAAACAGCACAAAAACTTATGCTTTCCGGAGTCCGGATTTATGCAAGTGTGGATAATCCGTTTACAATCACCAAGTATAAAGGATACAATCCCGAGCCGGATTACGACCAGCGCGGTAACCTCACTCCGGGAGTAGATTATGGCTTGTATCCACTGGTCAGATCGTACAATCTGGGATTAAAAGTGACATTCTAATAAAGATATAACAGAGATGGATACAGGAATCTTTAAACACCTGATTCCTGTATTCACTAAAACAGCATATACTAATGAAAAAGAGATATTTATTACCTTTTGTTCTTTTGGGGATTACTTCCTGTCAAAAAGATTTTTTAAATCAGCAAGATCCGAATGCGGTGTCCGTAGGATCTTATTTCAAAACTGAGAATGATGTCTTGTTAGCCGTTAACGGACTCTATCAGGCACTGCGCTCGGGGAGCAGTATAGGTGAATCCAGTACCCTTTATAGTGAGGAACGTTCGGATAATACAGGACGTGATGACAATCAGTCTAATGCAGGGGAACCTTTTCAGTTTAATGATTTTTCGATACTGGCCAGCAACTCTTATCTCAAGACACATTGGTCTACCATGTATGACGGGATTGCAAGATGTAATACATTATTATCCAATATCGATAAAGTGACCTTTGCTGATCCGGCATTGAAACAGCGCTATATTGCAGAAGCAAAATTCGTCCGTGCTTTATTGTACTTTCATATGGTTCGCAAGTTTGGAGATATCCCTTTGTCTACGGTAGAAATTACAACCAAAGAGCAGGCAAATGAACTTGCTTTTCGTCAGAAAGAAAGCGTAGTTTATCAGCAAATAGTAACAGATCTGTCCGATGCGCTGACCAGTAATCTGCCTGATCAGCAAGGGCAATATGCCGTAGGGCGTGCCTCTAAAGCTGCCATCAATGCGCTGTTGGGACAAGTCTATCTGACCATGGGAGCGACCTTAGCGGGCAATGCCAATGAAAATTTTCTAAAGGCAGAACAACATCTGACTGCAGCATACGGCATGCGTACCTTTGGTAAACTAAATGAAATACCCTATGCAGATGTCTTCGATGTGACGAAAAAAAATACATGTAAGGAGTTGATCTTTCAGGTTCAATATCTGCAGGGAGATCAGAACTACAGTTCCAGTATTGCACGTAATAATCAGGCAAGAGGTGAAACGATCAATTCTCAGTTTACATCTACAGGCATTGGAGGAAATGTCAAAAGAGATCTGGTAAAAGACTATGAGGATAACGATATCCGGAAGGCCTTTTCCATCAAATTTGCTGCAAGTACTCAGGTCAATGACTGGTTTATTACAAAATTCAGAGATAACAGTAATAATGCCGGTAAGCAGGGCTTTGGAGGTAATGACTGGATACTGATCCGCTATGCTGATGTCATGCTGCTGTTGGCAGAAACCAAAATGCGCCTTGGAAAAGATGCTGAAGCTATCGTATTACTGGATGAGGTGAGAGAACGGGCAGGTTTACCTTCCTATGCCGTTTCGAAAGCTAATAACACCTACAATACCAAATATCCTACTTTGAAAGATGCCATCCTGCATGAGCGCAGAGTCGAACTCGCTTTTGAAAATCACCGTTGGTTTGATCTGATCCGCAATTACAATGCTCAGGAGCTGGTCACCTACTTCAGGAAGAAAGAACAGGCTGATTACGGCAACGCCAAAATATCTAATATCTCTACCAAAGACCGTTACTATCCGATTCCGTTTGATGAATACAAGCTGAATCCGGAGAAAATGTATCAAAATCAAGGATATTAAGTTCTTCTGTATTATGAAAACTATTCTTAAATTAATACTCCTGACACTGGGGACATGCTTTAGTCATGTCTCCGGGGCTCAGGATTTTTCGGCTTATCAGACACCTCAGGATTGGGTAATTGCAAAAAACTATTATGCTACATCTCTGTTGGCTCAGGATTCCGGTCTTAGCAATCGTATTTTGTCCGATCCGGATATACACAGTATGTTGGAAAAAAGGCATGTGCGATATATCGAATCTGCTAATTGCAAAGATGTAACCTGTTTTCTCCGTGCATTCAGATGGAATGAACAGGAGGTGGAAACCATTGTCACTGTTTTTAGCAAGAGACTTCAAACGGATAAGGAATTGAAAGCACTGGTGAAGAATAAGCTGATCCCTTCGTGCACCTACGGCATGGATGTATCAAGCGTGGAGAGTGCCTATCTGGCAAAAGCACTTCGTCAGGATCTGAATGCAATAAATTACGTAATAGATGTATATGCCGGCGCAAAGAAACCCAACTATCCTAAGATTGATTCCATCTCTTTTGATGTCACAAAAAAAGCACATCTGTATCTGCTCAAAGACGTAGCGCAGGATATTCTTAAAGATGTGCGCAACCCTGAAGAAGCTTTTTATGAATCCCTGTGGACGGCAGTACGGTTATTAGAGGTCAATGAACGTTGGGATGCCGCACAATTAGAACCATTGATGCAACTGGAGAACAAGAAGGCTTACGATGCAGTCCGCAAGACAGACTTTGGACGCTATCCTTATAGTCTGCTTTTGACATTAGGAGCCGGACCGGAGGTATATGATCAGCCTATCAGTCCGGGCGGAATGCTGCGTTGCCGGATGGCTGCCAGAAGTTACTTTCAGGGGCTGGCTCCTTTTATTGTCGTATCCGGCGGCTGTGTACATCCTTACAAAACACGCTATATAGAAGCTATAGAGATGAAAAAGTATCTGATGCAGGTATTGAATGTGCCGGAAGAAGCTATTCTTATTGATCCACATGCCAGACATACAACCACCAATATGCGCAATACGGCTCGTATCTTATTACATTATGGATTTCCGACAGATAAGTATGCGATCGTCAACAGTAGTGTACCTCATATCGATGCCGTTGAAAAGATGGCAGACCGATGTGTAAGGGAGCTGGGATACGTACCCTATGTATTAGGAAAACGAATCAGTGAAGTCATTATCGAATTCAAACCACGGGAAGAAGCATTGACTATTGATCCGGATGAACCTATGGATCCCTGAATAACAAAGTAGCATGTAGCAGTTTTTTGACGCATAAGCTATTAAGTATAAAAAATTAAAAGTATTTTGCAGGTCTTGATCGACCTGCTTTTAGTATCTATGAAAAATTTTCTTAGCCAGTTTTCTACTTGTATTCTGCTAATCCTAAGTTCGCAGCAATTCGTATACGGACAATCCAAATCATCACTGACAAATGTATTTTTAGGTTCTTCAGGGGACCACGGACAAATGTCACCTGCTGCATCATCTCCTTTTCATCAGATGAGTATAGCACCACAGACTTATCCGACATTGCATATGGGGTATGAGTATCTGGCAAAAGAAATACTGGGATTCACGCACAACAGATTTGAAGGAGTGGGTTGTAAGGGGAGTGGAGGACTGATTCTTGTCAAGCCTTTTCTGGGCGGGCAGGATGATCAACAGCCTTTATTAAAAGTGACTGAGCAAGCTGGTCCCGGATTTTATGAAATCGGATTAAAGAATAAAATAAAAGCTGCTTTTGCTGTAGATGAAAATTTTGGCATTCATGAGTACAGCTTTCCCAAAGGCAAAAAAGGATTCAGTATAGACCTTGCTCATGCTTTCAATGGTGCTTTCGTATCCAATACATACGATATGGATGCAAAGGGTATGCTCAAAGGATCAGTCAGGGCCCGTACTACATGCGGAGTAGGGATATATACTATCCACTATGCCATTAAAGTTTCTTCATCTCATATCTGGGAGGGGAAAGGTAATCAGCTAACCCTTCATCTGGAAGAAAACAGCGAAAAAGTCACGATACAGATTGCTTTTTCAGCAGTCAGTGTACAAAAAGCCGTAGAGACGCTTCAGCGTAATGCTGACCGTTCATATAGCGATATCAGGAATGCATCTCAGCAGCAATGGGATACCTATCTCTCCCGCATAAAAGTAAAAGGTGATCCGGAAAGAGAAAAACTGTTTTATTCGCTGTTTTATCGTACGCTTCAGTCCCCTTATCAGATCTCAGAAGCAAACGGTCAGTACGCAGGGACAGATGGAAAGATGCACTCGGCTAAAGGAAAACGATATCATGGCTGGGCTATATGGGATAATTATAAAACACAGTTGCCTTTACTGGAACTGCTCTATCCACAGCTCTATCAGGATGTGGTATCATCCATTTCTGACCTTTACCGATACGGCAAGTATGATTTTGCAGGCCCTAATGAACCCGCCAATTCAGTTCGTACCGAACATGCGGCGGTAGTTCTGCTGGATGCAAGGAATAAAGGATACGATATCCATTTTGATGCTGTAAAAGATTCACTGATCAGTGATACAGCACGGTTTGATTTCTCAAAACCGGATAAAGCTTTAGAAGCGGCTTACGATATGTGGGCTATGGGACAGCTTTTTGACAAAGACAGCGCACATTATGAACATAGAGCCAATAGTTACAAAGCTGTCTGGAAGAAGGAATTCAAAGATTTGTCCCGAAATGATGTAGATCGTATGTCTGCAAGAAATATGTATCAGGGAACGATCAGACAGTACCGCTGGAATGTACCCTTTGATATCGGCGGACTGGTAGATTTGGCAGGAGGGAAAAAAGCATTTACAGAGCAACTGGATGAATTCTTTGATCAACATTATTTCAACAGAGCCAATGAACCGGATATGCAGTCACCTACACTGTATTATGCCAGTGAAAAACCCTGGAAATATCAGTCTCTGGTTCATCAGCTGGCCGTAGATACTGTTATCCAATATTACTTCAATGATAACAGCAGAGGAATAGATCCTTTTATAGACCGGATTTATAAGAATGAACCTAAAGCGTATATCCGGACAATGGACGATGATGCTGGTGCTATGTCCGGATGGTTTGTGCTTACAGCCTTAGGATTGCACCAACCTGTGATCGGCCATCCTGTATACTATCTCAGTGTCCCTTTATTTCCGGAAATCAATCTCCGTAGAGCAGATAATACATTGCAGATCCGGGTGCATAATTTTGGCAGTCAGAACAAATATATCGCAGGCGTAAAACTCAACGGTAAAGATATTAAACGCTTATGGTTATCACATGAAGAGATTAGCCGGGGAGGGCTTTTAGAAATTGAAGCCAGTGCCGAACCTTCTGCGTATGGTAATGAAAATATCTGGATTACGGGTAAAAATATCCAGCCTTAATCCGGACACTAACACGTCTTTTGAGTCGTGTTAGTGTTCTTTGTAAATCTCAATCCTGCCTTACTCTTTATAAATTAAGTCTAAAACCCTCTTATCCATCCATATATCCTAAAAATTATTTTCACAAAAATTTGTGTAGTCAAATGGCTACGCTTATATTTGTAGCCATTTGACTACATATTGAAGTGCTGAAGTTTTACAGTAACATTTAAATAATCCATATAATGAACTTAAGAAGAGATGTTTTTCAAGCCGTTGCAGATCCGACCAGAAGAGCGATACTTCTTTTAGTAGCAACACAATCCATGACAGCAGGAGCTATTGCTTCCAACTTTGATACCGCCAGGCCTACTGTTTCCAGACACCTGCAGATCCTGACCGAGTGCGAGCTGTTGACATCAGAACAAAATGGCAGAGAGATTACTTATCAGCTTAATCCGGACAAAATGAAAGAAATAGCTGATTTTATTGAGCCGTTTCGTCAGATGTGGGAGGAACGTTTTAATAAACTGGAAGCCATTATGAAACAATATAAAACCAAATAAAATGGAATATAAAACAAAAGTCAGTGCTGAAGACGGTAAACAGGAAATTATTATTACAAGGACCTTTGATCTTCCTGTCGGTCTGCTTTTCAAGGCTTATGAAGAGGCCCACATTGTGGAACAGTGGATGGGGACAAAAGTATTGAAACTGGAAAGCAGGCCGCATGGTTCCTATGCTTTCGAAACATCTCATAATGGAAGTGTGGTCTTTCGTGCAAACGGAACAATTCACGAGTTTATTCCCAATCAAAGGATTACGCGAACTTTTGAGATGGAAAACAGCTCTTTTCCTGTTCAGCTAGAATACCTGTCATTTGAAGAAATCACGGAGGATAGCAGTCAGCTTACCATGCAGATTATTTTTAAGTCAGTAGCACATCGGGATCAATTGCTGCAGATGCCTTTTGCTCAGGGTATTAGTCTGGCACATGACAGATTGCAAAACATATGCAATAAACTTATATAATACGATTATGACAGGAGAAACAAACTTTACCAGAGCTTCAAGATTACGGAAAGTCTTGTATTGGATTGCTACGGGATTACTGGCTGCAGGAATGCTATCAGGTGGTCTGGCACAATTATCCGGCGCACAAAAAAGTGCCGAAGGTATAGCTCATCTTGGTTATCCGGTCTACCTGATGTATATTTTAGGTTCCTGGAAAATAGCAGGTGTCATAGCTATTCTGATTCCGGGATTTAAATTACTTAAGGAATGGGCTTATGCAGGATTCTTTTTTGCCATGTCCGGAGCGACTCTCTCACATATTGCTGCGGGAGATGCGTTTTCGCAAGCCATTGCATCTTTTATCTTTATACTGCTAATCCTTATATCCTGGTATTTCAGACCTGCTGAACGAAAAATTTAAGTCAGACAAAATATAAATCAATTCTTATGAATACAGCTGCCGATCACTTTTTTGAACGCAACCAAAAATGGAGTACAGAATTCCATTTACTGCGCGAAATCATCACTGAAAATACAGACCTTCTGGAAGATTTTAAATGGATGCATCCCTGTTATACCTTAAACGGAAAGAATATTGTCCTTATTCATGGCTTCAAAGAATACTGTGCATTATTATTCCATAAAGGAGCTCTGATGACTGATCCGGAGAATATCTTAATCCAGCAAACTGAAAATGTACAGTCTGCGAGACAAATCAGATTCACGAACAGTGAACAGATTACAGTACTGCGATCTGTTATAACCGCTTATATACGGGAAGCTGTTGAAATTGAGAAATCAGGAAAAAAAGTGGAGATGAAAAAAACAGCTGATTATCCTGTCCCTGATGAATTTCAACGTGCTATGGAAGAAGATACAGCACTGAAAAAAGCATTTCATACCCTGACACCCGGACGACAAAAGGGATATTTATTTTATTTTAATCAGGCGAAGCAAGCCGTAACAAGGGAATCAAGAATTGAAAAATACTACCAGCATATTTTAGATGGTAAAGGATTGGATGATTAGTGCAGACATCGTTAAGAGGAGCTGATCATCATCAGATCTCACTGGTCACCTTTGCAAATTTATTTCTGTACTCTATCGGTGTCAGCCCCGTTATCTTCTTAAAAATATCCCGGAAGGCCTTAGTATCGCTGTAACCCACATCATACATGACTTCCGATACATTCTTTCGGGAAGCTTCGAAGAATTTTTTAGCAGCTTCTATTCTGACGCGCTGGATGTATTCAACAGGCGTATTGTTGGTTGCCTCTTTAAACCGTCTTTCAAAGGTCCTACGTCCCATACTACTGAGGTTTGCGAGATCATCAATCGTGATCTTATCTTCATAGTGCTTTTCTACATAATCCTGTACTTTCTGTATATCGGCATCATCATGATTACGTTGTCCCCTGAAAATAGCAAACTGAGACTGGCTGTCCCTGCTGATATCGAGTGCAAAATATTTTGCGATTAATACCGCCGTTTCTCTGTCTGAATATTTTTCAACGAGATAGAGAATCAGATTCCACAAACTACTCGCACCGCCACTACTGTAGATATTATCATGTGCTGTTATTACTGCACCGTCTTCGATTTCAATGTCCGGATATTTTTCTTTAAACTCATTGATATACGCCCAGTGGGTAGAACACTTTTTGCCTGAAAGCAATCCTGTTTCCGCCAGTAAAAAAGCACCTACGCACAAACTCGCCAGACTGGTTCCCTGCATATACAGTCTGGTGAAATAAGGAATAGCCTCTGCATTAGCAGCTATACCGGAATCTATACTGCCAAATACGGGAGGAATAATAAGGAGATCTGTACGACTCACATCCTGCAGTAAGCGATTAGTTCTGATACTGTATTCTCCGCTGTTAGCCGGAACATATTCCTGCAACCCTACATATTCTACTTCAAATACCGGCTTTTTACCAAATACAGTAAGAAATTCGTTAGCCGTATGAAATGTTCGGAAGGCGGGGGTGATGCCTTCTATTGTACCGTATTGAGGAACGAAAACGGAAATTTGCATGATCTGTTAATTTAGTCAGGTAAAGATACATATAGTTTTTGTCGTAATCTACCCCTAAAGTTGACGTTTTTACAATGTTGGGAATTCCAAAAACTGTCGCAACTTTGTAATAACATTATAAACAATAAATTGATAAAAATGAAAACACAACCACAAATCACTGTAGAAGCGACAATAGATGCTCCCGTAGAAATAGTATGGAAAGCCTGGAATACACCAGCGGACATTATGCAGTGGAATGCTGCCGATCCAAGCTGGCACTGCCCGTCGAGCAAAAATGATCTGCGCGTGAATGGTAAATTCAGTAACCGTATGGAAGCGAGGGATGGAAGTTTTGGCTTTGATTTCGAAGGCACTTATCAGCAGGTCGACTTGCATGAAAAGATCAGTTATACAATGGCTGACGGACGCGAGGTCAGTACATTATTCAGCAGCAAAGGAGACACAACAATAATTACAACGACCTTTGATGCAGAAACGGAGAACGATCCCGAGTTTCAGAAACAAGGTTGGCAGGCTATATTAAGCAATTTCAAAAAATATGTAGAATCCGCATATTAGATTTACGAACTCTTAGAGAGCAAAATTATATACTTATGAAAAAGAACAAAATAATATTCTGGATAGCAACCACTATTCTCATTCTATGGGAAGGTGTTATGCCTCTTGGTACACTGCTTTTTGCACCTCAATATGTAAATGCCGGAACAAAACCTTTAGGCTATCCTGATTACTTTGCGTATACCCTCATTATCTGTAAAGTATTAGGAGTGATCGCTATTTCTTTGCCGTCTGTTCCGGTAAAGGTAAAAGAATGGGCATATGCAGGACTCACTTTTAGTCTGATTTTTGCATTTATCAGTCATGCATATGTTGATCAGGTAATAGCATACATGATCATGCCGCTGGCAGTATTAGCTATACTTATTCTTTCCTACTGTTATAATCCGCGTATTGTTCATAGGAAAGCCGTTACGGGATAATGATTTATTAATCCCGCTATCTGATAAAATAATTGATTATTCACGATTAAAATCTCAATCAAGATGAAAACAAACAAAGTTTCCCTGCACAGGGTAATTAAAGCAAGTCCCGAAAAAGTATTTCGCGCTTTTGCAGATCCGGTTGCACATGCCACCTGGATACCGCCCTATGGTTTTCTATGTACGGTACAGGAAATGGAATTCAAAGTAGGAGGAAAATTCAGGATGACTTTTATAAATTTCAGTACCGGCAACGGACATTCCTTTGGTGGTGAATACCAGGAAATTATTCCCAATGAATCTATTAAATACAGCGACAAGTTTGATGACCCTAATATGCCGGGAGAAATGACAACTACAGTCTCGTTGCGTCAGGTTTCCTGTGGTACAGAGATTCATATCGAACAGAGTGGTATTCCTGATATGATACCCGTAGAGATGTGCTATCTGGGCTGGCAGGAATCGCTGGACAAGATGATCAGACTTGTAGAGCCACAGATACCGGATGCCTAATTTTAAAAACAGATGTTACATCACTCGCATAATCGCTTTCAAAGTGGCGTGTTTATCTCTTTTGCAGGTAACTGTAAAGAAGCGCTGACATACTACCAAACCTGTTTTGGAGGCGAACTGCATTTTCAGATGATGGATAAGCATCTGGATGGCTTTGCCAAAATCCCGGTCATTAGCGGTTCGCTGATTTCTGATAGTGTTACTATCTACGGTTCAGATCTGGTGCCGGATGAAGGCCGGCAAACCGGTAATTATCTTGCCGTTTTTATGTTATGTAATAGCGCTGAATCCCGAAAGTTGCTTTTGGAAAAACTGATGCCCAGACAGAAGAAAACTGATGCAAAGAACGATGAAGCGATATCTCTTATTGAAGTGACCGACCGCTATGATGTGAGATGGCTGCTGGCTGTTTAGTTTTGATGCTGATAAAGTAAGACACTTTCACTAACTAAAAATACCTGAGCTGGTTCGGATAATAGTTCCGGACCAGTTCATTTTGTGCCGTTTTGATGACCTTCAAGCTCTTTTTTGTACATTTGAGAGCAAAAAATAATCAGGTTTCTTTTGAAACTCAATACTGCTAAATCATATCATGATCAAAATATACCATAATAATGTGTGTAGCAAAAGCCGGGCTGCACTTGACCTGTTGAAAGCTTATACTACGGAATTAGATGTACAGGAATATATAACGGATACGCCAGATAAAGAGGAACTCACCCTACTCCTGGATATGCTTCAACTCAAACCTATAGAACTGATCAGACGTAATGAAACTGTATTTGAGGAAAAGTTTAAAGATGTTTTGTATACGGACGATGAATGGATCGATATTATGCTGCAATATCCGGTTCTTATAGAGCGGCCTATAGTTGTCAGAAATGGTAAGGCCGTGATTGGTCGTCCGATAGAGCGGGTAATTGATTTGCTGAGAGATGGGGGAGAACGAGACCTAACCTAAAAAAATCAAGAGGACAATTCTTATTCTCTGTTTCCGGTCTTAATAGATAATCGGTTGTACCAGTTCACAAATACACCTAACAAGGCAATGGAGACCCCGCAGGTAAGAGCCGATTTCAGCAATACGGCTTTGATAATTTCAGTATCTGTGTAGGTGGACCAGCAGGCATACCTGCTGGTAAATTCGACTTTATTAACCCATAGCCAAAATAACAAGACTCCCACCAAAAGAAAGTAATCTGCTGTTTTCTTATTCAGCAGACTCAGTAAGAAAACACCAGCAAACTGGATTGGCATATAGAATAAAATTCCATCCAGTAAAGAGCTTGTACCATCAATACAGGATACACCACCAGGTAGAAAAAATGCCATTTGTAAGGAACCGATAATAACAGATACAAGACTGATGAAAAAGGCTCTTCTGGCTTTCATGGATATATAAATGATTTAATTTAAAAAACCTGATTAATGCTCAAATATATTATAAACAAATTGAAAAAGAAGCCGGATGATAAACACTTATTGTTTACGATCTTATTTTGTATGATCTGAAAATATAAGTTGTTCATAAATGGACAGATACATTATAGTTTGTGTGTTTTGTGAAAACTTTCGCATATTTATACGTTGTTATCCATATTATGAAAAATCTTGAAGACAAAATAATAAGTTTTGATGACTGGTCGCAGCCGTGGACATTTCACGGATTTGTTTCCTATAATAAGATATTAAGCATAGACGAAGTAAATCTGTTCAACAAAATATGGAAAGAGGCAGGTGACGCTGCATTATGGAAGTACAGTGACTTAACTTTAGGATGTAAAGCGAGCCATACTTATATTGAGAAGCACTATGATTTGCCAGATAAGGCAATTGCTAATATAGTACGGGCACTTTCTTATGAATGGAAATAAAACTGTAAATAGGCTGCGTCTGATCACGCCATTCACAGACAGGAAGGTGTTTTACATACAGTAAAAACATTAACAGTAACTCAATTTAAAACATAATAGTAACTAATGAAACAGGAAAAGGCTGGCAATTTTGAAGACCAGAAATTGAAAAGAATTAATAGCAATTATATTTCACATGAGATTCAGCATCTGATTCACTTTGAAAAGGGATTTCCTTTTACAATTAAAAATCTGTTATTAAGACCTGGGAAATCCATTAGAGAGTTTTTATTTGAGAATAGAGATAAATATGTAAAACCCGTATTGTTTTTGGTTGTTTCTTCTGTGGTATTTTTACTGTTAATGAGCTTTCTACATATACATTTGTCTTTTTTTAATATTGATACAATGGAAATATTAAAAGGAAAGATACGTTCAAAAGAAATCGGAGCATGGACAAATAAGAATATGGGTTATTCTCAACTGATCATGGGTATTTTTATTTCTTTATGGATTAAGGTATTTTATAGAAAATACAAATATAATATTTTCGAGATTTTAGTGCTCTTGTCTTTTGTCTTGGGTGAAGCATTATTGATTTTTGCATTTTTTATAATCGTTGCTAATATTGTTCAGAGTGAAAATGTGGCAGTTTTTGGAATTATTGTTTACTTTGTATATATTATATGGGCTATAGGCCAGTTTTTTGGAGAGAAAAAAGCAATTAATTATATCAAATCTTTTTTTGTTTATTTCCTTGGTAACGCCACTTATCTGGCAACATTAGTCAGCATCGCTTATTTGCTTAAATTTATATTGTAGTCACTGTAATAGTATACGTAAAGAGATAAAACCTCATTTTGTACCTGCGCAAGTATAATGTTTCCATAATCTATCTGAAATAGAAGAAAATAGTGATCCAGTTATTGGGATTAAACTCTTTCTTCTTAGATAAAGATTACAATTCTAATGTTTTGATCAGTTCTCGGGCAGCAGCACCCCCGGCACGGTTGGCTCCGATTGTAGAAGCAGAAGGACCGTATCCTACCAAATGAATCCGGGGTTCTTTCGCAACTCTGGTTGCCAGTCTTCCATCCATCAGGATTCCACCACCTTCCTCTCTTGGAACTACAGGGTTCAAATGTTCCAGTGATCCTTTAAAACCCGTATTCCAAAGAATGACATCTGCCTTTTGTTCTCTTCCGTCTTCCCATTTTACACCGGAAGCCGTTATTTCACTAAACATCGGAAAGCGATGTAGAATACCACGTTTTTCCATATTCCGGACAGCTTCAGAATAGGGCAGACCGGTTACAGATACTACAGATAGTGGTATTAATCCCTGCCTTACCCGCTCATCTACCATAGCCACAGCTTCATGTCCGGCAGCATCATCAAACGGTCCTTCTCTGAATACCGGGGGACGACGGGTAACCCATGTCGTAGTAGTAACTTTAGAGATCTCATCCAGTAGCTGGATGGCAGAAATACCACCACCAACAATAACAACATGTTTGTTGCGGAAATAATCCGCATTACGGAAGTCTTTGGTATGCAACTGCTCGCCTGTAAATGAACTTTGTCCCGGATATTCCGGGATGTAAGGATTTTCCCAGGTACCTGTAGCATTTATAATACCCAAGGCGGAGAAAAGCGTTTCACTTGTGTCTATGTAAAATCTATTTTCATATTTATATACATTTTCGACCTTCAAAGGGCGATATATCTGCAATCCGAATTTCTTTTCATAGGCATCAAAATAATGTGGAACAGCGACATTGGCTTGTACTTCCTTTTCATCTGTCTCCAGTGTTTCTTCAAAAGACATCCCCGGCAGATCATGAATTTTATTGACTGTACTCAATGTAAGCGAAGGCCATCTGAATTGCCATGCACCACCCGGATGAGGAGCTTCGTCCAGAATAATAAAATCCCGGCCGATTTCCAGACCCAGTTTTTTGAGATGATAAGCTGATGACAGGCCAGCCTGACCGGCACCTATAACAACAATTTTAGTTTTAAAGCGGAGGTTTTTTACCATACACGTCTCGGGATTACCGCCAACCAAGTCCCGGTGCTACATGTTCCAGAAAAGAAGAGAGTACATGTACATTATACTCTACTCCCAATGTATTAGGAATAGTCAGCAAGAGCGTGTCTGCCTCCTGTATAGCCTCATCCTGTGCCAGTTCACGAATCAGCTGATCCGGTTCTGCAGCATAACTTCTGCCAAAAATAGCACGTTTATCTGCTTCAATCATGCCGATTTTATCGTCTCTGTCAGCCTCATGTCCAAAATAATAACGATCCTGATCATTGACCAGTGTAAAGATAGACCGACTCACCGATACACGGGGTTCACGTGTATGTCCGGCTTCTTTCCAGGCCTCTTTATATAACCTGATCTGTTCTGCCTGCTGTACATGAAAAGGTTTTCCGCTTTCGTCGTATTTAAGGGTAGAGCTTTGAAGAAGCATCCCGTTTTGTGCTGCCCACACTGCTGTGGCATTCGATGCCGCACCCCACCAGATACGATCCCTTAAGCCTTCGGAATGAGGCTCCAGGCGTAACAGGCCTGGTGGATTGGGAAACATAGGATAGGGGTTGGGTTCGGCAAAACCTACACCCTGGAGTCTTTCCAGAAATTCAAGTGCTTTGCGTCTTCCCATGTCTGCATCTGTTTCACCTTCAGATAGTGAATAGCCGAAATATCGCCAGCCATCTATAACCTGCTCGGGAGAACCTCTGCTGATACCTAACTGTAATCGCCCACCCGATATCAGATCAGCCGCTCCGGCGTCTTCCACCATATACAACGGATTCTCATAGCGCATATCGATCACACCGGTGCCGATCTCGATTTTGCTTGTTCGGGCTCCGATAGCCGAAAGCAACGGAAAAGGAGAAGCCAGTTGCTTTGCAAAATGATGTACTCTGAAGTAAGCACCGTCTATACCCAGTTCTTCTGCAGCTACTGCCAGATCTATAGACTGCAGCAGCGTATCACTAGCTGTCTGTGTGCTATATGCAGGATGATTGGCCCAGTGACCAAAGGATAAAAAACCTATTTTTTTCATGATTCCACTATGAGATTAGATAAACTATGTGTCAAATTTAACAAATGTTATTGTTTTGCGGCTTCTGCAGATTGTCCTTTGCATGTAAATAAAAATAATTTTGAAAGCCGCTATAATAGTAAGTTAATCCCAGATTTAGATTTTGGATAGATATTTGTAGAATAGCTGACTAATCGGAGAAAATTCAGGAAAACAAACTGTTTATTTCAGGATTATCAGACTCCTTTCTATCTCTACAGCTGAAAAATAGGGCTGGGCGCTGATAGGACCGGAGGTTAGTATGCTTATATAATTTGAGTATGGCCATATTTTATACATAAAAATATACATGTAAGGGGATACAAATCCTGTTTGTAAACCTGAAACACAAAAACACTTACTATAAAAAACGATAAAAAATGAACAAAAGGGGATTATTCATACTCTTAGGGAGTATTTATGTGGGGCTTTGTACAATATCCTGTGAAAAATCAGCAGATATTATAGAGACTGAAACAGCCGTAGACCAACACAGGACAGACAAAAACCAATCTAAAATTCAGACGAATCTTGACAATACACTTATTCTGGAATTGGTCAATAAAGTAAGAGTGGCTGGATGTGAATGCAAAGACAAAGATACCAAACAGGTGGACAAAATGCCCGCTGTATCTGCGCTGATCTGGAATGAAAAACTGGCAGGTACGGCAGTGAAGCATGCACAGGATATGGAAACCAGAAATTATTTTTCACACAACAGCCCCGAAGGGGAAACCTTTGGTCAGCGGTTAAACAATAACGGATACACTTATCGCCTTGCAGCTGAAAATATTGCCAGAGGACAGCGAACGGAAGCGGAAGTCGTGGAAGCATGGATAAACAGCTATGGACACTGTAAGAACATTATGCAGTCAGGTGTCAAAGAAATGGGGGCAGCCCGTTCGCCCGGATCCGGTTTTTATTGGGTACAATTATTTGGAACCCAATTACAATAAAGAGAGAGTAGCATAGAGGGGTATCCTGCTGAAAATATAAAATGCTTGTCATCTAATAAACGCACTAACTATTTGGTAGTGCGTTTTTTGCATCGATTACATTGCATATAAAGCTTCTTTACAAACGAATAATAAAGGAAGCATAACGAATTTTGATTGAGCTAAACAACTTTACATAAGAAGTTGTTATTTGCAGTATAAAACTTAAAGAACTATGAAGATAACATTATTCTCAGCTATTATTGCTTTATTGGTATTGACCTCATGTGGCGGTAAATACGATTACGGATACAATGAAAAAATGTCCAGCCTGTTTCTCAACTGTATGGAAAAAGTGGATGAGAGCCACGAAAAACTCATGAACGGAGAATATAATATCAGTAAGGCCAATAACGAGATTTCCTATGACATGGCTCTGAAAAATGCAAATGGTCTTATTAGATACACCAATCAAATAAAAGCAGAAGCACAAGAGCTGACACATAGTGAAATCGCCAATAAATTTCACGATGCGTCTATTGCTTATATGACAGAAATTGGTGACGGATATGCCCCGTTACTCGTCAAATATATAGAAGAACAGGATAGTGTATCGAGAGAAGCTATTCGAAAGGAATTGATTATTAAAAAAGAAAGTATTGATAAGGCTGCAGACAAATCTCAAGAAGTTCAGATTGAATTTCTTAATAAAGCCGGAATTAAAATAAATACAGAAGGATAAACATATCAGCAAATTATTCTTTTTCCTATGCAGAGCTTGTTCGATAAATTCATTCTATGTACCTGTATCATTATCATATATGCTAGCTGCAGAGATACACCTGCACAATCTGTGGCTAAAGAAACAGCTACAATAGATAATATACCTCATCGCATACCCGATAGCACACGTCCGGAATGGTTGGCAAAGGCTTATAATCAGGTGATCTTTGTGGAGCAGAAAGACATAGCAGAATTATCCGGTAACTATCTGTTGGATATTCCGTTGGCTGAAAACCCGGATGCTACTTACGTATTCTATTTGAATGAAAGGGTACCTTTATCCCAATTTCAGAATCCGTTAAGCTTTTATCCTTTTATCCGCCAATTTATCCTGATTGTACCTGATGGCAGATATAATCAGGACTTACCAGATACCTTTGAAACAGGTGTATGTGCAGAGCCGTTAATCGCTCATTACTATTATAGGATAACGCGACATACAGATAAAATACAAATAGACAGTGCCTATCTGGCAGGTGATGCAGAACCAAATATAGCGTATGCAAAACCTTCCATTCCTGCTGATATGATGGTGGTATACAGGCGTGAAAGTTATGGTTCAAGATGTTGTCCTAAAGATCCGATGTGGGATCTGATCGGGGAATATCCTGTATTTATTGATCAGTTTGAAAAAAAATATAAGGTAAAGATTACCGGAACTTATACACAGATGGAGGGTCTGGAAGGGGAGCATACCACATGGTATACACTGCCTGATCTGACCACAGAACAACGTCTGCGCTTCATCGTGGAAAAACGGGCACAGTGGATTGACAAAAGAGAAGAAGTGAAAATCAGATTTGAACCACAAATCTTTACACCTGAACTGATCGTAATACAAGGAAATAAAACGAAACGCTAAAAATGAACTGGTAATGGAACTAAAAGTATATGATGAAGATGGCATCTTTGCAATAGTGAATAATGATACCTACAGGTCCTTTGTGCATGAAGACTGGTCACTGGAACAATTGCAGTCGCACTTTGCTCGTGAAATGAACAGGCTGCATTGTATAGTGTGGAAGGTGAGTGACGAAGGTGGGGATTGGCTTTTACGGGTTGTAGGTGAACCCTCATCTCAGAAAAGCTATAAGGAATTCAAAAGACAGATAAAAGTGACAAACGGAAGGATCTATTTTGTTAACTATACGGATCTCACTATGGCCGCCCAGTTTGATGATGAAACTTTGCCACTCAGACAACAGGCTGATTGGTATATGAATCTGGATAACGGTTATTATGAAATCGAAGTGAGGCAGATGTTTGATCCGGAAGAATATGCAGATGAACAGGTAATAGAAATAATTCCAAAAATGAAAGCTGAAGCGAGTTATATAGAAACAGATAACATAGTAGGGTGGAATGATTAGAAAAATCCTTTTCATCTTCTTGCTGGCAGTATATGCTCTTTTATTACTTTTCTATCTGGGACTGGTGGTACCCGAATATCTAGCCTGTACCGGATGTATGTATGAGGGAGAAAAAGGTATTGACATATGGGGAAGCGAAATTGATTGCTCCGGAGAGAGCTGAGCTGTTGGAGAAGGATTTTTTCAGCTTTTTTCTATCGTTGTTTCCATATACAGCATAATAATCATTTTTATAATATACCGTATCAGACGTCAAAAATTAAATACACAAAGATATTAACCCGATGAAATATATTGGTATACGAGTAATATTGCTGCTGTTGCTTTTAGTTGTTATCTATTACGTGAGTGACTATATACAAGAACATACGGTTGTCGATGACGGAGATTATAATTTTGAAGGTGTAATTGCTTTCTTTCAGATGACCCTCGCTTTGTCAATTATCAGTGTTGGTCTATTTATATACGAAGCCTGTCAGTTTCATAAAAGGAAAGAAAACAAAAAACGAAATGCAAGTCTGATTCTGATCAGTTTGATTTTGATTGTATTGATACTTTTTGCCGGATACTTTTTTCAGTTTGTTTATTAATTCTTGCGTATAAGCAGCATATGCCTTATTATTTCCGGTGTATGTTACAGATTATTATGTAAAGGATCTTATATTAGAGATAATGGAAACAGGGAAATCAGAATATGGTATCTGTTCGGAGAAATGAACTGATGAGCTTCAGATACATGTAAAGATAATTTCAAAAATAACAATATGCAGATGATTTTCATCATTGTAGGTGTGATGATAATAACCTTGGTCTTTCTCTGGAGGATCTCAGGTTTGGGCGTAGAACAAGAAACTGCAGCCGGAGATTTTTATAAGGCAAACCGGGACTTTTTGTATAGCGAAAAGAGAGAACTCTATATAAGAAAAATGATACGCAGATATCAGCAATTAAAATGGATTATCACCATAATTGTTTTAATCATAGCCTTTATTCCTTTTTTCATAACAGTATCAGACACCCTCAGTTTTAACGGGAGACTGGATGCCGAAAGGTTTGATGCAAGAATGAGAGATAGTTATATATTGCTCGTGTGCATGTTAGGAATTGGGCTGTTGACTTGCTTTTTTAGCTGGATGATTTTCAAAAAGACTGTTCAGAACTATACAAAAATTATAATGGAGCTGGATAATACACATTTTATAAAAATGATAAGTGTAAATAATCACCTGGGTCTGGTCAATCAGTTTATGATGAATGCTCCTTTCATCATAGGATCCTCTAATCTGTATGTTTTTAAATTGGCCCGGATTCTTGTGCTCCCCTGGTCCGAAATCAAGTCCATCAAAATCACCAGTGCTCCGCGAAACGGTTATTATGTACGCGTAAAAGTCAAAGAGAAAACTTTCTTTTTTACCGTCGGAGAACCGCAGATGGTCGTAATATTGGAGACAGAGGCTTTGAAATATAACCCTGACATTGAAGTTAGAATTTAATTTTCTACTGAGAAAGTGCAGCTTGAGTTGTGATCGATAGTTATTCTCTCCTTGGAAAGAAGAGAAAAGTTGGCTATGCTTGAAGTGCGTTGCGCATATTGCAAAAACACTTGTGAAGTTGATAAGATTGCTTCAACCAGCGTATGTTGGCGTCCCCGCCAACATTTTACGATATATATAAGATTCAAAACGAAATGTAAAAGAATATAAAAGGGGGAAAAGCTGAAAGAATGCTTTATTCAGTCCGGAATGGTGGTATTTTCTAAAATAACAGTTCTATCGTTATAAAAACGAATTGTTACTCATTTAAGCTTATTGTTATTCCAGTATGGATTTTTATTCTTCTCATGCGTTAAAGCTAAAAGTATCTTTGACACGAGCAAAAAACCTCTTGAATTGATGTTAAAGGTACTTTTAGAATAGATATATAAGGCGGTAATCAAAAAGATTACCGCCTTTTTATTGAAAATACTGAAAGGACCAAAATATTAAATAATCCAATAGTGGGACACTTAGAGGGACAGTTAGCAGGACATTTTTAGGGCTATAAAAGTATGATTGGTCGTTATATACATCCCATTATGTTTAAAAAAAGATCTTGATTAACACATATACCTATACCCATATGACTTTGTGAGGTAATTGTTAATTGCTTTATTGTCAGTTGTTTATTTTGTTATTATGTATGGATAATGTGTGTGTTATTATCTCATGCTATTCAGTCTTAAAGATCCTTTAACAAATGCGGCTGCTTTAATCCAGCTTAAGTGAATATCTTTTGAGCTATGGTGTTGGTTTTGAGATACTATCTTAATCCAATCAGGGCCTCTATCTGATGTCTGAACGTATTTTACAGTTGTATAGTCATCATCATCATTAGATATATCCAGCAGATACATCTCTCCGAAAAAAAGATTTTCCATAAAGTTGTTGATCTTTCTAAAGAAAATAATATCTCCGGATTTGAGTATAGGATACATACTATCCCCTGTAATGGCCATTGCGCCATCGACCTTAGGCATATTCGGAATAGAGAAGTAATCGACAACAGTACTTCTGTCTTGCTGAAATAAGGTAATCAAACTTGCCGATGCATGCACATCATACAATGGTATAATTTGATTATGCATGAGTTTATCTGTTCGGAAAAGAAATTCGGATCTGGACACTCCTTCTTCCTTAGTTTCTATCACGTTAGTAATAGGTCCGGGTTCTTCCATAAGAAAATAAACACTTTTGTTTATTGACTTTGCTATTTGTTGAAGGAATGAAACCTTCAAATCATCAGATGCGAACTTGCTGTTTAGGGCCTGTGGACTTATTCCCATTTTTTCTGCAATTTCTTTAAGCTCATAGCCTAAATTTTTTAATCTGATTTTCAGATCGTTACCTATCATAGTAAATATAGTTGTTTATTTTATTTCCATCGGTAAACATTATTGTTTAAAATTGTGCCGTGGTACGGAACAAATTAAGCAAGATTCAAAGCTATGAAAAAAAAGCAAATCTACAATCAAGAGGTTATTAACTACCTCACAAAAAAATATGGAGTATCTGTCAGATATGTACGCTCCAGTCTGGATCCAAGGAATAAAGCTCCTTTCGCAGATACCATAAAAAAGGATTACAGGGAAAAAGAAAAGGAAATCAAGAAAGTGCTTAGTATGTAACAAGATGAAAGAAGAAACAACAGCATATGCAACCCATTCGGGACAGATCGGAGTCAAGCTCAGTTTTTTGATTACTGATGTAATTCAAAGAGGTAAGCCTGTACCCACTGTTGTTGCTCATCAAATGAGCATACGTGTATGTTCCTACGAAGCTCTGAAAAAACGTGCAGTCAGAACCAAGGGGCTGCGTCTGCGTGATGGCAAAGGTCTCGGTAATGAGGCTTTGTATTCCTTTGAAAATATGCCAGATGCTTGGAGAAAGTTGTGTATTGACAGATTCGGTGATCCTAAGACAGTGATTAAAGAAACCATATTTCTGGAGAAGTATTACGAGATAGATAGCATAGCCTCAGACTTCTTTGCAACATACAAGTTGCCATCAGGGAAGGAACTGAGCAGGGAGCTCAAAGAAACCTATACGGTGAATGCTTCTGTATTAAATGCAGTTATTGCAGCCATGAGCAAGAGAAAAACATTTCGAAAAGCCTATGGAAACCCAAACAGTACCGGAGTCAAAACCGTATGGGAATTGATCTGTGAAGAAGTTAACTTGCTGCAAGAGAAATTAGGACATACACTTAAAAGCAAGTCTTTACGTAGGACAATTGCTGAATACAAGAAAGGCAATTATCGTTCATTGATCTCAGGTAAACTGGAAAATCAAAATACGGCTAAGGTAGTGACTGCTGAGCAACAGGCTGTTTTGGAAAGCCTTCTTCGAAAGCATAAAAATTTTGATAATGTACAGATTTCCCGCATATACAGTGAGGTTGCAGAAAAACTCGGTTGGAAGCCCATATCAGATGGGACAGTCGCTAAATATCGCAAACAACTTGATCTGTATATTATTTCAGGTAATCAGGGAACTTCTGCTTTACGAAATACACGTAACATGCAGGTAAAACGAAGTGCTCCCAATGTTCCGATGGTATACTGGTCTGTCGATGGCTGGGACGTAGAATTACTTTATCAGCGTACAGGACTAAACAGTGATGGTAATAAAGTGACCACTTATCATAACCGTCCAACCTGTGTAATGATAATGGACCCATACCTAAATTATCCTATTGGCTATGCTATTGGAACACATGAGACGACTTCACTTATTCGCGAGGCATTGCGCAATGCAGCTAACCATACACGGGAATTGTTTGGACAGCGGTATAAATCCTTACAGATACAGAGTGATCATTATGGTAAAGGAGTATTAATCCCTGTATATGAAGCTATGACAAAGCATTATACACCAGCAAGAGTACGCAATGCGAAAGCTAAACGTATTGAACCGTTTTTCAAAGAATGGAATAAAGAACTGCAACTCATGTATACTAACTGGTCAGGCTTTGGTGTGACAGCTCGCAAAGAAGGCCAGCCAAACAGTGAATATCTGGACAAAATAAAGCATTCATTTCCTGACTACGAGGGCGTCTGCAGGCAGATACAAAAAAGTATAGAATTGCAACGTATGCGCCTCTATGATAAGTATGTGTCCAGGTGGGCCGATATGGCAGACACAGATCATATCCCTTTGACAGACATGGAATACCTGAATCTATTTGGAGAGATCACAGGGTATACAAATAAGCTGCATCATGATGGTCTTACCATTACAATCAATAAACAGGAGTATGTATATGACAGCTTTGATCTGGCATTTAGAGAGCACAGACATATAGACTGGTGTGTGAAGTTTGATCAGCAAGACATGTCACAGGTGTTGGTTGTAAATGCAAAAAGTCAAAATGGAAGACTGATAGAAGAGATAGGTACCATCAAGTTTATGCTACAGAAGACCCATATACAACCAATGGCACTATACGATAGAAAGGAAGGAG
Organism: Sphingobacterium spiritivorum; assembly: GCF_016724845.1. Taxonomy (NCBI): domain Bacteria; kingdom Pseudomonadati; phylum Bacteroidota; class Sphingobacteriia; order Sphingobacteriales; family Sphingobacteriaceae; genus Sphingobacterium; species Sphingobacterium spiritivorum. The sequence continues at coordinate 4,097,587 of NZ_CP068082.1, forward strand.
ATGCAGAGAAGCTGGCGCTTGTAAGCCAGTTCAATGACGATCTTGAAAATATCATTATCGATCGCAATATCAGAAATGACCGGATTGTCGGGCAGCTATTTGTGCAGAACCCCGCATTGGATGGCACCTTATCTAAACTGATTTTGACTGATAGCCTCGGGCAGCATAAAAATCAACGTAATACAAAGAAGTTTATTGAAGCTGCAGAGAAATTGAAGACCCGGCAATGGAGAGAGAAAATACCTGAGAATATCAATGTAAACAGAGAACGAGAAGAGTATATCAATGGAAAAATCAATTTAAACGACTTTATATGATGACAGACGAACTGAAAAATAAAATCATAACTGCTCTCGAAATCTATATCAGAGACAATAATCTCAACCAGGATGATATCGTTGTACATTCTGGTGTGAATGCACGCTATCTGATTGAAATGCGCAGAGGTAATTATAGCCTAAAAACCAAAGACAAGGAAGTTTTGATTGCTGACAAATATTTTAAAAGAATTGCAGATTTGATCAGTTATCAGACGGAGAAACAATATTGGCAAACCCAGGCAACTCCACAACTGAAAGAGATATTAGCTAATCTTCAGGAGGCTAAGGATCATGGAATTGTAACGGTATTGATTGGCGAAACAGGAAGCGGGAAAACGTTCTCACTTGAGCTTTTTAAGTCAAAATACAGGAGCGAAGTCTTTAGTATCAAAGTGGGTAGCTCTGATAATCTGGCAGATATCGTCGATAAGATGATGACCGAATTACGTCTTACATCAGAAAGAAAAACAAAGTCCGCCAAAGTCCGCCAGATCGCGAATTATATGAAGATGCTTTCGGAAAACGGCTTTGATCCGCTTTTTGCCTTTGATGAAAGTGAATATATGAAACAACCTGCCCTTTGTTCCTTTAAAGAGCTTGTAGATTACTTAAACAAATGGTGCTCACTCGTATTGCTTGGAACCTCCCAGCTGACCGAGAATATTGACAAGCTGAGAAAGAAGAACAAAGCAGGCATTCCACAGCTTTACAGACGCATAAAGTTCAGGATACGCCATCTTTCTCCTATAGATAAGAGATTCCGGATTTTCTTAAAAGAGATGGATAAAGAGACAGCAAAGTGGCTACAGGACAACTGTGACAACTATGGAGAGTTACATGACGTCATGGTCGCAGTATTGCGTGAAGCAGATAGAACGGGAAAACCAATGAACCTTGAATTTTTAAAAATAGTATTAGGGCAACAATAAGATGGCAAAAAGAGCATACAGTGTATCCGACCTCCTAAATAAAAAATACAAATTAATCCCCTTTGAAGGAGAGTGGCATGCCGCTTTTGCGCAGCCCGAATCTAATGGAGTCTGGTTTATCTGGGCCAACTCCGGAAATGGTAAAACCACCTTCGTTCTCAAACTATGTAAGGAACTTTGCAAGTATGAGAGAATTCTCTATAACTCTCTGGAAGAAGGAGCAGCAATGACCATGCGCAATGCCTTTCTAAATGCAGGCTTAGCATCTGTTAAAAGAAAATTGATCCTGGTACAAGAGACGATACAGGATTTAATGGAACGGTTAGATAAACTCAAAAGTCCTAATGTAGTCGTGTTAGATAGTTTTCAATATACAGGACTATCCTTTGAAAAGTACAGGGAATTAGTAAAGAGATACCCTAAAAAGCTGTTTATCATTATCAGTCAGGCAGATGGCAAGCAGCCAAGTGGTCGTACTGCAAAACGTGTAATGTACGATGCAGCACTCAAAGTCTGGGTTGAAGGATATCGTGCCTTTAGTAAAGGTCGTTACATCGGTCCATTGGGATACTACACCGTGTGGGATAGAGGAGCAAATGAATATCACGGAAATTAATGCCAGGAATTATGAAAATAAAGACCAAAATATCGCATTTAGAATTACTAAAACAACAAACCGCACAACAGCTTAAAGAAGTGTGCACATACCTGAATTGGACAGAAGAACAATACTGTGAGCATCAGCTGGCAGAATATGAAGCCTTTTTAGCCAGAATGTTTTACGGATGGCCGGAAAAAATGTTAAATGAAGTCCGTTTTTCTCCCATCATGTCCGGATTCTGGAAAAACGAATGGTTTCAGCGCAATCGCTCCGAATTTTTAGCATTAGCCAAAGAAGATCTTACATCCACTATGTCGGTCAATTCCGATGGAAAATTAGAGTGTTACGAACCAAATGAGTTTACTTACAAGCAAGTATATGATGAATATATCTGGATACATTCACATCGCAACCTCATTAATCAGGATTATTTCATGGCCGATTACAATCGTGTATTAAAACTAATCCGGCAACAAAACAAAAATAATTAACAACGTATAAATCATAAAATCTAAAATATCATGCTTACAATTGACATCACAAAACTATCTCCTGCGCAGCTTCTCGAATTATCTAAAGCCGCAGAGCAACTGACTGCACAAAAGAAACGTGAACGCGAACAAAACATTGCTGCGTACAAAGCTATGGTCGATGAGACTGTAGTAGCTTTAGCTCCCGATCTGGCCAGCTTTGGGACCTTACAGGGGCTGAAAGTAGAAAAGACTTTTAATGCATTCCAGCAGGCATTGGCCCTTAAAAAAGAATTGTATGACTACAAAGATAGTCAGGCCTCTCATACATTCACAAGTCGTGACGGGATGGCGAGTGTGACTATCGGTCATAATGAGATTATAGGATTTGACGGAACAGAGAATGCCGGCGTCATAAAGATCCGGGAATACATGACCACATTAGCTGATGAAGATCCAAAACGCAAAATCTTAGTGAGATTCCTGGAAACATTTATGAAACCCAATAAAAAGGGAGAGTTGAATCCCGCCCGCATAGTAGAACTTATTGGCTTGAAAGAAGAAGCTAATGATAATAGTTTCTCAGACGGAGTGGATATCATCGTCAATGCTCAGTTCAAAACACGCACTTCTACTTATGTAAAAGGATGGTTCAGGAGACAGGATGGAGAAGGAAAAGATATGAAATTAGAGTTCTCCATATCCACGAAGTAGTCTCTGACGTGGCAGGGTTGGATTACATATCACTGCAGGTCTAATCAATAATAAAGAAGTTTTTTTAAAATATGAGCGAACTGGAAAATACAACCTTTTTCTTCTCCGTAGCGGAGAAGAAAGCTTTCCTTGAAAAAGAAGGATACACTTTTGATCACCGATTAATTGAAAAGGAAGTAAACCTATATCAAAATGTATTTAAATCCATACAAACGACTGAACTGGTCGTGATAAAAGAAGGTGCTGAACAGGACATTCACAAAGCCTTCATACAAGCATTGAAAACAAAACTATTACGGTTATGAGAATAGGATTTAAAAACTACTGGAGTATAAAAGATGCATTAGTGCTTCCGATACTTGCACTCTCATTTAACAGATCCAGATTTGAAATTGTGTTTTTCGGTATTGGACTTGTTTTGTGGAAGCTTTGATGATGAGACATTATGCACAATTCTATGCTATTTGCAGGGCATTAGGCATGGATAAAGAAGAGGTAGTATACAGTTTCACGCAAGGCCGGACACAAAGCCTGTCTGCAATTACAGATGGCGAATGGAAAGAGTTGATGATGAAGATGCGACAATTGCAGCCTCCCAAAACTCCGGATCAGAAGTTACCGGGTGATCGTCAGCGAAAAAAACTAATTGCCTTAGCAGCAAAAATGAACTGGGGAACCGATATGCTCTCCATATTAGATGCCCTGAATTCCTTTTTACAAATAAACTATAATAAACAGTTGAACGGATTGAATACTTCAGAACTGAACAGAATAGTCGCCGTTTTTGAAAACAAATTACTGCCTGACTATTTAAGTAAAATATAGAAGGCAGACAACTGAGGGATATAAAGATCGGGGAGACTAATTATCAAAAACAGTAATAAACCCATTTATCAACGAAAATAATAATAAAATGCACCTAAATAAAATTAAAAAATTACCACAATATCATAAACTAATTGTGCCATACCCCCAATCAAGATTTGAATACGGGCATGTGTCTGTCACAGAAGGAAATAACGACAGGCCGGTATGTATGCTTCCGCTTTCAGAGGCTGACCACACTTATGCTTCACAAAGGACAATCAGGAATGCCGAAATGATAAGGCGTTTGCCTGATTTGCTCTCTGTAGTAGTGGATATACTTATTGCCGAAAATATAAACCAGGATCATTTAAAAGAGATTCAAACAAGGTTTAAAAAGATATTAAAATAAAGATGACAACATCTTTTCTACATCAGGTGATCAACAAAGAAAAGCAATATGGTGTTAAAACAAGAAATAAAATGGCTTGATGCATATATCAAAAAGTTAGTGAAGCAAAATGAGGACGTATGGATGCTACGTGCAATCCTTCAGCGATTAAAGCGGGAAGATAATAAAGAACCACCTAATGCCTATCATAATCAGGCGGTAGGATATTACAAACAATGGCTGATGACGCAGGGACTACCTCCCATAGTAAATTCCAGACAAGGGAAAGCAATGAAAGATATACTGTCACAACTTAAAACGGCCAGTAAAGATAAAACAGAGGAGTCCGCATACCATTCGTTTATAGCCATACTCACACACTGGAATCGCGTGGGTGAGTATCATATCAGGCGCAAGCAACTGGCACATATAAATGAAAATCTGCTGGATATTATAGACAAGATTAAAAATGGAACAACAAAACAAAGCATTAATATCATGGAAGCCCACCAGGTTCATGATGAACTTAGCAAAAAATACAGCACAGGCAATGGTGCAGATGGCTAAATATACGCCTCAAATGCTGGAAGACAGGTTTGATGCATACAGGCAGCTATTAGAAACGCTGGATACCATTGATCGCAGTCTGCGATATTTTTATGAGTATGAAGGAAAGGATAAAGCCCGGAATATTCTAAAATTAAAACGACTTTCTGCGCATTTTAATGAATTATTGAATCAATATACAGCACCTCAGACTTTGGCTGTCTTAGCCAGACAGAATAATGAAGCTGCGATTGACCACATTGTGATGATGATCATGTATATAAAAATGTTTTTTATGGTAGATCGCTCCATCACAAAAGAAGCATCCTTCCAGGTAGCTCATATAATACTATCCGAATTTCCCTATCTGACTTTAGAAGAGATTTCCATTTGCTTTAATAATGGTATCAAAGGATATTATGGAGCAGATTATCAGCGTCTGGATGGACCCTCCCTTATTAAATGGATTCAACAGTACGCCAGCGAAAGACAGCTACGTATCGCCGAGAAACAATATGCCAGAGAAGTACAATATAAGTCCGGATCGGAGACAGGACGTACACAAAAGGGAGATTCACTACAATCCTTTTTGAAAAAAGCGACAGGCGCATCGATTATTTATAATGAAATTAAAGGTAAAAAGTAATATATTTGAATTACTAATCTTAAAGCAAATGAAAAATCTAACATTCTTATTATTATCTGGATTATTTTTGTTTTCCTCCTGCACAAAAGAAAAAATTGTAGAGGTGGAGAAAATTGTTGAGGTGGAGAAGGAAAAACCTGTATTGGATGCTATCGATAAGGTAGAAACTTATCTGTTAAGCTTTCCGGATAAATACGGATCAGGTTCTAACGCTCCCCAGATTATTCGGGCAGATCTTAAAAAAGTGGTGGGCACCAAGACTTATGACTATATCACGGTCTATGGTGGGCAGAGTCGTTTTGATAAACCTGCTCCTGAAAATTATGGAAATGACAGCGAAATCATTACTTTACTATGGCGTAATTCTACGCTTACAGATGTTCGTGTATATGAATACTCTAACAGTAAATATGAGAATAAGCCTAATTACAATATAACCGGTGAAAATCTTCGTCCGGTTGCAGATTTTGCCAAAAACACTTATATCGGTACTATTACAATTACAGACTTAAATAAAAAATAAGCAAAGAATAGTTTGTACTACGATACAGAAGTAAAAAATATATAAAAAAAGAGTCTAAAATTATTTAGGCTCTTTTTTTATGTTATATAATAATTCGTATATTTGTGTTAGTTGTTATAGATTTTATTTATGGCCAGACCAGAGACTCTCAGACTACATCAGGATATAAGACATGAATTTGAACGCATGAGCAAGATCAAAGCCCATGGTGTTCAAAAATTCACCTATGAGTATATCTTTAATGAGATTGCAATAAAATTTTACAAAAGTCCTAAAACAATCGAAAACATTGTTTTCAACCGTACATCGGTCTCAAAAATGACTACCTCCAAGCAGACAGTGCTGTTCTAAGGTAGATCAAACCGCTGTGTTTCCACCTCTTTAAAACCACCCTCTTCCCATTCTTTTTGAGCAGAATAGTCTATCAACGTACAACTGTATGTGATATTCCAAAGATTTTCGGGACCTTCAGTATCCACAGGAACAAAGGAAACCCTTCTCATAGAGGAATAATGTTCTCCCTGAGATCCATGGAGTATAATATTGATATTATCTATTAGATTGAGGAAATCAGCTGCATCAGTACTGACATTTGTATTTGGCAAAGTTTTGTAGAAAAGAAATACATCGACCAACAGCGTTACATTCTGGATCTTCAGCCCTATATCGGCTATATTGCTGCTTCTGAAGCCTAGAAAAATAGAAGGAGTAGGTACCGGTTGTTCAGGATTCTGATTGAATACCTGAAAATTCCAAAGATCAATCAAGCTGATATTCTCAATATGTTCACTGAGCTTATCCGACAGCTCTTTATATAATTCTACAAAGTTTTGCATTTTAGTATTGTTTTAAAGCGTTTTTAAAATTCTATTAATCACCTGTTCCTATATCCGGTATACATTGACCCCTATTATTTGAGGAGGCTTTGTATCAGGAGTATCTGCCATTACATCTCTAACCTCCAAAAGATCCAATACGTTTGCTCCCGCAAAAGCCATAGACAGATCTGCATACCAGACACTTTCTAAAATGGATTTTATAGCTCCATTTTTGACCCATAGACCTCAATCCCCTTTTCGGTATACTAACTATAATTTCAAATGATATGAAGCAAAGTTGCTTAAATGATAGCAACCTAAAAAAACAAGGATATTCATTAGTATGCTGCTGATACTAATTTAGTTAGCTGCTTATACTAAGCCGGTTCTGGTATTTTTTTTTACTCCGTTTTAACACTTGTTTTGTATCATCAAACACGAAGACGTGAATGTAAACAACAAGTATGAAGATCACAGCGGAGGCGCATTCGGACCGGGGCTACATCCACATTACCGACGTAATCGGGACCTATTCAACGACAGGAAGTGCCGCTGTCATGTGTGCCGCTGTGAATTCTCTCACAATGATTTTTAATGTACATACCATGGATTTTTTGAATAAAATTTCCGGGTAGACATGAGGATCTGATTCTTGAAATAATGTATTAAAAAAGAGTAACCAGATATGCAGTTAACTAAAAATTTCACGCTTGCTGAATTTGCCTGTAAGGACGGTACTGCGGTACCTCCGCGATTCTACAGTAATGTAACCAGGCTCGCACAGAACCTTCAGAACCTGAGGGATTATATCGGTACAGCTGTTGTCATTACCGGCAGCGGATATCGTACCGCTATTCATAATAAAAAAGTAAAAGGAGCCTTACATTCTCAGCATCTTACAGCTTCTGCTGCAGATATCAATGTCAAAGGATACACACCCGATCAATTGGCTGTAATTATTGAAAAGCTGATTTCAAAAGGTGTAATGGCAGAGGGAGGAATCGGTATATATAAAACCTTTCTTCACTATGATATCCGTGGTGTGAAGGTTAGATGGTAATGAGGAGACAGAAATCTATGCCCCGTGTAAATGCGTTTTCAGCGGTAATACTACCCTTGTTGTTATGCACTGGTGTGCTGATTACGGGCTGCAAATCATCGCGTCAGGTACCTGTTACCACCAATATAATACAACAAGATACAGTCAGAGTGACCAGTACTATTCGTATCAGAGATACAATTTTGGTAACGAAGCCAGCTAAGGTCTCTCTGGATATCCAGGTCGAAGATCTGAAAGAAGGTTTTGTCCGGAAAAATAGCAACAGGAATGCAACCGTAAGTGCAAGGGTAACAAGCGGCCGACTCAATATGGATTGTATCTGTGATAGTCTGTCTATATATGCGCAGCTCAGAGATAAGATGATTCAGACCGATACGCAACGAAGATTAACGATTACCAATACAGTATCAAAAGAAATCAAATTCACCCCCTGGTACATTCGTGTATTAGCCTGGGTGGGCGGCATCAGTCTCATAATCATAATAAGCCGTATTCTATTAAAACGAATAAAATTAATAAAATGGAAGTTTTAACAACAAAAAAGGAAGCAAAGACAGAAAAACCATTTAAAACTGTCGATGCAGAGCGCTTAGAGAAGATCTCTTACGCTAATCTACATCAGGTAGTCACAAATACTACCCAGACGCTAAAAACACAAGAAGTATAATGGCACAAATGAACGGAATTAATATTGAGAGGCTGCAAGGCGGTCTCCAACGTATGGCAGAGGGTACAGATAACCATCTAGGTTATATTGTAAACGGTATTCCAGCCGGAGCGGTGGCTACAGCTGTAAATAATGGTGGCAAAGGAGTGGTATTGACCTCTACATTTGATGCAGAGGAACTCGGGATCAACGAAAATTTTGATACCAGTAATAATGTAGCAGTATACGATCAGATCTCAGAGTTTTTCAGACTTGCACCAGAGGCGACCCTATACCTGTTTAACAGTTCATTGGCAGCAGATCTGACTACTTTTATTAATCATAACCCCGAAATAAAGGGATATGCTATTGCTCAGACTCATAATAGTCAGACTCCAAATCAACTGAGCAATCTTGTCAATGCTCAGCAATTGATCGTAAACACATTGGCTGAAGAAAATCGATTCATTGATTTTGTACTCCTGGGTGTGGATGATCTAAATGATTTTTCACTGGATCTATACAGCCTCCAATGTCCACAGGTATCTGTAATCGTGGCTTGTGAGAAAGAAGATGGAAGGGTATCTCTGGGATCAGCATTAGGTATGATCGCTGTACGTAAGATTTCAGAAAATTTGGGATCTGTAGATATTGAGCTAAAACCTCGTACCAAACGCGGATCCTCAGATTATCCGCTAACGGATGAAACCTCAAACAGATGGATGGATGCCTATCTGACAGATGAAAAAACAATCGCCTCTCTGGATAAAGCCCAGTTAAATGCAATTGTAAACAAAGGATATATTATTGCCGTCGGTTATCAGGGATATGCAGGTTTCTTTTTTAACAATTCAGGTACAGCCATTGACCGCAATTCAGACTATGCGTATATCGAAAATAACCGTGTATGGAACAAAGCTGTACGCATTATTCGTGCAACGCTATTGCCTCGTATCAAATCAAAAGTCAAAAAAGATCCTGCAACAGGATTTATTGCAAGTACAACAGCAGCTTACTGGCAGACTTTATTAGAGAAAGCGCTGGATAGAATGATTGCAGATGACGATATCAGCGGACGTGAAGTAATTATTAATCCTAAACAGGTTGTCAATGACTCCTCTCCTGTAAAAGTTCAGGCACGCATTGTTGCTGACGGAGTAGTGCATGAGTTCACTGTAGCGGTAGGTTTAACAAATAGTATTTAAAAGAAATGGCAAGAGAAACTAGAATTATAAACAAGTTTGGGGTGATGACAGGATGGAATTCCATTACCGCCAACGTAATGGGCTGTGACCTGGAAGGCATATCAGCCCTGGCATATTCGGACTCCGAAACAAAAGAAAATGTATACGGATCAGGTAAATATCCGGTCGGAAGAAGCCGTGGTAACTACGAACCTACAGCTTCATTTACCCTTTACAAAGAAGAGGTGGATGCACTGAAAAAATCCTTATCTGCTGGTAAGCGATTACAGGATATCGCTCCTTTTGATATCAATGTAGAGTATGCACGGGAAGACGGCACAATCACACGGGACGTCATCCGCAATGCCGAATTTACAAATGATGGTGTCGAAGTCGCACAGGGAGATGGCACTATCGCCACAGCTTATACACTGATTGTTTCACACATTGACTGGAACGTATAATGGAGTTGGCAGGAAATTTAAAAAAAACAGGCAAAGAAGGCGCTTTCCAGGTCATACGACCTTATGGAGAAGAACAGATCGAAATACATGCTGCCCGTATGGGAGGCAGACGCAATCTGCGCGAAGTCACCATCACCACAGATGATGACTACCAGTTTGTGTATCTCATCAAGAAGCCAGGTCGCTCAGTGATTCAGGCTGTTGCCGAATACGAAGTGAAAAAGGACAGTACAGCGCAGCAAAAAGTAATGCTGGGATGTGTGTTGGAAGGTGATCGTGATGCATATGAACATGATGGTGCAGTCTATTCACAACTGCTGACCAGGATAGGAGATCTGTTGACTACAGCCAAAGCAGAGATAAAAAAGCTGTAGACCGGTACAGGTTGGACCCGGAAGATGTAACCGGTCGACAGATAGAAAAGATCGATGCCGTGATACAGGTAGGTATGGGCATCGATCCTGATACCCTCAGTGAGGAGGATTGGGCAAAGCATTATCAGCAGTGGGTATATGTACAAGAGGTAACCGCAAAAAATAACGAAGCCGTGCTCAGAAAGGTGCTGGCAGAATTGCTCACAGAGGTTTTTAAAACACTAGGTAAACGAAAGTAAACAGATGGCATCAATTGATTTAAAATGGATTCTTGAATTAGGCGACAAAGTGAATGCCCCCATCAAAAACATGATTAAGGGCTTTGATAGTGTCTCTAATTCAGTAGATAAGTTGTCACAATCTGTCAAGTTTACGGCGTCGGAGGCAAGAGAAGCACTTGAAAATACGAAGACTCATTTTAGAGATCTAAAAGACAAGATCAAAGAAAACGAAGAAGAACTCAAGGGACTCGAAAAAGCATATAAAAACGCTTTACCCGGGAAAGATAAAGCTGAGGCATTAGAAGCCTGGGAAGCGCAGAAAGCAAAAGTAAAAAATTTACGAACGGAGCTAAAGGATACCAAAGATGATCTGAATACGATCAATGGCCGTCTGGATGAGATCAAAAATAATGCAGACCAATGGACTGCAGTAGCAGAGGGGATCAATCAGACGATGAAGTTTGTGACCAATGGATTAGATTTTTCTGTTGAAATACGCAACCTCACGGTAGAAGTACAGCGTATGACCAATCTGTCAGGCAAATCTCTGGATGATTTTGTGGCCAAAAGCCGCGAGATCGGAAAAGTATATGGCGAAGATGCGACAAAGGTTGCCAAGACCGCAAATGCCATGACCAAGCAGATGGGCGGAAGTTATGAAGAAAACTTAAAGCTCATAGAAGAAGGGTACAAGCGAGGTGCGAATATCAACGGTAATTATTTGGATCAGCTCAATGAGTACGGACCGCAATTCAAGAAGTTTGGAATCGATGGAGCAACTGCAATAGCTCTGATCGCTAAGGCCGGAAAAGACGGCATCTATGATGATAAAGCACTATCCTCTTTGAGTGTAGCAGGCAATTCCATTACAGAAATGGGTACTGCCCAGATGGAGGCGCTTGCCGGCATAGGAATCACACAAAAAGATCTGGCTGGCAAAACAACCATCGAAGCCCTGCAGATTATATCCAAGGGTATGGAGGGAATGAATGCAGGTGCGAAGCAGCTCTTGGTTGCTGACATCTTTAAAGATGTGGGACAAGATGCAGGATTTTCTTTTGTAGAAGGTCTTGCCAACGGTATACCAAAGATGGAAGATTTTCCTGCTGTGGAGCAGGCCGGATCTGGATTTATATCCTTCTGGACCAATGTATCCACTAAAGCAGGTCAGATGCTTGGAGATATAGGTATCTATGCTCAGCAAATGACTCCGTTTTTTGATCTGCTCTCCGGAGGCATTACCACCTTCAAAGCCTTGTCTGAAGTGACATGGCTACAGACAGCAGCCCAGAATGCATTGAATTTTGCCATGTCCGCCAATCCGATCGGATTGATTATAGTAGCTATTGCTTTGATGATTGGCCTTGTATATGCTGCGATTGAAAATTTTGATACCTGGGGATCTACAATACTGATGTTTCTGGGACCTATAGGCTATATGGTCAGTGCAATTGTACTGCTAAAAAGAAATTGGGAAAGTGTAGTAAAAGCATTCGAGTCAGAAGGTTTCTTTGGGGCTATCAGGAGAATCAATATAGTATTGATGGATGCTTTATTACATCCTATTGAAAAGATACTGGGTGTAATGGCTAATATACCAGGATTGGGATGGGCTAAGGATGCTTTACAGAGTGTAAAAGATTTTCGGGACAAAAATGATCTCAGAACAAAAGATGAAAAAAAATCTGAGGCTAAACCTGAGTCAGAGAAAGAATCGGACAAGGCAGCGGGATCTCCGGCAGATGTTAATAGTTTAATAAAACCAGTAGATCCACAGAAATTTCCAGATGCCGGTTTGATCAAGACAAAACCAAAAGGAGAGGAGCAACCATTGAATGTGGGATCAGGGTCTAATGGGATAAAGTCTATCAGTATGACGCTCAATATTGTAAACAATTTTGCTGTGTCCAGAGACACAAATATCAGAGATGTAGCGGATAAAGTAGTCGGATTAGTAAATGATCGTCTACGGGATGCAGTGATTAATATGGGAGGATAATAATGGCAGATATAAGATACAATGTTTCAGAACTTTTTCAGCTCGCTTTTGGAGTGCAGTACCCATTCTTTCTGACAGAACCAATTGCACAGGACCAGGCATCGGCTATATCCTTTTCAGGGATAAAGACATTAGCAAATGATGGATTTAGCTGGATGAATACGCCCATTATGTTCAATGCCACCTTTGTAGCCGGATCATACAAATTATACAAGATGAATGGTGAGATAGCGACCAAATCCTTAGAATCCCTCACACTCCCGGCAGCGACCATGTTCACATTTCGTCGTGCAAAGAATATTACACGTACTAATGTGCTTGGCAGTAATGGTACCGTAAAAGAGATCTATGGATTTGATGACTGGGTGATAGATGTAAAAGGAGTCTGTGTAGATGAGCGGGGCAATTCTGCTCAGGACCAGTTCGCCAGAATGCTGGAATGGGAAAATCTTGCGGATTCGATTGAAATCTCAGGAACGCAGTTTAAAGCTCGCGGGCTTAGCAGAGTTGTGATGTCCGAATGGTCCGAAAATATCCCTCAGGGAAAACCCGGAGTAGTAGCTTTTTCAACAACATTATACGGAGATGAACCTATGGAATTTGGGTTGCCTTCAGCGAAGGAGATCAGGCTATGACATTGACCATGTGCTGTAAGATAGTCTTTCACAAGACAGAAAGACGTAGCGAGATAACCATGTACAAAGTTTCAAAAATTGAGTTTGAAAGCTCCTTTAAGGAACTGACGGATAAAGGTTCTTTGGTATTACCCCGAAACATCAAGGATTTTGATAAATACAATGTCCGTGATATGTTTCGTCCGGGAGATGCTTTGACCATTTCATTCGGATACGATGGTTATCCGATAGAAGAATTTACAGGTTACATCAGGAGGGTGTCAGCAGATATTCCAATCACACTGGAGTTCGAAAATGAAATGTCTAAGGTGAAACTGTTGCCGGTAAACTATTCTGCAAAGAATGCTACGCTAGAAGACCTGCTGAAGGCCATTGCGCCCACGTATGAGATCGATGCTCAGGAAGGTGTGCAGCTTGGAGCCGTCCGTTACCCACGGATGCAGGCTGGACAGGTATTTGAAAAATTGAAATCCGAGTGGGGACTGTATACCTATATGCGCGGGAAGAAATTGACTTCAGGCAAATACCTGAGTGCGAATACAGATAAGGAAACATTTGTATTTCATCTGGAACGTAACTGTGTGTCTACATCTCTGAAGTATAAACTAAAAGAAGATGTAAAGATCAAGATCAAATGTGAATCGACACTGCGAAACGGAGAAAAGATTGAAATCAACAATATCGGGGATGAGGACGGAAATGAGCGTAAGCTTACTTTCTATGGCATCACAGACAAAGCGGAATTGGAGAGACAGGGAAGGATGGAATACAAAAAATATAAGGTAGATCGCTTTGACGGATCATTCGTTGCTTTTGGATTGCCATCGGTACAGCACGGACAGAAGGTGACAGTTGTATCAGATCTCTACAAGGATCGGGCAGGTACATATTATATAGAAAAAGTAGTCAAAACATTTGATGGCGGAGGCATACGTCAGCAGATCACACTCGGAGATAAAGTAAGCACATGAGCGGAGAACTAAGCAAATTCGGACAGATGATCGGACAGATGATCAGTGAGCGTGCAGAGATTCAGACAGCATGGGTGACAGTCAAGTCCGTAGATTGGGAAGACAAGACCATGATCGCTACCGGACTGATCGATGACCTGGACTATTTTGATGTCCTGCTGGGCCTGCAGGCACAATACAAAAAACCTAAAACAGGAACAAGAGCCATAATAGGAATTATTGGCAATCAGCCTGGTAATAGCTTTCTGATTGATGCAGAGGAACTGGAGGAAGTACAGTACAATATTGCTGAATCAGTGCTGCACATCAAAGAGGAAGGATTGATCATCAAACAGGGAAATGAAAGTCTGAAAACAGTCCTGAACGATATGATCGATGAGCTGAACAAGATAATAGTCATCAATGGGAGAAGTATAAATGTTCCGGCGATGTTGGTAATTAAACAAAGGTTAAACAAAGTATTGATCGGATAGTATGGCAGCAATAACAGAAGCACAGTTAGCCGCATTTATACAAGATGCATTTGATATGTATTCGGATGTAGAGGTAGATCCCAGAGAAGCAAGAAGAGAGCAGGCAAAGAAGATAGCAGCAGCTGTTGCACAATTTGTAATCGGGCGTACGACGATAGTCACAGGTACGACCGCTACAGGCGTAGCAGTAACAGGTACAGGAGTAATAAAGATATAACATGGCAGGCAAAGGTATTTTATTGACAGCTGAAAATAATCTGCTGATCATCTCACGAAGGCTGGTCGTCGGTGATTCCAGGATGCAGGAGGTAGCACTGATCCTGCAGATGAACCAGGGCGAACAAAAGTTCGAACCGGTACTCGGAGCCAACCTGATACAGTACAGTAAGACAAAGGTTAAGAATTTTGATATAGAAAGCCGGGTGAAGATACATCTGGCACTCGATGACAAACAATATGATCAGATCAAACAGCAAATAAAAGATAATGTATGATGAATGAATTGTATCTGGTACTGGCAGGTGCGGCGGGAGTGTTTATGACGAAATTGGCAGACTGGGTATTTTCACGCAAAAGTACGGCAGAGGATGTCAGGTCCAAAGAGATAGACAATGAAGTCAAGTTCGCGGACTATTATAAAACGTTACTGGACGATCTGTCAAAACGCTATGAAGCAAAATTTAATGAGGTAGTCGCGCTGTTTGCCAGTAAAGAACGAATCCTCAAGGACGAGATCTCGCTCCTGACCAGAAAAAACAAAATGCTGCAAACAGAAAATGCAGAACTACACAAACGGGTATTTGAACTGGAGGCAAAAAAATGAAGAGCATAAAAGTAATCGCGCATCAGTCCCTCTTTGACATTGCACTGGAAAAATATGGCTCAGTAAGAGCTGCATTTGCCATTGCCTATACAAATGGATTGGAAATCGCGCAGCCACTTACTCCGGGACAGGAGCTTGTGCTCCCTGAATCGGTCTTTACCATTCCGGATATCGTGAGATATTTTGAAGGTAAACAACACAAGATTGCAACGTCCAATGTAACAGATAAAATGGTTTCACCACAGCTCGAGGGTATAGACTACTGGGCAATACAGGTAGATTTTCAGATACAATAACTATGGCAAGAACAATACAGGAAATAAAAACAGTCGCTACACAGCGGTTTATGGCCAGTGAAATACTGGCAGCAATGTATGGATTTACCCAGGGCGAATCCTTTGAGCGCGAATTCAGTAAAGTGAGTCTGGAAAATTTCATTTTTGACATTGTCGCTTTTTCAATCTGGACCGTAGAAATCCTCATGGATACTCACAAAAAGGAAGTCAGTGATACACTGATTCAGATGCTCCCGCATACTGCAAGATGGTATCGTAATAAAGCACTTGCTTTCCGGTACGGGTATGAACTGATCCCCGATAGCGACAAATACGACAATACCGGATTGAGTCAGGATCAGATCGAAACATCAGAGATCATAAAATATGCGGCTGTAGAGGAACCTGAGGATGACACCAGACTGATCGTAAAGATCGCAACAGAAGTGGCCGGTGAACTTAATCCCATTAGCAAAATCGAACAAGAGGCCTTTACAGCATATATCAATGAAGTAAAAGATGCCGGTGTACGGACCACGGTTATCAACTATCAGCCGGATATCCTGAGGCTATCCTTACGAATAGTCAGAGATCCCCTCGTGTTGGATGCGGATGGCACGCACCGGGTCAATGGAGGTAAACCGGTAGAACAGGCTATTCGCGGGTTCTTGAGAGCGCTGCCATTCAATGGCGAGCTGAGACTTCAGGAGCTGGCAAACAAACTGGAAACAGCGGATGGCGTAGCCATTGTACAGATCGATTCGGCAATGTCTAAATGGATCGATCCCGCAGTTAATGGGTATGGGGATTTCAGGACAATCGATATTCGTACGATCCCGTTGTCCGGATATTTCAAAATCGAAAATTACGAGGGTATAGAATATGTGGTATAAGGTAGATTTTAAGAGGATCGTTGTCTTGTTTTTGCCGGTAGCTATCCGGACAACGGATATTATTGCGCTGATCCAGTCTCTGATAGCCCCGCTGGTCGACCTGTATGATCAGTGGGTAGGATACAGAGCTGCCAATCTGTACAGACTGGCACACAACGGACAGGTCTGTCACCTGCGCAAGGTACTCAATGATACCTTCGACAGCAGTGACAGACGTATACAAATAATGGACGGAAACAAATTCAACAGAGAATATATCTATACACCTCCGGAGAAAGATATCAAATATTTAGGAACTCTGTACCTGAGACCATCTGGTGACTATGCAGATACAGGTGTAGACTTTATAGTTCTTGTTCCGAATGGATTACAATTTAATATAGATGACATGAAAGCTATGGTAAATTATTATCGCCTGGCTGCTAAAAGATACGATATCAGATATGAATAAGGCAAATTTTAACCAAACCGGAGGATTTCCGTTAGAGACGGACACGCTGGATTTTATGCAGAATGCCTACGGTGTATTTAACGCCGTTAGTGACCTGTCAGGGCATCTGACCATTCTAAAAGGCTGTCACACAAACGGGGCACAGGTCAGTGATGGTGTAGTCTCTATTAATGGAGAGGTATTGGAATTCAAGGGAGGTTCTCTTGGTCCCAATGTAATGATCACAGAAGAGATCACAAACAAGATTTTTGAAGATGGGGTCAGCAAACCTGTGTTTACGCGCAGATATGTCACGTTTGGTACTGTTGCAGGTTCTTTTGCCTGGGCAGACTTCAAGAGGCCGTCCAGTAATATACAACTCACAGATGAGCTGGCAGGCAGAGCCACACAGCAGGCACTGGAAGCCCTTACTCTCCGTCTAGCCAAACTGGAGAAAGTAAATACAGTATTTACTGCGGGTGGAGGGATGGTATTATGGAATAAACCTTACAATGAAATTCCGGAGGGTTGGCAAGAGGTAACTGAATGGAGGAGACGTTTACCTATGGGCTATGATCCTGATACGCCGGAGTACGGATATGCTAAAAGAGGTGGAGATGACAAAGCTACTCTTAACATATCTCACATCCCTCCTCATAGCCACAGTACCACATTTACACAAGGTAAGGCGGGTGGTTCTAATCGAAGGTATTTAATGGCTGCTCCTAATGATCCCGAGGGCACATACACTTATCAGTCTGGCAATGCAGGCGGGATCGGAGGGAATGTTCAGTCTTTCAGTATTCTGAATCCATACCGTATTGTAGTATTTATTGAATATATAGGAGGATAAAGATATGGCAAAGGTAGCATTAAGCACCATTAAAAACTGGTTTAAAACATCTTTAAAACCCACCCAGCAACAATTCTGGGACACCTGGGATTCTTTCTTCCACAAAGATGATAAGATTCCTGTCGGGTCAGTAGAGGGGCTTAATGCCCTGATCGCTGCAAAAGCGGATAAGCAAGTGCTGGATATCCATATCAGTGATCCGGATGCGCACGGCATTTCCGAAAAAGTGGATAAGGAAAACGGGAAAGGGCTCTCACAGGAAAACTTTACAACTGCACTCAGGACAAAGCTGGAAGGACTCAATAATTTTGATCCGACAGATTTGCTCAATAAGCTGGAACCAGAGATTGTGGAGATCAGCGGACAGGATGTCTATTATATGGAATGGACAGAACAACGCGCAGATAGATTTGGATCTTACCCTACACTATTAGTGAAACAGTATAATGGACTATCCTGGTCTCTACAGCCCGTGACTATAGATGATGTGCGGGATGGAGATGGTGATCTGGAAGGATTCAGCATACCTCTGGGAAATATCCAATCTAAAATCATTATCAAACTCTAAGTAAATGGAGTAGCGTACCGATAGAATAGCGTACAGCGTACACAGATTACATTATTATCAGTTAATAGCATGAAAAAATTAATACTTACACTCATAACGACCGTATGTGTGATGGGCGTATTTGCTCAGCAGACTCCACCAAGCAGACCACGTTCGGGATCATCCTTCACACAGATAGATGACTACCTGTCTGTAATCAAGAGACTGGGTATTCCTACTGCAGACAGCGATGTCCTGGACGGACTGACCAGCGGTCCGAATACCGCTAAGATCGTCTACAATACCACACTGAATAAACTCCGTGTGTACAACCCCGTCACAGCTCAATGGCGCGATGCCATCGAAGCCGATCTGACGAACTATTATACTAAGAGTCAGGTAGACTCTTTATTATCTGGCATTGATATCTCTAAGTATGTTAAAGTTGATGATGTAACTACTGGTTATGGTATTCATTTGAACAGTGAAAATGGAGGTGTGCAACTATCACAATTTGGAATGCAACTGTCTTACAGTGGTACTGATGATATTAATGGTATTATATCATTAGCTCCCGGATATATTTATACTTCTGACAGTAATGAATTTGGTAGTAGTACCTTTAAGGTTTTTCCAGGTGGTGTTCAAGGATATATTTCAGGTAGCGTTCATGGTTCTTCTTATATGTTAGGCGATAAAGGATTCAATTTCTCTGAAATTAATACAACTGAAAATTATTATAGAAATTTTGGCTTGAAATTCAACGAAATCGGTAGTACTAATTACAATATTTTCATTCCAAGAAATGATAAAGGTGTATCTGTTGAGCCTGAAAAAAGAACACTTCCTCTATCAGTAAACGGACTATACGCCGATAAATCCGGAAATATTACTATTCCTCCATCTTCAGGTAACTTCATTAAGATAGATACTACAACAGAAGGTAACTTTATAAAGTTAGAATCTGGCGGCGGAGATGTAAATATCGATGCGTATGGAACGAATGGAAGTGCTATTGATTCGTATGGAACTTCAAGAAGTTATAACATTGGCTACAGTGGATTAGGTACAGTTACACAAACTATGAGTACAGGAGAGTTGGAACTTTTCGAAGCTACCCCATTGTATATTAGGGGTAAGTCAAGATATAATAATGATTCCGAATTGAACGAATATAGATTTGGATTCAACGGGTTTTATATGATAGGGCTAAACAGTAAGTTTGTTTTTGATATATATTCTAGTGACTTGACTTTAAAGTCTCCTCAGACTCCAGTACCTGTTGCAGCAGTAATGCCGCTGTCAGTTAACGGCGTTCAGGCTGATTTTTTTGGAAATATCACGCTTCCGGAATATGCATCTAAGCAGGACATAGCCGATCTTACTAATCTTATTTTTTCATCCTCAATGATTTTTGAAATTCAAAGACCAGGAGATCTTAATACGATCAGCTGGTCAACAACTGACAGTGTGTTATACAACGGTGAGCAGTTTTATTATCGTGACTACCTCGAAACCATGCCTCAGATAGCATCATATCTTAGCGGAGAATCTTATACTAATAGGAATATTAACAATTTTGGTCAGCACACATCGTCAGCAAAGCTGTCAACATATAAGATATATCACGATCGGTCTATTGATAGTAAGGTAAACTATGGCTTAATATACAATGGAGTATTCTACAGCATAGAAGATATATTCGGCGTTACTGGTGTTGTCAAAGGTTCTGACAAATTCTATGACATTCATTGCCGTGTGTACGGGAATATCAGTATATCAGGTGGGTACTGGAACTTAAACATTGAGAGAGCAAACGGCACTACCTTTATTTTGAGTATAGACAATTTTAGCAAACTAAAATTTGTCGCGGGAACAACTGATCCGGCTAAAAAATCAATGCCAGGAAATAATTTTTTAATAAGCGGGACAAAGCTATTGCCAGTGACTGGCGCAAACTATTTGTACTTCAAAAATCAAGGAAATTTTAATTAAAAATGATAATCAACTTTTTAGCAGGGCTATTAGGGATTATTCTCTACACACTGATCAAAGCCCGACCATATGTATTTAGTAAAGAAATCCGGACGGACTGGGGCAAATTATTAATGGAAAATGTTCCTGCCTGGCTATGGGCAGTCGTGGTGCTGTTTGTGGTATCTGTTGTCTTACATTTCGCTCCGGAGAGCAATGTTATAATAGGACAATTATTCGGAGGTATGGATCTTACTAACAGTTTTACCGGATTTTTGGGATTAGGTATGTTGCTCAGCTTTGGAAGTAAAGAAGCAGCCAAATAAATATAGTAGAAATGCACAAGAAGACTTTGTCTCTCTATTCACAATAAATATGATAATCTTTTTTTGTGATAATATAAGAGGAAATGGAAAATTCAAGCCCGAATAAAACCGGACTTGACAACGGAAATAATTACAGTTAAATCATGAAAAAGAAAATATCTAAAGCTATTGCAGAGACCGACAACGGATCAGCATCTACGCAAGCTATACCACAAAGCCGCCCAAGGTCTGGATCATCCTTTACTCAGGTAGATGACTTTCTTTCCGTAATCAGGGGCTTAGGAATACCGACAGCGGATGGCGATGTTTTGGAAGGGCAGACAGACAGTTCCAATGCCGCTAAGATCGTATATAATACTACACTTCACAAGTTGCGGGTATATAATCCTGCGAATAATCAATGGCGTGATGCTGTGGAAGCGGATCTGTCGGACTATTATACCAAAGAGCAGCTGGACAACATGCTCACAGCAGCAAAGAACAGATCAAATCATACCGGTAAACAAGCAATAAGCACTATTGAGGATCTGCAAACCTTTTTAGACAGCAAAATTCCGCTATCACAAAAAGCTGTATCAAACGGTGTAGCAACTTTGGACGTAAATGCTAAGCTTCCAATGTCTCAGGTGCCGGAGGCATTAATAGGTTCCGTAAACTATAAAGGAAATTGGAATCCAGCCTCTAATACACCTGCACTATCTGCTATACCAGAATCAGACACTAAAGGTCACTATTATATATCAAGTGTCACCGGAACTTTTAACGGAATAGAGTATAATAATGGAGATTGGATAATTTCCAACGGATCTGTGTGGGGTAAAGTCGATAATACAAATAAAGTTGTTTCCATAAACGGAAAGCAGGGAGCAGTTATCCTGGATGCTTCGGATGTAGGAGCCACACCCAAGGATAGCGAAACCTTACAGTCCGTGGTGGAGAGAGGAGCTACCACGACACGTGACATTACACTTAAAAACCCCTATAATAATAACAGGATGTATATGGGCCTGTTCGGAGGTGGTGCGCATATCTTCTCAGGTGAGAATACAGATTTAAGATTAGGAAGCAATGATCTGGAACGTGTAAAGATAAAAGCAAATGGATTTGTAGGAATTGGAACAGATCCGGTCTATCCCTTAGATGTAAATGGTGTAATAGCAGCTACGGGCGGAAATTCAACAGAATGGAACGCTAAAGCAAAAGCTGACGGATCTAATGCAACAGGAGTATGGGGGCTACAATCAAAGGGATTATCAAATGTAATAAATCCTGAAAGAGATTATAATTGGATAGGTGCTGATGTTGAGAATAATATTACTAAGTTATTAGCTTATCATAGCAATGGTTATGGATATTATGCAACCCCAACAGCAGTAAAAGAGTTTTTGGGTATTCCTCAGGGAGGTGAAACATTCGCGTCAGTCGCTGCGAGAGGAAACTCTTACCGGGGGCCAATAACAATAGGCTATCAGGGAGTAAACTCAAACACAACCAAGCTTAATATACAGAATTCTCTTGGAAAAACATGGTCGCTGTCATCCGGAACAAATAATTATGATGAAAACAGTTTTGGAATATATAATAATCCGGACGGGGATGCCACTAATCTGAAATTAGCAATTACGGCCAGTGGGAATGTTGGTATTGGCGAGGCGAGTCCACAACATAAGTTGGAGGTAAACGGTACTGTTAGATCAAAAAACTATTCATGGCATGTTAGCACGACAACACCAGTAGGAGTTGTTACTAACGAATCATCCATCAGAAATCTTCCCGATGGCGCTGATTTTGGCTATGGAATATCGACTAATGTTGTGGGCGGATTAGATATCATGGCTAATCAGGAAGGTCAACCCATTAGATTTTGGTCTGGAGGAAAAAATTCTGAACCCCTTAAAACGGCTGAAATGAGGGGGAGGTTAACTACTTTTTTTGGCAACACTACCGCAGAAAATATTGCTGTTAACTCCACAGGAGAAAAATGGCTTTCATACTATACAAATAATACGCCTCGGTTTCTTGTAGGTACAGATGGAGGCGTCAATGGTGATAGTGACTTTAGAATATATGCCTATAAAGATGATGGTTCATACAATGGTAACCCATTACGAATAAGCAGAGCAAACGGTGAAATGTGGATGGGCAACTCCGTTAACGTTAATGGTATCATAAATACTGGTAGTGGCAATTCTAATCAATGGAATGATATTTATAATAATGGATTTCGAAAATATGGAGCTGCAGGAGGTGATGTAGCTAACCTAATCGGTTCCGGAGGTAAGCTCTTTGATGCTACCGGAGTTCCAAGTGGTTACAATTACGGAACCTTTTTAAACTTCGGTCTAGATGATTATAAAACAATGTTTGCAGGCGGACAAAATGCAAATGGAGATCTTTATACCAGAACTGACGGATATGGAGGGATTGGCAACTGGCACAAGATATACACAAGCAAAGATTTTTCTGTAAATGATATTAGTAACTGGAACCAGGCCTACAATAGCAGAGTAGATATAACTTCCAATCAGACTATTACCGGACTTAAAACTTTTTTCTCAGGAATCAAGACTAAAGACCCTTCTACAGCCACTTTAGCAAGTATTGTTGCTGAAAACTCCTCAGGTACGGGATATACTACAATGGCATCATCTGGAATATCATTTCGCAGAGGAAATAATTATTTTTACATATCTCCAAGTACGAATGGTAGTGATCTACTTATAAACACACCTACTGGAACAACAAGTCAGAGTGTGCGTAGAGTAACTATACATAGTGGAGCTATAGACACAACAGATCGTACAGTTAAGATTTCAGGCAGAGCTTATTATGATGGTGACTATTCTGGAATTTTGCAATCATCGGATTTGGTTCCTAAAAAATATGTGGATGACAAAATGCAGGTGCTCACATTAAGAGCAAATATATCCGCAGGTTCTGCCTTTATTGATGGCGGGATTGTCGAATCTGGATTTCGGTACATGGTACAGGGAGCATGTTTATACGAAGTATCCGGAGTTGCTCCGGAGGCTACTTATGCTCCTGAATATTTATCACTTAATAATCTAGCTGTGCAAGTTCCTTCATTGACCGGGGGAAATATTAGTATTCGTTATGAAACCACAAGCGCAGATAACGGTAAGGTAATCGAGGTAACAATTCTTAAGATCAAACAATAATACCAACTAGTTTTATTTCATAGCGTATTGAGGATGATTGATATTCCTTTTTGATAATTCTGTATTATTCTCCTGAGTGTAATCTGCTATTTCAGCTTGGGAAGTAAAGAAGCAGTCAAATATATAGATGAAATGCAGAAGAAGACTTTTTCTCTCTGTAAACAATAATAAGATGTCTTCTTTTGGTGATAAATCAGAGGAAATGGATAATTCGAGTCCGAATAAAGCCGGACTTGACAACGCAAATAATTACGGCTAAATAATGAAAAAGAAAATATCTAAAACTATTGCAGTGACAGACAACGCATCAAGCGTTTCGCAGACTATCCCACCAAGTCGCCCAAGATCTGCTGCGTCTTTTACACAGGTAGATGACTTCCTTTCTGTAATCAGAGGCTTAGGCATACCGACAGCGGATAGTGATATTTTGGAAGGGCAGACAGACAGTTCTAATGCTGTTAAGATCGTTTACAATACTACACTTCACAAATTGCGGGTATATAATCCTGCGAATGAGCAATGGCGTGATGCAGTGGAAGTGGATCTGTCGGATTATTACACCCGGGCTCAAACTGATGCTATTGTTGAAGCAGTGAAAGACTATGCTAGCAATAGGGACAATCATACCGGTTTACAGCCTGCCAGTTCGATATCCGGCTTAGAGGAAACATTAGAGGAGAAAGAATCTATAACAAATAGAAAGACGGATCTGACAAACCCTGATAATAATACCTACCCGACAACTCAGGCTGTATCTGCAGCTATACAGCATATTTCCCTTACTCCCGGTCCTAAAGGTGACAAGGGAGATAAAGGTGATACTGGTACTCAGGGTCCGGTCGGACCCAAAGGCGATACAGGACCACAAGGTATACAAGGTATTCAGGGCGTGCAAGGCCCTAAAGGAGAAAAAGGCGAAACCGGTTTGCGGGGCATTCAGGGAGAACAAGGTATTCAGGGAGTGATGGGTGATCCTGGTCCTAAAGGAGATAAAGGTGATCCTGGTTTACAAGGGATGCAGGGATTAAAAGGTGACAAAGGTGACAAAGGTGACAAAGGGAATGATGGCACCAGCGTAACTATATTAGGATCACTTCCAAACGAAAGTTCGCTACCACCTGACGGCAACCGGGGTGATGCCTACTTAATTGAGGGATTTCTATACGTATGGAACGGTTCAGCGTGGGAGGATGTCGGGAATATCAAGGGGCCAAAAGGTGATAAAGGAGACCAGGGTATACAAGGAGTACAAGGTACACAAGGTGTCAAGGGAGATGCCGGAGAACGTGGCCCAATAGGTATGACCGGTTCACAGGGTATTCAAGGCCCTCAGGGCGCCAAAGGTGAAAAAGGCGACAAAGGTGATCAGGGCGCACAAGGGGTGCAAGGTCCTGCAGGAGATCCGGCTAGTAATATTGTTAGATCCGTAAACAGTAAGATTGGTGATGTCAGTCTGTCCACAGAGGATATTGTTGGACTGAATGACAATCTGACTTCGAAAGCAAATAAAGATGGAAGTAATACGAGTGGTACTTGGCCGATAACGTCATCTAACTCTAACGCTTGGGGAACTTATAGAATACAATGGGATGGTGCTAATAATAATCCAAGTGATATTATAGCTTGGGACTCGCAGCGCAGTATATGGAGTCCTATAAATAAGAATCAGTTAAAGACTTTATTAGACATCCCTTCGAGCGGTGAAACATTAGCTTCAGTCGCATCCCGAGGAAACTCTTATTGGGGACCGATAACAATAGGTTTCAGTGGGGTAAATTCAAACTCGACTAAATTAGACATTCAAAATTTAGCTGGCAGGACATGGTCTTTATCTTCAGGAACTAACAACATAAATGAGAACCACTTCGGGATCTATAGTAATTCTGGAGGTGCTTCTTCTGATTTAATGTTTACGATAACCCCTGCAGGAAATGTGGGGATTGGAGTACTTTCACCTATATTTAAAATAGATGTAGAGGGAAATGCACGAGTTAAAGATGCCTTAACCATTGACGGGACTTCTAATCAGTATAAAGAGCTACAGTACCGTAATAACGGATTACTAAGATGGGATTTATTCACTAGCCCAACAAGTGAGGCGGGGGGGAATGCCGGAAGTGACTTCGCCATTACGAGATATGCCGACGATGGTAGTTACCTGGGCCAACCTTTAGGTATAAGTAGAGCAACCGGGATCGCTTCATTCGGCGGACAGATTAATTCATTAGGTGGTAATTCAGCCCAGTGGAATGAGGCGTACTCTTGGGGGAACCACAAAGACTCATACCCAAGAAGAGGTTTAGGAGAACCGAGTCATAACAGTATCAGAGTTAACGACACCAGAGACTGGAATCCTATAGCCTCTACTAATCTTTTGAGCGGAACATGGTTCGATTTTAAAAATTCATCTGTTATAGGTTTAGCCGGACAACCGGGCGTAGGTCCTTGGGCAGGAGTTATTACTATGGTTCCATACGATGATGACAGTGGTAACAATGGGTCAGCTTTCAGATTCGCACAGTCAAGTCTAGGGGGAAGTAGTTCCTCTTTTTTCGGTCAGTCATACGAGACAGGCGGCTGGAAACCTTGGGTTAGGTTTTGGACTTCGGGAGATTTTAATCAATCTAATGTTGATGCATGGAATAACAACAGGGTTGACTTAACTACTATCAATCAAGCTATTCCGGTAAGGAAGATATTCTCCTATACTGGAGGCAATGCTTACAATACCTCTACTATAGAAGTTAAGGGTAACGGCACTGATGTTTTTCCAAGTATAGGATTCCACCAACCAAATGTTGTAGGTAGTATTCTTCATCTTAGGAATAATGGTAGGATCTACCTGGATCAAGACATGTTAATTGGGGCAAATGAAGGAGGTTCTTTTAGCAACTCTGTACTAACAAATAAGGCTTGGTTTGATTATAACTACGCTGGAAAAGAAGCCGCAGGAAGTGTTATAAGTTTTTCAGGTCTTAATGGTGCATATGCTACCGAGTTGTTCGGACAGTACAATGGAGGTGGAAATAATTTTTATCTCAGAACTCGTAACGGAGATGTTGCCCAATATAATCCTGTAAGAAGGGTGTGGACAGATGGTGATTTTATGATGTCTTACAACAATTCTACAGCTTGGACAGTGGTGCAGAGAGACGGGAGTGGTTATATAGAAGCTAATTATATTAGAACTGCTCTATCGGCCCAGAATCCAAGAGCAGACGGAGGTCTTACAACTCTTTACGGTAATGATGATACTGGAAATGGTTATCACTATGCTTGGACATCTGAAGCTGTCAGGAACTTTTTGGGGTTAAAGACAGATGCTGAATATGTTAACACTTCTGCTTCTCAGACAATAGGAGGTAGTAAAATATTTACCCAACCCATCACCGGAGCAGATGCTACAGCAGACACGCATCTGGTCACAAAAAGACAAGTGCCGGCTCTGGCAGCGCAGGGATCCGGTATACTACGGATGATACACGCTCCGGTATCAGGTATATTCTCAACGATCTCCGGACAACAATATCTGAGAATTGCTTATACAAGCAACGAATGGTCCTATACCATTCCTGCCGGCACATTTTCCGGAGGTCCCGGCAAGCTGGAAATAGAGTTTTTTTGCGAATATCATTCCAGTTCATCCACTTCTACGGAGACTGCAGAATTATACCTGGAGTTTAGCCAACCAGGCAATTCCATTCTCATTCCTGTGGCATCCTATAGGCCAAGTCAAAAGGGGACGGCGTCAAAAAATACATGCAGATTCTTAGCAACGAGCAGAGATTCAGGCGGATTATTTTACGCAGGATCGGTAAATACCGGAGTAAATGACAGTTATAAAGTCGTAACTCCACGGAGCATTTCCGGTATTGACTTCCGTCAATCTGTTACCATCAAGCTGTGGCAAACCGGCACCTCCATCCCAGGGTATGACCTTTCTATACTACCTTTAACTATTCAAGTAGCAGATTTAACAGAAATTTTACCACCATAAAAGTCATAGGAAACTTTAAAATCCATTTTTTTAGTCGTAATACGACAAGCTAGCCTAACCGCAACTGCCTCTGCACAGTTGCGGTTAGTTGTCATTTAAGGTGCTAGCCTTTATACATGCTCTGTAGGTTCTTTTCAACCTAATATTGAAGAGACTAGTTATGCCAGGAAAACCCCTCTATTCATAGAAATGAGTAGAAGAACAGGAGGTTTGTTTGAGTAAACATTATAAATATAGTTGAAACTGATACTGCCGGAAAGGGTCTTTTTTACAAGCCTGAAATGATAAAATCTTAAGTTATTTTAAATTACGAAAAGATGTGATTCGCTAATTTTTTTAACATTTGGTTTTAAAATTCTATGCATTTGGTTTTTGCGTTTATAAATGGAAGCTATACAAAATTCTCTCCTT
This sequence comes from Sphingobacterium spiritivorum, assembly GCF_016724845.1. Lineage (NCBI taxonomy): Bacteria > Pseudomonadati > Bacteroidota > Sphingobacteriia > Sphingobacteriales > Sphingobacteriaceae > Sphingobacterium > Sphingobacterium spiritivorum. The sequence continues at coordinate 4,126,084 of NZ_CP068082.1, forward strand.
TTTAAGGAGAGATGTCCGCAAGGGCAGAGAGGTTGACCAAACAGGCTATGCTGTTCCGTTTGCTTGATCTCAATTGCTGGTGAGGACACCAGCAAACGCGTGAGATATTAAGTTGTTTGTTCTTATGTAATCCGTGTCAGTTGGCGTCCCCGCCAATGCTAATACAGTTCTCTCCTTTTGAAGGAAAGATGCCCGCAGGGTAGTTGATTGATAAAATAATGTGCACATTATCAGTTAATTGTCACTTTATCCTTACGTTGGATTAATCTTTTGTAAATAATAGACAGTCATAAAGAACAAAGAGTAAACACAAACATTAGAAAAACATTAAATAGGGAGGGTTCCATGAAAAAATTACTTTACATTACATTGCTTATCGGAGGGATCTTCTCTTTCACTCCGTCTCAGGCTCAGGTTCGTATCAATGTCAATATCGGAAATCAACCACTTTGGGGACCAGTAGGATACGATTATGTCCGTTACTATTATATGCCGGAAATGGATGTATATTATGATGTTGTGCATCGTCGCTATACTTATTACCATGGAAACAGATGGGTGACCAGAGGTAGCTTACCGAGCAAATACCGTCGTTATAATATGTACAGAACATATAAAGTAGTGGTAAATGATCGCAACCCATGGCATCGACACAGCCATTATCATGAGCGCTATCATAGATACTCAGGTAATTACAGTCAGGTGAATTTAAGAGACGGGCGAGGCCGTTCAGACCGTCATGACCGCGATCGTTATGATCGTCACGATCGTAAGGATAACCATAAAGGGAATAAACACCGTGGCAAAAATAAAGGACGTCACCATGATTAGTCCGGTTGTAAATTTATAGTTTTATTAACACAGGAATTCTGCCACAGGATTCCTTTGTTGTTTTTTGAAACAACTTTTCTTTGAAATTAGATAAGTCAGATTTAATATGTTATTTTTGCGTAACTTTTATTAAAAAGTCTAATATAAAAATAATATTAAATGCGATTAATTGGAAATGTGGTGGCAGGAATGGCGCTATCGGTACTTGTTTTAAGTACTCAGTCCTGCGGAAATAATCAGTCTTCTCAAAAAACTTCTACTGTTGAACATCAGGATTCAGTTACAAAAAAGGAAGAGCATAGTACCGAGAAAAAAGATCTTGAGACAAAAAAAGATACGTTAACCGTAGATTCGGTTAAGAAAAAAGAGCCTGTTGATAAAGCGAAGCTGACTAAAGCACAACGGGACTCCATTAATGCAAAGCTTGATAGCCTTCCAAAGCATATCTACCTGACTTTTGATGACGGACCACTGATCGGAAGTTCAGCAATTGATTCGATTGCTACAGCAAAGAATATTAAGATTAATGTGTTCCTGATCGGTAAACACGCAAATATGAGTAAAAGACTCAAAAAAGATTATCTGAGATATTATAATAATCCGTTGGTCGATTGCTACAACCATAGTTATACACATGCCAATAATAAATTCAGTGTTTTTTACAGCAATCCGGATCATGCATTTTCGGATTTTGAAAAAAATGAGGCAGATCTGGCCCTGAAGTATAAGATTACCCGTATGCCGGGACGTAATATCTGGTATTTCAAAGACAGAAGAAGAATTGATTTGCAAAGTGGTACAAGCACAGCAGATTTGCTTTATGCTAACGGATATGAAATCATGGGATGGGATGTGGAGTGGAAAATCCACGGACTGACAGGACAACCTGTACAATCTGTTAATGAAATCTATCAGCGTATGAAAAACAGATTGAAAAAGAAAGATTCATTTACGGCCAATAATGTGGTGTTACTGATGCATGATGATATGTTTCAAAATAGAAAAGGGCAAAAATTGTTATCGGATCTTATCGACAGTTTAAAGTCTAACCCGAATTACCATTTCGAACATATGCGTGATTATCCGGTAAAATACTAATAACAGGTTACGTCCTTTGAAGAAAAACAGCATTGAAATATGCGCAGCTATGGTGCTGAGTCCTGCAAAGCAATTGTTGCTGGTTCGTAAAAAAGGATCTGAGTATTATCAGCTGCCCGGAGGTAAGATAGAAAAGGGCGAAACATTTGTCAACACTGTGTGCCGGGAGATAGAAGAGGAGATTGGGTTGATAGTAGCTGTGGAAGAGTTGCTTTTTCTGGGGACGCATGAAGCTGCAGCGGTAAATGAAGCCGATACAAGGGTCGTAGGACATGTATTCAAACTCAATTTATCTGAAATTAAAGAAATAAGTCCGCAGGCTGAATTAGAAGAAGCGGTGTGGGTAGATCAGCATAATTATAAGCAATACAAACTTGCGCATCTGGCAGAAGAATTTGTTGTTCCAAGATGGTTGCAGTTGTAAGCTGTGTAAAAAGTATTGCACTCACATTCAAAATATATAAAAAGAACTTAAAGTAAATAAGAAATGCTCCTTTAAGGAGCATTTCTTATTTATCAGGTCAACGGTTAATCCAGTTGAGCATTTAACAACTTAGCCACTTTTTTAGGAATATCTGTATTTTCCATTTTGTGGCTGAATAATTCACTGCCGCTTCCTATCGCAAATATCGGAATATAGCTTGCTGAGTGATTTCCGGAACCCCATCCCAAAGTAGAGGCATCATTTAATACTTTCACAGCCAGAGTCGCTAATTTATCGTCAGTAGCATAGAGACTTTTGGATTCCTGTGTCTCATGGTTTACAAAACTGCGCAGATAGGTTTCATGCATATTTTGTTCATCAGCCTTGCTTACTTTGATGACAGACCATAGTCCGAGTTGATCCGAAAGCAATTGTTTAACCTCATCCCATGTTGTTTTAGGATTTGAGATTCTCAATTTGGAAATCTGTGCAGATAATTCACTTTGTGATTTTTTCTGTAATTCCAGGTTTTTAAAAGATAACCTGGAGCTTCCCGTTCCAAGTGTCATTCCACCGGTTTCATGATCGGCAGTAACAATGATCAGAGTTTCTTCCGGATATTTTTTATAGAAATCGAAGGCTTCCTTTACAGCTTCATTAAAATCCAAAACTTCCTTTACTGCAGTTGCTCCATCATTGGAATGACAGGCCCAGTCGATTTTCCCGCCTTCTACCATCAGGAAAAATCCGTTGGTGTTTTCTTCTGTCAGCGATTCAATTGCTGCTGAAGTAATCTGTTTCAGTGTCAGATCATTTGTGTTTTGATCAATTGCATATTTTAAGGATACCTGATCTCCTCCTTTGTTATTGGATAATATTATTTTTCCGGCTTTGTTTTTAAGTGCCTTATATTCCTGATAGCCTTCAGCTAACGAATAACCTCCTTTTTGTAGGATTTGAGTAATAGGAGTTACTTTTTCCTTTTTGAAATTCTGTTCAGGTTTTAAGAATCCGGATCCTCCGAAAAAGTCAAAATCCGATTGGAGAATATCTTGTGCAATTTCGTAATACATATCACGGTCCTGCTGATGAGCATAGAAAGAAGCTGGTGTAGCATGGTCTATACTTACACTTGTCGTGATGCCGACCTTCATGCCTTTTTCTTTAGCAAGGTAGGCAATGCTTTTTAAGGGTTTTGTTTTGGTGCTGTCCATACCGATAACACCATTTTTGGTTTTATGTCCTACAGCCAGAGCTGTGCCGCCTGCGCCGGAGTCTGTTACACCGTTTGAAGTAGAGTAAGAGGTGGCAAAGGATGCAACCGGAAAGCCTGTAAATACGAGCGGTGCAATACCAATCCGTCCTTCCCGTTCGGCGAGATACATTTCCGTAAGATTGACCTGATTTAAGCCCATTCCATCACCGATCATAAAGAAAATATATTTAGGTTTCTGTTGAGCAAAAGCCAGGTGAAAGCTGAGGACGGATAATGCAAATAATAAGGATAGTTTTTTCATGTTATGAATCTGTGTATCGGTTTTTGTTAATTATAGAATGCTGTTGTCAAAGATAGTGCATTAGTGTTAAGGTAATATTAAATGCTGTACCGGGCCTGTATCAAACAAAATATCGTGCTGATTGTTAATTAGTTTATTAGACAATGGATCAATATTATGGAAAACAATCTCTTAAATAACGCAAAGGCATTCTTCAATGAAGATACACTTTCAAAGCTATCCGGAACAGTCGGAGTAGATTCTGCCCAACTTAAGCAGGGGACAGATCTGGTCATTCCGGCCTTGTTTTTAGGCCTCCAACGTGAAAATGAAAGCGGATTAAATACTATTCTGGAACAAGCTAAGAGTCATTTTGGCAATTTTGATTTTCAGCAATGGTTTAATTCTGATCGTTCAGCTCCGGTCGGGGGAGCTGCTGAAGATGTAAATAGTCAGCATCCTGAACATCAGCACATATTGCAAAGCATATTCGGAGATAAACTGGATACGGTAGTCTCTGCTATCTCCGGGTTTATCGGGATTAAATCAGATACTATTCAGAAGTTGCTGAGTTCGGCACTTCCTGCTGTATTCGCCAGTCTGACCAATAACGGTACCAACTGGAATGCAGCTGTTATTTCTAATCTGCTGAATGAGAATAAAAGTAATTTTGCGGCAGCTCTGCCTGCCGGATTAGGATTGGGCGCTTTTGGTAGCCTGTTTGCGGATTCGGATATTCAGAGTCCGGCTGTAGAGACGCCGATTCCTCCTGCAGATATTCCGGTTGTAGAACCTCCTGTACTCACTGTGCCGCCAGTCAATCCGGAGCCGGCTATTCATACACGTGAAGCTGTCAGAGAAGTAAAGAAATCAAGTGGGTTATGGTGGATACTGATACCATTGGTACTTGTGGCTCTTTGGTTTTTATTTGGTAAAAGTTGTGCAGGCAATGGAGCTGGTACATCTGATTCGACTTCCAATGGTCGTGACACATCGTCTATGACAAATCCGTCAGACTCATTGGGTGCAACAGATGGTTTATCAAACAGAGAGTCTGTAATTCTGAAATTACCTGACGGACAGGAGCTTCGGGCTTATCCGAGAGGGATAGAAGATAATCTGATTAAATTCCTGCAATCAGACTATAAGGCACTTCCGGATGATACGCTTAAAAATAAATGGTTTGATTTTGATAATCTGAATTTTGAGACCGGGACAGCTAAGATATTACCTGCCAGCAGAGATCAGTTATTAAATCTGGCTGCTATATTGAAAGTATTCCCGGATGCGAAAGTTAAAATCGGAGGATATACAGACAAAACAGGGGATGAAGCATTTAATAAGAAATTGTCATTGGATCGTGCAAATGCTGTTAAAGTATTTTTAGATGAACAGGGACTGGGAGCGCAGGTTGCAGGTACAGAAGGTTACGGATCTGAAATTGCGCGGTACCCGGCAGATGCACCTGAATCTGACAGGATCAAAGATCGCAGAGTGTCTGTAAGTGTTCGTAAATAAGAACAGATATTTTAAATTTTATAATAATAAAGGCTGTCAGCATAGTGCTGACAGCCTTTATTATTTAGAATGCATATACGAGTGCCATTGAAAATTGTCCGGCATTTTTTGTAGGACTTAGATCTTTTTTGACAAACATTTCGTTTTTGCTGTTATCGAATCGTACTTCAGGTATAAAAGAAAAACCATGATGTCTGAGGTGGCCACTCAGTGTTGCCGACCATATTTCGTTTTCTTCAATAGCTAGTAAAGGAGCATCTTTTGTTTTGAAATATTCACCCCGTATACCTATACCTATATTTTCATTGATGTTTACTCTCGGATAAAGCGCAATTCCTGAATAGCCTGCATCACCTTTCTGATTGTAGTTGGTTGCGTTGAGTCCGAGGGTGAAACGGGGAGAGAAGCTGTAGTTTCCAACCAGATCTAGCAGTGTGCCGGAACTGTAGTTTGCTGCTCCGCCAACGGAAGATCCTGTCAGAAAGTTAAGATAGAAACTGGATGCTTCATTCGGTATGATGCTGAGTTGTGAGCCAAAATGAGAAACTCCGTTAAAATCCTGATAAACATTCCAGTCGTTAAAAATTCCTACCATTAGCGCTACCTTCTCAGAGAATGTATAATTTGCTTTTAATCCCGCATCCTGAAACGGTCCGGCTCCGAAGAGGTAAGAAGTGGAATAATGGAAGTTGTTGGAAGGACATATGACCTCATACCCTACAAATGTACCCATGAATCCGGCGGTCATGCTTAATTTTTCGGTCAGATCGTAAGATACATACAGATTTTGGATATGAAAGCTATTGTTGTCATCACCAGCCTGTCCATCCCCGTTCAGAATAGATCTGTACTGTCCTCTGGGTCCAAAGGAAAGTTCTCCTACGAAAGAGGCGCGACCTGTTTTCTTTTTCAGCGCCAGATCTACCATACCTATAGATACGGAATTATTGTCTTCTGTGAAATAAGTTTTGATGTTAGGTTGGTTTTGGAAGTCATATTTCCAATACGTATCTACCGATCCTGAGATTTCGAGGCCTAATAATGTTGATTTTTCTTCCTGTGCATTGGTTAAATTTAGAAATAGGTAGTAAATAATTGATAAAGAGATTAATTTTTTCATGTTTTTAGTTTTAAATTGATGATTTTTTAATTTTTTAAATCTAAAAACCCTTGTTTCATCTAATTTTAGTTTAAATAATTGGTGAATTTAATTTTATTTTTGTCTGTTTTGTGGTTTTTCATTAGATTTTTGGTTGATTTTTTATAAATGTATGAATATTATTTAAAATAATTTGTTGATTTATAAATATTTGCTCATATATTTGTTTTGAATTTAATTTTACATATCAATTTTTATCTGTTTTTCATCTAAAACCATTAATTATTAACAAAATTTGAATTAAAAACCATTAAAGCATTATGAAAAAAACCGTTCCATTGATTATTTTAACAATTCTGGCCATTATAGGCTTGTTAACTCCTTCTATTGATGTGACTAATGTAGCAGATGTAAAGATTGATTCCGGAGATACAGCCTGGTTATTGACATCTTCCGCACTTGTATTGATTATGACACCAGGTCTGGCGTTCTTTTATGGTGGTATGGTGAGCAAGAAGAATGTAATCTCTACTATGATGCAGAGCTTTATCTGTATGTGTATTATTTCAGTATTATGGGTGATTGTCGGGTTTAGCCTTGCATTTGGCGATGATATCGGCGGGGTGATAGGGGACCCGCGTACTTTTTATATGATGAAGGGTATGCTTGGGAATGTTGCCTGGGGAGCTTTACCTACAGTTCCTTTGGTCTTATTTGCCATGTTTCAACTCAAATTCGCCATTATAACACCAGCTTTGATTACCGGTGCTTTTGCTGAGCGCGTGCGGTTCAATTCGTTTATGGTATTTATAATTTTGTTCAGTATTTTTATTTATATGCCTTTAGCACATGCCACCTGGCATCCGGAGGGAATACTTGCCAAATTCGGTGTTTTGGATTTTGCCGGTGGTACAGTAGTGCATATGTCTGCGGGATGGGCTGCATTAGCTTCGGCGGTATATCTGAAAGGAAGAAAGACCCCTACACATTCTCCGGCACGTATCAGTTATGTCATATTGGGTACAGCGTTGCTTTGGTTTGGCTGGTTTGGATTTAATGCAGGTTCAGCAGGCGCTGCAAACGGTCTGGCAGCATATGCATTTGCGACTACGACTACAGCTTCAGCTGTGGCAGCGATCGCATGGATATTTGTAGATATTATCAGAGGTAAAAAACCTTCTGCAATGGGAGCCTGTATAGGTGCTGTAGTGGGGTTAGTTGCGATTACACCGGCTGCAGGCTTTGTCAGTATTCCGCACTCGATCGTCATTGGACTTGTAGCAGCCTTGGTCAGTAATCTGGTGGTATTCTTACGCAGCAAGACCAGCATAGATGACACGCTGGATGTATTTCCTTGTCATGGTGTGGGTGGTATGGTTGGTATGGTGCTGACGGGAGTATTTGCAAATAGTAACGTGAACAGTGTGGTGACTGCTAACGGGTTGTACTTCGGAGAGACCGGTTTATTTTTTGCACATGTGATCGCATTGATTGCCGTTTCCTTATTTGCATTTTTCGGTTCTCTGTTGCTGATCAAGATTACGGATCTCATCACACCTCTTCGTGTGCATGAAGAAGAAGAAAAACTGGGGCTGGATATTACACAGCATGATGAAGAGTTATAATAAGATATCCCAAACCAATTAACTATAACCCTAAATGTAATGGCACAGCTTAAGCTGTGCCATTTTTTGGTTAAGTACATTTTTTATTGCATTTTTGTCCTCATGAAAGATACGGTCTACGCAACGCTTAAATCTGATTTTGAAAAATTTATGCGCCATTCCATGCATGTATCAGGAGCTTTTGGCTTTGATGTTTTTGGAGATTACGTAACTTCCGTACTTAATTTTTACGTCGGCAGCTCTGTACTGACACTGGAAGAAAAAGTAAATGCTGCATTTTATCTGTGCCAGTTATATAATAAAGGACTTAAGAATATGATGTCTGTTACAGATATGAAAGAAATGTCTATTGAGTTTGCAAATGATCCCACTCTGGATTATACTGTTCTCAGCCCGATTTTTGACGGATACTAATCCTGTATAGTCCACACCAGTTTGTGGATCTCAAATCCGCTTCTCAATGCAAAATCCAGATAAATAGATTTGATATCTCCCGGAATTGATTTTTCCCTGGACAGAATCCACATGTAATTGAGATTATCACCAAATACTAAGGCATACTTATAATCAGGGTCTATTTTCATAACATGATAGCCTGCTGAAAAGGGAGGGAAGAAGCTGACCTTGAACGCGCCCTCATTTTGATCCCGCATAAATTTGGCTTTACCTATGCTCTTCTTCTGTTTCTGCCTGCGCATATCGTAACCTTCATTTACAACCTGAATACTGCCATCTTCATTAAGACTGTAATTGGCGGTCACATTTTTGAGATTTTTCTCCCACCGAAAGTCCAGTCTGGCTATTTCGTACCATTGGCCCAGGTAACTGTCAAGATTAAAATTTGAGACTCCTCTGATATCCGATCTGACAGGCTTGAATGCCTGATATAACAGTGTGCCAACAGCGGTGGCGGATAGAAGCAGTAATGATTTTTTCTTGTCCATAGCGTAACGTTTATATAATTATAACGTCCCGGACTTCGATATGTTTGAATTTTTCAATAGTTTTGAACAAAAATTACAGGGCTTTACATTGTATTCACGAGAAGAATCTAAACGGATCAAAGAAACATTCTGGACCAAATTTGGTCAATTTATGAGCTTACAGCCCAACAGTGAAGGTGCAAAAATCAACTGGATCAATTACCGCACCGGAATCAAGCATCTTTACTTCAGAATGAACGCAGACAAGCGAAATGCGGAGATCATGATTGAAATATCACATCCTGATACGGGTATTCGTCTGCTTATGTTCGAGCAATTCGAACAATACAAAACGCTATTACATGCGGTACTTGGGGAAGAATGGAATTGGGAGAAAGACAGCTATGATACAGACGGAAAAAAGATTTCCAGAATTTATGCTGCTGTGTCGGGCATCAGTATCTATAATGAAAATGACTGGCCGGAACTTATTTCTTTTTTTAAACCACGGATAAGTGCTTTAGATGAATTCTGGAATGATGCGCAATATGGTTTCGATTTGTTTAAATAGGAATGCTATATTATCTATACTTTTGCATGTAAATTCAATACTATGAAGAAAATAATAAAATTGTTGTTGCTGCTGGCATTTTTTGCTCAGACATCATCGGTGTGGGGTTGGGGAATGACAGGTCACCGTGTAGTAACAGAAATTGCTGAACGCCACCTGACCAATAAGGCAAAAAAGAATATTGCCAAACTAATCGGAAAGCAACATCTTGCTTACTGGGCGAATTGGCCTGATTTCGTGAAATCTGATCATGCTTTTGATGAGACATCACCTTTCCATTATATCAATACAGAAGGAAATCTGACAAAGGAGCAGTTTGCTACGGCACTGCAGCAGTCGCCTGATAACAACATCTATAAACAGCTGATTCGTTTGTCTGCTGATCTGAAAGCAAAAGATAAGGGATTGACAGAAATGCAGCAGAATCTTTATTTTCTGATCCATCTTATGGGGGATGCCCATCAGCCTATGCATGTTGGCAGACCGGCAGATCTTGGCGGTAATAAAATTGAAGTGATGTGGTTCGGCAAACCGGATAATATTCACCGTGTGTGGGATTCCAATCTGGTAGATTATGAGAAGTATAGCTATACTGAATATGCGAATGTTCTTGATATTCATACCAGACAGGAGAATCAAAGGCTGACGGATGGTGATTTTGCTTCTTGGTTATACGACACGCATATCGTAGCCAATAAGATTTATAAAGATGTGGAGCAGAATTCTAATCTGTCTTACCGCTATATATATGATAATAAGTATGTGGTGGAAGATGCTTTATTAAAAGGCGGCTTACGACTGGCGAAGGTACTTAATGAAATCTTTGGTTAAGCTGTTCTGTTACACTTGATAAGTAAAAAAAGGGATGACTTCACGAAGTCATCCCTTTTTTTTGTGCCTTCGATATTATATTTTGGATACGGTTATTTCCAGTTTTTGCGACTGGATAATCCGGCTAAAGAACTCTTTCAGATCAAAATATTCTTCAGGCAAAAAGAATGGTTTATTGATCTGTGTGGCGACATTGATATGAAGTTTATTATCCTCCAGCTTGGACGTGTAAAAATATCGTGCATCTTTATTTGGTAGAGACATGATAACATTCTTAGGCTTTTCTTTCAGTTGGTATCCCTCTGGTAATTCTACTTCCATATTAAGCACTTCTTCTACAGTTGAACCGATATCGATGGGATAATTACGTTGCTCCAGATTAAAAGGATTTTTACTTGTTTTTCCAATAAAGAGCGGATTAAAGAGGAAATCATTCTGATGTGTAGAACAGAAATTGTCTATTTCAATATCAAATGTTTCTAACAAAAAGTATTCTGTACTATCCACATGAGTAATATCTGATTTTAAGTAGTTTATTTTGCTGTTGTTTTCTTCTACTTTTTCTAAGTACTCATCCATTGAATTGTATTCTTTGATCTCTTTTCTCTTGTTATAGGCATCAAACCCGAGTCTTCTGATCTGTAGATTTCCTTTTAATTTTCCTTTGTCATCTATTTTTCCGGTAAAATCATAGTAGACAGTAGATTTTTCTTTTGCTTTGAGTTCCACCCATTGGGATCCTCCTCCTTTTGGAAATAAGCGTCCCTGATAGTTGATACAGCGCAAAGGCAGACTGCCAAACGGAATAATAGATTCTGTGGCATCAAGATAATACACTGTCGAATCAATATTAACCTGAGCGACTACGTAATTGAAGTCCGAGAGGACAGGATTCGTAATATTAGGGTAGCCATTCGCACGTGTGGAAAGTATTAGAGGGTTAGCATTAATGTCAGCTGCATTTAATGCAGCGATAAGAGCCAGATTTATGTCCGCTACGTTTCCGGATCTTTTCTCCAATGCATCTTTTATCCCTTTATCGGTAAATAATCCGTTTGATTTATCCCATTTTATCTGCTTGTTGATATAGCTATGGATGGCTTTGGCTTTTTCAAGCTCTGTTTTTTTGTCCGCTATAACAGATGGTAAAATGGCTTTGAAAAGTCCTTTTTTCTTGATTTGCCCCCCGAAATCTTCATCTGTAAACAGCTGTTTCTCCACATCTTCCCAGGTTCTGGTGTAATTGTAGTTTGCACCCATAGGGATTCTGTAACTCGCCAGTTCAAATGATAGAGAAGAGCGCCAGTTGTCTGCAGAAGTCATGTAATCTTCATTGATAAAGGCCGGAATATTTTCCATTCCATATGTCGTTTTTGAACCGTGTACTTCTCCGATTTCACTACGCATGTCAGTATTGTAGTTTTCCTTAGTATGTCTGGAAATACTTAGCGAGCCTCTCATATTTTGATTATAAATACAGATTTCAGGTATTTTGGAAACAAATTCACTGTATACTTTTGGTATATCATCCTGGAATTTCCAGGTTCTGAAATTGTAGAGGAAAGGGGAGTTAATCGTATACCGAAGTTCGATAATGGATCCTTCCTGAATGTTGGGTAAAGTTAGTTTGGTTAGTGCAACGGATTTAGTCGATTTCTCATTAAAAATTTTACTTTTATCCAGATCGTATTCTGCGATCTTCTCTCCGTTAAGATTATAGGTGACTCCTTTGATGGAAGATATCACTTCTTTTGAATTACCCGATGTATACAGCGGGATAGTAAAATCAGCTTTGCTAAACCCCTCTTTAGTGAAAATTTTGGTCTTGATGTGATAGTAGAATTCAAGCATCAGACCTCCTTTTGCAGGATCGATAATGATACTGGCATTTCCGTATTCGCGAAGTACCACGGCGTTGGCATTACTGTCAATCGTGTTTCGGTTAAAGTTTAGGTCTTCCTTAGTGATTTTTCCAAATGAAAAATCCTGAGTAAATCCTGATATGCTGCATAGTATAAGTGCAGCAACACAAAATATTTTTTGCATGAAAAGTAGGTCAATAGTTAATAATTCTGTCTTTATTGAGAAGCAGTAAAGATGTGATTTAAACTTTAAATATGCAAGGTTTGAATTAAATATATTTTATCAGAATTGTGTGATAATTGCTTATTACGGAGTGAATGAAATACGGATAATCGTAGAAGATAAAGCTATAAAACAAAAAAACTTTAACAATCTCTTGTTAAAGCGTCAATCTTTCCGGGTTACTTTTTACTTAATCTTCACCTGAAAGATAATCATCACCATCAAATGTAAATTCTACTCCATCTGACAGGACCTCTGTTGCAAATAATTCATCTTTAATCATGACCTGTTATTTTAGTGTCCTTATTCTATTTATTAATACAAATCTACTGCCTCATTATTAATTACTGATAAAGTGAAAATGATCAAATTGTTAATTGTGTCCTATCGGTTTATTGTGAATTATGTGATCTTCATGACGGCCAAAGTCATACCTGTTTTAGTGAACTGTTAAATATAAAATTCTGTAGAGCGATATCTACACCGAATTTCCTGTTGTTTTCGTTTAAAAAATAACATATTATTATGTTTGCAGGAAATATTAAAATAATGATTGTAGTGTTGACATTTTTTGTGGTTGTGATTGTAGTTTGTGTAGTTTCTATAGGATATTTATTGGTTAAAGGGGAGCAGACAGAGCAAAATTAATTTTTTGCGGAGAGATCTTCCCACAATTATGGATTACCCTAATTATCCTTTCAAAAGAAGTTTCTATTTCTTATTTCTGTATATTTTACTGCAGTATTTATCGGTTGATTATAAATAGTTTGCAACAAACTTGATGCATCTGCTTGAGTTCCGTATTTTAGTTGTGTTTTAACCAACTGATCATGGTACTACTTTTTATCTTGGGAACAGGATTTATAGCTTGTATTATTTACGCAGCTATCCTGATGTACAGAGATATGAATCACCATAAATTCTGATCACTTTTAAGAATTTCCGGCTTTCATCTCTACAAATTCTTTATTATTGCAGTTCATTTTATTCTAATAGCCTATGCAAATTATATCTGTACGTGAAAATCCCGAATATAAAGACACTGCTATCCGTTACCTGCAACAGTCATGGCCGGATGTTTCACCCGTAATATATGAAGACTGTATCGCCCACAGTATACATGCTGAGCAGGCACTGCCACAGTGGTATTTACTGGAAAAGGATGAGAAAGTGATCGGATGTGCCGGATTGATCGTCAATGATTTTATTAGCAGAATGGATCTTTATCCCTGGATATGCGCTATTTATATTGCCGAAGAGCATAGAGGGCATGCATATGCTGCCTTACTGATTGATAAAGCGAAAGAGGATGCACGCAAATTCGGTTTCCGTTATCTTAATCTGAGTACCGATCATATCGGTTACTATGAAAAGTATGGATTTCAATATATCGGTCAGGGGTATCATCCCTGGGAAGAAGAATCCCGTATTTATCAGATCGAACTGTAGACTGCTGTTTTGTATTGTTAATTTGGATAAAAGTCGCAATCATTTTCGGAATGATTGCGACTTTTTCATTATACAGCATGTGGTCATATCAGTATAAATTCTGTAAGGAGCGCTTTAGAAAAACTTGCTAACTTTGTTTAAATTGTACGTATTATGCTGATCATAGACTCACCTTCTACTAATGCTTATTTTAATATTGCTTCCGAGGAGTACCTGTTGTACAAGTATCCCAAAGAAGATATTTTTCTGTTGTATGTCAATGCCCCCTCTATTATTGTTGGTAAATTTCAGAATACGTTAGCTGAGATCAATTTGGATTATGTCAGAGAGCAACAGATCAAAGTGGTTAGAAGAATGTCAGGAGGGGGAACCGTATACCACGATACAGGAAATCTGAATTTTTCTTTCCATACGCTACTCGGTACAAATGATTTCATGGACTTTTCTCAGTTTACGCAGCCTGTCATTGCCATGCTAAACAAGATGAATGTACCGGCGAGACTTGAAGGACGGAATGATTTGCTGGTCGATGGAAAGAAGTTCAGCGGTAATGCCAAGCTCGCCAAAAACGGCAAAATGATCCAGCACGGGACAATTCTGCTCAATTCTCAGATGAACGTACTGGCGGAGGCAATAAAGGTAAACCCACTTAAATTTGTCGATAAAGCAGTAAAATCCAACAGAGCAAGGGTCACTAATTTAATTGATTATTTACCTGAAAATACAACTACGGAAATCCTCAAGCAGTTGCTGATCGGCGAGATGCTGCAGAATAATACCGGTGCAGGTATCTATCAGTTTACAGAGGAAGATATAGAAGGTATTGAAAAGCTGGTGGCAGAAAAATATAATACATGGGACTGGAATTACGGATCTTCACCCAATTATAATTTTAAAAAAGCGGTCAAAATACCCGCAGGATTTATCGAACTGCATTTGGATGTGGATAAGGGAGTTATAGAAAAGGTGAAAATATTCGGTGATTTCTTTGCCTCCAGGCCTATTGAAGAGCTGGAAAAGGCTCTTGCCGGTCGGCGGCATGATGTTGATCATATAGAACAGCTGCTGTCTTCAACAGATCTTACAGGATACTTTGGAAAGGTAACTGTAGCGGAGATTCTGGAACTTTTCAAATAAAACTGATAGCATCCGTATACAGACAATCTGTTGTTAATTTTTGCTTTTGTTTTATTTAGAATTATATCTAAATTTTACGAATGGAAGAAGTATCCTCAAATAAGCAGAAACATAAGAAAATACAAAAAGCGTTGCTTTGTGCCTTAGGTATAACAGTCGTGTATGGTATTATCATCTATTTTATACCCAAAGGTGGCCTTGACGGATTAGGCTATCTGTTGTTCACGCCTGTGGTATTTATTGGCGGATTTCTGTTTTATTATATTTTTGATCACTTCAGGTCTATACACAAACTGGCCTGGTTATTTTCGGTATCAGGTATCCTGCTGTTATTCACACTCTATAATTCCGGACTTTGGAATCTGGATATATGGCTGAGAAATCTGTTTCATTCCGTTAAACTACCCTCATCATATGCCGAATATCAGGATATCAATCAGCCGGCTTTGAAGTTTGGAAGCAGAACGATAACCTTGCTGTATGAAAGTGAGGAACGTATAGATCATTATCTTACTTCAAATAATGATCTGATTATCAAAAGAGAAAAGAAGGGCGAGGAGAATTCTGATCATAGATTTACTGTATATGAATTTACGAAAGTAGACCCTTCAGGAAATATCTCCGGTACGTACAACTACGTACAGCATGACTATAAGGACCAGGAAGTGCTTTTTGAGGGCTATCTGATCAATGTAGATAAAGCATATTACAAGACATGGCCGCTCGACGGGGATACCTCCCGAAAAACGATATCCATCCAAAATGAGCATCTGGACTGGGACGAAGGCCGTCAGATAGAACTTTATCGCAGAATACAGGGTGACGCTTCTGTGTTTTATACAGATTATGACCATTCCCTGCGCAGAGAAGGTCAGGAAACAATCTATTTTCAAAAAGTTGTTTACAAAATCGGTGAGGACTGGTTTATATTTTTTGAGAATCTGAATGAGGATAAAAAGGGATATCCGTATGTACGGAGCAGGGGAAAAACTATCAATAATATATTTGGACATCTGGCTGAAAACGGACTTGACTGGGTTGATAATGTCAGTACAAATATAGAATCACAGTATTTTGAGAAGTTAAAACTGACCAGACTTACACATATTATCGGAGGTAATACTCCTGCTTCAAAATCTGATGAGTGGTTAGGATATCTTTATACGAACCTGACTGTCGGTAAAGATACGCTGAAGTTTAAGGATGAATTTTAT
Source organism: Sphingobacterium spiritivorum (assembly GCF_016724845.1). Classification (NCBI taxonomy): domain Bacteria; kingdom Pseudomonadati; phylum Bacteroidota; class Sphingobacteriia; order Sphingobacteriales; family Sphingobacteriaceae; genus Sphingobacterium; species Sphingobacterium spiritivorum. The sequence continues at coordinate 4,142,385 of NZ_CP068082.1, forward strand.
CTGGATGAGGAATGGAAGCAGACCCCGGTAACCATCAATGGCCAGCTATTCGGCACCTTGAGCAGGCCGGATAATGATTTTTTTACGACCTATCTGTATTTCGAAAATAAAAATCTGCACTATAAACTGTTTACCAACAGTCTGAGAAAACTCTATATTATTAAATAACAGTTCGCCGAAACAAACATTTCTACTGTAATTTTTCGCTGATAATATCAAATAATTAATTTTAATTATTTGATAATCAACTGGTAAGTGTTTTTATGTTGTGTTTATAATATATAATCTAACATAGTACTTTGTTATGCTATGTATTTTGTTTTATATTTGTTTGATGAATGAAGACTTTACTACTAAATGGATATCCCAACTGAAGAAAGGCACATTGTCTTTTCTGGTGTTAAGTATTCTGAAAGATGAAAAGGAATATTACGGATATGATCTGATTAATGAGATAAAGAAGAAAACCAGTATTGAAATTGCTGAGGGTACACTTTATCCTTTGATGAACAGACTGAAAAAAGAAGAACTGGTCGAATCCAAATGGGTAGAGCAGGAGTCCGGTATTCCGAGAAAGTACTACAAGATCACGAAGTTGGGATTAAGTACTGCAAGCGAAATGAAAATTTATTGGGACAACCTTAATACAACCATAAATCTAATATGAAATTTAAAGAGATCGCATTTAAGGATAAAAATTCAAAACGGATTTATCTGGATTATATATCCAGAATTCAGCAGGCTACAAAATCGCTTGATAAGACAAATCAGCAAGAGGTATTGCTGGAGATCAACAGCCATATTTACGAAAGTATAGCAGATCCTGCAGCAATCGAAAAGGGGGAAGTGGAGCGCTTGCTGGATGTGCTGGAAAAGCTTGGACAACCGGAAATATTTCTGAAGCCTTTGGTAGCTGAAAAAAAACTTGAAGAAGCAACCAAGTCATTTAATCCCTTCCATATTCTGAAAGCGCTTATATTGAATATCGGTAACGGGATATCTTATGTGATCTTCACGCTGTTATATTTGCTGTTGTTTGGTTTCATATTCCTCATGGGTGCAAAGCTGGTAGACCCCGAAAATGTTGGCTTTTTCTTCAAGCCCAATGAAATTTTTATTCTGGGGTATTACAGAGAAAATGGAATCAGTTATCTGCAGTATGAGCAATTAGGCCATTGGTTTATTCCGGCTATGCTGCTGCTGGCACTTATTTTTTATGTGCTCATAACCTTACTACTTCGATTAAAAAGAACCATTAAATAACTTATTATGCTTAAGAAATCAGTAACCTATTTAGCTGTCTTTTTTGTTGCATCACTTGCATCTGCACAAAAGATAGACACAGAAAAACTTGACTTGTATATCCAAACACTGGAAGATAATAACAAGTTTATGGGGAGTATCGCTATTTCTCAAAATGGAGAAAGGGTATATGCTAAATCTGCCGGATATATTGATCTGGAGAATAAGATCAAAGCCAATGAAAATTCAAAGTACAGAATTGGCTCTATCTCCAAGACTTTTACAACGGTATTAGTGTTGAAAGCGGCAGAGGATAAAAAACTATCTCTTGATCAGACTATTAAACAGTATTTTCCGGCGATAAAAAATGCGGATAAGATCACGGTAGGTCATCTGCTAAATCACAGAAGCGGAATCCATAATTTTACAGATGATGCGGATTATCTGAACTGGAATACTAAAGTGATGTCTGAAAAAGATATGGTGGATGTCATTACAAAAGCCGGAAGTGATTTTGAACCGGATAGTAAAGGAGAATATAGTAATTCCAATTTTGTGCTACTTACCTACATTCTTGAGAAAACCTTAAAAAAATCATATGCAGATCTGTTGACAGCTTATATCACCAAACCTCTGGGCTTGCAGAATACCTATCTTGGCGGTAAGATTAATGTTAAAAACAATGAGGCGAAATCTTATGATTTTGCCGGGGAATGGAAGCCTGAATCCGAAACGGACATTTCTATCCCATTAGGAGCCGGAGGTATCGTATCTACACCATCCGATCTGACAAAGTTTGCGGATGCGCTCTTTAACGGGAAGCTGCTTACTAAAGCGAGCGTCGAATTGATGAAGACTATCAAAGATAATTATGGGATGGGATTATTTCAGGTGCCTTTTTACGATAAAAAAGGGTATGGACATTCCGGTGGTATAGATGGCTTTTCTTCAACATTTTCGTATTTTGAAGATGGAAATGTAGCTTTTGCACTTACTTCAAACGGGACTGACTTTAACAATAATAATATTGCAATTGCAGCACTCAGCGCTGTTTACAATAAGCCTTTTGATATTCCGGATTTTAGGACTTATGAAAACAGTTCGGAAGATCTGGATATTTATCTGGGAAGCTATGCTTCGACGCAGATTCCTATTAAAATAACAGTTACAAAAGATAATAAAACACTTGTGGCACAAGCCAGCGGACAACCATCATTTTCACTGGAAGCAACAGAAAAGCATAAGTTTAAGTTTGATCAGGCAGGAATTGTGATGGAATTTAATCCCGATAACAAATCTTTTGTGCTGAAGCAACGGGGAGGAGAGTTTCTCTTTACTAAAGAACAATAACTGACACAGCAAACGTATTGATGAGGTATAATAAAGCCGGAAAACTACAGTTTTCCGGCTTTATTAATAATTCTTAGTTTTCAAAAGGATAGTTCTTATAACGCTTGTAAGCGCCGGTTTTGGTGTTGATTTTGATCACATCCATATGCCCTCTCCGGTTTTCAAGTTCCTCTGCAAACACATAGTAACTCCCGTTTGGGGTAACTTCTATACCATAGGAATACATAGAATATAAGGTTTTATTTGCTCTGTTATCCTGAAAAATGATTTCAGCATCTCTTGTTTTTACAGGCATACTTCTCGCAAAGGCCTCGTACTCATCCGTAGAAGGATCCAGATAGGTGATATGTCTAGCTTTTTCTACATTCACCCATCCATCCATACGGTCTATAATACCACTGGAATGACGGCCATTGATTATGCAATTCTCACTGAAGCGGCAGTCGTGGGACCCCAGATATCCAAACATCCCATATTGCAGGTAGGCATAATGATGATAATCAGAGATGTAATAAATAAGCTTGTTAGCGGTTGTCAGGACTATGGTGTCTGTTTTGAAAAATTGCTTATAAGGGATACTGACTTTCCAGATGATATCATCATTCTTTTTTGTGAAATCTGTCCTGATAATTTTTTCTTCGATAAACTTTCCGTCCCTTAATATTTGAAATTTCAGGGTTTCCAGATCACTTGCTTCAAATTTTATAAAACCCAAAGCCGGTTGTTCCGTTACCATCTTTACTGTATCGCAGATCAGTGATATTTCTACACCGTCACGTTCGGCATTTTTGTGTCTGTTTTCCAAAGCCCACCATATCCAGGCGATGATCAGCAATCCAATACAAAGAAGGACAGCAAATACAATTAAGCAACCTTTCAGATATTTATTCATAGGCTTTTCATTTTATCTTTAGATAGCTGATTTATATTCTCGTATATGTTCTGGACTCAAATGTTACTTTAAAATATTTAACAGGAGGTAGCAGATCTATTCTAAAGTTGATATGCCGGACCAGTTCATCAAGAATCTCGTTATTTGGAGTATCATTATTCATGGGACGAAAAGTGTAAATTACTTTATTATCTGATCCGGATACGGTCAGTGTATTGGGCAGGGGATGATTAAGTTTCAATGTCTGAATCTGGGAATAGCTTATTTCTTTTTGCTTTCCGTTTTTGAGTTGAATGGTCATCCTTTGCTCATCAAAAGAGACTGTCGTAGATGTTCTCATTCTGACCAGAATAAGAAACAGAGGCAAAAATACAGGAGTAGCAAAGATCAGCGCTAATCCGAGTGCAGGCCCTGAATACTGGTTTATCCATTCAATTACACGGTCATTGCTGGATAGTATCCAAAAGTAAAGGACCATGTAAATTGCAAAAGGCAATAATAATATTTTTACCTGTTTTAGGTTTCGTTGCTTAAATTCTATTGTTTTCATGGTACAGACGCTTAATTGACTTAAATATAAGCTATTTAACAGGATGATGTAACAGTTACCTTAAATTTGTCCGGTTTGGTTTAATATTCGCCTGAAATGAAGAGATATTGATTGCCCGCATTATTGTCTGACAATTCTATAAAGATTTGTTTTACTGTTCAAGTGCAGAAGCATTGTTTCAGACTCTGTTTATAAGTATTTAAATACAATTTTCGTTATTTCAGAAAATTACGCTCTGCTTCAGACCAATCTTTGGCTTAGATTTGGATAATAAAGAATCTGATCGCTTCATCATCTCTTATAGACACTGATATACATATGAAAGTAACGTTTGAAAAGTATAACCCGTTATGGACAGCATATTTTGCTTCACTGGAAACGGAACTAAAAACCTATCTGAGCGATTTTGATGTGCGGATTGAGCATATTGGTAGTACTTCAGTCAAAAATCTGTCTGCAAAGCCCATTATTGATATTATGATTGGAGTAAAAGACTCTGAAGATCTGGATAAGATTCCTGATCTTCTGATGGCTGAGGATTACATTTATTACGAAAATTATAATGCGGATATGCCGTACAGAAGATTTTTTGTACGACTTCATCAGACTCCCGGCAGTCTGGGGCTACCTGTACATATTACATCTCTAGCGGATGTTCCTGAAGAATTGCACAACCATGCATGGCGCATAGCTCATGTTCATGTATTACCTCTGGCATCGGAACACTGGACCCGGCATATCGCATTCCGGGATTATTTGCGTAATCACACAGCTGTCAGAGAAGAATATCAGCAACTCAAAGAAAAATTAAGCAAACAGGAGTGGGTAGATGGTAATGATTACAATGCTGCCAAAGACTCTTTCCTGAAAAGAGAAGAACAGAAAGCTATACAATGGTATAATGATCTTTAGATCGACAAAAGGTGTAGGATGAAATATAAAATCAGTTCGCCCGATCTGTAATATAGTGAACTGATTTTAGTTGGATTGCCTCATGTAAAGCTTTAATATTTTTATCCTTTTGGATTGATCATAAAATGCTTATTCCCGTCCTCTGGATTTCAATTCAAGCTTTATTTCTTTGACCGTTTTAAAATTAAGAATTAATGTCGGGGACAGAGCAATAGGTATAACGATCAGTGCGCTGAACCCCTTTGTAAGTGAAATGTAAGTCGCTAAAATCAAAAGCAGAAGCAGCATTCCTGCAAGAACGCCTGTTGCTGTACTTGTGATTCTCTTTTTTTTAAGCAATTCTTCATCGCTCATTTCTTTTAGATTTTCCGTTTTCATAGGTTAATATAGGGTATAGTCTTAGTTCACACTCAAATATACATAAGTTTATGATTTTCTGCAGAACTGGAGCACATTTCCTGTTGTTTTTGGGGAGGACTTCTCGGATTAAATCTGTAAAAGTTTTTACCTGCTAACGGGCAGCAATAAAAGCACCTTCATAGAAAAGCAATATCCATTCATATTATTTTCTGCAACAGCCACAGCTTTAGTTTTTATTGATTAGTTTTGTGTTTCAATTGAATATTTTATAACATTTCCGTGGCATTAGTATTTAACGATGGACGTCCGGTAGTGAGATTGAGAGCATTTCGTGCTATTGATGATCCACAGACCTGTGAACGTTTTATAGAAGGGCATGCTCATGTCCTGACCGCTATAGGTGTAAAGAAGGTTACATCCTCTAAGAATGACTGGATGTATAATCCCGCTGCTTTTGTTTTGATTGTCGAATCATTAGACGGCGAAAGGGTGTATGGTGGTGTGCGCATTCATGTGGCAGGTGGAAGTGAACCGCTTCCGATAGAACAGGCAACCGGAGCAATGGATGCAAGTGTGTACGATCTGGTCCATCAATATGCAAAACAGGGAACAGGAGAAGGGTGTGGATTGTGGAATTCACGTGAAATTGCAGGATATGGAATTGGTAGTATCTTCCTGACGAGGGCAGGAGCAGCGATCAGTACGCAGGTGGGGATCAAGTCCTTATTTGCACTTTGTGCTCCGTATACCGTGAAGCTGGCCGAAAGTGTAGGATATCGCATAGATACGACTGTGGGTAACAACGGTACCTTTTATTATCCGAAGCTGGACCTTCTGGCGACAGTGATGATTATGCGAAATCTGGATACACTGACAGAAGCAGATCAGGAAAATAAAGATGCTATATTATCGCTTCGCGGTAATTCGAATATTGTTCGTGTGGAAAGTCTGCGCAATAAGGAGATTGAAATCCACTATCAGATCGATATTCCGAATCTGGATCAGTGGGATCTGCAACAGGTTATCAACAACCTGAAGTATGCGCCTAATGACTTTAAACTGGATGATCGAAATTTAAATATATTATAAATGGATAATAAACACTATGGTGCCGGTTATTTGGTGGATACCGGCGATTTTCTTAAACAGTTAAAAATTCATTCATATACGCCTTTTGCAAATCTTCCGCAAGGTGTAATTTTGGATTTGGGCTGCGGTACCGGCATGGATGCTATCAACATAGCGGATATGGTAGGAGAGCGCGGACAGGTTATCGGTATTGACCATGATCAGGCTATGATCGGGCATGCCAGAACTACCGTAGGTGAAAGAAAAAACATAGATTTTGTACAGGCTGGAGTAGATAAGCTTGACTTTGAAGATAATAGTGTTTCGGGAATACGTATGGAACGTGTGGTTCAGCATTTGCCGGAACCCGATGCCACATTCAGGGAAGTGTATCGTGTTTTGAAAACGGATCATCCTTTCGTTGTGGTAGAAACCATATGGGACAGCCTTAATTTTTATACACAACATATTGCGACAGAACAGAAGATCCGTAATTATCTGACCGGACAAAAAGTAAATAACGGATGGGCGGGAAATAAACTGACTGCAGATCTGAATGCAAATGGATTCCGGAATATTCAGCTGGACACCTTCTGTATGGTCGTCCGTACTAAAGAAGAAGCTAACCGCTACATTTTTCTGGATCTGATACTGGCAGAAATGGCAGATAAAGCTGTACTGACAAAAGAAGAGTCTGAAGATTTTATAACTAGCTTGTTATCTGCAGATAATAACGGTTATTTTACCGTTTCCATGAATCTGGTAATAGCTAAGGCTGTAAAATAAAGCAACTGTGATGAGGCTCTGGATTATCCTGTTATCTTTCTTTGTATTTGCCGGCAATTTTCAATCTTATGCTGAGGTCATCATTAATGATGCGACCCACAGGCTGACCGTTGGAAAGAGCCTCGAACGCTATATGGGTAAAGAAGGGGTTTCCTTTGCTGAAATCCGGGCTTCTAAAGATTTTAAAGCATTGGACAGCGAGGTGCCTAATCTGGGTATTTCTCCGTCTGATATCTGGCTGCGGCTGCCGGTTACTAATCAGGGTCAGGCAACAGATCTTCTGCTTGAAATAGCTTATCCTTTACTGGATGAAGTCGAACTATTTGTCCCGTCTGCTTCAGGTGAATACCATTCCATAAAGCTGGGAGAGCATCTTGTATTTTCCAAACGGCAATATAAGATACCGAATTATGTGTTTGATATCCATCTTCCGGAAAATAGTTCGCAGGTATTTTATCTGAGGATCAATAGTACAGAGCAGATTATCTTACCTGTGCATATCAGTAATGAGCTTGGTTTTGTGTCGCAGGTAAACAGAGATAATCTGGTAAGCGGTATTTACATTGGTATCGTCTTTATTATGGCCATATATAACCTTTTTCTTTTCTTTTCCGTACGGGAAAGAGGTTATCTTTACTATGTACTGTATGTGCTTTTTGCCGGAATTACACAGATGGGTATCAAGGGGTACAGCTTTCAGTACCTGTGGCCCGACTGGCCTTCCTTTGCAACAAAGGGGCCTATTATTTTCGGGTGTTTATCCGGTTTAAGTGCTTTACTCTTTGCGTATTCCTTTCTCCAGTTAAAGAAGAATGCACCACATGCAAGACGCTTTTTCTGCGTATTTATTGTCTTGTTTACGATAAGCTTGTTTATGGTGATCTTCGGCTGGGAGCAGCAGGCATTTCTCTGTATGCAACTGGTCACGGGGGTAGCTTCTTTATACGTGCTATACATTTCATACCGTGTCATGATCAATGGTTTCCGTCCGGCAAGATATTTTGTATTTGGATGGACGATTCTCCTTTTGGGATCCGTAGTTTTCCTTCTAAAAGACTATGGATTACTCGAGTATGATGATTTTACGAGCAACGCTGTACAGTTGGCTTCCGTTATAGAAATGGCACTTCTTTCCTTCGGTCTGGCTTACAGTATTAATATCCTGAAAGAGGAAAAAGAAGTTTCTCAGGCGCGGGAACTTGCTATTTCGCTGGAGAACGAGCGCCTGATCCGGGAACAGAATATCGTCCTGGAACAGAAAGTGGAAGAGCGTACACTAGAATTGACGCAATCCAATGAATCTCTACAGACAACATTGACTCATCTGAAGGAGACGCAGTCACAACTTGTAGAAGCGGAGAAGATGGCTTCTTTGGGACAGCTTACAGCTGGTGTGGCTCATGAAATCAATAATCCGATCAACTTCGTGACTTCTAATGTGGCGCCACTGAAACGAGACATTAAGATGATCTGGGAGATGGTGGATGAAGTCGAACGTCTGGCACTGGCAGATGATCTGAGCAATAGTGAAAAACAGGCACGGATCAAAGCTTACAAACAGGAGTTGGATGTAGATTATCTGAAGACAGAAGTTGATTTTCTGTTAAAAGGTATGCATGATGGAGCTCACAGAACGGCTGAGATCGTAAAAAGTCTGCGGATATTCTCACGTGTGGATGAAGATACACTCAAATTTGCCGATATCAATGAGGGACTGGAATCTACTATGGTGATCCTCAATAGTTTGATAAGAGAGGGGGTCGAAGTCGAAAACAGCTATGCTGATTTGCCAAAAATTGAATGTCATGCCGGTAAGCTCAATCAGGTATTCTTAAATATTCTGACCAATGCTATTTATGCCATCAACAAGAAGTTTGATAATAAGGCAGGAGGGAAGCTAAAGATTGAGACCGGTATATATGAAGATAATTCCTTTATTTACATAAAAATAGCCGATAATGGCATTGGTATTCCTAAGGAAATCCGGGAGAAAATCTTTGAACCTTTCTTTACGACTAAAGATGTGGGCGAAGGAACCGGATTGGGAATGTCAATAGCCTACAATACAATTGCTAAGCATCATGGTAAGATCCTGGTCGAATCCGAAGTCGGAGAGGGAACGATTTTTACTTTGATCCTCCCGATCCAACAAAATATTTGATTAAAAAGTATACCTAAATGTCCGATAAATTATCATTAACTTCGCTCATAGGGTTGTTGAGGAAATACCATAATAGATAATTATGCAAAGAGAACTCGTAATATTATATATTGATGATGAAGTGAACAATCTGATTGGTTTTAAGGCCAATTTCAGATACAACTATACTGTTCTCACCGCATCAAATACGACAGAAGCACGGGAGATACTTCTTGCCAATCCTGATATACGCATTATCTTTTGTGATCAGCGTATGCCGGAAGAACTGGGTGTAGACTTCTTTCATCGGATAAAGAAAGATTTTCCTAAGCCTATTCGTATTTTACTGACTGCCTACGCTGATATGGAAACAGTGATAGATGCGGTCAATAAGGGACATATTTTCAGGTTTGTTCGTAAGCCCTGGGTAGAAGAAGATATTATCTCTGCCGTAGAGGAGGCTGATAAGTTTTATATCGCCAATTCGATGTTAGAGATTAAGAATGAAGAGCTGCAAAAGGCTTATGACGAACTGGATAAGTTTGCTTACAGTGTGAGTCATGACCTTCGTGATCCGCTTACAGGGGTATTGTCTGCTGTGAGATTAGCTTCGGAGTTTGACAGTATTGATCGTATTCATGAATTACTGGGGCTGATGGACGATTCACTGATCAGTCTGGATGCTTATATTGATAGCTTACGTGACTATTATCTGCTAAGAAGAGGAGAACTGTTCTTATCGGATATAGATTTCAGGGAACTGTTCGGAAATATAGCTCAGTTCTATAAGATGTATACACAGAATAAAGATGTAGCATTCAAAATTACTGTAAACCAGGATTATGTATTTAAAAGTGATAAAGCTATTCTGGAACTTATTCTACACAATTTGTTGTCTAATGCGTTCAAGTATCAGCGTAAAGAACTGGAGAATAAGGTTGTCAGTTTATCTGTTGATGTGACAGAGACAGAAGCTACGATTACAGTTGTTGATAATGGGATAGGAATCTCTTCCGAACATATAAGCGATATATTCAAATTATTCTTCCGAGGCAGTGATCAGGCAAAAGGAATGGGATTTGGTCTCTATAATGTACAGAATGCCTTATTAAAATTGAAGGGAACTATTGATGTGAAGTCAGAACTTGGTTTCGGAACGACATTTAAGGTCGTCATTCCGAGCAAGTAATCTGTATGCAGATGATCCTTTAGGAAAGGAGTTTCTGACGTAAAAGAAATTCCAGTTGTTCGTTAGATGTTTCCAGTTGTGAATTGGTCTCTATTATTTTTTCTCTTTCATTATAGGCTTCGTAAGCGCGTATTATTGTTTGATCCAGTTCCTCTTCACTCCACGGCTTATTCAGATAATGAAATATTTTTCCTTTGTTAACGGCGTCTATGACAGCAGCCATGTCTGTATAACCGGTCAGCAGAATACGCATAGGATGCGGATCCAGTTTAATAATCTCTTCTAAGAATTCTACGCCAGTCATTTCGGGCATCCGCTGGTCCGTAATAATAACATTGACAGGATTCTTTTTGACAATTTCTATAGCATCCGCACCACTTATCGCTGTGTGGACTTCATATTTGAGACGAAAGGTCGCCTTAAAGGAAAGCAAATTATTCTCCTCATCATCTACGTATAATACCGCAATCTTCTTGTTTTCCATCGTTTTATTGCTTTTTAGACTGATAAATCAATCAATCAGCCAAATTAAAAAAAAGTATTTCAATAATCAAAGAGAAGCTGATGAATATGAAGGAATCATTACAAACGGATCTGTTATCCTGTCTTTATAGTAGCTTGGTTGCAGGGCAGATTATTTACAGTTTGGCGTAGCTGTTAAGACATCCAGGGACATATCCATTGCTTTTTTAGCCCATTTTTTCATGCCTTGCAAATCAGCTTCTTTGAGGGCTTTGTTACCAAACGTTACAGCATTTAACGCATAGTTTTTAGCATTCGCACAGTTGCAGGATGGTATAAGCGCATATGCTGATGCTTCAGTTGCTTTTGCAACTCCATCCTTTAAAAGCGGTGTAGCATTTTCAATTGAAGTGGACTGATAGGCTTTTTTGAATGTCATAAAGGCCAGTTCAGCATATGTGGATGCCATTTCACAACCTGTAAATTCTGGTTTCTTTTCTGCTCTTGCAGATGTAAAAAATAAGGCGCTGATAAGCGTAAGAGGTATCAGGATGCATTTCATAATTAAATCAGGTATGATGTTATTGTAAATATACAGAAAAGAGCAGATAATTTTCAGTGTGTCATTTGCCGGTGCTTATTAGCTTTCAAACTCATCTTAATCAACACTATGATTCTTTCGGCTTCCTCTTTCTCTATTCCGATACCAATACGTTGAATCTTATCGTATTCAAATGCTATCACTCCATAAGCAGCCAGTGAAGTCAGAGCTGTCCTGGATACAAAGAAATCCATAAACGAATAAGGATGATTTTCGTATTTCAGATCTTTTATTTTTTGCAGATCAAAGCGTCGGGATTGCGTAAAGAAACCTGCTTTCTTCACTATTATGAGATGATTTTGATCAATACCGATTGTTTCTTCACCCATCAGATACCATAATAATGCTCTGAAAACAAAGATACAGTATAGCAACAGGAGAACTAAAGCAATCCCGGCTCTGTAATCGTAAAAAGCTGCTATGCTAAATCCGGTTATCAGGAAAATAAGAAAACACAAGAGCAGTACAAATGTGACTATAGCCGACTTGTGTTTATTCATTTTTGTTCTTATCAGAAGCATATTAATCGTATTGAATGTACGGATGATTGCATGATCAGAAGATTGTTATATCAAATAAAATGCCCGAAGTTATATACTTCAGGCATTTTGTATTATTAAGGTATATCTTCTTCGGTTAGCGTTCGATATCTTTCAGACTATTCATTTTCTTGTATTCGAGGAATCCCTTGATGTCTTCAAAATGTTCCCGAACCCGTTTATTACCAAATTCAAAAACTTTTTTTGCCAATCCATCCAGGAAGTCCCGATCGTGGGATACCAGTATCAATGTCCCGTCGAAATCCTGTAAGGCATCTTTGATGATATCTTTTGTTTTCATATCAAGATGGTTGGTCGGCTCATCGAGTATCAATACATTCACAGGTTCCAGTAATAATTTGATCATTGCAAGACGGGTTTTCTCACCACCGGAGAGGACTTTTACTTTTTTGGTGGTATCATCACCACTAAACATAAATGCGCCCAGCAAATCCTTTATTTTGACGCGTACATCGCCTATGGCAATCTGGTCTATTGTTTCAAAAACCGTCAGCTCTTCATCCAGTAAGGCTGCCTGATTCTGTGCAAAATAACCTATTTTGGCATTGTGACCGACTTTAAGTGTACCATCAAAATCTATTTCACCCATAATAGCTTTTATCATGGTTGACTTACCCTCACCGTTTTTACCTACAAAAGCCACTTTTTCACCTCTTTCGATTACCATGGAAGCTTTCTCAAATACAGTATGGTCTCCGTATACTTTTGTCAGCTCTTCTACGATGACCGGATACTGACCGGATCGTGGTGATGGCGGAAATTTCAGACGCAGAGCAGACGTATCCACTTCATCAATTTCAATGATCTCTAATTTTTCCAGCATTTTGACCCGGGACTGTACCTGCAATGTCTTAGAGTATGTACCTCTGAAACGGTCAATAAATTCCTGATTATCGGCAATAAAACGTTGTTGTTCTTCGTATGCTTTCAGCTGATGCATGCGACGATCCTTGCGCAATTCCAGATAATGGCTGTATTTGGCTTTGTAATCGTATATTTTGCCCATAGTGACTTCTATGGTGCGGTTGGTAATATTATCCACAAATGCACGGTCATGGGAGATCACGATAACAGCTTTAGCTGAGTTTACCAGAAAATCTTCCAGCCATTGGATACTTTCAATATCCATGTGATTGGTTGGCTCATCCAGAAGGATCAGATCCGGTTTTTTGAGCAGAATTTTAGCCAGTTCGATACGCATGCGCCAGCCTCCGGAGAATTCTGAAGTCTGACGTGTGAAATCCGTACGTTCAAATCCAAGTCCTTTCAGTACTTTTTCTACTTCAGCATCGTAGTTCGTCTCTTCTATGGAGTAAAATTTTTCACTTAATTCCGAAACCCGTTCGATCAGTTTCATATAATCGTCCGTTTCATAATCCGTACGGATATTCAGTTGTTCGTTCAACGCTTCCAGTTCATCCCGCATTTTATAGACTTCTTCAAAGGCTTTGGACGTTTCTTCAAATACGGTCATGTTGTCCTGCGTCAACAGATGCTGCGGAAGGTATGCGATGACCGCATCCTTTGGGCCGCTCACGTTACCTGTAGTCGGCTTGCCCACACCAGCTATAATTTTTAATAAGGTAGATTTACCTGCACCGTTTTTCCCCATCAGTGCGATTTTATCATTTTCATTTATAGAAAAAGATACATCGCTGAAAAGTGTTGTTCCTCCAAAAGATACGGAGATATTATTTACATTGATCACTATATGCTCGTATTAAAATCAGCCGCAAAGATAAGAGAATAAGATGAGTTTGCCGCGCAAAAGCCAGTAGTTTCAGATACAATATAGAGAATTACCCGGCACGTTTGCTTTTTAATGCTTCTGATCTTCAGAATGACTTAATTAATCCTCTCTGATCAGGAAAGAGGGAAGCTGACTTACCTGATATTGAATTTTTATTTTTTGACCTCTATAGACCTCCGGCACGTTAAATTTTCGCAATATATTCAGGCTGCAGTCATTTAATCGTAAATATTGATCTTCATAAACCTGAATCGTCGTATCCAGATAGAAGCGGAGTTTGGGGTTTTCAGGAATTTGCACTGCTGTATTCGCAAATTGCCATACAGATGAGGATGATTTTTGAAGAACCTGGTCAATATACGTTCTGTCAAAAGACATCAGGGAAGAAATCGTTTCTCCGGTTTTTGATAAATTTTCCCGAGCCACAAGATCTACACAAATCTGTTGCGGAATACATATACAGTCTGAAGGGAGTTGAGATAGCAGATTGAGCATAATGCTTACCTGTGGTTCGCGATAGAGGCCATTGTGCATAGTCTCGCTGATCAAAATATCTACCTGTCTGTCTTCTGTCTTCCAGGTACTGGCATCACAACAGTGATAAGCACGCACATAAGATTCAAATCCAAATTGAGCAATACAATTTTGCATCTTTTCAAAGCTGATCGGGTTGATTTCCAGTAAAGTAAATTGGATTTCTTCAGGAAGAAACTGCGACATTACCGGAATCGCTAATGTCGCAAAAGGACCTGTTCCGGCATATAGGATATGCACAGGAGTTTGACGCTCTTTGAGACAGGTGTTAATAGCCTGATATAATCCTTTTAAAAATCGTTGCGTTCTCAATACTTCTCTGCTGCATAATGCAGCCCATAATGGTCCTATAGCATTTCCGGATTCCGTTGTATGATGTTCCCTTAAAGACTCATCATGGCTGTTTATTTCAACACTATCGAATAACAGTTGAGATAATCCCGTAATGGCAGGAGCAAGCTTGTCGTGAAAATCTGAGGGAATAAGGATATCATCTGTATAGGCTTTGAGAATGTGTCTGAGTTCACTGTTGCTTTTCATAGAAAATAGGTGTTTTGTTAGGTATAGAGGTAATATTGCCGGCAATCTACAAAGAGTAAGTGATATCTCCGTACGGAAATGTCGCTGTCTATTTGTTAAGTAAGTTTTATAACGTATTCTTCATTTCAATATCAACTATTTCACTACCCTTCTCTTGTAAATAATACTTCAGTAAATCCACATACAGACTTACACCATTGTCAGAATTTGTAAAAATCAACAAACCTTGTTTTGTTTCCGGAAGAATAAAGAAAATTGTTCGTACACCTTTGTCCGAACCTCCGTGTGCCAGAGCGTATGTGCCATCTTTAAAATCGTAAATTTCAAATCCAAGACCAAAGTGTTTTCCTCTTGTGCTCGGCACCTGTCTGAAAACCATTTCATCAAATACCTTTTTTGATAATCCTTCACCATTCATAACGCTGATCAGGAATTTACCGTAATCTTCGATACTGGTCATCAGATCATCTGCGGCATTCGGTTCCCGGTTCTTTACTACCGGATAACTATTCCCTTTGTTGTCATAACCAACAGCTAATCTTGTACTGTCTGTATCTTTATTCCAGATGTATTGGGTATCCGGCATTTTTATCGGTCTGAATACGAGTTCATCTGCTAATTGCTGTAATGATTTGTTGAATTTCTTCTCCAATGCTTTACGCAGATATTCATATCCTTCGCCTGAGTACTGATATTTCGTTCCGGGATCAAACTGAAAGCCAAGTTTCTTGTTTTCGTTCTCCCAGCGCCAATTAGCGAAACCTGTCTGATGACTCAGCACAAGTCGTGTTGTCAGTTGCTGATGTCGGGGATCGTTAGCAATCTCGGGATCTGTCCAGTACATGTATAGCGGCTCGTCCAGATTCCATTTTCCTAGACTTACTAATTTTAATGCTACGATTGCGGTTACAGGTTTTGTCAGTGAAGCTACATTGAATAGAGTGTTTTCAGGGGCTGGAATTCCTTCTTTGATCTCTCCGTATACTTCTGCCTGCTGAAAAACTCCGTTGTCAATGATTCCAAGCCCCAGAATGGGGACTTTATTGTCTTTTAACCATTTTTCCACTAATTTTTTATTGTTAAAAACGGAAGCGTTCGTTTGGGCACGGGAAGCGGAGCTTTTAGCAAATACGATTAGTAAAACAAATGCTATTCTGGCGTATCGTCTTATATATGTTGATGTATTGCTATTTTTTAAATCTTTCATAATCTTACGTAATCAGCTGAAATATAAAGGAAATATTTCGAAAAGCCGAATTCTAATGTTTTCTGATTTACCCTGAGAAGAATAATCTGTTTTCTTTTCAGTATGGGATGAAATCAGTTAACAGTAAAGGATAAATCTCTTAAAATAATGTATCTTGTAAGCGTAAAGAAAATGCTGATTATGAATATTAAAGTGATTAGTCTCGTTCTATTTATTTCTCTGCTGATGGTTAATTGTCAGGCCGAAGGAGATAAAAGCAAAGTGGAAACTCCGGTTGCAGAACAGGTTCAACAGGATATCAGACCTGAAGTGGACACTGTAAAACTGCAGCAAAAGGCTGACGAAGCACTGGCATTTTGTAAACTAAAGAAATTCAGTACGGATTTTTGTATTCTTATTGATATGGAACTTCATTCCGGGATTAATCGTTTTTTTATCTGGGATTTTAAAAATAATCGAATTTCAGAAGAGTATCTCGTAGGGCATGGTTGCGGACGCAACAGCTGGGCTTCTGATGAATCTAAAGATAAGGCCGAATTTAGCAACAGGGACGGAAGCCATCTTTCTTCTCTTGGTAAGTATAAAATCGGGGCAAGGGGATATAGCAACTGGGGAATTAATATAAAATATATCTTGCACGGTCTGGAAAAAACGAATGATAATGCCTTGAAGAGAATTATTGTATTTCATTCATGGGAAAAAATGAGTGATACCGAGACCTATCCGCAGGGAAGTCCCGAAGGTTGGGGATGTCCTACGGTTTCGAATGAGGCGATGAAAATTATTGATAGCAGACTGAGGCGTGCAAAGCAGCCGGTTCTGATGTGGATATATAACTGATACTGCATTTATAATACACTTGCCTGAGCTTATATAGAATTTAAAACTTCTCTTGCTTTAAAGTCAGCATACGACTTTGCCAGATCTGTATTAAATCCGGATCCATTTGATCATATCCTGCATTGTATATTGTAGCGTTGGTACGACAAATATTGAAATATTATTACAGTACGTTTGAAACACTATCATTTATTGTATATATTTATAATGATGATTAATATTTCTTTGGGAAATTTATACTCTAAATATCATAATTATATAATTATCAATATTTTAAACTAACTAATAACGGGTTATATACCTTACAATATTCACACACTAACTATAATCATTATTTAGTTATTTTATTTAATTCGCTAATTAACAATAATTTATTGTTTTTCTGCAGTTGCTTTAGCCGCAGATCAACTGTAAACTTTTGTAAGAAATAAAATATGTCATGCTATTGATTGACATGTACACGCATAGCTATTAAAAAAAATAACTCCATTTAATAAAACAGAATTTCAATGAAGTTTTTTCTGAAAACAGAACACAATGATGAAAGAACCATATTCATCACCGGGAATTTCAATAACTGGAATCCGAGAGATAATCGCTTTAGTCTTCAACAGACTGAGGAAGGGTATTGTATAGATATTAATGATGAAATCTTACCCTCTGAAATAGAGTATAAATTTACCAAAGGCGGTTGGGAAAATGTAGAAATTGACAGCGAAGCACAATTCACTCCCAACAGAAAAGTCAATAAGAAAGCAAAAGAGGTTGAAGATAGTGTAGAAGGCTGGCGTCTCAACTGGGCTCCTTTCAAAGAAGAGTATTTTCCTAAGATTGAACTGATTTCCGAAAATTTCTATATCCCGCAACTGAATAAGACACGTAAAGTATGGGCTCTTCTTCCTTATGACTATGAAACGACGGAGAAGAGTTATCCGGTGCTCTATCTGCAGGACGCTCAGAATCTGTTTAATGAAGAGAGTCCCTTTGGAAACTGGGAGATTGACAAAAAACTTTCGCTGCTCGCCGAATACGGGATTGGCGACATCATTATTATCGCAGTAGAACACGGCAGTGAATACCGTATACAGGAATATGTATTTGAAGATGATAATGAGTACGCTGTCAAGGCGGAAGGCAAAAAATACATCCGGTTTATAACAGATACACTAAAGCCCTATGTTGACCAGCATTTCCGGACTTTGCCCGACAGAGAGCATACCGGAATAGGAGGGAGTTCATTGGGAGCACTGATCAGTATCTATGGTGGTTTTCTATACCCGGAAGTCTATTCAAAGCTGATGCTGTTTTCTCCCTCATTGTGGCTTAATCCCAATAATAATTTTCCGATGCTCAGTTTCCATCAACCTTATTATACCAAAGCATATATCTACGGTGGTGAGCCGGAAGGATCGGATATGGTAAAGCGGATTAATCTTTTTAAAGATGCTATGAGTCGTTGGGAAGAGAGCAAATCAATAGAATTTGAGGTGAGAACGAGTATACATCCGGAAGGAAAACATGAAGAATTTTACTGGTCCCAGGAATTTCCGCGGGCATTGGAATGGCTGTTTTTCGATAAACTGGAAAATCCTGTAGAGAGAAAGAAAAGATATACTAAAGAAAAGGAAAATGTCTAAGCTCATTCAACATATTTATATCCACTCCGAAGCATCATGGATGGTGCACAAGTCAACCTATCCTCATGCTATGGATAAATTCTTTTCGGGCAGGCAAAATGAAAGTTTTGTGATAACATCAGAAAACGAGATCAGCTTTTTTCTAGGCATCGGGAGCTCCTCCTGTGCTGAAAGTATACTCGTGGATATTGGTCACAAATTCGCTTACGACAACAGGGAGAAACTATTTGCGACCTCTACGTACCTGCATCACGATGTACTGGACAGTACCGGTTTCGAAAGTCTATGGATGGGGTTCTATCTTGGAACTTATGAATATCCTTTTTCGGCGAGCCATCCGTTGTGGGATGATGAATTCAGTTGGGAGGGTTTGGAGAATCACAAAGCCGGATTGGTTAAGATTAAAGCCATTTGTGAAGGTCAGTTTATGTGCATGGACTGGTTGAATAAGCCGGCTAACTATAAGCGTATATCCCTGTTAAATGCTTTTTTAGAGGAAAAGTCAAAGGAATATGATTTACAGTATACGTCATTTGACAGAAAGGAATGTGAAATGCACGGGCTTGGTGCTTTTCTTGCCGTTAATCAGGGAAGCAGTCAGGAAGCATCTTTTACCATTCTGGAATACCGGTGCGGAACAAGGGGAGCTCCTGTAATAGGGCTGGTCGGTAAATGCGTCTTATTTGATACGGGAGGGATCTCTATCAAACCTTCCTCCAATCTTCATTATATGAAAAGTGATATGGGTGGAGCTACGGCTGTGCTGGGCGCGTTGATTGCGGCATCAAAGCTGAAATTTCCGGTGGACATTGTAGCCATTTTACCGATTACAGACAACGCCGTATCCAATGATTCTTACCTGCCAAGTGATGTCGTCACCGCCTATAACGGAAAGACCATAGAGATACTGGACACGGATGCTGAAGGACGTCTGACATTGGCAGACGGACTGAGCTATCTGTCAAAAAATTATAAAACGGATTATCTGATAGATCTGGCAACACTGACTGGCAGTGCGGTGAGAATGTTTGGCAGTACATGCGGGGCACTTTTTTCAAATAATGAGGGACTAGAGCACCAATTGCTAACGTCAGGACAAAAGACCGGTCAGCGTCTTTGGAATTTGCCGTTATGGGAGGATTGGGAAGATGAGATTAAATCAGATGTAGCCGATTTTAAAAATATATCCCTCAAACCTGTTGGTGACTGTATCGTCGCCGCCACCTTTCTTAAGCATTTTATTAATGAGCATCCTAAATGGGCACATTTGGATATTGCCGCTATGTGCTTCGGAAATGTAAGATATGCTAAAGAAAAGGCTGCCACAGGATATGGCGTACGCCTTTTAATAGATTTTATAGAAAACTTACAAACCTGATAGTTATGAGAACATTTGTATGCCTTTCCAGTTATTATAAGGGCTATGACTTTATGGATGAATGCAAAAAACTGGGCAACAAAGTCATCCTGATTACTTCTGAAAGTCTGAAAGGCAAGAACTGGCCCTGGCATGCTATCGATGAAGTCTATTACATGCCGGAGACTGAGCCTTCGGTCTGGAACTCTGATCATATGATCCAGGGATTCGCTTACCTTATGAAAATCCATATCATTGATACTGTCATTGCTCTAGATGATTTTGATGTGGAGAAAGCGGCCCTGATCCGGGAAACTTTCCGGATACAGGGGATGGGGCAAACTACCTACCGGTATTTCCGTGACAAGCTGGCGATGCGCCAGATGGCAAAAGACAGCAGAATTAACATCCCACCTTTTGTCCCGGTCTTTAATGATGCTGTAATTGCAAAATTCATAGACGAAAATCCTGCCCCCTGGGTGCTGAAGCCCCGTTCAGAGGCGTCTGCCAGCGGAATAAGAAAAATATACAGTACAGAAGGACTGTGGCAGGCTCTGGAGGATCTTAGTGAAGAAAGGATTCATTTTCTGTTAGAAGTTTTTAAACCGGGGGATGTCTTTCATGTGGATTGTCTCATCTATGACAAAGAAATAAAATTTATTTCCTGTTCTCAGTATTTGTCTCCGCCTATGGCGGTATCTCATGACGGTGGAATCTTCAGAACCAGAACATTGGCGGAAGATTCGGAAGACTTCAAACAACTGGAAGAAATAAATCATCAGGTCTTATCCAAATTTGGCATCGTACACGGGACGACACATTCGGAGTTTATAAAAAGTAACGAAGATGGAAAATTTTATTTTCTCGAAACCTCCTGCCGTGTGGGCGGAGCACATATAGCCGATATGGTAGAGGCTGCTACCGATGTTAACCTTTGGCGGGAGTGGGTGAAAATAGAAACGATGGTGTTGAATAAATCTACCTATCATCTTAGCTATAAAAGGAAGTATTTCGCAGGACTTATAATCGCTTTGGCTAAAGATAAATATCCTGATATTACGGATTTCCAGACAGCTGAATTAGTTAAATCTCTGGACCTGGAACATCATATCAGCCTGTTGTATCAATCTGATTCTGCCGAAAAAATCACAGAGGCGCTGGATCGTGCTGCCGAAAAAATCTATACCCACCATCTGAGCATTCTGCCTCCGCAGGCTAAGCCGGTTTCTTAACTTAAAAAATGAAGATATGCCAAAAGTAGAATACACAGATTACTATTCCCATATGCTGGGAAGAACGATTAATATACAGGTAACCGGACATTACGGATATCCTGTTATTATGTTTCCTACCTCACAGGGGAGTTTTACACAGAATTCGGATTTTCATCTCAATGCATCCGTGGATTATTTTACTGACAATGGTAAAATAAAGCTCTTTAATCTGGAAACACTGGATCAGGAAAATTTATACAACACGCACATTCCTCCACATGAACGTATAGCCCGTTATGAAAATTATATGCTGTTTCTTTTTCTGGAGTATATTCCGTTTATCCGGAAAACCCATAATGTACATCGTGTAGCTGTTGCAGGATGCAGCTTCGGAGCCTATCATGCGACCAATTTTGCCTTCCGCTTTCCGGATGTCGTGTCACACCTGATTGCCATGTCCGGTGCATTTTCTATCCGCAATTTTATGGATGGATACAGCAGTGAGACCGTTTATTTCAATTGTCCTGAAGAATTTATGCAAGACGACGCTTCCTGGAAGTTTGGTCATATGCACATTGTACTTAGTACCTCAGATCAGGATGTATGTCTGAGTAAGAATCAGAGAATGTCAGATATCTTACGGTCTAAGGGGATTGATCACTGGTACGACGAGGCCAAGTGGATTGATCATGACTGGCCTCTGTGGAGAATGGTTTTCCCCAGATTTATAGGCGCATATTTCTCATAAAATACATATCAAATATAATTAACCTAAAAAAATAATATTATGGTAAAGAAAGTCGGAATTCTATTCGGAATGGAAGATACATTCCCATGGGCATTTATTGAAAAGGTCAATGAATTGGGGAAAGGTAAAATAATCGCTGAACCTGTAAAAATAGATATACTGGAACAGGGAGCAGATTATGGGTATGCTGTTATTATTGACCGTATATCGCAGGATGTGCCTTTTTACAGAGCTTACCTCAAAAATGCAGCTCTTAACGGTACTTACATTATTAATAATCCTTTCTGGTGGAGTGCTGATGAAAAATTCTTTAACAATGCACTAATGAGTAAGCTGGGTATCCCTTTACCTAAGACGGTCCTGCTACCTTCACACGAAAGACCTGTAAATACTTCTGAAACATCATTCAGAAATCTCAGCTTTCCGCATGACTGGGAGTATATCTTTCAGTATGTAGGTTTCCCGGCCTATATGAAACCGCATGACGGTGGCGGCTGGAGAAATGTGTACCGTGTCGAAAATCCTGATGACTTATGGAACAAACTGGGAGAAACTGATCAGTTGGTCATGATGGTGCAGGAGGAAATCGTCTTCGAAGACTACTACCGTGTCTATTGTTTAGGTAAAAAATATGTTCATATTATGCCATATGAACCCCGGAATCCCCACCATTTGAGATATGCAGCAAAGTCTCAGTATTCGGGAAAACGGCTCAAGGATCTGCTAAAGACCATCCATGACTACACCATTACTATGAATCAGGCTTTGGGCTATGATTTCAATACCGTAGAATTTGCTGTACGGGATGGTATACCATATGCTATTGATTTTTGTAATCCCGCACCTGATGCAGACAAAAACTCTGTAGGGGAGGAAAATTTTGCATGGATAGTAGAACATGCAGCTAAGCTGGCAATAGACAAGGCTAAAGAATATACTCCCGGAAAACCCAATATATCATGGGGAACATTTGTGAAGGACTCAATCAGATAGAAATATAAAACTTCAGAAGATATTTTCTTCTGCACTGCTAACTAAAAATTAACCCAAATGCACAAGTTTACGATAGGTATAGAAGAAGAATATCAGATCATTGATGCAGAGAGCAGAGATCTGGTATCACATGTTTCCAAGATTATTGAAAGTGGCAAGGCTATTTTAAGCGAAAATCTGAAGCATGAAATGCACGAATCTATGGTTGAAATGGAAACCGGTATTTGTCAGAATATCCAACATGCCCGTGAAGAACTGACTGGTCTGAGACGCCAGTTGGTAAAAATAGCACATGATCAGGGACTTCGTGTTTCTGGAGGTGGTACGCACCCTTTTTCCCACTGGAAAGACAATATTATTACGAAAGCCGAACGCTATAATAAAATTGTGAATGACATGGGAGATGTTGCACGATCTAACCTGATCTTTGGTCTTCATGTTCATATCGGCATCCCTGATCGTGAAGAAGGCATCCGTATACAGAATGTGATGCGATACTTTCTGCCTCATATTTATGCGCTGTCTACCAATTCACCTTTTTGGGTAGGACGACTTACCGGTTTTAAATCGTATCGTCAGGAGGTTTTTGCCAAATTCCCCAGAACCGGAATCCCCAGTTATTTTGGTAGCGTTGCCGAATTTGATGCTTATGTCAACCTGATGATAAAAACAGGCACCATAGACAACGCCAAAAAGATATGGTGGGACCTTCGGGTGCACCCGTTTTATCCGACAATAGAATTCAGAATCTGTGATATGCCTTTTACTATAGATGAAACAACATGTCTTGCAGCGATCATGCAATCATTAGTTGCGAAAATTTATAAAATGCACCAGCAGAATATCAGTTTCCGTTCTTATCGCAGATTACTGCTCAGTGAAAATAAGTGGCGGGCTTCCAAAGACGGAATACATGCTGATCTTATTGATTTTGGTAAAGAGACCAGTGTTCCGTATGCGATTTTACTGGATGAACTGCTGGAGTTTATTGATGATGTGGTGGATGGATTAGGCTGCCGTAAGGAAGTAGAATATGCACGGCAAATTGTCAAAATGGGCACTGGAGCGGATCGGCAATTGATGGTTTTCAATGAAACAGGAGATATCAAAAAGGTCGTCGATTACATGATCTGTGAAACTGAGAAATCAGTGCTTTGATAGTACAACCGGCTAATAAAACAGTTTTTTACTACAGTTCTACATTAGAAAAATTTACATATTATGAATCATGAGGTAAGGATCGCTTTACTGGATATGAACAACAATTATCCCAACCAGGGGATGGGCAATATTAAAGATATATCAGCAGCTTTTAAAGCGGGTTCGGATTATATGATCTCCATTGAAATGTTTGATGTCCGCTCTAAATATGAAATACCGGATATTAAAGATTTCGATATTTTTATTTCCTCAGGCGGGCCCGGAAATCCACATAAGGAAGGCTATGTATGGGAAGAAAATTACAATCGTTTTCTGAATGCAATATGGAAGCATAATAAAGAAAATGAGGCTAAAAAATACCTGTTTCTTATATGTCATTCCTTTCAGGTAGCCTGTATATATTGGGATCTGGCTGAGGTGATACCCCGGAAGTCGTATTCTTTCGGGGTGATGCCAATTCACAAAACGGAAGACGCTGAGCAGGATCTGATGCTGAAGAATCTTCCGGAGCCTTTTTATGCTGTAGACTCGAGAGCATATCAGGTTGTCCGTCCAAAGTCAGATCATCTGGATAAATACGGAATGAAGATCACCGCATTAGAAAAGATACGTCCGCATGTTGATTTGGAAAGAGCTGTAATGGCTATCCGGTTTTCTGATGAAATATTCGGTACACAGTTTCATCCGGAGGCAGATCCGATCGGATTTATGGAGGCACTCAAGATTGAAAAATACAGAAACAGTATCATCGAAGATCATGGACCGGAGAAATACCAGGAGACGATTAATCGTATCAATGACCATGATAAAGTAGTATTAACAAGAAAAGAAATTTTACCCCGGTTTTTAGAATTTGCAGCCGAAAAGGTCTTCAAAGCTACTTCACTGGCCTAAAAAACACAAGAATATGATCGCCCGTTTCAGAAAACAATTTAATGAAGTTTTCTCGTCCGAGAAATATCAAAAACTAATAGATGTCTGTCAGCAGTCTTCGGATACTGATATTGGCTTCAGACTTTCAGAGAGTCCTGTTTTTATAGATAAAGCTTTTCAGGAAAAACTATTTGAGGCCGCCGGATCTATTATTCAGCAGGTAGATTCTTTTTCAGCGGAGGAGCTTGGCAAAGCTATTCCTGCTCATACTTTGGTTCCGGGAGATGATACACACTGTCATTTTCTATCCATTGATTTCGGGATATGCAGAAATGAATCCGGAGAACTGGAACCTCAGCTTATCGAGCTACAGGCTTTTCCTTCTTTGTTTGGTTTTCAGCGTCAGTATGAAGAAGACCTCCGGTCTGTATATCCTTTTCTGGACGCTTTCAACAGACGTATTCCGGTAGATGAGTACAGGGAAAAACTGAAGAACATTATCGTAGGAAACGAAAATCCGGAGCATGTTATTCTGCTTGAAATATTTCCGGAGAAACAAAAAACAGCTGTAGACTTCCATGTTACCGAACAATTTTTGGGGATAAAAACGGTTTGTCTGACTGAGCTTATAAAAGAAGGTCGCCAGCTTTTCTATAATGACAAGGGCAGAAAGATAAAAGTAAACCGTATCTATAACCGTGTTATTTTTGATGAACTGGATCATATCCCTGATCTGAAGACGGATTTTCACTTTACGGATGATGTAGAGGTCACCTGGGTGACTCATCCTAACTGGTTCTTTAAGGTTTCTAAATTTATTCTCCCGAAGCTGAATCATGCATATGTGCCTAAAAGCTACTTTTTGCATGAAGCTCCTGAAAATATTGACTATAGTAAGTATGTACTCAAGCCTCTATTCTCTTTTGCCGGAAGCGGAGTAAATATACATCCTGCACCAGAGGATATTGATAAAATTGTTGATAAAGAGAATTATATTCTTCAACAAAAGGTAAGCTATGCTCCGATATTTGAAGATATCAACGGTGAGTTCTCAAAAGCTGAAATCCGGCTTTTGTTTGGTAAAGCAGAGGGAAGCAAGGAACTGGAATTATTAGTAAATATAGTAAGGATGACCAAAGCTGAAATGGTAAATGTAAACTTTAATAAAAAGGACGCCATCTGGATAGGTAGTACAATGGCATTTATGGAGAGTGATCTTAAATAGTTAACAGGCTTATTTAGGTATGGTATTTGATGAACTCTGGAACTAACAGTTAACATTTAATTTAAAAATATGAAAAATAAGTTTTTCTTTCTGCTTTCCGTTATTTTTGCCGTAGTTCTTTCTGTGGGTTGTTCAAAAAGTGATAATAAGCCTGATAATGGTAATCAGGATGTATTTATGCGTTGTAAGTTTAATGGCAAATTACGTGAATTTGCTTTTCATGTGAATGCGAATGATCCGCCATCTGAAAAACTTATACATTTCGTCGTCGTGTCGGGTCGGGAAGGTGAAGATATAGCCAGATCTCCCGGGTTCGGATTCAGTCTGGTGCTTCCTGAAGGAGCGCAGGAAAAAACATATGAAGTAGCCGGAGGTTTAACCCCTGAACTGGATGCCACTTATTTTGTACAAAACTATAACGGAAGTACGAATATCGGAACTTCTACCTGGAGTGGGGGACGTTCGGAGGGTACTTCGTTTAAACTGACTATTACCAGTTTAAGTGACTGGGGTGTAAAAGGTAAATTCAGCGGCTTGCTAAAGGGTGATGACGATAGTCTGATAACGGTTACTGATGGAGAATTCTCTGCACCGTATAATTATGGAGGCCGAAAATAGATCAGAAAATACAATAAAAATTATATATCTTAATGACTTAAAAATAGTCTGATCATATGAAAATTTTTGTATACATCTTAATCTTTTTCCTTGTCTATTTTGCGGTAAGTTATGTGCTGTCTTATTTTTGGTATGCTGATATTGACGTGAAATGGATACTCATCAGCAGCAGCCTGTCCTCAGCATTAATGCTTGTCTTTCTGTTAGTGGATAGGAGAAGAAAGGTTTAATGATTTATAGTTATAGGTCTGTTTCGGATCAGACGTTTCATAAAAAATAATAGCCAGGCTAAAAAGCCTGGCTATTATTTTTTATGCTGATTTTTATTTTTGATGGACTTTCAAGTTTAGAGTCACTCTTTTCAGGTAGGATGGCGTTTTATAATCCTGACGCATGATGAGGGTTGAATCTGATATTTGGTATGCGAAAGAGGATTTTTGTTTGCCGATGTTCAGGTATATTGTATCCTGAGATATTGTGTAAGATCCATTGCCCTCACCTGAATTTAATTTACCATTCGGAAGAAAGTGTATAGTGTCCTTTTCAGACCTGGAATAATCAGTTCTGCCCCCTAAACCTTCATTTTTACTGTGGTCAGGATTCAGGTAAGTAATTTCTTCCGAAACGATCTTCCATTTTTTTTGTATATCGTTTTTTTGCTGCAGAATGTGATTATTACTATGCGGGATAAAAGATAAATTGAAAAGGAATAGCAAATAGTGAGTTAATATCATTTTTTTATTCAAAGAACTACAAAAATTGTTCCGTTTATGTAGTTCCCGGCAAAACTTTATTGACCTTACGCATTAGTAATCTAAAGAAAGGATTAAGATTTTTGTATTTATTGTATTAGTCTTGTTTTATTCCGTTAATACAAAGGCTACGTTTTGTTATTTCTCCCTTTCATTAAACAAAAGACTTCCCCCATTTTCTATTCCATTGGAATTCATGGCTTTTATAAGCAATTTTCCATTTTTATATATTTCAGATAATCCATAAGCTTCCCCTCTTTCATGGTATGTCTTACCTTATATTTCGATTTGATTCGAATATTGTTAGTTGTTCGTCAGAAGTGGAATGAAAAATTGTTTCACTCTGTAATAAATTATTTTTGTTGAAAACCTTTCTAATCTTACAAACACCATCTTCGTAAGAACTAATTACAAACCCTTCTTCTAATAATCATTGAAAATCTCCGATGTATTTAATTAATTTTATCTTCTTAAAATAACATTAAATAAAGCTGTCATATTGAGCAATAGATATGTTTTTACACTGGGTTTTGTTAACTCGCTGAGTCAGAGTTTTGGCGGACCTAATGTTAAGCAATATATTTAATAGAATGTGTAAAATAGATAAATATTATGTTTATCTTAGATCTTATAACGAATACTATAATCTTGCCAAGCCAATTTGTTTGAGAAAATAGAGAAATTTATCAATCTTAAATAATTATTAAAAATTAAATTAACTTTTATGAATGAAAATCCAATTAATAAGATTTTAGAAAAACAGAAGAAAGAAAAGGCTAAAATCAATAGAATAATTTTTTTAGCTGTCATAGTGTTTTTTTCATTTGTTATAATTAAAGTATTAACATCTAGTCCTAAAGACAAGGATGTGAAAAATGAAATGGTTAGTAAATCAAAAAATGATGTAAAAGGAAAATCAAGGAAAATTTCACAAATTTTAGACTCAATTAGTAGTTCACCAAATAGAAAAAGCATTTCTTTCGATGCCACATCTTATTCTGGACTTGATTTTAAATTTTCAAAAAAATGGATTTCCGATAGATACAGCGATTCATATATGTATAGTGAAGCTGAAAGAGGCGAGACCTATTTAACAGCCAATATAACAGTTACAAGTAAATCTAAAAATCCTATGTTACATGAATTTGGCTTATATTATTTAGATAAAGATAGTAGCCTTGTTTTGGTTAATCCTATGCTATATAGATTTTTTAGATGGGAGGATTATGGAACATATTTGGGTAATTATAATGATAATAGCAACGATTTTGCTCATCGAGAATCGGTAAAATTTACTTTAGGTGTTTCTGTGTCTGATGAAATACTGAATAAGAAATTATTCATATTGACGAAGAAAGAGCCTAATCTTACCCGTAACGTTAAAAGGTTTGAAAATCCTCCTGTCTCCTATGTTGGGAATAGTTCTCTACTAAGCAAGATAAATAGAGATTATGAGTATTTAGATAATGGTTATATTAAAGTTTCAAAATTAAATTAGTCCTGAATAACATTTGGAATAATTTATACTGTTAGTGGTTATGTTCTAAGCAACTAAGCAAGAGTCAAATTATAGAGATAACAACGTCTCTTAGCATAAAAATCTAAGTTTAATATTAAATTAAAAGGCCTGAAATAGCTATTTGTAATTTTTAACAAGTAAGAACTTTAAAAAGCAGTAAGTAATCATAATGCCTTCCCAAAAGAAAGTGTGATTATAATTATTCTTGTGATCCAATTCGTGACCTGTATAAATAAAAAGAGGTAAATACTTGATAAATAAGTAAATACCTCTTGTGGTTGTGGAGCCGGAGAGATTCGAACTCTCGTCCAGTCATGGTACTGTATACGCTTTCTACATGCTTAGCTTCTCTTTGGTTGTCGGAAGAGGGAAGGTGAGTCGC
This sequence comes from Sphingobacterium spiritivorum, assembly GCF_016724845.1. Lineage (NCBI taxonomy): Bacteria > Pseudomonadati > Bacteroidota > Sphingobacteriia > Sphingobacteriales > Sphingobacteriaceae > Sphingobacterium > Sphingobacterium spiritivorum. The sequence goes on from NZ_CP068082.1 coordinate 4,171,847, forward strand.
TTACCTGTACCGTTCTTCTTATTTGCTGTTTCTCACAGATGCTTAGCAACATCACATCTGCCAGTTCTAAAGTTCGATGCCCCGAATGTCAGACCAAAGAACAGAGCCTGACGGGACAAATAGCTATGTTAAGTCTAACTTAAGCAGCTAAGGCGTAGTTTTCTTCGCCAGTTGTAATTCTGAAAGTTCAGATTAAAGTGCTAGACTAACAATGCACTGCATGCTTACATAACCGTCTCCATCCTGTCAATTCCGGTCGACCCCTGATTATTGTAAGAATACAAATTTACGAATAAAAATTTATATATTGTAAGGATAAACGCTTTGGACAGTCAAACAAATTCATTGTCAGATTGTTTACGTTTTAATAAAATTATCATATACATAAAAAATTAAAAAAATATAAAATGGCAAAGTCAAAACCAACTAAAGAAAAAAAGGACAAAAAGTCTAAGGATGGCGCTCCCGTAGCAAAAGAAAAAAAGACAGATAAGAAAAAACTAGACGCTAAAAAGGAGAAACCTAAAAAAGCGAAAGTTAAAAAAGTTAAAAAGGCTAGCAAAGGCAAAAAAGATTCAAAATTAGAGAAAGCCTACAAAAAATTAAGTAAAGAGGTTAAAACGCTTGTTGGAAAGCTTAAAACAAATGTAGAGTCTGTTGTAGAGAAAGTTATTCCTGAAAAAACAGAAGAAAAGGCCAAAGTTCAAACTAAAGCAGCGAAACCTGCAGCATCGAAAGCGACTCCTACAAAGACAGCAACAACATCTTCTGCGGCTAAGCCAGCGGCAACAAAAGCGACTCCTGCAAAGACAGCAACAACATCTTCTGCGGCTAAGCCAGCGGTAGCAAAAGCAACTCCTGCAAAAACCACGGCGGCATCTTCTGCAGCTAAACCAGCAGCAGCAAAAATGACTTCTGCAAAGACAGCAGCAACATCTTCTGCAGCTAAGCCAGCGGTATCGAAAGCGACTTCTGCAAAGACAACGGCGGCATCATCTGCAGCTAAACCTGCAGCAGCGAAAGCGACTTCTGCAAAGACAACAGCAGCCTCTTCTGCGGCTAAGCCAGCGGCAGCAAAGGCAGCTCCTGGAAAGACAACGGCAGCGTCCTCTGCAGCTAAACCTGCAGCAGCACCAACAGCTACTCCGGATACAGATAAAAAGGATGCTTAATCATCCAAAAAATAAAAAGAGGGTGTCTAACAAGTCAAACCCTTGTAGAATTGCATATCTGTAGTTAGGTACTTTATAAATTGCATAAAAATGGGGTTATCCGATCTTTTTGGACAGCCCCATTTCTATTGTAGTGACCTTGTTATAACTTTTCTCTCCTTGTTAAAGCAGAGATGCCCGAAGGGCAGAGAGGTTACTTGTAAAACTGCAAAACCTCTCCCTAACCCTTCCGACATGTCGGAACAGGTTCTCCTTAAATGGAGAGGGAATAGCTATTAGCATAGATAAAGTGTTTTTTTGTTGCGTCTGAAGGTGTCCTCTCCGGCAGTATGATAATTTCGTCCTTATCATTTGGTGGGGACAACAAATGACGCTGTTGAGTATTTTAAGTTGACTCGGGTTTCCTGGCCGGGCTGTTATATTATAAACATTATAACCTCTCCCTAACCCTCTCCTTAAAAATGAGAAGGAATTGGTTTATCAAATAATAAAAAGAGTGTTTCAAAAAGTCAAGTTAAACTCTTTGAGAATTTCATATCTGTAGGTAGATACTTATAGAATCGCATAAAAATGGGGCTATCCAACCTTTTTGGATAGCCCTCTGATAATTCTATAGCAAACCTGCCCGCTTCAGCAACGCATCAGGCGTGGCCTCCTGTCCTCTGAATCGTTTGTACAATACCATAGGATGCTCAGTACCTCCTTTAGATAAAATATTATCCTTGAATTTTTTCGCAATTTCTTTATTGAAAATACCATTTTGCCTGAAGTAATCAAAGGCATCTGCATCCAGTACTTCTGCCCATTTGTAACTGTAGTATCCGGATGAATACCCGCCATTAAAGATATGAGAGAACGCCGGAGTCATAGCATTTTCCTTTACATCAGGATAAAGCTGTGTTTCTGAGAATTGTTCTGTTTCAAATACTTTAAGATCCCTGATCTGCCGCGGATCATGTCCGTGCCATCCCATGTCCAGCATACCGAAGCTGAGCTGGCGGATCGTAGCCATTCCTTCCAGAAAAGAAGCACTTTCCTTTATCTTTTCTACCAGATCCATCGGAATATCTTCAGCGGTCTCGTAATGTCTGGCGAACAGGGCAAGCGCTTCTTTTTCATAACACCAGTTTTCCATGATCTGACTTGGTAATTCCACAAAGTCCCAGTAAACCGAAGTTCCAGACAGCGTAGGGTATACAGTGTCGGCCAGCATTCCATGCAAAGCATGGCCAAATTCATGGAATAGCGTTGTGACTTCATTAAACGTCAACAGAGAAGGTTTAGTGGCGGTAGGCCTTGTGAAGTTACAGACAATAGACACATGAGGACGTTGTTGTGTGCCCTCTTTTACATACTGAGGTTTGAAAGATGTCATCCAGGCTCCGTTACGTTTTCCTTTGCGTGGGAAAAAGTCAGCGTAAAAAACCGCGACCAACTGACCTTTATTATCCGACACTTCGAATGTCTGTACTTCTTCGTGGTACTTGTCTATGTTGTGAACTTCTTTGAAGTGGATATCAAACAATTTTTCAGCAACTTCAAAAGCCCCGTTCAGGACATTTTCCAGTTTAAAATAAGGTTTTAGTTTTTCGTCGTCCAGGCTGAATCTTTCCTGTTTTAATTTTTCAGCGTAGTAGGAACCATCCCATTTTTCCAATTGGGAGATACCGTCTTTTTCTTTTGCGAATGCGGCCAGTTCATCGAATTCCTTTTGAGCAGCCGGCTTAGCCTTGCTTAATAATTCCTTCAGAAAATCGTCTACCTTTTCAGGGCGCTGTGCCATACGTTCTTCCAGTACAAAATCTGCATGCGTCTTATAACCTAACAATTGTGCGCGCTGGAACCGCAAATTGACAATTTTAATAACAATCTCTTCATTATTATACTCATTTTGCTGAAAAGCTTTTCTCCCTGCTGCTATCGCAATCTCTTTTCGTAGTTCACGGTTATCCGCATAGGTGACAAAGGGCAGGTAACTCGGGAAGTCCAGCGTAAATATCCATCCTTCTTTGTCTTCAGACTGCGCCAATGCTTTTGCAGCCTCTATGCTTCCTTCCGGTAAGCCGGCAAGATCGTTTTCATTCGTGATATGAAGCTGGTAAGCATTTGTCTCTGCCAGTACATTCTCGCCAAATTTGAGTTTCAATACGGAGAGTTCAGCATCTATTTTACGTAAGCTGTCTTTCTGCTCATCATTGAGCAATGCCCCGTTGCGGACAAAGTCCTTGTAACTTTTTTCCAGGAGAGTCTGTTGCTCCACTGTAAGGTCGAGCTGATCTTTTTGTTCGTGTACCACTTTGATACGTTTGAACAAATCAAAATTCAACGTGATATCGTTGCTTAGTTCAGAAAGTTTAGGCGCTATTTCCTGTGCGATCTGTTCCAGTTCATCACTGGTTTCTGCCGAATGCAGATTGAAGAAAATACTGGATATACGATCCAGTGTCATTCCTGAATAAGCCATGGCAGCGACTGTATTTTCAAATGTGGGGATTTCCGGATTTTGTGCTATAGCATCTACCTCTTTTCGGGTCGCTTGTATGGCTGTTTCAAAAGCGGGAATATAATCTTCATTCTTTATCTGGGAAAATGGCGCAGTATTATGTACTGTGTCAAAATAGTTCGTTAAAATACTCATGATGTAAATTTAAGATTATAATAGCAGAGCCAATAATTTTCTAATCCCAAAGTTGCAATAATGGCAAAATAATGATAGAAAAGGTTTGGAAGAGCTAAAGAAGAAATAAAGAGAGAGGAAGAAGAATGTACATCTGCTAAAGCGAACAGATGCACATTCTTCAATAAGTCTTTGTACGATTTATTTACAAAGTGTCATAAGGCCAATGAGCTGCACGCTCGTATCAGCCTTTGCGGATACTCACCGCATTCTTATGGGCGTGAAGACCTTCCAGTTCGGCCAGTACCTCTACAGTAGAGCCGATCTGTAACAGACCTTCTTCCGAGATGTGCTGAAACGTGATCTTTTTGACAAAAGAGTCTACTGACACTCCTGAGTAGGAGCGGGCGTAGCCTGAAGTTGGTAAAGTATGGTTTGTTCCCGAAGCATAGTCACCTGCACTTTCAGGTGTAAGGTGACCTAAGAATACAGATCCGGCATTGAGGATCTGATTGGAAATAGATTTCCATTGATCAGACTCAATGATCAGATGTTCGGGGGCGTATGCATTCGAAAATTTCATACCTTCAGTAAGATCGCTGACCAGGATGGCATAAGAATTTTCCAATGCCTTCTGAGCCATTTCTTTACGTGGTAATACCGCCAGTTGTTCGTCAAGTTGTTTATTGACCTCATCTATAAGCGTATCGGAAGTAGCGACCAGCACGGCCTGGCTATCTACCCCATGTTCGGCCTGGGCCAGCAGATCTGCAGCAATATAGGCAGGATTAGCCGTTTCGTCAGCAAGTACCAATACCTCGGAAGGTCCTGCAGGCATATCAATACTTACATTTGTCATGCCTTGCAGCATACTTTTTGCCTTAGTCACAAACTGATTTCCGGGGCCAAAGATTTTATCCACTTTGGGGATACTCTCCGTTCCGAAAGCCATTGCTGCCACCGCTTGAGCTCCACCGACAAGGTATATGCGTTTTATATTTAACAATTTAAGGCAATACGCCACGAAGCCATTGATCTTGCCACTTGCTTGCGGAGGAGAACAGACGACGATCTCTTTGCATCCGGCGATACGCGCCGGTACACCAAGCATTAGCAGTGTGCTGGGCAATACGGCAGATCCACCCGGAATATAAAGTCCAACTTTTTCGATAGGGCGGGGCTCACGCCAGCATTTTACACCGGGCATAGTTTCGACTACGCGCTCACGCTTCAGCTGATAACTGTGAAATTTGTGTATATTCTGGAAAGCAATTTCCAGTGCACGTTGCTGATCTCTGTTGATCGTGAAAGCCAGTTCGTCAATATCATCCGCATCCAGATACAGTTTGTCAAGCTTTACTTTGTCAAACTGATGCGCATAATCCACTAATGCGCGGTCTCCATGCCTGCGCACCTCGTCAATGATATGCAGGACAGTATCCTGTATCGCAGATGAGGGGTCTGTATTACGGTCTACCAGATCAGCAATGTCCTGTGCCGATAGCTGACTGTAGTTATACTTTTTCAACATGTTGTTTTTTCTTTTGATTATACTTACAAGATAATCTTTTCGATCGGCATCACTACTATTCCCTGTGCTCCTGCAGATTTCAGTGTATTGATCTTTTCCCAGAAATCATCTTCCGAAATAACTGTATGTACAGCTACCCAGCCTTCTTCGGCCAATGGAACGACTGTGGGACTCTTGACACCATGCAGCAGGGAAGTGATCGCTGGCAGATTTTTTTTCTCCACATTGAGAACCACATACTTGGTCTCTTTAGCCAGCAGTACCGATTCAATACGCTGCACCAGTTCTGTCAGGATCAGATTATCTTCCAGGCCCTTTCTTCCGATAAGGATTGCCTCCGAACGGCGGACATCCGCAAATGGCTTGAGACCGTTGCTCTTCAGTGTACCACCTGTAGATACGATATCGCAGATCGCATCACTCAGTCCCAGACCCGGTGAGATCTCTACAGATCCTGATATTAAACGGATATCTGCCGTGATCTGGTATTCATCCAGAAAGTTTTTGAGGATAACAGGGTAGGAGGTTGCGATAGCTTTACCATTCAGGTCTTTCAGATCTTCGATCTTACTGTCTTTTGGTACTGCCAGTTTGAGTGTACATTTTCCAAAACCTAAACGTTTGACATAGGAAACCTGTGCTTCGGATTCGTCGATCACATTTTCTCCGACAATGCCCAGATCTGCAATGCCTTGTTCGACATATCCGGGGATATCATCATCTCTTAAGAACAGAATTTCAAGAGGAAAATTAGCAACAGAGGTAATCAGTGAACTTTTATAGTTTTCGAAATCTAAACCACAGTTTTTGAGTAATTGGACTGATTTTTCATTTAATCTACCCGATTTCTGGATAGCTATTTTGAGATTTTTCAACGCTTTATAATGTTAGCAGTAAATTATTAATAAATAGGATTCAAACACAAGGGGAAAAATGCTTCACGTAGAAACATATCAATTACATATCGCCGCAGGGGCGATGATGGAAATGAAAATGATGTACGTGAGTATAAATCATGTTTGTATTAATAACGGATCAAAAATAGAGTTTTATTGCTAATAATCAAATAAAAATGTCTGTTTTTTGAAATAAATAAAAAGTTACACGGGGCCGGGTGACTTGCTCCTGTATATCTTAAAAATCTGTCGATACTCACGTTTTCCTGAAAAATGGAAAAAAAAGTTGGAATGTTTTTAATATATTAATATGTTTGTATGTGTGTACATTTAATGTGCAACACTACAAAAACCAATGTTATGAGGATTCCTGTTTACATTAATAGGGGAAGTACTACAGTTTTCTGTAAAATAAATCTCATCATCGATTATTTCTGATTGTATCAGATATTATACTGTTATGCTGCTTTAAATATGTTTTAGCATATTTTTTAGGTTCAGCTTTTTACCTGTAGAACTATTCAAATAACCATAAACTTATACTATTCCAATTTAAACTAACTAACCATGAATCAAAACAAAATGTATGGACATTTTATGTCCTGTTTCCGGGCAGTGCTGCTCTTTTTGCTCGCCTGTCCGTATCTTGCATCAGCCCAGAGCGGGCTTGTAATACGAGGGCTGGTCTCTGAAAACGGAAATACAGCCACTCCCTTGACAGGTGTCAGCATACTGGAGAAAGGGAGTTCCAATGCGACAACGACAGATGATAAAGGCCGGTTTGAGATCGAAGTTAAGGATGAAAAAGCTGTTCTTATTTTTAGTTTTATCGGTATGAAATCTCAGGAGGTTGCTGTCGGAAAGCAAAGAGATCTGCGTATCCTGTTGTCCGCATCGGGAGAAGAGCTGGAAGAAGTGGTGGTCACAGGATACGGTACGCAGCGTAAATCTGATCTGACAGGTTCGGTTGCTGTGGTATCTTCCAAAGAACTGCTGAATGTACCTGTCAATAATGCTTTGCAAGCCTTAAAAGGTAAAGTAGCCGGAGTAAATGTATTTCTCAATTCCGGATCTCCAACAGGAAGTCCCCGTGTGCTGATTCGCGGGTTGGGAACGATCAATTCGTCTTCAAGTCCGTTATATGTCATTGACGGTGTAGTCATGGAGAATATGCAGTTTCTCAATCCAAACGATATCGAACGTATGGAAGTACTGAAGGATGCATCTTCTACAGCGATTTATGGAGCCAGAGGCGCTAATGGCGTTATTCTGATCACAACCAAAAGGGGTGCCACGTCAGATGGCGTAGTGGTCGGTTATGATGGTTTTGTGAGTATAGGGGTATTGCCTAAAAAACTGGAGTTGCTGAATGCTAAGGAATTTCTGGAAGTCATTAAAAGAGGTTTTGACAATTACAGTAAATATAATCCTACAGGCACGGCTCCAGTATTTACAACTTCGGATCCCCGACTGTTTGACGCACAGGGCAATCCTTTGTATGACACAGACTGGCAGGATGAAGCTACCCGTACCGCACTGTCTCATAATCATCAGCTGTCAGTATTAGGCAAGGGTGAAAAGTCTTCATTTGGTGCATTTATGAATTATGCCAAGACCGAAGGGATCATGCTCAACAACTGGCTGGAACGGATCAATGGTAAACTGGCTTATGATGCCAAACCTAAAAAATGGTTGTCTATGGGTACAAATGTACTCGTAAACTATACCCGCGGAAATGAGTTTGAAGAAGATGGAGGACATCAGATGCCCCGACGTTCTATGCTGGAAATGCCTCCGATATTTCCGGTCAGATTTCCGGACGGAACCTGGGCACACAGCGGCATGATCACAGATCCATATTCTTTGGAGTCTATCCCGAATCCTGTACATGTATTGACAACTCAGGACCGGTTACGTAAGCGCACACAGATTTTTGGCAATACCTATCTGACTTTTCATATTCTTCCGGGACTGGATCTGCGTACGCAGTTCGGATTTGATAAAAATGATAATCTGATCCAAAATTATGATCCTACAGATCTGATCAATATTTCTGCTCCGCTGGGCTATGCGTATATAGAAAATCAACATTCTTTTTACTGGCAGGAAGAGACTTATCTGAATTATAACAAGGATTTTGGGGATCATCGTATCAACGGTGTGATCGGTCTCAGCTGGCAGGAAAGAAGAGCGGAGAATAACTGGATATCGGCTAAAGGATTTTCCGATAATTTCTTCCGTTACAATAGCATTCAGGCTGCAAGTCAACCAGGTGCTCCAGGGTCATTATATGACAGATGGGCGATGAATTCTTACTTTCTGAGGGGGAGTTACAGCTATAAAAGTAAATATCTTCTCACTTTTACAGGACGTATTGACGGATCTTCGCGGTTTGGTGAAAACAACAAATACGGTGTGTTCCCTTCTGCAGGTATCGGTTGGGTAATTTCAGAAGAACCGTTTCTGAAAGATGTATCTGCCATCAATGAGTTGAAGCTGCGCTCAAGCTATGGTGTCACCGGGAATACAGAGATTCCGACTTATCAGTCTTTAGGTACCATATCTTCTGAAACGACACTGATCAATGGCACACGTGTATCCCAGAGTTATATTAACAGACTTCCGAATCCTAATCTGGAATGGGAAAAATCAAAGCAATTTGATATCGGGATGGATCTGGCCCTGTTTGACAGACGTCTGAAACTGGGATTGGATTACTACCACAAGCTGACTACAGATCTGTTGCTGGACAGACCTGTGCCTTCGTCCACCGGATTTATGGCTGTACGGGATAATATCGGATCTGTATCCAACAAGGGGGTAGAGGTATTGGTGAGTGCCGTGCCGGTCAAAACTTCTGATTTCAACTGGGAATCAACTTTGAATTTTACCTATAATAAGAATCAGATCGAAGCGCTCGGAGCGAATAATGAAGATATTTTTCCCGGGCCTAACTGGGTGTCCGGCAGCCAGACTATTTTGCGTGTCGGAGAAAGTCTGAGTTCATTCTGGGGATACAGAAGATTAGGGACATGGGGTACAGCGGAGGCTGCAGAAGCGGCCAAAGTCGGTGCTATCCCGGGCGAAGCCAAACGCAGTGCCGAGCGGACCATTATCGGTAAAGGGTTGCCGGACTGGACGGGAAGTTTTATTAACAATTTCAGATACAAACAACTGGATCTGGGAGTGGATATGCAGTTTGTATACGGAGTGGATATCCTGCAGCAGTTTTTTCATTCTACCGAAGACCGTACTGGTTATTCCAACGGCTTTCGCAGAACATTGTACGATAGCTGGACGGAGCAGAATCAAAATACAATGATTCAGCAGATCCGCAACGGTCCGTATTCGGGACAAAACAGTGAAGTAGATGATCATTGGGTTGCAAACGGTTCTTTCTTACGGGTGAATGCCATTAGTCTGGGCTATACTTTTCACAATGATCAGTTGCAAAAGTGGGGTCTTAAGAACTGGAGAGTATATGCAAGTGTACAAAATGCATTTTTGATTACTTCGGACAGCTTTAAAGGATATGATCCTGAAGCAACTTCATGGGGTGATAATCAATGGGGACAAAATATATTTTTTCACCAATATCCTAAGCCCCGCACATTTACGATAGGTACAAGCTTTCAGTTTTAGTATCCAACCATTATGTTAATCTTAATATAACAACTCATGAAACCGACTATAATATTACTAATCATCACGCTCGCCATGATGACTTCCTGTAAAAAATTTCTGGAAGAAAATCCGAAGGATGAACTTGCCGGCAACCAGTATTTTACCCAACCCGAGCATGCTACTAATGCTGTAAACGGCTTGTACCGAAATGGAGCTCCACAGCTGTATGATGGTGCAGGGGCTCATTATTCCGGCTCCAAGATGTTTTTTGGCCCTTATCTTACCGGATATATAGACAATGATTTCAAGGGGCAGGAAGTACATGTACAGCATGCACAGAATATGACCTTTAATGCAACGAATCTATCCACTTATTTTCACGATATATGGAGTACTCTGTACAGGGGGATATCCAGAGCAAATAATGCGATCAAATATATCCCGACAACACCGGGACTGTCTGATATCCAACGCAGTCAGTTGCTGGCAGAAGCTTATTTTTTCAGAGCACAGGGATATTTTCAACTGGTCAGGATGTTTGGTGATGTCCCTTTAATAACCGAGCCTTATGAGAATCTGGAAAACATCAATGTGAAGCGTACACCAGTAAAAGATGTGTATACTTTGATTGTACAGGATCTGACTTTTGCTGTCAATCAGGGAAATCTTCCGGATAAGACGATGTCCGCAAATGCAGGCAGAGTAAGTAAAGGTACGGCTGCAACGCTGTTGGCCGATGTCTATCTGACTATGAGCGGATACCCGTTACAGCAGAATGAATATGCTAAAAGTGCGGCCATAGCACGTGCCATTATCAGGAGTGGCGTTTATCAGCTCACTACACACTATCGTAATCCGGACGGATCTGTCAACCTGAAAAGTACAGCCTATAACAAATTACGTCTGGTCGACAATGTCAGCAACGAGTATATTTATTCCTATGAGTTTACTGTAGGCATATCGACTTCCACGCATGCACATTGGGCTTTTCCAACGATATCTACTTCTGCTACTGTATTTGCGATTACCAATAATGCTTATGGTCCTTCGTCTAAATTTCTGAAAGGCTATGGTGCTGCAGATGATCTTCGTATACAGGAAAAGCAGTTTTTTCATTCCTCACTGGAAAGGGCAAACGGAACGATCCTTAATTTTCCGACTGCGCCTTACATGTGGCAGGATGATCAGGCATCATTTGAGACAGCGACCTCAGGCAAAGATTTACCGATATATACCTATCCTGATGTCTTGTTGATGGCGGCAGAGGCGATAGCACTTTCGGAAGGTGTCACAGCAGAAGCGGTGGATTACCTCAGTCAGGTAAGAGCAAGGGCGTACTGGAGGACAGATCCGGCTGTTATCCGCCAGCAACTGGGCAGTCTTCCGGCAGATCAGTTTGTAAAGGAAGTCTGGAAAGAGCGTTATCGCGAACTTGTATTTGAAGGGAGACAATGGTTTGATATACAGCGCACAAGGATGTTTCCGGTTCCTGCAGGTACTAATGACGGAAATATTAATTTTGAAGCGGTGATAGGACATGCAAATGATAAAGGAGCCATCATTCTGGAGAAAAACCTTTTGTTGCCTATTCCTACAGATGAATTACAGCGAAATCCGCTTCTGGAGCAAAATCCGGGATATTAAAGAAGAAAAAATATGTGTATACAGTCTAAAGTGAACATAATTAAAATAAGTTGTCTGATCTGTTTGTTGTTAGGCTGTGTTTTTCAGACAAAGGCACAGCACATCGCTAAAGTGATCTGGCAGATAGGAAAGAAAGATCATAGTCCGGCAGGAATGGCATTGTCTTCCGATGCCTATAAACAATTTATTGAGAAAGATTTTGGATTTGAAGACCGGTCATTTATGATCGGTCATTCAGATAGTCAGACCGATTGGCCTTATGTCTTGCCCGGACCGGTCAACAGCTGGGGAGGAACGGGACCAACTGCAGGTATACGTTCCCATTTTTTGAATATTGATTTTGGACTCGAGCACCTCTCTGCAAAGGATAAATTCGGTTTTGAAATCAATATTTTGCAGACCGATCCCAAGGAGGCTCCCTCATTTAAGATATCTGTCAATGGTAAACCATACCACTTTCCGCTTAAGAAGGGAAATGGCCACGAAAATCCGGTAGGTCCGTTTGACCGGGCCGAAAACCAAAACATTCGGATTGAAATCCCTGAGGGACTATTGAAAGACGGTTCAAACCATATCACATTGACTACCCTGCAGGGCGGATGGCTGGTATTTGATGATTTGGCACTCTACGGTCCGCCACATGTCCATATCCTGAAACCTGGTACCGCCTGGTTGAAGTCCGTATCTCCTGCGGATTATGAAACAGAGAAGCAAAATAAAAAATTTCAGGCTCTTTTAGTGGATGTGTCATCCCTGAAAGAACATGCGCAACTAGAGGTTATGCTCGATGGAAACAGCATTCTGAAGCAGTATCTGGATACCGGAAGGTATGTCCTGGAAGCTCTTATGCCGGCAGTGAAAAATCCCAAAACAAGTCGTTACGAAATCCGTGCAGACGGAATGAAAATAGGAGCAGGGACGGTGAAACGGTCGGCACAAAAGCTCGTTAGTCCGGCCGACTATGTCAACACGATGATGGGAACAGCACATTCCAGATGGATGATTGCGCCGGGACCCTGGATGCCCTTCGGTATGGTCAAGCTCAGTCCCGACAATCAGCGAAGCGGATGGCAGGCCGGATATGATCCTACTATAGAATCTATCGGAACATTCAGCCATATCCACGAATGGACGATGACAGGTCTGGGTACTTTTCCGGTATCAGGAAAGCTTAATATTCATATGGGTGATCAGGATAATCCGGATAGCGGATACAGATCACGCATCGATAAGACAACCGAAAAGGCTCCTTTGGGGTATTATCGAGTGGATCTGACGGATTATGATATTACAGCTGAACTGACAGCAGGTACACGAACCAGCTTCCAGAAGTATACGTATCATCGTGCGGATACCGGGCGGATCATGATTGATCTGCAATTGCCTACAGAGTATGATTACAAAATCAAAGCCGTAAAGCTGACCAAAATAAGCGATTACCGCATAGAGGGAGTGAGCAGACAACTGTCCCAGCACGTATGGTCCGGAGATATTGATCAGGAGTATAATGTACATTTTGTAATGGAATTTGACCGTCCGATCAAGAATTTCGGATATTGGAAAAACGGGCAGGTACTGAGGCAGCAAACACTGGATGAATCGGAAGTAAGCGATGCCGGAATGTATTTCGAGTTTGATACCAGAACAAATAAAACTGTACAGTTGCGAACCGGAATCTCTTATGTGAGTATCGCAAATGCAGCTTTGAATCTGCAAGAGGAGATCAGTAAGCCATTTGGCTGGTCCTTTGACAAGGTATATGCCCGTCAAAGGCAGGTATGGAATGAACAATTGGGACGAATTTCGATAAATTCAAATGATCAGTTGCAAAAGGAGCGTTTTTATACCAATATGTACCGTTCTCTTGCCAGCAGAAATACATTCAGTGATGTGGACGGAAGCTGGGTTTCTGCTGATGAAAAGATTCGCAAACTTCCCGGCTCCACGGATGTGGCGCTCGGATGTGATGCTTTTTGGAATACGTTCTGGAACCTGAATCAGTTCTGGAATCTGGTGACTCCGGAATGGTCAAGCAAATGGGTACGCTCACAGCTGGCCATGTATGACGCCAATGGCTGGCTGGCTAAAGGCCCTGCTGGTATGGAGTATATTCCTGTAATGGTAGCCGAGCACGAAATACCTCTTATGGTAAGTGCTTATCAGATGGGAATCCGGGATTATGATGTGCACAAATCGTTTGAAGCAATGGTCAAAATGCAGACTACAGCATCTGCTCCGGTTGAAGGCGGGTATGCCGGCAACAGGGATCTGATGACGTATCTGCAACATCAGTATGTACCCTATGATCAGGGACGGTTTTCCAATTCACTGGAATATAGCTTTGACGACTGGACTGTTTCGCAAATGGCCAGATCCTTAAATAAGGAAAAGGAATTTATTCAATTCAGAGAACGCGGATCATGGTGGAAAAATGCAATCGATACCGTGACCGGCTATGCCCGCATGCGGGATGCTAAGGGAGATTGGTATAAGGAGTTTGATCCGTTTAAATCGGGTGCCAACGAACATTATGTTGAAGGAAATGCCTGGCAGCTCACTTTTTTTGTGCCACAGGATATACCGGGATTAGCAAAACGTATCGGACAGGATACATTTCTGAAACGGTTGGAGTGGGGATTTGAGGAAAGTTACAAATGGCGCTTTAATGGTCCGAATGATCAGTACTGGGATTATCCGGTCGTACAGGGTAATCAGCAATCTATGCATTTTGCATTTCTGTTTAACTGGGTCGGACGGCCCTGGCTTACGCAAAAATGGAGCCGGGCAATTATGGAACGCTATTACGGACATGGCTTATCTAATGCTTACCTTGGCGATGAGGATCAGGGTCAGATGAGTGCCTGGTTTGTGATGAATGCTCTCGGATTGTTTCAGATGGACGGAGGGACCAGAGTAGATCCGATTTATGAGATAGGAAGTCCGCTGTTTGAGAAAGTGACCCTTGATCTCGGTAACCGGTATGGCAGGGGAAAAGAGTTTGTGATCGAAGCCCGGAATACCAGTAAAAAGAATATGTATATCCAGAAAGCTACCTTAAATGGAGTGGAACTTAATAACTGCTGGTTTCCTGCTTCAGAAGTATTGAAAGGTGGTACGCTGATATTGGAAATGGGATCCATGCCTAACAAAAACTGGGGAACGGGAGGTATTCCGGTTGCACAGTAAGTATATGTAGAAAAATTGCCCGGGAATTAATCCCCGGGCAATTGAAATATTTAAATGAATTTACCTTTTATATTGAAGAAGGTGTCTCGAAAGTCCGGTCAAACCCTTTGAGAATTGCATATCTGAAATTATGCAAAACCTCTCCCTAACCCTTCCGACATGTCGGAACAGGTTCTCCTTAAAAGTGAAAGGGAATTGGTCTGTCGAATAACGAAACGAGGATGCCCAAAAAAGTCAAGTCAAATCCTTGTAGAATTGCCTATCCGTAGGTAGGTACTATAGAATCGCATAAAAATGTGCTATCCAACCTTTTTGGATAGCACATTTTTTTTTGTTATTTCTGTGCCTGCTCCAACATTACAATGGCATCGTATAATACACCTGCCTCACCCCGAAATGTTCCTGACCCTTTAGGCTTATTGTCTTTGGTATACCATTCAAAAAATCCCTTATTGGCGATGACCCTGTCAAGCATAGGTTTTATCTGTTCGTAAGCCTCCTTTTCAAATCCGTTTTTGACCAGTTGCTGAATCATTCTTCCGCCAAACCATGTCCAGTCACCACCATTCTGATAACCATAAGGGTGCATACCTTTATTTTTGAATGATCCTTCCGGATAGGTCGGGTATAAGGTCAGTCCAATGGTCGCCGCTCCGGAAGCTTTGACATTGGCAATCATTTTATCAAGAGATGTTTTGATTTGTTCCTTGGATAGTAAATTAGCTTCTATTGCTACCGCTGTTCCTCCGTGATAGTAGATCTGATTTTCATCAAAATTCTTGTCAAATGGAGAAGTAGTCAGGTAGATATGGGGTATAAACTTCTGATTCTTGTCATCCCATAAATGTTGCATTGTGCTGCCTGCTATCTGCTCCCGTATCAATTTCCATCTGTTAGCCGCCGCAGGAATCATATCCATATAATTGTCCAATGCGATCAGAAACATAGCATTGTCATAGATATCGATAGCGAGATGAGAATTTTCATCCAGATGGACACCCCAGTCATGTTCCGGCTGTACGTCACCCCAGTCTGCAGTCGTTGCTCCCCAGAGCAGGCCGTACTTCTCATTGTATCGGTGCTTCATCAGAAAATCCATCGCATGTTCCATACGTTCCTTTACAGTAGAAGTGCCAACTTCGGTTTCCAGAAAGCTGGTATCGTTTGTTGCTTTGATGTATTTGTGTACTGCTTGTATAAGAGATGTTTCCTGATCTGTTTCTACCGTATTCTTATGGGCTGCAAACTGCGGAGCAAGCACATTGGTAATCGTGTAATAATCTGAAGGCTTGCCTTTAAGACTTGCTTTTGTGACAAAACCGTCTGCAATATTACCATCTTCCCCCTGTAAGCGTAAAAACGTAAGCAGTTGTTCCTTAATCAATTCATGAGGATGTACTTTTGTGGCGACTGTGATAAATGTATTGTAATCTCTGATCCATACTTCACTGTATCCGTCTCCGGCATTGAATCCGGATTTTACGATTTCCAGCGCTTTATCTTTGACGATCTGTAGCGAAGAGTCTGCTTCTATACGCTTGGACAGCGCGGCTGAGTCTGTCTTGCCGCCAGAAGATCCACATGCAGTGAGCAGACCTGCTAAGGCTAATAAGGCTATTCTATTCATTATTTTATCGTTTATAAGTGATTGTTTTATATAGTTTAGCAGGCTTCATCTTTGACAAATGATACAATTACTTTTGCCTGTGTTTCGCCCAGATTACGCAGCCTGTATGAGCCTGCAGCAGCAGGTACAGCAAACGTTTCTACAAAATGAAAGACCTCTTGTTTTCCGTCTGCGGTAGTCAGTTCTATTGCCGAGCCTTCTACCAGCATGAGGATATGGCATTGTCCTTTTGTCTCTACGGATACCTGATCAGTAAAGTCATATCTGCAAATCGTATAGAAATGCTGTTCGTGAGTCGGCAGATCTATATAGTTTGTATTTACATCCAATGCCGTTTCCTTTGGTTTGGATATCAATGTATCCTGTACTACGGTTCCTTTACGTGAAAAATCCAGATTTTCAAATGCACGTGCTATATTGAGTGGTCTGGGCTTCCCATCCAGATCCGGACGTACCCAATCGTACATTTTGAAGGTGAAAATATAAGGTGTGGCGCTGATTTCGAGCACCAGATTGTTTTTTCCGGATGCGTGTACTGTACCGTTGGGGATCAGGTAGAGATCATGTTTCTGAGCCGTGAATTTCTGAACATACTTTTCAATTTCGATAGCAGTGCCGTTTTCAAAACTTTCTTCGAGTGCTTTTCGGAAGTTATCAGGCTGTATATCCTGTTGAAATCCCAGATACACTTCTGCATTTTCCTCACAGTCGACAATATAGTAGGTTTCGTCCTGTGTGAAATTTTCGCCGAACTGATCTTTCGCATATTGTGTGCCCGGATGGCACTGTATAGAAAGGTTCCCTCCGTCAAACGTATCCAGGAAATCAAAGCGTATCGGAAATTCATCTCCGAACCGGTTATGCGCTTTGCCCAGCACCTGTTCGCCGGCAGTATACATCAACTGATCAAAGGAAACTTCCAGAAGATGATCTCCGTCAGCTAATACCAGTCCGTTTTCCGGAACGATCATCTCAAAAGACCAGGCGTAATTTTCTACGTTCTGATCCAACTGCTTCATGTGTTTTTTCATCCATTGTCCGCCCCAGACGCCCGGCTCAAACCAGGGTCTTACTCTGAAGAAGGAGGTAGACATATCTTTCAGGGTGTCACGCAGATCCTTGCCGTACATCCAGGAGATACGTTCCTTCAGCTGCTGATCCGCCATAATGGTTGTCCGGGGTAATATATTTTTCTTATGCTTATTCAATACTACCCAATCCACAAAATAAAACCGCTTGTAAATCTGCTTCTTGTCGTCCTGAAAATCTGCACCAAGATTGTCAACCTTCCCCTGACGCATGCGCTGCGAAAGTACATTTTTAGGTAAATCAAAGTAGGCAATGGGAGCCTTTGTATTGTAACATGCTGCGCCTGTACCGTATAGTATCGTCAATCCTTCAGCATGCGCGGGTACAAGCATTTTTACTTTTTCCAGATCATAAAAATCTGTGATGGACAGATCCGTTCTGTAACCGAACAGGGGGTCATCAGCACCTAAAAAAGGCTGTACCATATCCTCGATTTCATGTGTTTCTTTCAGGGCCGTTTCGAAAGGTATAAAACGGACATTTACCGCAATTTTGCGAAAAGCAGTTTCAAGCCCTTCAACAATTTCCTGCCAGTTCACTCCGATATATCCGTCAAGTATATAGAGTGATTCTTCAGACAGAGCTGTGGCCAGAGAATCATATCCGCTATAGATGTGACCTTTGGCTTTATGTGTGGGCAATATAGTATAGTTTATGCTGTTATCTTTTACTTCGGTTTCCATGTTATGATATGACTAATTATATTTATCTTTTTTAATATTACTTTTTGATTTTCGATTTCCAGTATGCCTCTATTTCTTCCAGACGTTTTCCTTTGGTTTCAGGTAACAGGTAATAGACTGTAATAAAGGCAATCGCGCAGCAGATGGCAAATACCCGGAATGTCCATGCTGTTCCCCACTGATCGAGCAGGATAGGAGTGAGCTGACCGATAATGGCGTCTGCGACCCACATAACCAGAATGCTGACCGCCATGGCGCGTGCGCGTATAGCCGCAGGGAATATCTCTGATGCAACCACAAACTTTAAAGGACCTATAGAAAAGGCAAAAAACAGTAGAAAACAGAGGATGGAAACGATGAGCAGATTCCCGTACGTATGGATATCCTGACTCAGAAACCAGCCTGTTAATAATAAGCTGATCGTAGCTCCTAATGTACCGGTGAGGTACAGCGGTCTTCTGCCCCAGGTATCTACTTTCCAGATCGCCACACAGGTAAAGATCACATTGGCCAGTCCGAAGAAAACCTGTGCCTGTACTGAACTGTCAAGGGACAGACCGGATTGAAGCAGAATGCTGGGGCCAAAGTAAACGATAGCATTTATACCGCTCAATTGTGAAAATAAAGGAAGCAGAAGCCCTAATATAAAGGCTCTTCTGTAGACCGGGGAAAATAGAGATACATGTTGACGCTCTTGCTGAGCCACCGGAGTAATGGGGTCGTTGATATTTAACCGGGCAAGTATCTTATATCCCATACTTTCTTTCCCTTTCTGAATCAGCCATCTGGGGCTTTCGGGTACTATAAATAGTCCCAGACATAACAGTAATGCGGGAATTGCGCCAAGCAGAAACATCATGCGCCAATGTTCGGCAGCGATACTGAGATCATATTTAAGCACGAGCGCATTACTGACATAGGCCGCCAGTATACCTATCGTAATAGCTAACTGATAGATCGTCACTGTACGGCCACGGTACTGGCTTGGTGATATCTCTGCAATATAGAGGGGGACAACGATGGAGGCAATACCCACACCGAGACCGCCAACCCATCTGCTGGTCAGCAGAGAGATAAAATCCGGACTGAATGTACATCCGATTGCTGAAACTAAAAACAATGTGCCTGCGATAACCAGAGTAGATTTTCGGCCTAAGCGGTCACTCCAGCGTCCGGCAAATATGACGCCTATAATACACCCTACCAATGCTGAAGAGACAAACATACCTTCCTGACCGGGGGTCAGATTGAAATGGGCTTTAATCAGCGGTACTGCACCCGAAATAACGGCCATATCAAATCCGAAAAGCAGCCCGCCCAAAGAGACCGTTGCAATAATAAGTTTAAAGAGTGTGTTCATAAATTTACATTGGTTATTTTAATATGTACATACATACAAACATATGTGTATTTTTTTAATTCTCCAAATAATGTTACTTTAGCTACTGAAACAGCAAAGCAGAAAATTTTACCCGCGTATTATGAATCTTCAGATAGACCACAAGAGTCCGGTTCCTTTACACATACAGGCCGAAATGTTACTTCGCGAACTTATCAAAGATCCTGAGTATATAGACGGCAAGTTATTACCCAATGAAGTAGAACTGGCGCGTCGTCTTGCTATTTCACGCACGACACTTCGTCTGGCTATCAATAAGCTGGTATATGAAGAGCTGCTGGTCCGTAAGAAAGGAGTAGGCACTAAGGTCGTCACTTCCAAATTCAGCTCAAAGTCTAAAAACTGGCTGAGCTTTTCTCAGGAGATGAAAAACAGAGGAATAGAAGTCAAAAATTTTGAATTACATGTGAGCTGGGTAGTTCCGGAGAAAAGTATTATGCATTTTTTTGATATAAAGGAAGATCAGAAAATCCTGAAACTGGAACGTCTGAGAGGAAAGAAGGACGATCCTTTTGTATATTTTGTTTCTTACTTTCATCCGCGTATAGGATTGACGGGTGATGAGGATTTTAAGCGTCCGTTGTACGAGATACTGGAACAGGATCACCATATTATAGCCGATCTTTCTCAGGAGGAAATAGATGCTAAAGCCGCGAATAAGTTTATAGCAGACAAACTGGAAATCAATCAGGGAGATCCCATTTTATCCCGAAAGCGTTTTGTGTATGATCAGTCCGGACGTCCTATTGAATATAATCTGGGCTATTACAGAGCAGAAAGTTTTACCTATACCGTCGAAAGCCGCAGAGATTATTAAGTCTTTATCCAATCAAAATATAGATTAAGTTCTTGTTCTCGATGTAGATAATATGCATGAAATGCTTTATTTTTATGCAATATCTACCAACCGAATATGAAACAGCTTAGTATAGTTATCCTTTTTATAAGTCTTCTGAACTGTGCTTATGGAGGTATTGTGCAATCTGATACGTTAGCAAAGGATACGGCTGTGAAGAAGGATTTTGTAAGTCAGATGCAGGACTTTGCAAAACAATCTGCAGCCAGAAGCCGTTTAGACTATAACGCGGATCGTGCTATGGTACGCCAGAATGAGATTCTGGAGCAGATCAAACGAACGAATCAGCGGGCACGTGCTTTTCTTAAAAACGGAGTGGATTCCTTACAGATCAATTCGGATCTGGATAATATTATAAAATGGCATGAAATAGCCGGAGACGGGGTTTTTAATCATTTAGGAACAGCACAGACGAACCGCAATCTCACGACGACCTATAATGTACTGGTCGGCCTTTCCAAAGATGTGGCTACCCAGAAAAGCAGAATAGACCGATATCAGACTCAACTTATACAATTTCGTTTTGCGCTGGATTCCCTGTCAAATGATCCTTCCTTATTTCAGTTTCCGACAGATTCGGCAGAACTTGTCAACTATATTCAACAGCTTCGTGCTGTAGCGGTAGAGATATCTCCGGTCACACAATCCTTAAAGACTGCTATTTATAATATTCAGCATATACAAACAAAGATCAACCTGGAGCTGTTCCGGTTGAATGCGCATATGGAAGAGATCAACTTTTACCAGAAGGAGATAGCTGATCGCATTTTTAATAAAGAATTTGTAAATATATGGCAACCTAATACTTTTGACCGTCCTTTTTCCGAACTTCTGTATTATTCTGTACATAAGGCTTATTTGGTAACGGTATTTTATTTCAAGGCACATTGGGGTAAATTTCTTTTTCTTATCCTTATGGTTTTATGTTCTGCTTACTATCTGACTTCGTTGAAAAAGGCATTGACAAGTCAGCAGGAAAAAAGCGGAGAGAAGGCAGACGGACTTGTCATCCGTTATCCGGTATGTTCGGCGATAATTATTGTTTGCAGTATATTCCAGTTTATCTTTCCTGCTCCGCCGTTTATTTTCAGTGCGCTGTTATGGATACTCTCCGGTATATTGCTTTCTGTTATCTTTCGGACCTACATAAGCCAGTACTGGATGAGGATCTGGCTGGCACTGTTTACACTTTTTGTCCTGGCGTGTATGGATAATATGATCCTGCAGGCATCACGTCCTGAAAGATGGTGTATCCTGCTTATTTCGGCATGTAGTTTCTGCATCGGATTGTATGCCCTGATCAACAGACAGAAACAGGAGGAGCTGCGGGAGCGCTGGATATTATACCCGATAGGGCTGATGACGGCATTTACACTGATCGCATGTATCAGTGACATCTTTGGTCAGTATAATCTGGCCAAGGTGCTGATGGTATCCGGATTGCTAAGTGTGATGATCACGATTCTGTTTTTATGGGTGGTGCGGTTAATTAATGAGGGGCTGCAGTTTGCCTCTATGCTGTACACGCATCAGGAACAGCGATTGTTTTATCTGAACTACAACCGGGTAGGGACGCAGGCACCTACATTTTTTTACATCTTTCTGGTGATTGGCTGGTTTGTGTTGTTTGGCCGTAATTTTTATGAGTTCAGGCAGATATCCGAACCGTTAAAGAATTTTTTCGAGCAGGAACATGCATTAGGCAGCTATACTTTTTCGATCAGCAATCTTTTGACTTTTATCGTGATTATGATCGTGACTACAGTGGTCTCAAAAGTAGTTTCTTATTTTGCTTCCGATCAGCAATGGAACAGTAAGGAAGAAAAACATAAGCGGAAATTGAAAGTGGGTAGCTGGCTGTTGCTTATCCGGATTACGATTATTGTGCTTGGACTTTTTCTTGCCTTTGCTGCGGCGGGTATACCGATGGACAAAATTACACTGATCTTAGGCGCATTAGGAGTAGGTGTGGGATTTGGTTTACAGACGCTCGTCAATAATCTGGTGAGCGGACTGATCATTGCATTTGAAAAACCTGTGAATGTAGGTGATGTTATCGAGGTGGGCGGACAAGGCGGGACTGTCAAATCTATCGGCTTCAGAAGCAGTGTCATTTCTACTGTTGACGGAGCTGATCTTGTTTTACCTAACGGGGATCTGCTCAATTCTCATGTGATCAACTGGACATTAGGCGGCTATAAAAAGCGTATGCATATTGTCTTGCGTGTGACTTATGACAGCGATCTTCAACATATCCGCGACTTGCTGTTGCTTATTATGGGCAAGCAGGTAAATATCCTGACATCTCCTCTGCCTGTCGTACAGTATAATCAGTTTGCCGCAAGTGCGATAGATATTGATCTATATTTCTGGGTACGAAGCCTCAGAGATGCTTCGCAGATCCGAAGCGACCTTATGCAGGCTATACATCAGCATTTCCGGCAGGAGGGTATTGTCATTCCGTTTCCTCAACAGGACATTCATATTGCGTCCGGACCTGAAAAAGAAGGAGATAGGGAAGACTAAAAATCAAATTATTTTGCAAGGATAAAATTTTTTATTTAACATTGAGTTTAAGTAATGCTAAACTATGGCTGTTACTTTTGCCAAAATATATGCCTTTCGTTTTTGTATTTTTTAATATTTATAAACAATGGGTGTAATTGTAGTATGTTGCATCATTAAAAAACGAATAATCAAATCTAAAATAATAATTTTCAGCAAGCTGCTGCACATGCAAAGTTTGCCCCTATGTCATCATGAGAAAAATATTACTTATCAGTGCATTTTTAACTGCTCAACTGGTACATGCACAGTATCACGGACAGGTTTACATCGATCTTAACGATAATAAGAAACCGGATCTGAATGAAAAAGGAGTAGGAGATATCCTCGTATCGGACGGATATGATATTGTCAAAACGGATGCGAATGGTAAATTTGATATTAAACCTCATGAAAAAGCCCGTTTTCTTTTCATTACCGTTCCATCGGGTTATAAGGCCAGAAAAACGCATTATATTAAACTTTCCAAAGCGGATGAAACATATGACTTCAGCCTCGTAAAAGACGAAGTTCAGTCTGCGGATAAACTACGCTTTATTCAGATAACGGATACAGAAACTCCGCTTTACGGGCAGTGGATAGACAATGTACGTAATTATGCACGCGAGCAGGGTGCTTCACTTATCATGCATACCGGCGATATCTGTTACGAACCGGGTATGCAGTTTCATGCCCGTCAGGTAAACTCCGAACTGATGCGCCGACCTACATATTATGCAGTTGGTAATCATGATCTGGTAAAAGGTGAATATGGTGAAAAATTATTTGAGGATCTGTTTGGTCCGACATATTATTCCTTTGATGCCGGTCCGGCCCACTTTGTGGTGACACCTATGGCCGGTGGCGACTATGCTCCCAGTTATACGCAGGATCAGGTGATCGCGTGGCTGAAGAAGGATCTGGCTGCCAAGGATAAGAATAAACCTTTGATCTTTATCAATCATGATTTTGCAGTAGGGAAAGATTTTGTGATGAAAGGTAAGACTGAGGAGATTGATCTCAAGCAGTATAATCTGAAAGCCTGGCTGTTTGGACACTGGCATAATAATTTTGTGCAACGCGTGGGCGAAGGTAATGTATATGTGATCTCCACAGGAGCTCCGAATAAAGGTGGAATCGATAATTCTGCAGGTCAGTTTATGGCTATTGATATCAGTAAGGACGGAGTCACTCACGTACAGCCAGTATATGCCAATCTGAAAGGGCATGTAGCTGTCGTAAGTCCTGCCGTATCCGGTATGAATACCCTTAATGGAAATAAACTGGATATAAATGTCAATATCTACGATAGTGAACGAGCGGTAACCGGAGCTTATACTTATATCTATGATCAGAGTGGCAAACAGATTGCCAAAGAGACACTGCAGCAACAGAGCGACTGGAACTGGAGAGGACAAAGTGCATTAGGTAAAGTGTCTTACGGTGTAAATTATGAGATGCTGACTGAAGTTGTATATGCCAACGGTGAACGTGAATTAAAGAAGCAACCTTTCGCGTTAACAAAGACCGTTGCTGATCAGGCTTTGCAGCTGATATGGAGTGCCAATATCGGGGCGAGTGTATGGAAAGCAAGTCCGCTTGTTGTGGATGATATGGTATTAGCTGCGACTATTGATGACGGTACGACAGACAAAAGCAAGATCGTCGCTCTGGACAAAAAGACCGGAAAAGAGATCTGGTCTTATCATACAAACAGCTCTGTTAAGAATAAGTTGAACGTAGCTGAAGGGCTTGTATTAGCTACGGATGGTGCCGGAAATGTGTATGCGCTGGATATCAAAACCGGAAAGCTCAAATGGACAAAGAGCCTTAGCGGAGGAACGCTGCCGGTATATGTAACCGGAGGTGTCGTTGATAAAGGTATTTATTATACCGGATATGGTAAATACCTGTCGGCCTTAAACGTCAAAACAGGAGATGTAATCTGGCAGAATAAGGATTGGAATAGTGGCGAGGGGATGCCCGGATCTATGCTGATCGCTAAGAATGTACTGATCACAGGCAGCAACTGGAATAGCTTATTTGCACATGACCTTGCATCAGGCAAGTTGTTGTGGAAGAGAAATGATGACGGACTTCGTTTCAGAAGCGGGGGTGTGAGTTTTGATGGTGAGTATGTATACACGACTGGACTCAACGGTTTGTTTGTACTGGATCTGAAAACCGGAGAAACGGTTAGAAAGAAGATTTTTGAAGATGAATTTAAGGTAATGGCCTCGCCTCTGCTTTTAAACGGGGAACTGATCATGCCTACATCAGTAGGCGGTGTAAAAAGTTACGATATGAAGACTTTGGAAGAAAAATGGCAGTTTAACACCGGAGAAGCATTGGTGTATACTTCGGCCTATACCAGTCCGGATCAGCACAAACCGGTCCGTACGGTAGAAAGCAGTGTACTTGCTGTCGGAAACAACCTGTACTTCGGCGCTTCGGACGGACAATTTTATGTGCTTGATCAGAGCGGTAAACTGGTACAGGCTATTACATTGGGAGCTCCTATATTCGCCGAGGCAACTCTTGCAGACCACTATATGTATGTTGCTGATTTTTCAGGTAATGTACATTGTTTTAAGATGAAATAATAGTGATAGATATACGGGTTTCATAGCAAACTACAGGCTGTAAAAAGCTGATTTCATAAAAGCGACAACGCCCCTGAATCTGTTCAGGTGCGTTGTCGTTTAGTATTTAAGTATTCTGGAATCGATTTCCGAACTAATGGGATATACGTCTTTGTAAATATCAATTCCCGTCTGTTCCAGAGGTATGCCGGCCATACTTGTTTTTTTGCCTTTGATCGAGATTTTATTCTTATTGTTAATATCGATCATAGCCCAGATTGGTTCCTCATAGACCAGTGTATATTGGAGTATACGGTGTTTTTTGTAAAAGTCTTCTGAAAATGCCTGGTTTTTGAAATCTTCACCTGCCCAGTAATAGGACGCACTGTTGATCTGCACATAATGTATCCCGTTTATTTCATTATGATAGTTCATGTGATGATGCCCGGTCAATACGAGGATGACCTTTTTGAATCCTGCCTTTTCGTTTATCTGCTCTAACAGATAGCGGACCTCCATTCCGTTATCGAGTCCGCCTAAGGTATTTTCCAGCCCCTGATGACAAAAGATTACGGTTCTTAGAGAAGTCTTTTGCAGATCGTCTCTGAGCCACTCCAGTTGCTTCTTTGCGATTGTTCGCGGATAACCCGGTATCTCGGTTGTTTCACTTTTCTCATTACCGTCCAGGACAACAAAGTGAAAACCATTCTTATCAAACGAATAGTAGGGGCGTTCAGCGGACCAGAATGCCAGCGATTGTTCTTTCGTATATCCGCCATCCGTATCATGATTGCCGAGCACATGATATTTTTCACCCTCAAAGCTGTTCCATATATCCATCAAAGGCTTATTCTGAGGTTTGGGCATGCAGAAATCTCCCAGCTGGATAATGAAATCCGGTTTTTCCTGTTTCATTGCTTCAATAAAGGCTGCTGCCCGTTTTTCGCTGTCGTGCATCAGATCATAATGCAGATCTGTGATTACACCGAACCGGATCCTTTGACTGGCTTTATCTGTACTTGTTCTGGCAGAGGCAAGTGCGGGACTCAGCAGAAGACCGGAGATCCCCAGTCCTCCGATTTTTAAAAATGATTTTCTGTTTATCATAACTGGTTTTTAAATTAACAGTAATTCCTGTATTATAAGGCTTTTATGAGTTCTATAATTTCCAATGGCTGATGTATAAGTTTATCCGAGGGATAATAATTCAGTTCATGCACTGTATGTGTTCCGTAGAGTGATCCTACAGAATATCCAACATTAGCGCGGTGAGCGGATTGTAAATCCGAAGGCGTATCGCCGATATTGAAAACCGTAGCTGCATCACGGATCTGACATTTTTCCATCGCAAGATGAATCATATCCGGTTCAGGTCTGCCGTTTACGACATCACTGCTGGATACAGAACAATTGATAATATTGTTCGAAGTGTTATGCAGTCTTATGTAATTACTGTCCAGGTCTTTATCCCAGTCCAGTTTACGCAGAATTATAGCGGTAACCTTACGGTAAAATCCTGTAGTCAATGCGATCCGGATGTCATTTTCTCTGCAGAATTCAAATACTTCCGGTACTCCGTCATAAGGTTTTGCGCCGTATGTTTCATAATGATGCTCAAGTGTATTGCAGAAAAAAGCATAGGACTCATCCACTTTGTCTTTAAACGAGGGATGATTTTCCCCGATTTCATCTTTCCAGATGGTTTCGAATACCCGGTATTTGGACCAGCCCATCATGCTGTTTATTTTTTCTGAAGACACTTCCAGTTGTGTTGCCCGGATGGCTTCAAAAAAACATTTTTCGACTTCACGATTGTCCTGTACGGTCGTACCGGCCATATCAAACAGGGCTAATTTAATTTTACTCATAATTATTGATCTGTTGTGGTTTGACAAATGATATAATATGCGTAGCCACCCCACCATGGAAACTGTCTGCTTCTGTAAGCTGACGATGCCCGTATTTATAAAGTGCTGTATTTTTCTGTGGAATATCCGGATTGTAGCTGTCTGTCTGTGGATCACTGGCAAATACAGTCCAGGTGACCAGATCGCCTTTTTGCAAGGTACTGTCGATGGCATCATATGCTTTATAATCAGAAGCGATATCCTCAATGACGCCTACAATTTCGTGTCCCAGAATGGTCGGACAGGGTTCCTGACGTATACCGCAATAGGTGTGAAGATCACTTCCGCAAAGGGTGATATAGCAGATTTTTACTAATATTTCTCCCTCCGAGAGCGATCGGACAGGCTGGCTGTGCACAGCCGGAGGCATGTTAGATTGTTCAAAAACCAGAAAATTGCCCTGTTTTATCATAATGGTAGTATAAATATATAAAATGTTTTGTAATACTAAACAATGTTTATTTATACTGTATTTTATTAGTGTTAAACAATTATGAAGATTGCAGGGATAGGTGAGGTACGCAGGTGTTGCTCCGAATACTTATAAAGTGTGAAAGGGTACTTATAAAAAAGACAAAGAATTTCCCTTTTTCCTTACTACAGGAAACAAAAATACCCCTGAAATTTTCAGGGGTAGGTGCTATATTCATTTAGCTTGTTAATTATTCTTCAGGTATTCTCTCAATACATATTGCAGGATACCATCATTCTTGTAATATTCTATCTCTATAGCGGAATCCAGTCTGGCTTTGACTTTGAAGTCAGTCGCTTTGCCTGAAGGATGTACTGCATTGACGTCCAGTAATTTATGCGGACTCAGGTTTTCGGCCAGTCCCGTGATGGTAAATGTTTCTGTTCCGTCCAGTCCCAGAGATTCGGCATTCTGACCTTCTACAAATACCAGCGGTGCTACGCCCATACCGACCAGATTGCTGCGGTGTATACGTTCAAAGCTTTCGGCTATAACTGCTTTTATACCCAGCAGAAATGTTCCTTTAGCTGCCCAGTCTCTGGATGATCCTGATCCGTATTCTTTACCTGCTAATACAATAAGTGGTGTCTGATCTTTCTGGTAGGCCATAGCGGTCTCATATACGGTATTCACTTCGTTATCTGGAAAATAGATACTGTATCCACCTTCTTTTTCAACGATCTTATTTTTAATACGTACATTGGCAAAAGTACCCCGCATCATGACTTCGTGATTCCCTCTTCGTGATCCGTAAGAGTTGAAGTCAGCCTGTGCGACATCGTGAGCCAGTAAGTACTGACCTGCAGAAGTGTTATCTTTGAACGAGCCGGCAGGGGAGATATGGTCTGTCGTGACCGAATCTCCGAGATATAATAACACACGTGCGTCTTTGATATCTGTTACCGGATTTAAGGTCTCTTTCAGCCCCTCAAAGAATGGTGATTCCTTGATATAGGTAGAATCTGATTTCCATTCGTAGTTTTGTTCCAGATTGACCTGCAGATTCTGCCAGTCTGTAGACCCGTCAAAGATGACGTCATATACTTCCTGAAAATCTTCCTGTTTCACACAGTCATTGATGGTCCGGATAATCTCTTCCCGGCTCGGCCATATATCTTTCAGATACACCGGATTGCCATTCGGATCATAATCCAGCGGATCTTCCAGCAGGTTGATATCTACACGACCCACCAGTGCATAGGCAACTACGAGCATAGGTGACATCAGAAAGTTCATCTTTACCTGCGGATGTACACGTGCTTCGAAATTACGATTGCCGGAGAGCACCGATGCCACTACCAGTTCGCCTTTATCTACGGCTTCAGCGATATGCGGAGGAAGCGGGCCTGAGTTGCCGATACAGGAAGTACAGCCGTATCCCACGGTATGAAACCTTAAGGCATCCAGATCTACATTCAGTCCGGCCCGTTCCAGATATTGAGTGACGACTTTAGATCCCGGAGCCAGAGATGTTTTGACCCAGGACTTGGTCCGTAATCCTTTTTCTACCGCATTGCGGGCCAGTAGTCCGGCGCCGATCATGACGGCAGGGTTGGAGGTATTGGTACAACTGGTGATGGCTGCAATCACGATACTGCCATCGCTCAGGATAAATTCTTTATTCTTATGCTTGATACGGACGGACTGTAGGGCTTCTTTATCTACCTGAAAATTATTAGGAGCTGTGAGTGGCACTTTTCCGAAGGTGAATTCAGTTCCTGATCCGCCATCTGCCAGCCAGGCCGCTTCACGGCGATCCTGAAAAGGCTGGTATTCTCTGTTGTGTTCTTTATCCAGCAAGGTAGCAAATTTGCTTCCCAGTTCTTTCACGATGATCTTATCCTGCGGACGTTTGGGTCCTGAAACGGTTGGTTCTAATGTAGACAGATCAAATTCGACTAATGACGAATACTGGATGGTCTCATTGCCGGTTCGCCACAGCAGATTTTCCTTACAATAGGTTTCTACAATCTCTATCTGCTCTTTGGAACGATTGGTCGCATGCATATATTCCAATGTGCGGTTATCGATAGGGAAGTAGGTGACAGTACAGCCAAATTCAGGCGACATATTGGAGATTGTAGCGCGATCCGTTACCGTCAGGTTGTCTAGTCCTTCGCCGAAGACTTCCACAAATTTGCCTACTACTCCTTTATCTCTCAATATTTTGGTAATGGAAAGTACCATATCAGTAGCGGTACAGGCATCCGGGATATTTCCGGTAAGTTTCAGACCGATGACTTCAGGACAGGTAAAGAAGATGGGCTGCCCCAGCATTGCGGCTTCCGCTTCTATACCTCCTACACCCCAGCCAATGACGCCGATACCATTTACCATCGGGGTATGCGAATCAGTACCGACTAAGGAATCCGGAAATAACCAGCCTTCTCTGCTGATGACTCCCTTGGCCAGATATTCCAGATTGACCTGATGGCAGATTCCCATTCCGGGAGGAACAACTGTAAAATTACGGAGTCCTTTTTGCGCCCATTTCAGGAGCTCATAGCGTTCGGTATTGCGGTCATATTCGAGTTGTACATTCTTATCATAGGAATAATCTGTGCCGAAGTAATCTACCTGTACGGAATGGTCAATTACCAGATCCACGGGGATAGCCGGATTTATCTTTTGTCCGTCTTTTCCGTGGCGTACATATTCTGCCCGCAGGGAGGCCATATCCACGACAGCGGGTACACCGGTGAAATCCTGCATCAGAATACGGGCCGGCTTGAAGGGTATATCTTTGTCTACGGGAGCCGGTGACCAGTGAAGCAATGTATTGACATGTTCATCGGTAATGCTGAACCCGTCAAAATTGCGGAGTACATTTTCCAATAAAATCCGGATACTGAACGGAAGATGATCTACCGAACCTCCGGGAAGGTTTTTCAGCGAACTGTAATGATAGGTTGTGCCATTAACATCAAGTTTCTGAAGTGATTTTGCTTTAGATGTGTCCATAAATTATCTCTCTTGTATAGTATTAACAAGTGATTTTTGAAATCGTTGTCAAAAAAATGAAATTTTCGCTCAGGACTGTTTTGTTTCAGATACGGCTGTCATTTTCCTGTTGCCAGCTGTCTTACAGCTGAGGGAAACCGGAATTTAAAACGGGCAATATTGTGTCTTTCTGCGCCTGTTCTTTGCTGTTGAAATACGTATCTTTGCAGCATGTCTACATCTTCTATTCAACAACAAGAGACTATAGTTGCATTGGCTACGGCCAATGGTAATGGTGCTATCGCTGTGATCCGTCTTTCGGGCAAGGATGCTATTGAAATTGCCAATCAGGTTTTTCGTGGCAAGGATCTTTCTGCTCAACCTTCTCATACGGTTCATTTCGGTACCATCCGGGATGGAGAGGAAATTCTGGATGAGGTGCTGGTCACCTTATTTGTAGGCCCTAATTCTTACACGAAGGAGCATGTGGTGGAAATATCTACACACAACTCTAAATATATTATCGAACGTATTATCAGCTTACTGATCCGCAAGGGGGCAAGGGCTGCCAAGCCGGGAGAATTTACACTGCGTGCTTTCCTGAACGGTGGTATGGATCTTTCGCAGGCAGAGGCGGTGGCGGATCTGATTGCGTCTAATTCGGCGGCATCCCATCAGATCGCTATGCAGCAGATGAGGGGCGGATTTTCCAATCAGCTACGGAAGCTACGGGATGATCTGATTCATTTTGCTTCGCTTATCGAACTGGAACTTGATTTTTCGGAGGAGGATGTGGAGTTTGCAAACCGGGATCAGCTGAAGCTGCTGATTTTACAGATCAATTCGGTAGTACGAAAACTTATTCAGTCTTTTGAACAGGGAAATGTGCTCAAAAATGGTGTTCCGGTGGTTATTGCCGGCAAACCGAATGTGGGTAAATCTACTTTGCTGAACGCTTTGCTGAATGAAGAACGTGCTATTGTATCGGATATCGCCGGTACTACACGGGATACAATCGAAGATGAGATTAATATTCATGGAGTGACGTTCCGTTTTATTGATACGGCTGGTATACGCGAAACGGTAGATGTGATTGAGGCAAAAGGCGTGGAGCGTACCCGAGAAAAGATGAAACAGGCACGCCTGATTATCTATCTCTTTGATCCGGTACAGGATACGATTGCGGATGTGGAAACGCAACTGGAAGAGGTGCGAAGCCTGAATATTCCTTTTGTGACGATTATCAATAAGTCGGATTTGCTGTCGGAAGAACAGCGTGCCGGATATCAGTCTCTTTCTCCGGTATTTATTTCTGCTAAGGAGCAGATCGGCGTTGAAGAACTGAAGGATGAACTGCTGCGTCAGGTGAACCTGGCTAATCTGAATACGGATGATGTAATGGTAACTAATATTCGCCATGTCGAAGCGCTGCAGCATACGGAAGATTCGCTGGGCAGGGTACTGTTTGGTATTGATAATCCGGTTACTTCTGACTTCCTGGCTATGGATATCCGCCAGGCGCTGTATCACCTGGGAGAAATCACGGGTAGTGTTTCTACAGATGATCTGCTGGATAATATCTTTAGTAAGTTTTGTATCGGGAAGTAAAGCTGTTTTACTTTGTGTTTCTTCGTTTGTTAACCAGTGATTTAGTTCTTTTTGACTTTTCTTTGAATTAGATATTCTGATTGAACTCTCACGTTGTAAAGTTTTTAAAAAAATGAAGATTCAAATAATCAGTGATTTACATCAGGAGTTTGGGATGACGGAATTATCTTTTGATAAGGCTGACATTGTTGTATTTGCCGGTGATATAAATCTCGGCATAAAAGGAATTCAGTGGATTCAATCAACTATAAAATCCAAACCTGTAATTTATGTGCTTGGAAACCATGAATACTACAAAGGATCGTATCCCAAAACGCTCCATAAAGTAAGAGCCTTAGCTGAAAATTCAAATGTTCATGTATTAGAGGATTCATATATTGATATAGATAATATTCGATTCCACGGTTGCACGTTATGGACAGATTTTTCAGTATTTGGTAATTCAGTGGAATATGGTATCATTTGTCAGTCGACCATGAGCGATTATAAAATGATAAGGCGTGACCCTTCTTATTCAAAGATGCGCTCCGTTGATACTTTTCAAATTCATCAGGTGTCACGGAAATGGTTAGAAGGAAGTTTACAAGGTTCTGAGAAATCTAAAAATATTGTAGTTACACATCATGCGCCAGGTTTACAGTCTGTACCAACAGAATATAAAAATGATCCTGTATCGGCTGCATATGCTTCTGATATGGAAGATTTTATTTTAATGCATCAACCAGATTTCTGGATTCATGGTCATATCCATACACCAAGTCGATATCATATTGGGAAGACAGAAATTATATGTAATCCGCATGGCTATATAGATGAGCCTTATAATGGTTATGAGAAGGAGTTGGTTGTTGAAGTGTAGACTTAAACTAGTTTTGCGAAAAGACCAAAAAGCTATTTCCGCATATCCTTATTTGTGGCATTACGACGATACCGTTTACCATCTTTAGCACCATCCCAAACGCTGGTTACTCCTTGCTTTTTAGTTGGAACCTCTTTTTCCAGACGTATTAGTTTTTTGGATACTTTTCTAAAAGTTCTATTCCATCGCCTTTTATCTTGTTTTTCTGTTTCAGCTGTAGTGATTCCGAATATTTTAGTTTTTCTTACTGATCGGGACATGTTTTTTTTGTTTGACACAAATATAATTAATAGCACATCCAACATGCACATTGAACAATTCTTTAATCATCCGCTTTTTAGGTTAGTAATTGTTAAATTTACTTCAATAGATGATATCATAACTGCATCCGATCTTGGCATAGAATCAGGCAAATAAATTCAAAAATTAAAAATATTTTTTTCTTATCAGTAGCTGTTTTATTTTTAGTGACAATTACAATCCAAATATAGATTATGATTTTAAAACGGAAAATTAATCAATAAAATGAATAGACTAATACTAATCGGTAATGGTTTTGATTTAGCGCATGGATTGAAGACCAGTTATAAGGATTTTATCTTCTGGTATTTGGATAAGTGTTTTAATCAAGCAGGAATATACGATAATGGCCATTATTTTGAAGATGATTTTCTTCGTGTTGAAGTTCTAGAATATTATAGGCTTATGGATCTTGTCAAAAATGCTGGTGACATGGGTATAAGCAGATACTTGTACGAAAATAAAATCTTAAAATTATATTTGGATTTTGAGCCCACTCGAGAATATGTTGCTCCCGACAATATTGAAAAATATGGATGTGTAAATACAATTCCCGCTCATAATGTATCCTTTAAATCGATATTTTTCAAACAACTTATTTATACATGTTTAGACTGCGGATGGGTGGATATTGAACAAGAGTATTTTGATGCACTGAAGAAATTTAATGATTCAGATAATGTCCATGATTTGGAATATATCCAAACTTTGAATAATCAATTCGCTTTTTTAAAAAGTAAGCTTGAAGAGTATTTAACGCTAGAAAATAATAGTTTTGATCAAATAGTAAATTATCCTCTTAGTAAATTATTAAGTCAAGACTTTAATTATGAGGATTTTGAAACAAGTATGGATGATGATGAATTGAGATTCAAGTTAGATTTAGATCATTCTGTTAACGAAAGTAATATCGTTCAACATAAAGCGTATATTTTGAATTTTAACTATACCAATACATGTTATTCTTATTTAGAAGAATTAAGAAAAAGAACCTTTTCTCAAGTTGCTATAAACCATATTCATGGTCAATTAAATAGTGCTGATAACCCGATTATATTTGGTTTTGGAGATGAGCATGATAAGGATTATGCTTTATTTGAAGAACAACGCAATAATAATCTTTTCGAGCATGTGAAGTCGTATCATTACTTGAAAACACCTAATTATCGTGACTTAACACGATTCCTGAATGAAGGGTATTACCAAGTTTTTGTTTTAGGACACTCTTGCGGTCTATCAGATCGAACCATGTTTAAAGAAATATTCGATCATGAAAATTGTAAGTCTGTAAAGATTTTTCATTATACAGATGGTAATGGTAGAAATGACTTTTTTGACAAGACAATTAACCTAGGTCGTCATTTTACAGATAAAGGACGCATGCGGAAGCTAATAGTAAATTTTAATGATGCAGATGCTGTTCCGCAGTTTGAAAATAAGTAAGAGATGTCAACATATAAAGAATGTGGAAAGTCCTATCCCAGCTGTCGGAAAAATAATATAGTGGATCGAATTAAATGTTTGTTTATTGTTTGATTGTTCGTTATTTCAAACATAATGATTATTTTTGTTTGAAATAACGAACGCTTAAATGAAAAGACAAGCTGTTTTACCGAAGTTTCAAGCTATATTGGAACAAATGGGTGAGAATATCAAACTTGCTCGGAAACGCCGTAAGTTGACTGCTGTACAGGTAGCAGAGCGAGCAGGTATTGCACGATCGACCTTGTACCTTATTGAAAAAGGTGATTCTAGTGTTGCTATGGGCGCATATTTCAATGTATTGCGTGTCTTAGGCTTGCAAGATGATTTCTTAAAATTAGCAGCAGATGATGTTTTCGGACGTAAACTTCAGGATTTAGATTTGTTGTAAGATGACGGTAAATAAAACAGATATATACGTCTATGCGGATTGGGTAGGTTTATCGCAGTCAACATTGGTCGGTATTTTGTCAGCTCATCAGGCAAAGGGTCGTAAAGCATTTAGTTTTGAGTATGATAAACAATGGTTAAAGACCAATGCACAACGCTTAATCGATCCTGATATTCAATTCTACTCTGGGCAACAATTCCCCAATAATAAAGAAAATTTCGGTGTTTTTCTGGATAGTATGCCTGATACATGGGGTCGTACATTGATGAGGCGTAGAGAAGCCCAATTTGCTAAAGTAAGTGGAACGAAAGCTAAAACCTTGTATGATATCGATTTTCTCTTAGGTGTGTATGATGCAACCCGAATGGGGGCTTTTCGTTTCAAACTTGATCCTAATGGTGATTTTTTGGATAATGATACGGAGAAATCAACACCGCCATGGTCGACGGTTCGTGAATTGCAACAAGCCGTTGTTCATTATGAAAATGATGAAGAGAATGAAGCCATAAATAAGTGGTTAAAATTGCTCATTGCTCCAGGCTCATCTTTAGGAGGTGCTAGACCAAAAGCTAATATTTTAGATGAAAACAAAGATCTTTGGATAGCGAAGTTCCCTTCGAAAAATGATACCATAGATAAAGCTGCTTGGGAATTTTTAACCTATCGATTGGCACTCAACGCTGGTGTGGAAATGGCGGAATGTCAATTGGAAAAAGTGAATGGTCAATATCATACTTTTTTCACAAAACGATTTGATAGAGTTGGAACAGATCGAATTCATTTTTCATCGGCTATGACCATGACAGGAAATAACGAAGATACAATCAAAGATAATCCAGCAAGTTATTTGGATATCGTTGAATTTATCCAGGATAATGGCTATCATGTCGATGATAACTTAGCTCAATTGTGGCGTAGAATCGTATTTAATATTGCTGTTTCTAACACAGATGACCATCTTCGCAATCATGGATTTATTCTGAGTTCTGAGGGCTGGAAGTTGTCACCAGCTTATGATCTTAATCCCTCTATTGACAAAGATGGCTTAGCATTAAATATTGATATGCATAATAATGCTTTGGATTTTGATCTGGCAAATAGTGTTGGTGAATATTTTAGGTTGAATGATAGTCAAATGAAGAATATTATAGCTGAAGTTTTGACTGCAGTAAAAGGATGGGAATCCATTGCGAAAGAAATAGGTATTTCTAGAGCAGAACAAGAGTTAATGAAGTCTGCATTTAGAAATGATGTTTAATTATTTCAAAGGACGACTTATCAGACAAAAAATTGTTTCGAATTTGATTCATATTTGTACTTGTTAAAAGAATAATAGGTTTTAAATCAATGGTTAACACTTTTTGTATCGGTAAGTAATCAAAAGTAAATATTACCATAAAATAACCCATATCGAAGTTTAAAAACAAAAAGCACTTTATTATGTACCTGGGAACAACCACACAAGGCAGATCAGATCAGTTTATTGTACTGGAAAAGGGAGATTCAGCAGCAGATATTTCTACTATGATGAAAGCGGAAAATATTCGCAATCTGATTGTCTCAGGAAAAGAAGCGGATGCTGATGTGCTAACCAATACTGCGTTTTCTGAAGTCTTTGGTGAAATGAAAATAGTCCATCTGAGCGATATCGGGTTCGGGAAAAGTGAAGAGCTGTTTCAATTTAAAAACGTAAAACGGTTAGAAATTAAAAACTGTAAGTTTAAAGGCAACGAAAGCTTTGACTGGTCGCAGTTGATACATCTCGAAGAACTGTTTACAAGCTATTCCAACCGTTTTCAAAACCTGTTTACTCATCCGGTACTCAAAACACTGTACATCGAAAAATTTGAGGAAGAAGGATTTGAATTCCCGGTCAATTCTCAACTGGAAACCCTTTCTATTGAGAAAAGTAAGGGTTGTAACTGGGCTTCCTTACCCAATTTCAAAAACTTAAAAGCTTTGTATCTGATTAGTATTCCTTGGATTGTGGATATCACATGGATTACGGGGCTTTCACAGCTTGAAGATATAGATTTCACTTCCTGCAAAAATATGGAAAATGTAATCGAAACAATTTCTCAGGTAAAATCGTTAAAGACGATTTTTCTGGCGAATACCAACGATTTTAAGACCTTATTGCCTTTACAAAACTTAAACCATTTACTGGAACTCACCATAGAAAGCAGTGGTAAACTGCTGGATAAAAAGAATATCGATTTTCTAAACCAGATGCCAGATCTGGAGTTTAGCATTGAAATGAAAAATTGTGCTATAAGCAATGAGGAATAAAGAATCTGCATAATTTAACGCTTTTACAATATACAATCCTCTGTAGTTTCGATCCGTATATCCCCCGATCCCCAACCTCTCTTGTTAATTTAACATTAACTTAATACTGTATCAGTTACTTTGTGGCAATTAAGATAAACAACCTTATGCTGCGCTTATTCTGTTTCTGTTATTTGTTGTCCATTACAAATCTGCTGTATGGTCAGTCGGAGGTACCACAGAAGGTACAGGCTGTGGCTACACAACACCCGGATACCGCCTTGCGATCCTTGCAGGAGCTTTATGCAAAATCCCGGCAAGCCGACAACCCACAGCTGGAAGGGGAATATCTGCAGGCAATGGGAGAGATCTGTTTTCATCAGGGGCATTATCAGCAGGCACTTGAATTTTACATTGATGCCGAGAGCGCATTTGAAAAGGTCGGTAATTCCGATCTGCTGGCGCAGAATTTCGGGAAGACCGGTATGCTCTATTTCTACAATAAGCAACACGATAAGGCACAGCATCTGTTTAAGAAAGCGCTGACCTTATATCAGAAGACCAAAAATCAGGAAGGAGAGGCCAATATTCTGGGAAGTATGGGGCAGGTGTATGAAAAGAGACAGCTCTATGACAGCGCCTTTTATTACCAAAAAATGGCTCTAGAAAAGTTTCAGCAGAGTAATAATCCCGGAGGAGCAGCCAAAATATATGAAAATCTGGGCAGCATCTATGAAGATCTGGAGCGATATGATGAAGCCTTAGAACATTTTAACCAGTCCCTGTTGCTTTACAGAGCGCAAAACAATGAGACCGGCACAATAGAAGTCATCAATAATCTGGGGGATATCCTACGCAAAACCGGAAAGTATGCTGCGAGTATCGCTAAAACCAAAGAAGCCCTGCGTCTGTCCGAAAAAACAAAAAACACCTATCAAAAGGCATCAGCAACCAAAGATCTCGGAAAAACCTACGGCCTAATGGGGCAGATGGACAGTGCTTATCACTATGCCGAACTCAGCCGTACCTATAGCCTGGAAGTCTATTCGGAAGAGGTACTCAAACAAACCTCTTTTTTACAGGTACTCTATGATATGAATAAACAGGCGGATGAGATTGCCCGGCTCAACGGCATCCGTAAAGTAAACCGTATTATGGTGATTGCATTCTCTATTGGTGCCTTACTGTCTGTTGTTTTGATATTAGTGATCATCAGCCGGCAGCGTCTTAAAAACAGGGATCAGAAAAATACAGTAGAAAAACGGGAGGCCGAGCATGCTTTTGTGCAGTTGCAACTGGAAAACAAAGTGCTGGAAGAAGACCTGCTCCGCGAACAACTCGTACTCAAAGGAAAAGAGCTTTCCATACATACCTTAAATCTGATCAAGAACAAACAATTTCTGGAACAATTGCGGGCAGACCTGTCTGCCATGGTAAAAGATGAACGTCGTGATCAGAAAAGACAGCTTCAGCAGCTTATACAGGAGATCGATAATTCCTTCAGTGAAGAACAATACTGGAAAGAATTTGCTCAGGCTTTTGAACAGGTACATCAGCAGTTTTTTGAAAAGCTGAAAAATTACAGCACAGAGCTTACAGCTTCAGATCTTCGCCTCATCGCACTGATGAAAATGAATCTCAGTTCACCTGAGATAGCCGTGATGCTGGGGATATCTACCGATAGCCTGCGTGTGGCCAGATACCGGTTAAGGAAAAAACTCCATATAGCACAAGGCGATAACCTTAGTTTTTTTATCCAGTCCCTTTAGGTCATTTTTTTATCCTAAAGATTTTTCTGTATTCCCTGTCTGTTCTGCTTAATAATTTCTTAATGTAATGATGATGTAACGATAATGGAGAATTGACTTAAGCTTAAGTTGTTTGTTTTCAATTATTTACGCAATTGTGTTGTTGTTTTGTTTACGCTGTTTGTAACGCTGTTGCCTTCCTGTAACGCTCAGAATTCTTACTGTTATAAATGTTTTTTCACTTTTGTCCTGTCGTTTAATCAGACTATTATTTGTAAAGCAATGAAGAAATTATTTGCAATTTTGATTCCATTATTATTTTGTGCAGGCCTGGTGCATGCTACAAAAATAAAAGGTAAAGTTTATGATAAGCTCAGTGGTGAAGCCCTTGTTGGCGCTACAGTAGTTTTAGAAAAAAGCGGTAAATCCGCAAGTACAGGACTAGACGGATCGTTTGAGATCAAGGGCTTGTCTGCCGGAAAGGAAAACATACAGATTTCCTATCTCAACTATGAAAGCGTAATAGAGGAGATTACGGTTTTGAAAGAAGATACGCCGCCATTTGCATTCTACCTGCTATCCAAATCCACCCAATTGATGGAAGTATCCATCAAAAGCAAAGGTGCCGGTTCGGGAGATGGAGAAGCTCGCCGCATAGAGCAGAATGCTTCGCAGGTCATGAACATTATCTCGGGTAAAGCTATTGAGCTTTCTCCGGATCTGACAGTCGCAAATGTGATGCAACGTGTCTCCGGAGTCTCGCTGGAGCGCAACAGCAACGGGGATGGTCAGTATGCTATCCTCAGAGGTATGGACAAGCGCTACAATTATACCTTAGTGAATGGCGTCAAGTTACCTTCTCCGGACAATAAGTACCGCTATATTCCGCTGGATATCTTTCCTTCCGATCTGCTGGAAAGACTGGAAGTTTATAAAAGTCTGACGCCAAATATGGAGGCCGATGCGATAGGAGGTGCGGTAAATATGATTATGAAAAATGCGCCGGAAAGATTACAGATAAATGCCAATGTATCTACAGGATACAGTCAGCTGTTTTTTGATAATAAATTTACTTCTTACAACAGTAGCAGTATACAGTCAAAATCCCCTTATGAACTGAATGGCCGGGATTATAAAGCCTCACAGGCAGATTTCAGCAAAGGCACACTGGACTACAGCAGCAAACAACCGGTACCGAATATGCTGAGTAGTCTGTCCGTTGGACAACGTTTCTTTAATAATAAGCTGGGTGTTATTGTAGCCGGAAGTTATCAGAATACCTATCGAGGAAGTACCAGTACCCTTTATAATAATGCCGTGACGGGTACAGACGAGTATGCCGTTATCACCAATAAAGTAGAGCGTCAGTATTCCGAACAACAAAAGCGTTTGGGCCTGCACTCCAAAGTAGACTATGTGCTGGATCAGAACAACAAATTCAGCTTCTACAATATGTATGTCAACCTGCTGAATGAGCAGGTGAGGGAGGCGGTGACAACCAACTACAACGGAGAGTATAAGCCTGATCTGGGCAATGCGGAACTGGTTTATCAGACCCGTAGCCGTAAGACAGATCAGAAGATATACAACGGAACATTGCAGGGGACGCACAATCTGCTGGATGATAAATTCAGCATTCGTTGGGCAGCGGTATATTCATCGGCTTTAAATGATGTTCCGCAAAATACACAAATCACCCTTAATGGTCTGGAACAGAATTTCGAACGTCGCAGAACAACTTTAGTCAATACCGCTCCGGTAAATTATCGCTGGGAACGCAATACCGACGATGATATGGCGGCCTATTGGGATCTGAAATATAAACTGGAGCTGAAAGATGCCAAACTGGAACTATCCACTGGAGGACTTTACCGGGACAAGCAGAGAAGCAGTTTCTATAATAACTACACCCTGGCACCTTCTGAATCCGATATCGGTAAGCTGTATGGCGTGGATTATCAGAATTATACCGAATTAAATCTTCGGGTCACTAATCCTACCGGAGCGGTAAGTAATCCGCTGACCTACGATGCAACCGAAAAGACAACAGCTGTGTATGCCATGTTTAATTATCAGGCAGAACGCCTTCAGGCCATCGGTGGGGCGCGGATGGAACATAATAATCAGGGTTATAACCTGTTGTTTCCGGCCGGTGAAAACTCACCTTCAGGACGTCAGGTGTATACGGATATCCTGCCGAGCCTGACCGTAAAATATCTTTTTGACAGCAAATCCCAATTGCATGCTTCTTATGCCAAATCGCTCAACAGACCGGGTTTCTATGAGCTGGTACCGAGTAAAGTTGTAAATGAAGAATATCAGGAACGCGGAAATCCTAATCTGATGCGTGCCCTGGCAGATAACTTTGACTTACGTTATGAATTATTTCCGGGCGCTTCGGAACAGCTTTTAGCGGGAGTTTTTTATAAGAAAATCAAAAACCCGATTGAATATACCTTTCAGGCAGATGCCACACGCGGACAGGATATTTACTACAGTCCGGGAAATTTTGGGAATGCCAATAATTATGGAGCTGAGGTAGATTATATCAAGTACGTCAATAAATTTGGGGTGAAAGCAAACTATACCTACACACATTCGCGTATCACGACACCCAAAACACAGCGACGTATCAATCCGACATCAGGTGATATCGAAGCGATCTCAGTAGAACAGACAAGACCTCTGTACGGACAGTCCGAACACATTGCCAATCTGGCGCTATTGTTTAAGGATACCAAAACAGGATGGGATGCACAGGTCGCTGCTGCCTACACAGGTCCGCGTATCAATACGGTATCTCAGTTTCTGAATAATGATCTGTGGCAAAAAGGATTTATTCAGATGGATTTTTCGGCAGAAAAAAGATTTAAACACGGTTTAACGGTCTTTGCAAAAGCCAATAATATATTAGATACACCGATGAAATTATTTATAAAAGGAACAAATCCGGAGAACGATAAAATTGCTGAAAATCTGGTTTCCGGAGGACAGACCTTAATCCGCAGTGACTATTACGGTCAGAGTTACCTGGTTGGTGTTCGTTATAAATTAAACTAATCCTTATAAACACTATATATATGAAATATCCATGTCGTACAGACTTCACAAACATCCATGAATATAGTTTGGATATTCCATATGACCATTGCAAATCAAATTATATACATATGAAAAAGTATATCAAACTAACAGTTCTTTTTCTGGTTATGACGGGGTTCATAAGCTGTGAGAAAGCAAATATTGATGTAGATACACGTCCGGTAGACGGATCAGCTACAGGAGAAGTATCGGGCGTGTGGGCCAAAGGAAGTACACAGGTCATCAAAGGCGATATTATCATTCCGGAAGGACAATCCCTGACTATAGAAGAGGGAGTCACTATTGTAATGGATACGATAGCTAAACCTGAAATTATTGTCAAAGGCAATCTGTATTCCCTGGGTACAGCCGAGAATCCGGTAAAGTTTACAATCTCTGAACCTTACAGAACCGAAGCGAATAAATTCGGAAAACTGTGGGGCGGAATTCTGGCTGCACCAACCTGTAAGGAACTGGTACTGGATTATACCGTTCTCGAATACGGAGGCAGCACCACTTCGGACGCATCCACTTCTGTCAAAATGGGATTGTATAAAAACAAGCCCGGAGAAAATCTGCCGGCTATCTGGTTTTCAAATGTAAATGGCAAACTGATTGTACAGCACAGTATTATCCGTCATTTTCAGGAAGACTGTACGTATATCGATGGCGGTAAAATTATCTTTTCTAATAATGAATTCTATACCAACGGAATAACCGGTGGTGATGCCATGAACT
The DNA here is from genome assembly GCF_016724845.1 of Sphingobacterium spiritivorum. Classification (NCBI taxonomy): domain Bacteria; kingdom Pseudomonadati; phylum Bacteroidota; class Sphingobacteriia; order Sphingobacteriales; family Sphingobacteriaceae; genus Sphingobacterium; species Sphingobacterium spiritivorum. The sequence goes on from NZ_CP068082.1 coordinate 4,215,091, forward strand.
TTAAGTCGGGATCACTGGCGGATGTCGCTTACAATATCGTATACAGCATGAATTCCAATGCGCTGAAATTGTCCAATACAGGCGACCGTACACCACAGGCTTACATCATCGCATACAACAATACAATGGTCAATACCGGCTGGAGACGTCCGACTGCCAAAGGCGGATCTGTATGGGTAGAAGCAACAGTACGTGCCGATCTGTATAATAACCTGTTCGCAAATACCCGATTTGGCATCAAACGGGACCCGAAGAAACCGGAAGATACCCGATCTGTATACAGCAACAACTGGTATTATGGATTTGATCAGACAACAGTAGATCAGTTTCAACCTGGTAAGAATGATGTCATCGGCGGAGTGAACGATGTGAAAGGAACGAAGGCAGGGGAGAATGATCCTAAATTTGTCAACTATCCGCTCAATACAGCAATGACACTGCCGGATTACAACAAAGCATGGGATTTTCACTTACAGGGCAATTCGCCTGCATTGACAAAAGGTACGACCACCTTTAAACGTCATTACAAAGACGGAATAGTTCTGGAAAACGGAACACGATACAGTTCTCCGGAGCCGGCATTATATGTAGGGGCATACGGCATAAAATTATAACAGAGATATAAACAACATCATGAACAAACTACAAAAGATAAATTTGGCTGTACTGGCACTGTCACTTATGAGTCAGTATGCTTGTCAGCAATCTGGCAAAAATAACACCGTAAACACAGATAGCACAGAAGTACAACCGGCAGTGATCTCCGAAGCTGTACAATTTGATTCGGATGATCCTGCAATATGGATCAATAAGAAAGATCCTTCAAAAAGTCTGGTGCTGGGTACAGACAAGGATGAAAACGGTGCGCTTTATGTATTTGATCTGCAGGGAAAGATTGTGAAAGATAAGGTGGTTCGCAACTTAAAGCGTCCGAATAATGTAGACCTGGCCTACGGATTGATGCTGAACGGTAAACCAACGGATATTGCGATCACGACAGAGCGTTTTACGCACAAGCTGCGGATCTTCTCATTGCCGGATATGAAAGCAGTGGACAACGGCGGTATTCCGGTATTCGAAGGAGAGACAGGTACGGATTACCGCGATCTGATGGGAATTGCTATATACACGGCACCCACAGGTAAAATGTATGCTATTGTAGGTCGTAAAAACGGTCCTAAGGACGGATATCTGTGGCAATATTTGCTGGAGGACAATGGTCAGGGACAGGTGAAAGCAACGCTGGTACGTAAGTTTGGTGAATACTCGGGTAAAAAAGAAATCGAAGCTATAGCTGTAGATAATGAACTGGGCTATATCTACTACTCAGATGAGCAGACAGGGGTACGTCAGTATTATGCTGATCCTGAAAAAGGAAATAAGCAGCTTGCTCTATTTGCAACAAGCGGATTTGCTGAAGATCATGAAGGGATATCGATTTATAAACTGACAGACAGTACCGGCTATATTCTGGTATCTGACCAGGGAGCAAATCGTTTTCAGATCTTTAGCCGTGAAGGAACAAAAGAAAATCCATATGCCCATCAGTTACTCAAAACAGTACCAGTAGCGGCACGTCAGAGTGATGGTTCTGATGTGGTGAATGTACCGCTGAATGATACGTTCAAAAACGGATTGTTTGTAGCGATGAGTGATGACAAGACATTTCATTTTTACAGATGGGAAGATATAGCCGGAAAAGAGCTGAAAGTAAAAAAATAAATTCTTAAGCTCTTTTCAGACCAGGCTTGAAAATAACAGAAGCACAGTAAAAGATCATCTTTTACTGTGCTTTTTTTTGTGGATATTCTGAAGCAACTCGCGCTTTACGCCAAACCCCGAAAAATACCCGTACATGTCTATAATCAAAGAAAAAACACTTGTCAGATAGAATCGGATTACGACACAAGATAGGTGTGGTAAATGAAAAAATAAGCGTTAAAAATTTGTTCATAAAAACATTTTTGTTATTATTGTGTACGTTAACAATTGCAATAAAGCTAAATTATAGTAACCATGACCAAACTGCTTTTACATAATTGTATTCTTGTGTTGCCTGTTTCACTCCTTGAAAACGGATATGTGTATGTGGAAGATAATCGCATTGCAGGTATTGGTCAGGGCACGCCCGAAATGCAGGATGATACGGTAAAAACCATCGATCTGAAGGGCCGCTATGTTGCACCGGGTTTTATCGATATGCATGTTCATGGCGGAGGAGGATATGACTTTATGGATGCAACAGTAGAGGCATTTTTAGGTGTTTCCGAAACCCATGTCCGCTATGGTACCACAGCCATGTGTCCGACAACTTTAACAGCAGACAGTGAAAATCTATATGCGGTGTTAGATACCTATGCAACAGCTCTTCCTCAGAATAAAAGAGGTGCAGCCTGGTTAGGTTTACATCTGGAAGGTCCTTATCTGGCCATGAACCAGCGGGGAGCACAGGATCCCAAATATATCCGGAATCCGGATGTAAAGGAATACAGCTCTATACTGGATTATAGTCCTCATATTATACGCTGGAGCGCTGCTCCTGAACTTCCAGGAGCTTTGGATTTTGGAGATTACCTGCAGTCCAGAGGTGTTATTGCTTCGCTGGCACACACAGATGCCCTGTTTGAGGAAGTTGTGGAAGGCTATGAACATGGCTATCGCTTAGCAACTCATTTTTATTCAGCCATGTCTACCATTGTGCGTAAAAATGCAAAACGCTATGCAGGAGTGATAGAAGCCGGATATTACTTAGACGGTATGGATGTAGAGATTATTGCAGACGGTATCCATGTTCCTGCTCCGCTGTTAAAATTAATTTACAAGATCAAAGGTCCCACTCGTATTGCATTGGTAACAGATGCGATGCGTGCTGCAGCTATGCCCGAAGGGCCTAGTGTATTAGGACGTGTGAAGGACGGATTGCCCGTGCTGGTAGAAGGAGGCGTAGCCAAGTTGCCAGACAGATCCGCGTTTGCAGGAAGTGTGGCGACCTGTAACCAACTGGTCAGAAACTACAGAGACCTTGCCGGAATACCGCTTCAGGAAGTGGTTTCTATGCTCACAGGGGTACCTGCACGTATTCTGGGAGTACAGAATAGAAAGGGAAGTTTGGAAACAGGTAAAGATGCGGATCTCGTTGTATTTGATGAGGATATAGAAATTTACATGACGATAGTGGAAGGGGAGATCAGATATGATCGTCTGACGACCACTTAGTTCAGAAAGTATTGATATCAATAGCCAAAGCATGATTTTGCAGGCATAAAGGGGAGGCTAAAGACTTGTGGATTCCTAAATACACAAACTGTCTGCTCCCTCTGAATAATCAACTGTCTCTATGAGCCAGCTGATAAAAACAAATTATAAACAAATGAAAAAAGATAATAGTCTGGTCGGTATTAAGGAATTGGCGAAGCTGGCTAATGTTTCTATCGGTACCATTGACCGGGTATTGCATGATCGTCCGGGAGTTGCTGCCAAAACTAAAGAACGGGTGCTTGCAGTATTGCAGGAGCATGACTATCAGCCTAATATGATCGCACGTGCCCTTGCGAGTAGAAAAGCCCGTCGCATCGTTGTACTGATACCCTCTGCCTCTCCCGAATCAGCGTATTGGAAAGCTCCGCTTGAGGGAGTCCGAACGGCAGGCAGCGAGATTCTGCGGTACAGTTTTACACTGGATGTATTGCTGTTTGATCAGAATGACAGGCACAGTTTTATTCCGTTGGCGACGCAGTTGTTGGAGGAAGACTTTGATGCTCTGGTGTTGGCACCTATGTTTCATCAGGAGGCGCAACCCCTGCTGCAACATTGTGACGAAAACAAGATCCCGTACGTATTCATCAACTCCGATATTCCGGGTTCGGATAGTACAGCTTACTTTGGTCCGGACCTTTTTCAGAGTGGATGTATGTCCGCCCAGCTGATAAATTATATCAGCAATCCTGCGGATGAAATACTGCTGGTCCATATTTCCAGGGAAATGGAAATGCAGCATCACCTTTTACGTAAGGAAGAGGGGTTGTTGCAGTATATGCAGGATAACGGCATGAAGCAGAAATTGCATAAGCTGATTATCCGGGATACTGCCTTCAGCGCAATAGAACAGGCACTGACAGAACAATTAAAAGATACAACCATAAAGGTACTCTTTGTAACCAATTCGAGAGTTGCATCTGTAGCCCGTTTTATTGAAGAGCAGCAGATAGCAGGAATATGTCTGATCGGCTTTGATTATCTGCCGGACAATATTGCTTATCTGGAAAAAGGTATTATAGACTTTTTGCTGTGTCACAAACCTATAGCACAAGGTTATAAATCAGTGATGTCTCTGTTTCAATTGCTGGAAGCCCAGCAGGAACCGCAGAAAATAAACTATATGCCTATTGACGTCATCAGTAAAGAAAATTACCGCTACTACGAAAACTAAAATCAGCCGGCACCAATGCTATAAACGAATAAACATATTACTATGAAAAAGTACTTATTAATTTTCACCCTCTTAATCATAAGTCAGTTACTCTCTTTTGCAGATAAGATTGATCCTGATTTTGCTGTTCGGGGTTTTCACCTGGATCTTCGGGTACAGGTTATGAAAATGCCGGCATTGAAAAAATTTGCCAGACAGTTACACGACGGAGGTGTCAATACCCTGATCATGGAATGGGAAGCTACCTATCCCTTTGAAAATCACCCGTTGATTCCCAATCAGTTTGCCTATACCCGGGAAGAAGTACTTGAATTTGTAGACTATTGCGAGAATATGGGAATTGATGTGATTCCTTTACAGCAAAGTTTCGGACACGTGGAGTATATCCTGCGCCATTACCGCTACAAAGATCTGCGTGAAGATCAGAAAGACTATTCGCAGATCAATCCGCTGAAAGAGAAGGAAGCAAAAGCACTTTTTACTGATCTGTACAAAGACTTGATCAGCACACATAAATCAGAATACATCCATATCGGAGGAGATGAAACGTATCTGCTGGGGCATTCTAAAGAATCGCAGGCTAAGGTCGCTGCAGTTGGAAAAGGAAGACTGTACGGCGATTATATTAAGCTCCTTTGTCAGTTGGTAGTAGATCTGGGTAAAAAACCCGTAGTATGGGCGGATATAGCAATGAAATATCCGGATGCCTTGCAAGGCATTCCGAAGGAGACTGTTTTCATAGATTGGAACTACGGATGGGATGTGGATATGTTTGGTAAGCACAGTAACCTGTTGCACTCAGGTTATGAAATCTGGGGAGCACCTTCATTGCGCAGCCATCCGGATAACTATTTTCTGACACAGTGGGAAAAACATTTTAAAAATATACACGATTTCATTCCGTTGGCAAGACAGTTTGGCTACAAAGGCATGATCATGACCTCCTGGTCTACCTCGGGGCTATACGGCAGTACATGGGAGAGCCCCAAAGATCTGGTTGACTTGTATCCTATACGCCGGGTGTATCCTTTATCCGGATTTAATATGCTGATTGAGGCTTATTTCTCAGCTTTACGCACACAGCAGCCGATTGATATCAAAGGGTTTATACAGCAATACGGAACAAATCAGTATGGATTCGGGGAGAAAGAAACGGATAGATTCTGGAATGCGCTTCGTGCAAATCCTTATGAAATAAATCAGGGCGTTATCAGTTCGCAGGCAGTTTCGATCTCGCAAATGAAAGACAGTGCGGATTGGGTCTTAAAAGAGTTGCAATCGCTTTCGCCCAAAAAGAACAAGAATGAATTTGCACATTATATCCTGATGGCGCAGATCAGACAACGTTATCTGCGGTACATGGATATAGAAATGGCGTTAAATAATCCAAATTTTGACCTCAACACTATAGCGCATCTGAAAGCTGAATTAAAATTGCTTCGGGATGAAAAACTTGATAAATCATTTAAAAACCTCAACGCTGATTTTATGTACACGACGGAGATACAACAGGAAAATGAACTGCGTAACAGTAAAATCAGACTCCTGGAAGCACGATTAAACCAATTGGGTAAGAATTAAAACAAGAATTATGAAAACGAAATTATTCTTTATAGCCTGTTTCCTGATGCTGACGATGCATACTGTCAAAGGACAAACGGAAAATAACTACCCGTTGTCCGTGAGCTGGCAGCCGCTGATGAACAATTATGAGGGCAAAGAACAGGCATTATCAACGTTGACCATTCAAAATACAAGTGACAAACCCTTTCCGTGGAAGGGCTGGCGTTTGTATTTTAATTTTATCCGCTTGCTGGAACCCGTCGATTCTTCACAACCCTTAGATGCTGTTCATATAAACGGCGACTACTTTTATTTCCTTCCTAATGCCAGAGGAAAAGAATTGCAGCCGGGGGAGAAGGTCACCTATACGATGGTTTCCAAATCATGGGTTGTAAACTATAATGATGCTCCGCAGGGATTTTATCTTCGATGGAACAATGCTAAACTCGAACCGCTGGGGCCGATGAATTATATGCCGCCAACAAATGAAAAAGCGTTTTTCAGGGTTGCAGGTGACAAGGAAATGAATGCAGATAAGCTGTATGAAAAAAATCTGCGTTATCAGCAGAATGAAGTATTACAGCGCGGACAGATCTTGCCAACGCCTGTATCTATGGAGCGTCATTCCGGAACCTATACGCTTAAAAAGAAACTTCATATTTCTTATGACAAAGGATTTCAGGATGAAGCAGGTTTGCTGTCCGGGACGCTGAAAACCTATTTCGGTATTACGGCTCAAACCGCTGTCCATACATCCTCCGGCGCGAAAGAGATCCGGTTGCTGAAAGAAGAAGGATTAGGAGCTGAGGCTTATAAACTGGAGGTTACCCAGAAAGGAATCACGGTAAAGGCTTCTGCAAATGCAGGTATCTTTTACGGTATACAGTCTTTAAAACTGTTAATCGATCCGGCGAATTATAACAAAGGGGTAAATTCCAAAATCGTATTGCCTTTGGTTACTGTCACGGACGAGCCACGCTTTGGCAGCCGGAGTTTGATGCTGGATGTTGCCCGTAATTTTCAGCCTAAAGAGCAGATTCTTAAGATGCTCGATATAATGGCGCTCTATAAACTGAATACCTTTCATTTTCACCTGAATGACGATGAAGGCTGGCGACTGGAAATCCCGTCTATTCCCGAACTGACTGAAACCGGTGCACACAGAGCACATTGGGAAGAAGGAAAGGAATACAATAATCTGCCTCCTTCGTATGGATCAGGTCCATTCGCCGACAAGGGACGTGGAAGCGGATATTACAGTCAGGCCGATTTTATTGAAATCTTGCAATATGCCAAACGCAGACATATTAAAGTGATCCCGGAAATCGAAACTCCGGGACATGCACGTGCTGCTATTCAGGCGATGAACAGCCGCTACCGTAACTTGCTGAAAAGCGGAGACAAAGTCAAGGCGGAAGCCTTCCTGTTGCAGGCTTCCGGAGATTCATCCGTATTCCGCTCGGTGCAGAAATGGAATGATAATGTCATGGATGTTTCTATGCCGTCGGTGTACACTTTCCTGGAGCAGGTGACAGATGATGTTATCGCCATGTATAAAAAGGCTGATGCGGAACTGGAAACTATTCATTTTGGAGGGGATGAAGTCCCCAACGGTGTCTGGGAAGGATCGCCGGCTTTTGCTAAATTAAAACAAACTGATTCTGCAATAAAAAGTACAGAAGATCTGTGGCTTCGTCATTTTGACAAACTGTACACTATGCTGAAGAAGAAAGGGTTGCTTCTTTCAGGCTGGGAAGAAGTAGGAATGCAAAAGATTACCCAGGATGGAAAGAAAAAATGGATTCCTTATAAAGGATTTAAGGATAAGGGCATTCATCTCAATGTCTGGAACAATCTGGGCGGAAATGAAGACTTGGCCTATCGTCTGGCGAATGCAGGATACAAGGTAAAACTCTCCTTTGTAAGCAATTTTTATTTTGATATGGCTTACCATAAGCACTTTGATGAGCAAGGTTTTTATTGGGGAGGTTTTATAGATCTGGAAAAGCCATACAGCTTTGTGCCGTTTCACTATTTGAGTAATCAGAAGCAGGACTGGCTGGGGAGACCCTTACCTGAGCGCGTGTTGGCGGGTGCAGAAAAACTGACACCGGAAGGAGAACGCAATATCGTAGGATTGCAGGCGCTGCTTTGGTCCGAAACCATCAAATCCGAAAAGGAAATGGAACGTATGCTTTTTCCGCGATTGCTGGCGTTTAGCGAGAGGGTCTGGGCGAAACCCGGAGTGTGGGAGCAGAACGGTGAAACTGCAATCTCAAAGGCTCAGTATGAAAAGGAAGTAAAGCATTTCTTTAACATAGTCGGACAGCAGGAATTAAAAAGATTGCAGCATCTGGGCGTAGAATACCGTATTCCAACACCCGGAGTGAGACAGCTTGAAAATAAAGTGCATGTCAATATGGAACTTCCGGGATTTGTAATCCGCTACACGGTAAACGGAGAAGTTCCGAAAAATACGGATCCCGTATACAGCAAGCCGGTAGCTTATACCAAAGGGATGGTGTTCAGAGCTTTTGATGAACAGGGACGCGGCGGATTGCCTGTGTCTCCTCATTTAACGGAGGGTAAACATGAAAAATAAACATGAATCCGTAGCTGTGGCCAGTCTCTCTAAGCGGGATCAGGCTGTTTCCATTGGTATTATTGTATTGTTGTTCTTTGTTTTTGGATTCGTAACGTGGATCAATGCTATACTGATACCTTATTTTAAAGGTGCCTTTACACTGAATCACTTTGAGTCGTATCTGGTCGCGTTTGCCTTTTATATCGCTTATCTGCTGATGTCTGTTCCTTCGGGATATCTGTTGCGCTACGTGGGATTTAAGCGGGGGATGATGATTGGTTTTTTTGTGATGGCAGTAGGGGCAGCTTTTTTTGTTCCGGCCGGTAAAATGCAATTGTATCCGTTGTTTTTGACAGGACTTTTTACACTGGGTATCGGACTATCCGTTTTGCAGACTGCCGCCAATCCTTATGTCACTATTCTGGGCGATAAAGAGCGTGCTGCACAGCGGTTTAGTATTATGGGAATTAGCAATAAGCTGGCCGGTATTATAGCACCTTTGCTGTTTGCGGCCATTGTGTTACGTCCTGAAGATCAGAGTATGTTAGACAGTTTATCCGGATTGTCTCCGGACCAGAAGGCCGTAGCTATTGAAACTTTGCTGGCCAGAGTAGTCGTGCCGTATGCTGTAGTCTCCTGTATTCTGGTGGCACTGGGTCTGTTGGTTAAATTCTCACCTTTGCCCGAAATTCATACGGATGAAGAAGAGCAGGAAGGGGAAGGGGTGACCACCTCAGGTAAAACAAGCATATTGCAGTTTCCCCACCTGCTGCTGGGTAGTATTGCTATTTTCTTCCATGTGGGTTCTCAGGTGATAGCTGTAGATAGTATTATTGCGTACGGACAGCATTCAGGATTGTCCTTTGCGCAGGCCAAGACCTTTCCTTCGTACACGCTTACAGCTACTATAGTCGGTTATATTCTGGGTATTATTATGGTGCCCAAAGTGTTGAGTCAGCTCACAGCTTTGCGTATATGTACGACACTTGGTCTGCTGTTATCCATGGCGATTATGCTGTTCTCCGGGGAGATTTCTTTTTTGGGATATCAGACAGATATTTCCGTGTGGTTTCTGGTATTGCTCGGGTTCGCCAATTCTATGATATGGGCGGGAATCTGGCCGTTGGCTTTATCCGGGTTAGGGAGATTCCTCAAGATAGGAGCGTCTCTGCTGGTAATGGCCCTTTGTGGTAATGCTATTATGCCTATGTTTTACGGTTTTTTTGCAGATAAAATTGGCCTCAAAGAAGCTTACGTTGTGCTGTTGCCCTGCTATGCCTATTTAATATTCTACAGTTTTTATGGTTTTCGTCTGAAAAGCTGGAAGCGTTAAAGACAAAAAATACTAAAACAAAGCTTATTTTATCCCCTTGTCAGAGGAATCCCGGATAATAAGCTTTGTTTTTATCACGACTTCCTGATAGTCCAGTGCCTGCATATCTTTGTCCTCTATTTGTTGAATCAGTATTTTGGCCGCAACGCGCCCCATATCATATGCACTGTCATCTATGGTCGATATCTGGGGCTCCATAATGGCGGAAATCGGGTAATTACTGAATCCGACAATAGCAACCTCCTCCGGTATTTTGTAGCCTTTATTGCGGAATGCTTTCATTGTTGCGACAGCGGTATAGTCATTGGCACAGACAATACCATCCGGCATTATCTTTTCTTCCAGTAAAGCTTCGGCCTGAACTTTTCCTTCATCATAACTGAGATTTTTTGTTTCCTTGATCAGCTCCTTGTGTACAGTTAGCTGATGATCTGTCAGCGCCTGTTTAAAACCTTCCATTCTGGATTTAAATATGTCTACATTCTGATTACCCGAAATATGAGCTATTGTTTTACATCCTTGTTGTATAAGGTGTTGAGTTGCAGTATAGGAAGCTTCGAAGTCATTGATCACTACTTTACTGGCTTTGAGACTATCTGTATTACGGTCGTATAATACAAGCGGTATATTGGATTTGTCGATCTTTTTGAGGTGATCGTACCGGTTCGTTTCTAAAGCTGGACAAATAATAATGCCGGCAGCAAGCGAGGTTTCCAGCATCTTTACTATTTCCTTTTCCTTTTTGTAAGAGTCCTGCGACTGGAAAATAGTGATCTGGTATCCCTGATTGTAAGCGTAGTCCTCGATACCGCTGATCACCTTGGAGTGGAAGTCGATATCGATTCGCGGACAGATCACCCCGATAGATTTAGTTTTCTTACTTCTGAAGCTGGAAGCAATCGGATCCAGTGCAAAGCCCATTTCTTTCACCTTGTCATTGACCAGTTTTTTAGTGCTTTCACTTATGGCGTGATGATTAGATAGGACTCGGGAAATGGTGGCGGTGGAGAGATTAAGCTCCTTTGCGATATCTTTTATGGTAATGCGCGACGCATCTGATTTCTTCATATTGACTTCCTTTATACTTGCTTTGCCGAAGTTAGTTCAAATTTTGCGTATTTCAAACTGCATCATATCTTTAATTTTATGCAAACATTTGCATTAATAATTGTATGATTAATTGGTTTTAAATGTGTTTATTTAATTATTTTAAGTTTTTTTATGCAAACATTTGCATTGAATTTGTTTTTTGTCTACCTTGCTTAAACTAAATAACAGATGCTATAAACTAAAGTCTGAATTATGATATTTATTACTAACCATCGAAAAACAAAAGGGAGCAATCGAGCCTTTTTTCTGACGATTTGGTTTTTGGGTTTGATGTTGTCCGCTCCGGGCTCAACATTTGCACAGCAAAAACAGGTTTCAGGAAAAGTCATTGATGCTGCTACTAAAGAGCCCCTTCCGGGCGTGAGTGTTCTGCTCATGGGGCAAAATTCCGGTATTAGTACCGATAATTCCGGTAATTTCACCTTAAAAGATGTCCGTGAGGGGCAATCTCTGGTTTTTTCATTTTTGGGGTATACCAGTCAGACTGTAAAGGTCGATACCCGCAATGTCTACAACATCTCTCTGAACAGTCTTTCAACACTTATGGAAGAGACAGTTGTCGTAGGATACGGCCGGCAGAAAAGACGGAACCTGACCGGTTCTGTAGTGTCTGTGGGTGCAAGCGAAATCGAGAAAACCACATTACAGGATCCTTTATCTATTCTGCAGGGACGGGCAGCAGGGGTACAGGTATCTTCTAACTCCGGAGCACCCGGAGGCGAGATGACCATTCGTGTACGTGGTAACTCCTCATTGAACTCCGGAAATAATCCACTCTTTGTTGTGGATGGTATTCCGATTGAGTCAAATTCTATCTCTTCTCTGAACGGTACTGAAAATTCAGGCTTGAATCCGCTGGCTGATATCAATCCAAGTGATATCGCTTCTATGGAAATTCTGAAAGATGCAGCATCGACAGCGATTTATGGTTCAAGAGCTGCCAACGGTGTGGTCATGATCACTACTAAGCGCGGGGCAGAAGGTAAGCCGGAAGTATTGTTGAATGCAACTACAGGGGTGAGTTCGCTGACACGTAAGTTAAGCGTATTGAATGCAAGACAATACCGCGAAGCTGTTCTGGATTCCTACAACGCCATGACCGTTCCTGAAGATCCTTATTATACACTTATTGACTCCCTAAACCCCATGAACAACGGGGATGTGGACTGGCAGGATGAGCTGATGCGAAGTGCCAAGCAATATAAAATAGATCTCTCTGTACGTGGCGGTAACCAGGGAACCAAATATGCCTGGAGTTCCTCTTATCTGGATCAGGACGGTGTAATACTCAATTCCAACTACAAACGATTCACCTCACGTCTAAATGTAGATTTCAATATTTCTGATCGCATCCGTATCGGACAGAGTGTATCGTATACAAATGCGGTAAACAACCGTACCAATGCAGCAGGATCGGGCAACCTGAGTATTATCCGGAGCTTGCTGGTGCGCCCGCCTAATATGTCTATGTATCTTCCGGACGGATCACTGAACGGATATATGATCGGTCAGCGTAATCCGGTAGGGATGGCGCTCTATGCGACCAACCTCAACAAGAGCAACCGTATTATCGGTAGTCAGTATCTGGAAATCGATATCTACAAAGATCTGAAGTTCAGAAGTAATGTAAATCTGGATTACATAGCTATGAAGGAAGATGAATTTATGCCATCTATCCTGGATTACCGTGAAGGGTATAATACAGGAGGTGTGCGCTCTTCAGGCAATCTTACATGGGGTAATGAAAGTTACTTTACCTATACCAAGAATATTGATAACAAGCACAATTTTGGGGCGGTACTGGGTATGAGTTTTCAAAAATGGCGTTATGATCGTACCGGATTAGACGGAATGTATTTCCCAAGTGATGATATCCGTACGTTGAATGCTGCTTCCGTGATTTCGAATCAGGGTGTTAACGTGGCTTCAGAGCATGCAATGCTTTCTTATTTTGGTAGAGCGACTTACGATTACCGTGGAAAATATCTGTTAGAATTTAACTTACGTGCGGACGGTTCATCCCGTTTTGGACGTGACAAGCGATTCGGTTACTTCCCTTCCGCATCGGCAGGATGGCGTTTTGTAGAGGAGCAGGTTGTGAAAGATCTGGGTTGGCTGAGTGATGGTAAGTTACGCTTCAGTCTGGGTAGTACCGGAAACGAGGCTATAGGTGATTACACTTCACGCGGAGAATTTACTTTAGGTACGAATTACCTGGACTTCTCGGGTGCCTCACCGACAGTAATGCCTAATGCGAGCCTTACATGGGAGACAACCAAACAGTATAACTTAGGTCTGGAGTTGGGATTCATCAACAACAGGATCATGTTCTCTACTGATGCTTATCTGAAGAAAACAAAAGACTTATTGTATAATGTGCCTATTCCAAGCACTACAGGTTTTGAATATATAACACAGAATATCGGTTCTATCGAAAACCGCGGTCTGGAATTTAGCTTACAGACCCGCAATCTGGAAGGCGCTTTCACCTGGAATACCAATATTAATGTCAGTCTTAACCGTAATAAAATAACATCTTTACCTAAAAACCTGCTGACCAACGGTTACATACAGAATGGTAATTTCCACATTCTGCAGGAAGGATTGCCGATAGGGGTATTTTATGGATGGCGTTTTCAGGGTGTTTATTCCCGTGACGAAGATAACGTGAACGGAGTCACCAATGGAGCTAACGGTCCGGTATTCGTCGGAGGAGATCCGATCTGGAAAGATCTGAATAATGATAATATCATCAATCAGGATGACAGAGAGATTATCGGTTATGCCGAGCCTAAATATTTTGGAGGTATTTCCAATGATTTCAGTTATAAAAATTTCCACCTGAATGTATTTTTTCAATATTCTGTCGGTAATGAGATTTACAGTGAGCTGAATCATCAGCGTAATTCTATTGTACGGTACAACAACTTATCCACAGATGCCCTGAACAGATGGCGTCAACAGGGGGATGTGACAGACTTCCCGCGTCTTATTCGCGATGATCCGAAGCAATCTGACAGCAGAGTGCAAAGCCGCTGGGTAGAGGATGGTTCATACATCAAACTGAAAAATGTTAATCTGAGATATTCCTTCAAATCGGATTGGATAAAAAGAATCGGAATGCGTAAGCTGGATGCCTTTGTGACTGCAACTAACCTGATCACCTGGACGAAATACACCGGTTTTGATCCCGATGTAAACTCTTATTCAGGACTTCGTGTCGGTTTGGATGAAGGTTCGTATCCGCAGAGTCGTACCTATATGTTCGGTTTAATCTTTGGACTTTAATTAATTAGCCATGAAAAGATCTTTTAAATATATATTCGCCGGTTTCGTATTGCTGGTTGCTACGGCTTGTTCAGATTCACTTCTGGATAAGGATCCGATCAGTAATTTTTCGGGACAAGGTTATTATAAAAAACCGAGTGACGCACAAGCTGGTGTCAACGGTATATATAACAGTATGCAATCCCTGTTTCGTCTTAATTTTGCCTATTGGGGTGAAGGACGTGCAGATAATGTGACAACCCGCCATTCGGGAGACCCGTTTGCGTTGCAGCAGAATGTTCTTACTCCAATTATCAATTCGGCACGATGGGATAATTTCTACACGTTGATATCACGTGCAAATTATGCTATCAAATACACCCCCCAAGTATTTGGAGAGGGAGAAAGTGAACTTAAAAAACAATTACTGGGACAATCTCATGCACTGCGTGCAATAGCTTACTTCTATCTGGTACGTATCTGGGGAGAGGTTCCGCTTATCACAGAGCCCTATGAAAGTGTGGAGCAGGATTTGTTTGTAAAGCAAAATACCACAGCAGAGGTACTGGCAAAAGTAGAAGAGGATTTGCTCTTTGCTACTGAAAACTGTGCGAGCAGTTATTCCGGAGCACGTAACCGTGTACTGATCACCAAAGGTGCTGCCTATGCTTACCTGACGCAGCTCTATATGTGGCAAAAGAAATATGACAAGGCAATTGCTGCAGCACAGAATATACTGGGAGACCCGCAATATAGTCTGGTAGCTATGAGTGACTGGAATGATATCTTCGTAAAAGGCAGCAGTACCGAAAGTATTTTTGAAGTTGGATACAATGAGACACAAACGAATGGCCTGCGCATATTGTATGCTATCGGTTCAGATAGTGATTACGTACCAAGTACCAGTTTTATTGCATCTATCGAACAGGGAGACTTACGCAAGGCCCGTATCTATGATGTAACTCAGGTACAACCCCGTAAAATATGGAAATTCTTTGGTCAGGGCTTTAATGATGAGAGTGCAGATCCTTCTTCTAATAATATCGTGCTGACGCGATTAGCAGATATTATATTGTTAAAAGCTGAGGCGCATGCACAGTTGCAGCAACCAACAGAAGCATTGGAACTGCTGAACCGTATTCGTCGCCGTGCCGGACTTTCGGTCATGGATGAGGCATCAGCAAACAATCTTTATGGAAATCTGGTGAATGCTATCCTGCATGAGCGCTCGATCGAATTATGCTTTGAAGGACACCGCTGGTTTGACCTGGTACGTACAGGTAAAGCAATCTCCACAATGAAACCTATCAACGGCCTTGCTGATGAGCGTAATCTTGTATGGCCGATTCATGAAAGTGCTGTTCTTAGAAACCCTAACCTTAACCAAAATGAATTTTATAAGTAATCATATGAAAAAGATAAAACATATAATTACGCATTCCCTGTTGGGGATGAGTATATTGGTTTTGCTCTTCAGTTGTGAAATCCAGGAAAGCTTTGACTATGAACATGCCCCGGACAACAGTAAACTGAATATGTCTGCATTGGCCTATATCAAAGGAAATGAATCTCTTTCGATGTTTGCAGAGGCTGTAGAACGGACTCAGTTTGCATCGTTCTATGAAGGTACCACTCCTGCAACATTTATTGTTCCCAATAATCAGGCATTTACGGCTTATCTGAAAGAGAATGGATATGTTAGCATCGCCGCTATTCCGCTTCCGATATTAAAAAATATACTACGGTATCATATTGTCAAGAGTGTAGTTAATTTTAATGATCCGGCTTTAGCACCCAGCAACAGACCTATTGCTTATACTACAGAAAACGGCCAGATTATGTACTTGTCGCATACCAGTACCTATGTCGGGCTGATCAACGAAGGTACAAACAGACAATGGCAGATCCGGACGTCCAATCTGGTGCCTGATAACGGTGTTATTCATGTTGTAAATTTTGTTGTTTTCTATTCTGCACCTACGGGTGATGCCAATGCTGTCAATCCGAATCTGTTGCAGGACACTATTTTTCCGAAACAGGATAGCTATGTTAATGGCGGGATTGAATCAACCAAAAACTTTGGTACAAATACATTATTGAAAATCAAGAATGTAAGCAATAACGGTGACTACGACCGTAAGGCTTTTTTGATGTTTGACTTCGCAGATTTCAAGAAACAAGGTGTAGTGACAGATCTTAAATTGCAACTGGCTGTATCTTTTACAGCAGCGAAAGGAGTTGATCTCAATCTGTTTGAAACGCCTAGTACTTCGTGGGTAGAGGCTTCGCTGAATTTCACCAATGCCGTGTTCCCTACATCTCCGCGTATTGCATCGATCAAGACGAGTAAAGTCAGTACGTTCAAATTTGACCTTACGGATTACTACAAAGAGCGTAAACCCACAGGATTGAAGTCTTTCATGCTGGATGGTCAGCCGGGATCTGACGAAACCGATGAAATCGCATCTAAGGAACATCCTACATTGGCGAAGC
Organism: Sphingobacterium spiritivorum; assembly: GCF_016724845.1. Taxonomy (NCBI): domain Bacteria; kingdom Pseudomonadati; phylum Bacteroidota; class Sphingobacteriia; order Sphingobacteriales; family Sphingobacteriaceae; genus Sphingobacterium; species Sphingobacterium spiritivorum. The sequence goes on from NZ_CP068082.1 coordinate 4,231,870, forward strand.
CGATGTTGATTGCTACTCTGGCGACTGGAGATTCTGAACTGGTGTTGCAAAAACAGCAGGATTTTGAAGTCAGCAATGGTGGAATGTATGTGCTTTCTAATGATAATCTCAAAGTTGACGGCGCATCGGCCGCTGATATTATCTATACTATTGATGACCTGCCTGCTTTCGGATGGTTTATAAAAGGTGCAGAGGTGCTGAAAAAAGGAAGTCGTTTTTCGCAGCTGGATTTAGATCTTAAGAATGTGGTATTTATCCATAATGGCGAAACTTTAGGAACTAAAAGTCTACTGCTGACTGCCCGTGATAAAGCGGGTGCTGTACTGGAAGATATCAAAATCAATATTATAGCGAAGTAATATGAAATGGTATAGCTTAAAATTCAGCGCTCTCGCATTTGTCGTATTTCTGGTAAACTGCGGAGGGTCATCTGTAGAAGTGGACAAACCTGTTGTGCCTACGGACCGGGTGATCAGTTTCTCGGGTATGGATTGGATTGTTCGTACTACGAATAATAGAACAGAAGGTCCTGGGCCTAACCGGTTTTCAGACTCAGATAAAAATGTCTGGGTAGACGGGACAAACCGCTTACACCTCAAAATAAGACAGGAGGGAGGCAACTGGTATTGTGCCGGTGTGACGGCTAAAAAGTCTATGGGATATGGTAAATACATCTTTTACATCGGCTCGGATATTAATCAGCTGGATAAGAATGTTGTGGCAGGACTTTTTACTTACCTGAATGATGAGGAGGAGATCGATATCGAGTTTTCAAAATGGGCTGTAGCGGATAACGTAAATGCTCAGTTTGTGTCCCAACCATCTACAATAGCAGGAAATAAAGTGCGCTTTGATATTGCTCCCAATCTGGGACAAACGCAGCATTACTTTGACTGGCAGGAGAAGCAGATTGCTTTTGCCAGCAGTTATACGGATAGCAAGGGTTTATCCCAACCGATTCATGAATGGATCTATACCGGAAAGCAGATTCCGAAAGAAAAGAATGAGAAGTTGAAACTGAATCTGTGGTTGTTCCGCGGACAAATGCCTTCTGATCTTAAAGAACAGGAAATAGTGATAGATAGTGTCCGTTTTGTAAAACAATAGTTAGGAGGAACGTAATTTTTTATTAAATAGTGATTATATGCTTTTAGAGAAATTGAATATTGATGTTGCCGATACTGCACAGGAGATAGGTGAACGGGCAGGGAAGGCTATAGAAGCCGCACTTGTGGAATTGCAAACAAAGAAGGATGAGATTCGGGTAATCTTTGCTGCTGCCCCTTCACAGGATTTTATGCTCGATTACCTTGCTAAATCAACAAAAATTGAATGGTCAAAAATTGTAGCGTTTAATATGGACGAGTATCTGGAACTGGAAACCGATGCTTCCCAGCTTTTTTCAAATTATCTGGAAAACAGATTGTTCAGACATATTCATCCGAAAAGGAAATATTTTATAAATCCGGATCAGCCGGCAGCTGAGGAGATTGCGCGGATATCAGCACTGATCAGCGTGGCACCTATAGATGTAGTGTGTCTGGGTATAGGTCAGAATGGTCATATTGCTTTTAATGATCCGCCTGTAGCTGATTTTGAAGATAGTCATATTATTAAACAGGTTGAATTGGATGAAGTCTGTCGTATGCAGCAGGTGGTAGATGAGTGTTTCGCAACTATTGAAGATGTGCCTAAGTATGCACTGACCTTAACGATCCCGACCATTATGGATGCAAATCAGTTGTTTTGTGTAGTAGTAGGAGAGCATAAAAGAGAAGCGGTGAAGCATACGCTGAACTCTCCGATCAATACAGAATGGCCTTCTACTATTTTAAGAAAGCATAAAGACTGTCATTTCTTTTTTGACCGGAAGGCATATCCAGCAACATAAAAAAATGTGTGTTTGATGGTTGTCCCCGATCTAAAAAGAGTTTTTTAAAAAGTATGTGAACGAGCCTCTGTCTGCCCGCCGGATCAGGGGCTCGTTGTTATTAGATACCTGTGGAATAAGCGCGTTGATAGGTTAAATACTTGTGAGATACGTGATGTATTGGCATCGCCTGTAAAGCGAGACTAATACATAAAACCAAAAAGCCATACCGGAATGATATTTCCAAAACCTATTTCAATACCGTCTTTCGCAACGTAAGCATTTTCTATATTTGCTATTTGTTTCTTGGTTTTGTTTTTGCCTCCGATTTCAAATCTATACCTTTTATCGATCACAAAATCTGCTGTTTCTGAAAGGTTTATCTCATGCAAGCCTTTAAATTGATTTAAGAAAAACGTTTCTCTGACATTTCCTATATTGGTGTTTTCTTTTGCCAGTGCATACATCAGATTGCTGTTGTTCAGATACAATTTTTCTGGCTTGGTCAATACCCCGATTCCTGAATTGTCTTTGTACAATTCATTGACGAGTCCGGCACGTTCCAGAATTTTTATGCTTTGTACCAGCATGTTACGGGAAACACCGACTTTTTCACTCAGTTTGGTAATATTGGGCGTAAATGGTGCACTCGAAGCAACGGTAATGAGCAATTTCTTCAATTTCACCAAGGTATCATATTGTAAATCTTCTACTGCATTGATATCTATTTCAATAATCAGATTAATTGTGTTTTGTAATTTCTGAATGTATAGATCTTCATTCTCTTTGTAATAGGGGTAAGCTCCCGTTTTCAGATATTTTTCAAATAGCGGTAAGGGTTTTAGTTCATTTAATACTTCCGTAGCAATAACATTTTGGTTTTCTAAAATCTTTGAAAGCGAATGAACGGGAAATACTTTTTTTGTTTCAAATATGATAAACTCTCTGAAGGAAAGCTCTTTCAGATAATAACCGACAGCTCTGCGACTCAGATCTGACTCGGATTTATAAATTTCCAGTAGTGATGATGAAGTGAAGATAACGTTAAGCTCAGGAAAGTTATCGTAAATAAGTTTTATCTCTCTTGACCAGTTGGGGTATTTGTGAACCTCGTCAAGGAGTAAATGTGTTCCTCCGAATTGAGCAAAATGCTTTGCGAGATCATACAGCTTGTTCTCAAAAAAATAAATATGATCTAAACTTACATACAGCGTCGATTGTAACGGCAAATATAGCTTGGCCAATTGCAGAAGCAAGGTAGTTTTTCCGGCACCTCTGGCTCCTTTTACTACAATAAGACGATTATTCAGATCCATTTGATGGACCAGATAACGTTGTATATCCAGGGATATACGCGCTATTTTTGTCTGAAATTCTAATAATAATGTCTCCATTTTGCTTTATGTATAAAGCAAATGTATGTTATTTTGTTAAATAAAAGAAGCAATTTTTTATAAAAATGCTTTATATAAGAAGCATTTTGTATTAGTTGTTATTTTCGTAAAACTCCTTAATTACATAGTCGATGTCATTTAGTTTACCCAGTTCTTTCAATAAATAGTACCGGTGCAAAAAGCCTGTTAATACTACAATTTTTTTGCCGGGATATTTTTTTGCTATGTTATAAATGTTTTTGGCCATTGTCTGATTTCGTAAATCCCAGAAACCGGACATGAGTCTGAAGCCGTCTTTGTAATTTATACTGTCTCCATCAGGTTTTACAACATATTTTTTCGAGAATTCAGGCCTTGAATTTGTGATTTTTAACAGTTCCTTATATTGATAATTCTGCCTCTTTTCTGAAATGCTATCCGTTGTTTTGTTATTAAAATTTTCAGGCGATAATGTTGAAATTTTTATAAGGTCATTCGTAATGATATTGAACGTTTCATAAATATCAGCTTCTTCCGCTGTAAGTGCATTTGCCTGATACAGGCTATCTATAAGTTGAACGGATAAATTATCTGCAGGAACCATTCCCATTGCTTTGCGGTATTTGTTTCTGCCTTCAAAATCAAAGGGAAACCGCAAAGTACGGGGATATTGTTTCAAATAAAGATTACTCGCCTGAATTTCATTTCCTTTAAAAAAACCGCCTCGTTCATAATCTTTCATTCCTTCGCTATCGACTTCGTGTAGTATAATGTCCGGCTTTATAGTATTCAGGATTCCAAGTAATATCTTTGGATTATAGTTAGGGACGCTGTCGTGAATATTCCCAATGACATAAATTTCAGTTCTGGAATGCTGAGAAAAAGCGATGTTAATGAGTAAAAATGAGAGTAGTGTAGCAAACAATTGTTTCATAGGGTTGTATCTGATGGTCTAGCATGTATCATATCTTCCGTTCTTGGGAAAATGGGGTCCATTTTCTCCTATAGGAGATACGATATTTCTATTGCTAAAGTACGAAAAAGCACCTGTAAGCCCTATTGAATTTACTGAATTATCTTATTTTTCTGTTTTTAAAAATCACTTAACCAACAATCTTTTTATATCCAAAAAACATGTAAAGTCTTGAGGTATTCAATCTTGAAAAACTATATTAAAATATTCCGAGATTATATTGTTTTACCAGATCCAGGATCATGTGGTAACCTACTACAGAATTGCCATGACTATCCAGAGGAGCGCTGAATACAGCTATACCAGCCTGATTGGGAACGCTGATCATAATGCCTCCACCAACTCCTGATTTGCTTGGTAATCCAACCGTACGGGCATATTCACCGCTAAATTCATACATACCGGCAATCAGCATCTGCGATTGGATAAGTTTTGATATTTCAGGATTTTTATAGCGTTGGTCGCCATCAAAGCGCACGCACTGATGTGCAAAGAAATAACCTATTTTGGCCAGATCTTCTGCAGTAAGTTCGATAGAGCACTGGCGGAAGTAGTTGTCCAGCTGTTCTTCCGAACCCGAAATCAATCCTGCATTTTTCATAATATAGAACATTCCCCGATTGCGGTGTCCGGTTTCTTTTTCAGATGTATAGACTGTTTTGCTGTAGTCCAGTGTTGGATTGTCTGTGATGTAGCGCACCATATTTAATATTTTGTCAAAGGGTACTTTTCCATCACCTGAAATAAGGGATGTCGTCAGGATCGCACCGGCATTCATCATAGGATTCAGCGGCTTGCCCATGGTTTCCAGATTGGCAAAATGGTTGAATGATTTGTCGGTTCCAAAATATCCCATCTTCTTAAATACAGATTCTTCTCCATTTTCCATAACCGCCAGCATCAGCGCAATGGTTTTGGAAATACTTTGCATGGTGAATTTTTTATTTATATCACCCACTCCGATCACTGTTCCTCTGTCATTGACCACGGCAAGAGCAACAGCTTTTGCATCCATTTTACCCAGTTCAGGAATATAATCGGCAACTTTTCCGTTCACGTAGTCATTTCTGTTTTTATCCAGAATAGCTGTTAACGCTGCTTTGGATACATCTTTAATGGTATTTGATTTTTGGGCATATGTGGAGATATTAATCAGGAAAAATACGAGTACAAATGTACTTTTTATCAGATCGGAAGTATAAGGTCTGTTCATATTCTATTATTCAGTATAAGCGTATACGAAATAACTGTTTTAAAATTTAATTAGCAAGGAACGGACAAATTGAATTGAGGATGTTTTGCTGTTTTTGGGATTTGGAGGGCAGCTGATAATACTTAAGACAGGTCATACAAATCGCATCTTAACAGCATTCAGGTCGAATACATAGGAATAAGTACAGCCTGAAACAGGAGAGAAGTAGGTCTGATGCATAAAGACTTACAGCGTCCCTTTCCTCATCAGGAAAGGGACGCTGTAAGTAAGGGATTTGGCTTATTTTAGCTCAAATTCGGTATAGATATTACGTTTGAATTCAAGTACTTCAGGAGCGATCTTAAATCCGGCACCTCCGTAAGCTTTATTAAATGTTTCCAGTTGCATTCTGGTCTGGTAGCCTCCCGGATCACCAGGAGCACTGCCATCATTAGAAATAAACAACAGTTTTCCAATTTCAACATCGGCACGTTTGGCCAGTTTTTGAGCAGATTTGAGTGCATCATCATAAGCAATAAGGTCAGCTTCCCGTAAGATACTGTCTGCTTTGGAATGATTAAACTGAACGGAGGATATACTGCTGATTTTTGTTTCCAGCAGTTTACCTGTCAGCTCTGTAAACTTAGTCAGATCGTGCAGTACAAAATCGATAGTCTGCTGCGCCTGATATCCGACAAATTTATTGCTGTTGTTGATATACTCGTAGGCTTTATTGGCAGACACACTGCTGGTCTTGATATCTTCTTTATTACTCCCATATTTCTGCAGAATAGCGATTACGGAGTCAACCGTATTTTGAGTTTCGCGTACGGCGTCGACCATGCGTGGTTTAGTAAAACCGGCGTCTATAGTTAAAGTGACCTGATCAGGCATAATTCTGATCTTTCCTTCTCCGCTGACACGGATTCTGTTTTTATTGTCTTTTGAATCCGAATTGCAGGATGCAAAAAGCAACAGGCTGGCGGCAGCCAATACAAATGTTGATTTGAGTACGGTATGCATAAGCGTTTAATCTTTAATACTATATAAATGAATGAAGTAATTTACATGTTGTTCAATAGATTTTACTCCGGTTAATTTGACAAGCGTGGTGCTGCCATAAGCGTAGGGGACTCTCTGTCGACCTGCAGCTCCTTTATCAGTAAATTTTCAATGATAGGCAGCATTTTATCATTGACGACTATTTTATTGATCACATTTTTAAAGTACGTATCACTTTTAAATTCCTTATCTATCTTTTGTTTAAACTCCGGTGAAAGAGATTCATAAGTAAGTACCAGTTCCGTTTGTTTCTCTTTTATTTTTTTAACGGTCAGATTCCATGTTATGCCGTAGTCTGGAAAGTAAAAATCCTTTTTAGGAGGCCTCACACTTAAGCTTTTATCTTTCTGAGTATAGCTGATAAGCATATAAATGCTCGACGGATTTTCTACTTTTTTTGCAGGTGAAAGCAGTTCCTTCCATTCTTTTTGATTTTCTGCAACGAAATCATCTCCATATGCTGTTTCTTCGATTTGAAAAGCAGCCGTACTATCATTGCTTTGCAACGCTTTTATATGCATAGTTCCCATGCGGTAAAGGTTTTCCATTTCCGGTATAGCATCTTTTATTCGTTCAAAATCAGCTGCTATTATTTTTGATCTCGATTTGTTGCTAATGGTTTGTGCCTGCGAAACGTTCAGAATAGCTAAAGCGATAAATAAGATAAGGGAATATTTGTACATAATTCTTTTTTTTAAATATGACTATTTGTTGTGTAATTTTTTATTTGTTTATCCTGCTACAATTACCTTGTCAAATCTGAGTTTACCCTGAGCGAAGCGGAACACATATAAGTAGCTGGATTCCGGACTGAATGTGGTCGGGTAGATCGTGTTTCCATTCCCTATATCAGAGATTCCGCGGAGACTAAAATTGAAAGTGACGGTATTACCGACAATCTGTAAGGTATATTCTTTGATGATATCTCCGTTATCTTTGCTGACTTTGTACAGACCTTCATTTTTATACCAATGAATATCATCCAGAAAAATTTCGTCCATCACATTGAGAATATAATCGTTATTGTCTTCCGTTTTGTAACCAAACTGGCTTTGGAGAGCTGCTTTATTTTTACTCATCACCAGTGATTTGATTTTTTTGAGTTCAGCGATAAGTTGTGCTCTTTCAGCCAGGAGGACTTTAGTCCTATCCTGTAAGAGTTTTATATTTTGATTTTCAACCTTGTTATATTCCAATGTATAATTAGCATTAACCGGTTTGTACCAGCTTTTGTCTGAGTAGTAGCTGTCTATTTCTGAACTCTGGAAAACATAACCTTTGCGGGCAAAAAGATCATTCGTTAAATAACGTATTTCATCTATACTCAATTCTTTGATCTGATCAGCTTTAATGAGTTCTGTGGCACAAGTTGAACAGTCCTTCAGCGTCTGTGCAGCAGCGTATTGTGAAAAAACAATCAGAAATAAAATTAAAAGATTTTTCATTGCGCTATTGTGTTTTTTTTAATTCAGTTAGTGTCTCGGGATATTGTATATTTTCAGCATAAATGTATAACTCTTATTGTAACTTGTAAAGGGAGGATCTATATTCGCAGGAGTTGGGTAAATATTTGCAACCCGGAAACAAACGAATAGTCTCTTACTTTATAACCGAAGCAATTCACATTAACAGAATTGCTTCGTTTTATTTGTATTACTACTTAATCTCTACTTTCAGATTTTCGGATCTGGCATTCACAGAAGGATCATACATGCATTCTGCTGTGCTGATACCTGCATCAAACAGCCCTATATTATTCGCTTTGACTTCATATTCCAGCTCATGTCTTCCTTTCGGCAGTATATCATAGAAATAGTTTGTCGAAGCGTCTTTCAGCGTGAAATAATAACCTGATCTCCACTGATATCCTGAAGCCTTGTATTCGGGCTCTGTACCGGAAGGACGGCTGTCTTTGATATGCACATATTCCAGTGCTGTATCATTGATAATCGTCAGTCTGACTTTTACCCTCTCACCGAGATTGAAACTTGTACTTTCAATCCATTTTCCTGCCCTTTCTACATAATACTTTTTGTATACTGACAGGCTGTTGGCTGTCGCTTTGATTTCATCAACGGGAACAAAATACTGATGGTATATACCACCGTAAACCGTTCTGCTGGTATTGTTATTACGAACAGTAATATGCTGATTTCCTTTTAAATCATCCTTTTGAATTTCTTTATTAATCTGACCCATTACCTGCTTATCCATCTCGGTTTTCTGATCATTAATGATTACTTCGGTGGTATTTACCATAGAAAATTCTTCAGGGTTATTTGCCAGTAACAGTGCATAGATGGCATCTACAGTCATCCAGGTTGTTCTCCAGTGGTTTGACTGTTTATTATAATAGATCCACTGACTGATCTGTCGAAGTTTGTCCGGATCATTGAGTTTATACGCTTCTGTCATATACGACTGCTGGCTGGTCGCATTATAGAGCCTGCTGTTGCTTTCCCAATACATTCCTTTGGCTGTATCGGTGATAGCTTCCTGTTTTATACGGTTTTTGATATAATCAGCCTGTATTCCTGTTCCGTATAACTGATTTACAATCCAGGCTTTAGCAGCAGATCCTGCAGATCCTTTGGCTGTTATTTCTGCTGATTTGGCCAATTTGGAACTGAGTTTTTCCAGTTCGGTTTTATTTCCGGGAGTATAGGCATTCCAATAGTGGCGGGCAAAGAGGTAGCTTAGCGTTTGTTCAACATTACTCTTTTCACCGATCAGATTCTTATCCTGATCCAGATAACTCACTATTTTTTTAGAACTGTTCTGAATCGTATTGCTGACTAATGTTTTGTCCAGATAGAGTACTTTTCCAAATATTTCAAGAATACGAATCGAGATATCTGTATTTTCTTTTCCACCTTCAAACCATGAAAAAGCTCCGTTTGGTAATTGATTTTTGATAATCTTTCTTTCCAGGTCACTCAATTCCGATACAATATCGGAGTTAAACAACTTCGCCAGTGCTTTGAATTTTTGTTGCTCTCCCTTCACATCGCGAAGCCACGGCATTTCTTCCAGAGTCAATGTGCTCAGCTTTGTGTTTTCTTCTAATCTGCCTTTGCTGTTCTCCTGATCTAATGCTTTGAAATAATCCGATATAGCAGGGTAGTACTTCTGTACATACTGGATCATTTTCAATCCAAACCATTTGCTGCTCAACTGTTCGCTACATTCATAAGGGTAATTTTTCAGGTAATCCAAAGCTGCAATAATTTCAACAATAGGATTGCTCTGGATCTGAATTTTGGTCAGCAGATTATCTTTTCCAAATGAAGCTACCTGATAAGTCTTGCTTTGCTCCGGTTTTAGTATAATCTTCTCTGTATCTGTGACCAGAATCTTATTGGAAAGTATCGGTAGTTCATGCACTTCTCCATCAGAGAAAGCATCTGTAGCCGCTACTATTTTGATTTGTACGACAGGAATATCAGTTGAAACTTTTAGTTCCCATTCCACCATGGTATTATTTTCGGCTGATACATTGAATGACTGGTAAGCCTTGTCATCCAGAAAAGCTGAAGATATTACCTGATTATTTTCGGGATTGATAATTTCTATTTTGGCGTTACCGGATAGTGTGTTCTTGCCTAAATTCTGAATTTGAGCTTTGATTGTAATCTGATCTCCATTTCGCAGATAACGCGGAATATTAGGGCTGACCATCAGCTCTTTCTGTGTCTGCGTCATAAAGGTGGCTGATCCTGCTTCCAGATGCTGTCCATGTGCAAATAACAATAGTTTCCATTTTGTCAGTGCTTCCGGACTGTCAAATTCGAAAGATACGAGACCATCTTTATCTGTATACAGGGTAGGGTAGAAGAAGGCGGTTTCCTGCAGATTGGTGCGTACCTGTGCTGCATTCATTTTTTCTTCTTTTTCTTTATACTCTTTTGTCGTAATAATAATGACACCATTCATTCCTCTGGATCCGTATAATGCAGATGCCTCGGCTCCTTTAAGTACAGCCATATTGTCGATCTTATCAGCTTTAAGACTTTGTAAGTTAAATGCATCCATGATCTCTCCGTCAACTATATACAGAGGAGACTGTGCTTCCGGTGCTGCTGAAGCCATCCCTCTGATCTGTACACCAGACGCAACTCCTGTTACGACTACTTCCTGTAATTCTGAATCATTGAGTTGATCATACAATACACCGTTTGACTCCGAACGGGAACGAAGACTGACATAACGTTTTGTTGTTGGAGATAACTGACTCAAATTGCTGTTCCATAATCCGTAATTACGGATTTGAGGCGCAGCATCATTTACTGAGCTATCTTTTCTTGTATACCCGTATGGTTTGAATACATTATATGTCTGATTAAATTCTCTTTTAAGATAATAGAGATCGAATCCGTAATAATATGGGTATGTTAAGTCAAATTGATTGGTAAATGAATGCGGGACGAACATGTCAAGAGCGCTGTCATACATAGTCGCCAGCACTTCTGTCGGGATCTGTTTATCTTTTTGCGTAATGGTGAAGCTCCATTTTTCTTTTTGTCCGGGTGTTATTTTGTCTCTGAATGTTTGTTGTTTAATCTTTAACTGTTTACCTGTTGTCTGTATAGGTAGGTATAGTTGTACCGTTTCTATTTTGTTGTCTTTTATAAGCAGTACATTTATCTTAGGTGATTTTCCTATGTAATCATTTGTCAGCTGAAAAGTATACTTTCCTTTTCCCTGATGGAGGGGAATTATCTTAGTCTCCTGCTTAGTATTGCCTATGATTTCTGATATAAATACAGTGCTGGCTTCTTTAAGATCCGTTTGGATTAAGACTGTTACTTTTTCATCGAGTGCATATGTTTTTTTGTCAAATTTGGTAATTAGAAAATCCGAATTACTGATCTTGAACGTTTCCGGTTGCAGCACCCGGACAATATATGATGCAGAGACAGTATCTTTATCTTCTACTGTAAAGGCTTTCACCTCATATTCACCATAAGGGAATAAAGTACTATCTATTTGTATAGTGTTGGATTTGTTGGTGTCAAAGAGGTATTTGCTGACGAGTTCTTTATTGTTATTCTCAAATTGGACACGATCAAATAGGTTAGGAAAATACTTTTCATACTGATCTGCATTTAAGAGATGATATCCTGTTTCAAATGAAAATGACAAATTACTACTTGGAAGAATCGTTGATGATTTTTTGATTCGGTAGATCTCAATTTCTCCGGCAAAAGCATAAGGCTGATAATTCAGGTTAGTTGTGTTTATTTTGATTTCTTTCCATTTCTTATCTAACAAAACAGGAGGAAGTGTTATTGAAAGAGATTTTTGTTTATCCGCATATTTGTAATTTGTGCTTGCAGTTTGCATCTCTCCGGTGGTATTTACTGCCTCAGCTGTTACCTCTATTCCAAATTTTGTGCTGCTTTTTAAACTGTCCAGACTCAGCGGTAAAGAGATATGGAACTTGCCTGCCTGATCGGTAACCGTCGTTGAGTCATATGTTAAAATAGACTTCCAGTTATTGTGATCCCTTACTTTCAATGAGTAGCGGATTGAAGTCTGTGGCAAAGAAACTCCGGATAATGTTTCTGTTTTTCCTTCAAACTTTACCGTATCTGTCCTGCTGTATGTTTGTTTATTAGGTTCAAAAAATACCTTGAAAGTAGGCCGTTTGTATTCTTCAACTTTGAAATAATCGGACTGTATCTGTTTTCCGTTGTGTGTAAGTTCAATTCTGAAATTTCCATTCAAAGTCTTTACCGGTAAACGGAATTCTCCATTTACAGAGCCAAAAGTATTTGTATTAAGCAATAAAGAATCTACAAGTTGATTATTTGCATCTTTAAGATAGAGTTTTACTTTTTCACTGGCTATAATTTTGCCATTCATTAGCGCACTGTTATACAGAATTGCTTTGAGATATACGGTCTGACCGGGTCTGTAAACAGATCGATCCGTCATGATCAGGCCAGTTATCTTTTCCGTATCTCTTTCTTTACTTTTACCTCTTTCTTTATAAACATCTGCATTTTGAAGGTTTTTTAGATCGATAAGTTGATTTTCGTCAGGAATATAAAGGTGGTAATTATTTAATATGTCTTTAGTAGCTAAAGTAATCTCGCCTTTTGCATTGGTTGTTTTAGTAATCAGATGGATTAATTTTTTGTCTTTATTCTCGTAAAATCGTACGATTTTGTTTGCAAAGGGATTTCCGGTCACCCTGTTTATTAATGTTAAGTTATAAGTCGCAATACGAGATTGGTAATTTTGACGTTCGCCGGTGGCTGAAACGAAGATATCACTAATTGTTATTTCTGTAGAATTTGTTGTTTTATACAAATCATCATCTTTAAATTCCGGATTATTGGATATTAGTATAGTGTAATTACCTGGCGCAAGAGGATTCAGTTTATAGATACTGTTATGGTTTTCATAATCATCAAATAGACGAAGATCCACTTTTTCTTCATACACTAATTTTCCATCGAAACTGACCTGATAGGATAAGGTATCTAATTCTATTTTTCTTTCTTTGAAATGATTGGGTGTATTGTTTTTGTTATAAACTCTAATGTAGAGTTGGTTTGTATTCGTGTGGTAGATTTTTATTGGTGTATATTGTTGAACTGGTGCGAATGTGGTATGCTCAATCCGTAATTCTGCCTTTGTTATTTCATTATATGTTTTCCTGACATTTGCAATCCAAGGACTTCCGGGATATCTGTTAAGGGTTTCATTTAACAGAGACACTCTTTCTTTAGCTGTGGGAGCATAAGGAGCTACTAATGCTATAATGTTTGCGTTATAATCCGATCTAATGGAATCCAGTTTCTTTTTGATATTCGGATAATCTCTGATTTGATCTAAAAAGTGACCATCGAATATTTTACGAAACGTAACAAATGAATTAGCATTGTCATACTGATATTGTTTATTTATAAGGCTTATTTCTTTGGTTAGTGAATCAGCCTTTCTGTTTTGATCTCGCTGATAATCAAGGAAATTGAGGTAATTATAAGCTAATAAGTGGTATAAGGAAGGCGAAAGTTCTATATTCTGAGAAGAAGTGAGAAGTGTGCCCCAATCTTCGGTCTTCTCCTTAAGCAGTCTCTCTTTATCTGCTAAGGACTGTCTGAATATGGAGTCTATTTTATAGAGTTCGGTAGCTCTCTGTACCGGGACAATCGCACTTTTTTCCAGTAACTGATGGATGTTCGCAGATAAGAATACCGCATAGAAATTTGTCAGAACCTGTTGTTCAAGAGGATTTGCCTGTTTAATATTATTTTTAAAATGATTCTGAAGTACTTTAAAAGAAGCCTCCGTAGTCTGGTTGATAGTATGTGCTCTGTTTTCAGCTAGAAAAGCGCGAACCCATTCCGGACTATTATTTGTTTCCCGGGCTTCTGCCTTGATATCGGCCAGTATCGGAAGTGTCTGTTCATAGTTTTTGATGTTGATCAGCTCTTCAACTTTTTTCCATTTGGGAGAGCTTTCTTTCTTTTGTGCTTTTACAAAAAGAGGTAACAGGGCAATGACAATTAATAAAAGGTTTTTCATAATCCGCTTTTAAAGACTTATTACTATAATAATACGTACAATTTTTGGTAACGGATGCAGAGCTTTCTATAATTCCATAACAGATTTTATATTTTTTTAAATTTTATAAAACAGAAAAAGCCCGCGTCTCCACGCAGGCTTTAGGTTGAAACAAAAATACCCAAGTTTTTAGGGGTATGTGGTTAACACTTTACTCACTTTCCAGACATCCTGACTGCGGGTAAGGGTTATGTAGTCTACACGAGTGAAGTTCTTAAAAGTCATTGTTGCTTTCGCCAGGCAGATATCACTGTTTTCATCCAGCACCTGATATGAAGTGATACAGTCGTATTGCAATCCTTTAGTGTTTTTCAGGAATTCAGTGTATTGGTTTTTGTTGAATTTTTCATTTGGTTTACTTGCCGTGTAGTATTCAAAATCTTTGGCGAATAGCTGATTGTTAAAGTTCAGGTTGCCTAATGTAGTTGCTTCCAGAAATGATTTGACTGTACTTACCGAATTAGTTTTTACCGGGTTTGTATTTTCGCTGGCGAAAGCACTTAGAGAAGTAACCAGGATCAGAGCAGTTGCGATGGATTTGATTGCATTTTTCATGTTATTTAGTTTCTTTAGTTTTTGTTGTTATGTGTTATTGTTTGAATCAAAAGTAGGGTAGAATGTGCTGTCAGGGAATAGAGATTAGATCAATAGGGGTAAAAACTCGGCAAAACCGGGGCTTCTGTCGGTGAAATTATCTTGACCGAAAGTCTGCTGTATGGAAATGCCTGTAAAAAAGCAAAAGAATATATTTGTAGCAGGCATTTATCTTGTATACGAATAAAACTCTTACATTTATGCACAAGAGAAATGGAATTAAATAGTATGGTTGATGTGACATCCTTATCGGAAGAACAACTGGTAGCGCTATTGAAGGATAGCCAGCAGCATGCTTTTAATGAAATCTATAAACGTCACTGGGCCGGAATTTTTTTGGCAGCGAAAAACCGGCTGTCTAATGAAGATGATGCTTATGAGATTGTCCAGAATATCTTTCTCAATCTTTGGCGCAAAAGAAGTTCTTTTGAACTGACCAAAAACTTTGCTGTGTATTTTGCTACAGCAACTAAGTATGAGGTTCTTAAGTCATTATCCAGACAAGGGCATATCGAACAGTATCGGAATGTATTACGGACTTCTGTTTCAGAAAGAGATGATTCTACAGTAAATCAACTGGAAACAAAGGAACTGTTGGAATCACTGGAACAATCTATTCGTGTACTTCCTGAAAAGTGTCAATTAGTATTCAGACTAAGGGTGGAGAAGGAGTACAGCCAGAAGGAGATCGCAAAAGAGCTCAATATATCCGAGAAAACAGTAGAAGCTCATCTCACCAAAGCCCGTAAGCATATCCGTAATGATCTGGGCATTCTTGCATTCATACATCTGGTACATTATTTAAAAAATTTTTAATTTCCACTAAGGGATATTGCTGTTTCAGGGGGCTTACTTATATAACCCTTTATTATGAAGCAGAAACCGGAACCGCAGAGACTCCAGTATTTGGCCGAAAAATGGCTGAATGGAACAATTTCAGCAGCTGAGAAGCAGGAATTTGATGAATGGTACTACTCTTTTGAGGACCATATTGTGACGGATCATACGACTGAAGAGCTGGATGCTGTAGCTTCAGATCTTTACAAAAATATTCAGCTTCGGGCCGGAATGACAGTCCCGCCCCGAATTTCAAAGATTTATCCTTCCAGGCGTATACTGTATTGGGCAGCTTCTGTTTTGATACTGATTAGTGCAGGCATTATTTTGTACCTCAGACAGGAGAATGTTCAGCATCAGTATGCCAAAACTGCTGTTATTATACCCGGGTCCAATAAAGGAAATCTGCAATTGGGAGACGGTAATGCCTACGATCTGGAGCAGCTTGATACGGGCGTTTTTCTTAAAAGAAGCGGTGTTGAGATTATCAAAACCAGAAAAGGCGAAATTAATTATACAGTTAGTTCGATCGAAGCATTGAATCCTCGCGAAATTGTTGATAACAGCGTATCTACGCCAAATGGCGGACAATATAAAATCCAATTGAGTGACGGTACGCGGATATGGCTGAATGCAGCATCAGCGATCAGATTTCCAATAGCATTTGTCGGAGATCAGCGTATGGTTGAATTACAGGGAGAGGCTTATTTTGAAGTCGCAAAAGATGCCAGGAAACCTTTTATTGTGAAAACAGGTAAAGAAGAAATTCGTGTTTTAGGAACACATTTTAATGTGAACTCATATGACGGAGAGCCGGTGTCAAGAGTGTCCCTGTTGGAAGGGAAAGTAGAAGTACTCGCTAAGCAGGGGCTTTACAAAACCCATCTCACGCCGGGACAGCAGACTGTAAATACCGCTAAATCACTAACCGTGGAATCGTTCAATATGGAAGAAAGCATTGCATGGAAGAATGGCGAATTTATATTTAACAATGAACGTCTGGATCAGGTCATGCTGAAGGTAGGACGCTGGTATGATGCTGATATAACTGTAGATCCGGACATTGCAAAAATATTGATCTGGGGATCTATTTCTAAATCCGAACAGATCGATAAGGTGTTGAAACTGATGCAACTAACGAATGAAAATATAAAATACCGAATAGAAGGAAGGAGGATATATATGAGTCCAAAATAACCATTAACCGATAGCATATATATAAAATAAGCTAGAGAAGGTTGAAGGCTTCTCTAGCAGAGATAGTATATATTCTACATTGTACTGACTACAAGTATTACCAATGTAAAACCTTACACTAATCAAATATAATGAAAATAACCTCTAATTATGGGAAGGAAGGCTATTGCAGATACTCTTCTGTCCGAAAAATACTGATTGTGATGAAACTCATTACATTATTCATGGTGGCGGCGCTCTGTCAGGTACAGGCTCTTACACATGCACAGTTAGTCACGCTCAAA
This sequence comes from Sphingobacterium spiritivorum, assembly GCF_016724845.1. Classification (NCBI taxonomy): domain Bacteria; kingdom Pseudomonadati; phylum Bacteroidota; class Sphingobacteriia; order Sphingobacteriales; family Sphingobacteriaceae; genus Sphingobacterium; species Sphingobacterium spiritivorum. The sequence continues at coordinate 4,248,827 of NZ_CP068082.1, forward strand.
GGAAAAAATGCGAGACTCACCGATATTTTAAAAGAAATAAAGAAACAGACCAAATACGATGTGATAAGCGAATCCGGTATCGTGGATCGCCTGCGGGTCGAGGAAGTCGATCTGAAGAGAGTCACCCTGGATAAGGGACTTTCACAGCTGTTGGCTCCCTTTGCACTGGATTTTGTAATTGAAGACAAAGCTATTGTTATAAGACGATCTTCAGTTGCTACAATGACTAAGACAGAAAATACAACGGTTGTACAAACAACCATAAAAGGTAAAGTCAGCGGAAAAGACGGGCAGGCTATCAAAGGAGCCACAGTACAGGTGAAGAATACACGTGAAGCTACAGCTACAAAAGATAACGGAGAATTTGAGATTTCAGCCAATTCTGGTGATCTGCTCCTGATTAGTTCCGTGGGATTCGTAGCGCAGGAAGTGCCTGTACAAGGTCGGGGATACCTGACTGTAGTACTTGAGGCATCCAATAGTGCACTGGATGAAGTCGTAGTAGTGGGATATGGAGAGCAAAAGAGGAAAGATGTACTTGGAGCCATCAGTACGGTTACATCAGAAGATTTTGATGAACGACCATCTACCAATCTGGGCTATTCTATGGAAGGTAAATCTGCCGGGGTGATGATTACACGTCCATCCGGTAAACCACAGAATGGGATGAGTGTACGTGTACGAGGTACAAACTCTATTACTGCCGGTAGCAATCCCTTATACATTGTGGATGGTGTGCCGACTCAGTTGATATACGATATTAATCCAAATGATATAGAAAGTGTGTCTGTTCTTAAAGATGCGGCATCAGCAGCTATCTATGGTGCTTCGGGAGCAAACGGGGTTATTCTGATCACGACTAAGCGCGGAAAAGAAGGTACTTCCAGATTAAAACTCTCCGGTTATACGGGGTTCAGCCGGATCGCAAAGAAAATGGATGTACTGGACAGAGATCAGTATATATCTCTGATGAACGAAATCGGGCAGGTTGCTGATTGGAGTAAGTATACCGCCAATACAAACTGGAGTGACGAAGTATTCCGGGTGGCCCGGCTTCAGAATTATCAGATGACAGTAGAAGGTGGCAATGCAAAAACCAAATACTATCTTTCCGGAGCATATTCCAATGAAAACGGAGTAGTGAAAACAAACCTTATCAAACGAGGTACTGTCAAAATGAATCTGGATCAGAAGGTGAATGACTGGCTGAGTGTTGGGACAAGTATTAGCTACGCACGTTGGTTTGATAAAAATATAATCGATAATTCGGGATCAGGCAATGCGGGGGTGATTATGAATGTGCTGACCAGTTCTCCGGTGATCGGTATCTACAATGAGGACGGTACATTTACGGCTAATCCTCTTCGGTTATCTTTCAACAATCCTGTTGCTTATATAGACGGTTCTGTAAACGGATATAATAATAACCGCTTCTACGGCAATATTTTTGCAAATATTGATCTGCTGAAAAATCTGAGATTCAGATCCATGTTTGGATATGATAACTATAACAGTAAATACAATTATTTTTTAGATCCGTTTAAAACAGATTGGGGAAGAGTAAACCGTGGTATTGCCAATCTTTCCAATGAGCAGAGTGAATACTGGTTGTCAGAGAATACATTAGAATATAAACAGACATTTCAGGATAAACATAATCTCGAAGTATTGGGAGGAGTGACCAGTCAGCGTAAATATGGAGAATCCAGCAGCATTGAATCTAAAGGATTCAACAGTACCTCTGTACAAACGGTCAACGGTGGAACAATATTTACAAATCCGATAACGGCTAAGAGTCAGCGGAGTAACATCTCCATTATTGGCCGTATACGCTATTCATTTGATGATAAATATCTGTTGTCCAGTAATTTCAGAGCGGATGCTTCTTCTGTATTCGGTCCGGACAATCGCTGGGGATATTTCCCTTCTTTCTCAGCAGGATGGCGTCTTTCTCAGGAAAATTTTCTTAAAGACGTGTCGGCTATCAACGACCTGAAGATCAGGTATTCATGGGGGCAGGTAGGTAACGATGCAATCGGTGCCTACAGTTGGTACGGAATCGTATCACCCGGAATCAATATGATTCAGGGTGGTCAGGTCGTAGCCGGTACGGGACCATCCACTCCGGAAAATACAAGTCTGAAGTGGGAAGCTTCAACACAGAATAACCTGGGACTTGATGTAACTATCTTAGACAACAGGCTGACATTTGCCTTTGATGTATATCAAAAGAAGACAAAGAATCTGTTGTTAAATAAACCGCTGGCTCTTTCCAGTGGTTTTACAGGAGCATTACAGAATATCGGAGATCTGGAAAATAAAGGATTAGAGCTGACAATATCTTCCAAAAACCTGAAAGATAAGCTGATCTGGAATACGGATTTTAATTTCTCACTCAATAGAAATAAGGTCGGATATATAGGAGGACAGGATATCCTTGACGGATATATTCCTTTACGCCAGGAGGTATCATTGATTCGTGAGGGTTTGCCTTTAGGTGTATTCTGGGGATATCGTTCACTTGGAGTAGATCCTGCTACAGGGATGATGAAGTATGAAGACCTGAATAATGACGGAAGTATAGATGACGCCGATAAAATGATCATCGGTAATCCCAATCCCAAATTTGCATTCGGTTTGAATAACAACTTCCGGTATAAAAATTTCGGCCTGTCTTTCTTTTTGCAGGGTATTTCCGGTAACGATGTATTCAATGCCACACGAATTGAAACTGAAGGAATGAATGATTTCAAAAATCAGTCTGTTAAAGTCCTGAACAGATGGACAACAGCAGGACAGCAGACTGATATCCCGAAAGCGATCTATGGAGATGTTACTAATTCAGACATTTCTTCCCGATTTGTTGAAAACGGATCTTATATGCGGTTGAAATCTGCAACGCTTAGCTATAGTTTTCCAACTAACTTGCTCAGCAAATTGAAAATAACGGAATTGAGTTGCTATCTGACCGGTGAGAATATCTTTACCGTAACAAAGTATTCCGGATATGATCCCGAATCCAGCGCCTATGGCAATAACGGAGCCTTCGGCATCGATTTTGGTACTTATCCACAGGCCAGACAATTTATTTTTGGTGTGAATCTAACCTTTTAATCTCCTGAAGCAATGAGAACGAATTATTTTACACGAATCATATTCATCTTGATGATGATCCCCGGACTTTCTTCCTGTGAGAAATTCCTGGATAATGCCCCCATGTCAGAAGCGACTTCAGGCAATGCGTACCGTACAGCAAGTGATCTGGACGCTGCATTGGTAGGTGCTTATCAGACATTCTATACGGAATATTTTATTTGGGAATATTTTGTAGTATCTGATGTCCGTTCGGACAATGCCTATGCCGGCGGGGATGCGGATGAAATATACCAGTACGATGACCTCGATATTTCTCCGCTCAATTCTCGAATACTAGGCACCTGGCAGCAGCTGTACAATGGTATATCCCGTGCCAATCTGGTCATCGGTAAAGCTGCAGAGCTGCAGGATCCGGCTTTGGATGTCAACAACCGCAGAGAGAATTTAATTGCTGAAGCTAAGTTTCTGAGAGCACTTTTTTATTATGAGTTGGTCAGACAATTTAGAGAAGTACCTATTGTGACAGCCTATGCAAAGATTAATCCGGAAGATGCCAATATTAAAAAATCCACCGAACTGGAAGTCTATAATTTTATTGTTAAAGATCTGGAAGACGCTGCGATATTACCCACTACCTACAGTTCTTCTTCATTAAGTCAGTCTAAAGCAACTAAAGGTGCCGTTTATGCTTTGCTGGCAAAAGTCTGGGCTCAGCGTCCGGATCGTGATTACAATAAAGTGCTGCAATATACAGATGAAGTAGAACGTCTGGGCTACGATTTACAGGGCAGTTTTGATGAGCTGTTTGATGGCACACACTACGATAATAAAGAAAGCATATTGCTGATACAATTCAAGGAAGGTACAAATCAATCCAACTGGGGACCACAGATGTTGCTCCCTTCATCACTCTCAGGAGATGACTGGCGCAAATACATTACACCATCCAAAGATCTTGTAAAAGCGTTTGATGATGCCGGAGATCATATCCGGAAGGATGCCAGTATCTTATTTGACGATGCGGGCTGGTCTGATGAGTTCTGGAAACCTTGCCCCACAACGGGACAGATACCTTTTGCCTACAAATTCAGACATGCCAGCGGTTGGATGAGCGGAGACCATATTTACATCCTGCGATTTGATGATATCTTGTTGCTCAAAGCGGAAGCTCTCAATGCTCTGGGAAGGTCAGGAGAAGCTTTAGCTCCGTTGAATAAGATCAGAGACCGGGTAGATCTGCCTGCTCTGGATATTCAGAATAAAGATGCTTTGTTGCGTGCGATACTGAATGAACGCAGGTTAGAATTTGCATTTGAAGGCGATCGCTGGTATTCTTTACAACGGACGGGGATGCTGAAATCCACCATGGACAACCTTAAAGAATATCGTCTTATCTGTGGAGGCAACAGTACATTAATGGATTATGGTATGAATGATAACAGGATGTGGCTTCCTATTCCGCAGAGTGAATTGAACAGAAATCCGAATCTTGTTCAGAATCCCGGCTATTAATTACTATTCTGATACTAAATCTATTCAGAACCCCCGGTCTTCTAAAAACAGATCGGGGTTTTTTCTTCTGTTTCTGTATTTTTCAGACTATTTTGTTGTGGTCATGTTTGGAAATTGTCAAGAAATAAGGGCTTCTCCGGTGATTTTCTAAATAAATAGTTACTTTTGCACGTAAGGTTTTGAAAAGTAACGCCTTTCAGGGGTGTAAACCTGCAAATATGTCTATACCTATCCTCAACTAAACTAACGGAGCATAATGTATCCTTTACAACATGAAGAAGAGTTTGTGAAGCATCTTTCTGAAGGATCTCAGAATGCTTATGAACTTCTTTTTTCCAGATATTGGACTCATGTGTTTGCTGTAGTCAGGCTACTTGTTAAATCACAGGAACAGGCAGAAGATATCACACAAGAGATATTTGTCAAGGTATGGAACCGAAGAAAGGATTTGGAAGAGATTAAAAATATTAAAGCCTATCTCTACACTATAGCCCGGAATACAACACTGGATCATTTGCGCAAAAAAGTGCTCGTTACCGAAAATCTGGAACAAATGATTCACTATTTTACCGATCATGCACTCACCCCTGTACAGCGCATAGAGTATAAGGAGCTGGAAGATATAATATCCAAAGGTATCGCGACATTACCCTCCAAAGTAAAAGAAGTGTTTGTGATGAGTCGTATAGATGGACTTTCACACGAAGAGATCGCTGCAAGGCTGGATATATCTGTCACATCTTCAAAGACCTATGTGGTCAGAGCGCTGAAATTATTAAGACTTTACATGTCAAAAAACACAGACCTCCAGGTACTGGTATTAGCGGTATTATTGTTAGAAAAAATCATATCCCAAACAAAATGATTTTTTTTGTCTTCCTCGAAGATCAGATTACGTCTATAGTTATGTAAAGCATTTATTAATCTTTTGATGAAGGACAAAAAAACGTTCGAAATACTGTATACCAAATATGTAGAAGGATCTCTTTCCGCAGAAGAACTGCTGGAATGGGTGGAAGTATTTCAGCATCCGGGAAATGAGCAATACTTAGCTGAACTGATCGGACGTACCTTTGATACATACAAAGTCCCGGAAGATCCCGAGGCCGCGAAGCAGGCTTTTCATAGATTTGAAAGATTAATTGATACAGAAGATACCTCCTCTGATACACCTTCATTACCCTTGAATAAAAGTGTATTCCGCATCTTCAGACAATGGAAATACGTAGCGGCAGCCCTGCTTTTGAGTATAGCCTCATACGGAATCTATCAGTATACATTACGGACAACTCCGCAAAATCATATAGCAAATCTTTCAAAACAAGATGTTGCTCCCGGTGGTAATAAAGCTATTCTGAAAATGGAGGATGGCAGTGAAATAAAACTCGGACCGCAGGGTGAACTCATCATAAAAGGAGACAGGTTGGAAGATGGGGAAGGGAATATGCTGTTAAATGGTCAGTCCAAGGAAACATGGCAGAGCATAGAGGTGCCAAAAGGAGGTCAGTATACTATAGTCTTGTCGGACGGAACAAAAGTATGGCTGAATGCAGACTCTAAAATGAAGTTTCCGGTCGAGTTTGTTGCTCAGCAACGTCAGGTTCAGCTGCAGGGTGAAGCTTATTTTGAAGTGACAAAGGATACATCCAAACCATTTATTGTCAAGAGTGCAGAACAGCAGATCGAAGTATTAGGTACCTGGTTTAATATATCCGCATATCCGGAAGAACCCGCGGTTACAACCTTGGTTTCCGGCAAAGTAAATGTATCTGCATTCGGAAAACAGGTGGCATTAACGCCGGGGATGCAGAGTGTTGCGGATGATCAGCAACTTCAAAGTAAGCAGGTAGATGTAGAGCCAGCTGTGGCATGGAAAGATGCCAAATTTGTATTCGTAAAAGAACCTCTGGAAGATATTATACGTAAGCTCGAAAGATGGTATAATGTTGACTTTGTCATTCAGCCCGGATCAGAAGAATTAAAGAAAAAAACATTTAGCGGCTCATTATCCCGCAATGGTAAACTGTCTGAAATATTAAATCTGTTTAAAATCACCGAAACCATCAGGTTTGAAATTAAAGGAAGGAGGGTTTACCTGATGAAATAAACCTCTACTAATCAAAAAACCAGAAGCATTAATACTTCTGGTTGACCTAGGCTAATGAAATTAAAAGCGATGTGAATAAGTAAGACCCTTCGAAAGTAATACCTTGTCCCTTCGCTTAAACCTAAACTCTTCAAATATATGAATTATAATGTGGGATTGGGAGGACTACGTACTGTTCTCCTGAAATTATTATGGGTAATGAAAATTACTGTCTTCATGCTGGCTGTAGCTTTTGTCCTCGTATCCTTTAAGGGTGAGGCACAGACCATTAATATCCGGGGTAGTCACCTGCGGATTGAAAATTTAATCAAAGAAATTCAAAAACAATCAGGATATAACTTTTTGTTTGATGATCAGCTTCTCGAACGTACAAATGTTAAAAATGTACATATTGTCAATGCATCTGTCAAACAGGCTCTGGATGCTATTTTCAATGAAACAGACATTGCATATGTCGTGACTGATAAAAATATAGTCCTTAAGAAAAAGAAAGAATTGGGTGTGGCGGTCTCTATCCTGACGTTGCAGGAAGAAGTCATTAAAGGCATTATTCGTAATGATCAGGGTATTGTACTGCCTGGTGCAACTATCCGTAATAAACGAAGCGGGCTTATTGTTTCTACCAATAATGAAGGAGAGTTCAGCATCCGTGCACAGGCAGGTGATGTTCTTGAATGCAGTTTTCTTGGATACCAAAGGGCAGAGTACAAAGTTAAAAATAATGAAAATGCTGCAGTTGTGCTTTCTAAAGCAATAACTGAACTTAACGATATTGTTGTAGTGGGGTATGGTGCCCAGCAAAAGAAATTGGTCGCGGGAGCTATCAATACGATCAAAGGGGATGAGCTTGCAAAATCTCCGGCAGTCAATCTATCTAACACCTTAATGGGAAGGGCTCCCGGAATATCGTCTACGATGACTTCGGGAGCACCTGACCGTGACCGTGCGACTATCAAAATACGCGGAATGGGTGAAGCATTGATCGTTATTGACGGAGTGGCCAGAGAAGGGCAGGGAATCATTGGTATGGAAATGGATAAACTGGATCCCAACTCCATTGAAAGTGTTACTGTGCTTAAGGATGCTGCCGCTGCGGTATACGGTACGCGCGGTGCAAATGGTGTAATCCTCATTACCACCAAAAAAGGTAATAAAGAGCGCCTGGATATTCAGTACAGCGGACAGTTTGGTTTTCAGGAAAGTACCAGATTACCTCGTTTTCTGGATTCCTATCAGTATGCATTGCTGAATAATGAGATGTATGATAATGATGTAGCTGAAAAAGGTTCTTCACCACGCAGTAAGTATACAAATGATGAGTTGCAAAAATTCAGAGATGGCACCGATCCGGATCGTTATCCGAATACAGACTGGTATAAAGAAGTGCTTAATAATACAGCAATGCTGCAACGCCACAATGTAAATGTAAACGGAGGCAGCAAAAATGCCCGTTACTTCGTGAGCGGAACCTATACCGATCAGGATGGTCTGATGAAAACCTCCGGCCTCAAAAGATATGGCCTTGTCAGTAATACAGAATACGATGTGACGCCAAATACAAATCTTTCCGTAGGTATTAACTATATCAGTGAGACGGCAAATAATCCGGCAGCATATGCAGAGACGATCTTTAGCAGACTGGCTTCATTGGGATCTATAGCTCCGGCTAAGTTCTCTAACGGATATTACGCTTATTCCGGATTTTCAGGTAATCCCTATTCAGATGTATTAGCCGAAAGTGGTTATAACCGGACCACAAGAAACGTATTTACAGGTTCATTCCGATTGACACAGCAGATTCCTTTTATTAAGGGATTATCCGCAAGTGCTGCAGTAACTGTAGACCGTAACAACGCTTTTCAGAAAGGATTTACTACACCTGTTCCGCAATATACATTAGCACAGGACAGAGAAGAATATACGTTGCAGAATGGTTCGGAAAAACCTTACCTGAGTCAGTCTTACAACCAGAATAACAATGTCAATGTACAGGTGAAATTAAACTATAAGCAAAAGTTTGGAGACCACCATGTCGATGCAATGGCACTTTATGAACAAAATGAATTTAAAAGTGAAATGTTCTCCGCCGACAGAAGTAACTTTCCTGTAGCGAGCTTAGATCAGCTTTTCCTTGGAGACGCCAGTACCCAGAAAAACTTAGGTTCTTCTACAGAAAATGCAAGACAAAGTGTCGTTGGCCGTCTTGTATATAGCTATGATCAGCGTTATGTGGTAGAAGGAAGTTTCAGATATGACAGTTCACCTTACTATCCGAAAGGAAAGCGTAATGCATTTTTCCCGGCAGTATCAGCCGCCTGGATTGTATCTGAAGAAGACTTTTTCAAAGAGCGTTTCTCATTTGTTGACAATCTGAAAATCAGATCTTCATTTGGACGGTTAGGAAATGATGGCGGTAGCTTGTATACCTATTTTTATAATTATGCCATCATGCCGGCTGGATATGTATTCGGGACAAATAATGCGATTACTCCACTGACCAGAATTTCAAATCTTACTGTTCCTAATACGAATATTACCTGGGAGAAAGTAGATGCCTTTGATATCGGAGTGGATGCCATTCTATGGAAAGGTAAGCTGGGATTTGAGCTGGATTACTATAATAAGAATAAGTTTGATATTCTGCGTTCCAGATCATATGATGTGCCATTGTCATTTGGTATGACTCCTGCTTTGCAGAATTTTGCAAAAGAAAGATACTATGGCTATGAAGCTGCATTGTCACATAGAAGCCGTATAAAAGATGTACAGATCAATGCCCGGATCAACATGACGTATACAAAAAGCCGTGCAGTAGATTATGGAGAAAACGATGCTGTATTGCCGGGTTTACGTCAGGAAGGATCTGCTATTGGAATGGTTCGTATTCTGAATGCAAAAGGTATCTTCAGAGATGAGGCAGATGTGGCCAACTGGCCTAAATATCTGAGCAGTCCTAATGGCACTCCTGTTACTCCGAAGCCGGGAGATATCAAGTATGAAGATATGAACGGTGATGGGGTAGTAGAATTGTACAGTGGTAGCCCGGATCGTGCATTTGAGGCCCGCTATATCAATCCGCCGACTGTATACGGAATCAATCTGGGTGCAGCATGGAAAGGTTTATCTGTAGATGCATTTTTTCAAGCCTCTACAGACGTATTTATCAATTATACTGCTGCCAACGATATTGCTAATTTCTATGAACTTCATTTAGACAGATGGACTCCGGATAATCCGGACGCCAGTTATCCAAGATTATTGTCTAATCATGAGAATAACAGACTTCCATCTACTTTTTATGTGAAAAACGGAAACTATATCAAATTGAGAACAGCACAGCTGGCTTATGATATTCCAAAAGACTGGATCAAAGCTGCAGGTCTGAGATCTATGAGTATCACTGTGCAGGGGCAAAACCTGTTTACGATCAGTAAAAACAGAAGATATGATCCGGAATCTACCGGTGCAACAGCCAACTTATATCCTCCACAACGCATCTACTCTATGGGAGTTCGCGTAGGTCTTTAACATTTAATGCATTTGATCCATGAAAAATAACAACACTATACTTCGTATTTTATTATTATCAGGACTGATAGGATTTTCATCCTGTCAGAAGGATTTTTTAGATCGCAAGCCGCTCAATCTGGTATCTGAAGAGACCGTATGGTCAGATCCGGCACTGATCAAACTTTCGGTCAATGAATTCTATACATTTTTAAATACCGGATTTACCAATACGTATGTACCTGCTGCAGTGACTGATGACCTGCAGCTGATTGGTTCCGAAGAAAAAAAGATAACAGCTTACCTGACGGGTGACTTTTTCAACAGCACATTTCCGGAACGTAATCTATGGAAAGATGCCTACGTACAGATCCGGAAGATCAATTATTTTATAGGCAGAGCTGAAACGGCAAAAGTATTGAATGAGGAGGACAGACGCCTGTTATTGGGGCAAGCCCGTTTTATGCGTGCCTATTTGTATTTTCAAATGTTCTCTTCTTTTAAAGATGTGCCGCTTTTATTAAAGGCTCAGCCTATAGAAGAAGCAGAAGATAAACCGCATAAAGTGTCGCATGAAGAAGGAATGGCATTTGTCGCTTCAGAACTTGAAAAGGCAGCCTCTGAATTACCGGCAACTTATGCCAAAGAGGAGTGGGGACGGATTACCAAAGATGCAGCCTTGGCATTCCGGACAAGAGTACTGCTTTGGGCAGCCAGTCCGCTGAGTAACACGGAGCAAAACATAAACCGCTGGAAAGTAGCTGCTGATGCAGCTGAGGCGGTTATCAACAGTAACGCCTTTCAGTTGCAGAAAGAATATAACGATGTATTTCTGGTTAAAAATGTAATGACCCGCCCTGAAGTGATTCTCGAATTCAGATACAATGGTTTGAAGGGTGAAAAACAACATGCATTTGATAAAAACAATAGTCCTACAGGGTACGGAGGCAAGGGTATCAATTGCCCTACACAGGATCTGATAGATATGTATGAAATGGCCAATGGAAAGGCTATTGATGAAGCCGGATCAGGTTACGATAAATCAAATCCTTATAAAGGAAGAGATCCGAGATTTGAAAAATCTATCCTGTATAATGGAAGTATGTTTAAGGATCGGGCAGTAGAAGCTTTTACTGGTGGTAAAGATATGCCAAGAACAAATCCAAGCCCGACAGGATATTATATGAAGAAATTTATTGATGAAAAATTCGACTACAATAAAGATGCAAGTATCGGGAGCAGCACCAACTGGGTAATTATGCGTTACGCTGAAGTCCTGTTGAATTTTGCAGAAGCGAAGAATGAAGCAGAAGGACCTGTACAGAGTGTATACGATGCGGTAAATGCTATACGCAAAAGAGTAGGGATGCCTGAATTGCCCAAAGGTCTGGATAAAGACAAAATGCGTCAGCGTATACAGAAAGAGAGAAGGATAGAGCTTGCTTTTGAAGATAATATCCGTTATCAGGATCTGAGACGCTGGAAAACAGCAGATGTGGTACTGAATAAGTCTGTAAATGGCGTGACGATCACTAAAAATACAGATGGCACCTTTAAATATGCTGCAAAATCTGCCGGAACACGGGTATTTACAGAAAAGAATTACTGGATGCCTATACCGCTTACAGAGCTGGGTGTCAATACAAATCTTCAACCCCAGAATCCGGGTTGGTAATCCATATACATAAAGACAGAAATGAGATATATAAGTAAGATAACCATCGCATTGGCGATGATGACTATGGGGACAGGATCTCTTTATGCCCAGTCAGGCAAATGGTCCGGTCTGGTCAAACTGACAGATAAATCAGATACTTCAAAGAAGGAAGAGGATAAACCTAAAAAGGATAAGATCAAAAAATTTGATGAACTGATCAGTAAAGATGCTGTTAAAAGTAAAGGGCTCTTTAATAGTTACCGTGTTGGTGATAAGTATTATATGGAGATACCGGATAGCCTTTTGAACAGGGATATGCTGGTGGTCACACGCTTTACGCAGACACCTGTCGGACTTAAAGAATTCCGGTCACAGTACGGCGGAGAGATGATCAATGATCAGTTGTGGCAATGGCATCGCAGAGAAAATACAATTTATATCCGTGTCCCGAGCTATGCCTACATGGCTACAGGAAATACAGATATCAACCAGGCATTAGCCAATTCCAATGCTATGCCTATTCTGGCTGCTTTTGATATAAAAGCGTTTAACGAAGGAGGCCGAAATGTAGTGATTGATGTAACAGATTTCTACAACGGGGATATTCCGGGGATGCAATTACCCGAGAATCTGAAGAAAACATATAAAATCGCAGGTATCGATGCTTCCCGTTCATATATTGATACAGTCAAAGCTTTTCCGGAGAATGTGGAGGTCAGAACGATCAAGACATTTAAAACGCCCGATCTGCCCGCAGATAAGACAGTCGGAGCGATGACTTTCGGACTCAATACTTCCATGGTATTACTTCCAAAAGTCCCTATGCAGCCACGTTATGATAATCAGAGAGTAGGTTATTTTTCTAACCGCAAGATTGATTTTGGTGCAAATGATCAAAAAGTAACCAAAAAAGCATTTATTCAGCGCTGGCGACTGGAACCCAGTGATTTGGAAGCGTACAACAGAGGTGAACTGGTCAAGCCTAAGAAGCAGATCGTATACTATATTGATCCGGCTACACCCAAGAAATGGGTGCCTTATCTGATCGCTGGTGTAAACGATTGGAATGAGGCCTTTGAAGCAGCTGGATTTAAAGAAGCTATCGTAGCCAGAGAGGCTCCGACTCCACAGGAAGACCCGGAATTCAGCACGGAAGATGCACGCTATTCTGTCATCCGTTATTTTGCTTCGGAAACTGAAAATGCATATGGCCCGCGTATATCTGATCCGAGATCAGGAGAAATCATCGAAAGCCATATCGGCTGGTATCACAATGTAATGTCATTACTTCGCAATTGGTTTTTTGTACAGACTGCCGCTATTCATGATGGAGCACGTGGTGCCAAACTTAGTGATGAGCAGATGGGACAACTGGTTCGGTTTGTATCTTCACATGAAGTCGGACATACTTTAGGATTGCTCCACAACTTCGGATCCAGTGCAGCATATGATGTAGACTCCCTTCGTTCTCCTGCATTTACCGAAAAATATGGAACAGCACCTTCTGTAATGGACTATGCACGGTTCAATTATGTAGCACAGCCAGGTGACGGAGTGAAACAGATCTATCCTAAAATAGGAGAGTATGACCGTTTTGCGATTGACTTTGGTTACCGCTATTTTACCGGAAAGACTCCGGAACAGGAAGAACGTACATTAGAACTGCAGATCCGGGAGAAAGTAAAGAATCCTGTATATTTCTATGGCAGACAGGGGTCTATGGATCCGCGTGCACAGAGTGAAGATCTGGGGAACGATGCTGTAAAGGCAAGTGATTATGGAATTGCCAATCTGCGTTACATCCTGCCGAATCTGGAAAAATGGACATATGATAATGCGGATGATTTAAGCGGTACTAAAGAATTGTATCTGGAAATTATGCGCCAGTATCGCCGCTATGTTAATCATGTGCTGGCAAATGTTGCAGCGATGACAGAAGATGTGAAAACAATGGGCGAGCCTGGTGCTGTATTCACGTATGTAAGTAAGGATAAACAGCAGAGAGCTGTTGACTTTGTTGGGAGACAGGTTTTCCATACGCCTACGTGGTTATTGGATTCTACATTACTTTCCCGTGTAGATTACGGAACAATGGTCAATCGAATAGTCGAAATGCAAAATCAGGTGCTTACTTCATTGATGGAAACATACGGATTTGCACGCATGCTGGATGATGAATTTAAAAATGGGAATCAGGCTTATACTGTAAAAGAGCTGTTGAATGATCTGGAGAAACAGATCTTTGAATCTAATGCCAATGATGTATTCAGCAGGGGATTACAACGTGCGTATGTAGACCGGTTAGGCGTATTGCTGAAACTTGATAAACCTGTACAGGAGACAGCCTACGCAGCAGCAGGTCTGACACCTTACAACCCTAATCTGTCGGATATGCGTATTATTATGTATGAAGCATTGCTGCAGGTTGAACAAAAGATCGCAAAATCTGCCAAAAAATCAAAGGATTTTGAAGCGGTTCACTACAAAGACCTGCTAAACCGGATAGAGAATATCAAAAAAATTAATAAATAGCCGGTTTTCAGACTATTATATTAAGATCTTATAACCCCGTACCGACTGTAGCCGGTACGGGGTTATTATATTAAAAAATTACACAAAGTTTCCGAAATAGAGTAGCGACCCCCATAACATGTATATAACACAAATCACTCCGGGTATAAGAACAGATCTCTTACGAAAGACAAGTTCCTTGATAATAGACGTATTCCAAAACAGATGTAAAATTGCTGCTCCGATTCCTGTAAATAGAAAATTCCAGCCAAGCATAGAAACGATATGAGTCGAAGTTAACAACATCAAATATTGCCTTAAAACCAAATGTATTGCGGAGAAAAATAATCCAAATAAAACAGTTAGAATCGTCATCTTTCTGTTTTTTAATTCATTGAAATTTATGGCCAATAAGATTGCGCCCGGTAATACCCCAAAACATATACTGAATGCCCAGAGCGCAAATTGAGAATATAAGACAGGCACATTCGGATCTCCGAGCACGCTTTTATCCCAATATAATTCCTTCTGCTCTGAGAATTCTCTTTCTTGTAGCTGTTTTATAATTTCCTGTTTTTCCTCTTCTGAAAATTCTCTTCCTCTGCTTTGCAATATTTCAAAAGCATATTTTATTGCCTGAGCCACATAACGGCTACCCGGTCGGATATATTCTTCAAGTTCAGCGTTTGATTTCTGTTCTAAAATCTTCTTGTTGACACCTCGCATCTCTACCTGTTGGTCTGGTTAATAATTATTGATCGGTTTGCCGCAAATATAAGACTTAAGAAAATAATTATCAATCCTTTTAATTCAAGTAGATTTATACTAATACAATGTTGCCAGTTGTTTAACAAAACTTTGCCAATCAGAGCCAAACATTGTTGATATTAGTTTTCCTTCAGGCGTTACAATAAATTTGCTTGGATAGCCCGGTACTTTGTAACTATACTGCACTTTTTCATCAGACATCAATACCGGAATCGTATACTTATTTTTAGCTAAAAAGGCCTCCACCTTTTCCTTTGTATCATTGCATGCAATGGTGATAAAATCTATTTTGCTTTTATCATCTTCCTTTAGCTTTTCATGATAGGTATTGAGTCTTGGCATTTCAGCAACACAGGGACCACACCATGTTCCCCAGAAATCTATTACCGTCCATTTGCCCTTAAACTGATCAATATTTACATTCTTGTCTTTCAGGTCAGTTAACTCAAATGCCGGTGCATCTGCCAACTGCGGAATAATCTTATCTTTAAAATACTGACC
The DNA here is from genome assembly GCF_016724845.1 of Sphingobacterium spiritivorum. Taxonomy (NCBI): domain Bacteria; kingdom Pseudomonadati; phylum Bacteroidota; class Sphingobacteriia; order Sphingobacteriales; family Sphingobacteriaceae; genus Sphingobacterium; species Sphingobacterium spiritivorum. The sequence goes on from NZ_CP068082.1 coordinate 4,264,486, forward strand.
AAAGGAAACGGAATCAAATTGCTTTTCATAAAAATTCTTTAATCCGCTAAAATTACCGGAATGATTTATCAAAAATTCCTTTACATAGTTTTGCAAAGCCAGATCTTTTTGCCCGTTCTGAGCCAGCATGTCGAGGTATTTTTCATTGTAATTTTCTTTGGCTACACCAAATGATCTTTCATAACTATTGACACGTCGATCCTCATTTTTATTCTCGTGGGAATAAAATACTGCTTTTTCCGTATAGGCAAGAGCTTGAGCCGGATCTGCTTCCGTCGCATGCAGATAGTAGCAGTAGGCGAGGTGTGCCTTTTTAACAATTCGATAGCCATTTTGCTCATCCTCAGCCAAAGGAGTTAGTTTACTTATAATCTGATCCAGAAATGCTGTTGCAGTACTTTTATTTTTTTCACCCAATAACTTGCAGATAAATAAAGCATATCTGCTGGCATTCCCATCATTCCAGTAGGAGGGTTCAAGTGCTAAAAGTGCATGGCCATAGTAAAGCAGACTGTCTGCATTATTTTTATTTAAAAAGGCTTTATGCCATAGTATCATGGGAGTGGCCGCTGTTTTTTCTCTTTCACTGAAAGAAACCGATAATTTGGATAGCTTATTAATAGCTTCACTTTTTCCGGCTAAGACATGTTGGTAAAGATCATTCTGAGCCCAGGAATAGAGTTGTTCATTATCCAGTAAAGGTACAATCTCGATAAAATCGGCCTCACTTAAATCATCAAAGACAATCTTATTGGAAAGGTGATAGGTACTCTTTAAAAGAAGTGGTCTTATTTTCTTAAGCTCTTCTTTATAGGTTTCATAATTTCCCTGACGTTGTATCAGCCCCAGTTTAATACTATTGAAATCCGGACGTTCACCGTAGAGCTGATCGTATTTGCTGATGTAATTCTTTAGTTTTATACTGTCAATTTCGTTGTTAGTCATTACTGCCTGACTCCATCCACTTCCCTCAATAATCATGACCAGATAGTTTTTTTCAGCATCAGATTTTACCGCAGGTAATGAAGACGGTTGGACGGCAAAGTAAAATTCACTTTTTACACCCTTATTGTTTACATCCTGATCTACTTTTGTAGTAAGGCTGGCCTCTGTTATTTGAAACGTATGGATGTCAAATATTGTTTTCTCCTGAGTTTTTTCCTCTGTATTATTTTCGTCCCGAATAAAGGAAGCCTGGTTTTTATCTTTTTTCTGTATCTGACCGTTTAGTTTACTCTTCTCTTTTGAAAAAAATAAATATTGAGCCATTGTCTGACTCTTACTTAGTGTATTGGCCAAAATATTGCTCTGATATTCTGGCGTAATCTGCCAGTCTGTTAATTGTCGGAGTAATTCTGAACGAAGTTTTAAAGAGTCAATTTTTACTTTTCCGTTTGTCACCTCAAACTGGATAGGCCTTCCATATAACAGCACATAAGGAATCGTAGCTGTCGTATTCTGAATGTTCCTGTTTTTGCTCGGATGAGCAGTTGATAATGTCATATTGAATCTATTGTCTACTGTTGAATAATAGATATCATTGACCTGTATTTGCATCAGGAAAGTAGAATCTGATATTTTTCGGATTTGTTTTAATGTAACAGTGTACTCTTCATCACTTACCTGCTGACCAATGCTGTATTTGTTGCTTACTTTAAGATGCTGCTCCTTTTGTTTCTGTGCAAGACTTAGGGTCGCTGTCAAAACAAGGAGACAGGTTAAGGTTATGTTTCTCATAGTCTAAGGTTTTATTGTCTTCATAAAAATATGTTTTATTTTTCTTGTAGTAGTCTGATTAGTTAACAATTAACAACAATTAACAAAGATTGTAAACTGAGGGCATAATAATCCCTGATATCAGCTATACCAATACCCTTTTTAATTAAGTAATTTTGAGATTATTCATTGTCTCGATCAGATCATAAATTGAATATCCCTATGAAATACCTGTTTTTCCTAATTTTCATTAGTTTATGCTATCCGCTAAATGCGCAGAATTCTTCCGGCCCTGTTGCTGAAGCGGCAGAATTTAAAAGTATGAAATTACATCTGGCAAAAATTACACTTAAGGACTGGCCATACATGATACCATTTCAACAAGGTAAAAAATGGGGGTATCTGGATCAGAGAACGATGAAAATAATTGTTCCGGCTTTAGCAAATACCTTATATCTGTTCAAACCGGAAGGATATATAGGTACATTCAATGACTACAAAAATGATTTATTTTATACTCTGACTTTAGATGAGGAGGGAAAACTGCGAACACATTCTGAACAGGTGGCAGAATTGGTTATGCCACCTCAGCAATACGGAAGATCCCCAAATCCGAATATTAAATCCATATCTTCTGAAAATGGATATACCGGATTTGAATATAAAATAGTAGCCGGCGACATTATAGAAATTACAGCGTATTCAGACCTGTATACATCGTATAATGTAAAGGAACCTAAGCTGATACCTTTGTGGATTGATGGAAAAGTATACGCTATAGCAGGCAAGACCACGTCCGATCCGCATGTGACGCATTTTGGTATTATAGCGAGTGATGGCGAATCCTTAACGGGTTTTGATTTTGAGCATCAAAAGCTCATTCCTGTCGGAGGAGTAAAGGATACAACATCAAGTTGGTTTCTTGTACAGCCATTAGGTGACCGGGATACCAAATACAGCTATAAAAATCATAAAGGGGAGTATAGACTTAAAGACAGCCTTTCTTCCCGCATGTATAACTGGGTTTATCAAAGTAGTCAGGAACATTATCCCTATTACATGCCTGTCAAGACAACTGTGGGATATGTGCTGACAGAACAACGTATTATCGATACGTATGAATTGAAATATATTAATACACTTCCGAAGGGATATAAGCTGGAATATCTGGACTACATGAATACTAAAGCATATAGTAAGGAAAGTCCGGATATTACGCGTCAGACAGCAAAAGTATTTATCATAGTCAGTCAGGAGGATAAGTCCTGTTATATGGATCTCCAAGGGAAGATTTATACTCCACAGCAGTAAGCTTGAGCTTTGTCCTTCACAAGAAGTGAAAACAATTTTGATGGATTTCTATGCGTCAGTTGGCGTCTCCGCCGGCTGTATATCATTACTCAGATGAATCAAGATGTCTCTTTCACAGCAAGTCGCGTCAGTTGGCGTCCGCGCCGGCTGTGTAAAATTATTCAGATAGATCGGGGATAATAGCCTAAATAGCAAAAGCCCGGGGTTTTTATGTCCCGGGCTTTCTATTTTTAAAATTATTCGTTATGTCTTAAAACCTTTAGTCTTAAACTAACCAATAATTTTATTGTACTATATAAAACGTCTTATCAGCCTATTTGTTTTATAAATTTTTATAATAAGTGTAAGTGTCTTATTTTCAGTTTTATAATTTTATAAAACTTATTTTTCTTCCTCTACACGTTCATCTTTGGTGTTGATAAGGAAGAGATCTTCCATGTCAGCATCCATTGCTACATAGGCCACACCGTTAGAAAAACCTGTTGCATAAGCGTATTTGAAAGGTATCATTACTTTACCGTTCTGATCCAGGAAACCATATTTATCACCTTTTTGTGCTAAAAATATATTCGGATCTTCCGTAGTACCGATGAACTGAATATTGCCGCCTAGTCTTTTCTGATCTTTTATCGTGTAGAGACTGTACAATTCACCCTCTACGGCAATAAAATGGGTTGCATTCCGGTCCGCGATATACCCATAATTTGCCGGAACGATTTGTTTACCCTGCTCATCAATAAGACCACTTTTACCATTTTGTTGGAAGATAGCAGTTCCGTGTTCAAAAAAGGAAAGCATTTCATATTTAGCATCAATCAACATTTTACCATTCTTGTCCATCAATCCGAATTTGTCTTCTTTACTGAAAAGAAATTGTTCGGTATTGGCATCATAGGACATGAAGCTGTAAATGAAAGGAATTACAATGTTACCTTTAGGGTCAATAGTTCCATAGTTATAATTCGCATCACTTGCTACTGCTTTACCATCGTAAAAGTGCAGTATAGACGTAAATTTAGGTTGTGTAATTACATTCCCTTCCTCATCTCTTAGTCCGTATAATCCAGAGGCTTCATCTGTATATTGGTAGACACCTTCTCCAAGCGATTCTGGTTCGACAGCTTCTTCTGCAATTTCCTCCATTTCAGCGTAATCCTGAGGTATAGTTAACAACGTTTCTGAAACATCTTCCTGCACAATTTTATTGGCAATAAAACCGCTTCCCATAACACTCATACTTAGTGCTGCACCAGGAAGTTTTTTTAGGAATTCGTAATCTCCCCAATAAATACTAGGTATCTGCTCGGTATACCAGATTTCCAGTGAATAGGCTCCGTCTGTATCTTCAGAAGCATTGATTTGTGCAAGTTTACAGGTATATCCGGCAATTGTTTTTTGCTTTCCAGCCACATATTGAATTTTCAGATCATCAAAATTGTGGTCAGCGGGAGCTTCATTTTCACCATATATAGTTCCAAATTGTTTTAGTCCGGGATATAGCATCGTAGAACTGCCTGTCTTTTTATTTGTAAGTTGTACTGTCGGATCTTCCCCATGTACGTAAAAGCGGATAAAATCCTTATTTACCCAGCCCTGGAAAATAATTTCCTGTTCATTGTCCTGGCTGTTGTCTGCTTCTTCCTGTGAAAAAGAACTGTAATCAATTCTGAACATTTTTTTGCTTTGTGCAAATGTTGTGGTGCAAAAAACAAGTAATGCAACCAACGTAATATTAATTCTCTTCATGTTGTAATACTAATACATATTGTTAGCACAAAGATGCTGAATGTATGGGAAGTATTGTATCCCTGAAACCGGCTAATTTTTCTTTATAACACAGTGCTGTGAGGCTCAGCATAAAAAAATTATTTTTATACAGCAATAATGATGATTTGCAACACAAAAAGTGGTTACGGAATTTAACTTACTGTATTTATTAAGTATTTTAAAACTGCGACTGTGTTTACTTCGGGAGGAAGTGTATTTTTGTTACAAATCAACTGTACGTTTTATCCAAATATGCAAATCTGTTTGACCTAATAGTTTTAAATTTGATAACAGAGCAGATCAGGTGGCTTTTATGAAGCAATACAGCTTTGCTACTAGATTGATCATTCAAAAGAAATTTAGTCTCCCCGGATTTTTTTATCTTTGTAGCCTTAGATTGTAATATAATGTTATGAAAAATAATGCTCTCTCTTTAACAGCAGTTATAGTATGCTTCTGTATAATGGTTTCAAATACCTATAGTCAGGTGCAGACTCCGGTAGCTGATTATATAATCACTATGCAAGGAGATACGCTATACGGAAAGATCCGATCCCTAAAAGCCAATAAGCTGAAATTTGAAAGTGAAAACGGAAATAAGGTATACAAACCGACTGAGGTTATCAGGGCTTATAATGCTTCAGCAAATAAGATTTATATTCCGTCTTCAGTACAAAGTACTATGGAGAAGACAGCTGTTGTGAAGCCTGTATTTGCAGAGCTTGTACAGGAGGGTGAAATTGCGATATATGCTTTCGAAAAGATGTATAATGGTTCTCCCAGACATAGGAATTACGGAGTTGGAAATCGTGAGACAGTAATGGGGCCGACTGCTTCCATATCTGTAAAGTATTATGCTGTGAAAAAATCTACAGGCGAGATAGTCGAAATTGCAAATTCTGCAATGGATTTGTTTGGAAAACAAACAAAAAAACGAGCTGATAATCTGTTGAAACTTATTGAGGATGAATCTGTACTTTCTCAAAGCTTAGCAAGAGAAAAGAGCTATAATCAGGATGTATTCATTCGCTATATAGCGGATTATAACAACCTCAAAATTTCTCAGCCTAGCCTCGATTAAAGAATTCCAGAGCCGTTATTTGGATTTTGTAATACAGGAAATAAGCACCAGAACTATAGTGCCAATAGCGGCAAAAGTTCGTATGTTATTCCAGAAATTCCACCGTTCTTCAAAAATATCTCGCATTTCCCGAATCTGATCTGCTGTAGAATCGTTAATTTGAAAAGCGTCCAGTCGGTTATTAAGAGGTACATTTACAATTGCCGTGACAGCAAACACTCCAAATATATAGCAGCAGCTGGCAAATACTAGTAAGATAAACGCTGATGAAGAACTTTTGTAATGCTGAAACGTAGCTAACGGAAGAAGTATAAGCGATCCCATAAAACAGACAAAGAAGAGTGTATTAAGCACGGCTTTGTTTATCTGTTGCATTGCCCTTAAGTATTCTGAATCTGTCAGTTTTCCTAACCCCGTACTGACGGAAATAGAATAGGAGTAAAAAAAACCTGCCATCAATGCCGTGCTGATAGCGGTTAATAAAAGTATAATATCCGGTAATTTCATAGGAGTATAGTTTATTTTTACAGTCATCTTTCAAGCAGAAGTCAACGTGCCGTCCAACTTTGTATATTGCTAATATACAAATTGATGGTTTTGCAGGATAAAAAGGATTCGTGATTTATGATCATAATTCTCGAAGTGTACTGGATATTACTACACAGATTATGCTCCTTCAAACGGAGGCTGCCGCCAGATTAATAACAAGAGAGAACTGGAATTTTTCTACGTGCCGGATGGAACCTTTGATTAAAATATACAGCTCTAAGATCTTAAAATCCAAATGTTTAAAATTTCACTCCGGTAGTCCTCTGGTTTAATCTCTTTTTCTCCTCAATAAGCGTTTTTAGATTGTAATAATTGATCGTGATCAAACGTTTTAAAATAAATGATACGGTTAGATTGCGTCATTAAATATTGAACACGCTAAAATTTTATTTGTATCTTTAAAAAGAAGGTTTAGACTCTAAAAATTTAAAGTGTCTTACATTCGTGCATAAAAACAGAAACGTCTAAAATCCTCTGGCCGCTTTCTGTTTATTTTCAATTTCCAATTATATGATAAACTCTCCAGGGCTTCTTTTCAGAGAAGCAATCAAGAATGAGAAACCATTGCAGGTGGTCGGTGCGATCAATGCTAATCATGCTTTGCTGGCACAACAGGCCGGATTTAAGGCTATCTATGTCTCCGGAGGAGGTGTCGCTGCCGGATCTTTAGGTGTACCTGATCTGGGTATTACCAATTTACAGGATGTGCTGATCGATGTAGAACGGATCAGCAACGTATGTACACTGCCGTTGATGGTGGATATTGATACAGGATTTGGTCCTTCAGCTTTTAATGTGGCCCGTACTATCCGTTCGCTTGTAAAAGCCGGTGCAGCTGCGGTGCATATGGAAGACCAGGTAGGAGCCAAACGCTGCGGCCACCGCCCGGGTAAAGAACTCGTTAGTACGGACGAAATGGCAGACAGAATCAAAGCTGCGGTAGATGCCCGTACTGATATCAATTTTGTTATCGGCGCCCGTACAGATGCATTAGCATCAGAAGGAATTGATAAAGCACTCGAACGGGCTGTTGCATATAAAGAAGCCGGAGCCGACTTTATTTTTGCTGAAGCTGTACACACACTGGAGGAATATACTCGTTTTAGTGAGGCAACAGGATTACCCGTTCTCGCAAATATTACGGAATTCGGGCAGACACCTTTATTTACCACAGAGGAATTGGGCGAAGCCGGGGTTGCTATTGTCTTGTATCCGCTTTCCGCATTTCGGGCGGCTAATAAGGCGGCTGCAAATGTGTACAGTCATATACGAAAAGATGGAGGCCAGGCTGCAGTACTGGATACTATGCAGACTAGGGAAGAGCTCTACAAAAGTATAGACTACTACGAATATGAAAACCGATTAGATCAATTGTTCAATACCAAGTATGATGAAAGAAACAAATGAAACGGGCTTTAAGCCTAAGAAAAGTGTTGCCCTTTCGGGAGTACCGGCAGGTAATACCGCATTAAGTACAGTTGGAAAGAGTGGTAATGATCTGCATTACCGTGGATATGACATTCTGGATCTGGCAGATCAGGCGACATTTGAAGAAGTAGCTTATCTATTAATATATGGCAGCCTGCCCACAAGGGCTCAATTGCTGTCTTATCAGGCGCAGTTGATCAGTCAGAGAGGACTGCCTATAGCTTTACAGAATGTCCTGAAACAATTGCCGACTACAGCACATCCTATGGATGTACTGAGGACTTATGTATCCGTATTTGGTAGCATTCAACCGGAGAAAGAAAGCCATTCCCTGGCCGGAGCACGTGATATTGCCAACAGATTAATGGCTTCTATGGGTTCGGCATTGTTATATTGGTACCATTTCAGTCAGAACGGACGTGAGATAGCTGTCGAAACAACAGACGCGACATTGGGCGGACATTTTTTACATCTCTTACACGGTACTCCACCATCTGAATCCTGGGTAAGAGCTATGCAGGTTTCGCTCAACTTATATGCAGAGCATGAATTTAACGCTTCTACATTTACAGCACGTGTTATAGCCGGTACAGGATCAGACATGTATTCCTGTATTGCCGGGGCTATAGGTGCACTACGCGGGCCTAAACATGGCGGAGCTAATGAGGTCGCTTTTGAAATTCAGACCCGTTATGCCAATGCGGATGAGGCAGAAGCAGATATACGTAAGCGATTGGCTAATAGAGAAGTAATCATTGGTTTTGGACATCCGGTATATACCATAGCAGATCCCCGTAATCAGGTAATCAAGATGATCGCCAGAGAATTATCAGAGGAAGCAGGAGATATGACCCTGTACAGTATTGCCGAGCGGTTGGAAACGGTCATGTGGGAAGAGAAAAAAATGTTTCCTAATCTGGACTGGTATTCTGCAGTATCTTATCATTTAATGGGAATACCAACGGAGATGTTTACCCCTTTATTTGTTTTGGCGCGTATTACTGGCTGGTCTGCTCATGTCTTTGAACAACGGCAGGACGGGAAGATTATACGTCCGAGTGCAAATTATATTGGACCGGAAAACAGAGCTTATGTGCCAATCTCTGAAAGATAAATACATATAACATAACTTATTTTAATACTTAATTACACTAAAACTTTATATTTTATATAAAAATGGCTTCAATTATTTCGAATGAAAGACCACAACCCGATCAGGTACTGACGGATATTGTTGATTATGTACTGGATTACAAAGTCGAGAGTGACGTAGCCTGGCGCACTGCATTTTATTGTTTTTTGGATACACTTGGCTGTGGCTTCGAAGCATTGACGTACCCAGCATGTACTAAGCTCTTAGGTCCGGTTGTGCCTGGAACTATTGTACCTAACGGAGCCAAAGTCCCGGGAACAGCTTATCAGCTGGATCCAATACAGGCAGCATTTAATATTGGAACTATTGTCCGTTGGTTGGATTTTAATGATACCTGGCTGGCTGCTGAATGGGGGCATCCTTCAGATAATCTGGGAGGAATTCTTGCTACTGCAGATTGGTTGAGCCGTACCCGTGTAGCCAACGGTGAAAAACCCCTGAAGGCAAAAGTGGTGCTGGAGGCCATGGTGATGGCACATGAAATACAAGGAGTACTGGCGCTGGAAAATTCATTTAACAAAGTCGGACTGGATCATGTTATTCTGGTCAAGGTCGCATCCACAGCTGTAGTAGGTAAATTACTCGGACTGAACCGGGAGGAACTGATCAATGCTGTATCTCTGGCTTTTGTGGATGGTCAGGCATTACGTACCTACAGGCATGCACCTAATACTGGAAGCCGTAAATCCTGGGCAGCCGGAGATGCAACTTCGCGTGCTGTACGGTTAGCACTTATTGCACAAACTGGTGAAATGGGCTATCCTTCGGTATTAACTGCTCCGGTTTGGGGATTTTATGATGTCTCTTTCAAAGGACAGGCATTCAAGTTTCAACGGCCATATGGTTCTTATGTAATGGAAAATATTCTGTTCAAAATATCCTTTCCTGCAGAATTCCATGCGCAGACCGCTGCTGAAGCAGCTATGCAATTGCATGAACAACTCGCACTTGTAGGTAAATCGGTAGAGGATATTGCCCGGATTACCATCCGTACACATGAAGCTGCAATTCGTATCATTGATAAGAAAGGACCGCTTCATAATCCGGCAGATCGTGACCACTGTATACAGTATATGGTTGCTGTGCCGCTGATCTTTGGCCGTTTGACCGCTGAAGATTACGAAGACAATATTGCGCAGGATCCACGTATAGATATACTTCGTGATAAGATGACCTGTCTGGAAGATCCGCAATTTACAGCAGATTACCATGATCCGCAGAAACGTGCTATTGCCAATGCTTTGACAGTAGAAATGAAGGATGGAACGGTATTGCCGGAAGTATTTGTACCTTATCCTATCGGCCATCCTCGTCGTCGTGAAGAAGGTATTCCCAAACTTATCGAAAAATACAAGCGTAATCTGGCACGTATATTCTCCGAAAAACAACAGAAGCAGATTATAGAGTCAACATTAGATTACGATACTTTTATTGCCCTTGATGTACAGCAACTTGTCGATCTGATGGTACGATAAACAAAAAAGCCGTTGCATGCAACGGCTTTTTTGTTCTTTGCTATACCAGTTCATCTATACTTTCTAAGGAGACAGAAGTTATGATGTCTTTTAAACTATTCAACAGCGTTATTTGGCGTCCCCGCCAAATGGTAAGATCGAAATTATTATACTCCCGGTGAGGACACCATCAGACGCAGACAAACACACTTTATCCATTTCAAAGTTATTCTCTCTAGTTTTAAGAAGAACGTGTTAAGAAATGTTAGAGTGGATACGGAGAGGTTCTTAGCATTTAATATTAATCTCTCTGCCCTTCGGGCATCTCTCCTTGAGAAGGAGAGAGAAGTTATAATACCGTTACTGCAATAGAATCTATTCTACTTTTTAAGGGATAATCAGAGAGAAGTTATGATATCTTTAATATAAACTACAGTTTTTAAAAGCTAAACCTATTCCCTCTCATTTTTAAAGATAACTTGTTCCGACTTGTCGGAAGGGTTAGGGAGAGGTTACATTGCTTATATTATAAAGTAGTAACTAGGAAACTTAAACTATTCAACAGCGTTATTTGGCGTCCCCGCCAAATGGTAAGATCGAAATTATTATACTGCCGGTGAGGACACCATCAGACGCAGACAAACACACTTTATCCATTTCAAAGTTATTCTCTCTCGTTTTAAGAAGAACGTGTTCCGAAATGTTAGAGTGGATACGGAGAGGTTCTGAGCTTATAATATCAACCTCTCTGCCCTTCGGGCATCTCTCCTTGAGAAGGAGAGAAAGGTAATAACAACTCTTTTGTTGTTTACTCTTATTTCCAGTTTGAATCAAATCCGCTGTAAAAACTAAAATTACGGTCGGCCAGTTGCTTTATAGCCGGAGGGATTTCCCATTGTTCTCCGAATTCGGCAAATGCCTGACATTCATTTACAAAGTCCGGTAAGCCAACCTGATCGATATGACCGAATACTCCTCCGGTATGTGCTGCGTAACCGATGCCGAGTACCGAACCGATGTCGCCGTCTAAAGGATGTTGTAAGACGCCTTCGTCCAGACAGCGAAAGCTGTCCAGAGACATGACATGCAATAATCTTTTACGTATCTGATCTACGGCAGGTAAGTGATCTGCTTCTGTTATTTCCGGATCCTGCCAGATTGCTTTCTTTCCTGTTACAGAATCATAGTTGTAGAAACCTTTTCCGCTTTTGCGTCCGTTTCGACCTGCAGTTACTAATTTTGTAAGATAATTGTAACATCTTTTCTGGCTGGCATGTAGCTCCGGTAGCTGGTCATACACATGTAACATAAGTGACAGTGAAATCTCATCCAGAACCGCCAGCGGACCGACTGCAAATCCTGCTAACCTCGCCTGCAGTTCGATCTCATTTGCTGGAATGCCTTCCAGAAGCATGGTAATAGCTTCTAACAGATAGTTGAAAAAAATACGGGAAGTGAAAAAAGCAGGACCATCATATATTACAATTGGAATTTTACCAAACTGACGAGCCACCTGAAGGGCTTTTTTTAAGGTATCATCACTCGTCTTGCTGCCCCGGATAATTTCGACCAAAGCCATACGGTCTACCGGAGAGAAAAAATGCATACCTATAAAATTTTCGGGCTTTGAAGATACAGAAGCCAGTTCGCTGATAGGTAAAGAAGTCGTATTTGATGCAAAAAATCCTTTTTCATTCAGGTAGGGAAGGCTCTCAGTAGTAACTTCTGCTTTTAACACTTTATCCTCAAATACAGCCTCTATAATCAGGTCTGTATTTCCCAGATCAGCCATTTGATCCGTAGGATGGATATGTCCGAGCAACTGCTGTTGTGCATTTTCAGTCATAATACCTTGTTGTACAAGCTTATTGCAGATCTTCTCTGAATAGGCTTTCCCTTTTGATGCCTGAGTAAGATCTACATCTTTGAGGACGACATCCATACCTGCACGTGCGCCTTCATACGCTATTCCGGATCCCATCATACCTGCACCGATTACACCTAATTTTTTTAACTCAAATCCTGTTGATGTATCCGGTCTGATCGCTTCTCTGATGCCATAATACTGTGTCCGGAGCATACATAATGCTTCAGGGCTGTTCCACACTTTGGTGTAGTGTTGCGCCTCTTGTATCAATGCATCTCCTAAGGATAATTCTCTTGCATCTCTGATCATTTGCAAACAATGATCTATGCCGGGTATAAGACCATTGCTTCTTTTCCTGATTATTGCTGCGCTTGCTTCAAAAGCTTCTGTATGGATTGGCAACGGAGACATTGTGGCCTTTAAAACAGGATTCTGAAGGATATATTGCTGAGCTGATTCCAGTGCTTCAGTCAGATCAACAACTACCTGATCTATCAATCCGGCCTCCTGGGCCTGTACTGCAGTAAGGATAGTTCCTTGTGTGAGAAAAGGAACAGCTTTTTCCGGATCCAATAAGCGGGAAGTGAGTACAGTAGCCCCGAATCCCGGAAACAATCCGTACCGTGCTTCCGAAAAACCAAGGCGGGCTTCCCGGGTGGCTATTCGTCGTGAGCCCCAAAGTGCAGCGGCCATCGATATCCCCAGACAATCATTTTGTACAATACTAATTACGGGCTTGTGGTGCTGCAAGTCCGGGATTTTAGAGAGAAGAATGGACAAACGTTTTTCAAAAATATCAGAATGTGAAGCAAGAGTATAAATAGCTTTATAAGCTGTTTCTTTAGCGCTTAAAGGATTCCGGTAGATAATACCTTTAATATCCGGATCCCCTAGAAAGATTAACGCTATATCTATGAATTCTTCCAATTGGTCCAACTCATTTATATCACTATCTGTGGTCGAAGGATGAATGAGTACGATACCTTGTGTATTTTGTTCTGTATGAAAATATTTGAGGTTCTTATTCATAGCGATCAGCTTTAAAGTGTTAAAAATGAGTTATTTTTGATGTTTTTGTTGTAGTCTCAGTGTAGATAAATCGTCCGATTGTCCATCCGTCTTTATTCTTTTTTTGTATGGTAATTTACTTTGTCAATTGCTGTTTTAGCTATGATCTCCCGCATGATTTCAGATGTACCGCCTATAATTGTTCCTACACGGACATCCCGGTATAAACGGGATATTTTATAGTCTTCAGTAAAACCATATCCGCCAAAGAGCTGTAAACATTCATGAACGATCTTAATGGCCAGTTCGCTGGACTGTAGTTTAGCTATAGAGCATTCCTGAACAGCATAATCTCCGCGTTGCTGAAGGTCACAGCAATGGTATACGAATGCTTTTGTAGTGGCTATATCTGCGACCATCTGTGCTATACGATGTCTTAATACCTGAAAATCCATCAGTTTCTTTCCAAACGCTTCCCTTTTGTCTATGTATGCCAGGGTATACTGTAATGCGGAGTCCGCAGTGGATATACTTTGAATGGCAGCCGTAAGGCGCTCCAATTGCAGTCCGCCCATCAGATAACCGAATCCGGCGCCTTCTTCACCGATCAGATGAGATACGGGGACTTTAACCTGGTCAAATCCCAGTTCTGCAGTATCGGAAGCATGCCAGCCCATTTTATTTATTTTATGCGCACTGACTCCCGGCGTATTCCTGTCTATAAGTAACAGACTGATGCCTTTGCTTTTTTTGCTTGGATCTGTCTTGACTGCCGTAATAAAAAAATCACCATAATAGCCATTTGTAATAAATGTCTTGGAGCCGTTGACAATATAATAATCGCCTTCCCTAACCGCAGTAGTCTTGATGTGCTGAATGTCAGATCCGGCGCCGGGTTCTGTAATGGCAACAGCACTGACCAGATCTCCGGTTATAACGCCTGTTAAATAACGTTGTTTGAGTTCTTCAGAAGCATATTTCAGGAGGTAAGGAGCCGACATATATTGAATGACCAGTGCGGATATCGTAAATCCTCCGGAATAACAATAGGAAAGCTCTTCGCAAAAAATCATGGAATAGTAGAAATCCAGATCTAATCCACCATAAGCTTCCGGATAATTGAGCCCCAGAAAGCCCATATCACCCATTTTTTTCCAGATAGATTTGTCGATTTGATTGTCTTTTTCCCAACGGTCGATATGTGGTAAGATCTCCTTACGTATAAATGCCTGTAGCGTTTCGCGAAAGGTTTGATGCTCAGCTGTCAGTAGGGTGGCCTGCATATAGTATAAATTTATTGGTTATGATAAGCCCTGAGAGGATTTGATTTTCCATTAGGGGCAAAGACGAATTTAAGGAAAAAGTGGGGCTTTCCGTTAATTTTTACGATTTAATTTTTCCAGTTATCATTTATATAAGTATTCGTTTTATTTTCGTTATATTGTTACTTTATGAAAATATGGGCTTGTAATTCCGTATTGAATTCGTTCTTTTCATATCTTTACAAAATAAATGTAAGATGGGTATGTCTTCCTGATTATCCGTTTCCGGTTAAGTAAGCTGTATCAACAGGAAAAATAAGTATGACACTGTTTTGGTCTGCTATCAGACTCTGCATTTAGAGATTTTGTACCATTATAAACAAAAGATAAACATGAATAAAAAAGTATTTATAGTTGCGGCCAAGCGTACAGCTATCGGTAGTTTCGGAGGGGCACTTTCCACACTTTCCGCTACAGAACTGGGAGCTAAAGCTGTTTCCGCTGCTTTGGATCAATCCGGAATAGCTACTGAACATATAGATGAGCTGTTGATGGGATGTGTTCTGCAAGCTAACCTTGGGCAGGCTCCGGCACGTCAGGTGGCCAAAATCTCAGGTTTACCGGATCAGGTTACTGTAACCACAATTAATAAAGTGTGCGCCAGTGGCATGAAAGCTGTATCTCTGGGTGCACAATCGATCCTATTGGGCGATGCCGATGTCGTGCTGGCAGGAGGCATGGAAAGTATGAGTCAGACACCTTATTATGTTCCTGCAGCCCGGTGGGGTGCGAAGTATGGCAGTCAAAGTTTGGTAGACGGGGTGCAAAAAGATGGGCTAAGTGATGCATACACGCAGGATGCTATGGGCGTCTTCGGAGAATTATGTGCCGAAAAATATGCTATAGGACGCGAGGAGCAGGATGCGTATGCTATTGGTTCATATCAGCGTAGCAGAGAAGCATGGGAGACAGGAAAGTTTACCAATGAGGTCGTGCCGGTCGTGATTGCTACGCGTAAAGGAGAGCAGATCATAGCGCAGGATGAAGAGTTTTCACAGGTCAATTTTGATAAGATCCCTTCTTTGAAGCCTGCATTCAAAAAGGACGGAACGATTACAGCTGCCAATGCATCCACTATCAGTGATGGTGCAGCAGCTTTATTACTTGTGAGTGAGCAAAAAGTAAAGGAATGGGGACTTAGTCCATTGGCAGAGATCGTGGCGTATGCAGATGCCGAACAGGCTCCGGAATGGTTTACGACGACACCACGTATTGCAACTGAAAAAGTGCTGAAGAAAGCCGGTCTTGCAGTATCTGATATTGACTACTTTGAGTTTAATGAAGCTTTTTCTGTAGTAGCATTAGCAAATGCGAAGCTCTTAAATATTCCGGCTGAGAAAGTAAATATATATGGAGGAGCCGTATCATTGGGGCATCCACTGGGCTGTTCCGGTGCACGTATTCTGGTCACGTTGACAAGTGTATTGCAGCAGGAGCAAGGCCAATACGGGCTGGCTGCAATCTGTAACGGCGGTGGCGGGGCATCCGCAGTAATTATCAAAAGAGTTTAAAATTCAGAATTATAAGGTATCTGAAGCAGAGATTTTTTTATACTAAATAAAGGTTTGTAAATTTTATTATTAATTCAATACTCCTGAGACTAATCCGTTTCAGGAGTTTTTTTGTTGTAACTTATGGTGTTTTATCTTTTTGGAAGTGATTTTTATTCCTTGATTTTGAAATGTAGATGAACTTCCTCTTATTAAAAGTTTATTTTTGTTCATATGGATAACAGAGCTATGAAGAAATTATTGATTTTTCTTTCGTTTTTATTACATATCGGATCAGCTTATTCACAGGATTCGGTTTCCACATCCGCTACCGTTCCGGATTCGTTGTCTGATCATCTGGAAGCTTTACGTACAGGAATGAAAAACCTGAATGTAGAATACATTACTAATATTCGGGCAAAGGAAATCGCTGTTGTGGTGTCCAAAATAGAGGATAATTATAAAAAGTATGCAGGAATATCAGATAGCACTTCTCTGGATTCGCTACAAAAATGGCATCAGGATGCTGCGGCAGAAATAGTACGTCTGCGTTCTATGGAACATACCATCAATAATTATAATCAGGGCCTGACCTCTACCCGGGATAAGTTCCATGAATTAAAAAGGAAATATGAAACAATCCTGTTGGCAAATCCGCTGATCAACAATACACTAAACCATTCGGAAAGAGAAGTAAGCGCAAAGATGGATTCTTTGCATACGATCGAATTGAAGATAAAAAAAATGATTTCCGAATCGCCCGCTATCACCGCTGATATAAACGAGGCCATCACATCATATGGGGTATCCGATGAGTCTGAAACCATTAAAACCAAAAGTTCGCTTTGGCGTGCACATACGCAAGGAATTACAAAAAACGATATCGTAAACAGTATCAAGCAAAACTATGCCAGTACCCGTTCTCTTAACTTGTATGTCAATCATACGGACTGGGGATCGCGGATATTGCTGATTGTGCTGACTTTAGCTTATATCTACTGGATTTTTAATATTGAATTTGTTTCCAGAAAGGCCGTTGGCGAACGTAAGCGCATAGCGATTACTAATCCCTGGAAGCTATTGCGCATCCTGGGCAAAGGAATCATATTTCTACTGACCCTGTTACCGTTGGTTAAATTTATCACGCCTACTTTTCTCATACAAGCCTCTCAGCTGGTGATAATGATTTTGTTCAGTTTGTTGTTGCTGGATAAGCTATCTAAGACACAACGTAAGATGCTGGCTTTTATATTCTTGTTTTACAGTCTGGTTGTGATTGCCAATCTCATTGTAAATGATGGATTATTCCTGAGAGGAGTATGTATTCTGTTTAATCTGATTGCGCTTGCACTGGTGATCTACACAAAGAAAAAGATCCGTAATCCGGAATCTCCGGGATATATCGGCACTTTTGTATATCTGCTGGTGATCGTCTTAAGTATTCTGGCTATTGTTTCCAACACACTGGGATACGTCGATCTTGCACGGAGCTTTAGTGTAGCCTGTGCAGTAGCTTTTGCCCAGTCCTTCACCTTGCAGTTCTTTACAGAGATGATCAGACGCGATGTGCGGAATCAGTTTAAAAAAGATCGTATTCAAAACGGGTTTTGGAGTCGGTTTAATGAACAGCGTACAATCAAAGTCTTATCTGATATACTGAGACTGCTGTGTATTATTGTTGCCATAATAGTTTTTGCAAACAATCTGCAGTTTATAGAACGTCTGCTGAATTCAAGTGATCTGTTTTTTAATAAGGCCCGAAAGATTGGTAATCTGTCTTTTACCATAGGCAATATGGGCATAGCTGTATTACTATTGTTTGTCACCAATTGGCTTCAGAAAAATATCAGTCTGCTGATTTTAGGTGGTGAAAACGGTAAACTCAATAAAGATTACAATCAGAAGTTAACCCTGTTTCCATTGTTTCGTTTAGCCATTATTCTGATAGGGTTCTTCTTTGCAATCTCAGCGCTCGGAATGAGCCTGGACAAACTTACGGTAGTCATCGGGGCATTGAGTGTCGGTATAGGATTAGGAATGCAGAATATCATTAATAACTTCGTATCAGGAATAATTCTGGTCTTTGACAAGCCTTTCAGAGTAGGAGACCAGATCGAACTGGCCGATAAAAAGGGAAGAGTTAAAGAGATCGGTATCCGTGCCAGTGTGCTGCAAACCGGAGACGGAGCGGATGTGATTATCCCGAATGGAGATTTATTATCCGGAAGACTGGTCAACTGGACATTGTCTCAGGATTATAGCCGTACCAGTTTTACGATACAGGTAGACCGCCGGGTTGACCTTGCACAAGCGACAGCCTGGATTATTGAAGCAATGGAAAGAAGTACTTATTGTCTCAGGGACCTCGGCACCAATGTAAGTGTGCAGGATGTGAGTGAAGATATGATCTACCTCAATCTGGGCTGCTGGATCAATGCTGCTGCAAATGCAGGGCCTTTCAGAAATGATGTACTCAAAGTCTTGTATCAAAAATTTGAGGAGCAAAAGCTTAATTTTTACAGCGTTTCAACTGCAAAAACGATCATTAATACAAAATAGGGCTGAGAAGTTTAAACAGAGTGTGTTTAACATTTATGATAAAATAAATAACGGATATAGGTTCATCTGATGCGAATATAAAATACATTGACAGCAGTTGATAAAAATATTGTTTATTTGAGTATTATTATGATGTGGATTTCTTTTTAGTGCTTTTAAGATGTTTAAAATAAGGAGTTTGCATTTTTTTATTCATATTTAATACAGATCTTATGCTTGTCATTTTTGGTACAAAATCCGTAGGTAAAACAGTCAAATCCGGGGAGTTCGAATGTGTACGATGCAATACACATCGTTCCTATCAGTTGAAGCAAAATCAGAAGTTTTTTTCCTTATTCTTTATTCCGGTTATTCCTCTCGGAAAATTAGGAGATACTCTGGAATGTACCTTCTGTAAGACCGCCTATATTCCCTCTACGGTATTATCAGCTTCTGAGTATACTTCCTCAACGGCAGTAATAGACAGTCTGGAAGCTCCTTTGGCATCTGTAGGGAAGCGCTTAGGAAGTTATCTTATAGATATGATCGTATTGACAATACTCAATTTTCCCTTGGCTTTTCTCGCCAAACATTTGCCAGACTATTTTGATAACAAATTTTATTTGTTGTTCTTCCCGTTATGGATACTCTATTTCTTCCTGATGGAATTACTTTTTAAGGGTACTGTTGGCAAGAAGGCACTATCAGTTATAGTTGTTTCCGATAGGGAAGGTCGCAAACTTTCTGTATTTCAGTATTTTGTAAGGAGCGTAGTCAAATGCATTCCGTTTCTTCCGATTATACTATTATTCAATGATAAACGAAAAGCTGCTCACGATCTGATCGCAGGCACTATTGTTGTTGAAAAATAGAAGCGAATAATAGTATTCGTCAACCTATACATGAAAAAACTCAATATTATACTCGTACTGTCCGTACTTATCCATACCTGTTTTGCGCAGCAGCAACAAAGACAGGTCAGACAACTCGACAGCATATTTTCTATGCTGAATGAGCAGAATCAGTTTAACGGAACAGTACTTATAGCCGATAAAGGGAATATTCTCTTTGAGAAAGGCTATGGCTATCGTGATGAAACGACTAAAGCGTATAATAATCCGGAGACAATTTTTGAATTGGGATCTGCTTCCAAACAGTTTACGGCAGCGGCTATTGTACTGCTCAAAAGACAGGGGAAATTGCGTTATGAAGATTCGATAGAAAAATATCTTCCAGAACTTGGATTCTGGAATAAAGTTACCATTTATGATCTGCTTCGTCATACGAGTGGTCTGCCCGAATTTATGATCGATATGCCGAAGGAATGGGATGCATCCCGCATAGCTACAAACGATGATCTGATCCGGTTTTATGCTGAGCGAAAGGATTCTTTGCAATTCAAACCTAAAAATCTGTATCGTTATAATAGTACAGGTTTTGCTCTGCTCGCCAGTATTATTGAACGTGTATCCGGTAAGAAATATGCAGATTTTATGGCTGATCAGATTTTTAAGCCCTTAAAGATGAACAGCACATTCGTGTATAACAGCAGACTGCATCCGCGCGACATAAAAAATTATGCTACCGGTTATGTTTGGGCGCGCAACTCCTTTCGGAAAGTAGTACCGGAAGATACGTCCTACAATGATAAAAAGGTGTATTTTCTCGATGGTATTGTAGGTGCGAGTAAGATCAGTTCGAATGTAAAAGATATCTACAGCTGGTTTAAGGCATTGGAAGCCAATACACTGCTTACTAAACAGGAATTTGAGGAGATGACTGAGGTGACGCAGAATGCCTATGGTAAAAACATTCCCTATGGTCTCGGATTTGATCTGACAAAGGGAGAAAATAAATTCACCTATGGTAATGTCGGAAATTGGGGAGGTTATGTCGCACTTCTTTACCGGGATGTAGTCAAAGACAGAATGGTTATTGTGTTGGAAAATTTTAAACTGGGAACTTATCCTTTTAATAATATCACGCAGATACTGGAGAATCAGCCCCTGAAAACAGAATTCAAGAAGAAAGTACAACTTTCTGAAGCAGATATAAAAAAATATGTAGGCCTGTATATCGATAGCAGAGATCCGGATGAAGATTACAGGATAACATATGCAGACGGTCATCTGATCTATAATACTTCCAGATCCAAACTGGATTTGCGCTTTTTTCCTGTTTCAGAAAATGAGTTTCAGGGGATAAGACAAGGAGGCATGGACAGTGCGTTGAAATTTACGCTGCTGGATAACGGGAATATCAAATTGCAGATGTCTGAATATGGAGATGTAATGGGTACAGGAATCAAAGCAGTAGAATAAACAGCCGATTCAGTTTTTAAGTCTTATGAAGAAACACATTATAATCATACTTATGGTACTATTTGCAACACAATTGTCCGCACAGCATCCAAACGATCCCAGATATAAAAAATATGAAGGACGATATGGGGGTAATGATGGCATTTGTCTCTTTGAAGATGGATATTTTTTGTTGTACGGCTATGCAACTGCTGTATTTGGCTCTTATTGTTTTGAGAAAGATTATCTGCTGTTTTATCCGGATAAGCCCGAATTGTTTCAGGTTTATGCCTATGAAAATAAAAGTATAGGTGACAGCGTTCGCATTAATTTTACAGGTTTTGAAAACGGAGCTACTTTTGCACGATTTGATAAAGATAGTATACGAAGGGTTTTTAATGAAGAGGCAAATTGTTTTGATGCTCCGTTCGTATACAGTGGTCCGTTGCCTTTCCGGCAGCTTAGCCTTTCGCAGTGGTCCTCTGAGGAGGAGGGAGATCTACAAAACCCCAATATTTCCTGGTTGTATACGATACCTTCCAATTACAACGATTTTATTTTTGTATACAATAAGCCTAAATCTGTGTATCAGGATTTTGCAGCTGTAATATCCGGGCAAGACGGAGAATTGTGTTTAAAGAAAGATGGATACCTGGATAGACAAGGATATCCGTGCAGGCTTAATATCAAAGAGGATAAGGAATGGCCGGAGATAGTAAAGTGGAAAGATCAATATTTCGAAAATAAAAATAAGGGTGATGCTGTATTTGCCAATAGGCATTACAACAGTTTTCCGGCTCCCGATTCCAATGTCTATAACTACGATACTAATACCAATCAATATATCAGTAAGGACTACCTGGAAAATGAAGAATACTTCAAACAGAATGAATACAATGATGACCGCTTTCTGCGTAAGTACAACAAGCTCCAATCGAATACACAAGAACCATTTGATTACAAACAGCAGACTATAACTTCTGGAAGTATATTTTATACCACATGTGAAGAACCGGATAAATCTTATAAATACAAAGGGCTTAAAAAAGCTGATTCTGCTAATGACGGAGCTATCCCTGTAACAACGGTTCCCGTTCCTATGCCCCCAAATCAATAATTATGAAACAGTTATTTAATCTGATCCTGATATGTTTATTGCCTGCCTATTCTATGGGGCAGGAGATAATGATGAGTCCTGCTATCTTCAATGAACTGAAATTAAAGCTCACAAACGACTCGGTACTTTTCCTCAATAAGGCAACAGAAATAAATACATTTGATCTCGGTAAAATCAAATGTATAGAGATCACTGCGTTAAATAAACAAAGTCCGGCATTGGATAGTGATATTCTTGACAAGATATTTAATCATACACCCCATTTAGAGGAGCTTGTTCTGCACTCCAATCTTACAGGTCTGCCGGAGATATCATCACCGGGCAAAAAATTACGTGTACTGGATCTTTCCAGAAATAATCTGGAGTTCATTCCTGAAGATATTGGTCAGTTGACTGCTCTTGAGATATTGAGATGTGATTATAATGAACATTTAAAAGCGCTGCCTCAATCTATAACACAATTGTCTAAACTGCAGCTCTTATCTCTCTATGGAACAGGGTTTGAAGAATTTCCTGAAGAAATCTTTTCTTTGTCAACTTTGACAAAACTATATGTAACGGGTCATCCGCAGATCGGAACTCAGGTAAAAACACCTAAGAAGATAAATTCGATACCGGATCAGTTTGCCAGACTCCCGGAACTGACGGATCTGAGTATACGATATACCAATATTTCTACTTTGCCTGCTTCTATAACAAAGCTGTTGAAACTTGAAGAATTATCATTGTCTGGCAATGCATTTAAGACATTTCCTGATCAACTAAAAGCAATGAAGGGATTAGTAATTGTAGACTTCGGAAATAATCCGGTAGATCCTAAAACCTTTATCAATTCGCTGTACAATATGAAGTGGAGAGGCTTATTCTATCTACATGACCTGGGACTGGATAAAGCGCAGCAGGAAAAAA
This sequence comes from Sphingobacterium spiritivorum, assembly GCF_016724845.1. Taxonomy (NCBI): domain Bacteria; kingdom Pseudomonadati; phylum Bacteroidota; class Sphingobacteriia; order Sphingobacteriales; family Sphingobacteriaceae; genus Sphingobacterium; species Sphingobacterium spiritivorum. The sequence continues at coordinate 4,287,496 of NZ_CP068082.1, forward strand.
TACAAACCTTGTTATCTACTATAGATGTATATTACTAAACTGCTTTAATCATGAGATCTATACGAACACTGCTTATTCTGATAACGGTATTCATGCAAGTGTATGTAAATGCACAGACGGAACCTGTATTAGTACCCGTGAATGACAGAAAGCAGGGATATATTGGTTATTATCTTGAAGACGGAACAGAAGTCGTTCCTCCGCAATTTTGTACGGCAACCTATCTTATCGAAGACAAATACTATATTGTATCAAGAGCGGAGCACGATCATTATCCGGACGGACGGAGAAAGGAAGAACATATTCCCGGTACTGAAAAATATGGATTACTCAACAGCAAGGGCAAAGTTATCATTCCGTTGGATAACAATTACAGTTTTGTAACCGTTAACAATGGCGTCATTACTGTTGGAAAGAATGATACATATGGGGTCGTGGACGAAGAGAATAAAATAACAGTGCCTTTACAATATGCGTCCTTAGATCCGATCGATGCGAATCTGATTGTTGCTGAGTGGAATAACAAAGCAGGCATTATCGATATTCATAATAATGTGAAGGTTGCGTTTGAATTTGATAGAATTTATCCTTTCGAAAAGGGTAGTGACGGACGTCTGTTAGCTATGGTCGAAATAGCTCATAAAACTGCTGTAATCGACCCGATGGGGAAATATATTCTTCAACCTTCAGATATTTCTGTTTACTATCTTACTCCGGTATCATTTGTTATAAAGGAAGGGGAGAAGTACGGACTAATGGATTATGATAAAAAAGTGCTTATACCTGCTATATATACCGATGCCTACAAGACAGAGAATGAGCTGCAGTTTAAAAAAGATGATCACTACTATTACTTTAGCTTTGGCGGTAAATTGATTCGTAAAGAAAAGATCGAAGAATCTTATAAATCTGTAGACTGATGAAGAATAGCCTGAAGTCATGGACTATTATTCTTTCTGTGATAGGAATATTGTATATACCTCTGACAGCTTTCTATCGATACAATAATTTAGTTCCGGTGACCGGTACTGTTACAGAACTTATCAAGACCCGTACTCGCATTCCATATTATAAATTTCGGTTGGCAGAATACGACAATATGTTTTATAATCCGGGAAGAGGAACACTGACACTTTTTAAGGATGAGCTGGTAAAAAGTGACGATCCCGTTGAATTTTATATTCTGAAAGGAGATGCCGGGAAATTAAATAAAGGGGAGGAAATTCTTTATATGGGATTTGAAAATAAAGATATAGGCGTTGATGTGTTTTACAGTATCACTAAGCCCGGTCTGCTGATTCAGTTCCTTACCCTAATTTTTTATTTAACGATCATGTGTCTGAATGCATGCTGCGCCTACCGCTATCGTGAAAAATGGTCTGAAAGGCTTATAGTTGTATATTTCTTGTTTTTTATATTGCTTATGGCATTGTAGTAATGCTAGTCTTTCCGGATTTAAACTAAAGCTTCTCTGCTTTCCAGGAGACCACTTTTACCCCGGGAGAATAGTGTACTTTAATCATTGTTGATGGGGAAAGTTTTATACCCCCGAAATTATAGTCAACCAACAGATTGTTCATATGAACATTGTGAATTTCCCATTCTTTGTGGTGGATATCATATCTCCATAATTGGGATTTTCTTTCCAGATAAAGACAGTACCGCTCTGTCAGCCACAGATCCAGTTGAGATTTTTCGGATACCTTATCGAGAATACTGAAGTCTGAATGCAGGTTGAAATTCTTTTTTATGTTATCGTTGGTATACTGATCTGTTTTGCGTGCTATTCCCGACTTTTCATACGGAAGTCCGGACAGTGTTCGGGCCACAAATGCAGAAAGTGCTTTTTCAGCTTCTATATGAATAAAGTATACCCCTTTTTTCTGGTCATTATCAATGTAGGTGCGGACATTTATTTCATAAAAATCGGATATAAACCCTACTGCAGGCAGATTGCGGGGGCGTATATTCTGCATCTTAAAAGCAACCAATGAGATGTAATATTTTCCATCAAAACTATCGATATGCAAATGAGCCGGAACCAACTTACGAAGATGGGTATAATCAATTTCAAAGTGCAAAAATAAAGCATCGTTCCATTCCTGATAATATTGCCATTTCGAAGCAGGCATATTCCAGGGTCTGTGTCCTATATCCGTTAGTAACTGTTGAATGGCATTCATATCTGTAATCAGGAGAATCTTATTTAAGCTAATATCAGTAAAATTTTCATTTACATATATTGTGTTCTGAATTTATTCCATAGTTTGTTCTATTTCCTATTACTGATAATAAAACCAATTTTCTCTATTTCTTTTAGTTTTCTGATCTCAGTTTTTTCCTTTAAGAGATCAAGACAATTAAAGAGTACATCTAAGCTCTTGTTATAGCTATTCTGTTTCTTTGCCAGTATTTCTACTGCATTTCTTAGTTCTGCGATTTCTAATTGAACTTGAGTATTATCCGTAATGAACTGACGTATACGTATAAAGATCCGCATTAACTGTTCAGGACAGATGACTACATCGTCTCTCTTTGTTCTGTCAAGCAAAACGGAGAATAACTTAATCCTTTTTTATCAAGATTGGAGGTCACATTTTGTGATCTCCAATCTTTTAACTCTGTATCAGATATTTCAAACTTAAAATCTTCGGGAAACCGGTCTGTATTTCTACGTTATAAAGTTGAGCTAAATCTCTATCCAGTATGATTCTCTGTCCTCTAATGAGGTATATCTTGTCAATAAGGACTTCGTCAGAAAGTACATTTTGTATATTTTCTTTTCTATTCATAGCCTTTATTTTGTTTGATTAAGACTGTTGCATGTTTAGTAAAGAAGGTTGCTTATATATGCTCACAATGATTACAACAGATGCTTATGAAATCATTAAACTCTGTTATTTCTTTTTATTCTTATCTTTTTCGAAAGGAGGGATGATGCTATCTTTCCAGTTGCTGGGGTACAGCAGATCCCGGATATCTACACGCAGGTATTCAGCGATATCATTTAGGGTGTTTACAGTAGGCTGTTGCTTGTTGTTAACCCATCTCGAAACCGTTTCTTTCTTTACATTCAGATGCCTGACCAAGTCGTTATTAGTGGCTCCTTTCTGTTCAAGAACATCTTTTATTCGATTTACTTTAATTTCTTTCATAATTATTGTTGATTTTTAAAATCAACTTTGTATATTTGCTTATCATGTAGCGAAAATTAAAGACGATGTAAAGTTTTACTGTCAGTGGAGTATTAGTTTTTATTCTGTTGATACAATATATCTCGCTATATTAATCAAGAGATATTATGAAAACATATGTTATTCATACCACGAGCAGTATTTATGTATATCTTAAAGGAGATATAGCATTTCATCTGCAATCCATTGAAAAGAACTTATCCTGTCCGCCAGAATAGGATATTTACAATATTACAGACGAAAAACGAGCTTAAATTCGGATTATGAATCCGGATATTTCCATCTGATAAAAGAATGGAAATGTTAAAGCCACTTTTTTCCATCTGTAGCCAACCTCTCTTCCATAAGAAAACACGCCTGCTTCAAATGGCTTAATCAACTGGTCTTACTTTAAATTTCGATCAATAAAGATAGATTGTTTTTTCTGCCAAAGCAAGTAAGTTGTATCATATTTTTGATACTTTCTTATAAGGAGGGGTTTGGTTTTTTTAAGTTAATTGATTGTGAAATCTAATATCTTTTCAAGGAAAGGTGCTGTGTTTTTTCATAGAATAAGAAGAGTATTCATCTAAAGTCAATTATATGAGACATTTAGCATATGGCGTAAATTATACATTCTTGCTCTCCGATGAGGAAATTCGCCATCCTTTTACAGTATTGGATGATGTATTCGGAGACCATTCTTCCTGTTTCCGAATGCAGGAACGTTTATGGGATCTGGTAACAGTGGCTATGCGTCCTAATTACTGGTTGCGTTATGATTCTCCTCTGGAAGTCTACAATTTGTATACATCCGTAGTACGGTTGATAGAGGCCGGGTGGCTGATATCCCAAATACGCCCTGAACAGGAGCAAAAGGCGACCTTATCAGACAAATTTATGGCAAGGGAAACTCACCTGAAGAGGCCTGTCATTAAACCTATAGAGCAACACACCGTCCTGAATGCTTACAAGGTATTGTTACAATCCTATAAAGAAGACAAGCTCTTTACGCTGCGAATCGATCTTTTTGAGTTTTTGTTTGAAGGATTGCATCCTACCTGCGTAGATTATTCCCCTTCTTTGAGCGAATATCTGGTCGACCGATATCATTTCCTGAGCAGGCTTATAGATGCGTTGTATATGATTCATGATCAGGAAAAGAGAAGAGAAAGTTCAGAGGAGGATCTCCTTATTCTGGAGAAATATCAAAAAGATGACACCGCTGGAATAAGACAGAAAGATATATATGGACATCAGCTGGGAGATATGTTTATCTATTCTAAAAAGGAAGATTTACGACAGGCATTATCGTCTTCATACGAGGTATTGTATCATAATGACTTCTGGAAATATCATCATAATCCGGCAAATGTGCTTCATTACTTTCATGACTTTGTATTTATCATGGATAGCACTTATGTTTTTTTACAAGAAAGGATATCCAGAAATGTGGATCCGGATCAGGAATGGGATATTCCGGCTCATATTCTTCAGGAAATGGAGTCGCTGCCTTTAAAAGAAAACAAAAAGCCTTTGAGATATTTGAAAGAAATGTTTGATATCCGACCGCTGAACGAATGGAAACGCGACCTTGCAAACTGGCAGGATGCTGTACTCAGTAATAAAAAGATTTCTTATGATCAAAAAAACACATACAAAGAAGTCAGGCAATTTTTAACGGGTCTGATTGAATTTATTGAACTTATGTCATACGAGCCTGAAGTCAAAATATAAGTATCCATGTACCTTTATACTACTTAAATACGGTCGGCTAATATTTCATAGGCCGACTGTATTTTTTAAGATTTTATAAGGTTGTAAACGTAAGTTTTTCGACTATATATGCTTTACCGAAGTTCTCCGGATCATGTTTTACTCTCGCAGTAACCATGTGCCATTTTGGAACGGCATTCTGGTTTGCTTTCCATTGTGCTTCCAGATCCAGTTGTTCCTGCCATACTATATCCAGTTCTCTTGCTGCTTCAGTATTCAGTGGTTTCAGAATGAGCTTTTCTCCTTCAAAATAGTATTTACCCTCTTTTTTGCGAATTTCAATATTAGGTCCTCCGGGTATAAAAGAGCGAATCAGAGGGATGGTAAAGGTCTCATTACCCTTGTATTTTTCCTTATTCAGTACTTTCATAAATTCTAAGTAATAAGAGGAGCCGTCAGTAGGCGGTTCTTTGAGTCCTACCATTTTGGCTTTTATTTTATATGTATAACCCGGTTCGCGCTCTGTAAAATCGTATAATGGTATATCTATCGGCTCTTTTCCCGGCAATAACAAAAGCTGGTTATCTGTAGAAGCATACTTGTGGCTGACCTGCAATTCTATTATCTGACCGTTCTTAAATTTCCATGGACTGTAGACTTCTTCTTTCTTGCAGGAAAGCAGTAATAAGACAGCGCTTAAGGCAAATAACAGGTTCTTCATGTTTTTTAGTATAAATTGATTTTGTGTGGATAACGGCCTGAGAGGAATAGATGCTACATTTAACTTAAAATATTGTTTAAGGTAGCTGATGGATATAAAGAGGAGAAAAAATGGCGGAAATCAGGGATATCCTGTATTGCTGTTTTTATGTTATTTTACACTATTAATATCACATATGGCACATCGTATCTATACGTACAATATTGATCTGAAAACCAGGCAGAACTATCCCCATTATCTGGGTGAGTGGAATTACGTGATTCCCGAATTACTGTTTCCGTTATTTTCTGCAAATCCGCGAAGCAAGGGTACCCGACTTTATTTTGAGAGAGAGCCGGGGATAGTGGCGCTTCGTCAATTCTACCATCTCCTGGCTGAAACGTATCGGCTTCACAATGAAAAAGCATACACGGAGCCGGTAAATACGATGTTCAGCTTTTTAGAGAACCTGCCATACGACACTTTTGTTATGGATGCGACTGATGTGTTCAATATGAACGAGGAGAAGCATAGCAATCAGGCAAAAGATTGGGTAGGAGAGATTCTGGAAAAAAACGAGCTGTATAACAAGGCAATTGCTGAACAGGATCTGAGCTTCCTGAGTGATGTCCTGATGCAATCAGGTCATGCTTCATTCCTGGATATGCTTCAGTATGACTGGATCAATTATGGATTAGGATACTGGAATGAAGAGGCTTATAAAGAAAACGGAACTGAAGTTTTTGAGCAAGACCAACGTTACGGACTCAAAGACAATAAAGGGAATATTCTGGTAAATCCTGTTTATGATGATATGTACAACTTTACAAATGAAGGTGTAGCTGTCGTGATGAAAGATGATTTGTACGGATATCTCAAAGATACCGGAGAACTCATTATTCCCTGTCAGTATGACGATGCTTTTGATGCATTCCTGATCGAAGAAGAGCTGTTTGCAACTGTAGTGAAGCAAGGCAAGGCAGGACTTATCAGGTTAAAGACTGGTGAATCCTGTATTCCAATAGCTTATACTGATCTGGAAGAATTATACCGGGGGCTCTTTAATGCAAATACGAATGGAGTCTACACACTGTTAAATTCAAGAAATGAACAAATTATTCCCGGACAGAGCGATTTTCCTTATGAATTTCAATATCCCGATCTGGTGTTTAAAAAGGAAAAAGGTACAGCGCTTCGACATTATTACAGCTTATCCGGTGTTTACATGGGAGCCTTTCCGGAAGATGTATTGTGCAATATCTCAGCCGGTTATTATTGGGTAGAACCCAGCAAATATCAGAAGAAGATCAGTGTGCTGAATCCGGAGGGTGTCGTTTTTGAAGAGGAGATCGATCGGATTATTGTTTTGGATAATTACAGCACTATAGCTTATCTCAAGAACAAAGCCTGGTATATTTACGATATCCGGCATCAGTTGATGCGGCTGAACGGCGAAGGAGTCGAAAGGGTAGGGATTGACGCTTTAAACAATTATATGCCGGATGTATTTATTGTGACAGATAAGGGGGCTAACGGTCTTTACGATGCCTTACAAGACAAATGGCTGATACCGTTATCTGCTGAAAATACCAAGATCGAACATTGTCAACTCGAATTCCTCCGCATTACACAAGGAGCACAGATGCGTTATTATGATTATAATACGACGACGATGAGTCCGCTGTACGATTATGTGTGCGAAGGGATAGATTATCAAACACAATTTCTATGTCTTTTTGCCGGAGATAAAATGTTGACTCTGGACAAGGAACGCCAGATCAGGGAAGTCCCCAATGAGCAGATGGGACATCTGCATGAGAATAATCATGTGCTCAGAGGAAATGATCAGCGTTATTTTCTGGATTACTATCGAAACTGGACACAATGTACAGGTGATGGTTATGAATCTTATTTTGATCAGGAAACTCTTTATACAAAAGGAAGACGCTTTGCGCGCTCGGGGGATATGGAAAATGCAATCAGACTTTACACATTGGGAGCTGAACGAGGGAGTGTCCGCATGATGTTTGAACTTGGCAGTATCTATACAATGGATGAACAATACCAAAATATTCCCTTAGGTGTCACGTATTATGAAAGGGCTGCTATGGAGGATAGTGCAGCAGCATGGAATGATATCGGCTATCTATATCAGAATGGAATAGGCTACCCCAAAGATATAGAAAGGGCTATGGTTGCTTATCAAAAGGCAGCAGAGCTCGGAGACGGACTAGCGCTGGTCAATCTGGGAGATCTCTATTTTTATGGCCATGTAGAACAGGATTATGATATGGCATTGGAATATTACAAGAAAGCGGAGAAAAAGCGACATCCCAAAGTAGAGAATTTGGCAGAGATCTACTATCAAAAGAAAGACTATACAAACCTGTTGCGATATCTGAGAAAAGATTACGGAGATACATTTTCTGCCATATACTATGGTATACTTTATGATCATGGATATGGGGTGAAGCAAAACGCTAAAAAAGCAATTCAGTATTATGAGAAGGCCATGTCTCAGAGCCAGTATTTCTATGGTTTAGAAAGATTGTTATACTATTACAAAAAGGATCCGGCATTCATTGATTCTGAAAAATTTAAGCAATGGATTGCCTATGCGCAAGAATACGATATGGAAGTAAGTGAAGAATATAAATAATTAAAAGATGATCAGAAAAATAATAGGAATAGCAGCACTTATCATTAATATGTGTTCTGTCTACGCACAACAGCTAAATGTAAATATTATTCAGGAAAATAAGAAAGTAGCTCCAGAAGGAGACCGCTATACGCTCCGCAAATTACCTTTTACTTTTCAGGTAGAGGTATCTGGTACAGATGCTTTCCTGATTGGGGCAACGACAGATGATGATGTCTACAGATCTGCAATCGGTGAAGCTGATCTGGAAGTGGAATGGTTTGAGAACTCAGGAATGGCGGAAGGACGCTTTAACGCAGAACAATCTCTTTTTATAAGTAACGATGCACCCAGCTACTGGTATTTTACAGCAGAAGATGATCATCGTTTTGATCGTAATCCAAAAGGTACACCCGATCATTGGACAGCGAACAGAACTATTGCCAAAATAGATCTGCTGGCGCTGGATAAACAAGTATCTTTGATAGATATACAGACACCGCTCTATCTTATTTTTTATACCGCTACTCATGATGAAGATTATAATGTAGTAGATAAGAAAATCTTATATAAAGCTGAGTTGGTCTGGGAATAATCAGGTAAGAGAAATACATGGGAATATTAGATATGTTTACAACGAATAAAAAGGAAATATACATAGAAGGAGATCAGCTGAATTATCTGGAATACGGGGAGATGGAGCAGGTGGATCTGAGCAAACTCAAATATGCTTATGCAGAAGTATTGGGCGGAGATCCTTTTCTCTTTTTATTCGATCACCGGCAATGTTATATATCAGGGCTTTTGAAAGGTTTTGAGACGGTATACCGGCAACTCTCCGAACGTTTTGGTTTTGATGATACAGTATTTTATAATGTTACCACACAAACAAACGATATTAAGAAACGCATCTGGCTGAAAAAATATCCTCGAAATTACTGCATTCTGCAGCAGGAAGATGTCGCAGACTATACGCATGGTTATGAAGTGATGACAACTGTTCCTCTCTTGCTGTCCTGGGATACATCGTATGATGAACTGCAAACATTGAATGTAGGCCATCTCGAAAAATCGGACTACGATATTAATGTATTTGTATTTGATTATCCCGTACGTATAGGTAACATGATTGTAGAAGGTCTGGAAGCCTATTATGATAACGAGCGTACGGATATTGCGGTACAGCATTATATATGTGCATTGTACAATGATGCACATACTGATACGAGCTATTATGAAATCAAAGCAGAATGGATGCGGCATATTCCGATAGATGTAGATACCTGTGGTTATGAACGTGACGACCAGAAGCACCTTACCTTTGATATAGAAGATGTGTGGCTTTCCATCTCTTATACCTATGATACAGAAGAGGGCTATGATGACGGCAGCACTTCACTGAGTATACAGAATAACAGATCATATCCTGATTTTTTAGATCATCGGGATTACACGGATGATCATATAACTATAGATGCGTATATTCCATTTCATACAGTCCATGAGATCGTTGAAGACTATCGTAAAAATATAAATGTATTTGCATTGCCCTCCTTAATTCGTAAAACTCTCGATAATAAAAGCGGAATCTGGTTGGATAAGAATAATGGTAAAATAGGATTTGCTGGTGAAGAGATGTGTCTGCTCTATGATATGCATGATATAAAGCGGATATGTTTTTATAACCTGTTGCCTGCCAAAGGCCCCGGATATGCAAGCTTTGAGGTCCAGTTAAAAGATAAGCAACATACAGATACAGTTTTCTACGGAGACTGTTATGTTTTTGATGGTTATGCAGATCAGCTGCGTGAGGTTCTCGGACTGGAAGTTTACATCCCCGAAGCAGATTATAACTGTTAGGCTGAAGTGTCCCTCAGTCGTTCCGCTTTTATTCTAAAATCTGATTAAAATCACGTTCATAGCATGCTTAGCCTTGCATTTTTAATAAAAAAATGAGAAAGTACCTTAATATGTAGTCTGCGAATGCCTATTTTTGAATTTAACTTTTGTAGATGACGTATTTTGAAGAACTTGCCAAGTTATTAGAGAAAGAACAAAAACACGACAAAGAAGAGTATCAACAACTTTTACAGACGCAGTCTTTAGCCAAACGGAGACAGGCAGGACTGTGCTGGTATCCGATTATGATTCGTAATGAAGAGATCGGATTAGGAGACTATATTCAGATTATAATTCAGCGGACAGTAAAGGATGAGCTGACACATCGGTTCAGATACGGAATGCCAGTAGCCCTGTTCTCTAATCACAATCCGTCTGCAGATCGTATCTTCGGTACCATAGGCTATTTAAACGGAGATGAGATGAAGATTTCTCTGCGGGTGGATGAATTGCCGGACTGGGTGAGGTCGGGGAAACTTGGTGTGGATCTCCTGTTTGATGAAAACAGCTATCAGGAAATGTTCAAGGCATTGAAACGGGCTGATGCTGCCCGGGATGATAAGAAGATGGCACCGCTTATCCATTTGCTGACTGATCAACAGGTTCACGATTATGATCACATTGTTTCTGATCAGGAGATCAGCTCAATGGACGGATTAAATGAGTATCAGTTAAAAGCTGTAAATCAGATAGTAAATTCGCCGCACCTTACCATTGTACATGGCCCTCCGGGCACAGGTAAGACCACGACTTTGGTACACGGTATTAAAGCTCTTCTGCAGAAATATCCCGATCAGATTCTGGTCACGGCACCAAGTAATACAGCCGTAGATCTGCTGACCGAAAAACTTCATGAAACTGGTGTGAGAGTAGTACGCATAGGTAATCCTGTAAAAGTATCCGAACAGTTGCATGAGTTAACGCTGGACGGTAAACTGGAAAGTCATCCTATGCAAAAGGAATTAAAAACAATCCGGAAAAAGGCGGATGTTTTTAGAGATATGGCTAAGAAATATAAACGAAACTTTGGAAAAGCCGAACGTGATCAACGGAAAGCACTCTTTCAGGAAGCGAAGAATCTAATGAAAGAAGCTGAACAGATTGCCCAATATATACAAAAAGATATTCTGGATGTGGCTCAGGTCATTACTGCCACTCTGGTAGGTTCCAATCATTCTGCTATCCAGGACAGAACTTATGCAGCCGTATTTATTGATGAAGCCGGGCAGGCTCTGGAACCTGCCTGCTGGATTCCAATTCTAAAATCTGACAAGCTAATCCTTGCAGGAGATCATCTTCAGCTGCCACCGACAATCAAATCAAAAGATTCTTCGGTAAAAGCATTCCACGAAACACTTATGGAAAAACTGGTGCATGCATACCCATCCTATGTATGCCTCCTGCGGCAACAATACCGTATGCATCAGGATATCATGCAATACCCATCTGCAGCACTCTATAACAATACGTTATTTGCAGAACCATCAATAGCACAGCAAGAGCTTTCGCCAGGCGACAATGCTTTTCTGTTTATCGATACTGCCGGAGCAGGATTTGATGAGGTGCAGGAAGATACAGCAATCTCAAATATAGAAGAGGCAAATTTCCTGATCCGTCATTTAAAACAATATTTGGCAGCATTCAAAAAGGATGAAAATATCAACCTGTTTCCAAATATAGGTCTGATCTCACCTTACAGACAACAAGTATTGCTGCTAAAGGAACTGATTCGTAATGATGAAATGAAAATCTCCGTACCTGTACAAGTACAAACGATAGATGGTTTTCAGGGACAAGAACGTGATATTATCTATATCTCACTGACACGCAGTAATGCTGAAGGTCAGATCGGATTTCTGAATGAAATACGGCGTATGAATGTAGCAATGACCCGTGCCCGATACAAACTGATTATTATCGGTGATAGTTCCACTATTGGTCAGCATCCTTTTTATGCCGGTATGATCCAATATGCTGAATCCATAGATGCCTACAAAAGTGTCTGGGAATGGATGTAAGATAACTACCACGAGGGTAGAAGCTCGTGGTTAGTTAGTCTCATAACTGCTGTACTCGGTTTGATTAACGAACCAATTTCTCCGTTTTGGTCAGAAAATTTTCAACTGCATCTTTGATATCGATGCCACTTCGGTTAGCCAGTACGATCAGCCACCAGATATTTTCCCCCAGTTTATGTTCCAGTTCTGAGGCCGAATTACTTTTTGGCCATCTGTGTTGCTGAGACATAATATTTCTTCCCACCATACCCGCATCCGTCAGATAAGCCAGCGCATCTTCTTCTACTGTCCATTTACTTTCATGGTTTTGCACTTCCAGACTGTGGTAACTCTTTCTAAGTTCCAAAGAACGACGGATAATTTCATCAAGATTATTTTTACTCATATTAGTAGTTAATTATAGCCGTGGATATACACAGTCACCTGCAATATACAGCATGTCAGTAGCAAAGTATGCCACAGAAATGTATAATATTCCTTACCCTGTACCTCGGGAAATGCTGAATATAGCTCAACATACAATTCGGTAATCCTAACCAAACGTAAATTTATGAGATCCTGTCTTATTCAAACCGGTGTACTATTACCTGACGGACGGTATTCCGGAGATCAGCAACAGCTTATCGAGTTTTGAGGTTTTTGCTTCGATAACATCAATATTAAAAGTTATCCCCTTGATCTCGAATGAAATAGTCGGAAAATGCATAATCGGAATTTCTACCTGCCTTAATATAGCTGATACAAGAGGTAGAAATATTTCATTGAGTGCCAGACTCAAACCAAAGCTGAGTGGCTTTAATAAATACTCAGCCCATTTGGCAATGCCAAAGTCAATATCCAGTTTAGGAATATTCAGGTCTTTGACTGTTAACAATAATCTTCCGTTATGAACAACGGGTTTAAAAGTCGCTTTGATAGTCGCTTTTCCGTGTGGACCGAATGATATTTTAAAAAATCCTTTTTTTAGTGTCAGTTGTGCTAATAATTCTGCATCAATTTTCCCTTCAATACTTCCATCGGTCTGAATGACAAAAGCTCTCGGATTGAATACCTGAGCCAATACATGTCCGCTAATGATCTTCCATGAAAATTCCTTTTCCTTTTTTAAGGGAAAAGGAATAGCGGCCATTGTCTCTATGGCATGGCTGTCTATGCCGGCAAATACAATCTCAGCCGGCCAGTTGAGAGAAGTATATGTGTCAGGCTGTATGGCACCTATACAGGAGTAAGCCGTAACAAAGGTTTTTTCGACAACAGGTATAGGAAGGCTTATGGTAACATCTTTAAAGGTCAGTGCTGGTAACTTTATTTTATCTAAAAGATCCTTGTTTAATACATGAATAAGTAAGGGAAGAATATGCTTTTTCAGTTCATCTATGTATTCTTTATAATCTTCTGCATCCTTGATCTTCAGATCTGCGGTTAAGATGTTAGCGCTCAGATAGTTTTGTTTGCCTTCAATAGAGGTCTGTATATTTACTTTTGCGGATACTTTTATATTTATATTTAACAGGGACGTATCCTTTAATTTGAGTTTAAGGTTGATATTGGGGAAATAAGCCTGAAAAGTGGCTTTTGAAAGCATATCCAGAATCAAAGTTTCTTCATGAGCATCAAGAAATAATTCCTCTTCCGATAGTTCAGAAATATAATGACTTTGAAAATCTTCTTTTTTTAATTGAACTGACTGTGAGAGATCGATTACAGGAGACTCATTAATATCATAGGATACAGCCAGAAAGAGTTCCGTGACAATATCTTTACTTCCTTTAAATATATTGGGATATATTTTTTGATATATCTGCTGGACTAGTGGATTGAGGGTTTTGTTGTCAGTACCCATTACAATGTTATAGTTCATAATTTCTATGTTTTACTTAATGGAAAAATCAGTTAAATGCGCGATAATAGGGAGTATACTATTCTCACTATCAAAATTATAGTTTTGCAGTTGTATAAAAGGGGGACAAAGAGTCGATATAGGGGGACATTTTGGATGCTCCTTATACGTATAAAGGTTCTGATGGAATTCTGGAATATGAAATGTATTTCGCTTTATAGCGCCTTAATCCTTATTAAAAACACATAACAAGTTGATAAAGGTCACTTTTTATGGAAGCAATACTAGCGATCTTTATAGTAAGATAATAAACCTGTATAAAACAGGTCATTTAGTAACTATTTAAATATAAAGAAGATGAGTTCAATGAAAGCCGCAAGATGGCATGCCGCCAAAGATATCAGAGTAGAAGAAACGCAAATTCCGGTTACCGGTAAACAACAGGTAAAGATCGCCGTACAATATGCCGGTATATGTGGATCTGATCTGCATGAGTATGTGCACGGACCACAATTGATCCCTTCAGAAAAACCATACCCGCTTAACGGGCATATCGGTGTAACGACATTAGGCCATGAATTCTCCGGAATTGTAGAAGAAGTAGGAGAGGGCGTGAACCGTGTCAAGAAGGGTGATCGTGTAGTTGTAGAGCCTATTTTTAAAAATTTTGACAGTCCGTTTATTGCTAACGGAGAATACAATCTTTCCGAGCCACTCGGATTTGTCGGTCTGACCTCCAACGGAGGATTTGCAAAATATACAGTTGTGGAAGATTATATGGTTCATAAGATTCCGGATAGTATGAGCTTCGAACAGGGTGCACTGGTAGAGCCCGCAGCAGTGGCTGTATATGCCGTATTGCAAAGCGGGCTCCGGATGGGGCAGACTGTGTTAGTTTCAGGAGCAGGTCCCATCGGATTACTATGTGTACAGGCAGCCATAGCAGCCGGAGCTGCGACAGTGATCGTAACGGATATATCAGAAAAACGACTGGAGAAAGCAAAAGATATCGGAGCGACTACCATAATCAATGCCGCTGATAAGGATATTCCAGCCCAGGTTAGAAGGATCACAGGAATTGGTGTGGATGTATTTTTAGACGCAGCGGGTGTACAGGCTTCTTTCTCTTCCGGGATAGCCAGTCTGCGAAATGGTGGAACGGCTGTATTGGTAGCTCTGTTTGGAAAACCAGTTGAATACAGTGCCTATGATCAGGTGGTCAGAGAGATTACTATAAAAGGAATCATTGCCTATCGCAATATATTTCCTCAGGTCATCGCGATGATTGACAGCGGACGTATGCCGGTAGAAAAACTGGTGACAAGCAAAATCGGATTGGATGAAATTGTTCCAAAAGGTTTTGAGGCTTTAGTCACTAATCCGTCTGAAGTGAAAATTCTGGTAGAGATAAAGTAATTTGAAGGCAGTCGGGTACAATTAGAGGTGCTTGCGGAATCTTGCAATAAGTTGATATAAAAACCGTAAGAAAAAGCTGTATATTTGTTTAGAATGAATCTACATACAACCTTTATCAAGTAAAAATGAAAAAATTAATTCCTTTAGTATTAATAGCCCTTACATCGGGAATCGTTGTAAATGCTCAGCAAAAACCTGTTCGTGAGCCTTTGCCTGCTGACGTACAAGTTCGAGTTGCGGTACAGGCTGCGCCTACAGAATTCAGAGAAGGAGCCAAGGTATATGGCTATGACAAAGATGGTAAGTTTACGGTCCTTCGGGAAGGAACAAACGGATATATTTGTCTGGCTCCGGATTACAAATTGCCTTTGCTTTACGCTTATGCTTATCCAGAGAGTCTTGAGCCTTTTATGGCCAGAGGACGGGCGCTGATTGCAGAAGGAAAAAGAAGAGAGCGGGATAAGATCAGAGAAGAAGAGTTTAAAGCGGGTAAATTGGTTATACCTCAGCAACCTACGATGTTGTACGCATACTGGGGTTCATTAGACAAGCTGGATAAAGAAACCGGAGAAATGGCAGATGCTAAGCGCAGATATGTATTGTATGTGCCTTATGCTAAAGCTGCAGATCTTGGACTGGCGACTAAGCCTACAGTTCCCGGTATTCCATGGTTAATGGATGAAGGAAGCTACAAAGCA
Organism: Sphingobacterium spiritivorum; assembly: GCF_016724845.1. Lineage (NCBI taxonomy): Bacteria > Pseudomonadati > Bacteroidota > Sphingobacteriia > Sphingobacteriales > Sphingobacteriaceae > Sphingobacterium > Sphingobacterium spiritivorum. The sequence continues at coordinate 4,303,594 of NZ_CP068082.1, forward strand.
CACATTATGATCAACCCGGCTGATATGGGACATTCACATGGTCATTAATATAAGTCTTCTGATATAAAAAATGCTGCAGTCTCTTATAAGCTGCAGCATTTTTTATGTTAAATGGATTCCTTTTTCATGACATGCTTAGTCTTCAATGCCTGTTCCTTTACAGCAGGAGGTACTTTGCTGTCCTGTAATAAAGCATCACAGGTGCGGAAGATAGCTTCGCGCTGGTAGGATAGCGGAAACCAACTCATGGCTTCCAGAGCTGTTATGCGTAAGACTTCAGATTCAGAAGCATCTTCTATTACTTTCAGCACAGCAGGTACTACACGGTGATAACGGTAAAGTCTCAGGGTGGTGATTTCAGCCAGACGCTCTTTTTCCGCTGTATTCTTATCCAGAATAGTAGCCTGCATCTTATCGACCTTACTTTGATTATAATCTATATCTTTAATCAGTTGTGCACTTAAAGCGGATGCATTGTTGATTCCTTTATTCTGTCTTACCTGATTATTGATTTCCGTTTTGAGCAGTTCCGGATTAAAGAAAGTCATATTTGTACGCAGACGATAGTTGATGCGTTCAGAATGTGGATCGCTTACATAAAAGGCAATCAGATCTTTTGCAAAATCATCTCCTCCGAATTCTCCCAGATCATACACTACCATTCTTCTGATAAATTCATACGAATCCTGACGTGCAGCATGTAAGACCGTAAAGTAAGCCTCATTTTCATACTTGCGCAGCAAAGCAAAAGCCTGCATACGGGTAGTTTCAAAAGGAGAGCTGAAATAAGTAGATTTCAGTAACGCTGACATTTCAGCTTCAGGGAGCTGTTTTTGTAAGTATACCAATGCCAGAGATTGCAGGTCAGCATCCTGCTCTTTCAGCAGATTCTTCCAGTAGGATGCTTTTGCTACAGTACCTATAGCTTCATTAATTTCTTTGCCTCTGGAGGAGGTGAAATGAAAAGTAGGATCTCCCAGAATATGAGTTTCCAGATAAGCAATATGCTTAAACCAGTTTCCTACGCGTATCCCGTGCTGCAGTGTTCCCATGAGTTCTGCTGGCCACAGATCCTGCAATACACCTACGCTGTTAGCGATAGCGGCAATATTTTTATTATTGGAGAAGGGATAATAACCTGCCAGATAATTGTCGAGATGAAATGAGCCTGTAAGACAGGAGTTGAGGTATACTAGCGGCGCCTGGATGCCGGCATCACGAATATCCCAGATCTGCACATCCAGATTATCATTAAAGACCGAATCGGAATCAATTACCGCTTTTTCAAACGCATCATTCATCCATTTGTCCGAAACACCCAGAGAGGTTTTGAATCCTTCCTTAACTTTTTCTATATCCCTGCCGTCTTCTTTAGCAGATCTGACCTTTGAGCGCAGGTATCTTCCGACATTCTCCATAGAAGGCTGCGGATTGGAAGCAAGCGGATATCCGTTGATCAATTGAAGGGTCGGAGTGCCGTGGCCTGTCATAAATGCAAAATCCAGTCCTTCGCGTTTCAGTTCACGTAACAGATTGAACTTCATAAAATCTGCGTTGCGGAAGTTTAGAAACTTGATGGAATTCCCGGGAAGATAGAGTGACGGAAATTGTGATTTCAACGCCAGTACATCTCCTGCAAAGGAATTTATGGAATTTGAATTATAACCATGTCCTGTAGATGCGATCATATCATTAAGCGGATTGCTGACTTTACGCAACTCCACGAGTTTTTGCAGATAGGCTTTAATTTTATCCGTCGGATTCTCACCCTTTTCAACAGGAGGTTTTATTCGGGCTGAATAAATATCCATTTCAATATATTGCGGAGAAGTGGCATCCAGACTGTAATAAAAATAATTGCTCCGTTCACTTGCGGTATCTTGTTTTATGAAGTTGAGTTTCAGATCCAGGTCATCATAATAGCGATCCGAAGGAACTGAGGATTTGTCCCAGCGGATTTTCTGATTCATTTTGAATGCTGAAGTCAGATATTGTGCATCACGTATCATCACCACAGGGATATTACCTACTAATACAGTGCCTTCCAGTGGTTGCTTAGCCTTGCGGAGTTGTTGCAGCTGCTCCCGTATCTGCTCCGGTTTTTCCCAGTTGTGAGCAATAATGTATGTGCCTAATCCATCTTGTTCTACTGATTGGCGATAGGCCATTAATTCAGGTTTTAGATCATTGAACGTCTTTTGGTCAACGACAATAGCAAAACTGGTTTTGGAGGAAACGGAAGGTTTGATTATTTCTTGTCCGTAACTACTTGCCACCAGTGACAGGCAGGTTAGGGAAAGAAGTGTTTTTCTCAATCTTATCATGTTTATTCTTTCTAATGTTTTTATTCTGTTATTAAAGACTTATCAATCCGACAGACAACTGCGTCAGATAGCGGTTATCTCCTTTGCGAATATCTCCTTGATCACCCATAGCACTCATTAACCAGCCACTGGCTTTGATATATAATTGATTGCTTTTCTTTCCAAATGCTCCGAAAGTATATTTGACATTGGCCGAATTCGTCCAGGTATTGACACTGTAGAACTGATGTGCCGGGATAAATACGTTTTTCGCCACAAAGTTAGTGGAATATGATTTATCTGTGTAAAGCAAATCGTCATTCAGCAACAAATCATATGCAGAACTTAATCGGAAGGCAAATCCTTTTCTGTTTTCTTTGGCATACGTTTTATCAAAACTTACGGCAACATTCAGTTTATCTACGATCTGTTTATTTTGCGGATTGGCATATCGGTTATCGAGACTATGATAGCTTACCGCAGTTTTGAGCCACCAATCCGTAAGACCTGCTGGACTGTCATGGCTAATCAGATAGGAAAGCGTGCTTTTATTCCGGAGCATGGTACTCATTACGCTTGAATATACCGTTTCATACGCTTTAGTATCCGCATTTTGAATCTGGTGATATTCAGTGTTTTCCATATCTTTCAGCAGCCACTCCAATCCGACCTGATGCGCATATTTTCCTTTTTTCCAATCCAGGTATGAAGAAGCCTGATATTCCTGATAGCGATGTTTTCCGGCTTGTTGTAGATAGGTCGTTCCATCTATAGCATTTTCGTATCCGCTACGGTATCCGGCAGTAGTCGACCATTTTATATGATCAGCGTTATACACATAATCTGCAGCGCCTCCAAAAGAATGACCTCTGTAGGTTCTGTTATATCCGGCAATCATTATATAAGGAGTACTCATCTGGTATTCTCCGGCACCCAGTAACCTGTACAAGTAATGCTGCTGGTAATTTCCTATTGTTCTTATTTCGACTTCCTCCTTATAGAAACTATAGATACCCGTCAGTCCAAGCAGTTGTTTTTCCGATAGCTTATAGATCAGTGCAGGTGATAAGTTTAATGTACTGGAATTGTCAAGAGAACGGGGATCCTTTTGCCGGGCTCCGGTTTTTAGATTGTATTGTACATCCAACCCTACATTCATACGATCATCTGCAAATCCCGGAGAGGCAATCTTGAGACGAAGATCGTAATATTGCTTTTTCCAGTCACCGGACAGCGAATCCATCAGTTGATACGGATTGTCCCGGTAGGGGTCCGTATGTGCTGTCATGTTCATTTGTTTATCTTTTGTTGTCCGGAAATCAAATTGACCATAATAGGTCCATTCTTTAAGCCGTTGATAACGTGAAGTGCTGAAGTTGATACCCTGGCTTTCTTTTGCTGAAAAAGGATGTCTGAGATCACCGGCCTGATAATAGGCTCCAAGCTGGGTTTCCCCTTCGACAGGGAGTATAGTATAACAGAGAAGTGCGGCATTGGGACTTTTGCTCCATACCTCCTTAGCTTTAAAATAATCATATGCAGGCACAGTCTGTGCGGTCGCCATTTGTCCAGATAAGATGAGGAAACAAAGGCTTGCGAATAGGTTCTTTTTCATATTACTGTGCTATTGTTTTGGGAGTGGGGTTATCATTTACTATAAAATCTGTAGAGGAGTTATTGCTATCCATCAAAACAGCCCTGTTATTGATTCTGCTTTTTACTTTACGGATAACAGATTTACCTGAATAAGTGGATCCGACGAATGTCAGTCCGGCATCTACTGTTTCGGGTATTCTCTTTTTATCAACAGTAATGCTCGAATTGCCTACACAGTCTACTCCATCCAATATAGCTTTTACAGGTACCTGCAGATAGCGCGTAGTTCCACTGACATTGGGTTCTGTAAGGGTCTGATAACCTGCGACCTGACTGTCTCTGAACAAAATAAGTCCCGCTCCGTTTATACCGATATTCCAGTCAAAGCCTGCTGTTGTGTTTGCAAACTGGTGGATCATATTCGGTACATCCGGGTTGTCGGTGTCACGGGTATTGGTTCCGGTAGGATTAAAATACGTTTCAAAATCAGCAATACCTTTTCCCAGATTGGCTGGTGAATTAGGATTGCCGTTGGGATCCGTCTTGTGATTGATTGCGGTGATGGCGATGACCACAGATTCGCCCGGTCTGACCAGATGTTCTGTACCATTACCCGGTATCATCCAGGCCTGTGCAAGATATACATTGTTTTTATCCGGCAGAAAACCATATACAGAAGATGAAGCCGATTTGGTATTTCCGATAACCAGACTGTCTGCATACAGATCTCCGGTACTGTTGTTATAAATTTCGATAAAACCATCATACAGGTAATTTGTACCGGAAGGAGTCTTGGAGCCCGCATAATAGAACTCTTTGATAACAAATCCTCCCGCCTGACTGCCGACTAAACGAATTTCACTGTTCGCCGATTCGGTGATACGAAGTGTGGGGATGCTTCCATTACAGAAGATTTCTTCACGTATTCCCACCAGTTGTTCTGCCTCTTCTGCTGTAACCTGCTTACTTGCTGTTACCGTATATACACCCGGTGTAATACCCTTTGCAGAAGCACGTCCCTGAGCATCAGATACAAATTCCTGTGTAGCTCCGGTAATGGTATTCCTGAGGGTGATTTTGACACTATCTGCCAATTGCTTACTGTATTCTTTCGGATACTGAATTGTAAAACTGTAATCTACTGTTGTATACGCATAATAATCTTTACGGCAGGCGGTAAAGATGCTGAATACCACTAAAAGAATTAATATGCTTTTAGTTTTCATGTGTTTATATGTTGTTTTCTGATCATCTGCCTGAGATGAGAAACGTTTGATGTGTGGAGAGGATACGCTTGTTTTCATGTCGGTTAGAATTTGATAGAAATTTCAGTTCCGTAAAACATTGGGATATTACGTTTACTGTATTCCTGCGGATAACGGGAGCTTGCTTCCAAAGGCCTGTGATTAAATACATTGTTCGCGTAGAAAGAAAAGCCCATATTATTAGCAAACTCTTTAGTCAGTTTGACATTAAATAACCAAAGTGGTTTCCAGCTTTCACTTTTATAATATCCGTCATTCAGGCTGAGATAGATATCTCTGTCCGCTTCAGTAATAGCATTGCGTTCTGCTTCAGTAAAGTTGATGATCTGTGGAGTACTGCCGGCTTGTCCAACGGGTATGTAACCTGTAGGAATGCTGGAATAGTTGACAAATTTATGTTGATCCTTCCAGATGGTCTGTGCTGAGGCTGAAATAATAAAACGCAGTTCAGGAATATTGTGGACAGCCCTTAATGTCGTTACGAAACGCTGCTGTTCCATTCCTCTGGCTTCAAATACACCTATACGGGTAGGGGATTGACTGGCTACATTCTGCAACAGAATATAAGGAGTATTGCTCATTGATTTTGTAGAAAGATAGGCTCCGTTCAGTACAAAAGAAGTACGGATGTTATCAAATCTTCCGAAGTCAAAATCAAACTCTATACCTTTATTCAGAATGTCATTGCTGTTGCTTGGAGAATTGTATGTCGCTACAAATGTAGAAGTGGTTACATCAGGACTCAGGATCGGTTTGCTTCCTGCAGGAGCAGATTGTACCGTATAGATAGGTATGCCAACAAACTGAACACTATTCAGATTGGTATTCATCTCATATCCGTTTTTTGTCTGCTCATAATATCCGTTTACAGAAAAACGTCTTTTACCGCTGAAAAAGTCCAGCCCGATTTCTTTCTTGCTGGTTTTTGTCATTTTCAAATCCGGATTAGCGGTATCAAAAACGCGGGTCGTGACAAGAGCAAGAGCTTCAGCAGGATTTTCCTTATAATAGTTGAGACTGAAAGCGTCATAATATGCCCGATCCGGGTATAGATAAAGCAGAGTTGGTGATTTTGCGGTAATACCATAGCCTCCCCTTAAGGTCAGATTTTTAATAATTTCGAAAGAAGCGTTGATTCGCGGCGACAAAGCCGATAAAGTGTTGTTGGTAAAGGGTTGTACCTGATCCCAACGCAGACCCGCCTGAATATGGAGATTGCGATCTGCAATCTGCATAGAAAAACGGTCTTCCATGTATAATCCCATTTGATGAAGAGCAGGAATATCTTTGAAAGCCCGGGGTCTGAAACCGAAAGGATCAGAGGAGCGGTAAGGGTTGTTAGGATCAACAGTTCTTCCTGCTCCATAATTTGCATCCAGACGATAATCTCCCCCTAATAGGATACGGTGTGTACCGGATCCTGTCTTGAAATAGAAGTCATCCGACAACCTGGCAAAAATATTAAAAGGCTTTCCTTCTATCCACAACTGATTGAGAAAAGTAGAAGGCAGATAACTTACCTCTTGTGTAATGTCTTCGGTAGCCTGACTTACTGCCGAGACACTCAAAGTCTGTAATCTTTGTTGATAACCTTTCTGAAAGGCATAGTTGGCTGAAAGTGTATAGTTAATGTTTCTTGCAAAACGCTGATCCAGTTTCCATTTACCATTAGTTGCGAATTCGTAATTGTAGTTTTGTGCTTTATTGATGACCTGTTCTGCCTGATAATCCGGATCTACTTTCGTGTCATCCAGATTGGTGCCAAAAGAAAAAGTGGTGTTTGTATACAGCGGTCTGTCTTGTCCGAAGGTATTGCTGTATTGAGCCGTTCCTTTCATACGTTCATAAGCAGAGTATGCGGTGATCTGCTTATCATAGGCTTTTGTAAAGTCCAGATCGACAAAGAGATTCCCACTGCGTTCTCCCAGATTAAAACCTTGTCCTGCCCAGAATTGAGTGAGTTTTGGATTGATACGGGCTTTTACCTGTAACGGTTCTTTCCCTGCTTTGGTGGTGACCAGTACAGCTCCGGAGGTCAGATCACCATATTCTACTGAAGGTATGCCCCGGATGACTTCCACAGATTCAATGTTATCTGCAGAAAGCTGACGCATGTCGGTCCCCATTCCGCTGGAAGTCGAGAAAGCCGCCAATACACCTGATGTAACGGTGTTCATGGCCTGTAAATTGGCATTGTTAGACAGCGGTGCGCCGTTGATAATTACCGAAGTTCCCAAAGAGCTTGTATTCTGTCCCGAATAAGCCCGGTCACCTGTATACTGGCGTATACTGGTTTTGTTGACATTTGTAAAATCAGGATTGGTTACCACAGCTCCTGGCAGGAGCTGGAGTACTTCACCCAGATGTGTCGCCTGCATATGCTCGATCGCCTTACGGGAAATAACGGTAGATGTGGCCCCATCTTTACGTTGTTCCTTGGCGATGACAACAACATCCTTAAGGGTAATGCTGTTTTCTTTTAGTAAAAACTGAAGCGGACCAGAGGGTAGTGCAATCTGTTCCTCTTCTTCGAGCATACCTAAAAACTGAACCTGAATGGTGTATTTACCATTAGGTATTTTAGAGAAACTGAAATTTCCGGAAGCATCGGTCTTGGTGAATAAACCGAGTTCGAGAATCTGTACAGTAGCACCGGGCAATGGGCTCCGGTTTTTAAATTGTCCAACATAGCCCCTGAGGTCTTGTTGGTTACTGGTCTGTGTCCTTTTTTGTTGTTGTCCTGCAGCTTGTTGAGCTTCTAGTGGCAGGACAAACAGGCTATTGAAAGACAGCAGCGTAGAAAAAAGTAATAGTTTTTTCATATGGGCTGATGAATCAGGATGTAAGTTAATAGTGAGTGCCTGTTGTTGCACATGTTGGTTGATATTTCGGCAAATATAAGCATAATTGCCATTTATTTAGAAATAATCTAAATAAAATACGATGTAAAAAGGACTATGACATTTTTGTGATGAATAGGAGAGATGCTGATTTATCTTGAAAAGTTTGGAAAGAAGTTGATAGGGTTGATAAAGTTTAATAGGTTAGAAAGGGATAAATTCACATAGAGACAACGACTCTTGTAAACGTGTTATTATAACTCACCTCTTCTTTTAAATCAGAGATGCCTGAAGGGTAGAGAGGTTGATAAAGTTTCTAAGGCTAGAAAAGGACAAAGTCAGAGAGAGAGACAGTTACTTCTGTATCCTTGTTGTTATTACAATTCTCTCCTTTTAAAGGAGAGATGTCCGAAGGGCAGAGAGGTTGATGTTACAAGTTCAAAACCTCTCCATGATCCTTCCCATAAGTCGGAACAGGTTCTCTTTAAAAAGGAGAGGCAATTGGATTGGAATGAAAAGAGGCTGTCCAAACTTTTTGGACAGCCTCTTTTTTATGAATTTTGTCTTAGTATTTACTTTTTATGAAAGCGCATTACTGCAATGTCTCCCATAATAAGATGCAGGGTATTATCCTGAATATCGTAGTTGGTAATGGTTTCTAATGTTTTAAAATACACAGACTCACCACTTCCCTGACAAGCCATCTTAGTTGATGCAACAGGGCCGAAGTGAAGGTTTCCTCCTTCTATTTTAATGCTGGTATTGTAGTTGTTGCAACTGCTGTTACCATTTGCTTTTTTGTTCGCTGTATCAAATGTGATAGTCGGTTTTTTATTTGGATACAGACCGTCAAATGCAATGCGGGGCCCTGAAATATAATCCAGCTCCCAGGTTCCGTTCAGCGTCTGTTCTTTGGAAGAACTTCCTTCTTTTACTTCCTGGAATTTCGCTAAGGGTGCCATGCGTGCTTTATTTAAAGAAAGAATGCCGTCTTTTACCGTATAATTATCTACGGTTGTAAATACACGGGACAATCCCTGTTCAATCGTCATATCAGGACATGCCATCATCGTGGACATACCTTGAGCAAAGGTAATTCGGTTATTTGCTGATAACGTAAAATTACCACCGATACCATTACATCCTCCACTTGCACTGTAACGTTTTTCACTGGCATCTAATTCCAGGAAAGGTTCTTTTCCATTGACTTTATCAGCGACAGGCTTGCCGTTTAATTCAATCAGTTTCCATTTCTTTCCGGTAATTTCTTCAGATGATGATGTTTCTGTTTTGTCCATTTTTTTGCCACCTTTCTGGAAAACTCCACAGCTACTCAAACTCATGGAGAAAGCGATTATGCTCATTACTATTGTACTTTTCATATTAAAGTATTTTTTGTAAAAAATATTTTATTCTATCTGCAGCGTATCTTGCTGCAAAAAGTTGTAATTCTGTTCCTTCTATCCAAAAAGGATGCCATAATCCTATTCAGAGGAAATAATTTTCCCTTTTGTTTTATGTTATTTTCGAATGAGACTTGTGGTCAGATAATTAGTCAAATATGTGGTACTAACAATCCGTTTCACTTTTTTGTTTTTCAGAAATGAATAAAGTTTGCTGTATAAGCACAAAAAATAAGTGATGCCTGCTATTTAGATCAAGAACTCCTATATTATAAAAAATCCTCCCGGTAAGGAGCAAATGAGTCAATGAGTTCACCCGCCTCCAGACATTCGCATCCGTGCAGTGCATTGGATGGTACCAGACAAGCATCCCCCTTATTCAAGATCTTTTCCTCACCGTCAATACTGTATTTAAATGAACCTTCGCTTACAAAAGAAGTCTGCACATGCGGATGTCTGTGCAAAGTACCTGTAGCACCTTTATCAAACTTAACTTTGACAAGCATCAGTTCATCGTTGTAGCCAAAGACTTTACGGCGGACACCTTGTCCGAGATCTTCCCATTCTGTACTGTTGTCAAACTGAAAATTGGGTGAATGCTGTTCCATTGTCAAATTCCTGAGATTGATATATACAGGCAAATATAAGTATTGAAAGAGTATTCAAGAGTCTTTAATATCCATCAGCCGTATCTGTGGCTTTTTAAGTCAATGAAAACTAATTCTTTATTCATGTTAAATTCAAGTTTTATTAACATTGGGGATATACTGGATAATTAACTTTGGCTACAGATGAAATTAAAATTAATCGTTTGGATTTTTTCAGTGGCTATTTTTGCTTCTTGTCAAAACAGAGACAAGACCATCAAAATGAAAGGGTCCGATACGGAAGTAAATCTGGCTGTCATATTAGCGGAGCGCTATTCAGAAAAAGATAAAGACTTCCATATTGCTATTTCCGGAGGAGGATCCGGTCTGGGTATAGCTTCATTAATGAACAGACAGGCCGATATCGCCAATTCCTCCCGTCCGCTGACAGAGGAGGAGGAAGAATTGTTCCGATCCAGGAAGATCGTATTGCGAACGCTGACATTTGCTGAGGATGCTACAGCATTTGTAGTACATCGAGATTGTCCTGTTGATGAGATAGACCTAGCGACACTGGCTAAGATTATGAGTGGTGAGATGAAAAACTGGAAAGAACTCACCGGTGAAAACCTGCCCATCAATATTTACGGCAGACAAAGTAGTTCCGGAACCTATTCCTTTATCAAAAAGAAACTCAAAATTTCATTTAGTCCGAATGCTAAAGAAATGACGGGTAATGCACAGATCATAGAAGGAATTAAAGTAGACCGCTCAGGAATAGGGTACGTAGGGGCCGGATATATTTCTCAGGAGAGCGATACCGAACAACCTGTAAAGATCCTTAAAATAAAAAAAACACGACATGAAGCAGCGGTTTCACCACTGGACAAAGAAGCAATCAATACCCGTCAATATTACTTTCAGCGTCCGTTGTACCAGTTTGTTCTGGAAGAATCGTGGGAAAAGGTGAAACCCTTCATTGATTTCGAAAAAAGCGGGGATGGACAGGCTATCATCCGTTCATCCGGATATTACATTATTGAATAACGTCAACATATGAGATTTAAGAAAAGACTATTAATAGATCATTTGTTTAAGATCATCTTCAAATCTACAGGTTTCTTGGTTTTAGCGCTTTTAGGCGGGATTTTCTTCATGTTGATTTATAATGCATTTGCCTTTTTCGCAGATGTCAAACCTCTTGATTTTATAACGGGTATAGAGTGGAATCCTACAGCTCATGATCCTGCTTATGGAATCCTGCCGCTTATCGTCAGTACATCGCTTGTCTCTTTCGGTGCTATGGCGATAGCCATTCCGTTGGGTATCTGTACGGCAGCCTTTATTTCAGAATATGCCAGTGAGCGGGTGAAAAATATTTTAAAGCCTACCATCGAAATGCTGGCCGCTATTCCATCAGTAGTTATAGGTTTTCTCGGTATTGTGGTATTAGGTCCGGAAATCGCCTCACTAGCGGGACTCTCTAACGGTTTAAATGCACTGAACGGAGCTATCCTGCTGGCTATAATGGCATTACCAACTATTATTACGGTGTCAGAAGACGCTATACATGCCATTCCAAAGACGTATAAAGAGGCAAGCTATGCCATGGGTGCAAATAAATGGCAGACATTATTGAAAATCACGATTCCGGCGGCAGCACCCGGAATTATTGCTGCTGTAATGCTGGGAGTGGGACGAGCCATCGGCGAGACGATGACTGTACTGATGGCAACAGGAAATGCATCTTCATTTCCGACAGGATTCTTTGATTCAATGAAAACGATTACAGCAACCATAGCCATTGAAATGGGAGAGGTTCCTTATCAGACGACTCATTATTTTGGACTTTTTGCTATTGCTACAGTTTTGTTTTTTATGACGATGATTGCCAATCTGGTTGGCGAATTTTTTATTAACCGATTTAGAAAATATCATGGGGTTTAAATTAAAAAGGCTAACACCCATTATCGAGTGGGGGACACTGCTCGGAAGTACCCTTCTGGTCTGTCTTTTTCTGGTCATTATCCTTTGGGAAATTGCGTCTAAAGGCGCGAGTGTAATATCCTGGGATTTTATAAGTACACTGCCTAAGGAAGCAATGACTAAGGGCGGTATCTTATCGCCGATTATAGGAACGGTGTTGTTAACGCTTATAACAGCCTTATTTGCCATTCCTTTTGGTATCTGCTGTGCTATATATCTGAATGAATATGCACAGGACAATATGTTGACACGTCTTATACGAGCAGCTATCCGTAATCTTTCAGGCGTTCCTTCCATTATTTATGGTTTATTCGGGCTTGCTTTATTTGTACAGGCCTTGAATATGGGAACTTCTCTGATGGCTGCAGGACTTACACTGGGATTGCTGTCGTTGCCTTATATTATTACTACTACAGAGGAAGCCTTGATGCGGATACCGCAAAGTACAAGGGAAGGTGCTCTGGGAGTAGGAGCAACTCAGTTTGAATGTATAAAAGATGTTGTACTCCCTTCAGCTATGCCCGGAATACTTACAGGAGTTGTTCTTACACTGTCCCGTGCTGCAGGAGAGACTGCACCTATACTGTTTACAGGAGCCGCTTTTTACATCAACGGAACGAACGGGTACATGAATCAGGAATTCATGGCTTTACCTTACCATTTATACATGTTGTCTACACAGCATCAGGCTATCGAAGAAGTCAGACCCATTGCTTATGGTACGGCTTTGATACTGGTTGTAGTAGTTTTCCTGATGAATCTTACCGCATTCTATATCCGATATAAATACAGAAAAAATGATTAATAAACTTGCAGCTAACAATCTCAACTTAAGCTTTGGTAATAAACAGATTCTTAAGAATATTAATGTAGATTTTCCTGCCAATAAAGTTACTGCTCTGATAGGCCCTTCGGGTTGTGGAAAGAGTACATTGCTTCGTAGTTTCAACAGAATGCACGATTTATCTCCTGATGCCCGTATTGAAGGAAAACTATTGCTGGACGGACAGGATATTTACAGCAGGAATATACCCGTTACAGAAGTCAGGAAGCGTATCGGTATGGTTTTTCAAAAGGCAAATCCATTTCCGAAAAGCATCTATGAGAATATTGCTTATGGTCTCAAAATCAATAATCTGCCTTACGATAAATCAGTAATACAACGCACGTTAGAAGAAGCGTATTTATGGGATGAGGTGAAGGATGATCTGAAAAAACCTGCCGCCAGACTGTCCGGCGGACAGCAACAGCGTCTGTGCATAGCCCGTACAGTAGCGCTCCGGCCTGAAGTTATTCTGATGGATGAACCTTGTTCTGCGTTAGATCCGGTGAGTACACTGAAGATAGAGGAATTGATACTGAAACTGAAAGAAGAGTATACGATCGTCATTGTGACACATAATATGCAACAGGCTCAGCGTGTAGCAGATAAGACAGTATTTATGTACCTGGGTGAAGTAAAGGAAGAGGGGGCTACAGACCAGTTATTCAATGATCCGGCACATGAGATTACGAAAAACTATATTAAAGGTAAATTCGGATAGTCTATATAAAGTGCTGTGACACCCTTAAAATGGTATGTTTATCTGATAAAGATCAAACCCTGTTGAATAGACCGGAATTTCTTCCCGGATAATCTGTTAGGGATACTAATAGATTTTAACCGGTCTAAAGTAGACCTTCTTATAGGGATAATGAATTGTAAATCGTATTTTTAGACCTTACTAACTTCTAAGGCTTCCCATGTTATTGGGGTTACCTGACTATGAATAGACTAGCGATACAAATAAATGAGTGTGCAGCATAAACCTTCAGTTCTTGTTGAATATCCCTTAAACACCGGAGTGGAGTCGGATTTTGATTATATATATATGACTTATTTTGCTCCTTTGTGCTACTTTGCTTCTAAATTTGTCGATGATCAGGCTGTGGATATCGTAAATAGTTTATTTGCTAAACTATGGACGAGTGAAATTGTACTCAATAACGCTAATCACGCCCAATCTTTTTTGTATTTATCTGCCAGAAATGCCTGTCTGGATTTTATAAAAACCAGTGGAAGGGCCAAAGAAAGAGATGCAGAATTTAGTTATTTATACCAACTTTCTGAAAAAGAATTACAATTAGAGGTCGTATACGTGGAATATATGGCCGAAATCTATCGTGAAATTAATAATCTTCCGGTCCAGTGCAGTAAAATTATTAAGCTGAGTTATCTTGATGGGGTGAAAAATGAAAAAATAGCAGAGCAACTTAATATCAGCGTACAGACAGTTAAGAATCAAAAGTCAAAGGGCCTTAAAATATTGAGAAAACTATTTATCAATCATCCGGACAAGTATCTGTTTTTCCTTTTTCTGTTCAAATTGTAATTTTTTTTCATACGGGAGTAGTACGATAGGAGAAGTGCGTCGTATTAACAGTGAAGATGGAAAATCAGTATAGAATAATATATTTACTAACCGGTGAGAGAAAAGGTATTCTCAATCAGGAGGAGCTTCGTGAACTGGAGGAATGGATCAGTAAAGAAGAATCAAACCGGCTCTTTGCTGAACGACTCGCAGATTCGAAAAACCGGGATGAAAGTTTAAATAAACTGCAATATTTTGCAGATTCTCAGTCTTTATCCCAATTTAAACATACACATCAGCATCTTAAGCCTGCGCTTCGCAAATCTTTTATTAAAAATACTCCTTCGCTTTACTGGGCTGCAGCTATATTGTTTGTATTCTGTACTACAATAGCCCTGTACTTCACAATCAGTTCACAACCTGTTCAGCAGGAAGATCAACTCACAAGAGCCGGCAGAGATATTTCTCCCGGAAAAGATATAGCCATATTACAATTAGCCAACGGTAAGCATATAGCATTAGAAGAGTTGAAGAATGGCGAATCGCTGGATATTAATGGTTTACGGATTGTAAAATCTGCGGATGGCGAGATCTCCTACAGTTCGTCTTCCGCAAGTACAGATGTACATCTTACCAATCGTATTGTGACACCAAGAGGCGGGCAGTACAAAGTCAGGCTTTCTGACGGAACAAGGGTCTGGTTAGGAGCGGAGTCCGAACTGGAATACCCGGTTCAGTTTGAATCTGATAAACGGGAGGTGCGATTATCCGGAGAGGCTTTCTTTGAAGTAACACATGCACAAAACAATATAAACGAAAAGATTCCTTTTCAGGTAAAGATGTCATTGCAGACTATCGAGGTTTTGGGGACTTCTTTTAATGTTGCAGCCTACCCTCAGGACCGTACAAGCCGAACCACTTTAGTAAATGGTAAAATCAGGATCAATACGGCATATAGTTCGGATATCTTACGACCTGGTCAACAGGCGCTGGTTTCCAAAGATGCGAAGAATATTCAGGTGTACGAAGTAGATGTGTCAAATATGGATGAATGGAAAAATAAGAGCTTCAGATTTGAGGAAGAATCCATTCAGGAAATTATGAATAAAGTAGCCCGCTGGTATGATGTAGACATCATATACGAGGGGAAGATTACAGAAGAGCTCTTCTCCGGAGTAGTCTCTAAATATGAGAATCCTGCCAATGTACTTAAGTTATTGGAATTGACCGGAAAAGTTAAATTCAGAATAGAAGGAAGGAGGATTATCGTAATGGCTTAGATATTTACCCATAGACCGATAATTAAAAGATACAGAGCATTGCTCGCAACAATGCCCTGTAGATAATTGTCAGGTTATTCGCTTTGTATTGAACAATTATTATTACTTATAACCCTATACCAAATTTATGAAAATAAAGAACTATAAGAAGGCCTTTATGCGTATTAATCTTATTTTTATTTTTCTGCTTTCTTGTATTGTGAGTGCTTATTCTTCAGTGAGTTATGCGCAGAAGGTTAACCTCCATACGAGAAACGCCTCTATCAGGGAGGTTTTCGAATCTATCCGGAAGCAGACATCCTATAATTTTATTTATTCAAAACGTCTTCTGGAAAAATCCAGACCCGTGACTGTAAACCTGAGTAATGTAAGTGTAAAAGACGCGCTTGAAGCTTGTTTTGAAGGACAACCTATTTCCTATAAACTACAAGGTGAAAATATTGTCATCAGCGCCAAAACCAACGATCCGACTTCCGGAATAAACACCGGATTGCAGCAAAATATCAGCGGAAGAGTGCGTCTTAAAGGTGAAAGCGGAACACAGTATGCTCCGGGAGTAAGTATTCGTGCCAAAGGCAGGGATGCAGCTACATCGACCGACGCTAACGGGCATTTTACAATAAGCGCTGCAACCGGAGATATCCTGATTATTTCGTTTGTGGGATATATCTCACGTGAGATAACAGTAAAGGACGTCACGGGTATAGAGGTGACACTGGAAGAGCAGGTCAATGAGTTGGATGCTGTAGTCGTCACAGGTTACACCACTCAGGAGAAGAGATCCATTACCGGAGCAATGTCCTCTATTAAAAAAGAATCTATTGAAAATGTCCCTGTACAGTCCTTTGACCGGGCTATGCAAGGGCAGGTTTCGGGGGTCAATGTGATGGCAGCCAACGGCGTACCAGGAGGACCTGTAAGGATTAATATCCGCGGTACAGGATCTATTACAGCCGGAAATGAGCCTCTGATCATTGTTGACGGAGTTCAACTTAATACTTCTACTTCTTCGGGACAGACAGCGAGTAATCCTCTGGCTTTTCTGAATAATAATGATATAGAGTCTATAGAAGTACTTAAAGACGGAGCTGCAGCATCTATATACGGAGCCCAGGCTGCAAACGGGGTTGTACTGGTTACCACAAAAGCGGGAAAAGCCGGAAAGACCAAAGTAAACCTCAATTATTATAACGGTATTACCAGTCCGATGCCGGAGATGAAAATGCTGAATACACAGCAGTTTTTTCAATCCAGATTAGAATCCCGTAACAATCGTTACCCGACACGTACACCTGAACGAAACAGAGCCGATATCCTTACAGGCATGGGATTTCCTGCGGATATGACAGACGAAGAAATTGCAGCATTACCTACCTACAACTGGCAGGAAGCCGCTTTCAGAACCGGTCACACCAATAATGCAGACCTTTCTATCAGCGGAGGAAATGATAAAACAACTTTTTTCCTTTCCGGATCTTACAATAAGACGGATGGAAATGTAGTCTCTATAGACTTTGAGCGTGCAACTGCTAAATTAGGGCTAACACATAAGTTAACGGACAAATTATCACTTGCCACTAATATTAATCTGAGTACTATTACCCAAAACGGTACTTCCGGAAGTAACGGTTCGACAGGAGCGTATGCTGCACCGCAGTACAGTGCGCCTATGATTCTGCCCTTTATTCCGGTTTACAATGCAGATGGAAGTTACAATGCACCGATCGATGGCTTTCCGGGTTCCTCTAATCGTAATCCTATACAGGAAAGTGTAGTAGGTACATTGCAAAGCCGTACAAAAGCGTTGGTATCTAATTTTTCTGCAACTTATCAGATCAACAGTAAATTAAGCTTCAAATCATTCTATGGTATAGACTATCGTATTATAGATGATGAACGTTATGTCGATCCCCGTACCCGAAGTGGGGCCGCTTCTCAGGGATCCCTGACCATAGGTAAAAGACAGAATAGCAACTTTCTTACAAACCAGACCTTAAACTATAAAACAACGTTTGCTGAAGACCATAATCTTTCTGCTTTATTAGGAGCAGAGTACAGGTATGACAACAGAGAAATCTCTTCAGTGACAGGAACGGGTTTTACTACTTATCAGTTCAGATCCTTACAGTCTGCAGCCATTATCACAGCAGGTACCGGAAGCTGGACTGGTTTCAAAAGAGCCGGTGTATTCGGACAGGTTAACTACGATTTTCAGAAAAAATATCTGTTAAGTGCAGTTCTGCGTTATGACGGCTCATCCCGATTTGGTAAAAACAATAAATTCGGATGGTTTCCTGCCATCTCTGCCGGATGGAATATGTCAGAAGAATCCTTCCTGAAAGATCAGGAGTGGATCAATCAGTTGAAACTGAGAGTAGGTTACGGTGAAACCGGTAATGATGCTATCGGCAATTTTGATTCCCGTGCCTTGTACGGTAGTTCAAGTTCATCCAACTACAATCAGGAGCCGGGTATTTATCCTTCGGGAATAGAAAATGCCTTGCTGAAATGGGAACGTAATGTGACTACTAATATTGGGGTAGACTATGCATTTTTCAATAACAGGATACAGGGTTCTGTGGAGGTATTCAGAAGGTTGAGCAAAGACTTACTGTTAGATAAGCCTCTTCCTTACCTGAGCGGATTCTCAAATGTAACCAGTAATGTCGGAAAACTTAAGAATGAAGGTATAGAGCTGGAGATCCGTACACGAAATATTCAGTCAGATGATTTCTCCTGGTCTACTAACTTCAACATCTCTTTCCTGCGCAACCGAGTACTCCGCTTACTGGGTGATGATAAAGTATTGCCGGGTAATCAGTCTGTACGTGTAGGTTATGCATTGGGTACCAATGTGACATATCAGTATGCAGGTGTTAACTCTGCAACAGGAAGACCAATGTGGTATGATGCTAATGGTGAAATTACGTATCAGCCCTCGGCACCGAATGATTACAAAATATTTGGCAATCAGTTAAGTGATTTTTATGGAGGCTTCACCAATACATTTCAATATAAAGGTTTGTCCCTCAATGTGTTTTTCCATTACGACTATGGCCGTGAGTTGAGCAACAGCGGTATGAATTCGAAATGGTATGCCAACGGTGGGGACTACAGGAATACACTGGAATGGATCTTTAATAACAGATGGACTACACCTGGTCAATTGACTACAGTACCACGCCCTTATGACGGAAATGCAGAGACAAATGGTATGTCACAGGTGTCAACCAGCAGCCGCTATCTGGAGGATGCGTCTTTTATACGTCTTAAAAATGTGTCTCTGTCTTATCAGTTACCTAAATCCTGGACCAGCCGTCTGAAGTTGTCAGATGTAAAGGTATATGCACAGGGAGAAAACCTGGCGACATGGACCAAATGGACAGGATATGATCCGGAATTGATCATCGATACAGAAGATTTTAGTTCTTCTCAGGGAGCTATACCACAGACACGCGCATATACATTGGGAGTACAGATCGGGTTTTAATCTAAAATGAAAATGAAAAAAATAACATATATAATACTTTTGGCCACTTCAATGTGGGCGACTTCATGTGAGAAGATGCTGGAAGTGGATCCCCGCCAGTCCATAGATGCTTCTACAGCACTCACAAGCCCGGAAGCCATTACTGCAGCCACAAATGGAGTATATGCCAAATTGCGGCAAGTCAGTCTTTACGGACGTGATCTGATCGCTATACCCGAATTGCTGGCTGACAACGCCATCAATACAGGAGCAGGAAACAGATTGATCAAAGAATCGAATAATGAAATAGGTGCACATATTACTAACTGGCAGCAGTCCTATTATGCTGTCAATCAGATTAATCTGATTCTGGAAGCTTTGGAAAATATAGATCTGGAAGCAAATTTCAAAAATAATATCAAGGGGCAGAACCTGTTTCTCAGAGCGTTATTATATCACAATCTTTTACGCGTATATGCATATGATCCTACAGCTATTGTAGCTGCATCCGATAGAGGAGGAGTGCCGATAGTGCTGAAAGGAGTACTGGAGGTAGATCAGATAGAGTTTGCTTCGCGTAATACGATTGAAGAAGGGTATAAGCAAGTGTATCAGGACCTGACAGAGGCTGCTACGCTGATTGCAGAAAGCAATAACAGTAAAGCTCCTGCTTTTGCGTCACGTGGAGCAGTAGCTGCACTTTTCAGTCGTGTAGCCTTGTACAAGGGCGATTATGAGAAAGCTGTTGCCGAAGCTGATAAAGCGATGGCCAGCGGAGTAGCGACATTTCCGGCTAATGCACAGTTGATCAGCTCATGGCGCAGTGAAAAACATCCGGAGTCATTCTTTGAGGTTGCCTTTACTACAGCAGATAACCTGGGCAGCAATGAATCCCTGCGAGCCACTTTTATGACAAGGACGACTGTGACATCTAATGCTACCGCTTCTTTCGGAAATGTGGTGGTCAGTGATGATCTGTATGCGCAGTATAGTGCAAATGACACAAGAAGAGGTTTGATAATGAAAGGATTGGGTGCAAATGCCACCCGTAATGAAATGACCAAATTTGCCAGCAAAAACGGTGTGGCTAATCTGGACAATGTACCTGTAATCCGCTATGCAGAAGTGCTGTTGAATAAAGCTGAAGCTCTGGCTAATCTGGGTAAGGACAGTGATGCAAGAACCGCTCTCAATCGGATACGTACCCGTGCAAATCTTGCTGAAGTATCTTTGTCAGGCACAGCATTAATGGAGGAGATTATTCTGCAAAGACGACTGGAGCTGGCTTTTGAGGGACATCGATTCTTTGATATTAAAAGACGCGGAAAAGACATCATCAAAGATGCCGGAAATGTAATGTTTAATGATTTCAGAATACTGGGGAGACTTCCTATACGCGAAATTGAGATCAACCCTAATCTTATTCAGAATCCTGGCTACTAATTATTAAATATAAAAACATGAAAACATATATAGGTTTATTGGCAGTGTTGATCAGTGTATTGTTCACCTCATGCTTTAAAGATCATGAAGAAGATTTTTACCTTCCTGATTTCAGGATTGAGTTTCAGGATGCGGTAATGAATACCAATAGTCCCGGACTATCTTATCCTATCCTGAAGGAACTGCGAAATAAAGCAGGTGTTCAGAAATATCAGGTCAACTTAATTGGCGGATTAAAGGATACTGATCAGACAGTAAAGATCCGGATCAGACCGGAAAGTACAGCAAAAGCGGATCAGCATTACAGACTTCCGAAAGGCAGCGAACTTGTTATCCCTGCAAATAGTGCTTTCGGATATTTTGAAGTGGAAATCCCCGAGCTGACCAATACTGCAGCTGTCAGTCTGGTCTTTGATCTGGAATCAAATGACCAGCTTAAGGTAAGTGCAAATTACAGCACTTTGGGACTTACTATTCGTAAATAAATAATTACCTTTAAACGATCAACGCCCTCTTTATTATTCAAAGAGGGCGTTTTTAATAGAAGATACTATGTTAAGCAAAAGGATAAGAAGAAATATACTGACATTAGCCCTTGCCTGTACAGCATTAATTGGCTACAGTCAGGAAAAAAATGCCGGACTCCGGGAAGAACCACATCTGTTTTTTGAAAATAATACAACCACTATCAAATGGGTGGATAATGGTGTATACCATCATGTCAGTTCCTCTGACAAAAAAGACTTTGATAAGCAGGTAAAACTGTTCTCTCAAAAACTCGATATAGATCTCAAGGAAGCGTTACAGCAAAAGGAGAGGGCCACTCGTGAAGAATCTGCTTTTTTAGAACAATATAACGATATTGAACATTTTGCGGCTATCAGTGATTTGCACGGCCAGCATGATTTATTCGTTCGTTTACTGCAGCAACATCATATTATAGACAAAAAAGGAAACTGGACCTATGGAGACGGTCATCTCGTGATTGTAGGAGATATTATGGATAGAGGAGATAAAGTCACTGAAAGTCTGTGGTTGTTAGTGAAGCTGGAAAAACAGGCTTTGTCAAAAGGTGGTCGTGTGCATTATGTGATCGGCAATCATGAACTCATGGTATTCGATAACGATCTCCGCTATATCAATCAGAAGTATAAAGATGTAGCCTCTCTTTTTGGAATGGGATATGATCAGTTTTTTAGTAAAGATAGCTTTTTTGGCAGATGGCTGAAGCAAAAGCCGGTAATCATTGGTATTAATAATATACTCTTTACACATGGAGGGATCTCTCCGGAATTTGTAGAGAAAGGGCTGACAGCAGCCCGTACAAATAAGCTGTTTGCAGATAGTATCTTTACAAGGTCTAAAACCGTATACAGACAAAATAAAGAACTGGAGTTTCTGACACGTTCTAAAGGTCCGCTGTGGTACAGAGGATATTTTACCGATTCTACTTTTAATGCACAGACGCTGGATTTTATCCTGCACGGATTGAAAAAAGACCATATAATTGTCGGTCATACTTCGCATCCGACTATTGTAAATCTGTACGATAACAGGATATTTGGCGTCGATTCAAGTATAAAAAACGGTAAGAACGGAGAAATACTGCTGTATGAAAAAGGTATATTTTATCGCGGACTATTAAACGGACAAAAAGAAAAATTCTAACAGAGCGTATTATAACCAATCAAAGAAAGGTAGTCTCCAAAAATGATGCTGTCATACTGAAACCTTGCTGCCCTCAGGCATTTGGTTCTGTATGACAGCATTTTCTATTTAATAGCAGATATTCTTATTCTGATGTCAATACACGTTAGCCATTCATACCTTTGAGTAGCGTACTAACCAATTCATCTTCACGCAAAGGTTTGCTCAGAACTCCGTCAAATGTGTAGATATTATGGCTTCTGTGATCATCTTCCAGCAGCATATTTTCGGAAGTGAAGGCAAATACCTTAATATGTTCCGACGTTTTACTTTCTTTAATACTGTTCAGAATATCCCATCCGCTCATTTCAGGCATCAATAAATCAGTGATCACAATATCTACCGGATGTTGTTGGACGAACCGTAATCCTTCAGCTCCGTTCTCAAACGTATGGACATTCTTCTTGTCTTTAAAGAACTGCTTCAGATACAGAATATTAATACGGCTATCGTCAATCAATACAATGTTGAGACTTTCAGGAAGATCATTAACAGTATAAGGACCCGAATTCTTTTGTAGCAGCAATTCCTTTTCATACGGAATTTTCAGGCTGAATGTCGTTCCGGTACCCAGTGTACTCTCAAAAGAGATGTCTCCGTTTAGTTGTTCGGTCAGCAATTTGGAAATATACAATCCAAGACCAAAACCTCCGACATTATTCTCAGAATCGGTCATATAATATTTACGGAACACAAAATTCTTGTTTTTATCTGCTATACCTATTCCCGAATCCGCAACTTCAATGTGTAATGTTTGTTTGTTGCCGGATTTGCGTATGCGAGCCTGCAATCTTACATCCCCTTTTTTTGTGTATTTGATAGCATTAGTAATCAGATTAGACGTAATCTGCTTGATTCTGAATGCATTGCTGTATATTTTTAGTTTCGGATCAATGTCGATTACATTAGTAAAGGCCAGACCTTTCGTCTGCGCCTGATAACTGTGCAGACTTACCAGATCGTGTAACATTTCATAAGGCGAGAAGTAGTCATATTTGATGTTGAGTGAACCTACTTCCAGTTTGCTGAGACTCAGAATATCGTTGATAGTACTGTTTATCAATGTTATCTCATAATTGGCTGATTCGATCAGCTCATGATTGACCTTATTACTTTCCGTGTTTTTATTCATAAGATCGATCACACCCAGCAGAGAGTTAATCGGAGCCCGTATTTCATGGCTTATACTAGCCAGGACACTTGTTTTCTCTTCAGCGATTTTGGCCACATATTCTTTTTCCTGATAAAGCCTCTTTTCATAAGAAACTACCTTAAACTGATAATAGATAATGAAAATAATCATAAACAGCATAATGCATAGGGCTATTATGAGTTGGGTACCGAAGTGCTGCGCATTTTTTTGATATTGAGCAAAGTTCATCGCTTCAGCATTGCGATTGGCAGCCAGTTCTATATCCCTGAGACGGTTTATACCGGTCTTCAGTTTGCTCAGAAGAGTATGGTTAGATTGTATCAGTTCCCTTTCCTTTTGCCGGAGTTTGCTGAATACCATCCGCAGATTATTCATATTGCTGCTGTATATTTTGTCATTTTGGAGGATAGTATTTTGAACGTGCTGTTGTATCAATCCTATTTTATTGATATTGAACTTCTGATCTACGGTATTCGAAACAATCGTATCATTTTTAGTGTTGAATATTCGTTTAAACAGGCTCTCTTTTTTCTTGACAACTGTATCTTGCGTGACCAGATTCCTGACCGTATCCTGTAGCGTATTGCTGATAAAGGTATCTGCAATGGTAAGTGTTGGTCTGGTTCTGTAATCTTCTTTCGGATTTTTTAATAACTCAAGGGAGTCTTTTGCAAAGAAAACCAGCTGATCAACATCTCTTTTGAGACTTGCAAATTCCATGGCTACAACGCCTTTCTCTTTTACATTTGTAATGCTTTTCTGTAGCGGATTGTTTTCGATAGGAAGGGTAGACAGGGAATCGACAACAAACTTGATGGTATCCAGTTTGTTTTTGTATAACTGATAAGTTTCTGCTTTAAAATCTACAGTGTAAAGCCGAAACAGATTATCCGCCTCACTAAAAGTTGAAAATAAACCGTAGAGTGCAGAAGACTGTGTATTGCCGGATGCATATGCTGCATTAAGCTTGGCTTCTATACGTCTGTACTGTCCATATTGATAGATAAATATGGCACTTAGAAATATAAAAGAGAGTATGATACTGACGATGAGTACCATACGTAAATAGAAGGCATTTTTTTTGGCGTTAGTCACAGTTGATGATTATTTAAAGACAAAAGTACGTAATAGCATTTTATAATTACTAATAAGAATACCGGATAAAAATATAGTTGATTTTATTTCCTTTTTTAGTTGAGACCTAAAGGAAAAATCTGATGAACTAAATACATATTACATTACATAAGAATGTAGGAATCGGGCAAATTCATTTAAATTAAAGCAAACTTAAATATATAACGTTACGGTAAGTTAAAATGCTACAATCAATCTTTAAATGTTATGGAGCCTTCTGGTTTTGAAGAGGAATGAAATAATATTAATCTGTATCTTTCAGATTACTTCCGATGAAAATTTCATTTTTTTCATCGGAAGATAACGATAAAAACCGTTCATATTGTTTCAGTACATCACTGATAATTTCATTCCTGGTAAAATATTGAATATCGTATCCTATTCTGTTGTCTCCAAAATAAGTCATGGGTATATGTGTTTTTTTATCCTGAATTTCAGGGGCATTTTCCTCTTGCATAAGGAAATCCGATATTGTCTTTGTCTGATTCTTTACACCATATCTGAAGTTGTTCATAGCATCATGCTTAATTTCTATTTCTACTGTGACGGGTGTATGCTCATGAAAATTGACATGTGCCAGAATATCTTTTTCTTTGAATTCTTTTGCAAGTTCCTCAAATGCCGATTTCACTGTTGTGCGCAGGTACTCATCAATAGTCTTACGGTCTTTATAAGAAATAATCCTGTCCAGACGTTCTTTCCAGTATTCTCCTGACCAGCTGTTGGTCGAGTGCGAATACGAACGTGAATAATAGTTGACATCAATGACCAGTCCTTTCAACAGGCTGTAACAGAATAAAAGCATAATAATGGAGAAAGGAAGTGCTGTAATCAGGGTCATCGTTTGCAGAGACTCCAGACCGCCTGCATTAAGCAGTACAAGCGCAAGTATACCAAGCAGTGCACCCCAGAAAATAAGTTGCCATTTTGGAGACTTCACAGCATTATTAGACGAAATATTGTTCATCACATAGATACCTGAATCGGCAGATGTAACGAAAAATATAAAGATAATAAACAGCGTAAGTATACTCGTTACAATTTCAAATGGAAAGTATCCGAGAAATTTGAACAGCAATACATCGGCATTACTCACCAACGCACTTAATGCGCCGTTTGCTTCATGCTGATCGATCCATATCGCACTGTTCCCAAAGATCGTCATCCAGAGAAAGTTGAAGAAAGTGGGTAATACCAGTACCGCTCCTATAAACTCACGGATCGTTCTTCCTTTAGATATTTTCGCAATAAAAAGACCTACATATGGTGACCAGGAAATCCACCAGGCCCAGTAAAGAATTGTCCAGTTAAAAAACCACTGCTGATGCTGAGGTTCATAAGCATGTGTGTTGAATGTCAGGCTGAAAAATGAATTGATATAATACCCCAGACCTTCTGAAAAAGTACCTAACAGAAAGGTCGTAGGACCAAAGATCAGCACGAAAAGCATAAGCAGCACAGCACTGATAATATTTAGCTGACTCAAAAATTTAACGCCTTTGTTGACTCCTGATGTAGCGGACAGAATCGATATCGTCATAATCACAACAACGATAATAATCTGATACATAAAGTTGACCTCTGGAATAACTCCTATATTGACCAGTCCGGCACAGAGCTGCACCACGCCAAACCCTAATGTGGTGGTAATACCGAAAAAAGTACTGCAGAGTGCAAACATATCGATAACATCACCTGCACGACCTTGTATTTTATCCTTGAGGATAGGGTAGAAGCAGCTTCGCAGAGATAAGGGAAGTTTGTAACGATAGGTAAAGTAAGCAAGGGATAATCCGACTACGGCATAAATCGCCCATGCATGAATACCCCAATGGAAAAAAGTATACAATTGAGCATCCTTAGCCCGTTGAATCGGGTCAGTGCCTAATACATTGGTGTCCGAATAATGTGACATGGGCTCTGCAACACTGAAGTACATCAGACCAATACCCATTCCGGCTGCAAAAAGCATAGAGATCCAGGAGAAAAAAGAAAATTCGGGTTTGGAATCATTGGATCCCAATTTGACATTCCCATACTTACTGAAAACCAGAAAAAGCAGAAAGAGAACAAAGATGGTAACGACAAGAACGTAGACCCAATTGAGGTTTTCAAACAGAAAAGTTTTAACCAGAGTAAGGTAATAATCTGCTGAAGAAGGGAAGATGCTGGAGACTAAAGTGATGCCCAGAATAAAGAACAAACTGGGAAAAACAATACCTGAAACAAAAGTGCTTTTACGCTTTAAGATTTTTATAAAACTCATTAAAGTTAGAGATTTTGTGATGTGAAAAAATAAAATTTGGGTCTGCAAAGGTACTAAAAATTAATTTTACCCACTTTTGAAGGCTTTTTGAAGTGTTTATGTCTTTGGTTTACAGCTGAATAGAGAGGCGCGTTTTGCATGAACCGAAAAATGCTCAAAAGTTGCTGATAAACTCATCATTCACAGGGGATAAAGCAGATTATAAAGTATAAATGGTTCCTTCAAAAAAGAACCATTTATACCCTGCTATCGTGTGTCAGAACTGATCTTTACAGTGTATTTATTTTCAGAAGGAGGAAGCCGCCTTAATAATTAGATTGCTCACTTCTTCTGCCTTGGAAGCAAGTGATGCATGACTTGCGTCAAGATGTATAATTTCTCGCGGACGGATCCGGTCTGCCATTTCCTGTTGCGTTAGCGGAGGAATCATATGATCTGCATCTGATACCTGATACCAGCTCGGTTTTGTACGCCATGCGGGTTCAGCTGCTGGCTCTTCAAAACAGGTCGCATGAATAGGTCGCTGCGCAAGAGACAGCACTAAAGCCTGATCTTCGTCCAGATCGGCACAAAAGTGAGCCCGATATTCATCATATTTGATCCATAAAAAACCTTTGCTGTCCGGATAGATACTTGCCGCACCTGCAGGTGCTTCATGTCTTGAAAAAATACGGGACAGGCTTTCTCCTGCATCCGGAGCAAATGCAGCAATATATACCAAACCGATTACTTTCTGATTATTTCCGGCTCCGGAAATTACAGATCCGCCATAGGAGTGACCTACAAGCAAGACTTTGCCTTCCTGCGCATTAATAAGATCGGTTGTACGTTCGATATCTTGGGTCAGAGAGGTCAAGGGGTTCTGCGCGCTTCTTACTTGATAACCGGCTTTTACTAAACGAGGGATAACATGTTGCCAGTGAGAACCATCTCCCCATGCGCCATGTACTAAGATAATTGTGAGATCTTTCTTTTCCATTTTTGAAATTTTAGTTTACAATTTTAGTATTCAATGTGTTACGGATCAACAGATTAAAGTGCGTATTGTTTGGCGGTAATTATATTTTTTTAATGATAAAATTAGCTGCCTCAACAAGCTGTTAAGTGATTCCGCTGTTATGCTGACCTATAAGTGTTCAACTAATTCTCCTGCCTGTATTAAGAAAGATCTTTTTTATACAATGCCCTTTATTAGTCTGTTTTATTGATTGTTTTGAACAGGATAATACGCAGCGTAGCTATTTCTTTTTCACTAAGCGGCTGTAACGGATTTCTAAGATACCCAGCATCTATACCCATAAGATGAAGTCCGGCCTTTATCGTGCGGGGAAGACCTTTTTCGACAATAAATTTAAGAAGTTCAGCCTGTTGATAGTATAAGCGTTGCGCTTCAGGCAGATTATTCTGACACACAGCCTCGTAAAGCGCTTTGGTCAGATCAGGAATCAGATTGGATGCTGCTGTACACCATCCGGTCGCTCCTGCAGTAAAGGCAGCCAAAGCCAAAGGGTTGGAGCCATTGTAAAAAGCGACATCCTTGCCAAAAGTCTGGTAAAGCTGATGCATACGTTGTACATCGCCCGTACTTTCTTTGATCATCGTTACATTAGGGATCTGCAAAAGTCTTATCAACAGGGAAGGAGACATATCTATTCCGCCTGTCGCCGGATTGTTATAGGCCATCACCGGAATACTTATAGCATCAGCTACCGTTTTGTAATGTCTGAATATTTCGTCTTCGGTTAGCTTCCAGTAGCTCATCGGAATAATCATTACCGCATCTGCACCTGCTTTTTCTGCAAATCTTGCGTGATGTACCGTTCTTTCTGTAGTCAGATTAGAAACACCAGCCAGCACAGGAATACGGCCTGCCACCTGTTCTACTGTAGCGAGGGTGATAGCTTCCTTTTCGGCATCCGTCAGATAAGGCAATACGCCCGTGCTGCCTAATGGTGCGATCGCATGAGAACCTGTGACGACCAGACGCTCGACTAATAATTTGAATAAACGGAGATCAACTTTTTCGTGTTGATCAAAGGGTGTAATAGGGTATGATACTATACCTTTAAATAGATTGTGATTCATATGCATTATTGGATTAAAGAGAGAAATAGCCCTCCGCAGAGGGCATTAATAAATAAGACAAAGAGAGTCGTTGTCAGAGATCGCGACCTTCTTCTTCCCGGAGTGCTACTCCAAGATTCTGAAGCTGAGGCGCATTTTCACAGGCAATGTATTTAGCCGGTTCGGTATCGCTCAGATTCTGATGTCTGTGCCATGCCCATGAGGGAATGTAGACAGCATCTCCGGCTTTCCATTCAACACGTTCATCTTCCACTTCTGTATATCCGGATCCTTCCAATACATACAGTACTGTCTCATAGGTATGACGATGTCTGTTCGTCAGTTGCCCCGGCAATAAGCCTCCGATAGTCATACTTACATTTTTGCTGGGCAGATCTACAAAAAATACCGGATGTTTGCGTTCAGCAGAAAACTGATTGTGTACGCCTGCATTTTCTACATTCTGATGAATCAGCTTTGCCGGTTTGATATAAGCCGGACGGGCAAAGGTTTGGTGAAAGTCCTTTGAACTGAATTGTTTTTCTTCTGTTTTCATATTGAACATATTAAGTTGGTTTTTTGCATTATTGCATTTCAAAATTATAGTATATTTGGACTGTCTTACTGGTTCAGTTTTTACATAATTTAATAGTCCAGATGATTCGTCCTTGGAATTTAGAAATGCAGTTGGATTTTCAGGCAGAGAAGTCTGTTTATCTGCAGATTGCTGATGCGATCATAGAAGCGATCCGTAGCGGAAGGCTCAAAAAAGGAGAAGCCTTGCCGGGTACAAGATCTTTGTCAGAACATATAGGTGTAAATCGTAATACGGTCGTGGAAGCTGTGAACGTGCTTCAAAATGAAGGATGGATCATCACAAAGGAACGTGCCGGTACCTTTGTGGCAGAAGAGCATCCGGTTCGTCTGCATAATACGCCAGACTTGGCAGCTCCAGTGAAAGCAAATGCTGTACCGGATCGTATCTATACAATCTGCTTTGATGACGGATACCCGGACAGCCGGGTTGCTCCGGTCAAAGAGCTGGCCAGAGCTTACCGTCAGATCTTTAATCAAAAAGCCAGATGGCAGATGATGGGTTATACAAATGCACTTGGTGACGAAGCATTCAGAGCTGCAATAGCACGAATGCTGAACCATCACAGGGGCATGAAGATCGATATACCCCATATATGCATTACCAGAGGAAGTCAGATGGCCTTATACCTGGCTGCGCAGAGTCTGATACAAAAGGGAGATTATGTGTTGGTCGAAGATCCCGGCTACCATCCTGCATGGGAGGCTTTTGAACATGCAGGCGCCAGACTATTGCCTGTACGGGTGGACCAGGAAGGATTGATCATAAGCGATATTATCCGGCATTTGCACAGTGGTAAATCTATAAAAGCGATCTACACAACTCCCCATCATCAGTATCCAACCACAGTTACACTCAGCCTGTCAAGGCGGGTAGAGCTTATACGGCTGTCCAATCAGTATGGATTTACAATTATAGAGGATGATTATGACAACGAATTTCACTTTGGCCGTCGGCCTATTCTTCCTTTATCCAGTTATAATGAAATTCAGAATTATATCTACATCGGTACAATGAGTAAAGTAGTCGCACCGGCATTACGCATAGGATATCTGGTAAGTGAAGCCTCTTATATTCAAAAAATCGGAGCTCTACGCAAAATCATAGATGTACAGGGAGATAATATTATGGAACAGGCTGTTCTACAGCTTATAGAGGACGGAACGATTAAGAAGCATCTTAAAAAAATGACTCTCTATTACCGGAATAAAAGAGATACCTGTATCAGCTTGCTGGACCAGTATATGAAAGATAGAGCCGACTATGATTTGCCGGACGGAGGGCTTGCATTCTGGGTAGTTCCCAGACAGCAGCAGCTTGTCAGAGATCTGGAAGCAAAGCTGAAGGAAAAAGGGATCCGGATATCTGGTCCGGAGAAATATAATCTTGGACAGGATACACAGGGATTACGTTTGAGCTATGGCGCACTGTCTGAGACACAACTGGAAGAGGGTATCAGGACGATAGCAGACTTGTTGCAGTAGTAGAGGTGAAGCATTGATATCATGTTTGTTACATAAGGAATGCGGATGTTTAATTTCGTATTTTAGAAGATCTATTTACCAAACTAAAACCTTTACCATGAAACGAATCCCAGTTTTTTTGAGTGTAATATGCTTATTCCTACTGTGCAAATCAGAGGTTGATGCTCAGCAGAAATTAGTGTATAGCAATGACAAAATTAAGACCGGTGCTGAACAAACGGACAAATATGTAGACTATTTAAAAGGAAAACGGGTGGCTATATTGGGAAACCAGTCTTCAGTCATCGGAAAAACACATTTAGTAGACAGTCTGCTGGCGCTGAAAATAAATATTGTCAAAATATTTGGTCCCGAACACGGTTTCAGAGGCAATGCCAGTAACGGGACTGAAGTATCGGATGAAGTGGATGCGAAGACAGGCATACGTATTATATCCCTGTACGGCGACCGGAGGAAACCCGCGGCGAAAGATCTGGCAGATGTAGATCTGTTTATTTTTGATGTACAGGATATGGGCGTACGCTTCTATACCAATATCAATACATTAAGAGATATTATGGAAGCATGTGCAGATAACGGCAAAGAATTAATGATTCTGGATCGTCCGAATCCAAATGCTTATCTGATTGACGGCCCTATTCTGGATATGAAGCACAAATCAGGAATAGCACAATTTCCGGTGCCAATAGCACACGGCATGACTATAGCTGAGTTTGCACAGATGATCAACGGAGAGAAATGGATGAAGGCAAAAACGACCTGTAAGCTAAAGATCATTCCTGTCTCTAACTATAACCACAGTATGCTGTATAAGCTCCCTGTCAATCCGTCACCTAACCTGAATACAGAAGAGAGTATATTATTATATCCAAGTACCTGTCTTTTTGAAGGAACCAAGCTTAACCATGGAAGAGGCACTGATTATCCTTTTACTGTTATAGGGAGTCCGGTATATAAAGGCATCTATTCATTTTCATTTACCCCGGTGAGCAAGAAGGGAATGAGTGAATCTCCTTTATTTATGAACCAAGTATGTTATGGTCTTGACCTGCGCAAGGTGGATCTGGCTAAACTGGTTGCGAGTAAAAAACTTAATCTGGATTGGATGAAAGAACTTTATCGTAAATCTCCTGAAAAATCAGCGTTTTTTGACCGAAGCTTTTCGACACAGATCGGAAGTATTGAAACACTTGCCGGAGTAAGTGACTTTCGTAAACAAATTGAATCCGGAGCTAGCGATCAGGAAATTCGCAAAAGCTGGGAACCGGGACTGACCAATTATAAAAAGATGCGTAAAAAATATGTGATTTATAAGGACTAAATTGTTGTTAACCTTACTGAAAACGGCCTGAGTTCTTATGAGCTCAGGCCGTTTTTAGTAAGGATTGTCTTTACTCCGAATATTCTGGAAATACGGTGCTAGTAGGATTGCTAGGGGGCAGCCAGCGTTTATTGATATCTCTTCCAATATTAGAAGGAGTGCCAGAGGGTTTGGTTAACCTGCGTCTGTTGGCATCCCCGCCAACAGAAAACTTTATAAATTCCTTGAAAACAGGTTCTTATTTGAAATTCAAGGCAGAAACGAATGTCAGTTTTTACGGGGTGATTGAAAAGGTTTGGTTAATAGATGTATATTAACAAATTAAGTTTAACTCGCGTCTATTGGCAAATTAAGTTTAACCTGCGTCTGTTGGCGTCTTCGCCAATAGCATAAAAAACAAAAGAGGCAGTATTCTTGGTTATTATACTGCCTCTCTCTTGTTATTTATGATATACGGTTATTTCTGCTCCGCAAAATAAGCTATGATATACTTTTTATCTGCCTGGATCTGTTCTTTCATAATTTCAATAGTTTCAAATCTTTCATCGTGTCTTACAAAATGAAGGAATTTTACTTTTAATGTTTTTCCGTAGATGTCTTCATTGAAGTCGAACAAAGAAACCTCAATATTTCGGGTCATACCATCCACAGTAGGACGGGTACCGATGTATCCCATTCCTTTAGCTTTTCGGAAAGGAACTTTCTCAGTATACCGGCCTGTCAGCACTTCTTCTATTTTGTCGAATATTTCAACCTCTACAGCATAGATTCCATAAGCCGGAATCAGCTTGTGCTTTTCATGCACGTGCAGGTTGGCTGTCGGAAATCCTATGGTACGACCGATCTGGTCTCCACGTATCACTGTTCCTGTCAATTCGAAGGGGTAACCCAGATACTGATTAGCAGTATCGATATTCCCCTTGATCAGAGATTCACGAATCCGTGTTGAAGATACAGCTACATCATTAATATCCTGTTCAGGAATCTGTTCTACTGTATAATCGAAGATTTCTGCGAAGTGCTCCAGATCCACTAGCGATCCTTTGCGGTCTTTACCGAAATGGTGATCGTATCCGATCACTATTTTTTTTGTTCCCAGTTTTCCTATCAATACATTGCTGATGTATTCTTCAGGAGTCTGATTGGAGAAGTCGCGGGTAAAGGGAGTGAGGATCAGATGATCTATACCGGCATTCGCCAGATGACATACCTTTTCTTCAATATCATTGATCAGTCTGAGGCTGTCATCATCCGGGTTGATAATCAGACGGGGGTGTGGAAAGAAAGTTAACAGGACTGTCTCTCCGTTTATTTTCTTTGCAGATTCTTTCAGATGACTCAAAATCTTTTGATGACCTATATGTACGCCGTCAAATGTTCCAATGGTCACTACAGCACAATCCAAAGGTTCAAAGTCGTCTAAATTTCTGTATATTTTCATTAGTTATTAAACTTGTGATGCCGCAAAATTAGAAACTATTCTTGGGTAAAGCTGCAATCAATTGTTTGTTTTCCGTTAAATTTTTTGTGATTTTATCACTTCAATCAGGTTTTCGAGATTCCAGGCGTTATCTACGTGGTAATTACCACTTTTAGTGCGACGGAGTTCACTCAAATGAGAGCCATTGTTTAGTAATTTTCCAAAATCATTAGCTATAGAGCGTATGTAAGTTCCTTTCGAACATGAAATCCGAAAATGTACATGAGGAAGCTCTATTTTTTCGATGGCAAAACTATTAATAGTCACTTTGCGGGATTTCAACTCCACCTCTTCGCCACGACGAGCCTTTTCATAAACCCGTTCGCCGTTGATTTTAATCGCAGAATGTGCAGGCGGAAACTGGCTGATCTCACCTTCAAACGAACGCGCTGTATCAAAGATCATTTCTTCTGTGATACCACTGATGTCAAAACGCTGGTCGATCTCTGTTTCCAGGTCATAGGATGGGGTAGTGGCACCTAAGGTGATGATACCGGTATATTCTTTATCTTCAGCCTGGAAAGAGTCAATCTGTTTGGTCATCTTTCCCGTACACACGATCAGGAGACCCGTTGCCAGCGGATCGAGAGTCCCGGCATGTCCGACTTTTAATTTGAGGGGCTTGATTGTATTTCGGATCTTTCCCACCACATCAAAACTCGTCCAGGTCAGAGGTTTGTCAATCAATAACATTTGCCCTTCAGCAAAATGGAAAGTTTGGGAATTCTCAGTAATAGGGTCTTGCATTAGATGATTTGTAGGCTGTGACCTGTCAATAACATGATAATGATAATCATGCCGATAATAATTCTGTACCAACCGAAAGCTTTAAAACCGTATTTAGTCAGAATTCCGATAAACGATTTAATCGCAATAATCGCCACAATAAAACCAACAACGTTACCAATAATGAGAAGATTGATCTCTTCTCCTGTAAATGTATTACCTTCTTTAAAGAATTTCAACAGTTTAACGGCCGATGCGCCAAACATCATTGGTAAAGCCAGAAAGAAAGAAAATTCTGCTGCTGCTTTGCGGGTTAATTTTTGTGTCATACCTCCTACAATAGTACTTGCAGAGCGTGAAGTGCCGGGTATTAAGGCCAGACATTGGTAAAGTCCAATCTTGAATGCCTGTGCATACGATATCTCATCCGAATCATCTGTAGTCGGTTTATTGAACCATTTGTCGACAAACAATAAGATAATACCACCGATAACCAGCATTACTGCAACCATCAAGGGACTTTCTAACCACTGATCAATATAATCATTCAGCAACAGCCCCAGTATAGATGCCGGAATAGCAGCTACTACAAGTTTGTAATAGAAGGTCAGGGATTTGAAAAAGCGCTTGTAATATAAAACCAGTACAGATAGAATGGTTCCCAGTTGAATAACGATAGTGAAAAGTTTGACAAACGGTGTCGGCTCAATGCCCATCAATGCCGTTGCAATAATCATGTGCCCGGTTGAGGAAACGGGCAAAAATTCGGTCAGGCCTTCGATAATGGCCAGGACG
Source organism: Sphingobacterium spiritivorum (assembly GCF_016724845.1). Taxonomy (NCBI): domain Bacteria; kingdom Pseudomonadati; phylum Bacteroidota; class Sphingobacteriia; order Sphingobacteriales; family Sphingobacteriaceae; genus Sphingobacterium; species Sphingobacterium spiritivorum. The sequence continues at coordinate 4,338,842 of NZ_CP068082.1, forward strand.
ATTACTTCAATTAAATTCATGCCTGTGTTATACGTTCTTGCTCTTAGGTCTGTACAATATGGCTACAAAACCTATTGCGAATCCTAATACAACAACAATGGGAGCTAATGTAATTTTAGTGAAACTATAGATGTCCGAGGTTCCGGACATCAGAAAGAAACCAATAATAACGATTGCTACACTCGCAGCAAACAGCTGATAATTAATATTTCCAAAAACAAAGCCTCCTTTATAATTCCCTGCTTTTGCAGTAGAAGATTTTGTTGTTTTATTCGTTTGAGCCATAAGGGTAATTAGATTAACGGTATAGACTGTGTGATTTAGCTTTTAGATATTTGGTAACGGCAAAGTAAGTACTTAAGCCTGAAATCAGTATTCCTAAGACAATAACAACAAGGAAAATCGCACCAAACTCATACCAGTTGCGCAGAAATACCAATTCAGGAATTTGTTTTTGCGAAAACTGAAGAGTGAACAAGAGCAAGAGAATAGCAATCAGTGCACCCAAGAGTCCGTGAACAATTCCGTATATGATATACGGCTTGCGGATAAAGTTTTTAGTAGCTCCGATAAGCTGCATACTCTTTATCAGAAAACGCTGTGAATAGATCGCCAGACGAATCGTGTTATTGATCAGCGCTACAGCAATAATCAGCAGGATGACAGTAAAGGCAAGTACAACGATACTGATCACTTTAATGTTTTTATTGACCATGTCGATCAGGGATTCCTGATATACGACCTCTTTTACTTTGCTGTTGTTGGATACTTTTTTAATAAAAGTCTCAATACTGTCCGTATTGGCATATTGTTCTTTCAGATATACATCAATAGAAGGCAGTAAAGGGTTATGTCCGAGAAATTCTACGAAATCTTCGCCAAGATCCTCTTTCAGGTTCTTCGCTGCCAGTTCTTTACTGATATATTCCGTACGTAATACGTAAGGATCTTTTTCAATATCTTTTTGCATAGAAAGTACATCTCCCTCTGTCGTTGCGTCATTCACAATAACATTGAGGACTATATTTTCTTTTACATATTTGGAAAGATTTCGTGCATGAACAAGAATAAGACCTAAAAGTCCGGTCATCAACAGCACCAGTGCAATACTGATAACGGTAGAGACATATACTGATTTCGTTTTTTTCTTGGTCGTGCTTAACTCGTAACCTGACATAAGCAATTAAATTATTTGTTTGCGAAAGTAAGGAATTGCGCTGATTTTACGAATATTTATTGCAATTACTTCCTTTTTGTATGATTATTATTACTGATATTCTCCTGTTATATTGCCCTGCGCAAAGCCTGCCAACACAATCATTAACTTCTAATATCCTTAAATATTGTTTAAACTACAAATCTTTTATTATATAGGACTAAAATCGTAATTTCGCATTTCTTAAATATTTCCTTATTCATCAAATGGAGTACAATCATAAAGCATTAGAGAAGAAGTGGCAAAGATTTTGGGCTGATCATCATACCTTCAGATCGGCAGATTCACATGACAAACCCAAATATTATGTATTGGATATGTTTCCTTACCCTTCAGGAGCGGGTCTGCATGTAGGGCATCCGCTTGGATATATAGCCTCTGACATCTTTTCAAGATACAAGCGTTCAAAAGGTTTTAATGTTCTGCATCCTATGGGATATGATTCCTTCGGGCTTCCGGCAGAACAGTATGCGATTCAGACAGGACAACATCCGGCAATCACGACAGAGGCAAATATCAACCGCTACCGTGAACAAATGGACAACATCGGATTCTCCTATGACTGGAGCCGTGAGATTCGTACCTCAGAACCGGATTATTACAAATGGACACAGTGGATCTTTATGCAATTGTTTAACTCCTGGTATAACAATGAATTGGATAAAGCGGTGTCTATAGATACTTTAGTTCAGCATTTTGTAAATGTTGGATCCACAGGTATCAATGCGGTATGTGATGAAGATATTCTTGAATTTACAGCGGATGAATGGAAGGGATTTGATGAAGAGAAACAACAGCGTGAACTATTAAAATACCGCATCGCTTATCTGCGCGAAAGCACGGTTAACTGGTGTGCTGCCTTAGGAACGGTATTGGCCAATGATGAGGTGATCAATGGCGTTTCCGAGCGCGGAGGCTATCCGGTAGAACAGAAGAAAATGATGCAATGGTCTATGCGTATCACGGCATATGCTGACCGTCTGCTTCGCGGCCTGGATACCATAGACTGGCCTGAGCCTTTGGTGGAAATGCAACGCAACTGGATCGGTAAATCGGTGGGTGCTTCTGTCAGATTTCCGTTGCCACAGTTAGAGAATTATATTGAAGTCTTTACAACACGGGTAGACACTATTTTTGGTGTTTCTTTCGTTGTGTTGGCTCCTGAACATGAATTAGTAGCTGCTTTAACAACTCCTGATCAGGAATCGGAAGTAAAAGCATATATAGATAAGACAAATAAAAAATCTGAACTGGACCGTATGGCGGATACAAAGACCGTATCCGGCGCATTTACAGGTTCTTATGCCAAACATCCGATTACAGGACAAGATGTGCAAATCTGGATTGCTGATTACGTATTGGCCAGCTATGGTACCGGAGCTGTAATGGCTGTGCCATCAGGAGATCAGCGGGATTATGTATTTGCGAAGCACTTTAATCTTCCGGTTATTCCGATTTCAGATACACAGCAGATCGAAGAAGAAGCTGATCCGAATAAAAACGGACGCTATATCAATTCAGACTTTATTAACGGCATGAATTATCAGGAAGCTGTACCGGCTTTGATTTCCAAACTGGAAGAACTTAAACTTGGTAAAGCCAAGATTAATTTCCGCATGCGGGATGCTATATTTGGCCGTCAGCGCTATTGGGGTGAACCGGTACCGGTATATTTCAAAAACGGACTTCCTTATCTGATTAAAGAAGAAGAACTGCCCTTACTACTTCCTGAAGTAGATAAATATCTTCCAACTGAAACCGGCGAACCTCCTTTGGGAAGAGCCGAAGACTGGAAATATGAAGATCAATATGAGTATGAATTAAGTACAATGCCGGGTTGGGCAGGTTCCAGCTGGTACTGGTTCCGCTATATGGATCCGCAAAATGAAGAAGCCTTTGCCTCTGAAGAAGCTGTAGCGTACTGGAAAGCTGTAGATCTGTATATCGGAGGTTCAGAGCATGCGACAGGTCACTTGCTCTATTCCCGCTTCTGGAATAAATTCTTAAAGGATATAGGCTATCACAATGAAGAAGAGCCTTTCAAGAAGCTGATCAATCAGGGAATGATTCAGGGAAGATCCAATTTTGTATACCGTATTCTGGATGAAGAGGGAAGAGGTACTAACCAGTTTGTTTCATACGGCCTCAAAGAGCAGTATAAAACGATCGCCCTTCATGTGGATGTAAATATTGTGGTAAATGATACGCTGAATCTTGAAAAATTCAGACAATTCAGACCTGACTTTGCTGATGCAGAATTTATCCTTGAAAACGGAAAATATCTTTGCGGTGCAGAAGTAGAGAAAATGTCTAAATCCAAGTTTAACGTAGTGAACCCGGATGACATTATTGATACTTATGGTGCAGATACCCTTCGCTTGTATGAAATGTTCCTCGGACCGCTTGAACAAGCCAAACCATGGAATACAAATGGTATCGAAGGTGTATATAAATTCCTGAAAAAAGTATGGCGTCTGTTTCACAATGCAGAAGGAAGCTTCTATGTGTCGGATGAAACTCCTGTAAAAGCAGAATATAAAGCATTACACAAGATCATCCGCAAAGTAGAGGACGATATCGAACGTTTTTCATTTAATACATCGGTATCGGCATTTATGATCTGTGTGAATGAGCTTACGGAATTAAAATGTAATAAGCGTGCTATTCTGGAACAGTTAATTATCGTTTTACAACCATATGCACCACATATAGCAGAAGAACTGTGGTCGCTGTCAGGTCATGAAGCCGGCAGCATATCGTATGCTCCTTACCCCGTATTCAATCCGGAGTATCTTATAGAATCCGAATTTGCATATCCGGTATCGGTAAACGGGAAAATGAAACTTAATCTTCCTCTGGCACTGGATCTGGAGGCGAAAACTGTAGAAGAGATTGTGTTGGCTAATGCTGATGTACAGAAATATCTGGACGGTAAGCCTGTAAAGAAGGTCATCTTTGTAAAAGGAAAGATCATTAATATTGTCGTTTAATAAATCCCATCTGTTATGATGGTGTACAGGTTTGTATGCCACGTAATCAGGTCTATATTATCGTCCGCTACTCAAAAAGGTAGCGGACTTTTTTTGCTTATACAGGTTAAGATCAGTTATCCTGTGGAGTAAATTTGAATTTGGTACTCCACTTTCGTTCTTTGGGCCTGAGAGATGATTATACTTTATTAAAGCTGAGAATTATATTTTTATAATAAGTTCTTACAATTATTTCATCTGAAAATAGCATTTAATTAAATACCTGCTCTTTTTTAAACAGTCTTTTGATAGCACTCACAGGTATTGTACTTTTGATTACCATTTGCAGATTTTTTTGTTCATGCTGATCATAATAAATAGATTGTGTGGTGCTCACCAAGCCTATTAGATTACCATAGGAATCGAGTATTGGTCCGCCGCTTGATCCTTTTGCATAATCTGCTGTAATTTCCATTCTATCTTTATCAGAGTCTAATGCATCCAGTTGTATATTTCTGGCAACTACTCCTTCACTATAGAAGTAATAGCGGCTATCCGGATGAGTAATAGCGTGTACCTTTGCTCCGGTTTTTGCAGATGTACCAATAGGGATTGGTGAAAATTTTTCTCCTCTGGTATCTATTTTAAATATGGCTATATCAGCTGCTTTAGAATAAGATAAAATGTCAGATATCCTGTAAATATTTCCATCATTAGTTGCAACAAATGCCAAGCTATCATTTGATCTGGATTCTTTAGTTTCTTCAATAATACCTTGTAGTACGTGATAATTGGTGATACAGTATCCATTTTCATTTAATACAACACCTGTTGAGGTAGAACTGTGCATTTTGCTGCAATTTCCGCAGTTGTAATAATTAGAAACTATTAAAGTGCCTTTTGAACGTTTGTCATAAATCTCTTCTGCTGTTAATTTTTTTGTTTCGGCTTTAGGTAGTGAAAATTGTACCTGATCAGTCTCCTTTAAATTTGCTATAGATTTTCTCAGGTTTTCAATTTTCCACTCGTTATTTTTTAAATTTAAATCCGCTTGTTTTTCAATTTTATCTGTTAAAGATGTGTCATCAACAAGAGATTTTTGGCTACTTTGAGCGAATACATTCTGTGGAAGGTTGGTGTAAATAACTGTTATCATTACCAAAAAATTTAATTTCATGTTTGTTTTCATTATGAAATATTTATTTGAAGTGTATATTATTATTTTTTTTGTTTTTTTTTAATTTTTCTGCTGTGGTGGGTTATTGTTGTATATAATATATTTTTTAATTATGTTTTTGATATAGTTTTAGATTTTTATTTATCATTTAGTTTGTTAAATATATTCAATTTATTTCTTATTTGTAACTTTGTATTATTTTTGTGTCGCTTGGTTTAAAATATTTTTATCGATTTAGTTCTCCAAAATACATGATTCCCGGATAATTTATGATTGTACTAGAGGTTGTGAGGCTTAAATCAGTTCTTGTGTATCAATGTTGATTAGAAGCATATAGTGAATGACTGTACTTAATTTCCTCTGATTTTTGAATCAGTATTGGTTATTTGGCATCTCTGTTAATTGTGTCGGGTGAAAACGAAATGTCTTTTGAAAAATACGAATTAGTATTTTTAATCATTAACAAGATCTTTATGTATTATGTTGAGATAAGTTGATTTTTTGATTAAAAGTATGATATAGGATACTTGAATAGCTGAGTGCTAGCCATGATATTTGAAAAGAGGTATACCGGATTGTGATTATGTTATTCCCTTAACATTGGTGTTTTGTGTTTACTAATGCTAAAGATAAATGTGGTCAATTGATAAAATAATATTGGTTGGAGATTATTTAATCTTCCCTAATCTTCCTGGCGTTTAAAATTAATTCTCTTTTGATACAGAAACCTAAAGTATTTGAATGATTATTTTATAATGAGCAGGCAAAAGGTATGTCTTTTTGCCCGAGTCAAATGTTACAATGTGTTACTGTTACACTATTGTTTTTTTAGGTGTTTTCCTTATTTTTTTCGTTTACTGATATTTTGATCATTCCCATTTTACGAATTTACAATGACTGAATTCCGAGTATAAATTTAAGTGGTTAAACATCGTTTATCTCTGCTTTAACTATTTTTTATGACATTTTACAGTGATTGTTTCGAGATGGGTTTTACAACTTTTATTCTCGGTTTATCTGTGTTTTTTTATTTTATATTAATAAATCGTTAATTTTAGAGATACATATTGTTGTTACAATTTATATGTTTTTAACTCATTGATTGTCAGGCTTTTGTTACAAAGGCTAGTTGTACTTTGTACACTTTGCTTGGATATGTCAAATCAGTTTTTGTAAATTAGACTTAACCAAAATATAAACCTGTTATCTCTTTTTTAATTCATAGCAGGTCCAATTGTAAATTTAGTAAACTAAAATCTATTGCCTATGATTAGATAAAGTATAACTCATTGTACTCTAATTGAGTATGTCGCCTAACATAAACAATCAATATAAACAATCTTATCACTTATTATGAAAAAACTTAAACAGTTTGATGGAAGAATTAAGCCGTCCTTCCATTTTTCACTCAAAAAATCCTTCTGGATGGCTAGTGCCACAGTGTTACTCGTTAATACGGCATTTGCCCGAATTTCTAATGCTGAAAACACCAATTATGAGAAAATTTTACTGAGCGAAAATCCACAACAGGAATTCCTGATCAAGGGTAAAGTACAGGATGCTGCTACTAAATCACCGCTATCCGGGGTTACCTTGAAAATACTGGGTAAAGCAACCGCTACTTCCACAGATGAGAACGGTTCGTTTGAACTGAAAGTAAGTGCCAATGACATTATCGAATTCTCTTATATAGGATATAAGAAGACCGAGTACAAAGTTACCGGGTCATCCAGTAATCTGCTTATTGACCTGACAGATGAGACGGGATCACTGGAAGAAGTCGTTGTAACAGGTTATTCGACACAACGTAAAAAGGATCTGACCGGTTCTGTTGCTGTCGTAGATGTCAATCAATTAAAAACACAGCCTGCAGCCAGTGCTGTAGAAGCCCTTCAGGGACGCGCTACAGGGGTACAAATCGTGACTGACGGTGCTCCGGGATCTACCCCGCAGATCAAAATCCGGGGATTCAGTACGATTAATAACAATGAACCACTGTATGTTATTGACGGTGTACCTTTTGAAGGTAAATTGAGCTGGTTAAATCAGAATGACATCGAGTCTATGCAGGTATTGAAAGATGCTTCTGCGGCTTCTATATATGGTGCCCGTGCGAATAACGGGGTTATCATTATCACAACAAAAAGTGGAAAATCAGGAAAAGCACAAATCAATCTTGATGCTTATTATGGTGTACAGGTGCCAAACAGCTCACGTTTTCCTAAGATGATTACTCCTCAGCAGGAACTGGATATTGAAAATCGCCTGACCGGAAATAATAATACTTTACCTGATTATTTAGTGGCCGGCTCTAAAACCGGACATGATATTACGCTGGCGGATATTGATATGGCCAAATACAATTATCGCGCAAAATCCAGAGCTGACTTTTACCAGATTACCAAAGCCAATAAAGAAGGTACAAACTGGTTTAAGGAACTTTCTCAAAATGCACCTACCCAGTCTTATCAGTTGAGTGCTGCTGGCGGTACGGATGACGCTAAATATGCAATGTCTGCCGGCTATCTGGGACAAAAGGGTACTATTATCCATACCGGATTTGATAAGTTCAATGTGCGCGCAAATACCAGTTTCTCTGCATTGAATAAAAAACTTCGTTTTGGAGAGAATTTACAATACAGTTTTACGGAAGGATACGGAATCGGGGTGAATACCAATACAGCCGGTGATTACATCGGTGAAGGAAGTGCGTTGGGTTTTGCATACCGTATACATAATATTATTCCGGTATATGATGAAGGCGGTAATTTTGCCGGATCATTAGGCGGAAAATATGGTAATGGTGAAAATCCGGTAGCTATCGCCTACCGTGCCAAGGATAATAAGAATAAAAATAACTTCTTCTTTGGAAATGCCTTTACGGAGTATGATATCATTGATGGTCTTACCTTGCGTACCAACTTCGGTTTGAAATATGAAAATTATAATGGTGTATCTTACAGATATCCTAATCCGGAGTTTACAGAAGGTAACTTCAGTAATTCTATAAGTGAATATTTTGGATTTACAACAGAATGGACCTGGACAAATACATTAAATTATAGAAAAACCTTTGGTGATCATAATCTGAATATACTTGCCGGTACGGAAGCTATTCAAAACAGATACAGACAACTCGATGGAAGTGGTCGCGATCTGTTCACCATGAGCAGTCTGGATTATCTGTACTTAGGTGCTGCCTCCGGACAGTCCAGTACAAGTGAAGGAACGGTAGGATCTATGTTCTCCCTCTTTGGAAAAGTAGATTACTCATTTAAAGACCGTTATATCCTGAGTGCAACTATCCGTCGTGACGGATCATCAAATTTCGGTTCTGCGAATAAGTATGGGGTATTCCCGGGAGTAAGTGGTGCGTGGCGTGTGTCTGAAGAGGAATTCCTGAAAGGCACCAGCTGGTTATCCGATCTGAAATTAAGAGCAGGTTATGGAGTCACCGGTAATCAACGCATTCCGTCTGATCAGTATTTCAGAAGATTTGAATCGGCCGTCAACTCCTCATCATATCCTATTAACGGTACTGTGCTCACCGGAATGTGGTTAAGCGATTATGATAATCCAAATGTAAAATGGGAGCAGGTATCTGCGTTAAACTTAGGTATCGACTTCTCTATTCTCAATGGAGACTTGGATGGTTCATTTGATTGGTACAATAAGAAAACAACAGATATGCTTTATCGTTTGCCGTTACCTGCCATTGCAGTAGGACGCGCTAGTTCTCCTTACGTCAATGTGGGTGAAATGCAGAATAAAGGTATAGAGTTCTCCTTAAACTATCACTATGGTAAACGTCAGCAGAGACCATTTACATTAGATCTGTCCGCAAATATTTCACGTAATATCAATAAAGTGGTGTCATTGGCTCCATCTATTTCACAGGACATCTACGGCAGTTTCAGAAGTATGGAAACGTCTCTGCTGAAAGCAGGAGAGCCATTGGGTTCATTCTTTGGATACAAAGTGATCGGCATCTATCAAAGTGCCAGCGATGTGGCAAGTTCGCCTTCCTATGAACTGGCCAGAGCCGGTGGTCTGAAATATGAGGACATCAACGGAGATGGCAAGATAGATGCCAGCGACCGTACCGTTATCGGCAGCCCGCATCCTGATTTTGTATACTCTTTTAATATCAGCGGAGCATACAAGAATTTTGATTTCATGATGTACTTCTATGGTTCACAAGGAAATCAAAACTATGAAGCAACCCGTTACTTCACCGATTTTGGGGTATTCAAAGGACAGAAAAGTGTACGTGTACTGGACGAATGGAGTCCTACCAATACGTCCAGTATGATTCCTTCACAGGGCGGAAGTGATGTTTCTTCACTGGAATATGCATCATCGAGCTATTATATTCAGGATGCGAGTTTCTTAAAATTGAAAAATCTGCAAATCGGATATAGTCTTCCAACAGAAAAAATATTTAAATCAACTAGTGGTGTACGCAAACTGAGAGTCTATTTCGGAGTAACCAACCTGTTTACTATTACCAAATACGAAGGTTTGGATCCGGAAGTTTCGGCAACACCTTCAGATTATCCTGCATTTGGTGTGGATTTCGGGGTTTATCCGCAATCCCGTCAGTATATGTTAGGACTGAGTTTAGGTTTTTAAGATGGAATAGTTGAATAATTAAAATTGAAGAAGATGAAAAAGAGAAATATAATAACTACAATATTGGGCGCATCCATTCTGCTGATGTCGTCTTGCAGTAAGGATTTTTTGGAAAAAGCTCCACAAGGTAAGTTAACGGATGAAGAAGTTGCAAATAAAGATGGGGTGGAGCAGGTGTTGCTGGGAGCATACGGTATTCTGAATGGAAATGTGAATGGTACCTGGGGTAATTACTCATCTGCACCGAGTCAGTGGCTGTTTGGAGAAGTAACCTCAGACAATGCACATAAAGGTTCTACATCTACGGATCAGCCAAATATGAATCTGATCGAATCTTATATTGCCAACAGCGCAAATGACAACCTCAGTCAGATGTGGCAGGTGTATTATGAAGGTGTACTCCGGGCTAATAATACGCTGAAATTATTAAAACTGGATCAGGATGGGGAAAAAACAATTGGTGCAGACCGCGCAAAAACTATCGAAGCTGAGGCCCGCATGTTGCGTGCACACTATTATTTCTTTCTGTGGAGAGTATTCAAGAATATTCCCTATGTAAGTGAGGCAACGACGACAGATGAGGCAAAGACTGTTCCCAATAATACAGATGTGCTTCCCAAAATAATAGATGATCTTAAATTTGCGGTGGATAATCTTCCGCTGACCAAGATCAACGGAGAGACCGGACGTATGGATCAGAATATTGCTAAAGCCTATTTAGGTAAGGTATATCTGTATCAGAAAAAGTATGGCGAAGCCTTAGTTCTGTTTAAAGATGTGATCGGAAGCAAAGATATCACTGTCATGCCGTTTCAAAATAACTTCGATGTGACTACAGAAGACGGACCGGAAACATTACTGGTATCCAAACATGCCATTAATCCGGATGGAAGCGGAGATAATGCTAATGTGGGAGATATGCTAAGCGGTCTGAACGGAAATAATCCGGTAGGATGCTGTGGTTTTTATCAGCCAACGATTGATCTGGTAAATGCTTATAAAGTCGGTACAGATGGCTTGCCATTACTGGATAATTCGTATCGTACACTTCCTTATGTATCTGATCTTAATAATGAAGCAGGTTATACACTGAATGTAGCCTTGAGGTTTGATCCGCGTCTGGATTATACCGTAGGGCGCCGGGGTGTTCAATATCTGGATTATGGTGTGATGCCGGGTGCTGCATGGGTGCGTGATCAGCCATATGCCGGACCTTTTGTAGGAATTAAAACAATGATTCCACAGAGTCAGTTCGGAAAATTTGCTGCAGCAGATCGCTATCTGACAGCACTGGACGTCAATATTATTCGTTTGGCAGATGTTATTCTGATGGCTGCAGAATGTCAGGTAGAATTGAATGATCTGGATGCCGCAGTAAAACTCGTAAACGCTATCCGTATCAGAGCGTCTAAGTTGCCTCCAAAATTAACGGGAGACGGAGTTCCGGCAGCAGTATATGATGTCAAACCGTATCCGTCTTTTCCTGATCAGGAATATGCACGTAAAGCTGTTCGTTTCGAAAGACGACTAGAGCTCGCAATGGAGGGACACAGATTCTATGATCTGGTCAGATGGGGACAGGCGAAACAGGTTATAGAGAGTTATTCCGCATTTGAAGGTGGATTCCTGTCTGCATTTAAAGGGTTGATTTTCAATAGCAGAAATGAGTACTTCCCTATTCCTCAGGATGAAATCGATAAGAGTAACGGTACATTGAAACAAAATGAAGGATATTAATCCTTAAAAAAAACTATTGGCAGATGAGCTGCAGTTTTACGCAGCTCATCTTCTTCAAATTTTCACTTCTTTCAACAATCAGATGGATTGTAAGCGCTTCTTTACAGTTAGTGTACTCTGTACATGAAGGTTTTTATGATCTTTTTTGTATGTTTATCGCAATGAAATTATATCTCTTTAGCTTTTTTGTTTCACTACTAGTCTATATAATGCCTGTTAAAGGGCAGATATCCAATGATCTTCAACAGAAGTTTAGTCAGGCAGAAGGGCTTAAAAAACACTTTTACGGTTTTTCACTTTATGATGCAGACAGCTCCAGATTCCTATTCGGAATCAACGAGGAAAAACATTTTATGCCTGCTTCCAATACCAAAATCTTTACGCTTCTGGCGGCTATTCATACGTTACCGGATTCTATTCCGGGACTTCAGTATACAGAGAGAGGTGATTCACTGATCTTTTGGGGCACGGGCGATCCTACTTTTCTGCATAACAGATTGGATAGCCACAAAGTATATAATTTTTTAAAAAGCAGTGGTAAACATTTGTATTATGTACCTACAGCTTCTAAAGAGCCATTTTACAGAAACGGCTGGTCTGTGGAAGACTATGATGAATATTATCAGCCCGAGATCAGCACATTTCCTATTTACGGAGATGTCGTTACGTTCAGAGCGAGAGAAAAAGGATCATTACGGGCTACACCGGATTATTTTCAGAAAGATGTGCATGTAAAAGATGACGAAAAGAGTAAGGGTAAATTTAAATTAACACGGGCTTTTGATAAAAACATCTTCTATATGTCCGGTATCGATGTCAAAAGAGGATATCTCAATGAGAAGCCTTTCAAATATTCGGATAGTCTGTTTTTGAAATTGCTGGTGGATACGTTAAAGAAAGATGTAAAAATGATTTCTTATGAAAAACCATCAGATCTAAAGACTGTATATTCAAACAGCAGAAATAAGATGTTGCGTGAAATGATGTTGCCGAGTGATAATTTTATGGCAGAACAATTTCAGATGATGAGTTCACTCGTCAGATACGGCGAATTTGATACCAACAGATTGCGGGAATGGATGCAGCAGGAATACTATAAATACTTTACAGACAAAGTAGACCTGAAGGATGGAAGTGGTCTTTCCGTGTATAATCTGGTCACACCGAGAAGTATTGCGGAGTTGCTGGTGGTATTACAAAAAGATATTCCGGATACGGAGATCTTGCATAAACTCTTTCCGACAGGTGGTGTGGACGGTACTATCCGGTCTGCTTACAAACTGGACATGGGAGAACCTTTTGTATGGGCAAAGACAGGTACGCTCAATTCGGTACACTGTCAGAGCGGATATCTGATTACACGATCGGGTCGCAAACTTATTTTTTCATTCCTAAATAATAATTTTGTGACTTCGGCGAGTACAGTACGTAGAGAGATGGTCAATATTGTGACGTATATACGTCAGAATTATTAACATGGAGACACTAATATTTTTTAAATAAACGTTGTATATTCGGAGTTTAAAGACCCTTTATGATAGCTGTTGAAAAGAACAACAAGAAAACAATTCGCGCCTGGTCTATGTATGATTGGGCTAATTCAGCCTATAACCTGGTTATTACCTCTACAATATTCCCGGTATACTACACAACCATCACCAATACAAAGGAACACGGAGACACGGTGACTTTCTTTGGAATCGAAGTGGTGAATACGGCATTGTCCAATTTTGCACTGGCCTTCGCTTACCTTTTTATGGCGGTATCCTTACCTTTTATTACTTCTTTTGCAGATGCTACAGGTCGTAAAAAGATGCTTATGAAGTTGTTTACCTATATTGGTGGTGCAGCTTGTATGGGACTTTACTTCTTTAAGCTGGAAACACTGGAAATGAGCATAATATTCTTTGCTCTTGCAGCAATGGGCTATATCGGAGGGGTTGCATTTAATAATTCTTATCTTCCGCTGATTGCAACTGTAGACCAGCAGGACAGAGTCAGCGCACAAGGGTTTGCTTACGGTTATGTAGGCTGTGTGCTGTTGCAGATTATCTGTTTTGTCTTTGTTTTGAAGCCGGAATGGTTTGGAATTACAGATCTTTCATTTCCGGCACGATTGTCGTTTTTTCTGGTGGGACTTTGGTGGGTAGGCTTTGCCCAGATTCCATTCCGGGTATTACCATCTAATTCAGCTATGCCGGGTACACAGGGAGTTCCTCTGATACGTACAGTCAAACAAGAATTTTTGAAAGTATGGCATCGCATTGCACAGATAGAGGGGATAAAACGTTTTTTGCCGGCTTATTTTTTCTATGCAATAGGTGTACAGACCATTATGATTGTAGCAGCCGCATTTGGAGAAAAAGTACTTCATCTCGGTGCACCTAAGTTGATCGGCACCATACTTTTAATTCAATTAGTCGCTATAGCAGGGGCTTATCTGATGTCAGCGTTGGCAAGCCGTATTGGCAATATATCGGTCCTTATTATAGTCGTTGTTATCTGGATCGCCATTTGTGTCGGAGCGTATTTTCTGACCAACGAGATCCAATTCTATATTATGGCTGTACTGGTAGGATTGGTAATGGGGGGAATACAGTCGCTTTCGCGATCGACTTATTCCAAATTGTTGCCTCAAAATATAGAAGATACGACTGCTTTTTTCAGCTTTTACGATGTCACCGAAAAACTGGCTATTGTCGTCGGATTATTCTCTTTTGGTCTTATAGAGCAGCTGACACATAATATCAGATATTCGGCATTATTTTTATCTTTATTTTTTGTAATTGGATTGTTACTGCTCTTCAGGGTATTAAAATTCAATAAAGTCTAATTTTAATTTTTTGAAAAATTCACATATGAGAGTAGAGCTGTTTGTGCCGTGTTTTGTAGACCAGATGTATCCTGAAACAGCTTTCAATACGATAAAATTATTAGAGCGGGTGGGATGTGAAGTCAGTTACAATCCCGAACAGACCTGTTGCGGACAACCTGCATACAATGCGGGTTTCTGGGATGAAGCCAAAGAAATCGGCCATAAATTTTTAAATGATTTTAGTGAGGAGCATTATATTGTAGCACCTTCTGCATCTTGTGTAGGTATGGTCAAAAATGGCTACGATGATTTATTTACAAATTCTGTAGAGCATAACCGTTGCCGTAATATACAACGCAATGTATTTGAGATCAGCGAATTTCTGATTCACATTGCCAAGCGCGATTATTTTGGCGCCGAGTTGGTCGGGACAGCAGTCTACCATGATTCCTGTGCGGCCTTACGGGAGTGTAAGATAAAAGAAGAACCGCGCCAGTTATTGTCAAAGGTTGGCGGACTCGAACTAGTCCCGATGAAGGATCAGGAAACCTGTTGCGGATTTGGAGGTACGTTTGCAGTCAAGTTTGAAGGCATCTCTGCTGCTATGGCAGAGCAGAAAGTACAGCATGCACTGGATGTAGAGGCAGACTATATTATTTCTACCGATGCCTCCTGTCTGCTGCATTTGCAGGCATATATTGATAAGCATCAACTTCCTGTACGAACAATTCACCTTGTGGATGTACTGACATCCGGATGGGCAAATATTTAACTATCAATAATCAATAATAAAACTTACTATGAACTCGAGAAGAGATTTTCTGAAAAATTTAGGACTTGCTACGGCAGGTGTCGCTTTAGCGCCAAACTTGGATTTGTTTGCAGCGAAAAAGCCTTGGTTTGAAATTTCCTTAGCGGAATGGTCATTACATAAGACTCTTTTTAAAGGAGATCTTAAAAACATAGATTTCCCTGAATTTGCGGTTAAAAAATTTGGAATACATGCAGTAGAATATGTAAACCAGTTCTTTAAAGATAAAGCAAAGGATATGACCTATCTGAAAGATCTGAATCAGCGTGCTAAAGATAACGGTGTACGTAATGTTCTGATCATGATCGATGGTGAAGGATATCTGGGAGATGAGGATACTGCAAAACGTAAAGAAGCAGTAGAGAATCACTACAAATGGGTGGATGCTGCTGCATTCCTGGGCTGTCATGCTATTCGTGTGAATGCTGCCGGTAAGGGTACGCCGGAAGAAGTTAAGGGAAGAGTGGTAGAGAGTCTGAGTACACTTGCTGATTACGGAAAAAAATCTAATATCAGTGTAATTGTGGAGAATCACGGTGGTATCTCTTCACATGGAGACTGGCTGGCAGGAGTACTGAAAGCCGTAGGAAAGAAAAATTGCGGAAGTCTGCCTGATCTGGGTAATTTCTATGAGTATGACCGCTATCAGGGTGTGACTGACCTGATGCCCTATGCACACGGCGTTAGTGCGAAGTCACATGATTTTGATGCAGACGGTAACGAAACACAGATTGACTATGCCCGCATGATGAAAATTGTGAAAGACGCAAAATTTAAAGGTTTTGTAGGTATAGAATACGAAGGGGACAAGCACAGTGAGATTGATGGTGTATTGTTAACTAAAAAATTGCTACAAAAATTCCAATAGTATCTGCTATAGATGCTTAAATTGATTATATGAAGTATTGGTTTATATCTGTCTGTTTGGGAATAGGGATATTGACTGTTCAGTCTGCACATGCTCAAAAGCCTTCGGGTAAAGCTATGCAGGTCTGGCAGGACTCTTTGCTGAGTATCGGGAACAGAGTTTTTCAAAATCCTTCAGAACCCGAACGGATAGATGCCAACTTCAAACTTGTGAAGA
Organism: Sphingobacterium spiritivorum; assembly: GCF_016724845.1. NCBI lineage: Bacteria > Pseudomonadati > Bacteroidota > Sphingobacteriia > Sphingobacteriales > Sphingobacteriaceae > Sphingobacterium > Sphingobacterium spiritivorum. Next base: position 4,355,283 of record NZ_CP068082.1, read on the forward strand.
CGCTGGTCTCCGCATTAAAGGAAAAGAATTCGTTTGATTTTGGATTTGATCAGCTTAAGATGATCTCCGTTCTGAATTCTCCTGACAATAAATTTCGTATATTCTCCTGGAATGTACCTCTCAACGATGGTTCTTATCTATACTACGGGAGTATTCAGCTCAAAACCGGTAATGGAGAACTATCTCTGATCCCATTACTGGATAAAACATTTGAAATCCAGCAAGCTGACCAGGCAATTGTATCTTCTGCAAACTGGTATGGTGCTCAGTATTATGAGATTATCCCGAATGCCGATCATTATCTTTTGTTAGGCTGGAAAGGTCACAATCGTCTGTTTACACAAAAAGTTATTGAAGTGCTCAGCATCAAAGGGAAAGAAGCCTCATTCGGAAAGAAATTGTTTTCGGATCAGCCGCAGATTTCCAGAAAAATATTCAATTATACCAGGCAGGCCAGTATGTTGCTTCGCTACGATGCCGCCAAAAAGAGAATTGTATTCGATCATTTAGTACCCGCAGATAAAAGCCTGGAAGGAAAATATCAGTATTACGGGCCGGATCTGACGTATGATGCCTATGAGATCGTCCCTGCCAAGTTGTTTTTTAAATCAAATATTGAATTTAACAATCCAGTACGGGGGGATGAAGACCAATATCTGAATCCTGCACGTAAAAAAATAGAGAAGAAGAGTGGTTTCAATGCCAATTGAAACAAAAATATTTCTTTAATAAGCTGTATCAATTCAAAAAGTTTGTTTTCTTTGTAGCATTGTTTGTTAAAACAACGATTGATGATTTCCTTCAGCAGGCAATTATAACCATGTAAAATCTATAAAATATCATATGACAGAAGAAAGAGATGGAGTATTGGTCTCGCACCTGGCAAAACAGGGAGTTGATGACAAAATGGTAATGGGACACCCGGCAGGACTATTTGTCCTCTTCTTTACCGAGATGTGGGAACGTTTCAGTTATTACGGGATGCGGGCATTACTGACCGTGTTTTTAGTAAGCGAGATTGCCAAAGGTGGATGGGGCTGGAGCAATGAAGAAGCCATGAAGTTGTATGGCCTTTATACCGGACTGGTCTATCTGACACCTTTACTCGGAGGAATTATTGCCGATAAATTAACAGGTTATAAAAAAGCAATTCTGATAGGTGCATTGATCATGACACTCGGGCATGCATCTATGGCTCTGGAGGGATTCTCCGGTAATTTCTTCTATCTGGGATTAATTCTCATGATACTGGGTAACGGTATGTTTAAACCGAATATTTCGTCTATGGTGGGCAAGTTATATCCGGATTCCAGTTCTAAAAAAGATGCTGCATATACTATTTTTTATATGGGGATCAATGCAGGAGCATTCTTAGGTATGTTGCTTTGCGGATATATCGGAGAGAAAGTAGGATGGCATTATGGTTTTGGACTGGCCGGTGTATTTATGTTTTTCGGCATGTTACAGTTTTATTTCGGACAGCGGATTTTTGGTATTATCGGAGAGAGTCCGAAAGTATTAAAAGCGGACCATGATAAAAGAGTAGCTGCAAATGAAGAGCAGGATGAAGTTATCCCTGCAAATGTAGTTCGTGACCGTCTGTTTGTAGTAGCTGTTCTGATGATCGCCAGTATTGTATTCTTTTTTGCATTTGAGCAGGCTGGTGGTTCCATGACCATATTTGCTAAAGATTATACACAGCGTGTATTGGATGGGGGTATGGCTTCTGCATTTAAATGGGTAGATGCGGCACTAACGATATTTCCGATGCTGATTGTAACGTTGGTATTAGGGAGCTTAGCTGCCAAAATTTATAAAAAATATCCGTTGACCATCATTTTTACAGCGATTTCATTTGCTGTGATCTGGGTATTAGGTGTCTGGAAAGTACACCGTGAATTTACTTCTTTCGGTACTGAAGTTACGGTATCCTGGTTTCAGATTCTAAACTCTTTCTTTATTGTTACTTTAGCTTCTTCTTTTAGTAAGCTGTGGGAAAAAGTATGGAACCCTTCAGGACCTGTGAAATTTGCGCTGGGACTGATATTGGTAGGAATCGGATTTGCGGCTTTATCATATGGCAGTATGTCTATTCCTTCAGGAGCAAAGACAGCATCTGTAAGCATGATCTGGCTTGTACTGGCATATTTCTTCCATACTACAGGAGAATTGTGTCTGTCTCCTGTGGGATTATCGTATGTGAGTAAGCTGTCTCCTAAGAAATTTTTGGGTTTATTATTCGGATTCTGGTTTTGTGCTTCAGCTATTGCCAATTTCCTTGGCGGATTTATGGGTGCTTATATCGATAAGATTACAGAGACACATTCGATGTCCTATTTCTTTATGATTTTTACGCTTATTCCTTTCGCTACGGCCTTGATACTGATCTTGCTAAATCCGGTATTAAAGCGGATGATGCACGGAATTCATTAACAATAAGTTATTTACATAAAAAAGCATCCCTGAGGATGCTTTTTTTGTATTAAGACCATTTGGCAATAAGATAAATTTATAACTTTGTAGCTATTGTTAAGTTAAAATTTTATATGAATGATCAGAATCGTGCCGTTTCAGGCACGCTTGAAAAAGACGGTATAGATGGGTCAACAGTGTTGGGACATCCGTCTGGATTATTAGTTCTTTTCTTTACAGAGATGTGGGAGAGATTCTCGTATTACGGGATGCGCGTATTGTTGATTCAGTTTCTAACTTCAGCGGTTATATTCGGAAGTCCTTTTTCCGGATGGGGTTGGACAGCTGAGCAGGCCGGAGCTTTGTACGGAACTTATGCCATGCTGGTATATCTGACTCCTATTCTGGGAGGTATCATTGCCGATAAATACATCGGCTCACGTAAAGCCGTTATTATAGGTGCAGCTGTCATGACCATAGGGCATGCTGCTATGGCATTTGACAACTCTTATATGTTCTTCGCCGGACTGGCCTGTCTGATTATCGGTACTGGCTTTTTCAAACCGAATATGCCTTCTATTCTGGGAGAGATGTATAAGCATTTGCCGGAGAAAAAGGATGGTGCATATACTATTTTCTACATGGGAGTAAATGCCGGAGCATTCTTTGGTATGATGCTATGTGGTTATTTAGCCGAAAAAGTAGGCTGGCACTGGGGATTTGGACTGGCAGGTATCTTTATGTTCCTCGGCACTATTCAGTTTTGGGCTGCAAAACCTCTGATGGGTAATCTGGGCGTATTGGATAAATCGGCTAAAGAAGATGCTGAAAAGAAATTGAAGGAAAGTGAAGAGGAAAGCAAACGCAATCCTTATACTACCTTTGACATGGTGCTGATCGGTTTTATTACGGTTGTAGGGTTTATGTACGCCTTCAACGATCCACTTTCAAAAAACGGGGTTGTAGATGTTTTTAAATTTATTGACACTTCGTATCTGAGAGGACAATACCTGATGATATTTATAGCTCTTATCGCTTTTATTTATCTGATCGTATCCCGTATTCTGCGTTATGGTAAAATCGTTCGTGACAGAATGTTTGCCGTTATCCTGCTGGCTTTCTTCCTGATCTTCTTCTTTATGAGTTTTGAACAGGGAGCTACATCGCTGGTACTGGTAGCACGTGACCATATCGACAGACAGCTTTCAGGCAACAGCCTGATGATCTTCAATATTGTAAATGCCTTATTTACAATTGTACCATTGACTATTATTTCATGGGTATTGATCCTGCTCGCTAAAGCGACCTGGAAAAAAATAGCTCCTTCGAATATTATTTTGTTGATTTGTTTTGTGCTGATCTGGGGTGCAGCTATCTGGATGCTGACCAATGAGTTTACAGCCAAAACTTCGGAAATCACTGTTTCATGGTTCTCCACACTCAACTCTTTCTTTATTATAGCATTAGCCTCTTCAGTATCTAAAATCTGGGAATCCAAGTTTAATCCTTCTGCCGCATTTAAATATGGCTTCGGATTGGTGCTGGTAGCCATAGGATTTTTGATATTAGGATTAGGTTCATTGGGTATCAATGAGCATGTGAAGATATCTATGATCTTTCTGGTATTGACCTATCTGTTCCACACATTAGGTGAATTGTTTATTTCTCCGGTAGGCTTATCTTATGTCTCTAAGTTAGTTCCTGCCCGTATGCTGGCCTTTATGTTTGGTGTATGGTATCTTGCGATAGCGATTGCGCAGAAACTGGCCGCTATTCTGGGTGGTCAGGTAGAGATTATCAAAGAGAATTATTCATTGAGCCACTTCTTCTTCCTGTTCACTATTATTCCGGCTGCAGCAGGATTACTGGTGATGTTGCTTAATCCGCTGATTAAACGACTTATGCACGGAGTAAAATAGAAAATCTAAAGGCTTTCCTTATCCGGGAAAGCTTTTTTTAATATATCATAATACAAAATGGAGGAATATAAACAACAAACGTTAGCCGAAATCCAGAATTTTGAAGGAAAGTACCCCAAGCAGCTTTGGTACTTATTCCTGGTAGAGATGTGGGAGCGCTTCTGTTTCTACGGAATGCGTGGTGTATTGGCAATCTTTATGGTCGATCAGTTATTTCTGACAGATAAAGAGGCAAATCTTAAGTATGGAGCTATTCAGGCATTCGTTTATGCTTTTACTTTTATAGGAGGGATCTTTGCAGACCGGATTCTTGGTTTCAAACGTTCCCTGATTTTCGGAGCGATACTGATGATCGCCGGTAATGCATTAATTGCGGTTTCACCGCATGATTTCTTTTATCTGGGAATAGTACTGACTATTATCGGAACAGGCTTTTTCAAGCCGAATATTTCTTCTATGGTAGGAGAGCTATACAAAGAGGGAGATCCGAGAAGAGATGCCGGATTCGGAATTTTTTATTCCGGAATCAATGTCGGAGCACTTTTGGGTGGTGCATTGTGTGTGTGGCTGGGTAAAGAACATTCCTGGAATCTGGCTTTTATGGCAGCCGCAGTTGTCATGGTAATCGGACTTTTTATCTTTTTACTAACTAAAAAATATTTAGGACCAATAGGAGCAAGCCCAATTGAGCATCTTCCTAAAGCAAAGAAAACAATACAGGAAGTCCTGGTGTATATCGGCGCATTAGCTTGTATTCCGTTGATCTTTATCATGATTCATAATACCGGATATACAGATATGTTTATGTATATCATCGGTCCGTTGGCCTTGATCTATTTCTTCTACCAGATGCTGGTTGAAAAGGAGAAAAAGGCGCGTCAGCAGCTTCTGGCAGCTTTGATCTTGATCATGTTTTCCATCCTGTTTTTTGCTATTTTTGAACAGGCAGGAGGGTCATTAGCCTTATTTGCGAATAACAATTTACATCGTGATCTTTTGTTTTTCAGCATAGATCCCAATATGGTTAATAATGGTGCAAATTCTCTTTTCGTAATTGCATTCAGCCCGTTGTTAGGTCTGCTGTGGCTGGCTATGTCTAAGAAAAAAGTCGAACCTAATACTGTTGTAAAGTTCGGGCTGGGATTCTTATTACTTGGAGTCGCTTATTATATTTTCTTTGCGACCCGTTTCTTTGCAGATGCCAGCGGTAAAACTTCTCTGGGTGTATTTACATTAGCCTATCTTGCGGTTACTTTAGGAGAACTGTGTCTGTCTCCCATAGGGCTGTCTATGGTCACCAAACTATCTCCTAAGCGTCTCGGCGGTATGATGATGGGATTGTGGTTTTTAGCGAGTGCCTACGGACAGTATCTTGCCGGATTATTAGGCGCAGGTATGACAGCTCCGGATGAAAAGGCTTCCTTAATGGATAAACTTCTGGCCTATACAGATGGCTACAAACAACTTGGAGTATATGCTCTTGGAGCAGGAGTACTTCTGATCGTAATCTCTCCGTTAGTCAAAAAGCTGATGAACGGAGTGAAATAGATTATCTTATTTACAATTGAAGGAAACGGATCTGTGTATGCAGATCCGTTTTTTTTATTTAACGGGTTAATCCTTCACAAGACTTATACTCCTGTAGATTTATTTCTGTCCGTAGTTTTTTTAATATCAGAGGATAGCCTTTTCCTGTCGTTCTGTATAGGATAAAACCACAATTGGAGGGGTATTATATTCGTTATTCTTTAGGGATAATTACTACCTTTACATCAATTTATTTTATGCAACAGACAGATAGCTTAGTCATCATTCCGACCTATAATGAGAAAGAAAATATTGAGAAGATCATTCGTAAGGTCTTTTCTTTAGCCATTGCATTTGACATTCTGATTGTCGATGACGGATCTCCGGACGGGACCGCAGATATTGTGCGAAAATTGCAGCAGGAGTTTCCGCATCACCTGCATATGGAAGAACGGAAAGGTAAACTAGGCCTGGGTACAGCTTATATTCATGGATTTAAGTGGGGCTTGGGACGTCACTATGAATTTATATTCGAGATGGACGCAGATTTCAGTCACAATCCAAATGACTTACTCAAGCTGAGACAATGTTGTATGGACGGAGCCGATATGTCTATCGGATCCCGTTACGTGAAAGGAGTAAATGTAGTCAACTGGCCGATGAGCAGGGTACTGATGTCTTATTTTGCTTCTGTCTATGTCCGGTTTATCACCGGTATTACGATTCAGGATGCTACAGCAGGATTTGTGTGTTTTCGTCGTCGGGTACTTGAAAAAATTCCGTTGGATAAAATCAAGTTTGTCGGATATGCTTTTCAGATAGAAATGAAATTCACGGCATTGCAATACGGATTTAATGTCGTAGAAGTGCCTATTATCTTTACAGACAGAACAGAAGGTACTTCCAAGATGAGCACTAAAATCTTCAGGGAAGCCTTTTTTGGAGTGATCCAGCTAAAAATAGCCAGTTGGTTCAAAAAATATAATTAGAAATAGCACGTAAAGTTATATATTGTACATATGAACGAATATCTTGACCCCAATCCTGAACATCTGAATCCTGCGGATCGTGATCTGGAGCGTGTGCTCAGACCCCAGACGTTTGAAGATTTCACAGGTCAGGAAAAAATTCTTGAAAATCTGTCAATCTTTGTAAGGGCAGCTAAATTAAGGGGAGAGGCATTGGATCATGTGTTGTTACACGGCCCTCCGGGACTGGGAAAGACGACATTATCCAATATCATTGCCAATGAGATGGGAGTAGGCATCAAGATCACTTCAGGTCCGGTATTGGACAAACCGGGAGATCTGGCCGGTCTGCTTACCAATCTGGAAGAAGGTGACATTCTGTTTATCGATGAGATACATCGCCTCAGTCCTCTGGTAGAAGAATATCTGTATTCAGCTATGGAGGATTTTAAAATCGATATTATGCTTGAAACGGGGCCCAATGCACGCTCGGTACAGATCTCGCTGAATCCGTTTACCCTGGTAGGCGCTACTACACGTTCGGGATTGCTGACTGCTCCGCTGAGAGCCCGTTTCGGGATCAATTCAAGACTGCAATATTACGATGCAAAATTGCTGACAACTATTGTATTGCGCTCAGCTACAATTCTTAATACACCTATTTCGGATGAAGGTGCATATGAGATCGCACGCCGTAGCCGTGGTACTCCGCGTATAGCCAATGCACTGCTGCGTCGTACACGCGATTTTGCACAGATTAAAGGAAACGGTTCCATAGATCGTGCAATAGCACAATATGCACTCAATGCCTTAAATGTAGATGAAAACGGATTGGATGAGATGGATAATCGTATCCTGACAACGATCATTGATAAATTTAAAGGCGGACCGGTAGGATTGAAGACAATCGCTACTGCAGTGGGAGAAGATGAGGGGACGATAGAAGAAGTGTATGAACCATTCCTGATACAGGAAGGATATCTGATGCGTACTTCCAGGGGGAGAGAATGTACGGAAGCGGCATTCAAACATTTGGGACGTATTCATCATTCAAGAGGTAATACACTATTTTAGATTTGCACATACACACTCTATACCATATGAAAGGACATATCATATTCCTACTTACGATTATTTTTTGTGCTCCTGTTGCCAGCTTCGCACAGCTGGATTGTCCTCCTGTAATCGGAGGAGCAAAGAAAGCTAACGATAAATTTCACATTACTGCCGGAGCGGGACCAACTGTACTTTACGGCGACCTGCCTAAGTCCGGTATGTCTGTAGCATTCTTTCTGAAAGCAGATTACCGTATTTACAAAGGTATTCTGGTGGGACTGGAAGGACAGATAGGATCTTTGAAAGCAGCCGCAACTATCGACACGCTTAATAAGAGAAAAGTAAATAACGGTTATTATGCAGGATTTGTAAATGTAACCGTTTTTCCGTTTCAATTTACAGATAAAAGACTTTCAGCATATTCGGCTCCTACAGAGATTCTGTTGAACTCTTTCTACCTGGGAGTAGGATTCGGGGGGATTCAGAGCGATTTTAAAGAGTTGATAGAAGCGGATGGTACAGTCTCTAATAATCAGGGAAAGACTACTAATACCTTTCTTTTTCCGGTTGCGAACGCCGGTTTTGCTATACCTGTAAACAAGTATAATTTCAACAACCGTACGGGAAGATATTTCAGTGTGGTGTTGAATGCACAATTCTCGATGGGGCAGAATGATGCTCTGGATGGTTTTGTGCCCGTACAATCCCAACACAACGATATGTATACCTTCTATTCAGCAGGTGTCAGATATTCTTTCTGATACGAGACAGGATCTTCTTTCCTCTGGATTGTATAGAGGGAGGTCCTTCTTTGAGAAAGTATTCAATCTGAGCAGCAAGTTCTTCTTTAACCCAGGAATGTTTGTTGCTCAGATAATATAATATTTCAAAACAATTAGCCACTACAGCTACGGCCTTGTCCGGAGTGATCATCCAGTTGAAAATTGTTTCTATAACAATTTCTTCCTGATCTGAATTCAGCACAATATTACTTCTCTTATCTAAAATACAGATCAGAATATTTCCAAAAATACGTTGACTGCCTTCAATACGAACGTCATTCAGCCGGTTAATTATATCATCATGCAGAAGCTGTAGCTGAAGCGGCTCCGCTTTCACATATTTTTCCAGCAACCAGGAGGCATGTAAAGGCAGATTACTGTTGTAATAATCAAAACAAAGATTAAATAACGCCCGGCTATCGATATTTCCGGATTGTATAGGAGACAGGTATTGCTGTTTGTTTCTTTTCAGTACATCCAGAAATCGTTTTATTTGTTTTTCAAGCTCTATGTTATCCTTATCTGACATGGATTAAAAGAATTTTTCATTAAAATTTACCAAAAATAACTCTTTTGTTGCACGTGTCAATGCCGTATACAGCCACCTTAGAAATTCTGTGGTGAGCATATCATCATTCATATAACCCTGATCGACAAATACAGCTTCCCATTGTCCACCTTGTGCTTTGTGACAAGTGATTGCATAGGCAAACTTGATTTGTAAAGCATTATAGTAAGGATCTTTTTTGATCGCTTCCATGCGGTCTTTTTTGGAGAATATATCTTCATAATCCTTTGCTATTGCTTCATAAAGTTGCTGTTGTTGTTCATAAGGCAGGTTAGGAGAGTCCGAATAAAGACTATCCAGAATAACACGGCAGGTGACAGGATCATCTTCTTCACTGGCTGAAAATTCCAGGGTAACATCTGCAAAACGAAAACCGTGCTGCTCATGGATGTTCCCGACTTTTCTGACTTCGGCCATATCTCCATTGGCTATAAATCCGGATTTGTTCTGTTCGTTATTTTCCGTAAGCCAGTAGTAATTATTGCGGACGACCATGATCAGATCGCCTCCGGTCAGCTCTTCATCGCGAAAAAGAATACGGTTTCGTATATTCTGATTATACAGATTGGCCGATTTGTTGGATCTGCATACTACTAATGTATTTTCAAGACCAAATTTGTCATAAGCGTAATGCAGGCCTTCCACCAGTTTTTCGCCCGTCATCTGAAAAATATCTCCGAATCCCTTTGTTACAAACTGAGGAAAGGGATAGTCATTTTTCTCTTCTTCTATTTTGATCTCTTGCCTTATTTTGGTTGCGTTAAACAGAATGCCGGAAGATTTTGCCTGTCTTACTACATCCGTGAGTTCAAAACCAAAAGTATGCAGATAGAATTCATCCCGGAGATATTCCGCATCCAAAGACGGGCTTTGCAATAGACCTACCGGAGGAAGCTGAGCGGTATCTCCGACAAACATCAGACTACAGTTTTTGCCCGACTGTACATACCGGATAAGATCATGAAGCAGGCTTTTGGAAAATATATTGACAGATTCATTGGATATCATAGAAGCTTCATCCACAATGAATAAAGTGTCTTCATGTAAATTTTCTGCCAACCCGAAATCCATATTGAAGGCTATGGATGTCTTTTTACGGTAGATCTTCTTATGTATGGTAAATGCTTTCCTTCCCGAATAATAACTCATGACTTTGGCAGCCCGTCCTGTTGGAGCCAGTAACACGCTTTTCTTACGAAGCTGAGGAAGTGTCTTTACAACGGAACTGATAATGGCGGTCTTACCTGTACCGGCATAACCTTTCAGAATAAATACCTGTTGACGGTCAAAAGTGCTCAGAAACTCATCCAACAGCGAAAATGCTGTTTTTTGCTGGGGAGTAGGCGGCCAATGAAAATTTTGTATCAGTAAATCTTGGATATGCACGATCAAAGTTATCTAAAAGGTTTGTCATATCAATTGTAAAAGCTAATTTTGTTAGATATAGTAATCTATACCGTTTCGAAAGGTAGCTTTGCACATGAATTATACTTCAGATCAATTTAATATTCAATATTTGCCCCATTATACACTTCTGGTCAAAACCGGATTTCATACGGATACTATTCTTGTGTCGGATGAAAAAGGGACGGTCCAAGTGATGATGGAATATGAAAGTGAACAGCCAGAACCCTCTGCTTTACAACTTTTGAGTCTGCCCTTTGTACGGGTAAAAATAGTGGTGCCTCACCAGAGTCTTATATTTGTGCCTAATGAGCTTTTTAAGGAAGAAGCGCTGGAAGATTATACCCAGTTTTTGATGGATGAAGAACAGGGAAATACCCTTCATCAAAAATTGAATCTGGGAGGAGTTACAGCAGTCTATCAATATGATGCCATATTGTACAACCGCTGGAAGTCTCTTTTTCCGGAAGCACAGTTTATCCCGGAGTTTCAGGTGATATTAGAACAGGCTCAGCAACATATTCCGTTGCAGGGAGAGGTGATAGGAGTGCATTTCGGAGATCAGACGGCAGATTTATTTGTATTTCTAAATGGACAATTCCAGTTGTATAATACATTTGAAGTATATAGCGTAGAAGACCTGACTTATTACCTGTTGCGTATATTCAGTAGCTTCCATATCAAAGATAAAGTGCAGAAACTCCTGATATCCGGAGAAATACCGGAAGAGGATTATCGCCAGAGACTGGCTCAGCTTGCCGAAAGAGTAGAAACGTTAACTGCAAAAATCAAAATCAGTTCATCTGATGAACAGGTACAACAACAGTTGCAGGGGTTAAACACATTATTCGAATATTAATATGAGAATTATCGGGGGCGCATGGGGAGGTATCCGCCTGAATCCACCCAACAATCTTCCTGTCCGGCCTACTACAGATATTGCAAAGGAGGCCTTGTTTAATATTTTGCAGAATCGTCTGGACTTTGAAGAAATCGAATGTCTGGATTTGTTTGCAGGTACCGGCAACATCAGCTTTGAACTGGCTTCCAGAGGTGCGCTGTCTGTGCAAGCTGTAGATTTACATTTCAAATGCGTACAGTATATTCAGGATACAGCCAAAAAAATGAAAATGGAAACAGTACAGGCAAAACGTGCTGATGTTTTTAAATTTATCACTTCCTGCAAAAAACAATTTGATCTTATCTTCGCAGATCCTCCCTATGATATACCTCAGTTACCTCAACTTCCGGATTTGATTATTGAGGGTAATTTGTTGAAAGATAGTGGATTATTGATTGTGGAGTTTCCGTCCACACGCAGATTGGATGATTCGCCGTATTTGCTCGAAATACGCAGGTATGGATATTCATCTTTTGGATTTTATAGTAAACGAAAACCGGAATAAGTATGAAAGTAGCTGTTTTTCCAGGATCATTTGATCCGGTCACTTTGGCGCATCAGGATATTGTCCTGCGTGCGTTGGAATTATTTGACAGGATTATTGTAGCAGTAGGAACCAATAGTACCAAGCAGGGATTGCTTTCTACTGATGACCGTGTGGCTATACTTCAAGAGGTGTTTGCGGAAGTCAGCGATCGGGTAGAAGTAACGACTTATAAAGGGCTGACAGTAGATTACTGCAGGCAGGCAGGGGCGAACTATATCTTACGTGGTCTGCGCAATACCAATGATTTTGAGTTTGAATATGCTATCGCTCAGAATAATAAGCATCTTGCGCCGGAGATTGATACTATCTTTTTGATGAGTACAAGCGGTCTGGGACATATATCCTCTACTATAGTCCGCGATGTGACGCTCCACAAAGGAGATATCAGTTCGATGGTACCGGCCGCAGTCATAGCATATATGGAAAGCCAGAACAGATAATCCGCTCTTTAGCCGGAATGGGTTTAAGACCGCGTAATCTTGACTTTTTTATTCTTCATCTTAGTTACCTGAGACTGTTTCATCGCCAAGGTAGCTTTTGATCTTCTGACAGCTACATAAGACATTGTTTCTTTGACTTCTATGATTCCTACATCGTCTTTTTCTATTTCCGGAATCTTAAGCAGATAACCCACAATATCAATCTTATTTATCTTATCCTTCTTACCGGCATTTACATGTAAGGTCATGAAAGGAGAGTTGTGGGGCATGGGATGGTCTTCTGTGACAATCTCTTCTTCAATTTCATCCGGAAGATACGCATAGTTTTCGTCAGTTGTCAGGATCACATATACATTACCGGCTGCTTTCATACGTGCAGTACGGCCGTTGCGATGTACAAAAGCATCTTCTTTATAAGGAAGCTGATAATGAATAATAGAATCAATCTCCGGAATATCCAGACCTCTGGCAGCCAGATCTGTAGTAATCAGAATCTGTGAAGTGCCATTTCTGAACTTGAGCAGCGTGAGTTCCCTGTCCGCCTGCTCCATTCCTCCGTGAAAGGCATCATGGATGAGTTCGCGATCCATTAACAGTTCGGAAATATGATCTACTGCGTCTCTGTGGTTACAGAAGATGAGCATACGTTTATTTCCAATCTGACAAATCAGGTTAAACAATGTTCTCAATTTTTCCTTTGGCCGGCAGATTACCTTTTTTATGGTCAGGTCCGGAGCAGCATCACTGTTGTCCAGATAGTCAATCGTAAGGGCATTGGAGATGCCGGTGAAAGATGGAATCTCTTCCATCTGTGTCGCAGATGTGAGTATACGCTGTTTGAGCACAGAAAGCTGATCAATGATAAAGGACATATCCTCCTGAAAGCCAAATTCCAGCGACTTGTCAAACTCGTCCAGAATCAAGCTGTGCAACTGTGCGGTATCCAGGTTTTCACTGCGCAAATGATAGGCTATACGACCGGGTGTACCAATGATGATATCCGGTGCGTGTTTGAGTGCTGTTCGCTCTTCACGGGTAGAATGGCCGCCATAGCAGCAGACTACACGTTTACCATGAAATACTTTTTTGGAAACAGATTCAATCTGCTGTGCAAGTTCTCGTGTAGGAGCTAAAACCAGACATTGAGGACCTTTTTTAGTCGTATCAAAGGAATAAGAAGCAGCAAGCAGGAATGCCAGTGTTTTTCCGGTTCCGGTGGGGGATAATAAAATAATATCCTGCTTTAATTTTAAGGAATTTACAACCTCACTTTGCATCTCATTTAAAGATGAGATGTTCATTCTGCTTAATATAGCTTCAATCTGCATGTAACAAAACTAATGATAAAATAGCGATTTAGAGACCTAATGTCAAGAATATGTCTGAAATCTGTTAAAACTATGTTAAAGCCTTCGTGTAATTTGGACAATAAGGCCGAATCGGGGTATATTTGGTCTTTCATAATTTAGGTTAATAATTGGTTAGTATAGGTCTTCAATCTCCCCGGTTGGAGACCTATCTTTTTATATATTGATCAGATAACAGGTTTTGAATTATCTTTCCGGTCATCCATTCAGATAAAGCATTATTCAATACATCGTACTGGGCCATTAATAATTGGTTCTTTGCGGCTTTGTAAGCTGAAACATCCACTTTTCCATACTCATACTTCACTTTGGTTGTTTCATATGCTTTACTGGCATATATAGATGCCTCAGTCAGTGTGGTCTCCAGTTCAGCATATTGCTGTTGTTTTCTGGACTGATTTTGCAGCTCATTTTTTAACTCCGTTTCCTTTTTTGTAATGACTTCCTGTTGCTGAAGAATATCAATATTCTTGCGGGTTCTCAATCGCCTCACATCTCCTTTGGAGAAGATAGGAATAGAGAGATTCAGTCCGAGATATTGACTCCTGTTGTCTTTCAGCTGACTGCCAAATTTGAAAGATGTATCGAAGATCTGGTCGATAGCTGTAGCATAAAATGTGCCGTATGAATAGTTTAAACGTACCGTTGGCAGATATTGATGCAGGAGTTGCCTGTATTCCTGCTGAAGTTTCTGCTGCGTCAACTGTTCTTTCATAACAGAAGGGTTATTCTCCCATAGGACGGATGGGGAAGGATGATCGTAGGACGGTATATCTTTTAAAAGATTCATATTTGCCACAGAAATATCTTCTTTGTTGATCAACTGTACCAGTAAGGCCTTTTTATTAAGTTCATCCTGTTCGGCTTGTTTAAGCAGCTTTTGTTCCTGTGTATAGATGACCTGTATATCATAGATGTCACTTTCAGGTTTGGCGCCGTCTGCCACTTCCTTTTCAATACGATCCAGTTGCTCTTTGGAATTTACAAGCTGATGCGTAATGACTTTTTTCAATTCCTGGGCGGCCAATGCCTCTGTATAGCGCTGAATCAGTAAGGATGCAAATTCCTGATCAATGACTGCTTTATCTGCCTGTGCTATAGCCGTCTGTAGTCTGCTTATGCGGGATTTGTTTAAATCCTCAAAGTTGAAGAGGTTGATTCCGGCATCTACAGAAATATTATCCGATTGTATATTGGCACTTTCACGTGCATTGGTCTGCGGGTTGATAGTAGAACCAAAATTATAAAAATGGTTGATCCGCGCAGAAATATCTGGTAAAAAACGGGAGGCCTTATTTATCTCGGCTGCCCGGAATGCCTTTATCTGCAGATTATGGATCTTTACATCGAGATGGTTTTCCATACCCCATACCATACACTGCTCTAAAGTGTAAAGTTGCTGGGTGCTTCCCCATAACGGGAAGCCCAGCATCATTAATAATAAACAAACAATACTTTTATTCATATTTCAACACATTCAGGATATCCAGTCTGGTAGCTCTGTATGCTTTGGACAAGACAACGGTTAAAGTAAGGATCAGCATAAGAATGATAGCTATAAGAAAGGTCTGCCAGCTGATAGCAATGCGATAGGCGAAATTGTTCAGCCAGGTATTGATAAAATAATAACTTGGCAGCAGTGCAAGTATAAAGCCGACTACGGAGATCCAGATGTACTGACGGGTTAGAAACAACAGCAGATCTTTGGTTTCTGCACCCATTACCTTACGTATAGCGATCTCTTTAAATCTTCTTTCAATAGAGTAGGAGGCCAACGCAAATAATCCGAATAAGGCGATCAGTATAACGACAATATTCATTACAGCAAACAGGTTTCTTTGTTTGACAACATTTTCATACGTTCGTGCAAATCTTTTATCCACAAACTCATAGCTGAATGGATGCAGATCATCGACATTGGTTTTCCAGTATTTTTCAATCTCCGAGATTGTCTTCTCCATATGTTCCGGACTTATCTTGACTGAAATATTAGTAATATTTCCTTCCATCCACGGAAAAGCTTTTAAATGGAAAAATGTCATAGCTTCTATCTTCTGTTGAAGACCTTTTAGGTTAAAATCATTGACTATACCAATTACTTTAAAAGTTTTCCCCATGAAACGGACTTCTTTACCGACTATATCTTTTTCCTTGAGCATATCCGCTGCTGTCTGATTAAGCATAACGGAGCCGGTAGAATCTGAGCCCAGATTTTTATCGAAAGACCGGCCGCTAATCGTATTTATCTTTAACATTTCGAGGTAGCCGAAATCCAGACCCATATTTTGTCCCTGTATAGAGATGTCTTTATATTCCAGACTGGAACTCGAATTGGCTCCGCCTCCCAGAGTGAAGGAACTGATATTGACATCCTGTACTGCATTTATCTTTAACAGTTGCTGCTTTATCCTTTCATAGTTATTGAACTTTTGATTTTCAGGATACTGTTTTATAAATGATATAGTCAACACCTGATCACTGTTGAAGCCCAGATCCTTGTTTATCATGTAGTTAACTTGTTTGTGCACCATTAATCCTGATATCAGAAAGAATGTGGCTATGGTAAATTGCAGACTCAGGATGCCATTTCTGAACCAGGTGCCGGATTTACTTCTGGAATAGTTTCCTTTAAGTACTTTTAATACATCAAATTTAGCTACATAGATGGCCGGAATAAGACCTGCAAAGATCAATAAGATCAGAAACAACAGCAACATGTGAGGAAGGAAATCCAGCAGGTTGAGTGTCATCGTCTTACCCAACAGGGAATTATAGGATGGCAAAAGTACTTCAGTAATACCGGCAGCGAGAATAATGCTGACAATAGAAGTGATACAGGTTTCAAAAAGAAATTGCAATATGATATGCTTTTTGTCAGCACCTACTACTTTACGCACGCCGATTTCTTTTGCACGCTTGATCGCGTAGGCCACAGTCAGATTGACATAATTAAAGATCGAGAGGAGCAACACCAATATGGAAATACCGACATTGATCTTTAGGAAAAGCAGATTTCCGCTTCCTTCCGGAAAACCTGTTCTTTTAGATATCAGTCTGCTTTCAGACAGCGATTGCAGAGACACTGTGATCGAGCCATATTTGCCTAGAAATTCATTTAATGAGATACCGGCTTCTTTCGCATATTTCACTGCCCGTTCATTCAGGTAGATTTCATCAATCTGTTTTTTGACAAGATCCCTCTTTGCGGGATCTTTGAGCTTCAGCAATACTGTAAATTCAAAATCTCCCCAGGAGTTGGCTTTTCTCTTGATATCTTTCTCCATAGCTGTATAAACTGCATTGGGAGCAATAGATGATTTTCCGGGGATACGGTATACAGCGGTGACCACGTAGCTTTCCTTATTATCTGTCGTGATAATCTGATCGATGGGATTGGCTGTACCGAATATCCGTTTTGCTTCCGACTCTTCCAGAGCCATCGTATTTTGTGAAGAAGAAAACTGGCAGACAGAGCCTTGTACGATTTCAAAAGGGAAAAACTCAAAAAAAGATCCTTGTGTATTTATGGTTTTGGTCAGTATTTCCGTTTTGCCATTGACCTTAAAGTATTGATCAAAGTAATAGGCTCTGTATTGACAGTAACTTTCTATTTCATTCGATTTTTCCATGAGGATGGGCACAAGAGGGCCGGGGCTGCTGTTCCACATCATATCTTCACTAATGTTGGTCATGACCTCGAAGACCTTATCTTTCTCCGGATTCCACTTGTTATAGGCATGTTCATCATTCCAGTACAGGAGAGACAAGATCACTCCCGTCACTCCGAGTGTGAGACCGATCAGTGTCAGGATCGTGAATACCTTATTGTGTGTGGCATTGTAAATAAATATTTTAAACCAGTTTTTTATCATGATTGAGCATGTTTTAGTTGAGTAAGTATCCGGGCAGTCTGCTTATTTGGTGAAAATATCGACTGTTTTCTGATTTATCTTTTCACTCAGAATCTCTCCGTCTTTCATCGTAATTATTTTTTGAGAAAAAGCGGCATCATGAGCAGAATGGGTAACCATGAGTATGGTGGCGCCTCCGGCATGCAAGCGCGTCAGCAATTCCATTACCTCATTTCCGTTTGTGCTGTCCAGATTTCCTGTAGGCTCATCTGCAAGTATAATTTTCGGATTATTGATCAAAGCTCTGGCTACAGCTACACGCTGTTGCTGTCCTCCGGAGAGTTGCTGTGGATAATGTTGCAGCCGGTGCGCAATATTTAGTTTTTCAGCAATTTCATGGATACGGCTCTTGCGTTCTGCTGCAGGTACTTTATTATAGATAAGGGGAAGTTCAATATTGTCAAAAACGCTTAGTTCATCAATCAGATTGAAATTCTGGAAGATAAAACCAATGTTAGCTTTGCGGACTTTAGATCTTCCGGATTCAGAGAGCTTTGCAATTTCTTTACCCAGAAGTTGATAACTGCCTGCACTTATATTGTCCAGCAGACCTACAATATTCAATAAAGTGGATTTACCACAGCCTGAAGGTCCCATAATGGATACAAATTCTCCTTCAGTAATCGTCAGATTAATATTATTGAGTGCCTTGGTCTGTACTTCTTCAGTGGTAAATACCTTGGTTAAGTCTTTAATGTGTATCATATTGATATGTGTTAATTTAGATTTAGCAGTTGTATATTTTTATAATCCTCATAGCCGGATGTAATGATTCTGTCACCTTCTTTGAGTCCGGAGATAACTTCGTAATAATAAGGATTCTCTCTCCCTAATTCTATGGAGCGTCTGTTTGCTTTATTGCCCTCCACGACAAAGATCCATTTCCCCTGGCTTACATTACTAAAAGTTCCTTTAGGAATGACCAGTTTCTTTTCTTTTCCGGACAATATCAGCTTGACTCCGAATGAAAGTCCCTGTTGCAGTCCCTCAGGTTGTTTATCTGTAAAGTCCAGTTCTATTTTAAACTGACCGTTTTTGACTTCAGGAAGAATCTTGGAAACACGTACCGGTACTGATTCTCCTTTCATCTCAATATTTCCGGTTTGACCGGAATTGATTTTTTCCAGATAGAATTCATCGATCATAGCCATGAGTTTATACCCTTTCATGACATCTACCTTACCTATACTTGTACCCGCCTGATAGGTCTGGCCGAGTACGGCATCGAAAGAGCTGAGACGACCGGTAACGGGAGCCAAGACCAGAAAATTTTTCTTATTCTCCCTCAGCGTTTCCAAACTTTTTTGCATGGCCTGTAAAGCCTGATTGATCTGAGCGATTTGTATCTGATTAATTTCCTTTTCTCTGGATATATTTTTCTGAATCAGATTTTTTCGTTCTTCCTGATATCTGTGTTTCTCCTGTGTCTTTTCCCATTCGTTTTTTGCTAATACTTTATTCAAATAGAGCTTCTGATTCATATCATATTGCAATTTGGTATCATTATAATCATGATCAATAGTGATCAGTTCCTTCGAAAGTTCCAGTTCCTGGTTTCTTAGCGACAACTTCTGTACATTGAGATTATTCATCTGTTCAATAATAGCAGTCTCCTGCGAAAGAAAATTGAATTCTGTATTAGGGTTGTACAATCTGGCCAAAGGCATTCCCTGAGTTACCATTGCACCGTTTTCTACAAACAACTCCTGTACAGCACCTCCCTCTACAATATTGATTAACATAGCATGTAGCGGATCTACCTGTGCCTGAAATACAACAAAGTCTTCAAAACTATCATACTTAACTGCTTTGATCTGTACTTCTTCCTTTTTTATATTCAAGGACGAAGGCCGTGTAGCCAGGTAGATGCCGGCGGCTATAATCGCTAAAAAACCTAAAATTGATAGGGCAATGTATTGTTTTTTTCTATTTTTACGAGGGATTGCTATATCCATTATTCTTGAATTATGTAGTTGATAATTCTGCAATAATATCTGTGCCATCTGCTTAATTAAAATGTAATTCATTGATTATCAGATTGTGTTTTTGTGATGGTATATTTTAGTGTTCGGTTTCGGACACTTGTTTGTCCGGTAGTGAACAATTAGCTGTGTGAAATGAAAAAAGTTGAAGCTTCTGTTTTAGTCGTAGATGATCAGGAAGAGGTGTTGATCGCCTCCAGACTGATACTGAAAAGATATTTTGAAACAGTAAATGTATTGTCTGATCCTGGTCAGTTGCTGGATAAAATCCGGAGTTGTGAAGCTGATGTTGTCTTGCTGGATATGAACTATCGTCTGGGCTATGAAAATGGAAGAGAAGGGATATACAGGTTAACAGAAGTGCAGGAATATTTTCCGCAGGTCAGGATTATACTGATGACTTCCTATGCCAATGTAGAAACGGCAGTGGAAGGCATCAAGTTGGGAGCCATAGATTATATTCTGAAACCCTGGGATAATGATAAGCTGATAGAAATAGTGAAATCTGCCGTACAACAGATTCGTAAAGCTAAAAAGATTGCTGTTCCATCAGCGCCGGTATTTTTTCTGGGAAGTTCACCAAAGATCCAAAAAGTATATCAGATGGGGGAGCGGGTAGCAAAAACAGATGCGACCGTATTGATCCAGGGAGAAAACGGGACAGGGAAATATGTATTGGCAGAGTATATTCATAAACATTCTTCGAGAAGAGATCGTCCTTTTATACATGTAGATCTGGGCTCCCTGAATGAAAACCTGTTTGAAAGCGAATTGTTCGGTTATGTAAGGGGAGCATTTACTGATGCACGTGCGGATACAGCAGGTAGATTTGAACAGGCTGATGGAGGAACTATCTTTCTGGATGAGATCGGAAATATACCGCTGCATCTGCAGTCAAAATTATTGCAGGTTATACAAAGTAAGGGTGTAACCAGACTGGGAGAATCCAAAGTAAGACAGCTGGATGTAAGGATTATCACTGCAACAAATGTTGATCTGGAATCAGCTGTAAAGGAAAAGACTTTTCGCGAAGATCTGTATTATCGTATACATACGGTGTCGCTTTATCTTCCTGCATTGCGGGAACGGAGAGACGATATAGCGGATATGTTGCGGTTCTTTATGAAACACATGACCGAAAAATACGATATGGAAATGTTGCATATCGGAGACACTACGCTGAGACAATTGGAACAATATGAATGGCGGGGTAATATACGGGAACTTCAGAATCGTATAGAGCGTGCAGTGATATTAGTAGATCAGCCGGAGCTTACTCTTGAGCATATGGGATTTGAAGGAGCACTGGCATTAGTGAAAAGTAAAGAGGAGACGACTATAAGCGATGTGGAACGTAACCTGATAATTGACAGTTTACATAAGTATGCCGGAAATATCAGTAAAGCCGCTCATGAACTCGGAGTATCCAGGGCAGCTTTATATCGCAAATTAGAAAAATACAGTATTCCAAATCCAAACGAATGAGTACACATAAATTGGTGATCGGGATAGTGATCCGTACATTGATAATAGCCATACTCATTGCTGTGTCTATATACTGCGGTATTCATAGTCTCTGGTATGTACTGACAAGTATATTTATACTTTTACTGATCCTTGTTTTTGAGACAAGGGTATTTATCAAACGCTATTACAGTAAGTTTGATGGTATTGTACAGGCCATGTTGTATGATGATTACGCCTTGAGTTTTGAGGAACAAAAGGAAAATACAGTGCTGAATCAGCTTATACGATTGTATGAGAAGAATAAAAAAGCCTCGTTTGATCTGCAATCACAGGCATTCATCTATCAACAGCTGCTTAATAGTCTGGAATCAGGAGTTTTGATTTTGAAGAAAAGTACAGATAGCTGGACAGTGCTGAATATGAATGAATATCTGCGTAAGTATTTTGGATTACCCGGGATCACATACTGGCATCAGTTTAAATCTTTTGTACCCCAATTTTTCGAGGCTATAGAAGATAAGAACTTTGCAGAATATAAGTCTACAATAGATATTCAGATCAATAAAGAAGAAAAACAAACTTTTGTTATTCAGACATCGGTGAGCAAAGTGGGAGACCAGCAGTATTATATCATTTTACTGGATTCTATACAGCGTGTTATAGATTCTACAGAAAATGAAGCCTGGCTGTCTATTATGAAAGTGATCGCACATGAATTGATGAATTCACTGACTCCTATACATTCACTGGCAGGAAATGTGAGCGAGATTCTGGAACAGGAATCTCTTAGTGCGGAAGATAAAGAGGATGTACAGGTAAGCGTAGATACCATTCTGAACAGAAGCTATCATCTGCAAAAATTTGTGGAGCGCTACAGACGCCTGACCATGTTACCCAGCCCGCAGCCTGAATGGATAGCTGTAGATCCGCTTATACAGAATTGCCTGCGTGGATATACCGGAATATTACAGCAGAAGGGAATCACTTTACATTATAACGGGGGATCTGATATACGCATATTTGCAGATGCGGTACAGATGGAACAAGTGTTGATCAATCTCTTTACAAATAGCATGTATGCTGTCGAAAGTCAGGATGTTAAAGAGATCTTCCTGCAGGTTTATACTTTGAACAAACGTGTTTATATAGAATTTGCAGATTCCGGAAGAATAATAGATCCTGAGATTGTGTCCAGGATATTTCTGCCCTTCTATACGACCCGAAAGGATGGAGGCGGAATAGGACTCACCTTATCCAAAAGTATTGTCGAGGCACATGGTGGCTATCTGTTTTATCAGATCAAAGCTGATCGTAACACATTTATCCTTGCTTTACCTGTAACGGAGAAAGAAGATTAAGAAAATCACAAAAGTAATGTGTACATTGATAAGGAAGTTAGCATAAAGGAGTTACATGACCGTATTAGCACAATATATAAAGTCATATTTTGGCATCGTATCAGATGTTGAAATTGATGAAATAAGCACTCTATTTCAGAAAGAACACCTAAAGAAAGACGACTTTTTTACCCAAAAAGGAAATAGGATTAATAAACTCTCTTTTATTGAGTCCGGTATGCTTCGGATCTTTGTAAATACCGATAAAAAAGAAGTTACACAATGGATTTCTACTTCCGGGTATTTTGTAACAGATCTGACAGGTTTTATTTTTGATGATGTTTCCCGATGGAATATTCAGGCTCTTTCAGATACTGTGCTGTATTCCATAAGTAAAGAAAATTATAAAAAGGTCGGCAGCATAGTGTCAAAATGGAATGAACTCGAAAAAATGTTTATAGTCAAGTGTTTTACCACGCTGGAAGAACGGATATTCAGTCATTTGTCTATGAGTAGTGAAGAGCGTTATCATTATTTCTTCAAACATAACAAAGAACTTTTCAATCAGGTACCCTTGCAGTATATTGCATCTATGTTAGGAATGACACCTGAAACATTCAGCCGTATCCGAAAAAAGACAGGAGAGGTAAATTCTTAATTTTTATCAAGAGCAGTCTGCTTCGTTTGAAGGATCTTTGTATTGTATTAAATGTAATTATAACCATGGCAAAAGAAATCATTACCCAAATTCGTATACAGGCCACACCATTAAAGATATGGTCAGTTTTTACGGAATTTGCTCAGTATCCGCATTGGAATCCTTTTATAAAAGCATTGGATGGTAACGTCAGGGTGGGGAAAAAAATACGTGTGCACATACAACCTCCGGACTCTGGAAGTATGGTTTTCAAACCGAAAGTTTTGGTTTATGAGGAAAACAAAAAGCTGAGTTGGATAGGCAGGCTATTATTACCGGGAATATTTGATGGTGAACATGCATTTGAACTGATTGACAATGGAGATGGTACGACTACTTTTGTGCAAAGTGAGATATTCAAAGGTTTGCTTGTTCCGTTATTTCAAAAAACACTGGATAACAATACCAGACGAGGATTTGAACAAATGAATCTCAAGTTGAAAGAGATGTGTGAAAACGAAAGTAAGTCAGCATAAAAAAAAGGTCTTCTTTAGCATAAAGAAGACCTTTTTTATCTGTTCTGTGTTATACAGAGAAACTCTCTCCGCAGGCACAAGTCCTGCTGGCATTAGGATTATGGA
This sequence comes from Sphingobacterium spiritivorum, assembly GCF_016724845.1. Classification (NCBI taxonomy): domain Bacteria; kingdom Pseudomonadati; phylum Bacteroidota; class Sphingobacteriia; order Sphingobacteriales; family Sphingobacteriaceae; genus Sphingobacterium; species Sphingobacterium spiritivorum. The sequence goes on from NZ_CP068082.1 coordinate 4,379,149, forward strand.
ATTCAAATCCTTTACCGTTTAGTCCGTCTGAATAATCCAGCTCAGTACCTGCCAGATATAAATATGATTTAATATCCAGACAGATTTTTATTCCTTTATCTTCAGAAAATTGGTCTCCCTTTTTTTCTTCGTTATCAAAATCGAGTTTATAGGAAAGACCTGAGCAACCTCCACTCTCTACGGCGACCCTAACAAAATAACTGTCGTCGTATTGTTCCGACTTCATAATAGAGTGGATACGTTCTTTCGCTTTATCTGTAATGGTGATCATGCTGTCCATGTTTTCTGCTTTTCTTACAAATTACGCTATTTTTTTGAAAATAAGCAATGTGTTCTCTGTTAGTATTCTGTCAAAAATCAATCCAAAAGTCCATCCTTGTACAGTTGCCATACAGGGGATTGCTCCCGGATCTGGCAGACAACAGTCCGGAGTTTTGCTACCGTCTTTTTTATTTCTTCCTCCGTCGTATATCTGCTCAGACTAAATCGCAGACTGCAAAAGGCTTCCTCATCGCTGCGGTGCATAGCTTTGAGCACATGTGAAGGGTCACGGTCACCCGATACACAGGCCGAGCCTGCAGATATAGCTATATCAGTAAGCCTGCTCATGATCTCCGTAGCTTTGGTATGCCTGAACGTGATGTTGGAAGTATTGGCAATACGGGATACAGCTGAAGCAATGACTTCTGTGTCTGGTATTTCTGTTAAGATCCTGTTTTCTAACAAATTCCTTAAGTCGGAGATCGTTTGTTGACAGCTCAAATCAGAGACTGCCAGTTCGAGTGCTTTTCCCATCCCGACAATAGCAGGGACATTATACGTTCCGCCACGAAATCCCTGTTCCTGTTTACCTCCGTGTATAAGGGTCTCTATCTGCGTGGGTCTGGATTTTCTTCGTATATATAAAGCTCCAGCACCTTTGGGGCCATGAAATTTGTGCGCACTGAAGCAAAGAATGTCGATCATGGTCTTTTCGAGATTAAGCGGCACTTTACCTACATACTGAGTCGCATCACAAAAAAACAAAGTATTCTTCTCTCTGGTAATTGTGGCAATTTCCTCTATGGGATGAATAACACCGCTTTCGTTGTTAGCTGCCATCAATGCTACAAGAATGGTATCCGGCCGGATCAGATCTGCCAGTGCATTTGTATCTATCATGCCATTGCGGTCTGTAGAGACATATGTTATCTCTGCGCCTTTTTTTTGAAGATATTCACAACAGCCGAGTACGGCTTTATGTTCAGTAGCTGAAGTAATAATATGTTTTCCTTTGCCTGAGTATAGTGCAAATACACCTTTTATAACGGTGTTGATTGCTTCTGTAGCACCTGAATTAAAGAAAATTTCTTTCTCACTTGCATGAAGACTTGTTGCAATCTGCTGCCTGGCTTTTACTACTGCAGAAGAAGCAATCCTGCCCGGTTTATGTTGTATACTCGAAGCATTTCCATAGGACTGCGTGAGGTAGGGTATCATTTCTTCCAATACATCCGGATCGAGTGCTGTGGTAGCATTATTATCTAAATAAATCATAGAAATGAATGTTAAAGATTTTTAAAAGTTAAAGAAAATACGGTGCAAAAAATCAATTCTTCCTACCTTTGGAATGAAAAATCAAATATATTCAAATTTTAACAATTGTATGGAAACAGTAAATATTAGCAGATTTGAAGGCGGATTAGAAAAACTTATAGATGTAGTCATTGTCAGTATACCCAGTATTGCGGTAGGTCTGGGCATATTATTCTTTGGCCGATACCTTATTAAATTTCTGATTAATATCATGAATAAGCGTTTTGAAAGACGCAATATAGACGTATCCATACGGGCATTTATATCCAGCATGTTAAAGTTTGTCCTGTATGCTTTGCTTATTCTTACGGCAGCCAGTACAATGGGTATTCAGACCACATCTTTTATTGCAGCATTATCAGCATTTGGTCTGGCAGTAGGTATGGCATTGCAAGGCAGTCTTTCTAATTTTGCAGGAGGTGTATTGATTTTAATGTTTAGACCATTTGAAGTCGGAGATTATGTTTCCAGTGCCAATGGTTCAGCCGGTACGGTAGAACGTATAGATTTGCTTTATACTACTTTAATTGGTGCCGACGGAATACGGGTATTCAGCCCGAATGGTACACTGGCTAATTCAGTCATAAAAAACTACACCAAGATTGTCAACAGAAGACTGGAATATGTAATCGGTATATCGTATGATGCCAATATTAAAACGGCTAAGGATATTATTCTGGAAGTGCTTAAATCTGATAACCGTATTCTGGAAACACCGGCCCCGGAAATCTTTGTAAGCGAGCTTGCTGATAGTTCCGTGAACCTTACTATACGTGCATGGGCTAAGAAAGAAAACTTCTGGCCGGCGAATAATGAAAATCAGGAGGTCATTAAAAACGCCCTGGATAAACATGGTATCAGCATTCCTTTTCCACAGACAGAGCTTCATATTGTGAATGATAAGCTGACAATGACGACTAATCCAAAGCGCGAGTCGTAATAAAGTAGCGATAGGCTAAAATAGCCTGTTGAAATTTGGTCAGCTTTGTGGGATCTTTCTTACTCAGTTTAGGAAGAATCACCTTATTGATCTTTGCCAATAGTCTGAAAATAGATTTACGCATAAGTACAAAAGTATATATCAGGACCGTAATTCAGACGGTCCTTTTTTATTTAAAAGGATTTTACGAAACTTTTGTTTGCCGGTTTTGTTTTTTGATATAAATAATACTATATGGATTTATATTCTGGACTACCTTTTTGGATAATAAAAAATGCCCTTTACGATTACAATAAACCCCTTCAGGAAGACTTAAAAATAGACGTTGCTATTATTGGATCAGGAATCACAGGATCTTTGGTGGCTCATGAACTGTGCGAAGCTGGAATTAAGTGTGCCATTTTTGATAAAAGAACCGTTGCTACAGGCAGCACAGCTGCAAGTACTGCACAATTGCAGTATGAGATAGATGTGCCTCTGAGCCAGATGCTTAATGATGTAGGTGAAAAGAAAGCTGTACAAGCCTATCAATCGAGTTTGCAGTCTATCACTGATCTGGAGAATGTTTTGAAAAAGACAAATGTAAAAGCAGACTTTAAACGTGTCTCCACCATATTTCTTGCCAGTAACAGGAAAGGGCGAAGAATGATTCGTGAAGAATATGATGCCCGTACACAATATGGATTGCCGGTATCTTATCTGGATGAAGAGCAGCTCCTGAAAGAATACGGCATTGAAGGGTTTGGAGCACTTTATAATGATCAGTCCGCCCAGATGGATGCCTATTCCGCTGCAACAGGTATATTAAATTATCATCACAGCAAAAAAGAACTGGATATCTATAGTCCTGTAGAGATTGTCAGCTATCAGGAAAAGCGGGGAGGATATGATCTGAAGACCAAAGACGGATTTGTTATTTCCTGTAAATACGTGATTATTGCTGCAGGTTTTGAAGCCGGTCAATTTTTACCAAAGGAGGTGATGCAACTCAATTCTACCTATGCATTAGTCACGAATCCTATTGCAGATGAACAGTTCTGGAAGGAAAAGAGTCTGATCTGGGAAACAAAGTCTCCTTATTTTTACATGCGTTCTACTGCAGACAACCGGATCATGATGGGAGGGGAGGATGAACCTTTTCGCAATCCGAGAGTCCGGGATTTGTTGCTGCGGAAGAAAGTCCGGAAACTATCCTACAAACTAAAGAAAATGTTTCCTGAAATTAAGTTTGAAGTCAGTATGGCCTGGTGTGGTACATTTTCTTCGACTAAAGACGGATTGCCATTTATCGGTGCATGGCCAGGTAATAAAAGGATGCTGTATGCGTTGGGATACGGTGGTAACGGTATTACATTCAGTATGATTGCGGCTCAGATTATACGCAATACCTTAGAGGGGAAAAAAGACGACAGAGCAGATACTTTTGGTTTTGAAAGACTATCTGAATAAACATAAACAGAAAAAGGAACGTTAAGTTCCTTTTTCTGTTTTAAAGTAAGTTTGGATAATCACTGATTATACCATCCACTTTTAACTTTTTCAGTCGTTTGATTTCATCTTTTGTATTTGCGGTCCACGGGATTACCTTTATGCCTCTGGCATGGCAATCCGCAACAAATTCCTTTGTAACAAGTGAATAGTTCGGGCTGATGATAAATGGAGTAAAGCCTAAATCCTTGATTAATTCCTCGACTGTTTGTTTATTGTTTCCGTCGATCAGATAGGAAGATTTCAGTTGCGGATACATCTTATTCAGATATTGTATCGTACGCTTATCAAAAGATTGTATAACCGTTCTTGAACCTATACCCTTATTCATAATTACCTCTACCATCAGATCTACAAATGTAGAGGGCTGCGGATGCAGGATATTATCGCCTTTCGGAGAGCTCTTGGTTTCGATATTATAAAACATCGGACTTTTCCGGTGCAATTTAGCCTCAGCTTCAGCTGCATCAATGAGTTCAGAAAGTAGCGGTATATGGGTTTTCAGTTTTAACTGATCCGGAAAATCGCTGTACAACTTAGAACCTGTATCATAGGTTTTGAGTTCGTTATAATCAAATTTATAGATTTTCAGATCCTTTTTGTCAGCAGGAATATCCTTTCCATCCGCATAGCGTATATATTTGGGATTTAAATAGTCATCATGTGTAACCACTACTTTTTTGTCTGCTGTGATGTGACAATCCATTTCTAAAGTTGTAATATGAGGCATATGTTCAATGGTCATCTTCATGGCCTCAATCGTATTCTCCGGATATAAACCTCTGCCACCTCTGTGAGCTTCAGCAGAGAAATCAGGAAATCTGTCATTCACCAGTTGATTTTTTTTGTTAAACATACTACAAGATGAAAATCCTAAAGTTAAAGCCAATCCGCACAATGCAAAAAAATAAAATTTCATGTTTATCTATTTTATACAAAAATAGTCTTTTCTTAATTTAATACTAGATACAGACCTACAGCAAGCAAACTACCGATCACAGGACCGATCACCGGTACCCAGGCATAGCCTGCATCAAAGCCCGCTTTGTTCTTTATCGGAAGAAGGGCATGCATAATACGGGGACCAAGGTCACGAGCCGGATTGATCGCATATCCGGTGGTACCCCCAAGCGCCAGACCGATAACCCATACTACAAATGCTACCGGCAACGCACCTATAGAACCAAGACCTACAGGTGAATCATCAGCTAACTTGGCATCCGTAAAGTGAAAGATGGTAAATATCAGCACAAAGGTACCTACGATTTCGCTGATCAGATTGACGGGAATATTACGGATAGCAGGAGCAGTACAGAATACAGCTTGTTTTGCTCCGGCATCTTCTGTTGCATCAAAATGATCTTTGTACATCAGCCATACCAGAAATGCACCCGACATAGCCCCCGCAAATTGTGCGGCAATATATTCCATACCTGCTGCAAAGGTCATCTTTCCCAAAGCCATATTGGCTACAGTGACAGCAGGACTAAGATGCGCTCCGCTATAAGGGCCTGCAATAACTACTCCGCAAAAGACAGCCAGTCCCCATGCTGTAGTAATGACAATCCAACCCGAATTGTTTCCTTTTGTCTTGTTTAATACTACATTCGCCACAACGCCTCCTCCGAGAAGGATCAATACTGCTGTTCCTATAAGTTCAGCTACAAATGGTGTCATAATTTTATCTGATTTGGTTTATAAAGGTTATCATTATTTATTTTCTGCCCAATAGACCGTTGCATTTACTGCACGGTGCCATTCCTGAAGCAATTCCTTGGTTTTAGTTTTTTTATTAGGCTCAAATTTTTTGTCTTCTTTCCATTGTTTCGATATTTCTTCGATATCTTTCCAGAATCCGACTGCAAGACCTGCCAGATAAGCTGCACCCAAAGCCGTTGTTTCTGTAATTTCAGGACGTACAGTCGTTGAACTCAGAATATCAGACTGAAACTGCATCAGCAGGTTGTTTTGTGTAGCACCCCCGTCAACACGTAACTCTTTGATTTTTAAACCGGCATCTGATTCCATCGCCCGTAAAATATCTACAGTCTGAAAAGCAATACTTTCTAATGCTGCTCTGGCGATATGTGCTGCATTTGCTCCTCTTGAAAGCCCTACGATCGTTCCTCTGGCATCAGGATTCCATATAGGTGCTCCCAGACCAGCAAATGCCGGTACCAGGTATACGCCATTAGAGTCTTCCACAGAAGAGGCCAGCTTTTCTACATCAGCAGATTTTTTGATGATCCCCAATTCATCACGCAGCCACTGCACGATCGCTCCGCCAATAAAAATACTTCCTTCCAGCGCATAAGTGACCTCCTTGCCAATCTGCCATGCGACTGTAGTAACTAGCTTATTCTTTGAGATAACCGGTTTCTTTCCGATATTCATCAGCATAAAACATCCTGTACCATACGTATTTTTGACCATACCCTTGGTGGTACACATCTGTCCGAATAATGCCGCCTGCTGGTCTCCCGCAATACCTGCGATAGGAATTTGATGAGAAAGTATTTCATTAGAAGTTTCTGCGTAGATTTCAGAAGAGCTTTTGACTTCAGGAAGAATAGATTTCGGAATGTCAAAAATCTCCAGTAACTCGTCATCCCATGCCATGGTCTGAATATTGAAGATCATCGTACGTGAGGCGTTGGTTACATCCGTTACGTGCGTTTCTCCGTTTGTAAGATTCCAGATCAGCCAGGTATCAATTGTACCGAAGGCGAGTTCACCTTTTTCTGCTTTTTTACGGGCACCTTTTACATTATCCAGTATCCAGTTGATCTTTGAAGCTGAGAAATACGCATCGATCAGCAATCCTGTTTTTTTCTGGATCAGCGGACCATGTCCTTTATCACTGATAGACCGGCAATATTCTGCTGTTCTTCTGTCTTGCCATACGATAGCATTATAGATAGGAACCCCCGTTTTTCTATCCCATATTACTGTCGTTTCGCGTTGATTGGTGATTCCGATTCCTTTTATTTTTGAAGAGTTGATCTTTGATTTGGTGAGAGCCTCTGTCAGCACGGAGAACTGTGTAGACCAGATATCCTGAGGATCGTGTTCTACCCACCCCGATTGTGGATAATGCTGTTTAAATTCGCGCTGAGCTACACCTGCAATCTCCCCCGATTGATTAAATATAATAGCTCTTGAACTGGTTGTACCCTGGTCAAGCGCAACGATGTATTCCTTATTTTGCATGGTTTATTATGGTTATATGTACAATTTAATTTATAATATAGTTCTTCACTAATTCTTCGTAACTTTCTGTTTGCTCATTGATCCAAAGCTCATCTTTCCCCATAGTCTGGGCCATCAATTTAGCAACTTGAGGAGCCATTTCCAAAGATGTTTTTGCATCCAGAAATAATATTCGCATACGTCTGGCCAATACATCTTCTACATTTCTGGCCATTTCATATCGTACAGCCCATACGACTTCAGCAGCAATATGTTCAAATTTTGGATGTAATACAGCAGCCAGTTCAGGAGAAGTAGCCGCCAAAGCACGTATGCCCTCTGCATCGCTACCATAAAATTTCCAGTGGCCCTGTTCCTCATTTTGAACATAGCCATGTATCTTCAGTGTTTTTGTCACACAGGCTTTTGGATCTAAAGCCGCTACTTTAATGGCCAGATTGATGGTTTCTTCTGCCATTTTACGATAGGTAGTCCATTTTCCTCCTGTAATTGTGACCAGACCCGAAGCGTTGCTGATAAGTTTATGATCCCTGGATATTTCTTTTGTGCTGTTAACGTCATCACCCTGAGGAGCAGCGAGAGGTCTTAATCCGGCAAATACGCTTAATATATCAGATCGGGTAGGAGCATGCTCCATATAATTGTAAGCGGTATCTAATATAAATTTAATCTCTTCCTCCAAAGGACGCGGTTCGATCTGATGCTGATCTAACGGAGTGTCTGTAGTGCCCAGCAATACATGACCATGCCACGGCACACCGAACAATACACGACCGTCACTCGTTTCGGGAATCATAAGCGCATCCGATTTACCGAGAAACTTCTTATCAACGACGATATGTGTTCCCTGGCTGGGTCTGACCAGATTTTTGTGTTTGGGTTCTTCCAGTTTCAGAATGTCATCTACAAATATTCCCGTTGCATTTATAATAGATTTTGCCTTAATAGTATGGGACTGTCCTGTTTCCTGATCGACAAAAGTCAATCCGTTTACTTTACCAGCCTCATTTTTATCAATATGTGTCACATCAGCATAATTGATGATTGTGGCTCCGTATTCAGCAGCAGTCTGCCCCAGATTGAGGGCAAGACGGGCATCATCAAACTGACCGTCAAAATATTGTATACCCCCCTGAAGCGCAGAAGCTTTGACAGTAGGTAATTTAGAGATTACTTCATTTTTATTCAGATATACAGACTTGCCTATACGAAGGCTGCCTGCCATCCAGTCGTATAATTTCAGGCCGATCAGATATTTTAATTTACTAAACCAGGAATAACAGGGAATAATAAAACTCTGTATTCTGGCCACATGAGGAGCATTTCTAAAGATAAGCCCTCTTTCGTGCAGTGCAGAGTAAACCAATTTGACATCACCGTTGGCCAGATAGCGCACACCTCCGTGCACCAGTTTTGTACTGCGGCTGGATGTTGCTTTAGCAAAATCATATTTTTCTAATAAGATTGTTTTATACCCTCTTGAAGCCGCATCTGCTGCGATTCCCAGACCGGTAGCTCCGCCACCGATAATGGCAATATCCCATTGTTGGGTTTGATAAAGACTGCTTATGCCTTCATTTCTGTCAAATTTCATATATAATTGATTTTACAATATATAACACTTCTTGTGACCTGCTGTTTGTTCGATCCTGAAACAAACATAATAAATAATCAAACGAAACTAAAAGAAAACAAACGAAATTATTGTTAAATTTTTATTTCACTCATAAAAGAAAAGTTTTTTACCTTAGTGAAATTTGAATTAAAACCTATTATGAATAGCGTTGAAAGACACCATTTGATCTTAGAAAAACTTAAACAGGTTGGTAATATTACGGTTTCTGAGCTTTGTGAAGAGCTTGGCGTTTCGACTGTTACTATTCGAAAGGATCTAAAATTTTTAGAAGACAGTTCGTTGTTGTTTCGGGTACATGGAGGGGCTACCCGGCAGAATCCTTATACTACGGACCGGCCTGTATTCGAGAAGGAAAAGTTACATACGCTGGAAAAGTCAAAAATTGGTAAGACAGCAGCTTCTTTTGTAGAGCCTAATGATTCTATTATTATTGCTTCAGGTACGACTATGCAGGCCATGGCAAAAGAAATCGAACCACAGGGATTACTTACTGTCGTCACTTCAGCACTGAACGTAGCACAACAGCTTATTCAGCATCAGAATGTTGAAATTATACAACTCGGAGGCACTATGCGTAAAACCTCCATGTCTGTTACGGGCGCATATGCCGAAGTGATCTTAAAAGACTTCTTTTGTTCTAAACTTTTTCTTGGTGTAGACGGTATTGATCTAGATTTCGGAATCACAACCACCAATGCTCAGGAAGCCCGTCTGAATCGTGTGATGATGGAATCAGCTCAAAAAGTAATCGTTTTGGTGGACTCCAGTAAATTTGGTCGCAAGAGCTTCGGAAAAATTGCAGAGATCAACCAGATCGATATTCTGATAACGGATAATTATGTAAATCCGCGCTATGTAGAAAAACTGGAATCTCTGGGTATCAAAGTTATTGTCGTTTAATATGTCTGCTATCTAATACCATAAAAATTTTACATACGATTTTTACAATGCTAAAATGTATGTAAGATTATTTTAATATCTTTAGAAATTGGAGTTGCCTGATAACAACTCCATTTTTATGATAGTATAATCAATACCTAAAACTTACATTCAACAATATGAAAAAACAAGAAAATTCAAGACGTGAGTTTCTCAAAAAGTCAATTATAGGAGCTGCTGCTTTTACAATTGTGCCACGTTTTGTTTTAGGAGGACAAGGTTATCTTGCACCAAGTGATCACCTGACCAAAGGTGTCATAGGAGTAGGATCAATGGGACGCGGACATTTTGCTTATGCCGGTACAAAAACCGTCGCTATCTGTGATGTTGATACCCGTCATCTGGCTATCGCTCAGAAAACATTAGGCGGTGGTGTACGTGAATACCACGATTTCAGAGAGCTGATCAAATCTCCTGAAGTGGATATCGTCCATATTGCCACACCTCCGCACTGGCATGGGTTGATGGCTGTAGAAGCTGCACGTGCTGGAAAAGATATCTGGTGTGAAAAACCAATGACCAGAACTATCGGTGAAGGTCAGAAGGTTAAAGAAGCTGTAAAACAGCATGGTAATATATTTCGTCTGAATACCTGGTTTAGATTTGAAGATAATTTTTACGGTATGCAGGTTCCGGTAAGAAAGATCAAAAAACTGGTAGATACCGGAATGCTGGGATGGCCGCTTAAAGTGACTATCAGCAAGCACACCGGTTTTGACTGGAAATTTTTCTGGATTGGTAAGCAGAATTTACCGGTCGAACAGGTGCCGTCAGAACTGGATTATGATATGTGGTTAGGACCTGCACCGTACAAACCATACAGTACACATCGTACACATCTTACCTTCCGTGGATATTGGGATTATGATGGAGGAGGTCTTGGTGATATGGGACAACATTATCTGGATCCTGTACAGTATTTTCTGGGTAAAGATGAAGAAAGTCCGGTATCGATCGAGGTTGATGCCCCGCAACAACATAATGATGCCGTAGGTACATGGAGACGCATTACATATACATATGCTGATGGTTGTCAGATTATATTAGACGGAGAAGGCAAGGACGAGGGACTGGCATATATAGAAGGACCTAAAGGTAAACTGTATAAAGGATTTGTATCGGATATTCCGGATCTGGAAAGAAAACTGTCACAATACCCGGAACCTGCTCCGCAGATTACAAACTTCCTGGAGTCTGTGAGAACAAGACAGAAATTTGCGCTGAATGAGGAGAATGGATATCGTTCATGTACGTTAGTCAATCTGGGACTGATTGCATTGAGACTCAACCGTTCGTTGAAATTCGATTCTGACAAACAAGTGTTTATTAATGATGAAGGCGCTAATCGTTTGATTCATCAACCGATGAGAGGTCCGTGGACTATTTAATTTACATTTCAACAGCACAAACCAATGAAAAAAACATTTAATATATTATCTGCACTCTTGATTTTACAAGTAGCTGCACATGCTCAATTACCTTCCAACCGGACAGCTGCTACCAAAATAGCCGATGTACTGGCACAGCAGCCGGCAGAGGAGAAGGCAAAATTTCTGGCTGCTATGAAAGAGCTGGAAAATTTCTCATCTGACGATATCGCTGAATTATTAGCGAAGCTGCAGCCTCAGGGCGGAAACAATGCCACTATTGAATTTGCAAGTAACTCATACTCTTTTTATGTGATGCAATCCGGAATGGAGGCCAGACGCGAAACATTTGCAAAAGGATTGATTGCAGCTCTGGATAAATTAACAGACAAAGACAATAAAGGATATGTAATCAAGTTATTGCAACAATCCGGTAAAAACGAAGCTGTGGCTCCGTTGACGCCTTATCTGAAAGACGATTATCTGGTAGGGAAGGCGTCCCGTGCACTGGTTGCTATCAATACAGAGGATGCGCGTAAAGCTTTATTAACCTCACTGACAGATGCCGATTCAGAGACGAAGAAAATAGCCATAGTCACAGCTCTTGGAGATCTCAGATCAACCGATGCGGAGACAAAAATTATTGAACTTATTCAGTCTACTTCAGCTCCGAAATTTCAAAAAGCCGCTTTCACAGCATTGAGTAAGATCGGAGGAGAGAAATCAGCAGCAGTCTTTATGACACAACTGGCTATCGTAAAATATCAGTATGAGCCAAATGATATCACAGGACTGGCGGTCGATTACGCAGAGACACTCTTGAAGAACAAAAAATCAGCACAGGCAGAAAAGTTTGCTGCAGCATTATTTGCAGGAGCAGGCATAAATAATGCCCCTGAAACTAAGATTGCAGCATTAAGCATTCTTACTAATATCAATGCTTCAAAACAGAAAAAAGCTTTATTGACTGCTGCAACAAGCGAAGATGCCGCATATCGTAATGTAGCTCTGCAGCTGTTAGGCGAATATGGAAATAGCGGAGATACGAAAAAACTAATTGCAGCGCTAAAAAGTGCTACACCTGCCGTGCAGGAAAGTATCCTGGATTTCCTGGCACAAAAAGGATCTGCTTCGGATGTATCCACCCTGCAGAAGATTGTTCTTAACAATACTACAGGTGATGCCCGTATTTCCGGATTAGAAGCACTTGATGCACTGTCCCGCAATAATGTAACGCCACTTCTGATCAGTCAGCTTAAAGATGCAGATGAAGTATTGACAAGCGCTATTCAAAAACTGATTCTTGCTTCTAAAGAAGCAAAAGCTATTGATATTGTAAATGAATCATTAGCAACAGCAGATGCCAAAACACAGATCGCACTGTTAGGTATTCTGGCAAAAAGACCGAATGCGAAATCATCAAAAGCAGTCTTGCCATTAGCAAAGAGTACAGATGAGAAAGTTCGTATGGCAGCTTATCAGGCATTACCAACAGTTGCATCAGAAGATGATCTGAATGAATTGTATGCATTATTCTCGACTGCAAATAAAAATGAAGTCGCTTATTTACAAAAAGCAACAATCAATGCCATTCAGTCCAGCAAGGACAAAGATGCAATTACAACAAAATTAGCATCTAATGTGACCGTATCAGCAGCACCTTCAGCAGGCATGTATTTCCCTGTATTTGCAGGTCTTGGAGGTACGGAGTCTTTGAATGCTGTTAAGAATTTCACGGATGCCGGTATTCCTGAAGTAAAAACACAGGCAATCTCCGCATTAGCATCATGGAAATCAGCAGAAGCACTTCCTGCTCTTGTTGCGCTCTCCAGAACAGAAAAAGGAGAAGGAAATTTTGATACTATCTTCAAAGGACTGATTCGTCTGGTGAACAGTTCTTCTCTGACTCCGGATCAGAAAACACTGCATCTGAAAGATGCCTTTGCTATTGCACGTACAGATGCACAACGTAATCAGGCATTAAGCTCACTGCAGGGAGCAGGGACTTATCAGGCTATGATCTTTGCAAGCAAGCAGATGGACAATCCGGCTTTAGCTGGAGCTGCTTCCAATACTGCAATGAATATAGCATTTGATCATAAAGAATATGTAGGTGAAGATGTTCGCAATATTTTGAATAAAGTTATCGGTAATCTATCCGGAAGTGAAAGTTCATACCTGAAAGAAGCCGTACTTCGTCAGTTAGCTGAAATGCCGAATAAAGAAGGATTTGTATCTGTATTTAACGGAAATGATCTGAGCGGATGGAAAGGATTGGTAGCTGATCCGATCAAACGCAGCAAAATGGACGCTAAAACATTAGCTGCAGAACAAAAGAAAGCAGACGAAAAAATGCGTGCAGGATGGCAGGCTAGCAAAGGAGAACTGATCTTCAACGGTAAAGGAGATAACATCGCTACGATCAAACAATATGGAGATATGGAGATGCTGGTTGACTGGAAGTTGGATAAAGATGGAAAAGAAGGAGATGCCGGGGTTTATCTGAGAGGTACTCCGCAGGTGCAGATCTGGGATATATCCCGTACCAATGTGGGTGCTCAGGTCGGTTCCGGTGGTCTGTATAACAACCAAAAAAATGCAAAAGATCCATTAGTCGTTGCAGATAACCCACTGGGAGAATGGAATACTTTTAAAATAAAAATGGTAGATGATAAAGTGACCGTGTACCTGAATGGAGTACTGGTAACAGATAATGTACCTTTGGAAAACTATTGGGATCGCAATCAATCTTTATTCCCTACAGAACAGATCGAATTGCAGGCACATGGTACTAAAGTATATTATCGTGATATCTTTATTAAAGAATTGCCAAGAAAACAGGTTTCAGAACTTAGTGCTGAAGAAAAGAGTGAAGGATTTGATATGTTGTTCGATGGTACAAATTTAGACAAATGGATTCCTTCCGATGGTTATGGTATCAATGAGGAAGGTTATCTGGTCGTCTATCCAAATGCTAAATTTGGTGGCAACCTGTATACCAAAGATGAATACAGCGATGTAGTATATCGTTTTGAATTTAAACTGACTCCCGGAGCGAATAATGGAGTAGGTCTACGTGCGCCGGTAGAAGGAGATGCTGCTTATGCAGGTATGGAAATCCAGATTCTGGATAATGATGCGGATGTCTACAAAAGTCTGAAACCCTACCAGTATCACGGATCCGTATACGGTGTCATCACGGCAAAAAGAGGAGCTTTGAAACCGGTAGGCGAGTGGAATACTGAGGAAATCCGCTTACAAGGAAATAAAATCAAAGTGACGGTCAACGGAACGGTTATTCTGGAAGGTGATATTGCTGAAGCATCCAAAAATGGTACACTTGATGGTAAAAACCATCCCGGATTACAACGTAAATCCGGACATATCGCTTTCTTAGGACACGGATCTGAAGTGTTTTTCCGTAATATAAGAGTGAAAAAATTGTAACTGTTATTTTTCAGTGACACATACAAGTCCGTCTTTCGTAAGGAAGACGGACTTTTTTATTTATAAATTTTGTGTGTCAGTTGGTTTTTTACTAACCGTATGGAATATTTGTATCGCTGCTAAAGCACAAGCACCGTTACACTAATGCTTGCGCTAGAGGTGTTAGAAGCTGCGATTTGCAGGTTGTTTTCTTAGGAATGGAAACATTTAGTAGCGTCAGTTGGTGTCCACACCAACTGTATAGAATGTTTGTATGTCTGCTGTAGCAACAAGCACCGCTCCGCTAATGCTTGCGCTAGAGATGTGAAATGCTGCGATTTGCAGGTTGTTTTCTTAGGAATCGAAACATTTAGTGGCGTCAGTTGCTGTCCCCACCAACTGTATTGAATGGTTGTATATCTGCTCTAGCACAAGCACCGCTCCGCTAATACTTGCGCTAGAGGTGTTAGAATCTGCGATTTGCAGGTTGTTTTATGTCCTCACTTCTATTTGGGAGAGGGTTGTATTTGTAGCACCGCAACATTTCCTTTGCTGCCTGTAAGGAATATCTTATTGCCTGATTGAGATTTCCCGATCACATTAAAACTTGAATCAGCGATTTTTGTCCAGGTATTTCCTCCGTCGTCAGAAACATCTGTTCCCGAAGTCCCTGTTGCGAATAATCTCTGTTTATTTATATACACAACAGAAGATCTGAACCCTGAAACAGGTTTTGCTGGTGCTGTCCAGTTTTTTCCACCGTCGGTAGTCAGCAAGATGTTATTTACGTTTTCTTTATCCTGCGCATAATCTCCACCTACTACCACACCTGTCATGTGATCAATAAAAGCTATAGAAAACACGCCGGTTGTACTTTTGCCCTGCGTAATTGGACAGGCATACTGTTCCCAATGCTGTCCGTAGTCTCCGGAAAAATAAATATGGGATACTGAACCACCTGTGGCGATCCATACATTGCCATCCGGTTGGGTACAGATGGTACTTCCACTGGCAGCAAAACTGGCTTCTCCTGTTTTCATAACCTGCTTAAGATTAGCAGATATGTCATTCCAGCTCTTTCCTTTATCGGAAGAATACAACAATTGGAGTCGCCCGTCTATAGGGTCCCCAAAAGCAATTCCTCTTTTTTGATCCCAAAAATCCATTCCATCCAAAAAGATATCCGGATGATTATTCTCATATGTACTTATCCAGTTTTTACCCCCATCACTTGTGCGTAATATCACTGCAGGAGAACCTGCATTAACAATAACAGCCTCTTTTGCACTAAAAGCCTGAATATCTCTGAAATCGTATGATTCGAATCCGGCCGGATTGACCCAATTCCAGGATTTTCCGCCATCCAAAGATTTTCCTACAGTTCCGTTGCTGCCACTTATCCAAAGAATCTGGTCTGAAACTACAGCTAATCCCCTAAAACTGCTCTTTATATCCTGAATTAAAGGAGTAATATTGTATTGCTCGTTTTGAGCAAATAAAAGGGCTGGGAATATAAATAATAAAAAGAGAAGCTTTTTCATACTAAACCGGGTTAACGCAGTTCCTGCATCAAACTGTCAAATTCAGCCCGAAGTTGCTGCAGTTGTTCTTCTAATACAAGAACTCTGTTCTCTAGTTCCTTTACCTGACTCTGTTGTGCTCCATTGTTTACAGGCTCATCATAATCTTCCTCATTTACTTCGCCTAAGAGATGCACATAACGCACTTCTTTCTGTCCCGGACGTTTAGGTAATTGCTTTACATATTCTATTTCACCTTCACTGAGCTTATTCAGATGTTCCTGTACATCCTCCAGTCCTTCAAATTCATACAAGCGGCCAGAATTACTATTGATTTCGCCGGCAGTGAGCGGCCCTCTCAAAATCAATAGACACAGTACAGCCAGATCGGAAGGAATCAGAGGAAACTGAATCGCCAGATTGTGTTTATATTTTGTCACTCTGCTGCCACCACCTACAACTGTGGACATCAAGCCTCTCTTTTTCAACGCATCTAATGCTGCGATAATAGTAGGTTCATCATAATTAACCACCGGTTTTCGGGAAGTTTTTTGGTTACATGCAGTCTGTAAACCATTGAGTGTCATTGGGTAATATTCAGGTGTGGTTTTAGATTTTTCCAGTAAAGAACCTAAGACCCTTAATTCTTCTGCAGATAATTGAGGTAAAGATTTATTTTCCATGAAGTTAAGTTAAAAACTGACGCAGGTCAGTCTGTAAATATGTTAAATTTTATTAGTAAATCCAATATTTCGATAGGATTTCGGGGCAGTCGTGCCACAACATTTTTGTATCTTCGTCATCAAATAGAAAACTTTGTTTTGCTCAAAATAGCTTTTCATAACGCCTATATTCATCCGCTGAGGGAAGGCCACAGGTTTCCCATGTTGAAGTATGAGTTGATTCCCATGCAGTTGATACATGAAGGACTCGTATCTAAGGACAGTTTTTTTGAACCTGAATTGATTTCAGAAGAAATTGCCTGTCTGGCGCATGACGAATCTTATGTAAGGGATCTGTTCGAACTCACACTGGATGCGCGTATGATCAGGAGAATCGGATTTCCATTAACAGATAGTCTGATCCGGCGTGAACGTCTTATTGTGGATGGCACGATCAGAACTGCACTTTTTGCTATGCAATACGGGATTGCCTTTAATGTAGCCGGAGGTACACATCATGCAGGACATGCATATGGAGAAGGTTTTTGTTTGTTGAATGATCAGGCTATAGCTGCCGCATATTTACTCGCTGAGCAAAAGGTACATAAAATATTAATCATTGACCTTGATGTACATCAGGGAAACGGAACAGCCAATATATTTAAAGGTAGTAAAGAGGTATTTACCTTTTCTATGCACGGGGCAAAGAATTTTCCATTTATAAAAGAACAATCTCATCTTGATATTAATCTGGAAGACGGGATTACAGATAAGAATTATTTGTCTCAGTTGACAACAGTATTACCGGATCTGTTTGAGAAAGTCGCCCCTGATTTTGTATTTTATCAGGCAGGAGTCGATGTTTTGGCAACAGATAAGCTGGGTAAACTGAAGCTTTCACCTGAAGCGTGTAAAGAGCGGGATTATATCGTCCTTTCCTTATGCAGACAACTTGATATACCGGTTCAGGTCAGCATGGGAGGAGGATATTCCGAACATATCCGGGATATAGTCAATGCACATATACAGACATACCGGACAGCAATAGAGTTGTACAATTTTTAAAAAATAGAATCGCAATATATGTTTTTTCATCAAGATGCCACTTTCGAAAAATTATCCATTCACCGCGTAGGAAATAAAGCGCAGGATGAGTTTTATATCCTTTCTGATGAACCTGTTAACCTGGGTGAAGATGAAGTAATGCCTCAGCTGCTTATGCAGTATTTTTTGTCTCCGTTTGCCAAGCTGAATGAAGTACATCGTTTTTTTCATCCTAATGAAGAACTCGGACTCAATGAGGTATATCATTTTACAAAACAGTTTTTTGAGGATAAACTACCTTTTCATGAGCTTTCTCAGCAAGTCAGCAAGCATTTGTATGAGGTATCAGGCCATCCGAAGATCAAAGCGGGCGAAGTGTATGTCGTTCACCTGAAGAACGTACAGATGGAAGGAGAAGATCATCAGGCAATAGGTATCTTCAAATCCGAAAATAAAGAAACATACCTTAAAGTATATCCGGAGAAGGGAGCATTTAAGCTGGATTATGAAGCAGAAGCCATCAATATCAACAAGCTGGACAAAGGCGTACTCATTATCGATGTGGAGGAAGACGAGGGTTACAAGGTACTGGTCGTGGATCAGACAAACAAACAGCAGGAAGCTGTGTACTGGAAGGATGAATTTCTGAAACTTCGTATCCGTAATGATAACTTTAACCAGACAGGTAACTACCTGAAAGTGTATAAAAACTTTGTCAACGAAAAACTGGAAGATGTTTTTGAAATGGAGAAGGCAGATAAAATTGATCTGCTAAACCGTTCGATGAATTATTTTAAAGAAAAGGAAGAGTTTGTACAGGAAGAATTTGAAGAACAGGTATTAGGAAATCCTCAGGCGATATCACTGTTTAAAGAATATCGGGGTGAGTTTGAAGATGAATTTGAAACTCCTTTTCAGAGTAATTTTGATATTGCGGACAAGGCTGTTAAGAAAATGGAGGCTTCCTACAAAAGTGTATTGAAGCTCGATAAGAATTTCCATATTTACGTTCATGGAAAGAGAGAATACCTGGAAAAGGGTTTTGACGAAGAGAAAGGGATGAACTATTATAAAGTTTATTTCGAAAACGAAAGCTAATCATGAAAAACCAGCTGAAAAGATCAGGCATTGTATCGTTGATACTGATTGTTCTGCTTATAGTGTTTACACTATGGCAGGGCAATACACATGCCGTGGAAATGATCTTTTCCAGAGGCTGGTATCCTGTATTTTCCTATATTCCGGGCACTTTTTTCGGATATTTACCTTTTAGTGTCGGAGATATTTTTTATTGTACTGCGATCGGATTTCTGGTATTCCTGACCGGACAGACAGTCTGTTTATTATTCAAAAAGAAGTTTTATCCCGCATTGTTACGTTTTTCAAAGCTCATTAATCTGGGGTTGCTTTTATACCTCTTTTTTTATGTCAGCTGGGGAATGAATTACTACAGGCAGTCTGTAGCGCTCAATGCAGATATACGGGTTGATAGTCTGAAACTGGCGGATTACCTGGAAGTACTGGATCGCTTTATCGATACAACCAATACTATCCGGGGACAGATCAATCCGGAGGTATGGAAAGGAAAAGGACGGCAAATTGAACAGGATATGGTGGCAACAGTAGAAAATGATACAACCTTCAGGTCATTCTTGTCTGTATCCAATGTACGTGCGAAATCTCCGTTAAACAGTCGCTTGGTGTCGTATGTAGGGGTATCCGGATACTTTAATCCTTTTACACATGAAGCACATGTCAACACAGCAATGCCCGAGGTTGCCAAGCCGTTTACTTATGTGCACGAACTGGCTCATCAGCAGGGGATAGGCTTCGAAGATGAGGCTAATTTTATTGCTTTTGTACGCCTGCAGCATCACCCAAATGAATTTTACAGATATTCAGCCTATTTACAATGTGTGACATATATGTTGAGTGAGCTTCGTGGCATTGACAGGAATTTATTTGAACAATACCGTAACAGATTATCTGCAAAAATCGAAAGCGATCTGGAGGAAGAGCGAGCTTTCTGGAAGGCATATATGGGTTGGATCAACGATCTCACCGCCCTGTTTTACAATCAGTATCTGCAACACAACAATCAGGCTGAAGGTATAGCGAGGTACAACCGGATGACTCGTCTGGTACTCGCATATGAACTCCAAAATAAAGGATGCAGATAGTATATAACGATCGCGTGAACTATAAATAATAAAAACGCTTCAGGCGGGGAACCTGAAGCGTTTCGTTACTAACCAATTATTAACCTAAACTTATGAAAAGTACAGATATAACGCTTGGCTTAAGGACGATATTACAGTTTACCCGTTATTTTAAGGTTTTTTAACAGTTGAGCGCCGTAATTGTGCTTTAAAGTTATATACCGAATGAGAAGTATGTAATAAATCAGAGAAAGAGAGCCCGATAACCCAAAAATATTTTTACATTTATTTCTATATGTATTAAAGTAAAAGTGTGTGTCAATCGTCTTTTGATCTATGGACTACACTCATACCTTACAAATGTCTGATAAACAATCTTCTTCACTTCCGGAGGTCGTTCGTAACTATGGCGCCCAATTGCTTCGTTTTATTAAGGGAAAAGTGAAGAAAGTGGAAGATGCCGAAGATATTCTGCAAGAAGTCTGGTATCAGACCAGCCGTCTGTCTAATATCGACCAGCTGGAAAATGTGAGTGCCTGGTTGTATTCTATTACCCGTAATAAGATCACAGATCTGTACCGTAAGAAAAAGACGGACGCTATAGAAGATCATACCTATATGGATGATGAAGGAGAGCTGAAGATCAAAGAAATATTGTTAGCGGATGATTCGAATAATGCGGAACTGAAGCTGTTTAAAGAGGTATTCTGGGAGGAGCTGATGAAGGCTCTGGATGAACTGCCCGAAAAACAAAGAGATGTATTTGTGCTGAATGAAATAGAAGATATGACCTTACAGCAAATAGCTGATCTGCAGGGCGAAAATATAAAAACGATCATTAGCCGCAAAGGTTATGCGGTAAAACACCTTCGTCTGCGCTTAAATATGCTTTACGAAGAACTTAAATATTAAGAAGATATGAATAACAGATTTAGAAACGAAAAGAAAGGAAAGATTCTTTTTATGATTCCTTTTATTATCGGGATGGTTTTTCTGCTGGTCTGGGTGGTTCAGTCACTTTGGAATGCCCTTTTACCTGAAATAATTGGGATAAAAGCAATCAGTTACTGGCAGGCCTTCGGAATTTTGGTCTTATCCAAGATTCTTTTTGGAGGATTCAGGTTTAAAGGAAAAGGAAAGGCTTGTGACCGTTCGCACCTGCGATCCAAATTGGAGCAACTCTCACCCGAGGATAAGGAAAAGTTTAAGGAAGAATGGAAGCAACGCTTTTCCAGACGATGGCATGATTGCTAGCCTTACGAATCCTATACGATAACGATGAATCCTAAACAAAACCTGTTTGGGATTTTTTTTGCCTGTAATAAATAATATAAAAAAAGTTAAAGTATAATTCCCTGTTGTCCGTCTTCTATCAAAAGGCCTTTGAATTAAATAATTAAAAATAAAAAATCATGAAAAATAAAATTCGTTTTATATTACCAAGATTGATTGGATTGACAGTTTTAGCAGGTTTGCTTGCACTGGTTGTAGGATTGATCTTTAAATTATTGCTGGTGGGTACACTGCTGGCAGGTGCAGGAATGTTTTTAGCTTCACGCTTTAAAAAGCGTCAGGCAGCAATGATCGGCAATGAAAGAAGAAAAGGTATTGCACCGGCTTATTACGAAATGAGTTCTTCTGCAATCCGTCCGCAGTATTCGGCAGCTGACAGCGCAAACTATGCTATTATCCCAATTCGTTAACTCTAAATAAATAATACAATGTTCTATAAAACTAATAATACATCAGACCGTTCCGCAAAGTACGGACATTTCAAGAATAAATTTGAGCAAAAATTCGGCAGATTAAGAGATGAGTTTATGAATGGCGAACATGCTTTTGCCGGCGCATGTTCAGACAGAAAAAATAATATTCCGGCCAATATCTCAGAAAACGAAGAGTTCTTTACACTTCAACTCTATGCGGCAGGCTATCAAAAAGATCGATTCAAAGTAGCCGTAAAAAATAATGTACTTACAGTAAGCTATGATCCTTCAGAAGAAGAGACTCCTGTCGCTTATATGTATCAGGAATTCTCTGCCGGTGCTTTCGAGCGCTCCTTCCAGTTAAACAATCAGGTTTCTACCTCCAGAATATCCGCAAGTTATGAAGACGGCATTCTAACTGTCATCCTTCCCAAAGATCTGGAAAATATCACACCTCCTCAGGAAATACGGGTAGGATAGTAAACAATAAACAGGCGGAATTTTCCGCCTGTTTTATTGTTCTATGCTGATAATTTCTATTTTTCCAGTAGTTCCAGGACTGCCAGAATAAATCTGTCCCTGAGGAAGTCCTCTGAGTCCGCTTGGAGCCATTTTTATTCTACTGTATATATTCCTCAGATCCGAATTAGGATTGACTGAACGTCCTCCCGGTTCTACATCCACAAATAGATATTCCTTCGCTTTTTTATCGGTCTGTTGCGGCTTTATACTGCCTTTATTCAGGCTGATCTTTACATTCCCTCCATTTCCGTTAGGAAAAGTTTTGGTTCCGTTAAAGGCATCATCACCTTTTGCAATAACGTATAAAGAACCTAATTTTTGGATATTGGCCTGTATATCAAAGTTGGTACCGTTATTTTTTCCATCAGTACCCGATATAGAGGCCTGATTGCCGATTTCAGCATATTTGACAACCAAAGTCACATCTTTCTTTCCATAAAACATGAGTGAGGCACGGTCTCCCATAATTAATGTATCAATATGGATAACCATACTGGAATCACGGTTGTTAAAGGTTTTCTTCGCCTTTTTCCCGATCTCAAGCTTCGAGATGTATTCCGGTTGCGATTGCGCCTGAGCAGCAAACATAACTGCTACGGAAGCAAATAGTGCAATAATATATTTTTTCATATTGATCAGTGATTAAAATCTTAAAAACTACAAGTAAGACAATCTATATATGAAAAAGTTTAAAAGTATCATTCACTTAGATACTTAACAATCAGCTTTGCTGTTTTTTCAGAAGCACCGGGAGTGCCTAACTTAGAGGCTAATACCTCATAATTCTCCATTACACTGGCTCTGTGTTCTTTATCATTGATCAGTAAAGCCAGTTCATTGGCAATTTCAAAATCTGTACAGTCTTCCTGAATAAGTTCTATTACGGACAGATAATCATTGATAAGATTTACAAGGGAAATGAATTTCACTTTAATGACCAACCGGGCAATTTTCACACTTAAAGCATTGGCTTTGTATACGACAACCTGAGGTACTTTAAGAATTCCGGTTTCCAATGTTGCCGTTCCGCTTGTTACTACAGCAGCTTCCGAATTGCGCAGAAGATCATAAGTCTGATCAAAAACGATTTTTATAGGAAGGTCTTGAGTATATTGTTCGTAATAGGCTTTGTCGAAATTTGGCGCACCAGCTATTACAAACTGATGTGCCGGAAAAAGAAAATACAACCTTACCATTTCCGGTAATATGCGTTCTATCTCCATTTTACGACTTCCGGGAAGCAAAGCGATGATATTACGTTCATTAAGATCGTTGTCTTTTTTGAAATCCGGATTAAAGCGATACTTGTCTATTGCATCTAAAAGAGGATTTCCAACGTAATCCACTTTCATGTTGAATTTTTTATAAAAGTCAACTTCGAAAGGAAGGATGCAAAACATATGATCTACTACACGACGAATCTTATACACTCTTTTCTGATTCCAGGCCCATATCTTGGGTGAAATGTAATAGCATACTTTGATGCCATGTTTTTTTGCAAATTCCGCTATTTTGAGATTAAACCCAGGGAAATCAATAAGAATAACAGTATCAGGACGATAAGCCAAAAGATCTTTTTTTACTGCTTTCAGGTTTCTTGAAATCGTGCTCAGATTTTTGATAACCTCTACAAATCCCATGAATGCCATTTCAGAAGTGTGAATCAGAGCCGATTGACCTGTAGCAGTCTGCATCTGATTTCCGCCGACTATCCGGAATTCAGCCTGGCTATCCTCTTTTTTCAGTGATTCAATCAAACTTGCACCGTGTAAATCTCCTGAAGTCTCTCCGGCAATAAGGTAGTATCTCATGTAAAACTCGCTTTCCTGATTTGATTTTAAAGATAAGTATTAATACTCTTATGATGCAAAACTGATGAGATTTGCATATGTTTTTTTATATTTTACTGTAAAATAGTAAAGGCTGCCAGAAGCAGCCTTTACGAATTAGTGTTATATATTGTCGAATTAGATTCCTAATTCGACCTGAAAAGTAAATCCCCATTTATTATCATCCATCTTATTGTTATAATAACCATCTTTGACCAGATAGTTACCATTCAATTGAAACTTCAGACGGTGTGCCTTCATGTACTTCGTAAGTCCGGCTTCCAGAATTTCTGTACGTTCCTCTTTGGGACGAATATCTTTATGCGGATCTACAAAAGTATATCTTCCTGCCAGTTCATATCCTTTGCTGAATAAATAGCTGATCTGCTGATTTATACCATATCCTTTATAAACATATACTTCTTTTCCTTCCAGGTCCTGATTAAAAGGATTATCCACATTCCGTTTCATATATTCCACCTGATAGGCAAATCCGTTGTACTTAAATATCGCATCAGCAAATAATGTACTCAGATCCTTTGCGTCCTTTACAAATGCTCCGGTCTGTCCGCTTAGACGGGTCGTCTTGTTGTTAAAACTATAACCGCCACCGATAGACAATTTAGGAGTCTCTTCTCTTTCCAGATCACCTTCGGAATAATCACCTGAATTTGTAAACTGACCAAATGGGAGGAATTCTAAACGTCCTGTATAGGCTAAGCCATTGTCTGTGGTATTTACAGCTCTTCCTTCTCCGGTAGATATCTCCGCTTTCAGGTTGAAAGGCATATCTCCGATCTTTTTGGAAAGATTAGCAGATATACCAAAATCCCGGTCAATTGAAAAGTTTGCATTGACAATGGAACGTTCTGCAAACTGTAGCTGCCCGGAAGAATTGACACGCTGACGGTTACCCGGAAGTTTGTTCTGACCGAATCCTATATAAAAATCGTCACTGAAATTATAGAAAATCACCGCATCACGAACAATATTCGGAATTCCGGAATCATCAAAATCCTGATCTCCACGCGTGAATGCCAATTGAACAGAATAACTGATCTTAGGTGTGTAGATATAGCCGTCTACACGCATGCGCAGCCGTCTGACACGTGCTTCCCACTCATCATTTTTTTCACCATCCAGTGTATTCGTATACTTGACGCGATTCTGCATCCGAAACCTGAAATTAGTGTAAAAAAGCGAATCTTTACTCGTGAACTGTATTCCTTTAAAATTTAGAATAGTAGCTCTGTCATCCCGTTCCTGAGCATTAACATGGGTGCATACTAATGCTATTCCAATGGTCAACAAAGCTCTGAATCCTGTTTTTCTCATATTATTTAAGCGGAGGTTAGTAAAACGTATATCTATAACAGGGGTTCTTGCTGGCTCAGACAATGGAAACTACCTAATCCCCAGATAATATCTACTGAATTGATACCGATGACTTTGCGGGAAGGAAAACACTCCTGCAAAATAGCTAATGCTTTCTCATCATTTACATCATTGAAAACAGGGACTACGACAACTTCATTGGCAATGTAAAAATTAGCATATGAAGCCGGAAGTCTGGTGTCTTCATGGATGACAGGAGAGGGCATAGGTAAGGTAATAATATTAAGCGATTCACCGTTTTTCAATCTGAATGAGCGTAATGTCTCCAGATTTTCCTGTAACAGCAGGTAGTTTTCGTCTAATGGATTTGATTCCACTACAGTGACTACGGTGTTTTCATTTATGAAACGTGTAATATCGTCAATATGTCCGTCTGTATCATCACCTACGATACCGTCCCCAAGCCATAATACCTGATCCTGACCATAAAATTCAAGCAGATATTGCTCGATCTGTTCTTTGTTGAGGTGCGGGTTGCGATTCTCATTCAACAGACATGCTGTAGTTGTCAGTACCGTTCCGGCACCATTAAATTCCACAGAACCACCTTCCATTACAATAGGAGGGGTAAAGAGACGGTGTCCGAAGTGCTGAGCAATCTTTGTCGGTACGACATCATCCAGATCAAAAGGGGGGTATTTACCTCCCCAGGCATTATAGCCCCAATCTACTACTGCTTTTTCTCCGGAGTCCTGATTCAATACGAATGCAGGTCCGTGATCACGGCACCAGGCGTCGTTTGTTGGATTAAAATAAAATTCAATATTGGCCAGATTTGCTTCTGCATCGTTCAGATGATTCCATGCAAACTGTTTCATTTCTTCATCAGCTACGTTAATCCGTACTTTTTGAGCTTCGGCAACAGCTTTGATAAATTGTGCATACGGAGCATATACAGTCTCTAATTTGCCAGGCCAGGACTCTTCCTTATGCGGCCAACTGAGCCACATAGCTTCTTGTGGTGCCCATTCTGCAGGAAATGAAAAACCCAATGCTTTGGGTGTTGAAGATAAATCTATAGATGAATTCACTGTGTTCTATTGTGTTAATAATTTAAGCGTATTTTCGAGATGACCCTGTTGTTTCCATCCATCATGTCCGGGTATGACCCAATTGATCTTTTTAAAGGTCTGTTGAATTTTACTGATAGTTTTCGGCCATTCTTTGACATTTGCTTCTCCGACATAACCTAAGTTTTTGGCTTCACTGCTTTTTATCAGACATCCGCCGTCTAATATTTTTTCTTTCGGAAACCATATGACCACATTATCTGCGGTATGTCCCTCTCCAAAATACTTGATTACGAATTGCTTTCCTCCTATATGGATAGTCTTGTCCAGCTCAATAAGATGTGTCGCTTCGGGCTTGTGATCGGCCTTCAGAATTGCATTTGTAGCTGCAGTAGCATACGTCGGAATTCCTTTTTTATTAAAAAAACCAAATCCTCCTGCTCTGTCTTCATGTGAATGTGTTGCATACACTGCAATAACTTCCTGATGATGCCTGTTACGTATAGAATCCAGTAAAGGTTGATACTGATCCGGATCCCAGGGTGTATCAAAGAGTATTACACCATCTTTAGAAAGCATATACAGAGCGTTGGCAGATGTTTTTACGCCACTGTACGCTACATATGTGGTATATATATAGAAGTCTTTCGTCAACTTTTCTATCTTAAGGCCCGGCTCCTGACTAAATCCGGAATGAGCCATTGTAAGCAGAAATAGAATCAGAAATATGGATTTGTTGAACCTCATTGTACTGTGTGATTTAATAAATATAGATTCTACAGACTTCTGATTCAGAACAGAAGCCTGTAAAATATAATGTTAGTCTTCGTCAATGAAGCGCTTTGTGATCGGTTGATAGGAGTCGATTCGTCTGTCACGCAGGAATGGCCAGTGTTTACGGAAGTAGTCCGACTGATTGAGATCCAGTTCGACAACTTCTACTTCTTCCTGATCATGAGATGCCAGATAAAGCAATTTACCCTGTGCGTTGGCGACAAAGCTGCCTCCCCAGAATTTCATAGCACCATCCTGCTCAAAACCGACCCTGTTGACACTAACAACAGGCACTCCATTCGCTACCGCATGTGAGCGCTGGATAGTTTGCCAGGCATTGTATTGATCCGTATTTGTTTCTTCATCCTGATCTGTCGCCCATCCGATAGCTGTAGGGTAGAATAAGATCTCTGCACCCATTAATGCGGTAATACGGGAAGCTTCAGGATACCATTGATCCCAACAGATAAGAATACCGATTTTTCCAAATTTGGTTGAAAAAACTTTATATCCCAGATCTCCGGGAGTAAAGTAGAATTTTTCGTAAAATGCAGGATCATCAGGGATATGCATTTTGCGGTATTTACCTAAATAACTTCCGTCAGCATCCAGGATGGCTGTTGTATTGTGGTAAAGCCCTTGTGTACGCTTTTCAAAGAGGGATGCAATGATAACTACACCCAATTCTTTAGCCACAACAGCTAATGCATCTGTAGATGGTCCAGGAATAGATTCAGCTAAATCAAAATTATCATAATCTTCTACATCACAGAAATAAAGGGATGTGAAAAGTTCTTGTAAACAAACGATTTGTGCGCCTTTAGCTGCAGCTTCTCTTACTTTAACAATAGCTTTGTCCAGGTTTGCCTGTTTGTCTTTTTCACAGGACATCTGTACAATTCCTACTTTAACTTTGCTCATTTCTAATTTATCAAAATTGTTAAACATACAAAGATAGCAATATCGATCGAAATATAGGTGTTTGAAATTTTAATTAACTTGTTTACAGTGTCTTAACTTTATTTTGTTTATATTCTCTTTTAACGTCCAAAGCGGATTAAACAAGAAAGGGTTCCTGAAGTTCAGGAACCCTTTCTTGTTTAAAATAAGGAGATAACGGTTTAGAAGCCGCTATCATCCAACATAAAGGTATTCTTTTTGGTTTTCCATTTTCCACTGGTGAAATCCGGAAATTCCAGTGTCTTGTTTCCTGCTTTGATAGATTCCGTTGATAATGGGAATACTGCACTCATCGTTACAGAATCGTACACATCAATTGGAGTCTGGCGTTTTTGTTTTACAGCCTGTATAAATCCGTTAAATACAAACCAGTCCATACCTCCGTGACCGGATCCGTTTGCTACTTCTTCGTATTTTTTCCAGATCGGATGGTCGTATTTTTTTACCCAGTCTGCTGCAGGATCCCATGCATGAGGCTTAGATTGTCCTTCAATATGGATACCATTCGCGACATCCATCCAGATTCCTTTTGTACCCTGTACACGGAATCCTATAGAATAAGGTCTTGGTAAGTGTGTATCATGTGTCAACAACATTGTTTCTCCATTTGCACACTGTAACATCGTCTGTGTGATGTCCCCATTTTTATAATTCAATTTAGCATTTGGATGACCCGGAGACATTTTCTCTACATAGGCAGCCAGGCCTCTTGCTTTACTGGAATAAGAAGTAATATGTGTAAATCTGTTTCCGGCGTTGATATCAGCAAAATGCATGATCGGACCTAATCCGTGAGTAGGGTACAGGTCACCGTCTTGTTCTACATTATATTTGGTTCTCCACTGCGCTTCTGAAATAGCCTTAGGACCAAACTCAACTCCTTTGCCGTAATAGCTTTTACCATCATTGAATAGCACCTCTCTTAAATCGTGCTGATAACCACCTTCCAGGTGCAGGATCTCTCCGAAAAGACCTTGACGGTGCATATTTAATACCGCTAATACATCACGACGGTAAGCCACATTTTCCAATGTCATATAAGGCTTTCCTGTCTGCTCAGATGCTTTTACAACATCCCAATGATCTTTTACCGTCAGACCGGCTATTACTTCACAACCCACATACAAGCCCGCTTTCATGGCATCAATAGCCTGATTTTTGTGGAATTCCCATGGAGTTGCGATAATAACGGCATCCAGCTTTTCGTTATCCAGCATTTTTTTGTAAGCATCAACACTTCCGGTATACTCTTTAGGAAGTTTAGCACCTTTTTTGTCAAACTGCTTACGGCATTGTGTCAATGACTCTTCTTGTGTATCACATATAGCGACAATCTCTACATCATCTCTATTCAAAGCAATCGCTACATGGTTACGTCCTCTCAGACCTACACCAATAAAAGCTATTCTTACTTTACCATCCTGAGCAAATAAATCTGTGCTTGACATGATCCCTAAACCAGCTGAGGCAGCAGCTGTAGTTCTAATAAAATTTCTTCTATCCATAACTGTTTGTTAACCGATTAAAGTTTGATATCTTAATTTAATCGAATTTATAATGTGTCAAGGGCGTATTTAAAAAGGTTTATAACCACTTCACTCAACAAATATATATATTGATTTCTAAAAACTTTTGTGCAATCGTTTGTTCAATTTCTTAAATTTTATGCAAACGATTGAGTTTAAATTTTTTTATTATTTAGATAATTTATATTGATATTAGCCAAACTAATCAATAATAAACTGCTCATTTTTAAAAAACATTATGTCAGATTTGAATTCTGTTAACATAGATAGAAACTTATATATAGCCAATCAATTCGCAATAGACGGAGAAGTATTAGATGTAGCGCCATTTGGCTCAGGGCATATAAATGATACCTTTAAAGTAGTGACTACATCTACTACGAAGTATTTGTTGCAGCGCATAAATCATCATATTTTTCAGGATGTAGACGGGTTGATGGAGAATATCCGTCTGGTGATAGAAAGGTTAAAAGAAGATTATAAAAGTAAAGGATTAGAGAAGACTGAAATTGATAAAAGAGTACTTACGCTGATCGCTACACGAAATGGTCTGGCTTATTATAATGATGAGGATGGGGATTACTGGCGTATGTTTATCCTGTTGGATCATACTAAGAGCTATGATGTGGTCGAAACAACAGTGCAGGCTTATGAAGGCGGGAAAGCATTCGGTCATTTTCAAAAGCAGCTTTCTGATCTGGATGCCAACAAGTTGGTGGAAATACTCCCCAATTTCCATAATGTAGAATTCAGACTTTCCAACCTTAGAAATGCCATTTCTACGGATCAGGTTTCCAGAGTAGGAGAAGTACAGGACTTATTAGATTATATCTTTTCACTGGAAGACAGAATGAAAACCATTCTGGAGTGGGGAAAAGCCAATAAATTACCCTTACGCATCACACATAATGATACAAAATTCAATAACGTGTTGCTAGATCAGGATGATCAGGCACAATGTGTTATTGATCTGGATACCGTAATGCCAGGCTTTGTGGCATATGATTTTGGTGATGCCATCCGTACAATTATCAATTCGGGAGCTGAAGATGAAGAAGATCTGAGCCGGGTAACTCTTAATATTCCGCTATTTGAAGCCTATGCCAACGGATACATGAGTGAAGCAAAGGTCTTTTTAACGGATTACGAAAAGAATTCCTTATTACCGGGCGTGTTTTTATTGCCTTATATGCAGGCTGTTCGTTTCCTTACTGACTATCTCGAAGGCGATCATTATTATAAAATTCATTATACAGATCATAACCTTGTGCGCACCAAATCTCAACTCAAACTGGTTAAAGAGCTGGAATTGCATGAGGATAAGTTAAAAGAAATATTAACAAGTGCTGTTAATGCCTGAAAAAAAAATAGTAAATTAGAACCCTAAGCATAACAACTACTGTTATGCTTTTTTAATTTTATGATCCAATGAAAAATCTTACAGTAAAATATGTAGAGCAAAAGCAGAATAATAAGTATTCAGGTCTGCTGGAAATATTTAAAGGTGCCACTTTTCATGCCATTGCTGAGGCTGCCTGGAAGGATGAATATCCTGATCATCCCGAAGTACAGTTTCAGATCGTCTATACTTCTGAAGCTATATTTATTCATTATATGGTCAGGGAAGATTATATCAAAGCCCAGTATATTCGTCCGAACGAGGCCGTTTGGGAAGACAGTTGTGTAGAGTTTTTTATCTCCTTTGATCAAAAGGTACATTATTATAATATAGAAATGAATCCGCTGGGTACTGGACTCGTGGGGTATGGTACATCAGATAAAAATAGCCGAAGCAGACTGACAGCAGAACAGATTCAGCAGATTAATACCTACACAGAAGTAAGCAGTATAAGAGGACAGAAATTATGGAACACTATTCTGGAAATTCCATTTGCTTTGTTTGCATCTGCAGAAACCTTAGTTTCAGCTGAATCGTTAAGAGGACAATCAGTACATGCTAATTTTTATAAATGTGGAGATGGTCTCCCAGCCCCACATTTTGTTTCCTGGAACCGCATTGATTTTCCAACTCCTAATTTCCATTTGCCGGAATTTTTTGGAGAGATTAGTTTTGAATAAATACGGACTGAAGCAGCTTATTTGTAAAGAGATTCTTTCTTGAATTTTTTAGCAAGAAGAGCATAGACATGAACTCTGTACTTGTTTTTGTTAGATTTTCCGAGTTTTTCGATGACTTCCGAAATGGCTGCATCTAATTCCGGACTGTCTTTCAAGCCTAGCTTTTTGATCAGAAAATTGTTCTTAAGTCTTGCTAATTCTTCTTTGTCAGATGCAGCTACTGTTTCTGCATCTGCTTTGTAGATGGAAGGACCAAGGCCTTTTGCCACAGCATGAATAAGCGATTCGTCCAGTCCGAGATTTAATTTTTTTGCTTCTGCAACATATGCAGCTACTTTTTCATCTAATTTACTCATAACGATTAAAAATTTAGTTGTGATAATACCGATATTTAATTTGCCATAGCAAACTGAATATCAAACATTAGAGAAGAGATAAATGTTTTAAGAAATTTATTTTTGCCTTCAGAGGAGGAGATAAGTTCAAAATCTTTGATATTTGATACGAAAATTGTTGCATTTGAAAAATACTATAATTATCTTTGCACCTCAATTGTTGAATATACGTAATCATAGATAAAAAATGAAAAAAGATTTGCATCCATCAAACTACAGATTAGTTGTTTTTAAAGACATGTCAAATGACTACGCTTTTATAACTAAATCTTGTGTAGATACAAAAGAAACAATCCAATGGGAAGACGGAAATGAGTATCCTTTGATTAAGTTAGAGATTTCTCACACTTCACACCCATTCTATACAGGTAAAATGAAATTGGTTGATACAGCAGGACGTATTGACAAATTCCGTAGCCGTTACAACAAAAAGTAATTGCTGCTTTTGCTTAAAAAAGTATTATTATAATCCCGGTAATCTTTATCGGGATTTTTTTGTGTACTTTTATATTTTCTATGGCTGTTGATATTATTCTGTTTGATAGAGCTTCCTGGAGAGATCACCTCTTGCCTCTGGTATATACCAGGCCGGTAGGGGACCTGCATATAGGGATATTATCATTAGCCGAGAAGTGGGGTAAGATTTTCAACTGCAAGAGCAGTTATTATACAGAGCCGTATCTTGCTGCACGATTTCCGACGTTGATTACCACCGCAGAAGTTATTGTTCTGAAAGCAAATATCTGTCCCTCAGATCCTCTTATAACTGCCATAGATCAGTTGAGAGAAGGAGAAATCCTATATGATAAAGAAGAATGGCTTGCATTTCGTATCAGGTCTGCAGATATTGACAATATATTGACCAATGCGTATTTCAATAGTCTGCGTCCGGTAAACTTCCTTTACGATATATCTTATATCCGGTATCCGGAAGATATATTCAGATATAATAGTGCACAACTTCAATTTGATTATGCATTGTTGACGCGGGGCAGAAGCTCGGAATCTTTATCAGGCACAAATCAACTGATAGGAGACCGAATCTTTATAGAAGACGGGGTATTCGCAGAGTGCTGCTCTTTCAACACAACTGAAGGACCTATTTATCTGGCTAAAGGTGTTGAAATCAGTGAAGGCAGTCATTTGAGAGGGAATGTAGCTATAGGACAGCAGGCGCGCGTCAAGATGGGCACCAGGATATATGGAAATGTATCGATAGGTGCCAACAGTACAGCAGGAGGAGAGCTCGGCACTCTGGTAATGGGGACATATTCGGCCAAAGGTCATGACGGATATCTGGGATGTGCTGTTATAGGGAATGGATGTAACCTAGGAGCCGGTACCAGCAATTCCAATCTGAAGAATAACTGGAAACCTGTCAGCATATATGACTATGCGCTGAATAACAGCCGTAATACTGGCCTGAGAAAGTGCGGACTGATTATGGGAGACTATGCCATGAGTGGAATTAATACGTCCTTCAATACAGGTACAGTAGTAGGCGTGGGAGTTCAATATGCAAGACCAGGATATTCTGCTAAATTTATACCTGATTTTAGCTGGTGCACAGATCAGCATACGGAGGAATACCGTTGGGATAAATTTGAAGAAATGCTCCGGGATATGAAAGTGATGAAAGCACAGCCTTATCATGATGATGAGACAGAGCTGCTGAGACATGTATATAAGTTGACACAACATAATAGATTAAAATATCAATTCTAAATAAAAATAAATTAACATGCGTAAAAAAATCGTAGCAGGAAATTGGAAAATGAATCTGGACTACCAAAGTGGAGTAAGTTTATTTTCTGAGATTGTAAATATGGTTAAAGATGAAGTAATCGGACAGCAGGAAGTAGTGGTATGCAGCCCTGCGATCCACCTTTACAGTCTGGGGCAACTGGCTCATACAGCTGTAAATGTGTCTGTCGGAGCTCAAAATATTCATCAGGCTGAATCTGGCGCATATACCGGAGAGATATCTGCTGCTCAGGTGAAATCTGTAGGTGCAGAATACGTTATTCTCGGACATTCTGAAAGAAGAGCTTATTTTGGCGAAACGGATGAATTACTAGCGGAGAAAGTTAATATTGCTTTGAAGCACGGTTTGAAACCTATCTTCTGTATCGGTGAAACGAAAGAAGAGCGTGAATCGGGTAAATTTTTTGATATCATCAAAACGCAGTTAGAAAAAGGGCTGTTTCATTTGTCAGCAGAGCAATTCGGACAGGTTGTATTGGCTTACGAGCCGGTATGGGCGATCGGAACCGGATTGACAGCTTCTCCTGAACAGGCACAGGAGGTACATGCTTTTATCCGTGAGACTCTGGCTAATCAGTATGATCAGCAGCTTGCAGATGACACTACGATCCTTTACGGAGGAAGTTGTAACCCTTCAAATGCCCCGGATTTATTCAGTCAGAAAGATATTGATGGCGGATTGATCGGCGGAGCTTCTTTAAAATCAAGAGATTTTACGGATATAGTTAAAGTATTCAATTCGTAATAGAAGATGAAGTACAGCGAAGTAATCTTCACCTGTAATTCCGCAGAGGAATGGCAACAGGATCTTCTTATTGCTGAACTGGCTGAAATAGGCTTCGATACGTTCGAAGACACTGAATCGGGATTTGCAGGATATATTCCTTCTGCAAATCTCGATCTCCAGCAACTGGAGACTGTTCTGCTTCACGCACCTGAAGGATTAGAGGTTGACTATGTCATAAATGATCTGGAAGAACAAAACTGGAATAAGCTCTGGGAAAGCAATTTCAATCCTATAGTCGTAGATGACCAATGCTATGTGCGGGCGACATTTCACGAACATAAAGAGCAGTATCCGTATGAGATCATTATAGATCCTAAAATGTCCTTCGGAACAGGTCATCATCAGACCACTTCCATGATGCTCTCTTTTATTCTGGAGAATGATTTTGAGGGAAAGGAAGTTCTGGATATGGGATGTGGAACCGGAATTTTGGCTATACTGGCTTCATTTCGCGGAGCCAAACATGTATTTGCTGTTGATTATGATCCTATCTGTATAAATAGTGTCGAAGAGAATAAAATATTGAATCAAGTCAGCAATATTGAATCTCAGGTCGGTTCTTATGAAGTACTGGAAGGCCGCTTATTTGATACTATAGTAGCTAATATCAATAGAAATATACTGTTGGAGCAATTTGAGCAGTATGCAGCTTCTTTAAAAGATAAAGGAGAATTGTATATTAGCGGCTTTTATGATGGTGAGGATCTGGCTATTTTGTCTGACAAGGCTAAACAACTGGGGTTCTCATTTGTTATGAAGAAAGTGCTGGATGGTTGGTGTTCAGCAAAATTCACTAAAGCATAAGTCATAATGCGTATTCATTTTATTGCAATAGGCGGAAGTATCATGCATAATCTGGCTATTTCATTAGCCAATCAGGGGCATCAGATCACGGGTTCCGACGATCAGATAGTAGAACCTTCCAGAACACGGCTTTTGGAAGCACATCTGTTGCCGGAAGAGATCGGTTGGTTTCCGGAGAAGATTACTTCGGATATTGATGCTGTGATATTGGGAATGCACGCTGAGGCTGATAATCCCGAGTTGCTCAAAGCACAGGAACTGGATCTTAAGATCTATTCTTTCCCTGAGTTTGTTTACGAACAGAGTAAACAAAAGACGCGTGTAGTGATTGCGGGATCATATGGTAAAACGACCATTACCAGTATGATTATGCATGTATTGAAAACTTTGGGGCGTTCTTTTGATTACCTTGTAGGTGCTCAACTGGAAGGTTTTGACCGTTTGGTGAATCTGACTACAGATAATCCTGTCATTATTATAGAAGGTGACGAATATTATGCGTCCACATTAGATCACAGATCTAAATTTCATCTTTATCATCCGAATATTGCTTTGATAAGCAATGTGGAATGGGATAACTTTAAATCTGTTATTTCTCAGGAAGACTATTATGATCAGTTTCGCATCTTTATCGATACCATCGTGTTGAAGGGTACTTTAGTGTACAACAAGGAAGATAAGGTGCTGCAATCTCTGGTAGGAGAGACAATGGTCTGTAAAATCAACAGGCATGGATATAAGTCTCCGGAGTATACGATCAATAAGGGTATTACATATCTTCATTATGGCGACGAGCAAATTCCTCTTCAGGTCTTTGGTAAACATAATTTATCCAATATCGCAGGAGCCTATACCGTTTGTGAGTGGCTTGGCGTAAAGAAACAGGAATTTTTTGAGGCTATTAAAAGTTTCAAAAGTTCCATCCGTTATCTGGAGTTCGTAGCAAGTCAGGATGGAAGTGTCGTCTATCAGGATTTTGCACACACTCCGGCTAAATTAAGATGGAGTATTCATGCTGTGAAAGAACAATTTCCTCAGAAAGAACTGGTTGCAGTTATTGAACTGAGTGCTTACGATAGTTTGAATAAAGAGTTTTTAGCCAACTACAGAGGTGCAATGGACGAAGCTGATATTCCGGTAGTGTTTATCAATAAAGATTCCTTTAAAGAGAAAAATAAAAATATTGATCATTTAGAGCAAGATATTCGGGAGTACTTTGGAAATAGTTCGATACAAGTTGTTTTGGATTTGTCGAATTTAAGCTACTTTTTGGAAGATTTTAAATCGAAGGGATATAATCTTTTATTTATGAGTTCTAGCAATTACAGCGGGGTTAATATGGTTAGTTTTGCTGATAAATTTTTTAAAAATGATTAATTTGTGTATTTTTTTATCAAATGTTAATATTTTTTAACTAACTTTGGTTATACTATATAATAACATCACAACACACCCATGAATGCATTAGGAAAAAAAATCAGATTACTTAGACACCAAAAAGGTTGGAGTCAAGAAGATGTAGCAAAAAGATTGGATATCTCAATTCCTGCTTTTTCTAAAATTGAAACTGGTATTACAGATGTAAATCTGTCAAGGTTGAATCAAATCTCTAAACTTTTTAGTTTAAGTGTAGTTCAGCTTTTGTCTACCTCAGATTCAGAAGAAGATAAGCAATATGCGAATGAGTTAGCCGATATGAGTAAAAAACTACAAGTAAGAGAAACTGAGGTCATAGAACTGCAAAAGAAAGTGATTGATCTTTATGAGCAATTACACAAAAAACTGTAAGCTTCTCTCACACTGAAAAAAAGAAGGTCGATATTTTTATCGACCTTTTTCTTTTTCTTCTCGAAGCTATCCGATTCTTCGGGGAAATTTGATGTTTAAATAGGTAAAGTGTAATCTATTTAATTAGAAATCTTCATCCTCATCAAAATCATCAAACTCGCCAATTGAATCGATTTCATCAAGATTAAAATCTTCATCAAAGTCGTCATCTGAATCATCCTCAGGTCCGTTGAACGAAAGAATCACATCATCTTCTAGAACT
The DNA here is from genome assembly GCF_016724845.1 of Sphingobacterium spiritivorum. Lineage (NCBI taxonomy): Bacteria > Pseudomonadati > Bacteroidota > Sphingobacteriia > Sphingobacteriales > Sphingobacteriaceae > Sphingobacterium > Sphingobacterium spiritivorum. Next base: position 4,416,716 of record NZ_CP068082.1, read on the forward strand.
TCCATTGCTGTCTCTTGCATCATAGTCATGTCCCTTTTTTGCTTTGTTTATTGTTGTTTTTACACAGTAAAATTAGCTAACAAATTCATAACTAAAAACTTTTTTTTAAAATAATTTTAAAATTAATTTACTGAAAAAGAAGCTGTTGTGAATTGTGCGAAGAGCTTTGTTTGATTCAAAAGATTACAATTGGAGAAAGTGCTATTCAGCAATTTCTCCAATTGTGTTTTCTTCGTTGACGATGTCTTTCAGTTGGGGGAGATCCTTTGTACTGTTGATGCCAAAATGATTCATAAATTGCGTGCTTGTACCATAAAGCAGCGGTTTTCCGATCGTTTCAGATTTTCCCGTAATCTGAATGAGATTTTTTTCCAGCAGACGTTGAATTGAGTAATCGCAATTGACGCCTCTGATCTGTTCAACTTCTAATTTTGTGATAGGTTGACGGTAAGCGATAATCGCTAATGTTTCCAGAGCCGACTGACTTAATTTTTTCTTCTCTTTATGAGACTGTAACTGATTGACTGATTCATGATAAACCGGTTTGGTCAGAAACTGGTAAGCGTTATTAATAAGTTTTAATTCCAGAATATAATCTTCTTGTTCATATTTTATTTTGATACGATCAACAAGATCAGTTAGTTCATCTTTGGATATACTGATTGCTAAAGCATCTTCCACCACTTGTTTTAACTCATTGACTGTTATGCCTTCTTCAGAAGCAAAAATAATAGCTTCTATATGGAGTAATACGTCCTTCACTCTACTTATTTATTTTTTTAATAATTGATTACCTGTTCTTCCATATGTTCAGGTAAATCTCTGAACTGGTAGGTCTGTGTTCTCAATTGAGGTTCAAAACCTGCCTCGCGAATAGCGTCCTGAATAGACTTTGATGTAAAGCGGTGAGGAGCCCCTGCTGCAGACACTACATTTTCTTCAATCATGATGGATCCAAAATCGTTTGCTCCTGCATGAAGACATAATTCTGCCGTGCGCTTGCCTACAGTCAGCCATGAAGCCTGTATATTTTTTATATTAGGCAACATGATTCGGCTAAGTGCGATCATACGGATGTATTCTTCTCCTGTAACGTCGTTTGTGATTCCTCTCAAACGTTTCAGAAGTGTACCGTCATCCTGAAAAGGCCAGGGAATAAAGGCGATAAAGCCGTATGCATCCTGTGGTTTTTCAGACTGAACTTCACGTATCCATACCAAATGCTCAAAACGCTCTTCTATGGTTTCAATATGTCCAAACATCATAGTTGCAGATGTTGGCAGATTGAGCTGATGAGCTGCCCTCATGACATCCAGCCATTCCTTACCTCCGCACTTACCTTTAGAGATCAGTCTTCTGACACGGTCATTTAGTATTTCTGCACCGGCGCCCGGCAGAGAATCCAGTCCGGATTCTTTGAGGTGTCGGAGTACATCAATATGAGTCATCCCTTCCAGTTTGGCGATATGTGCAATTTCAGGAGGCCCTAAAGAATGAAGTTTCAGGGTCGGGTATAATTCTTTTAATTTTTTAAATATGTCTGCATAGAATTCCAGTCCTAAGTCGGGATGATGACCACCCTGTAATAACAGCTGATCTCCTCCGTATTTGAAGGTTTCCTCTATTTTTTGCTTATAGGTTTCTATATCAGTGATGTAGCTTTCGTCATGCCCCGGTCGTCTGAAAAAATTACAAAATTTGCAATTAGCAATACAGACGTTGGTCGTATTGACATTACGGTCTATCTGCCAGGTCACTTTTCCATGCGGAACCTGTACTTTGCGGCATTCATTAGCTACGTAAGTCAGATCTGCAGTGGCAGCATGGTGATATAAATAGATGCCTTCTTCCTTGGACAGGAATTCAAAATTTAAGGCACGCTCTAATAAACTGTTAATATTCATGTCTTACAAAGATACGTACCTTTTACTTAAAATAGGGCGTATGTGTTAAGTTTTATAAACGGAAAAAATGTGTAGAAAATCCCGCTGATCAGACTATAATCTCGCTTTTTTCAACTGCATCTTTTTTCTTTAATACATATGTTTTCAGGAATACAAATGTCAGTAAAGCGCCTATGCTCGCCATTCCTGCACCGACAAGAGAGGGATAATTATAAGCCAATCCCATTGTAATAGGAATGGCCCCGAAAAATGCGCCGAAAGTATTTCCTATATTGAAAGCTGCCTGCCCGGCTGCAGCTGCAAATGTCTCCGCTCCTTTAGCATTATTGATAAGCATCATTTGCAGACATGGCCCTATTGTAAAAGATATCATACCTGTAATAAAGGCCATGACATATGCCAGCCAGTCTATATGGGATACAAAGAACAGAATAACGAGACAGACAGCCATTGCTGCAAAACTAGCCATGGAGGCTTTGGTGGGCAAAATGCTGTCTGCTAATTTTCCTCCCAGCAGATTTCCGAAAAACATACCTAAGCCTACCAGTACCATAATGTAAGGAACTCTGTCCGGATCTAGGTCGGAAACCTTTGTAACTAAAGGTGCAATATAGCTGATCCAGGCAAATAAACCACCCGTACCAATGGATATTATCGCAATGATAAGCCAGGAATACCATTTTTTGAAATAAGAGATCTGGCTGAGTATATTACTGTCTTTATTCGCTTTAAGTCTCGGCAGCCAAATGCTCAGGGTCAGGAATGTCAGTAAACCAAGACTACTGATAATAGCATACGTTATTCGCCATGAAAAATGATGACCGATATATGTTCCAATAGGCACTCCGGCCAGATTGGCAATGGTCATTCCTGTAAACATGACGGATATAGCCTGTGCTTCTTTACCTTTCTTTGCCAGATTAGCCGCTACTACCGATCCTACACCAAAAAATGCACCGTGAGGTAATCCCGAGACAAAGCGGGTAAGCAACAACGTGTTATAGTCCGGAGAGATCGCAAACAGTCCATTGAAAATAAAGAACAATAACATTAAAAATAATAGTACACTCTTTGGAGAATATTTAGAGCTGAAAGCAACTAGCGTAGGAGCACCTACCACTACACCTAAGGCATAGAAAGCAATAAGATTGGCAGCTACAGGAATTTCTATTTTCAGATCTTTAGCAATATCCGGCAGAATGCCCATCATGGTGAATTCTGTCATCCCGATTGCCAGACCACCGAATGCTAAAGCTATAAGTCCTTTGTTCATTTTATAACGTAATAATGTGCGGGCAAAGGTACACTCCTTCGGGGTGTTTTTTGTCATAAATTTATTGAAATACTGTTTAAACATTAAATGGCATTTCTATACAGGAAGAAAAAATAGGTTGTTCATTATATCTAAAAAGCCTTAACTTTAGACGTTGTATGAATGATGATTCGCCTAAAAAATTTGACCGTACGGTCGCTATTCTGATCCAGTTGCAATCTAAAAGAGTTGTAAGGGCACAGGAACTTGCTGACCGCTTCAATGTGAGTTTACGTACAATATATCGTGATATCAGGACATTGGAGGCTTCCGGAGTGCCTATCTTTGGAGAAGCAGGAACGGGATATTCCCTGATGGAAGGTTACCGTCTACCGCCGATTATGTTTACCCGTGAGGAAGCGACAAGTTTTGTGGCTGCAGAAAAGCTTATGCAGCAATATGTAGATCAGGGTATACAGGAGCATTTTTCGTCCGCTATAATCAAAATAAAAGCTGTACTCAAATCGATGGAAAAAGACCTGCTTTCGAGTCTGGAATCTCAGGTACTGATACAATCCAATAGCAAAAATCTGAATAAATTAGTTCCTAATGCATTGTCTGTACTTTTTGAAAGTATATCACGAAAGAAAAAAGTCCGGATGCATTACCAGACTATTGAAAGCGAACATCCGGAAACAAGAGTTATAGAGCCGGTGGGCATATTCCACGAGAATAAATTCTGGTATATGATAGCATATTGTTATCTACGTAAGGCATACAGACAGTTCAGAACGGACCGTATACAGCGATTGGATGTACTGGAAGATGCCTTTGACATGGAACACCCTTCTATAAGTGAGTTTTTACATAAAAGACAGGATGTAGAGAAAAGAAAAGTAGTCATCTCACTGGATGCAAAGATCGCTAAATATTTAGTGTGGCAGCGGGATGCGTACGGGTTCGTATCTGAAGAAAAACTAGGGGGTGGAAAGGTAAGACTGACTTTTATGACGGCTTATATGTGTGAAGATTTTGCCCGTTGGTTTATGATGTTTGCAGATGTGGCCGAGATTGAAGAGCCTTCGGAATTAAAAGTGAGGGTACATGAACTCACCTCAAAAGCTATGGAAAACCTGATGCAACTCAATGAAAACATACACAACGAATTACTTTAATACTTTTATCGAGGTAGCAGAAGACAGCACTGCCATAACCGGAACAATTCCTCCGCAGAGGGGAAATAAACCAACTATTGCGCAACAGCAACTGGATCTTATTCTGGCTCATCCTTATGCATACACTTCGGATGATGTGCTTTTCTGGTTATATGCAGATAAGAATGGCTTTGAGAGGGAAGACCCGTCTGTGAGATCAGACTTTTTCAGCAAAGGACAGGCTTGTATGCGTACATCCCCATTGACCAAACTGTATGGTTGGGGTATCCATTTTGATGAATCGGGAAGAATGGCGTTACATGGAAAAGAAACAGCTGCTTACAAGAAGTTATCGGAAGATCCTGCCTTGCAGCATACACGTGCTATGCGGAGTAAAAGAGCATAGGTTGCTTATTTGAGCAACATTACCTCTTTTATTTGAATAATTTCTTTCAATAAAGGTTTTTTTCCATCAGCCAGCAAGGGTTCATGCAAAGGGGAGGGAACAAATAATTTGAAATTCTTACGATCTACTTTTACATTAAATATACATCCGTGTGTAATATGTTTATCATCTACCACAAGTGAAAGATCAGTAACCACCTGAGAAGATAGTCCTGCCTGATTGATCAGCTTTAAGAATTGTTCCATGATTTTTTTACAAACATAAGTTTTTTCAATAATATTTTAAGGCTAATTTTGTTTAGCTACTTATGCTTACTTTGATCCTGTTTTAAAACAATTTGGAAATCCAGCGCAAAATAATTCATTTGGATATGGACGCATTCTATGCTTCTGTAGAGCAACGTGACTTTCCTGAATTGCGTGGCAAGCCGCTTGCTGTTGGCGGATCTCCGGACGGACGGGGAGTGGTGGCTACAGCAAGCTATGAAGCCCGGAAGTATGGCGTCAAATCTGCGATGTCTTCGCGTCAGGCACTGCAATTGTGCCCTGATCTGATCTTTACACGTCCCCGCTTTGATATATATAAAGAAGTGTCACAGCAGATCAGACAAATTTTTCTCCGGTATACAGATTTAATCGAACCTCTTTCTCTGGATGAAGCTTATCTGGATGTCACAGAAGATAAGCAGGGGATAGGATCGGCAATAGATATTGCAAGACAAATTAAACAAGAGATTCAGGAAGAGTTGAATCTGACTGTATCAGCAGGAGTGTCGGTAAATAAATTTGTAGCTAAAATAGCTTCTGACATTAACAAACCAGATGGCCTTACCTTTATAGGGCCTTCAAAAGTGGTGGCATTTATGGAGCATCTGCCTATCGAAAAATTCTTTGGTGTCGGTAAAGTAACGGCCTCAAAGATGAAAAAACTCGGTATTTACAGAGGGGCGGATATGAAGCAATGGACACAGGAAGCACTGACCAGACACTTTGGTAAAACGGGCGAATTTTTTTACAATATCGTACGGGGTATAGACAACCGGCCTGTACAACCTAACAGGCAAACAAAATCTATCAGTGTGGAAGATACCTTTGCACAGGATATTGCAGATATACAGGTGCTGGAAGACATCCTGAAGGAGTTGTCCGTACGTCTTGTTAAACGGTTGAATGCAAAAGAGCTTGCAGGTAAGACTGTTACCTTAAAAGTAAAATTTTCTGATTTCAGCCAGGCTACGCGAAGCATGACGGCTTTAGATGTTGTGACAGGAGAGGAGGTACTCTATCAGATCGCTTCTGAGCTTCTGAACAAAGTTTCATTGACCGAAATGAAAGTACGGTTATTGGGCGTCGGGGTTTCGAATTTTACTGGTGAAGATCCTGACCGACAGATAAACAGGCAGCTAACACTGTTTTAGTCTTTGGTAAGTGCTTTCTGAACAGCGGAGGTAGATATTTGATAAATGAACTAGGTTAACGATATCACATTTACGGATCCGTCTTAGTTTAACTCGGGTGACTGCGGAAAATTAGCAACATGGGCATATTTCTGTCCCATACTGATAAGTGCCTGTTTCCACAAATCTTCTCCGTCCGTAATAAAAGTGAGATCCTTATTGAATTTGTTGTCTACAGCCCAGCTGTTTTCTTTAATCTCCCGATCCAATTGGGAAGGACTCCATCCGGAATATCCGATAAAAAATTTCACTTCATCGGACGTGATTTTTTCTTCCTTAGCTAATCGGAGTAGCAACTCTATATCTCCGCCCCAATATACATCATCAATAATATGTTCACCACTGAGTAGCAGGTCGTATGCTTTGTGAATAAAAAACAGCGCTTCACATTCTACAGGACCTCCCAGATAGATCGGAAAGTCAGCTTCCCGCTCTACATCCTGAAAGACATCGGACAGCATAAGCTGCGTTCGCTGATTTAATATAAAACCCACTGTACCGTCGGTCTCATTGTGATCGGCTAATAGAATGACAGACCGTTTAAAATTCTGATCGAGCATAAAGGGTTCGGAAACCAAAAGACTACCTTTCTGCGGTTGTAATTCATTAAACATAGCTTTATCTCCTTTCTTTGTGATAAATATAGTGATTAAGAGAAATATATGTCTTTAAAAAATCAATAAATACATTAAGGAGATAAAAAAAGAGCACTTTTTTAGTAAGTTTGCAAGTAGACAACTATTCCTATCATGTCAATAATACATAAAGATATAGCAGCTATACGAGTGGATTATACGCTGAATGAATTGTCAGAAGACCAGATTAATCCGGATCCTGTTGCACAATTTGAAAAATGGTTTAATGAAGCTTTACATGCCGAAGTAATGGAGCCAAATGCGATGTCATTAGCAACTGTATCCACCCAAGGCTTTCCTTCCTCCAGAATTGTATTGCTGAAAGATCTGAAAGATAACGGATTTAGTTTTTTTACCAATTACAACAGTCGCAAAGGACATGAAGTTGTAGAAAATTGTCATGTTGCTCTTTTATTCTTCTGGCCTGAACTCCAAAGACAGGTCAGAATAGAGGGTTTAATAGAGAAACTTCCTTCATCAGATTCTGATGAATATTTTGTATCCCGGCCAAAAGGCAGTCAAATCGGAGCCATTGCCTCTCCACAGAGTAAGACTATTCCAAATAGAGCTTACCTGGAAAGTAAGGTGGATGAACTGAGCCGTCAGTATGCGGATCAGGATGTTGCAGACCGCCCGCAACACTGGGGAGGTTATCTGGTGCGTCCTGTAGCGGTTGAATTCTGGCAGGGGCGAAGCAGCAGACTGCATGACCGCTTACTGTATACGAAAGTTTCAGACTCATGGAAGATTACCCGATTAGCACCTTAAAAAAATGACCTTTGAAGATATTAAAACATTGCTTATCCGCCAGTTTGACGGATCCGTTATTGTAAAAGAACAGGCTACAGGTCTTCAACCAGCCTTATATATACTGCCTGAAAATCTGGTAAAAGTATGTCAGTTTCTGCGGGATTGTTCAGATACATATTTCGATTTTCTATCAAACATTACTGCTGTAGATGATTTCCCGGCAGACACCTTCACAGTAGTTTACCATTTAGCTTCTATTCCTTATCAGCTTCAACTCACACTGAAGACAGAGCTGGCAGCTGTCCGGGATCTGGAGATTCTCCCATCTTTACCTTCAGTATCTGCTGTCTGGAAAACGGCCGAATGGCACGAACGTGAAGCATTCGATCTGATGGGCATATTTTTTACAGACCATCCGGATCTGAGAAGAATTTTGCTTCCTGATGACTGGGAGGGATTCCCTCTGCGTAAAGATTACCAGGATCCGGAGCAGTATCATGGTATTAATATCAATTAACTCTCTTTTGATTCGATGACAAACGAAGTATATAATCAGGCATTTACCAATTATCAAAACAGGATAGCAGCGATCGGTTCGCAGGAGATGGTGATCAATATGGGGCCTCAGCATCCTTCAACCCATGGTGTATTGCGACTGGAGCTGATCACAGACGGAGAAATTGTAAAAGATATTATTCCTCATCTGGGCTATCTGCATCGCTGTTTTGATAAACATGCTGAATCTGTCAACTATACCAAGACTATACCTTTTACGGATCGTCTGGATTATCTGGCTTCCATGAATAACAGCCATGCCTATGTAATGGGGGTAGAACGTATGCTGGGACTGGATAGCAGAATTCCAAAGCGTGTAGAATACATACGTGTCTTAGTCTGTGAGTTGAACCGTATTGCGTCGCATCTTATAGCAATAGGTACATATGGTATTGATATAGGAGCATTTACACCGTTTATGTGGTGTTTTCGTGATCGCGAGCATATTATGAATATGCTGGAATGGGCATCGGGTTCCCGTATGCTATATAATTATATCTGGATAGGCGGACTCTTCTATGATCTTCCGGTAGGGTTTGAAGAGCGTTGCACTGAATTTGTAAGCTATTTTAAGCCTAAACTGGTTGAACTGGATGAGTTGCTGACTCAGAATCAGATATTTATTTCAAGAACTGCCAACATCGGAGCGCTGCCCGCAGATGTGGCTATTAATTACGGATGTTCGGGTCCTATGCTGAGAGCTTCCGGTATAAAGTGGGACCTTAGAAGAGCTGACGGATATTCTGTATATCCTGAACTAGAATTTAATATTCCTGTCGGAAAAGGAGAAATGGGAAAATTAGGTGATTGCTGGGATCGGTATAAGGTGCGGGTAGATGAGATAAAAGAATCGGTACGTATTGTTGAGCAATGTCTGGAGCGTCTTCAAAAGGATTTTCAGCGGACGACAGATTTTGATCCAAGAGCATTGGTGCCGAAAAAGGTAAATATCAAAGCTCAGGATTATTATGTAAGGGCCGAAAATCCGAAAGGAGAATTGGGTTTCTATTTTGTAGCACAGGATAAAACCGACATTCCCAAACGAGTTAAATCAAGAGGACCCAGTTTCAATAATCTTTCTGTATTACCAGAATTAGGGAAAGGTGTATTGATCGCTGATTTGATTGCAATATTAGGCTCAATTGATATTGTGCTTGGAGAAGTCGACAGATAGTTGAAACCTGCAAAAAAATGCAAAAATATTTTGTCTTTAATGTTTCAACACCTATATTTGTAGTCTCATAATTTAAGTTTATAATTGGTTAATAGAAAGTTCGCAACCGCTCGGTTTGCGGACTTTTTTATTTTTACAAATCTGCTATTAGACTTTGTCCTGTTGCAGCTCACATCCATTAAACCAGCGATAGAATTTCGGTCAAAGGCTTCGGCTGATCTTAAAAGTTTTCTTCGAAAAAAGTTCAGAGGTGATGGCAATAGCAGGTCAGAAGCACAAAAAAATGAGATATCTGTTTCGAGATACCTCATTCTCCGTTTGTTTGTAATTATTAATTATTAAAAGTGGAACTGTACACCGATTGTAGGTGCTAAAGAATTTGCATCCAGACCGAATGAATTTGTTTTCACTTTTGTATCTGTAGCAATGTTTTCCACCTGACCATGATTATAGTACAAACCTCTTACTTTAAATTCGATTCCGATTTTAGAAGTAGGGAAGTATGCAAAACCAGGTGCCACTTCAACTCCGTAATTTGTAATTTTGTTTGTTTTTACATCATCTACTTTCTGATTACCCCATGCCATTGGCACTGTTAATTGTCCGAAGAACTTAACCGGACCTTCACCCAGGTAGTAGCGTCCGTATGGAGCCACTTTGAATGCGTCATTTACATTTTCAGTTGTAGTTTCTGATTTGTTGTATTCATAACCAATACCTGTACCTATTGCGAAGTTGTTACTTACGAAATAACCTACCTGTGGCATAATAGAAAAGCTGCTGCTTTTGATATCTGTATCCTGAATTTTTGAAGTAGAGAAGCCAACCTGACCTCCAACAATGAATTTACCTTTTTCTGTTTGTGCGTTAGCTGCAAATGTTAAAGCTGTAATGGCAGTTAATGTTAAGAATAATTTTTTCATGTTTACAAATTTTTAAATTGTATTTAACTAATTAATCAACGATCATTCTATGTTTACTTTTTGACCGTTTGATACTAATAGTCAATGTTTGTGCCATTCCAAACGTGCCAGAATTATAAAAATTGCTTTTTCTGAATATTCTTTCTTATCTCATTGAAAATCAATTTTATATTTTTCAAAAATATGGGTTTGTTCGTTTTTGATGGTGACGACAAAAGATCAGAAAAAATATGACATTTTGACTATATTGATAAAAATGTCAGTTTTATGGAAATCTTGTCAGTGATTTAGCATGCTTTAGAGTAAGTGCAGTTGATCAAGTATAAAGCTTCTGCGTTCTTCAAGGGATGCTTTAGGGACATCAATCAACCTATATCCATATTTCTCATAAGTTTGCTTCATATAATAATAAGTCTGTTCTGCTTCCTCCCAGGATTGTTTTCGTTCCTGATCCTGTTCGTAGATTTCTTTCCATGCTGGTAGAATAAATACCACAGGATTGTAGCGATAGTTTCTGACTGCCGTATCCATCTGTACCGGGATATTTTTCCCAAGCATTTCTAGATAGCATAACGTATCGGGTAGTCCGCGGTCAAACAAGGTAATTTGATTGTGATTCTGACTATTGAAATATAGAAAGTCGCGTAAGGAGTACTCAAACATCCGTTTTGCGTATGCCTGTTGGTCTACCCATGGAAGAGCCTGACCATTACCTTGTATCTGTTCTTTAATGATAGTACGGGCTACTTCAGCCGCGATTTGTACATCGTGAGCAAGAGTTTCTAATAAGGAAGTCTTTCCTACACCGGGACCACCCGTCACGATATAAAAATTATTTCTTTCAATGGTATTCATATGAGTTTTGTTTCTTTTTAAAGGTAGTTTGCTCTTTGATAATTTTGATTAGTGTAAGCTGTATTCGGATTATTGTTAAAATGTTTGATGGGAGATATACGATTGCCAAATGAGAAGGGAATTATCTGGCTATTTATTGGGTTCGATTATTATAACAAATCGTACTTCAAAAATAATAAAAAACAGAAAATGAAGAACATAGCTATTATCATGATTATGTCAGATATAGGATGATTGAGCAATCGATTGCGTAAATTGTGTGCTTGTCAGTTTAATGGATTTTCGTTAATATTGTGATAGAGCCAATATAAACGCAAATACTATGAAAAAACGAAGTTTCCTGAAGGTGTGTCTGATGCTGGGGTTGTTATCTGTCAGCCAGTTACATGCACAAGATAAAACTCCTTCCTGGGCCCAGAAAGCCAATGATGACAAAGAAAACCGAATGAAATGGTGGACACACGATCGTTTCGGAATGTTTATTCACTGGGGATTGTATGCTGTGCCGGCTCGTCATGAATGGATCCAGCAGATGGAGCAAATGAGCACGGAGAAGTATAAAGATAAATATTTCAATCTGTTTGATCCTGATCTGTACAATCCAAAAGAATGGGCCGCTTATGCCAGAAAAGCCGGGATGAAATATGTCGTTATTACAGCAAAACATCACGAAGGATTCAGCTTATGGGATACAAAAGTAAGCGATTATAAAGCTCCGAATACTCCTGCCAAACAGGATCTGTTAAAACCATTTGTCGAGGCTTGTCGTGCTGAAGGTCTGAAAGTAGGATTTTACTATTCTGTCATTGACTGGCATCATCCTGATTTTACAATTGATGGGACACATGCGCTACGCAACAATCAGGAGGCAAGAAAAAGTAATGCTAACCGTAATATGGATAACTATCGCAAGTTTCTGAAAGATCAGGTGCGTGAGTTACTTACGAATTATGGTAAAATTGATATGCTGTTTTGGGACTTTTCTTATCCTGGAAAAGACGGTAAAGGACATGCTGACTGGGATAGTGAAGGACTTGTCAAGCTGGCCAGAGAGCTTCAGCCGCAAATTATTATGAATGACAGGCTAGATCTGATGGATAAAGACTGGGGATGGGATTATAAGACTCCGGAGCAGTTTATGCCAAATAAATGGCCGGAACATAACGGAAAGAAAGTGGCTTGGGAGACATGCCAAACTTTTTCAGGTTCCTGGGGATATCACAGAGATGAAAATACCTGGAAAAGTACAAACCAACTTATCGCTATGCTGATCGAAGTGGTGAGCAAAGGTGGCAATCTGCTGTTAAATGTCGGACCTACAGCCCGTGGCTACTTTGATGACAGGGCTACAAATCGGTTGGAGGAAATGGGACAATGGATGAAATACAACAGTAAATCAATCTACGGATGTACAGCAGCTCCCGAAGGATTCCAAAAGCCGGATAATACCTATCTGACATACAATCCTGAAACCAAGCGAATGTATATTCATTTATTACAGTGGCCGTTTAAAACATTATATCTGCCGGGCTTTAAGGATAAAGTTAAATATGCACAGTTTCTGCACGATAATTCAGAGATTAAATATACCTCCAGAAGCAGTGCAGCCGCCGGAGAACATATGGCTATAACGGCAGGAGAGGGAGATTTGATTATGGATCTGCCCGTTGTAAAACCTAATGTGGAAATACCTGTAATCGAACTTATATTGAATGACTGATAACTTCGGGGCGAAAGCCCCGTTTTTATTTTCCGCATTTTGAATCATGAGCTTAAACTTATAATTTTATACGGATTACTAATTTTGAATATATGATAAAAAAGACTGCCATCGCGCTGTTCCTCAGTCTGCCTGTACTGGCTTCTGCACAGAGCGATACGTATTCGATCGTTGGAAAGATCGAAAAACCAAAAGAAAAATCACAAATATATCTTTCTATCCGCAACGCGAAAATGCAGGTACTGGATTCAGTGGATGTAAAAGACGGAGCATTCCAGTTTCAGGGTAAGGTAGACGGACCTACTGCAGTGTTTCTGATATACGATCATGAACATGAAGGACGTAAAAAAAACGGGGCTCCCTCCGATGCATTAACGATCTATGTCGACAAGGGTCAGACTACAGTCCATATCGCAGATTCGATCAAAAATGCAAGCGTAAAGGGGACGGCTATTCAGGATCAGTACAGCCAATATGCGCAACTGCTCAAAACGGTTAACAGCGAAATGAACCGTGTAAGTGCAAAGTTTAGAAATTCAACTGAAGAACAGCAGAAGGATACAACGTATTCAAATGCCCTGCGTGATGAGTATATGAAATATGCGAATGAGAAATCCGCATTACAGGAAAATTATGCAAAGAGTAATCCGGCATCATATTTTAGTTTGATGGCTATTCAGGATATATCTTATCAGGATTTTGACGTAGTAAAATTAGAAGGACTATATAATAAACTCACTGCTGAAATAAAAAATACATCTGCCGGCCAGTCATTTGCTCAACAGATTGCTGCAGCTAAAGCAACTACTATTGGTTCATCAGCTCCGGATTTTACACAGAATGATGTGAATGATAAACCTGTAAAACTCTCTGATTTTAAAGGCAAATATGTGTTACTGGATTTCTGGGCTTCCTGGTGTGGTCCATGCCGTGCTGAAAATCCGAATGTCGTAGCTGCATTCCAAAAGTATAAAGACAAAAACTTCACTGTCTTAGGTGTTTCTCTGGATCAACCTGGTAAAAAAGAAAACTGGCTGCAAGCTATTGAAAAAGATCAGTTGACATGGACACATGTCAGTGATCTGCAGTTCTGGAATAATGCTGCTGCCAAATTATATGGCATACGCTCTATTCCGCAAAATTACCTGATCGGTCCTGACGGAAAGATTCTGGCAAGTAATCTGAGAGGTGAGGAGCTGCATAGAAAATTAGAAGAGTTATTAAAATAGAACTTCGGAGAAGATGTCTATACATAAAATGGGGCTGTCCAAAAAGTGGACTGCCCCATTTTTATGCTATTTTACACGTACCTCCCTATAGCATCATTTCAGATATGTAATTCTCAAAGGATTTGACTTTACTTTTGAGACAGCTTCTTTTATCTTAACTGCATTGGCTACTTCAGAGAAGAAGCCGGCAGGGGCACGAATTCTGTTTCTCCCGGAACTTTTGGAAATTTCTGATCTTTCCAGTCATGTTTAGCCTGTTCGATCAGGGTTCTGTCTGAGCTCACAAAATTCCAGTGAATATACCTTTGTTCCGGAAAGGCTTCTCCACCAAAAATATAAACAGTTGTATTTTCTCCGATCTCAAATTCACATAACTTAGAATCTTTTGCAATCAAAATGTGTTTAGGGGTATACGTGTTCCCTTCACTTTTGATTTCCCCTTCCAGAATGTAAAGTCCGCTTTCACCAAACAGATCATTTCCTATGCTCAATTTTGCTGCTTTTGTACTTTTTATCTCAATAAAATATAAGGGACTGTGTACCGGCACAGGTGATTTCTTTCCGAAAGCTTCACCGGCGATCAGTTTTATCTGTACACCATCTTGTTCCCATGCAGGGATATCACTTGCTTCTACATGCGTAAATGTAGGTTCAGATTCCTCAAGTTCTTTTGGAAGTGCTACCCATATCTGCAAGCCATGCAGGTGCTTATCTGTATGACGAAGGTATTCCGGCGTACGTTCAGAATGTACCACACCTTTTCCTGCTGTCATCCAGTTGACAGCGCCGGGCTGTATTTCTATAGCTGAACCTATACTGTCCCTGTGAAAAATAGATCCTTCAAACAGGTAGGTTAAAGTAGACAAACCTATATGCGGATGAGGAGGTACATCCAGATTTTGATAATCTTTCAATGCGGCCGGACCCATATGGTCGATGAATACGAAAGGTCCGACTGCCCGCTTCTGTATAAATGGAAGCAGTCTTCCTACCATAAAATTGCCGATGTCAGCGGCTCTCTCTTCAATTATTAATCCAATGTTTGACATAGTTAAAAATTAATCTAATGATTTGCTCTGCTCTATTACGATTCTCTTCCATTCGGGATGTCGCTTGATATAAGCTACAACCAGCGGACAGAGTGGATTTAGTTTCTTTCCACTTTGTTCTATCGCATCCAGTGTCTTTTCTATTACCGCAGTAGAAGCACCATTCCCCTGCAGAGCAGGTTCAACTTCAGTATGCAAAAGGGTAATCATAGCCGGATTTTCACGATAAGTGATAAAAGCCTTACTGCCGTCTATCGTTATTTCGTATTGATGATCGGTTTCATTTTTGACCAGAGGGATTGTTAAAAATTCTTCTTTCATAATATCTCGTTTTGATTTTAATAAAAATGAGTGACAGCGCTGAATATTTAATCTTCCAGATATCCGAATTTGCCTTTGTTATAATCATCAAAAGCTTCCATAATCTCTTCACGTGTATTCATAACAAATGGTCCGTGTGCAAATATGGGTTCTTCGATAGGCTGACCGCTCAGCACCAACACTATAGCATCTTCTTTAGCTTCAACATCAAATTCTTCACCATTGTTTTTGAAGAGTACAAAATTATCGGTGTCTACCGCTGCACCATTTACAGTAACGGTACCCTCGATAATCAATACTGCTGTATTGTAATGTGACGGGAATGAAAAATGTGCTTTTCCATCTTTTTTAAGATGAGCATTCATCAGATTCACCGGAGTGAATGTCGTGGCTGGTCCGTCATGACCTTCATATGTTCCTGCAATCACTTCCACATAGCTTCCTTCATTGTTTAAGGGAACACGTTTCATATCCGCATTTGTAATTGCCTGATACTTCGGATTGGTTTTTTTGTCCGTTGCCGGCAGATTGACCCACAGTTGTACCATCTGAAATTCTCCTCCACTTTTACTGAACGACTCTTCATGATACTCCTTGTGCAATATACCCGATGCAGCTGTCATCCACTGTACATCTCCTGCGTCAATGACACCGCCGCCGCCACTGCTGTCGTGATGCGCTACGCGACCTTTATAGGCAATAGTCACGGTTTCAAATCCTTTGTGCGGATGCACACCGACGCCTTTAATTTTATCAGATGGTGGAAATATATAAGGTGCATTGTAATCCAGAAGAAGAAAAGGACTCATGCGTTGCATGCTTAGCGGAGCAATCCCCGGAATGAAGTTGTGCACCCGAAATCCGTCTCCTACAAAGTGTGCTCCCTGAGGGGCTATCACCGTTTCTATTGTTCTTGTACTCATATCATTAAATATTAAAGTAGTATAGTACAAAAGTACCCCTGTCAAAGCGGTCTGGCATTGATGTAAGATAAGAAATAATCAGTAAATTTCGATTATATCAGAGTTTCTCTATATCCAACAGCGCTAAATAAGGATCTCCTTCCAATCCGAGCAACTGGGCAAAAGCAGGTTCGGTTTTAATGCCCTGCTTTTTCAGCTGAATAATTTTTTCTCTGAATAGATCACCATGTGTCTTCAGCAAGTTATATTCAATGAGCATATGCCTGTAAGCATATTGTCTGGTGGTGGGGATATTTTGACCAAAAAGTTCAAACTCAAATCTGTCCAGCTTAAAACTACAAATCACAGAAGGCTCGTCATAAATAATTTTGTGCCGGACGCAGAAATCTTCTCTGTTTGCAAATTCTTTTTTTAGTAATTCCTGAAAACTTTCGAAATCCTGCACCTCACAAATAATATCCAGGTCGCTGGAGTCAATGTTGATGGCAATCGGATAAGTTCCTGCCAGAATAGGATGGTATACCGCCAACAGATCAAATATTCTGTGTTTTTGCAGCAGTTGATAAATTTCCTGCTGCACAACATTTCCGTATCGGAGATAATGGATAGTAGTAAAGTCCAAGAGCTGTCCGGCTATTTAACAGGGTAGAACATATGATAATAATCTCCACCGATAAAAGGTCTTTTGTCGCCCAACTGAAATCCTATTCTTTCGTACAAGCGTTGTGCATTAGGATTAGACAGATCGACTAATAAACCTACCTTATCAAACTGCTGTTCTTTAGCATAGTCTATAATGTATCTGATCAGTGCGCTACCGACGCCCTTTCCCTGCTGATCAGGAGCTACAGCTACTGTATCTAGATAGAGTTCGCCTCCCAGAGTTTCCTTTTCAAAATCAATTTGTTGCTTGTAGTGCTGAGTTACTGCAGCCAGCACAGGCGCACGGAGTTCGTCCAGTCTGTCTCCGTCATAGGCCGTGACAGATCCTGCTATTTTATCATTTTCATCTATAGCAACGAATGTATTGGTATAACTATATTGATTATCGGTATCCTGAAAGAATCCGGTAAGAAATTCAATTGCTTGTTGCTGATCGCGGCTTCCGATAAATTTATAAATAATATCTTCCATTGCTAAAAGCATAAGAACCGGAACGGCTAAGTCTGATGGTTGAGCGGGTCTGATGTACATATATGTTAAATCTATTTGAAACTGAATATACCTTCAAGTATACGAAATTTTTCAGGATTAGCCGGGATTGCGACAGGCAGAATCAAGGACTATGGCAGGGAGAAGGTAAATGTGATTTTATTCGGATCAGACTATCCCAAACGGTTCAGAATACCTGACAACGCCATATACCTGCTCTAAAGCTCCTTTCACTAATTCTAGGGCCATAAAATTTTCTGAAGGAACATCAAAGGGAGGTTTAATATTCCAGTTGATTGCGGGTGCAAAACCAAATCGTGCATAATAGGCAGGGTGACCCAATACAATAACGGACCTGAAGCCTGTTTGTCTGGCTACAGACAGACCCGCATCAATTAGCCGTTGTCCGATTTTCATATTCTGAAATTCAGGTAATACCGCAACAGGAGCTAATGCCAGACTCTCGACAGCATGTCCTTCATTTTCAATAGTAATTCTTGTAAACATTACATGACCAATGACCTCTGCATTATAAACGGCAACCAAAGACAAGTTCGGTACATAGGCATTACTCAATCGCAATGCATCCACTAGTTTTGCTTCATCTTCCTGATCAAATGCTACAACATTCACGTGAAAGACTTCAGCCATATCCGGTTCCTCTTCTTGCCGGATAATGAGATCCTTACTATCTATTATATGCTTGTATTCCATTTGTTTGCACATTTTGTAAACGTAAATATAATATATCTCCTAAACAGTCTGCAGGTTGATTTTGTTCCGAGCTGTAAAAAAACAGAGCCGTTCCGTTTCCGGACAGCTCTGTCAAAATACAAAACAGGAAAAAATTACCAGCCTCCACCGAGGGCTTTATAAATGTTCAGTTGAATAAGTATATTTTCTTTTCGACTCTCAATTTTGTCTATACTGGCTTCAAGCGCAGACTTTTGTGCGCTCAATATATCCAGATAAGTTGCACGACCCGCTATAAACAGATCATTTGATACCTGTGCTGCTTCATTCAGTACATCGACCTGTTTACTAAGCATATCCTGCCTTTCGCGTGCATAGTCCTGCACCTCCAGTTGGCTGTAAAGTTCCTGCCAGGCTTTAAGAACAGTCTTTTCATATTGATAGAATTGAATTCCATAATTAGCCTTATACTGATCATATGTGGCATTCAGAGTTGTACGGTTCAGGATGGGGCCGGATAGCCCTCCGATCAGGCTGTAAGCCAGTGACGAGGACGACAGTAATTTTTCAATGCGGAAGGAGTTGAGTCCCAATTGAGGCGCAAGTACCAGTGACGGATACAGATTAGCTTTGGCAGCGTCTGTTTCCAAGCCTGCAGCAATCAGCTGTAATCCGGCCTGTCTGATGTCCGGTCTTGAAGCCAGTAACTGATCGGCATGCTCTGGTTTGATATTGGAAAATACAGGACTATCATGAGCGGTCAGGGGTGTGCGGGTAATCTCCCCGTTAAAACGTCCGATCAGGTAATTAATCTCATTTTCGATCTCCCGTATTTGTTGCAAACCTTTTTTCTCCCGGGCTTTAGCTTGTAATAAGGCTGCCTGAAATTGGCTGACACTGAGTGAATTCGCCGTGCCTGCCTTTTTCATGACTTCCATAATCTCCAGACTTTTGGACTGAAGTTTTATATTTTCCTGAATAGCAATTTGCTCGGCATCCAAAGCTACCAGGTCATAATATCGTGTTGCAATAGAAGTTACCAGTTCGGACTGAACAAGCTTTCTACCTTCATAGCTTGCTAAATATTCGTGTAGAGCTGCATTCTTAAGATTTCGCAATTTTCCCCAGATATCCAGTTCCCATACCGAACGTATACCAATGAAATAATCGGGGACAGGATTAGGAATTACTTTCTTTCCGGAAATATTATCGGACAGATTCTGATCAAATATACCTGTTCCATCTATCGTGTAGTCGCCAAAGCGGCTTAAACTTCCTTCGATAGCGGCATCTACCTGTGGCAGTTGCTCTCCCTTACGCAAGCGTAATTTTGTCTTGCTGAATTCGATACGCTCCAGCGCCTCTCCAAGATCGGGACTACGTACCAGAGCTGTATCGATAAGCTGTCTCAGATTTTCATCTTTGAAAAATGTATTCCAGTGTAAATTATGAATAAAGGCACTGTCTATTGCAGCTGTATCCGCAACTGGTATTTTGGAAGGAATATAACTTTCTCTTACATCAGAGCGAACTTTACAGGCGGAGAACAGGACTAGTATCAGTATTATTCCGGCGACAGGTTCGACTATTTTTCTACTTGTCTTTTTCCTGTCTTTTTTGCCATCTGTATTAAACAATACATACAAACCCGGAATGATCAGAACTCCGAATATGGTACCGATAAGCATTCCACCCAATGCTGCCAATCCGATAGAGCGGTTACCTAAGGCTCCGGCACCCGAAGCCATCGCCAGCGGCACCAGACCAGCGGCAAAGGCAAAGGAAGTCATCAAGATGGGACGCAGACGCATAACAGCTGCTTCAATAGCCGCTTCTATAACGGAGAGTCCCTGCTTGTGTTTGATCACCGCATATTCAATAATCAAAATAGCATTTTTACCCAACAACCCGATGAGCATGACTAATGCTACCTGCGCATAAATATTGTTCTCCAAACCAAATACCTTGAGGAAAAGAAAAGCACCGAAGATTCCGGCAGGCAAGGAGAACAAGACTGGGAGCGGTAACAGGAAGCTTTCGTATTGAGCACATAACAGCAAGTATACAAACAGAAGACAGATTCCAAAGATATAAACAGCCTGATTGCCGGAAGCTTTCTGCTCTTTGGTCATACCTGACCACTCAAAAGTATAACCGGCGGGTAGCTTTTCTTTGGCAACACGTTCTATTGCACTAATCACTTGCCCCGAGCTGTACCCATCTGCAGGATCACCATTCAGCATTGCTGAAGCAAACATATTATAGCGTGTAATCTGTTCAGGACCGTATACTCTTTGCATACGCATGAAAGCAGAAAACGGAACCATTTCTCCTTTATCATTTTTCACAAACAGTTTGAGGACATCTTCCGGCTTCTGGCGATACATAGCATCCGCCTGTACCATTACTTTATACATTTGTCCGTAGCGAATAAAGTTGGTCGCGTAGAAACTTCCCATTAAAGTCTGCAGGGTGTTCATAGAATTTTCGACCGATATCCCTTTTTTTGCTGCCAGATCATAATCTATATGGAGCATATATTGAGGAAAATTGGTTTCGAAAGATGTGAATACATTACCTACTTCAGGTGTATTCTTCAGATCCTCCATAAATGTTTCCAATACTTTTGAGAACGCTGTCAGATCATCTTTACCGGAACGATCCAGTACGCGAAGTTCAAAACCCGATGAATTTCCGAATCCCGGAACTGTAGGGGGAGGGAAGAACTCAATTTCCGCATCCTTGATATGCTTTGTTTTCGTTTTGAGCTCTTCAATTATCTGCCATACATTCTGTTCCCGGTCTGACCAGCTGGTCAGGTTGATCATCCCCATTCCGTAGGATGAGCCTGAGACTTCATTCACGAGGCTGTAACCCGATAATGTAGAAACTGTTTCTACAGGTTTGAGCTCCCGGCTCACCCGGTCAATTTCATTCATGACGGCTTCTGTACGATCGACAGTTGCTCCAGGAGGCGTCGTGACATTGACATAGATCATACCCTGATCTTCTGTCGGGATAAATCCTCCCGGAAGAATACTGTTCATTCCCCAGGTAGCGACAAATGATATAATGAGTAGTCCGGTGGTGATGACTCTTCTGCTGGCAATGGTGCGGACAATGACTGCATACTTTCCGGAAGTGTTGTTGTACCATTTATTAAAACCATTGAAAAAACGGTTCAAAAGGTTGTTCTTCTTTTCTTTGCCGTGTGGTGATTTGAGCATAAGGGCACATAGTGCGGGTGTTAGCGTAAGGGCATTGATTCCTGAAATCACGATAGCAGATGCCAGTGTCAATGAAAACTGGCGGTAGAATATACCGACAGGACCGGAAAGAAATGCTACAGGTATAAATACTGCAGACATAACGAGTGTAATCGCAATAATAGCTGATCCCACTTCTTTCATAGCCGCAAATGTGGCTTCACGAGGGGTCAGGGTCTCATCATCTTCCATTTTGGCATATACCGCCTCTACAACGACGATCGCATTATCGACAACAATACCAATTGCGAGTACCAGTGCAAACAGGGTAAGGAGGTTGATGGAGAATCCCAGCATCTGCATAAAGAATAAGGCTCCGATGAGACAAACCGGAACTGCCAGTGCAGGTATAAGAGTAGATCTGAAGTCCTGAAGAAAAATAAATACAACCAGGAAAACAAGCAGAAATGCTTCTATTAAAGTTGTTATAACACTGCTGATAGAAGCATCTAGAAATCTGGAAACATCATATCCCATTGTGTACGTCATACCTGGAGGAAAACTGCTTTCCTTTAGTTCGGCCATACGTTTCTTCACATTATTGATAACATCCTGAGCATTAGAACCGGGGAGCTGTTTCATCATAATGGATGCAGAAGGACGTCCGTCTGTTTTAGAAACCATTTCGTAATCCAGAGATCCGAATTCCAATGTAGCAATATCTTTGATACGAAGTACTGAACCATCGGCATTCGCCCTGATCGGAATATTCTCATATTCGGAGGCTTCTGTGAATTTTCCGGTATAGCGCAGTACATACTGCTGCATATTGACTACTTTGTCAGATCCGATCCCTGTCTGTCCCGGAGCAGCTTCTATATTTTGTGAGCGTAAAGACTGAATAACTTCATCGGTACTGATGTTATAAGCCGCCAGGCGATCAGGTTTGAGCCAGATACGCATGGCATAGTCACGCATCCCCATAATCTGTGCAAAGCCTACACCTTCTATACGCTTCAGCTCCTTTAAAATATTGATATCTGTGAAGTTATATATAAATCTTTCATCAGCATTTTTATCCTCGCTGAAGATATTGAGGTACATAAGCATACTGTTGACTTCCTTTTCTGTTGTCACACCCGCTTTAATAACTTCCTCAGGCAATTCATCCAATACCGTAGTCACACGGTTTTGTACGTTTACTGCAGCAATATCAGGATCTGTACCTACTTTAAAAAAGATCTGTATCAATGTATTTCCATTATTGGTACTGACAGTAGACATGGAAGTCATTCCTGCCACACCATTAATAGCTTTTTCGAGAGGAATAGCTACGGCATTGGTACTTACCTCTGCATTGGCTCCGGTATAATTAGCCGTGACCACAACAGAAGGTGGGACGATATCCGGAAACTGGGTAACGGGTAAGGTAAAAAGGGATAATAATCCCAATAAGGTAATGAATACCGATATGACCAGAGATAATATCGGTCGCTTAATGAATATATCAAACATCTTTACGGCTATTATTGAGGGTTATGAGCTAATTTGTTTTGTTCTTCGGAGATCAGTTGTGGTTTGATGATACTGCCGTCTTTGAGGCCTTGTGTACCTTCATATACCACCTGCTGATCCTGATCTAAGCCGGAAGTGACGACATAGTAATGTCCGATACGCGGACCAGGAACAAAGGAAGTCATCTTGACGGTATTGTCCTTACCTACGGTGTACACAAAAGTGCGGTCCTGAATTTCAAATACAGCCTTTTGGTGAACGGCTATTATATTATCCATCCGGATAGGGAAGTTGATATTTCCGGATGCCCCATGACGAAGCGTCTTATTGGGGTTTGAAAATTTTGCACGTAACGAAATCGTTCCGGTTTCATTATTGAATTCTGTTTCAGCAAGTTCTGCTATTCCTGGTAAAGGATAGATTTCACCATTCGCTAAGGTAAGCTGAACAGGTGTTTTGAACGTATTGCTGCTGCTGGAGTCTGCTGCCATAGTCAGGAACTGCTGCTCTGTGATGTCAAAATAGGCATATACCTGCTTATTGTCTGAGATGGTTGTCAGAAGAGAGCCTTCTGTCAACAGCGAGCCCTCTCTTAGTAATATACGGTCTATATTACCATCAAAAGGTGCACGGATCGAACATTGATTAAGTTTTGTTTTGGCAAATTGAACGAGAGATTTAGCCTCATCTATTTTAGATTCAGCAGCCTGTAGTTTAGCTTTTGCAAGATCCATTTCCGTTTTGGAAATAATATTTTTTTGCAGTAAGATACGCGTCTGATCCGCTTCGAGACTTGCTTTTTTAGCATCAGCAATAGCGTTATTGAGCATCGCATTAGCCTTGGCTAATTCCGTACGGAATTCTTCTGCGTTAAGGGTAAATAATATTTGACCTTTTCGGACAAAATCGCCTTCATCTACATATATTTTTTCCAGAAAACCATTCAGGCGGGAGCGCAACTCTACATTTTTGACGGCTTGTATATCCGTTACAAAATCCTGTGTAATGGTGGTGTCCAGACGGATGACTGTAGTTGTGGGAATAACGGAGATTTCATCTTGTGTTGATTCAGATGATTGGGATTCCTGGCAGGAATAAAGTGCAACTGCTAAGGATGAAAAAATAAGGGAACGGATGAAATTTGCTTTCATATCTTAAAAAATGTTTAAGTGAAGCAGTACGGCGGAAAACACGTGAATGAACAGGTGTCTGCAATACTTACCTCTGTAAATATGTTTAGATAAAATAATACGGATTCAAATCAAAAGCTGTTGTCGGAGCTAAATAGAAAATCTAAATCCAGCACAAAGTTTGATTATAAATTAGGAAAGAAGTGGGAAACGAGATGGACTTAGAAAGGTTTCAATCTAAAGAGATATTGATAATAACCCAATTGAAGGGGTATAGCCTTATTGATCCGTTTGGATATTGACGCACGGAGCGTGTCCGTTTTCAGGATTCTCGGAAGATAAAATACGATCAGAAGAATAGGCAGAATAGCATTTGCCTGATTTGCAGTCCGGTATTCGTCGTATTGAAATTCAGATATTTCCTGTTCGTTGTTTGCAGGGAGATCAAGAAGGTCATCCAGAATAATATTGACCAATGTTACTCCTGAGTGGATATCATTGTCAACTTTGTCCAAAATACAGGTTTCATGATATGCAATTGCATTCATGTAAAAGAAGAGCATCAGAAAACCTAATAACCGTTTTGACATCTTCGCAAAGATATCAAAAGGAGGGTCAATTAGCATAATTGCCCTCTTTTTGTTACAAAATTATGTCATACTTTCATTGACAGAGGTTTAAATCAAAATTTAGCCGTGTTTTTTCAGCTTTTGTTTTTAAAATCAGACTCAATGCTCCGGTCCTTAGCTGCAGGCAGTCCAAAGATCAGCATCAGCAGGACTGTAGCTGTCAAAAAATAGAAAGAAGTATTCCATATACCGGTGATATCATAAAGTTTGCCAAATAGAGGAGGCCCGAATGCCGCAATCATATAACCTACTGACTGAGACATGCCGGAGATCTTGATAGCAGTATTGGCGTGTTCCGTACGCAGAGAAAAAAATAACATAGACAAGCTAAATGATAATCCGTTTGCTAATCCGAAAAGTATGACTGCCGGATAGATAAATTGTAAACGGAAAACGATGATAAGTATAAGTCCTGCTAACATGGAAAAGCTCAAAATCCAGATGAGTATACTTTGCTGTTTCATCTTGCTGGCTATGACCGGCCCCAGAAATGTTACCGGAAGCATCGCTAACTGAAAGTAAAACAATGCCCAGCCTGCAGTATTGCTGTCCATTCCAAAATCTATCAGGACAGCCGGCAGCCAGGCGGCTAAAGAATAGTACATCAGCGATTGTAATCCCATGAATATGCTGATATTCCAGGCTTGCCTGGATTTGAAAATAGGAATGCTAGGATGTGGAGAAGATGTGGCAGTGGCTGATCCGGCAGGTGTACGGCTATTGAAAAGCTGCGGCAGCCAGATCATAAAGGTGACAGCAGCAGGTATAATCCATATACCCAATGATCCCTGCCATCCGGATTGTGTCCAGCGACCGATACTAATACTCAGACCGGCAGCGAGAGCTGCAGAAAGATTCATGGCTACGGAGTATATGCCAGTCATTACACCAACCTTCTTCGGAAAATTTTTCTTAATAAAAGCCGGCATTAATACATTGGAGACACATATACCTATACCTACAAGAGCTGACCCCGTAAATAACCAAAGATTATTTCCAGATATTCTTGCCCACAACCCGACGATCAATACAAGTAGACTGATGAGAATAAGTTTTTCCATCTTATATTTTATCGCAAATTGACCTATGGCGCTGGATAGTCCGGCAAATACAGCCAAAGGAACTGCTGTTAATAATCCGGCTTCGATATTTGACAAGTGAAGAACGTTAATAATTTCATTCATGACAGGGCCTACTGCTGAGAGAGGAGAACGTAGATTGGATGCCACAAATATGACTCCTAAGAAAGAGAAGATCCGCAGGTATGGATTTCTGATTTCAATGCGTATACGAGGCATTTTTTTAGAGGTTGTGATTAATTCTGATTGCATAATGCAAATGTAAAATGGTTATTTTAATTAAATTTGCCAATAATTACATCTATAACGACATAAGTGGATATTTCATTAAGTAATCAATTGCTGGATTCCATACGTAAGCAATGCTATGTGTGGTTTGACAATAACTGGGTGCATGCACATGCTGTACATGGTCATCGTCTGGCTCAGTTTGTCTACGTGGAGAAAGGGTTTCAATATCTGGAAGCAGAAGGGAAGATTCATTTGCTGCCTCAGAATCACGCTGCATGGATTCCGCCAAATATGTTACACAAGACATCTACAGATGCTTCTCATGTACAGTTACGTACTATTTTTTACCGGATGCAGGATATCCCTGAGTTTTATAATGAGTTACGTATCTTTCAGGTTCCACCTGTATTGAAGGAGATGATCCGTTATGCAGAAAAATGGAACAGGATTGCAGACTACAGTATTGAAGAAGACACATTTTTGAAAGCGATAGTATTGGAACTGCCAAATTTTTGGAAGCATTCGCTGTCCCTGCACATTCCTGCCCCGATGGATGAGCGTCTTATTAAAGTCTGTGCTTATATTCACAGCCATCTTGCTGATAACCGGCCTGTGGCAGAAATAGCGGAGCAAAACTACCTTTCTCTCCGTTCTCTGCAGCGCATATTCAAATCCGAAACAGGCATTACAATGGCAAAATATATTCAGATGGTACGGGTTATTAAAAGTGTGGAATTATTAGGCACAGGAAGGTATACCGTGTCTCAGGTGGCGCATCTGGTAGGATATAAAAGTGTTCAGGCTTTCAGTGACAGTTTTTATACAATTATTAAGGACAGGCCACATACTTTTTTGATTTAAAGTTGAAATTGCGGACTTGCTTTTTTTGTACTTTTGAGCACAGAATATTAATATCACGTATATGAAGAGTTACCTGTTTTTGCTGCTGGCTATTGTTTTTGAGATTATAGCGACTACTTTTCTTAAGAAATCGGAGCAATTTACCCAGCTCAAACCGTCTATTATAACTATACTGGGATATCTGGCTGCCTTTTACTTTTTAAGTATGACCCTGCGTACCATTCCTGTAGGTATTGCCTATGCCATATGGTCCGGTGTAGGTATTGTGCTGATCAGTATTGTAGGCATAGTTCTTTTCAGGCAGACTCCTGATCTCCCTGCCGTCATCGGATTGACCTTGATTATAGCTGGGGTTATCGTCATTAACGTATTCTCTAAAATGTCAGCACATTAATCATTATGGATTTAAAGGAGATCGTCAATGACATCTATGCACTTCCGGAAAGTGCTATGCTTCTGTTTCAGGAAATTGTAAAAGAAGTCTCTCTTCCTAAGGGGTATACATTGATGGAGGCGGATAGAGTGGAGGATACTCTTTATTTTATCCGAAAGGGAATAGCGAGAGCGTATGCCTATCTGGAAAATACAGAAATGACATTTTGGTTTGGGGTAGAGGGTAGCGCTCTGATTTCTATGCGAAGTTATATCGAGCACAAAAGCGGATATGAGTATATCGAACTTCTGGAAGATTGTGTTTTATACCAGTTCAAAACGAGTGATTTACAGCGATTATATGAAAGTAACATTCATATAGCAAACTGGGGTCGAAAATTTGCCGAGCGGGAACTGATAAAAACAGAAACGCGAATGATAAACCGTGAATTTAAGACGGCTGCAGAACGATATCAGGACCTGATGGATCATTATCCGCATCTGCTGCAACGTGTTCAGCTTGGGTATATCGCTTCCTTTCTTGGTATTACACAGGTGAGTCTGAGCCGGATCAGAGCAGACAAACGCTAGCTTTTGGAAAAGGGTCGGCTCGCTAAAAAACGTAACTGACCCTTTTATACTATATCTATATCACACAAATCACATTCACTGATAGGTATACATTACTATAACCTGATCTGTTTAATGAGAAGAAACTGCTTTAAGTCCTATAATCGAACCTACTAATGTAGTGATAAACAAGAGTCTCATAAATGTTGCCGGCTCTTTAAACACCAGAATACCCACCAAAACTGTTCCTACTGCACCAATACCTGTCCATACGGCATAAGCCGTTCCTAAGGGAAGTGACTGTGTAGCGCGGATCAGTAAATACATACTGATCAGTAAACAGGCAAAAAAACCGCCGTACCAAAGGTAGGTGTCATTACCTGATGTTTCTTTTGCCTTTCCCAGACAGAAAGTAAATCCAACTTCAAAAAGTCCCCCGAGAATTAAAATAACCCAATTCATAATATTTTTTATTTTATCTATGTCACAAAGGTCTGCTTTAGGGCTGACTAAAAATTTTACAAATGTTAAAAAATGAAATAAGCATTTGTTTTCTTCAAGTTAATAGTACCCATCATTCCGAATACCAGAACCGAAGCTGTTTTCAGAACAGTCCGGCATTCCTCATTTATCCGAATTTATCCGATTTATCGATGCTTGCCAAAATATTTTGATTTTGACGATTTTATTGTCATAAGTGAATGTTCGGTCGCTGTTTTATTCTTAATTTCTTATCTTTAGGCAAATTTTTGAGGAAGTTGATAATCCAATAACCTCTTAAAGGACTAAATCAGAAAATTAACATATTTCTAATAGATAACCATGTCGAATACATCAAAAATTATCTACACCAAAACAGACGAAGCTCCGTTACTGGCTACGTATTCCTTTTTACCAATTGTTCAGGCTTTCGCTTCCTCCGCAAATATTGATGTGGAATTGAGAGATATCTCTCTGGCAGGACGTATTCTTGCTAACTTTCCGGAGTATTTAAAAGAAGATCAGAAGATTGCGGATGCTTTAGCTGAATTAGGCGCATTAGCAACTACTCCTGAAGCTAATATTATCAAATTGCCGAATATTTCTGCTTCTATTCCTCAATTGAAAGGAGCTATTGCTGAATTACAAAAAGCAGGTTATGCAATTCCAAACTATCCGGATGATGCAAATAATGATGAAGAAAAATCTATCAAAGCTAAATATGCCAAAGTATTAGGATCTGCAGTAAACCCGGTATTAAGAGAGGGAAATTCAGATCGCCGTGCTCCAAAAGCTGTAAAAAACTATGCAAAAGCTAATCCGCATAGCATGGGAGCATGGTCTAAAGACTCGAAGACAAAGGTTGCTTCTATGAGCGAAGGTGATTTTTACGGGTCAGAGCAATCTGTAACTGTTGAGAATGCGACTCAGTTCAAAATCGAATTTGCAGATGCTAACGGTCAGGTAACAGAACTGAAAGGATTGTCTCCGCTGAAAGCAGGAGAAGTGATTGATTCATCTGTATTAAGTCTGAATGCATTGAAAAAATTTGTGGGAGCTACTATTGAAGAAGCTAAGGCCGAGGGTGTATTATTATCTGCTCACCTGAAAGCGACCATGATGAAAGTATCTGATCCAATCATTTTCGGTGCTATTGTAGAAGTATATTTTAAAGATGTATTCGCAAAGTATGCTGATTTGTTTCAGGAACTGGGTATTAATAAAAATAATGGTCTTGGTGAAGTATATGCCAAGATCTCCGGAAATGCAAAAGAGGCTGAAGTAAAAGCTGCTATTGATGCTGCTATTGCTAACGGCCCTGCACTGGCAATGGTTAATTCGGATAAAGGTATCACGAACCTTCACGTTCCTTCAGATGTTATCGTTGATGCATCTATGCCTGCTATGATCCGTACTTCAGGTCAGATGTGGAATGCAGAAGGTAAGCCGCAGGATACGATTGCAATTATTCCGGATCGTTCATATGCCGGAGTTTACGAAGCGACTATCGAAGATTGCAAAGCAAATGGTGCATTGGATCCTAAAACAATGGGTTCAGTTCCGAATGTAGGCTTAATGGCTCAGAAAGCAGAGGAATACGGATCTCATGATAAAACATTTCAGGCTACAGCTGCTGGTACTATCCGTGTCACAGATGCAGACGGTAAAGTGTTAATGGAACAAAAGGTAGAGGAAGGAGATATTTTCCGTATGTGTCAGACAAAAGATGCACCTATTCAGGATTGGGTTAAACTGGCTGTAAACCGTGCCCGTCTTTCTGAAACTCCTGCTATCTTCTGGCTAGATAAAAACAGAGCACACGACAGAGAGATCATCAAGAAAGTGGAGAAATACCTTCCTGATTTTGATACAAAAGGATTGGATATTCAGATCTTAAGTCCGGTAGAAGCAACTAAACTTTCACTGGAGCGTATCCGTAAAGGATTAGATACTATTTCTGTAACAGGAAACGTATTACGTGATTACCTGACAGACTTGTTTCCTATTCTGGAAGTAGGTACATCTGCAAAAATGCTTTCTATCGTTCCTTTAATGAACGGTGGTGGTTTGTTTGAAACAGGTGCAGGCGGTTCAGCTCCTAAGCACGTTGAGCAGTTTCAGGAAGAAGGATACCTGCGTTGGGATTCATTAGGTGAATTCTTAGCTTTAGGCGCTTCTTTAGAGCACTTATCACAAACACAAGATAATGCAAAAGCATTGATCCTGGCTGAAACACTGGATGAAGCCACTGAAAAATTCTTAGCGAATGATAAATCTCCTGCACGCAGAGTAGGACAGATTGACAACCGTGGTTCTCATTTTTACCTAACCCTGTATTGGGCACAGGCTTTAGCAGCGCAGACAAAGGATGCAGA
The DNA here is from genome assembly GCF_016724845.1 of Sphingobacterium spiritivorum. Taxonomy (NCBI): domain Bacteria; kingdom Pseudomonadati; phylum Bacteroidota; class Sphingobacteriia; order Sphingobacteriales; family Sphingobacteriaceae; genus Sphingobacterium; species Sphingobacterium spiritivorum. The sequence goes on from NZ_CP068082.1 coordinate 4,447,315, forward strand.
ATTGGCTGCTAAATTTGCTCCATTAGCTCAGCAGTTAACAGAGAATGAATCAAAAATCAATGAAGAATTGATCGGAGCACAGGGTAAACCTCAGGATATTGGAGGTTACTACTTCCCGAACGATGAACTGGCTTCAAAAGCTATGCGTCCTTCAGCGACATTAAACAGTGCGATTGCATCTTTGTAATCCTATACTCTTATAACGAAAAAGACCATTCATTTTTTGAATGGTCTTTTTTATGAAATTATCTTCTAATACAGAAGTGAAATTTTAAAGATTTTATCCTTTTCTCAGGTATTTAGTCAGAATCACGATTGTCTGACCTTCTACTTTACCTTCTATCTGGCCGGTATTGTCCGCAACCAGTCTGATATTTTTTACAACGGTGCCTAATTTTGCACTTAAAGAAGAACCTTTTACATCTAATGTTTTGATCAGTACCACGCTGTCCCCCTCATAAAGTCGTGTTCCATTAGAGTCCTGATGAAATTCGACATGGCTGTCCGCCTCATGATCTCCGGTTTTTTTAGCCCACTCCAGATTTTCATCATCCAGATACAGAATTTCCAGATTATCCGATGCCCAGCTTTCGTTACGAAGTCTGCTCAGCATACGCCAGGCCATTACCTGTACAGGCGGATACTCAGACCACATGGTCTCTGACAGTATCTTCCAGTGTTCCGGATCCAGGCTTTCATTTTTTTCAATTTGTGATAAACATACCTGACATACAAGGATACTGTTATCTGTATTTGCATTAGATACAGGAGGCACTTCATATACACTTAGGTTTTCTGTACCATTGCACAGTTCACATTTGTTGCCCGATCTTTCAATAAGTTGTTGTTCTAAAGTCATTCCTAATAATTAAATCCCTAAAATTAATCAATTTTAGGGGATAAATGAATTAATTTGAGTGTATAACTGTATTCGTGTACAGATATGGCAGAGATTTTGTATAATTGAGTCAACTTTAATTATGTAAGCATATGAAATGGCAAGGTGGTCGTCAAAGCGATAATTTTCAAGACAGAAGAGGTATGTCCGGCGGACAGAAATTTGCAATTGGTGGTATCGGAGGTGTGATTATTCTGGTCATCGGGTTTCTGATGGGTGGTGATCCGGGACAATTGATGGAACAATTGCAAAATGCCAATGTCGGAGCACCGCAGACGGAGCAGGGAGAAGTACAGCTTACAGAAGAAGAAAAAAAACTCACGGCATTTTCCCGAACAGTATTAGCGAGTACGGAAGATGTATGGACAAAAGTATTCAAAGATAATGGGCTTACCTATCAGACAGCTGATCTGGTCGTATACACTGGCGGTACACAAACCGAAGGCTGTGGTGTAGGAAAAGCTTCCTACGGACCTTTTTACTGCCCGGGGGATCATAATGTGTATCTGGATCTTAGTTTTAATCAGGAGTTGCAGCAAAAGTTTGGTGCCAAGGGAGAATTTGCTTTAGCGTATGTGATAGCACATGAAGTAGGACATCATATCCAGAATCTGGTAGGTACGTTAAATAAAACGAATCAGATGCGTCAGCAGATGAGTGAAGCTGAATACAATAAAGTCAGTGTAATGACAGAGTTGCAGTCGGATTTCTATGCAGGCGTATGGGCACACTATGTCAATCAGTTATCTGATATCAAGATCGATTACAATGATATATTAGACGGAATGCAGGCTGCAGAGGCAGTAGGAGACGATAAACTTCAGGAGCAGGCGCAGGGTTATGCCGTTCCCGAATCATTTACGCATGGCACTTCCGAACAACGGGCGCGCTGGTTTAAGAAAGGATATGATACAGGCGATCTTAAAGCCGGAGATACATTCTCAGACAAAAGTCTGAGGTAATTAGTTACTGCACTAAAAGATTGCAGCCTCTGATATCACTTTGATCAAATCTGCCTAATACCTCAAAAGAACCATCAGGATAGATTTTTCCCAGATCCTGTGTGGCGATAAAGGAACAGGAATAAATATTGGCTAAGTCGATGACATTGATAGCTCCTGTACGGCTATTCTCAATTAATGTGAGGGGATCATTCGTATCTCTGATGAGTATCTTCATCCAGTTCGGATGCTGAAAGATACCTTTACCATAGGAATATCCCTGTGAAAGAAGCTCGGTCATACCATATTCGGAGTGGATAGCAGGGACGTTAAATCCCTCACGAAGCAGGTCATGAACTTCCTCCCTAATCATTTCTTTGCGTTTTCCCTTCATTCCTCCTGTTTCCATAATGATCAGTTTCGGAAAATCGATTTCATATGTTTCGACAAAGTCCAGAAGGGCATAGGTTACACCGAATAAGATAGTTTTTGTATTTTTTTGTTTCAGCCTTTGCAAAGCCGTGAATAAATCGGCATGGTTGTACAGAAAATATCCGGATTCAGGTTGTTCACTCGATTTGATCAGATCATCCACCATATAGATGAGTGAAGATCCCGAACGTTCCAGATAAGAGGGGAGTAAAGCCAGAACCGCTATATCCCTGACATCACCGTAGAATTGCTTAAAAGCTTTTCTGAAAGAGCTTTCATACAGTTTTGCATCAGCAACCAGATGTTTGCTTGTTATCATTCCTGTTGTTCCCGAACTGCTAAAAGTTACCTGAGGAACAGATCCGGAAGTAATGATCTCCTGGGATTTGAAAAGTTCTATCGGAAGGAAAGGAATCTGCGTATAGTGAGAAATATCTTTAGTATCTATATGCAGATAATCTACATACTGCTTATAGGTCTGGCAGTGGTCATATTGGTAGCGGAATATGCTTAAGCAGTTGTCATTAAATTGCTCGTCGCATTGTATCTCAAATATCTGTTGCGTATCCATCTTCTGTATTGAAATACAAATATAAGCATATCTTTTCTGATCATTTCAACAGATATCTCAGTTTTGGGTTAGCCCATTATGGCGACCTGCTGTTTGCCGGCAGATGATCTGGCTAGATGAAGTCAGCTGTTACCGGAAAGTAAAAGAGCTATTAAAATTGCTGTAAAACAGCTTTTTAATAGCTCTTTTTATAGTGAACTGTAAGTCTATTATAACATGCCGCCATCTACCGGTATTACCTGTCCGGTGACGTAAGCTGACAAATCAGAAGCTAAGAAAAGACATACGTTTGCCACTTCTTCAGGATCTCCGGAACGTTTCAACGGAATTCCTGCTTCCCATCCAGCAACGACTTTAGGATCCAGTACATCGGTCATTTCTGTACGGATAAAACCCGGAGCAACAACATTAGCACGGATATTACGTGAACCTAATTCCTTGGCCACTGATTTGGAAAAACCAATAATTCCAGCTTTAGATGCCGCATAATTTGCCTGACCGGCATTACCCTGTACACCGACTACAGAAGACATATTGATAAATGAACCTTTACGGTTTTTCATCATAACTTTAGAAGCTGCTTTAGTCACATTGAAGATGGACTTCAGATTGACATTGATGACATCATCCCAGTTTTCTTCTGTCATACGCATTAAAAGACCGTCTTTGGTAATTCCTGCATTATTTACCACGATGTCAACTGTTCCGAAGTCTGCTACGATATCGTTAATCAGTTTTTCCGCTTCTTCAAATTTTGAAGCGTCAGAGCGGTATCCTTTGACCTGAGTTCCAAAAGCCTGCAGCTCTTGTTCTAATGCCTGTCCTTTTTCAACTGATGACAAATATGTAAACGCTACATTTGCTCCATTTTGTGCAAAAACCTCTGCAATCTTTCTGCCAATACCTTTGGATGCACCTGTTACAAGCGCCGTTTTTCCTTCCAATAATTTCATACGTTATTTAATAATGCTATTTACAATTTAATAGATCAACAGCAAAAATGTTAAAATCCGCTTATATTACCAATTTTTTAAGAAAAGAAAATGAAAGAAAAGCGCTGAATCAACGGTATTTGTCAATCTAAAAAAAGAAAAGGACTGTTTTTGATAAAAATGTAGTTTAATGAAAGAAATTTGACAAAACCATTGGTAATAAACCAAATTGAATAGTAAATTTGCAACAATCACAGAGACATGGGTAAAAGCAAGAAAAATTACGAAGACGTAGACGTCGTATTAATAGGCGCCGGTATCATGAGCGCTACTTTGGGTACATTGATCAATGAATTAAACCCACATGTTAAGATTGAAATGTTTGAGCGATTGGATCTGGTCGCTGCTGAAAGTTCAGACGCCTGGAATAATGCAGGTACGGGACATTCGGCTTTATGCGAACTGAACTATACACCTCAGAAGGCAGATGGTTCTGTCGATATAAAGAAAGCTATCAGTATTGCTGAATCCTTTGAAATTTCAAAACAATTCTGGACATACCTTGTCGAAAAAGGAATTATCAAAGATCCGGAAGGATTTATTCGCAGTATACCACATATGAGTTGTGTTTTTGGTGAACGTAATGTGGAGTTCCTGAAAAGACGCCATGCTACGATGATTGAAAATACATTATTCAAAGGAATGGAGTATTCTGAAGATCCGGAGGTATTGAAAGAGTGGATTCCTTTGGTGATGGAAGGACGTCCGGAAGGAGATAAAATAGCCGCTACCAAAATGGATATCGGTACAGATGTTAATTTTGGATCGCTGACAAGAGATCTGATTGATCATCTGGTGACAAAAGATAACTTCTCTCTGAAACTGGAACATGAGGTGAAAGATATTGAACGGGAAGGTGATGGCCGTTGGGAAATAGAAGTAAAAGATATCAAAACCGGAAAGAAAAGAGATTTAAAGGCACAGTTTGTTTTTATAGGAGCAGGAGGACATTCTTTATTACTTCTTGAAAAATCAGGTATTCCGGAAGCAAAAGGCTACGGAGGATTCCCGGTAGGCGGACAATGGCTGCGATGCACAAATGAAGAAGTGATAGCTAAACACCATGCTAAAGTATACGGTAAAGCGTCGGTAGGTGCACCGCCTATGTCTGTTCCTCATTTGGACACGCGATACATTGATGGCAAACAAGCTTTATTGTTTGGTCCTTACGCAGGGTTTTCGACTAAGTTTCTGAAAAAGGGATCTTTCTTCGATTTACCGGCATCTATCAAACTCAGCAATATCCGTCCTATGCTTGCGGCAGGATGGGATAATATGGATCTGACCAAATATCTGATTACTGAAGTCATGAAAAGTCCGAAAGATAAGCTGGAATCCCTGAAAGAATACATGCCAAATGCAAAACAGGAGGACTGGGCTCTTGAAGTTGCAGGACAACGTGTACAGGTTATCAAAAAGGATAAGAAACACGGAGGTGTACTGGAGTTCGGAACTGAAGTAGTGGCAAGTGCCGACGGATCGTTAGCAGCCCTGTTAGGCGCATCTCCCGGAGCATCTACTTCTGTAAAGATCATGGTTGAATTATTAAAAAAATGTTTTCCTGACCGTGCAAAAACGCAGGAATACAGAGATAAATTAAGAGAAATGATCCCGACATGGGGACAATCTCTTGCAACTGATCCGGAGCTTTGCAAAACGACACGTGCGCGTACACAAAAAGCTCTGAAATTAGATTAGTCTATTGAATTATACTTATGGGGTGCTTTAGACAGCAGAACACATGTTTTGTTGTTATGAAACAGGCTGAGATTATACCCAATATTACAGATGGACAATTCCTCGTCCGTCTGTAATATATACCTGATCCGGATAATGCCGGCGTAGGGATTTAATTTCGTTTATATTTGTTTTTAAATTTAGCCAGATCCATAGGTGCGTATGTCATCATTACACACTTTTAAATGGAAATATTATCTATTCTACAGCACCTTTGGCAACAGGTTCTGGAAACATCATGGTTGCAATGGTTAGGTGTATCCGCAGGAGTTACACAAGTCATGTTATCCAAAAACAACAAAGTTTCTAATTATTTATTTGGTATCATCAGTGTTATAGTGACCATGATTGTACTCTATGAGGCTAAACTCTATGCGGAGATTGCTCTTAATATGTATTATCTAATTATGAGTATTTACGGATGGTGGTATTGGATTTCAAATAAAGACGTGGCTCAGAAGCCGATTACATCCTGTTCAGAAAAAGACTGGGGTATCGTTGTCTTGATTGTAGGAACCGCATTTGCCATTTTTTATTATTTTCTGACCCATCACACAGATTCGGATGTACCATTGTGGGATGCGTGGGTATCCGCTACAGCCTGGGCAGGAATGTGGCTGCTTGCAAAGCGTAAACTTGAAAATTGGATATTGCTCAATATCAGTAATCTGTTTGCGGTTCCTTTGCTCTATCATAAAGGTCTGTTGCTTTACGCTATCCTTACCCTTTATTTATTTACGGTTGCATTTTTTGGGTATTTCAACTGGAAAAAGATGATGAAACATCATGCGCTTTCCAAAATAAAGGGGAATCAAAAGATTTGATATCTATATCTCCGTTTTAAACAAATTTCATAGAGATGACATACAGCTCTCATAATATTATGCAGATTACGAAAGATCAGAAGAACATACTTGAATCGCAGATTCATACTGCTATAGCACAGCAGGAATTGACAACCACACAGTTGGACCTCGCTTATCAGGAAAAATGGTTTAAAATATGGGTATCACAGGAACTGGGCGGGCTAGGATTGAAATTATCAGAAGGCGTGCGCTTTCTTCGGGATCTCGCCTATATTGATGGTAGTCTGGCCTGGACAATAACCCTATGTTCGGGAGCAAATCTGTTTGTAGGTTTTATAGATAGGGAAAAAGGAAATTCTGTTTTTTCAGATGCAAAAGTGTGTTTTGGCGGAAGTGGGATGTGTTCCGGCAGGGCTTATAAAACTGAAGGGGGATACCTCGTTTCCGGTGTATGGAAATACGCTACCGGATCTCCGCATTTAACTCATTTTACCGCAAATGTACCCATATTTGACGGTGATGCGGCATGTGTGGATGAGAAAGGACAGGCTTCTTTTATTACCATCTTTGCAGACCACACAGATGTAGAGTTGATAAGAGACTGGAATACATTCGGTTTGGAAAGTACGGCAAGCCATAGTTTTAAACTGGATAATGTGTTTATTGCAGACAATCAGGTCTATTCATTAGTACCTGAAAAAGCTACCTTACCAGATCCGATATATCAGTATCCGTTTATGCCATTCGCTGCGTTGACGCTCTTAGCTAATTACATGGGTATGTTTGAACGCTTTATGGATCTGGTTGTAGATCTGTTTCAACATAAATCCAAACAGTCCGGATGGCAGGAAAAATTTGGTGTTTCGGTAAAAGATCATCTGGATCAGACGGTAGTTCTTTATGATAAAATGCAAGAGGAAATATGGACAGAAATGGATATTTCGTGGAGTAAACTTGTCGATGGAGAGGGCGACGAGGTATGTTATGCCCGTATTGAAACTAAAAGCAGAGATATGGTATCCTTTATCCGCAGTAAAGTGACTGCTTTTTTTCCTTATTGCGGTATTGCTGCTGCTCAGCGGGAATCAGAATTGAATATTGTATTCCGGAATATTTTTACTGCTTCGCAGCATAATTTGCTGCTAAAGACAGATTAAGTGCATTCGAAGAGATATTAAACGTGCTTAACCGACCGATTATGTACTAAAGATCAGAAACCTCTCTCCCGATTACATCGGGATCTATCCCTGGAAAGGAGAGAGGTAGCACTCAAAATAAGTAGATATAAAAAGAGCTGTTTTACATCGTAAAACAGCTCTTTTTATGATATGGACTTTTAATTCTTAAACTTTCTTAAGTATATAATTTGCTTCCAGTGATCCGGTGATGACATTTCCTTCCTGATCAAGCATTTTTAGTGATCCTTCCTGCACTTTAAATTTATTAGTTCCATCTTTAAGTTTCAATATAACAACACTTCCACTATCATCCCAGGTAAATTTCCCTTCTTCTTTAAATGTTGATTTTTTTCCTAAATATTCCGATACAAGTGAATACGTATTATCCTTATGCAGGATTACATTTGTTTTGATACCTTCACAGTCTGCACATGGTAACACGCCTTCATATTCCCCGTCCCAGTCCAATGCATTCTGGCTGTTATGAGCCGGATCCGGATTTGAAAATTCTTCTACTGAATCTTTTTTTGCTAAAGCCGCTATAGAATCATTTTTTTCGGATGTTGCAGTTATAGATGTGTTTTGACAAGAAATTAAAACCAATGCCGCTCCTGTGATACTTAAAATCAATTTCTTCATAATTGTTTTCTTTTGATGTACCTGATGATTTGCAAAAACCGTTCCTTTATGCTTCTTCGCGAATAACTAATATAGGTATTGTGGAATGATAGGCTAGTTTTTGACTCATACTGGACGTAAATAAGCGATCAAAGAAGTTACGGTTGCGTTTTACAATGGCCAGAAAATCAATTTTATGCTCCATAATAAATTCCAATACTCTCTCTTCCACAGATGTGGCTGGCAATACTGAAAATGTCAGACGAGAATTGTTGAATTGTTGTTTCCATGCCGCTGCCTGAGATTCAATATCTTCATTTTCCTTTGTCTTGATGTGTAATACATTGACTTTCGCATCAAAATAATCGGCCAGTTTCAAAATCTCAGCTAAAGGTTTCTTATCGGCCTCTCTGAAGAGGGTTGTAAATCCTATAGCTTTGATGCCATCAAATTTTGCCAGTCTGGGAATGCTGAATACTGGCTGCGATACAGAACGTATAAGATTGACGGTATTGGAACCTATGAGTGTGGTGTTGGCTGAATTCAAGCCAGTGGTGCCCATGACAATCATATCGATCTGGTCACGTTTAATAACCCGTTTGATCGAATCCAGAAACAGTCCTTTTTCAAAGACAAAGTACATCTCTATATCTTCAAGGTTGTACTTTTTGGCGATTTCATGTAATTGAGGAACGTTGTCTTTGTAATTATCAAATTGGGCCAGTTCTATAGATTGATAAATCTGCTGTACATAATCCAACTGCCCCGCATACATGCTGGAATAAATCGGCAATTCGTAGACATGCAGGATGTAAAGAGATGCATCTATACTTTTAGCAAGCTGAAGCGCGTAAACAAATGCATTGTTTGCAGCTTCTGAAAAATCGGTAGGGAATAAAATACGCTTCATAGGACAAATATGATGTGGGATTTTGTTAAGTTACTGATTTTGAGGCGTAATTGCAAATAATACTGCTGTTAGTTTTTCCAGGTTTTGAGATTTTCACTTTTAAATTTCCATTCCGGAGTTAGAATTACGCCGTCTTTCAGCTTATACCAGGGGCTTAGTTTGGGGTCATTAGGGTTATTCAATATCTGTATTTCCTGCGCAGGCATATAGCTTTGTGCAAGGAGTACCAATTTTTCTCCCTGCTCATTTTCGGCCATATCTACTGCAATGATGGCGTGTCCTATAGGATTTCCCTTTTGAATAAATGTGTCTCCGATTTTAATATTACGGACAGAGGACACAGTAGGTAATTCATCATGGAGTGAGGCTGTGTTAGCATATGCAAATATATATTCCATATACTTCCAGTATTTTTTAGCACTGTAATCACCTTTAATATAGTCTGTGTAATAACGGGGCTTCCCATCAGATAAGAAGTTGAAGTGAATTTCCTTAAATCTTTTTTGCTGATACAGATAGTCTGCTCTTAGCCGCATGACAGCATCTGCACATTGATGGAGATCTCTTGTGCCGATAGGAAGATTGACTACACTGACATATATTTTATTTTGAGCTTTGACATTGCCATTGTAATATAAGACCTCAGATCCCATTTTCTTCAGGGGCAGATGTTGTAGAAAATAACCAAATTCATTGGCCTGATAGGTTTTGCGCTGGTATCCCTGAGGCGTAATAAAACGATCTTTCACAGTCATCCCATCTGATTTGATCCATATTGTATTGTAACCTTCATTGGACACATAGTTTTCGGAGGGGAGAGAATCACGATTTGATATGTCAGATTCGGCATTACCACTGCCGGATTGACAAGCTGTAGCAGATAATATCAAAGAGGGGATAAGCAGAAGAGTATGAAAGAGATGCAGCATCATATATTTTTAAATTTATATTATCAAAATAGCAAATTTATATGGTATTTTAAAATTTAAGTAATGCACATAGAGTGCGAAAATCGATAAATTATGTTAAAGTTTGTTAAGTAACAAGTTTGTTTCAATTGCGATGTAAGTATTCATCTATAAACTTTTTCTACAATTCATTCGTTATAGTAGTGTCAATTATTATAGGTTCAATTTATTATAACTATGGAAAGTAAACATTATTCGCTGGTTTTCCTGCCGTGTTCTCGTTCTATGAGTCTGGTCCGTCATCTCAAGGAAGCATTGGCCAATATAATCGGTTGGTACAATAGTAAAAATTCGGATGCTCATATTACTATTTTAGAGTTCAATGCTACCGATGCCGAGTTGGAATTTATCAAACGTAAAATCAGACAGCTGGCTGATACCGAACGTCCGGATTATGTCTATCTGGATAAGTATGAGGCATTTCCGCAAAACGGAGCATTTTTCATTGCTCCTACGGATTATTCCAAGAATTATCTGAAGAATATTATGAATCGTTTTGTCGGATCTCTGAATGCTAAAAATATCCGGAAAAGTAACGATCCGCACATGAGTATTGCCCGAAAACTCAATGCAGATAAACTGGCAATTGCATTGGAAAGGTTTGAGAGTATCAGTCTCAATTTTTTCTGTGATCGTGTGGTATTACGTATCTACGATAAAGGATCCAGTCAATACCAATTCGCAGATGAATTTAAATTTGGAAGCAAAATACCGGCTCCACCTGCCCAATTCAGACTGGATATCAGCTAGAATTTTTTGTCCCTGAAGTAATATTGCTTGTCTTCGTCCGTAATCGGACGAAGTACACGGCAGGGATTGCCTGCAGCAATGACATTTGCCGGAATATCTCTGGTGACTACCGATCCGGCACCGATGACTGTATTCTCACCGATCGTGACGCCCGGATTAATTACTGCATTACCTCCGATCCATACATTGTCTCCTATAGTAATAGGAAAGGCATATTCCCACCCTTCATTGCGGGGTGTTGCATGTATAGGATGGCCTGCTGTAAATAGACTTACATTGGGTGCAAACATGACATTCTCACCTATGCTGACTTTAGCACCATCGAGGATTGTACAATTATAATTCGCGTAAAAATTATCACCTATTTCTATATTATATCCATAATCACAACGAAAAGGCGGTTCAATAAAAAGACGGTTACCTGTCTTCGCAAATAATTTTTTGATGATCTGATTACGCTCTTTGATTTTTGAAGGAGCTGATAAATTGTATTTGTACAATTCCTCCTTTGCATATTGACGGTCCTCGAATAATTCCTTTCCCATTGCGCGGTAAGGCTCAGAAGCAAGCATAAGTTCTTTAGCGGTTTTCATGTTCCCAAGATAGAAAATTTTATCGTCGTTTATAATCCTTACCTTTGTGGCATAATTCAGATACTATGAATCAGGAAATATTACAATTACAACCACAGTCGATTTGGAAAAATTTTAATGCTTTAAATGCAGTACCCAGAGCTTCTAAGAAAGAGGAAAGGGTAATTGCTTTTATACAGGAATTCGGAAAATCATTAGGTCTCGAAACCATCACTGATAAAACCGGAAATGTCGTGATCCGAAAACCTGCTACAGCAGGTATGGAAGATCGTAAAGGAATCGTCTTGCAATCGCATCTGGATATGGTACATCAAAAGAACAATGATACCGTGTTTGATTTTGACGCAGACGGAATCAGGATGCTGATTGATGGCGACTGGGTAAAAGCTGACGGTACTACCTTGGGTGCTGACAATGGAATAGGGGTGGCGACTATCATGGCCATTCTGGAATCAAAGGAGTTGGCTCATCCGGCTGTAGATGCCCTTTTTACAATAGATGAGGAAACCGGTATGACTGGTGCATTCGGTCTGGAAGGTGGGGTTCTGCAAGGAGAAATACTCTTGAATCTAGATACAGAAAATGATACAGAAATTGATATCGGCTGTGCCGGTGGTGTAGATGTCACTGCGACAAAGAGTTACAGCTCTGAACCTGTATTAAACGGATATGCGGGATTGACAATTACGGTAAAAGGATTGAATGGCGGGCACTCCGGTATGGAGATTCATAAAGGTCTGGGAAATGCCAATAAGATTATGAACAGAGTTTTGTTTGGTATGCACGGCGGATTTGGGCTTCGTTTGTCAGAAATAAAAGGAGGCGGCCTGAGAAATGCTATTCCCAGAGAAAGTGTTGCTAAAGTCGTATTACCACAGGAGCAGGTTCAGCACTTTATTTCAGCTGCTGATAGTGTGATCCAGGCTATCAAAGCCGAATACAAAAGTGTGGATGCGGGTCTTGAAATTGTTATTGATCAGCAAGAGCATACTCCGGTCACTATTTTGCCACTGGATGTACAGGAACAACTTATCAAAGCAGTATATGCCGCTCATAACGGTGTGTACCGTATGAGTGCTGATTTCGCAGATCTGGTCGAAACATCCAATAATATAGCCAATATAGAGGTGAAAGATGGTAAGATCACAATAAAATGTCTGACCAGATCCTCCGTTGAATCTTCTAAATATGATCTTGCAAACGCATTAAAATCTACATTTGAACTGATGGGTGCGGAGGTTGGATTTTCCGGAGATTATCCGGGCTGGACTCCTGACGCTAATTCGCAGATCCTGCAGGTACTTAAGGATATCTATGAAAAGCAATATCATGAGCAACCGGAGGTAGTTGCCTGCCATGCCGGTCTGGAATGTGGTATTCTGGGACGTAATTATCCGGGTATGGATATGATTTCCTTCGGTCCGACTATTCTTGGAGCACATTCACCGGCTGAGCGCGTATCTATATCATCCGTTCAGAAATTCTGGGCATTTATACAGGAGATCCTGGTTAATATTCCCAAAAAGTAAAAGGGTGCAGATGGCATAGCATATACTTCTTTGATCCGGTCAAAGAGAAAGGGCAGTCTAAAATATATAGACTGCCCTTTTGTATATCAGAAGCTGTGTTTCAGGATATTAATTTTTCAATCCTTGTTCATGCTGTTTACGAATCTTACTGTGTTTTTTACCGTAAATAAAATAGATAATCATTCCTATTCCAAGCCAGATTCCTAATCGCTCCCAGCTTTGAATCGGTAATGATGCCATCATCGCCACACATACGATAACACCCAGAATCGGGATCAACGGCACTAAAGGTGTGCGGAAAGGGCGTTCGATATCCGGAGCTGTTTTTCTCAATACCAGAATACCGATACATACTAATGTAAAGGCAAAAAGAGTTCCGATACTTACCATGTGCCCCAGATCAGAGACCGGTACAAATCCAGCAAAAAGACTTACGAAAATCATAAAAATAACATTGGTTTTCCATGGCGTCTGATTTTTTCCGAGATGAGAGAAAAGTGCCGGAAGCAAACCGTCTTTACTCATGGAGTAAAATACTCGGCTCTGGCCTAAGAGCATAACCAGAATTACGGAAGTGTAACCGCTGATAATCGTAATAATCAAAGCCGTATTCAGGAAGTGATATCCTGTCTTGGCAAATGCTGTAGCTACTGGTTTTGCATCACCTTTGAACTCTGTATAGTTCGCCAATCCGGTCATCACATACGAAAACAATACATATAATACCGTACAGATAATCAATGAACCTATAATTCCGATTGGCATTCCTTTTTTAGGATTCTTGGCTTCCTGTGCTGCTGTACTGACCGCATCAAAGCCAACAAAAGCAAAGAATAAAACTCCTGCTGCTCTGAAAACTCCGGAAATACCAAAATTTCCGAAATAACCATCTTTAAAGAATTCTCCCCAACCGATTTTTCCGCTTTTCAATAATTCTTCACCTTCATTGGCAGGGATAAACGGTGTATGGTTTGCCGGGTTGATAAATGACCAGCCTAAACCGATGAAAATCAAAACCACAGATACTTTAAGAATAACCAGCAGATTGTTTACTGTAGATGATTCTTTGGTACCTCTTATCAGTAACAAGGACAGCAGGCAGACAATAATGATTGCCGGAATATTGACATATCCGCCCTCCCAGGGGCCGTGCAGGAATTCTTCGGGTATACTCATGCCGAATATTTTCAGCAACTCACCGAAGTACTGAGACCAGCTCACGGCTACTGTGGCGCTTGCAAGTGCATATTCTAATACCAAATCCCATCCGATAATCCATGCTACCAATTCACCCATAGTTGCATAAGAGTATGTGTAAGCACTTCCTGCGACCGGAATCATAGATGCAAATTCTGCATAACAAAGTCCTGCAAAAGCACAGCCTACTGCGGCTATAATAAAGGAAAGCATAACTGCCGGTCCTGCATTATCAGCTGCTGCCATTCCCGTCAGTGAAAATAATCCTGCACCAATAATGGCTCCAACGCCAAGGGCAACCAGCCCTGTACTGGACAAGGTTCTTTTCAGGGTGTGCTCGCCACTCTCGTGGGCCTCTGAGACTAATTGAGTGATTGATTTTTTAAAAAGCATTTATAATTTTGATTAGAATAATGATTAATACTATTGTTTTTCCAGTTTTTGAATCTTAAAATTTATTACTCATTGGTTAGCACAAGTAATTCTATACCAAAAATAGATTTTTAAATGAAAAAAGGGAAGAAAATCTTCTTCCCTTTCGGTTTTTTTTGAATATGTCTTAATAAGCGGCTGTGAAACGCTTTTTGATAAACTGTGGTTTCTCCAATTCATCGGCGATTGCAACAGCTACATCTTCTACAGACAGACGTGAGCGACCTTCCTGATCCGTTACAGGATGATCAAGATCTGTGCGATAAGTACCTGTCCGTGTGCCCGGAGAGGCTGGGCTCATCTCAATAGCCGGACTGAATAAAGTCCAGTCGAGGTCATTGGATCTACGGATGACTTCATAGTAATCTGCTGCAGCCAACGCTCCCGGTTTGATCTCTGCCGGAAAATCAGGCGCATCTACAATTCTTGTTCCGGCTTCAGTCAGCAAACTGCCGGCTCCGCCAATCACGATAAATCTCTTGATACCTGCGTGCTCTACAGCCTCCTGAATGGATCTGGCTCCGGCAGTATAATCTTCATAGATAGAAGGATTGGTCCATCCTGCATTGTAGGCAGAGATCACTGCATCGCTTCCTTTGAGGATAGCTGCCAGTGCATTGCTGTCATTGACATCATTCTGTACAGCGAGAATATGCTCATTCTTCTCTATCTGATCTGTGTTTCTTGCTATAGCGGTTACATGATGTCCTCTATGTACTAATTCTTTTAAGATATGTGAACCTACATATCCTGAAGCTCCGATTAATGCTACTTTCATTTTTTTATTATTTATTGTTAAAATATGAGGATAAATCCTGAATACTGATTTGATTTAAATAAGTAATATGTTGCTCTTCAATATCGTTGTAAACGATTGACAGGTAGCTGTTGATGTTTTTTCCCACCGGACAATTGGGATTCGGATTGTTGTATTTACCCTTTTCATCTGATGCCAATGTTGCTTTATAAACATCTGCCAGTGTTTTTTTGTTTATGTCTTCTGCTATTCGTACACCACCGTTTTTGCCTTCTTTGCTTATAACAAGTTGTGCTTCTTTGAGTTTTCTGATCTCTTTTCGTACAACTACCGGATTTACATTAATGCTTCCGGCTATATAGTCCGATGACAGCCACGCATCACGCTCCAGCATCAGGAGGGCGATAATATGGGTAGCGGTGGCAAAATGTAAATTACTGAACATGATTATTTTGTTTTTGTTATACAAATGTAGCAGTTAAAATTATACTGTAATAATTTTTGTTACAGTTTTGTTCAAAAATTAACCTTCTATGACAATAGAAGGTTAACAGTTTTATTTTTTATTACTTTTATACTTCTTGTATGAATCCAATACGTAGAGTTTCAGCGTTTCGTCGTTCACGGTTTCTATAAAGTCCAGTGATGGTCTGAATTGTTCTCTGAACAACGGAATCTCGTTCGCCTCAAGAGGAGTGAGGGAAGCAATGAGTTTGTCTGAGAATCTGCGGTCGATTATTCTGTTATTCTTTTCCAGAACCAGAATATCCAGATTTTTACGTGCAGTCTTTCCTTTTTTGCCAAAGATACGGGATGGAGATACCCGTATTCCACCCTGATACTGACTTGCATTTGCTACTTGTCCCTGTTCTTTAGCCTTTTTAATCTCTTCATCCAGTCTGGAATCTGTAAGACGTGTTACCAAAGCTTCATTAAGGACAATTGATTTGCCGTCACGCATCATATAGACACGCTGTACGCCTTCCTGATACAGAAAAATGGTATCCGGGGTATAGCCGTTGACAAAAAGAGAAAGTCTTTCACCCATTGCGGCATCAATGCTAAATTTTCCGTCTTTATCAGAAAAAGACTTGACCGCTGATTTCAGGTTTTGTATGCTGACATTGGAGATTGGTTCACTGCTTTCCAAATCGTAGATTATACCATTTATCTTTTGCGCATAGGTATTGGCTACCATTATAAACAGGATTCCGATCATTCCGGATAGTTTCTTCAGTAAAGAGGACTTTAACAGCATAGTACGTTTGATTTTTTTCTTATAAAAGTACGAAATCTATTTCTTAGACCAAGTGTTATTTTCGGGATTTATATCCGGATATACCTGATCCGGATCGATCACGACTGAGCTTAATTCTTCTTTAGAGTCTAAAAGAAAAGTCCACGAAGTATTACGTTGCCATATATCGACCGGTAATTTTTTGCGTATCTTTTTTCCGGATACTGTTGTCGCTTCTATAACAACAGGCATAGGTAGTTTTTCAAGATTGTCTATAGTAATCAGCGCACCGTTAGCGGCATTGAATTTTGCATATTCTACTTTTCTGATGGCCTGATCCAGTTTCCAGTTATTGAGAAACCATCCTCTCCAAAACCAGCCCAGATTTTCTCCGGTTACATTTTCAATTGTTCGGAAGAAATCATTCGGGGTAGGATGCTTGAATGCCCAGTCGCGAATGTATGTTCGGAAGGCCTCGTCAAAACGTTCTGCACCGATTACTTCATCCCGCAACAAACGCAGACCAAAGCCTGGTTTGTAATAAACCAGGGTGCCAATATTACGTTCCTGCATATTCTGCGGGGTAGACATAACAGGTTCCAGAGAAGGAGAGTTGAATCCCTGAGCCATTTTATTTCGGCTACCTATACTTTTATCATATTCACCTTTATTAAAGGCTTCCCGGGACAATCCGTTTATAAATGTATTAAATCCTTCGTCCATCCATCCGTGAAGACGTTCATTCGAACCGACTATCATCGGAAACCAGTTGTGCCCGAATTCGTGATCCGTTACTCCCCACAGTCCTGCATTTTTGGCTGAGGAACCGCAAAATGACAGGGCAGGATATTCCATGCCTCCAACATTAGAAGCCACATTTACGGCTACCGGATAGGGGTATTCAAACCATTTTTCTGAATAATATTCTATAGAAGATTTGGTATATTCAGTAGAGCGCGACCAGGCTTGCTGTCCGTCACTTTCCTTTGGATAGGCTGATATGGCCAGCGATTTTTTTCCACTTGGAAGGTTGATTTTTGCTGCATCAATAATAAATGCTTTCGAAGAAGCCCATGCTACGTCTCTGGCATTCTTTAACGAATACTTCCATGTCAGTTCTTTCTTTGCTGGTCTTGAGTTTTTATTTGCAACTTCAGCAGTACTACGGATGATCACCGTCTGATCAGAAGTTTGGGCCAGCTGATAACGCTTGAGTTGTTCTGCAGTCCACACTTCCTGAGGATTGAGCAGTTCACCTCCCATGACGACTATGTGATCAGCTGGTGCCGTGATTTCCACATTAAAATCCCCATATTCTAAGTAAAACTCTCCCGGACCGGAATAGGGATCTGTATTCCATCCTAATATGTCATCGTATACGGCCATACGCGGATACCACTGGGCAATAGCATAAATATCTCCGGCCGCAGTGGGGAGTATTCCGGTTCTGTCAGCACCATACTGTGGCACAGTATAGGAATAATCAATCGTAAACTGTACTTGTCCTCCTTTTGGATCAAGCGGTTGTGGCAGTTTGATTTTCATACGCGTGTCGGAAACTTCGTATTTAAGATCCTTTCCATTAAGCTGAACAGATGTAAGATTGTATCCTCCCTCAAACTGTGATGCGGCATCTCCGTACCGGCTATTGTTCAGAGGGACAGTGCTCTGCCCTCTGGAATCACTTTTAAACAGATTCTGATCAAGCTGCAGCCAGATATAATCCAGACGGTCCGGACTGTTGTTGGTATAGGTAATGGTGACGTTACCGCTTACTTTTTTATCGGTATCACTTAACCTGGCTTTTATGCTGTAACTGGCAGCATTTTGCCAGTACTGGTCTCCGGGTTTACCGCTTGCAGAGCGGTAGGAGTTGCCATTGGAAGTGTAAAACTGCGGGCTGAATGCTTGTGTATAATTATATCTGCTTGTATTGTCTTGAGCGACAGTCTCATTCAATTGAGAACAGATCAATGCTAAAGCTAAAGAAATCCCGGCGCAAGATTTTTTATTCATAGTCTGTTTATAAAGTGGTATTATTTCAATTTCTGATTGTATTCGTCCTCGTCAAAACCTAAAATCAGACCTGAAGTATATTCAATGACAGGTCTTTTGATCATACTGGTATTTGCGATAAGTGTTTTATTGGCTGAAGCAGCATCTGTGACAGCTTCTTTTTCTTCATCAGTCAGTTTTTTCCAGGTTGTTCCTTTTTTATTGACTAATTTTTCCCAATCGACCTGTTTTTCCCATTTTTTTAATTGCTCATCCGACACTCCTTCTTTTTTAAAATCGTGAAAGGTGTAATCAAGTTTGTGATTTGTCAGATAATCGAGGGCTTTTTTTACTGTATTGCAATTTTTTATTCCGTAAACGTGAAGCATAATATTGAAAGACTTAATTATGGTAATATTTCAAATATATTATTTTTAGTTGTAATAGTCTTTTCCCTTTCGGATAAATAATGTCACCTTTGTATTACGAATGTTTTGTGCGGTATAATCTATATAAACCAGTATGAGATGGTGTAACTTTTACACTATATGATTAGGAGTAGTTAAAAATTATTTTTAACTTAGGACCACAAAATAAAGAGGAACAGAATCAATAAATTTTAAAACAATACAATGAGCCTAAAAGATTTTAAAGGTGTGTTGACCGGCGATCAAGTTCAAGAGTTATTTGAAATTGCTAAAAAACACAAATTCGCATTACCAGCAGTTAATATTATCGGTACTAATTCTATTAATGCTGTAATGGAAACAGCGAAAGCTGTAAACTCTCCTGTGATTATCCAACTTTCAAACGGAGGAGCACAATTTTATGCAGGAAAAACATTAAACAATGACAATTTAAAGGCTTGCGTATTAGGAGCAGTTTCTGCAGCACAGCATGTTCATCTTTTGGCTGAGCACTATGGTGTTGCTGTTATTCTGCACACTGACCATGCTGCTAAAAAATTATTACCCTGGATAGACGGATTGTTGGAGGCAGGTGAGAAATTCTTTGCTCAACACGGCAAACCTTTATTCTCTTCACATATGCTGGATCTTTCTGAAGAGCCTATTGAAGAAAATCTTGAAATCTCTAAAAAATATCTGGAGCGTATGAAACCGCTTGGTATGACCATCGAAATCGAACTTGGTGTAACCGGTGGTGAAGAAGACGGTGTCGACAACTCGGATGTTGACAGCTCTAAATTATATACTCAACCGGAAGAGGTAGCGTATGCATTTGAAGAATTATCTAAAATTTCTGACAAATTCACTGTTGCTGCAGCTTTTGGTAATGTACATGGTGTATACAAACCCGGAAATGTAAAATTGCAGCCTGTTATTTTGCATAATTCTCAGGAGTATGTAAAAGAAAAATTCGGATTGAATGCAGAGAAGCCTGTTAATTTTGTATTCCACGGTGGTTCTGGTTCTTCGGCTGAAGAGATTGAAGAAGCAATTTCATACGGAGCGATCAAAATGAATATCGATACGGATATGCAGTGGGCTTTCTGGGATGGTGTTCGCGGATACGAGGCTAAAAACCATGATTACCTACAGGGACAGATCGGCAATCCGGAAGGAGCAGATTCACCAAACAAAAAATATTACGACCCGCGTGTGTGGTTGCGTAAAGGTGAAGAAGCGTTTGTAACCCGTCTTACACAGGCTTTCGAAGAATTAAACGCTGTAGATGTAAACAGCAAACTGTAATCAATACTGTTCTGCATCATGCAGAAAATGTATAGTATTATTAAATATGTTAAAAAAGCTCAATTCTAAGGATTGAGCTTTTTTATTGCCTTTTTATTTTCTAACTTTCCTTTGATCAAGAAAGAAGATATGTATCAGCAGCGGTTTTTAAATTTTTTGCGTTTTGAGAAGCGGTATTCCAATCATACGATTGAAGCTTACACGCATGAATTGAATGTCTTTTTTACTTTTCTTCAGGATCAGGGTGTTCCGGAGGAGGAGGCAGATCATCGCGTTATACGGCTTTATCTGTCGCATCTCATGGAAGAGGGGCGGCAGGCAACTTCTGTAAACCGATCTATTTCGGCTTTGCGTACTTATTATAAATTTTTACAACGGGAATCTTTGACAGATCAGAATCCTTTGACTTTAATCAAAGCACTGAAGACTCCGAAGAAATTACCTTCTGTAATGGAAAAAGATAAGATGGTCGGTTTGCTGGATCAGATGGAGGGAGCGGTAGACTCGTTTACCGATGAGCGGGATTATTTGGTTTTGGAGCTGCTTTTCGGAACAGGTATACGTTTGACAGAGTTATTACAAATAAAGATTACAGATATTGATTTTTATAATAAAAATATCCTTATATTAGGGAAAAGGAACAAGGAAAGACTTGTACCTGTCAACCATACACTTTTAGAAAAACTAAAGATCTATATCCAGCAATTGGATAATCAAAAAATTGACAACAAAACTGCGTTCTTAATTGTTACTAAAGAAGGGAAACAGGCATATCCAAAGATGATCTACCGGATCGTTCATCGGTATTTAAGTCTGATCTCTACACAGCGTAAAAAAAGCCCGCACGTACTGCGGCATACATTTGCTACAGCTCTGCTGGATAATGGAGCAGATCTGAATGCAATAAAAGAGTTATTAGGACATGCCGGATTGGCGGCCACTCAGGTGTATACGCACAATTCGGTAGAGAGATTAAAATCAGTTTACAAACAAGCCCATCCAAAGGCTTAAAAAAAGGAGGAAAAATGAACATTACTGTGCAATCCATTAAATTTGATGCAGATCAAAAACTTGTAGATTTCATTAAAAAGAAAACATCCAAGTTAGAGCAGTTTTTAGATAGCATAATCGAAGGTGTATGTTATCTGAGACTGGAAAATGTAGACGACGAAGAAAATAAGGTGGTAGAACTTAAATTGAATATTCCGGGAAATCAATTGTTTGCCAAAGCACAGGCAAAGAGCTTTGAAGAAGCTACAGATGTCGCTGTGGAATCCATAAGAAGGCAGATTAATAAACATAAGACGAAGACACGAACTGCTACAAGCAATCATAAAGAATTACTCAATTCGGAAGAGGAAGAGTATTAACATTTTTAACATTTTTGAATTTTTAGAGAAGGCTAACCGAAGGGTTAGCCTTTTTTATTTAGAATAAATTGAAATAATAAACGAATTTATTTGGATTCAATTATTCAAAGTAGGATGGTGATTAGTTATAAAAAGAGATGCAGCGCCTTAGTTATAAAAAGCCAATAGTAAAACCTTCCAAGCTACTGTTTTTTAATGTTTTAATTTTCAATTCCTTTTTGAAGCAATCTAATAAGGATTGAGAGATATTTGATTTTCACAATCATAGTTTCATTTTAATGCTTTATTTACTTATGAACATTTTATAAATGGAATGTGTAAAAAATTATGTTTCAAATAATTTATATTTGATGATTTTATATTTTTTGGTATATTAGAAAAATAATTAAATCAATATTAACTATTTAATTTTTGAGTTCAGGGTAATCTAAAAATTAACAAATGCTTGTGAGAATCAATAGTCAAGCATTGAGCAAAATAGAGCTTTTAAAAAAGTTTTAAAAATAATTCAATCAAGAATCAGCTATTTTGAGTGATGCTGATAGATTTCGCTAAATCCTTTTCAGATAATATATTAAAATCTTTTCAAGAGCAATTTTAATTACATAACCAAGAAAGCTGTATTTAATATCATAAGTATTAACGACAAAAGAAAGGTAAAAGGGATATCAAATGTTAATATCTGTTTCTATGCCTTTAACTTGTATTTGTTCATCAGATGCGCGACTCGTTGAAAATCTAATATTAATCAACCTGATTCACATACTAACTAATATTACTCTATTGTAAACAATTTAAACTTTGAAAAGATGAAAAAACTATTTTTAGGAATTTGGGTGTGTTTTATGGCACTAATGTATAGCTGTACCAATCCCAGTGATAATTTAACAATATCTGAGGAGAATATATCAGAGATTACTTTGCCTGAAGAAAGTGAAATGTACGGGAGGGCTGTGGCTGAGGAAATCCGGATTATAGTTACTAATTTGAATAAGAAAGGTTACAATTTTTCTGAAATAGAAAATAAAAAAGAGGTTGAAGAGTTCTATAAAGAAGTATACAGCGCCAGTTCAAATCCGGGTCTTGAGTCGACTGAACCCACACCGTTAAATATTGATCCTGTAGCTATTCAAAGCACTCAGCAAGAACTAACAGTGACGCAGAGCAAGGTTATCAGTCAGATTATGGATGCTTATGAAGAACTGAAATCGGGTCATGAATTTAAACAAAGATTAATAAGTATCAGTAATAATGTATATAAGACCGTTCCAAAGATAGAACAAGAACGTGTTTTCAATATTATTTCAGTTGTTTATTATGGCATGGCTGAAATTCAGTTACTGGAAGATAAAGGTGAAATTGTTCGTCGTAATCAAAATAATCTTTCAAATAATAATATCCAGGGAGTTCAATCATTCTCTGACGATGGTTATACAGATAGTTTAAGAAACTGCAGAAGACAACGATCTGCATTTGGTGTTGTTATTGGTTATGTAAATTCTTTTGGCGAACAAGCGGTGAAAGTTACGCGGGTAGCAGGAGCGACACTGGGAGCCTATCTGATTTTGTGGTGTAAAGTAGATGAACAGGCTGACCTGATAGGGCATTGTGCTGAAGTGTATAGCAGATGTATAAACAGTCGTAATCCGGAATGGTTAAAAGAAAATACGTATGGTAAATCAAAATGCGAAACGTGTAGAAATGACTGTGTTCGTCAGGGAGGTTGGCCCTGTGGTTTTAATTTTTATGATTAACAAAGTTTAAAATGATTGGATTTGAAGTCAAAATAAATAATAATCCCCCAATTAAAATTGCCTCCAGAAGTAGCCATTTGTTTTTATCGACATTTCAAAACAATGTTCTTTTGCTTATGCGTGGTATTGATGATAACAAAAATACAATCGTGTGGCCCAATCAAGTATTGAAAATCGGAGATAAGATAAATGTCAAAGTCAAAGATTTGGATTCAATTGAGCAATCGTTTGATGTCAAGCTGCAAGATATCAACGAAATCAAAAAACGCTATCTCAGTTTAAAATTAGAATTAGAAAAAAGAGGGTTGATTTAACATGATTGGAATAGTTAATTACGAAAAGGGGAGAGAGTATCGAAATCCTGAAACAGTGATATTAAATTTACTGTTGGATCAAAAGCGATTTTTAATAGAAGGTGGCGGATATATTTATGCATCGAAAAGAATAAAAGAAGGTATTGAATATGAATTTATTGTTGCGGAATTCGATGAACCATCGGAGAGAATTACGAAAGAAAATGATTTTGCTGAAAGGGATGCCGATTTTGAAGATTCATTGTTTAGTGAAGAAAGTCAATGGCAGTATAAATTACAGGAATTTCGAAGACTGGAAGCTATACTGAAAGAGGAAGGAATCATTTAAGAACAAGCAGATTTCGTCTATTCTTCATTTTGAAGAGTTAGCTTATCGTAATTTGGTTTTAAGACAGCTTGTCTTTTATTTAGAATAAATTGAAATAATAAACGAATTTATTTGGATTCAATCTTAATAGTCATTACATTCGCAATGTATTAATTTTATCGATCGGATATCAAGTATGTCAATGATAGCAAAAATTTGTCCATTAGCTGAAGTAGAAGAGGTCTTTATGACCACTCAGGGCGCGGTGTATCAGTGTAGCAGAAAGAATAACTACTGGCTGGATTTTCAGGGCAAGACCACTTCTTTCAGTGTGTCAGATTTCTTTTGTTTTAAAAGAAAGGTAGATGCTATTGATGTGGACGCTATGCTTCATGATGCTTCACGTACTTCGGACTTTGAGATTATTATGCCTTTCCGCACAGAAAGATGCTTTATATTGTCTGTACAGGATGTTCTCGAACTGAGAGATATTCTGAATGGCGCTAAATTTATGATTGAGCTGAATAGTGTAGTCAGATCCTGTTTACGTACCTGCCCTGCACCTGTTCTGGTCGGATAAGTCTTCTTTGTAATTGTATTGATTCTAAATAAGTTAGCGTTAAAAAGTCTAATTTAGACTTAATTTGTATTGCATATTTTTTATGCTAACTGCCTTACTTCGTTGTACCTTTGTATTAAAGGAAAGCGAATATGTGTCTTTCCGTTTTAATGTTTAACAGAATTTTAAAATATACTGATATGAAAGATTTATTGAAATTAAAATCATCTTTAGCACAAGAGATCGAAAATATATTAAATGCACAAATCAAAGTTGAAGCTCATTCTTCAGCACTTTACCTTGCTATGTCATCATGGTGTGACGATCAGGGACTGGATTTCAGTTCAGACTTTTTCGCAAAACAGTCTAATGAAGAGCGTGAGCATATGTTGAAATTATTCAATTATATCAACAATAGAGGTGGTCGTGCAGTTTCTCCTGAAATTACAGGTATTCCTACAGACTTTGAATCATTCAGAAGTGTTTTCGAGCAAACGCTTGAGCAGGAAATGTTTGTGACAGAGCAATTCAATCTGATCGCTGACAAATGTATGAAAGCTAAAGATTACGTTACTTTTAACTTTGTTCAATGGTTCCTGGAGGAGCAGGTTGAAGAAGAGTATGTAGCGAGACGTATTCTGGAAATGTTTGACGTTATTGGTGAAGAAGGAACCGGACGTTGGGAAATTGACAAACATGTAAACAAAGTAGCACTTGGTGCAGAATAATATTTAATTATTTTAATCCAAGAAGAGGATATCCAAAAGGTATCCTCTTTTTTGTTTGTGAAAATATATTTTAAGAATACGTTAAGTCTGAAAATAGCGTTTGTAATGTATATTCTCTTTATTTTGTAAAGAAGAATTGACAAATCATGAATAGACGTGTTTTTAATGTGTTTTTTTTAGATACCGGATTATTATTGTGCGTAATTTTTTTTATATTGACAAAAGTAAATTAAAAGAATAGAAGTTTGGCTACTCCTCGTTTTCGGCTACATTTTATTTTTCTTTTTTCTTTGGTTTTTATTTCGGTTACGGTAAACGCTCAATCG
Organism: Sphingobacterium spiritivorum; assembly: GCF_016724845.1. NCBI lineage: Bacteria > Pseudomonadati > Bacteroidota > Sphingobacteriia > Sphingobacteriales > Sphingobacteriaceae > Sphingobacterium > Sphingobacterium spiritivorum. Next base: position 4,472,926 of record NZ_CP068082.1, read on the forward strand.
AAAAAAATAACCATTGAGGGACTCGTGGTGGATACTGCGGGAATACCGCTTAAAGGGGTAAGTGTACGATTGATTGCTCCCGGAGGCGCATTTACGCAGGCTTCTGCTGCTAATGGCCGTTATACATTTACAGGTGTACCTCTGGGGCAGATTCGTGTAACCTATAGTTTATTGGGGTATCAGATTACAGACAAAGCTTATTCGGCTACAGAACTGGTTACCAAGTCTTCTCTTCCAACTATTATTTTGTCTCCTCAGTCTGAATTACTGAAGGAGGTGGTGATTGTAAAAACGATCCCTGTCATCTATAAGCAGGATACGGTGCAGTATAATATGAATGCTTATAATTTTCAGAAGAGACTGCTGCTGGAGGATGCTCTTAAACAATTGCCCAATATTCAGGTATCACGGGATGGTTCTGTGTTTGCTTTTGGAAAACCTATTACTTCAGTTCAGGTGGAAGGGAAAAAGTTTTTCGGAGGAGATGTGCTTACAGCTACCCGTAATCTGCCTGCCGATTTCGTCAAAAATTTACAGATTATAGATTACTACGGAGATTACAATACTTCCAAAGGTACCAAGAGCGGAGAGCCTGAAAAGATTATCAATATTGTCTTAAAGGATGATAAAAAGAAAATTGTATTTGGTCAGGTAACAGGTGGAATCGGTACGGAAGACCGTTACCTGATGAGTGGCGGTATTAATAAGTTTAACGACGGGCAGGAGTTATCCCTGATAGGATCTATCAATAATACGAATACCAGTCTTTTTACTTTCGGTTCTCCAAGCGGAGGGAGCCGGGAGCGCTCTATGGGTGAACTGGCTGATTTCGCTGATCCTACAGATGGTCTCAACACCACTACATCGCTGGGCGGTAGCTTTTCTGATAATCTTACCAAAACGACCACAGTCAACGGACAGTACACCTTTACCAAAAGACAAAATCTCATTGACGGTAATTCTCTTCTGCAATCGGTGTATAGTAACAATTCTATTTTCAATCAGGAAGATTATCAGGTTGACACAAAGGATTTCAGCCATAGAATGGCGCTTAATTTTGATTCAAAATTTAAGAATAATGATATTTTAAAGATTGAGCCTGTTTTTTCCTACAGCCGGACGTATATTAACAATTACAGGGAGAAAAAGCTTAGGAATAATGTATTGACCAATGACGGGACCTATTCTTCCATTTCGAAAAACTTTTCCCCCAATCTGGATATCGATGCTTTGTATTCCAAATTCTTTAAAAAGCCGGGACGTAAACTGGTTTTTAATATGAGAATGAGTGCAGGGTCAAGCAGTAAAGACGAGCAGGTAACGGACCGCTACATTATTCAGGATGCAATGAAAAAAAATAACAGCTATTCTTTTTTTCTGCAGCGACAATATATTGAGACGGTAAGTGATAACAGATCCATCAAACTGAACGGATCTTATATAGAACCTATTAACTCACAGAGTTCACTGGAAGTGAGCTATGAATTTGAGCGTAACGATATTGATGCGGACAGGAGAGTAGAAGATCTGGAACGTTCTCAGTTGTTGGGATATATGGTATTTATAGACTCACTGGGGCTTAACTATGACTATAAGTACAGCAGCAATCAGACTGCTATTAATTATCAATATGATTCTAAGGATAAGAAGTTTAAGTATAATCTGGGATTCGGTGTGCAGCCACTGGAAATATCCGGCAGATTATATGCTGAAGATGAGCAATATACATATGACAATGTAAACCTGATTCCTACTGCGGGTTTTAAATGGAAGATCAATGATCAGACGGATTTCTCGATTGATTATATGGGTAAGAACAATCAGCCTAATTTCTACCAGATTCAGCCTATTCGTGATGTGTCCAATTCGCAGAATATTATTGTAGGGAATCCGGCGCTGAAAGCAGAATTTACCAATCGTATTTCCAGTCGTTTCCGTAAGTCAATAGTCTCTAAGGGACAATATTTTGAAGCGAATCTGTCGTATAATTTTGTGCAGAATAAAATTGCCACGGATAAGATCTCCCTGAATAATACGACTGTTCAACAGACCAGTTATCAGAATATGTCGGGATACTATGATATACGTTCTTATTATTTGTTTTCTTCTCCTTTTATTTCTGATGATTTTCAGCTGAATATTAACGGAAACGGGGATTTTTACAATAATGTTTCGATGGTGAATAAAGCACTGGTAACCAACCGGCAATTTATTTATTCGCAGTCTATGCAGTTGCGCTATATGATAGATGACATTATGGAGTCTGAATTCAACGGCAATTATATGTTGAATTCCGCTACGTATAAATGGCCGTTTAAGAGTAATATTACCGCACATTCTTTTGTGCTGAGTCTGGGTAATAAGTTTTACTTTAATGAGCATATGACACTTGGGGTAGAGGTGTCTCAACGTTTCAATGACGGTTACAGAGGTACAGCAAAGAATGTTAACCCTACTGTTATCAACTCTTACTTTGAATGTACATTTTTGCCAAACAAACTCGCCATGTTGAGATTGCAGGGTTTTGACCTGTTAAATCAGAATACCGGAATCTCCCGTGAGATTCTTGGTAATGATATCCTCGATATTCGTAACAATCGTTTGGCGCGGTATTTTATGTTATCCCTGAATCTGCGTTTGCAGAAGTATCCTAAAAAATCATAGTATGAAAGCAGTTGTTATTTCTTCATTCGGAGATCCTGAGGTATTAAAAACAGAAGAGAGGCCTGTTCCAGCTGTCGGAGACCACGAAGTATTGATACGGGTAAAAGCTGCCGGAATCAACAGACCGGATGTTTTTCAGCGGAAAGGTAATTATCCTGCCCCGGCGGGAGTTGTTGCCGATATTCCGGGACTGGAGATAAGCGGGGTTATTGAGGCAACCGGAAGTATGGCGGGTTCCTGGAAAACAGGGGATGAGGTACTGGCTTTGATCGCAGGAGGCGGATATGCGGAGTATGCTGTTGTAGATGCCGGCAGTTGTATGCTTAAGCCGCAGAATCTCAGTTATGAAGAAGCTGCCGCAATACCGGAGACTGTTTTTACGGTATGGCACAATCTTTTTGAGCGTGGTCAACTAAAGAAAGGCGAACGTGTACTTATACATGGCGGTTCCGGCGGAATAGGTTCTGCGGCCATTCAGCTGGCTGCATTATCCGGTGCACAGGTATATGCTACTGCAGGCAACAAGGAGAAGTGCGAATTTTGCGAATCGCTCGGTGCTGTGAGAGCCATCAATTATCATGAAGAAGATTTTGAAGAGGTGCTGAAAGAGAGTGGCGTGGATGTGATACTGGATTGTATAGGTGGTGATTATTTTAATAAAAATATAGCAATCCTTAATCCGGATGGCAGATTGGTGTATATCAACGCTATGGAGGGAGCAAAGGTGCAATTGAATATCCTGCAGATGATGCAAAAGCGTCTGTCAGTCACCGGAAGTACATTAAGAGCAAGAGATAAAGACTTTAAAGCCGAGCTGACAAGGTCTGTAGTCCGCCATGTCTTCCCGTTTATCGAATCCAAAGCATTTAAACCCATGCTTTTTAAGTCTTTTGATTTCACGCAAGCAGAACAGGCACATAGACTAATGGAGGAGGGTCATTTCCTCGGAAAGCTGGTGTTAACCTTTTAAATTGTAATATTTCCTTTGCTAAATACTTTTAGCAGCGATATAATCAAATTATTTTTTTATTTTAGTTCCGTTAATAGCTAACCATAATCAAGTAATATGAACTATATAGCAACAGCCTTACTCTGCCTTTCTACTGTCTGCGCTACCGCACAGGGGATCGGTAAGATCAGTAATCCTGTAGATTTTGTCAATCCTTTAGTTGGAACACAATCGGATTATACTATTTCTAACGGAAATACGTATCCAGCGATTGCTTTGCCCTGGGGCATGAATTTCTGGAGTCCGCAGACGGGAAAAATGGGAGACGGATGGATGTATACCTACAATGCCAATAAGATCCGCGGATTTAAGCAGACCCATCAGCCATCGCCCTGGATGAACGATTACGGTCAGTTTGCTATTATGCCGACTGTAGGGATCAAAACTTTTGATCAGGACAAAAGAGCAAGTTGGTTCAGCCATAAAGCCGAGGTTTCCAAACCTCATTTTTATGAAGTATATCTTGCTGATTATGATGTAAAGACAGAGATTACCCCAACAGAACGTGCAGCTTATTTTCGTTTTACATTTCCTAAAACAGAGGAGGCTTATGTACTGATCGATGCCTTTGATAAAGGTTCTTATGTAGAGGTCATTCCGCGTGAGCAGAAGATCATCGGCTACTCCACAAAGAATAGCGGTGGTGTGCCTGACAATTTCAAGAATTATTTTGTGATGACTTTTGATCATCCGTTTGCCAATATTTCCACATTTGCAGATTCTGTATTAAAAGATGATCGCTATCTGATCAAGGCGGATCATGTCGGAGCGATTGTAGGATTCAAGATTGCTAATCGTGGTGATCAGGTCTTAATGAAGGTGGCTTCATCTTTCATCAGTCCGGAACAGGCTGAAATCAATCTGAAAGAGCTCAACGGCGTTACTTTTGATCAACAGGTGACAAAAGGTGAGAAGAAATGGAATGAAGAACTGGCTAAGGTCGAGATCGAAGGCGGTTCCATAGATCAGGTTCGCACATTTTACTCTTCTTTATACCGTTCGCTGTTATTTCCGAGAATGTTCTATGAACTGGATGCACAAGGCAATGTAATGCATTACAGCCCGTATACAGGAGAGGTCAAACCCGGATATTTCTTTACAGATACAGGTTTTTGGGATACTTTCAGAGCCTTATTTCCTTTTCTGAACCTGATGTATCCGGAAATGAGTGAGAAGATGCAGGAAGGATTGGCGAATGCGTATCGTGAAGGAGGATTTTTGCCGGAATGGGCAAGTCCGGGCTTTAGAAATGTGATGGTTGGAAATAATTCGGCCTCCGTCGTTGCAGATGCCTGGGTAAAGGGTGTAAAGGTAAACAACAAGGATATCGAAACCTTGTATGAAGCTGTTATAAAGGGTGCTAATAATGCCGGCCCGCTGACTGCTGTAGGCAGGGCAGGTGCCGATTATTACAAAACACTGGGTTATGTGCCTTATGATGTGAAGATCAATGAAAATGCGGCCCGCACATTAGAATATGCTTATGATGATTTTGCGATCTACCAACTGGCCAAATCTTTGGGGGGTCGTCAGCAGGATGTGGACTTATACCGTAAGCGTTCCTTTAATTATAAAAATTTATTTGATCCTGCTTCCGGATTAATGCGTGGCAAAAATAAGGACGGATCTTTTCAGTCTCCATTTAATGCTTTCAAATGGGGCGATGCGTTTACGGAGGGTAACAGCTGGCATTACAGCTGGTCTGTATTTCAGGACGTAAACGGATTGGCTCAGTTAATGGGCGGACACCGAGCTATGGAAATCAAACTGGATTCGGTATTCTCTTTGCCTCCTGTTTTTGATGATTCTTACTACGGATTCCCTATTCATGAGATCAGAGAGATGCAGATTGCCAATATGGGACAGTATGCGCACGGCAATCAGCCTATACAGCACATGATCTATCTGTACGGTCATATCGGTGCGCCATGGAAAACACAGTATTGGGTTCGCGAAACTATGAACAGGATGTATGCGCCGACTCCGGACGGATATTGCGGAGATGAGGACAACGGACAGACTTCTGCATGGTATGTGTTCTCCGCGCTTGGGTTCTACCCGGTAACTCCGGCAACGGATGAGTATATATTAGGTGCTCCTTTGTTTAAAAAGGCTACATTACATTTGTCTAACGGAAAAAAAGTAGTTATACAAGCTCCTCAAAATTCAGATACCAACCGTTATATCAAATCGATGAAATGGAATGGTAGAAATTATACAAAAAATTATATCAACCATAGCGAGTTGGTCAAGGGTGCAAATTTGTCCTTTGATATGAGTGCTGAACCTAATAAGAGCAGGGGTACTGTGAAGGCTGACCTTCCGTACTCACTGAGTTATGAGCAGTAAAAATTTTTATAATTAGTTTGTTTTGTTGAATAGGTTCCGGATTTCCGGAGCCTATTTTTTTAGACTTTTCTGATACATCAGCGGCGTAGTTTCCTTGATTTTCTTGAATGCTTTATGAAAACTGACGAAATTTTGAAACCCGCTTTCAAAACAGATTTGTTTTACGGGCATTTCCTGTTCCAGCAGCAATCTGGAGGCATGCCCGATCCGGAGTTCGGTAATGAATTCTATGGGCGTTTTGCCGGTCTTGGATTTGAAGAATCTGCAAAATGAATTTTCTGTCATCCCAATAATCTGCGCTAATTCAGCCAGACTTATCTTGTTTCTGTAATGTTGAGTGGCATATTGAATAATAGCATTTAAGCGATCATGATCTCCGAGGTGATTCTGAAATTCATACGTAGACCGTGTCAACCGTTCGTACTCATCACTTGTTGCCAGCACATTGAGCGCTTCGAGAAGAATGATAATCCGCGAAGCTCCGGTAGCTGATATTAGTTTTTCCAGCAACTGCCGGAGTATATCTCTTGTAGCGCCATAAATTAACAGTCCCTGCTTAGCTTTACTGAATAGCTCTTTCAATTTGCGGTTTTCCGGTAAATTGAAAAATACTTCCCCTAAAAAATTCTCTCTGAAATGAGCCACCCGTATATCCGCATTGTCCTGCAGGTACTGTTCATCGAAGAGCCAGTAATGAGGAAGATTTGTTCCCAGCAGTACCATATTGTCATTTTCGAAGTTATTGATACTGTCTCCTACAAATTGAGTTCCGCTGCCTTTGGCAATATGTATGAGCTCCAGCTCTTCATGATAATGCCAGTTGTTATGCTGCTGTGGCTTTACATCATTCCGAATGGAAAATGAGGCTGCTGATGGTGTTCCGAGTGTAAGGAGTTGTGGTTTCATTTTTACTAAATTATAAAGAATACTTGCATAAATAAGAATTCTTTTATACAAATAAAGGTAAAATAGCTTAATGATTGGGTAATATCCATTAATGTATTGAAAATATTATTTGCGAATTTTACAGTAATCAATTATAAATAATTAGTAAGACAATTACGTATGACAAAAACTAAAAGCTATTCTCTGGCTCTGGTATTGGTGACCTCCCTGTTTTTCTTTTGGGGATTTATTCACAATCTGGATCCGATCCTGATACCGCATTTGCGTATGGCATTCAGCCTCACGACTTTTCAGGCATCGTTAGTGGATTCGGCTGTTTTCATAGCCTATTTTGTAATGGCTATTCCTGCAGGTCTCTTAATGAAAAAATACGGATATAAGGCTGGTATTCTGATCGGTTTGATCTTTTTTGCTTTAGGATGTTTTCTTTTTGTTCCTGCTGCAAATACGATGAGTTATGTTTTCTTTCTGGGCGCATTGTTTGTAGTGGCTTGTGGACTTACCATTCTGGAGACAGCAGCTAATCCTTATGTAACGGTATTAGGAGATCCCAATACAGCTACTCAACGGCTTAATTTTGCACAGTCTTTTAATGGACTGGCCGCTTTTGTCGCTCCTATACTTGGGGGTAAGTATATTCTTACCGAAGAGCCAAAGTCTGCTGAAGAGCTGGCTGCATTAAGTGAGCAGGCCCGTAATGCATATTTACAATTGGAAACTTCTTCTGTGAAACTACCTTATGTCATTCTCGGGGTACTCATTCTGGTTGTAGCAGCTATTTTTTATTTCACCCGTTTACCGGATATTAAAGATGATGAGGAAAAGACAAAATCAGGTTTTTTTCATGCATTTAAGCATAAGAATGTTTCCTGGGCGGTGCTTGCACAGTTCTTTTATGTAGGTGCGCAGGTCTGTGTGCTGAGCTTTCTGGTTCTTTTCGCTACAGACGCCGCTGGCATTCCTCCTCAGGAGGCCAAATATTATGCAGGTGTAGCAGGGCTGGCATTTATGCTGGGACGCTTTGTGGGTACATTCTTTATGAAGTACGTGTCAGCGCCTAAATTGCTGGCTATTTATTCCGTGATATCGATCTTATTATCCTTTGTCGTGATCTTCGCATCCGGAGTGATTACCTTGTATGCACTGATCGGCATTTCATTTTTTATGTCTATCATGTTTCCCACTATTTTTGCAATAGGCGTACAGGGTATAGGATCAGATACGAAGTCTGCATCCAGTCTGATCGTAATGTCCATTGTGGGGGGAGCTATTTTGCCTCCTATCTTAGGCTATATATCGGATCATACCGGTCACCTTCAATATGGATATTTTGTGCCATTGGTATGTTTTGTAGTGGTTTTACTGTTTGCAATGAAGAATAATAAGTTAGTCATAGAAGAGACAGAAGATATTAAAACACATTAATACAATTGATTATGAAGCGATATACATTGGGACTGGATTTGGTTGATGACGCTAAGTTGATAAATGAGTACGAGACTTATCATGCTGCTGTATGGCCGGAGATTAAGAAGTCAATTACGGATGCAGGAGTGGAGTCTATGGAAATTTACAGGTTTGCTAATCGTCTTTTTATGATTATGGAAGTAAATGATAGCTTTTCATTTGAACGTAAAGGGGAGATGGATAGCCTTAATCCTAAAGTGCAGGAATGGGAAGAGTTGATGTGGAAATATCAGGTGGCTATACCGGGGGCTAAGGCCGGTGAAAAATGGGTGCTATTGGATAAAATATTTGATTTAAGTAAGTAATGGAAACTAAAAAACAACTGTTTCTGCAAATCCATCCTTCGGATAATGTGCTGGTGGCTTTACGTGATTTACAGAAAGGAACGTTAATTAATTGGGAAGGTAAGCAATTTGAATTGCTGCAGGATGTGGCTGCCAAACATAAGTTTACAATCACTCCGCTGGCAGCTGATGCTGAAGTGTATATGTATGGTGTACTTGTGGGGAAAGTGAATTATGCCTTGAAGCAGGGTGAATTGATCTCTACAGATAATCTGCGTCATGCTGCTGAAGATTTCAGAATGGGTAAGCGCAAATTAAGCTGGCATAAGCCTGATGTATCTTTGTTTAAAGATAAGACTTTCAATGGATATCACCGTTCTAACGGAACTGTTGGTACAGCTAACTACTGGCTTGTCATTCCTCTGGTGTTTTGCGAAAACAGAAATGTCCTAACCTTGAAGGCTGCTTTTGAAGAAAAGCTGGGGTATAAGGTAAAAGCTAATGACTATACAACTGAAGTAGACGACCTGATCAACCTGTATAAGTCGGGTGCAAATGTAGATGCAATCATTGCGCAGGATCTGAATGCCGGCTCTTCTGATACAGAAGTGAAACGTCTGTTTCCTAATGTGGATGGTATCAAATTTCTGAATCATGATATGGGTTGTGGTGGTACGCGCATGGATTCAGATGCACTTTGCGGTCTGTTGGCTGGTTATATTACTCATCCCAATGTCGCCGGGGCCACAGTATTGAGCTTAGGCTGCCAACATGCACAGGCTTCCATTCTGAAAGATGAAATTCAAAAAAGAGATCCTCAGTTTGATAAACCGCTGTATGTATTTGAGCAGCAGAAAGAAGGCACGGAAAAGGAATTGATGCAAAAGGCTATTAAAGCCACTTTTGCAGGTATGATGCAGGCAAATCAACAGAAACGTAAACCTGCCGGACTGGAAAAATTGTGTATTGGTCTAGAATGTGGTGGTTCTGATGGTTTCTCGGGTATTTCAGCTAATCCGGCTTTAGGTTATTTATCGGATATACTGGTTAGTCTTGGCGGATCGGTAATTCTGGCTGAATTTCCTGAACTATGTGGTGTTGAACAGGAACTTAGTGACAGATGTATAGATGAGGAAACAGCAAGCAAATTCATGAGTCTGATGCGTACATATAATGCTAAGGCTGAGGCTGACGGATCCGGCTTCTATATGAATCCTTCACCCGGGAATATCCGTGACGGCCTTATTACGGATGCGATCAAATCTGCCGGAGCAGCAAAAAAGGGAGGTACCTCTCCTGTAACTGCAGTAGTCGATTATCCCGAACTCGCTAACAAACCCGGCCTGAATCTTCTATGTACTCCCGGTAATGATGTAGAAAGTACTACGGCTGAAGTAGCAGCAGGTGCAAATGTGGTGTTGTTCACTACAGGATTAGGGACACCTACAGGAAATCCTATCACTCCGGTAGTTAAATTATCTACCAATACAAAAACGTATGAGAAGATGCCGGATATCATAGACCTCAACTGCGGGACTATTATTGAAGGTGAGGAAAGTATAGAGCAGGCCGCACATCGCATACTGGATTATGTAATAGCTGTTGCAAACGGTGAGATCAAACCTAAGGCCGTACTGCTGGGTCAGGATGATTTTATTCCATGGAGAAGAGGAGTTTCTTTATAATTTTTTTAGATATAAATATCAACCGGACCATATGGCCGGGATTTTAAGATCATAACATGAGTAAATTACTTAATAAGTCGGCCATTATCACAGGTGGTGGAAGTGGAATCGGGAAAGCCATCAGCTTGTTGTTTGCTGCTGAAGGTGCTGAAGTTCATATTCTGGACCTCAATACGGATGGTGCAGAACAGGTAGTGGAAGAGATTATTGCTGCAGGTGGCAAGGCAAAGGCACACGCTTGTAATGTTGCCACCCAAAGTGAAGTGGTAGCTGTGGTGGAAAGTATCGGTACTGTCGATATTCTGGTAAACAATGCCGGCATAGCCCATGTAGGTAAATTGGAAGGCTGTACTTCCGAAGATTTTGACCGTATATTCAATGTGAATGTTAAAGGCGCCTATAATGCGCTGTATGCAGCTGTGCCGTTAATGAAAAAACAAGGTGGCGGAGCTATTCTGAATATGGCTTCTATTGCTGCATGGGTAGGTATCAGCGACCGGTTTGCATATTCTATGAGTAAAGGAGCCATCTTTGCAATGACTCTTTCTGTTGCACGTGATTATATGGGGGATGGCATTCGTTGTAACAGTATTTCACCGGCACGTGTTCACACTCCATTTGTAGACGGATTTATTGCCAAGAACTATCCCGGGCAGGAGGCTGAAATGTTTGAAAAGCTTTCCAAAAGTCAGCCTATAGGCCGTATGGCTCAGCCGGAAGAGATTGCTAAACTGGCTCTGTTCTTATGTAGTGATGATGCCGGTTTTATCACTGGCAATGACTATCCTATAGACGGCGGCTTTATTAAATTAAATAATTAAGGTCAAAAATTGGAAAATAATAAAAAGAATTAGCAAGTTTGAAAAGCGAATAAAGCTAGTTCAAACCTCAAAATCTACATATTATTGAAATATCTGTTTTGAGTATTCCATTCCGGTTTATCGGGATATAATAAAGACTTTTAAACACAAATTATATACAAATGAAATTAATACGTTTTGGTGAATCCGGAAAAGAAAAAATAGGCGTTCAGATCGATGGCGTTAATTATGACACTTCAGCCCTGGGCGGAGACTATAATGAATCATTTTTCGCTGAAGACGGCTTAGCCCGTTTAGAAGAGTTTGTAAAAGCGAATGAAGGTAAATTATTGGAAATTCCTGCAGATTCTCGTCTTGGAGCACCATTCGCACGTCCTTCCAAGATTGTTTGTATTGGTCTTAACTACAAAGATCATGCAGAAGAGACCGGAGCAGCTATTCCGAAAGAACCTATTATTTTTATGAAATCCACTACTGCATTGGTAGGGCCCTATGATCAGGTTGTTATTCCTAAAAACTCAGTCAAAACAGATTGGGAAGTCGAATTCGGAATTGTAATCGGCAAAAAAGCCTCTTATGTAGAAGAAGCTGAAGCGCTGGATTATGTGGCTGGTTATGTTTTACATAATGATGTTTCTGAACGTGAATTTCAAATCGAGCGCGGAGGCACATGGGACAAAGGAAAAGGTTGTGATACTTTTGCACCTATGGGGCCGTATATGACCACAGCAGATGAGATTGCAGATATCAATAATGTACGTCTGTGGTTAAAAGTTAACGGAAAAACTTACCAGGACGGAAATACGAAAAACTTAATATTCTCTGTTCCTTATATCGTAAGCTATGTATCACAGTTTATGACCTTGTTGCCTGGAGATGTGATCTCTACAGGAACTCCTGCAGGTGTAGGTCTTGGATTTAATCCGCCAATCTATCTGAAAGCCGGAGATGTAATCGAACTGGGTGCAGATGGTTTAGGTGAATCCCGTCAGGAAGTGATTGCTTATCCGGGTAAATAAGTATTAAGTATGCGCATTGATTCCCATCAGCATTTCTGGCATTTTGATCCCGTACGTGATAGCTGGATTACCGATCAAATGGAGGTAATCCGTCGTGATTTTTTACCGCAGGACCTGGAATTTATCTTACAGCGGAATGAGATAGATGGCTGTATTGCGGTGCAGGCTGATCAATCACCTTCAGAAACCGAATTTCTGGTTCGGCTGGCACATCAGCATCCGTTTATAAAAGGAGTCGTTGGATGGGTGGATTTACGGGCTTCGAATATTGATGAATTGCTGAGTACCTATCAGCAAGAGTCTGTGATCAAAGGTTTCAGGCATATAGTAGAAGGAGAGAGCGATCCGGAATTTCTGATAAGAGATAATTTTCAAAACGGACTTTCCCGGTTGAGTCAATACGGCTTTACTTATGATCTGCTCATTCGTCCCCGTCATTACGCAAGTACATTAATCTGTGTCGCTAATCATCCGGATCAACGATTTATACTGGATCATATCGCCAAACCTCCGATCAAATCACAGGAATTCTTTGAATGGGCATCTTTTATAAGTGCGCTTGCTGAATATCCTAACGTGTATTGTAAGGTTTCGGGGCTGGCTACAGAAGCAGATTGGAGTGGCTGGAAACTGGATCATTTCTCTCAGTATCTGAATCATGTTTTTCTATGTTTCGGGAAAGAAAGGATTATGTTCGGATCAGACTGGCCGGTGTGTCTTCTTGCTGCATCGTATGAGGATAATCTGGCTATCGTGGGGTCCAGGCTTGATGATTTTACATCTGCTGAAAAAGAGGCCTTTTGGGGACTGAATGCAGTAAAAGCATATAATCTATAATAAAGAATGTAATATGAACTTAAATCTAAAAGATAAAGTAGTTATTGTCACCGGGGGAGCTAAAGGCATAGGACGAGCTATCGTACTGGCATTGGCTGGTGAGGGAGCTATACCTGTGATCGTAGGTCGCAATGAAGCCGATAATAATAAGGTGAAATCCGAAGTTGCACAACTAGGCATAGAGGCACTTTGTATTGAAGCAGAGTTGTCTGTTCCGGAAGAAAGTGCAAAAGCAGTACATAAAACTCTGGAAGTATATGGTCGTATTGATGGTCTGGTTAATAATGCGGGCGTTAATGATGGTGTAGGCCTTGCTTCCGGCGATTATGAAAAGTTTGTAGCGTCATTGCATAAGAATCTGATTCATTATTATCTGATGGCTCATCATTCACTAGAGGCTCTAAAGCAATCAAAGGGAAGTATAGTGAATATTACGTCCAAGACTGCTGAGACGGGACAAGGAAATACATCTGCTTACGCTGCATCAAATGGAGGCAGAAATGCGCTGACACGTGAATGGGCTGTGGAACTGTTGCCTTATTCTATACGTGTGAATGCCATTGTGGTTGCGGAATCTTCTACACCGCAGTATGATAAGTGGATTCAGACACTTGATAATCCGGAGCAAACGCTTAAGAAAATTACAGATCGTATTCCTTTGGAACATCGGATGACTACTCCGGAAGAGATCGCAAATACTACTATTTTTCTGTTATCCGACAAATCCAGCCATACTACAGGACAATTGATTCATGTAGATGGAGGATATGTTCATCTGGATCGTTCTATTCTGGCTGAAAAGTAATATTCATAAATACAAAATAAACTTTTAAGCGTCATTGTGAGACGAAGAAACGGGATATAATATTCGTTTTTTCAGTATATACAATGACGCTTTTGTTATCTGAGCAGGTGGATGGCTGGATGTTCAGTTTATAAGAGTTTATTTATATGGATACTGTATAATATTTATTTATAGCTCTATATAATAAATTTTGTCAACCGTTTTCGGAATCTTAATCCGTTTATTCCTGAATTTCTAAGGCTAACTTACAGACTTTATGTAGTTTTGCATCCAATATGTCTTCAGGCAAAAAAATATGGAATAAGCGTCGTGTTCTGCTGTTTTCAGGAGGACTTATCACATTTGTTGTTTTGGTATTCTGCATGCTTCATCTGATGAATCAACGACTGGAAAGGCTGAATACTACTATTCTGAAAGAGATAAATGCAGAAAGTGCGCTTCTGGTTCAAAAAGAATTTGATGTTTTTGATCAAAGTATATTTTTGCTGAGAACGCTGGCTGAAACGAAAGAATTTTCTTCCATCGATCTTTTAATTCAGGAAGACAGTAAGAAAAAGTTTATTGCTGGCTATCAGATCTGGAAAGGAAAAGATGAGTCTGTACGATCTATTCTTCACCAACGGCTATTTATTCCTTTAGCAGCTGACCGCTTAAAACTGCTGGGTGTCACGCCTAAGGAAAGTGAAACTGCAACTTTTATAAAAACTCAGGACGGAATGTACATCGTACGTCAGTTAATGCTGGATGACGGAATTTTACAGGTGTATATTGATATAAAGAAGCTTAATGAGTACTTCTGGACCTCTTCTCTGGGTAACAGGTCTTATTTTGAAATTTACAATGCAGACGGAATCTGTCTGATAAATCCGGAACTGGAAAAAGTAGGCGTACAGGATAACCGAAAAGTAAGGCTGGATTATAGCAAGGGAAATGTGGTTATCAATTCTGATTTTATCAACCTTCCTGTCTTAATTCAGAAGTATAAAATACACGGTATATTAGGTGAGTGTGATTTACTGCTGTCTACACTTTTTCTGATAACGGATGAAGAGGTGACTGGTATTGCTAATTTGAGTATACTTCTGGGGTTGGTTCTTGTATTTGCGATTGTAGTCTTTTTGACCATTTTTTATCTGCAGCGCAGAAAAAATCATCGTCTGGAAGTGAATAATCTACATTACCAAAAGGAGCAGGCGCTGTTGAAATTTGAACAGTTACAGGAAAAGATGGATCCTCATTTTCTATTTAACAGTTTAGGAACTTTACAGCAGCTGATAGGTAAAGATGGGCAGCTGGCAAAGAGTTTTGTCACAAAACTGGCTCGCGTATATCGTAAATTGCTGAGTGCAGACGATTCCGGTCTTTCTTTGATTTCAACAGAACTCGAGCTTGCGGAGGAATACTTTTTTTTACAAAAAATTCGTTTCGGAGACGGGCTTTCTCCATTAGATGTGCAGTTGGATCTGTCTCTGCGCAACAGGAAAGTTCCCCGGTTAAGTTTACAAATTCTGCTGGAGAATGCAATCAAACACAATGAAATCTCTGCAGAGAATCCGCTTTCTATCCGCATTTATCAGCAAGATCAACGTATTGTAGTCAGTAATGATCTGCGACTGAGGCTTTCAGGAGATGAATCAAATGGATACGGAACGCAGTTTCTGGCTAATATTTATGATTATTATCAGGTTAGCGGCTTTGAAATTACAGAAGACAAATCCTCCTTTAAAGTCTTTCTGCCCATTATTTAGAAATTGTTTTATTTTTCTTCTGTCTAAAAGGAGGATTCACTCCCGTATTAAGCGGTTTCACGGGTAATCGCTTTATAATTAAGGTATTTCTTTTGATCTTCACTTCTCATTTATTTGACCCTACTTAAAGTATCTTAATGAAAAGCAATTATTTCAGTAGCAACACTAAACTCGCATTTCTTTGTTTATTTTCCACTTCGTTACTCGGCTCATGCCAGCTGATGACCAAAATAGGTCTCAGAAAAGATCATTCAGCTCACACCACATCTGTCGATACCACAAAAAAGGACAGTGTAATGGCTTATGCCAAGATTGCTAAGGATGCAAAAATTGATAGCGGCATCTTTAATATCCTATCAAAAGGCAAAGATTACTATTTTGAGATCCCTCTGAATAAGATGGATAAGGATTTTTTGCTGATCAATAAAATTTCTTCGGTACCTTTGGCCCTGAATGAGGCGGGACTGAATAAGGGGATGAATTTTGAAAATAAAGTACTTCGGTTTACGGTTAAGAAAACACGTAATGAAGTGTGGGTCGGTGAAGCTAAGCCACAGGTAGAGGTACCTCGCCAGGATGCCATAGCAAAATCGGTAGCCGATAATTTTACACAATCATTTATAGAATCATTTAAAATTGAAGGCTACAATGCAGATTCTTCTGCTGTGCTTATCAAAGTCAATAAAGTATTCGACGGAACAGAAAAGAGTTTCAATGATGTATTTACGAACCTGGGACTGGGGACATCGCCGAAAAGTTCGCTTTCAAATGTAGAGCAGATCAAATCTTTCCGTAATAATGTGGTTGTCAGGTCAATTCTGAGCACAAAAGTGACAGAGGGAAATGAATCTGTGCCGATCAGTCTGACGGTGACGAGTAATATATATGAGCTACCGGATAATAAGATGAAGGCACGCTTTGCGGATCCGCGTGTAGGATACTTTACCACGGCACGTTGGTATTTTTCGGATGCTCAGCAGGAAATGGAAAAACGGGAGCTCGTGACTCGCTGGAGATTAGAACCGAAAGATGAGGACAAAGCTCGTTATCTGGCTGGCGAATTGGTTGTTCCTAAGAAACCTATTGTATTTTATATTGATCCTGCTACCCCAAAACAATGGAGAGAGCAGATTATAGCCGGTGTGTACGACTGGCAGAAGGCTTTTGAAGAAGCTGGTTTCAAAGATGCTATTATCGCAAAAGAAGTGCCCGAGGGGATGGATTTTGATATTGATGATGCAAATATTTCTGCCATTACTTATGCTGCTTCCCCACAGGCTAATGCCATGGGACCATCTGTAGTAGACCCGCGGACTGGTGAAATCCTCGAGGCGGACGTCATCTGGTGGCACAATGTGATGACTATATTGAATAGCTGGATGCGTGTACAAACCGGGATAATCGATACCGATGTACGCGGAAATTCCTTCTCGGACGAAAAGATGGCGCATGCTATCCGATTTGTTTCCTCTCATGAAGTGGGACATACCCTTGGTTTAAAGCACAATATGGGTTCTTCTCATAGTTTTCCGGTAGATTCACTTCGTTCGCCGCATTTCACGGAAACAATGGGAGGGACAGCGACTTCCATCATGGACTATGCGCGTTTTAATTATGTAGCACAGCCCGAAGACAATGTCAAAGTGATCACTCCGGTTATCGGCTTATATGATAAGTATGCTATCGGATGGGCATACCGCTGGTATGATAAAACAAATCCCTGGGATGAACTTCCGGAATTGAGAAAGGTGATCGAGACGCACCAGCACAATCCGTATTACTGGTACGGCGAGCAACAGGATGGCAAGAATATCATAGATCCGAGGTCTCAATCTGAAGATCTTGGTGATAACGCTATGAAGGCAGGTGAATATGGATTGCGTAACCTGAAAAGGACGATGCCTCATATTATCAACTGGACAACAGCTAACGGGGAAGATTACTACCGTGCAGGCAAATTGTATATGGCTGTAATCGGACAATGGTATGCATATGCTGATCATGTACTTAACAATATTGGTGGGATCTATCTGGAAAATCCGGTAATGGGCGATGGTAAAAGTGCATATGCTCCTGTACCGCGTGATACACAGATAGACGCCTTGAAATATCTTAAAAATCAGGTTTATTACTTGCCTGAATGGTTATTCAGACAAGATCTGATAACGAAAACATTTCCATTGAAAGATAGTCCTGTCGGTCCGTTTGAATATGCGCCTTATAATCTGAAGCGTGAATTCCAATACAGCATTCTTTACAATCTGGTAAAGGATGAGCGCCTGCTGCGTATGACAGAGATGGAGCTGCTGTTTGGGAAAGACAAAGCCTGGAGTGTAGAAGAATTTCTGACCGCATTACGTAAGGATATTTTCCGCAAATCTTTGAACAAAGAAAATCTGGATTTAGAGACGCGCATGCTTCAGCAAAACTATATTGATGTATTATTGGTTTCTACCAGCAAGAATATGGAAAAGCTGCAAAGTAAAAAACTACAGATCGTAGATCAGTTTTTGAAAGAAGCCAGACCTGAAATCTGCTCTGTTCATGGAACAGCTCACGGATCGGACAAATCTATCCGTAATGTGCATGTATCGGGCATGAGCAGAACTTCTGAAATGCTGACAAGCAAAAGAGCTGAGTTATTTCAGATCCGGACATTATTGATGCAGGCCAGAAATTCGGGCGATATAGCTACAAAAGCACATTATCAGGATTTATTGGCGAGAATAGCGGGAGTACTAAATACAAAAGATTAAGCAACACAAACACCTAACATGAATAGAATTTTATTATTTCTTTTATTTTCCTGTGCGCAGTTATTATATGCACAGGATGTAATTACCATCAAGGGAAGGGTCCTTGATGCCAGCAGTCAAAATCCGATCAGCGGAGTGACTATCCTGCTGGGAAGCTCAGCGGTCAGTGAGGACACAGGAGTTCCGGGACAGATTCAGCAATCTGCTTTGGGAACTTTAACGGATTCAAACGGAGCATTTGAGTTGAAAGTGCCTAAAAACACAGCCTTTATTACTGTGTCATTTGTAGGGTACGAAAGCCAGAATGTAAAAGTAAACGGAGGAGAGAAGACTATTTATCTGCGTACGGAAAATCAGTCGCTGGAAGAAGTTATTGTTACGGGGTATACCGATATCAGTAAACGTAAGAATACTACAGCATATAATAAACTGAAGGTTGCTGAGATCAGACAGGCTGGTGTATCCAGTATCGATCAGTTACTGGAAGGAAAAGTAGCAGGCTTGCAATTGAGTAATCTGAACGGGGGGCCGAACAGTGCACCGCAAATCCGTATCAGAGGTACTGTATCATTAAACGGTACACAGGATCCGTTATGGGTAATCGACGGATTGCCAATAGAGGGAACAGCGCTTCCAAACAGTTTTGACAAGGACAATCTGAATAATCTGACCAATCTGCCTATTGCGGGCATCAATCCGGATGATATTGAAGATATCACCGTACTGAAGGATGCGGCAGCAACTTCTATATACGGAGCACGTGCCGCAAATGGGGTAATTGTGATCACAACCAAAAAAGGTAAAAAAGGACCTGCACAGGTGCAGATCAGTGCCAACAGTTTTGTATCGCAACGTCCGGATTATAATAAACTGAACCTGATGTCATCAAGTGAAAAAGTTGATTTTGAACTGGCCATGGCAAACAGAGCAGATCTGGATTACCGTGCGGACAGAGGGGCTGTTGCCCGTATTCTTGCGACAGGAAATGAACTGGATGCATTCAGAAAAGGCGGATTCAGTGCTTTATCCTCTGCAAGTCAGCAGGCTATCAATACTTTGCGCAATCAGCAGACCAATTGGGGAGACGAGCTTTTTCGTAATGCTGTTAATCAGCAATACACGGCTTCTGTGTCGGGTGGTACGGATGCGCATACATACTATATCTCAGGTGGGTTTTATGATGAGAAAGCTACTACCAAAGGTGTAGATATGCGTCGTTATTCACTTACATTCAGCAACAATTTTAATATCAACAGCAAACTAAAAGGAGGATTAAGCTTGTTGGGATCTGCCACAGACCGACACAATCTGATTCAGGATGCAGATGGCTTTTCTAATCCAAGCAAATATGCACGTACTGCGAATCCTTATTTACAGGTCAGAGATACCCAGGGGAATTATATATATGACCGGGATATAGAAGGGTTTGAAAAGAACACTTATATTCCTTTTAATGTTATCGAGGAGAGAGAAAATACTTCTTACTCCTTGGCGAACAAAAGCATGAAAGCTATCGCTAATCTGGAATATCAGATTATTCCTTCTTTATCAGTACGTACTGAGCTGGGACTCCAGTTTGAAGATGTGGGAACTGAACGTTTTGGAGATAAAGAGTCTTATTTTACCAGAAAATTCAGAGAAAATACCCGCTACTACGATAGTCAGACAAAACAATATAAATACTTCCTGCCGGATGGTGGTATTATTGAAAATAGCAGTAAAAGTGATTTTCAATACAACTGGAAATCTTTTGTGCAGTACAACAAGACATTCAACAGTCGTCATGAACTGGACGTCATGGCCGGTACCGAGCTGAGAAGATCAAAAAATACGCTGATCTCGACAAAAGGATTCGGGTTTAATCCTGTTACACTGACTACGCAGAATATTGTATTTCCAAACAGCAACTACCAGAATAACGGATTATACAGACAATATGCAAAAGCAATAGGAGAGACGGCATATGCTTCATTCTATGCTAATGCATCTTATACATTAGATCGTAAGTATAATGTTTACGGAAGTATACGCTACGACGGTTCGAATATGTTTGGGGTGGATCCAAAATACAGATTCCTTCCTATATGGTCTCTTTCCGGATCATGGAATGCTTCTGAAGAAGATTTTATCAAAGATATAGAAGCTATTTCTATGCTGAAGATACGCGGATCATATGGTATTCAGGGAAATATTGATCGTAATACATATCCGTTTATTGTCGGAAACTACAGTAATGCAACTTTACTGCCTGGAAGTAATGAACCTACTATCGTAGTGACAGCACCTGCCAATGACAAATTGCGTTGGGAGCGTACAGCATCCTGGAATGCCGGATTCGATCTGGGATTATGGAAAAACAGACTGGTAGTCACCGTTGATTACTACAACCGTGACAGTAAAGATCTGATCGGTAATAATGATCTTTCATTAGAGAATGGATTTGACCTTGTACAACGCAACTGGGCTTCAGTCAAGAATGATGGTATAGAGCTTTCTATTTCCAGTAAAAATATCAGCAGAGAACATTTTACCTGGTCTACGGATTTCAATATTGCACACAATCGTAACAAGCTGACACGTGTAGTCGCTAATCCCAAGGCATATATGCCTGACGGAAGAGCAGGGTTCCCGATCAACTCTATGTTTGTGCTGGAAACAGCAGGACTGGATAAGGACGGCGTTCCACAATTCTACGGTGATAACGGACAGGTGGTTTCTTTCGAGGATTTCTATGAGCTGTATGATCCATGGGCAGATTTTCTACCCGGATATAATGTAGCTACTAATATGACGGCAAGTAAGTATCAATCTAAATTTAAGTATAAAGGAAGCCTGGATCCGGAGTTTATCGGAGGTATGACCAACCGGTTCAGATATCATGATTTTGATCTTGCTGTATCCGCCATATTTAATATTAATAAACTGGTAAGACGTACACCTACTTACAATCCTTCATCACTAGACAGAGGAGCGAATAATACACGTGAAATGTTAGCGGTCGTGAAGGGAGAAAGTACATTGCCTGCTCTGGGCAGTTCCAATATTGAGCTGAATGAAAGATGGATGGCTTATAGCTGGATGATGGACAATGATCCGATCAATTCCTTCCAGTTTCTGGATATCTGGTCTAAAAAGATGAGTTATGCGCGTATCAACAGTATCCGTTTAGGGTATACCTTACCTCAATCGGTAAGCAGAAAGATTCGTTCATCTAATCTTCGCGTGAGTGTAGAGGGACGTAATCTGTTTGTATTCGGATCAGATTATACCGGATTTTTTGATCCGGAGACTTATGGTAATAATTATGCGCAGCCTATATCCAAATCTATTGCTTTTGGACTATCTGCCTCATTTTAACACTTATCTATACGAATATACAACATGAAAAAATATACCACATATCTCTGTCTTTTTTTGATGGGAACAGTTTTCTCCTCATGTGACAAATATCTGGACATACAGCCTGTCGGAACGGTAGTTCCTAAGACTGAGGCCGATTTCAGAGCCTTGATGACCAGTGGTTATCAATCGTTTCCTGCACAAAAATCTTATCTGAATCTCCGGACAGATGAACTGGCATTAGATGAAAATTCTACAGATTTGGCTGCAATACGTGATCTTCATCTTTGGAATGATCAAAATCCGGACGCTACAACATTACCTTACGCATGGCTGTCCTTTTACAAGACGATCTTCTATGCTAATCATGTTATCTCAAAAGCGGAAGAAGCAGCCGGTAATACAGAGGCTGTACAGCAGATCCGTGCGGAAGCCTATCTGATGCGTGCCTATTCGCATTTTGAGTTATTGAATTCGTATGCTGAGCAATACAATGCAGGTACGGCAGCGACTGATAAGGGTGTTCCGATATCCATTACTATAGATCTGGAACAAAAATTTCCGGCAGCTACAGTCGCGGCTGTATATAAGCAGATAGAAGCGGATATGCAGGCCGGTAATGCCTTATTGAATGTCAGCGATCAGCCTACAGCTGTAAAATACAGATTCAGCAAGCGTTCATACTATGCTTTTGAATCCCGTCTGAGATTGTATAAAGGAGAATGGAAACTAGCTATGGATGCAGCAGAAAAGGCTTTGGCTATCAAAGCTGATCTGGCAGACCTTAATAAAACCGGGACTGTGCTACCTAACGATTTTGAATCGCCAGAAATGATTCAGGCCTGGGAAGAGGTTGGTAAATCCAATGTAAGCACATCCACATTTATTTCATCAAAATTATTAGGCTTGTATAACCAAAAAGATGACTTGCGTTTCGCACGCTATTTTGGAAAACAAGGAAGCCGTAATTACGTTTCTTTAAAAGGTGGAAATATCCGTTATAATGTCAGTTTCCGAAATGCAGAATTATATCTGATTATTGCTGAAACAGCTGCACGTCTGGGAGACCGGCCTAAGGCTATAGGTGCTTTGACAACATTGTTGAAGAATCGACTGACACCAACCTACTTTGCGACACGCAGCACTGAACTAAATGCGATGCCGGATGCTGACCTGCTGAAAGAGATCATTACAGAACGTGCACGCGAATTGGCTCTGGAAGGTCTTCGCTGGAACGATATGAAACGTACAGATCGTCCGGAAGTTATTCATACTTTCTTCGGAAAAGAATACCGTCTTATCCAGAATGATCCGCGCTATGTGATTCGCTATCCTAAGGAAGCAATTGAAAAAAATCCTGATCTATAGTCATATATATGTAGATAGATATCCCCGTTCTTTAGAGAGTGGGGATTTTTTTTTAATTTCACGGCATGGCAATTCGTGTACTGATCGTAGAGGATGAAAGCTGGGCTTCAGAGAGCCTGCTGGAAATGTTGACGGAGCTGTGGAACGATGAGTATACTGCCGTTGTCAAATCTACTGTCCGGGATGTAATCAGTTGGTTAGGGAAAAATGAGACCGATCTTATTTTTATGGATATCCATCTTGGAGATGGCCTTAGCTTTGATATTTTCAATCATATCAAAATTCAGACTCCCGTTATTTTTACAACTGCATTTGATGAGTATGCATTGGAGGCATTCCGTAATCAGGGGTATGCTTACCTGCTAAAACCCTTTGAATTACCTGAACTGAAAGAAGCACTCAGTAAAGTGGAATCTCTTTTGCCGCGTGAGGAGATCGTACCCCAGTATAAAAACAGATTTCTGGTGCGTTATGGTATCCGGTTAAAATCTGTACCCGTAGAAGACATTGCGTATTTCATGGCTGATGATAAGCTTTTATACGGTTTTTCGGTGCAGGGAGATCGTTTTATTGTAGATGATACATTGAGTAAACTTGCCCCGAGATTAGATCCTGCATTTTTCTTTCAGATCAACCGTAAATTTATAATACATATCCAGTCTATTGCCGAAATGGTAAAGATGAGCCGCAACCGTATTAAACTACAATTGCATCCTCAGATACTGGACAATCTGGAGATTATTGTCAGTGAGGAGAAATCCAATGATTTTCAATTGTGGCTCGACAAATAAATCCTCTACATTTGCTGATGCGAACACCAGCAAATGTAGAGGACGTTACTTACCAAATAATTTTCTGAAGAAATTATCAGATCCGGAATTCTTTATATTTTCTTCTGCCACCTTCAGATTATCGGATACCATCTGGCTAAAATTGTATTGAAGTGATTGTCTGTAGTTTTGGGCTGCTTGTGCATACAGCTCAAGATCCAGTTGCGCACTACCCAGATGCTCATATAATTCTGCTACAATATCATCCGTGACACCTTCTTGCTGAGGCAGTACCTGTATGGCACTATCAGCATAGAAAATAGTTTTTTCATTTTCTGTCAGATGATAAGCACAATGTGTAGCCCAATACGCACACCAGAAATCAGGATTACCCATTGTGATACTTTGTTCAAAGCAATCAAGAGCAGCTTCATTATCTCTTTTATGTGCTACATAGAGATAGCCCATATTGTAAAAGGCCACTTGTGCGGATCGGATAGCCTCACGCTCGGAAGCCAGGTGTATGGCGTACTGATAACATTCTATTGCCTTGTCATAATTACCTTCTTCTGTAAAGATATTTGCCCGGGAGATCAATATACTTGGATTATCCGGCATTTCTTCCAGCAAAGCCTCTGTTTCTGCTGCTGCAGTAGCCGTATCCGGTTGTATG
This sequence comes from Sphingobacterium spiritivorum, assembly GCF_016724845.1. Taxonomy (NCBI): domain Bacteria; kingdom Pseudomonadati; phylum Bacteroidota; class Sphingobacteriia; order Sphingobacteriales; family Sphingobacteriaceae; genus Sphingobacterium; species Sphingobacterium spiritivorum. The sequence continues at coordinate 4,497,426 of NZ_CP068082.1, forward strand.
CCCAATGCAGCTTCAGCATTCGCTTTGTATATAAAAAAGTTGGTAAAGCAACGCACTATTTCAGGATCACTGATCAGCGGATCTGTAGCATCAATAGCATAGTATTCTTCCTGACCCAAAGAAATCCATTCCAATGCCTCTTCATGGTTTTTTAGTTCCATATGGGCATTACAGATATGATCTATTGTATTGAAATAAGTCAGAAAATCCATCTGTTCGGCAAAATCATCTATCAACAGTTCACCATCCTTTACAACTTCTGCAGAATTACCGGATTCCAGATATGCCCCGAACCTGTTTTGAAGAATTGCTGAGAAATAACTGTATTGCATACCTTCAGTGGTGACAGCCACTGCTTTGTCAGGTTGATCAAGCAGTCTCATTTCTACAGCCAGATTGTTGCAACACATCGCAAATGTGTGCGGATCTTCATTAAGTGGATTACCTGTTTTTTCCACTATTGTATTTCTGTACAGGCTGTATGCGCGCTCATAGTAGGATGTTTTCAGGCTTGTTAATCTTTTTCTTTCCGTTTCAGGCATTTCGGAATATTGATTTAGCAGGTAATTGATCTCTACACCTGCATTATATACCTCCATTGCCTCATCAGTCTCCATATTGATATGCAGGCTGGAAAAATCAGGTTGTGCAGTATTCCTATTGCGGATATTGAAGATACGGATCTGCAGGGTGGGAGAGGAGGATATGGCTACTGCCTTTTCGTAATATTTTGTTGCTGCTTCCCAGTCCTTCAACCAATAGAGTGCAGAACCTGCATGACGGATGCAGCTGTAATGCTCTGGTGCCAATGCTATTCCTTGTTTGCTCCACTGCACACACTGTATAAGCGCCTCTTCGCGGTCAGAATTAAAAATTTCGTTATTATCTAACGCTATAAGCCCGAGTATGGCACATAGATCCGGGTCGGGAGAGGTTTCATTCCATGTGTTGACTTGTTGATATAACTCGCTCAGTTCAGAGAGGTTTTCCGGCAGACAATGTCCTTGTATCCAATTCCTCGCTGCTAATTTATAGTTTCCTTCCTGAAGCGCCTGCCATGCCTGTTGCTGTAATGTTGTTTTCATTTTGTCACAGTATAATATATGGGGTAGAATTTCGGTATTGATTGAAGATCTGGCAGCCTTATCTTACACATAATCCGGATGACCTAATCTTTTACCTATTATTTATCTAAAATATATGGATTACCCTCAACATACGACAGTTGTTTACAATTCGTTACAAATGGTTTATGATTCGTATTCTAAGAAAGCTAAAAATGTAGTGTAGAGAGCTGTTTTTTTTTAATTTAACCTTATTTTGCTTATTCTGAAGATCATCCTATCAGGTAATAAAAATGTATCAGATAACAATGGTAATTAAGGAAGTTTATATTGATTTATTAATTCGAAAACACTTTCTTTTTACTATATGTTGATGCTGGGATCTTTCATTTCAGCTAAGGATGGAATAGCGTGACCATGTATTCTTCACATCATTTACAATACGTTTTTTATTCTGAAAATAAGCGCTATAATTTTTACTTTTTAGATTTCTTCTTTAATTTGTGTCCTGTAAACTTAAATTTTTGATTCCCGGTCATATATGAAATATCCAGTTCCTGAAAAGCAGATTATACTCGCATTGTCGAATGGAGATGAACGTGCATTTGAGGCTATTTATGGGCAGTATTTTCAGTCTGTATATCTGTTTGTGCAGGGATATGTCAAATCTCCGGATCTGGCTCAGGATATCTGTCAGGAGATATTTATGAAAGTCTGGGACAACAGAGAGCGGTTTGTTAAAGTACTGTCTTTCCGACACTATTTGTTTACGCTCGCGAAAAACCATACACTCAATCACCTCAGGTCAATTTCCAGATCAAATGTATCTATACAGGAATTACTCCGTTATTATCCGCTGGAAGAACAGACCACGGGGAATAGTATACAAGAGAAGGAATACGAAAAGTTTATTCAGCGGGCTTTCGAAAACCTTTCACCAACGGCAAAACAGGTTTTTGACCTGTGCAGAGAAAAACAAATGACTTACGATCAGGTCGCAAAGGAAATGGGATTCAGCCGTGATGCCGTTAAAAAATACATGGTGCAGACCATGAAAACATTCAGATCGCTGATATCCGGCCCTTTGGATATTCATTTTTGTGTACTTCTTTATTTTTCAATTGATTATATTTTATTTAAATAAAATATAAAATATCCGGTACCCTAAAGACTCTTTGCGGTGTCATTATATTAAAGGGTGCATCTCAAACCTTTACAGATAACCAATTTCATGGATAATAAAGAATTTTATAAACAACTGGTGCAACGTTATCATAGTGGTAAAGCTAATGAACAGGAAATTGCTTTGTTTCTGGAATTGCTAAGAACTGGTCAGATTGAAGACATAGTGGAGAGTCATATGGAGGAACAGTCAGGTGTTGAAGAAAAAAAAATACAAAAAACACGTTATTATCGTTTTTTTAAATATGCTGCAGCATTATTATTGGTCACTTTGACAGGAGCTTCATTGTTCTATAACTGGTATGAGAGCGAAAGGAAGATGGAGATAGCACGGATGAATAATATAGGTCCGGCGACTGCTAAAGCGATCTTAAAATTAGCAGATGGCCGACATATAATGTTAGATTCCACATTCGGAGAGCTGATTATTCAGGACAGCGCCGTTAAAGATCAATCTGGGAAAATGGTACATCAGGGGGAAAATGAATATTATGAAGTCAATGTACCCAAGGGTGGTACCTTTCATCTCAACCTCAGCGATGGCTCAAAAGTATGGCTGAATTCGGGTAGTACACTTCGGTTTCCACAAAAATTCGCAGGCAATCTCCGTAAAATTGAACTGAAAGGGGAAGCGTTCTTCGAAGTCAGAAAACAGACCGGAAGTGCCGGTGAACGGATACCCTTTATTGTACAAACCTCAAAACAGACAGTTGAAGTTCTGGGAACCAGTTTTAATGTCAAAGCCTATGGTGAAGAGAACGAGTCTGCGACTTTATTCACCGGACTTGTCAGACTAAAGAATAATAAAAATAACCATGAAAAAATGTTGTCCCCGGGTAGTAAAGCAGTTTTGGAGCGGAATGGTGAATTTAAGGTCGGAATAGCTGACCTGGAGGAAGAAGGGAGCTGGCGATCAGATGCTTTTGTATTTAATGAAACTCCGATAAACGATATTTTAAATCAGTTGAGCCGATGGTATAATGTGGATATAGACTTTATAGGTTCTGCTGAATACAGTTTTAACGGATATCTGCAGCGAAATGTATCACTTGGAGAAGCACTGGAAACATTAAAAGGAACCGGAGAACTTGACTATCAGTACCAGAATCACAAAGTAATTATAAAACAGAAGAAAACTAAATAGCCTATGCATCATAAATAAACTATAAAAAAGAAAACGGTGAAGTTCCAGCAACACCGTTTAAATCCAGTTCAATTGACTAAAATAGAGGTAGTCAGTATTAATCAATTTATAAACTAAATCAACCAAATGTATGAATTTAATCATATTATTCAAACAGTCTTTTGGCCTGAAGTACGTATGTCGAAGGTCATCAACCGAAAAGTCTGTACTTTGGATAAAGTGCACAACCCTGTTCCTGTGTCTGATGCTTTGTCATGTATACAGCAGTGCTTATTCACAAAATATCAACCTGTCTTTTAAAAACGAAAAATTAGGCAAAGTATTAAAATCAATCAGTCAGCAGAGCGGGTACAGAGTCTTCTATAACAGCGAATTGCTGAAAGGAACAAAACCGGTCAGTATAGATGTAAAAGCCGGCACGCTTAACAACGTACTGGATCTTGTTTTTGTCAATCAACCGTTGAGCTACAGGCTGGAGGGCAGATCTATTCTGATCAGCAGGCAGACGGCTGCGAAGAATATGGTAGTCCATACCCCGGCCGAAGATTTTCAGGAAGCAATTACAGGTACAGTCACAGACAGTACGGGCAGGAGTCTTTCCGGAGTTACCGTAAAAATAAAAGGAACAAACAGCAGTACTGCCACAGATGCACAGGGCTACTTTAAGCTGACAAGATCACAACAAGGTCATGTCACACTGGTATTCTCCTATATCGGTTATCAAACTCTTGAAAGTATATATACAGGAAGTCCGCTGCAGGTGGCCATGAAAACAGAGGTATCTGATATAGCGGAGATCGTGGTCATCGGATACGGTACAGTAAAAAAATCAGATCTTACGGGATCGGTTTCTACTATATCTTCAGCTCAGCTTAGTCAGGTTAACGGGGTCTCCAACGTTGCACAGGCTTTACAGGGACATGCTCCGGGTGTACGTGTCAATCAGGCTTCAGGTCAGCCGGGTGAAGGCATGAAAATTCAGATCAGAGGAACAAACTCTCTGGGAGCTAGTAACGATCCCTTGTATGTGGTGGATGGTATGATGCTCGACGGACTGACTGCTCAGATTAATCCGGATGATATAGCAAGCGTCTCTGTTTTGAAAGATGCATCCTCTACAGCGATTTATGGTTCGAGAGGTGCAAACGGGGTCGTGATGATTACAACTAAAAAAGGCGCATCCGGTAAAAAGAAAATTTCGTACAACAACTATTTCGGAACACAGCGGCTGCGTAAAAAGATCGATGTCGTTAATGCCATAGATTTTGCTACACTTCAGAATGAAGTCGCTGCCAATGACGGCAAACCCTTACCCTGGACACAGGCACAGATTAATGATCTTGGCGAAGGTACCGACTGGCAGGATCTGGTGTACAGAGCCGCTCCTGTACAAACCCATAACTTAAGTATTAGCGGAGGTAATCAGGATACCAAATATTTTACTTCATTCGGATACTTTGATCAGGATGGTATTATCCGCAATTCCGGATTCCAGCGTTTGTCTCTACGAACCAATATCGATCATAAGTTGTTTGAAAAAATTAATCTTACAACCAATTTAAGTATTCAAAATTCAGCTTACGACCGTGCGCAATATCAAAGTGCGGATGGTAGCGGAGGGATTCCCTGGTCTTCAATGGTACTGCCTCCTACCATGCAGGTGTATGATGCGAATGGCAATTATACAAAGTTTACCGGAGTATCCTGGGGAGAGACTAACCCGGTCGGTATATCTGAAAACTGGAAGAATAGAAATAACAGCCTCCGTCTTATCGGTAATGTAGCCCTTTCGTATGAGATTCTAGATGGGCTTAAATTAAAACTAAGCGCAGGACTGGATCATGCATACAATAAACAGGATACATATTTTCCAGGAAACATCAGTCTGGGTCAGCGAATTGTCGATGGGAAGCCTGTATTTGGAGTGGCAAACAAAAATTATGGCAGTTCTTCTACTTTTATCAATGATAATATTCTGGAATATCAGAAGCAATTTGGAGATAAGCACAAACTGGACGCACTGGTGGGGTTGACTTATCAGACTAGCAGAAACGATGGATTGAATAGTGGTAGCGGAGTAGGCTTTGCAAGTGATACTTATGAAACATCAAATATTCAGTCTGCTATAACCAAAGCACTTCCTTCATCTTCATTTGGCGACAACAGGTTACTTTCTTATATGGCTAGGGCGAATTATTCCTATGCAGATAAATATTTTCTGACGGTCTCCGGCAGGAGGGATGGTTCATCCCGTTTTGGAGCCAATAATAAATATGCCTTTTTTCCCTCAGCTGCAGTTGCCTGGGCAGTATCACAGGAGGATTTTTTAAAGGATAACCCGACATTGTCGCTTTTAAAAATCAGAACTTCCTATGGAGAATCCGGCAATCAGGCTATTGCTAACTATCAGACACTAGCTAATGTTTCGGGTACAGATGCAATATTTAATAATCAGATTAATACCGGATTTATTTTGGCGGCACTTGAAAATGCAAATCTGAAATGGGAGACAACCCGCCAGTATGATATAGGACTGGATATGGGATTGTTTAACAACAAAATCCAGATCGTAGCCGATTATTATAACAAACGTACCAAAGATCTGCTGTTAAATGTGACTTTGCCCGGATCTGGTGGATTTAGTTCTGTACTGCAGAATATTGGTGTAGTACAAAATAAAGGTTTTGAATTTCAAATCTCTGCTCAGCCCCGGTTGGGAGAGCATCTGAGGTGGAAACCTTCTTTCAATATCTCCTTTAACCGTACAAAAGTTCTGGATATGGGTGTGGATGCTTATGGCAATCCGGTTACGTTCAAAGAGATCGGTACTGGCGGTAACTGGTTTCCCACCATCGTAGGTCAGTCTATGATGCAATTGTACGGATACACAGTAGAAGGGATTTATCAGACCGATCAGGAAGCTATAGCTAACGGAGAACCCTCCAAGAAAGCCGGAGATTACAGATTTAAGAACTGGGACGGACAGGGAACTGTCAATGATCAGGATGACCGTAGGGTATTGAGCCGGTTGGAACCTAAGTTTACATTTGGTTTTAATAACGGGTTTACCTACAAGAATTTTGATTTTTCCTTTATGATGGTAGGTAGTTACGGGAATGATATTGTGAATGAATTCAGAAAGTACAACATCTCCCTGAACGGGAGTTGGGCACCTACTCAGGAAGGCTTTGACAATCGCTGGAAAGGAAGCGGACAGGGAAATACGTTTGATAAGCCGAGTGCCAATAGTGGTAGCGCTATCCGGGATTATGCAAACTCGCTATGGGTAGAAAACGGGTCTTATCTGCGCCTGCGCGATGTGACGCTGGGTTATACCTTACCTGCGGAGTTAACAAACAGGTTGCGAATTTCGGGAGTAAGGATATATGTCAGTGCTCAAAACTATCTCACGATCACCAATTACAGTGGCTTCGATCCGGAAGTTTCCTGGGCCTCAGCAGCTGTAAACGGATGGGATAGAGGAAACTATCCTGCTACCAAATCAATTACAGCGGGTATAAAAGTAGATTTTTAAAATTCAAGAACATGAAAACGATATATAGCATATTCATATTACTTACTGCATTTCTGATACAGGGCTGCGAGCGTACATTAGAAGAAAAGCCTCAGACAATCTTAAGTCCGAATCAATTTTTTCTGAATCCCGGAAATTATGAAGCTTCTGTAAAAGGGATCTATAGCGGCCTGCCCTTATATATTCCATTTACACATGAGATGATCACCGATCTCTATGCAACACCATCTGCACAGGCTGAGCAGGCTTTGCCGATCTATAACAATCAGCCTACACCATCTTATTATAATGCACGTAGCGCCTGGAACGGCCCTTATGCCGTCATCAAAAATGCTAATTTTATCCTAAAATATCTGCCTGATGCACCTTTGAGCAGTACGCAGATAGCAAACCTGACAGCTGAAGCACGTTTTTTGAGGGGTTACGCTTTCTTTCAACTTGTACAGCTGTTTGGAGATGTGCCTATGCCTTTGAAAGTCGCTGAAGATTATAACAATCTGAGACTGCCCCGAACACCTCAGGTAGAAGTGTATACTCAGATATTGGAGGATTTACTTTTTGCGGAAGCTAATCTTCCGGAAAATGCTCCACAGCAGGGGCGTGCACATAAACTGGCTGCTACAGCGCTTCTGGCACGAGTATATCTCACCATGGCAGGCAATCCTTTGAATCAGACGAAATACTTTGCCGATGCATTGAAAAAATCTACAGATGTTATTAAATCCGACAGGTTTACGCTTGTGGCAGATTATGCAGAAGTATTCCATAAACTAGCCTATACCACAGAATCCATCTGGGATAAACAATATGTGGCAGACCGCGGTGGCAATTTTCTGCATGGCAGTTCCTGTACTGCACCCGGATATACACCGACATTAGTGCCTTCAGCTAATTTTATCAATAGTTTTCCGAAAGGTGACAGGCGGTTGTCATGGGGAATTATGATTAACTACCCGGCTCCCGGCGGACCATTAGCGAGACCATTTTTCCATAAATTCGTAGATGCAACATTAATAGACAGGGGAGTATTGCCATCGGGATCACTGGTGTCTTATGCCATTCCTTTAGTGCGTTATGCTGAAATGTATCTGATAGCTGCCGAGGCGGAGAACGCAATAAACGGACCTGCACAGGCCTATCAGTATATTAATGTAATCCGGAAAAGAGCGCGGATAGATAAAAATGATCCTACACATGTGCCGGATCTGCAGAACCTCAGTAAAGAGCAGTTTCAGCAGGCTGTATGGAAGGAGTGGGACTGGGAGATGTATCAGGAAGGGCTGTCATGGACAACCATGAAACGCAGTAATACATTCAATCGTATACAGCAGCAACGCGGTAATACTCTGACTGTACCTGTAGGTCTGTATAACCAGACATGGCCTATTCCGATAGAAGAGATAACGAATAATAATATTCCGCAAAATCCTTTGTATCAATAGTTAAAATATATACATTTAAATATGAACTACACGTTGACTTTTTTATCCCGCTTGTTTGCATTGCTTATATTATGTGGAGTATGTGGAGCTGAATCGGCTGATGCACAATCAGCAACTGTAAAGAAAATCTATGTGGCTAAATCCGGCCGTGACAGCAATCCGGGCACATCTGCCAAGCCATACGCCAGTCCCGGAGCAGCTCTGCAAGCTGTATCAAAATTGAAGAAAGACGGTTATAGCGGGGCTATAGAAGTAATTATCAATACAGGAGTTTATTATTTGGACAAACCCCTTTCTCTCGGTAGTGAACAGTCCGGATCGAAGAATGCTCCGCTTACTATTCAATCTGCAAAAGGTCAGCAGGTGATCTTCAGCGGTGCAGTTCCTTTGAATCTGCAATGGAAATCCGGAGAAAACGGAATCTGGACAGCTCAGGTGCCTGAAGGAATCCGTTTCCAAAGTTTGTATGCGAATGGTAAACAACTGATCCGTGCGAGATATCCGAACTATGATCCTTCGGTTCTTCCTTTTAATGGATATGCGGCTGATGCTATAAGTCCCGAACGTGTCAAAAACTGGAAAAATCCGGAGGGGGCATATGTACATGCTCTTCATATTGGCCGATGGGGTGGATTTCATTACAGGGTGACGGGAAAAGATGCCAATGGTAACTTACAGCTGGAAGGCGGGCAGCAGAATAACAGACCCAGCAAGATGCATGAGACGTACAGGTATGTGGAGAATGTATTTGAGGAGCTTGATGTGGCTAATGAATGGTATCTGGATGAGAAAACATCTACCTTATTCTACATGGCTCCCAAAGGTGTAAATCCGGCACAGCAAAAGCTGGAAGCTCCGATATTGGAGAATATCATTACCCTTTCCGGAAGCAAGATAAACCCGGTCCATGATATTCATGTGAAAGGTATACAGTTTGTACATACGGCTCCGACATTTATGAAGACAGCGGAACCTTTGCTGCGCAGTGACTGGACAATCTACAGACAAGGTGCAGTACTGATCACATATGCCGAGCGTTGTGAGTTGTCCGGATCAGATTTTTATGATCTGGGCGGTAATGCTATATTCGTTAGTGACTATAACAGAGAAATCATTATCGCTGATAATCTGATTGAGCGGATAGGAGCAAGTGCGATCAGCTTTGTGGGTAATCCGGATGCTGTCCGGTCACCTGCATTCCGTTATGAAAAGTTTGTGCTGGAGACAGAGATGGATACGGTAAAGGGTCCCAAATCAGATAATTATCCGTCAGGCTGTGAAGCAAGTAACAATCTGATCCGAAATATTGGTCTCATCGAAAAGCAGGTTGCAGGTGTGCAGATAGCGATGGCATCAGCTATTCGAGTACTGCATAATACGATCTATGAAGTACCACGTGCAGGTATCAATATTGGGGACGGTACATGGGGCGGACATAATATTGCCCATAATGATGTATTCCGTACCGTACTGGAGACGAGTGACCATGGAGCATTCAACTCCTGGGGAAGAGACCGTTTCTGGCATCCGGACCGTAAGGAAATGAACCGCCTGGCAGCTGCACATCCCGAATGGGTGACTTTGGATGCTGTAGTGCCGACATTGATACGTAACAACAGATTTCAGTGTGATCACGGGTGGGATATCGATCTGGATGATGGCTCTACCAATTATCAGATTTATAATAATATATGTCTGAGCGGAGGTTTAAAGCTTCGGGAAGGATTTTACAGGACGGTATACAATAATGTGATAGTCAACAATGGATTTCATCCGCATGTATGGTTCAAAAACAGCCATGATGTATTTCGCAATAATATCGTGATGCAGTCTCATCAGGATATTCAGGTCAACTATTGGGGGGATACAGTAGATTATAACTACTATACGAATATAGCGGATCTGAAGAAAGATCAGGTCAAAGGCGTAGATGCACATTCCGAATTGTTTGACGGAAAATTTGCGAATGCAGCAACAGGTGACTTCCGTGTAACTGGTCGTATTCCGGCAGGTTTTAAGAATTTTAATACTTCGGATGTAGGTGTTACAAGTCCAAGACTGCTTGCCAAGGCTGTGAAGCCCGAAATACCGCAGGTGAAAATACAGAAAGAAGAGCTGAAAAATCGGATTGTAAAATGGGGTGGAGGAGAGTTTAAGTCTATCGAAACATTAGGTGAGCAGTCCGCTGCGGGACTACCTGAAATCGCCGGAGTATTGGTTGTAAAGCTGGCTGAAAACAGTACTGCTTTCAAAAGCGGACTGCGTATTGGAGATGTAATTGTGTCGTGTCAGAAAGAAACAATAAATACAGTAGAGGATTTTCAACGAATTGCCAAACGAGATGCCTATACAGGTGAACTGGCTGTCACCATTTACAGGAATCAGGTTAAGCAGGATCTTGTTCTTAAGCTATGATAACATGAACTGAAAGATGAATAAATAATTAGAATGTTTAGTTGTAGAAATGAAGAAGCATGTTATTTCTTTTGAAATAGCATGCTTTTTTTGCTACAAGAAGGAATATTGGCGCCTTTATTTCTTTAATCATGTTTATAATTAGAGAATAACACTTTAGTGTGTTACAATAACGGTCTTATCATAAACTCCATGTTAACAATTTGCTTCAAGACTTATTTTGATCTTATACATTCTGTATTTAGGAGGTAATATCTCATTGTATGAAATCAGGTATAATAAGTTAATTCAGATGTTGTATCTTTGTTTTTACCTAATATTTGTGTAGTTTAATTTCTACATTTTTAAAATATTTAATCCTTTTTTATGTATTCGTATATATCTTAAATTTTATCCGTTTCATAAAAATAGAAATAGTGCTTACCATATCTATAGTGCTTTTAAACTATACTAGAAGCATATTGCGATCATTAAGAAATGTATTTTAGCTTTCCTTTTTACATTGTCGGTTTAAAATAGTTTACAACCGGTTGCATGTATCTATTGTACAGAAATGTAATATTTTGTTATTTCGCGATTATCGAATCGGGAAATAATTTTTTAAGGGAATTGGTTATGACAGCATGTGAAAATTGGGATGACCATAGGTTGATGGCCGAGTTGAAGACTAATAATGAATTAGCCTTCAATGCTATTTATTTTCGATATTCCACAGTACTCTATCGTTATGCTTTTAATATTCTTAAAGATGAGGATGAATGTACTGATGTTATTCAGGAAATCTTTGTCTGGTTATGGGAGAACAGATCGAATCTGCATATTTCTAATCTTAAGTGTTATTTAATGGCGGCTGTTAGATATAGAATGATAAGGGTGATCGCGACGAGTAAACGCAAGGAAGAAATTTTGTCAAGATCGATTTCCGGTACACCTTTACACACAGATGATTTTCTCGAAGTAAAGGAACTAAAACATGTCATAACTGACTTTACCGCTTCTTTACCTGTGCGTGCGCAGGAAACATTTAAACTTAGCCGTGAACAGTATCTGAGTAATAAGGAAATTGCTTTACAATTAGGTATTTCAGAAAAAACAGTTGAAGCACAAATGACAATTTCTCTAAAAAAACTCAGATTGTATCTGAACAGAATGTTTGGATAGATTATTTTTTTATTGGATTAGGGGATAGGTATTCCTTATGTCTCTTACTTATATAACCAAAGTGCTGAGCAGATTATAAGGCATCATATAATGACCGATAAGAACAAAATCAAAGCTATCATTTCCAGAATTAATAATGGAGATTATTCGGATGAAGATCTGCTTCAATATAATGCCTGGTGTAACGGACAGCAGAATATAGAAGAAGGGGTTGATCTTTCGGATAAAAATGAGCAGATGTTCATATTTGTTAAAAAAAAAATTAACAGGAAGCATCAACGAAATGTTTTTGTTCGGATAGCAGCTGTTGCTGCAGCTCTTTTATTCTTCTTTTTACTACAGCAGTTTTTGAAAAATGATAAAAACATTGAATACGGAAATAGTGTAGCAGCTAACTATAAACATCAAATACCAAAAGGATTTAATAATGTCGTTTTGACCCTGTCTAATGGAGATGAAATAGATCTGACGAAGGACAGTACTCGCAATCGTTTCATTCAGGATAGTACTATAACTTCTGTTTCCCGTGATAATATTGTACGGATTTGGGATAAGAAATCAGACAAGGATCAAATGGAGGTGAGCTATAATACATTGGCTACATCAAGAGGCCGGCAGTTTAAGATCATATTGTCTGATGGAACGAAAGTTTGGCTTAATGCAGCTTCATCCATTCATTATCCCCTAAGTTTTACAAACCAAAACGAGAGGAAAGTAGAGCTTACGGGGGAAGCTTATTTTGAAGTAGCTAAGAATGAACGGCAACCTTTTGTAGTGACTTCGCGTAATCAACGGGTAAAAGTCCTGGGAACACACTTTAACATCAATAGTTATCCGGATGAGCCTGTAATCAAAACAACATTAGTGGAGGGAGCAGTAGAGGTAAATCAAAAAATTGTACTTCAACCGGGAGAGCAATCCCGGGTAGATAAGACCAATTATATCAGTAAGACCAGAGTCGATCCGGAGACAGTCATTGCCTGGAAAAACGGATACTTTGAATTTAGAAATGAAAATATATATGAAATTATGAGAAAGGTGGTCCGATTTCATAATATACAGGTAATATATGAAGGAACTATTCCTTTGGATGGAATGAGTGGCCAGATTCGAATGGAAGATGATATAAAAAAAATAATAGATATTCTCGGTTCTACCAGTCTTCTGAAAATTACGCAGAAAAATGACAGGGTTTATATCCGCAAATATTGATAAACACACACTACACACTAACTATTCTAAAACTAAATTTAATCTTATATGAAACATAGAGACTAATTCCCAACTCCAGACATGGACGAGAAAGCAGACTGCTTTTTGGTCTGAAGCATTCGCCTGTATCCAGGGAATGTGAATTAAAATATCCAATTTTTAAATTATAAACCATTATGAAGAATACTATATTTGCCCAAAAAGGACGACACCTTAATTTGTCACTTACAGGCACCCATTTTTCAGGAAAGAAGTATCTTACGAGTGTACTTGTCGTTATGTCAGCTCTTCAGCTAACGGCAACTGCAAGTGCACAAAAGATATCATTTAAAGAATCAAATGCCCCGCTTGAAAAAGTCGTTAAGAACCTTAAAACTAAAACAGGTTATGATTTCTTCTATGTAAACAGTCACCTTGAAGGTACTAAACCTGTTACTATGAATGTCAAAGACGGATCTATAAAGGAGACGCTTGATGAACTTGTGAAAAATCAACCACTTACTTACGAGATAAAAAATAAGACGGTTGTTCTGCGACGTAAGGAAAAGGCATCTGCAACTATCACTGCTGCAAAACAATCAAAATCAGAATTGGTTACGGGGATTGTTAAAGATGAAAACGGACAACCTCTGCCTAATGTCGTCGTGCGTGTGAAAGAAAGTAATAAGGTTGTTCAGACAGACGCATCCGGAAAATTTACAATTGATATTCTGCCGGGTCAGACACTGATCATCCGGCATATGAGCTACGAAACAAAAGAGATTTCTTATACAGGTCAATCACACCTTGAAGTGCAATTGTCAGCTGGCAATCAGGAGCTTTCAGAGGTTGTCGTGATCGGTTATGGAGCTATTAAATCAAAAAATGTTACAGGAGCCATTTCTAAAGTAGATGCAAAGGATCTGAACAGCAGTGTTGCCTCTAGTTTTCAACAAACTCTGCAAGGAAAAGCTGCAGGTGTACAGGTTGTACAGGAAACCGGTCAGCCGGGTGCAGGTGTTAAAGTACAGATCCGGAGTAACCCATCATTTGCAGATGCAGGTGTATTATATGTAATAGATGGAGTACCTGTAAATGATAATGCAGGACAGCCTAACCTTGCAGGCGGTGTCGGTTCCAAATACGGTTCAGGAGGAGTGGATAAATCACCATTAAACTTTATCAATCCAAATGATATAGAATCTATTCAGTTTTTGAAAGACGCGAGTGCTGCAGCAATTTATGGCGCCCGTGCCGGAGCGGGTGTCGTACTTGTTACCACTAAGAAAGGTAAAGAGGGAAAATCATCTTTGCAGTATTCGGGTAACTATGGTATTCAGAACGTTGATAAGATGTATGAAGTCTTTGGTACCAAAGAATATATGCGGCAACGTAATCTGCTGAAAGAAGAACTCTGGTACAGAACAAATAAAATAGGCCCGTATTACGGAAATGTAGATCCGTTCACTGTGAAGCCTTTTGTACCTGTATATACCCAGCAACAGATAGATAATGCCGTAGAAACACAAAGTGCTACAGAGGCAATTATCCGCAGAGGCTATACCCAACAGCATAATATTTCCTTGTCCGGAGGAAATAGTAAGACCCGCTACTTTGCATCGGGTAATTATTTCGACCAAAAGGGGGTATTATTAGCTTCAGATTATAAACGGTACAATGGCAGGCTAAACCTTGATCAGCAGGTATCTGATAAAATCAATATTGGTGCTAATATTATCGTTTCTAATTCATTGGCTAATAATACCGTTACCAATGGTCGTTATGAAAACGGCGGTATCGTTACTGCAGCCATTTACTGGTCTCCTGATGTACCGCTGCGGGATGATAAAGGAGGCTATCCGATAAGCCCGTACTATGCTGTTATTCCTAATCCGCTGTCTTATGAAACCGTTACCGATCTTACGAAGACGAATCGTGTACTGACCAGTGCATATGGAGAATGGAAAATCATAGAAGGGCTAAAAGCAAAAGCTAATTTCAGCTATGACCAGTCTAATGCCAAGCGTTCCAATTATTTTCCCAGAACATTTCTATACGGGAGTCAATCCAGTGGAGCAGCATCGATTGCTCAATCCGAATCACAATCCAAATTGTTAGAGTATACGCTTAATTACGATAAGAATATAAGTGAAAAGCACCATCTAAATGCTGTCGCAGGATATTCTTTTCAAAAAACAAACTGGGAAGGATTTAATGCCGGGAATCAAAATTTTTTGTCGGACGCCAGTAGTTATTATGACTTGATTGCCGGTCAGTCTGATAAACCAGCAGTAGGGTCTTATAAGAGAGAGGTCACATGGGCTTCTTACTTCGCCAGAGCGATCTATACCTACAGAGACAATATTATCCTGCAGGCATCGCTAAGAAGAGATGGTTCATCTAACTTTGCAGTAAACAAAAAATGGGGATATTTCCCTGCCGTATCTGCAGGATGGGTGTTGTCGGATGAAGAATGGCTAAAAAATGCTAAAACTGTTTCTTTCCTTAAATTACGTGCCGGATACGGAGAAACTGGTAACAGTGCATTTAATGTACCGGGTACTACAATTTTATCGTCTGCTTTCCCTTTATATACAACGAGCCTGAGCGCGTATTTTGGTACTAATTCGGTTAATTCAGGTATTGTACTCTCGAGAGACGGTAATCCAAATCTGACCTGGGAAACTGCAGGTGAATTTAATGTGGGAACGGACTTTACCTTGTTTAATAACAGATTATCCGGTTCAGTTGATTATTTTAATAAAACCATTCGTAATTTGATTTCATATGTTTATTACCCGCAAGGATTTATCATTAATGGTGTATTTGGCAATGCCGGCAAGACCCGGTCTACCGGATACGAAATTAGTCTGGAGTCTAAAAATATACGTGCCCATGATTCGGAGGGTTTTAACTGGTCTACACGAATCAATCTTTCTCATTATAAAAACTATTGGCTAGAGCGTTCAGAGCAGGCATTAAAAGCGTTAAAACCTCATGAAATTGCCACAGGCAGTCAGGCCGTGTTTAAGCCGATTTATGGATACGTAGCTGATGGTTTCTTTACCGGAAAATCCGGAGAGGCTCCTGCGCATATGCCAGGTATGCTACCGGGAGGTGTGATTATCAAGGATATTAATGGTTTTGACTCTAACGGCAAACTTACCGGTCAGGCTGATGGAAAAATTACTGATGCCGATAAGACTTTTCTGGGGAATGAAGAACCAACCCTCAATTTTGGTATCGGAAATACCTTTCAATACAAGGGGTTTGATCTGAATATCTATCTTTCCGGTCTGAAACAGAAACGCTGGTCTCCGGTTCAGGGCGTTCGTCCCGGAGATGGTAGTATGAATGGTTTTGGTTGGAATGCGATTTCGACAGCAGAGCAGGCATGGAGTATTTTCAATACCAACGGCACAGCACCTACTTCTTTAAGTGATGGTACTTATGGAGGGTATCAGTCAATCTCGACCTATTGGCTGATAGATGCGACTTTCCTCAGGGCCAGAAATATCACTTTGGGTTATTCATTACCGAATAGCTGGATCAGTAAGCAAAAAGTGTTTTCTGCAATACGGATGTCATTTGATGTACAGAATGCATTTACAATAACAAAATACCCTGTTTTTGATCCTGAACTTAAGATGGATAATTTCTATCCTATGGTAAAAAGCTATGTTTTTGGTATAAATGCGTCATTCTAATTAATAAATTAACATCGTGTAAGCAAAGAAAACAGTATTAAATTGAAAGTTGCTTATACGCATAAATGATATACAGTGATGAAAAATAAAATGAAAAGATACACGAGCAGATTTGCTGCAATATCCTCTCTATGTATTGGATTAGCTCTGCTCAATAGTTGTGAGAAGGGACTCGACTATGTCTCCTATGGTGACCTGAATAATGTGGTGAAAACTCCGGAAGGTATTGGTGCAGCCGTCAATGCTGCGTATACAGGTCTGGCTGGCGGAGATGGATGGCAGGCTGGCTGGGGATCTGCAGCTTATGCGTGGAGGGTACAAAGCTTTGTATCGACTGATGAAGGCCTTTGTATATGGGGAGATGGTGGCAATTGGGAAAGAATGGCTACACTTAATTTTACCCCGGATTTTGACTGGATAACGAATCACTATACTCGTTATCTGCCTTACATTTCCAGGATTACCATTACTCTGAATGATCTGGAAAGTATATCTATGGATGAAAATCTGAAAAAACGTTATATCGGAGAGTTAAAGGCACTTAGAGCAAATTACGCTATGATGCTTTACTTTGCTTATGGGCCACTTACCATTATTACGGACGCTAAGATAGCTTCAAATCCATATCCGGATCCGGTAGCGAGGCCTACAAGCGCACAGATGGTCAAGCAGATAGAAGATGACTATCTCGCAGCAGCAGCTGTACTCCCGGACAAATGGACAGGTGGAGATTACGGACGGTTTTCTAAAGCGGCTGCACTTACGGGGCTTATGAAATTGTATATGCATGAGAAGCAATGGGATAGGGCTGCGGCTGCCGGTAATCAGATAAAGGGCATGGGCTATTCTTTACAACCCAATTATCAGGACTTATTTAACATTAATAATAAAGGAGGTGCTTCTTCAGAAATTATACTTCCTATCGTGTGTACGGCAACCGGAGGTGATCAATATACGAATATGTGGCTGGCTCATGCTTTACCGGCCGATTATAAAGATCCGTCAGGAATACCTTTATCTGCATGGGGTGGATATAAGATGCGCTGGACAGCATATGATAAGTTTGATAAAAGCGATAAACGTCTGGCTGTTATATTAGAAAAATATCCAACCGGTAAAGATGCTAATGGAAATATTATTTATAAGGATGCACGTGCTAAAGGAGATCCTGGCGCTGTTCCGATGAAGTTTGCTCCGGATCCGTCAAAGATCAACTCTCAGAACAGCTCCGTAGATTATCCGGTATATCGCTATGCAGATGTCTTGCTGATGTTGGCGGAGAGCATAAATGAAGACAAGGGAGGACCTACTGATGAAGCGTATACGGCAATCAATCTGGTTCGTAAGCGTGCAGGCCTTCCGGATCTTCCTGCCGGATTAAATAAAGCGCAGTTTCTGGAAAAAGTACAGGATGAGCGTTTGTTTGAGTTGTGGGCTGAAGGCTGGCGCAGAGATGATCTGATCCGTTGGGGGCTTTATGTAAAAAGAGCTATAGATCAGGGCTCTACAGTGGCCAAGCCGGAGTTTGTCCTCTATCCGCTGCCACGTGCAGCTATTACACAAAGTAATGGCGTGATCAAGCAGAATCCCGGATATAATTAGAAAAACGGATATATTATCTAAACTTGAGGACAGCCTGCGGGCTGTCCTTGTTTTTTTTATAAGCCACGAATGTCATTCCTCTGTAACTTTAGATTACGGCCATTTTTCTATACTGTAGTCACTGTATTTTCTCCATACTAAATTATATATATTGTATTGGTAAATGAATAACCAATATATTCTAAAAAATATAATTTTTTGTAAAGATTGGAACTAATCAGGCTGATAGCTGATAATCCACTGTTTGTCCTATTTTCTTTAGTGATATTTGTAAAGATTTCAGATTACTTTTTTCCACTATTCGAATCAGAATAATGTTTTTATAAAAAAAATTATTATTAATGATATTTTAACAAATAAAATGATCTTATTTATATATTTAAACTTAAAAAATGATTTTTTTTAATTATTTTTGATCGGATTTGGATTTCATATTTAAGAAACGATTGATCTGATTTTCAGATTGAATTATATTTTGTTAAAAATATTTACACTAACTATAGTATTGTTTTTAACCTAAACAATTACTATTAATTTATTTATTCTTTATTCTAATCAGGATCTTGAACTTTTCCTTATCAGTAGATGTTGTGGTTTAAGTCATTAATATTGAAATTATAAGAAATGAAAATTTTCATTGTAGATCAGCAGTGTATTGCTATTGAAGGAGTTGCTAATATATTACGAAAAAGTGGCTGGGGTGATGTTGCAGGATTTGCAAATAATGTTGCCGAAGCTGTATTATGGCTTCAACAGAATGAGGCTGATCTCATTATCACAGAGACAAGATTTTCCGATGGCAGTGTCAGTGAGCTTATAAAGCATGTAAAAGAAAAATTGCAAAAAACTAAAATACTAATCCAGACCGGTGAAACTAGTGTGCGTAAAGTAAATGAACTCTTTCGTCAGGGGATCAGTGGTTTTATAGATAAGCATAATAGTTGTCAGGAAATCCAGCGCGCTATCACCTGCATCCAAAATGGGGAAGTCTACATGGGAGAGGATTTACGCAGGCGTATTCTGGAAAGATTTGCATATTCTTCAAATGATGCAGAACCTAAAGATGCTGCGACTATCCTGGGAAGACTTACTAATCGCGAAATTCAGATTATTCAGCTTATTTGTGATGGACATAATAGTAAAGTTATTTCAGAAAAATTATTTATCAGCTTTAATACTGTGGAAACCCACCGGAAACATATCTTTCAAAAGCTTAATATTAAAAATTCACTGGGATTACTTCGCCTGGCTTTACAATACGATCTTATTTGAAGTAGTGAATACTTTTTTTTGTTATTCCCAATCCGGCATCCATGCATTTGCAAATAATAATTTGCGGGATGTTTCGCTTGTTATTCCAATCTTATAAATATTTTTTTGAGAAATTCCGTCATTGGATGTGTGTGTGAAAATAACCTCTGCTTCATTCGGCGAAAATCTGGCATCAAGATCATTATAACCTGCAGGTATCTTTGTGAACACTGACAAATCTGTCTTTGTGTTGTCAGCTAAGTTATAGAGAAAAATATGGCTGTTCAATTGTCTGTAATCCTGACTTTCATATCCCGATATATCATAGGTATAGAGTATTTTGTCACCGCTTGCTGAAAAATTTATCCCTCCGGCAGCACCTTTCACATTTTCCAATATACTGTTTTGTACATTTCCGAATATATCAATAATATATATCTTTGTTTTGTATCCATTTATATCGTTGGTCTTCAGTGCTATTTTGGTACCGTCATTACTCCAGTCACATTCGGATATAAAGCTTCCGTCAGGCGTGCGATAAATCATCTCCGTGCCACTTCCATCTTTATTTACTTTATATAGTTTATCAAAATTCGGATACACTATTTCTTTACCATTTGCACTCCAGGTAAAATCCAGTTCAGCGATATTGAATCCGGCAATTGGGATTGTGGTTACTTTGGATATTGCTGAGCCATCAGCTTTAGTTGTAAAAATATGGGCATTACCATCTGTGACACGGATAAAGGCGATGACTCCTGCGATATTACTTTTTCTGACCCTCAGTGAATTTGTATGATTACCAGTTAGATTAAAGGATTGATTGTTCTCATCAGAGGAAACAATCAGATAATTATCACCTGATTTTCTGACATAATGAAATCTGTTTTGAGGAGTCTCCGAAGTAGTTAATTTATATGTAGGACTGAATACTTCAGTGTGAATACTGTCAGATGCAACAATCTGCCAAAAATAACTTGTTCCATATTCCAGATTTTCTAATTGATAAGATTTATTTTTAATATTTCTAATGTCGCGAACATCTCCAGATTTATTGTTCTTGATAATCAATCTATAGGTGA
Organism: Sphingobacterium spiritivorum; assembly: GCF_016724845.1. Classification (NCBI taxonomy): domain Bacteria; kingdom Pseudomonadati; phylum Bacteroidota; class Sphingobacteriia; order Sphingobacteriales; family Sphingobacteriaceae; genus Sphingobacterium; species Sphingobacterium spiritivorum. The sequence continues at coordinate 4,518,202 of NZ_CP068082.1, forward strand.
GACTATCTTCATCCGGGTCTGTGCAATTCCATGTTAATATAACGCTAAGAGGTAAATTCGTAGCATTATCAACAGGACTAATGAGTTGGGGTACTGTAGGCGGAGAGTTTAAAGACTTGTCATCTTTCATTTCAAAAACCAGGCTCACAGATTGATCTGATGCTGTAAGATTGCCCCCTTTTATTTCCATTACATAACCACTTAGTTCAGCTTTTACGGCATAATCACCTAAAGGTATATCTTTAATCTCAAAAGTTCCGTCAGCAGCAGAGAAGACCGTCTGTGTGGTTGGTGATGTCGTAATTTTCACCTTAGCAAGTGGTTCATTTGTTTTAGACTTTACGACTATTCCCTTTATATTGGCAGTTACGGTTTTCTCAATGAGTTCTTCGCTGCAGCCTGTGCTGTAAAAGTAAATGATAAATATTGCCAGGCCGAGTTTTAGATATGTTTTCATGATACTTGCTCTTATTTTTTTTTAGTTTTTGTGTCGAAATAGTATTGAATACCAATTCCGAAACGAAATATATTGTCTTTTCTTTTCCCACCAACATAACCATCCATATTGTCTTTAAATCCGAAGTCGTATCCTCCGAATCCGCGGATACCGAAGTTGCTGTGCGGAAGATATTCGATTCCGGATCCGATATTAAAAAAGGGATAAACAGGGCTTAGATACCTGCTACTGAGTCCTGTCAAAACAATTCCGCTATAGATATAAGGTGACAGGTTATCTTCAGGCATAAAAATGTATTCCATATTGAGGTCGGTACTGTTAAATTTTTTCTTAAAAATATCTTTATTTTCCAGGTAAAAAACTGAATGTGCTATTCCGAGACTGAATCTGTCATTTATAAATAGCCGTATACCTGCCTGAGGACCTATCCCGGTACGACTGTTTTTATAATCACCTTTAAGAGTATGACCAATTGCTCCCAGATAAAACCCAAGATTACCTCTTTTTGGATTTAGTATTCTTCCATCTATTCTGAGATTATCATGGACTTCTTTTTCCTTCATATACGATTCAAGAAGATTGTTGAATTCAATTTTCTGTTGATCATTTACCCTCCACAAATTCTCCTTATATCCTTCCATAACCAGTGAATACACGGCTTTCTCAATTGCTTCTTTTACAGCCAGATGTACGGGTTCATTTTTAGTAAATCCTATTTCGGCTTCCAGCAAACGTTCGGGATCGACATAGCGGAAGAACGAACCGTTTACTGACTGTGAAAGTATCGTTTTGGAAGTGTATACAGTCTTGAGTATCATTCCGTTATTCGTAGATACGGCCCGCAGATATACCGAGATACGATCCTGACGATATTGAGTGCTGCCGCCTATGCCAAAGTAACGGGCACCGACTCCACCGGTCACAAGATTGAAATCATAGGAAATAATACCTCCTTCAATAATCACTCCTGCAAAGAGAAGAGGAGGGAGTATAGCGGAAGTCGCAGCGTTTTGATTCTGTAGGTTTGCATATTCCTGCCGTGTTGATTTAATGATTTGCCGTTCATTTAGCAGATCACTTATATTTTCACGTTCAATGGTTGTAAACCACTTTGAATCTTCCAGAGCTTTGAGCAGTATGGATGTAGTGCCTTGTGGAATCGCTGTACTCCAGTTTGATATATTTTCGGAGGCTTTATATTGTCCGGTCTGATCTTTGAATTTGTATACGGCAACTATTGTTTTTTCCCTGGGAACAGGAAGCGTTCTTAACATCCTTGTATAAGGAGTCGCTTCTCCAAATGTAGAAGGCTCCTGCCTGGTAGGTGCTTTTATTAATGCACTGCAACCAGATATGAAAAGGAGTAGAATAGGAAAAAAATATAGACTTCTTATGTTATTACATTTAACATACATATGCTAATAGGCATTAAAAGTAAGAATGTATATAGATTAAGATATATTGGGAATATTTATGACAGTTTGTTCACCTGTATTGATATCAATAATGTTTATGTTGAGTCCACCGTAATATTCAGCTATGGTGATATTCATTGTTCCGAGTGAATAGACACCCGGTTTCATTGGTTTTTCACCGGTTTCATCTCCGAATAAATCTCTTGAAATCTTATTCAGGATTTGCCTGTTAAGGTTGTCCGTAAAACTTCCTATAGCTGTAGCTGGTTTATAGGATTGCTGTTTGGAGTCATCAAATTGGTTTTGGGCATTTGCAGAGCTCAACAACCATTGATAGTTAAATGTGTCTCCTCCAAAAGCTGGATTAACAGGCTTATATACAAATTGCTGAGCATATAATTCCTGTTTCCCCATCCCATATAATCCTAATATTAAAAGTAAAAAAAGAGTGTATTTTTTCATGTGTAATTTGTTTTATGAACATATTGATTTCTGAGTGGCACATATAAGCCAAAACTCTTACCTGCTTGTATCTAACATAAACTGCTTAAATTCCTTTGCTTATCAGATTTCTGTTTTTATTATAATTGTTGATTTGTTGAAGGCAGAGTTGCAATTGTAAGTTCAGATACTCTTCGTTAGGTATAGCTCTCAAGGTAAAGATGGTGAGATCTTCTACTTCTATACTGATAATTCCATTATTGCTAAACGAGGGTAATTCTCTAAGCGTAATTGTAAACGTATATTTTTCACTAAGTTGACTGTACTGGTTGAAGAGCATATCAAAAAAATCTTTTCCGACTTTGCTTTTTGTATTGTCTACCATAATACCTTTTATAGTATAATCTTCTTTGGCAGCTCTCTTTAAATTTGCCATATTGGTAGTTTGCTTTAAATTTTGCGTTTGTGTATTAGGTGCAATGTTTATAAAAACCGAATCTTTTGAGATTAACATATTCTCCTTTTCATTTCTTATAAAAAGATAGATTTTTAACTGATCTTCTTTTGTAATATTTAAGAATATACCGGAAAGAAGTTTTTCCTGATTGGGTTGAATAACAAATTCTCCTTCTTGCTTATTGTTAGATAAATTTCCTATTTTGGACTGTTTGATTACAATCAAAAGATAATTCAGGCCATGAATAATATCATCATTGTTGATTGCTTTTGCTTTTATATCCAGGATATCTTCTGTCTGCTTTACATCTATAGCGGCTTTAATATTTGATACGTTAGCGTTAGGCTGTGCTGAAAGGATAGCCGGGAGAAACTTGAAAATAATCAGTTGTATGACTTGTTTGAGATTCATACTGTCACCCTTTGCTATTTATTGATCATTTGTACAGTTTTATTCCGTCCTGAAATTTCAACAGACATTCCATCTGAAATAGAATTACTACCAATTATTTCGATTGTGTTATTTTCCCCGAATATTGAAATATACATATGTGCAGGGTCTGCATATTGGCTATCCTGATAGTAAATGTTGTTTCCATTACCTTGCTGCTGGCTGATAAGCATATCATTTTCCAGATAAACTGTTGCCTTATTCGTTTCTCCGTTTTGTATCATTATCGCCTGGGCATTGATAAGATCTGACTCCTGAGGAAGTATATGCAACAATTGTAAAACATTTGACGCATTGATACTCTCTATACTGTGTTTTTTGTTTTTTTCCTGTGCATATGAATCACTTATTCCTGAGAAGGAAACTCCTGCGTATAACACTGCTGCCAGATATATAGATTTAGGCATAACTTCTATTAAAGCAGGAAAGACTGATGAAATATTAGAGCATAGACATATAATAAATCATCAATCTTTCCCTTAGTTAGTGTGAAAGAATAGTGTTAGTTGCTTTGGAAGATGGTCATCGTATTTCCCATACCAGTTTGAATACCCATATGATAATTCTGATCCCCTGATTGTGTCACAAAGGATGAGTTTGCTATACCTGTCTGAAAGTCAAATGCAGAATTTGTATTTCCTGTTTGGCTTTGTGAAATCAGATTCAGCGAACCTGTCTGTGAAGCAACTGCAATATTTCCGTTTCCTGACTGATCCTGTAAATTGAGATTTAAGAATCCGTCTTGTACAGATGTAGCATTATTTGCATCTCCATTCTGAGTTTGTACTGAGGCATTAACAATACCATCCTGTGTAATTGCAGCATTATTATTAGTACCTGATTGAGTTTGCAGAGCAAGGTTAGCCACACCATTTTGCATAGACTGTGCCGATTGGCCATCTCCTGACTGTGTCTGAATTGCCGCATTCAATGTACCTGTTTGGTTTGCGTAAGCTCCGTTGTTGTTGCCTAACTGTGTTTGGATAACTAAGTTCGCGACACCATTTTGAATAGAAGCAGCACCGTTACCCATACCAATCTGTGTCTGAGTTGCCAGATTGAGTGAACCATCCTGATCAACAGATGCGCTGTTTGAAAACCCTAACTGATTTTGAGTGCTGATGTTTAACGATCCGTACTGATCTGTTACGACATTATTAGACATCCCTAGTTGATTTTGGCGGCTTACATTTAAAAATCCATCCTGATCAACTGTAGCACTGTTAGTTATTCCCAATTGATTCGTCATATTGGAATTTGATACTCCAATCTGTGCTACATCAATACTGTTGTCTAATCCGATACTGTTAGATTCATTTTTGTTGTTGGAGCCGTTTTGGTTTGTTTTTGCCAGGTTTTGCGCACCTGACTGGTAAATTGTGTTGTGGTTTTGAAGACCTACTTGCGAGACTTGTGCATTGTTTTCAATCCCAGTCTGCGTAGTGTAGTCCTGGTTTCCTTGTGCCGCAGCAAAACTTGCACTCGCAAGTGCACATGCTGTAAATAATAGCTTTCTCATAACTTTTTTTGTGTGTGTGTTTGGTTTTTGTTGTTCCAAAACTATAAAACAAAATCCGTTGACAACATCACCGGTTTAGTGATATTGAAATATCACATAAAAAAGTGATGCCGTCAAAAGAGACTGAGAAGAATGCTTATATATAGCAGAAACTATTATCGCCAGTTATAAAATGTACGTTTTTTGAAGGTATAGCTTATACCCAGTGACACTGTCAATGTTCCTTCTCCACGGCGTCCGCCTACTTCACCGTCAAAACTATCTGCAACCAAATTTCCCCGTACATCTGCTGTAAAATGTAAATTCTCTGTAAGTACAAATGTATTCAATACACCCAGATTAGGACTTAGTTTAGTAGCCTTGGGTTCATTTGTAGTCATCATAACACCTATTCCCGCATAGGGTACTAAAGAGTATACACGTTCATTATCATAGCCATCTATTATATTGTGCATATTGACCAGGATATCTGCATGAGCATATACATACTTGAAAGATTGTTTTTCAAGTCCTTCGGCTGCATTGTAAACTTCTCCGGTAGTATGACTTCCGTTTTGTGTCAGTCCTTTGATCTGAAAACCATTTACACCTACGCGAATACCGGTATTGGCATTGATCCATTTTCCCCCATACAGATCAAAGTTCGGTGTGATTCGTTTACCCAGGGAAAGCTGCTTATTGTGATCTCCGAAATAGATCTGTCCTCCTATACCAGCTCCGGCAAACCAGGAATTGTAAAAGGGACTGTTCTTCCGTTGCTGAAATCGGGTAGACTGCACTATCGGATCTTTTGTTGAGGCATAGGCTTGCGTTGCAACAGGCAACAGCAAAATTAAAAGAATGTAATACTTTCTTTTCATGTTAGTGAAATTTATCATGTGGATGTATTTGTTGCTTAGGATTGGGCTAAGTTGCTGTATCCACAAAGTTAGTGTGCTGTAAAGTTAGTTTTCTTTAATTTCTATGATAACATTTATTATGCTAATCTTTAGGGAAGTAGCTTTTAGGCTACAAAAGACAGTGGTAAAGGGAAATAGGAGTAGTGGCAAATTTGTTAGAAATGAAAAGTGAAAACCCGGAACTTTAATTTTTCTTAATCAAAAGAAAAAGGATAATAAGGAGCTGGTGTTTCTTTGGATAAGAATTAATAAATTTGCTGTTTAACAAATAAACGAATGATAACAGTAGTTATTATTGAAGATGAAGCGGTTATAGAAAAAGAAATAGTTGATCTGCTGTCGGGAGAATCAGATACCAGACTTGTCGGAAGCAGTGACAATGTATCTTCTGCAGTGCAACTCATTAATATGCATCGGCCGGATGTGATTTTGATGGATATACAGTTGCGTGACGGTACAGCATTTGATATTATCCGGCTATTGGATTATACTCCACAGAACATTGTTTTCATTACTGCTTATGATCAGTTTGCGATCAGGGCAATCAAATGCGGTGCATTGGACTATTTACTCAAACCGATTGATCATAGCGAATTCAGGCAGGCGTTCGAGCGCTATCGCACACGTAATAAAGACATTCAGAGCGGATTGCAGTTGTCACTGATGCAACAACTGATGGAAGCCAGCCAACAAATACCCGAGCATATTGCTCTCCCTTCTTTGAATCAGGTTCGTATAATTACTGTACAGGATATTATGTACTGTCGCGGAGAAGGGCCGTATACCTATTTTTATCTTAATAATGGTGAAGAGGAACTGGTATCCAAGCCACTTAAATATTATGAAGAACTGTTACAGACACCTTTCTTCCTTCGTACCCATCAGTCGTATCTTGTAAATCGAAGGTATATTTCAGGTGTCAGTAGCTCGGAGGATCTGATTTTGAAAAATCAGCAACAGGTACCTGTTTCCGCCCGTCGCAAAAAGAATATATTGCAATTGCTTTTTCCGCAGTAATTTGTCAGGCCACAAATAGCAAATACCATATTTTTAATTTAAACAGAAAGAATAAAATGAAATTGATAGCACAAACTCTTATTCCCTTGTTAGCTGTGAGTATGATGAGCTGTAATGAACAATCCGGTAAAGCCATTACACAAACAGTGCAAACTGATTCAGCTAAACCTGTAACCGAACTGGAATCGCTTACAAAAGAACTTTATAAATGGGTGGAGGCAAATGATGCGAACGCAGACTTCAGCCCTCTGCCGGAGCAGGAAACAGACAGCCTGTATGTCGGTCTGGATAAGGAAGCGCACAAAAAAAGAATTTCAGCACTTAAGGATACCCATTTTTTTGCTGAAGAATTTCTTGAAAATTACAACAGGCTCGGACTGACGATTGATGAAAAATTACGTAATAATACATTTACCTGGTACATAGGTGAATTGCCTCCATTCGGAAACGGCGCCAATCCATGGTGCAATTGTCAGGATAGTCCGGATAATTACTGGAAAAGAATCAGCTTGCAAGATGTAGTTGTTGATGGTAATACCGCAACTTACAACTGGACATGGGGTGAGGGGTTTCAGTATAAGATGAAAGCTGTCAAAGAAAATGACATATGGAAGATCTCCTATATGCAGGGTTTTGATTTTGAAGCCTTTTTTTCAGAACAAAACAATTAATGTAGCGACTTTTGCAGATGATGGCGGAGACGGAATGTTCCTCTTCCTCATCATTGTCAGAAAATATTGACCTTTATTTATACAATCACCTGTGTTTAATACAGCTAACAGCTTATTTTTACTAATCCTATGAGGAAAAATAACAGTTTAAAACAGTCCTGTTATCTATCTCAAAATTCTTCTGAAATACGAAATATAAAATAAAAGTTGCAATAAGAAGATTTCGTTTTATATTTGCGTTGTTTTTAATCAGTCTAAATAATTGGATTTAATATTGTAAATGTGGTTTTTATCTGCACGTCTACCAGAATATAAATTCAATAGCTTATAAAAATAACGCCATGCATAAGACGGCAATCTTTTGCATGGCGTAAAACTACTATCAGCGGCAACTGATTGTAGTTGATCTGCTCAGCAAGCTGAACAGCTCACTCCCGATACTGTAAAATATGGAAGAATCTGCAAGATAAATAAAAATAAAAAATTAAACTATTTCTTATTCAAATATCTTCTTGTCATTTCTTTTCATAAAGAGTTGAAACAATAAATACGTACAATATTCAACATATTATGAAATACTTACCTCTATTATCTCTTCAAATCTCTTCTGAGAGAGGAGCTGCTCTGTCTCTGCAGAACATAAGCATCTTAAAAGCAGAAGCTTCCAATCCATTTCGATAATACATTACTTCCGTTTGTCAATCCATGTACAGATTGCCGTACTTCTGTTTCTTTTCGGGCATGTCGGCTTGTAACTGGAGATATTAAACTATGCTCAACATTTAATTCACATAATATAAACAACAACACACCCTTAATTCAGCACACTCATGAATAAACTATTACGTTTGTTATTTTTTTGTCTTCTTTATCTGAGTGGCACGGCATCTTATGCTCAAAGCCTGTTTTCAGTTGAAGGAATAATTTTAAATGAAAATGATCAGCCTGTCCCCGGAGCTACGATCAAACTGGATCCTTCAAATCTGGCAACAACAACAGATACCGAAGGCCACTTTAAACTGTCCAATGTGAAATCCGGCAATTATGAATTACAAATAAAAGCCTTTGGATACAGTAAGTATCAGTCTGTTGTATTGGTTAAAAATCAATCGCTGGATGTAGGACAAATCAAACTATCTTCAAAATCGGAGTCTATTGACGAAGTCTCTGTTTACGGAAGATATTATCAGCAATATAAACTGGACAGTATTTCAGGTTCACTCCGTTTAAAAACTCCTATTCTGGAATTGCCTCAGAATATACAGATCATATCGGCAGATCTTATGGCAGATCAGCAGGTGTTTGATATTGTAGATGGTATTACACGTAATATCAGCGGTGCTACACGTCAAGGACACTGGGATAATCAATATGCCAATCTGAGAATGCGCGGATCGAAAATTCCGGCATTTAGAAATGGTATGAATATAGAAGCATCCTGGGGACCTACAGCTGAGGATGCGTCTATGATAGAGCGTATTGAGTTTGTAAAAGGTCCTGCAGGCTTTATGTTGGCAAATGGCGAGCCGGGCGGATTTTATAACGTGGTGACCAAAAAACCTTCAGGTCACACGAAAGGATCTGCAAGTTTCAATATGGGGAGCTTCAGCACATATCGTGGTGCGCTGGATTTTGATGGTAAACTTAGTAAAGATGGTAAATTGTTGTACCGTCTCAACGTAGCCGGACAACAGAAGGATTATTTTACCAAATACAACTACAGCAATCGTGTTGTAGTTGCACCGGTATTGACTTATAAGATTGATGATGCGACTTCACTGACAGTAGAGTATACTTATCAGGGATCTACTTATCTGACGAATGGCAACTATACCTTCTCTCCAAAACAATATGCAGATCCGGGCATTGCCAATGATTTCTTCTATGGTGATCCGTCCTTTGAACCGAGTAAGATCAAAGATCACAGCGCCTATGTGTATTTTGACCACCAGTTAAATAAAAACTGGAAACTACATGCTCAGGTTGCTTATTTCAATTTCAATATGATTGCAAACAGTACCTGGTTAAACTACATGAAACCTAACGGTGACATGCCACGCAATCTGAGTATTGCTGATGAGGCAGGAGAGAACAGATTTGCTCAGTTTTCATTCACTGGAGAGGAAAAGACAGGAGGAGTAAGACACCGTTTGTTATTCGGAGGAGACTTTGGAAACAAAAAATTCTGGGGTGACTTCAGAACATTACTGGATTCTATTCCGTTTGCTTCCCTTAATGTTTACGATCCTAAATACGGTATTCCGGGAGCTGTCTTACCAGCTATAGACAGGTCTAAAAGTGTGAAATTGAGAGCCGGAGGAAGTAACTATGTATCTTCTGTCTCTTACACCTCATTCTATGCACATGATGAAATGGCCTTTTTCAATGATCAACTTCGTCTTTCATTAGGTTTACGATTCACAAATGCGGAGACTGTGGGTAAGACTAATGCTGCTGACGTGAAGGACAATGTATGGAGTCCGCGTGCCGGGTTGAGTTATTCTATCGACAAATCGATGAGTGTATATGCCTTGTATGATCAGTCATTTGTTCCTGTAGCGGGTGTAGATTGGGAAGGAAATGCATTTAAGCCGATCAGAGGTAATAATATTGAGGCAGGAGTAAAAAAAGAGTGGTTTGGAGGGCGTTGGATTTCGACAATAAGTGCTTACTCTATCAGAAGAGAAAATTCACTCGTAACAGATCCGGATCCGAATCACGTGGTTAACGGACAGACTTTCCAGGCACAGTTAGGCGAAACAAAATCTAAAGGAATTGAATTGGATATTACCGGAGAAATTTTAAAAGGATTAAATGTCAATGCCAACTATGCACTGACCGACTCTAAAATATCGAAAGCAAGTGACGAATCAACAATAGGAAACATTACACCAAATACAGCGAAACATACAGCTAATGCCTGGGTGCAATACCGTATCCAAAACGGAACATTGAAAGGATTTGGTCTGATGGGAAGTGTTCAGACAATGTTTGACAGAGCTGTAGGTACTACAAAAGAATCAAACTTCAAAAACTATGTACGTACGGATGGAGGCCTGAGTTATCAAAAAGGAAAATACAATATTTCCTTATTGGTGAACAACCTGCTGGATAACAGAAAACTACTGACTGCAGGATCTTTTTCAAAAGCCAATGCAGCAACCCTTGCCAAGGGAGGAGTTGATTATTACAGCTACATCGTAGAAGCAAGACGTAATATGCGTCTTGGTATTACTTACAAATTCTAGGAATACAATATTATAGACCCAATTAATTAACCCTGCAGCGTATCAATGAAAGTTGATACGCTGTATTTGTTTACCAGGCTTCATAAGGCCAGATCCATATAAGTTAAGCTTTTTTTATATAAATTGTTGTAATACAGTAATATTTGTTAAATTTATCTATTTACTAGTAGATAGAATATGAAAATAAAAGAACAGATCCTGACGGTGGGAGAGGAACTCCTTATCGAAAAAGGCTATAATGCTTTCAGCTATGCTGACATTGCTAAAACAGTTCAGATAAAAACATCATCTATACATTACTATTATCCAACTAAAACAGACTTAGGAATTGCAATCGTAGAAAAGTATATCAATAATTTCAAAGATATACATCTCAGACAGCAGGGCTTAGATGCCGGCAAGAGACTTCGTGCATTATTTGATTATTATTTGAAGCTTATTTCAAATAATAAAATATGCCTGATAGGAACGCTGGCATCAGACAGCAATTCTTTGGAAGGTATATTAAAAGAAAAAGCAAAAGAATTTTGTGATGTAATCCTCATGCATACTATGGAGACGCTGAAACTAGGAGTGGAGAATAAGGAATTTAAGAATATAGCGGATGTTGAAAACAAGGCTATTGAGTTATTATCTTCTTTAATGGGGCTTGCTCAGGTTGGAAGGCTATATTCCAGAAAGCGTGTTGAGGTGGTTATGCTGCAGATTATAGATCATTTAAAATATTAGCACATGTCATTCTATCAGAAATTATCCAAAGTTGGCTCTAAATATATAGGGCTTCCAAAACTATTAAAATGGGGCTTCAATTTATCGCCCATGTACAGAAGAAGTACAGCCCGTATTCAGTCTGTATCTGCGGATCTCTTAACTATAGTGATCAAACTTCCGCTTAGCTATAAGAATAAGAACTATATGGGAACGATTTTTGGCGGAAGTATGTTTTCGGCTGTAGATCCTATCCCTATGGTACAACTTATAAATCTGTTGGGCCACCGTTATGTAATCTGGGACAAATCTGCTGAAATATCTTTCAGACGACCCGGCAATGTAGATCTTTATGCAGATTTTGAATATTCACAAGAAGAGCTAAATAATATTGAAGCCAATGTCAGGACGCATCAGGAGATAGAAATAACCAAAGTAACCCAACTGACTGATAAGAATAAATCAACCGTTTACTGCGAGGTACGAAAGACCATCTATATTGCTGACAAAGAATTTTTCAGGAACAAAAGAGCGGCGAAAGGTCATAAATAGCAGATTCCAGGATATAAAATTTTGTACTTATCATAATACCAACAACATTTAACTCTGTTATTTGTTATGAATGTATTACGCTCCTTTGGAACCATATCGCTGGCAGCGTAATATAAAGTATCGGTACAAACCTATTCTAAAGCTTATGAAATTATTAATCCTTTTGTTTACCGCCTTTTTTATCGCTTTGCTGGGTGCAAAATTTATGTATGGATTTTGGGATTTTGTCTTTGCCGGAAACCTGGGTATGAGTGTATTTATCATTTTTACAGGATTATCACATTTTAGATTTCAAAAAGGAATGGCTATGATGATGCCCGATTATATACCGGCAAAAATGTTTTTTGTATATCTCACCGGTATTCTGGAAATCGCAGCCGGTATAGGGTTGATGATCCCGCAGTTACGCGCTCTGACAGCTTTATTACTTATTATTTTTTTCGTAGTGGTGTTTATAGCTAATGTCAATTCTTCCAGGAAGATGATCAATATTTTCAAAGCCGATTACACAGGTCCCGGCATGAATTATCTGTATGCGCAAAGGCTTCCTATGCAATTGATCCTTATTGGATGGACCTGGTATTTCGGGCTTTACTTAAAATAACAAACTACTCCTTATATCTTATTTGCTATCCGCAAAAGTTTGACAGAAAAAGTCAGGTCAGATTGCTTATGGACAGGATCTGATGCATTTCCTATTCAAAGCGATTGAAAGAATTGGTTTTTATGAAATATGGCTGATAACAGGGATTGTTTTATTCTTCACTTCTCTCTAATATTGAAAAATACGATGAGTAAAGATTTGAAGAATGAAAATAACAGTATTGTATATCCTTTTTATGTTGACTTCAGTTACAGCCTGCACGCAGGAAATAAAAGACAATTCCTCAGTAGTTTCTACAAAAATGAAGACCATACATACGGTTCCTTATCTTACACGGGAGAATAATTTTATCTATGTAGATAAAACAAGTTTGAAACCTGTTATCGAACAGAAATTCAAGACTGCATCGTTATTTACGCCTACAGGCTTTGCAATTGTAGGAAATGAAAAGGGTGAATCTGCAATCATAGACGAAACAGGAAAAATAGTTTTGGATTATTCCGCTGATGAGATCAATATCGATGTTATCAATGGTCTTACATTTTATAAAAAAGAAATTGAGTACGAAAAGAAAATGCCAGCCTGGAAATGGGATTGGAATATTATGGGAGGTGATGTTAAAAAAGAACAAACCTATCATAAAGTTGAGATTGGTGTTTTAGAAACCAGACAAGTCTTACTTAGTGAGGATGTTCCATACCTTGAGGATGAGTATTCCCTGAATTTCGTTTCTGTAGATGAAAGCCATGTTTTTTGGAATGGAAGTCTTTACGAAATCAAAAAAAGACGCCTAAATAAGATTGAGAATAACATTACTGAATTATTAGAAAATAAACGCTTTATTAAAGCTTCAAATGCAACATTTTCGGTATATGAATTGAATCAGAAAAAAGCAATTTATAATAGTTTGAAAGGTACCGAAGCCCTTTCAATCCGATTTGGCAAAGAAAATATAACATTGAAAGAAATAAATAAAGAGCGCTATAAGCCGGAAATTCCTAAACTCTTAACAGATAGTAAGACTAATGATGTGTATGCTTTCCCGCAATACGAAAAGATATTTCCGAAGGAAATAACAAAGGCTACAGCTTCACAGATTGATTTTATTAAAAGAACTTCTTTAGTTTATTCCATAACCAATTCGCCCTACTTTCTGTTGGGAGTTTTTAATTACGATAATGATGTCTGGGCGTACGACTGGCTTTATATAGATACAAAAGGAAATGTTGCCGATTCTATTGGTATCTATGATTTTAAAGTTCTGGATCAGGTCGGATATCTGGTCTGGCCGGACAGAAAAATGATTTTACCAGATCAGTTCATTGACAAAGACTGGAAATTTGGAAAAATAAATTATTACAGAGGTATGGATGAGGCTTATCTTATCCGTGTTGAAGACGAAAAACAATACAGGAGAACGGGCTTGTGGAACAACCGTGAAAATACATGGGAAATAAAGCCAGCATACAATGATATCTCGGTTTTGGATACCGAAAAACAGATTTATGCCCTTCAGAAAGAAGAAAACGGTTTGTATACACTTTATGATCTTAAGAATAATAAAAATATAGGATCAAAGGCTTATACTTCTGTTAATTCGGATGGATGGGTGAACCTTAAAACGGATTCAGGACAGAACATTTATTACTACATTGATATTTATTCCGGAAAAGAATACAAAGAAAATTAACAATACACTTCAAAAAAACTCTAAAACTATGATTTTTAGAACGCTATTTGCTATTGCAGCCTTTATGATGGCATTCTCATCTTCTGCACAGATAAGAACAGGAGTTTATTTTTCTTCTGATAAAAAATACAACGAGATTATTGAAGAACTTGGAATTCCGGTGCCGGGAAATCCGGTAATGATCGTCACATCCTTTGTTCCAAACAATGGAAGTTATGTCTGGTATCTGAATGAAAGCAAAGCTAAAACAGGCGCTTCTTTAGAAGATAATCCCAAAGATTTACATGCAGGTATTTTTCTGGAAGATCACGGCGGATTAATTCCCCAAGTAATCTTTAAGGACTTTGCAAAAGGTCTTGCACAACCCCGGTATCTCATTAATTTCTGTGAGGTTGGCGATGCGGATAAGAACGAGTTTCCTGAGTTTTACCTTACTTATTTTGAAGAATCAGACGGATTAGATGCCAAACCCCTGAAAGTGATTGTGTATACCAATACGGGTGGAGAAAAGCTTTCAAAATCCAAGATTACAGGATGGATTCCCTTTCAGGAGGAAGATAAGTACCGGGAAGAAAGAGATGCGAATTTCAAATTATTGCCCAAAGCGATAAGACTAAAAGCTGAAAAAATATTGAAAGATGCTAAAAACGGACTGAATTAGCCTATATATAAATGATAACTACATCAAAAATTTTACGCTTACTAAATAAAAAATCTATGAAAAAAATGTATCCGGCACTTTATCTGTCCCTGTTTTTGTTAAGCTCATGCAATCAAAAAAATAAGGAAAATTCTAATTCACTGATGAATGATTCGTTGCAAAAGACGGTAGATTCTGTGATTATTCAGAAAGAAAACACGCCAATATACAATCAAAAGGATACTGCTGAAGAATGGTTGAAAGAAATATTCAAAACAAAAGAATCTGACCGATATTTCCCGGATTACAACGTAGAAGAAAAACTATGTACAAAAAGGTTTCAGGAATTTATAGCTGAATCAGGTGAACTATATGGTCCTTCCAACTTAACAGACGCAGAATATCCTGCTGCCGAAAAGAAATATATAGCCAAATGGTCCGGAATATACCCTATTGAAGAACGCGAAATGTCGCTTTTTGGAAGAGGAAATGGAGATATTGGAGAGCTAAAGCAATTAAAAATAAATAAGATTAAAGAGGGGATATACGATGTGTTTATTGATTATGGAAACGGAATAAAGACACAAAATGAAGTTACGTTAGTTTCTGAAAACGGAGCCTACAAAATTGATTACTGTAAAACTAAATTTTTAGAATAGGAGAACTTTTAAACCTAACCGCTGTTAGGTATAAACCCAAAAAACACCGTTATCGGGGATATTTTCTTCCAGTAGCTTTAGTTATTTTTAATTCAAAGATTATTCGAAAATAAGACAGTGAAATATTTCATCATTTTAACTTCTTTTTTGGTACTGTCTGGTTGTAAAACCAATGCTCAGAAATTGCAGGTTACGACTATTTACTCAGAGCCCAATCGGGTTACAAGAGAAGTTCCGGAGACAGGCGGGAAATACACTTATACAACCCGTAAAGAAGCTACGGAGCGTCTTAATCCTATGATTGTTATGATTTCCAAAAATGCTGAAATACTGAAATTCCGGATACAGGGAAATATCAGTTCCAGTGGACTTAACATTAATAAGATCAGGAAAATTCGTTTTGAAAAAGGAGAGCAGACGGGTAATAGCATAACGCTGAGATACTTTGCAGAAGTCAAAAAGATTCCAGGTAAAGAAGGCTCTGATGTAGTGGGTTATAATTATACAAAAGATGAAACCTATAAAATCTCGGGCGACGTTAAAATAATAAAAATTGAGTTGTACGAAGACCGAATTAAGGATACATCTGGTACAACCCCAAAGCTTATTGCTGAACAAACCTTTAACTTCTTTGTAAAAATATAATCATTTGAAAATTAGCGCATTGCAATATTAATCTTTTAACCGAATGGAAATCCTTTGTCTGGGAATATTAAAGTGACAAAACATGAGTAAAAGCAATGATAAAATAAAACTGAGTGAAGAAGAAGCTGTGAAAATAATCGTAGATCTCGATCAGATTGTCGTTTCACTTGACAAAATCAAGAGTCATTTTGCAGAATACAGCGATTTTCAAAAACATGACAAAACACTTAGTGACTATATCATAAATGAAAAAGTAAATCAGACATTGGCACAAATCAGAGGTTTAATATCCTCTAAATTTTTACTGAGTGTTGGTGAGGATGACATGGATGATCTGGAAAGAGCTTGCAGCACCAATAGATATTGGTGTCCGGAAAGTAAAGAAACTATTGTTCCGACAAATCTTGAGAATTGGCATAAAAGAAATCTTCCGGTTTTATCCGGTTCAATTGTAAATGAATTCGATTTTTTCTATCAGCTTTTCAGTAAGAAAGAACAGAGCATGTATGCTTTTGCCTTGATACTGGACAATGATTGTCTTACCGCTTATTCAGCCGTTTCTACAACCGAAAGCTTAAAGAAAATCCATAAAAATAAAGAATGGGATGCTCCTGAATGGTGTTTTTGTGTTAGCCAGGACGCTGTAAAAGAAGGTGTAGACACTTTTACCAGATTGCTTTTGGATCGCTATAGAAAGGATATTGTGCCGTTATTTCAGCAAGGTTTTGATTATGCACCCGAAAGGCAAAAAAATCTGCAGTTATTTACAGATGCCCTGCGCATTGCGAAACAGGAACTGGTGAAAAAATATGGAAATGAAATAGAAGAAATGGCTTTTTACCTCAGCATACCGGGAGAGCCAATTGTAGAAAAGAACAGTGTATTAGCCATCAATAATGAAGGCAACACGAAAGTAAAAGAACTATTGGATAGTCTATATATTTAGAACGGAATAGGGAGCAATAATGTTAATGATAGCCTTTTAAACAGAGATTATAATGAATTTAGATTTTGAGAAATTAGCCATACAGATTGAAGCTGCAACCCGAAAATCTTTTCAGGAAATTGTGGCTAATCATGCCGCTGAAAATATTTATGCTTTTGCATTATATAGCGACGAAGGTGCTATGACGGTTTGCCCGGCAACCAATACGATGGATTTTTTAGCCACCAGACCTCAGGACGACTTGACCTATTATACATTTGAGCCAGCAGAATGGTGCTATGAAGGTAGCAGACCTGGCGATGGATTCTCTGCAATATCCCATCAATTGTATGAAGCAATCGAAGCAATTGAAGAGGATCAGGAAGACGAATATGATGACGAGAATGACGAGGAATTCGAAGAGTTTCAGCAAACCTTGTATCAAACCTGTTTTGAGGTTTTACTCAAATTAAAACAGGAAGACTTCTTTAAAAATCTTGTTGGAAAAGATATTTTCTTAATGTTTTCCGTCAATGATTATGAGTTTGACCGAGATAAGCTGAGAGAGATAATTATTTTACTCAATGATAATCCGTATCAGCAGGAATATCTGGACTGGATGAAAACATGGCGCAAATAAAAGAAAAAACGCTATACGAATATTGTACAAAATGGAAAACATTCATATAGATAATACAAAAAAGAATTTATGGATCAATTAGGAGAGCTGATTAATGATAAGACTTCGGAAGAATTACATTACCTCGCCACTCGTCACAATTGGGACAATGGTGTGAAAGTTTTACAACGGATTATAGAAAGTTCTGTTTGCAGTGAAGCGACCGCTCTGGAGTTATTCTGGCTGGCACAGCCACAGGATTTTCAGCAATATAAATTGGATATAGTGTTACAGGATGAATACCTGAACGAAGTGTTTATGTTGCTGAAAACAATTTTAAGGAACTATCCTGATAGCTTTTATCAAAAAACAGCTATTCAGTTTGATCCGGCACCATTTTATGAAAATGAACTTACAGTTCCGGATTGGATTTTTCAGAAAACCAATGGTGAAGACAGCTATGTATATTATGAAGAAGATGACATTGAAGATTGGTTTGATACGGATTGGAAAAGTAATATCCAGCGTGCAGAATCTGCGATTGAATTATTCAATATAGCCTGGTTTATGGACGAACCAGAACAGGCAGCGTTGATTTTAAAGCATCCGTTATGTGATAAAGGAATTGCAGTTCTGATATTTTGGAGATTATACAACGAATGTGCTGTATATACCGAAACAAACGGGAAGCTAAAAGAGATAATTCATGATATTCTGAACAATGCTTATCCTGAGGTACTGAGCTATGATCCTAAAACGGATGAAAAAGTTGATTACAAGAAGACGAAAATCGTCTGGGAGATTCCCGAAATATTTAGAAAAGCGGTCTAAAACATGCATATAATGATAAAAAATACCATGATGAAAAAGAATTTAGCTTTCCTGATTTTGAGTGCGTTGCTGATCGTGTTCTTCAGTTGCAAAGAGCCGGAAAGAAAAAAAACGATTTTTCCGAATTACCTGAAAAACACCCATTGGATTGTTAATGAAGGAGGACTTATGGCTCCGGATGGGGAGAAAACCTATTATCTGTCTCCAAGAATAGACACTGCAGTGATTTTCAACTTTCATGCTGTCAACTTTTTAGATGAAGAAGAGTTCAGCAGTTATGATAGTTGGGAATGTGGAAATGATTGTTTCACAAAAGTATACGGGAAGTATTATTTTACAGCAGCTAACCAGATAAAAATGGATGTTGATAGTATCAGCACATCAGGAACCTGTCTTGCTCCGACACAAATTTTCAAACCATCAAAAGAAATGGTTTTCGATCTTGTAAAAGAAGGAGAACAGCTCAAACTCACAAGAAAGGAATAAGGTCACAGGAAATTGTACACAATAAAACATCTTCAGGAATGGATTGTTCAGAATGAAATTATTCCGAAAGTTTGAAATTTAATGTTCAGCTTATTTATAATAGTCTGTAACTGGAAATAAGGGCCATGTTAATTTTATTTTGTTTATCTTTTCTATCTAAAAACTGATTCACATAAAGTATGAAATATTTCTTTTTACTTATACTGGGGCAATTTCCCCTTTTATTGTTTGCGCAGGATACGCTGTATTTTGACAGAGACTGGAAGCAGACAACACGTGATAAGCATGAATTTTACCGCTTATTACCTATGAAACGCTCCGGTGAACTGGTATTTATACAGGATTTCTATAAGAACGGACGTATGCAGATGCAAGGTTATGCTCTGGCCAGCGATGAACAATTTTATGTAGGGGATTCATACTGGTATGATGAAGATGGCATGGACAAAGAACTAAAACAGTCTGTCAACAAGAGCAGTATAAAAGAACTAGTCTATTATCATCCGGATGGAAGCTTATGGCAAAAAATTGATTATAGTAGTAGTGGCAGGAAAGAAAAGATAAGTGTTTATCTCAAGAATAAAGTTATTTCAACGGGTCTTATAAGTGAAGACAATGTATTGTCCGGTGTTTTTAGTCCAAATGCTCCGCAATTGTATTATGATGAAATCCATATAGAATCTAATCCTATGATAGATTCTGCTGATGTACTGACTGATGGTGAGGAATCTTTAATAGATTCTGCTGCTGTAGTAGTTGATGGAGAAGAACCTACAATGGTAGAACCTATACCTGTTATTGTCAGCCCTGCAAAAGTAAATTATACTGAAATCCTATACTGGTCGCATGGTCAGAAAGCACGAGAGTTTACCTATGGAGATTACGGAAGTTTGATCAAAAGTAAGTATTACAGTGAAAAGGGACAGTTGATCGATGAGTTTTCAGGAAATGAATCCGGCACCTCATTCACGTATTATAAACGAAATGGTTTTGCTGTGGCTATAAAAACAAAAGATGTTCGTACACCAGGCGACGATGCCGTAAGAATCGAAACTGAATATAATCTGAAAGGACAATTAACTAAAAGATCCACTTTCCGTGAAGGAGAACTGGCTGAGGTCATCCTTTATGATGAAGGAAAGCAGCAGTCGGTACAGAAGTATAAAGATGGTGAGCCTTTTGATGGTTTCTTCACAAATGAACGTTGGAACAAAGTAACGTCATATCAGCTTGTCAACGGACAAAGGGTAGGAAAGGAAGAAACGCGTAATATGGAAACAGGAGATATATTTGCATCGGGAATATATAAAGATGGTGAACCCTTTGAAGGTTATTTTTATACAGGAGAAGAGGATTATCTGCTTTTACACTATCAAAATGGAAAGCAGGATGGCGTACAGCAGCAATTTGTGGACTCAGAATCTACCCGTCTGCAGGAAGAATACGAAATGAAAGCCGGAAAACGCGATGGATTCAGACGGATTTACAGAGACGGAACAGTGGAATTTGAGAGCGAATACCGCAACGATGTACCCGTTTCAGGCACCATAGTAGATGACGGTGCGCAGTCTATATATGAAAATGGTGCAATCGTCAAGAAGATCATATTTCCGGAATACAACATGGACAATCCTTCGTCAATCGAGAATTACAGCAATAATAAAATGACAAGTATAGAATATTTTGATTTTACCATTTCTGAAGATCCTCAGGAATCCTATGTGGGTGAGTATAAGGATGGAAAGCCCTTTGACGGATATTTCAAGTCAGATACACTGATCGATAATATTCAATTGATCAGTTACTATGAGCAGGGTACATTAAAATATAAGTATTCCTTTGAACTGCTGGAACAGCTGGAAAATTATATGCATTATACATATGACCGCAAATCGGAATATGTAAACGGCAAAATCGTCAACGGACCTGAATATAAGCTGGCAGATCGATATGCGATGATCACTTCGCATTATGAATCCGGAAAGATAACGGCTTTTGATGTCAATGTATTTGCCATGCATTATTTCAACCGGATTATTTTTAAATATTCCAATGATAAGCTGTCTATATCCGAAATGACAACACCGTTGCGTATTGTCGCTTCTGTAAAAGATAAGAATATCGTAGCCGAACTGTGGAAAGACGATACATTGATTAAGAAAAGTCGGGGTATCACCATGCCGGAAGAGGGAAGTCGTAATTCGATCACTAGATTCTATGTCGATAATCAGCAAATCAAAAAATATATTATGGCTGTGGACACGCTAGATGAACAGATTGACGAAGAAGATTCGAATTCACTGGTAAGTAAACTGTTTTATCAATTTCCTGTAGAAAACAATACCGATCTGGAGAATGTTTTCAAACGGTTTTATAATAATTTCAATCAGGAGGATCTCAACAGGGTGTTTGAAATGAGTATAAATGAAAATTTCCCGATTAATGAGACCAATTATCTCGGAGATCTGCAGTATGACGAGAATGCAAAGGCTGTAATGGGACTTCGGATCATACAACAGCCTGATAACACAGTCCTTGTAGAAACAATAGTAAACGGGAAACTAAAAGCTACAAATAAGTTTAAATCCGTAGCTGCTCTCCTTGAGAATGACAGGGCAGAATTAAAAAAACTGGAGCACAAAATGTTAAATGAATACTAACATTTACATCATTCTTTAGCTTAGTTGGAACGGATGTAAATCCGTTCCAACTGAACAAAGGAAAGCTAGCAGGGAGATAATACAGACTTTACGGACAGGATACCTGATCAATGATCATAGCTAACTACCCTTGATATTTTCCAGCCCTCATCGGTCTTCTTCCAGATATGCATAAATTTGAATGTACCGCAATTGACCAACGTTCCGTTTACTAACTGGCAAAACCGGTGCTCCCCCGTTTGAATAGCTCCGTAATCTTTAACAGGGTATACCTCAACGCTTTCTTTAACGAGTACTCTTCGTAACGACGTGTTGCTGCTGGCCATGATTTTAAATTTTTCAATCGTTCTGTCATAATTATCAAGGCCACCTTTATCATGATAGAATTCCAGATCTTTCATAAAAAATGCACTTTCCTTTTCTACATTTCCGGTATTTACAGCATCGAAAAGCAGGCTATCCATTTGGAGAATAATATTATACAGTTCTGGCGATACAGGAGTATAAGGCTTTGACTGAGCGGATACATTGATCTGTAAGGCTACCGCCAGTACGAACAGTATCAGTTTACTATATAAATGTGTCATGTTATTGGATTTTATGCACCCAAGATAGTAAGGCACATATTCATTCCATATATTTATTCTGTTAATGAATGAAAGGGGTAGGTTAAAGACCTGTTTTTACCGGTAGATGCATCAATAATGCAGGGTCACCCCCTGCATTATTGAATGCTGTTTTTTTAATAACTGTTCGGTTCTATATGTATAAGTACATGGCCCAGCTGAGGCATTTTTGCTCTTAGAAAATCTTTCAGTTTATGAGCTATCCGATGCCCTTCTCTGACTGGAATATCAGCCTCGACGATAGCATGAAGATCTACATGAAAGGTTGTTCCGGACTTGCGTACAAAACACTTTTCTGTTCCTAATACACCTTCGACCAATATAGCATTCTCTTTAACCTGCTCAATTATATCCTCATAAACGTTTTCATCCATTATTTCACCAAGGGCAGGTCTGAATATATGATAACAATTGTAGAGAATAAATCCGGCAGCGAAGAGAGCCGCAAAGTCATCAGCACTTTCATACCCTTTGCCCATAGTGAGGGCTATAGAGATGCCTATAAAAGCCGCTACAGATGTAATTGCATCACTTCTGTGATGCCAGGCATCCGCTTTGAGTGAAGAGCTGCCGGTTTCTTTACTCTTTTTGATTACGATACGGAAAGAAATTTCTTTCCAGATAATAATACCTGCTAACACAGCCAGCGTCCAGGGTTTGGGAAGTTCATGAGGAGTTCCGATATTTTGAATGCTTTCATAAGCAATGATGGTTGCTGAAACAATCAGAAATCCAACTACTATAAACGTGATCAGAGGTTCTACACGACCATGCCCGTAAGGATGATTCTCGTCAGCCGGCCTCTTGGCATATTTTAGTCCCAGCAGCACCAAAAAAGAAGAAAGGATGTCTACAGTAGACTCTATGGCATCTGCAATCAGGGCATACGAATTACCAAAAAAACCTGCCAGCCATTTCAATAGCGCCAATGCGGTATTACCTGCTATACTGAAATATGTGGTTTTTATTGCTTTATCTTCACTTGTCATTATCAATTCGCTTTATTTTTTCAATTCTATGAAAGGGGTAACACCCTTTGTATAACAATTTGTCTCCAATTTGGATTTGGTATTGTACCTGATTTTGAACACTTAATCTTTTGTAAACTTTATATTCTTATTCTCTTATTTAAGATATTGTTAATAAGAAAATTATGGATTTCAAAAGTTGTTTAACAATGACGTCTAAGAATCAAAATCTGCTAAACAAATTGCGGAGGCTGCCATACAGCGGAGAGGTTGTAAGAGGGTATTTCCTTATTGAGATAAAAGATAAGGGTTTCCGATGCTATCCATACAGTTTCACCTTTGGGTAGCGTGACCGGTGTAAATGGAAGGCAGACTGTGAATTGAAGGAGATTGATATGCTTTACAAAGGGCAACTTCATATCGGTATCCCAGTCGGCATCTTTTTCGTGGCCTGCATAATGATGAACCAGATAATCAATAATGCTTAGCTGATCTTCGTATTGCTTGTGTTCTGCATAATGCTGTATCAATACAGGAATCTTGAGCACTTGTGCAAGTTCCGTTGTCGAAAACAGATAAGCAGAAAGAAATAACAGGACAATACTATTTTTCATCGTCACAAATGTAGGATATTTTTATAATCCATTACAAGGACAACGTAAATCATAAGAAGACGAAGTTATAGGCCTGATAAGATAAAAGCTGATGTTCAGCGAATATAGGTTCCAACTCTACGGATTACAAATGCTTTTTTGTACAGACCATAAATTATCGTTTATTTGGGGCAGTACTTCTAAAATAAGAGTTATGAAATTAGATTTATCAAATAAAGATTTTTGTCTGTTCTTAATGACAGAGTTTCCTTTTGGGTCTAATGAAGAAAAAGAAACTATGCTTTCTGACTATATCGTTGAAAATTTTCAGATGCCTTCTGAAAGCTGGTTTGAGGAACTGGCGGGCAAAACAGATGAAAGTGGACAGGAAGTACAACCCTGGAATGGTTACACCTGGATGTATCCCATTAATGACAATGTGACTTTTTACGCTGAATTTCACCCAAATGAAACGATTTACTTTTTCAATGATACCTATCTGGGAAACACGGGAGGGCATTTTCACCTTTCTTTATTGCGCTGGGCCGAGTTGAAGTCAATTGTTGCAAAGCAAGATAAAGATCCTTCTTTATTGTTTTTTATGCTGCTTCCGCTCACTCTGGGTGATATTTCCGAACAGGAAGATATCAGATACGAGATTGCTCTTCATCTGACAAAGACATCAATAAAAGCTGAAGATCTTATAATGGATGATATTGCAAATTTTTTGACCAGTCATGTTGTTGCATATCAGGGTTTTGAATACAGGGAGGGCGTGGGGTTTGTTACGCAGCGGAATCATTCGGAAAGAAATCATATGCATAGTGAAGAAGATCTCAGGACAATAAATGATATCATAGGATTGGCAGTGAAATAATAGTACAAAAAGCACTGTACTTATACAATAAACAGCATATAAAAATAATGAATAACAGGTCTATCAAATTACTGCAGGCATGTCTGCTCATCTGTATCGTGATGATATTTACGATCATGCAGGGATACTGGGCCTTATGGGAGTACAGAACTGCGCCCTCATCCAGTTGTCTGGATTGCAGTTTTTTTCCCGACCTGATGATATCTTCTCTTTTACCTTTGCTGGCAATGGCTGTTATACATCTGGCATTTGTGTGGATAAAGCCGCGTCTGATGATCAGGGCAGGTACAGTTGCGTTGATCCTTATACTTTGCTGGTACCTCATCGATACTGCAATTTTTGACGAAAGAGAAGCCTCGTGGAGTACGTACACAGATCTCTGGGCTGTAAGTTTGTATATATGTGCTTTACAGATCATTATATTTGGATTGATTACTGCCGTAGTCTATTATAAATTGTATTCAAAGAAAACACCTGTTAAGAAAACGTATGAAGAATAGTATGCTAAAGATTTACGTGATCATATCCTTACTATTGTTGATGGATATCCTGGCCTATTGTTTTTTTAAAATAAGTCTGCGGGGATATTACAGTGATGTAATGCTGGTATGGTTGTGGTTTACAGGTAGTTTTGCAATCATTATCTTATTCTGGAAAAGAATATTGGCTAAAATCCTGCTTGGAACCATTACAGGAGGCTTGATATTAAGTATACTGCCTATGGCTATGCCATTCTATGCTCTGTTATTTTCTAACACACCTTTTGGATTATGGCTGGATACAGATTTGAACGCCAACTATCGCGCACAAATAGTCGGGTACAGTGTAATGTCGCATCCCGTTTTACAGGTGATCGAAAAAAAGGGATTATTGGAGAAACAAATCTTTCAATGTAATGATCGTGATCTGCTAAATGACAATTACGAAGTTAAAATCCGCTATGCCAAAGATATTATTTTTGAGCGCGAAACAGATAGTACGCTGACATTGACCTTATTCTATGGCGGATCTAATAAGACATTGACATTTGATAAATCCAACGGAAAAATTATCAGAAAATAATCTTCTCAGAGGAAGACATACAGAAGGAACAAAAATGGAAAATAGCGGAGCCTCGAGGAAAAATTTGCATCTGCACAGTTTGTTATATGCGATAATATGGGCTGTGTATATGGCTGTAATAATGCCTTTGGCAGATAAGGTAACCGGACCATGCGAGGGTACGCCCGGTCATGATTATACGGGTGCATTTATTGTACTGCCACTTTATTTTGTTTTGTTTGCAGGTTGGATATATTACATCAGCAGAAAGATGATAAAGATGGTACATATATGGCTGCTCATTCTGATGATATTGTTTGTAATACCTGTAGGCATAGCAATTATAGTTGCCGGTATTTTTTATATGGATAGTATGATTTCGTTTATGCAGGATTCAGAATGGTTTTCATATTTTTACGAATATGGATGCTATGCTGACCTCGAGGTGCGTGAACTGCCCATACTAACCGGTACAAGTATAGGGCTTGGGCTGTCTCTATATGCGCTGTTACTAGTATTTAGGAGAAAAGAAGGGAGATAAGTCAGGAGCGATTGTAAAATTTATAATGTATTTATTTTGTAACTAACCTTATTATGCCGGATATAAATAATGTACCGGATCATCTCATTGGGCTGATTCAGAATTTTGATTACAACAGTATCAGATATTTTAAAAATAATCAGGTCTGGCTGGAGCGTCTGGGTTGGGTAGGGGAGCTAAGCTGGAATCACCAGACTATGTTTAACTTGTATTATTCAGGCATCAGAGACGATGACGGAACGATACGGAATGACAGAAATATTCCGCTGGTCATATGGGCACAAGTACCGGAAGGAAATCACCGTATTTTATTATTTGATGAGCGAATACATGGTTATAATGCACTTCTGGTCGAAAAGATTAGCTCCGATCCTGTACAAGCTGATCTTTATGCAGACAAGGATGGAAACACAGTGTTTAATATCCTGATGTGGGCTAATTCAAGTATAAATTTTGAAGATGAATTTGACTTGAACAAGGATAAGGAAATAGTCACTGTTGATGAGGAATACAGGAGTATTGACTATTTGAAAAGAAATGCTTTTGATTATATGGGTATCCTTATCATAAATGCGCATAAGGATGAAATAATATGTTTAGATATAGAATTAGTTTAGTAATACAGATATAGATTTTATTGTTTTTAGTATATTTGAACATGAAATTATCAGATTAGCATATTATTGAAGCTTGATTTTCAGGGTAGAAAAACAAGCTGCCCTGTTATTGTATTAGATTTAAAAATAAATATGCTATAGAAATGAATAATTTTTTCGAAAGCCCATTCAAGGGCAAAATCATAAAAGATCATATCACCAACCCTAATATTATTGCCGGTAAGTATTCCTATTATTCCGGTTATTACCACGGCCATTCATTTGACGATTGTGCACGCTATCTTTTTCCTGATAGAAAGGATGTGGATAAATTAATTATCGGTTGCTATTGTTCTATTGGCAGC
Source organism: Sphingobacterium spiritivorum (assembly GCF_016724845.1). Lineage (NCBI taxonomy): Bacteria > Pseudomonadati > Bacteroidota > Sphingobacteriia > Sphingobacteriales > Sphingobacteriaceae > Sphingobacterium > Sphingobacterium spiritivorum. Next base: position 4,545,402 of record NZ_CP068082.1, read on the forward strand.
GGAGCAAGTTTTATTATGGCTGGAAATCAGGGACACCGATATGACTGGTTGTCAAGTTTTCCATTCTTCTACATGCCGGATGTGGAGCATTTCAGTGCAGGCATTGATGGATTTCAACCTGCAGGAGATACTGTGATCGGTCATGATGTATGGATCGGAAGTGAAGCGATGATTATGCCGGGGATCCGGATCGGTGATGGGGCCGTTATCGGAAGCCGCGCTTTAGTGACAAAGGATGTGGAGGCTTATGCTATTATTGGCGGAAATCCGGCAAAACTAATAAATAAGAGATTTAGCGATGATCATATTTCACTGTTGCTGGAGATGAAATGGTGGGATTGGGAAGATGCTGTTCTTAAAGAAGCCATACCATTTCTTTGCTCAAATGATATAGATGCACTTTACAGCTATTATAGACAAAGAATCAAATAGAATAAAAAGCCTGTCTCAGATCAATTTCAAAGACAGGCTTTAGATTTTTATCTGTGTTTTCTATTGTTTTACCAGTTTAAACTTTTGTGAATTTCCTGTTCCGGAAGTCCATATCTGCATCAGGGTACCATTGGCGGTGGCTCCGTTTTTGACATCGAGCGACTTATTAGTTCCAACGGCAGATTTCAAATATACATATCCTGCACCCGCATCTGCTACATCCCAGCGTTGTGCATTACCGCCGTGATATCCGTACACAATAATAGTTGTGCCATCGGCTGATCCGCCTCCCTGTACATCCAGTACTTTGGTAGTATCTGCCATCGATTTAAAGACATATTGATTTCCGGATACTTTTCTGGCCAGAAATTTCTGGTTATTACTGGCCGGATTATTTCTCGACCATAAGGTAACCGGAGTCGAATTAGCAGGTGTATGACTATTGACATCTACTACACTGCTATTATTTACTGCTGAAACAATCTGGTAAATGCTTCCATTCTCTATAAGGGTCTGTCCCGGAGTATAGGAATCTGTCAATTGAGAAAGATCATAGGACGGAGTTGGTAAATTGAGTGCAGCTACGGCATTATAGATATTGAGGCTGTTGTCCTGAATGCCCCAGGCCTGAAAAAAGCTGGTCAGATTATAACCCGACTGCTGACAGGCTTTAAGTATGAAGTTTTTCTTCTTGGCATCACTTGAACTGTAGGTACCTGTATCTTCACGTACAGAACGGTATAGATTGGTGTAGAAGGAGTCGCCATATGCAAGCCACAGCTGGTGAAACATAGCCAATTTGACCCAGACTCCTTGCGAATCAAAATTCTTTGTTCCCGTGCTGCTCAGGTACGTGTGTACCTGAGGCCACACATTATCTTTAGTCAACCTCGTCGGCGTAATTCCTAAAGCACGTTCTGCTTTCAGACTAAAAATATTGACCGTAACCTCACCAAGTCCATCCCAGTCTATAGGCTGCATTTGCATCAAATGCCCAAACTCATGCCACACTCCCCAATTGGTTACAATATCTTCACCAAAGACTTTATGTGCATCGTAATTAGCATAAGCTGTACGATAGAAAAAGGCATAATACAAACCAAATGGTACTTCTGTCTGCACCATCAAATGTGGGATCACAGGTCGCGTATGTTGAGTACTGCTATTATTTAATCCTGCATATGTATAATGGTTATCCCAGACTGCATCAGCATTATTAAGGATCAGATCATTATTTTGCGTAGAAACTGCAGAATGCAAATTCTTTGCATATACCATATATACATTTTGCCCGACCATCAGTACATCTGTAGCATTGTTATAGGTGAGCAGTTGGTTTTGCCAGTTACTCAGCGTTGTAGAATTCTTGATGTAGACAGGTATCCGGGAAATATTTCCGGAGAAGGACAGTAATGCACTGGCACCTGGAGCCGCTGTAGCATTGGCGGGTTGCTCGTAAGTAATCCAGATAATACCACCATCAGCATTTGCGGTAATGGTATTGCTACCTGTAGAAAGATTATAAACAGGTGGATTATAAGAATAATCATGATTTCGGGAATGGGTACCTACCTGTACTTTAGGAAGAGTAGAACCCTGCTGCAGATTAACATTAATGTTAAAACTCTGATTAGGAGCGACGTAATAACCAGTCGGAAGAATCCTTGTCGGCTCATAACTGGTTTTTAAGCGGTTTTTTAATGTTGTAGAATTAATCGTTTCCCTGAAAATTTGCTGAGGTTTGCCTATGGAATCCAATACATAGTAGGGGCTGGCAGGAGCAGCTGTACTGGTGTTAGCCATATCCAGCGTAGTTGGATTTTCATCCGGCTTTGCATTAAGGATATCCTTTTGACAGGAACTTAATAAGGAGGCTCCGAAGAGCAGTCCACTCATGACCAGAAGGACCGGGGTAGTTCTGTTTTTCATAATCTGATAGAATTGAGTTAGACTAATCTGAAAGCCAAAACTGTGCCTTTATTCCTACAAAGAAAAAATACCAACAACTGAATCTGCTTTAAATTCTTTTATATTCATTTTTTTAATTTACGCAATCGATTGTTCTATTTTTTTTATTCTCATAATATGTATATCTGTCAGATATACAGCTTAGTAGTGAAAATATGAAGTTCGTCTGTATATGTGGACAACAGAATTAAAAGTATAAATTTGATTCACAACTATAAGGTTATTAATTTTCGCTCAGCGTTCTTCTTTATAAACAACAATGTAAGCTTTATAAAGGATAAGAGGGAGCGACTAAAGCGTTTCCTGTAAAGCTGCTGCCAGACCGGTAAGGGCAGCTTGTATATCCGGATCCGTAATCTGGCCCTCCTGATTTATTTTACTCTTGACAGCCGGTATATGAAGACAGGTATTTGCCTCTACAGAAGCGCCTAATGTGCGTAATAACAACTGAAGTTGCTTATGCGTATGTTCTCCATCTGTGGAAGCCGTGATAATAGCGACCGGTTTATCCATCCATATGGTGGTAGCAACAGTCCATTCCAGAAGATTTTTTAGTCCGCTCGGGATACTGAAAATATACTCCGGTGAGCAGATCAATACTGCATCAGCATCTTGTATAATCTGTCGTAGCGCAATGATCTCAATAGGTGGACGCTCTGTACTCTCTGTCGGGTCAAAATGCGGAAGTTCCTTGAGCCGGTCAAAAACCAAAAGCTGGATTTCATCGTCCAATAGTGTTTTTAAGAATTCGACAATCTTGTGGCTTGATGATGCTGCAGCAGCACTTCCAACTATGGCTATTATATTTTTCATATACGTATACCCGACTTAGGATGCGAAGGTAACATTTCCTGTTATCATTTAAAAAAAATCACCGGCCATTTGAGTCAAATCAGAAGGGGATTAAAAAACACACCGACCAGTCCACTTACTTACAGCAATTCCTTACTTTCCATACTTTCCCAAAAATCCATAGCTTCCTCCAGTTTTGATCTTTCATATCGAATAGTAATAAAACTGCCCTGCTCTTCATTCCCGGATACAAAAAGATAAGCGACCCACTTATCAGGCAACATGAGTTTAATTGACGTTCCGCCGTGTTCATCGGTCTCAATCAATTCTTTATCCATATTCGTCAATTGAGAATAGGTATGGGTTAGTACTGTTTTGAAAAAAGTATTTTCACGCAGATACAGAATATTAAGCAGTAACTCTTGTTTTATAGCCGACCTGTTCGATTCTAATTCCATCCTGAAAGGTATGGTACGGCTAAAGTAAAGTTCAAGATCTTCGCATCCGCTAAGTGAAGCTATATATTGTGTGCTGTCTGTTAAAGTAATCACTTCTGTATATTCTTCATTAAACTGATCGTCTGGTTGTAATGTAGGCTTTATCAGCTGACGATCATTAGGTATGAATATTTGCTTTTTCACATCTGCCATAGGACAACGCTGATAATGCACTTCAACAACTTTATTATCCTGAAAGGAGAATACGAGGTTCACCTGTTTTAATTCTATATCATCTTCATCGTAAGCAGACCGTGACATGGGATTTTCATTGTATGTGGTATATATTTTTCCCTTTTCTACACGATCAATGGTCAGATGACCATATGAAAATTTACCACCTCCGAATATAGAATACTGGTTGAGGATATGATGCTCTTTATCCAATAATACAAGTAGATAATTATATCCATAGGCATTGCCACCTCCGCCAAGACCCTCATCCATAAACTGGAAAACAGCATCCGGAAATCCATCCTGATTAAAATCATCCACCCAAAGGGGAGAAGATTCGGCAGAATAACAGGAGAGAAAATTTCCGTCTTCATCCCTGACACAGTTATCTCCGGCTGTCGTCTTGCCTTCTGCCTGCTGCAATTTGAGCTGGACAAGCTGATCTCCGATTTGTTTCAATATGACCGAATCTAATGTGTGGGCATTGGCGCAAGTCGTGCTAAACAATATAAAAGCGAATATTAAACGGATAACTATTGACTTCATGTCTTTAACCTTTATGAGCCAAAACTAAATAAAAGAATGTCTGATAACCAGCCCGGATTCAAATTCGTTTATGAAGATCTGTAATTCGCCATAATTTATCGGTAATCCGTATTCATTTGCCCGGGTCCATGCTTTATACAATGTTGCTACAAGTAATACCCGTAAGCAAATAATGGCCGGATAGATACAAATCTGGATTGAGGGTCTGCAAATGTGGATTTACACTTCGTATTAAAAACAACATGATTATTTTTGTTGTTATCTGATACCTTATCATCTGCCAGGTAAATAGCCGTGTTCAGAGATAAGTTGTAATAAAAGAAAAGTGAAATGTTAATACAGAAATATTTAAATTAACAAAAACATGCAATCTACTGAAGAAATAAATACATCAAGATCTCTGAGTGCAAAACTTTTGGCCCTTCTGTACATACTTGTCTTAATCTATTTAGGACTTATTTTACCTTCGGAAAATGATCAGTTTTTAATACCCGTTATTTATTTAGTCGTAATTGCTGTACTGCAGTTTAGCTTTGTCGTCTATTACAGATTACGGTTTAAGTCAGCAGCAGTTATTTTCTTAATCCTTGTCGTTGTATTACTCAGCCTGTTCGCCGGATTTCTTTATTATATCAGTGGATTGGCAGCAGCCTATAAAAACTAAACAATGAATATCCTAAATAAAATATATAGCCTGTTGATTCTGATCGTTATTGTGTTAGCCGTAATCGCACTAATAGACCGGAGTAAAAAAATAGATTACAGCACATTGCTGTTTACCTCAGAGCCGCTCAGAGTAAGAGAGATTTATCTCAAAAATGGGAATAGTGATGACTATGGAAATTTTAATTATCCAAATCCTGAATATTTTGCCTGGAAACAATCCGATCCTTCAGCTGATAACCGTTTTTTGAATTTTCCGGATTCACTTTCTGTTAGCTATTTCTCTTACACGGATAGTTTATTCTATCACAGCAATGTTTCGATCAGGGATTTTAATCCTGAAGCCTGGAAAGAATATAAGAAAGCCGGGCAGTACAATACATTTAGCTTAGGTATAGCTAATAAAGGCTGGATAATGTTGTGGTGTACGAATGATAGCAAGGGAACCACATTATTACTGAAAACTCAACTCAAACCTGTTGAACCAGTACCACAGGATCTGTATTATATCAAACAGTATAATAAACAAGACTATATAACTGAGATGTTTGACAAACTTAGTGACAGTATAAGGTTAAATATTAAAAATCACTATTACAATACAGATTATCAGGATAGTATAGATTACAATCTGAAACCATAACGACTAAAAATATATATTATTAAACATAAAAAATCATCCATTGCATTATGAAAGGAAAAAAACGCACCATGTTAATTGTAATTAGCAGTATTATAGTCTTTATCTTGTTATTTCTTCATTTTGTGGTGGGCTGGCATCATATTCCGCACCATCTTCGGGATTTAAAGGATGAGTTTCTGAACAGCTCATCTTCGTCAGATATACATAATGGTGAGGCTGCAGGAGTAGATACCATAAGTGTAGGAGTAGATTATGCCACTCGTGCTATTTCAGAGCCTCTGGATACGTTGATGTGGGGACAGCAGATAAGAGCAGGTGAGTTTGTTCCTGAAGGTGTAAAGGAAGAATATAATTACATTAAAAGCATTGACTTTAGCAAATTATCTCCGGCAGAAGATGTTCCGACAGATGAAGAAGCACAGTTTGCTATTGTAAGACACTACAAACAAGAGGTTGTCAGCTTATTGAAATCCAATGATGCGCATATACGTATAGGAAAGGGGTATAATGCACCTCTTCAGAAAAGAGATGATAACGAACAGGAAATCGCACGGGTGACTGCCATGGTATCTGCATTCAATACAAAAGGTGTAAATCTGGGTAATATCCAGATGCCGTTGGGTATAGTTTATGACTTTGTCAAATTTGCATCCGACCCGAATACATGGTATATAACAGATTTCAGCCAAACCATACCTTATGATTATGAACTTAATAAAGACCGTCTTGATTAAATTATTCCTGTTTGCAAGTGCCGTACTTTCTCTTTTTGTCGGATGTAAGGATAATAAAGGTGAAAATAAAGCAAAAACCAGTCTTTTTGTATCCACAAATGCAGGAAGTATGTATGCATTTGATATTGTTGAGGACAAACTAATCTGGCAGAAAGAGGTCAGAGATAGCAATATAGATGAACTCACCTATTTTTCTTTTTATAAAGATGAAGTTATTAAAAGCTATCTGGACGCCCGTATAGTTGGCTTGGAAAGAAGCACAGGTAAGGAGAAATGGACCTTTGAAGATAAAGTTTCACCGGATCAGCAATATTATGACTATAACTTTTCGGATGTAAGATTTGTACATTTTTATCAGGAGCCTGCCATTTACCAGAATGCGATGTTATTTGCAAATAGTCATGGCGAGATTAAATCTGTAGACATTCCTTCCTTAAAAGAGAACTGGATATACCAGTGTGAAGTTCCGTTATTCAGTGCTCCACAAATTCTCGGAAGTTCAGTCTACATGAATATTGGTTACAGGTTACTGAAATTATCCGCCGCAAAAGGAAAGCTTTTGCAGAGTTATAACTTCGATGAAGGTTCATCTTTTCCGGTTAAAACGGAGGGAAACAGAATTTATCTGTTAACAGAAAGAGGAACAGTAATTTGCTGGGATGATAATCTGGAAGTTGTCTGGACCTTTTCTCCGAAAGATGAGGACTTGCATATCAATAAGAATCTGCTGATAAATGACAATCAGATACTGATAGGAAGTAACCGGTTATTAAGTATAGATAAAGCGACCGGAAAATTATTATGGAAGCTTGACTTTAAGGAGTCTGGCATATTTACCGAAGAAAAGCTTTCCGAAGAAGTCACCAATTATGAAACAGATATTCGTTCTCTTGTGACTACAGACGAAGGTTTTGTAGTGAATACAAATTCCCATATTGTTACGCTCAGTAAAAAGGGAAAAGTAATGCAGAAATATAAATGGCCCGAGCCGGATATGCTTATGGGCTTATCTTATGAAAACGGATTTTATTATGTTGTTACGAAATCCGGAAAATTATTTAAAACAGACCTGGATTTTAAAGAACGTAAACTGTTAAAAGAAAAGATAAATTTCAATTTTGAAAGAGGTCTTGAAGATGTCTGTTTTAGATTTGATTAAATACTTTATATGAGAAATCTGACGCTTTTGGTGACTATCGCCTTTCTTTTAGCCTGTAAAGGTGCGGATAAAGGAAATTCAGATACAAAAGAGTATCTCAGTCACGAAGATATGCCTAATGCAGCAACAGTTTATGAGACTATTGTAACTACAAATGTTACGGATAATACAGTACTTCTTACTTTTTTGCAGGAAAAGTTAAAGAAAGCAGGTTTCCGTTTTGAAGAGGCAAAGGATCGGGGAGGTTGGTCTTACAACAATTGCGAGGACAATAAAATCATCGCTGTGGAAGGAAAAGGCATCCGTTCCTATTTTTCAAGAAGTTACAAGCCGGAGAGTGGTACAAAAGACATCTATCCTGATTTTTACACCCTTGTATATGAATTTCCAACGAAAGATATTGCGCAAAAAAACTATGAAATTATTTACAAAGCCTTATACTCCGGAGGAGCATTCTGTAATGGCAAAGCTCCGGAAAAACTGGTTATCAACGGAAACGAAATATATCATTTGTCCACACGCGCTGAAATGTTCAGAACCTACACAGAACGATACGGAGACCTTATCCAGAACTTTGGAAAAGAAGTAAAATAAGCTAAGAAAGATAAAAAATAAGTTAAAGACGTAATTTACAGTTTAGTCATAGTGGCTTTCAGTAGTTTTCTATGGCACATAAAGCTTACCTAAAAGATATCTATAGCGATGCTTAACGATTTTGCAGTCGGGAGTCCGATAATTTAGTAAAGAGTTCTTTTTTATAATACCTCAACAGTATGTTAATTCATTTGCATTGTGAATAAGCTATACTTAATAAAAAATTAAAAATAGATTAACCATAGGGTTTTATTGTTTAGCTAACTTTGGTTAACTTTGGAAATCTATCATTCAATAATGAAAAGTTTTAAGATCCTCAGGGATCGACCGAATGATTATTTTCTATAAGTTTTTAATATTATTAATCTAATTAAGTTGATGAGAAAGAACTGGCTTTATTTGCTGGGATGCGCAGTTTTAATGTTTTCTTCCTGTCGCAAGGAAACTGATCTAAATTCAAAAGGTACCTCAAATCAGGTATATTTTTCAAGTAAAATTGCGGGTTTGCCGCAAACAAGAGCCCAGGGGACACAATGGGGCGCTAACGATGCCATCGGTATCTTTATGTTTCAGAACGGTGTGCCGCTTAGTGGTACATCTGTCGTTAATAATGGGTTTAACAAACCTTACAGTACCAATGGTAATGGAAATTTTTCGCCATTAGATGCACAGTCTTCTCTGGAATTCCCTACAGGCAGTAAAGTGAGTTTTGTTGCCTATTACCCTTACCAAAGCAACAACACACTTACTCCGACACTGAATATTACCAATCAGGAAAATCAGCCACTACTTGATTTTATGATTGCCCGTAATACAACAGGTCTTAGTGCCGGTCAGGGTCCCGTATCCTTAACTTTCGAAAGACAAATGACGAAAGTTGAACTCAAGCTTAAAGGAACAGATCTAAGTGGTCTGAAGGCGAATTTTACCGCTCTTTCTTCAACTGCTGTTGCAGATCTTTCTTCAGGTCAGTTAACTCCGGATAATACTCCAAAAGATATTCCTGCAAAAGTATATCTGAATGCTTCTAATGAGACTATTGTAGAGTGGACTATATTCCCCGGAGTACTTACTGTACAAAACAAGATTGTCTTCACTAAAGCTGATGGAAAAACATTTACCTGGACGATAGGTGCCGGAACAACTTTTGCCAAAGGACATCGCTATCAGTATGATATCACACTGGGACAGGATGGAGGGGTAACACCTCAACCCACAGCATCTTATATGGAACTTCCGGTCATAGCTGAGCAGACCAATATCAAGTATAATCTCAAAATGTCTACTACGACCAGAAGAAATTACTCCATGTTATACGATACACAGTATAAAGTAGCGTATTGGGTGGCTTATCCATTAAGTAATGATTATCTGGGAAGTCAGGACCGTACCGATAAATGGGCATATGATCCTGCATTTTTATCGAATTTGCAAGCCAATCTGGAAAGCGGATATCCTAATAATGCCAGCCTGCAGATTGACAGAGGGCATCAGCTACCAAGCGGTGACCGGACTTATAACCGTGCTGAAAATGAGTCCACCTTCTACTACACTAATATGACGCCGCAAAACAGAAGCCTTAATCAGGGGGTCTGGGCTAATCTTGAAAATAAAATCCGTACCTGGACTACTCAGGCCGGAGTAGATACGATGTACGTAGTGACCGGAGCCATGGTGACTACTGCAACAGATAAAGTCGTGGAATATGTACAGGATAATTCGGGTAAACAGGTAGCCAAGCCTAAATATTATTACAAAGTATTAGCCATGAAACAAGGCTCCAATTATTATACCATAGGATTCCGGATGAACAATGTTTCGCCTTCCAATACCGATTATATGAATTATACGGTAACCGTAGAATCACTGGAAAAGGAAACCGGATTTACCTTCTTCCCTGCATTGAGCAAGGAAGCCAAATCGACCATTAATACACAGATATGGCGCAAATAGTTATTAGTCAATAAAATATAAAAACCATTTATTCTTTAACAAAACATGAAAAAGAATCAATTTCTAGGTGCTGCTTTAGCACTGATTGTTCTCGGACATTCGTGCAAGAACGATGACTACCGCGATTTAGGAAACAAAGACAATTCGCAGGTACAATTTACTTCTGCTATTGCAGGAAGTGTAGGTACACGTGTCACAGGTAACGCCTGGGATGGAAATGATGCTATCGGTGTATTTATGAAGCAAGGTAACGGATTGGCAAATCCTTTAGCTGCAAATAAAAAATACACAACAGGTGGCAACGGTAATTTCTCTGCACAGGGGACAGAGATTATTAACTATCCGGAGACAGGATCGGTTGATTTTATTGCCTATTATCCGTACAGTGCAAACCTTTCAGGAACAACATTGCCGGTTACAGTAGCTAATCAGGCTACACCTGCCGCGATCGATGTATTGTATTCCAACAATGCTACAGGACTGACCAAATCCAGTGGAACAGCTAATCTTAATTTTAGTCACAAACTGGCTAAAGTAGAACTGACTGTTAAACCTGGTACCGGTGTGACAGATGTCAACGGTCTTCAGGTGGCGTACAATAATGTGAATACAACAGCATCTTTGGATCTGGCTACAGGTACATTGAGCGGAGCTGCTGCTGCACAGAATGTATCGGCTAAAACTACAGCACAGACTGGTTCGCAATTAGTAGAAGCTATCCTACTTCCTGGAGATTTCTCTTCAAAAGAAGTCGTATTTACACTGGCATCCGGTACATTTAAATGGACTATGCCTGCAAGTACAACATTCGAAGGTGGTAAGAAATATACATATGATATCGTTTTACAGACAACTACTACAGGTAATCAGGTGGCAGTAACCGGTGCCGGAACAATCACAGACTGGACAACTGTACCGGGAGGATCTGTAAATGTAGGTGTTGATGGTACTACTCCGACAAATCCGGGTACAGGTACTGAACAGACATTGTTCTTAGAGACTTTTGGTGCAACCAAAGTTACTTCAAATACTAAAATAGCTTCATTTACGGATTGGGATAACAAAACTTTAGTATTCTCAGATGCTTTTGCAACAGCGGATATTCGCGGTACAGGAGCTACAGGAAGTAATAATGTTTGGTTTCCTGCAGCAAGTGCAACAGTGACAGGTGCTTCTTTGAAGATTGATGGAGTAAATACAACAGGATTTACGAAGTTGAAATTATCATTCAATCTTGTTGCAAATAACCCTATCAATTTGAATGTTATGACTGTAAAATATAATGGCGTAACTTATGCTGTTCCAAGTCAGGATGTTACAGATCGTAATGTTGTTTATCCGGTTACGATAGATTTAGGTACTGCTACACCTGGCGCTACTGGTACTTTAGAGTTCAGTACAGGTGCTACAAATACTGCTGGTTTACGTTTGGATGATGTCAAACTTGTAGGCACAAAATAATATTTAATACCAATCATTAACACTATAAACAAGGGGAGGAGAAGATCTTCCTCTTGTCTATTTTTTTTACTTAAAACAATACTATGCGTAATACGTTATACGTGTTATTTTTTCTTCTGGGATGTTTTCAGCTTGGTTATGCGCAGGAAAAGGCACAATTAAGAGGAACTCTTGTAGATGAAAAAAATAAAACGCCATTAGTGGGAGTCGTTGTTTCGCTGGAACAAAACAAACAAAGTGCGACAACCAATACTGACGGAGCGTTTATATTTGTGAATTTGGAAGCCGGAGAAGACCAGCTGGTCATTAACTCGGCAGGCATAAGACCTTACAGAATGTCAGTTTCTCTAACAGCTGGCGAAAACAAAACATTACCTGCAATAACATTGGTACAGGAAAATCAGATCGATATACAGACTATTCTGGGCGTCATCGATGATGATGTACTGAATGATGATGGTGATATCCACGGTCAGGATATCCGTTCATCTGTTATCCTTTCAAATGACCTCTATCTGAACAAAGTCGGATTCAAATTATCTCCTTTTCGATTTAGAGTAAGAGGATATGACAACTTTTTTGAACAGACTTATGTTAATGGCGTACTGGCCAATGACCAATACCGCCGTGTCTTTAACTTTGCTTCTATCGGTGCACTGAACGATATGACACGCAACGGTGACGTGGTCAATTACAATAACAGCGGAAATTTTACTTTCGGAGCCATCGGTGGTGCCGAAAATATCAATATGCGTGCTAGTTCCTATGCAAAAGGAGGCAAAATAACAGGTTCATATACCAACCGAAACTACTATGCACGTGGTATGTTTAGTTATTCAACAGGATTGATGGATAACGGATGGGCTTTTACAGGTGCAATAGGTGGCCGTTATGCTGATAAAGGATTTATCGAGGGAACTTCCTACAACAACGTTTCGTATGCTTTTTCAGCAGAAAAACAATGGGTTGACGGAGCACATTCCCTTTCATTTGTCACTTACGGATCTCCGGTAGTACGTGGACAGCAGGGCGCTTCTTTCCAGGAAGCCTACGATTTGTTAGATAACAATATGTACAATCCCAACTGGGGTTATCAGGATGGAAAGGTCCGTAATTCGCGTATGGTAACGGCTTACGATCCTACAGCTGTGCTTTCACATATCTGGAAAATAGACGAAAAGACCACATTGACTTCAGGTGGTTTACTGCACTATGGGCGTTATGCAAGCTCAGCACTGAACTGGTACAATGCCATAGATCCGAGACCGGACTATTACCGTTATCTGCCTTCTTACTTTGCAATGGATCCGGCAAATACAGATCAGTTTACCTACAATTATTACCGTGATCTGTGGACATCCAACAATACCGATGTAACACAGGTCAACTGGGATGAAATGTACAGACAGAATATGGATCCGGAAAACAGACGTAAATATAACGGAGCGGCCTTGTATATGGTAGAGAAGCGTCATTCGGATCTTCTGGAAGGAACAATCAGTTCGACATTCAACAAACTGTATGATAACAATATGCGCCTGACTGCAGGCGTGGAAGCACGTAAAACAAGATCATATCAGTACAAGACTGTTGAAGATCTGCTGGGCGCAGATTATGTACTGGATAAAGATAAATTTGCAGAACGTGATAATCCCGGAAATGATGATGTAAAACAAAATGATTTACTCTTCCCGGATCGTAAAGCATATGTAGATGATATCTTCGGATATGATTTTGATATCGATGTACAATCTGTCAATGCATGGGTAATGAATCAGTATCAGACCTCGAGTATTGATTTTCATTATGGAACAAAACTAACTTATACCGATTTTCAACGTAACGGTAATATGAAGAATGGCCGCTTCCCGAATAGCTCTTATGGTAAAGGTGCGAAATACCATTTCTTCGATTATACATTGAAAGGTGGCCTGACCTACAAGATCAACGGTCGTCATTATTTATCCGCAAATACGAGCTACAGTACAGAAGCACCTATTCCGGACAGGGCTTATGTGATGCCGAGAGTGACCGATCAGGTCGTCAAAGGGCTGACAAGCAGTAAGATTTTTGCAGCTGATATTAATTATATTTTCTCCATGCCACGCTTGTCCGGACGTCTGTCTGTCTTCCAGACAAACTTCTACGATCAGTTGGAGCGAATGGCTTACTACCATGATTCAGAGCGTACATTTGTATTTCACAATCTGACAGGGGTAGACCGTGTACATCGCGGAGTGGAAGCTGCCGCTACCTACCGCCTGGATGACAACTGGAGTTTTGATTTCATCGGAACAATGGGCGAATACTACTATAGCAATAATCCGTTGGGGATTATGAATTCGGAAAACGGTAAATTGGTAGATATTGAAGAAAAAGTGTATATGAAGGATCTCTATGTATCCGGTACTCCGCAATTTGCAGGTGTACTTGCAGCACGATACTTCTACAAATATTGGTTCTTCGAAGTAAGTGCAAATGCCGTAGGCCGTAATTATCTTTCGGCATCAGCTATGCGCAGACTGGCTTCAAACTATGTCAATATCAATCCATATGATGAAGACAGTTTCAATGCATACAAAACACTTACCAGTCAGGAACGCCTGGATGATGTTGTCACAATGGATGCCTCCATCGGAAAGATGTTTTACCTCAAAAACCGCAGAGCATTGAATTTCAATTTTTCTGTTATAAATTTATTAAACAATAAAAATATCCGTACGGGTGGTTACGAACAGGGACGATTAGATACAACATATCCTAACCGTTTTGCTTCCCGTTATTTCTATATGCAGGGGATGAATATCTTCTTAAACGTAAGTTATAGATTTTAATACGCTATGAATATGAATACATTTAAATATTTATTTATTGCGGTATGTACACTTTTGTTAAACGTATCGTGTGAAAGAGATTATATGGCTCCGCCGCTTAATGAGCCTAAATATGAAGGCGCACTGGACAACATTTCTATTCTCCAGCTCAAGCAACGCTATGCCAGCATCACATCACCACAGCTTATTGCTGAAGAACTGATCATCAAAGGGATTGTTACAGGCAATGATGAATCCGGTAACATCTACAAACAGATTTATGTTCAGGATGCTTCAGGAGCGATCAACATAGGTATCGATCAAAACTCTATTTATGCAAGCTATCAGGTAGGGCAGGAAGTATTTATCCACCTCAAAGATCTGTATATGGTCAAGTATGGCGGTGAATTGCAGATTGGTATGGGGACTACAAATGCCAATCGTATCAGCTGGGAAATGTTTAAAGCTAAAGCTTTTTCAAATTCATGGCCCAATGTTGCCAACGCCACTCCAAAAGTAGTTGAGCTCAATGCGTTGACAGATAATATGGTACATCAGCTGGTAGAAATCAAAGATGTAACATTTGTTAACGGGGGAAAGAAAGCCTTCACCACTGGTGATGCGACTACTAACGAGCAGATCAAAACAGCGTCAGGAAATGTGCTTGATGTAAGATCAAGTAACTTCTCAGATTTTGCCAAAGATATCTTACCTACCGGAAAAGGAACGGTAGTCGGTATTCTGGGACGTTTTAACGGAGGATGGCAGTTGTTTCTGCGGACCAAAGCGGATGTCAAAAATTTTGATGGTAAAGCTCCTGAACCGGAACAGCCGCAGGCAGGAACATTCTTCAAAGAGACATTCGGAACAGGTACTTATCCTTCCGGCAACAGACCTAAAATCAATGATTTTACTGATTTTGATATGAAATCTCCTGTCAAGTATACAGATGATTCGGGAGCTGCTGATATCCGTAGCGTATCCGGAGACAATGGAGCGCATATCTGGCTTCCGGCAAACAGAGATGCGAATATCAAAGTGACTGGAATCAATACTTTAAATAAAGGTGATGTAACGTTGAGCTTCCAGCTGGCAGCCAATTTATTTGATGCAGGTACTTCAGCTAATGTTAACAATATTCAGTTGAAAGTGAACGGAACTGCTATAACGCTTCCTAGTCAGGTATTATCTAATGCTGCCGGAGATAACGGTAAGTTCTATACGGTGTCTATTCCTAATATCGCTAAAGCAGAAACGGTAATCTTAGAGTTTATATCTCCTGCAGACGCTAATAAAGTAGGTTTCCGTTTTGATAATATTCAGTTGGTGGGCGGAGCTTCTACAGGAGGAGGTTCGAATGGTCCGATTATCGTGACACCATCTAAATAAGATATTGCAGCATGATGAAAAAAACATATTTCTGGTCGCTTTGCATCTTATTTATTTTTGTTGTGCAGACCCATATTTCGGTCGCACAACAAAAGAAATATCAGGTGTACGCAGCAGCCTTTTATAATCTGGAAAATTTATTTGACACAGAAAAAGACACCCTTATCAATGATGAGGAGTTTACAGCTGAAGGAGGCAATCGCTGGACAGCAGAGAAATACAGAAGAAAACAGCTCAATATGGCAAAGGTCATATCACGACTGGGTAAAAAGTATTGTCCTGCAGGCCCTGCATTTGTAGGACTTTGTGAGCTTGAAAATCGTAAAGTGCTGGAAGATCTTACCCAACAGCCATCACTGGTATCTCTGGGATACGGGATTGTACATTATGATTCACCGGACAGACGCGGTGTAGATGTCGCTTTGCTCTATAATCCGAGTCTGTTCAAAGTAAAAGATTCAAAAGTCTTTGCTTATAAAGTCGATCATTTGCCGGAATACAGAACCCGGGATATTCTACTCGTCACAGGCGAACTGGCAGGAGAGGAAATGCATGTTCTGGTGAATCACTGGCCTTCACGCTATGGTGGTAAATCTTCCGAACTACGGGAGCATGCGGCCTCCATCGTACGTTCTGTGGTAGATTCCTTGTATGCACAGGATTCCCTTGCTAAAGTCGTGATTATGGGCGATTTGAATGATGACCCGGTTGATAAGAGCGTGCGTATTGTATTGAATGCAAAAAAAACACAGCAGGAAGTCGCAAAAGGCGGACTTTTCAACACCATGTGGCAGCACTACGACCGTGGTGTAGGCTCGCTGGGTTATCAGGGTAAATGGAATCTCTTTGACCAGATTATTATATCCGAACCATTACTTGGGGAAGATCGTTCAACCTTGAAATTCTGGAAATCGGAGATCTATAATCCCGAATTTCTGATTACGCAGGAAGGCAGATACAAAGGCTATCCCTTTCGTACATTTTCCGGAAATGTATTTCAGAACGGATATTCGGATCACTTTCCAACCTTGATTTATCTGGTAAAAGATTTGAATTAAATCTTTAGTTTTGAAAGATCTATGCGCATATTGATTTATCTGTATATTACCGCTACACTCTTGTTTGCCACAGGCTGTGCAAAGGACGACATAGATACCGCTATTCCGGTATCTGCCCGTACAGTAATGGTGTATATGGCAGCTAATAACAGTCTTTCCTCTGATGCCTATAAAAACCTCAATCAAATGGAGGAGGGGTTTACAGGGATCGATGGAAAGCTGATCGTTTATGCACGTATATTCGGGCAGCAGCCCAAACTCTATGAGATCGTATACGATACAAGTCCTGAAATAAAAAGCAAGGTGCTAAAAACGTATAATGATCATGATTCTTCAGATCCGGATATTATGAAAATGATATTTGCTGATATGAAGAATCTTGCACCATCGCATTCATACGGAGCGATACTATGGTCACATGCCACAAACTGGGCTCCGGCAAATGCGGGAAAAATCAGTGTGCGTTCTTTTGGCGATGACAACTACAGCAAGATGGATGTACAGGTGCTGAAATCGGCTCTTCCTTCGGAATTGGATTTTCTGATTTTTGATGCCTGCTCGATGGCTTCTGTAGAGGTGCTGTATGAACTCCGACATGTTGCACCTTATATCTTGGCTTCCCCAACCGAGGTGCTGAGTGTAGGGATGCCTTATCATCAGATCAACAGCTTATTGTATGATACAGATGTAAAAAAAGGGCTTAGCGCTATTGCTAAAGCCTACATAGCTTATTATGAGCAAAAGTCAGGTTTAGAGCAGTCCGCTACGTTTTCATTAGTAGATACAAGAGCAATGATCGGACTTGCCGCAGAAACACAGCTTTTGCTTTCTCAAAATCCGGAAGTCATTCCGACGATCAATCGAAATAATGTGCAGCGGCTAGATCTTGATCCGGCAACCCCGGTCAAAGCATATGACTTTCTGGATATGTTTGAAAAACATTTTCAACCGGAGAAATTACAAAGTCTGAAAACAGCTATAGAAAAAACTGTTGTTTACAAAGCGCATACCGCCAATTTTCTGGGAAAACCTATTCTGGCCTTTTCAGGATTATCCGGTTATATCCCTGTAAAAGAAGAAGCTTCCTTAGCTCCCTTTTATCAGACCTTATCCTGGTCCAAAGATGCCGGTTATGACAAATTGTTCTGGTGGTAAGAAATAGTATACAAAAATGGGGCTGTCAAAAAAGGTTGGATAGCCCCATTTTTATGCGATTTTACACGTACCTCCCTACAGCATCATTTCAGATCAATTCTACAAGGATTTGACTTATTATACACCCACTTTTATTATTTAATAAACCAATTCCCTTCTCATTTTTTAAGGAGAACCTGTTCCGACCTGTCGGAAGGGTTGGGGAGAGGTTTTGCAGTTTTATAATTAACCTCTCTGCCCTTCGGGCATCTCTCCTTTAGAAGGAGAGAAAAGTTATAAAAAAGCTACTACAATAGAATTGAGGCTCTCCAAAAAGGTTGGATAGCCCCATTTTTATGCGATTTTATACATACGCCCCTATAGCATCATTTCACAAAGGGTTTGACTTTACTTTTTAGACAGCTTCGTTTTGTTTTATATCTGTTAAGATCTCAGGATTCTGCAGACGGCGGAGTATTTCTCAGGTATTTTACTTCTGTCTCAGAGAAAACATCCAAATTAATAATGCTCATTGTTGCATCATCATGCCAATTTCCTTCTTTATCTAATTTTTGTAGTTGCCATTTATATTCATGCCCCTTTTTTGAGAATACCTTGATTCGGATATAGCCAAAAATAGCCATCACGATCTGGTTGAACAATTCTTCAGTTTCACGATCATCGTTCTCATAGTGAAAATGAAAAGAGTCGAAATAGAGGGTGTTTTCCCTAACTCCGGTTTCGAGTACAATATCAAATCCTTCAATACTGTTGCGTTTTATAGTAAGTTTAGCTAAGGTGGAGATATAGTAAGTAATGTGTGGATATTTATTGAGTTCCTGGCTAATAATTTCGATGAGTTCGGTTCCTTCCATTCAAGTCATTATATAATAACAATAATACCGATTATTCTTTGTTTTCTTTAATTGTTAATACAATCACCTTCACATCCTTTAAGAATTTAAGATAGTCCGTATTTCCATGCTGATAGTAGTAGCACTAGTGACCGTCATAAAATGTCCGGCACCTTCAATACGTACAGCTATATTTTTAATATTCTTAGCAGGAAGGATATTATCTTTTGTCCCATGGATATGGACTTAATTTATTGGTTCTTGTGAATTATTCCAAGTCACAATTTCATTAATCGCCCAGGTCATAAATAAAGAATCTGTATCTCTTAGAATTTCCTTGAGAAGTCGCTTATCTTCAGGTGTATGAATACCAAACAGCCATCCTAATACGGGATTATAGTATTTGAATAAGGATGGAGGAATGATTTTATACAGTTTTAATCGACCAAATAATTTATATAAAGCCGGAATTTCATATCTGGTCTTAGCTGAGGCAAGTAATATAAGTTTATCATATGCTATTAACTTAGTGATCTCAATAGCGACCATACCTCCAAACGATAATCCTATTATAATTGGATTATCAGTATGTATCATTTGAGCCATACGTGCAGCGTACTGTTCAATAGATTCACCTCTATGCGGAGTAAACCATTCCAGATACTCAACATCAAGGCCATTGAAATCTATGTTATTAAATACCCTCTTATCTACACCTAATCCGCTGATAACATATACTTTCTTCATAATAGACATTAAACTTTATTAATATAGGCAAAAGAGAGATCTCCTAAAAGATTATTAGTGCGCAATCTATCTGCGTAGAAAATCTTAAATCAAAAGCTTAACTTTTTCTACATGAAATTATCTCATTGTAATTCAGCTTGTTGGTGTTTGTTTTTTTGTTGCGAAAAAGTACTGCATAGTCACTTTTGATCTTTGTATTGTCCTTTTAGTAAACAAGATAAAATATATTTGATATGAGAGAAAGAATACTTAAAAAATTAAATGAAATTTCAGTTGCAGAAAATATAAAGATACTTTTTGCATGTGAATCCGGTAGTAGAGGCTGGGGATTTCCTTCTATTGACAGCGATTATGATGTTCGCTTTATTTTTGTAAGAAAGTCTGATGTCTATTCAACTATCTTTCCAACCGTTATGGATATGCAGTTTCCAATTCATGAAGAACTAGATATGTATGGTTGGGATCTTAAAAAGGTACTTACTCTTTTGTATAATAGCAATGCTACACCTTTTGAATGGATACAATCTCCGGTAGTTTACTGTCAGGAGCTGACTTTTAAAAAGGTTTTTTTACAGTTGATAGAAGATTATTTTGATGTGCGCAGACAAGCTCATCATTACCTTGGGACAGTTAGAAGCAAAATCAACATCCTTGAGTATAAAAAAGTGAAGTTAAAGTCATTATTTTATGTATTGAGATCTTTGTTAGCTGCAGAATGGAGTTTAAATAATAACTCTTATCCTCCTATGACCTTTGAAGAACTGATGGTGTTGATACCAAAAGATATGTGTAATGAAGCAAAAGATCTTATTACATTAAAGAGTACTGTTAATGAACAATTTGAATATACCCTAACCTCTTCTCTTAAACAACATATAACAGATAAATTCAGAAATCTGGAAGCAAAAGCTAAATTAACAGAAAGCAAACAGTTTGATAAGGATCAGTTAGAAAAATTTTTTAAATCTATATTACATCAATTATGACCATACAGGATCTTAAGAATCAAAAACTGATACTATTTGAAGCTATAGTTGGAAGTAAAGCATACGGTCTGGCTACAGATGAATCAGACACGGATATAAAAGGAGTGTTTTATTTACCTAGAGAGAAATTCTTCGGTATGGAGTATATCTCCCAGGTGAACAATTCCACTAATGATGAGGTTTATTATGAATTGGGACGATTTGTTGAGCTATTGTCGAAAAGTAATCCTAATATATTAGAATTATTGGCTAGTCCTGAAGATTGTATCCTACATCAGGATCCTTTATTTAAGATGTTTGATATTAAAAGTTTTATTACCCGTGAATTAGTTGAGACTTTTGCTAATTATGCTATGACTCAGGTGAAAAAAGCTAAGGGCTTAAATAAAAAAGTAAATAATCCATTAGGTGAAAAGCGTAAAAATCTTTTAGATTTTTGTTTTGTAATTGATGGACATGAAAGTATAACCTTAAAAAAATGGTTAGAGATAAAACAATGGGATCAAAAGTGTTGTGGATTGATAAAAATCAATCATAGTAAGGGTTTGTATGCTTTGTTTTATGATACAATTGGGATACACGATTATAAAGGTATTTTGCTTAAAGATGATAGTCAGGAGGTTGCTTGCAGCTCTGTGAAGCCTGGAGAAGTTCTGAAAGCATATTTGTTTGTGAATCAGGATGCATATTCCTCTTATTGCAAGAGTTATAAAGAGTACTTTGAATGGGTAAGACAACGAAATGAAAGTCGTTATCAGACAACATTAAAACATGGAGGCGGGTATGATGCAAAAAATATGATGCACACAATCCGCTTATTAGATATGTCAAAAGAACTAATCCAATACAGGAAATTGAATGTAAGGAGACCTAACAGGGAAGAATTATTGAAGGTAAAAAAGGGGACATATACTTATGAAAAGTTATATGAGGAGTGTGAAAGATCCATTAATGAAATTAACTCAATGCTCGAATTATGTACTTTTTCACAAAAACCGGATATTTCAAATCTGGAAAATATTTTAATAAAAATCAGAAAAGAATTGTATAAATAACTTTTTCGAATCAGTTTTACAGCCGCCATTTTCAACCAAAATGACGGGTGTAAATTCATCGGGCAAATGTCAGCTAAATATAAAACATGATATCACATCCTCTTTTTCAGCATATGTTTGACCCTTATACAACCATATTGTTATTAAATTGCGCCTGCAATAAAACATCGGCAACTATGGCAGACGAGCAACACAAAACAGAATTTTGGGAATCAGCGTTTAATGATAAACAGGAAATGTGGGGTTTTGAACCTTCAAAATCTGCAGTATTGACAAAAGATTTGTTTGTGCAGAAAGATCTCCGGAATATACTGATACCCGGTGTGGGTTATGGTCGCAATGCGCAGATTTTTAAAGATAACGGAATAAAAGTTACGGGTATTGAGATTTCACAGACAGCCATCAGAATGGCAGAAAAACACTATGGGACAGATATGCTTATCTATCATGGTTCCGTAACGGATATGCCATTTGATAAGGAGTTATATGACGGGATATTTTGTTATGCTTTGATCCATCTGTTAAATGAAGATGAACGAAAGAAGCTGATCAGAGACTGCTATAATCAATTGTTACCAGGTGGTTACATGGTATTTACAGTTATTTCCAAATCAGCGCACACGTACGGTCAGGGACGTCTGATCAGTACTGATCGCTATGAAATATACGAAGGTGTCCATATGTTTTTTTATGATGAAGATTCAATCCGGGCAGAATTTGGTACATCCGGACTATTCGGGATCACGGAAATAAACGAGAATCAGCCGTTCTATTTAATCAAATGTCAGAAAGGATAGTAAAAGGAAAATCATGATAGTTTTGCAGATCTTATGCTAGTAACGGACGGCCACACTTTTAAACATTCTTTTTAAAGTAATTTTAGTACGTACCCGTCTACCTTTCTTTAACTACGCTATATATGGCAAAAAGACTTATTCTGATATTATTACTTTTTCTGGTTGCAGATGTATATTTCTACCAGGCGGTCAGCACACTTACGGAAAATACCTGGATTCGTGCGATCTATTGGTCAGTAGATGTATTGTTATTTGCTGGAATTATCGCTATCGTATTTTTACGAAAGGCAGGTAACAATTTACAGCGATTCATACCGATGCTGATTACAGCTATGCTGGTTATATTTATTCCGAAGCTATTCTCTTTTCCGATACTGCTAGCTGAAGATATAGTAAGGCTATTGAGAGGATTTCCCGCAAGAAGTTTATATGTAAGCGAGGCGACACTAGCCCTTGCTGTTATTATGATATTGATTATCCTGTTTGGTCTTACCCGTGGGAAGCATTTTTACAGAGTGAGAAAAGAGACGCTGTATTTTCCTGATCTGCCGGAGGTTTTTGATGGTTTTACCATTACACAATTGTCCGATATACATTCCGGAAGTCTGAATGATATCAAAGGAGTACAAAAAGGAATAGATCTGGCCAATGCACAAAACAGTGATCTATTGTTGTTCACCGGAGATCTGGTCAATAATATGGCTACAGAAATGGATCCCTGGATTCCATATTTCACAAAACTCAAAGCTCCCTACGGTAAGTATTCCGTATTGGGAAACCACGACTACGGAGACTATATCCGTTGGGACAATAAAGAAGCTAAGGAAGCAAATCTTAACCGCCTCAAAGAAGTACATGCAGAAACCGGTTTCAGATTATTGCTCAATGAAGCGGTAATAATCAATAAACAAGGTCAAAGCATAGCATTGGTAGGTGTGGAAAACTGGGGAAAAGGAGGTTTTCATCAATATGGTGACCTCAAAGAAGCTACAGCTCATATTCCCGATGACGCATTCAAAATACTGATGTCTCATGACCCTTCACACTGGGACGAGGTAACAGTTGATCACAATCAGCATGTACACCTTACTTTAGCCGGACATACACACGGTATGCAGTTTGGAATTGAGCTGTTCGGCTTTAAATGGAGCCCTATCCAATACTTTTACAAGCAATGGGCCGGTCTTTACCAAAGAGATGGTAAATATCTGTATGTCAACAGAGGATTCGGGTATCACGGATTAAAAGGCAGGGTAGGCGTGTGGCCGGAAATAACGGTGCTTACACTCAAACGGAAAGTATAAAGACTTAATTATTCTGGAAATCTGATTATTACTTATTATAATGCGTGCCGGAAGTATTGATTATCATATAATTGAATGAAAAGTGGTATCTTGTATCAGCTAAGCATCCTTTATTATGATAATTAGGTTGAAATAGCAAATGATAACAGCAGCTATGGAAACGGAATATCCCCGAATTTATCTTTACAGACGCATAGTACAGGCAAAACTTTTTATTGAAAAGCATTATGCCGAAAAGATAGATCTGAACAATATTTCTGATGAAGCATGTTTTTCAAAGTTTCATTTCATCCGTTTGTTTAAGTCTGTTTATCAAAAGACACCTCATCAATATCTCACCAAGATCCGTATAGATAAAGCACAGCTCTTTCTTCAGGAAGGAAAATCTGTTCGTGATGCCTGTTTTTTAGTTGGATTTGACAGTATTTCTACTTTTAGTGGTCTGTTTAAGAAAGAGGTTGGCATTAGTCCGGCTCAATATGTAAATAATTATCAACAGCGTTTAGCAGATATAAAACGCACTCCGTTAGCTTTTGTTCCGGGATGCTATGCTTACATGCATGGCTGGAATGAAAATAGCAATTTTGAAGAAGACTCATAAAAAATGGTTTCGGATTTTTGTAAGGATAACTTTAAACAAATAGATTATGATTACGAAAATGACCGTTACCAACATCCACGTTATTGATCAGGACAGTGCGTATGATTTTTATGTAAACAAATTAGGATTTAAATTAGTTGATGATATTCCGATGGGACCAGACACACGCTGGCTCACAGTTTCTCCTCCTGAACAACCGGATTTGCAACTTGTCCTGTTTCCTGTTACTGTCAGCAAAATGTTCCCCAAAGAAACAGCAGAAACATTAATTGGTCTTATACGCCAGGGAATATTCGGCTGTGGTGTACTTACCTGCAATGATATCTTTGCAACCTATGAAGAATTAAAATCCAAGGGTGTCGAGTTTATAAAAACACCTACAAAGGAGTTTTATGGTACCGAAGCTTTATTTAAAGATGATTCCGGCAACTACTTTTCATTACAACCGCTTAACAATTTTGATGATGAAAACCGTATTTGATAAAAACCTTAGGGAACATTTGATATCCAGAATTCAGCTGTTAAATGAAGAAAGCACACCTGAATGGGGGAAAATGAATGTATTTCAAATGAGCAGGCATTGTTCCATCTGGAACGATTGGGTATTAGGAAAGAGTAAACAAGGACATAAACAATCCTTTATCGGTAAGATTTTTGGCAAAATAGCATTGAAAAGCACCTTAAAAGATGATAAACCTATGAGAAAGAATATGCCCGCCGGAATATTCTTGGTCAAAGAAAAAGATGGTGATCTGCATGCTCAAAAAGAAATCTGGATGTCTCAGATAGCAGATTATGGCCATTTTTCGAATGAAGGATTTGTACATGATTTCTTTGGCAGAATGAGTAAGGAACAAATCGGAATATTTGTTTATCAGCATATGGATCATCATTTAAGACAATTCGGAGTTTAATACCTTTATCAGGCTGCTTACTTTTCCATATATCGGAAAGATCAAAAAAGCACAAAGCTTTAAAACAATTATTACAGCATATAAACTTATGAATAAGGCTGATGTTTAACCTCCCGGAATTGTCGCCGGGAGGTTATCCTTTTTGAGATAGTTCAACTATCTTTTTTATTTCGCTCTTTCCCTCTCATCTTCGTTCCCGAAATTCCTTTGTGCGGACTTAATACTCCTGTTTCCAAATTTGTAGCTTAATGAAATGCGGAATCCTCTGGTATCCCTGTAAGACCGGACATCATTTTTGATCCCATTGGAATGGTAACTGATAAGTGGTCTTTGCGCATTCAACAGATCTTCACCCGTAACTGTCAGAGAGAGATTCTTGTTAAGAAGCAAAAACTTCATAGAAACATCCAGTATGTGAAGCCGTGAGATATGAAAGATCTGATATCGTCCCGGAAGTTGCAGTCCATAGTTTAAGCCAAAAAAAGCGGATGTTGACGAGTTTAAAGTGAAATCATTGTTACTGTAAAAATAAGCGTTGTAGCCATCAATGGATTTTACGAAGCTGGTCTTTGATTTCACATGCTGATAGTTCACATTGAACCCTGTAAAACTATTCCACCAGGACCATTTACTCAAATTATAATAAGTTGAATATCCGATCTGATAGGTATCTGCATAGTTGAGAGGGGTACTTCTTGTTACATTGCTTACCGGATCAACAACAGACAGTTCCTGGCCAAAATCTGAAACCTGCGAGAAATAGACCGAATTCATCCATTTCTGTTTATAGATGTAGGAAAATTCCAGATTATCAATAAATGAAGGTTTCAGAAAGGGATTTCCTTCAGAATAGTAATAGGGACTTGTACGTATCACAAAAGGATTAAGGTATTCAAAATCCGGTCTCCGGATCCTTCTGCTATAATTAAGGGAAAACGAATTGCTGTCATTCGGTACATAAGTGATATAAGCTGTCGGGAAAAATTTGATATAGTTGTTTTTATTCGTCTGATTCAGATTGGTGGAATATCCCTCTGTTTGGGTAGCCTCCATTCTCACTCCAAATTGAGTTTCCCAATGATCATCCAGTTTCTTGTGTGCTGAGAAGTATAGCGCCTCATTGTACTCTTTATAATTGAAGATATTAGACTGATCCGTATTCAGTACTGGTGCTCCGCTTTGATTGTCATACACCAGCAGATCGTTATTGGTATTCGTATAGGATATTTTGCCCCCAAAACTCAGGTTAGCCCAGTTGGAAGGCAAGGCCGCATCAATCTTTGCTGAATAGTTTTTTATCTCATTGATATTACTGTTTGTAGAGGAAAAATAGCTGTCCGCAATAGTTGCGCGGTTGGCGTCCAGTTCATGACCTGCAAAAGAACGAAAATCCTCTTTTTTATACCTGAAGTAGTCGATATCCATTGTAATGCTCTTCCCGGTTGAATCTAAAGTCAGTGTATGATACCAGTTAAGCGCATTCATCTGAGGCTTATTGCGTGCTTCCACATCAGATGCGATGTAAGAGTTCACGAAGCCGTTTGAAGCATTATATCTTGTAGTGAGGGGATTGTTTGCCGAAGTACGGTCTGTAAAACTGCCTAAGTATTTCACTCCGCTCGTCCATTTGTCCGTTAGTTTGTAATCTGCTCCCAGTCCCAGACTCCACAGTGAACTTACAGATTTGTTACGCACCTCCTGTGTCCATAATTCGTCTGTGTAGAAAATCCGGCTATCAGAGCGGGTACTCAGCTTTTCATTTCCTTTACTCATACTGGCTTGTAAGGACAACCTGTTGTGATTGTAGTTGAATAATCCCTGTAAATTACCTCCTGCATATGTTTTTTGTGTATAGGTTGTACCTATATTCGCATTCCATGAGTTCGCTTTCGCAGTTTTGAGTTTAATATTGATCAGTCCGCTGTTGCCCTCAGCCTCATATTTGGCAGGAGGGGTACTGATTACCTCAATACTTTTGATGTTGTCTGCCGGAATAGACTTCAGAAAACCAGCGAGATCCTCCTCTGACATACGTTGCAGACGGTCATCGATCATCACCAACACATTTCCCTTACCTACGATAGAGATATTGTCGTTTTGGACTCTTACCGTTGGTGTCGCTTTCAGCGCATCGAGAGCAGTACCTCCGGTTGCGAAAGTAGAATTCTGCACATGGAATACCAGCCTGTCTACCTTTTGCTCAATCTGTTTTTTTCTGCCGGTCACAGTTACACCTTCCAGTTCAGTCACTTCGTTTATCTGTATATCTGCAAGGATCGTATCCTGACGCAACAGCAGAGCTGTATTATTAAATTCTCTTCCAAACTGCTCAATTATCAGACGGTAATCTCCCTTATCAGCTTGAATAGAAAAATATCCCAGACTATCAGTGAATGCCTGACTGATACGTACCGACTCATTATTCAGGAGATTGATATGTACAAATTCGACAGGTTGCCGGCTTTGATTGATAACCCTGCCCTTTAACGATATCTGTTGTGCTAAAGCATTCGCCTGACAAAGAACAGCAACTATAAAAAAGATAAATGTTTTCATGTGTTTAGTGTTAAATCCGAACAAATATTCCCCGAAAAATAGTATTTGCCTATTTTTTTCGACAAACCCCTCCGCTTTATCTACGAATCCGTTTTAAAGGACTTTTATGAATGAGTACCTTTGAAAAAAAACAGTTAGATGTTGTATAAAGGAACATTGTCAAAAAGGACGGAGCAGTTCATCCATCTTATATTCTGGTTGATCGTCATCTATTTTACATTCGTGAAAAACCCGTTGTATGCACGGTTCGCAGTACCGGACTTATTTTACACTACTTATATGATATGTTTTGTTTCCACTTTTTACTTTCATTATTTGTTAGTCATGAAATGGGCATTTAAGGCATTTAAATGGAAAAAACTGTTTTTGGGAATATTTGTTTCCTATCTGTTTTTTACAGCTTTACGATGGCTGTTGGAGCAGGTTATAACAGATATGTTATTTCATAAAGTCAATTATGTCAATACTACAGTCGTCAGTTACATGCTGGACAATATGCATTACAGCAGTATGCCGATTGTCTTCAGTTCTCTTCTTTGGTTTGCCATCTATTTTATCAGACTTTTGGAGTACAATAAGATTATAATAGAGGAAAACAAAAACACAGAAATTAAATTTCTGAAAGCACAGATCAATCCTCATTTTATCTTCAATACCCTCAATAATATTTATTCGATGGTATACTTTCAATCCGATAAATCATTACCTGCAATTGAGAAATTGAGTCAGATTATGCGCTTTACAACTTATGAATCTCAGAAGGAAAAGATAAAGCTGGCAGACGAAATCGGATATATCAGGGCATATCTGGAATTGGAGCAACTACGCCATCAGGAAAATGCCTTTGTTGAATTAACTGTTCAGATTGTAAATGACCATATGGAAATACCACCTTATCTACTGTCTCCTTTAGTTGAAAATGCTTTGAAACATGGGATTGCTTCCAATACAGCTCCCATTATAATAAATCTGAATGCAGATGCAAAAAATCTAACCTTTAGAATAGAAAACGGAATCGGAAATCACAAAAAGGATAAATTAGGAGGCATTGGATTGGATAATTTAAAGAAGCGTCTGGAGATATATTATCCGGACACCCATAAGTTAAACCTGCAAACTGAGAATAACGTGTTTACAGCTGAACTGCAAATAATTTTAGGATGAAAAGAAAAATAAACTGCCTTATTTTAGATGATGAACCTTTTGCCGTAAAACTCCTGGCAGATTATGCCTCTAAGGTGTCACAATTGAACGTGATATATGCAGGAAGCGATGCCTTTGAGGTAATTGAAATATTGAATTCTGAGTCCGTAGATCTTATATTTATAGATATTCAGATGCCTCAGCTCACAGGAATTGAGTTAATGCAGATGTTTAATCAGAAGCATAATTTTATTATCACTTCCGCTTACTCCGAATATGCACTGGATGCTTTTCAGTTTAATGTGATTGATTTTTTATTAAAACCAATCACATTCAATCGTTTTTATCAGAGTGTAGAAAAATTCAACCGTTGGCAGGATACCTTCCAAAGCAGTGAATCGGATAATTCGCTCTTTGTAAAAGCAGACCGCAAGTATTATAAAATTCAACCGGAGGATATCCTATATATAGAAGGATTGAAAGATTATATCCGTATTCATACGGTTTCTGAACGCATGGTCGTATTAGAGAATATGAAAGATATTCTGGACAGATTGCCACAGCATCAGTTTGTACGCATACACCGATCCTATATTGTCCCTTTAAAAAGAATCAAGGTAATAGAGGGGAATCAGATCGTCATGACCAATGGTGAATATCTTCCGATCGGTGAGACCTACCGGAAACTGATTGGTGAATGGCTGGGGAAAAACTAACCAGCCTGTCTACAAAATAATATTGCGTTTGAATGCACAGCCCAGTTCAATAATAGAATCTGTCTTTGCAATTCCCGGAATATTATCAATTTTTTCATACAATAATTGCCGCATATGTTCATGGTTTTTGGCAACGATCTTAATGTATAATGTATAGTTTCCTGTAATGTAATAACATTCGGTGACTTCCGGTATTTTCTGTAATTCTTCGATTACCCGCTTTGAATCGTAATCCTTTTCAAGACTGATACCCGTGAAAGCTCCCCAGTCATAGCCGAGTTTTTTTTCATTCAAGACCGGCTTAGTTCCTTCCAGTATTCCCTGATCGGATAAGCGGCTTATACGCTGATGAACCATCGTATTGGAAACCCCCATTTCAGTGGCAATAGCCGAATAAGCCATTCGGCCGTCTGTGTCCAGTGTTTTCAGTATCCGGATATCAAAATCATCTAATGTATACATGGTTTTTGTTGAGTTGTATATTCAAATTTAATATAATTTGTTGTTTTAAAAGTCAAATTCAATATTTATTTGCTTTTTACATGTTATATTTTATAAGTTTGAAAATATGAATAATAATATTGAGGATATGAATATTCAAACCGATAAAACTAAAAGTGATGCTTTTATAGCTAAAGAGAATCAATATGGCGCCCATAATTATCATCCGCTTCCGGTTGTATTGGAAAGAGGAGAAGGCGTATTTGTATGGGATGTGGAAGGAAAAAAATATGTTGATTTTCTATCGGCCTATTCTGCTGTTAATCAAGGCCACTGCCATCCGCGCATTATCCATGCATTGACAGAACAGGCCAAGAAACTAACGCTTACTTCCCGGGCATTTTTTAATAATAAACTTGGAGAATTTGAAGAGTATATCTGCAAGCTATTTGGGTATAATAAGGCGCTGATTATGAATTCCGGAGTAGAGGCTGTAGAAACAGCTATGAAACTCTGTCGTAAGTGGGGATATCAGGTAAAGGGAATCCCCGATAATCAGGCTAAAATAGTATTCGCGAAAGATAATTTTCACGGAAGGACTATTTCTGTCATCTCTGCATCTAATGATGAAGTCAGTACACGTGAATTTGGTCCTTTTGTAGAAGGAATCGTACAGGTACCCTATAATGATATACAGGCTTTTGAAAACCTTTTGAAAGAAAATAAAAATATTGCAGGCTTTATTGTAGAACCTATTCAGGGAGAAGCCGGAATTATTATTCCTGACGAGACCTATCTGTCTGAGATCAGACGGCTATGTACTGCGTATAATGTATTATTTATAGCGGATGAGATACAAACAGGCATAGGGCGTACCGGCAATTTGCTGGCCTCCTACGATGTCTTCGCCTCTGCACACAACAGTAAACCTGATATTCTGATTTTAGGCAAGGCTCTGTCCGGAGGTGTATTACCTGTATCTGCAGTACTGGCTGATGATGATATTATGCTTACCATCAAGCCCGGAGAACATGGATCCACCTATGGAGGCAATCCGCTGGCTTGTGCTGTTTCCATAGAAGCGCTGCAAGTCATACTGGATGAAGAACTGACTGAAAACAGCAGAAAAATGGGTGAAATATTACGCTCAGGACTGAGAGATATTGCAGGCAGGATGACTTTGATTAGAGAAGTAAGAGGTAAGGGCTTACTCACAGCTATAGAAATGAATTGCTCTGAAGAGGATGAATTAGCCTGGAATCTATGTCTTGAATTCAAAAAAAACGGTCTTTTGGCCAAACCCACACATGGTAATAAAATCCGTCTGGCACCCCCTTTAGTAATCAATGAGCAACAGATAAATGATTGTCTCCGTATAATCGAAAAATCCTTAAATGTGTTTGTATGAGAAGATCGATAGAACTGATTAAGAACAGATCCGATATAGGCGCAGGCACCAGAGGTTCAGATCTGGGGATAGATGCTATAGAGATCGCTGCTATTAATAAGGGTAGCCTTTTCTTTAAGAAATATCCGTTTGTAGATGTACAGACACGTAATGATTCCGTTTATGAACACGAGTTGAATCCATACGGCAAACATATAAAACAGGTCTACCAGCAATGTAAACAGGTGGCTTCTATTGTTGAAGACAGCATTCTGAAGGGAAAATTTCCTTTGGTATTCTCCGGTGATCATTCTTCAGCTATCGGTACGATCAGCGGTATAAAAGCGGCTCTTCCGGACAAAAGACTGGGTGTGATCTGGATCGATGCGCATGCGGATATACATTCTCCCTATACGACCCCTTCAGGAAATCTGCACGGAATGCCCATAGCTGCAGTGTTGCAGGAAGATAATTTACTTTGCGGCATCAATGAAGTAGACAATCATACACAGACGTATTGGGAAAAGCTGAAGCAGGTCGGTACAGCTCAGGCCAAACTGATCGCTGAGGATCTTGTATATTTCGGCGTACGGGATACAGAAGAACCTGAAGATATGCTGATCGAAAGACTGGGCATCAAAAACTATCAGGTGGGAGAGGTGCGCACGAAGAAAGTGGAGCAGTGTGTTAAAGAAGTCTTTGACCAATTGAAAAACTGCGATATTTTGTATGTTTCCTTTGATGTGGATAGTATGGACAGTGAAAAGATTTCTGAAGGAACGGGAACACCTGTCCCGGAAGGGTTCTTTCCTTTTGAAATCACAGTACTACTGCAGGAGCTGATAAGTTCGGAAAAAGTAGTTTGTATGGAAGTCGTGGAAGTAAATCCTCTGTTGGATCATCATGGAAACAGAATGGCTGAAGTCACGTTCGACATTCTGGAGAAAGTAGCAACTGTTATAGAAGGTACGGAGTAAAATTCCGAATAGCTTTTCTGTCAGCTTATATAAACCGCTTCGAAAGAGGCGGTTTTTATTTTGGCAGTAACTTATGTTAGTGAAGTTTTTTCTGTTTCTGTAAATATTAAAATAGGTTTAAAAAGATATGATAACTCTATGAACAATTACTTAATTTTAAAGGAGAGTCGTGATCGTTTATATTTTGTGAATGTGGGATTTTGAGCGGTATAAAATCAGAGAAGCAAAATAAATTCCTGATTCTGAATAATCATGATACAGGCAATACATTTAATAGGTACAGACCGTATATCAATAAGGAAAGATCAGCATAATATGAAAAGTATTAAAATAAAGATTCTTAGATGTTTTTTGGATGAATTTGCTGAGTCGCAACTACAACGTGGAGTTTCTATTAATCATGTAAAAAAATAGATATAATGAATATTAAGGAAATTATAAAAAAACTTTCTGAAGAAGGCTATAGTCCTTATTTACAAGAAAGATTAGGAATCATTTTTAATAGTGTTGATGATACAAAAGGAAATCCTAAAGTGAGTTCTGTATCACAAATTAGGATTGAAAAAGAAAAAATAATTATCCAATATCCTTTAGGTCAGATTCCTGAAGAAAAAGAGTTTAAAACAATTGAAGAACTCTTAAAATTCGTAAGGCAAGTTTTCCCAATAGCGGGTTAACCCAATTTTCTAATAAAACCACTATTGAATAATAGCAGACAGCTGTTTTTCTATTGAAAAGGCATATGCCAAAGGATTTATAAGCTTTATCAAGGGGGTAGATGATATTCTTGCAGGTGCGAAAAATGGCAAGAACATATATGATGTATGGAATGATTTAGAAAAAATATGATACAAAAGTAGATCCAGTTGCAACAAACGTATGCTCACTTCTGATGAAATTTGAGGTTAAAGGAGTATCGGTAAAAAAATCAATAAATTATGAGGTTTTCAGATAAAAGAATAATTACAAGATTATTAGAATCGGGATGGTTTGATGGAAGAAATATTTTGAAAAATCTGGAATTTCCAATTGAGGGTTATCCATTGGATGCAAAAAAATTTCTTCAGGAATATGGACTTTTAAAAGTTCAGGATGTAGAGTATGATAATGAATATCAAAGATATATTGCTTCTTATTTTGAAATAAATCCTATGATTGGAAAAGGGCATTATGATTCTGATGGAGATTTTACTTATTATTCTTCAATTTTAGGAAAGCAAATATTTAATCTGGGCTACTTTAAACCTGATGGTTATTATATCTGTTGCGATGTGGATGGCAGAGTGTATAAAATAGGAGAATATTGTTTTTATGTTGGAGTGGATTTATATGAAGGAATAGAAAATATTCTTTTAATGAACACATTAAAATCCTTGCAACTTGATGAGGATACAGGAAAATGGTGGAACATGGATGGAGAATATGTAAAGTTACCTTAATCTTAATATAGACCACTTCGAAGGAAGCGTTTTTTCTTTATTTAATCCATTAATTTTACCAAAGATGTGTTGACAAGAGCCGTTGAGTTTTTTAAGATTCTATACAACTAATGAAGGTTATAAGAATTTTAATAAAGCATTACGAGGAGAAATAAAGATGAGTTTAAGAACACATCCCAACTCTAAAGTTTTTTAAGCAACAAAAGATACTGAGCCAACTATTGTATCAACTTCTGAATTAGCAGATAAATCAAAAAATGCAGAAAAAATTGTGACCGCAATTAAAAAAATATTAGAATGAAAAATTTAAAATGGTTTTGGGTAGTTAATTACATAATGACTATTTATAGTACAATTTTATTGTCTGGATATCTTTTGGATATAATTTTTGGATATGATAAAGATGGATATGATTTTACTTATAAGTATGGTAAATATTTTATGTTGGCTAATAATGAGATCTTATTTATTTTCTTTTTTTGCATAGAATGGCTTCAAATACCATTAGTTTTAGGGATTCTTATTTGGAAAAAACAAGAACGTACAAAGTGGCATTGGTTATATTTTATTGTTTTAATATTGTTAACAATAGCTAAAATAATCTTTTATTTTATTGCCGTTGGGGGTTGGGTATTTTATCAACCGTAATTCTTATATGATCATATCGTATATCACAACAAATAACCATAACAACAAAGTATCCGATGAAGAATGGAAATCTATTCTTCCGAAGTGGTTTGTGGAAAGTATGACTTTAAAGTCTGAAAAAGATAGAGACAATGATGAAAACTTATGGCATTATGAATCTTGGATAGAGAGTATGTACCATAGAGCATGGGAATGGTATAGT
The DNA here is from genome assembly GCF_016724845.1 of Sphingobacterium spiritivorum. NCBI lineage: Bacteria > Pseudomonadati > Bacteroidota > Sphingobacteriia > Sphingobacteriales > Sphingobacteriaceae > Sphingobacterium > Sphingobacterium spiritivorum. Next base: position 4,580,179 of record NZ_CP068082.1, read on the forward strand.
TCGAAGATTGAAGGTAATACAATAACTATTGTGCTTAAAATGCTTAATCTCCCATATATTTTTGAACAATTTCTTTATATATTTTATTCTCAAGGAGTACCAATGAGTAATATTACAGATGAAGAGGATATATATGGGGAAACCCGACATTAAGTTTTAACCGCTTCATTTGAAGTGGTTTTTGTTTATTTGATTTTTTAATTTTAGCAAAGATCTGTTCACAAGAGCTGTTGCGTTTTTTTCATTACTTATCAGAGAATTTAAGAAAGGAGCTAAAAATATCTTTCAGAAACTCGAAAAGATCTTAGCTGAAATTTTTGGCTTTGGAGAAGAAGTCGCGGATAGTCCTTTCACACTTGCTGAGAGAAAGATGAAAGGTCGATAGTTTATTAAAACGATAAGATTATTAAAGAAAACCGAACTGAAAAATATTAAAATCCAGTATAAAAGCCAACTAAACGCTGTTTATTCCTTCTCTATTTTTACTGTTTTTATGCTGTTATCTTTATCTTTTACAGTGAGATGCAGGCTTTCCCCGGTGAAGTAATTCCCAAAGAAAAGTTGACATATATCCTTGAATTCATCCACTTTATAATCATTGATCTGCAGAATAATATCTCCACGTTTCAAGCCTGCTTTTTCAGCGTTCGAACCTTCGTATACGACAGAGGCTATATAGTCATCGTTGACAAGCTGGGAATCGAAACCGTAAAAATTGCCGTTTGTAACGATCTGTCTGAACTGATGAGGATGAAAATAAAAATGTTTGTGCAAATAATCGAGCGTGATTATTCCAAACTTACCTACAGGCATGCCTATCGCATTCTTATTTTTGTTTTCTGATACATTCGTCACGATACTATCCAGAATTCCCGGGCCAATTTCAAGTTGATTAAGCAGAATTCTGAGTTCCTCACCCTCTTTTCCTGCACCAAAGAGTCCCGATGACACAGAGCCTTTGCCTTTGTAAAGCGCTTTCGCTTCTCCCTTTTTACTCAGTTCGCTGTAGGTAACATAAGATAATGCTAAAAGTTTATCCGAACCGCTGTCAAATAAAACCCTGAATGGAGTACTGACTGCAATTTTTATATCCAAAAAGGGCCTGCTGTTTTTGTCAAAAGCCAGAGATATTCTCTCGTCAGGAAGTAGGGAGAAGTTTTCGATTTTATCGCTCAGGATCAACCATTTTTTTTCAAGATCAATCTGTACAATACAATGCTTAAGGATTGTACTTCCTAAAAGTCCGTCCACAGCAAAACACTGCAAAAGCCCGCTGGCAGACAAATCATAAACCAATGCCTGTGTATTTGAAAAAGAGACATTTCCAACTTGAATTTCAGGCATTTTTACAACAGGAATGTCGTTGGATCTGCCGGTCACATCAGTTGTCTCTATTTTATGTTTGGATTTAAGGTTCAGTTCTGCACGTAACTGTTCCGATATCAGAAAAGGCGCACCGGTATCCAGTATAAATCTCCTTTCCTTATTTTCAATGGTCAGTTTAACAATTATTTTGTTCTTCACATATTCAAAAGGTATCGTATCGCAGAAATTGGAAGTATGGATTTTTGAAGCATTCAGATTTTGTGCATGACAAATAGCAGGTAATGCTAAAAGTAATACCACAATGGCAATTAGAAAAGACTTAGACAGGGGCATTGTTCAGTAACGATTAAAAATCACAGTCCACAAGATAGTAAAATTGTATTTACTTATAGTCACTAAAAATTCCAATAAAAAATATACTTTGTAATAGTATTGCATATAATAATTTCATACATTTATAAGATCATGAAGTGTCTTATAGTCATATGGGCCTTTTATTTTGTTGCGCTATCTGTAGTTCCGTGCAGTGACGATATAAATAAATGTGAAGATGTATCTTCTTCCCGGCAAAATGCTGAAGATCCGCTGCTTCATGATCACAATCAGGATCAGGATGATTACTGTTCTCCTTTCTGTCAATGTAGCTGTTGTAGTGTTACATTGGCCGTATTTCATTTTGAAATACTACATATTTCCGAACCTTTTTCTCAATTTACGTCTGATCATGTGGCAATAACAGATTCATTTGTTGTTCGCACATACAGCGGAGGTATCTGGCAGCCACCTCAGGCAATAGCTTAGTTACGAAGGCTGATAGCTCCTGATGCGGGAGCTACAGAACTTATCTTACTCTCTTTAGTCTGTATGAGCAGACAAAAGCAGAAACACTGTTAGTCAATTACAACTTACTGAAAAACAATTAACGAAAAGAACGTTTTTTTTGCATTGTTTCTGTTATTTAGTTTCTTTACTATTATTGAGGAAAATATTCGCAAACATACACTCTACAATATGGTTTTTTATAACAGGTTATCTGGTTGCAAGGGTCGGGTATCTGATCCTGAAATGGTTAAAGACTAATCCCCCGTTCTTCAATGAAAACTGATAAAATAAGTAAAGCCATGAAAAATGAAATAGAAAATAAGCTCAGGGATAAGAATACAAAGCCAACAAGCATGCGCATATTGGTCTATGATTTCTTAGCTTCTCAGCAGATTGCTTTGTCTCTTTCGGAAATTGAAAATTATTTTTATCCTGCAGATCGCATCACCTTGTACCGCACACTAAAAACTTTCGAAGAGAAAGGAATAGTCCACAGCATACAGGAGAATAACACCAGCAAATACCGATTGTGCAGTGATGACTGCAGTGAACAGGTACACAGAGACTGGCATCTGCATTTATATTGCAAGATATGTAAGCAGACAACCTGCAGGACAGACATTAGTTTCAAACAACCGGTAGATGCTACCGTGCAGATAGACGAAGTAAGATTATTTGCCAAAGGTATATGTGAAAACTGTTTGCATAAAAGTATGCAATAGTATTGCAGTTAAAAGCTGATTAGCTTTGTACCACTGGATAAATGATGAAGTATCGTAATAAATAAACTATCAAATCATGACAACAAAAAACAACAATAAACCGGAAAGTAATCAGGATTGCTGTACGTATACTGAAAAAATATATGAAAAAGCAGGTGCTAAGAATCTGATAGACGGCACCCATAAAAAGAATGATCATCATCACGATCATGCAGGACATAGTCATGATGATGGACATGATCACGACCACGACCATGATCATTCCAATTTTGAAGGAGGAGCATTTAAACTCTTTTTGCCTGCTATCATTTCTTTTGTTCTGTTGATATTGGCTATTACTTTTGATAACTGGCTGCCTCAGACCTGGTTTACAGGATGGACAAGGACGATTTGGTATGTCATTGCTTATATACCTGTAGGTTTTCCGGTTATTAAGGATGCTCTAGTCAGCGTAGGCAAAGGAGATGTATTTTCGGAATTTCTTTTAATGACTATAGCCACGGTGGGCGCATTTGTTATTGCGGAATATCCGGAAGGCGTGGCTGTGATGCTATTTTATGCGGTAGGAGAAGTCTTTCAGACATTAGCCGTCTCCAGAGCCAAAGGCAATATCAAGGCCTTGTTGGATCAGCGTCCTGATGAAGTCACCATCCTCGTCGATAATCAGGCGAAAACAATCAAAGCTGAAGGAGCGCAGATCAATGATGTGATCCAGCTTAAACCCGGAGAAAAACTGGCACTAGACGGCGAACTCTTGTCAGATGCAGCCTCTTTCAATACAGCGGCTTTGACAGGAGAGAGTAAACCAGATACCAAGACAAAAGGGGAAGCAGTATTGGCCGGAATGATCAATCTGAATACTGTGAGTCTCGTAAATGTGACTACAGCCTATACAGACAGTAAGCTGAGTAAAATACTGGAACTGGTACAAAATGCGACTGCACAAAAGGCTCCAACCGAACTCTTTATCCGCAAATTTGCAAAAATATATACACCTATAGTCGTTGTATTGGCCATTGCGATTTGTCTTGTTCCATACTTATTTGTGCAAAATTATCAGTTTAATGACTGGCTGTACAGAGCATTGGTTTTTCTTGTTATCTCCTGTCCGTGTGCATTGGTCATTTCTATCCCTTTGGGCTACTTTGGAGGTATAGGTGCTGCCAGCAGAAATGGCATCTTGTTTAAGGGAAGTAATTTTCTGGATGCCCTGGCGGATATACAGCATGTAGTAATGGATAAAACCGGAACAATGACAGAGGGTGTTTTTCAGGTGCAGGAAGTAAACTTTAAGCCCGAATATAACCAGACGGAGATATTGGGAATGGTAAATGCTCTGGAAAGCCACAGTACGCATCCTGTCGCTACAGCCATACATCAATATGCAGGAGCAGTAGACAGCAAGCTCATTTTGGAAAATACAGAAGAAATAGCCGGACATGGATTGAGGGCTTTTATCAATGGCAAAGAGCTGCTGGTCGGCAATTTCAAGCTGATGGATAAATATAAGATTTCCTATAATGTGGACCCTTCATCCATTGTGTATACGGTTATTGCAGTTGCGTATGGTGGTAAGTTTGTTGGTTATATGACTATTGCCGACAGCATTAAAGATGATGCCGCAGAGACGATCAGACAATTGCACAGTCTCAATGTAAAATCGACCATGCTCAGCGGAGATAAGAGTTCTGTGGTACAGCATGTAGCCGGACAGTTGGGGATCGACAATGCTTTCGGAGACTTGCTGCCTGAAGACAAAGTAAGCAGACTTAAGGAAATAAAAGCCGGAAGTGTACGGGTAGCTTTTGTGGGTGATGGTGTGAATGATGCTCCTGTAGTAGCTTTAAGTGATGTCGGTATAGCGATGGGTGGATTAGGTAGTGATGCCACCATTGAGACTGCTGATGTAGTGATCCAGGATGATAAGCCATCTAAAATTCCGGTGGCTATCCGGATCGGTAAGCAAACCAAGCGCGTGGTATGGCAAAATATTACGCTTGCCTTTGTGGTGAAAGGAATCGTATTAATTCTGGGTGCCGGAGGACTGGCGACAATGTGGGAAGCAGTTTTTGCAGATGTTGGAGTTTCTCTGATTGCTATTCTGAATGCCGTCCGTATACAGAAAATGAAATTTTAAATCACAATACAGAAGACCATTTCTTTTCTCTTTTGCTGTCCGGATCGCTGTTGTAGCATTTCCGGACAGCAAATTAAGCATAGAATTAAAACGTCACAGGAGTCGTTTTATTAAATCCTGTTTTAACAAAAGGTATCAGTTGTGGGGTAAATACCTGAGCAGAAAATACGATTGTTTTAGTTGCCTTGTTGACAATCCATTGCGATCTCTTTTCCAGGATAAATTTCAGCCTTTGCTCAGGTGACAAACCAGGTAAAGTATAGTAGGTGATATGTTCACCTTCTTTTCCATTATTCTGACGATATATACCTTTGATACGTACATTATTTCTGGTCTCAAAATCTTTGATAAATGGCGCGTCTTCTGCTATAATTTCCCAACGCGGATCTTTCGGACAACAGACCGATCCGTACTGTTCAGAGCGGTAGGATACAAAGTGATCATCAGGTACCCGAGGAATCTTAAAATCAAGCTGAGGATGACCATTTCCGGATATACGCATACTATCTACATTTATCTGATGTTCGATTCTTTTGATATGGTAATACACATTGGTCGTAGCTGGTTCCAAAACGATTCCGTTTTTGGTTGCATCCTCTGCGACACGCTGGTAAAACGCCCAGTCCGGAACAACTAAAATAAATTCCTTTATTTCAGGGAAAAAAGATGCAGAATTTTTAAACAGATCTACAGGTACTCGGGCGGATAAGAAAAACACATATAAGCTATCCTGATTCTCTTTCAGTGGGATATCGATCAGATAATTGCTTCCCTCATGTGCGACATGCTGATCTTCAATCATTATAACGTCACGATAAGCGGTATCTAAAAAATTGACGACCGTATCTCCCGCTGGAGAGGGAAGGGTAGAAGTACCGGACTTTTGCAGGTTCATACAACTACATGCAAAAGCAAGTGCAGAAGACAGCGTAAAAACAACTAATTTTATCATTTCCGAATTTTCAATATTAACAATTCATCAGTTACTTGGTTTTAAAGATATAACTGTTTAATGTTAATTGTGATATCCTGATTCATATTTGCAGGTAACGGGTTGATAAACGTGAGGTTTGAAAAAAATACTGTCTATATTATAAAAAGTTATGCGAATCATCTATTTTTATGACATAACCTGATTAGAGATGAATAAAATAATAAACAGTATAATACTGGTTTCCTTTATGGTGCTGGTTTCCTGCAGTACGTATAAATTTGTTGAAGGATCAGTATTAAAGAGCTGGAGTGTCAAACCCGGAGAAGTAGCCGTTCTGAAGTCATCGAAGCCCAAAATATACAGATTCCTGATTATCAACAATTCATCTGAAGATAATGATCTGATCGTTAAAAATGCAGATGGTACATTTATACAACAAATTGTACGTCATGATACTGCGGAGGTGAAAGCGGCACTGAATGGTATTCGTATTGAAAACAGCGACCAGAAAGACGCTTTCTTTACACTGAGTGTTTTTCTGAACAGAGAGTCATTTAAAATGCCTGAAGTTGAAAAGCAAAAGCTTTGATTCTAGCTGTTACTTTTAATAGCACATTTCTTCACAGTGGTAACCAATTTTGTTTAAGAAAAGAATGATATCATCCCTCTGAAATGATTGACCTTCTACGCGCAGGACATTGTCACAGTCCATCAGGTCAAAATTAATGGCAAATCCGGGATACCTTTTGAGAAGTTGTTCGGTAATAAAATAAGCGGTATCAGAATTTTCAACATCAGTTATATATACTTTTATCATTTTTTAAAAATTATGGTAATTACTATTTTCTTTTGATTTTAGAAAAGGGATTAAAGGACAGACCGATATTAAAATAGAACGCCGGGTCAGGTTTTGTTTTATAAACGTAGTCTTCAAATGATTTTTCCTTTTCAAAAACACGCGCTGTAGGAACTATTCTTGCTCCTGTTTTGGCCGTTACAATAAAATAGTTGCCAAGCAGATGTTCATACACAAGTCCCGAGTTGATATCCAGTTGGCTATACTGGTATTTTTGAGAAGAGCCATCTATATTGTAAAGATAAAAAGAGGTACCATCCAGTTCTGCTCCAATAGAAACCCTTCCTTTGCTGAAAACATGTTTTCTAAGCATCAGATTTCGGGGTAGATTTATATCTGCTATGATACCGTTATCAAATTCATGTTCATACAGAAATGTAGGCACAAACGGAATCTGGGCAGCGGGATCTATATTCAAAAGAAGTCCGACAGCCATTTTTGTTTGCCGGTTGGCCTTTAATATCATAGTACCCGTTATTAAACCTCTGACTCGCTCGAAGCTTTTTTCGCTGCCATCAACGACCGCACTGGAAGAAAAAATAGTCATCTTATTGAAAAGTCTGGTAAAGTATGCCAGATTCACAGATGTGAAATGCGTCTGATAATTATCACTTTGTACAACTTTATCTGCCCCGGTTGTATGGATGGGTTCGGATTCTGTCATGATGTATCTGTATCCGAGCGTAGTACCTAATGCCCACTTTTGCTTTTTGATCAGATTCAGATTGACGCCAACTTTCGCCTGAGAAAAATTAATCATTTTTCTATCGGGCAAATCTTTATCTGAGAGACGGGATGAATAGTTGTACGGTGTCAGATAAGAGTACTCTGCATTAAGAGGCCTTAGTTCTGTAAATTTCAATGCGGCATAGGCAAGTGTCAGTTTTGTGATTTGCGCACCTCTGACAACACTGTCTGCGGATTGAGCCAATACGGTATGCATCGGTATGACAGAAAATAAAGACAATGCTATTCGAATAGTGATGTTCATGTTTTAGTAATAAGGAGATTGATTCCGGCAACAAAAAAAGCATATATAGCAAAGCGATAATCTGTTTTTATACAAAACGGACTCTTTTTTATACCAAATGGACATTCGGGTGCGGTTTTGTATAATAAACTCAGGTATTCGTATAATTTATACAGCTTGTCAGGTATATGTTTATATTTTTGTTCAGTTGATTTTGATCAGCACAGCTCATATGAGATACCGTTCACAAAAGATGACAGACAATCAGATTATTAATTTTATCGTTGATAAACGGTATAAGGTCTGGCGCCATATTACCCTTCTGCTTACTCTTTTTTTACACCTGTATTATTCCACATCCATAGATGCTGTAAATAGTGATATTAATTATCCGGGACTGATAGCCGTGTTTATTACATTCACGATCATGTTTTATATTAATATATACATATTAGTCCCCACATTCTTTTTAAAAGCCGAGTATGCATTATATTTTCTATTTCTGGTTATTCTGGTAGTGGCAGGTCTTACTTCTTTGGTTTTTACCTTCACTAATTATATTAAGCCGGATGTAAATATTAAAGATAAATTGGATATGAACCGCTTTTACAACGGGGCTGTCTTGTCTATAATCATTATTCTCATAAGTACCCTGATCAAACTGATGCAGCGATGGGTAAAAGATAACGAACGAATAGCGGCATTGAGTAATCTGACACTGACTATGGAGCTGAATGAGCTCAAAAACCAGATAAATCCGCACTTCCTGTTTAATATGCTCAATAATGTAAAAGCACTGACACGTAGCAATCCCGAAGCTGCTTCCGTGGTCATTATGAAGTTATCTGAATTTTTGAGGTATCAGTTGTATGAAAATAATGAGGATAAAACACTTTTAGTATCTGAAATCAACTTTCTTTCCAACTTTGTAAATCTGGAGAAGATCCGGAGAGACAGCCTGTCCATTGCTATACAGAATGATGTAGATCCTAAAATACTCAATGGCATTTTTATCCCACCCAATCTCTTCACTACCTTTGTGGAGAATGCTGTCAAGCATAGTGTAAGTGTAGACGATACGGATGCATACATCCGAATACGGATAACATTAGAGAACGGCAGACTGCAGTTCAACTGTAAGAATTCTAAAACAGCAGATTATCATAATCCGGATATAAAGAACAGCGGATTAGGACTAAATAACATCAGAAGACGCTTACAGTTGCTGTATGACAAACAGTACCAACTCGATATCAGCTCTTCTGATCACGAATATATTGTTAACTTAACTATACCTGTATGAACTGCATTATAGTAGATGACGAGCCTCTTGCGAGAGAAGAAATGCAGTCGCTGATTTCAGAGGTTTCTGATATAGAGATTTTAGGGAAATTTTCTAATGCCAGGCAGGCACTTTCTTTTTTAAAAGAGCATGACACAGATCTTATTTTTCTGGATATTCAGATGCCGCTGGTTACAGGTATTGATTTTGCCAAACAGATCTCGGGGCGGAGTCTTATTATCTTCACTACGGCTTATCCCCAGTATGCGCTGAAGAGTTATGAACTGGATGCGCTGGATTATCTGCTGAAACCTATTGAAAAAATCCGCCTGGAAAAGGCAATTCATAAGTTTATTAGCTATAAAAACCTTCTTTCTGATGCAACCGTGAAAAATACTGTGGAAGCTAATACAGAAGATTTTCTATTTATAAAATCGGAGAGACGGTTTTACAAGATCTATTTTCAGGATATCCGGTTTGTAGAAGGACTCAAAGATTATGTAGTTATTTACACCAAAAACCAGAAACTGATCACCGCAATGAATCTAAAAGTGATGCATCAGAAATTGCCGATCAGGAGTTTTCAGCGTGTCAGCAAATCTTATGTAGTCAATGTGGACTTTATAGATTCCTTTGATAACCATACTATTTATATGGATGAGAATGAAATTCCGTTAGGTGAGGTTTATAAAAAAGAATTCTTCGAACGGTATCTGGGAGGAGCGCTCAACGCGCAGAAATGAGTCTGTCATTGCACAATATTTTCACTGATTTCAGCGATATAATTCTATTAAATGACACCTTATCTTCGTAGATATTAATGCCTTAAAAATCAGCGCTATGTCCAGATTATATATTATTCTATTCCTGTCCCTGTTCTATTTTATCCATAGTGCCGGTGCTCAGATTATCAATATCGGGTATAAATATGAAGAGAAAAGTATGTTTCAGACTACAATCAATATTCCATTTGTGATGGATAAAAATAAGCCTTATGAATATATGGCAGGTCTGGATTACAGTACTAAAAATGCATTGGCCCCTTCAGGTATAGCCCCTCAGCTTACAGGAGGATATTATATTATAGATAACAAACGTAAAAGCAATATCCTGTCCTTACAACTGAGTGCCGGATATCTTTTCGATCTGAATAAGAACTTCAAAAATCAGGTCAGACTGTCTCCTCATGTATACTTTGAACTGAATGGTATCTTTAATTTCAAAGCAGGATATGACTTTTTGATGCCTCTGGAAAAAGGATATCCCTATGTGTCAATTGGCCTCGGTGGCCTGCTTTCCCTCCGGCATATGAGCATAGGATTCTGAGACCTGTGCAGATGATTGCGGCCTTATGATCTGCTCAATGCAGATATCGCTTCTTCTTTTGTTTTTACAAAGTTGATACGACCTGTTTTGTTGCTTTCATATATAAAATCCCGCAGGCTTTTACTGGAATATATTGAAAAATCACCTATTATTGCCATACGCCCACTGTAGGTAGAGAATTTCTGAAGAATATCACCGGCAATGCCCGTTTTCAGATCAAAAAAATCCGGATGTACATGTGCGGCAGTTATTATAACGCTGTCCGTATCCTGATACTTACAATTCATAATAAGTTCTAAAGCATCCTGCGCATTATTTATTTCTATAGTATCAGATTGCAGTTCTGCTATTCGGATTTCGTTGATCGTTATAAAATCTATATTCATATTTAATAATAATTTGTCCTATTTCCGGACATATAGGTGGAAATCAGGGCTAAAACAAAGATAACCATCTTCCTGAAATAACCGTTCTCAGAAGAATATTAAATTAAAAATCATCTTATTTGTAATGGATAAGATGATTTCACACCTAAATATACGCTGATTATTTCTGTTGTGCTTCAGCCCAGGTTTTAAACTGGCTGATCGCTTTACTCAACACGCCCGCCGAACCTTTAAATTTTCCCGATCCGCTGGGTATATTTCCCTTTCCGTACCATTCGTAAAATCCCTGAGTGCGGATAACACGTTCCAGCATTGGGCGAACTTCTGTGTATGCTTCATAGGCAAACCCGTTTGCGATGAGTTGCTGGATCATTCTTCCCCCAAACCATGTCCAGTCGCCACCATTCTGATATACATAGGCTGTTGACATACCCCCTCTGAAAAATCCTTCAGGATAAGTCGGATATAATGTAAGCCCTATGCTCGGCATCCCTGATAAACGTACATTTTCAATCATTTGCTTATTGACAACAGCTATTTCTTTTTTGGAGAGTACGCCGGCTTCTATAGCTATAGCAGTGCCACCGTGATAATGAATCCTGTTTTCGTCAAATCCATCAGGCAGCGGTGATTTTCCGGGATAGATATGAGGGATGAATTTTTGATTTTTAGTATCCCAAAGATATTTGCGGATATTATTATGAATAGATTTTTGTAACTTTTTCCATTGCTGTACCTCCGGAGCACGAGGAGCCACACTACATAAGTCTTTTAAAGCTATGATAAGCATAGCGTTATCATACACATCTATAGCCTCATCAGAAAGCTCGTTCCAGTCGCATCCAAAGTCGTCATGTGGCTGCACATCTCCCCAGTCTGCAGTCATAGCGCCATATAACAGTCCGTATTGTTTATTATAGCGCTCACGCATCAGGTAATCAATCATTTTATTCATGCGTGCCAGTACGGTCGTTCCTGCCACTTTCTCCTCCAGAATAGCATGGTCGCCTGTTTTACGGATGTATTTGCAGACCAGCTGTATCAGAGAAGTTTCCTGATCCGTTTCCACAGTATTCTTAAAACCTACATGATCCGGAGCTGCTGCAGCATAATAAGGTGTATCATCATTCCATGTAAAATCCTTCTTCAGTACATATCCGTCAACCATCTCATCGTTAGGCTGTTGTAGAGCGAAGAAAAGTAATATAGCCCCCCGCACATCTTTTTTTGAACGCTCTTCCAGAGCTGTTTCAATAAAGGTATTAAGATCTCTTGCCCATATCTGAGAGTAACCACTTCCGGCATTAAATCCTTCTTTTATAACAGACCGGGCCAACTTGTCTACATGTGTCAGTGAAGTATCAGCCAGGATAGCTGACGATAGTTTTTGATTTTCTAAGCGTTTGCTGGAATGGCAGCCAGTCAAAAATAACAAGCCGCAAAGCCAATAGAACAGATTATTCATAATTGTATAAAGGGTTATATGTATATACATGCAATAATACACATAATTGTAAAATAAGCAAGTGATGATTTGTAATAAAAGTATAGATAGATCAAATAAAATTAGGTTTTAAAGCAACGTTGTCTAAAAAGATAAGTATATAATATTTTTATTATTCGGAATTATAAAATATATTTGTCTCTGTATGTATATACATTTATTGATTTATTTGTTAAGAATAAATGATACCGGATATACAGATCTGAAATTATAAATTGTGAAATATCCATGTAGTACAGACTGCACAAACACGAATGAATATACTTTGGATATTCCATATGACCATTGAAAATCAAATTATATACATATGAAATATCCATGTAGTACAGACTGCACAAACACGAACGAATATAGTTTGGATATTCCATATGACCAATGAAAATCAAATTATATACATATGAAATATACACTTCTCACCATACTGTCAGTCTGTATCTTTGTTATTCAAGTATCCGGACAAACCGCCGAAAAGCCTGTACGTTATGTAAATCCAAATATTGGTACAGCACATAGCCGCTATTTCTTTTACACACCCGCAGCTTTACCATTTGGGATGGCCAAATTAGCTCCGAGTACAAACGGCAGTTATGGTAATGCTTCCGGATGGGAAGCCGTGGGCTACGATGACAGGCATCATTCTATTGCAGGTTTTTCCAATTTTCATGAATTTCAGATTGGCGGTGTAGTATTTGCACCTACTGTAGGAAAAGTAAAGACATATCCCGGAGTATTGGAAGATCCGCATTCGGGTTACAGATCCGCATTTGATAAAAAAGATGAATTCGCTACTGCAGGTTATTATCAGGTCGGATTAAAAGATTATGGCATTAAAGCGGAATTAACGGCCACAGCGCGTGTGGGATTCCATCAGTATACTTTTCCGAAAACAGACTCGGCCAATATTATCTTTGACATCGGTCACAAAATGGGAGAGAGTGGACCTGTACTGGACGCCCAGGTAAGTTATGAAGACAACCATATCTCAGGCTACGTAGTGACGAAACCGGTATATGTAAAGAAGTATCAGGAATCGGCCACAGTGACTATGTATTTCTATGCAGAAATAGATAAGGCGCCTGTTGCCTTTGGTACATTTACAGACAGTACAACATATGCAGGACAGAGAGAAAAACGTGGAAAAGGAGCAGGGCTCTATCTGGTGTTCCATACAAGGGAAGGGGAGACTATCGGTATTAAAACCGGACTTTCTTATACATCGATTGAAAATGCCAGATTAAATCTGATAAAAGAGGCCAAAGATCTGTTTTTTGATAAAGCCAAAGAGCAGGCTTTGGACAAATGGAATACAGCATTGTCACGTATTACAGTAAGCGGAGGTAAAGAATCTGATCGTATTAAATTTTATACCGGCCTCTACCATGCCTTGTTGGGCAGGGGGCTGGCCAGTGATATAAACGGAGCCTATCCCCGCAATGACGGTGGAATCGGCCAGATAGCACTTCGTAATAACGGTGATCCTGTCCATCATCATTACAATACGGATGCGATATGGGGAGCTTTTTGGAATCTGACACAATTGTGGGCGATTGCTTATCCGGAATATTATAACGACTGGATTCAGAGTCAACTGCTGGTCTATAAAGATGCAGGCTGGCTGGGAGACGGGATCGCCAACAGTAAATATGTATCCGGTGTAGGCACCAACTTTACAGGACTGGCTATTGCCGCAGCCTACAACATCGGTATACGGGATTATGATGTAGAACTGGCATATGAAGCAGCCCGTAAAAATGAACTTATCGCTGAAGGACGTATACCCGGCGCAGGTAAATTGGATGTAGGCGTATTTGTCCGTCAGGGTTATTCACCATATCTCATAGACAAATCAGACAGCCCCGAACTCATGGTGCAAGGCTCGCCCTTCGGAGCCTCACATACCCTGGAATATGCTTTCTCAGCTTACGCTGTCGCACAGTTTGCCAAATCCTTAGGAAAAAAAGATGATTACCAGACGCTGAACAGATTATCCAAAGGCTGGAAACAACTGTATGATCCTTCGACCAATTTTATACGCCCAAGAGACGTAAACGGAAAATTTATTGATAAATTCAACCCTTATGAATCCTGGAGGGGATTTCAGGAGGGAAATGCATGGCAATATACATTCTATGTTCCGCACACTCCTGAAGAACTCGTAACCCTTGTGGGCAAGGAAACATTTAATAAAAGATTAGACAGTATTTTTACCATATCCCGCAAAAATGTATTCGGTGGAGGCACACATATCGATGCTTTTGCAGGTATAGAAGGATTATATAACCACGGCAATCAACCCAATCTGCATATCTCCTGGCTCTTCCACTTTGCAGGAAGACCTGATCTGAGCCAAAAATGGGTTAGAGCCATTTGTAATGAGTTTTATGGAACAGATGGTATACATGGGTACGGCTATGGTCAGGATGAAGATCAGGGACAATTAGGTGCATGGTACGTATTATCAGCGATGGGTCTGTTTGATGTTAAAGGCCTCACTTCGCCTGATGCCTCATTTCAGATCGGAGCTCCATTGTTTGATCAGATAAAGATACAATTGCCTGAAGCAATACGTCAGAAACCGTTTACAATTACAACTCATGGACAAAATCCGGAAGCGATTTATATCAAAAATATGAACCTCAACGGAACAGTACACAAGAAACCTGTGCTCCGCTTTGAAGAACTCCGTAAAGGTGGTCAACTGGATATATACCTCAAAAGGTAATGCTAAAGACTGTGGATCATGCTGATTAGAGATGAGAGCCACCTGATAGGGTTATATAATCTGTTATTTTGAGCAAACGATTGAGTTGGTTTAAAAACGCACTTTATACCGTTTGCAGGCAATTTATCGCCAGAATATTACATTTCATTGAGGGCTTAAGACGTTTTATTGCTCTATTTTAGGACATATCTTATTCCAATAAATTATGAAAAAAATAGTACCTCTGTTGCTACTCATAATGGGTAGCTATGGCACTCTACAAGCTCAGTCCGCTGCAAAACTCAAAGAAACCTATAAAGAGCTAAGTATCTTTTCAGACCCTTTGGCGACTCAGTTGAGAAAGGGAATTAAAAGTGCTGATATTGCCAAAATCACAGATCCGCAGATTCGTCAGGTGGCCGAACAATTGCAATCAGGCAAATATGATAAGAACTACAGATTAGCATCCTACCATGCAATTTTATCCCCGGGCGAACTAGGCGAACAATTGTCCATAGGGGATGGCTACAGTAAATATCAGAATATCACAGGTATCTATCTGCCTGTCGGTAAGCAGACAATCCTTGTAGACGGTATTTCCGCTAAAAACCAAATCAAATTAGTCATTCCAAACTGGGACAGACATGCTCCGCAGGGAATCGATCCGACCAAAGATCCAAAAGGATGGGGAATAGAAAAACAGGAATTTGACCTGCGCAACGGGGTTAACCTGATCAATATCAAAGATTTCGGAGGATTGGCGTATATCACTTACTTTTCGGATAAGCCAAAAGAACAAACGCCTATACAGGTTCACTTTCTGAATGCAGCTGTAAATGGCTATTTTGATATCAGTAAACACAATGATCAGGACTGGAACAATCTCGTAGATCATGCTGTCTATCCCATAGTAGATGCTATAGGAAAGCATATACAGATCGCTTATCCAACAGAAGCAATTAAGAAATATGCCTATGGTAAAGGTGTGCAACTGATCAGCAATTACGATTCACTGGTCTACCGTCAGCATCGTATACTTGGATTGATAAAGCACAACAGAGTACCCGAAAATAAAATCCTTTCCCGTGTTAATTACAACTACTATATGTTCCGTGACGGAGATGGTGTCGCGTATATGGGAGATAAACCCGGATATGCCATGGCTATGGTCGTAGATCCTGCAAGCGTAATAAAAGGAGACCCTTGCTGGGGATTCAGTCATGAAGTGGGCCATGTGCATCAGACACGACCTTACCTGAGCTGGGGTGGTCTCGGAGAAGTGAGTAACAATATTTTTTCCCTGTACGTGACGACTTCATTTGGAAATAAAAGCCGTCTTTCTGAACAAAATAACTATGAAAAAGTTCGTAACGAGCTGTACGGAAAAGGCAAAAGTTACCTTCAGGACGGAGATGTGTTTAACCGGCTTGTGCCTTTCTGGCAATTGCAGTTATATTTTGCAGGCCAAGGTGTAAATCCTGATTTTTATCCGGATCTTTTTGAGGCATTCCGTATGCAGGCAGCCGCTGATCTGACTAAAAACAGAAGGAGCAGAAGAAGTAATTTCATGGATAGAGGGCAAAACCCAGCCGTATACCAGCTCAATTTTGTAAAAACGGTTTGCGAAATTGGTAAAGTAGATTTAACCGAATTCTTTGACGGATACGGATTTTTCTATGTCGGCAAATTTGAGATGGATGATTATGGTAAATATAACTATGAAATGACGCAGGCAATGGTGGACGAATGCAAAGCAGCAATACGTAACATGAATCTTCCGAAACCAAAGACTGATCTTTCCTTATTGAAGGATTAATCAGAGAGGAAAGCTTTTATAGACAGTTTTCCTGACTGAAATAAAATGGGCGCTGAATTGTTTTCAGCGCCCATTTTTATATTATACATCCATATCTCTCCGGTATTCCCTCGGACTCTTCTGCATAATCATTTTAAAGAACTTATTGAAATTCGTAAGATTTTGATATCCGCTTTGATAACAGATCTCAGAAATAGAGAGCTGCCTGTTCATCAGTAATTTGCAGGCATGTCCTACTCTCATTTCATTGACAAATTTGGAAAAGGATTTTTGAGTATGCCTCTTAAAAAAACGACAAAAAGCATTGGGAGTCATATTCACTATTTCTGCAGCCATACTCAGGGAGACCTCTTCTCTAAAGTTTTGCATCACATAGATATATACATTGTTGATCCTGTTGGTATCCTGCTCTCCGAATGTAGGTTTGTAGCCGATAGAGGCTAGATTTTCACACTCATGGGTTTGATGCAGGAGCTCAATCAGATTCAAAAATCCTGTGATTCTCGAAAAACTCTGTTTATGGACAAGAGATTTGATTTGGTTACTGGCTTTTTCTAATACTTTACCGTAGAATCGTAATCCGCGCTGCGCTTTTTTTATAAAATGCTGCATGGAATTGATGGTCGATTGATCATCAGTCAGTGTCAGCAGAAAATCTGCCGGAAAATAGATCACAATAGCTTTTGCACGTTCTTCATGCATAGGATTCAGAAATACATCATCATTTCGCCAGATATGAGGGACATTCGGCCCCATTAATACCATATCACCCGCTTCAAAAGAAGCCACATGATTTCCTACTATACGCTTGCCGTAACTTTCTAAGATCAGCACCAACTCACATAGCTCATGAAAGTGCAGCGGATTACTCAAAAAATTCTGATCTACAAGTTTGATATGAATGGTTTTTTCACTGGGCGGTGACAATTCAATGAATTGCGCTTTCATAATTGATTATCGTATATAAATGATATTCAAATATAAGGAATTGAGCTCTTAGTGAAACAATAATGATCATTATTGTTGTAACAAAACCATATAAAGGAGTAAAAAGTTTTATTTTTTGTGTATCCGGTTTTAGTTTACTATTTAACCACCTTCTACCTTTGACAGAACTGATCCTGCACTAATCTGAACCGTTAATTAAAGTATACAATCAGATTTTGTAAAGGATAAATTTAATACATAAAAAACCAATCTGATGAAAATATATGATCCCTCTAAAGTAACATGGAAAACAGATAAAGAATTGTTTAAGCGGATACGAACCGAACTCTTTACGGCAGTAGTAGGCGATGTTATGGATCAGATTGGGCTGTATCATCAGTTCTTACCTCCCAGTATCCGCGCTCTTCGTAACGACATGGTTATTGTGGGGCGCGCTATGACTGTATTAGAAGCCGATGTGTCATCACAGGAAGAAACCGGATTCCGCAATCCTGTATTAGCCAGCACATTCGGTTATATGCTGGAAGCTCTGGATGATCTTCGGGAAGATGAAATCTATATGTGCAGCGGAGCATCTCCGGATTATGCAGTATGGGGCGAGATAATGAGTGTCCGTGCTATACAATTAAATGCTGCCGGAGCAATTCTAAATGGGTATTCCAGAGATACAAATGGTATATTAGCACTAAATTTTCCTTGTTTTTCATTAGGCAGCTATGCACAGGATCAGGCGCCTCGTGGAAAAGTAATAGACTGGAGAGTACCGATCTGCATAGATAAAGTCCGGATTGAAGACGGAGATCTTTTATTTGGAGATATAGACGGTGTCTGCGTAGTGCCAAAAGTACAGGAAAAGGAAATATTGACCCGGGCATTTGAAAAAGTCAGAAGTGAAAAGGTTGTCCTTCAGAAAATAACAGAAGGAATGACTGCAAAAGAGGCCTTTGAGAAATACGGAATTATGTAAACCTATGAAAATAAACAAAATAGCCATCTGGATAGTGCTATGTGCTTTTCTGTCGGTAGCACATGCACAACGGCATATTCCTTTAACATATTTACCTCCTGTACCGGTTTCAGTGCAAGGTACAGACCAGGCCAGTCTATCACTGAACGGTATATGGAATTTCCGTACAGACCACTCGGCAACAGCAGCGATCAATGTTCCCGGCGAATGGGAAATGCAGGGATATCATGTAGCACCCGGAGAAAAGGCCATCTATGACAAAGAATTCACACTTCCTGCCTCATGGGTGGATAAACGTGTGGTAGTCCGCTTTGATGCCGTGAGTTCGCATGCTATAGTCAAGGTAAATGATATCATGATAGGAGAGCACGAGGGAGGATTTGTAGCCTTCCATATGGATCTGACTTCAGCTATAAGACCCGGCAAGAATATACTTACAGTGGAAGTACGGGCGAATACGATCAGTGACATATTAGGCTGTGTATCTCAGTATGCTGCCCATACGGTCGGCGGTATATTACGCAAAGTGACCATATTTGCCCTTCCGCAAGTTTATATTGCCGATCTCAATGTAAACAGTACTTTCGACAATCAGTACAAACACGCTAAACTGGACCTGAGTACCCAGATTGTTAATCATACCCGATCTGCACAATACGCAGGATTAAGGTACACACTGAAAGACAAAGACGGGAAAGTTGTGTTCGAAAAGAATATTTCAGAAAAATCCCTTAAAGCCCTGGAATCAAAACAGCTTGATATACGCATAGCTGTAGACAAACCCAATCACTGGACTGCAGAAACGCCCTATCTGTACGAGTTGACTACAGAACTGATGAACGATCGTCATATGATCCAGCGCAATGTCCAGAAAGTAGGTTTCAGAGAAATAAAAGTAGCGGGGAATCAATTGCTGATCAATGGCAAACCCATTAAACTAAAAGGAGTAAACCGCCATTCCATCCATCCCTTACTCGGCAGAGCATCTGATCCGGAGCTCGACCGCAAAGATGCAGCGCTGTTTCTGGCAGCGAACCTCAACTATATACGCACCTCACATTATCCACCTTCTGAAGAGTTTCTGCAGGCAGCCGACGAATTAGGCCTGTACGTGGAAAGTGAATCCGCTTTAAACTGGATTCAGCACCATGCCTCTCCGATCTGGCAACATTGGGATTACCAGGATCCTAAGTTTTTACCGCTGATGATACAGGCTAACAGAGAAAATGTCATGACGAATAAAAAGCATCCTTCTGTTATTCTCTGGTCATTAGGCAATGAATCCCGATGGAGCAAATTATGGGAGGAAGTGAACAGAACCGTTAAAATATTGGACAAAAGCAGGCCAACCAGTTTTCATGATCAGACATGGGGAGGGTTCAATAATGCAGGTAGCAAGGCAGATATAGCCAATTATCATTATCCGGGAATCAACGGACCCGCCATCACAGATACAGCTTCGCGCCCCACACTTTTCGGAGAGTATGCACACTTATCTACATACAACAGAAGGGAGCTGCTGTCAGATCCTGGGATAAGAGATCTGTTTAATGGACCCATGCTAAGTTTTTTTGATTCCATATATGTGCATAAGGCAAATCTCGGCGGAGCGGTATGGAGTGGAATTGATGACACCTTTCATCTTCCCGATGGAAGAATTGTCGGTTACGGACCATGGGGACCTTTAGATGGCTGGAGAAGAACAAAGCCGGAGTACTATGGCATAAAGAAAGCATACTCGCCGATTCGGGTCGGCAGTATAAAACGAACAAAAGACGGAATAATATGCACCATCCAGAATCGCTATGATTTCCGCTCTCTAGAAGATGTTAAGATAGTGGCATTGGTTGACGGAAAAGAAATTCAGCTGACTTCAACAATAAAACCACATGAAACAGGGCATATACTTATTCCACAAACGAATAATGCAGATACTGTTGAGATTATTTTTACAGATCCCAGAGGATTTGAAATTGAGCATGAGCTATTCACAGACAAGAAGCCTGTTAAGGAAGTATACGCATACAAACCCTTGTCTTTAAAAGAAGATTCTGCATTTATCTATATTACACAAGGCGATATAGATTACAGCATCAGCAAGACATACGGAGTGATCACTAGAGTCCGGAAAAACAAGGAACTGATTCTTACTAAAGGACCTTCATTAGCTATTATAGCTGCAAATACGGAAGACGGGGGCAAACCTAATGTGGCTGGAGAGACTTATCAGAATAATATTTATCCGCTCAAACACTACCCGTTATATACATTGTTTGCAAAAAATGTATCTGTAGAAAACATGAAAGATAGTATTCTTGTCAATCTTGATCTTTCCTATCAGCAGGGAGAAGGAAAACAACAATTTATCTTTACTAAAGATGGTCTTCTGAAAGTGAGGTATGAAATGGAGTATCTAAAAAGTGATATCCCGGTCTATCAGTATGGACTGATGATGGAACTGCCCCTCACTTTTGATGAGCTGAACTGGCACAGAGAAGGTCCCTTCAGTTATTATCCGCAAAACCATATCGGGCGGAATAAAGGATTTGCTAAGCTTAACACAAATAACGTATATGAAGCTGAAGCGTACGGAAAACCCTTGGCAGCAGACTGGAAAGATGATGCAAATACATTGGGATCCAATGATTTCAGGTCTACAAAAGCCAATATCATCTCTGCAGAACTGAAACAGCATACACAAAGCAAAGTAAAAGTGATTTCCAATGGCAGGCAAGCATCCCGAAGCTGGAAACAAGACGAACATATTCAGTGGCTGATTGCAGATTATACAAATAACGGATCAGAACCTTTTTACGGAAGTCCCCACAGTAACGATCGTCTTACACTCCGGAAAGGAGATAAAATTAAAGGATCGCTCTTGCTGAAAATTGATTAGGAAAATGTAAATTACTACGATGAAGAAATCCGGATAAGGGTATTCTTCCTGTCTGTCTATCAGGTGTTTAGAACAGATGAAAAATATACGTATAAACCTTTTTTAATGAAGATAGTAGATGTTAAAGTCTGGTTGGTTGAAGGTGTAAAATACAACTGGACATTGCTGAAGATATATACAGACACCGGGCATACAGGCGTGGGAGAGGCAACCAACTGGCCCGGCAGTCCCATTGTTTTTGAAGCAGCAAAGCACGCAGGGCAACGGATCATCGGGCTGGATCCGATGCGAACCGATTTTATATGGACCAAATTGTATCGTGATCTGAACTGGATCGGACCTTATGGTGCCAGCATGTGTGCCATCAGCGGAATAGATATGGCATTACTGGATTTAAAAGCTAAAGTCCTGGAGGTACCCTGTTATGAACTTTTAGGAGGTGCTTTCAGGAAGGATATCCTGTTGTATGCTAACTACTGGTTTACAGGTGGCGGGCATAATAAGGCGGACTATGCTGCTCAGGCCCTGAAAGTAAAAGAAGCTGGTTTTACCGGACTAAAGTTTGATCCGTTTGCGCATACTAATTATTTATACGGAGAGGATCTTTCGTCCAATCTGACACTGACATCTGAGCAGCAGGATCTTGCATTCGAGGTCAGTAAAGCCGTTCGTGAAGCCGTCGGACCGGATGTTGATATTATGATCGAAACACATGCTATGCTCAACTTCCGGGTGGCAGTCAAAATGGCCGAACGCCTGTCCACGCTGGATATTACCTGGTATGAAGAGCCGGCCGGCCCCGAAAGTGCTGATACATTGAGAGCTATGCGTGAACGAATTCCTTCCGGCGTTTCTATCTGTGTAGGAGAGCGTCACTATACCAGACACGGCATTCGGCCGGTACTCGAGAAGAATGTTTGTGATATTATGATGCCGGATATTACACGTTGCGGAGGCCCATCAGAGATGAAACGTATGGCTACGATGATGGAAGCATATAATGTATTGCTGGCCCCTCACAATCCCAATGGTCCGCTGTCAACTCTGGCAAGTGCACATGTATGTGCCGCAATACCAAACTTCTTCAGACAGGAATTTATGTTTAATGATGTTCCCTGGCGGGATCAGGTTATCGATCAGCCTATAGCAGATATGATAAACAACGGAGTCTTGACACTCAGTGAACGCCCGGGACTTGGAGTTGATCTCGTAGAGGAAGAAATACTGAAACATCCCGGTATTCTGAAACCCAGACCAGGATTTTACGTTTAGATACATGGCACTTATATTAGATTTAAAAGAAAAGAATGTCCTGATTACAGGAGGCATTTCAGGAATAGGATTAGGCGCAGCCATACAGTTTGCAAAAGCAGGTGCGAAAGTCATTGTTTGTGCCGAACTCCCTGTAAGTGATGAACAGGTTCAGGCATTTTATAAGGAGCTGTATCCGTACAGCAACGATGTACACTATCATCAGACGGACGTAACGAATCCTATCGAAATAAAACAATTGGAACTAGATATCAGAAACCGACACGGTCGCTTAGATATACTGATCTCCAATGCCGGCAAAAACATATTTACTACCCTGGCAAATTGTGATCAGGAAACCTGGAATATCAATCAACAATTAAATCTGGAATCCCACTGGTTACTTGGTAAAACAATGAGACCTATGCTGAAGGAGGCTGAACAAGGAGTCATCATTATATTATCCTCTAGCCATGCGTATAGCTCTATGCAGGGCTGTTTTCCTTACAATGTGACAAAAGCTGCACTTCTGGCTATGGTCAGAGCAATGGCAATAGAATGGGCACCATCCATTCGTACGGTTGGGATAGCTCCGGGATTTATCGATACTCCCGGAAATCAACTGTGGTTTGATTCATTTGAAGACAGCCAAAAGGCAAGAACGGATACCATCACTCTGCACCCGGTCAAACGTCTCGGCACACCCGAAGAAATAGGAGCATGGTGTGTGTTTTTATGCAGTGAATATGCAGCTTTTGCAAATGGTACAACCTACCTGATTGATGGTGGCAGAAGTGCATTAATGCAGGATTGAGACTGTATAAACAGCCCTTATCATCCGCTAATGTGAACATTACCGCAAAAATATAATTCACATCGTTAAAATAGTGTCACTACCGGTCATTTTAGTTGTAGTGATCCTCTCAAACTCTACTTAATTTTACAACTGTACACAGCTATACATGCTTTATGTTTTTTAATGAAGTACAGCTGTATATTATAAACCTTAATCTACTTATTATAAATCTGTTTTGAACAGCTTAATATCTTTAAGTCGATTTGCCAGTTGTAAATAAAAAATGATTAGAAAAATTATTGTGTTTGCAGTTTTACTGCTTCTTGTCATCGGAGTAGCCCTGTTTGCTTTTGCAAAAGAAGAACCTGTTGATTTTAGTACTGAAGTCAAACCTATACTGAATAAACATTGTATTACCTGCCACGGAGGAGTTAAGAAAAACGGAGGTTTCAGTATACTTTTTGAAAACGAAGCCTTTGCAAAAGCAGAGTCCGGTAAACCGGCCATTATTCGCGGAGATGCGGAGCATAGTGAATTTATTAAAAGACTAACACATGAAGATCCGGAACTTCGCATGCCTTATAATGCAGCTCCGCTCAGTGAAGCCGAGATCGATATTCTCAAAAGATGGATAAATGAGGGCGCTAAATGGGGAGAGCATTGGGCATATACCTTGCCCAAAGAAGTGGAAGTGCCCAAACCATTCTCATTTGCCAGACTATTCGGAAAGTACCCATCAGGAATTTCAAATGATATTGATTATTTCGTACAGGACAAATTCAGTGAAAAAGGATTGAAGTTTTCCGATGAAGCGGATAAGCAAACCCTGTTGAGAAGAGTGTACCTGGATCTGACCGGAGTACCGCCTACCTGGGAAGAGATCCGTAGTTTTGAAACAGATACCCGTGAAGATGCATATGAAATACGTGTTGACAGCCTCCTTTCATCATCCCGATACGGTGAAAAATGGGCCTCATGGTGGTTAGATATGGCCAGATATGCCGATACAAAAGGCTATGAAAGAGACGAGTCCAGACAGATCTGGAAGTACAGGGACTGGGTCATAAAAGCCTTTAATGCAGACAAACCCTATGATCAGTTCACGATTGAACAACTGGCCGGCGATCTGTTGCCAGAACCTACAAAAGATCAGCTTATAGCTACAGCCTTTCACCGCAATACCATGAACAATGATGAAGGCGGTACAGATAGTGAAGAATTCAGAGTGTCGTCTGTATTAGACCGGGTCAATACGACCTACCAGGTATGGCTGAGTACCACATTCGAATGCGTTCAATGTCATAGCCACACTTATGACCCGTTTAAATTTGAGGAATATTATAAATCTGTTGCCTTTTTCAACAATACAAGAGATGAAGACACCTATGGAGACCACCCCAAACTACGCTTCTATACAGCTGAGGATGAAAGAAGACTGGATAGTATAAAAGACTGGATCAGTCAGACCGGCAATCCGCAGTTGGTCCGTTCTGCAGAACTTTTTCTTCACACCTTAGAACCCAAAATACACGCACATTACAGCGATCAGATCAGCAACGGAGCTTTGTATGACACCAAATGGCTGGGATTGCGTAATGGTGGAAATGCAAGGCTAAAGAAAATAACTCTGAACGGTAAGAAACTATTCTTCCTGAATTACTGGACATCTGCTCCGGGAGGAAAGCTGGAAATCAGAAAAGACGGTCTTGACGGGCAGATACTGACCAGTATTGATCTTCCGGCGACACAGGGAAGGCAGGTAATTCATGTACCGATTCCGGAAACATCCGGTGTACATGATCTTTACCTGCTTGCAAAAAATCCGTCTGTAAAAACAGATGAGACTGTCCTTATGATCGAATGGTTTGCGTTCAGAGAAGGATTTCCGGGTATGGATAATCCGAAAAGTCAGCATATGGAACGCACGTTCATGCAACTGGTAAATATGAATCCTGAAAGTGTGCCCGTTATGATCGAAAACCCTAAAGAGATGGCTCGCACAACCTATGTGTTTGAACGCGGCAACTGGATGGTACACGGTGATGCTGTCACACCGGCGGTCCCTGCTGTTCTCAATGATTTTCCTAAAGGCGCACCGAATAACAGACTGGGATTCAGTCAATGGATCGTAAGCAAACAAAATCCGCTCACGGCCCGCACATTGGTCAATAGAGTATGGGCTCAGCTTTTCGGAAGAGGATTAGTCGAACCACTGGGGGATATGGGTACTCAGAGTATTCCGCCTATACATCGCGAACTGCTGGATTACCTGTCGCTCAAAGTAATGAATGAAATGAACTGGAGTGTCAAATCGCTTGTCCGCGAAATGGTGACATCTTCCACATACAGACAATCTTCAGGCTTAAATAATAAGCAGGTAGAGAAAGATCCGGAAAACCGGTATTGGGCACGCGGACCACGTTTCCGTCTTTCTGCTGAACAGATCAGGGATCAGGCTCTTGCCGTCAGTGGTCTGCTGAGCAGCAAAATGTATGGCCCCGGTGTCATGCCTCATCAGCCGGAAGGCGTATGGATGACGGTATACAGCGGAGAAGCATGGACCAAAAGTGACGGTGAAGATCAGTACAGACGTGGTATATACACTTTCCTGAAGCGAACCAGTCCTTATCCTTCATTTATCTCTTTTGACGCTTCCAGCCGGGAAGTTTGTCTGGTAGACCGTATCCGGACAAATACACCGCTACAGGCATTGACGACGCTGAATGACCCTGTCTATCTGGAAGCGGCCAAAGCGCTGGCTGATCAGATGGAAAAAGATGCTAAAGGTAATATCCGGCAACTTGTAACATCCGGATATCGGCGAACCATGTTTAAAGACCCGGCTGAAGATAAACTGATCGCTTTGGTAAAACTATATCATCAGGCACTGAATAATTTTAAATCCCATCCGGAAGCAGCTACTAAGTTCCTGAGCATAGCGCCTGCCGGTAATAAAAATCAACAACAGATCGCTGCTAAAGCTGCCAATACTGTAGTAGCAAATGCATTGTTGAATCTGGATGAATTCTTAACCAAATCCTAAAAAGTATGGTAGACTTAGATAAATTGATGCGTGAAGCACAACAATACAAATTGCAGGCTGTTACCCGAAGGCATTTTCTGAAAGACTGTGTGGCGGGAATAGGGAGCATTGCACTCGGCAGTCTGTTAGCCAGTTGTGGCGGAACTGGTCAGGGAGATGCTCCGCTTAATCTGAATGCATTGAATCCGATGATCCCGCGGGCACCACATTTTCCGGCAAAAGCTAAAAGTGTAATTTATCTGCATATGGCCGGAGCTCCTTCGCAGCTCGAACTTTTTGACTATAAGCCGGAGTTGCACAAGTTACATAACAAGCCATGCCCGGATTCCCTGTTGAAAGGCAAAAAATTTGCATTTATCCGGGGCACACCTAATATGCTTGGACCGCAGGCTACATTTGCGCAATATGGAGAAAGCGGGGCATGGATATCCGATCACTTACCGCATTTCAGCAAAGTAGCGGATGAGGTCAGCTTTTTAAAAGCAGTACATACGGATCAGTTCAATCACGGACCGGCCCAACTGTTTATGCACACAGGTAGTGCCCGGCTCGGAAGGCCGAGTATAGGTTCATGGGTGACCTACGGCCTCGGGTCGGAAAACAGTAACCTCCCGGGATTCGTGGTGCTGACATCCGGTGGAAAAACTCCTGATGCAGGTAAAAGCGTGTGGGGGAGTGGATTTCTGCCGTCTGTGTATCAGGGTGTACAATGTCGATCCAAAGGAGATCCGGTCTTATATATTGCCGATCCGGACGGAATGGGAAGAGATCTTAAGAAACACACAATAGATGCTATCAATAAAG
Organism: Sphingobacterium spiritivorum; assembly: GCF_016724845.1. Lineage (NCBI taxonomy): Bacteria > Pseudomonadati > Bacteroidota > Sphingobacteriia > Sphingobacteriales > Sphingobacteriaceae > Sphingobacterium > Sphingobacterium spiritivorum. The sequence goes on from NZ_CP068082.1 coordinate 4,607,666, forward strand.
TGAATATGGATGAGTATGAAACCTACAAGGATCCGGAGACACTATCCCGCATAGCACAGTATGAAATGGCTTATAAAATGCAGGTTGCAGTACCGGAGGTAATGGATATTGCATCAGAACCGGAGTATATACATGAATTGTATGGAACACAGCCGGGTAAGGAATCGTTTGCAAACAATTGCCTGCTCGCACGTAAGCTTGTGGAACAGGGAGTACGTTTTGTACAATTATTTGACTGGGGATGGGATAGTCACGGGACCAGTGCTTCAGATTCTATAGATCTGGGATTCAGGAATAAATGCAGGGAAATAGACCGTCCGATGACAGCTCTGATTATGGATCTCAAACAGCGGGGATTGCTGGATGAAACTCTTGTTGTATGGGGAGGTGAATTCGGGCGAACACCTATGCAGGAGAACAGAGATAATCGCGATATGCCTTTTATGGGCAGAGACCATCATACAGATGCCTATACCATCTGGATGGCAGGAGGTGGTGTACGCAAGGGTGTGACCTACGGAGAGACAGACGAAATTGGCTTTACGGCAGTCAGCGGCAGGTCTTCGGTACATGATGTGCATGCGACTATGCTTCATCTGCTGGGCTTTGACCATGAAAAGTTTACGTATGAGTTTCAGGGACGTCCATTCAGACTTACAGATGTAGAAGGAAATCTCATCAGCAATATTATATAACCAAAATAGATTATGGGGAAAATAAAACTATTAATTACAGCTATCCTGGCTTTATTAACAATGCAGCATTTGCAGGCTTCAGCAGCATTTAAAATTCGTTTTTATGCAACAAACTGGGGCATGAATCAATCCTGGGACAGCTATTGCGAACAAGTCAAAAAAGCCGGATACGATGGTTTGGAGGTCTGGGTTCCGGGAAGCAAAGAGGAACAAAAGCAAATGTTTGATGCATTCCGGAAATATAATCTGGCCTACGCTTTCTTAAGCGGGGGCGCAGGTGCAACTTTCGAACAATACTACGACAGCTATGTGAAAAATGTGGAAATGGCTGTGCAGCTGAAACCGGATTTTGTCAATTGCCATACCGGAAAAGATTACTTCACATTTGAGCAGAATAAAAAACTGATCGAAGCTGCCGATATTATCAGTAAAAAATATAATATTCCGGTTATGCATGAAACTCATCGGGGCAGATTTAGTTTTGCAGCACATATAACAAGACAGTTTTTAGAACAGATTCCACAATTAAAGCTTACACTCGATATCTCTCACTGGTGTAATGTTCATGAATCACTCTTAAGCGATCAGGCCGAAACAGTTGCCATGGCACTGGCCCGTACCGGACATATTCATGCCCGTATAGGCCAGCCGCAAGCGCCTCAGGTCAATGATCCGGCTGCTCCGGAATGGAAAAGTACAGTAGATCAACACCTGGCCTGGTGGGATGAAGTGATCCGTTTGCATAAAGAAGCAGGAAAAAATCAGCTGACAATCACCACCGAATTCGGTCCTTCCGGATATTTACCGACTTTGCCCTATACTCAACAGCCGGTCGCCGATCAATGGCGTGTGAATGTATATATGCTTAACCTATTGAAGTCCCGATACCAACAATAATGATCTTTATAGAAGAATTACTTAGTTTCACAAGTCGCTGGCATCCTGTATTTGTTCATTTACCTATTGGTATGCTGTTTCTGGCCTTTATATTTGCTGTATTTGCACGCTCTGAGCGCTACCGCTATCTGTCGTCTGCAATTCCGTTCTCCTTACTTTTCGGAGCCGGAGCCGCTATTCTAACCTGCATAACAGGCTACCTGTTGTCACTTGACGGCGGATACGACACTTCGGTATTGAGTTTTCATCAGTGGCTGGGGATTGCGGTGGCTGTCTTGAGTTTCTGGACATATGCACTGTACAGGTCAGCTGATACAGGTACGGGGCTGTGGGCAAAACTGGTAAAATATCGGTTTTTCTTTCTGATAACCGTTGTAGCTTTATTGGGTGCTACAGGTCATTTTGGAGGAACACTTACACATGGAAAAGGATATATGAAAGATGCCCTTCCTTCAGCAATCAAGAAAATTGCGGGGATTCAGGCCGGAGAAGAAAAGCTGATACTGCTTGAAAATGTTCAGGAGGCGCATGTCTATGATGCCATAATCCAGCCTATTCTCCAGCAACGTTGTCAAAGCTGTCACGGAGACAAAAAACAGGAGGGGGGCCTTGCTCTGCACAACCGGGAAAGTATATTAAAAGGAGGAGAAGAAGGGTCTGTACTGACAGCCGGAAAACTGGATAAAAGTGAATTGTATGCCCGCCTTATTCTGCCGGAAGGTCACGAAGGACGTATGCCACCAAAAGGCAGAACTCCCATCAGTGCCGAACAAATACAACTTATTGGATGGTGGATAGAGCAGGGGGCAGATTTTGAAAAGAAAGCAAAAGACCTCAAACAGAATGATAAAATTGCAGCAATATTAAAGAATCTGGAAGAAGGAGACTCGTCTGCCAAGTCAGCATATGCTGCATTGCCTGATGCGCCCCCACTACCCGAAGATGCTATACAGCAATTACAGCTAAAAGGCATAAAAGTCATCCCCTTATCCGCAGACAATAACTATGTCATGGTCAATGCAATCAATTATCCGGAATTTTCAGATGCCGATATGCAGGATCTGTTAAAGATGAAAGATAATATTGTCCAGCTAAAACTGGGACATACTGCAATTTCCGACAAAGCCTTGTCAGAGATCGCAAAATTACCTGTACTCATGAAACTTCATCTGGAACATACCGCCATTACAAATGAAGGATTAAAGCATATCAAAAACCATAAAAAGCTATCTTACATAAATTTATATAAAACAAAGGTATCTGATGAGGGGCTATCTTATCTGCAACATATCCCTACATTAGAACAGATATACGTTTATCAGACCGGAGTGACACCGGCAGGTATAGACAAAGTTCGTCATTCCTTATCAAAATCGCATCTGGATACCGGAAACTATCAACTGCCATTTTTGGCCACAGATACAACCAGATATCAATAACATGAGTGAGTTCAGTTTTTGTGTCAAAGATTACACGGCAATAGCCTGCATAATGTACAGAGCGGTCAGATCCGGATTTTGAAATCCGGATCTGACCGCCATAAAACCCCGGAGTATCTGCTATAACTGTATGGTCTGTTCTATTTGTATTTGATCCAGAAAGTACTCATCATGCGATATAGCGAGTAAAGTACCTTTGTAATCATCTATTGCAGAGGTAAGAATCTCCATATTCTGAATATCCAGATTATTGGTTGGCTCGTCAAGAATAATAATATCAGGTGCCTGGTTACCTATAGTAAGACAACACAACATCAGTCTCATTTTTTCTCCTCCACTCAATGCCTGGCAGGGTTTATCCCATGTATCTCTGTCAAAAAGAAAGCGAACCAGACGGATCTTTATTTCATGCTCCTGTAAAGCTGAAGAATTAAATTGCGCTGCCTGTTCAAATACTGTCAGACTATTAGCAATCAGAGAATAATCCTGATCGATATATACAGCATGCCGGATTGCACTGAACAGAGTTCCTTTACCCGGCGACAAATTGCCCAGTATTATATTGATCAATGTTGTTTTACCGGAACCGTTTGCACCTTTTATAGCGTACCTGTCACCACTGAAAATTTTAAAAGACACATTCTCGTTCCATATAGCAGACTGAGCATAAGTATAATTGATGTCTTTAGCATCGACCAACACTTTTCCTTTATGTAAGGAAGACTGATCAAATCCAAACTTCATTCTGTCCGTATCAGAAACTTCCTTACGCAACACATCCAGATCATTTGTGATATGGCCTAGTTTTTCGGCATGGACATCCCTTATTTTGGCCGTACTTCGCTCGGCACTGTTACGCAGCGTATTCATCACAATGGTTGGAAGACCTGCTTTCTCCTGTTTCTTTTTTCCCCGGGCATCCAGCTTTTGCTGCCTTTCCAGTGTTTCTCGTTCCACCTCCTTAGCCTTGCGCAAAGCTTTTTCCTTACTTCTGATATCTTGTTCGAGCGCTTCAGATTCCACCTTCTTTTGCTCTACATAATGGTCATAATTACCGCCATAGATCCGGATACCTTTAGGACTGAGCTCATAAACAGTATTCAGCAGATTTAGTAACTGGCGGTCATGACTTACGATAAGCAATGTCAGATTAGTCTGTGTAATAAATTCATACAGCTTCGCTCTGCCTGTACGATCCAGATGATTACTGGGTTCATCCATCAATACCACCTCTGGGTCATGAACCATTATACCGGATAAGAATACTTTAGTCTTCTGTCCACCGCTCAGCCGGCTCATAGACTGCTGGAGATCGATATCTTCAATTCCCCAATAGTGAAAAGCTTTCTGGCAACGTTCTTCAATACTCCAGTCATCATCCAGTATCTGCAGTTGTTCATCTGTCATACGGCCATTCAGTATTTCATAAAAAGCCTTCAGTTTAGCACTTATACCCAGTGCTTCAGCCACAGTACTCGTATTATATTGTCCATAGTGCTGCGGCACGTCATAGCATTTTGCGTCTAAATGGATCTGACCCGAAGAAGGCTGAATCTTACCTGCAATAAGTTTGAGAAGCGTAGACTTGCCCACACCGTTGTTACCAATAAGTGCAATTTTATGCTGCTGTTGTATATGGAGTGAAATCTGATCGAACAAGAGTTCCTTATTCGGGTGTATATATGTAATTTGTTGTAAACTAATCATCCGTAATTTCTTTAAAAATTAAACAATAAATGGGCTGGCTTGAGAAGTGCTGATCCCTGTTAATGCTATTAAAAGAAATTTGATATTACATATATATTGCTTTGAGTTGCTGTTGCAAAGGTAGAAAATTTTCTTAAATAAATGCTAACGCAGAATTTTATAAAATAAAAAGGCCGTATTAAACATGTGCTGTTCAACCGGCCTTCTACGTATATAAAGGAAAAAATTATGCTAGTTTACAGCCTGCTTTACCACACCAATATATAATGGGGTATTGGTATTATCTTTCTTACCGACAAGAATAATAGAATAATAATTGTCCGGATCTAATTTGATTCCGTCTCTGCTTACCAGTACTGTACCGGTTTCATCTTTTACGGATAATTTGAAAGTACCGCTAGCCTGAGACACAAAAACCTGATTAGCAGTAGCTGAGATCTGAGTTTCGGTAACTCTGTCTTTAAATTTATCATTCACAGCCGCATCACCGATCTGCAGAGACACTTTGCCAGGCATATCTACTAAATTGAAGAAGCGAAGACCAGCCGGTTTATCCGTTGCCGGTGCAAGAGTGATCTTTTTATCTTCCGTAATAAAGTGTTTTGCTTTATCTTTTGTACCATAAGTAAAGGAAGAATAATAAACACTGTCTTTCACTGCAAATGTAGTATCGACCAATGTTTTAGGATCCTGAGTTCCTTTTACAATAATATTGCGGTTTCCTGTGAATAGTCCGACCCAATCATAACCTTTATACATTAATGGAAAATACGGATTCTGGACAGCACGCTGATCAGCATAATAAACAATGCCCTGAGCATCTGAAAATCCATTGATCATAGTCAGACCGCAAGCAGGAATGTCAATATAATTGTTATCATCGTCTTTCAGACAGCTGCTAAGTAAAAAGCTACTTAATACAAAGCAGATCATTAGATAAAATGTATTTTTTTTCATGTTTTCTAAAGTTTAGATTTCCGTTTACCGGAATTCAGTTATTTTTTCTCTTTTGGAATATAAAACGAAACGAAGAATCGAAAAGCTACAGATTTTTTAAATTTTTATATTTATTTCATTTTTTAAAGATGTAAATTGCTAAAGAATAGTTTGTTAAGAGTAAGTTCGGTGCTTTTCAGAATATCGCGAATGTTCAAATTGATAAGATAAATTTATCATGTTCGGTAATCAGGAATACGAACAGGAAAGCAACAAACATTTAAGCATTTCAATGGTTTTAACATAAAAGAAAATATTATGGCTATAATTGATCAAATTACTACTTACCTCGGCACTGAAGCTGATGAATTACTCCGTTATGAGAGTAAAGCTGTTGCCAAAGATATACTTCATCTGCCATCGCCCGATTTTATCGATCAGGTATATGGCATTTCTGACCGTAATCCGCAAACGATCCGCAGTCTGGGACAGCTTTTTGGACATGGACGTCTCGCAAATACCGGATATTTATCCATTTTACCGATTGATCAGGGTATAGAGCACAGTGCCGGGGCATCCTTTGCTGCAAATCCTTTATATTTTGATCCCGAAAATATTGTAAAACTCGCAATAGAAGGAGGTTGTAATGCCGTTGCCACTACGTTTGGTGTATTAGGCTCCGTTGCACGCCGATACGCACATAAGATCCCCTTTATTGTCAAGATAAATCATAATGAGTTATTGACGTATCCCAACAAAAGTGAGCAAATCCTCTATGGAACAGTTCGCGAAGCCTGGAATCTTGGAGCCGCGGCAGTAGGAGCAACAATATATTTCGGATCAGATGATTCAGGAAGACAGATTGTGGAAGTTGCAAAAGCGTTTGAGGAAGCTCATCGTCTGGGTATGGCGACCATCCTGTGGTGTTACCTGCGCAATGATGCCTTCAAGACCGGCGGAAAGGATTATCACCTTTCGGCAGATCTGACGGGGCAGGCCAATCATCTGGGAGTAACGATACAGGCAGATATCATTAAACAGAAACTACCGGAATTAAACGGAGGTTATCAGGTCCTCAATATGGGCAGCAGCAGCTATGGCAAGCTTGATGAACGCATGTATACCGAACTGGCTTCAGATCATCCTATTGATCTTTGCCGCTATCAGGTATTGAATTGCTTCTCCGGTCGTGCAGGACTTATCAACTCGGGAGGTGCATCAGGCAAAAATGATTTTCCGGATGCAGTCAAAACTGCAGTTATCAATAAAAGAGCTGGAGGAACCGGATTGATATCCGGCAGAAAAGCGTTTCAAAGACCAATGAACGAAGGCATACAGCTTCTACATGCGATACAGGATGTATATCTTTCTGAGGACATTACGATAGCTTAAGTAAATAGCTGGTTTATATAAGCAAAACGTTCAAATCCCCTGATTCACGATCAGGGGATTTCTATTCTTTAATCCTATCTCTGATCTTTACCGGAGTATCTTCATCGCCAGATGAAAACCATTAACAAATCCGGATAACTACGATTATTACGGTTAAAGGCCTACATTTTTCAATATAACATATAATGCAGATTACTATTATATAAAGAATGATACAAAAGCATTCCCATACGGAAGGTTGACTTTCTGTTAAAATTATTATCTTCACGTCCGGAAAATAAGGAACACACATGTCAAATAAAACCAATGCTGTCCGGATGCTGGATCAGCTTAAGGTCCATTATGAATTACGCGAATATGATGTAGACGAAGACGATTTAAGTGCTGGTCATGTCGCAGAATCATTGGGTCTCGATCCTAAATCATTATATAAAACCTTAGTTTTAAAAGGGAATACTGGAGGATATCTTGTCGCGGTAATTCCGGGAGATACACAACTTGATCTTAAGAAAATAGCGAAGGCTTCCGGTAATAAGAATTGCGAAATGATCCCTGTAAAAGATATACAGACACTGACCGGATATATACGGGGAGGCTGTTCGCCCATCGGAATGAAGAAAGCATTTCCGACTTACATAGAACAATCTGTCCGGGAGCAGACTTCTATTAGTATCAGTGCGGGAAAAAGAGGATTGCAGATTATCCTGAGTCCGCAGGACCTGGTAAAGGTTACGAATGCCCGATATGCTGAATTGATATAGTTTCAGGCTTTTATATATAGCCACATTATCAATGATATAAAGCCATAATTATAAAGTATAAATTGATATTATCATTACCTTATGTTTAATTCTCCTGCAGGTTTAGCCACTTCAAAAAGACATTACGCCATATTGGACGGACTTAGAGGTGTGGCCGCACTGGTCATCGTGATCTTCCATTTTCTGGAATGGATCTACAGCGATTTTAGTGATAATATAGTAGGACACGGCTATCTGGCTGTAGATTTCTTCTTTTGCTTGTCCGGTTTTGTAATAGGCTATGCTTATGATGATCGTATTAATCAAATGGGACTTAAGCAGTTTTTTATTTCCAGAGCTATACGTCTGCATCCTTTAGTGATTCTGGGTGGTATACTGGGTCTGTTAGGCTATTTCTTTGATCCTTTTACCGGACCTGAAGAAGTTCTTTCTACCAGTCGCATGATCCTCATTATAGTCTTCACTCTGGTTCTTATCCCGTTTCCGGTAATGAAAGATAAGGTGTATAACATGTTTGGACTGAATGCTCCGGCATGGTCTCTCTTTTGGGAATATATAGCTAACATTGTATATGCTTTATTTCTGTCCCGCATCAGACGAACATTCCTTATCCTGTTAACCGTTGTGGCAGCAGGTGTTTTATGTTATGTCAGTTATACCGCTGGTGGCCTTTCCGGCGGATGGGGAAAAGGAAATTTTTGGGAAGGCGGCGCACGCATTGCCTATTCCTTTCTTGCAGGTTTACTTATTCATCGTTCCAAATGGATTCTACATTCCAAACTAGGCTTTGCAAGTCTTAGTATTTTGCTGATATTGCCATTTATGATGCCGTTCACCTCATGGAACTGGCTGGCAGAATCTCTGGTTGTACTTTTATATTTCCCCTTGCTTGTTTCTCTGGGCGCAGGGGCATTTCTTTCACCTTCCTTACAAAAGATCTGTAATTTTTCGGGACAGATATCCTATCCGATCTATATGACTCATTATTGGGGAATATGGGTGTTTGCTCACTATTATACGCAATACAAGCCGAGTACAGAGCAGCTTTTTTATATCATACCGCTATGTGTTATACTATTGGTATTATTTGCGTACCTGACAATGATTATATACGACATTCCTGTACGAAGATATTTAAGCCGCATAATGCGTAAATAGCGGTTTTATTTTCTGTGCAGGCCAAATTTTTTCACTTTTTGCAGCCACTTGTGTCTCAATGCATCCGAAGAAGTCTTTACAATACCTACATAAGTCACTTTTACAGGACTGATTCCGCAAAACTGTAAGACGGAGCGCTTTAACTGATTGACACTGGGGCGACCGAAGAAAAGACGGTAATACCATCCCGGTTGATCTAATGTCGTAATGATATGAGCCGATCTTCCTTTTAACAATTTGTCCCAAAAAACGGAATCGGGACGATACTGAAAAGCCATACCGGGAAGAAATAAGCGATCTATAAACCCTTTGCTGATGGCCGGAAGACCTCCCCACCATACCGGATGAATCCATACGATATGATCGGCTTGCAGAATCTTTTGCCAGGCCTCCTGCAGATCGGGTTCCAACTCCATTCGCTGACGGTATCCATACTGCAGATTAGGATTAAACTCTAATTCCGATATTATGATTTCCTCAACATGAGCTCCGGACTCCAGCGCACCCTGTTTATAGGCTTCCGTAAGTGCTGCATTGAAGGAATTGCTGTTCGGATGAGCATTGATGATAAGGATTTTATTTTTTGACATTATGGCTGCTGTTTGTACAAAAATACCATATAGAACAACAGGCTGCACAGGACAAATGTCCTAAAAAACAATTTCCCTTCTTATACGACTAAGGTGCCGCTGTGTTATACCCAGATAAGTAGCCAGATATTGAAGAGGTATAAGGCGTATATAGTCAGGTTGATTCTGAAGCAAGCTGGTATAACGTTGGATAGCTTGCTGACGTTGCAATTGAAAAACACGTTGTTCCAGTTCAATATATTGTTGTTCGGCAATCATTTTCTGAAACCTGATCCAGCCTGGATAAAGATCATCCAGTTTTCTGATATCATCAGCACTGATCACAAAAAGCTCAGCATTGGAAATCGCCTGTATATTTTCCAGACTGGGAGTCTGCTGAATAAGGGATGAATAGGCCGCCAGCAATTCCTCAGGAAAACGAAAACAATAGGTAATTTCGTCCATATTGTCATTCAGATAGTAGGAGCGGAAAATTCCGGAGACAACCAGTGCAACCTCACTCGAATAATTACCTTCCCGGATAAAATAGTCTCCTTTCTTTAGCGATTTAGGTTTGAAATGAGAGGCAATCACATCCACTTCAGAAGCGGTGAAAAGCTGAAAACTTTCTAAATAGGAACTGATTGTAATATCTGACTGCATACTAATATCCAAAAGATAAATATACAGTATTGTGATAAGTTATTATTCAAATTGGCGTAAAATCTATTTTTTGAGACTTTTATTTAGAATCAGACATTCATAAGACAAACGCCTGTTAGCAAAATCGTAACTTGTATGTATTCATTAAAATTAATTTATCATGGGAATTTTAGATAATAAAGTAGCTATTGTGACCGGAGCAGGATCAGGAATTGGTCGTGCTGTAGCTTTGTCTTATGGAAAAGAAGGTGCAAAAGTAGTCGTTTCAGATATTAATGAGAAAGCCGGTCAGGAAACGGTAGATACGATTGTCCAGGCCGGAGGCACAGCCTTCTTTGTTAAGGCAGACACTTCGTCTGCAGAAGAAAATGAGGCTCTTGTAGATGCAACAATAGAAAAATACGGAAAATTAGATATTGCCTGCAATAATGCGGGTATAGGTGGTGCAGCTGCATTAAGCGGAGACTATGGACTGGAGGATTGGAAAAAAGTTACTGATATCAATTTTAACGGTGTATTTTACGGATGTAAATACCAGTTAAAAGCTATGGAGAAAAACGGAGGAGGAGCTATAGTCAATATGGCTTCCATACATGGTATGGTCGCTGCACCCATGTCATCAGCCTATACAGCGTCCAAACATGCTGTAGTAGGATTGACCCGCAACATAGGTGCCGAATACGGTCCGAAGAATATACGTTGTAATGCAGTCGGTCCCGGATATATCATGACACCTTTGCTGACCACACATCTGGGTAAAGAACAATTGGAAACCTTGCGTGCGAAGCATCCGATGGGACGCTTGGGGGAAGCAGAAGAAGTAGCTGAATTAGTCCTGTTCTTAAGCTCTGATAAAGCGTCCTTTATGACAGGAGGGTACTATCTCGTAGATGGCGGTTATACTGCTGTTTAATCCTTTAAATACATTTTCACCAAAAATACTGCAAAGAATAATAATATAAAAACGGCTGTAAATAAATGATTTACAGCTGTTTTTATATTATGCCGTATAAAACAGAGAATCTAAAATCGCTAAACGCAATAATAAACAGTGTAAAACACAAAAACACCTTTCTCGGTTGGAAACAGGAAAAAACCAGAGCAAAAATTACTTTCAATAAGATGAAAAGAAGATACACACGCAGTCGAAATCACTAATTTTACAGTGAACCTCACAGCAAAACAAAATGAACCTTTCAGAAAAGCAAAGCAGGCACAAAATTTCTAAATTTGTACAGGAATAATATCAGCAGGTTATGAATGTAGAGCAAGAAGATAAATACGACACATTAAGCTATTCGGGAATTTTCCTTTCGTGCTTTTCCGAATATGGCGCACACTGTGTACACTCCAAGCCCGAACACGTTTTGGTATATATCTATTCGGGCGAACAGGTTATTGTTGACCGGAATAAAAAGACCATAATAAAGGCGGGAGAATGCGCATTCATCAGGAGGGATAATCGCCTGCAAATGTTCAAAAACAGTAAGGGCGCAGATTGCTACAAAGGTATTTCGCTGACGTTTCAACGGAATGTTTTGCGGGAGTTTTACAGCAAGATGAATAAAGCGGATATACCCAAAGATGTACCTATATCCGATAAAAAAATATTCAAACTAAAGCCAAGCCCCGCAATAGAAAGTTTATTCCAGTCGCTTACGCCATATTTTGACAGCAATGTAAAACCAACAGAGGGCGTAACCCATTTAAAACTATTGGAGGGAATTTATGCTTTGCTCAACAGTTCGGAGCAATTCTACCCGATACTTTTTGATTTTGCCGACCCCTGGAAAATTGACCTGTTGGAGTTCCTTAATGAAAACTATATGCAGGAACTTTCAATGGAACAAATCGCAGCTTTTACCGGAAGAAGTTTAGCAACATTCAAAAGGGATTTTAAGAAGATAAGCAGCCTCACACCGCAAAAATGGCTAATCAATAAACGTCTGGAAATGGCTTACATCAAACTCAAAGAAGAAAAGAAAAAAGTACAGGAAGTTTATACGGAAGTTGGCTTTAAAAACCTTTCCCACTTTTCTACTGCATTTAAAAAGCAATACGGCATCCCACCGACAGAAATATAAAATTGAGCCTTACAGAAAAGTAATTTGAGCCTTACAGCAAAACCGTTGTAAGGCTTTGTTTTTACCTTTGTACTATAAAATGTTAGGCAATGGAAATAGAAACGACAGATATATTTGAACGGTTACGTAATGGGGAAAGCGTACCATTCAGCGACCCACAATATTCCAAAATAGGACAAGCCTGTTACGATACAAAGAAATTATTGCTTCAAATGAACGGCACAGCCGAGCCGCACGAAGTGAGAAGTTTATTAAGCCAAATTACAGGAAGCGGGATTGACGAAACCACAACCGTATTTACACCACTACATATTAACTACGGTCGGCATACCCAAATCGGTAAAAACGTATTCATCAACTTCGATTGCGTGTTTCTTGATTTGGGCGGTATCACTATTGAAGACAATGTACTGATAGCGCCAAAGGTCAGCCTGCTGTCCGAGGGACACCCCGTAACACCCGGAACCAGGGCAACGCTGACCACCGGGCATATCCACATCAAAAAGAATGCCTGGATTGGTGCAGGTGCTACCATTATGCAGGGTGTAACCATTGGCGAAAATGCCATAGTAGCCGCAGGTGCGGTCGTTTCAAAAGAGGTCCCCGATAATACGATTGTAGGCGGTATTCCTGCAAAAATCATTAAGTCAATTTAAAATGGAGAGATATGAAAATACTATCAGTTTTAGCATTATTAAGCCTGATGCTTTTAGGGCAATCCTGCATACAGAATACAAACAATAAAAATTCAGAGAAAATGAACGATACAGCAAAAACAGAACACTACACGTTTGAGTTGAGTGATAAAGTAACCCGCCAAAAAGTAACCTTTAAAAACCGCTATGGCATTACGCTTTCAGGCGATTTATACACCCCGAAAAATCCCGGCAGCGAGTCATTGGCGGCACTTGCCATTAGCGGACCATTCGGGGCTGTGAAAGAACAATCTTCGGGATTGTATGCCAATCAAATGGCAGAGCGTGGATTTGTCGCACTGGCATTTGACCCGTCCTATACGGGCGAGAGTGGCGGCGAACCCCGTGCCGTAGCTTCGCCCGATATTAATACGGAGGATTTCAGCGCAGCAGTAGATTATCTCGGCATACAAAAAAACATAGATCGCAAGAAAATCGGTATCATAGGTATTTGTGGCTTTGGCGGTTTTGCCCTAAACGCTACTGCCATTGACAAACGTGTAAAAGCCGTTGCCGTTACCAGTATGTACGATATGACGAGGGTAATGTCAAAAGGTTATAATGATGCCGTTACATTGGAGCAGCGCACAAAAACATTGGAACAGTTGGGCGAACAGCGTTGGAATGATGCCGAAGCAGGAACATTCCAATCCGGCGCAATATTAAATCCTGAAAAGCTGAAAGGCGACGAACCGCAATTTGTAAAGGAATACCACGACTATTACCGTACACCAAGAGGCTTTCACGAGCGTTCCCTTAATTCAACGGGTGCGTGGAATGCCACTAATGCGTTGTCGTTTATGAATATGCCGATATTGACGTATATCAAAGAGATTTCGCCAAGACCACTTTTAGTCATTGCAGGAGAAAAAGCGCACTCCCGTTATTTCAGCGAAGATGCTTTTAAGGCAGCAGCAGAACCAAAGGAACTAATGATTATCCCCAATGCGGTACACGTCGATTTGTACGACAAGATTGATGTTATTCCTTTTGGTAAGTTGGAAACATTCCTTAAAGACAATTTGAAATAAAATGGGTTATCTATGAAACATTCTTTTTTGATGGTTGTGGCTTTTATGACAATGATTGTATGCAGTGCTTCGTCCTGCGATAAGAATGATGATAATGGCAACACAGAAAATATTACTCCTCTGGCAAATGGTAAAATCAAAATAAAGATAGGTTCACAAACCTTTACAGCTACATTATTGGACGACAAATCAGCAAAAGCATTTAAAGAAATGCTGCCCTTAACCATTAATATGGTTGAGCTGAATAATAATGAGAAATATTATGACTTCCCGAACAGCCTGCCGATCAACTCATCCAATTCCGGAACCATCAAAAACGGGGATTTAATGTTGTACGGTTCAAAAACATTGGTGCTGTTTTACAAGACCTTTTCAACATCGTACAGCTACACGAAATTAGGTGCGGTAGATGATGTAACGGGTTTGGCAACCGCATTGGGTTCAGGGAATGTGACCGTTACTTTTGAAATGGAATAAGCATTGAAAAATAATTATAGTCAGCTCAAATTCCTATATTCAACAGGAACGCCAATTCACGTAACATCATGAATAATGATATTCTTTTCTAAGTTCAGTTTTCGAAGAAAAATACTGTATTTTAGAAAAAAAAGATTAGTAAAAAGCAAAGTTAAGCAAAACGATTAAATCCGTTGCTATACAATGTTTTATAAAGAAGTAGTCTTTATTTGGAACTCGGTGTCTGATAGGTTTTGGGTTTGAAATGACAAAGTTAAGTTACTAATTCGTTACCGATTAATAGAGGTTCCTTATTAGTTTAAACGGTTATATTTCAGTGTTTTGCACTTATTTTTATATTTCCTTGTAACTCAATGTAAATTAATTTTAAACATTAAACATTTGAGTTATGACGCAGACAAAAAAATCAACGTTCAAACTGCTTTTCTACTTGAAAAAGAACGAACTAAAAAAAAATGGTAATGCTCCAATTATGGCACGTATTACCATTGACGGAACACCTAAAACTTTTGGGACAAAGTTAGAAATTGACCCTAGCAATTGGGATCTAAAATATGGAAGAGTTGAGGGCAAAAGCGCAACAGCTTTAAATATTAATAAAAAGTTGGATAACATACGTGGGCGTATCGACAAAATTTATGAAGATATGCTGAAACACGAGGGCTTTGCTACTTCCCAAAAAGTAAAGCTCTCATTCTTGGGTGTTGGTGTAATGGATGATGCAATTCTAAAAGTCTTTAACGATAAAAATGAGGATTTTAAAAAATTGGTTGACAAGGAAGAACGTTCACAAAGCACCTACAACAAGTACATCACGGTTTATAATCATCTTACCACTTTTATCAAAGAACGCTATCATCGTGATGATATGGCCTTTCGGGAATTGACTGGAGATTTTATTAGGGAATTCGATTTTTATCTTCGGTACGATTTACAATCTACACATAATACGGTTTGGGTTTACACGATGCCCGTACTAAGTCTGGTAGAATTGGCTATAAAAAAAGGTTTGATACGTGATAATCCGTTTCAAGATTATGAAATTAATATGGAAGAAACCGACAGGGGTTATATTCTTAAAGAAGATGTAGAAAAACTGATGATGTGTGCACCGCCCCACCCACGGTATGAGCTTGTAAAAGATCTTTTTATTTTCAGTTGTTTTACCGGACTTGCTTATGCGGATATTAAAAAACTAACAAGGAACAATATTCAGTCTTTCTTCGATGGCCATCAATGGATCATCAGCAGAAGAAAAAAATCAGATATTGCTTCTAATGTTCGGTTAATGGAAATCCCAAAACGTATCATAGAAAAATACCTCGGTAGCACTCGTAATGAGTTTATCTTTCCAGTTCCAACCAATGTAACCTGCAATACTCACATTGGCAAATTAATTGAAAAAGCTAAAATTATTACAGAACAAAAAGTAACTTTTCACACCGCAAGACACACATTTGGAACGATGTTTTTGACAGAAGGTGTTCCCCTTGAAAGCCTTAGTAAAATGATGGGGCATAAAAATATTTCTACTACACAGATTTATGCTAAAATTACCAGCCAAAAGATTAGTAAGGATATGGATTTGGTAGCTCCTAAATTTAAGGAGATTGAAGAAGCGTTTTTACAGGTTATATAGTTAATCACAATTTGATAATTACGAGCAGAACTTAACGGTTCTGCTTTTTTTATGCCCATATTTTATAGCCAAAGCACATTTACTTCGCTCTGCTATTCCCTTTCTGTAAAAGAGCTTTTCGGCTACTTCTGGAACAGAAGATTAAAAAATGTTGCCATCTACGCCTCCCACACAAATACAATTTTTTAATCCTCTATTAGTGTGGCTTTGATAGCCCCACCGCTTTAAAAAAGTGTTTTAAAAATTCAGCGAATTGGAAGTGTTATTTCAATTCACTGTAAACCATTTCTCAATGCCATCTTCTTAGCTTCCACATTCATTTTTATCCAAAGACCCGTATGCTTTTTGTCCCATTTCAAGAGCAAAGGTATTTCCGTGTTCTTAACGCATCACAAAGGTCAAGCAAGTTTGGAAAATAATCTCCACCCGTTGGGTAGTATTTTTTTCCAAAACCTTGGTGATGCTAAACACGAACCTTTTATGCTCGTGAAACGAAACATAGCATACTCCGGCTCTTTAAACGAATAAAAAAAATGTCAGATACGAAAATTAAAAACATTGGAAATGGTAATGAAACGAAACAGCACCTCCTCTCATTGCCGAATAAATCTAAAAAAAATCAAAATCAATAACTAAAAATTAAAGAATATGAACATCACAGGAAGACTGACAAGGGATGCGGAAGTACGCACAACGTCACAGGACAAACAAGTAGTAAATTTTTCAGTAGCGACCAACGACAGCTACCGTAACAAGCAAGGCGAACGCATAGAGCAAACAACCTATTTCGACTGCTCCTATTGGATAACCCCGAATGTAGCCAAGCTACTCACAAAAGGCACTTTGGTAGAACTATCGGGACGAGTAAGTACAAGAGCGTGGACAGGTAATGATGGAGAGCCAAGAGCAGGTCTGAATTTCCACACCTCACAAATCAAATTGCACGGAGGTAGTAAGAGAACCGAAAGCGTACAAGCTACTGCACAAACAGGAAACAACAGTACAGCAGGAAAAGGTACAGAAGACGACCTTCCATTTTAATCAAGAACATTCAATCCATTTTTTATATCAAAATTTTAAACATTATGGCACATAATATCAATTTCAACGAGAGAACAGGACGTTATTCATTTTTCAGCGTTCAGCAAAAAGCGTGGCACGGTTTAGGGCAAATCGTGGAGCAATACCCAACAAGCGAGGAAGCTATCAAACACGCAGGATTAGATTACGAAGTCGTAAAATCCCCACTATTTACCAAAGGTTCGGGCATTATCGAAACCACCAACGGTATAGAGATAGGCAGTAGCGAATTGGAAGTACCTAACTATTTCGCCAACATACGCACCGATAACAATGCCGTATTGGGCGTAGTCGGTAAGGATTACCATATCGTACAAAACCGTGAAGCCTTTAATTTCTTTGATGCTATTGTAGGCGGTGACGAGGGCATTCTGTACGAAACCGCAGGAGCAATAGGCAACGGAGAACGCATTTTTATTACAGCCAAATTGCCCGATTATATTCGTGTAGGCAATGGCGATGATGTTACAGAAAAGTACATTTTCCTTACCACTTCGCACGATGGTAGCGGAAGCATCACAGCCGCATTTACGCCTATCCGTATTGTTTGCCAAAACACGCTGAATGCATCTTTACGCAGTATGACCAATGTTGTTCGTATCAAACACACTTCGGGAGCAAAACAACGTATCGAGAACGCTCACAAGATTATGGGACTTGCCAACACATTAAGCAATCAATTGGAGAGTATTTTCAACGAATGGGCAAAAGTAAAGGTAACGGACCAAGAGGTTAAAAAGCTAATCCAATTGGCACTTTGCCCGAATAAGGAAACGCTTGACCTTATCAAAAAAGGTGCAGAAGATGAAATTTCCACCGTGTTCAAAAACACCGTTGAAGATGCTTTTGCATACGCAATGATAAGCGACACCCAACAAATGGATACGACAAAAGGAACATTGTTCGGAGCTTATAATGCGGTTACAGGTTACTATCAGAACGTAAGAAATTACAAGAATGATGAAGCCAAGTTGCAGAGCATTGTATTGGGTGGCACTGCTCAACTCAAATCACAGAAAGCATTTGAATTGTGTAATGGTTTTGCTTTAGATGGTGCAGAAATCCTAAACCTTAATTAAATAACAACAGGCTACCGCTTTAATCGGTGGTAGCCTACTAAAAACAAAAGTTATGGCAAATTGGTGCAGTAATACAGTTGTATTCGAGGGGAAACCCGAAACAATCACAGCAATACAGGAACTTTTTCAATCAATGAAGGAAAAGGAAGAAAAAACCGAAGAAGGGCAACTACCCGAATTTATTTCTAAAAATAATGGTGGTTATTTCTTCAATATCTATTGGAATGAAGGCGATGAAGGGCAATTTCAGTATGAAACAAAATGGTCGCCCAATATAGAAGTAATTCAAAAGATAGCGGAACATTACGAAGTGAACTTTACACAGGATTATGAAGAAATGGGCAATCTTATATATGGTAGGGCAACATTTTATGACAAGCTACTCACAGATATTTATTTGGAAGACGAAGATTTTGAACAATACGGGTTTGATGAAGAAACGGACACCTACCATTTCGAAGGAGAAATTTACGAAAGTGATTACGAGATATTGGAAACCTTGTTGGAACGAAAAATCAAAAATCAGCAACCTTAAAATCTACCGCAATGGAAATAGTAACAATAATAGCCACAAAGTTTGTACGCCACGATGTACCCGAATTGGCACCCCTGCAAAATGCAAAGGTTTACTTATTAAGGGAAAAACTGAACAAAGGCGAAAAATTGAACCGAGCCGAAAAAAATTGGCTTGCAGAAGCAGTAAACCGAAACGCCTATTTCAAAAGAGCTGTACCGCTTATGGGTTATCGCTTTGGATTTGAGGATGTTTTAAAATCCTATATCGTAAAGCAGTACGGTAGTTGGGCAGAATACAACGCTCCCGATAAAACAAGTCTTAGAAGTATCATTTATGGCAGGATTGACCAAATAGCGGAAATCAGCAAATAACACTTAAAGCCAAGTACGATGAAAATCATAGATAAAAAAGGGAATTGGATTGAAGTTACCGACCTCATAAAAGCTATTCAACAAACAGGTTGGTATAAAGAATATCAGCACCACCCACCAACAGAAACAGACAAGGAAAGACAGGAATATTGGGCAGATATGCACGAGAAACTTAAAAAAGAAAAAAGTAATAACAATTAAAATTTAAGAACGATGAACACCAATTTTTTCAATCAGATACAGCAGTTGGACTTTACAGGAGTATTACAACTGAACATTTCAAAAGGAATAGAAAGCAACCTAATTGTAACAGTATTGCTCAATAACGAACAATGCGGAGATAGTGCAAAAAATCTAATTCCACCATTGACCTTTAACGCCACACCCCAGGAGTTTGACGAGGGATTTTTTGAGCAGATAACCACACCTATACAAAAGGTATCGGGCTTAATGGTGGATATGGAGAAATTTCAAAAGCAACTTGATGAAGCCAAAGCACAATCGGCAATCGAGAAAGCAAAAACCGAAAAAGAGAAAAAAGAAAAAGAAGTCAAAGACAAGAAGTTTAAAGATGCAATGGCAAAGGCGGACGAGTTGGAGAAAGAGGGCAAATTCCGTGAAGCGTGGATAAAAGTTCCCGATATAACGGAGTTTCCCGAAAAAGCAGACGAGATACGCAAACGCAAAATAGCATTATCCGACAAATTCGCAACACCGAGCCTTTTCGGAGCAATGGACGAAGCAAAACCCGAACCACCAATAGAGCAAGAAATTACTGCCGATTATCCTATTGATGAAACAGACGAAGATGAAAAGAATAGTAATCATTAAAACAGAACATTATGTTATTAGCAACGCAATTAGAAAGAGTTTTTATACTCAAAGATAAAGGACAGGACATAAGACTGACCGACCCCGAACCACGTTGGAGCGTGGAAGCCGTAATGAATTTTTACGCCAATATGTACCCGATTTTGACTACGGCAAAAGCATCTGCACCGCAGATAAAAGACGATGCAGTCGAGTACAAATTTGAGAGCGTAATGGGAACGAAAGGTTAAACCAAAATTTTAAAACAATGAATTATGCAACGCAACATCATATCGGGAACTATCAGCATACCCGAACAGAAACGACAACGGCAATTGCACCGACAGTTGGGCGAGTTCGCCAATTGGCTACAAAGACCAAAGGACGCAAACCAAGTGCAGAAAGACAAGCAGAAATCCGTACCAATAGCAATGCTACCAATGGTATTCTAAAGTGTACGTTTCTGCCAAAACTGAAAACAGCAAAATCCGTACAGGCTTGTCAGAAAACGGAGAGGGATTTTTACAAGTCCCTTTCCCAACTTGCCGAGCATTACAACATTGAGGCAACACAGACCAAGGATTTTGGTTTTCCCTACAATATCGTATTGGCTATGTGGGATATGGAAACCAAAGTAAAACGTACCAACAAAAATTGGGATAGTTTCAAATTGGTACAGGACAGTAAGAAAACCTTTTTCGTAAGCGAGGAAAGGTACAATGTGGGTACGACCTTGTATTATATTCCAATTATACCACTATTTCAAATGCTCAAAGACCCGAAGCGTAAAAAGACTGCACCGCTTCTATTATCAGTATGTAGTTATCTGTACCATATTGCCGATGTGCCGTATTACAGACAGGAAGACAGCTATCTGTATTGGTTATATGAAATGCACAAAGATTGGGTGGAACAGGACGAGAAAACGGACGAAACGGAAAGTTACAAACGTGAGTTGAGAAATGCCGAATACATTGGCGATAGAATAGAACAAAAGCTATTTAATCGAACTAATCTAAAGGTATTTGAACAGCGTTTGAACCGATTTAAAAGTGTTGATATGTTCGACAAGGAATGTTGGCAAGTGGCTTGTAATGCGTTTGCCCTTTGTACAGAATATCCGAACACCACTATTTTCAGCAACGCAACATTGCCCGAAAAAGACCCTTATGATGATGACGAAAATGAAGTAATCGGAATGGAAAAGTACATTTCATTTATTGCAGATACCAGAGGCTGGTTATACGAAAGCCTTTCAGATACCATCAACAATGAATTTAACGAGTACGGAGCAATGGAAGAACCTACTATTTCCAAGCGATTTGACGGAAGCGAAATACCAACAGCCAATCTTGATTTTGAGAACCGTTTGTTTGGTTTATTGAATGATTTGAGTGGAATATTATACGAATACAAAACGATAGAAAAATGAATACAACAACAGATATAACAGACCATTTTGGCACATTGTACCATCCGAAATCTGCTTTGGTTTTCTATGAAACCAAAGGAACTGAAAACGATATGTATGTTGAGCATTTTGATATGGACATCAACGGAACGCCTATCAATGCCCATCCATTAACTGTAAAAGAAGCCAATATTTTAGCAAAGTCCTTACAGACCGATGAAGAAAAGAACCAAGCTTTTTTAAAACCAAAAGGAATTTTGCCGACCAATATCTTACACATCAATCCAAATGCGGAAAAAGGTACGGTACTTTGGTACACCAAAACACAGCAACGGAAACTGTATTTTGTGGATAGTTTGGGCATACCCAGCGGAATGGCACAAGTACCGCCAATGCTTTGGTTGGCAAGCAAAAGCAGTCTTACGTTATTTGCTTTGGCAAGCGACAGAAGACCCACCGAGAAAACGCCATTGCATTACGCACCTTACTTCAATATCTACGAGAAAGGCAATGTTTGTATGGGTACGGTGAGTGTTGATATTAAAAATTCGGCTTCGGTTGAGGAATTTCTACAGGCTTGGGAACATTATTTTTTCAAGTCCTATTTCAGTCATTCATTATGCGAAAACTTGACGAAAAAAAACATTGTGAACCTTTGGAAAGACCTTATCAATACCGATAAACCCTTTCCTAAAGAAGTATTGAAAAAGAACAACAAAATCCTTAAAAATCTATTGTGATGAATACAGCAAAAACCGCAGTTCATTTTACAGATAATTACCTGCTCAATCCTACCAATCCGATTTCGGTAAACCTTATCGGGGCAGGTGGCACAGGCTCAAAAGTATTGACTGCTTTAATGGAAATAAACGAAAGTTTGATTGCGTTGGGACACGCAGGGTTACAAGTCCGCCTTTGGGACGATGATGTTATCACGAGTGCCAATTTGGGCAGACAGCGTTTTGCAGAAAGTGAAACAGGATTATACAAATCCGTTGCTTTAGTCAATCGTTGTAACCGTTGGGCAGGAACAAATTGGAAAGCCGAAACGGTAAAATTTGAAAAAGATAATTTTGGCAGACCACCCGAAAAAGCAAGGGTAACCATTACCATTACTTGTGTGGATAATGTACAGGCGAGGTTTGGTGTTGCTGAAATTCTTAAAGAAATAAGTTACCGCAGACATTATCAAGACGAACCAAAATATTGGTTAGATTTTGGCAACAGCCAAGATACAGGACAAGTGCTACTATCTACTATCGGAGAGATAAAACAACCAAATTCTGAAAAGTACGAAACGGTGGCAAGCCTGCCATTTGTTACCGATGAATTTGGCGAACTATTGAAGCAATCCGAACAAGAGGACAACACGCCAAGTTGCTCACTTGCCGAAGCGTTGGAACACCAAGATTTGTTTATCAATTCATCATTGACACAAATGGGTTGTTCGTTATTGTGGAACTTGTTTCGCAAAGGAATGACCGAATACAGGGGATTTTTTCACAATCTGAAAGATTTCCGCACCCACCCGATAAAAGTCGCCTGACCCGAAAATTTGGGTGGCAAAAATGCAATTCCTCGCTACGGTCGGAAACGCATTTTTGCGGTTTAAAGCGGATGCAACCACTTTGTCAAAATGCACCACTACACAATTGCCTTTCCTTACATTTTACCAAACAGATTGCTAAATTATTACGTGGGATATTCGCTATCCCATTTGCTGTATTTAGTATTGACTTCTTTTCTTTCCACACAGCGATCAAAGAAAAGCAAAAGAACGTCGCCTGATTAATGATCGCTTATGACCTGTTTTTCGGATAGAAATATTTCGAAGAAAATTACTATTTAGCAGCTTAGCAGCAATATGAATTTAGTAGACAATTTAAGCTAATAACAAACTTAAACTGACAAAAAGTCTGAACCAAATAAATGGGCAACTGTTTGATATATAAAGATGTATAAAAACTAAAATTATGAAGTTATCAAATAAAGATTTACAAAACTTTATTGAGAAGATCAAACTGCAGCCTGAAAATATGGGTAAATACAGAGATCAAATCAATAATTTGAAAGAAAAATTAGAAAAAAAAATTGCTGAAGATGATAGTCACGGATTAAAAGTTCAAAAGTACATTATTGCTGGTTCGTGGAAAAAGCATACAATTTTAAAACCTACTGGAGAAAACCCTATAGATATAGATTTGGTACTCTTTATTTCTGGAGATAAAGAAATTCATAATGATCTACCCAAATTATATGATTATATTGTTTCTTATTTAAAAAGTATATATCCACAAAAGGATATTCAAAGAGATGTTGATGCTAAAGGAAATACAAAATCAATAACAATTTCCTTTAGTGGAACAGGTTTACAAGTTGACATTGTTCCTGTTGTTCCACTACAAGATATAGCCGAATATGTTTGGCAGCCAAGTCGACGCGGTGGAAAAAAATATATAACAAGTATCAGTAAACAATTAAGCTTTTCACTAGAAAAAAGGCAAAAAAATCCATCTTACACCTCCATTGTTAGAACAATAAAATGGTGGAAAAATTATAAAGAATTGCAGCCTACAGACAACGAACCAGGTTTATCATCATTTTCAATTGAATTAATTGTTGCTTATTTAGATGAGAACTATGGTATAGAAGAAAGTATTGAAGAAGGTGTAATTCGATTCTTTCAATTCGTAAGTAATCCATCATTTCCCATAATTGAATTTAAAGATTCAATTAAATCAATTCCTGGCAATTATGACTCACCTATTTACATTGCTGATAATACAAACAAAGAGAACAATATTGTGAAACGTCTTGATAAAAACAAATGGGATGAAATTATTGAAGAAGCTGAAGATGCCTTTGATACCTTAAATATTGCCGAATCAAAAAATAATAAAGGAGACACTATTCAAGAATGGAAACGTGTTTTCGGACCAACTTTTAATTTAGATTAATGCCTATGTACGGAACAACTACAAAAACCAGCACTTATACAGTTTTAGATATAAGAAAAACCTTTGAAGGCTGTGAAGCTGATATTAGAACAATTGCACGAAGAACTGGAAAATGGACAATGGAATATGTTGATAAACTATTCTATGACATACTTTTATTGGCTGAAAATGAATATTTATATTCAGTTGATGTTGTATTACTAAACAGCGAGACAGAAAGAGTAATTCGAGCTTCAAAATTTATTGTGAATTCTCTTGGAACATCTACAGAAAGTGAAAGAGCAGGTAAGAATAATGATTGGACTGACATTCCAAATACAAGATTATCAGTCATTTTGGCATATACTCAAAAATGGAAAAATTTAAATGCTTCAGAAAAAGAAAATTTTTCAAAAGGTTTTAAATTATCATGGACGGCATCCTCTATTGATAATTCATTCCCCAGTCTTCAAAGTTCAAATGCTCAATTATATGCTAGCAAAGGATATGAATTAAAAAAAACTAATTACAAATAGCTATGAATAATATTTTTGACAATATAGTTGAATTACCTAACAAGGGTATACAAGAAAGAGCAAAGAACTTAGTTGGTTTTGATTCAAAATTCGATAGAATTTTTTCTAACTTAAAATTATTACTTGATCAAGAAGGATTAAGTGAATGGAGTAAAAAGTTTCACAAAGTAGAGCTACCGATTATTTCTCAGCTTCAAGAGAAGTATCCGCTAATTATACTGTCTGGAGACGCAGGTACCGGAAAAACAATTTCCGCTGAAGCAATTGCAGATAGAATGTTACGAGAACTTAAAAAAGACGGTTTTTTTCTCAAACTAAGTACAAGAGTAAGAGGAGAAGGTTTACATGGTCAAATGGGTAACTTGGTAAATGATGCGTTCAGTGAATTAAAAAATCAAGCGGGAAAAAGAAGAATTGCATTTTTATTGATTGATGAGGCTGATGCTATAGCCTCAACTAGGTCAACTATGCAAATGCATCAAGAAGAAAAGGCAGCTGTTAATACATTAATTCAAAAAATTGACGAATTAAGAGAATTAAATGGTAGAGCTATTTTATTCATGTCAACAAATAGACTTCATTTTCTGGATGAAGCAATTATTCGAAGAGCTGCAATAATATTAGAATTTGAGAGACCTACTTTTGATGAGAGAAAGCAATTGTTTGAAAAATCAATTGGAGAAATTGGATTAAACGATAAAGAATTAGAAACTTTAGCAGATTTAACTGGTGAAAAACATAATAATGGTTTAGCTTTTTCTTTTTCAGACATTCGATTGAGAGTCTTACCTGAAGCAGTATCTAAATGTTTTCCTTCAAAAGCATTGGACTTTGAATCGGTAAAAGAAACAATCATTCAATTAAATCCAAGTCCAAAAATAATATGAAAGATAATCTCATAAAATATACCATACCTATTTTACTTATTATTATTGGATTATTTGACAATGATTTTTGGCATTCTCCATTTACAAGAGCAGGTATAATTTCTTTAATAACATTGATTTTAGGTTGGTTAATAGATAATTATAAACAACTAATATTAATTATTAATACTCAAATTTTGCACCGCAAAAAAGATTTTCGTTTATCAATTGCGTATCTGTACAGAATTAAAGTTGACAATGAGTATTTACTAGTAAAAAGTAGAACCAGAAATTATTATCAGCCAGTAGGTGGATGTTATAAAACATTACCTAGTAGTAGTGCTATTTTTGAAAAATTAGAAGTAAAACCTGACAGAAAGTTTGAAACAGAAAAAGGAATAGCTAAAAATGATTTGAGAGTTTATGTTAGGGGAAAAAATGTAATCTCTTTTCTTAAATGGTTCGATTCAAAAAAGGATAGGGAAATTTCTCCATGGAGAGAGTTTTGTGAAGAATTAATCTCAGAAGACATTTTACCCTGGAGACAATTTCGCTTCATTGATTATGAATTTAAAAAAAAGATTCAATCTCCAATTATCAAATTAGATAGCGGGGGTAAAGGGATATTTATTTTTGAAATTTTTGATTTGGTTATTAATAATGAACAATTACCAATTCTAGAAAAACTAAAATTAGAAAAAGAATCAAACAAATTTATTTGGGTAACTGACGATTTGATACAGACACTTGGACATAGTTTAAATAGTAAGGAGTATATGTTTGAAATCTCACCCCATACTAAATATGCTCAAAACTTAAAATGGGAATAATATATGAATACTGATAAAAACAAATCAAACGAACAAATTACAATTAAACTTTTAGACCAAAAAGATTGGAAAATTGTTAAAGAAATAAGTGTTGTTTCAACAAACCAATTTGGTGTTGAAATTACTATTGGTGTTATTATTTATGATCGTCAAATTACGAGTGATTATAAGCTTAACGATGATCCAGAGCCAAATCAGATAAAAAGATTATTAGATTATCCTAAACAAGAGCTATTTACAAATGACGAGCTTGATGAATTAATCTTAAGTGCTGTAAAAAGTAAGTTTCCAAAATCCTTTGTAAGGAGTCATCAAGTTTTATGGGATTCTGATAAAAAAAGATATGATTATTTACTAAAAAGGCCAAGTGAGAAAGCATTTTTAGAAATTAGACCAGACTTTTCGAGTATAGATATTTACAGTTTAAATGGTAAAACCTTTACTGTATTCAATAAGGAAATAAATATCTATCAAGATTTTACGTTGGAAAGTATTAAATCTCATTTTTTTACGGTAAACTGTGATTTTGAAAGAAGAGAGAGTTTAATCACTGAACTCTATAAAATAATATTCAAGTAAAATAATTGTTATAACATTCATATTATTAGTTAGAGCTATAGACAGCTTGGTCAATGGCTCTTTTAAAATCATCTGCATCGCTACCAATGAGTAGATAACCTGCAAAACCAATGTCTAAAAGAGGTTTACCGACTTTTTTATCATCAATATCACTATGTGCAATCAGTTTTATTGTTGGATATTTTGTTCTTAATTCTTGAAGTTCAACCAAAACATTCTTGTTGTAAAAATCAAGGTCGATAATACAAATTTTCGGGAGTTCATTTAATGAAGATAATTGTGATAGTCCATCTTCAATGCTTTCCGAACGAAATAAGACTTCAGTTCCTGAAGCAATGAGGTCTTTACAAATGAAATCTAAAATTGGGCTTTTATCATTGATAAAGGCGAGTGTAATTTTTTGTTGTGCTGTACCAGTTTCCATATCATCATACTTTTTTAAAGTTGATGTAGCCCTGCACAAAAAGAAAGCGCAGGCAACTACACTTACCGCACATTGAGGTACTGGTATACCCGACAACGAATAAGCGAGCGCCCACGCCTATGGCATGAGCGTTCTTCCTTATCGTCCCGTTGTCTAAAAATTACCAGTTTTCAATGTGGGACTTAAAGCAAAAACACTTTAAGTATTTCTATATTTTACATAGCAAAGATACTAAACTCTTGCTATTAGATGTATTAATGCAACAAAAAGCTTAGCCTGAATTTGTTTTGTGATTGATATAATTCTGCTCCAATATTGTCATCAAATCTGTTTCCTTATAAATAATTTTGCCACCGATCTGAATATACGGCAGGATATTATCATCACGGTATTGCTGTAAAGTCCGTTTGCTGATATGTAGCAATTTGCATACATCTTCGCCCGACAAATAAATTTCTCCGTTCATTACAGGACGATAATTTTTTAATATGCTTTCAATACGGTTTCTCAACTGCATTATCATTTGCTGTTGTTCGATTACTTCTTCAGCTTCATTCGTCAATAAATTCATTGTCATTGGTATTGTAGGGGTGTCCAGCTTCGAGCAAAGACAGTACATCCGAGCGTTTATAATAATTTTTGCGGTTCAGTTTGGAATATGGCAATAGCCCTTTGTCTTTATAGGTCTGCAAAGTCCGTTTGGTAATATCCATCATCAGGCACACTTCCTGGTTATCGAGCCACTTTTCTTCTTTGAAAATTGGAGTATATTTCCGTACAGCATTTTCGGTCATTTCTAAAAGTGCTTTTAGTTCATTCTTCATTCCGTCTAATGTGGATTTTTGTATTGCAATAACTTCCATAATCTGCTCAATTTTTCTGTGGAAGTGGAATTTATCAAGGATTTGTAAAGGCTTGGAAAATGTTGTATTGA
Organism: Sphingobacterium spiritivorum; assembly: GCF_016724845.1. Classification (NCBI taxonomy): domain Bacteria; kingdom Pseudomonadati; phylum Bacteroidota; class Sphingobacteriia; order Sphingobacteriales; family Sphingobacteriaceae; genus Sphingobacterium; species Sphingobacterium spiritivorum. The sequence goes on from NZ_CP068082.1 coordinate 4,636,182, forward strand.
TTGGCGTTGAAAGGTAGTATTTGTCGCCACGATATAAATTTCAAGATAGTTTATTTTGTAAATTTGAAGAATATAGGTTACTGATAAATTAATTTTAAATGGCAGTATTACAAAAAGGCAATTCAAATTATCCGTTTTGGGGAGCATCAATAAGTCTAATCACTGGACTTGACCCGTTAGGCCTTCAAACAACCTCAGAAGCGACTTACGCCACTATGTTGCCTGGAATTTCCAATTTGACTAATCGTCTCCGTTATTATGGGTTTTATTGTTGGCTTTTAGACTTCTATTTCAAGACCGAGAAGAAAGGCAACTCAAAAGAACAATATCGTTTTATCCGCAGAGCTGAATTGATGATTGCCATAATTATGCAAAGCGAGCGTAAAGGAGTTCAACAGATAACAGGAAGTAACTTTGCTTCAAACCTAATAAATACAGCTGAGGAAACTTATTTTGACTTAGCCGAAGGAGCAGACAAGGACAATACCGATAAAAATGTTTATTGGAAATATCCATCCGGTGCATTCGGACAATATTATTACGGAGCAATGCAGGCACTTTCCTTAATTATTACAGCAATAAATGATGATGGAGATGTTATTTACAACATTAGTAAACCACACCCAAGACAAAAAGTTTCTGGGAAACAATTAGCCGAGGCTTTTGAAGGATCATTGTCACCACAAATAAAAGAGTTATTTTATATTAATATCAAAAAAGGAAAACTCTACCAAGATGATATTTCAGAACTGATAAAGTATTTTGCGATTGATACGGTACAAACAGAAAATGCCGAATGGCAACTATATGTAGAAATGCTTTTGGACAAAGACGATCCAAGTCAAGAAATGGAAGAACGTTTTACTTTTCACAGAAGGGAAACAATTTTGTCGCTCTTAAATACAGCTGTTAAAAATGAAAATAATTACGACTGGTATAGATTTCTATTGGAAAGTTACCGAAAGAAATTGGGAACAAATGGTTATCCTGAAACGGAAACTAATATTGGTTGGTACTGCTATCAATTAAATGAGTATTGGCAGTACAGTTGCGGTACGATGTTTTGGGCTGTATTACAACATCTTTACGATTTCCAACAAGACCAATATCTACCATTGTTTGTAAAGAAATTTTCAAGCAGTATTACAAATGAAATATGCAAAGAGCTAAAGCAAGCTACAGAGCCAACAAGTTCACTTGCAGAAATTTTGGAGTTAATCCCTGACACAGAAGATGAGGAAAACATCAAAAAGGAAATTGATGGAACAAACGACCCTGTTATAGTAGCAAAATATGGCTTTATTCTTTTGCTTCAAATATTCAAAAATAATAGAGAGCAACTTCATCCATTGAAAGAATTTATGAGCAGAAAAAAGATAGAAAGGGATGGGAATATGGTTGATGGTATCTTGACAGTTCACACAGCAGAAAACGATACACTTCAAGATTTTGTTGAACAATTTATTTTACGCAAAATTATTTACAGGCACTCAATGGTTGCACTCAGAAAAATGGGCAACGGCTCACAGGCTACTCACAAATTTTTTATTGAGGAACAATACATCCGTTTCATAGATACATTTCCTCCAAGAAACACATCGCCAAGAATGAACGCCTTGCAAAACATAATGTTTGATTTACAGGTAATCAACGACCAAAGGGTTTTATCGCCATTACATAAGAAACTTTTGATTGACTGATGATACTAGAAAGAGAAAACATACTAACATTGATAGGAAGCAGAAGATATCATTCTGCAATTCTTACTACCTTCAGCTTTGACTTTTATTTTTTTGAAATGAAAGCAATGAAATGGTTGCGTTCTTGTGGCGTGAGAAACATCAACGTTTTTATTGATGGACATTATTATTCAGAGTTAATGCAACAAGCGACAGGAGAAGAAATGCAACTTTCTGCCGGTTATTCACTTTATCCTGTTTTTCAAAAGTCAGTATTCCATCCAAAAATTTGGATGTTGTTTGGTGAAAAAGAAGGATTGCTTATTGTTGGTTCTGGAAACCTTACAAATTCTGGAAATGGCAACAATGATGAGATTTGGGGAGCATTTCATTTTGATATTCGTTCAACCGAAAATTCATCAGTCTTTTCGTCAGCTTGGGATTATCTATCAACTCTTTCATCGTCAGTTAAAGGACAGATGAATGAAAAAACTACAAAATGGATACTTGAACATTCTAAATGGCTGAATGAATTGCCAAAGACAAAACCATTTCAATTTTTCGAAACGTCGCAAAAAGAGAAGGTTGCTTTCCTGTTTAATACTGAAACAACTTCTATTTGGAACGAACTTTTAAAACATCTTAGCAATGAGAAAGTAGTAGAAATAACTACCATTTCTCCATATTATGACAAAAATGGGAAAGTATTGCAAGAACTTAATTCTCTTTTTCCTTCAGCCATAGTAAAAGTCATATTGGATGAAAGTGGTTTAATCCCTTCTGCAATGCAAGTGAACAAAGCGTTTACATTTTACGATTGGTGTGATGCAGGCGTAAGCAAAATCCAATATGCAAAATCTGGAAACTCAAAATCAAAACTTCACGGGAAGATTATTCATTTCAAGACAAAAAATGGAAAAGAATTTTGCTTGTTCGGTAGTGCCAATATTACACCTGCAGGATTGGGATTATTGGGCAAAAATTCAAATGCAGAAGTTTCACTTCTTATTCAGTCAGAAAAAGGTGGATTATTAAATCAATTAGGCATAAAACTGAAAACAAGCAATAGTAAAAGCCTTGATGAATTTACAGCGACTACAAATCAGTCAATTTATGAAACTATAATCAAGAACAATCAATTTAAAGTACAGTTGCTTTGTGCAGAGTTGATTTATGATGAATTTATACTTCATTCCACTGGAACTTATACCGATGAATTCAAGGTTGTTTTCTTCGATAAACAAAACCGATTTTTGTATTCCAAAACTTTCTCAAATTATGCGAAAGAGCTAAAAATAACAGTCAATTTAGAATTAGGCAGTTTCCTATATGTGCAATTGACAAATGTTAATGATGGGATTATCTCAAATAAACTATTAATTTCCGATTATTTCCTTTTGGCGAAAACGCATCCTAACCCAAAAACAGAGGAAATTGAGAAAATTTATAGCGAAATTCAAAATGGCGAACTAAGTAAAGTTCTTGACTTGTTGCATTACGCCATCTTTGACGAAACAGAAAATGAGACAGGAGCCAGCTTTTTAGATAGTAGGAGAAGCACGTTTACAAAGCTGAATGATGACAAAGAACCTGAAAAACTTTACGATCTCTCTTCCTATAAAGCAATAGAAAATTCTGGATTTGAAAAAAACCTTCTACTCTCTTCTCTTTCCCTACGTGTTTTAGATGTTTTGAAGTTCATCAATTTAAATGGAATTTCAACAAATAAACAAGCTGATATAAGTATTGATGAGCAAGAAGACGATTTAGGCAACATAAATGGAAATGAGGAAGGAGAAGTGGCAACGGTTCGTAACCTCTCTTTTGTCATTCTTAAATCTGAAAAAAGAAAGTTGATGAACTACTTTGATAACCTTTACAATTACCAACAAGAAATTCTCTATGGGAATAGTCGACCAAAAACATATAGGCCTACACTTACAGATTTGACTAAATATTTAATCGCTCTTGAGTTGATAAGTGAATACGGAGGGAAATCTGCAAAGTATGACGAACAAGACACGCACCATTTTTTCAGTTATTTACCATTTGTAGACGATTATGACAATAACAATGTAAAGGGTTGTTGTTTAAACTTAATTGGCGACTTTTTGATGCTGGCAAGAAGCGGATTTAAAGCGTATGAATTTGACTATACAAAAAAGAAAATCGAGGAACTAAAAAAAGAGGCACTCATAAATACAATTGTTTGCTTAATTAACAATCGATGGAAAGATGATGAATTACATTACTTTTTTACTATGGCTTTAAATGCACTTCATTATTTAGGTTGTAGGAATGTAGATGATTTCAATAGCAATTTTGTAGAATTAAAATCCAAAATTAATATTAGAATTTCCGAGCTGAAAAACAGAACAAAAGGATTTGAAAAAAACTTAGAGATATTTTACGAAAGACTATGTCCTTCGTTTATAAAAGTGATTGAACAGATTGAAGATAAGAACTTTGATACATCAGCAGTTAACGGGCAAATTATTTACAAATCGCCTTGGGGTTATAGCTACGTTCAGTACGTAAATAAAACAAACGATTTTACTTTAATCAGACCTGGCTTTATGTGGGACTATGATAAAGAAGATTACATAAAACACAGTCCAGACGAAATTTATTTACCTCTAAAACTCTCATCTTTTATATGCACCGATTTGTAAGTTAAAAAATCGGATAACTTTTGGGTTATCCGATTTGCGCTATTTAAGTCCTGTTTTGTAAGTGTTATCAAGTTTGTTATGAATAATTGTAGCTACAACCAATACTTCAGTCATTTCTGAAAGTTGAGTGTCTTCTAATATTTTCGGGTTATGCGCTTTTGGATTTCGGTACATAGAAAAAAATCCTTTACAGAAGTTGCCGAAACCCTTATGCTCACTTTCTTCGCTTGGATTATTCAGCATATTAAAAGCAAGCATAGGTCTTTTGTCTTTTCCTAAAGCAAAACAATCATCAACCAGATCTACTCCATCTGAAGTATAGCCACTTTTCTGCCTAAGTCTTTCCGCAACACTTTTTGTGATTTCTAGTATAGAGTGAAAATAATTTTCTTTCAGCCATTCGGCTTCGCAGTATGGTAAAATTTCTGAATGAACTCCGATACCGTGTACTTTTTCTTTGATTTTAAGTGACCTGCTTTTAGCTTCTGAAATGGTTTTAGCCTTTTCAACTAGTCGGGGTTGTCCGGTTTTATCAATTTCTATCCCTTCGTAAACTAATTTTTCATTGATAGTTGTTCTGTCTCTTTCAAATTCGTCTTCGGAATTATATCTTTTAGGATTTAATAACCTAACTACAAATGCCAATACATTATTTCCACAATTGTCTTGTATTTGCTTTTCTTTTAATGCATAAAAAAGTCTGTCGGTTTTGTTTGTACCAATTTGCGATTGAGAAATATTAGCACCAGCTAAATGTTCTGTGATTTTTGTATGCGTTAATAGATTTGATATAATGTCAGATATATTTCGCAAGGTTATGTCATCAAAGGATTTTGTCATTTAAAAATGATTAATTCTGTTTCTGGATTTCCATGTTTTGGATTTCCCTATCTTTTTTCTCACGAGAATAAACCCAAAGTGATAAAAGTCCAAATATAATCAATCCATAAGCTATCCATTTACCAACCTTTTCAATAAATTTAATGAAAACCGAACTTTCATAAGATGAAAAACCTTCGGCTCCCATCGGACCACGCCTGTAAAACTTTCGTCGGTTAAGCCAATAGCGAAGTCCTAAACCTGCAATCAAAAATATTATTCCTATAACCAATGATGCGACCATAACAAAACACTTAAAATCTACTTTTTAAATTTACAAAAAAAAACAGTTTTAATATCCCTTAAAAAGAGAAATCCTGCTTTTTGTGGCAGGATTTCATTGTTTTTAATCAGCACTATTAAACTGAAAACTTATCTGTTTTTCATTTCCAAAGCTGTCCGAAATCCAAACATCAAAGGATTGCGAAACGGCAGATGTTGAAGTATAGTACAACCGAAATTGCTCTGTGGGTAATGGGTATAAATCGTTCGGTAAATATGGTTGCTCATCGTAATACCGCAATATGCCTTGTCCGTCAAATTGGAAATAGCGAAGAAAATACTGTGTGTTGCTGTAATTGCCTGTTCGCTGTATGTCAATGCGTATTTCTACCGTTTGTCCATTGGCTACATCTTTTGGAACTGGCATCACGTTTACCTCGAAAGGAAAATCGTTCTGTATTTCGAGTTCATCATCTTTACTACAAGATACTAAAGTTACCGAAGCTGTTAGGATTGCCAGCATTACATATATCGGCACTAATCCTATTCTGAATTTATTAAATATAGCTATCATTGTTTTAAGTTTTTAAAAATTAAACCTTAATCCCACACCTGCGGATGGTCGGAATTGCTCTAAGTCCGTACCCCAAAATACTTTTGTGCGTCCTTGCAGGATTAACACAAAACGGTCTGATAGATATGTTTCAAGAGTGAGCCGTCCACCAGCTCCGTAGATGAAGTTATCCTCGCTCAAAATCTTTGCTCCGTCATACAACATCGCTTCGCCACGATTGATGCTTTCATAACCGACAACACCTGTTATTCCGAAGTTCAGCGTAATGTTTTTACGAGCATCGCCCAAAAGGAAGAAACTGTAGCCGCCTTCGGAAGTGTAGGTTTCCTGCGGTATGCGGAGGTCTTTGTAGTCGTGGTATTGGTGGGTGTATTCCAATGCCCAAAGCTGATAGTTCCCGTTTTTACCGTTCACGGTCATTCCAATATTGAGGTAATAATCATTACCAATTTTATCTTTGGATACTACACCTGTACTTACTTCCAGTCCTTTCTGTTTTGGGAGCATTCTTTGTGCCTGTGTAACCGTGATGGCCATCAAGATGAGCATCACGGTATAGATATACTTTTTCATATTATTGGATTAAAATGTTATTAAAATTTTAGGTGCATATCGTTTATTAAACGAGCTTTTATCAAATCCGAATTTTCTACCTGCAAAGTTTGATGTCTGCCACCGTTCTTCTCGAAAATCTCAATCAACAGTACCTTGTCATCGGCAATGGTAAATTGGTCTAACAGGAACACGTTTTGTTCGGTTAGTTTCCCGCCAATCTCGTCCAAAGGCTTGTAAGTTCTGAGGGGTATCATCGGGCGTTCTTGTACCACAGTACGTTTGGCTACCTTTTTATCTACTACTTTGAAATTGATAAAATCAATCTGGAAAGGCACATTGGTTTTATTTCTCAATTCCGTATGGAAATAGTATTTGCCGTTGTGGATATAAATGCCTTTGAGAATAAACTGAATGCCGAAACTCTTAGCCCCAATGTGCTTTACAATCCGATTATCATTTTTGTAAATTGTTTCTAATAGCAAGCCTGCTAGTGAAGGCGAATTATTGCCCAATTCTTCAAAAAGCACATCGTTTCCATTGGCTTTATCCACTGCCTTTTGCATTGTAAGTAGGTCGTAGCTCATTGCCTCCGGGTAAGAACTGTAATACACATTAAAGCTGTAAAAACGTCCGTCATTCGTAATGACCGAAAAATTGGTTTCAGGTTCGAAATCCCTTACCGTTGCTTTTACACGCAACACGTTTTCCGCATCTTCTGCTTTTCCTGCAATTAGATATTCGCTTCCCAAATCCACATAACGGATAGCGGTCGGAAAAATCAAGTGCGAAGTTTTATCGTAGGTAACTTCCATTTTATACGGTTCTATCTTGCCTAATGCAAGCGGAGTTCTGATGCTGTCTTGTGCAAAAGATTGTACGGCAAAGCCGAGTATCAGGACAATTGCCCAAAAGGTTTTTAAATGATTTTTCATTATTAAAATTATTTGAGTTCAACATTATTTTTTAGATACCAAGAAGACTTGATATCCTGCTTTCAGCGTAACTTTTGGGGTTCTTACCTTTTTGGCGAAGTAGCCCGAAATTCCCTGTACCACGCCACGACTAAGGTCTGCTGCAACCTGCTGTCCAGCATTTTGCGTGAGCATTACGCTTGTTCCGCCTGTCTGGCTCATATTGCCTGCCATTTCGGTAAGGGCATTCATTTCCGGCGAATATGGAACGTACAAGCCTTGCTGTCCGTCCAAATCGTAAATGGTTATATCTACCGGGATGATATTGCCCTCCAGTTCTATCGAGGTAACTTTTAGTTGTAAACGCCCTCCCTGAAATTTCGCATTAGCCGTTAAAATCGTTCCTTTTGGAATGGTACGGCTCGGTGTTTTTGCAGGCTCTAATAATCGTAAACGCACACCTGTTTCGCCAACTACTGTTTGGGCATCGTGTACACAGGCTTTGATACTGTTTTTGGGTTGTGCCATTTGTTCCACAGAACCAGCGGTATAAAACCCACGGTTCTTTGTTTCGCTCCAATCCGCTAAAAAAGCACTGTCCGATGGTTCACGGTAAAGGGTTGATACTGTATTTTTTCTTGCTGATGTGAACGATACAAAATGCTCTTTTTGGTTAGTAGCCATAGCACTAATAGCATCCGGAACAGCACCATTAGCAGGTGTTGAATTTTCGGTATTCGCATTTTTTGGCAGATACTTTGCTGCCATTTCATAGGATTTCTCCATTAGCTTCAATTGGTCATCAACTGTGGCCACAGGTGGCACATCCTTTTCTGATAATTTTTCTTTCAATTCGTCCACCTGCTTACGCAGTTCCATTGTTTCAGCGTTATCATCTTGATAAAAGGAACTCAATGCGCTTTGGCTATTTCGATAGCTGTTCAAAGCAGGGTTACTGCTTCTTGCCGAATTTCTCCCACTACCGCCAAAGCTGTTGTTTTCCTCTTCTTCATTAAACGGTTCGTCGGTTGGCTCTTCTTTGTCTTCTGTATTCCAGTAGTCTGAAAGTGTAGCCAATGCATTGCGTTTTTCCTGCTCTTTGCGTTCGAGCATTTCCTGTTCATACGCCTTGCCTTTGTCGGCAGGCATTCCAGTTCCAGTAGCCTCTGGTACCGCATCGTTCAGCCCTACATTTTCAATTGTCTTTTTGTCTTCGGATGGTTTAAATATGAGGTACATACAACCCACGAAAACAATCGCCATTAAGCCGAAAATTAAGGGCTTTTTGAGCTTCTCCTTATTATTCTGTGTGCCGTCTTGCAACACATCAGCAGTTGCTGTCGAGTTCCCCTCCGTTACCCGAACAACCGATTTTTTGTTCTCATTTTCTTTCATAAATTTGATTTTTTAAAATTGTTGATACACTATCCTGCAATCTTGCAGGACTTCCATTTTTTTAGAGGACAGGATTTTCGATATGCTCTATGATCATATCGTTTCCAGACTTTGAGGTATCGTACCAGACTTTGAAAATTACACCTGTGGTAAGCAGTAGATATCCCACAAAAAAGTACAGGGTATATTGGTGCTGCTTGCGCACTGGCAATGCCTGCCAACGTTCGTCGAGCTTATCAAAATACCTATCCATATTTGCTCTTAGTTTTTTCATACTCTTAATTTTTTATGATGATGTTAGAGCTTGAACCGCTTGGAGATTTTACCCACATTTTGCTTTTGTTCATCATTAACCAAAGCAATAACCTCAACTGCATTGGGTACGACTATTAAAGAGAGGTTTGTCAGTTCCGATTTTTTTAGCAATTGCCCAAATTGGTCTTTTCTTGCCACCTCCATTCTGTTGAGTGAGAATTTGCCGTTCAGATAATTTACCCACATACTGCATTCTACACTTGCCTTGTCTTCTCCCGACCATTGTAGGTAGCCTGTCAACAACAAGTCTTGTTTAGGCAAAGTATCTGCACCTTTTTGGCAGCTTTCAAGGTAATCGCTGATACTTTCTTTCAGCTTTCCGGCATACGCACCCTGCGTATGAAAATAGCCGTTATATCCTTTTTCTGTAAGGATTTTTGCGAACGTGTTTAAATCTGATAATGTTTCCATAAGATTGTTTTTTAGCGTTCGATGACTTCTATATCCCTGTTTTCCACGACTGCAAATTTTTCGATATTGAAGCCTTGTGGGTTGTTGTCAGAGCGAACGGAGTTGACTAGGTAGCAGGAAGTAATTAAGTTACGTCTGGTTACATTGCTTGACCGAATGATGAATTGTTTTGCATAGGTTCGTACCGCATAAGGATGGGTATCGAAATTGCAGACCACACTATCTACTTCGATGCGTTGCTGTACGTTTCCTGATATAATACGACTGTAATAGCCTTTTTCTGACAAGTCTTTATAGTAGTCGAAGGCACTTTTGTCGGCAAGATTGAATGCCCTGCTCATATTGCTTTCTATAGCGTTTTTGTCGGGAGCAAGTGTAAAAAACAGCTCGTGAAAACGTCTGACGTGTTCCCTTGCTTCCACAGGTCGGTTGATACTTGCATCTTGCGATAAGGCAAGCATCAAAGATTTGCCGTTATCCAATACATAGATTTTTTGGCGTTGTTCTTCTGCAAAGCGGTAGGACTGCCATACGGCATATCCTACCACGCCAATACAGAGAACCGCAAACACAATGGCATATAGTCTTATCTGCCTAAAGCTGTTTTCGATATTTCTTAGCGTTTTAAATTCCATTTTTTTGAATGATTTATTGTTATTTATTCATCAGTTTACCGCCGATGTTTCCTACTGTAGATCCTGCACCAGCACCCGCAAGGTTTCCTGCCTTCATCGCTGTTTGATTTACATTACGAGTAAAGTTTCCTGCACCTCCGGCTTGGATTACCCAACCTGTTACTGTTGGAATTGTGAAGTAGCCAACGATACCGATAATCATAAAGATGATGTACACCGTATTGCTCGTATCGGGTATGTAGGTCGGGTCGGCAAGCATTGCTATATCCCTTTCCAGTATGAGGGATTGTATTCTTGCCAGCATCGAGCTGAACAAATCGGAAACAGGAAGCCAGAGATATACGCTGACATATCTCGTGATCCACTGTGTGAGCGTGGACTGAAATCCGTCCCAAACGGAAATAGCAAAAGCTATTGGTCCGAGTATCGAAAGGACTATCAGGAAAAATGTTCGTATGGTATCAATAACTAAAGCCGCCGCCTGAAAGAGTATTTCCAATAAATTGCGAAACCAATCCTTTATTGCTTTCTCTATCTTGTAGGCTTGCCTGTCCATATACATTCCTGCCATTGTACCAACGTCCGATGGCGACCAGCCCAATTCATCCAGCTTTTTATCAAACTCTTCGTCTGATGCCATATAGGCGGTTTCGGGATTTCGTACCATTGCTTCGTATTCCAATTGGTCTTTCTGTTGCTGGAGTTGGTTGAGGTCAAGCACCTGGTCTTCGAGTATGGCGTGAGTTCCTGTAACTACCGGGCTTAATACTGCATTAATGGTTCCCAACACGATGGTTGGAAAGAACATTATACAAAGACCCAGAGCGAATGGACGCAGTAACGGAAACACATCGATAGGCTCGGCTCGGCTTAAAGCCTGCCAAACCTTTAATGCTACATAGAACAACGCACCCAATCCCGCCAATCCTTTAGCCACAGCCGCCATATCACCTGCAAGCGGCATCATATCGTCGTAAAGTGAACGAAGGAGTTCGTGAAGATTATCCCATTCCATTTTTACCAGTATTTTTGGTTAGAAGTTCCGTAGAGTTCAAGAACTCTCTGTGCGTCGTTTTTCTTTTTCGCTCTTAGGTAGCTTACAGAAATGTTCTTATTAGTGTAGTAGCGTACAAGGCTGTGGTAATCCTTTACCTCTTTGTACACACGATCAATAATATCCATACGCTCTTTGTCGTTTAGCGAAAGGCTTGAAGAGGTTATAATTTGCTTCAATTCTTTCAGCAGTTCGGTACTTTCATTGAGCAGTGCCGAATAACCATTGCCGATTGCAACCAATTCCTGTGGTGTGAAATTGGGATCGTTCATCATTTTTCCAAAGTTCTGAACATATATTTCGGACACATCGCCTACCAACAATACGGTTTGCTGTACTTTACGGGCATCTTTCACAAGGTTGTTGATAGCTTTTAGCTTGTCGTAATATTCCTTGCCCTGATCGTACACTTTTTTCACTTCGTTGAAGTTCTTTACGACATTGCTCACGGTGGAAGAAGTCTGTATGATTTCGTTCGCACTGTTGATAATTCCTGATGCCAGATTTGCAGGGTCAGTTACTACAAATTGAGCTTTCGCTGACGGTGCTACGGCGAGCATTAGTGCCGTACACACCAGATACAATACTTTTTTCATTGTTTCTGAATTTTTAAATTGTTAATTGACTATTGATTTACTTTGTCCCGCCTTTGCATTGCGATATGCTTGATGGCGAGTTCTACATTGCCGTCCAGTTCAGCAGCAAGCTGCATCACTTCCATTTTTTCGGTTTCTTCGGTGGTGTAAGCAAGGTATTCCTCCAAACTAACTTCGGTGGCATAGACTGCCGAGTGCGTACCACCTAAGCCTATCCAAACCTCTTTGTAAAGTCGGCTTGCATCGTTGTTCATATTGATAGAAAGTACCTGCCCTTTTTCCTTATCTGTAAGCCCCAACATCGCCTGTATATCATCAAACTTGTTCATATACTTGCGTTGGTCTAAAAGGATTTTACAATCACTGTTGTTAATGATACTTTCCTTAACAATGGGCGACTGGATGATGTCATCCACCTCCTGCGTTACCACGATGGCTTCACCGAAAAACTTCCTAACCGTTTTAAACAAATACTTTATATATTCTGCCATACCTTCCTTCGCAATCGCTTTCCACGCTTCTTCAATTAGTATCAGCTTTCGGATGCCTTTCAACCTCCTCATCTTGTTGATGAAGACTTCCATAATGATGATCGTGACTATGGGAAAGAGGATTTTGTGGTCTTTTATCGCATCAATTTCAAAGACAATAAAGCGTTTGGAAAGCAGGTCTAACTGCTTATCGGAATTGAGCAAATAATCATACTCACCGCCCTTGTAGTAGGGTTCGAGTACGTTAAGGAAATTGGCAATGTCAAAGTCTTTTTCCCTTACCTGTTTTTCTTCGAGTACCTTGCGGTAATCGCCTTTTACATACTCATAGAAGCCATTGAATGATGGATAAATATCTTCCTGTTTGATGCGCTCGATATAGCCTGATACAGCATTCGATAATGCTACTTCTTCTGAACGGGTTGGTGGTTCATCATCACGTTTCCAGAGTGTCAGTATCAAAGTCTTGATACTTTCACGCTTCTCAATATCGAATACGCCATCATCGGTATAGAAAGGATTAAAGGCAATTGGGTTGTCTTCTGTATAAGTAAAGTAAACACCGTCTTCGCCTTTGGTTTTACCTTTAATGAGTTCGCACAAACCTTGATAAGAATTTCCGGTGTCCACAAGCAAAACGTGAGCGCCTTGCTCGTAATACTGTCGTACCATATGGTTTGTGAAGAAAGATTTACCACTTCCCGATGGACCGAGTATGAACTTGTTACGATTGGTAATAATTCCACGTTTCATCGGCAAATCCGAAATATCCAAATGGATAGGCTTTCCAGTCAGGCGGTCAGCCATCTTGATACCAAATGGTGATGGCGAATTGTGGTAATTGGTTTCTTCCGTAAAAAAGCACAATGCAGGCTCAATAAAAGTGTAAAAACTTTCCTCTGCGGGAAAATCACCTGCATTACCCGGCATTCCTGCCCAGTACAATGTTGCTACATCCGTAGTGTTGTGTCTGGGTTTACATTCCATCAATGCTAAAGCACTTCCACAATCATTTTTTAGCTGTTTCAGTTCTGCCGGATCATCCGACCACGCCATAATGTTGAAGTGAGCACGAACAGAAGATAGCCCAAAACTGTGGGCTTCGTTTAGGTACTTTTCTATCCACTCTTTGTTGATTTGGTTGGCACGACTGTAACGAGCCAGTGAGTGCATATTCCTTGCGGACTTCTCAAACTTTTGTAGACTGGCTTCGCTGTTATCCAAAAACAAATATTGGTTGTAAATGTGGTTGCAGTTTAACAACAAGCCCACAGGTGCGGCGAATGACAAACGACAATCACTTCGATCAGTAGATAGTTTTTCGTAACGAGTATCCGCTGATACCGTTCCGGGCAGGTCGTCCGTATCGGATAAGGTGTGCAAGCATAACCTTTTGTTCCCGATACGAACTTCTTCGGCTCCTAATGCGATGTCCTGCATGGGTGTCCCTGCATCTCTTGACAAGGTGAGGTACTGTTCTAATAACCCCTGTTTTTCATCTTTACCGATGATATCGTTTTCACTCAGGCGTCGTAGGCTTATGAAACCACTATCATTCACGATACGTTCAAACTGCGCAACGGCTTCCATAAAACGGTGGATTGCTTCCTTATCTCTGATTTCCTTTGGTATCAGCGTACCTTTGCAGAGCGAAGAGAAATTGCTTTGCATCCGCATCCGATCTTTGGTAGTTTTGGTCAGGAATAAATAGCAATAATGGTTCAAGAAAGGGCGTTCGTTGAAATGTTGTTGGTAGGATTTGCCTAAAAAACTTAAATTCTCACCAGCAATATCTGGTGCATAGTTTTCCTTAATGTACCAGTCTTGTTTATGGATGACCGTATAATCGGGCAAGGTCTTGATAGCTTTATGCCAAGCGGAATGAATCGCTTCGTATTCCGCAGAAGCTACTGTGAATAGTTCTGGTAAGCGTACTTCAAAACAAGCGGTAATATCTGCATCCTTGGACAGGATACAATTATTTTCTACTGCCAACAAAGGAAACTTATTTTCCAACGTAGTGACTTTTGCTACATTTCTCATACGGCAGTTGATTTAGAGGTGGACTTTAAATAACGATGCACAGGCTTGCGACAGATGATGTAATGGGGATGCCTTTTTATTGCGCCGATTTTCATCAATCCGTGTTCACCATACTTTTGATTGAGTGAAAAGGTCTGCCATACAATTAGCGAAGCACCACCAATTCCTAAAGACAGACAGATGTAAGAATTAACCCCAGCCATGTAAAGTATCATGACCAGGATCAATGTCCCAAGTAATCCGCCGGCGAAGATGAATAGGTACTGCGCTTTCAGTCCCTTAAATTCTACTGTTCTTCCAATGCCTTTGTTGATGTTGTAATTACTCATAGGGCAAAGGATTAAAGGAAAAATGAACGAAGAATGGTAGCAGCTACAATAAGGAAGATACAGGCACCGAACCACGATGCCGCCGTTTTACTGGTATCGGGATCTCCGCTACTGAACTTGTTGTACACTTTAACACCTCCGATGAGTCCTACTACGGCACCAATAGCGTAGATAAGCTGTGTGGCGGGATCGAAATAAGAGGTGACCATTTGGGTAGCTTCTGTGATACCTGCTGTACCATTTCCCTGGGCGAATGCACCGATTCCTGAGAGCATCAATGTAGCTGCCAGCAAAACTTTTTTTCTTTGTTTTTTCATGATTAAACACATTAATTTGTTATTGTATTCCCACTTCTCGCGGGCTTTCTGAACAAAGGTGTTTCAGAAATCAAGGCGTTATAATAAAGTGACAGTCAAAGGAATGATTTGGCAGTGAGTGGCGTTATAGTTGATAATGGAGCATGAAAAAATGCCAAACATTTCGATACAGAATAGCTGATAAAATTTCTCCCTTATGATTTTATAAGTTTTCCATTATCCTAAAAAGACACTGGGTATTTATTTATCCCCTTAACAAAGTCCCAAGAGACCCACCGCTTAAAAAAAAGATTTATTAAAATTATCATTTAAGTATTTGCTTAAATAAGAAAACTATTTGTATTTTTGCTGCGTTATTAAATCCTAAACAAGGAAATTATGGAAAACAATCAATCGTGTATCCGTGTGTTTGCCGACAAGGTTCAAATAGACAATTGTAGAGTAATACTTCAAACCAACGACAAGGCATTCAGCCAACTGAGTGGACTTTTAGCATTGGCAGGAAACGAAGTAAGGTTGAAAATCTTATTTCTCTTAGAAGAAGAAAACGAACTCTGCCCTTGCGACCTTTCAGACATTCTCGGAATGAGCATTCCTGCCGTTTCGCAACACCTCAGAAAACTAAAAGACGGAAACGTCATTGAAGGGAGAAGAGAAGGACAAACCATTTTCTACTCTTTGAAACAAGAGCAACTGACTTTACTTCGTCCATTTTTTAAACACATCATAAACAATTCAAAAAAGGAAACAGTATGAACAAGAAAAACAACAGATTTGTCGGAGCGGGAGTGCTTTCGGCAGTAGCAGCATCACTTTGCTGCATTACACCTGTATTGGCTCTTATTTCAGGAGCGTCAGGAGTGGCATCTACATTTTCGTGGATGGAACCAGCAAGACCTTATCTAATCGGTATCACTGTTTTGGTGTTGGGTTTTGCTTGGTATCAGAAACTTAAACCACGAACAGCCGAAGAAATTCAATGTGATTGCGAAGAAGACGAAAAGAAACCCTTTATGCAGACCAAAACATTCTTGGGAATTGTAACCGTATTTGCAGCCTTGATGCTCGCTTTTCCGAACTACGCACACATTTTCTATCCTTCAAACGACAACAAGGAAGTTGTAATCGTCAATGCTTCTGACATCCAAACGGTAACTTTTGATGTAAAAGGAATGACTTGCAATGGTTGTGCTTCACACGTAGAAAATGATGTGAACAAATTGCCAGGCATTGTTAAGGTAGATGCGATTTATGAAGAAGCGACTGCCAAAGTAGAATTTGACCAAACCAAAGTGAGTCTTGCTCAAATTGAAGAAGCCATCAACGGTACAGGTTACAAAGTGGTTGGCAAGAAATAGTATTTTTTTGCCCCTCGTATTTAAGAACTTAATTAAATAATTATACTATGAAAAAGAATTTAATTCTATTGAGTGCTTTGTTCCTAATTGGAATTGCTCAGCTTAATGCTCAATGTTGCAAACCGACTGACAGTAAAGCACAAACAGCAAATACAAACCAGCAAGAAGGTAAGACCCTGCAACTGAAAATCACGGGAATGACTTGTGCAGGTTGTTCCAACCATATTTCAAATGCCCTCAAAGAAGTGGACGGCATTATTGAACACAAAGTGGAATATCCGGGCGATTTGGCAACTATCCAGTACGACCCAAGCAAAACAAATCCTGAAGCTATCATAAAAGTAATTGAAAAAACAGGTTATAAAGCCGAAATCATTAAAGAAAATTCTAAATAATATGAAAACTGTAAAATTAATTTTAGGCATTGTTACTATCGGGATGATAGTAGCTAGTTGTAATAAAGAAGTACAGGAACCGGAAGTAAAACCAACAAATTCTTCAACTCCCGGTACTAATTCTTCCACCCCAACAGGTACTTCGACCATTTCTTACACAGATTTGAGTGCGGAACAAAGCACCATTGCGATTGGGGCAACCACAAAAGTAACAGCTACAGCAACAGGAGATGGTCTTTCTTATATCTGGAGTGCATCAGATGGCGATATTATAGGAAGTAAAGCATGTTTGCAGTAAAACCCAAAATAGAAAACTTATGAAAAATCAACGAAAATATATTGACGGTCAATTAAACGACATTCTTTTTTCTGAATTTAAGATAAAGAATAGCGATTTTATTTTACGAATATTTCAAGAATTGATGCAAGGCAGTTCTATATCTAAAAACAGATTTTATAAACTAATAAAAGTGTCCAAAGATAAAGCGGACGCTATTTTGAATAAACTGGGCGAAACCGATGTACAAGGAAATATTATTGCATTTTCTGGTCTATCTACAGTTCCTACCAAACATCGCTTTATTGTAAATGGTAAGATGTTATACACATGGTGTGTAGTAGATGCCATTCTGTTTGCTGAATGGTTAGATGTGGAAGTCAATGTTCATTCGTCCGACCCAATTGATAGTTCTCTCATAGAATTACAAATAAACGGAGGTCAGCTATTATGGACAACTCCTTATCCTTTATTTATTTCTTGGGTAGAATCTGTTGACACCTGCAATATTAAAGGGTCGCTATGTAATCACGTTTCATTTTTTGCAAGCGAAAGAACAGCAAAACAATGGTTAAAAAATAATCCTGATGGAAAAATATTGACGCTTGAGGATTTCTTTGAGCCTAAAAACATAGGAATGAAATGTTGTTAAGTATAGTCCTAAATAAATTAAAAAAATAAGATGAAAGAAGAAAAAATAAAATTGGAAATTGCAGGTATGACCTGCGACCATTGTGCCACAGGAATAAAAAAAATGCTTTCACAAAATGAGGGTGTTAAAGAAGCCAATGTGAGCTACCCAAAAGCTACTTGTGAATGTTCTTTTGACCCTACCAAAACAAGTAAAGAAGAAATCATCAATACCATTAACGGCACAAAAAACTATCGTGTAAAAAGTGAAATTTCTGAAAATGGAAATAGTAGGAATAATCAATTTGATTTAATAATTATCGGTGGTGGTTCGGTTGCATTTTCGGCAGCTATCAAAGCCGAAAGTTTAGGTTTATCGACCTTAATGGTAAACGGTGGTTTGGACTTTGGCGGTACTTGTGTCAACGTGGGTTGTGTGCCTTCTAAAAATCTTATTCGTGCAGGCGAGTCGGCTTATCACGCTACACATTCCAACTTTGAAGGCATCAAGCCAAAAGGAGTTGATATTGATTTCGCTCAAATCATCAAAGACAAGAAAAAATTAGTAGCCACACTTCAAGAGAAAAAATATATGGATGTGGTAAGCGATTTTGAAAACCTGACTATGCTAAAAGGTTGGGCAAAATTCAAAGACAACAAAACCATTTTGGTTGATGGCAAGGAATACAAAGCCTTCAAATTTTTAATTGCTGCGGGAGCTACGACCAACATTCCGACTATTGAAGGATTGGACAAAATTGACTACTTGACCAACGTTTCCCTTTTCGACTTGGAAGAAAAACCCGAAAGCTTGACCATTATGGGAGCAGGTTACATAGGTTTGGAAATTGCAATGGCGTACAATCGTTTAGGCGTTAAAGTCCGAATCATTGAATTTACCGACCGTGTTCTACGGACACAAACCCCAGACATCAGTGAAGCATTGGAAACCCAAATGCGAAAAGAAGGCATTGAAATCTTACCTAATTTCAGAGCCGTGAAATTCGAGAAACAAGGGAATGAAACCATCATTCACTGTAAATGTGCTGACGGTTCATTTACGCAAATTATAGAAAAAGGTAAGGTAGTAATTGCCACAGGCACAAAAGCCAATACAAGCCAATTAGGGTTAGATAACATTGGTTTGGAACTCACCAAAAGCGGACATATCGCTGTAAATGAAAAAATGGAAACCAATCTACCTAACATTTACGCAGCAGGTGACGTAACCAACACCCCTGCATTTGTTTATACAGCCGCTTTTGAAGGTAAAATTGCCGTTGAAAATGCGTTCTCAGGAACAGATAATAAAGCCGATTATTCTTCTTTACCTTGGGTGGTGTTTACTGACCCACAAATTGCAGGGGCAGGTTTAGATGAAGCACAGGCAGAATCAAAAGGCATTCCATTTGAAGTTTCAAAACTGGAACTTAAAGACGTACCGAGAGCCATTGCAGCAAACGACACAAGGGGTTTTATCAAACTCATTCGCAATACCGAAACTGACAAACTGATAGGTGCAAGAGTAGTTGCACCCGAAGGCGGGGAACTTATTCAACTATTAAGTATGGCTATCAAATACGGTATTACAGTAAGGGAATTGGCTGAGAGTTTCTATCCTTATTTGACATTAGGAGAAGGCATAAAATTAGCAGCCATAACATTTGGAAAGGACGTCTCAAAGTTGAGTTGTTGTGCGAGTTGATGAATAGGTTTGTGCTTTTAGCCCCTAATTTCCACCGTTTTCCAAAATTGATAGTGAGAGGAATTACTTGGCAGTGAGTGCCATTTTAATTGGTAGCTATTAGTAAGAAGCACATCGAACAAAATGATGTTCGACGTGCTTCTTACTAATCCTCTTTTAAAGAGGTTACATTTTTCGCCCTTTGCTTCCTTGCTCTTTTTTTGAAAAGGAAACAGACTTGTTTTGGAGTTTTTTCTTGATCGTTTTTTCTTTCAGCACCATCAGATTTTCTGTTATTATTTGTGGTAGGAATGTTTCCTTCCAGGGAATTGTCTTTGCTTCAAAATGAGATTTTAGACCTATACGCTTTAAATCTTCTTTGATATTCCAACCTCCGTTTCGGTTCCAACCAATTGGATCAAGATCTCTTTGAAAAGGAAATTGAACGGCGATAAGGTCTTTTGGAAATACCAGAATACTATCATAATCTAACTCTTGAAATTCGCGTGTTTTAGGGTTGTAGGGAATGATGTAAGCATTCGCTTCCTCGGAGAAATAATGATCTATTTCATCAAAGACAATTCCTTTTGACAAGAAATCATCTTTGGGGCGAAGCATATCCATGCGTATATCAACATAAAATGTATGACCTTCAATATTGATTGTAGGAAGCATTCCCTTTTGGGTTCTGTCATTGAATGCCGTCTGATCCACCATCAAGTCGAAGTCTGTTTTATTTTCTAATTCTTGGGGTGTTAGCTTATACTTTTCTGCCATTCCTGCTGGATCAAGCACAACGAGTTCCGGTATCTTTACTGAAGTGTCTTCTCCGTTACTTATAAGGTTCGGAATGTTCTTCTCCTGTAGACTATAGTTAAAAGCGTAGCCATCTTCTACATCGCTCATTACGTAAATTGAAATGGTATTGACTGGATTGTTTTTTTTCCTTAACTCGACCTTATTTATATCGATCAAGAAATCTGTTCCCTCGATATTTATACTGGGCAATTCTCTTTCCATACTTCGTTGTTTTAAAAGACAAAGGGAAGTCTATACAAACTCCCCAATGTCGAAATTTTCCAAATCATTTTTCCGCAAAGTGGAAGAACTGGTTTCCGTTTCAGAAGAAAGGCTACTATCCAATAGCTCTGCTATTTTACGAGAAGTGCCTTCCATAGAATTTTCCAAAAGGCTGAATAATTCGGTTCCCTGTATTTTCTGAACTATAGCTATCGCTGTTTCCTTTTGAGATTGCTCCAGTTTTTCTTTTTGAAGCAGTATCCCCACGGAGCTTAGTTCTTCAAAGGTAACCCCTTGGGCGAAACCGTTATCGCCATCGGATAATTCGTACCTATTCCATTCTTCCTCCTCTTCCCCAAAATCAGGCATATTACTGAAAACTTCGTCCAGCTCTTCCTGCGGAATTTGAATGCCGACGTTTTCATTTTCGTCGTATTCTATGTCAAAATTATCAGGATTTATTTCTGGTTTTTCAACTTGGCTTTCGGTGGCATTGTTTGGCACCGAAAGGCTTCTCTTAGGTCTAGGTTGCCCCATAATATCGGGCAGTTTAGGGTTGCTTTTTTCCTGTATCGGTTTTCTTTCTGAACTTTTTTTGATTACAATCTTGTCCTGCACAAGCAGGGCAATCACAATCAGCAGGCATATCACAATTACTATTTCCATAACTATAAAATGGGTTTAAAACGTTCGTTGAAATAATCAGTAATATCATCCCCAAACTCCCTAAAGTGGTGTTCAAGGATGTTGTCGATATAAGAATAGAGTGTAGTCTTTTCTTCTCTTGTTAATTGCACAATGCGGATTAACCTTTCGTGGTATTCGGGACGTATGTAAACGACCTTGCCGTTACGCCCCGATGGAAACCGATTGACCAAAAACGTTTCCTCATAGTCCGCTTTCTTTGATGAACTGTTACGGACTTTTTCCCTGGGCTTTGTTTCCTTTGGTACATCCTGCTTTTTGTTATTGCTCGGTGGAGCAACAGGCTCATCGCCGCTTATGATGTTCATAAGGTATTCCTCATCAACATTGGGCTTTTCAAAATCGTTGTTTTTGTTATCTGAAGCCATACTTTACTATTTTTATAGATGAGTGATTTTTAAAAATTCCTCGACAAACAAATCCATTTTAGTTGTTTTCATTAACTGTGGTTCGGCAGGCAGCAAACTTGACCGGAATACATAACTACCTGTATCGTCTGTTTCCTTTCGGAAACGCTTGCTATCCATTATTCTTGTTTCCATTATAGGCAGGTTGAGTTCTTTGATGACACTTTGATACGCATCATACAAACCTGTTTTTTCCCTGCCGTCCACTTGGTTCCAAAACAGCCACATCTCTTGTTCGGGATTGCCCTCGTCCGTTTTTGGAAGTCCGAGAAAGGCTTTGGTAAAGCTCAATGTACTTTCCACTACCAAACGGTCGGCAGTAATGGGCGAAAAGATGAAGTCCATTTTTTTTAAGGTAGTCAGTACGCCTTTGGTATTGGCTGTTCCCGGCAGGTCGAAGAAAATAACATCCGGTACAACCACCGACTGGCTTCTGTATTCCGATGCTTTCTCCAAAGCTGTTTCAGCTTTGCATTTAATAATCGGGTACGCTTTTTTGTTGATGGCTTGAAACTGCTTCATTGCCGCCTTTTTATGGTAGTCGTTCTGCATTATGGTTCTCTTATCCCGTTCACGCATATTGGTCAGGCTGTGCTGCGGAAAGTCACAGTCCATCACCAGCACATTAAAACCTAAACGGTAGTGAAGCACACTTGCCAGCAAAGTGGTCATTGTAGATTTTCCCACACCGCCTTTTTGGGTGGAGAAGCTGATTTTTAAAGTTTTCTTTGTTGTTTCCATTATTTAAAAATTTATTGTTACACACTTTATTTGTTTTGCAGGATTGAATATTGGTTTATCTGATTATTACCTCATTCCTATATTCCTGCATTCCCTTTTGGGTACTTTCCTGCACAGGTATCTGCTTTCATTTTTGCCTTGTCAGGTACATTCTTTGGTAAGTGGCAAACCTTGCAACAGGTAAATTGCTTTACCGCTTTTATGCTTTTACACTTTTATTGTTTTATGCTTTTAAAACCCTATGCTTTTATTCCAAACCGCTTGTTTGCAAACTTGATTTTCTTCTCTGTTTAGATACATTTTTTACTACCTGCACTAAAATTATACGGCAAATAAAGCGATTGATTTGCCCGCTGATTGCGGTGTGGCAGTGTTTGGCGTTCAAAGGCAGTGTTTGGCACTGCTATACAATACAATGCTTTCGTAAACAGGGCTTTACTTTGTACAATGATTTTTATTAATGGATTTATGCAAAATTCTTTTGACAAATCGGAGGGTAACGGGAACGGCATCGAGCCGTTTTTCCCTGTTACATTTAATCCGTCCCGCAGGGCGGATTTTTGTGTTCAACGGAACACGGCAAGTTGTGTTTTGAGCATCTCGGAATGATTTCCGATGCTCAAAACAACTTGCCCTTTGCAGGGGGCAGAAAACACCTTCCGAAGTCAGGGTTTTGTATGGATTTTAAAATGGATTAGTGATGAACGATAACAACAGAAAGCAATTGAAAAAGACCGGACGCCGCCCTAAAGAAGACCCGGCGACAATCCGCTATACAATTTCCTTTAACGAGCAGGAACACGCCCGCTTTCTTGCCCTTTTTGACAAATCTGGTATGCAGGTAAAAGCGCATTTCATAACGTCCTGCATCTTTGACAAGACCATAAAGACCATTCAGATTGACAAGGGAACGGTTGATTTTTATATGCGGCTAACCTCTTTTCACAGCCAGTTCCGTTCCATAGGTGTGAACTATAACCAAATTGTAAAGCTGTTGTACAAGAATTTTTCCGAGAAAAAAGCCGCAGCGTTTCTGTACAAACTGGAAAAACAGACGGCTGAAATGGCAATGCTGTGTCAGAAAATTATCCAAATAAGCGAAGAATTTGAAGCCAAACACCTGAAAAAATAGCGGTAGAAATGATAGCAAAAATTGGAAGAAGCGCAAATTTATACGGGGCATTGGCGTACAATCAGCTTAAAGTGGAGAATGAAAACGGGCAGATTTTGTTTGCCAATAAGATGATTGAAACCGCAAGCGGTCATTATTCGGTGGCACAATTAGCCCAGTCTTTTGCCCCTTACCTGATAGCCAACCGCAACACCGAGAAACATACGTTGCATATTTCGCTCAATCCTGACCCGAACGATAAGGTTAGCGATGATAAGTTTAGGGAAATGACAGAACAGTATATGCGGGAAATGGGTTACGGCGAACAGCCTTTTGTGGTGTTCAAACATACCGATATTGACCGCAGCCATATACACATTGTATCGGTTTGCGTGGACGAGCAGGGCAAAAAGATTTCGGACAAATTCGAGAAAATGCGGTCTATGAATGTATGCCGTGAATTGGAAAAAAAACACGGGGTGATACCCGCCACCGACAAAGAGCGTAACCAGACTGATAAGGTTTTCCGTCCGGTAGATTATCGGGCAGGCGATGTAAAAAGTCAAATCGCTTCGGTCGTTCGCCACCTGCCGAATTACTACCAATACCAAACTTTAGGCGAATACAATGCCCTGCTTTCCCTGTTCAAAATTACCACCGAGAAAATCGAGGGCGAATTGCAGGGAAAAATGCAGCAGGGTCTATTATACATTCCCTTAAATGAAAAAGGCGAAAGAGCCGGGCATCCGTTCAAGGCTTCGCTGTTTGGAAAGAGCGCAGGACTTCCGGCTTTGGAACTGCATTTTGCGAAATGCAAAACGGCTTTGAAAGATAGCCCCGCCAAACAGACCCTAAAATCTGCCGTTACCATTGCCCTGAAAACCACAAGCGATGAACAGGCATTTAAAAAGCAATTAGCGGAACAGGGCATTAACGTAGTCGTGCGCCGGAATGATACAGGGCGTATTTATGGCATCACATTTATTGACCACAATTCCAAAGCAGTTTGGAACGGTTCACGTTTAGCAACTGAACTTTCTGCCAACACCTTTAATGATTATTGGAACAGTAACATCAACCCGGATATTAAGGAATCTGCCGTTTTACAACCCAAACTATCCACATCAAATGATGCGGATCTTCCTGCGGAAGAACCACACCATTTGTTCGACTTCTTAGCTACCGACAAACACGAAGACGGTTTGATTGAAGCACTGGGTGGCTTACTGCCCGAAGCCCAGGGCGAAGATTATGAGGAACAAGACTTTGCCAATAAAATGAAGAAGAAGCGCAAACGCCAAAGAGGTCAGAAATAATATTTAGCCAAACACTGCCACACAACGCCACAGACTGCCACAATCTTATAGCCACTCCACAGAGCCTTTAAATTCACGCCCGAACATTAAAACTTCAAATAATGCAGGGAGAAGACGATTTAAGAGGGCTTGCCAAGATAATGGCTTTTATGCGGGCAGTCAGTATTCTTTTGGTGCTGATGCACCTTTATTGGTTCTGTTATGGTTTCTTTTCAGAACGTGGTTGGACGTTGGAAGTAATCAACAAGATATTAGGCAATTTCGACCGGACGGCGGGTTTGTTTTCACATACTCTTTACACCAAAGCATTCGCTTTGGTTTTACTGGCTTTGAGTTGCATAGGAACAAAGGGAGTAAAGAACGAGAAGATAACCTGGACTAAAATTTACGTGGCTTTGGGCAATGGCTTTGTGCTGTTCTTCCTGAATACACCATTACTAAAGTTACCGCTAAATACCGCTACTTTTCTATATATCCTTACCTCAGGTTTGGGCTACATTGCTTTAATGGTTGCTGGCGTTTGGATGAGCCGATTGCTGCGTACCAACCTGATGGACGATGTTTTCAACAATGAAAATGAGAGTTTCCAACAGGAAACAAAATTGATGGAGAATGAATACTCCGTCAACCTGCCAACCAAATTTTATTACAAAGGGAAATGGAACAACGGCTGGATAAACATTGTCAATCCTTTCAGGGCATCCATCGTTCTCGGTACGCCGGGTTCGGGAAAATCTTATGCCATTGTAAACAATTACATTAAACAACAGATTGAAAAAGGTTTCTCAATGTACATTTATGATTTTAAGTTTGACGACCTTTCGACAATAGCATACAACCATTTGCTGAAGCATCGTGACAAGTACAAAATTCAGCCGAAATTTTACGTGATAAATTTCGACGACCCACGCAAGAGCCACCGTTGCAACCCACTCAATCCCGACTTTATGACCGACATTTCAGATGCTTATGAAGCGGCTTATACCATAATGCTAAACCTTAACAGATCGTGGATACAGAAGCAAGGGGATTTTTTCGTGGAAAGCCCAATTATTCTTTTAGCTGCCATTATTTGGTATCTAAAAATCTACGATGACGGCAAGTATTGTACGTTCCCTCACGCCATTGAATTGCTGAACAAAAAGTATTCAGACGTGTTCACAATTTTAACCTCATACCCCGATTTGGAAAATTATTTGTCGCCCTTTATGGATGCGTGGCAGGGCGGGGCGCAAGACCAGTTACAAGGTCAGATAGCATCGGCAAAAATCCCACTATCAAGAATGATTAGCCCGCAATTGTACTGGGTAATGACAGGCGATGATTTTACGCTTGACATCAATAATCCCAAAGAACCTAAAATTTTGTGCGTCGGCAATAATCCCGACCGTCAAAATATTTATTCTGCAGCTTTGGGTTTATACAATTCTAGGATTGTAAAACTGATTAATAAAAAGGGGCAGCTAAAGAGTTCCGTTATCATTGATGAGTTACCCACAATTTATTTCAGGGGACTGGATAACCTTATTGCAACAGCGAGAAGTAATAAAGTAGCAGTATGTTTGGGCTTTCAGGACTTTTCGCAATTAACGAGGGATTACGGCGACAAAGAAAGCAAGGTAATACAAAATACAGTTGGTAATATATTCAGTGGTCAGGTAGTTGGCGAAACGGCTAAAAGCCTTTCGGAACGCTTTGGAAAAGTATTGCAGAAACGCCAAAGTATGACCATTAACCGCAATGATAAATCTACCTCTATCTCCACACAGTTAGACAGCCTTATACCGGCTTCCAAAATTTCAACGCTTACACAGGGTATGTTTGTCGGTTCCGTATCAGATAACTTTGATGAACGTATCGAGCAAAAGATATTCCATGCTGAAATTGTGGTAGATAATGAAAAGGTAGCGGCAGAAATCAAAGCCTATCAGCAAATACCGCAAATCTTATCTTTTGTAAATGAGCAGGGCGTGGATAAAATGAAGCAGGAAATTGAAAACAATTACAAACAGATAAAATCCGACATCCTGAATATTGTTGTAAGTGAAATGGAGCGCATCAAGAACGACCCGAAGTTGCAGCATTTGTTGCAAGACGGTTAATTATATAAAAGATTTCTTGTCTTATCAAGATATAAATTCTAAATTTGCAACTTCAATGAAAAAAACAGCAAAAATATCATCTCAAGTTACTCCGCCCTGATAAAAGGTAACTAGTTGTTTTTTCCCAATTCATCTTATTGGTAGTATTTACGTATCCAAGGTTTTCCTTAATGGGTATGTCCTATTCTTTTACACAATTTTTATTAAATCCCTTATGCAAAAAATCATCAATCTGTTTGATTTCAAACAAAAAGTAGATTACAAAATCGAAGTATTATCGGGTCTAACTGTAGCCTTGGCTTTAGTGCCAGAAGCAGTAGCATTTTCGTTAATTGCAGGTCTTTCACCTTTAGTAGGATTATATGCAGCCTTTGTAATGGGTTTGGTTACGTCTATATTGGGCGGTCGTCCCGGTATGATTTCCGGGGCAACAGGAGCAATCGCAGTTGTCATAATTGCATTAGCGAAAACTCACGGGGTTGAATATGTGTTCGCTACTGTTATTTTAGCAGGAGCCATTCAAATGTTGGCAGGCTTTTTAAAATTAGGAAAGCTTATCCGTTTAGTGCCGCATCCAGTCATTTTCGGTTTTGTAAATGGTCTGGCAATAATAATTTTTATGTCTCAACTTGACCAATTTAAAGACCCTTCCGGAATATGGTTGACAGGAACAAACTTGTATATCCTGTTAGCGTTAGTAGGACTAACGATGTTAATAATTTGGGGATTGCCAAAACTTACAAAAGCTATACCAGCATCGCTTATTGCAATATTAGTTGTATTTGGTTTGGTTTATCTTTTTAAAATAGATACAAAAACTGTTGGGGATATCGCATCAATTAAAGGTGGTTTCCCTCCATTTCATATTCCGCAATTGCCTTTTAGTCTAGGAACGCTCCAGATTATTTTTCCTTATGCTGCAATCATTGCTGGCGTTGGCCTTATAGAGAGTTTGTTAACTTTAAATATCATTGATGAAATAACAGAGACTAGAGGACAAAGTAATCGTGAAGCAGTAGCACAGGGTGCCGCAAACATTCTTTCTGGTTTATTTTCAGGTATGGGTGGTTGTGCAATGCTCGGTCAGAGTTTAATAAATGTGTCTGCCGGTGCAAGAGCTAGGTTATCAGGTATTGTTGCTTCTATCTCGCTGTTAATATTTATAATGTTCGGCAGTGGTTTGATTGAAAAAGTTCCGATGGCAGCATTGACAGGACTTATGATAATGGTCGCAATAGGAACATTTGAGTGGGCAAGCCTCCGCATCATTAATAAAATGCCAAGACACGATATATTTGTTGGGATGTTAGTTGCTTTGATTACTGTATTGCTTCACAACCTTGCTTTAGCAGTATTAATTGGAGTTATAATATCTGCATTAGTATTTGCTTGGGAGAGTGCTAAACGTATTCGCGCAAGAAAGTATGTTGATGAGAATGGTGTTAAGCACTATGAAATATTTGGTCCATTATTCTTTGGCTCAACCACTGCATTCACAGAAAAGTTTGAGGTACTTGATGACCCTTCTGAAGTAATTATTGACTTCAAAGAAAGTAAAGTTGTTGATATGTCCGCAATTGAGGCATTGAATGTACTTACACACCGTTATGCCAAGCAGAACAAGAAAATACATTTAAGGCATTTAAGTGACGATTGTCGCCAACTTCTCAAAAATGCTGAAGCTGTTATTGATGTAAATATCATTGAAGATCCGACTTATAAAGTAATGCTCGATAAGTAGATATTGTTGGATAAATAAGTTGTAACACTTGTTTTATCTAATGATGTTTGCGTTGTAAGATGTCAAGTTAAGCCTATAGTATTGCATAGGCTTTCTTGTTTTATAATACCCAAATATCTTTTCAAATGGAAAAATATTATAACAAAAAAATTTTAGAACTTGAAGCGGCTTTAAGTGAGCTAGAAATTGAAAGTGACTACTTAACAGATAAAATTGAGATAGCGATACCAATTGTGATAAAGTGTTTATCCGAATTAAAAGAATTTGTATTAAATAACGATTTTAAGAGTATACAGGAAGAGATAAATTTTTTCAAATATCAAAAGCCAATTATTGTATCAAAATTAATTTACTACAATACTGTTTATAAAATTGAAACTAAAAGACCTTACGGCTATAACCGCTTTAAAAAATATTTCTCCAAAGAGCTTAAAAAGCTTAAAAGATTCTTTAATAGCAACATAGAGTTTTATAAATATTATCGAAGCAACAATTCTTTTCTGGATGAAAAATACTTTCTGCGTGGCAAGCACGATATAAGGCTGTGGTTAGACACATTTTATTTTGAAGCAGACCATCGTTTTTCTACTTCACACGATTATAAGGTTGCCAAGATTATTGCCAATGACCTGATACAAGTTTATTTGGAAGACAGGCTCAATAACATCAATGTGAAAAGGGGTTCGGACAATTCATTGAAATGGACGGCAAGTAAAACGGCACTGACGGAACTCATATATGCACTGTACTCCCACGGTGTATTTAACAATGGGAATACAGACATAAAATTGATAGCTAAAACTTTTGAAGAAGCCTTTAATATTGAGTTAGGCGATTTTTACCACACGTTTATGGAACTGAAAGCCCGTAAGATAAACCGAACCAAATTCCTTGACAGCCTCTGTGAAGCCCTAATAAAAAAAATGGACGAAAAGGACGAAAAGTAACGACTATTATAATACGCCACGAGGTGAATGAACGCCTTTTGTCCGTATAATGCTTTCCTGCACCTTTGGGGCTTCATTCTGCTTTTCTGCCTGCTCCGAAGCATCTTGTTTGGTTTCCGGCGTAATAGATAGCTGTATCTTTCTTTCTACGGCAGCCAGTTCCGTTTTAAGCTCACTCAATCGACTTTCCTTAGCCCAAGTACCGTTAACCACTTCCTGAAGTATCGGCAGGTCTTTTTGTATTTCAGCGATTTTCTCCTGCTCCTGCTTCACAAAGCCCGGCAGTTTTTCCAAAGCCCTTAAAAAATTCATTGCGGCGGTTTCGGGGTCTTTTGCCATCAGACCGTTATTGTAGGTGTACTTGATATTGCCCTCGCCAGTTATAAAAAATCTATTGACCCTTTCGAGTGTTGAATTATCCTTTGGAAGTTCTGTTTTAACCAATAATTGAAACCCGTAGAGGTTGCCTATTTCACGATAGTCGCCTGCCGTGCGGGCTTTGTTCGCAATCTCGTTCAGTTTTGCGCCTATTTGTTTCGGATTTGCATTGGGCGGCAAGCCATCTAACAGCACAGGGTTTTCGATTGTACCGTCCGAACGCTTTTGCAGGCGTTGCTGTAAGTTTTCCCAGTCGGTACTCATCCGGCTCAAACGGGATTGAGTGCTTTGCAACATTTCCATATAATCCTGTACCTTAAATTTGGCACTGGATTTAGAGCGGTTGAACGCCTGCTTTTCGCTTTCCAGTCCGGCAATCTGTTTTTCCAGTTTGGCTTTATCCAACAGGTCTGTATTTCCTGACAGGATTGCCACATATTCCGAAAAGTTCATTCCCGATTTTTCGTCCATACTTCCCTCGTCAATCGTTCTTTTGGTCAGGTTGTTAGTCTTTAACTGGTCGATGAAAAGCTGCTTATTATACAGCAGGTTGAATTTGTAACTGTCCAACGATTTTTCAACTGCATAGATAATCACAGCAACTTTATTATCGGCAAAGAATTTGGCAATCTCATTGCCTTTTCTGATTGCCCGCCCGTCCCTTTGGGCAAGGTCAGACGGTCGCCACGGTGTATCTAAATGATGAACGGCAACAGCTCTTTTCTGTGCGTTTACGCCAGTTCCGAGCATACTTGTAGAACCGAACAGTACACGGATTTTGCCCTCGTTCATTCCGTTGATAAGTTCCTTACGTTGCTTATCATTTTTCGCTTCCTGAATAAACCTTACTTCGTGCGCAGGTATGCCGTGGTCCTCCACGAGTTTGCGTTTTATTTCGGAGTACACGTTCCATTCGCCGGGCTTGTAAGTTCCCAAATCGGAGAAAACGAACTGCGTTCCTTTCTGTGCGTTGAACTGGTTGTAATACTTGGCGATATTTACCGCACAATGCGAAGCCTTGTTGTCGGGATGGTCGTCGTATATACCACTTACCATACGCATATCGAGCGACATCTTACGGGCATAGTCCGTCGCAATGAGCATCTTTGCTTTTTCTTCCCTTTGCGATAATGGTTCTCTACCGAGCAAAGTAGCATCGCCCGTTTTGGCAAACTGCATCAGGCTTTGGATAAAGGCTTCTTGGTCGGGCGTTGGCGGTATGTTGTACAATACCTCGTTCTTAGTGGGGCGGTCAATACCAATATCCTTAGCCGTTCTGTAATCCGTGATTTCAGAATAGAACTGTGCCAGTTCCGGCACTTTGATAAAGTAGCGGAAACGCTCTTTTGCTACAATATTGTTAGCTACCGAAAATTCATAATCGGTCGTTTTCCGTGCATAGATAGCTGCCCACGCATCAAAGGAATGAATACCCTGTTTTTCCAATGCACGGGGGCGCAGGTATTTAAACAGCAGGTACAATTCCGTTAATGAATTGCTGATGGTTGTACCCGAAAGAAAGGTTGCACCCATATCCGCATTGGTACGCTCTTGAATGGTGCGGATTGCAAACAGCAGGTTCAGTGCCTTTTGGCTGCCGTCCACGTTCCCCAGTCCGGCAACCCGTGTATGACGGGTGTTGAACATCAGGTTTTTGAACTGGTGGCTTTCGTCCACAAACAAATGGTCTATGCCCATCATCTTAAAGTCCACAATATCATCCTTACGGTTTTCAATATCGTGTTGCAGCGTTTTCAGCTTTACTTCAAGATTTTCTTTCCGCTTGATTACCCCGGCGAGCATTCCCCTTGTCACTTCCTTGCCCTGCGATTTCAGGGCATCGAGATTGCGCTCTACGCTGTCCAGTTCTATTTCGAGGATTTCCTTTTGTATTTCGGGCGATTGCGGTATCATTCCGAACTGGTCGTGCGTAAGTATCACGCAATCCCAATCATTATTTTTAATATTCCCGAAAATCCGCAGGCGTTTTTTCGGCGTAAAATCATCAATACCCGGATAAAGGATTTTGGCGTGTGGATAGGCTTTACGGTAGTCTTCGGCAATGGCAGGTATATTTGCTTTCAGCCCGATAATCATCGGCTTATGGGCTAATCCCAAACGCTTCATTTCCTGCGCTGCGGTACACATTATCAGCGTTTTTCCTGCGCCTACTTCGTGGTCGCAGATAGCACCGTTGTTCAGCTTTATCATCCAAACGGTGTCCTTTTGACTTGAATACAGGTCTTCAATGCCTGCTCCCTTGCGGTCTAATCCCGGAAATTCCTGATGGCTTCCGTCATAGTTTGGGCGAACGAAACAATTAAAGGTATCGTTGTACTGGTCGGTCAGCCTGTTTTTAAACTCATCGTTCTGTGCGTGTAGCCAGTCGGTAAAGGCGGTACGGATTTCGTCAATCTTGGTGTTCGCCATTTGTATGGCTTCCATATCCCGTACTTTAACCTCTTGGTCGCCAACCAGTACTTTTTTGGTAATATCAGGCGTGGTATTGACAAGGGCGTGTTTGAGCAGGGCAATACCGTCAAACGTGCGGCTTTCCGCTTTGACGGCATATTTTTCCCAAATGTGCATATTGCCCTGATGACACTTTACAGAAAAGTCGTCGGAGCTTTCGGAATAATGAACCAGTACATCCGCATCAAACAGGTGCGAAGCGAAACGGGCATAAATCCCAGTAGGTATCCACCGTTCGCCGAGGTTAAAATCCAATTCCTCAAAGTCAATACGTTTTGGTCGGGCTTCCTCTAAAGCGTTAAGGCTTTCTTTGGCTTCGGTATCATCGGGATTGTTTTCGAGATAGGCTCTTACGTCGTCGGCTTTCTCAACTACGTTACCTGCAATCCAACGTTCAGCTATTTCGTATTCCTGTTGTAGCGGATTGAAGAACAACCGCCCGTGCAGGGCTTCTTTAAGGGTATCGGTAGGCAGGCTGCTGATTTCGGACATAAAGTCCAAATCCACATTTCCGTATTTGTTCAGCGAGGCGGCTAAAGCCTCTTCGGGATTGTCGGTTGCTAACGTAGTGGTAGAAAAGCTAACGGGACGGCTGAAAATATCCGCTTTGTGGATTACGCCGCCAATGATACGCTCCAGATAGGGGATTTCTTTGCCTGCGCTGTCGGTCTTTATCAGCTTGGCATTGTCGGCAGCATTGAGATTACCGTATTTTTTGACAAAGCCATCGTACAGGAGGTTCAGCGTTTCCCTTTCTTCTTTATGCTCGGTCTGCTTTTCAGCTTCTTTTTGGTACAGGTTGATATAACTGTCCCTTACGGCTATATAGGCTTCGGCTCTTGCTTTCTGTGAGCTCGGCAATTGCAACGGATGAAAGGTTGCTGTTGCCTTGTCGTCGTTCCTTTGCACATCTTGCAGATAACCAACCCAACCGTTATCTACCACAAGGCAATCGTTACGGTGGAATGATTGCAGTTCGCCAGTGTACGGGGCAGGTTCAGGAATAGCATTAATATTGGTAGTGGCAATGGCTGTCTTATCAGACTGGCCATTACCGTTTGTTTGTGAAAACAGGTCGCCAATAGCTTCCTGTTTTTTGTCGTTTACTTGGTGGCTTCCATTGGCAGCACCATTAGATTTTAGCGGTGTGTAAGACTGCTGCCTTGCACTACTGAACAGGTCTGGCTGACGACTTGTTGTACCTCTTCTTTTTTTAGTGCTTTGTCTTTTGGCTTGGGTAGTTCTTTTAGGTGGAGCAAGAACCATTATAGGTTCGCCCGCACTTTCAAACAGGTCAAAAATACTTAGTTGCTTTAATTCCTGCGGGCTTTCCTGACGGAGTACCGGAGTGGATACAGATTGCGGTTTTTGCTGAATGATTACAGGGTCGATAACCGGAGGTGTAACCTTTGGTTCAATCGGAATTTGTATAACAGGCTCATCGCTGCGTTCGCCTCTGTATAAATTCAAATTCAGGTGCTTTCCAAAATCTTCGGAAAGCATTTGCTTCAAATCTTCGGCAATCCCCTCAACACCGTCTTTATGCGTATAGATTAAGGCAGGTTGCCCGTATGGGTCGGTATCTAATTTTTGGTCGGTATGGATAATTCTTGCACTATCCTGAAAGAGCGCATTGCCCGGCGTATTGTATTCGGTTGGCTTGCTTTGGCAAAACAGATCTTCCCTGTCGGTCAGATTTTTTTTTGCCGTATTTTTTTGTAGGATAATCAGGTCGCTGCCTACTTCCGTACCTGCATATTCGGTAAACAGGTTGTTGGGCAATCTTACAACCGAAACCAAATTATTATCCTGCATTAACGCCCTGCGTATGGGTTCGTTCTTAGGGCTGTTCAGAATGCCCTGTGAAGTAATATAAGCCAACAAGCCGCCCTCACGGAGCATATCAGCACCTTTCAGAAAAAAGTAATTGTGTATGCTTCTGGCAGCTTGTTCCTTTGCGCTGTTTCTACTGCGGGAATAAGAAAGGTCAAATACAGAAGTATCGCCAAAAGGGATATTACTGGCAATTATATCATAGCTGTTTTGTTCCCTTTCGGGGATTTCTTCAAAACCGTTTATACGGATATTGCTATCGGGGTAAAGCTGCTTTAAAATCTTGCCTGTAAGCAAGTCCTTTTCATAAGCGGTAACACTGGCTGTTTGGTTTTCCGAAAAGGATTGGATGAATGAACCGATACCTGCGGAGGGTTCGAGGAATTTATCAATGTGCAGACCATTATCCCGCAAGGCAGATGAAATGGCATCTATAACCTTTGGCGGTGTATAAAAAGCCGTCAGTACGGAACTTTTCATACTGTCCACATACCTGCGGTATTGCTTATCGTCTTCGGAATTTTCTTTGAGTAGTTGGTGGAGTTCCTGCGTGAGTGGAAAAAGGTCGTGTTCTGTTTTTCTCCAATGATTGATATCTATTTTGTTTTCTATGGGGTTCAGAACGAATTTAAGACCGCCAAATCCGCTGTATCGCATCATTAGCAGTCTTTCGCCTACGGTGGCTTGCCGTTTCTCCTTTTCCAGTTTAAAAACAATTCGCAGGGCATCAATATTCTGTTGGAGATGGAACCGTTTACTGAAGCCCATTTTCCTCAATCCATATTGAGATGGTTCCAGTCAGTTCGGTGTAGAGTACATCAAACTCATACCCATAGGCGAAATCATCGGTTAATTTGTATCCTGCGAAAACAGGCTCACATACAGGGAACATTTTCAGGGCGAACAGTCGCAGTTCCTCGTCTGCCATTATGGTATCAAACTCATTGCATACCACTTTGAAAACCGTGTCGAACTTGGAGAAGTGCAAGCCCTCAAAAAGTATGTAATTGGCTATTTCGTCGCATTGCTCAACGGCGTTTCCCGAACGGAAAGCACCTTCGTAAGCATTGGCAGCCCACGAAGACCGTTGGTCTATAAATTTTTGGTCGTGTGCCTTTTCGGGAAAGCTGCTGTTTAATAGTTCTTGCAGTCGTAATCTGAAAAACGACAGGTCTTTTTGCTGTACATCCATACTTTATTTTGTTTTGAATTTTACTTAAATCCTAAAATTAGAAGCAGGAGCAAATGCCTTTGATAATGTTGCAGGGTTTGGCTTTGAAAGGCAGGATTTGGCTATTTACAATAGAAATTTGAAATGATAATTTGTACAGAATTGGTGCTTGGATATATGTTTTTTCACAAACTATTTTTGTGGTTTAAATATTTATCGTAATATTGCGATGTAAAATTAAGTGTATTATGGGCGTAACAAAAACTGAAATATTTACAGAGCAGCAAAACAACTTGGCAACCTCTTTAAAGGCATTGGCTCATCCTGCCCGTATAGCTATCCTACAATACATCATCAAGCAGAATGCTTGCATTTGTAATGACTTAGTGGAAGAATTAGGATTGGCGCAGGCTACGATTTCACAACATTTAAAAGAGCTTAAAAACATTGGTATCATCAAAGGCAATATAGAAGGGACAAGTGTGTGCTACTGTATTGATGAAAATGTTTGGCAGCAGATTAAAAAGGAACTCAATGCTTTCTTTATAGATAATGTAGAGGTTGATAAATGCTGTTAAGCATTTTTTTTAAGCACATTAATCGCAATAAAGCAATATAACAATTAAATAAAAAAATAATGAAACTATCAAACATCAAAGAAATCTTACCAGCATTGGATAATGTTGAATTTCAATTAGAGAACGGAACATTTGTACCCGAACACTTTCACGTTACCGAGATAGGTGTTATTACAAAACACTTCATTGATTGTGGCGGAACAATTAGAAACGAAAAAGTTGTCAATTTCCAATTATGGAATGCCAACGATTTTGAACACCGATTAAAGCCAACAAAGCTATTAAACATCATTAAGCTATCCGAAGAAAAGTTGGGTATTGAAGATGCCGAAATAGAAGTAGAATACCAAAGCGAAACGGTTGGTAAATACGATTTGAATTTTAACGGAAACCATTTTGTACTGAAAAACAAGCAAACCGCTTGCCTGGCAAGTGATGCTTGCGGTATTCCTGCCGAAAAGCAAAAGGTAAAATTATCAGAGCTGAATAATGCTTGCTGTACACCAAATTCGGGATGTTGCTAAACACTAAAAACAAAATGCGATGTATCAAAAACTAATCGAAATCATTAACAACAAAATTGATGTACAAAGCATCAGCGAAGAACGTAAAGCCGTATTACAACCGCTGATTGATTTTATACAGCAAAAAGTAAACGACAGGCAGGATATAAATATCAATTTCATCTGTACCCACAATTCCCGAAGAAGCCATTTATCACAGGTTTGGGCACAGGTAGCGTCAGCACATTTTAATATACCAAATGTACATTGTTATTCGGGCGGTACGGAAGAAACGTCACTATTTCCGAAAGTTGCAGAAACATTGACTAATCAGGGGTTTAACATTTTCAAAATCGCAGATACTAATAACCCTGTATATGCCATAAAATACAGCGATAATGCTTTGCCTGTTATCGGCTTTTCAAAAAAGTACGATAGTCCTTTCAACCCAGTATCAGCATTTACAGCCATTATGACCTGTTCACAGGCAGACGGTGGATGTCCATTTATTGCAGGTGCAGAAAAAAGGATACCTATCACATTTGAAGACCCTAAAATTTCAGACAATACACCGGAGCAATCACAGGTATATGCAGAAAGAAGTTTACAGATAGCAACGGAAATGTTTTATGTTTTTTCAAAAGTCAGTCAATAACCAATGCAACCAAAACTAAAATTTCTTGACCGTTACCTTACCTTATGGATATTCCTTGCAATGGCAGCAGGTATAGGTTTAGGGTATTTCTTTCCGGGAATATCAAAAATTACAAATGCTTTATCCGTAGGCACTACAAACGTTCCTTTGGCAATAGGTCTGATACTGATGATGTACCCGCCATTGGCAAAAGTGGATTATTCATTATTGCCCCAAGCATTTAAGGATAAAAAAGTAATCGGCATATCCTTATTGCTCAATTGGGTTATCGGTACAATATTGATGTTCGGATTAGCCGTTTTGTTTTTACGTAATGAACCCGATTATATGACAGGCTTGATATTGATAGGTTTGGCAAGATGTATCGCAATGGTAATCGTATGGAGCGATTTAGCTAAAGCAAACAGAGAATACACAGCTATGTTAGTTGCATTAAACAGCATCTTTCAGATAATTTCTTATAGCTTCTTAGTTTGGTTATTCATTAATGTATTACCAAGCAAATTAGGATTGGCAAATTTCAATGTAAGCGTATCAATGAAAGATGTTACAGAAAGCGTATTGATATACTTAGGCATTCCTTTCTTAGCAGGTTTTATAAGCCGTTACGCAATGGTAAAATCAAAAGGTATAGAATGGTATAACAGGAAATTTGTAC
This sequence comes from Sphingobacterium spiritivorum, assembly GCF_016724845.1. NCBI lineage: Bacteria > Pseudomonadati > Bacteroidota > Sphingobacteriia > Sphingobacteriales > Sphingobacteriaceae > Sphingobacterium > Sphingobacterium spiritivorum. Next base: position 4,673,942 of record NZ_CP068082.1, read on the forward strand.
CCCGAATATCGCCCATTACATTATATGCTTTACTTTTTACTATAGTATTAATGTTCAGTCTGAAAGGAGATAAAATATTAGAACTGCCAATGGATGTGGTAAAAGTAGCTATACCGTTAATCATCTATTTTGTACTGATGTTTTTCGTCAGCTTCTTTATCAACAAATCCCTTAAAGTTCCTTACGACAAAAACGCCTCAATCGCATTTACAGCCACAGGAAACAACTTTGAATTGGCAATAGCGGTAGCAATAGCCGTTTTCGGTATTCATTCCCCACAAGCGTTTGTAGGCGTTATAGGACCGTTGGTAGAAGTTCCGGTACTAATTCTATTAGTACGTGCAAGTTTATGGTTAAAGAAGAAGTATTACAGTTAGAAACAAGCAAAAGTTATGAAATGGCAATATGATTTCAACAGATGTACAAAAAATATAAGGTTCAATAATTAAAATAATATCGCGAAAATGATAAAACTAATAAAGACCATACCTGCATTTCCTGTTCGGGATATTGAAAAAGCAGTTGCCTTTTATAAAGCCCGATTGGGCTTTGATTGCAGACATATGGAAGAAACCTTTGCAATATTAATTAGGAATGGTATAGACTTACATTTATGGGCTTCCTGTAATTATAGCTGGAAATGGAAAAGTATTTTTTTATTTCTCAAACCGATTAGTAGCGGAGCGGAAAGTTTTTTGGCAGGTACACACAGTTGCCGGATTGAAATAAAAGGCATTGACGAACTGTATAAAGAACTAAAAGAAAAGGAAGTATTACACAATGAAAAAACCGAAATAGAAACCACTTACTACGACACAAGAGAATTTGCAACTTTGGACTTATACGGAAATTTACTAACCTTTTACGAAAATATACAGTAGGAACAAACAGTTCAACCAAGCCGGTTTTAACTTTTTGTATTTTAGCAATTGCTTAAATAAGCAAATTAACTATATTTGCAACATGGATAGTACTTCTTGTATAAGACAACAGGCGGACATTAAACAAATCAATCGCTGTAAAGAACGAGTTTCAGAACTTCACGGTTCGTTTGACTATTTGTCGAATGGACTTGAATTGGCGGGAAACAATGTAAGACTGAAAATCCTGTTTCTGATTTATGAAGAAAAACGACTATGTGTTTGTGATTTAAGCGATATTCTCGGTATGACAATTTCTGCAATTTCTCAACATTTACGAAAGCTCAAAGACCGTAGACTAATTGAAACGGAAAGAAAAGCACAAACTATTTTTTATTCATTGACAAAAGAGTATGAAAAAATGTTGACCCCATTTTTTGAAATACTTGATGATAATAAAATTTTATAAACTATATGAAAACGGACAACAAACTAATCGGCACTGGACTTTTTACAGCAATTGCTGCGTCATTATGTTGCATTACGCCTGTTTTAGCTCTAATAGCAGGGACAAGCGGGATTGCTTCAACCTTTTCTTGGCTCGAACCTTTCCGACCATATTTTATTGGCTTGACAATTTTAGTGCTTGGTTTTGCTTGGTTTCAAAAGTTGAAACCCAAAAAGCAAATTGACTGTGAATGTGAAATAAATGAAAAACCGAATTTTATGCAAACAAAATCATTTTTAGGAATTATTACTGTTATGGCGGCTTTACTTTTGTCATTTCCCCTTTATGCCCACATCTTTTTTCCAAAGACCGAAAGTAAAGCAATTATTACCCAAACTTCCAAAATCCAGAAAGTTGAGTTTACAATCAAAGGGATGACTTGTTCAGGTTGTGAACATCATATTAAAACAGAGATTAGCAAACTAAAAGGAATTATCGAAGTTGTCGTTTCCTATGAGAAAGGCAACGCTATTGTTAAGTTTGACAACAAGCAAACAAGTATTGCCGAAATCGAAAAAGCTATCAATTCGACAGGTTATAAATCACTAAAAAGTAAAGTTATATCATAATGGAAATTAAATTAAAATCAATAATAACTTGCCCAAACTGTGGACACAAAAAAGAGGAAACAATGCCAACAGATGCTTGCCAGTATTTTTATGAATGTGAAAATTGCAAAACAAGATTAAAACCATTACAGGGGGATTGTTGTGTGTATTGCAGTTATGGTACTGTAAAATGCCCGCCAATACAAGCAGGAAATAGCTGTTGTAAATAAGAGAAGCTTAATAATTTACTTTAGAAAGCTACTTGTCTAAATTTGTGAGTATAACCTATTTAGCGAAAAACCTCCGAATTATCAGAGGTTTTTTATTCATTATTTAAGATTTGGAGCATCCTGCCGACTTCAATATCCATTCTTGAAAACGCAAACCATTTTTTGCCCAGGTCTTTGAGTGATGCTCCTATATGGTAGAGTTCTGCATTATCAATAATCAAAAATCGGTCGTGGGCATCGGAGAAAACCTCAATAGTTACTGGAGGATATTGGCTATTATAGCGTTGTAAGTCTAACCGTAACTGATTGCTGAAACTTTTGGTAAGGATTGTAGCGGTTACATTAGTCTTACGCTTACCCAACAAAGTAAGCACCGTATCATCCACATAATTATCAAGCAGGATAATAGAACTTTTGGCACTTCGGATAATATCGGAAACAAAGGCGTAGGCATCAAATACCTGTCCGTCGTAGAAAATGCCTTTTTCACTGTGGAGCTTGTCGCTTTCCAAAGCCTTAAAAATCTCTTCAAATTTTTGGTCGGCTTCCAGTTGCTTTAATTCGATATTATCCAAACGATGAAACAAAGAAGCGTTGCTGATAAGCATACGCCTCATTTCTACAAAGGCTTCCATTATTTCCACACTCATTTTAACGGCTATATCAGACCGGAGTATGGCAGATGCCATTGCAACGCCCTGTTCGGTAAAAACATAGGGCAAATAACGCCTGCCACCGTAATTTAAACTTGAGGTTCCAATTTGGAACCTCAAGTTTTCAACTTCCTCTTCGGTCAGTTGAAAGCAGAATGATACAGGAAAACGCTTAATATTTCTTTTAACAGCTTTGTTCAGGTTCTTTGTTTCTACCTGATATAAGGCAGCGAGGTCGCTATCCAACATTACCTGTTTGCCCCGGATAGTATAAATCAGGTTCCTGATTTCTTTGGGTACGATTGACGGTTTATTTTCCATTGCGTTTACTGCTTTTGTTTTTTTCAAACTCAAAGGAACTTTCAGCGTTTTCTTTCAGAATGATGTAAGCATCGAATTTCTTTCCGGCTTTGCTTGTCATTCCTTTGATAAGAGAGGTTTTGCCTTTATTGACAAGGTTTGTTAAATTTTCGATACTGATTTGTACACCGCAGACGGTGCGGAACTGTACCCAGTTACAAGCCTCATCAGGGCATTTCACAATCTTGTCACGGATAATAAGCTGCTGACTTTTGCATTTCGGGCAGGTTAGTTTGGGTTGGTTGGTGCTTGCAATAGAGGTTTGTAGCAATTCATCGGTAATAGATTTGGCATAGGTTTCCATTTCCTTTTGGAATGTTCCGGCATCCGCTTCGTTATTTTCTATTTTCTGTAACGCCAATTCCCATTCGGCAGTCATTGCCACGTCTGCAATTTTCCGGTCTTTTACAAGCCCGTACACCTGCAATCCTTTTTCCGTAGGGATTAAAGAACGTTTATCCCGTTGGATATAATTACGGGTAAACAGGGTTTCGATAATGGCGGCTCTTGTTGCAGGAGTACCGATGCCGATATTTTTGAGGGCTTTGCGTTCTTCTTCGTTCTCAATTTCTTTCCCTGCGGTTTCCATAGCCGACAAAAGCCCGGCTTCGGTGTAAAGCACTGGTGGTTTGGTCTGCTTTTCCAAAACTGCGGCTTCCTTTATGGCAAGTTCGTCGCCTTTATGCAGTTCAGGTAATTCCTGCACTGGCTCTTCGCCGTCATCGGTAAAACTTCCTTTTATGGAACGCCAACCCGCTTCCTGAATTTTACAGCCTTTTGCCGTAAAGTCGTAATGCAATACCTGTAATGATACATCGGTTATTTCTTTGACACAGGCTTGCGATATGGCTTCAAGCAAGCGAAGCGCAATCATATTGTAAATCTTGTTTTCGTCTGCATTAAGTACGGACGGCACTTTGTCCGTAATCAACAAACCGTGATGGTCCGTTACACGGAGGTCATTCACGATACGTTTGTTGAACCGTCCCCATTTGATTTTGGTAAGGGCTTGCTTGCAATCCTCACGATTTTGCAATGCCCGCACGAGGTTTGGAATTTCTGCCCACATATCTTCAGGGATGTATTTGCTCCCGGTACGTGGGTACGTGATAAACTTCTTTTCGTACAGGCTTTGCGCAATATTGAGCGTTGCTTCAGCAGATAATTTCAGCCTTTTGTTGGCTTCCTTTTGTAAGCCTGTCAGGTCGAAAAGCAAGGGCGGTTGTTCTGTAACGCTTTTGGTTTCTACTGATGTAAAGGTTGCCGTTGCGCCACGCTGAATAGCTTTAAGGGTATCATCAGCAAGTTGCTTTTCGTCCCATTTGGTTGCGGAAATACTTTTGAAATCAACCTGGGCTTTGTTGTGCGTTAATTGTATCTGCCAGTATTTCTTTACCGTGAAATTCTTATTGTCGAGGTAACGTTTGCATATCAAAGCCAGTGTGGGCGTTTGCACTCTTCCAAGCGAATAGATACCATTACCTGCGGCAATACTCAATGCTTGCGTAGCATTGATGCCTACAAGCCAGTCGGCACGGCTTCTGCCTTGCGCTGCCTGATACAGCCCGTCAAATGCTGCCCCGTCTTTCAGTTTGTCAAAGCCTTGCTTTATTGCCTTTTCGGTAAGCGAACTTATCCAAAGGCGTTCAAAAGGCTTGTTGCATTTCAGGTATTCATAAATGTACCTGAAAATGAGTTCGCCCTCTCGTCCTGCATCGGTAGCGACGATGATGCTGTTGCTCTTCGTAAAAAGCTGCTCAATGACTTTCAGTTGCTTTAATGCGCCAGTATCGGCAGTGTACCCTTTGTCTTTCTTGACCTTTCGGACGGTCAATAAAAACGGGTTGGGCAATATCGGTAAAGCTGATTTGTCAAATCCCGAAATCCCGTAATCTTCGGGCATTCCCAGTCCTATTAAATGACCGAATGCCCACGTAACAAAATAGCCGTTACCTGTCAGGTAGCCATCCTTTTTATCGGATGCTCCCACAAGTCCGGCTATTTCCCTTGCTACGCTTGGTTTTTCTGCAATAATTGTTTTCATACTGTATTACATTTTTCTGCCTTTGGATTTTGCAGGCTTGTTATCCTGTTGCTCCTGCTGCTTCTCGTTTTTCGGTCTTTGCTGCCCGGACTTCAAAGGCTCTTGGACGTTCTTGGTCGCTTCGTTGGTTTTACCCTCAGAATTGACGGCAGTCTGCGTTTTATGGCTTTCAGCAGGTTCCACTCTTGCTTTATATTGACCTGGAAACTCAAAATTGGTCTTTCCGGTATCTTTGTCGAACGTGATATAACCCTTATACGGTTGGTCTTTTTTATCTTTCAGTTCAACGTATATGGTTTGTCCGGCTTTGAACTTATTGTACTGCTCATCATCCAGTTCTTTGCCCCTGAAAGTTCTTGGAGCTTCTTGCGGTTGGCTTTGCTGATTGCTTTGTTGAGTGTTCTGTTGGTTCGTTTGCGCCTGCTGATTGTTGTTGCCTCTGTCAAACAGGAACTCAACATACCGTTTGTCAGCATTGAATTGTACAGTTGCCGAAAACTCCGTTCCTTTCGAGGAAATCATACCCTCTAAATAGAGCGGTTTGCCCTCCATCAGCGTTTGTTTTTGTTCGTCATTCAGCTTTACGCCCTTAATTTCATCGGGAATTTTTATAAACTCCGTGCGCAGTGCAACCACGTCATTGGTCAGCCTGTCAATACTGATAATGGACGGCATCAGGTCGCCTGTTTTGGAGTTTACCAAATTGACGACACGCCCCATATTACCCGTTTCGAGCAGGTTTTTCTTGTCTTCGTCCGTAAACTTGTGACCGAAAAACTCAAAGTGGAGGTTAGGCTCTCTTTTGATACCGTGTATTGCCACGATAACATTGCCGTCTTCCGCTTGCTGTAAAGACAGGCGGGCATCCGTACGGAGGATAGAGCCACCGAGGTTGATACCTATCGGTAAAAGCTCATTGGTTTTGTAACCTCGTAACAAAGGGTCGAGCAGGTTTCTTTTTTCAAGATACTCTTTGCTTAATCCGAGGTTTTTCATTGTGTCCCAATCAATCTGCTCCGGCTTGTAGCGATATTCGCTTGTTTCCGTTGTTGTTTGTGCTGTTGCCATATTATTTTGATTTTCTTGTTTTTTATCGGGTTGAGGTTCGGTTTTTACCTCGTGTTCTTTCAGCACTTTTTCGCCCTGTGGAGTGGGCTTATCTACGTGCTTTTGTAATTCCTCTGCTTTTTCAGCAGCAACCGGGGCAGGTACTTTGAAGAAAGTAAAGTTTGTGGGGTTCTTTAACTGGCTGAAAAAATTGGAAAAGAAGTTGGAAAAGAAATCGCCGCTTTTATCCACACGCATAAACTGGTTTTGATTTTTCTTCGTGGGGTCAACGGTTTCCATTTTCCCGTTTTCGTCTATACTCTTTACTGCCTGGATTTTCATTTTCTCTTTATCCAGTACGAGTAAGATGTCCGAAAGCTGTTCGGGCATTTCTTGTTTATTAGTTGTTTCTTCGCTCATAATCTGAAAATTTTAAAATTTCACGGTCGAATGTAAAGTGAGCCTTCACTGATTTGCTTTATGTGGCACTCAAAGGCAGCATTTGTCACTTATTGGCATCCAGTTTCGGCAAAGGCGGGTTAAAACTTTCCCTGATGAACTGATGCACATCGGACAGTTTGTAATACAGTTTTCCGCTAATGGTATAATAAGGGAGCTTGCCTATGGAGCGATAGCGTTGCAGGGAACGGTTACTGATTTTCAGCATTTGCAATAAGTCCTGATTGTCCAGTAGTTCTTCGCCGTCTATGCTGTTGCGCTTCTTTTGCAAATCGTCTATGTGGTTGCCAAGAATGTCCAGCCTATCCATTATGCGTTCCATCCACGCCACAAATTCCATTTTGTCGATATTCATATGGTTACGCTTTTAATTATTACCTGATTTCAGCTTTCTGCCTTTCTCGATATAGCTTTTGCCTTTCGCCATAAGCTGCTCTACATATTCATCGGTGGTCTGCACAGCGTTTGCGTTGAGCATTTCCTTGATAGCACCAATCGTATAGTAATACTGCCCGTACATTTTTGAAAAGGCTATCTGCCCGTTGGTGCGCATACGCCACAACGTTTTTTCGCTGATGTGGAGATACTGGCAGACTTCGTGGTTGTTGAGCCATAAGCTATCGTAGCTTGTATCTTCCAGTTTGAGGATATATTCGCTAATGGCTTTCAACCGTTCGTTGAGGTGCTTCCACACTTCTTCGTCAACTGTTATAATGTTCATTGCACTATTGTTTAATATTCACAGTACAAAATTCAGAAGTGTGGCAGTGTTTGTCTGCCAATGCGTACCCATTGGTTTGGCACTTTTTTTCAAATTTTTTGCAATGAGAAAAACCCTTGTTTAATAAGGGTTTTAGCGTGTTTCGGTTATTTTGTAGTAGCCTTTTGCCCATATATGCCAATTGGCATATATGGGCAAAGAAAAAGCAGTACATTTTGTGTACTGCTTTCAAACACCCGTGCTGATGTTGCTAAAGGTCTTTATCCATATACTCTTCGAGGGAAATTTTGAGCCGGTCTAAAAACACCGTTCGGGAGCCTGCCCTTGTTTTCATTCGGTGGAAAGAATGATGTATATCGTTCAAGGGCGTTCGGAAGAGGATTTGGAAAATCAATGCTAATTTCCTGATGCCTATTTTCCCGTATGCAATAGATTTGGAAACATACAGGGCGTAAATCAATTCTATCAGTGCATTTTGCGAGTTCGTCCACGAAATGTCTTTGTTTCCATCACCGTTTATTGAAATGGTATCGGGATTTTTTTCAGGGTTTATTTTGGTAAGCAAGAAAGTATAAAGTAATTCATTGGCTATAATATGGGCAACTTTGTTATCGTAATAAGTAGAAAAGCTAAGGTCAATTTCAAATACACTACTTTTTAGACCATCGTGGTAATTGATTTTTCCGAGCCTGAAATAACTGTGGTCACGGTCAGTTCTGCCTGCACGATAGTACCTGTAAAAATCCTCATTGGATATGCTTTCCTTGTATTCGGATTTCAGAATTTTCAGTTGGTTTTCAAAATAACTTTGGTGTATTCTCCCTGCACTTACGGGGCAGGTAGTTTCAATGCGGAATACCTTATTGTAATAAATAAGTTTTCCTAAAATCTGCGGTTTGATGTTCTTGAAAAAATTGATTTCCTGCTGCTCATCCTTAAATCCGGTTTGTAAGGCTTTCATCTTTATAGTAAAGAGCATTTCCTTTAGGAATAAGGTCATTTGGTAAGCCTCATCCGCAGTTTGCATCATTTGAGAAGACAGTTTATCTTCCTGATGCTGAATTTCCGATAGTATTTTGTTCAACACGATTTCCATAGTTTTGACGTTTAGATATTGGGACTATTAGTTTCAGAATAACATCTACTTTGATTTGCCAAAACTTGGAAATAATATGTAAATCATTATCACATAGTGTCCCCATATTGGGAAAGATTTATTTTCAACTGGGTTTTTTACGAATATTTAAAAACGGAAAAAGGGTTAAGTATGCTACGACTTAACCCTTTTTTTATTAAATTTGCAGTAATGATTTACAAGGTAATCAAATGAAAGCGAGTGCAGTAAGCACCATTACTAAATCGTTACCGATAGCACTTTCGGTTCTTGTAAACTACTCTTTATTAGCCACTTTGGGCTATATTAATCTTTTTTAAAAAAAAAAGAAAGTCATCAATTCTGATGAAAGCATTAACATTAATTGTCATAATATTAAGTATCAGTTTTTCGGCAGTAAAGGCTCAGCAGCCTACAGTTGAATCTCTGGTAAAATCATGGAAAGTAAAGGACAACACGCAGTCTTTCAAAGCAGAAGAAACCTATGCACAGTTAAAGCAAAAAACCGGATATGCGGCCCATCAGAAACTCATGGCAAATTTGTATTCCTATCTCAGATCCCATCCCGATGACAGACTGAAGGTACGTATAGATATGTACGATATATTGGGTAAAAAAGAGTACAACAAACCGGTAAACGAAGCAGATTCTGTCCGGCTATATGAGGATATCATGATAGCACACAAGCTGGAAGATGAACAGCTGAAATCAGAACTTTATACCTTATATGCTGAAGTAGGACACAATAATTATGTGTTGTATAACCTCAAAGCCTTAGAGTTGCAGAAAAAAATCGGCTTAGCGCATTTCAAATTTGTTCACAACAGATATTTCAATGCCAGTTATGGATTATATAACAACAATGAGTATCAGCAAAGTATCGATTACGGTCTTCAATGTCTCCAGTATAAAGATGTCGCTCCAGAAACCTGGGATCCGAGAGTTTATCTTTTTCAGCTGGATATTGTAGGAGCCTCATATCTTAAACTGGCCAAATATGACAGCTGTATATATTACTACAGACAGATACTGGACACACTGCATAAAAAGCCTGATTCATCTCCTTATATCCAAAAATTATGGCTGGGTATCGCCTCCGGTAATATTGGGCACGCCCTTATCCTGAAAGGAGAGGAGCAGGCAGGAATCCCGATGGTACAGCAATGGCTGCTCAGCAGCACGGAGTTTAACTCGTATAATAATATATCCAAGTCTTTAAACGTACTGGCGGCTGTAGACTGGCAACATAAGGAGTATGCCGCTGCGCTGCAAAAGTGGAAATCAAGCTATATAGCAGCCGAAAAAGTAGGAAATTATATTGATGAATTTAAAATAGAAGCTCTGGAAGGTATAGTAAAGAGCTACCGGACACTACATAACCCGGATAGTGCATATAAATATGTAGATCTGGCCGATAAGTTGAGTAAGGAACGGCTGCTCGCCATAAATTCAAAAAAACTATCCGTTATGAAAACGCAAATGGCTTTTGATGATATGCAGGTCAATTTACAGGACATGAGTAACCATCTGAAACAGGAAAGGACGATTCGGAATTTTTCATTAATAGCGATTGTTTTACTGACCATTATCAGCTTATTAATTTACAACAGGCAAAAACTTACGGCTCAGCTATTACTTTCGAAACAGGAAACAGCTAAAAAAGAGATTTCGGATGCCAAGACGCAATTAGCAGAGTTCGCTAAACATATCCGGCAGAAGCAACAACTCGTGCATCGCTTACAGCTGGTCATCAGGCAAAACAATTATGCGAATGAAGAAGAAGAGGGGAGTATTCACAATGATCTTTCCAATTATGTATTGGTCACGGATGAAGAATGGGTAAAATTCAAAGAAGCTTTTAGCAAAGCCTATCCGCTCTTTTTTATCAGACTCAAAGAGATTGTAGAACGTATCACGCCTGCTGAAGAGCGATTGGCAAGTCTTATTTTTCTGCAACTGAGCAACAAACAAATAGCTAATACATTAGGAATCAGTACAGATAGTGTCGCCAGAAGTAAGAGAAGGTTGAAATCCAGAATCAACCTTCCCTCAGATACCAAACTCGAAGATTACATCAGTACGCTGAATGAATCACCCCTTACATATGGATAAATACAGAGTCGTATAATTCTTACGTTGATCATGACAAATGGTTTAAATCAATTGTGCAAGTGCTTCTTTTGAAAAACCCTTCAGTTTATCCATTTGATTTTGTTCAATCTTTTGTACCCATTGCGGATCAGCTAACAAGGCACGCCCTACGGCCACAAGATCAAAATCTCCTCTGTCGTATCTGCGCAATAATTCATCCAAAGGACTTGGCTGAGAACTTTCACCCGCAAATGCAGCCAGGAACTCGCCATCAAGACCTATAGAGCCCACTGTAATGGTAGGTTTTCCTGTAATTTTTTTTGCCCAACCTGCAAAGTTAAGATCAGATCCGTCAAATTCCGCTTCCCAGAAACGACGTTGTGAGCAATGGAAGATATCCACTCCGGCCTCTGAAAGCGGTAAAAGCCATTGCTCCATTTCCTGCGGAGTCTGTGCCAGCTTGTAATGGTAGTCTGCCGGCTTCCATTGTGACAAGCGGATAATGACAGCAAAATCCTCACCTACTCTGCGTCGTACTTCTTTAATAACATCGATCGCAAATCTGGAACGTGCTGCTAAAGTCTCTCCGCCATAGCTATCTGTACGATTATTCGTGGCTTTCCAAAAGAACTGATCAATAAGATATCCATGTGCACCATGCAATTCCACACAATCAAATCCCAATCGTTTGGCTTCTGCTGCGGCATCTCCGTAAGCCCGGATAGCAGCTTCGATATCCTCAGCGGTCATAGCTTTACCATTGGCCAGGCCGGGACTGTTATATGCAGAAGGGCCTTCAAAAGGAGAAGCGGGTCTCCATCCCGAATGGTGATCAGGCATAATGCCCATGTGCCAGATCTGTGGTCCCATGCTGCCTCCGGCCTGATGGACTTCCTGAATGACTTTCTGCCAGCCTTCTAACGCTTCCTGCCCGTAAAAATGAGGCACATCGGGATCATTAGAAGAAGATATACGATTGATCACAGTGCCTTCAGACAGAATCAAACCTACATCAGCAGCTGCACGTCTGCCATAATAAGACGCGACATCAGTAGTAGGGATACCCTGCGGAGAAAAGGAACGGGTCATCGGAGCCATCACAAATCTGTTTTTAAGATGCAATGATTTGAGTTGAAATGGCTGAAATAAATTATTATTGCTCATAAAATTCCTGTGTTTTGTTTTTATAGTTCGTCTTTAAAAAAATCACTTATTGACTGTAAAATTTCTTCATTTCGTTTGTAATAGGTCCATTGACCTATTTTGACAGATTGTACCAGATTAGCTTTTTGCATAATGGCCAGGTATTCGGATACTGTAGATTGTGTCAGTCCGGATTTTCTCTGTATCTGCCCCACACAAACCCCGACCTCACGAAGATCTGCATGTTCCTGATACGGAAAATGGTTTTCCGGATCCTTGAGCCATTGTAAGATTTGAAAACGACCTTTGTTAGAGAGCGCTTTAAATATTTCTGTATAATCCATGAACAAATATATCGGGAAATCCCGATATGGTCATAAGCATTTACAAAACATGATGAATAGCTGACAATGGATGTATATCCTATGACAATTACGATACAGATTTAAGAAAAGGGTACAGGAAAATCATAAGATTTTTTGATTCCGCTTTACACATTATCCGCCTTTTGTCCGGCATAAACCGGCATCGCTTTTTAGTGTAAATACTATTTTTGAATATATGCAGACAGGTAAAAATTCAAATCGGATAGTAGTACTTATTATACTGCTTGCTTTGATACTGATGCTTGGGGTATGGCAGTATTTTAAAAGCAGAATAAGACAAATATAATCAGAGACAAATTGTGGAAACCTACTAATTCCGTAAGTAACAACAATGGAATGGGAGGGGCTTATATAAAACGAAAAAGGAGCCGAAGCTCCATTTATCACACATTAAGTAAAGTTTCCTTTAGCTTTCGTCAAAAATAATTAAATATATTTGGTTAAACAAGCGAACAGCGCTAAAATTACTTAAATTATTTTGGCTTAAGGGTAATAGAGTCAATCACTTATACATCTTATCCGAAACTTCCACTGTTTAAAAATGAAGTTAATAACGCTGATTTGACTCACATATCTTCATCAGAAATCTCAATATTACATTAATCTGCTTACGATATGTATTATTTTTATCTTTACCATTTCTTGCTAATGAAAGTTTAGCTTAGATTTGAACCCGATGAAAAATAAGAATATTGCTGTACCGGCAGCTCTGGCTTCCATGATCTGTGTGCAGGGTGGAGCATCCATCGCAAAAAAACTATTTCCCGTTCTTGGTCCGGCCGGTACAAGCACATTACGAATAGGTCTTTCGGCACTGTTACTGTTTGTTATCAACCGACCACGATTGTCCGCTCTGAATAAAAAACAGTGGTTATATTGCTTTGGATATGGTGCATGTATCGGCAGTATGAATCTTATTTTCTATTATGCAATTCAGCGTATTCCGCTTGGATTAGGTGTGACCGTAGAATTTATCGGCCCTCTTTTACTGGCTCTTTTTCTGTCACGCAAACTTTTAGACCTGTTATGGGCATTATTTGCATGTGCCGGCATATTGCTGATTGTCCCCTGGCAGAGTAATCATATTGACATTATCGGATTGGGGCTGGCTTTCCTTGCAGGGGTATTCTGGGCGGGATATATTGTAATGGGTGGCAAGATTTCACAGGTAGTTGACAACAGAGTTGCCGTCACTGTAGGAATGGGTATAGCCGCCATACTGATTCTGCCATTTGGTATTTTAAGCGGAAGTCTTGCACAACTCAGTTTTCATTATTTACTTTTAGGATTTGGAGTAGCTATATTTTCCAGTGCATTACCTTTTACATTGGATATGATAGCTCTGAAACGCCTTCCTCCGAAAACATTCAGTATTCTGACAAGTCTGCAACCTGCTTTCGGAGCGCTCTCCGGTTTACTCTTTTTGAAAGAATATCTGAGCTTTCTGCAGTGGATGTCTATTCTCTGTGTAGTGATTGCAAGTATGGGAACGACTTTAACAAACAGATATAAGGACACTTTATAATCTGTCCTAAGATTTCTTATCAAAGAAGGTGTCCTATCCGGATTTGGAAAGGATACCTTTTTAGTTTCTGATTTTCATCTTATTGGTATGAAACTATAATCTGCTATTTATTAATCCAGTTTTTTCATCCTGATAATCAAAGGAGCTTCCTGAAGTTTTTTTGGTACAACCGCTACAAAGTCTCGGATATAGGTTTGCTGATTATGCATGTCCAATCCTGGCTGATCCTGCCATATTTCATAGAACACAAACCTGTTCGGATCTTCCACATCTTCATGCAGATCATATTTTTGACAAGCAGGCTCCTGCAGTGTTTTGCGGACCATATTCTTCAGTATTTCCAATACTTCATCTCTATATTCACTTTTAGCTTTGATGACGGCTGTTAAGTATATATTCATATCTTTTATATTATTAATTTAGCACGTGACAGAGCTGAATTCCTCTGCAAATACGTTTTCCAAATGTAAGCGATATTGTTCCATATCACGCTCAACCTGAGCATTTTTTTCTACATCATGAAAATGGAAGCTTTCCATTTTTTCAAGGGATACAAAAGCATTCATACGATGAAAACCAAACAGTGCACCCTGATCTACACTGTGTTGCTGGAAAAATTCACCCGGCAATGTGAAGGCTGTAGAAGGAGCATTCCAGCTGGTTGTCAGCATGTATTTACGTCCAGCCAACTGACCTCCGGTACCATAATTGATTTCCGGATTATCGGACGAACGTCCATCGCTGTGGTATATTCCTTTGTTATGCCCCACTGTAAACACTTCATCTATATACTGCTTGAATTTATGTGGCAACTGAAACCACCAGATAGGAGTATGGTAGATGATGTAATCGGCCCACACAAATTTACGAACCTCTTCCTCCGCGTCATATCCTTGATCTATAGTGGTCAGTTGAACTTCCACATCCTTCATTTCATTGAAGAAATCAAATGTAGTAGCCGCTATAGTAGTATTAAAACGCCCTCCGGAATGTCCGAAATGCTGTCCTCCATTAATGATAAGTATCTTTTTCATATCTATTATTTTAATATGCTACAAAAATACGCTGATGGATGCTATCATAAAAATAAGATAATTTATATATTTGTATCATAATTATAATACTTGAATATGGTTAATCTGGAATGGTACCGCACATTTAAGGCGATTTATAAAACAGGAACACTTACAGGCGCTGCAGAGGCACTTTTTATCTCTCAGCCAGGCGTAAGTCTCCATCTGAGTTCACTGGAATCTTATGTCGGATACAAGCTATTTGACCGGACCGGCCGGAAAATGATGCCTACGGAACGAGGCAAAGTATTGTATAATGCGGTGGTTGATGCCCTGACAAAACTGGAGGAAGTAGAGAAGAATTTTCAGAAAAGTACAGAAAAATACACGCCGACTATCAGCGTAGGGATGTGCTTTGAAACTTTTCAGATCACACTGGAACAGTATGTTTCCTCCTTACCGTTCAATCTTATTATCTGCTTTGGCGAATATCCGGAAATGCTGGATCAGCTGGACAAAGGTATAGTAGATCTGATCATTACACCACAAAAGGGGAATTCATCACAATTGGAATTGGAACCTTTTTCCTGCGAACAGATTGTGCTTGTAGGTGGAAGTGAAGTTGACAAAGCCGCTTTTGATGTTATCCGAAAGACAGAAGATATCCATCAGACAGAAAGCTGGCTGAGAGCGCAAAAGTGGTATGGTACGACAGGCGATATGGAGCATTTATTACGGTTCTGGAAACTTAATTTTGACCAACAGCCTAACTTCAGACCCAATTATATAGTACCGAATCTCAATTCCATAGTGCGTTGTCTGAGCGGAGGAAAGGGACTTGCCGTGATTCCGGATTTTCTATGCCGTCAGGAAATAGAGAACGGACAGATACAGTTGATCTGGGAAGGAGTGAAGCCTTTGAAAAATACCCTTTACTTTGGCACCCGTAAACAGAATTCACATCAACAGGAAATCGATCATATCAAAGATCTTTTCAGAAAGGTTATGGGAAGACCTGTGCAGCAGGAAGTCGCCTGAAGACTATCCCGGACATAGCGATATGCTGTCTTTTTTCATAAATCAAATAACAGATAGAATATCGCTAATATTTTATCAGATTCAACGAATATTATTCCGGGCTCAATTTTTGACAACAACACAGTTATATTTATGTTGTCAACGCTTTTATCAGGACATTATCGGAATGAACGAATTCAGAGAAAAGGAAATAAATAATATCATCAGATTGCGACAGGTAGTAATGACCTTATTATTACTGGTTAATTTTTCGATTATATTCTTTTTTTGCTATAATTTTCATGTCGTTTACACGGAAAGAAAGCTCTATCAAATCAACTTTCTGAGTTACATATTGCCAACTATCCTTTATCTGCAGGCTATACTGGCGGTACCCTTTGGTTTACTTCTGTTTTTCACTTACAGACGAACTGCTACTTTTATCACTATACTAAGACAGTTGGATTCAGATAGTCTGCTGCTGTATTACCGGTATGTACAGGTTATCGGACGGTTTTGGGCCGGAATTGCCCCTTATGTTTTCCAGACACGCCATATTATTATTCCGACACTGCTATCCCAAAAGAATATTCCTTATACAGATATTATGGATGTATCATTTTCACGGTCCAGACCGTATAAAGCACCTACTACCTATAGTATGAATATCAGAACTTTTGAGAATAAAAAACACAGCGTGACTTTCTATCAGTATACGCAGGCACAATTTGCAATGGATACATTAATGGATAAACAGCCCGGAATACCTGTGGTCAACAATATGAACATTATATAAGCATACAGAATGAATAAGGAGCAACTAACTGTGAAATTAAAGGGAAATATCTTTGATAAAAAAGGAATTCTCATATATACCTTATTTTCCCTGCTCGTGATGCTTCCCTTTGGTTATTTTTTTTATGTCAAGGGGTACGATATGTTGTTTCAGTTATTCGGATTTATGATTACAGGGCCGGTGAGTATAGTATTGATCGTACTGCTGTTTGCTTTGGTATATTATGCTGCTGTAATGCTGTTTAATTTCCTGATGAAACCTGTGCTGACCCTGTCAGTCGTAAACAAAAGTCTGGAGATCAGAAGTAAAAGACAATTCTACCAGATACCTTTAGATTCTATTCGTATTGTAAAGGCTGTGATCAGAAACAAGCGCTGGGACAGGTTGAGTATTATAACAGAAAAAACCATTCATATCAATACAGGTAATGTATTTATGGGTATTATGAATAAAGATCTGGATGCATTCTATTCCCGATTGAGTAGTATACTGGAAAATGAATACCATTACATAACATATAAAAATGAGAGCGATGTGAGAAATATGCATTATGAACAACTTTTTGTGTACCAAAAAGGAGTGCATATTGAAACGGTCACACGTCCGCTGAAGATCAGAACGGCTCTCCTTATATTATCAGGCTTCTTTCTGATATTGGCCGGCATTATTTATTATCTCATTAACCGGAATAATGATGACGATCCGGATAATCAGGTGGCTCGAAACGGTGTATACCTTCCCGGAAACGGCAGTCCGTATCTAAGCTATAATAACGAAGTTTATTTTTTGAGAATGGGAGATGGTTATTTTAAAGTAAAAGATGCTGATCTGAACAGTTTCAAACAACTCACATTCAAAAATGAATATGGCAGTACAATGGGTATCGATGCCCGACATATCTATTCCGGCAATAAAAGTATTCCCGGTATTGACCAGACAGCCGCAATATATGTGGGACAGAATTATGTAAAGGACCGCAAATCTGTTTTTTACAAGACAAAACAAATACCGGGTGCCGATGCAGCAAGTTTTGAAAGCCTGTCCCATCAGCGTATTAATACACCAATATTCAGTTATGCTAAAGACAGGAATAAAGTATATTACCAGGAATACGTGTTGCCTCAGGCAGATGTAAACAGTATCTCATCTTTACCGGCTACAGTTGAATATGTAAAGGACAGCAAACACGCCTACTATCATGAACATCTCTTAAAGGGGATGAACGGGCGTGATTTTACAGCGGAACAACTGGACTATGCCCTCACGTATGGTACAGATGGCCGGCAGCATGTGGTAAATGGCATCGTCTTTCCGGCAGAAGTACCGGACAGGCTATGGGGATCTGCAACAGCAGACCTCCAACAAATGGCCTTACTTCAAAAACGCGCGTCAGGGAGGTTACACCTTCTCTTTTCGGATCTCAGATCGCTTTACTATTTCGATTCTGATAAACAGGCTTTCATACATGCTAAAGTATTAAAGGGACTCCGGCCTTTTGTGAATGGAGTATTTAAAGATGATAATGTTATCTATTATACCGGTTATCAGAATATCAGAAGCCGTAAATACGGACATTTAGGAGAGGTAACCTACATATACAGATCCAAAATACCACAAAAAGGATTTGTTATATACAAAGAGGACGAACACCTGATTTTATACAGACAAGGTAATCAGTATTACGCTACTGTAATTGATCTGCCTAATATTCATCCCATCTATTCTTCCTTGTATATTGTGGAAAATATACAGCAACTGGAACGCGAACTGGAAGCCCGGAATTATGATAATGTAGCGAATCTTCTCACTTTTGCAGAAGGAGAAGAATGTGCTGTAATACGAACGAAAGAACAGATTTTCCCTGATAAAGAAACAGATTAAATAATTTTTCATAACCATATGAAATACAATATTATAAATATCAATTTTCCAAAGTACATAAGCCTTTTAGGGTTTATGTTCACAGCTATAATTACAGAAAGTGCTTATGCACAAACGACTATTGATACGCTGAAAATAAAGGCGGCACATATAGAACGGGCTTATATAGATGAAATTAGTATTATCGGTATTTCAGGACAAAAACCGGTAGCATTGAAAGACGGTTCATACAGACTGGAAAGTAAAAATCAAACAGCTGATATTACCCTTAAAAATGGGCTTATAAACGGATCCGTATCGGAGACAGATGGCAAGGTGAAAAATAATTATACTATAGTCAATTCTTTGATTATGACCTATAATTCATCTACGGGTTCTATTCCAACGGTAGACACTTACAGAAAGGAAAAGAATATGTTTTTCAAACAATACGAAAACAGTATTTTAAGAACAGAAGGATGGGTATCGCTGGATAAAAACAAGCATTACGGCAGAGGAGTAAGTAAGTCCTATCACCGCAATGGCAACATACGGCATATTTCGGATGAAGTCTCAGAGACTTACACTGATTTTTACCCGAATGGTAACAAGCAGAGGGTATCAGCGGTTGACAGATATGAAGCCTATGATGAAGACGGCAGACTGACCAATAAGCAATATAGAAAAAATAATGTAAGGTATAGTGATGATTATGTAGAGGGTAAGCTCTATATGCGTACTTATGAAAACAGCGAAAAGAACGAAGTAAAAGAATACTATAAAAATGCTATACTTCAAAAGAAAGAAGTGATCAAAACGATCAATGGCATTCAACGATTGCTAACCTATAATAAAGCAGGTAAACTGATCAGCAATGAGCGTTATCTACCCGCAAACGAAATACTCCTGTACGAAGAGAAAAGACCTTCCGGACAATAAAATCAATCTTATAATGAAGCAAATATTAGTAATTACGTTATTCATCTGCATACTGGCTGCCTGCCGGGAGAGCAATAAAAAAGGTCTTACAAGCCAGTCCGGACAGCAGGTAACTGCAGACAGCAGTCTTACCAAAGTAAACGATGGCGATCAGCTACAGGAAATGCAGAAAAGCGGAAGTTCCTTCTACGACTGGTATTTCAATAATGATTTTCAGTATATTGATGTCGTTAAGGATAGAAAAGGAAAATCCTCTTTGGATACCGCCTCTTATTTCAAAAAGCTCAGAACGCTTGGAACGATTTCGGAGAAATTTATCCGGGAGGAAAAGAAGAGGTTAAGCGGATGCAACTTATTTTTAGGAACAGTCAATTTTGAGGATTATAAAAATGCCGATGCATATACCTATGATACCTATTGCGGAGATCTTTACTATATGTACTGGATCAAGAGTCAGGAACCACCGGATGAATATACGATTCATAATGTAAGACAGTTATCTGATAACAAAGGGTCAATGGACATTTACCTGAATTACGGTGGTGAGGGTGAACCTTTGTGCAGAATAGATATGGAGAGGGAAGGAGGTCGCTGGAAAATAGTCCATATTGATTTTTTCAACAAGTCCAGTCCTCCAACAGAAAAACAAAAATTCTACGGATATAAGTGGCAGAATGGGGAAGTAGCGCTGAATATCGGAGAAAGCTCACTGGCATTTGAATACCACGGCCAGTGCGTTTATTTCTACCCCGTCCGTAAGATCAGCGATACCGAATTTGAGATGATCTGGGAAAGAGATGTAGACTGCAAGTTTGATAATGGCACGGCTGAGACTTTCGGTCTCAAAGAAATCCCTCAGATAGGAAAACCTTTTGCCAGATTCGCCTTAAAAGATAATATCCTCTATGCGACCTATTATTATAAACACTGGGTCAAAACATACGCCCAGAAAGTACAGGAAAACGTGTTTACAGAAACCTATTTTAAAATGGCTGAATAAGTCCCTTATTATATATAATCAAAAAATTCCCGCATTGCTGTGAGAATTTCTGTACGCCCACCCGGGCTAGAACCAGGGACCAAAAGATTATGAGACTTTCGGCCTGTACCTTTTTACACGGTGCAAAATCGTCGTTTCCGACTTGCAAGAGCAATATATGAACTGTAATAGCCACTACTTGATCTGACAGTTTGGTGTCTTTAAAAATTGTCAGATTGCCTATTCGAATATAGTAATGTTTCTTCAAAATCTATATACGCAACTTGTTGCTTCTCTTGCATCGGATAAGTAATAAGTTGCTCTTCTTTTAGCGTTTCGAGCATTTTTTCTTTTGCCAAATTAATTGTATCGTTGAAGGTCTGCAGAGGTGTCTTCCCAAAGCAATACTTTCCAGTATGGGTACGATCCTGATTATAGTAAGTCATCCAACGATCAAGATCGTTTTGGAGCTCCTGAATGCTTCGGTATACTTTCTTTCTGAATGCAACAGCGTAAAACTCATCTTGAATAGTACAATGGAAACGTTCGCAAATACCATTTGTCTGAGGACTTTTTGCTTTGGTTTTTAGTGTGATCTATATCTTCGATGGCTAAATAGAGTTGATACTCATGTTGGTCTCTTACCCCGCAATATTCCGTTCCTCGATCTGTTAATATCCTTAACAATCTTATGTCATGGTGCTCGAAAAATGGCACCACTTGGTCGTTTAGCATATCTGCGGCAACTAAAGCATTCTTGCGATCGTACAGTTTTGTAAAAGCGACTTTGGAATAGGTATCTATGAAAGTTTTCTGATATATATGCCCTACTCCTTTAATATTTCCAACATAATAAGTGTCCTGAGCTCCTAAATATCCAGGATGATACGTTTCTATTTCGCCATGTGCCTTTTTTTTCTTTAGCTTTCTCCAGTGCTATAAGCTGGGCTTCCGTCAAAACAATACCTTCCTGTGCCGATTTTGCTTCTAAGGCCTTTAATCGAAGCTTAAAAGTTTGCAAATCATGTCGCATCCATATGCTCCGAACTCCTCCAGGTGATATCAATATCCCTTGCTTTTTTAACTCATTAGATACCCGTAATTGGCCTAAAGCAGGTTGGTCTATGGCTAAATCCACAACAGCTTTTTCAATATATTCTTCTACTCGGTTCTTTAACACTGGCTTTCTTCTAGAAAGTTCCTGAAGCGCAAGTTCGCCTCATTGATCATACAATTCTTTGAATCTATAAAAGCTATCTCTGGAATAGCCCATTACTTTACAGGCTCTTGATACATTGCCTAAGTGCTGAGCAAGTTCTAAAACTCTCAGTTTGTTCTTGATGATTTTTTCTTGTGTTGTCATAACTCTAATCTATTTTACAGTTGTTAATTTATCGCAACTGTCAGATTAAGTTTTGACTACTTCATATGAACAATTTTTGGAATCTTGAAATTTTGCTCCGTAACACATTTGTAACGGTTTTCTTCTCGTTTATGATTTTCTAACACTACAGTTGTATTCATGCACTAAGAGTTTCAAATTAGATATTGCTACAACTTGAATCGATTGCTTTCATTTCGAGTATGTTTTTATTTATAAACTCCAATACCACCTCTGCAACAGCCTCTGCAAGCGGGACAGGGACACCGTTTCCTATCATCTTGAATTTCTTTGTCAAAGGCAATTCCTCCGGTAAAACGTATTCATCAGGCACTCCTTGTATCCTCAATGCCTCACGTACAGACAGACGTCTGTGCTCGTAAGGGTGTAAATGAACTTCATTATTACCGTAACAAGTTGTAGGGCTATATTTGAAACGATGAAGACGCTTAAAGGAGGGCCTATTTGTTTCACCTTCGTTAATTGCACGCAATTTCTCTTCGCTTACGTGCAAATTGAAAAATTCATTTGCGTTAGGAGTCAAATTTATTTGGTTTTGTGGCACAAGACATTTTTCAACACACAGTTCAATTGGCACATCTTTAGATTTAATCACGGGCGCACCAAATTCAACTTGTTTGCCCCAATTATATTTGGTTAAAGCATTTTCATATTTTTCATTTATAGGAAAAGGGAACCACTTGCCGAAAGAGCTTGGTTCAACAATTTTTTTATCAAGAATTTTTCTTCTGATTCCAACAAAAAATATACGTTCTCGGTGTTGAGGAACACCAAAATCCAATGAGTTTAATTTCTCGTGGTCAACGTAATATTCTTTCTCAATTCTTTTAAGTAACGTTTGCAAAAACTCTTTTGTTTCTTTCCTTTTCGTTAGGCCCGTTACATTTTCCATCACGAAAAAGGTAGGTTTCAATTCTAAAATCTTATCAAAAAAAACGATAGTAAGTTTACCTCTCTCTCCCTTAAAACCTTTTCGGGAACCATTCATACTAAAGTCCTGACAAGGTGGACCACCTATTATTCCAAAATGTTCAGGTTTTCCATTAGGAAATGCTTCTTCGATTATTTCGTTCGATTTTACGTCTGTAATAGACTTCGTATTAAAAATTTCTGCTTTAATTCCATTTCCTCGAGATTTTCTCCATGAAGTAATCCCCGCTGCATGAAGTTTTGCAAACACTTTATCGAACTCATTCGTCCAAACAATTTCAAAACCAGCTTTCTCAAAGCCCATATCCATAAATCCTCCCCCGGAATAAAAGGAGAGAACAGGGATTTTATGTTCGTTAAATTTGTTCATAAATCATTGTCGTGTCGGTAACAGAATATACAAAATCTGTCGACTCTTTTCGCAAATTGTAAATACTTATTTTTTTCTTTCTTTTATGGCTTAATTCGTCAAATCTTTCAGAATTAAAATTTTTTATGGTTAATTGTTTTGTACCATTTTGTAAAAACACATTAACATTTCCATTTTGAAATTTCTTTATATCTTTAACTTCGCCGAAAACATCATTGAATGAAAAATCAGTTTCAAGTTTTCTGATAAAAAAAGAACAAGCTGGCCTATATAAACAGTACTTGCAGTTTACTTCTGTTGGAGTAACTGAAAATGATTTTGTACTTATACAGTTATTCGTTGTCTTTAAAAGATTTTTTGCTTCATCATATATTATTTTACATTCTTCTTCGGAAAACGTAACCATAAACTTTTGATTCGCCAAATCCACCAAGCTTAAACTCGTTGGAAACCTATTCGTGTTTTCAAAATACAAATAGGCATAAAGTTTAAGTTGCTCTTTGTATTCTTCTTTTACATCAGAATATAACTCTCCCTCATCATCTAAACAATCTTGTGTGATTGCACCGGTTTTGAAGTCCAAAATTTCTATTTCATTTCCGTTCTCAATCACTAAATCAACTTTTCCACCAATCACTTTATCTTGCGATTCAAACCATTTTTCAGAATAAAAATTTACGACACCTAAGTTCGTTTGTTGTTTAGGTTCGTTTCTTAAATGTTTTTTCAATTGGATTTTTTTTAGACCGAAATTTCTCAACTTCTTTTGGAGTGGAACGAAAAATCCAAAACCATTTTCCTGCAAATCTTCTTCAACAGTTTTCAATTGCTTATCAAACTCCGTATTAAAATTATCTTCATTTTTTACAATTCCTTTTGTAATCAATTCAAGTATTTTGTGCAATACTGTACCGAAATAGGCATTAGGTGAAAGCGGAAGTAAAGGCTTCTTATCAAATGCTTCTGCCAATAAAGATTTGTAAGCACAATTTTTCATTGAATAAAACTGGCTTGGCGAAATACGTTTGATTTCTTTAAAATTTATATCTCCAATTTTATTCATCATCTCTCAATCAATTTTTCATAACACCATCCCGGTCTACGATGTAAGTTGAACGTGTCAATTATGCTAATTTTTCCTCCCTTACTTTCTGTATGTTCTTTTATTTCATTGTAAATTTCCGCTAACCAATTTGCTTCACTGAAATTTCTCAAATTCCAAAATGGGTGAACAATCATTATGATGTGTCTCTTATTTTTACCACCAAATTTGATGATTGGTAAATTGCCTATTTCTCCTATTTCTGCTGTTTGAGAATTCGAATAAAAAGAGGCAAAGAAAGAATCCCGCAATTCAGTTGCAAAAGAAAGCCAATCTTGCAATTCCACAAAATTAAAATTTCCGTCTGCACCACAGACAAAGTTTGAATCGCTCATAACACGTAACAGTGACAAGCCTAACCGCCAATCAAGCAAGCTATGATAATTCATATTTCTATATACTTTCAAGCAATCGTAACAAGCATCATCACATTTTATATGATGTATTTTTGAATGGATTTTTCCTAAATAGCTATTCATATTACTTGGTTCCATTGCTTCCGAAAGAATGTTTTGAAAATCGTTGTATAAAAATCTCACAAAGCCCGAACCATTTGGCAATTCATCAGTCAAAATAATTTCTGCAATTCTTCTGTTTGTACCATCGTCAAGCATTTTCATTGAAATATCAGCAATTTCAATTTCGGTTGGGTCAACATCAAGTCTATCAGCCAAAATCCGCTGAAGCAAAAAAGCGGCTGAATAATATCCTGAACGCACACCGTTGCTTTGTGCTTTAACGTGTGGCAAATCAGTTTCACTATAGAACATATTCAAGTCAAGTTCCAAAGGAATAATCGAAGGTGCTATTCTGAATATCTCTGTATTTTTATTGCTTGCTAACGCAATTTGCTCGTCTGTAATTGTCGCGTTTTGTTGAACAAACATAGAATAACCATTGCTATCATTTGTTGGTACAGCTAAATCATTCAAGAGCCATTGATTATTAAACCAAAATCCGTTTTGATTGAAAGGAAATTTGTTGTTTGTGTTGTAAAATTTTCCTGTGAAAAATTTATCGGAATTTGTATTTACTCTCCAAGTAACATCGTTATCTGAAATGGAAATTGAAGCGTTACTTATTTTTTCCGTCTTTGCTGAACCGATTTTTTCTGCAAAAATTGGTGGCCGTGAAAGCAAAAATTCTGAATCATCTTTAGTGTCGCTTCCTACTGAAAGATTTGTTCTGTATCCTCTTGGTGATTTCAGCATGAAAGGTCGTTGATATTTATTTGGGTTGTCTTCACCACAATTTGGACAAACATCAAATTGGTTTTGGTTTTCCAATTCTACTTTTCGTTCTTCCGAATATGTTTCAAAAAAACCGCAAGACCTACAACGAACAAACCAACGGTTTAGTGAAAACGGAAGTAAGTTGTTGGTTTCAACATTTATTACAATTTGATTTCCGTTTCTACGTGTATTGATAAAATCACTTGTAAAACCAATAACCTGATGAATTGCCTTGTCTTTTGTTTTCTGTGCACCCGGTGCAAATTCATAAATAGCCATTGCTTGCGCTCGGTCTATTGAAAGTGGTTCAGATTTTCTGTTTATACTGTGATACAAGTTTTTAATGGTAGTTGGCATTCCGAACATTGGTAAAATCCCGCCTTCGGCAAACTTTTCAGAAATGTCGTTTGATGCAATTTCTTCGTTGCTGATTATGCTTTGCGCTTTTTCAATTAAACCGTTTTCTGTTGTTACATCAGAAACCCAATTTATAAATTCTGCTCTTTTATTTTGTAATTGTGGTGTAAGCAAAGCATCGACAGTTTGTTTAATCGCTTTTTTATTTTCATTTATCCAATTAGCAATTTCAGATTTGTAAATTGCCCAACTATCAACTGAACCAAATTCTCCGTGAACACTTGATTTGTCATCAGAAGTAATATCAATTTCTTTTTCAACGTATGCTCTCCTTAAAATTTCTTTTGCAAGCAACCGTTTAAAAATCCGCTCTTGCCCCATTGTCAAGAAAGGTGTTGGCGGTGCATCACCTGTGATTTTTTGAGGGTTTGCAAAATAAAATTCATCGTGACTTCTACCTCTGCAAAAAGTCAAAATCACGGAATAGGCTTGTCCTCTACGACCTGCACGACCAACTCTTTGTTGGTAGTTGAAACGTTGAGGCGGCATATTTCCCAACATCACGGCTTGTAATGCCCCAATATCAACCCCAACCTCAAGTGTTGTCGTTACACTCAACAAATCAATTGCTTTTACTTGTCTGTTGCCTTCATCTGGCAAAATAATGTTTCTAAAATGCCGTTGTCTTTCAAATTGGTCGTCTGTTTGTCCGGTAAGTTCTTCACAGTGCAAACGGATTGGTGGACGTTGTTGTTTAATTGCATTGTAAGAAAGGTAATTTTCTTTCCAAATATCATCACAAATTTTGCTATGAGTTGTTTGTAACGCTGTGACAGAATGAGTGCAAATGCCTCCGCTAAAATGCAAGTGTGACCTATTTCCCCTTGTACTTGTCCATACTTTATCAGTTGCTTGTGCAACTTTGATGAAAAGATTTTCAATTTGAATTCCTGTGTCGCCTCTTAATAAACTACTTGTTGAAAGTGTATTGAAAACAGCTGTTCCTATTTCATTTTCTTGTTTTGAAAACCTATTTGCAACGGCACGAATGTATTTTTTTACTTGTCCGGGAAAATCATTGTATTGTGTAAAATTGAAAGGACTTGCATCTTCAACTTTGTTATGTTTGTACTTGTCCCCTAAAATCCTAATTGTAGAATTTATAATTTGTAAAAACTCATCTTTTGCTAAAGCAACTACTCTAGCTTGGTCTGCTACAACTTCTAATTCTGGATTTATACATACATAACCTAATGCAGAAGATTCAAACGAATAGAACAGTGAACCAAAGAACATAGATGCGAGTCCGTCAAAAGAACCTTCTTTCAAATCGTTTATGTATGATTGGTCTGCTCCGTTTGCCCATTGAAAATTAGTAAAATCAACAAGTTTAAACCAAGGTTCAAAATTATTATTCAGCTCTCTTGTTTGTAAAGAAATGTCGTTTCCCCCTGGATTTATCCCCAACTCTACAAAACGCTTTACAAGCGGTGCGAGATTTATGGAATTAGTAATATCAACTAAACTTCTTACATTGAGAGTAAGCAAACGAACTTCGTTCAATTTTGCTTCTGCTTCTTGTTTTTCTCGTAACTTATTTGTGTTACTCCCATTGTAACTTGAATTGTCAACCAAGTATTCTATCTCATCAAAAGTTGTTTGCGATTGCTGTTTCATTTCTTCCTGTTTGGCAGTATCTCCATTATCAAAAGCACACAAAATTTGGAAGCGTAACATTAAACTTGAATGTAATTCATTCACTAAAATTTCACGCATTAAATCAGTAAAGTGATTGCGTTCAATTCCGTTTGCAACTTGTGCCGCATCTTCCCGGCTATCAGAAAACACAACTAATTTTCTTTCCTCTTCGTTGCTTGGAAGTTGATACATCAACTCTTTTGCAAACATTTGAGTTGTTTTGGCGAAACCGGTTCTGAAACCACGAATAGTAGAAGTTTTGCTTTTGTTCCAATCTTGTCTTCTTTTCTGGTGATTTACACCACACCCCGGACAAACGCTTGGCAATGCTTTGTGTGTTTCTATCGTAGAAATATCTCCATTTGCGTCGGGTAAAGCAATATCACGATTTGAATTGTTTGTAATGATGAAATAATATCCTTTAATCCATCGTTCAGGTTTTTCGTCGGCTTTGTTGTGAGAATTGTCAATGTCGCCTGAAATGCAGTTAAGTGATGCAGGAATCCAATTTGCTTCAAAATCACCTTGATTAAAACCATTTAAAGTAGGCTGGCGCCAATAATTTTGAGGAACCCCCGGCTCGGCATCGTGTTGAATAAACTCTTGATTTCCACAGGCCCAAAAAACGGCATATTCTTGGTAACTTCTTTTCTCAACTAATTTTGCAGGTGTTTTTTCCGGAATGCCTTCAATGTTTGGACTGATTGGCAATAATTCAAAAGCACCATTACCCGTAACTAATCGGCTGCCACCAAACAACGTTGTTCCGCAATTATCGCAATAGAGTAACTCCAAAATACGATTTCCGTTTTCTGAATTTATTCGTGTATTAGAATAAAGTTTTCCAACTGTACGTTCTCCATCAGAATATATTTCATCAACGTCATTGGGTTTTACAGAACCCCAAATGCCTTCAATGTTTCTAAAGAAATAGTGAAATCTGAAACGAGGCAACTTTCTGTCATCAAGAATTTTATCTACAATAATTTTGAATTCTGGTTCGTCTAACATTGCTCTTGCAATCAATAAACCACGCAAAGCGTTTTCTAAATCTTCTTTGTTAGTTGTGTTTTCAAAAATTGTTTCAGCATAATATTTTCCGTTTAAATCATCGCCATTTGCTTGTATTGAGCAAACAGCTTTGTAATCCTGACAAGGCGAAAACAAACGTTCTTTCAATTGAAAGTTTGGATTAGTAATTACCGATAGTAATTTTGAAATTCCATCTCCGTCTTGTGATAAATTGAAAGTTGTTGCAAGTTGCGTTGCTGTTGCTTCGCAAGTTGAAATAAAATTTTCGTCAGCTATATTTCCTTTTACTTCTGAAAACTTTTTCGCAATTTCTTTGAAAGGATTTACTGGAAGTTTTCTTCCGTTTTCGGGAAACGCTGTAATTTTATTATTTTTTCCTTCAATGATTTTGAACGGTTTTTCTGTTCCAAAAAAGTCTTTCAGAAATTGTTTACTTTCTTTTCCTTCTTTTGTTTCTTCTTTTGCTTCCAACGAAGCACTGGAAGCAAGAATGCGTAATTGTGGGTGATTAGGATTTAAACCTAATCGATTAAGAACAAGTTTGAGCAAATACGCAACTTCTGTTCCTTGCGTTCCTCTGTATAAATGCAACTCGTCAATGATTAAGTGAAAAATGTTGTTTTCACTTTCTTCTAACCATTGTTTTGTTTCGTCAAAGATTCCTTTGTCAATATCACGCATTAACATTATGCTCAACATTGAATAGTTGGTAATCATAATGTCGGGCGGTGCGACTTGCATATCAAATCGGCTTCTCATTTCTGCACCATCTAAACGTTGGAAAAATGATTTCAAATCCTTGGCCTCGCTTCCTATTTTTCCCGTTTTTTGAATGTATTCTGCTACACGGTTTGAATCTGTTTCTATCTGTTGTAACTGTTCTTTAAGTTGATTTACTTTCCTTGTGTTTATTGCAAAAGCCCCGTCATCTTTTACTTTTTTCATTTCTCCGGCAACAGGCGAACTCCCGTTATATCTTCCAAAATAAATTGCGTTGCCATCAGTATTTTCACTTAACCAATTTCTTGTGTCGTCTGAATCCAATGCTTTTCGCAAACGACTCATTTGGTCTTCTACCAAAGCGTTCATTGGGTAGAGTATCAATGCTCTTACTCCAGCTTTTCTTGTTTCGTGGTTGCGTTGCCTTACCGCATTGCTTAAAGTGAAGTTCGAAGTGTTGACAATTTCCCTTGCAGAAAGTCCACCATTATCACACCACCAATTATTTATACTTGTGGATTTTGGGTTTGGGGCTTGCCAATTGGAAAGTTCTTTTGAAAGCTGGGCGAATAGTGGCAGTAAGAATGATTCCGTTTTTCCCGAACCTGTACCGGAAGTAATAATGCAATTATTTCCAAGCAAGGTTTGTTTCAACATTTCTGCTTGATGCAAATGTAAAGGGAAATCCCCAACAAGTCCCGTATTTACAAGCCCCTTAAATGTTTTGACTTCTGCATCACTCAACGCATTTCCTAAATCTTCAAGTGTTAAATCATTTATCTTTTTTCCACTTGAGACATAATCGGGCAAAGGCTCAATCCAAGGCTTACGATAAAGTACTCTGTCGTAGTTCAATAAGTCATAACGCTCCTTTTCAATGCCTTCAAACTTTGTTCTGAACGCAGTTTTTATATAACGAATAAAATTCTCTTTTATGGTTTCAAACGAACCTATTGGGTCTTTCATAATGTTTTATCTATTGGAGTCTGGCCTAATTTTAATCTGAACAAATTTTGAGTGAAAATCCCAATTACATTTTCATATACTCTGTATTTCTTCCCATCTATCACTTTGAAATCGGGGGCTAATCCACTTAACAACATAATAGCTTCCGACATTAATCTTGGCAAAGGCATTTCGATTGGAATAGCAACTTTTTTACTTGTGCTATCAAACAAAATCACATTTTTATTGCAATGTTTCAATGCAATAAACCGTCCCCAATTCATATCAATTTGATAGCTCTTATTGTCTTTCCAAAGTTTGAATTGATGAGTATATTCATTCAATTTGTATTTTATCAACGAAAATGATTTGTCGAAAATTGGTGTCTCGCTCTTTTCAAAAATTAAGGTTTCAGGATTGAAAATATACCTCGCCCAATCATAGTCATTTTCGTTGGTCTGCTGTAATCTCCTTTCGTAGTCTACAATATTTGCTGAAAAATCTTGAAGTGCAACTTGCGGGAAGTAATCATTTGAAAACTTCACCCTCAATTCATCTGCAAAAGCTTTCAAGCAATTCTCTCCATAATTATCTGTTGATGTTTGTTCAAATGCCCTAACTGTGACTACATCAGGTAAAAGCAATCGTTCGTTTGAAACAAATTGCCTTGTTATTTCAACTTGTAAATTGTGTTTAGGTGCAGTATTTACGATTGTTTCAACCAAGGCAGAATCTCTTGCACCTATTAGCAAAACTTTTCTCCCTCGTGTTGTCGGAATGAAAATAAACTGGGGCGGGTTTAAAATGACATTTTTAGTCTCATAATCATAATCAAGTATTCCGATGAAATCATAATAATTCAGCGAGGCTCTTTTAAGTCTTGTGAGATTAAAATTTGAGTTTAATTGTTGCTCCGGAAACTCCTTTGAATAATAAAACTCAAATGCTTTGAAAAATTCTTCGGTCGAAAGTTTAGCTTTTATAGAGAGAAAATTACAAAGTTTATTTCCGGTATGATTATTAAGTGTGGCACTTGAAATATTAGCTGCAACCTCCTTTTTAGTGGAAATGAACATTGAACTTAAATGACAGAAATATCTTTGACTTGACTTATCAGGATTAACAATATTACTACCTATACAGTATTGCCCCAAATTAGTTGTAATGTTTCTACCAAAGGAATCTCTTTTCGGTAATTTAGAATCATCAACTTGAATTGCCGTGTTGTCTGACGAAACCAAGTTGTATGCAAGTTCATTTCCAGAAAAGTTCTCGTTTTCTACCTTTATATAGAAATCGGTATCTATTAAAGTTTTTTCGGGTAATAACCAGCGATTATTTAGTGACTGCTTCTTTGAAAGGAAAATTTTCTCATGTGTTTCTTTGTATTGCAAATAAACTTTTTCGTTACCGTCCGCATTCACAATTTCAACTTCTGGCAAATAATCATTTACATACGTTCTGAAATTCACTTTTAGTCCACCAATTAATTCAATCCGTTTTTCTGTGTACAATGTAAGAAGTGGAATTTCAGAAAGTCCTTGTGTAGGATTGCGAAACCAAAACAATGAATAGTTTTCCGGCAAGCCTTCAAAATCTTCTTGTTTGAAATCTCCGTTGACAAATGTACTTCCCCATTCTTTGATTATTTCTTGCTTTTCGTTTTTGCACATCAAATACATTCGTTCTGTTTTTGAGAGAACGCTTGTCTCAATCCAATAATCATTGCTCAACTGAAATGTCCCGGCACTTATGAATAACCTCACATCACGGTTAGAAAACTTCGCGATCCATTTGTTGAAATTGTCCTTAAGTTCAAGGTTTTCTTTGAATTCAACAGGTAACGTTTTTGACCATCCATTGATTTCATACAAATTCTCGTGTTCTCCAAATTTTAAATCTTCGGGATAGTCATTTGAAGAATACATTCTGTACGAAAACTTAATCTCTTCGTCATTGGTATTTACTTTAAATTGAAGAAATAAAGGTGCAACAGTGTAATTTCTTCTCTGTCGTAGTGTTGTTCCTTCTTCTATTTCTTCGTGGGTTTCACCTGTCCATTTTTTATATTGTCGTTGTATAGTTTGAATGATAGAGCTTGACAATTCATCATCTTTCTTCAAAAAGCCTAACGTGCTTTTAGGCATTAAATTCGTCTTGCTGTTTTTTATCCTTTCTTGCAAAAAACTGGCTTCATAAAACGTATTGGGAACTAAACCAATAGATTCAAATAATTCCGGTAAACGATTTAAAAATTTTGGTGGTAATACACATTGTGAAAAAACCTTTCCAACATAAACCCAATTTTCGTTTGTAAATGGAATAACGTTGAACCAACCAAAATCACCGTTATTTTTTATGTTTGCCCAGCTTGCTAAATCCTCCCACAAACGATTAATTTGATTGTTGCGAAAATCATTTGTCCCGATGTTTTCGTTTATTTGGTTGTTTTGCAGGAAGGCTTCAAGTCTTCTGTAATAATTATTTGCTCTTTGGCTATTGCTATCAACATTTTCAATTAACGGAAGCACAATAAAAACCAAGTAAGCAATGTAAGGTGGATAAACAACAGGTATACCGTCAATTTCAAGCGGATTCCCGTCTTGACGTTTTGAATTTAGCAAGTTATTTTTTGAGTGAGCAAATTTTGCTTTTGCTAACACATTTCCACTTGACCCAGGAACGCCACGCTTAATTGAAGCTATATAATCAATCCAAATATCTTCTTCTGTTTCTTCTATAAAATGTAGCCTACCTATGCTGATAATATCACTCTTGGTTAAATACAAATAAATATCCTTACCTGCGTTTGCAGGATTGAAAAAATATGCCGCTATGATATTGTTCCATTCTAAATATTTCATATATTCTCAATGTCTTATTACCTCGAACCCCATTTGTCCATGTTATTCCGTTTTTGGAGAAACAAGTTCGGTTAATTATGTAGACTTAGATGTGTCAAAAAACCAGTAAAGGCTGTTTTTACTGAAATAAGTTCTATGCTTGTGTTTCAGTCTTTAAAATTACATATAATATAAGGCAATAAATTACGTCTCTTGCAAAATACGGATATTTCTCTTTATTGCTTACATTATTTCAAAACCTTTAATTATATTGAAAAAACTTAGAGAGTATCAAATGATAACACCAACAGATCAGCTTTATCAAAAATTCAAAGAGAATTTAGATCCATCCTATCAGGAAATAATTATAAAATTCTTTTTATCCTTTTCTTGATTTGAGTTTCTCCTTAAATATGACGATTTCATAAAACCGGATGGCACTGTTCATTGGGATCGTTTTACGAGTAAAAAGAAAATAGATTATAAAATTTGGCTGGATAAAGGGATTACAGAAAAACTTCAAAATGCAATTCAATATATCAATTCTAATCCTCCAAAAAAATTGGTTAAAAAAGATGGAAAATACTTATGGCAAGATAAAAGACAGACAAATATTGAACAATTGGAAGTTTTAACTTTACATATTCGTACTATAAGAAACAACCTTTTTCATGGGAATAAAGTTCTCAATGCAGATAATGGAAGAGATAGAGAGCTATTACAATGTTCATTACTGATTCTTAATAATCTTGTAAACTTTTTAGATGGAGAACTAAACTTTGTTGAAGAGTCGATTTAAAAGCCGCAACAGAATTGTAATTCACAATACAACAAAACGCCTGACCCAATTAAGGATCAGGGGTGCGGGGTGGGCTAGTTCAGATTAGCCCGTTTGTAAAGAATTGATAGAACGTTTCAAATGGTGCTTTTGGTTTATGGGTTCTGATACCTGCACGGATACCCGATAATTTTTCAAAACGGTTCAATGAAAAAATACTGACCGGAATACGATACTTCTTTTTGTTGCAGTAAAACTCTCCGTGGTCATCAACAAGACTAAACCTTGCGTTCTTACCAAGTTGCCACGTCGCTACTTTACAATCAGTTACACGGCCACTCATTCCCCCCATCAAATACTGTATGTATTTTAGCGTTTGGGAAAAGGGATTTTAGCCACGTAGACTGTTCTTTTGTTGGCAACAAACCCAATGAAACAAATTCATTTAAACAAGGTGAATTAATCCAATTAGGGTAATAATGGCAAAAGCACAATATATCGCTTGCAGAATGACCGATAAAAAGATTGGTGACAGATACAGGCAAAATGTCCGTCACCAACCACATACCTTTACAGATCGGAATACGGACACCGTTTTCACTCCAATGCTCTTGGGCGACAATCTGATCTTCCAATGTATAAGGAAACAGAATTTTATCCTCGACCTCGCGGATATAAGGTGCAAAGAAGTTCCGTACTTCGGGCTTTAATTGGAGAAATACCATTACCTCGCAACGGTACGTTCGTAACCTCTACTTTCTTGCTTATCACGAAGATTTTGTACAAGGTCTTGAACGGTTTTC
Source organism: Sphingobacterium spiritivorum (assembly GCF_016724845.1). Taxonomy (NCBI): domain Bacteria; kingdom Pseudomonadati; phylum Bacteroidota; class Sphingobacteriia; order Sphingobacteriales; family Sphingobacteriaceae; genus Sphingobacterium; species Sphingobacterium spiritivorum. Next base: position 4,708,447 of record NZ_CP068082.1, read on the forward strand.
TCGTTACCGTGTTTTTGTTTTTTATCGGCCATCATCATGTCGGTCAATACGCGGTTATATCCTTCGCTGTATCCCTCGCTCTGCGGTTCAAACCTACCTTTTAGGTTATTGATACCTCGGAAAACTATGTAAGATATACCGCCATCCAAAAGCACCGATAGGATAAGCCGTTTTCGGTCTGAAAGGATACCCTTATTGCGTAGGTCTCGCATCTGGTTGTGCAGGCCACTATCGGACAAGCCTTTTTCTTTTGTTGTCACTTCAATTCCCAATTGATTTATCCGTTTCATTGTCCTTTCTGATCGCATGTAACGTTCGAATGCTATCAGCATATTGGAATTAATTTCCTTGATGGATACTGCCGAGCGGTTGAAATAATCGACCAAAATGTTGCGGATTTTCCGGTGGTTGTTTGCGGTTCCGATTCGATCCTCATTTCTTAGACGTTGTATATGCTGATCGCAAAACTTGATAAAATCGACATCTTCATCTTTGTCCCGTAGGTAATCGCGTAGGGATTCAGCGGTAAAATAATCCAGCCGGTCGTCGAGTTCGCTGATCATCTTTCGATAATCCCTTAGCTGTTGCTCAACCTTGTCCGCGATAAACGGATCTTTGACTTTAAAGTCTTTGGTTAATTGTTTCCTGACCAGGAAATGATTCGTGTCAAGATACTTTCTCAATCTTTTGTGTTGCACACAAATTTTCACATTGTAGGTGCCATCGGTTTTTTTGTGATGCTCGAACACCTTTGCACTAACGGTTGCCATAGTTCTTTCGAAATTGGCACGTAAAAGGGCTGTAACACATTTGTAACACTTTTACGTGAAGTTCAACAAAAATCTATGCAAGTCACGCCTTTTCGGGGTATCCGATGCTACGTAGGACAGATGTTCCTAAAGTGCCCTAAGGAACAAAAAAAAGCCGTTTTCCGTGAGGGAAAACGACTTTTTCGATTTGTGCGCCCACCTGGGCTCGAACCAGGGACCAAAAGATTATGAGTCTGATGGTCATATAACTTGGAAATGGTTGAAAAATGCCATTTCTGCTTTACAGAAGCAATATATGAACAAATTTTGAAATCACAAAATTTTGCTCCGTTACGTATTTGTTACGGTTTTCTTCTCGTTTATGCTTTTCTAACATTATAGTTGTCACATGCACAAAGAGTTTCAAGTTAGATATTTCTAAAACTTTGATCGATCACTTTCATTTTGATTATGTTCTTATAAATAAACTCCAATACCGCATCCGCAACAGCCTCTGCGAGCGGAACAGGGACACCGTTTCCTATCATCTTGAATTTCTTTGTCAAGGGTAATTCCTCCGGTAAAACGTATTCATCAGGCACTCCTTGTATCCTCAATGCTTCACGTACAGACAAACGTCTGTGCTCGTAAGGGTGTAAATGAACTTCATTATTACCGTAACAAGTTGTAGGGCTATATTTGAAACGGTGAAGACGCTTAAAGGAGGGCCTATTTGTTTCACCTTCGTTAATTGCACATAATTTCTCTTCGCTCACGTGCAAATTGAAAAATTCATTTGCGTTAGGAGTCAAATTTATCTGGTTTTGTGGCACAAGACATTTTTCAACACACAGCTCAATTGGCACATCTTTAGATTTAATCACGGGCGCACCAAATTCAACTTGTTTGCCCCAATTATATTTGGTTAAAGCATTTTGATATTTTTCATTTATTGGAAAAGGGAACCATTTACCAAAAGAACCTTGTTCAACAATTTTTCCATCAAGAAATTCTTTTCTAATTCCAACAAAAAAAATTCTTTCTCGGTGTTGAGGAACACCAAAATCCAATGAGTTTAACTTCGCATGGTCGACGTAATATTCGTTCTCGATTCTTTTCAACAGCGCTTGCAAAAATTCCTTTGTTTCTTTCCTTTTTGTTAAACCTGTTACATTTTCCATCACGAAAAAGGTAGGTTTCAATTCCAAAATCTTATCAAAAAAAACAATCGTAAGTTTACCTCTCTCTCCCTCAAAACCTTTTCGCGAACCATTCATACTAAAGTCTTGGCAAGGTGGACCACCAATTATTCCAAAATGTTCTGGTTTTCCATTAGGAAATGCTTCTTTGATTATTTCGTTTGATTTTACGTCAGTAATTGATTTCGTATTAAAAATTTCTGCTTTAATTCCATTTCCTCGAGATTTTCTCCATGAAGTAATTCCAGCTGCATGAAGTTTTGCAAACACTTTATCGAACTCATTCGTCCAAACAATTTCAAAACCAGCTTTCTCAAAGCCCATATCCATAAATCCTCCCCCGGAATAAAAGGAGAGAACGGGAATTTTATGTTCGTTAAATTTGTTCATAAATCATTGTCGTGTCGGTAACAGAATAGACAAAATCTGTTGATTCTTTTCTCAAATTGTAAATACTTATTTTTTTCTTTATTTTATCGCTTAATTCGTCAAATTTTTCAGAATTAAAGTTTTTTATGGTTAATTGTTTTGTTCCATTTTGTAAAAACACACTAACATTTCCATTTTGGAATTTCTTTACGTCTTTAATTTCGCCGAAAACATCATTGAATGAAAAATCAGTTTCAAGTTTTCTGACAAAAAAAGAACAGGCTGGCCTATATAAACAATACTTGCAGTTTACTTCTGTTAGAGTAACTGAAAATGATTTTGTACTTATACAGTTATTCGTTGCCTTTAAAAGTTTTTTTGCTTCGTCATAGATTATTTTACATTCTTCTTCGGAAAACGCAACCATAAACTGTTGATTTGCTAAATCAACTAAGCTTAAACTCGTTGGAAACCTATTCGTTTTTTCAAAATACAAATAGGCATAAATTTTAAGTTGCTCTTTGTATTCTTCTTTTACATCAGAATATAACTCTCCCTCATCATCTAAACAATCTTGTGTAATCGCTCCGGTTTTAAAGTCTATAATTTCTATATTATCGTTATTCTCAATTATTAAATCAACTTTCCCTCCAATCAATTTATCCTCAGATTCAAACCATCTTTCAGAATAAAAATTTACGACACCTAAATTCGTTTGTTGTTTAGGTTTGTTTCTTAAATGTTTTTTTAATTGGATTTTTTTTAGACCGAAATTTCTTAACTTCTTTTGGAGTGGAACGAAAAATCCAAAACCATTTTCCTGCAAATCATCTTCAACAATTTTCAATTGCTTATCAAACTCCGTATTAAAATCATCTTCATTTTTTACAATTCCTTTTGTAATCAATTCAAGTATTTTGTGCAATATTGTACCGAAATAGGCATTAGGCGAAAGCGGAAGTAAAGGCTTCTTATCAAATGCTTCTGCCAATAAAGATTTGTAAGCACAATTTTTCATTGAATAAAACTGGCTTGGCGAAATACGTTTGATTTCTTTAAAATTTATATCTCCAATTTTGTTCATCATCTGATTACTAATCTTTCGTAACACCAACCGGGTCTGCGATGCAAGTTGAATGTATCAATTATGCTAATGCAGCCACCACTTTGAGCAACATATTCGTCAATCTCTGCTTTGGTTTCTGCTAACCAATTTGCTTCCCTGATATTTCTCAAATCCCAAAATGGGTGAACAATCATTATGATGTGTTTCTGATTTTTTCCAAATTTGATAGTTGGCAAACCTTTTATTTCTGCTGTATGTGAGAAGCCAAAACTTTGAGCAAAACCATTTCTCAACTCTTTTGCAAAAGCAAGCCAATCTTGTAATTCGACAAAGTTGAAATTTCCATCAGCACCACAAACGAAAGTTGAATCATTCATCACACGGAGCATTGATAAACCTAATCGCCAATCAAGCAAACTGTGATAATTCATATTCCTATATACTTTCAAGCAATCGTAACAAGCATCATCACATTTTGTCTGATGTATTTGTGAATGAATTTTTCCTAAATAACTATTCATATTACTTGGTTCCATTGCTTCCGAAAGAATGTTTTGAAAATCGTTGTATAAAAATCTCACAAAGCCCGAACCATTTGGCAATTCATCAGTCAAAATAATTTCTGCAATTCTTCTGTTTGTACCGTCTTCAAGCACTTTCATTGAAATGTCAGCAATTTCAATTTCGGTTGGGTCAACATCAAGTCTGTCAGCCAAAATCCGTTGAAGCAAAAAAGCGGCTGAATAATATCCTGAGCGAACACCGTTGCTTTGTGCTTTAACGTGTGGCAAATCTGTTTCACTAAAAAACATATTCAAGTCAAGTTCCAAAGGAATAATCGAAGGTGCTATTCTGAATATTTCTGTATTTTTATTGCTTGCTAACGCAATTTGCTCGTCTGTACTTGTTGCGTTTTGTTGAACAAACATGGAATAACCATTGCTGTCATTTGTCGGTACGGCTAAATCATTCAAGAGCCATTGATTATTAAACCAAAATCCGTTTTGATTGAAAGGAAATTTGTTGTTTGTGTTGTAAAGTTTTCCCGTGAAAAACTTATCGGAATTTGTATTTACTCTCCAAGTAACATCGTTATCTGAAATGGAAATTGAGGCATTATTTATTTTTTCCGTATTTGCTGAACCGATTTTTTCTGCAAAAATTGGTGGCCGTGAAAGCAAAAATTCTGAATCATCTTTGGTGTCGCTTCCTACTGAAAGATTTGTTCTGTATCCTCTTGGTGATTTCAGCATAAAAGGTCGTTGATATTTATTGGGGTTGTCTTCACCACAATTTGGACAAACATCAAATTGGTTTTGGTTTTCCAATTCTACTTTTCGCTCTTCCGAATATGTTTCAAAAAATCCGCAAGACCTACAACGAACAAACCAACGGTTTAATGAAAACGGAAGCAAGTTGTTGGTTTCAACATTTGTTACAATTTGATTTCCGTTTCTACGTGTATTGATAAAATCACTTGTAAAACCAATAACCTGATGAATTGCCTTGTCTTTTGTTTTCTGTGCACCCGGTGCAAATTCATAAATAGCCATTGCTTGCGCTCGGTCTATTGAAAGTGGCTCAAGTTTTCTGTTTATACCGTGATACAAGTTTTTAACTGTAGTTGGCATCCCGAACATTGGTAAAATCCCGCCTTCGGCAAACTTTTCAGAAATATCGTTTGTTGCAATTTCTTCGTTATTTCTTATACTTTGAGCTTTCCCAATCAATCCATTTGGGGTTGTTGTGTCTACAACCCAATTGATAAATTCTTCTCTTTTCTCTTTTAGTTGTTCTGTTAGCAAAGCATCAACCGTTGATCCAATCGCCACTTTGTTATTGTTTATCCAATCTATAATTTCTGTTTTGTATGTGTCCCAACTATCAGTAGAGCCAAACTCTCCGTGAACACTTGATTTTTCATCAGAACTAACATCAATATCTTTTTCAACGTATGCTCTCCTTAAAATTTCTTTCGCAAGCAAACGTTTAAAAATCCGCTCTTGTCCCATTGTCAAGAAAGGTGTTGGCGGTGCATCACCTGTGATTTTTTGAGGGTTTGCAAAATAAAATTCATCGTGGCTTCTACCTCTGCAAAAAGTCAAAATCACGGAATAGGCTTGCCCTCTACGACCTGCACGACCAACTCTTTGTTGATAATTGAAACGTTGAGGCGGCATATTTCCCAACATCACGGCTTGTAATGCTCCAATATCAACCCCAACTTCAAGTGTTGTCGTTACGCTCAACAAATCAATTGCTTTTACTTGTCTATTGCCTTCATCTGGCAAAATGATATTTCTAAAATGCCGTTGTCTTTCAAATTGGTCGTCTGTCTGTCCGGTAAGTTCTTCACAATGCAAACGGATTGGCGGACGTTGTTGTTTAATTGCATTGTAAGAAAGGTAATTTTCTTTCCAAATATCATCACAAATTTTGCTATGTGGCGTTTGTAACGCTGTCACAGAATGAGTGCAAATGCCTCCACTAAAATGCAAATGTGGCCTATTTCCTCTTGTACTTGTCCATACTTTATCGGTTGCTTGTGCAATTTTTATGAAAAGGTTTTCAATTTGAATTCCTGTGTCGCCTCTCAATACACTACTTGTTGAAAGTGTATTGAAGACAGCTGTTCCTATTTCATTTTCTTGTTTTGAAAACCTATTTGCAACGGCACGAATGTACTTTTTTACTTGTCCCGGAAAATCATTGTATTGTGTGAAATTGAAAGGACTTGCATCTTCAACTTTGTTATGTTTGTACTTGTCCCCTAAAATCCTAATGGTAGAATTTACAATTTGGAAAAACTCATCTTTTGCTAAAGCAACCGCTCTCGCTTGGTCTGCTACAACTTCTAATTCCGGATTTATACACACATAACCCAATGCAGAAGATTCAAACGAATAGAACAGTGAACCAAAGAACATCGATGCGAGTCCGTCAAAAGAACCTTCTTTCAAATCGTTTATGTATGATTGATCTGCTCCGTTTGCCCATTGAAAATCTGTAAAATCAATAAGGTCAAACCAAGGGACAAAATTATTATTCAGCACTCTTGTTTGTAAAGAAATGTCGTTTCCTCCTGGATTTATCCCCAACTCAACAAAACGCTTTACAAGCGGTGCGAGATTTATTGAATTAGTAATATCAACTAAACTTCTTACATTGAGAGTAAGTAAACGAACTTCGTTCAATTTCGCCTCTGCTTCTTGTTTTTCTCGCAACTTATTTGTGTTACTCCCATTATAACTTGAATTGTCAACCAAGTATTCTATCTCATCAAAAGTTGTTTGCGATTGCTGTTTCAGTTCTTCCTGTTTGGCAGTATCTCCATTATCAAAAGCACACAAAATTTGGAAGCGTAACATTAAACTTGAATGCAGTTCATTCACTAAAATTTCACGCATTAAATCAGTAAAGTGATTGCGTTCAATTCCGTTTGCAACTTGTGCCGCATCTTCACGACTATCAGAAAACACAACTAATTTTCTTTCCTCTTCGTTGCTTGGAAGTTGATACATCAACTCTTTTGCAAACATTTGAGTTGTTTTGGCGAAACCGGTTCTGAAACCACGAATAGTAGAAGTTTTGCTTTTGTTCCAATCTTGCCTTCTTTTTTGGTGATTTACACCACAACCCGGACAAACGCTTGGCAATGCTTTGTGTGTTTCTATCGTGGAAATATTTCCATTTGCGTCTGGGAAAGCAATATCACGATTTGAATTGTTTGTAATGATGAAATAATATCCTTTAATCCATTGTTCAGGTTTTTCGTCTGCTTTGTTGTGAGAATTGTCAATATCGCCCGAAATGCAGTTGAGCGATGCAGGAATCCATTTTGCTTCAAAATCACCTTGATTAAACCCATTTAAAGTAGGTTGTCGCCAATAATTTTGAGGAATTCCCGGCTCGGCATCGTGTTGAATAAATTCTTGATTTCCACAGGCCCAAAAAACGGCATATTCTTGGTAGCCTCTTTTCTCAACCAATTTTGCAGGTGTTTTTTCCGGAATGCCTTCAATATTGGGGCTGATTGGAAGTAATTCAAAAGAATTATTTCCTGATTCATTTCTTGTTACTAATCGACTTCCTCCAAACAACGTTGTTCCGCAATTATCGCAATAGAGTAGCTCCAAAATACGATTTCCGTTTTATGAATTTATTCGTGTATTAGAATAAAGTTTTCCAACTGTACGTTCTCCATCAGAATATATTTCATCAACGTCATCGGGTTTTACAGAAGCCCAAATGCCTTCAATGTTTCTAAAGAAATAGTGAAATCTGAAACGAGGCAACTTTCTGTCATCAAGAATTTTATCTACAATAATTTTGAATTCTGGTTCGTCTAACATTGCTCTTGCAATCAATAAACCACGCAAAGCGTTTTCTAAATCTTCTTTGTTAGTTGTGTTTTCAAAAATTGTTTCAGCAAAATATTTTCCGTTTAAATCATCGCCATTTGCTTGTATTGAGCAAACAGCTTTGTAATCCTGACAAGGCGAAAACAAACGTTCTTTCAATTGAAAGTTTGGATTAGTAATTACCGATAGTAATTTTGAAATTCCATCTCCGTCTTGTGATAAATTGAAAGTTGTTGCAAGTTGCGTTGCTGTTGCTTCGCAAGTTGAAATAAAATTTTCGTCAGCTATATTTCCTTTTACTTCTGAAAACTTTTTCGCAATTTCTTTGAAAGGATTTACTGGAAGTTTTCTTCCGTTTTCGGGAAACGCTGTAATTTTATTATTTTTTCCTTCAATGATTTTGAACGGTTTTTCTGTTCCAAAAAAGTCTTTCAGAAATTGTTTACTTTCTTTTCCTTCTTTTGTTTCTTCTTTTGCTTCCAACGAAGCACTGGAAGCAAGAATGCGTAATTGTGGGTGATTAGGATTTAAACCTAATCGATTAAGAACAAGTTTGAGCAAATACGCAACTTCTGTTCCTTGCGTTCCTCTGTATAAATGCAACTCGTCAATGATTAAGTGAAAAATGTTGTTTTCACTTTCTTCTAACCATTGTTTTGTTTCGTCAAAGATTCCTTTGTCAATATCACGCATTAACATTATGCTCAACATTGAATAGTTGGTAATCATAATGTCGGGCGGTGCGACTTGCATATCAAATCGGCTTCTCATTTCTGCACCATCTAAACGTTGGAAAAATGATTTCAAATCCTTGGCCTCGCTTCCTATTTTTCCCGTTTTTTGAATGTATTCTGCTACACGGTTTGAATCTGTTTCTATCTGTTGTAACTGTTCTTTAAGTTGATTTACTTTCCTTGTGTTTATTGCAAAAGCCCCGTCATCTTTTACTTTTTTCATTTCTCCGGCAACAGGCGAACTCCCGTTATATCTTCCAAAATAAATTGCGTTGCCATCAGTATTTTCACTTAACCAATTTCTTGTGTCGTCTGAATCCAATGCTTTTCGCAAACGACTCATTTGGTCTTCTACCAAAGCGTTCATTGGGTAGAGTATCAATGCTCTTACTCCAGCTTTTCTTGTTTCGTGGTTGCGTTGCCTTACCGCATTGCTTAAAGTGAAGTTCGAAGTGTTGACAATTTCCCTTGCAGAAAGTCCACCATTATCACACCACCAATTATTTATACTTGTGGATTTTGGGTTTGGGGCTTGCCAATTGGAAAGTTCTTTTGAAAGCTGGGCGAATAGTGGCAGTAAGAATGATTCCGTTTTTCCCGAACCTGTACCGGAAGTAATAATGCAATTATTTCCAAGCAAGGTTTGTTTCAACATTTCTGCTTGATGCAAATGTAAAGGGAAATCCCCAACAAGTCCCGTATTTACAAGCCCTTTAAATAGTTTGACTTCTGCATCACTCAACGCATTTCCTAAATCTTCAAGTGTTAAATCATTTATCTTTTTTCCACTTGAGACATAATCGGGCAAAGGCTCAATCCAAGGCTTACGATAAAGTACTCTGTCGTAGTTCAATAAGTCATAACGCTCCTTTTCAATGCCTTCAAACTTTGTTCTGAACGCAGTTTTTATATAACGAATAAAATTCTCTTTTATGGTTTCAAACGAACCTATTGGGTCTTTCATAATGTTTTATCTATTGGAGTCTGGCCTAATTTTAATCTGAACAAATTTTGAGTGAAAATCCCAATTACATTTTCATATACTCTGTATTTCTTCCCATCTATCACTTTGAAATCGGGGGCTAATCCACTTAACAACATAATAGCTTCCGACATTAATCTTGGCAAAGGCATTTCGATTGGGATAGCAACTTTTTTACTTGTGCTATCAAACAAAATCACATTTTTATTGCAATGTTTCAATGCAATAAACCGTCCCCAATTCATATCAATTTGATAGCTCTTATTGTCTTTCCAAAGTTTGAATTGATGAGTATATTCATTCAATTTGTATTTTATCAACGAAAATGATTTGTCGAAAATTGGTGTCTCGCTCTTTTCAAAAATTAAGGTTTCAGGATTGAAAATATACCTCGCCCAATCATAGTCATTTTCGTTGGTCTGCTGTAATGTCCTTTCGTAGTCTACAATATTTGCTGAAAAATCTTGAAGTGCAACTTGCGGGAAGTAATCATTTGAAAACTTCACCCTCAATTCATCTGCAAAAGCTTTCAAGCAATTCTCTCCATAATTATCTGTTGATGTTTGTTCAAATGCCCTAACTGTGACTACATCAGGTAAAAGCAATCGTTCGTTTGAAACAAATTGCCTTGTTATTTCAACTTGTAAATTGTGTTTAGGTGCAGTATTTACGATTGTTTCAACCAAGGCAGAATCTCTTGCACCTATTAGCAAAACTTTTCTCCCTCGTGTTGTCGGAATGAAAATAAACTGGGGCGGGCTTAAAATGACATTTTTAGTCTCATAATCATAATCAAGTATTCCGATGAAATCATAATAATTCAGCGAGGCTCTTTTAAGTCTTGTGAGATTAAAATTTGAGTTTAATTGTTGCTCCGGAAACTCCTTTGAATAATAAAACTCAAATGCTTTGAAAAATTCTTCGGTCGAAAGTTTAGCTTTTATAGAGAGAAAATTACAAAGTTTATTTCCGGTATGATTATTAAGTGTGGCACTTGAAATATTAGCTGCAACCTCCTTTTTAGTGGAAATGAACATTGAACTTAAATGGCAGAAATATCTTTGACTTGACTTATCAGGATTAACAATATTACTACCTATACAGTATTGCCCCAAATTAGTTGTAATGTTTCTACCAAAGGAATCTCTTTTCGGTAATTTAGAATCATCAACTTGAATTGCCGTGTTGTCTGACGAAACCAAGTTGTATGCAAGTTCATTTCCAGAAAAGTTCTCGTTTTCTACCTTTATATAGAAATCGGTATCTATTAAAGTTTTTTCGGGTAATAACCAGCGATTATTTAGTGACTGCTTCTTTGAAAGGAAAATTTTCTCATGTGTTTCTTTGTATTGCAAATAAACTTTTTCGTTACCGTCCGCATTCACAATTTCAACTTCTGGCAAATAATCATTTACATACGTTCTGAAATTCACTTTTAGTCCACCAATTAATTCAATCCGTTTTTCTGTGTACAATGTAAGAAGTGGAATTTCAGAAAGTCCTTGTGTAGGATTGCGAAACCAAAACAATGAATAGTTTTCCGGCAAGCCTTCAAAATCTTCTTGTTTGAAATCTCCGTTGACAAATGTACTTCCCCATTCTTTGATTATTTCTTGCTTTTCGTTTTTGCACATCAAATACATTCGTTCTGTTTTTGAGAGAACGCTTGTCTCAATCCAATAATCATTGCTCAACTGAAATGTCCCGGCACTTATGAATAACCTCACATCACGGTTAGAAAACTTCGCGATCCATTTGTTGAAATTGTCCTTAAGTTCAAGGTTTTCTTTGAATTCAACAGGTAACGTTTTTGACCATCCATTGATTTCATACAAATTCTCGTGTTCTCCAAATTTTAAATCTTCGGGATAGTCATTTGAAGAATACATTCTGTACGAAAACTTAATCTCTTCGTCATTGGTATTTACTTTAAATTGAAGAAATAAAGGTGCAACAGTGTAATTTCTTCTCTGTCGTAGTGTTGTTCCTTCTTCTATTTCTTCGTGGGTTTCACCTGTCCATTTTTTATATTGTCGTTGTATAGTTTGAATGATAGAGTTTGATAACTCATCTTCCTTTTTCAAATGATCCAACGTGCTTTTTGGAATTAAATCCGTTCTACTATTCTTTATTTTATATTTTAGAAATCCGTCTTCGTAAAAAGTATTGGGAACCAAACCAAGAGATTCAAATAATTTAGGTAGGCGATTTAGAAACTTGGGAGGCAAAACACACTGTGAAAATACTTTTCCTACATAAACCCAGTTCGCATTTGTAAATGGAATAACATTGAACAAACCCAAATCACCGTTATTTTTTACATTTGCCCAATGTTCAAGATGTTCCCATAGTAAATTAATTTGATTACTACCAAAATCAACTGTTCCAATTTTTTGATTTATTTTGTTGATTTCTAAGAAATAATTCAGTCTACTGTAATAATTATTTGTTCTTTGACCCTGATCGTGATTAATCTCAATTAAAGGGAGTACGAGAAAAACCAAGTAAGTGATATAGGGAGGGTATTTTATTTCATATTTTACTTCATTGATTACAACGCTTTGTAAGTTTCTTTTCTCGTAAGCATTTCTTGCTTTTGCAATTACGTTTCCATTTCCACCAGAAAATCCAAACCTTACTTTATTTACGAAATCGTTCCAAATTTCTTCGTCAGATGACTGTTCGAAACAATGTCGAGCTAAACCAATAATATCGTTCTTGGTGAGGTATAAGTAGACATCCTTCCCTGCATTGCTGGGATTGAAAAAATATTCTGACACAATATCGTTCCATTCAAAGTACCTCATAGATTTCCTTTAAATTCATACTTCAAACTCCCGGTGTATATGGTGTCCGTTGTTAGAAAGCAACCATGATAAATATGTATTATCAGGAGTGAAGATAGGCCTAAAACGTGTTGATTTGATGAACCAACACATTATATACGCATAATTTTGCCTCTAAAGCTACGCAATAATGCGCAACAATAAAATTACATTTTGCAAAGTGCCAAAATATTTTTGAAGCCTATTGAGTTTCTCAACAAACACAAGAGCTTAAGACTACAGCTTTCAAAAAATATACTACTTGATTTTGTATTTAACACGCTTTTAACTATTCTTGAAAAGTCAATAGAAAATAAAAATGCCAACACCAACTGATCAACTTTATCAAAAATTCAGAGACAATTTAAATCATTCGCATCAGGAAGTAATTATAAAGTTTTTCCTATCCTTTTCGCGATTTGAATTTCTCCTAAAATTCAACGATTTCATCACCGCTGAGGGCCTCGTTAATTGGAATGATTTCACGAAGAATTGTAAAACAAGATACGTTACTTGGCAAAATAAAGGCTTAAAGCAAGAACTTGAGAATGCCATCCAATATATTCAATCCAATCCACCTAAAAAGCTTATTAAAAACGATGGTCAATATATTTGGCAAGATATAATAAGAACGAATACTGATCGTCTTGAGATTTTAACTTTAAACATCCGTACCATAAGAAATAATCTTTTTCACGGTAATAAATCTTTGAATGCAGACAATGGACGAGATAAAGAGTTATTAGAAAGCTCATTACTAATTCTTGATGATCTCATCTGCTTTTTAAACGGTGAGCTGGATTTTGTTGAAGAGTCAATTTAAAACCCGTATACAGCTTATTAGGTCATAAATGACAAAAACCCCTGACCCAATAAAGGATCAGGGGTTTGGGTAGGCTGGTTCAGATTAACCCACGTTTGTAAAGGATTGATAGAACGTTTCAAATGGTGGTTTTGGTTTATGGGTTCTGATACCTGCACGGATACCCGATAACTTTTCAAAACGGTTCAATGAAAAAATACTGACTGGAATACGATACTTCTTTTTGTTGCAGTAAAACTCTCCGTGGTCATCAACAAGACTAAACCTTGCGTTCTTACCAAGTTGCCACGTCGCTACTTTACAATCGGCTACACGGCCACTTATTCCCCCATCAAATACCGTATGTGTTTTAGCGTTTGGGAAAAGGGATTTCAACCACGTAAACTGTTCTTTTGTTGGCAACAAACCCAATGAAACAAATGCGCTCAAACAAGGTGAATTAACCCAATTAGGGTAATAATGGCAAAAGCACAATATATCGCTTGCAGAATGACCGATAAAAAGATTGGTGACAGATATAGGCAAGCTGTCCGTCACCAACCACATACCTTTACAGACCGGAATACGGACACCATTTTCACTCCAATGCTCTTGGGCTATAATCTGATTTTCCAATGTATAAGGAAACAGAATTTTATCCTCGACAACGTGGATATAAGGTGCAAAGAAGTTCCGTACTTCGGGCTTTAATTGGAGAAATACCACTACCTCGCAACGGTACGTCCGTAACCTCTACTTTCTTGCTTATCACGAAGATTTTGCACAAGGTCTTGAACGGTTTTCTCGTTACCGTGTTTTTGTTTTTTATCGGCCATCATCATGTCGGTCAATGCGCGGTTATATCCCTCGCTATATCCCTCGCTCTGCGGTTCAACCCTACCTTTTAGGTTATTGATACCTCGGAAAACTAAGTAAGATATACCGCCATCCAAAAGCACCGATAGGATAAGTCGTTTTCGGTCTGAACGGATACCCTTATTGTCTGTTGCCGAATGTTGGATTTTGGTTCCGTCTTTGAGTTCCACTACTTCACCGTTACGGAAAACCTCCTGTTGCTGTTCCGAAAGTTCTTCGCCATTTACTCGGATGGGGGCCTGCACTTCGTCGGGTTCATAAGCCACAAACTCCCTTGTCAAGTCGTCATATTCAATGATGACTTTCTTCTTTTTGTTTCCGTCAATCTCCTGTTCCTTGCTTACCACGTGTTTTTCTCCTGCGATCAGGGCTTTTTCCTCGTCATCACTCAACAATGGATGCCATTGCGGTTCACGATATATAGGATGTATGTTTAGCTGTACTGTGCCATCTGTATTTCGGCTAAGGAATAACTTTGCATCCAATTGACGGATGGCAAACCCATCGATGTTCAGACCTGCCATGCTCAACATATCGGTTCTTCTCCCTGCAAGCAGGGCATCGATATTCTCCGGACTGATGCTGAACCCTCCGTCTTTGTAAAGCCCCAATTTTTCAAGTTCGTTTAGGGGCATTTCGTTTTCGTTGATAGGATATTTCATGATGTAATTGTTTGTTAAGTTTTATAATTTTTATCTTCTGATGCCATAGGCGGCAACAGCCTCAATTTCGGCTTGTACCGGGCGGTGCAGGTCTTCACTTGGCTTGATACTGTTAGGGTTCTGCTTGGCGTGTAGCAGGGAACCATACAGCCCGTCAGTTCTCGATAGCGAAAACGTGTTTCCAGTCGATAGGTCTTCCACACGCATACGTCCACGTTTCAAATGCCCTTGCACTTTGTACATAGTATTGTTATAGGCGATTTCATCACCTATCGAAAGGGTGGCTTCTTTTACCTTTTGTGGTTTTGCCTCGGTCTGGGCTTCGACCTGAACATTGGCAGCGGCCTTGATTTCCCTTTTTTGCTCAAATGCCAATAGATAATTAAGAATTTTTTCCGCATCGGCGGCGGCAGCGTGTATTTCAAAAGGTGTATCACGCAATATCTGTATCCAACTGTCCACGTAGGCAATGTGCTGGCCGGGATCATGGCCAATGTTGAGTTCCTGACCGATAAGCATCGAAGCGATTTCGGCACGAAGTTCTTCGCGGGCATAGCCCTCTGTTCCAAAACTGTCAACCATGCTTCTGTCCAGACGGTCTTTATGGCCCGTCCAGTGACCGAGCTCATGGAGCACGGTGGCATAATACTTATCCGGTGCATCGAATTGTTCACGCAAAGGCATGGTGATACTGTCGAGTGCCGAACTGTAATACGCTCGGTTACCTGTTTTGTGGGTTATATCTGCTCCCGAAGCCTGAATGATGTTTTCTGCTCTTTGGATAGAATCCCATTGGAATTGCTTTGCTTCGGATTTCACCAAAGGTTCGATACCATTGATCTGTTCCGCATTGAATACCCAAGCAGTGGTGATAATTGCCCTGTCAAGACCTACCTTAGCTTTTACGGGCTTACCCTGTTCGTCCAAAATTGGTTTGCCCTCTTCGTCTCTTTTGGAAACAAGTTCATGGGTCTTGACAAACTGGATCAGGGTTGCTTTTTCTCCCTTTCTTACGTTCCAGCCTTTTGCAGATGCTTGGTTGAACGTCATCCAACGCGGGTCTTCACGATCGGCCGATAATAGTGATAAGCTGTTGATACCCTTATATCGGTTTCCGGTGATTGCATTGTACGGTAATTCAAAAGCTGGGCTATTGCTATTCCACGGCTTCTGCCACGGTGCTGTACCTTGTTCGAGTTTCTTGATGATATTCTCCGCAACTATTTCATGCAGGGATTTAGAATTTTTACTGCTCATCTTCATCCACCTCCGGGGATTCGTCATCTGGCCATTCGTCTGCGTATTCCACGCCATAAATGGCGGCTTCCGCTGGGGTCAGACCAATGTCTTCACCACTGGCCAGGACACTTAGTTTTTGTTGCAGTGATCTTAAATGATAGTCCATATTATTCCATGTTTAAGGATTGGTCTAATTGTTCTCTTAACCTGCGTAGGAATTTCAAGGGGTCAAGGAATTTACCGTTGAATTTCACCGAAAAATGCAGGTGTTCTCCTGTCACCCTGCCCGTGCTTCCGGTGATAGCGATAGGTTGCCCCGCTATTACCGTATCACCCGATGAAACGAGTATATGGGAAAGGTGTCCGTAAATGGTTTCTACTTCGCCGTGTACTATCAGTATGTACTTGCCGAGTGCTTTATGTCTTCCTGTTGCTTTGACATAACCATTAAGTACATTAAATACAGGATCGGAACGCGCGGCAAAGTCAACACCGCTGTGGTGTGAAGCCTTACCGCTGATCGGGTGGATACGGTATCCGAATGGCGATGTGACCTTTAGCTTGTCTAATGGTGGACTGTAATCTATGTCTTGTCCACAAAGCATAAAGGGAACAAGCACCAACCAACCGAAAAAAAATCTAATCCGCAGATATGCAGAACGTCGAGTGTTGTTCATAATGTTGTGATTTGTAGGAATTAACTCCCTTAAAAAGTCGATTGACTATTTTCTTTTGTTGTATTCCGTCGTCTCGGTTGGTACGGGAATTTGAACATTGTCTTGGATAGGAATAAACTGTTCAACTATTTCCTCAACTTCTCTGTTGATGCGGAAAAAATTGTCCAATAGGATTTCTTCTTTTCGATTACCGAAGTCGTAATAGGTCGGCAGTTCCCGATAATTCGCTTCTTCCTTTTTGAGGGCATCCATGTCCAGATTGACACGGCAGTTAACCGCCGAAGTCTGGTATTTGCCCGTATAGGTGTCTACCGTATCACGGGCAAGGATGCCAACAATTTCACCAGCTTTTAGCGATGCTATCTTTCCGGCAGGAATCAGCGGTTCGAGTTTTTCATTCAAGGATAGCGAGGTTCTCGTACGGTCGATGCTTAGGCTTTCACCCGTCTGTTTCACCTTACCAAAAAGGCGCTCCAACCACTCCAAAGTTTCTTTGCTCCTGACCGAACCGGACAGTACATTGCCCATGATGGACGTGATAACCTCCGCTGTTTCCTTGCCGTATTGTTGGCGCAGCATAGGCAACTCCTGAAGCCCCAAAACGACCCCAGAAAAATTGGATCTGCTCTGTGCCACCAATAGGTCTACACGGTGAATATACAGGCTGGGGGCCTCATCCACCACTAAACCGATGGGTAAATTGCCTTTCGTATTGATAAGTTTCGTAACCCGATTAAGTACCACCGACAGGCAAGCGGAGTTAATGCTCTGGGTACGGGGGTCATTGGCGAGCACCAAAACACCGGGGTGCTTGGGGTTACTGACTTGAAGCTCAAAATCATCCGCACCGAAAACCCAAAACGTTTCTTTGGTGGCCATTCGGCTGATAAAGATTTTGAGCGTTCCGACTTGTCCTTCAAGTTGGTCAAATGCCTTTGCTTTGTAGGCGGACATGAATGGCGATAAAAGGGAACTAAGCTCCCCGTTGCTGAACAGCACCGTAAAAATCTGTTCATACGACAGGTTAAGAAAGGCAAGTACATGGGGCAGGCTGGAATAACGGCCATCTTCGTACCTACTGAAAAAGAAGATACAGGCGGCAAGGAAATTGATGGCGGACTGCGTGAAAAATTGGTCACTACCACCGCTTTTGTCTCCCTTTTTCAAGGCTTCGACAAGCGCTTCGGCTGTTTCCGAAGCATCGGCAAGCGTGTTTAGGTAAGCCCGTTTCATCGGGTTTACCCGCCTGCTCTTTGCGGGATCGTTGAGATTGATAACATGGAATTTGTAATCCCTGCATCGACCGTCCTGCTTGGCAAGCAGATAATGGTAATAAGCAACCTTGCCAAGATCGGGGTATTTCAGATCGTATAGGCACATCGTGAACGAATTGGCCAGCATTTGGCGTATGATCGGCATAATGATCCCGAACGATTTTCCACTTCCCGGAACCCCGCAAATGAGACACCCCCTAAAAATGTTTTCAAGCGGTATATACCCTTTACGGACTTTCCCTTTGTAATAGAACAAGGTCGGGATGTTGATCGAGTACGGTGTTATCACGGGTTCGGTTGGTTGCATAAAGGATTCTTCCTCAATGTTCCAGCGATCCTTTCCCAAGTTGGAGCTGATGATCTTGGATACGTTGTCTATTGCAACGTGTACCAAAATGGCTCCGGCAAAAGCGCTTGTGACATAGGCAAGGTCATACCAATTGACCGACCGCCATATCGGGGCTGCTTCATGTCCCTGCAACCATAAGCCCGAAAAAAGAATGAGCATCCCCAATGCCAAAGGGTAAACGATCTGGGTCTTGGGATTGAGGTCTTTTTTCTTTCGGCTTAATGTTCCGATGGAGACCAGACAGATCAGCACAAGTGTAAAGAGCTTGCTGTTTATCAGTTCGGCATAAAATGGTACTCTCGAAAGCCTCTCTGCAAAGAGTAGCAAACTGTTATTTGCTACCCCTGCCAAAAGAAATTTATCTACATAGAAAAACAGAAAGACTTCGAGGACAACGGATAGGTATATGCCAAATTGCAGGGAGCGGTAAAGCCCCTGCTGCTCTTTGGTTTCTTCCATAAGTATTTGTTATTAGAGGTTAGATAAAGCCGACCTAAAAGGTGTCGGCTTTCAGAATATCGCCGTATTTTATTTTTAGGTTGACCGTGCGGCCGGAAATCTGTTTTTCGGTAAGCGTTACCCGAAGTACCTTACTGCCGGGAAAAGTTGCCTTTTTCAGCACGAACACGTTACGGTGCCTTTTCTTAAATTCGGTAAGGGGCTGGTATTGCCATAGGGTTTTGATTTCAACGGTCTGCACGTTGGTTGCTTTGGTGATCTTCTTGTCCTCAATGAAAAACCGGAGTTCGTCTACATTGTAAGAAAGGTTTGATGTATTGGTAAACGATACGTCAAGAAAGATATAATCGCCCAATGTGCTAATGCTGTTAAGCGCAATACCTACACCGTAATCCCTCGTACTCCGTACAGGCCGATGGGCGTTTTTTGTAAGCAGACCAAGTGCAAGGTTTTTCATCTGGCTACGGCTCAACCCGATCTCCGAAATTTCCAAAGGACGGGTGTGCTCCGGTTTGATTTCGAGCATGGCCGGAATACCCGTATCGTTCATCCACAATGGGGCCGTCAGACGGTATTGCGCCACAAAGTTATCGCCGACAATGGTAATTGTTCCAAGTTCAAAATCGAGGTGTTCTGTCTGTGTGGTATCCTCGTGCAATTTGATACGTAGTACATTTTCAAGGGGCAGGTCGCCCGATACATGATGCGAAGCGATGTCAACGTATTGGATGGGTTCGGGTGAAAGGATATGCACCGTATGGCCACGGTGCAGGCTTAATTCGGGAAGTGTTCCCAACCGGGTTTCCGTAGCTTGTTGACTGTGGGCGGAATATGCTACAAAACATAAAAGGAAAAGGATTAGAAAATGATGTTTCTTTTTCATGATGGAATCTTAAATGGTTTTACTGTTTGTAATTCTGTTGGCTTTGGCGGAGTGCCTGTGGATCGATGAGGTACACCATCGTGTTGTATTTCAGTTTCGCCCTGTTCTTCCGTATATGCTTTGATACGGCGGTCGTTGTGGATTGGAACATCCGCTGGATGGCGCTCATGACCAATTGGCTGTTGTTTTCCGCTTGTTGTTGCAGGGTAACTCCCTGCGTGGTGTTACCGCCGAGCTCCCGGCTAAACTCCCTGAATGCCGAAGCGGGCACGTACAGTCCGGGTGAGCCGTCATTATCATAGATTTCCAGTCGGACAGGCAGTATGTTGTTGCCGTACATAATGGAAGTGATGGTAAGCAGTACCCGTTGCCCTGAAAAACCGGAAATTTTTGCAAATACGTGGGTACCTTTCTTGACCACGTGCGGGCCGACCAATAGGTCATCCATGAGCCGAATGCGCAAACGGGAATCGGCATACCCTGTCATGTTTTCATCGACAATAGCCTGAATGAAAGTATTGTCATTTTCAGGGCGGATGGTGTTGAACGTTCCCTGACCTGTACCGTATTTGGAAACGGACAGACGGGGCTGGTTTTCGAGTTCTTTTTTCGCTTCCTCCATGCGTTCACGTTCCATGCGGGCTGCCTGTTCGTCGGGATCGTTTGCCCTTGCCATGCTGTCCGCATAGGCCATCTGCTTACGGAAAAGTTCCATCGGATCGGTCTTGTCCGGCGTCTCCCTGATCGGTTCGGGTTTTCGCTGTAATGAGGAAAGGGCCTGTTGCAATGCTCGGTCTTGGTCGTCATTTTCCGAATCTCCGCTAACGGAAACAGGTCGCTGGTTTTTGAGCGCCCGCTCGATGGAATCAAGTTTTCGCTTTTCTTCTTCGTTGTACAGTTCATCAAAACGGAATTGTTCGGCTCTTTCTTCCTGTAACTGGCCTATTGCCGTATAACCGTCACCTCGACGGTACTGCTCACGGTAGGCGGCAAGTTTGTCGGATAGCGCGCGGTTCTTCACGTCCTCCGATACATCGGCAATCTGGCCCTGCAAAGGATCGCCCTCTTGCTGTGGTGCTTCTTCCTTTGCAAAACCTGTTTGATAGACATAGAAGAACAGGCATAGAAATGGCAACGCTATGAGGGGTAGCACATAACGCGGCTGTCTGAAATTGATTTTCATGTTTGTTGGATTGTATTAGGGTGAATTTTGGGGTTTGTTTGTTTCGGCCAATCTTTTTTCGAGGATTTGCATCCTGTCGATGGCTCTCTCCATTAGCAGGCTGTCGGAGCTGTCCAAATTTTCTTTTTCCATCAGACTGTCGAGGATCGTACGGATTTCCAGCAGTTCCTTTAGAGCTGAAACGGTCGTGACAATACCGCCCATTCCATCCATTAAGGGTTGTTGTACGGAAAGCTGTACGTTGTCTTTTTGTGGTGTTTCTTTTGGGAGAAAAAGAAAGCATCCAACGGAAACGAGAATGCTTACCACCATTGCAAAAAATACCGTACGTGGTCGGGCTTCAAGGAACCGTTTGGAACGTACGATGCCACCATCGATATACTTGCCAAACTCCCTGTAAAATGCTGTCCACACCGTTGTGTCGGGCGAGCGGTTAGAAGTTATTTTTTTGAACATAGCTGATGTCTTTGTTTTCGAGCGTTTTCCATCGGGTTATCAATATACCGTGACCATTGTTCTCCGTACGCACGTCAAGGTCTCGCAAATAGCCCTCCGTGACCAATGTGCGTACTACCGTCGAGCTACGCCGATCTATGGTCTGTTTACCATAGTAGCGGAAGTACTTTTTCACCGGATCGACATGGATGGAATCGGTCTGGATGGTGAGAACGGAACTGGACGACAGCACGGAATTGAAAAATCCCTTTTCCCGCAGGTTGTTGTACTGCAATGCACCGGATTCATCGATCAGGTACATGGCTTTTCGCATCTGGTATTCGATGAATTTATCGTCCGGTGCGAGCGTAAAAAATAGTGAATGGAAAAGGTTGATATGTGTACGGTACTCGATGGGTCTGTTTACTTCAACATCGGTCTGGCTTGCAGACATGGGAACGTTGTTAGCGTCAAGTATATACACGGATTTACGTGCATTGCCTACCTGTTTGTAGGCAAAAAAAGATACTGTCATCACCATGAGCACGGCGGCAATCAGACTTGCCCCGGCAATAAAGGTGGCAAGCCTGATCTTGGCTTCAATATTTTTTATTATCATAGCATTGCGTGTTTAAAAGGGGTTAAAACTTGGCGATTATCTTTCTTGCGGCACGGCCCATATTGGATGCTCCACGCCCCATTGTGCTTGCGGCCGAAGTGATACCACTTGTCGATACAATCCATGTGCTGATACTCGGTACGGTGAGCATGGTCAGTCCTCCGATCAGGAATGTCACGATGACGATACCGAAACTTAAAATCCCGTTGCCCGCAAACCAGCCCATTTTCTCCAATGTGTCGCCCGTGCTTTCAAGGAGTTGTTGATACCTTGTAATCTCGGCTTCCATTGCATACTGTTGGAATAGACTGGCTACGTGCATGACCAGATAGGCAATGCCCGAATACAGGTTAACGGCGATAAACCGGGCTATCCACGTACCAAAGGAGTCCCTAAAGGCAGGCAGGATACTTACGGCAACACTAAACGGGCCTAAAATGATGAGGATGGTCGAATAGAGAATCTGGATAATGAAGATGATATAAACGCAGATGCGCAATACCCAGACGGCCAACGTTTCTAAGGTATAGGTCGCCAGTAGCTGTAACCCCACTTGCATACGGTTTTTAAGTTCAACGATTGGGTTCCATACCGAAGCAAAACCCTCCTTTACCGTTGAGGTGACCGCATCCCACGCCTGACCGTACCACGTATCCGCTTCTTTTTCGGCGATCTCGGTTTCGGCCTGTATGGTGGTCAGTTGATCGGCAACGTCAACCATGAGTTTTGCACGTTGCAGGCGTAGGTTGTTAACTTCGATCTGCCCGCTGTCAAACAGGCTTTCCGTTTTGGTGGCAACAATGTCCGTGGGATATGCAAGTATGCGGGTGAACGTTCCCCACCAGATGATGACCATTACAAGCCCGAACGGGCGTAACAAAGGCATGATTTCCATTTTTTTGTCGCCCGCCATCATTTCGTATGATTTGATGGCAAAGAATATGAGCATGAAAATGGCGGCAAGGGCCTGTGCATCGGTGATGAATGTATCGAAGTGCGTCCATATCGTGTTTTTCATGCCTTTGAGAAAGTGCATAACACCCTCCTCATAGACACCGTTCCCCTGTAAAAAATTGAACGTATCTTTAAACGAGTCCGGCACATTTACAGGATTTCCCTGCAATAAAAAACGGGGCATTAGCCCCGTCATGTTGATAAAGTCCATAAAGTAATCTGATTTTGGTTATTGGTTTCTTTTTAGGATGTCCTCTGCAATTTGTACATCGGAACGACCGCCAGAAAACTCCGGCAGATCGGGGTTCTCACTTTGCAGACGGTCACGGCTTTTGCTCAATAAAAGGAATTTGGCGGCATAGTTCTTTTTTGCTTCCCATGCGGACAGAAGTTTCCGGTGTTCCCCAAGCAAACGGTGGTAAGCCATGATACGGCTACCACGGTCGAGCGTGGTCGTTCGGGCAGCTTCCAACCGTTCTTTGAGTTCCGCACGTTCTTCGTTGTACCATTCCAATAGACCTTTGTTCCTCAAATAATCCCCGACGTCCGGTGAAAGTCCGGCGAGCGGATCGGTGTCCGTGTCGCCCGTTAGGTTTCCAAACTCCCTGCGGTAATAAAGTAACCATAAGGGGTCGGCATCCGTGACCAGACCGGAATAATTGAGGGCTTCGGTCACCGCTACATTGCGGATGGTGTCCGTATGCTTTTTATAGGCTTCGTCCGTTTGTTGCATGGCCAGTACCATACCCATGCGCAAGGTCTGTGGCCCTGTACCGCTCAACGGTCGGCGGTCGGTCTTGTTGTAGTTTGGATGCCACGCCCAGGTGAGCCAATATTGATAGTTTAGACCGAGAAAACCACTTGTTGGCGTAAACTTCTTTCGATCCCATTGCTTATGAACCATGCGTTCCTGTTGATTTACGATATGTTTATCGGTCTGTCGCTTCACGTTCTGCGCCATTGTTCCCGTGGAAAATAGGAACAGCAGTAGCCAAATGATATTTATCTTTTTCATCGAAATAATTGTTTTTAAATGGTGATGAAGCTATCGGATTTATTCATTCCATTAGATGGTTTGAATAAATCATGATGGTTTCATGTTCAGTCCTTTAGTAGATAATAGTTCCGTATGATCTCGTCCGCTTTGCGTTTGTCCATGTTGATAAAGTTTCGGTATGGGTTCGCCATTTTCACTACGCCGTTGATCTTGGCATAGTACATTGACCTCTCCATACTGAACACCAATGCGCGTATGACTTTCAGTTCGAGAATGATCTTCCGCATGAGGTGGTCTCTTTTTTCGTAGTCCATCAGCACGTTTTTTCCCTCCTGTAGAACGAAGTCGGAGACTTCGGCGGCAAGGTTTATGCCCCTGTCTTTGAGCTGGCGGCTGGCGGCCTCGGCAAAGAGCAGCAGCCACGGTTCGCCTTTGGCAGTTTCAAGCATCTTCGTGCTGTGGGTGGCGATGTCCTGAACAAGCCTCGAAATATGGAGCGCGGAGCGGCCGGACTTCAATGCCCGATCCACTTCGGCGAGTGATCGGTGGATCATGTTCTGCACCAACACCACGGAAGATAGGTTGACGTTAATATCGTCGATGCGTCCACGGATGTTGCCGAGCATATTGTTGTGGGTCTGTTCGGAAGCGAGCCTTACCGCACCGTTTTCGTTTACAATGGCAAGATGCTTGGCATCGTAGATTATCGTCACATAACTTTGGGCGAAAGTCATCTTTGAAAGACAGATAAACAGCAGGATTATGAGTTGCTTCTTCATGGTTTAAATTCCTCCAATTGCCTTAAAATATTATCGACTATACGCCTGTCCTCATTGATATAACCGGAAAACGGATTGAGGGAATCGAGCAGCTTTTTTCGTGTCGAATAGTATAGGGTAGCCGCAAGCCCCCGTGATGCTCCTGCGATCTTCCTAAGCTCCTGCAGGACGTGTCCGTAAAGTATTCTCCTGTCGCTCGCTTTCATCTGGTTGAGGTCGTTAATACTGATAAAAAGTCCGGTCAGGTAACGTGCAAGCTGCACGGCTTTTTCTGCCATATCTTTTTCTGCATCGATGGCAAGCAAAAGAAATTCGGGGTGTGTGGACACAATGCCTACAATCCTTTTTTGTTGGTTTATGATCTCGGTGACTATTGGCGCGGATTCAAGCCCCATACTAAGCCCCTGCAATGCCATACCGAGGGTCTGGAAACGGCTGTGCAACTGCCGATAACGGGTTTTGAGTTTTGACGTTTCTTCTTTGTTTACTTCCTCGTTAGCCGAGGTAATGGCTTGTCGGTTTCTTGCGGTGATCTGGCGGTCGTATTCATCTTTGCTGTGTTCGACCAATTGGTGGATCAGTTCCACATTGAGCTGTGCATTTGCTCTGGTCAAGGTGATGACCAAAAGCAGTAGAGTTAGGATAATGTATCTCATCGTTTGAGCAATCTTGAATTACGGATAATGTCATCGGCAATCTGTTTGTCGATATTGATAAAACCTGCGTATGGATTAAGGGAATTAAGGATACCGCGTTGTTTTGCCCAATACATACTTCTGTGCATCCCAAAGGCTACGCCTCGCAGGATGGTCAATTCCGTACGTATCCGGTTTAACAGTTTTGCCCTTTCCCCCGAATCCATTAGGTTGTCCTTTCCGCCTTTCAGTACAAAGGCGCTGACTTCGGCAGATAGATTGGTCGCCCTTGTCTTAAATTCCCGTGCGAACGCTTCGGCAAATAATAGGAGTGCCGGATTTCCCCTTGCGATGTTCATTGCTTTTTCCACGTCGTTAACGATGTCAAGGGAAATATTGGCAATGTCCTTTACGGTGAGCAGGGAACGGACAACGCCGGAAACTTCACTTAATCCTTTGTAAATCTTATCCTGCAAATCGTTCACGATCAGGAGCTGGCCCGTTACGGCCATCTGGCCGCGCTGGATGAGCGTAAGATTACTATTCACATTGTTGAGCTGGCTGTTCATCACACCTGCATGGACACCCGTCGCGGCTGCCACGGCGGGGTCGATGTAAATCTGTCCTCTTGCATAAAAAACGGCAAAGGACAGGATCGTTATTGCAATAAATCGTTTCATGTAAAATCAGGTTTAAAATATTCTCTTTGTGTTTCAACGGGCGCGTTGTTCTCGTTCACCCTTTGCACAAAATCGCCCAATGCAAGACCGCTCTTTTCCATGTCGGAGACAAACGCCGTTAGGGCGGCCGGGTAGCTGCCATGATGTTTGGCGTAAATCTCCACGGCACTTTTTTCGGGTTTTTCGGTCGTGAATGCCAAGTGGTGGTAAATGCTAACCTCCACACCGTACACTTCGCCCGTATTTCCCCGACGGATATAGAACTCGTTGAAACGGGCACGTCCGTCCTTGTTGTCCAGACGGTTGATCGTGAAAATCTTTTTTTGCTCCGCTTCGTTGATGGACAGCAATTCGGCAACCTTTCTAAAGTCGGCTTCGTTCTGTTGCAGCAGGATGATGGTGTCCGAATTGTTTATGATGCTGT
This sequence comes from Sphingobacterium spiritivorum, assembly GCF_016724845.1. Lineage (NCBI taxonomy): Bacteria > Pseudomonadati > Bacteroidota > Sphingobacteriia > Sphingobacteriales > Sphingobacteriaceae > Sphingobacterium > Sphingobacterium spiritivorum. The sequence goes on from NZ_CP068082.1 coordinate 4,734,659, forward strand.
CCTTGATGATGGGGTTGCCGATGATGTCGTTGATCTCCTGTGTCACCTCGATGATTTCCCCCCAGAATTTCCGTACGGTCTTGTTCAGGTATAAAAGGAAATTTGCCATCATGGGCGACGAAATGGCCCGCCATGCTTCCTCCAAGATCAGCGTTTTCCGGCGGTTCTTCCGGTGGCGCATCTTCTGCACGAACAGATCCATGATTATGAGCGTGACAATGGGCAGCAACGTCTTGTTATTCTGTATATTGTCAATTTCATAGACTATGAATTGCTCGTTGAACAGGGATTGGTCGGCTTCCTCGTTCAATATGGCTTCATATTCGCCTCCTCGGTAAAACTTCTTTAGCACGAACCGAAATTCCTCCACGTCAAAAGCAATGCTTTCCTCATTCCTTATATCGGGGATTTTCCGAACAGCAAATTCATAAAAGGAATTAAAGTCCAGTTTGTCTACTCGGTCTTCGATGGCCTTATCGAAATGATGGGCGTAATAGGCTGAAATGACATTGGAAATTACGTCTCGCTCTACTGTGGTCACCGTACCCTCGGAACCTTTCCAGAGCAGGCAGATCAACGTTATCAAGAAATCCTTTTTCTCGATGTTGTATTCTTCCTCGCTGATCGCAAAGGGGTTCATCGTGATGGGCTTTTCTTCCGAATAGGTGATGTACTTGCCCCCATAGGTACTGCAAAGACCGGAATAGGAATGCCCCACATCCACGATCACCACGTCCGTGTTGTATTGCAGGTACTGCTGACAGATCGCATTTATGGCATAACTTTTACCCGTACCACTGCTCCCCAAAACGAAGCGATTGCGATTTTTTATGCGCCCAGTGCGCATAACCAAATCCGATGGGTCTATCGCCACGGGCACCCCTTGACGGTCGGTAAACCTTAGCAGAAATTCCGATGGTTCGTCGGTCGGCAGCCGTTCCTTGAAAAAGAAACAAAGGGCGGCATCGGCGGTAGTCAGGAACCAATCGTATTTTTTCAGTTCCACGCCATTGCCCGGCAGGGCACACCGGAACAGCTCCAATTGGTTGTAGGCATTGCGTGAGGGAATGATCCCCTGTTGGAACAATGCGGCTTCAATAAAATTGGCCGTCTTGTCGATCCTATCCGTATCGGCACATACGATCATGGAGTAATGGGCGTGTACCAATAGTTGATTGTCACGGGCCACGTCTACAAGCAATCGATCAATGTCTTCCACGCACATGAGGTTGGCCGGATCGGGTACACTCGAATGCCTTTTACGCTTTACTTCAAGTTTACCCAACGTGATCTGTTGGCTGGGTATCTCCAATAGCTGGTTATATATAATGGTGCGATAACCGGGAACATTGTGCAGGAAAAAAAGGTTGTCTACCGGAAAATCACGCATACCGTTTGTTTCGGTTCGGGCGGTGAACGATCCGACCTTTTCGGGCAGGTCAACCGAATCGGTGTTGACCATACTGATACAGCGGACGGCCCGGTCACCTATTTGCAACTCACGGTCTCCGCAGCGGAGATTGTCCAATGTGATGTGGGGTTGCTCAAACTCCATGCAGAGCACCCTGTTTACAAAGCGGTTTATTTCGGCTTCCGTAAGATATGAGGGATTAAGGGCAGCACCCGAAAGCAGGTCAAAGACTTTAGCCATGTTCTGCCCGAAAGTGACAAGCACTTTTTTGTCATAGGTATAGAATGCCCCTTTTTTGACCTGACGGGTCACCGTTAGGTAGGTTCTGATCTCGGTGTATTCCCGACCCTCAAAATGTTCCTGGTATTTCTGTTCCAAAAATTCGGATGCGGGTTTGGGGCGGTATTTCCGTTTGATAAATACGTCGTGTTTTTGGATGATATGCCCCTCGCCAAGTATCTTGATGACGTTCAGCAAGACTTGTTGGAAAACGGTATAGGCTTCGGGATCGGCGCCATACTGTAAGACGGGATTGGTCAATCGCATAACGACTGAAAAATCACCACGGTCGCCGTACAGTACCGACATTCCCTGATAATGGTCAATACCCACATAGGGCATTTCAAAGGTTGTCTTTCTCTCTGTTTTCATCGGTTTGTCTGTTTTTAATGGCTGATGAGAGCTCACCCGATAAATCGGGTTCGGTTTCATAGCTGATCGATAAATGGGCAGGATGGATAAATGCGCCACGGTGGCGGGTTTTGTCATGGAGACCGTCACCTTGTTTCATGAATGTGTAGGCAAGTCCTGCACCCATCAGGGCAAGGGTTGCGAAGCCACCGAGAAAGAGATTGGTAATTGCACCGATAAGTCCGCCGATGGCCAGACCGCCGATAAGGGAACCTATGCCCCAATAGATAAACTTTCCCTTGAAACCTCGGTAGATAAGGGGCTTTTGAAGCCCCTTATAGATCGGATAACGCCCGTGTGTCATACGCCGAAAAACGCTTTAATGACCACCGACACGAGTACCAAGAATAGACAGGAACCGCCCCACGACATCAGTTCCTTATTGATGTCCTGATCTCCGCTGTTCCACTTGATGTACACCCGTATTCCCCCAATGAGCCCGACCACCGCACCGATGGCGAGAATGAGCGTCGAAATTGGATCGACATAGCTGGTAAGCGAAGATGTGGCGGCATCGATACCTACTGTACCGCCTTGTGCGAATGTTGATTGGACCGCTGACAATGAAAGTGCGGCCACGGCAAACAGTTTTTTAGTGTTTACTGTCATAGAGATAATGGATAAAAAGTGAATGAAAAATGATTGGCTATTAGTTTACCCCGAACAGGGCTTTTAGTGCGGCGCCGACGAGCGACAGGAACAGGCAGGAAAAGAACCACCCCATGACCTGCGCATCGATGTGATGCTTGCCGGATTGCCAGTTGCTGTACACCCGTAGTCCTCCGAGCAGTCCGCATACAGCACCGATGACAAAGGCAAGGTCAGAGAAGTTGTAATACCAAGTATTGACTTCCCTGCGCACTTCCCTAAACTCGGCAAGACCGGGCTGGGCGGTGGCGTACAGGGCAAAAAAAATGACAGTAAGGAATACTGTCAAAAAACGGATGGATTGCATAATTGGATTTAGTAGGGGATGGCTTTGGTGTACTCGATTACGTTGTTTTGTGCGAGCGAAACAAGTTCCTTTATGGTTATGCCCCCCGTGGATTGCAGGGGGCCTGACGAGATAACGGATTTTCCGTCTTTTACCATCGGTTCTATTGCTACTTTGGATGGTTCGGAAACAACCCTTTCGGGCGGTGAATCTTCATCGAATACCAATTCGTTTCCTCCATCGCCCGTAGTCGGAGCACGGCGATGGATAAACAGGTCATACAGTACGTTTAGGGCATAGTAGATGCCATAGACGGCGATAACGCCGAGCAGGAATTGTGTCCAGTTCATAGATCAAGGGTTTTAATGTGTTCTTTGATGTATCGGGAAATTTCGGGGTGGGTTTTTAGAAACAGGTGCAGGCTGTAGGCGATGATCTTGTTCATATCGATGCCTTTGGCAACTTTCAGTTGTTTGAGCAGGAAAAGGGTTTTGTCGTCCAAGCGGATCAATAATCTTTCCCGTCCGGTCAGTTCATGGTTTAGGATACTGTCAAATAAGTGTTCCAACGTTTCCGCTTTTTTCTTTGGCGTATCCTTTGGGGGCTGTTCCGTGGGGATTTCTTTAGTCTGCGGCTGTCTGTCTTTCCGCATGGAATCCCGAAGCTCATCGGCAAGGCTTTTTATTCCGCTCATGATGGTTCCTCCTTAGCAATGTATTGTTCATAGATTAGGTCTAAGAGCGGTAGCACAACGGGATACAGGATGATCGGTGTCTGGAACGTATTTATCCGCTGGAAATCTATGCGATCCGGCAGACCGGGGGCGACCGTGCCAAAGCCTCGCAGTACCTTTTCGACTTCCGTCCGGGTTTCGTATTTGACGGTGTTCTTGATACGGTTCGGTACAAAAATGAGGGGCGCTCTCTTGTTGATCTTGCCGATGACCATTGCAAACAGCAATGTCGAATCCACGGAAAATTCGTCAAAGGCAAACGGACAGAGCACCGCATCGGCGGCGGCGAATATGGGTATCAACCCGTCGTCGTCCATCTTGCCCGGCAGGTCTATCAGTACGATTTCATTCCGTGCTTTTCCCAATTTCCGTTGCATTGCCGGAAAATGGCTGAGGTCGGCTGGAACGATTTCGTACAGCGGTTCATTTTCCAGAATCTTTGCTTTCTCGGCTTTAGCGGAAAGTGATTGCTGATAGTCCATATCGAGCACCGTAACCCGCCGTTCTTGTTGCTGGGTCAGGTAGTTGGCGAGCAGCAGGGTGAGCGTGCTTTTTCCCGCTCCGCCTTTTTGGTTTCCTATAAGTATGAGCATAGTGCATTGGGTTTAATGGTGTTGTTAATAAGGGGGCGTCAACGGGTATTCGTCCGGGCTTTGCGCTTACGTCTACGGTTGCGCCCGTGGATCGCCTCGTCGTCGATGTCGTCGGAAATATCGATCTGGATATTCGGTATCCATTGCTCGGCTGTTCCATGTACATAATCGGCAACTATGGTGGTTTCTTCGGATGTCGATTTCCGTTCTTTTTCGTTCGGTTCTGCGAAGTCGTCTTTGGCTGATTGCACATAACCGTTTTCGGTGATTGTTTCTTCGGGCCGGAATACACACCCCTTTAGAGTAGGGTTCGTTATATCCGCTTTAGGCGATATTTTGGGTCTATCTTCCGATGGTGCGATAAATTCAGCCAATGGCATAAGGTCTTTGCCCTTGTAGACCATCTTCCTCGAATGGTCTATCACGGTGTAGCCGTATGGCGGTTTCCCGTCCTTACCGTGGAATATGATCTGTACCCCAAATTTGTCCGATAGCATTTGTGCCATTGCCGACGTATAGCCCGATGGTGCGGACGGCCTATTGCCGGGAAGTGGAGCCGGAGTGTGAACCACCGCCGGATCGTATTGGCTTTGATACTTAGCAAAGACAGCTCGGAGCTGTGCCAACCGATTGATGTCTTTGCTGAAAGTACCAATTTTGGTGTCCACTTGTTCCAAAGAAACCGTGCCTTGTCTTTTGCCGTAACGGCTGATCTGATATTTCCCATCTGACAGTTTGAGGGAATAACCCTGCGCTTCAAGCACCATCATGAATTGCGTCCGTGTGGAGAAACTATAATCCAGAGCCTTTTCGATGTCCTTATTGGCTTGTTGCTTTTCGTCCACGCCAACGACACGGTTTAACACTTCGTAGGCACGGATTTTCTCAAAACTGTCGTTTATCTTTTTGCCGTCCCGGCCTACCCGTGTGGAGACGATATGAATGTGATTGTTTGCCGTATCCTTATGGAATACCAAGAGATAGGGTTGTTCACCGTAGCCCATACCGCTCAACCATTGCTCTGCGATGGTGGTTAGTTCTTCTTTGCTATGCGAACGCCCTTTGCAGGAAATGACCGCGTGGAGCTGTGGGTATTTCGTGCGGCTACTGGCTGCGGATTGGGCTTCCAGATAATTGACGTAATCTCTTGGACGGAGATTTTGCAGGGCTTGCAAAGCACCGAAATTTGCCACTTTCATCAGTTCGCCTTTATCCTTATCCACTTTGTTCGTGTTGTAACGCACTCCTTTGAATGTGGTGGACGGGTCGAGTATCTTAACGATCATGTCTGCCCCCTTATAAGCCTAATGAGCTGCCGAATGGATTGTTCCAACCTCCGTTGCAATCTGATATATTCGGTAAGCAATGGCGCAAGGTCACGGATCAAGTTGGAATGTAACATTCCCTGTTGTTGCAGGGTATTGGCGTGCTTTGCCAATTGATTGATGTTGTTGCCGGATCGGCCGATCTCTGTACCGATACCGTCCAGTAGTTTCATGATTTCGGCGGTATTGACCAGCATCTTTTTGGAATGTTGGAGTACTCGGATACGCACGATGTCTGCACGGCTTAGACCAAGTGCTTTTTCAAGATCAAGAAACTGCGTGCGTTCTGCTTCGCTCAACCGGAGTTCAAAACGTCGGGATCGTTGTTCATGGGATGCGGACTTTCTCTTTTTTATTCTGTTCTTCATGGTGCTTTTTGGTTCAGGGTGACGGACTGTATCGCCCTAAAGATTTCAAGGGCGACCTGCGGAACGATGGCATTTCCGTAGGCTTTTATGCTTTCGGCACGCCATGTCGGAAAGGTAACTCCGTCCAGTCTTTCGGAAAGCCCATCATCTCGGCCACAAAACGGGGATTCAGTTGGCCATCCCGTCCATAGGGGAATTTCGTGCCATCGATCTGCTCCGCTGTCGGTAGTACTTTTAGCAAACGCTTCTGTATTTCTTGGGGCATCCTCTCGGCTAAGTCCTCTGCCGGGCTCCATAGGGAGATCAGGGCATGGTACACCAGAAAATCCGTCAAGGAGACCTGACCGCCGTTGCCCCTCTCGTTCTTCCTGTCCTTTAGCCGTCGCCTGTCCTCTGCCTGCTCGATTGTCGTTTTTATGTTGCTTATCTCGGTGGCGGTTGGCGTGGGCAACAAACCAAACCCGATCCCGTTGGTGTGGAGCGCCAACGGCAGCAGCCGGAATACACAGAACGATTGGCGTGCCGTCTTCAAGTGTCGGTAGTACATATCCTGCTGACCCGATTTCTGAAATGATGCTTCCGATAACTCGTCGTTGGAGTCGGATGATGGTGCTTGTTGCAGGTTGTTCACCGTCCTGACAAAAAAGCTCAATCGCTTTGATCTCCATTTGAGAAAGACTATCGGGTTCGAGAATGGTGAAGAGTCCAGTAACGTTTTCAAGAACGATCCACTCCGGCCGTGCTTCCTTAATAATTCGGATAGTCTCCGGGAAGAGGTAACGGTCATCTTTCGCCCCCTTTCGCCGTCCGGCCTGACTGAACGGCTGGCAGGGAAACCCTCCGCTGATGATGTCGATGTGTCCTCGAAAGTGAGTTGCCCGAAAATCGTAGATGTCTTCATAGTGTGCTGTATTTGGCCAATAGTGTTTGAGAACAGTTCGGCAGAACGGGTCTTTCTCGCAGGAGAAAACGTTTTGCCAACCCATCCATGAAGCGGCGATGTCAAAACCGCCGATGCCCGAAAAAAGGCTACCGTGTCTTAGCATGGTAATGGTTTTAAAGGTTTATGGATGTTTCGCCGTTGTCGGCGGATGTGGTGCGCTTGGCAGGAGAAAAAGGGAGTTGCGACCTTTTTCCTACCCTGGTGCGGACCTGCTCCATCGGAGTTGGTCTGTTCCGGGGCAAGTTGGTTTTTGTGGGTACGGCATCGAGGTACGAGAGCCGTACGTACAAAAACACAACTTGCACAATACGAAACAAAAAAGAGGGGTTATACCGCAACGGGCAAAAAAGTGGATTGGGTGTGTTTTTGGCACATAGGTTTGGGGATAGCAATTGATGATCTATATATCTGATCGGCTGTATCGCTATAAATACAGCTATCTATACGGATAGCTGTATGTCGGTATCAGTATCTATGTGAATAACTGTATATGTGCCTATATGGATAAACCGATACGTACCTATACATATATCCGTATCGCTACCTGTTTGGATATACATATATCGGGATACATGAATATCTGTATGTACTGCTATCTGCATAGGTGGCTATCGAAATATCGGTATATAGGTCTATCCGTATAACTGTATATTCGGATAGTTACATAGATAGCTGTCGGTATATCCATTTATGTGTATATGTGATTATCAATATATCGGAATAACCGTTTTCAGCCCCTCCGAAAATCACCGTTTGGGGCCTGCCCGTTGGTGCTGGATTTCATGCTCGTTTATGGCATCTCTTAACATATCGTTGTAATCCTTGTACCCTTGATATACACCGGATCGGTCTTTAGCCTGTGGCACGGCTTCGATCAACCTTTGGGTACAGTTACGGCCGGGATCGTCATTGTCGAAATACACGTCCACGATGGGTATGCCCTTAACCCGTTCGATGGCATTCTTTAATTGGACAATGGAATTTAGGACAATGGCGGTGGGTGTAGGGTCTGGGCGGTTTACTTTGAGCCAGCTTAGGTAGTCCATATATCCCTCAAATAGAACGGCATGGCTTGGATTGCCGGGTATAACAGAAATTCCCTTTTTACCGATACTGCTCTTGAAGCCTTTGGCATTGCTAAATTCCCAATTCCCCAAATCGTTCTTCCAGCCAATGGCGTAGAAAATGCTTTTATTTTCGTTGTCAAGACGGTTTCTGTAATAGATTTCATGCAGGTGTCCATTTGCAACGTCCAATATCCCACGTGCTTCAAGGTATTTGGTCAGGACAAAGTTTCTGCCGATGGGTTGCGTTCGGACAAGTTCAAAGGTGTAGCCTTTTTGTTCCTGTTCCGTAGGAGATCGGACGGGTTTATAGGCTGGTATCATGGACACCTGCATATCGCAGGTGTCCTTTATTTTGTTGAGTACTTCGACAAAGGAAAGCTGTGGCCAATAGGCAAGGCCGAGCTGTACGATACTACCGCCCTGTATGCCTGTCGAGTTCGGGCCACCTCGGTCGATCCATTTGCCACCCTCATCCCAAACCGTGAGGGATGGCGTATCTTGCTTGGTCTCCCTTAACATACTGTGGTAGAAAAGTTCCTTGCCGGATTTTCGTGCCGGATGGTGACCGAGCCGAGCCAGGAAGTCCGAAATTGGGATTTCTCGGAGATCGTCCACGTTTACATATTTTGACATAAGCAGGTGGATTGGATAATTAAAGGGATATAACTTCGGTGTGCGGTAGTTTTTCCGTGAATGCTTCCGTTGCCGATTGGTAGCCGTTCCTCGTTTCATCGATATAAAGCAGTACCTTTTCAAAATGGCTTGCACGTTTCAGAGCCGCAGACAAAAAATCGGGATGATTTAATATCAGTACCGATGCGTAGTGCAGATGCTTGTCATTCCGTCTTTTCAGATAGTCCACATATTCGGGGAATATGGCAAGCACGGTTTCACTCGCCGAAATAAAGGTCATTCCTTTTGTACCGATACAGCCCGTATAATTTTGGGCGCGCACTTCCCAACCTCCATTTTCGTTCATCCAACCTGCGGCACAAAAATCCTTGCGGTTGCCTTTTTGGTCAATGACATAATAATAGACTTCTCGGATGTTCAGATCGGCAAGTTCCCAAAGACCGCTTTCCATCAGAAAATCGGTAACCTCATTGTTGTATCCCAAAGGGCGGGTACGGGCGACATGGTAATCGGGTATCTTGGTCGCTTTGCGCTTGCGTAGGGGTCTATCTTTTTTAGCTGATTGGAGTTGTATTTCCCGAAGTTTTTCTTCGATCCGTTCGGGGGAAAGATGGGGCCAATAGGTACGGGCAAAATCCATAAGGTTTCCACCTTTGCCAAGTGAGCTGTCAAACCAGCTTTTAAATTGTTGATTGACCGTTAGGACTACTTTGTTATTGGTTCGCTTTCCGAATACGCTGGCGTATTGAAATTCATCGCCATTGATCGATACGGGTTCATGCCCCAATGCTTTGAGCAGGGTTACGAGGGTCAACGGTTCATTGGATGGTGTGTTGCTTTTGTAAGATGTCATAAGAAATTTTTTTGATGTGATGGATAGGTTTTACAGGTAGCGCATGGCTTCGCGGGATTTGCTTACGGCTTCGATCTCCATGCGGTCGATCCGCCATGCTGCGGAGTGGTCGCCGTCCTTGCGCGGGGTAATCAGTCCCAGACCGATCCAATGCTCTACATTTTTTCGTCCATACCGTTTGAATGCTTCTGATTTTTTGAGGTATGGCCGGATATGGCCAGTTTTGGACAGGGCCAGTTTTGCGCCCATTTCGGCAGCATAAGAAAGCAATGTCTGCAATTGCAGCGGTGTCAATAGTATATTCATAGCTTCTTGGGGATTTAATGGTTTACTAATGAAGGGAATTGGGTCTTCCCGTGTTGGAACCGGCAACGGGCAACGAACCCGAAATGATCCGCTCTTGCCGATTTATAGTAAGTTGTCGGAGCTACTCACGTCAGTCCGTACGGACCGGGCTATTGCCTGCCAATGCGCTTTCAGCATATTGGTATCGCCAAGCATTGGCTTACCTCACTTTCGCAAAATTTCCCATTCCTCACGGGATAATGCTTCACTCCTCAATGTCAAAGACCGTCCATGCTCCGCTATCGCAGCAGATGCGCTTACCTGTCCGTTACAGGCAGGTAGGTGATCCGATTGCTCGAAGCCGCAACGGCTTCGAGTTCTGATCTGTCAAGAAAGATTTGGGAAGTGTCGGTAGGTTGTTGGGCGGAGATTAGCCCCTCACGGAGCCATCTATCCACATTGCTCCGACCGTACAGGCGGTAAGCATCGGCTTTGGTCAACTGATCTGGAACGGGGCGTTCTTCTTTGATTGCGTTTGCTGTTCCTTGTTCGGCTGCATTTTTTAGCAGCGTTGCCAATTCCATGTACCTCATACTTCCAGATGGGGTTATTCTCCCATTCGGGTACAAAGCACGAAAACGGCATAAGGCAAAAACAGTGAAAAGGGGTGAAAGAAACGTTTCACCCCCAAGTCAAAATGTAGGCGTAATTAAAAATAAAGTGTGTTTTTTTGAAAAATTAAAGGGAGTGGATTTTAGCGGAGAGATTCCGAATCCATCAAAAAGGAGAGGGTAATATCGAGCCCTTTGGCTATGGCATGTAGGGTACTCAAACCGGGGTCGGTCTGGCCTAATTCGATGTAGGAAAGTTGTCGGTAGTCAATGCCGGAAAGTTCGGCTAACTTTTCCATCGTTAGCTTTCTTTCCGACCTTAGGTCTCTAACCCGTTGGCCAAGAGCTTTAATTATATCGTCATTTCGTATGTGCTTCACATAACGAAATTGCGACATAATTACCTGCCATGTTATGAAGTATATTTCATATTTAAGATTTGGTATATTAAATTTGTGGGGATAAGAATATTTATGATTAATTTTCACTTTATAATTCAGATCAACAGATGACATCCTCTGACATATCCCTTACGGCATTGAACATAGATACCGATTTCGTTAAGCAAGCTAAAGGTATGGGCTTGGAAACGCTCGGAGACATTATGGATATGAAATTGCCCGATTTACGAAAGAAAAAAGGCTTCAACTATATCTGGTATGCTACTTTATTGGAGATATTGGAAAGACAGGGGCTTCTTGACGAGTTTGAACGCAGGCAGTTATGAATCTTGATGATTGGAAACGCTATAATGCTTGTTCAGCCAATTGACCATACCGATCAGATGGCCTTTCATTTTCTTTGCGGTAGAAAATTCCACATCGGTTGATTTCTTTTGTAAACTTTCGGCAGAAATGAACGGTGTTCTTGGAGTGCTGAAATGCCGGGCATAATAGGCAAAGGTTTTGCCTACCTCTTCTTTGGGCAATAATCCTTTCTCCATGAATAACCTTATAAAAAGTCCAAATTGAGCCACGGGTAGATTAACCTGCATCCGGTCTGTTTGTTCACTAAGTTTACTATCTTGTATTTCCAATCTTCGTAATTCAATTCGCTGTTGGATATATTGTTTCTTCTCTGCAAGGAGTGTCCTTATTTGTTCTCTAATGGATTCATCTTCTGTCATCCATCTTGATGTACACCGTGCCGGTAGGCTGCTGATTCTGTCTTCCAATCCAATTAGTATTTCTAATTGTTCATGTAAACTTGGTGTGTCCACCATTAGACGGTTGCAACATTTTGCGCAATAGTTGAAAAAAGCCGGGGTATTGAAATCGTACTGATACAATAGGTTTTCCATCTCAACTGTGGTAAAGGGCTGTAACTTTTTCAGTTCTTCCAAAATCATTGATGCGTACTCCGCATCCGATCGGTTCATTCCCTTTCGTTCGATTAATAACTTTAGTTTATTTAATACCAATTCTCCCAATACAGGATCAACATCTGATTTGGAAACCAGACTGTGTAAATCACGTAACCTTCTCCTTAGTTCCATACGGATACTTGGAATGGAATAGGCCGTCAAGGGTAGACCAGATAAAATATGCCTGTCGAACCTCTCGCAGGCTTCCAAAAGCGATTCCAGTGTGGTCAGCGTTTGGCGGTAAAGCTGGTGTACTTGGGTGGAAAATGGATATTCATTCCACGATCCTGTCATACCAACCATATAATTATGTATGGTGTTACTAACAATTGTCAACTGCAATAGAATTGCTTTTTTTTCGGATTTAGAACTACCGACCAAACTTAAAAAATAGGGTCTAAATCGCTGTGTGCTTTCCTTTAGGTCATCAAAATAGCGAGTGAATCCTAAATGATGCTCGGCAGTCTTGATTAGTACATTTGGATGTAAGTTCTTTTCCAATACATAAAGCCAACTTATAAAATTTCCCCTCATAATTAATACTTCTTAATGCGTCCATGATATTGAATAGCGTTGAAATCAAATTAATTTTGCACATACGAGAAACAAAAATCAGAAACATTAAAAAGTCAAAAAGTCCCGAAATGGTCTTATAGGACACTTTTGCTTTATAGCATCTTGTCAATATCTATTCTCTTATGAGGTTTAGGTCGCTTATCGGCTTTGGATGGAGTAAATATTGTTTTGATGGTTTGAGGACTTAGTTCTTTACCATTCTTGTCTACAAATGAATTTACAAGGATAGCAACAAAGTCATTTACATTGCCGTCTATGACGGGTTTACCATTGGTAAACAACTCTCTGTTTAATTGATAGAAAATATCCACAAACTGATTGATGTTGCAATTTATTTTTAGTTTGCTGAATGGAAGCATATCTTTCTTTTTTTGCATTTGCTCAATGGAAAATTCGTTTGTCAGGCGGTTGATGTGCTGTATTTGATCTATTTCCTTTTGACATTGATCCGAATAATCGGGCAATTTGGGATTAATAAAGTCAATACTGGCTTGTTCGTAATCAAATTTTTCTTTGGTGAGAAACATAATTTTTTCAGTATAGTCCTGCAATTCGATCAATCTGTTTTTGGTTTCTTTAAATGAAAAGTATCGTGTTTCACATTCAGCATTTACATATTGCATTGGTAATTTAGCCGCCGTATGTCTATAGCCTGTCTGTTCTATTTCTTTCCGCTTACTTTCAATGATGGTGTAGCATTTTATCATTCTACCTCGGTTGGTAGAGTTGACAAACAGTTCTTCGTTTTCGGCTATAAGTTTTTCAAATTTATTAAGCCACTTGATGGGGTCCGCTACAAAAACGCAATGGTGTGAAAAGAAATCGGGTAGCTTTGCATAAGGAAGTTTCATAATTTTATTTATCAATTCCTCACAATAAACTTTGTTATCGACAACGTTTTCCTGCAAAATATCAAACATGATATTATCCGATTGATCTCTCGGTATCGTTGTTTGTTCTGGAAATTGAACCGTTGATTTTATCTGATATTTGTTTTGCATAAGTTTATTTTTTACTATTACCCAGTCATATCTATGTCTTCCATCTTCAAGGAGATATTTGTTTTTGGGCTTCTTTTTGTACAGTAGTATTCTTATACTCTTTTTTCAACTGTATCAACTTTGTTTTTTGTTTAATCCTTTTTCTATCTCTATTTCGCTTCGAGATTTTGCTGATACCCTAAAAAGAACAACAGCTATCATAGCTAAGATTAGGGTAAGGATACCCCCATATAAAAACTCTTTATCGGGAAATTTTGTACCGAAAAAACCAGCTATTGGATAGGCTATTGCCCACCATAAATGAGAAAATGCGAAATGAGCTCCATATACTTTGCCCTGGTCTTGGGGTTGTATGTTTTCGCCTATCAGCGTTTCGGATGGCATATCGGCAAGTGTTTGTCCGATACCTGCCGAAACCCATAAAAACAACAATCCTGTGTACGGAACGAAATTGGCAAGGCTTATGGCTATGCCAATTAAAACAGCACCGCTTATCAGTGATATACTGCGTGTTTTGGTTTTGTCCAAACTGCCCAACAAAAATGCCGTAATAGCTGCGCCCACTCCGAATACCGCCATTATCCATCCATAATGCTTATCGTCCAATTGCAGGGATGTTTTTACCAAGCCAACCGTATTGACCAACACCATTGCACCTGCAATGGCTGATATAAATTCGATGCTCAATGCGAAACGCACAATCTTATTTCCGAACAATAGGCGGATGCCTTTTAATACTTCTCCCCACGTCTTTTTCGGCACTGTATTATCTGCGATATCAACTCCTTTCTGTAAGGCTGCTTTAGGGATGGTGATAATGAATAGTATTGCAATTAAAAGGGTTGTGCCGTTGACGAAGAATATTTGTTTCGCCCCTAACCATACCGCTACAATGCCCGCCAATGCAGGACCAAATACACTCAACAACTGAAAGGTTGCCATTGACAGGCCGTTGGCTTCCCTGTATATTTCTTTATCCACTATCTGTGGGATGATAGCCCGGTATGTTGGTGTAAAGAATGCGGCAAATATATTGAGCGCAAATATCAATCCGTACACCTGCCATTCAGCATTGACAAAAGGAAGCATACACACGATTGCCATTCTTGCAAACTGTGTTATCAGCAATATTTGTTTCCGTTGAAACCTTTCCGATACAACGCCTGCAAAGGGTGAAAATATAATATACGCCGTAACCCGTAATGTAAGTGCCGATGCCAATATAGCGACCGCATTATCGGGGTTAATTTCATACGTAAGCAATGCTAACCCCAACCATGTAAAAGCATCACCAAAAAGGCTTGCGATTTGCGCAAAATAAAGCCTTGCGAAAGTCTCATTTCGCAAGGTCTTAAAAGGCTCTGTAACTATTTTTATTGAGGATATTATTTTCATATATTATAATATTGTTTTTACCATAGGCAATCCTGAAAATCGGTTGCCATGTGTAGTAATAGTCCAAGTGCAATAATTCTGATTATTTTAGTGCCAAACAGGAATGCTAAAGCATATACAGCTATTGCGTAATACGAATGCAGAAAATGAAAACCAATACTGCATCTGTTTGGGTCGAATATCGGTTTTGCAATCAAGTGGTCAACGTCAACAATCATTGTCAGTAGTAGAATTATCCAGACGGTTTTCCATCCCCTTTTGTAAAACACAAAGGCAACCAACCCCGGAAAGAGGAAGTGTAATGAATAGTGGACGATATTTTTTATAATAAATATTGACATTGGATATTCAAATTAAAACAGGCAGTAACTAATGTATTTTACATTTTCCGCCGTCTATCATTTTAAAAATTTAGGGTCTTTGAACCTTATTGCTTTCTTATTTTATCAATCTGTTTGTTTAGTAAGTGTCGTACAAGGTTTTTGAAGAAAAAATTCTTAATGGTATTACCCTGTTTTGGATACTGAAAATAGAATTTATCAGGAGATTCGAATACGCCCAAGTCTTCCAATATGTATTCTTGTTTGATAATGGATTTCTTCAATAACGGGTTGACTTTTAGATTTTCGAAATCTATATCCTCTTGGCTCGCCTTTAAACCCAAGAACAGGTTTTCGCATTCTGGTTCATTATATACTTTAGTTAATCCGTCCAAATAATCCTTGTCTAACATTATCCCCTCTAAAATGTACCAATCACTTTCAACATATATTTCCACCAAGCTATGTCTGAATTTGTTTGGCAGAACTTTATACCAGATGTCTTTCGGCACACTCGCCATTAGCGATTTGCTGACAATAAATCCATGTACACGAGTTGGTACGCCGACTGCCCTTAAAAATGACATCAATAGAATTGATTTTGTATTGTTGTCTCCATACCCGTTCAAAATCACTTGGGAGGAACTTGATGTTGAATGGCTTTCATACGCAAACTTTATTTCATCCCTTACATAGTTATATATTGCTTTAATTCTAAAAATTGTATCAAAATCTTTCCAATACCTTTGGTTAACAATACGCTGTATCGATGGGTGATTGTAATCAAGAATTTGTGTTTCTTTCAAATATTTTTTCATTGATTATATTAAATTAAATTCCACGATGGCGGTTTCCCAAAAAGGGAAAGCCTTTATCAACATGACAGGAAGCCAAAGAATTGCCGGGAAAAAATATTTGTAAATAGTTCATATTGTTGTGCTATTAAGGGACATGTTCTTTCGATACCCCTATGTTTGACAACACCGTCGATAGCATGAGCAATACAATAAACACGAGTACTCCAAAAGCAATCAGCAAACACTTTGTCATCGTTGATAAGCGTTTATTATTTGTACCTCCTTTCATTTTTGGAGGAGGTACAAATTTCTTCCTCTTTCTTGTTTTCCTGCTTCTATTTCTTCCTGATTTCATACAGTAGACTTAATGAATGGTCTTATTCTTCCTCTTCGGCGTTTCTAATTGCTGAAAGAATGGTATAAGCATTCTTGGTAACGACTGTAAGCTCATCTTCATTAACCGTTGATGGCAATTCAATAGCTGTGTAGCCTGCTTGCTCAACACCTTTTGAAACCGGAATTAATTGGAACGTATAGCTTTCTTTTGCCTGATTTGTCTGAACAATAATATAGTCCATTCCCTCTAACTGAACGAGAGCATCAGTTGGGACAGCATTCTGTTGTTCCGCTGAGGTTTCAAGTAGTGCTTTCACATACATACCCGGAAGCAAGCCGGTTTCTTGGGAAAAACGACAAAGTACGGGTATCATTTTGTTGTTGTCCGCAGCCTGTCCGACCAGAAATACTTTGGCTGTCCTGTCGTACCTGTTTTCATTGGATAATGAGAACTTAACCGATTGTCCCGGACGGATTTTGCCTAAATCTTTCTCAAAGGCATTCAATGCAAGATGCAGGTTATTTGTCCCCATGATTTCGAAAAGCACATCGGTGGCTGCCACGTATTTCCCGATATTAACATTGCTGGCTTTTATGTATCCACCTATAGGGGCATAGATATTTGCAGTTCTTGAAATGCTTCCGCTTTTCTTCAAAGCCGAGCTGCTAATCCCTATCAATGCCATCTGCTGCTCCAAACCTGAAATTTGGGCTTTCATCACTTTCAGGTCAGCACTGACCTGCTGAAAAGTTTTGGTAGCGTTGATATCTTCATCCCTTAACTCTTGCTGTCTTTTATATTCTTCTTCCAAATATTCAAGCCGACCGAGGCTTTCCAGATATTGTTGTTGGATAACAATAAATTCAGGGTTTTCCAATGTAGCTAATAGCTGTCCTTTTTTTACCTGTTGCCCCGGTAACAGTCCGGCTGTTTTGATGTATCCGCCCAAAGGTGCGGATACGGAGGCTTCGCTTTCTGGCTCGGCATCGATGACACCCGTCATTTTTATAATGCTGCTTAGGTTACGGCTTTCTATTTTGCCTGTCTGAATATCAGATAGCTTATATTGGTCATCCGTAAACGTCATGGTTTTGATACCATTTGCCGCAGTATCGGTCGTAACCTGTTCAGGGACTTCTTGACTTTCCGTATCACCGTCTTTTTTGTCTTTACAAGAAGATACTGCCATCATCGCAACGAGCAGTAACGGTAAATATTTAATTGATAATTTTGTCATTTCTTTAAAATTTTTAATTACTTGTTGCCTAAAATCGCTTCTATTGAAATTACTACCCGGTTATAGTTGTACAGGTTATCCAGATATTCCGAATGGATATTGCTCGATAGGGTGAGGTTCTGTAAATGCTGGGTATAAGATATATCACCGCTCCTGAAACTTTTATCCGAGTTATTTATAATCAGATTAGCCTGTGGCAATGCCTCTTGCTGATAATAGCTAAGCGACTTCTGGAATTTGGTATATTCCTGTACAAGTTCTTTCAGTCTGCCGTTCAGGTTCGTGGTCGCAAGTTCAACCTCCGCCTGTGATTTCTGCTCGTTGATTTTAGACGCGTTTATTCTCGACCTATAACCGCCCGGAAATAAAGGGATAGCTACTCCAACCTGAAAAAAGTTGAACCTGTCTTTGCCCGTGTAGGTACGGTCAACGCCATTTATGGTTTGTAGCCCTTTGTAGGTTTGGCTATTAAATCCAAGAATGATGTCAGGCAACATTTTGCTTCTCTCTAAAGAGGTAGTCTGTCGGTTTACTGCTATTTCCTGTCGCAGATAGCTTAGCAATGGATTATCCGTAGATGACACAACTTGTTGAGACAATAAAAGCTCCCTCTCCACCAATGATGTGTCCTTAATGGTAATATCATCCGATGTATTCAAAAGTGTCTGAAGAAGTTGTTTGGCGATTCTTATATCGGCATCACTCTTTCCAAGTTCATTTTGTATCTGCTTTGACTGCACCGATGAAGTGATGTTTTCCAAACTGGTCGCTTCTCCGGTTCTATATCTTATATTGCTTGCCTTGCTTAGTTTTACATAAATACTGTCAAGCCCCACCCAAAGTGCTTTTCGTTCCAACGCATACTGGTACTGAACGTAAGCCAGTTTTACACTACGTACAAGGTCATTTTCTGTCACGGCTTTATAGGCTTCGCTACTCTTTATTTTCTCCTGTGCCAGTCTCGACTGGTTGCCGTACACGGTTGGGAAATCTATCCGTTGTCCGACGACGAGCAGGTTATCCGTTATGGTAGGATTACTGACTACGCCCTGCGTATAAGAAACTTCCGTCTTGGGCATGGTCACGCTTCCTTTTTTGAGCATCTGCTGCAAGCTGATGTCATAATCGGCAATTTTTACCTGTGCATTGCTCTTCAAGGCTTCATCAATGGATTGCTGCAAGGTAAGTGACCTCGTAGGTTGACCGCCAATATTTTGGGCATTGCCCAATGATGGTAACAGGAAAAAGCCTAAAATTAGGATAGCGGCAGGTAAACTTTTAACTTTTTTTGATGGTCGGGTAAAATAGATATAGAGTACAGGCAGTACGACCAAAGTCAAAACCGTTGCCGTAATCAATCCACCGATTACCACCGTAGCCAAAGGACGTTGTACTTCCGCCCCGGATGAAGATGATAACGCCATTGGCAGGAAGCCTAACGAAGCCACACTTGCCGTCATCAATACGGGTCTTAGTCTTACCCGTGTACCTATACGCACCCGTTCGTAGATATCCGATACACCCTCTTTCTCCAATCGGTTGAACTCTGCAATCAATACAATCCCATTCAATACGGCAACGCCAAAAAGTGCGATAAACCCAACTCCGGCAGATATACTGAATGGCATATCCCGTATCAGTAAAGCGAACACTCCACCGATAGCCGACAGTGGGATGGCACTGAATATCAGTAATCCCTGTTTTAAGGAATGGAACGTGAAATATAAAAGCACCAAAATCAGCAATAGGGCTACAGGTAACGCTACTGCGAGCCGGGCATTGGCTTCTTCGAGGTTTTTGAATTGACCGCCATAGGTAACATAATAACCCGCAGGCACTTTTACTTTAGCGGCAATAATATCCTGAATGTCATTTACGATACTCTTAACATCCCGGTTACGGACATTGAAGCCTACTGTAATCCGTCTTTTTGCGTTATCTCGCTGTATCTGCACAGGACCCGGCTTATAGCTGATTTCTGCAACCTCGCTCAACGGAATTTGTTGCCCCTCCGGTGTACTTACAAACAGGTTCTGTACATCGGTAATATCTACACGGGAAGCACTGTCAAGCCTGACCACCAAATCAAATCGGCGTTCGCCCTCATAAACCAGACCTGCAACCTCGCCTGCAAACCCTGCTGAAATGGCACTGTTTACATCTTCTATATTCATGCCGTATTGACCAATTTTTTCACGGTTAAATTGAATATTGATTTGTGGTAAACCTGTTATTTCTTCCACATACAGGTCTTCAACGCCATCAATGGATTTGATTTTCCTGCCAACATCCGAAGCCAAATCGGAAAGTATATCTAAGTCCTCACCATAAATTTTTAATACCACATCCTGCTTTGCTCCGGTAAGAAGCTCGTTGAAACGCATTTGAATAGGCTGTTGGAAGCTGAATGTTGCATTTGGAATAACTGACAGGGATTGTTGCATCTTTTCAATGAGTTCTTCCCTTGTTTCTGCACTTGTCCATTCTTTCTTTGGTTTCAAAACCACCATCATGTCACCCGCTTCAATAGGCATCGGGTCAGTAGGTATTTCACCCGAGCCGATTTTGTTAACCACCTGTTTTACTTCGGGATAATTCTTCAATAAAATAGTTTGTGCTTTTTGGGAAACGTCTATCATTTGGTTTATGGAACTTCCGACGGGAACTCTTGTTTCCACGGCAAAATCGCCCTCGTCTAATTGCGGGATAAATTCAGCGCCCATTTTGTTGAATGTAATAAGCGTGATGATGAATAATACTGCCGCAACCGATACCACTAAAAGTTTCCGTTTCATCGCACCGTTGATAATAGGGGAATACACTCTTTGTATAGCGTTCATCATCCTATCAGAAAAATTTTCCTTATGCGATGTCTTCTTGCTCAATACCAAAGCCGACATCATCGGTACGTAGGTAAAAGAAAGAATAAACGCTCCTAAAATGGCAAAGGATACCGTCTGCGCCATAGGCGTGAACATCTTGCCCTCAACACCAACCAAAGCCAACAGTGGGAGGTAAACGATGAGGATAATGATTTCGCCAAAAGCGGCGGCTGTTCGGATTTTGCGTGAGCTTTCATACACTTCCTCATCCATTTGGTCTTGTGTAAGTTTTTCCACCCCTCCATATCGGGCTCTGCTTCCCGTTATACGGTGCATGACCGCCTCCACTATAATGACCGTTCCATCGACAATAATCCCGAAGTCAATCGCGCCAAGGCTCATCAGGTTACCGGAAACGCCAAAAAGGTTCATCATGCAAATAGCGAACAGCATTGCCAAAGGGATGACCGATGCTACGACAAGCCCACCTCGAAGATTGCCAAGAAATACAATCAGCACAAAGATTACAATCAAAGCTCCCTCGATAAGATTGGTAGAAACCGTTGAAATAGCCCCGTCTACTAATTTTTTACGGTCAAGGAATGGTTCGATTTCAACACCCTCTGGAAGACCTTTCTGTATTTCCTCGATTTTATCCTTTACATTGGAAATAACTTCCGATGAATTGGCTCCTTTCAGCATCATAACGATACCCGTAACCGTTTCACCCTGTCCGTTTCTGGTGGCTGCACCGTAGCGTGGACCATTGCCAAAACCCACCTCGGCGACATCACGGATATACACGGGTGTACCGCTCTCTTTTTTGACAACGATGCTTTTAATTTCGTCAATGTTCTTTACCAAACCCTCACTCCGAATAAAATAGGCATTCGGACCTTTGTCAATATAAGCTCCCCCTGTATTCTGGTTATTTTTTTCCAGTGCAGTGAATATATCGGATATGGTTATACTTTGACTTGCCAGCTTATCGGGGTCAACGGTTATCTGATATTGTTTTACGAAACCACCGAAACCGCTCACTTCGGCAACCCCGGGTGTTCCCAATAACTGCCTTTTGATAATCCAGTCCTGAATGGTTCTCAATTCCGTTGCATCGTACTTATCTTCATAGCCTTTCTTGGGGTGGACTACATATTGGAATATTTCGCCCAAACCTGTTGTAACAGGTGCCATTTCAGGTGTCCCAACCCCCTCTGGAATATTCTTTGAGGCTATGGTCAGACGTTCCTGCACCTGTTGTCTGCCCCAATAGATGTCCACCTTTTCTTCAAATACGATGGTGACAATGGATAGTCCGAAACGTGAAAAGGAACGCATATCCTTAATCCCCGGAATACTGACCATCGTTTGCTCCACGGGAAAGGTTACCAGTTGTTCTACTTCCTGTGCCGCCAACGTAGGCGACACCGTGATGACCATGACCTGATTGTCTGTGATATCAGGTGTGGCATCTATCGGAAGTTTGGTAAGGGAATATGTACCCCAGCATATCAATGCCAGGGTAAATAGTCCTATTACCAACTTATTCTTAATTGAAAAATGAATGATTTTATTTAACATGTCATAATGTTGTTAGAATTTATTGTTTAAGGAGATACTGTCCTTTCATTCTGATTTTGACAGTTATGTCCTCATTTGAATTGTTTTTGAAATACCATCCCTGTGGACCCTCGAACGGTGCGAGCAATGACCCCACCATATTGTTTGAATAGGCAATGGTATAGCTTTCGAAGTAGTTATTGTTATTCTTTACTTCACCGTGAAAATCAAAGTACAGTTCTCCTTTGTCCGTAATCCACTCATAGCGAAGATTTCCGTGTTTCATCATGTCCACCTTATATTCCAGTCCTTTTCCTGCTGGTATGACCACATTAACTTCGTCTGTGCGTTCTGCAAGTTGCGTAGCAGGAGCCGGATTGTCTGCGGCTGCAGGTTTGGGTACCTCTGCACCTGAACCAACGTTTTCAAGTTGCAATATTTTATGCGGTACCGAAGCCAACGTCTCCGTATTTGCCTCTCCAACATACAACTTGCTAAATCCTGTTGCTTTGCCTATACCCAAGGGGTCTATACCATATTCAGCCGGAAGTACGGCACTTACCAAGAGTATCGTTCCTACAACCAAAGCAATTAGTACCTGCTTGACTATGGATTTTTTGTCTAATATTTGATGCGTTATTTCTGCCATTTTGATTTTTTTTTAAGAGTTAAAATAACCGACTAACTGATAGCCGAATAATAAGAAGCCTGCTGCCATAAGCAGGGTATTGGTGAGGGTTGAAAACTTCATGAAACTTGGCGACCGTCTCCAATTGGTTATGATGAAAAGCACAAGGGCTAAGGCTATAAATTGACCTACTTCTACGCCAATATTAAAGCCGATAAGGTTTGTCAGAAGTCCCGTCCTGTCAAAACTTAATTCCTGTAACTTACTGGCTAATCCAAAACCATGAAAAAGACCAAAAATTAGAACTGCTGCTTTTGTATTAGGCTGATAACCTAAAAAGCGTTGGAAGCCCCCCAAATTGTCAAAGCCTTTATATACAATGGACAGTGCAATGATTGCATCAATCAGATAAGCGTTGATTGCCATATCTGCCAGTACGCCCAACAAAAGGGTTATACTGTGTCCAATGGTGAAAAAGCTCACATAAAGCAATACTTCTTTTGGTCGGTAAAGGAAAAAGATGACACCAACAAGAAACAACAGGTGGTCATATCCGGTAAGCATGTGCTTTGCCCCGATATAGAGAAACGGCACAAAGGCTACTCCCGAATTTCCGCTTAGAAAGGTCTGGGTATCCTCATCAACTCCGTGAGCATACACCGACCCTGTTATCAATAATAACAAGGTTATTGATAAGACTATTTTTATATATCTCATTTAGAACAGTGAATTTAAATCGGTACAAACTTCAAGGAACTGCTTATAAGAATGCACACACCTATATTATAGCGATGGAATGCCATAATATAAGTGGTAGAAGAATGTTCCGGGGATTAATTAATGTTTATGCCCGTGAGCTTTGTCAATACTATCCTGATTTACAGCAGGTGCATCATGGGAGTGTCCATGAGCCTTATCCGCACTATCCTTA
Source organism: Sphingobacterium spiritivorum (assembly GCF_016724845.1). Lineage (NCBI taxonomy): Bacteria > Pseudomonadati > Bacteroidota > Sphingobacteriia > Sphingobacteriales > Sphingobacteriaceae > Sphingobacterium > Sphingobacterium spiritivorum. Next base: position 4,758,072 of record NZ_CP068082.1, read on the forward strand.
TTAACAGCAGGGGTTTGATTGTCTGCCGGGTCGTGGGAATGTCCATGAGCCTTATCAATACTATCCTGATTAATCGCAGGAGCGGTTGAAGATGGTGCTGAACTGGAATTGTTGTCAGTCGAAGACTTTTCGCTGTTATTGCAAGCTGTAAGAGTAAGGGCAGCGAATGCTGCTATTATGAATGATTTTTTCATCGTTTTAAAAATTTGATTGTAAAAAAGAAATTATTTGCCCTGTGATATCAAGAGCAAAAGTCAAATTTTAACTTTCGAGGATGAAAGTTAAGCAACGATGATAAAGGGAGGACCTCGGAGGGAATATGCGCCGTAGAGCGGTGATTGGTAAACTGTATGCCTATCCGGTGGAAAGGTATGTCTTTGATAGATGACAATATATGCAACCGGAGCCTTGAAATCGGCAGGCAATGCCTTTATTGATTTTTCTGCATCTTTGGAAACTACAATTTTAGTGGCATCAGCAGTGGTAAATGCTGCATGTTCACCAGTGTGCATAAAACCCGAAAACGCAATCTCCAAAGGAGTTTCCTTACTGTTTTTATGATGATTATCATTGTCTTTATGATGTCCATCATTGACAATATCGGTGTGATGGTGGTGCGATACAATGCCATGACCCAGAATAACAATTTGGGCAACTATTAAAAATAATATGGCAGAGTACTTACGCAACATTACAGCAAAGATATAAAAAGTTCGGAAAAGATAATTATAGAAATTATAAAGTATTGGAAGAATGGTGGCTTAAAATCTTTATTTCCTTTACATTCTTAACGCTTAATTTGATTCCAAACAAATCCTTTCATCGTCGTCTCGGCTTTGTTGTCGTCCATAAAAAGATCAACCATACACCAAAAGCCACCCCAAATCCAATCCACGGTGTTTTCATAGACAAAGCAGCAAAGAAGCCTATCGTTGCAATGATGCAGGTAATAAAAAACCAAATTACATTTTTCATAATCAATCAAATTTACAATTTTAAAATATTACAAAGAATTACATGAGGAGTTAACCTCATGTAATCCGGTTATTATAATTAAGCGGCGATGCTTTCCGTTTCGTCCATTGCTTGTATTTTCTTCATCACCTTGATTTCGACTTTTCTTAGCTGTGCAATGACTTTGCGTTGTACGTCATCCACAATCTTCCAGTCTTTGGCAATATAAATATCCGTCGTACGGTTGCCCTCGTCGACATGGTTGAGCGCAAGAGCCACATCGTCCTTGCTCATTCGGCAATCGTTACGAGCCGTATTCGCAAAAGTGTGCCTTGCCCAATATAAAGTGAGTTCGGGTATTCCCGTCAACTTACGCAATTGCTCCATGCCTTTTGACAATGCCCAATTAAGGCAATTGGCACTTGAATAACGCTCACGCAATTTTCCTAAATATTTCTCCAATAAAGGTTTTGCCTCGTCAACAATCTTGATACTGATAAAGGCATTGTCTTTGCGTTTACCCTCCGTCTTGGAGCGATTATAATCTACACGACCGTTCCTAATATCACGTTCTGTTATTTGATAAAGGTCTACAGCATTCATTCCGCAGAGGTAGAACGAAAGCATATAAAGTTCTTTGGCCAATTCTGCACGGCTTCCGGGTTTAGTGACACAATCCCGAATAATCAACACCTGTTCAAGTGTATTATTCCTTTTCTTAGTGAGGGGCGGGGAACCAACCTTATATTTCTTGAATGGATAGTGCTTGATACGGTATATTCCGAGGTCTTCGTTATTATAAAGTTCTCGTGCAGCATTGAATAATGTCCGTAAGTCGCGCATGTGATTATGTAATCCACTATCCGATAAACCTTTTTCGGTGGTAACTACTGGCTTATTGTCTTGATTGTAGCGTGTCATTGTTCGCTCGGATCGTAGATAACGCTCGTAGGCCATTAGCATATTGGAGTTGATCTCCTTAATGGAAACGGATGGCCGTTTAAAATAATCGACAAGGCTGTTACGGATTACTGCTTGATTTTTGGCCGATCCACCGCGTCCCTCTTTTTTTAGGCGTTCGATGTGTTGAGTACAAAACTTAATGAAGTCGATGTCCTCGTCCTTATCACGCAAGTAATCTCGCAGTGATGTAGCTGTAAAATAATCAAGTCGGTCGTCGAGGTCGCTTATCATCTTCCGATAATCTCTTAGCTGTTGTTCGACCTTGTCTGCAATAAAAGGATCTTTGATTTTAAAATCCTTTGTCAGTTGCTTCTTGACAACAAAGTGATTGGTGTCAATAAACTTTCTTTCACTTTTGTGATGGACACAAATTTTTACATTGTAAGTTCCATCTGCTTTCTTGTGGTGTTCATAAACCTTTGCGCTTACGGTTGCCATAATTTTTTCAATTAGCACGCAAAAATTTCCGTTACCTATTTGTTACGGTTTTGCGTGAAGTTCAACAAAAAACTATGTAAAACCAGCCATAGGGGCGATTTACCCGTGACCGTCTCGCCGAAGAAATCGGCTCAAAGAAATGAAAAAAAAACCGCTTCAAAATTTCTTCTGAAACGGCTTTTTGTGCGCCCAGCTGGGCTCGAACCAGCGACCAAGAGATTATGAGTCTCCTACTCTAACCAACTGAGCTATAGGCGCTTATGTTGTTTTACCTGTCGTCAAACAGGTAATTTTTTTAAACTTGTTGAGTTTTTTCAAACTCTAACTTTTCAATGTCAATCAGAACACTTTTTTTACTATGTAATCCTGACTTTCAACGCCTTAACCAGTTAGATTATGAGTCTTCTACTCTAACCGACTGAGCTATAGGCGCGGTTTTTTTGTTGTCTTTTCAGCGGTTATTTCTGTTTTGACGATGCAATTATCGATATTTGTAACGATAAATCAAAATTTTTGTATGCAAAAAGTTAAAAATATTATTCTGGATTATGGCAATGTGATCTTTATGATCGACTTTATGAGAGCACAGGAAGCCTTTACTGCGCTGGGTATCAAAAATGTAGAACAGTTTTTTGCACACAAAGGCCACGCGCCACTTTTTGATGCTTTTGAGAAGGGAGAAATTACTGCAGAAGCCTTTCGTCAGGGAATTCGTGACGCTGCAGATGTTCCTCACCTCAGCGATGAGCAGATCGATGCGGCATGGAATGCACTGCTGATCGGTGTGCCGGAAGGAAATCATGAACTTCTATTGGAGCTGAAAGGGAAGTATCGTTTATTTCTGCTGAGCAATAATAACGAAATCCATTATCAATGGATACTGGATTATCTGAAACGGGAATATCAACTGGAAGATAATACGTCATTTTTTGAGAAAGATTATTATTCTCACCTGATGAAAATGCGAAAGCCAAATGCCGACATCTTCGAATACGTACTGAATGCACATGACCTCAAACCGGAGGAAACTGTTTTTATAGACGATAGCCCCCAACACCTTGATACAGCTGCAAAATTAGGTCTTCACACATTTTTGCTGACCAAGCCTGATACATTGTCAGCCTTACTAAAACGTGAAAAATTAATAGACTGATCAGCAACCGGGAAGAATCAAAAATATATTTAAATTAAATTCGTTTATTGCAGAATAACTTCCTATCTTTGTGACCACAAAAAAAATTAAAGAGCTACGAAAGGAGGTATATAGAAAGCATGATCATTGTAAATGTAAAAGAAGGAGAGTCATTGGATAGAGCGTTAAAACGTTTCAAGAAGAAATTCGAGAAAACAGGTGTTTTAAGAGAACTTCGCTCACGCCAGGCTTTTGAGAAAAAATCTGTTACCCGTCGTATTCAGGTTAAAAAAGCAATCTACAAACAATCTTTAAATCAGGAAACTGTTTAATTATTGTTTCGACATAAAAAAGGTTATCCCCACAAAGGATAACCTTTTTTTGGTTTTGGGCTATTTTTCTCTTTCCTGAAAATACAGCATAAAAGACGGAAGGAGCTTATCACAGCATTATATTCCACTATTTAGGAGGCGTTCTGCCTGCTTTACTGATTTTTGAGCATCAGTCAAATACATCTTATGGAAAAAGCAAGACTTAAGCATCCACTGATAAAAGCTGATTTATGAATGATTACCTTATCCTATCTTCGATTGTATGTCTGTGGTTAACTGGCTGTGGCCCCGGAGCTGATTACAGGTATTTGCCAAAAGTAACAGAGATACCCACACTTCCGGCATCGTGGCTCGCTTCATATCCGCCTTCAGGAGGCTACGAATTGCCAGCAGATGTACCTCTCATATCGGAAGAGAATAATAGCCCGTTATTCCTGTTTGCTATGCAGGAGGGTGATCGCATAAAACTTCGTGTCGTCTCATCCGGATGCTTTCAATACAGCATCTATGAGATTCAGATCATAAAAAACAAAGCGGCATATCAAGTACAGTATGGCGATCATAAAAAGGATCTGACTACGAAGCAATGGCGGAGCCTGATGAAATTTGAACGGGAACTAAGCCTTCTGAAAAATAATACCGGCAGCTGCACCAATGTTGACACCTATATCTTATCCGCTAAAGGGAGAGCATTCATTATAAAAGATTCATCATGCCGCTGGGGTGGAATACAAAACTTGCTGGAAGCATTACAACTAAGTTCAGAACAAATCCAAGTGAGCGAACCGCAAAGAAGCTGAAGATGAAAGGGAATAAAAAAAGAAAGCTCCAACCAAAGTTGGAGCTTTAATGTGTTCCCGGAGGGAGTCGAACCCACATCGACAGAACCGGAATCTGTAATTCTATCCATTAAACTACGGGAACAATTCGCAAGCGAAGATAATGAAGTTTGGATTAATATCTATATTTTTTTTAACATTTTAAAAGAGGTTCATCAGCTGTAAAAAATAGCTTGATGAACCTCCTGAGTGATAATCCTGTTATGTGATTACCTAATCCTTACAGATCAGGCATTTGCCTGAATGCATATGATTCTAGTGACCGTGGTCACCTGCATGTATAAGATGTAAATTTACTTTCAGGTCAAGATCATTCTCTCCGGAAAATTTAGTGAAATTCACATTATTCCAGTCAGCAGCTGTAATACCTGCCTTTGCACCAGGGTTAAGATGACGCAAAACATAGCGGAATGTAAAAGAATCAGATGTTTTCAACACCGTAAGATATCCGGTAACACCAACATTCACTTTAGTATTGTCTGCTTTACGATCCGCATATACGTATTCTAATGTTCCTGCCGGTGCTCCCAGTAAGAAAACCTGATGGATATCATCTCTTTCCACAAAAGTTTGCTGTGTTTCGCGACCTGCAAAATCTTTAGCGACCATACTCAAACGGTATGTTTTGCCTTCTTCCAGATCCAGATGTGCTCCTACAGGTGGCAATAGTGGATTACCACTGAAAGAGACAGTCTCTGTTTCAGCTCCCGTAATATCATTATAGTGATAGTGATCCCCGTGTGTTTCACGCTCTACTTCAGTAAAGGTTAACGTCACACCACCCACTTCTTCCTGATCATCCTCAGGAACCGGATCATCCTTAGAACAAGATTGAAGAGCTACAAAAGATGCAGAGAAAAGTAATACGAGTAGATAATGATTAAGTTTTTTCATGTTGTTAAATGTTTATTTAATAAAAAGTCAGCACTTGTACGGAATGATTCAGACAAGTGTATTAAAATTGATAAGCTACACGGAAAGAGATATTCCGGCCCGCTCTGTGGGCATAGTACCGGAAGGTATCCATATAATCCTTGTATAACTTATTCATCAGGTTTTCTGCAGAAAGCGTGAGGTGCAGCTGTTGTTTTCCAATAGCCCAACTCGCGCCTGTGTACAGATCCACCAGGTGATAGGCAGGGGGAGGAGCAACATAATCCATGTCTGCTTCAAAACGATCCTGCCGGGTCACATAACGGTGGCTTAATTTAACATACGGCTTTTGCGCCCATTTTGCAGATACCAGATTCCATTGTATACTCTGTGTGACTCTATCGGAAGGGATAAAAGGTAGATAAGTGTTCAAAGAAGTATTTTTAGCCCTCACTGCAGAGAATGCCATATCATATTGCCAGTAATCAGAAATATGATAAGCTGCTTTGATATCCAGCCCGTAGAAAAAAGCATTATGCTGCTGGTAACTATATACCGGGAAAGTACCACGTATCGTTTGTCTGACAGAGTCCGGATTAGGCACAGCATAGATGTAATCATAGATATACTGTGCATAGATATCCATATTAATATCTATTTTTCCAGGATTATAAAGCAGGCTATTCACCCATTTTACTCCTTTTTCACTCTTCATGTCCGGATTACCGACCTCATAAATACCGCTTCCATGATGCAGGCCATCGCTGTACAATTCATTAGCTGAAGGCGCTCTCCACGCCAGTCCTATATTACTCTTCCAGTTGAGGGCAGGCGTAATATGATACAACAGTCCTGCAGTACCGGATATATTGTGAAATGTCCGGGTACCGGAGTACAGTTTTTGATTGATCGTACCATCAGCATTCGGATTCCGGTAGTCATAACGGTAACCTTCCGCATCAAAGTAGCGGTAATCATAACGCAGTCCAACTTCAAAGTGATAAGAATTGTGATGAAACTGTGTAAGTCCGAATACACCTAAGCTATGATTATCATAATTCGGAATTATCGGCGTAGTACCTGTACCCGGCTTATTGTTGTTGATCTGAATAACCCCGTTAAGACCGAACTGAACAGCGGGTGTACGGTACAACACATCCAGCGACTGAGTAGTGAGAGACATATCAGCCATTGGAAGATCATCAGCCTCCACACGGCGCAGATCGTATTCCCTGCGGTGATTGCGTTGGTAACCATATTGTACCTCCATTGTGCCCGAAGCAGATAGTTGTTGCTGCCATTTCACTTTTGCCAGATCATGAGTCACCTGCTGACGCGGAGCTTCTATAGTATAAGAGAAGTCATACTGATCAAGTGGTCTTCCGTTTTCGATAATGGTATAAATATCTTCACGTGTTCCGACATGGGCTCCGCGAAATATTCCCAGATTAGTTCCAAATCGGCTGAAGTAAGTTTCAATATGTCCGGACTTCAGACGGTATTGTAACTGGCCGGAGAAATTAAACTCTTCTACACCGGTATTGCCGAGGTAGTACGATGCTGTACGGATATTGCCCAGTTTCTTTCCCGAAGCCTGTACACGCCAGGCCAGATCAGGAAGTACTTTTGTATTGCCTTCCAGCATTGCCGAGGTAGTACCGCCCCGTCCGTTGCTTTCCCCTACAAGATCCAGTCGTCCGCCGATCACCTTGTCATAATCCAGTGCAGCAGGAGTAGTCACGACTACACCACCAAGCGCATCAGCACCATACCGCACAGCCTGTGCGCCTTTAATCACTTCGATTTTATCGGCTGTAAAGGGATCGATCTCCGGAGCATGTTCCGATCCCCATTGCTGTCCTTCCTGTCTTATTCCGTTGTTGAGAACAAGTATCCTGTTGCTATGCAATCCATTGATTACCGGTTTCACAATCGAGCTTCCTGTACTTAGCGTCGTCACACCGGCTATCCTGCTCAAAGCATCTCCTAAAAGCTTTCCCTTAGTTTCAGAAAGATCCTGAGCCGAAAGGCGGTGCTTACTGCCTGAAAGCGCCGTGTTCGATACTCCCACCACTTCCACATCATCCAGATGAATATTCGAGGGTCTGAGCGTAAAGTTCTGAGATTTATCTTTAGATAAGACAATCTGATCAGACTGAAAGGCGTCATATCCTACAGAGCTGATATGCAAAGTATAAGTGCCTGCGCAGACAGAAGTCAAACGGTAATACCCTTTGGCATCTGTCATAACAGATCTGCCGGCAGGCTGCAGGGTAACTGTTGCATTGGCAACAGGAAGTTTGGTTGTAGCAGATTGAATTTGTCCTGTCCATATATACGGACAAGAAGTCTGGGCAAAGGACAGCGAATAAGCTGTACACAATAGTAATATAGCGATTACTCTTTTAATCATTTAAAATGGAATCAATGACAATGGATATCCACATGTGCCTCGTGCAGGTCACAGCGTAACAAAATGAATCAAACGGATACATCTACGCTACAGACTGCAACCTGTCAGGCTAGCTGTGTGATGATATTCTTGAATAAGCTGACAAATGCTATAAGCGACACTTCTTAAAAGAAAATGCCATTAAAAATTCATAGACAGATTTGTCCGCAATATGTATGTTAAAAAGGGATTTGCCTAGCAAGGAGGATCCTTGTTGGATTTGAGTGCATCAAAGCCTTTAGGTATTCTGAAAGCCAGCTTATCCTGTATGAGCCTGTTAACAGGATGCTCCGGTACAGATAGTGTCAATTCAGGAGACAACGGTAAGATGGTGCGATCCGTATGTATAATATGACAGATAGCACATTCTGTGGCTGAATCCTTAGCCGGGGAAGAATTCCCCTGGGCATGAGCAGCATGATGATGGGTGTGGGTATATTGTACCGAATAGAAAAAAGCAAGCAACAACGCTGCTAAAAGCGTGCAATATCGGGTTATGTACTTGCGACTATTCAATACAATTTTGTAATTCAATATGCAAAAATACATCAAATACAACTAGGTTGCAAGTTTAATTAAACAATGTTGCATTTGTTTTTTGTAATTTATGATCTGGGATGGAATTGTGTAATGATAGCATGCAGATAATCCCGGTCAATATGTGTATAGATCTCTGTCGTCGTTATACTTTCATGCCCCAGCATATCCTGCACAGCACGAAGATCTGCACCTCCTTCTACCAGATGAGAGGCAAAACTATGCCTGAATGTATGTGGGCTGATTTCTTTCTGAAGCCCTGTTTTGGCAGCCAGGTCCTTGATAATTAAGAATATCATAACCCTGGAAAGCGAAGTGCCCCGCTTATTGAGAAATACATAATCTTCAAATCCTGCTTTTACAGGTTGGTGTACCCGTATCTCATTGAGGTAAATATTCAGGTACTTGATAGCATGCTGCCCGATAGGGATCAGGCGTTCTTTATTTCCTTTTCCTTCTACTTTAATAAAATCTATATGCAGAAAAAGGTTAGATATCCTAAGATTGACTAATTCAGAAACCCGAAGCCCGCAACCATATAATATTTCAAGAATTGCTTTGTTGCGCATGCCATCTGCAGTACTCAGATCCAGTGCGCCGATCAGCTGATCAATCTCTTCGATATTCAGGACTACAGGAATCTTTCGGCTCAATCGCGGAGATTGAATCAGTTCCACAGGATTCTTTGTGATGAGTCCTTCCAGCTGAAGGTATCCGAAAAATGCTTTTAGCCCGGAAATAAGCCGGGACTGGCTGTAGGGAGAAATATCAAAAGTATTGATCCAGACAAGAAACTCCTGTATATTATGGACAGACAGCTGCTTCAGCGTAAGCTGTTGATCTGTACAGTAGACCTCCAGCTTAGCAATATCATTCAGATACGCTTCGATAGAGTTAGAGGTAAGACCTCTCTCCAGTTGTAAATAACGTTTAAAATCCTTCTTATTAATTTCCCATTCCATATCCTTTACAATAGTAAATAAAATCCCGTAATAATATCAGATAGATAAAGAAAATATATTAACTTCACTGCGAACTTTACATAACTTAATTTAGTCACTCTACTCGTATTATGAAATTATTAAAACCTATTGCCCTGGCATTTCTGCTGCCGGCAACTTTTTCATTGGCGCACGCCGCTAATAATCCCCCCACAAACATTCATCCGGAAGCACGTCAGATTTTAGCGACTGACAGTATATCCTGGAATACCAAACTGCCTTTAGACAATGAAGTGCTTACAGGCAAGTTAAAAAACGGATTCCAGTATTTTATACGCAAAAATACGGAACCGGAGAAAAGAGTGGTCATGTATCTGGCGAATAAAGTCGGTTCAGTACTGGAATCAGAAGAGCAACTGGGATTGGCTCACTTTCTGGAACATATGAATTTTAACGGATTAAAACATTTTCCGAAGAATGCATTAGTCGATTATCTGCAGAAAGCAGGAGTTCGTTTTGGAAGTGATCTCAATGCATATACCAGCTTTGACGAAACTATATATCAGCTCCCTATTCCTTCTGATGATCCCGAATTATTGAAAAACGGATTGCAGGTCATGAGAGACTGGGCACAGGATGCCTTACTAACGACAGAAGAGATAGACAAAGAACGTGGTATCGTACTGGAAGAAATGCGTGGCGGCAAAGGAGCACAACAACGTATGCGTGATCAGTATCTTCCGCTTTTGCTTAACAATTCACACTATGCGAACCGCCTGCCCATCGGAACGGAAAAAAGTATTTCTACATTCAAACCGGAGGTCCTTCGCCAATTCCATAAAGACTGGTACAGACCAGATCTGCAGTCTATCATAATTGTAGGGGATATTGACGTGAAGCAAATGGAAGCTGAGGTGATCCGGTTATTTTCAGATCTGAAAGCTCCGTCAAAACCAAGACCTCACGTAAAATATAAGGTAGATCTGGCTAATAAAAATCAGTTTATGGCTGTTACAGATCCTGAAATGTCGTATACAGTCGGACAGATTATTATTAAACATCCGGAAGAAAAAACAGAAACAGTCGGAGATTACCGCAGAGCATTGCTTAAATCTGTCTATAACGGCATGATCAATGCGCGTATGAGTGAAATACTACAGCAATCTAATCCTCCGTTTATTCAGGCCGGTGGAGGTGTTGAAGAGTTTCTCGGAGGGCTGGATAATCTGGGGCTGTACTTTGTAGCCAAGCCGGGCGAATTTGAAAGCGGATTCAAAACATTGGTCCGGGAGATGGATAGAATTCAGAAATTCGGTTTTACACAAACTGAATTCGATCGTGTCATTTCTTCTATTCGTAAAAATAACGAGACAGCTTATACCGAGCGTGATAAAAAGAAATCAGAAAGTTATGTGCAGGGATATATGAATTATTTTCTTGAAAAAGACCCTGCTTTAAGTAATGAATACCGTTATCAGCTCACTAACCAGCTCCTGCCTTCTCTGACGCTAAAAGAGGTAGAACAGATCGGACAAAAGTATTATGTTGACAACAACCGCGATGTGCTGATACTGGCGCCGGAAAATCAAAAAGCAAATCTGCCGGATGAAGCGAAGATCAATACCTGGTTTGCTGAAGTGGACAAAGAAGAAATCACAGCTTACGAAGACAAAGTTTCCACACTGCCTTTATTAGCGAAGCAACCTGTAAAGGGAAGTATTGTTAAGGAAGGGGCAGCGAATACGATAGGTGTAAAAGAACTCGTGCTGAGTAATGGCGTAAAAGTATTACTGAAACCTACTACATTTAAAAATGATGAAATTCTGATTTCGGCATTCAGCCCGGGAGGAACGTCCCTTTATGCAGATGCAGATTACAATTCCGCTTCTAATGCAGCCGGACTGGTCGATGCCAGCGGTGTCGGACAACTGAACAATGTAGAATTACAAAAATACCTTACCGGCAAGCGTGTAGGTATCACTCCATATATCAGTGAACGATCTGAAGGATTCAGCGGACAGTCTGACAAAGAAGGTTTGAAGACGATGTTTGAATTATTGTATGGCTACTTCACAGAACCACGACTAGATGATGATGTTTTCCAGAGCAACATTACCAAATCTCTTTCTTCTATCGCAAATATGGAAAATGATCCGAATTTTGTCTTTAGAAAAAGTGTATTCAGCACCTTATACGGCAATAATATCCGTCGTCAGACCGCTTCAAAGGAATCCATACAACAGATCAATAAAGACAGAGCACTCGAGATCTACAAAGATAGATTTGCAGACGCATCAGATTTCACCTTTACTATCGTAGGTTCATTTACTGAAGAAGAGATCAAACCACTTCTGGAAGAATACATAGCTTCACTACCGGCTAAAAACCGTCAGGAGAAAGCCAAAGATCTGGGAATTCAGGAGCCGGCCAAAGGTGTAGAGACTGTAGTCAATAAAGGTAAAGAGCAAAAAGCTACTGTACAACTGGCATACTATGGAGATTACGCATACTCAGAGGAGGAAAATATGAATCTGGATGCCTTGGAAAGTATTCTGAATATCACACTGATCGAGCGTCTTCGTGAAGATGAAAGCGGTGTATACGGAGTAGGGGCAGGAGCTAATTACCGTAAATTTCCAAAACCAAGATACAGTTTCAGTATTGGCTTCGGGTCTGCAGTAGATAAGGCACAGCCATTAATTGCTTCCACACTGGATGAGATCAACAAAATCAAGAAAAACGGACCTACGAAAGTAGATCTGGAGAAATTTGTGATTGAGCAAAAACGTCAGCTGGAAGTACAGTTGCGGGAGAATGGTTTCTGGCTGGGACATATTGTCAATTCAGCTCAGAATCAGGAAGACGCTACGCATATCCTGAAATATATGGACGACCTCAATAAGGTGACGGTCGAATCAGTAAAAGCAGTAGCTGATAAATATCTGAAAGAAGACCGTTTATTCAGATTTATCCTGATGCCGGATCAGACTGCTACCAAATAAAGAGGTAGTATCCGAAAAGCAAAAAGCTCAACCGTTGTCGGTTGAGCTTTTTTTGATAATGCTATATTAGATTATTAACCTAAATATGATTTCAAAATTTTGCTTCGTGAAGTGTGACGTAAGCGCTGTAACGCTTTGTCCTTGATTTGACGAACACGCTCACGAGTTAGATTAAATTTTTCGCCGATCTCTTCCAGAGATAATTGATGATTAGAACCTAATCCGAAGAAAAGAACAATAATTTCACGTTCTCTTTCTGTCAATGTTGCCAGGGAACGCTTAATTTCCTCTGACAGAGACTCATCGATCAGAGAGCTGTCTGTGTCCGGATCATGATTTTCCAGTACGTCTAACAGGGTGTTTTCTTCCCCTTGCACAAAAGGTGCATCCATGGATACATGTCTTCCGGAATTGCTCAATGTGTCAGATACCTTGTCAACTGTTGTTTCCAGGATATCAGCTAATTCTTCAGGCGATGGTTCACGCTCGTATTCCTGCTCCAGTTTGGAGAAAGCCTTGCTGATCTTGCTTAAAGAACCAACCTGGTTTAAAGGTAAACGAACGATACGTGACTGTTCGGCGATAGCTTGTAAGATCGACTGACGAATCCACCATACAGCATACGAAATAAATTTAAATCCCTTGGTTTCGTCAAAACGTTTAGCTGCTTTAATAAGTCCGAGGTTACCTTCATTGATTAAATCTCCTAAGGTCAAACCTTGATTCTGATACTGTTTTGCAACGGAAACTACGAAACGTAAATTTGTTTTCGTTAATTTTTCCAAAGCGACCTGATCGCCCTCACGTATACGTTGAGCAAGGATCACTTCTTCTTCTGCGGTGATTAAGTCTACTTTACCAATCTCGTGAAGGTATTTGTCTAATGACTGTGATTCACGGTTGGTAATCGATTGTGTAATTTTGAGCTGTCTCATTGAATATTATAATACCTTTCTGGCTGAAATGTTTGCAAAAATACAAAAAAAATGCTTAAAAACATGAGCTAAATGCAAATTATCTACTCATTATTAGTTAGTTATGACATAGTGTGAGGCGATTTTATAACATCAAAAACTGTTCCAGTATTATACAAATTATCTATACTTCAGCGTTTGACTATTCAATATAATTTATATTTTTATATAAAAAGCTGATAAACAAACAATTAATAATTACTTAAATATTTGTTAAAAAGCAACAACTAATCTCCCTAACTGACAAATTACAATTTTTAAATTCCTGTCAATAACCAAACAATTTTTCATAAAAGTTGTTTTAAAAAAGTAAATTGAACCGAAATTGTTAATCATCCCCTATAATACATCATCACTTATGCCAATTATTATACATTTGGATGACATAATGTCCCAACGAAAAGTATCCCTAAGTGAACTGAGCAATATGGTCGGTATCACCTTGTCAAACCTCTCTATTATCAAAAACGGAAAATGTAGAGCAATTCGTCTTCATACGCTGTCAGCAATATGTAAAGCTTTGGATTGTCAGCCCGGAGATATTCTTGAATATACAGATCAGCCTGTGTTAGCTAGAGGCAAAGCGATAGCCACGTAAGAACTCATCCGTCAACATACGCTTCTTACCCTCAATCTGCAGGGCTTTCAGATGGATATATCCGTCCTGAGTCGCGTATTTCAGATAAGTTTTGCCATCTGTCACATACTGACCTGCCTGAATGTCAGGCTTTGTAATTTCTTTTTCTACTTCATATATCTTGAGTACTTTCCCATCCAGATAGGTGAAAGCTGCAGGATAAGGGCTCAGACCTCTTATCAGGTTGAATACAGTAGTTGTACTCTTGTCCCAATTAATGAGACAATCTTCTTTAAATATTTTGGGTGCATGTTTAAGTGTTGAGCCTTCAATCAGTGTATCCTGTGGAATAGGAGTAAGTGAACCGGATTTCATAGCTTCAATCGTTTGCAATAACACTTCTGCACCTTTGTGCATCAGCTTATCATGAATCGTTCCGGCATTATCATTTTCCGCAATAGGAACTTCACCTTTGAAAAGAATGTTTCCGGTATCTATTTCATGCTGGAGTAAGAAAGTCGTTACACCTGTCTTCTCTTCCCCGTTAATGATCGCATGATTGATCGGAGCCGCACCCCGGTATTGAGGAAGGAGGGAACCGTGAACATTGATAGTTCCTTTAACAGGCATATCCCATACCAGCTCAGGAAGCATACGAAAAGCCACGACCACCTGCAGATCAGCGTTGAAAGCCTTTAATTCTTTCAGAAATTCAGAATCCTTTAATCTGACCGGCTGTAATACCGGTATATGATGTTCTACTGCAAATTTTTTGACCGCAGACTCATGAAGCTTCTGACCTCTGCCAGCGGGTTTATCCGGTACGGTCACCACCGCTACAACATTTTCACCCGAGTCCAGCAAAGCCTTTAACGAAGCTACTGCAAAATCCGGAGTTCCCATAAAAATGATACGCATCTCTAAATACTGATTAATGTTAAAAAATTCTCTTTCTATGCCGAATGACAAAAATGATTACCTTTGCGAAGGTACAAATTATATTAATCAGGCTTGAATTTTCCTTACTTCCTTGCTCAGCGAATTACTTTTTTAGGAAAGCGTACTTTCTCTAAGCTGATTGTGCGTGTGACAGTCAGTGCTATTGTATTGGCTATAGCAGCGATGATCTTATCTGTCGCTGTACTCAGAGGATTTAAAGATGAAATCACCGAGAAGCAACGTGGCTTCTTTGGAGATATACTGGTTACCAAACAAGACTTGAACAGTTCTTACGAGAATACGCCTATGTCTCTGAGTAAGGCGCGTATGGATGCCATACGTACATCACCTAATGTACAGTCTATTTATCCTTTTGCGACCAAGGCCGGCATTATGAATGTAAACGGTGAAGTCGAAGGAGTATTGTTAAAAGGTGTCGATTCGACTTATGATCAGCGCTATCTGTCCAAAACTATTGTCGAAGGAGATACAATAGACTTCAATGCCGAAAACGGAGCAAATACACAAATCCTGATATCTTCTTACTTTGCCAAACGGATGCGTCTAAAACTGGGAGACGATTTTATAATGTATTTTGTACAGGAACCTGTACGTAAACGCAAGTTTGTTGTAAAGGGTATCTTCAATACGGGATCACAGGAACTGGATAAGGTCTACGTCGTAGGAGCTTTATCGCTCATCAGAAGACTCAATAACCTGGATGATCAGGAAGCCGGAGGATATGAAATACGGGTTCGTGATTTTGAAAAACTCGTACCGACTACAGAGCAGGTAAATGATCACCTGCCAATAGATCTGAATGCCCGAAATATTGTGGAACAAATGCCGGACATTTTCGAATGGCTCAATATGCTGGATATGAATGCAAATATCATCTTTGTACTCATGGTGATCGTTGCTGTTATCAATATGATTTCGTCCCTGCTGATCAGTATTCTGGAACGAACATCTATGATTGGTATACTGAAAGCTTTAGGATTCAACAACCGTGGAATTAAACGGGTCTTTATGTATAATGCCCTGTACATTATAGGACTGGGACTTCTTATCGGTAATGCACTCGCTTTAGGATTGTTTTATTTTCAGGAAAAGACCAGGTTTTTCAAACTGGATGAAAGCACATATTATATCTCTTATGTACCTGTCAAGATTTTCTGGTATGATATAGCCGGACTCAATCTGGCTTTGATTGCAATTGCTATGATCTCACTTTTTGTACCCTCTATGCTGATCACTAAGATCAGCCCGATCAAAGCAATCCAGTTTAAATAAAACCAGTGTCATAAGACTAAGTTTTCTCCAGGTTTCCCGTTGTTTTTTATATTTTTGAAACAATTCATGTTTAATCATGTATTAAAATTAATCACGCAAGAAACTTTTTATGAACAAAACCCTGGAACATTTACAACACGCCTTTGAGGCTCCCCTCAAAAGTCCTGTCCTTATTTTTGCCCTTGTTCTTTTTATTATTCTGCTGTCCCCGATTTTATTGCGTCCCATACGGATCCCCGGAATCATCGGCCTGATTATTTCCGGAGTCGTTATCGGCCCCCACGGATTAAACTGGTTAGAAAAGAACTCTGCAGTAGATCTTTTTTCGACAATTGGTCTGCTTTATATCATGTTTATTGCAGGGCTGGAACTGGATATGAACGAGTTTAAGAAAACCAAACATAAGAGTATCTGGTTTGGCTTTTTCACCTTTATAATCCCGATTGCCATAGGCTTTCCTGTCTGTCATTATATTCTGGATTACGGCATTCTTTCGAGCTTGCTGATTGCCAGCATGTTTGCTACACACACATTGGTTTCATATCCTATTGTCAATAGTTATGGTATTTCCAAAAACGAGGCAGTAGCGATCACCATAGGTGGTACCATCCTGACTGATACGGCAGTATTGATTATTCTGGCTGTTATTTCAGGCGCCACTCAAGGCACCATCAATCAGGAATTCTGGGTTACATTAGGTGTTTCCTTTGCTGTCTTTCTGTTTATTATGTTTGGGATCATTCCACGTATTGCCAAATGGTTTTTTGAAAAGGTCGAAAGCGAGAAAACAGCCAATTATATTTTTGTATTAGCCGTTGTATTTTTTGCAGCATTTATGGCTGAGATGGCTGGCCTGGAACCTATTATCGGGGCCTTCGTGGCAGGTCTGGCACTTAATAAACTGATTCCGCATTCTTCGGCATTGATGAATCGAATTGAATTCATCGGTAATGCTATTTTCATTCCTTTCTTCCTGATCAGTGTGGGAATGATCGTAGATGTGAGTGTATTGATGCATGGCCCTACAGCACTTATCGTAGCGTTTACATTGACTATCGTTGCTGTAGCCGGCAAGTATCTGGCAGCCTGGATCACCCAATTGGTCTTCAAATACAGCAAACAGCAACGCAATGTGATTTTTGGTCTCAGCAGCGCACATGCTGCAGCTACACTTGCCGTCATAATGGTAGGACACCGCAACGGACTGATCGATGACAATGTGCTGAACGGCACTATTTTACTGATCCTTGTCACCTGTATTATTTCCACTATTGTAACAGAAAATGCATCTAAAAAGATGATTATGGCCGGCGATCAGGACGAACATCACTACTCTGAAGTCAATGAGAAAGATGAACAACTGATGATCCCGATAGCGAATCTGAGTAATATGGAACCTATTCTGGACTTTGCGACATTGATCAAAAGTAAAAAATCACCTCATCCGATCAGCGTGGTATCTGTTGTGAAAGATGATTTTCAGGCTGAAAAGAACATGGCTACAGCACGTAAAAATCTGGATAATACAGTTAAATACGCTTCCGGTTCAGAGACTGAAGTAGAAATCATGGCTCCTGTAGATATCAATATTGCTTCAGGGATAAGCCATACCGCACAGGAAATCATGGCGAACTGCCTGATACTGGGATGGCCGCAGGAAACAAGTTTTGTTGAAAAAATAGTAGGAGAGAAGACCGAGAGTATTCTCAACCGCACAGATGCAAATCTTTTTATGTGCAGGTTTGATAAACCTTTTATTTCCCACAAGTCCATTATTTGCTTTGTACCCTCACTTGCTGAATCGGAACTCGGATTTGGGTATTGGATGGAAAAAATGTTAAAACTCGCACAGGAGCTGTCTATACCTATGAAGTTTGTTTGTAATTCACGTACTCAGCTTGAAATCGAAAAATATCTGGAAGAAGAGTCTGTAAGTGTACCTGTTTCTTATGAAAATTATGAAGACTGGGACAACATCTACGGACTGTCAGCATATGCTGAAGAGAATGCATTACTGGCATTTGTTTCCTCCCGTTCGGGCGAAGTCTCTTACAGAGATTCACTCGATGGACTGGCAAAACGTATTGGCCGGTACTATAAGGAACGAAATTTGATACTCATATTTCCGAGCAGATTACCTAATGAGCATATCGATGCCTATGAGGATGTAAAAGCTGCTCCAATCTTCCGCAAACTGAGTCGGGAGATCGGCAATATGTTTAGTAAAGACAAAATATAAACGAAAGCACATGAGTAGTAAAATCACTAAAGACCCGAAAGGCCAGTTACAAGTTCCGGACAAACCTGTTATACCCTTTATTATCGGAGATGGTATCGGTCCGGATATATGGAAAGCGGCAGTTCGTGTGTTTGACAGCGCCATAGCCAAAGCATATTCAGGTCAGAGACAGATCGAGTGGAAAGAAGTACTTGCCGGTGAAAAAGCATTTGAGCAGACAGGAGAATGGCTTCCTGAAGAAACACTCAATATCCTCAGAGAATATCTTGTGGGGATCAAAGGTCCGCTTACCACACCTGTAGGTGGAGGAATACGCTCTCTGAATGTCGCTCTTCGAAAAGATCTGGATCTGTATGTATGTCAGAGACCGACCAAATGGTACGAAGGTGTTCCATCACCGGTCAAACATCCGGAATATGTAGACATGGTTATCTTCCGTGAAAATACAGAGGATATTTATGCAGGAATCGAATTTGCAGCCGGAACACCGGAAGCACATAAAATACAGAACTATTTAAAAACTGAACTTGAGGTAGACTATAATTTTTCGGATACCACTGGTGTAGGGATTAAGCTGGTCTCTGAAGAAGGATCCAAACGCCTGATCCGTGCAGCCATTAATTTTGCTATTGAACAAAACCGTAAATCTGTTGCTCTGGTGCACAAGGGTAATATCATGAAATATACCGAAGGTGCATTCAAAAACTGGGGGTACGAAGTAGCTGAAAAGGAGTTTGCGGCCCAGACGTACACCTGGGGACAGTGGGAGCGTACAAAAGCTGAAAAAGGCGAACAGGCAGCCAATGAGGAGCAAAAAGCTGCCGAAGCAGCAGGTAAGATCATTATAAAAGATGTCATTGCAGATAATTTTTTACAGCAGATCCTGTTGAACCCAAGAGATTATGCTGTAGTAGCTACTCTTAATCTGAATGGAGATTACATCTCTGATGCATTAGCAGCTATTGTAGGCGGAATCGGTATAGCGCCCGGAGCAAATATAAATTATGCGACAGGTCATGCGGTATTCGAAGCGACACATGGAACTGCACCGAGATTTGCAAATACCAATACGATGAATCCTTCTTCTGTGATACTAAGCGGAGTCATGATGCTGGAGTATATGGGCTGGCAGGAAGCTGCAGATGCAATTGTGCAGGCACTTTCACAAACTATACGCGAAAAAACAGTTACAGTCGATTTCTACAATCTGATGACAGATGCGACATTGGTCAAAACCAATGAATTTGCAGATAAGATTATCGAGAAATTATAATATTATAAGGAACTTTAATATTAACAAAGTATCCGGAATTCTGTAAATAAGCCCTCCGAACTTTTTTAGGAGGGCTTATTTGAGTTTTGTAAGACTGGCTTTCGCTGAGCAGCACTAAGATTTTTCATCCTCAAATGCGCGTAATTGCTCCAGTAATTTACAGATATTCCGTCCCCTTGAGGTAAGACGATAAGAAGAAGTCGTTTTGGTTTTTTCTTTTTCAAGTAAGCGATCCTTAATCAATTCATTCAGTTGCTTGGCCAGCATACGATCACTGACATTAAGCAACAAAGATTTGAGTTCAGTATACGTTTTTACGGAGCTGTGTATTGCAAACAGAATTGATATTTTCCATCTTCCACTAAAAAGCTGCAGGGTTTTCATAGCCTGACAATAGTCTCTCAGGATTGTTTCATTTTCCAGATTTGCGGATGATTCTTTACGCATACTAACAATTTTGTAAGTTCTTTTAGAGACACAAATTAGGATTTAACTTTGACTCATCAAAAGGTTAAATATGGAATTAAAAGAAAATATCATCCGCTTTCACCATGTCTGTATCAAAGCACAGGACATCACAGAGACCCTTACGTTTTATAAGCAGTTTGGATTTGAAGAGGTACATCACTGGTCTCTTCCTGAGTTTCAACTGGAAATGTGTGTTATGCTGTATCACAGAGGGCTGGATTGTCATCTGGAAATATGTGATAAGAATGCCAGTATACCGACACAGGGCCGCAAAAGATATCCGGAAGAAGAATACGTAGAGAATGCACTCTTACATATCTGTTTTATGGTAAAAGACGTAGCTGAAGCCATGCAGCATGCGATATCATACGGAGCCAAACCATTGAGTAAAGAAGTCTGGGAGATCAATCTTAAAAATGAAAAGAAGAGCGTTACTGTAAACAATGGTCTGGTATATAGTCCGAATGGAGAAGTCATAGAATTTATAAAAGAGCTATCTTTCTAAGTTAATTGATCGATAAATTCAATATAATCAAGCACACTTTGTTCTAAGCGTTCGGTCGTAGCATGGTGTTCGGCTCCATAAAAAGCAAAAAGAGGACGGTAGTCTGCATGTATATATTGAAAAGTAATTTCAAATGGCGCTGTCAGTTCTTGTAAGCTGTATTTATACCTTCCTTCAGCACTGAAATCCTGCTCGTCTATACCTGCTGTGATAGCAAGTGCGATCTTCTTGCCCGCCAACTGGTAACCGCTGTCCCGGCCATATGCCCAGCCATGAGTCAGCACGACATCCAGCCATTTTTTGAAAAGGGGAGGACAATTGAACCAATAGAAACAAAATTGAAAGATAATACGATCATATCCGGAAAGTAAGGCTTGTTCGCGTGCGATGTCGATCTGTTCATCAGGATAAGAGCCATACAGATCATGTACAGTATAGTGTTCCGGATATTTCTTTAGTTCTTCCATCCATCGTTTGTTTATTCGTGAACTGCCTAAATCCGGATGGATAACAATGATCAGTGTTTTAGTCATAATATTATATTTATTAAAACACAAACTTACGCAGACTACCTGCAAAATGGTATATTAGCATCTGAATGTATGGTACTAACAAAAATGTAAGTATGACCAAAATAAAGGAAACATCCACTAATTACGAAAATAAAAGAGCTTTGATAGAGGAATGTCCGGAAATATATGCGGCGAACCTTATCGGAGGACAATGGACCATTGCCATATGCTGCTATCTGGAAAACGGAAAACTTCGTTTCGGACAACTGAAAAAACGCATGCCGGCTATTACAGAGCGCATGCTGACCTTGCAATTGCGCAAAATGGAAGAAAACGGACTGGTCAAAAGAACAGTCTATGCTGAAGTACCTCCCCGGGTAGAGTATGAACTTACAGCTATCGGGATGGAGTTGCTTCCTATCATAAAACAATTAGAAGCATGGGGGAGGCGGCACCAGCAAAACAAGCAAGAGAAAATATCTGAATGTTGAAGTTGACAGATTTCTGATCTCAGTATACTCTTGGCAACCTAATCTATTCAATATCTTTTAAATATAGAATAAGAATTTGAGTTGGATTAAATACATGAAATATTCATTCTGGTAGTTAACTGAATAATAAATAGTTAAATTGAAGATAAATAAATAAAAAATCAAAAAATAAATTGCAATTGAATGTGTAAAATTGTAAATTGGACATTAACTAAAATAACGAAATAAATAACTGCTAACGATAATTATAGACCGGGTACGGAAAAGACCATGTTTGATGTGTGCCTGTGAACCCATTACCACCAATTATAGCATACTAACTGATTGATTCATACTAAATCTCCCTGCAAAATCCCAGAGTAACGGAAGACTCTGCTGCTGAAGAGAAATAATAACCCGTTCCATTCCATGAAACAATACGTTCTGAAATTGTGATGAGTGAAGCGGGAAACAGAAAATTATAACACAGTATTGTATTAATATTTTACGTTGTGATAGAAATATGGCGTTAAAACTCTTATACAACGAAATCGATTTGCTAATCAAAATCTCAAAAGGAGATGAACATGCCCTGGCAGTTTTCCTCAAATCACACAGTGGACACGTATATAGTTTTGCATTAAAGCTTACCCGATCAAGAGAGCTTGCAGAAGAAGTAGTGCAAGATGTGTTTCTGAACATTTGGCTAAGCAGAAGCAAGTTAGATGAGGTACATAATGCAGAAGCCTATTTAAACCGGATCACAAGAAATGTTTCCCTCAATGTACTCAGGAAAATTGCAAGATCTGTAATCATCGCAGGAGTATTTGAAGATGACGCAGAATATCCTGATGACAATACAAGGGAATTACTCGACCTGAAAGACAGTCAATGGATACTACAGCAGGCAATTGATAAATTACCTAAACAGCAAAAAAAAGTATATCAGCTTTGTCATGAACAAGGTCTGACCTATGATCAGGCGGCAGCTCAGTTAGAAATCTCTTGTTCTACAGTAAATTTCCATATAAAGGAAGCATTAAAAAATATCAGGAAATCGCTTAAAGAAATGGGGATATCAACCGTTTTGTTCACTCTAATGAATTTTTAATTTTTTCAACCTACTGTCCCCTGTAGTTTTTGGTGTCTATATAATTAAGCATACAAAGTGATGATGCAAAATTAAATATGACAAACCAAAGATTACCCTATTTATTAAGTCAGTACTTAAATAAAAGTTGTTCGGCTGCAGAACTGGAAGAATTTTATCGCCTGGTCACTAATAATGAAAATGAACAGGAGTTGTGCGATTTACTGGAAGCCGCTTATACTTCCACATGCACTAAAGAACAACTTGACGAGATAAAACAGACGGAAATGGTTCATACTATTTTACATTATCCATTAAGTCAGTTTGTACAGAAACCGGAAGCCAAATTCCATAAAAAAAGAAAATTCTGGATACAAATAGCATCAATAGCGGCTGTTATGACCATATTGAGCATACCTATATATCTATGTCAAGATACAGAAACAAGCATAATAAATACAGAATCACATGATATCCGCTCAGGCAGGAATGCGGCAATCCTGATTATGCATAACGGAACAAAAATTAATTTAAGTGAGATGCGGACAGGGGTAATTATCAACAGGAATAAACTCACTTATAACGATGGCAGCGCAGTGGATTCACAACTCGATCTAGTCTCCGAAAAAGCACTGACAATAGTTACACCGCGTGGAGGGACCTATCAGGTTAGCTTGCCTGACGGGACCAGAGTCTGGCTCAATGCGGCTTCCTCTTTAACCTATAAACCTTTGCAACATGATGGTATTCGCAAAGTCAAGTTAACGGGTGAGGCATATTTCGAAGTAACAAAGGATAAATCACATCCTTTCATTGTAGAAACAGCAGGGCAGTATATTCAGGTATTAGGTACAAATTTTAATGTAAGTGGTTACGCAGATGAGAAAGAAGTAAAAACCAGTCTGTTGGAGGGAAGTATTTCCGTAACAGCAAAAGGCATAGAAACATTGATACTGAAAGAGGGACAACAATCTGTCCTAAAAGATGGAGGACTTAAAGTTAGCAATGCAAATATAGCAACGGCTGTGGGCTGGAAGAATAATCAGTTTGTATTTGAAGAAGATGAAGATGATATTGAACAGGTAATGCGTGTATTGCAACGCTGGTATGATGTCGACGTGATTTATCAAAACGATATTCCCCGAGAATCCATTGGCGGAATCATTTCCCGGGCATCCCCCTTATCAGAGGTGTTGAAATCGTTGGAAATAGCCTCTGGAAATAAGATCCATTTTTCACTTGAAGAAGGGAAAGTTTTTGTAAGGAATTAGCTAAAATCTTCTCAAAAAAGAAGTTAAGGTTACTAAAAAATAAGAACCAAAGACGATGTCTTAATCATCCGTTGTTGCGTTCAAACAAAATAAAAAATCAATTTAAACCAGCAGTGTGTCTATTCTTCTAAACCACTCACTGCATAACCACCAGGAACTAAATGTATAGAAATTTTACCTCACGGACTGGGGGGAATGCGAAGTGCATCCCGAAAGTATTGCTCATTTCACAACGAATAGCTTTTATTCTCATTATCACTTTTATCCAAGTCACTGCAAGTGCTTTTGGGCAGAAAATCACCTTATCAGGAAAAGAAGCCGCATTGAAAGTCATGCTTAATGAAGTAAGCCGGCAAAGCGGATATAATATCCTTTATTCAGGCTCAGCCATAAAACCTTCTAAACCTGTCAATATTCGGGTGAGCAATATGAACTTAAAAGATGTTATGGATAAGTTGCTTGATCACCAACCTCTAGGTTATACTATATATGGGAAGACTATTACTATTGCTCCAAAAGAAGAAAAAGATAACACTATAAAAAGTATTGTCGAACAGCAATTTGAGGAGATCAAAGGGCGTATCGTAGACGAAGAAGGTAATCCTGTGCGGGATGTTACTATCACAGTAAAAGGTAAAAAAAAGATATGCAAAACGGATGAAAACGGAGCTTTTGTGCTGAACAGCATTGAAAAGGATGATGTTTTACTTATTTCCTGTCTGGGCTATAAAACTCAGGAAATAATTATAGGTAAACAGCAGATTCTAAATATTAAATTAACTGTAGAAGAAAGGATGATGAAAGATGTAGTAATCACAGGCATGTTTGAGCGCAGGAAACAGAGCTTTTCGGGTAGCTCAGCTTCATTTACAGGTCAGCAGCTGCGTGATATCGGTACGCAGAATGTCATCCAGTCATTGAGAACACTAGATCCCTCTTTTGTGGTCATTGATAATAATCTTAATGGCTCTAATCCCAATACATTGGCCAGTATTGAGCTGCGCGGAAAGACAAGTATAAACACTGAACTCAATAAATTTGGTGATATTACAAATCAATTGACTACAGATCCAAATCAACCTTTGTTTGTTCTGGATGGCTTCGAATCTACACTGAGGCAGGTAATGGATCTGGACATGAACCGTATCGCAAACATAACAATTTTAAAAGATGCAGCCTCTACGGCACTGTACGGATCAAGATCAGCAAACGGAGTAATCATTATTGAAACAATCAAACCAAAACCAGGTGCTTTGAGAATAAGCTATACGGGCAATTATACTGTAGAAGTTCCCGATCTCCGAGATTACAATATGATGAATTCAGAACAAAAACTGGAGTTTGAACGTCTTGCCGGCATGTATACCCACGAATATGGAGAAATACAACTAGAGATGCAAAGGCGCTATAACGATCGTCTCAGAGCAGTAAGAGAAGGTGTGAATACCTATTGGTTAAATGAACCACTGCGTACAGGACTGACACAAAAACATGCTATCTACACCAATGGAGGAAATAATGAATTTCAATTTGGAGTTGGTGTAGACTATCAGGATATCAATGGAGCAATGAAGGGCTCTGGAAGAAATAATTGGGCTGGTCGTGCCGATCTGAATTACAGAACCAAAAAACTGAATATTTCTAACCGTGTTTACATTAGTGGTTATAAATCTAATGAATCGGAATATGGTTCCTTTAGCGACTATGTTAAGATCAACCCTTTTTTTAAGAAAGGGAATGAAGACAGATACTTTGAAAAAGCCACAACCGGAGATTTCAAGGGAATGATCATGGATGCTCCTAATCCGCTTTACAATGCTATACAAAACTCATACAATTTCAATAAAAATACCTATTTGCAGAATTACCTGCAGTTTAACTGGGATCTGGATAAATCTATCCGGATTTCAGGCGGATTTCAACTGAAAAAGACTTTTGGCAGTAAAGTAGATTTTGTATCACCACAGCATACCAAATTTGACGGATCACCCACACTTCAGAAAGGAAGCTATGCGGAGGTTAACTCAGAATCCCTCTCATACGATGGGAATATGATGCTTTCCTATAATAAAGTTTTCGGATTAAAGCATGTGATTACGGCAAATGCCAGAGGGGATATTCATCATGCCGAAGGCACATCAAAGGGTTTTATAGCTGTAGGATTTCCTTCAGGAGTCAAGGGTAATCCTGCTTTTGCGAACAGTTATCAAACCAATTCCAAACCCATAGTAAAAATGCCACCTACAATAAGATGGTTAAATGCATTGGGCAGTATAAATTATGTTTACAATGATCGCTATTTTGTCGATGCAACATACAGACTGGATGGATCAACCGCATTCGGATCAGAGAACAGATATTCACCATTTTGGTCAGTCGGAATAGGCTGGAGTCTTCAGAAAGAACAGTTTCTGAAAGAAGTAAACTGGCTCAATATGCTCACGCTAAGAACGAATATAGGCTCTACAGGTAATCAGCAGTTTGGAAGTTTTGCCTCGACTACTATTTATGATCTGGAGAATAACACTAATTTCTTTGGTCAGGGAATATTCCATAACAGTCTGGGTAATCCTGCACTGAAATGGCAGAAGACATTGCAAAGTAACCTGGGGCTTGACTTTTCTATATTTGACAACAGATTTTCGGGAACAGTCAATGCCTACAGAAAGCGTACTGATCCGCTGATTGTTACCATAGATCTACCTGCATCAAACGGAGTCGCTAATTATCCTATAAACACAGGATATTTAACTATAAAGGGCGTAGAAGGAACTTTTCGCTATTCTATTATCAACAATTTAAGCACAAGAACGATATGGACTGTAGGATTAACTGGGAGTACCTATAAAAGTACTTACGGAGGTTTCAACAATACGCTAAATACACTCAATGAGAAACAACAAAAGAGCAAATCCATTATCCGGTATCGTGATGGGAATAGTCCCGATGACATCTGGGTTGTTCCGTCAATAGGTATAGATCCTGCTACAGGTGAAGAGCTGTTTTTAAAACAAAATGGCTTATACACTTTTGAATATAACCCTAATGATGTAAGGATAGTAGCCAGTCTGCGACCAAAGGCCGAAGGAGTAATCAGCTCTACATTACGTTTAAAAGGGTTGACTCTGGCTGCTTATGTACGGTACAGGCTTGGTGCATCAATCATAAACCGCACCCTGTATGAAAAGGTAGAAAATCTGGACTTGGAAGATATTGCCTATAATCAGGATATAAGAGCACTGGAGAGCCGCTGGAAAGTCCCCGGGGATATTGTACAGTTCAAGGGTATCCGGCTGAACTCCCAAACAGATTTATCTTCCCGCTTTGTACAGAAAGAGAACATGTTTAACGGAGAATCCTTTTCAGCAGGGTATGAATTTCAGGCGGCAACAAGCCCATGGCTGAAAAAAGCAAAATTTCAAAGCCTGAGGCTTACCGCTTTTATGAATAATGTTTTCCGGATTTCGAATATACGGGCAGAGAGAGGGATAAACTATCCATTTGCCAATTCGGCTTCATTTAGTATCAATGCTTCATTTTAAAAGGAATATGAAAAATAATCTATATTTTACACTATGCTGTATAGCCTGCTTGCTAAGCATGATATCCTGTAAAAAATTTCTGGATGTGTACCCTGAGGATCGCTTTCTTCAGAAACAGGTTTTTGATAACGAAAACGCTGTAAATTCTGCGCTGAATGGAATCTATCTCAATATGGCCAAATCGACCTTATATGGGAGCCAACTTAGTATGCTGGATCTGGATATAATGGCACAATACTACAATTCCAATCTGAATACCGGAATTTTGGCTTCCTATAATTATACAAGTACGACTACCTTATCCAGTTTTAGTAGTATCTGGCAATCAGCTTACCGGACTATACTGAACGCAAATAGTTTTATTGAACAAATTAGACAAACGGAAGGCGTTATAGACAATAATCGTAAGGATATAGTATTAGGTGAGGCTTATGCCATCAGGGCATATCTTCATTTTGATATGCTCAGACTGTTTGGTCCGGTATATACCACAGATTCTTTACAACTATCTATTCCTTATATGACCATCCCCACTGACCAGATTCAGTCCCTATTACCCGCCAATGCGGTGATGGACAGTGTCATTAGGGACCTGGACAGAGCTTTGGTGTTACTGAAAAATGATCCGGTAAGAAAAGAAGGTGTTACAGAGCTACAAAATACAGATGCGATAAGTAATTTTTACCGTATGCGCAACAGGAGATTTAATTATTATGCCGTAATGGGAGTTAAAGCCAGAGTACTATTATACAGAAAGGATTATAAAGGAGCTTTATCAACTGCCAAAGCGGTAATCGGTGAAGCCGGCAAATACTTTCCGTGGTCGCCGGCAACATCCAGTATGCCTGGTGCGACAAATCCGGATAGGAGCTTTTCTTCAGAGATCATATTAGGTTTCCAGAATGCAAACATGTATAACCAGCATCGGGATTTTTTCAATGTATCTCTATATGATAATCGAATAATAGCGCCTATTCCACAGCGATTGGATGAGATATACGAAAAATTAGTGAACGATTATCGTTACCGCGTAGACTGGCGGGATGGAGGAAGTGCCGGAAAAACATATAAAACCTTTATAAAATATGAAGATATAAACCAACAAAATGTTTCTTTTCGTGGCTTTCAGTCTTTGTTAAGACTCTCAGAACTCTATTATATCGCTGCTGAATGTGAAACAGATCCTGCACAAGCTATTGTATTTCTGAATACAGTACGTATTAATCGGGGACTACCGGATTTAAAAGCGGGAGCTAATGTTACGGCTGAATTATTCAAAGAATACCGTAAAGAATTCTGGGGAGAAGGGCAAACATTTTTCTATTTCAAAAGGCGTGCCCTGACAGGTATCCCCAGTGGCAGTGCAGATGGCTTTACAATAAAAATGAATGCTGTAAAGTATGTAGTACCATTGCCGTTAGCAGAAATTCAAAACAGATAATCAAATAACTATCATGAAACTTATCCAAATCAGTCCGGCTATCAACCTTTTGGTGTTGCTGGCTCTTGTTAGTTCCTGTAAAAAAACAGAACTTATTACGTATAATTCTGAACGAAATTTGTTTTTTGAGGTAGAAGACTCCAGATCGCGTGATCATCCTTATTATGATGCCACTCTAACAGTGGACTCCGTAAGAATGTTTTTCTCCTTTCTGGATGATAATGTAACAAGTGCTGAACTTAAAATTCCTTTGAAAATGACGGGAAAGCAATTAGAACAACCGTTGCCTTACGTCCTGGTAATAGATTCGGCAAATACGACGGCTGTTAAAGGAAGGGACTTTGAATGGACGCCTCAGCACATCTTTCCTGCCGGTAAAAGCATAGATACACTCCGGATAAAGGTAAACCGAACAACCCAAATGCTTAATAAAACGTTCAGACTAACACTGGAGCTCAAAGAAAATGAGAATTTTAAGACCATGATTGAACCCACTACTATCCAAAAGCACAGATCAATAAGGGTAAAATGCTATATCAATGATATTTTATTTCCTCCTGATGGCTATCTGAGTACATCTGAAAAACAAGGTGCCGATTATTATTACGGTCCCTTTTCAAGAAAAAAGCTAAACCTTTTGTCGATGCTGCTTGAAGAAGAATATGGAGAGCCATTTCCACCGGCTGAAGTGTACATTTATTTAGTTCCTGAGGTGGAAATTATTGCGCAAATATTGAATATTTACCTGGAAGCACAAAGGGAAAACGGAACTCCTGTACTAGAAGATGATGGCACCGAAATGATTACGGGCGAATATTTTAAATAAATAAAGCCATAAAAAAATAACAGATATGAAATTTTTTATTAAAATATACTTTATAGGGTTGCTCGGCTTAGGATTAGCCCTTATGATGTCGTGTAGAAAAGATACCGGTAATTATAATTATATAAAGATAAATGAGGCTATAGTAAGTAATCTGGATTCTCTTTATATAGTAAATAGGGGAGAAATACTTAATATCAATCCAAAAATAAGCTATTCGTTGGATCCGACTGGCGATACAGTCAATTATATCTATGAATGGTTGCTTACAAAAAAAGAAGGGTCTGAAGCAATAGTTCCCAAATTACTGACTTCAGGTCCTGTATTTAATTCTAAAATTGACCTGCTGACTGGAGTCTATAATATGCTCTACCGAATTACAGATAAACGAACAGGTGTATGGAAAGAATATCCATTTCAACTTTTTGTAACGCTTAGAACTTATGAAGGGTGGCTTTTGTTATCAGAAATAAACGGGCAGAAAAGCCGTCTGGATATGATGAGTTACAAAATACGCAGTAATGATTATGAACAGATACATGATGTTCTTGCAGAGATGAAATCGGGGTTTAAACTTACCGGATTGCCAAATTTTGTCTGTTACAATAAAGAAATGGGATCAGGAGTAAACCAAACTAATGAAAAGATTCTGATCAGCACAACAAAAGAAGCCGGTTTCTTGCGTGGAGATATATTTGATTATCATCCGATCAATGCTTTTAGCAATTATATGAACGGACCGGACAAAGCAACTGATAAAGGGGCTAAACTGGAAGGAGAGGCTTGGATAGCCTATATGACTATAAATGGTAGTATTTATTATTCTGGATGGACTTTAAAATTCAGCAGAATTAGTAAGATAAGTACTTCCGGGAAACTATTTAAGGCTGCACCTTTTATATCCTTTTCAGATAATCAGGCAATTGCTTTTGATGAAGAAAACTCACGTTTTTTATGGTCACCAACTGAATCTTTCGAATTTTACACCTATAATAACATTCCCGCTCTCAACAATATGAATAAGCAAATGCTGTTTATGACCCGTACCAAATATAACGGTGGAGAAACTTTTGCGATTTTGAAAGATAAGACTAATAGTAAGATATACCTCGCTAGATTAACTTACACCAAATTGAATTATTTACAGGAAATTACAGATCCCAATATAGCACAGGCAGAAAATTTTGCTGTAAACAGCGATTATGGATATATTTTCTATAATGTAGGTGGAGTCATTTATGAATACGACTTTACGTTGAAGTTGAGCAAAAAAATGGCAGACTATGGAAACAGGAAGATAAGTATATTAAAATTTCAGTCTATAAATACCGGTACTACTATCAATCAGGAGAGATACAGTAAAATAAGTAATCAACTGATTGTTTGTAGCTATGATGAGAGCAATTTGGATAATTCCGGCACTATGGATCTATACGATGTACCCGCAATAAATGGACAAATCACCAAAGTGGAGACTTTTACAGGATTAGGAAAAGTAGTTTCGATCACTTATAGGACCAGATAAAGCATTCAACTACAGAAAATAAAAAATAATGAATGGGTCAAAGAACTGTTTATGCTGAAGTACCGCCCGGGTTAGAATATGAACTTACAACGATCGGGACGGATGTGCTTACCATCATAAAACAATTACAAGCATGGGGGAGGTGGCAACAGCAAAACAAGCAGGAGAAAAGTGAAAATTAATTAGCTTCATAATCAGTGTATTTAGCATTATTAGTTATTTTTATTTTGCAAATATCAGGAGAATATCTACCTTTGCATCACTCCAAACAACGGAGGACAGTAAACAAAAAACGCCCAGATGGCGGAATTGGTAGACGCGCTAGTCTCAAACACTAGTGGGAAACCGTGCCGGTTCGATCCCGGCTCTGGGTACTGAAGTAAGAAAACCGTAAGTTCTATCTCTTAGACTTACGGTTTTTTGGTTTACGGAATTTTTGCAGACTTCGTAATATTCCATAAATTTAATCTCATGAGAAAACTTATCTATGGTATAAACGTGAGTTTAGATGGCTGCTGCGATCACAATAAATTTAGTGGTGGCGATGATATCCATGATTATTTCAGGGAATTGTTGTCAGATGTTGATCTGATTATTTACGGTCGAAAGACGTATGAACTGATGGTTCCTTTCTGGCCTCAGGCTGCACATGCTCAGTCCATGAATGAAAGTGCAAATGCATTTGCCAGCACTTTTGCTTCTATTAAACGTATTCTGGTTTCCAGAACGATTAACCAAATAGATGATGAGTACACCACTCTTGTTAAGGATGATTTGCAGGAAGAAATCCTGAAGCTGAAACAGCAGCCCGGCAAATCCATCTCCACCGGAGGCATTGAACTGCCGGCCAGATTGATAGAACTGGGTCTGGTCGATGAGTTTCATATACTCGTTCACCCGGTCATAGTCGGCGAAGGCCGACGTTTGTTTACTGAAATGCACTTGCCTGAAAATTTAGGGTTAAATCTGACCGCAACAAAAACACTCCCTTCCGGATGTATAGCACTGAGATACGAAAAGGCTTGAAATAATCAGTATTGATGCTTAAATATCCATGACACAGCTACTAGTATCCGGCTATTGAAAATGAATTAAGGTATTGAAAGGGGATTGCTTATGAATATATACTTTTTACGGTATTATTTTGGGTAGTATTGATTGCATCCAGATATTGGTCAATACAAAATCTAAACTTTAGATCTCTGTAGTTTAGATCAAATGGAATAACTTTAGAGAAGTTTTTAAAATCATACCAGATCACCTCTTTTGATCCGATTGATATCTTGCATGTCAGACTATAATCTCCGGGAATACCGGAGTACCCATAATCGTACAGGGTATACCTTTCGCCGGAATAAATATAGTCCCCTAAAGTCTTACACAGGAAATGATTCTGATTTTCAAAAGCTATGAAAGAGGAAATACTTTCATAGAAACCGTTTTGGGTGCGCAAGCCGTATTTAATGAGCTGTATAGCCTCAATCTTTTCCATTATCACCCTGAGATCAACACCATTTATATAAAATAGTAGTTGTAAGATAATCTTCCAATTGAGACCGTACGCACCCAAAACGTATTTCATCTACCTTCATGCCGGATAAACGAGAAATCTAAAAAGAAATCTGATGAGCGGCAGGGGCGTCTGTAGTCATTTTTTTAATAGGAGGCGAAAACTGCGTTAGCTTAATACCTTTAACAGCAGCTTTATATTCTTCAATAGTAGGAGTTCTTCCAAAAATAGCGGACAGAACAACTACCGGAGTAGATGCCAGTAATGATTCTCCTTTTTTACGGTCAGAATCTTTTACGACACGTCCCTGAAACAGACGTGTAGATGTTGCCATTACAGTGTCACCCTGTTCAGCCTTTTCCTGATTGCCCATACACAGGTTACAGCCGGGACGTTCCAGGTACAGGATATTGTCATATGATGTACGGGCCATACTTTTAGGTGCAGCATCATCAAATTCAAAACCCGAATATCTTTGTAATACATCCCAATCGCCCTCTTCTTTGAGCTCATCAATGATATTATATGTAGGCGCAGCTACCACTAAAGGAGCATGGAATTCTACTTTTCCATATTGTTCCTCCAGGTTTTTCAACATCTTCGAAACAATCTTAATATCTCCTTTATGAACCATACATGAACCAACAAAACCAAGGTCTACGTGTTTCTCGCCTCCGTAATAAGAAAGCGCCCGAATAGTATCATGTGTATAGCGCTTGGATGCATCTGCATTATTTACGTCAGGGTCTGCAATCATAGGTTCATCGATAATGTCCAGATCAACTACAAACTCTGCAAAGTATTTTGCATTTTCATCAGGTGTTAACGGCGGTTTTTGTCCAGATCTGATTTCATCAATTCTTTTATTTGCTTTATCAATCAGACCTTTCAGTACCTGCTTTTCATTATCCATACCTTTTTCAATCATGATCCTGATTCTGTCTTTCGCAATCTCTAAAGATTCGATAAGGGTATCAGGCTGAGAGATACAGATAGAAGCCTTGGCTTTCATTTCTGCCGTCCAGTCTGTAAAGGTAAATGCCTGATCAGAAAGTAACGTACCGATATGTACTTCTATCACTCTCCCCTGAAATACATTTTCTCCGTTAAATTCCTTCAGCATCTGTAACTGAGTAGCATGCACAACATCACGAAAATCCAGATGATCATTCATTTTACCTTTGAAAGTCACTTTTACCGATTCAGGAATAGGCATAGAAGCCTCGCCTGTGGCCAATGCAAGTGCTACGGTACCCGAGTCAGCACCGAATGCGACACCTTTAGACATACGGGTGTGTGAGTCACCACCGATAATTATAGCCCAGTCATCTACTGTAATATCATTAAGAACCTTGTGTATAACATCGGTCATTGCATGATATACACCTTTAGGATCTCTGGCAGTAATAAGACCAAAGTCGTTCATAAAACTCATCAGTCTCGGAATATTTTGCTGAGACTTACTATCCCAGACAGATGCCGTATGACAACCTGACTGATAACCGGCATCTACTATAGGCGAAATCACCGTTGCAGCCATAGATTCCAGTTCCTGAGCAGTCATCAATCCGGTTGTATCCTGAGAACCGACAATATTTACTTTTGCACGAACATAAGAACCGGCATGTAAAACTGCACCGGAAGTTCCGACTGCATTTCTGTTAAATATCTTTTCTACTGCAGTAAGACCCTGACCAGGATGTGAAATCTCTTTGGAAGGAGCAAATACAGTCGGAGCCACAATTCCTAAGGTTTTGGCAGCAAAAGTCTGTAGTTTTTTACCAAATTCAATGGAATAAGATCCTCCGGCTTTCATGAATTCAATCTTTTGAGGAGTAAATGCTGAAGCCACATCCATTATTTCCTGTCCGTCTTTGTACAGTTTTTTGGTTTTTGTATTGACGGTAAGAACAGTACCTGTATCGACAGAATATGTTTGCTCCAGGACAGGTTGTCCTTCTGCATCAACAACCAGCTTACCGTTTTCATCAAACTTTTTCACCCAGTTTTGAAGATCCAGACCAATACCACCGGTAACACCGACAGTAGTCAAAAATATCGGAGAAATGCCGTTTGTTCCTGCCACGACAGGTGCAATATTGACAAATGGAATAAACGGACTTGCAGGTTTACCAATCCAGAGCGCCACGTTATTGACACCCGACATTCTGGAAGAACCTACACCCATAGTACCTTTTTCAGCAACCAGCATTATTCTTTTATCCGGATGTTTTTCTTTAAGCGCCTGCAACTCTTTTTGCTGCTCTTTGTTGTGCTCAAACATACACTGGCCATGAAGCTCGCGGTCTGAACGGGAGTGTGCATCACTTCCCGGTGAAAGTAAATCTGTGGAAATATCACCTATACCCGCAACAAAAGTCACTAATGAAATTTCTTCCGGTATATCCGGCAGTTTGGTGTAAAATTCTGCTTTAGCATAACTTTCAAGAATATCTTTGGCAATCGGGTTTCCACTTTCAAACGCTTTCTCCAGACGCTCTGTATCCGCTTCATATAGAAAAACCTGCGTTTTAAGTACATCTGCAGCACTTTTTCCGATAGCCAGGTCTTCACCTAATGCAAGATCCAGCAAGACCTCAATAGAAGGACCACCCTTCATATGTGATAATTGCTCAAAAGCAAATTCAGGTGAAATTTCTTTTACCTGAGAACTTCCCAGAATAATTTCCTTTAAAAACTGAGCCTTTACACGGGCAGCACTTGTCGTTCCCGGTAAGGCATTATAAATAAAGAAATTCAGTGAATCTTCACGATGCTCATGACCTGTATCTTTGATCTGTGCGATTACCTCGCTCATCAATTCAGCTCCATCAATCGGTAAAGGGTGAAGTCCCTGGGTTTCTCTCTCTGCAATTTGCTTTAGATATTCATTATATCTGCTCATAAATTAATTTTAGTATTAGAAGGGGTCTTAAGTTGTCTAAACTCACAAATTTAATCAATTTATCCAAAAAGTAGTAAATTGTATGTCTACAAATTTGCTTCCGGCTTTCCTGATAAACAAAGAAATTGTATGCACACTCAAGAACAGCTTCTCATTTGTTATTAGCCGTTTCTATTTTATAGCCCAAGCCATATTAAAGAAACAACAACTGTTATTCTCTTTACATCAAAAACGTATCAACCTGTTGAAGTTGACAATTCTTCACTTTACTCCTGTAAAACTTTTACACGCTTATTAGCCGCCGCCGTATCATTTCCCCACTGTGCAACTGCTTTGAGGACAGGAATAAGTGTTCTGCCAAATTCGGTCAGCTCATAATCTACTTTGAGAGGAGGCTTGCTTGTATGAACTGTACGTATGATCAAACCATCTTCCTCCAATTCCTTTAATTGAAGACTTAAAGTTCTTTCTGTGATCAGCTTACATTCCTTTCTCAGTTCACTATATCGCTTTTTTTCGATTAAATGAATAAGGATTACCGCTTTCCATTTTCCGCCTATGTACTTCATTGTCAGGCTGGTGCTGCAGGGATATTTTTTATCGTCTATACAATACATCTGTTACTGTCTTTTTTGACCGTTATTGCAAAGATAATATACTATACTTATTTTTGCAACAGTAAAAAGTATAGTATAAATTTAAATGTAAATAATATGACTTTTCTAAAACTTGCAGAAAGCAGATACACCACTAAAAGCTATGTTGCTGCTAAAAAAATTTCAGACGAAAAAATCGAAACATTGAAAGACATTATACGGCTTAGCCCTTCTTCGATCAACAGTCAGCCATGGAAGTTTGCTTTTGTTTCAGATGAAAGGGTAAAAAGTGAATTAGCTGCAGCCTCTTACTGGAATGCAGAAAAAATTAATCAGGCCAGTCACTTGGTCGTCTTTAGTGCTATTGATGATACTGAAGTCTTTGAAAAACAAATTAACGAACATCTTCCTGAAGGCTCAGTAAACTATTACAATCGGTTTTTAAAACCAAAAGGAGAGGAGGAAATCAAAAGCTGGCTACAGCATCAGGTATATCTTTCTCTCGGATTCTTTCTTTCTGCCTGCGCAAGTCTGGAGATTGACAGTACTCCAATGGAGGGAATTCAAAATGATGAATATGACAAAATTCTGAAATGGGAAGGGTATAAGACACTCTTTGCTGTTGCGATCGGTTACAGAAATCCGGCAGACAACAATCAGCCGTCACTTAATCCCAAATTACGCTTACCCTCAGAACAAATTATTCACGTTATATAATCATTTGTTTATTTTAACATGATTTAAATTGGAATCTTTAAAGTCATTAATTCTTTCATCTACGTGATAATAATGAATATTCTTATTACATATAGCAACTTTTAGCATGAAATATTTTGGCTGTACAATCAGGAATCACTAATTTGTTTTGAAAAAATGTCCCCATTTAAAAAAATCAATCGTCATTAAGTCGAACAATAAAATATTAAAAAAATGAAAGAATTTGCATTAATCTTCAGACTAAAAGACATTTCTGATTTTCAACCTTCTCCTGAACAAATGCAGGAAAGAATGAACTGGTTAGCAGGCATAGCTGCACAAAACAAATTGGTAGACAAAGGAAATACACTATTACCTTCAACCGGGAGTGCTAAAACTGTAAAATCTGACAATATAGTCACAGACGGACCCTATACGGAGATTAAGGAGTTTATCAGCGGCTATATTGTAGTAAAAGCAGATAGCATCGATGAGGCTGTTGCAATGGCAAAAAGCAATCCGGTATTTAAAATAGACGGAAGTATTGAAGTTAGAGAAGTTTTAAAAAGAAGTTAGTACTCCGGAAAGATTTTTTTATGATTGTAGTAAAAGTAACTTATACAGTACATGACAAATATGTAAACGCCAATAAAGAAAGGATACAAGATTTCCTCGCTGACTTTAAAAAATTGGATAATACACAATTTTCCTATGCTGTATTTCAAAAAGAGGATGACAAAACATTTGTTCATCTCTCTCAATACCGAAATAAGGATATTCAGGAGCAATTGCTGAATACAGCAAGTTTTGTGCATTTTCAGGAACAACGGGACAAAAATCTGGATTCCGAACCTCAGATTGAATTTTTAAATCTTATAGGAAATTCAAAAGATATAGTATAATCGTTAAGAAAGGAAAGCAGCAAGATTGTCAGGAAAACAAGCACATAAAGACCTTTTACCGCATTTATTCCGACAGGAATACGCTAAAATGACGGCGGTACTGTGCCGTCATTTTGGTTTACATGCTATAGAAATGGCAGAAGATATTGCAAATGATACTTTTCTGAAAGCATCGGAGTACTGGGCTATTAACGGTATACCTGATAATCCTACAGCCTGGCTCTACACAGTAGCAAAGAATAAAACAAAAGATTATGTGAAACGCACAGCTATCTTCGAAACACAAATCAAACAAGAAATAAAAGCTGAACAGATTGATACGGAGAAGGAATTTGAATACAACGATCAGCTGATTGCTGACAGTCAGCTGGCAATGATTTTTGCAGTTTGTAACCCTGTCAATTCGCGGGAAAGCCAGATCTGTCTGGCTCTGCAAATTCTTTGTGGATTCAGTGTAGAAGAGATAGCTGATGCATTTTTAATAAATACAGAAACGATAAAAAAACGTCTGCTACGTGCAAGAACAAATCTTCGGAATACCAGTTTTCAGATTAAATCCTTAAGCGAAGGACAAATTAAATCAAGGCTGGAGGTTGTTCTGAAAACTTTGTATCTGTTGTTTAATGAGGGATATTTTTCGAAAGCCAACAAGCAGCAAATCAGAATTAACCTCTGTTCTGAAGCCATACGGCTAACCTTATGCCTGACAGAAAACCGGATGACAAACACCGCACAAACAAATGCGCTGATGGCCTTGATGTGTTTTCAAAGTTCAAGACTGGAAACAAGAATGAATATAAACGGAGAAGCCATACTTTTTGACGAGCAGGACAGAAATCTATGGGATCAATCGCTGATACATCGCGGAAACTATTATCTGGTAAATGCGACAACGCAGTCCGCCAAATCTCCGACAAAATATCATCTGGAAGCCGGGATTGCTTATTGGCATACCACATCCACAGACCATAGTAAATGGATAAATATATTACAACTGTATGATCAGCTTATTAGAATTGAAGACTCCCCGATAACAGCATTAAACAGAGTCTTTGCTTTTGCTAATGTGCATGGAAAAGAAAAAGCAATTTTGGAAGCTGAAAAACTTAATTTGATTACAAACAGTTGCTATCAGGCTCTGATGGGCTATCTGTATGCTTATACAGATATGGACAGATCAGTGGCACACTATGAACAAGCCATCAGATTGAGCAGGTCGTTAACTGAAAAACACACATTACAAAAGGAAATTGAACGTTTGAAATTCGCAAAAATCAATGCCGGGAAATAACAGGGGTGTACATAATTTTTATAAACAATGTTTTGAATATCTGTTACTGCAATTCCTGACTAAATCCAACTTTAAAAATTGTTTAAAATCCCCGGAAACAGGGAAGACAGAAAGCTACTATTTTATCTATTTTTGGCAAAAGCTATAGTAACATGCAGCAAATAGTTTCACTTTCAGAAGATGAACTCCGGCGATTAAAAAAGAAATCCTCCTTCAATTTTTGGATAGTTCCTGTACAAATGTGCGGCATGGCTATCATGGCAACCTGGATATTCGGAAAAGTTTTAATTGGGCTAATGGTTTGTATTGTTGTGTTAACAGTCTATACCATTGTCTCTCTTGTGGCAATGAAGCACCCTTCTGTTGCCGGAACCCGCAAAACCATCCGAAAACAAGTTGTAGAAGATGTCCGTATAGAAGGTACAGGCTATAAATTAAAATACACATCCGTTTATATCAGGCTCAGGGAAGAAGCGGATGCTGCCGGAACTGATCCTGTAAATGAATTCCTGATTTATCACAGTTATGGGTGTATTGGCTACCAGCAGGACAAGGATTTACCCAAATACTGTAAAGAACTCAAAGGTGAGATTGTCGAAATAGAATATATCACCGAAACCGGAATGGTGATTGGCTTCCGCGCCAAACCACCTTATCAATTAAATTCAACAGATAAATAGCCCTTGCAGACTATCAGCCCTGGATACTGAAAATAGGTAACTTATACTTTACCCTTTCAATTCTCCGCATGCCGATAATACTTAACATCTTTTAACACAAGCACATTAAACTTTAGGAGTTTCTTTCGATCTATTAGATAAAATTAGTTCATTGATTACTAAAAAAATCGAAAATGAAAAAAATGCTATTATTGGTAGGTCTTATGTCCGGATTGACATTTGCTACCTATGCTCAGGAAGTTCAAAGTAAACCCGTAAAAAGAACAGAACGCGGCGAAAAAATGATAAATAAAACTCCGGAAGAAATGGCTACACTACAGACGGAGCGATTGGATAAGGAGCTGAAATTTACAGAAGCACAAAAGAAACAAGTCTATGCCATCCAGTTGAAAAGTGCTCAAAAACAAAAAGAGGCGATGAGTGACAATAAAGCCGGTCGGGAAGCTTTCCGTGAAGGAATGAAGCAAAATCAGGAAGAACTCAACAAGGTGCTGACACCTGAACAACAAAATATCCTTAAAGAGAAACGTGCACAACGCGGGGACCGTATGAAAGGCAAACGTAAAATGGATGGCGAACGCGGAAGCAGAAAAGCTGAAAAAATAGTCCCTGCTGAGGATAAAACTTCATTATAATATTAAGTTCATATTCCGATACATTTTAATTTAGTTTAGTTAGTTTAGCAGACGGGCAGCACTTATGGCTGCCCGTTTTTTGTATTATTTTCTGATCTTTTTGATTACATCCAGAATCAGCGGATAGGTATTTTCCTTTACTTTTTTCAATCGGGCAGGAGTGAGCCATTCTGCTTCTGTAATATCCTCTTCATGCTGAGGGATCAACTTTGGAACTTTATTAATTCCCATACGATACCAATTGGTTGCTTTCAACACAAATTTACCCCGCATATAATAGGTATGATAGGTAGTAATAAGTTTGGGACCCAGATAATCGATCTTCACACCAGTCTCTTCTTCTACTTCACGAACAGCCGCGACTTTCATTTTTTCGGATTCTTCAACCTTTCCTTTGGGTAGGTCCCAGTGTCCTAATCGGAAAATAAAAAGATATCCGCCTTCGCCATTTTCAACCAGCCCTCCGGCAGCCTTAATAATTCTTGCTTTATCCAATATTTTTTTAAAGACAACTTCAAATTCCGGGTGAATATACAGATAAGTGACAGGTGTTGCACTCTGTGCAGACTGCGCGAAAAGTTTTTCCAGGTCAATTTCTTGAATGCCAATTGTTTGAGGGTTTTCAATGTTCTTAGGAACGAAATCTGTCAAAATTAAAACAGATTGGTTCATATAAATTTTATAAATTTGCTGCATGAATAATTTAAATGAGGTTGAACAAAAAGTTGCTGAATCCTTACTGCAAATTAAAGCAATTAAATTGCAACCTAAAAGTCCTTTTACATGGGCTTCGGGATGGAGATCACCAATTTATTGTGATAATCGTATTACATTGTCTTATCCGGCTATCCGTACTTACATCAGACAAAAACTTGCTAAGCTCATTCAGGAAGAGTTCGGAAGTGTCGATATGATTTCCGGTGTAGCTACAGCAGGTATTCCTCAGGGAGTATTAGTGGCGCAGGATTTGGGATTACCATTTACTTATGTTCGTAGCAGCGCTAAAGATCACGGTCGCCAGAATCTTATCGAAGGAGAAGTAGTAAGCGGACAACGTGTAGTCGTAGTGGAAGATCTGGTATCTACCGGAAAAAGCAGTCTGCAAGCTGTAAAAGCATTACGTGAGGCTGGTTGTAACGTAGTAGGTCTTGTATCTATATTCAGCTATGGCTTTGATGAAGCTGTACAGAATTTCGGAGAAGCTAAATGTGCTTTTTTCAGCCTGTGTGATTATAATGCTCTTATTCAGGTTGCAGCTGAGCGCAATTATATCATGGAAGAAGATGTTGATGTCCTGAGACAATGGCGCGTAAGCCCGTCTACATGGGAGGCAACAGTATAATATTAAATTTTACAAAAGATGACCATTATTCAAAGTAATACAGAAATCAATAAGTCTATCGCTGAAGTATATCTGTTTTTGGCAGACTTCAATAATCATGAAAGACTGATGCCTGAGAATATTTACAACTGGTCATCTACAGCAGACGAAGCGAGATTTACTATTCAAAACATGGCGAAGCTGGCTTTGAAGATAGAACTGCGGACTCCCAATGAGGAAATCGTAGCCGTACCCAGTGAAAAAGCTCCGTTCGATCTGACGCTTCGCTGGAGACTGATATCCATATCAGAAACCGAAACAAAAGCTAACTTTGTAATAGAAGCCGATCTGAATATGATGATGAAAATGCTGGCTTCAGGCCCGCTTCAGAAACTGGCAGATTATCAGACAGCAAAACTAAAAGAATTGTTAGGATAATAATCA
Organism: Sphingobacterium spiritivorum; assembly: GCF_016724845.1. NCBI lineage: Bacteria > Pseudomonadati > Bacteroidota > Sphingobacteriia > Sphingobacteriales > Sphingobacteriaceae > Sphingobacterium > Sphingobacterium spiritivorum. Next base: position 4,800,457 of record NZ_CP068082.1, read on the forward strand.
TAACATTTTATAACAGAGGAAAAGGGAACTGAACGGTTCCCTTTTCCTGTTTACAGATTTCACCTATCAGCCTGATAATATGTTAGTCAGAACAGTCGTATTTTTATATTTGGTATCTTTGATAAGGCAATTAAGGTACATGCCATAAAAGGCTTGTCACCATTTGTATATAGGTTTAGGGGAGATACATTATCAGTTTTTTATCTGAAATGGACAGATATAAACATTAAAGAGAGTTTCAAATCTATCAAGATAGATTATAATCCGCTTGAAAACAGAGAATATATGAGCATAATAAATAAAGCGGGAAAAGGAGAAGCAGGATATCAATTGACTCCCTAATAAAATATTCATAACAGAAAAGAATTATACAATGAGAGAAGGATTATAATTGCATATACTTAATTAGATTTTAAGTTGAAAAATATAAATTTATAATGCTATTGTCATTCTGAAATGATAATGCCATATTTGAAACTTTACTTTGTATTTTTGTATAATTAGCTAGAAACATTCATTCATGGAACTGAAATTAAAAAGACCGCTGGCATTTTTCGACTTAGAAACCACCGGTGTAAACATCCCATTAGATCGTATCGTTGAGATCTCTATTCTAAAGGTGATGCCCGATGGAAATAAAGAAGTGCTGACGCGCCGTATCAATCCCGGAATGCCTATTCCTGCCGAATCATCTATGTTTCACGGCATCTATGATGAAGATGTAAAAGATCTTCCGTCATTTAAAGAACTGGGGCAGGAAATTGCAGATTTTATAGGAGATGCGGATCTGGCGGGCTATAATTCCAATAAGTTTGATGTTCCGATGCTAATGGAAGAATTTTTACGTGCAAATGTAGACTTCTCACTGGAAGGCAGAAATTTTGTCGATGTACAGAATATCTTCCACCAAATGGAACAACGTACGCTGAAAGCTGCATACAAATTCTATTGCGATCAGGATCTGAACAATGCACATACCGCAGAAGCAGATGTCACTGCTACATACGAAGTATTAAAGGCCCAGTTGAGCCGTTATGAAGATGTGGTGTATGAAGACAAGCATGGCAATAAGAGCAAGCCTGTAGTGAATGATGTAGAAGCCCTGCATGAATTTACTAATCTGAGTAAACCGGTGGATTTTGCAGGTCGTATTGTATACAATGAAGACGGTGTAGAAGTTTTCAGTTTTGGCAAGCACAAAGGACGTCCTGTAGAAAATGTATTTGAAATAGAACCAAGTTACTATTCATGGATGATGCAGGGTGATTTTCCATTATACACAAAAAAATGTCTGGAGCGCATATGGGCACGATTTAAAGAAAACAGAAAATCAGCACCTGCGGTACAGTCTTCCACACCGGAAGAGAAAAAGCAGGTAAAAAAGGATTTTCAACAAAAAAACAATCCGTCCAAAGGCAAAGCCATTACGACGGATATGTTAAAAGATCTGCAAAGTAAATTTGGTAAATAAAAAGATTATATAAATCATATAAATAACTATTATTCATAATTATATGTCACAAGAAAGAGAACATATCAAATGTTTGATTATCGGTTCAGGTCCTGCAGGTTATACTGCTGCTATTTACGCAGCACGTGCTGATCTCAAACCGGTTGTATATACAGGTCTGGTACCGGGTGGACAATTGACACAGACGACAGATGTAGATAATTTTCCGGGCTATCCAAAAGGGATTCTTGGTCCTGAGTTAATGGAAGATCTCAAATCTCAGGCAGAGCGTTTTGGTACGGAAGTTCGGTTTGGCTATGTAACCAAAGTGAATCTGGAAGGCGAAATAAAAGAAATAGAGATAGATGGATCTAAAATCGTTACTGCTGACACTGTTATCATTTCAACAGGAGCTACAGCAAAATGGTTAGGACTTGAAAGTGAGCAGAAGTACAATGGATTTGGTGTATCTGCCTGCGCTGTATGTGACGGTTTTTTCTTCAAAAATCGTGAAGTCGCAATCGTTGGGGCTGGAGATACAGCAGCTGAAGAAGCGACGTATCTGGCTAAACTGGCATCTAAAGTACATATGTTAGTACGCCGTGACGAATTCCGTGCATCTAAAGCCATGGTCCACCGCGTATTGAATACTCCAAATATTGAAATTCACTATAATACTGAAGCAGTGGAGATTCTTGGTGACGGTCAGGTGGTGACAGCTGTAAAGGTGATCAATAACCAGACACAGGTCACTACAGATATTCCAGTAGACGGATTCTTTGTTGCGATCGGACACAAACCTAATACAGAATTATTCACAGGCATACTGGATATGGACGAAACCGGCTACCTGATCACTAAAGCAGATAGTACGCAGACAAACATAGAAGGTGTATTTGCATGTGGAGATGTGCAGGATCACATTTACCGTCAGGCGATCACTGCTGCCGGAACAGGCTGTATGGCTGCATTAGAAGCCGAACGTTATTTAGCTGCTAAAGAGCACGCTATAGCTGAATAAAATCAACTAAAAAACGTCATTGCTAAAAAACGAATGAAGTAATTTTATATTAGAATACTTCCTTCGCTAAGCAATGACGTTTTTTTTCTTTCTGTAATCTTTAACGATACATTATCCCTGAGCTTTTTCCTCTTGCTCAAAGACAGTGTCAATCTTCCAGTTCGCTTTATCTTTTGATGCAGCTACAGCCAATTGATCACAGCGTTCGTTATCCGGATGTCCGGCATGTCCTTTTACCCAGACCAGTCTTACCTGATGTAGCTTATAGCTTTTCATGAGCCGGATCCAAAGATCCTTATTCTTTTTCCCCTGAAAACCTTTCTGAATCCATCCGTAGACCCATTTTTTATCAATGGCATCGATAACATATTTTGAATCTGAATAAATAGTCACTTGCTGTTGCGGACTTTTCAAGGCTTCCAGTCCGATAATGACAGCCATGAGCTCCATCCGGTTGTTTGTGGTTCTGCGAAACCCTTCAGAAAAAGTTTTCTCTATCAACTTACCTTTGAAAGCTTCATTTTCACCGCTATAACGAGTTCTTAGAATAGTTCCGTAACCTCCGGGTCCCGGATTGCCGCTGGAAGCTCCGTCCGTATATAATTCGATCATTGGTAACAAAGTTACTTCTAATCCGCTAAAATACCTGATTTAAGTTTGAAAAATCAGGTATTTGTTCTATTTTTCATGCTTTTAAAGACATCTGATTAATTTGTAAACTTGATGAAAAAGAGAGCTATTATGGCCGCACTGCTTGGGTTAACTGTTCATTTAACAGCCCATGCGCAGCAACCAACAGAAAACAACGCAAAAATGGAGTGGTTTGAAGATGCCAAGCTAGGCATATTTATTCACTGGGGAATCTATTCTGTACAAGGAATCTCCGAATCCTGGGCATTTTTCAATAACTATATCAATCATGAAAATTATATGAAGCAGCTAAATGGATTTACTGCTTCGAAATATAAGCCGGATGAATGGGCAAAACTGATACATGATTCCGGAGCAAAGTATTCAGTTATCACCACCAAACACCACGATGGTGTATCGCTGTGGGACAGTAAAGCAGACAAAGCTATTACTATTAAAAAGGATGCACAGGCCAGACAGGATGTATTGGATCCATTTGTCAAAGCTTTACAAAAGACAGGACTAAAAACGGGATTATATTATTCACTACCGGACTGGAGCCATCCGTATTACGATGTAAATACCAGAACAAGGAAACGCTACGCACTCAAAGAGGAACCTCAGCGCTGGGAAAATTATGTCAAATACTACCAGACTCAGCTTAATGAATTATCTGAACTCTATCATCCGGATCTGATCTGGTTTGACGGTGATTGGGAACACAACTCGGAAGAATGGAAAGCAAAGCAAACATTAACCAATCTGCGCAAATATAATCCAAATATTATTATCAACTCCCGTCTTAACCATCACGGAGATTATGATACGCCTGAACAGGGTATTCCGGTGGTCAGACCATCTGCACCCCACTGGGAGCTATGTTATACGATGAATGACTCCTGGGGATATCAGGCTTTTGACAAGCACTATAAAACACCCAATATGATTGTACGCACACTGGTGGATTGTATCAGCATGGGTGGTAATCTCCTTTTGGATATTGGTCCTAAAGAAGATGGTACTATTCCGGAGGAACAGGTTGCTATTCTCAAAGAGCTTGGCCGCTGGACCGGACTTCACAAGGAAGCAGTATATGGCACAAGAGCAGGAATCCCATTTGAACATTATCAGGGAAAATCTGCCTTATCAAAAGATGGAAAGACAGTGTACTTGTATCTTGATGCTGTAAAGCGCACAGAGCATCTCACAGGGATATCTACTGCTCTAAAGGGAGCAACTGTCGTGGGACAATCTGGAATTAAAGTTCCTTATACACAAAACGCATCTGCTATCACACTGGATCTGAATACCATCAAATTTGATCCAGCAGTCACTGTACTGGCTCTCCATTTCGACAATACGCCAACATTTATTAAAGCTGAGCCGGTAGCAACAGAGATCAGGACATTACTTAAAGGCAAAAATGCAGATGAAGCCGTTTATCAGATCGCGAAGCATCTTTACTCGGGTGATAATTTATTGAAAAACAATGGACTTACAGTAGATGGCCTAAACATGAACTTACCTGATCAAAAACAAGCGAATCCGGCTATTGTAAACTGGATCAGTAAGCATGCGGAAGCTTTGTACGAGACAGGAGCGGGGATCCCTGAGGGACATTATGCAGGTCTTACAGCATTATCTGCGGACAAACAGACGCTCTATCTTTTTGTAGAGGGTAAACCCACAGGGCCAGTTGCGGTGAAGGGATTAAAAAATACGATCGCACGTATCCGCATTGTAGGCGAGGGCTCTATGATTGATCATGATATCTATAACAAACTCTACTGGAGTGCTATTCCGGGAATTGTGTACATCAATGTACCTAATGAACGCCTGAACAACAATCTTTCCGTAATCGCTGTACTGTTGGATAAGCCGATTGAACTCTACCGGGAAAAAGTAGGTGCAATAGAAAGCAATTTATAGCAGAAACAGTAATTATAGTATGAAAAGAATCGTAGTATTTACAGGAGCCGGGATTTCGGCCGAAAGCGGTTTGAAAACTTTTCGGGGCGATGACGGATTATGGGAAGGAAATCGTGTAGAGGATGTAGCCACTCCGGAAGCATGGCAACGAAATCCTGCTTTGGTGCAGCAATTTTACAATGAACGTCGCAAACAATGCCTATTAGCCGAGCCAAATACTGCGCATCAAGCCTTGGTACGCCTGGAAAATCAGTATCATGTAGATATTATTACACAAAACATAGATAACCTTCATGAACGTGCCGGAAGTAAAAATATTCTGCATCTGCACGGTCAGATCACGCAGTCGCGCTCATCAAAGGATCCTTCTAGTATTTATGAGATCAAAGGAGACGAACTAAAAATGGGAGAGCTATGTAAATGGGGAAGCCAGTTGCGGCCTAATATTGTATGGTTTGGAGAAGCTGTGCCAGCGATGATTCCTGCAATGCGGATCGCTCAACAGGCAGATATCCTTATTGTCATAGGAACTTCACTTCAGGTATATCCCGCTGCAAATCTTATTCATGACATTCCTCCGCATTGCGAAATATTCCTGATAGATCCTTCAGCAGATCAATATCATATACCGGAGAGAACTGTTACTATAACTTCAAAAGCATCAGAAGGAGTGCCTGCGTTAGTAGAGCAATTATTATGTTAGATTTATTTGGTCAGAAATTACAACCAAATAAAATTTTGCTTATATATTTAAATATCTATATAACAGTGTTTTGTATAAAAATATATAATATTTTAGTTTACATTTGATATTTTCTCATGATCACTTTAAGCACAAAAGGCCAAATTAAATTTGGCCTTTTGTTATTTTTAAATAAAAATATATAATAATCAGCAACTTACATTGCTATATGTAATGTATCTATTGATATCTGTCATAGCTTTCTATAAAGCTTTTACGCATCTCCTGAAAATGGTTAAGTACCTGTTGAATAAAAGTTTCATCCAGCAATTCAAACACACCGTTGACACCACCTACTACATCTGTTTCGGCTAGTTTATAGGATTGCTCAAGCACGCCTTGTTCAAACTTGATAATAAACTTTTGATTCATACCAAAGATGGAAATCTTACAATCCGGATGTGGCAACTCTGCTAATACTCTCATATTATTTTTATGTTTTTCTTTAAAAAAGTTCAGATAAATGACCTTTCGGTCTGTTCTACAAATGTAGGGTTTATTTCAACTTTGTCTTATGCAAAATACAGCATAAATGGTAGCTTAAAAATAATTATAATAGAATATTTACGTAAATCTTATTCCATCGTTTTAATAAATTTATATATTTGCAAGTAAAATCAAGAGATTGCGCATACTTGCCTACATATTGAGCATTTATTTTATTCTTCTGACGCTTATACCGTGTCAGGATAATCATTCTGTTTTGCCTAATATAGACCAGCTCTCAAACGAAATTTCTGCACATCGCCATATTGACCAGAACGGTAAACATGCTCATAAAGACAGCTGTTCGCCATTGTGTGTATGCGGATGTTGCTCCATAGCAGTCCATCTGCCTGAGCATATTGATTTTGCATTTGAACTTCTTCCTGTACATCAGGATAAATCCTTTGCCCACCAATTATCGTTCTATGCGAACGAATACAGTAGTATCTGGCAGCCCCCCAAACTTTCATAATTAATGTCGCAACATATCTCATAGTTTCGTCTATGTAGATATATTTTATTTATTCGTACTTATTTTAAAGTAAATAAGTGGTCGTTAATTAATTATGTTATTATTATGTTGAACGCAATTATCCGATTCAGTATCCGGAATAAGATTGTAATCGGATTATTTACTCTGATACTTATAATCTGGGGTGTATGGAGTGCCATGCATATCCCAATTGATGCTAATCCTGACATTACAAACAATCAGGTACAGATCATTACCCGATCTCCTTCTCTTGCCACACAAGAGGTAGAGCAGTTTGTATCCTATCCCATTGAGCAACAGCTCATGAACATTCCCGATCTTATTGAGTTGAGATCCATTTCCCGATTCGGCCTCTCGGTCGTGACGGCAGTATTTGACGATGATGTCAATATCTATTTTGCAAGACAGCTGATTAATGAAAAATTAAATGAAGCTGTACAAAACATTCCTGAAGGTATGGGCACGCCTGAACTGGCACCTATCAGTACCGGACTGGGAGAAATATATCAATATGTATTGCATCCCGCCAAAGGTGCAGAAGATAAATACTCTGCGGCTGATCTCCGTACATTACAAGACTGGCTTATTGCCAGACAGCTTTACGGTACTCCCGGCGTAGCGGAAGTTAATAGTTTTGGAGGTAAATTAAAGCAATATGAGGTATCTATTGATCCTTATCGCCTACGTGCGATGAATCTGGGGATTAATGATGTATTCAATGCACTGGAAGCAAATAATCAAAATACAGGAGGAGCCTATATAGATAAAAAACCTAATGCCTATTTTATACGTGGTGTGGGTTTACTTTCGGATATGGAAGATATCCGGAATACTGTAATCCGAAAACGAAATGGCGTACCGGTCTATATCAGAGACGTAGCACAAGTCCGCGAAGGATCTGCTGTACGCTACGGCGCGCTGACCTACAATGGCGAAAAAGAAGCCGTAGGGGGTATAGTACTGATGCTGAAAGGATCAAACAGTGCTCAGGTAGTAGGTGCTGTAAAAGAGAAACTCAAAGTAATCGAAAAATCACTTCCCAAAGATGTTGTCATTGAAGCTTTTTCTGACCGCACTCAATTGGTTAACCGTGCTATCAATACCGTACAGACTAACCTGATCGAAGGAGCACTTATTGTCATTTTCGTTCTGATTATTTTCCTCGGAAATCTGCGGGCAGGTCTGATCGTGGCATCTGCTATTCCGATTTCCATGCTTTTTGCATTGGGGATGATGCGTATGTTTGGTGTCAGCGCCAATCTGATGAGTCTTGGAGCTATTGATTTTGGACTTATCATAGACGGATCACTGATTATCGTCGAAGCCACGATGCACCACCTGGGGCTTCGAAAATCCAATCAACCACTTACACAGGCTGAAATGGACGAAGAAGTGTATCAATCTTCTTCTAAGATTCGTAACAGTGCGGCTTTCGGTGAAATAATTATTTTGATTGTATATATCCCTATTCTGACTCTTGTAGGAATAGAAGGAAAAATGTTCAAGCCTATGGCACAAACCGTGAGTTTTGCAATTATTGGTGCACTAATCCTTTCACTGACCTATATACCAATGATGAGCGCACTGTTTCTGTCTAAAAAACCACATACCAAAGTTACTTTTGCAGACAGGTTGATGAACGCATTGCAACGCTGGTATCAGCCGCTGATCAAAAAAGCAGTACGTATCAGAAAGGTACTGGTTGCTGCTGCTGTGGCAGTATTCGCCTTTTCCATTTTTCTGTTTTCAAAGATGGGCAGTGAATTCATTCCTCAGCTTAAGGAAGGTGATTATGCATTCCACTGTATTCTGCCTCAGGGAGCTTCTCTAGCACAGAGTATAGAAACATCTATGGAAGCCGCCCGTATACTGAAAAAATTTCCTGAAGTGAAAACAGTAGTCGGCAAGACGGGAAGTGCAGAGATACCCACTGACCCTATGCCTCCTGAAGCTACGGATCTTATTGTGACCCTCAAGCCCATTAAGGAATGGACCGGAGGAGACACGTATACAGGCCTTGCTAATCGCATGATGGATTCGCTATCCGTTATTCCGGGAACATTTTTTGAAGCATCACAACCTATACAGATGCGATTTAATGAATTGATGACCGGAGTAAGACAGGATGTTGCGGTCAAGATTTTTGGAGAAAATATTGACACACTGGCTTCTCTGGCAAGCAAGGTGGGCCAAGTGGTACAATCCGTAGATGGTGCTTCTGAACCTCAGGTAGAGCGCACAACCGGACTACCACAGATATCCATTGAATATAACCGCGCACAGCTGGGACTGCACGGACTCACCGTTTCTGAGATCAACAAAATGGTCTCTATGGCTTTTGCAGGAAGCAGTGCAGGATCCATTTATGAAAATGAGCGTCGTTTTGATCTGGTTGTACGCCTGGACAGTAATTATAAGACTTCTATCGAAGATGTCCGTAATCTTCCGGTGGTTACCGGGGAGGGAGAACAGGTTCCGTTAAGCCAATTGGCTGACATTTCGATGAAAGATGGTCCTGCACAGATCAGTCGCGAAGATGGTAAACGAAGAGTTGTTATCGGATTCAACATCAAGGGCAGAGATGTAACATCTGTAGTAAATGATATTCAGACAAAATTAAATGAGTTGAATATTCTTCCTACAGGTTATTACTACACATTCGGAGGTACATTTGAAAATCTTAAAGAAGCTTCTAACAGATTGATGATTGCCGTTCCGGTAGCACTGCTGCTTATTTTTATGTTATTATACTTCACTTTCCGTTCCATTAAAGAATCTATACTTATCTATACAGCTATTCCCATGAGTGCTATAGGAGGTATATTCGCCCTTCTGTTACGGGATATGCCTTTCAGTATATCTGCAGGGGTCGGATTTATCGCTTTGTTCGGAGTCGCTGTACTTAACGGTATTGTATTGATATCGACTTTCAATCAATTGGAAAAAGAAGGTGTTCACGATGTGTTTGAGCGCGTATGGAAAGGGACTACGATACGACTAAGACCTGTATTGATGACCGCAACTGTTGCTTCATTAGGTTTCTTGCCTATGGCACTCAGTACGGGAGCAGGGGCAGAAGTACAGAAACCACTGGCTACAGTTGTGATCGGCGGTTTGATTTCAGCTACATTGCTGACACTATTTGTGCTGCCAAGTCTGTATGTACTTTTCTTTAACAAAAGCAATAAAATGAATGGTATTGCAACCAAGACACTTCCATTAATACTGGCTATTATGTTATTTGTTCCGGCTCAGCAATCTTTTGCCCAGCAGGGAGCAACACGTATTACGTTGGAAAGTGCAATAAAACAGGCCATGACGGCTAATCTGGATATCAAAAAAACCACACTCCAGGCAGATAAGTTTAAAGTAGAAAGTGCTAAAACTTTTGATGGCAAGACAGGAATATTTGTGGAGAATGAGGATATGGCACCGCTTGATCCACAAGGGATATGGAAAGTCGGAGTCTCTCAGAATTTTAACTGGCCGGGGTTCTATAAAGCACGTAAAGCTTATTTAAGTAAAAATGTTGAAATATCTGCCATGCAGCTTGAAGAGATCAAGGCGCGCATCACCAGAGATGTATCGACTAATTACTATGAGCTAACGTATCTTGAAGCCAGACAACGCCTGTTTCAACAATTGGACAGTATCTATCAGGAATTATTCCGTGCGGCAGATCTGCGTGTACAGACCGGAGAAGCGGCAGGACTGGAACGTATAGCGGCCGAAACCAAATGGCAGGAGAATAAAGCACTCCTGATACAGAATCATCAGGATCTGTTGATATCAGCTCAAAATCTCAGCGTGATACTGAATCAGAATACGTTTCTGTTACCAAATGAAAAAGAACTTATCAAAATCTCTTTCAATAAGCGTGATATTACAGCCGCTTCCCATCCGTTGGTTCGTATTCAGGAAAAGAATGTGGAACTGGCAGAAGCCGGAATACGGGTAGAGAAAAAAGGAAAAATGCCGGATTTCTCAGGGCGTGTATTCTCTCAACGGCTATGGGGACAAAAGAATCCATTTACAGGATTTTCTGTAACTGCTAATTTCCCTGTATTTTCCTCGGGATACTACAATAATAAAGTAAAGGCTGCACAACTGGAGTCTGACATTCAACAGCAGGGACTTCTGCAGGTACAACAAGTGCTGTCTGCAGACATTCAAAATGCAGAAAACGAACGCATAAAAAATGAAGGTCAGCTTCAGTTCTATGAAACTTCAGGTTTGAAGCAGGCAGAAGCGATTATCAAAGCGGCAAATCTGGGCTATCAAAGCGGCGAAATCAGTTATGCTGAGTTAAGCCAGTTTCTGACACAATCTATAGATATCAAGATCAACTATCTGAATGCGCTCAATGCATACAATAAGAGTGTCGTTAATTATCAATATTTCCAAACATCAATCAATAAATAGACATGAAGATCAACATAATTTATCCAACCTTATTATGTGCAATTGCCCTCTCTTTATCGGGGTGTAGCGGAAGTTCGGCGCCTTCAAAAGAAGCAGGCGAACATGCGGAAGGCGAATCCGAACATGAAAATGAATCTACAACGTCTCTGACAGAAGCACAGTTCAAACAAATCGGGCTAACATATACTTCTGTTACGCAGCAGGTTTTGAGTGACGGACTTGTTTTGAACGGGCAACTTACTGTTCCAAATGACAAAAAAGCCTTTGTAACTTCTGTCTTTGGCGGTGTATTACAACAATTGTTTGTACAGCAAGGTGATGTGGTTAGCAAAGGACAGCGTATAGGAGTAATCAATAATCCGGATCTGATCAAGACACAGGAACAGCTACAACTTACGCACAATCAGATTAAACTGGCTGAAGTAGAGCTCTTACGTCAAAAGGAGCTGGTAGAAGGTAATGCTGCTCCTTTGAAACGCCTGCAACAAGTAGAAATGGAACTGGCCAACTTAAGAGCACAACGAAACAGTCTTCAAAAACAGCTGATCGCAGGTGGCGGATCTACGCAAATGTCATCGCAGGTATCCATTATTGCTCCGATGTCCGGCACGATATCTACAATAGCAGCGCAAATTGGTTCGAACATCAATGCATCCAGTCCAATTCTGGAAATCGTTAATAACGAATCGCTGCACGTAGACGTATATGTCTATGAAAAGGATCTTCCTAAGGTCAGAAAAGGACAACTTATCCGTTTTTCTGCAGTGAACAATCCCGAACTATCTTACGAAGCACGTATCGATCAGATAGGGCAGGCTTTTGAAGCGCAGACGAATGCGGTAGCTGTGCACGCCCAGGTATTAGGAGATAAAACAGGATTGATCAACGGTATGCAGGTTCAGGCTAATCTGATTGTATCAGACAATAAAGTGAATGCTGTTCCTAACGAAGCCATTGTATCCGCTCAGGGACAGGACTATATATTTATTCTGACAGATGCGCACCGTGAAGAGGAGCATCACCAAAGCGGTCATGAAGGAGAAGAACATGCGCATTCTCATGATGAGAAAGCGGTTACAGAGAAAGCGACATTAGTATATGAAAGGATACCTGTTATAAAAGGTGTCTCTGCACATGGTTATACAGCAATTACTCCAACCAAAGAAATTGGCGCCAATGACAAGGTTGTTCATAAAGGAGCATTTTTCTTATTAGCCAAAATGACAAATTCAGGAGAACATTCACATTAACTATATTTTTTTCTAATGCAGGGTGGAGTTATCCCTTTTCCATTAATTTGGGAGAGGGATTCTCTTTTTTACAGTTCTTCTTTACTAAGGGGTATTCGGAAACCAGATGAGGTAGCAATAATTGAATGTGCTCGGGCCATGACTATTTAAAACAAACTTAAAGGCTGCTGAACCTCATGATAACCCGGTTTAAGTTTACCTGTTCTAAAATCATTCACAATGTTATGAGCCAGTCGGGTAGGTTCGGGAATACGATATCGACCCGTACACTGACGTATTACTTCCAGACTTTTTTCCACAGACAGTCCGTATCCCGGAGATATATACACGGGCTTGACAGCTTCTTTAGTACGTAATAGATGACCTATAGTTTTTGTTCCCTCTACTATTGGCGTCGACGCCCCCCTGTTAGGTGTCAGATCAGCATGACGGCCATACAACGAATTCTTGGCACATCCAATAGTTGCCTGTCCGGTAAGCACTCCAAAGTGGGAAGCAATTCCCATTTGTCTGGGATGCAGGATCCCTTGTCCGTCTAACACCAGTACATCTGGTCTGACCGGAAGTAAAGACCAGGCATTCAGCAAAGCAGGTACCTCCCGAAAGGCAAGATAACCGGGAATATAGGGAAATGACGAATGTCCGGTAGCTAATGCATATGAACGCAGCGTCATATCCGGATAATCCAGTATGACGATAGCTGCAAACAGGATTTCGCTATCCTTGTTATAGGAAATATCAGCTCCGCCAATAGTATATATAGCCTGAGTATCAGGACGATCAAAGCGAAGCTTATGACGCAAATCTTGCTGTATATCTGTTGCTTCCGGTAGTGTAAGTTTATTATAGTCCATTAATCAAAAAGATTAAGTTGTGCTGAAAGGGGAGATTTTGCTTTTCCAAATACTGTTCGCCCCCCGTATTTCCAGGAGTCAGCACGTTCCTTTTCTATTACTTTATCAAAGTTGTCATTCGGTGTAAATCCTTCTTCCATACGGCTTGCAACCTGAGAAAGTGATTTGATAGCCTGCGACTTATCTGAATTTCCTAATCTGGAACGTTGTATCGCATTCTGCAAGGTTTGTATTGTATCATCATACACGGTGATCGGAACAGGGAAGGGGTGACCATCTTTACCTCCGTGAGCAAATGAAAATCTTGCCGGATCCCGGAATCGTGAAGGACTCCCATGTATGACTTCGCTGACTAAGGCAAGCGACTGGAGTGTACGCGGTCCCATTCCTTTCAGTAATAATAATTGTTCAAAGTGCTGTATGTTATTATCCTGTGCTAACCATAATACAGATCCCAGTCTTTTCAGATCCACGTTTTCTGCACGGACATCATGATGAGCTGGCATAACCAGGTGAGTAAGCTCTTTTAGGATGCGTTCGGGATTTTCAGCCAGTACACTTAACATTGCTTCTTTAATCGGACGTGCAGCCTTATCTGTAAGATTGAGAATCTCGCCACAGTTTTGCCCATAAATAAAGGTGTGTGGTTCTTCTGTGAATGATTGTACTGCAGCAGAATGCCAGTGATAACGTCTGGCTGTACTGCTCGCATCGCTCATCCCTTGCTGAATCACTGTCCAGTGTCCTTCATTACTGACCACAAAATTATGCTGGTAGAGTTGGAAACCATCCTGAACAGCGGTATTATCAACCTTTGCAGCCAATTTGCTGCACCTTACCATATCTGCAGCATCTAATCCGTTATATTCTGCAAACCGTGCAAGTTCGAGGGGAGTTTGACGGGATAGTTTACCTTTGCCGCCACAGACATAAATACCAAATTCTTTAGCATGGGGGTTAATACTTCTCTTCAGTGCACCCATTACGGAAGTAGTGATACCTGAAGAATGCCAGTCCATACCCATTACGGCCCCCAGACTCTGAAACCAGAAAGGATTGCTTAGTCTGCTCAAAAGTTCATTCTTACCTTTATGACTGATAATCTCTTCTACAATCGCCAAACCCAATTTACCCATACGCTCTGCAAGCCACAGTGGGACATGACCATAGTGTAAAGGTAAATCTGCTGTGCCGGATCGATTCATATTACTAACAAATTTAGTAAAAATAATTTGTAATAAGAAAGTAATCCTTTTTATCCAGACTCCTGAACGGTGCTAATCTTTAAATGTGAACTTTATTTAACCTCTTTAAACTTTCCATTTTCCTGTAAGATGTAAATATGCGTTTCTTTTGTCGGCTCTTCCTGCATGTAGTTCCAGTCTTCGATAGTGATTTTACCTTTTTCGATAGTACTGATTTTGCGGAAAGCGGATTCTGCGACTTCATCATATGCAACGGACAGGATATCGATGATTTTATAGTTTTTATCAACTGTCAGAATGCTCGTACATAATTCCATTTCGCCTTTATGATATGTAATCACTACTGTTTCAAACTTTTCAGAGAATGGTATGCTGTAATTTATATTAAAATCAGCGGCATCTTCAATAGCCTTTTCAAGATTAAGCTTCTTAATAAGTTCAGGATTTTGTTTAGCAGGTTTGTAATTATCAAAATTAGTAGAATCCGTTACAGGAAATTGCTTTACAGGAATACCTGTCCATGTCAGATCTTTGGTATCTGAAACCGGTTTGCTTATCGTATCAACAGATACTACAGAAGAGATTGAATCTCCGGCGGACAGATCTTTTTTATTTTCGGGCGTGCTGTTGCATGAATATAAAAGAACAAAAGGAATAGCAAATAGTATAGTTTTCATTTAAATAATGTACTAAATTTTAAAGATGTAAAAATAAGATTATTGGAAATCTATTAATGTCAATAATTATTCCAATATCATTGGTAAAAGTGATATTCAGCCTGTCTGAGCCAACAAATTATACATTTGTATCTTTCATAGCAGGCATAGTGATTTCTTTGACACAGCTTGCTTTTGAGGTTGACAGAATAAATCGTACAGCCGCCATTACGTCCTGCAGAGGAATAAGTTCGGCATGCGTTTGTTCTAAGACTTTATTCAGGTCTTCTTCATATTCAAATTCAGTAGCCAGGTATCCCAGATTCAGAATGGACACGCCAATACCGTACCCCCGTAGATTTTCCCTTAATGCGTGTACAATTCCACGAAGGGCAAATTTAGTGGCCGAGAAAGTCACTTCTTTTCCATTATGATTCTCTAATCCCCAGGTAGAGCCGATCAATATAATCTTGGCATTTTCAGATTTCTTTAAGTTCTCTGTAAAACTCTGCACCGCCAGAAGACAGGATGAAATATTGGTATTGATCATAGTAAGGATTTCTTCCTTTGTATTATCCTTAAAATTGTATGCGTCTGAAAAAGCATTATGTTCCCATATGCCCACATTATAGATCAGGTAATCGATCCGGTTACTACCTATTGCATGACGGATACTTTCAGCGGATTCAACAGGATTTGCCAGATCAGCAGTGATCCATTCAATTTTATGATTCACTTCATGCAGATAATCGGGCTGGCTTCTTGAGATTCCATACACCTGATCTTCAGCTTTCGGGAGGTGTTTAGCTAAAGCTTTTCCTAAACCTTTACTGATACCGTATATTAAATAAGTATGATTAGTCATTGTATACTTTTCGTATGTAAGTACTTACTTCTGTGTAATCGTTTCGAGTAATTCACTTTCAAAGACTGCCGCAGGAGAAATTACCGTTTCATTCAGAGGGATATTATCACCATAGCGTTCCTTTAATTGGGCCTTGACAGCTGGATTCGTAAAATCAAAATCCTTTAACCGTTGCAACTTCCCCAGTTTTATTCCGGCAGCACGTTCATATATTTTATAGATCAGTTCAGAACAATAGATCTTGTCATCGCTCCATTCAAACCTGACGTCATAATCTCTGCCTTCCAGCATTTTACCTTCCTTTTTCATATTTGTCAGTATATCTGCTGTCAATACTTGATTAGCATTTTTAAGACGCCTGATCACGTACTGACTATTTTCACCTCTTGCGATCCAGTCAGAAAGAGCTGTTTTCTGTACCGGCTGTACAGCTTCCAGCACAACGTATTCCTCGCCTTCCTTAAAGATAATGCCACAGTGGGAGTAGGGAGAATTTGTAGCCAGCTGAATAGCTTTGCTTTGTTCAGAAAGAGAAGACTGAAAGATGAGGTCTGCTTCCCTTATGTTGGCTTGATCAGGTTTCTGATCCTGCTGTTGTGACAGGGAAGAGTTTTCCATGCTTTTACCGATGCAGGATATAAGAATAGTAAGAAGCAATAATGCGTTAAGAATCAGTAATATTTTTTTCATGATACAGCCAGATTATACTGTTCCCTGACCGAATGTCAACAGATTGTTGTCCGGGTCAAGTATAGAAAATTCGTGTTGTCCCCATGGCTTGATCTCCAGCGGGCCATTCGGATGTATACTAACGTTGTTATCCAGAAAAGACTGGTAGCATTCCTCTATATTATCTGTCCGGATATATACCTGTCCATAATTTTCCAAAGGATCGAGTTCCCGAAACAGGAAGAAATGAATCTCAATATTCTCCTTTCGGATCATTATATAATCTCCATAGTCTCCGATTAGTCCAAAGGCTAATTCTTTCGTATAAAATGCCAGTGTGATAGCCTTATCACGCATTGGTAATTTGGGATGAATAGCAGTAAGCATTATAAAATCATTTAATTAGAATTCAAAAAGCTGCAGCAAAGCACTTCCCATATGTTGCAATTTACGGGTATAGTCATCTTTACAGGCTTCATTAATTTCACCTTCCCGGTTATATATCTCATCCAACTGACTGTTCAGATCTGCATATTGCAGCCAGCTTTCAAAATCGATGTGCAACTCTACAAAATTATGCAGCCCCATTTGTCCCTGATTGTGATCATAAAAATACAGCTTATGTTCACGGTCAAACAGCCAGAAATCTCCCTGACCATTCTGTCCGAAAATCCAAAAGCGGGCAATATCCTGTCGGGCATATTTCTCCGGCCAGTAACCGGGATCTGCAAATGCGCTGGTTTCCTTCCAGGCCTCTGCAGCAGCAAAGAGTGTACATTCAGAAGAGATATCCAGAGTCCTTATCTGCTTAACCAGATCTGTATAAGACAATGCAAAAGGAAAATCAACTGACTGAGGAAATGTGCTCGGCGCTTTACCTTGTGACAGTATATCCTGTTTGATTTGTTCGGCTGATCTTAGTGTAAGCATAGTACTCTATTGAAGATCTTATTACATGTCATTTAAAAGATTATCCACATTATCCCAATTCTCATCGTCGCTTATTTCACAATCAAAGTTGACCAGCCGGTTTGGGTCTGCTTCCAGTTCATTGAGCTTCCCGATTGCACTCTCCACATCATCCACATACATTTCTATCGATATTCCGCTGTCTGTCGTGATGCGGGCCACAATATGACATACACACACTTCCCTTAGCTGTTGTGTAAAATAATCCTCTATATCTCCATAATCCAGATCTTCATTTTGAAGATTAAATTCATCATTCAGCAGATCTACCGAGATGAAGCAATTAAACATACATTCCTGTTTATAAGGATAATCTGCATAGGCTTTATCCACCCAGCAAGTAGCCGGTTTTCCGGAGTCGGTATCCATTAAAAAAAGTGTAATACTATTTGCCGGGTATATGCTTTGTGTATCGGCCTTAATTTTATTCCATTCCATAGTTGTATAATGCTTATCTATGCTCAAATGTATAAATTTACGTTTACAAATAAGCTATTACATATAATACAATACTTTATCCATGGAGGACATCAGAATACTGAATAAAGATGAATTATTTCGCATTAAAGAGATTGATCGTTCAGAAGAAATTGCTGAACTGTATGTTTATACGCAAGGCCGTTTGGTATTAATACCACACATAGAGTCTGTCAGCGGATTTGATCCGGCAGAACTGGAAGAAATAACAGTCCGTCAGCATAAGTTAGTAAGTGAAGGCGGAGTAGTATATGGTGCTTTTGATCAGGATAAACTGATAGGAACAGCTTCTGTAGACTACAAACGCATTGGAGTGAAGCACAACTACCGCAAGATGGATATTCTGTATGTAAGCCATACTTATCAGGGAAAGGGGATAGGCCGACAGCTTTTGAATGCCTGTAAGAATTCTGCTTTGAACTTTGGGGCAGACAAACTTTATATTTCTGCCACCCCAACACGCAATACTATAGATTTTTATCTTAAAAATGGCGCCAGACTGACTACGGAACTGAATAATGAGCTATTTGCTGCAGAGCCAGATGATATCCATCTGGAAATGGACATTACAATGTAAACAGCGCAGATTATGTACTATATAGTCCTACTCAAACTATTAGGATAAGGCCAGATCGGTTTGCCTGATCTTCTGATCCGCTAAAATGAGGTACAGCAACAGGCCTATAGCTATCAGTGCATATACAACCAGAATACCTATACTCAACCCTCCGACAACCCATTCGGAAGGGAATAACTGACTAAGCAAGGTCATAAATGAAAGACCTATTCCGGCTCCCAGAAAGTAGCTGGTACTTGTCAGACTGGAGGCGATACCATAGCATGCGGGATCGACACCACGAATCCCCAAAACTGACAGGCTGGTGAAGCAGAATGTCATTCCTATCCCTGAAATACAAGCCGCTCCAAGCAATACTAACACAATAGGATGTCCTGTATAGACCGAGACAAAGAGAGAAACAGCTCCTAAAAACATGCAGAACCAACCCAGAATACCCATTCTGACCGGATTCAATATTTTAGATATTTGAGGCAATACAAACTTGGCAACCAGTGCGGACAATATACTGAAAGGCACCAGCATAAGACCGGCTGCAGCGGCAGTATGTCCCATATCTTTTTGCAACATCAGCGAAATAAGAAATAAAAAGCCTATAAAAAATGCACCTAACGTAAAAAAAGCAAGATTGGAAACGACCAATGAGGTATTTCTGAATAACTTAAGATCGATCAGCGGTTCGCTAACTGATCTCAATCGCATAAATACAAGTATCAGAAGAACTACGGCAAGCAATAATGAACCTCCCACAAGAACGGGATGCTGTGCAATATGCATCAGTTCATGCGTACCGTATGTCAGACTCAATAATCCCAACACAAGGAGGATACCCGACACAGTATCTGTTTTTGCCCGGATACTTTGCTTCTCATCTGCAGGCAGATAGAAAATTGCCAGTACCAGCGTCAGCAACAATATAGGGACATTGATTAGAAATACCCAGTGCCAGCTCAGGTAGGTACTTATAATACCTCCAATAGAAAGGCCGCTGCCGGATCCTATAGCTGCAAATGAACTGAAAACACCTAATGCACGATTGCGCTCCTGTGTTTCTCTGAATGTATTGGTCACTAATGATAGCGCTGCCGGCATAATAAGTGCTGCACCAAGCCCCTGCAAGGCTCGGAAAACGGCCAACATTATAAAATCTGTCGATAGTCCGGCGCCTAATGAGGTAAACATAAACAGTGCCGCACCCCATAAAAAAATCTTTTTGCGTCCCACCTGATCCGAAAGTTTACCGCCTATAATCAGAAAACCTCCAAAAAACAGCACATACAACGTCTGCAACCATTGTACACTGTCACTGCCTATACCAAATTGCTCCTGTATTGCGGGAATAGTGAGATTGATAATAGCAATGTCCAGTGCTTCTACAAATGTACCTACGGATGCTAAGATTAAGATGAGATTTTTTCTCGTTTGCATGTGCTTGAAATTTCTGACAAAATTACCTTTCAAAGAACGTATGTTAAAATTATTGGCTAAATTTGGAACAAAACAACAATAAAATATTGAATTAAATATCAATCGTTCCGATCCAACACCTTTAATTCGCTCAAAACAGAACAAATGCAACAGGAAAACTATATACTCGATGAAAAAGACCTGGCTATTCTTCGGTTACTGCAAAAAGATGCCAAATTAAGTGTAAGGGATATTGCCACACGGATCAATCTGAGTGCAACTCCTACACATGAGCGTATCAAACGCATGGAGAAACAGGGAGTTATACGGGAATACACGACAGTGGTAGACCGCAAAAAGGTCAACAAGGGTATGATGGTGCTTTGCATGATAGCCCTTAGTGCACATAATAAGAAAGCAGCCGGAAAATTTATTGAGGAAGTGGTCAGACTTAAGGAAGTGGTCGAATTTTATAATATAAGCGGTGATTTTGATTTTATGCTTAAAATTCTGGCTCCTAATATGGATGATTTTCATGATTTTTTTGTCAATAAATTATCTGAAATTGAGGGGATCGGACAAACAAAAAGTATTTTTGTGATGAATAGTATTAAGGAAACTCATCAGATCCTTTAATTTTATTGTTTTAGATTATATACCTATGTCATCTTTTAAACGTCGGGATTTTTTAAAGTTATCCGGTTTGGCGCTTCCCGCAATCACTCAGATTGTTCCTTCAACCAGTTTTGCAGATTCAGCATCTAAGGAGCAAATTCTGAAAGATAGCGATGCCGTATATTTTATTAATGATGGTATTTTCTACAGGCCTGATGATTTCATCGCACAATTGCAGGTTATACAGGTTAAAGATCCGATAGAGCGGGACAGCTATGCGACTGACGGCACCATGAAGAAGCTGCTGGATAAGTGTATAAAAATAACCGGCAAAGAGGCGGCTATTTATATGCCATCCGGAACACTTGCGAATCAACTGGCGATATCCGTGCTGGGGAAATCAGCTACAAAAGCATTTGTGCAGGAAAAAAGTCATGTGTACAGAGATGAAGGCGATGCAGCTCAGACATTATTCAATAAACGATTGATCCCGCTTGCGACAGACAATCACTGGTTTGATCAGAAGGAACTGCAACAAGCTGTAGATGTACATGAGCAGGGAGAGGCTTTCGCTGTTCCCGGAGCCGTTGTTTCCATCGAAACTCCTGTAAGAAGAGCGGATAACCGGGTATTCCCGCTCGAAGAAATAAAGAAAATAGCCGAATATTGCCGCATAAAGGGCTACAAAATGCACCTTGACGGAGCGAGACTGCATGTGGCATCGGCATATACTGGTCATGCTATAGCTGACTATGCTCAATACTTTGACACGGTATATTTATGCCTGTATAAATACCTCGGAGCTACCGGAGGCGCTGTACTCTGCGGAGATAAGGCTGTCATTGATCAGATGCATCATCTGGTCAAAATCCACGGCGGAGGTGTTTTTACCAACTGGCCTAATGCTGCCATGGCGCTCCATCACCTGGAAGATATTGATCGTGTAATGAAGGAAGTAAAGGATAAATCCCAAACGCTTTTCAATCTCTTTAATCAGTTGGATGGTATTCATGTCGAACATCCGGAGCACGGAAGTAATATCAGCCTGATGAAAATAGGGAAGGGGATAGACAGTGTAAAGTTAAGAGGGCATCTGCGCCATGAACATAATATTATCCTTGGTCAACCCCGACAAGGGGATGGAATGATTGCTGTAAAGACGAATGCAACTTTATTAAGACGGACTAATAGTCAGCTTGTATCTGCTTTTGAGGACGCCATCCGAATGGCAAAAATTCCCTGATTGCAGACCGGTTTAACCAGAAACAGGCTTATTACATTGATGCTGAGTTGTAATAAGCCTGTCAGTTGACCTTGAAACAGATAAACATTTGTTTTTCTAAGTTTTAGATCTGTTTCTGAAGTTTTTTATTAAAATAAAAACAGAAAAAGCAAAGGTGAGGCCGTAGATAATGGCTAATCCCTTATGTAAAACTTTAAAATGCTCAAAGTCTATTTGCTTGTATAAGGCAGATCCGACAATGATGGCTGCAATACCAAAAATAAATGATGATGCTTTGTTCTTTTCCATGAGTTAATTCTTATTGGCGAAACTAATTTAGAAATATTCAGGTATATAGACAAGGACATGAAAAAAATCATCACTAATAATTGGATTATGTTCAGCTGAATTTCAGTAATTTTATGAAAAATACATTTTCTATGAAACATAGACTTTTTATTATTGCTGTATTGATCTCCTTTGTTTTTATGTCTGAAGTACAGGCGCAGTCAAAAACTGTTGCTACCAACGATTTTTCAATCGCAGGAAAGGAAATAAGTAATTTTGCCGGCAAATATTCAAGTGAAGGAGAAGAAATCGGCGTGATTGCTTTTGATATGTCACAAACAGGAACAAAAGTGGAAGGGAAGGCCCGCTATATGACTTTTGGAAAAAAAGCAAAAACGGTGACCTTATCCGTTAATGGAAATATTAAAAGTGACATCGCTTATATCCAGTTTAAAGATCAGAAAGATACAGTTGTAGCCAAAGGAACACTGAGCATAGACGGAGAAGATACACTTATTTTTAAGCAGACGACTTCCTCCGGTCTTATACCACTTGAGGCTGTTTTGCTGAGGTAGGTTTATGGGGTGTTGACTATCTTATAAATTTAAAATTAAATGGGATTTAAATATCTTTTAAAACGTTAATCTGATATTTGTCTTCACTTTTTCCTTTTTCCCAAATAAAATCTCCGTTCCAGAATATTTTTCCAATTCGGATAACATGCTTATCTCTATACAATTCTGCTTTTAACGTATCTTCCTCTACTATATCTTTCCATTTAATTGTAATAATTGACTCTCTATATACTGGGGAGAAAGTCATGTTTAAAATATTAGATTCACCTTTTTTAGTTACCGAATAACCATCTATTGGTGGCGTGTCTGGAGTATCGTAGCCAGCCGTAAGGTATTCCTGACCATCGTTGATTCCCGAGTGCGTGATTTTCTCGACTTTGAGCCGTCCGTCTAAGAGATTTTTTCCTTTCTGATCCTTAATATCCAATCCAAATTCAGCATCAAGACTGTAATATGTAGAATTTTTAGAGCAGGAAAATAACAAAATTGTAAATACAGGAATTAAATAATAAAACTTTTTCATAATTATGTTTTTATAATTTAACGAATATAGAGATAAAAACTCTACACTTTTTAAATTTTAACATTAATTTTCAAAACCACAAGCAGTCTGCCAACTTACGTCATTTTTCAACATGGCAGATTAAAGTCTTCACCAAAGCCATTGAAGAACTCAGTCATTATGCATTGGATGCTGTGAACGAACTGTAGCTGAATCCTGTATAATTCAAATATGTATAAATGTCCTATAATTTATATTATGTTAAGTAGTATTTTAAAGACTCCCTTACATTCCTATAATTCCCTAAAAATTCCACTACTTTTAATGTTCTTAAATTCTATAGCTAGATACCAATCATACAGCATTTGTTAGAAAATTCCGGAACACCATATTAAAAGCAGTTGTAGCAGGCATGCAGTCAACAGACGGAAAACGTTAAACAAAAAAACGGACTTCAAATCCTGAAGTCCGTTATAATTTTTTTTTACAATTTTTATTTAAGCCACATTTTCGATAATCAGCGCACCGACAGTCAGATTGGTTCGCGGATCAATCAAGATTGCACGGGCATTTGCAGGATTATCAGATGCGCGGTCAAAAATAATATCCTCAGCAGCTTTTACTTCCACTTTTCCGATATCATTGAGTTTGATCGGTTCATTGTACAAATATTCCTGCGTATTGATATCAATCTTATGCAGCACATCCTGAATCTTGACTTTAGTCAGTTTGCTGTGATACTGTATCAAATATACCTGAGCGGTATCCAGCGGTTTGTTGTCAAACCAGCAGATGTTTGCTTCAAACTGTCGTTCGGCCAGAGCCGGATTTTCTGCAGAAACAATAATATCTCCACGGCTAATATCCACATCATCAGCAAGATGCACAATTACAGATTGTCCGTTTTCAGCCTTCTCAAGATGTTTTCCATTCAATTCAATCGCTTTAATACTACTCTCTGTACCTGAAGGCAGGATCAACACTTTATCGCCAACCGACAGCCCCTCTCCCACTACTCTTCCCGCATAGCCGCGGTAATCGTGCAATTCTTCCGTCTGCGGACGAACAATCCATTGTACCGGAAACCGCCAGTTTTCATTTGTATTTTCCTCAAATTCAACCGATTCCAGATAATCCAGCAAAGACGGGCCGTCATACCAGTTCATTCGGGTTGACTTATGAACGATATTATCGCCTTTTAAGGCCGATACCGGTAGATAGTCCACATGCGTCAATCCCAATTTTTGAGCCAGTTGTTCGTAGTCATGCTTTATATTTTCAAATACATCCTGCTCATACTCCACCATATCCATTTTATTGACGCATACCAGGACCTTTTTCAGAGATAATAATTTAGCCAAAAAAGAATGGCGCTTTGTTTGTTCAATAACACCTTTGCGGGCATCAATCAATACAATAATCAGATCCGAATTAGACGCTCCGGTTACCATGTTGCGGGTATATTGAATATGTCCGGGAGCATCGGCGATAATGAATTTACGGTTTTCCGTTTGAAAATATTTGTAGGCCACATCTATAGTGATGCCCTGTTCACGTTCCGCTTTCAGTCCGTCAGTCAGAATCGCCAGATCCACTGTTCCGTCATCATTCTTACGATTCGCTTTCTGAATAGCTTCCAGCTGATCGTCTAATATAGAGTCTGTATCATAAAGCAGGCGTCCGATCAGCGTACTTTTGCCGTCATCAACAGATCCTGCTGTTATAAACTTAAGTATATTCATTTTAGTAATTTGCTTGAGATTTGAATAATTTATACCATCTGAAATAAGGTCGGGTCTATCTTTAATCTCCTTAAAAATATCCTGCTTTCTTACGGTCTTCCATTGCTGCCTCGGAGACTTTGTCATCCATACGCGCTCCGCGTTCACTGACAGTAGACGCTTTGATTTCAGCAATAATATCATCAAGTTCCACCGCTTTGGAATCTACAGCAGCCGTACAGGTCATATCACCTACAGTTCTGAATCTTACAGACTTACGCTCTACTACATCTTCCTCATCAATATGCAGGAAAGATGCTGCTGCCATCAGTTGTCCGTTGCGTGTCACGACATCTCTTTCATGGCTGAAATAGATACTTGGCAAGGCTATATTTTCACGTTTGATATAATTCCACACATCCAGTTCCGTCCAGTTTGAAATCGGAAATACCCGTACATTTTCCCCTTTATGAATCTTTCCGTTCAGGATATTCCACAGCTCCGGACGCTGGCGTTTCGGATCCCATTGTCCGAACTCGTCCCGTACCGAAAATATGCGTTCTTTTGCTCTTGCCTTCTCCTCATCCCTTCTGGCTCCTCCTATACAGGCATCAAACTGATATTTTTCTATTGTATCCAGTAAAGTGACCGTCTGAAGGGCATTACGGCTGGCATTTTTACCTTTCTGCTCCACCACTTTGCCTGCATCAATACTGTCTTGTACATATCCTACAATAAGTTTTTCACCCAATTCATTAATCAGCCAGTCACGGTATTCAATGGTTTCGGGGAAGTTGTGTCCTGTATCAATATGTACCAGCGGAAAAGGAAATCTTCCTGGTCTGAAGGCCTTTTTGGCTAAATGTACCAGCGTGATTGAATCTTTTCCTCCGGAGAATAGCAGCGCAGGATTCTCAAATTGACCTGCCACTTCACGCAGGATATAAATGGCTTCTGCCTCCAAATGATCTAAATAATCCATCTATGCTACTTTGTTATTTTGTTGTAATATGTAATCCACACTCTTTCTTACTCTGATCTTCCCACCACCAGCGTCCGGCTCTGAAGTCTTCACCTTCCTGTACCGCACGTGTGCAGGGCTGGCAGCCTATGCTCGGAAATCCCTTGTCATGCAGGCTGTTATACGGAATATGCTCCGTTTTGACATACTGTTTTACCTGATCAAAACTCCAGTCAAACAAGGGGTGCACTTTTATAATCTGATTGACTTCATCATACTCTACAAAGTCCATATCATGCCGATTCGGCGATTGCTCAGCACGTATACCAGTCACCCATATCTTATAACCGGCCAATGCCCGGCGTAAAGGTTCAATTTTGCGGATATGACAACACTGTTTGCGGTTGTCTACCGATTCATAAAAAGCATTAGGTCCTTTGGACGAAACAAACTCCTGCAGCAATTCTTCATTGGGCGCATACGCGCGTATAGGTAATCCTAATCTATCCAGCGTACGGCTCCAAAGTGAATATGTCTCTTTAAACAATCGTCCCGTATCCAATGTAAATACCTGAATATCCAGATGATTCTGTCCGATCCATTCTGTGATAATCTGATCCTCAATTCCGAATGAAGTAGAAAACACAACCTTTCCGGGGTACTGTATGCTCAGCTCACGAAGCAACTCCGCACCCTCTTTTCCTCCTAATGCTGCTTTTATCGTATTAGTATCCATCCTGTTCAATCAAACTTTTAGTGTGTTCGTTCAGTGTTTTGACTTTATATTCAAAGTCACCCTTCAGTTTATCCCGCAACTGGCTCATCAGTTCCAGTGTTTCATCAATTTCCTCCGGCAAAAGATCCTGTAAGAGATCCTTTACTCTTTTAGCGATTGTAGGAGACTTTCCATTCGTAGAAATAGCCACCTTGAGGTTTCCCTTTCGCACAATAGATCCGAGGTAGAAATCACATAAAGCCGGCTTATCTGCTGCATTAAGTAAAATATTCTGCTGTTGGGTCAATACCCGGATTTCTTCATTCAGTTCCGGATTATTGGTTGCCGAGATCACCAGTTGTTTATCCTGTAAGTCTGCAGCGACAAATTCACGCTCAAATAGCTCTACATGAGGATAAGCTGCAGCCAGTGACTTCAGTTCAGTCTTAATCTCTTTACCTACAATAGTAAGCTGTACCTGGCTGTCCTGTGCTGTAAGTGCCTGAAATTTTTCAAGTGCCACAGTACCTCCGCCTACCAAAAGGGTACGGATCTGATTAAGCTTGATAAATATAGGAAACAGTGTATTCATTTACAATGCCAATGCTTGTTCTTTGATCTTGTTAAATTCACGGTGTTTGGCCACGACCTCACCCAATACAATAATGGCCGGTACACCGATACGGCGTTCCTGCGATTCATCCAGAATATCGTCAATCGTGCCTAATACCACTTTTTCGTTGGGTAGGGATCCGTTCTGGATTAATGCAACAGGGAGGTCACCTCTGTTGTGGCGTTGATAGAGTGCTACAATCTCCCTGAGCTTGCCATACCCCATTAGCACGACTACAGTCGCATTAGAGCGTACCGCCAGTTCGAGATCAGAAGACATCGATCCGTCAGATTTCGCACCAGTAATTACCCAGAAACTTTCGCTTATACCTCTGTATGTCAAAGGAATCTGCTGTAATCCGGTCAGTCCGATAGAAGACGATATGCCCGGAATAACTTCAGTCTCTATATTATGCTCACGTAAGAAATCAATTTCTTCGCCACCTCTTCCGAATACAAAAGGATCGCCACCTTTGAGACGGACAACGTTTCCATAATTGACGGCATAGTCCACAAGTAAGCGGTTTATTTCATCCTGAGAGGCCGAAAGTTGTTCAGCCCGCTTACCTACATATATTTTGACGCAGTCTAGCCGTGCGTGATCCAGCAGCTCTCCGCTGATTAATGCATCATACAGAATGACATTGGCATGCTGAATCGCTTTTAATCCTTTGACACTGATCAAATCCGGATCTCCGGGGCCGGCACCCACTAAGGTAACTTTTGCTTGTCTGTTCATGTGCTCCCTCTTAACTTTCTTGTACCTGTTGTATTAAATTCTTTTTGGTGTATACTTCATTGAAAAAGGCTACTGAACGAGCCATATAAGCTTTAGCGAATGCCTGTCCGGGTTCATTTTTACTGATCTGAAGCACCGTATCTGCAAATGAGGGTTCAAACTGATATTCGCCAGCCTCTACAAAGTGGGTGTCAAACTCCTGAATCACGGCGTTCTGCGTACTTACATTGATTCCTTTTTCTAATAATAAAGCTTTGGCACATTGTACAAAGGCATTGTATGCATGATAAATTGAATCTGCATATTTATCTTCTGCATAGGCTGATCTGGCCCATGTTATTTTTTCCTCCGCTTCATATATAAGAGTAGCCACAAGATCTATCACCACACCGGCACATTCTCCTACACCTATAGCTGTAGCGAATGTCTCCTGATGCCCCCAGTCTATGTATTCATCATCAGACAAATTAGTCAGATCTGAAAGTGGTTTTAACAGCGTATAGAAGTAATTCTTACCCTGACGATCATAGTAAGCGTGAAAATCCTCTTCTCCGATTGCTTCCTTTTTATAATCATTCAATACCAGATCCACCACATGCAGAACACGTTTGGTTGGCACTTTAATAATGCGTTCTGCGACCCTTCCGAAGCCGTCGCCAACAGTTCCACCTCCGATCATAACCTGAGCAGCAGGAACGACTTTGCCATTCGCTTTTACAGAACTGCCATGAAATCCTATATGCGCCAGACCATGCTGACCACAGGAATTCATACAGCCTGATATTTTGATTTTCAACCTGCGGTTATAGATAAAATCCTGATGAAATTCCTGTATATAGGTTTCGATAACCCGTGCCATTTCAGTACTGTTGGAAATACCCAGATTACAGGTATCTGTACCGGGGCACGTCGTCACATCTGCCGTGCTTTCAAATCCCGGAGAAGCCAGTTCCAACCGGGTTAGCAAATTGAAAATATGGGGCAAAGATGCTGCTGTAGCATACTTCAACAGCAAACCCTGATTCTGTGTAATACGGATATCATCTGCAATCAGTCCGCGTAAGCCTTCGATCAGTTTCCTGGATTTGGCAGTAGGCAGATCCCCGGTGGATACTTTTACAAACACTCCGTAATAGCCTTCCTGTTTCTGCGCAAAAGTATTGGTCTCTTTCCAAAGCACATAAGCTTCTGAATCACTAAGATCAATTGCTGCCAATGCACTTGTATCCGGAGCTTCAGGCTGTACTATACGCGTCCGGTCTACATCGTAGCGTTTTACCTTATTTGCGATTTTCTCCTCTTCGATCAGGCGAATTACTTCTTCCAGACCCAGTTTCTGGATCAGGTATTTAAAGCGTGCCTTATTACGATTGTTGCGTTCGCCATGGCGGTCAAATACACGCAATGTCGCTTCTATATAAGGGATAAGTTCTTCTTCAGGCAGAAATTCATTGGTGATACTCGCCAGAAAAGGCTGTGAACCCAATCCTCCGCCAAGCATAACTTTGAATCCGCGGATTTCTTTCCCGTCGATAGTTTTGATTTTAGGAATGAACCCAAGGTCATGTATATATGAGAATGCGGTATCATCTTCTCCGGAAGAAAAGGACATTTTAAATTTACGTCCCATTTCGGCACATACCGGATTGCGTAAGAAATACTCGAAAGTCGCGTGTGCATAAGGCGATACATCAAACGGTTCATTCGGGTCGATACCCGCAGTGGCTGATGCCGTGACATTACGTACCGTATTTCCACAGGCTTCACGAAGTGTAATATCATCTTCCGCTAATTTGGCCCACAATTCAGGTGTACGGTCCAGACTTACATAATGGATCTGTATATCCTGACGTGTTGTAAAGTGCAGATTACGGCTGGCATACTCATCTGAAATATCTGCTATTTTGAGAATCTGCTTAAAAGTAACCTTACCAAACGGCAACTTGATCCGCACCATCTGTACACCAGGCTGACGCTGTCCATAAACTCCCCTGGCAAGGCGAAGAGATCTGAATTTTTCTTCCGGCAATTTGCCTTCTTTAAACAGACGAATCTTCTTTTCAAGATCAATAATCTCTTGCTCCACTACGGGATTCTCTAATTCTGTACGGAAACTTTGCATACACTTAATGATTTATTCTTTGGTCTTCATGACTGATGACGGATCAAATGTAAAAATAATTTTTTTAAAACCTATAATATCTACCAATTTAATATATATTTGTCATTATAAAATTTACAAGAGTATTTCTATAGACTTTAAGTAGATGCCATTTAAGACAAATAAAACTCTAATTTTAAGCATATTAACACTGATTTTATCGTATTCCTGTGCCCCAAAAGTAAAAGACGGATATAGTGAAGAGAGAGGTTACGAAGGAAATATTTCTATTTCCGGAGCCTTTGCGCTCTACCCTCTCGCTGTTATATGGAGTGAGGATTTCAAAAAAATACATCCCAATGTCCGGTTTAATATTTCTGCCGGTGGTGCCGGCAAGGGAATCGCCGATGCGCTGACCGGAATGGTTGACATCGGACTGATTTCCAGAGATCTGCATCCTCAGGAAATTGAACGTGGAGCATTTCCGATAGATGTTGCCAAAGACGCGGTTATCTGTACTATCAACAGTAAAAATCCAAATTATCAAAAGTTAATCAACAGAGGACTGACTAAAAAGGAACTCGAAGATCTGTTTATTAATCAAAAATATAAAAGATGGAACGATATCGACCCTGCATTCACCGCAGATCCTATCGTGATATATGTGCGGTCGGATGCAGCGGGTGCTGCAGAAACCTGGGCTAATTTTTTCGGGCATAAGCAGGAAGATCTGAAAGGAGTAGGAATTTTCGGAGATCCCGGTATTGCTCAGGCTATCAAAGATGATCCGAATGCTATAGGATTTAATAATATCAACTATGTGTATGATCTCAAAACGAAAAAGACAGCAGATCGGATCGATGTGCTGCCGTTGGATCTGAATGCAAACGGGAAGATTGACACAGAGGAAAGCTTCTACACGAATATAGATGACCTGACAGAAGCCGTGGCGCTGAATAAGTACCCCTCACCTCCTGCCCGTAGCCTTTCATTTGTCACACATGGCAAACCAAAATCTTTGCTCTTGAAAAAATTCATCTCTTTTGTATTGGAGAAACAGCAGCAAAGTATCCTGCTGGAGAATGGGTATGTACCCTTGCACGAAGATATAATCGCTGGTGAACTGAAAAAACTTTAACATGCTTATTAATAGAATACTTAAAGATAAAATAATACAAAAATCCACATTAGTACTGCTCATAGCCTCTATCTCTGTAGTAGCACTTATTGGTATCGGATTGGCTGTTAAATCTGTACCGCTGTTTGAATCGACCAGCGTTGTCTCTCTCCTGACGCAGAAAGTATGGTCTCCGATGAAAGGTTTTTTTGGTTTTTTACCTTTTATTATGGGGACATTATCCGTCACCATTATTGCGGTACTTGTGGCTGCTCCTCTGTGTATTCTGACAGCAGTATACCTTACGGAATACGCCGGCAAATCATTGAGAAATATGATGCTGCCTCTGGTAAATGTTCTTGCAGCCATTCCTCCTGTGCTGTACGGAGTATGGGGCGTGCTCTTTATCGTTCCCGCGGTACAGGATTATATTGCCCCAATATTCGGTGTCACGACTTCCGGCTATACCGTATTGTCCGGCGGGCTGGTACTGGCAGTCATGATCTTTCCGATCATGATCAGTATAATGGTGGAAGTCCTGCAGACTATACCTTATGAGTTGAAATCTGCATCCATGTCTTTAGGCGCAACGAAATGGGAAACCATCCAAAAGGTCGTATTAATAAAAGCGAAGCCCGGTATTTTTGCAGCCACAGTACTGGCTGTCTCCAGGGCTTTCGGCGAAACAGTCGCTGTACTCATGGTGTGCGGAAATGTACCCAAAATACCCACATCCATATTCGACGCCGGATACCCTATACCTGCGCTGATCGCCAATAACTTTGGAGAGATGATGTCTATTCCGTTATACGACTCCGCTCTGATGTTTGCCGCCTTACTATTATTTGTAATTATTTTTGGGTTCAATCTGATATCAAGACTGATCCTCAACAAACTGGAGGGAAAATACAATGGCTAATGTAAAAACCAGATTATTCAAAGAGCAGGTTGCAAAGACTCTTATGCGTCTTTCCGGAATGGCCGTCACAGGTTCGCTATTCTTTATTCTGGGAACGATATTATACAAAGGCTTGCCTTATATCTCGTGGGATATGATTACTCAGGTACCAAAAGGCGGCTTTTATATTGGCAAGGAAGGTGGAATTCTGAATGCAATACTGGGCTCACTTTATCTGGCCGGTGCAGCGACCCTGCTATCTACACTTATCGGCATTCCTATTGCCATTTATCTGAATATATATGTCCGTAGCGGTTCAAAACTGGCGCAACTGTCCAAATTACTATTTGATGTATTATTCGGAATCCCATCCATTGTGTACGGAGCAGTAGCCTTTAGCCTGATGGTGTGGCTTGGCATTCGCGCTTCTCTGCTGGGCGGAATTATTACGATTACATTGCTGACTATTCCTATAGTCGTCCGCACTGTGGATGAACTTATCAAAACAATTCCCGGAGACCTGAAACATGTCACCTTGTCACTGGGCACGACACGCTGGGAGGTAGCAAAAATATTTATCCGCTACATCAGACCCGGAATACTGACCGCTATTTTATTAGCCTTCGGACGCTCCATCGGAGATGTAGCAGGCGTACTCTTAACAACAGGCTTCAGCGACAATCTGCCTAAATATATTGACGAACCTGCGGCAACACTTCCGCTGGCTATATTTTTTCAATTGAGCAGTCCCATTCCTGAAGTTCAGGGACGGGCATATGCCTCTGCGCTTATTTTATCATTGATCATCTTAATCATCGTGTTATGCACTCATATCCTTCAATCGAAACAGAAGAAACACAAAATATAACAACCTTGAGTCGTCCTCATCTGGAAATCAAAGACCTCAATGTGTACATAGAGGGCAATCATATTCTGAAGAATATCAACCTGGCTTTGCCCAATAATTCCGTGACTTCGATTATCGGACCTTCCGGCTGTGGCAAAACCACACTTCTGAAGACATTAAACAGATTACTGGATGATATTGAAGGTGTGGATATAACCGGTTCTGTACTGGTCAACGGTGAAGACATCTATGCAAAAGGAGCTGAAGTAACCCATATACGCAAAAAAATGGGATTGCTTTCGCAGCGCCCATTTCCGTTGCCGATGTCTATTTTTGATAATATCGCTTACGGTCCGCGCATACACGGAACCAGAGACCGTAAAAAGCTAAAACTTATCGTAGAGACACAATTGCGTAATGTAGGGCTATGGGAAGAGGTCAAAGACCGGCTGGATCAATCTGCCACACGACTCTCTATAGGTCAGCAACAACGTCTCTGCCTTGCCCGCGGACTGGCGGTGGAGCCCGAAATTATTCTCGGAGATGAATCTACATCTGCTCTTGACCCTGTATCTACCCAAACTATTGAGAACTTACTGATTGATCTCAAAAAAGATTATACGATCGTGCTCGTAACTCATATCCTCAGACAGGCCCGACGTGTGTCTGATTATATCGCATTTGTGTATAATGGGGAAATTCTGGAATTCGGAAAAACCGAACAGGTACTTCTGCATCCTAAACATGAAGTGACACAGCAATATGTAAAAGGTTTTATCTCTTAGCACCGGGATTTTTCCCTATGCTAAGAGAACTTCTAAAACAGCTGAAATCCGCTATAGAAAGAGCCGTTGCAGATCTTTATTGCTCATCCATTTCATTAATTCTTTTAATTTCTTTGAAATCTCAGCCTTTGATTGAGGTACTGCTTTTTTGTTTTTTGTTACGCTTGCAGGTACAGCCACCTGACTTAATTCTACTTTAGTAGCAAAATAATTGAGATTATAGGATGGAATAGCGACTCCAAGTATCATTCCCGGCAAACCATTTATCAACTCCGGACCTCCTGATACAGGAATCTGAGGGGTATAAAAAGCAACGATATATACAGAGTCCTGCATTATTCCGTTCACCCGCCTGCAGTCGTATCCCAGAATATTACGGTATTCATCAGTAAACTTCCATTTAATCTCAGCTATACTGTCTGCCAGTTGCAACTCATCTTCGCCGAAGGACAGTAATTTTTTAAAAGTATCGGTCTTGAAATTACAATATGTTTTCGTGTCATTGTAATATTCCTGATTTTGCAAGAGATAGCGTTGGTTTGCAGGAAACTCCTCTTTAACATTTTCAAAAAATGTTTCAGTAGTATTAAAACTCAGTGTATTTTTTGTAATCAGCTCAGCAGGTGAATTTTTCAATAAACCATCAAAATAGATACCCGAATATCCACCCGTATTTTGAGATTTTTTGAGCTGATTCTTGACATAATTATGCAGATGAAACTTACGTTCGTAGGTAATGGTTCCGTTTTCAGGGAAATAAGCATATTGTGCCTGCGCATATTGCACCATTAAAAAGCAGGAAAGCAAAACAAGGAATACCAATCTATTGACCATTTTTACTGCCTCCTTTCATGGTTGTAAAATTATAAATGACTCTAAACATAAAAAATCTATTTATCACATTGTTTTGTGTTTCGAAAAAACTAGAGCCGTTTTGACTTCTGTTAATACCGTTTCTTTCATTAAACAGGTCGTTGACAGATACCTGGGTCTCCAGACTTTTATCTTTAAAAAACTTCTTGGACACATAAGAATTCACATACATATTGTGAATGGGCTTTGCGTATACACCAGTTGCCCCCTGGTAATTTTGATTCACATCTATGCTCAGTTTAAAGTCCTGAGGGAAGATATAACTAAATGTTCCGAAGTTGCTGATCGTAAAGGCATTGTTATTAAGCTGAGGCTGAACGCTTGAATTCATTTTGCTGAAACCCGGTCTGAGATTTACATTAAAATTAAACCCGGTTTTGGCGTATCTGTAAACCCCGAGACTGAAAGAGTAATTTGTTCGTTCGCTATGATTAAGCTCGGGTTCCGAAGCCGTTGTCGTTACATAATTATAAGAACTGTTATAACTTGCTGAAAGGCCTGGAGACACATTCAAATCTAACTTTTTGAATGCTTTGAAGGAGAATGATCCGTATATATTCGCGTTGAAATTCTGTTTATCAGTGACATTTACATACTGAAGTGTGCGCTGGCCAGTAGTTGGATTGACCGTTACAAACGAAGTGATATTATCAACCACATTTCCAATACCGGCATTCACAAATAAGGATTGCTGCTTAAGCTGACGGTACGAATTAAAGGAAGCGGAAAGGTTATTTCTATATCCTCCCTCTAAATTGTCATTTGGCAGAAATTCTGTCCGTTGATCTGTATTCTGACGCAAAGGTTTTATCTGGCTTAAAGATGGCTGAAGCGTATTTCCGGAATAATTAAGCCGTAAACTTTTACTTTTACTAAGCTTATAGTTGACGTTCACATTCGGATTATAAGACAATTGTGTCACATCCAGTTTGGATTTATCCCCATAGTCGTCCCTTACATTAGCAGACGAAGTCAGTCTGTTATTGATATTGATGATCAGTTTATCAGCGATATAATTAAAACCCAGATTTCCGGTATTGCGATAATTACGATAAGTCAAATCGTTTAATACACTTTCATCAAGATCCGTATAATCTTCTGTAAGCGGATCTTTGTTAAAAGACTGCTCAAGTGTTTTGGATTGGAACCAGGCATATTCATATCCTACATTTGCCGTTACCGATTTACTCAAGGGTTCGGAATAATTAAAAGAAGACGTCAGCTGATCATTATTTACAGTATTGCGCTTGAATTGATCAATGACATCCAGACTGTCCAGATTGACATATTCTACACTCGAAAAATATTGATTCTGAGCCTTTTGAATCGTTACATTTCCGGCTATCCGCAGGGTAAGAGCGCGCTTCGGCTTTTTAAACTTTTTGGTATAATAGGCAGATAAGTCTGCATTTTCGTTTGTATTAGTATTGAAGGAGCGCCCTTCCGTTCTATTAATAGGCTCATAATCCAGAGTCTGTTCCAATCCTTCAGAAAAGGAAGTATTTTCCGTTTTATTCAATCTGTATCCCAGATTAAAGGTAATATTGGAACTGGAATCCAGTTCAAGATCATATCGCAATCCGGCCTGATGGCCATTATTCAGATTACTGGTCTTATCCTTATTGTTTTCGATTTTTGAAAATCCGGGCAACTCATCCCGGCTAAATGTGGTATTGGTGTTATCCACCTGCAGTCTGGAATATTTATAATTTGAATTGATCTTGTGCTTATTATTACTCGTTTTATCACTAAATGTAATTCCTGAATTTATAGCTTTCGGTATTCCACCTCCTGCATATTCTCCGTTGAATCCTTCATCTCCTCCCCCTGCCCGGATAACAATCCCGCCTCCTTCAAAGGAAGATTCATCCGATCCGCCAACACCGAATTTCTGATTAGAAAAATAACCCAATCCTACTGTTCCTTCATTACCTGTGACACCAAAAAAACCAATTTTCTGCGCCCCCTTAAACTTATTGACTGCCAGAGATCCTGAATAATATTTTTCTAGTCCTGCACCGCCTTTCAGCTCTCCAAACATTCCTTTTTTACTTTCTTCCTTAAGCCGGATATCAATGGTCTGTGTACGCTCTCCGTCATCAACACCTGTTCGTGTCGCCATCTCAGATTTTTTCTCATAAACCTGAACCTTCGAAACCATATCCGAACGAATGTTCTTCGTGATCAATGTAGGATCATCTCCGAAAAACTCCTCTCCGTCCAGAAGCACCTTTTTTACGGTTTTTCCCTGTGCTGTAATAGATCCGTCTGCATTCATCGTTATTCCCGGAAGCACCTTGAGCAATTCCTCTACTTTCGAGCCCTCCTCAACCTTAAAACTAGCAGCATCATATTCGATAGTATCTCCTTTTATAACCACTGGGATACGACCTGTTACCTGCGCTTCCTCTAACAGAATGGCCGTTTTGGACATATTTACAGGGCCGATATCAATGGGCTGGTCCTGAATATGTATCTTTTTTACGAAATCTGCATACTGGGGATAGTTTATGATCAACAGGTACTCACCTGTATCTTTTGGCGTTATAGAAAATTTCCCATTCTCGCCTGTACGGTCAAAACTCTGCATAACAGAATCTCTCGAACGCAACAATACGACAGAAGCTTTTTCCAATTTTGCTTTATCTTTTATATCGATTACTTCACCTGTAATTTTAGGATTAAGCTGCGCATACAGATGCGTTAAACAGGATACAGTAAAACACAATAAGAATAAAATTTTTTTCATCACAAAGGCTTGGTTATACGAATTGTTCGTAAATATATCAGCTTTTATGTTATGATGTAATTAAGGAAGGGTGATTTAACATTATTTAAGATATAATGTTAATAATTATAAAAAATTAACTTTGAGCAATCGATTGCTTATCTTAGAAAGAAAAACGGAACAATCAAAAAAGAGCCATTAGTGGTCTCATTCTTTGAAATCATAGCGCGAGTAAATTATAAATTTTCGGTAAAAAGATAATTAATCCGACTATCAGCGCGGCTATTGCTGTAATCAGTACAGCACCGGCAGCAACATCTTTAATACGTTTAATCCCCGGATGTTGTTCCAGTGTGATCATATTGGCCATATGCTCTATAGCAGTATTGAGCGCTTCCATAGCGATAACGATACCGATACACAGGCAGACGGCAATCCACTCTGTTGCCGATATATGTAGCCAAAACCCAAGAATAACAGCAGTTATAGCAGCCAGTAAATGTATTTGTGCATTTGTTTCCTCACGAAATAATACCTTAAGCCCTTTGATTGCATAGCCAAAACTGGCTACACGTAATTTGAGTTTATTATTCAGATTACCCATGCTATATGATCAAAAAAAGAGTCGCTCCTCTTGTTGAAAAGCGACTCCTAAAGATACAGATTACCTTTTAGAAACTGTTTAAATTTTATGGAAACTATATAAGTTCAAACAAGTCCGTTACACCTAATACCTTACGACTGGTAAAGCCTTCAGCATACTGCACCTGAATATTTCTTCCGAATTCCTTCCCTCTTCCCTCCGTAGATTTCATAAAATCCGGATTAGAGATATAGGTCTGAGGTTCATCATCCTCACCACCAGAAGAATTAAATTGAGTTTTATAGGCCAGTACAGCCTTTTCTTTGATATGCCAGTAATCGCTGACATCCAGCACCACATCCGGTCTGATATACTGATCCTGTATTAATTGCAGCAAAAGTCTGGGACGAAAAGCCTCCTGCGGTTTGCCATCTACTTCTGTTTCTATGCGGCGTAAGCCTGCCAGAAACAAGGCGTCATAGACCAGCTGGCTCGCGCGTCCGTGATCCGGATGACGGTCCGACAAAGCATTTGTAATAACAATCTCCGGTTGAAACTTACGGATACATTTTATGATTTCCCGTTGTTCCATTTCTTTATTTTCAAAAAAACCGTCCCGCAAATCCAGGTTTTCCCGAACAACTACTCCTAATATTTCTGCTGCATCCTGCGCTTCCTTTGTTCGGGTTTCAGCTGTACCGCGTGTACCAAGCTCGCCTCGGGTCAAGTCAACAATGCCGACTTTCTTTCCTTCAGCTACATATTTTGCAATCGTTCCTCCTGCTCCCAATTCGGCATCATCAGGATGAACGGTCATTACCAATAAATCTAATTTCATGTTATGACATCATTATGATCCGGCACAAAGATACAATTTTCACCTTCATTCCAGTATCATTATTCATTCAGAAGTGCTTCGATTTTGCGCGTAATGCGGGAAGAATTGGGTCCTGTAAAGGGGTAAAAGAAATCCACGACCTCTCCTTTGCGGTTAATCAGGTATTTGTGAAAATTCCATAAAGGCTTGATATTTACAGACCCGTTTAATTCTTTATGAGACAGATACTTAAACAACGGATCCACATATTCTCCGACCACATGTGTGCGCTTGAATACAGGAAAGGTCACCTGCTGTTGCAGACGACAGAATGTCTCCAACCGGCGTCCTGTGAGCGGTTCCTGTTGATTAAAATTATTAGAAGGAAAGGCCAGTACCTCAAATCCCTGGTCCTTATACTTTTGATAGAGTCGTTCCAACGCTTTGTACTGACTGGTAAACACACATTTACTTGCCGTGTTAACAATTAACAATACTTTATCATGATAATCTTCCAACGACTTCTTTTCGCCATTGAACTCCAAAGCGTGAAAATTGTAAACAGATTGCATAGGTTATATTTTTTATTGAAGCGGCGGAGATGCTACCGGGCGCGTTCTCTCAAAACTTCTGATAATGTTTTCGATCTCAAAATCCTCCTGACTATCGTATGTGCTTTTCAGGTTGTGACCAAATACTTTTGCGATACCCTGATAGAAAAATGCGGTAAGTCCGCCTTTCATTTCTCTCACCATATCATAGCTTGTTTTTCCGGTCTGTCTGTCCACCAGTTTGATTAATATTTTCCCCTGTGACACCGACAGATTTTTTATTTCCTTGGTAAACTTTTCTTTAATTTCTTCTTCGCAGGCTTTAATCAGTCTTTTTTGTTCTTTTTTATCATTGACCAATGCCAGATCTCTGTCCAGTTGATCATATCTCTTTTGTGCATAGATCGCGTACGGTAATACGCGCAGCACATTTCTTCTAAGTCTGAGGTATTCCTTCTTAGCGTCTTCACTGCTCCATATACGTTTGCCCGTCACGACCACTTCCGGTATAGGAAACCAGGGCACCACTTCTCCGTCATCCAATGTAGTAGTGGCATAATGCTCTACCACTTCCGGTTCGCCTCCACCATACTGAGGCTTAATCAATGTCTGCCCTTTTCCAAAAAGAGGAAGGAGCAGAAAAAGCACAAATCCGGGTACATATATAATTTTCATTTTTGCATCAAAAAAAGCCTTTTGTTTTTATTCTGATAAATAATTTTACTACATTTATTCAAATGAAAACAGATATCCATATAAAGGTACTTTTTTCTGTCCTAATTTAATAAAAATATTTAAAGTATCTTAAAAATTTTACAGCACGTTTATGAAAGAGTATGTGATTGATATTGAAGCTGAAAACAAAGAAATTCGCAAAAGATATAGAGATTTATTGAGAGCGTGCAAGCCGACTTTACAACGCGGCGACAAACAAGAGATACGTAAAGCATTTGATCTGGCTCTGGAAAGTCATAAGGAAATGCGCCGCAAATCGGGCGAGCCTTATATTTTCCACCCTATCGCTGTAGCCAAAATTGCTGCGGACGAGATCGGACTTGGTACTACATCGATTGTATGTGCACTGTTGCATGATGTCGTTGAAGATACAGCTATCACCTTACAGGAAATTGAAGATCAGTTTGGGAAAAAAGTGGCCCGCATCATCGATGGCCTAACCAAAATATCGGGTATATTCGATCCGAACAGCTCTATGCAGGCGGAAAATTTCCGTAAAATGCTGCTGACGCTGGCGGATGATGTACGCGTAATCCTTATTAAACTGGCAGACCGCTTACATAATATGCGGACAATGGAGTTTATGGCGCGCGACAAGCAGTTGAAGATTGCTTCTGAAACAAGCTATCTCTACGCTCCGCTGGCTCACAGATTAGGACTGTATGCGATTAAGTCCGAACTGGAAGACCTTTCCATGAAGTATACCGATCCGGATACCTATAAATTTATAGCGAAAAAGCTGAATGAAAAGAAAGCAGAACGTGAGAAATTTATTTCGGATTTTGTCGGACCGGTTAAAGAGATTCTGGAAGAACAGGGGATTAAAGCTGAAGTATTCGGCCGTCCTAAATCTATTCATTCTATCTGGAACAAGATGCGCAAAAAGTCTATACCTTTTGAAGAAGTATATGACCTGTTTGCGATCCGTATCATTATAGACACGGATTATGAAAAAGAGAAAACAGAATGCTGGAAGGCTTATTCTATTGTGACGGATCTATACAGACCAAATCCGGATCGCTTGCGCGACTGGGTATCCTCTCCTAAAGGAAACGGATACGAATCTCTGCATACAACTGTAATGGGTCCGCGTGGACAATGGGTAGAAGTACAGATACGCACCAAACGCATGAATGAGATTGCAGAAAAAGGATTTGCGGCACACTGGAAATACAAAGAATCCAATTCGGACAGCGGACTGGATCAGTGGATTCAGAAAGTAAGAGATGTACTGAGCAGTGCTGATTCGAATGCGCTGGACTTTGTGGATGATTTTAAAATGAATCTTTTCTCGGATGAGATTTTCATTTTTACGCCCAAAGGAACGCTTATTCAGTTGCCCAATGATGCCACAGCCCTGGATTTTGCCTTTGAGATACATTCGGATATCGGTGCGACCTGTATCGGTGCTAAAGTCAACCACAAGCTTGTACCACTGAGTCATAAGTTACAGAACGGTGATCAGGTCGAGATCATCACTTCTGGTAAGCAGGTACCCAAAGAAGATTGGCTCAACTTTGTCGTAACGGCCAAAGCCAAGTCCAAAATACGCTCGTCTCTCAAAGAGGAAAAGCGCCGCGTGGCGGAAGACGGCAAGGAAATACTGGAGCGCAAACTAAAATCGCTGAAGATTACCTATAACACTGATAATATCAATAAGATTTCTAATTATTTTAAGTTTCCGAGCTCACAGGAATTATTTTACAATGTGGCCAAAGGAACTATAGATATCAAAAATCTGCGCGATTATGCAGCCAGTGAAAAACTGATTGACACTTCGCCAAGTCAGTTTAGCTCCCACATCAGCGGATTAGTAGAAAAAATAAATAAGAAAGACCTGGATACGTTGTTGATTGGCGACGATCTCCAGGAAGTAGATTATACGCTGGCACCTTGTTGTAATCCTATTCCCGGAGATGATGTATTCGGATTTCTGACAGTAAATGACGGCATAAAAATACACCGTACAAGCTGTCCGAATGCGTCTAAGCTGATGGCCAACTACGGATACCGTATTCTGAAAGCTAAATGGGCTTCTTCAACATCCAACAATGTGGCTTTCCTTACCGGATTGCGTATTGTCGGAATCGATGACGTCGGATTGGTCAACAAGATTACTACCGTTATATCTCAGGAGTTTAAGGTCAATATCCGCTCGCTGTCTATATCAAGTAATGAGGGTATTTTTGAAGGAAATATCATGGTATTTGTCAACGATACAGATCAGTTGGATAATCTGATTAAAAACCTCAAACATATCAGCGGAATAACCGGAGTGACACGATATGAATCGGAGAATTAAATCAACTGAATCTCACATTTTTGAAAAAAGCGATATTGTGAATCTAATTTGGTAAATTTGTAAAGAATCTTAAGTTTGATATGAATCTAGCAGAAAATTACGCCACTGTAAAAAAGATATTCGAGGCTTATCTGGAAAATAAAAATCTGAGAAAGACTCCTGAGCGCTACGCTATTTTGGAAGAAATATATTCGCGCTCCGATCACTTTGATGTTGAATCACTGTACATTCACATGAAAAATAAAAAATATCGTGTGAGCAGAGCTACCGTGTACAATACATTAGAGTTATTGGTGTCATGCGATCTCGTGACCAAACACCAGTTTGGCCGTAACATGGCTCAGTTTGAAAAATCTTTTGGCTATAAACAACATGATCATGTGATTTGCATAGAATGCAATAAAGTGGTCGAATTTTGTGATCCGAGGATCAACCAGATCCAGAGTCTGATGGGAGATTTGCTGAAGTTTGACATCAAACATCACTCTCTCAATCTGTATGGCGTCTGTGAAGATTGCCAGGAGAAAGACAAAGCCGCTAAGGCAAAAGCCGAAAAAGCGGTTATTTCAAATTAATATTGACTATTGGTAAAATATTATAGTACATTTGTTCGGAAAAACTACTACCGTAATTTTTCCGAACATTTTTGTTTTAGAATAAGTCATTATCTAAATATATTTTTAATCTCAATACAAAAAAGCTATGCAAGTTGATGTGCTTTTGGGCCTACAATGGGGCGATGAAGGTAAAGGAAAAATCGTAGATGTTTTATGTCCTGAATACGATTTGATCGCACGTTTCCAAGGCGGCCCTAACGCCGGACACACATTGGAGTTTGATAACAAAAAATTCGTATTGAACACTATCCCGTCAGGTATCTTTAATGAAGGTATCATGAATCTTATCGGAAATGGTGTTGTTATTGATCCGATTATCCTGAAAAGAGAGTTAGACAATTTGAAAACTGCCGGCTTCGATCCGGTTGGTAAAGGAAATCTGGTTTTGGCGCGCAAAGCTCACCTTATCCTTCCTACTCACCAATTGCTGGATGCTGCTTCAGAATCCAAAATGGGTGCAGGCAAAATTGGTTCTACACTTAAAGGTATCGGCCCGACTTACATGGACAAAACAGGCCGCAACGGTCTTCGTGTAGGTGATACTACATTGCCGGATTTTAAAGAACGCTATGAGAAACTAAAAGAAAAGCATCTGTCTATCTTATCTCATTACGGTGAAATCCCTGATTTCTCTGAAAAAGAACAAGCGTTTCTGGCGGCAATTGATTATATCAAAACTATTCCTCACGTAGATTCTGAACACCTGGTGAATCAGTATCTGAAATCCGGTAAAAGTGTTTTGGCAGAAGGTGCACAAGGTACATTGTTAGATGTAGATTTCGGATCTTATCCGTTCGTTACATCCTCTAATACAACTACTGCAGGAGCATGTACAGGTCTCGGTGTAGCCCCTAATAAAATCGGCAAGGTGTACGGTATTTTCAAGGCATACGCAACCCGTGTAGGTGGCGGACCATTCCCTACTGAACTGCATGATGAAGTTGGTGAGGAATTACGTAAGCTTGGACACGAGTTCGGTGCGACTACAGGTCGTGCGCGTCGTACAGGATGGATCGATATTCCGGCATTAAAATATGCTATTATGCTCAATGGTGTAACGGAACTGATCATGATGAAAGCGGATGTATTGGATACATTTGATAAAATCTATGCGTGTACACACTATAAGCATGATGGTCAGGTAATTGACTATATGCCTTATGAGATCATTACGAATGAGGCTGAGCCTGTACTGGAAGAAATACAGGGCTGGAATCAGGATCTGACCGGTATTACTTCAGAAAGTGAAATTCCGGAAGCACTGAAAAATTACATCTCTTATCTGGAAAAAGCGCTGGAAGTTCCTATTACATTCCTTTCCGTTGGTCCGGACCGTAAACAAACGTTATCCTTATCTAAATAATTAATGCGAATCGAAGATATACATTCGAGCGATTCCTCTGGCAAATTTCATCAAAAAGCATTGCAATGGGCGATGCAATTTGATGAAATTTGCTTCTTTAACTCCAATCAGTCAGCTGACGAATGGTCTTCCTTTGACTGTTGTCTGGCTGTTAAAGCTGTATCTCAATTTGTTGCAGACGGTACAGACACTTTTTTTAAAGCACAACATTTTATTGATCAGCATTCCGGAAAATTCATTCCCGGATTTCTTTCGTATGACCTGAAGAATGAAATTGAAGATCTGACTACAGATAAAGCTGATTATCTACAGTTTCCCCCTGCTTACTTCTTTGTACCCGCTGTTGTCATCACCATAAAAAAGGGAAGCGTATATATCGAGGCTGAGGATCCGGAGCAGATTCTCAAAGAAATAGTGTCCCAGCAATATTTGCCTGAGACATTTAAATTTACAAATACGATCAAAGCGAGATGGACAAAAGATGAATATCTGCAGGCGTTCGGACGTATTCAGTCTCATATTCAGCAAGGTGACCTTTACGAGGCA
The DNA here is from genome assembly GCF_016724845.1 of Sphingobacterium spiritivorum. Lineage (NCBI taxonomy): Bacteria > Pseudomonadati > Bacteroidota > Sphingobacteriia > Sphingobacteriales > Sphingobacteriaceae > Sphingobacterium > Sphingobacterium spiritivorum. The sequence continues at coordinate 4,845,372 of NZ_CP068082.1, forward strand.
AATCTTTGTCAGGAATTTTATGCTGAAGATGCTGTCCTGGACCCTTTTTTTGTTTACCAGCAATTGTCAGAGGCCTCTCCTACTCCGTTTTCTGCTTTTTTCAGAATGGGTGATCACTATATTTTATCTGCATCACCGGAACGTTTTATGGCTAAACGGGGAGATTTGCTTATTTCACAACCTATAAAAGGTACTGCGCCACGAGGTGCAACAGCAGCAGAGGACGAACGCATTGTGCGTCAGCTGCAGGACTCTAAAAAGGAAATTGCAGAAAATGTAATGATTGTCGATCTGGTACGAAATGATCTGACACGAAGTGCTGTAAAAGGTTCGGTAAAAGCTGACCGCTTATTTGAAATACAGAGTTTCAGACAGGTTCATCAGATGGTATCTACAATTACTTGTCAAAAATCAGCCGATGTAACGGATCTGGAGGCTGTAAAAAATACTTTTCCGGCAGGATCCATGACCGGAGCTCCGAAAATCGCTGCAATGAAACATTGTGAAGAAATCGAAAATACCCGCAGAGGATTATATTCAGGAGCAATCGGATACTTCTCACAAAACGGAGACTTTGATTTCAATGTCGTTATACGTACGCTGTTATATAATGCCTCCTCCCACTACATCTCTTTCCACACCGGCGGTGCGATTACTAACCAGGCGGATGGTGAACAGGAATATGAGGAATGTTTACTGAAGGCCAAAAGTTTGTTAGATGCCCTCCATACATCTATAGCTTAAATTATCTATACAAGAATAGTAGATAAAATTTCATAGCTCATTTATTTTTCTGAAATTTGCAGCGCATAATATGTCAGCTGTCTATATTGATATCCACACCCATAAGAGTGAAACCGTTACTTCCGGATCTGCTATCTGTCAGATACGCAGTATCGCGCTGAATAATGGCGAAACTGTAAATAGTGTGTGCGCTACAGCAGGGCTTCACCCCTGGTATCTGAATGATGGAGGAAGTGAAGGTGAACTGGCGCAACTTCGTACATTGCTTGATAATGGCAAACTTTTGGGAATAGGTGAATGTGGTATAGATAAGGTTATAGAAACGGATGTAAATATTCAGAAGGATGTATTTGCCGCTCAGGTGCAGTTGGCCACACAATATGATAAACCTTTGATCATACATTGTGTACGTGCTTTTGAAGAAGTAATGCAAACCTTATCTTCCCAATTGTTTCAGGGAAAGGTTATTTTTCATGGCTATCAAAAGAATGAAATTATGGCTAAGCAACTGATTTCCAAAGGATATTATCTTTCATTTGGCAAAGCGGTCTTGAACGGAAGCATGGATAAGGTGCTGACTGAAACACCTGTAGACCGGATTTTTTTGGAAACAGATAACTCGCCTGTGGGCATTGATGAAATCTACGCTTATGTAGCGGGGGTAAAACAAATTGAATTAACAAAGTTTAAAGCATATATAATGCAGAATTATCATTCTGTTTTTGAGTAATTTATGAAAGATTTGTCTTGGCTTTCACGTACGGAAGCGTTAGTAGGGCGTGAAGCATTGGAAAAACTGGCCAATTCGCATGTAATGATGCTGGGATTGGGTGGCGTAGGTTCATATGCGGCGGAGTTTATCTGTCGTGCAGGAGTAGGTAAAATGACTATCATTGATGGCGATACGGTAGATCCTACCAATCGCAACCGTCAGCTGCCTGCCCTGTCTACCAATCACGGAGAGTCTAAGGCTGAGATTATGAAAGAAAGATTAATGGCCATTAATCCGGAGCTGGATCTGACAGTGATTCAGGACTTTATTATTCCCGAAAAAATACCTGCGCTACTGGATTTAAAACCGGATTATTGTGTAGAAGCCATTGACAGCATCACACCTAAGCTGTTTTTTATTCGTCTGGCTCTGGATGCGAAAGTTCCCTTTGTCAGTTCTATGGGTGCTGGCGGTAAGGTAGATCCCACGAAGATAAAAATTGCAGATATCAGTCAATCGTACAATTGTAAACTTGCACAGCATATCCGTAAAAAACTGCGTAAGCATGGTATCCGAGATGGTGTCAAAGTTGCCTTTTCAACTGAATTGCCGGATAAGAATTCCTTACTCTATACCGATGGCAGTAATTTTAAAAAATCTGCTTACGGCACCATGTCTTATTTACCGGCAGCATTTGGCGGAGCGATTGCATCAGTCGCTATTCGTGATCTGATGACAGTTTAAATTTAAACTTCTGTTGCAAAACTAATATTTTTAGCATTATATTTGTGTAATGGCTAAAACTATGAGTGTATCAGAAGGTCGTATTTATGCTATTGTCGATATTGAGACAACAGGAGGATATGCAGCAAATAGCGGTATCACGGAGATCGCTATTTATCTGCATGATGGTCATCAGGTAATTGATTCGTATCAGACGCTCATCAATCCGCATAAGGAGATTCCTTATCATATTCAGATGCTTACAGGTATTACGCCTGAAATGCTGACGGATGCTCCCTCATTTGAAGATGTGGCTGCTGATATCTATTCCTTTTTAGAGAACAAGGTTTTTGTTGCTCATAATGTAAATTTTGATTATTCCTTTATATATGCCCACCTTAAGGCTTGTGGTTATCAATGGAAATCTCCCAAACTTTGTACTGTACGGCTGGCCAGAAACATTTTTAAGGGATTTTCTTCTTACAGTTTAGGTAATCTTTGCCAGCGTCTGGATATTCCGATTTCCGACAGACACCGTGCTGCCGGCGATGCAAAAGCGACTGTCATTCTCTTTGAACGTATTCTCTCACAGGATACAGACGGGCTCATCGATAGTTTTCTGCAAACCCATGCCAAAGAACAGCTTCTGCCCACACATATCGATAAAATGGTGTTTGAACGCCTGCCTGCAAAACCCGGAATCTATATATTCAAAAATAATAAAGGCAAAATTATTTATGTAGGCAAAGCCATTAACATAAGAAAAAGAGTACTCAGTCATTTTACAGGAAATAACACTTCCAACAGGAGGCAATTATTTTTGAAGGAAATCTTTGATATTGATTTTGAAGAATCCGGAACGGAATTAATGGCCTTACTCATGGAATGCCAGCTGATCAAAAAACATTGGCCTGCATACAATCGGGCTTTGAAACAATATGAACCAAAATTAGGTCTGATGATCTACGAAGATATTAATGGCTATATGCGACTGGCTGTTACGAAAGTTACAAAGGGAATTTCATGCATTCGTTATTTTGAACGTCCGTACGATGCCAATCAGATGCTACTTAAGCTTATTCAGGATTTTGATCTCAATCCCCTGCTTTGCGCTTTCTATTCTGACAAGACTGCCTCCGCCCACGGAAGGCAGGTGGAATCCAGATATATGGAAACAGAAGATGTCGTGCAGTATAATGATAAAGTAACATTAGCTTTAGATTCACTGGCCATGGAAAAGAAAAGTTATGTTTTGATTGATCAGGGCAGACATGCTGAAGAAAAGAGTTATATATATGTAAAGGAAAATAACCTCTATGCCCTCGGTTTTCTGGATCAATACCACGAAAGTCAGCAGATCGAAGATATCATTAGTAAAGAAGATCGCTGCGTTAGTAATTATTATATGATGCAGTTAGTGGAACAGTTTGCAGAAAAAAATCCGCATAAACTTTTGTTGTCTGATCTTCATATAAGTTAAGGAGAATGGATTATTGGATTCTTTAGGGGCACAAGCAACATGCTTGCGCCAGAGAAAGCTTTTATTTTACATATCTAGCGCAGGCATTAACGTAGCGGTGCTTATACCTTTTAATAGTATTGCCGGTGAGGACACCGGCAAACGCATTTCGTTCGATCGTTGGTATTATGACCAAGAATTTAGCATAAGTTCGCCTTTATCTTTAGTATCCGCTGTCCCGATATATCGGGACAGCTCTTTATGATGGAGAGAGAAGAATATTCCGGTTAAATCTCTATTATCTCTTCAGTATGAGTATGGTGCTTGAATCTTTTTCAATAATGTCAAACTCTCTCTATGCGTCAGTTGGTGTCCTGACCAACTGTAACACATACGGTATTGCAAGCTTTTTCTGGCAGGCATTAGCGTAGCGGTGCCTGGGCTTTAATTTTAGAGGAACAAGCGATCGCTTGCGCCAGACTAAAGATTCAGGTCTTTACCCTTTTAACTGTCCGACAACTACTTTTATAAGATCTTCTTTTCTGAAATATTGTTTTGCTATTTCAAGTACACGTTCGGTTGTCATGGTCTTCACTACTTCCGCGTAACGATCATAATAGTCCAGCGTCATTCCTGAGAAATACACACTTTTGAACTTATCTGCATGTGAAAATATACTTTCCAGACTGCCCAGCATAGAGCCCAGCATATAATTTTTAACTACGGCTAACTCTTCTTCTTCCGCCTGCTCCGTACACAAGATATCCAGCTCTTTATCAATCTCTGCTAAAGTCTGGCTGGTGACATCCACTCCTACTTCAGAAGCAATCGTAAAGAACCCGGAAAATTTGAGACTGGCCACTGCTGAACCAATGCTATAGGTATAGCCCTTTTCTTCACGGATATTACGCATCAGTCGCGAACCGAAAAATCCGCCCAATAATGTATTCACAACTTGCACAGCCGGGAAGTCAGGATGTGTGCGGTTAATCATCGGATATCCCAGACGAATTGCGGATTGTAATGCATCTTTTTTATTTTCTACAATAAGCTGACCGTTACTGGTCTCTAATACGGGCTTTTGCTGAGCAACTATTACCGTATCGGAATGCCATTCCTCTCCAAAAAGTTGGCTAACCCGCTCTATAAGAGATTCACTAACATTACCTGCAATAAACAGTGTACAGTTTTGAGGTAAAATCTGCTGATCATAAAGATGAAGCAGATCCGTTCTTGAAATGGCATCATAAGCCTGAGCTGTAGGTACATTTCCATATCGGTTATCTCCGAATACAGCAGTATAAAACAATCTCCTTGCTACAAAATCATTCTTCTGAAGAGAGATGCTTAATGTTTGTTTGTTATTCTGTATGTACGTATCCAGCTCATGTTGTGGAATCGTCGCTGCAGTCAGGATTTCTTTAATAAGGGGCAGCAGCTTATCCACATGCTTATTCAGGACATACAAGGTCAGACTGGTCTGATCGTAACTATACTCCGGAATCAGATATGCACCATAGAAATCCACCTGTTCTGCTATCTGCGCACTTGACAACCGAGTAGTACCTTCCTTAAGCATTGCACTCAGTGTAGTATTCAGTAAAGGATTTTCAGACTTGTCATAAATATTGTTGAAGATCCATTCCAGGCGTACTAATTCCTGATCCGGATTATGAAACAGAAATGTTTTAAGTCCATTATCAAATGTCAGAGATTCAGGATGTACAAGATCAATACCGGCAATAGTATTGAATGAGGGAGCAAAAGATCTGTTAAGCATGAATAAGTTCCGGTTTAGCGTGATAAATAAGTGTAGAGGAGTTTTCTTCTCTGAAGATCTGATTAGCTTGCGCTCGAACTTCAGCAGCCGTTACGGTCAAATATTTCCCAATTTCGACATTGTAAAGATTTCCATCACCAAGTAATTCGTAATAAGCCAGATTCATGGCTTTATCCAGAATAGAAAGTTCAGCAAATACTAAAGTCGATTCGATCTTGTTTTTCACTTTTTCCAATTCTTCGGCACTTACTTCCGTATTTTTCAGGAAGGTAAGTTGCTCCCAGATTGCAGCTTCAGCTTCGGCAGTGGAAATACCCTCGCTGGGTTTACCCTCGATAACAAACAGATTGTCATCGATACTTCCGGTAACATAGGCATTGATTTCACTGAATATTTTCTTCTCTTTAACCAGTTTTCGAAATAGTCTTGAAGAAGATCCACGGGATAATATATCTGATATCAGATCCATAGCCTGATATTCTGATGATAATCTGTTGGGACCGTGAAAGACCATGTGTACGGCATCCACCGGAACATCGGCTTCTACTTCCAGTCTGCGTGCTGCAGTCTGCACAGGTTCGGATGGCAGATTCCGGTTATACTTTTGTCCGGAAGGAATATCCCCAAACCATTTATCGGTCAGTTGCTTTACCTGCTCGAAGGTTACATCTCCCGACACGACCATAATTGCATTAAGCGGATTATAATGTTTTGTAAAAAACGCCTTCACATCTTCTATCCTTGCTTCTTCAATATGTGAAATCTCTTTACCAATAGTCGCCCATTTATAAGGATGTACCTGGTATGCAAGCGGTCTCAGTTTGAGCCAGGCATCACCATAGGGTTGGTTGAGGTAACGCTGTTTAAACTCCTCAACAACAACCTGTTTTTGTACATCAAGACTTTGTTCTGAAAATGCAAGACTCAGCATGCGGTCAGACTCGAGCCAAAATGCAGTCTCAATATTTACTGCCGGCAGAGTGATGTAATAATTTGTAATGTCATTGGATGTAAAGGCATTATTTTCACCACCTACTCTTTGCAAAGGCGTATCGTAGTTGGGAATATTGACTGATCCGCCAAACATCAGGTGCTCAAAGAGATGAGCAAATCCTGTCTGCTCCGGAGATTCATCCCGTGCACCGACATCGTATAGAATATTGACACAGGCCATTGCTGTGTTATGGTCTTCGTGTACCAATACACGGAGTCCGTTATCAAGTACAAATTTTTGAAATTTGATCATAAATTTTTAATAATGAATATTAAACCCAGTCGATACCCTTTTTAAGTAAGGAAAGTGTTTCTTCTTCTTTTGATCCAGGCTGCGCTTTAAAATCATAAGCCCAGTTTGCCTGTGCAGGTAAACTCATCAGAATAGATTCGATGCGACCATTGGTCTCTAATCCGAATTTTGTACCGGCGTCATATACCAGATTAAATTCAACATATCGACCTCTTCTAAGCATCTGCCAGTTCTTTTGTTCTTCTGAATAGCTTTCATGACGATGTCTGTTCGTTAATTCAGCATACACACCCGCAAAAGTACGTCCCAGATCGCAGGAAAAATCAAAGATCTGTTCATATGACATATTGGTTTTTTCAGGAGTAAGGCGGTCATAGAATACACCACCTATTCCCCGGGTTTCCTCCCTGTGACGGATAAAAAAGTAATTATCTGCCCAGGTTTTAAATTCAGAATAAAAATCAGGATTGTGTTTGTCACATACAGCTTTCAATGTCTGATGAAAATGTTGTGCATCTTCCTTATAGACATAATGAGGTGTAAGATCTATACCTCCGCCAAACCATCTGGTTTGTTCGTTCATTTCGAAGTATCTGATATTCATATGAATAATAGGTACTAACGGATGATTAGGGTGAAGTACAATGGAAACTCCTGTTGCAAAAAACTGATCATCCTCGACTCCAAAAGCCTTTTTTACAGGCTCCGGAAGCGTACCGTGAACTGCAGAAAAATTTACACCGCCTTTTTCTATCAAATTGCCTCCCTGTATAATACGGGTACGGCCACCGCCTCCTCCGTCACGTTGCCACAATTCCTCCTGAAATTTAGCGCCACCATCCAACACTTCCAAAGCATCGGTAATTTCCTGCTGAATAGACTTATATGTTTCGGCTATCTGTTCTTTCGTTATCATGTAAAAAATTAGGTTAAGGAATCTGCAAGGACTTTGATTGTTGGTAATGCCGGTTTTTGCTGATACAGGATTTTGTATACGGCATCACATATAGGCATCTGAAGGTTGAATTTTTGAATAATCCGCTGTATACAGGCTGAAGCATAGTAACCTTCGGCTACCATATTCATCTCTAATTGAGCAGATTGTACACTATAACCTTTACCTATCATATTGCCAAATGTCCGGTTACGGCTGAATTGGGAATAAGCAGTTACCAGAAGGTCTCCCAAATAGGCTGAATGATTGATATCTCTTGGCTGAGGATCAATAACATCCACACAGGTTTCCATTTCACGGATTGCATTCGAAACAAGGACAGCCTGAAAATTGTCTCCAAATCCCAGGCCATGACATATACCACCAGCTAAAGCATATATATTCTTAAGCACAGCACCATATTCTACTCCAAAAATATCAGCGGAGATAATAGTCTTGATATATCTGTTCCTTAAAAATTTAGCCATTTCTTCAGCATGATCCAAATTTTTAGAGGCCAGAGTAAGATATGACAGCTTTTCCAGCGAAACCTCTTCAGCATGGCAAGGTCCTCCTACGACAACAATATTCTCTAGCGGAACATGATAATATTCCATCAGATATTCCCCTACAACCAGATTGGCATCCGGGACGATACCCTTAATGGCAGATACTATAATTTTATTTTCAAAATCCTCTGGTTTAACATCTTTTAATGCAGCTTTAAGATAAGCTGCCGGTGTATTTAAGATCACAATATCCGAACGTCGGATAAGCTCTGCAGCATTGGTAGAAATTTGTTCCGCTGACAATTTAACTTCTACAGCACTCAGATAAGTTGGATTATGCTTGTATTCCAATATATATTCCAGATCTTCTTGCTTACGAATCCACCATAAAATGGTTTTATCCAACAGATTATCTGTCAGCATCTTAATCATAGCTGTAGCCCAACTCCCACTGCCGATAACACCTATTTGTTTGTTTTGCATACTATTTCGTTAATTTCTTTCAAATTTAACGCTACAAATATACTCAATTAAAAACGGAAACAGTCTATTTGATGCTTTGCTGTGCCGGGTGTATAGACGTCGTGTACAATGTTATTTTAACCATAGCGTCCAAGTATTTCATATCCAGCGAATAAGAGATATGAGGGATTATAAAGATTTTCACATAGCAGTTATGATGATTGTATATGCGAAAAAGAAACAATGATATGGAATGGCAATTAATAAATTACCATTCCGGATAAATACTGTAACTGTTGCCTGCAAACAGCTTACTGATATTATTTTTCCAGTTGTTCTTTTAGTCTTTGCAGTCCTGTTTCGAGATCTCCGCCCAACATTTTGTCAAAATCCATACACAACAACGTCAGGTTCATAGGATAATCCATATGGCCGTCAAATCCCCAGATCACCTTTGTAGATGTTGGTGAATTGCTTTCTGTGATCATATATGCCTGATCTTTGGATGCAAATGGCTTAATAAAACGAATCTCCATATCGATACGTTCTCCTTCTGTAATTTTCTTAATTTCCTGCTCCCCCTTTCCTACATCCTTTTGCTCACTATCCCATGCAGAAATAAATCCTGGCATTCCGTCGGTTCCGGTATATGTTTTTTTCATATTCGGATCCATGGTTGCCCATTTACTGTAATAATTCTGATTTTTGAGGTATTTAATATATTCAAACACAGCTTCACGAGGTTTGTTTATAACAATTTCGCGTTTTACGGCATAATCTTTCTTTAGAAACAAAGCTGCGATCAACAAGATGACAACTAAAGCCAGAATAGCCAGCAGGATTTTCTTTAAAATTTTCATACAGTTTTATAATTTGAGTTAGTGAGTTAAATATAAAACAATATATCTAATGTAGCAACGACATAAGAAAAACTCGCAAAAGATTCAATATCAAACAAATACAAATTCGTTAAAATAGTTTTTGCCACCATTTTTTATCAATTCCTACAAACCATTTACCCTGATCGTGTTTCAGCGGATATAAATTTACAAAATTACCTTGCCCCGGATCCCCTCTTCCCGTTTTAAGAGAAAAAGCATGTCTGTGATACGGACAGATTACACGTCCCTCTTCGCACCATCCGGTAGACAATGGTGCTCCCGCATGCGGACATTTCTCCGAAAAAGCCACCCATGCACCATCCTGCTGTGTAAGACAAAAATTTAATCCCGGAACTTTAACTAAACGGATTTCTTCCGGATTGTTGAGGAATTGTGAAGGAATCTCTATCCATTGCATACTTAAATATACGATTAGTTGATTTGATTTTTCTATCTTTGTACAATTTTAAAAAACAGCACAATTCATGGCTTTACAATGCGGTATAGTTGGCCTACCTAACGTGGGCAAATCAACGTTATTTAATTGCTTGTCAAATGCGAAGGCACAGGCAGCAAATTTTCCATTTTGTACAATAGAACCGAATGTCGGAGTAATTACTGTTCCGGACGAACGTTTAAATAAACTCGCTGATCTTGTCAAACCTCAGCGTCTGGTTCCTAATACCATTGAGATCGTAGATATAGCAGGACTGGTAAAAGGGGCTTCCAAAGGCGAAGGTCTTGGAAATCAATTCCTAGGCAATATCCGTACAACAAATGCAATTATTCATGTATTACGTTGTTTTGATGACGGCAATGTTATCCACGTGGACGGATCTGTAGATCCAATCCGTGACAAAGAGATCATTGATACAGAATTGCAGTTGAAAGATCTGGATACCGTGGTTAAACGTATTCAAAAAGTAGAGAAAATGGCCAAAACAGGCGGAGATAAAGATGCCAAACGTACATTTGATATTCTCTCTGTTGTAAAGGAGCATTTAGAATCCGGCAAATCTGCACGTACATCACCGATAGAGAAAGAAGATTTTGAGTTTATTCAGGATCTGGCTTTATTAACTGCAAAACCAGTACTGTATGTATGTAATGTAGACGAAGCATCTGTAAATACCGGAAATGCTTATGTTGATAAAGTAAAAGAAGCTGTAAAAGACGAAAATGCGGAAGTATTAATTATCTCTGCACAAATCGAGTCTGAAATTGCACAATTAGAAAGTTTTGAAGAGCGCCAGATGTTTCTGGATGATCTTGGATTAACAGAATCGGGTGTTCACAAATTAATCCGTGCTGCATACTCCCTATTGGATCTGGCGACATATTTCACTGCCGGTGTACAGGAAGTACGCGCATGGACTATTGAGAAAGGCTATACTGCACCTCAGGCAGCTGGTGTGATCCATACTGATTTTGAAAAAGGCTTTATTCGTGCAGAAGTGATCAAGTATGCGGACTTTATTCAATATGGTTCGGAAGCAGCGGTCAAGGAGGCGGGTAAACTTAGTGTGGAAGGAAAAACATATATTGTTGAGGACGGAGACATTATGCACTTCAGATTTAACGTATAAGTATACAGCATAATTAAACAAAAAAGCCTTCCCGTATCATACACGGGAAGGCTTTTTTGTTGTTTAGTAATAGAGTAAAGCTCCGGATACATTCCAATAGGATAAACTTGTTCCTTCAGGTTCTCCCTGCGGGATATGAACGCGTATAGTATGCTCTCCGGCTTTAAGATCACCAAGGTCAATGTATATCGGATTTGTAACCGTACCCGGACACCAGTTAGATCGGCTTAAATCTGAAGATGACAATCCGTTTTCAAAATTGCCGGATGCAGGATTAGATAATCTGTAAGAACCACATTCTGTCCTCCATGGTGTAAATTTGAAAGCCTGCTGACCATCTAAGAATATGGTATTTGCTTTTGGGACAAATTCATCACCTTCTCCCCAGCCACCATGACCTGTGGTAATATATCTTAACTGTGCATTTTTGACATCCTGATCTAATGTAAATCTGACCTCCACTCCTTTCTCCTGATTAAACATAGTCGGATATTCCTGACCGCCCATTTCCATTACATTTGTGGTATTGAACAGAGAAAGTACCTTCGCTCCTTCCGAAAACTGAGGTTTGCCGGGATGAATAGTCAGACGTACAGTCACTTCATGCCCTTCTTTATCGTAATTACCGATATATGTTCCGATATACACTTCCTTACCTGCGAAACGTGGCAGAAGCTCTGAAATTTCCTGACGATAGCTCACGCTGTCCTGCCAGGTTTTACCTTTTATTTTAATGTAATTGAACTGGCTGACGCCGAATGGCGTAAAAAATCGCATCAGTTCCAGCACCGGTTCAAAATTAGCCGTTTGCGTCATTCCCTGATACTTCTTACCATTGCCATTCTCATACACAGGCAAAGTATTCATTCCGTTTTGCATTCCGTCCAGAAAACTGATATCACGATCCGCCGGAATCAGGAATACCGAACCTGTGCGGTCATACGCATCTCCCTTAGCTTGCTGAATAACTTCTACAAAGGCCTGACCTTCATTCTTTTTGAGTTCAGGTATTTTTACTTTTTTGACAATGACTGTTCCGTTTGCAAATCTCAGTATGCTATCCGAACGGGTTGCATCATTAAAACGGATACGTTGTTTATAGAATACAGGGATATCGACAAATCTGCTTTTCCATAGCAAATCGCGGTAGGTCAGTTCATCCACATATGGACTTGACTCCGGTAATTTAACAGCTGCCGGTATGCTTTTTATTTTCTCGATCTTTGTTGCTGTAACAGCTGAATTACCATTCCTGACCATTTCCAGTACCAAACCTAAGTTTTGCCCTAATTCAACCGGCGAAGCTTTAATCCCGGTTTCTTCTGTAAACCATAAATCTATGGTATTGGAATTAACAGAAGTAGTCGCTTTCTTAACGGTATAACCTAATATCTTTTTTGTTTCTCCTGTTATCACCAGCTTTTGCTTTTCCAACAAAGCAGAGTCCACTGTCGCAATTTCACGCCCACCTTCAAAAGTTGATATCTTATAATAAGCTCTGTTTTTACGATTTACAAAATAGCGCTCATATGGAAAACGAGCCTTGCCGTCAAGAATCTGCTGACTGGTAACCGCTGTCTGCTCTTTATTGGCGTATACTAAAATCGGGCTTTGCTTTTCATGGATTTTACCATTACTGCTCCTGAGGTAAGAAATCTGAAGTCCTGATTCCTGCGCCAGTAAGGTTGTTGAAATAAGAAAAAAGAATAAAAATGAATAAAGTTTCATATGTAAATAATTTGATTTTCAATGGTCATATGGAATATCCAAACTATATTCATTCGTATTTGTGCAGTCTCTACTACATGGATATTTCATATGTAAATAATTTGCTTTTTAAAAAGGTTACACTACTTTGTTCGATCCAACAGGCTGTAACAAGTACATGAGATGATTAGATTCATTGATCTCTCTGGAGACTTTGCTAAATGGATATTGCATATTGGTATATTTGAATTCCAAAAATAGGATTTTATATAGGTGTATCAAATCTTAAGGGACGATAAAATACAAAAAGAAAAAGCCTGGAAGAATCGGGCGATTTTCCAGGCTCTAAAATACCTCTTTACGAGGCAATCAACCTAAACCTAAGACGAAGTTAGAGGTAATATAATTAACTTGCAAATTTATTTTATCTTTTTGGGAAATTATCTGATGATTGTCGATCTACAACCGGTTGTTTTATCGAATAACAATAAAATTTTTAAAAAAATAAAGGTTTTCAAACGGGGAGAATGAAAACCTTTAATAACCAATTATAAACCTAAATTATGATAGCACAAAGATAGTGTACATACTACACTATTCAAAATATTTTTTTTATTTTTTTTTAGAATTAGTTTTATCCTCCTATGCTGCAGGTGCGGACACCTGCAGACGCTCTATCTGATGACACTTTACCGATGTACTATGTTAAACCTCTATTGCGTCAGTTGCCGTCCTCACCAAATGTTTTAACGATAGAACACAGGAGTCTTTTCTACCTTATGTTTCAGGTTTGGACACTTGCAGACGCTCTATCTGATGACATTTTACAGATGTGCTAAGTTAAACCTCTATTGCTTCAGTTGGCGTCACCGCCAACTGTTTTCACGATAGAACACAGGATTCTTTTCTACCTTATACTACAGGTGGGGACACCTGCAGACGCTCTATCTGATGACATTTTACAGATGTGCTAAGTTAAACCTCTATTGCGTCAGTTGCCGTCCTCACCAAATGTTTTAACGATAGAACACAGGAGTCTTTTCTACCTTATGTTTCAGGTTTGGACACCTGCAGACGCTCTATCTGATGACATTTTACAGATGTGCTAAGTTACACCTCTATTGCTTCAGTTGGCGTCACCGCCAACTGTTTTCACGATAGAACACAGGATTCTTTTCTACCTTATACTACAGGTGGGGACACCTGTATACGCTGTATCTGATGACACTTTACCGATGTGCTATGCTAAACACATCTATTGCGTCAGTTGGCGTCCCCGCCAACTGGTTTAACGACAGAACACAGGAATATTTTGACAATACACTATAAGTGCAGACCTGCAGACGCTGTATTTGAGAAGATAATGAATTTACACCAGACTAGAATGTATTTTTTTAAGTGATTTGTTAAATAGGATTAAGGCCTATATTCTCCTGCAGAATTTGAAAACAGGGTAAAAAAGAAAAGGTTTCCAAACGGGGAGAGTGGAAACCTTTATAACCAATTATAAACCTAAATTATGATGACACAAAGATAGTGTATTATTAACACTATGCAAATTTATTTTCATTTTTTTATTCAATCATTACCGGACACATACTTTTCGTTAGTATTTCCTACCCAGATTGTCTATAATTCGGCATGCAGATGACAGTAAGAAGCATGCGAATAGGTATATTTGTACAAATTAAATTATATTATGTTTACAGGTATTATAGAAACACTAGGCCGGGTCAAAGATGTTGTCAGTGAAGACAGCAACCTGCATTTATATGTAGAATCTGCTATTTCCAATGAACTGAAAATTGACCAGAGTATCGCTCATAATGGTGTCTGTCTGACAGTAGTAGGTCTGGAAGGAAATATACACAAGGTCACAGCTATTGATGAGACATTGAAGAAAAGTAATCTGGGTAAACTAAAAGCCGGAGACATTGTCAATCTGGAGCGATGCACCCTGATCGGAGGTCGTCTGGACGGACATATTGTTCAGGGACATGTAGATCAGACCGCTGTATGTACAGCAAAAGAAGATCAGAACGGCAGTACTATATTCACCTTTACATATAATCCCAATACACAGAATATGACTGTAGAAAAAGGATCTGTTACTGTCAACGGAATCAGTCTTACTGTAGTGGGATCAAAAGATCACGAGTTTTCAGTAGCTATTATCCCTTACACACTGGAACATACCAATCTGGGACAGATTAATGTCGGTGATGAGGTCAATCTGGAATTTGATATTGTCGGTAAATATGTCGCTAAGATAATGAGTCTTAGAAATTAGACTTTATTCCAGATAATGCCCCTGACGCATAAGTAAGGCTCTGTACTTATTGAAAACACTGGATTTCGAAACAAATCCGAGATAGTGATCCTCTTTGTCTACCACAGGGAGGATCCATACATCTTCCTTATTCATTTTTGACATCACGATTTCCATATTTTCATCACCTTTGATAATATCATTTGGTTTCTGAACAAGGGTACCGAAGTCTTTATCGATTCCTTCCTCTTCTCCCAGGAGAATAGAAAGTAAATGCTCAATATATAAGATCCCCAGGAATTTACCTTTCTCATCCACTATCGGAAAGATATTCCTTTTGGAATGTATAATATCATGTTTACGTTCATTGGGTGTCTCTCCAGGTCTTAATATCACGAAGTTAGTTTCCAATACATACCGGAGCTTCATCATACTCAGGACAGATCTGTCTTTGTCCTCATAAGAAACCAGATCACCTGAGTCTGCTAATACTTTTGTATAGATAGAGTGTTTAAGTACGGCCCTGTTGATAAGATAAGCTATGGAAGCGACCAACATAAGCGGCACCATCAATGTATACCCTCCTGTGATCTCTGCGATCAGAAAAATACTTGTCAGCGGTGCATGCATAATACCGGCTAATGCTGCTGCCATTCCTGCCATTACGAAATTAGGGATGTTCAATGTCACAAGACCGGTCAGATTCATTCCGTATGCAAAGGCAAAACCCAGTAGCCCGCCCATGACCAGACTAGGTCCGAATACTCCCCCGTTCCCGCCTCCGTTCAGGGTGAAAAGAGAAGCAAATGATTTACCAAACAATGTCAGAACGGTATATGCAACCACTACCCAGCCTATATCCTTGTAACTCGAAAAAAGACTGTTTTTGACAATAGAGTCAAACCGTCCGTCCAGTAACTGCTGAATAGTAAGGTATCCTTCTCCATACAATGCCGGGAAAATAAAGATCATCAATCCCAGTGAAATACCACTGAACCACACTTTGTTGTAGGGATTCTTAATCTTGCTGAACCAACTTTTTATAATAGCACTTATTTTAGCAAAATATACGGTGTAAAGTCCTACCAGAACAGACATGAGTACATAAAAGAACAAGGCTTTAAACTCCCAGTCTGAAGTAGCTGTATGAAACAAAGGCTCACTGTATAACAATCTGGAAATGACAGACGCTAGAGCCGATGATATCAATAAAGGAATAAATGCGGGAATAGAAAACTCCGGCAATAAGATTTCAATGGCAAAGATCATTCCTGCAACCGGACTGTTAAACGCTCCTGAAATCCCTGCTGCTGCACCACAAGCCAGCAACATGGTAATTTCTCGGTACTGCAGCCCAAAAAAACGACCTACATTAGATCCTATCGCTGATCCGCTATAGGCAATAGGTGCTTCCAGACCGGATGATCCTCCAAAACCAACTGTAACAGCACTGGTAATGATTTGCGAATACACATTATGGGGTTCTATACGGCTGGATTTGCGGGAGATGGAATAGATAATAGGCGTAATCCCATGTTCAAAGTTTTTTCCTTTCAGAAATTTCCGGATATACAATACACTGAGCAGAATACCAATCAGCGGAAAGACGAGATAAAAAGAATATTTATAATGCCATTCTACATCATCCTGTAAAGCAGACGCAATAAAATGAGTCATCCCTTTTAATACAGAGGCGGCAATTCCTCCTATAATACCAACTACAAAAGCCAGAATAATCAGAAAATTTCGGTTCGAAATCTTCTTCATACGCCATTTATTCAGTATTTCAAGCCTTTGTCTAAAATTTATCTTCATTATTTTCAGGGATTAGAGACCAAACTCCATGATATCTTTTTTCTTTTTATTCTTAAATCTGTCCGGTACCGCTTTCAAAATTTCTTTTTCAAGCGCCTGTATTGCCTGACGCTTTACATAGTTTTGAGTGGTCACGATGCTGATCTCACGTACCGGTTCAGGAGCTTTGAAATACCTTACGCGCAATAACTGTTCCTCATCGTAATCCAGAATACTCATTTCAGGAAGTATAGTCATTCCCGAATTGATATCTACCATTCTTTTTAAGGTCTCTACGCTTCCGGTGTTGTACTCAAAAGTACCCTCTGTATCCTGATTATGCTTGAAATGACAGATATTAAGCACCTGCCCTCTCATGCAATGTCCTTCATTCAGCAACCAGAGTTTTTCATGTGCAATATCTTCCGGACTAATCATTTTCTTTTCAAAAAGGTTGCTTTTTTCGGACACATAGCCTACAAATGTTTCATAAAAAAGCGGTATTTCCTGAATACTGTTATCATGAAGTGGTGTGGAAAGAATACCGCAATCCAGAATTCCTACTTTCAGTTCATGAATAATTCGTTCTGTTGTATATTCCCAGATCTGCAACTGCAGTTTTGGAAATTGCTGCATAAAAGATGATAAAACACGTGGTAATAAGTAAGGAGCTACTGTCGGAATAATACCTACTTTCAATGTCCCTTCTAATTCCCCTCTGCTATGCTGTACGATCTCTGTTATTTTTTTGCTTTCTGTAAGCACAATCCGTGCCTGATGTATGATCTTCTCTCCTATTTCTGTCGGAACAACGGGTTGACGGCTCCGGTCGAAGATTTTGGCGCCCAATGATTCTTCCAGCTTTTGGATCTGCATACTCAGGGTTGGCTGTGTGACAAAACACTTTTCTGCGGCAGCAACGAAACTACGGTAAGTATCTACAGCTATAATGTATTCCAATTGGACGAGCGTCATAATATCAATTTTGATGAGACAAAAGTAGGAAGTTTTTAAGCAAAAGCTCAATATATACGTGTCTTTCTGCAATTCCTCTTCATTCCCTGTAAAGATTTGTTATTTTTGAATTTATTTTCAATCACTATATCCATACGCAGATAAAACAACGAACATATGAACATTTTTAACAAAAAAGGATTGGCCCTGGCTCTCCTTTTTGCCACGAGTGCGATTCAATTTTCAGCTAAAGTCCCCGATGAAGGGATGTTTCCTCTCAGTGAGTTAAGCAAAGCAGGCTTAAAAGCTGCCGGACTAAAGATCAGTGAAAAGGACATTTATAATCCTGGGCAGGTAGGTCTTGTCGATGCGCTGGTGCAAATCAGCGGTTGTACCGGATCATTCGTGTCCGGTAAAGGATTGATTGTTACCAATCATCATTGTGCTTTCAGTGCTGTACAACTGGCGAGTAGTCCTGAACACGATTATCTTAAAAATGGTTTTGTAGCAAATTCACATGAACAAGAGATCCAGGCTAAAGGCTTGACTATCCGTATTACAGATTCATATGAGGATGTTTCCAATCAGATACTGGGTGCTGTTTCCAATATTACGGATCCTAGCCAAAGGATTGCTATTATCAAACAAAAACGGGAAGAACTCGCTGCCAAAGCTCAGAAAGAAGATCCTACAATCAAAGCAGAAGTTTCTGAAATGTTTATCGGAAAGACTTATGTGCTTTTCCGTTATAAAACCATTGAGGATGTCAGACTGGTCTATATACCAAGAAGAGATATCGGTGAATTCGGAGGTGAAACAGACAACTGGGTATGGCCTCGTCATACCGGAGATTTTTCTTTTGTACGTGCTTATGTTGCTCCGGACGGATCTTCAGCCAAATATTCAAAAAATAATGTACCCTATGAGCCTAAGAAATTCTTAAAAGTAAATCCTAAAGGTGTAGAGGAAAATGATTTTGTCTTTATTCTGGGATATCCGGGTCGTACATTCAGACATCGTCCGGCACAATACATTGCCTACCAGCAGCAGTTTTTGTTACCGTATACATCTGAACTTTATGATTTTCAGAATAAACAGATGGAACTGGCAGGTAAGGATGATAAAGCGACGGAACTGGCTTTGGCAACCCGTATCAAACGAAATGCAAATGTACTGAAGAATTACAGAGGTAAACTAAAGGGGCTTCGCAACATTGATCTGATCTCTTCAAAAAAACAGGAAGATGAAGCACTTGCGACATTTATCAACAGCAAATCTGAACTGAAAACCAAATACGGAACACTGATGTCAGATATTGCTGACTTCTATGCACGTACATTTGAAGATGCAAAAAAAGAACTTTGGTTTAATAATATCTATTCAAGCACCAAACTTCTGCAGGTTGCCCGTGATATTAATGATTTCAAAGCTGAAATGTCAAAATACAAAAATGCGGCGGATCAGCAGAAGTTTTTTGAACTGAATATTGCTAAAGTAAAACAGACTATAGCCGGATATTACGAAAGCTATAATATGCAGGTGGATGAAACGATTGCGGCACGTATGTTTACTGATGCTTATCAACTGAATGGTTCAAATACCATCCAGACTATTCAGAATCTAAAATTCTCTAATCAGGAACAGGCAGGTAAATATGCGATCCAACTCATCAAAGAGTCAAAGTTGAATAAGGAAGCGACGTTTAATAAAGATATATTGGCAAATGCGAAAAGCTTATTGGCGTATAATGACAATCTGCTGAGCTTTCAAAAAACTCTGGACCAGGAATTGACTACTTTCGGAAAAGAACAGCAACGCCGTGACGGACAACTGAATAAGTTAATGGGTGATTATGTAGCTGTAAAAGAGATCTATCAGTCCAAAAATTTTATTCCGGATGCAAATTCTACGCTTAGACTTACATTTGGAAATATCAAGGGATACGCTCCAGTGGATGCTACTTATATGAAGCCTTTTACAACCGTTAAGGGTATATTGGAAAAAGGTAATTCTGATAATCCTGAGTTTGTGTATCCTGAAGCGATTCGTACAGCCTGGTTATCTAAGAATTTCGGTGCTTACGAAAAGAAAGACCTTAAAGACGTACCTGTAAATATCCTTTACAATATGGATACTACAGGAGGTAACTCCGGTTCTCCTATTATGAATGCTTACGGCGAACTTATTGGTGTTAATTTTGATCGTTCATATGATGCGACTATCAATGATTTTGCATGGAACGAGAGTTACAGCCGTTCTATAGGAGTAGATATACGTTATGTATTGTGGATTGCTGATAAAATCGACAATGCGCAGTTCATCATTAAGGAAATGGGAATTTAATTTTCTGTATTCACGACTTGCAAAGGCTCTTAACAATATTGGTTAAGAGCCTTTGTTATTTATACTGCCCTTTGCAACGTCGTACTATTGTATAATATCAAATGCCAATAGTAATGTAGCGACAAACAAGTCTATGAGCCCCAGAAGGAATATAATATCTGCCACATATTCCACTCTTCTTCCGGCAGAAGTATCTTCTCTTTTCATAGCTATAAAAGAAATAAGGCAACTCGCCATAAAAATCACAATCGCCACTGTAGCAAATTCATCAATCAGTGATCTTTCCGTCAGCTTAATGGTACGCAAGGATGCCAATACCAAAAAGCAGATGCCAAGCAGATTTGCTGAAGTATTGAGTATATGGGATGTTCTTTTTTCAGCCATAAGGAAGAATTTATTATCGGATATCCAAATGTACAATCCATTTCACAAATACAAAGCATCTTAAACAAACTAAGCCTGTTGTCTGTTAATCTTTTACAGTCAGAAGATATCTATACTAAACTCCGGATTGAAAACTTGTACGTTTTTCTCGTAATTGTATAACATGTCTTCTTCATAGATTTTTAATCTTTGTTATTACTGTTGAAAAATATAACATTATGAAAGAAGATAAATCAACGGATCGCCGTATGGACAAGGAGAAACAGCATAAAGCAGTTATTCCGGTATCTGACAAAAGCAGTACATACTACTGTCCCATGCACTGTGAAGGGGACAAAGTATACGATGCTCCCGGAAGCTGCCCGATCTGTGGTATGTTTTTAATATCTACCGATAAAGCGGATGCAAATACGAGGGAAAGTAAATCAGGCGGCTGTTGCAGCTCGAAAAAACCCGAATCGACTGAATCGCAAAGTAATAAAGACGGCAAATACTATTGCCCTATGCATTGTGAAGGAGACAAAATGTATGATGCTCCCGGAAGCTGCCCGGTATGTGGTATGTTTTTAATATCTACCGATAAAGCGGATGCAAATACGAGGGAAAGTAAATCAGGTGGCTGTTGCAGCTCGAAAAAACCCGAATCGACTGAATCGCAAAGTAATAAAGACGGCAAATACTATTGCCCTATGCATTGTGAAGGAGACAAAATGTATGATGCTCCCGGAAGCTGCCCGGTATGCGGTATGTTTTTAGTCGATGCCGAAAAGCCGGGCAACAAAACGAAGGATAGTAAATCAGACAGTTGTTGCAGTTTAGCAGTACATCAAACCAAATATCCAAAATCACCTAATAATAAGGCTGGTAAATATTATTGTCCTATGCACTGTGAAGGCGATAAGGTGTATGATCATGCCGGCAATTGTCCTGTTTGCGGAATGAATCTGGAGAAGATACCGGATATGCGCCAAAGCACGCAATACACCTGTCCCATGCACTCCGAAATTGTGGAAGACGGGCCGGGAAGTTGTCCTATCTGTGGTATGGATCTGGTGCCGATCACTCCGGATGATGAAGATAAGACTTATGTCGATCTGTTACGCAAGTTTTGGATAGCTCTGGGCTTTACTATTCCCATTTTTATATTAGCAATGGGTGAAATGATTCCCGGCGATCCTATAGGTAAAATTATTCCCACACATATTAACGGATGGATACAACTGGCACTGACAGTGCCGGTCGTGTTTTATGCTACCTGGATGTTTTTTGAACGTGCATGGAGATCCTTCAAGACATGGAAGCTCAATATGTTCAGCCTGATTGGTCTTGGAGCTACGGCAGCGTTTATTTACAGCCTGGTCGGATTAATATTCCCTCAACTTTTTCCGTCAGAGTTCAGGGGACATCACGGCAATGTAGGCTTGTATTTTGAATCGGTATGTGTGATTCTGACTTTAGTGCTTCTGGGGCAGGTGATGGAGGCCAAAGCGCATTCAAAAACGAATTCTGCGATAAAGGAGTTGATCAAACTGGCTCCCTCTGAAGCGACTCTGGTAGAAAACGGATCGGAGCGAAAAATTGCAGTCGAGTCGATTGTAATTGGACATGTATTACGTGTAAAACCTGGCGATAAGATTCCGGTGGACGGAGAGATTGTGGATGGAAATGCTACGGTTGATGAATCTATGATATCAGGCGAACCCGTTCCTGTGGATAAACAGGTCGGTGATAAAGTTTCTTCCGGCACCATTAACGGCAACAGAACCTTTTTAATGAAGGCTGAACGCGTGGGAGATGAAACTTTGTTGTCCCAAATTATTAATATGGTCAATGATGCCAGTCGCAGCAAGGCTCCGATTCAGAAACTGACAGACCAGGTTTCCGCTATTTTTGTACCTATTGTCATTGTCATATCCATATTAACTTTTATTGCCTGGATGATCTGGGGTCCGGATCCAAGAATGGTCTTTGGATTTGCCAATTTACTGGCTGTATTAATTGTTGCCTGTCCCTGTGCTTTGGGATTGGCCACTCCAATGTCGGTCATGGTAGGTGTAGGTAAAGGCGCAAAAAACGGAATTTTAATTAAAAATGCAGAAGCACTGGAAAAGTTAAATAAAGTCAATGTATTAGTGACGGATAAAACGGGAACGCTTACAGAAGGCAAACCTACCGTCAATGAGGTCTTTGGTGTTGCTGCATCTGATGCCGATGAGGTATTGCAAATGGCTGCTGCTCTTAATCAGAACAGCACACATCCATTGGCTGAAGCTACCGTAAAAAAGGCCCAAGAGAAACATTTGAAATTGGATAAGGTTGAGGATTTTGAAAATATATCCGGTAAAGGAGTCTCCGGCACTATTGGTGGCAAGCACGTATTTCTGGGAAATGAAAAACTGTTAATCGATCAGCACATAACTATTTCAGAAGAAATACGCGGGCAGGTGGAAGCGCAACAGGCAACCGGCAAAACGGTATCTTATCTGGCTATTGATAAAGATGTGGCGGGATTTATCACCATATCGGATAAAATCAAAGCTACTGCCAAAGCGGCTATTCAACAATTGATGTCTCATGGTGTAGATGTAGTCATGATCACGGGTGATAATGCAAAAACGGCTAATGCGGTAGCAGATGAATTAGGAATCAAACATTTTCTGTCTCAGGCTCTTCCGGAAGATAAGTTACAGGAAATAAAGAAGATGCAGGCTAAAGGGCAAATTGTAGCAATGGCCGGAGACGGGATCAATGACGCACCGGCACTTGCTCAGGCAGATATTGGAATAGCGATGGGAACCGGGACTGACGTGGCGATCGAAAGTGCACAGGTCACCTTGCTAAAGGGAGATCTGACCGGAATAGTCAAAGCTAAGATTTTGAGTGAGAAACTGACACGCAATATTAAAGAGAATCTGACTTTTGCATTTTTATATAATGTACTGGGTATACCTGTAGCAGCCGGAATTCTGTATCCGGTATTTGGACTGTTGTTATCTCCTATGATTGCTGCTGCAGCTATGAGTTTCAGTTCCGTTTCTGTTATTTTAAACTCATTACGGTTGAATGCAGCCAGGATTGACCGTTAGAACAGCGTAAAAGTTGCGGAGGATGTATACGGATAAATTGAAAGTAAACTCTATCTTTACCGTATGAACTACGTCTACTTCATTGCATTTTGGGCTTGTCAGTGCGTTTCTACCGTTCTGTTTAAATATGGAGGAATTCACCCCAGGTATAAATGGCTGACCCTGATTATAGGTAATATTATCTTATTATCCGCAAGCTGGTTTTTAGTACAACTTTTCAGATCTGTATCTCAACCTATTGTTATAGCTCTTTGTTCGGGAGGCACATTTCTGACCGTGCAACTGACGATGGCTCTTTATTTTAAGAGTCCTCTGACCTGGGCACAGATTCTGGGAATGTTTATTATTATCAGCGGAATGGTGCTGATCACCTTTGGTGGTAAGGGCGAATCCGTTTAAGCAGCTGTTCACCCGGATAGCATATGATGCGTTTTCTTTTACTCTAACCTGTTAGAGATATAAAACGACAAGAGCGGAACTATTAGTTCCGCTCTTGTCTTATGAAATAATTAATGTTAGTTGTATTCGATTACAAATTCCGATTGTGGATTTCTCACTTTTTTCATGTTGACCAACCAGTCTCCCTCATTATCTCTGTATCCTATTGGTAATAAAGTGACGCTCTTCAATCCTTTTTCAGTCAATCCCAGCAATTCGTCCAATTGCTGATTGTTAAACCCTTCTACCGGTGTAGTATCTATTTTTAGTTCTGCAGCCTGAGCTATAGCAAGTCCAAATCCGATATAGGCCTGTCTCGCGGTATGCACAAAATTCTCTTCTGCGGATTGCTGAAGATACAAGCTCTTCAGGCGGTCTGTATAAGATGAAAAACGACCTCTCGGCAATTCACGTTCATCTGTAGTACGGTTGTAAATCTCATCAATACGTTCTTCAGTATACTGATCCCATGCTGCAAACACCAGAAGATGTGAGCAATCAGCTATGATCTGCTGATCCATTGCAACAGGAACGATTTTTTCTTTTAATTCCTGATTTGTGATAAGCAGTACTCTGAATTGTTGTAAACCTGAGGAAGTCGGAGCAAGACGAGCGGCCTCTATAATTTTATGCACGTCCTCTGTACTAACTTTTTTTGAAGGGTCATACTTCTTTGTGGCGTAGCGCCATGATAAATCTTCTAATAATGACATAACTTATTTATTTAATATTTTTATGATAACAGTACAAATACAAGAGCCAGAATAGCGGGCAATGCCTGCACAAAAAAGATCTTACGGGATGCCGATATGGATCCGTATATTCCGGCCACAATAACACATCCCAGAAAGAACAGTGCAATATTCTTTTGCCAGATCACATCTTCTATAAAGAATGACCAAATCAGTCCGGCTGCAAGAAAACCATTATATAGTCCCTGATTTGCGGCCAGGCCTTTTGTTGGACGAAACATTTCATCGGGTAAGGATCCTTTAAAAGTTTTACGGCCTGCTGTTTCCCAGGCGAACATTTCCATCCACAGGATGTAAAGATGTTCCAGCGCCACCACAGCGACTAATATCTTTGTAATAATTGTTATCATAAGGGGAGAATTTATGAATTACTTACTGTTAATTTGACTTCTATATTTCCTCTTGTAGCATTAGAATATGGACAAATACGATGTGCCTTTTCGACCAGAGTCTGTGCTTCCTTTAATTCTATTCCCGGAATATTTACTATTAATTCGGCTTCCAACCCAAAACCACCACCTTCTAAACTTCCTATTCCGACATGAGCTGTGACACTTGTCTCTCCGGTTTTGATGTTAGATTTACTGATCACCAGGTTTAATGCGCTGTCAAAGCAAGCCGCATATCCTGCCGCAAACAATTGTTCAGGATTTGTATAATCATTATTAGCACCTCCTAGTTCTTTTGGCATTCTGACCTGAAGATCTAACACTTCATTATCTGTCTTTACATGACCATTACGGCCTCCCGTTGCTGTTGCAACTGCTGTATACAAAGTTTTCATGTTATTGTTGTTATTTTTTAGTGATTCCTGTTTAATATTTTACTGGCAATAGTTTTTAATTGAATAAGCTCTTCCAGTGTTATCCCCATCTCTGCCAGCATCTGTCCGGGGATACATTTTGCACTTGCAGAGAGTTGCTGCCCGGCATTTGTAAGGGATATTTCCACAGTTCTTTCGTCCTGATGACTACGCTTGCGGACAATGAGTCCCTTTTGCTCCATACGCTTCAATAATGGTGTAAGTGTGCCGCTATCCAACCTGAGACGTTGCCCGATCTGATTAACGGTTTGTAAAGGATGCTCCCACATCACCAATAATACCAGATACTGCGGATACGTCAAATCCAGCTTGTCCAACAGAGGTCTGTATTGCTGAACAATTTCCCGATATAACGCATATATCGGGAAACATACCTGATGATCTAACATTAATTCTTCTTCCATGGCAACAAAGGTAAACATTGAATAAAATTAAATTGTGCAAAATTTAATTTTGTGATATAACACAGACATTTCTCTGTTATGTACAAGGATTTGAGTTCCGCATTAAAATTCCTAAAAAACTGCTTAAACAGGGTTTAAATAAAGTATTTCATCTTAAAACCGTTAAAATATGTACTAAAAAGTATACACTTTAATTGATTAAAATTATTAGGCTAAATAAGACAGAAAAAACAATAAAAATAAAACAATCATACTGTTTACTAACTACTTAACACATTAAATGCGTTAAAAAGGAAATATAAACCAGTATGTAATCAAAGTTGCGCATGTTATTTGCAAAACTGATCATGAGTTATTAATAGAATAATCAACCAAAAATAATTACTATGGAAACTACAGAAAAAAACGCAGCAAAACTAGGACTTGAAAAAGGATATTATCTATTACTAATGGCTATCCTGGAAATACCGGATACATCTGTTCAGAATGAGCAGTAATAAGCAGATATTAAAATACAACACAATACTTCACACACTAATCTCTACCCTGAAAAGGGTGAGATTTTTGTATTTTTAAGGCTGCCCTTCCTCTTTCCTCATTTATTACATATTTTCAAAATCATCTTTTTTATTGCTGTTGAGAGCAATGAAACCAGCATTTTATACAACTTTTTCAACTTGTACTTTGATCCTGAACCGGGAATAAAAGTCTTTGCAAGTCATCCTGAGAGTCTTCTGTGGTACAATAAAGTTATTAATCAGTAAAAAATACCACAAAAGAAATGTACTACACCATACAAATGGTATTTATTACGCTAATTTTGTAGTCATGGTAGCAAGCATCCCTATATTAGACCAATGCTCTTTGTCCCGCACACAGGAGAATACGATCACCGTAGAGGCTTTGTCTTCTTATCTGTCTCGTAATAAGAATCTTGTGTTTCCTCACAGACATAGCTTTTATCAACTCTTATTATTCACACAGGGCGGAGGAACTCATGCTATTGATTTTGAAACTTTTGATATAGTTCCATGGCAGATTTATATGATGCTGCCTGGTCAGATTCATCGTTGGGATTTTGAGGGAGAGATGGACGGATTTATTGTAAATTTTCAACCTGATTTTTTTCATACATTTCTGTTGCGTCCGGAATATCTGCATCAGTTTTCTTTTTTTTCAGGCTTGATAAAGGATCAGGTATTTGATATCAGTCCGGAGCTGCAAAATGAGGTTGTGCGCTTGTTTCAGGAGCTGCTCCGTACCGGAGATCTGGATTTTGCTAAAATTACCTTATTATATCTGTTCAAAACACTGGAAAGAAGTCCTGTACTACAAAATAAATCCGAGAGTGCTGCATACAACCATACCCTATTAAGGAATTTCATGAGTCTTATCGAGAGCAATTACAGGACGCTGCGACTGCCTAAAGATTATGCGAAACTTCTGTTTATAACGCCTAATCACCTGAATGCACTGGTGAAGGAATCTATTGGCTTATCAGCCGGAGAGCTTATACGAAACCGGGTACTACTGGAAGCAAAACGCCTTCTGGTTATCCAGGATTATTCGATTAGTGAAATAGCCTACGGCCTGAACTTTAATGATAATTCCTATTTCACCAAATTTTTTAAGAAAAACGAGGGTATTACTCCCGAAGAATTTAGAAAAAAACACATATAACAGCTATGAAATATACACTGTCGAACGAATTGAAATCTGCACTGGAAGGTAAGTGCCCGCGATGCAGAAAAGGAGATCTGTTCAAAGCTCCTCTCTTTAGTTTCAGGTCTAAAAAAATGAACGAGACCTGTCCGCACTGTGGTCTCAAATTTGAAAAAGAACCCGGCTACTTTTATGTAGCTATGTATATCAGCTATGCATTTAATGTAGCTGAGTTGCTAACGGCCTGTTTTGCCACTTACTTCCTTACAAACAACCTGGAGTCTCCATGGTTATATCTGGGGGTATCACTATCTGCAGCTATACTCATGGCTCCGGTGAACTACAGATATTCCAGAGTCGTATTGCTTTATTGGCTTACGCCTTCTTTCAGGTACAGGCCTGATATCTACGATGTCCAATAACTTTCCTTACTTATATAGTGTATTAAAAAAAGCCTGCACTACTTTTACAGTAGTACAGGCTTTATTGTTTCTGATAAGATTATCCGTTAAGGGAAGATTCCTAATTGTTCGTATGCTGCTCCAACTTTATTAATTGCACATATAAAGGCTGCGGTACGTAGATCCTCTACACCTGCTGTACTTTTGTATACTTCCCGGATTTCCTGATATGATCCGATCATGGTATCTTCAAGACCGGAGTAAATAAGATCTATTTCATCCGGACCACGCAGAATGATCTTACGTTCCAGTTCTGAAACTTTCTTACTGGTGAGTGATTCTATGATATTCACCAACTCTGCATACATATTTTCACTGAATCGTTTTTCAAGACGTCCATATCTGACATGACTCAGATTTTTGAGCCATTCGAAATACGATACGGTTACACCGCCGGCATTCAGGTACATATCCGGAATGATCAGCACACCTTTTTTGTTCAGGATTTCATCAGCTTTGGGCGTGAGCGGTCCGTTGGCTGCTTCTCCGATTATTTTTGCCTGGATACGGTCTGCATTTCCTTCATGGATAACAGATTCTAATGCTGCAGGAATAAGGATATCACAGGGTTGTTCTAATCCTTCGGCTCCGTTTTTAAAGTTTTGCGCACCTTCATAATTCAGAATAGAGCCTGTCGCTTTGCGATGTGCAAGCACAGCATCCACATCGAAACCTTTAGCATTATATATTGCTCCTTCATACTCAATAAGTCCTACAATAAGCGCTCCTCCATCCTGAAAGAATTTGGCAGCATGGTATCCCACATTCCCTAATCCCTGTACGATGATCCGTTTGCCGGCTATGCCGGTGCTGATTCCGAGTTTTTCCATATCATCTGCAAAAGAGCATGCCTCACGAACACCAAAGTATACTCCGAGCCCTGTTGCTTCTGTACGTCCTCTCACTCCACCCTGCGAAATAGGTTTACCCGTCACACAGGCCTGCGCATTGATATCGTTAGGATTCAGCGAAGAGTAGGTATCCAGTATCCAGCTCATCTCTCTGGCTCCGGTTCCGTAATCCGGTGCAGGTACATCTATTCCTGGTCCGATAAAATTCTTTTTAACTAATTCTGAGGTGTATCGGCGGGTGATCTTTTCCAGTTCAAATTCGGTGTATTTTCGGGAGTCAATCTTTATCCCTCCCTTTCCTCCTCCGAATGGTACATTGACAATCGCACATTTGTAAGTCATCAGTGCTGCTAAAGCCATTACTTCATCCTGATTGACCTCAATGCTAAAGCGAATACCACCTTTACAAGGCAACTTGTGATGAGAGTGCTGAACACGATACGCTTCAATTACTTCAATCTTGTCTCCGATCTTGACCGGAAACTTGACCTGTAAAATAGAATTACAGGCTTTGATTTGTTCCAATATTCCGGAAGAGAAGGAAGTGAATTTGGCTGCTTTATCAAAATTTTGACTAACACCTTTGAAAAAGCTGTAATTTTCTTGTGATGTGTGGGACATAAGATATTTGTTAGTTTACATTTAATTTATTTTTGGTAATGCATTGCTGCCTTAAGCAGTATTTGATGGATTAAAGTTAATATTTTTGCACCTCAATAATCCATTATCTGCGCTGAAAACCAGATTTTTACCATATTAGCTTTGTTCTACTGATTTCTTTAAAAATCAATAAATAAAAGACCTGTTTCTGTAAAAAAACAATAGTTTTTCAGTCAATTTTCCACCATCTTAAAAAGATAAAAAACGCTAAAATTGTTTGCTGCCAGCCGGATATTCTGTATTTACAGCCTGCTTACTTAAATTATAAAGGTTTATTTTTCCGGCACAGGTTTAGCTCATGATTAAAAAGCTGTTTTCACACAGCCTGGGATCTGCTCCGTCATGCCGGGAATGCGGAGCAATTCCTATAAAAAAAGAAACGGCAGTAAACCTGAGTTTACTACCGTTCAATGCCATAAATACCGACCTCACATCTTCCTCACTTTATTTATTTACGGCATCAGCACATGATCAATTACATGTATAGTACCGTTTGATTGATTAACGTCAGCTATTGTTACTTTGGCATCGTTACCTTTGCTGTCACGTACATACAGATCTTTCCCTTTTACCCAGAATGTGATTTTTTCACCCTGTACAGTTGCCACACTAGCCTTACCTCCGCCAGCTTTCACCATATTCATAATGCTTTTTGCATCGTGCTTACCTGCAACAACATGATAGGTAAGGATAGTTGTCAGTTTTTCTTTATTTTCCGGTTTAACCAACGATTCTACAGTACCTGCAGGCAATTTGGCGAATGCTTCATTTGTAGGAGCGAATACCGTGAATGGTCCTTTTGAAGACAATGTCTCGACAAGACCGGCAGCTTTTACCGCTGCGACCAATGTAGTATGGTCTTTGGAATTCACTGCATTCTCCACAATGTTTTTGGACGGATACATAGGAGCACCTCCTACCATTACTGTTTTTTCTTTTTGTTGTGCAGATACATTTGCTCCGCAAATCAGACTAAGTGAAAATAAACTCAGGGCGATTAATTTTGATGTTGCTCTCATGATGTCTTGTTTTTAAAAATTGATTCTTTTTATTTGCTTTCTTTCTCTCATTTACGACATTGATAGCGGAGCGGATTTAATTTTTTATTATTTTTTTTGATCGGGTTCAAATTCCAGTGATATGGAGTTCATACAAAAGCGTTTTCCGGTGGGTGGAGGCCCGTCATCGAAGATATGGCCCAGGTGCGAATTACAGCGTCCGCATAATACCTCTGTACGTACCATATTGTAGCTATTATCTTGTTTATAAATAACACTATTCTTTTTGAGTGGCTCATAAAAGGATGGCCATCCGCAAGTAGAGGAAAATTTGGCTGTAGAACGAAATAAGGGATTGCCACATACGGCACAGTAGTAGGTTCCTTTGACATCATACTCATAGTATTTACCGGTAAAAGCGCGTTCTGTCTGCGCTTCCCTTGCTACGGCATATAAGTCCGGATCCAGAATCTTCTTCCATTCTGAATTTTTGATATTTAGCTTCTTTGTATCCGTGCGGGAATAATAGGGATTTCGGGTAGTAGTCTGCTGTGCATTACTGTTGATGCCGATACAGATCAGGAGAATCGCCGTCAGGATTATTCTGTTTGTTATGATCAGATAATTTTTCATCTTTTTTTATGTTAGAATCTATTAGTAAGTACGATAAATGCAGGGCAATAGTTTGCAACAAACGTAAAATACTGTTTACGTATACAAGAAAAGACCATACCTGTACAGCATGATCTTTTCAAAATTTATTAATATATCTTAAGTTATCCGGAAATGCTAAAAGCTGTAACCCAGACTCAATCTGAAGTTGGTCGGCGGCATAGCTCTCCAGCCGTAATGCTTATATCCCCAGGCTCCGGGATAAAAACCTACGTAATTATATCTATTGATCACATTATTGACTACAAGAGCGATATTATAGTTATCTCTTTTATAAGACATACCGGCATCTATCGAGAAAAAATTATCAGGAAGATATTTCTCTTTTGTAACTGGCCATGCAGCACGTTTTGTCTGCAATTTAAATCCTGTAGAAACGCCTAACCCTCTGAATCCGCCGTCCTGAACTGTATATGTCAGCCAGCTATTCGCGATGTGGCGGGCTGTTCCGTACAGCATCTGCCCTATTCTAGCGGCATCATTGTACTTGGATATTTTTGCATCTGTATACGCATAGTTAAGCATGATATTCCATGACCGGTCTATCTTTCCGTTAATATCGACTTCTATTCCTTTGGATGTGGCTTTTCCCGATTGCTCTACAAGACGATACCAATCCGGCTATAAAGGAGTTTGTCCGAAAAATAAATGAAAACCAGTATGCTGTACTTTTTGACAGGGGTATTCCGCTGAATAAAGAAATCTTTTTATTACTAGACGAAATCCGTAATTGTGAGCTGGATGGAGTAAGCAGATTTTACTTTATCAAAAGCAAGATCCTGTATCTGTTAAGTATACTTTTTAAGATTGGAGAATATGAGACTGTTACTCCCGAAAGTGCAATCGTTATATGGAGAAAAGAGGAGATTCATATTTTACAAAAGGTGGAGGAATTTATAGTACGCAATTCAGAACAGTTTTTTACAATTACGTTTTTATCCCGAAAATTTGCAATAAATGAATTCAAACTGAAGAAGGGATTCAAACAGTTGTATGGTAAAGGAATTTTTGAATATGCCAAATCCGTGCGGATGGAAAAAGCACGCCATCTTATTGAACAGCAGGACTATTCGCTTAAAGAAATTGCCTATCAGATCGGATATGCAACACCTTCTTCCTTTTCTGTGGCCTTTAAAAATGAATACGGCATGTCTCCTGCCCTTTTCAGAAAGCAAATTATGGCACTATCAGCGATTTAGTATCAGATTGCTATAGATTTCATCATCTGGAAATTGATGTACCTGCAATAACATCAAAAGATTATTCTGACTCTTTTTCAAAGAACATCGATAGATATATCCCTATTCCATTTGTTTTATATAAGATCAATTATATAAAATTATCACATCTTATTCCGGAAGAAATCAACATTAATTAAATTAAATGTTTTATTTTGTTAAAATAAATTTTGATTCGTTAAAATAATTTTAATATATTTGCAATAGCACGATTATAAATTTTAATAACACTAACCAATACAGAAAAGAAACTTTACTTTAAAACAAGTCTCTTTAGTTGACATTATTTCTTCGAATTACCAGACACGGCATTTAACAGACGTTCATTATAGATTGTGCTTTATTCAGAAACAAATTATTTCAAATAAACTTTGTCTTATGCATAACCGTATGCAGAAATTTTACAAGCATTTTACTCTGCTGTTTTCTTGCAAAAAAATAAGATAAAACCATAATCAATAAAACGTTTAATATTCTTCACAGCTAACTAAATTATGAAAGGTTATACGATTACAATCAATAAAAAAAACATCAATGTTGGTGTTCAAAATGGACTTGTACTGCTTATCTATGATATAGGAAGTAAAGATACATCCAATAGCATACGAGTAAGCGGTATTGATAATGGCATCGGACAACATCTGAAATGGGAAAATATCAGCATTCAAGAAGGAGATAAAATAAGAATAACAGCATGTGATGTTGACGATTCGGTTCCTCCGGTTTCAAGAGAGATAATAGATCCGCAGGAAATTCTGAAAGAATATAATGATCTTAAAAAAATATTGACAGAGGAAGGAATTATAAAATGAAAGGCATTAAAATTCAACATCAAGGTGAAGTTTTTAATATCGCAGTTGACTTTCCAATAACTGTATTTATGTACCAAAGAGACGGATACTACTTTCTTGACTTAAGCGGGACGGACGAAAATAACACCTCATATACCTGGATAGACAAGAAAATGAAAACCGGTGATTTTCTGGATTTTGAACTAATCGATCAGGATAAAAGCCTGACCTCAGAACCTGTAAAAATATGTAAGGCCTTTGAAGAAAATACTCCTTTGGAAGGTGAAGAGTTAGCTCAAATGTTTAGAGAGTTTCTGGCTCGGTTTAATGTATTGGAAGAATTTCTGAAAAAAGAAGGATTAATACAGTAGTTCTCCTTATGCTTTGCAAAAACATCAGAAATAATATCAGGCTCTTGTTGTTGTCCCTGGCTGACAAGACATCTTACAGATGCCAGCAGGTAATAAAAAAACATCAATGTTGGTGTTCAAAATGGACTCGTACTGCTTATCTAGCATACATATGATGCAGAAAATAATAATACATCCAATAGCATACAAGTAAGCGGTATAGATAATGGCATCGGACTACATCTGAAATGGGAGAATATCAGCATTCAAAAAGGAGATAAAATAAGAATAACAGCATATGACCTTGAGGATTCGGTTCCTCCGGTTTAAAGAGAGATAATAGATCCGCAGGAAATTCTGAAAGAATATAATGATCTTAAAAAAATATTAACAGAGGAAGGAATTATAAAATGAAAGGCATTAAAATTCAACATCAAGGTGAAGTTTTTAATATCGCAGTTGACTTTCCAATAACTGTATTTATGTACCAAAGAGACGGATACTACTTTCTTGAGGTAAGCGGGACGGACGAAAATAACACCTCATATACGTGGATAGACAAAAAAATGAAAACCGGTGATTTTCTGGATTTTGAACTAATCGATCAGGATAAAAGCCTGACCTCAGAACCTGTAAAAATATGTAAGGCCTTCGAAGATGAGATTCCTCTGGAAGGTGAAGAGTTAGCTCAAATGTTTAGAGAGTTTCTGGCTCGGTTTAATGTATTGGAAGAATTTCTGAAAAAAGAAGGATTAATACAATAACTCTATTCACTTCACGCTCCGTAAAAACACAGGAAATAATCATATTACTATTCTCTCAGTTATGCAGTATCAGAGTAGAATATGATCTGATACTGCATAGTATTACTTTTTCATCTTATTGTTCAGAAATTCCCATTCCAGTAGATGTGAATTCTGATGTTCACGCAGCTGGATTTCATCCATTCTTTTTATAATATCCGGATGCTTTTGTGCCACATCAAGTTGTTCTGAAGGGTCTTCATTCAGATTAAATAACATCCATGGACTATTTTTATCCTTCCTGACGTCAATTCGCACAGCTTTCCATTGTCCCATCCGGACGGCCACCTGTCCTCCTTTTTCAGGATATTCAAAATAGATATACTCCCGTTGTTGCTGCTTCCCTGTCTGTCCTGTAAGTGTGGGTAATAATGAAATGCCGTCCGTATTATTGGTTTTAGTATTGGCTAATTCGGCAAAAGTTGCCATCATATCGTACTGCACGGATATAAGATCACTTTCTGTTCCTGCTTTTATCCTGCCCGGCCATCTGACAATAAACGGTTCTCGTATACCGCCTTCAAAAAGATCCATTTTATACCCCCGAAGATTGCTTAAGCTATTGAAATATTTAGTCTGAACTCCTCCGTTAAAAGTGGCTCCGTTATCACTGGAAAACATAATAATAGTATGCTCATCCAGACCCAGATCTTTGATTTTGTCCAATACAAAGCCTACCTGCGCATCCAGATAGCTGATCATTGCTGCATAGGTAGACAAAGGATATCGGGATGGATTATATCCTTGTTCCCCGTAGTATGGTTTTTCTTCTTTGAATTTCCCTATATATTTTTCTACCCATTCCTGAGGAGCCTGTAGGCCTACATGAGGGATGGTGTAGGGCAGATAAAGGAAAAAAGGTTTATCCTGATGCTGATCGATAAAAGCCAAAGCCTTTTCCGTCATCTTTTCAGGTGCGTAGTCAAGTCCTTCATATTTTTGAAAGTCAGCATCAGAAGCTGTCTGCGGATTGATTCGCGTGTGCATATTCACTTCTTTATTCCGTAAGGTATCCCAGCTTCCGTTTTCCCACAGATGTGTCGGATAATAATTGTGAGCCTGCTTCTGATCCAGATATCCGTAAGCATAATCAAAGCCCTGCTTATTTGGGTCACCGGTAGTGTTTACCATTCCCAACCCCCATTTACCTATTATCCCGGTTGTATAACCCGCATTTTTTAGCATTAATGGTATCGTAAAGGTTCCTTCGGGCAACGGCATCTGCCCGCCCTCTGTATCATCTGTAAAGCCTCCCATCTCATAATTGCCCCGGATATAGGCATGTCCGCCATGCTTTCCGGTCAGCAGCATTCCACGTGCGGGCGCACATACGGGTGAAGAAGTGTAATGCTGTGTAAACTTCATTCCTTCAGCAGCCATCCGGTCCAGATGAGGGGTTTGTATAAGCTTTTGACCATAGGCTCCGATTTCGCCATAGCCCAGATCATCAGCATAGATATAAATAATATTAGGCTTTTGCTGTTGTCCCTTAGCGACAAGACATGTTACAGATGCCAGCAGGTAAACGAATACCTTTAAATAAGGATGTGCCATAGTATGGTGCTTTATAAACGGGAGATTCCGGAAGTATTTCCGGAATCTCTTATTACATATTATTTTTTGCCTTTAACACCTGTAGTGCCACCACCCTTCAGAGTAAGCTCTACCGGCTGATTGGTCTTCCATGCTCCTTTTGTAAAATCCGGTATATCTACGGAATTTGATCTGTTTTTGACCGACTTTTCGCTCAGCGGGCCGATGACACTCCAAAGTGCCGCATCGTACACATCCTGGTCCAATGCAAGTCCGTTTCTCAGGCAATCGATCAATCTCCAGTCCATCATAAAATCCATACCGCCGTGACCCCCGACTTTCTTAGCCATTTCTCCTACTTTCAGTACAATTTCGGGTGTATACTGTTGCTCCAGTTTTTTCATTTCTTCAGCATTTATCCAATCATGACCAAAAGCAATCTTTCCCGGTTCAGGCCACTTTTGTGCATATCCCTTTGTGCCGCTTATGGCATGAATACGGGAATACGGACGGGGACTCGACACATCGTGTTGTAACATAATAGTTCTGCCCTTATGTGTACGCACAGTAGTGGTATTCATATTCCCTCTGAATTGCTTATTGGCAAACTGTTTATAAAAATCATCTTTGGCTGCTAATTCCTTAGCTCTGGCAGACATACTGAAATCATTGGTAGAGACAGAAGTCAGGTAATCCATCTGATCTCCTCTGTTGATATCCATGATCTGACATACCGGTCCCAGACCATGTGTAGGATATAGATTTCCGTTTCGGAAGTTTTCCTTCAGGCGCCACATATCATAATAGGAATCCTTACCAAAATTGCTGTCCAGCAGATCATGAATATATGCACCTTCGCCATGTAATATCTCACCAAATGCCCCTTGTCTGGCCATATTGAGTGTCATCAGTTCGAAAAAATCATAGCAGCAATTTTCCAGCATCATACAATGCTTTTTTGTGGCTTCTGAAGTTTCGACCAGCTGCCAGCACTCTTCCACTGTTGTTGCAGCAGGAACTTCTATTGCAACATGCTTCCCGGCTTTCATGGCATATACAGCCATGGGTGTATGCAGATGCCAGGGCGTACAGATATATACAAGGTCTATATCCTTACGGTCACAAAGTTTTTTCCATTCATCTTCCTTGTCTGCATATATATCGGGCACCGGACCTGATACGTTTTTAAGTGAGCGCTCAGCTATATTTCTGCGGATGTCACTGATGGCTTTTATTTCTACTCCATCGATATGGTTCATCCGGTATACCGCACCCGATCCGCGGTTGCCCACACCTATAAAACCAACTCTTACTTTTTCAAGTTTTGGAGCCTTAAAACCACACATATTGAATGTTTTGAGTCCTGCCGGCTTATTAATTTCACTTGTTGCAGGTATAGAGGTATTGGCTTGCACCAACAGGCTGCTGCTGAGTACACTTAGACTGGAGAGTCCGGCGAGTTTGATAAAATCTCTTCGGTTAGAATTCATAAGGTTTATAATAATTTAAGATAGATTGAATCTATAAAGATAAGAGATAGATCTCAACCTTAATAAACCAAAATTAACCATATCTACAACTTATTTAGCCGATTACGAAATCCTACACCCTTAAATATTCTGGTAAACGGAACAAAAAATGTCAATTTTGTTGCTAAAATGGTTAAAATAAGTGTAATTCTTACTCTTTCAAACCTTTAACTTTATGGATTCTACCCCTTATCAATTATGAATATAAAGAAATCTGTCCTGTTGTATCTGATGATTTATGTTGTGCTGCAGCTGCAAGCCCAAAATCTGAAGAAGTATAATCTGCAATCCGATCATCTTGCGACAAGATGGGATGAAGCCATTCCTCTCGGAAACGGTATGTTGGGAGCTTTGATCTGGCAAAAGGATAATACACTACGCTTATCTCTTGACCGTGCGGACCTCTGGGATGAACGTAAAGCATTTGAATGGGAACAGCATAATTTCAGCTGGGTGCAACAGCAGGTAAACAACAAGACTTACGAAGCGGTGCAGCAATGGGGGGATGCACCGTATGATGTGTCGCCCTACTCCACCAAACTTCCGGCTGCAGCGGTGTCTTTTGATCTTTCCGTATTGGGTAAAGCAGTCAGCAACATTCTGGATATCCGGCGTGCAGAAAATACAATCATATTTGATAACGCAAATACTTTCAGATGTTATATACACGCAACTGAGCCAATCGGCTATTTTGAGATACGTGCAAAGCAGATAGATAAGCTGATTCCCCAATTGCTGCCACATCAGTATGAGGCAAAAGGAAACGGCGCCACGAGTGTAAGTGTAGTAGAAGGTCAGCATTTGGCAAGGCTGGGGTATAAACAGGGCTTATTAAAGAATTCTGCACAGCGCCAGTTACTTCATCAGCCTACTTATGAGAACAATTATTATGAAGTAGAACTGGAGTGGAGAAGATCGGGAAAGGATAAACTGATCGGTATGTGGACTGTAAGCAATAACCGGAAGGCAGATGTATCGGAAAAAATGAATAAAAAATCTGAACAAGCCTTAGAGAACAGCCACCTTAGCTGGTGGAATAAGTACTGGAGCCAGTCGTCGGTGTCTCTTCCTGACACCTTACTGCAACGGCAGTATTATCTGGATATGTATAAGCTTGGAGCAGTGGCACGTAAAGGGGCATCGGCCATCACTCTACAAGCTGTATGGACAGCAGATAACGGAGGTCTTCCACCGTGGAAAGGTGATTTTCACAATGACCTGAATA
The DNA here is from genome assembly GCF_016724845.1 of Sphingobacterium spiritivorum. Taxonomy (NCBI): domain Bacteria; kingdom Pseudomonadati; phylum Bacteroidota; class Sphingobacteriia; order Sphingobacteriales; family Sphingobacteriaceae; genus Sphingobacterium; species Sphingobacterium spiritivorum. The sequence goes on from NZ_CP068082.1 coordinate 4,884,135, forward strand.
CACAGCTTAGCTATTGGCCGGCTTATACTGGCAACCGGCTGGCTGAAGCTGAGACATACACAGACTGGCTATGGCGTATCCGGGAGACTAATGTGGATTATACCAAACGCTATTTTGGAGTGGAAGGCTTGAATATTCCAGGCGTACTTACCTTAAATGGCCTGCCTATGGGCGGATGGATACAGTATTCTCTTTCTCCTACTGTAAGTGCGTGGACGGCTCAGCATTTTTACTGGCAGTGGAAATATAGCATGGATGATGTGTTTTTAAAAGAAAGAGCCTATCCCTATATTATTGCAGCAGCTACTTATCTGAAAAATATAACGGAACTACGGGAAGGGAAACGATATTTACCCTTAAGTTCCAGCCCGGAATACAATGATAACAGTATAAATGCGTGGTTTAAAGACTGGACCAATTTTGATCTGGGATTAGCCCGTTTTCTGTTTGATGCAGCGGCAGAAGTCAGCACAGCCACCGGTCGTAAGACGGAGACAGCAGACTGGAAGAAAACAGCTTCCCAGCTACCCGATTATGCCGAAGATGACAGCGGTATGTTAATGGCTCCCGGTGTACGTATGGAACACTCACACCGGCATATGTCTCCATATATGGCCATCTATCCGCTGGGAAGACTGGATATCAACAATGCTCAGGACGGTAAACTCATCCTCAAATCATTGAGACACCTAGAGAAACTGGGTACACGCGCCTGGGTCGGTTACTCATTTACGTGGATGGCATGTCTTTATGCCCGGGCCAAAGAAGCAGATCTGGCTGTGAGCAATCTTCAGAAATTTGCAGGGAATTTTTGTTCAACAAATTCATTTCATCTCAACGGAGATCAAAAGGGAGGACAATATTCCGGATTCACATACAGACCTTTTACACTGGAAGGCAATTTTGCATTTGCACAAGGCATACACGAACTGTTGCTTCAGAGCAAGTCCGGATATGTAGAAGTCTTTCCGGCTGTTCCGCAATCGTGGACTGACGTTTCCTTTACCAATCTCCTTACCGAAGGAGGATTTGTAATCAGCGCAAGTAAGCAAAATGGCCGATTGAAATTCATACGGGTCAAAGCAAATCATACAGGGATATTACAATTAAGATCGGACGAAGCTTTAAAAACAAAAAACGGTAAACCTCTTGTAAAGAATCAAAATACCTATACTATTTCTTTAAAAGCAGATGAAAGTATAGAATTGCTGCCTGCAGCATTGTAACAGATGTATCAGGCTGTCCAGAAGCGAGCTCAGGCTTTCTCTTTCTCATTTTAGTATTTATTGTATATTTTTAACAAATGAATCTCAAACCTATACTTTTCACCTTATTATGCCTGCTTTGTACAGCAGGATATGCGCAACAAAAACCCAATATTATTTTTGTTCTGACAGATGATCTGGGCTATTCAGACTTAGGCTGTTATGGAAATCCGAGTATATCGACTCCTTTTTTAGATAAAATGGCCGCCAAAGGAGTGCGTGCTACAGATTATATGGTAACGAGTCCTTCCTGTACACCTTCCCGCGCCTCTCTGCTGACGGGGCGGTATGCATCCCGTTATAATCTGCCTGATCCTATAGGTCCGGGTGCCAAAAACGGCCTACCTGCACAGGAAGTGACTATTGCAGAAATGTTAAAGGAAAAAGGATATCATACTGCTTTGATTGGCAAATGGCATCTGGGCGATCATGGAGAATACCTCCCTAATAAGCAGGGCTTTGATTATTTCTATGGTATGCTCTACAGTCATGACTACAGAGATCCGTATGTCAAAACCGATACAACCATCAAAATATTCAGAAATCAGACTCCTGTTGTTACCCGGCCTGCAGACTCCGCACTTAGCCGGATTTATACAGAAGAAGTAAAACAATATATTAGCCAGCAAAAGAAAGGTGAACCTTTTTTCCTTTATTATGCTCACAATATGCCGCATCTTCCCGTTGCCTTTTCAGCCGAATCCGGGCGCATGAAAGACCTGCACTTTGCCGGTCCGTTAGGTGCAGTACTGGAAGATCTGGACAGACAGCTCGCTATTATGTGGGCCAGTCTGGAGGAACAGGGACTTGCGGACAACACGATTTTTATGTTTTCCAGTGACAACGGGCCCTGGATTGAATATCCTGTCCGTATGAGCGGCGATCATAAAACCAAAAACTGGCATGTTGGTACAGCCGGAGTATTTCGCGGATCAAAAGCACAAACCTACGAAGGAGGTGTACGTGTACCCTTTATAACGTACTGGAAAGGCCATACTCCTGAAGGGATCACCCTCCGTAATGCGATCAGTAATGTCGATATCCTGCCTACATTGGCAGAATGGACGGGAGCTTCGGTTCCGGCATCCCGAACATTAGACGGACAGTCTATTGCTGCTTTACTGACTTCTAAATCTGAGAATATAACTGCAGATCACAGACCTATTTATCTGGTCAATCACGGTAAGGTAGAAGCTGTAAGAAAAGGAAGCTGGAAATACAGAGAGCTGCCTGCAGGTGTGAATAACAATTCCGGCAAACCCTACGAAGCCGCAAAAGAATTATTTAATATCTCCTACGACCCGAGTGAACGAACGAATGTCATTAGTGAATTTCCGGAAAAAGCACAAGAGCTAAAAGTACTGTTTGATAACTTTGATGCCAGCTTGGATACTTACAATACCACAAAGAAGTCACATAAATAAAAACTGAAGAAAATACAACATAAATCACTTATTACAAACAAATTAAAACGAAATCACATCAGCATTTATTCATGAGGAAATTATCTGTAGTCATCTACGCTTTATTGCTATCCGTTCCATTGCCATTAGCTGCCCAAAAACCTGTTTACAAAGACGCGTCTCAATCCGTTGAGATAAGAACCCGGGATTTGATTCAGCGCATGACCCTCGAAGAAAAAGTAGGCCAGTTGCTTTGTCCGCTTGGCTGGGAAATGTATGAACGAAAAGGAAATACAGCGACCGTATCACAAAAATTCAAGGATATCGTAGCTAGCAAACATATCGGAATGTTATGGGCGACCCTGAGAGCCGACCCCTGGACACAAAAGACAATTGCCAATGGTCTGAATCCTCAGCTATCTGCAGAAGCTGCGAATGCCCTGCAAAAATATGTCATAGAAAATACACGTCTCGGCATCCCTGTCTTTCTTGCCGAAGAAGCTCCTCATGGTCATATGGCCATTGGTACGACTGTATTTCCGACAGGAATAGGTCAGGCTTCGACCTGGAATCCGGCCTTATTGCAAAAAATGTCCGCTACCGTAGCGAAAGAAGTGAGACAACAAGGTGCTCATATCAGTTATGGCCCTGTATTAGATCTTTCCCGTGATCCACGCTGGTCACGTGTGGAAGAAAGCTATGGAGAAGATCCTGTACTGACCGGTACGCTGGCAGCAGCTATTGTTACAGGATTAGGATCGGGTAACCTTTCCGATCCGTTTGCTACTATCCCTACACTAAAGCATTTTGTTGCTTATGGTATTCCTGAAGGCGGGCATAACGGTAGTGCAGCCAGTATAGGCGAACGTGAGCTCCGGGAATATTTTCTTCCGCCGTTTCAGTCAGCTGTAGCTGCAGGAGCCAAATCTGTGATGGCCGCTTACAATTCAGTAGATGGTATCCCCTGCTCCTCAAACAAATTTTTACTGACGGACATACTTCGTAAAGAATGGAATTTTAACGGATTTACGGTTTCTGATCTGGGCAGTATCGAAGGTATAAAAGGAAGTCACCGTGTTGCTAAAGATCACAAACAGGCCGCAATATTAGCTATAGAAGCTGGTCTTGATGCAGACCTCGGCGGCAATGCTTATGTCAGACTGATCGAAGCTGTGAAACAGGGAGAGGTGCAGGAAAACAGCATTGATCAGGCGGTCAGCAGAGTACTGGCATTAAAATTTGAAATGGGCCTTTTTGAAAAACCATTTGTGGATGCTAAAACAGCAAAAAAGGAAGTCAAAACCGAAGCTAATATTGCCTTATCAAGACAGGTTGCCCGAGAGTCTATCGTATTGTTGGAGAATAAAAATAATATTCTTCCGCTACGTAAAGACGTGAAAATCGCCATCATAGGTCCAAATGCGGACAATATATACAATATGCTGGGTGATTATACTGCTCCGCAACCAGACGGAGCAGTAACCACCGTCCGTCAGGCTATATCCGCACGTCTTCCCAAAGCACAGGTATCGTATGTGAAAGGCTGTTCTATACGTGATACGACTAACAGTGACATCCCGGCTGCAGTGACTGCTGCCCAGCAATCAGATATCATTGTGGCTGTTGTCGGCGGTTCCAGTGCCCGTGATTTCAAGACTGAATATATCTCCACAGGTGCAGCTGTAGCTTCCGATAAAAGTGTGAGTGATATGGAAAGCGGCGAAGGATTTGACCGTTCTACGTTGGATCTTCTGGGGAGACAGATGGAATTGTTAAAAGCGTTAAAGCAGACAGGTAAACCGCTTGTTGTCATTTACATACAGGGCCGTCCCCTGAATATGAATTGGGCTGCAACACATGCTGATGCTCTTTTATGTGCCTGGTATCCCGGACAGGAAGGTGGTCATGCTATTGCTGATGTGCTTTTCGGAGATTATAATCCAGCAGGAAAAATGCCGCTCTCCGTTCCAAGAAGTGTGGGGCAAATACCTGTTCATTACAATCGAAAAAGTCCGCTGGATCATCGCTATGTAGAAGAAGCAGCCACTCCTCTTTATGCATTCGGATATGGCAAAAGCTATTCTGATTTTGAATATAAAGATCTGAAAATACAAAAAGACAATAAGGATTACCGCGTGTCCTTTACATTGACAAATACCGGAAAATATGATGGTGATGAGGTGGCCCAATTGTACATCCGTAATCAATATGCATCTGTATCCCAGCCTGTACAGCAACTCAAACATTTTGAACGTATACATCTTAAAACCGGAGAATCCAAAACAGTTTCCTTTGTCCTGACAGCCGGGGATTTGTCTGTTATCAATACCCAGATGAAAAAAGTATTGGAACCGGGCAGCAGTTTTAAGATCCGTGTAGGTTCAGCATCTGATGATATAAGACTACAGCAGGATCTGGAAATTTAATATTTTTTTACAGAGGGAATCTGTACGGATTTCCTCTGTAAAATTAGTCTGTAATCCCTCTGAACTCCTATTTTCACATGTACTTACTTTCAAATCCCGGTTTTGATCATTTACTTAATGACAATATCATGTCATTTTGTATGATTTTTTTTTCGATGTTTGCAATTCATTTAACGATGTTAAATAACTTGATATAGTTAAAAATGGGTAGCAAAGAACGTATTCAACGCCTCAAAGATGAAAACAGAAGTAAGATTCTGGATGCCTCTCTTCAAATTGTGAAGGAAGAGGGCTGGCATGCATTGAGTATGCGTAAGATAGCGGATATCATTGAATACACTGCTCCCATGATCTATGAGTATTTTGCAAATAAAGAAGCCATACTTATCGAATTGGCCAATCAGGGATATATCATGCTGTCCGTACGCGTCAAAGAGGCGAAATTACAGGAATCAGAACTGGAGAAACAGTTAGAAGCAATGTGGTTTACGTATTGGAACTTTGCCTTCGAAGAGAAGGAACTTTACCAGCTTATGTTTGGTGTAGGTACCCAGTGCTGCGGATTTGAAAAGTCTTTCCTCTGTGTAGAATCACATGGAAAAATGATAAGTGATGTCATCCGTGAAATCATGGAAGATCAGCAGCCTTCAGAAGAATTGATATGCCGCAAGTATTTTACTTTCTGGTCCGTTATTCACGGACTTATATCCATTAATCTTGTAAATCAGGGAAATGGTGATACCACAAATCAACAAGTATTACGCGATGCTATTTATGGTATTACCCGTTCGTTGAAAGATTAATTTTTTTTGCCGGAAACTAATACGTTGTTAGGTAATTTAACAGTGTTAAATATTTAATTGATTAATACCATTACATCCACCCTGTCACTTATTGGCAGTTTATTTTTAAAATTTAATTAACAGTGTTAGCATATTTAATTATGTTAAACACAACCAAAAGAGCATAATTTAGCATCCATCACACAATTTTAATTTAATAATGAAAAAATCACTATTTACTAATCTTTTAGAGATCTATCGCTTATCATTTAACAGTGTTAAACCTTTTAATAGCGTTAAAATAGCTTTTTATCTTTCAGGAGCACTCCTGTATAGTTGCTCTACCGGAACGGGTAAACCAGCAGATGCAACTCTCCCTCCTGCCGCTTTACCCGTCATGACTATCCAGATGGCAGATGAAACTACCTATCAGGAATATCCGGCATCTATAGAAGCACTGGCCAATGTCGAAATACGTCCTCAGATCGAAGGTATACTGGATCATATCTATGTGGATGAGGGACAAAAAGTATCAAAAGGTCAATTGCTGTTTAAGATCAATGACCGACCTTATCAGGAGCAGCTGAATCAGGCAAAAGCCAATCTTCAGGTTGCTCAGGCTTCTCTGGAAAATGCGGAGCTGGAAGTGGAGAAAAAAAACCGTCTGGTTAACAACAAAGTATTGACAGACTTCCAGTTACAAACAGCTGTCAGTGCACGCAATGCAGCAAAAGCGAGTGTACAACAAGCTAAATCCGCAATAGAAGCAGCCAAAATAAACGTGGGCTACACACTTATCCGTGCATCTTCAGACGGATACATCGGACGCCTTCAAAAGAAACAGGGAAGCCTGATTACTCCTATGGATGCACAGGCTTTAACGGGATTGTCAGATATAAGAGATCTGCATGTATACTTTTCTCTTAGTGAAAATGATTTTGTTCAGTTCAAGAATAATGCAAAAGGAAAATCTATAGAAGAGAAAATAAAGAACCTCCCTCCTGTCACTCTGGTACTTTCTGATCAGCAAAATTACGAACATACCGGAAAAATAGATATGGTAGATGGTCAATTTGACAAAAATACAGGTTCGATTACCCTTCGTGCGACTTTCCCTAATCCGGACGGGTTGTTGAGAAGTGGTAATACAGGACGCATCAGACTGAGTAAATCAATCGATCAGGCGTTATTGGTGCCTACTGCGGCGACTCTGGAAATGCAGGATAAAATCTTTGTCTATACTGTCGGAAAAGACAACAAAGTAATGCAGCAACCTATTCAGGTATTGGGAAAAACCGGAAACAATTACCTGGTAAAAGATGGACTGAAAGAGGGTGACCGTATTGTAGTAAAAGGTATAGATATGCTGCAGGAGGGACAGGTGATTGCACCTCAGTCCGAAAAAGCTGATGACAATAAATAATATTCTGAAATACTAAAAAGACTATGCTTAAAAAATTTATAGAAAGACCTGTACTGGCGACTGTAATCTCCATTCTGCTCGTGATCCTCGGCGTGATGGGAATGCTTCGCTTACCGCTTCAACAGTTTCCGGATATTGCTCCTCCGGCTGTACAGGTTATGGCGCTCTATCCGGGTGCTAATGCTGAGACTGTACTTCGTGCTGTAGCGCCTTCTCTTGAAGAATCCATCAACGGAGTTGAAAATATGAGCTATATGAGCTCCACGGCAAGTAATGACGGTTCACTGATGATCACAGTTTACTTTAAGTTAGGAACGGATCCTGACCAGGCAGCTGTGAATGTGCAGAACCGCGTGGCGCAGGCCACCAGCCAGTTACCTAGTGAAGTTATACAAGCCGGTATTACCACGGCTAAGCAACAGAACAGTCTGATTATGGTACTCGATCTTTATACAGAAGATGAAGGCCGTTATGATCAGACCTTTCTGAATAACTATGCCCAGATCAATATTATTCCCGAATTAAAGCGTATATCCGGTGTGGGACAGGCTTTAATCTTCGGTGGTAGTAAAGATTATTCTATGCGGGTGTGGCTGGATCCGAAACAAATGGCCAGTTATAAACTGACACCTTCGGAAGTCATGACTGCTATACAGGACAAAAACGTAGAAGCTGCTCCCGGTAAATTTGGGGAAAGTAGCCGGGAAGCATTTGAATTCGTAATCAAATACAAGGGTAAATTAAACCAACCTGCGGATTATGAGAATATTATTATCCGTTCCAATGCAGATGGTTCTATTCTGCGGCTCAAAGACGTAGCCCGTGTAGAATTAGGAGCATATACGTACGGAAGTAATACCCGTATTAATGAAAAATCGGGTATCAATATCGGAATTATGCAACTGGCAGGTTCTAATGCCAATGAGATTCAGATCGCTATACAGCAATTAATGGAAAAGGCTGAAAAAGACTTTCCAAAAGGTGTAAAATACTTAGTACTTTACAACACTAAAGATGCGTTGGATCAATCCATCAGTCAGGTACAGCATACTCTTATAGAGGCCTTTTTACTGGTTTTTCTGGTCGTATTCCTTTTTCTTCAGGACTTCAGATCTACCCTTATTCCGGCTATTGCCGTACCGGTAGCGATCATTGGGACATTCTTCTTTATGCAGCTCTTCGGTTTCTCGATCAATTTGCTTACCCTGTTTGCATTGATACTCGCTATCGGTATAGTAGTGGATGATGCTATAGTCGTGGTGGAAGCGGTGCATGCGAAGATGGAACATACCCACCTTCCGCCAAAACTGGCTACTACTTCGGCCATGAGTGAGATCACAGGGGCGATTATTTCTATTACGCTGGTCATGTCTGCCGTATTCCTTCCTATCGGTTTTATGGAAGGATCTACAGGTGTATTTTACAGACAATTTGCTTTTACACTGGCCATCGCTATTGTTATTTCAGCGATCAATGCGCTGACACTGAGCCCTGCATTGTGTGCATTATTTCTTAAAGCACCGCAGCACTCCGAACATCCGGCTCCCAAAGTATCCTTCAAAGAGAAATTCTTTGCCGGTTTCAACGTAGGATTTGATCGGTTGACAAAAAACTATGTGGGAAGTCTCCGTTTTCTGGTCAAATACAAATGGGTGGGTCTTGCAGGATTAGCCATTGTAGTCCTGCTGACTGTACAGATGGTACGCAAAACACCTACCGGATTTATTCCTTCAGAAGATCAGGGCTTTATTGCCATATCTCTTTCTATGCCTGCCGGAGCTTCATTAGACCGCACGAATCAGGCTTTAAGAGAAGCTGAAAAACAACTTCAACATGCGCCGTTTACACAGACCCTCAATGTGCTTTCCGGATTTAACATCCTGACACAATCGACAAGTCCTTCGGCCGGAGTTGCCTTTATTCTGCTCAAACCGCATGATCAACGGGGAGATATCAAAGATATCAATGCCATCATGGGTGATGTCAATCAAAAACTGGCCGGAATTAAAGGTGCCAATTTCTTCGTATTCACCTTTCCTACTGTTCCTGGATTCAGTAATGTAGACGGTCTGGATATGGTATTACAGGACCGTACCGGAGGTGAACTCGGGAAATTCAGTACTATAGGTCAGAAATTCATCGGAGAGCTGATGCAACGTCCGGAGGTAATGATGGCTTTTACCACATTCAGGGCAGACTATCCGCAATACGAACTGGAAGTCGATGATGTAAAAGCTGAACAGTTAAGTGTAAGCACAAGAGATATTCTGCAGACGATGCAGTCGTACTTTGGCAGTGCACAGGCATCAGATTTCAACAGGTTTGGTAAGTATTACCGTGTCATGCTGCAGGCAGATAAGACAGAACGATCTGAACCTTCGGCCATGGATGGTATTTATGTAAAAAACAAATTTGGAGAGATGGTTCCGATCAATACGCTGGTAAGACTCAACCGTGTATACGGACCGGAGACAGCATCCCGTTACAACCTGTTTAATTCAATCGGTATCAACGCGATTCCAAATCCGGGATTCAGTTCAGGAGATGCTATCCGTGCCGTGGAAGAAGTTGCCGCTCAGCACCTGCCGTCAGGATTTACCTATGAGTTCTCGGGTATGACCAAGGAAGAGATCACCTCCGGAGGTCAGTCTACAGTGATCTTTATTCTATGTCTGGTATTTGTATACTTTCTGCTGGCTGCTCAATACGAAAGCTATATTATTCCTTTGGCAGTAATCCTTTCTATCCCTACCGGAATATTCGGTGTATTCGCTGCTATCGGGATGACTGGTATTTCGAATAACATCTATGTACAGGTAGCCCTTGTGATGTTGATCGGTCTGCTGGCCAAGAATGCTATTCTGATAGTAGAATTTGCCATTCAAAGGCGCAGGACAGGACTCTCTATTGCGGCATCCGCTTTTGAAGCAGCGAAGCTTCGTCTGCGTCCTATTATCATGACCTCTTTAGCATTTATCGTAGGTATGATCCCGATGATGGGTGCTACAGGACCTTCAGCACAGGGAAATCATTCGATCAGTATTGCTGCTGCAGGAGGTATGTTTTCGGGAGTAGTTCTTGGATTATTTATCATACCTGTATTGTTTATTATTTTTCAGAGCCTGCAGGAAAAAGTATCAAAGCCTGATTTTAAAAAGAAAAACGGATCAGCAGTTACAGCTGTGACAGGACATGAGCTACAGATGGCTGATCCTTCTCAATCTTAACTGCACAACTATTATATATCACTTATATGAACATTAAATTCTATAGCGTCACTATCTTTCTGATTACACTCATCCTGTCCGGATGTAAGACAGAGCGGTTAGCAACTCATATACCGGTCACCCTTCCCGATAATTATCGGGAAAGTGGTGCCCTTAAGACAGATACGAATACTATCGGCTCTATTCCCTGGCGGGAATTTTTCAAAGATACCATGCTGCAACAATTAATAGATTCGGCAATCCGGCAGAATATGGATATGCAACTTGCAGTAAAAAACATTGAAGCTTCGCGCCTGTTGTTAAATCAGGCTAAAGCAGGCAATCTGCCTACTCTTCAGCTGCGTGTCAATGCAACCAGTACAAATCCGTCCAACAACAGCATGAATGGGCTTAGCCTCAATCAGTTTCTGGGTGCGAATCATGTGGAAGATTATACAGCTGCCCTATCCCTCTCATGGGAAGCAGATATCTGGGGCAAGATCAAAAATCAAAAAGCCGCAGCACTGGCCTCCTACCTTCAAACCGAAGAAGCCCGGAAAGTAGTGCAGACACAACTTGTCTCTCAGGTTGCACAGGGATATTATCAGCTCTTGATGCTCTATCAGTTGCAGGATATTGCTAAAAAGAATCTGCGCCTGAGTGACAGTACGCTACGTATTGTGCAATATCAGTATGAAGTCGGTGATATCAGTTCTTTAGCAGTAGAACAGGTAGCGGCACAGCGCCTGGCTGCAGCAGCTCTTATTCCGGATTTTGAACAGCAGGTACAGATACAGGAAAATGCCATCAGTGTACTTAGTGGTCAGTTGCCACACGCTATTGCAACTACAGCAACATTGAATACCATTACACTCCCCGAACATCTGCAGGTCGGTATTCCTGCTGCTATGTTGAGCCGCAGACCCGATGTAAAAAGCGCAGAATTAGCGATAGCAGCAGCTCAGGCTAATCAGCAGACTGCAAAAGCAAGTATGTATCCCTCGCTGGTGATCAGTGCAGATGCCGGAGTAAATGCATTCAAATCCAGCAATTGGTTTAATCTGCCGGCTTCTCTTTTTGGAGTAGTGGCAGGCAGTATTACACAGCCCATATTGCAACGCAAACAATTACGTACACAATATGAAGTATCCCGCGTTGAACAGGAAAAAAGTGTGATCAGATTTAAGCAATCTGTTATTACGGCTGTAGGAGAAGTATCAGATGCCATGATCTCCATACGTAAGTTAAAAGAAAAAGAAGTAATTGCGGCCGATAGAACAAACAGATTAAGAAATGCCATTGGACATGCTGATCTTTTGTTTGAAACGGGTATGGCAACCTATCTGGAAGTCATTACTGCACAAAGTAATGTATTACAGAGTGAACTGGAACTTGCTCAGCTCAAAAAGGCTGAACTGGCAGCTATAGTCGATCTTTACAGAGCATTAGGTGGCGGATGGACTGCCGAATAGCAGATTAAAGCAAATCTCGCATATACAACAAACGCCCTACATATGTCGGGCGTTTGTTTTTATATCTATAATAAGCTCGCTGCATGCCGTTATGTTTTTAACTCTCCCGGAGATATCCCATAGTACTTTTTAAATGCACTGCTGAAATTATTCTGATGACCAAATCCTGTAAGCAGTGCAACTTCATATACAGTCATTTGTTTGGCAAGCAGTAAAATCCTCGCTTTTTCCATACGTACACGTGTGAGATAGTCGTGTATGGTGACCGAAAAATATTCTTTAAAATCCTTACGCAGTTTACTTTCACTCATCATTACTTCAGAAGCCAGCTCCTTTTGCGTTGGTGGATTTGCGATACGTTGTTCCAGTATCTGGCGAGCCATTTCCAAACGATATATATCATCTTCATTAAAGAGGTCATTATTCGGCGTTCCCTGCTCATTGTATTGTTCAAACTGATACATCAGCAATTCCACAATCCGGGATTCGGTATGCAGTCTCCGGATCTCTCCCGTCTTTTTGGATGTGAGAAGTTCATCAATAGTATGCTGCATCTCATAAGTAGCCATCAGATCTTCCTCCGCAAAAGAAGTATAATGTCCCTTTTCTATATTCTTGACAAAGTCTCTGTGAAGTAAAGAATCCCGTTTTATCAGATTGAGATAATATTCTTTAGATATCACCGCAATAAAGTAACTGTAATCCACTCCTGTCTTTACCTCATGACTGGACTTGACTGTAGGGATATAACGGATATTGTGTCTGCTCATACCGTACTGCGATTTACTGTCAATAGATTTGTAGAAAATAAACTGACTGGTAATCACCTCTCCTTCTACCTCCGTATAAATATGCACCGGCTGATCAAACCGCATATTGGTGTGCAAAATAAAGAGACCGCTCGTGGATAACTGAAAATTGGTCATCGTAATCGGATCCCGTTTGATTTCTACCCGCTTTTCGACCAACGGCTTATCCGGAATATACAGATCAGGAATTTCTTCTATAAAAAGCCATTCATCTAATTCTTCTATTTTACTTTTGATCAACATACAGATGAAACAGGATTACGTTAGGGCTAAAGATACATGATTTTTTCAGGAAACGTTAGTTATTTAAAATCTTTCTAAATAGAATATCGAATAAAAAGTTTCAGGTTTATGCCTGTCTGCTCATCTGTAACAAAGGCCGGTAATGTGTCTTACGATCTTCTCCTGTGCGTTGCTCTACAATACCCGCTTTTACTAATAATTTTAGGGTCTGGTATATACAGCTGATACTGACATGGCGTTGCAGGCTGATCCACAGATCTACAGCATCAATCCAGTCACGATGTAACAAGATATTTTCCAAAATATACTGTCTTTTCTTCGAGTGTTGCAGCTGCTGTTCTGCATAATAGGATTCCAACATTTGCTGTACTTTTACCGGAGTGGAAGATGATAGATTGCTCATAAGTAATTGTTTTATAAATTGGTATCAGTTTTTACTCAAGTATTTAATAAAGAAGACCATTCCGGCGAATTATCTGCCGGAATTACACTTTTATCTACCTGCACGGAAATCATAATATGCTGATTGCTGTCACATATGTCCATGGAAATCAGTCCCGCATCATCTGCAACTTTACTTATCCATATATGGGATGACTGTATGTTGTCTATGGTGAGAACAAGTTTTTTATCCAGTATCATATATCGTCCTCCCTGATCTACCAGATTTTGAATACAGCCGCTGTACTGTTGACGACAGCCGTTATTGCGGATGAAAAATGAAACCGGTAACTGTTCTGCGGCAGATCTGGCCAGTATCCTTTTGAAGAAAGCAAAATCCTTTTTAGTGATACTATCATACGAAACGGTCTCCTGTTTATTCAACAGTCGCTCACACGATTTCTCTGCAGCTGTGAGTGTCTGTTGGGCAGCCTTATAAGAACCCAGCAAGTGCATAAATGCATGCTGAAAGTCCGAACCATCTCCCAATGTCACCATAAAGACCAAATGGCCGCTTTCATCATAAAATCTGAGGCTTTTCTCCCATTGATGCGCTACAGCAAGAACCGTTTTGCATTTTGCCAGTTCGATCTGTATCTCAGACGTATTATCCCTAAATATAAAATATCCTTCCTCCAGTTCCGGTTCCTCCAGTATACAACGAATGTCCATCTGTACAATCTCAGTTCGTACGGATGAATTGATAATACCCAATCCGACCAAACCTTTGAGTAATCCTGCATACTCTTTGTTTAGAACAGCTACCTGATTGGGGTATGCGATAAAGAGCAAATCGATTTCAGAAATTTCGAGTTGTTTAGCCAGCACTGATAGAGAAGCATTGGGATGCAGGTCATGAAGCTGCAAATAACGTTCTCTCAAATCTCCTTCCGTCTTGCGCGCCGGCAGTTTACTATTGAAATGAGCAGCATCCATTTCGATTTCTTCCATTCTTATCAACGGTTTCAGGGTTTTGGGATGTATGTGTACATCTGCTTCTACCGAAAATACCGTATACAAACTTTGCTTATCCAGTACCTCTATTGCTGTACCATCAAACCATTTTCTACCGTTTTTGAGCATAATAATACGATCGGCATATATACTGGCCAGATTCACATCGTGAAGTACCACCACTACCATAAATCCCTTTCTTGACAAAGCCTTTGCAATGGCCAGCACCTGCTGCTGATAACGCAGATCTAATGCAGAAACAGGTTCGTCCAATAGTAAAAGACTATCCGGATTATCCCAAAGCTGAGCCAGTACACGAGCCAGTTGTACACGCTGTTGCTCCCCTCCGGAAAGATTCAGGTAAGAACGATCGGCAAACAGTTCTACTCCACAAATCTTCATGACTTCATTCACAATATCCAGATCATGTGCAGCAGGACTGGATTTAAAATGCGGGTATCTTCCCATGATCACAATATCTTTCACCTTAAATGCCATACTCATGGCATTTTGCTGAGAAAGCATCGCTCTTCGTTTAGCCAGTTCTGTCACATGGTAACTACTCAAGGGCTTACCATACAGATGTATACTGCCCTCTGTAGCTTCCAGATCGCCACTAAGCAGACGCATTAATGTAGATTTGCCGGCCCCGTTAGCTCCAAGCAACGCTAAGACTTCACCTTCTCTCAATTGAAAGGAGACGTCTTTGAGCAGTTTTCTACCTTTTATTTCATAAGTAAGTTTTTCGACACGCAACATGCTGTATACTTTTAATTCGCTATTCTTCAGTCAATAAAATGTAAAGGAAAACCGGAGTTCCCAATAATGCGGTGATGACCCCTATCGGCAGCTCAACAGGAGCGGCCAGTACCCTTGCTAAAATGTCCGCCACCGTCAGTATCAATGCGCCAAATAACGCTGAACTTACCAGGACATATTTATGTTCTACACCTCCCATCAGACGTACAGTGTGGGGGACTAATAATCCTACAAAGCCAATAATCCCGGATACAGACACCGAAGCTCCTACCGCCATAGTAGATAAGAGCACCACCCACCTTTTGACCCGGTCGGTACGCATTCCCAGCAGATCAGCCTGTGATTCGCCCAATGCAAAGGCATTCAATGCTTTACTGAAAAAAGGCAGTATCAGCAATGGGATCAGTATAAACGGAGTAATGGCCGCTACATTTTCCCAGGTAGCACCTCCCAGACTGCCTAACATCCAGAAAGTGATGGTACGCAGCTGCTGTTCATCCGCCATATACGTAATAAGACCTGTCAACGCCCCTGCAAATGCATTGATGGCGATTCCGGCCAGCAACATCGTGGTGACCCGGGGTCTTCCTTTTTTTCTGGATAACTGATAGACCAGTAAAGAAGTAATACCCGCTCCTGCAAAAGCTCCGAAAGCCAGCAGATAATAGCCGATTAATTCGCTCAAACCTACAAACAATACGGTTTCAAATGCGATAATCAGTACTGCAAATAAAGACGCACCTGCCGATATACCAATCAGTCCGGGCTCAGCAAGAGGATTGCGGAAGATACCTTGAATAGCAGCTCCCGAGATCCCAAGTGCTGCACCTACCAACACACCCATTAAAACACGCGGCAGGCGCACTATAAACAACACATCACCGTATATATCATCTACTGCAACGGAAGAAGCCAGCCCTATCTTCTGTCCCAGCAAGATCAGCACATCCCGTACAGGAATATAAAATGCTCCCATTCCCATAGCGACAATCATGGCCACAGGTAGAATAATAATAAGACTGATACTAATAATTTTTTCTTTCATCGGTATTTTACAAAGAAGCCACAATAGCTTTATTCAACTGTGCTACAGCTTCAGGTAAGCGTGTACTGAAATTGATCAGTAAAGGACCATTCATCTGGATTATTCTTTTATTTTTTCCGGCTTCCGTCACCCGCATTCCCGGCATCTTCAGCACTGCATCCTTTCCCCCCAGACTGCTTACCCCAAAATCAAACATCAGAATAATGTCCGGATTCGCTTTCACCAATGATTCAGTTGTATAAGGTTTGAAATCAGCAAATTCCTGAACCGCATTACGTGCGCCGGACAATTCGATAATCGCATCCAGGCTGCTCCCCTTACCCGCCACACTCATCGTACCGGTACCTCTTGCATACACAAACAATACTTTGGGTTTACGTCCTTTCAGATTCTTCTGAGCTGCTGCCTGTGCTTCAGCCATATCTTTACTAAGCTTGCTGGCCAGCGTCTTACCTTTATTACTATCACCTAAAGCCTGGGCGACAGCCTGGACATAGTTCATTGCACCTTTGGCAGAATAAATCTGTTTGATCGTTACGAAGCGTATACCAGCAGATTTTAGCTGACGTATAATTCCTGCACTTACATCACCTTCTGCTGCCAAAATCAGATCCGGTTGATAGGCTATAAGTACTTCAGCACTTACAGAGCGGTTCTTACTTACTTTTGGCAAAGCTCCTGCTGCAGCCGGAGATACACTTGTCACATCAGTGGCTACGACAGTACTGCCGTATCCTAAAGCATATACCGTCTCAGTCAGCGCACTGCTTAATGTAATGATACGTTTTGGCAGTCCGTATACAGATGAGCATATACAGCTAAAAAGAAGAAAGCAACTCAGTAATTTGTGTATAAAAGTCATTTGTTTCCGATTACAATGTGTCCGTTTATTTTACAAAACAATCAATAATTAGTCTAAATAAAAATTTTACATTTTATAAACATCTTCTGTTTTTGTTAACACAAATACACTAACAGATTGATTTAATGCCTATTATGATTAACCTAGCAATAGTTTACACTCAAATAAATATCACTTTACATATAATATTTAGCAGATTTAATACAGGTTTTCTCGATGACAATGACTTGTTTTGCAATATTATTTAGATTGATTAAAAATAAAAATAGTGAATCAAATCGTTTTTTGTATCAAAAACATTATCTGTATACTTTTTTTTACGGTTATGCATCAGCTTGTCTACAGCCAGCAAAAGCTTCATATCAACGGATATGTAGCGGATGCCGACGGACAGCTTATTCCCAATGCAACTGTAACACTGCTGCCGGATAATAAAGTAGTAATGACAGATGAAAAAGGACGATTCAGTTTTGCGGAATTATATGAAGGAACCTACAAAATCCGCATATCCTGTGTAGGCTATAAGGCTTTAGAGAAGGAACTTGATCTGGAGAGAAGGAGTCTTCAGCAACTAAAACTCATCATTGAAGCCGATGAAACCAGTTTACGTGAAGTGGCAATCGAACAACGCATACCCAGCGTAGATAATCTGCTGCGGGCGGAACAGGCAGCCATGCCGGTGACGGTGATCACACGCAGGCAAATTGAACTTATGGGGAGCCGACGCCTGGATGAGGTCATGAAGGAACAGACCGGAGTGGCAGTCGTAAATGATATATCAGGCGGATCCCGTGCCGTAGGCGTACAAATGCAAGGATTCAGCAGCAATTATGTAATGGTGCTGATCGATGGACAACCTATGCTGGGTCGCAATAACGGAAATTTCGATCTTTCCAGAATATCTGTAACTAATATTGAACGTATAGAAATCATCAAGGGAGCTTCTTCCTGTCTGTATGGAAGTGATGCTCTTGGCGGAGCGATCAATATCATTACGCGACACGGAGCATTAGCTCCTCAGGCCAACGCATCCATTCTTTACGGAAGCCTCAATATCGTAGATGCTACCCTTGAAGCTGAAGCACCATTTGCTTCCCAAAGAGGATCTGTAGTGGTATCTGGCAACTATTATCGGACAGATGGCTTTAACAGCAACAGCTATATGAAAGATGGCACGACGCTGCCACCCTATTCCAATTATAGTTTCCAGGGGCGTACGCGCTACCGCCTTACCAAAAAAGGGACGGTAGGATTCACGGCACGATATGCCGAACGGCATTCCACGATGATCAACGACTGGTCAGATGATCTGGTGAATAAAGACAATCAGACAGACCGGGATCTCAACCTAGCCGCCAGCTATGATCATCAGTTTGAAAACGGATTCCGCAGTATGACCAGATATTACTATACCCGGTATGAAACACAGATGGATGCCGAGTGGGTAAAACAAAGTGCATTGATAAGTGCACAAAAGTTCGGACAGCAGATACACCGCATTGAGCAACAATTTGCTTACTCCCCGGTATCATCCGTCAAACTGACAGGAGGATTAGGCGGAAGCCTCGAACTCATGGACAACAAAGAATTGAGTGAAGAACGATCGCTCAACACTGCATTCGGATACATACAGGCCGAATGGAAAACATCGGACAAGCTCAATACACTGGCCGGTATACGCTATGATCGCACAAATGTATACGGCGGAAAAGCAAGTCCGAGTTTTGGTTTGCAATACAACCTGTCAACCAACCTGTTATGGAAAGCCGGAATCGGTGCAGGTTTCAAATCTCCGGATTACAAAATGAGGTATCAGGCATTCTTTAATCCGGCAGCCAACTACCTGGTATTAGGAACAGATGTACTGAAAGAAACCTTGCAGGCAATGGAAAATGCGGGTGAATTAAGCTATAAAAACAGCTATGTAGTCAATAAAATCGCCAACAATCTGCAGGCAGAAAAAAGTATGTCGTTCAACACAGGTATAGTGTGGCAACCTCAGAAACGTTTCAAAGCAGAAATGTCGGTGTTCTATCATCGTATCGACAATCAGATAAACAATGTGCTGGTAGGTTCAGGAACCACCATTGGTCAGATATACACCTACCGCAATCTGCCCAAGGCTGTTAATAAAGGCTTAGAACTGACGCTGACAACACAATTGCTGTCTGACCTGGAACTTTCTGCAGGCTATCAATACCTGATCGCCAAAGATCTGAGTGTATTGGACAGCATTCGTTCGGGAAAGTGGCCGTTCAATCAGACCATTAACAATCCTGTAACGGGGGAATCGACGCCGGTTACAACCAAAAGTTACTGGGGAATCGAAGACCGATCACGCCATATGCTCAATCTCAAAGCATTATATGTGTACAGACCACTGGATCTGAGTTTCAATGTAAGAGCCAATATCCGTGGTAAATATCCCTTCCAGGAAATAAATGGCAACCAGTTTATTGACAAATTTGATGCTTTTGTACCGGAACATGTGCTGCTCAATATCACAATAGAGAAAAAACTATGGAACGACCGACTATCGTTACGGGTCATAGGCGACAATATATTAAACTTTACCCATCAGTATATGCCGGGGCAACCCGGAAGAGTCATCCTAGGAGGTGTCGGTTATCGATGGTTTAAAGAATAAAACAAATCATACACAGCTATAATACAAATTATGATGAAATATCTGAATATACTAAACCCAAAAATACACATGGAAGATAAAAATCTTATTATGAATGAATTGTACCCTCTACATTGGTTCAGAAAAATAGGGTTTGGGCTGTTAAGTCTGCTTTTCATTCTGAGCACTTCATGCAGCAAGAATGAAGATGATCCCCGTCCATCATTGGAAGACGGCAAGAGCACGGTCGTATATGATCTGCCTGGAGATACGGAGGCATCCATGGCCGGCAATGTGGATGGAAAGGAGAAAAGAGACTTCTATACCTTCCTTTTCAGGTTTCGCGACAAACGGCAGATCTGGATCAAAACGAAGGCAGATTCTCTGCAATGGCTCAAATCCAAAGACTGGGATCTCGCTTTTACAGGTCCGTACAATTCAGAAATATATGTCAACAATGCCAATTACGAGTACAATCCGGGATTCGGAGGACAGGCATCCAATACAGCTGTTGTCTTGGTTGATCAGGCATATGAGAATGTAACTGCCGCTCCCGACGATGCAACCTTCAGCAAAAGTGAAGTCAATAAGATCGGATGGGCTTCTTCACAGGGATCTTACGGTTGGTTTCGATATAGTCTGGATACTCATATTATGCAGGCTTTGCCCAATCGTACCTATATTTTACGCCTGCCTGATGGAAAATATGCCAAGCTGCAACTCATTAATGCGTATAAAGGTAATCCTCCGGCAGTCACTAATCTAAACTGGCCGGCCCCTTATTATACATTCCGCTATTTTGTTCAGCAAGACGGAAGTAAAAACCTGACTACGAGATAATAAAAAGAGAAAATTGAAATCCGAATCTTATACAGGAAACCGAATTTCATACATTAAATAGCGGTTTTAATAGCATCACCTATTAAAAATACCTTTATCTTAGTATCATTATTTAGAATTAATTTAAATAAAAATAACAGTTATTATTAACACATGAAAAGTACAACCATCAACTCTTGCATCATGACGATCCAAAAGACCGTGTGGCTACCCATACTGGTAGGCTTTATATTTATCGGCTGCAGCAAGAGTGATACCCCACAACCTGATCCGGAACCAGAACCGCCTACTGCAGAGAGTATGTTTAACACCATCATTACAGTCAAAAACTTCGGGGAAGCCTTGCCACAGGGAAGTGAACCAACTACCAAACAATCTCCTATATATTTTAGCCTGGAAAGTAAACAAGGAATCAATCCGGACTACAAACAGACCTCCAGATGGGATCTTTCATTTGATGACATATACCGAAGTTTCCTGAATTGCAATACTCCCTTAAGGGGTGGAACCGGTAAAGGCGGAATTCTTATTGTCAAACAGAAGTTTGAAGATGTAACGGATGTTCCGGCTGATAATCTTTTCCGTACAGGCGAAAAATCTTACGGTACGGATGACTCCGGTGCTTTTGGAGAAGGTCTGGGCTGGTATCTGTATGATTTCGGAGGAACGATCAAAGGAGGTTCAGATCCGCGTAAAGCCCATGTATGCTATCCGATTGAAGGACACACAATCATTGTCCGGACAGCGAATGGTAACTATGCAAAAGTCAGGATACAAAGTATTTACAAAGATCTGCTAGACCCTAAAGATTGGTATAAAGATTCCCCTACACCTTATTTTACCTTCCAGTATGTATTGGTAAAAGCAGGAAGTAAAACATTTGAAATCAAAAAATAATAACCCTAGTCTTATCCGAATCCAGATGTTTAGTACACAAACACGAATCAAAAACATGAATAAAGTATATACATTGCTATGCGCATTGTTTTGCCTGGCGGTGACCTTCAGCTCCTGCACCAAGACAGAAGAACTAACCCCGCTGCCGGAAGATAAAATGCTGGAATATAAAGTGGTCAACCTTACAGACGATCAGGTTATCTACGGTGCTATTGACAATCAGAAAAATACAATTACGGTGTATCTTCCCTTCTACTATGGACTCTCCGTAATCGATCCGGAGATTAAACTTTCTAACGGAGCCAAATTAAAAGAAGAAATTCTTCCTGTTCAGGTAGAAGCTACAGGCACAACCTATACCGTCACCGCTGCGAATGGAATCTCCAGAACATATACTTTACATATAGTTCTTCAAAGTACACCTTCGCTGGCTGTATCCTGGCAGACTCCGCTTGCTCTTAGTCAATCTCCGGGAAAAACTATGCCCGCCATCCTCGGTAATTTTGCACACAGCAATGCCAGACTCGTTAAGGTTACCCTGATCAACCAGGAAAATCAGAAGCGTTACAGTATGGGAGTTAACAGTGCTTCTATAATGACTAGTGGGAACGACACCTATATTCTGCGCTTTAACGGCACAGAATATATAGACAGAATTCCTGCAGACATTACCAATGGCACGTACAAAGTCGAGGTACAAAGTCTGGGACATACCTCTGTTATCGCAGAACCTCTGACCATTACCTATGTACAGCCGGATGTCTATCTTCCAAAGTCTTCTATAGATCTTAAGAAAACAGATGAATGGGAAATTGTTCCCCAGTCCAACACTGTATTTCTGGGACTGCAAAAGGTTACGGCCACCGTCAATGGAAAGGACTATGTACTGCCTGTCAAATCATGGAGCAGAACCGCGTTAAAGGTTGGTTTTCCAACAGATTTTCCGGGAGGAAATTTGCCAGCTGTAACCGTCAGATTTGACTTCGAAGGATGGAAGTCCGTGACATTGAGTGCCTGGTTAAATATTACAACATAAGCATCCACAAGCCCATTGGGCATATATATCTTAAATATTATAACTTTTAAAAACACAAAAAAATGACAACAGTAAAATCATTCTTTAAAACGGCCTTAGCCATCGCTGCTTTGGCAACACTTACCGTATCTTGTAACAAAGACAATGAAAAAGTAACTCCCTTACAGTTAAATAAAACGCAGGCAAACTCTTCTCTATATGTTATCGATGGCCAATGGTGGTCACCAATGAATGCTGCTAACTGGCCGAATATCTATGTAGATATATCCGGAACAGGAGCACAAAGTCTGGATGATCTGGATCCGCATCAAATTGTTTTGGGTAGCCACGTAAACGGTAACATTTCTGCAGGAGCTGGATACTCAATCAAATTTATCGATAAAGACTATAGCACAGTAGTGGCTACAGACTGGGATTCTACAAATGCAGTTTCAGTGACCACACTTGGTCGCGAAACAGCCAGTACTCCTCCATACGGATGGTACAGATACAATACTACAACGCGTGCTAACGAAGCTATCGCAGGTCGTACTATTTTAGTAAGAAACACTGCCGGAACTATTACTTATGCTGTGAAACTAATTGAATTCACTAACGTAAGCCAAACAGGTTCAGGAGCAGGTCTTCAGGTTAAAGCTGATGCAAACATTGCATTCAAAACCTTATAAAATTTAATCAAAATGGATTGTCGGTAAGTGGATGTGCCGACAGTCCGTTTTAAATAACACATCCGCATACACTTTTATTTGTAAGCGCTATGCAACTTATTACCCAAATACAAAAACCTTATAATTTTTTACTCCTACTATCTGCGCTTTTTGCGTTTCTGTTATCTTCATGTTCCAAGGAATATGTAGATTTCCCGTACAATGAGATCGAGAGCTTTGAAGTGAAAGATGCCAGCGGCAATACACTTTCAGCCAGTATCGTCAACAATGAAATCATCCTGTATTGGCCACCCTATCAGGAAGAACCCACCAAATTGACACCAACTATTGTCGTATCCGATCGTGCCAGTATCAGTCCGACCTCAGGAACCGCTATCAGCATCAAAACAGATGAACCTACTCAGTATACGGTGAAAGCGCAGGACGGAACGACAAAAAAGTATACACTCAAACTACAGATCAATCAGCCAATGATAAGTGCCAGATTATCGCTGTCTGCTGATTTGGTATATAATATCGGATCATCACCAACAATCGGACTGAGTACCCAACATATTCTGACAGATAAGGCTAAAACAAATGCTTTTCTGATTGATGAAAGTAATAAAGAAACCCAATTAACAATTAAGACATTAGAAGCAAATGGTATCAGTGTAGTCGTACCGGCAGAACCTAACACCGGTAACTATCGTATCAAGATTATTTCAGGAATACGTTCGGTGATAACAGAAACATTCAAAATAGCACCTCCCGCATTCGGTGCAATAGTAACCAATGATATGGTGACGCGTAATATCAAACGAGGCGAGAAAATGTTACTTGATTACAATGTAAGTGCTTTTAAAAAATATTACAGTAATACAGTAGGCTCCTTCAAATTAATTGATTTGGGACGGATAGAACACATTATCACAGAAGTGAATTTTAATGAATCGACTCAAAAAATTGAAGTCACTATTCCTCAGGCAGTAGCATTAGGAAGAATAAGATCTTTCAACGCTTATGACAAAAACGGAGTATTGATAGGCAGTCTGGTAACCACAAATTATACGGTTACGCAGTAACAAGAATATAAGATAAGATAACAACGCTCAATTCATATCGTCAATACTATATTCCCAATATTATAACCTCTTTATTCATACGGTGAGTATCTGAAATTACAGATACTCATTTACTTACATTCTGATTTCATGCTATGTTCTGCCTCTAAATGGTTAATTACACTAATCATATTTGCTTTAAGCGCTTGTAGCAAAGCAAAAGGTCCGGATACAGATCCTCCTGTTATTTCGGTAGAAAAAAGTCTGAGAGCGCAATATGAAGCCAGTTCATCCTTATGGCCCAAACCTGTGCTCGATGAAGGAATCCCGCTCCGGGAGCTGGCCCTCATGCCCGCCGGTCCTGTTGATCCTGTTGCTCAGCGTAAGGTTCTCGCTTTGGGCAAAGTCCTTTTCTTTGATCCGCGCATTGGTCGTGGGGACAATTCCTGCTCTTCCTGTCATAATCCTGCAACCTACTGGGTAGACCGAAAAAAAACGGCTGAAGGCATCGCTACACATCACCGCAATACGCCTTCTATGGAAAATGTGTGGTATGTCAACGGCAGACTCTTTCATGACGGCCGTGCGAAGACTTATTCGGAGCAGATTGCTGAGGCTATCGAATCTCCCATCGAAATGGGAGGCAATACCTATACACTACCGGCTAAGCTGTCTGCTGTAAAGGATTATCTTTCTCTCTTCAAAGAAGCATATGGAGACCAGGAGATAAACAGAGAGCGTATACTGGATGCTATTGCCGTATATTCCCAAAGTATAGTAAGCGGAGAAACAGCCTTCGATAAATTTCTGAAAGGTCAGTATACAGCGCTCAGTGACCAGCAAATCGAAGGTTTACATCTCTTTAGAACCAAAGGAAGATGCCTGAATTGCCATAACGGACCATTTATGACCGATCTGGAATATCACAATTTAGGATATGCAAAAGATCGTACCGGAGCTCTTGACAATGGTCGATTTGTAGCCACAGGTAAAGAGTCTGATAAAGGCAGGTTTCGGACAGCAGGTCTTCGTAATGTAGCACAAACCTATCCTTATATGCATAACGGCAGCGTGGCCACATTGGATGAAATACTGGATCTGCTGGGCCAGGGAATACCTCAGACAAACGGACAGCAAATCAATGGCGAACTATCCCCTCATATCAAAAATCTGCGTCTGACAAGTACAGAACGAAAAGCCATTATATCGTTTTTAGAATCCCTGACCAGTGAACAGCCGCAAACTGAAAGACCTCTGATACCGCAGTAATAAAACACAAAACCCCGAAGCAGTGAAGTTACGGGGTTCCATTGTCAACAGTAAAATACCATTGGACACATATATCTTAAGGATGCAAAAATATAATTATCAACCGATTATAAGAAAGATAAAATGTTAAAGTTTGTAAAAATCGAAAAAATTATAGCCATAATTCTACATACATGCGTGTAAAAAAATATACACTATAATCATGCTATCAAATCTAATCAGTAAATTAGTCTCTGAATTAACTAACTAAAGAAATACAGAAGATGCAAAAAATATACAAGTCACGGCAGCCATGTTATAATATATGGGGCAGATACCTGCTATTTCTTTTCCTTCCTGCTTTCTTTCTCACCAGCTGTAAGAAAGATAAAGATCCCGATCCGGAAGAAGAAGAGATTATATCACCAACTACAGGTACACGTACCCAATTTACCCTGGATTCGATCTTCCTGTATGCCCGTCATGTATATCTCTGGCAGGATGCCTTGCCGACATATCAGGACTTTGATCCTCGAGTGAGATACGGAAACATCAGCCCTGAATTTACTGCATATAAAAAAGAGCTGTTTGATATTACACAGTATAAAAAAAACAGTGCAGGTATTCCGTTTGAAAATCCGATCGGGGCAGGTGTTCCCAAATATTCCTATATTGAAAAAGGAACAGGCAGATCCGGATCTACTGCTGCTATCGCAGCGACTTCATCTCCTATACTCTATCAGAAAACCTGGCAGGAGGGGAATCAAAGTATAGGATATATTGCACTGGGCTCCTTCCCTCTTCTCAGCAGTTGTCAGGCAGCTCTGGATGAATCATTTGCCGCAATGGCAGCATTTGCACCTTCCAATCTGATTATTGACCTGCGAAGTAACGGAGGAGGTTATGTGGAGACAGCGACATACCTGACAAATCTGATTGGGTCTACTGCTCTCAACGGAAAGGTCATGTTCACCGAACAATTCAATCCGATCATGCAAAACGGTAAAGCTACTATACTCAAACATCAGGTCTATCTGGACGAACAAGGCAAGACAGTATCCTATCAGGGACGTGTAGCCACAATGGCAGATGTAAATTTTTCAGAAAAAGAAAATACAAAAATTTTTGAAAAGAAAGGAAAACTGGAATCTGTCAAAAACATCTATTTTATTGTCACCGGCAGAACAGCTTCAGCAAGTGAGTTAGTCATCAGCAGTCTGATGCCGTATTTCCCGGTGAAGCTGATCGGACAAAAAACATACGGTAAACCTGTTGGTTTCTTTGCTATAAATATCGATCAGTATAACCTTTATCTTGCCAGTTTTCTGATTCGCAATGCAAATGGCTGGTCAGACTATTTTAATGGCATACCGATAGATGTGACTATCACCGGTACTTCATCTCTGCCTCTGGGAGATCCGAATGAACCCTATCTGGCAGCAACACTGGATCTTATCAGCGGGAAGGTCAAATCATCCACTTCAGCGCGTTCAGCAACTACACAGAGCACACAAACGGAACAACAGGAGATTCCCTATGTGCCCATGATCAAAAGCGATCTGAAACTGAAACCTTTGAACTAATGCGAAAACTAAAAAAGCGAAATTCATAGATTAATAAGCAGAAATCAGCATACAACAGAAGGAATTAATACGAATATTTGTATTAAACCGTTAAACTAATAAAGAATATACCATGTTAAGTCAACATATCAAAGAATCTACCAAATCTGCACATCAGGCACTGGAAGGTACAGTGGTTCGACAAATGAAAACCATTCGTTCAGAAGCTGATTACGCGGACTTTTTAAACAACTTTTATATCTATTTCAATGCTATTGAAAAAGCAATCCTGCCTTACATCAGCAAGGATGTACTACACGATTATGCTGATCGCAGAAAATCGGATTACATCAAAGCAGATATTGAGTCACTGGGAGGAACTGTAGAAAACAGATCGGATATCAAAGTTCCGGAAATCAGCAATCCGTTGGAAGCATTAAGCGCATTGTATGTACTGGAAGGCTCTATCATGGGAGGCCCAATTATTGTACAGATGCTTAATAAATATGGTATACACAAAGGCACCTCCTTCTTCTCCGGATATGGTGAGGACACAGGCAAGATGTGGGGAATATTCACTGCAGCTCTAAATGCTCAGGGTGAAAACCCGGATACACATCCCAAAGCCACAGAAATCGCCAACGAAACATTTTCCCGCTTCGGAGACGTATTCAATACGACACAAGTTTCCTAAAAATAGCTTTATCTTTTTTAAGACGGGTTAGCCAGCAGGCTTCCCGTCTTTTTTATTGATCCCTGTTTTCTATATCACACCACTCCTATTGCAGATATAAAAAAATAAATTTGCCTACCTACATGTAGGTAAGTATATTTGCATGGATATGGATACACGATCAGCCATACTTACATTAGCAGATAAACTCATTCGGGAGAAAGGGTTTAATGCTTTCAGCTTTTCTGATATTGCCAGACAACTGAATATAAGAAATGCATCTATTCATTATCATTTCCCTACCAAGACCGCATTGGGAGTTGCTGTAATTGATTATCATATTGATCATTTCAACACGACAAAGCACAATGCTGAGAATCTTTCAGCATTAGAAAAACTGGAAACTTTTTTCAGTATCCATGCCCAAATACAACTGGAAAAAAGAGTCTGCTTAGTAGGGTCGTTAGCCCCGGATTATCATACACTGGAAGATTGTATGACGGATAGACTCAAGGAATTTTCGTCTGCGATGCTGGATTGGGTTACCGGATTTTTAGAAGAAGGTAAAAATGAGGGCGTTTTTAATATAAATACAGATGTCCGGACAAAAGCTCTTTTGATCATATCCAATATGATTGCTATTGTTCCGCTTGCACGGCTGACGGACAAAAATGATTTCAAACTAATAAAAGAAGCTATTAAGAAAGAGCTTCTGCTAAAATAACAAGAAAATGAGAAGAGTAGTTATCACTGGACTTGGAGCTTTGACTCCTATCGGTAACAATGTAAAGAAATTCTGGCATTCCCTTATCCATGGTGTAAGTGGTGCTGCACCCATTACAAAATTTGACAGCAGTAAGTTCAAAACAAAATTTGCCTGCGAGCTTAAGGATTTTGATCCGCTGGATTATATGGACAAAGCCGAAATTCGCAAATATGATCCTTTTACCCAATATGCACTTATTGCAGCTGAAGAGGCTATAAAAGATGCTAATATCAATTTTGAAGAGTTAAACAGAAACAGAATCGGAGTAATATGGGGATCAGGAAACGGTGGTATACAAACTTTCCAGCAGCAGGTCAGTGAATTTGCACTTGGAGACGGTACTCCCCGCTTCAATCCGTATTTCATCCCCAAGATGATTGTAGATATTGCGGCGGGTATGATTTCAATAAAATATGGTCTCAGAGGTATCAACTTCTCCACAGTATCTGCCTGTGCAACCTCCAATACGGCTATTATAGATGCTTTCAACTATATCCGGTGGAACAAAGCCGATATGATTATTACAGGCGGATCGGAAGCTCCTATTACAGAAAGTTCTATTGGTGGATTCAATTCAGCGAAAGCCCTGTCCACACGCAACGATGACCCACAGCATGCATCCAGACCTTTTGATGTAAACAGAGATGGCTTTGTCATGGGTGAAGGTGCCGGAGCGCTGATACTGGAAGATCTGGAAAGCGCAAAGAAAAGAGGCGCAACTATTATTGCAGAAATCGTCGGTGGTGGAATGGCCGCTGATGCTTATCATATGACAGGTACACATCCGGAAGGTGAAGGCGCTTATCTGGGCATGCTAGCTGCACTGGAAGATGCAAACCTGCAACCTCAGGATATAGGTTATCTGAATACACATGCGACTTCCACAGCGCAGGGAGACTTGAGTGAACTGAGAGCTGCACTGCGTGTTTTCGGAGCAGAAAGCAATGTACATATCAGTGCTACAAAATCTATGACAGGACATCTCTTAGGTGCTGCCGGTGCAATCGAAGCAATTGCTTCGATCAAAGCTGTTCAGGAGAATATCATACCTCCTACCATCAACTCGGTGGAAATCGAACCGGAATTTAAAGATGTATTTGATTTTACGCTAGCGAAAGCGCAGCAAAAAGAACTGCATTATGCAATGAATAATACGTTCGGATTCGGGGGACATATTGCCACTTCAATTTTCAAAAAATATACTGATTAAAAGAGTTTTCTGAACACTCAAACTTCAGTCTCTTAATATCCGGAAGCATTCAGATCTGATGCTTCCGGATAAATATAAAAAGCTCAGGATTTGATCAAAAAAAATTGATTATAACCGTTCTCTTTGCTTTATTTGTATTTCCTTTCGGGATGTAGCGTAGCCCGGTATCGCGCCAGCATGGGGTGCTGGAGGTCGTCGGTTCAAATCCGGCCATCCCGACATAAGCCAATCAAAAGTTGGCTTTTTTATTTCACATCCCTTCTCTCAAGTTTTCAATAATCTCACCCTTTATTTAACCTAAACATCTCAATCAATACAATCCAAACTTTATGACCGCACAAAAAGATTCCACAAAACAAAACAAAAACACTTTAAAGAAAAAAAATATCATTATGAAGCTGCTAAAATAAAAAAAATACTATTTTTGTTTATTTAAATTAACCTTGGATATCATCGTAGTGAGAATCCGGATTAATAGAAAATGATAACTGCCCTATAAGAAGAAGTTATTCTTACAATAAACTTCACTTATGGATGCTTTTAAGAATATTTCCCTCTGAATTTTAGAATTAAAAAATCAGAATAAAATACACAAATGAGAAATATTATTATTAAATAATTAAATATAAAGTTTTATTAAAATTTACAATCATACAATAAATTAATCTAAAACTACCATGTTAACGAAATACTGGAATTGCATAGTAAACATGCAAATTACAAAAGAGATGAATAAACTGGATATTATACAAGCCAGAATAGTGAATCAGATTGTATTTCTAAAAGGTGTTTTTTTTATAGTGGATTCAATAAGAGACTGGGCATTTGGGTTGATGTCCAATGTTTTTGTCTTATTTACATTTGGCTGCGTGATACTTTCTTCATTCTTTTTCCCAAAAGTACGCTTTAATCCTTATGTACTTTTCGCAGCCAGTCTGACCGTTAGTTTTCTTATATTTTATTATTCATCAAAGGATGGATTTGATAATGGAATCACCTTTTATTATTTTTCTCAACTAACTGTAGTCTTACTTCTGTTAAACAGAAAATCACTAATTATTGTCTTCTACTTAATCATCTTTATATTATTCTGTATCAGCCATATATATGACTTCAGACTGATTAAAAGTGACCTGATCGTTACAGAACCTCTTATAGAAACTGTCCGTATCATTACTTTTATACAGGCATTTATGCTGCTCTCTATGGCCGGCTATTTTATTGTTTTCAAACACAATGAACTTCTGCGACTCTATCAGCAGGTATTAAGAAGCGGAAGCATAATATCAGATCTCCGGCAAAGATTAAATGACCATCAAAAAGTTAATATTGAAGATGTTGTTAAACTAGCTATAGATAACGACGCCGCCTTTATTCCATTGTTTAAGCAGAATTTCCCTTATTTTTATGACAATTTAAAAGCCGTCAACAAGCAAATGACTGGTGAAGAATTTAAGTTTTGTGCATTGCTAAAATTAGGCTTTACAACCAAAGATATAGCCGAATATAATCATTTTACTGTTCGAACAGTTCAGACTAAGAAAAACAGGCTTCGCAAAGCATTTAATATTCCTTCTGAAAAGGATTTATATGCCTGGATAGATGGAGTATAAGGATAAAAACCAACATCACAGCAAAGATCAGAATCCTTGATCACTGACAACTTCCGGAATACAGTCTTCTTATTATCAGAAACTAAAATAATCCTATTAATTCCTGATCGTATCTCAATACATCTTACATATAAAATATCTGTTATAAGGTGTAGCTATGTTGTAGATGCTCATTCAGGTGTATCTATGCTGTAGCTCCACATCGTACCTTAGTAGTAGTCTGCCTGTGGTTATATAGTAGCATATACTCTAATATTGTGTGCAATTTGTTAATTAAACGATTCATGAACACAACACACGAAAGGAAAACAAATCAAAATTATCCGCAGGCACCTCTCCAACCAATTACGCGGGAAACCCCAACGGAAAATGATAGCCATATGGTTATTAGCTCCGAAACAACGACTTCTTCAAATACAACTGCAATTAATAAGTTGAAAAAAGATGCAAAAAGCTATAATGCGCCAAAAATTACAGCTATCCGGATAGAAATGGAAAACGGAATAGCAGCAGGTTCTGCAACAGCTATCCCGGCAAGTACAAATAAACCTGTTGACGAAGCATGGGATAGTCAGAACATGACATCTGACAGTCCTATTTACTGGTAATAATTATAACTAAACTTTGTATGAAAAAAAGAATATCTACATTTCTTGCAGTTTTGATGCTGTCAGCAGTTTCATTTACCATATTTTCCTGTAAAAATGAAAAAGAAAACTTACTGGGTGAAGGCGAAACGACAGTAACCTTAAACTTAATTGGGATAACTGAGGCCACAGAAGGTCCTTTACAAAAATCATCACTAAAAGGCTCTCAAAATACAATAGCTTATGTTACAGAAGTTCCTTATAACAAAGACTACACGATTATTGCCAGTGTCACACCAGACATACCTGCTGAAAAAATTAATGGCCAGTCAACATTGAATCGCTCTTCATGGACAACCACCCCGCAACCTGCCATCACCAATTCTATTGCTGCGGACGTAAAGTATCTGGTGATGGTCTTTGATGAAAACGGTAACCGGATCTTCGCTCAGGAAAAGGTATACGACAGTCATACTCAGAGCCTTGTTGCAAATCAAATGACACTCAATGCAGGCAAGAAATATACTTTCGTAGCCGTTTCAAATAACACTTCTACAGCTCCTGTATTCAATACATCTGCAACAACTCTTAGTGATGTCACCAATAGAATAGCTGTTAACCATACTACCGACTATCTTTATTTCAACAGCGGACAGGTTAATATTGTATATGGCCAACAGAATTATATCAATATTACTTTTAAGCACATCAATAGCCGCATAAGCCTGAATCTGGATGCAACCGCTGAAATGGGACATATCACTGCTATTAGCGCTAATGTTACAGGTTCCGGATCTGTGAATCTTGCGGCTAACGGGACGGTTACTTCGGCATCATCGGCAGCATATAACAAGGCATTTGTTTTCCAGGAACTTGATAAGCAAAACATCACCAGTAATTACGTACTACTATCATCAGCAGGTAATGCGCATAATATAAATATTACCTCTGTATCCATAAACGGATCTCCGGAAAGAACAAATATTCCCGCCATCTCTATTCCTGCAGGAGCACTACAAAAAGGAGCCAGCTACAAAATAAGTCTTAGTTTTCAGGCAACTGGTATTGTGACAGGTGGACTTGTATGGGCAAGAGGTAATCTGGCTTATGACTGGACTAATAACATCTACTACAACAGGTATTACCCACAGGAAACAGGATCTGATTACAAAGATTTTGATTACTGGAATTATGCAACAAATCAGGCAAATCCTTTAGTCCCGAAAATGATTATTACGGGCTACAGCGACCTTTGGAACAATCCTAATAATGTATATTATTTTACAGATGGAACCAATGAAAACAGTATTTCAAAAATTCCTTTAAATGATCCGTGTAAAAAAATTGCCGGCGGCAAATGGAGGATGCCTTCTCTTCATGATTTTCAAAACCTTGGTGTATACAAAGTACACAATGGAGGAGATATCAACGGAACTACAGACGGACTGCCTCTCACTACACTTGCAGGAGGAACTGTTCATCCAAACGGCAACATTACAGACAACAATTTTCCGTATGTCTATTTTGATGGCGTGAATGAAATTACAGGAGGTTCTGTACGCCTGCGGTTCTACAAAACCGGAAGATATTATGGCAATGTTACACAGGTAGATCATGACAATGGACCTCAGAATGGCGGCAATATCGCTTACATTGCGAATGCGGCCGTATACATGGCAAGTGATGCATACAATTATGAAACGGGTACATTATATAGAAGGCCATACATGCCAGCTGTTTTTAATAACGATGCAAGCGGGGGAACGAATACCTTTATAACCCGAAGAAAAGATCTTTATAACGATTGGTCAGCGGATGACAGAGTGCCTGTTCGTTGTGTGAAAAATCTTTAGAAAATAAAAGAACTGTATTATTCCCCAAATCTATTTTTCCCCCCGACTCCATCAAGTTTTCCCAAAAAACGGAGTCGGGTTCTTTGTTCATTCACGTATTTTTCTCCAAGAAAAAGCATTCTCTAAAAACAATGAATATAAAATATTGTTTCTTACTTAATCTGCATTTATACAGCTGCAGTAACAGGATTTAATTAGGAACATATGCTATTAAACAAACGTATATCGGTGTGGGATTTTATTAAAATAATAAAATTTGATTTGCTTTATATTGTCACTTTCTCCCTGCTGATCGGATGGGTTTCTCATGAGAAATATCTGGAATCCATTGTTATTCCCTTACCCATCATTTCTACTATGGGAACTATTGTTTCCTTATTACTGGCTTTTCGGACAGCACAGTCTTATGACAGATGGTGGGAAGCCCGTATTGTATGGGGAGGTATAGTGAATGATTCCCGCACACTGATACGTCAGTTAAAACAATTTTTGCCCGATAACGCACAACAGGAAGTAGCATTATTTGCAGAACGTCAGATCATCTGGAATTACGCACTTAGCGAATCCCTGAGAAGAGTTCCGTTTTCAAACAAAGTACAGAGCTATCTTGACAAAAATAACATAAATGATCACAATATTCCCAACACCATACTCAGTGCACATAGTCTGCAACTCAAAAAATTAGCAGAACAGCATCAGATTACAGAGTTTCGCCAGGTACAGATAGATGAGACATTAGTGCGTCTCTGCGATTCAATGGGAAAATGTGAGCGGATCAAAAACACTGTGTTTCCATCATCCTACAGTGTATTGCTGCATTTTATGATCTGTGTATTCATTGTTATGCTTCCATTTTGTTTAAGTGACAACCTCATGTATGCCAAAATTGTATTGACCATAGGCATACCGGTAATCTTTATTGCCATCGAAAAAACAGCCATTATGATGCAGGATCCGTTCGAAAATTCACCGATGGATACGCCTATGACAACCTTAAGCCAGACTATTGAAATGA
Source organism: Sphingobacterium spiritivorum (assembly GCF_016724845.1). Classification (NCBI taxonomy): domain Bacteria; kingdom Pseudomonadati; phylum Bacteroidota; class Sphingobacteriia; order Sphingobacteriales; family Sphingobacteriaceae; genus Sphingobacterium; species Sphingobacterium spiritivorum. The sequence continues at coordinate 4,918,862 of NZ_CP068082.1, forward strand.
ATATTCTGCAGCAGATCGGCGAGCAGAATGTCCCAAAACCGACGCCACCTGCACCTGAAGAATATTATATTATGTAAAAATGAAATGATTGGAGGAGTATGTTTTTTACAAAAGCACAACAATAGCCTTCATTTGATTTTTGTAATTTTACCGTATGGAAGCAAAGGAAACTTTAGAGGAATATTATATCAGATTGTGTAAGCCCGTACCCCCCGAATTCGGTATACATGGGGCAAATGCTGCACATTTCAATATTCTGAAAAGAGGAAATTGTTTCACTACCCTTAATTTTGCCCGCAGAGACTATTACAAGATTGTTCTCACCCGTGGAAAAGCACTTTTGCAAACTGAAAAAGGAGAAGTACTGATTGATAAACCGGCGCTATTCTTTTCGGACAGAAACATCCGGTTTGGCTGGGAAAATCTACCTGAGGATCAGGAAGGTTTCACCTGTTTATTCAATGAATACTTTATCACGACAACTATACGCCAGTCTTTCCGAAAGCTTTTCTCCTTATTTAAAGATGATGTATATCCCTTTCTTTTTCTGAATGATACACAATACGAGCATTTGCATCAGTATTTTTCAAGTATGCAGCGGGAATATTGCAGCAGTTTCAAGAATAAAGATTTGCTGCTAAAAGACTTGCTCAACCTGGTTGTATATACAGCAATTAAAATCAAGACGACTAGCATGCCTTTGGATTCCGGTATCTATCAACAGGATATCGTTACCAGATTTATGGATCTGCTGGACAATCAGTTTCCGATTGAATCTCCTGTACCTGGCTTGCAGCTCAGGACCCCGGCTCACTTTGCAGACAGCCTGCATATACATGTCAACCATCTTAATCATAGTCTCAAAGTACAGACAGGTAAAACCACGAGCGACTGGATAAAGGAGCGTATACTTACAGAGGCTGTAAATCTACTCCAGTACAGCGGTTGGCGTATCTCCGAAATTGCAAACGGACTTGGCTTTGAGTATCCTCAGCATTTCAATACTTTCTTCAAAAAACATATGGGCCACAGCCCCCGCCAATACAAACTATCCTCTGTGGTGCATATTTGATTTTTGTACTTTTTGATTTGAATTACTTATTTTTTACTCCTGTCATATGAACTAATTTTGTACGCTGATCTGATACAAATAAGGCTATGAAATTATACAATCCCAAATACGAAGGCATCTGTACACTCTCTATTTTTCTGATGATTCCCCTTTCGGGACTTGTCACAGACGTTTACCTCCCCTCCTTTCCTGAAATGCAGAAAATGTTACATACCCATTCGGGTGGTATTCAACTGACATTAACCTATTTCCTGATCAGCTACGGCATTTCCCTGCTGATAGCTGGCAGTATAGTAGACAGCTTTGGCAGATACCGCATTGTACTGGTTGCACTCTCTGTATTTCTACTGAGTAATCTGGGTATTGCTACCGTTCACGACATACACTTTATATACCTGATGCGGGTTTTGCAGGGAATTTCAGCGGCATTTATAGTTGTAGGAAAACGTGCTTTCCTGGTAGATATTTATTCGGGCAGAAAATTGCAGCATTACACCAGTATGCTGACGATTATCTGGGCTATGGCTCCTATTACTGCTCCGTTTATAGGTGGTTATCTGCAGCAAGCTTTCGGATGGACTGCAAACTTCTATCTTCTGGCAGGCTATTCTCTGATCTGTCTTCTGTTAGAATTGTTTTTTTCAGGAGAAGCGCTTCGGGTCCGCAAACCTTTTGATGCACTAAATATCCGTCGGTCCTATCAACATGTACTCGGAGCACCCGATTTTAGTATAGGTTTGGTAGTATTAGGATTCAGCTATGGCATGGTGATGGTATTTGGAATGGCAGCTCCCTTTATCGTTGAACAAAGGTTTCACTTCTCTGCAGTAACGACAGGATATTGTGCGCTGTTGTCCGGCCTTGGACTGATGACGGGAGGAATTCTGGGTAAAACATTACATAATAAACCCTTCTTTTCAAAACTCGTTAGTGCAGTGGCCATACAGCTTGTTCTTTCTGTTATTATGTATGCTTCTTCAGGATATAATCCGGGCATATATGTGCTGATGGCATTTGTATTGTGCCTGCATATTATGTCGGGCTTTATTTACAACATTTACTTTACGTATTGCCTGACACGGTTTCCTGCACATGCAGGTGTAGCCAGCGGATTGACAAGCGGCGGATGCTATTTGGTCACTTCTCTGGCCAGTATGATCCTTATAAAAACCATTAAGATCAACGGCCAGGAAGGTCTGGCGGTCAGCTATTTTGTATTTGCACTGTTAATTGCCCTATCTCTGATTGTTTTTATCAGATCTGTGAAGCCTTCTGAAATACCAACAGTGAGCCATTAATTTTACAGACTGATCACATGGGTTTATATTGAAAATTAGCGATTAATAAGGTATATTGGCATAATCGTTACTGTCCGTCATACCACGAACCCGATCCATATGGGATAATGATACATTTTGAAATGGGAAACTCAGAAAATACATATGCTTTACTGATCGGAAATGATATCAATAACATTTCACCGGGAAAAAGCTGGAATGATCTTCTCCAGGAGATAAAAGCAAAGTTTCATATTCAGGATATTGAAGATGCGGATAAGCCTTTTCCAATGCTCTATGAAGAAATCTTTTTAAAAGCAATAAAAGGAGGAATGAAGCACGAAAAGGAACTTAAAACGTACATAGCCAATCGTGTTACTCAGATCAATCCTAACAGTATACACGAGCAAATCCGTCAACTTCCGGTGACTCATATTATGACGACAAACTATGAGTATACTTTGGAAGGACAAATACCGGTTAATAACGACAGTGTCGTAAGAGAAACGACTTACAGCGTATACCGCAGGCATCAGCTACACAATAAAACGTACTGGCATATTCATGGAGAATGTAACAGTCCAAATTCTATCAATCTCGGATACGAACATTATTGCGGACAATTACAGGGAATGAGAAATTATACCATATCCGGCACCAACTACAGTAATCCGAGAGTTAACAATACGTCCTTTATCAGGCAATTGGCCAGGGGAAAGAAAGTAGCCTGTCAGTCCTGGATTGATCTGTTTTTCACTACGGATATCCATATTTTCGGCCTTGCGCTGGATTTTGTAGAAACGGATCTGTGGTGGCTCCTGACATACAGAGCAAGGAGCAAATTTTACAAACGAAGCTCTTTTATCCGTAATACTATATATTATTATATTCAGGAATATTATACTGAACGATCAAAAGCGAAGCTGGATCTATTGAAAACACATGATGTAAAGATCGTTATCATCAATGAAAATGATAAACAATCTTATTATCAATGTATTTTGGACAGGCTCAAAAATAGTATATAACAAAAAAATGCTTTTCTGTAAAAAGCACATCTTTAAAAATTTACTAATTCTGTTGATTGGAGAAGGTTAACCGGATGTTAACGCTTCTTAGTTTCTGAGGGAGTCTCAGTTGTTGTTGGATTGACAAAACCCCAGTTAGTTACATAATACAAATAGGGATTCTTTTGCAGTTGAGTTTGTTTTACTTTTTGTTTTTTAATCATATATTATTCCTTTCTTTTTGATTTTTACTAATATACGCAATTATTGCGCCAATTCCTAATGCGACACTAAAATTATTAGCAAAAACAGTAATACATGATATCGCTTTGACATTCATAAGACTCCTTCAACAACACCCTATACAATTATAAATAAATGAGTTATCCATCTACAGCTATCTGAAATGTGTATATATTAAATTATTATGAAGTTATCATACATAAAATATTAAGTCCGGAAAAGGCATTTCAATTTAACTATTAACCTCCCCCCCCTCTTGCACATACTCAGGAGTTAGCACTTTCTTCAACTGTAATTTTGCTTTTCGCAATCTCTCCCCTGATCCTGCTGAGAGAAACATGGGTAATACCAAGATAAGAAGCGATCAGACTATGAGGAATACTGGCTTCCAGATCAGGAAATTGACGGCGAAAAAACAGCAGTCTTTCTTTCGCATCATAGCAACGCAGGAATACTTTGTGATGTGAAATCTGCAAAATCTCCTCCTGAATGTAGTGTTTTTCAAAAACCTCAAATTCTTTAAATAATTTCTGCAATCTCTTATATTCTTTAGAGGAGATTTCGGCAAGTACAACATCCGTCACTGCATGGAGACTAAAGATGCTTTTATTATCTCTAGTACGAAGAAAATGAGGAGTAATAAGCGATTTAGATACATAAAAGCCTGTTGTAACTACATTTTCCTTTTCACAAGAGTTATATTTATGAAGTATTCCTGATAGTAATATATATTCCGAATTGTTTACCTGCCCCTCCAGAAATATATTACTTCCTTTAGCGAGTGTCTTTATTTTACATTTTTCATAAAACATTTGTTTCGATAACAATGATTTTACGCCGTAATTATTCAACATACGACTCAACTCTCTTCTTATTTTCCCTTTAGTCCCATTTATCATATATGCTAACTTTTCCATAGTTAATTATCTTAAAACCTTATGTTTTATTAAACTCTTACATTAAAACAGGATGTATTTACAAATCAGAACTTAGATCCGTATTATGCGTTTGTTCTTTTGAATGCTTTCGCATATATACAAAACAATCCTATGTCCTAAATTTTTAAGATTACAAAAAAATATAGTTAATGCTTATATGTTAACAGCTGAATTAACACCCTCTTCCTTAAAGGCTAAATATAAAAAAAATATACGCTTAAAATAAAATTATTTAACCAAATAAAACTAATAAAATTTCATGAACATAAATTTTATTTCATTAATACACAAAAAAAGACTGTCTTAAAAAGACAGCCTTAATAAAATCTTACAGGGAGTGATTTTCTCTTATATTTTACGAAGATATCCGGGTTTATTCATTGCATTGTCAAGAGAATATGTCCCCGAGCCTACAATAAAAAATACGATAAGTAATATCAGGATAATCAAAGAAAACCAGAATTCAGAATTCAGAAAACTAAATCCGTTTGTAATATTCACAAAAAACACAGCTCCCAGCAATATGGGAATTTGAAATGCAACTGCTATCCGTGTAGAAAGTCCTAAAGCAATGAATAACCCTCCTACCAGGTGAGCAAATGCTACGTAGTGGACTGCAGACCATATAGATAACTGAAAATTCGTTTTTTGAATAAGTCGGGATACAGAATCCGTATCCATAATAAAACTAACTCCTTTTGCAAAGATCACAATTCCTAATGCGATTCTTAATACATCTAGCCAGCGGGGATGATGAGCATCTCCCCAGTGCTCAATCTTGCTTATCAGGTTCATAATAACCTCCTCTTTAATGGGTTATATAAAGTTAACAATAAAATTTGCTCAAAACCTCAGTTTTATTGTAACATTTATTGCTGCGTGCTGCATTAAGGTGTAATCCTAAAAAAGAAGACGCCCAAAGTGGGGAACTCAGGGCGTCTTTCTAACCAATTATTAACCTAAATTATGAAAAGTACTGATATAACGACTGGAAAGCACTACAAATTACATCAGCCCCGACATTTTAAGATTTTTTAACATTTTAAAATGTAATTACTTAATTTTGCACAGCAAATTTAAGGCATGCGCTATCATCGCTTACTTCGTTTTTTTCTGATAGGACTCTTGTTCATTATTCAGCTGTTATTTCTTCTGGCTATATTCCGTGAAAATATGCAGTCGCCCTGGGTATCTGTTTTCATTATAGCGATCTCCATTCTTATTCTTGTATCCTACATCAGAGCCCCTATTCATCATGATAAGCATCTGTATGATCATATCCTGGTATCGATAGGTGTACCTTTAGGAGCCATAAGCTGTTACTATCTGCATACACATTTCCATCTGGGAACTGTTTTCTCAGCAGGCATTATCGGTACTGCAGGTTCCTTTGTACCGCTACTGAATAAACGATCTTCTTATTTCCAGCAACTGCCCGCTGCTATTTATTGCGGAGCATTCGTAGGTATGTCCAGTGAAGGTATTGCCAATGGCTTCACCTTTATCCTTGCTGCGAGTATTTGTACAGCCGTACTGCTGGTCGTTTCCAAAAGTTTGTTTTCAGGAATCGGAGGTAAACTCGGTACACTGGCTTTTTTGGGAGTGTCTATCACTTATCTGATTATCTTTCTTATTCGCTAGCTTATGGAAGTTTTTGTTTTAATCTGTGTAGGTATTTTCGGGAGTCTCTTATCTTTCTACACCCATGTCCATCTGAAGCAAGGGCCAATCCGTTCATCAGCCTTACTGACGATGCTGGTTGCCGGATTCTTATATTTTTTCCCGAATCTGCTGTCCCCTTATCTTACAAAAAATATACCTTACGTATTTATTGGCTCCTCATTTATCGGTATGGTGTCTTCCGGTCAGTTGTCCAGTTACCTGGGATTAGGACTTGCCGGTCTGATCTTTACCTTTATTTTTCTGAATACAAGTCGGTTTTTCGATGGTTTTGGAGGTGCACTTGGCACCTCAGCATGTGTATCTTTACTGGCAGTGATGAGCATACCTTACCTCAAGACCAACCGAAAAGTAACTATAGGCTTTTTGCAGTTGAGAAGGTTAGTACTGAAAAATAAAAAAAGACGTATCCGAAAAGCACGCTAGAAAATCCTACTTTTATGCTGTTTGATACAAAGACAGCATGAAAACATTGGCAGATTATTACTTATCACAACCGGAGCCTCATAAAAGTTGCCTGTTAGCGCTACGGGATATTATTCTGTCTGTGGATCCGGATATAACACATGAGTTGAAATATGGAATGCCTTTCTTTTGTTATAAAGGTAAAATGTTTTGCTATCTGTGGATACATAAATCATATGACCAACCCTATATTGGTATTGTTGAAGGTAAACGCCTAACGCACCCTCTGCTGATAACTGAAAAAAGAGCCCGAATGAAAATCATGCTTTTAGATCCCGATAAGGATCTGCCGATATCTCTCATTAAAGATATACTATATCAGGCTATTCAACTTTATAAAGACGGTACAATTGCCATCCCTAATAAAAAATCAAAATGAGTAAACAGCATTATTATAATGTAACGGTAGAATGGACAGGGAACACGGGGCAGGGAACCAAAAGCTATACCTCCTACAGTCGCAACCATTCAATCCGGTCTGAAAGCAAAACCATTATCGAGGCCTCGTCCGATCCGGCTTTCAGAGGAGACCCACAAAGATACAATCCGGAAGAACTGCTTCTCTCGTCTGTTTCGTCCTGCCATATGCTCTGGTACCTTCACTTGTGTACTCAGCACAATATTACCGTACTGACGTATATAGATCAACCCAAAGGCACAATGCTGGAAAATGAAGATGGAAGTGGTTATTTTACCGGAATAATCTTACATCCACAGATAGAGATAGCAGAGGAAGATCAAGTAGAACTGGCTAAAGACTTACATCACAAAGCCAATACATATTGCTTTATAGCCAACTCGCTCAATTTCAAAGTACAACACAACTGTATAATCAAAGTCCGTAAATAAGGGATTACAGATAACCTCAAAATAAAAATTGTCATACTTATACGCTCATAATGAACTGTACAAGTATGACAATAGTTGAGCTGCATCTTTCCATTGAGGTCAATGCATATAAAGCTTTATCTAAGCAGTATATTTTCGTTTTCTGATCTTTATATACACATAAAGTGAAATCAGAGATAAGACAAAAAACAATAAATCTATAAATAAAATATCAAATGCTCCGGACAGATATGTAACCCATGGCCAGCTACCTGTCATAATACCGTTTGCCAGCGGAACACCCAGACATAGCAGAATAGATAAAAAGACCGTTTGCCTGTTGGTCAATGCAATATCTCTGCGGACGATAAAGTAGACTGCCAGTACCAGCCAGGAATAAAAATACCAATGGTAGATATCACTTTGTGTAGGTGTATCTAAAAACCGTAATACAATAAATGTAAACGCTGTAACCGGAAGCATGGTCAGGCAGGAAGCCAGGAATATATTAGCTGTCCAAAAGTTAAACTTACGCTTATGCGCCGGTACATTGGTCTTGTCTCTGGCGACCAGCCAGATCAGAATACCGGATATAATGACCACACAGCCCATTACGCCCAGCACAAAATAGATAATCTTTAATGCGCGACCTCCGTAATCTCCAAAATGAAGATGATAAATCAATGCTTTTACATGATCGAGATAGCTGGATTCGAGATGAGGTGTTTTCTCATTTAATACCTTTTGATCCTTTACGCGATACACTAATTTTCCGGCACCCGAAAAGTTGATATCTGCATCAGGTTTAGCCTCGACAATAATGTGCATATTTGCATCATTATAGTTTCGCACATACATACGACTAATCGTACTTCCCGGCCACCTTTCATTGATTCCTTCTACGAAGGCATTCAGATCAAACTTACTGTTAAGTGCCTGATAAGTGTATTCATATTTTGCATCATCCGAATATTGCAGAGCCTGATAAACTTTTTCGGTGTCTCCTTTATACAGAACCTTACTGTAAGGCATGATCAACACAAAATTAATAATCAGTATTACCCCCGTCACGGCAAACATAAATTGGAAAGGAAAACCAATTACGCCAAGAGCTGTATGGATATCTGTCCATACCGTTTTCCATTTACTCCAGGGCCGGAATATGAAAAAGTTGGATTTGATCTTATCCCAATGCAGAAACAAGCCTGTAATCAATGCAAATAAAAAGAGAAATGACACCAGCCCCGCCAGAAGATACCCGAATGGTGTCCCGATATTGATCGGGATTTGATTGAGTTGCGCCAGAAAATGAAGTCTGTATAGGAACTCGCCCATATCATACGAACTGGCATAATCAGAAGTAGATTTTTTTGCAAAGTCATATGTAAAATATGCAGAATCCTCATTGCCTCCTCTCCGGCCCCTTCTACCCTTTTTTCCTTCTGTTTCCGGATTCTTTTTACTGATGGTCGTATCCGCCGATACACTCATGTCTACATAGGTAGCCATGTCGTTTCGGTTGATATAAAAAGAGAAATCTCGTCCAGTTAAGTTATACTTGGTAGATAAGGAATCCACTAAAAAATTGTAATCTTTTTTTACTATCCCTTTATGAGCACTGTATGAAAAATTCTTTTGCCAGGCAGAAATTTCCTCTCTGAAAAAAGTAAATGAACCGGCGAAAAAAATCACATATAACAGTGCGCAGATAATAATGCCGCTGATGGTATGTGTATGAAAATAGATGTTATATCTTCTGATATTCATTGTTGTTATTTAAGTAAGTATGGAATAGAGAAGAGCAGGCTTAATACAATATAAGTGAGCCATACTTTCCAGATGTTTTCAGCAACAAAGGCCCATAACAATAAGAAAGCCCATAAAATATATCCGGTGATAAAAGATGTAATAATAACATTTTCCTGAGGGAATATATACATGAGGCACAGGTGGAAACTCAGCATGACAACATATCCTCCGACAAATCCGGCCAGAATTTTTGAAAGTCTTAGCCAGGGAGACTTGGTTAAATATTTTTTATTAGCAGGCATATAGTATTAAATAAAAAATTCAAATAGCAGGCATACCGCATAAACAGCCAGTATCGACTTATAATTCAGATAGCGAAACGGGAAAATAGCAACAAGCAAACTTCCTGCTGTCATTATGCTCACTATAGCAATAAAAATCCCGCTCATCCAGCCCAAATAATACACGAATAATCCGGTTGCAATAATGAATAAAGCGGCACATAGGAATTTACTCAACTGTGGCCTCGATTCCAGTTTGGCCAGGTATGCGGGTTTATTTTTCCATCCGGCTTTTTTGGATGTGTTGTACCAGAGGAAAAAACCTATAAAAACAAGTAAAAAACTAGTGCTAAACATATATCAGGTAAATGAAAGCTCCTTTAAATAATCAGCAGCTGACCATAGAGACCAACCGCTGAAACATTAAAGAGAGAGAAACGTTAATCTATTTTAGAGTTGCCTGTGTATTCAGCCGCCATACCATTCACTTTTTCCGGGTAGCCCGGATTTCTGAAGGCCGGTGCAAATCAGCTTTTAACCCGATACTGAATCAATCTGGCTGAAAACCATCATTGATGCAGAATTACTGCGGCTTTTCAGACAACTTTTTAATTTTTATTTATGTTCGAAAAATGTAGTCGCACCATGCCAGTTACGGGTGTAATCCTTATCATTCCAACGACCCGTTTCATCATTCATTTGTGATGCTTCCACTACATAATTACCTTTCCACTGCGGAGAGAAAGAGACTATACCGTTTTCATTAGTTTTGAATGTTTTGGTCCATCCCGTCTCAGACATCACAATAACTTCAGCATCTTTAACAGCCTTACCATTACTGCTGACAAGCACTTCTATTTCAGATTTATTCTTCCCGCTTGTAGTGATTTTCTCTACCGAAAAAGGAAGATCCTTAGGAGAAGTGGCGCTAACGGCCAACTTACCTACACGCACAGGCGCCATGAAGAAAAATTATATTTTGTAGTTCCGCCCAAATCTTTTGTCGCATGTACGGTAGATATATAGTAGACACCATCTTTTTCAGGGACAAATGATGTTGCAAGATGTCCTTGTTCATCTTTCACATCGAGTTTTACACGTTGGTTATCCGGAGTCGTTAACCATACTTCCAGATGTTTGAGATCAGAGTACCATTTATCTGTACTTTCTTTTTCCCCGCTGGCGTATTCGCCGTAAAATATTTTTACATCATGGGGTTGATTTTTACTTGCGGACGCTTTGCTCTCGATCCATACAGCGTGAGCCATTGCTACTTGTTTGCCGCCAAGTAAAATCAGAATCAAAAATAATTGGGTAATAATTTTCATATTTTTTATTTAGACTGATTATAAACAATGCTGCAAATATAGAACAAAATCCATTTTTGTCAATAAAAAATCAAAATTAATTTATGAAAAGCTGCAGAGTATCGCCAGATTAATCCTAAGTATCAGGAGCTCAGCATCCTCATGTTACAAAGCAAAGCTTAAGAGAATCCCAAAATATAAGATATCACACATCACCAACTGTTAATCATAAAAAGATGTTACCTGGATTACTGCATATTAAATTCAATGATCGGATTACACAAATTACATCTTCCGCCTCCATTCTGAATCCTCTTTAATCAGTTGTTTTTAGTGAACTTAATAAGCATGACTTGTGCAATTTTTAGGAGGTTTCAATCCAAAGAAGATATCGTATTCAGGAAAAAACATGCTTTAAACATACAAACAAAGCCTAAAACATAACTATTCAAAAAAGATTAAAAAAAACTTGACTGCTTATAATTTCTTTCTAAATTTGCACTGTTTATATTTAATCTAAATAAAAATAAAAGTTTTTACATATACGTATTGCTCAAAAAAAAACAGATATGGTAAAATAGATTTACAGCTCGTATTATTCACTCGCAACTACTAACATCAACTAAGAACTACTGAACAAGTCTAACATGCAACACAATTACCCTATTCTTAATTTATTCCCAAATATTCCAGGCAAAAAAATATGCAGAGCCGTTCTTTTTGCCCACATGATATGCGGTTCTGCACTTTATGCAGCCAGCAATCCGAACAGTGGCCCGCAGACCATTCTCCTTCAGCAGCATGAACTTACCGGGCAGATACTAAGTGAGGATATACCGTTAGCCGGTGCGACGGTTAAAATCCCTTCTTTATCCAAAAATGCGATTACCGATGAAAATGGAAAATTCAGGTTTAAAAATCTTCCTTCAGGAAAATACAAAATCGTAGTATCTGCCATAGGACACAGCAGATGGACTGAAGAAATCCAGATCGGTAAAAATTATCAAACCCTTCCCGCAATTTCGCTTACCCGCTCTACACAACAAATTGAAGAAGTCATGGTATTAGGCCGGACTAAAGTGGAAGAAGTCAATAAGCAGGCCTATAATGTCACCGCATTAGATGCTACAAAACTTCACAATACCACGCTTGATATTGGTCATGCTCTGGATAGAGTCTCAGGCGTCAGAGTCCGGGAAACCGGAGGTGTGGGGTCAGATATGAATCTGTCCATCAATGGTTATTCGGGTAAACAGATCAAGATATTCATCGATGGTATTCCTATGGAAGGCTTCGGGTCTTCCTTTCAGCTCAATAATATTCCGATCAATCTGGCCGAACGTGTAGAAGTATACAGGGGTGTCGTGCCTGTATGGTTAGGTGCTGATGCTATGGGAGGTGCGATTAATATTGTTACCGGAAGTTCTAAAAAGAATTATGTGGATGCTTCCTATTCCTACGGATCCTTTAATACACATCGTACCACCATCAATGCAGGGCTGACTTCTAAATCCGGATATACACTGCAGTTAAATGCTTACCAGAATTATTCCGACAACAACTACAGAATATCTGTTCCTGATGGTCCTCAGAATGTAAAACGTTTTCATGACACCTACCACAATGAAGCTATTATCCTTCAGACAGGCATCGTAGACAAAAGCTATGCAGACCGCCTGTTAGTAGGGATACAATTGGGAAAAACCTATAAAGAAATGCAGACAGGAGCGCGTATAGAATCTGTATTCGGATCCTGGTACCGTAAGGGAGACATTATTACCCCCACCTTGAGATACCAGAAAAGAGATCTGTTTATTAAAGGATTGACAGCAAGTCTAAATGCAAATATTAACCTGGGTCATGAGCAGAATATCGATACGACTTACGTGAGGTATGATTGGTATGGTACGCCTAAATATTATTCAGGCCTGGGTGGCGAACAAAGCCGGAGCCTTTACAAATACCGGAATAATACGGGGCTGGCCGCGGCAACGCTTTCCTATGATATCAATGAGCGAAATGCTATCGTATTGAACAATACTTATTCTACTTTTAACAGAAAAGGCTCTGACGAGCTGTATCCTGAAAACGTCGCCTATGATCTTCCCCGAAAATCAAGCAAAAACATTACGGGCTTAGCTTACCGGTACAATCATGATGGTAAATGGAATGTAACAGGTTTTTTCAAAAATTACTTCCAGCGGCTTAAATACAGCTCCAGCTATAATCCGTCTGGAAACTACGGCGATGTCGCATACAATCATCAGCAAACGAATTATAACAAAATCGGATACGGAATAGCTGGTACTTATTTTCTCAGTCCTTCCCTGCAATTAAAAGCTTCGTACGAGAATGCGAAGCGTATGCCGGAAGCTGAAGAGGTATTCGGGGATGAAATTCTGAAAGCCAGTAATCTGGATCTGAAACCGGAATCCAGTGACAATTATAATCTGGGTATCAATTACATGTTCTCGATCAATCAGGATCACCGCTTTGCAGTGGATCTGGGACTTCTGTACAGAGATTCTAAAGATTTTATCCGTGAAAAATTTAATATAAACATGGTGAAAACGATTATGGAAAACAGAGCCAGTGTAACCAATAAAGGTATAGATGCTGAGATCCGCTATTCCTATAAAAAATTCTTTACAGCAGGAGCAAATATGTCTTATCACGATTTCAGAAATAAAACCAAATACGAAAATGACAATGCAAATGTAAGTATAGTCTATAATGACCGGATGCCTAATATCCCTTATCTGTATGGCAATTTTGATGCAACAGTCTTCCTTTCGGATCTGGGAACAAAAGGCAACAATCTGAGTATAGGTTACAACCTGCTCTATGTGCACAGCATGTATCTATACTGGCCAAGTCAGGGATCAGAAAAACTGGACATTGATACACAGTTTGGACATGACGTCAATGCCGTATACAGCTTTAACAATGGCCGTTACAATATAGGTCTGGAATGCAAAAATATAACTAATGCGCAGTTATTTGACAATTTCAGATTGCCGAAACCATCAAGAGGATTCTTCCTGAAGGCACGATACTTTATATCTAACTAGATTTTTTTTACAACTCAAAATAATATTAACAACTAAAATTACATACTCATGATCAGAACATTTAAAAGTCTCACTTTACTTTCAGCTACTGCCCTAATAGGTTTTAATGCCTGTTCCAAAGACAAAGGGAATATCGACACCACCATTACCCCGGGTGAAGGAAATAAAGTAAAATATGTTATTGCAGCTCACCCTACAAGCGCAGAAGCAGGAACTGCAGATTATCTGCTGACAACTGATGACCTGACCAAAGGCTCTATCACGACCAAAGGAAATGGTATCGAACAGGACGGAACATGGAGATACTATGTAGTCAACCAGAATAAATTCTTCAGTATGCTGTACGGACAGGGTAATCCGGGTGCTGTTACTTCATATGCCTTAAATGCAGATGGCAAACTTGTAAAAGTTTCCAATTTTGTTACGGAGACTGTTCAGGTATTTGCACCGATGAATAATGAACTTGTCTTATTCAAAGTTCCCCGTTCCGGAAACGAAAATTCACTTGTCTATCGTATTGATGCGGTCAACCCGGGTATCAAAGCAGATAAGGAAATCAATATTGTCAAGTTAGCGGGTAATGGCGAACGTGCCCACTTTACATGGGCTACCCAGTTCGGGGATAAATTACTGGCTCCTTATATGAGTATAAAAGGATGTTGCGGAGACACCTTTGGAACTGCCTACCCGGATAGTACATGGGTTGCAGTATTATCTTTCCCTGATCTGAAAGTCGAAAAAGTAATCAAAGATAACCGTACCAGTTATCTGGGTGGTTACTTCAAAAACGGATTATTTGTAGACGAACAGGGAGATGCATATGGTTTTTCAGGAGCTACTGTAAAAATCGGAGAAAACATTGTATCAAAAAATCCGTCGGCTATCGTTCGTATCAAAAAAGGAACGACAGAATTTGACAAAAGCTATTTCTTCAATTTTGAACAAAAAACAAATGGTTTTAAAATCAATTCAGCGCGTTACATAGGTAAAGGCAAATTCCTGGTGCAATCATATGCGCAATCCAAATCTACTGTAGGTGTTAAATTTGCAATTGCAGATGTATATGCACAAACGGTTACCTGGGTTACGGGTGCTCCGGTTAACATCTCAGGTACGACTTCCAGCAACTATGGTGCACTTTCTGAAGACGGTACTAAAGCATATGTAGGTTTGACATTAGATACCGGAGATAGCTATGTCTACATCTTTGATACAGCGACAAACACAGCTACACAAGGTTTGAAAGTTGAAGGTGGAACGATTAACGGTATTCACAGACTGACCTACTAACCGGTATATCCATATTAGCAGTTATATGAGGGATATTCAGTATTTGAATATCCCTTTTCTATTTTCATCACACAAAAGATTAACGATTTTTCCATTCCGGCGGACGTTTATCACGCTGAGCAGCAAGTCCTTCTTTCGCATCTTCAGAGTCTTTCAGTTCATGCAATACTTTTAAAAGATAAGCATAGCGATCTGTAGCAGCCAGTTCTTTTATTTGTTTCAGTGCTTCAAAACCTTTCCGGATAGCTAAGGGAGCACCCATTATCAGATCCGCAATCAGCATTTTGATCTTATGATCATCTTCATTTTCCACAAAATCCGTGACTAATCCAAGTTCATGTGCCTGTGAGGCTGTAAAAGACGTACCTCGTATGCACAGATCCATGGCTTTAGCATCCGGCAGATGTTTCAGTAACGAAGCCAGTACCTGAAACGGGAATATGCCGATGCGTACCTCCGGCAGAGCGAACCGTACATTTTGCTTCGCAAAAACATATGTGCATTCCAGAAAGATAAGAAAACCTCCGGCATACACATCCCCCTCAATAATACAGACAGAAGGTTTGTTGAGTTCGGCGATGACTGCTCCCAGAGAGATATCTGTATTCGTAATATCCGGATTTAAGGTGTCGGCCTCCGGATTTTCAAATGCTTTGAGATCCATTCCCGCACAGAATACCGGTCCCTCAGCTTTTATAACGACAACACGTACCGCTGTATCCTTATTTGCTTCCTGCAAAGCATGCCGTATCTCATTGACCATAGTCGGTGTGAAAGCATTGCGTTTGCCGGGACGCGCCAGCGTGAGGTAAAATACACGATCTGTTATATGGGTACGGATAAAATGATAGGAAACGCTATTCATGATATTAACTGATTAATGTATTAAACTGTTGTTTCAACTCTTCAATCTGTGACGCATTACCTCTCCCAAAGAACAGCAAAAGGTCTTCCATAGCAATATTCCCGACAAGATCATCTTTTGCAAAAGGACAGCCTCCATATCCTAACATGGCTCCGTCAAATGTTTTACATCCGGATTCAAAGGCAGCTTTTATTTTTGCCATACTATTCAGTTTGGTAGAATGAAAGTGTGCTCCGATATGCAATTCAGTGAACAACTCATATACCTTATGAAACAGGCTGCCGATCTGTGCTACAGAAGCCTCCCCCGTGGTATCAGCGAGCGAGAACCGGGTAACCCCCAATTCAGCTATATTGCCTAGCCAGTCAATAACCAGTTGTTCGCTCCAGATCTCCTTATACGGATTGCCGAATGCCATAGAAATATAAACGACAGGTTCTTTGTCTCCTGCTTTGGTACGTTCCACAATATATTTCAGTCGCTCATAGGACTGCTGCAGATTCGCATTTGTATTGCGGCGTTGAAACTCTTCCGATATCGAAAAAGGATAACCCAGATAATGGATCTGCTCAAAAGCAGTCGCCCGCTCCACTCCTTTCTCATTCACTACAATAGCCAGAAGTCTGGTGTCATTGACCAGATCCAGCTGCCGGACAACAGCCTCTGTGTCTGCCATCTGAGGTACAGCGACAGGAGATACAAAACTTCCGAAATCTATACATTCAAACAATCCTGTACGAATCAGAAAATTAATATACGCTGCTTTCTTTTCTGTAGATATTTGTCCGTGCAATCCCTGAATGGCATCACGCGGACACTCTACTAAGGTGATATTTTGATTAAGATCTGACATCTTTTTGAATTTCTCTTGCTATGACCATTTTCTGGATGCTGGACGTTCCTTCTCCGATGGTACACAATTTGGCATCTCTGAAGTACTTTTCTGCAGGATAATCTTTCGTAAATCCATATCCGCCAAAAATCTGTACACTTTCATTCGACACTTCTACAGCCGCTTCAGAAGCATACAACTTCGCCATTGCACTGATTTTTGAAGATTTCGTACCCGATTCTTTTAAAAATGCAGCCTGACGGGTCAGAAGCTCTGCAGCTTCTACCTGCGTTGCCATTTCTGCTAATTTAAACCCTACAGCCTGAAAATCAAATATTTTCTGATTAAATTGTTCACGTTCATTCGCATATTTCAATGCACACTCATAAGCACCACGTGCTATGCCTAGAGATAATGCTGCAATAGATATGCGCCCTCCATCCAGTAACTTTAATGCCTGCACAAAACCCTGCCCCTCTTCGCCAACGATCTGATCCTTATGTACTCTGCAGTTATCAAAGAATAAACATGCTGTTTCTGAAGCGCGCATTCCTAATTTGTTTTCTTTCTTTCCTGCCGAAAATCCCGGTGTACCCTTTTCGATGATAAAGGCAGTCATTCCTTTTTTATCACCTTTTTGACCGGTTCGGGTAATAACAACAGCAACTTCTGAACTGATGGCATGTGTAATAAAATTCTTAGAGCCGTTCAGGATAAAATAATCGCCATCCCGCTCGGCAACAGTTGTCAGACCTCCGGCATCAGATCCGGATCCTGTTTCTGTCAATCCCCATGCACCGATCCACTCTGCAGTCGCCAGTTTAGGCAAGTATTTTTTCTTTTGCTCTTCATTCGCAAAACTCAGTATATGATTGGTACAAAGCGAATTATGCGCAGCTACCGAAAGTCCTATAGATCCGCACACTTTAGATATTTCATCCAGAATAGTAATATATTCCTGGTAGCCCAGTCCTGCACCGCCGTATTCCTCTGGCACAATAATTCCCATGAAACCATAAGATCCCATCTTCCTGAACAGCTCTACGGGAAAGGTTTGAGCCTCATCCCACTCCATGATATGTGGTTTAATAAAATTCGTTGCAAAATCAGCAGCACTCTGCCTGATTAACTCCATCTGGTCTACATTAGCGACAAACATAATTTACTATTTACTTGTTTATAATTATTGGTGATTCTCGAATCAAATATATACAAACTATTATATATACAATTACAAAAATATCAAAATATTGTTTTATTTTTATCCCATATTAAGAAATTATTAATATAAGCACCCCTTATAAACCAAAATTGCAAATGAATAACTTAATTGATGTTTTAAACAAAAAGAAAGAGACACTGGCATTAGGCGGTGGACTGGATAAAATTGAGAAGCACAAACAAAAGGGTAAACTTACCGCCTGGGAACGCATACATTACTTACTGGATGACAATCGTGACTTTCTGGAGATAGGTATATTTGCAGGAGATGGTATGTATGAAGATGAGGGTGGCTGCCCCAATGGTGGTGCGGTATGTGTATTAGGATATGTACAAGGCAAACAATGCGTTATCGTCTCTAACGACGCAACAGTCAAGGCCGGAGCCTGGTTTCCGATCAGTTGTAAAAAAAATCTCCGTGCTCAGGAGATAGCCATGGAAAACCATATTCCCATTATCTATCTGGTAGATTCTGCTGGCGTATTCCTGCCGATGCAGGATGAAATATTCCCCGATAAAGAGCATTTCGGACGCATTTTCAGAAATAACGCCAAAATGTCCTCTATGGGTATTCCGCAACTGGCTGCTATAATGGGAAGTTGTGTGGCTGGTGGTGCTTACCTTCCGATCATGTCAGACTATGCATTTATAGTAGAAGGTACAGGATCTGTATTCCTTGCAGGCCCATATCTGGTCAAATCATCCATTGGAGAAACAGTAGATGCTGAAACACTGGGCGGTGCGGCCACACATTCCGAAATATCCGGGGTTACGGACAATAAATATCCTACAGATGAAGCCTGTCTGGACGCTATCAAACAGGTAATAGATAAATTCGGCGAACAGCCGAAAGCACAGTTTAGCAGAAAAGAATCTTCAAAACCGGCTTCCAAAGCAGGGCAAATCACCGACATTATGCCTCTGGACCGGACAAAGCCCTACGATATGAAGCGCATAATAGAAGCGATCGTCGATGAAAATACATTTGAAGAATACAAAAAAGATTACGGCAAGACCATCGTCTGCGGTTTGGCACGGGTAGATGGCTGGGCCATCGGTATTGTAGCTAATCAGCGCGAGGTAGTGAAGGCAAAAAAAGCAGGAGGATCTGTCGAAATGCAGATGGGCGGTGTTATTTACAGCGATTCCGCAGACAAGGCTGCACGGTTTATTATGAACTGTAATCAGCAATCCATTCCATTGGTATTCTTCCAGGATGTAACAGGATTTATGGTGGGGAGCCGTTCTGAACATGGCGGCATTATTAAAGATGGTGCCAAAATGGTAAATGCAATGGCTAATTCGGTTGTGCCTAAATTTACTTTTATGATTGGCAACAGTTATGGAGCTGGTAATTATGCGATGTGTGGCAAAGCTTACGATCCCCGCCTTATTTATGCATGGCCTACAGCACAAATTGCGGTCATGAGCGGAGCAGCAGCAGGAAAAACACTTTTGCAGATACAGGATGCTGCTTTAAAAAGCAAAGGAGTATCGATTACGGAGGCAGAACAACAGGCACTTTTAAAAAGTATTGAAGACAAATACAACGAACAGCTAAGTCCATACTATGCAGCTGCGCGACTGTGGGTCGATGGTGTTATTCATCCGGACGAAACACGAAAAGTAATCAGTATGGGAATTGAAGCGGCAAACCATGCCCCGATCACAGAACGATACAATGTAGGTGTAATTCAAACTTAAGGCGATGTTTTATGTTAAAAAAATATCTGTTTACATGTATACTGCTAACGGTAGTTTCACTCGGTTTTTCTCAGCAGATAAAGCAAAGTCATAAACAAAAGGAAGAGTATCGTATGATCATTCCTTTTGAAAAGTTACTTTCCAACCTTTTGGAGATCGCTATTGATACCGGTGCAGGATTTGATAAAGATGCACGGAAACTATTGATGAATCCGAAAACAAATACCACAAAATTCAAAAGTGTAATTGAAGGAATCAATGTCATGGCTGAATTGGGCTGGACTGTGGTTTTTTCCGCACCAATCGTTTCTGAAGGCGACCCAAATAGGAGGTATTATTTGCTCAAAAGAGAGATTGACAGTAATAAGGTGAACAACAATGAAAATCCGGATACTGAAAAATAGCAGTATCCGGATTTTATAAGACAAAGAACATGCGGATATTTGTCTTATAAAATGATTATCATGGAGACACAACAAGAAGTAGACTATCAGCGTATAGCAAATGCGATCACCTATATCCGTGATCACTTCAGGGCGCAACCCTCCGTTGAGGAAATAGCTGCGCACATTCATGTAAGCCCGGCACATTTTCAGCGCATGTTCGCCTCCTGGGCGGGAACAAGTCCTAAAAAATTCTTACAATATATATCTGTAGAACACGCCAAAAAACTTTTAAGGGAGGACAGCCGGATTTCGCTGTTTGACGCCACGTATGATACGGGCTTATCCAGTACAAGCCGTCTGCACGACCTTTTTATTAAGATAGAAGGAATGACTCCTGCAGAATACAAAAACGGCGGAAAAAACCTTCTTATCCGCTATAGTTTTACCAATAGCCCGTTTGGGAAACTCATAGTCGGATCTACAGAAAAGGGCATTTGCTTTATGGGTTTTGCGGAGCATGAAGAGGATGGCGTAGAGCAATTGCGTCAGCGTTTCCCTAATGCTTCACTAATAACAGGAACAGACAGTATGCAAGAGCATGCAGCGCTGATCTTCCAACACGACTGGTCCAGGCTATCGGAAATCAAATTGCATCTTAAAGGAACTCCCTTTCAGTTAAAAGTCTGGGAAACGTTATTAAGAATACCTATGGGACAATTGGCTACATATGGACAGCTGGCAAAAGAAATCGGAAATACCAAAGCGTCGAGAGCTGTTGGAACAGCAATAGGGAGCAATCCCGTCGCTTTTCTGATTCCCTGCCATCGCGTCATCCAGTCAACAGGCACCATAGGCGGATACATGTGGGGATCAACCCGTAAAACCGCTATTATAGGATGGGAAAGTGCTCTTCAGGAAACTGCAGCTGATTAGAACCATTCCGAAAGAAGAAGATATGAAATTATTTGAGGATCAAAGTTATATATCACGAAATCTACTACCGCAAGATGGTGAGGTATATTATTACGGTACGGTACTGTCTGTACAGGAAGCATCCGAATATTATGAACGCCTGCTTCAGCATATTGCCTGGAAAAATGATCAGGCTGTAATATTCGGGAAGCATATAGAAACAAAAAGAAAAGTGGCCTGGTATGGCGATCAGACTTTTTCATATACGTATTCTAATATCACCAAATCAGCCCTTCCCTGGACAGAAGATTTATTAAAACTGAAACAGATAGCCGAAAAACATACAGGAGAAAAATACAATTCATGCCTGTTAAACCTGTATCACAGCGGAGAGGAAGGAATGGCCTGGCACAGTGACGGCGAGAAAGATCTAAAAAAAAACGGAGCTATTGCTTCCATGAGTTTCGGTGCTGAACGTAAATTTGCGTTCAAGCATAAGGAGACTAAACAAATGATTGCTATGGTGCTGGAGCACGGAAGTCTGCTCGTCATGAAAGGCACTACCCAGACCCATTGGATGCACCGCCTGCCTCCTACCAAACGTATTTTTGGTCCGCGTATCAATCTTACTTTCCGAACAATAGTTAAGGATACAGATAGATAAATAGAGCTAATGTCTCTTAATTCTCAATGCGTTTGCCGGTGTCCTCACCGGCAACAGAATGCAGTAGTCTTATAATAATTGGTGAACAGTCAATTATACACTAAATTAAACCTCTATCCTTCAATACCAACTGCGTTTGCCGGTGTCCTCACCGGCAACAGAATGCAGTATTCCTATCATAATTGGTAAACAGTCAATTATACGCAATTAAACCTCTCTCCTTTACAACTAACCGCGTTTGCCTCTGTCCTCACCAGCAACAAAATGCAGTAGCCTTATAATAATTGGTAAATAGTTAATTATACGCAATTAAACATCTCTCCTTTACTATTAACCGCGTTTGCCGGTGTCTTCACCGGCAACAGAATGCAGTACTCCTATAATAATTGGTAAACAGTTAATTACACTAAATTAAACCTCTCTCCCGGTAGAACCGGGATCTATCCTTAAAAAGGAGTGAATTTATTAGCATAATACATAGAAAAAAGGAAGAAAAGTAGCTATGCAACTTAAAAAACCATAACGCTGGGCTTCTTCTTAAAACTCGAAAATTAATCCAAAATTATTCATATAAGTTTCATGCTATTTTAAGGCTAAAAAGGGATATTTTATCTACCTTTGTCTCAATTATTTTTGCCGACACATTTATCTTGTCGTTTTATGTATAGATTTAACATCCGTTCCCTGGCATTAGTAATAGGTTTGGGCTTCATGGGGTTCACCTCATGCAAGACGCTCTATACCCGGGCATCCGACTCCTATCAGGGCTATGAAATGAATAACACTATCACTGCAGATTCTGCAGTAGTAGCACTTTACGCACCTTATAAGCAACAAATGGAATCTGAAATGAACCGTGTAATTGGTTATTCAGACACCTATCTAACCAAGACACGGGATGCAGAGAGTCTTATTGGAAATTTTTTTGCTGACGCCCTTCTGGATATCGGAAAGACACTGGATAAGGATGCTGTATTTTCATTTGCGACCAAAGGTGGCATACGTACAGATATGAGACAAGGTGATATTACGGTTGGTAAAATATTTGAAATCATGCCTTTTGAAAATAAGATTTCTATACTTGAATTGTCAGGTAAGGATGTATTGGCTCTGGCCGATTTCATTGCACAGACCGGAGGGCAACCTATAGGCGGTATGCGAATGGAGATAGTGGGTAAAAAAGCGACTTCAGTGAAGATCAATGGTCAGGATATTGATCCGGCCAAACATTATAAAATGGTCACCTATGATTATATCGCTAATGGCGGAGATAATCTGGATGCTTTAGCCAGCCCGGTATCACGAAAAGACTATGAAAGTAAAGTCCGTGAGGGTCTTATGGATTATATCGGCAGACAAACGAAAGCCGGAAAACATATTAATGCAGTATTAGATGGAAGAATTAAAATCAGTCAATAGAAGAGTCTTTATCAAAGGTTTAGGTGCACTAGGTGCAACTGCTGCTTTGAGTAATATACCTCTGGATGCGCTGGCTGATTCAGAAGTAAAAATCACAATACTGCATACAAACGATGTACATAGCCGGATAGAACCTTTTCCGATGGATGGATCCAGAAATCAGGGACTTGGCGGGGTAGCCCGCAGAAGCACATTGATTCAGAAGATCAGAAAAGAAGAGAAAAACGTTCTTTTGCTTGATGCAGGAGATATGTTTCAGGGTACTCCCTATTTCAATCTTTTTGGTGGTAAGCTGGAACTGGATCTGATGACCAGACTGGGCTATGATGCAGGTACATTTGGTAATCATGAGTTTGACAACGGACTGGATGGACTTGTAAAATATCTGGACCATGCAAAATTCCCTTTCCTGACAGCCAACTACGACTTTACAGGAACGGTATTGCAGGGAAAAACACAGGATTATACGATCTTCAAAAGAGGTGGTATCAAAATCGGAGTCTTTGGAGTGTGTATAGATGTAAACGGTCTGGTAGATCCTACTAATTGCAAAGGCATGAAGTATCTGGATCCGATTCCTGTAGCGAACCGGGTTGCTGAAAAGCTGAAAAAAGAAGAGAAATGTGATCTGGTGATCTGTCTGTCCCATTTGGGTTACAAATACGATTCAGACAAAGTATCTGATGTCGTATTAGCACAGAAAACCCGGCATATTGATTTGATTATAGGCGGCCATACGCACACCTTTTTAGATAAACCTGTCTCCATCCGTAATATGGCAGGAGAACAGACGATTGTCAATCAGGTCGGTTTTGCCGGAATTAATCTGGGACGCATTGATTTCATTTTAAAACCCTATTCGGATAAGAAGCGTATTGAGTCTGTCGTGTACCAGGTCGATCATCATATAAAACCCTCGATTTTAACATAAAAACTATAAAAAGTTAGCATTTTAAAATGTCAAATCGGGCGCCTGATCATCATCACCCGATTTGACATTTTTTTTTGACTACCTCTGAAATTATCATTTACATCCTTTTACGGATAAAATGAACTGACAGAAACTACAACATTTATCTCATGAAAAGAATTATACAAATATATATCAAATCTTACAGCGGACTTTCTCCGGCAGCCTGGCTTCTCGCCTTAGTTATGCTGATCAACAGGATGGGCTCTATGGTGATACCATTTTTGGGCATGTATATGACCAAACAGCTTGGCTTTGACATCTCCCACGTAGGTATTGTATTAACCTGCTATGGCTGCGGATCAGTAGCCGGATCCTGGCTAGGCGGATGGCTTACAGACAGAATAGGGAATTTCAAAGTGCAGTCTATCAGCCTGATTATGACCGCTCCTCTCTTTTTACTTATGCCTATGTTCAGGACTTTTGAATCAATGGCGGCAATTGTATTTGTACTCAGTCTGGTGGCAGATACTTTCAGACCGGCAAACTCAGTATCAGTGGCACGCTATGCCAAACCGGAAAACCTGACAAAGGCTTATTCACTCAACAGAATGGCTGTTAACCTGGGGTTTTCTATTGGCCCTGCGTTGGGAGGTTTTCTTGCTGCATTTTCCTACAACTGGATTTTCTATGGAAACGCTATCGCGGTAGCTATAGCAGCAGTTGTTTTCCTTTACTTTTTCTATAATAAAAAAGGAAATAAAATAATTAAAAAATCAGAAAAGGAATTACAAACAGAAGTGAAAGACAGGAACCCATATACAGATGGACCATTTATACTTTTTTCAATTCTATGTTGTCTGTTTTCAATGGCCTTTTTTCAACTGATCAGTACGCTACCGCTTTTCTATCAGGATGTGCATCATATGAGTGAACGTGAAATCGGTATGATACTCGGCTTCAGCGGATTTGTAATTGTCGTATTTGAAATGCTGCTGGTTCATATTGTTGAACATCGGGCCACCATTACACGAATACTTTTTTACGGAACATTATGTGCGGGTCTATCCTATCTCATGCTCAATTTTAATTTTGGAATAGCCTGGCTGTACATTGCTATGTTTATGCTCTCTCTCGGAGAAATGCTTACACTACCATTTATGGCTACCGTTACCGCCCTGCGTTCTACGCGCAATACACAGGGAGCTTATATGGGTATGAATTCTATTGCTTTTGCATCTTCCAATATCTTTGGTCCGTTTCTCGGGACCAAGACGGTTGCACTCTGGGGATATCAGACCTTATGGTATATCGATGCGGCTATATTGGTACTGGTAGCCTTTGGTTTTATCTGGGCTTTGAAAAGATTGGGATTAAATCAATAAGACCAGGTCAGACCCGGTCTTATTGATTTAAAATTATCCTATATTACGCTCATAGGGAACTCTTGTAGCAATTGAGCGCCCCAGTGTAATTTCATCTACATATTCCAGTTCGCCACCAAATGCAATACCTCTGGCAATGGTGCTGATCTGAATATCAAATTCTTTTAATTTACGGTAAAGGTAGAAGATCGTAGTATCTCCTTCCATGGTAGCACTTAATGCCAGAATTACTTCTTTCACATGACCTGCACGAAGGCGCTGTACAAGTCCTTCTATTTTGAGATCTGAAGGACCAACACCATCCATAGGAGATATCAGGCCTCCCAATACATGATATACGCCCTGATACTGATTGGTATTCTCTATCGCCATGACATCTCTGGTATCTTCTACCACACAGATCAAAGATTTGTCGCGCTTAAGCGAACTACAGGTTTCGCAGATATCATGATCTGAAATATTAAAGCATTCCTTACAGTACTTGATCTGTTCTTTGAGTTGATTGAGTGCCCCTGTAAAGCGCAAAACTTCTCCATCAGATTGCTTCAACAGGTGCAAGACTAACCTTAATGCAGTCTTTTGTCCTATCCCCGGTAAACGCCCGAATTCATCTACTGCCTGCTGCAATAATTTTGAAGAAAATTCCATTTCGCAAAAATAAGAATAAGCATTCTTCTTTATCTAAATTATTGTACAAAAATACAGCAGAAGATAAATTACGAATTATCGAGAAGTCTGCCTTATTGATCGCCTTCTGCTGTAGTATGTGTACTATCAGGTGTAGATTCCATTTCCTCAGGAGTATCTCCGGATATATCATCTTCCGGTCCCATACGATCCATATCTTCTATTTCCTGCTGTGTATACTGGTAGTATGAGTTAAAC
Organism: Sphingobacterium spiritivorum; assembly: GCF_016724845.1. NCBI lineage: Bacteria > Pseudomonadati > Bacteroidota > Sphingobacteriia > Sphingobacteriales > Sphingobacteriaceae > Sphingobacterium > Sphingobacterium spiritivorum. The sequence goes on from NZ_CP068082.1 coordinate 4,945,253, forward strand.
TTCTTTGTATTTTTATCATATACCAATGCATACTTCGTATTTTCGTTTTTAATGATTAATCCGGCACAGGGGGCTGGTACAAGCTTAGCTTCATCCATGTATATTCTGGCTCCTGCCTTAAATGAATTAATAACCGGCAATTCATTTTCATAATCTTTTATTAGCAGACCTTCACCCTTATGATTGAATATTACCAGAGAACTGCTTTTGTAGTCATTTTTTTCGAACAATACAGCCATATCATCTTCGTTATCGTCATCTCCTGTAAAATTTCCGAAAGCATATACGTATTTCGCTCTGTCAGCGATTTTGGTTAAGAACTCCGTTCCGTCCAGATAATTATTATATTCTAAAAAATTATAAATAAAGGCTTTATAGTTATCAGGAATATTATCATATTCTGAAACAGAAAAAATAGAATTTATCGCCTCCTGTCTTTCTGCATTATTTTCGTCTAAGGATTGGCCACCATTTTTATACACTACAAAGTAGTATCCGCCTGCACTTAATAAAAGTAGGCTTAAAATAGTCAGCGTAATGTACAACCCTTTCTTACTTTTTGCGGCAGGTTGGTTCTCTCCTTCCGGTTGTTCTATTGTTCTCTCCATATTTTACTGTTAAAAAACATACTCTGATTCCTGTATCTTCTGAAAACGTTTATTGATACAATAACCATAAGCTTGTTTTAGGTTAATCGTGTTTAAGGCTTAAAAATATTTATTTTGCTGCAGATACAAAAATTATCATATCGATATTTAATAAAAAATGCGAAACAAATCTGCTTCGCATTTAAGTATTAAGTAGTTATATTTCTAAAAGTCGAACGTATAATTGATAGAGAAGGTTCTTCCTCTTCCCTGATAATAAAACAGATCATCCAGTTTATAAGTAGAATACAGGATCTGCGATCGTTTGCTCCAAATAGTCTGATAAGTGGTATTGAATAAGTTTTGTACCCCAACATTCACTTTTCCGTAAGGAAGCTTATACCCCACAAAAAGATCTGATGTATTATAAGCCTTTATTTCATTATTCAATTCATCTTTCAATTTCATATTTTGCAAACTCTGGAAACGGAAGTTCCAGTTTTTGATGTTGTATCCGGTGTAAGCCACAAGTTTGGAAGGACTGGCGTTATATACTTCTTGCTTCTTCCAATCATTTTCCACCTCGACTTCCGAACGGATCAGTAATGCACTTGCTCCTATATAAAAACCATCATGTGTATACGACAATTCTGCTTCTATACCTGTATTGCGCAGGTTTTGTTCATTGACAACAACCTGAAAATTAGTCCGGTCCACAGACATTACTTTATCAGATTTGCTGATAAATCCGGACACCTGTCCTTTAATACCTGCATAATTGATACGGTACCCCAACTCGAACTGATTTGTTTTGATTCCCTGCAACGGTGAATCTTTTACATTCAGACTGGAAGTGATGTCCCAGTTATTAGTCGTGGCATTAAGACTGTATGTACCATATCCGTAAAACTTTGCCGGATCGGCCAGTGCCACACCTTCTGAATAGGTAAACCAGGCCTGATGATTACTATTTGGCTTTAGCAATAAACCTGCATTGACCAACGTCATATCATATGAACTCTTTCCGCCCGGAATAGCTGACGCTGAATTTCCATAACCAAATGCTACCTGAGTCTGCTGAACGGAACCTACAAAGTCTTTAACCGTAATATCCGTATTTTGATAACGCAGACCTGCAGTAAGCTTCAGCATATCGATAATAGAATATTCTCCCTGAAAGTATCCGGCTATACTTGTAGATCGATTGGTGGGATATCTACCTAAAGTATAGATAGTTTCATTGACCAATCCTCCGGATTCAAATGATTTGGTGATATCATATACATTTTGGGTAGCTTCGAACTTTTCAAAGTCTACATCCAGTCCATAGGTGATATTGACCTTATCCCAACTTTTGGACAATAGAGCTTTCAATCCGGTATAATACGTATTCTGACGAGATGAAGACATGTAAGGAGTAACACCTGTCGCTAACCTTAATGTGCCCGGGAAAGGATAAAAATCCAGCTTTTCTGATCGCGCGGCTACCTGCACATACAGATCCTGCCCGCCAAGTAGTTGTGAACTATGATAATTTGCTGTTCCCATTAAGCGTACAGTACCGGGATTTACAGTAGATTTAAACCCGTCTCTCATTTCAAGTAATTCTCCTTTTCCGGTAGTAAAAGCACTCAGGTTATCACCTAAGAAAAGACTTCTTTTGCCATTAAATTTAGAATTATAATACTGACCGGATACAGTGATCTTATGATTCGGATGGATCTGATAACCTGCAGTTCCCAATAAATCTACACTTCTGTTGTACTGTAAATCCGTTTGTGTAATATCCGTAAAAATCTGTTCATTATCAGCCCCGTAGGTAGCCCCGTTCTGCTGATACGCTACTGCCAGACGACCTTCTAATTTCTCTCCTCTACCTTGTAACGATTGAGCCAAACGATAATCATGATCATTTGAATGTCTCAGACCAGCTCTTACACCGATTTCGGAAGTACCTCCCAATCCGTCTTTATTGGCTCTTCGGGTTATTATATTGATAATACCTCCTGTAGCATTTCCACCATAGATAGAACTTGCTCCAGAAAGAATCTCAATCCGTTCGATATTGAAAGGGTCTATTGCATCCAGTTGACGACTGATAGAGCGTATACTATTTAATGATACACCATCGATCATGACCAGTGCAGCCCTACCTCTCATATTCTGACCGTAATTAGTTCTTCCCTGCGGACCGATATCCATACCCGGTGCAAGGATTGCCAGCATTTCTTTTAGTGGCACTCCGTTTTTCGCCTGTTGTTCGATCTGTTCACGATTGAAGACCCAGACTGTACCTGCTATATCTGAAATACTGACAGGTTTTCTGGATGCTACCACTACTACATCTTCTAGTTGATTGGAAGCATCAATAGTGAAATCCAGTTCTCTGAGATCTCCCTGTTGCAGATAAACCTCCGATACCCGACTCTGTTTATTCAGATAAGATGTCTTCACCTGATAACTTCCGGGATTAAGTTTTATAGAGAATGCTCCGTTTTCATCAGATTGTCCCAGAGTTTTACCCGATATCAGAATACTCGCGCCCTTGATTTTCTCTCCGGAAGCATTGTAGACAGTCCCCTTTAGTGTCTGCGCCTGTACATATCCGGCCAATAAGAATAAGCCGCAAGCGATCAGATAACTCTTTTTCATAGTTTATAGTATCTAATAATTTATATTTTCAGCGCAAATATAAATTAGAATTGATCTAAATAAAGAAAAAAGATAAAAAAAATATTACGTCAACAAATTATATATAAATAAGCCACTATCACAGCTGTATAGATCAAGCAAGCATTGATGTGCATATGAGCCTTCGCTTTATATACTTATTCATATACTTATGTATTTTAAATCATTAAAACACTATAGGCAATATCTTGTTTGATCATTATATTTGATCAGGAAAACCAATTGCACACAAAAATTTAAAATCATGAAAATCGTTAAATTCATCCTCTCCCTTCTGTTTGGATTGATGTTTATCAATGCCGGGCTTAACAAATTTCTAAACTATATGCCTATGCCCGAACTGACAGCAGAACAAATGAAGCTATTCGGAGCCATGGCAGAGATCAGGTACCTTATGCCTTTGGTAGGTGCTATAGAACTGATAGGCGGGTTGCTGTTTATCTTCCCAAAAACAAGAGCGTTAGGAGCTATTGTAATTTTTCCAATTATGGTTGGTATTATTCTTCATAATGCCATTTTCGAACCATCCGGGTTAATGATTGCTCTTCCATTTTTTGCTATTAATCTGTGGATGATAGCTGATAACTGGAATAAATATAAACCTATGGTTTGTAGTTAAGATTCAGCAGATTATCAGGCAAATATTGTTTGCCTGATAATTTCAATGAAATATCTGACTCCCGCTCAATTGCCATTCACGGTATACACATTCTCAAAAGTGCACTAAAATGGATAACAAATAAAATAATCAATTATAAACTGATCAATAAGTCTTTATAGATTTACGGCTAAAGGAATACATAAGATAAAACAGAGTAGGTAATATAAAAATGCTTCCCAGCAACAATGCCCAAGCCAGAGAACTGATTGCTCCCTCTGCTCCGGCATGCTCAACCAAGGAAAGATGTTGCCCGTTTTTCAATAATATAAGATTAGGATAATGTCTATACGTCGCAGCAAACAAGATCATGACCACCTGAAAGCCTGCAAGTACACGCATAAGGGAAATAGATTCGTTACGAAAACTAATAAATAACCATATTACAGAACAGGAAGCAAGAAAGATCGCTATCTGCCCCCAGATATCACCCAGTACCCAGTTGAGCAAAGGGATATGTGAGTAATACGCCGCAGCAAATACCAAAACACCACAGCCCATCACCACAAACACAAATAACTTTGCCAATCTGATCATTAATCTTCTGTCTTCCTTTTGTTCTACCTGTCCGATAGCAAAGATAGAGGCCAGATAACCGCATATTGCAACTGTAAATAAGCCCACAGCAATACCAAACCAGTTCAACCAGCTGCTGATATAGGCTGTATAAAAATCTGTTGCCTGTGTGTCAATATGGCTTGAAACTGTAGACGCAGCTATAATACCAAGGAAAAAAGGAGTAATCAGACTCGAAATGGTAAAAATCCTGAAGTAAAGAGTTTGCATACTGTCTTCCACAGCGTCGTAGTTACGAAAGGTAAATGCTGTCCCTCTGGCGATAATGCCAATGAGCATCATAAGCAAGGGCAGGTGCATATAGATAGACATGGTCGTATAAATCTCCGGAAAGCCTACAAAAAGGATAACAATGGCAATAATAAGCCACATATGATTGGCTTCCCATATGGGACCTATGGCTTTATACATAAGATTACGCACGCGGGGGCGGGTTTCTTTGCCAGAGATCAACTCTACAATACCAGCACCAAAATCGGCACCACCCAGAATAAGATACAGACAGATGGCGGCCCACAGATAAGCAATGACAACGTATAGCATGATATTACTTTTTTAGTTTAAAATTAGGGTCTGTAGGATCGTACAGATAACCTACCATTGTAATCTGTCTGTACAAAAGATAGATGACTGCTACAGAAAGTGATACAAAGACAGCCGTAAATACATAAAAGGAATATGCAATACCAGGCATTGGTGTCACCGCATCTATAGTACGCATAATACCATATATAATCCAGGGCTGGCGTCCGACTTCTGTCACCACCCATCCCGCTTCCAACGCAATATAACCCAGTGGTATAGCGATCACAAACAATCTGAATAACCAGGTGCTTTTCAGCCAGCTTTTTTTCTTGAATAATGCAATAAAATAGAGTATGGAAAGCAGCACCAGCAACATTCCCAATCCGATCATAATCTGAAAAGCATAATGGGTGATCGCTACGGGCGGCCATTCATCGCGCGGAATATCATGGAGTCCGGTGACCGGTTTATCAATATCTCCATAAGCCAGAAAACTCAGGAGGCCCGGCACTTTTATCCCGTATTTTACAGTCCCATTCTCTTCATCGGGGATTCCCCCTATCAAAAAAGAAGCTCTGGCCTCCGTTTCAAAATGAGCTTCCATCGCTGCTAACTTAGCCGGCTGACGTTTTCCTACATCTTTTGCAGAGATATCTCCGCTGATAGGCTGCAGCAGTGCAGCGATACAGGCTGCCAATGCCGATATACGAAAAGCTGCCGTGTGAAAGGACACATTTTTCTTTTTGATAATCATAAGCGCATGCACACCAGCCACCGCAAAGCCTGTAGCAACGAATGCTGCCAACATCATATGCAGAGCCTGCGAGAACCAGGCATCATTGAACATCGCCTGAATGGGATCAATATTAATATATTTGCCATCTACATAATCAAAGCCCGCAGGACTGTTCATCCACGCATTAGCAGCGACAACCAATATACCGGAGGCAATACCGCTGATACCGACCACCAGTCCTGTCGCCCAGTGAAACCACCTATTGAACCGGTTCCACCCGTAAAGAAAAAATCCTAAAGCTATAGCCTCTATAAAAAATGCTGTTCCTTCCAGGGAAAAAGGCATACCAAAGATGGGTCCTGCATGCTTCATAAATCCAGGCCAAAGCAGCCCCAGTTCAAAGGAAAGCATCGTACCGGACACAGCTCCTGTAGCAAAGAGTATAGCTACTCCTCTGCTCCAGGCTTTGGTAAGACCTTTATATATCTCATTTCCGGTCTTTAAATACAAATAATGGGCAATACACATAAAGAAAGGCATGACCATCCCGACACAGGCAAAAATAATATGAAACCCCAGCGACATAGCCATCTGCGAGCGTGCAGCAATAAAATCATCCATAGTAGAGAGAAAATTAAGAATGACACCAAAATAAAGCATCAGTAATTGACAAAAAGAAATAATAAATAATTCCTCTAAGAATAAACCAGCACCTTTTTATCCTGCAATTCTGACCTTTACAAGGTAAACATTCCGAAGCATTAAACCCAATTTTTTGATATTATATTTGTACGAATTTGTACAAAGGAGTCATTTTTTTGTCTATGGAAATATTTTTTGTTATACCTTTGCAGCACGCATGAAAAAAGGAAGATTAAAACTCGTTTCCGTTATACTGGCACTGGTTGTATTGGTACAGCCTTTCAGTAGAATGGCAGTTTTTATTTCTTTCAAAATAAATCAGGATTATATCTCCCGGGTTCTTTGTGAAAACAGAGATAAACCCGAACTGAGCTGCCACGGGCAATGTGTATTGATGAAAAAAATCAAAAAACTGGAAGAGAAAGAGCATAATCAGGATATGCAGATTATCAAACAGCTAAATGAACTCATCTATACACAGATGACATTTGACTGGTCTCCTGCTCCCCTTATTATTCAGGCAACAGATACCAGACAGTATATAACCGACACACCGCATATATCTTCCGCATATGCTCTTTCGCTTTTCAAACCTCCACGTATATCGTAATTGCTTATTACTTCATGATTCCAGGCTACATAAGCCCCGGTTGCGACACCGTCCCTGTTCAGGATATTATTTTATCCGGAATATACTGTAGTATTACCGAGTAAAAAGATATGTACCTAAATACCGGATCAAGGTACCGGATCATACCCCTTCGCATACATACTGCTCTGTCACAGACGCAGATGCAGGATCATTATTACATTACGATATTACTATGTCTAACTCTACTTTATCTATACTTTTCGCTATCCTGATCTATGCAGGTAGTCACCCCGGCGTTGTACACGCACAATCCGCAGACACTGTCCGAAGACTCGAAGAAGTCGTTATTAATACAGAACACAAAAAATATAAAACAGATACTGTCAGCACCATCACCCGCACACAGACACCTCTGTTGCAGACGCCCCAGTCTATTCAGGTAATCAGCCAGCAAACAATTCTCGATCTGCAGGCATCGACCCTCAATGAACTTTCTTCTGTCATGACAGGAGTCAAGGCCAATAGCGGAATGGGCTCTTTCAGTATGCGCGGATTTACTGGCTATTATCCTTTCGGATCGGGTTTTATTACGTTTAACGGTGTCCGCGGCAACCTCTATCTATGGAGTCAGCAACCCTTGTTGTATAATGTACAGCAGGTAGAAGTGCTGCGCGGACCTGCAGCAGTCTTGTTTAGTGAAGGCGCACCGGGAGGTGTCATCAACTTTACGACTAAAAAACCATTGTCAGCAAAGCAGTTACAGCTGACAGCTTCATATGGCAGCTGGAATTCCAAACGATTCTCTGCAGATATGACCGGGCCACTGAGCAAAGACCGTAAATGGCTATACAGAGCAATAGCGGGATATGATCAGGGAAATAGCTTCCGCGATTATCAGGATGTGCGCAATCTGTTACTGGCCCCTTCGCTTACCTATCTCATTAATGATAAAAGCAAACTGGATCTGGAAGTCAATTATGCTTACGCTAAAGCTGTACAGCAATATGACAGAGGCACTTATGTATACACCAGGCCGGACGGCAGTTTTGACTTTAATTATTATCCGGACAATCTGACGATACAAAGCCCAAGTGATTATGGCAAAACGCATAACACATCCGTTACGCTGACCTACGAAAACAAATTATCCAAAGATCTCAGATTATCAGTTATACAGCGTTATATCCGAAGCAAATTTGATTATACAGATCACATTGTAAGCGGGATCATCCGCAATGATTCCATCAGCAGAGGATATCAGGACTGGCTATACGATCAATACAACTGGCAGACTACTGGTTTTCTGGAATACAAAATCAAAACAGGTGCCCTGGAGCATCAGGTATTAGGCGGTGTAGATTATAACAATTACGGCTGGTACAAGAATGATTACAGAAATTCAGCGGCGACACGTATCAGTATTTTTAATCCGGATTATAGTCTCGATCCTCCCGCAGCCAATCCCGAAAAAGATTATTATGATGACAACAAACAGCGTATCAGCTTAATTGGCTCCTATATACAGGATCAGATCAGTTATAAAAATTTAACGCTCTTACTGTCTATGCGATATGATTCTTATGACTTAGTCCGAACTCCCCTTTCGGCACGTGACAGTGAGCAGGGAAATCAATCTAAGACCGATGCATGGATACCCCGGGTAGGTCTGGTCTATGCTATACAAAAAAACCTTACTGTCTACGGAAGTTATACCAAATCCTTCACTCCTCAGAACTCTAATAGTGTCAAAAACGGAGGTCCATTTCCGCCGCGTATTGCTACACAATATGAAGTCGGAGCTAAAAGCTCAGTCTGGCAGGATCGCATCTCTCTGATGTTAGCTGCTTACAACATAGACTATACGAATATTCTGGCTGCAGCGCCAACGGATGATAACCCTAATCATCAGGTTGCTATCGATGGAACACGGAGTAAAGGAATAGAAGCTACAGTACAGGGAAGTATACAGAATTTCAGTGTTATTGCCGGATACGCATACAACGATCATGTGCTTACGGCAGACAATACACTCGGAACAAAAGGAAGTCGTTTTCAGAATGCACCAAAGCATCTGGCTAATCTGTGGTTAAAGTATAATGTACCATCAGGCATGGCGAAAGGCCTGGGAGTCGGTCTAGGTGGCCGCTATATGAGTGATCAGCTGGGATTCCAGTCTAATCCCAAATTTATAATCCCTTCATCTAAGGTGTATGATGCGATGATCAATTATGACAGAAACAACTGGGGGCTACAGCTCAACTTTTACAATATCAGCAATGAACGGTATTTTATAGGCGGAAACTCGAGAACTGTAACCGCTTCCCTTGGAAATCCGTTTAATTTCAGAATCGGCATGAACTATACCATTAGATAATATGGCATCTTCCACTAAAATATGGAGACAGTTGTTCCGGTTACATAGCCTTGCCGGATTGATTACAGGAATCTTTTTGCTCCTGTTGGGTATCAGCGGATCTGCTTTGGTATTTATGGAGGAAATAGATGCCATGCTCAACAGGGATATCCTGCGTGTAGAAAAAAAGGAACAAACACTTCCCTTGAATAAGTTGTATGCTATTGCTACATCACAATATCCGAATCTGGGCGGAATTGGTTGGACCAATCCTGAAGCCGATCCGGATGAAGCGTCCAACTTCAGGTTATATCTTAATGATGGAAAAGTATACACCTATGATCTGGCTATTCTGACAATCAATCCTTATACGGGTGCACTGATCAGATCAGGCCGGTACGACGATCTTCATTCCGGCATCATGCAATGGCTGTTTCAGTTTCACTTTTCCTTTCATCTGGGTATGCCAGGCGCACTGCTCACTGCCATTCTGGGCATCACCATGCTTGTTTCCTGCATCACAGGACTGATTGTATACCGGAAACAGCTCTGGAAAGTGATTACATTCCGGGTACGGATCGACTGGAAAAAGCGCAGGCGGCTTACTTCAGATCTGCACCGTATTATTGGTGTATGGGCATTGCTGTTTAATCTTATTATTTTCTTTACCGGATTCTGGATGAATCTGTTTGCCTTTCAACCCGAAAGCTGGAAGAAAAAGATGATAGAAAATCCTGTACATAACAGTGGATTATTGCCTATGGATGATTTGCTACAGGTTGCGAAACATGCCATGCCTCAATTAGCAATAGAACATATCTATATGCCTGCACAGGAAGGGCAATTATTCAGAGTCAGCGGTTCACTCCCCGGAGACAGCAAATTATTTGGGAACAGTTCCATAGCAATCAATCCGTTGACAGGCGGCATTGAAAGAAAGACTATACAACAGGAATTATCTTTTTCAAAAAAACTGGAGGCCGCTATACAACCTTTACATGTCGGATCATATGGCGGTTATCCTATCAAATTTTTATATATTCTCATCGGATTGACTCCGGGAATATTATCAGTCACCGGATACCTACTCTATCTCAAACGAACAAAAGGAAAGGTGAAAAAAGAAGCTGTAGCTGTACCTGAGCAAACAAAAAGGCGCTGTCATTAGAGACAGCACCTTTTTGTAATAATCGTTATTATTGATATCGTCTAACAGGTAAACAGATCCATACGATTACTTGACAGCCTGCAATATCCGGTGAAAGATTTCAGTATTAGGATAATAACCTGTAAACTTATCTGATTGCGGACCATATATAAATACGGGAACCGGAATACTGGTATGATCATTACTGCTGAAATTTCCGCGTGCATAGCCTTTTTTCTCATCACTATCCAGCAAGGTAAGCCCGCCGGTTTCATGATCTGCAGTAACGATGACCAGCGTATGTCCATCCTGATCTGCATAGCGCAGCGCCTCACCTACAGTCTGATCAAAATCCAGTGTTTCTGTAATGACATACGGCAGATCATTTGCGTGTCCGCCATAATCAATCTGTGCCCCTTCAGCCATAATAAAGAATCGCTCATGCTGTTTGTCCAATATGCTTAAACTCTCTTTCAGCAATTCCTTTAATACTGCTTGGCGCCCATTCTTAACCGGCCTGGTATAGGCCGCATCCAGAAATACAATCTGTCTTTTACCATCCTTTGCCAATTGCGGTGTATGTCCGTAAGTAATCCCTTTTTGCTGCATAACTGTACGATATTGTGCAGCCTCATCTCCTTTGAACCATCCGGGGGTACCTCCTGCCAGTATATCAAAAGAGGCTTGTAATGCCTGTCTTGCTATGGCGCGGGAGGAATCCCGCTCTGCAGCATGTGCATAGAATACAGCAGGTGTGGCATCCGTCAGGTCACCTGTAGATAATATAGCAGATCCCCAGCCCATTTTATTCAGACTGTCTGCCAGACTGATCATCGGATTTCCTTCTGCATCTACAGCTATGCTTCGGTTATTTGTTTTATGACCTGTAGCGATAGCTGAACCTCCGGCCGCTGAATCCGTATTGTCTGAATTAGCAGCTTCAGTACGCGAAAGACCGATCTTATGCATAGCCGACATGTGTAGCGCTCCGTAGTTGGCTGCCATTGCAGCTTTCACCTGAGCCAGTCCCATTCCATCACCGATCAGGAGAATCACTTTCCGGATATCACGGTCAGTCCCGTCACTCTGATAAGTCGGCATATATATGCTTTGTGGTTCCGCCTGACGGAACTGCTCATATGGAAGACGATCGATAAACCGGGCCAAAGCTTCCGGCTGATCTGTATTGATCCAATAAACGCCTAATTTATGAAGTTCCTGCCAGGTATTGGGGCTGTCATGGTTTCCCCAAAACCGAAAAGGAATATGCTGTTGTTTAGCCACCGCTACGGCAGCTTTGATCTTTTCCTTATCCGCCGGTACAGGAGTACCTTTACCGTTCCAGTTGGTATATGCTTTGAGGTCGGCGCTCAACATCGCAATCCGTTTCCATTGATCTGCTGTATAAGGCTGTCCTACCAGTCCGTCAAAAGATATCCATTGCGGATACTTTTTGAAATCAGATGGTGCCGGACGATCTCCGCTGATTACAATTTTTACGGCATCCGGATTTTTGCTCCTATCTGCCAGTTCTGGGCGTGAAGAAAGCAATCTGATCAGTGCATCCAGGACAACTACATGATCTTCTTTGATATCGATCATCAGTTGCAACTTTTTACGGCGATCCTTAAAGACATGGCCGCCATTCTCTTTCATCACTTTAGCTATAGGTGACAAATAAACAGATTCCAGCGTCTTATCCTTTTTAATTTCACTTTTATCATGAGCAACATACAAGACACCATCTCTCAAAAATACATCAGCCTCTATAGATTCCATTCCGGCATAGTATGCTTTGTAAAAAGGGATATCCTGCGCATAGTCATTGTGACTGTGCCCCTTAATCTGCAGATCTGAAGAGACTGAAGCTCCTTTAAACATGAGGCTATCCAGCAGATTGCTCTGCTGCTGCCCGAAACTATAGAGGTGCGTTAACATTAACGCACCCCATATGATTACTTTTACTGTTTTTATTATCATTCTGTTTTACTTTAGAACTGATTTCTACCAGCCTTCATTTTGTTTGATTACCCCTCTGCTGTTATCAATTTCACGCTGAGGCACCAGCCACACATGGTGAATCTTCGGGTCAAACTTTCTTGCGGCCCAGATTACTTTACCTTTTGAATCATGCAACGCTTTTGCGTAGGTAGCCGCTGCATCTCCCCAGCGGATCAGGTCACGGTGACGATCCGCAAATTCTCCGGCAAGTTCACAACGGCGTTGGTTTTTCAATTCCGCCATGTCAAGTCCTGTTTTTGGCGTTAAACCTGCCCGTCTGCGAATCATATTGAGCTGTGTATCTCCTGCTCCGTTTCCTCGCAGATTGATTGCAGCTTCTGCTTTGATCAGCAGAATTTCCGCATATCTCATTAAAGGCACATTGAGCGAAGTCGAATTATGGTCACCATTAGGACTCACATAAGTACCTATAGGATTGGCATGAGAGAAGGGCTCCATATACTTATTAAACTGATAGTCGGACAATGCAGCACTTGGAGGAGCAAAAGTAGTCTCTACGCCGAAATACATAAATTTATCTCCCGGCTTCAGGATCGTAGCTTCTCTGCGGATATCTCCTGTCTCATAGGCATCATACAATTCTTTTGTCGGAAGATAATAGCCCCAGCCATTGTATTTTCCCCAGCCACCATTCGTTAGCATTACGCCTGGCAGAATACTACCCCATCCGTCCGGTCCTGCAGCACTACTGGTCACAGACCAGATGTATTCAGTACCATAATTACGTGCAGTAGTGAATACATCTTTATAATTATCCTCTAACCTTCTTTTACCGAAATTAATAACGGAATCCGCATAAAGCTCTGCATTTGCATAATCCTTCATATATAAATAGGTTTTGGATAAATATCCCCAGGCAGCTACTTTATGTGCCCTGCCCTGATCTGCAGCAGCATAGGTATCAAAGAAAGGGAGCAAATCTGCGGCTTTCTTAAACTGATTGATGGCGTGCTTGTAGTTTTCAGTAATATTGGCAGCACGTGGTACCGCTTCTGTATGATCCATATTCTCCACTGTCACGATCGGTACTCCCATCCGGTCATCACCGTAGTTGGCAGCCAGTTCGTAGTTCATCACAGCACTGTTGAAATATGCTTCACCAAGTACCCGGTTTTTAATTGCCGCACTCATCTGGATAGCAGGAACATACCGGATAATATCATTTGCGCGCTTGATAATGATAAAACGATCTACCCAATTGTTTTCGGTATAAGATCCGCCGATATAGGCCCGGCTAAAGTTTTTCATATTATCCGCCTGTGCATTTGCTCTGCCGGTCACCATATCATCGCTGGCATTGATAAACCAGAACAATCCTCTTCCATAGAACGATTCGGACTGATCGTATAAGGCATACAGTGCATTACTGGCACTTATCGCATCAGCTTCTGTCTTCCAGAAATTAGCCTTTGTAGGAGCACCTTCAGGTACAATATCAAGTTGCTTATTACAAGCCGTGAATAAGGATACTGCCGAAAGACCAAGCAGCATTGTTTTCTTTATATTATTTTGCATGTGTTTGTTTCAATTAAAAGCCAATATTCAATCCAAAAATGAAAGATCTTGCCTGCGGATATCTTCCGGAGTCCATACCATAGCTATCCATACCGACTTCCGGATCAAATCCGGTGTATTTGGTCAGGGTAAATACATTATTTCCCGTGGCATACAGACGTACATTTTTCAGTTTCATACGTTCGGATAATGCCTTTGGCAGTGTATAGCCCAGTGTCAGGTTTTTCAGACGCAAATAAGAGCCGTTTTCTACATAAAAATCTGATGTTTCGTAGAAATTACGGTTCTCATCACGTAAAGAGACACGCGGAAGTTCATTGCTGCGATTTTCAGGAGTCCAGGCATCCAATACGCCCTCGAGCATATTATACTGCTGTCCCACACCGGCATTAAGAGTACTGAATTTCATCGCATTGAATAGCTTATTACCCTGTACACCCTGGAAAAACATATTCAGATCAAAGCCTTTGTAAGATGCATTGAAATTGATGCCGTAAGAGAAGGTAGGATAGGCATTACCTACAAAAACGCGGTCTTGTGCGTCTATCTTGCCGTCACCGTTAGCGTCTTTAAAACGAAAATCTCCCGGCTTGGCATTCGGCTGAATCAGTCCTCCGCTGCCGTTCGTGTGCGCCTTCACCTCTTCTTCTGACTGAAAGATTCCGTCTGTCTGCACCACTTTGTAAGAATAAAGAGACTCACCTACCTGCAGAACTACAGGATTTAACATCTGACGGAAACTGATAGGTAAAGCCTGCGTCTGCACCCCTCCTGCTAAAGATTTTATTTCGTTTTTAACGGAGGTAATACTCCCTCCAAATCCATACTGGAACTCACTCTCTCCTTTAGACTGATACTGAATACCCAATTCTATCCCTTTATCCTGCACACTTCCTCCATTTACAATCTGATTTTTCAATCCTGTAGTTCCCGGTAATGGCAACTCCATAATCATATTATTAGTATTCTTGATAAAATAATCCGCTATAACAGAAAGGCGGTTATTCATCAGTCCCAGGTCTAATCCGATATTCGTCTGCTCAGATTCCGCCCAGGTCAGATCAGTGCTGGCTCTTTTTGTTTCAGCCAGATAGGTAACACGTGTCGGCGTATTTCCCATAAAGATCTGTGAGCGGCTCAGCAACGGATTTACAGCAAATGGATCCAGACTACCCAGATTACCCAATACCCCGTAGCTACCTCTTAATTTCAGTTCGGACAGCCAGTTTACATCCTGCAGGAAATTCTCTTTTTTAAGCGACCATGCCGCTGCTACAGATCCGTAATTCTGAAATCTGTTTTGCGGAGCCACTAGCGAACTCCCATCTCTTCTGCCTGTCAGAGATAGCATATACTTTTGTTTATAATTATAGTTGACACGCCCCAGATAAGACAATAGCGTCGAAGCTTCGTAACCATCCAATGGAGCGAGTGTCTCACTTGCATTGACCAGATAGCGCATCTCAGGAGCTTCACTTACAAATCCCTGTCCTGTGATCTCATTGAAGCGGGATGTAATTTTCTGATAATTGAATCCGGCCAAAGCGTCTACGTGATGATCGCCTTTATCCAGAGAATACGTCAGGATCTGTTCGGCAAGTATATCACTTGAGCGTTTATCGTTCAGGGTTAGCTTATTGGAATTAGATGGTTTCCCGATTTCCGGAACACGGGTAGTGAACTGTTTAAAGTTATTGAAGCCCTGTGTCATACTGAAGTTAGATCTGAATTTCAACCCCTTAGCCAGCTTCAGTTCTACATACGGATTCACTACAAGATTGTAAGTAGGATTATCAATATCCAGACGCTTCAGATAAGCTACCGGATTGATAATATCTCCGTATGCTCCCGGTCCGTAAGGTAGCGGAAGTCCGGAAAAAGCTCCGTTCTCATCATATACCGGTACATTTGACGGGTAATAGATCGCAGAGATCAAAGCTCCGGTGTAACCGTCTCCTGTAGCGGCCCCGTTCCCGTTGTCATAATTCAGATAAAGATTTTCACCGATAGTCAGCCAGGGCTTGATCTCATGTTTGGCATTGATACGGATATTATAACGTTCATTATAGGTATTGAGCAGTATCCCCTCTCCTTTACGGTAATTGAAACTCGAATATATTGTTGAATGTTCATTTCCACCATCCAGAGAAACATTATAATCCTGAATGTAACCATTTTGCATGACTTCATCTATCCAGTTGGTACGGGTAATCTGCCCGTCCGGATATTTCTCCGCATTGAAGGCATCATTACGGTTTACACCGGCATTATCGGCAGCCAGATTAGATACCTGTGCCCGCTGTACAGCATTTAGTGGTTTTGGTTTTTTCCATGCAGACTGAAAACCCTGCTTAGCATCGACATTGATACTTACAGGCGCTTTGCGTCCCGATTTGGTCGTGACCAGTATCACCCCACCTGAAGCACGTGCTCCGTAAATAGAAGCCGCTGCATCTTTCAGTACAGATATGGATTCGATATCATTAGGATTGAGCATAGGCACTCCTGAATATATGGATCCGTCAATGACATACAGAGGTTCTTCTCCGTTGATACCGCCAAGTCCCCTGATATTGATACGAGGTTTGGCGGTAGGATCTCCACCCTCATTCGTCACCACTACACCGGGTGCTTTACCCTGCAATACATCCCCCAGATTGTTCATGGAGCGCGAACTGGCTCTGTCCAGACCTACACTGGCAACAGAACCCGTCACTGTACTGCGGCTTTGCTTGCCGTATCCGACGACCACCACTTCAGACAAGGTCTGACTGTCTTCCTGTAGTGTTATATTGTATTGCAGACGCTCATCTACAGTGATGATTTGAGTCAGAAATCCTATACTGCTTATTTTTAGCTGGTCACCGACCTGTGCGCTCAGTTCGAAAGTTCCCTGCTGATCTGTCTGTACAGCTTTGCCGGACTTTGCCAATTGTACAGATACACCGGAAAGCGGTAATCCGTCGATACCTTTGACAATTCCTTTCAGAGGTCGCTGGTCATAGCGGATAACGGCATTCCCAAATCCGGATATGCCTGCATAGCTCGGGGTACTTACACCCACATGGCAAAACAGCATCGCTGCCAGCCACACATAGTTTTTCTTCATGTATATGATATTGTTTTAAAAATTGGTATTGAAAATACTTTTAGCCAGATCAGCATGAATAAAATCGGTAATAATAACCCCGAAATGGCTGGTCGTCTGCTGATTGAAATAGTTTAATAATTTGGGATTTATCTCATTGGATACGGATGGAATGTTAGGGATCACCCATAATTTTTTCTGATATCCGCTGGAGAAATTCAAAAACAATGTTCCGGAAGCCGGATCCGTATTCTTACTTGTATTTAATAAGGTATTAATGGCATTCCATTTATCTGTATTACTGCTCACCTGATAAGCATCCTGTACCTGTAGGGTAGATTCCTGATTCTGAATGGTGAAAGAGGTATTGTCCGACCATCCGTTATAGGCCTGAATACCGAGTGCCTGTGCGCTGCCAAACCTTCTTAATAACACAATCTTACCCCGTGCCTGCTGTAAAGAAGGAATATCTGTATCTAACCTGAACAGACCTGAATAGGTATCGGTATACTTGATAAAACGCTCTTCGAAAGTCATCGAATTGCCACTGGGCGTGTGCTCTTCCTTGACACTCATAATAATGGTTTCT
Organism: Sphingobacterium spiritivorum; assembly: GCF_016724845.1. Lineage (NCBI taxonomy): Bacteria > Pseudomonadati > Bacteroidota > Sphingobacteriia > Sphingobacteriales > Sphingobacteriaceae > Sphingobacterium > Sphingobacterium spiritivorum. The sequence continues at coordinate 4,962,974 of NZ_CP068082.1, forward strand.
GAAGGATGCTCCTGTAAGAAGCTTTTACAGGATTGCAGTACATCATCAAAATTGAGATGCTGATATACTGGTCCGTGATGGATAGCAAAGTTGTTATCTACAAAACGACAACGCACATCCAGAAAACGGACTCCGGCATTCAGTTGCTCTGCGATGGTCAGGTTTTGCGTCTTTGCAGTGCCCGAAACAGGTTCATAGCGAGCACCGGCATCATGTGTCCCCGGAATACTCAGTGAGGAAAGCTTACGTTCTCCCTGGATAAAGCTCATCCAGTTTGTCCCCTCCGGCAGTACCTGCGCCACAGATGCAGACGATTGGGAAAGCTCTAGTTTTTCAATTTCAGAAGAATTACAGGAAGTAAAGACGACCAGTAAAAGTAACATGTAGTTGAAGTAAAGTTTCATATGCATAAAATTTCATTTTCAATTGTCATATGGAATATCCAAACTATATTCATTCGTATTTGTGTAGCCTGTACTACATGGATATTTAATATGTACACGAATATTTAATAGTTTACGGATTAATACGTACTGAAAACTGTGGTCAGATCTGATTGCATGTATCTGGATTCGGCGAATAGTCAGAAATTTAAGAGGATTGATCTCCAAACTTCACACACGCTGCTAAATCGATATTTCATGCTGCAAACCTAGCTTTTACATATTAAGTAGGTATTAAAGCATCTTTAAGAAAACATGGTGCTATTGTTAGATTAATGTAAATTGGGGAAACAGAAATAGCAGCACATAATTATCGGAAGGGAATGCGTTACGGCTATTAAACACTCACTTACAGGCTGATCGGGTGATAAGTAAATTATCTTTTGTGCCTGAGTCCTGTAATTTATTTTTTCTGCGCCTGCAAAAACTATGACAGCATAATTATTTTTGATTTTAGAAAAAATGTATATCTTGTAAGAGTCATCCTCAGAGGATGGCTATAATTTTTTTAAACAGTATTTAAATATGAAGGAAGATAAAATCTTACGTGCGTTCGAGAACAAAACTTGGCAGGAGATTAAGGTGAAAGATTCGTGGCAGATCTTTAAGATCATGTCGGAATTTGTTGATGGTTTTGAAAAACTAGCTAAAATAGGTCCTTGTGTATCCATATTCGGATCTGCCAGAACTCCCAGAGAACATAAATATTATCAAATGGCGGTCGATATCGGCAAGCTCTTGACAGAAAGAGGTTACGGTGTTATTTCAGGAGGCGGTCCCGGTATTATGGAAGCAGCCAACAAGGGTGCTTATGAAGCCGGAGGTAAATCCGTAGGTCTGAATATAGAACTTCCTTTTGAGCAATTCCACAATAAGTATATTGACAGAGATAAGCTACTGGAATTTAATTATTTCTTTGTTCGCAAAGTCATGTTTATGAAATACTCTCAGGGATATATTGTTATGCCCGGGGGATTCGGAACGATGGATGAATTGTTTGAAGCCATTACGCTGATTCAGACCGGAAAAATTGCCCGCTTCCCTATTGTATTGGTAGGTAGCGAATATTGGGGCGGATTAATCGACTGGGTTCAAAATACAATGTTGGGCAATGCCTATATCAGTGAAGAAGATTTGAAACTGTATCGTGTAGTCGATAGTGCAGAAGATGCAGCAGAACATATCTTCAGATTCTACGACAAGTATCTGCTAAAACCGAATTTTTAGAGATCAATCTAAAATCATTAAAACAAGAATCCCCGTCAGAAATTCTGACGGGGATTCTTGTTTATTCATAATAAATATTCTCTTTCGTATTTAAGAATAATACTAAATAATATCTCTTATTTTGGCTGCAAAAGTTTTAATAATTTTAGTTCTCTTACCCCCATTATTTGGAACCACATCAAAAATAATTCTTAACCCTATTTCACCAGGATATCCAAGAGCATATTTATCTTTTACAATGATAAATTCTTCAGAAGAATTAGGCAGTGAAAGACCAAGAATATCTTTACCATTCTGCTCCCGAACATGATTTCCATTTACCAAAACTTCAAAATTTGCACCAACAGCGAGATTCCAATCTCCTTTTTGAAGTAATGTTGAAAATCCTACACCTGAACTGTTATATGTAGAATAAGGATAGATAGAAACAATCTGAGTCGTTAAATTTTCAATTCTTGCACCACTTACAGGATCAGAATTTATAACAGCAGGATTCCATTCGATAGTATATGCATCGTTCTTTAGAGAGTAATAATCAACATCCACTTCTGTATAGTCTTCTTCTCCGTATTGATCATCAACAAAACTGTACCAGAAACTTTCACGACGGGCATCTATTACAGGAGCTGACCTCAGATTAAAAATTCCCATTACTTCGTTGAAATTTGGTTTTAATCCCACTACATTATTATAGTTAGCTTGTCCAGGGACAGCTAATTTAATATTGAATAGTGAACCGTTATTAACCATTGTTCCGTTAAGTTTAATATCTGATTGAGTTGTCAGTTTTACTTTCTGATATGTTGAGGGACTTCCGCCTAAACCAAACATACCATTTAAGATACCTTTAACTATTCCTTTACCACCGTCGGACATGGTTTTCTTCATTTCATTTTCAGCTGAAATATTAGCACTACCATTTTTAGAAGTTAAGGCGCTAATTAGATTTGTATAAGCTAAATTCCCATACAAAGTAGTAACGCTTTTTGTAAGAAAATTAACCAAATTAAATGGTGAACCGGGATTTCCAATCGTTCCTTCAATCTTACCTGTAGAAGTTCCGTTAATATTGACTGTAGTTACGTTGACCCATTTAGGATTTAGCTCAATACCCACATTTGGGAAGGATGAATTAGCAATGTTTTTATCATAAGCCATTTCATAATCAAAAACATACCAACTTCCACCGGATAACGTTACTTGCTGTTCATTCATAAGAGAAAAGGATCTTTGAATTTCCTTTGGAACAACTTCCACAGCATTAAAATTTAACATGCTGGAATTATTACTATTTCCATACAAGGATAATCCATGAGTAACATAAGAGGTTGCAATTGGGTTTGCAGGAATCCAGTGATAAAACCGTAATATTCCACTATATCTATTGTATAGGGCAAAATAATACGTGTAATTCGGGTCATTTAAGTAAACAGTAGGAGAAAATGTATTATAACATAATACCCAGCCATCTGCTTTTTTATAGTCATCAACAAAGTTTGGATTGATTGATGTTGTTCCTGAGTTCCAAGGAAGAGGAACAAGATTTGTAGTACTTAATGAAGGCAGATAAGTATCATTTTCCCAATCAAAGTAATACGGAGTACTTGCTGTTAGTGTTTGTTGTAGAGATAATTTATCTCCATTTTGCTCAACAGGATAAATATCTTTTTTACTACACGATAAAAAAAACAAACAAATTAATAGAAAACCAAAATATTTCATAATCATAATTTTAAATTAAATTACATAAAATTACAAAACAAAAGCGCCAACTTTATTTAAAAGAGATAAAAACAACATTAATATAACAATTATTTAATAACGGTTATATTAAAACAAAAGTCCCCGTCAGAAAATTCTGACGGGGACTTTATCTAAAGAAGATGTGTATCTTCTTAACTAGTTGAAGATATAACGAATACCTACTTGTGCAGACCATCTGGATACAATATCCTGCTCAAAATATGGTTTATTGTTATTCAAATTGTTCAATCTGTATTGAGGAGTATTATCTGTTGCTGAAACATAGCTATCAAACGTAACTGGTCTGAATGAGTTATCCCAGAAACTTCCACCACCACTATATTGTTTACCCCAATCACTATTAATCAGGTTACCAACATTCATGATGTCAATTGATAATTGCAATTTATTTTTTGTACTGCCAATATTAGTAAATAGATCCTGCACTACTCTTAAATCAAATTTATGTGTAAAAGGAGTTCTGGCACCATTACGCTCAGCATATTTACCACGACGGCTTTTCAGATAATCATCAGATTCAATAAATGAATTGAATGCAGCCCATTGTTGATCAACCGTCATATCTTTTGTAGCAACAAAACGCATTTCTGATTGATCTCTAGGAATATACATTAATGCAAATTGATTATTTCCATCTTGTGCATGACCTCCAAGACCTCCAGTAACCATATATGAATAACGAGCTCCATCCTGACCATTATAAACTAATGAAATAGTAGTTCCTAAGTGTCTAAGATATTCCTTCGAATAGGATAAAATACCTAAAACACGACTACCTGTGCTATATGGTGAATGTGCTACTGAAGCACTGTTTGATCCGTTAACTGTCGCTACACGATAGAAATTTGAATTGTTTTGAGATGAAGTTCCTGAAAACAAATCTTTTGATTCTGTATAAGTATAAGCTAAGGACGCTGATAAACCAAAATTAAAGTCTTTTGCTAAAGATGCAGTTGCTGACCACGAGTTTCCTTTATTTACGTTATCGATATATACAACTTCTGAATAGTTATCAAGTATACGTCTGTCCTTATTTACTGTTGAATACATCAAACGATTATCGGCACCTTGTAATTGGCCTGTAGGTCTTTCCAGGTTAATATCAGTAAATCTAAATGCACTTAGATTCTTAGCATACATAAATTCAACTGTACCTTTAATTCCATATGGCAATTCCTGATCTACACCAGCTGAAATACGCGCAATCTGAGGTAATTTAAGGTTTTCATCCAACACTGTGATATTACCTGAAGGAGTGACAGTTCCTGCAAATTTAGGTTGTGCATTAGGATCAGGAATAAAATTAACAACAGGAATATTATCTCTTCCTGAACTTAAGTTATTACCCCCTAACAATGCTCCACTTTGAGAAAATGCTCCTGAGGCCCATACAAATGGAAATCTAGAAGTAAAAATACCTAAACCACCTCGTACAATTGTTGAGCGGTCTGAATTAACATCCCAGTTGAATCCAACTCGAGGAGAAAACATAAATGCAGGTTTAGGCATTCTGTTTGTTTTCACATCGTAGCGCAAAGCTAAAATAGAATTGTTAAAATCTGTATTTTCCATTGGTTTATCAAAATACATTGGAATATCTACCCTAACACCAGCAGTAATTTTCATATTAGGCTGGATTTGATAGTCATCCTGTATATAAAAACCGATTTGTGCAGCACTGAACTTCGCTCCCTGACGCGGATCATCTGTATTACTATAGCTGAACTGAGAAGATAAAGCTTTACCTCTTTCAAAGTTTTCAATAGCTGTATACGGCTGTCCTGTAGCAGGGTTTACATCTGCAGTAGGAGAATTTGTAAAGTTGTAGGAACCGTTTGAGTTTGCTGTAAATGCGTTATACATCTTGTAAAGCTCATTATGTGTTCCTACAGTAACAGTATGCAAGCCTTTATAGAATGTTAGATTGTTTGTTAATGTAAATACATCCTGATCCAACTGATTAATATTAGTGTTAGCCTCAGTTCCTAAATTATATACAGGTTCTCCTAAGCTAATTCTCACTCTTGGAAACAAACTTCCGTTAAAATCTCTAAAGTCTCTTACCTGAGTATAACCTAATAAGAAGTTATTTGAGATTGAATTATTAAATCTGCTGTTGAATTCTAAAGTAGCATTGTGCGTTTTGGATTTCTTAATTACAGCTCCATTCGCAAATGTTACTGCATTAGCACTACGTGTATTACCTAAATCGTAACCAGAGATATAGTTATATCTTACAGATAACTTGTGCTTTTCGTTAATGTTATAATCTAAGCGAGTGAATACTTTATCTGATTCATTCTCATCAATAAGATCGGTGAATGATCCAACTTCATAATTGTATTTATCTCTTGCAATTTGCGCTATTCTTTGAGCATCAGCAACAGATAATTTGGATTGTCCTTCTCCTACCGGATTATTTAAAGGAGTATTACTTTTTGTTTTTTCATAATTGAAAAACAAAAATAGTTTATCCTTAACAATAGGTCCACCTAAACGAACGCCATATGTTTTTTCTGAGAAGTTAGCCAGTTTCGTAGCTTTCTCTCCGTCTTTCAAAATAAACTTAGGTGTTTTACCTGTCAAATCCTGATTTCTGAATAAGTAGTAAGCAGATCCTTGTACAGTATTGGTTCCGGATTTAGTAACAGCAGAAATACCACCACCAGCAAATCCGCTATATCTGACATCAAAAGGAGCAATCTGAACAGACATCTGCTCAATTGCATCTAATGAAATTGGATTGGTATTTGTTCCGCCTCCGTTTGTACCTGAAGCATTCAAACCGAATACGTCATTACTAACTGCACCATCAATTGTAAATTGATTGAAACGGTTATTCATACCTCCAATTGATAATGAACTACCTTTAACATCTGCCTGTGGAGTTAAACGTGTAAAATCATTAATACTTCTACTAACTGTAGGTAAGTTTTCTAACTGTTTTCTTGAAATGGTAGTTTCAGCGCCAGTTTTGAAGTTTCTTCCCTTTTTAACTCCAGTTACCGCAACCTCATCTAACATTGTCTCATTATCAGACAAATTTGCATTCAACACAAACGCCTGTCCAAGTTGTAAGTAGATGTCATTGTAGATTTGCGGACTGAAACCTACATAAGTAATTTCTACTTTGTAAGGTCCTCCTACACGCATATTCGGTAGGTTAAATATTCCGGCACTATTTGCAGAACCAGAATAAACAGTTCCTGAAGGAACGTGTGTTGCCTTGATTGTCGCTCCTGCAGTTTTCTGACCACTGCTTTGAGTAACGGAACCAGTCATACTACTTGTCGTTACCTGCGCCTGGATCGTACCGTAGCTTGCAAGAACTAAAGCAAAAAATAGTAAAGATTTCTTCATTATTTTGAATTATGAAATTTGTCCTGCAAAAATAAAAAGAGGAGTTGAATATTTGTAAACTTAACATAAACTTAATACAGATCAGGGGGCTCATTATCATCAAGTTATTTACAAATATTCTAAATAGAAGGAGCCGAATTGAAAAATTTATATTTATCCGCTCATTTCTTACAGAAATTAAAATAAGGCCTTTAATTTCTTAATAATTTAACAAAATTTAACAATTGTGAATTGTGGATAACTATTTTGATGAAAAATCACAATATAGGATTTTATGCAACTATATCCCTCTGATTTGTAACATAAAGTAGCATGCAGGCATAATAAAAATACCACAAATTATATATGTTACACCTTATTTAATCTTTATACTACAAGAACTATATTAACGAGAATGCTAAGAAGGCTTATAAAGTTAAATCCTGTTTATTTTTTCATAAAACCCATGCCTAACGCAGTTCCTGCACCAAGAGCGGCACCTGCAGCAACATCCGAAGTATAATGCACCCCTAAATACATACGCGAATAGCCTACACTTCCTGCCCATAACATGGCCGGAGCTATTACATACCATTTGGGATAGGCATGAGACAAAGCTGTGGCGGTACTAAAAGCCGCCGATGTATGCCCCGAAGGAAAAGAAAATGAGCCGGGGGTAGCCAGCGCTGTGAAATTATTATATTTCTTAAAAGGACGGGAACGTTTAAAAACCTGTTTTAATCCGATATTTAACAAAGCTGTCACTGCTGTGCTGCTGATGACATATCCTGCATTTTGACGCATCTGTTTATCATCACTGATGGCTCCTGCTATAAACAGACCTGCCGGAATAGCGATCTGCATGTAATTATGGGAGTCTGATATAAAATGAAAGGTAGCATTCTGCGCTGGGGTACGTGTTTCAGCAATAGATTCCAATATGCGGATATCTAATGTACGGGCCGGCTCTTCCTGAGCAAAAGCTATACGCGGAGCGTGTGAAAAGACAAAGATCAGAAGGATATAAAAAGCAGATTGACAAATGTTAAATGACATAATTGAAATGAATTAAGAATAAGAGAATTCATATACATAATCCAGTCCAACAATCTTTTCATTGACAGCCTGAATATGCTTACGCCTGCCGGTAATATCATAAATAACCATCAACTGATTGCCACGCTTTTCCAGCCCTTTGCGCACCGGCTTTACGCTGCCATCGAGTAACAACTCTTCAAAATCTTTAAGATGGTACAACCCTATATCCTGAAAAGTAATATATAAAGTCTTCGTAAAGAAAAAACCGGACAACATACGCTCAATCTTATGGAAGAAAGCCAGAATAATAAACATGCAGCCTGTAAGAAAGAATGCCAACACAAACTCTCCGGTACCAATCACCATACCAATAGCGGCCATAGACCAGATGACAGCCGCAGTAGTCAGTCCCAAAACAGACATTTTACCTTTAAAGATCACACCTGCACCTAAAAAGCCTATTCCGGTAACGATATTAGCAGCAATACGGTCATCCGATTGTTCTCCCAACATGGAGACCATAGTAAAAATAGTAGAACCGAAACAGATAAGTACAACCGTTCTGAAACCTGCCGATTTATTGCGGTATTCACGTTCAAAACCGATAACGCATCCGCACAGAATGGATACAAAGACTGCCTGAACACGTTCATCCTGAAAAAAATCTCCAAACATAATACCCAAATTGAAAATTCAAATATAATAAAACTATCTGCTGGTAAGGACAATAATAATCTTCAAATAAAGCAATCCTGAACTTTATCAACTTCTCACCAACCCTCTCTGCCCTGCGGGTATCTCTCCTTAAAAAGGAGAGAATTAATCTGATTTAACTGTTAGACTTTGTCTGGCGCAAGCATACTGCTTGTGCCTCTATAGTGTTGCCGGTGTGGACACCGACAAACGCATTTGACGCATTTGTTGGTGTCCACACCAACAGTACACGATACAGGCAGCTTTTTTAACTATAGAAGCACACAAGTTCTAACTTTATCAACTCTCTTAACCTTATCAACTTCTCACCAAACCTCTCTGCCCTGCGGGTATCTCTCCTTAAAAAGGAGAGAATTAATCTGATTTAACTGTTAGACTTTGTCTGGTGCAAGCATATTGCTTATGCCTCTATAGTATTACTGGTGTGGACACCAATAAACGCATATATGCTATAGCTTTATCAACTATATCAACCCTCTAAACCTTATCAACTTCTTAATCTATATAAGCATAGGTAATACCGTCTCCTCCTCTATCGGCATGTTCATCCTCAAATCTGGATACATGGCTATACTTACGCAGATAGTCCCGTATAAATTTACGCAAAATACCGTCTCCTTTGCCATGAACAATTTTAAGGCTCGGATATCCGATCATAACAGCTCTATCCAATACCAGTTCGATCTGATGCAGTGCATCCTCTGTACGCATGCCTCTCACATCTACTTCCGGACTAAAATCGGCAGCTGAAGGTGTATTACTACTCTTTTTGATAGCTTTTGACTTCTCCTTACTTCTTAATTTGCTGACTTTAGAACGCTTTACAACTGTACGTAAGTCACCCAGTGCCAGTATCAGATTATTGTTCCGCGCCACCTCGATGACCTGAGCTTCATTTCCCGAGTCTACAATTTTCACCCAATCACCGACTTCTATGGCTGTATCTTCTTCAGGTTGTACTTTTACTTTAGGTGTTGCAACTCCATGAGCCGGTTTATGATCAGCGGCAGCCTTCGTAAGCTTTCCTCTTATTTCCTTTGTTTTTTCTTTATCTGCATTTACAGATTTAATATCCGCAATGGTGTTCTCCACCAGTTTGTTAGCATCTTTAAGAATCTGTCTCGCTTCTTCCTTAGCCTGTTTGAGAATTTGCTTTTTATTCTCATCCAGATAAGACTGAAGCGTTTCATACTCCGCTTTCAGAGCCACCAGTTCACGTTCACGTTTCAGAATAGCTGTCTTCGTTTCCATGACTTCCTTTTTATCCCGCTCCAGATCCACCAATAAAGTATCTACCTTTTTCTGCTGCGTACCGATTTTTTGTCGGGCCAGTTCCAGGATATCTTTTCTCAACCCGATCTTCTGAGCAATTTCAAACGCATAAGAACTGCCCGGCTTACCGACCTGCAGAATATACAAAGGCTTCATCGCCACATTATCAAATAACATGGAAGCATTCTCTATACCTTCTGTATTACTCGCAAATACCTTAAGATTAGAATAGTGCGTTGTAATCACACCCCGGATTTGCTTTTTATTCAATGTTTCCAATACCGATTCAGCCATCGGTCCGCCAAATAAGGGGTCAGTACCTGTACCGAATTCATCTATCAGCACCAGGGTACGCGCATTGGCAAACTCTGTAAAATGCTTCATCTTAGACAAGTGGGCACTATATGTACTCAGATCACTTTCTATGGACTGGTCATCACCTATATCCGCAAAGATCTGCCGGAATACACCTACTCTGGAGGTTGGATCCGCAGGTATCAGTAAGCCTGACTGCACCATAAGTTGTAATAATCCGACCGTCTTCATACACACCGATTTCCCTCCTGCATTGGGGCCGGATACCACAATAATACGTTCCGCATTACTGATATTAATATTCAGCGGAACGATCGTATGCTGATCTTTCTTTGCATGTAAGAACAATAAAGGATGACGTGCATTATGTAGCATTACCTCTGCTTCTTTTGACAATTCAGGCATATCTGCATCTATATCTAAAGCAAACAAGGCTTTGGCACGTACAAAATCCAATTTTGTCAGTAAGCTATGGTAAGATAACAATAATGGAATATGAGGTCTCAATCCATTCGTCAGCTCGACCAGAATACGAATTACTTCCCGACGACGCTCAAATTCCAGATCCCGAATCTTATTGTTAAGGTGAAACACCTCTTCAGGCTCTATATAAGCTGTTTGTCCGGTGGCAGATTCATCGTGAATCAGGCCTTTTAGTTTTCTCTTATTCTCTGCCAGGATCGGAATCACCAGACGACCGTCACGAATAGTCAGGTTTCCATCTGCCGTCCATCCGTTGTTTTGAGCCTGCTTAAAGATACTGTCTATTCTCTTGTGTGCTTCCTGTTCTGCTTTCAGAATCTGTTGGGTGAGATCCAGCAACAGACGTGAAGCATTATTCTTCATCTTACCCCGCTCATCAATAACAGACTCAATATTCCGGATAATACTGTTTTCAATCTCTACATGTTCAAACAGGACTTCAAGATTGGGATATTGTCCTTCTCTTTCTTTAAAATAGCGAATTACAGCATAGACTGTACGCAAAGAAAGCAACACTCTGTAAAACTCTTCTTCTGCAAGAAAAGCCCCTTCTACCCTAGCCTTCTCTACTAAGGATTTGATAGGATATAAGTGATCTACAGGTAGTGAAGAATCATTGACCAGCAGATCTTTGAACTCATTTGTTTGTCTCAGGAAACGATCAATCTGATCGTATTTTACCTGAGGTTGTATACGCTCGACCATCTCACGGCCAGGCTCACTGAGGCACTTTTGTTTAATATATGTTTTGATCTCGGCCAGGCCGAGTTTGTCACTTGCATTTACAGGATAAATCATACTCCGTTCTCTCTTCAATAAACCAACATTTTAATTATTCAGGCCTGTAATTACATCACAGGCTTCACCAAAGGCGACTTCACAGGCGTCAATGGTATATTCGTACTGTCTGCGACAGTCTTTTCCTGTTCAGGCATAGGTATCGGCGGCAATGCTTTTTCCGGCAGCTGTTCCACAGCAGGCACCAGAGGTGCTGCAGGGGTATACTTTCCGATCAGACTACCTAATCCCGCTTCCGTGATAAAGGTCTCACGGTAGGCATCATAGGTCAGTTTACCAGCTTCTTTAGGTACATTCAGTATCAGATCATGTGCTTTAGAGGCCAGCATCTGCAGATGAGTTACCAGTCTCACACTGTCCTGAATACCTGCATTGCGTATCGAATCGATCTTACTGTACTCCTGATCCATTTTCATTAATCGTCCGCTGACCTTTTCATACACATCAGCCATTAATATAGGATCCTCAGCATAGTATTTCATACTTCTGTTGAACGTTGCCGAGTCTGTCCCCAGATTGGTAAATGCCTGTTGATAATACCCGTCAATGACACGACGGGAACTGTCTGCACTAAGCGTATTCAGATAGCCGTCTATCAGATGTACTTCTACCAGAATATCAGTCATCCTGGACCGAGACAATACATCCTTCGGCAAGGAATCACCGCAGGAGTAAAACAGAAAAAACACTAAATATATACCGAATAATAAACGTTGCATTTTATAATTTTGAACAAATTTACAAAAAGGCTCGGAATATGATGCTTTTCGTTATTTTATATCCTAAATTTGTACGTTATGAGTATTGCAGCTAACATTGAAGAAATAAATCAGGAAATCAAATCATTAGGCGTAACATTAGTAGCCGTATCAAAGACCAAACCAAACGAGGATATTCTACAGGCATATGAAGCCGGGCAACGTGTGTTTGGAGAAAATATGGTTCAGGAACTTGTTGAAAAACAGGAACAGTTACCTAAAGACATCCAATGGCATCTCATTGGTCACCTTCAAACCAATAAGGTCAAATATATTGCTCCTTTTATCCATATGATCGAGTCTGTAGACTCTATCAAATTGCTGAAGGAAATCAACAAGCATGCCTTAAAGCATGACCGTATAATCGACTGTCTGCTACAGATATATATCGCAGACGAAGATTCTAAGTTCGGATTGGATCATACGGAACTGATCGAATTACTTCGTGATGAGGAGTTTTCGTCACTTCAAAATATCCGGATCAGAGGTCTGATGGGTATTGCCACAAATACCGATAATGAAAAGGTTATAAAAGAAGAGTTTTATGAATTAAAAATGCTTTTTGACGGAGTAAAATCCAGCTTTTTCAGAAAAGAAGATAGCTTTGACACGTTGTCCATGGGCATGTCTTCGGACTATCGCCTGGCTATAGAACAGGGAAGTACAATGATTCGACTGGGAAGCACTGTCTTCGGAAAAAGAGTAATCAAACATTTTAAAGCAAAATAAGTATGCAGGAAGTAATCATACGCGAAGCTGTGAAAGCAGACTGTCCAGCCATGCTTGAACTCATAAAGGAACTGGCGTTATTTGAAAAAGCTCCGGAACAGGTCACTGTGACTATGGAAGAGTTTGAAGAATCCGGTTTTGGCAAAAATCCGGTTTGGGGGGCATTTGTAGCTGAAGTATCCGGCAATATCGTCGGCATTTCGCTTTATTATATACGTTACTCTACATGGAAGGGCCGGAGACTTTACCTGGAAGACCTTATCGTAACAGAACAGATGCGTGGAACAGGAATAGGTAAAAAGCTATTAGACAAAACGGTTGAATACAGTAAAAGTAAAGGATATTCCGGCATGATGTGGCAGGTACTGGACTGGAATACACCTGCAATAGAGTTTTATAAAAAATATCAGGCAACATTTGATGGCGAATGGCTGAATGTCAGCATTAATCACTAAAAGAAAGATATTCTTCCACACATATTTTACATATGGGAAGCGGCTTTCTAAGCATCGTAAACAAACACTTTCATAAAAAATGGGGATAGGAAAAATGAGGTATGGGATAGTATGTGGAATCTTTGCTGCACTACTTTGGACAAGTTGCCATTCCGGCAATGAAAGACAGGGAGAGTCACAGGTAGCACGGGATACACTACGGTATAAACTGGTAGATTTTTATGAAAACAGTCCCTATTTTATTGAAGGAGAATCCGGCATTGACACCACTTATTTTAAAGCTTCCTACCCTTCATTTGAGAATGACAAGATCAATCAGTTGCTGCGATCGTCCATCCTTATTGATGGTGAAGACAGTGTTCGTCAGGCTGCGGAAAGTTTTTTAGGCGGTTTTAACGAATTTGTGGAAGATGCTGCCAATCCGAGCTACCATATCGCCTGGTTCAGAGAGCTGCATAGCTATGTGGTGCTGAATAACACCCGGATCCTATCTATCGCTACCCAGATCGATGACTTCAGCGGAGGAGCACATGGCAATCATGTCATGATTCTTTCCAATTTTGACATCCTCAATAATAAAAAAATCACCTTACCGGACCTGATCAGTAAGGAAAAACAAAAAGAATTGCTTAAAATTGCGGAAAAATATTTTCGGAAAGCGGAACGTCTTAAAGACAATGAAAACCTCTCCGGAAAGTATTTTTTTGAAGACGGAAAATATGCTTTGGCAGAAAATTTTGCATTGGAAAAAGACAGCCTGCTGTTTTATTACAATCCATACGAAATCAAATCCTATGTTGAAGGGAGTACCGCATTGCGCATCCCCTACCAGGAAATTGAACATCTGCTGACCGACTCCGGTAAAGTGTATCTTCAGCAAATTAGTAGCAATCAACCCAAAACATAGTAATATCAATGCAAGTATTCAAATTCGGAGGAGCTTCGGTAAGAGATGCGGAAAGCATAAAGAATGTGGCATCCATTATTCTCAAATATAAGGAAGAACCGCTTCTGGTCGTTGTATCTGCCATCGGAAAAACAACTAATGCCTTAGAAGAACTTACCAAGACTTTTTTTCAGCAATCCGGAGATGCCTTTGAACTTCTGAATGAAATCAAAAAAAGTCACTTCTCTATTCTGGATCAGTTATTTGCAGATCATTCGCATCCGATTTTTGACGAAATTGCGAATGCATTTGTCGAAACCGAATGGATTCTGGAAGAGGAACCGCAGGATACTTATGATTACCTGTACGATCAGATTGTATCACTGGGAGAGCTTCTTTCCTCCCGTATTATAGCTGCATATGCTGCTCATATGGGAGTGCAATCCAAATGGACAGATGCGCGTGACTATATTTTCACGGACAACACCTACCGTGAAGGAAAAGTAGACTGGCAGAAAACCGAAGATAAAATTCGCGAAGAACTGCCAATACTTCTGGATGACTATGTATTGATCACACAGGGCTTTATAGGCTCTACTTCTGAAAACTTCACTACAACCCTTGGACGGGAAGGTTCAGATTATTCTGCGGCAATATTTGCCGCCTGCCTGAATGCAGAATCCGTCACCATATGGAAAGATGTACCCGGAGTACTGAATGCAGACCCCAAATGGTTTGAAAAGACACAGCTTATTCCCGAGCTTTCATACACGGATGCTATCGAATTAACATATTACGGAGCTACGGTGATCCATCCCAAGACCATCAAGCCACTGCAAAACAAGAAAATTGCCCTGCATGTCCGTTCTTTCATAGACAGTACGCAGCCGGGTACGACGATCAAAAGCACGAATCAGACATTGCCTGTTCCTTCTTTTATATTTAAGGTCGATCAGGTATTTATAAATATATCTCCCCGTGATTTTTCATTTATCGTAGAAGACAATCTGAGCCATATCTTCAATCTTTTTCACCTGCACCGCATCAAGATCAATATGATGCATAACAGCGCAATCCAGTTTTCTGTAGCTGTAGACAATACCGGTGATAATGTAACCGCATTACTCGAAGAACTGGAAAAAAGATATAAAGTGACGGTAGAATCAGGTCTTGAACTGATCACAATACGCTATTACAATCAGGAAACAATAGATCGTGTATTGCTGAATAAAGAAATTATTAAAGAGCTGAAAGACAGTTATACCTGCCAAATGCTTGTTAAAAACAAATAATTGAATTACAATATATTACAAAAGGAAGTTCAACAATTTCTTCAGCACAACAGTAAAGCTACACCTTCTGCTGTTGCGCTGAAGAAAAGTCCTTTTGCAGCTGTCTCTTCTGCAGAACTGGCTACCCAACTTGATGGAAGACAGCGTATCGCCCGCAAATTACCGAAGTGGGCAAATACCCCGGGAATATATTTTCCGGAGAAACTGAATCTTGAACAATCCTCATCCGAGCAGACAGCAGAATTCAAGTGCAATATCGTCAAAACGGATAGTACAGTCCTTGATATGACAGGCGGTTTCGGTATAGATACTTATTTTTTCGCTACAAAAGTCCGTCAGGTGATACATTGTGAGATTAACACGGCCCTGTCAGAAATTGTACAGCACAATTTTAAAACATTAGCGATCAGAAATGTAAAATTTGTATCAACAGATGCTGTAGCTTATCTCAGGCAACAGCCTGATAATAGCCTGGATTATATCTATATTGACCCTTCGCGAAGAGTAAACAGCCGAAAAGTATTTCTGTTAGCAGATTGCGAACCTAATATTGCAGATCTTCAAACACTTTTTTTCACAAAAGCGACGACCATCATCAGTAAAATCGCTCCGTTAATGGATATTTCTATAGCTCTGGCATCTTTGCAGTATGTAAAAGATGTGTATGTAATCAGCGTGGACAACGATTGCAAAGAATTGCTTTTTGTGCAGGAAAAGGGGTACGAGGGAGAACCGGAAATACATAGTGTCCGCCTGTTTCAAGGCAGTCAGCAAGAGCTAAGCTTTACTTATCAGCAGGAACGTCAGGAAACAAATTACTATAGTACAGCACTAGCTTATCTGTATGATCCGGATGTAGCTATTACCAAAGCAGGCGCATTCAAAACTGTCGGTAAGCAATACCAACTGCATAAATTACATTCCAGCACGCACCTCTATACAAGTGAAGAACTGAAAACTTCCTTTCCCGGAAGAATATTTGCTGTCACGCAGACACTCCCCTACGCTGCTTTTAAAAAGGCTGATTATCCCAAACAGGCCAATATTATCGCCAAAAACTTTCCGGACAAACCGGAAGAGCTCAGAAAACGCTGGAAGATCAAAGACGGCGGAGAACAATTTCTGTTTTTCACACAGGATTATGACAATAATTACATTGTAATAATGGCCTCCAGATTACATTAATCCTACATTTTCATTACAATTCTCCCTGATCGGACTCGTATCTTTATGTTATGAAAAAAATCAAATTCTCTGCTTTGGAATTAGCTCCTATAAAAAAAGGAGGAACACCTAAAGAAGCCATTGACCGCGTTGTTACTGCCGCAAAACATATAGAAACATTAGGTTATGAACGTCTTTGGCTTGCAGAACATCATAACATGGAATATATTGCCAGTTCGGCAACCGTCGTCCTGATCAGTCATGTCGCAGCTCACACTTCTACCTTAAGAGTAGGTTCAGGAGGAATTATGCTGCCCAATCATGCACCTCTGGTCGTGGCCGAACAGTTCGGCACACTTGAAACACTTTACCCGGGACGTATTGATCTTGGATTAGGAAGAGCTCCCGGTACCGATCAGCTGACGGCTATGGCACTTCGCCGCAATAATATGCATACGCAATTCTATTTCGCAGACGATGTCAAAGCATTACAACAATTTTTTAGTGAGGACAATTTCAATGCTAAAGTCCGTGCATTTCCTGCTGAAGGACAACATGTACCCTTATGGATATTAGGCTCTAGTACAGATAGTGCTCATCTGGCAGCAGAACTGGGACTTCCCTACGCTTTTGCCTCACACTTTGCTCCTGCTATGCTGAAAAGTGCTATGGAGATTTATCAAACAAACTTTAAACCCTCAGCACAGTTGCAGCAACCTTATTCTATTGCATGTGTCAATGTTATCGGAGCGGACAGCAATGATGAGGCCGCACATCTGGCAACAAGTTTGTACAATCTGTTTGCAGGTATAGTTACCAATACCCGCAGACCACTTTCTCCACCTACAGAACAACCTATTTATGCCGGCATCACAGAAATAGAACAAGCCGTACAAAGCATGGTCTCCTGTACATTCACCGGAAATGAAGAATCTTTAAGAAAAGAACTCCATGCTTTCGCTGAAATATACCATTTGGATGAAATCATGACTACATCTTATATCTTTGATGATGACAAACGCCTCAGATCTTACGAGATTCTGCAACGTGCACTCTCCTGAAGATAAAAGCTAATTATTGGTAGGGATAGCTTTAGACGCTACTCTTGCTCTTTTTGCTGTCCTTACCAATAGCAATACATAATACTATTATTACTTTTAACCTCTCTGCCCTGTGGGCATCTCTCCTTAAAAAGGAGAGAATTAACCGGGTTTAGCTGTTGTCATTTGTCTGTCGCAAGCCTACGCTTGTGCCACTATCATGTTGCCGGTATGTACAGCATAATATCACCATTTTTTTCGCATCCGTTGTTACTTAACATTCGATATTTGTTTACCTTTATGATAAACTAATACTACTTATGTATAAAAATTGTCTTTTCGCATCTGTTATTATTCTTACTATGGGATGTCAGTCTTCCGGAACAAAATCCACGAATACAGTGGACACGTTATCACATCAACCCAAAAAAGATAGTATCACAGATACTTTACAGCCAGTAGCTCAACAGCCGACACCAGCTTCTGAAACAAAAGAAAGCCATGTGTTTTTTGACGGAACTTACCGGTTAGAGGAAAATGAAAAATCTGATTTTCTTCCCGGTCCTCGGTGGCTGAGTTTAAATGAAGTGAATGGTCAGTTTGAATTAGCAAAACCAGATTATACAATCGAAAAAGGCTACGATGAATGTAGTGGCATGAATACTGAAAGCCTGAGCTCTAAACATAAGACACTGGTATATCTGGATTTTCCTCAGTTAAAAACAGGAAAAGTAAGCTCCTTAAAAATTACAGCAGCTAAAATATGGCCTAAGGAATCTGCATCCTTTGATTTTCAGGGAAGTAAATATATTCTAAAGGGTCTGGGAAAGATATTATCTACAGAAACGCATCTGCTGGATGATGATAAACAGGAGAAATTTCATGAAGTAAAAGATTATTCACTTACATTATCCATAGACGGTAAGGATCAGGGAATTATGCTAAATGAAAGTTCATTCAATGACACCTTTATGGAACTTGTTTTTGTCGGTGATCTGGATAGAGACGGTAAGCTGGATTTTGTCATTCAGGTACCAAGAGATTATGAAGAAGAGCGGGTTGTTGTATTACTATCTTCAGAAGGCTATACCAAACAATACACAGCAAGCAGACAATTTGACTGTTAATCTATGAAAGAAATCGTACTTATAAGCGGAGCCAATGGACTTGTTGCGAAGCATCTGAACACTCTATTGCGTAATAAATACGAATTACGTTATCTCACGCGACATAAAAAGACTGCGAATGAGTATGAGTGGGATATTGAACAGCACCGTATCGATGAACAGGCATTTGATCAGGTAGCGCATATTATTCACCTTGCGGGTGCAAATATTTTCGACAAGCGGTGGACATCGAAACAAAAGCAGAACCTGAGAAGCAGCCGTATAGACAGTGCGCAACTTATCTTTGATACGTTGAAAAAACGAAACCAGCAAATCAAAACATTTATATCCGGTTCTGCAAGTGGTTACTACGGTATGGTTACTTCTGATCATATATTCAAAGAATCCGATAGCCCCGGCAATGATTTCCTTGCAGATCTGACCAAAGACTGGGAAGCAAAAGCAGATCAATTTGAAAATGAAGGCCTTGCTGAGCGTGTCGTAAAAATCCGGACTTCAATTGTTTTGGCCAAAGACGGAGGTGCACTTCCACTTCTGAAGCGTATTACAAACCTGTATTTGAATACAGCTTTAGGTAATGGTAAACAATATTTCCCCTGGATACATATAGATGATATTACAGGTATTATCGCCTTTGCAATGGACCATCAGCATGTAAAAGGTCCTGTTAATGCCGTAGCTTCTGAGCATATTAACAACAGGGATTTCACTCATAAACTTGCTCAACATCTTCACAAACGTATCATCCTGCCTGCCGTGCCTGAGTTTATACTTAAAGCTATATTAGGGGAACAGGCTGATATGATCCTGAAAGGATCCAGACTTTCCAACGATCGGATCAGACAACTGGGCTATGAATTTAAGTTCCCGACTTTAGATCGTGCATTAGAAGATACGTTGTAATCAGAAAGAAAATAAAAAAATCGCATCGTGTTTTAGTCCGATGCGATTTTGTGCTTTAATTTCAGCAGGTTGTGATACTGAGCTCTTAATTATTAAAGGCTATAATACTTTTTCATTGCCTTTTTTAGTCGTTCATCATATCCATATATATCCGGAAGCTTGTATAATTTTCCCTCATCATCTACCCACGTTGTATAATAGGTAATATATACAGGAATTGTTTTTTTCATCATTACCCAGCGGCTTTTATTAAGGGTATCTGCAATTTCAGTCGCAATCTGTTCCGCTTTTTTCTCATCATTTACTAAAAATGCTGCCAATGCAGCAGGTTTTTCTACCCTTACACATCCGTGACTCACAGCTCTGTTCTTTGCAGAAAACATTTGTTTGGCTGGCGTATCGTGAAGATAAATGCTATAAGGATTTGAAAATATAAATTTGATGTTTCCTAAAGAGTTATCAGCTCCAGGATTCTGTTTGAATTTAAAATTTAATACCGAGTCCGAAGACCAGTCTACTGTATTAGGATCGACCATCTGCCCTTTTTTATTATAGGCCACCATATTGCGGGATTCCAGATAGTTTGGATTAGAGCGGAGGCTGGAAATAAGTTCCTTCTTTACAATACTTGCCGGAATATTCCATACCGGATTGACCTGCATACGATCCAGCTCTCCACTTAATACCGGCGTCTCATGATTGTCTGTTGCTCCTGCTCTTCTTGCATATGGTCCGTAAATTGTCTCCCCTACACACACATTCATTACCTCCTTTGTCTTACGGTTGTCTACCATACGCAGTTTTTGTTCAGGAATATTGACAATAATATATTTCTCCGGAAAATCTTTGCCCCTCCAACGTAATTTTTCCAGCGTGAGATAGATGTTTTCCTTCTCTTCTTTATTAAGTCCGCCCTTTTGCAGCAGCTCCTGCAATTTCAGATAATAGGAGTTCTTAGGTTGTACCTCAGCCAGATAGTCTTTAATATCGATACTATCCAATACTCTGCGGGCCTCCTGCTTGGTTACTTTATGCATTTTCTCAAAATAGCGACCGTATAGCTGCTTTGGATTAACAGCTCCACCCCTTAAAATACTGATATAAGTAACATAACCGTCTGTTGCAAACAAATCAAGTTTCGCAAGTAAAGGATAGATATCCTCCACTTTACCGGATTTCAATGTATTTAACTTCTCAAAACTTTCTTTGATTTGATTCGTATGAAAGTATGCTTCAGACAAACCGTGCTTATCAGACTGCTCCAGATACATACATAACGTATCAACTACGCCTTTACTAAGATTTCTGCTGATAAAAGTCATCCCTGAGGTAGAATCAGCAAATTCTGTAACCCACTTCGGATTATGAAGCTGGTTTTTATTTTTTGAGAGTTCTTGTTTAAATACGGTTAAATATGCTGTGGTATCAAAGTTCCTGTATTCCTTTTGCTGAAATACTTTAGCGAGCTCATCGCCAAAAGTATCTTCTCTGTCGGTATTACATGAACTTATAAACCATAAGCCTAACAGCAAAAAAATTCCAAATTGTATCTTCCTCATATGTCTTATTCAAAAGTGGGCAAATATACCACTTGTTGTACGGCTATACCTCAAATTGATTGCCAGTAATTCAGATTGGACATAAAAGAGTTGTAGAACTTGAAAATTGAAGCTTTATATCTACAAAATATTTGCTGATCAGTGCGTATTGCACGAATCTGCCTTTGATTTAGTCTTCAGCTAATACATCCTGAAAAGCAGGAGTTTTATCAAAAACGGATTTTGCAAACGGACATTGTGCAACAATTTTCAGATCATTCTTACGTGCATAATCTACTGCCTCCAATACCAGTTTCTTGCCAACTCCCTGACCTTCAAAATGAGAATCCACTTCTGTGCTGTCAATAATTAGTCTGTCCTCGCCTTCTTCATAATGCATCTGACCACTTTGCTGATCATCAATATATGCTGTAAACACACCATTTCTTCCGTTACTAGAATTCCTTATTTCCATATGTATAAAATATTAAACAGTGACACTTACATAACACATATGAGACAATATTTGTTTAGGAAAAAGCGATTTTAAGATCAGAAATTGTCTGATTTTAACAACAGGTATCCGGAATAAAAATAGTATTAATAGCATTATTCGCAGATACCTGTTGCAGATAACAGGATCAGTAACTCAGAAAGGTAAGTCCTGATCTTGTTCAACCTGTTCGTGCAGGATATCAGCATTATTCTTGGGACTCTTGTTTTTGTCAAGTACCTGTAATTGTCTGACTTTGACTTCAGCAACAACCTTCTTTTGCCCCTCCTTATCTTCGTAATCCCGGTATGTCAGCATTCCCTCAATCATGATTTGCGTGCCTTTAGCACATCGCTGCTCTACTATCTGGGTAAGGCTGCCCCATACCACCAGATTATGCCAGAGTACATTCTCGACCCATTCTCCCTGTGCATTTTTGTATACTTCATTGGTGGCTAAACGGAGCTGAGCCATTTTGGATCCTTTTACTGTAGCTTTGATTACAGGATCTATCCCTAATCTGCCTACTAACTGAATACTGTTTCTTAAAGCGTTCATAACAATAAAATTTTGAATAAGTAAAAAAAATTAATTAACTTCCTGATTCTGTAAAGTGATTACTATTCACTTCCGAAGCACTGATACAAAGTTGCAAAGGACGAACAGGAATATCCGGTTATTAAACATTTATTACCATTTATAAACGTTTATAAGCGTTTAAAAACGGTTAGGAAAAGCTGCAAATCCATGAAAATAGCAGAAAGAGTATGCATAGAGTGCAACAGTACACTAAAAGGAAGGTCAGACAAACGGTTTTGTGATGACGGCTGCCGGAACAATTACAATAACCGATTAAACAGCAACCAGACATCTTATGTACGGACAGTTAATGCTGTTTTACGCAAAAACAGAAAAATTCTGATGGAATCGCTGACAGAAGGTCATAAGGTAAAAGTGGATAAGACAATCCTTATTGAAGCTGGATTTCAATTTGATTTTTTCACACATCAGTATAAAACCACAGCAGGTAAGGTATATATATTTGTATATGAATACGGTTATCTACCCTTAAAAGATGATCAATTCCTTCTGGTCAAAAAGTTTGAATAGATCTTATTTGTCATACACTTGTAAAGGGCAAATCATACAATTGCAACATTTCAAAGGAGTATCTCTGAAGTAGATTGAAAGACCACACTATCCTTCCCAAATTCATTAAATTTGTTTTGGTATTTTTTAGAACTTAAAATATGAATATAACTCAAACAAATAAAATGCAGGTCGAGATATGGAGCGATATCATGTGTCCGTTTTGCTATATCGGAAAACGTAATTTTGAAGGTGCATTCTCCAAATTTGCTAATGCTCAAAATATAGAGATTATCTGGAAAAGCTTTCAACTTGATCCTACACTGCCTGAAAAAGAAGAGTTTGATCATGTACAATATCTTGTCGAACGCAAAGGTATGCCTCCCAATCAGGTACGTGCAATGTTAGACCAGGTAACTCAAACAGCAAAAAATGCAGGTTTGGATTATGATCTTGACCATGTGGTCACTGTCAACTCCTTCAATGCGCATCGGGTCATTCAATTTGCAAAGACTAAAGGTTTGGGAGATGAAATTGAAGAGCGCTTTTTTAAAGCTTATTTTACCGAAGGGAAAGATATGGCTGATCAAAACGTACTCTCCGCATTGGGACAGGAAATCGGGCTGACCGAAGATGATATCAAAGAGGCACTATCAAATGATGAATATGCATACAAAGTGACGCAGGATATACAGGAAGCACAGAGCATCGGTGTACGAGGCGTACCATTCTTTGTCTTTGACCGCAAATATGCTGTTTCCGGAGCACAACCCACAGAAGCCTTTGCTGACGCACTGAATAAGTCATTCGAAGAATGGGTTGCTAAAAACCCTATATCACCCCTTATAGTCAGTAACGGACCTACCTGTTCACCGGACGGACATTGTGAATAAATAAAATACTCAAAAAATAGGTTAAGCAATCTAAAAGTAATACTTTAGGTTGCTTTTTTTATGGTTAGAAGTCATAAAACTGTTAATTAATCCCTGTTGCCATTCCTAATTATGACAAAAAAACAAATTCCTGAACTACTGATATGGTCAAGACTGATGATAGGGCTTATTCTTATTGTGATGAGTATCCTGCATATTTCACATTATGAAGTCTACGCAATTACCTTGTTAACACTTGGTCTGCTTTCAGATGTATTTGACGGGATTATAGCCCGCCGGCTTCAGGTATCGACAGAGCGGTTAAGAAGACTGGATTCGGGTGTAGATCAGGTCTTCTTTATTTTGGTAGCGGTATCTACCTATATTCATTGTCCTGGATTTTTTCATCAAAACAGTACAGCACTTATTATATTGATTGCCGCTGAAGCGATGACATATATCATCAGTTTTCTCAAATTCAAAAAAGAAGTCGCAACACATTCCATTGGAGCAAAGATATGGACACTCTCTTTGTTTGCAACATTAGTAGAAATCAATATACATTGCCAATCCGTTGTGATTTTTCAGATCTGTCTTTGGCTTGGGCTTCTGACTCGCCTGGAGATTATGGCTATTATCCTGACTTTAAAAAACTGGACTAACGATGTACCCTCTCTTTACCATGCTATACAATTAAGAAAAGGCAAAACGATAAAACGAAATAAACTATTCAACGGCTAATATCTGCATCTGGCTATGTATTACTACACATGATCTGAATTCTGAACTACAGCATCAGATACTGACCTCCAGCACTACAATGCCATGTGCAGGAATAGTAAATTTTCGTTCTTTCCCAATCTTACCTAATGAACGGTGTAACCAGAGGTCACGTATATTATTACCTGCTGTAAGTCCAACAGATCGCGCATCTAATGTATAATCAACAGCCCTGTTCTCACGGTTCATTATAGCTATTGCTTTCTTCTTTTTGTCTGACAGCAGCTTCTCCCAGACCTCTATATTACCTTCACGAAGAACACTTCTGGCCTGATAGAATAGCTTATCCTGATTCAATGCGATTAATTCTTTATTGGTCAATATTTCTATTGTCTGCTCGGATATCGTGCGCAGATCATTCCCGGCCATCAAAGGTGAATTGAGCATACACCACATAGAGAAATGCGTCTTATCTTCTTCATAGCTCATCCCTCTGCCAACCTGCAACATATCCATATCATTATAATGTCCCGGTGAGGAATATTTATACAGATTTCTGTTTAAGTCTATGATTTCCAATACCGAGGCAAAATTATTACGTATATCTCCTGAGATCCGCCAAGAATCTACTAATTTGAGCGCCCATTCTCCCGGAAACTGCCAACGGCACAGGTTGAATCCGGCATCTGGCTTAGCCTCTTTAACCGCATGAACTATTTTCGTATATTGTTCTTCCTCATTTAATTTCATTTCCTGTCCGCCACACCAATCTACTTTAATAAAATCAAAATTCCACTCTTTGAAAAATAATTCCGCATCCTGCTTTTCGTGTCCGTACATACCGACACCAATACCTTTGGTATCATTGTCCCATATCGATCCGCAAGTATTCTTACCTCCCTCAGAATATAATCCTGCCTTCAAACCTTTGCTATGTACGTAAGCTGCAATAGCCCCCATCCCGTTAGGAAATTTTGTGCTGTCTACGTAGAGTTTTCCATTCTTATCACGCCCTCCGAAATAACCATCATCCACATTGATATAGCGATATCCCGCTTTATACAAACCGGAAGAAATCAGAGCATCTGCCTGTTCTTTAATTAATTTTTCATCAATATTAATGCGGAAACTATTCCAACTGCTCCATCCCATTATCGGGGCTTTAACAGCTTGTCCATAAGTATCTAAATGACATAGTTGCATTAAAAGGACAACAAAGAAGGCATAAAATTTAAATTTCATGACATAAATATATACAGTTCTAAATCAAATGCAAAAAATCATACTATTTTCTACATAACTATAATAACCGGATCAGAAGTGTCTGAAAATTAGAAGAACCGCAATTTTCACAAATAATATATAGCAATCAGGCAATAATCAATTAATATTTTCTCCAACAGAAAAATGAAACATTAAAAAGTCTCTTGTATAACTCGATAATTTTCAATGCTTATGCCCAAGGTATCAAATATATTTGATACTTATAAAAGAAGAAATAGCTTCTCCGACAAAAGCATCCAATAGCAGATTAAGATAATTAGCCATATTTATCAGTCAACATGTATACTTTTAAGCTTCGTTAAATAACTCTTTTTCAATATTTTCCCTGTAAAAATCACCATTTATACCCGGAAACTATCAAGGAATAGCCTCATTGTATAGGTTAAAATTGTAGAGATACCTCCACACAACCTCTTTTTAAACGTTTTAAAACAATATTTTCCGGATTTGACTATAAAAATTCAGACACAGCACCTCTACGAGTTTAACTCACTAATCATATTTTTGTCCTATCACAACACACTAAATTAAATATGTCTGATACAATACAGGCATAATGCAAAAAATAGATTTTTTCGACTTTTTAAAACATACATAATAAATAATATTAAATATAAATTATATGAGAATAATAAGTTTACTTTTTATTGCGTTATGCATTTCTCTGACTGGGTATAGCCAGCAAACTATCCGAAAAGATACAACCGTTGTTACAGATAACAACAGATACAAAGTAATCACGAATACTTTCTGGAGCAACTGGTTTCTGGGAGCCGGAGCAGGTGCTCAGGTTTATTTCGGAGATCACAACAAACAGGCACCTTTATCTGAAAACCTGACTCCACATTTTGGTCTCCATCTTGGAAAATGGTTTTCTCCCGGATTAGGCTTACGTCTGGGTGCCGGAGGCTATCAGATCAAGGGACTAACCCAAAACGGAAGCCACTCTACCGGAGAAGTATATGACGCTTCCAAATGGCTGGATAAACAAAAATTCAATTACTATCATGTCTACGGAGATATGCTCTTCAATCTGTCTAATATTTTTAGTGGCTACAATGCAAACCGTATTTACAATATAAGTCCGTATCTGGGTCTGGGATGGATGATTACTAATGATCAGCCAAAACAGCGGGAAATAAGTGCTAATCTGGGTATCTACAATACGTTCAGACTGGCAGAGGCGCTGGACCTGACGCTGGATATTCGCGGAAGTATGGTCAACGACCGATTTGACGGAGAAACAGGCAGACGTAAAGAAGAAGGGACGCTGAGTGCACTGATCGGACTGACCTACAAATTCAAAAAGCGTGGATGGGACAAAAGTAAGACAACTATCATCAGCTACGATGAAGAGGAGCTCAATGCCCTGCGTCGCAGGGTAAATGAACTAGCCGCAAACAACGATGTACTCAGTAAACAACTGGAAGAAGCTGGCAACAAATCCATGACCAACGTCGTCGTGAATAAAAATGTACTGGCAGCGCCGATACTGGTCACTTTCAAAATCGGTACCAGTGAGATATCTAACGAAACCCGTGTGAATCTGGGTTTCTTTGCAAAAGTAATTAAGGAGGGTGATGCTCAGGTCATATACCGGATCACCGGATATGCTGATAAAGGAACAGGAACACCAGAAATCAACCAGCGTCTGAGTATAGCTCGTGCTGAAGCTGTAAAAAGTATACTGGTCAATGAATTTGCTGTACCGGCAAGACAACTGACCACTGTAGCGGCCGGAGGTGTAGATAACATGTATTATAATGATCCTAAACTAAGCCGCGCAGTGATTGCATTTGCAGAATAATTAATATCCACATTAAAAACTATATAAAAATTATAACATGATGAATAAAAAAAATAAAACAGACTACATCTCGCCAGCTATTATTAGCAATACTATAGAGCTGGAGCAAGGTATAGCAGCCTCATCTGCAAGGTTAGTACCGGGAGGAACAGGAACCAATTCAGCAAATCCACAGGTAGAGGACTGGACTACAGACACAGAAAGCAGAGATTTAACATTTTAAGATTATTAATCATTAATACAAGTTATGTACACTAAGAATAATAAAATAAAAACCTATACACGAGTTTTACTCTTTTCATTCAGCCTGCTGATTTTAAGTAGTTGTGCTAAAAAAGAGGTAGAAAAACAGATTTCACCGGATCAGGTGGCTCAGTTAGCCTTTTCAATAAATGGTATTGAGGAAGCCTCCGATGGTACTCCGTCAAAATATCAGGCATCATTACCCCAAACTAATACAGACAGCGAAAGCCAGCTGTTGCAGCTAGGCAATATCAGTGCCGAAGTATCTGTTACTTCAGGTCCGATCAAAACTCAGACAGAACCATCCAACAGTAAACAACGTGCTGCCAATATGACTGACGGATACAAGTACAGAGTAGTCGTAGTGAATGCTACGACAGGTGCAGTGGTCGGATCTGTGCAGGCAACAGCCAGCGCGACAGGGGCACAGGCAGAAGCGGCCAAAATAGATGTCGTAAAGGGAGGCACTTATAAATGGTATGCTTACTCTTATAATGAAGCTGCGGATGTACCAGTACTACCAAACGAAGCTAATCCTGTATTTACACCGTCATATGACAAGGATTTGCTTATTGCCAGCAGCGGCTCCAATACGGTAACTGTTCCAGGTACTCCGGGTCAGGGCTCAGCAGTAGACGTGCAGGTACCTATCACATTCAAGCATGCACTGGCTAAGGTAACCGTACGCTTTGATGCCAGTTCAAGGACTGATGCTATTACTGTACTGAATGCAGCTCTGAATAACGCAGCGTATTTTAATAAAGGTACTGTAACACTTAATACGACAAGTGGTGCACTCGCTTATAATATAACCGGACAACATAGTGTATCGGCCATAAATGTAACTCTTCCCAATAACATTGTGTCATCTTCGTTTTACACACTTCCAAGCGGATCTGCGATATCGAACTTTCAGGTAAATATTGCGAATCTGACAGTAGGGCCACTTACCGCATCCAACAAAACAGTAAATTTTGCAAACACGATAGTACCTGCTGTAGGTAAAGAGATGATTGCAAATATCAATATTCTGGATGTTACGATCGTGAGTGGTGTATACTGGGCTACCGGAAATCTCTATTATGAAAATGGTGTATATAAAATCAGAAATGAAGATACAACTCCTAGACCGATAAATGCGGCTAGTCAGTACGCCAGAACGGATGGCTGGAACTGGATGAGCATTAAACCTTACCCAACTACATATGATCCTCGTAATCTGGTAGACCCATGTAAAAATGTACTTCCTCTCAATACATGGCGTATGCCTACCGCTGCTGAATATAACACTTTACTTCCTTTAGCTAATTCATCTACGACATATGAGTCAGCGTCAAGTTTTGGATCAAATTTCATAGGATATGACAGATTTCGTCAGAATGCCAGCAGTAAATGGGTACAATTTAACAAGGATGGCAGTACACTAACTATAGGGACTACAGGAGGATATTGGACTACAGATTATACAACAATTGGCAGTTACCCTTTTCAGGCCAGTATTTTATACATTGTTAATAACAGTAAACCAAAAGTAGATGATTATATACTTAGCGGTTCGTATTACAACATCCGGTGTGTACTTGACAGATAATAACACTAAGATATAAGTGCTGTCTAATGACTGGCATCACTTATATTATACTAACTATTAAGGCTGATCTTAAATAAAAATAAGATCAGCCTTCTTCTTTCTTTAAGTTGTACTAGAAATCATCTCTATGCCCTTCAGGCATCTCTCCTTAGAAAGGAGAGAATTAATTGTATAAGCAGTTGGCGGGGACGCCAACTGACGCAGTGTTTTGTATCGCTTATACAACTTTTAGCCTTATCACTTTATCAACTTCTTGAATAACCTCTCTGCCCTGCAGGCATTTCTCCTTAGAAAGGAGAGAATTAATTGTATAAGCAGTTGGCGGGGACGCCAACTGACGCAGTGTTTTGTATCGCTTATACAACTTTAGCCTTATCACTTTATCAGCTTCTTGCTAAACCTCTATGCCCTGCAGGCATCTCTCCTTAGAAAGGAGAGAATTAATTGTATAAGCAGTTGGCGAGGACGCCAACTGACGCAGTGTTTTGTATCGCTTATACAACTTTTAGCCTTATTACTTTATCAGCTTCTTGCTAAACCTCTCTGCCCTGCAGGCATCTCTCCTTAGAAAGGAGAGAATTTATTGTATAAGCAGTTGGCGGGGACGCCAACTGACGCAGTGTTTTGTATCGCTTATAGACCTTTTATCTTTTCTAATAATGAAGAAAATAAATTGTGTCTTTTTTCATTGCTGTATCCGTAACCATATCCGTATCCGTATCCATATCCGTACCCATATCCCCTGCGACCTTGTTTCAGTCCATTCAGAATGACAGACATATTGGAAAGTTTGCCTTCCTGACGTATTTTTTCAATTTCGGGCAATTGCCTTCTGTCCATTTTGCCTACACGGACCATAAATATAGTCAGATCCGAAATCCGGTTGACAATACTCGCATCAGCGACAAGTCCCACAGGTACTCCATCTACAATAATATAATCATACCTGTTTCTAAGGTCAGCTATAAGCTCATCCAGTCTCTTGCCTAATAACAATTCAACGGGATTGGGCGCTACCATTCCTATGGAGATGATATCTACATTATCTGCTATCCCACTTTTGCATATAATATCGTCAATAGCTACCTGACTATTCGATAGATAATGACTTACACCAAGTGCACTTTTTACATTGACT
Source organism: Sphingobacterium spiritivorum (assembly GCF_016724845.1). Classification (NCBI taxonomy): domain Bacteria; kingdom Pseudomonadati; phylum Bacteroidota; class Sphingobacteriia; order Sphingobacteriales; family Sphingobacteriaceae; genus Sphingobacterium; species Sphingobacterium spiritivorum. The sequence continues at coordinate 4,993,496 of NZ_CP068082.1, forward strand.
CTGGAACTGATGGTCCCCTTTCTAAGATCCAGATCCAATATTAAAATCTTTTTATCCAGAAAAGATAAGGTAGCAGCCAGATTTAGGGCTGTAAAGGTTTTACCTGCTCCGATACTGAATGATGTAAACGTAATCACCTGAGGAGAATTTCCATTTCTCGACATAAAACCAATATTTGTCCTTATTATGCGGAAGGCCTCTGTAAGTACATCGCGACCAGTCTTACTGACTAATACCTTATTGCTATCTGTTTTTCTTTTTCCAGCCTGCGGTATCTCTCCAAGAAATGGGATATCCAGTACACTTTCTATATCCTGCCTTCCGCGGACTCCGGTATTGAATATCAACAGACACAAAAGAACAGCTGCAGGCAGCACAATCCCTATTCCGACACCAGTCATTACCTTCTTGAAGCGCACTGGATATACAGGTGCATCGGAGCCTGATGCAGGGTCTATAATTCGGATATTGTCATCGGTCATCGCCTTATTCAAAGCGTTCTCTTCCCGTTTATTAAGCAAGAACACGTACAGTTCTTCCTTTACTTTCTGTTGCCTTTCTACCGAAAGCATAATTCTCTGCTTCTGAGGCATCTGAATCACCTTACCTCTTGCCTGCTGTTCTTCGCTCCTTGCCTTCTGCATTTTTACCCTAAGACCTTCAGTAGCATTTTCTACAGCCCGATCTATATTTCCCCGCATTGCACCCAAAGCTTTGTCCAGATCCTGTACTATAGGGTTCTCTGTGCTACTGCCTTCTACTAAGCGGTTTCTGCGAAGCAATGTTGTATTGTAATCCGTAATCTGGTTTTCAATATTGGCTTCGACCAATCCTGTATTGCTGGGAATGAGTTCATTTCTTTTGGTCTTATTGTCCAGGTGACTACGCATCATATCTACCAGCCTGATATCGGTTTCCAATTTGTTTCGTTCTTCCAGGTGCTGCCTGGATTCCGATAAATACATCTCTCCGGCAACATTCACATCTACCCCCTGATTGGCTGTCTTAAGTTGCTCAATATTATTCTCCACATTTCCAAGTTCACTTTCAATAATCTGCAAACGTTCTCTGATAAATTGAGCGGTATTAATAGCGATCTGATTCTTATCTTCCAACGAGAATTCATTGTACACGGTTATCAATGTGGTGATTATATCATTCGCCCTTTTGATAGACTGATCTTCCAATGTAATTTGTAATAAAGAAGCATCTTCTTCCATTTGCTGGATCTTAAGATTACCCATAATATAGCCAACCATTGCTTCATGGGCGTATTTGGTCACCTGTATGTCTTCACCCACTGTTGATGCTGTGAATTGTTTTTCAGCTGTGACTACTATCCTGCCTACCGGAGTATTACTTTCTTTATTCAGTTCAATCTTTAACTCTTTTGCTCTGTCTCCGTTACTCCATTTTTTGAGCAATACATATTTGCCATCCAACGGGGTAAGCGTAAATGAAAAGCTTTGATCCGGTTTCTTATCCATCCAGGTTACTTTTACCGGACTTTGTGTATAAAGCTCCTGATCCCTTAGTCCGTTACGGATTACATAACTCACATCTGCATTCAGACGATCAATTGTCCTTCTCATAAGTTCCTTTGAGTTCAACTGTAATATTTCTCCTGCCACACTTACTGAATTAAAGGCAGAATTTGTCCGTGTGATTCGGGCAGTAGACGGTGTATTCATAGGAGTCTTGATCATTACCATTTCAGAGCTTCTATACATAAAGGTGGAACGGCTATACTGGTAATAATAGTACCCTCCAAAAAGCAAAACAGAAAGCGCAAACCATTTCCAATGTATCATTAAATACTTAAACAGGTCAATAATATTGACCGATTTATCTGCCTTTGTTATATTCTGTGTTATTTGATTATTTACCATTATTATCTGCTATTTTAAAAGGATTAGTGTAGAAATAAGCAAACCAACAAGTCCGATACCTGTGGATATTAGTTGCCAGCTTTGTTGTTCTTTAGCTCCTACTGTGCCTCCCCGGGGCATAACATATACAATATCATTCTGCTTGAGGATATATGTCGGGGACTGGAATACGGCTTCGGATTGTATATCATTGATTGTCATTTTCCTTACTCCATTTTCTTCGCGGATGACAGCTATTTTATTAGGCGCACCATTTGTAGTCAGTCCTCCAGCCCTGGAAACTGCATCAAAAAGGGTGATCGATCCATCCGGTACATCTAATACACCTACCCGGTTTATCTCCCCCATTACATTAACTTTAAAGTTGAGTAATTCGGTTCTTACAATAGGTTCATTGATCAATCTGCCGTCTATCAGTTTCCTGCGAATCAACTCTTTAAGCTCCTCCAGAGACAACCCCTCTACAGATATGGGACCTAATACCGGAAAATCTATTTCTCCTTCCTGATCTACCAGATAGCCTTTTGCCATATTTGCACCTGCGGGGCTTGTCCCGGCAGTAGATATATTTCCTTTCTCATTGACATTATACATTCCTTCTCCGATATTGAACGGTGCCGCAAGTTCGGGGGTTTTGGAACTGACAATGATACTTAGGCGGTCTCCTTTTTGGATACGGGTTAACTGTGCCTCCTGAATCCGGTATGCTGAATCCGGCACCATATCCTGTACATAGGCCATTCTTTTGGAAACCAGACAGGAATTTAACACTATGACACTGCATAACATTAATGCAAAAATCAGTCTTTTCATATTTCGTGAATTTTATATTTGTTAATTATTTCATTATAGCACAATACAGCAGCAGCCCTGTCCGGCAGGCAATCTAACACTCCTATCGGAAGCTGCTGAATAATATATTCAAGAGTAGTCGTCATATGATCAAACAGCACTCTGTTCCAGCGTATAGAGGAACAACTGGGCAATACTGTTATCAGCCCTTCAACTCCGGATTTCCAGTTCATCTCATTATATAGAGACTGTTTTAGCCGTACCACACTCAATAATGGCAGCCCTTTATTTTTATAGCAATCTGTTTTGCCACTCCATGGTGATCCGTATATCCTTATCTTTCCGTCCGGACAGATACGTATGACAGGATTGTCATCATTAAGCAAGGTTGTATTCTTATGATATTGTATCCATAGTCTGCTGTGCGTGCTTTTTCCTGTACCGCTTTTTCCTAAAAATGCAAAGGCATTTCCATCCTTTTCAACTACAGAAGCATGGATCATCACGGTTTGAAATGGCAGAATCGCTTGTCCATAAACAACCATCAGCAACCAGCTCAGTATAGAACTGGAATAGAGCTCTTCACGTACTATATTGATAACCGAATGCGCAAAATCTTTTGTACTGTACATCATCCAATGCCGGCTGTCGGCTTTACTTCTGACAGAGGTGACATAACATTTGTCTGCCTCTGCAAACTCAAAGTTATCCTCCCACACAATTGAAGTATTAGTCAGCGTTTTCAGTTCACCCACATCCAGCGACGTATCTGCATCTGTAATCCGGATAGTCATATTGTATTGACCATTAAATGGATTCTTTACATAAAAATCTGCAAATGTGGGTAATGCCAGCTTCAGATCAATATCCACTGGCAGAATCAGCTTAAGTGTATGTTCTGCTATTCGAAAATAAACTGTTCGCTGACTCTGTCGGTTGCTGTGTCCGCTATCTATCATATTTTCTACATTAAATATATATTTGTTGATTACATTGTCTCGCCAGCACCAGATCGTGCGTAACAAACACAATAATTTTGTCTTTCCCTGCTTCTGTCAATCTGTTAAATAATTCTTGTGCTGTACTTGTATCTAAAGCAGAAGTAATTTCATCAAAAAGCCAGATACTGTGCTCTGCCATCATAGCTCTGGCTATAGCAATGCGTTGGGCCTGTCCTTCTGACAAACCATAGCCTGACTCACCTATGATTGTATCCAGACCATCCGGAAGATCATAGACAAATTCAGCACAGGACAGATACAGTGCTCTATGGATCTGTACAGCAGTTACCTCATCATGTCCTCCTGTCAGATTTTCACGTATTGTGGTACTAAACAGTTTATCTCCCTGCGGAACGTAAGCGATATTAGCCCGATGTCTGTTTGTCAACAGGTAATTATCCTGAGTTGTATGGATCCTTATCTCGCCTTCATCGGGCTTTATCAATGCCAGTAACAAACGGATCAGGGTTGTCTTTCCTTTACCACTTGTGCCTATTACAGCAACCGCATCGCCCACATTGACCCTCAGAAACAAATCACTGATAATCAACTGGTCATCATATTTAAACTTAAGATTTTCAACCTGTATAGATTTTACATCAGATAGGTATTCCGGTATAGCTTCTTCTTCTACCTCTGAATCCAGTAATTCCCGGACCCGGTCCGATGCTATTCTGAATCGGATAAAAAGAGGGACAAAGCTCATCAAAGAAATGATCGGAGACTGAATGCGTCCTACTAATTGCAGAAATGCAGTCATCGTACCAAATGAAATTTCACCTGTCCGTAAACGATATACCCCCCAGACAAATGTGATCAGAAACCCTGCATTGACTGCTATTTTCAGTATAGCCTGAGAAAAAGCGGAGAAGTTCAATAATCTAAGTTTAAGTCTGTGGATCATCTGTTGACTTTGCTGTACTTTATTCCAGCGAAAATCATATAATCCTAATGCCTGTATGGAAGTTCTGAATCTGATATTTTCCTGCACCACATGTCCAAGATCACTCTCTGCTTTCTTTTGCTGTGAATTCAGATCTCTCAAACGTTTGAAATATAGTTTTGAAAACAAAAAAAGAGGAGAAATAGCCAAAATAAGGATGGCTAGCATAGGATCCATAAGCCATAAAAAACCAAATGATGCAAACAGTCTGATCAAGGTCAGTATAAAAGCCAGAGAGGAATAAGCTATCATCTGTATGATTTCATTACAATCCGTATGTATACGAACCTGAATATCGCCGGTATTCCATCTTTTTATATATTTCCATATGATTGTCATCTGAGATTTAATGACTTTATTCTGTAACCGGATCAGCATCTTCATGCGTATTTTTTCATTAAGCCATTCTGAATAAATTTTTGCACTTAATCCCAATAAAACGCTGCTTATGACCAAAATAAGTGCAAGCTTCCATGTTGTTGTATTCTTATCCATTACCAGATCTACAGCTCGCTTAGACCAGTATACAAATACCAGAGATAAGATGATAACACAGATTTCCAGACAAAAAAACAAGAGCAACTGCAAGCGCTGTGGTTTTGCAAAAGACCATGCCCACCTCATATGACCAATGACACCTCCGTTTACCATTATCTGACTCTCCATCCTGAATACAATTGTACCAGCGGAAAACTAATCGCCTCTATCGGTGCATATTGTACATATTTAAAAAAATTACCTGCAATTCTTTGTGTCTTACTCTTCCGGAAAGTCTGTTGATCATTATCTGTCTGAAACTTATGATCATGAAACCCGAAATTGCCGGATCTTAACATATCGGCCATCATCCAATCAGCCGGATATTTAGGCGATGTATCAAAGGGTAAATAGTCTTTTGGAAGTCCGATATACCTGTGTAATATATCATGCAGCAGATATATCCATCTGATAATTCCTACCTTGGTATATACTTTCTTCAGATATACTCCATCCAGATAATGGTGATGTACATAATATAACCGGGCCGCATCACAGAGCTGACGAAGACCTATACCAAAAGACAATTGATGCTTCAGAATATGAGAATTCACCTGCAAGATATTCAATACAGGCGCCGGTAGCGTCCATGTGCTGTCTTTTGCACGTACATGTATGTTGTTTCTGGATTCTTTATTTTCCAATTCTTTAAGATAAGATCTGCAGAATGGATTATAGATATCAAAAATACGCTGATGATGATCTGTTTCGATTCCTTTCCATACATAACATGTGCTGTAACCGGCTGTCTTGTATATTTCTATCTGCATATTTTGTACAAGCTGACAGGCCATATTGTATTCTTCTTCGTTGGAAAAGTACCAATCAATATCACCACAGGTACGGCTATCAGGATTATCATATAACGTAGCAAGCCCCTGCCCCTTTAGTAAAATAGCTTGAATGCCTGATTTCTGGAATAAAGCAAGCTGTTCATTGATCACAGAATTCATTACGGTGTTTCGCTGTTTTGTTTTCTCGACTCTTACCACCCACTTGATTAATACTTCCTTAGGAGGCAGAAATGAAGAATTAAGATGTTCGAAAGCATCAAATACTATAGCCTCCACAGTTTGATTTACGCACAATACAAATAATTCTTCCCACTCCTCATTTGATAAGGAAAATGCATTATCTTGGTCAACAGGTGTACTCCAAAGACCTGACCGCAAAAGTTTAAAGAATACTTCTGTTACTTTATTTTTTATCATGTCAGATATCTTTTAGCAAGCCTTCACTTTGAAGTTGCTTCATCAACTCGTTTGCATCCTGATTAGCTGTTTTCGGACTTAAATTATAATTATCCTGTAATAATTTTGCAATTGTCGAAACAGAAAATTCAATATTTTGTAATTCATTCCATATAAATGCTGCTGTTTCGTTAAGTGTATAAGCTTTGGACATATCAACCATGTCCTGACCGGGATCAACGATAATATATTCCTCACCGATCTTCCTCAAACGGATATCTGTTCTCAATCTCATCATCTTTCTATTTACGTTCTTTTAAAAGTTTTCTTATTTTACTACATACACGGCGGATAAAACGCAGTCTATACCACATCAGTCCCATATATGTATATAAAGTCGAGTCTATATTTATCTTCTTTTCTCCACGACAGGCCATACCAGCTACAGCGAGTATATCTGATAAACAGATATTTTCTACCTGAACAAGATTGCCGTCTCCAGCCAATCTGATTCTCTTCCCTCCGACTTCTTTCCATACGATACGGTGAAGGATATAGGTGTTATTCCATGTTGCAAGAACAATGTTTCCGCACCTTAAATCAGGTCCAAATACTTTCTGCAACACCACATGATCAGCAGGCTTTAAAAATGGTAACATGCTGGTTCCAGTAACTGGTATTTTGACAGTCTTGTTATTATCCAATAATTGTCTTACCTGTTCAAAAAACAGCTCGTTATCCATTATGTACTTATTTTTATCTGATATTATCATATCTTGAAACCTTAACTCATCAACAACTGACGATATAATCTTACACATCGGTCTACCATAGACTGGCGGGTAAACATAGTTTCGTAACGCTCTTTACTTCCCTGCTGAAATTTTTGATTGAGTTTTTCATCTTCACATATTTCCTCAATTGCAAGTGCCAACTGATCAGCGTCTTCAACATCTACAATCAAACCTGATACTTCATCCTTATTCACCCAACTCACGCCTGACCCCGGAATATCAGTGGATATAACTGGCTTCCCGCAAGACATTGCTTCTATCTGCACAATGGCAAACGCTTCGGTTTTCTGTATAGAGCTGAGACAGAATATATCACACGCTTCGTAATATGCAGACAGTTCTTCGTCTGAGATAAAACCGACCAGTTCGACTCTGTCCTGTACATTCAACTGTAGGATAAGATCTTTTAGCATTTTCATCAAAGGCCCTTTACCCCCGATGACGATCTGATAGCTGTTATCCAGTTTTTGTGCTGCACGTATGAGGTACTCATATCCTTTGTATTCTACCAGACGCCCGAGCGAAAAAACAATTCGCTTACCCGGATATTTATTTTTAATAGCTAAGACTTTCTCCTCATTAGCAATCACTGGCAGCACTCCGATAGGTATGTAATCTACCTTATCCTGTACTGCTGTGAGAAAAGAGGAAAACTGTACATATACCGGACTGGTTCCTACAATAAGATCCGCCCGTCCGATAAGCCAGTTTTGCAAGGGATTATAGAGCTTAAGAAGAGTCCTTTGTTTGACAATATCGCTGTGCCAATGTAATACAACCCGGCCTTTGTATCCGGACATATAAAGTGCCAGGCAGGCCATCGGATCGGGATGATGGATATGTATAATATCATAATGATTTGCGATCTTCCGTAGCTTGCTGATCATCCCTGGTGCAATCATTGTTGCTGCAAACTTAAACCGGGTACGAATGATCATTAATTTAGCATATTTATTGAGGATAATATTTCCGGCAGGATAATCTTCAGTAGCTGCACATAACATATCACAGTTTATCTGTTGTGCGGACAGACCAGACATCAGATCATACATTACTTTCTCTACTCCACCGCGTACAGGATAAAATTTACCTACTTGTAATATGTTCATCTTCTCCATCAAACTATCTGTTAAGAGTTATAACCTCTGCTTCTGCCAGAAGCATATCAAATAATCTTTCCCAGGACTCAACAACAGGCCTTTCAATTTCATTTTTAGGAACAGGCTTCAGGAAGGAATTTTCACCATGAATCAATTGATACATCCGGTGGCTTAACTCTTTGTAATCTGCCGGATCAAAAAAAGCAGTCTTCTGACTTCCTCCTGCAGTTTCATAAGCGTAAGGAACGTCTGCCAACAGCATGGGTTTATCAAAAGCCGCAAATTCGGAAACAGGTAATCCCCACGTTTCTACTTTGGAAGGAAAGATCAGACAATCACACTTTTGATAATAATCGAGTAAGATATCCTTTGAAAGAAAACCAACGAAAACCAGCGATTCAAAACGGTTTCCCCAGTTTTTATATAACCATCTGGCATACGCATTTTCGTCTCCTTTAACGGTGATATAAACTTTAAAATTTTGGTTTCCATATATTGTCTCAATCTCTTCTACAGCCTTACAAATCACTTCAAAATTTTTATGACTGTTGGGTGATGCAGCATATATAAAGGAATAATCCTGAAATAAAATACCACAATCTTTGGCAACCACTTGTTTCAGTGTTTTTGAGGCAGGCGGAGGTGCTACGATAACGCTGCCATTATCTAACGTAAACATATTCAGCATACCTTTTCTGAACCAGTTTTGCTGCACAACGATATACCGGTTTTTATGAATATTAATTCCGTAGATATATTTAGTAAACAGCGCAAAAAGGACGATCTTCGGCGTCCAGAACAGTTCTTTCCATTTCCATTTATAAAATACAAACGGACTGTGACAGTACACAGCTCTATACTCTGCTACGACATTCGGTGAAGTATCATGCAGAGAAAACCACAGATAAACCGGACTCAATTGTTTACTGATTTTCTTCATAGATATGTATTCAAACCATATCCGGTTTATCCATCTTTTTTTTGGCCATTGTGTTTCAATGTATTCTATACCCGGAAAATCAGCCAGTTCTCTTTTATGCACAAGCGCGACAACCTTGTATTCTCCATTTTCTGCCATTGTCGAGAGATACTGCAAGCAGTCCCGGAGAATCGCCAGTGTGCCAGCTTCCACCAGATTTACCGCTGATATGACAATTGTTTTCATCTTGATTTACCTGAAAGATCATTAAATAGGTTTAACCATTTATTCATAATAACTTTTTCGGAATAGCGCTCTGACATTTCCCATGCATGCTTACCCATCTCCGATCGCAGATCTTCGTTTTCTATTAACAGATTTATCTTTTTCACAAAATCTTCACTATCCTTTTCTTCGATTAAGAAACCGTTACGTCCGGAATCAATAATATCCCGTGGCCCGCATTTGCAGGCATAAGCGACCAAAGGCACGCCACAGGACTGGGCTTCTGTCAAAGCCAGACCAAAACCTTCATAGCGGGAAGTCATAACCAGTACAGAACTATTTATATACTCCTTTTGAATATTTTTGACTGGTGCACACAGGTGGATGACTTCCGAAAGGGTTAATTCATCAATCAGTTGCTGTAAATGTTGTTTTAACGGCCCTTGTCCATATATATTGAGCATCCAGTCTGGATGAACCTGATGAACCTGTTGCCATATACGGATCAGATTGTCAAATCCTTTTTGATAATCATAGCGTCCCACTGCAATCACATTTTTTTCTTTCAAAAGTGCCTGCTGTTCTGGCACAAAGCTGTTTGCATTGGGTATAACGGTCATATGAGGCATATCTCCCCAATACGCCTTGTCTTCTTGTGTGAGGACAACAAAGCTGTCATAACCCTTTACAATATTCAAATCCTGTACGGCACGATACTTATCTATACATTTCCATATGCCTCTTCTGTTGTATTGTATACGCTTGTATCTGGAAAAATGAATCTCCATCACTTTCTTACTGCCATCTTTAATTTTATGTAAAAAAGATCCGTCATGGTCAAACATGGAAATGGCGATATCTGCATTCAATTTTTTCAACAAAGTGCCTAATGCTTTTCTATGCTTTTTCTGTTTTCTAAAATATGTTACCAGTCTGGTCAACAGTCCTTTCTCCAGGTCATCCTTATAATTTATGCCCAGATCATGCTGATCTATACGGGGATCTAAAGTAAAGTATGGGCTGCGGCCCTTCTGATCTGTCGTAATAATACTGATGTCATATCCCTGACGTACCAGATAATTTGCTTTATTGGCCAGTACTCTCTCCATTCCTCCGGAGTTAAAAGTGCCGACAATGTTATAGACTATTTTCATTACTCTTCCCTGTAATATGTATTGTACAAATAAGGACTACTCATGGAAAGCAAAAAAGCATACACTAAAAAAAAATCTGTTGATACCTTTAACCAATTAATAAATACAAGAATGATCAGAACAATAAATAGGTGTTTTATATTTGCAAATCTGTATTGTAGTGCATATGATAAATAAATAAAAAAGATAGAGAACAGAGTAAGTCCTATTATTCCACAGTAAAAAATAAAACGTAGATAACCTACATCTGTATTCATATAAAAGTACCCCGATTTGTTAGGGTCTTCAAAGTATCCATCACCAATAATCCAGGTTTTTAAATGATCGGGAAATACCCACATCGTTTTCAATTTTTCAGTTGAATCAGTTTCCCATGTTCCAGTTTCGATCCAGTTAAAAAAACCTTCAAAACCGAATCTCAGTAATTTAAAAACATCTTGGTTTGTACTATAGAAATAGCTTGTAATAACACCTAATAGTATTAAACAAACTACCATTATTTGCATAAGCTTTAGATTCTGTACTCTAACATTAGATTTAAATACATCCGTCCCGAATAAAAGATAATATACAATTCCTCCAACCATACCAATTGTTGTACTTCTTGAAATCACATTTCCAATAATGGATATTATAATGAATGATAAAGTATACAACACTATACTCACACTACTATGCTTAACTTTATCATTATTACATAACAATATAGATATCATACATAGTACGACTGCAAAACGCCCCCCTGAAGCATCTAAGTGAGCTCCAATACCGTAAAGTCTCTTAACTCTATTTAAGAATTCCAGATTACCTGTAATAAAATAAGTATCTACAAAAAGTTTAAAGTCTGGTATAAAGTTAATCAGCAGTGCCAGAATACATTGTAATACACAAGCTACGATCAGGTAATTAGCCAGCAACCTGAATGACAGATACTTATGAACTAACCCTATGAAAGCAATTATGGTGTACGAACCGAGAAACCATATCCACATTGATATAATATAGCTTGTATATGCATAATCATTCGTGTTATTATATTCAACAGAAAAGTTTCCCATCAATGAGAATACAACAGCTATCATTGATGCTATAACTAATTCTTTGGACAAAAAGAATCCTCCTGTTTTTATCATATGATATACGAAAAAAGGAATCCCCATTGCTGCCAAAATTAACTTCGTATTTACAGATGGTAGAAAAGAAAAATTAAAAGGAAAATAAAAGCAACTGGTAAGGCATACCATAAGCACAATACACAAAATTTTCATTTTCAAAAAAGATTACTTATATACAATACCATAAACAAATCGAATAATACAGTAATAATATAGCTTCAATAACCAAAATTGACGTTTTGCAGCAGCGTTCTGTATAAATTTAGTTCTCAAAGAAGATAATGGATTCATGTTAATAGAGACATTGGCTTCAGGAAACCAATTCAACCAAGCTTTATAATTTTCAGAATTATTTGAAATAAGCATTGGTAATTTAATATTCAATTTAAAAAAATTAATCAATCCCTCTATCTCTTCACGATATTTACTTTTGAGCAGATATTTCTCCACTTCGGATACATTAAATGTGACCTGTTGAAGATGGGTATCTGATTGTGTTTTTGTTAAAGAACTAGCATTATCTTGTCTGTAGTGGTATAAAGCTTTATTTAAAAAACAAACTTTTTGAGCATTAACAAAAAGTTTAAACATCACAAGCATATCCTCTCCTATATTTTGTCCAGGTATAAATTGTATTTCATTTTTAGTGTACAAATCTCTTTTCACCAAAAACATCCAAAGATTCCAGCGCATCACTCCATAAAGCATTTTTTCTATTGCTTCTAATGGACTCGTAAAATGCGGCTGATTCATTGTTCTTTCATTTTTACTAAATGTGAGATTCCAGTTACATCCAACTATATCAGCATTTTCTTTAATAGCTTCATTGACCAATTGTTCAATAGCATCATGATCAATATAATCGTCCGCATCTACATAATATATATAGTCTCCTGTAGCATTATCTAATCCAGTGTTTCTCGCTGCTGCGACTCCCTTATTATAACTATGGGATAAAACCTGTACTCTTCCATATTTTTCTAACAAAGCCTCTTTAAAGCTTTCAATAATCTGAATACTATTATCTATACTGCAATCATTAATGAATAAAATTTCCAGATTTTTATATGTCTGATTCAACAGAGAATTAATACAGTCCTTCAGATTTTGATCTGCATTAAATACAGGAATGATAATCGAAACAGAATTTTCCATATCTCTTTTTAACATTTCGCTATTATTATCCCTTAGCCAATATAATGTCCACCTGCACCATCTCCTGTACAAGAGATGGCAAATCATATTTGGGCCGCCAGCCTAACTGAGTTTTGGATTTTGAAGGATCCCCTATGAGTAAATCTACTTCCGTAGGACGATAATATTGCGGATCTACTTTCACCACTACTTTACCAATTTCCAGTAGATAATCAGGGTTATTACATGATTTCACACGCGCTATTTCATTTTCTTCATCACCTTCAAATAATAACTCTATTCCTACCTCAGCAAATGCCATTCGTACAAATTCTCTGACAGAAGTCGTTATGCCCATTGCTATAACATAATCATCAGCCTTCTCCTGTTGCAGAATACGCCACATGGCTTCAACATAATCCTTTGCATGTCCCCAATCTCTTTGCGCGTTGAGATTACCGAGATATAAACACCCTTGCTTTCCCAATGCAATAGCAGCTACCGCCATTGTAATTTTACGCGTCACAAAAGTTTCTCCTCTTCTTGGGGATTCATGGTTAAATAAAATGCCGTTACAGGCATAGAGATGGTACGCTTCACGATAATTTTTGGTGATCCAGAAGCCGTATATCTTAGCAACTCCATAAGGTGAACGTGGATAAAAAGCCGACTTCTCATCATAAAAACCCTTATCATTTTTATTTTCAGCCAGACCACCATATAGTTCGGAAGTAGAAGCCTGATAAATTCTCGTCTTTTTTTCCAACCCCAAAATACGCACAGCTTCCAGAATACGTAGAGTACCCAAACCATCTACATTTGCTACATATTCAGGCGAGTCGAATGAAACTTTGACATGCGACATAGCCCCCAGATTGTATATCTCGTCAGGCTGCACTTCTTGTATAACACGGATAATATTGGTAGAATCTGTCAAATCACCATAATGGAGTTTAAAATTAACATGTTGTTCGTGCTGATCCATGTACAAATGATCTATACGCTGTGTATTAAAGGAAGAAGCTCTTCTCTTGATACCGTGTACCATATAGCCCTTTTCCAACAACAATTCGGCTAAATACGAACCATCCTGTCCTGTGACACCTGTTATTAATGCTACTTTAGTATTCATATATTTTTTCCAGTTTTACCTGATCACTATTAGTTTTGAGTCTTTTTGATTAATCCGGATATATTACTAATTGTTATAATAGCCGAATTATATGCCTGCAGTAAAGAGCTATCTTTTGTCTATTAACTGCCTTTTAATTTTCTCTTTACATTATTGTATAAATCTGAGCCCAGTAAAGATCTCATCTTTAATTTGAACATAAGTTTCAGATATTGTTTATAATCCTGAGCCCTTATTCTGGAAGCTACTATGGCTGCATGTACTGCAGTTTCTGCTTTTTCTTCCAGTATGATGACGCCTGAGTGTATGTGTGCTAATGGTGTAATCACGGATTGATCGTGTTTGTGATCAACCAGGAAATCATATTCTGTCTGCAACTCTTCTTCTGTAGGATCGATTATAAGCTCAGGCTGATGTAAGGTGATATCCAGCCATTGTTTTATAAACTCATTCTCTCGTCCAGAACAAAAGATGACACCTCCTAATATCTTATTGTATTTTTCGCCATAATTGGCATTTAATATATTGTTAAAATAAAGCTGTGTCTTCTTTTTAGTCCAATACTTTATCTTTGTAGAAGTCTGTCCAAATTGCTCCCATTCCGGCATTTGATCTTTATATTCAAAACAAATCGTATGATATTGCTTTAATAAACTGAAATACAAATTCCAGTCTTCAGATTTATAAAGAGAACAACCCGCGTCTGCATAAATAACTATAGTTCCATCTTCATATTTTTGAAGAGTATTCCATATAATCGCCGGTTTCCATGCCCAATATCCGCCCCCCCGTTCGTACTGCATTAATGGAGAGGATGTTATGTAATGCGGCAATGTTGCAGGGGTGTATAACAATACTTCATCAAAAATTCCTAGCTTTCTGGCTTGTTTCCCAATTCTCTTTAAAGAATAGGCCATTCTGTTATCTGCGTATGAAATAAAAATAACTGGCATTGCTTACTTAGTATTTAATATAATGTATATACACTCCTTATTTTATCGGCGATTTCTCTGGTACGCATAGAAAAATATTTTTGGAAATAATGCTTTTCCGTAGCCTGCCAGCCAAACAAATGGATAACGATATGGAAAACAACGACGATTAAACAGCAATGTATTATGCAGATTAAAACCTAATGGTGATTTTAAGTAGTTAAATCGTTCTTTTAACGATAGTTTTTTAAAATCTGATCCATCTTTTTCTATATGGTCATTCTCACATATACCGACATATTCTCTTAATATAAAAACCGGAAAGCCATCTTTATGAGCTAAATAAGAATAATCATGATCTCCTCCACTATGAATATATTTATCGCAAAAGATTCCCTTCTCCTTTACTACATCCTTGGATACATATGTAATATTTCCATGAGCTGCCTCACAATGTTGAAAGCTACCGTCAGGAATTAAGAACTTATCCCTTAAAGTCCATTTATTAATAAAATCAAACCCTCCGTAACTAAGTCCGTTTTTTTCCTTGTTATAAGTAGAACCTACGTAAATTCCTCCCTTTCCAAACTTCGTTTTAGCATACTTATCTGCTGCCACTAATTCGGTCCAGATGTTCGGGAGAATAATACTATCGTTATTAAGCCATAAATAACCATCAAAGACTCCTTCTCTGATCGCAGCCGTCCATGAATTAATCATTCCACCATTCCAAAAAAGTTGTCCGTTACCTTCTAAAATTTCAATATTTTGCATCGGAAAAGCTTCTTTTATTATTTTAGTTGTACCGTCAGTACTACCATCATCTGTCATGAAAACCTTAAAATCGATTGCCATTCCGGTCCTTTCTGCTTCAAACAGGCTTTTCATACACAACAAGGTTTTTTCGACCCTATTAAACACAGTTATTAATACAGCGATTTTCATGATTTATACTTTCTATTTTTTAGAAATATCCAAACATTAATCAGTGCCCATTTTTTATTTGTGGCCGCCCAGCCTAATACTCTCAAATGAAAAGGTAATGCCTTGAATTTCATAATG
The DNA here is from genome assembly GCF_016724845.1 of Sphingobacterium spiritivorum. Classification (NCBI taxonomy): domain Bacteria; kingdom Pseudomonadati; phylum Bacteroidota; class Sphingobacteriia; order Sphingobacteriales; family Sphingobacteriaceae; genus Sphingobacterium; species Sphingobacterium spiritivorum. The sequence continues at coordinate 5,009,415 of NZ_CP068082.1, forward strand.
TACCGATTGGATTCCCGGTAAATTTCTCTCCACTTTATAAAACTCTCTATATTACATGTAAACAGCAGAGTCTGCTTGGCAGCGAGCTTCAGAAAGTTTATCTCATGTGTATATTGGTGAGCCTGTTGGTCTTCAAAAAATTGGACTGTAGCATCTGTATTATTAAAAATGTCAGCTAATTTTTTATTGTTTAGATTTCTACCAAGAGAGTTTATATTATCCTGATTGTAATGATAAAATGCTTTTGGTATATACACCACTTTTTTTGCATAATAGAATAAACGAAAATTAGTGTATAAATCTTCCCACATATCTCGTCCATCAGGAAACTTCACATCGTTTATCAAAAAAAGATCTCTTTTGTACATTTTATTCCAGACTCCACCATGTATTTTTTCCGACATCAATGCTTTAATACATTCTTCAGAGTTTTCTACGATAGATTGTTGTGCTAGCGTTTCATAATTTTTGTATGTATAATAAAAATCACTCCATACGATATCAGCATTTTCGGATTTAATTTTGATGTACATCTCTTCTAATGCGCTTTCTTCTAACCAGTCATCGCTATCACAGTGAAATACATACTCTCCTTTAGCTATCTGTAGCCCTGAATTTCGGGCAGATGGTAATCCAAGATTTTTTTCATGTCTAATAATCTTTACGTCTCCTTTCCGTATTGGAAATTCTTCAACAATCTGTTGTAATATGGCTATACTATTATCCGGACTACAGTCGTCAATAAAAATATATTCCACTTCTTTTAAAGTCTGCTTAAATAAATAGCGACTACATCTTTCTATAAATGATTCTACGTTAAATACTGGTATAATTACCGAAACTTTATACTCTTCTTTCATTTCACTTAGTTTTTATACCATTTCTAAAGTGTACAACTTCATTAAGACACATTTTTAACCGAATTATATTCATTATACTTTTACTCTTACTAATAACTTCTGCATCATATATAGAATCGTTTTTTTATTGAATCTTGCTGTAACAGATACAATCAACAGGATGCTACCAATAATTAACATGTTCAACATGAAGCTCATCCATGAATTAATGTGAATCAGATCAAAATACTTCCACAGATAAGAGATTAATATCAGGAGTACAAACCCAAAGAGGCCTTTAACCATTTCTATAAAAAAGTAACTCCTCTTTTCACCCAGACATAAGGATGTATACCATGGTGTAAATCCCAAATGACTGATAAGCCCTGTAAATAATGCGGCAACCGGAATTGAATAAAGCCCTAAACCACTATATTTGCATAATACTATTACCAATAAAAAATAGAGCAGTGATGAAGAAATCCCCCAAAAAGAAGCGATTTTTAATTTATTGGTAACTATAAAAACTAGATTTGCTGTTTCTATAGTTGCATGTACAATAAGAGGTGTCAGTGTTAAAATAGAGATGTAATGAAGGGATTGATAATCCTGACCTGGTAGCCACAGTTTGAAAAACTCACCTCCATAAACAAAAAATACAGCCATTGGTATTAATGCGACTAAAAAGATGATCTTAAATGAAAAGCTCATAATTTCCTTCATTTTTTGCTTATCATTATTAGCATAAGCCTTGATCATTTCCGGTAGAAATATAGGTACTATAATACCCAATAAGACTTGAATGGAGTTCGGGACAAATTTTGTCAATGATAGTGTCCCCATACCGGAAGATTCAAAAAATCGATTTGCTATCAGTAGATCCAATTGACTATTAATAACATTTGATAAGGCTAAGACAGAATTCCATATCCCTGCTCCGACCAGCAGCATCAGTGCACTTCTGGAAAAAACGGAGATACTTAGGTACACTTCAGGTAATAACCTTCGTGTAACTTTATAATTTGCGTAAAAAAAATAGAGGGAACTTATAACAGTGATTAAACCCAAAAAATAAATTTTGGGTGTGAAAAAACAAAATAAAGTAATGATAATTACTAATTTAAGAATATTGACAATTATACTCTGAATAGCCAGCTTATCTAATCTATTTAATGCAAATGCTGCAACAGAAAAAACAGAAGAAGATACAGTGATGATCGAACTTAAAAATATAAGTATAAATAAATACCTAACATCTTTCAGCTGTGTAACTGGTATATGAAGTATAGAGTCTATAAAAAAACAGAAAAGTGTACCAAGTAATATAAAAAACAGTGAAATCACAATATTACCGAACAGAATAGAATTAAAATAAACGTTCACTTTCTGCATATCCTTTTGTTCCAAACTGATGGTTATATATCGACCTGCCATAGAGTTTAATGCCGTAGAAATTATTCCCGCATACATCACAAAATTATTGGAGAGCGGATAAAATCCGTAAGCTTCCTTTCCTAACGTTTCCACCAAGTAAGGAGTTAAAAAAAAGGATAGTCCTAATCCGGATATGACACTCAGAAAATTTGACATTAGATTAATCACAAACCTTTTCTTATCCATTCCTTATCCCTTTTCAAACTCTTCGGTTAACATTCTCCTCAACCCTTCTTCCATAGAATAAGGTGGTACAAACCCTGAATCCATCGCTTTTGTAGAATTATATTGTGTAACAGCACAAAACTTTTTCACTCTTACAGAACTGATATTGAGCTTTTTACGGGTTATCCAGGCCAATACATCAAAACCGTATCCTCCCAACATTCCCAACCAGTATGGAATACGCGTTGCCGGAATTTTTTTATTCAGAATATTTCCAGTGTGAAATACCAGATCATTTGTTGTAAAATCAGGTTTATCTACGTAGTTATATACGTTATACCCCTGCCCTTTTTGTTCTATTAGAAATTGAATAAAAGCAATAATATTTCTGATGTAGGACATCGATTTTTGATTATTACCTCTTCCTATCATCATAAATTTTCCGCTGGCAATCTGTTGCAACAGATTGTATACATTTCCACGGTTACCCTCTCCGAAAATAACAGTAGGCCGTACAATATTTATGTTCCAATCCGGATGCGATTTATACCATTCCTGAAGGACCTCCTCTGCCTGCCACTTGCTCTTACCATAGTGATTGAAAGGATCTGCAGAAAAAGATTCATCCGGATTATCTTTGTCCAGGCCGTATATAGCTACCGAACTGGTAAAAATGATACGTTTTATTCCATTAGTCTTCATAGCCTGCAACGTATTTTTCATCCCCTGCACATTTACATCGTAATAAAGGGATGTGGGACTTACATCATCCCGATGTTCAGCAGCCAATAGAATCACTATATCAGATCCTGACAAGCGGTTGCACAATAATTCTTTGTCAAGAATATTCGTTAATACGGTTATATCCGCAAATCTTTTACTTTCATTCTTATCTACATTTACAATTTGGTAACTTGTAGTTTTTAATAAAAGATCGATCAGTTGTGTTCCTACAAAACCGGAACCTCCTACTACCACTATTTTCATCAGCAGACCTTTAATTTCTATTTCTATTCTGAAAATGCACCAAGAGACTCGTCCGTACTCAGATATAAGCTCTCATTTGTTGTTTTACTTTCTTCTGAAAGAACTGCTATATTATCCGGCACTTTATCTTCAATCGATCTGCTTGATCTCATTTTTCCGATTCTATCGAAAGTGTACTGAAAACATATCCATAATACAATGTCTGCCAGCACCACAATGTTATTACTGATAAAATGAACCGCTAATCCGTTAATCAGGCAAAAAAATAGCGCCATACCTAATATCGTCAGCATAGCCTGTCGATGCGACATCCCGATCTGTAACAATTTGTGATGAAGATGATTACGATCTGGCTTAAACAATGATTTTCCCTTTCTCCAACGGATGAACATGACTCTAGCCACATCAAATACAGGTACAATGAGAGTAGAGAATGCTGCAACGATAGCACCTTCTGAGAATGGTTTTATATCTGAATTATTCATAGCAAAGCTGACAGCCAAAAAAGCAATGGAATAACCTAATGTGAGGCTGCCCGTGTCACCCATAAATATCTGACGACGACGATGTGCTATACCAAACACATTAAAATAAAAAAACGGGAGTAAAACACCTGCGGTTATGAAAGCAAACATCGCATGCAACCAGGCACCGTAAAAAATAAACATAGCTCCCAACACAACCGCACCTATAGCTACTATGCCTGAACAAAGACCATCCAATCCATCCATCAGATTCACAGCGTTAATAATAAGGACCACAGCAAAAATGGTCAGCGGTATACCTACCCACGGCGATAAGGATGTGATAAAAAAAATACCGTACATATCGTTGATCCACAAACCCGATATAGGTAAGAGCGAAGCGACAAGTAATTGAGCCGTGAATTTCCATTTGTAATCCATACCTATAAGGTCGTCTGCTATTCCTACCAGAAAAAGAATGACCAGACCGCAGACCAGCATCATCAACATGGGCACTATAATCCAGGGTTTGACATCAATATTCAAATCCAGTGAATATGGACCCATTTTGTAAAGCACGACTAATGTGATGACAAGCACACAGCATTGTATCGGGGCAAAAGCCACCCCACCCAATCTCGGGATAATACGCTGATGATGTTTACGCGAATCTACAGGATCAAACAATCTCTTCTTGTAGGTGACAAGCATAATGTAAGGAATCATCACCTTACTCAGGAACACAGCAAAAACAAAAGGAATTACAAATACTATTAAAACTTCCATCTAGTCATTTTTTATAATTTCAGAATACTTTATTCACACTCAATACTCTAATTAAATTGTTTATTAGTTGTAAGAAAATACAGCACATGTCCCAAATCGCTGTCCTTCAGAATAACATGCTTACTTTTATCCAATAAGTACATTGTGGGAGAAGCCTTCAGGTCATACAGATTACGGTTAATAATGAACTGGTTCTTATCTATTCCGTTAATCCAGTTGGCAGGCATTTGCGGAAAATAATCTTTCCATATATCTTCATTTCCTATAGCATATACAGCCAGTATCTTAAGTAATTTCTTATTGTCAATCAACTCATTCAGTTCTGGCATATTCTTCATATTTTCAATAATAGTCTTACAACTGTTGCAATCAGGTTCATAAAACATGAGTAATAGAAACGGAGCTTCAATTTCTTCCAATCGAATATCTTTACCGGATTGTAGTGTAACGGAAAATGATGAAGCCTCAGTCCCGGCTTTATTTTTTTTTAAGATCTTCAGCAGTTGCTTATATTTATTCTTCCCATCAGCAGAAACCTTATCTGAAATTATCAAATAGTCGATTACGCATTCGTAATACATATCATTACGCAAAGGAGAGTTCGGGTGGTATAAGTATTTTTTAAACAAATCCTGAAAAAAAACAAATGCCTCTGGATTATTTTCAGCTTTACTTAACATTCTGAATATAGATTTTTGGATTTCTTCTGGTGAATAAGATGGAAAAAGACCTATAAAATCAGCAATGGCCTGCTCACCATCACGCTTATACAATTCATCATCATTAAAATCAAAATCATCCCAAAAATTCTCTATAGTTCTCTTTCCTGTAGCAGAAGAATATGTATTCAAACTATCCGAAGTATCCTTTTTTTCATGCTGAATCCTTGTATGAGTATCTCTGCATGAAACAAAAACTACCATTAATATCGTTCCCAATACAATACCTGACAAATACGTACACTTCATTTCAGCATTTTTAATCTTCTTATTACTATAGAGCATCTCTCCAAACAATCTTAAACAACTTGTATTACACCTTTGGTGTAAAGCAATTTAAACCGGAAACACTATCCGCTTTTCATATATTCGCCAAATTCATTAGTAACTCTTACTAAGGTTGTAAAGTCATCCCACTTACTATAGACCAATCTATCAAGTCCATCAATAATCCATTTTCTTCTTTTTAGACATAAAAATGATTTTTGGCCACGAATAGGGAAATCCTGAATAATTATAGAATCCAAAAATCCTTTAGGTATCAATATATCCTTTTCAAAACCGCGAGGTGCTTTTTCATATTCTTCTAAATAGAAAAATAGAGCTTTGTCTTTTTCCACGACTCGTATGAGTTCAAAATTTTCCAGTAATTTCGAAGGCAATACCCGGCTGGAAAGCTCTGCATATATCGGAGAAGCTTTCGTTGAGCTTATTTCCTTTTCGTTTTCTCTTTGTTGTTTTCGCTGATATTCATCTAACCACCTGATGATGGTTCTTTCTGATTTGATATTATATTCAACCATAGCCTCCTTTAATAACAATTCACCCGAAACAATCTTTCTTACGACATCCTGTTTGTTCAGTAAAGAATACTTCATAACCCTTAACTTATCTTAAATAAATAATTCTTCTTGATTTACGTTCGTTAGTGTAAAATCAACTATATAACTTCTACGTGTATTCAGAAACACTATAGATAATAACCAGAGTATTAAAAGTTATAACGCAAATATAAAGCTATCTCTGCTAATTTTACCTTCAGGAAATAATATTAAACCCAAGCAAACATCAAAAACACTGTCACAACAATAATACAGCTATATCGTGTAGATGCAGATCTACATGTAAAACAAATTAATTGTAGATAAAAATTTACATTATGGATTCATTTGTATCCTTATAACGCAATACATTTTTAAGAAAAGAAGTCAGGAAGGAGAAATTACATTCAGCATCCTTAATTTATTTGTCGTAAAAACAATGGTAAACAACAATAAACTTGAAAAACACTTATTTCATGATTTCTGAAAATCATAATTGAACATAAACTATTCTTAGTATTTTTAGAAATATGAAATGGAAAAATGAGATTACAGAACGATTAGGAATAAAGTACCCCATCATTCAGGCTCCAATGTTGGGTGTAACCAGTCCGGAGATGGTAGCCGCTGCTTCTACAGCAGGATGTCTGGGTTCGTTGGCGCTTGGAGACCTTACAGCAGAGCAATGCGCAGCAGCTATTCGTCAGACCAGAGCTTTAACTTCTGAACCGTTTGCGGTCAATTTTTTTGCCCACTCTATTCCAACCGTTACCGATCAGCTCATTTCAAAATATAATACCGTCCGCTCTTTTGTACAGGATCTGGCTGAAAAGCACCAATTAAAGGCTGAGCTCCCTAATCTGGAACAGTTACAACTTCACAGCTATCATAAACAGGTAGCAGCTATTCTGGAGGAAAAGTGTCCCATTGTAAGCTTTACTTTCGGAAATCCGGATGAGACTGTCATATCCCTGTTCAAGCAAAACGGAAGCATTCTAATCGGTACATGTACCAGTCTGGATGAAGCCCTGGCACTTGAGCATTCAGGTATAGATATTATCTGTGTGCAAGGGATAGAAGCAGGCGGACACCGAGGAAGTTTTATAGGAGACTCTTTACCTCTGATTGGAGGATTTTCCTTATTAAGTCAGGTACTGGATCATGTCCGCGTTCCTGTCATCTATGCAGGCGGGATCTATAATGCCAATAGTCTGCGAGCAGTGCATACATTAGGAGCTTGTGGATTTCAGGTCGGCAGTCTGTTGCTGACAGCTAAAGAAAGTAGATTGAAGCCTTTTGAAAAAGAACGGCTACAGCAGCTGAAAAGCAACGATGTAGTACTGACGAACAGCTTTACAGGAAGGTATGCCCGGGGAATCCGCAACCTGTTTTCTAAGGAAGCAGAGGCATCCGGAAATATACTGCCATACCCTTATCAGAATAAGCTGACAGCACCTTTGCGCCTAGCCTCAAAAACGGATCAGAATCCTGACTTTGTCAGTATATGGGTAGGTCAGTCACCTTATCCTTTCAGCACAGCGTCTACAACAGAGATACTAAGTAATCTGATCCATGAAGTCGAATCGCAAGATTTATAAATCCATATAACCTATGAAAAAAATATATTACCTCCTATTCTCCCTGAGCCTGCTTGCGTGCAATTCACGTCCGGCGCAGGATAAGACAAACATACATTCAGATTCCACAGGTATAATAAAGGATTCTTTACAGGCTCCCGTCGTAAAAGATGAACGTGAACAGACAGCAGAACAGAAATTTCTTTGGCGGGAAGATCAGTATGATGAAGAATTAAAAGACACCTTCAATATGATCAGGATCAATGAGGATCTTGCAAAAAATCTTTCGGATCCGGAACGCGCGGCAATAGGTTACGTAGCGACTTTTATAGGAAATGAATGCCAGTGGGACGGCCCCTATAAAGATGATCGCAGCAATCTGAAATGTAAGATACTGACAGCCCTTCAGCTCGGATATCAGTGTTCTGAACAGCATATAGGTTTTCTCAAAAAGTGGTTCAAAGACGATAAAGCTGTACTGGAAGAACTGCAGGGATGCCCGACTATTCCGGATGGAGCAACAATACAAAATACATTTGACGAAATATCCTTTAAGAAAGAAGGTGACAAATTAGCCGTGAACTTTAAAGTAAGCGGTCACAATATGCGCGAAGGAAAAAGTTGGAAATGGGTAGAAACGGACTATTTTCAAATCAATGGAAATACAATCAAGTATATCAAAAAAGACAAAAGAAAGGTGACGCCATAATAAGAACCAGCGTCACTGCAATAATAATATGACGGCTTATCTGAATGCCACGAAGGAAGCAAAACAAAGATTTTTATGCAATACATCTACAGATCTGAATCCTGCCTGACGTAACAGATCCAGTTGATAAACCAGAGTCTGCGGAGTATCTTCTTTTTCAATATACGCAAACACATGGTCGCGATATGCTTCGTCTTTAAGCTCTTTCAAATATGCTCCGTAACGCTCTTTATAGATCAATTGCTGTATACCTGCCTCCTGCTGGATAAGCAGATCGAAAATCCAGATGCTACCTCCGGGACGCAGCCATTCATAAAACTTTGCAAATGCAGATTCCCAGTCAGCATCCGTTCTTAAGTGATGCAACACCGCCGTGGCCACAATGACGTCAAAACTACCTGCAGGAAATTCGAGAGTCTGAAAGTCAGCCTTGATAGCATCCACCCTTCCTGATGTAAGAGGCTTTATACGTTCTACAGCCTTATCCAGCATAGGTTTACTGAGATCGACTAAGGTTATATTAGGGTTCCTGACTTTTGACAACAGCTTGACCGGATAATTACCAGCCCCGCATCCCACATCCAGCACATCTCCGAGCTGTGCATAACTGGCTGCAATACCATCTGTAATCAATTCCATATTGTACAGTGCATCCAAAGTGGTCTGCTGTCCTGTATCCAGATTCGAAAACCGTGCAACGTCCTGATCAAAACGTTCTTCTATCTCTCTTAATGTTGATTTGTGTTCCATACGATCGTTTATTTATATTTCAAAAATAAACACATTGATAATACCTTAAAAATACTAATTTTATCAATAATCAATACCTTTAACGTATCATGGAATTAAGACATCTTCATTATTTCGCTATTTTAGCAGAAGAACTTCATTTTGGTAAGGCTGCAGAAAGATTGTTTATATCCCAACCTCCGCTAAGCAGGCAGATCAAAGATCTGGAAGAGGAACTCGCAGTTATACTGTTTGAGCGCAACAATAAACGTGTAAACCTGACTCCGGCAGGAGCATACTTTCTGAAGGAAACTCAGGATATTCTACGTCTTCTGGATAATGCCAAAATCAAAGCCAGACAGATACAGGATGCTGTATCCGGAACATTCAGATTAGGATACATCAGCTCTACTCCCAAAGCATTATTGGCCCGTTTGCTCAAAATGGTGAAGGAGCGCTATCCACATCTTCATGTCTGCCTGTATGAAACGTCCACCCAGAAACAACTCACAGCATTAGAAAATGGCAAACTCGATTTGGGAATTGTACGCACACCGATCCTGTCCAATCAACTGTGTACCCGCACATTATTAAAAGAATCCTTCTGTCTGGCAACAACTCCTGATTTTAATGCAAATTCCGGAAAGCTAAGTGAATTAGCCTATGTCACGTATAGTAAAGAGTATGCACCTGAGTATTACCGGCAATTTGTAAGCTACTGCCATTACCTGGGTTTTGATCCGCATGTCCTGCATGAATGCAATACAATGCAATCCATTTTAGAACTTGTAGCAAGCGGACTTGGGGCGGCTCTCGTGCCGCAATCCGTGCAAAATCAGGCCCTGCATCTGCAGATCTGCTTTAGCGCTCTTCCGGCTGTGCCCATATACACAGAAACAGTATTGGCCTTTGACAGAGAAAGCAGGCATCCGGCGTTATCTGCCTTTACCGCTATCATAACAGAAGAATATAAGGCATTTTATCAAAATATAAAGCACCTACCAGCACTATGAAAACACTTTTTCCGGATCATAAAAATGCCCCGGAAAGTATTTAACTTCCGAGGCAAATCAAACAGATCTTTCTCTGTTTTTAACAAGTATATAGGAAATGTTTTAAATTTTATTTTATAACTTTTATACTCAAATCCCTGACATTAACATTTGTCGGCGACCGAAACTTTAACACATGAAAAGGTCGTTCAATAAAGAAGATACTACTAAGATTAGATAAGCCCCCGTCCGCAAATACCTCAACCGAATTACGATCGACGAGCAATCTGTAGTTTATCATCCCGGTATCTGAAATACGGGGAACAACAGTACGTGTGATAAATGCGGGATAGAAATTAGCATTCCCTGCCTTAGAACGATCTACAAAAAACTGATCAGTAGATTTATCAAATCCAAGCAACAATTCATCACCTGTATTATTTGACAATACAAGATCAAAAGTTGTCACTTTATCCAATGTGAACGAAAGTTCAAATGCTCCATCAGTCTTTTTTATATAATTACTCCAATCTTGGGTATTGTTTTGCACGTGCATATCCCCTATTTGTTGAACATCTTCATTCATTAACTCTTTTGTAATAGGGCTGGAAACCAAAAACCATTTTTCACTTACCTTTTGTAAAGAAAGTATCCGGGGTATTGTCATTCCACTCCTCCAGGTAGATGCGGGTACCATATTGGCATATGCCCAATTGCTCATCCAGCCTATCAATATATGGCGATTTCCTGTATTGGAAAACGTAACGCCTGCATAGTTGTCAGGACCATAGTCCATCCAACGAATATCTTTTTGATTCGTTGTGAAAGTCGTTCCATCAAAGTCGCCGACAAAATACTGCGTAGCTGATCCTGTATTTGGCCCTCCTGGGTTAATACTTACCAACAAAACCCATTTATCTCCTTCTGGTGTTGGCAAGCAGAGCAAATCCGGACATTCCCATACTCCGCCATTTGCACCTGTATCATTTCCAAATTCACTAAGACGTTTCCATTCCTTGAGATTTTTAGACCCGTAAAAAGTAATCGACTGCTTAGTAGCCAGAGTCATGATCCATTGTCCGCTACCCGCATGCCACATGACCTTAGGATCCCGAAAATCCCAAATGCCCGGATTAGGCAGTACAGGATTTCCGGTATACTTTGTCCAGGACTTTCCCTGATCCAGACTATATGCGATACTTTGGTACTGATGTAATCCTGTTTTCTCTTCTTCAATATAATGATTGTGATGAGTGAAAATCGCGACTAATGCATCCTTTCCAAATCCGGCAGTATTATTTTTATCCAATACTACACTACCCGAAAAGATAGTTCCCAGACTATCCGGAAATAGCGCTATTGGCTGCTCCTCCCACTGCATCAAATCCGTACTTGTAGCATGCCCCCAATGCATAGGTCCCCATACAATTGTGTCAGGATTATGCTGATAGAACAAGTGGTATGTTCCATCCAGATATATCATGCCGTTTGGATCATTCATCCATCCCTTTTTGGGAGAAAAATGATAGGCAGGACGATATTTTTCCGGATTATTTTTTCCGGTTTTTAACAACGTCTTACAGCTACTGAAAATTATCATGAGAAGCAAAACACCTATGTATTTATTCTTTTTCATATATTTTTAATTTTATAATATTCGTGATTAACCAAATCAACCCTATCCCCATTCACCAGAAATCTTTAAAATAGTTAATTCCATCCGAAATTTTGGACATATAGTTTTTTACTGAAATTTATTTGAGAAAGTGGTATAGGAAAATACTCGTCCCGATTTTTCTTGAATACAGAAGCCGCCAAGTAATTTCGTTTTGTTTTCTCTTTCTGCAAGTATTCATTTATGTACGTGTCCGCAATACCCCAACGTACCAGATCAAAGAATCGAAAACCTTCCATCGCCAACTCCAGTCGCCTTTCCCAACGCAAAGCCTCCCGGGCATAGGATTGTGTCCACACACAATTCACACCATCCTTATATTCCTCTACCTTAAATTGTCCCGTAGCTGTACCTGTACGATCCACTAATCTGAATACACTTTCGGATGCCCGTTTTCTTATTTTATTAATAATAGGCAAGGCTTCTGCAGGTCTGCCTAACTCGATCAATGCCTCAGCTTTCCAGAGCAACACGTCGTCAAATCGGATGATATCCCTATTTTTACTACTACTCATAAAAGGATTGACCTTTTTAAAACATGGGTTGTCATACAACACCACTTCTTTTAACGACATATAGTTGCCATATGTTTCAATCTGACGAATCCAACTATTCTGAAATATAAAATCAGCTTTATACTTGTATGGAAGACCAACGATAGCAACAGTATGTAAGAGACGCGGATCTATATTCTGTGTTTTCACCTGTCCTGCCGTAGACAAGTCTGTATTATTGTAATTTTTAAACTGTGGCAGCCCATTTGTATCAGTCTTAAAAGCGTTGACCAAGTTTTGGCTCGGTTGGTGAAATCCGCAACATCCATATTCGCCGTTCATTGGATAGTTGAGCATAGCGCTCCAGTCCAGGCGGCCGAATTCAGTCCCGTCGTTCAATGAATTTTGTACTGCAAAAATAGATTCCGGTCCATTCTCGTACTCGCATAAAAAGTTGAATGCAAAATCCTGGGACAGATCATAGCGCCCCTCCAGCTCATTTACTAATTGCACCACCTCTTCTAATTTCTGTGTATTAATTCCAGTCACTTGATGCTGCTCACTTTGCTCATAGGCTGCATATAACAAGGCTTTTGCCAGATACGCTTTAGCCATGTACCTATTTGCCCGGCCTTTCTGATTATTGTTATTTTCCGGCAATATGTCCGCTGCAAATCTAAATTCAGTTATAATCCTGTTCCATTGCTCAGCGTTCGTATATTCACGGTTAGACACCGTTACATATGCTTCAGGAGCCAGCGTTTCATCTACAAAAGGTATATACTTAAAAAGTAATTTAAGCTCAAACATATAATGAGCCCGCAAAAAACGCATTTCGGCTTGTCGTATCTCTTTCATGGGATAACCGGTAGGATCCAATCCGTTAATCACCCGCAGCGCATTATTCGCCCGGGATATAGCCACATATTGCCTGTACCATTTTTGATCCAGCCCCCCGACATCTACCCGCATTGATACAAATGTCTCGTACAAGTTCCATTCTTCCATATCACCTGTACCTGCCCCTCCTTTATATGCATCACCACTTCTCAAGTCACCATAAGGCCACAGGCTATTAGTTTTATTATTATAATTCTCATTTCCTAATGACGAATAGGCTGCTATTACCAGGTTCTCAGCTGCCTCAGCATTGTTAAGTTGATTCTCGCCCAATTGGCCCTTAGGATTGATATCCAGATAATCGCTACAGCCACTAAGCAGCAATAGAGATAATGCAATGTATACTATACTAGTCTTTTTTTTCATGACAAGGTTACAATTAAAATGAAACATTTATACCGGCAGTGATAGAGAATGGAATCGGATATCCCGAGTTGGGAGTCTCCGGATCAACACCTGTATACTTATTATTCCCCCGGGTTTTCTTAAAGCTCAGTAGATTTTCCCCTAAGATATACAACCGAATCCCTTGGCTTTTAATTCGTTGCAAAGCCTTAGGTGATAAGCTATACCCCAGTTCCAGTGTCCTCAATTTGAAATACGAGGCACTCTCGACTACATAGCTTGAAAAGCGTTTCTCATTATTAAGATCATTAAAAGATAAAGCCGGAATATCAGATTGTGGATTTTGAGCAGACCAGGCATCTAATACCCGTGTTCCATAGTTTTCACCACCAAAAAAACTGATAAAGTCGGTATAGCCTTTAGCTGTATTATTGACCAATCCTCCATATACCCCATTCCAGAACATGCTAAAGTCCCATTGCTTATACCCAACCGATAAATTGATACCGTAGATAAAATCGGGATCCGATATCCCCAACCAGGTCCGATCTTCATCCCCTATCCGGCCGTCTTGGTTGATATCCTTGTATCTGATACGTCCTAATCCCTTTCCGACCTGTTCGGCATGTGCAGAGACCTCCTCTTCTGTTTTGAAGAGACCATCCGCTACATAGCCAAACATGGAGTTAAGAGGCCTGTTGAGGATCGTTTGATCAACACCATTTCCGGGATAGGAATTGATAACATCTTCCGGTAGTTTGACGATTTTATTACGGTAGCCCGCTATATTTCCGGTAATAGAATATTTCCAGTCACTATGAGATGAAGCATATGAAAGCAAGACTTCATAACCTTTATTTGACATGCTGGCTCCATTTACCCATCTGTTCCCTCCTTCACCTAAAGCAGCAATAAAAGGCGGAGATATAAGGATATCCTCAGTTTGCTTTTTGAAATAATCAAATGAACCCGTTAATTTTTGATTGAAAAAACCAAAGTCAATTCCAATATTGTGTTGGGTAGCCGACTCCCAGCGTAGATCGGGGTTAGCCTGTTGTACACGTCTATATCCCGAAGGCAATACACCTGTTCCCGCACCATTGATATCATAAGCCGTACCATTGTCCGGATCCCAGGTAGGATTGGTAGCATAGCTGGCCTGATACATTCCGAATGATGCAAAATCACCGATTTCCTGATTCCCCACTTTACCCCATCCGTAGCGGATTTTCAGATCTGAAAGTACATCTGCCGATTTAAGAAAATCTTCCTGACTTACTCGCCAGCCCGCAGAAAAGGCTGGAAACCAACCAAATTGATTATTAACTCCAAACCGTGAAGAACCATCATATCTCGCAGTAGCAGAAAGCAAGTATTTATCTTTAAAGTTGTAATTAAATTTACCGAAGTAAGAAAGCAAGCGATAGGCTGTACCACTACCACTATTAGTCTGAATGCCCTCACCTGCGTCCAGATACATATAGTCCGGATCTTCAGATGCAAATTTTCGACGTCCTGCCTGTAAATTTTCAGCATAATAATCGATCATTTCCTGACCTATCAAAAAGTCAAAATGATGCTTTTGTCGCAAGGATAATTTATAGGTAAGGGTATTGTTCCATACATAGTTACCCCATCTGTTGCTCACATTGCTCAAACTAGCTACATTTTCAGACATGAATCCGGAAACATAGGTTTTCTGCATATTCCTATCCCACAAAAAAGAATAATCCATTCCTAACATCGATCTGAATTTCAGATTTTCCATTAGTTTCACTTCCATGAACATATCTCCGAACAAACGCAACGTATTCCGATTGTTCTGCGCATTGTCAGCAATAAGCCTGACAGGATTCTGTCTGTCGCTCATCCCTGCTACCGGTCCTCCCCAACCAGTACCATCTACCGTATGTACAGGTATGATAGGTTGTATATTACGTGTACGATCCAATATATTTCCAAGTATATCCTGCTTAATTTTAGTAACAGATAGGTTTTCGCCAATTTTTACACGATCATTTAACAGACTGAAGTCCGTATTCAAACGGCCTGATAAGCGTTCGAAATAAGTACCTCTTACCGTCCCTTGATTATCGAAATAATCTATGGCAAATATCGCCCGACTCATATCATTTCCTGTCATCAGACTTAGGTTATAATTTTGAACCAAAGCCGTCTGCCCAACTTCTTCCACCCAATCTGTATTTGCAGCACGCATAGTCTTGGCATCATCAATGTATTCAGGTATAATAATTTCATCCAACCTCCACGTACCATCACTATTCTGTGTATCCTTAAATCGGTATACCCCGAAATTGGGATCCGTACCATCATTCCGCGCAGCCCGCCACTGTACATAACCTCGCTGCTCTGTATCCAGCCAATCCAGTGACTTTGAATAATTTTTGATACCTGTCGATACACGTGCATCTATCCGGGGACCACCTTTCCCTCCCTTTTTGGTTGTGATGATGATTACCCCGTTAGCTGCACGAGATCCGTAAATACTTGATGAAGATGCGTCTTTCAGTATCTGGATTGACTCTATATCGAGTCCGGATATTTCATTCATAGATTTGGTACTCGGCATTCCATCTATGATGTAAAGTGGACTATTATTGCCCAATGTACCAATACCGCGGATCAGCACATTCGCCGATCCGTCTGGTGAGCCGTTGGTCGTGATAAATGCCCCGGGTACTCTTCCCTGCAAACTTTTCATCACATTACCAGTCAATGGTGCATTGATTTCATCCATCTTTACAACTGCTACTGCTCCTGTAAGATCAGCCTTTCGCTGGGTCTGATAGCCCGTTACGACCACCTCTTCCAGTTCTTCCACCTCACTCATTGTCACGATTATCGTGTGTTGATCTCCTACGGTGAGGAAGACTGTCTTCTTACCTACACGCGTGAAGCGTATCTGCGCCCCTTTGACAGTATTGATTTTAAAATTTCCGTTTTCATCACTAGCAGTCACATTTTGTGTTCCCATTACGGTGACCGTTACATCGGATAGCGGAAGTCCGTCCATATCCGAAATTTTCCCGGACAAGGGAATATCCTGAGCATACACGAACGAACACATGTATACAAAAAACAATAGTGTTAAGACTATTCCTCTCATAGTTTAGTAAATTTTATGCGTTTATAATTGATTAAGTTGTTGCTTGTATTGTATAGCTTATTTAGCCTGAAAGAATCTCACCTCCCCAGATATTGTATCCATTCAAACCGGTTGATTGTACCCGAATCATAGTTTGGACAGGCACCTATACTTTGCGTAACAAAAGCACTCAATGTTGCTGCGAAACTCATGGTCTCTTCTATACTGATTTCGGTACTGTTACGCATCCTTTTGGATAAAAAGGCTGCCAGAAAAGAATCTCCGCTTCCGATAGTATCTTTCACATCAACCAGATAAGCAGGGAAATGATACCTCATTGATCCTTGCCCTGCATGATATACAGCCCCTGCGGCTCCATACGTCACGATCACCTCCCCTATAGCATACTGTTGCATCAGTTTTTCAACCAATTGGCTGTCGCTATCACTTCCCGGAAGTTTTAGCCACTCCGCAATGATACCCAACTCCTCTCTATTCATCTTCACCAGATCAGCATAACCCAATAGCTCCAGTACGCGTACTTCAGAATAAAACGGTGCCCTCAGGTTGACATCCATGACTCTGTATTTGGATACCTTCAAAAGATGCTTCAATGTATTATAGGAGATTTCGTGCCGGGAAGAGAGGCTTCCAAAAACCATAAAGTCTACTTTTTGGATAACTTCGAGATCAGACTCCTGTAGTTGAATATAATCCCATGCAACAGGGTACACTATCTCATAGTTTACCTCCTTGTGTTCATCGATACGTACCTCTACGATAGATGTTGCATGTACTTCATCCACTTGAAATAGTTTTGTAGGCACACCTAATGCACGACATAACTTGATCAGTTCATCTCCATTCTTATCTTTCCCTATCCGTGTAAGCATACGCGTCTCTATACCCAGCTTATTGAGATGATAAGCGACATTCAAAGGAGCGCCTCCAAGTTTTTTTCCTGTCGGCAGGTTATCCCACAACACTTCACCAAAACAGATCCCTTTAATTGCTAACTGTTCTATTTTCATACTCAATGTAAATTAATGGTCTGATCCATATTTTCTAAAGATGTTCCTTTGGTTTCAGGCATCATGCGGAGCACAAATACCAATTGCAAGACCATAAAGCCTGCAAAAATGAGAAAGGTATATCCTCCGCCCAAAAACTCTGTCAAAGCTGGAAAACAAAATGTAATCAAAGCTGCCATTACCCAATGAGTAAGGCTCCCTATAGTCTGCCCCTTTGCCCGAACCTCATTAGGAAATATCTCGGAAATAAACACCCAAATGACTGCCCCCTGTGAGAAGGCAAAAAATGCGATATACAGCATCAGATAAAAAGTAATGGAAAGCCCTTCCGTATGCCCTGAAAAAAAAGCGAATGATACCAATCCCAAAGCTAAGATCAGTCCTACAGAGCCGACCAGCATCAGCTTGCGCCGACCTATGCGGTCGATAAAGTTTATAGCCAATAAGGTGAATATGAAATTGACAAGTCCTATTCCCACTGTGGAGAGCAGCGAACTTTGTGCTCCAAGACCTGACATTTCAAATATCCGAGGAGCGTAATATATAATAGCATTAATGCCCGACACCTGATTGAATACGGCAAATAATATGGCTAGCATCAAAGGTTTACGATAGTGTCTGGAAAACAAAGATGCAGTGTCTTGTCCTGACAGCTGAGTGGCCTGGCGGTTGTCGAGAATACGCAGAACCTCTTCTTCATAATTATCTGCGTTTATTTTTTTCATAATAGATTCAGCCTCTTCGCGCTTGTCACTATGTAACAATAGCCACCTCGGACTCTCGGGAATGAAGAATATCAGGATAAAGAATAATGCAGCAGGAAAAGCCTGTATTCCCAGCATCCACCGCCATGATTCTTCACCCCATTGACCAATGAGATAGTTGGATAGATAGGCGATCACAATACCGAGTACCACATTGAATTGGAACAACCCAACCAGCTTGCCCCTTGATCTGGCAGGAGATATCTCTGTGATGTATATAGGGGCGGTGACAGAAGATACTCCTACCCCAATTCCTCCAAGGAAACGAAATATCATAAACAGAGACCAATCCTGAGCTATTGCAGTACCAAGGGCAGAGAAAAAGTATAGAAGTGCAACAGCAAACAAAGTATTTTTTCGGCCAAATCTATCGGAAGGTAAAGCCCCTAAAGCAGCTCCCACTACCGTGCCAATCAAAGCAATGGCCATCGTGAGTCCATGCTCGAATTCAGTCAGATTCCAAAATACCTGTACGGCCTTTTCTGCACCTGAAATGACTGCTGTATCAAATCCAAATAAAAAACCACCCAAGGCCACTACAAATGACCAGGCCAAAACCATGTTTTTGTTCATATTACTTTTATAATTGATTAGTAACAAATTTAGATGGGCAGCAAGGTCATGTGTATAAAAATTCATAACAAAATGAATAAAATTTGTTACACAGCAGAAAACAACTTCAACTAACTGATTATAAGTAAATTAAAATTTATTATAAAAGAATGAGTTCGTGATTATTGAACAAAAAATTTCATTTCTGATTCATTTTTGCATTTGAATTTAATAGGGTATTTTTAACACTAAGTATATGACATTAATTGTCAAAAAGCAAAAAAATGTATATTGCCCTTCGTTTATCACAAATCAGTCATGCCTAAAAGTTTAATATACCTGTTCATCCTGTCCATGTTATTATACATCTCCTGCCAGCGACAAGAGAGTAAGCGAAAGTATACAATTGCATTCTCTCAATGTATTGGGTCGGATTCCTGGAGACAAACCATGCTACAGGAAATGAAGCGTGAACTTAGTTTTCATCCGGAAGTAACATTTTTGTATTCCGATGCACAAGGTAACAGCCAACAACAGATTAAACAAATAGAGTCCTTCTTAAAGCAAGATATAGACTTACTGATCGTATCGCCCAATGAGGCCGATCCGCTCACTCCTATTGTCAATTCCATTTACCAACACAATATTCCGGTCATCGTCACCGATCGAAAGACTTCCTCCAACTTATATAATGCTTATGTAGGAGCAGACAACGTAGCTATTGGTAATTTGGCAGGTAAATATATAGGCAACATACTTAATGGCAAAGGCAACATAGCTCTAATAACCGGACTAAAAGGCACTTCAGCTTCTATGGAACGGGAGAAAGGATTAAGGGAATCCCTGAGAGATTTTCCTCGCATAAAGATCAGTACTGTATTAGAAGGGCAATGGGATAGAGAAAAAGCACAAGCCATAGCACGTACTCATATTGAAGAGCTGGAAAGAAATGATCTTATCTTTGCCTTTAACGACCAGATGGCATTAGGATTACGGGAGAGCTTACAGCAACAAAATAAAGCACATAAAAAAACTATTATTGGTGTAGATGCCCTTCCCGGTCCGGGCAATGGTTTGGAGCAGATTACGAAGGGAAATCTGCAGGCATCTATGCTCTACCCTACTGGTGGGGCTGAAGCAATACGCACAGCCATGGCTATACTTCTAAAGAGACCCTACCAGCGTGACAATCTGTTAGGCACACTGGTCATTGATAGCAGCAATGCAAATCTCATGGCATTACAATCTGAGAAAATTGAGCTTCAACAGGCTGATATTGATCGACAGCAAGTATTGATGAGTGAACAGAGCAAGATCTACAATGATCAAAAGACCATTCTTAATGTTGTGATTATCAGCCTCGTCTTAGCTGTTGTATTTGGAGGATTATCCGTCATTGTTATTAAGAGCAACTGGAACAAAAATAAACATCTGGAAAGCCAGAATACAGAAATTTTACAACAACAACAGCAACTCATTGAGATGAGCTTACAGGTCAAAGAGTCATCTGAAGCACGCAGTAATTTTTTTACTAATGTATCGCACGAGTTCAAGACACCACTGACTTTGATCCTGGCTCCCGTAGACGAGCTATTAAAAGAAAAAGGGATCTCTAAAGACAATAAAGAGCAACTTCAGCGCATCCAGCGAAGTGCACACAAACTACTCAAACTTGTAAGCGAATTGATTGATATTCACAAGATATCCAAATCCAAAATTAAATTACAGTCTGCTTCCGTAAAAGTAGACCACTTTATGCACCAGATAATCACCTCCTTTAAACCGCTTTCTACCAAACACAGAATATCACTTTCTTATACTAACAGAGCCCAAATCAAAGAACTTTGGTTTGACGAATATCTAATGGAGCAAGTGATGTCCAATTTATTGTCAAATGCCTTTAAGTTTACTGAAAAAAATGGAAAGATTGATATCATTCTAGAACGCAATACTTTTGGAGATCATGTGTATTTACGTATCATAGACAATGGTCGCGGCATTAGTCCTGAGCATCTGGATCATGTATTTGATCCTTTTTATCAGGTTGGGTATAGTCCTAATGGATCAGGAATAGGACTTTCCTATGTACAAGAGATCGTCACCCTTCACCATGGCCTGATTACTGTAAGCAGTAAAGTCAATGAAGGCTCCTGCTTTACAATACGTCTGCCAATAGGTCATGCACATCTCAAAGATGCCGAACGTCGACAAGCGGCTATACCTGCAGCTTCAATGAGTAATCAGACTTTGCTCATTGACAATGATAACCCCAGATTTATTGAGGAGGAAGTCAGTTTCATTTCAGGCAAACTGCCTAGCATACTTCTGATAGACGATCACGCTGACATTAGGCTATTTCTAAAAGAACTCTTAAAGTCTGAGTATAACATCTATACAGCAGATAACTATGATCGTGCTGTACAGTTAGCTATCAATAAACTTCCTGATTTGATTGTATGTGACGTAATGCTTCCATACAAAAGCGGAATAGATATATTAAACCGTCTTAAGTTTGATGCACAGACCTCACATATCCCTATCGTACTCCTCACAGCCATAGATTCGGATGAAGGCAAGATTGCAGGACTCAAGGCCATGGCAGATGCCTATTTGACAAAGCCATTCAGTGCTGATCATATAAAGGCGGTAATCGAAAACCTACTCTATCTCCGTAGAGAACTAAAGGAACGATATATCAGCGAAATCGAAATTGCGGCTGAGTTTGCTGACCGCAATCATTCAGAACAGGACAAACGCTTCCTGAATAATCTTTCGGCAATTGTAGAGACTCGTCTATCCAACGCAAAGTTAAGTGTAGAAGATATCAGTACAGAACTCAATATGTCTCGAGTACAACTCTATCGAAAGGTGAAGACTCTGCTTCAATGCAGCATCAACGAATATCTCTTGCAAAGAAGACTCAAAAAAGCCAAACATCTCATCCTCGAAGGATTTAACATTAATGAAATTGCTGAAAAGGTGGGTTTTTCATCTTCAGCCTATTTTACATCGACTTTTAAGAAACGTTTCGGAATGACTCCTACCAATTTCAAGAGAGAAAAAATTAAGTAAAAGCAGACTATCATGTAGTATAATATAGATAGGTACATACTATCTGTTTTATTTGATGCATTAAATCATTTATGCTAAATTTAGCATATGCAACTACACACGATTGATACCGGTTTTTTTAAACTTGATGGTGGCGCCATGTTCGGCGTCGTTCCAAAATCCCTTTGGCAACGTACAAATCCTGCAGATGAAAAGAACTTATGTACCTGGGCTACCCGTCTCTTACTGATAGAAGACGGATCCAGATTAATACTGGTCGATACAGGATTAGGAGACAAACAGGATGCGAAGTTCTTTGGTCACTACGATCTGCATGGAGATGATACACTGGACAAGTCATTAGCCAGACACGGGTACAACAGACAGGATATCACAGATGTATTTCTTACACACCTCCATTTTGATCATTGCGGAGGTGCCATCACCAGGGACGGAGATAAGCTGATCCCCTCCTTTGCAAATGCAACGTACTGGAGCAATGAAAAGCACTGGAACTGGGCTACAGTTGATCCGAATCCACGGGAAAAAGCGTCTTTTCTGGCTGAAAATATACTTCCCATACAGGCGAGCGGACAGCTGAAATTTATCGAAGAAGGACAAGCGCTTACAGAACACATAGACATCCGCATAGCCAACGGACATACAGAAGCTATGATGCTGCCGCAGATACGGTACAAAGGAAAAACAATCCTGTACATGGCCGATCTTCTCCCCTCTGTAGGTCATATACCTATTCCCTATGTGATGAGTTATGATGTACGCCCGCTCACAACAATGCAAGAGCGCAAAAGTTACTGGGAAGAGATTGCTGATCAGGAATATATTCTGTTTCTGGAACACGATCCTGTGAATGAATGCTGTACACTGCAGCATACTGAGAAAGGAATACGATTGAAAGATACCTTCCGTCTTTCGGATATTTAAAAACAAAAAAAGGCAGAAGATACTTTCCGGAATATCTTCTGCCTTTGATCCTTTAGGATTGTTCCTAGAACCGGAATCCCAGAACCCAATAATTTTCGAAGAACCAGATGCCTTGCTGTGCTTTATCTACTCCTCTCCTTCCTGTAGTGCGGATATTCGTCAACTCCGTATAGCCAGTTTTAAAACTACCTTGCAGATACAGACCTTTGTAAAAACGATACTGCAATCCAACCTTTGCAGCTCCACCGTATCCGGCAATATTCCAGAAATGATTAGCGCCTTCACCGAAAAGATGTACATCTGAACGGGGAATAAGCAAACCGGCCTCTACCCCAGATTCCATTGTCAGCACCTGTTTGCCCTGTCTGTTGACAATTATATCATCGTAGCGTTCCAGTCCCAGAGCAGCAAAGTTATAACCATCCGTATGTTCAAAAGTTAACATACTGGAGTCTACAGTGATCATCTCACCGTTGTAACTACCGGCTTTATCTCCCGTAGGAATACCCGGTGAAGAGATTTCAGGATCAATAAAACCTGAAATTTTAACTCTTTGCGGAATATCCACTACATATTTCATATGATCCCATCCCAAAGAAAGAGAATAGTTATCCTTTATAAAATAACCAAAATGAAAATTAAACTGAGGAATAGTCAGACGTCCCGGATCCAGATAAGTCATCGAAAGTTTCGTCGGTCGGTCTCCGGCCTTTACATCGTGTAGTGTAAAGTTGTATCCGGGTCCTTTGAACGTAATATCAGACTTGGCATAGGAAGAAAAGTTATACCCCCAATGAACGAATATCTTTCCTTTATTACTTTCTGTCCTTGAATATTTTGTTTTAAAAATGCTTTTACCTATTTCTGAATTTCTATCTCCCATTTCCTGGGCAGATACCGATGACAAGCATAATGCAGCGGCAGTTAACGACAATAATATTTTTCTCATTGTTATAATAAAAAACCTGGCACAAAAGTACCAGGCTGTAAAAGTATAAGCAAATAAACTAATTTATCTTGCTTGATTTTGACGAATGATGTTCAATGCACCGCCGGCTTTGAACCAGCCGATCTGTTGTTCATTGTACGTATGGTTTGCCAGAATCTCTTCCTGCGTACCATCTTCATGGTGAAGCACCAATGTCAAAGGAGTATTTGGAGCGAATGTAGTCAGACCGATGATATCGATAGTATCGTTTTCACGGATTTTATCGTAATCTTCTTTATTTGCAAAAGTTAGTCCCAACATACCTTGTTTTTTCAGGTTAGTCTCATGAATACGTGCAAAAGATTTCACCAGTACTGCACGTACCCCCAGATGACGAGGTTCCATTGCAGCATGTTCACGTGAAGAACCTTCACCATAGTTTTCATCACCTACAACGATAGAGCCTATACCTGCAGCTTTATAATCACGTTGAGTAGCCGGAACCGGACCATATGCGCCTGTCAGCTGATTTTTAACAGAGTCTGTTTTTTCATTGAAGTAGTTTACAGCTCCGATCAGCATATTATTAGAGATATTGTCCAGGTGACCACGGTATTTTAACCATGGACCCGCCATAGAGATATGGTCAGTTGTACATTTACCTTTAGCTTTGATCAACAGTTTCAATCCTTTAAGATCTGTGCCTTCCCATGCCGCGAATGGCTCCAGTAACTGAAGACGATCAGATTCAGGACTTACAGCTACTACTACTGATGAACCATCAGCAGCCGGAGCCTGATATCCCGGATCATCTACTGCAAATCCTTTAGTTGGCAATTCATCCCCAACAGGAGGATCCAGTTTCACCTGCTCACCTTTACTGTTAGTCAGTGTATCTGTCAGCGGATTGAAGCCCAGATCACCCGAGATTGCGATAGCCGCAACCATTTCAGGAGATGTTACAAATGCAAACGTGTTAGGATTACCATCCGCACGTTTAGCAAAGTTACGGTTGAAAGAGTGTACAATTGTATTTTTCTCTTGCTTGTCAGCTCCTACACGATCCCACATACCGATACAAGGACCGCAGGCATTGGTAAATATGGTCGCATTCAACTCTTCAAACGTCTGCAACAAACCATCACGGTCTGCTGTAAAGCGCACCTGCTCTGATCCCGGATTAATACCGAACTCAGCTTTTGTAACCAGTCCTTTATCTACGGCTTGTTTAGCAATAGAAGCAGCTCTGGATAAATCTTCGTAAGAAGAGTTGGTACATGATCCGATCAGTCCCCATTCTACTGTCAAAGGCCATCCGTTTTTCTGAGCCTCTTCACGCATACGTGAAATAGGGGTATACAAATCCGGAGTGAACGGACCGTTAAGACTTGGCTCCAGTTCAGAAAGATTGATTTCGATTACCTGATCAAAATAAGTTTCAGGATCTGCATATACTTCCGCATCAGCTGTAAGATGTTCTTTAATTGTATTTGCGGCATCAGCTACCTCAGCACGATCAGTGGCACGTAAGTAACGCTCCATAGATTCATCGTAACCGAAAGTAGAAGTAGTCGCGCCGATCTCAGCCCCCATATTACAGATGGTACCTTTACCTGTACAAGACATAGAAGTAGCACCTTCACCGAAATATTCTACAATAGCGCCTGTACCACCTTTTACAGTAAGGATACCCGCTACCTTCAGAATCACATCTTTTGGAGATGTCCATCCGCTAAGTTTGCCTGTTAATTTTACACCGATAAGTTTTGGGAATTTAAGCTCCCATGGCAATCCGGCCATTACATCACATGCATCAGCACCACCGACACCAATAGCGATCATACCCAGACCTCCGGCATTTACCGTATGAGAGTCTGTACCGATCATCATACCACCCGGAAAAGCATAGTTCTCCAATACAACCTGGTGGATGATACCTGCACCCGGTTTCCAGAAACCAATACCATATTTATTTGATACAGAACTTAAGAAATTGAAAACTTCCGAACTTTCTTGTTTTGCACGGGTCAAATCCTTTTCTGCGCCTTCTTTAGCCTGGATCAGGTGATCACAGTGTACTGTAGAAGGTACCGCTACTTTAGGACGTCCCGCCTGCATAAACTGCAACAAGGCCATTTGAGCTGTTGCATCCTGCATCGCAACACGATCCGGAGCAAAATCAACGTAAGAATTTCCGCGTTCATATGCCTGAGAAGCATTACCGTCCCATAAGTGAGCATACAAAATTTTCTCAGATAACGTCAAAGGTTTATTCACCACTTTACGAGCCGCAGTGATACGCTCGTCATATTGGCTGTATACCTTTTTAATCATTTCTATATCAAAAGCCATTTGTTTATTATTTTAATTTACTTCAACAGAAATGCTTACCGAAATAAGCTTTATTTAAAATTTGCACAAAAATACAAAATTTCATAGCCAAATATGACTTTTAAGCCCCTTCAGCCTAATTTGGAAAAATTCTAAACAATTTCTAAAGCATGCCGGATGAAAACACAAAGAGTTTATTATCAAATCATTACAACAAACACACCCTTAACACAGTCGAAATCAATTTTATCACTTCAAAGTAATTAATCATTAACGCTGCCTCCATTCATAAAAAAAGAGCCATTTCCGGAGAAAGGCTCTTTCACTAATCTTTTCTGTTGCAGGCTTATATCTGCTGCAATTGCGGATCAACAGCTTTAAGATCGGCAATAGTCTGCGTCGGATTTTCAGCTGCAAAAACCGAACTTCCGGCAACCAGTACATCAGCTCCTGCACGTAGTAATGCACCAATATTCTGATGCCCTACTCCCCCATCTATTTCGATCAGCAGATTATCGTTGACTCCTGCTGCCAGCATACGCAGTTCTTTTATTTTATTGTAAGTCTGTTCTATAAATTTCTGTCCCCCAAATCCCGGATTTACAGACATCAGACAGACCAGATCAATATCGTGAATAACGTCTTTCAACAAAGAGACAGGAGTATGCGGATTTAGCGCCACACCGGCCTTACATCCCAATTCCTTAATCGCAGCAAGCGTTCTGTGCAGATGCGTACATGCTTCATAATGAACAGTAATGACAGCAGCACCTGAATCTTTACATACTTTGAGGTAACGATCCGGATCAACGATCATCAGATGTACATCCAATGGCTTTGTTGCGTGTTTAGCAATAGCCTGCATAACCGGAAATCCAAATGAAATATTGGGAACGAATACACCATCCATGATATCAATGTGAAACCAATCTGCTTCACTGTTGTTTACCATTTGAATATCATCATACAGTTTGGCGAAATCTGCTGCAAGCACCGAAGGTGCAATAAGGTGTTTTTGAAGAGACATTAATTCTATAATTTTATTATATCGCACAAAGATACGGAAGTCTGCAGGATATCCGAATCTTTAATCAAAAAACTGAATATTAGAAGACAAACCCAAACCTGAATCTCCGAAAGACTCAAATATTAATTACATTTGTTTCTAAATAAAGCAAATTGACATCCTGTGGCGAGATTAAAAATTAAATATCAACGAGAACAATCAGAGAAAAATGCAATATTGATCAAGTATGGAATGGTCTTGCTGACTATTGTACTGATCTGCATATTTTTACCTAAGCAACCCCGATTCCGTTATGAATTTGAAAAAGGTAAAGTATGGAATCACGACAACCTGATCTCTCCTTATAATTTTGCAGTTCTGAAGACGCAGGAAGAGCTTAATCTCGATCGCAAAAATATCCTGCATACCATACAGCCTATTTATAATCTGAGTGTCAGCACGGCCAAGGAGCAGATAGATCAGTTCAATACTGATCTGGCCGAAAAGTGGCAGACCGGTCAGATGGACTCGCTCAAAGATAATATGGCCGATTACAGAGCTGTCGGTTCGGATCTGCTTGCCCGTATTTACGCTAAAGGAGTCATATCCCTGAATAACCGCTATCAAAACAGAGATGGAGACAGCGGCAATACTTCTGATGCAGCCAAGCAATACAACTTTACGCTCGTCAGCGACAATATCGCTCAGCAGAAAAACACCATAGACAGTTACACGATCGAGACGGCCTATAATTATATCGAATTGTCTCTATCCAGAATGGGTAAGATCACACATAAAAAGTGGTTGCTGGAACTCCTGAAAAATTACATCACGATCAATTATATTTTCAATGAGAATCTGACCAATAAAATGGAACAGACAGCTCTGGCGAATATCTCGACGACAAGGGGGGTAGTCCAAAAAGGAGAATTGATAGCAGAGAAAGATAAAATCATCAACAATGAAACCTACCAGCGTCTGGAATCTCTGCGTAAGGTGTATGAAGATGAAGCCAAAATCAGCGGTAATCAGAATTATGTAGTTCTGGGCCAGTTTATGATTATCTCCCTCTGTATTACCTTGCTGATGGTGTTCCTGTATTTCTTCCGCAAGGATATATACTACAACAACAGGTTGCTGACCATTATATTTATCGTTATTATCTCCATGTTGGGTGTCCTTTCCTGGTGTGTCAATCTCAAAATTCCAAGTCTCTACTACATTCCGTACTGTGGCGTACCGATCATCATACGGATCTTATTTGATACCCGTGTAGCCCTGAATATACACCTGCTGATGGTGCTTATTGCAGCCTTATTTGTGCCTAACAGTTACGAATTCGTGTTTCTTCAGTTTGTGACCGGAATGGTATCCATTTACAGCATCAAGACCCTGGTGAAACGTGAACAATTTCTGATTTCCAGTCTTATTATATTAGCCACTTATCTGGTTGCCTATATTGGCCTTGGCCTGACCCGTAACGGATCCTTCAGCAATATCTACTGGAGCGAAATCGCACCTTTTATTGTGAGTGTGGGTCTTACCTTGCTGGCCTATCCGCTGATATACGCCTTTGAACGCCTGTTTGGTATTGTCTCAGACCTTACGCTGATGGAACTGACCAACAGTAATTCCAAGTTATTGCGGGAACTGTCGCTGAAAGCTCCGGGAACTTTCCAACATTCACTACAGGTAGCCAATCTGGCTGAAGCGGCTATTTATAAGATTGGCGGGAATCCGCTTATGGTGAGAGCAGGCGCTTTATACCATGATGTGGGTAAGATGATCAATCCGCAATATTTTATCGAAAATCAGATCTCAGGGCATAATCCCCATGACGAACTTACTCCTGAGCAGAGCGCACAGGTCATTATATCACACGTGCTCAAAGGAATCGAAATAGCACGTAAAAATCTGCTTCCTGAAGTAGTGGTAGATTTTATCAAAACACATCATGGTACGACGAGGGTAGATTATTTTTATAATATGTTTCTCAAGAATAATCCGGACAAGCTGGTAGACGAATCCATGTTTCGTTATCCGGGACCCATCCCCTTTTCGAAAGAAACAGCTGTGCTGATGATGGCCGATTCGGTAGAAGCTGCTTCACGCAGTATGAAGGAGCATACCGAACAATCTATTAATGACCTGGTCGATAAAATTATCGATCATAAAGTAGCACAACGCCAGTTTATCGACAGTAATATTACAATGAAAGATATTACCGAAGCCGCACGCATATTTAAGTCCATGTTGAAGAGTATTTACCATGTACGCATCGATTACGATCTGAGCAAAAAAAAATCTGATTAATTATATTTTAGAAACAAATTGAACCTCAGAAGTTTATTTAAAAGCTCTTTATTTTTTTTCAAAAAAAGCATTTAGAGGCTTTGCAGAATGAAATATTAGCGTTATGTTTGCATCGTTGAAACACGGAGAGGTGCCTGAGTGGCCGAAAGGAACAGTTTGCTAAACTGTCGTACTGGAAACGGTACCGCGGGTTCGAATCCCGCCCTCTCCGCACAACATTAAAAAAGAGTCCAATGCAAATTGGACTCTTTTTTTGTATACTCAATCTTTTTTTATCTTACAGAATTATTATCTAGATTGCTGCAATCGAGGAATAAGAATCCGCAGACATGAAAACAGCATTTGACATCATCAAAAAGGTAATAGAAAAACAACAGGCAATTACCGCAAGAATCGTACTTTTAGTAATGAGCAAATAAAACACATAATATGATCAAATATAATTTTCAATACCGTATTTACTTTCGGCGGTCTTTACAGGTTGTCCTCACGGCATTGGCCTTTCTCTGTATGGGTAGCGTAACCTTCGCCCAACAAAAAGATATGATTATACGCATTTCAGAAATCGAGATACATCCACAACATTTGGAAGAATACAAAGCGATCCTGAAATACGAAGCGGAGGCATCCGTAAGGCTGGAGACGGGCGTTATTGCCATCTTCCCGATGTACCAAAAGGATAATGCTGCCCAGGTGCGGATATTGGAAATGTACAAAGACCAAAAAGCCTATCAGTCGCATTTGAAGACCGAACATTTCCAGAAGTACAAGACAAGCACGCTGCACATGGTCAAGTCGTTGAAGCTAATGGATATGGAAGCGATCGACCTGGAAGCTGCATCCGGTATTTTCAGGAAGTTAAAAGAATAGCATTAAATTAAAGCTGATACCTTTCTTTTTTAAATGAATTTCTAACTGTTTAAGCGTATTTCAAACAAAACGAAACTGATAGCCCCAGTTCCGTCTATTTTTAATAAAATCAATAATGGAAAGATAAATAGGTACATTTGGGATATAATTCACGAATTAAATCATGCAGGTACTCCCAGCAGAAGTGTTAGCTCCCTATATCAAACATTATCTTTTCCTGGAAAATGTGGGTGATCCGCATAAAACACTTCGTCTGTTTTCTGATGGTAATACTGGAATTGTATTTCTTCTCGAACAAGTTCATTTAACGACAGACCATAGCCAACATCTACCCTCTTCATTTTTGTATGGTCAGATCAGTAATTTTCAAGATCTTGCATTGACGGAACAGGCATCCTTTATTATTATCGTATTCCAGCCGGACGGACTATACAAATTGCTGGGGATCTCCGCCCGTGAATTAAAAGAACAGATTGTTTCCACTCACGATGTATTTGGACAGCCGGCACAAAAACTCTACGACAGCCTTCGACATCTTAAACAGTCAACGGAAAAAGTAAATGCATTAAACACATTCTTCTACGAATTAGCCATTAAAAGCAAGTCTCCGGGTCATACTTTACTTTCATCGGCATTACAACATATTACTCATCACAAAGGCCTGGTGACTGTTGAACAACTTGTCCGCTATAGCGGCTATACCGAGCGACACGTAGAAAGGATATTTGCGGAACAGGTCGGAATGAGTCCAAAAAAATTTGGCAGTATCGTCCAGCTCCACTCCTTTTTGAAGTTGCTTCGCACTAAAACTCCAGAAACCAGTTTGACTACGATTTGCTATCAATCGGGATATTTTGATCAGTCCCATCTCATAAAAGCATTTAAAAAATATACAGGTATCACACCTACTGAATATCTGAACAGCACAAATAGACTCGCCGTAAATTTTATGGAAATTATAGACAGTCCTGACCAGATGTCGGGTTTGTACAATTTTACCTAACGGCCTTGAATTAGTTTTGTCGGTAGATCAATCAAAGAGATATGGACAAATTAAAAATTGCAACGGCACAGTTTGAGCATAAAAGTGCAGATAAGGCTTATAATCTGGCTGTCATCGAGCAACTGGCAAAAGAGGCAGCATCCCAGGGCGCTGACGTGATTGCCTTCCATGAATGTTCTATTACAGGTTACACTTTTGCGCGAAATTTAGATAAGCAGCAAATGCTTGCTATTGCCGAACGTGTTCCCGACGGTGAAAGTACCCGTCAGCTGATCGCTATAGCGGCCAGATATGACATCATCATTCTTGCGGGTTTGTTTGAAAAGGATGAAAATGACAATTTATACAAGCCTTACATCTGTGTAGACAAAAATGGCTTAATTGCAAAACACCGGAAGCTGCACCCTTTTATCAATCCCCACTTAACAGCAGGACAGAACTATACTATTTTTGAAATTAAAGGATGGAAATGCGGTATTTTGATTTGCTATGATAACAATGTTATTGAGAATGTACGTGCCACAAAATTATTGGGAGCTGATATTATCTTTATGCCACATGTGACCATGTGCACACCTTCATCCAGACCAGGAGCAGGTTTTGTAGATCCTCAGCTTTGGCAAAACCGTGAAAACGATCCGACCTCCTTACGTCTGGAATTTGAGGGAATGAAAGGACGCAGCTGGCTCATGAAATGGTTACCGGCCCGGGCCTATGACAATTCAGTTTATGTCGTTTTCTCAAACCCTATCGGTATGGATGACGATCAGTTAAAAAATGGCTGTTCTATGATTTTAGATCCATTCGGGGATATTCTGGCCGAATGCCATACGTTTGACGATAGTTTTGTCACTGCAATACTCACGCCTGAAAAACTAAGACAGGCCGGTGGAAATCGCTATATCAACGCCCGACGCCCCGATCTCTACCGTGATATTATCGGTCAGCAACATGAACCAACGCAAAAAGTAGTCTGGTTACATTCCGACAATAGTTAATGAACATACCCGTTCAGATTCAAAAAATCAATAAAAGATAAAGCCCGTCTCTTTCGTCGGACGGGCTTTATTTACAGACAATAATTTGCTTCAAATGACTGACAAAAAACGAAGCTTACTGTTCTACGATTTTCAGTTTCTGTCCATCAGCAGTCGAGGCAATCTTTCCCATATAGGTTCCTGATGACAAATCAGATAGAAAAAAATTTACTTTGATCGCTTAGCTTCTATATAAGCCAGATTGTAATACTTGTTTGGCTGAAGGTAAATGTTGCTATCCTGAAAATCTAAAAAAACATTAAACCGCTTTAAGACTTCGTTTCCTAACACATGAATGTCCTTTTCTTTAAAAGGCTTGTTGGCGTTAGCTATTTGTGCGGGGATATTTTTTAAGGTGTGACGGCCGATTTTCAAAGTGCTCAGATTAGCCGTCACCACCGGGATTTCATTGCCCTGTGCACCTTTCATCAGCACACGTTTTATTTCTTTCATTTTTTTGTAAGGAAATTTTTGGGCAGACAAAAGATCACTGTTCAGCATCAGAGTTCGTTGATATCCGGTATCAAATAATATAGTGTCCGTTACCGTTACACCGCTGTGTCGGAGGCGTGTTTCCATAAAAAACAACTCCTTATAGAAAACTATATTATGCTTTGAATAGGTTTTATCTTTATTTACGGCTACCGGCAATTGATTATGTACGACCATGATACCTTTGTCATAATTAAGCTCAACAGCTTTGCCTTTAAATAAATCCCAACCAAAACGTCCGTCAGTTCCGTGCCCGCTCAATTGCGCATCATACACTTTGGTTGTGTACAGATTATGGCCGAGTTCTAATGGATAAGCGGTATTGTAAAGATTAATTTTTGATTTAAGCTTTGTTGCCATCGTATTGTTGGTTAAAACAAGCTCAGTAGTACCGGTATCAAAATTAAGATTAAGTGTATCTATTTTATTAAATACTCCTTTTACCGAAATGGTGTTTTGCTCATTAATGGCAAGCATCAATGTATCGCTTTCTGATTTATATTGTGCAAATGATGGAGTAGCAAACAATGCTGTTAAAATCGTGATGATACTAATTTTTTTCATGTAGGATATTTAATATTGATTAGAGGTAAATGTAGCAATTTCCATCAAAATTAAAATTTTCCCGTCATCGAAGAATTAAAACCTGATAAAATAAATTATTCAGGCTATGACACTCTCTTCGCTGCCCTTATTCTTTACGTTTCTTTTCGGGATTACGAGGGCAGTGACCCATACAGATAACAGCTGAAATTTATAAATTCTTTAGAAGCGAGGGAGGCTCTTAATAATATTCTGGCATAAGTAAATCTTTTATCTTACTTTTTTTTTATGTTTATTAGCATCTATCATGCAAGGGCATTATCTAGAATGCAACCATCAAGGGATTAGAATATTCTGGAGTTGATTCGGAAATGTTGAAGCATTATACTGAGGGCATGTGAGACTATCCCCTCCGAATAGGATTCAATAGATAATTTTTTAGGTATTGTCTGAACTTTATTTTTGAAAACTGTAGTTTTATACAAAAAATTCCCTTTTAAAGAAAATGGTTTCCCGTAATTCTAAAAAAAACTATCTTCATATTTTTAGCAAAACCTTACTATTAAATAGTCCAAAGTTACATGAATCAAACATAAATAGATATGAGAACAATAGAAGCAATTAAACCCGGTCCAAAACCAAAAAAAGAAGATGGAACTCCTGACAAAAGAAGAAGAGTCACTCCCGAAAAAAAACAAAAACACCCTGACCTAAAACCTCATGAACACAAGCCTGGTGATCAGAAGTAAGTAGTTTAATTTTTTTTAGACAGGAAAATATCAAAATTCATTGGATTACATTGACAGAAACTTCTAACATATGTTTCTTTTCACCAACCACCTCAAGTCGACAAGCTCTTCTTGAGGTGGTATTTTCACAACTATGCGTTATTACATTGCTTAGGCTGCAATAACCTCTTCGCTATCCCTATTCTTTACGTTTCTTTTCCGAATTACGAGGGCAGTGACCCATACAGATAACAAAATCAGCAGAATACATATTTTAGTGGTATTCATTTCAGGGAAAAAGTTATTAAGCGAATGAATAGCCGATACAGCAAGTAAAGAGAATGTATTGTCCGCTACTTTTGCAATTCCCCAGGATCCCAACACCAGAATTCCGAAAAACAACAAATTGGAAGAGGTCAGATCAAAATTCAGATGCCAGATAAACCATAATGTGGCCACCAGTAGAATATTCAAAAATTCAGGCAAAGGTTTTAGTTCACGCTGCAAAAATCCACGCCAGCCTATCTCTTCCAAGAGTCCGTATATTAAAATGGCGGAAATAGCGGCAAAGGAAACCGTACCTTTTGAAAAATATTCAACTCCTAAAATTAAAACGATTGGAAGCCCCCAGTATAAGAGAAAAGGAATGAGTATGCTTTTGTAATTTCCTTTGAGAGTCAATACAGGTTTTATCTTAAAGACGTAAAATACGACCAGAGCTCCGACAGCAGGACCTACACCTTGCAGCAATACTTTAATAAAACTACTGGATATATGCTCTAATAAATCTGTTTTATTGGTCAGATAACGAAGTGCAACAGCTACAACATAAAAAGTTAAAACAGCTAAATAATTGACTTTATTTTTCATTTTTTATCGGTTTGAATACGGTTTCAAAAGTAGAGATATGATTCCGCTAAAAAATTGACGATAGATAAGAAATGATAATCAGGCTATTTTTTTTCTGATTCTGCTCAGACTTTCAGCGGTAATCCCAAGATAAGAGCAGATAATCTTCAAAGATGTTCTTTGAAAGACTTCAGGACGTTCCTTTACCAGTTTCAGGTATCTTTCCGTTGGAGAAAGTGTCAGCAAATTTATCTGTTCAGATTGTTTGCGTATAAACATAGCATCTGAAATAGCTTTGCCAATAAAAATCCCTGTCGAAGACCGTAAATACAAGGCATGTAAATCCGCAAAGTTTATGGACCAGATTACAGACGCTTCCAGAGCCATGGTCTTGATAACAGTTGATGACTGCGTCAGAAATGACAGATAATCACTGAAAATCTGCTTCTCATAATAAAGATTGATACACACTTCTTTTTCTCCTGATAAAACAAAGTGAGCAGCTGAACCGGAAATCAGAATATTGATATACTTTTCTGTTTTATGATAATCTTTTATGATTTCATTCTTATCAAATGTGCGGAGCTGTACACATTTTGCAAATTCTGTCCAGATATGAATATCAGCTTTGTAAAACGGATCGAATATTTCCTTAATTTTTTCGGCTGTAGGTTGTTCCATAGTTAAATAAATTCTGACTGTTAGATTCGTCAGAATATGTTGCAAATATAACAGCCATAAACGAATTTACATCCCCATATGGCCAATACATTATATAAGTTGTCTATATATGTTACGTAAGTGAGATAGCTATGTCTCATCTGAATTAAAAAGAAAAGCCCACTCTTAAAGCGGGCTTCCTAATTTTATTGAAGAAGACTTTTACTCTTTTTAATTCAGGACTTTTGTTAAGTCAACAAGTTCAAAGTTTTTATCAACCTCAAAAAGCTGTCTGAATATAGCTGCGTGTCCTGTACCCACAAGAACAAAAATACTTTTTGTATCCGGCTTTAACTGGTTTTGGATATTAGAATACATTATTAAATTTCTTTTATACCAGTCAGTAACCAGATTTGAACCAAAATAATCGTTATTGATCATTACTTTATTAGCAAATGAAATATAAAAACCAAGATTATTATCCAATTTTGATTTTTCATTCATGCATAAAAAGATCTCCCTCAAATTACTTTTTTCTAAACAATTATCAGATAACGAAGTTTTTATTGAATCAAACTCTTTTTTCAACTTAGGATTTGAATTCACCTCTTTTAACAAGATGTCAAACCTCATTTCAATTAAACTATCAATAGGATACAATTCCTGATGTTTCAACTTTTTCGCTAACCGATATCCCAATTGGAAAGTTTCACCTTCAGTGTAATACCTTTTCGTCCGCTCCCGTTTTATCGTATCTGTGAACTTATGGTACTGATTTTTCAGGTAAGATTGGTAATTCGTATTCAGTTCTTGCTTTGTGCTGAAATAGCTCTCTACAAATATTTGATCAGGTTTATAAACAGATGCACTGATTTTTTCAACCAGGTTGTCTAAATCCTTTTGGTTTTCTTCAGATAAGATATTTCGCTCTTTATGTTTTATCATGTCACTACCAGGATTATTGAAATGATAAGTTCCTAATAAAATGACTTTTACTTTTTCCTGAGCTGATACAAATGAAAGTTGAAAAAGGAATAAAAAAAAGATTAAGGAAATTTTGCGCATGTTTTGTTTTTTATGTTTCATTTAAAATTGGTCACGAAGATACAGAATAAACACATTTAATCAAGAAGACCATATCTTTATCTTCAATATATTAACCAAAACCTCAAAGTTTTTTTTTAAAAAACTATCACACATTAGACGCAGCCTGCAGCACCAGTTATTTCTAAAATAAAGCATCCCTAAATCTTAACGAAGCCATTGTCAGAATATGCTGCAAAAAAGTCTTTGTTGAATTTGTAATCCCTTATTTAAATCTGTAACCTACACCTACTCTAAAAAATCCATTGTTCGTTTTATAAGATCCTAATGCATTGCTGACACGGTAAGGATTGAATAACTGATAACTTCCCTTAATATCAAAGCCACGCAGATGTAAAGTAACTCCTCCTGACAGTCCGATATTTACTTTATTTGCATTAGTGTTTGTCAAAGCTGAATTTATTTCCTGACTGTGTCGCAGTGTATCCCGGACATCGTAGACAGGTCCTAATCCGGTGATTTTAGAAGATTGTTTGAAAGGAAGATCAATAATAACACCGGTATTTAGCAAAATATGATCTGAAAGCCTGTACTCGACCTTTAACGGAATATCTATAGCCGCAAGCTTTCTGCTGTCTCTTATCATAAATGAGTAGCCTAAAGAGTCCGGTCTGAAATAACTGGGATGAGAAAATTCTCCCGATACTTTTCGGTTACTATTCACGTTCAGTCCCAGACTTACAGCCCATTTATTGTTAAAGGCTATCTGTCCAAAAACACCTGCATATAAGTTGGTACCTTGTGTTCCGATATTCGCCCCTGTCTCCAATCCGAAGTTATAGGAGGGATTCCATACTAATCCGGAGTTTTCAAATTTTATCTGCTTATTATTTCCCGGAGATGTGTAGTAGATAGTATTTTTCCGGTTTTCTTTTGCACCTCTCCTCTCCTTTTCCTGCTCCTTCTTCGAATAGTCAGTGATAAGAACAGGTTCTCTCCCTCTCTGTGTACTGTATCGTAAGTCCAAATTAGAACCTGACAAAGAGTTGCCCGGAGTCGCCCCTGTTTGCCTGTTGTACACAACTCCTGTTTGTGGGTGATTAAACAGAATAGAATTATCCGTTTGCACGATGTGATCTCTTTGAGAAAACGGTGCAGCCATATCCCCCGGATTATTATATTCCTCCGGGACATTATTATACATATCGCTAAGGCTACTTTTCAGAGAAAGTGGTTTGGATGATTCTAATCCTGACTCATTATTCAAAGTATTATAGTGGGGTATCTGAGACCGGTTTACATCCGAATTCTTATCAGCCTCTGTCTTATTCCTTTCATCTTCTGTGTAAATTTTGTTGACAACAGAATCAGCATATATCTCCTTTGTCTTCTTTGGTACAGATTTAGATTCTTTTTTCTCAGAAACATACACGTAAGCCACAGTAGATATTACAGCAACTGTCGGAACGATATAACCTATTAATTTCCATATTTTTGAAGCAACAGATACTGCAGAGCCTCCGGCAAGCGGCACATCTGCAGGAATGTATTGATCCAGTGCACTTTTCATTCCCTCCCATGCGGCATCAGAAGATTCCTTGATCTCCAGTTTGTTTAACTTTTCGCGCCAAAGTTTATGATACCATACTGAATTTTTCATGATTCTGGATTTTTCAGAGGGTTATCAATTGTTGCGTTTTTTAACATGGTCCGCAATTGTTTTTTTGCTTCTGAGAGGTGCCAGCGGGAAGTACCTTCACTAATTCCCAGCTGCTCTGCAATCTCCTGATGAGAATAGCCGTCTATGACAGAAAGATTGAACACGATCTGTGTAGCCACAGGCAACAGCCTGATAAGCTTCAGAAGATCTTCGGCAAATAATTTATCTAAAACTGCAGGCTCTATGTAGACTTCTTCGGTTACGTCCTGAATAGCGGAATAATTAAACCGTGCTTCTTTTCTGCTCAGATCAATACAGGATCTCACCATAATTGTACGAATCCAGGCGCCTAAATCCCCCTTCTGAGGATCGAATGTATTAATATTCTGAAATATCTTCAGAAAACCACTATTCAGAGCTTCCAGAGCTAAGTCATCGGATCTCAGGTAACGAAAGCACAATCGCAGCATATCTTCATAATAAAGCTTGTATAAAACTTCCTGAGCCTGACGCTTATTGGCTTTACAGCCTTTCACTAATTTGTTATCCCTACTAAAAAAAAGATTCATTCAATTGATATAGCGGCCAGTTTTTCTTTGCGTTAATATTAGTATTACGTAAGGGAGATGCAGAACGTTGGGTAAATTTAAAAATTTTTATTTTTATCATTTCACTCATTTTTCACCAACGTTTATCTGCTCAGCATCGTAATCATAATAAAGCCTTATGATATGTTCTATAAAAGCAGTTACGAAAGACACAATGAGTGGTACAATAAACACTTTCCCTCAGCAGAGTCAAAAACACATCTGTACAAAAGAAACCGGGAAGCAGACAAAAACAATCTTTCCGTATGGCTACAGAATATTTTCTTCTCTTGTCTGAACCCCTTATTAGCAAATAAAGGCAGCAGATGGCTTACGATAGGCGATGCATACGGGTTCGATGCACAATATATTCTAAAATCCGGAAATGAGGCATTGGCTACAGATCTGAATACGGATTTTCTTACTGTAGCAAAGCAAGAAGGTATTATCTCTTCCTGCTCAGCTCAAAATGCAGAAAAAATAACCTTTCCGGATGAGAGCTTTGATTATGTGCTGTGTAAAGAATCTTATCATCACTTCCCCAGACCTTACATGGCAGTATATGAAATGTTGCGCGTAGCCCGATCCGGAATAGTAATTATGGAACCACAGGATCCGGTTACTAAAATGCCGCTCCTGCAATTTCTCAATAATCTGTTTGCCAGCAACAAAACGATTATGCGCAGAATATGGAAAAACCGGTTTTCTTATGAGCCTGTAGGAAATTTTGTGTACAAGGTCTCTGAGCGGGAATTTGAGAAAATAGCGGCAGGTCTGGGATTGCGATTAGTCGCATTTAAAAAAATCAACCCTAACTTCTGGTTTAAAGGAGCGGAATATATTTCTCATAAAAACAAGGCTATGCTATTTATGCAGACAAAATGTAAAAAAGCATTTCGTGATTTTCTGGTCAAATTAAGACTTGTCCCTTCTCAGACACTGGTATCCGTTATCTTTAAAACAATGCCGGACAATGCAACTATCCATAACCTGAAGCAGGAAGGTTACCGTCTGGTGTATATTCCGGATAATCCTTATATAAGTTGATTACAATAATTTCTAGTTACAGTTGCAGGGATAATTTCTTCGTATTTAATCTTTGTTTATTTATAAAATAGGCTACAATGACATTTGGCACCCAGCACAACCAGGCTACAGCAAGATATGAGTTTACAGAGTCTCCTGTCAGTGCGATGAGAGAGGGAAACCACAACCGGAGCGTTACCGCAGCAAAGCTGCAGGCATAACTATAGGTCATCAACTGCTGGTGTTTCTCTATATTACCTTTTCTGATTTGAGAAAGCGCAAACCATGTGGTAAGCAGCCAGATTATACCTAAACTGATAAATCCTGAAGATGCAATAATACCTCCGTTGGCATAAAAACCCATATATATTCCGGATATAGAACTGAGCACAACACAGGCTACATATATCTTTCCAATGCTTTTATGCAAACGAATATGATTATCCCGGAATTTTGAACCGAATTGTCTCCATCCGATAAGCAGAGAAATCCCGCCAAAAATAATATGCGTTATAAAAGCAGTCTTCCATATGATATCATGAAGTATTTCCGGAGTTTTAGTTCCCAGAAAAGTATACTTAGGTTCGACAAAAGCATACATAAGCGGATAGAGTCCGATGGCCAATGCCAGGACACCAAAAAGGATAAATAACACCCTACGCAACATATATAACTATTCTAATTTTTTAAATCAAACTTAAATATATAAAATTACGATTTAACTTCAACGTACATTTAGAAATGGTCGTCAGATTAATCTTTAGACGCTATTTTCTGTGCGTATTCCATCATCAGCTTATCCAAAAAAACATACAATTTGTTGTTCATTTCGGTAAAGTCATAGCTTCTTATCTCTTCCGGTTTCTGTATAAACCGATGTGTATGATTACTGGTTAAGAGCTCTTCATCAGCAGCGATCAACAGTTCTACCACCTCAGGCGTAAGTTCCATATGGCACTGAAATCCGTACAGCAAATCTCCATAAGCGATTATTTGTCTTGGACAGCCCTCACTGCTGGCCAGTATTTTGCTTTCTGTAGTAAGCCCGGGCATATCATTATGCCAGTGGCCTACGGTCAATGGCGTACTAAAATGAGCAACCTTTTCATCCTGCAGACCTTCGGGAGTAAGCATCATCGGAAAAACTCCGATTTCCTTCTCCGGACTGTGAGCATATTCCCCACCCATTGCCTCACCAATAAGCTGGGCGCCCAGACATACACCGACCACCGCCTTGCCATGTGCTGCACATTGTTGTATCAAAAAGATTTCAGCTTCAGCATCAAAGTGCGGGCATTCCCTGATAGTGGTGTCGGGACTCTGAGGTCCTCCCATCACGATCAACAGATCTATATCGTCTACCTTATCCGGCAAAAGATCTCCGTCATACAGCTTTGAAAAACTAACGGTATAATGCCGTTCCTGAGCCCATAGCAGATAAGCTCCCGGTGCTTCAAAGTGTTCATGTTGTACAAAATGAATGTGCATATAAGGAATAATTTTAATCGCCCTTTTCGTTCCAGTAATAACTGTCTGCAGTAGGTCGCTGCCCGAAAATGGCAGTTCCTACACGTACTACAGTAGCACCTTCCGCGATAGCCGTCTCCAGATCTCCGCTCATCCCCATAGACAATTCACGCATTTCCACATGGGGAATATCCAAAGCTATAATCTGTTGCTGAATATCTTTTAACAAACGAAAACATTGCCTCACCTTTTCGGACTCCGTGCTCAGCAAACCAATTGTCATCAGTCCTTTTATTTTTAACGTATCCAGCAGAGCCACTTCTTTGACGAGATCAACAACCTTGTCAGGACTTACGCCAAATTTGCTTTCTTCAAAAGATGTATTGACCTGTATAAATACCTCTATAGTCCTGTTTTCGGCTTTTAATCGCTGATGGAGCTTTTGAGCAAGCTCTGCACGATCCAGAGACTGAATACAGGTGATATCATATTTCAGCAGATCCTTTACCTTATTCGTCTGCAGATGTCCGATAAAATGATTGACATGCGGGATATCTTTTAAAGCCTCGTATTTTTCTTTGATCTCCTGCACTTTATTCTCAGCGATCAGTGTCTGGCCAGCTTGCAGAGCCACTTTTATACGTTCAGCAGGCACAGTTTTAGTCGCAAGCAAGAGTTTGACTTCACTTCTGTCCCGACCGGCGGCAGTACATGCCTTAGCTATACGTGCCTGTATTAGAGCGATATTTTCTATTATTTCCTGACTCATACCCGTACACTTTTCCGACCGGCCTCCAACTCCATGATCAGCTTCGCCTTTACAAGAGTAAATGTATGATCTTTAGCTTCGGCAAATGAAATATTATATTTACGATCAATGTATTGCATATCTTGAGGAAAAGCAGCTAACAATTTATCGTAATAGGTATCCAAGACATGTTTGGAAGGCATTTCAAAATTCACCCTCAACTGAAAACGTCGTAATAATGCGGTATCAATGATCTCAGCATGATTCGTAGCACACAGCAGTAATGCATTTTCGGGATAATAGTCTATCAGCTGTATCAAGGTATTGACCAGTCTGCGCATTTCACCTACATCCTTGTCATCATTACCTCGCGCTTTGCCTATCTGATCAAATTCGTCCAAAAATAAGACAGCCTTTTCTCTGCCTGCTTTATCAAATACCTGCTTGATATTCTGAGATGTCTCTCCTATTCTGGAACATACAATATTACTTAGATTCAGGATCAGTATATTCTTATCCAGCTCTTTTGCAATCGCCTTTGCCGTCATTGTCTTTCCACAGCCCGAACTTCCATGCAGTAATATCTTGTTATTTACGGGCAAACCATATGTATATAGTTCCTCAATATACGTATGTTCCTTGATCAGTTGAACAAATGACTGTTTGCTGCTGTCTTCCAAAAAGATATCTGTTAAGGAAACCTGTTCTTTGTCATTTATGAGAAGATCATATATATTCATCTATCGGATATAATTAAGAGTTTGTATACAAAATTAGCTTTAATTCGGATGATCAGACTGGTACAGTTTTGCTAAAAACAGATAGTCCA
Organism: Sphingobacterium spiritivorum; assembly: GCF_016724845.1. Classification (NCBI taxonomy): domain Bacteria; kingdom Pseudomonadati; phylum Bacteroidota; class Sphingobacteriia; order Sphingobacteriales; family Sphingobacteriaceae; genus Sphingobacterium; species Sphingobacterium spiritivorum. The sequence continues at coordinate 5,052,621 of NZ_CP068082.1, forward strand.
AACTAACGCCTTATCATGCTGTTGATTCTGCAAGTAGAAATAAGTATTGAGTTTAGGATCTATTGTCAGGAAACAGAATAGTTAGGCATATTAAAGAATGCTATTTATTTCCAATCACTATAATTTAATTCCATCCTGACTTCACCAGCATTGTAGTTTTCCGCATAGGTCCAGCCTTGCAATTCATAAAACTTTTCCGTTAGCATATCCGGAGTAATACGAAGCGTCAGCTTATCTTTTGTTTTTTCGAAATACCAGCTTACCATCAGACGATGAAGCTTTTTTTCAATTTCATTTTCCGTATATTCAGGATGAACAGATAGTGCCAAAACATACTTTTCTTTTAAATCTACAATTGCAAATCCGGCCATCTGTCCTTTTACCAGACAAATCCAGCCCTTTCCTTTTTCAGAAATCCGGTCGGCTATATCTTTATCTGATACAGGGTTTGTGTCTGTGGAGATATTTCCATTAATGAAGTGTATCAGCTGCTGTATTTGCTCAATATCAGCCTCCTCTGCAACTCTAAAAATCATATTTGCAAACTTATACAAATTTCTCTCATATCAAAAGCTATCAGATATGTATTAAATGTATACGTATATTAAATCAAAGTCAAGTTTAGTAAAATGAGTTTGACAAAACGGAACAAATACGGATACAATAATTTATTTTTGATTAGAAATAAGGGAAAAACGATTTTTTAGAACGTATATGAAGATAAAGTCAACTCTATGGATAAGCATCGTATTTGTATTGTTAATAATATCCTGCAATACATATCCGGATAAAAATCCGGGCAGAAATCCTGCCCAATCCAATCAGATGGCGACACTTTCGGATATACGCTTTGGCAAGACTATAGATAAAACTCTGGAAATATGGGGAATGTCTCTTAAAGACAATAATAACAAGGCTTCCAGTTCCAAAATTGATTTTGAAGAATTTACGCTCAAAAAAGATGTTCCTGCAGAACTATACAGTATTGACCTGAGCCATAAATTCAGAAACATTTCCATTTTTTATGATAAAAAAACTAAAGTTATCTTCCGGTATGAATTAAGAATCTCCGGAAAGGATCTGGTAGAAGAAATGATAAAGGTTTTCAAAGAGAAGTATGGATCCCCATTATTTTACAGAGATCAGGAGGGCAAATCCGGATCCGTATTTATTGATCAGGAAGGAAATCAGGTAGAAGATTCAGAACGTTCCTATTATCAGTGGAATGACAAAAAAAACCGCACTTCATTTTTCATGATAAGGAAAACTGAAGCACAAAGCGAAGTACTGGAGATCATAGCAATGGAGAGAAATTCAAAACGTAATCAGCAGGAATCTGTATCTGGTGGTACGGAATCGGTTTTCCCGGAATAAAGAATCAAAACAGATAGTTTTCTGTATAGAATTATAAAAAGACATTTACTATGCTTAGAAAGATTTTATATACCCTGATATCATGTTCACAGTTAGGAATGCTCTTTTCCTGCGCTGAACAGATAGATGCTGTATCTGAAAATTATTACCTCAAATCCGGAAAGATTTATTACATCCCCGGAGGCAATTCATTTGAACGAGGCTCTGTTGAAACCGGTGCTGATAAAAACACTTTTCAGGTATTATCGGCGGATGTTGCAAAAGATAAAGCGCATATCTATTATAAAGGATATGCACAGAAGCAGGTAGATTACTCCTCATTTTATCTGGAGAATGGTCTTTTTAAGGATAAAAACCATGTTTACTATTCGAAAAACTATTCCACCGAACCAGGTCGCCCAGGCAATCCTGAAGACAGGAACCAATGGAATATCGTCCGTCTGGCAGATCCTAAAACTTACGCTCGCCTTGCTGCTCCAAACCAGCAATGGGCTAAAGACAAAAGCCGCTATTTTTACAACAATGAACCATTAGATGTAGATTATGCGACTTACAGCATTATCAATAAATCGTTTTCTGCGGATAAAAATACGCTTTACATCAATGAAAACAGGCTTGTAAATCCAACAAAGTATGTCCCGATGAGTATAGATTCATTGACGGATCGTTATATTCTGCTTAATCATAATGCCTTACTCTACTATGCCAGCCATTTAGCAGAACAACAGATTGAGAACAGTAAAGATGTCCGGGTGCTTCATAATAATGTCCTTTGTATAGACAATAGAGTCGTTGTTGACGGGAATCTTTTTCATCCAAATGAAGCAGATGCATCATCCTTTGAAATACTCTTTATTTCGACCAGTTTTTTTGTTGCAAAAGATAAAAACAAGGTTTACTATCAGGAGGACATTATAGATGGAGCAGATGCGGCAACTTACCAGAATCTGTATCTGGCGATCGGCAAAGACAAGGATCATGTGTACAGCGGAGCAGACATCATACATGTCCCGGATCCGGCTTCATTTCATAAGATTGACGACAAAAATTATGATTTTTCGGACGATAAGGGAAACCAGTTTAAGTACGTCAGAAAAGAAAGTAAAATCCGGCTTCAGGATCAGTCCGGTAAATTGTATTAAAAAAATCAACCAAAGCCATGTGGAAATACTATGCTTTACTCTCTGCCCTGTTTGCCGCTCTGACTGCTATTCTGGCTAAGATCGGTGTAAAAGGAGTCAACAGTAACCTTGCAACCGCAATACGTACTCTGGTGGTGTTGTTTATTGCCTGGGGTATTGTGCTGTTGAGTGGAGAGATCAAAGAAGTAAAAACACTGAGTAAAGAAAACTGGTTATTTCTAACACTCTCCGGCATAGCGACCGGATTATCCTGGTTATTTTATTTTAAAGCTTTACAGACAGGAGATGTTTCCAAAGTAGCTCCTATTGATAAATTAAGTGTCGCTATCGCCATAGGTCTCTCTTTTTGGCTCCTTAAAGAACCTGCAGATGCCAAAACAATAGCAGGCGGTCTGCTGATTGTCGCCGGAACACTGGTGATTATATGGTGATAAATCCTGATACAATACTAGTGCATCTATGACTATTCTGTCAACAAATAATATCATTAGTATCTTATTTTTATGATACATATTATCCAAATTCAAAAAGAATTCAAAATTGAATATTTAATTTGCATCAAAGGAATAATTGACAACCCTACAATCCAAAAATGAAGATCCTGATCATAGAAGATGAGTACGAACTTGCAAAAAGCATTGCTGACTATCTCGGCCAGCAAGGTTATCTATGTGAATTTGCATCCACTTTTCAGATGGCTCAGGAAAAAATAGCCGGATTTGATTATGACTGTATTTTATTGGACATTATGCTTCCGGATGGCAATGGAATGCATGTATTGCAGACTTTGAAGGAGCAGGAAAAACAAGATGGAGTTATCATCATCTCAGCCAAAGATGCACTTGATGACAAAATCAAAGGATTACAGATCGGAGCAGACGATTATCTGACCAAACCTTTTCATCTGTCGGAGCTTGTCGCCCGCATTTATGCTGTAATACGACGTAAGCAATTTCAAAATTCCAATATTATTATACAAAACGAACTTCAGATCGATCTGTTAGCCAAAACCGTATCTGTAGGTGATCATGTAGTACCCTTTACAAAAAAAGAACTTGATCTACTGCTTTATTTTATCGGGAATAAGAATAAAGTGATTTCAAAAAGTACGCTTGCAGAACATCTTTCCGGTGATGTGGCAGATATGCTGGACAATCATGATTTTGTTTATGCACACATTAAAAATCTGAAGAAAAAATTACAGGATGCGCATAGCGGATCTTATCTGAAAACCATCTACGGCAGTGGATACAAATGGGAAGGATGAAAAAATTACTAAGTAAATCCATAAAACCATTTATTATTTACTCTTTAGTAGTACTGCTTTCCAGTATTCCAATCTATTATTTCCTGGTAGATGGCATCTGGTTAAGTGAACTGGATGAGCATAATGAAATTGTAGCAGACCGAACTGAAAATCAACTCAATAAACTTAATCTCAGTAAACAACAATTGTCCGAGAGCATCAGGCTCTGGAACAGTATACAGCCGGGAACCAATCTTCAGCCGTTCACTGATACACGGATTCCGGCAGACAGTACCTATACCATACGCAGAGCGAATCCATATACCGAACATGAAGAGATTGACCGTTTCAGAGTCTTGCAGCGCGTAATCAGGATCAACGGTCAGCCCTATATCCTTACGGTAGAAACCAATGTGGAAGAGACTGAAGAAACAGTGATTGCTATTGCTATAGTGACGTTATTATTCTTCATAATTCTTGTCGTAGGTTTCCTGATCTTAAACAAAAGACTTTCTATAAATCTGTGGACACCTTTTAGAAGTACATTATCCAAACTCAAGACCTTTAATCTGAATACACAGACAACTATTGAATTTGATAAAAGTGACACCGTAGAGTTTGAAGAATTGAATGCTGCACTAACCAAACTACTGGAACATAACATTACTGTATTCAAATCTCAGAAAGAATTTACAGAAAACGCTTCTCATGAACTGCAAACGCCTCTGGCCATCATGAAAAACAAACTGGATCTGCTCCTGCAGCAGCAGCAACTTACGGAAGAACAATACCACATTATTGAAGATATTAATAAGGCGCTTAGCCGTAGTGCACGCATCAATAAAAATTTACTTTTACTGGCAAAAATTGAAAACCTGCAGTTTGACGATCGCGAAGATCTGGACATAAGTCTGATGATCCGTCAATCCCTGCTTGTTTTGCAGGAACATGCAGATCAGAAAGAACTTACGATCACAGATAGAATAAATCCTCAGATCATAAAAAGCGGAAACACCACACTTATTGAAATTCTGCTCAACAATATAATTATCAATGCCATAAGGCATACCAGCCCCGGTGGAAATATTACGCTGACTCTAAATTCTCAGTTTTTAGAGGTCAGCAATTCCGGCAATAACGCCCTACGCCAGGATCTGTTGTTTAACCGCTTTTCCGGTACTACATCCGAAAGCTCCGGAAGCGGACTTGGACTCCCGATTATCAAAGAAATCTGTAAAAGACAAAAATGGAATATTACGTACCGGTTTGACAATAATCTTCATTGTTTCCGTATAGCTTTCTAAAATTCAAAATTTCTTCAAAATTGGCTTTTATCATTGTAATAAAAACAAACAATGGTAAATCGATTCTGGCTTCTCAGCATTCTTCATCTGATCTGTATCAGCGTTTCAGCACAATATCGTCAGCAGACTTTAAGTACCGATAGTACAAAGATCTTATACAAATCTTCTTTCTCAAAACCTCATTTTCAGTTCTGTCAACTCTATATTCCGGGAGCTTTGCTGATATCCGGTATAGCACTAAACGGTAATGGGCCTGAATCTTTTAAAAATGAAATTGTAGAAGAACGAAATGAACATATCCCCAGATTTCGTACGCATATAGACGATTTTCTGCAATTCTCCCCTATCCTTGCCGCTTACAGTCTGGATGGATTAGGAATCGCCTCAAAAACGGATCTCTATAACCGGACAGCAATATTAATCAAAGGCGAAGCTGCTATGGCGGGTATTACCTACATTATGAAAAAAACTATCCATCAACAACGTCCTGACGGATCAAACTATGAATCTTTCCCTTCCGGACATACGGCTCAGGCATTTGCTGCTGCAACTTTTCTTAGTGAAGAATACAAAGAAAGATTTCATTGGATGCCATACGCTGCATATGGCGTAGCTGCTTCAGTAGGTACATTCCGAATGGTCAATAACAGACATTACATCAGTGATGTGCTTGTAGGAGCTGCTATCGGGATATTATCAATGAAGGCAAGCTATTGGACACATCACTACAGATTAACCAAAAAACAAAAAGAGGCAATAGCTTATAAACGGTATATGGAAGAAAGTTACTAAAACACGAACTATCATTCCCCATTTTTTTGACACGATATAAATCTAAAACACATGCATCATAGAATCCTTTCTTTCTTAATTTTTCTATTTCTACTGATAAATACCAGCTACGCGCAGATAAGTTCGGTAACTGTATCAGGAACAATAAGAGCACAGGCCAGCAAAGAACACTTACCTTATGTAACTATAACCCTTAGCACTGCATCTGACAACAAGTTTGTATCAGGAACTGTTTCCGATGAACAGGGACGTTTCACCTTATCTCATATTAAACCCGGTAATTACCAGTTGTCGATTTCACTTGTCGGATATAAAAATCAGCAACAAAATCTATATGTGGGCAGCCTTTCCGAATATCTGGATGTAGCAAATATTAATCTGGAATCCGATGAACACATGTTGGACGAAGTAACAGTAACCGGCCAACAGTCGGGAATAAGTCAGAAGATGGATAAAAAAACATTTACAGTTGCCGATAACCTGAGTCAGACCGGAGGATCCATATTACAGGCATTGCAAAATGTGCCGGGAGTAAGTACTCAGGAGGGAAAAGTACAGCTCAGAGGCAGTGACAAAGTTGCTATTCTTATTGATGGCAAGCAGACCGCTATGACCGGATTTGGCAGCCAGACAGGACTGGATAATATTCCGGCATCAGCTATTGAACGTATTGAAATCATCAATAATCCTTCGTCCAGATATGATGCAAATGGAAATGCAGGTATTATCAATATTATTATGAAAAAAGAGAAGAAAGAAGGATTAAATGGTAAGATTGGATTAACTACAGGTGCCGGAGCATTGTGGGTGCGTCAGGCCAATTTGCCGACCATCCGGCCACAGTATACGTTTACGCCAAAGATCAATCCTTCTCTTTTCCTTAACTATCGCAAGAATAAAGTCAATGCCTTTTTATCTGTAGATAATCTCTACACACATACGTTAAATAAAAATGAATTTGTAGACCGTGTATACGATGACGGTACAACAATCCGTCAACAAACCAAACGTAACAGGAATACAAACTACTTTACCTCAAGAATGGGACTGGATTGGACCATAAACGAGCAGAATACACTGACCGTATCCGGACTTTTCGGCAGTGAAAAGATAATAGATCGTGGTGATGAACCCTTTTTTAATGCGGATCTTTCTGAGCGGCTCAGACTGTGGCAATTTTTAGAAGACGAACTCAAAACGACTGTAATGGCTACAGCTAATTATCAGCACAAGTTTAAGGAAGCCGGACATACACTAAATGTCGGGCTGAACTATACCTTCCACCGTGAAGATGAAAAATACTTCTTTGACAATATCATGCCTGATTATACAGGTAAAGATGCTTTCAAACTGATATCTGATGAGCAGGTAATGGATCTGAATATTGACTATGTAAGACCTCTTAAATACGGGCGAATAGAAGGAGGCTTGAAATTCAGGCACAGGCGCATTCCTACCGATATGCTCCTTATCCCGGGACTCCATTCCCCATTGGACAGCAATGCCGGTGGTTGGGCTACTTACAGGGAGATAATTCCTGCTGCATATGGAAATTACATCTTTGAAAACGAAAAGATTGAAGCAGAAATTGGTCTTCGAATGGAATATGTAGACCTGAAGTATGATGTAAACCCGCTGCATCCGACATACAAAAGTGACGGATACAATTACACACAACCTTTTCCGAATATCAGACTGGCATACAAGATAAATCCTCAAAACAAATTTTCATTGTTTTACAACAGAAGAGTGGACAGACCTAACGAAGTAGATATACGGATATTTCCCAAATATGATGATGCAGAGATTATCAAGGTTGGTAATCCCGCTTTACGTCCGCAGTTCACCAATTCCTTTGAACTCGGGTACCGCAGTGACTGGACCAAAGGTTACATTTATACAGCCTTATATCATCGCTTCGCTGATGGTACCATTTCACGTATATCGACTACTGTACCGGGAAGCAATCTGATTTACGCCATTTTTCAGAATGCAGGCAGAAGCTATAACTCCGGATTGGAAGCTATGTTTCATCAAAAATTTTCTGACACTTATACCTTAGATATCAATGGTAATATGTACCGCAATCAGATCAATGCCTTTACTGTCGAAAACCTTTACCCTGTTACACACAGTTTTCATGCAGACGAACAACGTATGTTTTCGGGAACGCTGAAGATTAATAATAATTTTCAATTCCCAAAAGGACTTGATGCACAATTAACAGCGATCTACCTTGCACCAGATATTATTCCGCAAGGAAAAATACAAAGCCGGTTTTCCATCGATTTAGGTCTCAAAAAAGCTGTTCAAAAGGGCAAAGGAGAACTCTTTCTTAATGCAAGTGATCTGTTAAATACGATGGTTATTAAAAAGACGATCGAGGGTAATACTTTTTATTATACCAGTAAAGATTATTATGAAACTCAGGTCGTACGATTGGGATACAGCTATAAGTTCTAGTCACAACAATTTTAAAGGTTATTATAAAACAAAAACCCCACTTAGGATAATCTTAAGTGGGGTTTTCACGTTCTTAGGAGTAATATTCATTCCGAAAAAATAGGGTTAAAACTATGCAGAATAGCTAATGTGAAGACTATTACAGGAGCATCTGTTTATCCGTTATAAATCACGCCTTCATAATTGCAAATCCCTTACCGATACCTGCTTAACATATCGGCATATCTAAAGAATAATATTATATTTATGTTTAAAAGGATTATAAATGTATTAAATCACTTAAAAAATGAAAATAATTGCCAGTCATCTTTTATATCTGTCTTTACTATTTACCCTAACATTTTGCAGTGGATCTTCTGAAAAACAAGAGCAAGAGATGATATGGTTGGTCTTTCAGCCTAAGGTCGAATTGAATAAATCTGTTACGTTAAGATTATTCTTTAAAAATAAACCGGAAACCGGAAGTATTAAAGTACATTCAGCTACCAAAGATAACTACGAAGAACTTGAGGGCTCAGAGATCGAAAGAGAAATGGAATCACAAGCTGATTTATATTTTTACGACATCACTTTTGTAGCAGGATCATTAGGAAAATCAGATCTCCCCATTATAGAAGCCAAAATAGACGGAAAGATTTATAAAAGCAGCGCAGAGGTTATAGAAGTTGTAGAAAAACAAGATGTGGACATCAACGCCATAAAATTGGTATTAGAATCTGACAAGGACCGATACACTATAGATGATACCATCAGGCTTGCTTTGTACGAATATTCAAAATTCTCACAGATTTCTAAATTTACTCCGGAAGACTTAGTAAAAAAAGGAGCTCCTGAAGCTCTATTTGCAATTATTGATTCAGGTAATGTAGATTATGAGGTTGGTATTCCTGGTTTCAAAAAGTATATAGACGCACACTTTAATGTCGCAAATTATGATTGGAACGTAAATGATATCGGTAAGCGTATGGCAACATTGGATGGTCAGCTTTATATTAAAAACCGAATCTTCAACATGAAAATGGTCGCAAAAGAAAAAGGAATTTTTACAATCCCTCAAAGCCGGTTTGATTATAAAATTTACCCCTATGCGGAAGCTTTTAAAGAGGAACTGCTTGGCTCCGATCAAACTCTACGTACAAAAAATAAAATACCCGCACAGTCCAATTCATTGAAAATTATAGTAGAATAGCTAATGTGAAAATCTTCACCTTAGCTTACATTTTAACTGTGTCAATCACGTCTTCATAATGCAGAACTTGCGGAAACGGATCGTAATAATCATGCAGCAATTCCTTCCACTTCAAATATTGAGGAGACTGTCTAAATCCAATTTCGTGCGCTTCAACCGTGACCCATTCCACTAAAAGAATATATTGATTTTCAATTTCTACACATTTTTTCAATGTATGTTTGATATAACCTTCAATTGAAGAAATATATTGACCTGCAGTTTGAAAATCAATTTCGAACTGATCAGACAGACCTGGTTTTACATTTAATATAGCGAGTTCTAGGATCATAGGTAATAAAGTGATAGTGAAACTTCCGGATATACAATCTTCAAATATAAAGATTTGTCTGCCTCAGTAAAGCATTCCATTTTTTCGGATCAAAAAACGGAGGGACATTGCATAAAAAAAACCTTCATCTTTCGATGAAGGTTTCTGCGGGCTGACAGGGATTACAGTCGAACACTTAATACCGTTTTTAACGTTTTTGGATGGGGTGAAATAGCTGATAAAAAATTTAAACATTCCTATAAACATAGTCTTTACTTGTATCCATCCGTACTTTACTCTTTAACAGGTTTAAGTTTATACCTTTTAGAAGTGAGTAATTGAAAAGCATAATTTGCAGTATTGAATCGATTGCACCAATGCCGACATCGTTTTTTAATTTCTTCATCAAAATACTGTTGATAAGGATAACCAATTTTAGGTGAAGCGTAGTTGTTACATACTACAATATATTTTGATAGGTTCTCTTTATTATATTCATCATTCAGATTTTTTAAGTCATCCCGAACGACTTCTACTGAAGGCTCTAAATTATCAAGATTGATGTTTTCCAAGTAGTCTGGTAGAGCAAAAGGTTTTCTTCCTTTTGGTTTTGATGCAAGATACTCATCAATCTTGCTTTGAAAACTATCTTGGCTTTTCTTTAACTCCATAAAGGAAGCAAGGTCAACATTGCGGAATTTAAGTTCCTTAGCCAATTCGATTATGCTAGATCTCTTATAGTACCGTGTCCTTACACAAGTTCAAAATCTGTTAACCATTCACCACGCTGAATCTCTAATTTTCTATATTCCTTAGTCGCTTTTTCGATTGCTTCGATAGAAATAGGCAATTCAATTGACTGTTCAGATATACCTGCGAGTTTGTAAACAATTGCTTTGAGGTCTTTTAACTCATCTAAAATTTGTTTTTCCATACATCTATTATGGTTGTCCGAATTTATTTTGCAAGGTTTTCAACATATCACCTGCAATAGGTTTTGACGTTTTGGTTTTATCATCGTCAGCTTCTACTGTTGATGGTACCGAGTCTTTCTTATCTTCATTGTTTAATTTTTTCAGGTCTTCACCGTCTAAATAAACGTCAAAGTCTTTTTCTCTAAACCAATTTCTACTTATTTCGTTATTGTCACTTTTCGGTTTTGGATTAGCTTCATTTACCTTAAATGTTGTTGGTAAGTTTACAGCGTGACCAAATATTAAGGCGTGTTGTGTCGGTATTGATGGTAGTCTTTTTAATATGGTTTCTGAAATATGAGGTGTTATTTGCCTTATGTGAGATAAATCTTCTGGATTTTGAATTCTGTGCACAATAAAATTACTACACTGAGATAAAACAGTTCTCGAAAGTTCACTTGGTCTTTGCGAAGAAACAAGCAAGAACATACCATATTTTCGCCCCTCTTTGGCAATGCGTTCAAATATCCTGTTAGCATCACCAAATACTTTACCTGAATCAGTTGAGATATATCTATGAGCTTCTTCCAATACAAGATTTACGGGAAATGTATTTCGATATTTTGCAACTTTTAATTTTTCAAAAATTAATCTTGAAAGAACACAAGAAATTACTTCAACAGTTTCATCATTGGCTGAGTTTAGGTCAATAATTATTACTTGTGATTTTTTAGTTTTTTCTTCAAGACCTAAAAATTGGTTCAAGTAAGCATGTTGTTCAATATTAGTTTTGTTTTCTGTCAAGAAATTAAAGTCATCTCTCTCCTTTATACTTTTAAATCTGGTAATTAATGATGAGCAATAATCTCTGATTTGTCTATTTCCGTGTGCCTCTTCATAGAGTATAGCGAGGTCTAACGCATCTTCTAATAATTTGAAATCAAAGTCCTGATTAGATTGATAAGAAGGAAGATAAAAGTTGGAGGATAAGAACATATAGTCGCCCTCGTCAGTTCTTTGTTCCAGATAATCAAACAAATGCTGAATACCTTTCATTTCCCCGAAATGAATGAAAAGACAATTCTCAATTGTACAATTTACAGTCTTAATTCCATTGTGAAAAGTAGCGCCATTAAAATTAATTGACAAATTAATTTCAGTCGTGTAGAATTTTTGCAATATTGATTTGATTCTGTCCTTTTTCGAAGGACTGCTTGTTTCATCCCTTAATATTTGAGTAATACAAGAGGCCAGTATATGATTTTTGACAGTGTTGGTCGCTCCCGACTGAAACAAAACAGCAAGAGCTAAAGCATTTCTTAAAATAGGCAATTGCGATTTTTCACTTGCTTTTAGTAATAATGCCCATTCATCGATATCCAAAAACCAATGTGGCAGAATAAAACTTTGAATTATGCTATCCTTTTCCTCAACTTCATCGATAGCAAAGTTTTTGACTTCAATATTAGTATTCCCCTCTCCAACATGCTCAAAAGCTTGTCTGTATTCTCCATTTACATCGAAGAATATAAATGTACTTCCTGTGGCACTGTATTCATCAAACTTGTATAGAGTTTGTAACATAGAAGCTATGGTACAGGATTTTCCACTCCCTGTATTTCCAAGAACTGCTGAATGACTACCAAAAAACTTGTCAATATCTATTTTTACAGCATAGTCAGGGAAAATAGTTGATTTTCCGATAGGTAGAGAAGTGTATTTTTCTTTACATTGACAATTTCCATTTTTACATCCCTCATTATTCTGACAACTTTTTTCTTTTATCTTGTTCGTTTTGAAAATCGTATCTAATTCCTGCTCTTTAATATAAAGCACATCAGAATATAAAGTAGGGTATACACTTACTCCGAAATCAAAATTAGATTCATTCTCTTTGTTTGTTTTGATTGTACCAATAGGCAAAACCTCCAAAAACTTTCCCGCTTGGATTTTGCTTAAAATCTGGTCGGTAGGGTTAGAAAAAGGAACATTCAGGTCTTTTTCTCTAACACCAGCAACTTCTGCAACAATATAGTAATTTTGGTATGGAACAATTACATAGCTGTTCAATTGAGCAAAATAATGAATATCATCAAATCCGCTCACGTTGAAATTGTCAAGACCGCTTAATAATTCAACCGAAAATCGGTCGGAATTAATGGCTACAACTTTACCAATAACCCTTTGCTTATCTTCCTTTGTCATTTTAGCAAGTCTTTTAGGTTATTTATTGTTGTTTCCATTTTCTTATCCAAATCTTCTGCCGTCAGGTCAGGCATTATTTCTTCAACAAATCTTTCAAAATAATGTAAAGGCGTGTCTGAATCATCATTTCCACCAATTATCCAAATTCTTGAATCGTTTAATTTTTGCAATTTTCCAATTGCATTCCAATCGTTTGGCTCTCCAATGACAATCAACCTAAATGATGGAATGGTAAAGGCTTGAAAAATCAAGTTATTTATATGCTCGTCACTAAAACTGTATCCTATTGTTACAAGGATATTATTATTCTGCATTAGTTTCTTCTGAAACTCCCGAAACAAATCAGAATAAGGACTTCCCAGACTTGCATTGTATTTCAAAGGTGTAGGATGAATCATGATAGTGTCCTTATCCTTTAATACCTCGAACGTTGGATCTTGTATTTCCCTTACTTTAAAGAGCTTCGTTCCTCCTTCTTCTTCAATCCAATTGACTGAACCATGAATTTTATACAAATAAAAGAAGTTGTCAATTACACTCCATTTGGATTGTGACAAATCCATTTTTTCCGCAAGGGCATAATTGAAAATCGCTGGGTTGAAAAATTTGCTTATCCCTCCTGTGAAACCATTCACATAGTGTATTCCCAATAAATCCATTGCACGCTCCGAATACAGATCATAATTTGTTGTAAAGATATTTAGGCGTGGTAAGGTTGGGTTTCGTGTCAATAGCTTTCTGTAAAACTGCTTATAAAGTTCAATCAAAGGCAAGTCATTGCTCGGATTTTCTTTATCACTTTTTGTATTATCTTCATTAAGACATTTTTGTAACAGGAAATTTCGGGCTTTCCAAACAATAGATTCTATTTTCTCAAAATGTGTTAACTCATTGAATGCTTTACCATCTCTTACATTTTTTAATGCCTGTTCTTTCTCTTCTTTGCTGAGAATATTTGATTGATAAAACGATAGGCTGTGTAATGTTGATAAAAATACTTCAAGGTTTTTCGCAAAGATTTCTGTTTCTACATCAATGCTCAGTTCATCCTTTAACCACTTTTTTTCATCTTCAAAATTGTCCGCATTATAGAACTCAATAGCCATTGGAGCCATAACAGGAATGCCGATTTGAGTTTTCTCTTTTTTTAACGGGTTTTCTATGTCGGCATCTTTTGTTTCAAGCTCTTCAGTTACTTCTTCGCTTGTCGGAACATCAACGTTGTCTGTTGCTATTTGTTTTTCATCAGTTACTTCGATTTCATAAGAAGAGCATCCACTCCCTAAAAGAAATGAAAGGTTTTTATTATCAAGAACTTTTAAAAAAGAATCTTGAATTTTGTTTAATTCAACTTGTTCTGTTTCTTGGTCATTTTTTGATTCAAGAATGTTCTCCTTTCCTTTGTGAAAAAATATTGCCATAATCCTTCTATTTAAAACGCTTTAAACTTGTCGCCCATATTATGTTTCAGATTTCATTTTTTGTAGTGTTTAAAGCAAACCTTTTATTAGGACATCGTTTTTTTACACGCGTGTGGCTTGTACGGTTCTGCCTCAAGTTCCTCTGTCCAAAGTTTACTTCAATTTATCTATAAATATTTTATTACGTTGTTTTGCTCGTTCAAGTAAAGTTGAGTATTTAATTACCTCTGTATAGATAGAACCATTGGTTCGTCCGTCGAAACCAATCACATTTTCGGACGGACGATATAAGTAGTCAAATTGGTAAGAATGCTCGTATCTACTTACCGTTCCTAAAACATCTCTTGGCTCAATACTTTCTCCTAATAAGTAACCGTAAAAAGTTGTTATTTGGAATTTATCTTCGGTATAGTTACGAATTAGATTTGCATATCTATCAATCTGTGTCAAATGATCAGAAGCATTTACGTGTGGGGCTTTAAACTCAATGATGATGCATTTCCCTTCTTCAGGAAAAAGTAATACATCTGGTCTTTTGATTTTTCTGTTTTCTCCTAATGAAGTTAAATAACGCTCTTCTTCCTCTGAAAATTTGTCTTTAAAAACTTTTTCTCCGTCAATTTCTAATTTGCTCAACTGTTTTTCTGAACTTCCTTTGAAGTAAATAAAATCTTCATTGATTATCCATAAATCGCTGTTTGCGGTATTTGTTGAACCTTTTTGAAACAGTAAATTGTGTATCAATGCTTCATCATAATTTTCTTTCTGTTGTTGAACCGTTAATTGTCGAGCTAATATTTTATCCAATAAGTCTAAAACTAATTTTCGTCTTGCTACATAATGCGTTAAAGTTTTTTTGTTTTGCATAGGAATAGCTTTAACAAGCCTGCCAATTTCTTTTTCTAATTCTTCTTCATAATTCGGACTGCGAGTATCAAGTTTATCCAAGTTGTCTATTGATTCCTTAATTTCAGCATCTATTGAAGCTGATTTTTTTGCTTCTGCTTCATAGAATTTTTTTAGAATGTCACTTTGACTGTCATTAATAGATATACTAATATTTTTAGCTGTTTCGTCGTCCAACAAAAACATTTCCTTCAGTTTTGCAAAGTCTTCTTGGTGTTTTTGTTTCACTTCTTCAATTTCAGGATACATTGTATCAATGGTTTTATTTACTTCTTCCTGAATATCTTCAATTAGTATTTCTTCCTGATTAGCAAACAGGTCTTTTTCAAAAGAATCTTTGCTTGGAATGTTCAAAACACCTCTTAAATTGCTATCTCTTTCATCAATATAATTGCTTGAAACCAAGAACAAATATTTGTTTCCTTTTACATTGTCATTCCCTGCAAGACTTTCGAGGTTTACTTCTGATTCTTCAATAACTTCTCCTTTTGAAACCAAATTGAGTTTATTTTCTCGTAAAATACTCTTTGAAATTTTAAAAGCATCAATTACAAAACCCTCTGTCTTGTCAATTTTTTCGATTCCGCTATTTCCTTTTTTAGAATATTGAAGTTTTATAGATTGTGTTTTATCTATATTTGGAATGTCCGTTTGTGAAATAGTGGATTCACTTTTTAGTTCAGATTGCACATAAAATTCAATCTTTATCTTTGGTAATTTCCCCTTGTTGTAACAGAAATAATGAATATATCTTTCAAGTAATTTTCCTTTTAGCGTTTGTTCGTTTAAATCATTATAAACGCCACTATTTTCTAATAGGGTGCTAAAAGAAACAATGGTTTCGGTATTGGAAATATCCGTTTCTTTACAATGTCTGTGTTTTACGATAGCATTTTCTTTCAAAAAGTTTTCTTTTTTTGAAACAACAAACTCACGCTCAAAATACTTTCCGTCTTTTTCAAAAACACTTTTTACAGTTGTGTTGTCGAAATAATGCACATATTGTATCCTTCCGGAACCTAAATTTTTAAATCCTTTGTCAGTTAGTTTGAATGTATTGAAGCGTTTAAATTCCTCATCGTTAAAACCAATTCCGTTGTCAGTTATAGACAAACTGCTGAACTCTGTACTTTGTACCGTTGTTTCCGTTGCATATATTTTTATCAGAATTTCTCCCTTATAATCGGTATTCGATTTTTGTTTGATTTTGATTGCTTCCAAAGCGTTAGTAAGGCACTCAAAAACTGGCTGTAATGCTGTTTTTGATTTTTTAATGTCGTGCAATACACCAACAAACGATAAATCTTGCGCTTTTATGAATTGTTTATCTTGGTACAACATTTCCATTTTTTTTAAAACGCTTTAAACTTATCGCCCATATAGTGTTTCAGATTCCATTTTTTTGTGGTGTCTAAAGCACGTTCTAAAACTATCAGCTTTTGGTCTGTATGGGATTTGAAATATTCTACGGTTTTGTCTGCTAACGTGCCATCCAAACAAAGCAATGTTTCTTTTTCTCCGTCTGATGCTAAGAAAATTTCATTCTTCTTGAATTGCTCTTGTTGGGTAACCGTGTAATTAAGCTTAAAGCCGTTTTTAATCAATATTTCGGTAATGAGTTCATCACGGTTGAAAGCGGTTATTAATTGTGCTTCTTTGTCGGCAATGTATTTTTTCAATGCTTCTACATTTTCCTCGTCTGATTTTTCAGGGTCGGGAGCATATTCTACTCTTGGGAAGTTGGATTTTGTCAATTTGAAGACTTTGAAACCAAGTCCATTTAGCTGATTTTCATTATCTTCCTTTTTATTAAATAAATCAGGTTGTTCGTTTTTCTTTTCCTCAATGATTTTTTTAATAACACGCTTGTTACGTTCTATCGTAATATCACTGATTTTTTTGAAGCCATTTTTGAAGGCAACACTTTGTTCATTACATTTCTCTGGTAATTGAACAAGAATGAACTTAATGTCTTTATCGGCATCGTTATTTAGTTCAAATATTGCTTGTCCTGTTGTACCAGAACCTGCAAAGAAGTCTAATACCAAATCGCCTTTTTCTACTGTTAATTCAATACACCTTCGAACCAATTTTACTGGTTTTGGGAAATCAAACTCTCCTTCAAAGCCTAAGTTTTTGACTTCAACGGTTCCTGTTTCGGTTAAGAAAGGATTCTCATCCCAAATAGACTTAGGCTTATATGTCGTCTTTCTATATTTTTCATAAATACCAAAACTCCCATCGGCTTTTGCTTTAGCAACAATATTACTTATCAACGTTTCTTTTTCTAAATTATTAATAAGCTTCGTTGTTCCCCAACGCCAACAAGATTCGACACCTTTTGAATTGAATGGTTCTACCTTAACTGTAAACTCATCTGTTTTTTCTAATGAGATAGGACAGAACCCATCCTTGTCAATCAGATTAGGATTGACGTATATAGGATAAAATAGATTCGGCCTATTATGTTTGCCGAATTTAGGATTACGATTCCTCAATTCTCTAATATTGAAGTTCCCTATATTGTCCAATAAATTTAGGTCAGAATTATCATTATTTTTTTCCAATTCCAATAAATCGCCGTCTATTGATTTGGTATATACAAGAATATATTCGTGAGTTTTTGCAATTTGATTGTATGTTTGCCCACGGCTGTTTGAACGAACTATTATTGATGAGTAAAAATTTTCTTCTCCAAAAACTTCATCACAAAGTTTTTTCAAATGATGGATTTCATTATCATCCAATGATATAAAAATCACCCCATCTTCACATAATAACTGTCTTGCAATGAGCAAACGGCTATACATCATATTCAACCAGTTGCTGTGAAAACGTCCGTCTGTTTCGATATTGCTGTCAATTTTATAACCGTCTTCAGTAATTTCTGTATCTTCCCAATATTCTTTCCTGTCTTGGTTGAACTTATCAGAATACACAAAATCGTTTCCAGTGTTATAAGGCGGGTCTATATAGATACATTTGATTTGCTCCCGATAGCTTTGGCTCAATAATTTGAGTACGGCTAAGTTTTCGCCTTCAATAATCAGGTTTTCACTTTCGGTTGGGTTTACGCTTCTCGCTTCATCATAAATCAATGTAGCATCAGTAGGCGTAAAAGCTTCACGTTTGGCGTTGCTCTTGCCAAACCAACGGAACTCATAACGTTCAGTTTCGTTTACGCTATTAGGGTCAATTACTTTTTTAAGTTCATTGATATTCAACTTACCGTCATTGGTAAACAAATCAGGCATCAACCTCTTTAGTTGTTCCAAACGTTCTTTATTCCAATCGTGCGATTGGACATTTTCAAGTGGGTTGTTTGTATATTCTTGATTGCTCATTATTTTTCTGTTATTGCGTTAATGTCTTTTACAGCCTCATCTTTAAAATACATATAGTCTTTTACCGGTGCTTTGTATTTTACGTCCACACCCAGCGCATTGAAATGCTTAACCGCACAAAGAATTTTATACACTTCACTTTCTTTCAATGCTTTTTTATCGTTGATGTCGTTTGTTCCTTTGGTTTCTATGACAAAATAAAACTCACTCTCTTTGCCATCTCTCAATTGTTTTCGTTTCATCACGATACCAAAATCCGGCTCATATTCTCCGATAGGTGTCGGGATTTTATAATAGCTCGGTAGTTTTAAGAAACAAACCAGTTCGTCATCACGGTCTGCGCCAATGGCAAACTTTCTCTCCACTTCGCTATCAATCAACATTTTGTCAAATACCCCTTTTCTTGGTGTGTCCACATAACCACTACCGTAACCGCTATCTTGAATATTTTTAACAAAGTCATCAAATTCAAAAGGAAACGTTTCATTGGTCAGATGATAATCCAAACCCCGAAGCATTTCTTCCAATTCTATGTTCTTTATCAAATTGGCGGATTGATGAATGTATTGTGGTGGATTTTTGGCAAAGTCTTCGTGATTGTTTAATTGCTTTACAATCTTAAAAAGCGAATTATAAGACAGCCCTGTATTTTCGCTTAGTTCTTCCAACAAATCCAAAGGTGTATAATATGCCTTTAGTTTATACGTTTCTTTTCCTGCAAATTCATCCTGAATGCCACTTTCGCTAATATCCCCAATCGTTCGGCTCGATACTTCTGCCTGATAATCGGCTATTGAAATTGCATTTAATGCTTCTATACTTCGTGCAATTAAAGCCTGTTCGTCAAAAGCAACCGAAAAATTCGTTTTCTTAGCCAGCGCTTCCCAAAACCGTCTGAAAGCCTGATTGATGGTTTCGTTTTGATTGCGTTTGAAATGTACTTCGTTTTGCGGTTTGCCTTTATGTGTATGGGTCATTCCTGCACCTGCGGAAGTTGTTCCATAAATTTCGTTGATTTCTTCCTGATATTGGGTTACAAAGGTTTCATAAGTTTCATTTGGAATTACGGTCAACTGGTTGATACGTTTGTCTTCTGCTACATCCAAAGCGTCATAAACACGCTGTCCGTCCTGATTTACGGCAATACGCAAACCACGACCAATTTCCTGACGCTTTTTGATTTCAGAATACGAATTGTTCAGCGTGGCGATGTTGAATATATTGGGATTATCCCAACCCACACCCAAAGCAGAGTGTGAAAAAATAAACTCAATTTTATTCGCTACGGAATCTCCATAAGACAATAACTCTTCTTTGTCCTTTAAAATAGCATCAAAAACATCTGAGTTTTTACGCATGGAAGTTTCATTGTCGGTAAATTCTCCTTTTCCTGTTTTGGCAAAGTAAAATCCCTGAATGGCTTCAATGTGTTCGTTTGTCGGAATTTTCCCATCGTGAAATTCGGGATAAAGTGCTTTGTATTTTTCCATGAAAAGCTTCTTGATAATGGGCTCTTCACTTACATAGTTGGCTACTTTATCAATGAAAACCAAAGAAAGACATTTGATACCCCGTGCCTGTAATTTTTGCTTTTTGGTAAAATGACGGATAATCAGCCATTCCAGTTGCAAAGCCCAAATGCTTTCTATATTTCCTGAAGTTTGCTTTTCAAAAATCTGCGTTCCATTAGTAAAAGTGACTGACCATTTTTGTGTTCGTAAACTCTTATTGATTCGTTCAATACGATATTTGAGATAACTCGGATTATTCGTTATTGTTCCCAAGTTATCTCCGTCTTTCAGCCATTTGGTTTCTTTGAATTCTATCTTGCCACTGGCGGATTGATGCCAAGCTTTGATTTTTGCCCTTATCGGATTTTTACCATTTTGTATTTCGGTCAATTCCAATTTAAGCGTTGCTTCATCATTCTTTTCCGTAACGGTCAACACCTCAATTTTTTTCACCAATCCTTGCTTGTAACTGTCATAAGGCGTAAGGCGGTAAATCAGATTTTTGACCACTTTGTGCGTAGCCGAATACCGTAGTTTGAAAAGCGGATTAAGTTTAGTGATTTGTTTAACGGAGTTAGCCGTATCCATTCCTTCCTGCGGTTCGTCCATTACAACAATCGGATTGGTTCTTCCGATTGCCTCGATAAATGGAACATTGGCGAATAAATCTTCACGTTTTGCTTGATTCAGGATTTTGTCTTCCGAGTTGAACGAAGCCAGCGTCATAATCATTATTTGCGGATGTTGCTCTTCGATGAAGTTGGTTACTTTACTTAGCTTCTTACTGTTATATTCAAAAGATTTTGGAACGAATCCGTAAATATCTTCCAGTTGCTTTTCAAATGTATTCAATGTTTTCAGAACCCCCTGACGAATGGCAACTGACGGCACCAAAATAATAAATTTTGTAAAGCCGTAATGTTTGTATAACTCGCAAATGGTTTTAACGTAAACAAGCGTTTTACCTGTTCCTGTTTCCATTTCAATAGTCAGTTCCTTATCTTTCGAAACCTTTGCCGTTTTTTCTTCAATTCCGTTTTCTGCTAAAACATCTTGTATGTTTTCTGAAATTTGTTCATCAGACAACGTGCAATTATTGGAGCGAATGCCCTCAAAACACGAATTGTCGAACGTATTCTTAATATTGCCATCAAATACTTTAACAACCGATTGAATGGCAACTTCCTGATACTTGAGTTCTTCTAATTTTATTTGCATTAATCGTTGTTATTGGTTTTATTGTTGTATTTGATTTTTTGTTCGGCTACTTTCAACGCTTTTGTTCCCAAGTCCTCATCCTTAATTTCATATAGAATTTTGTCGCTCAAATACTGGATTAAGAGTTCATCTTTATCTAAATCAAGAATTTCAGCAAGCTTTATGATTTGTTCTTTTGTCGCTTTTCGTTCGTTTCGCTCAATCTTACTAAGTATGGCGGTATCTACGTCTAATTCTGCACATACGTGTCGTAAAAGTAGTCCTTTCCGTTCCCTTGCTTCCCTAAGTATTTCGCCTGTTGTGGTATTTTTTTTCATTTGTCAAAAGACAATTTTAATTTTTAACTTGACTTATTTTGTCAAATATAATGAGTTTTTATGAATATCTTTGGTTGGTAGGGCAAAAGTTTCGTACAATCTTAAATATGATTTACAGACCTATTAAGCACCTCATATTTATGCCGATATATTCAGACAAATACATTTCCGTGATGCAAAGGCAATAACGTCCATAATATATACAGTTCTTACCTTCTTTGACGAGGGTAACGCTTCTTTTTCTTCTTCATTCGGTTGGCAAACTGTTCTTCTTCGTAATCCACGCCCTGTTCACCGAGTAACAAGCTGAACAATCCTAAATCGTAATTAGCCGAATGTTCCTGTGGGATAAACTCAAAAAGGTTGTGGGTTGGCAAATCGTCCAATGTATTTGTTTTGGAAATAGGGCTGTTCTGTATTTTTAATTCGGGTCTGTTTCCGTTGTTCCACCAATCGTTGAATACATTAGCTGATAGGTTTCTGTCTAACTGTGAACCGTTCCAAACGCTACGATTCTCGTGGTCAATAAAAGTTATACCGTAAATCCGTCCGTCGTCGTTCCTGCGGACAACCGTATTGATGCCTTGTTCGGTCAATTGCTTTTTAAACTCTCTTTCGTTGCTTGTCGTGCGCATAGCCAATTCAACGGTATTCTTTAAAACTGACCTTGCAGGGTTGGTTTTCATTTTTTCTTTGGACTGTTCAAAGTGTTTTTGCAGTTGTGCAATCCCTGCATCTTTTCCGAATAGCGATGCTTTGAACGGATTGCTTACCTTGTTTCCGTTTTCGTCCAATGCCACATAGACCAATCCGTTTATGGTCTTACCGTTCCGATCGCCTTTGACTTCTTTCGCTGCAATGTTGAACAGCGACAATAAAGCATTGTAGCTTCCCATAGTCGGAAAGCTGTAATACTTTGGCAAATAACGTACTACCGAAGCAATCTGACTTTTGATGTCGCCTTTGTGGTAATCCACAGGCTTGAAAACTTTATGGGCTTGTTTCTGCTCCTGCTCGGTGGCTTTGTGCAGGTTGTATTTCTGCTCCAAATCCCGACAGATAGCCATTGAACGTGGGTGGTCGTAATCATCGGGGATTTTCTTTCCGTCAATACCTACACAGGTCGAAACGATATGGATATGCGTTCGGTCAATGTCCGTATGTTTGAAAACAATATATGGCTGATTGCCGTAACCCATACGCTCCATATACTCTTGTGCCATTTCCGTAAAATGTTCATCGCTGACCTTATCCGCAGGATCTGGGTTTAGCGATATATGCCGTACCGTCTTTTCCGTTTTGATGTTTGCCGACAAATACGGCTCAAAGCATTTATTAAAATATGCTACAGAATACCAGCCGTCCACCGTGTCGGGTATCTTGTTCAGCAACAAAACCGCTCCATTTTCCGTGTCCACTTTCTGCTGATTGTACAAAATCGCTCCATACATATTGCTTCCTTTTCCGATTTTTGCAATCATATTTTTACTCCTTTTTCAGATACTTTGCTTCAAATTCTTGTGTCAAACGGATTACGTCCTTAGTCAATTTTGCCAATTCAATGGTTTCCTTTTCTAATTTATGGAGATATGCAGATGCTTTTTTCTCCGAAAAATTGCGGTACAAAATCTTTACAATCTGATTGTAGTTGGTTGCTATTCCTCGAAACTGAGCGAAAAATTTGGTCAACCCTGCGTGGTATTCTATTGCATCCATATCAATTTTTACGGTCTTTACCGTCTTCTGAAAGATGCAAGCTGTAATAAAATGTGCCTTTACGTTCATTCCCGATTGCTCAAAAAGGGTAAGAAACTTGGCATTTTCCTCTGCATTCAGGTTAATGGAATACCGATTGACCGCTGGGTCATTCTTCGGTTTTCGACCTGTTTTCCTAATCTGTTTTCTGTGCTTTTCTTCCATAATAAATCCGTTTCTAATGTTAAACCAAAACTGCGACTTCGGAGCGGTTTTCAGCTCCCTGCAAGGGCAAGTGCTTTTGAGGTACTGAAATTCATTTCGAGTACCTCAAAAGATAACTTGCTCTGAACAAGGGTTCAGAAAAATCCGTTTTGCAAACGGATTGGGGTTAGCCGAAAAAACCAACCGCTTCCATTACAAATTTCGACAAGAGTATTTGAATAACAGCTATTTACAACCACGCCTTTGAACGCCAAATAGTGCCACAAAGTGCCACGTTTATGCGGGTTGACATTGCTTTTATTTCCTTTGTTGTGGTTAGTTGGCTGGTTGGCTATGGAGTTCACCAATGGGTTAAAGTGATTGCAGGCAATCTATTGGATTTTTAGCTAATGAAACAGTTAATTGAAAATATGCAGGTGCATAAATAGTTACATCGGTACAATGATATATACAACTAACTGTTCAGTTAACCAAACAGCTAATTTGAAATAACATTAAAAACAAGTGATATGATACACGAAGAAAACAAAAAACAGCAACCCGAAGTACAGGACTTTTCTATCGAAAATTTCATTGGCAGTGAAAAGAAACAACCTGCACAGGAACAACAGGCAGTAACACATTGGGACGACTTTACCGCACCCGAAACAGACGAAAAAACTGCGGAAACAGGAACGGAACATACAAGACCGTCAGCGAGCAATACCAAAAGAATGACCTCAAAGCCAAAGAAGCTGACCAAAGAAGATTACTGCGGTCAGTTCTTTAAAATTTCGAATACAAGGGCAAGCAAAGGAAAATCGGTCTATGTAAGACAGGAACACCACGAAACGTTTAACAGGCTTATCGGCATTATGGGTATCGACAAACTCACGATTTATGCGTATCTGGATAACATTATCGAATACCACTTTCAGGAGTTCGGGGAGTTGGTTAAGGAAATCTATAATGAGAAACACAAACCGTTGTTCTGATAACGATAGGCTGGTGGTGGTGCGTTTCTCTCTCTCTCTTAAAATTGTTTCCAAAAGAAAAAAACAGAAAAAAAAGAAAGCCATTTTAAGAAGGCGGACAGGTGAAAAAACCAAAAGGAAACGGAATAAGTCCCGAAGGGTGGCAGGGCAATCACGCAACAACTCGGCGAAGCCACCTTAATTTTGTCCTGCCATTATGCCGTAGTCTTTTGGCTGGGTCGTGCGGTGGCTGTCCGCCTTACCTTTGCTACCTTTTTTATTCTTTTTTGGCAATATTTTCAAATACTTCTATCATTGTATTTAGCAACTACAAGCCAAATACTACCTCTCACTGCAACAATTAAAAGTTGCATCGCTCTTCAAGTTAAATTTAAAGATAAAGTTGATAATCAGCTTTGTTTTTATTTAAAAGGAATACAGCGATGGAAAACAGTGAGAACAAAAAGGAAACTCCCGAAATCGACAAGACCATTTTGGATATAAATGAGCAAAGGGAGCGTGAGAAAGAGGAAAAATTTGTAGATTTAATCATTGAGATTATTGTGTCTGCAACATTAAGGGAATACTATGAAAAGAGCGATAAGATACCTACGGTTCAGCCAACTCGGACAAAGTAACGGTTCCATCGAAAGACAGGAACTCTATACCGACCAATGGCTGAAATTCAACGATGTCGAATTGGTTGATACCTTTATCGACAGGGGCAAGAGCGCACGGACATTTGACCGCCCTGACTTCATCAAATTGAGGGAGTTCATAACCAAGCACCATAGGACGGTGGACTATCTCTTGGTTGACCAACTTGACCGTTTCAGCCGTGATGCAGGGGAAGCGATGAGCATGGTCAAACTCCTTCAACAGAAATACAGCATACAGGTCGTAAGCGTCACAGAGGGCATTGTCTTCGATTATGACACGCCTGGAAGTTTCTTCCGTGCAGGATTGCAGTTGTTGCTTGCCGAAGAGGACAATATCAACCGAAGTATTAAGGTAAAGGGTGGTATCTATACCGCAAAAGCCAAAGAGGGAAGATATGTTTACAAGAACGCTCCGTTCGGGTACAGGAAACAGGGAGAACGCAAGGAACGGCGGTTGATAATCGAGGAAACCGAAGCCAAGATAGTACGGTTCATCTACGATGCCTATTTGAGAGATACACCACTTTATCTGATAAAAGAACAAGCTCAAAGGTTGGGCTTTCCGACAAAGGGCAATATGGCTATCGAGCGTGTGCTTAAAAACCCGACCTATGCAGGCTTGCTGAAAGTGGAAACCTACAAGGACTATGCAGGCGGATTGTTTGACGGCATCCACGAACCTATCGTTGACAAGACCACGTGGATGATGGTACAGGAGAAAATGAAACGTCCCGAAAAAACAAGGACGGTCATCGATGATGAAATCCCATTGCGTGGGGTATTGAAATGCCATTGTGGAAACCCATTGTCGGGCGCACCGTCAAGGGGCAAATCGGGTAAGTATTTCTATTACTACAAATGCAGGCACTCCAAGCACAACAATATAAGTGCTATCAAAGCTCATAACCAATTTTTGGAAGCCTGTGAACTGATGAGTTTACCGAGTGCAAGGGTAAGGAAGATTAGGACAGTGACCAAAAGCTCGCTCGATATGGAAATGGAGAGCAACCGTAAAAAGGCAATGGAAAAGAAAAGTCAATTGCAAGAAGCCGAGGAAAAACTGTTTTCGGTCGAGGAGAAATGGATAAAGAACGAAATCAACAAAGATACCTATGACCGTTGGTATTCGATATACAGCAACGAAATACTGAACCTTAAAGGGGCGATCGAACGGCTGGGCAATGACCAGAGCAAGGCGTTCAGCATCTTGGAAGATAACCTAAACCTATTAACGGATATGCGCCATGTATATTCCAAGTCCGATACGCTTCAAAAAAGGGAATTTGTGAACAGGGTGTTCGACAGCAATCTGTACTATGAAAATGGCATTTATCGAACACCTACCATGCTCGGTTTATTGTCTCATAACCATTTGAAAATGAAAGAAAAGGGATTGCTTATTTATGAAAAAAAAGAGGGTCTTCTTGATGAAGACCCTCTCAGCGGAGAGTGAGGGATTCGAACCCCCGGACCTGTGACAGTCAACAGTTTTCAAGACTGCCGCATTCGACCACTCTGCCAACTCTCCGCGACAAAAGTACAAATTTTCTCTATTCTACCAAATAATATTTTAGAATTTATGGCTAAAATATGCTTTTAATTATGAATCAAGCTGATTATTAGCTTTTTGAAAATTGGATATCACCTGATATTTTCACCTCTTCACTGACCATTACTCCACCGGTTTCTAATGCAGCATTCCACGTAAGACCAAAATCACTTCTGTTTATTTTGCCTGAAAAAGTGTATCCGGCTTTACTATTTCCCCATGGATCTATAGCAATACCTCCGAAATCCACATCCAATGTAATAGGTTTGGTCACATCCTTTATCGTCAAATCTCCTGTCACTGCAAATTCATCTTCTGATTTCTTTACAATAGAAGTCGATACAAACTTAATCTCAGGATAATTGGCCGCATCAAAAAAGTCTCCGCTTTTTAAATGTTGATCGCGTTGTTCATTTTTAGTATTAATGGAGTCGGTTTTGATAGCTGCTTTAATCGTTGCTGAAGTCAGATCTTCACCATTTCCTTCTAATTGGATTTCAAAGTCTTGAAAAAGTCCTTTTACATTTGAAATCATCATGTGTTTTACTTTAAACTCTAATTCACTGTGAGCAGAGTCTAGATTCCAGATAGTTGCCATATATTTATTTTAATTTTCCACACAAAATTAAGTGTTATAACATATATTTTTGTTTTTTATATGTCATATTATAACAAAAAAGATAAGGAAGTTGTTCTGACAGGCGAGATAAATAATTGCCTTGACAGGCAATGACTTAATATATCGGCGTAAAAAAAGTATTCATTTTTTTTGGAAATATAGCGGATTTGAGTAGTTTTGCATCACCGAAAGGGACGCGCCCATAGCTCAGCTGGATAGAGCAACGGTTTTCTAAACCGTCGGTCTCAGGTTCGAATCCTGATGGGCGTACAAAAAAGCCACTTAACATAGTGTTAAGTGGCTTTTTTGCTTATATATTATGCTGCACTCTTTTCCTAAAATTTTTGATCCTATATATCCGAGGTTTTGGTTAAAAACTTCATAAATAAACACGTAAATCCTGATTATTGTAAGGTAGCTACTCTAAAAACTATACCTTTACAGAAATATAAAACTAATAATGCTTACTATAAATTTCTCAGAGTTTCCTGAATTGGAAACTAACAGATTGAAACTACGACGTGCTGATCTAAATGATATAAACGAGTTATTTGCCCTACGTTCTGATCCGCAGATAATGAAATATATTCCCAGACCTATTGCCACAGGACTTGAGGAAATATCAGAACATATCAAAATAGTCAATGAAAAAATTAGCAGCAATGAGATCATCAATTGGGCAATTACGCTAAAAGATAATCCTAAAATGATTGGAACTATCGGCTATTATCATATTAAGTCTGAGCATTATCGGGCAGAAATTGGGTATATGCTGCTTCCTGATTTTCAAGGAAACGGTTATATTACCGAAGCAATTAATCAAGTTGCTAATTACGGCTTTACTAAAATGGGTCTACATTCGATCGAAGCATTGATTGATCCTGAAAATACAGCCTCAGCCAAAGTATTAGAGAAATGCAATTTTGTTAAAGAGGGATATTTTAAAGAAAGTGAATTCTATAACGGAAAATTTATCGATACAGTCATTTATTCGAAATTAAATGGATAAAATATAGCGGAAGCAGAAATCGTAATAATAAAACCTAAAGGATTACCAAAGGTTCAATTTAATAAATTGAACCTTTTCTACATCCCCTATTCTTACTTATTTTCAAGAAGAGCGATCAGGATCTGATTCGAAAATCATACAACTTTATATGAGCCACCTGTATTAACATTTATGATATCACAAGGATTCGTTAAGCTTTTTAATTTTTGATCTGAAAATTAAAAATTCAACAACCGTACAGAACAAATAAAGTATCGAAAAGCCTAACAGCATTTTTATAGAGGAGGGTATAATGTCGTACTGATCAATATCCAATGCTACATTAACACCGACGAAAAGAACAAAAAAGAGAGGTATTCCCGAAAACGTCAGAAAGGACAAATAATTATTATTCCTGACTCGGTCTATTTGATTTAGAAAAAATAATAACGAACTGACAGCTATTGCAACAAGATACAGTGAGGACAGAACGACCTGCATGAATACATCCATAACAGTATAGAATTTTTCTAAAGTTGTTGTATCAGGAGGATTAAATCTATCAATAATAACTCTGTAAAGCAAAAACAACACAATACCCAGCACAATATTAATCAGCGAAAACCTAAATATTATTTTCTTCATATCTTATTAATAGCTCCTTTATTAAGGATATCATTAGCATTCCACAATTATATGCTAATCCTCTAAAATTATAAAAAATATAGCTATTAATAAAGCTGTATCAGATCTAAAAACAGTTATCTTTTAACTCCTAACTGTCAGAAAAATTATTAACTTCTTTAATTTGTTTTATTGGGTCTTGTAGATACTTCTAAATATGGACTAGAAAAATCATATCCGCTGTAAACGCCCGAAACATTTATGCTCTTACCTGATTTGACACCCCGGTATACAGCTTTGTACTTTAATTCAACAGCATGCTGTACTATCCATAAATCATATGAAAACCAAGAATATGCTGGTATTACAATCTCCATCGGGTAGGTAGTAACAACTGTACGATAAGGCTTTGGACCATAATTCATCTTTATTTTTTCCTTCTTTCCAAAAGAATTCACACCAGCAGAAGAGCTTACTCTGGGCAAATCAGTTTCTAATTCAACATTTTTGTTTTTTTTAAAACTTATTCCATTAAATGTCTCCTGAATTGAAAATTCACTTTTTAGTGTATCTCTCAGCAACACATTTTCCCTGAATTCTGTAGACCAGTTGTTTATCCTCAAACCGTAATCAATTCGGGTTATTCTTGAATTGGTAATCCTTCCACCTGTCGTATCCAACTGTATACTCTCCAATATAAACTCCTCATTGGGAACAAATACAAAATTCAGATATTGTATAAAGTCCCTTTTCCCCATAAACAATCTACCGTACTCTGCTCTTATACTATAATTAAATGGCTTTGGTTTTCCATCTATCATAACTGTACCCGATACATCCCGACTGTCTAAATAGTAAGCTGTTCTTTCTGAATTTAAAACCGGAATCCATGAAAAACCAAATGAAGAAGGCCTACCGGATCGTTGGGTAAACGGAAAATACTGGTCCGGACTTTTGGCATATGCTCCGACACCTATTGCTGTATTTTCTTTTACAGAGTAGAGCATATAAGGATTATCAGAAGATAGAGGAGAAAACTTAAAATAAAACAACTGCGAGTCGTCATCAGGCGCTATGGGCTCGACAAGCAGATTTTTCCCTTGACCATAACTCTGTAAAACTAAGTTATCATATGCTTGTATATAGAACTGCAGACCATCCAACTGATAAAGAATATCATATACACTCTTTACTACAGTATCTTTTTTGACAACCGGAAATTTTGCAGAATCGAGTTCCAATAGTATGCCTCTCTCTTCCGGATTATCAGGAGGTTTTATATCCTGCCTGGAACAGGAAAGTAGTATGATTGTATTCAGTAATATAAATATCGTCAACTTTATATAATAGATGGATGGTTTCATTTTTGTATCAACTTTGAAGAGCTTTTATAACGATCAATTAACCTTTGTTTTGGAAATAACTTTTATAAGTTCAAATTCTGTGTCACCTGAATCCATAGGTGGATTTGCTAACTTTGTAGCTTTTACCAGAATTCTATACTCAAATCCGAGTTCGTAACTAAATCCGGTAATTTCACTTTTAGCTAAATAATAAGTATTATTATTATTTTTAGCCTCAGTTACTATCAGACAATCGGGTACTTTAACACCATATGAGGGTTCACATGTTGTATATTTAGATGCAACAATCATTTCAACATGCCTTACGACATCCCGTTCTTCTTTCATACAAGCCATACTCAGCAACACCATACCTAATAATGACAATAATTTAACTATATAATTCATAACAACCTGTTTTATTTTATAAAAGATATAAACATAAAACCAAATTTACAAAACAAAAATAATAAAGAAATCAAAAACTAAATAAACGACAATATTTTTCAATAGAAAAAGAAAGCTCATTTTAGCTATTATACCCGTTTTCGTTCATGTAAAAACAGAAAAGCTAAGTTGATTGTTATTAATGAACAACAATCAATATAAATATGGAAACCAGGCACAATTACGAAACGGCAGATGTCGCATTAGCGAAACTACAGCAGATGGGATACAATATAGATTACAATATAGAATTCGATGAAATATATAGCAATACAGAAGAATATCAGATCGATTATCTTTACCGGTATGAAGGTTCGTCAAATCCTGATGATGAGTCCACTGTGTATGGCATTTCTAACCCATCCAATGGAAAAAAAGGAGTATTTGTAGTCGGCAATTTATCTCTGATAGAAGGTAAAAAACGTGATATCATTCTTAATCTGGAACTGAAATATAAAAACAAAAGCACCTGATGACATAACTGTTATCAGATGCAGCCCCACTAAAAGATGTAAAGCTCAGTTCCTTTCCAGAAACTGAGCTTTATATCTAAATAATCCTTACCTAATTCTTAATTCCAGTATACGTCGTTATACTTTTTGCCGGCAAAGTTACTGACAACTCCCCTGAAGCATCTGCATTTACGACAGTTCCCGCAGGCCAGTGACCGGCACTTGAATCTGTAGTCTGATAATTCTGGAGACTACTTACTCCAAAGCCCTGAAGTTTGATTTTACAATTAGCAGCAGTAGTACCGCTATTAATTACTACACATGTAAATTTGCCTGAAACAGGATCTTTATATGCAGATACCATAATATTACTTCCGCCATTTGAGGTAGCTTTAAATCTATAGTATCCGGCATTAATAAACCGTGAATAGTGACCCATCACATCGTATGTCTTCGGAAAATCAAGCGTCCCGTCACTGTTGGTACAGATCAGTGATTCATTGTTTCGGATAGCCAGCATACCTAACCAGTACACATATGAATTTACATTACATTCAGCCAAAAATTTATGCATATTTTTAGCCAGTTTGAGCCCTCCGGTCATGGTATTATCATAGACGCCGCTATCGTCAGAGACTTCTGTCACCCAGACTGGTTTATTGCCTGTAGCGTAATTCCATATTTGCGGATTTTGGTTCAGACCACGTTGTCCGAAAATCAAATCCCCTATTTCCACATAACCATGTCCCGCCAGTATATCTACTTTACTCTTATCCATAGAAGACAGAAAACTATTTGCTGTACCCCATGCCGCATTTTCTGAAGAAATGATTTTGACACTCTGCAATCCTTCACTGTTCAGGGCTGGTCTTAAATTATTGGTTATAAACTCACCCAGATTTTTTGGTTTCCAATACGACGCATCCCAGTCTGAAAATACATTTTCAGGTTCATTACTTGGTGAAATCCCGTAAAAATCAATTCCCTCCTGTTTGTAAGCTTTTGTAAATCCGGCCAGATAATTAGCAAATGTGGTCGAAGAGGTATTAAAATTTAAACCATTAAAAAATTTTCCGCTTATACTGTTAGGATTCGTTTTCATATACAATGGCGGTGTCCAGGTACTTGCAAAGATGATTGGAACCTGATGACGCTGTTTTGCAGTTTTCAGAATCCACAACTGTCCCAGATGTTCTTTCTGATCTTCCGTAAGAGATTGGTATTGTGTGCTGTTCACATCCACATTGATATCCACTCCGGCCGGCTGAATCGTTACGACTTTAGTTTGCTGATTAAACGGATAGGTGTGCAGTACCTTTCCTCTCAGCATATTCAGATGCAAACCGGTATTCCCCCACAAATATTCCATTATACTATCTCTTTTACCCGATTCAAAAAACGGAGTAATTCTTCCTCCGAAAGCACCGAATCCCTCAATCTTCTGATAAGTCTGATTCCAGTCCAGCACCACATCCACCACTCCGTTTGTCTGAGCAAGCGCATTCTGATTCAGAAGTTTATCATTTACCAGATCCTTTTTTTCGCAACTACTCAGTACCGACACCGCAAACGCTAAGCCCAGGACAATCTTTAATTTTTGTGTTTTCATAATTTTATAATTTCGTGTTTATTATTTATGTAACTATTTCTGCTATTTTACTTTTCTAAACGATCAAAATTTACACTGCTCTGTAATGCTGCAGCCCCTGTCGGTTATATTATAATGATTATGCAGAGCTAAACTAAAAGAAATGAACATTCGAAAATTGAATAATTAACTCATTCTGATTGAACTATTTAATCTTTATTTGAGGAGTAAGCATAAAATATGCCTCAGCAGCTTTAGAGGCTGTCAAATTGGATTGAGGATTATGAAATTTAAAACTTGCTGTTGCGAAAACAGGCTTGTAGCAGGTGTATGTTTGAATAAAAGAACTTAAAAAAACACCTACTGAACAATTAGCTCAACAACTATTGAATTATTTACCAATGCTGTAGAAGAGATTTTTATAAGAAGAAAGGACAAGGACTTAATTATCTGATCATCTTCAGACTAAAAGATGCACACGGATCTATCAAGACTTCTTTAACCAACAGGCGCTGACAGCTCCTGTAGCCCTGATGAGAGGTAGTGTGACGATATGTATATCCTGTTCGTATAGGAATTACCGTTACTTTATTTCTTTAAGCCCCTGATCATATAAACCCACTAACAGACTATTACCGTTTTTATCGATCCTTAATGCCCCGTATTTTGCACGTTCATATTTTTCAGCATGCCCTTCCTGAAAGAAAAAAGATTCCGCCCCAAGATTGATATTCCATTCATTCGGCGATGTATATTTAATCAGATATTCGCCCTTATTTAACGGACTGGGATCCCGTTGGAAGCGAACCTTCTGCCCTACTCCATGCTCATCAATTTTTATAACACAATATCCCCTTCTTGATAATTTTTCGGTTTCCGTATCTATATCCCTCGAAATAGCATAACGCAGGTTCATATAATCCCCCTGCATAAGTGAACGAGGATCGACAGGTGCCAGTTCTAATAATACCAACTGACCTTCACCCAATATTTCTTCTTTTGCTCGGATCGAATATGTAAAATATCCAAGCAACAGAAGCAGGTTAAAGAGAATGATAAACCACTTATACTTTTTCATGTTTAGTCAGGCTTTTACGGGTAAATAAATAGAGTCCCAGAAATAGAATTCCTGATGACATCAACAATATGGATTTAGTCAGTAATGTAAAATTGAGATCGTAGTAATACTGAGAAATAAAATAAATAAAAGCGATCACTCCGACAATTAGTCCTGTTTTATAATTCACATAAAAGCTCAGAAGAATAATCAACATTGCTCCTGATATTGCAGGCGACCATACTGTAGGTAATAAAACCAGTATACTAAGAGTACAAATTACAGCTCTTTGGATGACACCTGCAACATGCAATATATCCGATAATTTCAACATCAAATATCCTATTGCCAAAAAGATCAGGACAGAGGAAACCCATATATATTTCGGAGAAAGAGCGATCATTCCCTTCTTACCCAAAAAGATCAGCAGTACCAATAATGAAAGGATCAGTCCGGCTCTTACAGGTTGATAAAGTCGGGATAATGCTTTAGTGCTCGTAATGATTTTCGCTTCATTCAGCATAGTATAGCTGACCAATACGGTCAATACAGCGATCTGAATATGAATCAGGTTGTAGGCATCATTAGTCAGGATCAAGCCAAATATACAACCATTTAGGATCAGAATGGATATAAAGGAAAGGATATAGTTATGTACAATCATCAGGGAACAGGAAGCAATAAGAATAAAGATCAACAGAATACTGCTATCTTCCATTTTAAACTTATTAAAGCCCATTGTCATAAGCAAAAATCCAATGAGATAAAACAATACTGTGACAGTATCCAGAATAATTTTATCACTTTTTTTATTCACCAACACGGCTATTACAATACAAACAAAACCGAGTATAACAAGACCGATACCTGAGTCATACAGTCCGCTGATAAACAAAAAACCAACAAAAGCCATGCTAGCCAGCAGACCACCGAATATGGAAAGAATCTTTATAGCCAGAGATTCACCAGATCTGTTTTTCTGGTAAGAAGCTATAATCGCTTCTTCATCGCAGACAAATGATTCTTTATTTTCTCTTTTACTTCGGAGATAATTCAATACCTCTATGATCTGCTCTTTATTTTTCATTTGTCCATTTCTTTTGAAGATCTATCAATTTTCTAATAACCAGTGTTACGCTGATCACAATAAAACAGCTCACAGTCAGAAACATCATCTCTCCATCTGAAATACGGATGAGCAGGCCGGATACAATGACAATAAGACTGAAGGGAATCAGGGAAAGATAAAATCCGCTTTTGGTCTTTAAGCCGTAGCGGATACCAAAAAAATAAGCTGCAGCTGTCAATAACAAAAGCCAGGGAAAAGGACGATGCGGCTCTTCAAATATCCAGAAAACGATGCCCGCAGTAGCAAATGTTGAAGCAGCTAATGCAACTATATTGGAGAACCATTGCGGGACTATTACATTCTTTATAAAACGGGATTGCAGAACGGAAATCAGTAAAGCCATACCATTCACAATAAATAACAACGTGCATACCAAAACTCCACGCCAATCCTCTGCCACCTGATCGGCATACATCAATAAAGTTGTATTGATCAGAATAAGATACAGCAACCACAGCGGCGCATAATTGGAAACAAGTACCCACAGGGTAATAAAGACTGTCCAGGCCAGAAAAAAGTCATAAGCATTCGCTCCGGTCTGATAAATCTGACCAAATACAGCAAACAATACGCCGACCAGTACAGCGGCTCCGGTGAGGATGATATTCCGTACAGAAATATGGATTCCGGGAATTAGCACCAGCACCGTTGTCACAATGATCAATCCCTCTGCCAGACCGATCTTTACAAACTTGTGCAGATCTGCCCAGTTGTAAGCAAAAAAGAACACAATCCCGGCAACTGTAAAACCGATGCCAAGTACTATAAAAAACAAACGCAGAAACTTTTCCCAGGCGCTTCTGTCATTGAATACATCTTCTTTCAACAGTTCAGTTATTTCCTGCTCAGTCAGATTACTGTGTCTGCTTATAATATAAATATCTTCCCGTTCTATTTTATTCATTCCATGAATTTTAAAACTGTAAATAATCTTAATTGACGATTACTATATATCATAAATATAACATAATTAAATAATATCAAATCTTAACTTTATCTTTGGAGTCAAAACTTATTATCTAAACCTATGAAATTGCTTCTGCTTCTAGTCCTGATATGGGGTTCCGCTATGAATGGCTATGCTCAGATTGATTCTTTAAACGTATCCGTACAAAAAACGAATTCAATAATTTACTGGGAAGGCTATATAGGAGCAGGAGGTGGAGGATTATTGTTAGGTACATCTGCTAATTATCAATGGAAAAAATCCCTGTTTACAGCACGCTTTACCGGCATTACCAAGATAGAGACAGACATCATCCATCCTCTGGTTCCCTTTCCGATTTTTAAATTAAAGGAACAATATAATGAACCTGCCCTACTCTATGGATATCGTTACATCAATAACGGATTATCCCTGAGTGCTTCGGCAGGAATATCATATAACCACAGAAAAAAGTATAGCAGTACAGACAATCTGGACCTGGAACACTATGACTATGTTGGGATGCCGTTCGAACTGAACCTCAAATGGTTCAACTCAACCAAAAGAC
Organism: Sphingobacterium spiritivorum; assembly: GCF_016724845.1. Classification (NCBI taxonomy): domain Bacteria; kingdom Pseudomonadati; phylum Bacteroidota; class Sphingobacteriia; order Sphingobacteriales; family Sphingobacteriaceae; genus Sphingobacterium; species Sphingobacterium spiritivorum. Next base: position 5,089,098 of record NZ_CP068082.1, read on the forward strand.
GTTTCAGAATATTGTATATTATCCCGGTGAGCCGCCCTACCGGGTTCAGCCGCAGTATAGGATTCAAAGTTATCGGAAATGTTTCCCGGTTTAGCTATATCGGAGCAGGCCTTACTTATGGATTGGGCTTTCACAAACTCTATTAAGAAACAACGGATCAATACAAGGGATAGGCTATAGTGGCTGATTTAGATACAGGTAATAAATCAGTTCATTTTTCTCTTGCACAACCTCCTTCATATCCGAAGCTCTCTTCATGCCTAATTTTTCTAAAAGACGAATAGACCTAAGATTGCTGTTTTTGGTAATTCCCAATACTTTGTTCTGTATACGATTCTCTCGCATATAGATCAGCAATCTGCTTGCAGCCTCGAATGCATATCCTTTCTTTTCAAACTCAGGCAACAATGCAAACCCAATATCAGCATCTTCAAGATAAGTCCGCTTGACAAGTGAAACGACGCCTACAGGAAGATTTCCAGCTGTTAACGAAACCACCCAGTATTGAATAGTCGGCGTTTCGATTATTCGTCTTACATAGGCTTCAGCCTCATCTATACTATTGACATTTCTGTTACCAATGTTCTCTTTCCACTGATCCGTATTGACCAGCCTCAACATAAATTCAGCGTGAATCATGTCTAACCTGTGTAAGTTTAACCTCTCCGTTTTCATATTTAAACCTTTAACTCTCGTCATTGGCGAATTTAACAATTACATTGATAAATCAATACCACTACTGATCCTCCTGCATCCGGCCATTTATTATATATATGGATTGGCAGCTAACCCTTTTTTCCTGTTTATTTAAATGCTATATTTAATACCGATTGTTAATACTATTTTATAAAATCTACTTATAATACCTATGGCAGACTCCCTAACTTATCTGTCCAAACATTTTAGAGATGTGCACTTCGGTGGCAACTGGACTTGCGTCAATCTAAAGGATACACTTCAAAATATAAACTGGCTACATGCAACTACTCCTGTTTATAGCATCAATACCATAGCCATGCTGGTTTTTCACATTAACTATTATGTGGTCGCTATCACAGATGTTCTTACCGGCAAGCCGCTCACCTCTAAGGATAAATTAAGTTTTGATCTCAAACCGATCACTAGTGAAGAAGAATGGCAGCACCTCATTCACAAAACGCTTCAGGACGCTGAACACTTGGCTGTTCTGATTGAAAATCTAAATCCTTCGTATTTAGATCTGGAGTTTACGGATCCCAAATACGGAACATATTACCGCAATCTGCTGGGTGTTATTGAACATACACATTATCACCTCGGGCAGATCAGTATCTTGAAAAAAATAGTAATCGAAAGAGAGATCAGAGATAAAGATCAGCACGCATAACATGACATTAAAATTGCGATTTGATCCTGTACTACATAAATACGGAGCATATTATATGAACAATAAAAGTTAAATTTGATCATACTAAGAGTAAAATAATATGTCAAAAATATATACCGAAGAAGAACTGAAAGAGATCGCTCATCAACTGGCGAATCCGAATGGAGAATTTGGACTTGTCATCGCTGATAATATGAATGAAAACAATATCGGCATGACACTGGAGACCATCAAAAATATTGGGTTAAACGATAATGATCAACTTCTCGAATTAGGGCATGGCAACTGCGGACACCTCCAACTAATATTGCAACAAGCCAGGTCTATCCACTATAGTGGTCTGGAAATATCTTCTACAATGCATCAGCAGGCCAGCGCAGACCATAGGGCTGAAGTCGCACAGCGGCAGGCAACTTTTCGTTTATACGACGGATTGCATATCCCTTTTCAGGATGAGCTGTTTGATAAGATAATGTCAGTCAACACCCTTTATTTCTGGGAAGATATCCCCGCCTTGTTAGCGGAGATCAGACGAGTTCTAAAACCGGATGGCTGTGTTGCCATTACATTTGCAGACCGGGCTTTTATGGAGACTTTGCCTTTTACAAAATTTGGATTCAATCTGTTTGATCTGGATAAGTTCAAAACAGCAATTTCAGAAAGCTCCTTTATTATGAAAAGTGCTTTGAAAAGAGCGGAATATGTAAACAGTAAAATGGGAGATCCGGTTTTGAGAGAATACTGGATCGCGCTTTTGTCTCCTGAAAATGAACACACTAAAGTCGAAAAGCCCTTAACACCGTAATAATATTTAATAGTAATGCTAAACCATTTTTCAATATATTTGTCCATTATAGAAATAATATTAGTTTTATGAAAAAAATCACACCTCTTCTGATGTGTTTCTTCATGGTCACATCTGCGATCACTACACTGGCTCAAAGTAAGACCTTTAACATGGAGATCAAAGAAAACAGAGTTGACTGTAGTGGAGTAGGCCGAATGAAATGTTATCTGGTAAAGTATCATAACAGCAAAGACTGGGAATATTTCTACACATCCCTTGATAATTTTGACTATACCGAAGGATACCGGTACAAGGTAAGAGTAAAACGAACCAAATTAAGTAATGTACCTGCAGATGCTTCCTCTTATAAGTATGAAGTGGTGAGAGTAATCAGTAAGAAAAAAATAAAAGATTCAAATGATCAGAGTGAAGAAATCACCATGACGGTCAAAGAGAATCGCGTAGACTGTACAGGTGTCGGACGAATGAAATGTTATATGGTCAAATATAATAACAGCAAGGACTGGGAGTATTTTTATTCCGGTTTCCAGCACTTCAATTACGAAGAAGGATACCGCTATAAATTACTGGTAAAGCGTTCTAAACTGAAAAATGTCCCGGCCGATGCTTCAGCATACACATACGATGTAATCAAAGTACTGAGCAAAAAGAAAATAAGCAATGTCAAAGAGGAAAATACGGCACTAGTCTTTCTTGGAAAACACAGCTGGAAACTTCTGTCCCTGCGCGGAAAGATGCAGGAGAACAGTGGTGCATTTATGAATTTCGATATAGACAAGAATAGTGTAAGCGGTAATTCCAGTTGTAATAATTATTTCGGAACTGTACGCTTCAATGGCAATAAAATCACATTTACCAATGTAGGAAGCACACAGAAAGCATGTCTTAATGATAATATTGAAAGAGAATTCTTTGATTTGTTATCGCTGAACGGCCTGACTTATGATATCGCTGAACAGACTTTTAATCTATATCACGAGCAAAAGCTTATTGCCATATTTGGTATGACCCCAAAGAATTAATCCGTTGTTTGCCGGAATAAAGAAAGCCGCCCTGAGATCCAGGACGGCTTTCTTTGTTAATGATTTTAAAGACAAGTGTGTCTTATATAGTTTATACGATTTCGTCTGAATATACATACCGTATTTCTTCCCGAAGATTGTAATGCGAAGACATCACTTCTCCGTAAGCACCGGCTGTTCGTATCGCAATGAGATCACCTCTTTTGCTTACAGGTAACGGAACTTCCTTACCGAAACAATCTGAACTCTCACAGATTGGCCCTACAACATCATAGTTGATCTCCTCCTGATCGGACTCTCCTACTCTTTCGATCTTATGATACGCCTGATATAGTGCCGGACGCATCAGTTCTGTCATGCCTGCATCAAGAATAAGAAAATTTTTCTTGATGCCACTCTTTGTATACAAGACACGACTTAGCAGACTGCCACATTGTGCGACTAATGCCCGCCCTAATTCAAAATGAACTTCCTGATGCGAATTACGCTCTAAAAATCTGTCAAAAATATCAAAGTAAGCCTCAAAATCCGTTACAGGATTACCATCAGGATCTTTATAATCGACACCCAGTCCGCCACCAACATTTAATACTTTGATCGTAGTACCTCTCTCCTCAAACCAGTTCTTCCATTCATTGACCTTCACACAAAGGCTTTTAAATACATTCAGATCTACGATCTGCGAACCGATATGAAAGTGTAATCCAACCAGATTAAGATGCTTTGACTCCCTTAGTATAGCAGCAGATTTTTCAAGCTCAGAATTAGGGATACCAAATTTATTTTCATCCAGTCCAGTTGTGATATAATGATGTGTCTGTGCATCCACATTCGGATTTATTCTCAGGGATACATTTGCGATCTGTCCTGTCTCCCCTGCCAAAGCATTGATGACCTCCATCTCTTCAATAGATTCTACATTGAACGCAAATATCTCATGTGCCAATGCATAACGAATCTCTTTATCCGATTTACCAACACCGGCAAACGTAATTTTATCCGCTTTAAAGCCCGTTTCAATAGATTTTTTCACTTCATTACCACTTACACAATCAGCTCCGAAACCTTTAGCCTGAATAAGCTGAAGAATACGGTCATTGAAATTAGCTTTTAAGGCATAATGTACGTGAAATCCTCTTTTACCTGCCGCTGCAGCACACGCATCCAGTGTGCGCTCCAGCAAACTCATATCATAGTAATAAAATGGCGTCTCCTGATGCTCGAAAGAAGCCAGCTGTTTCGTACTGAACATATGGAAATTAAAATAAACGGTTGTGTAATGATCGTAATGCCTCAGTTTTGTATTCGGAATCCATCAGAATCGAAACGTTATAGTCCGAACCACCATAAGAAATCATACGAATAGGAAGATGCTTTACAGCATCCAGTACACGTGCTGCATATCCATGTGTATTCTGACCAAAGTCACCAACCACACATACGATAGTCTGATTTTCATCTGCCGATACCGTTCCGAAATCTTCTACTTCTTTAATAATATCTGCCAGATGCGTTGTATCGTCAATAGAAAGAGACACCGCTACCTCCGATGTGGTAATCATATCTATAGGAGTCTTGTATCTTTCAAATATCTCAAATACTTTACGTAAGAAACCATATGCCAGCAACATTCTGGATGAATGAATATGAATAGCGGTGATATTATCTTTTGCAGCAATAGCGCGGATAATACCTTTCTGTGCACCATCTTTACTGATCAGTGTACCGGCAGCTTTAGGATCCATTGTATTCAATACCCGCACAGGTACATTATATTTCTGAGCAGGAAATACAGATTGCGGATGTAAGATCTTTGCTCCGAAATAAGCCAGCTCAGCAGCTTCATTGAAACTAAGATGTGCTATAGGTGTAGTATTTTTTACGACGCGTGGATCATTATTGTGCATACCGTCTATATCCGTCCATATCTGTACTTCGTCCGCCTGAATAGCAGCACCAATCAGCGATGCAGTGTAGTCAGATCCTCCTCTGCGTAGGTTATCGATCTCACCGAACGAGTTGCGACAAATGAATCCCTGCGTAATAAACAGTGTATTGTCCGGGTATTTAGCAAGTAATGCATTTAATTTTTCGCCGATATAACTGACCATAGGTTCGTTATCTTCATCGATTTTCATAAAATCCAATGCCGGCAACAGCACTGAAGGTACACCGATCTCATTCAGGTGAAAGTGAAACAAAGCAGTAGAGATCAGTTCCCCCTGAGCAAGGACCACTTTTTCCTCTATCGGCGTAAAGTGCTCGTTAGAAAGAGAACCAATAAAATCAAAATGATAATCAATAAGATCTTTACCGTTTTTGTATCCCTGATCTGTTGTGAAAAGTTCCTTAATCAGTGACTCATACTTATCCTTATGCTGCTTGATCAGTTGCTTGGCCTCGTCCTTCTTACCTACCAGATAAGCCTGACTGATTTCGACTAAAGCATTTGTTGTTCCTGCTACAGCAGACAACACTACGATCTGACGTTCAGAAGGGTTTACAATCTCTAACAACCCTTTGATACGTGCAGCACTTCCGACAGATGTGCCTCCAAATTTTAGAATTTTCATATTTTAAAAAAAATGTATAAAACAGTTTTATGTTTTGCGCGGTGAATATACAAAAAAAGTAATGCTATTAAACAAAAACGGCACAAAGTGTAAACTTACGCTTTGTGCCGTAAATTATGATTTACAACAATTACTTCTTCAGCTGTTGAATAATTAAAGTAGCAAGTTCTTCACCTATGCGTTCCTGAGCCTCATTTGTAGCCGCTCCGATGTGCGGTGTCAATGAAATTTTTGCATGCTGAAGGATTCCCGCACGAGGAGCCGGTTCATCATCAAAAACATCCAGTGCAGCAAAAGAAACTTTTCCTGAATCCAGTGCTTCAATTAATGCAAGCTCATCAATCACACCACCACGAGATGCATTGACTAACGCTACTCCGTCTTTCAACAATGCAAACTCTTCTTTGCCGATTACCGGCCTGTCTGTAAACGGAACATGTAGGGAGATAAAATCAGAAACACTGAAAAGCTCCTGCAGACCGACTTGTTTCACCGGTACTTCTACCTTGATACCTCCTGAGAGCGAAAGCTCCAGAGATGCCGGCCCATCATACAGATCAGAAAAAACAACATCCATACCAAGTCCTAAAGCAATTTTAGCCGTTTCACGACCTATACGTCCAAAGCCTACTATACCAATTGTCTTACCCCGTAACTCAATACCTTTAGCGTATGCTTTTTTAAGACCGGCAAAATTTGTTGATCCCTCCACAGGCATTTTACGATTGGCATCGAATAAGAAACGTACACCGTTAAGAAGATGTGCGAATACTAATTCAGCAACAGAAAGGGATGATGCAGCCGGTGTATTGATGACAGCTATACCTTTGCTGCGGGCATATTCCACATCAATATTATCCATTCCGACACCACCTCTGCCAATTACCTTGATATTCGGGCAGGCATCTATAAGGGCTTGTCTTACTTTAGTAGCACTACGTACCGTAATTGCATCGTAGTTATTCAGCTTTGCAGCCAGTTCCTCTTGCGGAATATGATTTGTATCTACCTCAAATCCGGCATCTTCCAATAATTTTTTTCCGATTGGATCGATTCCGTCATTTGCTAATATTTTCATCAGTACTAATTTATTTTATAAAAAGATGAAATCATCCTCTGTTTTCGTTACACCATATGGTCCGAAAAATCGGGATGATTTCATCCGTAATCTTATTATTTATACTTTTCTTCAAACTCCTGCATAGTATCTACTAATGCATTTACAGAGGAAATACTCAATGCATTATAGATAGAAGCACGGAAACCTCCTACTGAGCGGTGACCTTTCAGTCCGATATGACCACGCTCTTTAGCTAATTCCAGAAATTCACCTTCCAATTCAGGGTTATTCATAACGAAAGTAACATTCATTCGGGAACGATCTTCTACTTCTGCTGTACCTTTGAACAGTGAATTGCGGTCAATCTCATCATACAATGTACGTGCTTTAACAATATTTTCCTGTTCGATAACAGATATACCACCTTTAGCTTTCAACCAACGCAGATTGAGCATAGATACATAGATAGAATATACAGGAGGTGTGTTGTACATAGATCCACCTTTGATATGGCTGTCATAATCAAAGATACTTGGAAGAGTACGTCCTGTTTTACCTAAAAGGTCATCTTTAACGATAACAAGTGTAACACCTGCAGGCCCCATATTCTTTTGAGCTCCCGCATAGATAAGACCATAATCAGAAACATTGATCTCCCGACTTAAAATATCAGAAGACATATCAGCGACTACCGGTACAGCGGATTGAGGGATATCGAATACCTCTGTACCATAGATCGTATTATTAGTAGTATAATGGAAATAAGCAGCATCCGAAGGTACAGTAATGTTTTTCGGGATATAGGTATAGTTGCGGTCACTTGAAGAAGCTACCACCTCTACCTGTCCTATCTTCTTCGCTTCTTTAGCAGCTTTGGTTGCCCATACACCTGTATCGAAATAAGCAGCTTTTCCACCTTCAGGAAGAAGGTTTAACGGCACCATCGCAAACTGTGTACTTGCACCACCCTGCAGAAATAAAATTGAATACCCTTGTGGCACATTCAACAACTCACGAACTAAACGCTCAGTCTCCGAGATTACAGCTTCAAAATCTTTGGAACGGTGCGAAATTTCTAAAATTGATAATCCTGTGTTATTGAAATCGATAACAGCCTGTGCAGCTTCTTGAAAAACCTCCTTTGGCAAAATACATGGCCCTGCTCCAAAATTGTGTTTCATGGATATAAAATTTTAATTGATGATTTTGTAATGGAAGACAATCGTTTGCCTAATCCATTGCAAAGGTAGAACTATTTTTACAAATTTTTCACACATATTACACTTTTATTAAAAACGATTTAAGACATTTCCGCTATTGATATGAAATTACTACGTTTTTAACCCAATTGAATACAAATTATCACGAAGCAATATTACATCTTGTACTTTGCTAAAAATCACCCTCTTATCTTATGCAAACATCATTTATATATCATGATTTGTCTTACAGATACTATTTAGTCTAAATAATTCTTAAATTGACAGCTTTAAATTGAAAAGCATAATGAAAGTATACATATCCAGAAATGTACCACAGGAAGGATTGGATTATCTGAGCAAACATGGTCTGACCTCCACTGTCAATACGGAAAATAAAAAACTGACAAAAGAAGAACTGATAAAGGAGTGTCAGTCTGCAGATCTTTTATTAAATGTAGGCGGAGTACGTTTGGATCAACATTTTTTTGATAATTGTGCTCATCTTAAAGGCATTGCACTGGCTAGTGTAGGCTATGACCATGTGGATATGGATGCCGCCAGTAAGGCCGGGATTCCGGTAAGCAACACTCCTGATGTGCTCAGTGGAGCTACTGCAGATGTTGCATTCTTATTAATGCTGGCGGTGTCCAGAAAAGCTTTCTACAGAGCAAATGAAATCAGAGAGGGAAAGTGGAATGATTTTGAATTTACAAAAGACCTTGGAGTAGAGCTTAACGGAAAGACATTAGGTATCTATGGATTAGGCAGGATTGGTCTTGAACTTGCCCGTAAAGCACAGGCCGCATATGGCATGAAGATCATCTATCACAATCGCCATCCCAATGAAACAGCAAAGCGAGTGCTGAATGCCGAATATGTCAACTTTGATGAGCTCCTGACACAGAGTGATGTGCTGTCTGTACATGCCAATCTCAGTCCAGAGACACAATATCGTTTTAATAAGGAAACATTTGCCAGAATGAAAAATTCGGCCATTCTGATTAATACCGGTCGCGGCAAAATCGTTCATGAACAAGATCTGTATACTGCTCTGGTAAACGGAGATATATGGGGAGCCGGATTAGACGTCACAGATCCTGAACCCATGAAGGCAGACAGCCCCTTACTTACGCTTCCATCCGTATGCGTACTTCCGCATATCGGATCAGCTACCATCGAGACACGTACAAATATGATAAAAATGGCTGCAAATAATCTGATAGCAGCCTCTAAATCAAACCATATGCCCCAGATCGTTAACGTAGAAGTTTACAAAGCATAGAAAATCACCTGTCCAATGAAAAAACACTTAATATCTTTATAAAAAAACAGCCATTCAAATGAAATCAAAAATCTTCTCAATCTTACTATTAACTGTCATCAACAGTTTTTCTATTCTGACCTATGCTCAAAAAACAGAAACCTATCGTGTAGATGGATCAAAATCCTCTATTGTATGGAAAGGTGATAAAGTTAGCGGCTCACATACCGGAACAGTCGACCTGACTACCGGCACACTCGATTTTACCGGAAAAAAACTTACAGGTGGCGGTTTTGTGATCAACATGGCCAGCATTAAAGATGCCGACAAAAGTGCCGGACTTGAAAAACACCTGAAAGCAGACGATTTCTTTGGTGTAGAAAAATTCCCGACCGCTCATTTTATTATCAAAAAAGTGGAAGGTAGTGGCAGTAATGTAAATATTACAGGTAATCTGACTCTTAAAGGTGTTACACAATCCATCAGCTTTCCGGCAACTATCACCTGGAATAGTGATAAAACAATCAGTGCTACTGCTGATAAAATCACCGTGGACAGAACAAAATTTGGTATTCAATATAAATCAAAATCTATATTCGCAGATATAGGTGATAAGTTTATTTATGATGAATTCACATTATCGGTAAAGCTGCTTGCAAAAAAATAAACCTTTGACAGGAATTGCACCGCACACAACCAAAACAAAAAAATCCCCGTCTAATAACGGGGATTTTTTTATAACCTTAATATAAAGGTCAGTCTGCAAAACAAACTGATTAATTATTTGCTAAACTAGGTACGTTTACGACCTCATTTGTGTCCGCTTCATAGTCAATACCGTCAACATTGAAACCAAACAAATTAAAGAATTCATCACGGTATCCTTTGATATCACTGATGTCGCTAAGATTTTCGGTAGTGACCTTATCCCACAATTTAGCTACTTCTTCCTGTACATCTTCACGCATTTCCAGATCATCGATACGGATACGTCCTTTATCATCTGTAGGAATTGTACTGTCTAAGTATAATCTTTCTGCAAACAAACGCTGGATCTGTTCGATCGTTCCCTCGTGAATACCTTTTTCTTTCATCACTTTATATAACAATGAAATATAAAGAGGAACTACCGGAATCGCAGAGCTGGACTGTGTTACCAATGCTTTATTAACCGAGACATAAGAAATACCGTGCAGATCTTTCAACAAATCATTGATGACAGGCACTGTCGCTTCCAAATCGTCTTTAGCTTTTCCGATTGTACCGTTTCTATAAATAGGATACGTCAGCTTAGGGCCAATATAAGAATAAGCGACTGTCTTCACTCCTTCTGCCAATACTCCGGCAGCTTTCAGATCTTCAATCCAGAATTTCCAGTCTTCACCTCCCATTACAGCTACAGTATTTGCTATATCTTCTTCATTCTCTATAGGCTGAATAGAAATATCAGAAACTACACCTGTATGAAAATCAACAGTTTTATCTGTAAACGGCTGGCTGATAGGCTTCAACACTGAAGCATAACTAACACCATTTTTAGGATTCGTACGACGTGGAGATGCTAAAGAATACACAACCAGATCCACCTGACCCAGATCTCTCTTAATAAGGTCAATTACCTCTTTTTTGATTTCATCAGAGAATGCATCGCCATTGATACTTTTCGCATACAATCCGGCTTCTTTAGCTTCATTTTCAAAAGCAGCAGAATTGTACCAGCCTGCAGTACCTGGCTTACCTTCTGTAGCAGGTTTTTCAAAGAAAACGCCAATAGTAGCCGCTCCCGAACCAAAGGCAGCTGTAATACGGGATGCGATACCGAAGCCTGTAGAAGCACCTATTACTAATACTTTCTTAGGACCATCTGTGATAGTACCTTTCGATTTCACATATTCAATTTGATTTTTAATGTTTTGGGCAGCTCCTTGCGGATGCGAAGTCAAACATATAAATCCTCTCGTTCTTGGTTGTATGATCATGCGCTAACTTTTTACAGTTTTAATTTTGATATATGGTACAAAATAAACAATTTTCAATTTAAAAAAGAGATTTATTGTTACAATAAATGCGGGTCCGATCTTTTATCCACCAACTGAAATTCCTATTTTCGGACGCTCATATGCTTGTATAATTATCTAAATCAATACTATGCCGGACAAAATCAGGATATCTCCGATTTTTTTGGGAGTTATATCTTCCTTGTTTTTTGCTGCTACTTTTGTACTTAACAGAGCAATGTCTCTGGATGGCGGGCACTGGATCTGGTCTGCAGCCTTACGTTTTGTATGGATGCTCCCCTTACTGATGATCATTGTCGGTTTTCGTAAGGGCTTAAAGCTAACTTTTGCAGCGATTAAGGCAAATTTCTGGTCCTGGATCCTGTGGAGTACTGTCGGATTTGGAGTATTCTACAGTACACTGACTTTCGGAGCCAAGTTTGGCCCCTCCTGGTTGGTTGCCAGTACTTTCGAGACCACTATTATATTCGGAATGCTGTTGGCTCCTCTGCTCAGCCCCCGTGCAGCAAACCAGATTTCTAAAGGATCGCTGACATTTTCAGCCCTTATTATTCTGGGAATTGTTATTATGCAGATCAGTCAGGCTAAATTCACCAGCTGGGCTGATATTGCAATGGGTACTATTCCCGTCCTGATCTCAGCAATCGCTTATCCGCTCGGAAACCGCAAGATGATGATGGTCACTGACGGAAAGTTAGACGCTTATCAAAGAACTCTGGGTATGACCATCTGCAGTATGCCTTTTTGGATTATCCTGTGTTCCTTTGCCTATCATCAGGACGGGCTACCTTCTTCCGGACAGTTTACACAGACTTTTATAGTAGCTTTGTCTTCAGGTGTCATTGCTACTGTTTTGTTTTTTACAGCGACAGACCGCGTACGCAATAGTCCGCATAAGCTTGCAGCTGTAGAGGCAACCCAGTCGATGGAAGTTATCTTTGCTTTGATTGGCGAACTGCTGATTCTTCATGGCGCATTTCCGGACATGTATTCATTAGCCGGAATAGTATTAGTGATAGCAGGCATGATCTTACATAGTCGGCATACAACATAATTATCCGTATAAAAGGACTTAAAATATAGTTTACAACAATTCTGACAAATCCAATAACCAAAAAATAAATGGAACAGACCTACACCCTGAAGAGAACAAACTCAGACAACCTGGATTTTCAAAAATTGGTACTTGAACTTGATAAAGACTTAGCCATTAAAAACGGAGAAACAAATACTTTCTTTGCTCGGTACAATAAAATTGACTTAATCCGGCATGTAGTGGTTGCTTACGAAGCGGATAGAGTCATTGGTTGCGGAGCAATAAAAGAGTATGGAAATGGTATAATGGAAGTTAAAAGGATGTTTGTACCTGTTGAGATGCGAGGGAAAGGGATTGCAGGTAAAATATTGAATGAATTGCAAGTTTGGGCAAAAGAACTGGGCTATGGCAAATGTATTCTGGAGACAGGCGACAAAATGATAGAGGCTATTGGTTTGTATAAGAAACACCGCTTTAAAATAATTCCCAACTATGGACAATATGCAAATATGGAGAGCAGTGTTTGTTTCGAAAAAGAAATTTAATCACGGCAAACCCTTCTGGCCGGCAGCGGAAAGGTTGGTGCAGTAATCCCTTCGCCAATATCCAAAAAAACAGGCCTGAGTTAGCTCAGGCCTGTTTTATAAAAGCTGCTTTGTTTAGCTTAAATGTGAGCGTAACATCCAGGCCATTTTCTCGTGCTGCTCCAATAAAGCTGTTACGAAATCTGAACTTCCGCTATCTCCATATTTTTCTTCAAATTCATCAACCAGTCCGCGTATATACATGATAATGGACTCATGGTCACCTAACAATTCCTTCATATAAGTCTTGCTATCATTCTTACCATGAGTGGATTCTGATAAATGCGCTATTTCCAGATACTGTTTCATAGTGCCTACAGCGTAGTGTCCCAATGAACGTACACGCTCAGCGATATCGTCTATAGTTTCTGAAAGTTGATTGTATTGTTCCTCAAAAAACAAATGAACCGCATGGAAATCACTTCCTTCAATATTCCAGTGTGCATTTCTGGTTTTGACATATAATACGGTTTCATCAGCTAATAAAATATTCAATGCCTGAGCAACTTTTTCTAAGTGTTCACTTTTAATTCCAATATTAGTTTTCATGATAATGATATTTGATAAATTATTAAATTAATTCTGTTATTTCCAATCGCTTGCAGCGTCCAGCTTTTCCATGGATTCAGGACTAAGCTGTAATTGCACGGCTGATACAAATGGCTCGAGATGATTTTCTCTGGTCGCACTGACAATCGGAGCCGCTACAGATGGTCTTGCGATCAGCCAGGCCAAAGCCACAGCCGTAGAAGTTGTTTTATAAGCATCTGCGACCTCCTCCAGTGCTGCTACAATACGCTTTCCGCGTTCGTTCCAGTATTGTTTTTTAACACCTTCACTTCTTGCCGATTGATTAAAATCCGCTTCACTCTTGTATTTGCCCGTTAGAAAACCGCTTGCTAAGGAGTAGTAAGTCAATACACCAAGCTGCTGCTCTACAGCAAGTTGCTCATATTCTGTCTCATATTTTTCTCTTGAAAAGAGATTATATTCCGGCTGCAAAGTCTGATAGCGTGGCCAATGCTGTTGTTCACTTAGCTCTATAGATTCCAGTACCCGCTGTGCTGACATATTAGAAGTTCCTATCCATCTTACTTTGCCTTCCTTTACCAACTGCTCATATGCTTCCAGTGTTTCTTCTACAGGAATACTTTCATCATCATAATGGGTCTGGTAAAGATCAATATAATCCGTCTGCAATCTTTTTAATGAAACGTCTACCTGTTCAAGAATATGTTTCTTAGACGTATTGGGCTTTGGATTTCCGGGAAAAGTCCCTCCCACTTTTGTCATCAGTACAATCTTATCTCTGCCGCCGCTCTTCTTTAGCCAGTTTCCGATAATAGTTTCGGACTCCCCTCCTGTATTCCCCGGCACCCAGTGCGAATACTGATTGGACGTATCTACAGCATCAAATCCCTTATCCAGGTAAGCATCTAAAATATCAAATGACTGCTTTTCATCTAATGTCCAGCCAAATACATTTCCTCCGAAAACCAAAGGAACGATTTCCAGATCAGACTGGCCTAATCTTACTTTTCTCATATATGCGATTGCTTTATAATAGTACAATCAATGTCGGGATTTGTTTGCTTTCCGATATGATCTGATTGTCAAAATTTTCTTTGTTTACAATATCGTGAAGAATGTTTTTAGGATTTATTACCTTTGCCACTTGAAAAGATATAGCAGTCAGCGGATTATGGGCAAACCCGAATTTCTTCATCACTTCAGTCAGGATATCCGGAATATTCCTATGCCCGGAAAGTTTACTTTTCCTTTCTGCTATGAACCGCATGCACTGAGTATAATTGCAAGCAAGGAGTTGCAGCATTATCTGCAACATCAGTCTGATTGGCAGCATAATTTCGGATTGGGCAATCCATCCGATCAGCCGGTGATCGGTAAGATGTTTGGTGTACTGGTTGTAACGGATCCCTCCGGAACTCCGGGATACCTGTGTGCCTTTTCAGGTAAGCTGGCTGGCACCAATGCTCATAAACATTTTGTTCCACCGATCTTCGATATGTTGCAAAAAGACAGTTTTTTTCTGCTGGAAGAAGAAGAAATCAACGAGAGAAACCGGCAGATAGCGTCACTCGAACAGAATGATAGCCTGGCAAAACTAAATACAGATCTGGAAACTGTAACCCGATCTGCAGAAGAATCCATTACACTTTTCAGACTACATCTTAAAAAATTAAAAGAGGAACGAAAACATATCCGTTTTGTACAGACCGGGATCCTCTCTGCAACTGAGTTTCAACTGTTGGAGGCCGACCTGATTAAGCAATCTCTTCGTGACAAACATGAGCTGGCTGTCCTGCAAAAAGACTGGAAATCAAAAATCACAGCGATTCAGGAGCAACTGGATAATTATTATAGCCGTATATCTGTACTCAAAGAAGAAAGAAAGTCTAAATCTGCGCTATTGCAATCCCGGCTTTTCGAGCAATACGTATTTCTCAATAAAAAAGGTATATCCAAAGATATTCGCTCCATATTTGAAGACTTTAATCAATCTGTGCCTCCAGCCGGAGCAGGTGAGTGTGCAGCTCCCAAACTATTACAATATGCTTTTCTGAACCGGCTCACTCCCGTTGCTATGGCTGAATTCTGGTGGGGAGATTCACCTTCATCTGAAATTCGAAAGCATAAAAACTATTACCCGGCATGTAAAGGAAAGTGTGAACCTATTCTATCCCATATGCTGGATGGCATGTTACTCGAAGATAATCCCTTACTTGAAGCCCCAAAAGCACAGGCTGATTTAGAGATCTTGTATGACGATGAAGATATTGCAGTAGTCAATAAGCCTGCTGAATTCTTATCCGTTCCGGGCATTCATATACAGGATTCTGTTTATACCCGTATGCAGGCTGCTTTTCCGGAAGCAACAGGCCCCATTATAGTACATAGGCTGGACATGTCTACCTCAGGCATTCTGCTGATTGCTAAACACAAAGATGCCCACAAGTTTATCCAACAGCAATTTATCAATCACAGTATTGAAAAACGCTATGTTGCTCTTCTTGATGGGGTGGTCAAAGAAGATGAAGGAATTATTGATCTTCCACTGCGCCTGGATCTGGATGACAGGCCACGGCAGATGGTATGCTATGAATATGGCAAAAAAGCCGTGACGAAATATCAGGTATTATCCCGTACAGACGGACAAACAAAGATTCTTTTCTTTCCAGTAACAGGACGCACGCATCAGCTTCGCGTACATGCAGCTCACCTGCTGGGACTA
The DNA here is from genome assembly GCF_016724845.1 of Sphingobacterium spiritivorum. NCBI lineage: Bacteria > Pseudomonadati > Bacteroidota > Sphingobacteriia > Sphingobacteriales > Sphingobacteriaceae > Sphingobacterium > Sphingobacterium spiritivorum. Next base: position 5,105,281 of record NZ_CP068082.1, read on the forward strand.
CATATCCCTATAGTCGGAGATGATCTCTATGGTACTAAATCCAACAGACTTCATTTGCACGCTGCATACCTTTCTTTTGTACATCCCCGAACAAAAAAAACAGTTGTTTTTGAAGTAAAAGCACCTTTTTAAAGTTGACCAGAAGGTCCAATTAGTCAAAATTTTGTCAATTATTTCGTCATTTTAAACCGTAAGTCACTCAGGATCTGACACTAACATAATTTTATCCTTTCTTATTATTTTTAAGACGTAGAGACACTTACTTTTCTGTTAATAATTATTTAATTTTGCAATGTTTATTAGAAAATTTAAACATTTTGATTAAAAAGTCAAAAGTTTAGTTTTAGTAAACGGAACAAACTAGATACTAAATGAAAACTACTATGAGTGAAATATTTACCAAACAAATCTGGAAGGGTTTACTCTTTGTGCTTTTGACATTTATTGGCACAACTTCCGTTTTTGGTCAGCAAATTATGCTGAAAGGTAAAGTATTGGATATTGTGACTCGTAAACCTATAGATTACGCTACTATTGCCGTTATCGGAGCTCCTGCCGGAAACAGCACTTCAACCGACAGCCGTGGAGAATTTAGTTTAAAAATCGATGGAAGTTATACTAAATTCAGAGTTACCTATGTCGGTTATGAGTCACAGGATATTCTGATCAATCCTACCAATTCGGATAACATCACGATTAATCTTGTTCCGGAAGAAAATGTTCTGGAAGAAGTAGTGGTCAAAGCGAAGAAAGCAAAATACAGAAATAAAGATAATCCAGCTGTAGAATTGATCCGCAAGGTTATCGATAATAAAGAAAAAAACAGGTTAGAAGCTCAGGATTATGCTGAGTTTCAGCAATATGAGAAGATCTCAATGGCACTCAGCAATCTGTCTGAAAAATTTAAAAACAGAAAAATATTCAAACAATACCAGTTTTTATTTGAAAAAGATGATTCTGTAAAAAATGAAAACAGATATGTATTACCGGCTTATATAGAAGAGAAATTATCTCAGGTATACCAGCGCAGGAGTCCGAAAAAGACCAAGCAATTTGTCATCGCAGAGCAGAAGGCACAGTTTGACCCCAAATTTGTAGATAACAACGGACTGAGTAATTACTTCAACAGACTTTACGAAAACATTGATATCTACGACAATAATATTTCATTATTGACGAATCAGTTTTTGAGTCCGATCGCCGGATCATCTCCTACTTTTTATAAGTTTTTTATTACGGATACAATCAAGACTGAATCCCCATATCTGGTTGAACTTAGCTTCTTTCCCCGTAATAAAGCAGATATGTTGTTTAAAGGAAAATTGTATATTACTTTAGATGGCAATTATGCAGTACGTAAAGCGGAGTTAACGGTTGCCGATGGTATTAACCTTAATTTCGTAAGGGATATGGCTATCGATCTGGATTTCAGTAAAGATAAGAGTGGTCGTTTCTTTTTGACCAGCAGTTCGCTGGCGATGGACTTTGCTCTTTCCGAAAAAGGAACCGGTATCCGGGGACAGCGTACCGTCTCCTATACCGACTTTAAGACCGGTATCGTACAGCCGGACAGCATATACCAGGGTCCTGATGTTGTGATTGTCAATGAAAACAAAAAAGGAACTCAGGCATTTGATGAACAATACTGGAGTACGCACCGTCCTGTAGCGCTTAAGAAAAATGAATCTGTAATCTATCGTAATATCGATACGTTACAAATGATGCCTTCTTTCAAACGCTTTATGGATATAGCAGCTCTTGTGCTTTCGGGTTACAAGCAGGCTGGTCCTGTAGAGATCGGCCCAGTCAATACGTTTTACAGTTTCAACCCTGTAGAAGGCTTGAGATTACGTGTGGGCGGACGTACAACAGAAGCTTTCAGTAAACGTTTCTATGCCGAATCCTATGCTGCATATGGTTTTAAAGATGAGAAATGGAAGTATTTTATCAGCGGAACATACTCATTGAATAATAAGTCCGTATATTCCTTCCCGATGCATTATATCCGTGCCTCTTTTCAGAGAGACACCAAAATCCCGGGACAAAATCTGGAATTTATTCAGGAAGACAACTTCTTATTGTCTTTCAAACGCGGAGAGAACGAACGTTTCCTCTATAATGATATCTACCGTTTAGAATACAAAAGAGAATTTGATAATAACTTATCTTATACAGTCGGGGTCAGCAAATGGAAACAACAGCCAGCCGGAATACTTACTTACCAGATGCTGGATGAAAACGGAAATTCAAAACTGTTTAACGAGTTAAATACAACTGAGATCTCAGTGGGCTTACGTTGGGCACCAAAAGAACAATATTATCAGGGTAAGCTGTACAGAACTCCAATATTTAATAAGTACCCTATTTTCACGCTGAATTATACGGGTGGAGTGAAAGGCTTGCTGGATGGAGAATACAACTATCACAACTTTACAGGAGGTGTATTCAAACGTTTCTATCTGTCACAACTGGGATACGCAGATGTCAATCTGGAAGGAACCTATATCGCGGGTAATGAAATACCATTCCCTTTACTTACTATCCACAGGGCGAATCAGACCTATGCATATCAGTTGAATTCATTCAACCTGATGAACTTTATGGAATTTGTAAGTGATCATTCCGCTTACACTAATATTCAATATTATATGAATGGTTTTATTCTGAATAAGATCCCGTTGGTCAAAAAATTAAAATGGAGAGAGGTGTTTAGTTTCAAAGCGGTATACGGAGGTTTACGTAACGAGAACAATCCGGATATCACCAATAAAGTCTTTACATTCCAGAAGAATGAAGATAATGTTCCGATCTCTTACACATTTGCAGATGGACGTCCTTATATGGAAGCCAGCGTAGGTTTGTACAATATATTTAAGATCTTACGTGTAGACGCTGTCAAACGTCTCAACTATCTGGATCATCCGGATGCTCCAAGTTGGGGAATCAGAGCACGTATTAAATTTGATTTTTAGCCGTATCTATATATTTTTTATATTTAGTTTTCTAGTTAAGGGGGAGTTTGCAAAAACTTCCCTTTTTTATTGTCCGAGTGAATAAAAATCTCTAAATTTAGATAACTATTGTATAAACCATTGAATATAAACAAAAAAGACATCGTTATTGAGGCGCAAATGCTTGTCCGCAGACCTGTGGGGGATGTGTTTACAGCTTTTATTGATCCGGAAATAACCCGTCATTTTTGGTTTACATCCGGTAGTTCTATTCTTGAAAAAGGCAAAACTGTAGTCTGGACATGGGAAATGTACGACGTCTCTGCCGAAGTAGAAGTACTGGATATTCTTACAAATGAAAAAATAAGTGTTCTATGGGGTGAGCCCCGCACGCATATAGATTTTCTCTTCCAACCTGTCAGCCCGGAAAGTACATATGTACAAATCCGGAATTATGGTTTTGAGGTGTTAGAAGATGAGCAACTGATCTCCTTTCTGACAGACTCTACCGGTGGATTCACGACTGTTGTAGACGGATTGAAAGTATATATGGAACAAGGCATCAATCCCGGGTTGATTGCAGACAAATTTCCTGCCGGACATTAGTCGCAAATAACCTCTGCATACATATTGTTTAAAAAAAAAGACACTTTTTCCCTATGAAAGTGATCAATAACTAATATAAACTATAATACAGTCGTTATGGCAAAAGTACATCATTACCTTAATTTTGACGGTCAGGCCGAAAATGCATTTAATTTTTACAAATCTGTATTTGGAGGAGAATTCAGATCCTTTATGCGCTATCAGGATATGCCTTCTCCTGAAGAAATACCGGATGAAATCGGCAACAGAATACTGCATGTAGTACTTCCTATCAGCAAACATTTTGTGCTTATGGGTGCTGATGTACATGATGACTATGGTTCTGCAATCAACAGAGGTAATAATTCTTTTATCTTACTGGCAGCAGATTCGTCTGAAGAAGCCTTGCGGCTGTATAAAGGATTATCTGAAGGTGGAGAGGTCGAGATGCCAATGGAAGAAACATATTGGTCTCAATTATACAGTTCCTTCAAAGATAAGTACGGAATATGCTGGATGATCAACTATGACGGAAGCAAACTTGACCGCTGGGGGCAATAGCGGATTCAGAATAACAAAAGAAGAGCATCGGATTAAGGTCCGATGCTCTTCTTTTGTTAGGTATAATGTACCAGTGAAATAATATCGTGATTAAACCGGGTCAACCGGCCCTGACTATGTAAAAAATCCAGACTGATCACAAAACTGAAACCAGCTACCTGACCACCTAGCTTTTCAATCAGCTTACTTGCTGCCACCACTGTCCCTCCCGTAGCTAACAGATCATCGTGAATCAGAATATGCTGCCCGGCCTCGAATGCATCTTCATGTACCTCTATTGTAGCTTGTCCGTATTCGAGTGCATAAGATTCGGAAATCGTATTGTACGGCAACTTACCCTGCTTGCGGATGGGAATAAAAGGAACATTGAGTCGGTTTGCCAGCATCATCCCAAAAAGAAATCCTCTGCTCTCTATACCCGCTACTGCATCAATTCGTTTACCTTCCAGCCGCTGTATAAAAGCTTCAACTACAGCCGTACACAATTCCGCATCTTTCAGTATGGGTGTAATATCTTTAAAAACTATACCGGGTTTTGGAAAATCCTCAATATCCCGGATTACTTCTCTTAATCGTTGTTCTATCATCTGATAAGCTAAAATTTCAAATAAGGTTCAAGTTTACGCAAAAATTCTTCATCAAGAAGAAGTACTGCTTTTAAATCATTTATATTTTTATAATTCCCGTGTTCTCTACGATAGTTGGCAATAGCTGTAGCCTGTTTATAACTTATATAAGGATGCCTGGCTAATTCAGCAGCAGTCAGTGTATTCAGCTCCAGTTGCCTGATATCTGTACTTACAACCCGCAAGGAACTTTCGATCGTTTTGTAGCGCTCAGCATCCATACCATACACTTCCTTAATCTGCTGAATCGTATAGAATCCTCCGAGAGCATCTCTGAATCTGACTATACGTCGGGCAAATGAAGGTCCTATTCCTTTCAATGACATCCATGCGGTAGTATCGGCCGTATTGATATCGATAACGACTGTTTTTAACGTATTTTGATACGTTTTGGGATATTTCGCTGATGTTTCAGTAGTGGAATTATGATCCGGTGATGGAGTCCTGGGGATACGTATGTATGCTTCAATCCGTTGATAGTCGGATTCTTTGATAGCATATATTTTGCGGAGATCCTCCTTTTTATAAAATTTACCTCCTTTGGTAGTATAGTTGAGGATCATACGGATCTGATAGGCTTTGAATCCTAATTTTTCCCATCCTTCTGCTGTAAGTTGATTAGGATCAAATTCAAAATAGTTCACCGCATTAAGAGGCGTAGCTTTGGAAGAATAATATGTTGATCCCGGATCTAAAGATTCCTGCTTTTCTATTTCGGTATAGGATTGTACCGTTTTATCATCTTCAAAAATATGGAGCTGGTAAGAAACAGAAGGTGATGTATGTATTAAATTCCACACGATCGGACTGAAAGTCATTAAGCCTATCAATACCAGCAGCACAAAGAAGCCATTTTGCTCTGCCCTGCTTAGTCTGAAAAAATAAAATAGCTTATTCATATCCCATTTTTAATGTTTGTCATTAGAAAAGAAATAAGAATAAGCCTGGTAAAGGATTTCTTAATTAAGCTTATCCTTATCTACTTTTTCAACTTTACTTTTATCTTTTAAAGTTTTTGAAATTGCATTAAATGGTCTGGAGACAACTTCCTGATCTTTCTTCAATCCCGACAAGATGATAATATTATTATCGTCCTGAATACCGGTTTTGACCTCCACCATATCGACCTCTTTTCCGTTTACCACAAATACATATTCTTTAGCTCCTGCATTTTCAGTTTTATCAGCTTTTTTAGATTTATCCTCTTTATTCGCGGCATCATCTCCTTTAGTTTCATCAGATTTGATCTCATCGGTACGGATAGTAACTGATTGAATCGGCACTACCAATCCTGAAGAAGTCTTAGTTCTGATCTGAACTGTTGCAGAAAGGCCCGGTCTGAATGGAGAGGGGTTCTTGAGATTGTTATTCAGTATATCTGCGTATGATTCCGGAGATATCCTTACTTTCACATTAAAGTTTGTTACCTGCTCAGCCGTAGATGCCGCTGTAGTAGTTGCTGCACTCTTTGATGAGCTCGCTATTTCAGTGACCACTCCTACAAACTTACGACCCTGAAAAGCATCTACTTCTATATCGGCCTGATCTCCCAGCTTCACTCTGTTTATATCATTTTCATTGACATCAACATTCACTTCCATAGATGACATATTCGCAATACGCATGATCTCAGTACCGGCCATCTGTGCAGTTCCTACTACACGTTCTCCCAGTTCTACAGACAGCAAAGAAATGACACCATCTGAAGGAGCGTAAATAGTTGTTCTTGCCAGATTATCTCCGGCTTGTTTGACTGATGCCTGCGACTGATCGATCCCGTATCGGGTAGCACGCACACTCTGTCTCTGCGCTTCTATAGAAGCCAGTGCACTGCGATAATCCGCTTCTGCCTTGTCCATTTCTGCTGCAGATATTACACGTTTTTTGAAAAGCTCCTGATTTCTTTTGAATGTGGCTTCAGTATTCACAAAATTAGCTTCCTGTTGCTTCAACTGTTGTTGCGAAGAAGCTAATGTTGCACGCTGTATATTCAATGACGCTACCGCCTGATCAAAACCGGACTGAAGAATATCGGGTTTTACACGACACAGTACTTGTCCCTTCCTTACGACATCTCCTTCTTTGATATTCAGTTCAATGATCTCCCCTGAAACTTCAGAACTCAGTTTGACTTCAAATTCGGGCTGGATTTTACCACTGGCTGATACCAGTTCGTGAACAGTTCGCTCCTGAACCTTATCCACCGCTACTTTGATTACGTTACCATCACCAAACCATCCCAATTTATTGCCGGCAACAAATACGACGAGAATTACTACTGCCGCAATTACCAGAATGAGAGGAAGTCTATTTTTTTTCTTAGCCATTTATCGTTAATAATAAGTTTTGCAATTTAAAATTTTATTGGATTGCCAATATAGTAATCTATTACTTTTTCCTTGAATACAGATGTATATTTTGCCTGAATCATATCAAATTCAGCTTTATTCATTTTTGTCTGTGCGGTAGATAGTTCCATTGCATTCGCCATGCCTACATCATAACGTTCCTTGATGACCTCATAGGCTTCTTTTGCTGTTACAAAAGCTGTTTCTGACGATACAAACTGCTGACGTGCAGCTTTCAGATCCAGTACAGCCTGATTAATTGTTTTATTCAGATTCCGCTTGACCAGATCTTCCTGATTTTGTGCCTGCAATCTGCCAATTTTAGCCTTTGCAACCGCTGTTTTTGTTCTTCTGTTATTAAAAATCGGAACATTGAGAGACAGCCCTGCGGAGAATGATTTATTCTGATCCAATTGTTCCCCGAAAGGCATCCGTATAAATTGCGGATTCATGGGATCTAAAGTATTAGGATCAACTTTTTTAGCATTGGAAGAATAATTAGTTCCATATCCGGTAGAGATCGATACTGTAGGATAATATCCGCCCTGTGCAATTTCTATATTCTTTTCGGCAACCTGTGTATTGATCTGAGCCTGTTTGATGTCCGGCTGTGTGTCCAGAGCACGGGAAAATACATTCCGTGCATCATAAGTAGTTGCTTCAGATATTAACGCTGATATATCGGGTTTAACAAGTGAAATACTGGTGTCGCCCGGCATCTCCATCAGCTGCTTCAGCTCCAGCATGGACAATTCATATGCATTATTGGAATTAAGCATATTTAATTCATCCGTAGCAACCTGGTTCTTGGCCTGAGAAAGATCCGCCAATGTCTTGTTGCCGACTTCAAACTGAATAGAATCTGTACGAAGTTGTTCTTTGGAAAGTTTTAATTGTTGCTTACTTGCTTCATATAGCTCATTATTCGTAATCGCCTGCAGATAATTGGTCAGTACAGACAGAATAAGATCATTCTTAGCTTTTTCCACAGCTGTTGCATCCGATAGCAATTGAAGTTTATTTGCCTTCACCTGATTTACAAGTTGAAATCCCTGAAATACAGCATAGGAAGAGGATAATTGAGCATTAGCATTATGATTCCATTGCCCGCGGACAACATTACCACTTACCTGGTCAAATCCAAAACCATAATTATTACTCTGATTACCGTTCAGACTAAGATTCGGATAAAGATTACCCTTCGCCTGCGACACATCCTGCTCGGTGAGCTGCCTTCTGTATTCTGCCTCTTTTATTTGCAGATTACGCTCCAGAGTCAGCTTTATGGCCTCCTGGACAGTAATATTGCTCTGCGCCTGACAAAATGTTGCCAATGATAAGCATGCCCCCAAAACTAGGTAGTTGGTCAATTTTTTGGCCATTCTTCTATTAAAATGTTATGATTTCATAAATTTGGTATAATTATTTGAATTTCACAACATGTATTTAGTTAAAGCACCATTTTTTCTGAAGTGGTATTATCCGAACAATATCTTATGGAACAAATCCAGAGAAGAGAAAAAACTGTATTTAACATTTGATGATGGTCCAATACCGGAGATCACACCATATATTCTGGACACCTTAAAGGCTTTTGATGTCAGGGGAACTTTCTTTTGTGTGGGAGAGAATATTGTAAAACACCCTGAAATTTACGCGCGCATACTTGCGGAAGGACATCGTGTAGGCAATCATACTTACAATCATTTGAAGGGATGGGATACTCCTGATCAGGAGTATCTGGAAAACATCAGTAAATGTCAGCAACTAACCGGGACGGATCTTTTCAGACCTCCGTACGGACGTCCCAAAAGAAGTCAGCTTCGGCAGTTAAAACAATATCAGGTCGTTATGTGGGATATTCTTTCCGGTGATTTTGATCTGGAACTGACACCTGAAAATTGCCTTAAAAACGTTTTAAAGTATACAAAAAATGGCTCTGTCATTGTCTTTCACGACAATATCAAAGCCATTCCAAGAGTTACTTATGCCCTGCCTAAAACATTGGAACATTTTACTGCATTAGGGTATACATTTCACACTTTATAAGATTATTCAATAATGGTTGAATATTCTTTAGCACTGCTGGTACTAAAGTATCCAAGTGCGCCGTTTGTAATATTTGATGTAGGATTGGCAGGTGATGCCGATCCCGGATTAGTAAGCTGAAAATCATTCCAGTATCTGTACACACCTTTATCTATACATTGTCTGCGAATGACTACTTCATCACCTGTGAAAAGGTCATTATCTTCATTGGCAATATCATGAGATACGGATAATCCATCGTTGAATTTATCACTTAATACAGCTGCGAATTCCATCTTTTTCTTATTCACAGAGATCAGATAGCGGTAATAGTTTTCTACTCCTACGGGATCAGTAAAAGTAAAAACGACATACTTATAAATCTCTCCAAAAATGCTTTCCTCTTTCAACCCAAACTTTTCAACTTCTACATAAGGCGGCACTGATGATAAACTTTCATACACCTGTCCGTCAACTGTTACACTAAGCTTGTATGATCTGCCGACTCTCAGCTGCATATTACGGACTGAATAGTTTCCATTCTGGTCGCTTAACTGAAAAGTGTAGGTTCTCCCTCCCACTTCTGTCACCTGTACAGCAGCATCATTCACCGGAATACTGTTTGCCGGTTGGTTAAAGGCAATGGTCTTACTGACTCTTATCTGGTGCTGATCCGAAAGGTTACTTAAGTCACCTACAATAACAACTTTAGGGCTGGCATCATTAAGATTTATATCAATCTTATCTTCACAGGAGACCAGCAAAACACTAAACAACAATACGATATAATAAATTCTTTGCATGATATTAAAATTTAAAGTCCCAGGTAATAGAAGGAATAGCTCCGAATAATGCAATACGATACGCTTCTGTAATATTCGAGTTGTCTTCGTTTTCTCTGAAGTCTATGATATAGGCATTTTTACGGTTGTAGGCATTATAAACACCAAATGACCAGCTGGAATGATATTTTTTGCCGGGACGTTTTCGTGAATAGGTAGCAGAAAGATCAAGTCTGTGATAGGCCGGCATACGGTATCCGTTTCTTTCGGTATAGTAAAACATCGTACGGCCATCCACTTCATATTTACCACTAGGGAATGTGATCGCATTACCAGTATTATATACAAATGTAGCACCTAATGTCCATTTCTTACTCAATTGATAAATCCCTACAACGGATACGTCATGCGTACGGTCTTGTCTGGCATTGAACCATGATCCGTTATTGATCTCATCAAACTGGCGTTCACTTTTGGATAAGGTATAGCTGATCCATCCGTTGAAGCGTCCTTCTCTTTTTCTAAGATACCATTCCAGTCCGTATGCTCTGCCTTCACCATACAACAGCTCTCCTTCCAGATACTTATTAGCCTGCAGGTCTGCCCCATTTCTGAAATCGATCTGATTTCCCATTTGTTTGTAATATGCTTCTACTGAAAACTCATAGGTATTGTCTTTGAAGTTGCGGAAATATCCGAATGCTCCCTGATTGGCATACTGGGGTTTGATATTTGCACTGCTTAATACATATTGGTCAGTAGGCAGACTCGATGTCGTATTGGTCAGCTGATGCAGATTTTGTGTGATACGGTTGAACGATAATTTTAAACTTTGTTTTTCATTCAGCTTGTAAGACATGGATAATCTGGGTTCCAGATTAAGGTATTGCTTGATCACTTTATTATCTCCGTAAGTATTGCTGCCTATCGGTTCTCCTTCTTCATCATAGTTGTAGAAAGTGCCCGGACCAAGTACAAAAAAGTCTGATAATCGCATACCATAAATCATAGAAAGTCGGTCTGTGGGCTTCCACTCATGTGAAAAGTATGCAGATGCATCGAGGCCTTTACGAGGTTCGATAAAGATAGAGTTGACCTCCGAACCTCCTATAGCATTCAGACTTGCAGGAGATATTTTTTGATAAAGCAGGTGAACCCCGAATTTGAAGGTATTCTTAGGATTGGTGAAATATTGAAAATCTTCCTTAAAGTTCCAGTTATTGATCTTTGAGGCAATCTTAAATTCATTATTATCACTATTTACATTCACATTGTAATTGAAATTACTGTAGATCAGTGAGGTATTGCTGAATAGTTTATCATTAATTACATTATTCCAACGTAAGGTAGCTGTAGCATTTCCCCAATCAAAACTGAATTTATCTGAATAACCGAGTTCGTCTTTTCCGAAGTATCCGGAAACATAAATGGTATTTTTGTCATTCAGTTTGTAATTGGCTTTAGCATTCAGATCGTAAAAGTAAAGCTTACTTTTCTTTGCATCTTCATCATTTGATAACTTCAGGAACATATCTGCATATGTTCTTCTTCCGCTTATCATAAATGAACTCTTGTCTTTTACAATTGGGGCTTCGACCTTCAACCGGGAAGCGATAAGTCCTATCCCTCCTTCCATACTGAATTCTTTGCTGTTTCCATCTAACATGGTAATATCCATTACAGATGAGATACGCCCTCCGTATTGAGCAGGGATTCCGCCTTTATAAAGCTCGACATCTTTGATAGCATCTGAATTGAATGTAGAGAAAAAACCCAAAAGGTGAGAAGAGTTATACACAGTGGCTTCATCCAGCAAGATAAGATTCTGGTCTCCACCTCCACCTCTTACATAGAAATTAGCACTACCCTCTCCTCCGGACGCAACTCCTGGTAACAACTGGAATGTTTTTAAGATATCCTTTTCACCAAAGACGACAGGAATATTACGGATTTCAGATGTATTGAACTTGAAACTTCCCATCTGCGGACTTTCTACATTACTGTTTTTCTTACGGGCAGACACAACGACTTCTTCCAGTTCATTCTGATTAGGAATCAATTCAACATTTTTCTTCATGTTATCATTAATAGTGATAACTTCTTCAGTTATAGTATAACCGACGTAACGAAATGTCAATTTATGCTGTCCCGCAGGAAGGCTCAACGCATAATAACCGTAATTGTTGGTTCGTGCTATAAATTTTGGGTCTTCACCTTGTACAATGGCACCTATTAAGGTCTCACCTGTACTATTATCCCGTATAAATCCACTGATGGTATACGTATTTTGTGCCACGCACACTTTTACTACAAATAAAAAAATGAGAAGGGCTGATATTCTTAGAAACATATTGTCATAAATCTTTCAGCCGGTAAAAATAGCATAAAATACCGATAAAACAATCTGACAGCCAATGTTTATTTTCTGTTAAGTTTATTGTTAATCTGTAATTTGAATATTAATTTACACAAAAATTAATATTTACAACCGAAATATAATCAGGCGTCTGTTTTCATTTATATTTCATAACCAAAAACTAATAATCAATCCTTTAATCGAAATCTTTTGTGTAGATTTTTCTGATTAATGCTATTATCAGACAGCTTCATTGACTATCAGAAATAAGAATCTTGAACATGTAACAATTCCATATCATTCTTCGGTAGTAAATATGTTATTCAGGGATTATTTTATTTTTGATGCTGACTACAGCCATTCTTTAGTTACATCACTATGAAATTTATATTTACGACGATTTCCGCTTTACTCCTTATGCTTAGTGCGACACCATCAGCCGCACAATCAGCTTCTTCTGAAGATCTGGGTGCATGGTACATCCTTATGGGAGATGAAAAGATTGCTAAACGATGGGTATTGAGTTATGATTTTCAATATCGGAATCACAATATTATGGGAGATCTGGATCAGTTGCTTTTAAGATCGGGTATAGGATATGATCTTTCTGAAAACAACAACAATCTTTTACTGGGATACGCTTATGTATTGCAGGATATAGATGGTCTGATTCCTGAACAGATTTCAGAGCATCGCATTTATCAGCAATTCCTCACTAAGCAAAAGTTTGGAAGAGTGGCGATAAGTCATCGTTACCGCTTTGAACAACGCTTTATGCGAAACCGTACCGATCTGCGTATGCGCTATTTTCTAAGTGTCAATGTACCGCTTTCGGCACCGGAGATGAAACCTAAGACAGTGTATTTCAGTGCATATAATGAGGTATTTATCAACATGAAAAAAGAAGTCTTTGACCAAAACAGACTCTATGGTTATGTTGTAAGTCCTAAAATAAGAGTAGAAGCAGGTTTGCTCAATCAGCATTTTGGAGAAAGGAAACGCAACTTATTACAGGTAAGGATGCTTACTTCCAATATTTTCGCAAATTAATATTTTGCAGAGCTGGGTTTGAAAACAAAACCTATTCCCTCTCCTTTTAAGGAGATCCTGTTCCCACTCGTCGGAAGGGTTAGGGAGAGGTTATAAGCTTACATTTTAACCTTTCTGCTTTTCGGACATCTCTCCTTTAGAAAGAAAGAAAAGATTATAGTAACGCTTCTATAAAGCCAACCTACTCTCCTTTTTAAGTTGGAAATCAAAAGGAAACTATAACATCTAAAATATTTACAGACTTTAAAAACGGAACCTATTCCCTCCCCTTTTCAAGGAGAGGGTTAGGGAGAGGTTTGGCTTTTACGATTATGAAAGGTTAAGAACTCAAATCAGCGTCATTTGGCGTCCCCGCCAAATGATAAAACCAGAATTATCATATTGCCGGTGAGGACACCGGCAGACGCGATCAGCAACACTTATCCATGCTAAAGCTCTCCCGTTACTCTTTTTAGGGTGAAGTTTCTCACTTTTATTATTTAACCTCTCTGCCCTTCGGGCATCTCTCCTTGAAAAAGAGAAAATGGTTATAATAAAAAAAAACCAGGCCTTAACTGACGTAAGACCTGGTTTTGAATAAGTTTATAATGTAATTAGTATGGTTTCTCTGTCACAAATATGCATACTATTATTTAAATCAGCAAATTATTTATTCATATCGGACAAAATTTTTAAATTTCCTGATGAAAAAACTGATTAAAGAAGGCCATTTGATAATCAATAGACTGCGCCCAGTACTTCCAATCGTGTTTTCCTGGTAATGTAAGGAAATGATGTTCGATATTAAGGTATTGTAACTTTTCATGCAACTTCACATTTACCGGGTAGAAAAAATCCCCGTAACCGCAGTCGATAAACAATTTAAGACTTCCGGGTGTAAGCAGATGAGTCATTTCAATAACTGATCTTTTGCTCCATTCTTCCGGTTTTTGCGCCTGAGTACCTATACGCTCTCTAATACTCCAGTTATTTGCAAATGGCAGAATATCGACTCCGCCTGAAGTACTTCCTGCAGCACCATAAACATCCTGATGTTTAAATGCCAGAGAAAGAGCGCCATGCCCCCCCATACTTAATCCTGTAATACCTCTGCCTGAACGATCTTTACAGGTTGGATACTTCCTGTCTATCTCGCTGACCAACTCGCCGGAAACAAATGTTTCATATTGATAGTTCGGCTGACCTTCGATATCCCAATACCAGCTGTCATATCCTCCGTCCGGACACACTACGATATAATTGTACCGATCTACCAGTTGTTTGATATGCGGAACTTTGGTTACCCAGTTACTGTAACTTCCTGACCAACCGTGCAACAGGTACAATACAGGAAGGGATGTGCTTTTTTGATAATTATCAGGAAGGATTACGACCGTTTTAATTTTTTTATTCATACGCACACTCTGAATGCTCAATGTATCTACCTGAGCGGCATATGTCAACTGACAAAAAGTAAAGAACAGCGTTGTCCACAAAATGTGTTTAATGGTTTTGGTCATAGTTGTAGAATTTATATTGATAAAGATAAGAACTTAAACCAAAAGGTTGTTCACTAAGCGTATAAAAACATGTGCCATCCATATCGAATGCAATAGCCTCACCCTGAGGTTCGGGACTATATGGAAGTTTTTCAAATGGTTTCTTCAGATTTTCAAGGATTCCTGCAGCGGGATCCAGTTTCCAGTAATAGACATTCGTCAGATTTTTCATAATCAACTGGCGTCCGTCACGCGAAATGTCTGCCGCAGTAATAAAGTTAAAAGGCAGCTCGCCAACTTTTCGCAGCTGGTCCTTATTTTCCAAAGAATCTCCCAATACATCCGTAACATAAATACCCGTTCTGAAATCGCGCTTTGAAAAGATCATGATCTGATTGTTTTCCGGAAGGACGATAATGGCTTCAGCATCTCTGGCTTTATCCGGATACCGCAGTTGAATGTGACGGATCTGTTCTTTAGGAATACGATGTAGGAGTCGGGAAGTATCCGCCATTGGTTCTTTAAACAGATATAAAGTGACGAAAGATCTGTGTGCTAAGTTATCACCAATATCAGCCAGCAACAGATAAGGATCTCCGTCTATTTCAAGCCATGCGATATCTTCACAATCTACAACGTCTACACCTTCCAAAGTGTAAATTGCCCGGAGTCTGGCTTTATTATCGATTAAAAAAATGCGCCCTTCGTCTCCGCTGTCATTATGTGTCCAGAAATGCTGCTTATTTACAAAGGAAGCGACCAAACCTGAAGCTTCCTGCATTCTGGGATCAGTAAGTTTGCCGAGACTGCTTCTGCTGACAGTCAGGTTTGACTGTTGTGCTTCAATCGCACAACTTTTTAGAATAACAAGGATCAGGATCAGATAACGAATACGCATATATACAACAACATAATTTACAAATTAACTATACAAAGAAGGGACACCTTATGGCATCCCTTCCCTGATTTATATCATTCCAAAACCTTTATTCACCAGTAAAGGCTTTTAAGAATTGAGTGCGAAATGTAGAATCCTTTTCAGTAATCTCAAATGAATTTTTGTACGTATCTATCACGGCAAACACCTCAGCTTGCTTATCATTCGGAATATCAAAGAATAATTTGAAGCTATATGTTCCGTTTTTCGTCAGATCGACTTTACCTTTATTAGAAGAGAATACAGTCGGCAATATCGGAGAACTCAACATCGGCTTGTTTTCCGGTATTTTGAACAAGTGAGCTGCACTTTTTACAAACGCATCGGATTGAGCTCCCAATGATGAAATCTTGATAGCACCTTTTCGGAATCCATTATCCTCATTAGGTGTACCATCTGCATTGATACCCGGCTGAATATCTGATAGTACTTCCAGTCGAAGTCCTACCGTATCCGTATTGTACAACCCTTTGGCTACATAAAAAACAGACGAATCGGATGCACCATCTTCCTTAATTGTAAAATAGAAATGTTTCTTTGCATCTGTTGAATCTGCCAGCTGATGAAGAGCCACCTCTCCTGATTTTGTACCGTCTTTGGATTTATTAGCGGAGTCTCCACATCCAACAGCTAAAGCCAAAACACTAATGCCAAATAAACTTTTTATAACGTTCATATTGATTAATATTGATTTAACAATTAATTACTTTTTACTGTAAAACACCAAGATATTCATTTTGTTTTTCATTTGTTGTATGAACAAAGATTATTTGATCAATGCTTCATATAAGATCTCTACCGGATGATAGGATTTTCTCGCTGCCCCATCTTTGATCTGATGTCTGCAGGAAGTACCTGCTGCTGCAATCAGAGTCGATGCATCTGTTTTACGCACTTCAGGAAGCAATACTAATTCTCCTACCTGCATCGAAACTTCGTAATGTTCCTTTTCATAACCAAATGAGCCGGCCATACCACAGCATCCGGATGGGATCACTTCTACCTCGTAGTTTTCCGGGAAGGAAAGTAAGGTTTCCGTAGCTTTCACCAGTTTGAATGCTTTCTGATAACAATGTCCATGTAATTTTATCTTTTTGGAAGCCGATGTAAACTGTTCCTTATGAATACGTCCCGCCTCGATCTCACGAACCAGAAATTCGTCAATCATAAGCGCATTTTTCCCCAATTCATATGCTGCGCTTCTTAAATCAGCATCTACTAAGGAAGGGTATTCATCCCTAAAAGTAATTATACCGGATGGTTCTACACCCAGCAGAGGTGTGGCTTCGGATATAATATCTTTGAGCAGGGAGACATTCCTGTTTGCCAATACTTTGGCATCTTTTACGAAACCTTTTGACAGGTAGGTACGTCCACTTTCTACATGCTTAGGGATGGTTACTTCATAGCCTAATGCCACCAGGAGTTTATAAGCTGTTTTACCGATTTCTACATCATTGTATTCTGTAAACTCATCACTGAAAAGATATACTTTCTTATTCGTGCCGCTGCTATAAGATTGTTTTTTTGCCCACGAGCTCAATGTAGTACCTCCCACTGTAGGAAGTGATCGTTGAGCTGCAAAACCAACTACACGTTTTACTATCCCGGACAGGAAATCACTTTTGACCACCAGATTATACAACGGCGCCACCGCCACGCCCAGCTGCTGCGACTTGGTAAAGTTAGCGATCAGCTTTGTACGAAAGGAGGACCCGTTTGCATCGTAGTAATGCTGCAGAAATTCGGCTTTCATTTTAGCCACATCCACGCTGGAAGGGCATTCGGTTTTACAGCCTTTACAGCTCAGACACAGATCCATGACTTCCTTAAGCTCTTCATGGTCAAACCGGTTGGTCTGGGTAGAGTTCGTAAGAAATTGTCGCAGGACATTAGCACGTGCCCGGGTTGTATCTTTTTCTCGTCGTGTTGCCATAAAAGAAGGACACATAGTACCTCCGGTGATCTCTGTTTTACGGCAATCTCCGGAACCCGAACATTTCTCGGCCAGTCTCAGTATACTTTCATCTTTACTAAAATCAAAGTATGTCTTAATCTCTGTCCGGTTATCATTATTGTCATAACGAAGATGCGTATCCATAGGCGGTGTATTGACAATTTTATTAGCATTGAAAATACCTCTGGGATCAAATATCTGCTTGACCTGCTCTAATAAAGCATAGACTTCTTCACCTAAAACTTTACCTATAAACTCTCCTCTTAACCGGCCGTCACCATGTTCCCCACTTAGGGAACCGTTATATTTAAGTATCAGATCACTGGTACGTTCCAGTATCCTTCTGAATGTTTTCTTTCCTTCTGCAGTCTTCAGATTGACAAAAGGCTCTATGTGTAATTCTCCTGCTCCGGCATGTGCATAGTAGGAAGCGTGCACTGCTTCTTCCTGTAATAATTTCTGAATATCCGTGACATATGCCGGCAAATCTTCGGGAGATACTGCACAATCTTCTATCAGGTTGACAGGCTGACTATCTCCGGGCAGGTTGCGGATCAGGCCCAGTCCGGCTTTACGCACATCCCATACCAGATCTGTCTGTGGTCCCGTCACATACGGATAGGCATACCCTAATCCTCTGAAAACCAGCTCTTCTTTAAGTGATAATGCCTTTTGTGCTACTTCTTCGGCTGTATCCCCTCTGAACTCAACAATCAATAGAGCCTGCGGATCGCCTTCTATAAAGAAGCGATTGTGCTGATAGGTCGGATGACCGACCGTAAAATCCATAATATATTTGTCCACCAGCTCGGACGCCTCGGGATGATGGGAAAGCGCAACCACGTTACCATGCATACACTCGACCATATCCTCAAAATGTACACATAATAACCCTAATTCGCAGGGAGGAAGCGGCATAAGCTTCAGCTTGGCTTCTGTAACTACTGCCAGTGTACCTTCAGATCCGGCCAGCAGCTTACACATATTAAAGGGTTGGGTTTTATCCGAAAGCATATCAAGCGCATAGCCTGTATTACGTCTGGTCAGTGATCTTTTAGGATAGCCTTTCTCAATAGCCTGCAGGTTCTTCTCATCTGTAAGGATTTCATTTATCTTTCTGTAGATATCTCCTTCACGATCTTTTTGAATCAATTTTTTGAAATAGGCACTTTCATCCAGCGACTCGAACACCACCTCAGACTGATCATCCAGGAGAACCTTTGCCGACAAAAGGTTTTGTCGTGTGTCTCCCCATACAATAGAGTGAAGTCCGCTTGAATTGTTACCAATCATTCCCCCTACCATTGCTCTACTGGCCGTTGATGTCTCCGGCCCGAACATTAACCCGAAAGGTTTGAGGTAGGCATTCAGATCATCCCGGATTACTCCCGGCTCTACTCTCACCCACTTCTCTTCGGTATTCAGTTCCAGGATGTGTGTAAAATGTTTGGACATATCTACTACAATTCCTTTACCGACTACCTGTCCTGCCAGAGAGGTACCGGCAGTTCTCGGAATCAGTGTAATTGCCATAGCTGTAGCATAGCTCATAAGCAGGTGCAGATCGTGCACGTCTTTCGGAATCGCTACTGCAAGTGGTAATTCCTGATACACTGATGCATCTGTAGCATAAGCTATACGAATTGTACGGTGCTGTGCTGTATCGTTATAATAAAGGTCCCCGTTAAGAAGGTCGCTCAAATGGTCTAGTGATTGTATACTTTCCACGTTTAATAAATTAAAAAAGGTAGCTCACAAAGCTACTAACAAAAGTTCTAAAGTGTAAGACTTAAAGATAATGCTAATTTATGCGTAATTTTCCCTAACTAAAACTAAAAAACGCAAAAACTTGCATCATAACCATAAAAATATTCCTGTTCCTCCTGTAATTACATTTTATATTTGCGCCATAGGATGTGCACTGATACCTTTGAATAGAATATGAAAGATAAATTACTGCGTTATAGCTTAGGCTCAGATCTTATTATTTATGCTTTACGCTGTCTGATCGGATTTGGAATAGGGTATTATATCTACTGGAAGTTTCCTGAAAAAGAACTCTACTGGATGTTGATTTCCGTAGTACTGGTGATCTCTCCTGAAGAGAAGGATGCAAAGAAGTTAGCTATTGAACGGTTCAAATCTAATTTTATCGGATCTGTAATTGGTTTGTTCTGTTATTTTATACCTGTACATCAGGTTTTCATGATGCTGATCGGTATTATTCTGTCTATTATTGTCTGCCGGCTTTTTAATATTTTGACGGTGGCCCGTACCTCTATGGTCGCCCTGATCATCGTACTGGTACACGAACAGCAACAACATAGTTACTTCAGCGCTTTTGAGCGATTCCTATCCGTTGGAATGGGCTGTTTCATTGGTCTGATGGTCACTTTAGTGACTTCTTACTTTATAAATAAACTACGGCGTAAACTTAATCTTGTTCGGGAAACGGATATTAATACCGATTGATTTTTGATATTTTTATGATTCTTCCTACTTTTAATCTCACAATCTATTCCTTATGAAATTAAAAGCGACTTTTTTATTTTCTTTTTTTGTCCTTTATATCCATGTTATTGCTCAGGATATACTGACAGACTCAGCTTATGTACGTGAACATTATACCAAGATTGAGCAACTTATACCGATGCGGGACGGCGTAAAATTATTTACGGCCATCTATATTCCAAAAGATACAAATAATAAATATCCTTTCCTGATAAACCGCACGCCCTATACTGTTTCTCCATACGGAGCAGAACAGTACAAAAAAACGCTTGGCAATTTTCCGGCTATGATGCGCAAGGGATATATATTCGTCTATCAGGATGTCAGGGGTAAATGGATGAGTGAAGGAACTTTTGAAGACGTCAGACCTCAGCAAAGTAAATATACGTCCAGGAAAGACATCGATGAGAGCACCGATACCTACGACACTATTGACTGGCTGATTAAAAACATCAAAAATAATAATGGAAAAGCAGGTGTATACGGCATTTCCTATCCCGGATTTTACTCTACAGCTTCACTTGTGAATGCACATCCTGCGCTGAAAGCGGTTTCGCCACAGGCTCCTGTAACAGACTGGTACATCGGAGATGACTTTCACCACGGCGGGGCCTTATTCCTGATGGATGCATTCCGCTTTATGTCTACTTTTGGCGTACCTCGTCCGCACCCGATCACACCGGATAAAGGGCCAAAAGGATTTGAGTTTCCAATCAAAGATCAGTACCGCTTCTATCTGAATGCCGGAACGGTCAAAAATCTGAAAGAGACTTATTTTGCGGACAGCATCAAATTCTGGAATGATCTGTTTGCACATCCTGATTACGATCAGTTCTGGAAGAGCAGGCTGATTACGCCTCACCTGACTAATGTGCAGCCTGCTGTAATGGTAGTCGGTGGTTTTTTTGATGCTGAAGATGCTTACGGTGCATTCAAGACTTACCAATCTATAGAGCAACAAAACAAGAAGAATAATAATATACTGGTCATGGGGCCCTGGTTTCACGGCGGATGGGTAAGAGGGGATGGCAGCTCTTTTGGCGATATTCAGTTTGATCAGAAGACAAGCATACATTATCAGGAAGAACTGGAACTGCCATTTTTCGAGTATTATTTAAAAGGTCAGGGTAATTTTAACGCAGCAGAAGCCAATATCTTTCTGTCGGGAAGCAATGAATGGAAAAAATTCAGTTCATGGCCTCCAAAAGAAACGCAGCAACGGAATCTCTATCTGCATCCGAACGGCAAATTATCCTTTGATAAAGTACAGCGCACAGATAGCTGGGACGAGTATGTGAGCGACCCGGATAATCCGGTTCCTTTTCAGGCGGGTGTATGGGATAGCCGTTCACGTGAATATATGGTGGATGATCAGCGCTTTGCCTCTACCCGACCGGATGTCATGACTTATCAGACGGATGCTCTTTCCGAAGACATCACGTTGACCGGCCCGGTAATCGCGAATCTGGTAGTATCCACGACCGGCACAGATGCCGATTATGTGGTAAAACTTATTGACGTATATCCGGAGGATAGTCCTAATAATAAAAATACGATGATGGCCGGATATCAGATGCTGGTCAGAGGAGAGATTCTGAGAGGTAAATACCGTAATGACTTTTCCAGGCCGGAAGCTTTTGTCCCGAATCAGATCACAAAAGTCAATTATGCATTGCCGGATGTCGGCCATACATTCAAAAAAGGACACCGTATCATGATACAGATCCAAAATTCATGGTTCCCTCTCGCGGACAGAAACCCACAGAAGTTTATGAATATCTATGAGGCCGAACCTCAGGATTTTCAGAAGGCAACACAACGCATTTTTCATGATGTACACAACAGTTCTTATATCACATTACCGGTGCTGAATAATTAACGGCACCGGCATCAGTATATACAGGATTAAAAATGAACATATTAGCTCAATAAGAGCTATTAAATCAGTATTAAAATTAAATTCACTCCGCATAATATTCTTAACATAATTTTAATGTCAGAATATTATTCATAAATACACGTAATATTTTGAATATTATTCAATAATACTTACCTTTGCACCAGAATGGCAAAAGTAGAATATAATTTAGATCAGATTGACCTTCAGATCCTGCGTATTATGCAGGACAATGCACGTACAAACAATGCAGATATTGCAAGAGAACTGGGCATGGCCCCTTCCGCAATTCTGGAACGTGTAAAGAAGCTGGAACAAAAGAATATTATCTTGCAATACAATGCTAAGATCAATCCCGCTGCTGTAGATCAAAAATTGTTGTCTTTTATCTTTATCAAGGCAAATGACATTATCGGTGAACAAGGTGTAGGCATATTGCTTGCTGAGATTCCTGAAGTACAGGAAGTACATGATATCGCCGGAGATGACGGATACCTGATTAAGGTAAGAACAAATGACTCCTCTGGTCTTGTTGATTTAATGCGAAACACATTTTCGAAGATCGACGGAATTATTTCTACCCGCACGACGATCGTTTTACAAACGGTCAAAGAAGAACAAAAAGTGGTGATTCCTGAATAACAGGAATAAATAAAGGAGGTATTTATCATGCAGGCAAATGCAACATTAAAAAAATCGAACCATGGTGCCATGGTCATCGCAGCTTATGCAGTCGTATATATTGTATGGGGATCTACATTTTTCTTCATCGAAAAGGCGCTTCATAGCTTCCCTCCCTTTGTATTAGGTTCATTACGTTTTATAACAGCCAGTGTTATTTTAATGAGCTACTGTAAAATCAAGGGATACAAACTCTTTCAAAAGAAAGCTGTCCGTGACGCATTGGTTGTCGGATTTCTGCTTTTGTTTATTGATATGGCTGCTGTTATTTGGGCAGAGCAGCATATATCCAGTGGAATTGTAGCGATTATGTCTGCGGCGGCTGCTATATGGTTTGTACTGTTGGACAGATCCAAATGGAAAGAGAACTTTACCAGCGTTCCTACGATTGTAGGTCTTTTCTTAGGCTTCCTGGGCGTGGTGATGTTATTTGGTGAACAATTGATGATATCCGATGGTTCTTCTCAGAAAACAGTCCGTGTACTGGCGATGATCGCTATGGTCGTCGGATCTATATCCTGGACTGTAGGATCATTGTATTCTAAATATAGTGCAAAAAAAGAAAGCAAACCGGCAGAGCAACCTGCTGATCAGAAAGAAGACCTTCATGTCATGGTCAAGACTGCATGGCAAATGGTGATCGCCGGTGTTATGTTTACTATTGTCGGATTGAGCAATGGCGAATATGCAAACTTTGATTATACAACTGTGACTACAGCCAACTGGTGGGCATTGGCTTACCTGATTGTATTTGGATCTATTCTTGCATTCAGCTCTTATATCTGGTTACTGCAGGTCAGACCGGCTACTGAAGTGAGTACATATGCGTATGTCAATCCGATTGTGGCGGTCATACTCACCTACTTTTTCTCCGATCATGTCGTCACCAGCTTGCAGATTTCCGGATTGGTGGTCGTATTGATCAGTGTGTTATTAATGAACTGGAATCTGTATAAGGATAATACTACAGTAGTGGCCATACGCAATAAAGGTTTTAGAAGAAAATCTGTTATCGCCCCTAAAGAAAGTCTTCGCATACAGGATATAGAATCCGACAAAAGAACTTCAGAAGCAATTCTTTAGATATAAAATAAGTGATGTTATTTTATATAGTATAACAACAAAGCCATTGCATATCTGCAATGGCTTTGTTGTTTATAATGCTTTCGGATCCCGTCGGTATTATTTCACAAAATAACGATGCTCGATTACAGTGACATCCTTTTCGCCTGTAGCTTTTGCTATCGTATCTTTCACCACACACTTACCGGTCACTCCTCTCCACACTAATGCGCCACCGAGGGTCAATGTAGAGAATCCGGTCAACGGACTTTTGAAAATATTACGAATACCGATACCAAGAATAAATCCTCCTGCCACTACAGACAGCACACGTTCGGAATTACCGACATTTCCATCCACACAACCTGTGTCCAATTTATCCTTGACTTTTTCTAAAGCTAAATTCAATATATTGCTCATAATTTGCTCCTTTATTATAACTTTATAACAAATAGTCTTATTTTATGTTTTGAGGAGAATCCTAAAATTTAGTTAAATTTTCAAATCATATTGCTTACGGCTATGGTATCACATAATGATCACTATAGAACAGAACATCTTATGCAAGTAAAAAAACATTCCGGTGAATTAGTTCCTTTCGAGCCAAACAGCCTGAAACAGTCTCTCTCCAGATCAGGTGCAAGTGACCAGGATGTAGAAAATGTATTTCAATCCATACAGCAAAACCTTTACGACGGGATATCGACCAAAGAATTGTATAAAATGGCTTTTGATCTGCTCAAAAATCAAAGAGATTCGTATGCGGCAAGATACAGTCTCAAAAAAGCGTTACGTGAATTAGGTCCTGAGGGTTTTTATTTTGAAAAATGGATCGCCCGTCTCTTTGCAGATGAAGGGTATAAAAGTATTAACGGTCAGACCGTTCAGGGACATGCGGTATCACACGAAATAGATGTAGTAGCACTCAAGGGCGACAAAATGCTGGCTGTAGAGTGCAAATTCAGAAATGATATCGAAGCCAAAATTTCGGTGACTACGCCTATGTATTTTATGTCAAGAGTAAAAGACATCAGCAATCTGCCCTTTACATTTTTCGGTGGTGAATATACTTTTACTGAAGGGTGGCTCGTTACGAATGCATATTTCACATCTGATTCAACAGATTTTGGGGAGTACTACAAGATGAATCTGTTATCCTGGAATTATCCGAAGAACAGCAGTATCAAAGTCCGGGTAGATAATAACGGACTGTATCCTGTGACCTGCCTAACTTGCCTGAGTGATGCCGAAAAAGGCATGTTACTCAAAAATCAATGTATACTGGTAAAGGAATTACTGGATAATCCGAGTATCCTGCAAAGTGTGCATGTAAATCCCGAAAAAGCAAAAAAAATCCTGAAAGAAGCAAACGAACTTATCAATAGCCCGGTACAAACAGAACATTAAAGCCGTATATGAAGAATATATTTTTAAAAGAGGAACAGAAGTTTATGGAAGGAGCCCGCAGCAGATGGCGGGAACTTAAATATGTTGGTGGAGTTGTGTATCAGTTTATCAAAGGATTCCGCGCACTTCATTTTATCGGGCCTTGTATTACGGTATTCGGATCTGCCCGGTTTAAGGAAGATCATCCCTATTATGCTTTAGCAAGAAAGGTATCTGCAGAAGTTTCCAAACTGGGTTTTACGATTATGACAGGTGGCGGGCCCGGAATTATGGAGGCAGCCAACCGCGGAGCACGGGATGCCGGAGGACCTTCTGTAGGTTGCAATATTGTACTTCCCCACGAACAGCACCCCAATCCTTATCTGGATAAGTATATCAATATTGAATATTTCTTTGTCCGTAAGGAACTTCTCCGAAAATATTCATTTGGTATTATTACGTTACCGGGAGGATTTGGCACTCTGGATGAACTTTTTGAAACTATTACGCTGATTCAAACAGGCAAAATAAAAAAGTTTCCGATAGTCATCATGGGCCTGGAATATCATAGAAATATTCAGGAACACATTGCTACGATGGCATTGGCAGGCACAATCAGTCCTGATGATCAGGAGCTAATTTTATTTACAGACGATATCGATGAGGCTATAGGTCATATCAGAAGACATGCAGAGGAAAGCCGTATACTGAAATTACAGCCTCCTAAAAAAGCAAGCTGGATGCTGGGTGAAAAGACATTGAAGAAACAGGCTTAATAGAGTATTCTTATGCCAGATTACATCTCCTTTGTAAAATAGCAAGACGACAAATAACAATTTAAAATTCAGATTGATCTTGAATATTATACATTGGTAAAAAGGTAAAGGAAAAGAATATATTATTAAATAGTTTTGTCTTACACTTCAAAATTTTCAATATCTGCAATATCTTCCGTTATAAACTCATATCTATCCGTTGCTCTTACATCCCAAACAATTAAATGAAAATTATCTGATTTATATGCAGGAACTGAAATATCACCAGAACCTTTACTGATATTCATTTTCTCAGCATCCTCAGTTAATACCAGCTTACCATAATAAACCTTTTCATTATCGTCATTCATAGTTACTTTGACTAACTTTCTTGTATCAAAGTTTTTCCCTTTAAATATCACTATACTCATAATTTTATTGATTTAGAACCATTTACACATAAATTCTAAACAATCAGAATGAATAGAAGTTTTATACGAACTTCTATATAATACCCTAACTCGGAAACTTTACTCTTCATAGATTGTTTATAAATGGTCTACTATCATAAAGGCTAATTATAATAACTATGAAAAACCAAAGAGAGAACAAAAAAGTACAGCAAATTAATGATCATGTCATTGATAATAATGGGCGCCTTCTCACCACAAATGATGGTGTTCCAATAGATGACAATAATAATATGTTAAAAGCAGGCGAACGTGGGCCAGCTTTGATAGAAGATTTCATCTATCAAGACAAAATGGCTCATTTCGACAGAGAAAGAATTCCTGAAAGAGTAGTTCACGCAAGGGGGTCTGGAGCTCATGGAATATTCGAAGCCACAGCAGATATTTCTAAATATACTAGAGCTTCATTTCTTAAGAAAGGTACTGTAACCCCACTATTTGTTAGATTTTCAACAGTTGCAGGATTTAAAGGATCTACTGATTTAGCTCGAGATGTTAGAGGTTTTTCTGTTAAATTCTATACTGAAGATGGTAATTATGATTTGGTGGGGAATAATATTCCTGTATTTTTTATACAAGATGCTATGAATTTTCCAGATCTTGTTCATGCAGTTAAGCCGGAGCCGAATAATGAAATGCCTCAAGCAGCTTCTGCTCATGATACTTTTTGGGATTTTATATCCTTGATGCCGGAAGCGGCTCATATGATTATGTGGACCATGTCTGACAGAGCTATTCCAAGATCATTTCGTATGATGGAAGGATTTGGAGTTCACACATTTAAATTTGTGAATGCAGAAGGTAAAGGAACATTTGTAAAGTTTCATTGGAAACCAAAATTAGGAGTTCATTCAGTGGCATGGAATGAAGCACAAAAAATATCGGGATTTGACGCCGATTTCCATCGTCGTGATTTATGGGAGAATATTGAAAAAGGAAATTTTCCACAATGGGATTTGGGTGTACAGCTTGTCCCTGAAGAGGATGAACATAAATTTACTTTTGATTTATTAGATGCTACGAAAATTATCCCAGAAGAATTAGTTCCGGTGGAAATAATCGGAACTATGACTTTAAACAGAAATCCGGAAAACTTCTTTGCAGAAACAGAGCAGATCGCTTTCGATCCAGGTCGAATCGTTCCCGGAATAGATCTTACGAATGATCCACTTTTACAAGGAAGAGTATTTTCATATGCCGATACTCAAAACTACCGTCTTGGCGGACCTAATTTTCATGAGATTCCTATTAATCGTTCAGTGAATGGTAAATTTAACAATCAAAAGGATGGTTTTGGAAGACAGGATATTCTTAAAGGAAATGTGAGTTATTTTCCCAATAGTCTTGGTGGAGGTTGTCCTTATCACGCCATGTTAAAAGGGGAAGATGGATTTAAAAGTCATGAAGAAAAGGTTGATGGTAAAAAAGTAAGACGTAGATCCACTTCTTTTGCAGATCATTTTACTCAAGCTAGATTATTCTTTAATTCTCAATCCAAACCGGAGCAGGAACACATGATTAATGCCTATAGCTTTGAATTGTCCAAAGTTAATTCCGTTGATGTTCGCAAAAGAGAATTGGCAGTTCTTAATCAAATTGATAAAGAATTAGCTGCACGTGTAGGTGCTAATTTGGGAATTGAACCTGCTTCAGAATTGGATGAACTGACTTTGCAATTTGCAAGGCAAAATCATCCGGAATATCCTATTAAAGCTCCAAAACCGGAAGTTGAAAAATCTCCAGCATTAAGTATGAAAACCAACCCTGGTGAGGGAACAATTGAAACACGTAAAGTAGCATTTCTAATTGCAGATGGAGTATCAAAAAAATCCATCGATAAAATGAAAACTGCCCTTGAGGCCGAAGGAGCTGAAGCTGTATTAATTTCCACAAATGTAGGAAAAGTCAAGTTTAAGGAAGGTGGATCTGCAGATATAGAGTTTTCATATTTAACTGAAGCTTCGGTATGCTATGATGCATTTTATACACCCGAAGGTGATTCTGTCACTATTTTACAAGATGAACCTGATTATTTACATTTTATTAACGAAGGATTCCGCCATTGCAAAGCTTTAGCTTTTGCAAAAGGAGCTGAAAACCTTATTGATGGAACTTATCTTAATAAAAATAAAGATTCAGGAGTTATTTTTGAATCAGACGGAAACCTTATTGAAGAATTTATCAAAACAATGAAAGCCCATCGAGTATGGGAAAGGGAAAACGCTAGAAAAGTACCTTCATAACCATTGTTTCTCTCTTATCTAGTTTGAAGGTCGTTTTTTAGCGACCTTCTTTGTTTCGTAATTATTTAAAATATAGTTCTTCATCTGCAGATGAAGAACGCGCAAACATTTTGATAAATACAATTTATTTGTATTTTTATTATTCGATTCTACAATGAAATAATATAAAAAGAGAAAAAGTCTGTAAATATTCTAATTCCATTCTAATATTATATCAAATAGTATATTATCACACAATAATTATAGTTATATGGAATTTATAGATTGTCACGAGGAAAAAATACATTTGTGTGGTTATATTCAAGATTTAGGTTATCTATTTGTATTTGATGAAACTAAAACGTGTACTGCTGCCAGTGATAATGTCATTCAGATTGATAATCTTCCCTTAGAGAAATACCTCGGAATGAGTATTGATGACGTTTTGTCTGCACTAACAAAAAGTAATACCTTCATTTTCGAATCTATAAATCAAAATATAAATACTTCAATTTTCTACAGGTTTGCAGAAAGAATTCAGATTAATAATGTAGATTATGATTTAAGCATTTATACATATGGAATTAATACTTACATAGAAATTGAGATTTGTAATGTAAATCAGTTAAAATCGACTAAACTATATTATTATGCCAAATACCTTGAAGATAATAAATCAATGGTATGGCAATCCCTTACTAATTTAATACGTCAGATCATAAATTACGATAGAGTAATGGTTTATCAGTTTTTAGAAGACAATAGCGGAAAGGTTATCGCTGAATCAAAATCTGAAAACATGCACTCTTTATTGGGATATCGTTACCCCGAATTTGACATTCCTAAGCAAGCCCGTGAACTGTATACTATTTTTCTTGCCAGACATACAACAGATACGGAAGGAATCACCCACAAAATTGTAAGCAAGACTAATCAGGAAATTGATTTAACAAAATGTAGTTTACGTGCCATGTCACCTATACATTTACAATATTTGAGAAATTCCAATGCGAGGGCGACCGCGAGTTTTTCTATAATTCAAGACGGAAAATTATGGGGTTTAGTAACTTGTCAAAATAGTAAGCCCTTACATGTTGATCTGGCGCAAAGACATTTATGTACATTTCTAACGCAATTCTCAACTAATCATCACATATCTGAATTATTAAAACAAGATTTAGAGACTCAAAATATCATGTATGTTTTGGAAAAGGAACTCAAAAGTGATTTACTGATTCATAGGGATATTCATTACGTTTTAGAAACTTTTGGAGAACGGATAATGAAAATGGTTGATGCAGATGGAATAATTATCAAGCATAATAAAGGTGAAAAATTTTTTGGAACAGTTCCTGGTGCTCGTCATTTAAAAGAAATAGATAATCGCTTAAAAAATGAAGATACCGGTTTTTTCTTTACACATGAGTTTACCTATGAAGCTCAGGAAGAGGAGTTATTCCCGGGAATTATAAGAGCAGAAATACTTGCAGAATCTCAATGGAAAATATATCTTTTTCGGAAAGAACTATTAATTGAAGAATTATGGGCTGGAAAGCCTGAAAAACAGTTAAATTATGATCCTGAAAGAAAAATCACCTACCCTTCTCCCAGAACATCTTTTGAAACATGGAGACAGATAACGCGTGGAAAGGCCTCTGTATGGCTTAAAGTTCAATTATTATTCCTTGAGCGAATAGTGTACATTATTCAACAGGCTATAGCTAAAAGAAATGCCGAAATTGATCAACTAAATAAAGATCTTGTTCGTTCAAACAATGCTTTAGATACATTTAGTTACACGCTTACGCATGATCTGAAAAATCCCCTATCGTCTATCCAGCTTGGAGCTCAGATGATATTAATGAAGAAGAATCTTTCTGAAGAACTTTTAAATAGATTAGGGACTAACATATTGGAAGCTTCAAATTTAATTACTGAAATGATAAATAAGGTTCATGAACTTTCAAAATCAAATTCAGTAGCATTAGATCTTGAAATAATAGATCCTAAAAATAAAATAGTTACAATTGCAGAGAGTAGTAAAGATCAATATGGAGTTGACAGTTTAGAATTCGTAATGGGTGAAATCTTACCAATTAGAGGAGAAAGAACGCTTTTATACCAGTTGTTTCTAAATATCTTAGGGAATGCGATTAAATATAGTAGTAAACAGGAACGTCCCAGAGTTGAAATATACAGTATCAAATCGGGGAGTAAAGTAATATATTTTATAGAGGATAACGGTATTGGAATGGATTTGAAAAACGGTAATAATATATTTGATATATTTCAAAGACTCCCCAATTCATCAGGGTATGATGGCTCAGGAATAGGACTATCCATTGTAAAAAGAATTATCGACAGATTAGGAGCTGAGATTAAGGTAGAGAGTCAATTAGGAAAAGGAACACAATTTCAAATATACTTTAACAACGTACAGTAGAAAATAATTTTTGAGCCTAAACAATCCTATTTTTATTTTTTAGAATATATATGTATTTAAAGATCCACAGCAATTAAAATATATTTTATTTATAATGAGCAGATACAATATATTAAGTGGACCTCAGGAAAAGTATTGGATATGTACCGATATTGATACCGGAATATTCTGTGAATTTCAAGAACAAAACTTCCACTACACGCATCAATTTTATTTACTTGAATATAGTATTACTCCAATTGAAGATTTGGGAGATTTTGCACATAAAATGATCGAGTGGTTAAAGGCAAATCACCTGGAAAAGTTATCTTAAATAAAAAACAGTTAGTATACTAACTGTCTTCCTTCAGGTTAATGAATGGCTGGTATTATTACGGATACTCCTATTGGTAAGGACTTGTAATAGCCTTTACTCAGATCATTAGTGCAATCCTCTTATTTTTTAGAAAAACGACCAGAATAGGTATTTATTCTCTCACCCTTATGGTCAATATCCTGTTGGTAGACCTTGCATATGACATCCAGGGAGCAAAAGGAATGGCAATAGTTCTGACGATCATGGCATTGTTTGTATTACTGTCCGATTATAAGCTTTTAATCAACTATTTTATTTAGAAACCTCCGTTATTCCAAAATAGCGACAGACCTGCCTGGATGAACAAGAGTTACAAAATCAAATTTGTGTATATACCTGTCGTATTTATCGGTTTTTTTATTTTGATCAGTACGCTGAAAAATAAATACATGGGTAAAATGAATTCTATGGAGCCTGGGAAAATGTCCAGACAGGAGAAAGATTATACTTTGAAGCTGCGGATACTTTTCAGATTAATAAAAAGAATGAAACAGATAGTTTTACAAACGGTGAATATACTTTTACAAAGAATTCTATAACGCTAACACGTACAGCTAAAACTCCGGTAGAAAAAACGGAAAGCTATATGGAGGGAACCCTTACATTAAAGGGTAACGATCTAATAATCACTTCCAAAAACAACACACTGAAATTCAGGAAAATCAGATAACATAAATAGATTATTTATTAAAAGCAGGAACTGCAATCACTATATTAGCGCCTGCAGTTCCGTTGTATATAAAGTCTTACACATAGACAGTTTCTGTCAGTCTCATTGCCGGGAGAAAATCAAAATGGATGCTTTGCTGACATATCTTGCTACCCAAAGTTCAAAAATTGGTATTACAGCTCTGTCGGATAATACACCTTCCCGAATTGCTGCAGATGATCTACATTCACCTTTTCCTTAAATATCGCATATACTGCTGATCCTGAACCGGACATAGAAGCATATAGCGCTCCCGACTCATAACACGCTTCCTTAAGGGATTTTATTAACGGGTATCTTTCAAACAGACCGTCTTCAAAATCGTTTCCGATCAAGAATTTCCATTCCTGTATGGGCAGTCGTACCGCTTCTTTGAGATTCACATCGGATACCTGCGGAGAAACATTAGCATAAGCCTCAGCTGTGGAAATATGGATATCAGGCTTTATCATGACGATATAATATGAACTCAGATCCAATTTGACCGGTTCAAGGGAGGTACCAATATCATAAGCGTAGACGGGCTTATTTTCGATAAAAAACGGACAGTCTGCCCCTAACCTGGCTGCATACGCACACAACTGCTCCGTTGTTAACTTTAGTTGATAGCGATCATTTACAGATTTGAGGAAAAAAGCGGCATCTGCAGATCCACCACCCAATCCGGCTCCGATAGGAATATGCTTATGCAAATAAATATCCAGCTCCGGAAGTTGAAAATTCTCCTTCAGAAGATCCAGTGCTTTCAGACAAAGATTTGTCCCTCCTTCCGGAATATGAATTCCTGAAGCATGCAATGCTGTTTTCTCTTTTGCTTCCACAAATTCCAGAACATCATATACGGGCAAAGGATAAAATACGGTTTCGAGATTATGATACCTATCAGCACGTTTTTCTACAATGTGCAAACCTATATTAATCTTCGCATTAGGAAATGTAATCATAGAACGAAATTAGGAAATATTTTAAATGTTTTTAAGGCGGTTACTATATTAAAAAGACAAACTAAAAAAATAAGATTTTACTGAATTAAAATCAAAATTTATTGTTTATCAATAATTATTTATTATATTTACCATATTATTATAAACTTAAAGGTTATGTCAAAAACAAATAACTTCGTATTTAAAGCCTTGTATATCATCACATGGATAATTTTTATCGGCTTGTTCATTGAAATGATTGGCTTATTTGTAAATTTTCTTTTCAGCATTTTCAAACCCGAATTTGTCCCCAAACTTTATCAAAAGCTGGACTTAACGATGATGTATAAAGAGAATAAATTCGGTTTCTATGGAATCTACGGCTTTATTTTAACTATTTGTTACTTAAAGACAAGTCTGTTTTATATACTCCTGGAACTCATGCATAAGATTGATTTAACAAAACCATTCAACAGTTTAGTTTCCCGCCAGATTCTATTGATTAGTTATTATACGCTTTCCACGGGACTAGTGATCTACATTGGCGGACAAATCACCAAAAGATTAGTGCATCATGATAGTATTGCCGGCAACTTAAATCAATTCTGGACGGATGGCGAAGCCTTTATTCTGATGGGAGCTGTAGTCTATATTATCGGGACGATTTTTAAAAAAGGAGTTGATTTACAAACCGAAAACGATCTTACGATATAACTATGCCGATCATTGTAAACTTAGATGTTATGATGGCCAAGCGGAAAATGTCGCTAAACGAGCTTTCAGATAAAGTAGAATTAACGCTTTCTAACCTTTCCATTCTCAAAACAGGAAAAGCCAAAGCCATACGTTTCAGCACATTAGAGGCTATCTGCAAAGCACTCAATTGTCAGCCAGCAGACATTCTTGAATACGTAGAAGATGCGGAGTGATCAAAAATTATTAACGGGGTGATCGGCTTATAAAAGGAATATGTAGAGGTCAGACTTTCGGACATATCTGATTTTTATGCCCCCTATTTACGCACAGCCAGCCTTGTAAACAAAAGAGTCCGCTAGTACTTACTAACGGACTCCAGTATTGTGTACGGTTTGTTGTATTAATTATAGCCTTGATTCTGAGGAAATACAGCATCAGAATTCGCATCAATTACTTCCTGAGGAATTGGCCATAGCTCATTTCCTTCTTTAATTGCTGCTTTAGATTGTGTATTCAGTTCTTTCACTCTTCTCAAAAAGACTTCTCTTCCAAATCTGGAAAGTGTAATTCTTCTCATTTCTTCACCTAACAGTTCTCTTGCTCTTTCATCCAGAAGGTAGTCTATGTTGACCTGTGCAGCTGAGGCAGGGGTAGCTTTTGCTCTTGCTCTGACCACATTGATGGCATCAGCAGCTAATCCCGGATTACTCTTCTGCAGATACGCTTCTGCCAGTAACAGGTATGTTTCTGCAAGACGCACTTTTACACGGTCTTTCATATTACCTTCAAATGCCGGATTATCTGCAGTCTTTCCATAGAAGAACTTGGTTGTTGTGGCAAAGACGTTACCTGATTCTTTGATTTGTTGTGTAATATTGAGTTTAGTACCAAACAACGGGCTTTTCGGATCGTTGTGATACCAGTCTCTTTTAATATTATACTTGGAATTACGAACGTCCTGCGCTTCATAACCATTCAGCCACCAGTCAAACGGACGGATATGTCCCAGACCACGACCGCCTAATGAATCAGCTAATACAAAACCTGTCTGTTGCGAGTAAAACGGCACCCAGGCACGTTTGCTCCAGTCTGTATACAGATCTCCACCTCCCTGGCTATTGTATTCTAACTGCATAGCCCAGATGGTTTCCTGATTTCCTGATTTACGATTTTGATTTTTTTCGATAAACATATCATGAAAATAATCTCCGGCATTATCTTTTTCTGCTCCGAATCGTTGATCATTCAGTTTAAAGTAACCTGAGTTGATAACCGCATTGGCCGCAATAATAGCGGAATCCGGTTTATTTGCCCATAAATATGCTTCAGCAAGGTAATGAAGGGCTGCCCATTTCGTCAGTTTACCGTCTGCAACGGTATTCGGATTGTCCGGAAGATTTTCGGATGCATAGCGCAGATCCGTAATCATATGCTGCAGTACCTCCGCTTTCGGAGTTCTTGTAAAATCTGTTCTCGGTGTTTCTGATACTTTATCTACCCATGGCACATCTCCGTACAGACTTACCAGATAACGGTATCCGTAAGCTCTGAAGAAATCTGCAGTAGCACGCACTCTCTTCGGATCATTGACCGGATCTGTCCATTTGATATCCGGGTTGTCCAGTGCAGACAGGATCAGATTAGAATTTCCGATCAGTCCGTAACTGAATCTCCAGTAATTACGTACATAACTGGAAGCCGGATTGAGCGTATAGTTAGAAAACGGAGCCAGGGTAGCATCTGTACCTGTTGTCTTAATAGCGACAATATCTGTACCTACCTGCAGAGATTCCTGAGGCGTAGCACCCTGTGTAAAGAAATCATTAGTCCAGGTCTGAAACTCCAGTCTGGCAAAAGCGTATAAACCTGTCAGACCGGTTTCAAAACCATTCGTGGTGGTATATGTATTGTCAGGAGCCTGAAACCCGCTCGTATCTTCATCCAAAAAATCTTTACTACAACCTGAAAGTGTTGCTGTAGCTAATAGTAAATATGTTATATTCTTAATTGCTTTCATGATCTAAACCGTTAAAATTGTACATTGACACCCAGTGAGAAAGTTCTCGCAGATGGATATGGAGACAGGATATTGGTATTTGTCGGATTTCCTGTAACGGTGCTCACATTTAATGCTTCCGGATTGAATCCTTTTACATTGGTGAAGGTATACAGATTGCGTCCATTGATAAATGCTCTTATCGATCCGATATTAAGTCTCTCCAAACGCTCACCGCTAAAAGTATATCCTAAGGATACATCACGGATTCTCCAGTATGAAGCATTCAGATAGTAGCTGTGGTTATTCACCGGTGTGTATCCCGGAGAAGGAATGTCATTACTCGGACGTTCAGGAGTCCAGTACGCCATATCTGCCAGGTAGTTAGCTCCGTTATTAGGCAGGAAACGTTCGATATTTTTGAAGTTGTCTTCTTTCGTTACATCAAATGCACCGTTCATAAATACGGAAAGAGAGAATTTTTTATACGTAAATTCATTTCCAAAGCCTAGCGTGTATACCGGTACTTTATTACCCATTACCGTACGGTCAGCAGCTGTGATCTTACCGTCTCCGTTGATATCCGCCAGTTTCGCATCTCCCGGTTTTGCAGCCGGCTGATGAGAATTCGCAATATCATCTTCTTTCTGCCATACCCCTATCACTTTATAATCGTAGAATACACGAATAGGCTGACCGATCAGCCACGCATTCGTCAGATCATCTTTACCATCGCCGCGTAACTCTACAATCTTATTTTTGTTATAGGCGAAATTAATACTGGATGACCATGTAAAATCATCTTTTACAATGTTTTTAGTATTCAGACCTACCTCTATACCTACATTTTCAGTCTGTCCGATATTACTCATAATGGTATTGTATCCATTCATGACGGGCACCTGACGACTCATCAGCAAATCTGAAGTCTTAGCCTTGTAGAAGTCTACATTACCACTGATACGATCATTCCAGACACCAAAATCCACACCTACGTTTAAAGAGTTGGTCGTCTCCCATTTCAGGTTTGTACTTCCTCTTCCGTTGTAATTCATAATAAGTCCATTTGATACAGTAGCTCCATCACCAAACAGATAATCTATTTTGGATAAGCGATTGTATGTTTGGTAAGGACTTACAGCCTGATTACCGTTTTTACCGTATGAAGCTCTCAGTTTTAATGTATTGATCAGCTCTGAGGTAAAGAAATCTTCTTTAGAGATTACCCAGGCACCTGCTACAGACGGGAAAAATGCATATTTATCATTTTTAGAAAATGCAGAATAACCATCCGAACGGCCTGTCAATGTCAATAGATAACGCTCTTTATAGCCGTAATTGATCCTTCCCATATACGAGATAAGTGCTGTATTGGTCAGACCGGAAGTTATCTTCTGGTTTTTGGCAGCTGATCCCAGATTGTTATAACCTACATCTGCTACAAAATCTTCCCCATACAGACGGGACCATTTTTCCTGAGACTCTGATGCAGAATATAATCCTACGATATTCAGTTTATGATCTCCGAAAGACCGGTCATACGTCAGGAGATTTTCCCAGGTCCAGTCATATTTATTGTTGTTATATATTTCACCTTTACCTCTTACTCCCATACCGTTCAGTGTATTAGAGCCATAATAGTAGGATTGTTCCAGATTTTGATAATTGGTTCCGAAAGTAGTTTTGAAACTCAGACCTTTGACCGGCAGTTTGATATCCAGAAAGGTATTGGCATATACAGTTCTTTTGATATCATCATTAATACCGTTTTCGTCTGCAAAAGGATGCGGATACAACGTTTGCGCATACATCGGATAAGTCACGATATTGCCATTCTCATCTATGTTGATTCCGTAAGGACTCATTTTTACGGCATTATCGATAGAAGGTTGTACACCGTTACGTTTACCCTGTGAAGCCTGCACTGCAAGTCCCAGTTTCAACCATGATGTCAGGTGCTGATTCAGGTTAAGGTTAAGATTAAAACGCTCATACGGCGTGTTCTTTACCAATCCGTCCTGATTCAGATAAGCAACTGACGCATAATAATCTGACTTATCACTACCTCCGGAGAAACTCAACTGATGTTCGTGAACCGCAGCATTATCATTAAAGATCACATTCTGCCAATCCACTTCTTCCCCTTTTCTGTATTGCTGTAATACATTGGCAAACAGATAGTTTTCAGGATTCAGCTGATCCCCTGTTTTACCTTTAGAGATCTGATAATCACGCATAAACTGAATGTATTCAGCTCCGTTCATCAGATCAAGTCTGCGCTCTACATTTTGTACACCGAAATATCCGTTGTAGCTCATGCGCGGTTTACCGGCCATACCTTTTTTAGACGTAATCAGGATAACCCCGTTTGCGGCACGGGATCCGTAGATGGCAGTAGAAGAAGCGTCTTTCAATACCGATATATTTTCGATAGTATTGGAAGCGATATCTCCCAGTGAACCACTGAAAGGAATTCCGTCCAATATAATCAACGGATCATTTGATGCTGAAATCGAATTTTCACCACGGATAGAAAGCGATGCTGTCGTACCGGGGCGTGCATTACCGGTATTGATATTCAATCCGGATACTTTACCCTGCAGTTTGTCCACGATATTAGGTGAATTGATATTTTCCAATGATTTGGAAGATACCGTGGCAATACTACCTGTAAGATCTGATTTTTTCTGTGCACCGTATCCCACGATTACGACTTCTTCCAATGCTTCATTAGCCGATTTCATAACTACAGAAGCTACTGCCGAAGCAGGTAGTTCTATGGTCTCGTATCCGATAAAGGTAAAGACCAGTATCGCACTACCGGATGTAACCTTTAACTCAAATTTACCCTCATTATTTGTCGAGGCAGAATTTTGCGTCCCCTTCTCTGTCACCGTCACACCTGATAAGGGATTACCACCTTCATCTTTTACTGTTCCGGAAAGAGTAGATTGGGATGCTACGGAATAAAAATTAGTTTCAGTCTTTACCTTCGATGCAAAGGACTGATTCGGGAGGGCGAAAATGAGTGTCGGGCTCAACATTAACAGCTTCCAGTAAAGCCTGTGCTGGTACCGCTCTGATAGCAACCTACTTTTCATAAAAATTTGATAATTTGTTTATAATATATTCACAGTTTATTCAACGTAAATGTAGGCATAGCAACAGAGCTAACCAATGCACAACCGATTGCGCAGTTCACGAAAACGATTTAGTGCATAGCAATAGCACAATACGTACAACATCCTCGCTATCGGCAAAAGGAAATAAAGCAGGTGCTGAAAGTCAGGTTAAGACATCAAAAAAGATTTAATAAAATTTCCGACAAGAACTGCATACTGGGGAAATTCATTTTTGTCACAGCCAAACCAAAGCATTAATGTTATATTTATACCAAATGAGTATTATGAACATACTTCCTTCTATTCTTGTCTTGTCGGCACTCCGCATACTCTGTTCCTGCAGTCCCTCTTCAACCAGCAAAACGGAAACAACTCAGCAGCACAGCATGATAAGAGACAGCGCAGGCAGTCCTATATTAAAGCCTGCTCAAGAGCTCATCCCGGATACAGCAACCAGGATCCGGTTCAGCGAATTATCTCTTACGATCAACCGGCTGGTCTCCTACGAAGAAGATGCTACAACAGCCATCCGAAAAACGGATTCTCTGCAAATCGGAGCTGAAATGGGTGAAACGATAGAGGGGCAGCTTATCAGCATATCGGATAATCTACTCAAAGGACTCAAAATTGAACAGCGCTATGAAACGAGTATCACGATTATGAATGAGGGGCCGCACTGTGACCTGACGGAATGGAAACATTTCTATTCCGAATGGAAGCCTTTAAAGCAAAATAAAGAAGGGCAGTTTATATGTGACAGCTATACGGAAGCAGATTACACAAAGTTTCCGGATGTAGCGATAGAAGATCTGAAACGGGCTGCAAAAGATTACTGCGGTAAGGATTGGTATGCATTGATTGAAAATATAAAATCTCCGAATGAGTATCCGAGTGCGGCAGGGATCAGCCAATATCAGTTACGTATAAGCGGACAACGCAAAGATAATGGTAAAACGGTCACCAAACTCATTTATATAAGTGTCCCGATGGGATGTTAAGTGTACGAATCAATATGAAGAAAATAATTTTAGATCTGGCAGTTACATTGGACGGATTTATTGAAGGTCCCAACGGAGAAGTCGATTGGTGCATAATGGATGAAGACATGGACTTTGCAGGATTTATGTCTGGTATAGATACCATATTCTATGGTCGTGTCAGTTATGATGCATGGGGCAATTATCAGCCGGCAATAAGTGCAGGTCCTGTAGAAAAGCAGTTATGGAATGATATCCATAGCAAACAAAAGTTTGTGTTCAGCAGCCAGAGCAGAGCGGATGATCATGCTACTTTTATTCCTTCCGATATTGCACAAAGGGTATCTGATATCAAAGCGCAGGGCGGAAAAGATATCTGGCTATACGGTGGGGCTAGCCTGATACGGTCGTTTATACAACTGGGACTGATCGATATCTATAGGATTTCTGTACATCCGGTGGCACTGGGAAGCGGCAAGCCTTTGTTTGAAAATTTAAAAGACCGCGTACAACTGAATCTTATCCGGACGAATACATTCAAATCCGGTGTTGTTCAACTGATTTATGAACAGAAATAAGATATTAATGACATATGCAGCATCATATAGATAAGCTCCGCTATCCGATCGGGAAGTTTGTCCCGCCTTTAGATATAGACCAGCAAATTATAGATGGATGGCTAAAAATATTGGAATCCTTCCCCCAGAAATTAAAGGAAGAAGTCGTTGATTTGCCGGAGCAGGAACTGGAGCAAAGCTACAGGCCCGGAGGCTGGACAATAAGACAACTGGTGCATCATTGTGCAGATAGTCATATGAATAGTCTGATCAGATTTAAACTGGCGCTAACAGAAGATACACCCACTATCAAGCCTTATGCGGAAGACCTGTGGGCCGAATTGCCGGATTCAGGCAAAGTGGATATTATGTGCTCCGTCAGGATTCTGGAAGGACTTCATGAAAGATGGACAGTCCTGATAAAAAACATAGCACCTGAAGAATTGGAAAAAAATTCAGATATCCGGATTCCAATACGCTTATTTCATTAAAAACCAATATTGGCATATATGCCTGGCATGCTGAACATCATCTGGCACATATACGTCTTGCAAAAGGAACGTTTACAGAAGCAAGTAGCCTCTGAATAAAGCTGCCCAAACAATATCCCACATGCACAGCGGATGATACCTTAAGTAAACAACTGTAAATAAGCAATACATAATCATCAGGAAAGCGCTACATCCAGCATCATCATGATCACAAATCCGATGACAAATCCCAGTATCGGTATATCCGAATGTTGCTCCTGCTGTGTCTCCGGTATGACTTCCTCTATCACGACAAAGATCATAGCTCCTGCTGCGAATGACAATGCATAAGGCAGTACAGGCATAAAAAAACCTACAGCCATAGCTCCCAATACCGCAAATACAGGCTCAACAATCGCCGATAGCTGTCCGTATGTAAAACTTTTCCATCGGGACAGTCCCATACGTCTCAGCGGCATAGACACGGCTATTCCTTCCGGAAAATTCTGCAAACCGATCCCCATAGCTAATAACACAGCTCCGCCTATACTGGCTTCAGGTACGCCTGCAGCTACCCCTCCGAACAGTACGCCCACGGCTAATCCTTCCGGAATATTGTGCAATGCGATAGCGATTGTCAGCAAAGTGGTACGCTGAAGAGAGGACTTGGGGCCTTCAGATTGCTTAAAGTTAATGTGTAAATGAGGCATCAGCTTGTCCAGTCCGAATATAAATAGTGCCCCCAATACAAAACCTATCGCTGCCGGAGCGACTTTAGAAAATCCGCTCCCTCCGCTCATCTCTATAGCCGGACTGAGCAGGCTCCAGAAACTTGCGGCCACCATTACCCCGCCTGTAAATCCCAGCATACCATTCAGCAACTTCTTGTTTACATCTTTAAAAAGATATACCAATGCGGCTCCTGCGGCTGTGACTCCCCAGGTAAACAACCCGGCGTACAAAGCCGCTAATACCGGATCTATACCGGATAAATAACTTACTAATTCGTCCATTGTATGACTTATATTTTTTTATTTCATTTTTGTACCTGATCCAACCGTTTCATCATCATATAATAATATCCCTGTGCCCGTCTTAACTCAAGTCCTGCTACAAGCTGATCAGTTGTTTCATTTTGCCTGATATAGAGCAGATAATCCACCACACGTTTCAGCAATTCCTTACACTTCATATACTGACCCAGCTCTTCATACGTGTGCACCAGATTGTTAATGGAAATAATATAGATCTGAATATATGGAATTTCAGCAAAACTACATGATTTCTCTTCACTCGTCAATTGTACTGCCTTATCAAGTGCTAACTGATAACTCCTTAATGCCTCTTTAAATGCCCCGCTCTGGAAATTTGTATTGGCATATCCCGTCAAATGCTTCCATTCAGCTTCTATTTTCAAACAAATAGTTGTATTCATATTGCTGTCAGTTTTTTGATTTATGCTTCAGCAATTTGATGGCAATCTCCAGATCTCTGATATTTTTCATTGCAAAAGTAGCTTTTTTCATATTTCTTCTCATCAGATCTTCTTCATACAATATTTTACGAAGTTGTTTTCTTTCATTTTCCAACACGTGCAGTACATATTCCATTGTATTACGATTAGTTTATTTCTAAAGATTTTTCTAATATTTTCTTCAGTTCAGAAGGCGCTAATAAACCCTGATACCTGAAAATAATATCGTATTTATTATTCAATACAACCCAGCAGGGATAAGACAGACGTCCCTTCTCATCCCGACCGAAGTATTCTGCCAGTTCGTGCACATGTTCCTGAGCTTTATAGCGATAACGCTGTTTATTAAACAGTATATTCTCTTTTGTTCCGGCATCTAAAATGGCATAATTAAACTTCGTCATTAACTGTAGGATGTCCGGACTGTGCTGCAATTGTTTTTGTTGCATACGGCAATATCCGCAGTCCGCAGTGCTGATCAACAGGACAACTGGTTTTACATTTATCTGTACACTATCCGTTATATCCCGAACAGGAACAGGCTTCAGCTGCGCTTCTGCGCTCAATGAAAGCATTATACAAGCACACACGACTACTTTATATAGCGCACTGTTATTCATTTATCTATACTTATTTAAATATATTATAGCGTATTCCCAGAAAGCCACGTATCCCCTGCATGGAAGCATAGTTATATTCTGTATCAAAGGTATACCCATATGGATTATTCACCGGATCATCTACTGTCTTATCAAACGGATCAAAAGGTCGCATCAGCGGATATTTCGGAACAAAATTGAACAGATTCTTTATTCCGCCATAGATTTCCACACCATTCTTCAGCAGCTTTGTTGCCTGAATATTAGCAATACAAAACCAGGGTGAATACTCAGGTCGATAATCATCAGGCTGTATCGGTAAGCGCATTGGCCCGGTCCAGTTGGCTGTAAGATCTACAACGTAGCCTTTAGGTAGAGAATAAGTACCTATAAAATTACCGGACCATTTCGGGGCATGCAATTGCTGTACGCGTTGCATTTGTCCGGCTTCATTTTTTTGTTTCTGATAGACATCCATCAGCGTTACACCAGCCATGATTTTTAAAGGAAAATTGAATTTGAGGTCTGTATTGACAGAAATACCATTGGAAATCGCATGTCCGCGCAGATTCTGGTAAATAATCTTATTCGGATCCGTATCAAAATCACCTGTAATCTTGTTTGTAAAGTAAGAGTAGAATCCCGTAATG
Organism: Sphingobacterium spiritivorum; assembly: GCF_016724845.1. NCBI lineage: Bacteria > Pseudomonadati > Bacteroidota > Sphingobacteriia > Sphingobacteriales > Sphingobacteriaceae > Sphingobacterium > Sphingobacterium spiritivorum. The sequence goes on from NZ_CP068082.1 coordinate 5,148,895, forward strand.
TCCAGCCCCATAAAAAAGTTTTCATCCGCCACACGCAGGTTGTAGTTCAGATTACTGTTATAAGACCGTTCCGGATTCAACTGCTCCGCGATTACCACTTCGCGGGCGCCTGTAAGAGCGGCATGATCTTCTGTAAAAAGATTGACCACACGGAATCCTGTTCCGAAACTGGCACGTATAGTCTGTCTGCTATCCGGTGATAATTTATAGGCTATCCGCGGAGAATGTACACTTCCGTGATGCTGATCATGATCAAAGCGGTATCCCAGCAAAACGGTATGCTTATCGTTGACTTTCCACTCATCCTGAATAAATAACCCCGGCAAGGGTGTAGTGGCAGGCTGATTATGCTCTCCGTCTTTGGATGCGGTAGCTGGTGTATTATCGTCATACCAGGTATAGCGGTAAGAAGCTCCTAACAGAAAGTTATGATCAGGTATAATCTCTTTATCCCAGTAAGCCTGTACAAATCCGACCTTCTGTGTGGCCATATAAGGAGAATCTCCGTACCAGGAATTCTGATCATGCCAGTTGTACGAAAATTGTGTAGTGATCTTCTCAGCCACAGGCAGCTCATAGACCCCAATTACTTCTGCCCGGCGTGTATATATACTTTCTCCATAGACTTCACTGCTGCCTCTGTAGGATTTATTCCAGTTCATCTCCCCTCCCCAACGGTCTTCGTAGACATATCGGGCAGCTATGCTGGTCAGTTTATTATCCTTTCTGTCAAACTTCCATTTGTTGAAAACCGAGACTCTGTTTTGTAAGGTCATATCTGTAAAATTGTCCTTATTATGATCTGTTTTTTGCTGAAAATTGTAATAATTAACCCCCAGCATTGAAGTAGCTTTCCCTGCTCTGAAAGAAGTTCCTCCGTCAAAACTTCCCTCTCCCCAGGTTGTCCCGAAAAGATCCAGCGTAAAGCGGGGTGCATATTCAGGATTTTTGGTAATGACATTGATAATACCGCCCATCGCTTCAGAACCATATAAAGAAGAAGCCGGCCCTTTGACTACTTCCAGACGTTCAACGAGACTATTCGGTATACCGCTAAGACCGTAGACTGTGGATAAAGCACTCACAATAGGCATCCCGTCTATCAGAATCATAGTATAAGGTCCTTCCATACCATTGATGTGGATATCACCGGTATTACATACATTACAGTTCAGCTGAGGTTTGACCCCGTTGATCATACCCACTGCATCAAAAAGACTGGGAGTTGGATTTTTTTTAAAATAAGCCGGAGTAAATACTTCTACCGGAACAGGGCTGTCCAATCGTCTTACTGTGCGCATGGTGCCGGTCACGACGACCTCTTCCAGTGTGGCATCTGTCTGGCCAAGTACAAGTTGAATCTCGGCATCAGGATGATCTTTATTCAATGTCAGTTTTTCCAGTTGAGGTTTAAATCCGGTAGATGTAGCCTGCAGCTGCCAGTTACCAAAGGGGATATTTTTGAGATGGAAATTTCCTGATGAATCTGTTAATGTCCCTCCCTCCCGTTTGAGAATATGCACACTTGCTGCATCCATTGGATTTCCCTGCTGATCTCTGACTGTACCCCTTACAGTTCCGCTCTGCCCGAATGCCAGCTGAACAACACTCCATAAGCCAAGCATAAGATTTATTTTAATTGTTTTCATTTGCACTTTTATAAATATTAGTCATTGCAAATATACAAAGTTAGTATAGACTAACAAATATTTTATTAAAAACTAACAATGATGATATTCGGTATATTTATATTTTTTGTATTTTTGGATATGTATTCAGCTGCAGAAGAGAATTATCTCAAATCCATGTTATCCCTTGAAAATAGTCACGGAGAGGTCAGTATCAATGAATTGAGCAAGCGACTCAATCTGAAGATGCCTACTGTCAATGGTATGATCAAGAAATTTGCAGAAAAGGGTCTTGTACATTATGAAAGCTACAAACCGATTCGTCTGACAGCTCCGGGCAAAAAAGAGGCCACCATGATCCTGCGTAAACATCGGTTGACCGAGATGTTCCTTGCCAGAATGATGGGCTTCGGATGGGAAGAAGTACATGAGATTGCGGAACAGATCGAACATATACAATCGACCAAGTTTTTTGATAAAATGGATGAATTACTGGGCTTTCCCAAATTTGATCCGCACGGTTCTCCTATACCGGATGTCCATGGAAAAGTCGTAAACCCCAAATATAAATCACTTACAGAGATTGCTTCCGGCACTACAGTCCGCTTAATGGCGATTGGAGATTCCTCTCAGGAATTTTTGCAATACCTCAATTCCAAAAATATCCATCTCGCAGCCGAAATAAATGTGTTGAGTAAAGAAACATTCGATGGCAACATGACAGTGCGCATTCATGAAGGTAAACCTGTTGTCTTAAGCAAGATTGCAACAGACAAACTATTGGTTTCCTGACAACGCCAAAAACCAATATAACCGACTAACCTGAATAATAAAAAATTGCATCAACCAGCGAAGCACATATTATAAAAAACCGAATAAAATCTCTACTTTAAATTACTCATATTGCTTCAAAGCAATTGAAAGTAAAAATATTAAAGAAATTAATTTGATAAAATATATAATTATCATTAATTTTAATTTAAAATATTTTTTACAGTTGCAACATTAATCACCACCTTAACTTTGAACACAATGAGAACAATTGTCTTTAGTACATTACTGCTTATTTTATTGTCGATATATCAGATTTCCTGCTCCAAGAACGACACAACACCCAAACCTTCAAATTCCTACTTTGTCAAAGCAAAACTTAACGGAGAAATGAAAACATTTACTTATCAAGCTCAGGCACAAAAGGGAATGAAAAACGGCAATTTTGTACATGTACCTTTTGGAGCTTCTCAAAATGAAGAGCCTCCGTTTCCTCAATTTAGTCTGGAAATATGGAACTTAGATGGTAATATTACCCCTGGAGTGTATTCTGAAACAGAATATCTGATAATGGGAAGATACTCTATAGATGGAGAAAATTTATACAACAATGTTAATGATATAGATGATTTCAAAATCAGAGTTACATCCATCACAGAGAAGGAGTTCAAAGGTACATTTGAAGGAACATTGACCAACGATTCAAATTCTGATCTTGTTTTAAAAGTAACCGAAGGAGAGTTTTTCGTTCCATTCAAATAAAAACATTGTATATCAACCAAGATTCTTAAGGAATTTTAATAATAATTCAGGTATAAGATAACCCCATAAGTAGAGTTTTTATATATTAGAACATGATTACAATTACCTGAAAATGAATGAAATTGACTGCAGTTCTATCCGATTATTTAAAAATGTTCATCTTTTCATCGTATACGGGACTTTGTATGTTTAAAAAACTTAGCACACTGTGAAATACATGATGCTGAGTCAACATGTTATTAGGTTTAAGTTGTCTTGATCCGTCAGTCCAGACGATAAAGGGAATTTCATATTGTTCTTTTGGAGCCATGCTCATGGGTACTCCATGCATGTAAAGATTCTTTTCACCTAAGGATTCACCATGATCAGATACAAAAATCATAGCGCTCTTATATTCTTTCAATTGTTTCAAATCCTCAATGATTTCAGATAAAATGTAATCGGTATAAACAATTGTATTATCATAAGCATTAATAAGTTCTGTCTGTGAACATTTTCCTAATTCAACGCTATTACAGACCGGCTTAAAAATCTCAAACTGAACTGGATATTTTTTGCTGTACAATGGGCCATGACTTGTACTTGTATGCAGGATAATCAGAATTTTGTTCTTTTTGCTGGCTAATATCTGTTCTTTTAGATCTGTTATAAGGATCTCATCATAATTACAACCTTCTCCCTTACATTTTGATGCTAAAAAGGCTCCGTCCTGATAATTTTTAATATGTACGGGAGGTTCACCCCAGTTGGTTGTTCTCCAAATCACTTCAACATTATTCCGGTCCAGATAATTGGGTAAAATTTCATACAAATCGCCTACATCTTTATACTCCAGAATACTTTTGACACCAGCCGTTGTGTATGTAGCACTGGAATTCGCATTGAAATGCATTACATCAGGTATTTTGGAAAGCAATGGATTTGTATCCTTTTTGTATCCGTAGAGAGAAAAATTTGCGCTTCTTGCTGATTCTCCGATCACCAGTACCACAACGGATTTGGCAGTATCCGTTATAGTCGCATCAGGTAACCTGATTTCCTTTTTATTCTTTTGACTTTTATGAATATAAAAAAGAGAAATATTTACCGAGTAAGACCAGGGCATGGCTAGACCGCCTAATGTTTTTGAATTTTTGTCAATCCACAGCCAGTTACTTGCATTTAAAAATATCACAACAAGGATAAATGAAAGAGTAGCTAAAACGGTGATAGAAAACCTCTTTAAAGTCTCTTTTACAATTTTGGCTTTAATGATGTAAACACCTGGAAGGACTCCCAGCAAAAGAATATATAATACCAATTTAAAAGAAAAGAAGCTACTGGATTCCGAATAATTGGTATTGAGGATGTTCCCTACCATACTTTCATCCATTATAACACTGTACGTATTGATAAAATAAACAGCGACAGCGTTAATCAAAAAAGTAAGAACTAATAAGAATTTTCCGAAAATATGCGATAAAAAGCAAAAAAGATAAAAAACAAAAGCGTTGGCCACGAGCATCAGAATGACTAGACTTACAATCATTATAAGGCTGCTGAAGCTACTGTAATCAACATTATTAAAAACAAAAGTGAAAAACGGATAATGAAAGAACAGAAAATTGAGAAGGCTTATTAATAAAACAAAATGAGTAAGTTTTATATCATTTTTGAACATATATCCTAACGATTTTATATAATGAAAATACTAAGCTAAAGAATGCAAAATAAAAAATTAACAAATTTTCATGAATTATTTTGTTGAATACAGAAATACAACATGCCAGAAATAATACAATAAAAACCGGGTAATATTTTTTGTAACTGATCCAGTTACAGATTTTATATTTTCTAGTAATAAAAATTCCCGTAAGCCCTGCAATATATCCGATAATACCACCAACAACTACATCAATCGGATAATGTGCCCCCACTCCCACTCTGGTAGAAATTAACACCAATCCAATGATAACAACTGAGAAAATCCACAGGATTTTATGCCAGAATTTTTGAGGAATAAAAGCAAACAATAAAATGGTAAGCGTAGAGAAAACAGTAATGGAGTGCCCGGAAGGCAGACTGTTATGACCAGTCAATGTTTTTCCGATAATCACAAAGCTCGTAATATCAAAAACAGCCGCAGGTCTGGGAATTGCAAATATCTTTTTCAAAATTCCGGAATACAGACATGATACAAGAGAACTTACTATCAATGCCTCCCATAATTTAGGAGCAAAAACAACAAAAACAGTTAAGAATGATAAAAAAATAAGTGCATCACCAAATTGAGTCAGATTATATTCAATGCCCGGAAATTGGGATAATTTAGAATTAATTAAAAAAAAACTACTTTTTTGAATAGCTATATACTTAGCAACAGACAAGGAATCCTGGCTATAAAGGTAAAATACAATGACAATCAACAGAAAAACAGGTAAAAAAAATAAAGAAATTTTAAGTCTTGAATAGTTAGTGATTACAAGAGTATTCATTGTATTTTATTTTGCGTTTTTATTAAACCAACTTAAAGATTGAAATTTTTAATAACATAAACAAAAAAATACATTTTTAATAATTATTTATTTTTGTTTTCGGAAATTATATATCGCACCAGATCTTCAAATCTGCTTAAATATGGCTAAAATAACGAATCAGTTTTTTTAGGTTGGAAAGTTCACTCTTATATCTATATATTTAGTACAAAAAACAATAATGAAAAAATCTCTGTCAGTGACCAAACCCACACATTGTGCATTTCTGCGTGGTGTAAATGTCAAAGGTACTGCTATGAAAATGGCTGATGTATGTGCTGTATTTGAAAAAGCAGGAGTCAAAAATGTATCCTCCATTCTGGCTTCCGGCAATATTCTGTTTACAACAGAAGCAAAGGCTGGTGATATCAAGGCAATATTAGAAAAAGCGCTATCCGATCACTTCAATTATGAAGCTTTTTTGTTTATAAAAGACAAATCTGAGATTGAAGCCATTGTCGGACAGAATCCGTTTGAAACAGAAACTGATTTTCACATTTACAGTTTTGTCGGAATCGAAGAAGTTGAACATTCATTGATGACAGCGTTTGAAAAGTCCGCAAAAGCAGAGCGAGAAGAAGGTCTTATTATCAGAAACAATTTTTACTGGAAAGTCCCCAAAGGAAATACCCTCGAATCTCAATTCGGAAAGATATTAGGAAAGAAAGATATGAAGAGTACGTTTACTTCCCGCAATATGAATACATTCGAAAAGATCTTAAAAAAAATGTAGTCTGAAGACTTCCCGCAGACAGTTTATAAATTTATCTGTAAGGCAGGTAACAATCCAAAAACGTTGCGTAAGTTGGCGTCTCGCCAACTTGAAACGCCTAAAATATTTCTGTTATTTGCTCCGTTATGTAAAGACCAGATATATATTACATCCCGCCATTCTTTAGCAAAATCCTTCCAGATAAAAAAACAAATACAATAAATAAATTTTACATATTTGATAGTCATTAGATGTAAAATTACAATTATTTCGAAAATTACACATTAACAACTTCTTTTGACGCCAGTTTATTAACCAAAATTAACCATCAGCATGAAAAGAAAACTTTTTATTGCATTCTGCCTGCTTGTACTTTTTGCAAATTGCAGGCAGGTTGACATTTTGCCGGAAGACACCGGAAAACGGTTAACTATCGCAGAAGCAAAAGCCTATTTTAACAAAAAATATTCACAAAAAATCACGGGTAAAAGACTTGCAACTACCGGAGCCCCCAATTCCGGTTCTCCTGAGATTGAAGATTTTGAGGATGTCGTAGAACTAAAGACTCCATTGTGGAATTCCGCATACGAAAAGCTTTTACAAAGCGGACAACAGGCCATATCTGTGCCATTGGATATTCCCGATGCTTCTACTCCTCCATATGTACTGGTCGATGATGTCAACGGCAATGTTGTACCTTTTTCATCGCTCAATTACCTGCATATGTATAAAGATCAGGCAGGTGAAGTACAAACAAGATGGATCACCTATATGCCGGATTCCCTTTGGTTATATGGATCCAGATCTGCATACTATGGTAATGTTATTGTCCGGGACTGGAATGGAAATATTTTACAGAATGTATCGATAGAGCGTGAACCTGGTATTAGCAGAGAACCAAGTGGTGCAGGCTGGGCTTGTCTGATATTTGAACAGGAAGTTCCTTTTACCTGTAATGAGGAAACCTGGAGGTGCCTGAAAAAGATCTGCATATATGTTCCCAATATGGAAAAAGAACCCGGAGATCCTATTGATCCCACTGATCCTAATGGCCCAGGTGGTGGTGGTGGCGGGGGAAGGAATCCCGGAGGAAATGGAGGTAACGGAGGTGGTAACAATCCGGGAACAGGATATGGAGGTGGCGGAGGCGGTGCACCTACTCTTGGTTGCAATCCTGACCCTAACTATGTAGTTCCTGATTATCCTGCTCCAAACGGGCAGGACTGGGTATTGCCTTGTAGCGGAGGGCCCGAAGGTGTTCCTATTCCGGTTCCGATCGGATTACCTACTACACAGGCAGTAACCTTATTATCCTCTAAAATCAATCTCTCTGCTGAGCAGTGGGAGTTTATGAATGAAAATCAGATTATCTTAGATCAGCTGGCTGACTACCTGACCATTCATCCGGATAAGGTTGATTTTATTGATGGACTGTTATATGAAGGCTCTGAAGGTATGATAGATGCCTCGCAGATTCTTGGCTATCTTAATTCAGCAGACCCACCGCTAATATTGCCTAAAACCTGGACAATGGAGATTTCTCCGGAATGGTATGAGGCAGAGGATCTCTTTGGTCTGGTAGAACTGGAGATGCAACAGCAGGGTATTCCAAATACAGACCCTGTTCCTGAAAGTTATTACAGAAATGGAGTGCGTATTGATATGCAGAACGCTAAGCCAAAAGAGGGAAGGACAGTAATGGGAGTTCCTAGAAATTATAGATATTTTTGGAGAGAATTTCTTAAAGATCCCAGAGGGAGGCTGATGCTTGATCAGGAAAACATTGATAAGATTAAAGAAGGAAAAGCTCCTATAGTTAATGACAAATGGATTCAATTTAACAAAACAGCCAAAGCTTACAAAGGAGAAAAACTAGTACATCATCATCATAGTCAGGGAAGATATGCATATGCTTTACCGGAAAAAGTTCATAAAAAATGGGACAGAGTACTTCATGTGTTTCGTAATGGCGGTAAATTATCCGGATTGAAAAACAGAATGAATACTTTAGCTTCAGGTGTGATGGTTCTTCAGGGATTAGTTGATATATTTACCGGTAATCCTGATTCCTGGGTTAACTGGTTTCAGGGTGCTGATAAAACAGGCGTATTGTATTATCATCCAATTAATAAATTCTATTTTGAAATGTACAGGATAGATAAAATAAAGGATGCTTCCGGAAATGTAGTACGGGCGATTGTAGAATATGACGCCTATGCGGGATCGGTATGGGATGAGGATGAAAGACGCTATATGGGTGTGTTGAAAGTTGGAACATTTTGGGAAGAAATTGATGTTATTAATAAAATAACAATCGGACATCAGGAATTAAAATTATTATAATATGACAGCAAAGGAATTTGTAAAAAATATCAACGAAACCCAAATTTCGATTGATTATCTTAGAGAAAATTATAGTGAGGGGTTTGCAAGAGACATCATAAAAGAAAGTAATATTCCTGAACTTTCCAGACAATATGTGGAGCATGGTAATGAAATCTTAAACTTAGTTCTAAACTATGATCTGGAATTATTTCGTGTAATAGAAATTAATTTTGATAAGGATCTTTTTGAAGATGATAATTCAATATTTTTTGGCTGGGATGGGGTTGGAGATCGTTTAGGTTTTGATATGCATACCAAAGAAGTATTTACTTATTATGTATATGGAGATTCGATTACATTCTATTGCGCTCCTAATGATAAAATATTTTTGGATCTTCTTTTTGAAGTACATAAATTCCAAAATAATAGAATCTACGCTTTAGATGATCAGCAAAAAAGATCTCTGGAGAAAACTTTTATGATCTATATTAATGCCTACTTCGGAAACAATAAGAAGTATGTTGATTTTTATGCTTCAACAATAGGCTATGATGATGATTTGTAAATAATTTGAGTAGTTCTCATAACTTTTTTAGGACAACTTATTTAATATCTATTCGATATGACAGCAAAGGAATTCGTAAAAAACATTAACGAAGCACGGATCCCATCTGATTATCTTAAACAAAATTATAGTGAAGGATTTGCAAATCGCATATTAAAAGAAAGTGCAATTCCAAAACTTCCCAGTCAATATGTGGAGCATGGTAATGAAATATTAAACCTAGTTCTAAACTATGATCTGGAATTCTTTCGAGTAGTAGAAATTCATTTTGATAAGGATCTTTTTAAAGATGATAATTCAATATTTTTTGGTTGGGATGGGATTGGAGATCGTTTAGGTTTTGATATGCATACCAAAGAGGTATTTACTTATTATGTATATGGAGATTCGATTACATTCTATTGCGCTCCTAATGATAGTATATTTTTAGACCTTCTTTTTGAGTTGCATAAATTTCATAATAATAGGATTTATGATATAGATAACCAAGAGGCAGAATCTTTAAAAAAAACTTTTATGATCTATATTAATGCCTACTTCGGAAACAATAAGAAGTATGTTGATTTTTATGCAGCAACAATAGGCTATGATGATGATTTGTAAATAATTTGAGTAGTTCTCATAACTTTTTTTAACGTCTATTCGATATGAAAGCTAAAGAATTTGTAAAATGTATTAACGAAACGCAAATTTCACAAGACTATCTAAAAAAGAATTATAGTGAAGGTTTTGTAAGAGATGTAATCCTTGAGAGTAATATACCGACACTATCTAAACCATTTGTAGAATATGGTAACGAAATCTTAAATTTAGTTCTTAATTATGATGTAAGTAAGTTTAGGGTCGTTAATTTGAATTTTGATAATGATCTTTTCAAAGATCATTATGGAATATTCTTTGGTTGGGATGGTAATGGTGATCGACTCGGTTACAATGTGGATACAGGTGAAATATTTACATATTATATCTCTGGAGATTACATTATTCACTATTGTGCCCCTAATGATAGTATATTTCTAGACCTTCTTTTTGAGTTGCATAAATTTCATAATAATAGAATCTACGCTTTAGATGATCAACAAAAAAGATCTTTGGAGAAAACTTTCATGATCTATATTAATGCCTACTTCGGAAACAATAAGAAGTATGTTGATTTTTATGCTTCAGTCATTGGATACGAAGGAGAAGATGAATTATAAATAATTTGAGTAGTTCTCATAACTTTTTTTAAATGTCTATTCGATATGACAGCAATAGAATTTGTAGAAAAAATTAACAGTACGCAGTTATCATCAGATGAATTAAAGGCGATTGGTGGAGAGGGGTTTGCTGATACTATTATCAGAAGAGGGACAATTGTTAAATTACAGAATGATTTCATTGAATATGGAAATGAAGTTCTGAATCTAGTTCTTAATTATAATGTTAGTCTGTTTGAAGTTATTAATATTAAGTTTGATGAGGATTTATACGATGTTGGTGATGATATTTTTTTCGGTTGGGATATAAATGGTGACAGATTGGGGTTTAACAAATATACGAAAGAGATTTTTGCATACTACATTGAATCTGATGAAGTATCAAGCTACTGTTCACCAGATGATAAAACATTTTTAGACGTTCTATTTCTTCTTCATGAATTTCAGAATGAAAGAACCCGTACAGATAGAGAGGAAGAAATGTTATTTTTAGAAAATGTATTTATAGAAAAGCTAAAATTATTTTTCGATAACGAGAAATACGTTGGGTTCTATAAAATAGTCATAGGCTATGAAGATGATGAAATATAAGAAAGAATATAGTCGTAATATTAAACCTGTTTGCAACTTTCCACTTTAATGCTTTATGGTTATGACAGCAAAGGAATTTGTAAAAAATATTAACGAAACCCAAATTTCGATTAATTATCTTAGAGAAAATTATAGTGAGGGATTTGCAAATCGCATATTAAAAGAAAGTGTAATTCCAAAACTTTCCAGTCAATATGTAGAGCATGGTAATGAAATCTTAAACTTAGTTCTAAACTATGATCTGGAATTATTTCGTGTAGTAGAAATTCATTTTGATAAGGATCTTTTTAAAGATAATAATTCAATATTTTTTGGTTGGGATGGGATTGGAGATCGTTTAGGTTTTGATATGCATACCAAAGAGGTATTTACTTATTATGTATATGGAGATTCGATTACATTCTATTGCGCTCCTAATGATAGTATATTTTTAGACCTTCTTTTTGAGTTGCATAAATTTCATAATAATAGGATTTATGATATAGATAACCAAGAGGCAAAATCTTTAAAAAAAACTTTTATGATCTATGTTAGTGCTTACTTCGGAAACAATAAAAAGTATGTTGATTTTTATGCTGCAACAATAGGCTATGATGATGATTTGTAAATAATTTGAGTAGTTCTCATAACTTTTTTAAATGTCTATTCGATATGACAGCAATAGAATTTGTAAAATTTATTAACGAAACACAGTTATCTTTTGAATTCCTAGAAAGTAGAGTAAATAAAGATTATGCAGAATCAATCCTTCGAAGGGCAACAATTCCTATAAATGCAAATAAATATATTGAACAAGGAAACGAAATACTAAATCTTGTTTTAAATTATGATTTAGATAAGTTTGATATTTTCGATATTGGATTTGATAAAGATCTAGACAAAATTGGTGATGATATTTATTTTGGATGGACAGGTTCTGGAGAAAGATTAGGCTTTAACAAATTCAGCAAAGAAGTATTTAAATATTATATCTATACAGATGAAATAGAACAATACTGCGCACCAAATGATGAATTATTTTTAGACGCGCTTTTCGAATTGCATAAATACCAAAATGAAGTTATAAGTAGAAATGGAGACGAACAAATAGAAAAAATTCAAGAAAAATTCTTAAAAAAAATGAAGAATTTCTTCAATGATGATAAATATATTAGCTTTTACTCTATAGTAATAGGATACGAAGGAGAAGATGAATTATAAATAATTTGAGTAGTTCTCATAACTTTTTTAAATGTCTATTCGATATGACAGCAATAGAATTTGTAGAAAAAATTAACAGTACGCAGTTATCATTGAACTCCAACATTTTATAAGTATCCAAAAACGTTGCGTAAGTTGGCGCCCCGCCAGCTGTTTTCAATAGCCGGATACGATATTTTACAGATGCTGAATTGCTGATGCGGATTGCCACAGACATTTTGTGTCATTATCGACAGAAATTGCACCTGCCCTATCCGCCGGTATCTATGTTACTTATATCCTTACCTATTATATTTCTACAGGCTTATAGTAGCCTCTTACAGAAATATTCATTTTTCATACGAATATACGTCCAATTGCTGCAAATTTTAATCCGCTATATTTCCTGATTATTTGTTCACTATATTTGACATTATAAACAACTGAAAGCTAATACACTATGAAAACAAAATCTATCTTTCCGGCTTTATTTATTACCGCTGTAGGCGCTGTATGGTTATCTTCCTGCAATGGTTCTTCAGTAGACACCGTAAAATCATTGGAGTCTGATTATGAAAATCAAAATAAGAAAATAGAACTGACAGGTGAATTTGATGCACCTTCTTTCACTTTTGCTTCCAGCAGATCAAAGACATTGGGAATGCACTTTGTCGTGAAACCACACGCGATAAGCTCTGAAAAATTTATTGTGACTGATGTTGTTTTACCTATCGGCACAGACAAAAATACTGTTGTGATGGATATTGCCGATGGTCAGAAAAACTATACGCTCAAAGATTTCTATATATACGACAAGGACGGAAATAAGTATAATCTGGATGAGCATACACAGTTTAAGATCAGCGGTACTGTATCCTATAATGAGCTCGAAAAAGAAGAAAGTGAACGCCGTACAGACAACTTTGCTTATAAACTGAAAGATGTCACGATAGAGAAAGACTAAAAGAGCTTAAAGCTTATAAAACCTTAAATTGAATATTATGCATATAGAACTTGGAAGCGGATTTAATTTCGGATGGATTATCATTGCTATAGCTGTGATTATGGCCGGAGGTATTTACATAAGTTACAGAAAGAATTATCCGATTAAGATAAAGTATATTATAGCTGTTATTATAATGCTAATTGTTGGTGTGAAGTTTATTTTAGAAAAATGATTTTCTGAAATTATGTGTCGCAATGGTTCACAGTCGAAAGATTGTGGACTGTTGTTGTATTACATAATCCGAAATGAACGATTCAGGATAAATCAGATCACTTTAAAGCCCTACTATTTCCGATACAGCCTCTCCTTTCATAAATCCGTAATTTCATTATATTTAGGTTTCCAAATGCACATAGTATGCAAATAGAAAGAATAAAGACTAAACTTCAGCAATTAAAGGAATCAGATACTGACCTGGAACTTTTCGGAGCGGAAAGTCACATGTATACTTTGCATGCTCCGCTCTCTATAGAGGAGATCAGAGCGTTTGAGTCAGAAAATGAGGTAAAGTTACCTGAGGATTATGTGTTGTTTCTGACACAGATGGGCAATGGCGGAGCAGGTCCGTTCTACGGTATATTCCCTTTGTCGGAAAGTCTTATAAATCTTTCGGATAATGCCGGCAATGTTACTTATTTTAATCTCTCAAAGCCCTTCCCACATACACAAGCCTGGAATGTGGAAGAAGAATTAGAAGAGCTGTACGAGCGTATAGAGGAGGCATATGAGGCCGGAGATGAAGAACTGGAAGAAAAACTGTTTGATGAAAAATGGGATCTTATCGGTGCTGAAGAACACGATTACGGACGATTATATATTGCGGACTATGGCTGCGGAGTCTATATCAGCCTTATTGTAAACGGAGATGAAAAAGGCAATATATGGACCGATGACCGGACTAATGATGCAGGCCTCTACCCTTCTGTAGAATTGGGCAATACAGAACGGATCTGCTTTCTGGACTGGTATGAGCGTTGGTTAGACAATTCACTGGAAGAACTAAGCAGCTCTGCAAACAAAAACTGATTATAGTGTTCTCTCCGTTATACGGGAGAATGGCACAAAATCAAAACAGGATCATCAATACTATTCAACATGGATAATTCAAGAATATATAAAATGTCATTTGCAGGTGTATATCCGCACTATATTCAGAAAGCAGAAAAAAAAGGCCGTACCAAAGCTGAAGTGGATGAAATCATCTGCTGGCTTACAGGATATACTGCTGAAAACCTGCAAAAGCAGATCGATAATAAAATCAATTTTGAAATTTTCTTTGCTGAAGCACCGCAGATCAATCCCAATGTTTCGAAAATAACAGGGGTAATATGCGGATATCGGGTCGAAGAGATAGAAGACAAGCTTATGCAGCAGGTCCGTTATCTGGATAAGCTCATAGACGAACTGGCAAAGGGTAAAGCGATGGAAAAAATTCTACGCAAGTAAATGTATTGATCATGATGAAACAGTGCCTGCTTTTCTTTTTTGTGTTTATCAGTCTTTCCCTGACTGCCCAGAATACGCTGTCCCTATCTGCAGCAGACAGTCTCTATGATGAAAAGGAATTCACAAAAGCTTTACAAGCTTATGAAAAGCTTTTGCTGCAGGATGAAAACAACAGCTATATATTATGCAAAGCAGGTTTATGTCAGTATGAACTAAAGGACTTTCAGAAGGCTAAAGAAAAATTCCGCCTGGCGGCCTTGTACTGTGCTCCTGAAGACAAAGAAAATATAGCTTTATATTACACCAATCTATCTGCCTGCTTCTCTAATCTTCAGGATAATGAAAAAGCATACGAATATGCGATAAAAGCATATTCCATAATGGAAGATTCCGGCATCCAACTATGGAATGCCGCATCTATGGCTCAGAATCTGGGAAAATATGATGAATGTCTGAAAATAATGGATAAGGCAAAGGTCGAAAAAAACAATGCTTTTCTAACCCTATACGGAAGATGCTATATGGCCAAAAAGCTATATCAGCAATGTATAGAAAGCTACGAACAGTTTTTGGCTAATTATGATGCTAATGATGATTTCGTCACATTAAATGCCGAAGATGAAAAGGGACGACTTGTAATTGCTTACGCATTCAGACTTACTTCTCCGGATTTAAGTGAGCAAGAAATTGATGCATGCATTGCCAGATTAAAAGAATTGTGGATTAGTCAGTCAGCTGATGAAATGGCAAGGACTAATATGCTGAATTCTTTTTTTAAGGATGAAAATATATGCAGTATCTATGGTTATTCTGCCGTAATATGTCACAAATTGTTCAACGCATTGGTAACAGATGCAAGCCCTGTAGAAAAAATGCAGTTTGCGTATTATACCCAAAAAAATTACTCTGATGCGTTGGAGATAGCACGAGGTCTTATGAACAATACAGCTCATCTTAGTGGGGAGGAACTTCAGAAGGTTAAAGCAATCCGGTATTTTGCTTCTCTCCGGCTCTTTATAGCGGATTATCTCCGTAAGGGCAAACAAGTGGATCAGGAACAGCTCCGCGCATTGGCTGTCGGATTTAATGATCTTTTTGAAAAGGGTAAAATGTATAGTGATGAGGAATTTCAACAGGGTACAGCAGAATTCGGGTATATGCAGGAAACATTCACCTGCTTTCAAAACTCGTTCAAAACAAAAGAAGAACAAAGAGAAGCTGCTCCTATATTGTTACAAATCATAAAAGATCTGCCCAATGTGACTGCACGAAAAGAATTAACGGAAATTCTCAGCAAGGGATATATTCAAAATTAGAAGGATAAAACAGAATAAGAATTAAATCAGACTAAAATATCCGGGACTTAATTTCCTTAAATGTGTTAAATACATCTTCTTTTTCCAGAAACCACATACCCAGTTTTGTTTTGTCGACGCCTTCTGTCAGTTGATACGTAAAGGAGATATTTGTACCATTCTGCATCGTTGTTTTTAAATATTTGAAAGTTACACGTTCATTATTCTTTAATTCCTGTTCCAGTTCTGTAATATGACTCGAAATTATGAAAATACTATCTTCCAGTTTACTGATGCTTTCAATCAGTTTTCTGGTTGCTTCATACGAATCTTCATAATTGGTTCCCTTAAACAATTCATCAAACATAACGATCATTTTCCCTTCGTCTCTGATAGATTCTGCTATACGTTTCACACGATAGACCTCATTAAAAAAATGACTGTATCCGGAAGCCAGATTATCCCCTAAATTAATCGTAGTCATTAATCCCCGGAACAGTTGAATCTGCATGCTTTTTGCCGGAACCGGAAATCCCATATGAGCCAGATAGATGGAAGCGCCCATGCTCTTTAACAAGGTTGATTTTCCTGTCATATTTGCACCTGTCAAAAACCAGATATTTCTACAGTTTTCTACAGTAATATTATTTTTTACAGGATTTTCAAGCGCCAGATTATACAGGTCTTTTATTTGGAGAAGTATGTTTTGTGACTGATCGGTTGAAAAATCAGGAAAAGACATATTTGTCTTGTCAAAAGATTTGGCCACACTTCTCAGGGCATCAATATTATAATATATAGTGAATATTTCCTTTACTTCAAGTCTCTTCAGATTCCGGAATAAATAATCATATTTAATAAGAAGGAGAATAGGATTCTTCCCTTTCGAAAGGACCTGTAATTCTTCCATATCCATTTCAGCAGATAAATCCTTAAAACTATCGCTGTAAGTCTTTAGTATTCCGGCAGGATTTCCGGAGGTCACCGCTTTTTCCAGCCATGCTCCCACATTTAGGATAATCATTGCAATCTCTGCTACCGATTGTTTGATCAGAATCCGTTCTTTTTTATACGATTTCGACATGAAATTAGAAGAAAATTTCTCCAGATAATATGGAAACGGATTGTCTGAATGTAATTCATTAGGAAGACCGAGGTATCGTTCCAGATCAATCATCATGTATTTATCAAATAAAGAATCTATATCCCAGTCTGCCAATTGAGTTATTGCCTCCTGTCTTTGTCTGATCTCCTCAACACTATCAAGTGGATGCAGAAAGTAACTGTACAGCATATCACTCCCGCCTATAGTAAGGGTATGATTGAAAAATCTTAAAAGACTCCGTGAGTTCCAATCCAGAGCATTTAAATCCGAAAGTGTCTGTTTATCAATTCTGAACATATCATTTAGCAATAACACTAATATAATTAAAGGATTGCACACTTTCTAATATCTACTCTGTAAGATCTTTAGCAAACTGCTTTATGAAGATGCCTAGTCTTGAAAGCCTGCGCGCGGATAAACCATAAAATATTTATAAATTGCATACCATAATCCTATGTTATGAAAGCAATTTTAGCCCTTATATTCTGGTCTGTCCTTGTACCCGCCTTTGGTCAGTCCCTCCTGCCTGTTTTTTTAAAAGGTACGTGGAAAGTAAATAATGCGGAAATCTATGAACACTGGGATCAGTTGAATGATAAAACGCTGAAAGGATTTTCTTATCGGATCAAAAACGGTCAAATAAACGTAACAGAATACCTGAATCTGACACAGTCAAAAGATCGCATCGTCTACACTGCTACCGTGGTCAATCAAAATCTGGGAAAACCTGTTTCCTTTACTATGAAAGAAAAGGAAGGAGCATTCATCTTTGAAAATCTTAAACATGATTTTCCGAAACAGATTAACTACAGGAAATTATCTGATATCGAAATTGAAGTCCGGATCTCAGACCTGAAACAAAAAGAGTATGCATTTAATATGCGTAAACTGTCCTCCAATACTCAACAAGACACAGCTACATCCAATAGCAACTATGATGCTCTACTGGCAGAAAAACTGGGCGGAGATGCATACGGAATGAAAAAGTATATACTTGTTATACTGAAAACCGGGGCAAACACAACGACTGACAAAACCTTTATCAATGAAAGCTTTAGAGGACATCTCCAAAACATCAATCGGCTGGTCGAACAGGGCAAGCTGATTGTAGCTGGCCCCTTAGGCAAAAACACGAACAATTACAGAGGTATTTTTATCTTAAATAATATCAATACACTTGACGAAGCAAAAGAAATCCTGCAAACAGATCCTGCTGTAAAAGCCGGTCTGTTGGATATTGAACTATTCAACTGGTACGGCTCAGCGGCTTTACCGGAATATCTGCCTGCCTCAGATAAAATTTGGAAACAGAAACCTTAAAGTGGTTTGTAAACTTAATATGGTACAGACTACATCCTATACCATATTAAGCTATTATACAACTACTTAATTTGGTTCCACTGTGTTGAAACACGACCTCCCCATGTATTAGTTTCAGCTATGGGCTGAGCTATTATATCTCTTGTAGGAGTAAATGATGAATTGATAGCGAAGTAAAGAACTAAGTTTCCATCATCTTGCAGTACATACCTAGCATTGGTCCGTATTAAAGCAAACCCCGGATCACCTCCTGGTACAAACAAATTATTCGTAGCCCAAACCACATCTCCGAATATCCCATCTTTATTAGAGTAGATTACCAGATTACCATCATTCTGAAATCTGATCTGATAAATTTCTCTTGTTCCATATTTCCTGTATGAGCCCGAATCCCATAAAATTTTCCCATTGCCATTATTACGAATCACTAAGTTACCATCAACTTGGGCAAGCAAAGAAAATTGTCTGTTAGGACTAGTTAATGTGAATGGAAACATCAATGTTGCTCCTGCTTTAATAGTAGATCCACTATAATATTCTGTATTAATTACTGTCGCTGGCTGCTTTTTCTTAAAAACAAAGTTATAATACCAACTTGTTGGATAACCTGCATATTGTGGATGTCCAGGAGGATATAAGTTATTTGAAGCCGCACTAAAGGATTGTGCTTGCATAAAAGCAACTGCAAGCTCTTCTCCGGATTCAATCGACTCTCTTCCAGCTATTACAAAATAATCTTTATCAGCATTATAGACAACACTATCCGTAGGTATATTTGCTATTTTACCATAAAAGTTCTTTAATTTTAAAATCTCTTGGTCATCTACATTTTTTACATCTTCTGTAGGTTTTACCACTTCATTTTTACATGATGCCAACAAAGACATTCCCAATAAAGCAATTGTTAATTTTTTAATTTTCATAATTACAATCATTTAAATTTACATTTATAATATTTACATAACCTAAGCGAATGTAACGAATAAAATATGTTAATAATAGTTTTTCATAGAAATTAAAAATTTTTTAAAGAAAAATTAACGTAAAAACAAAATAAAAAAAGAGAAACAAAGCATTAAGATTAAAAAAATAATATTTAGCATGAATTATTTTTCACTTAAAATTCATCTGGCGCAAGTATGAGCGTAGTGGCACTTGTGTCTGTTGTGTCTGTTTTTTTTTGCAGCTGGAAACGCGTTGTATGCGTTTGTTGGTGTCCCCACCAACAATTTACCAATGGCTGCTTTGCAATCGCTTTTAACTTCTCTCCCGATAATCGGAATCTCTCCTTAAAAAGGAGAGAAAAACGGTCACATAAGCTCCAGATATCAGTCATATCTATTACATTTATATGTAATTTACTTTGCTATTTAATAATCTTATGAAAACAGATAATCAAACGACAAGCGGATCTGACAAACAAGAATTTTACCACGGCACAAAAGCAGATCTCAAGAAAGGAGATCTTATAGAGCCTGGTTTTCGTTCAAATTACGGGACCGGAAAACAAGCCCGTTATGTTTATCTGACGGAGACTTTAGATGCTGCTATCTGGGGCGCTGAGTTGGCAGCAGGAGAACTTAAAGGCAGAATTTATACCGTAGAACCAACCGGCCCGATTGAAGATGATCCTAACTTAACGGACAAAAAGTTCCCCGGAAACCCCACAAAATCATATCGTACAAAAAGTCCGCTGCGCATAATCGGTGAAATACAAAACTGGACGGGGCATGCTCCTGAACAACTTCAGGCAATGAAGGAACATTTGGCCAAGCTCAAAGATCAGGGCATCGAAGCAATAGAAGATTAATCCTTTTGCCGTTTACTATAATCCTTTTATCTGCTGATTGTATGCATCCATTTTTTTGGTTTGTGCTACAATAAAATTCAGCTGCTCCTGATCCGTTTGATCAGTCTTTAATCTGGCAACAAATACATTCAGGTTGTTGTAAGCACTCCAGCTCTTGCCGGCATCTTTTGCTGCAATAGCTTGCTCCAGTTCTTTAATAAGTTGTTCATATTCTTGTTTTGCCTCAGCTCCGAATACAGCAGGAAAAACGACAGGTACATTTTCGCAGGCTACTGCTGAATTATCAACAGATTGTGGTGATGCAGGTACATTTATTGCAGAAACAGCCTTATTCTTATTTCCGACAGTTATAATCAGGGTCACGATAGATAAGATCAATATGGATACGATAACGATCCAGGATATCGTTTTACCTGAGTTTTTCTTCCACAGAGAGTAGCTCCACAACAGCAGTATCAACCCCAGTATTGTCATACTGACGGCTAATCCAACAGGACCCAGTAGCTTATATACGGGTATTAATATACGTGGGATATCATAGCTAAGCTGCGGCGTAAAGTAGGTAAACCCTTTGACTGTCATTCCGGTAGCGACCAATGCTATAGCTATGCTTTTGATTTTTTCAATGACAGTTAAACTTGTATTTGTTTGAGTTGACATATGCTGATATTTAATATAAACAAATCTATTAACATGTAAGAATAATTCATTGTCCCTTTTCAGATTCGTCACGAGCGGATTTAAATCTGTCGTCCGGAAGCTTAAATCCGTAATTGAATCACTCCTTCATTTTGATTTTACTAAGCAATCCGGCTATAAAGAAGCCATTAAAAACATATCCGCAGATTTTGATTCTCCAATCGCCGCAAAGGAATTTATATTCGCACATAGCACAACCTATTTTCTAAGTTAATATTCTTTTATAAACTAAAAACATCTGTTTAATGATGTAATTTAATTAATTTAGCACGATACTTGCGAGCAAAACTGATATAATTTAAACTTTTTTCAAGGCTTGATTGCCCTTTTTATGAAGACACTATTACAGATTACATTTTCTTTACTATTACTATCAGCCTCAGGCTGTGGCAATAGCCCCAAAACAAATGACAAGATCGTTCAGGATACAACAGTTAGAGACAGCCTGATACAGGAAAAAGACGAAGAAGGTATCCCCATTGATTTTGATAAGACGAATGTTCTCAAAACAACTACCGTGACGGATAGAAGCGGGGCCGAATTGAAACAGCAGCCGGATGAACAGTCCAAAAAACTGGGTAGATATCCCTACGGAACAAGACTTGAAGTCATCGAAGAAACAGATAAGTGGTATGGAATACGGGACAGAATTACAAGAAATCACACTGAAAACGGGCAGGAAACTGAAACGACGAGGTGGGAGAAGGTATATGTTCTGAAAAGCAAAACCGGCTCTATGAAAGAAATAACATTGGTGCCTGCAGATCTGGATATTATTTCATTAATGGAGAAAAATGGAAAGGCAGAATATTTTGAGAAAGGCAAACAATTAAAAGAATATCTTAAGATCGAATTGATTGATAAATCTCTTTTTGACAGCAAAAAACAATCTGAAGTCGATTTCTTTCTGGCTGATACTACGAAAATCGAAAAGAAAAACGGGGTGATTGAACTGAAGACTCCAGGCAAGACGGTTCGGTTCACAGATAAACCTGATGCAGAAGAAGATATGCAGATATTCAAATATGAAGGACAGATCGAATTCTTAAATAGTTATCTGATTAGCGGATCGTATTATGAAAGTATGGATTATCGTCTGATTGATAAAACATCAGGAGAAGAAAAACAGGTATTCGGAGAATTCCCGTATCTGTCCCCGGATAAAAAACATATTATATGCATATATGCTAATCCATATGAATCAACAGGTGATTTTGAGCTTTATACAATTACTGACAAACGTATAAAACAGACCATGAGTGTAAGTTTCAAAAACTGGATGCCGGCTGTAAATCCTGGAGAAATGTTCTGGAGTACAGACGGCTATCTGTATCTTACAGCCAATCATATCAATTCCTTTTGGATGGAAGATGGTCACCTGAATACTTCATTTCAGTATTTGCGTATTAAAGTATTGTAACGGATATAATCAGCCAAAATATCACTATTCTGACTGATTATCCTTCATTGATGCTTTGACCTTTTCAATTCTCAAAGCATTAATGAAGGATTAAAAATACAGACTCTAATGGGGTTTTATGGGTTTGCCTTTTTTATCAAGTTCTGGTATAACTTTTTTAGAATCAAAGTATTTTTTTCCATTCGGCCCGCTTGCTCTTTTATCAAAATCATTATAAAATTTTTCATCAAGCTTCTTAATATCTGGGTAGATAAGCGATATTTTTACAACCAGATCGTCAAAATCACTATCACCAGTAAAATCATCATCAAATTTGATCAAGATCTCTTCTGTACCAACACCCAAAGACTCTATTCCTCTAGATGATTTCCAACCACCATCGCCCGTATCATTCTCGCCTCTTATACGCCACCATGACTCTTCATTTTTTGTATCAATTTTAAATTCGATAGCAGATGCTTGAGCACCATAATACACATGATTTCCCATTTGTATCCATTCTCCTTTTAGTGAATTTTTATATCTTTTCTCTATCCAAAATCGTTGATTAAATTTTGCATTAGTTGTAGACGTAATACTAATTCTTACATTAGGATCTACAGGGAAAATCGGTACAATTATTACATCTTTAGCCATTGTATTCAAATTTATTGCACCTACCTTGTAATACGGTGTTCGGTAATTCCGGTTATAAAACAGTAGTGTGACTATTTTGAATAAACCTACGCTATTTATCAAAGCAAAGATATACCGAGTACTAGCTATTTTTTTGCCATAAAAAAATTCATTACTTTTTTTATGACAGTGTTGAACGTTACATGCAGCTCAGCCCAAATGAGAGCAGGTATAGGTTAAAAGGAGTTTAAGAAGTTAAAATACCTTAAATCGTAATTATTCTGTCAAAATAATTGATTTTATAGTTTCCAACACAACTAATAATTCTATTTTTGCACTTTAAAACAAAGAATGTTGAGAGAGAGATTTGTAATTTCCCCATTATCCAGAAAAACCAATACGTTTCTAACGCTTGCTACTTCGGATACTACGGCCAAAACTGTGGTTTCGCATGATGTTTTTACGGATTCTGATCTGTGTCCTCTCTATTCGTGGCCCACTGTTCCGCAAACAAGGATCAGCATATTATTAGAGTATCCAATTATATGAATAACAGTTTACCAACAAGACTATTTGCTTCAATAACAGCTATCGGGGGCTATGTACCTCAAAATAGAAGAACCAATTACGATTTAGAGAAAGTATGCAATACTTCCGATGAATGGATCGTTAAACGTACCGGAATCAAAGAGCGCCGAATATTGGAAGAAAATCTGGCAACCTCGGATATGGCTGTCCGTGCAATACACGATCTTGTTGAAAAGTTTAATAAAAACATCTACGATGTAGATGCTATTCTGGTTGCAACTTCCACTCCGGATATGCCTATGCCGGCTACAGCAAATATCATTGCTGAGAAATTAGGTCTGGCAAATGTCTGGGCATTTGATATCAATGCCGCATGTTCAGGTTTTCTGTATGCACTAGATATGGGGGCATCTCTGATTGAAACCAATCGGTATAAAAATATTCTTGTCATAGGAGCTGACAACATCAGCACTTTTGTGAATGTAGAAGACCGTTCTACAAATATCCTGTTCGGAGACGGAGCAGGTGTGGTATGGCTGGAACCTTCTACGGTGGGCGGTATCATGGATGCCTATCTGAGAAGTAATGGTACAGGCCGTGAGTTTCTCAATATTGAGGCCGGCGGTTCTCTTTATCCTCATAAAAACGAACCTACCGAAAGCGGGCGTAAATATCTGAAACAGGATGGCAAGACGGTATTCAAACAAGCTGTACAATCCATGAGTGACGCCTGTAATAATGTGCTTCAAAAAAATAATCTCACGATAGATGATGTCAGATGGTTGGTACCACATCAGGCTAATCAACGTATTATCGATGCGGTAGGTCGCTCTATAAATATTGCAGAAGGAAAGACCTTAAGCAATATAGAATATCTGGGTAATACGATTGCGGCCACTATTCCGCTGTGTATCTGGGAGAATCTCAAACAGATCAAAAGAGGAGATCTGGTGATGCTCACGGCATTTGGTGCAGGCTTCTCCTGGGGAGCCAGTCTGCTACGCTGGATGATTTAGAAACCGGGCATTTAACAATATACAAAAACACCCCAAACTATATGATTGGGGTGTTTTTTTGTTTAGCATTATTTATAATTCAAGCTTATAACCCATTTTATTCAGACTTTGCGGGACTGCTGAAGAACGTTTATCAGATTGCCCAATTGTTTAAGTTTAAATTTTAATTCTTCTGACCAGGGCAGTCCTATGCACAGCCGCATACAGTTTTCAAACTGATCCTGCAGGGTAAACATTCTGCCCGGAGCTATGCTGATCTGCTGTTTCATCGCCAGATCATATAAGCGTGCGGTATCTATTCCCTTCGGAAATTCAATCCAGAGTGCCAACCCGCCCTGAGGTCTGCTGATCTTTGTTCCTTCCGGAAAATAAGCTGCTATAGCCTGAATATATTTCTGATAATTATCCTGCAAAGTCCGGCGCAGATTGCGCAGGTGACTTTCATAACGGCCGGTTTTAAGAAAATTTCCGACAGCCTCCTGTACAACCGAGGTGGACGAGATCGAATGTACGAGCTTTAGTTTCAGCAACTTTTCCTTGTATTTACCGGGAGCGATCCATCCCACCCTGTATCCGGGAGCCAGGGTCTTGGATACAGAGCTGCACCACAACACATTGCCTTCCGTATCAAATGCCTTACAGCATTTGGGACGTTGAGTTCCGAAGTACAGATCACCATATACATCATCTTCAATAAGCGGAATCTGATGTTTAGCCAGTAGCCTGACAACTTCTCTTTTATTTTCATCCGACATACAGCTTCCTAAAGGTGTATTGAAGTTAGGAATCAGCAGGCAGATATCAATTTTAGGAATAGCCTCTTTCAATGCTTCTATTTCTATACCTGTAATCGGGTGAGTAGGCAGTTCCAGGACCTTATACCCCAGCCCAACGGCCAGTTGCAATATACCGGGGTAACAGGGACTTTCTATAGCAATCGTATCACCCGGTTTTCCGAGTGCCATCAGACAAAAAGAAAGCGAATTCATCCCCCCGTTTGTAGTGATAAGGTCGTTTTCATTTAAGTTTCCTCCCCATGCCAGACTGCGTACAGCAATCATCCTTCTGAGTTTTACATTTCCCTGCAGCACTTCATATTCTGTCCCTCCTCCCTGAAGTTCACGTGTTGCATGCATAATCTCTTTTTTGAGTTTGGCCAAAGGGAGTAATGCCCGGTCAGGAACAGCTATAGAAAGTAGAGTGAGCTCATCATTACCCATACTGCTGTAAACTTTGCTGATGAGTTGGTCCGGTTCATTGCTGTTGGCTATTGCTGAAGGCTGACTTACCTCCGGAATAGGAAGTCTCAAAAAGGGAACATGACTTACAAAGTAGCCGGACTGTGGTCTGGAATCTATAAGCGACTGCCCTTCCAGTTCCAGAAATACTCTTTTGGCTGTATTCATACTGATATCATGCTCTGCACAGAGTCTCCGCACAGAAGGTAAGCGGTCACCGGATTTCAAAACACCGCTTTTGATCTGCTGTGCCAGTGCGGTAGCAATCTCGTTGTATAAAAATTCTTTACCCATTATACAAATATAACTGTGTCCATTTAAAAACTCAAAACTGATACTGTTATTACATCCGTAGCTCTGCTATTTTTACAAAAAATAATCTTATGAATAGTCAATCTTTAACAGGAGATATATTATCCAAAACTAATAGCGGATGGGTCAACGGCTTTATCGGAGTCCTGATCTTCAGTGGATCCATGCCGGCTACTAAAGCTGCTATACTGGATTTTGACCCCATATTCCTTACAGTAGCCCGTGCAGGAACAGCCGGTATACTTGCGCTCTGTGTATTATTATTCTTTAAAGAAAAAAGACCGCAAAAAAATCAGCTAGTTCCTTTATTTATTGTTTCTATCGGAGTAGTAATTGGTTTTCCTTTATTATCTGCCATGGCTCTGCAATACATGACTTCAGCCTATTCTATTGTCTTTGTAGGAATGCTTCCCCTTACAACAGCACTATTTGCGGTACTTAGGGGAGGTGAACGGCCACGTCCGGCATTCTGGATTTTCTCTGTGATGGGTAGTCTTCTGGTTATAGGTTTTGCAGTTGTTCAGGAGCATACTTCCTCCTTCACGGGAGATCTGCTGATGATACTGGCCATTATATTATGCGGATGCGGATATGCCGAAGGAGCTAAACTTTCTAAAACATTAGGCGGATGGCAGGTTATATCCTGGGCATTGGTATTGTCTCTGCCTGTTATAATCCCCCTGATGTGGTACTTCTTCCCTCCTGCTCTGCATGCTATCCATACCCCGGCATGGTTGGGACTTGCTTATGTATCGCTGTTCAGTATGTTCATTGGTTTTATATTTTGGTACAAGGGACTGGCGCAAGGCGGGATTGCAGCAGTAGGTCAGTTACAACTGTTACAGCCATTTTTTGGTCTGGCTCTTGCAGCATCTTTACTTCATGAACAGGTAAGTGTAGCGATGATCGGAATCACGATAGGTGTGATTTTATGTGTAGCCGGTTCAAAACGATTTGCCTGATAAGCACAAGATAAAATATAACTTTTGAAGGTAAAAACAGTTAGTCTCTAATAACTGCAGAATAAAAAAATACAGATGCATGAGCATTCGCATTTTTTTGTATTTTCACCGAAGATTTATAACATTAACCAGCTGTTGATATTGAATCCTGCAACCCTATTTATTTGCCTGTTTGCGTTACAGTTTCAATATTATAGAACGGAGAGTTCATATTACTAATCCTAAATTTTGATCAATACAATAAACGAATGAAGACATTTTTAAAAATCATCAAGTACACACTTATCACTATTATCAGTATTTGTTTAATCTTATTTTTTTACTTTTTTATCAGTAATAAATTATTCCTGGGATCTAAAGATGAGGACAACATCAGTTATCTGACGAAAAACAAATCGCAGATTACAGATTCCATCAACAGCGAATTATTTGATCAGGACTTCTACAAATCGAACGTTTTTCTTTTAGGGGAGATTCATGGCTACGCAGATAACCAAAAATTAGATAAAGAATTGTTATTCTTTCTGAATAAAAGACTTGGAGTCAGGTATTATATAGCAGAAATGGATAGCCTGACTGCTAACAAATTAACCACTTTTCTGAAGGACAGTTCCAAAAATGAAAATAACCTGAAAGAAGTTGTCACTGCTATTAAAAAGCGAATTCCTCAGCAATCAAGTCAGGAGTTATTTGACAAATGGAGTAATATCTACGATTATAATCAAAAACTGGCTGATTCTTTAAAAATCACCGTAATCGGAATTGACAAGGGATTTGATGATGCATCAAAAGTATCAAGAGATTCGGTCATGTTTGTCAATTTCAAAAACGCTGTCAAAGAAATGAAACTGGAGAATGAAAAATTTTATGGTCTTTTCGGATTCTTCCATGCACTACAAAATAAAGTCCAGGGAGGCAGTGAAACATTTGCATCCGAATTAAAGAAATCCGGCATAAAGGTCAGCAGCTTTGTTAGTTACACTCTGGACAGCGAGATGTATCTTCCGAAAAATGCTCAATTTCCAACACCAAAAGACGAAAAAATTGATTGGGTCAATGCAGATGGTCCTTTACAATTGGTAAAGGGAATAAATGATCTGAAAGATTTGAGCAGTCCTAATACCATTACACTGTTTAGAATCAATGCTCAGCACTCACCGTACTTTAAATCCCAGAATCTGATAACAGTAAAATCAAGGGTTTTCGGAGAAAATATCGTTCCTGAAAAAGGAAGCTCTGCTACAGATTATTTTCAATACGTCTTTTTGTTAAGAAACGCTAAAGCATTGACAAAACTAAAATAAAAGACTACTGACTGCTTTACATCCAGTATTCAAAAAAGAAGCAGGCGTACTCCGATGAGTACGCCTGCTTCTTTAGTGGTTATTAACGTTTAGAACAATGTAATATCGCAACCGTGTGTCAGTACAGGAGCTGAAGCAGCATTTCCAGTTCCTAAAGATGGGAAAGCTCCCAGATTAGATCCCGCAATACAGATACTTTTATTATTCTCTTTACGGATCAGGGAGAAGTTAAATCCTAACAGGACTTCTTTTGCTCCGCTGACTCCTGAGATCTTAGTAATTTCATTCACAGATTCTTCATCTGTCGAGCTTTTATTGATCTTACCTGTTCCCAGTTCGCCATAAGTATTTGTACCCCAGCCATACAGATCACCATTCTTTTTAACAGCCAATACACTTAAATTAAAGATAGATACATCTTCCCAATCGTTGTCTTTACCTACCTGTACCCAGTTTTCCTGTGCCGTAGAGTTCCCTTGTTGCAACAGATTTTTGTTATTACGACCTACTGCCCACATTGTACCATCTTCTGCAATAGCAAGCGTATTACGGCTTCTTGCATAAGATACTGTTTTCCATTTCTTCCCCTTACCGACCTCTACAGGAGTCAATTGGTTGGCAGTAGTGCCGGTGCCTAACATATAATTCTGGCTGGTTCCCCATGCCCATAATGTACCGTCTTTCTTGATGGCAAATCCACAACCCCAATTATTCCAGGCAAATATTTTCACCCAGTCATTGGCTACGCCCACTTTTGCAGGTGTTGTCGTTCTTCCGGATGTCTGTCCGTTTCCTATACGTCCGCTCTGATTGTTACCCCAGGACCATAGTGTTCCATCTTTCTTCAAAGCAAGACTGTAATCGCCTCCTACTGCTATGGAAGACCAGTCTGTATCCATGCCTACTTTAGTCGGTATAGTCACAGCCTCGCCAAAGTTCCCCAGTCCAAGCTGTCCTTCTGTATTTGCTCCCCATGCCCAGAGTGTACCGTCTGTTGCTATAGCCAGACTATGACTGTATCCCGTACGTGCCTGGCTCCATTTTTGAGTCCCCGTCAGTATAATTGGCTTGGCTACAGCCTCCTTATTACCGGTTCCAAGCTGACCGTCCGTATTATCTCCCCAGACATAAATACCGCCGTCGGTACTTAACGCCAGACTATGGGATTGTCCGTTGGAAATTGATTTCCAGTAATTCTGAGGGGTTTCTACTTCAGGCTCTTTGCCTCCGTCATCAATAACATCTTTTTTGCTGCATGACAGCATAGTCAACGCCAGGATAATTCCAAGCGTCCATTTCTTGTTTAGGTATTGCATATATAAATATTTAATCTGTGGTCATTCACATACATAAGACCACAGATTAAAAAAAAGGGTGAATAGCCTTCACCCTTTTTTTTATTTCGTGGTCTATAGAGAAACGGCTCTGATATAAAAGCCTTAAAGCATATGGAATTTGACAAAGAAAAAGCCTGGAATAATATTCAAGGAAGAATTCATAAGAATCAACATAAAGACAAGAAAACCAATAGGTTATTATCCACATTAATTGCAATATTGATAATTTCAGGAAGCTTCTCCTACTTCTTGTTAAAACATTCTTCCAATGCTCCGCAACTGATTACGGTGACTACCTCAGCCCATGAAATCAAAACAATTGTACTGACCGACAGCAGCAAACTTATATTAAACGGCAACACCTCTGTCAGCTATCCTGCACAGTTTGAAAATTCAATTCGTGAGGTACATCTGTTATCTGGAGAAGCATCTTTTGCTATCAGTCATGATGCCAGCCGCCCTTTCCATGTATGGTATAAAGAAAGTAAAATAGAAGTACTGGGAACATACTTCAATGTCAATACTTACAGTCCCAAAGTGTATGTGACACTGAAAGAAGGACTCATCTCATTCCACCACGGTACGTTTCAGCAGATGCTGCATCCCGGACAACGCCTGCAATTCTCTCCCTCAGACCTCAAAGTTCAGGTCAGTGAGGTCAATGCTGAACAGGAATTTTCATGGCAGTCCGGAAAATGGGTATTTCAGGAAATTCCGCTTGAAACAGCCTTATCCCGTATAGCCGTATACTACGGTAAAACGTTTAAACAAAGTAATCCTGCTGCTGCATATCCGGCGCTGACCCTGAGCCTCAGTAAAGATCAGCTTCAGTTGCCTGCACTCCTGGATGCTATAGCAAAGGTCAGTCACAGCCGCATCACTCTGGAAGCCAATCAACTTATTCTACACTAAATCCTCATGTCAACCAAATCCTTAACTATACTATTGATCTGTCTGATCATTAGCTTTCAGGGGTATGCGCAAAAACAACGTATATCGCTAAAAATTACAAGCCCTACACCGCTTAACAGTGTCTTACTTCAGATCCAGCAGACATCCGGCATCGATATAATCTATCTGCCGACAGATTTGCGCCAGCACCCTGCTGTCACTCTAAGAGCAAGCAACATCATGCTGGAGCAATATCTTGCACAGATTATAGATCCTAATATATTAGCATACAATTGGTCTAAAGGAGTTCTGCTCCTTACACCGGCACCAAAACATCTGCCTGTTAAGACTCAAAAAAAAAGAATAGTAAACGGCAGTATACTTGATGAGACAGATCAACCACTTCCCTATGCTACATTACAGATACCTGCGCTACAGATACGAACAAATACAGATGAAAAAGGAAGATTTACACTGTCCCTGCCCCCTCATGAGAAGCTCACAATCCTGGCTTCCTACATTGGCAAGCAAAGCGTAGAAAGAGAACTTCCTCCTCAACGCGCTACAGATACAATACAGATACGAATGGTCAATTCAGATCTGAAACTAGCTGTAGTAGATGTAGATGCAGTACGAGACCTTAAGAGATCATCCAACTCATCTATTATATTTGATCGGGAAGCAATAGAGAATACACAGGCAATCAGTCTTGCAGATGTACTGAATATGCTTCCAGGCAAATCCGTGACGGAAACAAATATGGCAAAAACCAATATGCTGACCCTGCGGTCTGTATCCGGAGACAGCTGGGACACAGACATCTTCAGCCGCAACAATGCCTTTTCCGTCAGTTATTATATGGATGGTGTACAACTCAGCAACAACGCCAATATGCAATCCTTAAATCCTGCAGCCAATGGTTTTCTTAATCCGTACATTGCTGGTGAATACGGGCTCGGGCTCAACAATCGTAATACAACCAGTGGTGACAATGCTTATGGCGGTATAGATATGCGCAGTATCGGCGTTGACAATATCGAGAGTATTGAAGTGATCTCCGGTGTGGCTTCAGCCAAATACGGTGACTATGCAGACGGAGCTGTCATTATTAATACACAAGCGGGTAAATCACCTTATTACTTCCGTACTTCTTTTCGTAAGGGAACCTCTCAATACAGTGTAGGTAAAGGAATCATATTACCCGGAAAACTGGGAGCGCTAAATTTCAACGGAAACTATCTGCTGGCCAATAATGATCCGCGTGACAATCTCAAAGCCTACAAACGACTTACAGGATCGCTTACCCACACCATACAAATGGGGACAAGAAGACAGGTCAGAAACAATTTCTCCCTCAATATCAGCGGTAATCTGGACGGAGCAAAACTAGATCTGGATGACCGTGCACAACGCAAATCAACATTTGAATATTTCAATATCAGTTTTACGGACAGGCTTTCCTATCAGTTTAAAGAAAATAGTTGGTTTGATCAGGTGAATCTAAGTATGGGCGTCTCTGCAGGCCGTCAATATTCTTCTATGCAATATCTGATCAATGACGAGAGTTTCCCCTATGTAGACATCAAATCTCCGGGTATATACGAAGCACAATGGGCTAACGGCAGCTACCTGGGTATCACTGCGGTAGAAGGAAAACCGATAACAGCAAATGTAAATCTGAGCCTGACAGCCTCTAAAACTTTCTGGGGAGCGACCCATGCCCTCAGTATGGGAGGAAATACATTTTTATCTGCCAATAAAGGACGAGGGCAGATTATAGATCTCGAACGTCCTCTGTTTTCCAGCTCCAAAGAGCAAACCTACAATTATAAAAATGTACCCACTATGCTCAATACCGGCATCTATGTAGAAGATGCCTTCAGATACCGTATTTCTTCCATGCCACTTCACTTTCGGATAGGTATACGTGCAGACAATCAAAGCGATGCATGGAGTTTCTCTCCCCGTGTCAATACACGATTAGAGCTGAATGCGCATTCTACCCTTGGTTTTGCATGGGGGTACGCCACCAAAGCCCCTTCCCTGGCGCATCGCTATCCGGGACCTGTATATTTCAAAATACCACTTATCAATTACCCAAGTGACGATCCGGATCTGCGGCTCTATCTGGTATATGCAGATATGGCTTACGCCAATAATAATCAGTTGAAGCTCACACGTTCCAATACTCAGGAGCTATCGTATCACTATAGTAAAAACAAAGTCAATCTATCGGTGACCGCTTATCGCAAGATCAGTAAAGACGGCTTCTCTACAAAAAGTATATTCAAAGATTGGATTATACCACAGTATCAGTATAAACTGGATGCCAATGGCCGTCCTACCTATAGTCCAACGGGTCTCAGCACTAAAAAGACTTCTTCTTATTCGCAAATCATCAATAGCCTGCAATCCGAAAACTACGGAATAGAGTTAATGGTCAATACACCTAAAATACATTGGCTGGCCACTTCATTTACCGTCAGCAGTGCCTATACCAATTCCTTTTACTACGACAGTTCGCCCTACCTTAACTATACTTCACTGGATAAAATAGATTTTTCAGAAGAGGCTATTTTTGCGGTCTTTCCTCCTGAAAACAGGCGTAATGAACAGATAAGAGCTACCTTATCTTCCCAGACACATATACCTTCACTTGCTTTGATGATCAATCTGATCACCGATTTTCCGATCACTACCCACTCTACTCAATATGGCCGTTCCGGAGAACCGATCGGATATTATGATAACAAGTTTAATTTTCATTCTATAGAGAACTACGATCCTGAAAATCCGGTATACGGACATCTTGCTACATTATCGGCCTCCAACAGAAGGGAAAACGAAAGACATGCCATCAAATACGGCAATATACACCTGCGGGTAACCAAGGATATAAACAAGCGCCTTCGCTTCTCTTTCAATGTATTCAATATGCTCAACTGGCGCCCGAGTTATATAGTGCCTGGTACAGAAAACCGTGTCGTACTCAATGATCCGCCATCATTCGGAGGAGAAATCAGTTTCAAACTTTAATCCATCTCATCATGAAAAAATATATACAACATATTTATCTGCTTACCCTTATCCTGACAGGAATATGCCTTACATTCGCAGGCTGTCAGAAAGATATCGCACCTGATCTGAAGGCCACTACCCTTGCGGTACGGGTACAATACGAATCCGCATACCAGCGTCCCCAGCTCTCTACAGAAGGTTATACCGTCTATCTCAAAAATCTGACTACAGGTGCAGAAGATTCGGCAAGAGTGGATGCTGACGGCATCGCACTTATTCCGGAGCTTAGCAGCGGAAAATACGATATACAGGTAGTCAAAAACTTCTCAATGACAGAATACGAACAGGTTTTTGGCGAGAAGAGCAAACGGGAAGTCACGTTTAATGCCGCAGAGAATGGCTACAAAATATTGCCGACACGCGACCGGAATGAAATCAGCCTTACCCTGCACAAGTCTGTACCCGGCGACTGGGTCATCAAGCAACTGTATTATGCAGGATCGGATCTTTATAAAGCCGCTTCTCTGCGGGACAACTTTTTTGAAATCTACAACAATTCTGATGAAGTACTTTATGCAGACAGCCTCTGCATGATGTTTGTTTACGGAAGGCTTTCCACAACATACCGTATGCCTGAAAAATTGCTTGAAAATGGCCAGTTTGACTGGAGACAGGCATTAGGAACTGAAGTAGCACCTGCCAATGCCAATACAGATTACCTGTACGCACAGGCTATCTATATGTTTCCCGGAAATGGGACGACCTATCCTATACAGCCCGGTCAGGGTCTTGTCGTAGCCCGCAGTGCCATTAACCACAAAGCTCCTTTTACAAATAAAAATGGAAAAGTATATGAGGTAAGCCGCCCGGACCTCACGGTAGACTTAAGCAAGGCTGATTTTGAAGTCATTACAACGCCGTATCTCGAAGAAGGAGTCTCCGAATCCCTGATCGATATTCCGACACCGGGCAAAACCAGCCTCATTGTCATCCAACGCTTTGGCGCAACGATGATGATGGACAATATCGGTCGTATAAGCTATGCCCTGTTCAAGACACCTGAAGATATCAGAAAGTGGCCTAAATATGCGGAAGTAAAAGAAACAACTATAGAAGGAAAAACCTTGTATACCCGTGTTCCTAAAAAATACATTATTGATGCTGTCGAAACACAGCCCAATACTGCAGACCGCCGTATTCCGAAAAAGTTAAGTCCTGAACTGGATGCCGGATTTGGTTTTGTTCCCCTCGGCTCGTATAGCTCACAGGCACTTATGCGAAAGGTAGCCAGGATCGTAGACGGCAGACGTGTACTGCAGGATACCAACAACTCTTCTAATGATTTTGAATGGATTATGCCCGCAATTCCGGGAGGATTCAAAGATTAATACATATGAACCTTTTATCCATGAAAATATCCCGACTTACATTTACCCATTCCCTGCAACTGTTCACAGTCTTTGGAATATGCTTTGCTAATCCACAATCCGCTGCTGCTCAGAAACTCCCTGAGCACAGATATGCACAAACAGACTCTTCCCGCTACCTGTTGAGTAATCCAATGCAACAAGAGCGCTACGAACATGCACAGCAAGGATATGCAGTGCAGTTAGAATCGCTTATACCCAACAAACTAAGTATTACGCAACTTCAGTTTACAGCAATTAATGGTGAACTCAAACCTTATCAGGAAGCTGAAAAGCAGACTTTAGGCAGTTTCAGAGCGGAAGGTGGCAAAAAACTTAAAAACATCTGGTTCTGGGGAAAATTTATATATGAAAAACAACAGTTAGACAGTATTAGATGGGGACACCGAAAGGACGACGAACAATCTTCTCCTTACTTTTATGCCGCCCAGCGTGCAGTGCATTACACCCGTACAGATTATACGATCAATACACAGACAGGTATTAAAGTATGGTCACCGATCTATATCGCTCTTGCTACGGACTATGCTATGGGGGATCATTACAGTACAAACGATCCCAGAGCAGTGCTCAAGCATTTCAAACTAAAACTGCAACCAAGTTTGAATTTAAAACTGAGCAAACTAAGCATCGGTATACGAGCCACCTGGGGATATGGTCAACAGGAATCGCAGGTGGATTACAGGAATAAAGAGTATTATGAATCTACACAATTCCCGGAGTACCTCAACTGGTTGTCCAACGGCTATGGGACCATACGAACTGCCCTCGCTTTCTCAGATCGGGTATACACCAATAATCAGGACTATCGTGGTATAGGAATGGAAGGTCGTTACCAGTCTAAAGATCTCCTGCTGTTAGGGGATATCGGTTATGAAAAGATCCATGAAGAATACGACCGTGGCAATTCATCAGGAAGATATGACGGATATGATATGTACGGTGATTACGACATGAAACAGCTCAAAGGACAATTCAGTATAAGCCATCACGGACAAGGTATCCTTATCCGCGCCTCACAGACAAAGGGGAGGGATCTGAATGTAGAATTTTCCGGAAATAACTATGTCTACCTGCAGCAGCGGCTAGGAATAAAAGTTTTTAAAGATATCCGGCTTTGGAACAGAAATACCTCATTATGGGGCGCAGTAGAGAATAGTTATACCAGTCAGGCAGACGGCAATATGATGGTAAACCGCAAACGGGGTCGTCAGATCACGAGCATAGCGGGCAGACATGCACTTACGGATCAGCTAAATATAGAGCTGGGTATAGGCTATTCTACTCCACACAGTACGGAGTTCACATACAGTCCCAAAAGCACCAACCCTTTTATCGAAGAAGTGATCAAATCGGATATAAACTATGACAAGACTCAGTACCTGCAGTGCGATTTGGGCGTGCAATATTTTTTCAGACTGGCAGATATGAAATGGTGTGTCAGGCCTCAGTTAAACTATGTACAACGAACAAATACAGTACCCGATATCACCGGCAAAAGCAGATCCCGTGCATCAGCTTCTTTATTCCTTTACTTCTAACACCGTAAAAAATTGATACGCAGCTCATTGATCCTTATCCTGATCTTATTTTCAGCAGTTATTCTTCAGTCCTTCTGGATACAGAAACCTGACAAAGAACCGGATTTTGTACTTCTTCGGGAGCAGTACGAAAAACCGCTGGATCAATGGCCGGCACCGCATGTAGATAAAGATATCGTATATCAGGAATGGGCTCCGTTACCGGCTCCTCCGATATGGAATCAGAAAGAAGCTGCTACGCAGGCCAAAATAGCACTGGGTAAACGGCTTTTCTTTGAACCGAGACTCAGCGCATCCATGCAGATATCATGTTCCTCCTGCCATGATCCGGATATGCACTGGACAGACGGACGAAAGAAAGCCATTGGCAGTAATCACCGCATCGGAAGGAGACACACCCCTTCTCTGCAGAATATATGGGCTCAACAACTCTTTTTCTGGGATGGTCGTCAGGATAAGCTCCAGCAGGTTGCAAGTTCTCCTATTGAAGATCCGAATGAAATGAATACCCCTATAGATACCGCACTGAGTCACATCCATGCCATCAAAGGTTACCGGGAATGGATACAGGCAGCTTTTGGAACAGACAAAATGAATGCGGATCAGCTCGGTGAAGCACTCTCCTGTTTCCAGCAAACAATTTCATCCAATATTACCCGGTTTGATAATTTTCTGAAAGGAAGAGGAAGAGCTTTATCTGATCAACAGATATGGGGTATGCACCTGTTCCGTACCAAAGCAAGATGTTTCAATTGTCACAACGGTCCATTTTTTACAGATGGTAAGTTCCATAATCTAGGTTTCAGCAACTACGGAACCAAAAATCAGGATCTGGGCAGATATGAAGTAACCCGGAATAAA
Source organism: Sphingobacterium spiritivorum (assembly GCF_016724845.1). Lineage (NCBI taxonomy): Bacteria > Pseudomonadati > Bacteroidota > Sphingobacteriia > Sphingobacteriales > Sphingobacteriaceae > Sphingobacterium > Sphingobacterium spiritivorum. The sequence goes on from NZ_CP068082.1 coordinate 5,186,291, forward strand.
GCCGATATCGGAACCTTCAAAACTCCGGGACTCAGGGATGCGATGCGCACCTTTCCCTGGTTCCATGACGGACGCTTTAATGATATAAGCATGTTGCTTAACCAATATAATGCCGGCATGCCTCAGCCTAAAGCCAAATCCGGACAGGAAACAGATAGTCTGTATCCGCAACAATCCCCTCATTTGCAGCCTCTGGGGATCACGCTGAAAGAACGGGAAGCTATTATTCGCTTTCTGGAAGCCCTTGCTGCTCAGCCGATAGAGATAGAAAGACCGCAATTACCTGAATAAATATTTGCAGATTCTAAAATTAAACCGTAAAATTGCAATTATTTATAATTAATCTAAATAAAAATAGAGTAATGAAACTGCGCAAGAGATCAGACATACATTTGATTGAAGCATATTTTGAACAATACTATGAAATGTTATGCAAGGTAGCGTTCCAATATGTGAAAGATCATCAGGAAGCTGAGGATATTGTTCAGGACTTTTTCTACCTGCTGTGGCAAAAGAATAGGGCAGAGAAAATCGAAGGGCAGTTTGAGCATTATGCGGTGAGATCTATCCGCAACAATTGTCTCAATGTACTGAAGAAGAAACAACTCCCTATTCAGGATATCTCTTCGGACTTTCACCATCTGGGGGAAGATCATGATGATATGGAACTCCGTATAGCCTACGAGCAGCGACTGGAAGATGTGGCAGCAAGTATACAATTGCTCCCTGACAGACAAAGGGAGGCCATCGATATGAATATTTGGGGCGATCTCAAATATCAGGAGATTTCGGATAGACTACAGGTTTCGATCAACACAGTCAAAACCCATATAAAACTTGCCTATAAAAATCTCCGCAGACTCAATTCCTGAGAACTGCAACGATAGAAAGCAATATCCGGATCCGGAAAAGAAATTAAGGTTGGTATATGCCGGCTCTCAAGATAATAGTTTGTTTTTATGTTTATTAGGGGGCGATATCACACGTGATATTTCCCCTTTCTTATATCATAAAGTATTTTTTTGTCACTATTTTATCACAGCTATGTCTTTATTTATAATTATTATGAATAACGGTCTTTAATTATTTAGAATAATTATAAATTAGCGGAATTATAACATCTGCATTTTACACATATTTAATACACAACATGGTTTTTAAGCGTATTCTTCTTTTATTTTTTAGTTATCTGATTTTTGTCCTTCCCGCTTTTAGTCAATCCAAATATCAAGTGACCATTGAAGTAAAGAGTACACCGGCAACGCATCTTCACGACCCTTTATATATTACCGGAAACTTTAATGGCTGGAATCCAAAGCTGCACATGCTTGATACACTGCCTTCCGGAACAACTCCTTTGCATAGTCGTATTATACTGCCGGAAGTTAAAGCCGGACTGCTGGAATTTAAATTTACAAGAGGAGACTGGCAGACATTAGAATCTACGGCAATGGGTACACTTACTGCTCCACGAAACGTAATGATCCAGAAAGACACGGTTATCCGGATCGATATCGCTGGATGGCGCGATGATTTCCCGGCATCCACAGCAAGTCCGCAGGTACATCTTCTGGACAGTGCATTCTATATTCCCCAGCTTGCTGTAAAACGTGCTGTATGGATATATCTTCCAAAGGACTACGCTACATCTGATAAAAAATATCCTGTGCTTTATATGCATGATGGTCAGGATTTGTTTGATGAGGCCACCTCTCAGGGACGTATAGGTCCGTTGGAATGGGGTGTAGATGAGGCTATAGACCGCCACCGTCAAAGTGCCATAGTCGTAGCGGTAGCTCATGCAGAAAGTAAAGAAGATCGTCAGAATGAATACTTTGTATCACCCAACAGCAGATTTCCGAATCCTCAGGGAGCCGGATATCTCAAATTTATAGTCCATACACTTAAGCCTTACATAGACAGCCACTACCGTACTATGCCCGACAAGAAGCATACCGCTATGGCCGGAAGTTCAGTCGGCGGATTACTGACCCTATATGCAGGCCTGTCCTATCCGGATGTATTCGGATCACTGGGGGTATTTTCGCCATCCATATGGTTAGACGAAGGACAGGTGCAGAAGACGATCACACGCATCGGCTATCAGGCAGCTATCAGTGACCAGCACTATTATTTTTATGGTGGAGGGAATGAAAACAGGATCAAACCTGATGGCAGCACAGTCACTATGAATACGGATGTATTGCAAATCACAGATATGCTTCGCGAAAAAAATCATCCGCAACTGGAAATCAGCATCAATCCGGAAGGAAGACACGGAGCATGGTACTGGCACAAAGCATTTCCGGCTTTTTATGACTGGTGGCAGGCAAAATTAAATTAACATCATTTTTTTCACATATCAAAACTGATTTATTTATGTACAACTTCACAAAACCACATATCTTCAAAAAGGAGATCCTGATAGCTTCATCATTTGCGTTTGCTTTCCTGACATGGGGACATTCGGCAACAGCTCAAACAGTTGTTAAATCTTCCACAGCTGGCAAGGGTGTGTATGAAGCTGTTGTCAATGAGCAGAATGGATTTATCTACGTGACTTCCGCAGGTAGCAGAACACAACCGGGCGGAGCCATTTATAAAATCCATCCGGAAAGTCTGGCGATTACAGATAGCATTATCATGAAAGAAAATCCACCGTTTGGTCTGGGAATCAACCACAAAACTCAAACGTTGTACACGACTAATACCCGCACGCATTCTGTCAGTGCTGTGGATATTAAAACCGGTAAAGTGATTGCCACATTCAATAATGGAAAAGGTAACAGTCATACGCGTGAAGTTCTGGTAGATGAAGACAATAACCTGATCTATATCTCTGATGTTGGCGATCCGAGCAGTATATGGGTGATTGACGGCAAAACCAACACCTATCTGCACAGCATCGAAAATACCGGCAAAACAACCACAGGTATGGTATTGAATGACCGTAAAGACAAAATGTATATCACAAATATGGGCACTAATGAAGTGGCAGTGATCGATCTGAAGAGTCATAAAGTAGAAAAAAGCTTCCCTTCCGGAGGAGAATCTCCTGTGAATCTTGTAGCTGACGGCAACCACATCTTTGTTGCTAATCAGAAATCCGGTACTATAACAGTTCTTGATGCTGCTTCAGGACAAGTACTCAAGTCGATTCCGACAGGTGCCGGAGCGATTGGTATCAGCTATGACAAGAAAAGTAACCGAATCTATTCGGCTAACCGCCAGACAGGTACAACTACCGTCATTCATGCTGACACTTATGCTGTACTGGCGGATTTACCGACAGGATCGCATCCAAATAATGTAAAAGTATCTCCACAGACGGGAGCGGCTTATGTGATTAATAAAGCTAAAGGTGGCAGACCAGTGGAAGGACAGCCTGCCCCTCCTGCAGATACCAACGGTGATACGATTACGCTGATCCGATAAGTAAAACTCATTCGTAGGTTTTGATAAAGAGGAAAGTCTTTGTCAAAACCTATTTATTTTATAGTAAAAGCATACCGCAAAAGATATTAATGCGCATTCTGTTTCTTATAGTTCTTCTACTCCTGGCTATTGTTTCTCTTTTTACAGGAGTCAAAGAGATTTCTCTTTCTGAGATCTTCCATCTGTCGGAAGATCAGCTGCTGGTCTTTACGATCAGCAGAATACCACGTACAGCGGCACTGATACTGGCCGGAGGAGGTCTCAGTATTGTCGGATTTATTATGCAGCAGATTACACAAAACAAATTTGTGTCACCAACTACGGCAGGTTCTCTGGAAGCTGCAAAAATGGGTATCCTTTTCAGTTTACTACTCATCCCACAGGAATCACTGGTGTATAAAATGCTCTTTGCTTTGTGCTTTACCTTTGCTGCAAGTATGCTGTTCATGGCTATGGTAAGGCGTATTCGCTTCCGGAGTACGGTATTCATTCCGCTGATTGGTATTCTATTCGGAAATATTCTGGGAGCAATCTCTACATTTTTTGCCTATAAGCACAATATTGTCCAAAATGTACAGGGATGGTTGATGGGCGATTTTTCCGCAGTTCTTCAGGGACAATATGAAACTATCTACATTATTTTGCCTGCCTTGTTGATCAGTTATGTCTATGCAGACCGCTTTACTATTGCAGGAATGGGTGAGAGTTTTTCAAAAAACCTCGGACTCCCCCATCTGACAGTTGTCAACCTGGGGTTATTTGTAGTTTCAGTTACTGTGAGTGTCACTATTGTCACCGTAGGTGCTATACCCTTTTTAGGGCTTATCATTCCTAATATTGTCAGTATGATATATGGCGACAATCTCCGCAAAAATCTGCCTTATACGGCATTGATAGGTGCTATTTTTCTTTTAGTATGCGATATACTGGGCAGAGTTCTTATATATCCCTACGAAATCCCCATCGGACTGATGGTCGGAATTACTGGGGGAATTATCTTCTTTTTACTGATCCTAAAACGCAACAGATGAAACAACAGTCTCGTATATGGATCATGCTGGCCCTGTTCGCCGTACTTATCGTCTTATTTCTTTTCTACGATACGGGTCGCAATATAGATTATGTATTGCCCAGGCGTGCCATCCGTCTGGCTACCATCATTGTAGTCGGAATCAGCGTAGCTTATTCATCGATGATCTTTCAGACGATTACCAACAATAAGATACTCACTCCTTCTATTATGGGATATGAATCGATCTTTATCCTTTTCCAGACCATCATTGTATTTGTCTATGGGGATAAGACTTTTCAGGTCATTTCACAAACGGATAATTTCTTCTATGCAATCTTGTTGATGTTATTTTTTTCATGGGTGATGTACATGCTGATCTTTGGAAAAGGTAAGCGCAATATATATCATCTGCTGCTGATCGGACTGATACTGGGGACACTGTTTCAGACCCTCAGTCAGTTTATGCAGATTGTCATAGATCCCAATGAATTCTCAGTGATAGAGGGCTATATGTTTGTTTCGTTCAATAAGATGAACAGCAGTCTGCTGCTGATTGCTTCAGTAGTCCTGCTTGGAACACTGCTATGGGCGCAACGCTATGTTAAATATCTGGATGTCATCGCATTGGGAAGAGAGCATGCTGTTAATCTGGGACTGGATTACAATAGACTGATCAAACGGTATATGCTGATTATTTCCCTTCTGGTATCCGTTTCTACAGCCCTTGTCGGACCGGTAACCTTTCTGGGAATTCTGGTTACGAATCTTACCTACGAACTGATTCCGTCTTCCAGACATAAGGTTATGATCTGGATATGTGGTCTCATAGCTTGTATTGCATTACTTGCAGGACAATTTATAGTTGAACATGTCTTTAATTTCTCAACGACAGTAAGTATTGTCATCAACTTCGCCGGTGGAGTCTATTTCATGTACTTAATCTTAAAATCAAGAAAACGCTTATGATCAAATTTCAGGATATATCTAAACAATATGGAGATAAAGAAGTGTTGAAAAACATTTCTTCTACCATATCCCGGGGCAGGATTACCTCTCTTATTGGTCCGAACGGAGCTGGTAAAAGTACTTTGCTATCGATAATATGCCGTTTACTGAAGCAAGATAAGGGTATGGTAAGCTTGTTAGATAAGGACGTCACGCAGTACAAAAGTAATGATTTTGCCAAACACCTTTCGATTCTACGCCAATCAAATCATCTTGATCTCAAACTGACGGTACGGGATCTGGTCTCTTTCGGACGCTTTCCATATTCACAGGGAAGGCTCAATGCAGAGGATAAACAATATATCGATCAGGCACTTGCTTTTTCGGAACTGGAGCAACTTCAGGATGCGTACATAGATGAGTTGAGTGGCGGACAGCGTCAGCGTGCTTTTCTGTCTATGATTATTGCTCAGAATACAGAGTTTATTCTATTGGACGAGCCGCTTAATAATCTGGATATGAAACATGCTGTACAGGTGATGAAAACCTTACGCAGACTGGTTGATGAACTTGGTAAAACAGTGGTTATGGTCATTCATGAGATTAATTTTGCAGCGCAATACTCCGATCAGATTATTGCCATGAAAGACGGAGCTATTTATTACCATGAAGACACGGAGAAAGTCATTGATGCAAAAAGACTAAAGGAGATTTTTGACATTGAATTTGACATTATTGAAAATGGCGCTTCAAAAATCTGTAATTACTTCAATATCTGATTTTTAAAATTAAAATTTATTATTTACACATATAACATTTGACTAAATATGAACAAACTGATCAAAAATATAAGTTGTATTATACTTCTGGCTGTAGCAGCCAGCTGCAACAGTACTAAGAAAAATGACGGGGCAGCTACTGACTCCATCACTGTAGAACATAAACTCGGTAAAGCTCAGGTCGTCACTTCCCCCTCCCAGATTGTAGTATTTGATATCGGCGCATTAGAAACACTGGATCAACTGGGCATTCCTGTAGCCGGTGTTCCAAAAGATAATATACCGGACCATCTTATCAAATACAAAAATGATGAAGCAATAGCCAATGTGGGATCTGTGAAAGAACCTAACTACGAGAAAATCAATGCACTGAATCCGGATCTGATCCTGATTTCCAGTCGACAGGAAAAGTTTTATGATGAATTGAATAAGATAGCTCCTACTGTTTTTGTCGGTGTAGATGATAAAGACTACATGGCATCTTTCCGAAAAAATACACTTCTGATCGGGCAACTGGTTGGAAAGGAGGCAGAAGCCAAAACTAAACTGGATGCTATTGAGGAAAAATTAAAAGCGGCTCAGGGTCAGCTAAAAGGAGATGATCACAAGGCTTTGATTATCCTGCACAACAATGGTCGTTTCAGTGCTTATGGTAAAGGTTCCCGTTTTGGTTTTATCCATGATGTACTAGGTGTAAAGCCGGCTCAGGAACAGTTGGAAGTGGCTATACATGGTCAAAAGATTTCCAATGAATTTATAGCGGAGACCAATCCTGATTATCTTTTTATCATAGACCGTAATGCAGTGGTTGCCGGTAAAGCCGGTAATAAAAGTGAAATTGAAAATAAACTGATCCAACAAACAAATGCCTACAAAAACGGCAAACTTATCTATCTCAATCCACAAATCTGGTATCTTTCAGGAGGTGGTATTACCTCTACGGATATGATGATAGACGAAATCATAAAAGCATTAAAATAATACCCATATGGAACAGACAGCTATAGCAAGACATGTATTCCATGTCAGTAAAAAAGAATTTATAACACCTCATTATATACGGGTTACTCTTCAGGGAGATGGTGCGACAGACTTTGCGGCATGTACTATCGGATCTAATAATAAGATTTTTATACCTCCGGCGGGGAGCAAGGAAGTTGCTTTCCCTGTATTCGATGCTGAAAAAGGAGCCTGGGTAAATCCGGCAGACAATGAAAAGCCTATTGTCAGAACCTATACACATCGTGGTATAGATGTAGCGAATAAAGAGATCCTGATTGACTTTGTCAACCACGGGGACAATGGTCCTGCTTCCTCCTGGGCTCTTCATGCTCAGGAAGGAGATGCTTTGGGCGTAGCTATGAAACTTCGTAAAAGTCCATTGTATCCTGCTGCAGACTGGTATTTTTTGATCGGAGATGCCACAGCTATCCCGGTGCTGGCCAGTATTCTGGAAAGCCTACCACCGGAAGCAAAAGGACATTGTATTCTGGAAGTTTCCTCTCCTACAGATATACAACCTCAACTCGGACATGCCGGATTTACGATCCAATGGATATTCAACGGTCATCCCGAGTCCGGAAGTAGCCTGGCTGAAGAAGTACTGAAAGTATCTATACCGGACGAAGGCTCACACTTTGCATATGTAGCCTGTGAATACAACTCCGTCAAGGCATTACGCACCTATTTCCGGGAAGAACTGAACTGGAGCAATCAGGAACTTTATGCATTTTCGTACTGGAAGGCCGGTGTAGCGGAAGATCAGTCTGCTCAGGACCGCAGACAGGAAAAAGAAAAGTAAATAAAAGAGCAGCATTAAGTTGTGGATTAAAGATAAAACCTTCCTCTGCCCTTCGCAGAAGCGTTGTGATAACTCTTTTCACCTTCACAAGAAGAGAGATGCCCGAAGGGCAGAGAGGTTAATCATACAACTTCAGAACCTCTCCCTGAACCTCTCCTTAGAAATGAGAGGGAATTAGCTTCTCAGAACCGTTGTTATAACTCTTTTCACCTTCACAAGGAGAGAGATGCCCGAAGGGCAGAGAGGTTAATTATACAACTTCAAAACCTCTCCTTAGAAAGGAGAGGGAATTACCGATTGGCTAATTCATATATACGTTTGCGGGTATCAGTCTGATACCTGATGCCCATCAATCCCAGCGAACATAAAAGCTTTATTGTACTGTATATAGTAGCCAAAGCAATATCAAATTCATCTTTTAACCTGAGCCATATCTGTTCTACATCATCCACGATTTTGAGCTTACAGATCATCTGTATAATTATCTCACGCTGTCTGGTCAACTTATGTCCCGCTGCATGAACCGTTTCCAGTATTCTTTTGAACGTTACATAATAGTTTCTTTTGGCCGATAATTCCATAATTTAAATGCTGTCACTTTACGTTGAGATCTCCGATCTCTAAACTTTTGATTTCTATATACTGTCGGAAGAAAAAAGTCATCTCCAAAGAGATGACCTTTACTCAACCAACACACTTGCAGTATTATAAACTTCTTACGATTTTCATAACTGTATTTCCGTTTTCAACAGGCTCGCCTTTACGTCCGACTTGTTTATTTGTTACATACACAGTTCCATTACCGGCATTAATGCTGATGGTATTAGGCAAACCCTGTGTTTCAATACGTTCCAGTATTTTATACGTTTTCATATCCACAGCAACTACCTCTTTTTTATTACGGTTGGCTGCATACAGCACATCTTTATCCGCATCATATGCTATACCAATAGGAGAAGCATCATATCCCAGATAAACTTTATTAATGATTTTGCCTGTGCTGCTGTCTACGACGGTAATATTATTATCATTTGACTGACTCACAAAAATGCGGTTGCCACTCTTATCCAGTGTAATATTCAACGGGCAGTAAGACCAGGTCTGAAATTTAGATTCAAGTGCTCCGTTATCCGCATTATAGACCAGGATATTTCCTTCCATCGTCTCCGAATCCGTAGCATATACTTTGCCTTTTTCTGCATCGGTAGCCAATCCTAACAAAGAGCCACCCGGATATTCCATAAACGACTGTATGCTTTTGGAGTCCCCGTTTATCACCCATATAGACGGGTTACCGTGATCAGACACATACACTTTATTACGGGATTCATCTACCGTCAACTCTCTGATCTTAGACTTGCTGCGTTCATTCTTGATCAGCTTTACCTGTTTTGTTTTAAGATCTACAGCACTCACCGCACTCTGGAGCGAATGACCAACATACAAAGTCTGTGTCTTATTGTTCAGAGCGATACCAAAAGGCAGATTCTTACCCACATTGATGGAATCTACTACAACGAGATCCTGACCGTTAAGTACATAGATGTAATTGTCCACTTCTTTATTGAAGCCTGGTTTCGGACCGGCTACGTAAACCTGATCCAGACTCGGATTATAGACCAGCTGATAGACTTCACTGTCAATTTTTTGTTTTTTATCGATACGGAAAAGCGGAGTTTTTTCCTGGGCCTGAACGGCTACAGTGGCAAACAAAAGGCCACACACAACAAATATCTTTTTCATTTTATTAATAATTAGACTCAATATAAATAAGTAGCATAAGAAAGCGTTTACCGAAGGTCAGGATACAAAAAAAGGCGTACCGAATCCGGTACGCCCTGTTTCATAGGTACTAATATGTTACTTAGTCTGTACTTTGACAAATCCGGATACTGCCCCACCTACATTGACAGAGAAGGAACTGGTAGCCATATTATTAGCTGCATTATATTCATAGTATCCGTTTTCACCTGCTTTTGTTGCACCGCGAAGCAGAATTTTTCCATCTACTTCTACTGCAACCATAGCAGCTCCGGGATTTGTTCCGGTTGGCACTCCCGCTATGGCATTGAATTTACGGTCGCTTACATTCAGAGAATAAAATTTCCAGATATCTTCACTGTTAATATTACCGGTAGCTCCGCCGGTTAGTTTCTCCGTATTGAGTGTGAAGATAAGACGTCCGTCTTTAGCAAATACATTGGTAAATTTGCCATCATCTGCAGCTCTGAAATCACTGAATTTAAGTTCCCATGAGCTGTCAATATCTGTTTCAGCAGCTTTGATACGTACAATCTTGGATTTCCCTCCTACAGCTGTACGGCCTTGAGTAACGATATACAAATCGCCATTGGTATCAAAGTCATACATATGGTTTTCATTGATATATGCGATACTTCCTGTTTCCTTTATGGTAATGGTTTTTTCATATGTACCAGTAGCTATATCGACTACCGCCAGATAAACATCCGAATAGAAATCATCAAAAAATCCAACCTGACTTGCATCATTTTTAGCATAAGTAAGATTGACGTATAATTTACCAGCTTTTATGGCTAAGAATTTTTGTCCGGCAGCTCTGAATTTAATCAGCGCTTCGTCCTTCCCTCTTGCATTCACTGCTGCAGACAGGTCTATAGAACCTGTATTGACCATAGTTGCAGGATTGAACTTCTGTACTTTCAGAGGCTCTGCGGCATCCCAGTAATATCCGGCATTATCGTTCTGAATAACAAGATTGCCCGTTCCAAAATATTTTGCAGCTTCTGTCGGTATCTTGGAAGAGATAAACTTGCCTGCTGTGACTTTTCCATCTTTGCTGACCTCAATTTTTTCTATTCCACTTACATAGCCTGCAGTACTGAACATTTTGAAAATCATATTATTATGTACACGCCATCCGCCCATACCCTGCCCTTCCAGCGAATTGGCAGTGGCATTGGAGATAACTCCTGTGGGATAGGTCGCAAAAGAACTTATAAACCCGCCTTTATTGCCACTGACCCGATCGGCCAATGTGATCAGTACATACCTGGAAGAGGCTTCTTCTACCGGCGGTGTAGGGTTGTCATTTTTACTGCAGGCCGTTGTCCACAGACTCAAAACTCCCAATGCAATACATCCTATTAGATTCCGTTTTTTCATATCCTTGTATTTTATATTTTACGATTGTTTTAAATTCAATGTATAGGTCAGCTTGAGGTGGTAACTTCTACCTGCACGCTGGATTTTGTAATAATCAAAGAGTCTGGCATCTCCTATATTTTTCACTTCAGCTCCCACTGTAAGTCCGGTCCGGATAAGATGATAGGTAAATCCCCCCGACAACAGATGCTGATTAGGGACTATATTTGTAACCGGCACACCGGCAGTTCCGGACAATCCCAAAAAACCACCCGGTTCCAGATCGCGCGGGATATTGTTAAGGTAAAATTCGCGTATGAAGTTCCAGTTGAGATATGGTCTGAAGGTATCGCCATGCGTCCCCCATCCTTTGAAGTGTCCATAAAGCCCCACGTTTGAAAAGAAATAAGGGGTATTACGCAGTCTTGTACCTTCCATCCATTTGTAAAGCCCATCTTCTACATCTGCCATACGATTGTCCTGCCAGGAGGCATTTCCGGATATATGAAGCTGCCGGAAGAATCTGTATTCAGCATCGATATCAAAACCATAGCCTCTTACATTATCCAGATTCTGGTATTGTGCAAATGGTGCCTGAACCGGCACCAGCAGAATGAGTCCTTCAGTCTTTCGGTAAAAACCAGCCGCTTCTACAGACCAGTTTTCACGTCCATAGCGATAAGCCAGATTAATATTCAGACTTTTCTCCGGTTTCAGCTCAAAATTAGGAGCTCTTGTATCATTGTCACCGAAGATTTCAAAATCTCTCGGCAAACGATTCGCCCATTCCAGAGAAGAACGAACAAAGCTGTGGTCATTAATCTGATATTTGACTGCTTCGGATGCTCCCCAGTTATGTCCGCTGTAGGAAGTATAATCTTCCAGATTACTGCTATTGCTCAGAAAACCGTTAATGCCCTTTGTCCGGAAGTAAAAATGTTTGGCCGTCATCTGATTGGTAAGCCTGCCATCCATCCATTTCGATTCCCACATAAGGCCGGATATGATCTTATTGTAAACGGCTTCTTTGCTCAGAATGTCGATATCAGTTCCATTAAACCGCATACCGTATTTATCTTCTCCCGTTCGTTTGCTATAATTATATACAAAATTATATTCCAGCTTATTATGCTTATTTATATCAAATACTACATTAGTTCTGTTTATGATATTACGGAAGTTAATGTCTGACAATGCCGGCCTCGGACTTTCTCCAATACTATTGCCGGGAGTAAATGTACCGTACCAATCATAGGAGCCTTTTATCGTATCCACCCGGGCTCTGTTTATAAAACTTACAGATGCAAACTGATCGATTTTCAGCCGCTGGTCCATAAGACTTTTTGTATAACGCAGACCTGGCACCCACCCCTGATTGTAGACCATGACTGCACCATAAGGAATTGTCATAAGTGCAGGATGCTGTGAAGCACGGTCTATATCGTACCGTGCCAGAGAAAAGCGGAGTTCATCTGCCCAGCTTCGGTTTCGGACCCCTGCATAAGCTTCTACAAAATACTGTTTATAGTTGTTGTGAAATAAGGGTACACGTACAGGAACAAGATTGGCATTTTGGTCCACTACAGATACATCTACCTTGTAATCATTTCCGGAATTATTATAAAAGGCCTCAAACCCACCAAAAGTACGATTCTCCCTATCTGTCTTCATTGCTGATAAAGAAGCAATATGTGTCCCGAAAGAGGCGATCTCGTACGAGGCATCCACTTTTGTTCCGACAACTTTCTTACTGACAATATTGATCGCTCCTCCTAAAGCGTCTCCTCCCAGAGAGACCGGAACGACTCCCTTATATATCTCGACCCGATCCAACAGATTGACCGGAACATTGTTAAGTCCAAAACCTCCTCCAAGATATTCTAGTGGAATTCCATCTCTGAAATACTGTACTGAATTACTCTGAAATCCATTGATGGAAAGGTCGACTTCATTACCCAGCCCGCCGCTCTGTCTCACACGTATTCCGGGAGATCGGTTTATAAGTTCTGACAAAGTAGCCGGTTGCTCCTGAGCAGCTGTAGCATCCACCACTACAGCGCGTATGGCCTGCGTTTTACGCTGTTTTTTTTCTGTAAAACCATCAACTTTTACTTCAGTTAAAATTCGGTTATCTTTGGAAACAAACACATTAAATTCAAAGACATTCTTGTCTGAACTAAGTGCTAACTGTAATGTAGTATCCCGATATCCGACTGCTGATATCCGTAATATTGCTTTTCCGGCATTATTATTTTTAAAAACAAAGTTTCCCTTTTCATCTGTAGATACTGTACTTTGTCCTGTCAGAGACACAGTCGCTCCTACCTGTGGTTGCCGGTCTTCTTTATCCCTTACTGTCCCACTGACCATAATATCCTGTTGTGCTATCCCGGTAAAAGGTAGCAGTGAGAGATAACATATCAGTATTTTTCCGAGCCACCCGAATCCTGTCCGAAATGTCATTGTATTTATTTAGATTAAATTAAAATAAATACAAACCTAAGACTATTATGTCCAAATAGCAAGTGTAAATAAAATTTATTATAAGCCTATAAACCTTAATGCTGTAGTCACTGACTGTATGTAAGCTCATTTAAAAGGATATATATGGCTAAAAGTCAGATCATATGCTGTATTTGTGGCTATAACGTTTTCGTATTTCGCGCAAACGTTTGTGCTTCATTTGATCCTGGCATTTTGGTTAGATTTAGGCTAACTAACAAAATATAAATCATTTACAAACCAGTAAACTCATGATTATGAAAAACGTAAAGACACTCAGTTTGTCGCTCTCCCTGTGCCTTCTGAGTCTAACCTCCTGTAGTAAAAATTTCGGTCCTGAATCCAAAAAGGCAGATCTGGCTCCGGGATTAACAAAAGTTGCGCTGGCCAGTTCGGCCACCTATTTCAGCAATATTAAATATGAAAGTACAAGCAAATTCACGATCCGGCAATCTACCGAGTACGTCACAGACGGCAACCGCCTTCGTACTGCCCTATCCTACAGCGACTTTGATCCTACAGGATTAAAACCGATAGCTGGCACTGCTCTGCAGGTGCAGGTAACTTTTCATGGCGGCAGCACAGTCAAACCTGTATTGATTGTCGGTACGCCTGAACTGGATACCGAACAGACTTATACACTGAATGCCGGTCTGAATACCCTAAATCCTACTCTGATAAAAAACATGTATCTGCAATATGTCTCCGCAACTCCCAATACGAATGACAGTGTAACTGTCGAATTTATAAGCGGCTATACACAGGTCCCTTTGTTCAAACTGGGGCAGACTACAGCTGCTGAATGGGCAGATCAGCTCACAACCTTCAGCGATGCAGAATACGTCACGCTTACAGGACAAAAGAATTACATCCTTCTCACACGTAGTCGCTATAACAATTATACCAGTACAGATCCCAATACAGTGCTTGCTGCTGTAGACCTGATTATCAGTCGTGAAAATGAAATCAGCGGACTGGATAATAGCAGCACTTTACACAGAGAGCCTGACGGAAAAGTGTGTATAATTGAAAAAAACAGCGGCTATATGGATGCGACACATAAGGGTCTGGTAAGACTCACAGGTGCTGCTGCCTGGGATAAGGTATTCAAGGCTAAAAACATCGTGAGCGGATCCACGGTAGATCAATGGGGGCTCTGGCATGAAATAGGTCATTTACACCAGTTGTGGCCGATCACACCTTATACGGTACTGGGTGAAGCTGCACCTAATATTTACGCTTCCTACACCAAAAAGTATTACGAACCGACATACCGCTATGTATCCGGAACAAACTGGATGAATGCAAAAGTCTATCTTGCTCAACCTGATGCTGCTAAGAATCTGGCAGCAGCTGAGAATTACACCAAACTGATGATGTTTGAACAATTGATGCTGGCTTTCGGCGAAGACTTTATGAAGAACTTACATAAGATGGTCCGTGAAGAAATCGGCATAACCTATCCGTTGCCTAACAGAAATACGACTAACGTGGATGAAAGACTGGGAGCTCTGGCTTTCTATGCCTCAAAGACATCGGGTAAAAATCTGACTAATTTCTTCCAAAAATGGGGATTTAATCTTTCTTCGAGCCGAATTGCCCTGATCTCTGCCTTAAATCTTCCTGAACCGGCAACCGATGTGAGTCTTATCAACTCAGATGATGCTTTAATAGAAGGAGCCTATTACTCCCTGAATTCCAAATTAAATCAAAACACGGTATTGACAGTCAAAAATGGTGCTACTGCTAACGGAACAGTAATAGAATTAATGGATAATGCCACTCTTAATAATTCTAAACTATGGTTGGTTCGCAAAGCGAATGCTACGGAATATAATTTCAAAAGCAGGCTGGACACCAGCAAAGTAATGGCTGTAGCTGCAGCCGGCACAGCCAACGGGACACAAGTCCGTATATGGACGTATGATAACGGGCCTGCACAGCGTTGGACAGCCAATAGCAGAGGTACATCGACCTTTTCATTTACTCCTGCCTGCGCACCTTCTTCCCGACTGGATGTCAATGGCGGCAGTACGGCCAATGGTACAAAAATACAGATATGGGCCACCAGCAGCACAGATAAACAGGACTTTGTTCCCGTTATTCAGTTTTAGGGAATTACAAAAATAACCGGGGCTCAGAAAAAGGACTGCACTTCTATTTACGAACCCACCTTTATGACTATAAACAAAAAAGGGTGTGGAAATCCACACCCTTTAGCCTACTATATAAACTCAACAATTACAATCTATATTTTTTAATAACCCGGATTCTGTACTAGCAGTCTGCTTTTTTGTATTTCGGTCAACGGAATCGGATAAAGATACATTGCTTTAGAAAACAGTCTGGTTTCGATCGGAACACGTTTATAGAAGCCACTTAATGTAGGGGCTTCCATATTCATCCCGAACACCTGCCCTCCTTGCTTGTATCCCTCAGTCTCAGCCAGCATCCAGCGACGCACATCAAAGTAACGCTGTCCTTCAGTAGCAAGCTCTACCCTGCGCTCTCTACGGATAGCTTCTCTAAGTTTCTCCTGTTGGCCAGAAATGCCGGGATTGATATCTTTTAGCAAAGGGATACCGGCACGGGAACGCACACGATCAATGTATTCTATGATATCCGGATGAGAAGGATCTACCTCATTCAGGATTTCAGCATACAATAAGTACAAGTCTGCCAGTCTGTAGATAATACCCGGTCTGTATTCACTTTTCGGATTACTTCCCTGATCATAGACTTTCTTACTCAGCCTTTTATACAGAATTGTTCCGGCTTTAGGGTAGATCTTTGTCAGTGAATTATCGGAGTTACCGCCTTTCTGAAAAGTAATGACCTCATTACCGACATGCCAGTTACGGGTATTATAGAATACCGTCTGATAAAAACGGGGTTCTCTGTTGACATACATATTATATGTACCGATTTTGGTACGGCCGGAAGGGTCATCACCTGCTTTGGAAAATCCCTCCTCAACATATTTTGGTGATTCTTCAATACTTTTGCCGTCAATCATAAAGAAATCATCCACCAACTCCTGCAAAACAGAGAGATACCCCGTAGTGGTGCCACCTCCGCGGGCACCTCTTGGCACCGAAAAACCATCCACTCCTGCACGTGGTACAGATCCCCAGGATACATCCGAACGCACAAATATGGTCTCTTTGTTATACGTCATAAATAACTCATACAGACTTCTGTCCGGATTGTATTTGCCGGCATCATATACTTTATAGAGTTCATACACACCTGAGTTGGCATAATCAATAAATTCTTTAGCTGCAGCGAGTGCTCTGTTCCATTTTTCTTTAGAATATGCCGGAAAGAGTTTCTTGCCATCTTTATTACTGAGATTTAATGCTTCCTGATATCCGCCATTGTATAGCGGACTTGCAGCATAGGCCAGTACAACAGTCCGCAGTGCGCGTGCAGTTCCTTTTGTAGGTACAGCAAGATTTTGCTGGTCTGTCAGATTGGGATCTTTAAGATCTGTAATACATTCTATCAATTCTTTGTCGATAAAGTCCACGACCTCGTCTACCGAATTCCGTGCATAGTCAATATCTTTCTGAGACGGATCTGCGATTGTATTCATAACCGGTACAGGTCCGTAAAGTTCGAAAAGCAGAAAATGGTAATAAGCTCTCAGGAAACGGGCTTGTGCCTTTAGTTCGTTTACTTCTTGTTGTGCCAGAAAATCTGCATCCCCTTTATTCGGAATTTCTTTTACATTTTCCAGAAAAACATTTGCCTGTCTGATCTGCTGATAAAGCGACCAGCGTCCTAGGGTAGTCGAACCGGCATTATACAAAAATGTATTATCGTCTGTTCCGTCGGAGGTCTTGTCGATTTCGTCAGACATCTGTGGCCAGGGCAAATTCAGTCCTGTGAGTCCGCGGGCATAATCAGCCGTATTGGGTATACCCGTGTAGATATTTCTATGAAATTTGCGCACATTGGCAGGATTGGAAAAAATCTTTTCCATATCCATCTCTTCGGCCAATTCGTCCGAAACATTAAGGTACTTCTCGCAAGACGAGAAAACCAATATCAGACTGATGCAGATAAATAGTTTTAATAATGTTTTCATATCGTCAATAATGAATGTAGTAATTAATTAAAGTGTGATTTCCAGTCCGAATGTCCATGTACGAGGCAACGGATATTTGGTACCTGCTGCACTGTTACCCAGTTCCGGATCATACATTTTCACTTTATCCCATACATAAAGGTTTTGTCCCATAATATACAATCGGGTATTTCTGAACTTCAGGCGTTCAATAAGAGATTTGGGTAATGTATAACCGATCTCTACATTTTTCAATCTCAAAAATGAAGCGTCACGTACCCACCATGTTGTAGCAGTATTGGTATTTCCCAGGTTCTCAACACGAACACGGGGAAAGAAAACATTATCCGAAGGATTTTGTTCGGTCCAGCGGCTTTCCAGTATTTCCTGTCTGACATTACTTTCCGTCAGTCCCCACTGAAAAGGCAGAAAAGCATTTCCCTGATTATTAAGATTGGTCGACACATTATTAGCGCCCTGGAAAAATACACTGGCATAGATGCCTTTGTACTGCAGATTGAGTCCGAATCCATAGATAATCTCCGGCACTATAGGATTGGCAACATCCTGCGAACGGTCAAATTCGTTTACAATTCCGTCGCCATTCAGATCCTTAAACTTCAGATCGCCCGGCAAGGGACTAGGCATCGTGGTGGCTGTAGGGATTCCATCTTTCAGGGTATATTGTTTTTTACCGTCAGTACCCAGGGTTACATTAAAATCATTTTCTCTGTAAAGGCCATCTGAAATCCACATACCGTTCAGTGCATTGATACGTGTCCCTGTTGTATTCATCCACGGATGTAACTGCGGGATTTCATCCATTTCTATTATTTTGTTGCGGGCAAATGTAAAATTACCCAATGCTCCTATTTTGAACTCTCCGAAGGTATGGTTGATATTCATTCCACCTTCTATCCCTTTATTGGTCACTACACCAAAATTCTGGAAAGGAGCCTGTCTGAATCCGGCTACACCGGATATCGTACGGCGCTGCATCAAGATATTACTTCTTCTGTTGTCAAAATAATCAACCTGTAAGGTAATAGAGTTATTGAAAAAGCCCAGATCTATACCATAATTTCTTTTAATCTCAATTTCCCATGAAAGCGAAGGTGAAGCAAATCGCCCTTCCACTATACCATTTATTTTATTCAGTGTACCTGTACTTCCTATACCCCAGCTGTAGCCGTTGTCTGCAGCATCTGAAAATGTAGGGCGATACAGGAATCGTGCACCTCCGGTATCGTCGTTTCCGGTTTTTCCTACGGATGCTCTCACTTTCAGGTTATTGATCACTTTCTTAAGCTCATTTCCGAAAAAAGGTTCATTGGAAATATTGTATGCAATACCTACAGCCGGGAAAAAGCCATAACGATATCCTTCTGCAAATTTTTCTGATCCGGTGATACCGAAGTTAGCTTCTATAGCATATCGGTTATCAAAAGTATAGACACCTCTACCTATATAAGCCTGTTTACGTACAGCTAAGGCATCCGAATTGGACTGTTGCTCTTTCTGGTATGTCAATAGCATCCCGTTTACCTGATGCTTATTCCCAAACAAACGGTCATAATTGATGGCGGCTTCCATATAGATTTTTTTCAGCCCTGAGCTGGTTTCCTGCGGTTCTCCAATAGTAGTTTCATTACTGATCTGTTTGAAAATCAACTTTCCGGTATCATCCCTTCCAGTTGCATAGAATGTCTTTGGTGCTTTGTATCGCGACATATTAAAGAATCCTTCTGAATCGTAACTAATTGTACCTCTTACTTTCAGGCCTTCTGTCAGGAAGTCCAGCTTTTGGTTCAGGTCTATTCGGGACTGGATAAACGAACGCCATTCTTTCCGGTATCCGTATTCCATCAGCTGGTTGTAAGGATTGACTTTATTGGCATCCTGTGCAGGATGGCCGGCAAGTGTTCCGTCCGAATATTTTGCAGGAAAGAGATACGGCGGGATTCTGGAAAAACGTTCAAAAATATTTGTTGCCGAATTGTAAGGATAGTTCCCCTGTAAATACTGACCACTGAGATCTACCCTTAGAGAAGTGGTTTTCGTCACATCCAGATCTATATTTGAACGAAGATTGTATCTCTTGATACCAGCATTGTTGTTATAATCATTGGATACTTTGTACAGTCCGCTTTCACCGAAATAAGCACCTGACACAAAGAATTTCATACGGTCTCCTCCCCCTCTGAAGCTCAGTGTATGTCTCGTGTTGTTGGTATTTTCTTTCATGAGTAGATCCCACCATTGGCTATTGGGATACAGATCAGGGTCTTCTCCGGATCTGTACTTAGCAATCAGCTCATCCGAAAACATAGCTGATTTACCTTCATTCATAAGACCTTCATTGTAGATACTCAGATAGTCTGCTGAACTCGCAAACTTAGGGATACGTGTAGGTCTGAGAGTAGTGTATTCTCCGCGGTAAGCAATAGTTGTTTTCTGTGCAATACCTCTTTTGGAAGTAATTAACACGACACCATTTGCACCTTCGGCACCATAAACGGCTGTTGCTGCTGCATCTTTAAGTAAGGTGAACGTTTCGATTTCATCCGGTTCTATATCATTCATAGTACGCGGTATACCGTCCACCAGTATAAGCGGGCTCGTCCCTCCGGAGAAAGAGCTGGTACCCCGTATCCAGAACTCGGAGTTGTCATAGCCCGGTTCGCCGGATCGCTGTACAGCAATCAGCCCTGGTAATTTTCCGGCCAGACTGTTACTCAGACTACGGTTGGATCCTTTCAGCTCTTCTCCTTTTACTGTTGCTACAGAACTGACCAGACTTTGTTTCTTTTGCGTTCCAAATCCGATAACCACGACTTCATCCAGTTGTGCATCATCTTTTTCAAGAAAAATATCAAACGCCGTCTGCTTATTGATCTGTATCTCCTGACGCTTATATCCGATCATACTGATAGTCAATACTGCATCCGCAGGAACCATCAGAATAAACCGGCCATTGACATCTGTGGAAGTGGCAATGGTGGCTTTGTTTTTGACCTGTATAGATACTCCCTGAATGATACCTGTAGAATCCCTTACAATTCCGCTGATCGGAATCGTTTCCTGTGGTCGGGGTTTATCGCTCTTTTTTATCGCGATATTATTCTTCACGATTTTATAAGTAAATCCATTGTCCTTTGCCAGTATGGATAGTAACTGATCCAGCGGCATTCCAATGGCATTTACATTAATTCTGCCTATTTCTTCTACTTCTTTGCGGTCATAGAAGAATACATAATTTGAGCTTTTCTCGATTTTGTCAAAAACTACTTTTAACGAGACCTTACGTTCGTGTAAAGTAAATTTTTGGGCAAATACGGTGGCTTTACTCTGTCCTATTGCTATACATGCAAATAGTACGAATAGTTTGAGTTTCATGATTACTATACGATATTGGTAGATGTAATGTCCTGTTCGCTCCATCGCGGGCACGAGATAAGAGCAGTCTTTTCTATGCCCTAATGCTTTGGGCAATTGATTAATTTTCATTAGTTTTGGTTAGGTTAAGTGAATACATAGCACACCCATTTAGATGTATTTGGTACATGGATCTATCGGGCATTGTTTTTACTTGAATAAGAGGGTTGTTAGTAGCAACCCTTTTTTGGTTTTAAAATTTCTATCTCATACTTTAATTTATAATTAGGTTTTTGACTGTATTTCTGTTTTCTATCTCACATTTGATTCCGGTAAAGTTGAGTTGTCCTACCAGTTCATTTAGCGTCATATTTCTTTTCATTTTTCCGGCCCAGCTTCTGTTTTCATTTGGATTCGTAAAAATCACTTTCACATTGTACCAGCGTTCAATCTGTTTCATACCATCGACCAGACTATTAGATTCCGTGAAATCAAAATATCCGTTTTTCCAGGCGATATAAGGAGATGGATCGACTTTCATTTTCCTGAATTGCTCTCCGGCTATTGTTTGTTCTCCCGGCTTCATATACAGTTTCTGGTTATTTTTACGATTCGTTATTTCTACGGATCCCTCTACCAAAGTTGTTCTGCTGTTTTTGTCATTTGCAAAATCTGTCAGATTAAATGAAGTACCCAGCACTTTTACTTCCTGCCGTCTGCTTTTTATAATAAATGGCCTGTCCTTATCTTTAGCTACCTCAAAATATGCTTCGCCATCCATTTCCACCATTCTTCTGTCCTTCTCAAATCCTAACGGAAATTTTAATCTGGAAGCAGCGTTCATCCAGACTCTGGTCCCATCCGATAGCGTTAGTTTATAAGTAGCTCCTGCAGGCACGACAAGTGTCTGATATAACCCGGCGGCTTCTTTATTTTTATCGGTATTTCTGAAGGAGATCATACCCTTATCGATGTTGATATTTGCATCCAGTTGTTGTTTTACTTCTTTCTGCGCACTTTCAGGTGTTTCCAGGTCTATTGTACCGCCATTTGCAAGTACCAGATAAGCTTTATCTGTCGCCGGATACACGACCGTATCTGCGAACGCCCTCTTTGCGGACAGGGGTTGTTTGTCAACTTTTGGAGAGCGAAGGAATAATATTCCTGTGACCATAGCAAAAACGACCGCAGCAGCAGCCGCAGTCCAAATCCAGCGTTTAGTACCTTTCTTTTGTTGCAGGGGTTCGTTACCAACAAATTTCTGCTGTAATTTTGTCCATGATTCCTGCTTCATATCAGAAAGACGATCCTCAGGAATAGGCAGATCATGCTGACTTATCTGTTCCAGGTAAGAATTAAGCAACTGTTGCTCTTCATCAGTTGCTTCTCCATTGAGACATTTACGTATAAGCTCTTCGATTTGCTTTGGGTTCATCATTCTTTATTTGTTATAAAGAGTGAAAAAGCTAAAGGAGGTAGTAGACAAAAAATATATTTTTTTAAAGTTTTTTCTTCAAAACTTTTAACACATTGTTAATCTGCTTTTTAACAGTGTTTTCTGAGATAGCTAATTTCGCTGCAATTTCCTTCTGACTCAGCTCTTCTTCGCGGCTTAACAGAAAAACCTCTTTCATCTTTGCAGGAAAAGTTTGAATATGTCCCTGTATATGTTGGTTTGTTTCGGAAGCATATATATGTTCCAGGACGCTATGCTGTATCCGATTTTGAAGGTGAATCGCAATATCTTCAGCAAGACGTCTGATCTCCTTTTGCTTTTTGAGTAAAGCCAGGGCATTATTTCTACAGACCATAAAGAGGTAATTATCCAGACTTTCGATAGTTTCCCAACGATCTCTTATCTTCCATATTGCCATAAAAGAATCCTGCACGATATCCTGCGCTTCTGCTTCCTCGCCAACTATATTGTAACAGAAATGTAACAACTTCTGCCACTGTCGGTCATGCAGCTTACGCATTACAAATGCCTCTTCTTTTTGACGAAAATCTGTTAATTGACTATCTGCCATATCATTTCACAACTTAAATTCTCTCTGGTCGATGGTCTTAAAATTGGTGTTTACTGTTCTACGAACCAATTTAGATAATAAATTTCAATATCAGTGGCCTTAGTTAATAAATTTAATGGATTACTACCTGATTTAGCTGTATATCAAAGTCTTTTTACATCGATCCAAATAGCGACGGAGCCTTACCAGTCTGGCAAAGCTCCGTCAATTAGTGTGGATCAGCGTATTAAATAAGTTGTTAGAATTTGCAGCTCATAGTCAGTCTGTAATTTCGGGGAGCATCTGCCTGCCAGGAATATACCGGAGTAGTAAAGTAATTCGTATAATAAGCTCCTCCGGCCAGAAGATATTTGTCCAGCAGATTATTGACATTGAGGCGGACTGAAAATGCTTTGTGTCTGTAGCCCAGTCCTCCGTCAAAACGCAGGTAATCCTCCAGATTATATTCCGGATTATCATTCGAATAAAATCCTGTAGCTCGATCGCTGTTGCTGGACATACCTGCATTAAAACTCAATCCTTTTAATTTTCCACTTATCAATTCATAATCCAGCCACACATTTGCAATATGCTTATCTGCACCGTCAAGTCGCTGTCCTACGAAGAACTGATTTCCAACGCCTTCATTAAGTTTCGTAATCTCTCCGTCTGTGTAGGCATAATTGGCAATAACATTCAGTCCTTTGAGAATCTCTCCTTTAATATCCAGTTCGATTCCTTTAACTTTTTTCTGCCCGATTTCCATGCTCATCTCCGGACGCGGCCCGTAAGAAGTGATTTCATGGTTTTTCACGATCTGATAGACGGCAAGGGTAGTATTCCATTTTCCACCAAACCAATCTCTTTTTATACCCAATTCCATATTATTACCGGTTATTGGTTTTACTTCAGAGCCGTCAAACAGTATTCCGTTCTGCGGCAGAAAAGCCTGATCGTATAGTCCGTATACAGAGGTAAGTTTATCAATGGAATAGGATAATCCCAGTCTGGGCGTTACTTTGGTACTTTTCACAGGTTTACCACCCCAGTTTGCAACGGACATGGTAGTCAGGCGGCCTGCTAATGTAAGACGCAAAGCATCTTCAAAGAAACCAAGTTCGTCCTGTATATACACAGAGGAGTATTTCGTAGCCATAGCACCACCTCCAGTTGCCGAACGCTGACTTACAGGAAGACTTCTGTCGAAGGGTTTAAAACCAAAATCAGGCGTATAATCCGGATTTTGAGGATCAAACTCTCCTCCGTTTAGAGAATCCAGTACCTGAGACTGATTCCAGTCTGCATCATATTTTTTATCTCCCACGTCAAGACCAGCCAGTATGCGGTGCCGTACGCCACCCGTACGAACCTGTCCGTTCAGAAAAATCTGTCCCATAGCCATTTCGCTCTGAGCATCCCATATGTCTGATTTACGAATCACTTTGCCGTCTGCTGCGATATCTTTCGGCCAGCTGCTCGCTCCTATCTGATTGTAATTAAAATAGGCGCCCTGTCCTGTCAGTTTCCAGTCTTTGGATAGCTGATGTTCTATAGTCAGAAAGGCACTATGCTCGTCTACATTAAACGGCTCCAGTCCGGGCATTGAAAAGGTAAAATCACGTGGCAGAGATTTATAACCAAATGGTGACATCACATAGGCAGATCCCACATCGGTCATTTTAGCTTTTTGATAGGTATATTCAAATGTCAATTTCGTATCCTCATTCAGTTCATAAGATAATACTGGTGCGATTACAAATCGTTTGTTGTTTTCATTGGGTCTGAATGAAGATTTTCTATCCGCTGCGACATTCATTCGCATCAGCAACTTTCCATCTTTACTCAATCTGCCATTCAGATCAAGAGTGGAACGTAAGGCTTCAAAACTTCCTGCGGAGAAAGTTACTTCTCCCTTATTTTCGGCTGTCGGTTTTTTAGTAACGACATTATATATACCTGCCGGGTCACCACTGGACATCATAAAGCCTGCGGGACCTTTCACAAATTCAATACGCTCTACTGTAGACATATCTTCCGATAAAGGACTCCAGAATGAGCTTACTACATTCATTCCATTGCGAAATGCCTGTATCTGTGATCCGCGCATATGGATATTGACATACATATCATTCCAGTGACTCTGTCTGCTCACACCACTGACATTGCGTATCGCGCCGTCTGCGAGATTAAAAATCTGTTGTTTGGAAAGGACAGAAGAACTGATGACTTGCACACTTTGTGGTAGTTCCAGAAGTGGAGTCTGCACCCGAAGACTGGAAGAAGGCTGCTCCTCTACAAGTCCTTTCAGGCCTTCTACGAGCACTTCATCAAGCTGCCGCTTGGTATCTGCCATTATAAAATCAACGACTTTGGTCTCTCCTTCCGATACTTTCGCTTCGATGGTCCTGGAAGTCAGACCAATATGTCTGGCTGTAATCTTGTAATTGCCGGGCTTCAGGTTATTGAATTCATAAACTCCCAGTTCCGAAACTTTGGATGCTTTTCCTCCGTTCAGCAGGACTACAACATTTTCGGCAATATGTCCGTCACTTGTTTTGACGATACCAGTGATGCGGGAAGTCTGTGCATAACTGAAGCTCATTAAAGAGCATAGTGCTAAAAAGATAGCAATTTTTGTTTTCATTAGTGATATTAAGTTAAGTATGATGCTGATAAAGATATTTTATTATCATTATTTAGACCAAATATAAATAAAGAATCACTATTCACAAATATTTTTGCAAATACAGTAAAAACAAGCTGCACTGGCTAAAAACAGCATTTCTAAGCTGATTTGCAATACTTCTGAGCACTGTATTCACCACTATTTTTGTGCACATTATTGTATATTCTCCCTACTATTTGTGAATTATTTTGAAAAAAAATAAAAATAAATTTGCACTTAGTGTTATAAATACACTATATTTGTATCATCATAATTTAGGTTTATAATTGGTTATAAAGGTTTTCACTCTCCCCGTTTGAAAACCTTTTTTTATTTCCCTGATTTTGATTCTGAAGCTCTGTTAATCACCCCACCAGTAGAGATAAATAATTTGTATTTTTCATGTAATTCATTAGTTTTGAGAAAACAATTTATGCTTCCTATTGATCATGAATTCATACTCTTATATATAACTTACCTGTTTGTATTTTTAATCGGGCTTTATTTTATTCTGGTCAAAAAGAGTAAAAACAAAAAGTTTATTAGCATAATATTATCGATCAATTTGTTTCTCAACATTATTTTGTTTGGCAATTCATCAGATTTTTATCACGGTGGGTCACTATTTGTTCTTTTTTATTCTTACATAATTTTAATATTTACAGTTTTGGCTATTTTAATAGTCAAACTTATCCGAAGCTAAATAATTTGTATTTTCACTGTAATTTATTAGTTTTGAGAAAAGCATGCATATGAACAGAAAGAGTAGTCTTCCTCCTCCTACCCCTTAATATTTAACGGACATATAGATTATACAGATTGCGGATCAGCTGATTGGCATAACTGGTTATAATCTGATTTTAGTTATTTATTAATTTTTATACCCTTGTTCTCTTCGAACAGGAAGACAATTCTTTTATGAAAAAATCATATCTGGTATTACATATTGCTGTAATACTTGCAGGTTTTACCGGTATATTCGGAAAACTTATCACTGTCAATGAAGGCCTTCTGGTCTGGTACAGAGTCTTATTCTCTGCTATTATCCTATGGATAATCTTAAAACTATTCCATGTTTCCAGACACATTACAACAAAAGAAAAATTTGATATTGCCAAAATCGGCATGTTCATTACGCTGCACTGGGTATTTTTCTATGCCAGTATCAAATATTCCAATATCTCCGTGGGTGTAGTCTGCTATTGTTTAACCAGTTTTTTCACCGCTGTCTTTGACCCGCTCATTAACCGCCGTAAATTCAATGTGAATGAGCTACTCCTAAGTGTGCTGACATTAGCAGGTATAGCCTTAATTTTTCATTTTGATTCGTCCTATCAGTTAGGCATAGGCCTGGGAATTATTTCATCCGCCTTTGCAGCTCTGTATACGTTATTCAATGAGCGTATTGTGAAAAACTATGACAGCAGGCTTATCAATTACTACCAAATGATAGGTGGAACTATAGGATTAGGAATATTGATGCCGTTTTATCTGTATGCATTTCCTGTACAAACCGTCCTTCCGGATCTGAGAGATATCGGATATCTGGTACTACTGGCGTCCTTCTGTACTGTAGGGCTTTATATTCTATTTGCGGAATCCCTCAAAAAGATTCCGGCATTTACGGTAAATCTGAGTTTTAATCTCGAACCTGTTTATGCGATCATACTGGCTTTTCTGTTTTTTAATGAGAGTAAGCAATTAAACCTGTTCTTTTACATAGGTTTACTACTGGTAATGATCTCTGTGGTCTTACAAACTATCGTATCTTTAAAAAAATCCAGCTAACATGATCACTGACGGATCGTAGGCACCTGAAATCAGGAAAATTACGATCCGTCAGTTTCAATCTTCGCTTCCAAAACTGATATTATTTTTGCTACAACCTATTATACTACATTTCTCTTTTCAGATCAGAACAGATAACTCATTCTGAATAAAGAAAGGCTCCCGTTGAGCGGATATCTTGAAATACTTTCCTGCACAGCACTGATTGCATAAGACTCATACATTTTTATATTGGTCAGATTTCGCATCTCCAGCTCAAATTCCATTTTCCATTTCGGAACCTTATATCTGATATTCATATCCAGAAAAGTATTCTGAATACTTTTCAGATTGGTCTGTTCCAATTTCCGGTGCGCTACACTTCCTTTGACAAAGAAATTAAAGAAAGGCACATACATCATACTCAGATTGTTGACCCATAATTGGTTTTTTGAGTCAAAAGCTGAGGTTGTAGCCAGTTCCTGGTCGACGGTATTTCCGGACATAGTCCATATGCTTTTGTAACTTAAGGTTACTCCCTGAATACCTTTAAATTCGACAGTTGGCTCAACAATCAGCTCAGCATTCTTATAAGGCAGCAACTGCTCATTCAATAGCTGATTGTAATGCGTAATGTTATAAGCAGATTTCAGTGAAGCAGAGGTCTTGAGGCCTGCAAAGTACTTACTCACACCAAAGCTGGAATTCAGCGTATTCATCTTATTTTTAAGTGGAATAAAGACCGACTGTATCCCTGATGCTGTCAGATTCCGGGAAACAATATTGTTGGCATTCATTTGCGAATAAGAAAGTGAAGCATTCATATAAAGCAGCTCCAAAGGACGCTGAAAGCTGTAATCCAACATCATATTCTGCTGTTTGCGTACATCAAAACGTGCATCATTGGCGATCAGGTCTCTGAAATTGACCAAAATTTTCCCTTTGTAAATGTTATCTATTGCACCTGTTACATTTCTGAGCGCATAGGACAGATTGATGTAATCCTTGTTATATACATATTGTTTAAAAGAAGCTACTGGATTAAAGAAAACACGGTTCTCCACATCACGAAAATCAAAATTCTCATCTGCCAGATTCCATCGTCCATACTGTACCGGTAGTCTCACCTGTAATTCAGATTTTTTGAATTTTGCATCCCAGGTACCTGAAATTTCAACAACATTCTCTTTCCATCTGAAAGCATTATCCACAAATCCATAGACAGGTCTGACCTGATGATCCAAATCTGCCAGTCGCAGATCAGATTCCAGACGTATGTCTCTATATTGATAATTTGCCTTATACTCCTGATTCATGATACGTCCGGGCAAAGTGTAGCTTGCTCCCGCATTGAAGGAAAGCTCAGGCGTTTTTACCTGCTGCCTTACCTCTTTATAAGGATTATCTGCATTCAGAATATCCTTCATAATACCAGGTGAAATGCTAAGATTTTCCTTATGGCGGCCTGCATTTATATTACTGTACACGGTCAGTATATTTTTATTCCGGAGCTTAGGGATATATTCCAGACTATTACTGAACCGGTAGGACTGATCACGATCCTGCTGCAAAAAATCATTGTTGTTGTTCGTTATAAAGGAGTTATCCTTTAAACTTCCTGCCTTGAAGGCGAATTGATTTTTGAAAAAATAATTATCTGTATTCGACTCCAGCCCCAGGCTTATATTTCCGTACATAGCTCTGGACTTCGTCTCTATACGATCATCGTAACTGATCAGCTGATCATCAATTCTGTAATTCTGGAGATTACTGCTCTGTCTGTTTACCCGGTCTCCCCACAGATTGACATTATTCTTCAGTTGCCAGTTTTTGTTCAGATTGTACAAGTTATTCAGATTGATAGCCAACGAGTGGTTTTTGTTATATCTGTTAAGCGGTATATCGGGACTGCCTGCGGAAGTAGCGGAGGTCAGGTCAAAGGAATGTGTTGCTGTGACTTCCTTTGACATATCATCTCCGACAGTATTTCCCTGCAGGTTATTCAATGTTTTAAATTTTTTATTGAATGTCATTGCATTATTATCGGTCTCTACTCCATAAGGTAATCCGGCTCCTGCCCTCGCCTGGCCTGACCATTTGAGTTTGACATCTTCTTTTACTTTCAGGTTGATAGCAACCTGATCCGATTTAGACAGCCCCTGTTTGACTTTCCGATGTTCATGTCCCTGTATGACTTCCAGATCTTCAATCATTTCAGGTTTTATGGTACGTGTTCCTATTCCATAGCCTTCATTTAAAAGATCATCTCCGTCAATATACATATTGGATACTTTCGTTCCATTATACTTGATCACGCCGGCATCATCCACCTCCATACCGGGCATTCTGCGGATAGCATCGCCTATATTCCGGTCTTCTGCAGAAGTAAAAGACCCCATTTTATAACTCGTGGTATCTCCGTTCTGCCGGATCCGCGGTTTGCTCTTCACCTGTACTTCGTCCAGTGAGATTGGCTTATCTTCCAGTTTGACTGCATATGCTACAGAACGTGATGACAATGCGATCTGCTGTGTAACGTAGGCAATATGTTTGAATTCCAGGAGCAAACTATCACGGTTCAGTTCTTTTGCAATCTCTATTTTAAAATTCCCTTTACTATCTGCCCGCAGTGACTTGATGACTTTGTGATTAACATCTATCAGCGAGACAGTAACATAAGGAATCATGGCATCTGTACTGTTGCGTATATTTCCCTCCGCATATTGTTGAGAATGGACCTTCTGGTGCATTACCAGAAGGCTTAGGATCATCAGAATAATGCCTCTCATTATTTATGGATTTCAACAGGGTTATTGAGTTCGAAAGATTTTTCTTTAGCTTGTTTCTTTTTATGCTGCTGGATCAGCATTTCGGCTTCTTCTTTGGATATCTCCTTACCATCTTCCCCCTTGAATGTCACATTGCTTCCTGCAGGTACTGATGCGAGGACAGATGCCAGCATATCTGCTTCCATTGCTTTTTTTGCTTTGGCAATCTTCTCAGGAGAAGTTTCATCCAATCCCAATAATTCAGTAAAGTCAAACTTCTCGGACATCTTGTTGAAGCCTGAATAGGCAAATATGATATCACTATTCAGATCTCTGGCTTCCAGAATAAGCCCCGGAAGACCATCCAGTTTCCATGGTCCGTAGGCATAGGGTAGTTCCGGAGTGTACCATGCTTCATAGGTTCGTCCGCCGAATGTACCAATAGCTTTGATGCATTGATAGCCACCTATCTCTTTTTCTTCATCTTTTATATCCCAATCAATTGTTTTCTTATCCGCCTGAACTCTAAAAAGATTACCCACAAATTCCATTTTAAAATATTGCTGCAATGCTTTGTTATACAAATAGCTGTCTACAGCATCTGATGGAGTATTGTCATACGAAAATGTCATCTGATTTGGAGCAAAAGCCTCCGGTTTCATTTTCGAATAGTAGGAATAATTAGGAGATACATAGACATACATATCTTGTTTGACAGGGCTGTCTTTTCGTGTGGAATCTGCAATATGTGTCACTGCATATCTCACATATGCATCCATATATTCCTGTGCTGAGGCCTTCGTTGTGAATGCTATAAAAAAAAGAAAACTCAGGCAGATACTTTGGGTAATTAAATTCGTTTTCATATAAAATATATTAATTTTGTGCTCACAAAAATGGGTCTTCAACTGCTGATATACTGATTATTATTTGTTAATTAGCGTTAACGGATAGCCAGTTTGTTAACAAGTGTTAACGACTGTGAAGTAGTGTTAAAAAGGAAGGAAAAATTCTGATTTCACGTCAGTGGAAAACAAAAATCGATGGAAAAAAGAAAATTTAAAGTCATTATTTATCTGCTCGCCATAAGTACCGTAGCTATGCTGATACTTCAGAGTTACTGGTTGTACAGTGACTTTAAATTGAACAGAGAAAAAAATCAGGCTAACATCCGACGTGTAGTACTGGAGAGTCTGGATCAGTACAGTTTAATCAGCATGAGTAAACTGTATAAAATAGAGAAAAAAGACAGTATTGCCGCCCGGCAGCTTGCTAAAACCATCCAGAGTCTGACACAGATCTATTCGGACGATTCCATCCAAACCAAAAAAGGAAAAAATACAGTAACTTTTAATATCAATACGACTATTGATACGTTAGAAAAATCTTCTTCAGATACGCTTCAGGCATCTTCCAAAGTTTCGGTACATAAACCCGAAATCATGTATAAAGAACGACTGGTCGTTACCGAAAAGGCGATCAGTGAGGTTATAAAAAAACATTTTCAGGCCAATCAGATAACAAATCCATATCAACTCTCTCTGAAGTCCGTTCAGCAGCCCAGGATCTGGTATACAAAAGACACCCTTCTGTTTCAGAAATATAACTTTATTGCTGTACAGGGTAAAGCCATCGACCTGAATGTGATCGCTACCGTGCATGTAGAAGATGATATGCTAGGCCCGTTGAAAAGCATCTTCTGGACACTTTTAATCTCCCTGCTTATTGTCCTGTTTATTATGTATGGTCTTATCTATCTTATCAAGCAGTTGAGGGAGGAAAAAAGGATGTCGGAGATCAAGAATGATTTTATTTCTAATATGACGCATGAGTTCAAAACTCCAATCTCTACCGTATCGCTGGCGATTCAGTCTATACGCTATTTTGGAATAAAGGATGATCCGGAGAAACTGGATGAATATCTCGGCATCTGTCTTAACGAGCTGCACCGCACCTCATCGATGATAGAACGTGTACTGAAACTCTCTCACGAAAAGCCGTTTGTTATAAAATTAGAAGAGTTTTCCCTGAGCGAATTGCTGACAACATTCCATAATCAAAGCAAACCTCTGCTGACTGAGTTCAACGGAATTCTGGACATTCAGAATGACAGCACAGTCGATCTGATAACGGCGGATAAAGTACATTTTGGCAACCTGCTCTTTAATTTGCTCGATAACAGTATTAAATACAGAAAAGCAGAAGAGAATCCACATATTTCGATACGGTTCTACAATGATGATAAAAATCTTTATATGGTCTTCCGGGACAACGGAATAGGTATATCAAAGGTATATCTCCATAAAATATTTGAAAACTTTTTCAGGGTTCCTACCGGTAATGTCCACAATGCGCAGGGCTTCGGTCTGGGACTAAGTTATGTGCAAAAAATAATCCATTTACACAACGGATCCATCAAAGTACACAGTGAAGTGTCAAAAGGCACGACTTTCAACATCGAGATCCCTCTACCCCCTAACAATAAGTAATATGCAACACATCCATATCCTTTTAGCTGAAGATGAAGTCTTAATGGGAAAGATTATTAAGGAAGCCCTGGAAAGCAGAGGGTTTACAGTTACATGGGTAACTGACGGACTCAAGGCTTTTTCTTCTTTTCGTGCACAGCGTCCTGATATCTGTATTTTCGATGTCATGATGCCTGTACAGGATGGATTCACGTTAGCAAAGGAAATACGAAAAATAGATAATGATATACCGATTCTGTTTCTTACAGCCAAATCTTCTACAGCGGATATTGTAGAAGGTTTTGAGCTTGGGGCAAATGATTATCTCAAAAAGCCTTTCAGTATGGAAGAACTTATCGTCCGTATCAAATCTCAGGTGAAAAGATCCGTTCCGGCAAAGGAGCCTTCTGCTAATACGGAAATGTCCATCGGTAAGTATAATTTTAATTTTGAAGGTTTGTCTCTCCATTATGGTCCGCTTAAGCAGGATCTCACCTTCAAAGAGGCTATGTTGCTGAAAATGCTGATTGAAAATAAAAACGGTGTGCTGGACAGAGGGGTGGCGCTAAAATATATATGGGGTGATGACAGCTATCTGCTGTCGCGAAGTATGGATGTATACATCACTAAATTAAGAAGAATGCTGAGCAAAGATCCGGATATCAAGATTGTCAATATCAGAGGAATAGGATTTAAACTGATTATCAATGAATAGCATTGCTTTCCTGAAATCAGGTAATTTTATACGTTAGAGTGTAGCTATGGTATTAACAGTTGTTTTTAAAGCACTGACTTTGTATATTGTGGTTTAAAATAATACTCAGCCGGTTCTTAAGTTGTTACAGTTTGAAGATCACATCTATGAAAAGAATATTTTTTGCATTGCTTTACACCTTGGTTGCCTGTCAGGGGAATTCCAATTCTTCTGCTCCTCCCGAAAAATCACAACCCGAGATCTTATCCAGGCAAGCCATGTTTGATGTCAATCAGCTCACCTTTAATGAAAATGCAGTAAAGCTGATTGCTCCGGTACTAGACTCTGTCAATGAGAATACAGGAGCGGCCAAACAGAAAGCGGAGTATGAATGGAAGGTCAATATGACAGAGGGTAATCTGGTATATGAGAGTGTTCCCGGTAAAAGATATTATTATAAAAGTTTAAAAACGGATAGTCTGGCCCACTATGACGGACTTGTATTCGATCAGGTCGAACTGGAAACAGATGAAAACGATAAATTGATCTCTTTTGTAGGATACAGTGAGATCGAAACAAAAAAAGAACTGGATTCCCTGATCTTTCATCTGTACGATAAACTGGGATCATATGAAGAGTTGAATTATTATAAGTATGATGCATCTCCTCCCCAAAAAGTCAATTACCTATCCTACAATGAGGTAAAGAAATACAGCAAACATTATGTTGATACGATAAAGACGATTCGCTCCGATATCTACGATTATGATACTCAAAATACGAGCTTCGATCTATGGAAGTTTGATGACAGAATTATTCAGCTGAAGATTGAGCCGTCTTCAGAAGCCGGCTTTGACACAGAAAAAGGAGCTTATCACAGGGATTATTTCAGTATTCAGTTTCTGGTGCTGAAACGTTCTGAATATGATCAGATCGAAGCGCAGCAGCTGGCACGCTTAAAAGAGGAAAAAAAATATGTGTGGGTTCTTAAGCCCTACATTATATCAACGATTTCATACAGAGAAGGAGACGGACGGTATTTAACTATAATGTCGGACTTACTGGAGAATATTCAAAAATAGTAAGCCTCTAAATCTGCTGCGTTGTATTTAGACGGACCGCTTCTTTTGAATATTAAAGAGAATCAAAATAACTATGGTCAGAAGAGCCGCCGCAGCAAGCAGAATAAATGTAAGCCGGGTGTCTCTTCCATTGTCTGCAAAGAAATAAACAGCGGTACCGCTCAGGATCAGGGGGACAACCAACAATAACTTCAGCATATATAACTGATTTTGTGATTTGTATGCTTCTTCCATAGCAGGTTGCAGGACAAGGTGTTCAAAATGCTGTTCAATAAATGTCCTGATTTTAGCCAGATCACCTTTATCAAGTTCACGGGGTAATATAAGCTCATCATTAATATTGATCCGCATGTAATTGTCTCCGAAGACAATACCTCTTACCTGCTGTGTATTAAAAGATTTGTAAAATGAAAAAGGATTAAGTGAATATGCTTTATAGTCATTATCTTTTGTGGATAAACATTTGAGTTGCTGCCTGTCTATATAAAAAATTTCTGCTGAAGATTCAGCACCCGGAAAGAAATAAGCAGATCCCGATAGCAGAACCACTGGTGTTACTAATGTTGTCAAAAGATAGGCAGGAAAATCTATATCTAGAAAATGAGACAGCAGAATCATAACTGCTAACAGGAGTATTACGGCCACATAGCTATTTATGTGCATATTCGTTTTACTTTTCAGCAGCCATACGACAGCCACTGTTGCGAAACCTAAAAGCGCAGATTTAAAATTCAGAACCAACGCTAATATCAGTAAAAGACTCAGCAATCCTGCAAACAACAGTTTTACTCCCTTTGCTTTTTTGACCAGTTGCGGTTTTTCTATTCTTAATACTACTTTTGATGACATAACTGTAGAATACCTGAAATATACAGCCTAAAATTAAGGATAATATACCAACCGCTTACATAGGAATACAGATCCGGAGATAATGGGCAAATATACGTCTAAAACCCTGCGACATTCGTATACCAATTATTAGCTTAATACGTACTTTTTATTGTTTTCAAATCATATTATTAAGATATTGTATCCAAAACAAACTTGTTTTCCAATCCACCACGTATTATGGGAAAGATTTTCGAACTTATAGCAGATTCTGCACTCGAAATATTAGACAGCTGCTATGACGAATGCCATGTATGTAATAGAACAGATATAGATCTGTATGCCTATCAGGGTAAACTGCATCTGGAAAACGGAAAAGTGGATGACGATATCTATGCGGCCTGCGCATCCTGTATAGCACAGTGTAATCTTACGCATTCCTGTGATTTTGCATATTTAGAAATTATAGACCGCTACCTTGGTCTAAAAAATCTGGACGAAGAAGCATATGTACAAAACAAGAATATGCTTGCAGAGAAATACCAGAAGACACCCGATATTCCGATATTCATGCAGTATGATGACAGACCACTATGCTGCAATGATATAGCGGAATTCACAGGATACCCAAAAGATGCGGAAGAATGCTATGATCTGACAGAAAAAGCAATATACTGGGAAAAACAAGTCACAGTGAAGAGCGAATTCTATAATTTCAGGAAATACGGATCTCCGGAAGGTAAAAGAGATATTGCTTTTTTTTGTTGTAAGCATTGTCAGACCCGCTATTTCACATTTCAATTTACTTAGATTACAGATCGAATATTAATCCACTGTCTTCAAATATGTATCAGGATATAGTCCTGCGCGAATATATCCGTAAATTGAAGTATCGTTATAATACATGCATATATGGCTAAGCAAGCAATTCTGTTATTCAGTATTTTCATCTGTTTAAGATCGGTACGGGCTCAAGATCTCAGGGCTGAAACATTGGAAAACCAGCAATGGAGCTGGGTGAGTACACTATCGGCTGCAGGTACAGGCGCCGGGACAACCTGGACATTTCTGCCGGACAATCGCTTTGAAGCTAAAGACTGGTATTCGGGAGGTGCCTACTGGACAAATGTATTTACCGGCAAGTATCATTATGATCCGGAGACGGCAACGGTATATCTGACTTATAAAAAAACGGCTAAGCAAAAAATCAAGCTGCCCAAATCATGCATAAGACTTGTACCGGACTTGCAGGACACAGCGACTTTCTGGCCTGTATTTTATGACAAATGGAAAAAAGTAAAAGGCGTATACAGACCTGCAGGAGAACCGCTCCATAGTAAAAGCACATCCTCTTCCGATAAATCAGCCTTCTACCCTGCTTTTCAATACCATTTTGAAATTAAAGTACTAAACGCGAAGTGAAAGCATGGCTAAGGTCACGAACTAACTGTTGACTTTAATATCGCCCAGATGTTCTACATCTTTAAGATCATATGGGGTCTCCTGATACACAAAATAGTTAAGCCAGTTATTGAATAAGAGGTTTGCGTGACTTGTCCAGCGTACCAAAGGCGGGTTAGCCGGATTGTTATCCGTATAATAGTTAAGAGGTACCTCTATCGGTAATCCTTTTTCCACATCTCTCACATATTCTTCATGCAGTGTTAGTGGAGCATATTCAGAGTGGCCGGTCAGATAAAATTCACGTCCTCCTCTTGACGAAGCGATGGCAATCCCTGCGCCTGTTGATTCTGACAAGATAGATACCTCTT
Source organism: Sphingobacterium spiritivorum (assembly GCF_016724845.1). Lineage (NCBI taxonomy): Bacteria > Pseudomonadati > Bacteroidota > Sphingobacteriia > Sphingobacteriales > Sphingobacteriaceae > Sphingobacterium > Sphingobacterium spiritivorum. The sequence goes on from NZ_CP068082.1 coordinate 5,223,382, forward strand.
CTTTACCTTCCAGATCAGCTTTCAGGATCGTGGTATGTCTGCTGTGCGGAATAAAGAATTCATCATCAAATCCTCTGAATAAAGGATGCGTCTTTTCGGTGGCTGTATGTTTGAAAACACCAAATAGTTTTTCATCCAGCGGTACTTTCTCTACACCATAGAAATGATATAAAGCCGCCTGAGAAGCCCAACAGATGTACAAGGAGGAAGTGACATGCTTTCTTGCCCAGTCAAAGATCATCGTGACTTCTTCCCAGTAATTGACATCTTCAAATTTCATCATTTCTACAGGAGCACCGGTAATGATCATGCCATCGTAAAAGTTCTCCTTTATCTCACCGAAACCTTTATAAAACAATTCCAGATGTTCTTCCGGTGTATTTTTGGAAGTATGAGAGTCCAGTCTTAGAAATTCGACTTCCACCTGCAGCGGATTATTGGAAAGCAGCCTTACAAAATCTGTCTCTGTAGAGATCTTCAGTGGCATCAGATTCAGAATAAGTACACGCATAGGACGAATATCCTGCGTATTGGCCCGAAGGTCACTCATTACAAATATGTTTTCCTTTTTCAGAAGCTCTATAGCTGGCAAATTATTGGGTATTTTAACAGGCATGTTCTCTTTTCCTTATAATGCTTTATTCAACACAAAAATATAAAGAATATACCGTAACTTAAATATTCATACACTATTTAAAGCTGCAGATCACAGCAATATAGGCCCCGGGGACGATTATTTATCCGGTATCCGTCCGGAGATAAAGGATATCTTTGGAGACAGTGATATTATTTGAGTTTTGAAAGCTCCGCTTTAAGGCTTTTTTCCTTTTCAATATTAGGCATAGAAACCTGGAGATAAGGCAATTTCATCTTATACAGATCGGGATTCTGCATATAAATTCTGATATGCTTGGACGAAAATTTACCGTTTGAAAAGTGGTATTCAAATTTTTTGATATCATTCAGATATATAAATCCAAAATCTGTGGACCATATTCCGCTGCTGCTTATTTTTATACTTTTTTGAGGTTTCAGAATCTGGTAAATAAAGCCTGATCCTATTAGCAGTAATACAGCCCCGATAATATATTTTTCGAGCAATATAAATACGCCATATGCTCCGACACATATTCCGAATATCAGAAAAAAATAAAAGGAAGGACGCTCGTAATATTCATGGAGATAGTTGAATTTTTCATTGGTCAGTTTTTTCTCATGAATACGTGTATAATGTTGTCGAAAATGTTTACCACTATTTACATCCAGTATATAAGAAACCCGTAAGACTATAAGGATGACTGTAATGGCAAAGCATTCCATCGTGACATTCCTGTCAAAACGAAACAGATAAGTCAGCAGAATAAGAAAGACAAATGATCCCACTCCAAGCAGTAGCGGATCCATTATCAAGCGTATTGTATCTTTATTTAGCTTTGTCGTATTATCCATCATTTAGCTTGTAAAGGCTCCTGTTGTATACCTGCTTTATTCAAAAAAAGGATCTGAGATTCCAGGCATTTATTTTGTAAATCTTCCACATCCTTCCCTACTTTATGAACACGGTCCAGCAACTGACTTCTGGCTGCTGTATCGGTGTTACTGATATACTCACCTGTGAGGGCATAATACAATTGGATCTTATCCAGATACAGCAATAGCTGTGTATGATATGGTTTTGCAGTCTCACTGATCAGCAGACTATTTATATCTTTACCGGAAGCGACAGCCAACTCAGACTTCCCCTCCAGATTCTTTACATCTTTTAGAATTTTACTTTCGCCGGAATTATCAAAATACCCGCTGGCAAGCTGTTCCTTCACTTGTTCGAAGCGCATTTTATTGCTGTAAAACTCAGAAGAGACTTTTTCGTTATAAGCGATCTCCTGTTCATCGGTACACGACAATAAAAGTATGAAAAAAGTAAAACAGGCAATAATTGTATTTTTCATCTGTATATAGTTTATTTTTAAAAGGCGATGAACCCTTTCCTGCCGGGGCAGGTAGCTGATTTTCACTGTAATTCTGACTGGCAGGAGAGCTCAGAAAGTCAAGAGATTATTTCCTGATTTTCCGATACTTGTGAAATATCGTGATGGTTTCATATCATCCTAATTCAGGATCAAATAAACAGATCATTCTTTTATTATAAAACAGATGATAGCTATTCGTAGCATATCAATCCAGATTCGCAATATATGACTTCAGATTCGTACACACGCACCTTATAAGGTTTTTGACTTCCCATTCCTGAATAAAATATTTTTACCAGGTAATTTCCGGATACTGCTATAAAACACCTAACTTCACATGCATAATGATTCGTCCATACATTCTAAAACAGATGAAAAAAGTATTGTTCTTAGTTATCCCTATCTTATTCGCTTGTCAGAGCAACAGCCCTGCAAACTACCCTTACTCTGAAAAAGAAACAAAAGAATTTCTGGATCAGATCAGCAGCAATATCATGGTCCTCAATTCGGATCTGACACTCATACATAAAAAGCCTGCTCATGAGTTTGATCTTCTGACCTACTACCCTCTTACCAAAAGTAAAGTTGAGGAATACAATAAGAACGGACATATTGTCAACAAAATGGATGATATCGCAGACTTTGCAACTTATGAGATAAAAGACTATGAACTGATAAACGAGAAAAATGAAAAACTTCAGCTACTCGAAGATATCAGTAGTTCTTCCCTGCAGGATTTTTCACTGTGGACTTACAACGATGTATTATGCGGACAGTTGGGTATTTATGTAAAACTCAATAAAAATTTTGAAACGTTGAAAGGCCATATTACCGTTCTGCTTGCCATGCCCGGAGACCAGACGCGCACTGTAAAGGTACCGGTTAATATTTCCATCACAGACAAAGATCCCAGACCGGGAATTTAATTTTGCTGTTACAGAATGAATCCTGCAACAACAGGCTGCATTATAGATGATTGGCTACAAAAATGCTATTGTTTTTTTTGTTAAAATCCATTTTTGCTACCTTCGCAGTTAATAAAAAAGAAAACTAAATAGATGTTAAAAAGATTATTTTGGTTGAGTGCCTGTGTAGCAGTACTGACCTGTTTTATTGTATCCTGTTCCAAGGATAGCAGCGACGATCCTATTATTGCAGAGTGGATCGGTGTATCCCAGCAAATCGATACGTATCAAGGTGATAAAATCACCAGTACTGAAGAAGTTAAAATCAACAGACTGGCTATCGATTTCTATCCGGATGATACCTTTACCCTGAGCGGAAATATCGGACAGGATGCCACTGCAAATAATATTGAAGGAACTTTTGCGCTATATGGCTCTAAGATCACTTTTAAATATATGGACAAAAGTCAGAAATCACAGTCTTTCAGTGTTGACTACAGAATGAACGGCGGTCTTTTGGAGATCAAAAGCACAATCGAATCTACCGGCAGTACTAAAAAAGTAAAGACTACAACTTTCGGAAAAGCTTAATCCGCTTTCCAGACTATACATATCTTGCCGGCTGTCAGAATCTCTTTTGAAAGCCGGTAAGATCATACCAATCAATACTCCTGTATTGTGGCAATCTGTAAATATTAACCCTTCTACTGCCCGCAATATCAAAAAACCTTTAATTTTCTAGCTTCTTTACATCTGTATGCGCACTTTTTGTTTTTATATCGAAAATGAAATATTATTATTGTTGTATATTTCGCTAAAACCTACAATACCGGTTATAATAATGTAGTACAGTATGAAAAAAAGCAAAGAACCTGAATTATCCTTAGCACAACGTGAAGAACTTTTTGAAGTATTAAAAACACGTTTTGAAAAGCATATGCACCGTCATCCTGATCTGCATTGGGATAAGGTGCTGACCCGTCTGGAAGCTGCACCGGATAAACTCCGGTCTCTCTATGAAATGGAAGAAACCGGCGGTGAGCCTGATGTAGTGAGTTATGATAAAAAATCAGGAGTTTGTATTTTCTTCGACTGCTCTGCTGAAACGCCCAAAGGACGCAGAAGCCTGAGCTATGACCGCGAAGGACAAGATTCGAGAAAAGAACACAGACCCGAGAATAATGCTACAGATCTGGCGATGGAAATGGGAATAGAGCTGCTGTCAGAGGAACAATATCGCTATCTGCAGCAACTCGGGAATTTTGATAACAAAACATCCAGCTGGTTGCGCACTCCGGATCCGATCCGCAAATTAGGTGGAGCCATATTCGGAGATTATCGTTATGGTCAGGTTTTTATCTATCACAACGGAGCCGCCTCCTACTATGCTGTAAGAGGATTCCGCGGTTGGATAGCGGTATAATACAACGTATAATCTATTTATAAATAAGGTCAAAACAGATAGAAACAGAATTATAAAAGACTCATATAAACATCCCTAATGGAAAAACCATTTTATCAGTTAACAGCCCTTACTCCCCAAGGGAAGGTCATTCCGATGTCCGATTATAAAGGCAAAGTTGTACTGATTGTCAATACAGCCACAAAATGTGGATTAGCACCTCAGTTTGAAGGGCTGGAAGAACTTCATAAAAAATACAGTGCGCAAGGACTTATTGTATTAGGGTTTCCATGCGATCAGTTTGCAGGGCAGGAGCCCGAAAGTAACGAGACTATAGAGCAGGTATGTATGGTCAATCATGGGGTCACATTTCAATTGCTGGCAAAATGCGATGTCAATGGTGCTGATACGCATCCGATATTCAGATATCTTAAAAAACAACTTTCCGGTTTTATCAGTAACCGGATAAAATGGAACTTTACCAAATTTGTGATTGACAAGAATGGTCAGCCCTTTAAAAGATATGCGCCTACCACAAAACCAAAAGCACTCGAAAAAGACCTTATCAAATTACTTCAATCCTAATACAGTATGCCCACTATCCGCATAGAAACACTGATCAAAGCTCCCATAGAACGCGTATTTGACCTTAGCAGAAGTATTGATATTCATGAGTTGTCTACACATCAAACAAATGAAAAAGCTATTGCGGGCAGATTATCAGGATTGATAGAACTGCACGAAACCGTGACCTGGAGAGCGAGACACTTTGGTATTTATCAAAAGTTAAGTGTAGCCATTACTGCATTTGACAGACCCTACAGATTTGAAGATAAGATGCTGAAAGGTGCATTTGAGAGCATGGAGCATACTCACCTGTTTGAACAGCAGACAGAGGGCACCAATATGATTGATTTATTTACCTTCAAAGCTCCCCTGGGTGTATTGGGATGTGTAGCTGAGAAATTGTTTCTGACAGCCTATATGACTGATTTTCTAAAGAAAAGAAATGAGACTATAAGGTCAATAGCTGAAGGTGAACAATGGAAACAATTTGTCTGATAATCCCTTACCCGTAAAGTAGTTTATAGACTGGAATATTTGTATTTTTATAGGATCCAGTAATGAAATATACATATTCTGAACATCTGTATGGCCCGGACAAACAGTCTTAATCCCGTTAGTTTTGAAAAATTGATCATCAGTATGGTCTGGCTGATCAATGGTTTATTCTGCAAAGTCCTTGATTTTGAACCCCGCCATCAGCAGATCGTTGCAACAATTCTGGGCCAGGAGCACGCCCGGACTTTAACAGTACTGATTGGTCTTGCCGAAATCTTAATGGCTGCCTGGATTTTGACAGGATTCAGATCCAGACTCAACGCTATTACACAGATTGCCGTGATTATCACAATGAATATAATAGAATTTGCGATAGCACCAGACCTTCTCTTATGGGGGAGATTTAATATTGTATTTGCACTTCTTTTCTCAGGATTCATATACTATACCGAGTTTGTACATTATAAAAAAGCAAGACCGCAAATCTGATTATGGAATTTTTAAAAAATCATCCCTTTGCCGTTGAAGCATTTTTTGACAGTTCGGTTGTTCTCACTTTTGCTTTACCAAAACAACAGCTTCAGAAATTCATTCCCGATTGCCTGGAATTAGACCTTTTTGAAGATAATTGGGCCTTTATAGCTGTAGCACTGGTACAGACCTCTTCCCTTCGGCCCAAAGGATTTCCCTCATTTATGGGACACGATTTTTTTCTGATCGGTTACCGGATATTTGTCCGCTACAGCAATGCGGATGGGAAAAAATATAGGGGGCTCTATATTTTAAAATCTGAAACGGATAAAAAGAAAATGGAATACATGGGCAACATTTTTACCCATTATAATTACTCTACTACGGATATTTTGCAGGTAAATACTGATGATTTCAGTTCTGTAAGTTCGAAAAAATCCGGGTTTGAAATTCAGATTGTCCGCTCTAAAGAGGACGTACAGATCCCCGAAGGATCGGTATTTTCAGATTGGAAAGATGCACGTAAATTTGCAGGTCCTCTGCCCTTTACATTCACATACAATGCAACCAACAAAAAGGTACTGATCATAGAAGGTGTCAGGCAAAACTGGAAACCCTCACCGATACAGATACAAGCTTACCGTTTTGATTTTTTCAAACATTTAAATTTGGATTCACCAATTTTATCCAGTGCTTTTGAAATAAAAAATGTCCCCTATTACTGGAAGAAAGGAAGAACAGAGACATGGCAATAAAGCGAAAATCTTTTACAGGAGTATGGAATATTATCCGGTTTAACTGGCATTTTTATGTCATTGCTGTCCTGATTTTAATTATTTCGCTATTCCTTTATCCTTATCTTCAGCATGATTTCCAAATCATCCTTACTACAGTTACTATTATCGTAGGGATAAGCATTATCAGTTCTCTGATGATATCCTGTTATATCTATGATCTATCAGACCTTTATCAGTTGAAATGGCTAGGCAATACGAATCATAAACAAGTCTTGAATATCAATGCCGGATTTGATGAAACCAGTATTATCCTAAAAAGCATTTCCCCTGATATTCATCTCACAATATGCGACTTCTATGATCCGCAAAAACATACAGAAATTTCGATAAAAAGAGCCCGAAAAATATATCCGGCAAAAGATGCTGTTTGCGTACAGACAACACGGCTGCCCTTTGAAGATAATACGTTCGACCTGTGTCTGGCTATATTTTCAGTACATGAAATCAGACAAGAAGATGAGCGTATCTCATTTTTCCGGGAGTTGAACAGAATTACAAAGTCAGGCGGACAAATCATGATAACAGAACATTTGCGGGATATACCTAATTTTTTGGCTTATACAATTGGCTTTCTGCATTTTTACGCCAAAAAGAATTGGATGCATATCTTTAGGGAAGCCGGTTTTCTGTTAAAAGAGGAAATTAAAGTAACCCCCTTTGTCAGTACATTTATATTAGAAAAAAATGGAATTACAGCTTAAAATCATAGGTATACTATTGATCGTTCTGGCAGGAATCCATATCATATTCCCTAAATATTTCAATTGGAAGCAGGAGCTCAAATCATTAAATCTTATTAACAGACAGATGATGTCCATTCATACGCTGTTTATTGGAATTAGCGTTTTCCTTATGGGCTTACTTTGCTATACCTCCTCTTATGAACTAATCCATACTCCTTTGGGGAAAAAGATATGTCTGGGTCTGGGAATATTCTGGTTTATCAGGCTAATCGTTCAGTTTTTAGGATATTCAACAGAGTTGTGGAGAGGTAAGAAATTTGAAACAGCTATCCATATTCTATTCTGTCTGTTATGGATATATTTCAGCATTGTCTTTTTAATTATATACTATATATCTTAATCAAACATTAGCTAAAAGCATAGCGTAATTCCTGTCCCTTTCGCAGAATTTATGTAAATTAGAGGATTATAATTAACGTGTGGACAGATATACCTCATCTGTACGTTATATGTTATCTGCCAGAGAAGGAAAAACTATGAGTAAATTTATTTTGTGCATAATCGGGAGCTTCCTATTTTCAACAGGCTGCCGCGATATCGGTAAAAATACAGTAAGCAGCGAAACAAAAGTTGTAGAGGAGCCAACCAAGGTTACCAAAACGTACTTTCTGAATCATGATATCAGAAATATCAATTATGAAATATTTGTGAATGATTCTCTGCTGGCACAATCTCACAATGGTGATGGTATTCCTGCACCTTATGAACTTACAGCTTACCTGAAAGAAGCCGGTAAACAGCAGATTCATGTAAAAGTCATTCCTGACGGACAAATAAATAAAGCTATCACTCCCGGAATAGTAAAAGAAATAAACAAAAATCTTGGTATATATCTTCTGGAAGGCAAGGATTATGGAAATGCAAAAGAAATCAAACACCTCTCTTTTCCTGAGATAAATTCAGATCTGCCTCACTACGAATATACCTGGGAGTTTGAGGTCGGAGACGTTCCGAATATTCAACTTTAGACAGCAGATCATACCCAGGTCCGAAAATTCTTTCTTCGATCTTTTTCCTGATTTCTATGTATAGTATGGCCAAAACAAGAACCTTTCGGATAGTCCATACCTGTAAATTTTATTCCTCTTTTTTGTTCACTGCATAAGTGCCGAAAAGCCTGTCCCAGATACTGGTGTAAAAACCAAAATTACAGTGAACATCCCGATGATGTGCATGATGAAAGTGTGCTGTACCCAGATAACTCATTACACTTTTAGCAGGCACGTATGTATCACTATTGCTACCCAAATGCCCTATAATACCAAAAATGACATTAAGAGTCAGATATATACAGATCGCCCAGATATTAAATGTTCCTGATAGAAGCAAGAGCAGCCACATACCTCCGAATGCCACTGTCTCTAATGGATGAAGCACAAAGAGATCTATAGGGTTGGGATCAACAGATTCATGGTGCAATGTATGAATGTACTTATACATAAAGGAATAATGTATAGCCAGATGAAAAATATACATAAGGAGATCCATTACAAAAAACAGGATCAGTAAATCTGTGATGGCATAAAAAGACCATCCGAAGGCGATGTCAATCCAGCCCTTCTCCCACAGTATAAATCCCGCAAAAGTCACAACAGCATTGATCCCAACAGTACCGGCTGCAATACCTTTATCCCGTCTTGAAATCCGCTTGGTATGTGCTGCACTATTTCGTAACAGATAATAACCAAACAAAAGCCCGAACAAAAAAACAAGAATATTTTGTCCCAGAAAGATCAGAAGCTGTACAGCAGGATTTAATCGGGAAATGGAAATCAATAATTCCTCCATGCTCAAACTTAATAAATTATTTCACAACTCTTCGGGACAGTTTAAGGTTGCATTTCCAAAGAAATCTCCGGATGTTCGGCTATAATCTCAAGTACAATATCAAAATAAGTCTGCCCTTTCCCTTCCATAAGCTCAGCCAGTTTGTGTTCAAAAAAACTCGTGTTAAAGACCGGACCGGCATCTATCTTTTGCTGATAATATGCTTTGGTCGCATCGTATCCGAGAGCTGCCTTACTTTTTTCAATGGCCGTCCAGATCAGTCTGGGCTGCTCTGTTTTATTCAGAATACCAAATCCGCCATACAGCAGATCATTAAATGCATCCAGACTACAGCCTATTTTCCAATCTTCTTCAGCCATAAAAACACGATTAACCTCTTCATAAAAAGAACTGATATCATGGATGTGATTGCCATTGATTATTACCGGCTTTGTCATAAGCTACCTAACTAATTTAATTTACATGTTGATCAGGAATATAGCTTCATTACCTGTTCCAGTCCGATTCTTCAAGGTTAAAAAGACTTTCGATCGAAATTTCAAAAACTGCCGCAATCTTCAGTGCCAGTAATGTTGAGGGAACATATTTACCTATCTCAATGGAATTTATAGTCTGACGTGATACTTCCACCAGTGTTGCTAACTCAGCCTGCGTCATATTTCGTCTTGCTCTTTCTACCTTTAGCGTGTTGGTCATTTATGTTCTTTATTTCCCGAAATACAGCCTGATATAATAAGTGATCAGGGCTATACCAAATGTTAAAATAATAAAGTGATCTACTTCAGTAATCTGTATGCCCGCTATCCCATGCGAAAACAAATTGGAGCTTATCAGTTTGAGCGTATATGCAAGTATAAACGCAATGTACAGAGAAGAAGTTTTCAGACTTGACGATCGCTCATCTTCTACCCTGCTTTTTGAAATATAAAGCGTGAATAATCCGATCATAAGCGGCGTACTTGCTTCAGGTCTCCTGTCAAATATAAGGATTAATGCACCGATTACAGTGACCAGGATACCGATATACCTCTGAAAAGTAAAAAGTCCGGGGAATGAAATAGCTTTCATAATTCTAATGTTTATAAAACAAAGGTAAGTATACTTTTCATAATGTCAAGCAAACTTTACATTTTTATTTAAATTTATTTTTTAACTATAAGACTTAATTGTTAAACAGTTGGTGAGGACACCAACTGACGCAATCGTTAAAACAGGATATTTTCTCTCCTTTTTAAGGAGAGATGCCCAAAGGGCAGAGAGGTTCATACTGATATTCCAAGTAGACCTATTTATTCCGATAGAGACACAAGCAACATGCTTGCGCCAGAAAAAGTGTATAAGACTTAATGTGTTAGACAGTTGGTGAGGACACCAACTGACGCAATGGTTAAACCAGGATATTTTCTCTCCTTCTCAAGGAGAGATGCCCGTAGGGCAGAGAGGTTGATATTGATATTCCAGGTATCCTATTGTGTTAAGCTCATGATTAGCTGCTCATTAAAAAAGAACTTGTATACAGGACAGGTTCCGTATTCGTAGCAGACTAATTGCCGGTCTGGTTAGCCAAAAAACCTTTCAATGGTTTTATAAACTGGTCAAATACTTCAATATGTGGCAAATGACCTACATTATCCAGCTCAACCAATTGTGACCCTTTAATTTTCTGCTGTGTCTCTTTACCCAAAAACTGATAAAGCCCCATTTTTTCTCTTACGACTGAATCCTTCACTTTATTTTTACCGATGGCAGTTCGGTCTCTCGTACCGATAATCAGTAAGGTTGGTGTCTTAATGTTGCTGAATTCATAGACTACCGGCTGCGTAAATATCATATCCGAAGTCTGTGCATTATTCATAGCGACTATAGGATAATCCGGAGATTTGACCCATCCTGTCAGCAAATACACCCATTCGTCATATTCTGCTTTCCAGTTATTATCATAATAAAAGCCTGACTGATAGTTTCGGGTTGTTTCATAGTCAGCTTTCAGTTCATTCTGATAATTCTCATCAATCGTAGTATAAGGTGCTACTAATTTCCAATCTTCCAGTCCGATCGGATTTTCAAGAATTAGTTTCCCGACCATATCCGGATACATCAAGGTAAACCTTGTTGCCAGCATGCCTCCCATAGAGTGCCCTAACAAATAAATCTGGTTCACTTTTAACTTTTCAAGCAATAGTTTTGTATTGCTGGCCAGTTGCTGAAAGGTAAACTGATAACCAACTGGCTTAGAAGATTTTCCAAATCCTATCTGATCCGGCACAATAACACGGTATCCTTCTTTTACCAGTGATTCAACTGTAGTTTTCCAATATGCTCCGTTAAAGTTCTTACCATGCAGAAGCATGACCGTTTTACCATTTGATTGTGAGGGTTGCACATCCATATAGGCCATGCGGATCTCCTGCCCCTGACTCTGAAAATTCAGATAGTGTACCTCATAAGGATAAGCATAATTAGTCAGCATGATATCCAGTACAGGACGTTTGTTTTGTGCCTGAGCTGTTCCGCAAAACAGAAGTATATAAATCAAAATATGCCCGTATCTCATCATATTTATTATTGTATTTGATAATCTTCTTTTCCTTTCAAGATCCTGATTATTTGTTAAGCCTGTAGAATTTTACTTTTTTCCTGTTCAAACTCTTCTCTGGAAATAATTCCCGCATCCAGCAAATCCTTCAGATCAAACAGCGCTTGTTTTTTCTGTGCCATATCCATTGGCGTTTTTTCCTCTCTTGACACCTCTTTAACCGGAGAAACTGAACCTGATACAACCGGATCAGGTGTTGCACCATATTCAATCAGTAAGGCTGTGATTTCATTAAAACCCTGTATATTAGAATAATCTATAGCCTTTTGCTCCAATACGTTAGTAATATCAGGAGAACTGCCATTAGCAAGTAAAAACCGAACAGCATCTTTCTTACCATAGGCAGCTGCATAGTGCAGCGCTGTATTACCGGAGGCATCCTGCTTATCTATCTGCGCACCATTGTCGGTTAATACTTTCATCAAAGACAGGTAGCCGGACTTTGTAGCTGTCTGCAATAATGTTTCTCCTGCATAATGAGGTTCGTACCCCAGAATAAATGTACGAGTCCCTGTGCGCGCTATAAGCTTCTGAATATACTGTCCGTCTTTTCCATCAAACGAGTCTACCGGCCTTGCATAGTCCGGAGAGAGACCTTTGGAAATAAAGAGAGATAAAAGTTCTTTCTGGTTACTGCCACATACATACCAGACAGGTGATACGCCATCTGCTGATTCCGTAAAAATATCAGCTCCGGTCTCCACCAGCTTCTGCGCTATAATGCGGTTACCTAGTTTGGCCGCAATAAGCAAAGGACTTTCACTCTGATCATTCAGCAAATTAACTGTAGCTCCATTATCCAGAAGCATATTTACAATAGGAACAGAACTGTTGCTTACAGCTGTATTGAGTGCCGTATTTCCATTTCTATCCGTCAGATCTACATTTGCTCCGTTATGAAGCAGCACCTGTACAACAGGCGGAAATTTACCTTGTACCGCCAGCAATAACGGTGTTTCTGCCTGATTATTGAGTGCGTTGACATCCAGACCTTCATGCAGAAGTTTTTCTGCAATCTCCTGCTGTCCGCTACTTGCAGCGACGTGAAGCAAGCTGTTACCTTGAAAATCGTTGATCTGCAGATTAGCTCCCTGTCCGATCAGATATAGGGCGGTCTGCTTTTGCTTTTGAAGGATAGCGAAGAAAACGGGAGTTTCTCCATTATGTTCCTCATAGCTGATATCCGCCCCTGCACTGATCAATTGTTTTACCAGGTCCAGATACCCGCGATGGGCAGCATAATGCAGTGCCGTACGTCCCATTTCGTCCGTGTATCGGACATCTACCTGTTGTTTTTCCAATAATATCTCAGCGATCTTACGTTTGCCGTCTTCACAGGCTTTTATAAATGATTGTGACATTGATTTATTTCTACTGATTTAATAAAAGTTCTACCGTTTTGGTTTTAAGATTGTCTTCCATCGCATAATCTACCGCTTTTTTATCTGCTGTATTTTCGATGTTCGGATCTGCACCTGCTTTCAGCAAGAGTTTGACCTTACGGTACAGATCCTTAGCTGCTTTTTCCTCATAATTTACATTGAACCGGCAAACTTTATGAAGGAGTGTATTTCCTTCATTATCCTGATAGTCTATCCGGAAATATTGCTTTTCCAGCAAACGCTCCATTATTTCAAAGGGTTTTTCGGCAATCCAGTCCAGGCCGGATTTTTCTGCGCTATAGTACTGACTTGTCATCTCGGGATCTGCACCATTTTCAAAGAACAATTCAAGTATCTCCAAATCATCTTCATTCCCATTCAGCATAGCCCGAAGAAATGCATTCAGGAGATTTTCATTTTGTTTAGTCAGCATATGCCAGTCAGGAGTCTGGTATTGCAACAGTAGTTTTACCATATCTTTATTATGCAGATGTACCGCAGCATGATAAAATGCATTTTCACCTTTCCAATCCTGTACAGAGGGGTCTGCACCATTTTCAAGCAACAAACTAAGAAGGGAAATATTTCCTGTAGAAACTGCCCGGCATAAAGGCGTTCTGTTTTCTACATTTGCAGCATCCACTTCTACTCCATTATCAAGCAGCCAGCCCACGATCTCAGGCGCATTTTTAACATTCACAGGCGATACACTGCAGGCATGATACAATAGAGACTGGTCGTATTTATCTTTCTGATGAATATCTGCTCCACATGCTACAAGTATTTGTAAGGATCCAAGAGGAGCTCCGATACCCAATGCATACTGAAGCAATGTTACTCCGCTGACTTCTTCATCTATATCATCTATTTTATTGAATAACTGTGGCAGCCAGTCCAGATAGGCAGATAAAGCCTGTTGATCCGTGATGCCGGGATGGATCAGCAATTCTATCACACTGCCACTGAAACGATCGTACTCATAAAGATCGGTTTCAATTAGTCCTTTATCAATCAGCGCATTCAGTATCTGATAATTTTCCTTTTGAATGAACTGTCTGATAGAGGATTTGAGTTTATAATCATCAAAATTTTTCTTTCCGTCCAGTAGAGTGAGCAGATCGCTGATCAACTTATCATCACCGTTATTAGACGCCTTTTCAAGGGCTGTCAGTTCCTCATTCGTCATGTCTGTTATTTTATTTATAAACGTCTGAAATCTGTTGTATATTTTCTTTTATTACGATCTCTTTTATCTAAAAATACAACTTATCATACGTAATATCGTCTGATCAGGCTATTATCTGTTCAAAATCACTGGTTTCAGCTAGTCATCGCGTATCAGAACTATAGCTATCTTCATACATAACAGCATTCCTCAGTCACCATTAGCTTTCCCTTTAAAACTCTCCAATTCTTTGTTCATCTCGTCCAGTAATTGCTGAGCCGTAGGCAAATAAAGGTTATACTGACTGGCTATGATCTGCTTTTGTCCTTCAGGTAAAGTAAATTTAACGACAGCATCATTTTTATTGGCACATAACAGTATCCCTATTGTTGGGTTTTCGTGGTCAAGTTTTTCAATACGATCATAGTAATTTACATACATCTGTAACTGACCTATATCCTGATGAGTAAGCTTGGTTGTTTTAATCTCTACAATTACAAAACACTGCAGCAACCGATTATAGAAAACAAGATCCAGAAAAAATTCGTCACCTTCGATGTGTATACGCTTTTGCCTGGCCACAAATGAAAAACCATTTCCCAATTCGAGTAAAAATTCCTGTAAATGAGTCAGAATAGCTGTTTCCAGATCTCTTTCATAATAAGCATTCTCTCTTTTCAAACCCAGAAACTCCAGAATCATAGGGTCTTTTATAATCTGACTTGCATCAGAAGGGAGCTTTTCTTTTTTGGCAACAGCCAGTACGCTCTCTTTGTCATTGCTCATCAACAGCCGCTCATACAGATTACTGTATATCTGCCTCTCTAACTGCCGGACTGTCCAGTTATTTTTTATGGTTTCGGCAATATAAAACTCCCGCTGATCTGTATTATCCAATCGGATAACTAACTTGTACTGACTCCAGCTTAATTGCGAATACAGTGTATTCGCAATTGGAAATACCCTGTAAAATTGCCGGAACAATTCAATCTGTCTCTTCGAAAATCCACTTCCGAATTCAGGTTCAAGTTCCTGTGCTATATATTCAGTAAGGTATTTGCCGTAGTCCGCACGCTCTTTACCTTCCTGTTCTTCTTCAAAAATACGTTGTCCGATATTCCAGTACATAAGTGTTCGCTGATGGTCAACAGCACGTATTGCACTATCCTTTGCCCGAGAAATTATTGCTTTAATATCAGTTATTACAGAGTGATGTGTTGCCATAATTTAGTCGATTATTACCAAGCCATCAACTCACATATATGAACAAATGGATGAATAACAAAAAATACTAAAAATATTAGCAAATTAAAAGAAAAAAATAAGATTGCTATAAAAATATGACCAGCTATACAAGAAGGTATATCTACATAAAACTCAGGATAATTCCTTTGAATCCGGATAGTATATCCCATATCCTCCGGTTGCTATCTATTTCACTTTCACCACAATCTATGATATCTCCCCTCTTAATGACAAAGTCTGCAACATCTTCAATCAGTCTGAGCTGTACAAGATTTTTGATCGCTCCGGCGATATGACTTGCAAATACATGTCCCCATATCTCAATGATCATAGAATCATCCGTAACAAGGAGTTGCTTACTTGTGAAATCAAAATAATCCTTCTTAATATGCCGGACCAGAACTGCTGATCTGTTATCTATATCCTCGGACAAGTATTTTTTTAGATCTGCAGGCCCTTTAATACTGATCAGTTGATTCGTAAAGACAACAGGTATTTTACAGCCCATCAATTCATAAACTTTTTCTGTCTGCATTCTCTCCGGGTTTAGTGTACAATATTATTTATCCGTTATTTCTGTAGTAAAATTTTCTTATCCTAATGTAGAAGCTCTGTATATCAATTCGGCATCCATCACCACAGTCTGGCATTCACCTATATTATTTTTTATCTTATCCAGCATCATATGAGCAGCAGTCTCCCCCATCTTAGTCAGCGGTTGTTCCACACTACTCAATTGCGGATGTACAATAGTTGCGAGTTCTGTTCCTGAAAAGCTGGCAATAGCGACCTGTTGCGGAATATTGATTCCCTGCTCCAGGAGATAGTTCATAGCACCGATAGCCAGGGTATCCGTAAAAGCAAAAATACTGTCAAATTTAATGTTCTTGCTGAGCAGTTGCTGTGCCACATTCCTGCCATGTTCAAATGTTGCGCCATCGGTTTTGATTAATAATTCAGGGTCAAAAATACCATGTTTGGTCAATATCCGTTCATAGCCCAATGCTCTTTCGGTAGCATTGCGAATGGAAGAAGGTCCCTTGATATGTACGATTCTTCTGCGTCCTGTAGCAATGAGGTGTTCGACCATAAGAGAGGCTTTGATATGATCGTTGACCATTACCTTGGAGGCTTCCAATGATTTGGCAGGTATCCGGTCAAAAAATACGAGAGCTGTTCCTCTGCTCATGATCTGCTGATACAGATCCATATTATATGTTTCATGACATAGGTTGATAATGATACCATCCACATTAAACTCTTCCAGCATCAACAGGTTCTTGCGTTCGATCTCCGGATTTTCATCCGACTGCATAATGATTATTCTATATCCTAACGGATACAGAACACTTTGGATCCCCTGCAACACTTTCGCTGAAAAAGGAGTAGTCATTTCCGGAACAACAAAACCAATGCTTTTCGATTGCCCGTACTTAAGATTCAGTGCAGTAGGATTCGGTTTATAGCCCATTTTTTCTGCCATATCCAGAACCTTCTGTTTGGTTTCGGGATGGATATTTTTGTCGTTTACCAATGCTCTGGATATCGTAGAGGTAGACAAGGACAAGTATTTGGACAGATCTTTAATGGTGACACGCTTCATAAAACACTCTATTTTTCCAAAGTTAAGAAAAACATGCATTCATGGGATCGTTCCCACAACTTTGGGAACGATCCCAGAGATAATTTACTGAAAGACATGCTATTCCAAGACCCCTGCTCCTATAAATTTGATTAACCAATTCGCATTTTATTTAAACCAAAAATAATGTAATATGAAGGTACATACATATAATTATGACCGTAATACGATACAGTCAGGAATTCTGCATATTGGAGTGGGCAACTTTCACAGGGCTCATCAGGCATTCTATACAGACCAGCTACTTCATGACGAAGATCAAAAGCAATGGGGAATCTGCGGTGCCTGTCTGCTACCGGGGGATGAGAAACTCGTACAAAACCTGCGTTCACAACATTTAGATTACACCCTGACGGTTTGCGGAAGGGAGGGTGAACATGATATCTACCGTATAGGCTCTCTTTCTGAATTGCTATGGGCAGTGGAAGATCAGCAGGAGCTGCTGCACAAAATTGCTGACAGCGCTATCCGTATCATCACCCTTACGATTACAGAAGGGGGTTATAATCTGGATAAAGTCACAAATGAATTTATGCTGGACGATGAGCGGATAAAAGATGACCTGACACATCCGGCAAATCCAAGTACAGTTTTTGGTTTTATAGCAGAAGGTCTGCGTCAGCGCAAAGCAAGTGGCAACGGAGGTATAACGATTCTTTCCTGTGATAATCTGCAGCACAACGGCAATACAGCGAAGCGTGCATTTAGTACGTTCATTGCGGCTCAGGATCCGGAACTGGCAGAATGGATGGAAACAAATGTGAGTTTTCCCAACAGTATGGTTGACAGGATTACCCCGGCAACAACAGCACAGGATATAACACGACTGAACAGCCAAAGCGGTATTGATGATAAAGCTCCTGTATACTGCGAAGATTTTATGCAATGGGTAATCGAAGATAATTTTATTGCCGGAAGACCAGACTGGGAACGTGTAGGTGTAGAGTTTACAGATGATGTAAGCGCCTATGAAAACATGAAACTGAGCTTACTGAATGCCTCTCATACCTTACTCTCCTATCCTTCTTTTCTGATCGGATACCGCAAAGTGGATGAAGCCATGCAGGACAAAGAGATGGTAAAATTTATCCGTGATTTTATGGATACAGATATCACGCCTCATGTACCGGCACCTGCAGGAATTGATCTGAAAGAATACAAACAAACACTGATAGAACGGTTTGCCAACCCGGCAGTGAGTGATCAGATCAGCAGACTATGCTTTGACGGAATTTCCAAATTTCCGGTATACATCATGCCTAATCTCCTTAACATGATCAAAGCCGATCAGGAGTTAAGTCGTGTTGCCTTTTTAATAGCCTCATACAGGCATTATCTCAAATATCAGACTGATGACCAGCAGCAAAAGTTTGAAATAGCCGAGCCATGGCTGACTACCGAAGATCGGGAGCAGACAGACAGCAATAAGCCGGTTGATTTTCTTCGGCTATCAGCATTCCGCAGTACAGATCTCACAGTAGTAGCATCTTTCGTCGGCCTGTACACCGGATTTACACACAGTATCCGGGAAAAAGGTGTGAAAGCGGTATTACAATCTATTTTGGACTAATATTCTAACCAAATATAAATCATTAAAAAATTATGGAAACAAAACTTCGGAATGGCATACTGCCTTTTGCCATTGTAACCTTTATATATTTTATAGTCGGCTTTCTGACTACGGTAAATGAACAATTACAGGCTCCACTAAAATTTACTTTTCTCGCAGAAGCAGGTAGTCTGAAAAATACCTTTACTACTTTAATTTCATTCTTCTTCTTTTTAGGATATCTACTCAATGGTACCCTGGCGAGTAAATGGGTCAATGCCGCAGGCTATAAGAATACCTTGCTGCGTGGGTTGCTATTTATGATTTCGGGACTGCTTATGTACTTATGCTCTTCCTGGTTTGGCTATCAGTATCCGCATCTTGCCTTGCATTTTGCAGATGCAGCGCTCCCTTATGGATTTATAATATTTATTATCGGCTCCTATCTGATGGGAACTTCTGCCGCAGTGATACAGGTAGTGGTCAATCCCTACGTAGCTTCTTATGAATTGCCGGGTACTCAGGCAGTGCAACGACTGAATATTACTACAGCGATCAATTCCATCGGAACTACTTCTGCTCCGTTTTTTGTAACTGTAGTGATGTTTAGCGGAATCTCTATTGCCAATATCGAGATCAGACAATTGCTGATGCCACTGCTGGCGCTGATAGCCTGTGTGATAGTCGTCACCCTTATCACGCGTCAACTGCACCTTCCGGATATTGCTAATACACGTGCGGCATCCGGTGAAAAACTGGAAAGAAGTATCTGGTCATTCCGACACTTTGCATTAGGTGTCATGGCGATCTTTTTTTATGTAGGTACAGAAGTTGCCATAGGTGCAAATATCAATTTACATGCCTTTGAACTTATGGAATCCGGACAGCCGATGAGTTTTTTTGGTAAGACTGATATTATTATCGGAGGAGTTGATCTGGGAATACATGCCTTACTCTCTACCTTATACTGGGGAGGTTTTCTGGTCGGAAGAGCGATCTCCAGTTTTTTCAGTAAAATATCAGCAAAGACACAGTTGACAGTCACCACAATATTAGCGACCATACTGGCCATTATTGCTATGATTACACAAAATCTCTGGTTTTTGGTTGCGATCGGACTACTGCACTCTACAATGTGGAGCTGTATTTTTTCATTATCCATCAAAGGACTTAACAAGTACACTTCTAAAGCTTCCGGTGTATTTATCTCGGCCGTATTTGGTGGCGCCGTATTTACTTTGGTTCAGGGAGGACTGGCGGATATTCTCGGATCCTGGAGGTGGACATGGTCACTCACGGTTATCTGCGAACTGCTCATGCTTTCGTATGCCTTATTCGGTTCACGAATCAGACCCAAAGATATTGTAAACTGATATTTATAAACCACAGCTGAGGCTGTAACGCCATACATTCTTAACAACCCATTCAAAATGGTCAGATATAAATTATTGATATTGTTTTCAATGATCTTTGGAAACATGTGCCTGTACGGACAGGAAATACACTCTGCTTTACAATTGCGAAACAGTCACCTCTGGCGGGGAATAGAGGTGGCCACAGGTCTGGTGTATACAGGAGATATTCATGTAGATTATAAAAATTTTTATGGAGGATTCTGGGCCGGAGGTGATGCAGACGGATCCTACAAAGAATTTAACAATTATATCGGCTATAAGAACAAGCACCTCACAGTAGAGTTATGGGACATTTATAACTTCTCTCCGGAAGCTACTTATACTAATGATGAATTCTTTAATTATACAGCTGATGAAACCGGACGGTTTTGGGATCTTCGGTCCTATTATACAATCAGTGATCGTGTTCCTTTGGTATTGAGTTGGAATACCGTTGTATTTGGCCGTGATCGGAACAGCGGCAATACAGCCAATAAATATTCCAGTTTTGTTTCCGGAGAATATCCTGTCTTCAAAAAAGATGATCTGGAATTGCGTGCCAGACTTGGTTATAGCTTTGCTCTGCATACTTCCGGAGAAAAAAATAACTTCTTCTCCAGAAAAGCAGGCTTCAATGAATTGAGCCTTATGCTTTCCAAACCTTTTAAAATCGGAAACTATCAGTTTCCGCTGGGTTTGTGGGGAATGTGGAATCCGGTAGACAACCGTGCCTTATTACAATTTTCAGTGCAGGTCTATTCTTTCTGAGAATATGCAACACTTAATAAGGTGAGCGTATCGTAAATTATGTAAATTAGGAAAACAATAAACAGACATATAGAAACTGATGAGATATCATCGGCATAACAGACGCAACAGTACAGACAGACCTTGTGCTGCATGCCATACTAAATACTACAAATAACAATGATGGATAATAAAATAAGAATAGCCTGCTTTGGAGAGGTTTTATGGGATATCTTTCCGGGAGGCCAGCGAAGAATCGGAGGAGCACCTTTTAATGTAGCTTATCATCTTTATAAAATGGGTGTTGACGTGACTATGATCAGCAGTATCGGAGAAGATAATCTGGGTAAGGAAATTATACAGAAACTCAACGATTGGAATATGCATACTGATGGTATTCAGGTCAGTAACATTCACCCTACCAGTACAGTGATTGCTTCATTAGATGAAAATAATGAAGCGCACTATGATATTGTACAGGACGTTGCCTGGGATTTTATCAGCACAAGAGCTTCAGACAAACACTTGCTTGCGGAGACAGATGCATTTGTATTCGGCACTCTGGCTGCCCGTCAGGAACAATCCAGAAATACCTTATTTGAATTGCTTGAAGCAAGCAATTACAATGTATTTGACATCAACCTGCGACCTCCATATTACGATGTAAGACTCATTAAAGAGTTATTACATAAAACGCAGTTGGCCAAATTCAACAAGGCTGAACTCCGTATGATGCTGGATTTTCTGGGCAAAACCTACGAAAATGAAAAAGATAGCATCAGTTATCTTCAGGATACATTCGGTATGAATGAGATTATTGTCTCGAAAGGAAGTAAAGGAGCATTGTACGCCTGTAAAGGTGATTTTTATTTATATCCGACTGTGACTATAGAAGTAAAGGACACGGTAGGAAGCGGGGATTCCTTTTTAGCTGGTTTTTTATCCAAAAGACTGGAACAGGGAACTTCTCCACACGATATCATGCATCAGGCTGTATCATTAGGCGCATTTATTACTTCACACGAAGGCGCTTGTCCTGAATACTCGTTAGAAAAATATCAGCAGTTCAGAGATAGCCATCAGGTAATGGCTCTCCCGTTGTAATCTCTTCTAAACTATTAATTGTCAAAGGATATTTAAAAAGCGGGAATGATGGTTAAAATAGTAAAATTGAAAAAAAATTTGAATATATGTATTCAACTACGTAGTTTTGTATACAACAAATGCAACTCTAATACACTGATATTAAAAAAGATACAATGAACATAATAGACAGCCTGGGAATATTAGCTTTATCAACGCGATTGCAGCGACTGAGTGAACAGTTACGCAAAGAAGGAGCACTGCTTTATAAAGAGTTTGATATTGATTTTGAGCCTAAATGGTTCCCTGTGATATATACCTTGTTTCACAAAGGCACATTAAGTGTTGTAGAGATAGCCAGCGAAATCGGATACACCCATCCTTCAACCATTAATCTGCTGAAAGAGCTGGAAAATCAAAAATTGATCCGCTCAAAAAAAGATAAAATCGACGAACGTAAACGTCTGTTGCAACTCACGGCAAAAGGTACGGATCTGATTACAAAAATGGAGCCTGTATGGGATATTATGATTACCGTTCTGACTGAAATCACCAATAATCAAAACAACTTACTACAGGCCATACAGGAAACCGAACAACGAATAGCAGAGCAAAGTTTTATACAGCGCGCTATGGTTCTTAAAAATAAAAAGAATACAAAATCATGAGAATAGACTTAAGAAGTGATACACTTACATTGCCCACATCCGACATGAAAGAAGCCATGGAAAATGCGGCATTGGGTGATGATGTATATGGAGAGGATCCAAGTGTAAATCAACTGGAGAAGAAAGTTGCGGCAATGTTTGGAATGGAAGCCGCCCTCTTCTGTCCGACAGGCACGATGACCAATCAGCTGGCTATACGCGTGCACACACAACCCGGAGATGAGGTAATCTGTGACAAGTTATCACACATTTATCTGTATGAAGGTGGAGGTATAGCCCTGAATGCCTTTGCTTCGGTCAGACCATTGGATGGCGACCGTGGCAGAATCACCGCACAGATGGTCGAAGATTCCATTAATAATCCAAACGATGTACATCAGCCGGTAACGAGTCTGGTATCCTTAGAAAACACTGTTAATAAGGGCGGTGGAAGCATATATGATTTTGAAGAAATAAAAAAGATAAAAGAAGTATGTGTCCGCAAGGGACTTATCCTACATCTGGACGGAGCCAGGTTGTTTAATGCGTTAGTCGAAACAGATCAGCAGCCTCAGGATTACGGACATGTATTTGACAGTATATCGATCTGTTTGTCCAAGGGTCTGGGCTGTCCTGTAGGCTCTCTGTTAATCGGAACTTATACCGTAATTGCAAAGGCAAAACGCTTTCGGAAAGTGATGGGAGGTGGCTGGAGACAAGCCGGAGGATTAGCGGCAGCAGGTAATTATGCGCTTGACCATCACATTGCGTTACTCAAAGAGGATCACCGCAGGGCGAAAGAAATTGGCCGCATCCTCTCCCAGAATTCGTACGTTAAGAATGTATATCCTGTCGAAACAAATATTGTGCTGGCTGAATTATCTGAAGTAATGGAATCGGTAGACTTTGTTGCAAAACTAAAAGAGCTTGATGTACACTGTGTCTCGTTCGGTAAATATCTGGTCAGATTTGTGACCCATCTCGACTTCACAGATCAGCATTTGGAATTACTGGAAGAGAAATTGAAATTCTGATAAACGGGCAGACCGGACATACAATCATCTGTCCGGTCTCTTCCTATTCTTCAACGCTTAATGGTCGGGATAAAAGACAAAACGGGGACTATCAAAACTGATAGATTCGGGTGCAAAATAAAAAACACCCAGATACAGCAACTCCATTCCTGTACCCTGAATCAGTGAATCTCCTTTTTGGAGCAGAATAAAGGGCCTGATCTTATTTTCTTTCCAGCCGTACTGCTTATAACGATAGTCTCCCATTAAGGTATCATTAAAAACTTTGCCTTTTACTTCGCCCGAGTCGATCGCATTGCCCGGATACACGATCCGGTATTTGCCGTAGAAAGTATGCTCACCAAGCCTTAAATTCATATACGCTTTAATATTCTTATGAGTAGCCTTATATTTCCGGTATTCTTCCTTAGGAATATCAGATTGACAGGCTACTGTCAGTAAGGCGAAAAGTGTGCAAAAAGATAAGGTAAAAGTGGTTATTTTCTTCATTTTATAACGGATTGAATCGGTAGGCCTGCACATATCAGATCAGCATTCATCGTGATTATTTTCAGAACAGATGTACATTAGTACTAATGGGATGCAGTAAAACAGATAATTCCATAGAAATATATATAAATCTTACCCTTATAAGAGATTTAGTAGCTTTCCGGGAGAGAGCTGGCCACAAAAAAACAACATTTGGATTCCGGTTAATTATCTGATAAATTTGCAGTCTCTCCCCTGTTTCCTGAGGATAAATAAAAAAAATGAGAACTAAAATTGTACTGTATAACTCCCTCAAACTTATTGTTGCCTCTATGTTTATTGGCCTGGCCAGTGCACTACTGGCAGATTCCCTGAAACACCTGACAGAAGCATATCAGCACAGGATATTTCAAAATGCGGGACAGATCTCCCCTTTTCTGTATATTATACTCCCCTCAATCGGAATAACAATTATTTATTTTCTGCGAAAATATGCGTTTAAAAAAAGGCAGAACAAGGGGATAAAAGAAATCTACACAACATTAGAGACACGCAAAGATCATCTTCCTCTTTTCAAGATCCCTTCTCATTATTTCAATGGCTTCCTTACGGTTATATTCGGCGGTTCTACTGGAATCGAAGTATCTACAGTAGTGGCGACAGCCACCGTTGGAAATGCAATTCATAAAAAAAGTAAAGTAGCATTTGCCTATAAAAATGAACTGATCTGTGCAGGAGTAGCCGCCGGAGTAGCCACCTTATTCGGCAGTCCGGTTGCCGGCTGGTTGTTTGCAATGGAAGTGATCGCACGAAAAGTCAGCAGACCCATTCTGATCAGCTGTACAAGTTCAGTGTTGATCGCAAGTCTGTTTATCTATCTGATTGACAATAAACGACTGCTCCCCTATACCGTAGAGACCTGGAACTGGGCAGCTCTGCCTTATATTATCGGAGTCGGAATCTTAGGCGCAATACTGGCACTTTATTTTACAAAGATTGTCATACATGCAAAGAAGCTGTTCGGAGGAATCCGTAACAATTTTTTAAGGGTAAATCTGGGTGCTGTTACAGTCGGCATTCTGATTTTTTTTCTTCCCTATTTGTATGGAGACAGCTACCATGGTCTTCATGAAATTATTGAAATGGGTACACAGCAATCGTTCACAATTCCGTTCGGAATCCTGCTGCTGCTCCTGGTCATCCTAAAACCTCTTGCAGCCTCTCTCACATTAGGTGCTGGCGGAGATGGTGGAGTATTTGCACCGAGCATAGTGGCAGGCGCTTTTTTAGGTGTTCTCTTTGCGCAATTATGTAATACCTATCTTGGAACCGAACTTATCGTACTGAATTTTGCACTCTTCGGTGCAGCAGCGACATTATCAGCTGCTATTCATGCTCCGCTGACGGCTCTGTTTTTGATCTGCAGTATAGTACCCGGTGGTTATTTACTCTTCATCCCGATGGCGATCACGAGCTTTACAGCCAAGTACCTCGCCAAATGGTGCTATCCCTTCAATGTATATACGTATAAAGAAACAAAACTAGCTGTAATATCCCGCAATAAATAAAACGGTTGTCATTGCTCCTTTTCTGATAACTGTTTAATCTTCGTATATTAGCGCTGTTAAAGGGGTGTCAGAAGAATGAAGGCTTACGAATCTATTCCAGATTCCGAATTATTACTATATCTCGCAGAAAAAGATCATACTGCCTTTACCGAATTATACACCAGGCACTGGAAGGTTGTCTATGCAATATGCTTGAATCGTATCAAAGAGCCCGCCATCGCAGAAGATCTCGTACAGGATATTTTTTTATCCCTGTGGACACATGCACAACCCCAGAATATCCGCAATCTTGAAGCCTATTTATTCCAGGCAACCAAATTTTCCATCATTAAGCATATCAATAAAAGTCAGAAGCATCTTTACACAAATGAGTATGGATTATTCGATCAGTTAGAAGATTATAATCTGGATGAAGTCTTACACTACAAATGGGTAAAAGAATTAATTTTTCAGGAGGTAGAAAAATTACCTTTGAAAACACAACTCATCTTCAGGTATAGCAGACAGGATCACCTGAACAGTAAAGAAATCGCTGACAAATTAGATATCTCGCCCCGTACTGTTGAAAATCAAATCAGCAAAGTGCTTAAAATATTACGAAAAGTTGTAAAAACAATTATATTTTTTGCATTTTTTTCAATTTAAATCGTGCGTAGTTAAGGAGTTCGTGTACTATATCACTGAACAACTTAAACATCTATGCACATTCCTAAAGAAGTACAAGACGCTATACAAAAAGTTAATTCAGGAATTTCTAAACCTGAAGATCGTGCTATTATCACAGACTGGTATAACAGTTTTGACGATTCAAGTGCTGTAGTTGATGCTGCGACCAACGAAGAAGAAATAAAAAGCCGCATTCTGCAGGCAATAAACAAACGCAGGTCTGCAAAGCCATTACTCCGGCCCCTCTATTTCAGAATAGCCGCTGCAGCAAGTGCTCTGCTAGTTATGGGATACCTTGCATTTCGTCTCTATCCGGATCAGCCCGCAGATCTCAGTATCCAGGCCGGAGTACATCTCAATTACACAGACGGAGAACAGCAACAGATCAATTCAACAATGGAAGCCTTTTTAGATTCCACTGCCTTCGATAATCTGAGTGCTTATCAGAAAAACCGCAGTGAGCAGTTGCTGACGCTATCGACAGCAAAAGGCCAACTCTATAAATTTGTACTGAATGACGGTACCAAAATATGGTTGAATGCAGGATCCAAACTGACTATTATGCCGGCATTCAACGAACAGACCCGTACAGTGAAACTGATTGGTGAAGCCTATTTTGAAGTTGCCAAAAACGAAAAAGTTCCTTTTGAAGTCATTTCAGACAATCAGACAATACAGGTACTGGGTACTAAATTTAATGTCAAAGCCTATCATGACGAAGCCAGTATAACCCATCTGTATGAAGGTAAAATTGCCTTAAATACACCTGTACAATCTGAAATTGTCCTTCCCGGACAGGCTGTCATTAATGAATTGGGCAGACTGGAGGCCAAACAGGAAAATCAAAGCATTAGCAAAGAATGGACTTCATCTATCTTTTCTTTTTCCAATCAGAATATGACAGACATACTTACCAATCTCTCCCGGTTTTATAATGTACAGCTTGATTACCAAAGTACTGTACCTGATAAATTATTTACCGGAAAAATACAACGGAATTCTTCCCTGTCCGATGTACTGGATATGTTAAGTGCAGTATCAGGGGGCAGTTTCAAAATCAAAGACCGCACTGTTAGCATCGAATTTAAAAACTCAAAATAATCACTAAATCATTTACATGAAATCTAAACCTCTACAAAAAAGTTTAGCTATCGTCAGGGCTTTGCTGCTGCCAGTAAATATGGCGACCTTTCTCACCTTGGGAATGGTTACTATGGCATCAGCCAATACCTTTGCACAGCGCATTACACTCAAAGCAGACAACCAGTCTTTACGCAATGTATTACAAACACTGGAGAAAGAATCGGGATACTTCTTTCTCTATGAAAACAATGTCGTAGACAACAAGAGATTAACAATTCAGCTGGAAGATGCCACCATCAGTCAGGCACTTGAAAAAATCGCCAAAGAAGAAAATCTGGCGTACAAAATTGTCAACAAGACGATAACCTTATTCCATGCATCTGCCACAGTAAAACAAGACAGTCATGTCAACGGTAAGATCTTACTGAAAGATACGGACAATCCGATTCCTTATAGTCTGGTAGGTGTAACCGTACAGGTAAAAGGTACAGCCAATGCTGTCAAAACTAATAATGCAGGTGAGTTTAACATTAAAGCGGAGAAAAACAGCGTTCTGATCATCTCATACATTGGTTTTCAGAAAAAGGAAATTACAGTGTCCAATCCCCGTGTTCCCCTAAATATCGTTCTGGAACAGAGCAACGATTATCTGGATGAAGTAATTGTTACCGGATACGGGACAAAAGAGACTAAAGCCAATCAGGTAGGTAGTGCCTTTACGCTGACATCCAAAGATCTGGAAAGAAGACCGGCATTAAGAATAGATGCCTTACTGGAAGGTGTGGTACCGGGCGTTCAATTTCAGGCTCAGGATCAAAACAACAGCTCACCCCGCAGCCGGTTCAGCACACGCGTACGTGGTGAATCTTCGGCTCCGAATGGAAATGCGTCCAATGAACCGTTATGGGTACTTGACGGCGTGCCGCTTTATACCGGAGGAACCACCAATATGACACCCGGTCTGAATGTAAGTATAAGCCCCCTCACCTATCTCAATCCGGATGATATTGAATCTATCACCGTATTGAAAGATGCGACAGCTACATCCATCTATGGAGCAAACGGATCAAACGGAGTTATCTTAGTAACCACCAAAAAAGGAAAAGGACCTACACGTATCGGGTACAATTTCCGCGGAGGATTACAAAAGATCAATGACACCAAATTCAAAGTACTGAACGGAGATCAATATCGTCAGGTTATAGCAGATATGGGTATGTCTAAGGATATTGCAATGTTCGATCCTACCGTAAATACAAACTGGTATGATGAGTATTTCAGAACCGGAGTGACCAAACTACACAATCTTTCCGTATCCGGTAGTAGTGAAAACAACAGTTATTATCTGTCTGCAGGGATATATGACCAGAAAGGTACAACCATTGCCAATGACACAAAAAGATACAGTCTGAAGAGTAATGTAGAAACCAAAATCGGCAATAGAATTACAGCCAGAGTTATAGTGGGTGGTGCGTACAATGTCAACAATCTCTTTCTTGTAGGAGATGAATATTATCTGGGCGTACCTATTGTAAATCCGTACCTTCCGAACGGAGATTTTGCATTAAGAGACGAAAGAGGAAACAGGCTGATGAACAGTCTTGCGGAAGCTGCTCAGAATGACTGGACACAGAAGACACTGGATGCTTTTACATCCGGAGGTGTAGATATACAAATCTTCAAAGGACTAATGTTTCGCAACAACAGTGGTCTGAACTACACCAGTTCAAATGAAGATCAATATAAATCCATGTACAACCTGTCGGGTCAGTCTGAAAACGGAAGCGCACAACGTCAGCAAACCCAGGTCACCAATTGGGTAACAACCAATACGATGAACTATGACAATCAGTTATGGCAAGGTAGTCTGAGTGCTAAACTGGGAATGGAAGCAACACGGACACAACGTCACAGTGTAAGTGCTACAGGAAGCAATTTCCCGAATGACAATATACGTGAAGTATCTTTCGTAGCAGAGACCAACAGAAGAGGGACAACTTCCAGAGATGACAAGACCTCACTATCCTACTTCGGTTATCTTAACTATGTCTGGAACGACAAGTATGCCTTCAGCGGAACATTACGAAAAAACGGCGATTCCAACTTCGGTAAAAATGTTAAATGGGGAACTTTTGGTTCATATGGTGCAGCATGGACCGTGAGTAAGGAAGAATTCTGGAAAAGCAAGGTTGTCGATTTTCTGAAACTGAAAGCTTCCTACGGAACTACAGGTAATTCCAGATTCGGATCGGACCTGAGTAAAGGAATATATACCTATTCAGCAGATTACGGATATGGAGGAAATACAGGTGCTATCATGACGACGGGTATCAATGAGGATTTGCGATGGGAAAAAACCTACATGTTCAATACCGGTATTGATGCCCGTATTTATAAGAAAATCAATGTAGCGGTAGAATATTATAACAACATCACCAAAGATCTGATCAACAATGCACTTGTTTCTATGACCGTAGGTCAACGTGCAGTATATCGTAATGTAGGAAAATTAAAAAATGAAGGTGTAGAGGTTTCCATAAACTCGGTTAACATGGAAAAGGAAGATTTCAGCTGGAGTACGTCCTTCAATCTTTCCCATAACGTAAACAAAGTACTCGAGCTTTATGACGGTTTCGAACGTTCATCCGGCACGACTATAATGACGGAGGGTTATGACTCCCGTTCGCATTATTTGGTAAGATGGGCTGGCGTAGATCCCGCAACAGGTGATCCTATGTGGTATGATATCAACGGCAATGTCACCAAAACGTATAGTGCAAATGACAGAGTAATTATCGGTTCCCCTAACCCGGATTTTTACGGAGGTATTACCAATAGAATCAGATACAAGAAATTCGACCTCTCTTTCCTTGTACTTTACCGCAAAGGTGGACTGTCATTCAACAGACTGGCACGTAACAACGAATCAGACGGACTGAATATCCTGAGCGCAAACCAGTCTGTGAATATCTTGGATCACTGGCAGTATCCGGGATATCTGGCCTTGACGCCAAGATTATCTAATCTGACAACAAGCTCTACATTGAATTCTACCCGCTATCTGATGGGCACCAGCAATATAAGACTTCAGAATGTGAGTTTAGCGTATGATCTGACCAGCAACTGGACAAAAGCTATTGGCTTGAAAACAACTTCAGCTTATATCCAGGGAGATAATCTGTATATGTGGGTACCTAACGGAAACAGTAAGAGAAATACGTATAAGAATTCCTTCGAAGGAATGCCACAGGAAACTGTCATATCATTAGGCTTAAACGTTGCATTTTAAAGAATACTATTATGAAATTACTATTATATAGCAGCATTGCTGCAACACTTATATTATCGTCTTGCGGGAAATCATTTCTTGAGGTCGACCCTATCGGAAAACTGGGGAAAGAACAGGTATTTAGGGATATAGTCGGATTAAAAAACGCACTTGACGGATCTTACAATCTGATGGCCAGATATCATATGAATGAATATGGAGTCTATGGAGATTTAAGGGGGGATGATGTCGCTTTCCGGACAGGGATCTCAAGTCCTGTGATGCAAACAGAATTTAATTATGTAGCCAATGATCAGGATGAAGCCGGAGCTACACGATTAATGTGGGGAAACGGGTATGCCGCATTAAACAATATCAACAACATCATAAATGGTGCAGAACCTTTTTTGGAGTCAAGTATAGACAAGGCACAGGCGACATCTATACTGGGACAGGCATTGTTACTACGTGCACTATGCAACTTTGACATGACGAATATATATGCACAACAGTACAACTACAGCCCGGATGCTTCACACCTGGGAATCCCGATCCTCCTCAAAACGCCACCGGCAGGAACACATGTAGCCAGAGAATCGGTTAGTACTGTCTATGCGCAGATACTGGCTGATATTGAACAATGTATTCAGTTACTTTCCCAAAATCCTAATGTTCCAACTAAAATCTATGCATCTGTAGATGCAGCTAAAGCGTTAAGAGCACGTATTTACTTATATATGGGGCAATATCAAAACGTAGTGAACCAAACATCAGAATTGATCACGCCAAATAAATACCCTTTGGTGAGTTCAGCAGATTATAAAAAAATGTTTACAGCAACTGCTCAACGTACAGATTATACTTCCATTGCCTCTGAAGTGATATGGCAGTTCAATCTGGAGAAATATGCAAAAGGTACAGTGCAGCATCTGTTTTCAGAACCTGTAGAGTATCAGTATTATGCTGCTCCGGGCTATGTTTCCTTATTCTCCGATCAGGACATCAGAAAAACAATGCTGCAGATAGATCCCGCTACTAATTATTACAGAAGTATTAAATATGGTAAAGAGGATGGTGTTATCAATGATAACTGGCCTTTGAATGTCAAAGTCGTACGTTCGGCAGAACTTTATCTTAACAGAGCAGAAGCTAATTTCCGGTTAGGAAACTATGCAGAAGCCGTATCAGACATCAAGCTTCTGCAAGCCCGCGCACGTAATGTCTCTATAGATCTGGTCACGATAACATATACCACTCCGGAGGAATTATTCGCAATCATAAAACTGGAACGCAGAAAAGAACTGGGCTTTGAAAATCAACGTCTATACGATATCATGAGATATAAAGAATCTCTTAACAGAGGCGCAGGTTGTACATCAGATGTATGTCAGCTGACCTATCCGAATGATAGGTTCGTCATGCCAATACCCAGATCAGAACTGGATATAAACCCTCTGATGCAGCCAAACCCAACCGTTAATCAATAAAAAATGACTGTAATGAAAAAAATAATATATACTACCGCATTCTTACTTCTGTCTCTATTTTACATCTCCTGTGATGAAAATAAAATGGAGCCGTTTGACCAGCCATTCTTCTATATCCATGTCAATAATCTGGACGCTGTCAATGTACAGTCCAGCCGTAATGAAACTGTGGAATATAAAGTCAATCTAAGTTCAAAAATGCAATATGATCCGATCACGCTAACCTATCAGGTGCTGGTAGGCGATGGTCTGAAAGAAGGTGTTGATTTTGAACTGCCCGATGCTAACAGACAATTAGTATTCAAACCCGGATTTTTTGAAATGACGATACGCGTCCGTTGGATCAACCATGCTATAGACACTTCAAAAGATAATACACTCAAAATTAAGCTGATAGAAAACGATAAAAATATACTGATTGGCTACCCCGGACCGGACAAAAGACAGTCACAGTTAACGATTACCAAAACATTATAAAATGCAGTATCCATTAAAAAATATCATCACCACAGTTCTGTGCATAGCGTGTTCATCACTTCTGTTTGCACAAAAACTGCAGCAAGATCCCAAACTCGTAAAAGGAGAGTTAAAAAACGGATTTAAATATTACCTGTATCCGGCTGATTCTAAAAGTCAGCAGACCGCTCTACAGCTATTTGTAAATGCAGGATCGCTACAGGAAAATGAAGATCAGAGAGGTCTGGCACATTTTGTCGAACATATGGCCTTTAACGGCAGTAAAAACTTCCCGAAGAATGAAGTCATCACATTTCTGGAATCTCTGGGTGTCAAATTTGGAGCAGATCTGAATGCGCATACTTCATATGATGAAACGATTTATAAGATCACTATTGATACCAAAGATGAGCAAAATCTCAACAAAGCCATCAGCATTGTGGCAGACTGGGCTTTTCACCTCAGTTTTGATTCGTTGGAAATTGAAAAAGAAAGAGGTATAGTGATCGAGGAATGGCGCACCAAACAAGGGGCTTCCTCACGTATGAGTGACCAGTACCTGCCGTTGATCTTTAACAACTCCAGATACGCTGAAAGAAAACCTATAGGTACGCTGGATGTATTGCATCATTTCAGACGTCCGACTATTGTCAACTTCTATACGACCTGGTACCGTCCTCAACTGATGGGAATCGGAATAGTGACCAATCAGGATCTGAAGAAGACGGAAAAACTGATCAAAGAAGTATTCGGAAAGGCAAAAAATCCAAAACATGCACCTAAACGGGAAGCCTATTATCTGCCGGCACATGCAGATACGCTTTATTCTATTCTGACAGATAAAGAAGCAACGACTATAGACTTTTCATATGTCACCAAAATTCCTGCAGACAAAGGTGTACGCACGATGGAAGAATTTGAATCCTCATTGAAACGTTCTTTTGTCAATAATCTTGTCAAAAAGAGATTTGAACGTCTTTCACAATTGCAGAATGATTTTAAAGAAGGCTCCATGTCTCTGTCCGATCTGTTATTACATAGTGGTATATCTTCAGGAGGAACAACTCTTTACGAAGACAATATAAAGGACGGTATATACAAGTATCTGCTGGAGAATGAGCGTATAAGACGCTACGGCTTTACAAATTCAGAAATTGAAGATTTCAGAACTCAATTTGTAGCACAAATAAAAAGAGGTCTGGAAAGCCGTGATGAAACGGTCAATGCAACGGGCTTACTGGCGGATATGAAAAACAATTTCTTTACCGATGCAACCCTGATGGACCGTAAATATCGTCAGGAGACGGCACTTAAGGTTCAGGCTGCGATTGATTCGGCAGATTTGGTTCAGTATCTGAAACAATCCCTGATCACAGGTAATACAGTCATTATGTTATCCGGACCCGAACGCTTAAAAGATCAACTTCCGACAAAAGCACAATTGCAGGAGCTATTCAATACCATCCGATCGACTCAGATACCAGTGTGGAAAGATCAGATATCTGTACCGGATCAATTGTTAAAAAACACACCTGTTGCCGGAAAAATAACAGATTCTACCTTCATTAAAGAAGTGGGTCTGCGCAAATGGGTATTGTCCAATGGAATCACCGTATACCTGAGACCATCCAGTGGCCGGAAAGATCATATACAGCTTACCGGATTCAGAAAAGGAGGAATTATCGCATTAGATACAACAGATTATGTAAATGCTGTCTACGCCAAAAATATAATAGGTGCGAGCGGAGCCGGAGATTTCACCAGACAGGCACTGACCAAATATCTGCTGGGCAATTCTGCATCTGCGACATTTGTACTTTCCCAAAACCGTGAAGGTGTTGCAGCTAGTGCAAATATGAAAGACATCAAAACAATGTTTGAATTGCTTTATCTGAAGTGGACACAGCCAAGAGCAGACAAAGCCGTATTTGATAATATCAAAAAGCGTTCTGTAGAAGCGACTCAAAACCGGAAATATACACCGACAGCAGAATACAATAAGCAAATAAGCCGTAAGATTGGTTCTGACGACACAGAAGCCAGTGAGATTGATGCAGACCGTCTGCAAAAAGAGCTGCAGTTTGACCGTATTCTGGATGTCTATCATAAGCGATTTGGTTCAGCACGCGATTTTGAATTTGTGATTATCGGTGACTTTAATCCGGATAGTATTAAGAACGATGTAGAAACCTATCTGGGTGGATTGCCCGGAACAGCGATTGATCATACACAACGTATTCCTAACTACAGTCTTAAAGATGACAGCGATATACTGATGTATGCAGGGGAAGCAGAGAAAGCTACTGTCAATCTGTTCTATCAGACTACAGACCTGAATTACAGCGTCAGAGAGATTATGGAAAATACATTGATGGAAGAAGTACTGAAGGTGAAACTAAGAAAAAACCTGAGAGAAGAACAATCCGGAGTATACGGTGTCGGTGTCAGCACCAGTGCCACATCCTTCCCTACTCCATTGATGAGGACACGTGTTACCTTTACATGTGAACCTGCCCGTACAGATTTTCTTATCGGACAAGTCGGTGTCGAACTGGATAAAATCGCAAAAGATCCGTCGTACTTTAAAGAAGAATTAGCAAACATCAAGGTTCAGCTGAAACAGGATTATAAAAAGCAGTATGAGAAAGAAACCTTCTGGAGTGCAGAACTAAGAAACCATCTGTATTATAATTTCAGTAACTGGGATTATTTCACAAAATACGATGAGCTATTAGATAATATTACAGGATCGGATATCAGTAACAGAATAAAATCTAAAGTAATAGGTGCATCACGGGTGAAAGCAATCCTATTGCCTGAAACCAATAAATAACCAAAGAAAATGAAAACATACACTATAACAATATGCTTGCTGCTGATCCTGACCGGGATCTTCAGCAGCTGCAAAAAAGAGGACAGCGTAGGAAATGTCCAGTTGTTATCTTATACATTTGAACCAGCTTCCAATCCCGGATTAAGCAACCGTGTAGAAGGAACTATTCAGGGCAATGATGTGTTTATCCGTGTTCCAAACAGTATTGACATCAATCAGGCCATTCCGAGTTTTACAGTTAACAGCGAGAAATTTGTAGCATTTGTAGGCAACACGGTTCAGGAAAGCGGTATCAGCCAGATCAATCTGGCTGATACGACTACTTACCGTTTCTCCTCTCCCGGAGGAATGTCCTTTTACACTGTATACGCATTAAAAAATGCTTCCTTCTTATCTTTTGGATTTTACAAGGAAGATAATCCGGATTATCTGTTCAAAGATTATAAAGCTACTATCAAAGGATTACAGATCACTGTAGATCTGCCTGTAGATGCTGACATTTCCAAATTAAAAGCCCGTTATACCACTTCTCAGGGAGCTACAGTAACGGTTGGAGGACTTGCACAGACTTCCGGTAAGAATGAGCAAAACTACGAACAGGACGTCGTGTTCGAACTGAAAGATGAACAGTCAGAAGCTCCGGACCAGTTTACGGTAAAAGTAGGACGATTAACAGCACCGGTCTGGAGTGAAATGAACCTTGGAGATGTAATCGGCGCTGCACGTGCTTCAGAAGTGAAGCTGATGGTGAGTCAGTTTAACAACCTTCCTTATCTTGTATACACGCTCACGGACAGCAATACGCCTGAAAACAGAAAAGCTGTAGTAGCAACATATGATAGTGCCAAGTGGGTCAACGTTGGTCCTGCGACCGGTATATCTGACAATCGTATTGACGGCGCATCTATAGATATTGACCGCAACGGGGTTGTCTATGTAGCCTATAAAGATTATGACGGTACAAATGCACAATTGGGATCTGTCAAAAAGTATGAGAATGGACAATGGAGTTTTGTAGGCAATAAACAGTTTACAGGACACCGTGTTTCTTCTTATTTCTTTGTTGCACTGGATTCCGTAAATACACCGTTCCTGGGTTATACACTGGGAGCTGCAGCTGCACCACTGGCAAACCGTGCAACCTATATCAGTAAATACACCAATGGTACATGGGCAGGTCAGACCCTTTCCCCTTCCGCAACCGGATTCTACGCCAAAATGGTTAGAGGAAAAGACAATCACCTTTATTATGTTACTATGGATCTCACAGGCGGTACGGCTACCCGTAAACCTACTGTTTATAAATTCAGAAACGGTAACTGGACTGTGGTGGGTACGCCATATATAGGCCCGGCCGGAGCTAATTCGGGAGGTATTAATATTGATATGGATATTGATAAAAACGGAGAGATCTATGTCGCTTATCAGGTGAATTCACCAAGCTATGCCTCTTATGTCATGCACTGGAACGGAAACACCTGGAAACAGTTTGGCGATGGAATAGCACAGACAACCAGCAGTACCGCTACCAGAGATAATATCGCTGTAGCCGTCCACCCGAACGGTACTGTATTTTTTGCTTACTCGGACAATAACAACGGTCTGGTAGTACGCACATTTAATGAAGATACCAATAACTGGAATGCTCCTACTCAGCTTACCTCTAAAAACGGAGATAAACTGGAAATGAAAATTTCAGCAGATGGAATTCCTTACCTCTCCACAATTATTGACGGAGGCGTCAAGGTGTACCGATATGATATACCTAAAAGTTAACCTATAATTTGAAGAGGGCCCGTTCTAGAGTGCCCCCAAAAGTTTAGACAAATTTAGTTATTAGATTTGTTATTATAATGAGCTCGATATTCCATCGGGCTCATTCCGTTTAAATTGAGTTTTATCCTTTTGTTGTTATAATAATCGATATAGTCTCTGATATCTTTTTTAAGTTGATCACTTGATTCATATTTTTTTTGGTAATAGAGCTCTGATTTTAGAATCCCGAAAAAGTTCTCGATTATAGCATTGTCCAGGCAATTTCCTTTTCGGGACATGCTCTGTATAATCCCTTTTTGTTTTAGTTTTTTTTGGTATTGTACCATTTGGTACTGCCATCCCTGGTCGGAATGTAGAATGAGTCCACAGGAGTCCGTATCAAGTTTTCCTATGGCCTTATCAAGCATGTCCATTATCCCTGGAAAGTTTGGTCGATCACTTAAGTTATAACTAATGATCTCCTGATTGAACAGATCGATGATCGGTGAAAGATATAATTTTTTATCCTTTACCCTGAATTCGGTAACATCGGTAGACCATTTTTGAAAGGGTTTGGCAGCTTTGAAATTTCTCTCAAGGACGTTTTGTGCTATCTTTCCGGGTTCACCTCTATAAGAACGGTATTTTTTCACCCTGAACGAACTTTTCAGACCGAGATCCCCCATCAGTCTATAGACAGTCTTGTGGTTTATTTTATACCCACCCTTACGAATACTCAGTGTGATCCGGCGATACCCATATCTGCCCTTATGAACACTATAGGTACTCTTGATCGCCTCTTTGAGCTGGGTATATTTGTCCTGTCGGCCACCATCCCTGAGATAATAATAAAAGGTACTCCTTGCCATTTTCATGCAGCTCAGAAGAATCTCTAAGCTAAACCTTGGCCTTAGTTCCATCATGGCTTGTGCTTGCTGTCTTCTTGAACTAAGGCATGTAACTTTTTTAGCAGAGCATTTTCCGCTCGTAAGTACTCCAGCTCCTGCTCAAGTTGTTCTTCCTTAGTCAGGGGAACTTTAGAAGCGGGCTTCTTTCGTCTGTTGGGTGATTTGTCGTTCGTTTCCATCGGTGACCGGCCTTTAACCTGGCGCTTTAACCCCTCAAAACCATGTGCTTCAACCTACTTCCGCCAATTAACGATAATAGAAGGACTAGGAAGATTGAAGCGCAGCATGGCCTCCATCAAAGATAGAGATTCTTCTTGGATTGTTTGGAGCACCGAGATTTTAAAGGACTGCGGATAGACTGCATTACCTCCGCGGGGCTTGAGGCCTTCAATGCCAAACGACTCGAATTGCTTGTACCAACGCCGGACCATATCATAGGATAGAGAATGTTCTTTAGCGATGCTTTTCGCTGAACAATAACCATCAACGATCCGATCGACAAGACTAAGTTTGAATTCCAAACTATGTTTTTTGTTTTTTCTCATAAAAATGCCCCCAGAAAGTGTCTAACTTTTTTGGGGGCATTGCATTTTCAGTGCCCTTTTCTGGTTTTATATAAGCGTTAATAAATTATGATATTCCCATAAATAGGAGCATCCGCTCATAGAATTAATCAGACATATATTATTCATATCAAACTATCTACATTTACTTTCAATGATAATTTTTAAGAAATGTATTAAGATCTTATATTTGATCCATGAGAATTTTCAATTGGTCTGATTTAAAGAAAATCAGTTTTATATATCCACTAATAATCATCTTGCTTACAAGTATTTCCTCCTGTAAAAAAGACA
Source organism: Sphingobacterium spiritivorum (assembly GCF_016724845.1). NCBI lineage: Bacteria > Pseudomonadati > Bacteroidota > Sphingobacteriia > Sphingobacteriales > Sphingobacteriaceae > Sphingobacterium > Sphingobacterium spiritivorum. The sequence goes on from NZ_CP068082.1 coordinate 5,262,353, forward strand.
AAGAAGAAGATGAAAATGTTTCTCCGAAAACAGGATCGAGATCTGAACTGACTATAGATTCATTATATCTTTATGCAAAAGAAATTTACCTTTGGAACGATGCACTCCCTAGTTATGGCTCTTTCTCACCGAGAGAGAAATATGCACACATTACACCTGAGATAAATGCATTAAATAAGGAATTATTCGATATATCACAGCTAAAGATTAACGAAAACACCAAATTACCTTTTGAATATTTACACAGTGGAGCTCCTCGATATAGTTATCTGGAACCCAGTTTTAATCAAAATATTAAAGCTGAGACGAAAACAAGTTCTAATACAAAAAATAATGATATTACAGTTTCTTACAGCAATGATTTAGTATATTTTGCAATATCATCTTTTCCAAAGTTGGATGTACTAAAGGCGGATCTAGACGATTTATTTACTGATATCGCTAAACAACAGCCTTAGACAATTATCCTTGATTTACGCTACAATAAAGGGGGGTATATCGAAACAACAGAATATCTAGCCAACCTTATAGCGCCAAGCAGATTAAATGGCAAAATAATGTATACCGAACAGTTTAACAACTTACTAATTAGCGGACATGCCAAGATCTTGAAGCACCAACCCTATCTAGATCATAATGGTAATTATGTGAAGATAAATGGAAGACAAGCAACAATGGCTGACGTTGATTTCAGTGAAAAGGGAAATACTTATCAATTTAGTAAAAAAGGAAAATTAGAAAGTATTAAAAATATCTATTTCATAACATCCCAATCAACCGCATCAGCAAGTGAACTATTAATAAGCCTATTTAAACCTTATTTCAATGTAAAAACAGTAGGACAGAAAACTTTCTGAAAACCGGTAGGTTTTTTCCCCATTGATATTGATAGATATTCGCTATATCTAAGCAGTTTTCTATTAAAAAATGCACATGGTTGGTTTGGCTATTTTGATGGGATTGAACCAATATTACTGTTGATCTTCCAATTAGCCCTGTCCTTGGTGATCCAGATGAAGCCGGTTTTAAAAATATACTGCTCGATATCGAAGCCAACTGGGAACGTACATCAATAACAAAAGGTACACTACCAAAAACAAAAAAAATTAAAATAGAAACAAATGAACACCCAAAAGAAATACTTTCTATTGAAAACAGATTTAAATTAAAGTAACACTTACACAACCACTTAGAAGTACTCAAAACCCCACTTATAAGAAAACAATAATAAGCTAATAATAAAATCAGAACAAAAGAAATAATATACAAACATTTATTTTAAAATAAATTAAAATAAAACAATCAATAATATTGATATATAAATATTATTACGTTAATTTGCATCAAAATAACGTAATAATGAAAAAAATTAATTTAATCTACACGTTGATAGCCTCAACGCTGCTTCTTACTAACTGTAAGAAAAACGAAATCACGCAAGAAAAACTACCAAACAACAATTTGGAAAAACAAGCTTCTTCCATGGATAATAAATTAGATTTATTAGGCTATGGTTATGACGCTACTGGAAGGTATGCAAATATTGAATCCTCCAGATTACAAGTAATCGATGCTGAAAAATTCTATAATTTAGATCGAAGCCATGTAGGGATAATTGCAGGTGTAGAGGATTTTTTTGAGTATAAATTTGCTAATAATGCCAGAGAATATTCTGACTCCTTAAGTGTGAAAGCTACAGGGGGATTTAGTGCTTTCGGTTTATTTAAAGCAGAAATTAACACCTCTTTCGGTAATAGTGAAGCATTTAAAGGAAGCTATTCTTTAGCGAATGCAACAAAATATATAGTTCAAAAAAGACTCAATTTTAGCACGTCGATTCAAAACCTTAGGGACAATTATCTAAGCGCTTCTTTTGTTAATGACCTCAATCGCCTATCCGCTCAAGAAATCGTTTCTTACTACGGAACCCATGTTTGTACAAATATAGTTTTGGGAGCAAAGTTTTCATTTTCCTATCGTACGGAAACAAGTAGCTCAAAAAAAAGAGAATCATTAGCAGCTGGCTTAGCTGTTAACGGTCTCGCTAAAGTATGGTCTGCTACAGCTGATTTTACATATAATGCTTCGGATGCAAAAGCTAACTACAATCAACAAGTTAATTATCGTTCCGTAGGGGGGGATGGAACACAAGGCTTAATAGGCGAAATTTCATTGGATTATTCAACTCCAACAAAAATTTCCATTAACCAATGGCAAAGCACCTGTAAACCTCAAAACGCTATCTTAATTGATTTTGGAAACGGAGGACTCGTTCCTTTATATGAATTCGTAAGCAATCCAACTAAAAAAGCACAGATAAAAACATATATAGAACAATATTTAGCGGCAAATAGAACCGAAATATCCTTAAATAAAATCCCTATTTACCGCTACTATAGCGCAAACATGGTAGACCATATATATGATCCACAACCTAATGTTATTTCTTATGACAATACTTGGGTAAAAGAAAAAATTGCATTTTATGGCTATAATTACCCAGCTCCAAACACTGTCGCCGTTTACAAATATTTTATACCTAGTATGAATGACCACGTATATTATACTGATCCTTATATTCAATACAGAGATAGCAACGTCAAAAACGAAGGTATTATCTTCTATGTCCCCACTCAAAACCTTCCAGGAACAAAACCAGTATACAAATATTATAGTGATTCAATGAAGGATCATATCTTCGAATTGGATCCCAATATTAATCAGGTTGATAAAACTTGGATAAGAGAAGACATCGTATTCAATGCATTTCCAGCACCTTAAACTCGAATAGCTATTAATCTCCTTCGTTTATAGAAAGAAAATAATTTGCTTCCCCCCCCCTTATGGGAAGCAAATTATTTGTAAATTTCTGAGTTCACAATTTTTAGGTTTTGTTAATATACTTATCTTTATTTCTAAAGTATATATCATGACCACCTTTGCTGAAAAAGTAATCGCATTTAACAAACAACTTCAATATCAGGGAAATCTTCCTTCCGATTTTAATGTCATCAGCCCCTACCTCGACAACCCTGAGACGCTGATCGTTATGCAGCAATTTTACAATAAATACTATAACGACAATAGGAAACGTAAATTTATCATTGGCATCAATCCAAGTAGACATGGCGCTGGTGTGACGGGCGTGCCTTTTACCGATACCAAACGGTTATACAGTGCCTGCGATATAAAAATGCAATCTGCCCATACGCATGAAATCTCCTCCGTCTTTATGTATGACATGATCCAGGCTTATGGTGGTCCCGAACTCTTCTACAAACAATTTTACATTAATTCCCCTTTCCCACTCGCTATCGTTCGGGAGGTCAAAGCCAACAGCTGGATCAATGCAAACTATTACGACGATAAACAGCTCTTCGACATGGTAAAGCCATTTATGGTCAAATCGCTGAAACAGCATATTTCAACGGGACTCGAAACTGAGGAAGTATTTGTCCTGGGAAAAAAGAATGCCTCTTTTTTGACCAAAATCAATAAAGAGGAAAAACTATTTGGGGGCATTGCATTCAGGGCCCTTTTTCATATCCTTAGCGTACAATTCAGCTCTGTTTAATCTAATCTATTATCAAAAAAACGGATTCAACAGATCCGCAAGGCCGGATATTCCTGCTCCCGCAATACAAAACCATGAAATCCAGTCCGTAAATTCATTCCTCTTATGTTTCAGATACAACAGGTGAAACCCGGTATGTACCATCAGAAAAACATTAAATCCGTTCATAAATGTTTCTGAAGTCGGGAAATCATGTAATTGTCTGTAAATAAACAGGAATATGGGAATATGAGCAAACATAAAGATCCTGTATCCCCACTGATCATCCAGAAAGGAAAGTACCGGAAAAATTCGCCACTCTTTGCAGCGTATTGCATCCATCTCATGTATGGTAAACAGGGAAAGCCCTGTATAAAAGAAAATATGTTCAGACATCAGGGTTGATGAAGATAACTATACATGATTAATTTTGTCCATTGTGCAGTTTGCGAAGAATTTTATAATCGACATAAAAAGTTCCAAACGGGATGATGCAGGCAATAAGGACTTTCCAGGTGGTCTGCTTAAATTTCCAGTTTTCCTCTACTCCCACCCGTAATGTATTAAAGATAAAAAGTAAGAATAATACACCATGCACAGGCCCGATATGTCTGACCCAATCCGGATCATGAAAAATATATTTTAAAGGGACTGCAATGCATACGAGTATGAGTAAGGAAAATCCTTCCAGAAGTGCCAACAGTCGTAGCCGGCCTGTAGTTGTTGTAAAATACTTTTTCATAGTTAAAATGTTCTCAAATAAGGTCTGTTTGATAAGGGTGAAAATGGCCAGGGAATGGCGATAAAGATGATTATTAAGGCAATCGAAAAATAGATCAGCATAGTTCTGAATTTCTCTTTATCCGTATTTTTTCTTTTCGCCAGTGCAGATCCCAGAGTCAGCGTAATAATGGCCAGCAACATCAGTATAAAATGAATAATACTGTAAAAGGTCAGATCTGCTTGTTGTATGGCTTTCTTTACGTCAGACCAGAAATATTTCACAACCGGACTTTTGATATACAGTAACATGCCGATCATGAGCTGAATATGTGCAATCGTTGCTGTCCAGTGTCGCACAGCATTGTCCGTGTTTGAGAATATCCTGTTTTTGATATAACCTGTGTACGATCTGTAAACAGCATAAATTACAAAGGCCAATACAAGCCATCTTACCAGCGAATGGAGAATTAAGAGTGTGGAATACATATTACGTTGTGCTAGTTTTTACGGTCAGTAAATCGTTTCCGGACAGAGGGTGCTGTGCTAAGTATAGTGGCTGGTAAACCAGAAAGGGTAAACTCCGAAGTGATGTATAGATGTGTTTCCATATTTTTTATTTTATTGATATTCAAATTTTTTGAATTAAAACATACCAATCAGTATGTTTTAATTCAAAAAAATTTATTTCAAGCTGTTCAGGTAATTTTTAAGCTCATTTAAATAAGGTATATATACTTTTTTACTGTTTTCCAGTTTTCCGAAATTTCGTATTCCCCAATATCCCGACATGATGAACAGTGTTACCTGTTGCGCATTTACATCATTACGCACAGATCCGTTTTGCTGTCCCTTTTCTATAACAGCAGTCATGATGTTAACCCATTGTCTGCTGATATCATTAAGTGCTTTACTGAAATCAACATTCCACGGTGCCATTTCCTGTGTAAAATTTGCTGCCGGACAGCCATATTCAACCTTTAGAAAATCATTCTCCATCAGTAGATGATACATCAGTTGGTAAATAGCTTCCAGAGGATTTTCGGCGTGCTGCAGGGGTTCAATAAAACTTTTTATAAGGACAGGTTTCATTAGCTCATTGATGATTGCAACACCCATTTCATCTTTATTTTTAAAATGATAATAGAATGCTCCTTTTGTCACCTGCGTAGTAGCGAGTATATCATCTACGCTAGTCGTTTGATATCCCTTCGTATAGATGAGCTCAAATGCTTTTTGTAATATAGTAAGCCGGGTTGTTTCTGCCTTTTTCATATCTTATTCTATACCTATTTATCACATACAACAAAATGATGTCTGAATACCTGTATTTGATAAATCTGAAACAAAGATAATAAAAAACATACTATCCAGTATGTTTTTTTGTTTATCTTTTGTCATTTACATATGCCAAAGCCGGCCGGCATCAGTGTCCGTAAAAGAAAGCGGGAATAATTTTTCGAAAGTGTTCATTTATACTGTTTCCTTTCCCGATCAATTGATTATATTTAGGTAATCAATTGATCACACAACTATACACAGCTATTTCCCCAAATAGACTTTAATTCAGCATACTATGTCCAGATTATCAATGCAAACTGACGGCAGTTTGTCTAATTTTTCGGATGGTATATTAGATATAAGATTATTTAGTTTCTTAAATACCACCTTTCATCACCATCAACTGAATCAGTTGATATCTCCGGCGAATGGGGTACTGTACCTCCATACTGAAGGAGACACATTGTACATTCCAGATAAGTATTACGCCTGGATTCCTTCAGGTATGATATATAAATTAATTTCGAAATCGGAACAGATCAAACTGACAACTTTGTTTTTAAAACCGGAGAAGAATGAAATTCAATCTGATTTTTTCAATACTTTGGGAGTATACGCTCCTAATACCTTAATAGAAGAGTTACTGCAATTTGGATTTCGTCACTGGCAGGAGACAAAACATGCAGGACTCAAAGAATCCTGTATGGCTGCCCTTAAACGTATACTTCCGGTGGTTCTTTCTACTCCATTAAAACTCTTTGTCCCCGCTCCGGAATCGGAAGTTTTAATGGAAATCATAACTTATATCCAGAAGCACCTGAACAGTCCTTCTGATTTTCAGCAGCTTGCACAAAGATTCAATCTTTCCGAACGGACTTTATCACGATGGTTTAAAAAAGAAACAGGCAGCACCATATTTCAATTTGTCAAATCCGTCAGAGTGCAGAAAGCTCTTGAACTCATAGAAAGCAGCAATATGGAGATCGTCGAAATCACGCATGCGGTAGGATACAATAGTCTTTCTGCCTTTAGTACTGTATTCAAAGAATTTATGGGAGAATCGCCTCAGGAATATAAAAAACGATTCCACAAGGAAAAGTGATTTCTTAAATTAACAAAAAAAAAAAGGTATAAAGCCTGACGTTATACCTGTTTAGAAAAAAGACTAATAGCGATTATACCCGTCTGTATTATTCTTTATCCTTTAGCGGATTTATCAAAATAATGCTGAACCTTATCCCAATTGACTACTGACCACCAGCTATTTACATATTCTACCCGTTTATTCTGATAATGCAGATAGTAGGCATGCTCCCAGACATCAAGGCCGAGAAGAGGAATTCCCTTGAATGCAGAGATATCCATCAATGGATTATCTTGATTAGGAGTTCCGCCGATTTTGAGTTTGCCCTGATCAGCTACCAACCATGCCCAACCCGATCCAAACTGTGATAAGGCCGCTTTTGTAAATTCTTCTTTAAACTTATCAAATGACCCGAATGCTGTATCAATAGCTTTTGCCAGACTTCCGCCAGGCTTGTTATCAGTACGTACAGGTCTCAATACAGACCAGAACAATTCGTGATTATACGCTCCACCTGCATTATTACGAAGCTTGCCGGAATATTTTGAGATATTTTTCAAAAGATCCTGAGCTTGCTTTACATCTACTTTTTCTGCTTCTATGGCTTCATTGGCAGCTACCACATAATTGTTATAGTGTCTTTCGTAATGTATCTGCATGGTCTGTGCATCAATCGTCGGCTCCAGATCAGCATATGTATAAGGCAACACTGCCTTCGCGAAACGAAATTTATCTGCTCCTCCTAATATTGACGGAACTGCCGATCCTGTCAATACCTGCGTCATCAGTAGCCCTGTTGTCAGGCCAAGACTATTTTTAATAAAGGTTCTTCTGTTCTTGTTTTCCATATCATGTGTTTTTAACAGCTTATTTATTTTGCATCCTCTTGTCTCAGATATTCTAAAATAGATTTTGCTTCTTGTTCGTTAAGTCCCATAGCTGTCATCATACCATCGTATGACTGACTCAGCGCTATAGCATCCGGATCCTTTGCCAGCATCTGATCGGGTGTCAATATCATATTGAGTATCCATTCAGGTGTTCTTTTCTTCGTTACACCATAAAGTGCAGGTCCTATTTTATCTTCCTTTACTTCATGACAGATGTTACATTTGACTATAAAGAGCTTATTGCCCTGATCTGCCAATCGGGAATCAAACGGTTTTCTCTCAAACTGAGTGATAGTCCCTATCCCTTTACTTCCTTCCGTCAGATAATCATGTACAGGAGCCTGTTCCTTCGTTTTATCCGGCGTTGCGGATTGAATTTTCTGTCTATCCGTTTTTGAATTTCCCGAATTACAGGACAGCATGCAAAAGACGATTAAATAAAGTATCAAATATAACGTACTTGTTGCTTTCATAGTTATGAATCGCTAAAATATTTGTTAAAAACTATAGGAAATATGAGTCATAAAACGGTCTCTGGCTTTGGCGCGCCCGTCTGCCAGTTGCTGCGCCATCGGGGTCTGATAATTTCCGCCCAGAGAGACTCGCCCGATATTCACCTCTACACCTGCTACTGCAGTAGTAGAATAACCACCGGATTGAGCGACATCATATTGATCATACACGACATCCTTAGGCTGAGTCTCATAAATAACACCTGCATTCGGAGCAATGCGGACCTGATTCTTTATATTGAATTTGTAATACAAAAGAGCATTTGCAGTGAACTTATTGGCATACCGGTAATCGTATTTATTTGCTGTATTTAATTTGTAAGTACTATTGACATTGAGTCCTACATCCATGAGACGAATGTCATAAGCCAGATTGATCATAAAGTCGGTACTGGCCGTTCCCAGTTGAAAATTATTAGGCGAATCCTGGGAGACACCGCTACGCTCGGCATTGTCGTACTTTCCGGTAGGCGCTTTAATACCGCCTCCGATCCACAGTGAATGTGCCAGCAACTGATCTGCAGATGTACTGGTGCTCTTTTCAAATAATTTGTAATATCCCATTACCACGACATCACCTAATCCGTCTTTCTTACCTTTTTCTCCGGACCCCTTAATATATCTGGTATTAAAATTATACGGCAATATCGTCATGATACGCCATTTGGTTCCGATATTCCATGCGCCCCACAGTTCCATACTTTCATAAGTTTCGTCTGCTGTGATAGGCGTCCTGTTTCCTGTTGGTCCTAAATGCGTAAGCAGCGACTTGTGCTGATAGCGCAATCCTATAAAACGTTTATTAAAGTCAGGTAATATTCCGAGATAATAGCTGCCAACTCCGCAGCCACATATATCACATGCACTTGCCTGCGGTATAAATGATAAGGAAAACAGGATTGCCAGACATATATATGTTATTTTTTTCATGATTGTAGTTCTAATTATTTGACAACAAAACCACCGGTTTCAGGTTCGGCGAGTAATGGATTGGTAACAAAAGCTCTGTCATTAAGTGTATTCAGAAAAGCCAGCAGATCCTCCTTTTCTTGTTCAGTCATCGGGATTCCCAACCGGCCGTCCTGCTGTCTGAACACCGGATCTAATGTCGGCGAATCGACCATGCCATTACGATAGTGTTCGATGACTCTGTTGAGTGTCAGGAATCGTCCGTCATGCATATAGGGAGCAGTATAAGCGAGATTACGCAGGCTTGGCACTTTAAATTTATATTTATCTGCAGGATTCAATGTTACAGAATCTCTTCCGATATCATTTGATCTGTTCGGAGCCAATCCGTTGTTACGGTAGCTGCGATCTGTAAACAACGGTTCACTATGACAGGTAGAACAATTTTTCTGAAAGAAAAGGTATCCCCTTTGTTCGGACGTTGTAAAAGAAGCACCGTCTTCGTTTCGTCTTACTTTATCATATTTGGACTGATCACTGACGGCCATCAGCATAAACTGAGACAATGCCTTAAAAAAACGTGCATCCGTAATTTCTTCGGTACCAAAAGCTTTTTTGAACAAAGCCGGATATTCCGGATGTGCACGCAATTTGCGCAATACGTTAGGAACAGTTTCATCCATTTCTACCGGATTGGTAATTGCATTTACCGCAGCCAGGTCCAGGTCAAATACACCTCCATCCCAAAAGAACTCTTTCTGCCAGGCCATATTCATGATAGGCATCGGATTACGGGTACCCAGACGATCATCAATACCATGACTCACATCGTGTCCGTGGTGTGTAAATGCGGCTGATTGTATATGGCAACTGCCACAGGCGATGGTATTGTTACGCGAAAGACGGGGCTCATAAAACAAGCGTTTCCCTAACTCAAAACCCTCTCTGCTAATCTCATTACGTAAAAAATCATAAGCAGGATCGGGAAAATGAGCGGATTTCATAAATCCGGCAAACAGATCGGTTAAGGAATCCTCCCCCTTTTTACATGCCCATATCAACAGTGTCAATACCAACACTACACTAATCTTCTTCATAACTTATAACTCGTCTTCACTTTTCACAAAATTCTCTGTGTGATCATGGGAAAACATAGCAGGAAAATTGTTCGCAATATTGACACTGTATTCACTGAACATCACATTAGGGTGGGCAACTATACTGAACGCATTCGGTCCGTTAAAAATCTTCATAATATCCACAAACAGATGCGCATTACTACGCATACCTGCTCTGACCTGAGCAATGCCGGCAGATTGGAGATCTATAGTTATGGTCTTGATATTATTGAGTGTAGGTGCATTGTATCCGCCGAAACCGCCGATATGGTATTTGAATTGTTTATTTCCGGTCGGATCTCCCTGTTGATTGTCGGATATAAGATCACAGTATCCTTCCAGTTTCAGGAAAATATAGCCACTGTTCCAGCCCCAGTACATTCCCCCTCCTGCATGCCCGGATTCGGGATTGAAAGATAACACACCTGTTCTCTTTTCTACCGGCATTGTGCTGCGCAGGCTGTCTACTCCTAATATAAACTGCACTTTTGAATAGTCTCCTTCCGGCACTCTTACTCTGGTAAACCGGGTAGTACGATCTGAGGCATTGACCAAAAAATAACTTTCTTCCTGAGGAACAGTATAAGAAGAACCGTCATTCTTATACAATTTTATATTACTGATAAAATACTGCAACTGCTTGATTCTGAATTTTTCACCTTTTGCATTTGTGTAACTGCGGGGTTCAAATCCAAGCGTCTCTTCACCGACAATATTATCAAATTCAATAGAAAATTGTCCCATCTTATCTGCATCGGGTTCGGGAGCATTATTTTTACTGCATGAATTGGTCAGTATCACAGTCAGCAACAAACCTGCTGCCGCTACATATTGTTTTATAATGGATGTATTCATTTTTTACTTTATTATTAGGGTTTGAAAAACGGGTATTATTAAAAACTGTTCATTGGTAAATATTGCTGAGAAAGCTTTCATAAGTTTTCTACAGTTCGCTTATAGATCAATAGCTTATCTAACCTGCACAGGGAAAACAAGACTATCCTGAGATACAACATTTCCATCCTTTAGCAATTTTGCTTTGATAAGCCATTCGCCAGGCATAGAAAGCTGAACAGTTCCCTGGTAATGTCCCTCTCCTGTTCCTTCGGCATTCTTATTTCCGGAAGAGCCGTGTCCCATAGCCGGCATAAAAGGCTCTAAGGCAATGCTGTAACCGTCCAGTTCCGATAAATGATCTTTATCGGTATTATGAAGTACAAACTGGATCGGGTTGTTTCCCGTCTCTACTTCTGCAGGCAGCAGGCAGGAAATAGATACACGCCCGTCATCTTTGGTACCAGTAGCTAAAGTGCGTGCATATTTTGCTTCCCTTACATTGGAGAGATCGATAGTCTGATTTACAGTATCGGGTTTATTTGCACTTCTCAGGTTATTGCTTTTTGTTGTGTCACCACAGCTGTATGTAAGTGTAAGCAGCAGACAGATCATTGCTAAAAGACCTGTTTTTCTATTATTTTTAATCATATTTTAAAATTCGTTTGAATACCAAAGAATCCCACAAACAGCTTCTTTAAAAAGCAGGCTTGCTCTCTTCGGCGTTAGGATATGCTGCATCCCTGAACATCATCAGACAGATGTATCAGCATATTATTAAATGTTATTAATCTGGAGATATACACACCTTTACTTTTTCAGTCCACAGGATATATAGCATACAATTACAGCCATACAGACTGTACTACTATTCTTCAGCGTAATAAAAAAGGATGATATCAAAAGGATGTATCCTGATAAAGCGATCTCCGGGAAATCAGATGCTGGTGAGCGGTGGTCTGAAAATGGAAACCACAAACTGGAAACTGTAATTACAGATAAGTCCGGAGAGGTTTGTGTCAGGTATAAAATGTAAGCGAGGTTTATTGAATTCAATTTTTTCAACCTCATGGAAAAAGGCCAGATATTCCAGTTTCTGTGATACCTGTTTACTTTCCTTTTCTTCTTGTTTTTTTAGTTTTTTCATCAGAATACATTGTCCGTTACAATGTAATTCCGGCCGTGATTTGTTTTCGCAATACTGCAGATACAGCGATTTGTTGGTACTGTAATCGACGACAATAGCAACCCTGACAAACATCTGCATAACAAATGAGAGCAATAAGACATATATATAAAACTGTTTTGTCAAGGTTATCTCTTTCTGCAAAGATACGTAGCCCTGTTTTTCCGGCATTTCACTATACGTATCTGTTATTTAATTTTTTGAAACACATCAGCAATTCCCGATGGTGCCGGTTACAGTTCTAATTAACACTTCGTCTGTATGATTCGGGGGTATAGCCTATATTCTTTTTAAAAAAAGTGATGAAATAAGAAGGACTTTCAAATCCCAGCTCATACCCTATTTCTGCGATCGAAAGTGTGGTATGCTTTAATAATCTTTTGGATTCCGTAAGAATCCGCTCCTTGATTATTTGTCCACTGGTCATACCCCTGCAGATCTTGCACAACTTATTCAGATAATGCAGGGTAATATTCAATTCATCTGCATAGTATGAGGGGCTTTTGTGTTGTATAAAATTACGTTCCAGCAATTTTTGAAACTTCATCACTTTGTCGTGCGCGTGCCCGTCCGCCAAAGATGGAATATGCACATTGGTATGACCTTCTATTTCATGCAACAGGATATTGAGGTAAGATCTCAATACCTTTATATCTCCTTTACCACCTGAAAATTCCTGTAGCATCAGGTCAGACAGACTGTTCCATTTGGATTCATCCTGCTTAGAAAGCCCGAAGAAGCAATTGCCATTTTCCTTGAAAAAAGAAAACTGATAAAGTATATTACTATTGAATCTTAACGAGAAAAAATCCTCTGTAAAT